>NZ_CP199913.1:0-4966228 GCF_054954065.1 Nocardioides sp. S5-5
CCTTCCATCTCGGGAAAGCGCCGCTGACCTGCGCAAACTGTCGTCAGAGGAGGGTCCGGACCGGCCTCGGTTCGGCATTGTCACCCCGATGATGCAAGAGTTCACAACCTGTGGACAAACCTGTGGAGCCAGCGTCGACAGCGACCCTTCCTGCTCCGCGGCAGACAGACGAGCGAGAGGGAGTGGCGTGACCGGCAGCCCGGATCAGCCCCAGGACGAGACCAGCACCCCCGCACCCGACGTCCCGCCCGTCGATCCGGCCACGGCCCGTCTCGTCCAGGAGTGGGTGACGGTCGTCAGCGAGCTGCAGACCCACCAGCGCGCCTGGCTCCAGGCCAGCCGCCCGGTCACCCTGCACGGCACCACCGCGATCGTCGCGGTTCCCGACGACTTCACCCGCAAGCGGCTCGAGGGCCGGCTGCGCGGCGAGCTCGAGGATGCGCTGACCGAGCGGTTCGGTCACGACGTCCAGCTCGCGGTCACCGTCGACGGCTCGCTGCGCCGTGAGCTCGGCGCGGAGCCGGCCGGCTCCGCGCCGTACGACGACGGCCCGGCGTACGACGCCCCCTCCTACGGCTCCTTCGAGCCGGCGCCCGCCTTCGAGCGGCCCCGCGAGGACGTCGCGCCCGTCGAGCCGCAGGATCGACAAGTCGCCATGTCGACAAATCGATCCATCGATTCATCTACTCAGCCTCCTGACCTCGGCACGATGCCCGGGCTCAGCGCCCCGCCCGCGACGCCGAGCGGCGAGTCCCGGCTCAACCCCAAGTACACCTTCGAGACCTTCGTCATCGGCTCGTCCAACCGCTTCCCCCACGCCGCCGCGGTCGCGGTGAGCGAGGCGCCGGGGCGCAGCTACAACCCGCTGCTGGTCTACGGCGAGTCCGGCCTCGGCAAGACCCATCTGCTGCACGCGATCGGCCACTACGTCCGCACGATCTACGCCGGCTCGAAGGTGCGCTACGTGTCGAGCGAGGAGTTCACCAACGAGTTCATCAACGCGATCCGCGACGACCGGCAGGACCGGTTCAAGCGCAAGTACCGCGACATCGACGTGCTCCTCATCGACGACATCCAGTTCCTGGAGGGCAAGACCCAGACCCAGGAGGAGTTCTTCCACACGTTCAACACGCTCCACAACGCCAACAAGCAGATCGTGCTCACCTCCGACCGCCCGCCCAAGCGGCTCGAGGCGCTCGAGGACCGGCTGCGCAACCGGTTCGAGTGGGGCCTGATCACCGACGTCCAGCCGCCCGACCTCGAGACCCGGATCGCGATCCTGCGCAAGAAGGCCGCGATGGACCGGCTCACCGCACCCTCCGACGTGCTCGAGTTCATCGCGAGCAAGATCCAGACCAACATCCGCGAGCTCGAGGGCGCGCTGATCCGGGTGACGGCCTTCGCCAACCTCAACCGGCAAGACGTCGACATGACGCTGGCCGAGATCGTCCTCAAGGACCTGATCCCCGAGGGCGGCGAGCCGGAGATCACCGCCTCGCTGATCATCGCGCAGACCGCGGCGTACTTCGGGCTCTCCATCGACGAGCTCACCGGCCCCAGCCGCGGCCGGCACCTGGTGATGGCCCGGCAGATCGCGATGTACCTGTGCCGCGAGCTCACCGGACTGTCCCTGCCGAAGATCGGCGCCCAGTTCGGCAACCGCGACCACACGACCGTGATGTACGCCGAGCGCAAGATCAACCAGCTCCTCGGCGAGCGGCGCGCCGTCTTCAACCAGGTCAGCGAGCTGACCAACCGGGTCAAGATGCAGGCCCGCCAGGGCTGAGAGCCCCGGAGGTCGAGACCACGCGCCTGTGGACAAGACCCGCGAAATTGTGAGAACTACACGGGGAGGATTCCGTGGAGGCACCTGCGCGGTCCTCCACACCGGCCGCCCGGTGCACATCGGCCCTGGTGATTCCCGATCTCCTCCACAGCCGTCATCCACCGGCCAGATGGCCGCTCATCTGCGGAAACGTCGGTTCTCCACAGTTTCCACCACCGCTATGACCACTCCCTGACTACATGCGGACCTCGATCGCCGGAACTCCTCCGGACCCCCGAGCTGTGGATCATTCCCTCGCCGTGCAGCGCTCAGGGGCCACGTGGCAGGATGCAACTCCCGACAACCATGTGAGAGGTACGACGACGTGAAGTTCCGTGTCGACCGCGACGTCCTCGCCGACGCCGTCGCCTGGGCTGCGCGCAGCCTGCCCGTCCGGCCCAGCGCGCCTGTGCTCGCGGGACTCCTCATCGAGGCCGGCAACGACGGGCTGGTGCTCTCGACGTTCGACTACGAGACCTCCGCTCGGGCCACCCTCGCGGCCGAGGTGAGCGACGAGGGCAAGGCGCTGGTCAGCGGCCGGCTGCTCGCCGACATCTGTCGCAGCCTCCCCAACAAGCCGGTCGACCTGGTCCTCGACGGCACCCGGGTCTCGTTGACCTGCGGCTCGTCCCGGTTCTCGCTGCAGACGCTGCCGGTCGAGGACTACCCGACGATCCCCGACATGCCGGCCGCGACCGGAACCGTCCCCAGCGAGGTCTTCGCGCACGCCGTCGCCCAGGCGGTCACCGCCGCGGGCCGCGACGACATGCTCCCGGTGCTGACCGGCGTTCGCCTCGAGATCGAGGGCGCGACCATCGCGCTGCTGGCGACCGACCGGTTCCGCCTCTCCCAGCGTGAGCTCACCTGGAACCCCGGCACCCCCGACGCCACGCTCGCCGCGCTGGTCCCGGCGAAGGTGCTCGGCGACACCGCGAAGTCGCTGACCGCCGGGCCCGAGGTGACCATCGCGCTGTCCGCATCCGGCTCGGGTGAGGGCATCATCGGCTTCGAGGGCACCGGCCCGGGCGGCGTACGGCGCACGACCACGCGTCTGCTCGACGGTGAGTTCCCCAAGGTCCGCAGCCTGTTCCCCAACGAGAAGCTGACCGTCGCGAAGATCGACCGGCAGGAGCTGATCGAGTCGGTCAAGCGGGTCTCGCTCGTCGCCGACCGCAACACCGCGGTCCAGCTCAGCTTCCGCGACGGCGCCCTCGTCCTCGACGCCGGCTCCGGCGACGACGCGCAGGCCTCGGAGTCGGTCGCCGCGCAGATCCAGGGCGAGGACCTGGTCACCGGCTTCAACCCGACCTTCCTGCTCGACGGCCTCACCGCCATCGACCAGCCCGTCGTCGAGCTGGCCTTCACCCAGCCCTCGAAGCCGGTCGTGATCAGCGGCACCGGCGACCAGGGCGAGGCCGAGGACGGCGGGTCGTTCCGCTACCTGCTGATGCCGCGCCGCCTGCTCAGCTGATCCAGCCGCACCGCCAATCGGAGGGAGAACCGCCGTGCAGATCGGACTCGTCGGACTCGGAAAGATGGGCGGCAACATGCGCACCCGGTTGCGCGACGCCGGCCACACCGTGGTCGGCTACGACCGCAACCCGGATCTCGCCGACGCGAGCAGTCTGGCCGCCATGGTCGAGGCGCTGCCCTCACCGAAGGTGGTCTGGGTGATGGTGCCGGCCGGAGAGCCGACCCGCTCGACCATCGCGGAGCTCAAGGAGCTGCTCGGCGCGGGCGACCTGGTCGTCGACGGCGGCAACTCCAAGTACACCGACGACGCGCTCAACGCCGCCTCCCTCGCCGAGAAGGGCATCGGCTTCGTCGACTGCGGCGTCTCCGGTGGCGTCTGGGGCCTGGCGAACGGCTACGCCCTGATGTACGGCGGCTCCGCCGAGGACATCGCGAAGGTCCAGCCCGCCTTCGACGCGCTCAAGCCCGAGGAGGGCGGGGCGGTCCACGCGGGGCCGACGCCGGGTGCGGGGCACTTCGCGAAGATGGTCCACAACGGCATCGAGTACGCCATGATGCAGGCCTACGCCGAGGGCTGGGAGCTGCTCGAGAAGGTCGACGTCGTCGAGAACGTGCCGGCGGTCTTCGAGTCCTGGCGACACGGGACGGTCATCCGGTCCTGGCTGCTCGACCTGCTCACCGAGGCGATCGAGGCCGACGAGCACCTCGAGGAGCTGCGCGGGTACGCCGACGACTCGGGCGAGGGACGCTGGACCGTCCAGGCCGCGATCGACAACGCCGTACCGATGCACGTCATCGCCTCCTCGCTGTTCGCCCGGTTCACCTCGCGGCAGGAGGACAGCCCGGCGATGAAGGCGATCGCGGCGATGCGCAACCAGTTCGGCGGGCACGCGGTCCACACCGAGCCGCCTCCGGGCGGCGAGGCCAACCCGACCTCCTGAGCGAACGGCTCACAGCGCCAGGACCAGCCGGACCGCGGCCCAGCCGAGCCAGGCGACGATCACCACGACCGACACCGGGTGCCTGACCAGCCGGTCCAGGGAAGGTGGAGGCGTACGACGCAGCCGTGCCCGGAGCACGACGACCGCCAACCCGAGCACGACCAGCGCCAGCAGCGGCCCGAACGGGTGGGCGTGCAGGGAGTCGTGCCACCAGCCGTGGGTGAGATAGGTCCACGAGCGGGTGAGGCCGCAGCCGGGGCAGGGCAGGCCGGTGAGCCGGCGGAACGGGCAGATCACCGGCCCGTCCTCGACGTGGTCGACCGGGAGCAGGGCGCTGACACCGAGCGCGACGACGCCGGCGGCCGCGACGAGCTCGGAGCCCGCCGGCCGCCGGGTCGCCGGCGCGTCGGTGGTGGACATCAGCGCAGCGGCCGGCCCTGGGCGTCGGGGACCTTGCGGAGCGTGATCAAGATGGCGTCGATGAGCGACCAGATGCCGAGGCCGCCGCAGGTGAGCAGCTTGGCGACGCCGAGGCCGGTGTAGCCGAGGTAGAACCGGTCGATGCCGAGGCCGCCGAGGAGCCAGGTGAAGATCAGCGTCATCACCCACTCCTTGTCGGAGAACAGCCCGGGCAGGTCCTTGGCGAGGATGTACTGCTGGCTGTCGACCGGGCGCACCGCCGTGTCGGCCTTGAGCTGGCCCGAGACCGCCATCTGCGCGAGCTGGCCGAACTCGATCGGGCCCTGCTCCTGGCCTAGGTAGTTGATGAAGAACGGGCCGGCCGACGGGGCGCCGTACCCGGGCTGGCCGCCGGGGCCGCCGGGGGCGCCGTACCCGTAGGCCGGGGGCTGCTGCGGAGGCTGCTGACCGTAGGGATCCGGGGCACCGTAGGGGTCGGGTGCGCCGTAGGGAGGGTTGGGTGGTTGCGTCATGCGGGTCAGCCTAGGGTTTGCGGACGCTGTCGGAACCCCCTCACGGGCCGGGTTCGGGGGAGAATCGTCACGTGAGCGGACGGAGGGAGGTGGCGGAGTGCATGTCGCGCGGCTGAGCCTGCACGACTTCCGGTCCTACGCCGACGTCGACGTCGAGCTGGAGCCGGGGGTCACGGCCTTCGTCGGAAGCAACGGCCAGGGCAAGACCAACCTGGTGGAGGCGGTCGACTATCTCTCCCGGCTCTCCTCGCACCGGGTCGCCACCGACGCCCCGCTGATCCGGGCCGGCACGGACCAGGCGGTCATCCGCGCCGCCGTGGTCCGCGAGGGCCGCACCGCCGTGCTCGAGGTCGAGCTCAACCCCGGCAAGGCCAACCGCGCGCGGATCAACCGCTCGCCGCTGCCGCGGGTGCGCGAGCTGGCCGGGATCGTGCGCACCGTGGTGTTCAGCCCCGAGGATCTCGCGCTCGTGAAGGGCGACCCGGGCGGCCGGCGCCGGTTCCTCGACGACCTGCTGGTGCTGCGCACCCCCCGCTACGCCGGCCTGATCTCCGACCACGAGCGGGTGCTCAAGCAGCGCAACACCCTCCTCAAGACGCTCTACGCCGCCCGCGGCTCCAGTCGCGACGCCGCACTGGCCACCCTCGCCGTCTGGGACGACCACCTGGTCGCGACCGGAACCGAGCTGCTCGGCGCCCGGCTCGCGCTCAGCGCCGACCTGGCGCCGTACGTCGGCAAGGCCTACGAGGCCGTGGCCCGCGGCGCCTCGCGCGACGACGCCCGGATCAGCTATGAGCCGACCGTCCCCGAGCCGACCCCCGAGGCGTTCCGGGCCGAGCTGGAGCGGCGCCAGGCCGACGAGATCGGCCGCGGCGTGACCCTCGTCGGACCGCACCGTGACGACCTGCTGCTCACCCTCGGCCCGGGCGACGACCAGCGGCTGCCGGTGCGCGGCTACGCCAGTCACGGCGAGTCGTGGTCGTTCGCGCTGGCGTTGCGGCTGGCGTCGTACGACCTGCTGCGAGCCGACGGCGACGACCCGATCCTGGTGCTCGACGACGTCTTCGCCGAGCTCGACGCCGAGCGTCGGGTGCAGCTGGCCGGGTTGGTGGCCGGGGCCGAGCAGGTGCTGGTCACCGCGGCGGTGCCGGCCGACGTGCCTCCCGAGCTGGCGGGCGTGACCTTCCACGTCGCGGCGGGGAAGGTGACCCGTGTCTGAGGAGCCCGAGGAGCAGCCCGAGGTGTACCGCCCCGACGGGCTCGACCTGGCGCGCGCGCAGATGCTCGGCACGGCCGGGTCCGGTACGACGCCCGCACGGCGCCTGCCGCGGGTCAACCCCGGGAAGGGCGGCGGGATCTTCCGGCGCCGCGGCAGCCGCAACGAGCCGCAGTTGAGCGGTGCCCACCCCGACGGACGCGACCCCCAGGGCCTCGGCAGCGAGATCGGCCGGCTGATCGACGGCCGCGGCTGGGGTCTCGACCTCCAGGTGCGGGGGGTCTTCGCGCGCTGGGCCGAGATCGTCGGGCCGGAGATCGGCGCCCACAGCACGCCGGAGTCGCTCGTCGACGGCACCCTCGTGGTGCGTACCGACTCCACCGCCTGGGCGACCCAGCTCAAGCTGCTCGCCGCGACCGTGGTGCGGCGGCTCAACGAGGAGCTGGGTGCGGGCACGGTCATCGTCGTGGAGGTGCTCGGGCCGCACGCCCCGAGCTGGAAGCACGGGCGGCGCAAGGCTCCCGGGAGCCGGGGCCCGCGCGACACGTATGGCTGACCCGGGTCGATCGCCGCTCGTCGTTGACCCCCAAAAGGGGGTCATTTCGACCCGGCGCGCCGTTCGGGCGACATCGAGGCCTCCGGCGATCCCTAGGTTCGGACCGACCCTTTCCGCGCACGGACGGACCGATCGACTCGTGGCTGCACACGCTCGGGGAGCGGGCGGGAGCAGTGATACCCGTCCGCGTCGCTATCGATGGCGGATCGCGGTGGTGGAGGACCATCTGCTGCAGCGGCTGCGCACCGAGGAGCTGGTCGACGCCCAGCCCGGGCTCGAGGTCGCCTGGAGCGGCGAGAGCCTGCCGGACCTGCTGGCCTGGCTCGGCGGGGCGCGGAAGCGGGACCGGCCGCACCTGGTGCTCCTCGACCTGCTCGTCGAGCGGGGCCCGAGCGTGCAGCCGGCCGACGTCCAGTACCTGGTCCGCTCCGGGGTCAAGATCCTGGTGCTCTCGGCGCTGTCCTCGCCCGAGCTGCTGCGCCGGGTGCTGCGGGCCGGGGTGGCCGGCGTCGTCGGGAAGCGGGATCAGGAGAGCGACGTGGTGGCCGCGATCTGGACGGTGCTGGGACGCGGGCAGTGGTTCACCGCGGAGCTGGCCCACGTCCTCGGCGACGGGGACGACCGGCCGCGGTTCAGCGACCAGGAGGAGCGCGCGCTGGTGCGCTACGCCTCCGGCTCGAGCATGGCCGCGGTGGCCGAGGAGCTCGGTGTGCAGGTGGGCACGGCGAAGAAGTACCTGAGCCGGGTGAAGGCCAAGTACGCCGCCGCGGGCCGCGAGGTCCGGACCCGGCTCGACCTCAACCGGGAGGCGCAGCGCGACGGCTACCTGGACCGCCCGGGCAGCCGTTGACCCCCAAAGGGGGGTCATTTGGTGACCCTCTTCGAAGTTCCACCTGAGCGGCGCCTGAGAGAGCCCTAGGTTCGCCTCGGTAGCGGCGTCGGCCCGGACCTCGACGCCCACCGACCAACTCGGATGGGGAAGAGGTTGCGATGATGGGTGGCAGGCGGACGAGCGCCTTCCTGGCGTTGACGACGGCCGCCGCGGGCCTGGCACTGGTGGCGACACCGACGCCGGCCGCGCAGGCGGCGACACCGGGCACCGTGAAGGTGCGCGTGGTCCAGGACTACAACGCCAACGGCGACTGGGACGACCCGTTCGTCGAGCCCGCGATGGCCGGCGTGACGGTGCGCGTCACCGACGCCGCCGGCAACGGACAGGACCTCACCACCGACGCCGACGGCCTGGTCGAGATCAGCGGGACGGGCAGCTACCGGATCGAGGCGATCAACCCCGACCCGGCGAAGTTCCAGTCCGCCTTCGGCCGCGAGAAGACCGGGACGGCCGAGACCCCCAGCGCCCGCTACCTCTCCTCGAACGACGAGTTCGTGACCGTCGCGGACAACAAGAGCGTCGACGTCACCATGGGCTTCTGGGACGTCGCGGAGTACTGCCAGTCGAACCCGCTCATCGTCAACGCCTGTCAGCTGGCGATCTTCAACCCGGGCGGCGGCCTGGCTGCCAACGACAACCTGGAGACGCTGTTCAGCGCCCCCTACCGCGGCAACGGCACCAACGTCGGCAAGACCGTCCTCGCCAAGAAGCCCGACACCGGCACCGTCTACGGCATCGGCTACCAGCGCGAGGACCGCCGGATCTTCTCGGCCGCCTACGCCAAGCGCGGCACGGCGTACGGCCCCGGGGGTCCGGGCGCGATCTACGTGACCCCGCGCGACGGCGGCGCCACGACGGTCTGGGGCACCGTGCCCAACGCCGGCACCCGTGCGCACGACTTCAGCACCGCCGCGCCCTGGCGCCAGGACTGGGACTTCGCGCCCGCCGTCGGCAAGGAGGCGCTCGGCGACCTCGACGTCTCCGAGGACGGCGACGACCTCCAGGTCATCAACCTCAACGAGAAGAAGCTCTACGTCTACGACGCCCGGGCCACGACCATGGGCGACCCGATCACGACCGTCGACCTGTCGGCCAACCCGGGCTGCGCGGCCGCCTCCGACTGGCGCCCCGGCGCCCTCGCGGAGCGCCACGGCACGTTGTACGTCGGCGGCGTCTGCTCGGCCGAGTCGACCCAGGACTTCGACGACCTGCGCGCGATCATCGTGACCTTCGACGCCGACACCTACGCGCCGACCGGCACGATCATGGACCAGAACCTCAACGCCCGTCGTACGGCGCAGGCGGTGCTGGCCTCGTACTGCGACCCGCGCGACAACGAGGGCGGCATCCAGAGCACGTCCTTCCGGCCCTGGAACGACCAGGGCATCACCTGCACGGTCAAGAACGGCACCCGGATCTCCGACCCGCAGGCCTGGATGGACGACATCGTCATCGAGAGCAACGGCGACCTGATCATGGCCTTCCGGGACCGCACCGGCGACCAGCAGATGGGCGCCAGCTCGCGCTACTTCCAAAACACCGACGGCACCGGCAACCTGGTCGGCACCGTCGACTACGTCGTGGCCGGCGACATCAACAAGGCCTGCCCGGTCGGCGGCGTCTACACCCTCGACATCAACGGCGCCTGCGGTGTGCCCGCCCCGACCCCGGGCGGCCTGTCCGGCGAGTTCTTCTCCGGTGACGGTGGCGTCCACCCCGAGGAGGCCTTCGGCGGCCTGGCCCTGGCCAACGGCGAGCGCGGCGTCGCGTCCAGCGCCATGGACCCCAGCGGCGGCATCTTCTCGCAGGGCTACTTCCGGATGGACCGGGCCACGGGCAAGGCGCTCACGGCCACCGGCAACACCGCCTCGACGGACCCCGACGAGGTCACCCGCGAGTACGACCAGATCTCGATGTTCGGCTTCCACGGCAGCAACGACGGCGGCAACCACATCACCGGCGCCGACCAGTTCAGCAAGGGCCAGGGCATGGCCGACATGGAGGTGCTCTGCGACCTCGCGCCGATCCAGATCGGCAACCGGGTCTGGAGCGACACCGACGGCGACGGCGTCCAGGACGCGGGTGAGGACGGCATCGCCGGCGTCACCGTGAACCTGTACGCCGCCGACGGCACCACGCTCGTCGCCACCACCGTCACCAACAGCCGGGGCGAGTACTACTTCGACTCGGTCAACGACGGCGTCGACTTCAACACCGACTACGTCATCCGGCTCGACAAGCCGGGCGACTACACCGGTTCCGGCAAGCTCAAGGGCCTCGGCCTCAGCGACGCCGACCAGGGCACCGGCGACAACCAGGACCGCCTCGACTCCGACGGCGTGACCGTCGCCGACTACCCGCAGGCCGCGATCACCACCGGCAACCGCGGCGACGTGGACCACACGATCGACTTCGGCTTCTCGCCGGCAGCGGTCTCGGTCGGCAACTACGTCTGGATCGACGCCGACGGCAACGGCCTGCAGGACGCGGGGGAGTCCGGCCTGGAGGGCGTCGTGCTCAAGCTGACCGGTCCGACCGGCCAGCCGGTCAACGACGTCAACGGCGAGCCGGTCGGTCCGGTGACCACCGACGCCAGCGGCCACTACCTGTTCCCGAACCTGCCGGTGCTCCCGGCCGGGCAGCACTACACGGTCACGATCGACCAGGTCGCGACGCCCGCCGAGGTGCTGGCGCCGTACCTGCCGACCACGGCCGGCGACGGCAGCAACCCGCTGGACTCCTCGACCTGGACCGCGGAGTCCACCGACCTGACCACCGCCGGTGCGAAGGACCTGACGCTCGACTTCGGGTTCATGCCGCGGCCGGTCTCGGTGGGCGACTTCGTGTGGGTCGACACCAACGGCGACGGCATCCAGGACCCGGGCGAGCCCGGCATCCCGGGCGTCGAGGTGAAGCTCTACGACACCGACGGGACGACCCTGATCGGCACGACCGTCACGGACGCGAACGGCTTCTACGTCTTCGCGGACCTGCCCACGATCGACGCCGGCGAGCACTACAAGGTCACGATCGACAACAGCCAGGACGCGCTCAAGCCCTACGTGCCGACGACGGCAGGAGCGAACGGCGGCGAGGGGGCCGACGACTCCTCGACGGGCGAGGCCCTGTCGAAGTCGCTGACCCAGCCGGCCGACCGCGACATGACCCTGGACTTCGGGTTCGTGCCGGCCAAGGTCTCGGTGGGCGACTACGTGTGGGTCGACACCGACCGCGACGGCATCCAGGGCGACCCCGCCGACGAGCCCGGCATCGAGGGCGTCGTGCTCACGATCGTCGGACCCGACGGCAACCCGGTGACCGACATCCACGGCGACGTCGTGGGTCCGGCGACCACCGACGCCGACGGTGCCTACTCGTTCGACGACCTCCCGGTCCTGCCGGCCGGTCAGCACTACACCGTCAAGATCGACCGGGACGCGACGTCGACGCGCAACGCGCTGGCGCCGTACGCGCCGACGACCGAGGGTCCCGACGGTGGATCCGGCGCGACCGACTCGTCCACCTGGAGCGCCGAGTCGACCGACCTGACCGCCGACGGTGCGCGCGACGCCACCTTGGACTTCGGCTTCGTGGTGGCCCGGGTCTCGGTGGGCGACTACGTGTGGGTCGACAGCGACAAGGACGGTCTGCAGGACGCCGGTGAGCCCGGCATCCCGGGGGTCGTGCTGGTGCTGACCGGTCCGGACGGCCACCCGGTCACCGACATCCACGGCAACGTGGTCGCTCCGGTGACCACCGGTCCCGACGGCAGCTACTCGTTCGACGACCTGCCGCCGCTGGTGGCCGGCCTGCACTACACGGTCAGCATCGACCGGGACGCGGCCTCGACCCAGACCGCGCTGGCGTCGTACACACCGACGACGGCCGGCGACGGCAGCGACCCGCTGGACTCCTCGACCTGGACGGCCGAGTCCGGCAACCTGACCGACGACGGCGACCGCGACCCGACGCTCGACTTCGGATTCGTGCCGTCCACCGTCACCGTGGGCGACCTCGTGTGGGTCGACAGCGACAAGGACGGTCTGCAGGACGCCGGTGAGCCCGGCATCCCGGGGGTCGTGCTGGTGCTGACCGGTCCGAACGGTCAGCCGGTCACCGACGTCAACGGCGACCCGGTGGGTCCGGTGACCACCGGTCCCGACGGCAGCTACTCGTTCACCGACCTGCCCACGCTGCCCGCGGGGGAGCACTACACCGTGTCGATCGACCGGGACGCGGCCTCGACCCAGACCGCGCTGGCGCCGTACACGCCGACGCAGGCGGGGGCCGGCACCGACGAGGGCAAGGACTCCTCGACCTGGACCGCCACCACCGGCGACCTGACCGAGGACGGCGACGAGGACCTGACGCTCGACTTCGGGTTCGTGCCGGCCAAGGTCTCGGTCGGCGACTACGTGTGGCGCGACACCGACAAGGACGGCGTCCAGGACGCGGGCGAGCCCGGCATCTCGGGCATCGTGCTGATCCTGGTCGGGCCCGACGGCAACCCGGTCACCGACGTCAACGGCGACCCGGTGGGTCCGGTCACCACGGACGGTGCCGGCCACTACGAGTTCACCGACCTGCCGGTCCTGCCGGCCGGTGAGCACTACACGGTGCAGATCGACCAGAGCGCCCCGTCCACCCAGACGGCACTGACCGGCCTGCAGCCGACGATGGCCGGCAAGGGCGGCAACAGCGGGCTGGACTCCTCCACCTGGAACGCCGAGTCCGGCGACCTCGTCCACGACGGCGACGCCGACCTGAGCCTCGACTTCGGCTTCGTGCCGATCGCGGGTCCGGCGATCACCACCCAGGCGACCCCGCTCGTCGAGGTGCCGGTGCGGGCCTCGGGCGCGATCGATCCGGTGCAGCTCACCGACACGGTCACGATCGCGGGGCTGGGTGCCGACGGCCAGGCCACGGCGTACCTCTACGGTCCGGTCGCCTCCGCCTCCTCCGCGATGTGCACCCCGGCCCACCTGGTCGGCCAGGTGAGCTTCGCGGTCGGCAACGGCACCACGACCTCGCCGGCGATCACCGTGACCAAGGCGGGCGTCTACACCTGGGTGGTCAAGGCCACCGACGTCACCGGCGTCGACGTCAGCCACGGCTGCGGCCTGGCGAACGAGACGACCACCGTGCAGCGCAAGGAGTACGGACCGGTCCGGATCGAGACCGGCGTCGGCCTCGACGACCTCCCGGCCCGGCTCGCGAAGGCCAAGACCCGCCTGACCATCAAGAAGGTCGGGATCAAGGCCTCCGTGGTGACCGTCGGGGTGAAGAAGGGCCAGATGGTGATCCCCGAGGGCTACGGCGCCGTGGGCTGGCTCAACCGGTCGGCCGCGATCGACGACGTCATCGGCACCACGATCGTCGCCGGGCACGTCTCCGACCACCACGACAAGGCGATGGCCTTCTGGAAGCTGCGCAATGCCAAGGTCGGCAAGATCGTGAAGATCAAGCAGGACGGCAAGGTCTACCGCTTCAAGATCACCAAGCGCGCGACGTACAGCCGGGCCAAGGGGATCCCCGCGTCGGTGTTCAGCACCGGCGGGGCGCACCGCCTGGTCCTGGTGACCTGCACCGACAAGCTGACGCGCCGCGACGGTCACTTCCACTACCGCAAGAACCTGGTGGTGACCGCTGTTCCGGTCGGATGACCTGAGCGGACCCGATGACCGGAGAACGTGACCGGGGACCCGTGGGGGGGGGGGGGGGGGGGGGGGGCCCCCCCCACCACGGCATCGGGCGCTCCACCTACCCTCGGGTCCGTGCCCGTGTCGACCCGTCGCTCGCTGCTCGTCGCCGCCGTGCTCACCCCGGTCCTCACGACCGTGGGATGCGGCGCCGACGCGAAGGACAAGAGGACGGAGCGGCCGCGCGCGCTGACCGGCGAGGAGGCACAGCTCCTGGCGGTGACCCGGTTCCGCCTCTACCAGGACCAGACGGTCCCGGTGCGGATGGACTTCCCCGGCGAGGAGAAGGCGACCATCGAGGCGACCCTGGACGTCCGGGCCGGCCGGGCGTGGGGGCGCACGCGGTGGGAGGGCAGCGAGCGGCTGATCGGCTGGAGCACGGCCATCGTGACCACCGCGCCGCCCGCGGCCGAGGGACAGCCCGCTCCGGACCAGGCCGCGTGGACCACCCGGGCGGTGACGACCGGCGTCGCCCAGGACATCTTCTTGCTGCTCGCCTTGAACCTCGGCTCCGACCGCCCGGAGAACCCCGCGCTGATCCAGCAGGGTTCGGCGCGCTTCCTGCGCCGCGACGAGGTCGACGGCACCGCGGTCTCGGTGTTCAGCGGGCCGCGGCCGGCCAGCGAGGGTGCCGACGCCACCGGGTCGCGGACCCGGTACTGGATCGACGACGAGGGGGGCCTGCTGCGCTTCGAGGCCTATCTCGGCGCCGCGGACGACAGCTTCGCCCGGCTCACCCGGGTCGCCTCCGTCCCGGCGGTTCCCGAGCTCGCCGAGCGGGTCGCCGAGGTGATCGCCGTCGCCGGGGCGCCCCGCGGCTGACGGACCCGCCCGTGGGGCCTCGAAACGGCGCTGTCGTCGTACTGCCCCCAGTCGGTGGCCTGCCAGGCGCTCCGATCGGCCTTTCTGGGCCGCCTGCGGCCGTATTTCACCCACAGTTGTCCCCAGACCGGGCCGCGACACGTGTCCCGAGGCTCTCAGAAGGCTAGAATGGGTTATCGGCCGGGAACGCGTCTCGGGACGCCTGACTCGGCCTTCGCCATGCCTTCAAGTGAATGAGGTCCCGCGTGTCCACTGACGACCAGTCCCCCGAGGTCGAGCCCCAGGTCCCCGCCGCGACGGGCGAGTACGACGCCTCGGCGATCCAGGTCCTCGAAGGCCTCGAGGCGGTCCGCAAGCGGCCCGGCATGTACATCGGCTCCACCGGCGAGCGCGGCCTGCACCACCTGATCTGGGAGATCGTCGACAACGCGGTCGACGAGGCGCTGGCCGGCTACTGCGACACGATCAAGATCACCCTCAACGCCGACGGCTCGATCAGCGTCGCCGACAACGGCCGCGGCATCCCCACCGACACCGCGCCCGGACAGGAGCTGCCGGCCGCCACCCTCGCCCTCACCGTGCTCCACGCGGGCGGCAAGTTCGGCGGCGGCGGCTACAAGGTCTCCGGTGGCCTCCACGGCGTCGGCTCGTCGGTCGTCAACGCGCTCTCCACCAGCCTGCGCCTGGAGATCAAGAACCGCGGCTACCTGTGGGAGCAGGACTTCTCGCTCGGCGTCCCCGACTTCGACCTGCGCCAGGTCCGGCCGCTGGCGGAGGACGAGAGCACCGGCACCACGGTCACCTGGTCGGCCTCGTCCGAGATCTTCGAGACGACCGACTACAACCTCGAGACGATCTCGGCCCGGTTCCGCGAGATGGCCTTCCTCAACAAGGGCCTGCGCATCGAGCTGCGCGACGCCCGCCCCAAGGCCGAGGAGATCGCCGACGCGGTCGAGGACGGAACGGTCGACGAGGCCGCCGGCGTGGCCGTGGCGGCGTCCGCGGTGCATGCGGTCGACGTCGACGGGCACAAGGCGCTGGAGCAGGTCTTCCAGTACGAGCGCGGCCTGGCCGACTACGTCGACTTCCTCAACCGCAGCAAGCAGACGATCAGCTCGATCATCGCCTTCGAGGACGAGACGCCGGTCGACGCCGGCAACCCGATGAGCCTCGAGCTCGCGATGCAGTGGCAGGCGTCGTCGTACAACGAGTCGGTCCACACCTTCGCCAACACGATCAACACCCCCGAGGGCGGCACCCACGAGGAGGGCTTCCGCGCGGCGCTCACCTCCCTGGTCAACCGGTGGGGCGAGGAGTGGGGCCTGATCAAGAAGAAGGAGGACCGGCTCACCGGCGACGACATCCGCGAGGGTCTCACCGCGATCATCAGCCTGAAGATCTCCGAGCCGCAGTTCGAGGGCCAGACCAAGGCCAAGCTCGGCAACACCGAGGCCAAGGGCTTCGTCCAGTCGACCGTCAACGACCAGCTCGGCGCCTGGCTGGAGCAGAACCCCAACGAGGGCAAGGAGATCATCCGCAAGGCGCAGGCCGCGGCGACCGCACGGATCGCGGCCCGCAAGGCCCGCGACCTGGCCCGCAACCGCAAGGGCCTGCTCGGCGGCGGCGGTCTCCCCGGCAAGCTGCGCGACTGCAGCTCGCGCAACCCGGAGGAGTGCGAGGTCTTCATCGTCGAGGGTGACTCGGCCGGCGGCTCGGCGGTGATGGGTCGCGAGAACCGGATCCAGGCGATCCTCCCGATCCGCGGCAAGATCCTCAACGTCGAGAAGGCCCGCATCGACAAGGTCCTGGCCAACCAGGAGGTCCAGGCGATCATCTCGGCCCTCGGCACCGGCGTGCACGAGGAGTTCGACATCGACAAGCTGCGCTACCACAAGATCGTGCTGATGGCCGACGCCGACGTCGACGGCCACCACATCAACACGCTGCTGCTGACCCTGCTGTTCCGGTTCATGCGCCCGCTCATCGAGGCCGGGCACGTCTACCTCGCGCAGCCGCCGCTGTACCGGATCAAGTGGAACAAGCCGCACGAGCACGAGTTCGTCTACTCCGACGCCGAGCGCGACGCGCTGATGCGCGACGGTCTCGAGCAGGGCAAGAAGCTGCCCAAGGACGCACCGATCCAGCGCTACAAAGGTCTGGGCGAGATGAACGCCGACGAGCTGTGGGACACCACGCTCGACCCCGACCAGCGGGTGCTGCTGCAGGTCACCCTCGAGGACGCGGCCCAGGCCGACGAGATCTTCTCGATCCTGATGGGCGAGGACGTCGAGCAGCGCCGCTCCTTCATCCAGCGCAACGCCAAGGACGTCAGGTTCCTCGACATCTGAGTCGGTGCTCGAGGAGGTCGCGCGGCGACCGTCTCGAGACCTCTGGCGATGTATCCGGATCTCTACCGATCTTCTTAGACAGACGTAGAATAACTCAGAGAGAGCAATCGTGACTGAGACGCAGAGCAACCCGGGCGACGGCTTCGGCGGCGGGCGGATCGAGCCCGTCGACCTGCAGGAGTCGATGAAGCGCTCCTACATCGACTACGCGATGGCGGTCATCGTCGGCCGCGCGCTGCCCGACGTGCGCGACGGGTTGAAGCCGGTCCACCGCCGCGTCCTCTACGCCATGTACGACGGCGGCTACCGCCCCGAGCGCGGCTTCAACAAGTGCGCCCGCGTCGTCGGCGACGTGATGGGTAACTACCACCCCCACGGCGACTCGGCGATCTACGACACCCTGGTCCGCCTCGCCCAGCCGTGGGTGATGCGCAACCCGCTGGTCAGCGGCCAGGGCAACTTCGGCTCGCCGGGCAACGACCCGGCCGCGGCCATGAGGTACACCGAGTGCCGGATGGCGCCGCTGGCCATGGAGATGGTCCGGGACATCGACGAGGACACCGTCGACATGACCCCGAACTACGACGGCAAGACCGAGGAGCCGACGATCCTGCCGGCCCGGTTCCCCAACCTGCTGGTCAACGGCTCGGCCGGCATCGCGGTCGGCATGGCGACCAACATCCCGCCCCACAACCTGCGCGAGGTCGCCCAGGGCGCCACCTGGGCGCTCGAGCACCCCGACGCCACCCGCGAGGAGCTGCAGGACGCCCTCATCGAGCGGATCAAGGGCCCCGACTTCCCCAACGGCGCGCTCATCGTGGGCCGCGAGGGCATCGAGCAGGCCTACCGCACCGGCCGCGGCTCGGTCACCCAGCGCGCGATCATCGAGGTCGACGAGGACAAGTCCGGTCGCACCGTCCTGGTGATCACCGACCTGCCCTACATGGTCAACCCCGACAACCTGCTCGTGAAGATCGCCGAGCTCGCCGACGCCGGCAAGGTGCAGGGCATCAGCGACGTCCGCAACGAGACCTCCTCGCGGGTGGGCCAGCGCATCGTCATCGTGCTCAAGCGCGACGCCGTCGCCCGGGTGGTCCTCAACAACCTGCTCAAGCACACCGAGCTGCAGACCAACTTCTCGGCCAACATGCTGGCCCTGGTCGACGGCGTACCGCGGACGCTGAGCATCGACCAGTTCATCAGCAACTGGGTCGAGCACCAGGTCGACGTGATCCGCCGTCGTACCGAGTTCCGGCTGCGGAAGGCCGAGGAGCGGGCCCACATCCTGCGCGGTCTCGTCAAGGCGCTCGACATGCTCGACGAGGTGATCGCGCTCATCCGGCGCTCGCCCGACGTCGCCGAGGCGCGGCAGGGCCTGATGGAGCTGCTCGACGTCGACGAGCTCCAGGCCGACGCGATCCTCGAGATGCAGCTGCGCCGGCTGGCCGCCCTGCAGCGCCAGAAGATCATCGACGACCTCGCCGCGATCGAGCTCGAGATCGCCGACCTCAAGGACATCCTCGCCAATGTCGCGCGCCAGCGGCAGATCGTCATCGACGAGCTCGGCGAGATCGTCGAGAAGTACGGCGACGACCGGCGTACCCAGATCATCGCGGCCGCCGGCGACATGTCCATGGAGGACCTGATCCCCGACGACGACCAGGTCGTCTCGATCACCCGCGGCGGCTACGCCAAGCGCACCCGGGCCGACCAGTACCGCACCCAGAAGCGCGGTGGGAAGGGCGTGCGCGGCGCCTCGCTGCGCGGCGACGACGTGGTCGACCACTTCATCTCGACCACCTCCCACCACTGGCTGCTGTTCTTCACCACCGCCGGTCGGGTCTACCGCACCAAGGTCTACAACCTGCCCGAGGCCTCCCGCGACGCGAAGGGCGGCCACGTCGCCGGCCTGCTGTCGTTCCAGCCCGACGAGTCGATCGCCCAGGTGCTGGCGATCCGCGACTACGAGCAGGCGCCGTACCTCGTCCTCGCGACGAAGAAGGGCCTGGTCAAGAAGACCCGCCTCGGCGACTACAACAGCCCCCGCCAGGCCGGCGTCATCGCGATCAACTTCCGCGACGACGACGACGAGCTGATCGGCGCCGAGCTGGTCAGTGGCGACGACGACATCCTGCTGGTCTCGCGCAAGGGCCAGTCGATCCGCTTCCACGCGGACGACGACCAGCTGCGGCCGATGGGCCGGGCGACGTCCGGCGTCACAGGCATGAAGTTCAAGATCGCGAACGACGCGGTGCTGTCGATGACGGCGATCCGCGCCGCGGACGCGGCCCACGAGGACAGCGACGAGAACATCCAGTACGTCTTCACCATCACCGACGGCGGGTACGCCAAGCGCACCCGGATCGCCGAGTACAAGTCCCAGGGTCGCGGCGGCACCGGCATCAAGGCGATGGCGCTCGCCAACGAGGAACGCGGCTCGCTGGTCGGTGCCTTCATCGTCGTGGACGGCGACGAGGTCCTGTCCATCACCCAGTCCGGCCAGGTCGTGCGCAGCCCCATCAACGAGGACTTCCGGCCCACCGGGCGCTCCACCCAGGGCGTGACCTTCGTGAAGCTCAAGAACAGCGACTCGGTCGCCGTCGTCACCCGCTCCGTCGAGGCGAAGGACACCGACGAGGAGGGCGACGAGGAGGGCGCTGCCGGCGGTGGCGAGGCCGTCGGTGAGGGATCGGCGGAATCGCCGGTTCAGGATCCGGATGCCACAATCGAGGGATCCGACAGCGCCCCGGACGTCGAGGAGGCCGGCCACGGCCGTCACGAGACGCCCGGGGAAGAGAGTGAGAGCTGATGACCGAGCGCGTCGAGGACACCGTGGTCCGGCCGGCGGCCGCCGCAGGCCGCCCTGCCGGCGCCCCCTCGGCGCCCTCCGCGTCCGGGCCCGTCCCGCCGGCTGTGCCGGGCGCCGTACCTGGTCCGGGGGCGGCGGTCCGCGGCCGCACCCCCCGCCGCGCCCGCCTGCGCCTGACCCGGGTCGACCCCTGGTCGGTCATGAAGACGTCGTTCCTGCTGTCCATCGCCTTCGCCGTCGTCACCGTGGTCTCGGTGGCGATGGTGTGGCAGGTCCTCGGCGCCGCCGGCGTCTGGGACTCGATCAACTCCACGATCCAGGAGGGCATCGGCGGCGAGGACGTCGCCTCCTTCCGGATCGAGGACTATGTCGGCACCAGCCGCGTCCTCGGCTTCACCATGCTCGTGGCCGCCATCGACGTCGTCCTCATCACCGCCGCGGCCACCCTCGTCGCCTTCCTCTACAACATGTCCGCCGCCCTCCTCGGCGGCGTCGAGATCACCCTCGCCGAGGACGCCTGAGCCGACGGAGTTCGTCGAGTAGGCCGGCCGCTGGGCGAGGGCGTACAGACGCCGCCCCGTTTTGTCGCCCGCTCGCCCGCTCCGGTAGTGTCTGTCCTCGGCTTGCTGCCGCGGGGCTTCCACCCAGAGCAGCGAGTCACCCGGGCCTATAGCTCAGACGGTTAGAGCACCACACTGATAATGTGGGGGTCAGAGGTTCAAGTCCTCTTAGGCCCACGGAAAGCCCCGGCCGCGCACCCCGCGGACCGGGGCTTCTTCGAAGGAGGAGCGGTTCATGAAGAAGATTCTTCTCGCGATCTTCGGGCTCGTCGGCGTCATCCTCGCCGGCAAGAAGCTCCAGGAGAGCAAGGCCGAGCAGGCCCTGTGGGCCGAGGCCACCGACACGCTTCCCAAGAACTGAATCCACCCGGACGTCGAGGAGGTCGCGCAGCGACCGTCACGAGACGCCCGGGAAGAGGGGCCTTGGCGCAATTGGTAGCGCACCTGCTTTGCAAGCAGGGGGTTGCGAGTTCGAGTCTCGTAGGCTCCACCAGAGAAACCGCAGGTCAGCCTGCGGTTTCTTTCATTTCAAGAGTGCTCTGGTTCGGTTCGAGATTTGGCGCTAGGGGGACTGTAGGGGGAAAGGAATCCAGCGAGCCTGTCGAGAGGATCCAGCGATCCGTCGCCAAACCGCTGTCTCGCCGTCGACCTCTCGATAGCCTGCTGGATCATGAGCCCCTCGGATGAAGCACATCGGCTCGCCGCTGAGCAGCGCGCTCGCGTGCTCATCGATCAGCAGCTCGAGGCTGCCGGCTGGGTGGTCCAGGACAAGAAGGACCTCAATCTCTTCGCCGGCCACGGCGTCGCCGTCCGGGAGGTCGTGATGAAGCCCGGTCACGGCCGGGTCGATTACCTGCTCTACGTCGACAAGGCCGTCGTCGGTGTGATCGAGGCCAAGCCTCAGGGAACGCCACTATCGGGGGTGGAGTGGCAGTCGGCGATGTATGCCGAAGGCCTACCGGCCGACGTACGCCTCAAGGCGCTCACCACCGACGGCCGACTTCCGTTCGTCTTCGAGGCGTCCGGTGGCGAGACCCACTTCACCAACGGCTTTGATCCCGAGCCGCGAGCCCGGGCGATCTTCAACTTCCCGAAACCCGGAACACTCGCCCGAACCATCCGAGCAGCCAACGACGACCCCGACACCGCGACATGGCGCGGGAGGATTCGCAACCTTCCCGAGTTGGACATCGCTCCACTGCGGCCCGCACAGATCACCGCGATCAACGGCATCGAGAAGAGCCTCGCCGAGCAGCGCTTCGACCGCAGCCTCGTTCAGATGGCCACGGGCGCTGGCAAGACCTATACCGCCGTTACCCAGTCCTACCGGCTGCTGAAGTGGGGCGGCTTCAACCGGATCCTGTTCTTGGTCGACCGCAACAACCTCGCCGAGCAGACGCTCGCGGAGTTCCAGAACTACCGCACGCCTGACGATGGCCGCCGATTCACCGAGCTCTACAACGTCGCCAAGCTCAACCGAGGCGGCATGCCTGACTCCACCAAGGTCGCGATCTCCACGATTCAGCGGGTGTTCAAGGTCCTGAAGAACGAAGAGGTCCCCGAGGGCGACGACCAAGGGATCGACGACTTCGTCCCCGAGGCTCCCGTCGAGGTCGGCTACAGCCCAGAACTCCCACCGGAGGCCTTCGACCTGGTCATCGTCGATGAGGCTCACCGCAGCATCTACGGCGTGTGGCGCCGCGTGCTGGAGTACTTCGACGCCCACGTCGTCGGCCTCACGGCGACACCGGGCAAGCAGACCTTCGGCTTCTTTCGGCAGAACCTCGTCTCGGAATACACCTACCCTCAGTCGGTCGCCGACGGCGTCAACGTCGACTTCGACGTCTACCGGATCAAGACCGAGATCAGCGAGCAGGGGTCGGTGATCGAGGCCGGCACTATCGTGCCCAAGGTCGACCGCCGTACTCGTGCCGAGCGGCTCGAGGAGCTCGACGAGGACCTGGAGTACACCGGCAAGCAGCTCGACCGAGCGGTCACCGCGAAGTCCCAGATTCGGTTGGTCCTGGAGACGTTCCGCGACCGGCTGTTCATCGAGATCTTCCCCGGCCGCTTTACGGTGCCCAAGACACTCATCTTCGCCAAGGACGACGCACACGCCGAGGAGATCGTCACCACCGTCCGCGAGGTCTTCGGCAAGGGGAACGACTTTGCCGCGAAGATCACCTACAACGCCCGAGACCCCAAGGGCCAGCTCCAGGCCTTCCGCACCAGCCCGACCCTTCGCATTGCGGTAACCGTCGACATGATTGCCACAGGCACGGACGTGAAGCCGCTGGAATGCGTGTTCTTCATGCGCGACGTCCGCTCGGCGCAGTACTTCGAGCAGATGAAGGGTCGCGGCGCCCGCACCATCGACAAAGCCACCTTCCAGGGCGTCACCCCGGACGCGGAGAACAAGACCCGTTTCGTCCTCGTCGACGCAGTCGGCGTCACCGAGCACGAGTACGTCGAGCCGCCACTCAACCGCGACAAGTCGATCAGCCTCAAGCAGCTCCTCGACAAGGCCGCCACCCTCAACCTGACCGAGGCTGAGACCGCAACTCTCGCCTCACGCCTGTCCGCTTTGGAAGCTCAGCTCGCCCCGGAAGAGCGCACCGAGCTCGACGGCGTTGCCGGCCAGCCGCTCCGCACCATCGTCCGCGCGCTGGTCGACGCCGTCGACCCCGACAAGCAGGCCAAGTTGATCGAGCGAAACCCGTCGATCGATCCTGTCGAGATCATCCAGGACCTGCTGGATGCGGCCATTGAGCCGATCGCGGCAAACCCCGACCTCCGCACTCGGATTATCGAGCTGCGCCGAGCACACGACCGAGTCATCGACGAGGTCAGCTCCGACACCCTGGTCGATGCGTACGGCGTGGTCGACACAGACCGAGCCAAGGCCACCATCGAGTCGTGGAAGGCCTACCTCGAGGAGCATCGCGCCGAGATCACCGCCATTCAAGTGATTCAGGAGTCGAAGGAACGCCGTATCGCCTTCCCGGATATCCAGGAGCTCGCAGATCGCATCTCTCGGCCGCCCTACAACTGGACGCCCGACTTCATCTGGGACGCCTACGTCGCACTCGGGGCGAACTACCGAGGGAGTAACGGGACTCGAACCCGTCACTCCCTCACCGACCTCGTCTCGCTGCTGCGCTTCACCGTTGGCGTTGACGATGAGCTCGTCCCCTACGCTGATCGAGTTCAGGAGAGGTACGTCGCCTGGCTCACCCAGCAGGGACAGGCGGGCGTTACGTTCACCGAGACGGAGAGGTGGTGGCTCGACCGCATGGTCGCCGTCATCGCAGCCTCCGCGGGCATTTCAGTCGACGACCTCGACGAAGCTCCGTTCACCGAACGTGGTGGTGTCGACGGTGTACTGCGAGACCTTGGTGACCAGGCTGGCGAGCTCATCGATGCACTCAATCGGGAGCTCACCGCGTGACTCTTCCCGAAGGCTGGCAGGAGGCTTCGCTTGGCGAGGTGTGCCGGATTGCGTCAGGCGCGACTCCGAAGACGGGAGTTCCCGAGTACTGGGGTGGTGAGATCCGCTGGATCACGCCGAATGACCTATCGAAGGACCGATCACAGACGTTGACCGCAGGTGAACGCTCGCTGAGCCAGGCTGGCTACGAATCGTGTAGCGCGCGATTGTTCCCTGCCGGATCGGTGATCGTCAGCTCGCGCGCACCTGTGGGCTACGTTGCCATCGCCGGCACCGAAATGTGTACCAATCAAGGGTGCAAGACGGCCGTTCCGCCCGACACGATCGACTCGAAGTATCTTTATTGGTATCTGGTAGCTGCGAGGCCCGACCTTGAAGCTCGGGCGAGTGGGACGACCTTCAAAGAGATCTCGTCCAAGCGGTTCGCCGATACTCGGCTGCGGTGGCCAGATCTCCGCGAGCAGCGCCGTATCGTCGCCATCGTCGAAGACCACCTCTCCCGCCTCGACGCCGCTGAGGCAGGAATTCGCACCTCAGCGAGACGACTCGGAAAGTTGCGGGAGGTCGCGCTTGCCGCCGCAATCGCGGAGGCCAAGGTGACCGAGGGCGTGACGATCCACCGCTTGGGTGACCTGGCGAGGATTGGTAGCGGGATGACGCCACTTCGCGGAAACAAGGCGTTCTACGAAGGTGGAACGATTCCTTGGATTACCAGCGGTGACCTGCATCAGGGACGTATCACAAACGCGAAGAACTTCGTCACCGAACAGGCATTGGAGCAGACCACGCTGAAGGTAGTCCCCGCGGGCTCGCTACTCATTGCGATGTACGGCGAGGGAAAGACTCGCGGAACCGCCGCAGAGCTCGCCATTGACGCCACCACGAATCAGGCGTGCGCCTCTGTGACGCTTCACGACCCCACACTTCGACCTTGGGTTCGCCTCGTTCTCGACGGCAACTACGCTGGTCTTCGCCGGTTGGCAGCGGGCGGTGTCCAGCCCAATCTCAATCTCACCCTGGTGAAGGCGATCGAGATCCCGGTTCCACCCGCCGCAGAGCGTGAAGAGCTCGCACGCCGTGTCGCGGAGGTCGACGTCTCCGCGGCGAAGCTCGAGGAGGAGTTGGGAAAGGCCGCGCACCGGGGCGCGGTTCTCCGACGCTCACTCCTGACTGCCGCTTTCCTGGGGCGCCTGCCTGGCGTGATGAGTGAACTCTCTAAAGTCGAGGAGATGATCGACGCATGAGCACCACCATGTGGGGCATCCACAACGACGCGCTCGGAGCCGAGTTGGTCGAGAGGGGCTTCATCTCCATCGGTTGGGAGGCTATTCCGGACCTCCACACCATCGGCGATGACCGCGAACGGCTCAAGGACCTGGTCCGTCGGACGTTCCCGGCCATCAAGCCCGGAGCCGTTCCCGTCTGGACTGGAGTCCTATACCGGTTCGGCTTCGAAATGAAGGTGGGCGACCTGGTCATCGCCCCCTACAAGCCGGACAGCACACTGAACTTCGGCGTCATCGAGGGCGACTACGAGTACGACGCTCAGGTTTCGCGACACCCGCACCGGCGGAAGGTCAGGTGGCTCAAGACGGGAGTCGCGCGTGGGCTGTTCCCGCAGGCAGCCCTCTACGAGATCGGCTCGGCCGTGACCCTGTTCAGGGTGCGCAAGCACGCGGACATCTTTCGACAATTCCTCGACGCGGCGTCTGACGAATCCTTCGAGGCTGCGGTGCCCCAGGTGGTCGTTCCGTCTGACGAAACCGCGGCTGCGGTTGAGGACGAGCCGAACGCCGACCGGATCGAGCAGCACACACGCGACTTCATCGTGAAGGTGCTCCACAAGGAGATCAGCGATGAGCAGTTCGAGCACTTCACCGCGGACCTGCTCCGGGCGATGGGCTACCAGGCGCGGGTCACCCAGTTCAGCGCCGACGGCGGCGTGGACGTACTCGCGCACAAGGACCCGCTCGGGCTGGAGCCCCCACTGATCAAGGTGCAGTGCAAGCACACCACGGCAAGCCGGGGCCGTCCCGACGTGCAGCAACTGATCGGCACGCTCTCCGCCGGCGAGGTCGGGTTGTTCGTGACGCTCGGGACCTTCAGCAAGGATGCGGTCGACCTCGAACGAGAGCGTCAGAACCTCCGTCTCTTCGGCGGGGCCGACATCACCCGCCTCACGCTGGAGCACTACCACCAGCTGCCAGCGCGCTGGCGTGAGTTGATGCCGCTGCGCCCGCTGCTCGTGGTCGACCGCGCTCCGGAGTCGCAGTGAGCGGCATCGACAGTCGCCGCTTGGTCGACAAACTTTGGTCGTACTGCAACGTCCTGCGCGACGACGGCGTTGGCGTCATCGAGTACACCGAACAGTTGACGTACCTGTTGTTCCTCAAGATGGCGCACGAACGAGCGACCCGAAAGTTGAAGCCGCAGCAGATCGTGCCCGAGGAGTACTCGTGGCAGAAGCTGCTCGACGCCGAAGGCACGCAACTCGAGTTCGAGTACACCCGCATCCTCGTCGGTCTCGCGCAGCAGCCCGGGACGCTCGGCACGATTTTCCGCAAGGCACAGAATCGGATCCAAGACCCGGCCAAGCTTAAGCGGCTCATCGTCGATCTCATCGACCAGGAGCAGTGGTCGGCCTCCGGAACCGACATCAAGGGCGATGCCTACGAACAGCTGCTGTCCAAGGGCGCTTCCGACAAGGGCTCGGGAGCCGGGCAGTACTTCACTCCGCGAGATTTGATCCACGCGATCGTCGACGTCATCCAGCCGACGCCGGATGACACTGTCGTCGACCCGGCCTGTGGCACCGGTGGCTTCCTCCTCGTCGCCCACGAGTACGCCTCCAAGGACGCTGAGCACCTCACACCGACCCAGCGCGATAACCTCCGTGACCGGTTCGCCAACGGTTATGAGCTCGTCGACGGCACGGCTCGCCTTGCTGCGATGAACCTCTTGTTGCATGGGATCGGCTCCGCCGACGGTGAGTCGCTCATCGACGTTCGGGACGCACTCATCGCTGACCCGGGCAGGCGTTGGTCGGTCGTCCTCTCCAACCCGCCGTTCGGCCGGAAGTCGTCGCTGACCATGGTCGGCGCCGATGGTCGTGAGGTGCGTGAGGACACCGAGATCGAGCGGCAGGACTTCGTCGTCACGACATCCAACAAGCAGCTCAACTTCCTGCAACACATCATGACGATCCTGGACATCAACGGCCGTGCGGCCGTTGTCCTCCCCGACAACGTGCTCTTCGAGGGCGGCGCCGGCGAGACGCTGCGCCGCAAGCTCCTGGCCGACTTCGACCTGCACACCATGCTGCGGCTTCCGACCGGCATCTTCTACGCCCAAGGCGTGAAAGCCAACGTGCTGTTCTTCGACAAGAAGCCGGCGTCGGAGGAGCCGTGGACGAAGAAGCTGTGGGTCTACGACCTGCGGACCAATCAGCACTTCACGCTGAAACAGAACCCACTGCGGCGCCACCACCTCGACGAGTTCGTCGAGTGGTACCTTCCGAGCAAGGTGCGGGACGAGCGGGTCGAGAGCGGCGAGGACGGCCGCTGGCGGTCCTTCGGCTACGACGAGCTGATCGCACGTGACAAGGTCAATCTCGACATCACCTGGCTTCGCGATGAGTCGCTCGAGAACATGGACAACCTTCCAGCGCCCGAGGTGATTGCCCGGGAGATTGTCGAGGACCTGACGGCCGCACTTGCCGAGTTCGAAGCCGTGACAGCTGCCCTGGAGGCCGCAACGCCAGCAGCTCAGGATGACCGATGACGCGGACGGGCGCTCGTGCCACAGCGCTCTCCGAGTTGCTGGAAGCGGGCGGCCTCATAGCCGCTGAGCGACCGCCGAGGCCGAGGATCAACGAAGTTCCCGACGTCGCGAGAGTCCGGATCAACGAGGTCTATCGGGCTCTGAATGGGAACCCAGACATGCTGCATCAAGCACGGCCCGGCGCGTTCGATCTTTGTGTTTCCACCAACGATGGCCCCCTCATCGTCGAGCTTGACGAGGAGCAACACTTCAACCGGTACCGCGCAACGACGCTGTCATTTCCCTGGGCCGAAGGCCTCCCGTGGGTGAGTGCCTATCGCGACTATTCGCATGTTCATGAGGCCGACCTCGCACGGAAGTTCATCTCGGGCGGGCGCTGGACCAACGCATCCGCACCCCGCTTCTTCGGCACAGCATCCGCGCCGGGAGACTTCATCGGTGTGGGGTCGCCGCGGTGGCGCCAACGTGCCTTCTACGACGCTGTGAAAGACCTTCTTCCAGGTATTCGGTTGGCTCGCATCGCGGTCTTCGATGTCCTTGATGGCCGTCCGGTTGAGGCCATCCTTCGCTCGAAGGACCACTCTGCCGCATGGGCAATCCGGCGGCTCGTCGAATCACGCACCCACTCCTGGCCCACTCCCTGAGCCTCTGAAAGGGTCCGTCCGGCGCGCTCATCCAAGCCGTCGATCGGATCGTCATTGACGTCCGTTGACGAAGCCTGAATAGACCAAGGTCGACGCCCTCCCCAGCCCTCTCAAAGCAGCGGCACGCATGCTACGAAGTTCCGTAGAAGGTCCGTCCCCCCGGGGACGGACCAGCGTCATTTCAGGGGCCTTTGACGAGACGTGACGGGCGGTGACGGCCACATCATGCACGGTGGAGTGAAGTTCTACCGCGGGTCCGCAGCCGCCGCGCGCTCCTACGTCGAGGCCGACCACTCCCGCGCCGACGACTACTACCTCGCCGACGGCACCGGCGTCGCCGAGCATTACTCGGTCGTCGTCGGCGACGATGGCGTGCGCACCGAACGATGCGGCGACCTCGACGGCGCCAGCTACGAGCGCTGGGTCGCCGGGTACGACCTCGCCACCGGCCAGGCGAAGGGTCGACTGCGCGACGACGACCACGCGCTCCGCTTCGTCGAGGTCGTCGTCAACGGACCCAAGACCTGGTCGCTCGCCGCCGCGCTCCATCCCGACATCGCCGACGCCTACGAGGACGCGCAGACGCGCGCCGCCGGCGAGGTCATCAGCTGGGTCGCACAGCACGCGACGACGCGCATCGGACCACGCGGTCGACAGGTCCAAGTGCCGGTTGAGAAGATCGATGCCGCGCTCGTCCGGCATTACACCTCCCGCGCCGGCGACCCGCACCGACACCTCCACCTCCAGATCAACGCCCGCGTGTTCGCGCGCGGCGCGTGGCGCGGCCTCCACTCCGTCGGCGTCGTCGACTCCATCGAGGCGCTCAACGGCATCGGCCACGCCGCCGTCATGTGCGACCCGCAGTTCCGTGCCGCACTCGCCGCCCGCGGCTACACCCTCGACGACGCCGGCGAGATCAACGAGCTCACGCCGTACGCCGGACGGTTCAGCCAGCGCGCCTCGCAGATCGGCCGCAACGTCGACCGTTACGAAGCCGAGTGGCGCGCCGACAACCCCGGGCACGAGCCGGGACCGAAGCTGCGCCGCTCGTGGGACCGACGCGCCTGGGCCGACGCCCGCCCCGACAAGGTCGCACCCGCCGACGGCGCCGACCTCGTCCGGCGCTGGAACGACGAACTCCACGACCTCGGCTTCCGACCTCCCAATGAACCATCCGTCGCGAAGGCGGCGACGATCGGCCAAGTACGACGCGACGCCGTCGCCGAACTCATCGTCACCCGACTCGGTTCCAAGCGATCGTCCTGGAACGCCGCCGACCTCCGCGGCGAGGCTGAGAAGGTCATCGCTTCCATCGGACTCGTCGCCGAGCGACCCGCACGCGTCGAGCTCGCTGGGGACATCACCGCTAGAGCTGTCAGCACCTGCCGCACCCTGCGCGACCGAACCGACGTCCCCGACCACATCCGCAACCTCACCTCCGACCACGTCCTCGCCGTCGAGGCCGACCTCATCGACGCCATCGCCGCCCGCGCACTGCAACCGGTCGAGCCCGTCACCGTCCGCGGGGGGCAGCTCGACGCCGCACAACGCGACGTCGTCGGCGCACTCGCCGGCCGCGCCGGCACACTCGTCATCGAAGGAGCCGCCGGCACCGGCAAGACCACAACCCTCGCCGCCGCGCACCGCGCGCTCGAGCTCCAGGACCGTCGCCTCGTCGTCGTCACCCCCACCCTCAAGGCTGCCCAAGCCGCACAGCAACAGGTCGGCGCCGACGCCTTCTCAGCCGCGAAACTGATCCACCAACACGGCTTCCGGTGGGACGAGGACGGCCGCTGGTCACGCGTCGACGCCGCGCCCGACGCACGAGCGCGGCTGCTCCCCGGCGACGTACTCCTCGTCGACGAGGCCGGCATGCTCGACCAGGACACCGCCCGCGCGCTCTTCGCGATCGCCGACCACGCCGGTGTCACCATCGCGCTTCTCGGCGACCGCCACCAGCTCCCCGCCGTCGGCCGCGGCGGTGTCCTCGACCTCGCCGTCCGATGGGCGCCGCCCGAGGCGCACTTCGAGCTCGAGTCCGTCCACCGCTTCAGCGACGAGACGTACGCCGACCTCAGCCTCCTGATGCGCACCGGGGAACACCCCGCCGCCGTGTTCGACGCCCTCCTCGAACGCGGGCAGATCGTCGTGCACGCCAGCGTCGTCGAACGCACCGCCGCCGTCGCCGACACCGGTGCCCGCGGCGACGAACTGATCATCGCCGACACCCGTGAACAGGTCGCGGACATCAACGCCGCCATCCGCGACAGGCGACAGCCCGACGGCGAGCACGTCGGTGAGCCCGTCACCCGGCGCGGCGAACGGATCGGACTCGGCGACCGCGTCGCCACCCGGCGCAACGACCGCGACCTCGGCGTCGCCAACCGCGACGTCTGGACCGTCGCCGGCATCGGTGACGACGGCGGCCTGTTCGTCGTCGGTCACGGCGGACAACGAACGCTGCCTCGCGATTACGTCAGCGACCACGTCGAGCTCGCCTTCGCCACCACCGCCTTCGGCGCCCAGGGCCAGACCGTCGACTTCGCCCACCTCGTCGTCGGCGAGCACACCGGTGCCGCCGCGGCGTACGTCGCCATGACCCGCGGCCGCCACAACAACGTCGCCCACCTCGTCGCCGACACCCTCGACGACGCACGCCGGCAGTGGATCGAGGTCTTCGGCCGCGACCGCGCCGACCTCGGCCCTGGCCACGCCGCGACCCGAGTCGACGAGGACATCGACCGCTATGGCACCCGTCTCCCCGACGAATCCTGGACCCCAGCGCCGAGGCCGCTCGGGCGCGACCGATCCGAGATTCGGCCGACAACAGGTGCTCAGCAACGTGTCCGGGGCGTCGGTCGCTGACATCGCTGCTCGGACCTGATCGCTGCGAACCGCCTATCGCACATAGGTGACTGGAGCGGCCGACGTCGGTCGCTCGTCAACCCAAGGGAGTCATCGATGAGCATCAAGCCGCTGGGCGTCCCCGACGAGTGGTACGACAACCACATCCTCATGTTCGAGGAGTTCTGCGCCTTCATCCGTACGCCGCAGCGCACCGTCCGCGAATGGCGTCGCCTCAGGCGCGGTCCACGCTGGTGGCGCTTCAACGGCAACGGACGTCTCTACACGACCGTCGCCGAGCTGCGCCGCTTCCTCAAGGCAGGGGAGTGAGATGACCGCCGCTGCGGGGTCCGCGGAGGAGCGTCCGCGCTGGCTGAGCATCACGGGCGCTGCCGTCTGGGTGAGCTTGTCCGCCAAGACCATCCGTCGCAAGATCGCCGCCGGTGAGCTGCGCGCCTACCGCTGCGGCAAGACGATCCGCATCAAGACCGACGACTTGGAAGCGATGATGCGGCCCGTGCCGTCGGCCAAGGACTGGTGAGCCGCGACCTGTCACGGGATCAGAACTCGTGCCTGAGTTCGCTACAGAGGCCGGCGGAAACGCTGTGCGGCGCCAGGTTTCTGTCGATGTGCCATAAAACTGGTGGTCCGAGCGCGTCGACGTCAGGGAACGGCCCGCTCCCCGGGAGATGGGTGCGGCCGTACGAGCTTAATCTCGGAGATGGGCGAGCCGATCGCGCACCCGAAGGTAGGCAGCCTCACCATCTCGCTCGGGTGCCGCGACGCGTACGACGCCGTTGAACCCCATCGCGGGGGTTGCAAGGTCGCGGAGCGCGTCGTTGTAGGCCCGCTGACGCTGACGTCCACCTGCGCCGAAGCCCACGGCCGGCTTGCCCGGTCGGTAGCGGTCGGCCTTGAACGACCAGATGCGGCAGAGCTCGCGGTACTCACCGATATCGAACCCAAGGTCGACGTCCGGGGGGTAGAGACCCAGCGTTGCCAGGCGCCAGGTGGTGAAGTGCTGGTGCTCGTCAATCTCGATGAACGTCCCTGAGTCCGGGTGCAGGAAGTCCCCCGGCAACGAGGTGAGTCGCTTGGCCGATTGCTCCGCGGCGATGCCGTCGAGAGAAGTGAAGATCTGAGACATCGGCTCGATCGCGGAGGCCGCTTCGGGAGGCAGACCGAAGTGGCCTCGCTGATTGATCCACGGGACGCGGGCCCGGACCAACCGGATACCGTCCTCGGCAGCCGCGGCCAAGAACGCGTTCTCGGTGTCGCCTCGAGCCATGGTGCGACTCTAGAAGCCGGGCCCGACTCGAGCCGTCGGTTTGGTAGCCGGGGGCACGCATCAGTTCTGATAGGTCAGAACGATCGGTTTGGTGGTCACGCTCACCTCAGGCAGCTCGGCCAGCACGGCGCAGACAACCGACGAGCGCTTGACGTTGAGATCGTCCGACGACACCAGTTCGGCGTTGGTCAGGCGGCCTCGCCCGACCAATCGCTTCCACGCCGCCTCGAACATCCAAGCTGGCACGAGCTGGGGGCCCATGGCGGCAGCCCGAGTCTTCTCGGTCTCGACGCTCAGTCCAGCCTCGGAGATCGCGACGATGCGGTTCGGCCGGTGATCCCCCAACGTGTGTACGACCTGCCCCGCGGAGAGGTGCGTCTGGAGCAGGTCGAAGAGCTCAGGGCTGAAGTCTCCCGCGTTCGAGGTCATGCTATCGATCGTGCCAGACCTCGCCCGCCCGGATGCGAGCCGAAACGCGGCGGTCTGGCGCACCGAATTCTTGCTCACGTCGCCGGTCGGCGTGTGAGCGATGAGAAGCTGACGTGATCACCCCCGGGCTGACCGCCTGACACCTCATCGAGGAGCACGCAGCGCCCACCACTACGAGGACTTGACCCTGCCCACCGACGGCACCATAGATATCCATCTCGCCGAGACCTCCGGCTGTAGCGCAACGTGCTCGAGCGCAGGAAAGACGATGCGGGTCCTTTGTTGAGAAGCAGTTGAACTCGGAGCCGGGCTTCGACAGCTCGACCCTCCCTACGGTGGCTGCCAGCCCTCCATCGGGCACTTGGCTACAGGCAGGTCCGGGTGTGGATCGGCGAGGTCCTGGCCGCTATCGAGGAAGCAGCCGCTTGAGACAAGCAGGTGACTTCGAGACCTGCCGCTCCCGTGTACGACGACGAATCTCGGCGATAGTCGGACAAGTCGGTCGATGATTGGATCGCGGCGGATCGACGCGTTCGTGAAGACTCAGTCGGCATTTGCGGCTAAATCGACCGAAGGTGGTGACGCGGACGCAGGCGGTGCCGGAGGATTGGGTTCATGGATCAGGGCGACTACGAGGCCTTTTACAGGCATGTCCGTGTAGCACTTCAGGTCGCGGGCCGCGGTGATCTCGACGTCCGGATCGTCGAGGCTCAACGATTGAATGACTCCCGGGGGTCAAGCGAGGATGTTGAGTCGTACCTGTTGGCTCTGCGCCAGGAGATGATTCTGGAGAGCGCTGGGGCAGCGCGCCGAACCATGGAGGTTTACCGCAACTTCCAGTCGCCGACCGGGACCGGGGTCACCGGCATCGTTGTAGACATACAGGATCAAGACCGCGCCTCTTTCGGCGATATTCGGACAGTTGAGTTGGTTGGATCTACTGCTCTGGACGAGCTCGTCGGCGAACTGGAGGAACTACTAAGCCGCGTCCGCGAGGATCGGGCAAGCGGATGAACTTGACCCTTACCGAAGCCAAGGCAGCGGCCGATAAGATTTTTGCGAAGTATGCCGCAGCAGTTCCATCGACCAGCGTCATCGCGCCGTCGCTTACGTCTGGGAAGATGTACGAGGCTTGGATCCTCTCCCTGGTACTTCAGCGGCTCGAGGTGGACGAGGGATTCACAGTCCACTTGATCGGCAGCTCGAAAGTTCACCTAAAGTCATCGCCTGGGCCGATCAACCCGAGCTACCCTCACTTCGAGCTGCGAAAGAACGGCGTGTCGGTATTCGAGGTTTGGACGGACGTCGAGTTCGCAACTTTCAGTTACTCGAAGACCTACTCTTCTGGTACCCCAACGGCCGCCCATCGCCACGAGCTTGACGTGGTAGTCGTCCCAACAGGAACTACTGGTTACCCGGGGCATGACGTGATCGCCCTAGCCGTCGAATGCAAGAACAGCGACTTTAGTAAAGCGATGGCTCGGGCTGCCCTCGGCGTGCGGCGCGAACTGAGCCTGCTGTCTCACCCCAAGGCGACGAATTTTGCAATCTGGCCCGCGCACGAGGTCCCTGCCGATCCTCCCTCTGTCCTCATCGTGTATTCGACCCACCCTGGCGTGGCCCAATACAACGCAGCCGGTGCAATCTTCGGTGTGCAGTTTGTCGAGGAGCCGATGTGATCCTTCGGTCGACGCAAGACTGCCTCGGCGTTCTGCGCCGGACCACGGCATGCGGCTTCATCCCGTATAAGCCGCCACTTGCAGTCGGGCAGACCTCAGGTGCAGATCCCGCCTTCCGGCGGGCGATCGAGGCGGATAGACGCACGTGACAGCGCGAGCAGCCGGCGGTAGAAGCCTGAGATCCGTGCGTTCGTTAGGAGTTGGGCCGATCATTACGAGGAGGGTGCTGGCCGCTCCGCGACGGGTGGCCGCGCGAATCATCGCTGTTCAAACGTGTCGAGATACTCGCGTTCAGCCGGTAATGGTCTGATCCTCGACATATGCGCGGTGTCGAATTCCGCTGTCCTCGTCATTGGCGCGATCGCCTAGTTCGACGGTTATCAGAGTGTCACCCGGGTACGCGGGGCTCAGTTCGAGGGTGAGGTAGTCGAACAGTTCTCGTTCGTGAACTGCAATAATGACCTGACGTTTGAGCTGCTTGGACAGTGTTCGGATTAGTGCGGCGAATTGCGCAACGTGAACCTCGTCCATCGCCTGAACGGGATCGTCGAAGACAAGACACCGCATGCGTGGCTCCACCGCAAGGTGGAGTGCGATGAACAAGGAGAGCGCGGCAGTGTTCAAGTTTCCTGCCGACAGCATCATCTGCGGCGGGCCGCCGGGCTCGCCGTTCCGGAGCCTCGTCTCCAAGGAAACTTCAAGCGTCGTCTTGGTGGCTGACGGGATGCCGAACGCAGGAATGAATTCCTCACTGGGAGCCAGGCGCATGAACAGGTCAGCCCACACGTTGTTGAGCGACTCAGTGAAAACGCGTTGCACGATGGTGGTGCGTGCCGCGGATGCTGCGTCATGGACTTGGCGTGCGACCCGTTGGCGCCGCTTCGCTTCCGTCACACGAGACTCCCACTTGGCCTTTCGCTCAACGCCTTCGGCTACTACCGCCGTAAGGCGCTCGTACTCGACCTTGGCCGCGTTCAGCCTCCTCGCCCCTTCATCAAGATTGCGGCGAGCTACCTCGTGAAGTTGAAACGCTTCGATCGCGGTGGCCGACAGCTCCGACAGGCGTCGGCAGGTCTGCAGGGCCGACTCCTCGAGGTCGACGGCGGTATCGAGACCGGCAGCGAACCGGGTCAACTCGGCGTCAATGTATGCATACTCGCGGTCGGCGGTCACGAGTTCCTCGACGAGGCTTCGAGCGTCCCGCTCGGCGGCGTCAACCGCATCGCCTTCGTGAATGATCGGATCGAGCTCATCGAGTTCCCGGTCGAGAGATTCCAGCAGCGTGCGTCGGCTCTCAAGGGCACTTAGCCCTTCGGCGTCGAGCAGTTGCGCTGCGACCAGATTTCGAGCCTGTACATGCTGGTCGACCTCCTGAGCGAGCTCGTCGCGTCGGCGGCGCAGTGTCGTGAGCGCGGCGCCTTGTTCTGCAAGGCGAGCGAGTTTGTTGTCGAGATGGTCGGCTAAGTGGCCGATCCGGAGCTCGGCGTAGTCGCGGTCGCACACTGGGCACATGTCGTCCGTGATGACTTCACGGAGCGTCGCCAGACCCTCCACGAGGGTTGAGGCTTCGGCCTGTGCGGTAGCCAGCTGCTCGACCGTACTCGCGAGGTCACGTTGGTGCGACGCAAGTAGCTGTTCGGTCGCGGTCTGTTCGCGACGCAGTTGGTCCTGATGTTGAAGGACCGAGGACGTCTTGGTCAACTCGCCTGCAAGGCCTTCCCGCCAGCCGTTCGACAGATCGATGCCCGCCGAAGAAGCAGCGTCGACCCACCGGAGCACGGAAGGTTGTCTGCGCTCCCGCCACGCTGCCTTCGCCGCGGCCGCCTCTTCCAAGGCGGTTCTCGCATCGAAAACGCGTTGGCTTGTTGGCCTCTCAGCTACGGCTTCGATTCGTCCACGCAGCGCGGCGAGCTCACGGTCAACCTCTAGGGCATGGGGGAGAACAGGCTCCGGCACGCGGGCACCGTTCTCTGCCATCTCCAGCAACTGGTCGACATTTGCCCCAGCGACATCGATTCCTGTCACCGTCAGTAGTCGGGCAACTTCGGCTGTGGCTTGTTCGAGCTCTCGCCCGGCGTTCTCGCGCGCCGCTGAGGCTTGCTTGAGTTCGGCACTCGCGCGCTTCGCGGTGTTGTCGGCCTCGGCCAGGTTGGTTGCGAGGTTCTTCAAGAGCCGAAGGTCCGTCGCGTCATGAAGTCCGCTGCGCAACGCGTCGAGGTGCTCAAGTCCGAGGAGTTCGTTCACGAAACGGGCTAGAAGCGACTCTTGTTTGCCGTCGCGCAACTGATACAGCTCCAGCAGGCGCCCGAGGGACGCCTGGTCGAGATAGCAGCGCTCGTTGAAGAACCGCGCCAGCTCACGGTTCAGCGCAGGCTCCCCGCCCACGCGGCTCCCCCCCACCGTCATCCGGTCCATGAGAGAAGGACGCAACGTTTCCGCGACATCTACTTGAACAGTCGCAAATTCCTGGCCCGTGAACGGCAGATGAGCCGTGTAGCGGTCATCTTGGCGAGCCATCGATCCAACGCGTCCCGTCAGCGCCATCTCGAGCGCGGAGAGGATACTGGTTTTTCCGGTGCCGTTTGGGCCGTGGATGAGGACGATAGGGGCATCTAACGGAATCGTCCGAGTGCCCTCGATCCGTCGAAAGTCACTGACGGCGAGGCTCTTCAATGGCCATTCAGTCATCGATGTCCTCGCCTTCGGGGACCACCGCGTCCACATAATCGCGCAAAACGGTTCGGACTCGCTCAGGCCCACCCACGGCAGCGTCTACAAAACGCATGTGCTCAGCCGTTGCATCCGGCCCGAGCGCGGCGACGACCTCGCCGAGTGGATCGCCTCCGGTGTCCATCACGGACGGCAGCCGGATCGGCAAAAGGACAGCGGCAGCGCGCTCCACCTGCTGGGCCGTCGGGTCTTCGGTGTCGAGAATCAGGACTCGTGCGCTGCGTTCGAGGTCGGACTTGTCAGATGCCGCCATCGGCCCCAAGACGATGACGGTCACGGGCCGCGGCGATTGGGCCATGTCCAGCGTCCTGGCTAGCACTCCGACCAGGCGCAGCAGGCGACGGGCCGGCATCGACGATGAGGCAACCACCACCAGGTCGTGGGAAGAGCCGGTGCCGCGGGCTGCGGCCTCGAACTCGAACTCAACGCCCGCAACAGTCAACGGCTTCGCTAGGCGGATGAAGTCTGCTTTCTCGAGAACCTCCAGGACAGTCTCCACGCCCGTCACTTGAACCCTCCCGCCATCTTGAACGCCGCATACAGATCATCGGCTGAGGCCGCATCATCGAGGAGCTCTTCGATGCTGAACCGTCCGATCCCGATGCTGCCGCTGCGGCCGTACGCTGAACGCGGGGAACGGGTAGACCGAGGCACTTGACGGTCTGCGTGGATCACGACCACGGCGGCGTCCTCATCGAATTCGTGAGACAATTCCAATGTCAGCGACTCGCGCGTATCGCGGACGACGAAGACCTTCTGCTCGCTAGCACCTGTCTTGACGCGGAACGATCCAGTCATGGGTTCAGGTGCCGCCACCCAATCAGACGTGTGATGCCCGCGGCTGAGCAGCGACATCGCGATCGCGAACCGACCGAGTGACGCTGCCGGGAAGTCCGGGCTCTGGACTGCTCGCGCGAGCGGAGAGACAGTCAACGGCATGTACGTGCGATCCCCGTTCGCGGCCCGACCGACACGAAGCATCGACAGCGTTGCGGTGACCGCGCTGATCAGGACGTCGAGGAACGTGCTCGGGTTCTCGCCTACAAGCGAACCAAAGGTCGTGCGCGCCATCCGAAGGTCGACCTTCAAACGGGCGACGTCCGCCTCCGAGAGTCCGGGGGTGGGGACATGTTCGGTCAGCGCGGCCAGCTTCTCGGTGAGAGTCCACAGCACCAGCGCCAAGAGGGTCGGCTTGGCCCAGGAGCCGAGGACGGCAGAGGAGACGATGTCGTCCTCGTTGTCATCGAAGTCGTCGCCGTAGATGAACTGCAAAGCCATCTCGTGACGCGGTTGCAGGGTCTGCTCGCTCAGAACTAGCGCTGGGGGTTGGGACGGCCAGTGGCGACCCAGGTCCTGGGCGGATGCGGCGAACATCGTGTGCATGTTCGCGTCCTGCAGCGAAAGGCCGATGACCAGCGTGTTGCGTTCACCGAGCAATGCCTGAAGCTTGTTTCGCATGTACGCGTTCGCCGGCTGCACCGACCAGCCGGAGATCTGCTTCTCCTGAGCGATCAGCATCGGTCGGTACTTCGCCTGGTTCTCGACCGCTCGGATGGCGCATCCGTGGAACTTGATCAAATCGCTGCGTCCATTTGGTTTACGGAAGTCCTCAGAGTCGACTACGACCCTCAGCACCTGGTCGGCGTCTGGGCAAAGTTCGTGGACCGCCTTCTCGACCAGACCGTCCCAGTTGGAAGTAGCTGCCGAGTCGACGACACCTTCGAGCATCAGGATTCCGATGCAGAGGTGCTCCACATCAGGTTCGATGTCACGGTTGCCGTAGGTGTTCGGCACGTCCAAGCCTGTCCACATTAGGTAGTCGGGCTCTTCGTTTGCGACTCGAACGCCCAGAACCTGGGAGTAGTTGTTGACCAGGGACCTCACGAGGTCGCCTTCGACCGGCCATTCTGCAACCGGCACCGTGAGGTCCAACGCCGCTTTCGTTTCGTACGAAAGCGACGAGAGCGCCAGCACCTTGGTGAGTGCTGCGTGGAACCGACAGTCCGGATCCGTGGGATCGATCTTCGAGCGGAGCAGCTCCACCGCTGCCCGTACGAGGTCCGGCACCGGCGGCATCCGGTCTCGCGAGATGCCCGACCCCAACCACAGGACGTACTGACCGGTCGCGAATGCGTCCGCAAACTCTGTGAACCGGCTCTCGAACCCGGCGAGAACCTCAGAAGTCGTGTCGGCGGGCGGCGGGTTCACTCGGACATGCTGCCATGTGGGGAAGTCGCCCGCGGCACAAACAGCATCAAGTCCGCGCGGTTGCGGAGTACCGGGACGTGGTCCGATCCTGCGCTAAATTGGGCTACTAGAGACTCCCGGTAGGGCGTACGGATAGTTCGCTGTAGTCCAGTATCAGCCCTGACGCGCCATGTCCGTTCGTGCCATCCGGGGGACCCGCTTGGTGCAGGAATCACCGAGGGTCAGTCCCTGCGTGACTCGCGCCAAGCGTCGTACGACTGGCCGATCTTCTCGGCGAGCAGCCGGTCTCGGTCGAGGGTGGCGTGCTGGTATATCGCCATCGCCGCCTGGGAGGCGTGGCCAGCGCGGGCCTGGAGCTCGGCAGCCGTCGCACCATGCTGTCCGGCCATGGTCAGCGCGGTGTGACGCAGGTGGTGGATCGTGAGGTCGGGGCGGCCAGCCTTCTCGCGAGCGGGCCGGTAGCGGTCCATCAAGTAACGGGCGCTCATGTGGTCGGTGCGGTCGCCGGGGAACAGGAGGCCCTTCGACCCCGGCGCGGCGTGCTCGAGGAGGTGCTGCTGCAGCATGGGCATGAAGGGCGGGGGGACGTGCACGACCCGGATGCCGCTCCGGGTCTTCGGCGTACTGATGAAGCGGCCGCAGTCGGGGCATGCTCCGCGTACTGACGGGTCCGCGTCCTTGTCGACCTTGCGGGTTACGCTGATCCGACCGCTGAGTCCGTCGACGTCGGAGCGTCGGAGCTCCATCAGCTCGCCCTCGCGCAGGCCGACGAAGGCGGCGAGCACGATGAACAGCTTGAGCCGCTCCGGCATCTCGTTGACGATCGTCGTGATCTCGTCGAAGGTCGCGGGGATGACCAGCTGCCGCACCGGCGCGTTGCCGGCGCCGCGGATCTTCGGAGGCACGCGGTCGATCAGCTCCTCCTCCTGGGCCGCCTGGAGGATCGAGCGCAGCAGCCGGTAGGCCGCCGCGTTGGACGACTCCGTCTTCGGGTCGAGGGTGCGGCGCCAGGCCTTGATCTCCGAGAGGGTCACGTCCCGCAACGGCATCGCACCGAAGTACGGGAGGATCCGGCTCTCCAGCAGTGCGCGGTAGCCACGCATCGTGGCGGGCCGCAGGCCGCGCTCGACGACGTACTGCTCGGCGAACGCCCCGACCGTGCTCCTGGCCTGCTCACGCTCCCGGCGGGCCTCGGCTGCCTTGCGGTACTTCGGCGGGCTCCACTCGTCCCGGTCGATCAGAGACCGCTCGCTGGCCAGCCACATCTCCGCATCCATCTTGGTCCGGAAGTTCCGCGAGTGACGGGATCCGTCCGGCATCGCGTACCTGGCCCGGTAGGACGGACCGGTCGCGCCATCGCGTCGCTCGAGCTCGCCGAAGCCTCGCCGTCGTGTCATTGCAGGTACCTCCCGAGAGCGCCGGTGGAACGACCGTTCTAGTTAACCCCCTGCCTTGGCAGCAGCACAATGGGGCGATTAGGGGGAAACGATGTCCGTTCTGGTCCTCGACTGTACCTCTCTGACCTGCAGATTCACGCTCAGATCGGCAGAATGCGGGTGCTTCGAGGCAGTTTGCAAGCAGGGGGTTACGGGTTTGGGGTTTGAATCCTCTGGCCTCCACCACAAGAGTCCCAAGTCGTCGCCCGACCCCGTAGCCGGCGGCGACGGCGGCGACGGCGCCGTAGTCGTTGACCTGGTAGATGACGTCGTCGCTGCGCCGGTTCAGCGCGGCGATCAGTCGAGCCGCGCCTGGTCAACGCGGGTCGGGCTCGACGGCCTGGGCAACGAGGACGGCGCAGACCCGGAATCCGAGCTGTGACGCGGATTCTGTCGGACCCACCCGTCATGCTGCGGCTTCCCGAGAGAAAAGGAGATCCAGCATGCCGAACTACTGCGTGAACAAGGTCGCCCAGGCCAACGGCGACCACGAGGTCCATGACGTGACAGCCAATGGCTCGTGCTTGCCGAGCCCAGTGAATCGACAGGACCTCGGCTTCCACGCCGGCTGCGCTGCCGCTGTCCAGCGCGCGCGGAGCTACTACGCGCAGGTCGACGGCTGCCGTTGGTGCGCGCCGACCTGCCACACCAGCTGACGGTTCGGGGGAGTCCCGTTGGTGTCGCCGCCGGCCTGAGCGCCCGCGGTTTCGCCGAGATCAGTGCTGCGGTTCCCTTGGATCCGGGCCGTGTGGGTCTGCCGACTAGCTACTCCGGCGCCGAGCTGCCAGGCTGCGCCGCGTGGACGGCTACGTGCGTCATGTGAAGGCGAGCGTCTCGCCTGAGCAGGTGGTCGAGCTGGAGGCCGCCGACCATCTGGCAGAGAGGCTGCGGGCGCACATCGTGGCGACCAGCCCTGAGATCGCTGCGTTGCATGTCCATGGCGCGAAGAGCAAGGCGATCCAGGACCATTTCGCAACGCTGCTCCGCACAGACCTCGGTTTCCGGGAGGAGGTGGTGTTGAGTCCGCAGACCGGGCTGGTCACCCAGGCTCGACCGGACTTCTTCTTCGAACTCACCGAAGGCCGCGGCATCATCGCCGAGGTCGAGCGTGGCGGTACGACGACGAACAACCACGACCTCAAGGACCGGTGGAAAGCGCACGTGGCGCCCGACGCGCACCACCTGTTCCTGATCGTGCCGTACAACAACTGGAAGCAGGACGGGTCCCCGCGTGAGCGGCCGTTTCAGATCGTCTCTCGTCGGCTCGGCGCCTTCTTCGACGATCCTCGGCGCGAGATCGATGTGCTGAGCGTCCACGTCTTCGCGTACTGACGGCGGCCGATGCCGGTGAACAGACGTTGACGCCTGCCCCGCACCTCTGGCGAGTGTCGGTGCCCCGACCTACTGTCGAGCCATGACCACAACCCAGTGGACAGCGGACACCCTCCTGACCCGGTACGACGAGGTCAGGGCCCACACCGAGCGCCTCGCCGCGCCGCTGAGTCCGGAGGACCAGACGGTGCAGTCGATGCCGGACGTGTCGCCGACGAAATGGCATCGGGCGCATGTGACGTGGTTCTTCGAGACGTTCGTGCTGGCGGAGAACGAGCGCGGGTTCGCGCCGTTCCAGGACCAGTACTGGTTCCTGTTCAACAGCTACTACGAGGCGGTGGGGCCGCGCTACAACCGGGCCGAACGCGGGGTCATCTCCAGGCCGGGGGCTCATGATGTCGGGCTCTATCGCAGCAACGTCGACCAGAGGTTCCGCGACCTGATCGACCAGACCGACCAGGGCACGCTCGACAAGCTGGCGGGCACGATCGAGCTGGGGTTCCACCACGAGCAGCAGCACCAGGAGCTGCTGCTCATGGACATCAAGCACGTGCTCTCGCTCAACCCCCTCCGCCCGACGTACGCCGGCACCCCAGCCACCCCGACCACCCCGGACCCGATGGGCTGGCTAGACGTCGAGGGCGGTCTGGTCGAGATCGGCCACGACAGCAACGGCTTCTCGTTCGACAACGAGCTGCCACGACACCTGGTCCACCTCGAGCCGTTCCGGCTCGCCGACCGGCTGGTGACCAACGGGGAGTGGCTGGAGTTCATGGCCGACGGGGGCTATCGGCGCCCGGAGCTGTGGCTGTCGGACGGGTGGGCGCGGGTCAAGGCCGAGGAGTGGCGGGCGCCGTTCTACTGGACCGAGGTGGACGGGGTGTGGTTCGAGCACACCCTGCACGGCACGTTCCCGGTGGACCTCGGACTGCCGGTGAGCCACGTCAGTCACTACGAGGCGGATGCGTACGCGACGTGGGCGGGCAAGCGGCTGCCCACGGAGGCGGAGTGGGAGCACGCGGTGCGCAGCCAGGGCGATGATGACGCGAGAGCCAACCTCGCCGACACCGAGACCTGGCATCCGCGGGCGGCGGGCAGCAGCACCGACAGGCTGCGTCAGGTGTACGGCGACTGCTGGGAGTGGACGTCGTCGGCGTACCTGCCCTATCCCGGCTTCCACCCGGCGGCGGGTGCGATCGGCGAGTACAACGGCAAGTTCATGTCCAACCAGATGGTGTTGCGCGGAGGGTGCGCACTGACGCCGCCGGGCCATGCGCGGGCCAGCTACCGCAACTTCTTCCCGCCGGGGGCGCGGTGGGCGCTGAGCGGACTGCGCCTCGCCGACGGGGGTGTGCCGGGATGAGCCAGGAGGTACGGGTGCTGCTGGAGCCGGACTGGGCGAGCGGCAGCTTGGCCGCTGACATACGACGCGGCCTGAGCAGCTATCCGCGCACCCTCCCGCCCCGGTGGCTGTACGACGACCGTGGGTCCGCGCTCTTCGACGAGATCACCCGGCTGCCGGAGTACTACCCCTTCGCCGCGGAGCGCGCCATCCTGGAGGCCCATGCCGACGAGATCGTCGCGGCCAGCGGCGCGACGTCGCTGGTCGAGCTGGGCAGCGGGACGAGCGAGAAGACCCGGCTGCTGCTGGACGCCTTCACGAAGGCCGGCCAGCTCGACAGGTTCGCGCCGGTGGACGTGTCCGAGGCGACGCTGCGCGACGCCGCCGAGCAGATCGCCACCCGCTACCCGGGCCTCGAGGTCACCGCGGTGGTCGCCGACTTCACCCTCCACCTCGCCCAGCTGCCGGCCGGGGGCCGGCGGATGGTGGCCTTCCTCGGCGGCACCATCGGCAACCTCTACCGCGAGGAGCGGGCCGCCTTCCTCGGGGCGCTGGCCGACGTGCTCGAGCCGGGCGACTCGCTGCTGCTCGGCACCGACCTGGTCAAGAGCGCCGACCGGCTGATCGCGGCGTACGACGACAGCCAGGGCGTCACCGAGGAGTTCATCCGCAACAGCCTGGTCGTGGTCAACCGCGAGCTCGGCGCGGACTTCGATCCCGGCGCGTTCTCCTACGTCCCGTTCTGGGATCCTCACATGGAGCGGATGGACCTGCGGTTGCGGGCGGAGGTGCCGCAGCGGGTGCGCATCCCGGGCGCCGACGTGGTGCTCGACTTGGCGATGGGGGAGGAGATCCGGATCGAGATCTCGACCAAGTTCCGGGTCAGCCGGATCGCGGCCGAGCTCGAGGCGGCCGGACTCGGCGTCGCGCGGGTGTGGACCGACGAGGCGGGCGACTTCGCGCTCACGCTCGCGGTCAAGGCCTGACCCGGCCGCAAATCCTCCGCGCGTCGGGGTGGACGTGACGGAAGGGACGAGGCAAGGTCGGTTCTACGCCGGAAGATCCCGGACACCTCAATCTCGGAAGGTTGTTGAAGTGAAGAGAGCACTGACGATCGTCGCGTCGGTTGCGACGGCAACGGCACTGCTGGTGCCCGGGGGGAGCAGCAGCGCTGCACCGCAGGCTCCCCAGGTCGCCGCGAAGGCACCGTCGTACACGCCACCCGCCCCTGTCTGGGGCGCCTGCACCAACCAGCGTCTGATCGACGCGGGCGCCGAGTGCGCGATGCTCGAGGTACCCCTCGACTACGCCAAGCCCAAGGCCAAGAAGATCCAGATCGCGGTCAGCCGGATCCTGCACACGGACCCCGACTACAAGGGCATGATCGCGGCCAACCCGGGCGGTCCCGGCGGCTCCGGCCTCGGCATGGCCCGGCTCGGTGCCGCGATCCCGAACGGCGTCGGCGCCAAGTACGACTGGTACGGCTTCGACCCGCGCGGGGTCGGCAGCAGCACGCCGTCGCTGAGCTGCAACCCGGCCTATCAGGGCCAGGACTACGACCGGCCCAACTACGTGCCGACCAAGAAGAAGGACCGGAAGTGGTGGCAGCGCGTCACCCGGAAGTACGCCAAGGCGTGCTCGAAGGCCGACGCCAAGCGGCTGCTCAAGCACATGCACACCACCGACGTCGCCCAGGACCTCGACAGCCTGCGCAAGGCGGTCGGCGCGCCGAAGCTGAACTACTACGGCTTCTCCTACGGCACCTACCTCGGCCAGGTCTACGCGACGATGTTCCCGAAGAAGGTCGGCCGGTTCGTGTGGGACGGCGTCCTCAACGCCGACCGGGCGTTCTACGAGTCGAACATCGACCAGAACATCCAGTTCGACAAGAACATCCGCACCTACTTCAAGTGGCTGGCGCAGAACGACGCCCGCTACGGCCTCGGCACCAGCGGCAAGAAGATCCGCAAGGGCTACTACAAGCTGCTCGAGCGGCTCGACAAGCAGCCCGCCGCCGACGGCAAGCTCGGTCCCGACGAGCTGGGCGACGTGCTGCTCAGCGCCGGCTACTACGTCTACGACTGGGACCTGATCGGCCAGGCGTACGCCACGTTCGTCAAGACCGGCGACGGTGCGGACCTGATCGACATGTACGCCGGCCCCGGTGACGACAACGGCTTCGCCGTCTACAACGCCGTGCAATGCACCGACGCGATGTGGCCGAACTGGAAGAAGACCGAGGCAGACGCCTGGCGGGTCCACAAGAAGCACCCGTTCCTGACCTGGGGCAACACCTGGTACAACGCGCCCTGCCTGAACTGGCCGGCCCCGTCGCGCAAGGCGTTCGACGTCAGCGGCAAGAAGGTAAAGTCGCCGATCCTGATGATCGCCGAGACCAACGACGCCGCCACGGTGTTCTCCGGCGCGGTCGCGACCCGGAAGGCGTTCCCGACCTCGTTCCTCATCGAGGGCAAGGGCGGGACGACGCACTCCGGCTCGCTGTCCGGCATCGCCTGCACCGACGACCTGATCGCCAGCTACCTCGACACGGGAGTGCTGCCGAAGCGCAAGAAGCACAAGCGCAGTGACCTGAAGTGCCCGCCGGTCGCGCCGGAGTTCCTGCCGGCCGCCCGGGGCACCGGTCCGCTGACGGTCAACGACCGGATGCCGGCCGACGTACGCCGGCTGCTGCTGGAGGCGCAGGCCTCCGGCCGCTGAGCACCAACCCCGCGAACGGGCGTCGGCCACCGGCCGGCGCCCGTTCGTCGTCTATCGCGACGGCAGTCCGAGGGTGTGCAGGAACTCGCGCAGCCGGTGCCGGCCGACCAGGCTGTCCGGACCGCGCAGCCGGTCCAGGATCCGGTCCGACCAGGCGCCGGCCGGGCCGTAGCGCGCGTTGTAGGCCGCCAGGCTGTGGTCGTAGTCGACGACGGCGGCGTCCGCCGTACCGACCTGGTAGGTCTCGCGGTGGAGTACGGCGGCCTGGGGCAGGCGCGGCTTCACGCCGGCCTGCTCCGCGGGATCGGGGACGCCGAGTGCCATGCCGAACACCGGGACGGTGTGCGGGGGCAGGTCGAGCTCGGCGGCGACCTCGAGCGGGTGGTTGCGGATCGCGCCGACGAACACCGAGCCCAGGCCCAGCGACTCGGCGGCGACGACGGCGTTCTGGGCGGCCAGGGCGGCGTCGATCACCGCGAGCAGGGTGACCTCGAGGTAGCCGGTCGCCTCCAGGGCCACGTCGTGCCGCTCGCCGAGGCGCCGGTGCCGGCCGAGATCGGCCAGCCAGACCAGCAGCACCGGGGCGCTCCGGATGAACTCCTGGTCGCCGGCCAGCCCCGCCAGCCGGTCCTTGCGGTCCGGATCGGCGACCACGATCACGCTCCAGGCCTGGAGATTCGACGACGTGGGCGCCGACTGGGCCGCCGCCACGATCGTCACCAGCTGCTCGTCGGTCACCGGGTCGGGCAGGAACTGGCGCACCGAGCGGTGGGCGAGCTGGAGGGAGAGGATCTCGTTCGCGGCGAGGGCCAGGCCGGGGGCGCCGTACCGGGCGGCGGCGAGCTCGGCGGTGGTCGAGGTCATGGGGGTCCTTCCGATGGGCCGTCCGACCGGGCGTCGGGACGGGAGGAGTGGGAGCAGCGCGGCGGCGGCGAGCAGCGACGCGAGGCCGCAGCCGACCAGGAAGCGGGCGTCGCCGAGGGCGACGGCCAGCGGCGGTGACGCGGCCCGCGACAGTGCGATGAACGCGGTGAGGGCCCCGAGGATGCTGGCGAAGCGCAGTGCGCCGAACCGGTCGGCGACAAGGGAGGGCCGGGCGATGGTGGACACGCCGATGCCGGCTCCCACCGTGGCGACGCAGACCACGAGCAGGGCCGCGGAGTGCGCGACGAGCGGCATCGCCAGCATGCCGAGGCCCTGCAGCGCGAAGGCGGCGACGGTGAGCGCGGTCATGCCGAGCAGCCGCACCAGGGCCGGCAGGGCCAGGCGGACGATCAGCATGAGCGCACCGATCGCCAACGGCACCGTCGAGGCGAAGGCCGTCGAGTGGCCGACGTCGCGCAGCCACGACACGAGCTGGATCTGGAACGCCGCCGTGGCGCCGGCCTGGACCACGAAGGCCACGCACAGCAGCCAGAACCCACGCGAGCGCAGGGCAGTGCCGACGCCGGTGCCGGTCCGCTCGGGCAGCACCGCGAGGTGCATCCGCCGCCCGGGCACGGCGAGCAGGTGGGTCGGGACGGCGAGCAGCCCCACGACCACCCCGAAGAGCAGCACCGTGCCGCGCCAGCCGAGCAGCGGCTCCAGCCAGCCGGCGAGCGGGTAGTAGAGGAAGGTGACCGCGCCGGCGAGCATGGTCACGGCGAGGATGGCGCGGTCGCGGTGCCGCGGGTCGGTGGCGACGACGAGCACCGAGAACGCCGCCTCGTAGGTCGACGTCGCCAGCGCGATCCCGATGCCGACGAACGCGGCGTACAGCGTCCACAGCGAGTCTGCCTGCGACCAGGCGACGACCGAGACCGCGCCGACGGCGGAGCCGGCGGTCATCACGAGGCGCCCGCCCCAGGCGTCGAGGAGCCGTCCGATGGGGAGTGCCACCACGGCGCCGACGAGGACCGAGACGGTGGCGGCGCCGGTGACGGCGGTGCGGGAGATGGCCAGGTCCTCGGCCATCGGGATGATCAGCACCGGGAAGGCGTTGATCATCGCGCCGTAGGTGACGGCGCTGGTGAGCGCCAAGGCCGCGACCAGGCGCCGCCAGTCGAGGTCCGACACCCGTACTCCTTCCGCCCCGGCAGGCCCTGCCTGCCTGTCCGCCATGCGGATCCGTTGACCGCACTCCGAGATTCGGCACGACCCTATCCTCTGTATCTCGATAAGATCACTGGACTTACATGAGGTAGTGGTCGGATCCACCGACCGCCCCCCGGAAGACAAGGACAACCCCTTCCCATGCGCCCACTGCGTTCCCGTCTCCTGCTGAAGTCAGCAGCCCTCGCCACCACCGCCACGCTGTTGCTGGCCGCGTGCGGTGGCGGCTCGACCTCCGGCAACGGCGGCGACGCCGGCGAACCCGTCTACGGCGGAACCCTGACCGTCTACGACCCGGTGCAGTACGCCGCCTGGAACCCGACCAACTCGCTGTGGTCCAACACCCAGGTCACGCCGACGCTGGCCGAGCGGCTGATCTGGCAGGACCCGAAGACCGGTGAGTTCAAGCCCTGGCTCGCCGAGTCCTGGGAGGTCAGCGACGACCACCTGAGCTACACCTTCCACCTGCGCCCGGGCGTCACCTTCTCCAACGGCGACCCGCTCGACGGCGAGACCGTCGCCCTCAACTTCGATCAGCATGGCAAGGGCGACGCCGCGAAGGGGATCCCCGTCGACCCGTGGTGGGACAACTACGTCGGCACCGACGTACCCGACCCGCAGACGGTGGTCGTGAAGTTCTCCGAGCCCAACGCCGCCCAGCTGCAGGTGTTCTCCAACTACCGGGCCGCCTCGATCCTCGGCAAGCCCTACCTCGCCCTCGACTTCCAAGGCCAGGGCAAGCTCGAGAACTGGGTCGGCACCGGCCCGTTCACCGTGGACTCCGTCGACGGCACCACCGGCGTGACCCTGGTCCGCCGCGACGACTACGACTGGGCGCCCGAGGGCTCCGACCACGACGGCAAGGCCTACCTGGAGAAGATCGTCTTCAAGGTGGTCCCCGAGGCCGGCACCCGGGTGGGCGCGCTCGCCAGCGGCGAGGCGCAGATCGCCCGCAACATCGCGCCGTACGACGAGGAGACGGTCACCGCGCAAGGCGGCGTCATCGAGGCGTTCCCCGTCCAGGGCGAGACCAACGACCTCACCATCCAGCTCGACGCGAAGGCGCCGACCCAGGACAAGTCCGTGCGGCTGGCGCTGATCGCGGCGACCGACCGCGAGGAGATCAACGAGACCGTCCTCTCGCCGTCCTACCCGGTCCCGACCAGCGCGCTCACCGAGGGCACGCCGCTGCGCGGTGACGCCAGCAAGTACCTCGGCTACGACCTCGACAAGGCCAAGCAGCTCCTCGACGAGGCCGGCTGGGTCGAGGGCGACGACGGGATCCGCGAGAAGGACGGTCAGCGGCTGCACTTCGAGTCGTGGGTCGCGCCGTACTACCAGGTGTCGCAGTCGGTGCTCGAGCTGCTGCAGTCGCAGTGGAAGAAGGCGGGCATCGAGCTGAACATCAACGCCGTCTCGCAGACCGAGTACGAGTCGCTGCGCGTCGCCCGCGGTGACAAGTGGACCTTGGAGCAGGGCCAGCAGTCCACCGCCGAGCCGGGCGTGCTCTACGCGTCGTACGGCGCCAAGCGGTCCAACGCGACCCACAACCCGACCCCGGACACGGTGCTCGAGGGCCTGCTCGAGGCCCAGTCGCAGGAGTTCGACCCGACCAAGCGCGCGGCGCTCATCCAGCAGATCGAGGACCGCATCTTCAGCGAGGGCTACTCCGACCCGCTGTACGACGAGACCCAGGTCTTCGGCCTCGCGCCGAGCGTCCAGGGGTTCAAGACCGAGTCCACCGCACGCTCGTGGTGGTACGACACCTGGCTGTCGGAGTGACGGCCGTGACGACGAGGGAGCGCTGAAGAGAAATGCGCCGCTACGTTGCGAAGCGGGTGGGTCAGGCGGTGCTGGTCCTCTGGGCCGCCTGGACCCTCGCCTTCATCCTGCTCAGTGCGCTGCCCGGTGACTCGGTCAGCAACCGGATCAGCGACCCCGAGGCCAACATCTCCCCGGAGGGCGCCAAGCTGCTCCTGGAGTACTACGGCCTGGACCGGCCGCTGTGGCAGCAGTACCTGCACAGCCTGTGGAGCGTGCTCCACGGCGACTTCGGGTACTCGCTGACCAACGCGACCGCCGTGGAGTCGCTGATCGGCCAGGCACTCCCGGCCACGATCAAGCTCACCACGCTCGGCCTGGTCTTCGGCGTGGTCTTCGCCAGTCTCGTGGCGATCACCATCAACTACGCGCCGTGGGCCTGGCTGCGCAACCTGGCCGGCTCGATCCCGGCCCTGTTCGCCTCGGTGCCGACCTTCGTGGTCGGCATCGTGGCCCTGCAGTACCTGTCCTTCCGGTTCCACCTGATCCCGTCGGTCGACGACGGCTCGCTGCGGGCGCTGATCGCGCCCGCAGCAACGCTGGGGATCCTGGTCGCGGCGCCGATCGCGCAGGTGCTGGCCACCTCGATCCGCAAGACCAGGAACCAGCCGTTCGTCCACGTGCTGCACGCCAAGGGCGCCGGCGAGGGCTTCATCTTCCGCAAGGACGTGCTGCGCAACTCCTCGCTGCCCGTGCTCACCCTCCTCGGCCTGGCCTTCGGCGAGCTGATCGCCGGGTCGGTGGTGACCGAGTCGGTCTACGCCCGCAACGGCATCGGGATGATCACCGTCAACGCGGTCAACACCCAGGACCTGCCGGTCGTGCAGGGAGTCGTGCTGCTCTCGACGCTGATCTACGTCTCGATCAACCTGGTGGTCGACCTGGCCTACCCGTTCATCGACCCGCGGATCCTGATCGACACCAAGCCGGCGACGCGCAAGGCCCGGCTGCCGCGGGGCCGGCGGGTCGCCGTACCCGTGGGCGTGGAGGCGCCCGAGCCGGCCCGGCGCCGGCTCCCTGCCGAGGTGGCCATGCCATGACGATCACCCTCGACCCGACCACCACGACCCAGGCCGACACGGCCGAGCAGGACCGGGTCACGGCGTCGTACGTCCTGCGCTGGGCCGCCCGGCACTGGAGCCTGCTGCTGGCCTCGATCGTGGTGCTCACCGTGATCGCGTGGGCACTGGTCCCCGATCTGTTCACCCACTACGACCCGGTGGCGGTCGACCCGCGCAACAAGCTCCAGCCGCCCTCGGGGGCGCACTGGTTCGGCACCGACCACCTCGGTCGCGACGTCTACGCACGCGTCGTCCACGGCTCCCGGGCATCGCTGACCGGGTCGCTCATCGCGGTCGGCGTCGGCGCGGTCGTCGGCTCGCTGATCGGCGCCGTCGCCGGCTGGTTCGGCGGCTTCGTCGACAACCTGGTGGGACGCGCGATCGACGTGTTCCTCGCGATCCCGGGCTTCCTGTTCGCCATCTGCATCGTGGTGCTGCTCGGCTTCGGCATCGTCCAGGCGGCGATCGCGGTGGGCCTGACCCTGACCGCGACCTTCACCCGGCTGATCCGGGCCGAGGTGCTCAAGGCGCGCACCAGCAACTACGTCGAGGCGGCCACCACGAGTGGCACGACGACCTTCGACATCCTGCGCCGCCATGTCATCCCGAACTCGCTGGCGCCGACGCTGGCGCTGGTCACGGTGCAGTTCGGCATCGCGATCATCTGGATCGCCTCGCTGAACTTCCTGGGCCTCGGGACCCAGCCGCCCGAGCCGGAGTGGGGCCTGCTCGTGTCGGAGGGACGGCGCTACATCGCGACCCGTGGCTGGCTCACGCTCTACCCGGGCCTCGTGGTCGTCGCGGTGGTGCTGGCGACCAACCACATCTCGCACCACCTGACCAAGGGAGACCAGTCATGAGTGCCCTGCTGCGCGTCGAGGGACTCGAGGTCGCCTACGAGATCGGCGGCCGCGCGAAGACCGTCGTCCACGGCGTCGACCTCGAACTGGCGGCGGGCGAGGTACTTGCCCTGGTGGGGGAGTCGGGCTCCGGCAAGACCACGACGGGACAGGCGATCCTGGGCCTGCTCCCGACGAACGGGCGGGTGACGGGCGGGCGGATCCACTTCCGCGACCAGGTCCTCACCGACCTGTCGCCGGCGGGCTGGCGCGACGTGCGGGGCCGCGCCATCGCGCTGATCCCCCAGGACCCGACGGTCTCGCTCGACCCGGTCCGCCGGGTGGGCCACCAGGTCGACGACGTGCTGCGGCTGCACACCCCGCTCGACGCGGCGGCCCGCCTGGCACGGGTCCACGAGCTCTTCGAGCTGGTCGGCTTCACCGACGTCGAGCGGCGCTACCGGCAGTACCCGCACGAGCTGTCGGGCGGCATGCGCCAGCGCGTGCTGATCGCCGCCGCGGTGGCCGCGGAGCCCGATCTCATCATCGCCGACGAGCCGACCTCCGGCCTGGACGCGACCGTGCAGAAGCAGGTCCTCGACCTGATCGACGACCTGCGCGCGCGGCTCGGGACGGCCGTCGTCCTGGTCACCCACGATCTCGGCGTCGCCGCCGATCGCTCCGACCACATCGGGGTGATGCAGGACGGCCGGCTGGTCGAGGTGCGCCCGACCAGGGAGATGATCGCGGACCCGCGGCACGAGTACACCCGCCGCCTGCTCGGCGCCGTGACCTCCCGGCTGGAGCGCACCCGCGAGCGGGTCGCGCCGGCGGCCGAGCGGGACGTCGTCGTACGGGTCGAGGGCCTGCGCAAGGAGTACGACGGCTTCGTGGCCGTCGACGACTCGTCGTTCGACGTACGTCGCGGCGAGACCTTCTCGATCGTCGGCGAGTCCGGCTCGGGCAAGTCGACGACGGCGCGGGTGCTGACCGGGCTCACCCCCGCGACCTCCGGCCGGGTCGAGATCCTCGGCACCGACGTGACCGGGCTCAGCCCGCGCCGGTTCCGGCCGCTGCGCAAGGACATCCAGATCGTCTACCAGAACCCGTACTCGTCGTTCGATCCCCGCTTCGGGGTCTATGACGTCGTCGACGAGCCGCTGCGCGCGGCGATCGGCTCCGGTGGCCCGCGCTGGGGCCGGGGTGGGCGGCGGCCGCACGAGGAGCAGGTCGTCGCCGCGCTGGAGGCGGCCGCGCTGCCGGCCGACTTCGTGAACCGGCACCCCCGCGAGCTCTCCGGCGGTCAGCGGCAGCGGGTCGCGATCGCCCGGGCCCTGGTCTGCGAGCCGCAGGTCGTCGTACTGGACGAGCCGATCTCGGCGCTGGACGTCTCGGTGGCCGCGCAGATCCTGGAGCTGCTCGCCCAGCTGCAGGCCGAGCGGGACCTGACCTACGTCTTCATCTCCCACGACCTCGCCGTGGTCCGCGCCATCTCCGACCACGTCGCGGTCATGCAGGAGGGCCGGATCGTCGAGGCCGGGGCGATCGGCGACGTCTTCGACCGGCCACGGCACGCCTACACCCGGGACCTGCTGGCCGCGATCGCCGGCCGGGATCTGCTGGCGGTGCCCTGACCCGGCTCAAGCTGGCCTGCAAGAAGACGCCGACCCGGCTCAAAAGTGACACTTTTGCGCCGGGTCGGCGCCGTTCCGGGAGTCAGTTCGCGCCGGGTCGGGGGAAGGGGTGGAGCAGCAGGGCGATCTCGAAGCCGCGGCGCTGGAGCCAGTGCGCGACGACCGCCGCCCGGGCGCCCAGCAGGTCGTCGATCAGCACCACCCGGGCGCCGCGGACCGCGATCGTGCGGTAGGCGACGCCGAGGAGCTGGCCGCCCTCGGCCGAGATCGAGCCGGGCAGGTGCGCGGCGGCGAACTCCTCGGGGGTGCGCACGTCGAGCAGGTACGTCGTCCGGTCCGGGTCGGCCGCCCAGGCCTCGGCGGTCGCGACGTCGATGCGCGGGAACCGGTCGTCGGCCGAGATCGCCGCGACCCGGGCGGGGGTGGTGTCGAGCGTCGCGTCGCTCGCGGCCGGGTAGGTGGCGGTGGCGCCGGTCTCGAGCTCGCCGCCGGCGTCGGTCCAGGCCCGGGTGCCGTCGTACAGGAAGGAGACGGGGTTCGCGACGCCCGCGTCGATCAGGGTCTGGGCGCCGAGGATGGCGCGGGCCAGCCCGGCGCAGGAGACGACGACCCGGGTGCTCGGGTCCGGTACGACGTCAGCGAACCGGAGCAGCAGCTCGGCACCCGGTACGCCGACCGCGCCGGGGACGTGGCCGGCGGCGAACTCCGGCAGGGTGCGGGTGTCGATCACCAGCACGTCCTCGCCCGCGGCGCGCAGCTCGGCGAGCTCGGCCACCGTCGTCACCGGGGTGCCCTGCTGCTCGCTGACGGCGAGGGTGAAGTCGTTGCCGGGTACGTCGAAGGTCGGCAGCCGCTCGCCGGACGCCAGCCAGGCGGGGATGCCGCCCTCGACGGCGACCACGTGGGTCCAGCCGCGCCCGCGCAGCTCCGCGGCGAGGCGCGCGGCGACGCCACTGCCGTCGTCGATCAGCGCGGTGCGGACGACGCGCCGCGGCACGAACCGGCCGATGGTGTCGAGCAGCTCCTCGGCCGGCAGGTTCGTGGTGAACAGCGGCGAGGCGTAGCCGACGGCGGCCCGGTCGCGGACGTCGATCACGGCCAGCTCGTCGCCGTCGGCCAGCCAGGCGTGCAGGGTCGCGACGTCGATGCTGCCGGTGGAGGTGGTGGTCGTCATGGGATTCCTTCCCGCAAAGAGTTGTTAGTGAATCTAATTAGTCCACATGAGGAGACGAAAACACACTTAAATCAACAAGGTAACTAGTATTTGAGCCATGGCTCTGCCTTCCACCCGGCACCTGGTGCTCGCCGCCTCGATCACCGGCGCCGGCACCTCGCCACACGCCGCCACCTGGCCCGGCACCCGCCCGTACCGGTTCGCCGAGTGGGAGCACTACCGCCACGCCGCCGAGGTCGCGCGCCGCGGGATCCTGGACGCGGTCTTCGTCTCCGACATGCCGGCCCACACCGGGCACCGTGAGCGGGGCGCCGGGCAGGTGCTCGACCCGATCGCGTCCTTCTCGGCGATCGCCGCGGCGGTGCCCGACATCGGGTTCGTGCTCACCGCGTCGACGTCGTACAACTCGCCGTACAACCTGGCCCGGCGCATCGCCACCCTGGAGCTGATCTCCGGCGGGCGCACGATCCTCAACCTGGTCACCAACTTCAACCCGGCCGTCGCCGCCAACTTCGGCAACGCCGCCCTGCTGCCCCGAGCCGAGCGGTACCGTCGCGCCGACGAGTTCGTCGACGTCCTCGAGCAGCTCTGGGACAGCTGGCGGCTGCCCGAGGCGCCCGGCGCGGACGGGCTGCTGTGGGAGGAGGGGACCGGCAACCCGATCGACCACGACGGCGAGTTCTTCCACGTCGCCGGACCGCTCAACGTCCCGGCCGGTCCTCAGGGACGACCGGTGCTGTCGCAGGCCGGCGCCTCGGGCCCGGGACTCGACTTCGCGGCGGCGCACGCCGAGATGGTCTACGCCGCGACGCTGAGCAAGGAGCTCGCCGTCCGGTTCCGCGCCGACCTGGAGTCTCGCGTGCGCGCGGTGGGCCGTGATCCCGCCGACGTCCGCGTCGTCCCCGGCGTCAACATCATCCTCGGCGACACCGAGGCCGACGCGCGGCGGCGGCACGAGGCCTGCTTCGGCGCGGCCGACGAGGACCAGCTGATCGAGCACTTCCTGGCGTCCCAGCGCGACTGGTCCCAGCCCGGCCTGCCGACACGCGTCGACTACGACGCGCCGCTCGACCCGGCCTGGCTCGAGCCGGACCCCGACCAGAACAAGCCGATCGGGTTCAGCCGGGCGCTCCAGGAGCTGGTCGCGGCCGAGGGCCTCACGCCGCGCCAGGTGGTGCGCCGGTACGGCGAGCCGGGCGGCCACCGGCTGCTCGTCGGCACCCCCCGCCAGGTCGCCGACGCCCTGATCGACTGGTGGGCCGACGGCGTCGTCGACGGCTATGTCGCCCACTTCCCGGTGCTGCCCGAGGACCTCGAGCGCTTCGTCGACGAGGTGGTGCCGCTGCTGCAGGCGGACGGCGCCTTCCCGCGCAGCTACGCCGACTCCGGCCGCACCATGCGCGAGCGTCTCGGGCTGCCGGACCCCCGCACGTCCCCGATCACCCAACCCACGACCACGGAGGAACCGCATGTCGCTCACGGACACTGAGCTGCTCGAGAAGTACCAGCCGGTCTTCGACAAGATCCGCGCCACCTCGATCGAGCGCGAGGAGAACGACCGCCTCGCGCTCGAGGAGGCGGGCTGGCTCAAGGAGGCCGGCTACACCGCGCTGCGGGTGCCGACGGAGTGCGGCGGCGACGGCGCCAGCCTGCGCCAGCACTTCCTGCTCACCATCGAGCTCGCGGCCGCGGAGTCGAACCTCCCGCACGCGCTGCGGATCCACTTCCGCACCACCGAGGACCACTGGCAGACCCGCGACGAGGCCCGCTCACAGGCGTGGCTCGAGCGGATCGCCGGCGGCGCCGTCGTCGGCACCGCGGTCAGCGAGCGCACCGGCGAGTTCCGCAAGCCGTCGACGACGCTGACCCGCCGTGACGGCGCACTGCTGCTCAACGGCACCAAGTACTACAGCAGCGGCGCACTGTACGCCGACTACCTCACCGTCTCGGCCGCCGAGGAGAACGGCGACCTGCTCAGCGTCGTCGTCCGCGCGGACGCGCCCGGGGTCGAGCGGATCGACGACTGGGCCGGCTTCGGCCAGCGCGCCAGCGCCAGTGGTACGACGATCTTCACCGACGCCCCGGTGGACGGGGAGGAGTGGATCTTCCCGCCGGTCGGGGGCAGTGGCACCCGGCTCGCGCATCTCCAGCTGACCCACCTGGCCACGGCTGCCGGGATCGTGCGCCGCGCCGTCGACGACGTCGCCGCGTTCGTCCGCGCCCGGCAGCGCACCTACCCGCACGCCAGCGCCACGGTCGCCGCCCAGGACCCGCTGGTGCAGCAGGTGATCGGCAAGGCGGACGCGGTCGCCCACGCGCTGCGCTCGATCGTGCTGGAGGCCGCCGCCGCGCTGGACCGGGCCCAGGACGCCCGTTTCGCCTTCCGTACGGCGGCCCCGGGCGACCGGGTGCCGGAGGCTGAGGACGCAGTGGTCGCGCTGGAGCTGGCCGCGGAGCTGGCGGCGTACCGCGCCCAGAGCGTGGTCTTCGACCTGGCCATCGCGACCGCCTCGGAGATCTTCGAGGTCGGCGGCTCCTCGGCGCTGGACCGCAAGCACCACCTGGACCGGCACTGGCGCAACCTGCGTACTGTGGCCAGCCACAATCCGATCATCTACCGCGAGCGCCAGCTCGGCGACTACGTGCTCAACGGCACCCCGCCGGCGTCGGTCTCCAGCGAGGACACGGCCGGCAAGGCCTCCTGAGCCGGTCCCCGAGGCCGCCTGCTTCTCAGGAGCAGGCGGGCTCGGGCACCGCGTCCAGTGAGTGCGCGTCGGGCGCGGCCCGGCGGGCCCCGATCAGCGGGACCAGGGCGAGGGCCGCCAGCACGCAGGCGGTGCCCATCACGACCAGGAACCGCCAGTCCGAGAGCCAGGTCGCGACCAGCGGCGCGCCCGCGCGGGACACGGCCATCGGCACGGTCATCACCGACAGGATGCTCGCGAACGTGGTCACCCCGAAGATGTCGGCGACGATCGAGGGCCGGGCGACGACGCTGATGCCGTAGCCCAGCCCGAAGAACGCGATGCACATCAAGGTGAGCGGGATCGAGGTCCCCACCAGCGGCAAGATGAGCATGCCGACGCCCTGGACGCCGAAGGACACCGCGGTCACCCGGGTCATCCCGAACCGGGCCGCCAGCGGGGCCAGTGCCAGCCGCGAGGTGAGCTGCAGGGTGCCGACCGCCAACGGCAGACTGGCCGCGGTGCCGGCCGAGAAGCCGACGTCGCGGAAGTAGGTCACCATCAGCAGCAGGAACGCCGCGTTCGCCCCGCCCTGCAGCACGAACGCCACCAGCAGCAGCCAGAACCGGCTGTTGCGCAGTGCCTCGCCGAGCCGGACGCCGGCCCGGTCGGCGAGCAGCGCGGAATGCATCGCCCGGCTGGGTACGACGAACGCGTGCAGCGGGATCGCGGTGAGGGCCAGCACGGCGCCCAGCACCAGCAGCGACGGCCGCCAGCCGATCTGGGTGTCGAGCCACCCGGTCAGCGGGTAGAAGAAGCTGGTCGCGAAGCCGGTGATCATGGTGACCACGACGATCGCGGTGTCCCTGCGCTTCTCGTCGGTGGCCACGACCAGCACCGCGAAGGCCGACTCGTAGGTCGACGCGGCCAGCGAGAAGCCGATCAGCACGAAGGCGAGGTAGAGGTGGGGCAGGGAGTGGGCGGTGGCCCACAGCCCGACGCCGGCCACGCCGACGACGGTGCCGAGGGTCATGATCAGCCGGCCGCCGTACCGGTCGAGCATCCGGCCGATCGGGACCGCGGTGAAGGCGCCGACCAGGGTCGAGAGCGTCGCCGCGCCGGCCACGGCCGTGCGGGAGGCGCCGAGGTCGGCGGACATCGGCACGAGGAGCACGGTGAAGGACTGGATCAGCGCGCCGTAGCCGATGGTGTTGGTGACGATGAAGGCGATGACCAGCCGGGTGCTGGTCGGGGGCGCTGGGCTCATCCGCGCAGCAGCGGGAGCAGCTGGTCGCCCTGGCGCTTGATCTCGTCGAGGTACGGCGTGTCCGACAGCACGAAGTGGGTGACGCCGAGGTCGGCGTAGCGGCGCAGCGACTTGGCGACGTCCTGCGGCGAGCCGACCAGCCAGGTGGTGGCCGCGCCGCCGCCGCCGACCTTGCCCGGCGTCGTGTAGAGGTTGTCGTCGAGGACCTCGCCGCGCCCGGCCAGGTCGAGCAGCCGCTGCTGGCCGACGGCGGCGCGGCGGTGCGCGTCCTGGGTGACGGCGCCCTGCTGCGCGGCCATCTGGGCGACCTTCGCCTCGGCGTCCGCCCAGGCCTGGTCGGTGGTGTCGCGGACGAAGGTGGTGATCCGCAGGCCGAACTGCAGCGGCGCGTGCCGGCGCCCCACCTCGTGCTCGAGCGCCCGCAGCCGCTCGATCCGCTCGCGTACGCCGTCGAGCGGCTCGCCCCAGAACAGCTGGACGTCGGCCTCCGCGGCGGCGGTGCGCTCGGCGGCCTCGGAGGCGCCGCCGAAGTAGATGGTGGGGTGCGGGCGGCCCTCGCGCGGCGTGATCCGCGGCGCGACCGTCGAGTCGGTCACCGAGAAGTGCTCGCCGTGGAAGGTGACGTTCTCCTCGGTCCACAGCCGGCGGATCAGCTGGATGAACTCGGTCGTGCGCGCGTAGCGGTCGGCCTGCTCGGCGTCCGCGTCGCCGTACGCCGCCAGGCTGTCCTTGCCCGAGACGATGTTGACCCGGACCCGGCCACCGGTGAGGTGGTCGAGGGTCGCGACCGACGCCGCGAAGTTCGCGGGGCGCCAGTAGCCCGGGCGGACGGCGATCAGCGGCTCGAAGGTCGTGGTGCGCGCGGCGAGCGCGGTGGCGACGGTGAAGGTGTCGGGGCGACCCCACGTCGTCCCGATCAACGCGCCCTTCCAGCCGTGGTCCTCGAGGGCGCGGGCCTGCTCGGTGAGGGTGTCCAGGCTGTTGTGGTCCGGCGCGATGTGGTCGTCGCCGCGGTGGCCGGGCTCGGTCTGGTTGGGGATGTACCACAGGTACTCGGCGGTCATGATCTTCCTCCGGGAGTCAGCGGGCGAGACTGGTGAGTTGGGCGGCGCGGACGTCCGGGGTCTGGCCCTGGACGAGGATGAAGAGCACGGAGCGGGCGTGCAGCTGGGCGGTGTCGGTGCCGGCCAGGCCGCGCCCGGAGCGGGCGACGAGCAGGGCCCGGGTCACGACCGACAGCGCGTCGCCGCTGGCGACCTTGGTGTCGAGCCGCTCCTGGATCCGGTGCGCCCCGCCGCCGGCCCGCACGGCCTCGTCCGACAGCTCGTAGGCGCGGGCCCGGATCTCCTCGATCCGGGGGCGCCATACGGCGGCGACCTCGCGGGCCAGGGGGTGCTCGGCGCGGTCGAGCTCGTCGAGGACGCGGCGGGCCAGGCCGAAGTGGTGGGCGCGGGCGTCGCTGGCGGTGCCGAGGTCCTCGTGGCGCCACCGCTCGAGCGTCTGGACGCCGAGCACGTGGCCCTCCGGCACGAACACCTGGTCGAGCACCACCCGCTCGGTGCGGCTGCCCTCGACCGCGCTGAGCTGCAGCGGGGTGGCGTGCAGCCGGTCGCCGACCTCGACCAGGGCGGTGACCACCCGGTCCGGCTGCGAGCCGGCGGCGGGGTGGACGGCGGCGACGGTGATGGCGGAGTTCAGGCCCCAGCCGCTGACCCAGGAGATGGTGCCGCTGAACACCCAGCCGCCCTCGACCTCGTGGGCGAGGATCGCGCTCGTGGGATAGCGGCGTACGTCGCTCACCGCCGCGCCCAGCAGCAGCTCGCCGCGCAGGATCCGCAGCGCGAGGTCGGGCAGCGGGTGGCCGGCGGCGCGGACGGTCGCGATCCGGGCGGCCAGGGGAGCATGCTGCGCCCAGACGAGCCAGGTGTTGAAGCAGCCGCCGGCGAGGATCTCGTGCAGCCGCCGGTCGGTGGCGCGGTCCAGCTCGCGCCCGCCGAACTCGCGGGGCGCGAGGTGGTTGAGCAACCCGAGCTCGCGCAGCTCCGCGATCCGCTCGGGGGTGACCCCGCCGACCTCGGTGGCCAGCGCCGTCGGGGCGAGCACGCGCTCGGCGTACTCCCGCACGCGCTGCACGAAGGGATGGCCGTCGGCTGTGTCCACGGCCTCGGCGGCCGGGGTCGCCACCAGTTCGGGGGGCGTCATCTCTCAACTCCTGGGATTCAGGAGGTCCCACCAGCAAGCGAGTGCCGGCTGCGGGCCGCGACGCTCGCGACGACGCCGGCTGCGGGTGGGACCCCGGTGACCACGATGTGGACGCTATCTTAGTCAAGCAACTAAACTCAATCGAACTACTACAGTATCTGGACAGGGGTGCTGATCCAGACCGACGCAGGGGAGTAAGGGGACAAGCGCATGACCGACGGGCCGCAGCTGCACCTGAACGTCAACATCCTCAACGCGGGCGTGTTCGGGGGCTCGTGGCGACTGCCCGGCACCGACGGCACCGCCAGCTACGGGATCGAGCACTACACCGACATCGCGCGCCGCGCCGAGGAAGCCTGCCTGGACGCGGTGTTCCTGGCCGACGGGCCGGTGCTCGACCCGCAGATCCGGCACCGCCCCAACAACAACCTCGAGCCGACGACCGTGCTCGCGCGGATCGCCGCGCGGACCGAGCGGATCGGGCTGATCGCGACCCTGTCGTCGTCGTACAACGACCCGCGCGAGCTGGCCCGCCGCTTCGGCGACCTCGACGTCGTCACCGGCGGCCGGGTCGGCTGGAACGTCGTCACCACCGCCGGTCCGGTGGCCGCCGCGAACTTCGGCCGCGAGGGCGAGCCGGACCACGCGCTGCGCTACCGCCGCGCCGCCGAGTTCGTCGAGCAGGTCGTCGCGACCTGGGACGTCGCCGAGCGCCCCTCGCCGCAGGGCCGGCCGGTCGTGGTCCAGGCCGGCGGGTCCAGCGACGGCAAGCGGCTGGCCTCCCGCGTCGGCGAGGTGATCTTCTCCGCCGAGCAGGACGTCGCCAAGGCCCGGGAGTTCCGTGCCGAGCTGCGCGCCGGCGCCGCGGACTTCGGTCGCGACCCCGGCGAGATCGTGGTGCTGCCGGGCATCTCCACCGTCATCGGCAGCACCGAGGCCGAGGCCCGCGAGCGTCGCACGCTGCTCGACGACATCCTGCCCGACGCCTACGCGCGCGGCCGGCTGGCCGGTCAGCTCGGCTTCTCACTGGACGGCCTCGACGACGACCGGCCGATCCCGCCCGAGCTGCTGTCCGACCCCGACGAGGCGGGCGGCTCGCAGACCTTCTACCGGGTGGTGCGCGGCATCATCGACCGGGAGAACCCGACCCTGCGCCAGCTGCTGCGCAAGCTCAGCGGCGGCGGTGGCCACCGGATCGTGGTCGGCACGCCCGAGCAGATCGCCGACGACATCGAGCTGTGGTTCCGCACCGGCGCGGCCGACGGGTTCAACGTGATGCCCGACGTGCTGCCCTCGGGCTTCGACCAGTTCGTCGAGCACGTGGTGCCCGAGCTGCAGCGCCGCGGCCTGTTCCGCCGCGAGTACACCGGCTCCACGCTGCGCCACCACCTCGGCCTCGGACTCCCGCCCGCGCCGCGCCCCGTGGCCGACCGCGCCCCGCTCGAAGCCGCCCGCTGACCCGGATCCAGGAGGACGACACCCGATGACCACCATCCCCCCGCGCGCCGTGCTCGTGGAGCTCGCCGTGGGCGCCACGCCCGGCAGCGTCCCCACGGTCGCCGAGGCCGCCCGGATCGCCGTCGCCGCCGAGGCGGCCGGCGTCACCGCGCTGCGCCTGGTCGACGAGCTCGCCGACGGCGCCGTGCTCGACCCGTCCGTCGTGGCCGGCTTCCTCGCCGGTACGACGACCGCGCTCGGCTATGTCGTCGACGTGCCGACGACCCGCAACGCGCCGTACAACGCGGCCCGGCGGATCCTGTCCCTGGACCGCGCGGTCGGCGGCCGGGTCGGCCTCGCCCTGCGCCCCGGCGCCGGCGACGAGGTGAGCGAGGCGGTCGCGCCCGATCCCGCGGCCGCGGATCCGGTCGAGCGCTGGGCGGAGTACGCCGACGTGCTCGCCCGGCTCTGGGAGAGCTTCCCCGCCGAGGCGCTGGTGGGCGACCAGGACGCCGAGGTCTTCGCCCGTGACGAGCTGATCCGTCCGATCGCGCACCACGGGCGCTACTACCGGGTCCGCGGCCCGCTGGACGGACCGTCGTCGGTCCAGGGGCGCCCGGTGCAGGTCGTGGTCGACACCGACGCCGTCGACCTCCGCACGCTCGCGCCGCTCGCCGACGTGGTCGTCGTCGACCGGGAGCGTGCCGCCGGGTACGCCGCGGCCCTCGCCGACGCACTGGCCGCCGTCGGTCGCTCGCGCGAGGACGTCGCGCTGCTCGGCCGGGTCCGGCTCGACCGCGCCGACCTCGCGACCCCGATCGCGGTGCTCGCCGAGCTCGAGAGCTGGGCGGCGGCCGACGGTCTCGACGGCTTCGACCTCGCCGGTGACGACCCGCTCGCGCTGGTCGACCTCGCCGGTCGACTGGGGTCCCGCGGCGGCGACACCCTGCGCGCCGCGCTCGGCCTGACCCCGGTGGCCGACCGTCTCGCCCGGGCGGACGTCGCATGAACCACCCCACGAAGCTCTGCGTCTCCCCCGCTTCGCTCCTCCGCCGCACGACTTCGCGGGGACCCCGGTGAGCGCGCTGCCCACCGACACCGTGCTCACCCCGGCCTCGATCCGGGCCGCGGTCGCACCGGTGCTGGCCGAGCTGTCCGCGACCTCGCGCGAGCGCGAGGGGACTCGGGACTATCCCCACACGCTGGTCCGCCGACTCGCCGATGCCCGGATCACCCTGATCGCCGTGAAACGCGAGGACGGCGGCGCCGGCGGCGACCTGCGCGATCTCGCCGACCTGGTGATCGACATCGCGCGCGCCGACTCCAGCGTGGCGCAGTCGTTGCGCTCCAGCTTCCTGACGTCGTGGACGGTCGTCTCCGACCCGGCCGCGCCGCAGCGCGAGCGCACCCTCCAGCGCCTGCGCGCCGGACACCTGTTCGCCGGCACCGCCAACGAGCGCGGTGGGGCGGCCGGCGGCGTCGCGACCACGCTGCGCACGCGGGCCGACGGGGTCCGGGTCGTCGACGGCGAGAAGTACTACTCGACCGGGAGCCAGTACGCGACCTGGTTCGGCGGCACCGCCGTCGACGAGCAGGGCCGGCTGGTCCGGTTCTCGGTGCCCGTCGACCGGGACGGCGTCGAGGTGGTCGACGACTTCGACGCCGTCGGACAGCGGCTGACCGCGTCCGGGACCACCCGGCTGCACGCCGTACCGGTCGAGGACGACGAGTGGAGCCTCGCCAAGGACACCCCGCCGCGCAACCCCTGGCAGGGCTCGCTGGCCCAGCTCTACCTGGCCGCCGTCGAGGCCGGCATCGCCGCGGCCGCCCTGGACGACGCGGTCCGGTTCGCGCGCGAGGTGGCCCGCCCGATCAAGCACTCCACCGCCGAGACCGCCGTCGACGACCCGTACGTGCGTCACGTGGTCGGCGAGATCGCGGCCCGGGCCAACGCGGCCCGCGCGGTGGTGCTGCTCGCGGCCGAGGTGCTCGGCGCGGTGCCGGCGGCCGGCGACGACGAGGTGCGCGAACGCGGCGCCGAGGCGTCGGTGACCGTCGCGCAGGCGCAGTACGTCGCGATCGAGTCCGCCCTGCGCGCGGCCGAGCTGCTCTTCGACGTCGGCGGCGGCTCGGCCACCGACCGCGACCACGCGCTGGACCGCCACTGGCGCAACGCGCGCACCGTGGCCAACCACAACCCCCGCAGCTGGAAGGCCGGCGTGACCGGCGGCTGGCTGCTGGTCGGCGAGGAGCCGCCGACCACCGGACTGTTCTGACCCTCCCCATCCAGGCGTCGCGACCGAGTCGGCGCCGTACGAAAGGAAACCCATGTCCCTCGAGCTGACCAGACGACTCGGGCGCACCGGAGTCCGGATCAGTCCGCTGACCCTGGGCACCATGAACTTCGGCCGCTGGGCCGAGGAGCCCGAGAGCATCGAGATCATCCACGCCGCCGTCGACGCGGGGATCACCGTGATCGACACGGCCGACGCCTACGGCAGCGGCCGGTCCGAGGAGATCGTCGGCAAGGCGCTGGCGAGCGCGTCGGTGCCGCGCGAGGACCTCTTCCTCGCGACCAAGTTCCACGGCCAGATCGGCGACAACCCGCAGCACGCCGGCAACAGCCGGCGCTGGATCACCCAAGCCGTCGAGGACAGCCTGCGTCGCCTGGGCACCGACTACCTCGACCTCTACCAGGCTCACCGACCCGACCCGCACACCGATCTCCTCGAGACCCTGGTGACCCTCGACGGCCTGGTCCGCGCGGGCAAGATCCGCTACTACGGCACCTCCACCTTCCCGGCCCACCAGCTGGTCGAGGCGCACTGGCTCGCCGAGAAGCACGGCCTGATCGCGCCGCACACCGAGCAGCTGCCGTACTCCATCCTGGTGCGCGGCGTCGAGCGCGAGGTGTTCCCCGTCGTCGAGAAGTACGGCGTCGGCGTGATCTCCTACGGACCGCTCGCCGCGGGCTGGCTCTCGGGCAAGTACCGGATCGGCGTGGAGCAGCCGGTCTCCCAGCGGGCCGACCTGATCCCGGGCCGCTTCGACATCGGCCTGGAGCGCAACGAGCGCAAGCTGCGCGCCGCCGACGCCCTGGCCACGCTGGCCGAGGAGAACGGGCTGAGCCTGATCGACCTGGCCGTCGCCTTCGCCCTCAACCACCCGGCGATCAGCTCGGTCATCATCGGCCCGCGCACGCCGGACCACTTCGAGGCCTACCTCAAGGCGGCCACCGTGCAGCTCGACGACGCGATCTTGGACCGCATCGACGAGATCGTCGACCCGGGCACCCAGTTCCTCGAGCGCGACACCGGCCAGCACACGCCGTCCCTGCAGCCCGCGGCCCTGCGCCGCAGCCACGCCGTCGTGGGCCCGCCCGCGGCCAACCGGCACTGACCCCCGACCGAAACCACCAGCGAGAGACGAGACATGAGCGAGCAGACCTTCCCCCACTACCACCGCGTCCACCAGGCGGCCGAGAACCGCTACGAGCAGGTTCCCTACCGGCGTACCGGCCGCTCCGGGCTGGACCTGCCGGCCTTCTCCTTCGGCCTGTGGCAGAAGTTCGGCGCCGACTACGCCTTCGACAAGCAGCGCGACATCATCCTGCACGCCTTCGACCTGGGCATCACCCACTTCGACAACGCCAACCGCTACGGCCCACCGCACCGCGGCGCGGAGCAGACCTTCGGCCGGGTGCTGCGCAAGGAGCTCGGCGCCTACCGCGACGAGCTGGTGCTCTCGACCAAGGCCGGCGGCGTGATGGGCCCGAGCCCCTACCTCAAGGGGGGCAGCCGCAAGAACCTGCTGACCTCGCTGGACTGGAGCCTGCGCGACCTCGGCACCGACTACGTCGACATCTTCTACCACCACACCCCCGACGAGACGACGCCGCTGGAGGAGACCGCGTCGGCGCTCGCCACCGCCGTCCGCTCCGGCAAGGCGCTCTACGTCGGCATCTCCAACTACAAGACCGACCGCGCCGCCGCGATCGCCGCGCTGCTGAAGGCCGAGGGCGTCCCGCTGCTGATCCACCAGCCGCGCTACTCGATCTTCGACCGCAGCATCGACCAGAACGGCCTGGCCCAGCTCGCCCTCGACGAGGGCTTCGGGCTGATCGTGTACTCGCCGCTCGCTCAGGGCCTGCTCACCAACAAGTACCTCGAGTCGATCCCCGAGGGCGCCCGCGCCGAGAACTCCGAGTTCCTCGACAAGTCCCTGATCGACGAGACCTACCGTCAGCGCACGGCGGAGCTGGTCAAGCTCGCCGAGGCCCGCGGCCAGTCGCTGGCCCAGCTCGCGCTGCAGTGGGTGCTGCGCAACCCCGCCGTCACCTCCGCCCTGATCGGTGCCAGCTCGACCGAGCAGCTCGACCACAACGTGCAGGCGGCCCAGGGGCCGGAGTTCACCGCCGAGGAGCTGGCCGTCATCGAGGAGTACGGAGTCCACGGCACCGGAGTCGTCCTGCGATGACCCTCCACCTCGTCGCGTCCCTGATGACGCCCGGCCACTTCCGAGCCGCCTGGCGCCTGCCGCACAACGACCCTGGCGACCACCTGTCGATCGACTACTTCCAGGGACTGGCCAGGGTCGCGGACGAGGTGGGCCTGGACGCGATCTTCCTGGGCGACGCCCCGGCGCTCTCCCCGGAGATCGCGTCCCACCCGGCCAACGGGATCGACCCGCTGGTGCTGCTGGGCAACCTGGCCGCGATCACCGAGCGGGTCGGGGTGCTGATCACCAGCTCGACGACCTACAACTCGCCGTACAACCTCGCGCGGCGGTTCCAGGCGCTCGACATCGTCACCCGGGGCCGGGCCGCGGTGAACCTGGTGACCACCTTCGCGGGCGGCGCCTCGGCGAACTTCGGGTACGCCGAGAACCCCGACAAGGAGACCCGCTACCGCCGCGCCTACGAGTTCCTGCAGGTGGTGCAGGGGCTGTGGGACGGCTGGGAGCCGGGGGCGATCCTCGCCGACAAGGAGGCCGGGCGGTACGCCGACACCGACCGGATCCACCCGATCGAGCACCGCGGCGAGTTCTTCACCGTGCGCGGCCCGCTGCCGACGCCGGCCGGACCGCAGGGCCGTCCGGTGGTCTGCCAGGCCGGCGGCTCCGAGGGCGGTCTCCGGCTCGGCGCGGAGCTGGCGGACGTGATCTTCACGGTGGCCCAGACCCAGGACAAGGCGGTCGCCTTCCGCGACGACATCCGGGCGCGGGCGGTCGCCGCCGGCCGGCGCGCCGACGACGTCAAGGTGTCGCTGGGCGTGATCGTCCTCGTCGGCACCGACGAGGACGACACCGCGGCGCGCTTCGAGGAGCTCTACGCCACGGTGCCGGAGGAGCAGATCGCCCGCACCACGCTGGCGCTGCTCGGCCTGGGGGATCGGGACCTGGACACCCCGATCTCCCTGGCCGACCTGCCCGAGGTGCCGGTCGGTGAGGCCGGCTCGGCCGGCTTCCAGGTCAGCACCCGCGGCATGCTCAAGGACGGTCCGCTGACGCCGCGCGAGCTGGTCCGGCGCACCGCCGGGGTGGCCGGCGGTGGACACCGGCTGCTGGCCGGCACCCCCGAGCAGATCGCCGACGACCTCGCTGCCTGGTACGCCGCGGGCGCGGCCGACGGCTTCACCATCATGTACGCCGACACCTCGGTCGACTTCGAGAGGTTCGCCCGGCTCGTCGTACCGCTGCTGGTCGAGCGGGGACTGTTCGTCCCCGGCGAGGTCGGCAGCACGCTGCGCGAGCGGCTCGGGCTGCCCTTCCCCGCGCAGGCGCGTGGGTCGGAGCGGCTGGTCGGCTGACCGGCTGACCGGCTGACGGCGGAGCCGGGCGGGTGATCCTCGCCCGGCTCCGCCTTCTCGCGCGCTCAGGTGACCGGCACCGCCCGGTCCTGGTTGTCGTCCTGCGGGCTCCACACCGCGTGGGCGTAGGCCGCGCGGTGGCCGGGGTCGGGCGCGGCCGAGGCCGTCGATGCGGGGGCGGGCAGGGCCAGATCCTCGAAGAACAGGTCGCGACCGAGCGCGTCGACGAGCCGGGGCACGCCGGTCGACAGGCTGGCGACGTCGCCGACGGGCAGTCCGAAGCTCATGGCGGCGGCGGCCGAGAACACGTGGATCCGGCCCAGCCACGGCGCCTCGCCGGGGTGCCTCTCCTCCAGCTCGTAGCCCGTGCCGAGGTAGGGCCACCGGCCGAGCGCGGGATCGGCCAGCTCGGCCGGGGGCTGGTAGCGGTCCTCCCACAGCGCGATCCGGTCGGCGATCGGGCCGAGGTCGGGGCTGGTGGCCGGGTCGTACTGGTAGCCGGTGCCGGCGATCGCGAAGTCGAAGTGGTGCGTGCCGTCGGCCGCCTCCACGCGTAGGCCCGCGCCCTCGGGAGCCGCGGCGGCCCAGCCGGCGGACAGATGCACCCGGAAGCCGTCGTGTGCCGCGGCACGCTGGACCGACTCGAGCGTGCAGCTGCGTCCGGCGCGGGCGGTGGCGACCTTGAGCTGCCACCGGTCGGCGTCGCTGCGGCGGTGGAAGTTCTCCCGGCCGCCGAGGTTGGGCGGCGGGAAGCCGCCGCCCTGGACGATCAGCTCGGGACGGCGGGTGAACAGGTGGACCTCGGCCGCGCCGGCCTCCAGCGCGGTGCCGGCCGCGTCGAGCGCGGAGGCGCCGGCGCCGACGACGGCGACCCGGCGACCGCGCAGGGCGGCGAAGTCGATGTCGTCGCCGGTGTGCGCCCACAGCGAACGTGGCAGGTCGGCCAGGGCGTGCGGGACCTGGGGCCCGCCGGTGCCGGCGACGCCGTTGGCGAACACCAGCTTGCGGGTGGTCTCGGTGACCCGGCGGGTGGTGCCGTCCTCGGCGGTGAGCTCGAGCTCCGCGGCGACGTGCGTGGGGTGGCCGGTGAGCCCGACCAGGCGGGTCCGGTGCCGGACCGGGACGCGGACGATGCCCTCGACCCAGGTGAGGTACTCCGCCCACTCCAGGCGGGGGATCCGCTCCAGCTCGTCGTACGCTGCGACGCCGTGGCGGCGCTCGTACCAGCTGCGGAAGCTCAGCTCGGGGAAGCCGAACTCCGGCTCCGGCCAGGCCTTGGGGGTCCGCAGTCGCCGCATCCGGGCGATGGTGGTCCACACCCCGGCGCCGCCCGGCGCGGCGGCGTCGATCACCGACGTGGCGGCGATCCCGGCCCGCCGCAGCGCGAAGCCGATGGCCAGGCCGGCCTGGCCGCCGCCGACGACCAGGACGTCGTGGTCGGTGTCGGTCTCCCGGACCCAGGGGGCGGGCGGGGCGCCGAACAGTCGGTGGATGCGGGCGCCGTACTCGTGGTCGCTCTCAGGCGGTGGTGTCATGCATTGGACTATATCTCCAGTAACTTACTCGTCTTACGGTATGTTCATGTGTCATGCAGTCATCGATCCAGCGGGCCCCATGAGCATCTTCCCGACGAACCAGGACCTCGACCCCTCCCGGCTCCGCAAGGCCTTCGGCGTCCATCCCACCGGCGTGGTCGCCGTCGCGGCGGTGGTCGACGGCCTGCCGGTGGGGCTGGCTGCCTCGTCGTTCCGCTCGGAGTCGCTCGACCCGCCGCTGGTCTCCTTCTCGATCGCGGCGGGATCGAAGACCTGGCCGGACCTGCGCCGCTCGCCCCGCCTGGGCGTCACCGTCCTGGCCGAGCACCACGGCACTCTCGCCCGGCAGCTGGCGGGCGAGCCCGACCAGCGCTTCGCCGGCGTCGGCGTCTCGGCGTCCGACGACGGCGGACTGGTGATCGACGACGGGGTGGCCTGGTTCGACACCTCGATCTACCGGGAGGTGGAGGCAGGCGACCACGTCATCGTGCTGCTGCGGATCCACGCGGTCGAGCAGCCGGACGCCGGAGCCCCGCTGATCTTCCACCGCTCGGCCTTCGGTCGGCTCGCCGTGTCGCTGTGAGTCGCCCGTAGCGAAGGTCGGACCGCCTACCCCGCCTCATGGCAAGATTCGGCGCGTGAGTCGTGTGGGGAGTCTGGGTGCCGTGCTGGCCGGTGCCCTCCTCCTGACGGCGTGCAGCGGCGACCCCGAGCCGGTCCACCAGGTGGTGCCGACGCCGGAGGCGGTGGTCACCGAGTACGACGCCTCGAAGGAGCCGTCCGCCGCGGTGCTGACCCTGGTGCCGTCCGCCGCGACCACGCTGGCGGTCACCGACTTCGACCAGCTCCGCCTGGTGCTGGGCTTCTCGACGCTCGACGGCACCACGCCCGCGCCGGAGCGGGAGAGGTTCTGGCGTCGTCTCCCGCGCACCGCCGCACTGTCCGAGGGCCTGCTGCGACCGGTCGACCAGCGGCTGCGCAACCAGTTCGGGATCAGCCAGGACGACGTCGCGTGGGAGGCGAGCTGGACCGGCGCCGACGGAGCCGAAGGCTGGGTGCTGGCGTTCCACGACAAGGTGCCGATGCCTGCCGTCCACCGGGCCGTCGAGGCCGGCGTCGGCCGGCTGGCCGGCGCGGTCGTCGACGACCAGCGCCACCTGGTCACCTCCGCCGCCCCGCCCGCCGTCGCCGACTCCTGGGGCGCCGACCCCGCGCTCGTCGCGCTCACGGGCAGCGAGGCGGTCTCGACGTACGTCGAGCGCGGCTGCACCCCCTTCGACCAGGTCTTCGGCGCCGGCATGGAGCAGCAGCTCGCCGCGGCGCCGGCCGCCGCCCTGCACGGGCTCGACCAGCTCGACGCCTGGTCGGTGGCGCTCGGCACCGAGCTGGTCACCGCCCAGCTCGGCGCGAAGCGCAGCGACGCCTTCGACCGGGTCCGGCTGGCCGACGTGATGCCGCCGACCGACCCCGAGTTCGGCCTGGTGATGAGCCGCGGCGTCGCCGACCCCGCCAGCGGCCGGCTCGGCTATGTCCTCGACGACCCCGCCGCCGCGGCCCGGCTCACCCGCCAGGGTCACCTGCCGTTCACGGTCTGCCCGAGCTGATCCCGAGGGCGACCCCGGTGCTCGGTCCGCTCGTTCGCAATGACGGGTTCGCCGCGTCGGGCCCAGGGCGATTGGTTTGTTGCACCAGCCGTCGAGGAGCACCTCGTCGCCCATGGCTCACACGTTGCATCGCATGCTCGCTGCTCGTTCTGGAGAGCGAGATGCGCTTCCTCGGATCCAGCTGCTCAGGACGACGACGCTCGTAGGTATCGCCGATGGCGGCTTGTCGCGGGGGCGGTCGCGGTCACCCGACCCATGGCCACCAGCCGTCTCAGGATCGGGCGAAGCGAACCTGGCGTCTTCCCGAGCAGCGCCGACAACTCGTTGACGTCCAGCGGATTGAACTCGTTCAAGGCGTTGACGACGTCGCGCTCCGAAGGGCGTAGACCCGGCTCAAGGCTCCAGAGCTCGTACTCCTCGCCACCGATCTCGCGGAGAAGGCCTGCGTTCACCAGTTCTGTCAGGAGGTCTCGGGCGTCGTCGGAGTCGATGCGGAGATCGGCACGGAGTCGGGAGGCGGAAACGGTACCTTCGCGTCTGGCCATCAGGAGCGCGGCGTCCTCGCGCCAGGTGAGTGGGTGGTCGGTGAGGTCGCGAAGCCAACTCCTCAGTGCGGGGATCTCGGCGCCGTGTCGCCGGAACTCGACGGAGACCTGGTCAGCGGTCGCACTGAAGCGTGGCCGGTCGAGGGCGTGCGCCTCCATCTCGTGGATCATCAGCTTGACCCCGCCGCCCTGCCCTTCGACCGTCAGACCGGCTCCGCTTGGAAACGGCACGCTTTGAAGAAGCTGCATCAGTGTCTGGTTGCGGCACCTCGACGTGCCGTCGTCCAGGTTCTCCAGGGTCTTCCCGCCCCACAGACCACCCGGGCTGGTGACGATGACTCGGTCGGGGTAGACATCGACCGTGACCGGCTGCCCGCGGAACAGCTCGTGGTACTCGCGATGCACCACCGCGTTGGCGATCGCCTCGCGCAAGACCTCGCGCGGAATCTCGAGATGTTCCTCGCGCGCGACGCCGTCCACGACGGAGTAGGTGCGCAAGTTGCGAGCCACAGCCTGCACTGCCTGGTCGATCGCCTCGGGAAGCGGCCCTTCGCAGGCAAGTCGATCGACGAAGCGGACCTTGGCTCCCGGCATCGACTTCTCGTTGGCTGGGTGGACAGTCACGTCGATCAGGAGCCGCGGGAGGAACTGCTGCGGATAGATCCCCGCAACGACCAAGCCCGCGAGCCTGACGACGCCGTCCTTGGTCGTGGCGTTCAGTCGAGCGAGTTGAACAGTCCGATCGGCCGCGCCGCGCAGTGCCTTGGACTCTCTCTTCAGATCTAGGAGCTTGTCGATCAGGACGGGATCGAGGTCGGTGACGTCGGCCTCCGGGATCGGTGAGCGATCGGATTCCTGGGGGACAAGAGTCCGTTGCATCTCGAAGATCTCGGTCGGCGACAACTTGATGTCCTTGTCGTCGACCCGCTTGTAGCTCCCGCCCTGGACACCCTTCGCCTTGACGTAGCAGGGCTTGGTGCCCAAGTCGTTCTCGGCGATCCGGATGAGCAGCACCGATCCGTCATCGACGAAGTGGCGTTCCATCGCATATGCCGGCGGCATCGCCAGCCGGCCTCCACTGCCACCATCCCCGATTCCGTCGACGAACTGGTCCCGTACGCGCTCCAGGTCGAAGCCCTCGGTGGGAGTGAATCCCACCGACTCGTCCAGCCCGAGCAGCAGGTAGCCGCCGTGAGTGTTGGCGAAGGAACTGACGGTGTCCCAGACGTTCGCTCCGAGTCCGCCGCCGCAGGCCTTGACCTCGCAATCGGCATCGTCGGTCGCTTGACGGCGGAGCCGTGCGACCAAAGTCTCGAGTTGGTCTGCCTCCATTGCCCGTTGCTCCACTCGTCTCGATGAAGCTCGTTTGAAAAACGACCTCACTGTACCTCAATGAGGTCTCACTGTACCTCAGTGAGCATTCAGTGACGTCTACTGATTCAGTGACAGATCCACGCGGTGTCAGGTGGGCCGTTGCGCGGACTTCCTGAGCTCGTCGTACTGCGCCTGGTCGTGGGCGCAGATCACGCTCACCTCGGCGTTGGTCCGGGCCAGCTCCTGGAGCCGCTCGAGGTTGGCGACCCGCTGCCTGTTGTCGACCGCCATCAGCCGCTGGAACGCGGCCAGTGAGACGGGGCAGGTCGGCGGGTCGGCGAGCTGGCCGCCGTGGAAGAAGGCGTCGCCGGCGTGGAGCAGCCAGCGGCCGTCGTCGCGCCGTACGGCGACCCCGGCGTGGCCGCGGGTGTGCCCCGCGAGCGGGACGATCACCACGTCGTCGGCCAGCGCGGTGACCGAGGCGAACCCGAACCAGTCGTCGCCGTCCTCCTCGTGCAGCGTCCACCGCGGCGCGTGCGCCCACTGGCCCGCGACATAGCGTGCCCTCTCGTTGAGGCGGGGGCGGGTGGCCGCGGCGTGCTCGGCCCGGTGGACGTGGATCCGGGCGTTCGGGAAGTCGCCGATGCCGCCCGCGTGGTCGAGGTCGAGGTGGGTCAGCACGATGTCGGTCACCTCCGCCGGGTCGTGGCCGCGCGCCCGCACCTGCGCCAGCGCCGTCTCGCCCGGGTCGAGGTCGGGCCGCACGGCCGCGAGGAACGGACGGCCGAGGCGCCGGCGGTCGGCCAGGTCGCCGGTGCCGAAGCCGGTGTCGACCAGCGCCAGCCCGTCGGGTCGCTCGAGGAGCAGGACGTGGGCGACCATGGGGGGAGCGAGGGCGGGCCTCATGGTCGCGCAGTTGAGGTGGGAGATCCGCACGGCGCTCAGCCTGTCACGCGTCCCGGTCGTGCAGGCGCTGAACCGTCGGCGAGGTCGGCACCGTGCTCGGGTCGGGAGCGGTGCCGAACAGCCGGTCCGCCGTGCCCGCGCTGGTGACGGTGAACCAGTAGTGCTCGCTCTTGTAGTGGTGCAGCCGGTGGTTGCGCCAGACCTTGCGGTACCACGCCGACCTCGGCCGGTAGTCGCTGTGGAGCAGGTAGTGGGTCCACTCGTAGGCGGACGTGATCGCGTAGACCGCGCTCAGCAGCGTGAACATCGCGCTCGTGGTCGGGGTGACCAGCCAGGCCACGAGGGTCCAGGTGGGGGCCAGCCACAGCTGGGCCTGCCAGGGGATGAAGACCAGCGGGATCGCGCGCGGGTCGGCGTGGTGGGCACGGTGCTTGCGGGCGAGGAGGGGGTCGAGGGTGAGCCGCCCGAGCTGTCGCGGGCGCCAGTGCAGGACGAACACGTGGATCACCCACTCCACGACCGGCAGCATCGCCACCAGCCCCACCGGGATCGCCAGCTCCCACCAGCTCCCCGGCCCGGCGTCGCCCCGGCCGGCCTGTACTCGACCGATCAGGGCGGCGACCAGGCAGGTGGCCAGCAGGTACGGGCTCGGGTGGCGCCAGAACTCGGCGTGGACCTGGCCCATCGTGAGATTGGTACGGCGCCCTCCGACGTACCGCTCGTCGAGGTCCGCCTCCCGGCGGCTCACCGGTCCTCCCCCATGGCCGCGAACGCGCCGAGCAGCGTGTCGGCGGTCGGGGTGAGCACCCGGGCCGCGGCCGCGCGGGCGGTGGCGGCGTCGCCGGACCGGACGGCGGCGGTGAGCAGCAGGTAGGGCTCGACCTGCCCGACCTCCCCGGCGAGGACGGTCGCGAGTGCGGGGAGCGCGGGCTCGTAGGCGGCCCGCAGGCTGTTGAACATCAGCCGGAACACCATCGAGTCGGCGCCGTCGGTGAGCAGGTCCCAGTAGTCGAGGGCCAGCACCTGCCAGTCGACGGCGTCGGTGGTCTCGGTCATGGTGTCGGTGACCGCGTCGAGGCCGGACGCCAGCGTCGGCCCGCCGCGCTCGGCCGCGAGCGCCGCGATCCCGGGTCCCACCTCGGCACGCGCCTCGAGCACACTGCGGCCGATCGAGGTGTCGAGCCGGTCGCCGCGGACCAGCAGCCGGGGCAGCAGGTCGAGCCCGGCGGCGCGGCGGAAGTCGCGGACCACGGTCGCGCCGCCGTGGCGTACCTCGACCAGCCCGGTCGCCGCGATCCGCTGCAGCGCCTCGCGCACCGCCGGCCGGGAGATGCCGAGCACCTCCGCGAGCCGGCGCTCGCTGGGCAGCGGCTCGCCGGCCGCCAGCTCGCCGTCGACCACGTCGTCGACGAGCTGGTCGACGACCTGGTCGGCCACGGAGCGGCGGGTGACGGGACGCAGGGCCATGGCGCTCACGTTAGGCCGGACTGGTCGTGTGGTCAAGTGGTAAGACCAGTTGGTCGATCCCGGTGCCGGCCGGCGGCAGTCCGGCTCGTAGGCTGCTGGCGTGGCGCGCTGGTGGAGCATGAGGCTGTGGGGCGCCCATCTGCTCGGTCTGGTCTGCGTGGCGATAGCGGTGGGCATGGGCGGGTGGCAGTACGACGCCTGGCAGGCCCGCCGCGACGCCGAGCGGGTCGACCTGACCCACGCCGAGCCGGTGCCGATCACCGAGCTGATCGGCCCCGACGACCCGTTCCCGACGATCGGCCTGGGCCGGCCGGTGGAGGTGCGCGGCACCTTCCTGCCGGAGGGCACGGTGCTGGTGTCCGGCCGGGCCGGCGCGGCCGGAGCCGACGGTGGCTGGCTGGTCACGCCGATCACGGTCGGTGACGCGTCGGCCCCCGCCGTACCCGTGGTGCGGGGGTGGGTCCCCGCCGGTACCGATCCCGCCACCCTGCCCGCGCCGCCGGCCGGCGAGGTCGACCTGGTCGGCTGGCTGCAGCCCCCGGAGGGCAGCGGCCAGGTCGACGACGACCCGCGCGACGACGTGCTGCCCGAGCTGCGGATCGCCGACCTGGTGCAGCGCGTCGACCAGGACCTGTACGGCGCCTACGTGGTCGCCGAGGAGCCGCTGGCCGCCGACGCCGCGGCCGGGGTGGACGGCGCGACGCTCGACCAGCTGCCGGAGGCGAGCCGGTTCACCGGGCTGCGCAACATCCTGTACGCGATCGAGTGGTGGGTGTTCGCGGCCTTCGCGGCCTTCTTGTGGTGGCGCTACGTGCGCGACGCCACGGCGGAGCGGGACGTGGAGGAGGCCGACGCGGAGGCGGCCGGGGACGTCGTCGTACCCTCGGACTCGTGACCAAGCTCTTCAACGTCTACCGCGTGCTGGCGCTCGTGGTCGGCGTGCTCCTGCTCGTCGGCACCGTCGGCTCGCTGCTGAAGTACCTGCTCGAGGACGGCACCACGCTGCAGCGGCTCGGTGACGACCTCACCCCGATCTGGCTGGTGCATGGCTGGATCTACATCGTGTACGTCGTCGTCGCCTTCCTGCTCACCCAGAAGGCGCGCTGGACGATCCCCCAGCTGCTGCTGATGCTGGTGGCGGGCCTGATCCCGGGCCTGATCTTCTGGGTCGAGCGCAGGGTCGCCCAGCGCCTGCGCGAGGACCACGCGGAGCTCGCCCAGGGCTGAGGTCCCGGCTCAGCCCTGCGGCTCCTCCGGCAGCGGGTCGGTCAGCGGGTCCGGCCGCTCGTCGGACGGCGGCGGGACCTGGTCGGGCTCGTCGATCGGCTCGGGCGCGTTGTCGACGAGCAGCTCGTCCGGCGCCGGCGGTGCCGGTGGTGCGGGTGCGGGCGGCGTGGCCGGCTCCGGGGCGGACTGCCACGGCGAGTCGTTCCCTCCGCCCTGCAGCCTCTTCGCCACCGCGGTCACCACCGCCCCCAGCGCACCGAGGACCACCAGCTTCTTCAGCTTTCCCATGCCCTGCGCTCCCTTCGTCGTTCCCGACCCGGTCGGGTCGACGACTCCATCCCACCACGCGCCCGGTGGCGGGGGTCAACCCCTGCCGGGCCTGTGGTCGGGCGGGTGGGCGTCAGTAGGATCGACGTCGTTCCGCATCACACCCGCACCAGCTGGAGACGAGGCACTTCCATGGCAGAGCAGCAGGCCGTCCTGAAGACCAACAAGGGCGACATCACGCTCAACCTGTTCCCGAACCACGCGCCGGAGACGGTCGCCAACTTCACCGGCCTCGCCTCGGGCGAGAAGTCGTACGACGCCGGCAACGGTCGCACGGGCAATTTCTACGACGGGCTCACCTTCCACCGCGTCATCCCCGGCTTCATGATCCAGGGCGGCTGCCCGCTCGGCACCGGCACCGGCGGCCCGGGCTACACCTTCAAGGACGAGCCGCACCCCGAGCTGGTCTTCGACAAGCCGTACCTGCTCGCCATGGCCAACGCCGGCCCGGGCACCAACGGCTCGCAGTTCTTCATCACCGTCGGCAAGACCGACTGGCTGAACTTCAAGCACACCATCTTCGGCGAGGTCGCCGACCAGGCCGGCCGCGACGTCGTCGACGCCATCGCCGCCGTCCAGACCGGCCCGATGGACCGTCCGGTCGAGCCGGTCGTCATCGAGTCCGTCGAGCTCGTCGGCTGACCCACCCCGCATGCCTACCCCTCCGGTCGGAGTGCCGACCTGCTACCGGCACTCCGACCGCGAGACCTGGATCCGCTGCCAGCGCTGCGACCGCCCGATCTGCCCCGACTGCATGCACGAGGCGTCCGTGGGCTTCCAGTGCCCCGAGTGCATCGCCGAGGGGCGCGCGTCGGTGCGCCAGGCCAGGACGGCGTACGGCGGTCAGCTCACCGGCAGCCCCGGCGCGGTCTCCATCGCGCTGATCGGCATCAACGTCGTCGTCTGGATCGCGATCATGGCGACCGGTCGCTACGGCAGCCGGCTCTTCGAGCTGTTCGCGCTCGCGCCCCGAGGGGCGTGCCGCGAGGGCAACGGCGCCTGGTACCCGTTCATGGACGAGGCCTCGTGCGCGGCCGGCACCACCGCCCACTGGGCCGGCGGCGTCAGCGACGGCGCGCCGTGGCAGCTGCTCACCTCGGTGTTCACCCACGTCGAGCCGCTGCACCTCGCCTTCAACATGTTCGCCCTGTGGGTGCTCGGTCCGCAGCTCGAGGCGCTCTTCGGCCGCAGCCGCTACCTGGCCCTCTACCTGCTCTCCGGCCTCGCCGGATCGGTGGCCGTCTACTGGCTCTCCAGTGAGCAGGGCACCACCGTCGGCGCCTCCGGAGCCGTCTTCGGTCTGATGGGCGCGCTCGTCGTGGTCGGCCTCAAGCTCGGCGCCAACATCCAGAGCCTGCTGCTGTGGATCGGCATCAACGTCGTACTCACCTTCACGCTCTCGAACGTCTCCTGGCAGGGCCACTTCGGCGGCCTGCTCGGTGGCGCCGCCATCGCCGCCGTGCTGGTGCTGGCCCCGAAGGAGCGTCGTACCGCGATCCAGGTCGCCGGCCTCTCCGCGATCGGCGCCCTGCTCGTCGTCGCCGCCGTGCTCCGCACCCTCACCCTCACCTGACCCGGCTCGAACTGACTCCGAGATCCCGCCGACCCGGCGCAAACGAACGCATCTCGGCGTTCACTTTGCGCCGGGTCGGCGTTTTCCCCAGGGTTCTCCACCGATGTGGACGAATGACAGCGGTGTGTTTCGTGGCCGGCCTGGGCGAGTTACACCGAGGTAGTTTCTCCCCAGCTGTGGAGATCCCTGGGGAAAACCACACCGCGCCGGGGACCACGAGAGGTCCACCGGCGCGGCGTACGAAAGAGGGGGAGGACTACTCCCAGCGGGTGGCGAAGGCGAAGCCGACGGCCATGAAGCCGATGCCGACGAACAGGTTCTTCTGGCCCAGGTCGTTGAGGATCGGGATGTCCTTGGGGTCGTTGCCCGTGAGGAAGATGTAGAAGAGGCAGATCCACAGCAGCCCGATGAGGAAGCACGCGAGCATGCTGACCACCACGCCGCGGCCACGGCCCAGGGGGGTCGACGGGTGGGCGGAGATCATCAGGCCGAGGAACAGCGCGATGAACCCGATCAGGTAGTTCTTGGCCTCGAGGTCGGCGAAGAACGACGGGCCGCCGGGCTGGCGCACCTTGCCGTTGGCGCCGATGCTGCCGAACCCGTCAGTGGGCCGGATGCCGAAGTAGTAGTAGAGGATCCAGGCGATGCCACCGAGGATCAGCAGCAGCGCGATGGCGAACCGCACGCTCATCAGCGGGCCGCGATCGGGGTCGCCGAAGACCTCGCGCTCCTTGCGCTTCGACAGGCGGGACGACTTCGCCACGGGTGGCTCCTCGATCAGGTTCTGTGGTGGTGGACACTGTCAGTATGACGGGTGCCCACGCCGGAGGTACGACGGGCCGCCGACCCGACGCGCAGAGGCGCTCCCGGCTGTGGCGGGTCGGCACGCCGGCGGTCGTGCTGCTGAGCGGCGCGCTGCTCGCCGTCTCGGCCACCAACAGCGAGGGCTCGGACCTGCGCCCCGGCCGCTACACCGACCTCGCGGGCCTGGTGGAGGGCGAGGCGGCGGACTACCGCAAGGTCGAGCAGCAGTACCAGGACCTGTCCGAGCAGGTCGACCGACTCAGCGAGGGGGTCGGTGACAAGAGCGTGCGCGACGCCCGGCGTGAGATCGCCAAGCTGCGCGACCCGGCGGGGATGACGCCGCGCACCGGCCCGGGCCTGAAGGTCACCCTGTCCGACGCGCCCGAGGAGCTGCTCGACGAGGCGGTCGAGCGCAACAAGCATCTCGACCCCGACGACCGGCTCAACCTCAACCGGTTCGTGGTCCACCAACAAGACATCCAGGCCTTGGTCAACGCGCTGTGGAAGGGCGGCGCGACGGCGGTCACGATCGCCGGCCAGCGGGTGATCTCGACGACCGGCATCCGCTGCAAGGGCCCGGTCGTCCAGCTCCAGGGTGAGCCGTTCCCCCAGCCCTACGTCATCGAGGCGGTCGGCGACCCGGACGAGCTCTACTCCGCGGTCGCCGGCGACCCGATCGTCGCCGGCTACCGCAAGGACGCCGACAACCCGCTGATCAAGATGGGCTGGGACCTCGACGTCGAGGACCGGATCGAGGCGCCGGCGTACGACGGACTGGTCGACCTGCAGTACGCCCGCCCCCTGCGCTGATCGGCAGGCCTATCGCCGTACCCGCCCCAGCGGGTTGAGCGGGTCGGTCCCGGCGGCCACCTCGGCGCCGTCGCTGACACCGTCGCCGTCGGTGTCCGGATTGGCGGGGTCCGTGCCGCGGGTGGCCTCGTCGGCGTCCGGCAGGCCGTCGCCGTCGGTGTCGGTGACCGGGGGTGGCGGCGCGGGCTCGTAGGTCGACACGAAGATGACGACGTTGGAGCCCTTGGCCAGGGTGCCGTTGGCGGGGATCTGCTCGGTGACCCGTCCCTTCTTCTGGCTGGAGTCGTCGGGCCGGGCCTCGCGGACGACGGGCACGAAGCCGGCGTCCTTGATCGCCTGCTCGGCGGCGGCCTGCTTCATGCCGACCACGCTCGGCACCGTCTCGGGGCCGTCGGAGAGGCACAGTTCGACGGTGGCGTCCTGGTCGACCATGGTGTTGGCGGGCGGGCTCTGCTCGACGACGGTGTTCTTCGGCTCGTCGGTGTCGCACTCGCGCTCGCTGATGTTGCGCTCGACGATGCCCGCGTCGACGAGGGTCTGGATCGCGTCCTTGCGCTTCTGCTCGACCACCGAGGGCAGCGCGAACTGCCCCTTGCCGAGGGAGACCACGAAGTTGATCCGGCTGCCCTCGGCGACGTAGTCGTCACCGACCGGGTCCTGCTCGATCACCCGCCCGGCCTCGATGGTGTCGTCGTTGCGGACGCTCACGGTGCCGACCTCGAAGCCGGCCTTGCCGATCGCGGCGCGGGCGTCGTCCTCGGTCATCCGGACCAGGTTGGGGACCCGTACGGGCGGTGGCGTGGTGTCGAAGAGCCGGGGCAGCACGAAGAACGCGGTGCCGATCAGCGCGGCGATCAGGACGCCGAGGAGGATCCACAGGGTCGCCCGGCTGCGGCGGTCGCTGTCGCGGTCCCGGCTGGGCGGCAGCGGCTGCCGGATCGCGGTCTCGGCGTGCTCGACCGGCGCGGCGTGGCGCGGTGTGACGGCCGCCGTCTCGCTGGTCTGGGCCGACAACGCTGCGGGCAGCACGGCCTGCACCGGCCGACCCGCGAGATAGCGCTCGATGTCGGCGCGCATCTGGGCGGCCGACTGGTAGCGGTCCTCGACCCGCTTGGCGAGCGCCTTCATCACGATCGCGTCGACCTCGGGGGTGAGGTCGTCCTCGTGCCGCGACGGGGGTACGGCGGGCTCGCGGACGTGCTGGTAGGCGACGGCCACGGGGGAGTCGCCGACGAACGGCGGCCGCCCGGTGAGCAGCTCGTAGAGCAGGCAGCCGGCGGAGTAGACGTCGGAGCGGGAGTCGACGGTCTCGCCGCGGGCCTGCTCGGGGGAGAGGTACTGGGCGGTGCCGACGACAGCCGCGGTCTGGGTCATCGAGGACTGGGCGTCGCTCATCGCGCGGGCGATGCCGAAGTCCATCACCTTGATATCGCCCGACGGGGTGAGCATCACGTTGCCGGGCTTGATGTCGCGGTGGATGATCCCGGCGCGGTGGCTGTAGTCGAGCGCCGACAGCACGCCGCTGGTGATCTCCAGGGCCCGCTCGGGCAGGATCTTGCGGCCCTCGCGCAGGATGTCGCGCAGGGTGCGCCCGGCGACGTACTCCATCACGATGTAGGGGACCACCTCGGTGCTGCCGTCGAGATGGGTGGTGCGCTCCTCGCCGGTGTCGTAGACCGCGACGATCGCGGGGTGGTTGAGCGACGCCGAGGACTGGGCCTCGCGGCGGAACCGGGCCTGGAAGGTGGCGTCGCTGGCCAGGTCGGTGCGCAGCCGCTTGACGGCCACGACCCGTCCGAGCCGGGTGTCGGTGCCCTTGCGGACCTCGGCCATGCCGCCGCGGCCGAGGAGCTCACCGAGCTCGTACCGTCCGCCGACGACGGGCCGGCCGGGGCCGGGCTCGTGCGGAGGAGTGGTCACTGGGCACCACCTGTCAGGTCGGTGGGTGCAGTGGGCAGGGTGATCGGGTCGCTCGGCGTCGTGGGCGCCGTGGTGGGCTCCTCGGGCTCCGGACCCCAGTAGTAGACGACGATCGCGTCGCCCACGGTGAGGGTGCCGTTGCGGGAGAAGCGCGAGACGGTGCCCTCGTCGCAGCCGTCGTTGGTCGCGGAGTCCTGCTCCCAGGTGACCTTGAGGCCGTCGGACTTCAGGTCCGCGACGGCGTCGCGGTAGTTCTTGAAGCAGGTGTACTGCTCCTGGTCGACGTCCACCGTCTTCGGCGCCTCCGTGGTGGGCTCGGTCGTCGGCTCGGTGGTGGGCTCCGTGGTGGGCTCGGTCGTCGGCTCGGTGGTCGGCTCCGAGGTCGGCGTGTCCTCGGCGACCGGAGTGTCGTCGCCGCGGTCGCCGAGCAGCAGCACGGCCGCGACCACGGCGAGGATGACCAGCACGACCACGGCGATCGCGATCGGCCACGGCGACCGGCGCTGCTCGTCGTCGGCGTCGGGACGTGCGTCGCCGGCGTACGCCGAGGGGCTGCCGAGGCGGCGCATCGGCTGCGACGGCGGGTTGGGCGCGGGCGTCGGGACCGGGACGGACGGCACCACGCCGGTCAGCACCTGGGTGTGGCCGTCCTCGGGCTCCTCGGCCGCCGCGGCGGCGACCTCGGGGGAGCGGAGCGCGGCGGCGAAGGCGGCGCCGTCGGCGTACCGCTGCGCGGGGTCCTTCGCCAGCGCCCGGCGGACGACGGCCGCCAACGGCCCCGGCACACTCGGCGGCAGCTGGGGCACCGGCTGCTGGAGGTGCGCGAGCGCGGTCGCGACCGGCGTCTCGGCCTCGAACGGGCGCCGCCCCGACAGGCACTCGAAGGCCACGACGCCGAGGGAGTAGACGTCGGAGGCCGGCGTCGACGGGTTGCCGCGGGCCTGCTCGGGACTGAGGTACTGGGGCGTGCCCATCACCGAGCCGGTGCGGGTCAGCGCGACCGAGTCGAGGGCGCGGGCGATGCCGAAGTCGGTGATCTTGACCGTGCGGTCGGAGGTGACCAGCAGGTTGGCCGGCTTCACGTCGCGATGCACGATCCCGGCGCGGTGCGCGACGCCGAGCGCCTCGGCGGCCTGCGCCATCAGGTCCTGCACGACCGCGACGTCCAGGGTGCGCCCGCTCGCGCGGGCGTTGGACAGCAGTGCGGACAGCGGCTGGCCGTCGACCAGCTCCATCACGAGGTACGGCGGCAGGTCGTCGCCGGCGCCCTCGGCATGGCCGCCGGCGCCGGCGCCGTAGTCGTAGACCCCCGCGATCCCGGGGTGGTGCAGCGCGGCGGCACTGCGCGCCTCGCCCTCGAACCGGCTGCGGAACATCGCGTCGTCCGCGTACTCCGGCTTGAGGACCTTCACCGCGACCGGCCGGCCGAGCCGGGTGTCGGTCGCGCGCCAGACCACGCCCATGCCGCCGGTGGCGATCATGGAGTCGAGGCGGTAGCGACCGGCCCGGTCGGCGTACCTGCTCTGCTCGGAGGTCACTTCTTCAACACCGCTTCCATCACTGCCTTCGCGATCGGACCACCGAGCTGGCCGCCCGCGATCTCGCCGCACGCCCGGTCGGGCGCCTCTTCGATCATGACTGCCACCGCCACCTCGGCGTCCTCCGCGGGCGCGAAGGACACGAACCAGGCGTACGGCGGCTTCCCGCCCGCGCTGCACAGCGAGTCACCGCGCTGCGCCGTGCCGGTCTTGCCCGCCACCTTGACGCCGTCGATCGCGGCGGGCGAGGCCGTGCCGTTGTCGACGGTGGCCTCGAGGAGCTGGGTGAGCTCGCCGGCGGTCTGTGCGGACACGGCGTGCTCGTTGAAGACCTCGGGCTCGGTCGTGCGCAGCACGTTGAACCCGGCGGTCTGCACCTTCTCGACGAGGTACGGGCGCATCAGGGTGCCCTGGTTGGCGATCGCCGCGGTGACCATCGCCATCTGCAGCGGCGTGGCCTGGACGGTGTTCTGGCCGATGCCGGTCTGCGCGGTCTCGGCGAGGCTGAGCTCGCGGGTGCCGCCGCCCTCGCTCTGCGGCACCTCGACGCTGGTCGGGTAGACCGACTGCACCTGGCCCTGCAGGTCGCGCAGGTAGTCGCTGTTGAACCCGAACGCCTCGGCCTGGGCCCGCATCTTCTCCGGTCCGACGTCGACCGCGAGCTGCGCGAAGGTCGTGTTGCACGACCACTCCATGGCCGTGGCGAAGGAGATCTTGGCGGGACTGCACTGGCCGCGCCCGTCGTTGCCGATCTTGTGGGTCGTGCCCGGCGGCTGGTACGTCGCGCCCGCGGCCACCTGCTCGCCGGCGTGGGCCTTGTCGTTCTCGATCGCGGCGGCCGCGGTGACCAGCTTGAAGGTCGAGCCGGGGAACAGCCGGGTGCGGATCGCGCGGTTGAGCAGCGGCTCCCGGTCGTCGGCGTCGAGCTCCCGATAGGCCGCGGACGCCTTCGCGGAGTCGTGGGTGGCCAGCTCGTTGGGGTCGTACGACGGGTAGCTGGCCATCGCCAGGATCCGGCCGGTCTTGGGCTGGATCGCCACCACCGAGCCCTCGCCGCGGGGCCCGAGGGTGTCGCGCAGGCCCTCGAACGCCGCCTTCTGGGCGGCAGCGTCGAGGGTGAGCACGACATTGCCGCCCTGCGCGGTCTCGCCCTTGAGCAGGTCGACCAGTCGGGTCACGAACAGCTGCGGGTCCTCGCCGGTCAGCACGGCGTTCTGGCTGCGCTCGATGCCGGTCTGGCTGCCGAGCTGGAGGTAGCCGGTCACCGGGGCGAACATCCGAGCGCCGGACTCGGGGTAGACCCGCAGGTACTTGTAGCGGTCGTCGACCGGCTTGCTCGTCGCGACCGGCTCGTCGCCGACGATGATCTGGCCCCGCTCGCGGCTGTAGGACGCCTCGGCGACCCGGGCGTTGCGCGGGTCCTTGTTATAGGAGCCGGACTTCACGAACTGCACGTAGGTCACGTTCGCCATCAGGGCGACGAACAGGAACATGCAGAAGATCGAGACCGCTCGGATGGGCTTGTTCATCGCCACTCCGGCCTGACCTTGACGACCTGGGTGGACTGCTCGTCGGGATCGCCCCCGTCGTCGGCCGCCAGGTCGGGCAGCGGCCGGCGGGCCTGGTCGGAGATCCGCAGCAGGATCGCGATGATCACCCAGTTCGCGACGAGGGACGAGCCGCCGTAGGACAGGAACGGTGTGGTGAGGCCGGTCAGCGGGATCAGCCGGGTGACGCCGCCGATGACGACGAACACCTGCAGTGCGAAGACCGCGGCCAGACCGGTGGCGACCAGCTTGCCGAATCCGTCGCGGGAGATCAGCGCCGCGCGCAGCGCCCGCTCCACGACCAGGCCGTAGAGCAGCAGCACCGCCATCACGGCGGTCAGGCCCAGCTCCTCGCCGATGGCGGCGAGGATGAAGTCGGACTCGACGTACGGCACCCGCTGGGGCATGCCGTCGCCGAGGCCGCGGCCCACCAGTCCGCCCCAGGCGAAGCCGTAGAGCGCCTGCACCAGCTGGTAGCCCTTGCCGTCGGCGTCGGCGAACGGGTGCAGCCAGATGTCGACGCGGCTCTGCACGTGGCCGAAGAGGCGGTACGCCGCCGTGGCGCCGCCGAAGAACAGCAGCGCGCCGACCACGAGCCAGCCGGGACGCTCGGTGGCGACGTACAGCATGACCAGGAAGAGGCCGAAGAAGAGCAGGCTGGAGCCCAGGTCGCGCTGCAGCACCAGGATGCCGAGGCTGACCACCCACATCATCAGCACCGGGCCGAGGTCGCGGCCGCGGGGCAGGTCGACGAAGACCACCCGCCGCCCGGCGAGCGCGAGCGCGTCGCGGTGGACGACGAGGTAGCCGGCGAAGGTGATGACGAGCAGCAGCTTGGCGACCTCGCCGGGCTGGAAGCTGAAGGGCCCCAGCGAGATCCAGATCTTGGCGCCGTTGATGGAGGTGCCGAGGCCGGGGACCATCGGCAAGATCAGCAGCACGATCGCGGCCAGGCCGGAGGTGTAGGTGAACCGGGCCAGTAGCCGGTGGTCGGGCAGCGCGATCAGGGTGCCGACGAAGAGCGCGACACCGAGTGTCATCCAGGTCAGCTGCTGGCTGGCCAGGCTGGTGTCCTTGGCCAGGTCGACGCGGTGGATGATCGCCAGGCCCAGGCCGTTGAGGGCCGCCACGACGGGCAGCAGCACCGGGTCGGCGTACGGCGCGACGATGCGGACCGCGACATGGGCCGCCACCACGAGCAGGGTCAGCCAGCCGCCGTACCCGATCAGGTTGGCGGGCACCTCGCCGTCGACGCCGAGGCCGACGGCGGCGTAGGCGCCGATGCCGACGATCAGGGCGAGCACGAGCAGGAACAGCTCCGCACCCCGCCGGCGGCGGTGGACGAACCCCATCAGAGCCGAGTTGGTGGCCATCGGCCTCACGACCCCTGGGGGCCGAGCGTGGTCAGGTCGGCCGCGCCGCCCTCGGTCGGGGTGGTGAACGGCGAGGCCGAGTCGGTGGGCGGCGTGGTGGGCGGCGTGGTGGTCGGCGTGGTGGTCGGGGCGGGGGTCGTCCGGTCCTGGGACTGCCGGCCGTTGGCGCCGATCCGGGTGATCGCGGCGCGCGCCCGCTCGACGCTGCCGTAGATCATCGCGCCGCCCCGGACCTCCTCCTGCGTGGACTCCTGCAGGTCCTCGACCTCGAGGTCGGAGACCTCGTAGACGTGGGACAGGCCCGGCACGTCGACGCCGCGGTAGATGACGACATAGCCGTCCTGCTCGCCGACGTAGTACTTCTGCTGGCTCCACCAGTACGCCGTGCCGAGCGCGATCCAGACCAGGCCGAGCGCGATCGCGGCCGCCAGCACGCGTCGGGCCCAGGCGAAGCGCGGCGGCGGCTGCGGGGCATAGCGCAGCGCCTCCGGGTCGACGATCGGGTCCTCGGGGATGGCGTAGCCGACCCCGGCGGGGATCTCGGCGGTGACCGGCTCGAGCTCGCCGGTGTCGCCGGAGCGGTGGCCGCGGAACAGGCCGCGCGCCCGCCGCCGGCTCATGTCGGCCGCGGCGCCGACCACCATCGGGTCGCCCGGTGTCCGCTCGGCCGGGTCGACGACGTCGGCGACCACGCAGGTCACGTTGTCGGAGCTGCCGGCGTCCAGGCTGGCCCGGACCAGCTCGATCGAGCTGAACTCCGGCGTCCCGTCGCCCAGCAGCGCGGTGATCCGGTCGTCCTCGAGCACGCCGCACGCGCCGTCGCTGCACAAGAACAGCCGGTCGCCCGGCACCAGCTCCAGCGCGAACAGGTCCGGCTCCACGTCGTGGAGGCCGTCGAGCGCCTTGAGGATCAGGTTGCGGTGGGGGTGGACCCGCGCCTCCGCCTCGGTGATCCGGCCCTCGTCGATCAGACTCTGCACGAAGGTGTGGTCGTTGGTCAGCTGGGAGAGCTCGCCGTCGCGCAGCAGGTAGGCGCGCGAGTCGCCGATGTGGCCGACCGCGAGCCGCTGGCCGTCGAAGAGCGCGACCGTGGCCGTCGTACTGGTGCCGTTGAGGGCGGGGTCCTGGTCGACCTGCGCGCCGATCGAGACGTGCGCCTCGTGGAGGCCGTCGTTGACCCGGTCGATCACGTCCACCGAGCCGGGGGACTCGTCGAGCTGGCGCAGCTCGCCGATCGCCGTACCGGAGGCGATGTCGCCGCGGGCCGCCCCACCCACGCCGTCGCAGACGGCGAGCAGCCACGGGCCGGAGTAGCCGGAGTCCTGGTTGTCCTTGCGCACCCGGCCGACGTCGGACACGGCGTACCCGTCGAGCTGGAGCAGCGGGCGGGTCACCGGGAGGGGTACGTCGACCGTGTCGGGCTGGGGGTCGTGCGGCACCCCCTGCGCATCGATCGGTACCTCGGGCGCGGCGTCGGGGACGGGCACCTCCTCGGTCTCCGGGGCCGGGGAGTCGTTGCCGGGGTCGGTCATGCGGCCATGCCTACTTCCTCAGCTCCACGATGGTCTTTCCGATTCGGATCTGCGAGCCGAGACCGACCGGGACAGGCTGGGTGAGCCGCTGGCTGCCGAGGTAGGTGCCGTTCGTGGAGCCGAGGTCCTCGACGTACCACTGGCCGCCGGACTCGACGATGCGCGCGTGCCGGGTGGAGACGTAGTCGTCGTCGAGGCGGATCGCCGCGTCGTTGCCGCGTCCGATCAGCACCGGCGCCTGCGAGAGGTCCGCCACGATCCCGGTGTTGACACCCTGGACCACCTCGACCTTGGTCGGCTGGCCGCGGCGCGGGCTGGCCGGCTTCGGCGCCCGCGGCTGCTTGCCGGGCGCCGCCGGCGCCGGCACCCGGGCCCCGAACATGTCGGAGCGGATCACCGAGATCGCGGAGAGCACGAAGATCCACAGGATCGCGAGGTACGCGATCCGCACGAGGAACAGGGTCAGCTCAGACACCGCCGGCCTCCTGGAGCAGTCGGAGCACGAGCGAGGTGTGCCCGATCTGGACCCGCGAGCCGTCGCGCAGGGCCGCCCGCGCGACCTTCTGCCCGTCCACGCGGATTCCGTTGGTCGAGCCCATGTCGTGGACCTCGACGTGGACGGGGCCGGCGGTCGTCGTACCGGACCGGGGGGGCGGGCTCGTGATCAGGAACTCGGCGTGTCGCCGGCTCACCCCGGGGTCGTTGATCCGCAGGTCGGCCTCGCTGCCGCGCCCCACGACTAGTCCCGGCGCCTGGAGCGGGTGCTGGGTGCCGTTGACCTCGAGCACCGCGCGGGTGCGCTGGGTGCTGGATCGCCGGCTCTGGTCGGTGACCTCCGCCTCCGCCTGGCTGCGCACCCGGAACCGTCCCGTCCCCAGGTCCTCCGCCGACTCGAACACGATCCGGATCGGGCCCGGGAAGACGTACGACTGCAGCTCGGCGTGCTCGCTCAGTTGGGTCGACAGCTCGCTCTCCAACGCCGAGTCGTACGGCGCCAGCCGCTCCAGGTCGCCCTCGGACAGCTCGACCACGAAGCTGTTGGGCACCAGCCGCCGCTGACGCGACAGCACCTGCGCCTTGTTGTCGAGCTCGCGCTGCAGCGCCGCGGCCACCTCGACTGGCTGCACCGCACTGCGGAAGGTGCGCGCGAACACGCCGGAGATCGCCTGCTCGAGCCGCTGCTCGAACCGCTGCAGTCCACCCACGTCGCTCGCCCTCCTTCCGCACGCCTCACTCGCCGAGCCCCCTGCCCGACAGTCCCACGATCGTATCGGTGGCGCCCCGCACGACCCGGGACCTTCGCTGCCCCGCCCCCCGTTTTGGGCGAGGGGTCCTGGCTGGGATAACCTTGCGGGGCTTCACGCGCGAGTGGCGGAATAGGCAGACGCGCACGGTTCAGGTCCGTGTGTCCGAAAGGACGTGGGGGTTCAACTCCCCCCTCGCGCACGTCAGCGGCTGGCCCCGGATCCTCGGATCCGGGGCTTCGTCCATTCCGGCCAAGGTTGTATCGCCGGGGGTGGAGCGCCTCGCGATGTTCGCTTGTCGCCGTTGCTGCGGCGTGGCCTCCTCAGCTGCGTGGGTGTGCTGGTCTCAGTCACCTACGTCTCAGCGGTGGGTCCGGGCGATCAGTCTGCGGCGACTTTCTGACGACGATTTTGAAGCCGTCGTGCACCCCTGGGGGCGCACCGTCTGTTGTGACTGCGCTGAACGGCAGCCCGGTCGGCGCGGAGACGGCTCCGGCTGGTAGCAGCCGGGGTTTCCAAACGGCGTCTACGCCGGACGCTCGGTTGCGGCATAGGACGTCGGCCGAGCCGGTGTTGACGCCTACCTGCCCCTGGTCAGCGTGCTCGACGACATCGAGCACGGCCCTTTCGGTTCCTGAGGGTCCGCTCGTCGTGTTCGCCTGACGAACATCGGTGCCGGCAGTCACTCCCAGATCCGTCGCCACGTCCCCGGCAGTGCGCTTCGCGGCCCGCAAGCAGGGCACCCAGGCTCAGCGACTGACGGCTGCGGCCCCTGAAGGCGTTCGCCCGGCCGGAGGAGTTGCGCCCGGGCGATAATCGGAGCGCCCAGAGGCTCGTGCTGGGCCCGGATTGCGGTCCCGGCGAGCAGGACGCCGGAGAGGGCGGAGACGAACCCGACCGAGAAGGTGGCGGCCCCCTCCTGCCGGAGGGCGGGCAGGACCGTGGCGTCGAGCTCGCCACAGCCGGGGGCGGATGCCCAAGTGAGGAGCTTCACGACGTCTTGGCCGGCTTGGACGGCCAGTTCTTCGAGCTCGTCCGCCTTGGCAGCGAGCACTCTGGCCTTGACGTCCCGGTCCGGCTCCACCGGTTCGGGCGCGTTGCCGCAGCGCAGGCAGGGACCGGGTTGGCCGAATGTGTTGGTCTGGACTCGCAGGTTGAAGGTGCTGCCGGCGAGTGCGGTCCGCGGAACGAGCTGGTTGATCGCCTGGCGGGCGCGGTTGGTGTCGACCGCGCTGACGAGGGTCGGGACAGGGGTGTTGCGGAAGGCCTGCTCAGCCCGCTCCGGTGTGACTAGCAGGGCCGCCTGGGGCTGACCGAGGTCGCGGGTGACGGCGTTGGCGACGTCGGCCTTGAGGTGGCCGAGGTGGTCGCGGACGAACAGCAGGCAGCGGTTGAGGTTGGTGAGGTCAACGCCGTCGTAGTCGGCAGCGCGGAGGGTCCCCCTGGCGCCGCGATGGGTAAGGGCGGTAAGTGCGAAAGCGTTGCCGACGGCGCCCATGCCGGCGAGGGCCAGGTCGTCGAGGCGGAGGGTGGCGCGGCTGGGGCCGGCGGAGGGCGTGGCCTCGGTTAAGTTGCTCAGCTGGAGGGTCCAGGCGTCGTGCCAGACGCTGCTGGGGCCGGGCTCGGAAAGCCGGGCCTGTCGGAACAGGGCGGCCGCCGCGTGGCAGGCCCCGATGAGGGACCCGATGAGCAGGGCTGGATCGTCGAGGCCGAGGTGAGGGGCTTCGCCTGGGGTGCGGACGCCGCCGGCCCAGTTGTCTGCGATGACCTCGAGTTCTGCGGCCGACCTGCCCGGCCCGACGCGGACCGTGATCGCGTCCAGAGGCGCATTGTCGGGAAGGGCGGCCGGAACGCCGCCGATCGTGGCGGAGCGGGCCACGAGGGCGGGCCCGAAGGCCTCGCCGACTGCGACGCCCGGCAGGGCGATGACGGCGGTCGTGTCGCCGGTGACGATCGTGAGCGTCGAGGCGTGCCCGAGGCCGCGGCTGACGAGCTCGCACAGCAGCCACGTCGCGGCCTGCCATGCGGGCGATGCTGCAGCCGCCGTTTCGAGGACGACGGCGACATTGGGCTGCTTACCGGGTGGGAGCAGCGTCCCGTTCAGCGTCGACGCGTGACGTGCGCCCAGATCGTCGCCCATGGCCCCCACCTCCTCCGGCCTCGCGACGAACCTGTGCCGGGCTGCCCAGCGGGGACACCGACCCCAATCGGGCGAGTGTCGACGGTGGCGGGAATGACGCGGATGAGCGTCTCGGCGTCGACCTGGTTGAGCTGACGCCAGCCGTGGCCGTCGTGGACCTGGACGGTGCCGTCGGTCGGGGAAGGGTCACCGGCGGCGTGCCAGGGCAGGACGATCGAGACGGCGCCGGCCTTGCGGCTGTAGGCGCGCTCGTCGTCGGTGGGGCTGTGGCGGGTGTCGTGCCCGGGGTGGGTGTGGACCTGGGCGAGGCGGACGAGGCCGTGGCGGCGGAGGTGCGCGCCGGCGCGGGACATCTCCTCGGCGCTGACGGTGAAGTGTCCGGCGCTCTGCATTGCATGGGGGACGGTGACGGTCGTGACGATCCCCGCCCTGAGGCCGGCGCCGTCGCCGGTGCGGACGCCGTCGAGGTAGGCGACTCGCTCCACGCCAGGCTGGCTCGTGGCCAGCATCGCGAGCATCTGTCTCCAGGTGGCGTCAGAGAGGATCAGCACCGGAGGGTCCCTGGTAGTACGGCGCGGTCAGCACATGACGCAGCCGGGTGAGGGTCGCGGCGACGGTGTGCCTCCCCTGCTGCCAGCGCTGGCCGGGCTGCGGGCTGTGTCCGGAGTAGTAGTAGTCGCGGCTGTGGCTGAAGCAGACGAGCTGTTCTGGGCGGGTCCCGTTCTCGAACGGGAAAGAGTGGTGCAGCGCGAACTCGAACGGTGGCGCCCCCTCGAACTTCGGCCACCAGATGCTGTTGCTGGTCGGCTGCTGGCCGTAGGCGTCAGGCAGGACGAACCGGACGCGGGGCGGCTCGACGTCGTAGGTGGAGAACTCGAGGTCGACGACGTAGGGGTCGGCCTGCCCGTCGGCGCGGACGCCGAGGGCGTCGACGCGCAGCTGCACATCGCCGACCCACCTGGTGGTCCAGCCCCACTCGGACAGCCGCGGGTCGAGCACCTGAAGGTGTGCTTCCGCGGCTGCCCGGGCGAGGGCGTGCGCAGGGATCACTGCCGACGTCACAGGGTGGCGCCGCCGGTCGGGCCGGAGATCAGCCAGACGAGGACGCCGCCGTGGGCGAGGTACGCCGCGACGGTGTCGTGCGCGCCGGCGGTGATCGGCGTGCCGGTGCCGTCGGCCTTGATCTGGTCGCCCTCGGCGGGGGTCCGCTTCACGGCCGCGTACGCGGCGGCGATGGCGGCGGCGAGGCTGGAGCCGCGCTTGACGGTGAAGGTGCCCGACGCGCCGTCGTCCTCGTCGTGAACGGTGAACGTGACGTCCTTGCCGTGGTCGGGTTTGTCGTCGGCCTTGCCGTTGACGGTGGTGTTCATTCCGTTGGTACTCCTCTGCTCGGCGGCTCCCGAGGTGGGTTGACCGCTGTGTCCACCCAGGAAGGCCGGGCTTGACTTCAGTGTAGCATGGTGGGCATCACCTAAGAGGTGAAGACGTGTATACGAGTAACGCACCGGCGTGTCGGCGAGAGCGACTCGCCGCCGAGGCCGCTAGCGTCCTGCCCGTAGGGATGTCATCAGCCCATGGGTGATGGAGACTGGACAACGTGGATCGGGAGTACCTGGACGGAGACTTGAGCCGTCTCGTCAGGGACGCCGCATTTCGGCCGGACGGCTGGAGCCACACTGAGGCGAAGGAATACCGCCGCCTCGACTACTGCGCACGGGCCGCGAAGACCCACACGGATCTTCGGAACCTGCGCATGCTGCGGGTCGAGCCGCACACCGAGGACCCCGCCAAGGCGCGGGCCACGTTGAGCTCGGGCCGCGTGGTCGGACTGAACTTCAAGAGCGCCGAGGGCCCCGTGGTCTTCGAGCTCCTTTCTCCCGAAAGGGACACGCCGTGAACACCACCTCTGCGCATGACCCGCTGCCAATCGACCAAGACCCGGTCGGAAAGCTGCTCGCCGATGAGCTCGAGGCCCGTGACTGGTCGCAAGGTGACTTCGCCGCGATTCTCGGACGACCGACCCAGTTCGTCTCCGAGATCATCAACGGCAAGAAAGAGATCACGCGCGAGTCGGCTGCCCAGATCGCGGCGGCGCTCGGCACCAGCGCTGAACTATGGCTCAACCTGCAGGACCAGTTTCTGCTCGCAAAGCAGGCAAAGGACGCAGGGACGCAGACCCGCCTTAGTGAGGTCCGCACTCGAGCCTTGATCAGCAAGCACGCCCCCGTCGAACTGCTACGCAAGCGCCGCATTCTCACCGCCACCAATCTGGGTGACCTCGCGAAGCAGGTCATGGAGCTGTACGAACTCGATTCCCTCGAAGACGAGCCGGCGTTTCTGGTCGCGGCCCGCCGCGCGAACAAGCACGAGGATCTGAGCCTCCTGCAGACCACCTGGTTCGCCTGTGTCCGCCGACAGGCGCGAAGGCAACCGCCGGCAGAGCCCTACAGCGCCAAGAAGCTCAGGGACTTGGCCCGGAGCCTGTCGCAGACCCTGCACACGTCGGAGGACTTCGAGCAACTTCCGGATCGATTCCGGGAGGCCGGCGTGCGTCTGGTCTTCGTCGACGCCTTCCCGTCAGCAAAGATCGACGGAGGAGCCATGTACGTCGACGGCTATCCGGTGATCGGCCTGTCCGGGCGAGGCAAGCGCCTGGACAAGGTGTTGTTCACGCTGCTGCACGAGATCGCTCACATCCTGAAGGGGCACGCCGACGAACACCACTACATCGTCGAGGAGATCGTCGACCCGCACGCCGGGCACGGCGTTCAGGAGTCGGAGGCTGACGACCTAGCTGGCGAACTACTGTTTCGGTCCGCATTCCCACAGGTCCCAGCCCGGATCGGCGGACCGTGGGTCGACCAAGTCGCCAACCAACTCGGCGTCGCCCGCATCGTCGTCATCGGCCATCTGCAGCACAAGCGCCGACTGGATTGGCGAACCACCCTGGCGAAGAACGCGCCTGTGGTGGGCGACGCACTGGAGACGTGGAAGTAGCACTGTTGACTGCGGCACGCCCGCCCCGCCGACCGATGACTTGCAGTAGCGACGCTTGGGACGTTGTCGGCGAAGTCAGAACGGTGCAGGTGCTCTGACAACTTCGTCTTACCGACGTCGCGTGGAAACAGCCCGTCCCGAAGTCATGAGGGCGACCGCCTCATGAGGTAGTCACGGTGTCCGGCACCCGCTCATCGGCTACGACCGAGCGGGACGCGGCCAGTAGTGGGCGCCCCATCGGCTGACCGACCGACGTACCAAAGTGCCGTTTCGCGCACGGGCTGAGCGTGGGAAACGAGGCCGCGTCCGGCCTTGGTATGTCCGCCGGCAACGCGCGTACTCGGCATGTGAGGGCGGATCGGCGGCGTCTTGGGAGCGGTTGCACCGGGTGGCATTCAGTGCCGGACCTACGCGCTCATCGACTATGGTTGCTGTGCCGGCGAGAGCCGGCTCAACTGGATACGGCTGGTGCACCCCCGGGGTGCACGGACCCGAGGAAACGGGAGGCAACTGGAGGCAAACGGACGCCGGTTTCACGCTCAGAACGGTCGTTCACGCGTGATCGAGCGTGGTTGTCTTACGGTTCAACTCCCCTCTCACGCACAACTGTGACGGGCCCCGAGTCCTTGATCCGGGGCTTCGTCCATTCCGGGGCGCTCCCTGGGGTCGGTGGAGTTGCTCGTGTTCGGATGTCGCCGTTGCTGAGGCGTGGCCTCCTTGCATGCGTATCTGGTGGTCTCAGTCACCTAAGTCGCGTCGGGCGTCTTCAGCGATCAAGTCGTCTGAAAAAGATCCTGGGCCGGCCCACTGGGTCTTCCGGGTGCCGGAACCTCGAGGGGTGCACGGGCGGAGACGCGTGGGGTCGATCGCCGGAGTGTTGCCGAGTTCGGTTGACGGGGATGTCGTCGGCTCCGTTTGTTGGTGTTCGCGCCGTAGTCACGCGAGGCGGGACAGGCGGTGTGCCTCCTCGAGCAGGAGTCTGCCGAGGGAGGGTTGCCGGTCTCGGCGGAAGCGTTGTTCGATCCCGGTCAGGGTGAGTGCCCACTCGGGTCGGTCGGTCTTGTCGAAGACGGCAGCTGCCATGCCCCACGAGCCCTCCACGACGTGGCCTGGGTTGAGGGACCAGCCGGTTCTACGGGTAGCGGCGAGGCGTCTTCGGACGGCGGCCTCGCAGTGCTGTGGCCCCCATTCGGTCGTCAGGTGGGTGTGGGCGAAGAACGCATCGATCTCGGGCTCGGGGAGGTGGGCGAGGATCGCCAGGCCGGCGGAGACCACGCCGAGGAGGCGCGAGTGGGGCCGACGTGGCGCGCGGAGTCGACTGGGTAGGCGATGTTGACAGCGCGGGCGACTGTTTCGCCGAATCATCTGCTGGTGGTCCCAGGAGGCCACTTAGCAAGGCGGAGGCGCTGGAGCTGGCAATACGCCCTGCCTGTCGGCGGATCAGATCTGGGACTGCACTCTGGCCAGCAGCTGGCGGGCGATCACGATCCGCTGGACCTGGTTGGTGCCCTCGTAGATCTGGGTGATCTTGGCGTCGCGCATCATCCGCTCGACCGGGTAGTCGCGGGTGTAGCCGTAGCCGCCGAGGACCTGGACGGCGTTGGTGGTGACCTCCATCGCGACGTCGGAGGCGAAGCACTTCGCGGCGGCGCCGAAGAACGTCAGGTCGGCGTCGCCGCGCTCGGACTTGCCGGCGGCGGCGTAGGTCATCTGGCGGGCGGCCTCGACCTTCATGCCCATGTCGGCGAGCAGGAACTGCAGGCCCTGAAAGTCGCTGATCGGCTTGCCGAACTGCTGCCGCTCCTGGGCGTAGTCCAGCGCGTAGTCCAGCGCGCCCTGCGCGACGCCGACCGCCTGCGCGGCGATCGTGACCCGGGTGTTGTCGAGGGTCTTCATCGCGGTCTCGAAGCCGGTGCCCTCGGCGCCGATCACCCGGTCGGCCGGGATCCGGACGTTGTCGAGGTACACCTCCCGCGTCGGGCTGCCCTTGATGCCGAGCTTCTTCTCCGGGGCACCGAAGGTGACGCCCTCGTCGGACTTCTCCACCACGAACGCGGTGATGCCCCGCGAGCGCTTCTCGGGGTCGGTCACGGCCATCACCGTGTAGTACTCCGAGACGCCGGCGTTGGTGATCCACCTCTTCACGCCGTTGAGCACGTAGTGGTCGCCGTCGCGCACCGCCCGGGTCTTCTGGTTGGCCGCGTCGGAGCCCGCGTCGGGCTCCGACAGGCAGTAGGAGAACCCGCCCTCGCCGGTGGCGAGCTTGGAGAGGTACTTCTTCTTCAGCTCGTCCGAGCCGCCGATCTGCACGGGCAGCGAGCCGAGCTTGTTGACCGCGGGGATCAGTGAGGACGCCACGCACGCCCGCGCGACCTCCTCGATGACGATGCAGGTCGCCAGCGCGTCGGCGCCGGCGCCGCCGTACTCCTCGGGCACGTGCGGTGCGTGGAAGTCCGCGGCGACCAGGGCGTCGTGGGCCTCCTGCGGGTAGCGCGCCTGCTCGTCCACCTCGGCGGCGAACGGGGCCACCTTGTCGTCGCAGATGGCGCGGACGGCCTCGCGGATCGCCTGGTGCTCTTCGGGCAAGGCGAACAGTGGCAGTGAGCTGTCCACGACTCAGTCCGATTCAACCGTGCTGAGGATTGCCGCTCGCCATTCCTCTGGCGTCAGCGGCTCAATGGTCGTTTCGCGTCCCGCCGCGTCGGATAGTGCCTCGCTCCCGTCGCAGTCGGTAGTCACGCGGTTCATAGCGAACTCCCCTCGTAGTTGTAGAAGCCTCGTCCGACCTTTCGTCCCAGGAGGCCGGCTGCCACCATCCGTTGAAGCAGGGGCGGCGCGGCGTAGAGCGGCTCCTTGAACTCGTCGTAGAGCGAGTCGGCCACGGCCTTGGTCGTGTCCAACCCGATGAGGTCCGCGAGCGCCAGTGGGCCCTGCGGGTGCGCCGCGCCGAGGACGAGGCCTTGGTCGATGTCCTCGGGTGTCGCGAAGCCCGATTCGCACATACGGATGGCGGAGAGGACGAAGGGGATCAACAGCGCGTTCACGACGAAGCCTGCGCGGTCCTGACAGTCGATCGCTTGCTTGCCGAGCTGGTCCTCGACGAATGCTCGGGATCGCTGCACGGTGTCGGGTGCGGTGAGCAGCGAGGGGACGAGTTCGACCAGCGGCAGCACCGGGACGGGATTGAAGAAGTGGATGCCCACAACGTGTTCCGGCCGCTCAGTCGCCACCCCCAGCTTCATGATCGGTATGGACGATGTGTTCGACGCGAGGATTGCATCGGGCGTCGTGACGATCCTGTCCAGTTCACCGAAGAGGGCTGTCTTGGCCCGCTCGTCCTCTGTGATGGCCTCGACAACGAGGTCGCGATCCCAGAGGGCGTCGAGATCCGTGGTCACAGCGATCCGGTCCAGTACCTGGTGCGCTGTCTTGCCCTGGCCCAGTTTTCCCTTTGCCTCGGCACGCTGGAGCGAGGCGTCAATGCGGGATCGCGCGGACGCCGCCGCTTGCGTGCCGGACTCCACGAGAATCACGTCCAGCCCCGCGCGAGCGCCCACCTCGGCGATGCCCGCGCCCATCAGTCCACCTCCGACTACACCGATCCCACGCATCAGACAGCGCCCTGGCGAGAGCGGGCAGCAGCGAGACGTCGCTCCACCCTGGCGTCGGCGGCGCGAAGCGTCGTGGACCCATTGGCCTCGGCGTCCTCGAGGACCTCGAGTACCGTGGCGCGGATTCCAAGCACGCGTTCCCGCGCCGAGGCCGGAGTCTCCCCATGCAGCTCAGCCACCGCCTGGATGAGTCCACCCACGTTCGCGACGAAGTCGGGGACCCAGGTCACCCCGGACCGGGATAGGGCCTCCGCCACGTCGGGGGCGGTCAGTTGGTTGTTCGCGCCACCGCAGACGATCTCGGCTCTGATCCGGCTGGCGAGGTCGTGGTTGAGGCTGCCGCCCAGCCCGCAGGGGGCGTACACGTCCGCGGGCAGCTCACGGACGGACTCCACGACCCGCAGATCGGGAACGGCCGATGTCGCCCTGGCGCGGGCCGACTCGGACGGGTCCGCTGCGGTCACCGTGGCGCCGGCCTGGTGCAGCATCACGGCCAGCTGGAATCCGACCTTGCCCAGACCCTCGACGCCGACGTGTCGGCCACGGAGCTCGGGCGAACCCCACCGGTGTTCAGCCGCAGCGAGAATGCCTTGGAAGACTCCGAGCGCTGTGTTCCTGCCGCTGTCGCCGGATCCACCGCTGCCGGCGGTGCGGAAGGCAACATGACGGGTGGCGCGGCCGATGATATCCATGTCGTCGGAGTCGGTGCCGACGTCGCCGGCCGTGGAGTAGTTGCCGCCGAGGCGGTCGACGAACCTACCGAAAGCCTCGAGCAGCTGCGGGGTCTTGTCGCGGGTGGGGTCCCCGATGATGACGGCCTTGCCCCCGCCCGTGTCGAGCCCGGCAGCAGCCGCCTTGTAGGTCATGCCACGGGACAGCCGGAGGACGTCGGCCAGCGCATTCGCCTCGTCGTCGTACGGGAAGAAGCGACAACCGCCGACCGCGGGCCCCAGTGCGAGCGAGTGGATGGCGATGATCGCCCTCAGCCCCGAGTGCGGGTCGTTGCAGTAGATGACCTGCTCGTGAGGGCTGTTGGGCTCGCTCATTGCCTCGAGCACGGACGAGTTTGGATCCTGGCTGGTGAGGTGTCGCATGGTCACGGGGCAACCGCCTGCCTCTCGGCCAGGAGCGCGCTGAGCTCGCGCTCGTAGGCCTCGGCGTTCTTGACCTTGATGTCCTCATATCCCCGCACCATCTCCGGCAGAGCCGCGATCCGGGTCGAGATCTCGTAGTTCGTCGGCGAGAGCGACCTGATCAGTTCGTGCACCACGGCTTCGTACTCGCTCGCCAGTCTCCTCTCCAGACGTCGAACAGCCGTGTGGCCGAAGGGATCGAACCAGTGGCCTCGGACGAACTTGAGCGTCGCTAGCAGACGCATCACCGGGTGGAACCAGGGACCGAGCTGGATCTTCTTGCCGACGCCGAGGGCACGCAGGGCCGGAGGGTGCAAGTTGAAACGGACCTTCCCGGGTCCACCCTCGGCGTGAACGGCGGCCAGGGCGTCCGGCGCCATCAGCAGCCGCGCGACTTCGTACTCGTCCTTGTAGGCGGTGAGCTTGTAGAAGTTACGCGCGACCTGCTCGCTGAAACCCGTGTCGACGCCTATCGCTCGCTCGGCGCTCCACGCCTTTGCGACCACGTCCACGTACGAGCGCGCCAGGGAAGGGCCCTGGTAGGACTCGAGCCGGGCCGCCCGGTCCGTGGCGATCCGCAACGTCTCGCCGCCGATGCCCGATGCCTCGAGCCCCTTGCGGGTCCTGACCGAGGGGTCTCGCGTCGCAGTTCCCGCACGAGCCGGCAGCGACCGCGGATCAGCGACGACGGCGCGTCCCCACCGGAAGGCGGCGATGTTGGTCTCCACGGCTACGCCATTGAGCGTGATGGCGGCCTCGATGGCCTGGGCCGGAATCGGCAAGCTTCCTGCCTGGTAGGCAGCCCCGACCAGCAACAGGTTCGCGGTCTCGACCGAGCCGAAGAGCTGCTCGGCCACGAACTGCGCGTCGAAGTCGACGACGTGCTTCGAGTCGCCACGCAGGCGCTCGAGCAGCAGGTCGGTGTCGGGGTAGGTGATGGATGCGTCGGCGACCATGTCGCCCGTAGGCGTCGCACTGGTTGAGGCGATCACCGTCGTCTCGGGCCCGGTGCGTGCCGCGTTCTTCGCGTCAGCCGCCACGAGCAGGTCAAAGGCCAGGTACAGGTCTGCCGCCTGCTCACTGACGCGGTTCGCTGGGGCGCCGGTGTCGACGACCAGCTGGAGGTGCGACACGACCGGTCCGGCCTTCTGGCTCAGACCAGTCTGGTCCAGGCCCCGGACCTCGTAACCCGCGCTCATCGCCGCTGTCGCGATCACCTGATTGACGGTGACGATCCCGGTCCCGCCGATCCCGGCCATGAACACGTTCGAGTCGGCCAACTCGATGTCCACCTCCGGCACCTGCGGCGCTGGAGGGACGGTCCGCTTGGACCGGGTCCTCCTCGGCGCGTCGGTCACGGTGACGAAGCTCGGACAGTCTCCGTGCAAGCAGCTGTAGTCGGAGTTGCAGCTGGTCTGGTCGATGTGGGTCTTGCGGCCGAGCTCGGTGTCGACGGGCTGCACGGAGAGGCAGTTGCTCTTGACCCCGCAGTCCCCACATCCTTCACAGACATCGGGGTTGATCACCACGCGGGTCGGACGCGGCTCGAGCTTGCCCCGCTTCCGCAACCGACGGGCGTTCGCGGCGCACTGCTGGTCGTACACCAGGACGGTGACGCCCTCGACGTCGCGAAGGAGGCGCTGCGCCTCGTCGAGTCGCTCACGCGGCCACACGACCGTGCCCCGAGGCATGCGGACCCTCCGGTAGCGCTCCGGCTCATCGGCGCACACGATGATCCGAGTGACCCCTTCGGCGAGGAGCTTGCGCGCGAGGGCGGGTACCGGGAGTGCTGCCTGCGGGTCCTGGGCGCCGGTCATGGCGACCGCTGAGTTGTAGAGGACCTTGTAGGTGATGTTGACGCCTGCAGCGATGGCCGCCTGTACAGCGAGCTGACCAGAGTGGAAGAAGGTGCCGTCCCCGACGTTCTGGAAGATGTGATGGTGCGAGCTCCACGCCGCCTGGCCGATCCACTGCGCGCCCTCGCCGCCCATCTGGGTCCATCCGGTGATCGCGGAGTCCTGGCGTGAGGACACCGACGCCAGAGTGTGGCAGCCGATCCCCCCTCCTGCCACGGAGCCCTCCGGCACCACGGTCGAGGTGTTGTGCGGACAGCCCGAGCAGAAGTAGGGCGTGCGCTGCACGCTGAGCAGGTCGAGGGTGACGCGACGCGGCGGCTTCGAGGTGAACGAGACGCTGTCGCCGGCGAAGCGACGCACTGGGCCGTACAGCCGCTCGGCGACGAGTTCTCCGTCGGCCGGGACCAGCACAGCTCCCGACTCGTCGCGTTTCCCGAGGATCGTCGGGCGGTCAGGGTGGGCGTACAGGAGATCCTTGATCTGCTGCTCGATCACCGGACCCTTCTCCTCGATCACCAGGATCTTCTCGAGGCCCTGGGCGAACGCTGCGACCCGCTCCCGGGCGAGCGGGTACGGCGCGGCAACGTCCATCAGGCGGATCCCACTGCGGGACAGTGCCTCGTCGTCGAGACCGAGGTCGCGGAAGGCCTGCACGGCAGCATCGATTGCCGTCCCGCTACCGATGACGCCCAGAACGGCAGGGGCAGCGGCGGGACGTACGGTGTCCAGGTCGTTGGCCGCCAGGAACGACTCGACGGCAGCCCAGCGTGGACCGACGAGCTCGGACTCGACCCGAAGGCTCTCGGACGGCGTCCGCACCGGTCGTTGGGCGTAGGCCCAGGGACGTCCCTCCCATTCGACAAGCGGCCGCTCGAACTCCAGTGACTGGAAGTCCCGAGCAACCGTCCACATGCCGTCTGCGACGTCGCTCACGACCTTGACCCCGACCCAACACCCAGAGAACCGTGACAGCTCGACCGCCGCGAGCGTGTGTACGATGACCTCCTCAGCGTTGCGTGGGGTGAAGAACGGCATGTTCAACGCCGCCAGGGTTGCGTCGCTGGCGTAGGGGAGCGTGGACGACTTCGACGACGGGTCGTCACCGACGAAGGCCACCACTCCGCCTCCGGGGTCGGTCCCGTACATGTTGGCGTGACGGATCGCGTCCGAGGCGCGGTCGAGGCCTGGCCCCTTCCCGTACCAGACGCCCACGACCCCATCTACGGTCCTCGTGTCGTCGGGAATCGACAGCTGAGTACCCCACACCGACGTCGCCGCCAGTTCCTCGTTGACCCCGGGGTTGAGGTGGATGCGGTGGTTCTCACGCAGACCAGGGATGGACCCGAGCAGGCTGTCGAGGCCGCCCAGCGGTGAGCCTTGGTACCCCGAGACGAAGACGGCGACGTCTCGACCGCGTGCCGCGTCGCGTGCGCGGAGCTCGATCAGGGCTCGCGCGATGGCCTGCACGCCGGTGAGGAGCGAGCGTCCGCCCCCGACCTCGTAGCGGTCTTCGAGTCGGTACGCCGCCGGGTCTGTTGCGGCGTGATCGGGCGTGTCGTGATCGGGCATGGCGACCGTCATGTCAGTTCCTGACTACTCACGCTCCAGCACTACTCGGTGGGCAGCGCGGGAGACGGCGGCAACCTGCCGCACTTCGGGATCTTCCCCATATTGTCCGGAACGCCGCCCGGTGCGCGCTACGGCAGAACCGACGAAGCGCGTAGCATCTCCACGTGCAGATTCGTGATAATCCCCAATCTGGCTCGAGTTCGCCCGTGGAGGTGCAGGCGCTGTGCTCTCGCGTGCGCAGCGACCTGGACGCGGTGGTCTCCAACGCGGTCAGACGGATCCGGCACGAGCTGCCCGAGTACCTCGTCGTCGCTGAGGACGAGCATTGGGAGGCTGTTCACGAGCAGCTCCGCCGTCGTCTGGAGGCGGTGAGGTACGACCGGCCACCTGACGCTGCAGACCTCGAGTCCGCTGCACGGTTGGCCAGGGCTCGGGCACGGCAGCAGGTACAGATCTCGAGCCTCATCGACGCCTACCACATCGGTGACAGCGAGGTCTGGAACGCTCTCGTGCGCGCTTCCGACGAAGCGAGTGACCCCGCGCTGCCGCGGCTCGCCAGCCGGATGATGGACTCGCTCCACGTTCTTTCCTCAGCGCTCACCGCGGCCCATTTCGAGGTGGCGCAGAGTCTCCAAGGCCACAGGATCACCCTGATCCACCGCCTCGTGGAGCGGCTCACCAGTGGTGTGGTCGACGACGAGGTCCGCGCCATCGCCGAGACGTTGCGTATGCCGGCCACCGCGCGCTGGCAGGCGCTCGTGTGGGCGCCGCCACGATCCAGTGCCGAGGTGTCCTTCGAGCTGCAACGCAGCATCACCGGTCTCGGTGCCCAGATCATCTGTGCCGCGCGAGGAGCTCACCTCGTTGTGATCGCCGACGAATCATCGTCGAACGTCGTCCGCGCCTACGCGGAGACTCACCCGGAGGGCCGGTGGGGCACCGGGATGCTCCGCCCGGGTCTGGATGGTGCTGCCGCGAGTCTGGAAGATGCGCGACTGGCCGTGGATGCTGCCACGGCGCCGCGACGGGTCAGTGACTTCTCGGACAACTGGGTTCTCGCCTGTGTCGCGGCGCACCGCGACCGCCTCGTGCCCGTGATGGCCGGCCTCGTGGCGGTCGCTCGTGAGCACCCACATCTCGCTGACGCCGTGATCGCTCACTGGGAGAACTCGCTGTCGTTGGCGGCCACAGCCAAGTCGCTCAACATGCACGCGAACACCCTCACGTACCGCTTGGCCAAGTGGCGGGATCTGACAGGCCTCGATCCCCGGTCGGCACCGACACTTCTCCAGTCGTGGATCGCTGCCCAGGAGGCTCGTCGGCCCTGAGGGGCGCCATGGCTGCCGCGCAACCGCCGAAGCAGCCCGTCACCTCGGGATGCGGCGCGTCCGCTCCCGAGCCTGGGGGTCGTCTCGCCAGCGTTCAGCCGCGTCGGACGCCCCGACCCACTAGATCGAGATCGACGCTGAACTCCCGGGGGAGTGTTCACCGAGAGGGCGACCGGCCGCACAAGCCAATCCCTGCCTTCGGTCGGCGCAGGGTGTCGGTGGTCGCGCAACGGCGGGCGCGTTCCACGCCGCGGTTCCGCCGGCCTGTCGGTCATGCCCGCCTGCGGTCGCGCCTCGTGGGCTGACCTCGGCTCGTTGATCGAACAGGGGAGGCGGTCGAACTCGGACCCGGGAGGTCCTAGGCCGAGGTCATGGTTTCCGGAATCCCCGGCAGACCGAACTGTTCGTGGGTGGTGACGCCCTTCCGTAATGCGGGGAAGGCTGCGGACTCCCGTGCGAGCCGGTCACGCGCGGCGACGAGCGTGCCTCGTGCTGCGGGCTGGGGGAGGACCAGGACCCCGTCGGCGTCTCCCAGGACCAGGTCGCCTGGTGCGACGCGGACCCCGGCGGCGGTCACGACCTGGTTGTGGGTGCCGTGGTGGTGCTTTCCGGTGCGGTGGACGCTCACGCCGCGCGCGAACACGGGAAAGCTCATCTGGCGCAGGGCGTCGATGTCGCGGACGCCGCCGTCGATGACGAGACCCGCGATTCGCTTGGCACGGGCGGCGACGGCGAGGACCTCGCCCCAGTAGCCGGCCAGGTGGCCGCCGACCGCTGCGACGATGACGGAACCGGCCGGCGCAAGCGCGACAGCATGGTGCATCCAGAGGTTGTCGCCCGGGTGTCCCATGACGGGGTACGCCGGACCGCACACGCGGGCGCCATCCCACACCGCGCTGATGGCGGTGTCCATGGCGCATTCCAACGTCGACGCCTCGTACACGGTTGCGACGTCGAGGTCTGCGAATTCGGCGTACTCGTTTGCCTGGTCAGCCATGACGTCGCTGCAGCTCGTGGTAGCCGTATCGTTCCCGAGCCTCACGCAGCAGTCCGGTCTCCACGGCGAGTTGCTGGATGTGCTCCTCACGCTGGGCGATCTCCTGAGCGACCGAGATGGCTTCCTCCACCACGGCGCTCGCCACGACGACGACACCGTCGGCGTCGCCCACGACCCAGTCGCCGGGGTCGACGCGAACACCACCGATGTTGACGGGGACCTGGGTGTCGGCCAGCTGCACGCGGTCTTTCCCCGTGCGCATGAAGTGACCCATGGAGAAGACCGGGTAGTTCAGCTCGATGCAGCGGCTGATGTCGCGGCAGACGCCGGCGATGAGGGTGCCGGCGACTCCACGCGAGGCTGACACCGAGGTCATGATGTCGCCCCACACGGTGCAGTCGGTTCGTCCACCGTTGTCGATGACCGCGACTTGGCCTGCATCGACCTCGTCGAGCCAGTCACCTGAGCTCGTCTTGACCGCGCCCATCGGCACGTACCGCACCGTGTAGGCCTGGCCCACCATGCGCATGGAGCTGGTGATGGGCTTGAGGCCCAGGGGCGTCGCATGAACTCCGAGCTTGTCGAGCGCATCGGAGAGGTTCGCGGTGGCGAGCCTGGCGAGATCGCTCCGGATCTGTGCGGGCGTCACTGGACGATCGCCTGGAACTGGGTGTCGTGCATGACATCGACGACCGATGTCCCGGTCTTCACGGCGTCCACCATGCCGTCCTCACGCTCGACGATGAGCGCTGCCAGCCGCAGTACCTCGTCAATGTGGTCCTTCGGCACGAACACCACGCCGCAGTTGTCGGCCAGCACGTAGTCGCCGGGAGACACGGTGACGCCGGCGAACGTCACCGGAGTCTGGTGGGACTCCTCGACGATTCGTCCCCGTGCGCTGATGGCCACGGTGGCGCGTCCGAAGACGGGGAACTCGAGCTCGGCGCTGCCGTCGATGTCGCGGCAGGCGCCGTCGACGACGGCACCGTTGATGCCGCGAGCAAGCGACGCATGCGTCACGATCCCGCCCCAGCAGGAGACATCGAGCCTGCCCCCATTCGCCATCACCATCACGTCGCCGGGCTCTGCGCTGGCGATCGCTGCGGTCGCGAGATGTTTGGTCACGGCTGCGTCGGGATCACGGGGCGCCACAGCTACGGTGCGGGCACGACCAGCGAGACTGCCGCAAGGCCAGAGAGGGCGAATGCCGTACGTCGCACCGGGAAGGCCGAGAAAGTCCAGAGCGTCGGAGATCGTCGTCGTCTCGTGCTCGCGCAGCGCCTCGATGGTTGACAGGTCATTAGGGGTTGGCACGATGCCTCCTTGCCGGTCGGACCGACTGGTCCGAGCGTGAGACGGACCTTGCGGTCCGAGAAGTCCTGCGCTCAACCCAACACACCAACTCGAACCGGCGTCCAATACCAGATGGATTAGCGGCTCATACCGTGGCGACCGCGCGCTGCTTGCTGGGCGGGCCCCGCCGTGTCAAACCTGCTGGTGGCTCACCGGGGTGCGCGGGCGGTCATCCGAAGTCGTCGACAGTTTCGGCAACCGATGCCTCGAAGATGTCCTCCAGCAGGCGTTGGAAGTTGCGCAAGCTGACGGGGAGGCGATCCTTGGACCACAGCGCGGCGATCTCGATGAACGGGACCCGGTGGCGCAATGGGACGTACTTCACTGACGAGATGAGCCAGGCACGGGACGAGGAGGGAACCAGGGCGATGCCGAGGCCGCACGCCACGAACGAGAGCATGGACTGGATGCTGGTGCCCTCGAATGCCACCTTCGGGCTGAAGCCGGCGGTCCGCAGCGTCGTCAACGTATGGTCGTAGAAGTCCGGTGAGACAGCCCGCTTCGGCATCACGAACAGGGCAGCCGAGAGATCCGCGAGGTCGACCGAATCCTCGTGCGCCAGCGCGTGGTCCTCGGGAACGGCGAGGCAGAACACGTCTTCCTGGATCGGCCTCAGCTCCAGGTCGTCGTCAGAGGTTCCGGCCCGGACGAAGGCTAGGTCGAGGGTTCCCGCTCGGAGTTCCTCCACGGCTCGGGCCGTGTCCAGCTCCTTGAGACGCAGGTCCACGTCGGGAAAGTGCCGTCGATATGCGGGCACCACCTTTGGCAGGACCGCGTGGAAGGCAGACGACACGCCACCCACGTTGAGGGTCCCCATGGTGCCGTCTGCGGTGCGGTGGACAGCGCGTTGTGCGTGTTCGGCCTGCTCGAGGAGGACGCGGGCCTCACCGAGAAAGATCTCACCCTCCTTCGTCAACCGGACTCCGCGGGGATTGCGGTCGAACAGCTTGACGCCGAGTTCCTTCTCCAAGCCCTGGATCTGGACGCTCAGCGGTGGCTGGGCCATGCGGAGGCGGTTCGCGGCGCGCCCGAAGTTCAGCTCTTCTGCAACCACCACGAAGTAGCGCACTCGGCGGAGTTCCATGTCCCGATGCTAAGGGCCGGGACGGGACATATCCCCATCGTATGGCGGTCATGTCAACCGGTATTGGACGGTGCGAGGAACGTCTGCCGATACTTCTGGCCAGCCAACCTGTGGCGTCGGTCACGCGGCGTTCCGACTTGGTCGCACGTGATGCGTCGCGCGCACCGGCTTCGTCGCAGCATCTCCTCGAAGGAAAGGTCCCGATGAGTTTCGAGAGCCCTCAGGGCACCACGAGTGCTCACGGCACCTTTGCCTCGGGCACAGCGCCGCTTGCGGTTCAGATGCGGAACGTCCACATGCGGTTCGGCGGTGTGACCGCCCTGGCGGGTGTGGACTTCGAGGTCCGCGAAGGCGAGGTGCACGCGTGGTGTGGCGAGAACGGTGCCGGCAAGAGCACGGCTGCGCGAGTCCTGGCAGGTGCGTTGGAGCCGGTTGCGGGCTCGGTCGAGGTCTTCGGGGCGACCATCGACCCGCGTCCGGCTTCCGCCATCCGGGCGGGCGTCCGCATGATCACGCAAGAGATCTCGTTGTTCCCACCCTTGACGGTCGCAGAGAACCTCGTGACCGGGGGCGCTGGCCACGCCGGACGCCTCGTCAACTGGCGGTCGATCCGCCGTCGCTCAGAGGAGTATCTACGTCTCATCGGCTTGGACGTCGACCCAGCTGCTCCCTTGGCCGGACTCACGATCGGTGAGCAACAACTTGTCGAGATCGCGCGCGCCATGTTCTCGGGTGGGCGAGTGGTCATCCTCGACGAACCCACCTCGGCGCTCGGCACGGCCGAGGCTGCTCGGCTGTTCGACTTCGTCCAGCGCATGGCGGCCGGTGGCACCAGCTTCGTCCTCATCACCCACTTCCTGGATGACGTGATGCAGCATGCCCACCGCGCCACCGTGTTGCGCAACGGCCGGGTGGTCGGGACCTTGAGGACGGCAGACTCCGACAAGGCCGACCTCGTTCGCCTGATGGTGGGACACGATGAGCTGCTCGCCGAGGCGGCCAGCGGAGAGGACTTCGCGATGGCGACGGTCCCGGCCGGCGAGCCGCGACTGCGTCTGGACGGCGTCGCCAGCGCTCCCACGGTCCGGGACGTCACTCTGGAGGTGCACCCGGGCGAGGTCGTGGGAGTCTTCGGCGATCTGGCCTCGGGGTGCATGGAACTCGGCGACCTCGTCCTCGGGCTGCGCCAGGCATCCCGGGGGTCTGTGACGGTGGACGGTGTCTCGCCGCGCTCACCCGAGCACGCCGTGCGCACGCTCGGCGTGGGCTACATCCCCGCCGACCGCCGCTCAGCTCTCGCCCTGCACAAGTCGGCCACGGCGAATGTGACGGTGGCTCAACTGCACAAGTTCTTCGGTCCTCGGGTGTCTGCTCGCACCGAACGCGACCTCGCCGAGGCCCAGATCAGGAACCTGTCGGTCAAGAGCTGCTCCCCGACCACCGCTCCGGCCACCTTGTCGGGAGGCAACCAGCAGAAGCTGCTGTTCGCCCGCTGGCTGATCTCGCCCCCGAACGTGCTCGTCCTGGTCGAACCGACGCGCGGCATGGACCTGAAGGCCAAAGCCGACGTTGTCGACCTGGTGCACCGCGCCGCACATGAGTCCGGGGCAGCCGTCCTCGTGATCTCAGCCGAACCCGAAACCATCCTGTCGATGGCCAACCGTGTCTACGTGACCCAGCAAGGGCGTGTCGTCGCCGACCTCTCCGGCAGACAAGCATCGGCACAGACACTCATGGCCGCCGCTCACGGTCACGACACTGGAACCAAGGAGGGTGTTGCATGAGCACCACCACACACCGGATTCGCCGCTTGGCGCTCGCCAACCTCACCACGCTCGCCCCCCTCGGGGCTCTCGTGCTGGTGGTGATCATCTTCAGCATCCTGGCTCCGTCGTCGTTCCCCACGACGGACAATCTCCGCAACATCGCCGTGCAGTCAGCCGTGCTGGCCATCTTGGCGACCGGGCTCACGTTGGTTACTCTCCTGGGAGAGATCGACCTTGCCTTCGCGGCCGTCGCCTCCGTCACTGGGCTCACCGCCTCCCTACTGGTCAGCCAGGCGCCCCTGCACCTCCCCTTCATCGGGGAATTTGCCTATGGCGGCGAAAGCGACATCGTCGCCGTCGTGTCGGCCATCGTGCTCGGAGCCTTGTTCGGCCTGCTCTCGGGCGTCGTGACGACCCGCCTCGGGGTGCCGAGCTTCGTCGGGTCATTGGCTCTCCTGCTCGTCGCCCAGGGATTGTCCTTCTACTGGGCACAGGGCCAGTCAGTGCCGGCGGCCACGGACCTGGGCCAGCGGATCGCGACCGGCTCGGTCGGTCCGTTCCCCACCATCGCCCTGTTCGCAGCCGCGGTCATGCTGTTGTGCCACGTCATGCTGACCAGGACGAGGCTCGGCCGATACGTCTACATGGTCGGCGCCAACCGCCAGGCCGCGGTCCTGAGCGGCCTTCCTGCCAGTAGGATCCTGCTCTACGTGTTCACGCTCGCCGGTGCGTTCTACGCCATGGCCGGCCTGCTCAACGTCGGACGCCTCGGCTCAGCCCAGGCCGACACAGGTCTGACGCTCCTCCTCCCAGTGTTCGCAGCGGTCGTCCTGGGTGGCAACTCCCTCTTCGGCGGGATCGGTGGCATCCCCCAGACACTGGTCGGCGTCCTGCTGTACTCCGTCCTCCAGAACGGGCTGGACCAAAGTGACCTCGACATCTACATCAAGCCCCTGATCGGTGGCTGGATCCTGGTTGCTGCCGTGGTCCTCAACGTGTGGCTCGGACGCATCGCAACCAGAGCCGCAACCTCGGGCGAGGCTGAAGCCTCGAAGCCCGTGGATCCACCCGACACCGCGCTTGAGGCAGCCCCCACATCCTCATCGGTCGCGCCGCACTCCGTCCCAGGCCCGCGCCTCGAACGAGTCAACGGCTCCTAGACGCTCTGCACACCACCACCAAGGAGAACTCGCATGGACTACCAACTCGCCGGCAAGACCGTCATCGTCACGGGCGGCGCGTCCGGTATCGGCCTCGAGACCACCGAGCAACTGCTCGCCGAAGGGGCCAACGTCGTAGCCGTCGACCTGAACGTCGACGCCCTCGACGCCCGCTCCGAGTCCTCCCTGAGGGCACACAAGGGTGACCTGACGGACTCGGGCACCGCCCCCGCCGTGGTGGCCACCGCCCTCGAGACCTTCGGTGGGATAGATGCACTGGTGTCCTGCGCAGGAATCGCCCCCGTCCGCGAGAGTGCCCTCCAGGGCACAGATGACGACTGGCGGCACACCATCGACGTCAACTTCCTCAGCATCGTTCGCATGTGCCGCGAAGTGGTTCCGCACATGAAGGCAGCAGGCACCGGGTCGATCGTCAGCGTCGCCTCGGACGCCGGCCGCATGCCTGACCCCTTCTTCGCCGAGTACAACGTGTCCAAGGCCGCCATCTTGATGTTCATGAAGACGCTGTCCATCGAGTTCGGCAGCTCGGGCATCCGGGCCAACACCGTGAGCCCAGGCCCCGTGCGAACCCCGATGTGGGACCGCCCAGGCGGATTCGCCGACGCACTCGCTGAGTCGTTCGGAATGGAGAAGGAAGAAGCCATCAACCACTTCGCCGTCAACATCCGCCGACTCCCGCTGGCCAGGCTCGGCACGGTTTCTGAGGTGGCCGCGGTGAACGTCTTCCTCGCCAGCCCCGTCTCGTCGTTCGTCACCGGAGCCGAGTACTCCGTCAACGGCGGCAGCGTCCCGACCGTCTGATCTGGTCACCGAACCCAACAGGAGGTAGAAGCAACGTGTCCACCAATGCTGGATCTGCCGACGACAACCCTCGGTTCGACGTCAACGACTTCGCCGAGGAGCTGTCTGCAGCACCGACGAACTTCGCCGTCGGCGAGGACGTGCTGTTCGAGAACGACAGAGTGCGGGTGTGGTGGTCGACGATCGACCCCGGGAACCGCGTGCACTTCCACAACCACACGATCGACTACTTCTGGGTGTGCGTGCGAGCGAGCCGTGCGTACCAGCGCTTCGAGGACGGCACGGCCCGGTTCATCGATCCCGTTCCGGGGCAGGTCTCGTTCCAGACCTACGGACCGGGCGAGAGCCTGATCCATGATCTCGAGAACGTCGGAGACGGCCCCCTCGAGATCGTGACGGTCGAGCTCCTCGACCGGGTGAGCCCGTCGTCTTGACCGTCGCGAACTGAACGATCCCGACTCGCGTACCTCTGCCACGAGAACGTTTGGCCACGTGAACGGCTGAATTCCGGACCGCCCGGGGTTTAGCACGGTTCTTCATCGGCATGCGGAACCTAAAGAGCACTGAAGTCTCCGGTCCGTCTGGATACCCAGGTTCGTGCATCGATGGCGTACCGACCGAACTTCTGCGACCAAACAGCGAAACTCGCGGAACGTTGCTGCGAGGTCCTCAGCCTGATGGACGTCTCGAAAGGACGACCTTCGCATCGAGGCGGACCGCACGTGGTTTCAGGTAATCGTCTTTGGCCTGAATCACAACGACCGACCACACTTATTGAAAGGCACTTGGCATGGACACTGCCGTCGCTTCCGAACCCGGGCTGATCCCGTTGTCCCGGGAGCTCATCAAGGACGCGCGCATGATGATCATCGGCTATCGACCGGCCGACCCCGACGTCGTGCGCCGAATCCTCCCGGACAAGCTCACGCCACACCCGGACGGCATCGTCCTGCTGAACCTGTGGACGGTCGAGGACCCGGGCCGGTCGTCGGGACTCGGCACCTACGGGCGACTGTCGTGCGGCTACCTCGCACCCGAGGTGCAGGGATACGACACGCAGACCTCCGACGGGAGCGCAACCGGGCACGGACGGTACTTCGCCCATCACTGGCTGGAGTCGGACGGCATGCGGGCGTTCGCCAAAGCGTCGTGCGGCAACGTCGCGGACGTGGGTCGCGTCGAGCAGCACGAGCCGGAACCGGGGGTGCTGGTAGCGGAGCTCTTCGTCAACGATGAAGTCGTCATCAGGACCACAGCCCGAGTCGGCAACGAGCAACTCGCTTCCGTCGGCGGACACCTCAACTACTTCACGTCCGTCGGCGAGTCGCCGGCGGACGGCGACCTGGCCCGCGTGTCGGTCCCGTTCGTCGCCGACGTGATGGAGGCCCATGTCGAGTCGATCGAGTGGCTGTTCGACGAGAGTCACCCCGCCGCGGCCTTGGCCCCACGTGCCGGCGACGCGGTCGACAGCGTGCTCTACGGGAACATCTCCTGGGTCCCTTTCAGCGTGGCGGAAACACTCTGAGGTCTCGTTTGCGACGATCCCAGCGATGAAGCAGACCTGCACGTTTGCAGGTCAACTGGAAATCCCTCGCGCCGACGAATTCGAAGGACGGCAGCCGGCACCGTGGCAATCGCCACCGGTGCTGGCTGTCGTCGTATTCCGACTCGGTGGGTCAGCCAAGGATTCGCGACTCGTCGTTCCCCGTGGCCACCCCAACTCTGGACTTGTGAGCAGGGATATTCCGGAGACATACGCCAGCGATATGGCGAGCGTCACAAGTGGTATTGGACGGCCCGCGATGGCGCCCCCAAGGATGTCTCTCACCAGCAATCGCCTGGATTGATGGGAGGGCGAGCAGCCCTCGCAGCAACTTAGGAGACAACAGTGCCAAACAAGTCTGCTCGTGGTGCCGCGGAGCCGGCGCCGGTGCACGGACCCAGCCGACGCAGCGTGCTCAAGCGGGGCTCTCTCGGCGCGGTCGCCCTCGGTGGATTGATGCCCATGCTCGCTGCCTGCAGTCAGGACGATAACTCCCCTGCGGATGGCAAGCGGGTCAAGATGTTGTCGACGTCGTACGGAAACGTCATCCCGTGGACGACCCAGGGCTACACCTCGCAGAAGTACTGGGCCGAGAGGTTCAACGTCGACCTCCAGCAGCTCGATCCCGGCGCGGATCCGGCCAAGCAGCTGGACCAGCTCGACAACGCGCTGTCCCAGAAGTGGGATGTCGCCGTCATCAACAGCATCGTGCAGGGCAACGTCACGACGGCCGTTCAGAAGCTCATCGACGCCGGCACGATCGTCATCGGATATCTCGGGGACGTCGCCCTCGAGGACAAGCCTCTCGATGGTCTCCTGACCACCGTCCAGGCCGACAACTACCAGATGGGTTTCGACATGACGACCGCCCTGTGCAACGAGCTCGGGGGCAGCGGCACGATCATCGAGACGCAGGGCATCTCGGGTGGCGACAACGTGGTGGACCGGCATCGAGGCTTCGAGGACGCCCTGAAGGCGTTCCCGAACATCGAGGTGCTCGCCTCCGACTACGGAGAGTTCACCAAGGACCGGGCGCAGGAGCTGTGGAGCACCTACACCACCAAGTATCCCCGGATCGACGCGGCGTTCTGTCACAACGACGACATGGCCCTGGGGGCCGCCAATGCCCTGAAGGAAGCGAACCGTGCCGGTGACACCCTTCTTGCCGGCGTCGACGGAACGATCGAGTCATGCCAGGCGGTCATGGACGGCACCTTGTTCGCGACCGTCCGTCACTCGGCCTCTCAGGTCTACGGGTGGCCGATCATGCTCGGTGCGCTCAGCTTCCAGGGAAAGCTCGAAGGCGACGTTCCGGAACTCGTCACCGTTGACAGCCCTGTCGTGGACAAGGACCGCGCGCCGAGCATCATTTTCACCCAAGGTGACGCAGTCAACCTCCAGTAGCCACTGGCATTAAGAGCCCGGTTGGCGATGCGCTAGGGACCGACGGACGTTCCTCAGCGTGGTGTACCCCTCTCAATGAAGTGAGACAACGATGACCGAAACAGCCCAGCGTCGCGGTATCCCAACAGCGACCAACGTCGACCACATTGCCTGGACCGTTCGCGACCTCGACGAGACCGTGCGCTTCTTCGTGGACGTTCTCGGCGGCGAGGAGATCCTCCGCGCAGGGCCGTTCTCTGACCCGGACGGCGAGTGGATGGCCACCCAGTTCGACGTCGACCCTCGCGCCACCGCAGTCGCAGCGCTCGTGCGACTCGGGCCCACGCAGGTCGTCGAGTTTCTCCAGTGGACTGCGGACAGCCAGGACCTCAACTGGCCGATCAACAGCGACGTAGGTGCAACGCATGTGGCCATCCACGTGACCGACGTAGAGGCAGCCCTGGAGTACCTCGTGAGTCACGGGTGCAGCCCGTGCGGCGAACCGATCCACCTGGCCGGGGTCCCGCACGCCGGCCTGACCATCCTCTACGTTCGCACGCCCATCGGCCTCTACCTGGAGCTGGTCAGTCAGCCCGACGAGCCGATGCCGTACGAGGCCGAGACCAGCGTGCGACTGCTCGCCCCGGCCAAGGAGTGGACGAACTTCTAGCCCGGCCGCACGCCGCACGGCGCTGTCTCCGCGCGGCGAACTGCACAAGTGGGATGCTCGCGCACAGACGTGCGGAGCGTCATCGCTCAGAAAGGAACTGCGAATGCCCTTCGACCTTCACCCGGAGGCGCGTGCCCTCATTGAGTCGCGTCCCCCTGCGCACCTGGTGACGACACGGCCGAACGGTCGCCCGCACGTTGCATTCATCTGGCTGGACGTCACCGACGAGGGACAGATCCAGTTCGGGACACCAGGGTGGCGTGTGAAGGCCAAGAACCTTCGCCACGACCCACGATGCACATTCTCCATCCAAGACACCGTCAAGGCTGAGAACGGCCTTCTCCGTCACCTGCTGATCGAGGGCGTCGCGACCATTGACGACCACCCCGAGCACGGCGACCAGTTCATGGACGCCCTCTACTTCAAGTACACGGGCAGCTATGGGTTCGCGTTGGACGAGAAGAACCCGCACTGCCTGATCACGGTCGACATCACCCGTGTCACGGGCCACGGACCTTGGCACACCGGTCGTACCACGTCCTACGGCACCCCTATCTGATGACGTGTGGGGATCTCCTCAGCAGCCTGGGAGTGGAAACGACGCTTGTCTCGCTTCGCCCGCGGATCATGCTGTCCGTTGGCTTAGGTCTGGACTTCGCTTAACCGACATCCTTTGCGTAGCTGAGCAAGCGGTACTTCCTGCTTGCGGGAACGCCGTCTAGGTTGTCCAGTGGTCACTGCATCCTGGTCCTCGATCGACGCGGATATCGACGGGCCGCTGGAGCAGGACTCTGGCACGCCCGCTCGTCACGACCAGCGTTGGCGGCGCCGTGACTGGGTGGACCACGTGTCGCGAAATGCGTCAATGCCGAAGGCGCGATCGTCACAACCGGAGCAGTCAGGCGAGGTTGGTCGACCCCGGTCCTCACGCAGGCCTTGACGCGCCATACACCCGAACGCATTGCCATCACACAAGAGAGAGAATCCGTGCCCAAGTACACCGTCGCCGTGATCGGCGGCACCGGGCCTCAGGGCAAAGGTCTGGGGTACCGCTTCGCCCGTCACGGCCACGACGTCGTCCTCGGTTCCAGGGCCGCAGGCAAGGCTCAGGCGGTCGCCGAGGAGGTGACCGAACGCCTTGCGCGTGTTGGGGGCACAGGATCGGCACAGGGCGCGTCCAACGCGGATGCAGTTGCTGCTGCGGACGTCGTACTGCTCGCTGTTCCCTATGACGGTCACGACGAACTCGTCGCATCCTTGGCCGGTGGGCTGGAAGGAAAGACGCTCATCTCATGCGTCAACCCCTTGGCGTTCGACAAGGGCGGTGCCCACGGGCGGGTGATCGGCCACGGTGAGAGCTCGGCTGCGGAGTCCGCTGCCGAACTGGCGCCGGAGGCGGCCGTCGTCGGAGCGTTCCACAACGTGTCGGCCGTAGGCCTGTGGGGCGAGGACGAGTTCCTAGACGAAGACGTGATCGTTGTCGGGGACTCGGCCGAGGCCAAGCAGGTCGCGATCGACCTCGCGGCCGCAGTCACCGGACGTCCGGGCGTGGACGGTGGGCGGCTCCGGCTGGCGCGGGTGCTGGAGCCGTTCACCGCGTTGCTCATCTCGATCAATCGAAAGTACAAGACACACTCAGGCATCCGGGTCACCGGACTCGGGGAGCACTGAACCGTCGCCGTTGACCGACGGCGCACTGTCGCACTTTGAGATCGGGCTGGTAGTCCCCGCGAACGCCTAAATGAGATGGCTAGGGAGTGCACGCAGCGGCCAGGCTCTAACCGGCACTGGATCGGAGATTGCCTGAGGGGGAGCGCTCGCTCTTCGGCTGATCGGGCACCCCATCAGCGCCTTCGAGCGCCTGCAGCGCGGTCACTTGTGGGCTGAACTTCGCCGCTATCGACTACCGTTGGTTCGCCGGCGGCAAGCCGGCACAACTGAACATTGGCTGGTGCACCCCCGGGGCGCACGGAGCCGAGGAAACGGGAGCCAACTGGAGCAAACGGGACGCCGACTTCACGCTCAGAACGCTGGTTCGTGCGTGATTGAGTGTGGTGTTCCTACGGTTCAACTCCCCCCTCGCGCACGTGGGCAGTTTCAGGTGAAAGCCTGGATCTGCTTCAGGCAAATGAATGGGCCTCTGACCAGCAGGAACGGACAGAGGCCCATTCGCTTCCTCGCTGCGGACGGAGGTCGGGATGTGAGCCCCCGAGTCCTTCCGCGCCGTGTTCTTCGGCGGGCGACCGGTCTATCGGCACGCTTGAGCTGGGTGTGCTCGCGAGGTGCGTCGTGGCTGTAGCTGGTGCAGCTCAGGGTGCTGAGCATGCCGTCGTGGGTGAGCTGCGGGCGGCTGAGTTGGAGTGGGTTGCTGCGCGGGCCGAGGAGTTGCAGAAGTCTGACCGTCTGACTCCGGCCAAGGCTGAGCGGGCCGCCATCGAGGAGCGTCGCAAGGCTGAACTGAGGCGTCTTGGTTCGCGGGTTCAGGAGCTTCGGAAGGCTGCGGGTTGGACGCAGGCTGAGGTGGCGGCTGTGATCGGGGTGACTCGGGTGACGGTGGCTCGCTTTGAGGCCGGCGGTAATGACTTGGGGTCGAGTCGGCTTCGTGTTTTGGCGCTGGAGCTGGGTGTCGATCCTGGGGCGTTCTGGGAGTAGGCGTGCGGCGGGTTCGGGGGCCGGGGTGTGTTGGCTGGTTTCTGGCTCGCTCGTGGTTACGGCCTAGTCAACGGCGTGACACGCTCCGCGCTTCTCGGACAGTTGGCCCCAAGATAGAATTCTTGGGATTGACTGAAAGGCAATATTCCGTTGGCTGCGAAGAAGTATTCTCAGGAGTTCAAGGACGCGTGTGTCCAGGAAGTGATCAGGACTTCACAGCCGATCGCTGTGGTGGCCCGCGAGAACGGGGTTGTCGAGCAGACGCTGCGTAACTGGGTGAACGCGTACAAGAAGGCGCATCCAGTTCCGGAGGCGGAGTTGTCGGTTTCGGAGCGTGCCCGTTTGAAGGCGCTCGAGGCCGAGGTGCGTGAGTTGCGCGCTGAGAACGAGTTCTTGGGAAAAGCAACGGCCTTCTTCGCGAAGAAGCACCGGTGAGCGTGAAGTACGCGTTCATCGAATCCGAAGAGGGCAACTATCCGCTGATCTCGATGTGCCGCTGGGCGGGTGTGTCCCGATCGGGGTACCACTCGTGGAAGACCAGGCCGCCGTCGGCGCGGGCGGTGCGAAGGGCCGAGCTTGCCGTGCTGGTCCGGTTCTCGTTCACCGAGTCTGATGAGACCTACGGCTACCGACGGGTCCATGCCGACCTGCTGCGGTGGGGTCACGACGTTGATGACGAGACAGTCCGTTCGATCATGCGCGAGCTCGGTCTGGTGGCCTGCCAGCCCCGTCCATGGCGTCCGGTCACGACGATTGCCGGCGACGCCGGCGAGACTCCCGACCTCGTCCGACGCGACTTCACCGCTGCGGCGCCAGCTTCCAAGCTCGTCGGCGACATCACCTACATCCGCACCTGGCAGGGATGGTTGTACCTGGCGACCGTGCTGGACTGCTTCACCAAGAAGGTCGTGGGCTACGCGATGGCCGACCACATGCGCACCGAGTTGGTCACCGCCGCGTTGGATATGGCTGCACGCAATGGTCATATCCGTCCCGGAATTACCATCATGCACACCGATCGCGGCACTCAATACACGTCGGACGAATACGCGAAACACGCCACACGGCTCGGGATATTGCGGTCCGTTGGGCGCACCGGGATCTGTTATGACAATGCTTGGGCGGAATCGTTCAACTCGACCCTGAAGAACGAGCGAGTTCACCGGACCTCGTACCCCACTCGCGATGCTGCTCGGTTTGACATTACCCGCTATATCGAACTACGGTATAACGCCAGAAGGCTTCACTCTGCGGTCGGTTACCGCACCCCGAACGAGGTCGAAGAAGCTTGGTACGCAGCGCATAGCGCCGCGTAATCAACCACCGAAATTCACTGTCCGAATTTCGCGGGGCGGCTCAGCGCGAGGCGGGTCGCTCCGCATGCTGTCGTGTGGTGACGGTTCGTCTTCCAGCTGGTTACCCAGCAGGTACTGGGTAGCGCGCGGCTGCTTGTATCCGGGCCTGCGGCGCGATGTTGGTGGAGGGTCTCCGCGCTTCTGCGGGTCGCATTAGCCTCGGCGTTTCATGCCGCCGCGTGGCGGCGGCGGTTTCGGGTTCCGGTGGCCGGTGAGGTGGCCTGGGGGCCGGCGAGGGTCGCTGGTGGTGCGGCTGGCGCTGCCGGTGGGCGGTTCTCCGGGTCCTGGGTCGTGGGCGGGCAGGGCGCGTTCAGCAGTGTGTGGAGTCAGCTGAACGCGGTGCGTAGTCGGTGGAACCCTTCGGCGATCTCGACTGCCCAGCGCCAGGTCGTGTCGATGCGGAGCCGGATCTGTCGCGAGCCTCGGGTGATCCGGGCGGCGACGTGCAGGACTCGGTAACGGAACGCGTGGATCTCGCAGCGTGCGAGCTCGGGTACGTCGGCGAAGCAGATCTTCTTGGTCCATGCGATGAGGTCGACCGCGATCATGACGACCTCCAGCCACGCGGCGTTCTCGTTCCACGCCCGGCACGGGAGGTTCCGCAGTCCGGTGGCCTTCGCCTCGCGGATCCGGTCCTCCACCCGAGCGTGTTGACGGTGCCGCAACTCCAGCCCAGCGGCCTGACCGGGCACGACACCGGGCCCGTGGGCTGGGGTGTTGGTGAGGATCGCGGTGACCCGGTGTCCGTCGACATCGGTGAACGTGAGCTGTGCACCGGGATGAGGACGTTCCTTGCGCAAGATCAACCGCGACCCTTCGGGCCAGGTCGAGAGGTCGATCATGCCGGTGGCCTCCGCTACCCACGCCCCTTCACGGAACTCGCCGTCGGTCTGGATCGCGGGGTGCCAGCATTCCTCGGGGATGATGTCGACGATCCGCTGGATCCGCGCATCTACGGGGAATCCGAACGAGAACCCGACACCCCGTTCGACACACGCGGCCGCGAACGCGTGCGTGGCGCCAGCCGAATCCGAACGAGCAACCAGACGCTGGGCGCCCCAACACCCGGTGTGTGGGTCGAGCCAGGGGCGGGCGTGCTCGGGCAGCGCCTCGATCGCCATGTCCAGCACGGTGATGTGGTCAGCGGCGGTGTTCGAGCCGGCGTTCCCGGGACGCAGCAGACCGGCGAGCGCTTCGCCGGAAGCGATGTCGGGACGGTCCAAGAAGCACAACAGTGGATGGAACCCGAAGGTCCGTTTCCAGGTCGCGGCAGCGTTCTCCTTCTCGCTGTGCGCGATCGTGATCGTGGCGTCAAAGTCCAACAACAGTTCGGCGAACTCCTCACTGCCCAGGTCCGGCCCGCCGCCCGCGGCCCACGCCTGCTCCCGAGCCGCAGCGCGTGCAGCTCGCAGCGCGGGGAGGTGGTTCGCATCGGCCTTGTCCAAGACCCGCCAGGTCGTCGGCATCGAGGCCACCGGACCGTGGAGGTCCTCACGATCACCGAGCACTGCGATCCCGGTGATGGCGTCCGCACCGTCAGCAACCGCGGCCGCGAGATCGGTGAACACCCGGCCCGGCGCATGCAGCCAGGGACCGCGGTAGGTGTCGGCCAGCGCGGCGCTGACGGCGTCGACCAGCCCGGTGTACTCGGCCATCTCTCGGAGCAGCCCGACCCCAGCGTGCGACACCACGCCAGCCCCGTCCGCACTGACCACGACCCGACGCATCCGCTTGTTACGCTTCACCTGCAAAGTGCTCGCTCTCTTGGTCAACTTCAACTGTCGCAAGTCAAAGTTTCCCAAGCAGGACGGGCACTTTCGCGTTCCTGCGCTACGTGTCACCCAGAACCGCGTGAAACGCGGAGGCTAGTCGTCGATTCCTTCAGGACAGTAACAATCACTTTCGTGAGATCCCTTCGGGCTGTCGCGTGCGCCAAGCTGATCGTCGAGCAGTGATCAGGTGATCGAGAAGCCGCCGTCGGCGATGACCGTCTGGCCCGTCACATAGCCGCCGGCGTCGCTCACGAGAAACAGCAGCGCTGCAGCCAGTTCCTCTGGCCGTCCCATGCGACCGGCACCGATCCGACGAAGCTGTTCAGCCAGGTATTCATCCGTGTAGTCCTCCGTCATCTCCGTCGCGAAGAAGCCGGGCGCGAGAAGGTTCACCCGAATTCCGCGTCGGCTCGTCCACTGCTGCGCAAGGTCTCGGGTGAGACCGATGAGACCGGCCTTGCTTGCCGAGTAGGCAGCCTGGGGGAGTCCGGCCGTGGTCAGCGCCAGCACGCTTCCGACGTTGACAATGCTGCTGCCGGGCTTCATCACGCGGCCGCAGGACTGCGCCATCCAGTAACAGGCGTTGAGGTTGAGATCGATGACTTGGCGGAACTGTTCCGCGGTCTCGGTGACGGCGGGGTGCGCTGTGCCGATGCCGGCGTTGTTGACGAGAATGTCGACCCGCCCGAACTCATCCATGGCGCGATCGACCAGGGTCTGGCACTGGGTGGGGTCGGTGACGTCTGTGGGCACGGCAAGCGCACGGCGCCCGGTCGCCTCAACTGCTGCCTTCGTCTCGGCGAGCCGATCGGCACGTCGGGCGGCGATCACAACGTCGGCGCCCGCCTCCGCGAGCCCGACGGCGAAGGCAACACCTAGACCCGAGGAGGATCCGGTCACGAGCGCAACCTTCGTGTCGAGTCGGAACAGATCGAGCAGCGTCATCGGGATGCCTTTCTAACAGTGTTTGGTTAGGATACGGCCTAGTCCTGAAGAGTTGAAGGGTGGCCCGATGAAATCGACCGAGTCGCGCATCATGTCGAGAAGCGACCTCGCGTTCCTCCTCTACGACTGGCTTAAGGTCGAGGACCTGGTCTCCCGAGAACGGTTCGACGCCCACGGTCGCCAGACGTTCGACGATGCGATCGACCTCGCTGCGACGATCGCAGCCAATCGCTTCGTACCCGGCAACCGCGTCGCCGACCTCGACGAGCCGACGATCGGAGCCGACGGCGCGGTGGTGTTGCCTGTCGAGACCCGCGCCGCGGTAGCGGCATATCTCGAGAGCGGCCTCCAGGCGGCAACGTTCGACGACGAGCTCGGCGGCATGCAACTGCCGATGGCGGTCCACAGCGCCGTCAGCACGTGGTTCCAGGCGGCCAACGCCAGCGCGTTCGCCTATCCGACCCTTGCTATCGCCAACGCGAACCTAGTAGCGGCCCATGGCACGACACGCCAGGTCGACCGCTTTGCGCGGCCCATCGTCGACGGGCGATGGCTAGGCACAATGTGCTTGTCAGAGCCCGAAGTCGGTTCGTCACTGGGGGATGTCCGGACTCGTGCCATCCGCCAACCGGACGGCCGCTACCGCCTGTTCGGCAACAAGATGTGGATCTCGGCAGGCGACCACGAACTGAGCGAGAACATCGTCCACTTGGTACTCGCACGCACTGGCGCTGCGGACTCGGGCGTCCGCGGCCTGTCTCTATTCATTGTCCCCAAGTTCCTCGTCGAGGACGATGGAACGCTCGGTGAGCGAAACGACGTCGCGGTGGCGGGGCTCAATCACAAGATGGGATACCGGGGCACGACGAACGCCCTGCTGAACTTCGGTGAAGGACTGGTCCAGCCGGGCGGCGCGGCCGGTGCAATCGGCGAACTCATCGGTGAGGAGGGCAGCGGCCTCGCTTACATGTTCCACATGATGAACGAGGCGCGTATCGTCGTCGGTGCCGGAGCGGTCGCCCTTGGCTACACGGCGCATCTCCACTCGGTGGCATATGCCCGGGAGCGGCGACAGGGTCGACTGCCCGGAGCAAAGGACCCTGCGCAGCCGCAAGTTCCGATCATCCGCCATCCGGATGTTCGCCGGATGCTGCTCACCCAAAAGGCCACAGTTGAGGGCGGGCTGGCGCTCGTCCTCTACTGCGCTCGACTCGTGGACGAGCAGCGCACTGCGCCGGACGCAGGCGGGCGGAACGACGCCGCTTTGCTTCTCGAGATCCTGACGCCCATCGCGAAGTCCTGGCCATCGTCGTGGTGCCTCCACGCCAACGACCTGGCCATTCAGATTCACGGCGGCTACGGCTACACCCGCGACTACCCAGTCGAGCAGTTTTACCGCGACAACCGACTGAACCCCATCCACGAGGGAACCCACGGCATCCAGGCGCAGGACTTGCTCGGTCGCAAGGTGCGTCTCGAGGAGGGACGCGCGCTGAGTCTATTGGTGGACCGCATGACCGCTACGGCGTCCGCGGTGAGCAGGGACGGTGACGTCGTTCTTGTCGAGCTGGCAGAAGAGTTGATCCGATGCGTAGGCCGGATCGTAGACACCACTCGCGTGCTCTGGTCGACCGGCGATTCGACCCAAGTATTGGTCAATGCCTCGTCCTACCTGGATGCGGTCGGTCACGTCGTGGTCGCTTGGCTCTGGCTCGATCAACTCCGCGCTCTCGATGAGCGCACAGACGAGTTCGCCGAGGGCAAGCGGGCTGCTGCGATCCACTTTTATAGGCATCTCCTGCCATCGGTTCACCAGCACTTCGACCTCTTGATGGCAATGGACACTTCGCTCGCCGACCTTGACGACGCCATCTTCTGACAGGGCCTTGTGACTAGGACCGCATTTTTGCTAGCTTAGCCAAAATAGCGCTCGAGAGTAGCCACCTAGCGGGAGCAGAGGTCGAAGAATGGGCAGTTCAACCGCGTTCGCAGTTTTGCCGTCACCACCTCGCTCAGGTGGCACCGAGGTACGAGACACCTTCGAAGACGTGCTTGGTCTCGCCCGACGCGTCGAAGAATCCGGTGCCGACGCCTTCTTCCTCGCTGACTCACTCGCCTACGACCCAAGCTTCTCGACACACACGAGATTCGAACCCGTCTCCTTGGCCGGCTCCCTGCTCGCGACCGTGGAACGTATCGGCGTCATCATCACGATGTCGACCACGTTCAGCCACCCCTACCACGTCGCACGATCCCTGACCTCGCTGGCGAACATCGGAGCTGGGCGAATCGGCGTCAACCTGGTGACCTCGTTCGGAGGTGAGGCAAACTTCGGCCTTTCTGAGCTCCCCAATCCGGAGGATCGCTACCACCGGGCAAGCGAGTTCATCGAGGCCATCAACAAGCTGATTGGGAGCTGGGGGTCAGATAGGTCAACCCCAGAACCTGTCAACCACGTCGGCAAGCACTTCGACATCGCCGGACCCCTCAGTATCAAGCCGCACGAAGACAACCTCCTCGTTGCCCAATCCGGCCAGTCCCCGGAGGGGATCGAACTCGCCGCCAGATCAGCCGACCTAGTCTTCACCGCAGCCCAGTTCGACCATCTTCAGCAGCGATACTCCGACGCCCTGACCACGACCGCTGCCCAGGTCCGCCCAGACGGGACGCGTCCGACCGTTCTCGCCGGACTGGCACCCATCATCGGCACCACCGCGGAGGAAGCCTGGGAGCACGAGCAGACCCTGTGGGGAAGTGAGACCTATGAGACCCAGCGTCTCAAGATCGAGGAAGTACTCGGCGTCGACCTCTCGGACATCGATCCACACGACCGAGTCCCTCGACACCGACTCCCCCCGATCGACCAGGTCACTCGCAGGCCCGGTCGTGCGAGCACTATCTACGAGATCCTGGATCGCTATGACCTCACTATGGCCGAACTGGTCCGAACCCAGACCCGCCACAACGGCCACCGGACCGTCGTCGGTACGGCTGACCACGTTGCCGACGAGATTCAACGGCTGGCCGACCTGCCGACCCTTGACGGCTTCATCATCCTGCTCCCCAAGGCGTCCGAGCTCGTCGATCCCGTCTTCGACGAGCTCCTCCCCAGGCTGCGCGACCGTGGCGTCCTTGTCCCGGCTGAGGACGCCCACCAGACGATGACGCGACTGAGCAGGAGGCAGACCCGATGATGGACTACAGAGTCCTGGGACGGACCGGAGTGAAAGTCAGTCCCCTCACCCTCGGCACCATGAATTTCGGCTCCTACGGCAAGGTCTCGGCACCGGCCGGCGCCGAGCTGATCGATCGTGCTCTGGAAGCCGGGATCAACGTCATCGACACCGCCGACGTCTACTCGGCCACTGAATCCGAGTCCATCATCGGCGCTGCCCTCGCCGTGAGCGGCCGCCGTGAAGACGTCGTGCTCGCGTCGAAGTTCAATCGCCCGCTCGACAAGGACCCGAACCATCGAGGGAACTCGCGCCGTTGGATCCGACGCGCGGTCGAAGACTCCCTGCGCCGGCTTCAGACCGACCATCTCGACATCTATTACGCCCACCGCCCCGACGAGGACACTGAACTCGAGGAGACCGTCGATACCTTGGTCGACCTCGTCCGAGAAGGCAAGGTCCTCTACTACGGGACCAGCACGTTCCCGACCAGCCAAATCGTCGAGGCTCAGTGGCTGGGGCGTTCTCGAGGGGTCCGCCCGACCGTAGAGCAGCCTCCCTACTCCATCCTTGTCCGACACGGCGAGCGCGAACTGCTACCAACCGCCAGCGCCCACGGTCTTGGCACCTTCGCCTGGAGTCCCCTGGCGGGTGGCTGGCTCTCCGGCCACTATCGCCAGTCGGACAACGGCGACCAGTGGACGAGGTGGAACAACGCCCTTCGGCACGACCCCGAACTCGATGTCAACAAGCGCAAGTCCGCGGCCGTTGCCCAGCTCGAAGACCTGGCCAACGCTGCAGGGCTGAGCCTGGTTCAACTCGCGATCGGGTTCGTGCTCGAACATCCGGCGGTGACTTCAGCGATCATCGGCCCCAGGACCGTCGAGCAGCTCGACGCATACCTGAGCGCGGCTGACACCGTCCTGGACAGCGACACGCTCGACGCGATCGACCGGATCGTCGCCCCCGGAGAGACGCTGAGCCCGGGTGACATCGGCGATGACCCCCTCCCAATCCGGCAGCCGCGGCTACGCCGGCGCCATCACCGAGGGGAGTAGCCCGATGCCCGTCTGGGACCTCTACGTCGGCGGACTGACCGCCGACGTCTGGCAGTACCACCCCCGACCCGAGGGGGACACCACCATCCCCGCCCGCGGAATCGAACGGTTCGCCTACGACGACGCCGACGGATCCATCGTTCATCACGACACCGTCTCCGGCGACCTCGCCAGTCCGCAATGCCTAGTCCCCCATCCCCGGCTGCCGATCCTCTACGCCGCCGAGTTCGCGGTCCCCGCCCGACTAGTTGCGTTCACGCGCCGCGACCAAGGACGACTTGAGCGCATGCAGGCCGTCGCGACCGGCGGTTCCCTGGCGATCACGGCAGCCGTCCATCCCAACGGAACCAAAGCGTACGTCGGCCACCTCGGGGACGGGATCGTGACGACTATTGCTATCGCCGACGACGGGCAACTCGAGACGCCGACGGCCGTCCACGATTTGCAGGGCCGAGACGCCAAGGTCCACCACCTCGTCGTCACCCCCGACGGACAGTCCCTTATCTTGACCGACTTCGGGCGCGACGAGGTCGTCTCCTACGACCTCGACCGACAAGGAAACATCAAGCCCGAGTCGAGGCAAGTCATCACGTTTCCGAAAGGTTGCGCTCCGCGGCAGGTCGAGCTGCACCCCCACGGAGCGCGCGCCTACGTCGTGGGTGTCGGGGACGGCAACCTCTACGTTCTCGAGGCTGCCCGCCACGTTCCAAACCGGATCCTCGCTGTGCACCCGATCGCTACCGCGAGCGAGGTCAAGCCGGCCGAAACGAGCCTGCACACCAACGCACGCTTCCTCTTTGTCGGGGTCCGCGGCAGCGACTCCGTCGCCACCATCGACCTTGACGAACGCGGCGACCTCCGAGACATGACATCGGTGCCCAGTCGTGGAAGCTCACCACGATCCATCGCTGTCGACCCATCGGGGAAGCGCCTTCTTGTGGCGAACTGGCACTCGAACGAGCTGGTCGTGCTCGAGGGAGCCGACACTGGTGTGCTGCGGTCCGCCGAGCAGGATCTGCTCGTTCGTTCCCCCGGATCGTTCGTGTTCCTCCGACCCGTGCAGAGTCGGGAGGGAGCATGAACCTGACGATCGTCGTGGGCAACCCAAAGCCCGCGTCGCGAACCCTCAGCGCAGCCCAACTCTTGGCACGGACGCTCACCGGTCATGACGACGCACGTGTCTTCGACCTCGCACTGTTCGGCCCAACGCTGCTCGCTGAGCAGGACGAAGACGTAGCCAGCGCCCTTGACATCGTGACCCGGTCGGACCTCGCGATCTTTGCCAGCCCGACCTACAAGGCGACCTACACAGGGATGCTCAAGCTCTTCCTCGATCGCCTTCCCAACGGAACGGGGCTAGAGAGCGTCGTTGCTGTTCCACTCATGTTGGGGGCGCAGTCTCGGCACGCGATGGCGGCGGATTTGCTGCTCAAGCCCCTTCTGGTTGAACTCGGAGCAGTCGCGCCCGCCCCGGGTCTCTACATCGATCAGTCGTCCGAAGCGCCGAGCACATCGATCTCTGCCTATGTCGACCGCTGGGGCGATGCCATCATGGCGGCGACCGGAGGGCGGAAAAGCGATGAGAACTGACCTCGTCAACCTCAGCCCTGGTTCTCTTCGCCGGGCCTTCGCGGAGTTTCCCACTGGTGTGGTGGCTATCTGTGCCGAACTCGAAGGCCAACCAGTGGCCATGGTGGCCAGCACCTTCGTCGGTGTCTCCCTCACACCGGCACTAGTCACCGCCTGCATTCAGAACTCATCAGCGACTTGGCTTCAACTGCGCCGAGCTCGACACCTCGGCATCAGCGTCTTAGGTCAGACCCATGACGCTGCCGCCCGTGCTCTAGCGGGCAAGTCCGGTGACAAGTTCGAAGGCGTGAAGACAACGCGCAGGGACAACGGAGCCGTCTTCGTCAACTCGTCCTGCGCTTGGCTCGACGTGACCGTGGTGCAAGAGATCCCCGCCGGCGATCACTCCATCGTCATGATGCAGGTCATCGACCTCGACATCCTGGACGAGTTGCCGATCGTGTTTCACCGAAGCCGGTTCAACCGTCTCGGCGAGTCAGACTGAAACGCTCCATGCCGGACCTGGCGTAGTCCAACACAGCGTCGAGCATGTCCTCTATCGACGACCCCTGAGCAAGAGACTCCGCGGAAAAGAAGTGGATCTCCCTGAGGCCGCCCATGATCGAGACCGCGACGAGCCGCGGCACCAAAGGATCGCGTGTCAGTTCTTCGCTTCGGGCGAGATGGTCTGCAATGAGATCCTCGAACTCGGTGAAGCTGGCCGTCGCGTAGCCCTGCAGGATCTTGCTGCTACGGATCACGCTGGCTCGGACACGTCGTTGACGCCAGAAGACCTTCTCATCCCCTTCCGAGATCGCCGAGCGGATGCTGTCCAAGTACCAGCGCCGCACTGCGTCGAAGACAGTCCAAGGATCGCCGGTCTCGCCGAGCTCGGAACGCAGCAGGTCCAATGACCACAGGTCGACGCCAATAACCAGGTCGTGCTTCGCAGGGAAGTGGTGCGTAAGGGTGCGCGGCGCTACGTCAGCTCGGTCGGCGATCTCCTGGAGGGTGGTCTGGTCGTAGCCCTTCTCATCGAACAAGGACAGGGCTGCGTCCTGGATCCGACTGGTTGTGGCTCGACGCTTCCGTGTCTGCCGCGTCCGATCTGCCATTGCTCGATCCTAGGCCGCTCTCACGTACCCATTGGTGACAACTGGCGGCATCAATGAGCAGCTTGGCGGAACGGGCGGAAGAACGACCGGAGTTCCTCGGCGTACAGTTCCGGCTCCTCGAAGGCGGCGAAGTGGCCGCCGCGGGGTGGCTCGGTCGCATAGACCACGTTCGCGACCCTTTCGAGCCACTCCCGGGGAGGCCGGACGATGTCGCCGGCGAAGATGGAGAAGCCCGACGGCACCTCGACCCGTCGAAGCTGCTTCTCGCGGGCGATTGCGGCATCTGCACGGTACATCCGCATGGACGAGCCGATAGTTCCCGTGAGCCAGTAGATAGTGACGTTGGTGAGGATCTCGTCCTTCGTGTAGGACGTCTCGATGTCACCGGCGCAGTCACTCCACGACTGCATCTTCTCGACGATCCAGGCAGCCAACCCGACGGGGGAGTCGTGGAGGCCGAACGCAGCCGTCTGGGGCTTGGTGCGGTGCATGAGCCCATAAGCTCCCTCCGTCGCGCCCCAGGCGAGCGCTCCGTCCAAAAAGTTTCGCTCGATGTCGCTGAGCTCGGATCGATCTCCGTCGAACACTGGCAGCCCCGCGTCTGTGCGATGGACCGCATGCACCTGCTCCGCGTGCTCGAGCGCCAGGTAGCGGCAGACCAGGCTTCCTTTGTCCCCGCCCGCCGCAAAGAACGAGTCGTAGCCCAACCCCGTCATAAGCGTGCTCCACAACGAGGCGACGTCCGTGGAATCGAGCGCTCGTCCGCGTGGGCGCTCCGAGTAGCCGTGGCCCGGCATGTCAGGCACCACGACGTCAAAGGCGTCCGCAGGGTCGCCTCCATGAGCTGCGGGATCGGTCAGCAGAGAGATGACCTTCGCGTAGCGCCAGAACGAGTCGGGCCAGCCGTGACAGAGCACGAGGGGGATAGCCTGCTGGGTCGAATCCGCGGCGCGTGCATGGATGTAGTGCACCCCGAGACCGTCAACCGTCGCGCGAAAGCGAGAGAGTCGGTTCAGCTCCCGCTCCTGTGCGAACCAGTCGAACTCCTCGGCCCAGTAGCGGACAAGTTCCCGCATGTAGGTGAGATCGACTCCTGCCGTCCAGCCAGCGTCCTCGGGCGCGTCCGGCCAGCGCGTTGCCCGCAGCCGGCGCCGGAGGTCTTCGATAGCCGCAGGATCGGTGGTGTGTCGGTAGGTCTCGGGGTGCACGTTCGTCATCGCTCAGATGCTCCCGTGGGGGTCGAGCACGTACTTCTTCGCAGCGCCCTGGTCGAAATCTGCATAACCCTGAGGCGCCTCAGACAGCGGGATGACCGTTGCGCCCACAGCCTTCGCGATCTGCACCTTATCTCGAAGGATTGCCGACATCAGATAGTGGTTGTACTTCATGACGGGGCACTGGCCCGTGGCGAACGACAGCGACTTGGCCCAGCCCGTGCCGAGGGCGAGCGACAGGGCGCCCACCTTCGCCGCCTCGTCGACACCACCCGGGTCGCCGGTCACGTAGAGGCCCGGAATGCCGACGGAACCGCCAGCGGCGGTTAGTTCCATCAGAGAGTTCAATACCGTCGCCGGTGCCTCCTGAGCCTGCGCCGAGCCGTGGCCGCGTGCCTCGAAACCGACGGCATCGATGCCCGCGTCGACCGTCGCGACACCAAGGATGTCCTCGACCTGATCACGAGGATCGCCCTTTGTAACGTCGACGGTCTCGCAGCCGAAGCTGCGAGCCTGCTCGAGTCGTTCGGCGTTCAGGTCCGCCACGATGACTGCGGCAGCACCGAGCAGCTGGGAACCCACCGCCGCGGCGAGGCCCACCGGGCCAGCGCCCGCGATGTAGACCGTCGATCCGGGACGGACGCCGGCGCTAACGGCGCCGTGGAACCCGGTCGGGAAGATGTCGGACAACATGGTGAGATCGAGGATCTTCTCCAGCGCCTCATCGCGGTCCGGGAACTTCAGGAGGTTCCAGTCAGCGTATGGCACCATCACGTACTCGGCCTGGCCGCCGACCCAGCCGCCCATGTCGACGTAGCCGTAGGCGGACCCGGGCCGGTCGGGGTTCACATTGAGGCAAATTCCGGTCTTGCCCTCCTTGCAGTTCCTGCAGCGGCCGCACGCAATGTTGAACGGGACGCTGCAGACGTCACCGACCCGGATGAACTCAACGTCTCGGCCCACCTCAATGACCTCACCCAGAATCTCGTGTCCGAGCACCAAACCCGACGGGGCGGTCGTACGTCCCCGAACCATGTGCTGGTCGCTGCCACAGATGTTGGTGGACAACACCTTGAGAATGACACCGTGGTCACACTTGCGTCCCACGTTGGCGGGGTGCACCCCCGGGCCATCCTGCAGTACCAACGTCGGGTACGGGGTGTTCTGCACCTCCACCTGACCGGGGGCGACGTACACCACTGCGCGGTTGCCTGACATGTCGAAGTCCTTTCTCAGAGAACGGCCTGCGCGAGTTCGCGCCACTCGTTCAGAGGTACGGTCGTGTCGCCGCGCAGCACCTGGACTGCAACGTGATTTGCGCCGGCGTCGAAGTGCTCGTTGATTCGCTCGGCGGCCCGGTCCACGCTTCCCCAGGCGACCAGGGCGTCGACGAGCCGGTCCGAGGCGGCGCGGGGGTCTGCCCAGTCCGCGTCCTCGAAGCCGAGGCGACGAAGGTTGCCGAGGTACCCCGGCGCGCGCAGGTAGTAGCTCAGGGCAGTCCGCGCGATGGCGCGCGCCGCTACGGGATCCGTCTCCAGGACCACCATCTGTTCAGGCGCCAGGAGCGGCTCCGGACCGAGGATCTGTCGTGCAGATCGGGTGTGTTCCGGGGTGGTCAGGTACGGATGCGCGCCGTTTGCGTGACTTCCAGCAAGCTCGATCATCTTGGGGCCGAGTGCACCGAGGACGCGCGGCGGCGTACCGTCTGGCTGCACCGAGTGATACGGCGCCTCGTCGATCGCCTCCAGGTAGTTCGTCATGTAGCTGAGCGGCTTGGCATAGTCGTGACCGCGAACTTTTCCGACGAGCGCAGGGCTGCTGACGCCAAGGCCGAGCAGGAACCTGTCGGGGAAGGCTTCGCTCAGCGTGTACTGCGCTGCCTTGGTCGTCAGTGCGTCGCGTGCATAGATGTTCGCGATGCCCAGCGCAACGTTGAGCGACTCGGTTGCTGAAAGAACCAGGCCCGCCATGACGAACGGTTCCCGTCCCGTTGTCTCATTGAGCCACAGGGTGCGATAACCCATCTGCTCCAGCTCGCGCGCCGCGGCCTGAGCCCGCGCCACAGGCTGTGCCTCGAAAACTGCTGTCCAAATACCTACTCGGCCAAGATCCATGGCGCGAACTGTACAGAAACCAATCGCTGTTTGATAGGGGGCGTTGGGCGCGGCCGAAGAACGCCGTTTCTGCGCTAGAAGCGGGCGGTCGCGTATCCGTTCATTACCTCGGCGCCGTGCTGGTTGACCGCGGTCAATGAGAACTGGACCAAGGGCGCGCCGTCGTCGTCGGCCTGGACTTCCTCGACCGTTGCAGTGGCCTCGACGGTGTCTCCCGGCCGCACCAGATCGACGAATCGGGCGCCAATCCGAGTGAGCTGCGCTGTGCCGACCCAGTTCGTGATGACGGTCATCGCTGTCGCCATGGTCAGCATGCCGTGCGCAAAAACCGTCGGCTGACCGGCGGCCTGGGTCGCATATACCTCGTCGGTGTGGATCGGGTTGAAGTCGCCCGATGCCCCGGCGTACATCACCAGCCGGCTGCGCGTCAGCCTGTCAAGAACAACCTCCGTTCGCTGGTCGCCCTTGGACACCCCGTCTGGCATCGTCATCACTTCTCCTGCTCCTGCCGGGGTGAGGTGGTCGGTGCTGACTCGGGCAAAACCCAGACCGACCTAGCGGTGACGACGATCGAGCCCGTGCGGGCATCGCGGTACTCGGCAACGCGCTCACTGAACTTCAAGAGACCACCGCGTCGCGACCGCTTCTCCCACGTCCTGCCTTCACGCTCCGACACCTCCAAGACGTCACCGGCCACAATCGGCCTCGCGTACTCGAAGTGCTGCTCAGCATGAAGGCCGGCCGCGCCCTCGACCCTCCTGCCGCTCGGCGTGTCTGCCGAACCGAACCAAGGGGAGCCGTCCTTCGGGCGCAGGACGAAGTCGGGATCGAACTGAGCAGACGACAATGCGAACGTCGGTGGAGCGACGACGGCTCCAGGATCGCTCTCCTGAGACCCGGCTCGCCAAGCGTTCACCGCTGCGTCGTCTCCAATCGCGCGGGCGAACAACAGGATCTGTGCTGCCTCGACAGGAAAGTGCACGATCAAGATCGTCTCCTCAGTGCCTCGATGCGACCTCGTCTCGGCCGCGCGATGTCCGCTGGGGCCTGGCGCGGACTCTGCCGAGAGTGAGAGTGTCTTGTCAATCCAATCGGTGTTGGATTAATCTGCGAGCAACCCCGGTTGGAGCGTTGAAGCGGGGACCGACTCGACCCAATGGAGGGGGATCCCCCATGAATCAACCCCGACACCCTGCATCGGCTCTGCCTACCGGCTGGTTCCAGATCGGCTGGTCACATGAGCTCGCGCCCGGCGAGGTTCGCCCGGTGCGGGCGTTCGGACAGGACCTCGTCCTCTGCCGCTACGAATCGGGAAGCATTGGTCTCTTCGACGCCTTCTGCCCGCACATGGGCGCCCACATCGGCCACGGCGGCCGCACTGTGGGGGAGGACCTCGCCTGTCCATACCACGGCTGGCGCTTCGACAAAGCGGGATGCAACACCCTCGTTCCCTACAGCGAGCGGACCAGCCGTGTGGCCAAGCTGCGCTCCTGGCACGTCGAGGAAATCGGCAGTTCTCTCATCGTCGCGTGGTACAGCCCGAACGGCGGCGAACCGACCTTTGATGCACCCGATGCCGGCCAGATGCCGGGCGCAGGCGAGGTCGACTTCTGCCCTGTCAGCGATGACACGACCAGGCGCTACGAATCTACGCCGATGCAGGTCGACTTCGTCACCGAGAACACCGTGGACATGAGCCACTTCAAGTTCGTGCACGAAACGCCCGAGATCGGTTCCCTCATCGAGCTCGATCCGGTCGACCACCGATTCCACGTCAAGTTCTCTATGCCGATGAAGCTGTACTCGGACGAGGGCGGGGAGATCGTCGACACCGTCACCGAGCTCACAAACTGGGGTCTGGGCTTCATCTTTGCCCGGTTTGCTGATGGCGCGACCATCGTCCAGGCGCAGACCCCCGTGGATGAAGGCCTCTGCGACGTGATGATGACTGTCATCCTGCCCCGTGAAGACGCTGATTCCGACAAGCCGACCGGCAAGCAGAAGGCTCGCTTCAAGATGGCCTGCCGGCAGGTTGAGAACGACATGGTGATCTGGCAGCACCGCCGCCATGGGGCTCAGGCGCACCTGGTGGCCGAGGAGATCGCCGGTTTCAAGACATTCGCGAAATGGAAGCGGCAGTTCTACGCCGACGCGGCCGCTTCCACCGATGGAAAGACGGTTTACGTGCAGACTGAACAGAGCGACCGCGCCGACGCAGGGACGCGATCGTGACGCCGGGCGAGCTCGAGGAGCGCCGTCAGGACCTCCAGAGCTTCGTCGACGAGCGACTCGTCCCGCTCGAGCCCGACCTGCCCGTCGAGGGTTTGCCCGAGGAGCCACTGCTCTCCCAGCTCCAGAAGGAATCGCGGGCTCGTGGTTTCTGGGGTCTGACGGCGCCGAAGGAGTACGGCGGGCAGGGTCTCAATGTGTACGAGAGCGCCGTCCTCTACGAGGAGCTGATGCGCACGACCGTGAGCGGCGTCAGCGGCGGCTACTACGGAGCCGGAATCTTCGGTGGCAATCCGCCGGCGATCATCCTGTCCGCCGGCACCGAACGCCAGCGCGACCTCTACGCGCGACGGGTCACCGAGGAGGGCTGCGGCTTCTTTATCGCCATGAGCGAGCCTGCCGCCGGTTCCGACCCCGGCGGCATGATGACCACCACCGCTACCCGGCAGGAGGGTGGCTGGGTCCTCAACGGCGTCAAGGGCATGATGAGTGAGTTCTTCCTCGCCCGCTTCGGAGTCGTGTTCGCGCTTACCGATCCCGACAAGAGGGCACGCGGCGGAATCACCGCCTTCATCGTCGACCGTGACAACCCCGGGGTGTCCATCGACGGTGAGACGGCGACGATGTCCGGCAAGGTTGCGTCCTGGATGCGACTGACCGACTGTTTTGTGCCCGACGAAGACGTACTCGGACCCATCGGCGGTGGTTTCGCCCTCGGCCAGCAGTGGTTCGGCAAGCTGCGCACGCTCTACTACGGCGCCGGCATGCTCGGTCCCGCCCGCCGTGCCCTGGAGATCGCCAGCGACTACGCCAACCAGCGCGTCACGTTCGGAGAGCCCTTGGCATCCCGACAGGCCATCCAATTCATGCTGGCCGACTCAGCAATTCAGCTCAACGCTGTGCGCACCGTCACCCACGACACCGCACGCAAGCTCGATGCCGGCGAACGGGGCCGAGTGGAGTCCGCGATGGTCAAGATCATGGGAACCGAGATGGCCTGGGAGGTCCTGGACCGCGCACTGCAGATCCTCGGCGGTATCGGCTACACCAACCGATACCCGATCGAGCGCATGATGAGGACCGTGCGACTGTTCCGGATCACCGAGGGAGCGAACGAAGTACACCGCGCCTTCATCGCACGGGAGCTCCTCAAGCCTGACGCATCCAAGCCCCCCAGGCCCTTCGTCGGGTGACCGACACTTACACAAAGGCGGAAAACTGATGTCCGGCGAGAACCTCGGCGAGTTCGTGCGCTTTTGGGCGCGAGCGATGCCGAACCGCGAGGCGCTGATCCACGGCGACGCCACGGTGACGTGGGCCGAACTGAACGACCGCACCACTCGCCTGTGCAACGGGCTGCGCCAGCTTGGGATCGAGAAGGGCGACAGGATCGGACTCATCGCGCCGAACTGTGTCGAGTACCTCGAGATCGTGATCGCCAGCTACAAGCTCGGTGCGGTCACGGTCCCCCTCAACCATCGCCTGACCGCCAGCGAACTCAGCTTCATCCTCGAGCATGCCGGCTGTAAGGCGGTGATCAGCCACGGGTCATTCAGTGAAGTAACTGCACAAGCGGTAGATGCGCTCGCCACCACAGCCGCGCTCGAACCCGTGATCCGCATCGGCATGGAGCCCGGGTTCGGTGAGGACCTCGCCGATCTGTACTCCGAAGACAGCATCGATGTGGACGTACACGTCGACACAACCGACGTGGCGTACATCTGCTACACGAGCGGCACAACGGGACTGCCTAAGGGAGCGATGCTCACACACGGCAACGTCTTGGCGACAGCCAATTTCCGCAACCTGGCCGACGATCTCGGCCAGCAGGCACGTCTCTACCTTCCTGCGCCGCTCTCTTTCACCGGCACGCTGGTGATGTTGTGGGGTGTGAACTATGTCGGAGGCGGAGTGACCGTCCTCGACACTGCAGTCGATGCCCGACGGTGCCTCGAGGCGATCGATCGACACGCCATCACCGACTTCGTCGCCGTCCCGGTGATCTTGGAGCGCATGATCCGCGATCCGGAGCTGGACAAGTACAACCTGACGTCGCTGCGCACATGTCTCACTGGCGGAGCCAACGTCACGGAGTCCTTCCTGCGTCAGATGTGGGACCGCGGAATCCCGGTACGGAACTCATACGGATTGACCGAAGGCTCCAGTTGCAGCACCTGGCAGAGTCTCACCGAGTCGCAGCAGGACCCCGCATCTGTAGGCCACGCGACGATCTTCAACGAGATCAAGATCGTCGACCATCACAAAGCAGAGCTCATCGACCTTCCCGTCGGCGAAGTTGGCGAGATCGCGATCCGGGGACCTGAGGTCATGCTGGGCTACTGGGACGACCCCGCCGCGACGTCAGCCACTCTTGTCGATGGCTGGTTGCGGACAGGTGACCTTGGCCTTCTCACCGACGCCGGCTTCCTCCACGTCGTGGGCCGCGTCAAGGACATGCTCATTTCCGGCGGCATCAACGTGTACCCGGCCGAGATCGAAGAGGTGCTGGCGACCATCGACGGTGTCCTCGAGTGCAGCGTGATTGGCGTCGCCGATGAGATCTGGGGTGAGACGCCGGCGGCCATCGTCCACCCGGCGCCGAACAGGTCGCTGGAGCCCGCGGCGGTCCGCGAATACTGCGCCGCCTTCCTTGCCGACTACAAGTTGCCTCGGTACGTCGTGATTCGCGACGAGCCGCTGCCACGCAACATGTCCGGGAAGATCCTCAAGCGGATCCTCCAAGAGGAGTACTCCGGCCCCACCACGCTTGGCCCCCCGCTGCGGTAGCTGAATAGCCATCGAACCGGGCCGCTGAGCGCAGCGCCGGCCCTAACCCGACATCTCGCCGATTGTTTGAAAGGACCGCGCTATGCCGTTCGGATCGTCTGCAGTGGATCTCGATCTCGGTCTCTTCCTGGTGCGTATGTCCATTGGACCGATGCTCCTCGTGCATGGGCTGAACAAGGTGCTGGGGGACGGCGGCCTGTCGGGGACGGCAGCTTGGTTCGAAGGCCTCGGCCTGCGGCCGGGGAGACTCCATGCTCGAATGGCGGCAGGAACTGAGGTTGTAGCTGGTGCACTGATCAGTACCGGGTTCTTGACCGGTTTCGCAGCGCTCGGGTTCGTAGGCCTCATGGTGGTTGCGGCGCTCACAGACCATCGAGGCAAGGGCTACTTCGTTTTCAAGGGTGGCTCGGAGTATGTCGCGGTGGTGGCAGTGGCTGCCCTTGCCCTCGCCGCAGCAGGACCAGGCGATTGGTCCATCGACAGTGCCTTGTCCATCGATGTATCTGGGCTCTGGTGGGTTGGCACCGCGGCCGCTGGTGGATTCGCCGGCGCCACCGCATTTCTCGCGGTCTTTCGCCGTTCGTCCGCGCCTGCCGAGGTAGGGCAATGACGAACCTGGGAACGGCCGAACGGACTGGAGGGATCAGTATGCATCTGACCGCGCTACTCGAGACAGCCGCCGAGTCGTTCGGCGACCGCGTCCTGATTGGAAGCAACTCCGACGGGCTCACGGCCGATGAGCTGAAGATGGCAGCGTTGCGCGGCGCTGAAGTGATCGTGGAGGCCGACGCAACGAGCGTCATCTTCGCGAACACGGACGGCGTCGGCCTCGCGATCGCATTGTTCGCTGCTGCCTACGCCGGTGTGCCGCTCCACCCCGCCAGCCCGCAGGCGCAGGACGGACCGGTCGACAACCTCGTGGCGCTCGGTGAGCATGCCGTCGTGGTCGGTGACTCCGGTGGCGACCTTCGATCGCCGAAGGTGGTCCGGACCTTCTCCGGAGCCGAGTGGCTGGCCCTCACCTCTGACACCTCGCGCGACGCGGAGCGGTCGGATACCCGTCCCGTTGTCGGTGATCCGCCGGCAGTTGTGGTCTATACACCCGGCGTGGTGTCGGCACCGAAGGGTGTGCTTCTTCGCCATTCCCATCTGACGACCTATGCCAAGAACGCGGTCTTGGACGAAGATGTCGAGCCTGGTGAAGCCGAGCTCGTTGCGGTCCCCTTGTCGGAGCCGGTTGCGGTAACTCACCTGATCCGGAACATTCACGCAGGCCGACGGTCGGTGTTCCTCGACCGGCTTGAGCCCGACCTGTGGCTTGAGACCGCTCGCGAGGAGCGCATCACCAGGGCACTCGTCGTGCCTCCTCTCCTCGCTCTCATCGTCAGCGGTGGTGACAGGGCGAGGAGCGCGGCCGACAAAGCGGTCCCTTCACTCAAGACGCTTGAGTACGGGGGTGCACCGATGCCAGCATCCGTGATGCAGAAGGCCCGGTCGACCTGGCCGCACCTCAACTTCTTGAACGAGTACTGGCTCGCAGAGGCCAGTTCGACCATCACGCGGTTGACTGAGTCCGACTACCGAAAGGCAGTGCTCTCGCGCGACATCTTCGTGCGAGCACGGCTTGGATCAGTTGGACGGCCCTTGGCCGAGACCTACGTCCAGATCCGTGGCGAGAAGAACAACGTGCTCGAGGCCGGCGAGCGAGGGAGAATCTGGGTCAAAGGACCCCACGTGTCCGCCGAATACCTCGGCAACGCGCCACTCCTGGACGCTGGCGGCTTCTTCGACACCGGCGACGATGGATTCGTGGATGAGGACGGATATCTGTATCTAGTTGGCCGCCGCGACCAGTCGATCGTACGGGCCGGGAAGAGTGTCGCACCGGAAGAGGTCGAGGCACTCTTCGCCCAGCATCCCGCGGTGGCTGACGTCGCTGTCGTCGGGCTTCCGGGGATTGGCTCCGACCAGCGAATGATTGCGGTGGTCGTCCTCCGCGACGACGTCGTCGCAACAGAATCGGAGTTGCGAGACTTCGCGGTTACCAAGTCGCAGCCAACGAAGGTGCCGGACGAGATCATCTTCCAGTCCGAGCTGCCCCGAACCGAGACCGGCAAGCTGATCCGCCGTCACGTCTTGGTGCAGGTCGAGCCCGATCTTGGTTGATTGCTAACGCGCCCGACCCGAAGCATGTGGGTGGGCATACCTGGGACGCTCCCAACCCCTGCCTGCAGACCGGCTCGGCCCGGTGACACGTGACCGGCTGACCGCGTTCGCGATGTAACAAAGCTCCGTTTGGCGCCGATCGGATAGATTCGGCTGCCTACTGCATGATCGTTGTCGGTGTCGTCACGGACCTGGGTGTCGACACCGCCACGGCGAAGTGGGGCGCGCACCCTTGGCGCGCATGCCGCGTGTCGCGAGTGTGTCGCTCCATGGTCACTCCGACCAACCGTTGGCCGGGCGATGCGTCCCGCTTGCGGAGCCGGAGATAGCCCCATAGCGGTCTGGGTTAGTCGCGGACGGCGTCAACGCGACGGTGACGCGAGACCGCGCCTCCGGCTAAGCTGTTACGCGCCGGCCCTCAGAATGAGCGAAGTCCTGGCCACTAACGAAGTCGACGCGTCCCGATGCGTGCAGGGAAACCTGGGTGCCGACCGGCACCAGAAGGCGTGCGGCCGCGATCCTCGATCGCGACGCGAGCACGGCAGAGAGGAACTGACCGGGATCGCGCCGTCGAACGCTGCGATGTCGCATCAAAGGGTCCGACGCTGTTGGGGCGCACCGAAACCCCGCGCGAGCTCCGGCGGCAACTCCGCCCTGGGGTGGTAGTCGAGACACGAGCCCTTGGCGCTCTGGGCCATCGTCCTAGAGCTCTTTCAGCGGTACAGCCGGATCCGCAAGAGCCGCGGGATCTGGACGGGCGCCCGTGACCACCAGCCGCCGTCCGTGGGTGTAGTCCTTCACTGCGTTGACGCAATCCAGCGCAAGGACCCGACCGTCTCTCAGGTAGACGACGGAGAACTTACGCGACGCAGGGTCACCTCGTACGACGGTCGCGTCATATCCACGGGACAGCCCGACGGTCTGGAGGCGCAGGTCGTACTGCTTGGACCAGAACCAAGGAACACTTGTATAGGTCGCAGGTTCGCCGGTGAGCGCGTGGGCCACGACGCCGGCTTGGTCATTGGCGTTCTGGACGGACTCGAGCCGGACGAGGGCGCCGTTGGCGTAAGCGTTTCGATGGAGAGCGCAATCGCCGATCGCGAACACATCGGGAAGGCTGGTTCGACAGGAGTCGTCCACCTCGACGCCGTCGAGGCCGTTCGCACCTGCGGCACGCAACACGTCGACGGCGGGGATGATGCCGACTCCAACGATCACGAGGTCGCAGGGCAGGACCTCTCCGCCGGTCAACCGCACGCCTTCGACTCGGTCAGTTCCCAGCAGGCTGTCGACGGTCACGCCGAGCCGGATGTCTACCCCTCGTGAGCGGTGTTCAGCCTCGTAGAAGCGTGACAGCGGTTCGCCGGCGACTCGAGCAAGAAGACGATCCTGCGCTTCGAGGACGGTCACCTGCTTTCCCGCCTCGGCGAGGACCGCGGCCGATTCCAGGCCGATGTAACCTCCACCGATCACCACGATCTGCGTGGATTCGTCGAGTTCTTGCCGGATGCGGTCAGAGTCTGCGCGGCTACGCAACGTGTGGACACCGTCCAGCGTGGTGCCCTCGCAGGCCAGCATCCTCGGCGTTCCCCCGGTTGCCCAGATCAGGGACCCGTACTCGATTTCGACACCGTCACTGCACCGCACGCGATGAGCCTCGGGATCCACTGCCACGACGCGCCGGCCTGTGCACAGCGCGATGTCGCGCTCGGTCCAGAATGCGGGAGGACGGATGAGCATTCGCTCGAAGGCAGTTTCGCCTCCGAGATAGCCCTTCGACAGGGGCGGCCGCTCGTAGGGCGGCTCCGGCTCGTCCCCAACGAGGCCGATCGAACCGGTGAACTTCGCTTGACGCAGTGCGCCCGCTGCGGCCGCTCCAGCATGGCCAGCACCGACGATCAGAACGTCGTAGTGAGGTGACGGATTCATCGGAGGCTCTCAGTCCTCAGGCGCAATCGTCACGTGGAGCTCGTTGAGATCGCCGCCAACGGGGATCTGGCAGGACAGGCGCGACGTCGGCTTGCGGTAGTCAGAGCTGTCGAGCAGGTCGTCCTCGTCCTCGCTCATAGGTGGCACACGGTCGAGAAACTCCTCGGCGACGTAGACGTGGCAGGTTGCGCAGCATCTCTCGCCCCCGCAGAGCGCCATCAACTCGTCGAATCCGGCATCGCGAATGACCTCCATGGCAGAGAGGCCGTCCTGGCCCTCGACCGTGGAGGTCTCTCCCTCGCGGGTCGTGATGATGAGTTTTGACATGGCTTGGTCCTTCCCTTGGCAGTGATCCAATCACTGTTAGGTTATTGCATTCGAGCGCCGTTTGGTTAATGCTGTGACGTAGACACCACTAGACGTAGGAGGGGCATAGCAATGCAGTCTCAGAGCACAGATTCGAGCGGCGACCTGATCGTCCGTGGCGGCACGCTGATCGACGGCACCGGTGCCGAGCGGCGCCGAGCCGACGTGCGCGTCCGCAACGGCCTGGTGGCCGAGATCGGCCCCAACCTTGCAAAGGACGGCGAGACCGAACTCGACGCCAGCAACGCGTTCGTGACTCCCGGGCTGATCGAGAGCCACACGCACTTTGACCCGTCGCTGTGGTGGGACCCTGCCTGCGACCCGATGCCCCAGCACGGCGTGACGAGCATCCTCTTCGGCAACTGCTCGCTGTCCCTCGCGCCGGTTCGTCAGGCTGACCGCGCAGGTCTTAGCCAGACGTTTGCGGTGATCGAGGAAATCCCCGAGCTCGGGTTTTCGGAGTACATCCCGTGGGATTGGGAGTCCTACCCCGAGTACATCGACTCGATGCGGTCGCGCGGTTTCGGTGTCAACGTCGCCGGTCTGGTCGGTCTGTCCGCGCTCCGGCTGTACGTCATTGGCGCGGAGGCATGGGAGCGTCCCTCGACCGAGAAGGAGCGCGCGCAGATCGCCGCCCTACTCGACGATGCCCTGCGTCACGGAGCCTCGGGTTTCTCCAGCTCGTTCTTCGACCGTGGTGCCGACGGGCGTCTCGTCCCCGCAGCGCAGGCCGACGATGCCGAGCTCGAGGCGCTGCTGAAGGTCACCGGCAAGCATGGCGGGCACTTCGAGATGCTCTCGCAGATGATGGATCAGCCCACCTCTCTTGAGCAGCTCGAGCGTTGCTCGCGCCTCGCCGGAGGCGCCGGTGTCGTCATGACTTGGAACGGGTTCCAGGACTGGGATCGCGACTCGTCGATCATCGAGACCTACGTCGACCTCGCGCGGCGACTTCAGGCCGAGGGACTTCCGACCTATCCGACTCTGTCGCCTCACCCGCAGGAGTTCCTCGCTAACTTCCAGGGCGGGATGGGCTTCCTGGCTGTTCCCGCTTGGAACGAGCTGCTCCAGGCGGAGGAGCCCGAGCAGGCCAAGATGCTGGCCGATCCCGCCTGGCGGGCTCGGGCTGCGGCAGATTGGGACAAGTTCCCGAAGACGACCTTCCCGCACCAGGACCTCGACCGAGTGCGGATCGAGACTGTCGAGCGCGCGGACCTCGAGCACCTCGTCGGTGAGTCCTTCGGCGACTGGGCACGACAGCACGGAGGCCACAACTCCGACGCACTTGCCGACTGGCTCCAGATGAACGAGCTGCACCCGGGCCTCGCCTATGTCACGGCCAACGCGGACCCTGACCGCCTGGCATCCTTCCTCAAGGACCCTGCGGTCATGATCGGTGCGAGTGACGCCGGTGCACACTGCATCTCGCACTGCAACAGCGGCGACACCACCCTGTTCCTCAGCCGGTACGTCCGCGACCGCGGCGATTTCACCCTCGAAGAGGGCATCGCCCAGCTGACTTCGCGGCAGGCTGACCTGTACGGCTTCGCGGACATCGGCCGCCTTGAGGTCGGCAAGCGAGCGGACCTGATCGTGTTCGAACTCGACCAGCTGAACTTCGCTCGCCCCGAGGCTGTCTATGACTTCCCGGGCAACACGAAGCGGTACCGGCGCCCCGCTGGCGGGTACCGAGCGACGGCCGTCGGGGGCGTCATGACCCAGATTGATGGAAAGGCCACCGGAACGCTTCCTGGTCAGTGGCTGACCGGACAGTCTCCGGTGCGGCCCTGACATGCCCTCACGAATGCGGTGACGAGCGCCGGCTTCAAGAACACGACCGAAGGCTGATCTCATGACGATGTTCGGAGCGCACACGGCGCTGGAGAACTGCACGATCAAAGAGCTGCGGGACACCTGGACCTTGGCGGAGTCCCTCGACTTCGACTGGGTGAGTATCTGGGACCACCTGCTCCCTGCAGCATCGACCCCGGACGCACAGACCTGGGACTCGGTGGCATGCCACGCCGCGCTCGCTCTCACCACAAGTCGGGTGCGGGTCGGTTCGTTGGTGTACTCGAATGGCTTCCGCAACCCGGCGCTGCTGGCCAAATCTGCCGCGACCATCGACCATCTTTCTGGGGGGCGGATGGAGCTGGGCCTCGGCGCGGGGTGGAACCGTGATGAGTACGTCGCTTTCGGCGTTCCGTTCGAGGCACCGCCTGTGCGTTTGCGGCGGCTCGCCGAGGCGATCGAACTGATCAGGCGGGTCTGGACCGAGCCAGTTGTCGATCATGCTGGTGAGTTCTATCGGGTCGAAGGTGCCCGGTGTGGTGGTGCGCCGTTGCAGTCCTCCCCTCGGATCTGGGTCGGTGCAACTGGTGAGCGCCTAGGACTGAAAATGGCCGCTGCCGTGAACGACGGGTGGAACTGCACAGCAGTCACCCCAGAAGATTTCGCGCGCAAGCGCCAGATCCTGCTCGACGCGGCCGCCGAGCCCGAGAAGATGGTCTGCGCAGTCAATGTCGGATTCGGCGACGCCGCTGGCGAAGGCCCGGCGCTGACGGGCACAGCGGAGGAAATGATCGACCGCGTCGGTCAGTACGTCGAGGCCGGCGCAGACATGATTGTTCTTCGCATGGTTGCTCCGTTCAACCGGGACGAGATTGCAAAGTTCGCTACCGACGTGATCCCGAAGTTTCGATGACCACGTGGAACGTGTACGTCGGTTGCTTCACCGATGACATTTGGAACTACTACCCCCGACCCGAGGAGGTCCGCGCAAAGACCTCTCCGGGGTTGGAGTGGTTGGTTCTGGACGACGCTACCGGCGACCTGCAGCATTGCGGGTCGACCGGTGGCGGTCTCCGCAGTCCTCAGTACTTGGCGCGTCACCCCAACCTTCCGATGCTCTACGCCGCGGAATTCAGCAGGCAGGCTCGGATGCTGGCCTACGACATTCGACCGGACGGCGGGCTGAGTGCGCGGTCATTCATCGAGTCCCACGGTGCGATGGCGCTTGCCGTCGAAGTCCATCCACTTGGGCATGTCGCCTACCTCTGCCACCTCGGAGGAGGGGTCCTTTCCGCAGCTCGGCTGACGGGCGAGGGAGAGGTGTCAGAGATGAACCGCATCGCTGGCACGGCTGTGCAGAACGTGACACCGCTGAGTCCGGAGGCAGTGTTCGACTACAAGGGCGCCGGGTCCAAGCTGCATCACTTGCAGGTTTCCCCGGACGGGTCGTGCGTGCTCGTCGCCGACGTGGGCCGTGACGAAGTCAGTACGTACGAGGTGGTGGAGGAGGCCGGAGATCCCGGGCTCCGACTCACGTCCCGGCTGTCCTTTCCTGACGGGAGCTCGCCGCGTCATGTCGAGTTCCATCCGTCTGGGAACCGGGTGTACGCGGTAACCGAAGGCGACGCGCGCCTCTACGTTCTGGAGTCTCAGGCATTCGTCCCGACCAAGATCCTCAGTGCCCACACCCTGGTCCCCGCCGACTATGAAGGCGACAAGCTTCCGTCCGAGGTACGACTGCATCCCGACGGTCGCACACTGTTCGTCGGAGTGCGGCGTGCAGATCACATTGCCATCTTCAGCGTCAACGAGGACGGCGATCCGAGCCTCGACCGGTTCCAGCCGAGTCGTGGTCGTGATCCCCGCAGCCTCGCGATCGCACCGGAGGGGCGATACCTGCTCGTCGCGAACTGGCAATCGAGCGACGTTGCAGTGTTCGCCATCGCCCCTGACGCCGGACTCGTTCCCGTCGGAGAACCAGTCTCGGTTCCGTCGCCGAGCTCAATTGTCTTCGGCCTCCCGGCCGACTAGTTGCAACCGCTGGCAAATCGGCACAGCGACATGCCGAGCCGGCCAAACGGCCGGCCTCTCCACTCGACGAACCTCAATGCCTCAATAGGAGTACACCCATGCCGTCCGCAGTAATCGTCGACATCGTTCGCACTGCCTCTGGCCGCGGGAAGCCAGGCGGCGCGCTCTCCGTCGTCCATCCCGCCGATCTGCTGGCGACCACCCTGGCCGCATTGGTCGAGCGCACGGGAATCGATCCCGCGTTCGTTGACGACGTGATCAGCGGTTGCGTCAGTCAGTCGGGGGACCAGACCGCGAACATCGCTCGCACCGCTCTCCTGGCGGCCGGCCTGCCCGAGTCGGTGCCCGGCACGACCGTTGACCGCCAATGCGGTTCATCGCAGCAAGCTATGCACTTCGCCGCCCAGGGCGTCATTGCCGGCGCTTACGACGTGGCGATCGCATGCGGCGTGGAATCGATGAGCCGAGTGCCCATGGGGTCATCCGCTGGAGGAGTGAATCCGTATGCGCCGTTGGAGCGCCGCTACTCGGAGGGCCTGATCGCGCAGGGTGTCTCCGCTGAGCTCATCGCTGCTCGATGGAAGTTCAGCCGAGACGAACTCGACGAGTTCTCCGCACAGTCGCATGCCAGGGCCGTCGCAGCCACGTCGGCTGGTGCCTTCGATTCCGAAATCGTGCCTGTCGCCGTCACCGCTGCCGACGGCACTGTCACGACGCACCTAACGGACGAAACCATTCGGGCGACCACAACCGCTGCCGGTCTCGGAGGTCTCAAGCCGTCCTTCTATGATGAGCTGCTCGGACAGCGCTTTCCCGAAGTCGACTGGGTCATCACGCCCGGCAACTCTTCGCCACTGACCGACGGAGCTTCCGCCGCGCTCATCATGAGCGAGACGATGGCCAACCGCCTCGGTCTCAAGCCTCGCGCCCGGTTCCACTCATTCGCCGTCACCGGTAGCGACCCGCTCCTGATGCTGACCGGAGTGATCCCGGCGACCGAAAAGGTCCTCGCGAAGTCTGGTCTGAGCATCGCTGACCTTGACGCCTATGAGGTCAACGAAGCATTCGCTCCGGTCCCACTCGTGTGGGCACGCGAGCTCGGTGCGGACCTCGACAAGCTGAACCCGGCCGGCGGCGCGATCGCATTGGGGCACCCCCTGGGCGCATCCGGAACGCGTCTGATGGCCACCATGCTCAACCACCTCGAGCGCAGTGGGGGGCGATACGGCCTGCAGACCATGTGCGAAGGCGGCGGCATGGCCAACGCCACCATCATCGAACGACTCTGACCTAACGCGAAGGCACATCACATGGATATCTCAGAGAACGTTGCAATTGTTACCGGCGGCGCCTCGGGCTTGGGCCTGGCCACTGTTCGGCGGTTCGTCGACGAAGGCGCGCGGGTCGTGATGCTGGACCTGCCGTCCTCGGCAGGGGCTCAGATTGCGGCGGAGCTGGGCGAGCAGGTCGAGTTCGTCGGGGCGGACGTGACTAATGAGGATCAGGTCTTGGTAGCGGTGGATCGCGCCGCCGCCTGGGGTGAACTCGTCGCCGTCGTCAACTGTGCCGGCATCGGAGCCGCCACCCGCGTGGTCGGCCGGAAGGGCCCGCACCCCTTGGAGACCTTCCGCAAGGTGGTCGAGGTCAATCTGATCGGCACGTTCAACGTCATTCGATTGGCGGCCGCCGCGATGATCGATCAGGGCAGCACCTCGGAGTCCGAGGAGAGGGGCGTGATCATCAACACGGCCTCTGTCGCTGCGTTCGACGGTCAGGTGGGGCAGGCGGCCTACTCCGCCTCGAAGGGTGGCGTTGTAGGCCTGACCCTGGCTGTGGCGCGCGACTTGGCACAGCACCGGATCCGTGTCGCAACCATCGCGCCTGGGCTCTTCCTCACCCCGTTGCTGCAGCAGCTGCCCGACGATGCGCTGACATCGCTAGGTGGACAGGTTCCCCATCCGAGTCGCCTCGGCGATCCGGCCGAGTATGCGGCCATGGCTGCGCACATCGTCAGCAACCCGATGCTGAACGGTGAGGTGATCCGCCTCGACGGTGCGATCCGAATGGCACCGGTCTAAATGTGACGCAGGTCTTCCGTATCAAGCACTGTTAGATTAATCTCGGCAGAGGCGTTACGCCCGTCACAACGCCGTAGTGGAGAAAGGGGGAGCTATGTCCGACACGCTTGAGCTCGCCGAAATCAACAAGCACCGAGCCCCGTCCTCGTCGCAGAGTCCTCGGCTCAGCGACTACGCCCCGGTTCGGTCCGGAGTCAGCAGAACCTCTGCCGGCGTGTTGGTGCTCTTTGTAGGGCTGCTCTGCCTTCCGCCGGTGTACTTCGTCGTTCACTCGGCGCTCAGTGACGGAGCGACTGGCCTGCGGCAGATGCTCGATGACCCCGACCTGGCGAAGACTCTGCGGGTCACCGCTCTTCTCGCGTTCGGCTCAGTGGTCATCAGCACCGTGCTCGGCACCCTGCTGGCGTGGGGCGCCCAAGGCCTCAGCCCCCGCCGGCAATGGCTGTCCTTTCTGCCGTTCGTTCCGCTGGTGATGCCGGCCCTCGCGTCAGTGACCGGGTTCGTCTACCTCCTCGACGCCCGCATCGGCTATGGCAATCAACTGCTCCGCAAGCTCCCGTTCTGGAGTGATCTGCGGCGCGGGCCCCTCGACGTCAACACGGTCCCGTTCGTACTGTTCGTCACCGCGACGGTGCTGACCAGCTTCGTGTACCTCTTTGTTCGCAGCGCTCTGGCACAACTGGACCAAGGGGTCTACGACGCCGCGGCGGCCTCGGGGGCATCCCCCAGTCGCACGTTCCTCACCGTGATTCTGCCACTTCTGCGGCCCGCTCTGGTCTACTCGTCCCTCACGGTAATGCTGCTCGCGCTAGGACAATTCGCGATCCCGCTCTTTCTAGGCCGACAACAGAACATCACCGTGCTGTCGACCGCGATGTTCAAGAGCACCGCCCAGTCGCCGCCGAACATTCCTCTTGCCTCGGCATACGGACTGCCGATCATCGTGACCGGCCTGATCTTCATCATCATCCAGCGGGTCGCGCTCCGTGACCAGGACCGATTTGCCGGAACCGGCACCAAGGGCGCGGCACGCTCGCTCCGAAAGAGCGGCTGGCTGTCCCAGGGAGCGCTGCTCCTCTATGGCCTGATCGCCGTCATCGCGCCCATTGGATCCGTCGTCATCGTGGCATTCCAGCCGTACTGGTCACGCGACATCATGTGGGACCAGTTCACCCTGATCCACTTCCGCGAGGTGTTCAACCACCCGCTGCTCAGCGAGTCCATCCGCAACAGCATCGTGTACGCGCTATCGGCGGCGGCCATCGTGGTCCCGCTTGGATATCTGATCGCCAAGTTGCTCTACCGGCGATCTCAACACCGCATCCTTGCTGCGATTGCCGATGTGCTTGGCAGCGCCTCGCTCGGTATCCCCGCAGTGATCTTTGGAGTCGGATTCCTTCTGGCTTACACGCAAGGACCGCTGAACCTGTACGGCAAGAGCTTGGGGCTCATCGTCGTATACGTCGTGCTGACAGTTCCCTTCGTCACTCGCGTCTTCTACGTTGGCATGGTCAACCTCGGCAGCAACTTGGTAGATGCCGGCGCTGCGTGCGGTGGCAGGTTGTGGCGCCGCACCTTGACGCTCGAACTGCCGATGCTGCGCTCTGCCGTGGGTAGTGCGATCGCGATCGCACTGATCTTGACCTCGCAGGAGTTCGCTGCGTCGGTCCTCGTTCGCTCCACCCGAACCCAGGTCATGGGAACCGCCATGTACGACAACTTCGTCAACGGCAACAACTCGGCAGTAGCCGTGATGGCCCTCGTCATGTGTGGCATCACCGGCGTTGGCGTCGTCCTAGCGCTGATGTTGGGCCGCCCCTCGAGCCGGAAGGCGCTGTGATCGCCATGGCAATCAATCGTAAGTACAAGGAGAAGATCAGCGATGTCTGACATCAGGGTCAAGGACCTACGGAGGGCGTTCGGTCGACGTGGCGACATAGTCGCCGTCAACGACGTGTCCTTCGATGTCGAGCCGGGGGAGATGCTTGTTCTCGTCGGTCCCAGCGGCTGCGGGAAGACGACCACCCTGCGGTGCCTGGCTGGCCTGGAGACCCCCAGCGCGGGTTCCATTGCATTCGGCGACCAGATGGTGTTCGACGCGAAGCGCAAGATTCAGGTTCCGATTCATCGCCGCGACATCGGTCTCGTTTTCCAGAACTATGCGTTGTGGCCGCACCTGACTGGGTGGAACAATATCGCCTTTCCGCTCAAGTCACGGCGCATGGGACGTGTCGAGCGCGAGAAGAAGATCAAGTCGATTGCCCAGGTCGTCGATCTCGATCCCAAGCTGCTGATCAAGCATCCTGCGCAGCTCAGCGGAGGTCAGCAGCAACGTGTTGCGCTGGCCCGGGCGCTTGTTGCCGAGCCGAAGGTCGTCATGTTCGACGAGCCGCTCAGCAACCTGGATGCTGCCCTGCGTGAGCAGCTCCGCTCGGAGATCCGCCGGCTGCACGAGGAGGTCGGCTTCACGGGCGTCTATGTCACTCATGACCTGTCGGAGGCCATGCTGCTCGGCGACCGCGTCGCCGCGATGTCTGACGGCTCGATCATCCAGATCGGGACACCCAATGAACTGTTCCAGGAACCGGCCAATCTGCGGATCGCGCGGCTGATGGGATACCGCAACGTGGGCACCCTCCGCTGCCGATCCGGGCGTTGGAGTGCGAGTGACTGCGAAGTCACCGGGCCTATTCCGTCAAACCTGCGCTCGGGTACCACGTACGAGATGGTCGTGCGTGCCGAGTGCATCTCTCTCGGGGTCAAGAACCACGACGATCACACGTACCGCATCGGTGGCGGAAGGCTTGTGAGCGTGGGTTATCTCGGTGGCGAGCAAGAGGTGATCGTCGACTTCGGTGGACGACGCCTGCGTCTCATCACGCCGCTAGACGACGAGTTCGTCCCTGGGGAGCCAGTCGAGCTCTCTGTCAATGCGTCGGATGTCCGCTTCTTCGCTGCCGGTGATGACAGCGGCATGACTGCCGAAGACGATCTCGTCAAGTCCGACGAGGTCGCCAGCAACAATCAGGAGAGAGAATATGAGCACTCGTAGCAGCCGTCGCCGCCTCGTCGGTCTCGTCGGCGCCACTCTTGCTGGGCTCGTGTTGGCGGCGTGCGGAAGCGGGGCCGAGTCGGGTACGTCGGACGAACCGAGCGTCGCACCGCCGGCCAACACCAATCCCGCACTGGAGCCGTTGATCAAGGCCGCCCAGAAGGAGGGCTCGCTCGAGGTGTGGGGCGTTCTAAACCCCGCCCACATGGACACGGTCGCCAAGGCCTTCGAAGCCACCTACGGGATCAAGACGACGATCACGGCGTACAGCCCCGCTGACGTGATCACTCGTGTCGACGCCGAACAGGCCTCGAAGGTCGGTTCCCAAGACGTCCTGCTCCAGACTGACCGGGTGTGGCACGCACAGCACCAGGACTACTTCGCTGAGATCACCGGTCCGGACGTCCTTGCGGCTGACGAATTGGTCCGCAACGGCGCCGCGCCGGTTGACACCGAGGAGCCGGTCGCCACCCAGGCGCTCTATGGGGACAACACTCGAGTCGCCACTCTGTACGCCCCGTGGGGGTATGCGTGGCGAAAGGACGCGGTCGATTCGGACCCGTCTTTTGAGGACCTGTTCGCCGATGACACCTTCGAACAGGCCATCGGCATGAATGATCCCGATGGGAATCCGCCCACCACGGCGCTGTACTACAACCTGCGCAAGCGGTACCCGGATCTGTTCGAGCGGCTGGGTAAGCTCAAGCCCACGCTCTACCCGCTCTCCGGTCCCGCCGCGGAGGGACTGGGCGCAGGCTCGGTCGACGCCATCTTGGCGATTTCGGCGGCAGCTGTCGCCCAGCTCGACAACGTCGGGTTTGCCTACGATGACAAGTTCCCGGCACTCGCGACCCCGGTGTACGGAGAGATCCTCAAGTCCTCCAAGAGCCCCAACGCTGCTCAGCTCTTCGTCGACTGGCTCATGACCCCCGCTGGTCAGGAGGCGTGGTGCTCTGGGTACGCATCCGTACTTCCGGACATCAAGAGCGCCACGCTGTCGTCGGCCGACCTTGAGGTCTACGACGCCAGTTCGGTCTCTGAGGCCGACCTGGACAAGACTGTCGAGGACTTCAACAAGGCACTTGGCCGCTGATCGGCGCGTGAGTCTGACGGTTTGACAGGGCTGGTCCTCGGCGTCGTGGTCGCCGAGGACCAGCCCTCCTTGATTGCACCCCGGTTCCGACGCGAATCGGGTTGGCCTTGAAGTTCGATCTTCCAAGGAGGAAGACATGTCGCCAGATCGGACCAAGCGTCGTCCCCGTCGCTTTGGCGCACTTCAACGCGACGAGATGGACGTTCAACAGCAGGCGGTGAACGACCAGCTCGTCGCGTTCCTCCACCCCGACCGCGCCGGCAACGGCGAGGTCATCGGTGGACCGATGGATGCGCTCCTTCGCAGTCCGGCGGTGGCAAACTCGACCGGTCGAATGGTGATCACGATGTTTCGTGAGCTCGACCTTCCTCGAGAGGTCACCGAGCTGGCCATCCTCATCACCGCGAGACACTGGAACTGCGACTACGAGTTCCAGGTGCATACGCGCTACGCCGAGGCCAGTGGTCTGGACGCAAAAATCGTCGACGCGATCGAGAACGATGACGTGCCTGACATGCCGCCCGAACTGGCAGCCGTCCATGCCTTCACAACTACGCTCCTGGGTGAGGGGCAGGTCGGAGACGAGGTCTTTCAGGCGGTCGCGGGCCGGTGGGGACAGGCCGGAGCAGTCGAGCTGATCGCGGCGATCGGCTTCTATACGACCTTGGCGTTCGTCATGAACGTAGACCGGCTTCCAGCCGAACGCGACGGCGAACCATGGACTCTGCCGCATCCGCAGTCCCGCTGATCACTGGCACAGAATGCCGACACGGACTCGACCGCTGAGACTAGAGCAGGATCGCTAACGGCTAGAGGAGGCGGCCCGCCGGCGGGTACCGCTTCGGCGTGTACCCGAATCTGCTTGCGGGACTGCATCGATGATCGCCCGCACGGAACGCTCCCACACGACGTCGTCGTTGACGCGGGCAATCGCGCGCGCGCGGGCCTGATTGAGGGCTGTCAGCGATTCATCGACGGGCGTGGAGTCACCGCGCATCGCCTCGGTGTAGAGCACAGATCCGAAGGTGAATGCCTCGATGCTCTCAATGAGCGCGAGCACCAGGTCCTCACGAACGTGTTGCTCGACGAGTATGCGGACCGCCTGATCGTAAAAGGGTAGAGCGAGTCGGTGCGGATGCTGGCTGAGAATGACGGTTACGAGGTACGGATGCTTGAGCAGCGCATCTCTATAGAACCGTGCCTGACCAAGCAGCCACTCTCGCCAATCGGAATCGGGAGACTCCATCAGGCGGGCCTCATCGAGGGCAAGCTGAGCGGCCCCGAGGAGGATCTCGTCCTTGTTCTTGAAATGGTGATACAGGGAGGCTCCGTTCACCTCCAGTTCGCGAGCAAGTCTGCGGATGCTCAGCTCCTGAAGGCCCTCTTCGTCCAAGATGCGAAGCGCGGCTTCCAGCGTGGCGCGCTTGGAGATCAGCGGCACCTTCGGTCGTCCCACAGCCCCAGCCTCCTTGAGTCGCTCGTCAGGCCAAACGGCTGAGGCCTGCACCATACCGGTGGCCCCACCAATTCACCGCTGTCCGCGGCGGTTGTTGACGTGGCCCAACGGCGTCAAGTAAGTACCATTATCATATCAAACGCCGCTGGATTGCGTACGGCCGACGGTATCGAGTTCTGTGCCAGGAGGCACGAATGGATCGAAAGAATCATGCCCGGGCGGCTTCGGTCTGCGGCAGCGGCATCTGCGGGATGTGGCCGGCGTGAATCCCCATCCGGAGGTCGCTGGACCGAGGTCGAAGCCATGGCTCATGGTTGCAATGCTGTCGTCCTGCGGAATCGTCGTCTCCCTTCAGCAAACCCTCCTGCTGCCTCTGCTCCCTGACCTGCCGCGGCTGCTGGATTCTTCTGCCGATAGCACCTCGTGGTTGGTCACGGCCACACTGCTCAGTGGTGCTGTTGCGACCCCCACCATCTCGCGCCTGGCTGACATGTACGGCAAGCGTCGAATGATCGTGGCTGCGCTCGCCGTCTCGGTGCTCGGCTCGCTGGCCGGCGCCCTGAGCCAAGCACTGCCGCTGCTCATTGGCGCTAGAGCCATTCAAGGCGTCGGCATCGCTGTCGTGCCTGTAGCCATCGCGATCATGCGAGACGAGCTCCCGCGCGACCGCGTGCCGCTCGGCGTGGCCCTCGTGAGCGCCACGCTCGCTATCGGAGCGGGTGCTGGCCTTCCCCTGTCGGGTCTGATCGCTGAGCACATGGACTGGCATGCGTCGTTCTGGCTCACGGGAATCGTTCGTGCTGATCGTCGGCACGGTGGTCCTGCTCCCCGAGTCGCCCGTTCGCACGAGCGGTGCGTTCGACCTGCGAGGCGCCGTGCTGCTCTCGGTGGCCCTCACCTCCCTGTTGCTTGCCCTGTCCAAAGGAGGTCAATGGGGCTGGACCCAGCCCAACACGGTTCTCTGCATCGCTGGAGGCGCGGCGGTCCTCGCCGTATGGATCCCGATCGAGCTTCGAACCCCCCGTCCTCTCGTCGACATCAGAGTGGCCGCACGGCGATCAGTCGTCCTGGTGAACTTGGCGTCGCTCTTCGGTGGCTTTTCCATGTTCGCGAACATGCTCATCACCACCCAGCTGCTCCAGCTGCCGGTTCAGACCGGTTACGGCCTTGGGCTCGACGTCCTCGACACGGGGCTGTGGATGGTTCCCAACGCAGCTGCCTTCGCGTTGATGGCCCCGGTGTCTGCCTGGATGTCGCGCCGGATCGGGCCGCAATGGACCGTTATCCTCGGCGCGCTCTTCATGGGCGCTTCGTACATGTGGCGTGTCTTCTACAGTCACGATCTCGCGCAGATCGTGGTCGGATGCGTAGTGGTTGGCGTCGGCACCGCGCTCGTGTACAGCCCGTTGCCGACTTTGGTTATGCGTGCAGTGCCGGTTACGGAGACCGCGTCGGCCAATGGACTCAATGTGCTCATCCGCTCGATCGGCACCTCGACCGCGAGCGCGACCACTGCCGCGATCGCCACCGCCTCCGCAGTCTCGATTGGAGGGCGGGCTCTGCCCACGTTGGACGCACTCATGCTGGTGTTCTGGCTGGCGGCCGTGGCTGCTGTGGCAACTGCCGCGATCGCGGTCCCGATGCTCCGCATGCCTGAGTACGCGCCGAAGGACGACCGCGCTGGCGTCGAGAACACCACGCGCGCACAGATCGTTCAGGGACAAGTGCTTTCCGGCGAAGGTGTTCCTGTGCGACAGGCGGTCGTCACGGTCCTCACCCCCGATGGCTGCGCGGTGGACTGGGGGCAGTCGGACTTTGAAGGAAGGTTCGCAGCAGCCGTCCCACGTCCAGGCGATTACTTGGTGATCACTGCTGCTGACGGCTGGATGCCGCGGTCGCGGATGGTGACCCTCGGTGGTGGATCTCCAGTCCCCCCGATCGTGCTGCGCGACAGGCTCATACTCGGGGGCAGGATTTGTGACTCCGAGGCCTATCCGATCACCGGCGCGCTGGTGATCCTCACGCGCAGTACGGGCGAACTGGTCGCCACGACCACGACCGACCACGAAGGCCGCTACCAGGTGCCCCGCCCGGCGAACGGCCGCTACGTCCTCACGGTTACGGGGTCCGAGGAGGCCCTCGGTGCGCGGACGTTGTCCATCTGGGAGGAAGCTCGAGACTTCGATCTCGTAGTCGGGACGCCACTTCGACGGAGCGACGCAGCAAAGGCCTGACTCGCCGGGTGCAGGATCAGCCCATTATCCGAACAGTGCTTGATTAATCGCCTGAATCCGAGTTAGATGACGGTGTCTCGTGCCCGTTGAGCAGCCAGCCTGCCCAAGACTTGGAGATGCTCGATGTCGACCATTCAGGGTGACCTATTCACCACCTCCGAACGCGCAGATTCGTATCAGGCCGAACTCCTCGACTTCATGGATCGACACGTCTACCCGGGCGAGGCCGTCTACCACGAGCAGATGCGTGCGGCCGGTGACCCCCACCACCATCCCGAGATCCTCGAGGAGTTGAAGGACGAGGCGCGTCGCCGTGGACTGTGGAACCTCTTCCATCCGCATCCCGAGTGGGGGCCCGGGTTGTCGAACCTGGAGTACGCACCCCTCGCGGAGATCATGGGCCGCAGCCCCCATCTGGCGCCAGAGGCCTGCAACTGCAGTGCGCCAGACACCGGCAACATGGAGGTCCTGACCCTCTTCGGAACCGACGAGCACAAGGAGCGCTGGCTCAAGCCGTTGCTGCACGGGACGGTCCGCTCGGCTTTCGCGATGACCGAACCGGACGTCGCAAGCTCAGACGCGACGAACATCGGGCTGCGCATGGAACCTCGATCCGGCGGCTACCTTCTCAATGGCAAGAAGTGGTTCGCATCGAACGCCATGCATCGGAACTGTCGCGTGCTCATCGTGATGGGAAAGACCGACCCATCCGAGGCGCCGCACAGACAGCAGTCCATGATGGTCGTCCCGATCGACGCGCCCGGCGTGAGCGTCGTCCGAAACCTCCCGGTCTTCGGCTACCACGACCGTGAGGGACACGCCGAGATCGTCTTCGACAACGTCTTTGTCCCGTCCAAGGACCTGCTCAAGGGCGAAGGTGAAGGATTCGCCATCGGACAGGCCCGTCTCGGGCCGGGACGAATCCACCACAGCATGCGTGCCCTCGGCATGGCGGAGCGCGCCCTAGAACTGATGTGCCGCCGCGCCCAGGACCGCACGACGTTCGGACAGCCGCTCAGCGAGCGCGCCAACATCCGAGACTGGATCGCCGAGGGTCGTATCGAAATCGAGAAGGCCCGCCTCCTCACCCTCAAGACGGCCTGGCTAATGGACACCGTCGGCAACCGCGCGGCCGCCACAGAGATCGCCGCGATCAAGGTCGACGCGCCCAGCGTTGCGCTCAAGATCGTCGACCGTGCCATTCAGGTCCACGGGGGTGCAGGTGTCACCGATGACACGCCCCTCGCCGCATTCTGGGCCCACCTGCGCGCTATGCGCATCGCCGACGGTCCGGATGAGGTACACAAGCGCACGGTGGCGCGACGGGAACTACGCAAGTACGCCACACCCCATTCAGCAGCCGCCAAGGTGTCTTGAGATGACCGACCTTCGCGGCCGCACCGCCATCGTCACCGGTGCATCCCGCGGCATCGGGCTCGCCACCGCACAGGCACTCGCCGCGGCCGGGGCCAACGTCGTCCTCACGGCACGCACCCAAGAAGCGGCCGACGCCGGCGCGGCACAGGTCGATGGAACGGCCCGCGGATTCGAGGCCCATGCTGTCGACGGCGACGCAGCGCAGCGTTGCGTCAGCTTCACTCTTGAGACGTTCGGAAGCTTGGACATCCTCGTCAACAACGCAGCAACGAACGCGGCCTACGGCTCCGTCCTAGAACAGGAGTACGACCGCTTCCACAAGACAGTCGACGTGAATTTGTGGGCTCCCCTCATGTGGACGGCACACGCAGCGCGGGCCTGGATGAGCAAACACGGCGGCACGGTCGTCAACGTCGCCTCCCTCGGCGGACTGGTCACCGAACGCAACATCGGCATCTACAACGTCACCAAAGCCGCGCTGATACACCTGACCCGCCAGAGCGCGCTCGAGCTCGGGCCCGCCATTCGAGTGAATGCCGTCGCGCCCGGAATCGTCCGCACGACCTTCTCCGAAGTCCTGTGGTCGGACAAGGAAGACGAACTCGGGACTGCGCTACCCCTGGGGCGAATCGGAGAACCAGACGACGTCGCATCCGCGATCGTCTTCCTCGCTTCCGAGCACTCATCCTGGACCACAGGACAGACCCTCGTCTTGGACGGAGGCGCCACACTGTGAGCGCGCAAACCCCATCAGTCCGGCCCACAGCCGTTCCCGGCGTCGACGAGCACGAGCTCACCCGATGGATCAGCGCTGCGGACCCCACCGTTACACCGCCGATTCGCGTAGCTCGCATCGGCATCGGCCAGTCGAACCTGACCTATCTGGTGACCGATGCCCGCGGTCAGCAACGCGTTCTGCGACGTCCACCAGTTGGAGAACTCCTGCACTCCGCTCACGATGTGCTTCGTGAAGCACGGATTCTGATCGCGCTGCAACGCACCCCCGTTCCGGTGCCGCACATCTACGGCACGGCAGAAGTAGGCCAGGTCGCTGATACCCCGATGGTTCTCATGGACTTCGTCGACGGTGTTGTTCTCGATCGCCCACAGACCATGGCGCGGTTGAACAACGAAGCGCGACGTGTGGCGGGCTTGGGTCTTGCAGACACGTTGGCGAAGATCCATGCCGTCGACATCGACGAGGCCGGCCTCGGCGACCTCGCCAGCCACTCGCCGTACGCCGATCGGCAGCTACGCCGATGGTCGGGCCAATGGGAAAGGTCCAAAACCTCCGACCTGGGGGAGTTGGAGTTGCTCACTCGGCGTCTCCAGTCGAGCAAGCCGCCTCCGCGTGACCTCACATTGGTCCACGGCGACCTCCACCTGCGCAACGTGCTGGTCGACGGCTCGGACGGGAGCATTCGCGCAGCGATCGACTGGGAGCTGTCCACGCTGGGCGATCCGCTAGCCGACCTCGGGACGACATTGGCCTACTGGCCTGAACCGGGCGAGAGCGCGCTGGCCGACTTCGGGGGAGCAACCGTCCCAGGATTTCCTTCTCGGTCAGAGCTCGTGGAGCGCTACATCGAGAACACCGGCCGCGACGTGAGCGAGGCGGAGATCGGCTTCTGGCACGTCCTGGCACTGTGGAAAGTCGCCATCATCGCGGAAGGCGTTCTGCGCCGTGGGTTGGACGATCCGCAAAACCGCGCGACAGGAGGCGCCCCCGACCGGCGGATGGTCGAAGAGATTGTCGCGCTTGCTCATCGCGTAGCCGATGACACCCGCCTCTGACCGCGCCCGCGGATGCCTGGACGATCGGGGTCATCGATGAGCCTGCCTAGGCAGAACCGAACCGGTCGCTGGGGTGCACATCAGGGCGGAGACACGCTTCCCTTTAGCGGCGCGGGCCGTCCGGATGCCTCAGCACAGAAGTCCAGCGACGCCCGAACTGGATGCGGTCGCAACGGACTCTCTGGTCATCGCCGTCCGCTCAACGCAACAGGCGCATCTCGGGCCCAAGTAGCCCCAGCGTCGAACGCAGGGGGACACCCTCAGCGAATGCAAACCAAAGATCTGAGATCGAACGGCTCGGCCACGTCGAGCGATCGCTCGACCGCCCAATGACCCTGAAGGACATCACGTGACTCAAAACGAAGCGTTCATCTACGACATCGTCAGAACCCCACGAGGACGTGGAAAGTCCAACGGCTCATTGCATGGCACGAAGCCGGTGTCATTGGTCGTTGGCCTCGTGGACGCCCTGAAGCGCCGCAACACGAACCTGGACCCCATGCTGATTGACGACCTGGTCCTCGGCTGCGTGTCGCCGCTGGGTGATCAAGGAGGCAACATCGCCCGAACGGCAGCCCTCGCAGCGGGCTTCCAAAGCTCCGCACCGGGATTCCAGCTGAACCGGTTCTGCGCATCCGGCCTCGAAGCGATCAATCTCGGCGCGCAGAAGGTACGGGCAGGATGGGACGAACTCGTGCTCGCCGGCGGCGTCGAATCGATGTCGCGTGTCCCTATGGGAACCGACGGCGGTTCATGGATGAACGATCCGGCGACCGCCTATGCAGCCGACTTCGTACCGCAAGGCATCGGCGCCGACCTGATCGCGACTATTGAGGGATTCGATCGGACCGACGTGGACCGGTTCGCCGTCGAATCGCAATCCCGAGCCGCCAAGGCGCTCTCCAACGGCGCATTCGACCGATCGGTCGAGCCCGTCCGGGATCTGGCGGGCCGAGTTGTCCTCGACCGCGACGAGTTCCCGAGACCGGAGAGCACCGTCGAGTCTCTGGCCAAGCTGAGGCCTTCCTTCGAGGCTGCGGGCGCTCAAGGATTCGATGCAGTCGCCCTGCAGAAGTACCACTGGATCGAGCGCATCGACCACGTTCACACCGCGGCCAACTCATCTGGAATCGTTGACGGTGCGGCATTGGCGATCCTCGGAACAGAGGCAGCGGGCCGCAAGTCCGGCCTCACCCCGCGCGGCAGGATCGTCGCCACCGCCGCCGTCGGAAGCGAACCGACCATCATGCTGACGGGACCGACGCCGGCAACCCTAAAGGTGCTCGACCGAGCTGGGATGACGGTCGACCAGATCGACCTCTTCGAGGTCAACGAAGCTTTCGCGGCGGTCGTGCTCAAGTTCATGAAAGACCTCGACGTCCCCCACGAGAAGGTCAATGTCAACGGCGGCGCGATCGCTCTCGGACATCCCCTCGGTGCCACCGGCGCAATGCTCGTCGGCACGGTGCTCGACGAGCTCGAGCGCCGCGACCAACGCTTCGGTCTGTGCACGTTGTGCGTCGGTGGCGGGATGGGCATCGCCACCATCGTTGAACGCCTCTGAATCAACCAGAGTCCCAGTAGCGGAGAAGAAGATGACCTACCAAGCCACTATCGATTGGTCCCGTGACGACGACGGAATCGTCACGCTGACCATGGATGACCCCAACCAGCGCGTCAACACAATGAACGCCGACTACCGAGCCTCCATGCATGCCACCGTTCAACGGCTCGCTGCAGAACGCCGAGACATCACCGGCGTAATCCTGACATCCGCAAAGTCCACCTTCTTCGCTGGTGGCGACCTAAACGGCCTCTACGCTGTCGAAGAGAACAACCTCGCCCAATTTGGCAACGACGTGGAACAGGTCAAGGCCGACCTCCGCATCCTCGAGACCCTCGGCATCCCGGTCGTCGCAGCCCTGAACGGCTCCGCCCTCGGGGGCGGCCTGGAGATCGCGCTGGCCTGCCACCACCGCATTGCCGTCACCGGACAACGCAGCCAGTTCGGTCTACCTGAGGTCACCCTCGGCCTACTTCCGGGCGGAGGCGGAACCGTGCGCACGGTTCGCATGCTGGGCGTCGTCCGTGCCCTGACCGAGGTCCTGCTCGACGGCGTCCGCCACGACGCGGCAACGGCAACTCGATTGGGGCTTATCGACGAACTGGCCGATTCGCGCGACGAAATGAGGCTCTTGTGACGCATCCGTGGGTGCTTGAGCGCGCCTGAAACGTGAGCACGCCGTTCCCTGTCTAGGTTTCTGAGCTGTTGAGGAACCGAAACCAGTGAGCGGAGAACGGCGTGCAGAACGCCACCTTATGGCGCGCCCTGTTGGGGGTCGAGAAGACGGTCGTGGAGGACATCGAGTTCGACGAGGACGAAGAGCTGTTGGTGGCCCATGTGCGGCCGCGGAAGCGTGCTCGCGGTCGTTGTGGACGGTGCGGGCGACCTTCGCCTGGCTACGACGCCGGAGAAGGCCGGCGACGGTGGCGGGCACTGGACCTAGGCACGATCCAGGTCGTGCTCGAGGCGGACGCACCGCGGGTGAGGTGTCTCGAACATGGCCCGACGGTCGTCGCGGTGCCCTGGGCACGGCACGCGGCCGGCCACACAGTCGTGTTCGACGAGCAGGTGGCCTGGTTGGCCACCCAGTGCTCGAAGAGCGCGGTGGTCGAGCTGATGCGGATCGCCTGGCGCACCGTCGGCGCGATCATCACCCGGGTCTGGGCCGACGTCGAAGCCCTGCACGACCGGTTCGCGGACCTGCGACGGCTGGGGATCGATGAGATTTCGTACAAGCGCGGGCACCGATATCTGACCGTGGTCGTCGACCACGACAGTGGTCGGCTGGTGTGGGCCGCACCGGGCCGTGACAAGGCAACCCTGGAGAAGTTCTTCGACGCCCTCGGCCCCGAGCGCAGCGCCCAGATCACCCACATCTCTGCAGACGGGGCGGACTGGATCAGCACGGTGGTCGCACAGCGGTGTCCGAACGCGGTGCGCTGCGCTGATCCGTTCCACGTTGTCCGCTGGGCCACCGACGCGCTGGACGAGGTCCGCCGGCAGGCCTGGAACGAGGCCCGTGGCGCCGTCACCCAGCGCCGCGCCGGACGAGCCAGCGGCCAGGCGAAGGCACTCAAACACGCCAGGTTCGCGTTGTGGAAGAACCCCGAGAACCTCACCCTCCGGCAGCGGGCCAAGCTCGCCTGGGTCGCCAAGACCGATCCGCGCCTGCACCGCGCCTACCTGCTCAAGGAAGGCCTCCGGCTGGTGTTCCAGCTCCCGCACGACGAGGCCGAAGAGGCCCTCGACGTCTGGATCGGCTGGGCCCGTCGCTGTCGGATCTCGGCCTTCGTCGATCTGCAACGCCGGATCGTCAAGCACCGAGCCTCTATCCTCGCCGCGATCGAGCACGGCCTGTCCAATGGACGCATCGAGTCGGTAAACACCAAGATCCGACCGATCACCCGGGTCGCCTTCGGCTTCCGCTCACCCGAAGCCCTGATCGCCTTGGCCATGCTCAACCTCGGCGGCCACCCACCAGTGCTCCCCGGCCGCAAATGACCCACGGAAGGGTCAGGAGAGCCCGAAATGATCGTCAAAGCGAAGGAGTGGATCGCCGCCAACCCGGACTCCGTACAGATCTGGGAGCGTCCCGGCTACAAGATCCCGGGCGGCTCCGTCGAAGAGGGCACTCTCAAAGACATCGTCGCCATCCTCCCGGCACAGCTGCGACAGCGACTCAGGTCGACGAAGAACCCCGGACCCCACCACATCCTCAGCGCCGCAGTGGAAAGCGTGCAGGTCGATGCCGACACCGCCTTCAAGACTGAAGGCGCCTACTTCGTGGACCTCGCTCGCGGGCAGGTCGCCAAGAACATGATCAGCTCTTGGAGGTCGACTACCCCGACGCCGAGCAGGTGGTGCTGGTGATGGACAACCTCAACACCCACAACATCGGATCCCTCTACGAGGCATTCGAACCCGACAGGGCGTTCGCCCTCGCGCAACGCCTCGAGATCCACCACACCCCCAAGCACGGCTCCTGGCTCAACATCGCCGAGATCGAGCTCTCCGCGCTGACCCGGCAATGCCTGGACCGCCGCATCAGCGACCTCGACGTCCTCAACACCGAACTCGCCGCCTGGCAGGCCGACGTCAACGCCGATCAGCGGAAAGTCAACTGGCACTTCACCACCGACGACGCACGAATCAAACTCCGACACCTCTACCCAAAACAGGCTCTCCTGACGCATCTGTGGGTCAGTTTCGGCCGGGGAGTGCTGGGCGGTAGCCGCCGAGGTTGAGCATCGCGAGGGCGATCAGAGCGTGGGCGGAGTGGAATCCGTAGGCCATGCGGGTGATGAGGCGGATCTTGGTGTTGGTCGACTCGATGAGCCCGTTGGACAGGCCGTGCTCGATCGCTGCGAGGATCCGGGCGCGGTGTTTGACGATGCTCTTCTGGAGCTTCACGAACGCTGGGATCCGGCAGCGACGGGCCCAGCTGACCCAGCGGTCCAGCGCAGCGACGGCGGCCTTGTAGGGCACCCGGAACACCATCCGGAGCCCTTCCTTGAGCAGGTAGGCCCGATACAGCCTCGGGTCGGTCGCAGCGATCCAGGCCAGCATCGTCTGCTGGTTCTCGGTGAGGTCTTCGGGGTTCTTCCACAACGAGTACCGGGCACCCTTGAGCGTCTTGGCCCGCTCGTTGCCGGGCCGGGGCGGCGCGTCCGCGGGTGGGCGTCCACGACCACGCTTCGGCTCCTTCCTGGCCTGCTTGCGGGCGTCGTTCCATGCCTCGCGGCGGACCTCGTCGAGGGCGTCGGTGGCCCACTTCACGATGTGGAACGGGTCAGCGACCCGGACCGCGGCCGGGCACATCTGGGCGACGATGGCGTCGATGAAGTCGGCTCCATCCGCGCTCACGTGGGTGATCAGCTTGCAGCGTTCGGGGCCGAGGAGGTCGAAGAACTCCCGCACGGTCGCTGAGTTGCGTCCCGGGGCGGCCCATACGAGGCGTCGGGTGTCGTGGTCGACCACGACCATCAAGTACTTGTGGCCCTTCTTGTAGGAGATCTCGTCGATCCCGATCCGCCGTAGGCCGGCCAGACGATCATGCTGGGCATCGATGTCAGCCCAGACCCGGGTGATGATCGCCCCGACAGTGCGCCACGCGATTCGCATCAACTCGGTCGCGGTGGTCTTCGAGGCCCGCGTCGCCAGCCAGGCGACCTGATCATCGAAGGCCAGCGTGTGACCGGCGTCGTGCCGAGCCCACGGGACATGCGCGACCACGACACCGTGGTCGCGGCAGCGGACCCGAGGGGTGTCTGCCTCGAGCATCGCGACCGTCGTGCCCAGGTCGAGCGACCGCCAGCGACGCCGTCCCGGCCCGGTGTCGTAGCCAGGACACCGACGCCGACAGATCCCGCACCGGCCCTGTTGCCTGCTGGTGGGTCGGACATGAGCGATCAGGACCTGGGCGTCCTCGTCGTACTCGACCTTCTCGATCACCGTCTTCTCGACCCCGAACACGCCTCGCCATAGGCTGACATCACGCACGCCGCTCTCCTGTGCACCTGGTTCCTGTTCCTAGACAGCTCAGAAACCTAGACAGGAAGCGGCGTGCGGCTCGTTCAGGCGCGCTCAGACACCCACAGGTACGTCAGGAGAGCCCCAAAACAGCAAGAATAAGAAGCGACACTCTACTAGCATGCGTGCCGCTGGTTTGGTTCAAAGAATTGACCGTCCGGCAGAAGCGATTCCGCGACCCGTCAATCGTCGGTGTCGGAGGTCGAGGACCAACTGCTCGAGCGGGATCAAGGCAGCAAGAGGGCCGGCCAGCTGGTGTCGCGATCGGTAGTCGCCGAAGTTCAATTACGCCGCCGCTGGTCCCTCCGATCGACTCCGGGCGGGGGTGGAAACAGCTGCACTGGCAAGAGGTAGGTGGCGTTTCGGCCTTCGTCCGAACGTAGCGGGGCTGAGATTTGGGGATGGCGCTCGGCGACGTCGGCACACACTGGTGCGGGTGTGAACCGCCCCGGGTCTAGTGGAAGCGTTGGTGGGCTGACTGAGGCTGACGAGTGAGTCTGGCTAGCGGACGGGAGTCGCGGCATCACTTTTTAGGAGTTGGGCAATCGGTCTCGCTTACCAGCGACGAGCTCATCCGCCACGCCGCGGCGATCCCAGGGCATCCGGCAAGTCGATGGTGACCCTCAGAATCTCTATGGCTTGTCTTACCACTACGCGTTCTCACGCCCTCGCCTGACCGAACGGTGACAGCCAAGACTTGCTGTCGTCCAAGCAGAGCCCGAACATAGGAGCGCCCGCCATGTCCGTTGACACCCTCGATCTGATCGACGAGTGGGGACCGGAGAAGGTCGTCTGCGTATCTGACCGGCGTTCAGGGATGCGAGGCGTTCTCGTCATCGACAACACCGCTCGCGGGATGGGCAAGGGCGGGACGCGTATGAGCCCGACCCTTGATGTATCCGAAGTGGCGCGTCTTGCGCGCACTATGACGTGGAAGTGGGCGGCGGTCGATCTGTTCCACGGTGGCGCAAAGGCGGGCATCGTCGGTGACCCGCACGCTCCGAACAAGGAGGAGATCCTCCGTGCATTCGCGCGAGCACTCTCCAACGAGGTCCCGGCCGAGTACGTCTTCGGCCTCGACATGGGCCTCGCCGAGTCTGATGCAGCCATCTTTCTCGACGAGCTCCGCGACCGGGGCGCCGCCGTTGGGCTCCCGTCCGCGCTTGGCGGGCTGCCTTACGACCAATTGGGCGTTACGGGCTTCGGCGTCGCCGAGGCCGCCGACGCCGCGGCAAACGCGGCGAACCGAGATCTCAAGGGGGCGACCGTCGCCATTCAAGGGTTCGGCGCGGTTGGACAGGCCGCTGCCGAACGACTGATTGTGCTCGGGGCTCGGGTGACCGCGGTCTCGACGGCGCGTGGGGGCGTTATCGACCCCAATGGGATCGATGTCGCGCGACTCGGCGAGCTGCGTGCCCATGTGGGTGACGACTGCGTCTTGGAGTACGGCAATGCCACTACCGCAGACCAGGTCCTCCATGCGCCCGTGGACGTCCTTGTACCGGCTGCTCGCCAAGATGTCATCGACACTGATCTGGCGAAGGAGACGACCGCTTGGATGGTCGTTGAGGGAGCCAACATGCCTACCACCCGCGACGCGCTCGACGTTCTTCACGAGCGCAACATCGTCGTGGTGCCAGACTTCATCGCCAACGCCGGGGGAGTGGTGGCTGCCGCCCATTCCATGGATGCACGATATTCACCGTTCGTGGTCGACCCCGATCAGGTGCTCTCGATGATCGCTCAGAAAATGCGTCGGAACGCAGAAGCAGTCGTTGTTGAGGGCGGCAAACGGGGCCTGTCGACGCACGAGGCGGCCCGACAGCTCGCGCAGGACCGCGTGCGTGAGGCGATGGCCCTCCGCGGGCAGCTCAAGCCGAGCCAGAACCAGGGAGAATGAGATGTTGACAAAGTCAGTCCTCACGCGAACGGAACTGCGCGCGCAGTTCGCAGCGAAGCTGTCAGCGCTGTATGGAGCCGAGGTACCGGCCTACAATACGCTCGTTGAGGTCTCCCAAGAGGTGAACGAGCGGGTCCTGAGTCGCAGTGGGGCCGACGCCGAGCGGTTTGGAACCATTGAACGGGTGACGGCCGAGCGGCACGGCGCGATCCGGGTCGGGTCACCGCAAGAGATGGCACAGGTGGCGCGAATTTTCGCAGCGCTGGGTATGGAGGCCTGCGGCTTCTACGACCTCCGCGATGCCCGCCCGCAACCGATCCCCGTTGTCTCTACCGCGTTTCGACCGATTGCGGACACTGAGCTGGCCGCGAACCCATTCCGGGTGTTCACCTCCATGCTGGTCCCCGAGGATCGCAGGTTCTTCGACTCCTCGCTTGAACAGCGGCTCAAGAACTTCCTCGCGAATCGCCGGCTGTTCCCTAGCGAGCTTCTTACCTTGGCCGACCGCGCCCTCCAAGAGGACGGTCTGGCACAGGACAACGCCAAACGCTTCCTTCAACTCGCCACGAACGCTTTCGCGCTTTCATCCGAGCCAGTAGACCGCGGATGGTATGCCGAACTAGAGCGGATCTCCAGCGTGGCGGCCGACATCGGCGGCGTGACCACCACGCACGTCAACCACCTCACCCCTCGCGTCCTCGACATCGACGACCTCTATGTCTCCATGCAGGCCCGCGGAATCGAGATGATCGACCGGATTCAGGGCCCGCCGCGGTGGTCAGGACCTGACGTACTGCTGCGGCAGACGTCCTTCCGTGCCTTGGCCGAACCCCGCAAGTTTCGCGACCCGGACGGATCGGTCACTGACGGGGCGTTGCGTGTGCGGTTCGGCGAAGTCGAGGCGCGTGGCATCGCGCTCACTGCGCGAGGTCGTGACCTGTACGAGCGGCTGGTAGCCGAAGTGGAGGTTGCAACGGCAGCCGACCCAACGCTCGACCGTGAGGCCGTCGCAGTGGCCGTGTGGGAAAGCAACCTTCCGCGGACCGAGAGCCGGCTATGTGCCCAAGGGCTGGCCCATTTCACCTACGACCTGAACCTTGAACCGCTGCGTCGGATGGGCAACCAACTTCGCGCTGCCGTCGCGGCCGGAGACATCGAAGAGCTCTCCGCAGCCGGCGTTCTCATGATCAAACCGGTGGTGTACGAGGACTTCCTGCCGAAGTCCGCGGCAGGAATCTTCGCGTCCAACCTGACTGGAAATGGCGAAATGGACGTGTCGCAAGGTGGCGCGGCCCGATCCGCGGACTGGATGTCGGATGTCATCGGTGCCACCGTTCACGATCCGCAGGACCTCTATGCAGCTGAGTCCGAGCGTAGCCGCAAGCAGGTCGAACACGACCTCACCGCTTACGTGGCGCACTCCGGGGGTATGCCAGTCCGTCCTGTTGTGCTCAAAGATCAAGGCGACAACGCAAAGCTCTAGGTGTGTAACTGACGGAGGCCTATGCCAGCGGGTCGTTGGCTTTCTGTCGTAGGCGTTCGTAGGGAGTCTGACCGAGCAATAGTCAAGACCTGTGGATCGGCGTGTCATGCGGCGTGAGCGTCACCTCCTGATTCGTGGCTCGAGGGCTGCCCGTCTTGGTCGTTGGGGCGTTCGACGAGTACTCCGTTCTTGAACGTTGCGCCGGCACGGACGAGCGCGACGAGGTGGGGTGCGTTCACGGCACGCCACCTGGCCTGTGCGGACTCGATCAGTTTGAACGCCATCGCGATCCCGGCCGCTCGGGAGCCGGGCCCCTTGGTGATCCGCTGACGCAGCCGCACGGTCGCGAACGTCGACTCGATCGGGTTGGTGGTTCGTAGGTGGACCCAGTGCTCGGCGGGGTAGTCGTAGAAGGCGAGCAGCACGTCGAGGTCATCGGCGACCTTCGCGACGGCCTTGGGCCACTTCGTGCCGTAGTCGGCGGCGAACGCCTTCACCGCCGACCTCGCGTGGTCCTTGTCCTCGGCGTTCCAGATCTGCGCCAGTGCCGTCTTCGCGCCCGGCTGGGCCGACTTCGGGAGCGCGTTGAGGACGTTGGCGATCTTGTGGAACCAGCAGCGCTGCTCGTGGGTTTCGGGCCAGACCTCGCGCAGCGCGGCCCAGAACCCCAGCGCCCCGTCACCGACCGCGAGGACCGGTGCCCGCATCCCACGCCGCTTGCACGAGCGGAGCAGGTCGAGCCAGGACTCGGTGGACTCGCGGTGTCCGTCGTCGAGCGCGATCAGCTCCTTCGAACCGTCGGCACGCACGCCGATCATCACCAGCAGACATACCTTGTCCTGCTCCAGGCGGACCTTGAGGTGGATCCCGTCGACCCACACGTACACGTAGTCGGGCCCGGCCAGGGAGCGCTTGTTGAACGCGGCCGCCTCGTCTTGCCAGTCCTTGGTCAGCCGGGTGATCGTCGCTGGCGACAGGCCGTGGCTGGTGCCCAGGAACTGGGTCAACGCTGGCCCGAAGTCACCGCTGGACAGGCCGTGCAGGTACAGCAGCGGCAACACCTCCGCCACCCGCGGCGACTTCCGTGCCCACGCTGGCAGGATCGCCGAGGCAAACCGTCGCCGCTCCCCGGTCGCCTCGTCGATGCGCTTGTCGTTGACCCGCGGCGCCCGTACCGGGACCGCACCCGCGGCCGTGGTCACCTCCCTCGGCTGGTGGAACCCGTTGCGGACCACCAACCGCCGACCCTGCTCATCGACCTCGTCAGCGAACGCCTCGACATAGGCGGCAACCTCGGCCTGCAACGCCGCAGCAAGCATCTGCCGAGCGCCGTCGCGGACGATCTCATCAAGCAGCGACCCACCGGCCGCCTCGTTGGACGCCGAAGCGTCGTGAACTACCTTGAGCATGGACGTACCTTCCCGAGCCGGCGCGCCAACGCCGACCCCGATCCGAACTTGAGCATGGGCTTCGATCTTGCTCGGGAGGTACGTCCACTTCACGTCACCTCGCCGAGAGCCATCCACAGGTTCTGATCATTGCTCAGTCTGACCTCCGAGGGGCCTGCTGCACGAACGGGTAACAGTGGGTCAGGTCAAGATGTCACCTATCCGTGCAGCAGACCCGAGGGCGCCGTGCGGTCGATCGCAGTTGTAGTAGTCCTCCCACTCCTGGAGTCGGGTTTCGAAGAGCCGGGCGTCGTCGATGACCTCGCCTTCGAGGAGGCGGTAGAACTCCTCGGAATCGTGCGGTGAAACCTCTCCACCTTGCCGTTGAGCTGTGGCGTTCGGGGCTTGATACGGACGTGCCCGATGCGCTTGTCGAGTAGGTGCCAGTGGAACGATGCGCCGAACTCTTGGCCGTTGTCGGTTCTGCACCTTGTCGACCTGAAACGGCAGTTTCGATAGGACGTGGTCGATGAACGCGATGGCCGTCTTCTGGTCGTTGCGAGGGTAGGCGCGGAGCACGTGCAGGCGGGTGCAGTCGTCGGTCGCGGTGTACCGGTAGCAGCGCTTCTTGCGGCCGATCTGGCCCAGCAGGTCGACGAATTTCACGTCCACCTGCAGTTGGTGGCCCGGCCGTTGCTTCTCGTAGCGCTTCCACCGGGTCTCACGTCGCTTGTAGCGCTGCGATGCGGGGAGGCGGTTCACGCCGGCGCGATGCAGGATCCGCCAGATGTCTGACGGGCTGATCTTCACCTGGTGGTAGCGCTCCAGGTACATCGAGATCTTGCCGGGCCCGAAGTGGTACTGCTGGCGAAGCCAAAGGATCTTCTCAACCACGTCAGCGCTGGTCGCCGTCGGCGAGTTGTGGGGTGCGCTGGAGCGGTCCTTGAGGCCTTCGAAGCCTTCCTCTTCGTAGCGCTTGAGCCAGCGGTAGTAACAGGTGCGGCTGGTGCCGTAGTACCGGCAGGTCGCCGAGATGCTGCTGCTGACTTCTTCGACGTGTTTGAGGACGGCCAGCTTGTGCGTGGCTCGCCGTTCGAGCTCTCGGTCGGTCACGAAGATCTCCTATGGATCAGAGACCCGACCTGTCAACAACCTCCGTCAGTTCTAGATCTAGGCGGTCAGCGGTGGCTAAGGGCCACCGCAGCGCCGGGAAGCAGGAGGCTGGGCGCCACTTGAACGCCGTCGACCGTTCCGAGGTGCAGTGCGGTTGAGCAAAGCGCCCGCAGGAGCGGGGTCACGGTTGGGTTCACGCAGTCGGTCAGGTAGACCGCTCGCACGTGCCGGCGCGCGTTAAGACCGCACGACTTGGTCGCGTCCACGTCCGGATCGACGTTTGAGGCGGCGAGCGCGGGAACTACCGCAACTCCGAGCTCGGCCGCGACGATGCGGCGAACCACCCCGTAGTCGTTCGTGCGGAAACGAACTCGGGGGGCGAAGCCGTGACGTGCGCAGATGAGCCTCAGTGTCTGAGCGCCGGGGCTTTCCTCGGCCGTTGAGACCCAAGATGCATCCGCGAGCTCGTCGAGCCGGTGCACAGTCGCGGCCTGGTGTTTGGCCTGCAGTAGGAAAAGGTCCTCTGTGAAGAGGTGCTGCTGCGCGAGCCTCGGGCCTCGTCCGCCTTCGTCGGCGGAGGTGCTATATGACGGATACGGGTGACGCCCGGCGCTCGTTGGTCGACCGCCCCCCGACTCCGGCGCATCGATCTCGTAGTCGTATACCAACGCGACGTCGAGTCTGCCACTGTGCAGGCGGTCCAGTAGATCGCCGGGCTCACCCTCGTCGAGATCGACCTTCACTGCCGGTGCCGCCTTCAGCAGCGCCGACACGGCCGGGGGAAGGACATGTTGGCTCGCAGTAGGGAAGCTGCCGAGCCGAACCCTTCCGTTGCGCCCCGAGGCCCAGTCAGCGAACTCGGACTCCACGCGGTGCATCATCCCTAGGAGCTCACGCGCGCGCTCGGACAGCACGAGGGCTGCGGGGGTGGGCGAGATGGAACGCGCGGAGCGTTCGAAGAGTGGCGTGCCGACTGCACGCTCGAGGTGGGCAACCTGTTGGGAGACCGCGGACGGGGTGTATCCGAGTTCGCGTGCTGCCGCGGAGAACGACCCTGCCCGCAAAACAACATCGAAGGTGAGCAGCTGCGTCGGATTCAGCATTTCAGTCGCGCGCGGTTTGGGGCGACGACTGGAAGCGCACATCCCTACCTGAGAGCTGAGCTGCCAGGAGTTCCGCGAGGTGAACGGCGCGGCGGTCGGTCAGGTCGGCGATCTGGGTGCGGCACGAGAATCCGTCAGCGAGCACGACCGTGTCGTTGTCGGTCACGGCCAGCGCCGGCAAGAGCTGCGTGTTGGCTACGGCTACCGATACGTCGTAATGGCCGCGTTCGACTCCGAAGTTCCCGGCGAGACCGCAGCAACCGCCGACGCGGATCAGCTCGGCTCCGGCCGCGCGCAGCAGCGCCTCGTCTGTCTCCCAACCCATGATGGCGTGATGATGGCAGTGCGGTTGTGCGAAGATCTTGAGCCCGCTCATGTCCGGTGCCCGCCACGTAGGGGTCGAAGACAACAGTTCGGCCAACGTGGTGGTCGCTCCGGAGACGGCCTGCGCTTCTGGAGATGAGACGAACTCAGCGACGTCGTGACGAAGCACTGCCGTACATGAGGGCTCGAGGGTGACGATGGGTGTACCGGCATTCGCCGCTGGCGCCAGGGCAGCCACGGTTCGTTTGAGAATCTTGCGGGCCGCATCGAGCTGACCAGTTGAGATCCAGGTCAGGCCGCAGCACGCTGGGTCGGACAGGATCGGCGAATATCCCGCCGCTTCGAGCACCTCGATCGCGGCTCGACCGAGTTCGGGCTTGAAGTAGTCAGTGAAGGTGTCGACGAAGACCACTACGGGCAGGCCTTCGGCCGCCGGCGGCCTCGTGGCAGCCCACGCCCTGAACGTTTCCGAAGCGAACACCGGCACCCGACGTCGAGCATCTACGCCGGCGAGCCGCAGCGCCAGCCCGCGGGTGAGCCGGCTGGTGGTGACCAAGTTGGCGAACCTCGGGGCCCGGCTTGCGAGGCGTGCCCACCGTGGCAACCATCCCAGCGAGTAGTGCGCCGCAGGGCGCAGCCGCCTGCGGTACTTCTGGTGCGTCGCTTCGGCTTTGAGGCTCGCCATGTCCACGCCGGTCGGACAGTCGGATGCGCAGCCCTTGCAAGAGAGGCACAGGTCGAGGGCTTCTGCTACGGCTGGCGACTTCCAGTCGCCTTCCAGGTGCCCGCCCACAAGGTCCTGGAGCACACGGGCCCGACCGCGGGTGGAGTCCTTCTCGTCGCGGGTCGCCTGGAAGGACGGGCACATGACCGCGTACGAATCCGGTTCGGTAACGCGACAGCGGCCGACGCCGGTGCATCGGTGGACGGCTCGCGAGAAATCCCCGTTGTCGCGTGGAAGAGCGAGGCGGGTCAGCGGCGCTCGTGACGACATGGGCGTGATACGCAGCGCGTGGTCGACAGGCTTGGGGTTGACAATCACCCCTGGGTTGAGGAGCTTCTCAGGATCGAAGATCGCCTTCACCGACTCAAACAAGGCAATGGCCTCGGGGCTATACATCCTCGGCAGCAGGGAGCTGCGTGCGCGACCGTCGCCGTGCTCACCGGAGAGGGAGCCGCCGTACTTCACCACTAGGGTCGCAGCATCCTCGAGGAACTCGGTGAAAACGCGGGCTCCGTCCTGCAGCGGGAAGTCGAGCCGGACGTGGATGCAACCTTCGCCGAAGTGTCCGAATGGGAGGCTCGACATGCCGTAGGTCTCCACCAGGCGGTCAAACTCGCGCAGGTATTCGCCGAGGGCGTGGGGCGGCACGGCTGCGTCCTCCCACCCGGGCCACGCAGCGTTCCCCGAAGGGGTCCGTCCGGCGAGCCCGGCGCCGTCCTCGCGGATGCGCCACAGGGCCGCGGCTTCGTTCGCCTCGGGCACGATGCGGGCGTCGTCGGCGGCCGTGTCCGCGATGAGCGCAGCCGCGGCAATGTGGAGGGTGGCCATGTCGTCGCCCGAGAGCTCAACAAAAAGCCATGCACGGCCGGTCGGGAGGGGCGGCACGGCGCCAGGCCCGCGCCTGTCAGTAATGGTGTCGACGATGCGGGCGTCCAGCCCCTCGCAGGCCGACGGGGCATGCCGATTGACGACGACCGCGTCGTCTCCCGCAGCGGCGATGTCGGGGTAGCCCAGCACGACCATCAGGCTGTGGATGGGGCGTCGAACCAAGATGACCTCGGCTCGCGTGATGAGGCCGAGAGTTCCCTCGCTTCCCACCAGCATTCTGGTGAGGTCGAACTGATTCTCCGGCAAAAGGTGGTGCAGCGCTAACCCTGAGATCTGGCGTCCGAAGGTACCGAGCTCGGTCCGTAGAGTTGCCAAGTGTCGCGCAACGAGAGCGCGTAGTCTGTCTTGGCCGTCCTGGAAGCCCACAGCCAACTGGTGCTCGCGACTGGTGCGGAGCAGCTCGCCGGTGCCGGTGACCAGTTCGAGACCATTGATGTTGTCCGCGGTGCGGCCGTAGCGCAAGGAGCGTGCCCCGCAAGCGTCGTTCCCGATCATGCCGCCGATCGTGCACCGTGTGTGCGTGGAGGGGTCCGGTCCGAAGACCAGTCCGTGCACTTGCGCCGCGCGCTGCAACTGGGCGTGGACCACTCCAGGTTGAACCACCGCTGTCCGCCGCGCGGGGTCGATGGACACGACCTCGTTCATGTGCCGACTGAAGTCGAGGACGATTCCCCCACCGATGGCGTTGCCTGCGACCGACGTCCCAGCACCGCGGGCGACGATCGGAACTCCGCTCTGTCGTGCGACGTCGAGCGTGGCCATGACCTCTTCGTCGTCGTGGGGGCGCACCACTGCCATCGGTGCTACGCGATAGAGAGACGCGTCGCTGGAGTAGGCGGAGAGATGCGCCTGGCTGACACTGACGTCGCGCACCCCGACCCGTCGGAGTGCTGAGGCTATCGTGCGGTTGGCGCCCTGATCGGCCGCTGTACGATATGGCTGGGTGCTCATACCGGTTTCGCCGCCGAGCCGGTCGAGAGGCTCAGGGCCTCGAGCAGGGCGACCTGAGCGTGGATCAGGCGGGCGAGCTCTTCCAGATCGAGGCTCTCGTCGGGGCCGTGAATCCGGGCGCGTTCGGTGTCCTGCGGTCCCCAGAGGATCAGCTCGGCGCACGGTGCAGCGCTGGCGAGGGCTCGGACAGCGGGGATCGATGCCCCCGAGCCTTCCGTGACCGCTGGTCGGCCGTACGCACACTCGAGGGCGGCGCTCGCGAGCGATTCGAAGGGCCCACCGCTGCTTCGGAAGCCGGAACCACTTGTCAGTGGTTCGACTTTCAGCGTCGCCCACGGAGGGCAGCCGCGGCGCAGGTGGGCACTAAGCTTGGCGACTTCGGTCGCAGGGTCTGCCTCGGGAACCACCCGTAGCGATAGTTTCGCGCGTGCACGCGCCTGTACGACATTCGCCGCTTCCATGACGGTCGGCGCGTCGATCCCGACCACCGAGACGGCCGGCTGAGACCAGATGCGGTCGAGCAGCGTCCCGGCGCCGGGTGGTGCCGCGTCGGGAAGGATGCCCGCCGCGGTGCGCACCCATCGCTCAACTTCGTCGGCCGTGCCTGACTCCTGGTCGTGGCCGGTTTCGGCGGACTCCAGGCCTTCAACCGTCAGCACGCCTCTCTCGTCGTGAAGGGAAGCGAGCGTGGCGATGAGGGCAAGGAGCGCGTCCGGAGCGGCTCCCCCAAAGAGGCCCGAGTGGACGTTCCTCTCAAGCGTCTCGATGGTCAGCAGACACGACGCAACACCGCGGAGAGAGTTGGTCAGTGACGGGACACCGACCTTGGGGGGTCCCGTGTCCGCGACAATTACGAGTGCCGCGCTTTGAAGGCGCTCGTCCCCGTCGATAAGTTGCGCCAGATGACTGCGCGTCTCTTCCTCGCCCTCGATCACGATCTCCAGTGAGGGAAGGCCGCTGGCGGAGTCAGCGTCGTGGAGCTCGGTCGAAAGTTGAGACGACCCCCTCCTGAGAGATGGATCATGCCGGCGGCGCAGGAGCTCGACGGTCGCCAGGTGCAACACCACCCCGGACTTGTCGTCTGCTATGCCTCGCCCGTAGACACGGCCGTCGGCTCCCTCAGTCAGCGCCCAAGGGTCGACGGTCCAACCTTGGTCTGGGGCCGCTGGCTGGACGTCGTAGTGGGCGTAGAGGACAACGGTGGGGGTGCCGGCCGCCCCAGACACCGATGCCCTGACCAGCGGGTGACAGCCCTCACGGTCGACGATCCACACGTCGTCGGCGCCGACAGACCCCAGCTGGGCAGCGACCAGCGCCGCAGCGTCCCTGACGCTCTGGGCCGGGTGGCCGGGCGCGGACACCGACGGGATGGCGACCAGGTCGGAAAGCCAGTCCCGCACCTGCGGCATGAGCGACGCGACGTCGACTCGAATGTTCTTCTCCTGCAAGGCGGCCCTCATCCCTCGTCGCGCGTTCTTGAGGGATCAGTTCAGCCCGCCCGCCAGCCGAAATGTTAGGGGCACAAGTGACAGAAAACTGGACCTTGTTGTGACTTTTGCACAGGAGCTGTGCGCGAGGGGAACGACCGCCGAAATCTCGAGTGCCTCAACCGCCGTTCTCAAGTATCCAGAGGCGGCAGGCTAAGTGCAGCATCAGTCGGTCATCGGGGTCGCTGAGCCAGCCCTCGATGTGCGGCTCGATTTTGTCAACGCGGTACTTCACCGCGTTCGGATGAAGGTGGAGCGCAGCGGCGGCTTTCGCTCGTGAGCCGCCGTGGTCGAGTAAGGCGGCGACCGTTGTGATTGCCGTTTCGGGGGAGCGGACTTCATCGCTCAACAGGGGCTCGAGATACCTGAGTAGTGCGGGCCGGGCGACCATCGAACTGCCCAGGTCCGCGAGCACCTGGGCGGCCTCTGACGGATGGTAGTCAACGATGTTGTCGCGCTCGTTGCGGGCCCGGCTGATGCGCGCGGCCGTTTGGGACTCGGTCGCAAGCTGACGAATGCCGTTCGCACCGGTGAGGTTGATGCTTAGGCCGCCGAAGAAACGGGCTCCATCGATCTCGGTGTCCAAGACCTCGAGCAGTTTCTTGCCGATGCTGCGGACCTCGTCGAAGTCAACGGCCTCCTCGTGTGGCTGGCTATGCAGAACGGCTAGGTCCTGCTGGATTCGGGTGACGGCCCATGGGGCAGCACTCTCCCTTCTCTGAAGAAGGCCGAGTGCAACCGCGATGACCAACGCCTGGTGTCGGCGGTCGACCGCCGTGGAGAGACGTTGGGTTCCATCAGTGTTTAAGCTGGCCAAGCAGAGCATGCTGTGGCGGTCGTCAAGCCTGAACCCCGCCTGCCGGGCTCTGCTGTCGGTGTGCCGTTGCGCCTCCCCAGGGGCGTGAATCACGGCAGCAACAATCTCACTCCTCCGCTCGACGGATCGCCAGGTTTCCTCGAGCCGCATGGAAATGGCTGCCGCCAGGGCGGGAAGTGCCAGACTCGTTCCGGCGTCGACGCCGGGGTCGGCGCAGAGCCAGCCGATCGGATGTCCCCCGACCACCAGTGGCTCGCCCGTGGGTGGAGCAAGCCCCAGCCACTGGATGCTGAGTTTGGTAAGGAGCACGCCCTGTGCGGACTCAAGGATCTCGGCCAGCGATGCATCCACCATGGTCGAGCGCAGCATCTCCCTGAGCTGGCTGGCCCGTTCGAGCGAGGGATGATGTTCCACCTCGATGAGCCGGTCCAGTACACGGACCAGGCTGACGATGGATACGTCCGGAGCGCAGCCGAACACGCGAACGCCCGTTCGATCGGCCAGTTGCCGCACTGTTGACGGCACGTGCGAGGTGCCGACGAGCACGAGCCCGACTACGCCAGAGTCTGCGGCGAGCCGGACTGCAACGTCGAGTTCATAGTGAGCCACACGCTCGATCCCCTCGCGCGGCACGATCACGATCGAGGATTGTCCGGACGTATCTGTGCGGGCGATCTCGTCCAGTCGGGTGACCGCCGCGAGAGTGACCGGTGCGGTCGAGAATTCAGACGGTCCGGCGAGGTCGATCAGTGGGTGTAGGGCGGTGCCGGCGATCTCAACCATGGTTGAACTGTAGTTCGTCCACAAACACCAGGCGAGGTTTGTCGATCTCCGACGTTGAAGTGGCGTGCATCGCAGACGAGAGTTCCTGCCGTGGTGAAGAAAGCCGAAACGGCCAGTGTTGTGGAAACTATCGACGAGAAGCTGGTTGATGCCCTCGCGCTTGGCTGCGCGGTCTACGGTGCGGGCGGCGGTGGCAACGTCGAGACAGGTTCGTGGGCAGCGAAGCACGCGATTGAGGTGCACGGCTCCACGCCTGTGGTCCGGCTCGCCGACCTCGATCCTGACGATCTGATCTTGCCCCTGCACGCCATCGGGGCGCCTACGGTGTCCCAGGAGATGCTGCCCAGTGGCGAGGAGCCGGGGCTGATTCGTGACGAGATCGAGCGGGTGTTCGGCCAACCGGTCAAGGTGCTCATGGCGGGCGAGATCGGCGGTTCCAACGGAGTTCGCGCCGCCGGCTGGGCTTCCGCGCTCGGTGTACCCCTGCTGGATGCCGACGGCATGGGGCGCGCATTTCCTGACATCAACATGGTGGCAATGGAACTTGCCGGCGTAGTCCCGTCGGTGATCGTGGTTGCCGACGTTCAAGGCAATGTTTCAACCGTGCGTCCCACCGACGGTGCTTGGGCCGAGCGCATCGCACGTGCGGTTTGCGTGGCCTGTGGCTCCACGGCCCTCATGACTAGCTACGTTATGACGGCTCGCGAGGCGAAGGGCGCAGTCATCGAAGGATCGGTGACGCGCGCCATCGAGGTAGGCGAGCTGCTGCTCGCGGGCGGAACCTCGGTCGACGACCTGTGCGCCCACCTTGGCGCCACGAGGCTCATCACCGGAAAGATCACTGAGCTCGAACGAGCCGACGCTGGCGGCTGGGTCCGCGGCAGCGCGGTGATCTCTGGCTCCGGACCAGACCGAGGGCGGCTCGTTCGCCTTGAGATCCAGAACGAGAACCTCGTCGCATTTGAGGATGGTCGAGCCGTCGCTACGGTGCCTGACCTTATCGTCGCTCTGGACGCGGAGTCAGCTTGCGCCCTGGGCACCGACAACCTCCAGTTCGGACAACGAGTAGCAGTCATCGCTTGGCCGTGCGAACCCCTCTGGCGCACCCCGGCCGGCATGGCTATGACCGGACCCGGTGCGTTCGGCTACGAGATCGACTATCGCCCGATCGAGCAGATGCCGCACGGCACCTGACCTCGACACCCGGATTCAACCGCTCGGGACCTAACCCGCACACACACCAGGAGTAGGCACATGGGTGCACTTATCAAGACCCTCGGCAGCGCGGCTGCCGCGGTTGCGGTTCTCACCACCACGACCGCTTGTAGCGGCGACACATCCGGGTCCGGTGACTCGGAAGCGGCCATTGCGGTTCTGGTCGGGGGCTCCTCCAACGCCTACCAGGCAGCCGGCGTCGAAGCTGTGAAGGAAGCTGCGTCCAAGATGGGCGTGAAGGTCGACGTCTTCGACGCGGCGTTCGACGCCAGCAAGCAGTACTCGCAGTTCCAGACCGCCATCACCTCAGGCAAGTACGACGGAATCCTTATCAACCCGGTCGACGGATCCGGAATCGTTCCGCTCGTCGGTCAGGCGGCGGACGCTGACATCGCAGTAGCCGCTTGGAACCAGCCGATCGGCTCGGACTTCAGCACTCCCGAGCCGAGCGTCGACGGGGTGGTCGCTCAGGCGATGCTTCCGGTCGAGGTGAGCGGCAATATCACTGGCGAGCTCGTGAAGAAGGCCTGCGCCGAGGCCGAAGCCAACCCCTGTGAGGTCGCTGCCCTCTATTACAAGAAGGGGTCGACCTACGACACCGCGATCATGAAGGGGTTCGACGAGGCCGTCGCCGACGACCCCTCGATCCAGCTCGTCGCCGGTGCCGACACCGAAGCAACCCGGCAGGGCGGTCTGGCGGCTGCGCAGACGATCCTCACCGGACATCCTGGTGTCGACGTGATGATCGGCACCTCTCAGGCCGTAACTGGCGCGATTCCCGCCACCAAGGATGCCAACCACCACATCTACCTGATTGGCCAGGCGCTGACCAAGGAGGGCGCATTGGCAGTGGCCGACGGAGACCTCTTCGGCGGCACTCAGGCGATGGCCGGTGAGGAAGGCAAGCTCGCTTTCGAGCAGCTCGTGAACGCGATCAACGGGGATCCGGTCACTGCGGCCATCAATCCCGGCGAGTATCTCAAGTCGGCGTGCGTGGACGGCGTCGTCGCCGGCAACGTCAAGAACTGCTCGTTCGACTTCAGCGGCTGAGCAGGACCGGAGGGAGGGATCAGATGACCACCGTGCTCGAGACCTGTGGCGTCGGAAAAACGTACGCAGGCAAGTCTGTTCTCAACGGCATCGATCTCTCCTTCCGGGCCGGCGAGATCCATGCTCTCGTCGGTGAGAATGGGGCTGGAAAGTCAACGCTTGCGAACATCATCGCTGGAGCGCTGCGCCCCGACCAAGGTCACCTCGAATCCGCCGGCCGACGGGTTGTCTTCACCTCGCCGCGCGCCGCACGACAAGGCGGAATCGCATTCGTTTCTCAGGAGCTCTCCTTGCTTTCGCAACGGACAGTCGTCGAGAACGTCTTCACCGGTCAATACCCCACGTCTGTTCCCGGAGTGGTCTCGCGGACCAAGATGCGCCGCAAGTTCGCGGAGCTGGTTCGCGAGACCGGCCTCACAATCGACCCGGATCGGCGTGTGGACCGACTCAATGCGGTTGAACAGGAATTCGTTGAGATCCTGCGAGCGGTCGCTGCGGGAGCTCGGCTCATCATCTTGGACGAGCCAACCACAGCCACGACCCAGGACCAGGCAGAACAGATCTACCGGCTCATCACGCAGCTAGCGAACCGCGGGGTCGCGGTGGTCTTGATCTCGCATGACCTGGACGATGTTCTACGCGTCTGTGACCGAGTCACCGTCCTGCGGGATGGCCGGTTCATTCGGACTGTCGTTAAGAACGAGGTCTCCAAGAGTCAGCTGATCAACCTCATGATCGGACGCGACCTCGACGAACTGTTCCCTCAGTTGCCCGAGTGTCCGCGCGATGCCTCGCCCGCACTCAGGGTTGAAGGGCTCGGCCGGCGCGGGGCGTTCAACGACGTCACTTTCGAGGTGCGTCGTGGAGAGATCCTCGGGATCGCCGGGCTGGTTGGCAGTGGACGCAGCGAGGTGCTGATGTCGCTCGTCGGGGCTGCGCCTGCAGACGCCGGGCGCATCCTGCTGGGCGGCGTCCCCGCTCGCATCCGCTCGGTCCGTCAGGCTCAGGTGCGAGGGATTGCGCTTATCCCCGAAAATCGGAAGTTGCAGGGTCTGCACCTCGAGCATTCGATCGAGCGGAACGTGACGCTCCCGCACCTACGGTCGATGAGCAAGGCAGGGATGGTTCTGCCGTGGCGCTCGAGGCAGATCGCTGCGCGCGGCGTGCAGACCACCCGGGTCAAGACATCCAGCATCAAGTCTCCGGTCCGAACCCTGTCCGGGGGGAACCAGCAGCGAGCGCTCTTCGCAAAATGGTTGGTACAACAGCCCGCCGTCCTGTTGGTCGACGAACCCACCCGCGGCGTCGACGTTCAGGGTAAGCACGCCATCTACGAGGTCCTCGCGGACCTCGCCCGGAACGGCGCGGCGATCATCGTCGTCTCTTCCGAGGCCACCGAAGTTATCGGCCTGAGCCACAGAGTCCTGGTTATGCACCAGGGCAGCATCGCGGCCGAGCTCCGCGGGACCGATATCTCCGAGCAAGCAATCGTGAGCGCCGCCTTCGGCACGGAGTCGGCGCGACAAGGAACGGAAAGCCAATGAGCCAGGCAAGTCAGGAACGGGTCGTAAGGATCGACACCCAGCCGCGGAGGTCATCAGGAGCTACGGCAAAGATCATTTCCTGCATCAGACAGGCCGGGATCCTTCTCCCATTCATCGCGCTCTTCTTCGTCCTGTGTGGCGCCAGTAGCTCGTTCTTCACCTCCGCGAACCTGCTGAATCTGTTTGACCAGCAGTCAACGATCCTCATCGTCGCCGTCACCAGCACGCTGGTGCTCATTGCTGGAGGCGTCGACCTCTCAGTCGGCGCGGTCTACGCACTGAGCGGACTGGTCGCAGCCAAGCTGACGGTTCACATGGATCCTTACCTGGCCATCGGCGTGGCGGTGCTCGTCGGACTCGCCATCGGGTTCGTGAACGGGGTGCTTGTCACCGTCATCAGGATCAACCCACTTATCGCCACCCTAGCTACCTCCTACGCCGTGGCCGGGATCGCGACCATCGTTGCTGGTGGCACGGTGCTCATCGTGAACGACGAGCGCTTCAAGCAGCTCGGGACCGACTCGGCCTTCGGGCTGAGGCTGACCTCCATCCTGGCCATCATCGTGATCGCCCTGACTTGGTTCCTGCTCTCGGCCTCGACCTACGGGCGCAGCCTCTTCGCCGTCGGAGGAAACGAGGAGGCCGCCCGTCTCTCGGGCGTCAGGACGAACGCCGTTAAGGTGCTGACCTACGCGATCAGCGGCGCAGGCGCAGCGTTCGGTGGGGTACTGGTGGCCTCTCGGGTTGGTTCCGGCCAGGCCGACCAGGGCACCCAGACGTCGCTGGTCTTCATCGTGCTGGCCGGCATCGTCATCGGAGGCACGAGTCTCCTCGGCGGTGACGGTGCGATCTGGAAGACCTGCGTTGGGATCCTGTTTCTCGCGCTCATCAACAACGGGTTCGTGTTGCTCAGCCTCGACGGCGTGTACCAGCAAATCGCTGCTGGCGTGCTGATCGTGATCGCAGTCGGCAGCGACAGCTATCGACGCGCGCGGCGCTCCTGACTGGAACCCGTAGACCCTCCGGAGATCTCTACCTGAGATCACGAGACCAGCAAGCATCAACAGCTCGATCGCCGCACCGGGCGAACGAGGACAAGCAAGGAGCAGAGAAGTGGAAGCAAAGTCGGTCTGGTTCGCATCTGAGCGCACAGTCGAGATTCGCACCGAGGAGATCGGTGACCCCGGCCCCACCGAGGTCCTGTGTGAGGCCATCGCCTCGGGCATCAGCCACGGTACCGAGATGACCATCTTCCGCGGACAGGCCCCGGACACCCGCACGGTTCTCGATCTGCCGCAGGACCTGATCCAACCGCAGGCGACCATGGGTGGGTCCTTCGAACAGAAGTTCCCCATCAAGTACGCCTACGCCAACGTCGGTCGTGTCCTCGAAGCCGGCGTCGAATCCGGGCTCACCACCGGCGACTTGGTCTTCACGCGCGTCCCGCACCAGACCCACTACGTCGTGGACAGGTCGCTGTGCACGCTGCTTCCGCCTGACCTCGCCCCAATCGAGGCAGCAACCACGGTGGGACTCCTCGACGTCGCGGTCAACGCGCTGCTCGACCACCCGGTATTGTTCGGCGATGTCGTCATCGTTTACGGCATGGGCTTGGTCGGGCTCTTCACCGCCAAGCTCGCCAAGCGTACGGCCTCGGTCGTCATCGCTGTCGACCCCCTCGAACGCCGGCGCGAGCTCGCCCTCCAGTACGGCGCAGACGTGGCCGTTCACCCTAGCGACGCGCTGAGCACCGTCAAGGAACTGAGCGGTGGCCGCGGAGCAGACGTGTCGTTCGAGGCGAGCGGCGCCCCGGCCGCCCTGCAGTCTGCGATCGAGGCCACGGGCGCCGAAGGCACCGTGGTCGTGCCGGCCTACTACGGACGCAAGCCCGTCGATCTGATTATGTCGCCCGAGTTCCACATGCGGCGCCTGCGTATGGTGAGCTCCTCGGTCAACGCCCCCGACGGCCGAATCTCCGCACGCTGGACCAACGACCGACGACTCCAGCTCGACGTCGACCTGCTGACTGAGCTGCGGGCCGGAGACCTGATCAGCCACCGCATTCCGTTCGAGCGGGCCACTGAGGCGTTCGAGCTCGTCGATCAGCACCCCGACGAGGTGCTCTCGGTCGTGCTCACCTATGGCAGCTGAACTTTCATGACGCTCGCTGATACTCACTGTCACCTTGGCCGTTACCACGACCGTGACCGGGTGCTTGAGACCTGCCGGGAGTGCGAGATCGAGATCATCGTCGCTACGGCCCGCCCCTCTGAGGCGCAGCACCTGGATGAGCTGCTGCGTGGCGTACCCGGTACACAGGTCGGACTCGGCTTTCACCCCGAGGCCGCGGGGAGCGTCTACAACGCCAGCGAGCTGGCCACGCTGGAGGCCATCGCCCCCCGCTTCGCATGGGTGTCCGAGATAGGTTTGGACCGCCCAATCGCAGACACCGTCGGACCGGACTTTGGCAACGGCCCCACGTTCGCGGCTCAACACGAACTACTTGAGCGCGTCTTGGACCTCACCGGACCGACGCGCGGCTACTCGATACATTCGCGTGGCGCCGTCAGGGAGGTTGTGGGGACACTGGCCAGGTTCCAGGTGGAGCACGCCGTTCTGCATTCCTTCGCAGGGAACCGTGGTGAACTGACCATGGTTCTTGACGCCGGGTTCCGGCTTTCCATCCACCCGACCATGCTCGAGACCGAGGAGGGTCGAGACCTCATCCGGTCAATTCCTGCAGATCGAATGCTCCTCGAGACCGACGGTCCCTACTTCTCTTGGATGGGCCGCCGCATCCAACCACACGACTGCGCCGAGATCGTGCGGTACATCAGCGAGGTGCGGGGCGCGCGCGCCACACAGGTGAGCGAAATCATCTCCGACAACTACCGCCTCCTCGCCAGTGAGGTGAAGGCAGCACATGACAGGAATTTCAATGCGAACTGAGCCGTCTGCCCCTGCAATCCGCATCGGTCTGGATGTCGGCGGAACTCACACCGACGCCGTGGCCATCGACGAGCGTGACACCGTGGTGGCTTGGGCGAAGCAACACACAACTGCCGACGTCAGCGGCGGCGTGGAGCGCGCCCTCGATGAAATCCTAGCCCAGCTCGGAGACTCGGTAGAGCGGGTTGGCGCGGTCATGCTGGGAACCACGCACGGCATCAACGCCATTCTCGAACGGCGCGGTCTTGCAAAAATTGCCGTGATCCGACTCGGCGCCCCCGCTACGCGGAGCATCCCGCCGCTGATGCCTTGGCCCCATGATCTGCGTGAGAACGCTGTAGTGGCCAGCACGATCCTCACCGGCGGGAACTACGTCGCCGGCCGAGCCATTCGTCGAACGGACCGCGAAGAGCTCATGGAGTTCCTCAAGCCCATCGCTGGCACGGTCGATGCGGTGGCTATTACCGGCGTGTTTAGTCCGGCCTACCGTGACCAAGAAATCGAAACGGCCGACGTGGTTCGCGAGGTCCTGGGCGAGCACGTCGGGATCTCTATGAGCCACGAAGTCGGCTCCCTGGGGTTGCTGGCGCGCGAGAATGCAACTGCACTCAACGCGGCACTCCACCACGTCGCCACTGAGGTGGCGTCGTCGCTGCAGACCGTCCTGGAGAAGCGCGGAGTCCGCGCTGCGACCTACTTCGCGCAGAACGACGGCACTCTCATGGGCCTGGAGCAGGCAACCCGGTTCCCGGTCTTCACCATCGGATCAGGTCCGGCCAACTCAATCCGAGGGGCCGCCTTCCTTACCGGTCTGACCAACGCCCTCATCGCCGACGTCGGCGGCACCTCGACCGACTTCGGCGTACTCATCGACGGGTTTCCTCGGGAAGCATCGATGGGCGCTGAGCTTGCGGGCGTCAAGACCAATTTCCGAATGCCCGACGTGCTCAGCATCAGCATCGGTGGCGGCACGGTCGTAACACAGGACGGCTCCGGCGGCGTCCGAGTCGGCCCCCAATCTCTGGGATATCGCGTCGCGCAAGAGGGCTTGGTGTTTGGCGGTTCAGTCCCAACGTTGACCGACGCAGCCGTGGCAGCGGGACGCGGCGACATCGGCAGCCACCCGGTTCCCGCTGACCTGCGTGCCACGCTCGGCCAGGCAATGTCAGTGGCCGACGAGACACTCGCCGACGCGGTCGAGAGTATGAATCTGTCCCGCGAGATCAACTCGTTGGTGGTTGTCGGGGGAGGATCGGCCCTCATCAGCGACGGCCACGGCCGCATGCCCAAGGTGATCCGACCCAGCCACGGCGCAGTCGCCAATGCGGTTGGGGTTGCCATCGCCCCAGTCAGCAGCCGTTGGGACACGATCATCCCGGCTGGACAGGACCGCCGACGCGCCATCGACGACGCCTCGGACATCGCAACCGCGCGGGCCATCCAAGCTGGCGCGGACCCGAGCCGCATCGAGATCGTCGAAGTAACGGAGACCCCGATCGGGTACCTGCCAGAACCGGCCACGCGCCTCCAGGTGCGCGCGGCAGGACCACTCGGGAGAGTGTCGTGACCGGCAGCCCGACCACGTTTCTCCGTGTGCGGGTCGAGGAGCTTCGATACGAGGCCGAAGGCGTCGTCTCCGTCCTCCTGCGAGGCTTGGACGGCGACCTGCCAGCCTGGGAGCCTGGGGCCCACATTGGCCTGGTACTACCGAACCGGGTCGAGCGTCAGTACTCGCTCATCGAGTCCTACGCTACGTACAACTCCTACCGCATCGCCGTCCTTCTGGACCCGCTGAGCCGCGGAGGCTCCGAATACGTTCACTACTTCCTACGGCCCGGGCAGATCGTCACTATGAGCTCGCCGCGCAACAACTTCGCACTCCCGGAGTCGGAGGCGCTCGTCTTCATCGCCGGCGGCATCGGCATCACTCCGATCATCCCGATGATCCGAGCCGCGGAGGCTGCCGGAATCCGATGGACCTTGGACTACGGCAGCCGCAATCGGAGCTCCATGGCTTTCGCCGACTCCTTCGGAGACCTCGGCGACCGCGTGCGGTACTGGCCGTTCGACGAAACCGGTCACCTTCCACTCGACGACATCATCGCGGGTGCCGACACGGACGCCGCGTTCATCTGCTGCGGACCTGAGCCATTGCTGGTAGCGGTGGAACAAGTCGTCACCCGGTCCGGACGGTCGCCCTCCTCTCTGCACGTGGAGAGGTTCAAGCCTCGGCCGCGTCCGCCACAGGTGAATCGCGCGGTCACCGTCCGGGCGATCAAGAGCGCACGGACCATCAACGTCGACGCCGATACCTCCCTACTCGACGGACTGGCGCGAGCCGGCATCCCCGTCAGCGCGAGTTGTCGCTCCGGAGTCTGCGGAACCTGCGAAGTCGAGATCTTGGCCGGGCGCCCCGAGCACCGCGACGACGTCTTGACCCGCGAACAACAGGAAACAGGCCGCACCATGATGGTGTGCGTGTCGCGCGCCCTCGGCAGAGAGATAAGTCTCAATGTCTGAGCTCAACGTGACTCCGGCCTCCGGGTCGGCAGTGCGCCCCTCCGCCCGTTCCCTCCTCGACCGGGTCCGCCGGCTCAGCGTCCAGGAGGTCTGTGATGTGCTGGGTACCCCCGACGCTCCCGTGCTAGACAAGATTGATCGGGACCTGGGTCTGACGGCCCAGCGCTTCATCGCACATGCTCCGTTCGTTTGCCTAGCAACTCACGGAGCCAAGGGAGCTGACTCCAGCCCTCGGGGAGACGGTCCGGGCTTCGTGAAGGTGCTCGACGACGCCACCCTCAGCCTCCCAGATCGTTCGGGCAACGCTCTGGCCGACAGCTTCAGGAACCTCGCGTGCAACTCCGAGATCGGCATGCTTTTTCTCGTCCCAGGGATGCGAGAGACCTTGCGAGTCAACGGAAAGGCATTCGTCACCGACGACGTTCACCTCCGTCACCAGCACGAGGCGGACGGCCGCGTACCTAAACTTGTGCTCATCGTCGAGGTCGAAGAGAACTATTTCCACTGCGGGAAGGCGCTCATCCGATCCCGTCTCTGGGACCCCGCCGCGCAAGTCAACCCCGCCGACGTGGTGATGAGCAGCAACGTGTTCTCCCTTCGCAACACCGAGCGATCCGCGGTGACCACTACGACGTCGGAACTGACCGACGGTCTGGCGCACAGCTACGTGGCCGACCTCTGACGACCGCGCCAGGCGCACCAAGACAACTCCATATCGGCCGTTCGAAGCCGAAGCAGGAGAGCCCTCGCCTGACCCGATGGGTCGGGACGGGGCGCCGTAGGAGCAACTCTCCCCGAGAAACTCTCAGGCCCCATCACTGCTCGGCGAGGCAACTCTGGAAAGTCAGGACCCATGTCCTGCGCCCACGGTGCAAGCCGCTCACGCGGTGAAGCTCTCAGGTACCCATGACAGAGCGGGGAGGCAAGCGAAGCAGGGTGCACGCACCCTCGACGACGGGAGCCTCCGTGTCCTCGAACGACCCCACCCCTTCAAGCGCCTCCTTCAGCGAGCGCCACATCGGCACCGACGCCTCCGAGCAGGCGAAGATGCTGGCCGAGATCGGCTACGCGAGCCTCGACGAGCTGATGGCCGCCGCCGTACCGGCCGGCATCGTCTCGCCCGAGCCCCTGCGGCTGCCCGCACCGGCGAGCGAGACCGAGGCCCTGGCCGAGCTCGCCGTCCTGGCGGGACGCAACGACGTCGGCGTGGCGATGATCGGCTGCGGCTACCACCCGACGATCACGCCGCCGGTGATCCGCCGCAACCTGCTGGAGGCCCCGGCCTGGTACACGGCGTACACGCCCTACCAGCCGGAGATCAGCCAGGGCCGGCTCGAGGCGCTGATCAACTTCCAGACCGTCGTCGGCGACCTCACCGGCCTGCCGACCGCGAACGCCTCGCTGCTCGACGAGGCCACCGCGGTGGTCGAGGCGATCATGGTGATGCGCCGCGCGTCGCGGTCGAGGTTCCCGCGGGTGCTGGTCGACGCGGACACGCTGCCGCAGACCCTCGCCGTGCTCGCCACCCGGGCCGAGGCCGTCGGCCTCGAGGTCGAGCTGGTCGACCTCGACGCGCCCCTCCCGGACGGTGAGTTCTTCGGCCTGCTCGCGTCCTACCCCGGCTGCTCGGGCGAGGTCCGCGACCTGCGGCCGATCGCCGCCGAGGCCGCCGCACGCGGTGCGTCCGTCGCCGTGACCTGCGACCCCCTCGCGCTCACCCTGCTCACCCCGCCCGGCGAGATGGGCGCCGACATCGCCGTCGGCTCCACCCAGCGCCTCGGCGTCCCGATGTTCTACGGCGGTCCACACGCCGCCTTCATCGCCGTCCGCGAGGGCCTCGAGCGGCACCTGCCCGGACGGCTCGTGGGCGTCTCCATCGACGCGTCCGGGCAGCCGGCGTACCGCCTCGCGCTGCAGACCCGCGAGCAGCACATCCGCCGCGACAAGGCGACCTCCAACATCTGCACCGCGCAGGTGCTGCTGGCGATCACCGCCGGCATGTACGCCGTCCACCACGGCCCCGACGGCCTGCGCCGGATCGCCGGGCAGGTCCACGCGCGCACCGCCGAGATCGCCTCCGAGCTGGAGGTGCGCGGCGTGCGCCGGGTCAACCGGCACTTCTTCGACACCCTCGTCGTCGAGGTCGCGGACGCCGCGGCCGTCGTCGCCCGGGCCCGCGCCGCCGGCATCCTGCTGCGCCCGGTCGACGACACCCACGTCGGCATCACCTGCTCGGAGATCACCACCGCCGACCACGTCGCGTCCGTCGTCGACGCCGTCGAGCCGCGGACCGATGGTGGCGTCATGGTCCAGGTGGGCACCGGGATCCCGGCGGCGGTGCGTCGTACCTCGGCCTTCCTCGAGCACCCGGTCTTCCACCGGCACCGCTCGGAGACCGCGATGCTGCGCTACCTGCGGGCGCTCTCCGACAAGGACTACGCGCTGGACCGCGGGATGATCCCGCTCGGCTCCTGCACGATGAAGCTCAACGCCACCGCGGAGATGGAGCCCATCTCGTGGCCCGGCTTCGCCGACATGCACCCGCTCGCCCCGCTCGAGGACGTCGCCGGCTACCGCGTCCTCGTCGAGCAGCTCGAGGAGTGGCTGGCCGAGATCACCGGGTACGCCGCAGTGTCGATCCAGCCCAACGCGGGCTCGCAGGGCGAGCTCGCCGGCCTGCTCGCCATCCGCGCCTACCACCACGACCGCGGCGAGGCGCAGCGCGACGTCTGCCTGATCCCCTCCAGCGCCCACGGCACCAACGCCGCCTCCGCGGTGCTCGCCGGCTTCCGGGTCGTCGTCGTGGCCTCCCGCGAGGACGGCACCGTCGACCTCGACGACCTGGCCGCGAAGTGCGCCGAGCACGCCGACCGGCTCGCCGCCGTGATGGTGACCTACCCGTCCACCCACGGCGTCTACGAGACCGGCATCACCGACCTGTGCGACCTGGTGCACCGCCACGGCGGCCAGGTGTACGTCGACGGCGCCAACCTCAACGCGCTGGTCGGCATCGCGCGCCCGGGGGAGTTCGGCGGCGACGTCTCGCACCTCAACCTCCACAAGACCTTCGCGATCCCCCATGGTGGCGGCGGCCCGGGCGTCGGTCCCGTTGCGGTCGCGGCCCACCTGGCGCCGTACCTGCCGAGCCACCCGCTGCACCCGGTCCCGGAGCAGCGCGCGGGCATCGGGCCGATCAGTGCCGCGCCCTACGGCTCGGCGGGCGTGCTGCCGATCGCGTGGGCCTATGGCCGGATGATGGGGGCCGACGGGCTGCGCCGGGCGACCCAGACGGCGGTGCTCGGCGCCAACTACCTCGCCCACCGCCTCGCTCCTCACTTCCCGCTGCTCTACACCGCCGAGAACGGACTCGTCGCGCACGAGTGCATCGTCGACCTGCGGCCGCTCACCGCCGAGACGGGCGTCTCCGTCGACGACGTCGCGAAGCGGCTCATCGACCACGGCTTCCACGCCCCGACCATGAGCTTCCCGGTCGCGGGCACGCTGATGATCGAGCCGACCGAGTCCGAGGACCTCGCCGAGCTCGACCGGTTCGTCGCAGCGATGGTCGCGATCCGCGCCGAGATCGATGCCGTCGCCAGCGGCCGCTGGACCGCCGAGGACAGCCCGCTGCGGCACGCCCCGCACACGGCCGCCTGCCTGGTCGAGGAGTGGACGGCGTCGTACACGCGGGAGGAGGCGGTCTTCCCGGCCGGCACGCCGGCCGGCAAGTACTGGCCTCCTGTGCGCCGCATCGAGCAGGCCTACGGCGACCGCAACCTGGTCTGCTCCTGCCCGCCGATCGCCGACTTCGAGAACTGACCAACCCCACCCACGCCACCACCTAGGAGCACTGCCGTGTCCTCTCGAACCACCCCGCTGCACGAGGTCCATGCCGGCCTGGGGGCGAGCTTCACCGACTTCGCCGGCTGGCAGATGCCGGTCCGCTACAGCTCGGAGCTCGCCGAGCACCGCGCCGTCCGCACGACCGCGGGCCTCTTCGACCTCACCCACATGGGCGAGATCGAGCTGACCGGGCCGGGCGCCGGCGCCGCGCTCGACCACGCCCTCGTCGGCCGCCCGTCGGCGATCGGCGTCGGCCGGGCCCGCTACTCGATGATCTGCGCCGAGGACGGCGGCATCATCGACGACCTCGTCGTCTACCGCCTGGCCGAGGAGCACTACCTCGTCGTCGCCAACGCCAGCAACGTCGCCGTCGTGGCGCCCGAGATCGCCGCCCGCGCCGAGGGGTACGACGTCACGGTCCGCGACACGTCGGCCGACTGGGCGCTGCTGGCGGTCCAGGGGCCCGCGTCCGCCGCGATCATCGCCGCGCTGACCGAGCTCGACGTGCCGTCGCTGAAGTACTACGCCATCGACGCCGGCACGCTCGCTGCCCCTGACCGCGCAGTCGAGGTGCTGCTCGCGCGCACCGGCTACACGGGCGAGGACGGCTTCGAGGTCTACTGCCGCCCGGCCGACGCCCCTGCCGTCTGGGCCGCGCTGGCGCAGGCGGGGGAGGCCCACGGCCTGGTCCCCGCCGGCCTCGCCTGCCGCGACACCCTGCGCCTCGAGGCGGGCATGCCGCTCTACGGCCACGAGCTGAGCCGCGACACCACGCCGTACGAGGCGAACCTCGGCCGCGTCGTCGTCCTCGACAAGCCCGGCGGCTTCGTCGGCCGGGACGCGCTCGCGAAGCGCAAGGAGGAGGGCCCGGAGCGCGTGCTCGTCGGCCTCGTCTCGACCGGCCGCCGCTCGCCGCGCGCGGGCTACCCGGTCGTCGACCCGGCGACCGGCGCCGAGGTCGGCGAGGTCACCAGCGGCGCCCCGTCGCCGACCCTGGAGAAGCCGATCGCCATGGCCTATGTGCCCCCGCACCTCGCCGTACCCGGCACCCGCGTCGCCGTCTCCCTGCGCGGCTCCCTCGAGGACGCCGACGTCGTCGAGCTGCCGTTCTACACCCGTTCCCGCTGACCCACCCTTACCGAAATCAGGAGCACCCGATGAGCAACCCCACGAACCTCCAGTACTCCGCCGAGCACGAGTGGGTCGCCCTCGACGGCGACACCGCGCGCGTCGGCGTGACGGCCTACGCCGCCGACGCCCTCGGCGACATCGTGTACGTCGACCTGCCGGCCGTCGGCGACACGGTCACCGCGGGCCAGACCTGCGGCGAGCTCGAGTCCACCAAGTCCGTCAGCGACCTCTACTCGCCGGTGACGGGCGAGGTCGTCGAGGTCAACGAGGACGTCGACGCCGACCCGAGCCTGGTCAACAGCGACCCCTTCGGCGACGGCTGGCTGTTCGTGGTCAAGGTGACCGCGACCGCGGAGCTGCTCGACGCCGCGGCCTACGCCGCGCTGATCCGAGGACTCTGAGATGTCCAGCCTGAACCAGAGCCTGGCCGATTTTGACCCCGACGTGCACGCGGCGATCTCCGCCGAGCTACGTCGGCAGCGCGAGACCTTGGAGATGATCGCATCCGAGAACTTCGCGCCCGTCGCCGTGATGGAGGCGCAGGGCTCGGTCCTCACCAACAAGTACGCCGAGGGCTACCCCGGCCGCCGCTACTACGGCGGCTGCGAGCACGTCGACGTGATCGAGCAGCTGGCGATCGATCGGGTCAAGGAGCTCTTTGGTGCCGACTTCGCGAACGTGCAGCCGCACTCCGGTGCCCAGGCCAATGCCGCGGCGATGTTCGCGCTGCTCGACCCGGGTGACACGATCCTCGGCCTCGACCTCGCCCACGGTGGCCACCTGACCCACGGCATGCGGATCAACTTCTCCGGCAAGCTGTACGACGTCGTGGCCTATCACGTCGACGACCAGGACTTCGAGGTGGACATGGCCGAGGTCGAGCGGCTAGCGCTGGAGCACCGGCCGAAGCTGATCGTGGCGGGCTGGTCGGCGTATCCCCTCCACCTGGACTTTGCGGAGTTCCGCCGGATCGCCGACCTGGTCGGTGCCTACCTCATGGTCGACATGGCCCACTTCGCGGGCCTCGTCGCGGCAGGACTGCACCCAAACCCCATTCCCCACGCTGACGTGATCACCAGCACAACCCACAAGACCCTAGGCGGACCCCGCGGGGGGATCATCCTCACTAACAGCGCGGATCTGGCGAAGAAGATCAACAGCGCGGTCTTCCCCGGCCAGCAGGGCGGTCCGCTCGAGCACGTCATCGCGGCCAAGGCGGTGGCCTTCAAGATGGCGGCCTTGCCCGAGTTCCGCGAGCGCCAGGCTCGGACGATTCAGGGCGCAAAGATCATTGCAAGGAAGTTGTCCAGCGAGAAAGTACGCGATGCCGGCGTCAGCGTCCTGACCGGAGGGACGAAGGTGCATTTGGTCCTCGTCGACCTGCGAAACTCGGAGCTTGACGGCCAGCAGGCCGAGGACCGGCTGCACTCGATCGGTTTGACGGTCAACCGCAACGCGGTGCCGTTCGACCCGCGGCCGCCGATGGTCACCTCGGGGCTGCGGATCGGCACGCCCGCCTTGGCCGCGCGCGGCCTGACGGCCAACGAATTTGCCACCGTCGGTGACATTATCGCTACCTGCCTGACTCGAGCGCCCACTCCGGACCTGACAGCTGCACTCGGCGGACGCGTTGCCGCGATCGCAAAGAGGCACCCGCTCTACACGGAGCTCTGAGGTGAGTGCCGACTCGCGCCTCGCCCCGGAGGGCCGCAAGCTCCTCCGGCTGGAGGTCCGCAACGCGGAGACGCCCATCGAGCGGAAGCCGTCGTGGATCCGCACGAAGGCGACGATGGGTCCGGAGTACCGGTCGCTGCAGAAGCTGGTGAAGTCCGAAGGCCTGCACACGGTCTGCCAGGAGGCCGGCTGCCCGAACATCTTCGAGTGCTGGGAGGACCGCGAGGCGACCTTCCTCATCGGTGGCGACCAGTGCACGCGGCGTTGTGACTTCTGCCAGATCGACACCGGCAAGCCCCAGCCGCTGGACCGCGACGAGCCCCGTCGCGTCGCGGAGTCGGTGCAGCAGATGGAGCTGAAGTACGCCACCATCACCGGCGTCGCGCGCGACGACCTGCCCGACGGCGGTGCCTGGCTGTACGCCGAGACGGTGCGCGCGATCCACGACCTGAACCCGGGCACGGGTGTGGAGAACCTGATCCCGGACTTCAACGGCCGCCCCGAGCTGCTGGCCGAGGTGTTCGAGTCGCGGCCCGAGGTGCTGGCCCACAACGTGGAGACGGTGCCGCGGATCTTCAAGCGGATCCGTCCGGCGTTCCGCTACGAGCGTTCGCTGGACGTGCTGACCCAGGCCCGGGCGTTCGGGCTGGTCACGAAGTCGAACCTGATCCTGGGGATGGGCGAGACCCGTGAGGAGGTCTCGCAGGCGCTGCGGGACCTGCACGAGGCGGGTTGTGAGCTGGTCACGATCACCCAGTACCTGCGTCCCTCGCCGCGCCACCACCCGGTGGAGCGGTGGGTCAAGCCGGAGGAGTTCGTCGAGCTCGCCGCCGAGGCGGAGGAGATCGGGTTCGCCGGTGTCCTGTCCGGACCGCTGGTCCGTTCGTCGTACCGGGCCGGGCGGCTCTACCGCCAGGCGATCGAGCGTCGGGGTGCGACGTGCCGCTGAGCGCCTTCGACCTCTACTCGATCGGTATCGGCCCGTCCTCGTCGCACACGGTCGGCCCGATGCGGGCCGCGAAGACCTTCGCCGACGGGCTGGCCGCCGACGGCCTGCTCGACGCCACCCTGCGCGTGAAGGCCGAGCTGTTCGGGTCCCTCGGCGCCACCGGGCACGGGCACGGCTCCGAGGGAGCCGTGGTGCTGGGGCTCGAGGGGGAGGTGCCGGCGACGGTCGACACGGCGGGTGCGCGCGGCCGGCTGGACGTCGTACGCCGGGAGGGGGTGATCGTGCTCGCCGGCAGGCGGAGCGTCCGGTTCGACCTCGCCGAGGACCTCGTCCTGCACCGGCGCCGGTCGCTGCCCGCGCACCCGAACGGGATGACCTTCACGGCGTACGGCATCGAGGGCGCGTTCCGCGAGCGCACCTACTACTCGGTCGGCGGCGGGTTCGTCGTCGACGAGGAGGCCGTCGGCGCGGACCGCGTGGTGGTCGACCGGACCGAGGTCCGCCACCCGTTCACGACGGCGCCGAGCTGCTCGCGATCTGTGCCGAGACCGGTCTGCGGGTCAGCGACGTGATGCTCGCCAACGAGCTGTCGTGGCGTACCGAGAAGGAGGTGCGCGCCGGCCTGCTGGAGATCTGGCGGGTCATGCAGGAGTGCGTCCGGGCCGGCTGCGCGGCCGAGGGCGTGCTCCCCGGCGGCCTGAAGGTGCCGCGGCGGGCGCCCGGCCTGTACGCCGACCTCGGCGCGCGGGCGACAGGTGGCGACCCGCTCGACGTCATCGACTGGGTCAACCTCTACGCGCTTGCCGTCAACGAGGAGAACGCCTCGGGCGGACGGGTCGTCACCGCACCCACCAACGGTGCGGCGGGGATCATCCCGGCGGTGCTGCACTACTATGCGCGCTTCGTCCCGGGTGCGGACGACGACGGCGTGGTGCGCTTCCTGCTCACGGCTGCTGCGGTGGGGATCCTGTTCAAGGAGAACGCGTCGATCTCGGGTGCCGAGGTCGGCTGCCAGGGCGAGGTGGGCTCGGCCTGCGCGATGGCTGCGGGCGCGCTCTGCGAGGTGCTCGGCGGCACGCCGACCCAGGTCGAGAACGCCGCCGAGGTCGGCATCGAGCACAACCTGGGCCTGACCTGCGACCCGATCGGCGGGCTCGTGCAGATCCCGTGCATCGAGCGCAACGCCATCGCCTCGGTGAAGGCGATCAACGCAGCGAGGCTGGCGATCAACGGCACCGGCGCCCACAAGGTGTCGCTCGACAAGGCGATCAGGACCATGCGCGACACCGGTCGCGACATGCACGTGAAGTACAAGGAGACCTCGCGCGGAGGGCTCGCCGTGAACGTCATCGAGTGCTGACGACCGTCAGCCCGACCAGGAGAGCGACATGAGTGAAGAGACGACCGCCGCCGGCACCACCCGGGTGAAGCGCGGCATGGCCGAGATGCTCAAGGGTGGCGTGATCATGGACGTGGTCACCCCGGAGCAGGCGAAGATCGCCGAGGATGCCGGTGCGGTGGCGGTGATGGCGTTGGAGCGGGTGCCGGCGGACATCCGTGCCCAGGGTGGCGTGAGCCGGATGAGCGACCCGGACATGATCGACGAGATCGTCTCGGCGGTGTCGATCCCGGTGATGGCCAAGGCTCGGATCGGGCACTTCGCCGAGGCGCAGGTGTTGCAGTCGCTGGGTGTGGACTACATCGACGAGTCCGAGGTGCTGACCCCGGCCGACTACGCCAATCACATCGACAAGTGGGCCTACACGGTGCCGTTCGTGTGTGGTGCGACGAACCTGGGTGAGGCGCTGCGGCGGATCACCGAGGGTGCGGCGATGATCCGTTCGAAGGGCGAGGCGGGCACGGGGGACGTGTCGAACGCGGTGACCCACATGCGCACGATCCGTGCGGAGCTGCGGCGCCTGACGGTGCTCTCGGACGACGAGCTGTACGTCGCGGCGAAGGAGCTGCAGGCGCCGTACGACCTGGTGGCCGAGGTCGCCCGCACCGGCAAGCTGCCGGTCGTGCTGTTCACCGCGGGCGGCATCGCGACCCCGGCGGATGCGGCGATGATGATGCAGCTGGGTGCCGAGGGTGTGTTCGTGGGCTCGGGGATCTTCAAGTCCGGCAACCCGGCGCAGCGCGCCGAGGCGATCGTGAAGGCCACGACCTTCTTCGACGACCCGGATGTGGTGGCGAAGGTGTCGCGTGGTCTGGGTGAGGCGATGGTCGGCATCAACGTGGACGAGCTGCCCCAGCCCCACCGGCTGGCCGAACGCGGCTGGTGACCGCTGCGCGGTGGCCGGCTACTTCTGGGCAGTGAATCCCCCCGATAGAGCAATCACAATTGAGGACACCAAGCGAGATCGCCTTAAGCAATGCTTCATTGCTCGGGTGCTCGACGCCCCACGAGGTGAAGGGGTCGAGCCCTTGTGCCGAGCGCTGCGCGATCTTGGGTCAAGCTTTCAACGCTTAGAGGTTCCGCCAATAGGTCATGGTTGTCGTGCTGGTCGACCGTCCCAGCGGTGGGTGATCCAGGCCTGGCGGACGAGTCGTCGGATGATGATCGCGGCGTTGGCCAGCGCGATGAAGGCCTCGATCACCTGGGTGCGACGCTCGGTGCAGATGGCGAGCTTCTTGAACCCGCGGTTGTGCCAGGAGTTGGTCCGCTCCACGACCCACCGGGCACCGGCTTGGAGCGGGAAGCCCTTCTTACTGATCACGCCCTCGCAGCCGAGCTCGTCGAGCAGGTCGCGGGTCTTGCGGCTGTCGTAGCCAGCGTCGAGGTGGACCGTGATGTCGTCGGGCAGCCCATCACCGAAACCCAGGTCGAAGCGGCCCAGGTGCTCCAAGGTGGGGCGCAGGAGCGGTGAGTCGTTGCGGTGCGCGCCCGCGACGACACACCCCAGCGGGATGCCGGCAGCTTCCACCAACAGGGACCGCTTGGTTCCCTGTTTCCCGCGATCTACCGGGGATCTGCCCGCTGCCTCGCCACCACAGGGAGCCTTCACGATGCACCCGTCGACCGTGACATCGCAGAGGTCCAGACCGACGATCTGGTCGTAGGCGTCCAGACAGATCTGCTCCAGCGTCTTGAAGATCCCGACCTCGATCCACTCATCACGGCGCCGACGGATCGTGGTGGCCGAGCACGTGGTGTCGGCGATGCGGTCGTAGGCGGCGCCGAGCACCGCGATCTGGACCAGCTTGTCGAACACAACCCGGTCCGCGATACGCGGTCGGTGACACCCAAGGGGATGAGCGTCGATGGGTTCAGGGATCAGCGCGGCGAACTGGTCCCACAGCGGTTCGATGATGAAAGATGGCAGGGCAGGCACGAGCCTCGGCGTTTCATGCCGCCGCGTGGCGGCGGCGGTTTCGGGTTCCGGTGGCCGGTGAGGTGGCCTGGGGGCCGGCGAGGGTCGCTGGTGGTGCGGCTGGCGCTGCCGGTGGGCGGTTCTCCGGGTCCTGGGTCGTGGGCGGGCAGGGCGCGTTCAGCAGTGTGTGGAGTCAGCTGAACGCGGTGCGTAGTCGGTGGAACCCTTCGGCGATCTCGACTGCCCAGCGCCAGGTCGTGTCGATGCGGAGCCGGATCTGTCGCGAGCCTCGGGTGATCCGGGCGGCGACGTGCAGGACTCGGTAACGGAACGCGTGGATCTCGCAGCGTGCGAGCTCGGGTACGTCGGCGAAGCAGATCTTCTTGGTCCATGCGATGAGGTCGACCGCGATCATGACGACCTCCAGCCACGCGGCGTTCTCGTTCCACGCCCGGCACGGGAGGTTCCGCAGTCCGGTGGCCTTCGCCTCGCGGATCCGGTCCTCCACCCGAGCGTGTTGACGGTGCCGCAACTCCAGCCCAGCGGCCTGACCGGGCACGACACCGGGCCCGTGGGCTGGGGTGTTGGTGAGGATCGCGGTGACCCGGTGTCCGTCGACATCGGTGAACGTGAGCTGTGCACCGGGATGAGGACGTTCCTTGCGCAAGATCAACCGCGACCCTTCGGGCCAGGTCGAGAGGTCGATCATGCCGGTGGCCTCCGCTACCCACGCCCCTTCACGGAACTCGCCGTCGGTCTGGATCGCGGGGTGCCAGCATTCCTCGGGGATGATGTCGACGATCCGCTGGATCCGCGCATCTACGGGGAATCCGAACGAGAACCCGACACCCCGTTCGACACACGCGGCCGCGAACGCGTGCGTGGCGCCAGCCGAATCCGAACGAGCAACCAGACGCTGGGCGCCCCAACACCCGGTGTGTGGGTCGAGCCAGGGGCGGGCGTGCTCGGGCAGCGCCTCGATCGCCATGTCCAGCACGGTGATGTGGTCAGCGGCGGTGTTCGAGCCGGCGTTCCCGGGACGCAGCAGACCGGCGAGCGCTTCGCCGGAAGCGATGTCGGGACGGTCCAAGAAGCACAACAGTGGATGGAACCCGAAGGTCCGTTTCCAGGTCGCGGCAGCGTTCTCCTTCTCGCTGTGCGCGATCGTGATCGTGGCGTCAAAGTCCAACAACAGTTCGGCGAACTCCTCACTGCCCAGGTCCGGCCCGCCGCCCGCGGCCCACGCCTGCTCCCGAGCCGCAGCGCGTGCAGCTCGCAGCGCGGGGAGGTGGTTCGCATCGGCCTTGTCCAAGACCCGCCAGGTCGTCGGCATCGAGGCCACCGGACCGTGGAGGTCCTCACGATCACCGAGCACTGCGATCCCGGTGATGGCGTCCGCACCGTCAGCAACCGCGGCCGCGAGATCGGTGAACACCCGGCCCGGCGCATGCAGCCAGGGACCGCGGTAGGTGTCGGCCAGCGCGGCGCTGACGGCGTCGACCAGCCCGGTGTACTCGGCCATCTCTCGGAGCAGCCCGACCCCAGCGTGCGACACCACGCCAGCCCCGTCCGCACTGACCACGACCCGACGCATCCGCTTGTTACGCTTCACCTGCAAAGTGCTCGCTCTCTTGGTCAACTTCAACTGTCGCAAGTCAAAGTTTCCCAAGCAGGACGGGCACTTTCGCGTTCCTGCGCTACGTGTCACCCAGAACCGCGTGAAACGCGGAGGCGAGCACCTCGGGGAAGAGAAGTGGCGTCAGACACCCCTTCTGTTACCGAGGCTCGTGCCTGTCCTGCGTGACCGACACGCCCTCACCGCTCAATACCTATTGGCGGAACCTCTTAGGGCGCTGCTGTGATTGGCGCCGCCTTGCGAACGCTCATTGAGTCTGTTGCGTGCCTCGGCGTGAATCTGACCAGGCTCATGCGTGGGACGAGGTGGAAGCAGAGAGGCTCCTGCGAAAATGCCGGCGATCCAGGCGAGAGGCGGCAAGGTGGTGGCGATTGGACCCATCGATCTTGGCGCGCCGAGGGATGGGCATAGGATCGGATGACCGGTCTCAAGGGCTGGCCTCAACTCAATACTGGCTGGTGCACCCCAGGGGTGCACGCCCCCGAAGCAACGGGAGCCAACCGGAGACAACGGGAGGCCGAGACCACGCTCAGGACGGTCGTTCCAGCGTGATCGAGCGTGGTATTCCGCCGGTTCAACTCCCCCCTCGCGCACGTGGACCGGTTTGGATAAGACCGGTCGAGTGGTTTAGGCGATAGAAGGGTCCCTGACCTGCGGAGAGAGGCAGATCAGGGGCCCTTCTCGCTTCGGAGGGCGTCGCGCGGTTGCCCAGGCCTCCGAGCGTCCCCGCGCGCTCGACTCGATGCCTCCCACCGTGCTGCGGTGGTGGGGCCGGTCTCCTTCACACTCCCAGCCGTCATGTCCCCAGTCTCGGACTCGCGCGAAGCAGGACAGTCCTCGGACCGTGGCCGAGACCTGCTCGGGGCGATCGCGCCTGAGGTTGAGCGGGAGAAGCGCACTCCAGCCGTTAGCCGTGGAAAGTGGCGAGCAGGTCGTCGATGCCTCGCGGCTCGCGGCCGAGGAGTTCGGCCAGGAGCGGGTCGGTCTGCGCGTAGTAGCCGGTGCGGGTGGCCTGGAACATCGAGAGGGCGAACCGGGCGACCGGTTCTGGCATGCCGTTCGCGGTCTGTTCGGTCACCCACTGGTCGTCGTCCACGACGACGCGTTCGATGGTGCGGCCGGACACCTTGGAGGCGGCCCGTGCGAAGTCCTCGAGGGTCACGGCCCGGGACGGCGTGAGGGTGACCGGACCGTCGAAGGAGCGGTCGCTGGTGAGGATGACCGCGGCGGCCTCCGCGAGATCCGCGCGATCGGTCCACGGGATGGGGCCGTCGGCGGGCTTGGCGATGGTGCCGGTCTGCTGCCATGGGCCCAGCAGATCGTCGAGGCTGCCGAAGAAGCCGTAGCGAAGGGCCGTCCAGGCCACGCCCGAGTCGGCGAGAAGTGACTCGGTGGCAGCGTGGAGCTGCGCGGGCGGGTAGGGGCTGTCGACGGCACCGGACTGGCTGGTGTAGAGAATCCGCCGGGCACCGGCCTCGGCGGCGGCCTCGATCGCGTTGCGGTGCAGCGTCATCATGTCGGCGGTCGGGTCGTTGCCCGAGACCAGCAGCACCTGCTCCGCTCCGGCGAAGGACTCGCGCAGTGTGGCCGGATCCTCGTAGGAGCCCTGCCGCACCCGGATTCCGCGGTCGGCGAAGTGCTGCGCTCTGTCCATGTTGCGCACGCTGATCCCGATCTCGTCGGAAGGCACCCGCTTCAGGAGCTGCTCGACGGTGGCGCCGTTCAGGACGCCGGTGGCACCGGTGACGACGATCATCGGGTGACCTCTCGAATAAAGTGACCCGGAGAGTCAGGTTAGTGGTTCCGGTCGACGGTAGATAACCTGACTCATCGAGTCAACTTTGCGCGAGGGAGCAGGGATGAGTGCGACCGGTGAGGCGGGATCGCCGTTGCGGCTTCGCGCGGACGCGCGCCGCAACGCTGCTGGGATCCGTCGCGCAGCCATCGATGCCTTCCAGGGCAAGGGACTGAGCGTGCCGCTGGAAGAGGTCGCCGCGGCCGCAAGGGTCAGCAAGGCAACGATCTTCAACCGGTTCGGCGGCCGGATCGGCCTGATCGAGGCGGTGATCGAGGATGTCGTCGCGACCGAGCTGCACCCGATCATCGACCGTGCCCGCGCCATCGACGACCCAGCCGAGCGACTGGTGGCCTACATCGCCGACATCCGTGATCTCCAGTACCGCCAGCCCGCGTTCGTCGACGTCATGCTGCAGACCTATCCCGACTCGCCCAGTCTGGTCCAGCTCTGCCACGTCGGGGGCGACTTCAACGACGAGCTGGTCGCGACCGCGCGGGCCGCGGGCGTCCTGCGTGACGACTTCACTGCCGCCGACCTCCACGCCCTGCTCCGGGACAACGCGCTCGCCCTCAAGCACGCGGACAGGCCGGCGCGCGACGACTACGACCGGCGCACCGGCTTCATCCTGGAGGGAATCCGGGTCCAGTCCTGGCCGTCGACGCAGGTGGACTCCGCCGAGCAGCAACAAGCAGATCCGATCGACGAACCTTCGCCCACCAACTGAACGAAGCAGACTGGTCCTGGGCCCGGAGTCTCCTCTTGCGACGAGCGCTGGAGGTACCCGGCCAGGGCGGCACGACCTGACCGCCTTCGGGGCGTGGCGGTTGCGGGGCTGGGTCCTCACTACGCATGTGGATTGCCAAGCAAGGCCGCCTGAGGAACGTCGCAAAGCTGAGCTGACGCGTCTTGGTGCGTGGGTTCAGGAGTGGTCAATGACCATTAGAAGTCGTCCTCCTCCACCACTTCCCAATCACCGACCTCGAACTGCATGACCGACGTTCGTGAGGGGTTCGTGACCGAGGAGGTGGCGAGACTCGCCGGCGTCCGCCAACCGCAGGCGACCAAGCATCTACAAGGCCTTGAACGGGCCGGGGTGGTGACGTCGCGGCGTGTCGGACGTAGGCGGATGTACGAGCTGCAGCCCGATCCGCTGCATGGGCTTGCGAGCACGCTGCAACGGCTCGCTGACTCCGCGGAGCGGACGACTGGTCGAGACCGGTGACCAGAGGACGAGTCAGGCGACCTGGGAGGTGGCGGGTTGGCCGGACGACCGATCCTTCGAGTTCAGCCGATCGCTGGCGAGCACGCCCGAGGTGGTGTGTCGGCATCTGACGGATCCCTCGTTGCTGGAGAAGTGGTCGATGACGCCGGACGTCGACGTGTTGAAGCTCGTTCTTCGAGCCGATCATGGGCGGTCGGCTGGAGTTGGAGTACCGCGACGCCGACGAGCGAGGTGACGTGGACATGGGGGGCCGCGCGCCGGCAGTGCATGCGACGGCTTATGTCGCCCCCGGCGCCGTGCTCGCGGGCGAGGTGACCCTGGCGGCGGAGGTCAGCGTTTGGTACGGCGCTGTGATTCGCGCGGATCTCGCTCCGATCCGGATCGGAACGGCAAGCAACATCCAGGACGGTGCGGTCCTTCACGCCGATCCCGGCTTCCCTCTCGAGGTGGGCGCCCGGGTGACGGTGGGCCACCGCGCCGTTCTGCATGGATGTTCCGTCGCAGACGAGGCACTGATCGGAATGGGAGCCATCGTCCTGAACGGGGCCAGCGTCGGCCGCGGCTCCCTCGTCGCTGCCGGGTCCGTGCTGTCCGCGGGCATGGAGGTGCCGCCGAACGTGCTCGTGGCTGGAGTGCCGGCTCGCATCAAGCGCACCCTGTCCGCTTCGGAGGTCGTCGAGATCCGCGAGAACGCCGAGACGTATGTCGGCCTCGCCGAGGAGCACCGTCGCGCTGACGAGAGAGCGGGGACGGGCGGCGAGTGACGCCGCCAGTTCGGCCGGACTATGCGTGGATCGTGGCGAGTGCGTGCTCCCGCGCCGGCTGCTTGAGCAGGGCGTCGAGGTCGGTGAAGAGGTCGGTGGCTCGGCGTCCGCTCCAGTTGGCGGGGAGCACGGTCAGGGGGAGTCCGGGATCGAGGTAGGGAAGGCGGCGCCACACGGTGAGCATCGGGATGTAGGCCGCGAAGGCGTCGCGAGGTTGCTTCGCCGACTTCCTCCACGAGGCGCGGATGGGCGCGAAGGCTGCGATGAACTCGTCGTACTCGGCCTGGATCGCCTCGAGGTCCCACCATTGGGCGACCCGGTCGCGCAGGGTGCCGAAGTCCTGGTAGGTCGCGCGGAACACATCGACGTACGACGTGAGGCCGCGGGCCTCAAGAGCCCGCGCGACCTCGTCGTGGAGCATCGACGGCGCGACCCACACTCCTGGCGAGATGGTGCCGAAGCCCCGCGCCGACAGGATCGTGCGCAGTTGGTGGCGCCGCTCCCGCTCCGACTCGGGGACCGAGAACACCACGATGAGCAGGCCGTCGGCCTCGCTCGCGCGCTTGGGTCCGAAGATGCGCACGTCGCCCTCGCGCAGGACCTCCAGCGCGTCGGGCGAGAGCGAGTAGCCGGCAGCGTTGTCGATCTTCCTCGCCTCGAGCACGCCGCGCCGTTTGAGTCGCGAGATGGACGAGCGGACGCCAGCGGAGTCCTCGTCGAGGTCGGTCATCAGCCGGACCACGGAGCTGATCGAGAGCCAGTTGTGCTCCTCGCGCGCATAGAGCCCATACAGCGTCATGATCAGCTGGCGCGGAGCGATGTCGAGCATGGCCGGAGCCTAATGCGCGGCCGGCCCGAGGCGAGCACCCTGCTCGTCGTAGCGGTACCAGCCTCGGCCGGTCTTCCTGCCGAGATCGCCTCGGGCGACGAGCTCGCTGACCGACCTCGACGGTGCATCCACCGGGTCGCCGGTCTCCTCGAAACGCGCCTTCTTGGTGAGGTAGCCGACGTCGATGCCGGTCAGGTCCATCAGCTCGAAGGGCCCCATCGGATAGCCGAGCGCCGTGCGGCAGGCGGTGTCGATCGACTCCACCGAGGCGATGCCTCCCTCGTGGAGCCGGATCGCCTCGTCGCGGACCGCGTTGAGGATCCGGTTGGCGATGAAGCCGGGGATCTCCTTGTCCAGGACGACCGGAGTCTTCCCCAGGGCCACGACGAGGTCCCGCGCGGTGTCGACGGTGGTCGAGGCGGTGTCCGGCCCCGCGACGATCTCGACGCATTCCATCACCAGCGCCGGGTTGAAGAAGTGCACGTTGCAGAAGCGGTCCGGCCGTCCGCTCGCGTCGGCGAGCTTCGAGGGGACGAAGCTGGAGGAGTTGGTCGCCAGGACCGCGTGCTCGGGCACCAGCTGATCGACCTCGGCGAAGATCGTCCGCTTGAGGGCGAGGTCCTCGACGGCGGCCTCGATGACGACGTCGACGCCGTCCGCAAGCACTGCCAGGTCGGTCCCGAAGCGGAGACGTGACCACGCGGCGTCCGCCGCGGCTCGGGAGCTCCTGCCCTTGGCGACGTCGCGGTCGACGCGACCGGTGAGCTCGTGTCGCGCTCGATCGAGGGAGGCCTCGGCCACGTCGTGGCATCGGGTGTCGTACCCCGCTCGTGCGCACAGCAGGGCGATCTGCGATCCCATCGCGCCGGCGCCGATCACCAGTACTCGCTGGATGTCCATCGTCCCTACTTTCCGTTGAACCGGGCGGGTCGCTTGTCGAAGAAGGCGGCGACGCCTTCGCGCTTGTCGTCGGTCTCGTACAGCACTGCCTGGGCGAGGCGCTCGATCAGCTGGCCCGAGGCCTGGTCGACGTCCGCACCAGCCCGGACCACCATGCGCGCCAGGCGTACGGCGAGGGGACCGCGCGCGAGGATCGCCTCGGCGACCTCCCGGCAGGTGTCGAGCAGGGCGTCGGCCGCGACCACGCGGGAGACGAGGCCCGCCGCACGGGCCTCGTCGGCGCAGAGCAGTCGCCCGGTGAGGATGAGGTCGAGAGCCATCCCCACTCCGGTGAGGCGGGTCAGGCGCTGGGTCCCGCCTGCCCCCGGGATGATCCCGAGGGAGGTCTCCGGCAGCCCGAGCCTCGCGGGCGCGCTCGCGATCCGGAGGTCGCAGGCCATCGCCAGCTCACAGCCGCCGCCGAGGGCGAGGCCGTTTCGCCGCGATGGTCGGCTTCTCGAAGGCCTCGATCTCGTCGAAGAGGCGTTGCAGCCCGGAGGCGATCGCGGTGGCGTGGCCGTAGTCGCGCAGCCCGTTGATGTCCGCGCCGGCGGCGAAGGCCCGGTCACCGGCGCCGGTGACCACGACGGCTCCGACCTCGTCATCGGTCCGCAACGCCTCGAGCGCATCACGGAGCTCGCGCTGCAGTTCGAGACTGAGTGCGTTGCGGGCTTCCGGGCGGTCGATGGTGACCAGCGCGATGCCGTCCTGCACCTCGACGCGCAGCGTGCCGAAGCCGCCGATCGACCGGGACGTCGGCGATGAACCCTGCATGAGTCGACCCTCGCTCCGTTTTATATCGTGTCCTTGACGGGCGTCATTAAACCATGTCACCATCGGAACATGCCCGACAGCAGCCCGGTCGCCCTGGTCACCGGAGCGGGCCGTGGCATCGGCAGGACCGTCGCGGCTCGGTTGAGCCGTGAGGGACACCGCGTGGCACTGACGGCCCGCAGCCGCGACCAGCTCGAGCAGACGGCTGCGGCCTGCGTCGGCGAGACCGTGGTACTGCCGGCCGATCTGACGGCTCCGGGAGCGGTCGAGGACCTCTTCGCCCAGGTCGAGGCGACGTGGGCCGCACCCGACGTCCTCGTCGCCAACGCCGGAGCCGGCACCGCCGCCGCGCTGCACGAGACGACCGACGAGCAGTGGGCCGCCATGCTCGACCTCAACCTCACCGCACCGTTCCGCTGCATCCGCCGGGCGGTCCCGGCCATGGTCGAGCGCGGTGCCGGCCGGATCGTCGTGGTGGCCTCCGTCGCGGCCAAGCAGGGCGAGCCCTACATCAGCGCCTACACGGCGAGCAAGCACGGCATCCTCGGTGTGGTGCGCTCCGCGGCGAGCGAGCTCGCCCGCACCGGCGTCACCGTCAACGCCGTGTGCCCCGGCTACGTCGACACCCCGATGACCGAGCAGACCATCGCGGAGATCGTCGAACGGACCGGGCGCACGCCCGATCAGGCGCGCGCCGCCCTCGAGGCGAAACAGCCCAACGGGCGTCTGGTCAGTGTCGACGAGGTGGCCGAGGCCGTGTGGGCGTGTGTCGCCAACGGCTCGATCAACGGACAGGGCATCAACGTGGACGGTGGAGGAGTGCAGTCATGAGCCTGGAGTTCGTCAACCCGCCCGAGCTGGGCCTCCCCAAGGGCTTCTCCCATGCGGTGGCGGCGAGTGGGAAGATCGTCTTCCTCGCCGGCCAGACGGCACTCGACGCCGAGGGCAGGATCGTCGGATCGACCGTGGTCGAGCAGTTCGAGAGGGCGCTCGGCAACCTGCTGACTGCGCTCGCCGCCGCCGGTGGCACGCCGCAGCACCTGGCCAGCATGACCGTCTACATCGTCGACATGGACGACTACCGGGCCCACGCCCGCGCGGTCGGGGAGGTCTGGCGCCGGCTGATCGGCGACCAGTACCCCGCGATGGCGGGCATCGGCGTCCACCGGCTCTGGGACGCCGAGGCGCTGGTCGAGGTCCAGGGATTCGCGGTCCTGCCAGAGGGGAGGTCGTGATGTCCCCGACGGCCCCGCTGAGCCTGTCGGCGTCCGCGCACGTCGACAGCTTCTGTCGCGACAACCTTCCCCCGGCCGAGCTCTGGCCCGAGTTCGTCGCCGACCTGCCCGGTCTGGCGTACGGCGACCGGTTGAACTGCGCGATCGAGTTGCTGGACGCGGTCGCCGAACGATTCGGCGGTGAACGGCCCTGCCTGCTCGCGCCGGGCCAGCAGCCGTGGACGTATGACGACCTGCGCCGGGTGTCGAACCAGATTGCCGGCCTGCTTGGTGAGTCCTACGGCATCGTGCCCGGCAACCGGGTCCTGCTGCGCGGACCGAACAACCCCTGGCTGGTCGCCTGCTGGTTCGGAGTGCTCAAGGCCGGCGCGGTGGCGGTCATGACGATGCCGATGCTGCGCAGCGGCGAGCTCGACAAGGTCATCGAGATCGCTCAGATCGAATTGGCCCTCTGTGACCGCCGGTTCGTCGAGGAGCTCGCGCTGTCGTCCGTCCCCGGTCTGCGGGTGGTCACCTACGGCGAGGGGAGCGACCTGTCGGCCGACATCGTGGGGATGCCGGACGACTTCTCCGCAGTGGAGACCGCGGCCGACGACGTGGCACTGCTCGCCTTCACGTCCGGAACGACCGGCAAGCCGAAGGCGACGATGCACTTCCACCGCGACGTACTTGCGATCGCCGACACCTTCTCCGCCAAGGTCGTCAAGCCCACCCGGGACGACATCTTCACCGGCACCCCGCCCCTGGCGTTCACCTTCGGACTGGGCGGACTCGTGGTCTTCCCGCTGCGGGTGGGTGCTTCGACCCTCTTGATCGAGCGGGCCACCCCCGACGAGCTGGCCGACCTGATCGACGAGCACCGGGTGTCGGTGTGTTTCACCGCACCCACGGCCTATCGGGCGATGATCACCTCCGGCAAGGTCGACCGCTTGTCGACCCTGCGCAGGGCGGTCTCCGCCGGAGAGCACCTGCCCGAGGCGACCTGGAGAGCCGTCCAGGAGGCGACCGGCGTCGAGTTGATCGACGGGATCGGCGCGACCGAGATGCTGCACGTCTTCATCTCCGCCTCCGACCGCGACATCCGCCCCGGCTCCACCGGGGTCGCCGTGCCGGGCTATCGGGCCGAGGTCGTCGGCGAGGACCTGCGGCCGGTGCCCCCGGGGGTCCCGGGGCGGCTCGCCGTCAAGGGGCCGACCGGTTGCCGCTACCTGAACGACGAGCGCCAGCACGACTACGTGCAGGGCGGCTGGAACATCACCGGCGACACCTTCATCCGGGACGAGGACGGGTATTTCTGGTACCAGGGACGTCAGGACGACATGATCGTGTCGTCTGGCTACAACATCTCTGCGGGTGAGGTCGAGGAGGCGCTGCTTGCGCATCCCGACGTCGTGGAGTGCGGTGTCGTCGGCACCCCGGATCCGTCACGCGGTCAATTGGTGACGGCGTTCGTCGTGCCTCGCGACGGCGTCGTCGCCGGGGAGGCGCTCGTCGCGGAGCTCCAGGAATTCGTCAAGCAGGCGATCGCGCCCTACAAGTACCCGCGCCGTATCGAGTTCCTCGAGGACCTGCCCAAGACGCAGACCGGCAAGCTGCAGCGATTCCGTCTTCGAGAGGCGACCAGGGAGCTCGCGTGAGCCGGCCCGCAGCCACCGGTGGTCCCCAGGTGTCGGTCACGCGGTACGTCGAGTGGCCGGACACCGACGCGGCCGGTCACTATCACCACTCGACGGTGCTGCGGTGGATGGAGGCCGCGGAGGCGGAGCTCTACGACGAGCACGGAGTGGTCGACCTCTTCGGCGTCGTACCGAGGGTGCATCTCGAGGTGAACCACCATGCACGGCTCTGGTTCCGCGACCGGGTCGAGATCGCCCTGCGGGTCGAGCGCCTGGGCCGTTCGTCGATCACCTTCGCCTTCACCGTCCACCGGGGCGACGAGCTTGCCGTGGAGGGGTCGTTCACCGCGGTCCACATCGATCCCACTGCGGGTCGCGCGGTGCCCTGGCCGGAGCCCGTGCGTGAGGCTCTCGCACCGACCAATATGTCGTGTAGTTGACGGACGTCAGACAAGCAATATATGTTGGGCCCATGATGTGGTCGGCTGCAGCGAGGAGATGGCAATGCGCATCGCGGTGATCGGTGGTGGCCCGGGTGGCCTGTACTTCGCCGCCCTCGCCAAGCAGCTCGACGCACAGCACGAGATCACCGTGTGGGAGCGCAACGCGGCCGACGACACCTTCGGCTTCGGCGTGGTGTTCTCCGACGAGACCCTCGGCGGCATCGAGCATGCGGACCCGGTGATCTATCACCAGATGGAGCAGGAGTTCGCGCGCTGGGACGACATCGATGTCCACTTCAAGGGCGAGGTCCACACCAGCGGAGGGCACGGCTTCGCGGCGCTGAGCCGCAAGCGCCTGCTCCGGATCCTCCAGGCTCGCTGCGCGGACCTCGGCGTGACGGTCCACTTCCGGATCGACGCCCCCGACATCGACGCGCTCTCCGCCGACTACGACCTGGTGGTTGCCGCCGACGGGCTCAACTCCGCGGTGCGCTCGCGGTTCGCCCCATCGTTCGGGCCACACCTTGAGCAGCGTGCCTGCAAGTACATGTGGCTCGGCACCGACAAGGTCTTCGAGGCCTTCAAGTTCTACATCGCCGAGACGCCGTACGGCGTGATGCAGGTGCATGGCTATCCGTTCGACGACAAGGGCAGCACCTTCATCGTGGAGATGAACGAGGAGGTATGGCGTGCCGCCGGCTTCGACAGCTTCGCCGCGCAGGACTTCGCGCCCGGTGAGTCCGACGAGAAGTCGATCGAGCGCGTGTGCGAGCTCTTCGCCGACGTGCTGGACGGCCATGAGGTGATGGCCAACAACTCGAAGTGGATCAACTTCTCCACGGTGCGCAACGAGCACTGGCGGCACGGCAACATCGTGCTGCTCGGCGACGCGGCGCACACCGCGCACTTCTCGATCGGCTCCGGGACCAAGCTGGCCATGGAGGACGCCCTCGCGCTGGCCGCCACCCTGCACGAGCACGACAGCGTCGACGTCGCGCTCGACGAGTACGAGGCCGAACGGAAGGCGGTCGTCCTCTCCACCCAGCGCGCCGCGCAGGCGAGCCTCGAGTGGTTCGAGAACCTCGGGCAGTACGTCGACCAGGACCCGCTGCAGTTCGCGTTCAACATCATGACCCGCAGCCGTCGGGTCACCTACGACAACCTGCGCCTGCGCGACCCCGAGTTCGTCGCCCGCGTCAACGAGTGGTTCGCGCGGCAGCAGGGTCCGGACGCGGAGCTCGACGCACCGCCGATGTTCCAGCCCTACCGACTCGGCGAGCTCGAGCTGGCGAACCGGGTCGTGGTCTCGCCGATGGACATGTACCGCGCCGCCGACGGCGTGCCGAACCTCTTCCACCATGTCCACCTCGGCGGCAAGGCACTCGGCGGCGCCGGACTGGTGATGACCGAGATGGTCTGCACCTCCCCGGAGGGCCGGATCACGCCTGGCTGCACGGGCATCTGGAATGACGAGCAGACCACGGCCTGGTCGCAGCTCACCGACTTCGTGCACCACGAGAGCAACGCCAAGATGGGCATCCAGATCGGGCACTCCGGACGCAAGGGGTCCACCCGCCTGATGTGGGAGGGCATCGACCTGCCGCTGGAGCAGGACAACTGGGACGTCGTGGCGCCCTCGCCCATCCCCTACCGCGACGGCGTCAACCAGGTGCCGCGCGAGCTGACCGTCGAGGAGCTGGCCGGGGTCAAGCAGCAGTTCGTGGACGCCGCGGTCCGCGCCGACGCGGCCGGCTTCGACCTCGTCGAGCTGCACTGCGCTCACGGCTATCTGCTGTCCTCCTTCATCTCGCCGATCACCAACCAGCGCACCGACGAGTACGGCGGCGACCTGGCCGGGCGGTTGCGGTTCCCCCTCGAGGTGTTTGCGGCGATGCGCGCGGTGCTGCCCTCCCACAAGCCGCTGACGGTGCGGATCTCGGCCACCGACTGGTGCGAGGGCGGACTCACCGGGGACGACGCCGTCCTCGTCGCCCAGGCCTTCGAAGAGGCGGGCGCCGCGGCGATCGACGTCTCGACCGGCCAGGTCACGCCGGACGAGAAGCCGGCCTTCGGCCGGTCCTACCAGACCCCCTTCGCGGACCGGATCCGCAACACCGTGGGCATCCCGACGATCGCGGTCGGCGCGATCTCGTCGTACGACGACGTCAACTCGATCCTGCTGGCCGGCCGGTCCGACCTGTGCGCGCTGGCCCGCGCGCATCTCTACGACCCGAGCTGGACCCTGCACGCGGCCGCCGACCAGGAGTACGCCGGCGCCGGCGCGGTCTGGCCGGACCCGTGGAAGGGCGGCAGCAGGAAGCCCCAGGCCGGCCGGACGGATGGGCCGAAGCCCCGGCTGGAGCTGATCCGCAACGGCGAGAGCGGCACCCGCCACGCCCGCTGGACACCCACATCGCAAGGAGAAGCCTGATGAACGGACTGTCCGCCGAGGAGAACGCACGGGTCAGCGAGATCCGGACGATCACCCGCGACCGGCTGCTCCCGCTCGTCGACGCCGGGACCGAGGGCCACGTCAATCGCCCGCTGCTGGCCGAGATGGGCCGGTCCGGACTGCTCCGCGGCCTCTTCGGCGGGGAGCCGGACGAGTCGCCGCGCGACGCCGCCGCCTTCCAGCTCTGCCTGCTGCGCGAGACGATCGCCGCGATCTCCGCCGAGGCCGAGACCGCGCTGGCGCTGCAGGGTCTCGGGAGCTATCCGATCCTGCAGTCCGGCCGGCCTCAGGTGGTCGAGCGCTGGATCCCGGGCGTCGTCACCGGCGAGGTCGTCGCCGCCTTCGCGCTGACCGAGCCGGACGCCGGCTCCGATGCGGCTGCCCTCGGTCTCCGGGCGGAGGCCGACGGCGACGGGTGGCGGCTGAGCGGCGAGAAGATCTGGATCTCCAACGCGCCGGAGGCCGACGTCTACACGGTCTTCGCCCGCACCACGCAGGATGCGGGCGCCCGCGGAGTCACGGCCTTCGCCGTCGCCGGCGACAGCCCCGGCCTGAGCGGCGAGCACCTCGACCTGCTCTCCCCGCACCCCATCGGACGGCTCGCGTTCGACGGCGTGCGGGTCGAGCAGGGCGACGTACTCGGTGAGGTCGACGCGGGCTTCAAGGTCGCGATGCGCACCCTGGACCTGTTCCGCCCGAGCGTCGGCGCCTTCGCGGTCGGCATGGCCCAGGCCGCGATGGACGCGACCTTGGACCACGTGAGCGAACGCAAGGCCTACGGCGGCGTCCTCGCCGACCAGCAGGCGCTCGCCCACAAGTTGGCCGACCTCGCGACGCAGGTCCAGGCGTCCCGCCTGCTGGTGCATGCTGCCGCACGGACGTACGACGCCGGCGGCTCCCGGGCCGAGGTCACGAAGTCCGCGGCGATGGCGAAGCTGTTCGCCACCGAGACCGCGCAGCAGGTGATCGACCAGTGCGTCCAGTTCCACGGCGCCCGTGCGCTGCAGCGCGGGCACCTGCTGGAGCACCTCTACCGTGACGTACGGGCACCGCGGATCTACGAGGGTGCCTCCGAGGTCCAGCGCTCCATCATCGCCCGCGAGCTCTTCAAGGCCCGTGAACTCGACAAGGAAGGGTCGGCCGCATCATGAACCGTTTCCGCGCATCTGTTCCGCTCACCGACAGGTGGGAGCACTTCGACTTCGCCATCGACGGCCCCGTCGCCACGGTGACGCTGAACCGGCCCGAGAAGCTCAACCCGCTCACCTTCGAGTCGTACGCCGACCTGCGTGACCTGCTCGCCGAGCTCCCGCACCACGAAGGCGTGCGGGTGCTGGTCGTCCAGGGCGAGGGCAAGGGGTTCTGCGGCGGCGGCGACGTCAACGAGATCATCGGCGAGCTGATCAAGATGAAGGCCGGCGACCTGATGAGGTTCACGAAGATGACCGGCGACGTCATCCGCGCGATGCGCGAGTGCCCGATCCCGATCATCACGAAGATCCAGGGCATCGCGGCCGGTGCGGGCTCCGTGATCGCTCTCGCCTCCGACTTCCGGGTCGTGGGGCCGAAGGGCCGGTTCGCCTTCCTGTTCACCAAGGTGGGGCTCTCCGGCGGCGACATGGGGGCGGCGTACCTCCTGCCGCGGGTGGTCGGCCTCGGCCGGGCCACCTCGCTGCTGATGCTCGGCGACACCATCGACGCCGAGACTGCTGATCGCTACGGCCTGGTCTCGCAGCTCGTCGACGACGAAGGGGCGCTGGACGACGCCGTGCGCGCGCTCGCCGACCGCATCGCCTCCGGGCCGTCGCTCGCGCTGGCACAGACCAAGTCGCTGCTGACCCGCGAGCTCGACATGTCGATGTCGTCGTCGATGGAGCTGGACGCGATGACCCAGGCATTGTTGATGACCACCGACGACCATGCCGAGTTCCATGCGGCGTTCAATGCCGGGCGCAAGCCCGAATGGAAGGGACAGTGATGAAGACCGTGTCCGACAAGGGCGACTTCCTCGACGTCGACGCGACGCTCACCGACGAGGACCGTGCCATCCGGGACACGGTCCGCGACTACGTCACCGCGGAGCTCGCCCCGCACGTGAGCGAGTGGTACGAGCATGGCACCATCCCGATCGAGATCGCCAAGGGTCTGGGCAAGCTCGGGCTGCTGGGCATGCACCTGCAGGGCTATGGCTGCACCGGTGCGACTGCGACGGCGTACGGCGTGGCCTGCCGTGAGCTGGAGGCGGTCGACTCGGGCCTGCGCAGCCTGGTCTCCGTCCAGGGCTCGCTCGCGATGTTCGCGATCCACCGCTGGGGCACCGAGGAGCAGCGCCAGGACTGGCTGCCGCGGATGGCCGAGGGCGAGGCGATCGGCTGCTTCGGTCTGACCGAGTCCGGCGCCGGCAGCGACCCCGGCTCGATGCGCACTCGTGCCCGCCGCGACGGCGACGACTGGGTGCTCAACGGCTCGAAGATGTGGATCACCAACGGCACCTTCGCCCATGTCGCGGTCATCTGGGCACAGACCGACGACGGCATCCGCGGCTTCGCCGTCCCGACCGACACCCCCGGCTTCTCCGCCCACGAGATCCTGCGCAAGCTCTCCTTGCGGGCCTCGGTCACCGCGGAGCTCGCGCTGGACGACGTCCGCCTGCCGGGCAATGCCGTGTTCCCCGAGGTGAGGGGCCTCAAGGGTCCGCTGTCGTGCCTCAACGAGGCGCGCTACGGGATCTTGTGGGGGGTCGTCGGAGCGGCGCGCGCCTGCTTCGAGGAGGCGCTCGACTACACCGGCGAGCGCGAGCAGTTCGGCAAGCCGCTGTCGTCCTTCCAGCTGACCCAGCGCAAGCTCGCCGACATGTCGATCGCGGTCACCAACGCGAGCCTGACCGCCGTCCAGCTCGGCCGGCTCAAGGACGCGCACCAGATCACGCCCGAGCAGGTCAGCCACGGCAAGCTCGCGAACGTACGCACTGCGTTGGATGTCGCGCGGACCGCGCGCGGCATGCTCGGCGCCGCCGGCATCACCCTGGACCACACCGTGATGCGACACATGAACAACCTCGAGACCGTGGCGACCTACGAGGGCACCGAGGAGATGCACGCGCTCAGCATCGGTCGGGCGCTGACGGGGATCGCTGCCTTCCGCTGATGGCGAGGTCCGGCGACGCGGCACCGCACACGGACGACTGTCGGCTACGGGGCGTTGGCTGTTCATACGTGGTTGTGGTTGGCTGCGCCGGCGGTGCCGACCGGTACGAACGCCGCGACGGCGAGCCAGCTCGATTTCTGCGGCGACGCGACCGTGAAGCGGGCGGCTGGCCTCACCCGCCGGCGAACTCCGACGGTGTCGGAAGGACGTCCGGCGACTGGTGCGCGTCCGTGCTCAGGCCAGGGCAGGTGGCGACTGGTCCGTCTCCCCGCCGACGCCCGTCGCGCCCGCGCCCTCGGGTTCGGTGGGAAGCTCTGCATTCACCCCGCCCAGGTCGCGCCGGTGACGCGTTCCTTCGCGCCGACCCCGGAACAACTGGCCTGGGCTCGCACTGTCCACGAGGCAGCCGAACAGTCCGGAGGTGGCGTCTTCCTCGGACCCGACGGCCACATGATCGACCAACCGGTGATCGACCGGGCTGCCGCAATCCTGGGTCAGGCGCTCTCCAGATAGCGGAGCACGGCGGCCACGCGCCGGTCGTTCTCGTCGTCGGGCGCGAGGTCGAGCTTCGCGAAGATGTTGCGGATGTGCTTGTGCACGGCGTTCTCGGTGACGTGCAGTCGCTCGCCGATCGCGGTGTTGCCCAGACCCTCGGCCATCACCGAGAGAACCTCGCGTTCGCGCGCAGTCAGCCGCTCGAGCGGGTCCCCGGAGCGGCGCCTCGCGAAGAGCTGCGCCACCACCTCCGGGTCGATCGCCGTGCCTCCGGAGGCGACCCGGTGGACTGCGTCGACGAAGGCGTCCACTCGACCGACGCGTTCCTTGAGCAGGTAGCCGACCCGGTCGGCACCGTCGGCGAGCAGGTCGGTGGCGAAGCTCTGCTCCACATAGGCGGAGAGCACGAGCACCGCGAGCTCGGGGTGGCTGCGGCGGGCCGCGACGGCGGCCTTGATCCCCTCGTCGGTGTGGGTCGGCGGCATCCGTACGTCGACGACGGCGAGGTCGGGGCGGTGCTCGTCGACGGCCGCCAGGAACGACTCCGGGTCGCCGGTCGAGGCGACGACGTCGAAGCCCTCGTTGCGCAGCACCAGGCCGAGGCCCTCGCGCAGCAGGGTGTCGTCCTCGGCGATCACGATGCGCATGGCAGCTCCGCCCTGATCTCGGTGGGTCCTCCCGTGGGACTGGACACGGTCACGACCCCATCATGGGCCTCCACGCGGCGGGTGATGCCAGCGAGGCCCGAACCCTGCGACGCGTCGGCACCACCGCGGCCGTCGTCGGTGACGCGGACCAGCAAGGTCCCGGCATCCAGCCGCACCTCGACTTCGGCATGCTCGGCGCCACTGTGCCGGGCCACGTTCGTCAACGCCTCCGCCACCATGAAGTACGCCGTGGTCTCGACACTGACAGGACACCGGACGGGTACGTCGACCACGACCAGGCACGGCACCGGGCAGTCGGCCGCCAAGGCACTGAGCGCGCCCTCCAGGCCGCGATTCTCCAGTACTGGCGGGAGGATCGAGCGCACCACCGACCGCAGCTCGGCCAGTGCGTCCTCGATGGTGTCCTGGGCCCGGGACAGCATTTCATCCACCCGCCCCGGGTCCCGCCCGATCTCGCGCCGCGCGGCACCGACCAGCACGGCAGCGCCGACGATGCGGTTCTGTGCGCCGTCGTGCAGCGCGCGCTCGATGCGCCGCAGCTCGACGGCGTGTGCGTCCAGCGCCGCGGCCCGGGTCGCCGCCAGCGCGGTGACCCGCGCGGACAGGTCCGCATCCGCGGACGGGCGCAGCAAGGCCAGGCCCGGCCGCGTCTGCAGCCCGAGCAGCCAGGGCGCGCCGACGACCCACAGGGCGAAGGTCGCGAGCCCGATCACCGGCGCCCAGCCGGCGATGCTCCATGACTCCGCGTTCACCCAGCCGTTGACGATGTCCTGCAGGCTGGGGTCGACGATCTGCCACCACAGCGGATAGGTGATGTCATGCACCGCCATCACCAGCAGCTGCACGATGGCGACACCGAGGATCAGGCCCCAGGTCGCCAGGTTCGGCAACCAGGCCAGGTCTCGTCGCACAGCCCGGTCGGACGCGCGCAGCCGAGTCCTCGGACTCGCCGGCTGTCCGGCACGATCGTAGGGGTCGGGCACCTCGTGCCCCCACCTGCGCAGGCGCTCGCGCTCGAGGTCGGCCAGCCAGCGCACCCACCGCAGCACCGGTGACACCAGGGGCGCACCGATCCGCAGGAACCATCCGACCGCGACCAGAATCAGCACCGGGATCGTGAACAGCGCCGGCAGTCCGATGGCCGAACCCCACACGGCGTAGCCGGTGCTCCGGATCGCCCGGTGCAGCATGCGTCGGCCGCGCTGCACGACCTCCTCCATGTCGCTCACTGCCGTCACGCTACCGGTGGGAGCGGCCCGGTGTCGGTACAGCGGCCTGTACCAACGCCGTACCCTCCACCCTCCCACCACTCCACCTGGTGGCTGGATCGATTGCCGGAACCTCCGAATCTACGGTCGATTCGTGACCACAACGACCTCACCAGCGCCGGCCGGACCGCACCCGCAACAGGACGCTCCCGCCGCCCTCCTCCTCCGCGAGACCACCAAGACGTACGGCGGCACGGTGACCGCCCTCGACCACGTCTCCCTCCACGTGCCGCACGGCTCCTTCCTCGCCGTCATGGGCCCGTCCGGCTCGGGGAAGTCGACCCTGCTGCACTGCGCGGCCGGGCTCGACACCCCCACGTCGGGGCAGGTGCTCATCGACGGCACCGAGATCTCGAAGCTGTCCGAGACGAAGCGGACCAGGTTGCGCCGCGACCGGATCGGCTTCATCTTCCAGTCCTACAACCTGCTCCCGTCGCTGACCGTCGAGGAGAACATCACCTTGCCGCTGCGACTTGCGCGGTCCGCGCCCGACCAGGCGTGGCTCGGTGGCGTCATCGAGCGGGTCGGTCTCGGCGCGCTCCTGGACCGCAAGCCCGACGAGCTGTCGGGCGGCCAGCAGCAGCGCGCTGCCATCGCCCGGGCCCTGGTCGCCCGGCCGGACGTCGTCTTCGCCGACGAGCCGACCGGTGCGCTGGACCTCGACACCGCGGCCGACGTGCTGACGCTGCTGCGCGACCTGGTCGACGACCTCGGCCAGACGGTCGTCATGGTCACCCATGACCCGAACGCCGCAGCGTGGGCGCACGGTACCGTGGTGATGGCCGACGGCCACATCAGGGAGTACCTGGCCCGACCCACCGCGGACGACCTCGCCCGCAGCCTGACCCATCTGCGGGCCGCGTCGAGGGCGCGGTCATGAGGGCCACGATGCTGGCCATGGCCCGCCACCACATCGGCGGGTTCATCGCCGTCGCGTTCGCCGTCCTCGGTGGCTCGGCCATGATCACCGCAGGCCTCATCGTCGGTGAGACCGGCGTGACCTCGCACCTGCCGCCGGACCGGCTCGCCGGTGCCGACATCCTCGTGTCGGCGCCCCAGTCCTACCCCGTGGTCGAGGACATCGACCTCGCGCTGCCCGAGCGGGTCACCGTTCCGGCGGACCTCGCCGAGGACGTCGCAGCGGTCCCCGGTGTGGACGGAGTGGCGAACGACCTCACCTTCGCACTGTCGGTCGACGGGATGTCCGGTCCGGTCGACGGCCACAACTGGGACGTCGCCGCGCTCACCGACCCGGACCTCGACGGCAGCCGGCCACAGGGGGCCGAGGAGGTGGCGCTCGACTCCGAGGCCGCCGACGTCGCAGGCCTGGGCGTGGGCGACCGCGTCGACATCGGCACCCTCGACGGCCGGCCCGTCTCCTATCGTGTGAGCGGCATCGTCGACGCGCCCGGCTACGGCGCCTGGTTCGACGAGCAGACCGCCACCGCGCTGGCGGACCGTGCCGACGGCAAGGTCGACCTGGTGGCTGTGTCGGTCGAGCGCGGCGCCGACGTCGATGCTGTCGCGGACCGGATCGAGGACAAGCTCGGCGGCGGCTACCTCGCCACCACGGGAGACGCCCGCGGCGACGTGGAGACCATCGCGAGCGGTACGGCGCGGGGGGAGCTGATCGCGCTCGCCGGCTCGCTGGCGGGCACCCTCCTGCTGCTCGTCGGCTGCATCACGGCCAGTGCGCTGTCGGTGTCGGTCGCCAACCAGCGCCGCGACATCGCGCTGCTGCGGGCTGTCGGCGCGACGCCCCGGGAGGTACGCCGGATCATCGCCACGCAGGCCACCGCGGTGGCGACCGTGGCACTGTTGCCCGGCATCGCCCTGGGCTACGTGTTCGCCGGCATCCTGGCGGGCGAGCTCACCGATGCGGGCATGCTGCCGGCCGGACTGGAGCTGGCTCGCAGCCCGTTCGCCGCGCTCGTCGCGTCGGCCCTGCTCCTGGTGACGGTGCAGGTCGCCGCCCGGTGCGCCGCCTGGCGGGCTTCGCGGATGTCGGCGACCGAGGCCGTGGCCGAGTCACGCGTGGAGCCGAAGCAGCCGTCGCGGGTGCGCACCAGCATCGGCCTGGGCCTTCTCGCTCTCGCGGTGGTGCCGTCCGTGGCGCCGCTGTTCATGCGCAACGAGACCGGGGTGCTCGCCTCCGCCGGCGGGACCCTGGCGGCGATCGTCGGGGTGATGCTCGCCGGACCGGTGCTGGTCCGCGGCCTCACTCGCGGCGCCGTACGCCGGCTGGGGAGCCGGACGCCGGTGCCCACGTGGCTGGCCGTCAAGAACAGCCATGCCTATGCCCTGCGCACCGCCGGTGCGGTCGGCGTACTGGCTCTCGCGATCGGTCTGACGATCACCCAGTTCTTCGTGGAGTCCACGCTCGAGCGTGCCACCCACGACGAGCTCCAGACGGGCCTGATCGCGGACGCGACCGTCACCGGTGGCGTCTCCGCCGACGACGTGGACGACCTCGGGGACGAGCCCGGTGTCGAGTCCGCGGTCGCCATGGCTTCCACCACGGTGCTGCACGACCGCACCGTCGCAGGTGATCCGACGACCGACATCCATCCCGCGTTCGCGTTCGGCCCGGGTGCCGATCAGGTCGTGGATCCCGACGTCACCAGCGGCGACCTCGCCGACCTCGACGGCAACACCATCGCCCTCAGCTCACCGACGGCGAGCTCGTGGGGCGTCGACGTCGGCGACACGGTCGAGATCGTGCTGGCCAACGGGGACAAGGTCGAGCCGCGGGTGGTCGCCGTCTATGAACGGGGCTTCGGTTTCGGCAGCGTGACGCTGTCCACCGACCTGCTCGCGGGCTTCGGCGGCGACCGGTGGTTCGACACGGTGCTGGTCGCCGGAGACTCCGATGCGGTGCGGACCTGGGCCGCCGATCATCCCGGGACGGGCGTGGAGTCCGGGAAGTCACTCGTGGAGGACACGGGACCGTCGTCGGACACCTGGATCGGCCGGATGGTGCTGCTGGCCATGCTCGGCTACGTGCTGGTCGCGGTCGCCAACAGCCTGGTCGCCTCCACGATGCGGCGCCGCGAGGAGTTCGCGACCCTGCGACTGATCGGAGCAACGCCCCGCCAGGTCCGGACCATGGTGAGGCGCGAGACGGCCGTCATGTCGGTCCTCGCGGTCGGCGCCGGACTGTTGGTCTCGGTGGTGCCGATGGCACTGCTGGGTCTGGGCATCGCGGGCCGGCCGTGGCCGCAAGGCCCGCTCTGGCTGATCCCGGCGGTGTCGGCGACGGTCGCCCTGATCGGCTGGGGAGCCACGCGTACGGCGGCCGGCCGGGCCTTGCGGGCAGCGTGATGTGCGCCGAAGCCACGGGGCGGAATTTCACTATCAGGACGATCGTCACGATAGGGTAGGCTCTCTGCGACGCAACAGGGAGGCACCGGCATGTCCGAGGAGCTGGGCGAGCGACCGCTCGAGGCAGGGATCCGCACCGACTTCGCCGACCGGATGGACTACGGCGGCTATCTGGACATCCCGACCTTGCTGTCGGCGCAACATCCGCTGACCGACCACCCGGACGAGATGCTGTTCATCATCCAGCACCAGACCACCGAGCTCTGGTTCAAGCTGGTGCTGCACGAGCTGCGTGCGGTACGCCGCTACCTCGACGCCGACGACGTCAGCCGCGCTCGCAAGGCACTGGCGCGGGTCAAGCACATCTTCCGGGTGCTCGCCGACCAGTGGTCGGTCCTGGCCACGCTGACCCCGAGCGAGTACTCCGAGTTCCGCGGTTCGCTCGGATCGTCCTCGGGCTTCCAGTCCCACCAGTACAGGGCGGTCGAGTTCATCCTCGGCAACAAGAACGCAGCTCTGCTCAAGGTCTTCGACGCCCAGCCCGAGGCGCGGTCCGTGCTCCAGGAGCTCCTCGACACCCCCACGGTGTACGACGCCTTCCTGCGCTTCCTCTCCCGCCACGGGCACCCGGTGCCGGAGACGGTGCTCGAACGAGACGTGCGCAGGGCCTGGGTCGAGATGCCTGAGCTGAACCCGGTGTTCACCCGGATCTACGGCGACACCACGGCCCACTGGGTGGAGTACGCCACCTGTGAGGACCTGGTCGACCTCGAGGACGCCTTCCAGTTCTGGCGCTTCCGGCACCTGCGCACCGTGCAGCGGACCATCGGCTTCAAGCGGGGCACCGGCGGCAGCTCGGGGGTCGACTTCCTGAAGCGGGCACTCGACCTGACCTTCTTCCCCGAGCTCTACAGCGTGCGGACCGACATCGGAGCCTGAGATGACCATGACTGACGACGTTCTCCGCCACCTGCCCGAGGCGCTGGTCGCCGAGGCCGCCGAGCTGGACCGCGCCGACCCGTTGGCCCACTACGCCGACGAATTCGTGCAGCACGCCGACGTGGCGGCGTACCTCGACGGCAACTCGCTCGGCCGCCCGCTGGTCCGCACCCGTGACCACCTGCAGGCCTTCGTCGACCAGGAGTGGGCCGGCCGGTTGATCCGTGCCTGGGATGAGCGCTGGTTCGACCAGCCGCTCGAGATTGGCGACCTGCTGGGGCGCACCGTGTTGGGCGCAGCGCCCGGCCAGGTCGTCGTCGCCGACTCCACCACGGTCATGCTCTACAAGCTCGTGCGGGCTGCGGTCGCCGCGCGGCCGGGGCGGACGGAGATCGTCGCCGACACCGAGAACTTCCCGACCGACCGCTACATCGTCGAGGCCGTGGCACGCGAAGCCGGCCTGACGGTGCGCTGGATCTCGCCGGACCCGGCGGCCGGCGTCCAGGTCGACGAGGTCGCCGCGGCGCTCAACGCCAACACCGCCCTGGTCGTGGCGAGCCACATCGCCTACAAGTCGGCCTATATCGCCGACCTGCCGGCGATCACCGCGGCCGCACACGCCGCGGGCGCGCTGGTTCTCTGGGACCTGTGCCACTCCGCCGGTGCGATCGAGATCGACCTCGACGGTGCGGACGTCGACCTGGCGGTCGGCTGCACCTACAAGTACCTCAACGGAGGTCCCGGCGCGCCGGCCTTCGGGTACGTCGCCACCCGGCTGCACGAGGACCTCGCGCAGCCGATCACCGGATGGATGGGGCATGCCGATCCGTTCAGCATGGGCCCGGACTTCCAGGCAGCGCCCGGGATCCGTCGCCTGATCAGCGGCACGCCGCCGATCCTCGGCATGGTCCCGCTGCGCGACATGCTCGCCCTGGTGGAGCAGGCGACGATGAGCGAGGTGCGCGCCAAGTCGGTCCGGCTCACCGAGTTCGCGATGAAGATCGCCGACGAGGGCCTTGCGGCGTACGGCGTGAGCGTGGCATCGCCGCGCAACCCCGAGGTCCGGGGCGGTCACATCACCATCGAGCACGACCGGATGCGCGAGGTCGTGGCGCAGCTGTGGACGCGCGGGGTCATCCCGGACTTCCGCCCGCCGCGTGGCCTGCGCGCGGGTCTCTCGCCATTGAGCACCCGCTTCACCGAGGTCGCGGCCGCCTTCGCGCATGTCGCCGACGTGCTCAGCGACTGAGACAGCCTGGATCCGTGGACGGCCATCTGCGACGCGGCCCGACAGGCACGCAGCTCGCGGCGTTGGCGAAGCTCGACAGAGGACCCGGTGTGCCCAGCGCTCCGCCGCGTTGCGATGTACGCATCTGGGCATCTCCCAACACCACGCTCTGGCCGCGGCGACACGCTCCTAGCCGCGACGGACTACTGTGCCCGCGACTTCGGCGGAAATGCGGTGGTGGGGTTCCTCGGCTCGGTGATCACCGTCGCTGTCGTCCTTCGCGATCGGGCGGCGGCGACGCCAACGCCTCGACGACCTCGTCGACCTGGACGAGCGACGCGACGTACTCCCTCGCTGGGGCTTCGAGCAGCTCGCGCAGCTGCAGGAAGAGCGGGATGCTCCGGGTGCCGGGCCAGTCCTCGGGCATCACGGACGCCGGAAGGCCCGGGTCGATGCCGGTGATCGGTCGCCACGCATCGAGCGCGCGGGTCCAGATCCGGAAGGCGTTGAGCGGGGTCGGGTCGGAGCGGAACGCGCCCGGCGACGCCTCGTGCGTGTGCAGGAAATCGTCGTGGAGACCGCGGATCGTGTCGAGGTCCCACCACCGCGCAACCGCCACTCGCGGCTCGGTCGCGCCGCGGAGCTCGTCGACCATGAAGACCGTCACGCGGCCCACCAGGTCGAGGTCCTCGACGATCTCCTCCGCCTCCTCGACCAGGTGTGCCGGTCCGATCCACAGGGCACCGGCCACCGATCCGCAGCCGATCCACTTGAGCCGGCGCTTGAGCTGGTGGCGCACGTCGCGGTTCTCCTCGGGGACGGAGAACGAGAGCACGAACCAGCGCTCGTCGTCGGCCATCAGTCGCGGTTGCTGGATCCGGGCGTCGCCCCGCTCCAGCCCTGGGATCGCCGCATCCGGCAGGTGGCAGCCGGCGAGGCCGGACCGGGTCTCCGCGACGAGCATCCCCTTGTTCTTGAGCCGGGTGAGCGCAGTTCGGGTCCGGGCGGCCGGGACGTCGATCGCCTCCATCAGGGCGACGAACGCCGTGGACGGCAGCCATCTCCCCTGCTCGCGCAGGTGCGCGCCGATGATCGTCAACAGCAGCGACGTGGTGCTGCCGGGACGGGCGTCGATCTCGTCGGTGGACACGTTCCGGAACCTAGGTCACTGTCGCGAGGTACGTCAAAGAAGTGAAATGATGAGCCCATCCTTGCTTCCGGTCGTCTCGCAATGCGTCACCTACCATGAGGTCGTGACCGGGATTCGTGAGGGGCTGATCGACCTCTCCGAGACGTTGCCTGAAGAGAAGGTGCAGCAAGCCGTCGACGTTCTCCGTCTGTTCTCCTGGACAGCTACGGATGGTGAGCGCTCAACAGAGCCGTTCGCGTGGATGGGGATCGGATCATCCAACAACGGCCGCACAGGCAACGTGAGCTGAGTCGACGAACTCGTGGGCGCGCATCGGTACGGCGAGCACCCGGCGCAGTTCGCCGAGCTCACGCTGCCTGACGGGGAGCAGCGCGGTGTGGCGGTGCTCGTGCATGGCGGTTTCTGGAAACCGGAGTACGGCATCGAATACGCCCGGCCGCTGGTCCCGAGCCTGGTCGCGGCCGGATGGGCGGTCTGGGCGATCGAGTACCGCCGCGGCACCGGTCCTGCGGACACGCTCGACGACGTCCGCTCGGCCATCACAGCGTGCCCTCTCGAGGCCGAGGTCGTGGTGGCGATCGGGCATTCCGCAGGCGGTCACCTCGTGGCCTGGGCCGCCACACAGGATGTCGGACTGACCCATGTCGTTGCCCAGGCCGGCGTACTCGACCTGAAGGCGGCGTACGTCGACGGCCTCGGCGGCGGGGCGGTCGAGCGGTTCCTCGGTCGCCCTCCGGGCCCGGCCGACGTCGTCCTCGACCCGATCGCGCAGGCGCCGCTCGACATCCCCGTGTGGTGCATCCACGCTCGGGACGACGACATGGTCCCGCTCGCGCAATCGCGCTCCTATGTGGCTGCGACCCGGGCAGCCGGCGGCGTCGCCGAGTTGGTCGAGGTCGACGGCGACCACTTCACGCTCATCGCCCCCGCGTCAGCAGCATGGGCCATCACGCTGGAGCACTTGCGGACGATCGCTGAGCACACGCTCTGAGACCTCGAGCCTCTTTCACAATGGCGGTCAGGTCCCGAATGACACTGGGCGCGAGCCCGATGGTCATCTCATCGATGAGGAGCAGGCGAGGGTTGAGGGTCAGGGCGCAGGCGAGGGAGAGAAGTTGCTGCTCGCCGCCGGACAGCAGCCCCGCCTGTCGGCTGCGTAGCCCGCTCGCGCCCGAGAACCCGTATCCAGCTCAACTCGAGAGCGCCGTCGCTGCAGTTCGTTGGCTGGACGACAGCCACGGCGTTGCTGCATCTCGTCTGGTCGTGGCCGGCGACTCCTCGGGGGCGAACCTCGCGCTCGGTCTTGCCGTGGCCATGGGTGAGCGTGCGCTCGCCGGTCTGGTGCTGTTCTCACCGTGGGTGGACATTCTCCATCAAGGGCAATCGGTGGATGCCAATGCCGAGTCGGACGCCCTGATCAGCCGACCGGTGCTCGAGATGATGACGTCGATGTTCCTCGGTGAGATGGGCTCCCCGCAAGATCCACATGTCAACGCACTGTTCGCAGATCTCGCCGGGTTTCCGCCCATGTTCGTGACGGCGGGTGGGGACGAGGTGCTCCTCGATGACGCCCGCCTTCGAGGCGATCAAGGACAACGACACCAAGGCCCACGCGATCATCCCGCTGGTCCACGGCGAGCCGATCACCTTCGGCGTCCGCGACCCCAACAACAAGCCACCGGCTCTCTCCATGGGACCGGCGACAAGGCCCTGGTCCGCGGCACCGGCGGCGTCGACCTCATCCTGCAGAAGGAGCGGGCTCGACAAGAGTCGGCGCTGTTGCGCCTTCCTCGGCGAGTCGGCCCTCGACGAGCCTTCCCCGGGCAGGGTCATGGCCCGGTGGAGCTCTGCTCAGGGGTTCCGCATGCCCGGTCGCGTCTCGTACGGTGGTCGGCTTGGATCGTCTTGCAGGGACCTCGCCCAGCAGAACCGCCGCCTGTCGACGGCCGGGTCTCCTACTATGAACGACCAACTCGGGTCCAGGCCAGGCTGAAGAGGTGGTGCGACGTTGGGGGCGGACGCATTCCGAGGTGCGCGGCAAGGTGACGTGCTGCACTTCGATGCACCTGACGTCGAGTCTGCGCGAGCCAGGATCGCAGAGGTGTACGAGGCGACCGAGATCGAGGTGGATCGCTCGGCCTCGTTCCAGCTGGTGTCTGATTCGCTCCGCCTCAGTCGCGTGACCGTCGGGCAGCTCGGCTGCACGCACACTGCCCGGCTGACCACGGAGGTGGAGAACTACCACGTGCTCCTCCCCGTCGTGGGGTCCCTCGAGGTGCGCGACGGGCGCACCGGCCTGCGGCGGATCGGGGCGAGCGAGGCCGTGGTGTTCGCGCCCGGACGCCTGGCCGAGACGACGTGGCGCGGCCCGGTGCAGCAGCTCTGCGTCATGATCCCGGCCGACGCGCTCCAGCATCAGGCGAGGATCCTGCTCGACAGCTCCGTCGCCATGCCCGTCGAGATGCAGTCCTTCATCGACTTGCGCGACCCGATGGCCAGCCGCTGGCGTGACGTGCTGTGGCTGTTTCAGCGCGAGTTCGACCGCCACCAGGAGGGCGGCCAGATAACGAGCGTGGTCTCGCACGTGACGTTGGCCAGTCATCTCGAGGCATTGGTGCTGGAGCTGCTGGTGCTGAGCCAGAACGGATGCCCGGCCCGCGCGCCGTTCGAGCAGCCGCGGGTCTCGACCGGTGGTGTGCGCAGCGCGATCGAGCTGCTCCGTTCGAGCCCCGCCGAGCAGTGGTCCACGACGACGCTCGCCGCAGCGGTCCACGTCAGCACTCGGACCCTGCAGGAGGGTTTCAAGCGGCTCACCGACCAACCGCCGATGGACTATCTCAGAACCATCCGCCTCGAAGGCGTGCGCGCCGGCCTCGAGCAGGCACGTCCTGGTGAGACGACGGTGCGGGAAGCGGCTGCGGCGTGGGGCTTCGTGCATATGGGTCGCTTCGCCTGCGCGTACCGCGAGCGGTTCGGCGAGGCGCCCTCGGCGACGCTGCGCCGCTTCTGAACCTGAGCCCGCGCGGTAGAGCAGGGCTGTCCGCGGCTGCCCGGACCGTCCGGCTGTATCCGAATCGCGCACCACCCGATCCGAATGGCGCGCGGGTGCCGTGGAAGGCCCCGTGACTCGTTGACCTTCGCCGCGACCCTTCGGATGATTCCGATCATCATCAGGATTTGACGTCGCGGCAGGGGCCATGGGCGTCGATCAATGTTCCGAGGGAGAGCTCATGACTCGCATCATCCAGCGCCGTGGCGCCGTCTCCGCCCTGGCTCTCGCCGCAGTGCTGTGCCTTGCTGCATGTGGAGGCTCCGGAGCGTCGGGTGGGACGGGCTCACTGGACGCGACCGCGCTGGACGAGGTGAAGGCCGCGGTCGAGGCGTCGAAGCAGACGCCGGCGGAGATCACCGTCTCCGAGCCGCTCGCGGAGAAGCCGGCCACCGGCAAGACCTTCATCTGGTTCTCGTGCGACATCCCCTCGTGCTCGATCATCGGCGAGGCCATGGAGGAGGCAGTGACCGCGGTCGGCTGGAACTACCGGGAGATCTCGTACCGCTCCGCCGACCCATCCACGCTCGTCTCCGCGATGCGCCAGGCGCTGCGGTACGACCCCGACTACGTCGCGCTCACCGGCGTTCCGGAGGAAGCCGGCTGGGGCAACGTCGTCTCCGACTACCGCAACGCCGGGGTGAAGATCATCGCGAGCTACCTGGCGCAGGTGGAGCTCAACGACACCGTCATCGCCAATGTCGCCGGACGGGAGCTGTCGGAGGACGCCGGCCGGACTCTCGCCGACTGGTTCATCGCGGACTCCAAGGGCACGGGCAAGGCGCTGCTCCAGCGGGTGGACGACTTCCCCAGCCTGAAGATCTTCGCAGACGCCTTCGCCGACACCGTGAGCGAGAAGTGCTCCTCCTGCCAGGTCACCGACGTCAACAACACCATCGACGAGGCCAATAGCGGAGGCGTCGTGCAGTCGGTGGTCTCCCAGGTGCGCAGCCAGCCCGGCGTCGGCTACGTCGTGTCCTCGCACGCAGGCTTCGTCACCGCGCTGCCCGCGGCGCTCGCGAGTGCCGGCCTCGCCGACAAGGTCAAGATCGCGGCGGAGAACGCGGATGCGCAGACCCTGGCCGCGGTCGACAGCGGAGACGTCGCGGCGTTGACCGGCAACCCGCTGCACTACGCGGCCTGGATGATCCTGGACATCGCCCTGCGTGACGCGGAGGGGATGGACTTCCCCGCCGACGGGTTCGGCATGCCGATGCAGTTGCTGACCTCCGACGTGGACTTCGAGGTCTCGAACTCCCACGACGTCCCTGCCGACTTCCAAGACCAGTTCAGGAAGCTCTGGGACCCGGCCGCGTCCGGCCGGTGACGGGACCCGTGAGAACCCGACGACGCCAGGGGTTGACCAAGTGAGCAGTGCAGCAGCACTCGTCGCGACCGGTGTCACCAAGTCCTTCGGCGCGACCCAGGCGCTGAGCGATGTCGATCTCTCGATCGCCGCGGGGCAGATCCATGCGCTCATGGGGGAGAACGGCTCGGGGAAGTCCACCTTCATCAAGATCCTCGCCGGCTACCACGCCGCCGACGAGGGTGTGGTGATCGTCGGCGGCGAGGAGCTGAAGCCGGGAGACGCCGACGCGTCGTACGGCCACGGCTGCCGGTTCGTGCATCAGAACCTCGCCCTCGTCGACGGCCTCAGCGTGCTCGACAACCTCAGCCTCGGCAGCGGTTTCCCGACCAGTCTCGGGACGATCCGGCGGCGTGCCGCACGGCAGGAGGTGGCACAGGCGCTGTCCGCCGTCGATCTCGACATCGATCCCGACCTGCTGGTGGACGATCTCAGTCCGGCGGCACGGACCGCGGTCGCCGTGGCACGCGCGCTCCGGAAGGACGCCACGCACCCCCCGCGTCTGCTGGTGCTGGACGAGCCCACCGCGACCATGCCGGACGACGAGGTGCATCGGCTCCACCGCACGGTGAAGCACGTCGCGGCCGCGGGCGTTGGCGTCTTGTATGTCAGTCACCGGATCGAGGAGGTGCTCGAGCTCTGCGACACCGTCACGGTGCTGCGGGACGGCGTTCGCGTGGCCGACGGGACCCTCACGGGCATGACCCGCAAGGACGTGGTCGACCATCTCGTCGGCTCGGGCACCGCCGGTGTCGCCGCTGCGCACGAGCGTCTGCGAGAACGGCGAGGATCGTCGGACCGGCGCACGTCGCCGGTGCTCGAGGTGAGGGCGCTCGTCTGCGAGAACGTCGCGGGACTCGACCTGGCCGTCCACGGTGGGCAGATCGTGGGCATCGCCGGCATCACCGGGTCCGGCCGGGAGACGGCGCTCGCTGCGATCTTCGGCGCGGCCGGCCGGGAGGCCGGCGAGGTCCGGGTGCGCGGCAGAGAGGTGCCGGCGGCGCGGCCGCGCGCCTCGATCGCCGCAGACATGGCCTATGTGCCGCCCGACCGAGCGGCCTCGGCCGCACTGCCCCAGCTGTCGGCACGGGAGAACCTCACCGTCGTCGACCTGGCGCCCTTCTGGCGGCGCCTCGGGCTGCGGCGATCGATCGAGCGGCGTGAGAGCGACCGCTGGTTCGCGGAGCTGTCGATCCGTCCGGCCCACGGGGCCGAGACGCCGATCGCCGCCTTCAGCGGCGGTAATCAGCAGAAGGTCATCTTCGCTCGCTGGCTCCGGGCCCGCCCGTCGGTCCTCCTGCTGGACGAGCCGACCCAGGGCGTCGACATCGGCGCCAAGGCGGTCCTGCACCAACGGGTCGTCGACGCAGCCGAGGAGGGGGCCGCGGTCGTCGTGGCCTCGACCGATGTCGAGGAGCTCGCGGCCTTGTGCGACCGGGTGATCGTCATGCGCGACGGGCGACCCGGCACCGAGCTGACCCACCGGGACATCACGGCGCAGTCCATCACCCGAGCCTGTCTCGAGCACTCACTGGAGGACCTGGCATGACCCACATCCCCAACGCCCGGAACCTCGGGTTCGACCGGTTCAGCGGGCTGTACCTGCTGGCGGTCTTCACCGTCGTCTTCGGCCTGTGGACGCCGGATCTCTTCCTCACGATGGACACCGTCCACTTCCTCGCCGCGCAGCAGGCGATCGTCGGCATGCTGGCGCTCGCCGTACTCGTGCCGATGGTCGCCGGAGCGTTCGACCTCTCCGTGGGAGCGAACGTGAACCTCTCGGCGGTCCTGGTCGCCATCATGCAGACCCAGCACGACGTTCCCCTCGGTTGGGCCGTGCTGCTGGCCGTCGGAGCCGGGGCGCTGGTCGGCGTCTTCAACGGGATCGTGGTGGTCGGGCTGCGGGTCAACTCGTTCATCGCGACGCTCGGGTCGGCCACGCTGATCGGCGCGGTCCAGACGATCGTCACCGACGGCAGCCAGCCGTTCCCGCCGGTCTCCGCCACGTGGACGATGCTCACCCAACGCCAGGTCGGCGGGTTTCAGATCGTCGTCGTCTACCTGATCGTCCTGGCTGCCCTCGTCTGGTGGCTGCTCGAACGCACGCCCGCCGGTCGCTACATGTACGCCGCAGGCAGCAACGCCGAGGCGGCCCGCCTGTCCGGTGTCGCCGTCGGCCGCTGGACGTTCGTGTCGCTGGTCGTCTCCGGGACGATCTGCGGCCTGGCGGGCGTCCTCTATGCGTCCCTGTCCGGGCCGTCGCTCACCTTCGGCGCCTCATTGCTGCTGCCGGCCTTCGCCGCGGTGTTCCTCGGCTCGACCCAGCTGAAGCCCGGCCGGTTCAACGTGTGGGGAACGCTCCTCGCCATCTACGTGCTCGCCACCGGTGTTCAGGGACTGCAGTTCGTCACCAGCGTGCAGTGGCTCAGCGCCGTGTTCAACGGGACCGCGCTGATCCTCGCCGTCGCGTTGGCGGGCGAGCGGCAGCGAGCGGTCAAGCAGTCCCATCGGCGCCGGCGCTCCTCCCCGGGCGGGGACGACGCGGGGCCATCGCGACCCGCGTCGACCGACGCCGTGCTCACCCCGGCCCACGACTAGATCTCGTGCGGCCGCTGCCGAAACCGAAGGAGTCATGAACGTGGAGACGATCCCAGCAACGATCAGCGAAGCGGCGCGAGGTCTGCGCTCGCACGCCTACAGCAGCGTCGAGCTGCTCGAGGCATGCACCGCCCGAGCGGACGCCCTGGACGCGGTCCTCGGCGTCTACGTCGATCGGTTCCCCGAGCAGGCGCGAGCTGCTGCGGAACGTGCCGACGACGAGCTGGGCAGGGGTGTCGACCGTGGTCCGCTGCACGGCCTGCCGATCGGGATGAAGGACATCGTGCTGACCGAGGAGGGGCCGACGACCGGCAACACCACCGCCGTGAACCCCGCGTGGGCCCGGCGCCGCGACGCGCCGGTCGCGGCACGGCTGCGCGAGGCCGGCGCGGTGATCACCGGCAAGGTCTCGACGATGGAGCTCGCCCTCGGGATCCCTGACGAGACGAAGCCCTTCCCCTATCCGCGCAACCCCTGGGACCCGGCGCGATGGGCCGGTGGATCGAGCTCCGGGAGCGCGGCCGGCGTCGCCGCGGGAATGTTCCTCGGCGCCGTCGGGAGCGACACCGGGGGAAGCATCCGGATCCCGTCGTCCTATTGCGGGACGACCGGCCTCAAGCCCACCTACGGCCTGATCGACAAGCGCGACGTCATTCCGCTCGGCAACTCGCTCGACGTCCTCGGACCGATGACGCGTGACGTCGGTGGCGCGGCCCTGATGCTCGCCGCGATGGCCGGTGACGCGCCGCGTCGGGTCGACACGCCGTTCGGGACCGGCCTCGACGGTCGCGCGCTCCGGGTGGGCGTCGACCGCGGCAACCTCGACGGCGATCACGTCCACCCGGACCTGGCGGCGGTCTTCGACGCGGCCATCGGCGAGCTCACGTCCTCTGGTGCGCGGATCAGCGAGGTCACCGTCCCGCTGTACGACGAGGTGACGGCGGCGACCATCATCACCTGGAACTGCGAGGCGCTGGCCTACCACCGCGCGAACCTCGCCAGCCAGTGGGACGCTTTCGGCACGTCCGTGCGCTCCGCGCTCGTCGCGGGGTCGGTCTTCAGCGCGACCGACTATATCCAGGCGCAGAAGGTGCGTCGGCTCGCTCAGCAGCGGCTGTGCGCGATGTTCGAGGACGTGGACCTGATCATCTCGGCGCCCGTGACGAGCATCGCCCCGGAGATCGAGGGATTCGACCAGGCCAAGCTGTACGCGAGTGTCTTCACCAACTACTGGAGCGGTGTCGGCAACCCGGTCGTGAACGTGCCGATCGGCTTCAGCGGCGAAGGCATGCCGTTCGGCTTCCAGATCGCCGGCCGCTGGTTCGAGGAGGACCTCCTGCTCGCCGCGGCGGACCGGTACCAGTCCCAGACGCCGTGGCATCTCGCCACGCCTGCGCTCGCGGAAGGAGCAGCTCATGCCTGACCCGACAACTGTCATCGATCTCGCTTGGGAGTCGGCGGCGATTCAAGGAGACGCCGCGGCGCGGGCGGTCGTCCGTGCCGACCTCCCTCGGCTGCAGGGCCTGGCGGCGCTGGTACATGTCGTCGCGGACGCCGTGGAGCTGGAGCCCGGACTGGTGTTCCAGTGTCCGGTTCCGGGCGCGGACCGGGACGGCGCGGCATCGTGACGGGTCGAGAGGAGTCGGCCGTGCGTCACCTGCTGGACGCCGCGGGTCTGCGGCTGAGCGAGGAGGAGGTGGCCCAGCTCGCGACGGCGTACCCCGCTCACCGTGCGATGGTCGAGACGCTGTACGCCGTCGCGACCACCACGGACGACGAGCCCCAGCTGTCGTTCTCGCCGGAGGTGCGGACGGCTGAGGAAGGAGGACGCCATGGAGCGCGATGAGGGTGCCGCGACGTGCCGGCAGGTGTCGGACGTCGACGGCCTTCCGCTCTCGATAGCCCGGGCCGCGGCCGACCTCCGCGCGGGCACGCTCAGCGCTGTCGACCTGACCCGTCGTGTGCAGAGCCGCGCTGAGCGACTGGACCCGCTGATCGGCGCCTACGTGACCCCCTTGTTCGACGAGGCGCTGGCGGCCGCCGAGCAACGTGACCGCGAGCTGGCCGAAGGGGTGGAGCGAGGCCCGCTGCACGGGATCCCGGTGGGCATCAAGGACATCATCACGACGTCCGACGCGCAGACCACCGCTCAGAGCCTGGTGCTGGACCGGTCGTACGGCGACCGGGGTGACGCTCCGGTTGTGCAGCGGCTGCGGGCTGCGGGCGCGGTCGTGGTCGGGAAGACCACGACCATGGAGTATGCGCTGGGGGCTCCGGACCCGAGCAAGGGGTTCCCGACGCCGAGGAACCCCTTCGACCTGGAGCGCTGGCCCGGCGGCTCCAGCTCCGGCACCGGCAACGGGGTGGTCTCAGGGCTCTTCCTCGCCGGTCTCGGCACCGACACGGGAGGCAGTGTTCGGCTCCCGTCGGCCTGGAGCGGGATCAGCGGTCTCAAGCCGACCTTCGGTCTCGTGCCCAAGAACGACTGCGTGCCCTTGGCGTGGACATACGACGCCATCGGTCCGATGGCCAGGAGCGCGCGGGACTGTGCCGCGGTGCTGAGCGCGATCGCGGGCCACGACCCGCGCGACCCGTCGTCCGTACGTCGCCCGGTCGGCGACTATCTGGCCGAGGTCGAGCGCCCCCTCGAGGGCGTCCGGGTCGGCGTCGACCACTCCCTCAGCGACGACCCGCGTTGCGACCCGGAGATCGCGCGCCTGTTCGCCGAGGCGCTTCCGGTCTTCGAGGCGGCCGGCGCCACGGTGGTGCCGTGCCGGCTGCCGATGTACGAGGAGATGACCGTCGTCACGGCCGTGGGCCTGACCGCCGAGGCGTTCGCCTATCACCGTGAGACCCTCGGCTCGCAGTGGGACGACTACGGCGAGCCGACGCGGATGGCGGCGGCGTACGGTGTGATGACGTCGGCGGCCGACTACCTCCAGTCCCAGCGAGTGCGGCGGGTGGGCCTGCGGGCGGCGCACGACGTCTTCCAGGAGGTCGACGTCGTGCTGCACCCGAGCTGTCTGCTGCCGCCCCCGCAGCTGGACGGCCTGTCCTTCGACTCGATCGTCGCGGCCATCCACACCAGGTACTGGAACGCTGTCGGGTTCCCTGCCATGTCGATCCCGATGGGGTTGACCGATGCCGGTCTGCCGGTGGGACTGCACCTCGGTGGCCGGCCGTTCGACGACGCCGTGGTGCTGCGTGTCGCCGCACAGTTCCAGGACCGCACGACGCACCACCTGGTCGAGCCGCCGCTGGTGGCGAGTACGTTGCGCGGGGCCACGACAGGCGGCTGACTGGTTCGCGACCTCCCGGAGATGCTCCGGACCGGGGTCGGCGCCCGTCGATAGGGTGAGCGCCATGCACCTCCCCCCGGCGCGGCCCGGGGAGTCCTCGGACCCGTTGCGCGCAGTCGACCTGTTCTGCGGCGCGGGCGGGCTGGCGTGCGGTCTCACCGAGCGGGGCTTCGACGTGCGGCTCGGGTCGGACGTGTGGCGGCCGGCGGCGGCGACGTATCGGGCGAACTTCCCGGGACACGATTTCGCCGAGATCGACGTGCGGGACCTGTCGGCCGCCGAGATCGTGCGCGCCAGCGGCGGGAGTGCGCCCGACCTGATGGCGGGCGGGCCGCCCTGCCAGGGGTTCTCGTCGGCGGGGACGCGGGCGGACGGCGACGTACGCAACACGCTCGTGGGCTGGTACGCGCGCCTGGCGGCGGAGGTCCGGCCGCCGGTCGTCGTCTTCGAGAACGTGGAGGGCTTCCTGACCGCATCCGAGGGCAGGTTCGTCGTCGACCTGCTCGACCCGCTGATCGAGGCGGGCTACGTCATCGGCCTGGAGAAGCTGAACGTCGCGAACTTCGGCGTGCCGCAGCTGCGCAAGCGGGTGATCGTGATCGCGGCGCTCGGTCGCCGGCCCGGCCGCATGACGCCGACCAACAGCGCGTCGGGAGCCCCGGGGGTCTGGCGCGTGGGTGCCGGGCTGCCGGCGACGGCGACGGCGGCCGAGGCCCTGGCGCGGGTGTCGGTCCATCCCGACGACCGGTGGGCGGCGGCGCGGGAGCCGGGTGAGCTGGAGCTGGCGCGCATCCGTGCGCTCCGGCCGGGGCAGACCATGCGCGATCTGCCCGAGCATCTGCAGCACCAGAGCTGGGCGGCGCGGGCCAACCGCCGGGTGCGCGACGGGATGCCGACCGAGCGGCGGGGCGGGGCGCCGATCGGGCTTCGCCGACTGCGGGCCGACGAGCCGTCGAAGGCGATCACCGGAGCGGCGACGCGGGAGTTCGTCCACCCGACCGAGGACCGCACGCTCACCCTCCGGGAGGCGGCGGCCCTGCAGACCTTCCCCGACAGCTTCCGGTTCGTCGGCAACAAGGCCGAGGTGGCGACGATGATCGGCAACGCGATCCCCCCGAAGTTCGCCGCGGAGCTCGCCTCGGCCGTCCGCGGCACGCTGGCGCAGCCGGTGGAGGCGCTGGACGCCGAGGTCGTCGACTTCCGGAGCACGAACGCCGAGGCGATGAGCCCGGCCCTGGCCCGTGTGGTGAGCTTGGTCGAGCGGCGCTACAAGATCGCGCAGCCGGCGCTCGCCGGGCGCTAGGCGCGGAGGGCGCCGACGCCATCCCGGAGGGGGCGGCGACTTCTTGCCGGGGCTCAGGTAGGCCACCCGGCTGCGAAAGCACTGATCTGAACAGGATGGAGATGGCCCATGGAGGAGCGTGACCTGCACACCCGGTTGCGAGGGCTGGTGTACGCCGGCGACAGCGCCGCGCTGGTCTCCCTGCTGGCCGAGGATCCTTGGCCCGAGGACGCGCTGCAGCTGATCGGTGACGGACTGGTCACGGCCTTGCGTACAGGCGTCGATCGGGCTGCCGGGCCTGCTGCCACCTGCGTGGCTCGGCTCGCGGAGCGTGACTGGGACGGAGACGCCGAGCTCGTCGCCGCCCTCGAAGCAGCCGACGGCACCGGACCCACCTCGATGCTGCGGTCGTTGGCTGTCGACCTCGAAGAGCTCTCGATGATCCTCGAGGGCGATCCGATGTACGGCGGAGGCCGGATCGACCTGGCGAGCGGCGAGGTCTGGACTCAGTCCTCCCTCGAGTACGGCCGCGAGAGCGGCGAGATCGATGAGGACGACAACGATCCCGACCGGTGGCTGTGGGTGCATTGCGAAGGCTCCCGCGACGGGTTCCGCGACATGGAGGGGTTCATCGATCGCCTCGACGATCGCCGCCTTGCGGACAGGCTGAGCCGTGCCTTGTCGGGACGGGCACCGTTTCGTCGCTTCAAGGACGCTCTGGCCGAGGAGCCAGACCACCTGGTCCGGTGGTTCGCGTTCTCGAACGACCGCCAACGCGGCCGGGCCCGGAGTTGGCTGGCGGTCCAGGGCTACACGCCCGTCCGTAGATGAGCACGGGTGGGGAGCCGCGGAGGCGGTCCGCCAGCGGGTGGGCCCGGCTCCCTGTGGAGGGACGATCCGGCGATGGGCGACATCTGATGTGATGGGCCCGACCGACGACATGCGTCACCGAGGGGCTGGACAGTGGGAAAGAACAACCAGGCGCGCCGGGCTGCCAAGGCGCGCCAGAAGGCGCGGCGGGGCACGCCGCGGAGCAGGGGTGAGCGGGGCGATGCAGGCCCGTTCGGGTACGCCGAGCAGCCCCGCCCGACTCCGGACCATCAGGTCGTGCGGACGCTGTGGTTGAGCGCGTTCCTCGCCGGCGATGCCGACGTCCATCGGCTGCCGGCGACGATGCGCGAGCTGGAGACCCATCCGGCGCGCCTGGTCGACGACCAGGCGCAGAGCCTGCTGGTCGAGCTGGTCGGCGAACTGTGGGCCGGAGGATGGCAGCCGGTCGAGCTGCGCCGGCACATCCGGATCGAGACGAGCGCGCTGCTCGCCCGGCTCTGCGAGCTGGTCATCCACGTCGACCATGACGAGCGGACCGGTCAGGCGCTGGATGCGAGGTGGGCACAGCAGGTCGCTTCGCTCGGCGGCCGCACCCTGTCGACGCGGGGACCGTGGCTGACCGAATGGCGTGAGCGGGAGAGCCTGACCCGGACCGAGGCTCACCGCGAGGTGGTGGTGTTCGCGCGGGTCGCGGCGCGCCTCGGCTCGCTCGACGTCCTGGTCCCGCCGCCGGGCGCTCCGGCATCGACGGTCACCGTCGGGGCACCGCTGCGCGGTCTCGGGCAGCACCCCTTGCTCGACCGCGTCCGCAAGCTGCTGGCCAAGGCGGAGGCCACGGAGTTCGAGGAGGAGGCGGCCACCTTCACCGCCAAGGCCCAGGAGCTGATGACCCGCCACGCGATCGATCAGGCTCTTCTCGACCACCCGGACCCGGGCGACGTGCCCCGGATGACCCGGATCCCGATCGACGCGCCCTATGCCGACGCCAAGTCGATGCTCCTCAGCGTCGTCGCGGCGGCCAATCGGTGTCGTGCCGTCTACCTCACCGGCCGGCACATGAGCAGTGTGCTCGGGCACGCCGACGACCTGGCCGTCGTGGAGCTGCTCTTCACCTCCCTGCTCATCCAGGCGCAGCGGGCCATGGCCGACGCCGGCCGCGGCGCCGCCGGCCGTCGCGCGCGCAGTGCGTCGTTCCGCTCGTCCTTCCTCATCGCCTACGCCGACCGGATCTCGCAACGGCTCGAGGTGGTCAACGCCTCGGCGCTCGGGGAGGAGGGCGTCGTGTCCGCGCTGCCGGTCCTGCGGGCACGGGAGGAGGCGGTGCAGGACTTCGTCACCGAGCGGTACGGCGACTCGCTGAGGGAGTCCTCGCTGCGGGGCGGCTACGACCACCTGGGCCGGCTCCATGGTCGCCGTGCCGCCGACGAGGCGAGCCTGGATGCGGGGCAGCTCACCACCTGAGGTCCGACTCACCGGACCAGCGCCGGTTCGGGCGCGGCGGCCGCGGTGGTCGCCGAGCGGCGGGCCCGACGCGGCCAGGCCCGCTCGCCGAGCAGCACCAGCACGGCGGGCAGGACGACCAGCCGGATCACGGTGGCGTCGATGAGGATCGCGGCGGACAGCCCGACGCCCATCATCTTCATCTCCATCATCGACAGCGTCGCGAAGATGGCGAACACCGAGACCATCACCGCGGCGGCGCTGGTGACCACGCCGGCGGTGTCGGCGATGCCGCGGTGGACGGCGTCGCGGGCGGGCAGGCCGCGGTCGACGAGCTCGCGGATCCGGCTGAGCACGAACACGTGGTAGTCCATGGACAGCCCGACCAGGACCACGAGCACGAAGATCGGGATCCACTCGATCACGAAGCCGGGGCTGGTGAAGTCGAGCAGGTCCGCGCCGACCCCGTGCTGGAAGACGATCGACAGCAGGCCGAAGGCCACGCCCACCGACGCCAGGTTGAGCACCGTCGAGACCAGCCCGAGCAGCACGCTGCGGAAGGCCAGCACCATCATGACCATGGTCAGCAGCAGCACGAAGCCCAGCAGCCACGGCATCCGCTGGTCCCTTTGCTGCTGGTGGTCCAGCGACTCCGCCGCGCCGCCGCCGACCGCCCACGAGCTGTCCTGCCCCAGCCGGTCGAGTGCCGCCGGGGCGAGGGTCGAGCGCAGCCGCTCGATGGCCGCGGTGGCGCGGTCGTCGGACTCCTCGTAGGGCAGCGGCAGGTCGACGACCGACGTGGCGCCGTCCGCGGAGGTGCGCACCTGGACGCCGTCGGTGACGAAGCCGTCCCGGCCGGCGGCGGCGGTGAGCCGCTCCAACGCGGGCCCCGCCTCGTCCTCCGGCGCGCCGGTGACGACGACCTGCGCGGCGGTGCCTTCGGCGGGGAACGCCGTGGTGATCGCGCGCAGCGTCTGCACGGCGGGAATGTCGGTGGGCAGGGTCTCGATGCTGGCCTGGTGGGTCTTCAAGCCGAAGGCGGGTACGGCGAGCGCGACCACGCCGACCGAGGAGACGACCAGCGCGACGACGGGGTGGCGGACCACCGGGCCGAGCACCCGGCCGCTGATCGTGCCCGACGGGACCCGCCGGGTGAGCCGCCACAGCAGTGGCAGCCGGGGCCGGTCGACCCAGCGGCCGAGCTTGACCAGCAGGGCCGGCAGCACCGTGATCGAGCCGAGGACGGCGACCGCGACGACGAGGATCGCGCCGGTGGCCAGCGAGTCGAAGGTGACGTCGGAGAGCACGAACAGCCCGGCCAGCGCGGCGATCACGGCGCCGCCGGACACGAGGATCGCGTGGCCCGAGGTCTCGGCGGCGATGGCGACCGCGTCGAGCGTCGTACGGCCGGCGGCGCGCTCCTGACGCTCCCGCTTGAGGTAGAAGAGCGAGTAGTCGACGCCGACGGCCATGCCGATCAGCACGATCATGCTGAGCACCGTCGACTCGGCCGGGACCAGCCACGAGATGGGCGCGCTGATGCCGATCGTCGCGGCGACGCTGGTGGCGGCGAGCAGCACCGGCAGCCCGGCGGCGATCAGCGCACCGAAGGCCAGCAGCATCAGCACCAGCGTGATCGGCAGGCTGATGAACTCCGCGGAGTGCAGGTCCTCGCCGACCCGGTCGTTGATCGCCTCGTCGATGGTGACGTCGCCCGCCTGCGCGACCTCGAGGTCTGGGTGCGCCTTCTGGACGGCGGCGGTCACCGCGAGCAGCGGTGCGGCGTCGACGTCGTCGGAGGTCAGCTCGACGGGGAGGAGGAGGGCCGCCCCGTCGGCACTCGGTACGGCGTCCCCGACCCCCGCCACGCCGGGCGCGATCCGCATCCGCTCGGCAATCTCGGCCGCCGCGGCCCGACCGGCTGCGGTGTCCAACCGGCCCGACCGGGCGCGGATCAGCACGCTCTCGGACGGCGGCCGGTCGAGACCCGCCTGCTCGACCATGGCCTCGGCCCGGCCGGACTCGCCGACCCGGTAGTCGGCGTCCTGGACGTCGTTGGTGGAGACGGTGGCGGCCAGCCCGACCGCGACCACGACGAACGCCAGCCAGGCGCCGATCGCGCGCCACGGATGGGTGGCGCTCCAGCGGGCGGCCCGGGTGGGCACCGCACTCAGCGAGAGGGACATGAGGACTCCTGGGAGAGGGGTGGGAGAGATGGATCCAGACTTCCGACGCGGGGGCGCACGGTCAGGGGTGGAGCGTCCCGTCCGCCGGTGGTGCCTGCACCACTGCGCGATCCGAGCCGGTCGGTCAGGATGGAGTCGTGCAGCACGTACCGACCCGACCCGCCGGCTCCCTCAAGGTCACCGGTGTGGCGCTCGCCCAGGTGCTGCTGTTCGTGCCCGTGATCGTGGTGTTCGTGCTGATCGTGGTGAGCAGCGTGCTCACCGTCGTGTGGGTCGGGATCCTGCTACTGCTCGGCGTGCTGCCGCTCGGCCGGCTGATCGCGAACGCCCACCGGCGGATGGCCGCCACGGTCATGGGGGAGCCGGTGCCCGCGCCGTACCTGCCGCCGCCGCCGGGTCCGCTGCGCGCGCTGCGGGCCCGTGCGCTCGATCCGGCGACCTGGCGCGACCTACTGTGGATGCTGTGGGCGATGACCGGCGGCATCGTCTTGTCGTTCCTGGTGTTCTTGCTGATGATCGCGGTCGTCACCCTGCCGCTGTGGCGCTACGCCGCCGTCCCGCTGATGCAGGCCCGCTCCTGGGTCGATCGCGCCATCCTCTCGCCGGGCCGCACCGAGGAGCTGGTGCGCCGGGTCCACGACCTCACCGCCTCCCGTGCCGTCGTCGTCGACCACTCCGCCGCCGAGCTGCGCCGCATCGAGCGCGACCTGCACGACGGCCCGCAGGCCCGGCTGGCCGCGGTGTCCCTCAGCCTGGGCCTCGCCGACGACCTCTTCGAGACCGACCCGCTGGCCGCCCGGAAGCTGATCAACGAGGCCCGCGGTACGTCGTCCACCGCGCTCGGCGAGCTGCGCGACGTGGTCCGCGGCATCCACCCGCCGGTGCTCGCCGACCGCGGCCTGACCGGCGCGGTGTCCGCGCTGGCGCTGGACATGGCGGTGCCGGTGGAGCTCGCGCTCGACGTACCGGACCGGCTGCCGGCGCCGGTCGAGTCGGCCGTCTACTTCGCGGTCGCCGAGTGCCTGGCCAACACCGCCAAGCATGCCGGCGCCGCGCAGTCGTGGGTGACCCTGCACCACGACGGCGCCACGCTGCGGGCCGAGGTCGGCGACGACGGCCGCGGCGGCGCCGACCTGCGCACCGGCTCCGGCCTGCCGGGGGTGGCCGCCCGGCTCGCCGCCTTCGACGGCATGCTGTCGGTGTCAAGCCCCGTCGGGGGACCGACCGTCGTCAGCTGGGAGATCCCGTGCGCATCGTCCTCGCCGAAGACCACGCGCTCCTGAGAGCCGGCCTCACCCAGCTGCTCGAGGCCAAGGGCTTCGAGGTGATCGCCGCCGTCGACAACCTCACCGAGCTCGAGCACGCGCTCGACGACCCCAGCGCCGAGGCGGCCGTGGTCGACGTACGGATGCCGCCGACGTTCACCGACGAGGGCCTGCGCGCCGCGATCGCCGTCCGGACCCGGCGCCCGGGCTTCCCGGTGCTCGTGCTGTCGCAGTACGTCGAGCAGCTCTACGCCCGCGAGCTGCTCGCCAGCGGCGAGGGCGCCGTCGGCTACCTCCTCAAGGACCGCGTCTCCGACGTCGCCGAGTTCGTCGACGCCCTGCGCCGGGTCGCCGGCGGCGGCACCGTCCTCGACCCGTCGGTGGTCGCCGCCGTCCTCGACCGCCGCCGCGACACCCCCGTCGACCGGCTGACCGAGCGGGAGCGTGAGGTGCTTGCGCTGATGGCCGAGGGCCGCGCCAACGCCGGCATCGCCCAGGCGCTGGTCGTCACCGAGAAGGCGGTCGCCAAGCACATCAACAGCATCTTCGCGAAGCTCGACCTGCCCGCCGACACCGACGACCACCGGCGGGTGCGGGCGGTCCTGGAGTGGCTGCGGTTCTAGGCCCTTGCTGCCCCTGGCGATACTCGACCCCATGAACCCCGTCGACATCGCCGAGCCGCTGCGGTCCCGCTGGAGCCCGAGCGTCTTCGACGCGCACCATGAGCTCACCGACGCCGAGGTCACCCGGCTGCTGGAGGCCGCCCAGTGGGCGCCGAGCTCGGGCAACCGGCAGCCGTGGCGCTACGTCGTCGCGCCCCGCGGCAGCGCCCAGCACGCGGCCTTCGTGCCCCACCTGAGCCGCGGCAACTCCGGCTGGGTGCCGCGGGCCTCGCTCGTTCTCCTGTCCGTGGTCGAGCTCGGCCAGGACGGCGTCGAGCTGCGTGACGTGCTGATCCCGACCCACGACGTCGGGCAGGCCTCGGCGCACATCACCCTGCAGGCACGGGCGATGGGCCTGCACGCCCACCAGTTCGGGGGGTTCGACCACGACGGCGCGGCCGCGGCCCTCGGGATCCCGGACGCCGCGCGGCTCCTCGCCGGCATCGCGGTGGGCGTGCGTGGCAACCCGGCCGAGGTGCCCGAGCGCGACGCCGAGCGCGAGCACCGCGAGCGCCACCGCCGCCCGCTCGCCGAGACGGCGTACGGCGCCTGGGGAGTGGCCTGGTCCGGCCTGACCCCGTCCGGGCCGACCGTGGCCGAGCGCGACTGACCGAGCCCGGGGCCCGGGGCGTGCGTGCCAGACTGGCTGGATGACCTCCCTCCACGACTTCAAGGCCACCGCGATCGACGGCCAGGAGGTCGACCTGTCGTCGTACGACGGCTCGGTCGTCCTCGTCGTCAACACGGCCTCCAAGTGCGGGTTCACCCCGCAGTACCAGGGCCTGCAGGAGCTCTACGACTCCTACGGCGACCGCGGCTTCGCCGTGCTCGGCTTCCCGTGCGACCAGTTCGCCCACCAGGAGCCCGGCACCGACGACGAGATCGCCGCCTTCTGCGAGCGCAACTACGGCGTCTCGTTCCCGATGTTCGCCAAGGTCGACGTCAACGGCAAGCAGGCCCACCCGCTCTACCAGTGGCTGAAGAAGGAGCAGGGCGGGCTGATCGGTGGCGCGATCAAGTGGAACTTCACGAAGTTCCTCCTCGGCCGCGACGGCCAGGTCATCGACCGCTACGCCCCGACCACCGAGCCGGCCAAGATCTCCGGTGACATCGAGCGCGCCCTCGGCTGAGCGCTCCTGGTGTCGGTTTCTCAAGGGATGCAGCGAAACCTGCACTGCCCAGTTCAAATTTGAACTGGGAAGTGCAGGTTCGTCGACATCCCTTGAGAAACCTGCAGCCCTCAGACCCCCGCCAACTGCTTGTCCCCGTCGAGGTCGGCGCCGACGTGGACCGGTGCCGAGTCGCGCTCGAGGGACTCACCCTCGACGTCGACGTTGGGCAGGATCCGGTCGAGCCACTTCGGCAGCCACCAGGCCTTCTCGCCGAGCAGGTAGAGCACCGACGGGATGAGCACCATGCGTACGACGAAGGCGTCGAACACGATCGAGACGGCGAGCGCGAAGCCCATCGACTTCACGACGGCGGTGTCCTCGAGGATGAAGCCGGAGAACACGGCGATCATGATCGTCGCGGCGGCGGTGACCACTCGGGCGCTGTTGCGGAAGCCGTCGATGACCGCCTCGTGGGTGGGCAGGCCGTGGACGTGCGCCTCCCGCATCCGGGTGACCAGGAAGACCTGGTAGTCCATGGCGAGGCCGAACACCACGCCGATCAGGAAGATCGGCATGAAGCTCACGATCGGCTGGCCCTCGAACAGCCCCAGCGCGCCCTCCTGGAAGATCGCGACCGTCGCGCCCAGCGTGGCCAGCACCGAGAGCAGGAAGCCCAAGGTGGCGGTCAGCGGGATCAGGATGGAGCGGAACACGAGGACCAGGAGTACGAACGCCAGGCCGATGACGACCGCGAGGTAGATCGGCAGCGCGCCGTTGAGCCGGTCCGACACGTCGGTGGTGATGGCGGTGAGGCCGGTGACGCCGACGACGGTGTCGGTCTGGTCCTCGATCGCGCCCTGGCCGTCGCGCAACGCCTCCAGCAGGTCGAGCGTCTCCGGCTCGTCCGGGCCGGAGGACGGGACGATCTGGATCATCGCGCCGGTACCGGTCCCGACCGGGGCGCCGTCCGCGTCGCGCTCGGCGTTGGTGGCGACCAGGTCGGCGCTCTTGACGTCGTCCTGGCCCGCGGCCCACTCGACCACGCGGTCGAAGGCGGCCTGGCGCTGGTCGTCGTCGGTGACCTTGCGGCCGTCGACGACGACGAGCAGCGGACCCTCGCGACCGGGGCCGAACGCGTCGGTCATCAGGTCCGACGCCTTGCGCTGCGTGGTGTCGGTCGGGGAGGTGCTGTCGGTCGGGAACGCGAGGTACATCTGCGAGATCGGGGCGGCCAGCGCACCCAGCAGGATCACGACGCCGAGGGCCCAGGCGACCGGCGCCTTGGCGAGCAGTCGCGCCCAGCGCACGCCGTTGTTGTGGATCCGGCCGTACTCGTCGCGCTTGGGGTCGTACTTGCGTACCTGGCCGGCGAAGGACTTCGACTTGGTCAGGCCGAGCAGCGCGGGCAGCAGGGTGAGCGCGACCAGCACCGCGACGAACACGGTGGCGGCGGCGGCCAGGCCCATGGCGGTCAGGAACGGGATCCGTACGACGGCCAGCGCCGAGAGCGCGATGAGGACGGTGAGGCCGGCGAAGACGACCGCCGAGCCCGCCGTACCGACGGCGATGCCGGCTGCGTGGGCGCGGTCCTTCGTGTGGTGCAGCTCGGTGCGGTAGCGAGCCAGGATGAACAGCGTGTAGTCGATGCCGACGGCGAGGCCGATCATCGTGGCCAGCATCGGGGTGCTGGAGCCGATGTCCATCAGCGCCGTCATCGCGGTGATCCCGGTCATGCCGAGGCCGACGCCGAAGACCGCGTTGAGCAGCGGCATGCCGGCGGCCAGCAGCGAGCCGAAGGTGAGCACCAGGACGACGAGCGCGATGCCGAGACCGATCAGTTCGGACGAGCCGCCCGGCGGCTCCATCACGGCCATGCCGGGACCGTTGGCCTCGGCGATCAGGCCGGTCTCGGCCGTGGTGTCGGCGAGCAGGTCCTCGAGGTCGTCGATGGTGGTGGTCTTCAGGTCCGACGGTGAGTCGACGTCCCACTCGAAGGACATGGTGCCGATCCGGCCGTCGTCAGAGAGGGTGGAGAAGGCGGCCGGCATCCCCTCGGCGGCCGCGGCGGGCGCGACCAGGCCGGGGTTCTCGGTGCCGGTCTGGGGCAGCGTGGGTACGCCGTCGATCAGCTGCTGGATCGCGGTCTGGTACGTCGGCTCGGCCAGGGTGTGGCCCTGTGGAGCGGCGACGACGAGGTTGACCGACGCGTCGTCGAAGGCGTCGCCGGACTCGGGGAACAGCTCCTGCTGGATGTCGGCGGCCTTCTCCGAGGGGATGCCCGGGATGGAGAAGGCGTCGGTCATCGGCTTGGAGAAGGCGGCCGCGAGGCTGCCGAGGACGACGGCGACGAGCAGCCATCCGGCGATGAAGAACGGCCACCGCCGGTAGGCGGTCGAGCCGATGCGATAGAGCAGGCGGGCCATGTGGGGTCTCCTGATGGGATGGGCTGCGGCCGGGGTCTCCGGGGCAGGACTGGGGTGGGGAAGGGGTCAGGCGAGAGCGGTCCGCGCGTCGGCGACCGTTGCGTCGAAGTGCTCGGTGAAGGTCAGGGCGGGGTCGGCCGAGGTCCGGTCGAGGGCGTGGTCGAAGAAGGTGAGCAGCAGCTTCAGCAGCAGCCGCGCCTGCTGGGCCGGGAAGTCCTCGCCCTCGCGCTGCCGCACGCACTCGACCAGGCCGGTCGCGGCCTCCTCGAGCCGGTCGTGGACGAGGACGAGCAGCCGGTTGTCCTTGACGACCGCTTCGCGCAGCGAGGTGATGAGCTGCTCGTCGGTCCGGTCCCGGATGGCCTCGTGGGCGAGCGCCATCAGGTCCTCGAACAGCCGCCCGGTCGGCCCTCCGGCGACGAAGGCGTCGACTTTCGCCTGGTCGACCTCGATCCCCGGGCCGAGGACGACGTCGGCCTTGCCGTCGAAGTAGTTGAAGACGGTCCGGCGCGACACGTCGGCGGCCACGGCGAGGTCGTCGATGGTCCAGCCGTCGAAGCCCCGCTCCAGGGTCAGCCGCAGCCCGCACTCCTGAAGGCGCAGCGCGGTCTGGTGGCGCTTGGCCTCGCGGCGGTTGGGACTGCATAGGTTGGGCACGGAGTGCATCTTTGCACTAGTTCTCCATGTGGTGCAACTTTGTGACGACCGTCACGGCCCGCGGTGCCGCCGGCGGGATCGGCAAACCACGGTTTGGTGCAGGACCCGGCGGATACGATCCAGAGCCCGTCCCCCTTCCCCGGAGAACTCGTGACCGTCTTCCTCGTGCTCGGCGTCGCCGGGCTCGTCCTGCTCGCGTTGTCGCTGGTCGTCGGCGACCTCCTCGACGGTGCCCTCGACGCGCTCGAGGCCGACTGGATCTCCTCGGCCGTGGTCGGTGGCTTCGTGTCCGCCTTCGGCTTCGGTGGCGCGGCCAGCGACGGTGCCGGCCTCCCGCTCCCCGCCTCGCTCGTGATCGGCGCCGGCTGCGGCGTGGTCGTCGGCTGGTTCGCCTGGTGGCTGACCCGGGTGCTCAAGGACAGCCCGAGTGACGGCACCGTCTCGATCGGCGACAGCGTCGGCCTGGTCGCGAAGGTCGTCACCGACATCCCCGGTGACGGGTACGGCGTCGTGCGAGTCGTCGTCGGCGGCCACCCGATGCGCCTCAACGCCACCGCCCACCGGCCCATCGAGGCCGGCACCGAGGTCAACGTGACCGGTGTGCTCTCGCCCACCGCCGTCAGCGTCACCGAGATCTGGCAACCCTGAGCCTCCGCCCCACCCTCCGAAGAGAACGGAAGTCATCGCTGTGAACACCGAGGTCCTGGTGCCGATCGCCGGCATCGTCGTCCTGCTGATCCTCCTGGTGCTGCTGGTCACCAGCCGCTACAAGGTGGCCGGTCCCAACCAGGCCTTCATCATCACCGGCCGCAAGGGCAAGGCGGTGATCAACCCCGAGACCGGTGAGCTCACCACCGACCTGTCCGGCCAGAAGGTCGTGCTCGGCGGTGGCGTCTTCGTCGTCCCGTTCGTGCAGAAGCAGGCCACCATGGACCTGTCCAGCCGCCGGATCTCCGTGCAGATCCGCGGCGCCGTGTCCGGCCAGGGCATCAAGCTCAACCTCGACGGCGTCGCGATCGTCAAGGTCGGCGGCAATGCCGACCAGATCCGGCTCGCCGCGCAGCGCTTCCTCTCCCAGCAGCACGACATCGAGCCGTTCACCCAGGAGGTGCTCGCCGGCGCGCTGCGCTCCATCGTCGGCGGCCTGACCGTCGAGCAGATCATCCGCGACCGCGCCGCGTTCGCCCAGCGCGTCGCCGACGAGTCGGAGTCCTCGCTCACCGGTCAGGGCCTGATCCTCGACGCCTTCCAGATCCAGGACGTCACCGACGACGGCAGCTACCTCGCCGACCTCGGCCGCCCCGAGGCCGCCCGGGCCAGTCAGGCCGCGCGGATCGCGGAGGCCAACGCCCGTCAGGCCGCCGAGCAGGCTCAGATCGCCGCCGAGCAGGAGATCGCGGTCTCCCAGCGCACGCTCGCGCTCAAGCAGGCCGAGATCAAGGCCGAGACCGACGCCGCGGCCGCCCAGGCCGCCGCGTCCGGGCCGCTGGCCCAGGCCGAGCGTGACCAGGCGATCCTCTCCGAGCAGGAGAAGGTCGCGGTCCAGCAGGCCGCGCTGACCGAGCGCCAGCTCGAGACCCAGGTGCGCAAGCCGGCCGACGCCGAGCGGTACCGGGTCGAGCAGGAGGCCGAGGGGCGCCGCAACGCCGAGATCGCGGCGGCCGACGCCCGCAAGGCGGCCACCATCGCGGCCGCTCAGGCCAAGGCCGAGGAGACCACGCTCAGCGGTGAGGCCGAGAAGGGCCGGCGTGCCGCGCTGGCCGAGGCCGAGGCGATCGAGGGTGCCAAGCGTGGTGAGGCCGAGAAGGCCCGTCGTGTCGCGGAGGCCGAGGCTACCCGGGCCGAGGGTGAGGCGCAGGCCGCCGCCACCCTGGCCGTCGGCCAGGCCGAGGCTGAGGCGATGGACAAGCGCGCGGAGGCGTTCGCCCACTACAACGACGCCGCGGTGCTGCAGATGCTGATCGAGGTGCTCCCGCAGATCGCCAAGGAGGTCGCCTCGCCGATCGCCGCGATCGACCAGCTCACCATCTTGTCGACCGACGGCGCCGGCGCGCTGCCCAAGCAGGTCACCGACAACGTCACCCAGACCCTGCAGATGTTGAAGACCTCCACCGGCCTCGACCTGGAGGCGCTGATCAAGAAGTCCGTCGGCAACGCCACGGAGAGCGTCGTCCCGGCTGAGCTGGATGTCCGACCCGGCGCAGACTGACCGCCCAAACTCCGCCGACCCGGCGCAGACTGCTCAGATCTGCCCGCCGACCCGGCGCGAAGCGAACGTCGAATGGTGTTCGCTTCGCGCCGGGTCGGCGCAGTTCCGGGGCTAGTTCGCGCCGGGTCGCACCAGGCCGTGGTCGTACGCGTAGACGATCGCGGCGGGGCGGTCCCGCAGGCCGAGCTTGGTGAAGATCCGCCCGACGTGGCTCTTCACCGTGAGCTCGGAGATGACCAGCTCGGCGGCGATCTCGCCGTTGCTGCGGCCCACCGCCATGGCGCGCAGCACCTCGAGCTCGCGGGCGGTCAGCGGGTCCACGCCGCCGGGAGCGGGGCCGGCCGGTGCGGGGGCGAAGGTGCGGAAGCGCTCCAGCACCCGGCCGGTCACCGAGGGATCCAGCCAGCTGCCGCCCTCGGCGACGGTGCGTACGGCCCGGATCAGGTCGTCCGCGGAGGAGTCCTTCAGCAAGAACCCGGCGGCGCCGGCGCGCAGGGCTCCGGACAGCATCTCGTCGTCGTCGAAGGTGGTCAGCGCCAGCACCGGCGGGCCGTCGGCCGCGATGACCGCGCGGGTGGCGGTGATCCCGTCGACGGTGCGCATCCGCAGGTCCATGACCACGACGTCCACGCCGCCAGGGCCCAGGCGATCCAGGGTCGCCGGCACCTCGGCTCCGTCGGCGCACTCGGCGACGATCTCGAAGCCGTCGCGCCGGCGCAGGATCCGGCGCAGGCCGGAGCGCACCAGCTCCTGGTCGTCGACCAGGACCACCTTCACCACGGGCTCGGCCACGCTGTCTCCATCCTTCCGAGGGTCCGGCCGCAGGGCAGGTCGAAGCCGGGTCCGGGACGCCCGGCGCCCAGTCGTACGTCGACCACCCAGTCCCCGCCCGTCGGTCCGGCGTCGAGCCGGGCGTCGAGCTGGACGGCGCGGGCCTGCATCCCCGCCAGCCCGGAGCCGAGTCCGTCGGGGCGCGGCCGGCCGGCGGGCAGCGGGTTCGAGACCCGCAGTCGGGCACGCGCGCCGGTCACGGAGAGCCGGACCCGGACCGGGGCGGCGCCACCGGCGTGCTTGACGACGTTGGCCAGCGACTCCTGCGCGATCCGGTACAGGCCCAGCCCGGCGGCGTCCGGCAGCGACGAGGGGTCGCCCTGCTCGTCGTACTCCACCGCGAGGCCGGCATCGGCCATCTCCCTGACCAGCGCCGCGATGTCGGCGGCGCCGGGCAGGGCGTGGCGCTCGGAGCTGCCGTCGGCCATCGCGCTCACCGCGCGCCGGATGTCGGCCATGGCGCGCCGCCCGACCTGCTCGGCGTCGGCGAGCGCGGCGTCCACCTCGGCCACCGCCTCGGCGGTCTCCGCCGCCCCGGCGGCCGCGCCGACGTCGCGCAGCGCGCGCCGGGCGCCGGTGACCTGGAGCAGCGAGACGCTCAGCGAGTGCGCCACGAGGTCGTGGATCTCACGGGCGATCCGCTCGCGCTCGGCCGTGGTGGCCCGCTCCCAGGCCTGCTCCCGCGCCCGGCGCTCGGCGATGAGTGCGCGCATCTGCCACAGCAGCATGGCGCCGATGACGAAGCCCAGCAGCAGCTCGAAGGTGTAGAGCGGCGCGCCGGCCAGCCCCGGCCCGATCGCGGCCCCGACGAGCACGACCTGCCCGATCGCCGCCACCGCCAGGCCCTCGCGCAGGCCGTCGCGCGCGGTGATCTCGGCGGTGGCGAGGCAGAGCAGCACCGGCGCCAGGTCGAGTACGCCGTCGGCCGGGCGGGACAGCAGCAGCGCGGCGGCGACCACGCTGCCGGCGCTGTCGACCCACCACGGCAGCCAGCGGCGGGTGGTGAACTGGACCATCGGGGAGACCATCACCAGTGGCAGGCAGACCAGCAGCGGGTCGAGCGGCCAGAGCGCGTCGCGCAGCGCGAGGGCGACGACCACCGAGAGCACCTGGCCGAGGTGGGAGGCCAACGGCACCCACCAGGGGTAGAGGATCTGGTGCCGTTCGAGGTTCGCCTCGATCCCGGCGCGCAACCAGCGCAGCATGACCACCACCCTAGGCAGCCCGGCGAGTCCCGGTCATCCCGCCGCGGGAGGCCCGCCGACTCCTCCCCAGGTAGGACGCCAGGTGCCTGCCGTCGGCCGATGTCCGTGCCGGGCGGCGCCCGTAGGTTCGAGCCATGACCTGGACCGAGACCCACCGCCGCTGGCAGGCCCTGCGCGCCATCGAGCAGGAGCTCGGGACCGCCGAGCGCCCCGAGCTGCCCTGGAACGCCGACCTCGCCGCGATCTTCGGCGACCGCGACGGCCTGCGCGCCGCGCTGCGCTACCGCTGGCGCCTGGCCGTCAGCACCCAGCTCGACACCCACCTGCCCGAGCGGGTGCTCGAAGAGCAGCGCCGGGTCCTCACCGAGCGGGCCCGTGGCGTACTGGCCGTGCTGGACAACGGCACCGACGAGGAGTTGGGTACGACGCATGCGGTCGCTTAGGCCAGGTCTGGAAGCTCCCCGGCTGCTGCGCGACGATTCGCATCCGATCTGGCTGCGTTGGCGTCGCTCAAAGGGCGATCCAGCACGTCGTCGCTCCGCCGCCTTGCCAGATCGGCGCGAATCGCCGCTCGCGACGCCGCCGAGCTTCCAGGCCTGGCCTGATCTCGCTCGCGCGGTCGACCTCCCGCGCTCCTTCACCGCGTGGACCCTCGCCCACGGGCTGCAGCGCTCCCTGATCCAGCGCGGTGCCCGCAAGGGCGACCTGATCAGCCGGATGGTGATGGACCCCGGTCTGCGGGTGGACCCGTTCCCGGCGTACGAGGAGCTGCGCGGACGCGGCGTGATCAGTGCCAACGACCTGATCTCGGCGAGCGTCGACCACGCGGTGTGCAACGAGGTGCTCCGCAGCGACGCCTTCGGTACGGCGGGCGGCCAGGGCGAGCTCCCGAAGCCGCTGCGCTGGTTGCACCACAAGGTGATCGACCCCGACACGCTCGGCCCGGTGGACCCGCCGTCCATGCTGGCGGTCGACCCGCCGCTGCACACCCGGTACCGCAAGCAGGTCGCGCGCGCCTTCACCGCCCGCAAGGTCGGCCGGATGGGCGACCGGGTGAGCGAGGTGGCCGGCGTCCTGCTCGACGAGCTGGCCGGGGTCGAGGACTTCGACCTGATCGAGCGCTACGCCTCCCAGCTGCCGGTGACCGTGATCGCGGACCTGCTCGGCGTACCCGAGCACGATCGCGGCCGGCTCCTCGCGCTCGGCAACGAGGCCGCGGTGACCCTCGACCCGGGCCTGTCCTGGCGGCAGTTCCGCCGTGCGGAGGGCGCGCTGCGGGAGCTGCACACCTGGTTCCGCGGCCACGTCGAGCGGCTCCGGGCCGATCCCGGCGACGACCTGATCAGCCAGCTGATCCTGCTCGACGGCCCGGACCGGCTCGACCCGGTCGAGCTGCACCAGGTCGGCCTGCTGGTGCTCGCCGCCGGCTTCGAGACCACCGTCAACCTGATCGGCAACGCCGTCGCGATGCTCGACGGGCACCCCGACCAGCTGCGCTGGCTGCAGGAGAACCCCGACGGCTGGGGCAATGCGGTCGACGAGGTGCTCCGCCACCAGTCGCCGGTCCAGCTCACCTTGCGGATCGCGCTGCGGCGCACCGAGGTGGCGGGGAAGGTCTTCGAGCCGGGCCACGGGATCCTGCTCTACCTCGGCGGCGCGAACCGCGACCCCGCGGTGTTCGCGGACCCGGCCGCCTTCGACGTCGCCCGCGCCAACGCCGACCAGCACCTCGCCTTCTCGGCCGGCGTCCACTTCTGCCTCGGCGCCAGCCTGGCCCGGCTGGAGACCGCGGTCGCGCTGCGGGCGCTGTACGAGCGCCACCCCGACCTCCACGTCGCCGGCCGACCCGAGCGCCGCGGGACCCGGGTGCTGCGCGGGTACGAGCGGCTGCCGGTCAGCACGGCCGTACGGGTCTGAGACGGCCGCGACGAGAGCCGAGCTCCGGGCCGACCCGGCGCAAAGCAAACAAGTTCCACGGTTCGCTTTGCGCCGGGTCGGCGTCGTTCCAGGAGTCAGTCTGCGCCGGGTCGGGGAGCGGGCGCGGCGGTCCTTCTTCCTCGGGTCACTCGGGCATGGCCGAGAAGTGCTGGTGGTCGACCGGGTCGTGCCACCGGCCGCCCCAGTGCCAGCCGATCGCGTCGAACGCCGCCACCACCGGGTCGCCCTCGCGCAGCACGCCGGGACGCGCGGTGGCACGGTCGAGATAGGGGACCGAGCCGTCGTGGGTGGTGCGCCCATGCAGGACGTACGGGTTCTCCAGCGGGTCGAGGTCGATCGCCCGGCCGTAGGCGTGGTGTGACCAGGTGGTGCTCGACCCGGTCTTCGGGCGGCAGTTGAAGGCCGAGGTGTTGTCGGCCTCGATCGAGGCGAAGTCGTCGCCGTCGTACGCCTCGATCGGGCGCATCCGCCGGATCGGGAAGCCGAGGTCCCACAGCCGCTCGAACACTCGGCGGACGTCGGCGACCACGTCGCGATGCACCACCAGCCGTCCGGTACGGCGCCGGCCGGCGAAGTCGTGGAACGCCAGTCGGACCACGCGCAGGTCGGTGAGCGGGACCGGGCAGCCGGGACGCCAGGTCACCCCGCGCATCGCCGCCTGCTCGGTCGCGCTCAGGCGGCGGCTGTGGGAGGTGAAGCCGGCCGGGGCCGGAGAGCCCGTGGGGGCGGGGCTCGTGGTGGCGGGGCTCGTCGGGGCGGCGGTGGGCGCCGGGGCGACCGGGTCCGGCCGGGTGGTGGCCGGGTCCGCGGTGCAGCCCGCGACCGTGAGCCCGAGCGCCGCCAGAGCGAGCGCGACGCGCCTCAGCACGCGGGGACCGTCGGGTCGTCGCCCGTGGTGTCGGTGAGGTGGAGCATGGCGACCCAGGTGTCGTCGACGGTCCGGGCCCAGCGGTCCGAGCTGCGGCCCAGGCTCTGCGAGGAGATCTTCTGGCCGCGCTCCCAGCAGGTCACCTCATGCACGGTGCCGTCCGCCCAGCGCTCGCTGGCGCCGGCGTCGTCGCGGGCCTCGGCGTCGTCGGTCGACGGGCCGGTGCGGACCTGGAGGTAGCAGCTCCCATCGCCGCACGTGCCCTGCACCCGCACCGCGACGGTTGCCGGCTCCTCGGGCCGGGTGGTGGCGACCCCGCCGACCTCACCGGTGCCGGGGTCGGCCGGGGTGGTCACCGGCGAGGCCGCGTGGGTCGCGGTCCTCGCCCGAGGCTCCTCGCCCGCCGCCCACGGCCGCAGCACCGCCGCCGCCACGCCGATCGCGACCAGGGCCGCGACGCCCGCGGCGAGGGCGAGCCACGCGGTTCGGCGAGCCGGCGCGACCGGACGCTGCGGCAGTGGCGGCGTTGCCAGCGGGAGCGAGGTCGCCGGAGGCGCCGGCGCCGGAGGCGCGGGGACGTCGGGTTCCGCGGGCCGGACCGCGAGCCGGCGTACGTCCATCGGCACGGCGGCCAGCACGTGGTCGAGCGCCACCCGCATCGCGTCGACCGTGGCGAACCGCTCGGCGGGGTCCTTGGCCATCGCCTGGATCAGCACCCCGTTGAGGTCCTCGACCCATGGCGCGTCGGCCGCGAGCTGGCGCACCGGCGCCGCGACGTGCTCGCGGGCGAGGGCGAACTGCGTCCCGGCGTACGGCGGCGCCCCGGTCAGCATCGTCCAGAGCAGGCAGCCGAGGGCGTAGACGTCGGTGGTGCGGGCCGCGGGGGCGCCGGCGAACCGCTCGGGGGCGAGATAGGGGAAGGTGCCGATCACCGCGCCGGTCGCCGTCAGCCCCTGGTCGGGCTCGGTGTCGCGGGCGATCCCGAAGTCGCACAGGTACGCGAAGGGGGCGTCCGGCGAGCCGGTGACGAGCACGTTGCTGGGCTTGATGTCGCGGTGCAGGACGCCGGCGCGGTGGGCGTCGGCGACGCCCGAGGTGATCTGGACGGCCAGCGCGAGCGCGGTGCCGACCGGCAGCGGCCCGCCCTCGAGCCGGTGGGCCAGGTCGGCGCCGGTGACCAGCTGGGTGGCGATGAACAGCGAGCCGTCGACCTCGCCGTGGTCGAGCACCTGGATGATGTGGGGGCTGTCGAGGCGGACCAGGGTCTCGGTCTCGTGCAGGAAGCGGGTGCGGTACTCGTCGTTGCCGGCCAGCTCGGGGGCGACCACCTTGAGCGCGACCCGGCGCCCGATCCGGGTGTGGGTGGCGCCGTAGACCACGCCCATGCCGCCGCGGCCGAGGACGCCGTCGACCAGGTAGTCGCCGAAGGTCTCGCCCTCGCGCGGGTAGCCCGTCATCACGACCACCTCCTGCCCGTTCGTCCGGAGCCCATTCTCGCGCGTCGGCGGTGTGACGGCGGGCACTTTACAGAACCGCCACACTTGTCAAAACACTTGACAAGTCATACCGTTCTGTCAAACGGCAGTGCTGCCGCAGTGCGAGGAGGCCAGACGATGACCGGACCGACCGTCGGTGCGACCGTTCCCGTGGGATCCACGGAGCAGTGGAAGGACAAGAAGCGCTACCTGTGGCTGTGGGGACTGATGGTCCCCGGCTTCGGCGTGCTGTTCGCGCTGGCCTACATCGCGACGGGCGGCTGGTGGGGCTTCACCCTGGTCGCGCCGTTCCTGGTCAACTTCATGATCCCGCTCATGGACCTGCTGATGGGCACCGACCAGAGCAACCCGCCGGACGAGGTCATCGAGGAGCTCGAGAACGACCGCTACTACCGGTGGGTGGTCTTCGCCTACGTGCCGATGATGTTCGCGCTCGTCTTCGCGGGCTACTACATCATCGGCGAGGGCAACCCGGTCGCCTGGGTGCTCAACCACGTCGGTCTCGGTGACTGGGGCGATGCTCACCTGAGCGCCAACCTGATGGCCGACCACCTCGAGCTGCCGTGGTGGGAGAAGGCGCTGTGGGCGCTGTCGATCGCCGGCGTCGTCGGCATCGGCATCAACACCGCCCACGAGCTCGGCCACAAGAAGGAGTCGCACGAGCGCTGGCTCGCCAAGATCACCCTCGCGCCGACCTTCTACGGCCACTTCTACATCGAGCACAACCGCGGCCACCACGTCCGCGTGGCCACGCCGGAGGACCCGGCGTCGTCCCGCCTCGGCGAGAGCCTGTACCGCTTCTGGCCGCGCACCGTCTGGGGCTCGCTGAAGAGCTCGTGGGAGGTCGAGGCCAAGCGCTACCGTCGCAAGGGCACGCACCCCTTCCACGTCGGCAACGACGTGCTCAACGCCTGGGCCATGTCCGTCGCCCTGTGGGCCGCCGTGATCGCGCTCAACGGCTGGGAGGTCGCGATCTACATCCCGATCACGGTCGTCTTCGGCTTCTCGCTCCTCGAGGTCGTCAACTACCTCGAGCACTACGGCCTCAAGCGCCAGCGGGTCGGCGAGAAGCAGCGCTACGAGCGGGTGCTGCCGATGCACAGCTGGAACAGCAACAACATCGTGACCAACATCTTCCTCTACCACCTGCAGCGCCACAGCGACCACCACGCCAATCCCACCCGGCGCTACCAGGCGCTGCGCGACTTCAAGGAGTCCCCGGCCCTGCCGACCGGCTACGCCGGCATGATCAACCTCGCGCTGATCCCGCCGCTGTGGCGCAAGGTGATGGACCACCGGGTGGTCGAGCACCTCGACGGCGATGTCACCCTGGCCAACATCGCGCCCGGCAAGGAGGCGAAGTACCTCGCCAAGTTCCCGCCGCCGCAGCAGCACGCCATCAAGACCGAGGACCTGTTCGCCCAGAAGTTCGTCGGTGAGGTGCTCGCCGCGAAGTGCCCCGGCTGCTCCTACGTCTACGAGGTCGCGGCGGGCGACGAGCACGAGGGCTTCGCGGCCGGCACCGCCTGGGCCGACATCCCGGACGACTGGTGCTGCCCCGACTGCGGGGTCCGCGAGAAGATCGACTTCGTCCCGTTCGACCCCGAGAAGGTGCAGGCATGAAGATCGTCGCGGATCTGGACAAGTGCGAGGGCCTCGGCATGTGCGAGGCCATGGCCAACGACTACTTCGAGGTGGACGAGGACGAGGACAAGGTCACCGTCCTCGACGACGCCCCGCCGGAGGGCGACCGGGCACACGTGTACGCCGCCGTGCAGGCGTGCCCCGTGCTCGCTCTCGCCCTCGAGGGCTGATGTCCCTCCTCGCCGACCGGACCCGGGCCCTGGTCGACCGGGTGGCTACCCTCACAGGGGTGGCCACCTCGACCCTCCGCGACCGTCTGCTCGAGGCGGCCGTCGAGCTCACCACCGGCTCGGGGTGGGCGAAGGTGACCATGGCCCGGCTGGCCGACGAGGTGGGGGTGAGCCGGCAGACGGTCTACAACGAGATCGGCACCAAGAACGACCTCGCCGAGGCGATGGTGCTGCGCGAGCTGGACCGCTTCCTCGCCGGGGTGACCCGCTCCTTCGACGAGAACCCCGACGACCTGGTCGCCGCGATCCGCGACTCGGCGCGCCGGGTGCTCAAGTACGCCGAGGACAACGCGCTGCTCCACGCCGTCGTGTCCGCGACCCACGGCGCGGACACCGAGCTGCTGCCGCTGCTGACCACACACTCGGAGTACCTGCTCGAGGGCGCCAAGATCGTGGTCGCCGATCGGGTGACGGCCTACGACGTCGACCTCCCGGCCGACCGCCTCGCCGCCAGCATCGACATGGTCGTGCGGCTGGTCCTCAGTCACGTCATGCAGCCCTCGGCCGATCCCGCCCGCACGGCCGACGACATCGCGTGGATCGCCGAACGCGTCCTTCGCTGAGGAGCCACGTACTACCCTCGCCTCGGGAGATGCCGGGAGGACCCGGCGGAGGGAAGGGGTTCATGGGGTTGGTGCGACGCGCCCTGGGGCTCGAGAGTCAGGTCCCTCGGGGCCGGCCGGCGGTCGGGCTCGCGGCCGGTGCTGCCCTCCTCGCGCTCACCGCCTGCGGTGGCACCCAGAAGGGCGCGGAGAAGGAGCCGACGGCCGACCCGAGCGAGGCCGCGGCCAGCGCCACCACCCCCACCGCGACGACCGCGGTGGCCGACCCGGCGCACGCCGTACCGCTGCCGGGGCCGTTCGACGGCAAGCAGTACGGCGACGACCTGCTCCTCGTCTCGCGCGACACGCTCTCCGACGACGACCTCGCCACGATCATCGGCGTGACGGTGCGGGGCAAGCCGGGCGTCGCGGCCTCCACGCAGCTGTCCTACGGCCAGTTCTCGGTGGAGAACAAGCTCTTCAACATCGCGGCCGTCGACCCGGGCGAGTACCGCCGCTTCACAGGGAACGACTCGGCCACCTTCCAGGAGCAGTGGGACCGGATCGCCGGCGGCGAGGTCGCGATCCCCAAGGCGCTGGAGCAGGAGCTGGTCCCCGACAGCTTGGGCTATCTCGCGGTCGACGAGGAGAAGATCCACATCGGCGCGCTGTTCCCGGGTGGGGTCGACGGGGTCGACGCGGTCGTCAACGCCGCGTGGGGAGACGCGCTCGGGCTGCCCGAGGACAACGCCGTGCTGATCAACACCGGCCTCTCCTCGCCGCAGGTCGTGCGCAAGAAGATCGAGAGGGCCTTCGGCAAGGAGCGGTTCTCGATCAGCGCCCTCGACATCGTGGCCCAGAGCGGCATCGACCCCGGCACCTACCAGCAGGCGATCCCGGTCGGCGCGTTCAGCGACGCGGTCGGCGTCTTCCGCTACACGCCCGTCGGTGGTGGCCGGATCGCGCCCGACCCGGCCTGGGTGAAGGCCCATATCGTCACCGAGGCGGTCCCGATCCTCGGGTCGGTCACCTGCAACCGGTTCATGATGCCGCAGCTCAAGGCAGCGCTCGCCGAGGTCCAGACCACCGGACTGGCCGACAAGATCCACGCGGGCGAGTACGCCGGCTGCTACTACCCGCGCTTCATCGCCGGCTCCACCCAGCTGTCCAACCACTCGTTCGGGCTGGCGCTCGACCTCAACGTGCCGGGCAACCAGCGCGGCACCGTCGGCCAGATGGACAGGGGCGTCGTGGCGATCTTCAAGAAGTGGGGCTTCGCCTGGGGTGGCGACTGGGCCTACACCGATCCGATGCACTTCGAGCTCGCGAGGATCGTCAACCCGGGGTAGGCGGCGCCGGTCGGTCGGCGTCGGATGCCCTGCCGGCAGACTACTGGACGGTAGTGATCGTGACACCACTGCTGTCACGATCCGTGTCATGATCGCCCCATGACGTTCGCGCTGGGTCAGGGAACCGGTCCGCTCAAGGGCCTCAAGGTCGTCGAGATCGCGGGCATCGGGCCGAGCCCGCACGCCTGCATGATCCTGGCCGACCTGGGTGCCGACGTGATCCGGGTGGAGCGCCCGGGCGGGCAGATGCTCACCGGCGGCTCGCACGATCTGCTCAACCGCGGCCGCCCCAGCGTCGCGCTCAACCTCAAGGACCCCGAGGCGGTCGCGACCGTGCTCGACCTGGTCGAGCAGGCCGACGTCCTCGTCGAGGGGATGCGCCCCGGCGTCGCCGAGCGGCTCGGCTTCGGTCCTGAGGAGTGCCACGCCCGCAACCCGCGGCTGGTCTACGGGCGGATGACCGGCTGGGGCCAGGACGGCCCGTGGGCCCAGGCCGCCGGGCACGACATGAACTACATCGCCATCACCGGCACCCTCCACGGCCTGGGCCAGGTCAAGGACAAGCCGCAGTTCCCGGCCAACCTCGTGGGTGACTTCGGTGGCGGGTCGACGTACCTCGTCATCGGGATCCTCGCCGCCGTCGTCGAGGCGCGGGCGTCGGGGCTCGGCCAGGTCGTCGACGCCGCGATCGTCGACGGCACCGCCAACCTCAACGCGATGACCGCGGCCTTCCTCGCCGGAGGCGGCTTCAAGGAGGAGCGGGCCGCGAACCTGCTCGACGGCGGCGCGCCGTACTACGACATCTACGAGACGGCCGACGGCGAGCACATGTCGGTCGGCGCGCTCGAGCCGCAGTTCTACGAGCTGTTCGTCGACCTGCTCGGCATCAAGGACACTGCTCCGGACCGCTTCGACCTGGCGCGGTCCGACGAGCTGCGGGAGCTCATCACGGCGACCTTCAAGGAGAGGACCCGCGACGAGTGGTGCGCGATCTTCGACGGCACCGACGCGTGCGTCGCGCCGATCCTGCGGATGAGCGAGGCCAAGGACCACCCCCACATCAAGGGCCGCGAGATCTTCGTCGAGCACGAGGGGATCGTGCAGCCCCAGCCCGCCCCGCGCTTCTCCCGCACCAGGGCCACGCTCTCCCACCCGCCCGCCCCCGGCGCGGGCGCCCACACCCGCGAGGCGCTCGAGGCGTGGGGCGTCAAGGACGTCGACGGGCTGATCGAGCGCGGGGCTGCGGTGCAGATCGGCGGCTGAGCGCGGCGACGCGGCAGCACGCCGTCCACCCGCCTGGTCCGCCGATTCACTCCTCGCGGGCGGCAGACCCTAGGCTGATGCCACCGATCCGGCCAGTCTTGCCCCGGATCCCGGCGCAGCTCACGGCACCAGCCCGAGGACCGCGCCCCTCACCAGAGGCACCGCTTCACCGCCTGTCACCGGACAGGCAGCACGGCGAGACGCCCAGTTGAGGGGATCGCTGCGTGCTGCGATCTCCGGAGAGATACCCGTGACCACCACCTTCGCCGACCTCGGCGTGCCCACTGCCCTGCTCGACGTCCTGACGGCCGACCAGATCACCGTCCCGACGCCGATCCAGGCCGCCACCCTGCCCGATTCGCTGAAGGGTCGCGACGTGCTCGGCCGCGGCCGCACCGGCTCCGGCAAGACCTACGCCTTCGGCATCCCGCTGGTCGCGCGTCTGGTCGCCGGTGAGCGCCGCCGCCCGGCTCCGAAGCGCCCGCGCGCCCTCGTCCTCGCGCCGACCCGCGAGCTCGCCTCGCAGATCGCCGCCACCGTCGCGCCGCTCGCCAAGGCCGTCGGTCTGCGCACCACCACCGTCTTCGGCGGCGTCGGCCAGGGTCCGCAGGTCAACGCGCTGCGTGACGGCGTCGACATCCTCATCGCCTGCCCCGGCCGGCTCGAGGACCTGATCGGGCAGGGCCACTGCAGCCTGGCCGACGTGCGGATCACGGTGCTCGACGAGGCCGACCACATGGCCGACCTCGGCTTCCTGCCCGCCGTGCGCCGGCTGCTCGACCAGACGCCGAAGGGCGGCCAGCGGATGCTGTTCTCCGCGACGCTCGACAACGCGATCGACGTACTGGTCAAGCGCTTCCTCGTCGACCCGGCCGTCCACGAGGCCGACTCGGCGCAGTCGCCCGTGACCAAGATGGATCACCACGTGCTGCACCTCGAGCGCGAGCAGCGACTGCCCGTGCTGCTCGACCTGGTGAGCGCGCCCGGCCGCACCGTGGTCTTCACCCGCACCAAGCACGGCGCCAAGGCGCTGGCCCGCCAGCTCAACAAGAACGGCGTTCCCGCCGTCGACCTCCACGGCAACCTCAGCCAGGGGGCGCGGACCCGCAACATGGAGGCCTTCCACAGCGGTACGGCGACCACGCTCGTGGCCACCGACATCGCCGCCCGCGGCATCCACGTCGACGACGTCTCCCTCGTCGTCCACGCCGACCCGCCGGCCGAGCACAAGGCGTACCTGCACCGCTCCGGCCGCACCGCGCGCGCCGGCGCCGCGGGCACCGTCATCACGCTGATGACCAGCGAGCAGCGCGGCGACGTCCGGGCGCTGACCCGGGCCGCGGGCATCACGCCGACCACCACTCGGGTCCAGGGCCCCGACCACCCGGTGCTCCAGGACCTCGCCCCCGGCGAGCGGTCCCGCCCCGGCGGGATCGACCTGACGCCCGCCGCGCCGCAGGGCGGCGGCAACGGGGGTGGCGGCCGGCGGCGCTCCGGTGCTGCCAAGAAGCCCGCCGCGAAGCAGGGCGCCGCCAAGAAGTCCGGCGGGCAGGGCCAGCCGCGATCCGGCCAGTCCCGGTCGGGTCAGGGTGCGGCCAAGCCGACGGGCCAGCGCTCGGGCGGCAACCGCAACCGGTCGCGCTCGCGCGGTGCCGGCTCGGGCTCCGGCTCGGGCGGCGGGCACAGCGCCGCGAGCTTCAGCTCCGGTCGCCGCTGACCCGCGCCCTCAGGCGCTCGCAGCGACCAGAGTCGTGAGGTCGGCCGCGGCCGGCTGGCCGCGGTTCCGGCCTGACCAGCCGCAGCCTCCCGCGCGACCTCAGCGCCGATGAGGCGTGCGCGCGGCCCGCGCCACGGCCGACTCGTACGCCGACACCAGGCCACCGACCGACAGCGGCTTGAGCCGCTCCATGATCTCGCGGAAGTGCGCGGAGGTGGTGGCGTCGTCGTACAGCGGGGCGAGCTTGTCGTTGATGACCTCGTAGAGCTCCTTGGCCATCTGCTCGCCGTGCTCCTGGTAGACGGCGGCGGCCGCGGCCGCGACCTCGCGGGGGAAGCCGAGCTCGAGCAGCCGGATGCCGATGGCGAGCTGGTTGCTCGCGACGAGGTACGACGCCCCGCGGATCCGCAGCACGCCCAGCGCCTGGAGCGTGGCGACGTCCTCGGCCGAGAGGGCGCGGCCGGCCCTCTTCTCGAGCTGCTCGCGGTCCATCTCGACGGGGAGGTCGGACTGCCAGGGGGCGAGCATGGTGCGGGCCAGCGCGATGTCCTCGGGGGTGGCGTCCTCGGGGATGCCGGCGACGTACCGCTCGATCGCGGAGAGCGTGAACCCGTGGCTCTGCAGCTCGAGGACCAGCTCGATCCGGGCCAGGTGGACCGCGGAGTAGTAGCCCGAGCGGCCGCGCCGGATGGGCGGTGGGACCAGGCCGCGCGAGGTGTAGAAGCGCACGGTGCGCACGGTCAGGCCGACCCGCGCGGTGAGCTCCTCGAGGGTGAGCAGCTCCTCGGGCGCGTCCGCCCCGGATGCGTCCTGGGTCACACCGTCCGCGGACTCCTCGCTCTTGACCATGACAGTAATAGTGTCACAATCGACCCCAGAGACACCTCTCCCGTACAGAAACAAGGACGGTCATGGCAGAAGCATTCGTGTACGACCACCTCCGCACGCCGCGCGGCCGGGGCAAGGCCAACGGCTCCCTCCACGAGGTGAAGCCGGTCGACCTCGCCGTCGGACTGATCGACGCCGTGCAGGAGCGCAACCCCGGTCTCGACACCAACCGGATCGACGACGTCGTCCTCGGTGTCGTCTCGCCGATCGGCGACCAGGGCGGCGACATCGCCAAGACCGCGGCCATCGCCGCCGGCCTGCCCGACACCGTCGCCGGTGTGCAGCTCAACCGCTTCTGCGCCTCGGGCCTCGAGGCCGTCAACCAGGCCGCCGGCCGCGTCCGCGGCGGGTTCGAGGACCTGATCATCGCCGGTGGCGTCGAGTCGATGAGCCGGGTGCCGATGGGCTCCGACGGCGGCGCCTGGGCGTCCGACCCGGCCACCGCCTTCAAGGCGGGCTTCGTGCCGCAGGGCATCGGCGCCGACCTGATCGCCACGATCGAGGGCTGGAGCCGCGAGGACGTCGACGCGTACGCCGCCGAGTCCCACCACCGCGCCGCGAAGGCCCAGGCCAACGGCTACTTCGACGGCGCGATCGTGCCCGTCAAGGACATCAGCGGCCTGACCATCCTGGACCGCGACGAGACCGTCCGCCCCGACACCTCGGTCGAGGGCCTCGCCGGCCTCAAGCCGTCCTTCGCCCAGCTCGGCGCGGACGCCGGCTTCGACGACGTGGCGCTCGAGAAGTACCACTGGATCGAGAAGATCAACCACGTCCACCACGCCGGCAACAGCTCGGGCATCGTGGACGGCGCCTCGCTCACCCTGATCGGCAACGAGCAGGTCGGCAAGGACCTCGGCCTGACGCCGCGCGCCCGGATCATCGCCACCGCGGTCTCCGGCGCGGACCCGATCATCATGCTGACCGGTCCGGCCCCGGCCGCCCGCAAGGCGCTGGCCAAGGCCGGTCTCGAGGTCGGCGACATCGACCTGTTCGAGATCAACGAGGCGTTCGCCGCCGTCGCCATGAGGTTCATGCGCGACCTGGGCATCAGCCACGACATCACCAACGTCAACGGCGGCGCCATCGCGATGGGTCACCCGCTCGGCGCCACCGGCGCGATGATCCTCGGCACCCTGATCGACGAGCTCGAGCGGCGCGACCTGCGCCGCGGCCTCGCCACGCTCTGCGTCGGCGGCGGCATGGGCATCGCCACGATCGTCGAGCGCGTCTGAGCGCCGTACTCCCGACCTCTCGAACACTCCTCGAAACTCTCAAGGAACGACATTGAGCACCGACACCCAGAGCGCGGTCCGCTACGACCGCGACGCCGACGGCATCGTCACCCTCACCCTCGACGACCCCAACCAGAGCGCGAACACGATGAACGAGTTCTACCGCGAGTCCATGGCGGCCGCGGTCGAGCGTCTGTACGCCGAGCAGGACGACGTCACCGGCGTCGTCATCACCTCCGCGAAGAAGACCTTCTTCGCCGGCGGCGACCTCAAGCTGATGGTCCAGACCACCAAGGAGAACGCGGGCGACGTCTTCGCCCAGTGCGAGAGCATCAAGGCCGCGCTGCGCCGCCTCGAGCTGTTCCCGAAGCCGGTCGTGGCCGCCATCAACGGCGCCGCGCTGGGCGGTGGCTACGAGATCACCCTCGCCACCCAGCACCGGATCCTGGTCAACGACCCGAAGATCAAGGTCGGCCTGCCCGAGGCTACCCTCGGCCTGCTCCCCGGCGGGGGCGGCGTCACCCGCGCCGTGCGCAAGTGGGGCTTGCAGACCGCGCTGATGGACGTGCTGCTCCAGGGCACCCAGTTCAACCCGGAGACCGCGCTCAAGAAGGGTGTCGTCGACGAGCTGGTCGCCACCCAGGACGAGCTGGTCCCCGCCGCGAAGGCGTGGATCGCCAGTGTTGCGGGCAACCCCGAGGCCGCGCTGAACGAATGGGACAGGCCCGGCTACAAGATGCCCGGCGGCACGCCGAAGTCGCCGGCCCTCGCCGGCTTCCTCCCGGCCTTCCCGGCGCTCCTGCGCAAGCAGCTCAAGGGCGCCGACTACCCCGCCCCGCGGGCGATCCTCTCCGCCGCGGTCGAGGGCGCGCAGGTCGACTTCGACACCGCCTCGCGGATCGAGTCGCGCTACCTCGCCAACCTGGTCGTCAACCAGGGCTCGAAGAACATGATCCAGGCGTTCTTCTTCGACCTGCAGGCGATCAACGCCGGCTCGCAGCGTCCCGCCGGCCACGAGCGCTTCGTGCCGAAGAAGGTCGCCGTGCTCGGCGCCGGCATGATGGGCGCCGGCATCGCCTACGTCTACGCGCGCAACGGCGCCGAGGTCGTCCTCAAGGACATCTCGGTCGAGAACGCCGAGAAGGGCAAGTCCTACACCGCCCAGCTCAACGAGAAGGCGGTCTCCCGCGGCAAGCTCACGAGTGAGAAGGCGGACGAGATCCTCAACCGGATCACGGCCACCGACAAGCCCGAGGACCTCGCCGGCTGCGACACGGTGATCGAGGCGGTCTTCGAGGACCCGGCCCTCAAGGCGAAGGTGTTCGCGGAGGTCATGCCGCACGTCAACGCCGACGCGGTGCTGTGCTCCAACACCTCGACCCTGCCGATCACGGTCCTCGCCGAGGGCGTGGAGCGGCCGGCCGACTTCATCGGCCTGCACTTCTTCTCGCCGGTCGACAAGATGCCGCTGGTCGAGATCATCACCGGTGAGAAGACCGACGAGGCCGCCCTGGCCAAGGCGTTCGACCTGACCCAGTTCATCAAGAAGACGCCGATCGTGGTCAACGACAGCCGCGGCTTCTACACCTCGCGGGTCATCGGCTTCATGGTCAACGAGGGCATGGCGATGCTCGCCGAGGGCGTGGCGCCGTACTCCATCGAGCGGGCCACCACCTCCGCCGGCTACCCGGCCCCGGTGCTGCAGCTCTCCGACGAGCTCAACCTCGAGCTGATGGCCAAGATCGCGAAGGCCACCAAGGACGCCAACCCGGACTACCCGGTCCACCCGGGCAGCCTGGTCGTCGACAAGATGCTCGAGGCCGGCCGCGCCGGACGGCTGCGCGGCGCGGGCTTCTACGACTACGAGGACGGCAAGCGCGGCTCCATCTGGGCCGGTCTCGCCGACCTCTTCCCCGTCGCCGAGGAGCAGCCGCCGATCGAGGACATCCGCGACCGGATGCTCTTCGCCGAGGCGCTGGAGACCGCGAAGACCTTCGAGGAGGGCGTGATCACCTCGGCGGCCGCCGCGAACATCGGCTCGATCATGGGCATCGGCTTCCCGCCCAACACCGGCGGCGCCGCCCAGTTCATGACCGGCTACGAGAACAAGGCCACGGGCGAGATCGGCCTGAACGCCTTCCTCGCGCGTGCCGACGAGCTGGCCGCGACGTACGGCGACCGGTTCCAGGCCACCCCGTGGCTGCGGGAGCTGGCCGCGTCGGGCCGGGGCTTCCCCGCCTGAGCACGCCGACCCGGCGCAAAACTGAACGAAATGCCCCGCCGACCCGGCGCGAAGTGCGATCCACTTTGCGCCGGGTCGGCGTGCGTGTGCCTGTAGGTTTCCGCACATGGGTGGGCGGCGACGGGTGGCGCGGCCGGGCCGGACGGTCCTGCGGATCATCGTGGCGAGCCTGGCGGCGCTGGGCCTGCTGACCGGGGTGGGCGTGGTGTTGGCCTACGAGACCTGGAACGGCAACCTCGAGCACCCGGCGGTCGTCGGCAAGAACCGTCCGAAGAAGCAGACCAAGGCCGTCAACATCTTGGTGATGGGCACCGACACCCGTAGCTGTGCGGGCTGCAGGATCGACGGCGAGGCCGGCGGCGGGCTGTCCGACACCACGATCCTGTTCCACCTCTCGGCGAACCGGAGGTTCGCCTACGGGATCTCCATCCCACGCGACACGGCGGTGCTGCGGCCGACCTGCTATGAGTCCGACGGAAGCGAGATCCCCGCCGCGACGACGTACGAGAAGTGGAACGCCGCGTACGCCGTGGGCGGGCCCGGCTGCACCCGCCAGCAGCTCGAGCAGCTGACCGGCATTCCGGTCGACAGGTTCGTCGTCGTCGACTTCAGCCAGTTCAAGGACATGGTCGACGCCCTCGACGGGGTGGAGATCTGCGTGCCCGAGGACATCGACGACACCACCGGCAACATCCACCTCAAGGCCGGCACCCGCGAGGTCGACGGCGAGGAGGCGCTGGCCTACGCGCGGGTGCGCTACGGCATCAGCGGCGGCATCGACCCCTACCGGACCCGGCGCCAGCAGGCGCTGATCGGCGCGATGATCGACAAGGCCCTCACCGGGGGGGATGCTGGCACGGCCGGACCGGCTGGCGAGCTTCATCAGCGCCGCGACCACCAAGCTGCAGACCGACTTCAAGTCCGTCGCCGCGATGGCCAAGGTCGCGGCCAGCGCCCAGGGCATCGACGCCGACGACATCAAGTTCATCACCACGCCGTGGACGCTCGACACCGACAAGGTCAGTGGCGGCGTGGAGTGGCTGCCGTCCGTCGACCGGCTGTGGCAGCTGGTCATCGACGACCGGCCGCTCACGAAGGAGTTCCTCGCCGACTCGCTCAGCGCCGGGGACTCCCCGTCCGGTGGGTCGGCCTCGGCGTCCGCCTCGGGCTCCCCCTCGAGCACGCCGTCGGCGTCGCCGAGCGGCACCGCGACACCGGACGGGTCGGCGGACCGCCTCTCGGACGACGCACGCGCGGCGGCCGGGCTGTGCAGCTGACGGTCGCCGGGCTGCACGTCCGGTTCGGCAGGAAGGTCGCCGTGTGCAGGGAGGTGTCGGCCTCGCTGCCGACGGACATCATCGTGGCCGGCATCCGCTCGGAGAAGAACGAGAAGTCGTCGGCGCCGAGCGAGCGCAGGTCGGTCGAGACCGGCATGCCCTGGCCGTTGAGCTGGGCGGCGACGACCTCGACCAGGCGCGGGTCGTTCGAGGACCGGCTCGCCGATGATGATCCGGACGACCGCCTCGCAGTCGTGGGCCCGCGCGATGTTCTCCGACACCGAGACGATCCGGTCGTGCAGCAGCGAGCGGGTCTCGGAGGACAGGGCTCGGATGGTGCCCGTCGCGAGTGGGTACAGGGCCGCGTGGGACGCCGTCGTCTCGTACGCCGAGCGCCGCGACGTCTCGCTGCGGCGGGCCGCGACGACCCCGCCGTCGAGACGGTGGCCAACGCCCACCTGACACGGGGCCTGTACCCGTAGGGCGCACGCCGACGCACTAATGTCGGCCGAGTGAGCGACCAGCCGTTGCATGTCCTGATCACCGGTGCGGCCTCCGGGCTCGGCGCCGCCCTCGCCCGGGCCTGGGAGGAGCGGGGCGCCGACGTGCTCCGCACCGACCGCGCGCCCGGCGAGGGGATCCTCCCGCTCGACATCACCAGCGACGCCGACTGGGCCGCCGCCCGCGACCACGTCGAGCGGACCTGGGGCGGGCTGGACGTGCTCGTCAACAATGCCGGGATCGCCGGCGGTGGGCGGCTCGACGTGTCCGGCATCGACGAGTGGCAGCGGCTGGTCGACATCAACCTGCTCGGCGCCGTGCGCGGCACGGCCACCTTCACGCCGGTGTTCAAGCGGCAGGGGAGCGGGCGGGTCGTCAACGTCGCCTCGCTCGCCGGGCTCGTGCATCCGGCCGGGATGGGCGGATACAACGCCACCAAGGCGGCCGTCGTCGCGCTGACCGAGACCACCGGGCACGAGCTCGCGGCCCACGGGGTGAGCGCGCACGTCGTGTGCCCGTCGTACTTCCGCACCAACCTGATGGCCGGGGTCGAGGGCCGCGACGCCGCGCTCCAGCAGGTGATGACCCGGCTGGTCGCCGACGCGCCGCTCGGGCCCGACGAGATCGCGGCCGCGGTCCTCGACGCGATCGACGCCGGCACCGAGCTGATCATCCCCGACGACGCGGCGCGGGCGGCGTACCGGCTCAAGGTGAGCGACCGGGCGTCGTACGACGCGGTGATGCGCGCGCAGGCCCGCAAGCTCGACGAGGTGGCCGAGTGAGCGACGAGTCCCGGGCGGTCCGGGAGGAGGACGCCTTCGACGTCGCCACCCCCGAGCCCGGGGACGGTGCCTGATGGGCGTGCTGCTGCTGGTCCGCCACGGCCAGGCCTCGTTCGGCTCCGACGACTACGACGTGCTCTCCGAGACCGGCTGGGAGCAGGGTCGGGTGCTCGGCCACTGGCTGGCGAAGGAGGGTCCCCGGCCGGTGTCCGTCGTCCACGGCGGGATGCGCCGGCACCGCGAGACCTGGGAGGCGATCGCCGCCGGCCTCGGCGCCGACGCCGCCGGCACCGCGATCGACGAGGACTGGGCGGAGTTCGACCACCTCGCCGTGCTCGCGCGGTACGCCGAGGCCACCGGCACCGTGGTCGACCACACCACCGACCGGCGTGCCTTCCAGGACCAGTTCGAGATCTCCACCGCGCACTGGGCCGCGGCGGGCGCCGACGGCGGCTACCCGGAGCCCTATGACGCCTTCGTCGGTCGCGCCCGCGCGGCCCTCGACGCCGCGGCCGCCCGGCCGGGGCCGACGCTCGTCGTCACCTCGGGAGGTGTGATCGCGGCGCTGGCCGCGCTGCTCGTCGTACCGGACGGCTCGGCGGTGGGCCCGGTCTGGGCGCGGTTCAACACCGTCATCGCGAACACCTCGGTGACCCGGGTGATCGTGGGCGCGACCGGCGCCCGGCTGCTGACCTTCAACGAGCACCCGCATCTGCCGCGCCCGCTGGTGACCTACCGCTGAGGGCCGCGGTCAGCGCCCCTCTTCGTCGATGTAGTTGTCGTAGTCGATCTTGTACTGACGCACGGCTCTGGCCGCCTGCCGAGGAGTTGTGCGTACTCCCCGGCAGCCGGCCGACCGGTTCTTCGGTAGGTCAGATCTCGTGGGCGCGCCTCGCCATCAGAGCGGTTCTTCCTTCCTGATGACGGTCTCGCAGTTGGAGTAGTTCCCCAGATCCAAGATCTGGCCGATGATGCAGGTGTCGCTGCCATCCATCCCGTCGACCACATCGGTGTAGGTGTCGTTGTAGGCGTAGATGGCGTCGTTGTCGGCACCACCGAACAGGAAGTCGGTCTTGTCGCCGCCGTCGATCACATCGGCACCGGACTTCCCTTCGATGGTGTCGTTGCCGTTGTCCCCGTAGAGGTGGTCGCCGCCTTGCCCCCGCCGGCAATGAGGCCGAGGATCGGTCGGCTCACTGGCCCACCTGCTGTGATCCACGCAGGTCGGCGGGGAGTGTGACACCCGACTCCAGGACCTTCTTCACTTGTCGCGACAAGGCGTCGACATCAGGGCAGTCGTCGGCGAAGAAGATCTTGGCGGGGTCCGTCTCCGTCTTGACATCGCCGTAGTACTGGTCGATGAACGCCTTGTACTCGGCGCTCTCGTAGTACTTCTGCACCTCCGGGCACTCACCCAACGGCACAGCCTCGGGAATCGTCTCGTCCGCGCGGACGGCAACGGCAGCGCTGGCGTCCTCTTTGCTGTCGGTCGACGCCATGTCAGCGATCGCGTAGCCCATCGGAACGCACAGCAGTGCCGCTGCCGCGCCCACGAAGATTGTTCGTTGTCCCCGCACAGCAACTCCTTCAAGATTTCATTCTGGTGGATCCCTCCCACAAGGGATTCACCAGGCGGAGTGGTTGCATCGCGGCTCAAGATCATGTGGCTGATGACCTCCGTTCGGAGGTCAGATCGCGGAAGGATGTCGCCGGTCAGCGGAGATTCTGCGTCACTCTGCCCTATCGGCGAGTGCGCGCCCAGGGGGCGCCCGGGCACAATGAGCAGCCATGTCCGACCAGGTGCTGAACGCGGTCGTCGCGACCGTCCTCGGGACCGTCGTCGCGGTGGTCCTGCTGCTCCCCGTGGCGGCGGTGGAGTACCGGCGCGACGGGCGGCTGGGGCCGCGCGACCTGACCGTGCTGCTGTCGGGCGCGGTCTACGGGCTGGCGCTGTGGACCTACACCCTGCTGCCGATGCCGGCGAGCGACGACTACCGCTGCGTCGGGAAGCAGACGATGCCCTTCGACACCATCCGCGGGATCGACTGGGGTGATCTCGGCTCGCGGGCCGGACTGTCGGCCCTGGCGCACGACGTGGCCTTCCAGCAGGTGGCGCTCAACGTGCTGCTGTTCGTGCCGCTGGGCTGGTTCGTGCGCCGGATCGCGCGGCGCGGGGTGGTCGTGGCGACCCTGCTCGGCTTCGTGGTCTCGCTGCTCATCGAGACCACCCAGGCCACCGGTGTCTGGCACCTCTACGACTGCGCCTACCGGCTCTTCGACGTCGACGACCTGATCATCAACACCCTCGGCGCGACGCTCGGCTCGCTGGTCTCGGCGATCTTCGTCCGCCGCCAGCGGCCGGAGGTGGTGTGGCCGACCACGATCACCCTCGGCCGGCGCTGGGTCGGCATGGTGTGCGACGGGCTGTTCGTGCTGCTGCTCGGGTCGGCGCTGTCGATCGCGTGGCGGGCGGTGCAGCTGTACGTCGTCGAGGTGCCCTTCGCGGACCTGCCGACCACGCCCGAGCGGCTGCTGCAGTGGGGCGTTCCGGGGCTGGTCGAGGTGGCCGCCGTACTCCTGGGCGGGCGGACGGTCGGCGAGTGGGTGGTCTCGGTGCGCACCATCGGCGGCCGGGGTCCGCTGCCGCTCGCGCGGCTGGTGAAGCTGGTGACCGGGGTCGGGCCGCTCCTCGTGCTGCTGGCGACCCCGGGTGCCTGGACCGGCCCGGTGCTCGCGCTGTTCGTCCTCGTCAGCCTGGGGGCGGCGGTCCCCAGGGCCGGCGGGCACCGCGGACTCGCCCACGCCGCCGCCGGCCTCGACCTGGAGATCGTGCTGCCGCGCTCGGTCGAGCGTCAGCAGGTGTCGGCGGCGGGCTGACCCGCGAACCGGTCCGCGGTCCAGGCGACCAGGTCGGCGATCGCCGGGGAGCCGGCCTCGACGAGCGGGACGTGGTCCAGGCCGGCGTACCGGTGGTAGGCGAGGGCCTGGCCGGCTGCGCAGCGCCCGGCGACGTACGCGTCCTGCGCGGCCGGCGTCACCAGCGTGTCGTCCTCGCCCTGGGCGATCAGGAGCGGCGCGGCGACCGGACCGTCCGGGACGTTCTCCCGCAGCCGGGCCGCGAGCCCGCCGCGGTCGGGGTCGCCGCGCCAGATCGGCTTGTCGAGGGAGAGCACGGTCGCCACCGACACCAGCGTGCTCGGCTCGGACAGACAGCGGCCGGCGAGCTCGCGGACGATCTGCCGGGCGGCGGGGCGGACGTAGGTCGCGTCGTCGACGTCGTCGTACGCCTCCGCATAGGCGTCGAGGACGAAGGAGGCGAAGATCTCGCCGCCGGTCACCTCGGCGAGGCCGTCGACCAGGGCGGGCAGGTTGGCGGCGGGGGCGAGTGCGGCGACGCCGGCGAGCGGCACGTCCGGGGCGTACGACGGCGCCAGCATGCCCGCCCACAGCGCGGCGTGGCCGCCCTGGCTGTGTCCCCACACCACGCTCCGCGCGCCGAGGTCGGCGTCGGTCAGCTCGCGCGCGGCCCGGACCGCGTCGAGTACGGAGCGACCCTCGCCCTGGCCGATGAGATAGGGGTGCGGCCCGGCGGTGCCGAGCCCGACGTAGTCGGTGGCGACCAGGGCCCAGCCGCGGGCGAGCACGTCGTCGAGCGCGAAGAAGGCGCCCGAGGTGAACGGCTCGCCGACGCTCGGCGCGCAGCCGCGGGCGATCCCGGTGGTGCCGTGCGCCCAGGCGACGACGGGCAGGTCCGCCGATCGCTCCCGCGGTACGACGACCAGCCCGCTTGCCACGGCGGGCACGCCGTCGTCGCGGGTCGTCGTGTAGAGGATCCGCCAGGCCCGTGCCCCGGCGGGGATGTCGCGGATGAAGGGCTCGCTGCGGATCAGCCGGCCCGGCTCGGACGGCACCGACGCGGGGGCGGTGTAGAACGCGTCGGGCCGCGGCGCCGCGCGGTCGATCGCCAGGCCGACGACCAGCAGTAGCAGCGCGACGCCGGCGACCACGGCGCTGCCGAGCAGACCGCGGCGACCCGTGGGACGGCGGCCGGTCAGCAGCCGCGCCCCGAGCAGGACCAGGCGGACGCCGACGAGGACGGCCATGGCCAGCACGCTGAGATCGGGCCACGCCAGCACCAGCACGCCGAAGCCGACCGCGGCGCCGCCGCTCAGCGCGGCGCTCCACCGCGTCGTACCACGCAGCCGGCGGGCGGCCCACGCCTCCAGGGCCCCGTGGCCCACCAGGCCCAGCCCGATGACGACCACGGCGGCGGCGAGGCCCGCGCCCGGCCAGGCGAGCAGCGCCCCGGCGGCGAGCAGGGCGACGCCCGCCCGGGCCTGGGCGAGCCGCCGGCCGGGACCCGGCTCGGGGAGGTCGACCAGCTCGCCGACCGCGGCGACGAGCAGGCCGGCCACGACCAGCAGCAGGAGCACCGCCAAGGACGCGAACGGCCGCACGGCCAGGCCGGCGCCGACGGCGACCAGCGCGATGCCGCTCGCCGTACGGAGCGCCGCGAAGGCGGCCGGGGGGACGGTCATCGGGAATCAGATCAGCCTCTTGAGCACGCCGAGCGGCGCGTGCCTCATCACCGGCGCCATCGCGGCCCACGGCAGCGCCGGCACGCAGGCGTCGGCGACCTCCTTCTCGATCGCGGCGACCATGGCGGCCACCCCCTTCTCGGTCGACGACATCAGCGGCGTCACCTGCCTACGGCCGGTCGCTTCGCTCCCCCCTGGCTTCGCCTGGACCTTGTCGTTCATCTCCGAGCGGATGTAGCCCGGGTAGAGCACGCTCACCTTGACCTTCTTCTGCAGCCGGGTGCCGTGCAGCTCGGTGCGCAGGCCCTCGGCCAGGTGCGCGACGCCGGCCTTGGTGGCGGCGTACGTCGTCATGGAGGAGGGCATGCCGCGCATCGCCGACATCGACGACACCATCACCAGGTGGCCCGCCTCCTGCGCGCGGAACACCTCCATCGCGGCCTCGGTCTGGGCGAGCGCTCCGACGAAGTTGGTCATCGCGGTCTCGAGGTTGACGTCGAAGCGGCCGGTGCCGAGCCTGGCGCCCTTGCCGAGGCCCGCGTTGACCACCACCCGGTCCAGCCGGCCCAGCTCGTCGCGCAGCTCGCCGAAGACCCGGAACACGGCGTCGTGGTCGGTGACGTCGAGCGCCCGGAGCGCGACCCGGCGCTCCGGGTGGGCGGAGCGGACCTCGGCCGCCAGCTCCTCGAGGCGCTCGGTGCGCCGGGCCGCCAGCGCCAGGTCGTAGCCCCGGTCCGCGAACTGGCGCGCCATCTCGGCGCCCAGGCCGCTCGACGCGCCGGTGATCAGGATCGTCTGTGCCATGGCCGCAGTCTTTCGTACGTGGATGATGCCACCGCAAATGGTATTGTGGCGACCATGAGCGTTGCCATCCAGACCACCATCGACGGTGCCGGGCGGATCGTCGTGCCCAAGGCGATCCGCGATGCCATGGGGCTGACCGGCGGCACCCGCCTCGACGTGTTCTTCGTCGACGGGCGGATCGAGATCGAGCTCCCGCGCGCCGAGGTCGAGATCGAGTTCCCCGAGGGCGGGCCACCGCGGATCGTCTACAAGGACGACAACGTGCCGCCGCTGACCGACGAGATGATCCGCGAGACCCTGGAGGCCGTCCGTGACCGCCGCCTGTGACACCAGCCTTCTGGTCCCGATGCTCAACCCGCGCCATCCCGCCCACGCCGCGGCGCTCAAGGTGTGGCCCGAGCTGAGTGCCGTGCCGACTCACGTGCTGCTCGAGACCTACAGCGTCCTGACCCGGGTGCAGCTGGGCTACCAGATGGCCGGGCGCGACGTGCTGCGCGCGCTCGACGGCCTGGGCCTCGAGGTGATCGGCCTGCCGGAGTCGTGTCAGGCCGAGCTGGTTGCCGACTGCGCCGCCTCGGACGTCGTCGGTGGCGCGGTCTACGACGGCCTGGTCGGGCTGACCGCGCGCCACCATGACGTCACCCTGATCACTCGTGACCGCCGGGCGCGATCGACCTACGACGCGCTGGGGGTGCGCTACCGGCTCATCTGAGTCGCGGTGACATCCTGCCCTGGTGCGACAGGGACGAGGGATGCGGAGAGCTCGGATCGTGGTGACCGCGGCGCTGCTGGCGGCCGGGGGCGGACTCGCCGGCGTGGCGCCCGCGCCGGCCCGGGCGCCGGTGCCGACCTGTGCGGGTCAGCGCGCCACGATCGTCGACCCGTCCAAGGGCGATGACCGGATCGTCGGCACGAACAGGCGCGACGTCATCGTCGCGGGCAGGGGCAAGGGACGCGACGTCGTCCTCGGGCTCGACGGCGACGACCTGATCTGCGGCGACGCCCGGACCCGGGTGGTCGGCGGGCGGGGCGACGACACCATCTACTTCGCCGGCCGGGCCGATGGCGGCAAGGGCGCCGACCGGTTCCACGGCGTCGGCGTCGCGCGCGGCGGCAAGGGCGCGGACACCTCCTGGGCGCCGATGGGCTCCGGCTCCTTCGACGGCGGCCCCGGCCACGACCGGGTGATCTTCTACGAGGGGTACGTCGCGGGCGCGACCTCGGGCGTCTACGTCAACCTGGCTCTCGGCCTGGCCTCCGCGGACGCCGAGGTCGGCGGCCTGCGGCTGCGCACCTCGCTCGCCGGGGTCGAGGAGGTCCGCGGCACCCCCGACGACGACCTGATCCTGGGCGACTCCCTCGACAACGTACTGCGCGGCGGCGCCGGCAAGGACGTCCTCAACGGCCGCGGCGGCAACGACACCGTGATCGGCGGCCGCGGCAAGGACACCTGCACCGGTGAGGTGCGCCGGAGCTGCGAGCGGTAGGGCTCGACACGACAACCACATACCGGGTATACATTTCTATACTCGGTATGTAGTCGTCGTCGAGGGAGTCCGGATGTCCGTCAAGCACGCCCTGCTGGCGCTGCTGGAGCAGCAGCCGATGTACGGCTACCAGCTGCGCGCCGAGTTCGAGCAGCGCACCGGCACCACCTGGCCGCTCAACGTCGGGCAGGTCTACACGACCCTGGCCCGGCTCGAGCGTGACGGCCTCGCCCTCGCCGACGGTGAGGACGGTGACGGGCACGTGATCTACCGGATCACCGACGCGGGTCGGGGCGAGGTCGCCACGTGGTTCACCACCCCGGTCGCCCGCACCCAGCCGCCACGCGACGAGCTCGCGATCAAGCTCGCCCTGGCGGTGACCGTGCCCGGCGTCGACGTCGGCACCGTCATCCAGCAGCAGCGCAGCGCCACCGTGGCCGCGCTCCAGGACTACACCCGGCTCAAGCGCCAGGCCGCCGGTTCCACGGAGCCGGCCGACCTGGCGTGGAGCCTGGTCCTCGACTCGCTGGTGTTCGGCGCCGAAGCGGAGATCCGCTGGCTCGACCACTGCGAGGCACGGCTGCGCCGGGCCGCGGCTGAACGGGGACGAGAGAACTCGCGCCTGGCCGGTGAAGCTCCTGCGAAGGCGGCCCCGCGATGAGCCCCGTCCTGCAGCTCACCGACGTCACCCGCACCCATGGCGAGGCGCCGCACGAGGTGCTCGCGCTGCGCGGGGTCTCGTTCGCGGCCCACCCCGGCGAGCTGGTGGCGGTGATGGGCCCGTCCGGATCGGGCAAGTCGACCCTGCTGACCATCGCCGGCGGGCTGGACCGACCGACGGCCGGTGCCGTCACCGTCGAGGGCGTCGACCTCACCCAGGTGGGGCAGCAGGAGCGGGCCCGGATGCGGCGCACGTCGATCGGCTACGTCTTCCAGGGCTTCAACCTGATCCCGGCGCTCACCGCCGCCGAGAACGTCGCGCTGCCGCGCGAGCTCGACGGGGTCGGTCCGCGCCAGGCCCGGGCCGAGGCGCGGCGGGCGCTGGAGGAGGTCGGGATCCGGGACCTGGCCGACCGGTTCCCCGACAACATGTCGGGCGGCCAGCAGCAGCGGGTCGCGATCGCCCGGGCGGTGGTCGGAGAGCGCCGGCTGATCCTGGCCGACGAGCCGACCGGCGCCCTCGACACCGAGACCGGTGAGGGCATCTTGCAGTTGCTCCGGGCGCGCTGCGACGCGGGTGCGGCGGGTGTGTTGGTCACCCACGAGGCGCGGCACGCCGCCTGGGCCGACCGGGTGGTGTTCCTGCGCGACGGCGTGGTGGTCGACGAGACCGGCACCGACCGGGTCGACGTGCTCACCGAGCCGGCCGCGCGATGAACCATCGGATCGCCGGCTGGCGGGTCGCGCTGCGGCTGGCCCGCCGCGAGGCCTGGCGGCGCAAGGCGCAGACCGCGCTGATGCTGGTCCTGGTCTGCCTGCCCGTGCTGGCCGTCGCGGCGGCCGCCGTGGTGTGGCGCACCGCCAACGTCTCGGGCGCCGAGGGCGTCGACCGGCGGATGGGTACGGCGGCCGCGCTGGTCAGCGGCAGCGGCACGTCCGAGGTGCTGCAGTCCTTCGACCCCGACGGCCCCACGTCCTGGGTCAGCGAGGACGAGCACGTCGCGACGGCAGAGGAGGTGCGCGGGGTCCTCGGTGCGGACCGGGCGCTCGTGCCGTTCGCCCAGGAGTACCTCTCCTATCGCACCGACCGCGGCGTCGGCGACCTCCTCGTCACCGAGACCGACCTGGCGGATCCGCTGACCGACGGGCTGTTCCGGCTCGAGGACGGCCGCTACCCGCGGGCCCCCGACGAGGTGGTGGTCAGCCCCGTGACCGCCGCGCGTGGTCCCGGGCTCGGCGAGACGCTCACCGTCCTGCGCCGTACGACGGCCGGCGAGACCGCCACCGAGCTGCACGTCGTCGGCATCGCCGCGAGTCAGACCACTCGCGAGGAGGCCGTCGCCGCGGTCCTCCCCGGCGCGCTCGGCACTCCCGACGGCCGGCCGAGCTGGCTGGTCGGCGGCGGCCCGGTGAGCTGGGACGACGTCCGCGCGCTCAACGCGGTCGGCCTGCTCGCCGCCTCGCGCCAGGTGCTCTCCGACCCGCCACCGGAATCGGCGCTGCCGCCCGAGGTGGTCACCGACGAGCCGGTCGACGAGACCAGGCTCACCGCGCTGCTGCTGGTCGTCACCATGGTGCTGCTCGAGGTGGCGCTGCTCGCCGGGCCGGCGTTCGCGGTCCGGGCCCGGGCGCAGGCACGCACGCTTGCACTGGTCGCGGCCACCGGGGGCACGCCGGCCCAGGCACGTCGTACCGTCCTCGCCTCGGGAGTCGTGGTCGGCCTGCTCGGCGGCGTCCTCGGGGTGCTGCTCGGCATCGGCGTCGGGGCGCTGCTGGTGCCGGTCGCGCAGCGCTTCCAGGGCACCTGGTTCGGGCCGTTCGAGGTGCCGTGGGCGCTGCTGGCCGTGGTCGCCTGCTTCGGGCTCGCCGCCGCGGTGCTGGCCGCCGTGGTCCCGGCGTTCTCCGCCTCACGACAAGACGTGGTCGCGGTGCTCGCCGGCCGCCGCGGCGAGGGTCGGCCCTCCCGGCGCTCGCCGGTGCTCGGGCTGGTGCTGGTCGCCGGCGGTGTCGCGGCCGGGCTGCTCGGGTCCCGCGCGAGCGGGGCCTCGCCGCTGCTGGTCGGCGCCTCGGCCCTGCTGTCCGTCGTCGGGATGATCCTGCTCGTCGCGACCGTGGTCGCCCTCGTCGGCCGGGTGGCCCGCGGCTTCCCGCTCGCCCTGCGCTTCGCCGCCCGCGACGCCGCCCGGCACCGCACCCGCACCGTCCCGGCCGTCGCCGCCGTCGGCGCGACGGTCGCCGGCGTGATCACCCTTGCCCTCGCGCTCAGCAGCCAGGAGGCCGCCGATGAGCGGGACTACGACCCCCAGCTCGCCCACGGCTACGGCGCGGTGCCGCTGGACTCCGCCGCCGATCCGGCCGCCGTACGCCGGGCGCTGGAGAAGCGTCTCCCCGAGGCCACCGTGGAGGCGGTCGACGGCGTGCGCTCGGACGACCCGGACGGCTACGTCGAGATCGGCTTCCAGGTCGGCGAGGAGCCGGTCGTCCTGCCCACGTCGGGCGTCTTCGGTACCGGCCAGCTGGTCGCCGACACCGCTCCGGCCTCACTGGGGCTCAGCGCGGCCGACCGCGACCTGGCCGACCGGGCGCTGGCCGAGGGCCAGGTCGTCCTGGTCCGCGGCGACGACGCGTTCGGGCCCGAGGTGTCCGGCCAGGTGCGGGTCGTCGTCGGCGAGCGCGCCGTGGACCTGCCCGCCACCACGGTGCATCCGCCGGGTGGGCTCGGAGCGGCGGCCGCCATCTTCCCGCCGACGCTCGCCGAGGACCTCGGCCTCCCCGTCGCCACCACCGCGCTCGCCGTCGCCCCGACGATCTCCGCGACCGCCGAGGAGGACCTCGGGGAGACCCTGGCGACCGTGCCGGGCGCCGGCACCCTCGTCGTGGAGCGCGGCTACCAGCCCGAGGACGGCGTCCGGATCCTGCAATGGGTGCTCGCGGTCCTCGGCGGCATCCTGATGCTCGGCGGCACCCTCACCGCCACCTTCCTCGCCCTCTCCGACGCCCGTCCCGACCTCGCCACCATGGCCGCCGTCGGCGCGCGGGCCCGGACCCGGCGCCGGGTCGCGGCGTCGTACGCCCTCGTCGTGGGGCTGGTCGGTGCCCTGCTCGGTACGCCGATCGGGTTCATCCCCGGCATCGCGGTCAGCCGCCCGCTGACCCGCGGCGACGACGGCAGCACGCTGCTCGCCGTCCCGTGGCCGCTGCTCGGCCTCGTGGTCGTCGGCCTGCCGCTGGTCACCGCCGCCGCGGTCGGGTTGTGCGCGCGCAGTCGGCTGCCGCTGGTGGCGCGGATCGACTGACTTCCGCCTGACCAGGTAGACCTGGTCAGGTTGGTCAGCCGGGCGTACGCTGGTGAGGTGAGCACCACCGTCAATGTGCAGGACGCGAAGACCCGGCTGTCGGAGCTCCTCAAGCGGGTCGAGGCGGGCGAGGACATCATCATCGCCCGGGCCGGGAAGCCGATTGCCGAGCTGCGAGCCATCGAGAAGCCGCGCCTGGTGTTCGGCCGCTTCGCTCACCTCGGTCCGGTGCCGGAGTCGTTCTTCGATCCACTGACAGAGGAGGAGTTGGCGCTCTGGGAGGACGGCGGGCCCGAGGACCCGCTCAACTGGTGAGGCTGCTGCTGGACACCCATGTCGTGTTCTGGCTCGCCAGCGACGCCGAGCGAGTCCCGTCCCGGGTGAGACGTGCCCTTGTCGAGGCGGAGGAGCGCGTCGTGAGCGCCGTCAGCGCCTACGAGATCGCCTTCAAGGCGCAGGTCGGCAAGTTGCCCGGCGGACGGCTGGTGATTGCCGGCTGGCAGCAGGTGCTGGTGGACCTGCTCGCTGACGAGGGGACGCTGACCGCGGGAGACATGGCACGAGCCGGCGCGCTGGACTGGGCGCACCGGGACCCGTTCGACCGGATGCTTGTCGCGCAGGCCCAGGCCGGGGGACTGGTGCTGGTCACGGCCGATGCACGGATCCGAGGGTTTGCCGACGTGCAGACGTACTGGGGATGACCTGCTCGGTGTACTTAAAGTCAGTCTTGACTGTTTGTTAGTCACCGCGCCATGCTGGCGTCGTGACCACGCCCGCGACCGCCCGCGTCCCGCAGGAGGAGCGCACCCGCGCCATGCGGCAGCGATTGATGGACGCGACGGTGGAGCTGCTGGTCGAGAAGGGCTTCGGTGGTACGACGACCACCCTGGTCTCGGAGCGGGCCGGCGTCAGCCGCGGGGCCCAGCTGCACCACTTCCCGACCAAGAACGACCTGGTCGTCGCGGCGGTCGGTCACCTCACCGCGCTCCGGGGCTCCGACCTCGAGGCCGCGGTGGCCCGGCTGCCGCAGGGCCGCGGGCGCACCGAGGCGGTGATGCAGATGCTGGGCGAGCACTTCGCCTCGCCGGTGTTCACCGCGGCGCTCGAGCTCTGGGTCGCCGCGCGCACCGACCCCAGCCTGCACGAGGCGGTCGCGCCGCTGGAGCAGCACGTCGGCCGCGAGACGCACCGGTTGACCGTCGAGCTGCTCGGTGTCGACGAGTCGCAGCCCGGCGCCCGCGAGCTGGTGCAGGCGACGCTCGACCTGGTGCGCGGTCTCGGCCTCGCCAACACGCTCGGCGACGACGCCCGTCGTCGCCGCCGGATCCTCACCGAGTGGGCCCGCACCCTGGACGCGGCCCTGAGCAAGGAGAGCTGATGACGGTTCTGGACGGCATTCTCGCCGATCTCGCGGCCGAGGGCGACGCGCTCCGCGCGGTGGTCGCGGGCCTCGACGACGCGGGCTGGCGCACGGCCACACCCGCGGAGGGGTGGGACATCGCGACGACGATCGGCCACCTGACCTGGACCGACGAGGTCGCCGTCCTCGCCTCGCTGGCGCACACCGGGGGCGGGAAGCAGGCCTGGGACGCGGTCGTGCTGGACGCCATCAACGACCCCTCGGGCTTCGTCGACGCGCAGGCCCTGGCGCTCGGAGCCGTGCCGCCGCAGCGATTGCTGACCCGCTGGGACGCGGGTCGCGACGTGCTCGCCGCCGCGCTCCGCAACGTGCCTGAAGGCCTCAAGCTGCCGTGGTTCGGCCCGCCGATGTCGCCGACGTCGATGGCCACTGCCCGCTACATGGAGACCTGGGCCCATGCCCTCGACGTGTACGACGCCCTCGGCACCCGACCCGAGGCCACCGATCGGATCCGCCATGTCGCCCACATCGGCGTGCGCACCCGCGACTTCGCCTACGCCAACAACGGGCTGGAGGCGCCGGCCGAGGAGTTCCGGGTCGAGCTGACGGCTCCTTCTGGGGCTTTGTGGACCTGGGGGGCCGCGGAAGCGACGCAAAAGGTGACGGGAGCCTCCTACGAGTTCTGCCAGCTGGTCACCCAGCGCATCCACCGCGACGACACCGCGCTGAAGGCGGTCGGCGAGGACGCCGAGAGGTGGCTCACCATCGCGCAGGCGTTCGCCGGCCCCGCCGGCGGCGGGAGGGACCCCCGATGACCCGGCCGATCAGGATCGCCAACTGCTCCGGCTTCTACGGCGACCGCCTCTCCGCCCTGCGCGAGCAGCTCGACGGGGGAGAGGTCGACGTCATCACCGGCGACTACCTCGCCGAGCTGACCATGCTGATCCTCGGCATGGACACCCTGCGCGACGCCGACCTCGGCTACGCGCGCACCTTCCTCACGCAGCTCGAGGACACCCTCGGCCTCGCGCTCGACAAGGGCGTGAAGATCGTCAGCAACGCCGGTGGGCTCAACCCCGCCGCGCTCGCCGCCAAGATCCAGGCGCTCGGCACCGGCGCCAAGGTCGCGTACGTCGAGGGCGACGACCTCCGCTCGGCCCAGCTGTTCGAGGGCGCGCTCACCGCCAACGCCTACCTCGGCGCATTCGGCATCGCGTCCGCGCTGAGCAACGGCGCCGACGTCGTCGTCACCGGACGCGTGACCGACGCCAGCGTCGTCGTCGGTCCCGCGATCGCTCACCACGGCTGGACCGCGGTCGACCACGACGCCCTGGCCGGTGCGGTCGTGGCGGGCCACGTCATCGAGTGCGGCACCCAGGCCACCGGCGGCAACTTCTCCGGCTTCACCGACCTGTTCCGGGCCGGCGCGCCGATGACGAGGCCGCTCGGCTTCCCGATCGCCGAGATCGCCGCCGACGGCGGCAGCGTGATCACCAAGCACGAGGGCACCGGCGGCGCGGTCACCGTCGACACGGTCACCGCGCAGCTGCTCTACGAGATCCAGACGACCCGCTACCTCAACCCCGACGTCACCACCCGTCTCGACTCGATCCGCCTGCACCAGCAGGGACCGGACCGGGTCGAGATCGGCGGCGTCACCGGCGCCCCTCCGGCGGAGCGGCTCAAGGTCGCGGTCAACCGGCTGGGTGGGTACCGCAACCAGGTCGAGTTCGTGCTCACCGGCCTCGACATCGACGCCAAGGCCGCCTGGCTGCGCGGCCAGCTCGACCCGCAGCTCACCGCGGCCGACGTGACCTGGACCCAGACCCCCGCGCGCGGCGGTGACGCCGACACCGAGGAAGGCGCCTCGGTCATCCTGCGCTGCATCGGCAAGGACCCCGAGGCCGGCCCGCTCGGCAAGCCGTTCACCGGCCCCGCGGTCGAGCTCGCGCTGGCGAGCTACCCGGGCTTCACGATGACCACGCCGCCCCAGAAGCCCAGTCCGTTCGGCATCTACACCCCCGAGTACGTCGACCGGGCCCAGGTGCGGCACACCGTGGTCCACCACGACGGCACCCGCGAGGTGATCGCCGACCCGACCACGTTCGCCGACCCCGCGGAGCTCGACCCCGCGCTCGGCAGGCGGCCCTCGCCGTACCCCGCCCCGGCCGACACCATCACCCGCCGGATGCCGCTCGGCACCTTCGTGCATGCCCGCTCCGGCGACAAGGGCGGCAACGCCAACCTCGGCCTGTGGGTGAAGAACGACGGCTCGCCGAAGTACGAGGCCCGCGTGCAGTGGCTCGCCAAGATCGTCAAGGACCGCAAGGTCCGCGAGCTGGTCCCCGAGGCGAAGGACCTCGACGTCGACGTCTACGTGCTGCCCAACCTGGGCGCCGTCAACATCGTGATCCACGGCCTGCTCGGCGACGGCGTCGCCGCGTCCACCCGGTTCGACCCGCAGGCCAAGGGCCTGGGCGAGTGGGTCCGCAGCCGGATCGTCCACATCCAGGAGGACCTCGTCTGATGCGTTGGAGCGACGAGCGCCAGGCGCTCAAGGAGTCGGCGACCGAGTTCGCGCGCCGCGAGATCATGCCGAGCCTGCAGGAGTGGGAGGACGCCGGCGAGCTACCGCGCAGCCTCACCGAGGCCGCCGCCAAGGCCGGCCTGCTGGCGGTCGGCTACCCGGAGGCGGCCGGCGGCGAGGGCGGCGACCTGCTCGACGCTTGCGCGCTGCAGGAGGGGCTGATGGAGGCGGGCGCGTCCGGCGGGCTGATGGCCTCGCTGTTCACGCACGGCATCTCGGTCCCCCACATGGTGGAGAACGGCTCGCCGTACCTCATCGACCGCTATGTCCGCCCCACGCTGGTCGGGGAGAAGATCGGCAGCCTCGGCATCACCGAGCCCGGCGGAGGATCCGACGTCGCGGGGATCATCACCAAGGCGGTGCGCGACGGCGACCGCTACGTGATCAACGGTGCCAAGACCTTCATCACCTCGGCGGTGCGCGGCGACTTCGTGGTGACCGCCTGTCGCACCGGCGAGGCCGGCCATGCCGGCATCTCGCTGATCGTCGTCGACAAGGGCACCCCGGGCTTCACCGTGCAGCGCAGCCTGAAGAAGATGGGCTGGCACTGCTCCGACACCGCCGAGCTGTCGTACGCCGACGTCCGGGTCCCGGTCGAGAACCTGGTCGGGCAGGAGAACCAGGGCTTCTACTACATCGCCCAGCAGTTCGTGGTCGAGCGGATCTTCCTCGCGCTGATGGGCTACGGCCACGCGAAGCGCTGCCTCGACCTCGCGGCGGCGTACACCCGCGAGCGCGAGACCTTCGGCAAGCCGCTCAACAAGAACCAGGTCGTGCGCGCCCAGCTGGTCGAGATGCACCGGCAGGTCGAGGTCGCGCGCACGTACACGCTCGACGTCGCCGCTCGCCACGTCGCCGGCGAGAACGTGATCGCCGAGGCCTGCCTGGCCAAGCAGACGTCCGTCGACACCGCGGTCGCGGTCTCCGACATCGCGGTCCAGCTGCACGGCGGCGCCGGGTACATGCACGGCACCGAGGTCGAGCGGCACTACCGCGACGCCCGGCTGCTCCCGATCGGCGGCGGCGCGACCGAGGTGCTGACCGACCTGGCCGCCCGACTGCTGGGCTACGCGTGATGGAGCTGATCAAGCCGCTGGGCGGCGAGGTGACGGTCCACATGAAGGCGCCGGTCGAGGAGGTCTGGGCGCTGGTCAGCGACGTGACCCGGATCGGCGAGTTCTCGCCCGAGACCTTCGAGGCGGTCTGGACCCACGGCGCGACCGGGCCGGAGGTCGGCGCCCGGTTCAAGGGACACGTGAAGCGCAACGGCGTCGGCCCGACGTACTGGACGCCCTGCACGGTCACGCAGTGCGTCGCGAACGAGGTCTTCGAGTTCGGTGTCGGGCTCGACGACAACCCGATCAACACCTGGGGCTACCGGATGCAGCCGGAGAACGGCGGCACCAGCGTCACGGAGTACTTCCGGCTGGCGCCGGCCTGGTACCTGCGCGGCTACTGGCTGCTGCTGGGCCGGTTGCGCGGCAAGACCAACGAGCGCGGCATGCGCACGACCCTGGAGAGGATGAAGGCGGTGGTGGAGGCGTGACGACACGGACCCCCGAGCAGGAGCGGCGTACGGCCATGGAGGCCAAGATCGCCGACCTGCACGTCGAGCAGACCAAGGCGGTCGAGGCCGGCGGCAAGTACGTCGCCCGGCACCGCGAGCGCGGCAAGCTCACCGCCCGCGAGCGGATCGAGCTGCTCGTCGACGAGGGCTCGGCCTTCCTCGAGCTGATGCCGCTCGCCGGCTGGGGCAGCGACTTCGCGGTCGGCGCCTCGCTGGTGACCGGCATCGGCGTCGTCGAGGGCATCGAGTGCATGATCGTCGCCAACGACCCCACGGTGAAGGGCGGCGCCCTCAACCCGTGGTCGCTGAGGAAGTCCTTCCGGGCCGGTGAGATCGCCGAGAAGAACCTCCTCCCGCTGATCAACCTCACCGAGTCCGGCGGCGCGGACCTGCCCACCCAGAAGGAGATCTTCATCCCCGGCGGCCGTGGCTTCCGCGACCTCACCCGGGCCAGCGCCCGCAAGCAGCCCACCATCTCGGTGGTCTTCGGCAACTCCACCGCGGGCGGCGCGTACGTCCCCGGCATGAGCGACTACGTGATCATGGTCAAGGAGCAGGCCAAGGTGTTCCTGGCCGGACCGCCGCTGGTGAAGATGGCGACCGGCGAGGAGTCCGACGACGAGACCCTCGGCGGCGCCGAGATGCACTCACGGATCTCCGGCTCCTCGGACTTCCTCGCGGTCGACGAGCGTGACGCGATCCGGCTCGCCCGTCGTACCGTGGCGCGGCTGAACTGGCGCAAGCAGGGCGAGGTCCCCGCGACGTCCTACGCCGAGCCCGACCTCGACCCCGAGGACCTGCTCGACCTGATCCCGACCGACCTCAAGGAGCCCTTCGACCCCCGCGAGGCGATCCTGCGGATCGTCGACGGCACCGGACCGGGCAACGAGCAGCCCTTCGACGAGTTCAAGCCGCTCTACGGCTCGGCGCTGTGCGTCGGGTGGGCCCAGCTGCACGGCCACCCGATCGGCATCCTCGCCAACGCGCGCGGCGTGCTGATGAGCGAGGAGGCCCAGAAGGCCGCGCAGTTCATCCAGCTGGCCAACCAGAAGGACACGCCGCTGCTGTTCCTGCACAACACCACCGGCTACATGGTCGGCGCGGAGTACGAGCAGGGCGGCATCATCAAGCACGGCGCGATGATGATCAACGCGGTCTCCAACTCGACGGTGCCGCACCTGACGGTGATCATGGGCTCGTCGTACGGCGCCGGCAACTACGGCATGAACGGCCGCGCCTACGACCCCCGTTTCCTGTTCACCTGGCCCTCGGCGAAGTCGTCGGTGATGGGCCCGGCCCAGCTCGCCGGCGTGCTCGAGATCGTGGCCCGCGAGTCCGCGGAGAAGAAGGGCCAGCCCTTCGACGCCGAGGGCTTCGTGGCCATCAAGGAGATGGTCGAGCAGCAGATCGAGGAGCAGTCGCTGCCCTACGTCCTGTCCGGGATGGTCTACGACGACGGCGTGATCGACCCGCGCGACACCCGGACGGTCCTCGGCATCTGCCTGTCCGTCATCGACAACCAGCCGATCGAGGGCGCCATGAACTTCGGCGTCTTCCGGATGTGAGGGCTCCCATGACGATCACCCGAATCCTGGTCGCCAACCGCGGCGAGATCGCCCGTCGCGTCTTCCGCACCTGCCGCGACCTCGGCATCGAGACGGTGGCGGTGCACTCCGACGCCGACGCGGAGCTGCCGTTCGTGCGGGAGGCGGATGCCGCCGTACGGCTGCCGGGGAACACGCCCGCCGAGACCTACCTGCGCGGCGACCTCGTCATCGCCGCCGCGCGGAGGTCCGGCGCCGACGCGATCCACCCCGGCTACGGCTTCCTCTCCGAGAACGCCGGCTTCGCCCGCCAGGTCGCCGATGCCGGCCTCGTCTGGCTAGGTCCGGACCCGTCCTCGATCGACTCGATGGGCTCCAAGATCGAGAGCAAGTTGCTGATGGACGCGGCCGGCGTGCCGGTCCTCGGCAACCTCACCGTCGTGGCGAAGCCGCAGGGGAGCGCCAGCGACCGACTGCCCACCGCGACCGAGGCGGACCTGCCGCTGCTGGTCAAGGCGTCCGCCGGCGGCGGCGGCCGCGGCATGCGCGTCGTCCGTACCCTCGGCGAGCTGGCCGGCGAGGTCGAGAAGGCGTCGGCCGAGGCCGAGTCCGCCTTCGGCGACGGCACCGTCTTCGTCGAGCCGTACGTCGAGCGCGGCCGCCACGTCGAGGTCCAGGTCGTCGGCGACCGGGCGGGCAACGTCGAGGTCTTCGGCACCCGTGACTGCTCGCTGCAGCGCCGCCACCAGAAGGTCGTCGAGGAGGCACCCGCCCCCGGCCTGTCCGACACGGTGCGCACCGCCATGCACGACGCCGCGCGGGCCGCGGCCCAGGCGGTCGACTACGTCGGCGCCGGCACCGTGGAGTTCCTCTACGACGCCGACACCGAGCGGTTCTTCTTCTTGGAGATGAACACCCGGCTCCAGGTCGAGCACCCGGTGTCCGAGCTGATCCACGGCGTCGACCTGGTCGAGCTGCAGATCGCGGTCGCCGAAGGCCGGCCGGTCCCGGCCGTCATGGAGCCGGTGGGCCACGCGATCGAGGTCCGCCTCTACGCCGAGGACCCGGCCGCCGACTACGCCCCGCAGGTCGGGCGGCTGCTCGAGCTGGAGGTCGAGCACGACGGCGCCTTCGCGCTCGACGGCTTCGGCACCCGCCTCGACACCGGCTTCGAGACGGGATCGGACGTCGGCACCTTCTACGACGCGATGCTGTCGAAGGTGATCGTCTGGGCGCCGACCCGCGAGCAGGCCGCCCGCTCGCTGGCTCGGGTGCTGGAGCGGGCCCGGATCCACGGCCTGGTCACCAACCGCGACCAGCTGGTCGCCTCGCTGCGGCACCCCGGCTTCCTCGACCCGGCTGGCCTGACCACCTCCTTCTACGGCGACCACCCGGAGACCCTGGTCGCCGCGGGCGCCGACGACCTGCTGCCGCTGGTCGGCGCGGTCGCGCTCGCCGAGCACCGCCGTACCGGGGCGAAGGTGCAGTCCCGGATCCCGGCCGGCTTCCGCAACGTGGTGGCCGCGCCCCGCTCGACCCGGTTCGGCGTGGGCGCCGAGGACGTCGACGTGCTCTGGTACGGCGGCCGCGACGGCTACCGCAGCGCCGACCGCGACGACGTCACGGTCGTCTCGGCATCGCCCTCCGCGGTGGTCGTGGACGTCGACGGGGTCACCCGCCGCTACCAGGCGCGGGTCGTGGAGGACGCCGTCCTCGTCGACGGCCCGCGCGGCGGCGCCACGCTGCGGATCGTGCCGCGCTTCGTCGACCCGTCGACCCAGGTCGCCGCCGGCTCCCTGCTCGCGCCGATGCCGGGCAGCGTGGTCTCGGTCAGCGCGGCGGTCGGGGACGTCGTACAGGAAGGACAGACCATCCTCGTGATGGAGGCCATGAAGATGCAGCACACCATCGCGGCGCCGTACGCCGGCACCGTGACCGAGCTGTCGGCGACCGCCGGCCAGCAGGTCGAGGCGGGCGTCGTGCTCGCCATCGTCGAGGCCGCAGAGGCCGCCGAGTCCGAAGGAGAGGACGCATGACCATCCCGTTCACCGAGTCCGAGGAGCGGGTCGCCCTGCGCGACTCCATCAAGGCCCTCGCCGGCAAGTACGGCCACGCCTATGTCGCCGAGCAGGCCCGCAAGGGCGAGAAGACGACCGCGCTGTGGGACGACTTCGGCAAGCACGGCTTCATCGGCGTCAACATCCCCGAGGAGTACGGCGGCGGCGGTGGCGGCATGGGCGATCTGGCGGCCGTCCTCGAGGAGGCGTCGGCCCAGGGCGCGCCGCTGCTGATGATGGTCGTCTCGCCGGCGATCGTCGGCTCGATCATCACCCGCTGCGGCACCGAGGAGCAGAAGCAGCGGTGGCTGCCGGGGATCGCCAGCGGCGAGACCGTCGCGGCGTTCGCCATCACCGAGCCCGACGCCGGCTCCAACAGCCACCAGATCACCACCACCGCCACCCGCGACGGCGACGCGTGGGTGATCAAGGGCCAGAAGACGTTCATCTCCGGCGTCGACGAGGCCGACGTGATCCTGGTCGTGGCGCGCACCGCCGACGCCAAGACCGGCAAGCTCAAGCCCGCGCTCTTCCTGATGCCGACCGACGCTCCCGGCCTCGAAAAGCAGCACATCCCGATGGAGTTCGTCGCGCCGGAGAAGCAGTGGACGCTCTTCTTCGACGACGTCCGGCTGCCCGACGACGCGCTGGTCGGCGACGAGGACGGCGGCCTGTGGCAGCTCTTCGCCGGCCTCAACCCGGAGCGGATCATGGGCGCGGCGATGACCTGCGGCCAGGCCCGCTACGCGCTGGAGAAGGCGGTCGAGTACGCCAAGACCCGCACGGTCTGGAAGGACCAGCCGATCGGCGCCCACCAGGGCATCGCGCACCCGCTGGCCAAGGTGAAGATCGAGCTCGAGCAGGCCCGCCTGCTCATGCAGAAGGCGGCCGCGCTCTACGACGCCGGCGACGACTTCACCGCGGGCGAGTACGCCAACATGGCCAAGTACGCCGGCGGCGAGATCGCCTGCAACGCCCTCGACGTCGCCGTCCAGACCCACGGCGGAAGCGGCCTGACCACCGAGCTCGGACTCGGCAACCAGCTCGTCGCCGCCCGCCTCGGCCGGATCGCCCCCGTCAGCCGGGAGATGATCCTCAACTTCGTCGCCATGCACAGCCTGGGTCTGCCGAAGTCGTACTGACGAGGGGCCGGCGTAGGGCATGATCCCGCCATGCTGCGGTTCCTGCCCTACGCCCTCGTCGGCATCCTCTGGCTCTACTGCCTGATCGACGTCATCACCTCGCGCGAGGACAGCGTCCGCAACCTCGCCAAGTCGTGGTGGCTGCTGATCGTGCTGTTCTTCCCGCTCGCCGGGTCGATCGCGTGGTTCGTCGCGGGGCGCCCGCTGGCCGAGCGGCCGCTGACGCGCGGCCAGGGCGCGGCGCCGAGCTTTCCGGAGTACGAGCGCCGCGGCCGGTTCGCCGCCGCGGACCCGGAGAAGGACGACGACTTCCTGCGCAGGGTGCGGGAGCGGGCCGAGGAGCAGCGGCGCTCCTATGAGCTCACGAGGCGCGAGGAGGAGCGGCGCAAGCAGGAGGGGACCGACCCGGCCTGAGGCGTCTGTCCCGAGCCGCAACGGGTACATCGGGAGGATGGACGACGAGGTTCTCCACGGATACCTGCAGCACCACTGGGTCGGGTCCACCGCCGGTGAGTCGCTCTTCCGGCGTGTGGCCGGCACCCATGCCATCGCCGCGGTGGCAGCGGCCGTGGGCCGGCTCGCGAGCGAGGTGGCCGAGGAGCGCGAGACGCTGCGGGGGATTATGCGGGGCGTCGGCGTCGAGCCGAGCACGCTCGGCACGGTCACCGCGAAGGTCGGCGCGGAGCTCGGCCGGCTCAAGCCCAACGGCCGCCTGCTCACCCGCGCCCCGCTGACCGACCTGGTCGAGATCGAGGCGCTGCGGATCGCGGTCCATGGCAAGCGCAGTGGCTGGGAGGTGCTGCGCTCGGTCGCGGACGACGATCCCCGGCTCGACCCGGCCCTCCTCGACGACCTCATCGCCCGCTCGGACCGCCAGCTCGAGACGCTGGCTCACCTGCACCTCACCACCGCGCGCCGGCGGATCGCGGCCTGACTGCGCTCCCCGACCCTGCCGCCGCCGGACCCGCGCGTGGGTGATGGGATCGGCCCGTGGGCGGCGTGCTGGAGGGCTTCGGGACGATCGCGATCGTGATCGCCCTCGGCGCGCTCCTGGCCGACCGCGGCATCGTCGACCTGCCCGGTCAGCGCAGCCTGTCGCTCGCCTCCTTCTACCTCGCCAGTCCGGCCCTGCTCGTCACCGTGCTCGAGGACTCCGACCCCTCCCGGGTGCTGTCCGGGCCCCTGGTGGCGACGGCGGTCGGCGTGGTGGTCAGCGCCGGGATCATGGTCGTGGTCGCCCGGGCCCGCCGCCTCGACCACGGCACCGCGGTGGTGGTCAGCCTGTGCTCGGCGTACGTCAACGCGGGCAACCTCGGCATCCCGATCGCGGCGTACGCCCTCGGCGACGCCGCCCTGGTCGTCCCCGCGCTGCTCATGCAGCTGCTGGTGCTCCAGCCGCTCGCGCTGACCGTCCTCGACGTGGTGACCAGCCCGGAGCGGCCCTCGGTCCTCAAGGTCCTGTCCCGTCCGGTCACCAACCCGCTCACCATCGCCTCCTTCGCGGGCCTGCTCCTGGCCGCCACCGACACCGAGCTGCCGCAGGTCGTCCACGCGCCGCTGGAGCTGGTGGGTGGGATGGCGGTGCCCGCCATGCTGATCGCGTACGGCGTCGCGCTCCGCCTCGGCCCGCTCCCCGGGCGCGGGGTCACGCCGCGCGCGCTGGCCACGGTCACCTCGCTGAAGATGGTGGTGCAGCCCGCCGCGGCGTACGTCGTGGGGCGGTTCGGGGTCGGTCTCGAGGGCACCGACCTGTTCGCGGTCACGCTGCTCTCGGCGCTGCCGACCGCGCAGAACGTGTTCGTGGTGGCGCTGAGATACGAGCGTGGGGTGTTGCTCGCGCGCGACGCCATCTTCGTGTCGACCCTGGCCTCGGCGCCGGTCGCGGCCGTGATCTCGGCGCTGCTCGCCTGACCACGCGGGCCGACCCTCCCGTGGCGCGCGGGGGCGATGTCATAGGTTGCGCCTGTGGGAGTTGTCGGTGACATGGATCGGGCGCAGCGGAAGCGCTCCGCTGTCGGCTTCCCTCTTGCCGTCGTCTACAAGTTCTTCGACGACCAGGGCAACTACCTCGCGGCGATCCTGACCTTCTACGCGTTCTTGTCGATCTTCCCGCTCATGCTGCTCGGTACGTCGATCCTCGGCTTCGTCCTCGAGGGGCGCGAGACGCTGCAGGAGCAGGTCCTGGACTCGGCGCTGGGGCAGTTCCCGATCATCGGCGACGCGCTCGGCCGGCCGGAGGGCATCCAGGGGTCGACGGGCGGCATCATCGTCGGCTCCCTGACGGCGCTGTACGGCGCGCTCGGGCTCGGCCTGGGCCTGCAGAACGTGCAGTCCGCGGCCTGGGCGGTGCCCCGCAACAGCCGGCCGCACCCGGTGATGACCCGGGTCAACAGCCTGTTCATCCTGGCGGTCGCCGGCACGGCCATCTTCACGGTCTTCGTCGGCTCCGCGGTGCTGACGGAGACCAAGCTGGTCGGCGACCTGTCCACGCACGGCTGGTTCCACTGGCTGGTGCGGCTGCTGTCGGTGATCCTCCTCGGCCTGATGATGACGGTGCTGTTGCGGATGGCTGCCGCTCGGGCGATCCGGGACCGCGGGATCCGGGCCGCGCCGGGCGGGTTCACGGTCGCGGTGCTGTGGCAGTTCCTGCAGTGGATCGGCACCTGGTACGTCACCAACGTCATCGCCAGTACCCATCGCAACAACATGACCGAGGCCTTCGGCGTCGTCCTCGGCCTGATGGGTCTGCTCTACATCGGTGCGGTCATGGGGGTCTTGGGCATCGAGGTCAACGTCGTGCTCGCCCGCAAGCTGTGGCCGCGCGCCCTGCTGACGCCGTTCACCGACTCGGTCGACCTCACCGAGGCGGATCGCCGGGCCTACGCCATGTATGCCCAGATGCAACGGCACAAGGGCTTCGAGACCGTCGCGGTGCGCTTCGACGGGCGCGACGGCGACTCGCACGAGATCGTGCTCGACCCGCGCACCGAGAAGGTCCACAAGCAGCACATCCCCGGCCGGCCGCCGCGCCCCGAGGCGGCCGAGGAGCCGACCCAGCCGGTGCACCTGCCGCCGTCCGGCTGACTACGGTTGTCCTTGACACGATCAGTCGGATGAGGAGGACTCCCCATGAGTCAGCAGGTGAAGGCCGTCGTCGCGAAGGCCAAGGGTGCGCCGGTCGAGGTCGTCACCATCAACGTCCCCGACCCGGGTCCGGGCGAGGCGGTGGTGAAGGTGCTCTCGTGCGGGGTGTGTCATACGGATCTGCACTACCGTGAGGGTGGGATCAACGACGACTTCCCGTTCCTGCTCGGTCACGAGGCCTCCGGGATCGTGGAGGCGGTCGGCCCGGACGTGACCGGCGTGGTGCCGGGTGACTTCGTGGTGCTGAACTGGCGTGCGGTGTGCGGGCAGTGCCGGGCGTGCAAGCGGGGTGAGGCGCAGTATTGCTTCAACACCCACAACGCGACCCAGAAGATGACCTTGGCGGACGGCACCGAGCTGTCCCCGGCTCTGGGCATCGGCGCGTTCGCGGAGACGACCCTGGTCGCCGCGGGTCAGTGCACGAAGGTCGACGGGTCGGCTCGCCCGGCGGCGGTGGGTCTGCTCGGGTGTGGCGTGATGGCCGGGATCGGTGCGGCGATCAACACCGGTGCGGTGGGCCGTGGGAGGTCGATCGCGGTCATCGGGTGTGGTGGTGTCGGGGTGGCCGCGATCGCGGGTGCTGCTTTGGCGGGCGCCAGTCCGATCATCGCGGTCGACATCGACGCGAAGAAGTTGGAGAAGGCCAAGGCGATGGGTGCGACCCACACCGTCGACTCCTCGGCTGTGGATCCGGTGGCGGAGATCAAGCGGATCTGCGGCGAGACCTACGAGGGTGCTGAGGGTGCTGATGTGGTGGTCGAGGCGGTCGGTCGCCCCGAGACCTGGCGGCAGGCGTTCTATGCCCGGGATCTGGCGGGCACGGTGGTGCTGGTCGGTGTCCCGACCCCGGACATGAAGGTCCCGGATCTGCCGTTGATCGACGTGTTCGGTCGTGGTGGGGCGTTGAAGTCGTCCTGGTACGGCGACTGCCTGCCCTCGCGGGACTTCCCGATGCTGGTCGACCTGTATCAGCAGGGTCGGCTGGATCTGGACGCGTTCGTGAGTGAGGAGATCGGGCTCGGCGACATCGAGGCGGCGTTCGAGAAGATGCATCACGGTGACGTGCTGCGGTCCGTGGTGATCCTGTGAGCGCTGCGTCGACTGCTCGGGTCGACCACGCGGTCACCTCGGGCACGTTCTCTCTGGACGGGGAGACGTTCGAGGTCGACAACAACGTGTGGGTCGTGGGCGACGAGGTCGAGTGCATCGTGATCGACGCCCCGCACAGCGTGGAGGACATCCTGGCCGTGGTCGCCGGCCGCCGGGTCAAGGCCATCGTGTGTACCCACGCCCACGACGACCACGTCCGGGTCGCCCCCGCGCTGCGGGAGAAGGTCAACGACGGGTCGGGGGCGCCGATCCTGCTGCACCCTGACGACCGGCCGCTGTGGGAGCTGACCCACGGGGGCGACCAGGGGTACCTGTGGGATGTCGACCTCGCCGACGGGCAGAGGATCGAGGTGGGCGGTACGACGCTGCAGGTGCTCCACACCCCGGGTCACGCGCCCGGGGCGGTGTGCCTGTACGCGCCGGACCTGGGCTGTGTCTTCACCGGTGACACCCTGTTCCACGGGGGTCCGGGTGCGACCGGCCGCTCCTTCAGCGACCGGCCCACCCTGGAGGACTCCATCCGCAAGAGGCTGTTCGACCTCCCGGCCGACACGGTGGTCCACACCGGCCACGGCGCGGACACCACCATCGCCGCGGAGCTGGCGAACCTGGGCGCCTGACCCGGGCCGCCGCACCGCGCTGTAACGTGCTGCGGCCCGGCCGGCTCAGGAGGCGAGCAGCAGCCCGCGGAGCCGACCCAGCACGTCGTCGTCCAGGCCCAACCCGTCGCGCAGGTACGACGACCGGTCGCCGAAGTGCCGGTCGACGGCGGCCCACGCGGTGTCGAGGTACTCGGTCGCGACGACCAGGGTGGGCTCGTAGACGGCGACCGCGTCCGGGCCCAGGTGGCCGGCGATCTCCGCCTCCACCCGGGCCCGGCTCGCGGCGCTGCGGACGTTGGTGAGCAGGTAGTCGCTCTCGATCGTCGAGTCGTCGACGCCGGCGATGTGCAGCAGGAGCGCGGAGACCCAGCCGGTGCGGTCCTTGCCGGCCGAGCAGTGGAAGAGCTGGGGGCCGCCGCTGGCGAGCTGGCGCAGGACGCCGCCGAACGCCGTACGGGAGCGGTCCTCGGTGACGAAGGTGCGGTAGACGTCGTCCATCAGGGCGACGGCGTCCTCGCGTCGCCGCAGGCCCGACATCCGCTCCATCGGGATGCCGATCGCGTCGAAGTGCAGGGCCGCGGCCCCGGGCACGGCCGGGTCGGGGTGGAGCGCGACCTCGGTGGGCGAGCGGAGGTCGATCACGGCACGTAGGCCGAGCGCGCCGAGCCGGCCGTGGTCGTCGTCGGTGAGGCGCAGGTCGTTGGAGCGGTAGAACACGCCGGTGCGCACCGCGCCGCCGTCGGATGTCGCGTAGCCGGTGCCGGCGACGTCGCGGAAGTTGTCGGCGGAGGCGAGGCGGAGCAGCTCGCGGTCGGCCGGTGCGGTCACGGGGTCGCTCCCTGCGAGGGGCCGGTGGCGATCTCGTCGGGGGTCAGTGGCCGCCACGGCGACGGGGCGGCGGCGGTCGACGGGGCCTCGGGGCTGGTGCCCTGGGTCCACCACTGGGCGACGTACGCCGTGCCGTGGAGCTGGACCCGGTCGCCGGCCTCGTAGACGTCCCGGGCGCGCCACTCGGGGTAGGTGCCGGCCGGGACGGTCGGGCTGGGCTCGGGCGTCTCACCGGGCAGCACCGGGCCGATCAGGCGCCACGCCGAGGCGCTCGCCTCGATCGTCGGGTCGTCGGGCACGTCGCCGCTGGTCCACCACTTCGCGACGTAGACGTTCTGCTTCCACACGACCCGCTGGTCCTCGAGGTAGATCACCTCGGGGTCCCAGACCGGGTAGGGGCTGGTGGCCGGGTCGTCGGTCGTGGCGGTGGCGGTCGGCGTCGCGGTGGCGGTGGGGCCGGCGGAGGAGGTCACCGGGCCGCCCTCGAGCCGGCGGGACAGGAGCCGCGCGAAGGCGCCGGTGTCCTGGTCGACGCCGCTGCAGGAGTCCGAGACCCTGGTCACGTCGGGCCAGTTGCTGCTGCACTCCCGGTCGCGGTTGAGCGACCACAGGGACAGACGGCCGAGCCGCTTGCCGTCGGCGAACGACTTGAGCCGCTCGGCGTCCTCGAGGGTGAACACCTCGCCGGCGACGTCGTTCTGGCCGGCCATCGGGGTCGCGCCGAGCGCGCGCCACAGCTGGGCGGCGGTGCGGTGGTCCCCGGCGTCGTCGTACAGGTCGCCGAGCTGCTCGTGGGTGCTCTCCAGCGCCTCGACCGCGGTGTCGCCGAGGTCCTGGCCCCGCTCGCGGCTGTCGCCGTAGTCCATGGTCATCACGTTGACGCCGGTCAGGTCGACGCCGCCGCCGATCATGGACCGCACCAGCGTGAGCCCCTCGTCCGTGAGCCCCTGGGGAGCCACCGGCAGGGTCAGCCAGACCTCGACGCCGGTGCTCTCCTGGAGTCGGGCGACAGCGGCGGTACGACGCTCGTTGGCCGCCGTGTCCGACAGCGCCGCGCCCTCGACGTCGAGGTCGATGACGTCGAGGTCGTAGCGGCCGACCACGGCTCGGTAGGCGTCGTACAGGTCGTCGGGGTCGGTGCAGGCCACGGCGAGCTCGGTGTTGGCCTGCCCGCCGAAGGACACGATGGGGGTGCCGCCGAGCTGGTGCAGCCGGGCGATCCGGCGGTCGAGGTCGAGCTGCTCGCCCGCCTCGGGCAGGGTGTAGTGGGTGCCCCAGGTCGGCGTGCAGGGGTCGTCGCTCGCCGCGACCACGAAGGACAGCACGGCATTGGCGCCGGCGCCCTTCTCCGGCTCCTCGAAGGGCAACGACGGGGTCGCGGTCACGTCGACGTAGCCCGCGAACCAGGAGTCCTGCGGGACCTTCACCCGGGCGTCCTGGAACCACCGCCAGCCCCGCAACGAGGCGAAGACCAGCGCCCCTGCCACCAGGACGACGACCACCAGACGCGCCCATGACAGGCGTCGACCCTCGACCAAGCCCACGCTCGCTCCATCCCTCGTTGTTCGCCGTTCGCCCTCCCGCAGCCCGGTCGGCGACTACCCTACGAGGCGGGAGCCGGGCGTGGGGACGAACGGCAGCAGCTGGGCCGGGGAGGGTTCACATGCGAGGGAGTGCCACCGTGCGCGCCGAGAGGGCTGCGCCGGTACGCCGACGGCAATGGGGGGCGGAGCGCCGGTCCGAGCCGATGCCGATCGTGCATCTGCGCCCCAGCACCGCCAAGCTGACCTGGGGCCGGATCGCGATCACCGCGACCGTGCTGTTCTGGTTCGCCTACCTGGTCTCGACGATCGTGCGGCACTTCCTCAACGACGTCGGCGGCTTCCGGTTCACGATGGAGGCGATCTCCTACCTGGCCGTCGTCACCCTGCTCAGCTTCTCGGCGCTGATGTACCTCGTCGCCCGCCAGGGGGCGCTCAAGCGGTTCCGGGCCCACCAGCGGGTCCCCCGCGGCCTGCTGGACGGGCACTTCACCGACACCCACCACCCGCTGACGGTCCTCGTGCCGTCGTACGCCGAGGAGCCCGACGTCGTCCGGCTCACCCTGTGGAGCGCGGCGCTGCAGGAGTACCCGGACCTGCGGGTCGTGCTCCTCGTGGACGACCCGCCGTTCCCCGAGGACCCGGCGGTGGCGGCCCGCCTCGACGCCACCCGGGCACTCGCGGGCGACATCGAGACGGCTCTCGCCGTCCCTCGCGACCGGGCCGTCGCCGCCTACGAGGTCGCGTGCGGCGAGCTCGGCTCGGCCCCGGTCGCCGGCCGCGGGCGGCTGGCCGCCCTGGCCGAGGAGTACCGCGCCGCCGCGGAGTGGCTGGAGGAGATGGCCGAGCAGGAGACGGTCGCCGACCACGTCGCGGAGTTCTTCGTCGACCAGGTGCTGATGGGCCTGGCCAGCGAGCTGCGGCTCTCGCTGCTCGCGATCGAGGCGGCCGTCGAGCAGGGCGGACAGATGCCCGCCGAGCGGGTCCGCCAGCTGCACCGCCGGCTGGTGTGGATCTTCGGGGCCCGGCTGGAGGGCTTCGAGCGCAAGCGCTACGCCTCCCTGTCCCAGGAGGCCAACAAGGCGATGAACATCAACGCCTACCTCGGCCTGATGGGCGCCACCTGGCGGCCGGCCGAGTCGGCCGAGGGCACGCTCCTGTCCCGCATCGCGCCGGAGGACGCCCGCGACGGGGACCTCGTCATCCCCGGCAGCGAGTACGTCCTCACCCTCGACGCGGACTCCCAGCTGCTGCGCGACTACTGCCTGCGCCTGGTCTACTTCCTCGAGCAGCCGGAGAACGACGACGTCGCGATCACGCAGACGCCGTACTCGTCGTACCGAGGAGCTCCGACCCGGATCGAGCGGATCGCCGGTGCCACCACCGACATCCAGCACATCCTGCACCAGGGCATGACCTACCACGACGCGACCTTCTGGGTGGGCGCGAACGCCGTGATCCGGCGCCGCGCGCTCGACGACATCGTGCAGGTCGAGACCGTGGGCGGCTTCGAGATCCGGACCTACATCCAGGACCGCACCGTCATCGAGGACACCGAGTCGAGCATCGACCTCGCCGCCGCAGGTTGGCGGCTGGTCAACTACCCCGAGCGGCTGAGCTACAGCGCCACCCCGCCCGACTTCGGCTCGCTGGTCGTGCAGCGCCGACGCTGGGCCAACGGCGGGCTGCTGATCTTCCCCAAGTTCTGGGCGCAGCGCAGGCCGCGCGCCGCGGCGGGCCTGCCGATCCGGTGGGGCGAGTTCACGCTCCGGCTCAACTACATGGCCTCGATCGCCTGGGCGACCTTCGCGCTCCTGCTGCTCCTGTTCTACCCGTACGACGGCCGGCTGCTCTCGCCGCTGGTGATCGGCGCCGCACTGCCGTACTTCCTGTGCATGGCCAGCGACCTGCGCCTGTGCGGCCATCGCCGGCTCGACGTGTTCCGGATCTACGGCTTCAACCTGGTCCTGCTGCCCGTCAACCTCGCGGGCGTGCTCAAGTCCGTCCAGCAGGCGTTCACCGGCGAGAAGATCCCGTTCGCGCGCACCCCGAAGGTCCGCAACCGGACGGCGGCCCCGGGCCTGCACGTGCTGGTGCCCTACCTGGTGGTGATCTACTCGCTGATCACCGCCTGGCGCAGCTACCAGCACGAGAACTGGGGCAACCTGGCGTTCGCGCTGTTCAACGCGGTCCTCGCCGCCGCCGCGATCCGGGCCTACATCGGCCTGCGCAGCTCGATCGTCGACATGGCCATGGGCGTCGTCAACTGGCTGTTCGTGCCCGTCCGCAAACCGGCTCCGGTGCTCGCCGAGCCGACCGGTCCGGGACCCGTCGACTGGCAGGGCATCCTCTACCACGGTGACCGCAGGCTCGGGCGCGACCTGCGCCGCAAGGGCGACCGGCGCAGGCGGATCGCCCGCCCGCGGACCGCGCGGCGGCGCTGACGCTGAGGCGGGGCCGGGGGCGGGGCGCGGGTTTCTCAAGGGATGCAGGCAAACCTGCACTTCCCCGTTCAAATTTGGCACGGGAAGCGCAGGTTTGCCTGCATCCCTTGAGAAACCGCCAGCGCCGACCCGAGGCCCGCGCCGCCGGTCAGTCACGGCGGGGCGGTCGCGGGACGAACCGCGCCGTCCGGGCGGCGTACGCCGGATAGCCGGGCCGCTGCATCATGGTCTGCTCGATCAGCTTGGCGCCGGTCGCCTCGCTGAGGAACCAGGTCATCGCGAGCGGCGCGACGACCGTGGCCAGGCCCGCGACCCAGCCGGAGGCGAGCCCGCCGGCGAGCCACAGGCCCCACCACACGCAGGCGTCGCCGAAGTAGTTGGGGTGCCGGGTCCAGGCCCACAGCCCGGTGTCGAGGACCTGCGGGCGCTCCTCGCGCGGCCGGGAGCGGTACGCCGCCAGCTGGGCGTCGCCCACCGCCTCGAAGAACAGCCCGACCGCCCACACCACCACGCCGGCCACCACGACCGGGACCCAGCGCACGGAGAGCACCACCCCGACCGAGACCGGCAGCGCGATCACCGGGACCAGCGCGCCCTGCAGCGCGAACACCTTCCGCACGGCGCGGGCCATCCCGACGTCGGCGAGGGTGCCGCCGAGCTGCTTCTCGTAGCGCGGGTCCTCGCCGTCGTGCCGGGCCGTACGTCGGCCGATGTGCCAGGCCAGCCGGCCGCCCCAGAGCACGACGAGGGCGACCAGCAGCCAGGTCCGCGGGCCCGAGCCCGCGTCCCCGGCCGCCGCCCCCGCCCCACACGCGAGCGCCGCGACGGCGAACGCGGCCCCCCAGGCCACGTCGACGACGGCCACCCGTCCCTGGCGGCGCGCGACCACCGCGGTCGCCGTCATCACGATCGCCGCCGCGGCGACCGAGAGGACGATCGAGAGGACGATGCTGAGCACCACCGTCATGCGGACCGCCTCAGCAGCAGCTGGTCGACGCCCATCCGCCCGTCGCGGAAGGCCATCGAGCCGCCGACCAGGTAGAGCCGCCAGACCCGGACCAGCTCCTCGCCGACCAGCGCGGTGATCGCGTCCAGGTTCTCCTCGAAGCGCTCCAGCCAGCCGGCGACGGTCAGCACGTAGTGCTCGCGCAGCGCCTCCACGCCGCGCAGCTCCAGCCCGGCCGCCTCCAGCAGGCCGATGGTGGCGCCGACCGGGCGCATGTGCATGTCCGGTGCGATGAAGGACTCGATGAACGGCCCGCCGCCGGGATGGCTCGCGCCGCGCGACATCTGCTGCACCAGCACCCGGCCGCCGGGGCGCACGGAGTCGTGCAGCACCCGGGCGTACGCCGGGTAGTTGCGCTCGCCGACGTGCTCGCCCATCTCGAGCGAGGCGACCGCGTCGTACTCGGCGCCCGGGACCGGCACCGCGTCGCGGTAGTCGCACAGCCGGATCTCCACGCGGTCGGCGACTCCCCGGCGCCGGGCCGCGGCCTCCGCGAACCGGCGCTGCTCCGCCGAGATGGTCACGCCGACGACGCGCGCGCCGTAGTGCTCCGCCGCGTGCAGCGACAGCGAGCCCCAGCCGCAGCCGACGTCGAGCAGCCGCATCCCGGCCTCCAGGCCGACCTTGCGGCAGACCAGGTCCAGCTTGGCCTCCTGCGCGTCGGCGAGCGGCTGGTCGGGCGAGGAGTGGTAGCCGCAGGAGTACGCCATGGTCCGCTCGTCGAGGATCAACGCGTAGAAGTCGGCGGTGGTGTCGTAGTGGTGGCTGATCGCCCGGCGGTCCCGGTCCTTGCTGTGCAGCCGCCCACGCACCCGCGCCTGGGTGGCGGGCGCCGCCGGTGGCCGGCCGATCAGGTCCAGGCCGACGGCGGTGCGCAGCGCGCCGGCCAGCGCGCCGAGTGACGCTCGCCGCGGGAGGTCGCGGTGGGCCGCCACCGCGAAGGCATGGGTCAGGGCCGCGTCCAGGTCGCCGGGTACGTCGAGCTCCCCGGTCACGTAGGCCTGCGCGGCCCCCAGCTCGCCGGGGTGCCAGAGCAGCCGCCGCAGCGCGTCGGGGGAGCGCAGCTCCACGACCGGTGCGTCCACCGGGCCGGCGACGGTGCCGTCCCAGGCGACCAGGCGCACCGGCAGGTCGCCGCCGACGAAGGGCCGCAGCGCGTCGGCGAGCCGGCCCGCGGTGCTCACCGGACCTCCCCGGGCCGGACCAGCGTGAGCTGGTGGTCGTTGATATAGCCGGCGGCGAACCCGGCCCGGCAGTACTCCAGGTAGAAGTGCCACATCCGCAGGAAGGTCTCGTCGAAGCCGAGCCCGACCACCCGGGTGCGGGCCGCCGTGAACGCCTCGTCCCACAGCCGCAGCGTGGTCGCGTAGTGCGGCCCGATCGCCAGGTCCTCCTCGATCCGCAGCGTCGTGTGCGCCCGGGTCACCTCGTCGATCGCCCGCACCGACGGCAGCGCGCCGCCGGGGAAGACGTACTTGGTGATGAAGGTGTGCGTCGACGCCGTGGCGAGCATCCGGTCGTGGGGCAGCGTGATCGCCTGCAGCGCGACCTTCCCGCCGGGTGCGAGGACGTGATCGAGCGTGCGGAAGTACGCCGGCCAGAACTCCCGGCCCACCGCCTCGATCATCTCGACCGACACCACCGCGTCGTATGCCGCGCCGGGCTCGTCGAGCAGCGTCCGGTAGTCGCACAGGTCGACGGTGACCCGGTCGGCGTACCCGGCGGCGGCGATCCGCTCGTGGGCCAGCTCCCGCTGCTCCACCGACAGCGTGATCGACCGGACCGTCGCGCCGCGGGCGGCGGCGCGGATCGCGAGCTCGCCCCAGCCGGTGCCGATCTCCAGCAGTCGGGTGCCCGCCGTGACACCGGCCTGGTCGAGCAGCCGGTCGTACTTGCGGTGCTGAGCGGCGACCAGGTCGTCGGCTCCGGCGCTCGCCGGGTCGGCGAACAGCGCGCTGGAGTAGGACAGAGTCGGGTCGAGGAAGGTCGCGAACAGGTCGTTGGACAGGTCGTAGTGGTGCGCGACATTGACCCGCGCGTTCTCGCGGGTGCCGCGCTGGCTGTGCGGGAGCCGGGGCACCACGAGCGAGCGCAGCCGCTGCAGCGGCGCCGGCACCAGCGTCGTCAGCTCCGCGGCCAGCACGGTGAGGAAGTCGCCGAGCACGCCGTCGCCCGGCTCGCCGTCCTCGGCCCAGGCGCCGCTCACGTAGGCCTCGCCGAACCCGATCAGCTGGTCTCGGCCGAGGCGCGCGAACAGCTCGTCGGGCCGCCGTACGACGACCGCCGGGCCGCCGCGACCCAGCACCTCCTCCGCGCCGTCGGCGTGGTGCAGCCGGACGGTCACGTCGAGCCTGCCGATCGCCCGGCGGAACAGCCACTCGGCGATCCGCGCCGCCGGCCCGCCGGTGCGGACGTGCTCGGGATCGGCGGGGCGTGGCCGGACGGGAAGCCGCCGGGCCCACAGCGCCACGCCGTGCGCCCGGATCAGCGCGGCACCGCGCAGACCGGCGAGCGGCAGCGACGGCGGATCGCAGGGCTCGCCGGCGAGGGCCGCGTCGAAGCGGGCACCGTCGTCGGTGACCAGGCGGACCGCGATCCGCAGTCGGCCGGTGTCCGGGTCGGGCGGCGGCGCGACCACCTCGTAGTGCCCGTCGGTCCCGTGGAAGGGGGACACGTACATCGCCTTGGTCACGGTGCCCCGTCCCTCGTCGTCGGTCTCCAGCAGGTAGGCGTGGCGCTCGCCGTAGGTGTTGTGGACCTCGACGACCGTCGCGTCCGGGGTGCCCTCCCCGGCCGGGTCCGCCCAGCACCAATGCACCGAGATCGGGTTGAAGCAGTGCCCGAACGCCCGAGGCTGAGCGGCCATCAGGGTTCGCCCGCCGCGCAGGTCGATGCCGTGCCCGGCCAGGAACCGGTCGAGACCCTCCCGCACCGATCGGGTGTCTCCGGTGAAGTGGTCGCGACCCTCGAACCGGCCCGGCGCGCCCTCGACGGTCCCGTCCGTCGCGACCCGGTCGAGATCGACCACGCTCAGGTGCGAGCGGTGGGTGAAGGCGTTGCGGAGCGGCTCGCGGCGGCGGTGGGTCAGGGTCGTGGCGTAGGTGGTCGCGGCCGGGGCGTGCGGGTTTCTCAAGGGATGTCGAGAAACCTGCACATCCCTGTTCAAATATGGCGTGGGAAGTGCAGGTTTGGCTGCATCCCTTGAGAAACCCGCACCCCCGAGGATCCGCTCGACCGCCCGCTGCCCCGAGCGCGCGCCGTCCTCGTGGAACCCCCAACCGTGGTATGCCCCGGCGAACACGATCCGGTCGGTGTCGATCTGCGGCAGCCGGGCCTGCGCGGCCACCGACGCCGGTGTGTAGAGCGGGTGCGCGTAGTCGCGCCGCACCAGCACGGTCGCGGGGTCGACGGCGTCCTCGCCGCCGAGCGTCACCAGGTAACGCGTGTCGGTGGGCAGCCGCTGCAGCCGGGTCAGGTCGTAGGTCACCTGGACCCCCTCCTGTGCGACTCGCGGACGGCGGAAGTTCCACGACGCCCAGGCGTCCCGGGCCCGCGGCAGCAGCCGGGTGTCGGTGTGCAGCAGCGCGGTGTTGCTCGAGTACGGGATCGCGTCGAGCACCTCCTTCTGCTCCCGGGTCGGCGCCGCGAGCATCCCGAGCGCCTGGTCCGGGTGCGTCGCGACCACCACGGCGTCGTACGTCTCCCGTCCGGTGGGCGTGGTGATCTCGACGCCGTCGTCGGTCTCCTCGACGGCGTGGACGGGGGTGGCGGTGCGGATCCGGCCGCCCGCCGCCTCGACCGCGGCGGCGATCGCGGTGACATAGGTGGCCGAGCCGCCGGTGACGGTGCGCCAGGGCGGGGAGCCGAGGACCGCGAGCATGCCGTGGTGCTGCAGGAACGCGAAGAGGTACGCCGCCGGGTAGTCCAGTGCCGTGTCCGGGTCGCACGACCACACCGCCGCGACCAACGGCTCCACGAAGTGCCGGCGGAAGTAGGGCGAGAAGCCGTGCGCGTCGAGGAAGGCGGCCAGCGTGGTGAGGTCGTCGCCCGAGGAGGTCAGCAGGCGGCGTGCGGCCCGGTGGAAGCGCGGGACCTCGGTCAGCATCCGCAGGTACGCCGGGTTGCGCTGGTTGCCCGCGCCGGCGGGGAACAGCCCGCGCCGTCCCAGCGCGCCGGCCCACTCCAGGCCGGTGACCTCGTCGCTGGTCGACATCGACATCTCCGACTCCTGCGTCGGTACGCCGAGCTCGTCGAGGATCCGCACCAGCACCGGGTAGGTGCGCCGGTTGTGGACGATGAACCCGCTGTCGATGCGCAGCTCCCGGCCGGTCGGGTCGGTGACGAGGTGCGTGTCGGCGTGCCCGCCGAGCCGGTCGTCGGCCTCGAGGAGGGTGACGTGGGCGCCGGTGCGCGCGGCGAGGTACGCCGCGGTGAGCCCGGCGACGCCGGAGCCCACCACGGCGATCGCACCGGAGGTCGTGGTGGTCATCACGAGTCCAGGGCGAAGAGCGCGATCGGGGTCGTGGTCGGTGCCGGCGAGCCGCCGTCGGGCTCGACGGTGATGCCGACGCCGGTGGCCTCGGACGCGTCGCCGTCGAGGACGTACGTCGTGTCCGGCTCGTCGGGCATCAGCCCGGCCGGGACCATGTCGCCGGCCGGCGTCTGCAGCCACAGCTCGTAGGCCTTGCCGTCGGGCGCCAGCGCCATGTCGGTCGTGCGGATCAGTGCCTTGCCCTCGCTGCGCGAGACCACGATGGTGGCGGTCGACCCGTCGGGGAAGGACTTCTCGACGGTGCTGGCGTCGGCGGCGTTGAGGATCCGCTCGGCGGCGGTGAGCGTCGGCGGCTGCTCGTCGCCGGCCCAGGGGCGGAGCCAGACTAGGCCGACCCCGAGCAGGAGCACGACGGCGGCGGCCACCGCGATCAGCAGCGGGGTGCGACGGCGCAGGGCCGCCACCGTCCCGACGCTGGGCTGCGGGGGCAGTGGGCGGATCCGCCCGATGCCGGCCAGCACCTGGTCGCGGACGGCGACCGGCGGCTCCACGAGGTCGGCGGTGCCGAGCAGGGCGGCGGCCTCGCGGAGGCCGTCGACCTCCTCGCGGCAGTCGGCGCACTGGGCCAGGTGGGTCTCGAAGCGGGCCCGCTCGAGCTCGTCGAGCGCGTCGACGGCGTACGCGCCGGACAGCGCGTGGACGTCCCATCCGTGGGTCTGGTCGTGATCGGTCATCGGCCTACTCCGATCGTGTCGCGCAGCCGGATCAGGCCGTCGCGGATCCTGGTCTTCGCGGTCCCGACCGGCAGGTCGAGGAGGGCGGCCACCTCGGTGTGGCTGTAGCCGCCGAAGTACGCGAGCTCGATCGCCTCGCGCTGCACCTCGGTGAGCTGGCCGAGCGCCGTCCGGACCCGGCGCGCCTCGAGCGACGCGTGCGCCGCCTCGGCGGTGGTGTCGTGCTCGATCGAGCGGTGGGTCTGCTCGTAGGTCACGTCGCGCCGGCTCGCGGCCTCCGCGCTGCGGACCCGGTCCACCGCCTTGCGGTGGGTGATCGTCATCAGCCACGCCAGCGCGCTGCCCCGAGCGGCGTCGTACCGGCTCGCCTGGCGCCAGACCTCGAGGAACACCTCCTGGGTGACCTCCTCGGCCTGTGCCGGGTCGCGCACCACGCGCAGCACCAGGCCGTGGACCCGGGCCGCCGTGGCGTCGTACAGGGTGGCGAAGGCGGCGGTGTCGCCGCGGGCGGCGCGCTGCAGCAGCGGGCCGAGGTCGGGGCCGTGACCGCCGGCCGGCGCCCCCACGTGGGGGACGCCGGCCGGGTCGCCGGGGGCCGGATCCATAGGTGTGATCCTTCCGGTTCGGGTGTGCGCTGGGGAGTGCCCGGAACGGGTCACTTCACCCCGGTGAGAACCTGGTCGATGACGTAGACGGTCGCGTTGGCGGTCGGGATGTTGCCGCAGAGGATCTTGGCGGTGACGGTGCCGTCGGACACGGTCATGCCGCTCTCCGGGTCGCCCTCGATGGTCAGCTGGTCGCCCGCGAGGGTCTCCTGGTCGCCGACGAGCGCCGTCGGGTCGTCGTTCGCGCCGAGCACGTGGTGGGCGAGCACCTTGTAGAGCGCGCTGTCCTGGCCCTTCTCCTTGCCCTCCATGACCATGCCGTTGAGGTCCTTCTCCGGGATCGCGGCGAAGGCGTCGTCGTACGGCGCGAACACGGTCAGCGCCGCGGCGCCGTTGAGCGTGTCGGCGAGTCCGTCGATGCTCGTGACGGCGGTGACCAGGGTGCTGAGCAGCGGGTTGTTGCTCGCCGCGGTGGCCACCGGGTCCTTGACCATGCCGTCGAAGGAGCCGGCGCCCGAGGTCGGGACCGCGGAGCAGCCGGGGCCGAAGGTCTGGGCGGCCGCGCCCTCCTCGGTGCTCGGGGAGTCGCTGGTCATGCCGCTGTCGGTGGACGGCGTGCTGCCGGCGTCGTTCGCGTCGCTGTCGCCGTCGTCACCGCAGGCGGCCAGGGAGACCGACAGGGCGAGGACGGCGGCGGTGGCGCCGGCGGTGCGGGTGAGGCGGTGGAGCTTCATGGTGGTGCCCTTCCGTAGAGGTCGGTGTGCAGGTGATTCGTCGCGGTGGCCGAACCGGATTGGTTGGCCGGAGGTCGAGGAGGTTGCGCGGCAACCGTCACGAGACCCGGACGAGGAGCTCGTGCAGCCCGCTCGCGCCGTTCGGGAACGGCTCGGCGCGGACGGCGGCCTGCGGCTCACCGTTCCCGGCGACCGCGCGGACCGCGATCCGGTGCGAGCCCGGCTCGGCGGACCAGCGGTGGAACCACTGCCGCCAGTAGTCGTCGCCGCCGTCGGGTCCCAGCTGCGCGTCGACCCACGGGCCGCCGTCGAGGCGGACCTGGACGCCGGCGATGCCCCCGCGCTCCTGGGCCCAGGCCACGCCCCCGACGACGACGTCCCCGGCGTCGAGCTCGGCGAGCGCCTTCGGGGTGTCGATGCGCGCGCTGATCTTGATCGGCGCGTCGGTCGCCCAGCCGCGCTCGGTCCAGTAGGCCTGCTGGTCGTCGTACGTCGTCAGGGTGAGTCGGCGCAGCCACTTGGTGGCGCTGATGAACCCGTACAGGCCCGGGATCACCAGCCGCACCGGGAAGCCGTGCTCGCGCGGGAGCGGCTTGCCGTTCATGCCGACCGCGACCAGGGCGTCGCGGCCGTCGGTGGCCAGCGCGAGCGGCGTGCTGATCGTCATGCCGGCGAAGTCGGTCGACAGGATCTGGTCGGCCTTCGTGCTCCCGATCCCCGCGAGGGCCAGTACGTCGGTGAGCCGGACGCCGAGCCAGCGCGCCGCCCCCACGTAGGGACCGCCGACGCTGTTGGACACGCAGGTCAGCGTGATGTCGCGCTCGACGAGCGGCATCGCCAGCAGCTCGTCGAAGCTCAAGGTGACCTTCCGGTCCACGTCGCCGTCGATGGTCAGCGTCCAGTCGTCGGCGCCGATGACGGGGACGTCGAGGCGGGTGTCGACCCGGTAGAAGTCCGCGGCCGGTGTCCGGAACCGGGTGATGCCGGGCACCTGGTCGTCCAGGCCGCGCGGCAGCGGCGGCGCGGGATCGGCCGGCTTCGGGAGGGCGACGTCCTCGGGCCGGGCGCGCAGCCCGGAGACCAGGCGGCCGGCCAGGCCGCTCACCGCGGCCGTGGCGGCGAGCGCGGTGATCGTCAGCAGCACGCCGCGCCGCCCTGCCGCCTCGGCCGCCGCCCCCTGTCGGCCCGGGCCAGCAGCCGTAGCGCGGCCGGCGCGGCGAGCGCCGCGACGAGGCAGGGCAGCAGGTCGAGCGGACCCGCGTCCGGGCGGCTCAGCACGGCCGCGCCCGCCACGGCGACCAGTGCCACCAGCAGCCCGGCCCCGGCCGCCGGTCGCCGGCGCGCCAGGATCCCGGCCAGCGCCGCCAGCACCAGCACGCCCGCGAGCACCGAGCCCACCAGCACGGTCTTGTCCGCGCTGCCGAAGGTGCGGATCGCCCACTCCTTCATCGGCGTCGGCGTCCGGTCGATCACCGCCGAGCCCACGGCCAGGACCGGTGACGTCGCCGGAGCGGTGAGGGCGGCCACCAGGTGGGCGAGCCCGATCCCGACGAGAGTCGCCAGGACGCCGTACCAGGCCCAGCGCAGTGTCCCGAGCAGTCGCATCCTCATGGGAGTGGTTCGTCGCCGACCACCCCGCCGGATCGCCCGGGAGGTCAGCAGTGCTGCACGACGGTCTCCGACGCCGCGATCAGCGCGGAGGTTTCTTCGAGCCGTCGACCGTTCGCCGGGCGGCGACGTCGCGCGTCCAGGCCGCCCCGAGAGCGAACTGGCTCTGCGTTCCGTAGTGCGCCATCGCACCGCGGATCCGGCGCTGTGCGGTGCGGGCCGACAGGCCGAGCGCCCGGCCCGCCGACTCGATGGTGGCGCCGTGCTCGAGCAGGCCCAGCAGGGCGTCCCACTCGGCCACCGCGGTCGCGGGACTGCGGCCGGGCGCCGGGACGGACTCGGTCCACAGCAGGTCGAAGTAGCCGGTCAACGCCCGGGCGATGGACCGGTTGCCGACCAGGACGAGGTCGACGAGGTCGGCACGTCCCCACTGGATCGGGAGCGCGGCCATGTGCTCCGAGACCATCATCCAGCTCGGCACCCGGGGGTGGATGCGGACCTTGGCACACGACGCGATCCCGGCGAAGGCGCGCGCCGGGTCCGGGTCCGACACGGCGGCGCTGGCGACCACCACCCGGACGTCCACCCCCATCTCGACCAGGTACGCCTCGGCCTCCTCGGGGTCGGCGCCGACGTCCGCGACGCCCACCACCTCGGGCATGAACATGCTGATCCGCTGCGGTGGCTGCGATGCCAGCTGGCGCGTCCAGATCTCCGCCATCGGCACCGGCCCGCGGATCACCTCGATGACGTGCGGGTCGTCGAGGTGGGAGCGCAGCGCCCAGTTCTCGACCAGGGCGGGGAGCTCCTGCAGCAGGCACTCCACATCGTCGAGTCGCCGGCGGACGCCGTCGAGCCGGTCGCCGACCTGCGCGATGGTGCGCTGCTCCGGGGACTGGTAGCCGAGGCTCTCCCCGTCCCAGACCAGGTAGCCCCGCTCGGCCAGCGCGGCCAGGCAGCGCTCGGTCGCCGCTTCGGTGAGACCGAGGACCTCGGCCGCCTCCGTGGTGTTGACCGGACGCCAACGCAACAGCGCGGGCAGCGCGGTCCGGGCGGATACGCCGTCGTCCGGTCCGGAGGGCCCTGAGGGGAGCGTGCTCATCGGTTTCCTCGCATCTGCCGTCGTCGATGCCGTCGACCGTGGCGGGTTCACGTCATGGCCGTACGGCGCCAAACCCCGCGTCCTAACCTGCCACAGGTACACCCCCTCCGGGTCTCGACTCCTGACCCGACTGCTCCCCCTCCCTGATCCTCCCTGATCGGAGACCCGTCATGTCCCCACGATCTCGGGCCGCCTGGTGGCTCGCTCCACTCGTCACGCTCGGCCTGCTGATCGCGCTCCTGGCCTCCGCGCCCGCGGCACACGCGGAGGAGGGCGCGACGGACAACTGCGTGCCGGGCGACGTCTTGGAATGCCTCCAGTTCAGCTCGGGGTACGCCGACGACGCCGACCCGGAGGAGGATCCGGTCAACAACCGGCCCACCGACGACTCCCCGTCCTGGGACATCGAGATGGCGACCGCCGCGCCGTCGAACAGCGGCCAGCCGTGGCAGGGCACCTTCCGCGTGGTCCAGCACAGCACGGTCGACGGTGCGGGCGGCGAGCAGTGCCTGCAGGCGCACGCCGTGATCACCGACCCGATCGCCATCGACAAGGGCGTGACGCTGGAGGACTGCTCGGCGATCGCCGACCAGCGCTGGTACGTCGAGCTGGTGGGGCGCGAGGACGAGGCGATCGACACCACCCCGGGTGCCTGGGATCCGTGGGCGCTCTACCAGAACCCGACCCGGGCCGAGGGCCGGCGGACCAAGTTCTACCTCCGCAGCGCCGGGGGCGGCGACGTGGCCGACCTCTGCTACGGCGCGGAGGCCGACGGCCTCTACGTCCTCGGCCAGACGGGCCGGGGCGGCCGGCTGTTCGAGTGCGGCCAGAACCCGTCCGACATCGGCGCCATCGTGGGCGCCAACTCCCGCATGGACAAGGAGAACGCCGAGTGGAACCTGTTCAGCTACGGGTCGGGCTATCCGCGTCATCGCACCGAGGGCGAGCGGCGACAGATCGCGGACGCCCTCTTCAGCGCCGCGCTCGTCCACGCGCTCGCGGTCTGCGCCAGCCCGAACGGCAGGAGCACCTGCGCCGGCAAGCTTCACGACGAGTCCGGGGCCGAGGTCTCCGACTGGAGCCGGATCGACAACCTGCAGCTCAACCAGCAGGTCACCCCCACCACCATCACCAACGGATGCGCGGCGGGTCCGGACGAGTCGGTCGGCGGTGACGACGGGGACGACGGCGACGGCGGTGGCGGTGGCTCGGGCACGACGGACCCGCCGCCCTCGGCACGGGTGATCTACAACGGCGGCGACGAGCCGATGACCACGACGCTCGGGAGCAGCGGCACCAACGCGTTCAGCGCGTCGGAGACCCACAGCCTCTCGGTCGCGGTCAAGGCCAGCTACGACGTGTTCATCACCTCGGGCGACGTCACGGTGACCACCTCGAGCGAGTGGGGCAAGACCTGGACCAAGAGCCACACCTTCAGCCAGGACGTGACCTGGACGGTGCCACCCCGCCGCTACGCCCGGGCCACCGTCAGCACGGCCGCGCTGCGGGTGCGGGCGGCATGGCGGTTCCACACGCAGACGGGTGGGTTCAACCCCTGGCAGACCGATGCCTTCTCGGTGCTCAACGTCCCCTACTCCAGCGACCCGACCGCCGGCGAGCCGGACACCTTGATGTCGGTCTACAACTCGTGGGACTGGAAGGCCTGCTCGGCGGCGGCCCCGAGCGTGCTCGACCCGGGCAGGCGGCCCGAGATCACCAACACCACCGAACCGGGCGTCGCGCCGACGATCGGCGACGTGCTCAGTGCCGAGGCCGACGACCCGGACGACTCCTGGTGGGACACGCGGGAGAGCAGCGAGCCCGTCGTCCTCCGCTACCAGTGGTACCGGCAGCGGGGCGCTCAGCCCGCCGAGGCGATCGACAACGCGCGCGGCCGCACCTACCTGGTGACCGACGACGACATCACCGACCCCGAGGTGATGGACCGGTTCGGGCCCTACCACCTCTTCGTGGGCGTCACCGACGTCGCGAACCAGTACCGCTTCGACTCCCGCGAGTACCTCTCGCTGACCACCTCCGCAGTCACCGAGGAGCGGACCCGGATCGGCGACACCCAGGTGCGGCTGTCGATCCTCAACCAGGACGTCGATGCCGGCACCGACACCATCGTCGACGTCGCCGCCTCGGCCGCGGGAGCGGCGGCGCCACCCAGCGGCACCGTGACGATCCGCGACAACGACGTCGAGATCGGCGTGCCGGTCGAGCTCGGTGCGGACGGCACGGTGCGTACCCGGCTCCGGCTGCCCCGCGGGGCCCACGCCCTGGAGGCCGTGTACGGCGGCGACGGCACCGTGAGCGGCGGGCTCAGCAACGTCGCCCGGACCACGGTCTCGGGATCGCCGTCGAAGACCACGTTGGAGCTGGTCGAGGCCACCACCGCCGTCGGCGCGGTCTCGCACGCCCGGGTCGCGGTCGTCCCGACCGGACGCGCCGACGTCGCTCCCGGCGGGCAGGTCCAGCTGCGCGCCGACGGCAACACCCTCGGCGCGCCGATCACGCTCGGCGCCGACGGCACGGCGGAGGTGGCCCTGCCCGCACCGGTCGCCGGCGGGCACCGCCAGATCACGGCCGGCTACCTGGGCGACGAGGTCTTCGACCCGTCGACGAGCCAGCCGGCCACCCAGCAGGTCGCCGCCATCGCCACGCAGGTGAGCCTCGCGGGCGACGTACTCATCACGCATCGCAGGGGGAGGATCAAGTGGGTCGCCACGGTCGCGGCCCACTCCGGGGCGCCGCAGGGCACCGTGCAGTTCCGGGTCGACGGCCTCGCCCACGGCGCTGCGATCGCGATCGACGACTCCGGCCGGGCCTGGCTGACGATGACGGGCCTGGCGCTCGGCCGGCACCGGGTCACCGCCCAGTACGCCCCGACGTCGTCGGTCCACGGCGGCTCGCTGTCCGCCACGGTCGACGTCGAGGTACGTCGCCACGGCGCCAAGACGAAGGCGAGGGCCGCCCACACGACGGTCAAGAAGGGCAGGAGGCTCGTCGTCACCGGCACCGTCAGGGGAACCAAGGGCGCCCCGCCGGTCGCCGGCCGCAAGGTGCAGCTGATCGTCAACGGGGTCGTCGTCGCGAAGGCGACGGTGGTCCGCAACGGCGGCTACCGGCTGACGGCGAAACGGCAACGGCTGCTCGAGGGCGACAACGTCGTCCGGGTCCGGTACGTCGGCTCCCGGCCCCGGTCCATCGCGCCGGATCTGTCGAAGAGGCTCCGGGTACGCCGTGCGTGACCTGGCGGGCCGGGGTCGACCGGCTGCATGGACTCCCTGACAGATCCCCCGTCGCCTACGGCGTCACCGGCGTGGCGATGTGGACCAGCGCGTCGCCCGCGTTGACGATCGGGGCCCGGGTCAGTCCGATCACGATGCCGTCGCGGTCGGCGTGGACCAGCCGCACCCGGCGCCCGAAGGTGTCGGAGAGCCCACCGAGGCGCTGACCGGTCTCGACGCGCTCGCCGAGCCTGACCTCGAGGTGCAAGATGCCGGTGCCGCGGGCGCGGACCCAGGCGCTGGAGCGGGACTCGGCCGGCGCCGGATGGTCGGCCCAGGCGGGATCGGGGTCGATCATGTCGAGCGAGGCCAGCACCCGTCGTACGCCGCCGACGCCGACGGCGATCGGCTCGGCCTGGAAGCGCATCGCCTCGCCGGCCTCGTAGAGCAGGACCCGCGCGCCGCGGTCGCGGCCGGCCTGGCGCAGCGAGCCGTCGCGCAGCCGGGCGTGCAGCATGACCGGCGCGCCGAACGCCTCGGCGAGCTCGCGGGTGCGGGGGTCGTCGAGGTCGGCGCGGATCTGGGGCAGGTTGCTGCGCCGGTCGGCCGCGGTGTGCAGGTCGATGCCGACGTCGCACTTGCCGACCACCTCGGTCATGAACAGGTGCGCGATCCGGCTGGCCAGCGAGCCGCGCGCCGAGCCGGGGAACGATCGGTTGAGGTCGCGCCGGTCGGGGAGGTAGCGGTCGCCCGTCATGAATCCGAACACGTTCACGACGGGTACGGCGAGCAGGGTGCCGCGCAGCGTCTTCGGCGACAGGCTCGCCACGATCTGCTGCACCACCTCGACGCCCATCACCTCGTCGCCGTGGATGGCGGCGTTGACCCAGACGGTCGGCCCGGCCTCCCGCCCGTGGACCACCCGTACCGGCAGGCTGATGTCGCCGCCGGTCACCAGGCGGGTGATCGGCAGCTCGACCTCCTTGGCCGAGCCGGTCCGGACCCGCACGGTGCCGATCGCGAAGGACTCACGCAACGCCACGCGGCACCACCCCGCGGTTCTTGCGGCGTACCTTCCGCGGTGGCCGACCGCCGAGGTAGGAGCGGCCCGAGTCGACGAGGAAGCCCTGGCGCAGGGCCTCGCGCCCCACCAGCATCCGGAAGCCCATCTCGTCGCGGCGGGTCAGGGTCACCTCGGTGCTCACCGTGGTCCCGAGCAGCTCGAGCTCGGTGAGGACGACGAAGCGCTCCTGGGTGTGTCCCGTCGAGCTGCGGATCGTACGCCGGTCGTGGACCGGGCACTCGACGTCCACCGCGTCCTCGGCGGAGCGCTGCCAGGGGTGGACCGAGAAGCGGACCCAGTCCGCCCCGTCGCGCTCGAAGGCGGTGAGGTCGAAGGCATGAAGGGCCGAGGAGCGGGCACCGGTGTCGAGCTTGGCCTTGACCGGTCCCACGCCGAGGCCGGGCAGACGCACCCACTCGCGCCAGCCGGCGACCACCGGCGGGCTGCTTGAATGTGTACTGACCACACCGCAATCCAATCAGGTCGGGTATGAAGCTCGCGATCCTCTCCCGCGCTCCGCGGTCCTACAGCACCCAGCGCCTGCGCACCGCCGCCCTCGACCGGGGACACCAGGTGAAGGTGCTCAACACGCTCCGCTTCGCCATCGACTTGTCGAGCGACGAGCCGGACCTGCAGTTCCGCGGCAAGCAGCTCTCGGACTACGACGCCGTGCTGCCGCGGATCGGCAACTCGATCACCTACTTCGGTACGGCGGTCGTGCGCCAGTTCGAGCAGATGGACGTCTACACGCCCAACACCGCGAACGGGATCGCCAATTCGCGCGACAAGCTGCGCGCCACCCAGATCCTCTCGCGCCACAACATCGGCATGCCGGCCACGACCTTCGTGCGCGACCGCGCCGACGTGATCCCCGCGATCGAGCGGGTCGGCGGCGCGCCGGTCGTGATCAAGCTGCTCGAGGGCACCCAGGGCATCGGCGTCATCCTCGCCCCGAGCATCAAGGTCGCCGAGGCGATCATCGAGACCCTGCAGAGCACCAAGCAGCAGGTCCTCATCCAGCGCTTCGTCAAGGAGTCGCGCGGTCGCGACGTGCGGGCCCTGGTCGTCGGCGACCGCGTGGTCGCGGCCATGCGACGGGTCGCGCAGGGCGACGAGTTCCGCTCCAACGTCCACCGCGGCGGCAGCGTCGAGCCGGTGGAGCTGGACCCGGCGTACGAACAGGTCGCCGTCCGCGCCGCGCAGATCATGGGTCTCAAGGTCGCCGGCGTCGACATGCTGGAGGCCAAGTCCGGCCCGCTCGTGATGGAGGTCAACTCCTCCCCGGGCCTGGAGGGCATCGAGACCGCCACCAAGCTCGACGTCGCCGGCGCCATCATCGACCACATCGACAACCAGGTCGCCTTCCCGCAGATCGACGTCCGCGAGCGGCTGTCGGTCTCCACCGGGTACGGCGTCGCCGAGCTCGTCGTCCACGGCGACGCCGACCTCGTCGGCAAGTCGATCGGCGACTCGGGCCTGCGCGACCGCGACATCACCGTGCTCACCCTGCACCGCGGCACCATCGTCATCCCCAACCCGTTCCCCCACCACGTGCTGGAGGCCGAGGACCGGCTGCTGTGCTTCGGCAAGCTCGAGGAGATGCGCTCGATGATCCCCGCTCGCCCCAAGCGCCGGGCACGGGTCAAGAAGCTCCCGAAGACCCCGATCCACGAGGCGTGAGCCGGGCCGGCCGCATGACCTGCCCGACCGGCGTGACGGATGGGTCCTGTGGGAAGCCCGCCATCCGGGCCCCGACCAGCGCGGATCCACGACGGGGCAGGATGGCCCGCATGACTGACGCACCCGCCGAGCTGGTCCACCTCGACATCGCGGACGGCATCGCGACGATCACCCTCGACTCGCCCCACAACCGCAACGCGCTCTCGCGCCAGCTGGTCACCGAGCTGGTCGCCCACCTGACCACGGCCGACGACGACGCCGACGTCCGCGTGGTGGTGCTGAGGTCCTCGGGCCGGGTGTTCTGCTCGGGTGCCGACCTCTCCGAGGCCTCGACGGTGCCGATGCAGGAGGGCGCTCGCGCGATCGTGGCCCTGCAGCGCCAGATCGTCGCCTCGGCGAAGCCGGTCGTGACCGTCGTCGAGGGTGCCGCCCGCGCCGGAGGGATCGGCATCGTCGCCGCCTCCGACGTCGTCGTGGTCGCCGACGACGCGACCTTCGCGCTGACCGAGGTCAAGCTCGGCCTCACCCCCGCCGTCATCTCGCTCACCGTGTTCTCGCGCCTCACCCCCCGCGCCCTGGCCTGGACCGCGCTCGGCGGCGAGGTGTTCACCGGTGCCGAGGCCGCCGAATTCGGGCTCGCGACCTTCGCCGTACCCGCCGCGGACCTCCAGGCCACGGTCGACGACGTGGTCGGCAGGCTCGCCACCGGCGCCGCCCAGGGCCTGCGCGAGACCAAGCGGCTCCTCGCTGCCGACCTGCTCGAGCGGATCGACGCGCGGGGTGAGGAGCTGGTCGAGCTCAGCGCGCGGCTGTTCGGCTCCGACGAGGCTCGCGAGGCGATGACCGCCTTCCTGACCCGCACGAAGGGCTGAATCCGTCGTCGGCGTTTGCGGCGGCCCGATCCGGAGCATGGACGTGGAAGGGAGGTGGACGTGGTGAACAGGAAGAAGTGTGGGTTCGCGGCGGCGGGGGTGCTGGTGGCAGTGGCGGTGACGGTCCTGCCAGGAGGTACGACGGCCCACGCGGCGTCGGAGGCCGACGAGGCGTGCCTGATGCGGGCGACCACGGGCCGGGTGGAGTGCTACCCGAGCGCGGACGCCCTGCTGCAGGCGGTGACCGGCCACTCGGCCGACGGACTCACCACCGCCGACCTGGCCGACCCGCGCACGGTGGCCGCGATCGAGGCCGGCCTGACCGGAGCGGCCCGGGCACCCGGCCTGCCTGCCCCCGGTGCGTCCCTCGCGTCGGCCGTGACCGCGATCTTCTACGACGGCCTCAACCGCACCGGCGCCGCGCTGGTCATGGAGGCGCCCAGCGGCTGCGACGACGACCCCGACGTCGACTGGGCCTGGCCGACGCTCACCGCCGCGTGGCGCAACCGGATCCGCTCGGGGGTGGGCTACGCCAGCTGCGAGTTCAAGGTGTGGAACCACGCGTCGTACGGCGGCGCGTCGTACGGCTACGTCGCGAGCTCCGGGAACTTCGGGGCGCTCGACGCCGCCGCCAACTCGGTCAAGATGCGCTAGATGACTGACCCCCGGGAATCAGTCATCTAGGGCCGCTGTCCGTCGGGCTGCACATCCCCCTGCTGGGCAGTGCTGAACTCCAGGACCGACGGCGTCGCCGGGTCCGTGCAGGCGGGGGTGTCCTCGGTGAGCTGGGCCTCGGCGGTCGAGCCGTCGGGGAAGCCGACCCGAACGACCGGACTCGCCTCGCCGCACCAATTGCGCCAGGACGCGTGCAGCGCGGCGTGCTGCCCGACGTCGAGGACGACCGGGGCGAGGGTGGCGGGGATGGTGGTGCGCGTCGCCGTCGTACCGGTGCCGACGGTGATCCGCACGCCCTGCCCGAGAACACAGGGGCGGGCCGCGGGGCCGTCGAGCAGCAGTACGAGGTCGCGGGGCATCGCGGTGTCGGCACCGGCAGTGCTCACCCCGGTCGCCCGGATGGTCACGGTGCCGCAGGCAGGGGAGGCGGCCGGGCCGGGGGCGTGGTCGCGCTCGCCGTGCAGGAGGACGCCCGCCACGCCGAGCCCGGCGACCACGCAGGCCGTGGCCGCGACACCGGCCACCCGGCGCTGCCGGTGCCGGCGCTGGGCGGCGGCCACCCGCTCGAGCAGGTCGGGGACGTGCGGGACGGGGACGTCGCCGCCGCGGACGAAGTCGCGCAGCGCCTTCTCGAGGTCACTCATGCGCCGACCTCCCCACGGTGTCGTCGGGCAGGTCCGCGCCCATCAGCCGGCGCAGCCTCGCCATCCCGCGGCTGGCCTGGCTCTTGACCGTGCCGGGCCGGCAGGAGAGGACCTCGGCGATCTCCTTCTCGGAGCAGTCCTCGTAGTAGCGCAGCACGAGCACGGCGCGCTGTCGCGGCGGCAGCTGTTGCAGGGCGGCCCATACGTCGGACTCCCAGTCCGGCCCGGCGTCGCCGACCGCCCGTTCCTCGAGCTCGGCGCGCAGCTGCTCGCGCCGGTCGCGCTTGCTGCGGGTCCACCACAGGCGGGTCATGGTGCGGCGGGCGTAGGCGTCCTGGTGCTCGACGTCGCGGACGTGCCGCCAGCGCCGGCCGAGCCGCAGGAAGGTCTCCTGGGTGAGGTCGGCGGCGGTGTGGGGGTCGCCTCCGGTCAGGAGCATGCCGTAGCGCAGGAGGCCGTGCTGCTTCGCCGCCACGAATGCGGCGAACTCGGCGTCCACGCGCCGCTCACCCCCTCCCGAGACTTCGTGTTCATGACTACCTCAAGGCCGCTGTGCCCCCTGAGGGTTGCATCACCGTCCTGATTCCTGGGTCACAGGGTCGCGAAGGCGGGCATGGAACACCTTCGACGCCGGGGCCGACCGTGGGCCGCCGACGCGACTCTCGCCGACCTAGCCCCAATGCCGTCAACTTAAGCCGACATGGTGGTTGTCACGGTGGCGCGCCGGTGAGGATGTTGATTCTGGTGTCGGTGTGGTGGCTGGGGCCGCGGAGCCGTCCTCTGGCGGTGTGTGGGGCGTAGTTTGAGATCGCTCGTTTCACCACCCGTGGGGCGGTACGGGCTCGGCGTTGGGGCAGAAGGTCGGCCAGGATCTGGCGTCCGATGGCGCCGACGATGTCGGTGACAGCGCCGGCGATGATCCCGGCCGCTTTGATGATCTGGTCACGTGCGGCGTTGAACGCCACGGTGAAGCTGGCCCGGTCAGGGTCGAGCTCGGGGCGGGCGATCGCGGTGTCAGCGATCGCGATCCTGATGGCCTGGTAGGCCACCAACAGTGCGTAGACCTCTTGCTCGATACCGGTCGGGGTGCGGGCGCGGAGCACTCGCCCGCCCAGGATGGTGGACTTGAGTTCGCAGTAGGTGGTCTCGATCTCCCACCGCTGGTGGTAGAGCCGCACGATCTCCTCGGCCCTGCAGGACTGATCGATGACGGTGGTGATCAGCCGGTAGGACGCCTCGCGCTGGCCTGCGGGAGTGGTGATCGTGATCGTTGCATCGATCACGCGGACTTGGACCGGACCGATCCGCGACAGGTAGGACCCGTCGCCCAGACGGTGGCACACTGGGAGCTTGCGAGCACCACGGCCGTTCTTGGCTCTCATGAGCACGTCGGCACCGGTTGCGGCGATCTGGGTGATGAGGTCGCCGGCCGCGAAGTTGCGGTCGCCCAGCACGATCATCCCCGGGCCCATCGCACCGAGCAGGTCGAGTGCGAACCGGGTCTCGCCACGGCTGGTCGGGCCGAACGTCGCGGCCAGCAGGGTCCGGGTGCCGCACGCGACCAACGCGAGCAGCCGGATCATCGGGTATCCGGTGCCGCCGTGATAGCCCCGGCCCTTGCGGTGCACCCTCAGGTTCGCTTCGGTGTCGGGGCAGCACATCATGGTGCCGTCGATCGCGCACACCAGCCGCCCGCGCCACCACGTGCCCTTCGTGCCAGGGGCCGCGGCCGACGTCGTCAGCAGAGCGAACAACTCTCGCAACGGTGCCGGGCCGACACGGCGGCGTGCTGCGGCCAGCGCCGCGGCGGACGGCCTGGCGAGGGGCCCGAGCGCCGGATCCAGACCCGTGACCAGCCGGGCCCATACCTGCCGGTAGCCGCACTCGGCGAACAGTGCACCGGCAAGGAGGAGGTAGACCACGACCCGGGAGGGAAGGTCACGGGTGCGTTGCTGGACCCTGCGGGTCTGGGCAAGGACCGCGTCGACCATCTCGAACGACACGATCTGGGTCAACTCGCCCAGATGACCCGGTGCGTACACGCTTCGCGAGCGCTCCTCACGTCCAGCGGCGTGGGAACTGACGCGGGAACTGATGTTGGGGATGACATGATGAACAGGCAACGGAGCTCCCGGGGAAGGAGAAGCTTCTTGGTCGTTGCATCTCTAACCCGGGCTCCGTTGCACCCCACGCCGACACGCCGCACTCGGTCCTTGACCCACCCGCCCCGTCCTTAAGTTGACGGCATTGGACCTAGCCCTCGAGGTACGCCGTCAGCATCGTCACGATCACGCTGTGGGCGCGGTCGAGGTCGATGTGGGTGCCGAGCAGCTGCTCGTTGCGCAGGCTGCGCAGCATCGCGGGCAGCAGCTCCGACATGGCTGCCCGCCGTTCCTCGTCGAGGCCCTCGACCCCGTCGAAGAAGCGGTTGAACGCCGTCGTCGAGAGCTCGTCGAGGCGTCGGATCGACGCGGCCGTGCGCGGGTGGGTCTCCGCGAGCGTCTCGAGCGGACGCGGCAGGGCCCAGCGCATGGTCTCGACGGTGACGGCGTACGGCGACTCGAGGACCGAGCAGTACAGCTCGGCGACCTCGGCGACCCGTCCGGCGACGGTCGTGCTCTGCGGCTTGCCCCACAGGTCGGGGCCGATCTCGGCGACCTGGTCGGCGACCGCGGACCAGAACCCGTCGGAGTCGCCGAACAGGTTCTGCACCGAGCCCCAGCTGAGCCCGGCCTCCTTTGCGACCATGTTGATCGAGACGGTCTCCGGGCGGCCGGTCCCGAGCATCTCGACCGCCGTCGACAACAGCTTCTCGCGCGCGGCGACGCCGCGGCGGTTGGGTTTGCGGGACATGGTCGTCCCGGTCGTGACGCTCATCGTGTTCCCCCCTTGGACACGTGATGCTTCGGGCCGTTCACCTCCACAGTAGTGCCTTTGGTGGTAGTTCGCTGTCCCCTTCGAGGCTTGGGGTTCGACGCCTGTAGAGTTGGTGGCTTGCCGCTTTCGAGCGGCTGTTCAGGAACGAGTGCGGACGGTAGGGGTCACGTCGGTGGCAGACGAGCTGGTGGAGCGCGAGGTCGCGGCAGAGCAGGCCTTCGTCGACCGGGTCTACCGGCAGCTGGAGCAGGCCGGGAAGGCCGCCCAGCAGCTGGCGAGAGAAGGACATTCGCGGGGCCGTCTGGGCCACGAGGGCGGCCTGGTGGAGCGCGACGCGATGGTGTTCCAGGCCGCGAAGCGGATCGCGCAGCTCGACGCCGCCCACGAGGGTCTGGTGTTCGGGAGGCTCGACCTCGACGCGGCACTCGACGCCGCCCCGCGCTATGTCGGCCGGATCGGCCTGCGCGACGACGACCACGAGTCGCTGCTGATCGACTGGCGCGCGCCGGCCGCCGCGGTCTTCTACCAGGCGACGGCGGCCGAGCCCCACGGCGTGCTCCGCCGGCGGGTGCTGCGCAGCACGGGTCGGTCGGTCGTGGGTGTCGAGGACGAGCTCCTCGACGCCGAGGGGCTGTCGGCCGCCGAGGCCGCCGGCCGCGAGCTGCCGATCGTCGGCGAGGGCGCGTTGATGGCGCAGCTCTCCCGGGCCCGCGACCGCTCGATGCACTCCATCGTCGCGACCATCCAGGCCGAGCAGGACAAGGCGATCCGGGCGCCCTCGCGGGGCGTCGTGTCGATCTCCGGTGGTCCCGGCACCGGCAAGACCGTCGTCGCGCTGCACCGGGCGGCGTACCTCCTCTACACCGACCGCCAGCGCTACGAGCGCGGCGGCGTGCTCGTCGTCGGCCCGTCGGGCGTGTTCATGCGCTACATCGAGCGGGTGCTGCCCTCGCTCGGCGAGACCGCGGTCGCGCTGCGCAGCCTCGGCGAGGTCGTCGACGAGGTCCGCGCGACCCGCCACGACGAGCCGGCCGTCGCCGACATCAAGGGCTCCGCGCGGATGGCCGAGCTGATGCGTCGTACGGCGCGCCAGCAGGCGCCCGGCAGCCCGCGGGAGTACCGCGTCTTCTGGCGTGACGACCGGCTGCTCCTCGACCGCGGCAGGCTCGGCCAGGTCCGCCGCCAGCTGATGTCGCAGGGTCTGCGCAACAAGCAGCTCCCGCGGATCTCCCACGCTCTCCTCGATGCGCTGTGGCGTCAGGTCCGCGGCGAGCGTGGCCGCGAGCAGGGGCGGGAGAAGTTCAACGACGAGATGCTCTCGCGCGACGACTTCCTCGACTTCGCCCTCGCCTGGTGGCCGCCGCTCGATGCGCCGACCGTGCTGTGCTGGCTGCGCGAGCCGGAGTTCCTGGCCCGGGTCGGCGAGGGCCTGCTGTCGGCCGAGGAGCAGCGGCTGCTGTCGAAGACCTGGGCCGGACTCGACCCGTCCCGGCCGATCAGTCCGCAGATCTCGATCGAGGACGTGCCGCTGCTCGACGAGCTGCGCTACGCCCTCGGCGACGTACCCCAGAAGGCCGACGACGAGCGCGACGACCCGATCGCGCTGATCGAGGGCGCGGTCGACATCCAGGAGCTGATGACCGCCTCCGACCGTGAGTTCGCGCCGTCGGGCCGGGCCTGGCGGCCGCCGATCTCGAGCATCGAGGACGACGGCTACGCCCACGTTCTCATCGACGAGGCGCAGGACCTCACCCCCATGCAGTGGCGGATGGTCGGCCGCCGCGGACGCACCGCCTCCTGGACCATCGTCGGCGACCCGGCACAGTCGTCCTGGCCGGTGCCCGAGGAGGCTGCGGCGGCGCGTTCGGCGGCGCTGGAGCGCAAGCAGGCGCACTCCTTCCACCTGTCGACCAACTACCGCAACTCGGCCGAGATCTACGCCCACGCGGCCGCCTACGCCTCGCGCGTGGGCCTCGACGCCGACCTGCCCGACGCCGTACGCCGCACCGGCGAGGAGCCGGTCGTCGTCGACCTGCCCCCGGGCGCCGGCGTCGCCGAGCTCGAGGCCGCCACCCGTGCCGCCGTTCTCGACCTCGCCGGTCGGGTCTCCGGGACGGTGGGCGTCGTCGTACCCGTCGCCCGGCGCTCCGAGGTCAACGCCTGGCTCGCCTCCTGGCCCGAGCTGGCCGCCGACGCCCCCGGCGCCCGCGCCGCCATCGACTCCTCCGTCGCGCCCTCCGGCGAGGACCGGGTGGTCGTGCTCACCGGGCTCGACACCAAGGGCCTGGAGTTCGACGGGATCGTCGTCGTCCGGCCGCAGGAGATCGAGGACGAGTCGGTCACCGGACGCGCCACGCTGTACGTCGTGCTCACCCGCGCGACCCAGCTGCTCACGACCATCGGCTGAGGTCGGGGAACCGGCGTTCGCCCCGAGCGCATCCAGCGGAGCCTCGTGCGCGTTGTGCAGCCCACCAACGCCTCAACCCCACGTTGTGCTGCGCCCGGTCGAGCCCGCGCGCGACGACGTCGCGCCACACCGTGCCGCCGCCTTCGGCGCCCTCCGCGCCGAAGGCGGCGGCGATCAGCCGCAGCGTCGCGTCGCTCTCGTCGGGGCGCGGGGCACGGATCTCGAGACTCACCCCGTCATGGTCGCAGCCGACGCGGCGAGCGCCTCGACCGCCGCCAGGTCGTAGCTCCCGGCGTCGGTGCCGAGCCCCTGGGCGACCTGCGCGGCGGTGGCGCAGCCGAGCCGGGCCGCCTCGACGGGCGTCCGGCCGAGTGCGAGCCCGCGCAGGTAGCCGGCCGAGAAGGCGTCGCCGCAGCCGGTGGTGTCGACCACCTCGACCGGGTACGCCGGCACCTCGCTCACCCCGTCGGCCGTGGCGACCAGCGCGCCCCGGGCGCCCTGGGTGACCGTGACGCAGCCGGCGCCGGCGGCGACCAGGGCCTGCGCGCCCTCGGCGAGCGTGGCGGCGCCGGTGAAGCCCAGGACCTGCTCGTCGTTGGGGAGCAGGTGGTCGGTGTGGGGCAGCGCGGCGGCGATCCAGGCCAGCAGGTCCGGGTCGCCGGGGGCCAGGATGTCGACCGAGGTGGTGATTCCGGCGGCGCGGGCCCGGGCCAGCAGCTCACCGGCCGCGTCGCCGCCGAGGAACTCCGGGCCGCCCAGGTGCAGGTGGGTCACGCCGGACAGCAGGTCGGCCGGCAGGTCGTCGAGCGTGAACGCGCCGTTGGCGCCGATGCAGTGCCAGGCCGGGCGGTCGCCGTTCGGCCGGACCGGCAGCACCGACGCCGACGTCTGGGCGGAGTCCTTGCGCACCAGTCCGGCCACGTCGACCCCCTCGCGGGCGAGCAGCGCGAGCAGGGTGTCGCCGACGGGGTCGGTGCCCACGGCGCCGTACGACCGGACCGTGGCGCCGAGCCGGCTGAGCACGACGGCGGTGCCGCCGGCGGTGCCGGCCGGCGACATCCGGATCGTCTCGACCAGCTGGCCGTCGGACCCGGCGGGGATGGACTCGATGCCGAGCACGTGGGTGTCGAGGACGTGGACGCCGACGGCGGCGACGGTCATGCTCATTCAGATCTCCTGGGGAACCCCGTAGCCGCGCTCCAGCGCGGCGCGGACGACGTCGAGCTGCTGCTCCTCGGTGAGCGCCCGCGGCGTGCCGAGGGCGCTGGCCCGGTGGTGCAGCTGGCACAGCCACTCGAGCAGCAGGGCGTTCTCGACGGCCTGGTCCAGCGAGCCGCCGAGGGTGACCGAGCCGTGGTTGGCGAGCAGCGCGGCGCTGCGGTCCGCCAGCGCCGCCCTGACGTTGGCCGCGAGCTCGGCCGTACCGAAGGTGGCGTACGGCGCCACGCGGACCTCGCCGCCCAGCGCGAGCTGTTGGTAGTGGAGCACCGGCAGTGCGTCGTGTACGCACGCGACCGCGGTCGCGAAGGGTGCGTGGGTGTGGACGACCGCGGCCGCCGGTCCGTCGGCGTACACGCCGAGGTGGAGGGAGAGCTCGCTGGTCGGCGCGAGCCCGCCCTCGACCACGGTGCCGTCGAGCGCGACGACCGTGACGTCGTCGGGGGTGCAGGCGCCGAGGGCGACGCCCGTGGCGGTGACCGCGATCCGGTCGTCGTGGCGGGCCGAGACGTTGCCGGCGGTGCCGATCAGCAGCCCGGCCTCGGCCAGCCGACGGGCTGCGGTGGCGACCTCCGCGCGGAGCGGGTCGGTCAACGCGCGATCCGCTCGAGATAGCCGGCCACCAGGGTGATCGCCTCGGTGATGAGGAACTCGTCGCCGCGCGGGTCGTGCTCGAAGGCGAGCTGGAAGGCGCTGTCGCCGACCTCCACGGCCAGCTCGGCGATCGCGGCGAGCTGGGCGTCGTCGTAGTCGCCGGGGGAGAAGAGTCCCGCGTCGCGGCCGACGGCGAGCAGGTTCTCCGCGATCCGCCGGTTGTGGTGGCGGCCGTACTCGTAGATCGCGGGGTTGGTCCGGCCCCGCACCCAGATCTGCATGAACGCCGGCCGGCGGTGGTAGACCGCGACGAACGCCCGCATCGCGGTCTCGACCAGGCTGGCGACGGTGAGGTCGTCGACGGCGAGGAGGTCGGCTGCGACCTGCTCGTCCATCTCCGCCATGTCGCGCTCGCACAGCGCGAGCAGGACGGCCTCCTTGTCGGCGAAGTACTGGTAGAGCGAGGCCACGGGGAGCTCGGCCGCGTCGGCGATGGAGCGTGTCGTGAGCCCGTCGACGCCGTTGGTCACGACGAGCCGCGCGGCCGAGTCCAGGATCCGCTCGACCCGCTCCCGGGAGCGGGCCTGGGCAGGGACCCGGCGCCGGCTCGGACCCGTGCTGGGCCCGACGGTGGGCTCGACGGTGGCGGACGGCATGGACGCACTGTAGCCTCCGAACTCGAACCTGACACACATTCATCTTCGGAGGCGACGTGCAGACGATCGAGATGGGCCGCCGTGGACTGCTCGCCGGGGGTGCCGCCGCGTTCGGCGTACTCGCCCTCGACGCCCTCGAGGCGCAGGTCGCGGCCGGCGTCCGCAAGGGCAGGCTGCCGCGCAAGGTCGACGTCGTGGTGGTCGGCGCCGGGCTCGCCGGCCTCGTCGCTGCCCGCAAGGTCCGCGCCGCCGGGCACTCCGTGCTCGTCGTCGAGGCCCGCGACCGGGTGGGCGGCCGGGTGCTCAACCACGAGCTCCCCACCGGCGGCACCATCGAGGCCGGCGGCGCCTTCGTCGGCCCCACCCAGGACCACATCAAGAAGCTCGCCCACAAGCTCGGGATCGACACCTTCGAGGAGTACGCCACCGGCAAGAACGTCTACCTCTCCTCGCTGCTGGGCCGGATGGAGTTCACCGGCACCGTTCCACCCGATCCGACGATCCTGCTCGACGCCGCCCTCGCGCTGCAGCGCCTCAACGGCTTCGCCGGGGAGGTCCCGGTCGACGCGCCCTGGTCGCACCCGCGCGCCGCCGAGTGGGACGCGATCTCGCTCGGCGACTGGCTGCGCCGCAACACGCTCAACAGCGCGGGCATCGAGAGGCTCATCCAGTCCTGGACACAGCCCGGCTTCGGCGCCGACCCGGACCAGGTCTCGCTGCTCTTCGTGCTGCACTACATCGCCTGCTCCGGCAACGAGACCACCCCCGGCACCTTCGAGCGCAACTCCGACACGGTGGGCGGCGCGCAGGAGAGCCGGTTCGTCGGCGGCTCCCAGCGGATCCCGCTCGAGCTCGCCCGCCGGCTCGGCAAGCGGATCGCGCTGAACGCGGCGGTCACCAGGATCGTCCAGCCGGCGCACGGCCGGGTCCGGGTGCATACCCGCCGCGGCACGGTGCGGGCCCGCCGGGTGATCGTGGCCGCGCCGCCCAAGCAGGTCCTCGGGATCGGCTTCGCGCCGGAGCTCCCCGCGGGTCGCCGGGCGCTGCTCGAGGGTGTGCAGATGGGTCGGCTGATGAAGTGCGACGCCGTCTACGAGACGCCGTTCTGGCGCGACCAGGGGCTCACCGGGTTCGGCATCGCCGAGACCGGCGCGGTCCGGGTCGCCTTCGACAACCACGTCGCCGACACCGGCCACGGCGTGCTGCTCGCCTTCGTGGGCGGCTCGGCATGGCAGCAGTTCGGCACCCGCTCACTGGAGGAGCGTCGTGCCGCCGTGCTCGAGGGCTTTGCCGCGATGTTCGGCGAGCAGGCGCGGCACCCGATCGACTACACCGAGCACGACTGGACCCGCGAGCCGTGGACCGGCGGCGGCCCCACCGCGATGTATCCGCCGGGCGTGCTGTCGACCCATGGCCGGCACATCCGCACCCCGCACGGCCGGGTCCACTGGGCCGGCACCGAGACCTCGACGTACTGGACCGGCTACATGGACGGCGCCGTTCGCTCCGGCAGGCGTGCGGCCCGGGAGGTGCTGGCCACCCTGTGAGGTGGTCAGGTGCGTGCGGACTCCGGAACCACGGGCACAGGAGCGGTACGACGGGTCAGCTGCCGCACCGAGGGGGCGGCGAGCGTGGCCAGCGAGCTGAGCCCGATCACGGCGGCGACCACGACCAGCCACCGCTCGGTCCCGACGAGGACAGCGACCGGGCCGGTGAGGGCGAGGCCGAGCGGGCGGCACACGAACGAGCCGACCAGGTCGAAGGAGTACACCCGCGCGAGCATGTCCTCGGCCACGTTCTCCTGGATCGCGAGATCCCAGCTGACGCTGAACAGCTGCAGCCCGACACCATGCACGAAGGCCCCGGCCAGGACGACGCTCAGGTCGTCGGCGACGGCCAGGGCGAGCGGGAAGGCGGCGGTGAGGGAGAGCATCAGCACGCCCCAGCGCAGCAGGTGCCGCGGACGCCAGCGCAGGGCGACCAGTCCGCCGGCGACGAAGCCGGCCATCAGTGCCGCGAGCGCCCCGCCCCAGGCCTGCTTGCTCCACGTCTCGCTGACCACGATCGGTCCGAGCACGCCCTGCACGCCCCCGAAGCACAGGTGGTAGAGCAGCGCCTGGCCGATCAGCAGCCACAGCCAGGCATGCCGGAAGACCTCGCGGGCACCGTCGGCCAGCTCGGCGAGGAGCCGCTCGCGCCCGGCGCTCACGACGCTGGGCACCCGGATCATCGCGAACAGCGCCGCCGCGACGGCGTAGGTCGCCGCGTCGACCGCGATCGCCCAGCCCGGGCTGGTGACCGCGACGATCACCCCCGCGAGGGCGAATCCGATCGCGAACGCGGTCTGGGTGGCCAGGCTGCGCAGCACGACCGCCCGGCCGAGCTGCTCGTCGGCGACGGTCGAGCGGGTCATCGCGTTCGACGCGGGCTGGGCGATGGCGCCGAGGCAGCCGTTGACGACGCCGATCGCGGTGAGCAGGAGCAGCGAGCCGTGCCCGGTGATCAGGACGACGGCGCAGGCGCCCTGGCTGACGGCGGTGGCCGCGGACGAGCCCTGCATGAGGAGCTGGCGGGGGAGCCGGTCGCCGAGCACGCCGCCGTACAGGATCGTGAGGACCTCGGCCGCCGAGAACGCGGCCACGACCAGGCCCAGCTGGGTGGCGCTGCCACCGAGGTCGAGTACGGCGAACGCCAGTGCCACCGGGGTCATCGCCGACCCGAGGCCGCTCACGGCGACGCCGCCGACGAGCAGCCGGAAGTCGCGCGAGCGCAGCGGGGAGGACACCGTCACGGAGATGAGGATACTTCGTTGCCTAAGTATTCGCCAGCGAAGTACCTGTTTCGCTCTGGTCGGGACCGGGGCAGGATCGGGCCCATGACCGACACAGGTGCTCCGCCCCCGCCCCCTCCGGGACCGCAGGCTCCCGCGCTCCCACCCCGGGGCGCCCGACGGTCGATGGCGCTCCGCCATCTCGTCAGCGTGGTGGTCGCCCTCGGCGCGACACCCGTCGGCATGCTGCTCTTCGACTACGGCGCCGGGAAGTACAACCAGGAGCGGCTCGCGTACTACGACACCAAGATCGGGATCGAGCTCGTCTACCTGATCCTCGGCGCAGGCATGCTCCTGGTCGCCGCCGCCGTGGGCCAGCTCTCCGGACTCGGCCCGGTCCTGGCCGGCGTGGTCTGGGGAGCGCTCCCGTTCTTGTGGTTCACCGTCGACCTCTCGAGCTTCTACGACGTCATCCGGGATCTGCCCTCGACCTACGTCTGGTTCGGCGCCGCGGCGTACGAGTTCCCGCTGGTCGCGACGCTGCTCATCGGCGCCGGTCTCGCCGGGCGCTGGCGGGGGCGGGCGCAGTAGCGTTTCCGTCATGGTCGAGGACTGGACGGACCGCCACGTCGCGCGGTGGAAGGACCACTGGCTCGACGTCACCTTCGACGAGACGGTCGAGGGCGTGTTCGTGCGGATCCACCGCATCGACCGCTACCTGCGCCGGGCCAAGCAGCACGCCGTCGCCGAGGTCGGGCTGACCGACTTCGAGTACGAGACCCTGCACGTGCTGATGATCCGCGACACCCCCGGCTCCGCCTCGCCGACCGAGCTGGCCACCGAGCTGGGCGTGTCCGGGGCCGGGATGACCGGCCGGCTCGACGGTCTCGAGAGGTCCGGCTGGATCCGTCGGATCCCCGCTGTCGACGACCGCCGCCGGGTGATCGTCGAGGTCACCAAGGCCGGCATGGCCGTCTGGCGACAGGCGATGGCCATCCGCGGCCGGGCCGAGGACGACCTCGCCGAGGCGCTGACCGAGCGGGAGCTCGCGACGCTCAACCGGCTGCTCAAGAAGGTGACGGTGCGCTCGGAGGAGCGCGAGGGCTAGAAGCGTTCTCAGGCCTGCTGGAGGGTCAGGATCGCGAGCAACCGGCGGTCGAGGTGCCGCGAGGGCGTGAGCCCGAGCGTGTCGAACACCTCGGCGCACAACGCGGCGGCGGTCTCCGGCCGGACTACCAGCTCGGCGGCGATGGCCGCCTCCGACCGGCCCGCCGCGACGAGCTCGAGCACCCGCCGCTGGCGGCGGCTGAGCCGGCCGATCCGGCCGGCGGCGAGGGTGGTGCGCTCGACGGTGGTCGCCTCGCGCGCGCTCATGACCGGTCCAGGACCGAGCGGATCCGCCGGATCCCCCCGGCAGGCCGGGGCCGGAAGGCGCGAGGCGGATCCGCCAGCCGGAGGAGCACCGGGTCGGTGGCGTCGCCGGCGTCGTACCGGCGCAGGATCTCGAGGACCCCGAGCTCGCTGCGGCGGATCCGGACGTCGGCGAGCTCGTCGAGCTCGTCGAGCTCGGGGTCGGGGGGCGCCGGAGACCAGTGCGCGCAGTGGCCGCGGAGCGCGGCGATCAGCCCGACGGGTCCGCCGAAGTAGGTGGCCCACTCCTCGCGCCAGGGAAGGGCGCCGCTCATGTCGGTGGCGGCGACCGCCTCGACCACGCGGATGATGCGGAGACGTTCGTGGATGTTCCAGGTCATGGGACGAGGAGTCCTGGGGTCCGGCCGGTGATACCCGGATCTCGGCGTATCAGCGGTACTGGCCCGTGGGTCCGATGTGCGGGACGATGCATCCGCAAGCTCTCGCGTCACGCGAAGGGGGGTCGGGTGTGGACGTGGACTCACCGCTGTCGGCGCTCGTCCCCGCGGCGCGGGAAGGAGACCAGCATGCATGGGACGCGATCGTGGACCGCTTCCTCCCGCTGGTGGACGCGATCATCCGCGGCCACCGGCTCTCGGAGGCCGACGGCGACGACGTCAGCCAGACGGTGTGGCTGCGCCTCGTCGAGCACCTCGGCGACCTGCGCGAGCCCGCGGCCCTGCCCGGCTGGATCCGTACGACGACCCGCAACGAGTGCCTGCGCCTGCTGGCCGCCCGCGGGCGGGTCCGGCCGGTCGATCCGCAGGACGCGACCGGGCTCGACGCCGTCGTCGACGACGCCGCCGGCATCGACCTGCTCGCGGCCGAGAGCCGCCAGCTGCTCCGCGAGGCCCTCGCCGCGCTCCCCGAGGCCCGCCGCGCCCTGCTCCTGCTCCTCCTCGCCGACCCGCCGGTCGGCTACGAGGAGATCAGCCGCCGCCTCGGCATCCCGATCGGCAGCATCGGCCCGACCCGGGCCCGTGCCCTCGAGCAGCTGCGGCGCATCCCCGCGCTGCGCCGACTGGTGGAGGTGACCCCGTGAACGACGACGAGCTCATGGCCCTGCTCGGCGAGGCCGTCGCCGAGGAGGCAGCCGTCAGCGACCGGCGGCGTACGGCGGCCCGCGCCGCCTTCACCTGGCGCTCGGTCGACGCCGAGCTGGCCGAGCTGCTCCACGACTCCGCGCTCGACCCGGGCGCCGCCGTACGCTCCGGCGCGGACGAGCCGCGCACCCTGTCCTTCGGCCACAGCGGACTCACCCTCGAGGTCGAGGTGGACGGCGAGGCGCTGCTCGGTCAGGTGCTCGGCGGCGGCTCCGGGGACGCGACGGTGATGGTGGAGCGTCCCGAGGCGGACGCGCTCACCGCCGAGGCGGATCCCGCCGGGTTCTTCCGGTTCGAGGGGGTGCGGCCCGGGACGGTGCGGTTCGTCGTCGAGCAGGGTGAGCGGTCGCTCACCACGCCGTGGGTGACGCTGTAGGCCCCGCTACGTCAGCGGACCGACGATCCGGATCGCCCCGCCCCGCGGGTCGGTCCGTGGAGTCGCGGTGGCGGCGACGTCCTGCCACGCCTCCCGGGCGGACTGCCCGGTCTCGCGCATCCGCGCCGCGATCAGCCCGGTGACGACGGGCGTCGAGAAGGACGTGCCGCTCCACTGGGCGAGACCGTCGAAGGTGCGGACCTCGCCGACGTTCGGGGGCTCGTGGCAGGTGTAGGTCCCCTTCGGGAAGGCGTTGACCAGGTCGCGGCCGCGGGCGTAGACATCGACCCAGGGGCCGACATTGGAGAAGTCGGACACGCACGCGTCGGGATCCACCGACCCCACCGACACCACCCACGGGAAGGCCGCCGGCCAGAACGGCTTGTCGCTGGAGTCGTTGCCCGCCGCGGCCACGATCAGCACGTCCGTGCGCTCGGCCAGCTTGTGGGAGCGGCCGAGCAGCTCGAACCCGAGCAGCGCGAAGTCGCCGCGGGTGTGGGTGCCGGCCGAGATGCTGACCACCTGCGGTCGGTCGTCGTCCTCGATCGCCTCGTGCAGCTGCTGCACGATCTCCGACTCGAAGACCGCGCCCCCATGCACCAGCACCCCCTCCACCTCGATCCGGGTGTCCGGGGCGAGGCAGCTGATCACGCCGGCGACGAAGGTGCCGTGGCCGGCGTACGGGTGGATGGCGTGGGGGTCCACCGTCTCGACATCGCTCGGGTCGGCCACCACGTCGCCCACCTCCAGCCAGGGTGTCTGGGCGCTGCCCACGGCGTCGGTCCACAGACCGGTGTCGACGACCGCCACCCGGACCCGGTCGCGGTCCGCGAGCCGGCCCGGCGAGGTCTGGGCGGCGGGCCAGGGCTTGGTGTGGCGGTGGGGGGTCGCGGGTTCGGTGGCGGGGCACATGAAGCCCCGAGGCGTCACGTACACGACGTGGTCGGGGGTGATCGCGCCCCGCTCGACGACCTGCGAGCGCTCCAGCTCGTCGAGCGTCGCCAGTACGTCGTCCCTGCGGTCCACGCGCGACGGCAGGGTCGCCAGCAGCAGATCGGGGACCCGGGTCTCGCGCGCGTCGAGCTCACCGGTGAACCGCTTCCGGTTCTCGTCCGTGGCGAAGTACTCCTCCAGGCGGCCGAGATCCTCGCGCCGCACCAGCGCGTGCCGGGGCCGGTACAGGTAGTGGATGTCCGCGTCGTCGCGGGGCGGCTGCGCGCCCTTCACCGGCGCGCCCAGCACCCCGGACTCCTTCATCGCGCTCCGGATCACCCGGACCTGGGCGCGCAGGCGCTCGGCCGCGAGGTCGCGAGGACGGGTGCGGCGCAGCCGGCGCAGCAGCTCGCGCAGCAGGTTGATCGGAAGGCTCGGACGGGTGGGGTCGCTCATGGCCGCTCCTGGGGGCGAGATGACCGGCAGCCGTGGCCCGCCGGCGGCGCTAACGTAGTTCTGCCGTGCGGGTCTCGTAAAGGAGCACAGACCGCCGATGGAGGAACTGCTCGATCTCGCGCTCGAGGACCCGGAGGAGGGTCGGGCCCGCGCCGAGCAGCTGCTCGACGGACCGGCCGACCCTCTCGCCCGCTCCTACGCGCACCACTGTCTCGGCATCGTGCACCGGGAACGCGGGGACCATCCCACCGCTGTGGAGGAGCTCCGAGCCGCGCTCACGTGGGCACGACGGGCCTCGGCTCCTGACCGGGAGCGGGACGTGCGGGCCACGCTGGGTGCGACCCTGGTCTTCGCCGGCCGGACCCGAGCAGGGCTCGCCGAGCTGACCCGAGCCGCCGACGGCGCCACGGGAGCCCTGGCGGCGCGGATCGGGATGCGGCGAGCCGGGGCGCTGGTGCTGCTGGGCCGTGACGAGGAGGCCGTCCCGGTCCTGAGGTCCTCGCGGGACGCGCTGATCGAGGTGGGCGACGAGCTGTGGGAGGCCCGCACCCGGATCTGGCTCGGTGACCTGGAGCTGCGCCACGGCCGGCTGGACGCCGCCGAGGACGAGACGCGGCACGCCGAGTGGCTCCTGGCGAGGTCGGGGGCGCAGCTCGAGCGGCTGACCGCCCTCGAGAACCGCGCCGACATCGCGATCGCCCGAGGCGATCTCGCGGCCGGGCTGCGGATCCATGCCGAGGCCGGGGCCCAGTACCGCGCCCTGCGCCGACCCGTCCGGTACGCCGGCGCCGCCATGCACGCCGGCGCCTACCTGGCCGCCGGCCTGGCGCCCGAGGCGGTGGCGCTGGTCGCGGACTTCCTCGCGTCCGGCGAGCTGCCGGCGGTGGACCGGGCCGAGCTGCACCTGTTCCACGCCACCGCGCTGCTGGCTCTGGGCGACGGCGTCCGGGCCCTCGCCGAGGCGGGCACCGCGGAGCGGATGCTCCGGCGCCAGCACCGGGACTGGCACCGGGACCGCGCCGAGCTGGTCGGCCTGCGGGCGCGGCTCGCGGTGGGAGAACCGGCGAGTCGGAGCCGGGCGGTCGCGCTGGCGACGTCCCTCGACCGGGAGCGCGCCCCCGAGGCGGCGCTCGCCCTCACCCTCGCCGGCCGGCTCTCCCGCGGCGAGGACCGACTCGACCTGTGGACCCGCGCGGCGTCGTACCGCAGCCACCCGAACGCCCTGGTCCGCGCCGGCGCCTGGCACGCCCGGGCCCTGGCTCGCGAGGAGACAGCCGACCGGGGCGGGGTGCTGCGGGCGGCGGCGGCCGGTCTGGACGCGATCGACGAGCACCGGCGCCTGATCGGGTCCAGCGAGCTGCGGGCGCTGGCGACCACCCACGGGCGCGACCTCACCGCCCTCGCCCTGCGCCATGCGGCCAGTGACGCACGGACCCTGCTGCGCTGGAGCGAGCGGACCCGGGCGACGGCGCTGGCGCAGCCGCCGGCGACCTCGGACGCGGCGACCATCCCGGCCTCGTTGGCGGCGCTGCGCGACAACGGGCGGCAGCTGGCCGAGGCCCGCCAGGACGGTACGCCGACCGAGGAGCTCGAGCGGGAGCGGCGTCGGCTGGAGCGGGCGGTGCGGGCCGAGAGCCACACCCTGTCGGTGACCACCGCCGCGCAGCAGCGGCCGGCGGGCGTCGACGAGATCCTGGCGGCGACGGGGGACACCTGCCTGGTCGAGCTGGTCGACGTCGACGGGAGCCTGCACGTCGTGGTCGCCCATGCCGGGAAGGTACGTCGCCGGGTGGCCGGCACGACGAGCGAGGTCGCCGACCTGCTGGGTCCGGCGGGGATGCTGCTGCGCAGGGCGGCCCGCGGGCGTCCGGCCGACACCACCAGCGTCGGGCGGGCTCTCCAGGACGCGGTGCTGGGCGATGCCGTCCGGCTGCTCCCGGACGCCCCGGTGGTCCTCGCGCCCACCGCCCGCCTGCACGGCCTGGCCTGGTCCCTCCTGCCGAGCCTCCACGACCGGCCGTTCGCGGTCGTTCCGTCGGCGGGCCAGTGGCTGCGCGCCCGGGCCGCGGCGCCACCGCAGCCCGCCAGCACCGTCCTGGTCGCCGGCCCGGCGCTGGCGAGCGGCGGCGCGGAGGTGCCGGTCCTCGCCGGGCGCCACCCGGACGCCGTCCTGCTCGACGGTCCGCGCGCCACCCTCGACGCGGTGCTGACCCACCTCGACGGCGCGGGTCTGGTCCACCTGGCCGCGCACGGCCGGTTCCGGGCCGACAGCCCGCTGTTCTCGGCGCTCGACCTGGTCGACGGGCCGCTGACGGTCCACGACCTGGAGCGGGTCCCGCGGGCGCCGTACCGGGTCGTGCTGTCGGCCTGCGAGTCCGGCGTGCTGGCGCCGGTCGGGGCGGAGGAGCTGCTCGGGTTGGCTGCGGCGCTGTTCTCGCTCGGCACCGCGGGCCTGGTCTGCAGCGTCGGCGAGGTCAACGACGCCGCCACCGCCGCGTTGATGGTCGACCTGCACGCCGCGCTCGCCACCGGCAGCGACCCGGCCACCGCGCTGTGCGAGGTACGCCGTCAGGTGGTCGGCGACCCGGTCGCGGCCGGCACCGCGGCCGCCTTCCTCGCTCTCGGGGTGTGAGCAGTCGTCCGGACCGCGACTGCGACCCGAATAGGCTGCCGCCATGACTGACACCAGCCTCACCGCCCGGGAAGCCATCGCGGCCGTCCAGGGGCACGAGGCCTGGGCGATCATCCGGCGCTCCACCCGTGCGGGCGACCGCGACACCGTCGGCGTGCTCGGCGGCACCCGCAGCATCGTCGAGTCGATCATGGACATCCCGCTCGAGACCGGCGTCCCGGAGCCGGGGCACATCTGCGACCGGCTGGTCGCCGTCCCCTTCCGCCAGGTCGGCGAGCGCGGCTTCGAGGCCCACGACGACGGCACCCCGCTGGTGGTCGTGGACGTGCGGAGCGAGCACGAGTTCTCGGTGGCCGACGTGGTCGACGCGATCGACCCGGTGGCGGTCGAGTTCACCGACCGCGGTGGCTTCGAGACGTCCGACGAGGAGTACGCCAAGATCGTCGCGGCGATCATCGACGGCGAGATCGGCCAGGGCGAGGGCGCGAACCTCGTCGTGGGCCGCAACTACCGCGCGGTCGTCGCCGACTTCGACGCCTCGGTCGCGCTGACGGTCTTCCGCCGGCTGCTCGAGCGCGAGCGCGGCGCGTACTGGACCTTCGTCTTCTTCACCGGCGACCGCTTCCTGATCGGCGCGTCCCCTGAGCGGCACGTGTCGGTCCACGGCGGCGACGTACGGATGAACCCGATCTCCGGCACCTTCCACCTGCGCCCGCCCGCCGGCGAGACCCGCAGCACCGAGGCCCGGATGCGCGACTTCCTCAAGGACGAGAAGGAGATCTACGAGCTCTTCATGGTCGTCGACGAGGAGCTCAAGATGATGTGCGACATCTGCACCGAGGGTGGCCAGGTGCTCGGGCCGTTCCTCAAGCCGATGACCCACCTCATCCACACCGAGTACCTCCTCGCCGGCCGCACGTCCAAGGACGTCCGCGAGGTCCTGCGCGACACGATGTACGCCGCCACGGTGACCGGCTCGCCCGTCGAGAACGCCTGCCGGCTGATCAAGCAGTACGAGCCCGAGGGGCGCGGCTACTACGCCTCCGCGCTGGCCCTCTTCGGGCGCGACGACGCCGGTGAGCCGGTCCTCGACAGCCCGATCGTGCTGCGCACCGCCGACGTCTCCCTCGACGGTCGGCTCAAGGTCACCGCGGGGGCGACGCTGGTGCGCGACTCCACCCCGGCGTACGAGGTCGCGGAGACGCACGCGAAGGCGGGCGGCATCCTCTCCGCCTTCGGCCTGGTCCCGCCCGCGCCGGTGCCCGACGTCGCCGTCGCCGACCTCGTCGTGGACGAGGAGGTGCTGATCGCGCTCAACGCCCGCAACAACCGGCTCTCCGGGTTCTGGCTCGCCGACCAGGCCGGTACGCCGGTCGACCCGCGCCTCGCCGGCAAGTCCGCCGTCATCCTCGACGGCGAGGACGACTTCGTGAACATGCTGCGGCACATGCTCGCGCGGATGGGCATGACCAGCACGGTGGTGCGCCACGAGGACTACGCCGACGGCGTGCTCGACGGCTTCGACCTGGTCATCGTCGGCCCCGGCCCCGGCGACCCGCGCGACGAGGCCGACCCGAAGATGGGCCAGCTGCGCGCCGCCGTCGCCTGGCTGCTGGCCCACGAGAAGCCGTTCGTCGCCGTCTGCCTCGGCCACCAGGCGCTGTGCCACCAGCTCGGCATCCCGCTCACCTACAAGGACATCGTCTTCCAGGGGACCCAGGCCACCGTGCTGCTCGACGGGCGGCAGCAGAAGGTCGGCTTCTACAACACCTTCGTGGGGCGGGTCTCTGCTCAGGTCGCGCTGCCCGAGGCGGTTCGCGTGGACGCCGACCGGGAGACCGGCGACGTCAACGCGCTCGCCGGCCCGCACTACCGCGGCGTCCAGTTCCACGCCGAGTCGATCCTCACCGAACGGGGCTTCGACATCGTCCACGACCTGGTCTCCGGCGTCCTGCTCGAGACCTGACGATGACCGGCGTCGTGGACCTCGTCGTCGGAGCACCGTCGGCGAACTCGCGGTGGAGCTGTGACCCGGAGGGGCGGGACGGCCCGGCACCCACCTGGGCCGTCCCGCTTCCTTCCTTCGAAGGTACGCCGAGATGAGGTTCTGATGGTGGTGACGATGCGATGACTGTCCCCGACGTGGTCGTCGTCGACCACCGCGACTCCTACACCTGGAACCTGGTCCACCTCGTCGCGGGTGTGACCGGGGCCCTGCCGACGGTGGTCCAGTGGGACGACCCCGTCGACCTGGCTGCGTTCTCGCACATCGTCCTGTCGCCCGGTCCGGGCCATCCGAGCGAGTATGACTGGGGCTTCGCCGAGGGCCGGCCGGTGCTGGGCGTGTGCCTCGGCATGCAGGGGATGGTCGTGGCGTTCGGCGGCGAGGTCGGGCGGGTCGAGCCGGCTCACGGCGCGGTCGAGGCGGTGGCCCATGACGGGCAGGGGGTGTTCGCCGGCGTACCGACGCCCTTCGACGCGGTCCGCTACCACTCCCTGGCGGCCATCCGCCTGCCCGACGAGCTCGAGGCGACCGCCTGGGCGGCCGACGGCACCGTGATGGGAGTACGGCACCGCAGCCTTCCGCTCGAGGGCGTGCAGTTCCATCCCGAGTCGGTGCTGTCCGAGCGCGGTGCGCGGCTGGTCGCGAACTTCCTCGCCATGGGACGCTGACGCCCATGGTGGCCCGATGGTGACCCAGCGCGACCCCGCCGAGGTGTTCGCCCGGATCCAGGCGCGCCACCCCCGCTGCGTCTGGCTCGACGGCGGCGGCGCCCGGGACTGGTCGCGCCGCCGGTCGATGCTCGGCTGGCTCGACAACGACGACGTCTCGCTGAGCTACGACGCGGCCGCCCGCGAGGTGACCCGGCACGCCGACGGCCGCTCGGTGGTGGTCGGCGACGACCCGTTCGCCGTCCTGGAGGCCGAGCTCGCCGCCGGACGGGCGAGCGACCAGTGGTTCGGCTACTTCGGGTACGCCGCCCGCGCCGACCTGCCCGCCACACCCGACCCGGATCTGCCCGACGCGGTCTGGCTGCGCCCCTCGCACATCCGGGAGTATGAGCACCCACTTGTCGCGCAGAACTGGCACTTGTCGGGCGTTGCAACGCCCGACAAGTGCGGGAATCGCCGGTCGACCGGCGATTCCGACACCCCGCCCCCCACCTACGCCGCAGCCTTCGCCAGGGTCCAGGACCACCTGCACGCCGGCAACTCCTACGAGGTCAACCTCACCCACCGGCTCCGGGCGACCAGCCCGCTCGGCCCGGCGGCGGCGTACCTCCGGCTGCGCGCGCTGAATCCGGCTCCCTACGCGGGCTTCCTGCAGCACGACGTGCCGGGAGCGGAGGCGTGGCTGCTCAGCTCGAGCCCGGAGCGCTACGCCCTCGTCGCCGAGGACCGGACGATCGAGACCAAGCCGATCAAGGGCACCACCGCGCGTGGCAGCACGCCCGCCGAGGACCAGGCGGCCAGGGACCGGCTGGCGAGCGACCCGAAGTTCCGCTCGGAGAACCTGATGATCGTCGACCTGCTGCGCAACGACCTCGCCATGGTCTGCGAGGCGGGCTCCGTCGACGTGCCGACCCTGATGGAGGTCGAGTCCTATGCCTCGGTCCACCAGCTGGTGTCCACGGTCCGCGGCCGGCTCCGCGGCGACGTCAGCACGGTCGGCGCGTTGAAGGCGCTGTTTCCCGCCGGGTCGATGACCGGCGCGCCCAAGCTGCGCACGATGGAGATCATCGAGGAGGTCGAGGAGACGCCGCGAGGGGCCTACGCCGGGGCGTTCGGCTGGGTCTCCGGCGACGGCCGGGCCGACCTGGGCGTGGTGATCCGCACGCTCGTCACCGCCGGCGAGGACTACCTGCTCGGCACCGGCGGCGGGATCACGGTCGCCAGTGACGTCGAGGAGGAGTGGGCCGAGACCGAGTGGAAGGCCGCCCGGCTGCTGCAGGCGATCAACCCGTAGGACTCGGGTCCGCGCCCGCGCCGGTGTCGGCGGCGTGGCTGGACAGCGTGGTGAGCGTGGCCTGCACGCCGCGCACGACCCGCTTCTCGTCGTACGGCGCCGGGTCGACCACGTCCACCTGCTGGATCAGGTCGCCGTTCTGGACGAAGCCGGTGACGTAGAGCTGCTTCCTCGTGGCGTTGACGACCACGCGCGCGTCGTCGGCCCGCTCGATCGTGGGGGTGCGGACGTCGGCGTCGTCCTGCTGGCCCATCGTCTTCCAGGCCTGCTCGAGGGTGCCGGGGAAGAGCAGGTAGTTGGCGGTGACCACGGCGTCACCGCTGTCCTCGGCCGGGGTGAACCGGCACTCCGGCTTGGTCGGCGTGCCGGCGTGCTCGGTCGCCTCGATGCCGAACTGCGCCTTCACGAACGCCGCGTCGAGGACGTCGCACGGGTTCCACAGCGCCGGCGTCTCGGTCGGGAGGTCCGGCTTCGCGCCGACCTTCTCCTCGCCGCCGCAGCCCGCGAGGGCGAGCGTCAGCGGCGGGAGGAGGGCCGCGACCAAGGCGGTACGACGGAGGTCAGACATGCGGGTTGTTCTCCCGTCCGGGCAGCTTGAGCACGAGGCGGGCGCCTCCACTCGCATTGGCGGTGGCCTGGACCGAGCCCGAGTGGCGGGCGGCGACCTGGCGCACGATCGCCAGGCCGAGGCCCGAGCCGGGCATGGTGCGGGCGTCGTCGGAGCGCCAGAACCGGTCGAAGATCCGGGTCCGGTCGGCCTCGGCGATCCCGGGTCCCTGGTCGTCGACGGTGAGCACGCCGTCGCTGAGCCGGACGGTCACCTGACCGCCCTCGGGGCTCCACTTGGCGGCGTTGTCGAGCAGGTTGGTCACCGCGCGCTCCAGCTCGGCGTCCTCACCGATCACCCACCAGGGCCGGGTGAAGACCTCGAACTCGAGGCCCGGCGCGCGGCGGCGTACCCGCTGCACGGCGTGGTCGACGACGTCGGCCAGGTCGACCGGCTCGACCTGGACCGGGATCGGCTCGTCGCGGGCCAGCTCGGTGAGGTCGCCGATGAGGGTGGTGAGCTCCTCGATCTGGGCGCGGACGTCGTCGAGCAGCTCGTCGCGGGCGTCGGGCGGCAGCGCGGCGAAGCCGTCGGGGCCGCGGGCGGTCATGGTGAGCAGGTCGACGTTGGTGCGCAGCGCGGTCAGCGGGGTGCGCAGCTCGTGGCCGGCGTCGGCGATGAGCTCGCGCTGGCGGGTCCGGCTGGCGTCGAGCGCGACCAGCAGGTGGTTGAACGCCGTCGCCAGCCGGGCCACCTCGTCGTCGCCCTCGATGGGCAGCGGGGTGAAGTCCTCGGTGCGCGCGATCTCCTCGACCGAGCCGCTCAGCCGGCGTACCGGTCGCAGCCCATTGCTCGCGACCACCCAGCCGGCCAGTCCGGCGGCGAGGACGCCGAAGAACCCGAACGCGATGGTCACCCAGCCGAGCCGGCGCAGGGTGCGGTCCTGGTCCTCCAGCGGCTGGGCGATGATCAGCGCGACCCCGCTCTGCTGGGTGGGTACGGCGACGACGCGGTAGCGGTCGCCGGCCAGCACCATGGTGCGCAGGCTGCGGTCCTTCTTGCCCTGCGCGACCTCGAGCTCGGCCCGGCCGAGCTCCAGGGTCGGACCGCGGTCGAGGATCCGCAGCGTGCCCGCGTTGTAGTCCAAGATCGCGATCCGCACGTCGCCCGCACCCAGTGCCCACGACGGGATGCCCTGGGAACCGGCCTGCAGCAGGCTGTCGGACGCGGCCGCCTTCCCGGCCCGGTCCACGAGCGCGTTGTCGAGCGTGTCCTGCATCTGCACCCGGGCCGTGATGTAGGCGCCCACCGCCACGAGCGCCACCGACATGCCGACCGCGATCGTGGTCAGCCAGATCACCCGGCTCGCCAGCGAGCGGCGGTAGTGCCAGCGCCCGTCGGCACCGGGGCCGACCGCGAGGCCCCAGGGAACGGTCACGCCAGGCTCATGACTCGCTCGCGCGCAGGACGTACCCGATGCCGCGGACGGTGTGGATCAGCCGCTGCTCGCCCTCGGCCTCGGTCTTGCGGCGCAGGTAGCCGACGTACACCTCGAGCGAGTTGGCGGTCGTGGGGAAGTCGTAGCCCCACACCTCCTCGAGGATGAAGCTGCGGTCGAGCACCCGGCGCGGTCGGCGCAGGAACATCTCGAGCAGCGTGAACTCGGTGCGGGTCAGCTCGATCAGCCGGCTGCCGCGGCGCACCTCACGAGTCGTGACGTTCATGGTGAGGTCGGCGAAGGAGAGGACCTCCTCCTCGGCGCCGTCCTCGATCGGCGCCACCCGGCGCAGCAGCGCGCGCAGCCGGGCGAGCAGCTCCTCGAGCGCGAACGGCTTGGTGAGGTAGTCGTCGGCTCCCGCGTCCAGTCCCTCGACCCGCTCGCCGACCGCGTCGCGCGCGGTCAGCACCAGGATGGGTACGTCGTTCCCGGCCGCCCGCAGCGCCCGGGTCGCCTCGAGCCCGTCGAGCTTGGGCATCATCACGTCCATCACGACCACGTCGGGCGCGACCGCGCCGATCCCCGCCAGGGCCTCCGCGCCGTCGCCGGCCAGGTGGACGTCGTACCCGTTGAACGCGAGGGAGCGCCGCAGCGACTCCCGCACGGCACGGTCGTCGTCGACGACGAGGATGCGGTGCGGGACGGCGGAACGGGCGGACACCCTCCCATCATGGCCGATCGGCCTGAGCGATGGCTGAGAGGCCGGCTCAGAGGTAGCGCTGGGCGACCCGGGCCGCGCGGGCGCCGTACTGGCCGCCGAACAGGCAGGCGTGGACGAGCAGCGGGAACAGCTGGTGGAAGCCCAGCCGGTCCTCCCAGCCGCCGACGAGCGGGTGCGCCTCGGAATAAGCGGTCATCACCTGCGGGAGCTGGGGGAGGCCGAAGAGGGCGAGCATGGCGAGGTCGACCTCGCGGTGGCCGCCGTATGCCGCCGGGTCGACGACCACGACCCGGTCGCCGGTGCCCCACAGCACGTTGCCGTTCCACAGGTCGCCGTGCAGCCGCGCGGGCGGCTCCTCGGGGACGATCGACGCGCCGCGGGCGGCAGCGGCCTCGATCACGGCGGCGTCGTCCGCGCTGACGATGTCCTTGTCACGCAGCACCTTGAGGTACGGCGCGATCCGGCGCTCCGCGTGGAACTCCGACCAGGTCGGCAGCGTGCGGTTGGGCAGCGGCAGCCGGCCGATGTAGCCGTCGGCGTCGGCGCCGAACCCGGGGGCGCCGTAGGCATGGGTGGCGGCGAGCGCGCGACCGAACGCGCCGGCCGCCTCGGCCGTGGGTCTGCCGGCCTCCACCCAGTCGAGGATCAGGCAGTCGGTGTCGACGGCGAGCACCCCGGCGGTGGCGACCCCGCCGCTCGAGGTGGCCTCCGCGAGCCAGCGCAGCCCCGCCGCCTCGCGGGCGAAGAACTGCGGCGGCGCGGGGCTGAGCGTCTTGAGGAACGCCGTGCGCCCGCTGGACAGGCGCAGCTTGACCGCGGTGGAGATGTCGCCGCCCGCCACCGGCGCGGTGGCGACGACGGCCGCGCCGAGCAGCTGCTCGGCGCGCCCCGCGACGACCGGCTGGCGTGCCATCGGCTCCCCTTGCCCGGCCCGTCAGACGGGTCTCAGGCCTGGCCCTTGAGCGCGCGCGGGATCTTCGAGCCCTGCTCGATCGCGCGTTCGGGGGCCTTGACCTTCTTGAACCTGCGGATCGCCAGGAACACCAGCAGGCCCGCGAGGAGGACGTAGAACGCGAAGACGATCAGGAAGGCCCAGTGCAGGTCGAGGCCCTTGCCGTTCCAGTGGATGAAGTAGGCGATCGCCACCGAGAGCATGATGACGGCCAGCACGAGCAGGAAGCCCGCGACCGCGAGCAGGCCGACGCCGACACCGCCGGCGGTGACGCTGACCTTCAGCTCGGACTTCGCGAGCTGGATCTCCTTGCGCATGATCGTGGAGAAGTCGGTCTGCGCGTCCTTGATGAGACGTCCGATGGTCGGCTCTTCGCGGAGCGGTTCGGTGGCCATGCGGCCGACCCTACCGAGTCTCGGTAGGCTGGGCACAGGTGAGCCGGGAAGTCTGGTCGGCACGTATGCGCCCCTGCCCGCACCACGCCAGGAGACCTCGCCGTGTCCGATTCCCCGCACCACACCGACGACCTGTGGCACCGCGGACCCGTCTGGACGGCGAGCGAACGCCCTCTGGCGCGGTACGTCGCCCGCCCGCTGCGCGAGTTCCTCCACGTCGAGTCGGCGGGCTCGGTGCTGCTGCTCGCCGCCACCGTCGTCGCGCTGCTGTGGGTGAACCTGCCGTTCGACGGCTGGGCGTCGGCGTACGACCACCTCTGGCACACGCCGATCGCGCTCGAGGTCGGTGACTGGCGGATCGAGGAGTCCCTCCAGCACTGGGTGAACGACGGGCTGATGGCGATCTTCTTCTTCGTGGTCGGCCTGGAGATCAAGTACGAGCTGGTCCACGGTGACCTGCGCGACCCCCGCACCGCCGCGCTGCCGATCGTCGCCGCGGTCGGCGGCATGGCCGTGCCGGCCCTGATCTATGCGTGGGTCGTGGGCGGCGGGGCCGGGGCCGCGGGCTGGGGGATCCCGATGGCGACCGACATCGCGTTCGCGGTCGGCGTGCTCGGGCTGCTCGGCCGTCGTGTCCCGTCGGCGGCGCGGCTGTTCCTGCTCACCCTCGCGATCGTCGACGACATCGGCGCGATCGTGGTGATCGCCGTGTTCTACACCGACGACCTCGCGCTCGGCTGGCTGCTCGCCGCGTTGGCGCTGCTCGCCGTGATGGCGGTGCTCCGGGCCGCACGGGTCTGGGCGATCCCGGTGTACGCCGTGCTCGGCGTCGCCGTCTGGTTCGCGCTGCTCCAGTCCGGCGTCCACGCGACCCTCGCCGGCGTCGCCGTCGGCCTGCTCACCCCCGCCGTCGCGCTGCTGCGCCCCTTGGTCGCCACGGAGTACGCCATCGAGGGCCTGCGCGATCGCGATCTCGACGCCGAGGAGCTGCACCGGCTGCGCTTCCTCATCGGCGAGTCCGTTCCCGTCGTCGAACGGCTGCAGACCCGGCTGCACCCGCTGTCGGCGTACGTCGTGCTGCCGCTGTTCGCCCTCGCCAACGCCGGTGTCGCGCTCGGCGACGGCGTCCTCGGCGAGGCCCTGCGCGCCCCGGTCGCCCTCGGCATCGCCGCCGGCCTGGTCCTCGGCAAGCCGCTCGGCATCGCGCTCGCGTGCTTCGTCGCGATCCGGCTCGGTGTGGGCCGGATGCCCACCGGCACGACCTGGCCGCAGCTGATCGGCGTCGGCGCGGTCGCCGGCATCGGCTTCACGGTGTCGCTGTTCATCGCCGGGCTGTCGTTCCCCGGCGCGCCCCTGCTCACCGACGAGGCGAAGGTCGGGATCCTGGTCGCGTCGGTCGTCGCCGCGGCGCTCGGCGCGATGACGCTGGCGCTGGCCGGGCGGGTCAGGTCGTCGGCAGCACCAGCACCGAGCCGAGGACCCGCTCCACGCTGATCCGGATGGCCACCCGCTCGGGGTTCGGCTCGGGGGCGCGGTAGCGGTCGGCGTACCGCGCGCAGGCCCGAGCGACCGATGCCTCGTCCTCCAGCACCTCGCCGGTGCCGACCAGCGTCGCCCAGCGCCCCTTGTCGACCTGGGTCACCGTGAGCCGCGGATCGCGGCGGACGTTGGCGACCTTCTGCGAGCCGCGCCGGGTGATGATCCACGCGCAGGCGTTGTCGGGGTCGAGGGTCGCACCGACGGGTACGGCGTGCGGGGCACCGTCGCGGTCGAGGGTGGACAGCGTGCAGAGGTGGTACTCGGCCCAGAATTCCGCCAGCGTGGGCGGGAGGGCGGACCAGTCGACGGGGTGGAGTGCGGACACGGGCACCCAAGGTACGCCGACCCGGCGCAAAGTGCCCGCAGAACTGCGCCGACCCGGCGCAAAGGTGTCACTTTTGGGCTCTCCTGACGCATCTGTGGGTCAGTTTCGGCCGGGGAGTGCTGGGCGGTAGCCGCCGAGGTTGAGCATCGCGAGGGCGATCAGAGCGTGGGCGGAGTGGAATCCGTAGGCCATGCGGGTGATGAGGCGGATCTTGGTGTTGGTCGACTCGATGAGCCCGTTGGACAGGCCGTGCTCGATCGCTGCGAGGATCCGGGCGCGGTGTTTGACGATGCTCTTCTGCAGCTTCACGAACGCTGGGATCCGGCAGCGACGGGCCCAGCTGACCCAGCGGTCCAGCGCAGCGACGGCGGCCTTGTAGGGCACCCGGAACACCATCCGGAGCCCTTCCTTGAGCAGGTAGGCCCGATACAGCCTCGGGTCGGTCGCAGCGATCCAGGCCAGCATCGTCTGCTGGTTCTCGGTGAGGTCTTCGGGGTTCTTCCACAACGAGTACCGGGCACCCTTGAGCGTCTTGGCCCGCTCGTTGCCGGGCCGGGGCGGCGCGTCCGCGGGTGGGCGTCCACGACCACGCTTCGGCTCCTTCCTGGCCTGCTTGCGGGCGTCGTTCCATGCCTCGCGGCGGACCTCGTCGAGGGCGTCGGTGGCCCACTTCACGATGTGGAACGGGTCAGCGACCCGGACCGCGGCCGGGCACATCTGGGCGACGATGGCGTCGATGAAGTCGGCTCCATCCGCGCTCACGTGGGTGATCAGCTTGCAGCGTTCGGGGCCGAGGAGGTCGAAGAACTCCCGCACGGTCGCTGAGTTGCGTCCCGGGGCGGCCCATACGAGGCGTCGGGTGTCGTGGTCGACCACGACCATCAAGTACTTGTGGCCCTTCTTGTAGGAGATCTCGTCGATCCCGATCCGCCGTAGGCCGGCCAGACGATCATGCTGGGCATCGATGTCAGCCCAGACCCGGGTGATGATCGCCCCGACAGTGCGCCACGCGATTCGCATCAACTCGGTCGCGGTGGTCTTCGAGGCCCGCGTCGCCAGCCAGGCGACCTGATCATCGAAGGCCAGCGTGTGACCGGCGTCGTGCCGAGCCCACGGGACATGCGCGACCACGACACCGTGGTCGCGGCAGCGGACCCGAGGGGTGTCTGCCTCGAGCATCGCGACCGTCGTGCCCAGGTCGAGCGACCGCCAGCGACGCCGTCCCGGCCCGGTGTCGTAGCCAGGACACCGACGCCGACAGATCCCGCACCGGCCCTGTTGCCTGCTGGTGGGTCGGACATGAGCGATCAGGACCTGGGCGTCCTCGTCGTACTCGACCTTCTCGATCACCGTCTTCTCGACCCCGAACACGCCTCGCCATAGGCTGACATCACGCACGCCGCTCTCCTGTGCACCTGGTTCCTGTTCCTAGACAGCTCAGAAACCTAGACAGGAAGCGGCGTGCGGCTCGTTCAGGCGCGCTCAGACACCCACAGGTACGTCAGGAGAGCCCACTTTTGCGCCGGATCGGCGGTTCTCAGGCGTTCAGATGAGCCGGGTCGGCATGCCCTCAGTCCTCGGTGGAGGTGGCCTGGCCGGCGGAGATGAGGTCCATGATCGAGGCGTCGGCGAGGGTCTGGGTGTCGCCGACGGTGCGGCCCTCGGCGACGTCGCGCAGCAGGCGCCGCATGATCTTGCCCGAGCGGGTCTTGGGCAGCTCGGGGACGATCATGATCTGGCGGGGCTTGGCGATCGGGCCGATCTGGCTGCGGACGTGGTCGGAGAGCTCCTTGACGATGTCCGCGCCACCGTCTCCGGCCTCGTTGCGCAAGATGACGTAGGCGACGACGGCCTGGCCGGTGTCGGGGTCGGAGGCGCCGACCACGGCGGCCTCGGCGACCTTCGGGTGGGAGACCAGGGCGGACTCGATCTCGGTGGTCGAGAGGCGGTGGCCGGAGACGTTCATGACGTCGTCGACCCGGCCCAGGACCCAGATGTCGCCGTCGTCGTCCTTCTTCGCGCCGTCGCCGGCGAAGTAGTAGCCCTCCTTCGCAAAACGCGACCAGTAGGTGTCGACGTACCGGTCGTCGTCGCCCCAGATGGTGCGCAGCATCGAGGGCCACGGCGAGGTGACGACCAGGTAGCCGCCCGAGCCGTTCGGGACGGACCTGCCCTCGTCGTCGACCACGTCGGCCTCGATGCCGGGGATCGCGGTCATCGCGGAGCCGGGCTTGCCGGCGGTGACGCCGGGCAGCGGGGAGATCATCACGGCGCCGGTCTCGGTCTGCCACCAGGTGTCGACCACGGGGGTGCGGTCGCCGCCGATGACATGGCGGTACCAGACGTAGGCCTCCGGGTTGATCGGCTCGCCGACCGAGCCGAGGATCCGCAGCGACGACATGTCGAACTGGTCGGGGATCTCGTGGCCCTGCTTCATGAACGAGCGGATCGCGGTCGGTGCGGTGTAGAAGAGCGTGACGCCGTAGTCCTGGATGATCTTCCACCAGCGACCCGGCTCGGGCGAGTCGGGCGTGCCCTCGTAGAGCACCTGGGTGACCCCGTTGGCCAGCGGCCCGTAGACGATGTAGGAGTGCCCGGTGACCCAGCCGATGTCGGCGGTGCACCAGTACACGTCGGTGTCCGGCTTGAGGTCGAACACCGCGTGGTGGGTGTACGCCGCGCCGACCAGGTAGCCGCCCGTGGTGTGCAGGATGCCCTTGGGCTTGCCGGTGGTGCCGGAGGTGTACATGACGTAGAGCGGGTGCTCGGCATCGAACGCCTCGGGGGTGTGCTCGGCCGAGGCGCCGCCGACGGCGTCGTGCCACCACACATCAACAGCGTCGTCCCACCCGTTCTCACCCAGGTCCTGACCGGTACGCCGGACCACGAGCACCTTCTCGACCACATCGGTCTTGGTGCGGGCCTCGTCGACCGCGGGCTTGAGCGCGGACGCGGTGCCGCGGCGGTAGCCGCCGTCGGCGGTGACCACGACCTTGGCCTGGCAGTCGTCGAGCCGCGAGGCGAGCGCGTCCGCGGAGAACCCGCCGAACACGACCGTGTGGGGGGCGCCGATCCGGGCGCAGGCTAGCATGGTGACCACGGCCTCGGGGATCATCGGCAGGTAGATCGCGACCCGGTCGCCCGCCCGGACCCCGAGATCGGTGAGCGCGTTGGCGGCCCTGGAGACCTCGTCCTTGAGCTGGCCGTAGGTCAGGTCGCGGGTGTCGCCCTCCGGCTCGCCGACCCAGTGGATCGCCACCTTGTCGCCCCGGCCGGCCTCGACGTGCCGGTCCACGCAGTTGTACGCCGCGTTGAGCCTCCCGCCGACATACCACTTCGCGAAGGGCGGGTTGTCCCAGTCCAGGACCCGGTCCCACGTGGTGTCCCACGAGAGTCGCTCGGCCTGGGTGGCCCAGAAGCCCTCCCGGTCCGCGGCCGCTGCGGCGTAGGCGTCGGCCGTGACGTTCGCGTGCGCGGCCAGCTCGGCCGGCGGCTCGAACCGACGGTCCTCCTTCAGCAGGTTGGCCAGGGTCTCGGCGGTCTCGTCGCTCACGGTTCATCTCCTGATCGGGTCGGGTGCCACAGGTCACATTAGGACCCACGAGAAGTGTGGTCACCAGGGGTTGCAGCGGGGTTGCTCACACCTGAGGCCGGGACGCGGTCCGCGCCGTCCCGGCCTCAGGCCCTGCGGTCAGTGCTGGACGGCCTGCTCGGCCCCCGCTCCGGTCAGGGCGCGCACCTCGAGCTCGGTGAATCGCTCCTCCGCGGCCGGCTCCCGCGAGGTCACCGTGCCGAGCCAGCCGAGGAAGAAGCCCAGCGGGATCGAGACGATGCCGGGGTTGCTCAGCGGGAACCACGACCAGTCGGCGCCGGTCACCAGCGCGGTCTCCGAGCCCGAGACCACGGGCGAGAAGAACACCAGGCCGACCGAGGCCAGCAGGCCGCCGTAGATGCCCCAGGTGGCGCCGCGGGTGTTGAAGCGCTTCCAGAACATGTTGTAGACGATCGCCGGCAGGTTCGCCGAGGCCGCGACCGCGAACGCCAGGGCCACGAGGAAGGCGATGTTGAGCTTCTGGGCCGGGATCGCCAGCGCGATCGCGATGACGCCGATGGCGGCCGCGGCGATCCGGGTCACCTTGATCTCGTCGTGCTCGCTCGCTGTACCGCGCTTGACCACACTGTTGTAGATGTCGTGGGCCACCGAGGTCGACGAGGTCAGGGTCAGGCCCGCCACCACGGCGAGGATCGTCGCGAACGCGACCGCCGCGATGAAGGCGAGCAGGATCGCCCCGCCCGTGGAGCCGGCGCCGCCGCCGACCTCCTCGGCGAGCAGCGGCGAGGCCAGGTTGCCGCCGGACGCGGCCACGTCGGCGGCCTTGTCGCCCTTGAGCATCGCGGCCGCGCCGAAGCCGAGGACCAGCGTGAACAGGTAGAACACGCCGATCAGGCCGATCGCCCAGAGCACCGACTTGCGGGCGTCCCGCGCCGTCGGGACGGTGTAGAAGCGGATCAGGATGTGCGGCAGGCCCGCCGTACCGAGCACCAGCGCCAGGCCCAGGCTGAGGAAGTCGATCTTGCTGGTGGTGTCGATGCCGTACTTCAGGCCGGGCTCGAGGAACGCCTGGCCCTTGCCGGTGTTCGACGCGGCGGTGCCGAGCAGCTCGGACAGGTTGAAGTGGAAGTGCGCGAGCACGAGTACGACGATCAGCGCCGAGCCCACCATCAGCAGGATCGCCTTGACGATCTGCACCCAGGTGGTGCCCTTCATGCCGCCGATGGTGACGTAGAAGATCATCAGCGCGCCGACCCCGATGATGGTGAGGTTCTTCAGCGCCTGGCTGTCCGCGCCGAGCAGCAGCGCGACGAGCGCGCCGGCGCCGACCATCTGGGCGAGCAGGTAGAAGATCGACACGACGACGGTCGAGGTGGCGGCGGCCATCCGGACCGGGCGCTGCTTCATCCGGTACGCCAGCTGGTCGGCCATCGTGTACCGGCCCGAGTTGCGCAGCATCTCCGCCACCAGCAGCAGGGCCACCAGCCAGGCGACCAGGAAGCCGATCGAGTAGAGGAAGCCGTCGTACCCGGACAGCGCGATGGCGCCGGAGATGCCGAGGAAGGACGCGGCGGACATGTAGTCACCGCCGATCGCGAAGCCGTTCTGGATGCCGGAGAAGCCGCGGCCGCCGGCGTAGAAGTCGGCCGCGCCGGACGTCTGCCGGCTCGCCCAGATCGTGATCCCCAGGGTCACCGCGACGACGGACAGGAACAGCAGGGTGGTGAGCAGCTGGTGGTCCATCAGTGGTCGCCCCTTCCGCGGGAGGACTTGCCCTCGAGGGCGACGAACCGGGCGTCGAGCTCGCCGGCGAGCGGGTCGAGCCGGGCGCTCGAGTAGCGCGCGTAGAGCCAGGCGATGAGGAAGGTCGTCGCGAACTGGAGCAGGCCGAAGACCAGGGCCACGTTGATGTTGCCGACGACCTGCTTGCTCATGAAGTCGCCGGCCCAGTTCGAGAGCACGACGTAGAGCAGGTACCAGGTGAGGAACGCGAAGGTCGCGGGGAACACGAAGCCGCGATAGCGCCGCTTCAGCTCGGCGAACTCCGGCGCGGCGTGGAGCTCGTCGTACACGGGATCATGGCGCGCAGCCATGTCATGGGGCGAGATGTCGGACGTCACGACGGGCCTCCTCGGGATCGGTGCGTGTGACCGGGGTCACGGACGTTCCGACGCTAGGAGCGGGCGTGGGTACGTCGGCAGGGGTGCGGTCCGGCTGCGCGCCGAGTGGGACCGGGTTGTCGACCAGCGGTCGGTACGGCGCGACGAGCGGTCGGTCTCGGGTGGTGGTCGGGCGTCCCTGCGGCCGGGGCGCAGGTTTCCCAAGGGATGCAGCCAAACCTTCGCTTCCCAGTTCAAATACGGCCAGGGGAGTGCGGGTTGTGCTGCATCCCTTGAGAAAGCCGCACCCAGCCGCACCCAGCTGCACCCAGCCGAACTCGGGGCGGCGCGGGGAGGCTCAACCCAGCGCGACCACGCCCGCGACCAGGACGTCCGGGGGTAGGTCGAGCAGCCGGACCCAGGCCCGGTCGTCGTAGCCCATCACCGGACAGGCGGCCAGGCCCAGCCCGGTCGCGACGAGGAGCACGTTCTGCAGCGCGGCGCCGGCATCGAGGTGCAGGGTCCGGTAGTGGCGCGCGGGGTAGCGGGTCAGCGAGCCGCCCACGTCGATGCCGAGGGCCAGCCAGACCGGGGCCCGGCGGGCGAACGGCGGCTGGTCCAGGGCCGCCGCCAGGTAGTCGGTGGGATCGCCGCGCCGGATCTGGACCAGGTTCGGCAGGGGAAGTCGCAGGTCCGCGCGATGCACGCCGCATGGCAGCTCGCCGGCGCCGCGGACGACGAGGTGGGGGAGCACCGAGGCCAGCCCGCCGGCCCGCGGCGCGGTGCCGACGCCGAGCCGCAGCAGCGCGGCCAGGTCGGCGAGCGGCGGCTGGTCCGGGCCGAAGGCGTAGCGCGAGCGGCGGGCCACCAGCGCCTCGGCCAGGGAGAGGTCGGGGCGGCGCGGGGCCGGCAGCGGGCGGGTGTCGCCCGCGGCGGCCGGGGGCAGCAGCCCGGGTCCGGGGGTCCGGGGCACGGCCGTCCGGTTGAGGGCGTCGTGGACGGCGCGGACCAGCCGGAGGCCGGCGTCGGTCGCGGTCATCGGGCGACGAACAGCGGCCGGCCGCTGACCGGGTCGGTGAGCACCACGGCGTCGATGTCGAAGACCGCGCCGAGGGTCTCCTCGGTCAGCACCTGCTCCGGTGTCCCGTCCGCGCGTACCCGTCCCTCGCGCAGGGCGACCACCCGGTCGGCGTACCTGGCCGCCTGGTTGAGGTCGTGCAGCACCATGACGACGGTCATGGCATACACGTCGCGGAGCCGGCGCACGAGTCGCATCAGGTCGATCTGGTGGCGGACGTCGAGATAGGTCGTCGGCTCGTCGAGCAGCAGGATGCCGGTCTCCTGGGCGAGGGTCATCGCGATCCAGGCCCGCTGCCGCTCGCCGCCGGAGAGGCTGTCGAGACGGCGGTCGGCGAGCGCGGTGAGGCCGGTCAGCGCCAGCGCGCGTCGGAGGGCCCCGTCGTCCTGCTGGCGCAGCATCGCCCACGGTCCGCACCGGGGGTAGCGGCCCTGCTCGACCAGCTCGCGCACGGTGGCGCCGTTCGGTGTCGTCGCGGTCTGCGGCAGTACGCCGAGACGGCGCGCGATCTCGCGGGAGGTGTGGCTCGCATACGGGCGACCGTCGAGACGGAGGTCGCCGGCCTGCCGGGGGAGCACCCGGGCGAGGGTCATCAGCAGCGTCGACTTGCCCGATCCGTTGGGACCGACGAGTGCGGTGACGGAGCCGTCCGCGATCTCCAGGTCCAAGTCGGCGACGACGACCCGCCGGCCGTGGCCGGCGTCCAGGCCGAGGGCGGCGAGGGCGGGTGCGGTGGTCATCGGCGGCTCTCCCTGCGAACGAGGCTGATCAGGACGGGTGCGCCGAGGAGGGCGGTGACGGCGCCGACCGGCACCCCCGACACGTCGGCCGCGACGCCGGGCAGCCGGATCGTCACCGAGAACGCGACCAGGTCCGCCAGGCTGAGGAGAACGGCGCCGAGCGCGGCGCTGACCGGCACCAGGCACCGGTGGTCGGCGCCGACCCAGAGCCGGGCGACGTGCGGCGCGACCAGGCCGACGAAGGCCACCGCGCCGGCCGCGGCGATCGCGGCCGCGGCAGCGCCGACGGCGACCAGCAGGACCACCGCGACCAGCGGCCCGGCGCGCAGCCCGAGACCGACGGCGACGGCCTCGCCGAGCGACCACGCGTTGAGCCGGGACGCGAGCAGCCAGGCGAGGGGCACGAGCACCGCGACCCAGGGCCACAGCAGCGCCCAGTCGTGGGGCGTGCGGGCGTTGAGCGAGCCGACCAGCCAGCGCAGCACCACGCCGATCGGCGCGGAGTCGACGACGAGCAGCAGCGAGGTCACCGCGGCGAGCACGGCGCCCAGCAGCACGCCCGCCACCGCGAGGGAGCGCCGCCCGGCGGCGTACAGGACGGCCCCGGTGGCCAGCGCCCCGAGCAGGGCGGCGGGATAGGCGAGCGCGTGGCCCGGCCAGAGCACCAGCCCGGCGGTGACCGCGAGCGCGGCCCCGGCGCCGACGCCGGTGGTGGCCGGCTCGGCGAGGGGGTTGCGGACGACGGCCTGCACGAGGACGCCGGACACCGCGAGCAGGGCGCCCGCGCCGAGCCCGACCAGCACCCGCGGGAGCCGGTAGTCGAGGACGATCACCTCGTAGACCGGGTCGCTCGCCCGGCCGACCAGCGCGCGGAGCACCTCGCCCGGCGGCAGCTCGGAGCGGCCGACGAGCAGGTGCGTGAGCACCAGCAGCACCCCGGCGAGGATCCCGGCGGCGACCACGGCGCCCGCGCGCCGCGTCGTCGTAGCGCCGGTCATCGGGGCCGTCCGGTGGGACGGAGCAGCAGCAGCGCGGGTACGCCGACCAGCGTGGTCACGATGCCGACGGGGACCTCCACCGGGTAGAGCAGGCGCCGGGAGACCAGGTCGGCCGCCATCAGCAGCAGGGCGCCGACGACCAGGGTGGGAGCCAGGACGCGGCGGGTGCTGGTGCTGCCGGTCAGCCGACGCGCGACGTGCGGCGCGAGCAGGGCCACCCACGCCACCGGCCCGCAGGCCGCCGCGACGGCCGCCGCGATCAGAGCGGCGGTGCCGACGGCGAGCACCCGGGTCCGGACCACCGCGACGCCGAGCCCGGCCGCCACCTCGTCGCCGAGCGTCAACGCCTCGACCCGGCGCCGGATCAGCCAGGCGACGACGACACCGGCCGCCACGAGCGGCGCCACGGTCGCCACGTGGGACCAGCCGCGGGCGGCGAGGCTGCCCATCAGGTAGCGGAAGAGCACCACGACATTGCCCTGCGTGCCGAGCCCGACGACGGCGACGACCAGGCCGCCGCACGCGGCGGACACGGCCGCGCCGACGAGGACCACGTGGGCCGGGTCGCGGGTGCGGCCCATCGCCAGGAGCACGCCGGCGCCCGCGACCAGGGCGCCGGCGAGCGCGAGCCACGGCTGGAGGCCGAGGGGCACGCCGAGCCCCAGCACCACGACGGTGGCGACCACGACGGCCGCGCCGGACGAGACGCCGAGCAGCTCCGGGCCGGCGATCGGGTTGCGCAAGGCGTCTTGGAGCAGCAGTCCGCTGACGCCGAGGCCACCGCCCGCGACCGCGCCGAGGACGGCGCGGGGCAGGCGCACCTCGGCGACCGCGACCCGCTGGGGATGGTCGGGATCGAGCAGGGCGGACAGGGCGGTCGCGGGTCCGAGGCCGGGGTGGCCGACGCACAGGGCCGCGAGCCCGCAGCCCGCGGCCGCGACGCCGAGGGCGGCGAGGGCGGTGCGGCCGATGCGGGCGGTGCGGGCGACGGCTGGAGAGGACCGCGGGACCGCCGTCGTCCTCAAATTGGGAATGATTATCATTTCGATTCCATCGTTCACCACAGGAGCTCTCATGCGCAAGCCCACTGCCCTCGCCGCCCTCGTCCCCGCCGCCCTCGTCCCCGCCGCCCTCGTGGCCGCCGCGACGCTCGCCGCCTGCGGGGCATCCGACGCCTCCGACGCCGACGCCGGCGGCTCCCGCCGATCGGCGGGCGAGTCGATCGCCGTCACCGACGACACCGGCGCCACCCTCACCCTCGACGCGCCGGCCCGGCGGGTCGCCTGCCTCACGATGATCTGCGTCGACGCGCTCGCCGAGGTCGGCCTCGCGCCGGTCGCGTACCGCGACGCGCTCGCCCTCGACGAGCGCTACGCCGGCCCGGACGCCGACATGCGCGAGATCACCGGCGGCTTCGGCGAGGAGAACGTCGAGGACATCGCCCTCGCCACCCCGGACCTGGTCATCGGTCTCGCCGGCGTGCAGGACGGGTTGCGCCCCGCGGTCGAGGCGCACGCGCAGCTCTACCTCGTCGACCCGCACTCGTGGCAGGACTCGGTCGCCTTCCTGCGCACGGTCGGCCGGCTCACCGGGACCGAGGAGCGGGCCGAGGAGCGCGCGGTCGCGTTCACCGAGCGGGTCGAGGCGGCCGCGTCGCGGCGCAGCGGCCTGACCACCCTGTCGATGTACGGCGAGCCGGGGAGTCTCGGGGTCGACTCGGTCGAGACGCCGGTCGGCTCGCTGCTGGCCGAGGTCAGCGACTACCCCTGGCCCGCGGCCGGCGACCCGTTCGCCAGCGTCGCCGTCGAGCAGATCGCCGAGGTCGACCCCGACCTGGTGTTCGCGCAGGCGTTCTCGGCGTCGACGGACACCGAGCCGCTCGGCGAGCGGCTCGCGTCCGACCCGGTGTGGGCCCGGCTGACCGCGGCCCGCGAGGACGGGGTGGTCGAGGTCGAGGCCCCGGTCTGGGCGACCGGCCGCGGCACCATCTCGCTCGGCCTGGTCCTCGACACCGTTCTCGAGAATCTCGGCAAGCGCGGTTGAGAATGATTATCAATATCGGATACGGTCCATCCGCACCCCCGATCCGCGGGGCGCATCCATCCCCCCAGAGGAGATACCGATGAACGAGTTCTTCACCCCGGTCGGCCAGCGGGCCCAGCTCTCGACCCACAGCGCCGGTCACAGCAACGCCCTCGTCGAGAACCCCTTCGACGAGGTCGAGGCCACCGAGGGCGACTGACCCGTGCCACCGGTCGACCCCCGCGCGTCCCGGGCGCGTGGGGGCCGACCCCGGAACGAGACCCCATGAACCTGACTCCTCCCGTCTCCCCTCCGGCGTCCTCGCGCCTGCGTGCCGACGTCGTCCTCTACCCGACCGCCGACGGTCACGTCCTGCGCGCCGGGGACGGCTACCACCACGTGCGGCTGGCCGGTCCGGAGCTCGACGACCTCCTCGGCGCCCTCGTCCGGGACCACGAGCCCGTGACGCCCGCGGCGCGCGCCGCGCTCGACGCCCTGGTCGCCGCCGGGCTCGCCGACCCGGGTCCGCTCCGGCTCAGCGTGTCCGGGGCCGGCGCCCTCGCCACGGCCCTGCGCGCCGCGCTCGGGCGGATGGGCGTCGAGCCGGACCTCGACGGTACGGCGGTCCTGGCGCTCGATGACGCGATCGTCCCCACCGGGCTGCCGGCCGGCGCCCGCGCCTGCTGGCGGGCCGGCCATCGCGTCGTCCTGTCCCCGCCGGGCGTCCCCGCGGCCGAGGTCGCGGCCCGCCACCACGCCGCCACCATGCACCGGGCGACGGATCGCCGGGTCGCCCCGCGCGACCCGGCCGCCGGCGTGCGGTCCGCCGCCCCGCCGCTCGCCGGGCCGGGACTCGAGCTGGCCGCCGTCGTCGTGGCGGCCGAGCTGCTGCGGCCGGAGCCGCCCACCCACGAGGCGGTCGTGGTCGACCTGGTCACGCTGAGCGTGTCGCGGCACCCGGTGCTGCCCGTTCCGCCCGCCCCGCGATGAGGGAGCGGCACGTCTCGGTCGGCGACCTGGCCACCCGGGTCTGGCTGCCCGCGACACCACCCCGGGCGGTCCTCGTCGTGCGCACGCCGTACGGCGCGGCCCAGCACGCCGCCGAGGCGAGGGGGTGGACGGGCCACGGCGTCGGCCTCGTCGTCCAGGACGTCCGGGGTCGCCACGAGTCGCCCGGCGTCTTCGTCCCGTACGCCGAGGCGCACCGTGCCGACGGTCCCGACCTGCTCGCCTGGGTGCGCTCGTGGGCGGACGCGCCCGTCGTCGTGATGGGCACGTCGTACGGCGCCCACACGGCGCTGGCCACCGCGGTGACCGCACCGGTCGACGGGGTCGTGGTCGCCGTACCGGCGCTCGGCCTCGGCGAGACCGCGCGCACCCGGGGTGGCGTCCTCCAGCTGGCGTCCCGGCTCGGCTGGTGGCTGGCCCAGGACGTCCGGCGACCCTGGGCCGAGGTCGTCACCGCCCGCCGCCACGACACCGAACGGGCCGCGGCCGTCGCCGGGCTCGAGTGCCCCCTGCTGGCGATCGGCGGCACCGACGACCACTTCGCCCACGATGTCGTCGACCTCTGGTCGGCCTGGGGCGGCCCGGCCCGGCTGGTCCTGGGGCCGTGGGACCACGGCCTCGCCGGGGCCGGCCGGGCGCGGCGCATCCTCGCCTGGCTCGATGCGCTGCTCGCCGGGCGCCCGCCCCGCGGCGCCACCCTGGTCGACCGCTCCGGCGGCCACCACTCCGGGCCGCCGCCGATGGCCGAGGTCCGGCTCAGGTCGGCGCCGGGCGTGTCCTGGTGCGCGTCCCTGGCCGTCCGGGCACCGGACGGCGGCGTTCGGGAGATCGCGCACGGCGCGGCCTTCGGGAGCCGCCTCACCCTCGGCCCGGTCGTCCTCTCCGCCGCCGACCGCGCCGCGCTCGAGCTCCGGGTCACCGCCGACGACTTCCCGCGCTATGCCCGATCCCCCCACCCGCCGGGCGCGGTCCCGGACCATCACCTGGAGCTGATCCCATGACCTCCCTGAGCGTCGAGAGCCTCGTCGACCCCCACTTCGGCATCGTCACCGGCCTGCACCCGGTCGAGCGGCTGGCCGGCCTGCCCCCGGCGTACGTCGGCATCACGGCCGAGGTCGCCGACTCGCGGATGCACGGCAACTGGCCGAGCGACCGGGTCTCGCTCGGCACCACCTTCGCCGACCCGGGCGGCGCCCGGATCGCCGCGATCGGCGAGGCGGTCGAGCGCTACTGCGGCAACTACGTGCCCGAGGGTCTGCTCCGGGCGAGCGCGGGCGAGCTCGCGGCCGCGGGGCACCGGCTGCTCGGCCCGCGGGACCTGCCCTTCTTCGCCGACTGGCAGCACGAGCGCGCCGGGTTCCCCTTCGCGCGGTTCACCGAGGACGTCGAGATCGCCTGGGTCGAAGGGCGCGGCGACACCGGCCCGGTGCTGGTCCCGGCGTCCTGGGCGCATCTCAACTGGCGCACCGGCTCCCGCCGGCGCGACCCCTTCCTGCACCACGTGAACTATGCCGGGATCGCCACCGGGCAGGACGTCGCCGACGCCACCCGCCGTGGCCTGCTGGAGCTGGTCGAGCGCGACGCGCTCTCGTTGTGGTGGCACCTCGGCGCCGATGCGTCCGGCATCGACCCGGCGACGGTGCCCGGGCTGCTCGACCACCTGGCCGGGTCCCGGCTCGAGCTGCACCTGCTGGCCCTGCCTGCCTGGTTCGGCGTCCCGGTGGTCGCGGCGGCGGTCCACGATCCGGTGACCGGGATCGTGGCGGGCGGCTTCTCCGCGAAGCTCGACCCGGCCGAGACGGCGCTGAAGGCCACCCTCGAGGCGATCCACAGCTGGGTGTTCACCCAGGGCCTGCTCGACGCCGACGGCTGGGTGTTCGACGCGGTGGCCGCCGGGATCCTGTCGAAGGGGCTCTACCTGCCCCATCGCCCCGAGCGCGACTACCTGGCGGTCGCGGGACCCCAGTGCGCCGCCGTCCGCGACCTCGGCGCCCAGGCGCAGGTCTGGCTGGACCCCGCCGTGCAGCGCGAGCTGCTGCCGCGGTTCACCGCGCCCGCCGCCACCGTCGGGATCGACGACCTCCCGGTCGGCACCGAGGCCGGGCTGCGGGCGGCGCTGGCCGTCGGCGGCCACGAGGTGGTGGTCTGCGACCTCACCACCCCCGACGTGGCGCTCACCCCGCTGCGCGTGGTCCGGGTCTGCGCCCGGGGTCTGGTGCCGAACGCCCCGGCCGGCTTCCCCTACTACGGGCTGCCGCGCTGGACGGAGGTCGGCGGCCGGCCGCCGACCCCGGAGAGCCTGCTCCTGCTGCCCCCGCCCAGCCTGTGACCGCCGCGCCGGTCGCCACCTCGGCGCTGGCCGACCCGACGTACCGCCGGTTCCTGGTGGCCCGGGCCGTCGCGATGACGGGCAACGCGCTCACCATGGTGGCCCTGCCGATCCTGGTCTACCGGCTGACCGGGAGCGCCACCCTGACCGCCCTGGTCGCGGCGGTCGAGACCACGCCGTACCTCGTGCTCGGCCTGCCCGCCGGCGCGCTCGCCGATCGCTGGAACCGTCGCCGGGTGCTCGTCGTCACCGGGTCGCTCAGCGGCCTGGCGCTGCTCACGGTGCCCGCTGCCGACCTCCTCGGCGCGCTGAGCTTCGCCCACCTGCTGGTCGTCGCGGCCGTGGTGTCGACCCTCTTCGTGTTCGCCGACGCGGCCTCGTTCGGCCTGGTGCCGCAGCTGGTCGGGCGGGACCGGGTCGCCTCGGCCACCTCCACCCTGGTGACGGTCGGGACCGCGATCGGGCTGGCCGGTCCACTGCTCGCCGGGCTGCTCGTGACCGCGACCTCCCCGGCGCTCGCCCTCGGTCTCGACGGGCTCGGCTACCTCGCCGCCGCAGGCATCGTCGCCGGCCTGCGCTGGCCGGGCAGCGAGACGGTGGCGGCGGCCGTACCGGGTCGCCGGCTGGGCCGGGAGGTCGTCGAGGGGCTGAGCTTCATCTGGGCGGTGCCGGTCGTACGCTGGTTGACGATCCTCGGCGCCGGCGCGAGCCTCGCCGGCGGAGCGACCTCGGGCCTCCTGGTCGTCGTCGGCGTCGAGCAGCTCGGTCTGGACGTCGACTCACCGGCGCTGGGGTGGCTGTTCGCGGCGGGGGCGGTGGGCACCTTCGTCGCCAGCCTCGCCCTGCCCCGTCTGCAGCGGCGCACCGGCGTCGGGGTGATCACGACGACCGGGTACGCCGTGGCCCTGGTCGCGCTGCTGGCCCTGTCGGCGACCACCACCGTGCTCCTGGCCCTGCCGCTGCTCGTCGTCCTCCAGCTCGCGATGACGACCCTCATCGTGAACGGGATCGTCACCCGCCAGGTGGTCACCCCGGACCACCTCCAGTCCCGGGTCAACACCACGGCCCGGCTGATCGCCTGGGGTGGCAGCCCCCTCGGCGCGGCGTTGGCGGGGGTAATCGCGGGCGCCGCCGGCACGGAGTGGGCGCTGCGGCTCGCCTCGGGCGGCCTGCTGTGCAGCCTGGTCGGCGCGGTCGTGGTCGGCGTACCCCGGTTCGGACGGCTCGCCACGCTGGTCGACGTGCCGGTGGCGCGCGGTCCAGCCGGGCGGTAGCCACCACGTGGTGCGGTGGGCCGTCGAGGATCGGCCACCGCAGGCCGCGTCAGATCAGCAGCACCGGCAGGTCCAGCTCGACCGGGCCGAGGTCGGCGACCTCCAGCGAGCCGGTCGGAGACACCTCGGTGAGGCTGAGGCCGGTGCTCCAGCACTCGCCGGCGTTGACCAGGGCGGTGAGGGTGCGGGCCGCGCCGTCCACGATCCAGTACTGCGCGATCCCTGACCGGCGGTAGTCGTCGGGCTTGTGAAAGAGGTCCTCGTCACGGGTCGACGCGGAGAGGATCTCGACCACGAGCACCGGGACCGCGGGCGACCAGACCTCGTCGTCGTGCTCGCGCTGCAGGGCGAGGTCGGGGACGCGGCGCGATCCGGTGGGGAGTGCGAGGCCCCGCTCATAGGTCACGAACGCGTCGGGGAATGCCTGGCGCAGGACGATCGCGATGTTGAGCCCGACGCGGTTGTGGTCGCCGCGGGCGGGCGGCGTCACGAGCGCCACCCCGTCGACGAGCTCCACCCGGTGGTCCTCCGGCAGCCGATCGAACTCGGATCGCGACATCGGCACGCGTTCGAACCGGTCGGCGTAGGCGACATCCATAGCTGAGTCCTGACCAATCGACACATCCAGTTCCTCCAGTCTGCACGCATCTCCCGAGAAGGAGAAGCGAGCACGACCGTGACCGAGGGGGCCGACACAACCGGCGCAGCCGCCGCGCGTTCTCCACAGCCGTGATCCCGTGAGGCGTGTGAGCCCGTGAGACGGAGTTGACGAGACGAGATCTCGCGGCGCATCGCGCCGAAACCGCCGCCACCCAGGCTCGGAGCAGCACCCGCCCCCCTGCCCCAGGAGCCCGCGATGACCCTCACCGCCCCTGTGACCGCCCCGAGCCTGCGCCGGAGGAGGGGCCGCTGGATCGACGACTGGCGTCCCGAGGACCCGGAGTTCTGGGAGTCCAGCGGCGCGTCGGTCGCCCGCCGCAACCTGCTCTGGTCGATCTTCGCCGAGCACCTCGGCTTCTCGGTGTGGCTGATCTGGAGCGTGAGCTCGGCGTTCCTGGTGGCCCAGGGGTTCGCGTTCAGCCCGCAGCAGCTGTTCTTCCTGGTCGCGATCCCGAACCTGGTCGGCGCCCTCATCCGGGTGCCCTACACGCTCGCGGTCGGCAGGTTCGGCGGCCGGAACTGGACGATGGTCAGCGCGGGCCTGCTGCTCGTGCCGACGCTCGGGTTCGCCTACGTGGTCACCCAGCCCGGGACGCCGTACGCCGTGTTCTGCGTGATCGCCGCGAGCGCCGGCTTCGGCGGCGGCAACTTCGCGAGCTCGATGGCGAACATCAACTTCTTCTACCCCGCGCGGCTCAAGGGCGCGGCGCTCGGGCTCAACGCGGCGGGCGGCAACCTCGGGGTCGCGATCATCCAGCTGCTGCTCCCGGTGCTGGTCGGCGGGGCGGGCATCTTCGGCCTGGTCACGGCGAGCGCGGGTGGGATCCACCTGGAGCGGGCCGCGTTCCTGTACGCCGCCCTGGCCGTCGTCGGTGTGCTGGCCGCCTGCTTCCGGATGGACAACCTCTCCAACGCCCGCACCGACACCCGCCAGCAGCTGAGCGTGCTCAGGCACCGCCACACCTGGGTGATGTCCTTCCTCTACATCGGCACCTTCGGCTCGTTCATCGGCTACTCCGCCGCGATGCCGCTGCTGATCAAGCTCAACTTCTGGCACCAGGCCGGTCCGCAGGCGCCGGGCATCGGCATCAACTTCGCCTACTACGCCTTCCTCGGCGCCCTGGTCGGCTCGGTCACCCGCCCGCTCGGCGGGCACCTCGCGGACCGCTTCGGCGGTGCCCGGGTCACCGTCGTGGCCTTCTCCGGCTTGGTGCTCGGCACCCTCGGCCTGCTCGGCACGCTCTCGATGCTGACCCCGATCCCTGCTCTCGCCGGAGCGGCGCAGACCGCGGCGGTCGACGCCAACGCCGACGTGTTCCCGCTGTTCTTGGGTGTCTTCCTGGTGGTCTTCGCCTGCACGGGCATCGGCAACGGGTCGACGTACAAGATGATCCCGGCGATCCACCGCACCGACGCCGTGCTCGCGACCGCCGCGGACAGCCCGGAGCGCGAGCTCGCCCTCCTCGACGCCACCAAGCGGTCCTCGGCCGCGGTCGGGATCATCGGGGCCGTCGGCGCGATCGGCGGGTTCCTGATCCCGATCACGTTCAACAGCCCGTGGGTCAGCGAGCCGCTCGCCGCGACGAAGAGCGCGTTCGCCGTCTTCGCCGGGTTCTACGTCGTCTGTCTCGTCGTCACCTGGGCGGCCTACCGCCGCCGCGGCCGGACCTACGCCGACGCGGGCATCTGAGCCGTCTGGTGGAATGGGCGGATGCGCACCCTCGCACTCGCCCTGCTGCTCGCCCTCCTGCCGGCCTCGGTGGCCGCGTCGGCCGCGGACCGCGCCTCCGGACCGCTGCCGTCAGCTGCCCAGTGGCAGGCCGACGTCCGGGCGGTCTACGCGAAGAAGCGGCCGGGTGCCTACCTCAAGCAGCGGGCGGCGGGCGGCGAGAAGCACCTGGCCGTCGTACTCGACATCGACAACACCTCGCTGGCCACCCACTACGCCTGGCCGAAGGCGATCAAGCGGACCCTCAAGCTCACCAGGAACGCCGAGCGCCGGGGCATGAGGGTCATCTTCGTCACCGGCCGCTTCGAGGACAGCCTGGCCAAGGTGACCAAGGCCCTCGACGCGGCCGGCTACCACCACGACGGGATCTGCGGGCGCCGGCACGGCGAGCCGATCGCCGCGGGCAAGCAGCGCTGCCGGGCGCAGTACGCCGAGCAGGGGCTGACCTTCGTGCTCAACGTCGGCAACCGTTCGACCGACTTCGTCGGCGGCGACTACGAGCGCAAGCTCAAGCTGCCCGGCTACGGCGGCGCCCTCAGCTGACTCCCGGGTTCCGGTTCAGATGACGCCGAGGGCCAGCATCGCGTCGGCCACCTGGGTGAACCCGGCGATATTGGCGCCGGCGACGTAGTTGCCGGGGGCGCCGTAGGTGTCGGCGGTCTCGAGGCAGCGGGCGTGGATGCCGACCATGATCTCCTCGAGCCGCGCCTCGGTGTGGGCGAAGGTCCAGGAGTCGCGCGAGGCGTTCTGCTGCATCTCCAGGGCGCTGGTCGCGACTCCGCCGGCGTTGGCGGCCTTGCCGGGGGCGAAGGCGACCCCGGCCTCGGTGAGCACCTTCACGGCGGACGGGGTGCAGGGCATGTTGGCGCCCTCGGCGACGACCGTGCAGCCGTTGCGAACCAGGGTCAGCGCGTGGTCGCCGTCCAGCTCGTTCTGGGTGGCGCAGGGGAGCGCGATGTCGCACGGCACGTCCCAGACCGCCCCGTCAGCCACGAAGCGGGCCGACTCCCGGGCCTCGGCGTACGACGAGAGCCGCTCGCGGCGTACCTCCTTGACCTCCTTCAGCAGGTCGAGGTCGAGTCCCTTCTCGTCGACGACGTACCCGCTGGAGTCGGAGCACGCGACCACGGTGGCGCCGAGCTCGGCGGCCTTCTCGGCGGCGTAGATCGCGACGTTCCCGGAGCCGGACACCACCACGGTCTTGCCCTCGAAGGAGCTGCCGCGGGCCTTGAGGATCTCATTGGCGAAGAAGACCGTGCCGTAGCCGGTGGCCTCGGTGCGGACCAGCGAGCCGCCCCAGCCGATGCCCTTGCCGGTCAGCACGCCGGACTCGTAGCGGTTGGTGATCCGCTTGTACTGCCCGAACAGGTAGCCGATCTCGCGCCCACCGACGCCGATGTCGCCGGCGGGGACGTCGGTGTACTCGCCGATGTGGCGGTACAGCTCGGTCATGAAGGACTGGCAAAAGCGCATGATCTCGGCGTCGCTGCGGCCCTTCGGGTCGAAGTCCGAGCCGCCCTTGCCGCCGCCGATGGGCATGCCGGTGAGGGCGTTCTTGAAGATCTGCTCGAAGCCGAGGAACTTGATGATGCCGAGGTAGACCGACGGGTGGAAGCGCAGCCCGCCCTTGTACGGCCCGAGCGCGGAGTTGAACTCCACCCGGAAGCCGCGGTTGAGCTGCACCTGGCCGGCGTCGTCGACCCACGGGACCCGGAAGATGATCTGCCGCTCCGGCTCGCACACGCGGCGGATGATCGCGGCGTCGGTGTACTCGGGGTGACGGGCGACGACCGGGCCCAGGCTGTCCAGCAGCTCGCGCGTCGCCTGGTGGAACTCGGCCTCACCGGGGTTCCGGGCCAGGATCTCGTCGAAGATCGGCTGCAGGGTCGGGTTCAGGTCCGTCACGGGGTCACTCCTCCATACGCGTCGGGAGACGCCCCGCGTTCATGGTGGGACCTCTCCGAGAAGCTCCCACGGTCTCATCCCGCCGGAGGCGTGCCGGACGCGGGCCCGGTCCGTGAGACCGTGAGGAGTCGTTGACACGGGTGTCCTCCGCCCGCGTCCGCCCCGCAACGCGGGTCCCGTGCAATGGGCTCCATGACCCGGACCCACTGCCCGTACTGCAGCCTGCAGTGCGGCATGGCGGTCTCCCGCAAGGGCCGGGCGGGGATCGAGATCGGAGCCTGGGAGGAGTTCCCGGTCAACGAGGGCGCGCTGTGCCGCAAGGGCTGGACGTCCGGCGGCCTGCGCAGCAGCCGGGAGCGGCTCACCCGGCCGCTGGTGCGGGACCGGGCGACCGGCGAGCTGCGCGCCGTCGAGTGGGACGAGGCGCTCGACCTGGTCGCGCGGCGGATCACGGACCTGCAGGAGGCCCATGGCAAGGACGCGGTCGCCGTCTTCGGCGGTGGTGGGCTCACCAACGAGAAGGCCTACCAGCTGGGCAAGTTCGCCCGGGTCGCCCTCGGCACCAGCCAGATCGACTACAACGGCCGCTGGTGCATGAGCTCGGCGGCCAGCGCCGGCAACCAGGCGTTCGGGGTCGACCGCGGCCTGCCGTTCCCGCTCGCCGACGTCGAGCGGGCCGACGTGGTGGTGCTCGTCGGCTCCAACCTCGCCGAGACCATGCCGCCCGCCGCCCGCCACCTCGACCGGCTGCGCGAGCGCGGCGGCAAGGTCGTGGTCATCGACCCGCGGCTGACGCCGACCGCCGAGCGCGCCGATCTCTTCCTCCAGCCCGTGCCCGGCACCGACCTCGCTCTCGCGCTGGGCGTGCTGCACCTGCTCGACGCGCAGGGCGCGGTGGACGAGTCCTATGTCGCGGCCCGGACCACCGGCTTCGACGACGTACGCCGCGCCGCTGCGGCGTGGTGGCCCGAGCGCGTCGAGCGGACCACCGGCATCGCCACCGACGAGCTGCGGTCGCTGGTCGCGATGCTCGCGGACGCCGACAAGGTGATGGTGCTGACCGCCCGCGGCGCCGAGCAGCACGCTCAGGGCACCGCCACGGTGCTGGCGTGGATCGACGTGGCGCTGGCGTTGGGCATGCCGGGGAAGCCGTACGCCGGCTACGGCTGCCTCACCGGCCAGGGCAACGGCCAGGGCGGGCGCGAGCACGGGCAGAAGGCCGACCAGCTGCCGGGGTACCGGATGATCGAGGACCCCGCCGCCCGCGTCCACGTCGCGCGGGTGTGGGGCGTGCCCCCGGAGAGCCTGCCCGGCAAGGGGCGCTCGGCGTACGAGCTGCTCTCCGCGTTGGGCACCGACGCCGGCCCGAAGGCGCTGCTCGTGCATGCCTCCAACATCGTGGTCAGCGCACCGAACGCCACCCGGATCACGCAGCGGCTCGAGTCGCTCGACCTGCTCGTCGTCTGCGACATCGTGATGTCCGAGACCGCCGCGCTCGCCGACGTCGTACTGCCCGTCACCCAGTGGGCCGAGGAGACCGGCACCATGACCAACCTCGAGGGGCGCGTCATCCTGCGGCAGCAGGCGATCGCCCCGCCCGAGGGCGTGCGCAGCGACCTCGACGTGATCGCCGGTCTCGCCTCCCGGCTTGGCTCTCCCGTCGAGTTCGCGACCGATCCCGAGGAGGTCTTCGCCGAGCTCGGCCGCGCGTCCGCGGGCGGCAAGGCCGACTACGCCGGCATCAGCTACCGGCGCATCGCCGAGGAGAAGGGCGTCTTCTGGCCCTGCCCCACCCCCGACCACCCCGGCACCCCACGGCTGTTCGCCGACACCTTCGCCACCCCCGACGGCCGAGCCCGCTTCGTCGTACCCGAGTACGTCGGGCCCGCGGAGGCACCCGACGCGTCGTACCCGCTGCACCTGACGACCGGCCGCGTGCTCGCGCAGTACCAGTCCGGCGCCCAGACCCGCCGGATCCGCGACCTCGCCGACGACGGCGCCTTCGTCGAGATGCACCCGATGCTCGCCGACCGGATCGGCGCCCGCGACGGCCGGCCGGTCCTCGTCCGCACCCGCCGCGGCGAGCTGAAGGCGCCCGCCCGCGTGGTCACCACGATCCGCCCGGACACCGTCTTCGTGCCCTTCCACTGGGTCGGCGCCAACCGGCTCACCAACGACGCGCTCGACCCGTCCAGCCGGATGCCGGAGTTCAAGGTGTGCGCGGCGGACGTGCTGGTCGCGCAGCGGGGCTAACGATCCTGTGTTCATCTGACCCTCAACGTTGAGGCCATCTGTATCCACGAACGCCTGAGTGTGAACGCAGAGACATCTGTCGTCAGGCGTGATCTGCACGGTCGATCGTGAAAGCAGGCGGCCTGACGGCGAAATCTGTATCCACCATTGCGATCTCGTGGATACGAATGTAGCGTCCGCCACATGCCCTCCGCCGACTCGCTGACGCACGACGCCCAGTCCGATCGCGTCAGCTACCTCTACGACAGCCTGCGCCGGGCGATCCTCAGCTGCGAGATCCCTCCCGGCGCGACGTTCACGCAGATGGAGCTGGCCCGCAGGTACGACGTCAGCCGCACCCCGCTGCGCGAGGCGCTGCGACTCCTCCAGGCCGACGGCCTGATCGACGTGGGTGGCCAGCGGCTCCGCGTCCGCGAGACCTCGTTCGACGATCTGGACGACCTCTACACCATGCGGATCACGTTGGAGGCGCTCGGCGCCCGGATCTCCGTGCCCAGGATGACCGCCGACCACATCGGCGAGCTGCGGTCCTGCCTGGACGAGATCGACGAGTTCGACCGGACCGAGGACTTCGACCGCCGCGAGATCCCGCATGTCGCGTTCCACCGCGGGCTGGTGGGTCTGGCCGGCCCCAGCCTGGTGTCGGCCTTCGACTCCTACAACGCCCTCAGCAGCCGCTACCGGCGGCTGCAGGCCACGCAGCCCCGTGCCTACGCCCTGGCCGCCGACGAGCACCGCGCCATCCTGAGCGCGTGCGAGGCCCGTGACGCCGATCTGGCGGCCCGCCTGCTGGCGCACCACCTCGGCCGCGTGGCGCTCACCCTGGTCGCCGAGCTCGCGCCGATGCGGGACCCCTCGAGCCTGAGGACCTCGATCCGGTTCGCCTGCGGTGACCTGGCGCTGGACGGGCGTGGCGCCGTACGACCGGACGGCACCGAGGTGCGGGGGCGATGATGGCCCTCGAGGACCTGCAGGTCGGCCCGTACCACGCCGCACTGGTCGTGCCGGACGTTCGCGCCACCACCCGGGAGATGACCCGGCAGTTCGGCTGGTCGTGGACGCCGGTACGCCGGCGGCCCCAGACCTATCGCAGCTTTCCTTCGGGCGAGCTCGGCGAGATCGAGGTCGAGGTCTGCTTCTCGCGGCACTCCTCGTTCCGCCTCGAGGTCATCTCCGCGGCGCCCGGGACGCCCTGGCGGCTGCCCGAGGGGCAGAGCCTCCATCACGTGGCCTGGTGGGTCGAGGACCTGCCCGCGGCCGTCAGCGCCCTGACCGAGCGCGGGGCCACGTTGGAGGCGTACGGGGTCGACGTCGAGGCCGGTGTCGAGCCGGCACGGTTCGCCTACTTCACCGAGTCCGGTGTCCGGATTGAGCTGCAGGACGCGGCCCGCAAGCAGGACTTCGAGCTCTGGTTCGCAGAGGAAGACCCCCGTTGACGACGACGCTGAGGAGCTGACGTGCTGCATCAGGAAGAGAACGACCTGTTGACGAGGTCCGGTCCCGACACGCCCGGCGGGCGCTTCATGCGGAGGTACTGGCTGCCGGCGCTGCTGGAGGCCGAGCTGATGGACGACCAGCCGGTACGGGTCAAGATCCTGGGGGAGTCGCTGGTCGCCTTCAGGACGAAGGACGGCAGCGTGGGCCTGCTGGACGAGCGCTGTCCCCATCGAGGCGCCTCGCTGGGGCTGGCCCGCTGTGAGCCGGACGGGATCCGGTGTCTCTTCCACGGATGGAAGTTCGGCCCGAGCGGCGATGTCCTCGAGCTGCCGACCGAGCCGGAGTCACGACAGGGACTCAAGGACAAGATCCCCGTCAGGTCGTTCGACACGAAGATCGCCGGCGGCATCGTGTGGGCCTACCTCGGCCCTCCGGGGAGCGCTCCGGAGTTCCCCGACTTCGCCCCGTTCTCCGCCGGGTCACGCCGCTGGCACGCCTCGAAGCTGCGTCTGGAGTGCAACTATCTGCAAGGTGTCGAGGGCAGCCTCGACCCCGCCCACGTCTCGGCGCTGCACAGCTCGCCCGCCACCGGCGCCCCCGTGGACAGCTCGCTGGCGATGACGATGTCGAGCACGGCGCCGAGCCTGGAGGTCGACGAGACCTGGTTCGGCATGCGGCTGGCGGCCCGGAGACCGGGACCCGACGGCGGGACGGAGTACCTGCGGATCACGGCGTTCGCCTATCCCTGCATCACGTTCCTGCCGGGCGAGGACAAGGTGCTGTGCGCCTGGGTCCCCATCGATGACGAGAGCTGCTGGCAGTACTGGCTCTTCTACGACCACGAGAACGACCTGGAGCACGAGGCGCTCTTCGATCGCCTGGGCCTGGAGATCGTGGACCACCAGCACAAGCGCACGTCCCGGCGCGAGGACGGCTGGCCCCAGGACCGCGCGGCGATGAGGGACGGCCACTTCTCCGGCATCAAGGGGATCGCCGAGGAGGACTGCGTCATCCAGGAGAGCCAGGGACTCGTCACCGACCGGTCCTTGGAGCACCTGGGCTCCAGCGACCTGGGCGTCACCCGGATGCGCCGCCTGATGCTGCGCGCGATCAGGGCCAGCGAGGAGGGCGAGCCCCCCGCGACCCGGGAGCCCAGTCACCGGTACCGCGAGATCGAGCGGGTCGACGAGGTGATCGCCGACGGCCTGACCTGGCAGTCGCGGTTCGCCCAGCAGTGACCAGCACAACCCCGTTCGCCCGGATCGAGTGCTCGCTCGACGGGCACGTCGAAGAAGAGGAATGACATGCGTATCGGATCGATCAGTGTCGACGGATCGGCGCACCTGGCGGCACACCTGGCCGACGGCGTGCTCGATCTCACGGCGTCCGCCGCCACCGCCGGCGTGGACCTCGGCGGCGCTCGCGACGTGGGGACGCTCCTCGACACGGATCCGGCTGTTCTGGCAGAGGTCCGCCGCATGGTCGACGCGCCCGACCGCCGGCACCTCCTGCCGGAGGCCGAGGCCGAGGTCCTGGCACCGATCCGGCGTCCGTCGAAGATCATCTGCATCGGCCTGAACTACAAGCGCCACGCGCAGGAGGCGGGGCTGGACGTTCCCGAGCGTCCGGTGCTGTTCCCCAAGTGGCCCAACTGCGTGGTCGCGAGCGGCACCCCGATCAGCAGCCTCGGCCTGACCGCGGAGCTCGACTACGAGGTCGAGCTGGCCGTGGTCATCGGGCGTCGCGCCAGCAAGGTCGCCCTCTCCGACGCGCTGGACCATGTCTTCGGCTACACGTTGGTCAACGACGTCAGCGCTCGCGACCTGCAGCACAGCGACCCTGCCCAGCAGTGGGCCTGGGGGAAGGCCCTCGACGGGTTCGCGCCGATGGGGCCGTGGGTCGTGACGGCCGAGGAGGCCGGCGACTGGCGCGATCTGCGGATCAGGGCCCGGGTCAACGGTCAGCTGCGGCAGGACGAGCTCTGCGGCGACATGGTGTTCGGGGTCGAGGAGCTCATCTCCTGGATCAGCCAGGGCGTGACCCTGGAGCCGGGGGACATCATCGCGACCGGCACCCCGTCCGGGGTCGGCTACGGCTTCAACCCGCCGCAGTACCTCGTGCCAGGAGACGTCGTCGAGGTGGCGATGGAGGGAGTCGGCACGCTGGTGTCCCCGGTCGTCGACCCTCCGGGGCCGCGGACGTGACGCCCGTCGGTGCGACGCCGAGCGCGCTGTCGCTTCGGCTGCTGGTGACGCAGGCGCGCTACGAGGGGGCAGGCGTCCTGTCGCTCACGCTGCGCTCGCCGGACGGCGAGCTCCTCCCCGCATGGTCCGCCGGTGCCCACGTCGGCCTCGCGCTGCCGTCGGGAGCCGTCCGGACCTACAGCCTGTGCGGACCGGTCTCGCAGCGGTCCTCCTATCGGGTGGCGGTGCTGCTGCAGGAGCGGGGGAGAGGCGGCTCCCGGGAGATCCACGAGACCCAGCTGGTGGGAAGGATCCTGCGGGCGACGCCTCCCCGCAACCTGTTCGAGCTCGCTCCCGCACAGAGGTACGTGTTCGTCGCCGGTGGCATCGGCATCACGCCCCTGCTCCCGATGATCGCGACGGCCGCCGCGCAGGGACGGGCATGGGAGCTCGTCTACGGCGCCCGCTCGCGCGACACGATGGTCTTCCTCGACGAGATCCGAGCGTTGCCGGGTGGCTCGGTGAGCCTCCTCGCCGAGGACGTCGACGGCCGCGTCGACCTGGCCGGGATCCTCGACGACCTCGCGGCGGACGCCCATCTGTACTGCTGCGGACCGTCGGGGATGCTCGACGCCCTGCTGGCCCTCGCCGGGGCGGGCCTCGGCGACCGGCTCCACATCGAGCGCTTCGCACCCACGACGTCGTCCCCGCCCGGCGCCGCGGCGACGGCGCAGGACGACTCCTGCTTCGAGGTGGTGCTGGCGCGCTCGGAGCGGACGCTGACGGTGCCCTCGCACCGCACCATCCTCGAGACGGTGCGAGAGGTGGAGCCGGGGGTTCTCTCCTCCTGCGAGGAGGGCTACTGCGGAACCTGCGAGGTGAAGGTGCTCGAGGGCCGGCCGGACCATCGCGACACCGTGCTCAGCGACGCCGAGCGCGAGGGCGCGGCCACGATGATGATCTGCGTGAGCCGGTCCAGATCGGCCCGCCTCGTCCTCGATCTCTAGCGGATTCAACAGGTGGGCACGAAAGGAGACTTCTCATGACGAGCCAGCAGCTGACCGACGCCGCTCCTGCGGACGAGCGGCGCCAGCAGGTCCTCGAGGCGCGAGGAATCGGCAAGACCTACACGACCTCGCAGGGTCGGACGAAGGCCATCGACAGCGTGAGCTTCACGGTCCATGCCGGTGAGGTCCTCTGCGTCGTCGGGCCCTCGGGATGCGGGAAGACCACCCTGCTGCGCGTGATGTCGGGCCTCATGGCGCCGACGGAGGGCGAGATGTGGGCGATGGGCGAGAGGGTGACCGGCCCCGCCGACGGCATCGCCCTGGTCTTCCAGGACTACAGCCGGTCGCTCTATCCCTGGATGCGCGTGGCGAAGAACGTCGCGTTCCCCCTGCGCAGCCTGAAGCTGGGTCAGGCGGAGAGTGGGCGCAGGGTCGCCGAGGCGATCGCCGCCGTCGGCCTGCAGGGATTCGAGTCCAGCTACCCGTGGCAGCTCTCGGGTGGGATGCAGCAGCGGGTGGCCATCGCGAGGGCGCTGGCGTTCCGCCCCAGGATCCTGCTGATGGACGAGCCGTTCGCGTCGGTCGATGCGCAGACGCGAGCAGAGCTCGAAGACCTGATCCTGGCCGTCCGGCACGAGTACGACGTGTCCATCGTCTTCGTCACCCACGACATCGACGAGAGCGTCTACCTCGGTGACCGGGTGGTCATCCTGAGTCACCGGCCGACGGTGGTGCGCGAGCTCCTCGAGGTCGAGCTGCCCCGTCCGCGTGACCAGGTGAGCACCAAGCAGCTCCCGGAGTTCTCGGCCCTCCGCGGGCACGTGTACGAGGCGATCATGGCCAGTACCCGGACGGAGCAGGCAGCCGACGGCGGGTGACCTCCGCCGACACTCTCGGACGCTGCACGGTGAGCCACGGCCGATCGAAACGTGGCACTCCGGGCCGGCAACTGAGCCTGTCCGTGGAACAGCCAGAGGAGACCAGCATGACCATCCGCCGTCGACACCGACGCGTGATCGCAGCCATCGCGCTCGTTGCCCTGATGATCCTCCCCTCAGCCTGCGGCCTCGGGGGAGACGACGCCGACGATGCGGGGGAGGGGGGCCTGAAGACCCTCCGCCTCGGCATCTTCCCCGCCGCTGACGTGGCGCCCGTCTTCCTCGCCGAGTCGCAGGGCTTCTTCGAGGACGAGGGGCTGAAGATCGAGACCCAGATGATGACCGGTGGAGCCGAGGTCACCGCCTCGGTCGTGGCCGGCGACAGTCAGATCGGCTTCTCCAATATCGCCTCCCTCGTGATCGCTCGGGGCCAGAAGCTGCCGGTCACGATCGTCGCCCCGTCCACCGAGGCCGGGTCCGACGCCTCGCAGGCCAACGCCGCCGTACTCGTTGCCGACGGCAGCGACGTGCAGGGGACCGCCGACCTCGCCGGCAAGAAGGTCGCGGTCAACGCGCTGGGCAACATCCTGGACATGACCTTGCGCAACTCCCTGGAGAACGCCGGCGCGGATCCGGACGACGTCGAGCTGGTCGAGGTGCCGTTCCCCGAGATGGCATCGACGCTGGCCTCCGGACAGGTGGACGCCATCTTCGTGATCGAGCCGTTCATGACGACGGCGCTCAGGGACGGCGCCCGGGTCGTCGCGACCCCGTACGAGGAGACCGCTCCCTCGCTGCCCGGTGCCGCCTACTTCTCGACCGAGTCCTTCGCGGACGGCGATGCGGAGACGGTCGAGGGGTTCAGGAACGCGCTGGCGAAGGCGGTCGAGTACGCGCGCGAGAATCCTGACGCGCTGAAGGCGGCGGTGGGCGACTACACCGAGATCTCCGAGGACGTCATCGACGAGATGGTCTTCCCGCAGCTCTCCGACGACGTTCCCGAGTCGATGATCGAGCTCTACGTCGAGCTGCTCGACAAGTACGGGATCCTCAAGGGCGACGTCGACATCGACGGCCTCACGGCAGGACTCGGCTGAGCTCGATGTCCAGCCAAGTCGGCGCCGCGGCGCACGTGTCCGTCACCGTGACGGACCGTGCGCTGCGGCGCAGGGCCCGTCTCAGCCGTCTGTGGGAGCCCGCCCTCGGCATCGCCGTGGTCCTGGGGACGCTCGAGGTCGTCAGCAGAACCGGTCTGGTCGACGCCAAGGCGCTGCCACCGGTGTCGGACATCCTCGCCGAGCTGGTGCGCCGGATGGGCGGGTCGAGCCTGTGGTCGGACGTCACGCTGACCCTCCAGGGCTGGGCGCAGGGACTTCTCCTCGCCCTCGTCGTCGGTGGGCTGGTCGGAGCCGCCGCCGGCCTCTCGGAGGTCGTGTTCCACGTGATCAGGCCGGTCGTGGAGTTCCTCCGCCCCGTTCCCTCGGTGGCGCTGATCCCGCTCGCGATCCTGGCTCTCGGCGCCGGGATGGAGTCCAAGATCTTCCTCGCCGGCTTCGCCGCCTCGTGGCCGATCCTGATCCACACGATGTACGGCGTGCGCGGCCTCGATCCCATGTACGCCGACGTGGCGCGGTCGTTCGGCACCAGGAGGTGGGACGTCGCTACCCGGATCGTGCTGCCCGGCGCGATCCCCTACATCGCGACCGGCGTACGCATCGCGTCCGCCATCGCGCTGGCCCTGACGGTGTCGGCCGAGCTGATCATCGGCGCGCCTGGGATCGGCGCGTCGCTGGCCCTCGCGCGCTCCAGCGGCGCGACCGAGCTGGCGTACGCGCTGTTGATCCTCGCCGGCGTCCTCGGCTGGCTGCTGAACGTGGTGTTCGTGTCCGTCGAGTCCCGTGCCCTGCGGTGGCACCCCGGCTACCGGGAGAGTGCGACATGAGGCGGTCCCGCTGGCTGGTCCTGGAGCTGGCCTCCGCGCTCGCCGCGCTGGCCGCTGTCTGGATCTGGACCTCACGATCCGACACCTACTACTTCCCGGCGCTCGGCGACGTGCTGAGGACGTTCTACGACACGTGGATCTTCGACAGGCTCGCCAGCGACGTGCTCCCCAGCCTGCGCCGGCTCTTCCTCGGGCTGGCGATCGGCGCGGGAGCCGGCTTCGTCGCGGGGATCGCGCTGGGACGGCTGCCTCGGCTCGGCCGGATCGCCTCACCCGTCGTGGAGTTCTGTCGCGCCATCCCCGCCCCCGCGATCGTTCCGATCCTGCTGCTGCTCGTCGGCCTCGGCGAGCGCAGCCAGATCACGTTGATCGCGTTCGGGACGCTGTGGCCGGTGCTGCTCAGCACCGTCGACGGAGTGCGGAGCGTGGACCCGACGTACCTCGACACCGCACGCAGCTACCGGATCCCCTTCTGGCAGGCCATGTTCGGCATCACCATTCCCGCCGCGCTGCCCCAGGTGTTCGCCGGCCTGAAGACATCGCTGTCGATCGGCATCATCTTGATGGTGATCTCGGAGATGGTGGGCAGCACCAACGGGGTCGGCTACTTCATCCTGCAGTCGCAGCGCAGCTTCGCGATGCAGGAGATGTGGGCGGGCATCGTCCTGCTGGGTCTTCTCGGGTACGCGTTGAACGCCCTCTTCGAGGCCGTCGAGCGCCGGATCCTCGCCTGGTACCTCGGCTCCCGCGCCAACCCCACCTAGGGTCTGTCGCCCAAGTCCCCGCCTGCTACGCGTCGTTTCCGACTCGATCTGGCGGCGTTGGGGCCGCTCGACGTGCGATCCAGCATGCCGTCCCCGCCTTGCCAGATCGGCCGGAACGCCGCTCGCGACGGCGCTGACTTGAGAGACACACCCTAGCGCCAATACCGTTCAGTTAAGGTTACGACGGTGTAGTTTGGTGGCATGCCGCGTGCTGGATGGAGGAAGCCGGAGACCGAGCGACGCTTGTCTGATCTGGTGTCGGTGGGGGTGCTGACGCGGGTGTTCCCGCCGGAGTTGGTCGACGATGTGATCGCCAAAGTGGGGCGGACCGAGCGTCGGCATCGGTCGTTGCCGGCGCGGGTGATGGCGTACTTCTCGATCGGGATGGCGCTGTACTCGGAGGGCTCTTATGAGGACGTGCTGGCTCAGTTGACCGATGGTCTTTCGTGGGCCTCGGGCTGGACCGAGGAGTACTCCCCGCCGAGCAAGTCCGCGATCTTCCAGGCCCGGGCCAGGCTGGGCGCTGAACCGCTGAAGGAGTTGTTCGAGCGGGTTGCCAAGCCGATCGGCACCGATGAGATGCCAGGAGTCTGGCTCGCCGGTCGGCGGCTGGTTGCGATCGACGGCACGTGTCTCGATGTCGCCGACACGGCAGTCAATGCCGAGCACTTCGGCCGGCCGGGGGTGAACAAGGGCGAGCAGGCAGCCTTCCCCCAGGCTCGCGTGGTCGCGTTGGCCGAGTGTGGCACGCACGCGGTGTTCGCCGCCGAGGTCGGCACCTACTCGACATCCGAGGCCGTCTTTGCTGATCGTCTCGTGGACCGGTTGGCGCCAGGGATGCTGCTGACCGCGGATCGCGGGTTCTTCTCCTACGCCCTGTGGCGCAAGGCAATCGCGACCGGGGCGGACCTGCTGTGGCGGATCCGCACCGACAAATCCGCCCCCAAGCCGGTCCATGTCGAAGACCTGCCCGACGGCTCCTGGCTGGCCGACCTACAACAGACCCACTCCAAGGCCGCGCGGGCTGCGGAGCCGATGCGAGTGCGCGTCATCGACTACACCCTCGACGACGGCCGCGAGAACACCACGTCGTATCGGCTCTTCACCACCATCGTGGACCCGGGCGAGGCGAGCGCGACCGATCTGGCCGCGGCCTACGCGCAACGGTGGGAGATCGAGTCGACCTTCGACGAGCTCAAGACCCACCAACGCGGCCCGAGGACTGTGCTGCGATCCAAGTCGCCGGACCTGGTGCTCCAGGAGATCTGGGGCCACCTGTGCTGCCACTTCGCGATCCGCTCGCTGATGGCCGAAGCCGCCGCACACTCCGGGCATGATCCCGACCGGGTCAGCTTCGTTGCCGCGCTACGGATCACCCGCCAGACCCTCGCCCACCCGGGCGCCTTTCCCCCCTGACCAGCATGGGCGAGACAGTCCCGGCTGGCTGGACTTCCTACGCCGGCTGCTGCGACGACTCAACCCAGAGCGGCGACGACGGGCAGCACCGCGCGTCGTGAAGAGGAAGTACACCAAGTGGCACGTCAAACGCGCCGCCCACGCCACCTGGCCCCAACCCGGCAACACCACAACCATCTCCGTCGCGCGGCTAACTGAACGGTATTGACCCTAGCGCCGCTCCCACACCCGCAGCTCCCCGAACCTCGCCCGCTCCTCGTAGTTCCGCACGAAGTACGCCTGCGCCTGCCGCGCGTCCACGCCCCAGGTCGCGAGGCCGGCGCCGGAGACGACGACCCAGCGGGGCGCGGCGGGGGACTCGAGGACGGCCCGGAACTCGGCCAGGTCGGGGTCGCGGACCCGGACGGGCAGGCTCCACAGGTGGGCGTAGGGACTGGCCAGCCCGCTGGCGGCGACGACGTCGGGCCGGCCGAAGGCGACGACGACGCCGTCGCTCGGGTCCGCGTGGGTGCGCAGGTAGTGGCCAACGTCGGCGTCGCGGACCAGGGTGGCGTCGATCGGCGCGACCAGCGTGTAGCCCCAGACGGCCAGGCAGGCGGCGGCGGTCAGGCCCAGGCAGGCGTCGACGATCCGGCGTCGCCGGCCACGCGGGTGCACGAGGCAGGAGAGCAGTGCCACGCCGGGGACGACGCCGGTGAGGTAGTGCAGCCAGTAGCTGCCGCCGGCGGCGACCCCGAGCACCTCCCAGGCCGCCATCGCCAGCGCGGCGACCGGGAGCGGCGCGGAGCGCGGTCCCTCCTTCACGGCGGTCCGGGCGGCGAGGAAGGCCGTCGTGACCAGGGTGACCGCGGCGCCGCTGGCGAGGAAGGCGAGTGCCACGAGGGTCATCCGGTACTCGGTGGCGGGCGAGGCCTCCGTCCCGATCACCGTCGCGGCGCGGAACCGGAACACGACGACCGCGTCCCACAGCTCGACGGGCGAGGTGCCGCGGGCGGCCGCGGAGGCGAGGGCGAGGCCCAGGACCGCCGCGGCGCCGGCGGCGAGGGCGAGCACCCGGCGGCCGAGCTGCGGGACGCGCCCGGCCGACAGGGGCACGAGGACGAGGGCGAGGACGAAGACGTCGATCATGTTCTGCTTGACCAGCGCGGCCGCCATCGCCGCCGCTCCCGCGCCCGCGGCGAGCGCGAGTCCCCGCCGGCCCGCCGGCGCCGCCACCGCCTCGACCAGGCACAGCACCCCGAGCAGGATGAAGGGCGCGGCGAGGACCTCGCCGTTGGTGGCCGGCATGCCCAGCAGGGGGCTCGACAGCAGGGCCGCGGTGAGCAGGGGGACGATCCGCCGGGTCCAGCGCGACGGTCCCGAGGAGAGCCGCGCCGCGAGCACCCCCGCCAGCAGTACGGCGACCGCGCTCGCCGCCGCGCCGACCAGCTTCACGCCGGGCGCGACCATCCCCTCGGCGGTCAGGTCGACCGGGCCGAGCTGCCCGGCGAGCCGGAAGATCCAGATCAGCAGCGGCGGCCGGTCGACCCAGTGGTCGCCGTACAGCGAGGTGCCGGGGGACCACTGGCGGGCGAGCAGCAGGAACCCGCCCTCGTCCGACTCCAGCGGGCGGCGCAGGAACGGCAGCCAGGCGACGAACGCGATCGCGGTCGCGACGTACGTGGCTCGCGAGACGCGGACGCGGCCTTCCACCATGACCCAGACGGTAGGCGGTGGGTCCAGGGGGCGGACCTCGCGTCGTCGGGTCGGTGCGAGCCTCCCGGGCGGCGGACGCCGCCGTCGTGGTCCAGGCCCGGCATTCCGAATAACGGTACAGTCCGTGGCATGGAGGCGGATATCGACCCGAAGAGCATCGTGGGGTCCATCATCAAGGGAGCACGGCTCCTCGACCTGTACTCGACCGACCGTCGCGAGATCTCACTCAACGAGTTCACCCGGGAGTGCGGCTACAACAAGACGACCACCTACCGGCTGCTGCAGACGCTCGTGGCGGTCGGCTGGCTGGTGCGCTCGACGAAGGGCGGGTACCGGCTCGGGGCGCGGATGCTCGTGCTCGGTGCCATCGCCCGAGCCGACCTCGACCTGCGCAACGAGGCGCTCCCGTTCATGCAGCAGCTCGCCGACGACCTCGGCGACACGTCCTTCCTGATGGTCCCGGGGCCGCAGGGTGCCGTGGTCATCGAGACCATCGTGGGTGGCAATCCCGTGCAGGTGCACGGGCTTGCGGTGGGGTCCGTGCTGCCGTACCACGTCGCGGCCGGGCCGGTCGTCCTCGCGGCCTTCTCCGAGGAGACCCGGGCCCTCGCCCTCGCCGCGGAGCGTCGCCGTTTCACCGAGCACACCACGTCCGACCTCGACGGCTTCTCGCGGCGGCTCGAGGCGATCCGCGAGAAGGGCTATGCCGTCAGCATGGAGGACTACATCGAGGGGGTCGGCGCCGTCGCCGCGCCGGTCCTCGCCTCCGACGGCAGCGTCGTCGCGTCGCTGAGCGTGGGCGGGCCGGTGAACCGGTTCGTCGACGGACTGCGGGAGCGGACGATCGAGCTGGTCACCGCCAACGCGGCGACCCTGTCGGCACGGCTGTGACCTGTTCCGGCATCCGGTACACCTGTCGCCACGTCTCGATTTTGTGCCCCTGAAAAGTTGACGCTCGTCACACCCCGGGCCTAACGTGCTTCGTAATCCGGACTTAGTTCCGGAAAACGGAACAACCTGGGTAGCTCGATCCGGCCGGCGCGAACCGCGCCCCAGCCGGGTCGCGGCACCCGGCAGGCCAACTAGGAGGCTCTGTGCGCGCGTTGCGTCCCACCACCCGTCACCAGTCCGGCAAGGGCCGAAGGGGCCTCAGGGTCGGCGCGGTCCTCGTTGCGGCCGCGATGGTCGCCAGTGCCTGCGCCAAGGACGGCGCCGGCAGCGATGGCGACACCATGAAGCTCGGTGTGATCGTGGCCGAGACCGGGCCGATCGCCGGTGCCGGCAAGACCTTCATCAACGGCGGCAGGATCGCCGAGCGGATGGTCAACGACGGCGACCTGATCGGTGACGGTCAGAAGATCGAGCTGGTGACCAAGGAGGGGTCCGAGGACCCCGCCAAGTCGGCGAGCGTGATGGCACAGCTGGCGGCCGACCAGAGCATCGTCGGCGTCGCCTGCTGCATCCTCAGCACCGTCGCCGGTGCCGCCGAGCCGATCGCCGAGAAGCAGAAGCTCCCGCTCATGCTGTGGGGCGCCACCGACGAGGACCTGGCGAACCCGCCCTACGTCTACCGCACGGTGACGATGCCGCAGCCCGCGAACGAGACGCTGGCCACCCAGGTCGCTGAGGAGGAGGGGCTCGGGACGGTCGCCTACGGCGTCATGACCGACAACTCCGGCATCGTGTCGCAGGCGGCGGCCTTCAAGAAGGGCATGGACGCCGCCGGGGTCGAGGACCTCGGACAGGTGGAGACGCTCTCGACCCAGACCAACTTCACCGGCGCCGCGACCGACCTGATCCGCAAGGACTCCGACGCCGTCGTGGTGGTGGGCACCCAGTCCAACGCCGTGGGCCTGATCGCCGCCCTGCACGACAAGGGCTACGACGGCCAGATCATCAGCGGCCAGACCATCAGCGGCACCGGCGTCTACGACTCCCAGCCCGAGGCCCTCGAGGACGTCCCCTTCCCCGTCTACTTCCTGGCCAGCGAGGCCACCGGCCTGGGCAAGGAGTTCGCCGACGCGTACGCGAAGGAGTACGGCGAGGAGCCGGACGACTACGCCGCCCAGGGCTTCAACGCGATCTACACGCTGGCGATGGGCCTGAAGGCCGCCGGCGACGACACGACCCGCGCGGGCCTGTCGTCGGCGCTGGAGGACATGACCGAGCTCGACACCATCTACGGGAAGGTCACCTTCTCCGGCGGGCAGCTCGAGGCCGCCAACGCGGTCACCGTCGTCCACTACTCGGCCCCCGACGGCGTCATCGTGCCGTGGACGCCCGGTAGCTGACGCTCACGGCGGGGTCGTCGGATCCGACGACCCCGCCACCCGTTCCACCAGAGAGGGAATCCCGTGCTCTTCCTCGAGCAGCTGGCGAACGGCATCTGCACCGGTGCGGTGTATGCGCTCTTCGCCGTCGGCTTCAGCATCGTCTTCTCGACGATGCAGATCCTCAATCTCGCGCAGGGCGTCTACGCGACGTACGGCGCGATGCTCACCTACTTCGTGACCGACTCCTTCGGCCTGCCGTTCTGGCTCGCCGCGCTCGTCGGCGTCCTGGCGGGCGGTCTCGTGGCCGTGCTGGTCGACCAGGTCGCCTTCCAGCCGCTGCGCCGCCGCGGCACCCAGATGCTCGGGGCGGTCATCGCCAGCATCGGCATGTGGATCGGCCTGAGGGAGATCCTCAGCATCGCGACCGACGCCACCCCGGTCGGCTTCCCGCCGGGCTCGGTGCCGCGCGGCCAGATCAGCATCGGCCCGATCGACCTGCTCAAGACGCAGGTGCTCGCGGTCGTGTGCGCGGTCGTGGTGATCACCGCGGTCTTCCTCCTGCTCGACCGCACCAAGATCGGCGCGGCCATCCGGGCCGTCGGGTACGAGAAGCGCTCCGCCCAGATCGCGGGCATCAACCCGCAGACGATGATCATCGCGGCGGCGCTCCTCTCGGGCGCGGTCACCGGGCTGGCCGGGATCCTGCTCGCCGGCGGGCAGAGCTTCAACTTCAACCTGGGCGACGCGCTGCTGCTGCAGGGCTTCGCCGCCGTGGTCATCGGCGGCATGGGCGACGTCCGGGGGGCGGCACTCGGCGGCGTGCTCATCGGGGTCGTGCAGAACCTGTCGGCGTCGTACATCTCCGCGTCGTACCAGGACGCGATCACCTTCGGGCTGGTCCTGGTCGTCCTCATGTGGCGACCGACCGGACTGCTCGGCACGGCAAGCTTCCAAAGGGCGTGACGCGATGAATCCCACCCTGGTTCTCCTCCAGAGCGCGACGATGTTCGCGATGGCCGGCGGCGTGCTGGCGCTGAGCACCTACGTCAAGCTGTGGAGCGGGCTGCTGAGCTTCGCCACGGTCTGCTTCGCCGCGGTCGGCGCGTACGGCTCGATCTACCTCTACAACGAGACCGGCCTGGGCCTGTGGGGCTCGGTCCTCGTCGCCGCCGCGGCCGCGGGCGTTCTCGGGCTCGTCGTCGGCCGGCTCCTGCTGCGTCTCTCGAGCCACTGGCTGGCGCTGGCGACCGTCGCGCTGGTGCTGATCACCCGGGTCTTCGTGGTCAACCTCGTCGACTACACGGGCGGCTCGCAGGGCCAGGTCGTCCCCTACACGATGTCCGCTCCGCAGATGGCCGTCGTGCTCGTCCTCGTCTGCGTGCTGATGTGGGCGCTGCGCCGGTCCAAGTTCGGCGTCGCGGCGGACACCGCCCGCGAGGACCCGGACGTGGCGGCCGCGCTCGGCGTGCCGGTCGACCGGATCAAGGTCGTGGCGTTCGGCCTCTCCGGGTTCATCGGGGCGATCGGCGGTGCGATGCAGGCCTCGAAGCTCTCGTACGTCGACCCGAACACCTTCTACGTCGACCTCTCGGTGACGGTCATCGCGAGCGTCGTGCTGGGCGGTGCCTACCACTGGTTCGGCTCGGTGATCGGCGCGGCGGTCTTCACGGGCATGCCGGTCTACATCAGCCAGTACATCACCGCCGGCCAGTCGATCATCAACGGCGCGCTCCTCGTCGCGATCATCATCTTCCTGCCCGGTGGCCTCATCGACCCGCTGCGCTGGCGGCGGCTCACCGAGAGGCGCCGCTCCCGAGGGGCGGCTCCACCGGGTGCCGGGAACGACGCCGAGTCCAGTCCGCACGAGACCGCGGGAGCCGCCCGATGAGCACGACGACCCGGACGCCGGGTGGCGGCGCCGCCCGCACCGGTGTCCCCGCCCTCGCCGTCGACTCGATGGGCAAGAGCTTCGGCGGTCTGCACGTGCTGTCCTCGGTCACCTTCGAGGTCCCCGAGGCGACGGTGTTCGGCATCGCCGGCCCCAACGGCGCCGGCAAGACCACGCTGCTGAACCTGCTGACCGGCTTCGGCGCCTCCAGCGGCGGCCGGATGGCGATCCACGGCGTCGACGCCGGCGGCCGCGACGCGCGGGCGATCAACGCCCTCGGGGTCGCGCGCACGTTCCAGAACATCCGTCTCTTCCGTGGCCTCACCGTGCTCGAGCAGGTCGAGGCCGGCGCGTACCGGCACCGCCGGGCGTCGCTGCTCAGCAGCCTGGTCGGCTCGCCGACCGACCGCAGCGACCGGCGCGAGACACGGCGTGCCGCGATGGAGGCGCTGGAGTTCGTCGGGCTCGCGGAGCACGCCGACCGCCTCTCCGAGACCATGTCGTACGGCGACCAGCGGCGCATCGAGATCGCCCGTGCGCTCGCCACGCGGCCGACCCTGCTCATGCTCGACGAGCCGACGGCCGGCATGAACGACGCCGACTGGCAGCCCATCGCCCAGCTGCTGGACCGGCTGCGCGCCGACGGGGTCACGGTGGTGGTCGTGGAGCACAACATGCGTCTGCTGGAGCGCGCCTGCGACCGGGTCGCCGTCATCGCGGCCGGTGAGGTCATCGCCGAGGACGAGCCGGTCACGTGCCTGCGCCGTCCCGAGGTCCGACGCGCATACTTCGGAAAGTAGGACACACCATGACCGCCATCCTCACCGTCACCGACCTGCACGTCCGCTACGGCACGATCCCCGCCCTCAGCGGCCTCTCGATCGAGGTCCAGCGCGGCTCGCTGACCGCGCTGCTCGGCGCCAACGGGGCCGGGAAGTCGACGACGCTCAACACCGTCGCCGGTCTGTTGAAGCCCACGAGCGGCCGGGTGACCTTCGACGGGCACGACATCACCGGGACGCCCGCGCACCGGACCGCCCGGCGCGGACTGGCTCTCGTGCCGGAGGGACGCATGGTCGTCGCGCCCCTGACCGTCGAGGAGAACCTCGGCCTCTCGTCCTTCGCCCGTGGTCGCAGGCGCCGGGCCACGCTCGACCAGGTGTGGGAGCTGTTCCCGCGCCTCGCCGAGCGCAAGACCCAGCGCGCCGGCCTGATGAGCGGTGGGGAGCAGCAGATGCTCGCGATCGCCCGGGCGTGGATGACCGCGCCCAGCATGGTGCTGCTCGACGAGCCGTCGATGGGTCTGTCCCCGGCCCTGGTGGATGTCGTCTTCGAGGCCATCCGCGCCATCCACGCCGCCGGCACCACGGTCCTCCTCGTCGAGCAGAACGCCTCCGAGGCGCTGCCGCTGTGCGACCACGCGTACCTGATCCACCGGGGCGACATCATCGCCTCGGGCACGCCGGCCGAGCTCGAGGAGGACCCGGATCTCGTGGCCCGGCACCTCGGGCTCGACCCCGAGATCGCGGCGCCGGTCATCGAGCGGGCGCTCACCGCGGCCGAGGGCGGCGGCGCGTGAGCACTCCGCACTACGTCACCACCTCGCGGGGCCAGGTCCGGCTGTTCCTCGCCGGGGCGGGCGCCCCGGTGCTGGTCCTCGCCGGACCCTCCCGGTCCGCGGCGCACGTCGCCGACGAGCTCGCCGAGCTGCTCCCCGGCCGGCACGTCGTCGTCGTGGAGCCGCCCGGCACCGGGGGCTCGGCACGGCTGCCGCTCGCCGACCTCGGCGCGGCCACCGCTGCCGTGGCCGACAGCGTGTCCTTCCTCGCGGGGACGACGCCGGTGGTCGTGGCCCTCGAGCTGGCGGCGGTCCAGGCCGCCGCCGTCGCCGCCAGCATCCGCGCGGCGCGGGTCGTGCTGGTCGGCGCCGAGGACGTCGAGGGCTGGGTGGGCCACGGCACGGTGCCGCCGTCGCCGGTGCCGCACGAGGACGGGCGGCACCTCACGGCGTACTGGTCCTTCCTGCGCGACCGCCGCCTGCTGCGTGCCGACGAGCCGACCCTGCCGCGCACCAGCGGGGCACCGCTCCCCGAGGTCGCCGACCTCGCGGCGACCTTCGTCGCCGCCGTCACCGAGCCGGCCGCGTTCGAGCGCTGGTGGACGCTGGCCGCGCAGGCCATCCGGCCCAGCCTGGCGGAGCTGTCCGGCGCGGTCCGCGTGCCGACGCTCGCCGACGTCCCGGCGGTCCTCGGCCCCTCGCCCGACCCTGCGTCGGCCGGTCCCGAGGTCACGCCGCCGCCGACCGCGTCCGCGCCCGGCGTCGAGATCTGGCACCAGTACGTCGAGACCGCGCACGGCCGGGTCCACCTGCGCCGTGCCGGCTCCGGCGGCCGTCCGCTGTTGGTGCTCTCCACCGGCGGCGGGTCCTCCGCCCAGTTCGCCCCGGTGGTGCAGGGACTCGCCGAGACCCGCGCGGTCGCCTCGATGGACTACCTCGGCAACGGCCTGTCCGATCACCCCCGGCGGCGGCCCGACGTCGCCGAGCTCGCGGCCGACGCGTTCGCCCTCGCGGACGCGCTCGGGTGGGACGAGCTCGACGTGTGGGGCTCCCACACGGGGGCCTGCGTCGCCCTGGAGATGGCGGTGGTCGCGCCGGAGCGGATCGGCCGCGCGGTGCTCGAGGCGCCGGTGATGATGGCGTCCGACTTCCGCGACGACATCTTCGCCCACTACTTCCCCGACCTCGCGCCCGACGCGTTCGGGACCCACCTCCCGCGGGTCTGGAACTGGCGGCGCGACGCGTTCCTCTATTGGCCGTGGTACCGCGTCGACCACGCCGCCGGCCGTGCCATCGGCCTGCCCTCCGCCGCCGACCTCCACCTGTACGCCGTCGGCATCCTCGAGAGCGGCGCGACGTACGACGGCGCCTACCGTGCCGGGTTCGGCTACGACACGCGCTCGCGGCTGCCGCACCTGCGCCGGCCGGCGATCCTCACGGCAGGCCCGCACGACATGCTCGCGAACGCTCTCGACGATGCCGCGGACCTGGTGCCCGACGGACTGCTCGAGACCGTGCCGACCCCGGCGACCGTGTGGTGGCCGGCGCCCGAGCCGCGCGCCGCCGAGCAGACCCTCGAGATCTACCGGGAGTTCCTGGGATGAGCGACGACCGGACGGGCGCCACACTGGCCGCCGACGAGGTGCGCGCGCACGCCGAACGGCTCGGGGTGCGCGTCAACTGGGGCCGCTGGGGCCCCGACGACCAGCGCGGCACCCTCAACCTGGTCACCGAGGACAACGTCCGGCGGGCGACCGCGGCCGTCCGCACCGGCCGGGTGGTCCAGCTCGGCGCGCCGCTCGACGTCGCGGCGCCGCCGTACTACCCGCAGGGCATGGACGCCGCCGTCCGCCACGAGATGGTCACCGCCTGGGGCTCCAACGCCGGTGGCGACGTCCAGGCCGCCAGCGACCAGCTGCAGGTGCAGTGCCACGGCCTCGACAACACCCACATGGACGCGCTGTGCCACATCGGCTACGGCGGGATCGGCTGGAACGGCCGCCCGTTCACCGAGATGGTCGACATGACCGGCGCCGCGGTGTGCGACCTCGAGGCGGCCGGGCCGGTGACGACCCGGGCGGTGCTCGTCGACGTCCCGCGGCTGCGTGGCGTCGACCACCTCGCGGGCGGTGACCCGGTCACCGAGGACGACCTGCGGGCGGCCGCGCCCGACGTCCGTCCCGGCGACGCGCTGCTGGTGCGGACCGGGCGGCCGCGTGCGGTCGCCGGCGCCCGGAGCGCCGCCGAGGCGGAGGGGCGGTCGGCGCAGCAGAAGTACGGCCCGATCGCGGGTCTCCACCACAGCGCGATGAAGGTGGTGGGCGAGCTCGACTGCGCGGTCCTGGGCACCGACGGGTCCGGCGACAACTTCCCGGCCGTGGACGAGCACCGGCTCCCCGTGCACGTGCTGTCGCTGGTCCACCTCGGCGTCCACCTGCTGCACAACCTCGACCTGGAGGAGCTCGCCGACGCCCTGGCGGAGCGTGGGAGCTCCGAGTTCATGCTCGTCGCCGCCCCGTTGCGGATCCCCCGCGGCACGGGCAGCCCGATCGCGCCGGTGGCGTTGCTGTGACCGACCGATCCTGGCGCGTGCTCTCGACCTCCCCGAGCTTCGGGCGGCACTCGGACGACCCGGTCCGGCTGCTGCGCGACGCCGGGTGCGACGTCGTCCTCGCCTCGGACCTGTCCGAGCCGGAGCTGCTGGCCGCACTCGCCGACACCGACGCGTGGATCGCCGGCTTCGAGCCGGTCGGGCCGGGCACGGTCGGCGGCTCGAGCCGGCTGCGCGTCGTCGCCAAGTGCGGCGTCGGCATGGACAACTTCGACCTGCCCTACCTCGCCGGACGGGGGATCCGCGCGGTCAACGTCCCCGGCGGCAACGCCGGCGCCGTGGCCGAGTACGCCGTGGGCATGCTCATCTCGCTCGCCCGCGGGATCGTCGCCACGGACGCGACCGTGCGTGCCGGGGGCTGGGGTCCCGTGGTCGGCCGCGGACTGGCCGGGCGCACCCTGGGGGTCGTCGGGCTCGGCCGGATCGGCGCGCGGGTCGCTGCCCTGGGCCGCGCCCTCGGGATGCAGGTGCTCGCGCACGACCCGGGCCTGGGCGACGCCGAGCTGCGGCTGCGCGGCGAGGTCCCCGCGACGCTGCCCGATCTCCTGGCGGCCTCGGACGCGGTCAGCCTGCACGTGCCGCTCACCGACGGGACCCGCGGTCTGATCGGCGCACGCGAGCTCGAGCTCCTCGGCCCTGCGGGCCTGCTGGTCAGCTGCGCCAGGGGCGGGGTCGTCGACGAGACGGCGCTCTGCGCGGCACTCGAGGACGGCACCGTCGGCGGCGCCGCGCTCGACGTCTTCGAGCAGGAGCCGCTGCCGTCCGGCTCGCCGTTGCGGCGGGCGCCACGGCTGCTGTTGTCCTCACACACCGCCGGCTACTCCGACCGCGCGCTCGCCGACGTCACCTGGCAGTGCGCCCGCAGCGTCCTCGACGTCCTGGAGGCCTCATGAGGATCGCGCGCGATCGACACGGCGTCCTGCTCCTCGGCACGGGGGACGGGGGGTGGGTCCGCGCCACCAGCCTCGGTGGCCCGACCACGGACCTCGACGAGCTCCTGACGGACCTGGACCGGCTCGGTCGCGAGACCGCGGCGGCCACGGCCGAGGTGGTCGATCCGGAGCTCGGGCCGCCGGTCGCCAGGCCGGGCAAGATGCTGGCCGTCGGCCTCAACTACGTCGGCCACATCGCGGAGGTCGGCAAGCCGCGGCCCGAGAGCCCGATGATCTTCGCGAAGTACCCCAGCTCGCTGACCGGTCCGCGCGACGCCATCGAGCTCGACCCGGCCCTGACCACGCAGCTCGACCACGAGGTCGAGCTGGCGGTCGTCATCGGTCGGCCCGCTCGCCGGGTGTCGCCCGCCGAGGCGGTCGGCCACGTGCTCGGCTACTGCGTCGCCAACGACGTCTCGGCCAGGGACATGCAGCGGTCCGAGAGCCAGATCTCGAGGTCGAAGGGCATGGACACGTTCTGTCCCCTCGGTCCCTGGATCACCACGGCCGACGAGGTGGGCGACCCGCACCGCCTGCGGATCCGCTGCTGGGTCGGGGACGACCTGCGCCAGGACGCGACGACCGCGGACCTGCTCTTCGACGTGCCGGCCCTGATCGCCTACCTGTCGAGGACCACGACCCTGGAGACGGGCGACGTGATCCTCACCGGGACCCCGGCCGGTGTCGGGTCCGGCCGGACACCACCGACCTACCTGGAGGAAGGAGACGTCGTGCGCTGCGAGATCGAGGGACTCGGGACGCTGGAGAACCGCGTCGTGGCCCCGGAGGTGGCCCGGTGAGCGCCGAGGCGTACGACGTCGTCTGTGTCGGCGGCGGACTCGGGGGCCTGGCCGCGGCCGTCCGCGCCCACGACCTCGGAGCCCGCGTGCTCGTGCTGGAGCGCTCCACGATGGTGGGCGGCGTCGCGGCGTACAGCGGGGGCTGGTGCTGGGTCGGCGCGAACCACTTCGACGACGGCAAGGACGACCTGGCGGCCACCGAGGAGTACCTCGACCACGTCCAGGGCGAGGGCCGTCCGGTGGACCGCGCCGCCCGCCGCAGCTACCTCGAGTCGGCGGTGGCGGCGACCCGCTGGTTCACCGAGGCCGGCGTGCCGCTGAGCCCGATCCGCTCGGCCGCCGACCTCTACCAGCCGGGCCCGGGGTCCACGGCCGAGGGCCGGATGATCGAGTGCGTCGTCCCGGGCAGCGAGCTGGGGGAGTGGCGAGACCGGCTGAGGCCCAGTGTCTACTACCGCACGGGAGTCAGCCGCGACGAGATCCACCACGTCCTCGCCGGCGATGTCGCGGCGCGGCTCGACCTCGCCCGGCGGCGCGAGCAGGAGGACCTGCTGACCCACGGCCTGGGGCTGGCGGGCGGCTTCGTCCGTGAGGCTCTCGTCCGCCGGGGGATCGAGTGCCGCCTCGAGCACCGGGTGACCCGGCTGCTCGAGGAGGACGGTCGGGTCGTCGGCGTGGAGGCGGAGGGCCCGGACGGGCCGGTGCGGGTGCGCGCGGCCCGCGGGGTGCTGATCGCCGTCGGCGGGTACGGCAACGCACCGGACGCCGCGGAGCTGGAGGACGTGCCCGAGCTGATCGAGGCCGCGCCCCCGGTGGTGGCCGGCGACGGGCTCACCCTGGGCCAGCAGGTCGGCGCGACCGTCGTCCGCGGCGCCGACCCGTTCGTGGTGCTCGGGGCGCGGTTCGACGAGAGCACCCACCCCGGCAGCGACGAGCCGCTGTACTCGCAGCTGCTCGAGAACCTCGGCTTCCCGCACTCCATCGTCGTCAACCGCGAGGGCCGGCGCTTCGGTGACGAGAGCTACTACGGCGCGCTGATCCGCGGCATCCGCACCTTCGACTCGCGGCGCAAGCGGTGGGCCAACTTCCCGTGCTGGCTGGTCATCGACGACCAGTTCCGCCAGCAGTACCCGCTCGGCCCGTACGCCCCGGGTGCGGAGTACCCCGACACCGTCGTCCGGGCCGACACCCTGGCCGAGCTGGCCGACGCCGTCGGCGTCGACGCCGCGGGGCTCGCCGAGACCGTCGATCGCTTCAACGCGATGGCCGCGGCCGGCCACGACGACGAGTTCGACCGGGGCGCACTGCCGTTCGCGCAGGCGGCGTACGGCGACCCGCGCTACCCGCACCCCAACCTCGGGCCGATCGCGACGGCGCCGTTCCACGCCGTGCCCCTCCACGTGCTCGGGGTGGGCCTCTCGTCGCTGGGCCTGGCGATCGACACCTCGGCCCGAGTCCTGCGGCGCGACGGCGCGGCGATCCCCGGGCTGTACGCGACCGGCAACGCCGCGGCGACCCGGGAGCTCAAGGGCTATGTCACCGGCCTCGCCAACGCTCGCAACTACACCTACGCCTGGTGCGCGGTGAACGACATGCTCGCCGACCCCTAGCAGCCGCCGGCGCCCTCTCCCGGCCCGGAGGCGGGGCCGGGGCGGGAGCCTGCCCACGCGCGGCCTCCCGGCCGCGCCACAGAACCGGCGCGGAGGCCGGCGCCGGTTGACCCGTGGTCGCGGCCGACCTACCGTGCAAGTATCGAATAGTGAATCCAAGTTCGGATTCCGGAACAGGTGGAAAACATGGCTCGGACCCTGAAGCAACTTCTCTCCGACGACGGCGTGATCAAGGCGCCGGGAGTCTGGGACGGCCTGTCCGCACGGCTCGCCGACCAGGCCGGGTTCTCGGCGGTATGCGCGTCGGGCTTCGCGATCGCCGCCGCGCTCGGCATGCCCGACGCCGAGGTCTTCACGGCGACCGAGGGTGTCGAGGCCGTCCGCAAGATCCGCGAGGCCAGTGAGCTGCCGATCATCGCCGACATCGACACCGGCTACGGCAACGCCATCAACGCCCAGCGCACGGCGGCCGCCATGCGGCGCGCCGGGGTCTCCGCGGTCTTCATGGAGGACCAGGTCTCGCCCAAGCGCTGCCCGATCTGCGTCGGCGACCCCGTCGAGGTCACCCCACTGCCCGAGGCGGTCGGCAAGGTCCGGGCCGCCAAGGACGGCCTCGGCGACGACGTGCTGCTCATCGCCCGCACCGACGCCGTCGGCGACGACGCGCTCAAGCGGGCTGAGGCGTACGCCGCGGCCGGCGCGGACCTGATCATGCCGGTGTCCAAGACGTTCACCGGGCTGGAGGAGTGGCGGCGCTGCCACGAGCTGACCGGAGTGCCGCTCGTCGCCTCCCTCACCGCGTGGACCTGGGTGGAGCGCGAGTTCACCGACGAGGCGATGGCCCAGGCGGGCATCAAGATCGGCCTGATCGCCACCCACGGCGTCCTGGCGGCCGCCACGGCGATCCGCGACTCCTTCACCCGACTGGCCGCCGGCGAGCCGCTCCCGGACGTCTCGGGCCGCTACATGGAGCATCACGACTTCGTGCAGATGATCGGGTTCCCCGAGATGGAGGAGCGTCAGCGCACGTACCTGCCCGCTCCCGAGGAGCTCTGACATGGGCGCCACCATCACCGAGAAGATCCTCGCCCGGGCCGGCGGCCTGGAGTCGGTCACACCCGGCCAGAACGCGCCGTTCCGTCCCGACTACATGGTCGCCTACGACTACCCGGGCTACACGGACGTGATGTTCCGGCAGATGAAGGAGGACTTCGGCATCGAGCGGGTCAAGGACCCGGAGCGCTACGTCCTCTTCATCGACCACATGACCACGCGCAACAACCAGCGTGAGCTGGAGATGCACAACGTCACCCGCGACTGGGGCCGCCTCAACGGTGTCGCCGTGCACGAGGGCGTCGGCATCGGGCACCAGGTCTGCGCCGAGCTCGGGTACGCCGCGCCCGGCAACTTCCTGGTCCACTTCGACGGGCACATCAGCGGTCTCGGCGCCCTCGGCGCGCTCGGGTGGGGAGTCCGCAAGGACCTGCTCGAGGCCTGGGTCAGCGGCGCGGTGTACCTCGACGTGCCCGCGAGCACGCGGTTCCACCTCGAGGGGTCCTTCGCGACCGGCGTCGACAACCGCGACCTGATCCACCACATCATCGCCACCTACGGCGCGGACGCGTGCGCGCACCAGGTCATGGAGTACACCGGTCCCGGCGCGGAGTCGATGTCGATCGGCCGTCGCCAGGGCCTGTGCGCGATGGCGATGTTCACCGGTGCCGTCTCGGCGATCTTCAACCCCGACGAGCTGTCGCTGGAGTACTCGCGCCGCGTGCAGCGTGCGGACTTCGAGCCGGTCTACAGCGACCCCGACGCGAGCTACGCCGCGACCAACCACGTCGACCTCGACGCGCTGTCGCCGCAGGTCGTGATGCCGGGATCGGCGAAGTCGCGCAACACCAGGCCGATCGAGGACCTGGTCGGCACCGAGCTGCAGCACGCCTACATCGGGTCGTGCGCCAGCGGCCGGATCGAGGAGATCCGCGCGGCCGCCGAGATCCTGCGTGGCAGGAAGGTCGCGCCGGGCGTGCGGTTCAACGTGGTGCCGACCTCGAAGCAGATCTACGACCAGGCACAGGACGAGGGGCTGCTGGAGATCCTCAGCGATGCCGGCGCCAACGTGGCGCAGGCGTCCTGCGACTTCTGCGTGGGCTACGCCTCCCCGCTCGAGCCCGGGGACAACGCGATCTCCACCGGCGTGCTCAACATCTCGGGCCGCATGGGCAGCACCGAGGCCAACATCTACATGGGGTCGGCCTACACCGTCGCGGCGTCCGCGCTCGCCGGCAGGATCGTCGACCCGCGGGAGGTGATGGCGTGAGCGCCGTCGCGGACGTGTTCGAGGGCAGGGTCGCGTGGGTCTTCGGCGACGACTTCGACATCGACCTCGTCATCGGGGTGACGAACATCAAGTACTACGACCCGGACAAGCTGCGGTCGGTGCTGATGCGGGCCTACGACCCGACGTTCGTCGACGACGTCCGTCCCGGCGACGTCATCGTGGGCGGCCGGAACTTCGGCTACGGGCACCCGCACTACCCGGCCATGATCGCCATGCGCAACGCCGGTGTCGTGGCCGTGGTCGCGGAGTCCTACGCTCCCGGCTTCTGGCGCGGCGAGCTCTACCAGGGCATGCCGCTCGTCACCGTCCCGGGCATCGCGGCGGCCGTCGAGCGCTGGGACGACGTCGAGGTCGACTGGCGCGCCGCAACCGTCCGGGTGGGCCGGACCGGCGAGGTGCTTCAGGGCACCCCGCCGAGCGCCCACGCCATCGCGGTCATCGAGGCCGGCGGTGGGCTGAACCTGCTGCGTCAGCAGTACGGTCCCGGGCGGGCCGCGCCCGCGGACCGCGAGTCCCAGCCGGCGAGCTGAGGACACCGGTGGCGACGTACGACACCGACGTGGTGTGCGTCGGCGGCGGGCTCGGCGGGCTCGCCGCCGCGGCCACGGCGGTCTCCCTCGGGCTGCGCTGCGTGGTGATCGAGGCGTCGTCGTACGTCGGCGGGGGCGGCGCCTACAGCGGTGGGCTGCTGTGGGCGCCCCTGGAGCCGGACGACGACGTCGGCGAGGCCGACCGCTACCTGGCGGCCGTGCAGGGCGAGCGAGCCGGTGACGACCACCTGCGCCGGGCCGTGCTCGAAGCGGCGGTCGAGGCGCTCGCCCACCACCGTGACCGCGGTGTCCCGATCGAGGTGGTCCCGGACAACCCCGACGTCTTCCACCCGTCGGTGCCCGGGTCGCGCGCGTCCGGCCGGATGTGGGAGGTCGCCGTGCCGGGTGCACGGCTCGGTGCCCTGCGCTCGGTCCTGCAGCCGACGCCGCACTACCGGGTCGGGCTGCGGCACCGTGAGCTCTTCGGCGGCCGCGTCGACGAGGTGTCGATGCGGGAGCTGTGGGCGCGGCGCGAGGCCGAGGACATGCTGACCTTCGGGCCGGGCCTCGCCGCGGGGTTCCTGCACGCGGCGGCGGTGGCGGGCGACGCCGAGCTGCGGTTGGGCGAGCGTGTCGTCTCGCTGGCCCGCGACGGCGGCCGGGTCGTCGGCGTACGCACCGACCGGGGTCAGGAGGTGCGGGCGCGCCTGGGTGTCGTCCTGGCCACGGGCGGCTACGGCTGGGCCGAGGACGCCGCCGACCTCGAGGGGCTGCCCGACCTGGTCGAGGCGGGCCCGCCCACGATCCGCGGCGACCACCTCACCCTGGCGGCGCCGGTCGGTGCCGAGGTCGCCCGGGGCGGTGGGCCGCAGTTCACGATGGGCGCGCACGTGCGCCCGTCGGACGTGCACCCCGGCACCGACGTCCCGCTGCACAGCCAGCTGTTCGACGTGATGGGCCTGCCGCACAGCCTGGTCGTGAACCGGGCCGGCGAGCGCTTCGGCGACGAGAGCTACTACGTCGGCATCAACCAGGCCCTGGCGAGCTGGTCGGCCGAGCACAAGCGGTGGGTCAACGTCCCCTGCTGGCTGATCGTCGACGAGCAGTTCCGCCGGAGGTACCCGCTCGCGACGGTCCCCGCGGGCGCGACGTACCCCGACACCGTGACCAGCGCTCCCGACCTCGCCACCCTCGCCGGGCTGATCGGCGTCGACGCGGGCGGGCTGCTCGCCACCGTCACCCGGTTCAACGAGGGCGCGGAGCGCGGCGAGGACCCCGCGTTCGGGCGCGGCAGCCGCGCCTTCGTCCGCCGCCGGTACGGCGATGCCTCGCACGCGCCCAACCCCAACCTCGGCCCCGTCGGCGAGCCGCCGTTCCACGCGCTCCCGCTGCGCCTGCTCGGCACCGGCATGTGCACCTTCGGGCTGCGCACCGACGAGCACGCGCGGCTGCTGCGCCGCGACGGGTCTGCCGTCCCCGGCCTGTACGCGACCGGCAACGCGGCGGCGACCACCGAGTTCCGCGGCTACGTCACCGGCTACGCCAACACCCGCAACATCGCGATGGCCCACCGGGCCGTCGTCCACCTCGCACAGGAAGGCACCACCGCATGACCGCCCAGCTCGAACGCATCGCCTACACCGCCACCGCCACCGCCACCGGTGGGCGAGCCGGGCACGCCCGGTCCGACGACGGCCTCCTCGACGTCGACCTCCGCGTGCCCGAGCCGATGGGCGGCCCCGGCGGGGGCACCAACCCCGAGCAGCTCTTCGCGGCCGGCTACGCCGCCTGCTTCCAGGGCGCCCTCGGCGTCGCCGGCCGCAGGGCCAAGGTCGACACGTCGGGCTCCCTGGTGACCGCCGAGGTGAGCATCGGGCCCGTGGGGGACGCCTTCGGGCTGGCCGTCGTCCTCACGGTCGAGATCCCCGACGTGGACGAGAGCACCTGCCAGGAGCTCGCGGACGCCGCGCACGCGGTGTGCCCGTACTCCAATGCGACACGTGGCAACATCTCCGTCGAGGTCCGGGCACGCGTGGCCCGATGACCACCACCTCGGGAGGCGGCGCGGCGAGCGACGCGACCTACGCCGATCGGCCCTGGCTCGCGCGCTACCGCGACGGACAGCCCCACGACATCGAGCCGGAGTTCGCCGACCTGCTCGAGATGTTCGCCGACGCCGTACGCCGGCGGCCCGACCAGGACGCGATCCGCTACTTCGACGGCGTGCTGTCGGTGGCGCAGCTCGATGCCGCGGCCGACGCCCTGGCGGCTGCGCTGCAGCAGCGCGGGTTCGCGCCCGGTGACCGGTTGGCGCTCTTCAGCCAGAACCATCCGGCGTTCGTGATCGGCATGCTCGCCGCGTGGAAGGCCGGGGGCATCGGCGTCTCGGTCAACCCGATGTACAAGGAGCGCGAGCTCGCCCACGTCCTCGGCGACTCCGGCGCCCGGGCGCTGCTGTGCCTCGACGAGGTGACCCCGGTGGCGGCGTCGGTGCTGGGCAGCGGCTCGACCGCGGTCGAGGTCGTCGTGGTGTCCGCGAGCCGCGACTTCCAGTCCCGCGACGACGACCGGGTGCTCCCGGAGCGGGAGCCGACGCCGATCCCGGGCGCGCTCGATCTGACCGCGCTCCTGGAGGAGCACGCCGGGCAGCGACCGGTGGAGGTGCCGGCGGCCGCGCCCGACGACACGGCCTTCCTCGTCTACACCTCCGGCACCACCGGTGACCCGAAGGGCGCCCAGCTCACCCACGCCAACTTCGTGTTCAACGCCCGCAGCTACCGCGAGTGGATGGAGCTCGGTGCCGACGACGCGATCCTGGCGATCGCGCCGCTGTTCCACATCACCGGGCTGGTCGGGCACGGCGTGCTGTCGCTGCTGCTGCCCGCCCCGCTGGTGCTCGGCGGGCGGTTCCACCCGCAGGCGATGGTCGACCTGGTGCGCGAGCATCGCCCGACGTTCACCGTCGGCGCGATCACCGCCCTGACCGCGATGGCCGCCGTGCCCGGCGTCGGTCCGGCAGACTTCGCGTCGCTGACCAAGATCTACTCCGGAGGCGCGCCGATCGCACCCGCGGTGGCGGACAGGGTGGAGGCCGTGCTCGGCGGCTACGTGCGCAACGCGTACGGCCTGACCGAGACCTCCTCGATCACCCACATCGTCCCGCCTCAGCTGCGCGCACCGGTCGACCCGGTGTCGGGGGCGCTGTCGATCGGAGTGCCGATCGCCTCGGTACGCGCCCGGATCGTCGACGAGGACGGGACCGAGCTGCCGCCGGGTGAGGTCGGCGAGCTGCTGATCGCCGGACCGCAGGTGGCTCGGGGGTATTGGGGCCGCCCGGACGCCACGGCGGCGTCGTTCCCGGGCGGCGAGCTGCACACGGGCGACGTCGGGGTGATGGACGCCGACGGCTGGTTCTACCTCGTGGATCGCAAGAAGGACATGATCATCGCCTCCGGCTACAAGGTGTGGCCGCGCGAGGTCGAGGACGTGCTCTACAGCCACCCCGCCGTGGCCGAGGCAGCCGTGGTCGGCGTACCCGACGAGTATCGCGGAGAGACGGTGCACGCGTTCGTCTCCCTGGAGCCCGGCGCGAGCGCGACCGAGTCCGAGCTCGTGACCTGGTGTCGCGAACGGATGGCCGCCTACAAGTACCCGCGGCGGGTCGTATTCGTCGAGGAGCTTCCCAAGACGGCGAGCGGCAAGATCCTGCGACGCGAGCTGCGCTGGCCCTGATCCGCGCGAGGCCGTGCGGCCGGTGAGGCCGTGAGGAGTCGTTGACATCCGCGTGCAACACGAGCACACGGCCGCGAAACGTCGGTGACCTTCGATGGGTGCATGGAGCAGAGCCGACCCGTCGCGCCGCGCCCGCGGCTGGTGGTCGTCGGCTCCGGCATGGCCGCCACCCGCCTGGTCGAGGAGCTGGTCGCGCGCGGCGCACCGGACCGGATGGCGATCACCGTCCTCGGCGACGAGGACACCGCGCCCTACAACCGGATCCTGCTCTCCGCCGTGCTGGAGGGGACGCACCGTCCCGAGGCGCTGACGCTGCGCGACGAGCAGTGGTACGCCGGCCACGGCGTCGACCTGCGTCTCGGCGCCCGGGTACTCGGCGTCGACCGCGAGCACAGGGACGTGATGCTCGTCGACGGCACCCTGGTGGAGTACGACGTGCTGGTGCTCGCCACCGGCAGCATCCCGTCCCTGCCGCCGATCCGCGGCCTGGTCCGGATGGACGGGTCGCTGCACGAGGCGGTGCACGCCTTCCGCTCGCTCGCCGACTGCCGGCGCCTGCTCTCCGCGCTGCCCCACGGCCGCCGCGCCGTGGTCGTCGGCGGCGGCCTGCTCGGCCTCCAGGTGGCCCGCGCCCTCGGCGTACGCGGCATCGAGACCGAGGTCGTCGAGGGTGCCGACCACCTCCTGCACCAGCAGATCACCGCCCCCGCCGGGCGGATCCTCGCCCGTGACCTGAAGCGGCTCGGCGTGGCCGTCTACACCGGCGCCCGCGCCGTCCGGCTCGTCGAGGGACCCACGGGCCCCAGCCTCCGCCTCGACAACGGCGTCACCCTCGACACCGACCTGGTCGTGCTCACCGCGGGCGGCCGCCCGTCGACGGCGCTGGCCCGTGGCGCCGGGCTCGAGGTCCGCCGGGGCGTCGTCGTCGACGACCGGCTCGCCAGCGTCACCGATCCGTCGGTCCACGCGCTCGGCGACTGCGTGGAGCACGACGGCCGCACCACCGGCTTCGTGCCGCCCGCCTGGGAGCAGGCCGGCATCCTCGCGGGGATCCTCTGCGACGAGGCCGTGAAGTACGACGGCGCGCGCATCGTCGCCCGTCTCCGGGCCACCGACCTCGACGTCGCCGTGCTGGGCGACGCCGAGGCCGAGCTCGCGGCCGGCGGCGAGGTGGTCGAGGTCGCGAACCCGCTCTCCGGGTCGCACCGGCGCCTCGTCGTGCGCGACGGGCGGATCGTCGCCGCCACGCTGGTCGGCGACCTGTCCCGGGTCGGCCTGATCACCCAGCACTTCGACCGGCAGACCGTCCTCGGGCCGCACGAGCCCGGCGACCTCCTGCTGCCCGAACGGACCCGGGACGGCGGCAACGGCGCCGTCGTCCTGCCCGACGACGCCGAGGTGTGCGCCTGTGCGGGCGTCACCGCCGGCCGGATCCGCGCCTGCTCCTCGCTCGAGCAGGTCCGCGACACCACCCGCGCGACCACCGGCTGCGGTGGTTGCGCCAGCACGGTGCGCCAGCTGCTCAGCAGCCGGCCCGCCCTCGCCACGAAAGGCTGATGAGTCATGAACCAGCGCAAGCAACTGGTGGTCGTCGGCCACGGCATGGTCGGTCACCGCTTCGTGCAGGCGGCGATCGAGCGCGGGCTCACCGAGACCCACGACATCACGATCCTGGGCGAGGAGCCGCGCCCGGCGTACGACCGGGTCGCCCTCACCTCGTTCTTCGAGCGCGGTGCCGAGGCGCTGTCCTTCCTGCCCGGCGGCGCGTACGACGACCCGCGGGTCAGCCTCAGGCTCAACGCCGAGGTCGTCGCCATCTCCCCGCGGCAGCGGGTGATCACACTCGCGACCGGCGAGGACCTGCACTACGACGAGCTCGTGCTCGCGACCGGCGCGTTCCCGTTCGTGCCGCCGGTGCCGGGCAAGGACCTCAAGAACGTCTTCGTGTACCGCACCATCGAGGACCTCGAGGCGATCCGCGCGGCGTCGAAGAGGGCCAGGGTCGGCGCCGTCATCGGTGGCGGCCTGCTCGGCCTGGAGGCCGCGAACGCCCTGCACCAGCTGGGCCTCGAGACGCACGTCGTCGAGCTCGCCCCGCGGCTGATGGCGGTGCAGATCGACGACGCCGCCGGCTCCACGCTCAACCGCCACATCGAGACCCTCGGCCTCACCGTGCACACCGGCGCGATGACCGAGGCCGTGCTCGGCAAGGACAAGGTCACCGGTCTCGCGCTCAAGGACCGCAACCCGCTCGACGTCGACCTGGTCGTCTTCTCCGCCGGCATCCGCCCCCGCGACGCGCTGGCCCGGGCCGCCGACCTCGACATCGCCGAGCGCGGCGGCATCCTGGTCGACGAGCACTGCCGCACCAGCGACGAGCACATCTGGGCGATCGGCGAGTGCGCCGCCCCCGGTGGCCGGATGTACGGCCTGGTCGCGCCCGGCTACACGATGGCCGAGGTCGTCGTCGACGCCCTGCTCGGCGGCGAGGCCGGCTCCTTCACCGGCGCCGACATGTCGACCAAGCTCAAGCTGCTCGGCGTCGACGTCGCCTCCTTCGGCGACGCGTTCGCGACCGACGAGGACGCCCTCGAGGTCGTGTACGCCGACGCCGTGGCCGGCATCTACAAGAAGCTCGTCGTCAAGGAGCTCGCGAGCGGTGGCTACGAGCTGCTGGGCGGCATCCTGGTCGGCGACGCGTCGTCGTACGGCGTGCTGCGGCCCCTCGTCGGCTCCGGCATGGAGCTCCCGGACAACCCGGAGGAGCTGATCCTCCCGGCCGCGCGGGGCGGCGTCGAGCTGGGACTCCCGGACGACGCGCAGGTCTGCTCGTGCAACAACGTGACCAAGGCCGAGATCGTCGCGGCCGTCTCCGACGGCGGGGACTGCGACAGCCCGGCCTGCGTGACGGCCTGCACCAAGGCCGGCTCCACCTGCGGCTCCTGCAAGACCGTGGTGAAGAAGATCGTCGAGGACCACTTCGCGTCGGTCGGCAAGGTCGTCGACAGGTCGCTGTGCGAGCACTTCGCGATGACCCGACAGGAGCTGTTCGAGGTCGTCGCGGTCCACGGCTACAACCGGTTCGACGACATCGTCGAGGGCCACGGCCGGGGTCGGGGCTGCGACATCTGCAAGCCCGCGGTCGCCTCGATCCTCGCCAGCCTGCTCAACCACCACGTCCTCGACGGCAGCAACGCGACCCTGCAGGACACCAACGACGCCTACCTCGCCAACCTGCAGAAGAACGGCACCTACTCCGTCGTCCCGCGCATCCCCGGCGGCGAGATCACGCCCGACAAGCTGATCGTGATCGGCGAGGTCGCCCGCGACTACGGCCTCTACACGAAGATCACCGGCGGCCAGCGGATCGACCTGTTCGGCGCCCGGGTGGAGGACCTGCCGGCGATCTGGAAGCGGCTGGTCGACGCCGGTATGGAGTCCGGCCACGCCTACGGCAAGTCGCTGCGGACCGTGAAGTCGTGCGTCGGCTCGACCTGGTGCCGGTACGGCGTGCAGGACTCGGTCGGCATGGCGATCGAGCTCGAGCTGCGCTACCGCGGCCTGCGCTCGCCCCACAAGCTCAAGGGCGGCGTCTCCGGCTGCGCCCGCGAGTGCGCGGAGGCGCGCTCGAAGGACTTCGGGATCATCGCCACCGAGAAGGGCTGGAACCTCTACGTCGGCGGCAACGGCGGCGCCGTCCCGGCCCACGCCCAGCTGCTCGCCGGCGACCTGACGCGGGAGGAGCTGATCCGCTGCCTCGACCGGTTCCTCATGTACTACATCCGCACCGCCGACCGGCTCCAGCGCACCTCCACCTGGCTGGACGAGATCGGCGGCCTGGACCGGGTCCGCGAGGTCGTCGTCGACGATGCGCTCGGGCTGGCCGCGGAGTTGGAGAGCAGCATGGACCGCCACGTCGACTCCTACTTCGACGAGTGGCGCGCCACCATCGAGGACCCCGAGAAGCTCAGCCGGTTCGTGTCTTTCGTCAACGCCCCCGGCATGCCCGAGCCCGCGGTCGCCTTCCAGGAGGAGGCCCGCACCGCGACGCCCACGCTCACCCTCGGCACCGCCGTGTGCCGCCTCGACCAGGTGCAGCGGGAGTCCGGCGTGGTCGCGCTCGTCGGCGGCGAGGACGTCGCGGTCTTCCGGACGTACGACGACGAGGTGTTCGCCCTCGCCAACCTCGACCCGTTCGGGCAGGCCTCAGTGCTCTCGCGCGGCATCGTCGGCACCACGACCCGCGGCGACGACGAGGTGCCGTTCGTCGCGAGCCCGCTGCTCAAGCAGCGCTTCGACCTGCGCACGGGTGCGTGCCTGGACGACCCGGCGGTCGTCGTACCCACCTGGGACGTCCGGGTGGTCGACGGCATGGTGGTCGTCGGGGCGCGGCGCGAGACAATCGATTCGTGAGCGACCTTCCCCTGTCCGGTTTCAGGATCGGCGTGACCGCGGCGCGCCGCGCGGAGGAGCAGGTCGCGCTGCTGGAGCGGCGCGGGGCGAGCGTCGTGCACGCCCCCGCGCTGTCGGTCGACCCCAACCGGATCGACGAGTCGGCACTGCTCGCCGCCACCAAGCAAGTGCTCGGCCAGCCGGTCGACATCTTCGTCGCGACCACCGGCATCGGCCTGAAGTCCTGGTTCGGCGCGGCCGAGCGCTGGGGGCTGCTGACCGACCTGACCAAGCACTTGGGCACCGCCGAGATCCTCGCCCGCGGACCGAAGAGCGTCGGTGCCCTGCGGCGGTTCGGCCTGCGCGAGCTGTGGGCGCCGGCGTCGGAGGAGTTCGAGGACGTCCTCGCGCACCTGCGCGGGCGCGACCTCACCGGCCTGCGGATCGTCGTCCAGGAGCACGGCCAGTCGCTGTCGATGGCCGCCCACGCGCTGCGCCGGCTCGGCGCCGAGGTCACGACCGTCGCCGTCTACCGGGTCGAGGGCGCCGCCGACCCCGAGCCGATGTTCGGCCTGATCGAGGACATCGCCGAGCGCCGGGTGGACGCGGTCACCTTCACCGCCGCGCCGGCGATCGCCGCGATGATGGAGGCCGCCGCCTCCACCGGCCACCGCGACGAGGTGGTCAGCGCCTTCCAGGCCGACGTGATCGCCGCCTGCGTCGGGCCGGTCACCGCGGCCGCGTTCGAGATGTGGGGCGTGCCGTCGATCTACCCGGACCGCTCGCGCCTCGCCGCGATGGTCAAGCAGCTCGAGGTCGAACTGCCCTCCCGCGCCGGCGGCACCAGCCTCGACGTCGCCGGCCACACCCTGCTCCTGCACGGCGACACCGTGCTCCTCGACGGCGTCGAGGTGAAGCTCTCGCCGGCGCCGTACGCCGTCCTGCAGGCCCTGCTCGTCAACCCCGGCACCGTGGTCTCCCGCCGCGACCTGCTCGCCGCGCTGCCCTCGGGCACCGCGGGCTCCGAGCACGCCGTCGAGATGGCCGTCGCCCGGCTGCGCGCCGCCCTCGGCACCCGCTGCGTCCAGACCGTCGTGAAGCGCGGGTACCGGCTGGCGGTCACCCCGTGACGCGGGTTCCGGACGTAACGTCATTCGTTCCGTGGGCGATCACCCACGGAACGAATGACGTTACGGCGGCACCCCACCTGGTCGCCGTCGCCCACGGCACCCGCACCGCCGCCGGAAACGAGGTCGCCCGGGCCCTGACCTCCGCCGCCGCGGAGCGCCTCGGCTGGCCCGCCACCACGTCGTACGTCGAGCTGTGCGCGCCGCTGTTCGCCGAGGTCGTGGCCACCGTCGAGACGCCCGCGGTCGCCGTACCGCTGCTGCTCTCGACCGGCTACCACCTGCGCCAGGACCTGCCGGCCGTGCTCGCCACCACCGACCGCGAGGTCCGCCTCGGCCGCTCGCTCGGCCCCGACGCGCTGCTCGCCGCCGCCCAGGTCGACCGGCTCCGCGCCGCCGGCGCGACCCCCGGCCAGCCGGTGGTCCTGGTCGCGGCCGGGTCCACCGACCCCGCGGCCGCCGCCGACCTCGAGGCCGCCACCCACCTGCTCGCCCACGCCTGGGGCGCGCCGGTCCGCCTCGCCACGCTCTCCGGTCGCGGTCCGCGGCTCGCGGAGGTGGTGCGGCCGGGTGACGCCGTGTCGCCGTACCTCCTGGCCACCGGACACTTCCACCGCACGGCCCGCCACGAGGCGCTGGCCGCCGGAGCGAGCGTCGTCGCCGACGTCATCGGCCCGCACCCGCGGGTGGTCGAGTTGGTCGTCGAGCGGGCCCGCGCGCTCGCACCGGCGCTCGCCCGGGTGCCCGCCTGACGGGTGCCCGCCTGACGGGTGGGCACCGGCTCCGGTGGGCCTGCGTCGGTGATCAGCCATGCGTCACGGTTCCGTCCGCCGCCGACCTCGACGTGGAAGATGGCGCTCTCGAACCACGACCCGTCGAGGATCTGCCTCACGACGATGCGCATCCACGGCGGATACGGATACTCCAAGGAGTACAACGTCGAGCGCTACTTCCGCGACGCCCCCCTGCTGCTGATCGGCGAGGGCACGAACGAGATCCAGAAGAACGTCATCGCTCGCCAACTCGTCATCCAGAGCCGAGGCTAGGGGCACGATGGACTTCCAGGTCAAGATCTTCACCGAGCGGGTGCATGCGCTGGTCGAGGCCGAGCGCGAGGAGCTTGTCGCGCGAGAGTGGGTGCGCGGTCGAGAGCTCCACGAGCAGGGCGTCTTGCGCCGGCTGTGGAAGGTCGATGGTCTCGTCGGCAACATCGGCTGGTGGGTGGCCGACGACGAGGAGGAGCTGCGGCGAACTCTGGAGAGCCTACCGATCTGGCCCCTGGTCTCGGTCGAGATCACCCGTTTGCACCAGCACCCGCTCTTCGCCGTGATCGACGGCGAAGAGGGCCCCGGTCGCCGGCCCGCGGCAGCGGCGCCGCCGGCGTAGGTGAGCGTCCCGCTTGAGCCGTGCCGCCCCGGCTACTCGTCGAAGGTCACCCGGACGACGACTCGCTCCCGCTCGCCGGCGGCGGTCGTGGTGATGCTCGCGGTGTCGAGCGGCGCGAGGTCGGCCGGCTTCAGCTCCCCGTCGCTGAGCGTGCTGGCCCAGTCGCCGCGGTCGAAGTCGAGGTAGACGATCGTCAGCGCGTCCTTCGCGTCGGGCACGGCGTCGCGGAAGCGGTCCGAGTCGCCCAGCGTCCCCTTCGACCGGGCGAGCTGCTCCACGAAGGCGTGGTCGGCGCCGATCACCGCGACCACGCCGACCACACCGCCGACCGCTGCCACCCGGCGCTTCCTCCTGGGGCCGGGCGCCGGCTTGGGGAAGGTTCACCGGGATCGAGGACCCCTTCGGCTACGTTCGTCGCATGACTGAGACAGGGAAGGCGTGGTGGTCAAGAAGTCGCGCGGCCTGACGACGGCGCGAATCTGTACCGCCGCTTGAAGGTCCGCACCACCAGCGGCTCGACCGTGAAGGCGCGGATCGACCGGACGCTGTGGGACGCCGTCGCGGTCGGCGACGCGGTGCGCCGTACCGAAGACGGGACCGTCACCCGGGCGTGATCGTGGTCTGCTCGTCGATGGCGTCCAGCGCCGCGACGAGAGCGTCGATCTCGTCCACCGGCGCATAGGCGTTGAGTTGCAGCAGGTACAGCGCCTCGTCGGTGGGGATCACCACCGTCTTCTGGGCGATGGCGAGCCGGCGGCTGCCGACGTCGTAGCTGCCGCTGGCCTGGACGGCGTCGTACCCGTCGAGGGTGCTGGCCTCGCCCGCGTTGATCGGCTCGAGACCGTCGATCTCCTGCAGCTCCCCAGGGGCGTACTCGAGGATCCTGGCCGGGTCGGCGTCGCCGTCCAGCCGCGCCAGCAGCGCCAGCACCCGCGGTGGGTCGGCCGGGTCGGCGGCGGCGTCGAGCACGATGGCGCCGTACGACGCGGCCGCGGCGTACCTCTCGGTGGTGCTCCATCCGTCGGGCACGGGCAGGTCGACGACCGGGCCGTCGTCCTCGCGGGTGAGCGGGATCTGCTTGATCCCCTCCAGCTCGAGGTACTCGAGGAGGGTGCTCGGCTCGATGTCCGGCGCGTCCGGCATGTCCGTCGGTGTGGGTGGGGCGCTGGCCGTCGCGTCGGCCGGTCTGACGACGCGCTCGTGGTCGTCCCCGCAGGCGACCAGGCTGAGCGCCAGGAGGACGGCCGCGGGGGCGGCGACAAGGCGGGTGGGGTGCTTCACAGAGGCTCCTTCGCAGGGACGGACGGCGGCCCGTCGGGCCGGTGGCCGAACCTAGGCGTGGGCGCTTGGAGCTCACTGGGAGTGCGTCTTGGCCTGCATTCACCGATCAGCCGCTACTGCGCGCCACCAGTCGGGCACGCTCGCGGCGTTGCGGACGCTCGATGGTGCAACCAGACCGCCGTCGCGCCCCGCGCCGTGCGATCGCACCCAGCTGGTGACGCTCGCTACGCGGCGGACCGGTGAACCCAGGCTGTGCGGGCGCCGGCGTGCCCGTGGCGGCGGTGTCAGCGGCCGAGCGACTCGGGCGTGTGCAGCCGCACCAGGAACCGGCGGGCGTGCGCGGGCTCCCGGTCCGCGGTGGCCAGCGACACCGTGACCATGACCAGGACCGCGAGCGGCACGCTCCAGGCGGCGGGCTGGCCGAGCAGCGCGCCGGCCCAGCCGCCGGGGGCGTAGCCGGCGAGGGTGGTGATCGCCGCGCCGCCGGCACCGAGGCCGCCGGCCGCCAGCCCGGCGAGCGCGCCCGCGCCGGTGAGCCGGCGCCACCAGATGCCGAGGACGAGCAGCGGGCAGAAGGTCGACGCGGCCACCGCGAAGGCCAGGCCGACCGACTGGGCGACGCCGACGTTGCGGACCAGCAGCGCGGCCAGCACCGGGATGACCACGGCCACCATGGCCGCGAGCCGGAACGCCGCGACGCCCCGCTGCTCGTTGACCAACCGGCTGGTGACGTCCTGGGTCAGCACGCCCGCGACGGCGATCGCCAGGCCCGAGGACGTCGACAGGAAGGCCGCGAAGGCGCCGGCGGTGACCAGCCCGGTCAGCACGTCGCCACCCACGCCGTCGAGCATCGCGCGCGGCAGCTCGAGCACCAGGACGTCGGAGCGGCCCTGGGCCACCAGCCGGCCGCCGTACACGCGGCCCAGGGCGGCGTACACCGGCGGCCAGAGGTAGAACAGCCCCAGCAGGGCGAGCACCGCGACCGTCGTACGACGGGCGGCGCGGCCGTCGGGGTTGGTGTAGAACCGCACGACGACGTGGGGCAGGCCCATGGTGCCGAGGAAGAGCCCGGCGATGAGCGAGTACGTCGTGTACAGGCCGACCCCGCCGTCGCCCGCGACGGGGTGGGACCAGCCGGCGCCGCCGACGGTGCCGCCCGGCCGGCCGTCGCCCCACCAGACCGCGACCAGCACGGCGGCGGGGACGAGCAGCGCGGTGAGCTTGAGCCAGTACTGGAAGGCCTGGACGAAGGTCACCGACCGCATCCCGCCGGAGGTCACGTTGGCGAGCACGATCGCGGCGACGACCAGCACGCCCACCCACTCCGGCGCGCCGATCGCGGAGCGCAGGGTGATGCCGGCGCCCTCGAACTGCGGGATCAGGTAGAGCCAGCCGATGCCGACGACGAGCAGCGAGCAGGCCGCCCGCACCGTCCGTGACCCGAGGCGGGCCTCGGCGAAGTCGGGCAGCGTGTAGGCGCCCGAACGGCGCAGCGGGGCGGCGACCAGGACCAGCAGCACGAGATATCCGGCGGTCCAGCCGACCGGGTACCAGAGCATGTCGGCGCCGCCGACCAGCAGCAACCCGGCAATGCCGAGGAAGGACGCGGCGGAGAGGTACTCCCCGCCGATCGCCGACGCGTTCAGGCCCGGCCGGACGGTGCGCGAGGCGACGAAGAAGTCGCTGGTCGTGCGGGAGAAGCGCAGGCCCCAGGTGCCGATCGCCAGCGTCGCGACGGTGACCAGGACGACGGCGACCAGGCCCGGGACGTCGGCGCGCTCCATCAGCCGCTCTCCTCGGGGTCGCTGACCAGGTCGGCGAAGACCCGCTCGTTGCGCTCCGCGCTGCGGACGTAGCGCCAGGCGAGCAGCAGCAGGCAGGGATGGACCAGCACGCCGAGCACCAGCCAGGGCAGCGGGATCCCGAGCGGTCGGATGTCGGCGAGCGACGGCGCGAGGTGGAAGACGAGGGGGAGTGCGCCGAGCGTCACGGCCAGCAGGCCGAGCAGGCGCACGGCCAGGCCGAGCTGGGCGCGGAGCAGCGAGCGGAGGTACACGTCGCCGAGCGCGGTCTGCTCGTGGACGTCGCCGAGCCGGCTCACCGCCCGCCCGGCCGGGCTGTGCCGCGGAGGCCCGGTGACCCGCACCCGCTCGGTCATGACCCGCGTGCTCGCCGGACGAGGACGTCGCGCAGGCCGCGCGTGTGGCGCCGGCTCACCGGCAGCTCGGTGCCGGTCGCGCCGATCCGCACCGATGTGCGGCCGGCGTCGCTGCGCACCTCCGTGACGTGGGCCAGCGCGACCAGCAGGGAGCGGTGGATCCGGTGGAACCCGGCATCGGCCCAGTCCACCTCCAGGGTCGTCAACGGCATCCGGACCAGGTAGCTCTCGCCGGTCGCCGTGTGCAGTCGGGCGTAGTCGCCCTGGGCCTCCACGTGGGTGATGTCGCCGCGGTCCACGAACCGGGTGACACCGCCGCGCTCCACCGCGATCGGGGCGTCCGTCGCGGCCGGGGGCGGGGAGGCGCCGCCGAGGACGCGTCGTACGGCTTCGGCCAGGCGCTCGGGCCGCACCGGCTTGAGGACGTAGTCGACCGCGTGCAGGTCGAAGGCGTCGACGGCGTGCTGCTCGTGGGCGGTCACGAAGACCACCGGCGGCGGCTGCTTGAACCGTCCGAGCACCTCGGCCAGCTCGAGCCCGGTCAGGCCGGGCATCTGGATGTCGAGGAACACGCAGTCGACCTCGCGCTCGCGCAGGATCCGCAGCCCGTCGGTCGCGGACTGACAGGCGATCACCTCGCCCACCCGGTCGTCGGCGTCGAGCAGGTAGCTCAGCTCGTCGAGCGCGGGGCGCTCGTCGTCGACGACCAGCACCCTGAGTCCCGCGGTCGGCCCGCTCACACCGACACCCCGGGGGCGAACTTCGGCACCCGCACGATCACCTTGGTCCCGGCACCCGGAGCGGTCTCCACGACCAGACCGTAGTCGTCGCCGAAGGTCGTGCGCAGCCTCGCGTCCACGTTCCCGAGACCCACCGAGTCGAGCTCGGTGTCGCCGGCGAGCGCGCGGCGTACCCGCTCCGGGTCCTCGCCCACGCCGTTGTCCTCGACCTCGAGCACCGCCTCGTGCCCGCGGTCGTGGGCGACGATCGTCAGGTGCCCGGTGGCCTCGACGCTCTCCAGGCCGTGGCGCACGGCGTTCTCGACGAGGGGCTGGATGCACAGGAACGGTACGACGACCGGCAGCACCTCCGGCGCGATGTTGAGGGTCACCTGGAGCCGATCGCCGAAGCGGGCCTGCTCGAGCAGCAGGTACCGCTCGATCGAGCGCAGCTCCTCGGCGAGTGTCGTGTACTCGCCGTGGCGGCGGAAGGAGTAGCGGGTGAAGTCGGCGAACTCCACCAGCAGGTCCCGCGCCCGGTCGGGGTCGGTGCGCACGAAGCTCGCGATCGCGTTCAGCGAGTTGTAGACGAAGTGCGGGCTGATCTGGGCCCGCAGCGCACGCACCTCCGCCTCGATCATCCGGTTGCGGTGGGCGTCCAGCTCGGCCAGCTCCAGCTGCCCCGACACCCACTCCGCGACCTCCTCGGTCGCCCGCACCAGGCCCGCGGTCGGCGTCGGCGCGAACGCCTGCACCGTGCCCAGCACCCGCCCCTCCACGACCAGCGGGCTCACGACGCCGATGCGCAGCGGGCAGCCGCCGACCGAGCAGCCGAGCTGGTCGCGGTCGAGGGTGCGGGTGCTGCCCTTCTCGATCGCCAGCAGGCCCACCACCGCCGCCTGGTCGAGGTGATGGTCGCCCACCCCGTCCCACGCCAGCACCGCCTCGGTGTCGGTGATCGCCAGCGCCGGCGTGCCCAACAGTGCCCGCAGGTGCCGGATCGCCCGTTCCGCACTCGCCGTCGTCAGGCCCTCGCGCAGCGCGGGCGCGGCCAGCGACGCCTGGTGCAGCGCCCGGAACGCCGCCCGGTCCGCATCGCTGCCCAGATGGTCGCGCCGCCACCACCGTCCACCCCGCATCCGCCCATGGTGCCGTACGGCGAGCCGGGTCAGCGGAAGTCGATGAGCAGCATGCCGGAGTCGTCGTCGGCCGGCGGCTCGACGGCGGGCGCCAGCGCCACGGGGACGGTGTCCTCGCCCACCAGGTCCGGGTCCGGACCGACCGCGGAGTCGGCCGCGGGCTCGACGACAGGCCCGCCGGCCGTCGTACCGGTCGCGGCGGGCTCGTGGCGGATCGTCTTGGGCTGGATCCCGACGACGGCGCGGAAGCACTCGGTCACCCAGGGCAGCTGCATGCCGTCCATACCGCGGCCGAAGTCGTCGTAGAACGCCAGCACCTCGCGGACCCTGGAGTCCTGTCCGGTGAGCTCGAGGCCGGCGACATCGGGCAGCGAGCGTGCCAGATCCTGCACCGACGCGCGGTCGATGACCTGCCAGTGCTTGAAGGACGTCTCGTCGGCCGGCCCGAAGTACGGGGAGGAGTCGATCGCCTCGCCCACGCCCTCCCCGGTCGTGTGGTGGCCGATCAGGTTGCCGAGCCGCCTGACCCACGGGATCCGCTCGTCGCGGACGTTGCGCACCACCGCGAACGTCCCGCCCCGCTTGAGGACGCGCGCGATCTCCGGCAGCGCCAGCTCGCTGTCGAACCAGGTGTCGGCGTCCGCCGCGATCACCAGGTCGTACGTCGCGTCCGCCGCCGGGATCTCCTCGGCCGCGGTCTGCGAGACCCGCAGCTCCGGAAGCCGGGTCCCGAGCCGGTCGAGCATCCGCGGGTCCGGGTCGGTCGCATGCACGTCGTGGCCGAGCGCGACGAGGTGCTCGGTCAGCTTGCCGGTACCGGCCCCCAGCTCCAGCACGGCCAGCGGCTGCTCGCCGGTCAGCCACGCCACGGCCTCGCGCGGGTAGCCGGGGCGGCCGCGGTCGTAGGCCTCGGCCACACTGCCGAAGCAGAGGCCGGGTGCGTCGGGGGTGGAGTCGGTAGCCATCGGGCCGAGCGTACGGCGGCAGCGCCCTCGGATCACGGAGGCTCGCGAGCGCGCCAGTAACGTTGCCGAGTGACCACCGACCCCCACGCCTGGCTGATCTCCCTCGAGGGCGTCCCGTCCGGCTTCGCCGGCGCCCGCGACGGCATCGACGTGGTGCTGCGTGACCGCGGCCTGCGCCGGACCAGCCCGGAGCTGACCGCCGAGTCGCTGCTGCGCGGCGCCCACGCCAGCGCCGTGCTCGAGGGCTCCGCATCCACGCTCGCCGAGGTCCGCGCCGGCGAGGGCGACGAGGTCGCCGCGGACGCGGTTCGCCTGGCCACCGAGCTGCTCTCCCTCGTCCCCGTCGTACGGCGCCAGCCGCTCCAGGCGCTGGCCCGGATGCACACCGTGGCGGCCCGGGGCGTGCTGCCCGACGAGCTGCTCGGCCGACCCCGCGACGGCGAGTCGGCGTCCCGGCTGCGCGGCATCGCCGAGCTGATCACCGCCCCCACCGAGGCGCCCGCGCTCGCGGTCGCCGCCGTCGTCCACGCCGAGATCGTCGCCGCCGCGCCGTTCGGCTCCCACAACGGGATCGTGGCTCGTGCGAGCGAGCGGCTGGTGGCGGCCGCCCGCGGCGTCGACGAGAAGTCGCTCGTCGTACCGGAGGCCGCGCACCTCGCCCTGCGCCCCGAGTACGAGTCCAACCTGCGCGGCTGGGCCAGCGGCAGCCGCGCCGGCATGCACTCCTGGCTGCTGTACGCCGTCGAGGCCTGGTCGGCCGCCGCCGAGGCGAGCCCGCTGGTGCGCGACATCGAGTAGCACCTGCAAATGCAGGTGGCACCCGAGCCATCGAGTGTCTCGGGTGCCACCGCTGACACGTGAACCGTGGCTACCAGGCGTGCATCATCAACAACTGCTCCGGAAGTCTTCCGGAAGCAAGCGCCCAATTCGGAAGGGTAGATCGCCGCGTGGGTACCGGGATCACGTGTTGCTCTTGAGTTCTTGGTGTCCTTTGTACGCCGGTGTCCGGCCACCTTCAAGGGTTGTCTTTTCGGTGGGGACGGGGAACGCTGGCCGGTTGGGGGCAGGTCTCTGCTCGGCGGTGGGTCAGGCGCTGAGCGCTCGCCGCCGGGCGCCGATCCACACCGCCGCGCCGACCGCGACGACACCCCCGACGGCGAGGGCGGCGAGGGTCGGCTTCGGCGGCGGCAGATGCAGTCGCGACTGCAGCGCGACCGGCCGGGTGAACACCAGGACCGGCCAGCCCCGGGCGGCCGCGACCTTGCGCAGCTCCTTGTCCGGGTTGACGGCGTGCGGGTGGCCCACCACCTCGAGCATCGGCACGTCGGTCACCGAGTCGGAGTAGCCGTAGCTGTTCGCCAGGTCGTAGCCGACGCTCTCGGCCAGCGCCCGGATCGCGTTCGCCTTCTCCTCCGCGTAGGCGTAGTACTCGATCTCGCCGGTATACCGCCCGTCCTCCACCTTCAGCCGGGTCGCCACGACCCGGTCGGCGCCGAGCAGCGCGCCGATCGGCTCGACCACCTCGCTGCCGGACGTCGAGACGATGACGACGTCGCGGCCCGCGGCGTGGTGCTCGGCGATGAGGCGGACCGCTTCGTCGTACACCAGGGGGTCGACGATGTTGTGCAGCGTGTCGGCCACGATCTCGCGCACCGTCGCGACGTCCCAGCCGGCCGTCAGCTGCGACATGAACTGCCGCATCTTCTCGACCTGGTCGTGGTCCGCGCCGCCGACCATGAAGACGAACTGGGCGTACGCCGAGCGCAGCACCGCGCGCCGCGAGATGAGGCCGCCGGCCTGGAACGGCTTGCTGAAGGCCAGCACGCTCGACTTGGCGATGATCGTCTTGTCGAGGTCGAAGAACGCGGCGGTGGGCGGCGTACCCGCGGAGGCCATGCGTCCATCCTAGTAGCGTGTCGTGGCTAAGACGCGGAGTTGGGAGGTGCCCGGGTGCGTGCATCGCAAGGCGGCGCAGCGCTGGCATACCGGGTCGTCTGTCGAGCTGCGTCAACGTGGCGAGGTGCGTGCCTGGGCGACTCCCAGCCCGCGTTTTAGCTGCGACGCGCTACTAGGGATCTCACCCGTCCCACCCGTCGCCCACGCCGCCGTTCGGCGTCCACAGCCGGCGCTCGCCGGGCGTCGTCCACAGGCGGGCACGGTGCCCCGCATGGTCGTGTCGGACCGTGGCGACAACCTCGTCATGACACGCAACCGACCCCTCCCGTCCCCGCACGCCCGCGCCACGGACGTGCCTCCCCTGGTGGTGACCGCCGATGACGACCTGCTCGCCGAGCTGCTGCCGCTCGCCGCCGCGGCCGATGTGGCCCCGACGATCGCGCGCGACCCGCTGACCGCCCTGGTCACGTGGAGCCGCGCGCCGGTCGTCCTCGTCGGCGCCGACCTCGCGGTCGCGATGGTCCAGGCCGCCCCCGAGTCCCGTGCGCGCACCTATGTCGTGAGCGGACCCCGCCCGCCCGACCAGCTGTTCCGCACGACCCTCGAGCTCGGCGCCGAGAACGTCCTCGAGCTGCCCACCTGCGCCGGCTGGCTGGTGGAGCTGCTCGCCGACCTCACCGAGCAGCAGTCCGACCGCGGCCGGGTGATCGGGGTGATCGGCGGCACGGGCGGTGCCGGCGCGACCACCTTCGCCTGCGCCCTGGGCCAGTGGGCCGCGCGGTCCGGCGACGCGGTCGTCGTCGACTGCGACCCGCAGGGCCCCGGCCTGGACCGGATGCTCGGCCTGGAGCGCTGTGACGGCTTCCGCTGGGACGCGCTGTGCCAGACCACCGGCCGGCTCTCCGCGCGCTCGCTGCGGGAGGCACTACCGCGGCGGGGCCGCTTGGGCGTGCTGTCGTGGTACGTCGATGGGCGGACCCAGACGCTGCAGGCGTTCGCCGTGCGGGAGGCGCTCTCGGCCGCCCGTCGCGGGCACCGGGTGGTCGTCGTCGACCTCCCGCGCTCGCCCGACCCGCTGGTCGACGAGATCGCCGCGCGCTGCGACGAGCTGCTCGTGGTGACCCTCGGCAGCGTCGTCGGAGTGGCCGGTGCCGCCCGGATGCGTGCCCGGTTCGCCGACCACGCCGGGCCCGGCGTGGTGCTGCGCGGCGACGCGTTCGGCGCGGCTGAGGTGGCGCGGGCCGTGGGGCTGCCGGTCCGCGCCCAGATGCGGAACCAGCACCGGCTCGCGGAGGCTGTCGACCTCGGGTTCGGTCCGTTGCGCTCGCTGCGCGGGCCGCTCGCGCGGGCGGCGCAGCGGGTGCTCGACGCGCCGGCGGACCAGGTCGCGGCGTGATCGCGGAGACCGATCTCTCGGGGCTGGTCGAGGACGTGCGCGCCCGCCTGGCCCGGACGCCCGGCGAGCTCAGCCCGCACCGGGTGGCCGACGCCCTGCGTGCCGCCGGGCGGCCGGTCGGCGACGCGACCGTGCTGGCGGTCTACGAGGCGCTGCGCCGCGACGTCGTCGGCGCCGGCCCGCTCGAGCCGCTGCTCGCCCTGCCCGGGATCACCGACGTCCTGGTCAACGGCCCGGGGGCGGTCCGCATCGACCGGGGCGACGGCGTCGAGGAGACCGACGTCGTCCTGCCCAGCGAGGAGTCCTGTCGCCGGCTCGCGCAGCGCCTGGTCGCGAGCGGCGGGCGCCGACTCGACGACGCCGCGCCCTGGGCCGACGTCCGCCTGCCCGATGGGACCCGCTGCCATGCCCTGCTCGCGCCCCTCGCGCAGCCGGGGACCGCGATCTCGCTGCGGATCCCACGCCGTGGCGGGCTCAGCCTGGCCGAGCTGCACGCCTCCGGGACGCTGACCGAGCCCGGTCTCGAGCTGGTCCGGCAGGTGGTCGAGGCACGGCTGGCCTTCCTGGTGACCGGCGGCACCGGCGGCGGCAAGACCACGCTGCTGGCCGCCCTGCTCGGTGCCGTCGACCCCGGTGAGCGGATCGTGGTCGTCGAGGACGCCGCCGAGCTCCGGCCCGCGCATCCCCAGGTGGTCGGACTGGAGGCGCGGCCTGCCAACCTGGAGGGTGCCGGAGCGGTCGCGCTGCGCGACCTGGTCCGCCAGGCGCTGCGGATGCGCCCGGACCGCCTGGTCGTCGGCGAGGTCCGCGATGCCGCGGTCGTCGACCTCCTCGCCGCGATGAACACGGGGCACGAGGGCGGCTGCGGCACGCTCCACGCCAACTCCGCCGCCGACGTACCGGCCCGCATCGAGGCGCTCGCCCTCGGCGCCGGACTGGCCCGTGGGGCCGCCCACAGCCAGTTGGTCGCCGGCCTCGACGCGGTCTTGCACGTGCGCCGCGACCGCGGCTCGGGCCGCCGGCGCCTGGGCGAGGTCGCGGTCGTCGTCCGCGGCCCCGACGGCCTGGCCCGCACCGAGGTGGCGGTCGCCTTCGACGCCGCGGGCACGCCGGCCGCCGGCCCCGGCTCGCGCCGTCTCCTCGCCCTGCTCGACGGGAGGAGGTGATGGGCCCGCTCGTGGTCGCGTCGTTGGTCGCCGCCGCCCTGGTCCTCGTGGCGCCCGGACCCGCTCGTCTGCCCGCCGCCTCGTCCCGGCCGTCTCGACGGCGCGTCCTGCTGGTCGTGGGTGCCGCCGCGACGACGGCGACCGTGGTCACCGCGGCCGGTGGGTCGACCTCGGGGCTGGTCCTCCCGCTGCTGGGCCTCGCCCTCACCAGCGCGGTCGTCCGGGCGCTCGCCGCGCGCCGCCGCGACCGGGCCGCGACCGACGTACGCCGCCGCGTGGTCGAGCTCTGCGACGCGCTGCGGGCGGAGCTGGCCGCCGGGCAGACCCCGGCGGTCGCGCTCGACCGGGCCGCGGCCGAGTGGCCGTTCGTCGCGCCGGCGGCCCGAGTGGCGCTGACCGGGGGAGATGTGGCGGCCTCCTTCCGGACGCTGGCCAGGACGCCGGGCGGCGACGCGCTCCGAGTGGTCGCGGGCGCCTGGTACGTCGCGCACCGGACCGGCCACGGCCTCGCCGACACCCTCGCCCGGGTGGCCGTCGACCTGCGCGCGGTGGAGCGCACGCGGCGGGTGGTCGGCGGCGAGCTGGCCTCGGCGCGGGCGACCGCTCGGCTGCTCGCCGCGCTGCCCGTGGTCGCGCTGGTGCTGGGCTCCGGCACCGGCGCCGACCCGCTCCACTTCCTGATCGGCCAGCCGGCAGGACTGGCCTGCCTCGCCGGAGGCCTGGCCGCCGGGTACGCCGGCCTGATCTGGATCGAGGCCCTCGCCCGCGACGTCGAGCGCGATGGCTGAGGCGGTCCTGGTCGGCCTGCTGACCGGCCTGAGCCTGCTCCTCGGTCCTGGAACGCCGCGGCCCGCGGACACCTCGACCGCGCCGGCGCCGGCGTCCACGATCGGTGACCACGGGTTGCTGCGCCGCGGCCGCGTCCTGTGGGCACTGCTCTCCGGAGGCGGTGCCGCTGTGGTCCTCGGTGGTCCGCTGGCCCTGCCGGCCGGGGTCTCGGTGGGTGTCGCCGTCTGGGCGGCGGCCGGCCGGCTGGAACCGCGGGTCGTGCGGCAGCGGCGCGAAGAGGTGCGCCGCGACCTGCCCCACGTCGTCACCCTCCTCGCCGCCGCCCTGCGCTCGGGCGCCGCGCCCGTCGAGGCGATCGAGCTGGTCTGCCGTGCCCTGCCGGGGGCCGCCGGTGAGCGGCTGGCGGCGGTTGCCGTGCGCCTGCGGCTCGGGGGCGACGTGGCCGCCATCTGGGCCCGTCTGGCCGAGGATCCCGACCTCGGGCCGCTCGGACGGGCGCTCGCCCGCACCCACCGGACCGGGGCACCGGTGGTCGCCGCCGTCGAGGGACTCGCCGACGAGCTCGGCGCCCGGGCCCGGGCCGAGGCGGAGGACCGGGCGCGCGCGGTCGGCGTGCGGGCCGCCGTACCGCTGGGGGTGTGCCTGCTCCCCTCCTTCCTGCTGCTGGGCATCGTCCCGCTCGCGGTGTCCCTCGCCTCGAGCATCGTGAGCTGACCTGCCCAGGAGCCTCATCCGTACCACCGCGAGCCACTCGTCGTCCCCAGGCCGCCCATCCACCGGTCTCCGTCCACAGGCCGGGCCGCCCCGAACCGCCGGAGTCGGCCGCCCCGCGCAGGCTCACTCCCAAACAGCCGCGCCCGGCGGCTGCCGACGAACGGAGAGACCCGTGCCCCTACTCACCTCCCGCCCCTCGGAGCGGGGCGTCACCACCGCGGAGTACGCCGTCGCCACCGCGGCCGGCGCCGGCTTCGCCGGCCTGCTCTACAAGCTGCTCAGCGGCGGCTTCGGCGACAAGCTGATCAAGACCCTGTTCGACCATGTCCTCAACCTGCTCGGGCTGGGCTGAGTGGGCGCCGCCGCGCCGCCGCGGCGAGCGGGGCGCGGTGACGGCCGAGCTCGCCCTGGCCCTCCCCGTCCTCCTCGCCGTGACGGCCGGCCTGGTGTGGCTGCTCGCGGTCGCGGTCGCCCAGGTCCGCACCGTCGACGCCGCCCGCGAGACGGCCCGCGCCCTCGCGCGCGGTGACGGTGTCGACGAGGCGGTGGCGTTGGGCGAGCGGGTCGCGCCCGCCGGTGTCCGGCTCTCGGTCACCCGCTCGGGCGACCGGATCGTGGTCCGGGCGCGGGCCCGGATCGGTGGTCCCGGCGGGCTGTTCGGCGCGGTTCCCGGCGCGACGGTTCGTGCCGAGGCGGTCGCGCTCACCGAGGGAGGAGGTCCGTGAGCCAGCGCGGCGCCGCCACGGTGCTGACGGTCGCGATGGCGGGGGTGCTGCTCCTCGTCGGGGCCGCGACCGGCGTGGTCGGCGCGATCGTGGCCGCCCATCGCCGTGCGCAGGCGGCCGCCGACCTCGCGGCGCTCGCCGGGGCCGCCGCCCTGGCCGGGGGCCGAGCCGGACACCCCGGCCGCGATCCCTGTACGGCGGCCGCCGAGGTCGCCCGAGCCAACGGTGGTGCGCTCGCGAGCTGCCACGTCGAGGGCTCCGAGGTCGTCCTCGAGGTCCGCGTCAGCGGACCCCGCTGGCTCGGGCAGAGCCGCGACCTGACCGCCGCTGCCCGCGCCGGCCCGGCGTCCGCAGCGTCCGGTGTCCGCGTGGGGTCAGCCGTCGTCGTCGGAGAGCTCGCCGCGGCGTCGATCGAGCTCGACCTGGTCCAGCTTCTCGGACAGCTCGGAGAGGCGCCTGTGCTCCTTGCGGCGCCGCCAGCCCTGCTTCGCGCCGGCCTTCATCAGCCACAGGCCGAGGACGACCAGCAGCGTCGAGACCGCGCCCCACAGCACGAGCGTCCCGGGAGCGACATCCCAGTTGAGGATCTCGGCGGACCGGTGCTTGTAGTCGATGCTGGCGCCGAAGAGGCTGAGCACCAGCGCGATCACACCGACGACCAGGATGACCAGTCCGAGCAGCAGCATGGCGACAGGCTACTCGGACGAGCCGTCGCCGTCGGTCGCCGCGCGGAGCAGCACGTCGAGCAGTGCGACCGCGCCGGCCTTGTCGAGCGGGTCGTTGCCGTTGCCGCACTTCGGTGACTGGATGCACGACGGGCAGCCGCTGGCGCACTCGCAGGCCGCGATCGTCGCCCGGGTGGCGCGCAGCCAGGCGGCGGCGGTGCGGTAGCCCCGCTCGGCGAAGCCGGCCCCGCCCGGGTGTCCGTCGTGGACGAACACGGTGAGCACGCCGGTGTCGGGGTGCCGGGCGGTGGAGACGCCGCCGATGTCCCAGCGATCGCAGGTCGCGAAGAGAGGAAGGAGGCCGATCGAGCAGTGCTCGGCGGCGTGGGCAGCGCCCGGCAGGTCGGTCGAGGCCATCCCCGAATCCGCGAGCAGCGCACCGACGGCGTCGTCCGGGACGGTCCACCAGACCGCGGCGGTCGAGAGGGTCCGGGCGGGGAGGTCGAGCGGCCTCTCGTCGATCACCTCGCCCGTCCGGGTGCGCCGGCGCAGGTACGACGTGACCCGGCTGGTCACCTCGACCGTCCCGAAGGCGACCCGGCAGCGGCCCCAGTCGACGTGCTCGCGCTCCTCGACGATCGCGATGTCGGTGACCTCGCGGGCGGTGGTGGTGTGGTCGACCTCGGCCCGGCGCAGGGTCGCGACGTGCTCTTCGAGGTCGAGCGACTCGACGAGCCAGGTCTCGCCGCGGTGGAGGTACACGGCGCCCTCGTGGGCGGTGCCGTGGACGCGGCCGCCGTCGACAGTGCCGACCACGCGGCCGGTGCCGGCCTCGACCAGCTGGACCTGCGTGCCGCCGGCCGAGCGGATGTCGGCGAGATCGGCCGCGCGGCCGCGGTCGGTCCAGTACCAGCCGGCGGCGCGGCGGCGCAGCAGCCCGCGCTCGACCAGCGACCGGAGGACCTCCCGCGTCCGTGGGCCGAACAGCGGGGCGTCGGCGACGGTGACGGGCAGCTCCTGCGCGGCCGCGCACAGGTGGGGACCGAGGACATAGGGGTTGTCCGTGTCGAACACGGTGCCCTCGACCGGTCGGCCGAGCAGCGCCTCGGGGTGGTGGACGAGGTAGGTGTCGAGCGGGTCGTCGCGCGCCACGAACAGCCCGAGCGCGCCGCCACCGTCGCGCCCGGCCCGGCCGACCTGCTGCCAGAACGCCGCCCGGGTGCCGGGGTACCCGGCTACCACGACCGCGTCGAGCCCGCTGATGTCGATGCCGAGCTCGAGCGCGTTGGTCGCCGCCATGCCGAGCAGCCGCCCACTGCGCAGGTCCTGCTCGAGGGCGCGGCGCTCCTCGGGGAGGTAGCCGCCCCGGTAGGAGTCGATCCGTCCGGCCAGGGACGGGTCGACCTCCTCGACCAGCTCGCCGGCCCGGCGGGCCACGGTCTCGACGCCGTGCCGGGAGCGCACGAACGCGAGGGTGCGGACGTCCTCCACCACGAGGTCGGCGAGCAGGTCGGCGGTCTCGGCGGTGGCGGGCCGGCGGACCGGCGCGCCGTGCTCCCCCTGGTACGACGTCAGCGGCGGCTCCCAGAGGCCGAGCGCCAGCGCGCCGCGCGGCGAGCCGTCCTCGGTCACCGCGGTCACGTCGAGCCCGGTCATCCGGCGGGCCGTGACGTCGGGATCCGCGATCGTGGCCGACGCGAGCACGAAGGTCGGCGAGGACCCGTGGGACGCGCAGATCCGCCGCAGCCGGCGCACGATCTGGGCGACGTGGGCGCCGAACACCCCGCGGTAGTGGTGGCACTCGTCGATCACGACATAGCGCAGCGACCGCAGGAACGAGTGCCAGCGCTCGTGGCCGGGCAGCAGCGAGCGGTGGAGCATGTCGGGGTTGGACAGCACGTACTCGGCGTGGTCGCGGGTCCACTCCCGCTCCTCGGCGGTGCTGTCGCCGTCGTGGGTGGCGACCCGCACGTCGAGTCCCAGGTCGCGGATCGCGGCCCCCTGGTCGTGGGCCAGGGCCTTGGTCGGGGCCAGGTAGAGCACGGAGGCGCCGCGCTGCCCGCGCGGACCGCGGGCGGCGCGGATGTCGCAGAGCGCGGGGAGCAGGTAGGCGAGCGACTTGCCGGACGCCGTACCGGTCGCCACGACGACGTGCTCGCCCCGATGGGCGGCCTCGGCCGCCGTCACCTGGTGTCGCCAGGGGAGGGCGACGCCGCGCGCGGCGTACGCCGCGACCACCTCCGGGTCGGCCCACGCGGGCCACCTCGCCGTGGCCGCCGCCCGGGCGGGGACCCGCTCGCGGTGGGTCAGCCGGTCCGCCCGGGAGGGCGGCGCGACCAGCCGGTCGAGCAGCGCCTCCGGGTCGCGTCGCCGGGTCGGGGCGACGTCGAGATCGGGCTGCGCGGTCATCCTCTGATTGTCTCTCGGACCCCCGACACGACGCGCAGGCATACCGACGGGATGTCCGCTCCTTGCGCGTGCCTGTGCCGGGCATGGTTTGATAAGTCCCACCAGACGGAGAAATAGGGCTAGCCCGGGGTGAGGTCGTGAATCTGACACTGTCGACGCGCGAGGTCGGTGGGCGCACCGTCGTCGCCGTGGGTGGCGAGATCGACGTCTACACCGCCCCGAAGCTTCGCGACACCATCACCGAGCTCGTGGCCGGCGGCACGTACCACATCGTCGTCGACATGCAGGCGGTCGAGTTCCTCGACTCCACCGGCCTCGGTGTCCTCGTCGGCGGCCTGAAGAAGGTCCGCGCCCACGACGGCTCCCTCGAGCTGGTCTGCAACGCCGACCGGCTGCTGAAGATCTTCAAGATCACCGGCCTCGCCAAGGTCTTCGTCATCCACGACTCGGCTGAGGCCGCTCTCGCCTGAGCGGGGCTCGCCGCGGGATGTGACGCGGCTGCGAACGGCGTTCGACCGGATCTCTCGGGCGGCGTGACGAAACCCGCTCAGCCCCACGCCGTGGGGTCAGCCGCGAGCCGGTCATGCATTGTGATGCGTGTCACAACCTCCATGTGTTCTACGACACAGTCTGCGTAGACTCCGGGCACGATCTCAGACCTGGCCCCCGTGGCCGACCCTGAACCCCCGCAGGAGGCAGTCGTATGCCCCATCCGCTCGTCGTCGATGTCGAAGTCACCGGGGGCGATCTCGCCCTCGTGGCGATCGTGGCCGTGATCGCCCTCGGTTCCCTGGGCATGGCCGCGCTGTTCAGATCGGAGGTGCTGCGCGCAGGCGAGGGCACCCCGAACATGCAGCGCATCGCCCAGGCCGTCCAGGAGGGGGCCAACGCCTACCTCACCCGCCAGTTCCGCACCCTGACGATCTTCGCGGCCATCGCGTTCGTCGTCCTGCTCGCGCTCCCGGCCCACACCGCCGACGGCGCGACGGGCCTCCAGTCGGAGTGGGCGGTCCGGATCTCCCGGTCGATCTTCTTCCTGGTGGGAGCCGGGTTCTCCGGGGCGGTGGGCTACCTCGGCATGTCCTTGGCCGTGCGCGCCAACCTGCGGGTCGCCGCGGCGGCCAACGAGCAGGGACGCGACCCGGCGATGAACATCGGCTTCCGCACGGGTGCCTTCGTCGGCATGTTCACGGTCGGGCTCGGCCTGCTCGGGGCGAGCGTCGTGGTCATCGTCTTCCAGGAGACCGCGCCCAACGTGTTGGAGGGCTTCGGCTTCGGGGCCGCGCTGCTGGCGATGTTCATGCGGGTCGGCGGTGGCATCTTCACCAAGGCGGCCGACGTCGGCGCCGACCTGGTCGGCAAGGTCGAGCAGAACATCCCCGAGGACGACCCGCGCAACGCGGCGACGATCGCCGACAACGTGGGCGACAACGTCGGTGACTGCGCGGGCATGGCGGCCGACCTGTTCGAGTCGTACGCCGTCACCCTGGTCGCCGCGCTGATCCTCGGCTCGCAGGCGTTCGGCGACAAGGGTCTGGTGTTCCCGCTGATCGTGCCGGCGATCGGCGCCCTGTCGGCGATCGCCGGTGTCTACCTCACCAGGCCGCGGGCAGGCGAGAGCGGGCTGAAGACCATCAACCGGGCCTTCTACATGTCGGCCGCGGTGGGTGCGGTCGCGAGCGCGATCGCCGCGTTCATCTACCTGCCCGGCGAGTGGAGCGAGCTGGGCTCCGGCGCGACGGCTGATCTGTCGCCGCCGGTGTTCGCGGCCGGCGCCGTTGCGATCGGCATCGTGCTGGCGGCGGCGATCCTCGCGCTGACCGGCTACTTCACCGGCACCGAGCACCGGCCGGTCAAGGACGTCGCCCGGACCTCGCTGACGGGCCACGCCACCGTGATCCTGTCCGGGCTCTCGGTCGGCTTCGAGTCCGCGGTCTACACGGCGATGGTGATCGGCGCGGCCGTGTTCGGTGCCGCGCTGCTCGCGGGTGGCTCGACCGGACTCGCGCTGTTCGCGGTCGCCCTGGCCGGCTGCGGCCTGCTGACCACCGTCGGCGTGATCGTCGCGATGGACACCTTCGGCCCGGTCTCCGACAACGCCCAGGGCATCGCGGAGATGTCCGGCGACGTGAGCGAGGAGGGCGCGCAGATCCTCACCGAGCTCGACGCGGTCGGGAACACGACGAAGGCGATCACCAAGGGCATCGCGATCGCCACGGCCGTGCTCGCGGCGAGCGCCCTGTTCGCGTCCTACACGCAGAGCGCCTACGACGAGGTCGGATCCGTCCTGGACCAGGACTTCCTGGTGTACGACGCCAAGCTGATCGTCGGCGCCCTGCTCGGCGCCTGCGCCGTGTTCCTGTTCTCCGGGCTAGCGATCAACGCGGTCGGCCGCGCGGCGGGTGCGGTCGTGATGGAGGTACGCCGCCAGTTCCGCGACATTCCCGGGATCATGGAGGGCACCGCCCGTCCGGAGTACGGGCGGGTCGTCGACATCGTCACCCGCGACTCGCTGCGCGAGCTCGCCACGCCGGGCATCTTGGCCATCCTCGCCCCGGTGGCGGTCGGCTTCGGACTCGGCGTCGGGCCGCTGGCCGGCTTCCTCGTCGGAGCGATCGCCACCGGCACGCTGATGGCGGTGTTCCTCGCCAACGCCGGCGGCGCCTGGGACAACGCGAAGAAGCTGGTCGAGGACGGGCACCACGGCGGCAAGGGCTCGGAGGCGCACGCCGCCACGGTCACCGGTGACACGGTCGGCGACCCGTTCAAGGACACCGCCGGTCCGTCGATCAACCCGCTGCTCAAGGTGATGAACCTGGTGTCGCTGCTGATCGTCGGCGCCGTCGTCAGCCTCACCTATGGAGAGAACGAGAACGACTTCCTCCGGATCCTGATCGCCGTGGTGGCGGCGGCCGGCATCTTCGCCGCGGTCTACATCTCCAAGCAGCGCGTCTCCACGATCGGCGACGACGCTCCGGAGCCTGCCTCGGTCGAGTCCGCCTGAGGATGCGCCGACTCCTGGCCGCGCTGGCGGCGACCCTCGTGGTCGTCGCCGGCGCGGCCGTCGTCGTCTCCGCCCCGATCGCGGCGGCGTCCGAGGCGGCGACCGCGGCGTCGTACGTCGAGAAGTCGGTCGTGATCGGGACCTCGGCCCGGGGCCGCCCGATCCGCGCGTTCTACCGGGGCGAGGAGGGCGCGCCGCGGGTGCTGCTCGTCCTCGGGCAGATGCACGGCGACGAGAAGGACGGCATCGCCACCGCCCGCTGGATCCGCGACCACGTCCACCCGCGGCCGGGCACCGGGGTCTGGGTGGTGCCGACGATGAACCCCGACGGCAACGCCCGGGGCACCCGCACCAACGGCCGCGGCGTCGACCTCAACCGCAACTGGCCCACCGACGGCTGGTCGGGCGCCCGCCGCGGCACCCGCTACTGGGGCGGTCCGCGCCCGGCGAGCGAGCCCGAGACGAAGGCGATGATCGCATTCCTCACCCAGGTCCAGCCGGACCTGATCGCCTCGATCCACCAGCCGCTGCGGGCGATCGGTTGCGGCGGCCACGGGAGGTGGGAGAAGCGGCTGGTCCGGTTCCTGCACCTCCCGCGCCGCCACCTCGGTGTCGGCAACCCGTCCGGGACCGACTCCCCGACGCTCACCGCCTGGTACGACTCCACCCTCGGCGAGTACGGTGCCGCCACCACGATCGAGTACGGCGCCCGCACCACCCACCGCTACCGCACCGAGATCGCCGGCCGCGGCATCCTCCGCGCCGCCCGCATCCACTGACAGCCCGCACCCGTGGTGCCGCTCGCGCCGGCGCCCGGCCACGGATCCAGGCGGAGCATCCGGCCTGACTTCGCGAAGTGGCGAGGGTTTGGCGAGCAGGGGTCCGGGTAGGTCGGCGCCATGACGATGCGACGTTCGCGGGCCCGCAGCGCGATGGCCCTGGCACTCGGAGTGCTCGCCCTTCCCGCGCTCTCGATGGTGGGGGTCGGTCTCCCCGCGGCGGCGGCCGACGACACCGGCGGCCAACCGGCGCACGTGACGGTCGAGCATCGACCGGCGCCGCGTCGGGCCGCGAAGGCGGGTGCCTTCCAGGTCTTTCCCGTGCCGACCAGCGCTGCGGGCCTGCAGCGGATCACGACGGCGCCCAACGGCGACATGTGGTTCGTTGAGCGTGACAAGAACAAGGTCGGCCGGATCACCACCGGCGGCGCCATCGACGAGTTCAACCTCCCGGCCATCGACGGCGAGGGGTGGGTGATGGATCTGGACGTCGATGCTGCCGGGAACGTCTGGGTGGCCTTCGACCAAGGTGAGAAGCTTGTTCGCTTCCACCCGAGCAACCCGGGCGGCGGGTACGGGTGGATGTACGACTATCCGTATGGCGAGGAGGTCCGCGTCGGACCCGACGGGACCTGGATGACCATGTCGTTCGACGAGGACGGCATCGCCAAGATCGTGGGCAACAACAGCAACTGGGACGCCAACGCCCCCGAGTGCGACGGTGCCCTCGGCCGGGGCCGCGACGGACTGATGTGGTGCCAGTCCTTCGACAAGCTGATCCAGGTCAACGCCGCGGGCAACGGTGGGGTCGCGTACCCGCTCCCGGCGAATGCCACCTATCCCTACTCGGTCGCGACCGGCCCGACCGGCAGGATCTGGTTCGGCCGCTCCTCGTCCGGGACCTGGTTCACCTCGCCCGGCGACGGCAACATCGGCTGGGTCGCCGACAACGGCCAGGTCGGCACGATCCGCACCGGCGACCGTACGGCGCCCCGCAGTCTCGTGACCGGAGCGGACGGCAACGTCTGGTTCACCAGCGTGGGCGCGGCGAAGGGTATCGGGCATGTCGACGCGGCGGGGGTCGGCGCGGTCGTCCAGGTCGGCAACTACGAGCCCACCGCGCTGACGTACGGCGCTGACGGGGCGATCTGGTTCACCGACGAGACCAACAACGCGATCGTGCGGGTGCCGCGCGAGAGCCTGTGGGTCACCAACGTCGACGTCGGCGCCAACGCGCAGCTGGCCCCGCACGCCCAACCGCCCGCGACAGCGAAGAAGAAGGTCAAGGCGGACAAGAAGCGCAAGAGGGCGAAGCTCACGATCTCCTGCGGCAACGGCCTGCTCGCCTGCTCGGGCACGGTAGTGATCAAGGCCGGCAAGGCCAAGGTGGCCAAGGGTGCCTACGCCGTGCCCGTCAACAGCAGCGCCAAGGTGAGCGTCAAGCTCACCAAGGCCGGCCGCAAGGCGCTCCAGCGCAGCAGGTCGGTCAAGGTCAAGGTCGTGCTGAGCGCCGCCACCGGCGCGCAGAGCAAGAAGAAGGCCAAGCTCACCCGCTGACCGACCAGGTCAGGGTCCGGCCCCAACATTGGGGTCGGACCCTGACGCGGCGGCCCGCGGCGGCTGGCGCAATGACAGGGTGACCAGAACCCTGCGCTATCTCGCTGTCCTCGTCGCTCTCCTCCTCGGGACCGGCCTGCTTCGTCCTGCCCCGGCGTCGGCGGACGACCCCGGCAAGTGGTACGACGGCGCCATCCGGTACTCGACGATCACGAACTGTCCCTCGCTCATCCAGGGCACGCCGTACCTCGAGAAGGGTGCGGGCGCGTACGCCGGCTACTGGGCCGACCCGGACAGCGGGGTCCCGGCGGCCGGGCAGACGTTCTGGATCCACTTCGCGTTCTACGGCATGGGCATGCCGTGCTCGGGAGGTACCTACTTCTACCCGACGATCTACCTGCCGGACGGCGTCACCTTCGACACCAGCCAGCAGATCCGGTGCGGGTACGACGGCCAGGGCGGCTCCGCCCCACAGGGCAACTGCCCCGGCTGGGACCACATGTCGGCGGGGACCTACTCCAACAACCAGGACTCGGGACTGTGGGGCGTGGCGCAGGGCCATCACTGGGAGTTCCAGTTCCCGGTGAAGGCTTCGCACGCCGTCACGGGCGCCGACATGCTGATCGCGGTCAGGACCGCGGACGGGAACAACAGCCCCACCCTCAACCTGCTCGCGTCCCTCTACGTCTTCAACGGGGGCAGCCAGCCGCCTTCCGGGCCGCAGGTCCTCTACGACACGCCGTCGACGATCAACGCGGCGACTGGTCCGGACGGTGCGACCAGCCGGTACGGCTTCTACTCGACGTTCAACGCGATCACCAACCACGTCGGCGGGTACCTCGGGGTGCAGTTGAGCCCGAACCAGTCGACCGGCTGGCAGCTCGAGCTGCCCTGCGGCTCCTACTGCACCGACACCACCGGCGCCTCGATGTGGACGACCTGGGACGAGTCCGCCTTCCCGGCGCTCACGCCCGGGGCGACCTACTACTGGCGCGGCTACTTCCGGCCGACCAGCGGCGCCACCGTCTTCGGCGCGTGGCAGTCCTTCACGCTCGGGTCCTCCGGGACCGGCGCCACCACCGAGCCCGGTGGGCTGGGCAGCACGGGCGGCGTCGCGCCGGGCGGGCTGTCGGGCAGCAGCTCGCTCGGCGGCACGATCACCGCGATCAAGGCGAGCGCGACGGTGAAGGCGAAGGCGAAGGGCAAGCTGCGCGTCGGCAAGCGAGGCAGGCTGAAGGTGACCGTCACCTCCGCCCGCGGCGCGACCGGCACCGTGACGGTCACCGAGAAGGGCAAGGTCGTCGGCACCGGCACCCTCGCCGGTGGCACGGTCGTCGTCCGTCTCAAGAAGCTCAAGGCCGGCAAGCACAAGCTGGTCGTGAGCTACGCCGGCGACTCGGCGGCCAGTCCCGCGGGCGGCAAGGCGAAGGTCACCGTACGACGGTAGCGCCGCGGCGCCGCGGTCAGGCGAGCCCGTCGAACGGGCGGACCTCGATCTTGCCGCGGCACGCCCGCGACGCCTCCACCGCCAGCCGCAGGGCCACGTCGAGGTCGGGCACCTCGATCACCCAGAACCCGCCGATCGCCTCCTTGGTCTCGAGGTAGGGGCCGTCGGTCATCACCGGCGTCTCGCCCTGCCCGTCGACCACGGTGGCGGTCGACGCGGGGCCAGGCCGCCGGCGAAGACCCAGTAGCCGTCGGCCTTCAGCTGCTCGTTGAAGGCACCGGTCTCGGCGAAGGACTGCTCCATCTCCTCCTTCGACCCGTAGCCGTAGAACTCGTCGGTCACCTCGGTGGGCCCCTGTACGGACATCAGGTACGTCGTCATGTCGTCGCTCCTCGTTGCGGGCGGTCCCGATGACCGCCTCCCGTCCTCACCACGAACGCCACCACACGGATCCGACAGCCGCCACCCCGGAGATCTCGATCGACGAATTCCTCGGCCGGCTGTCGTACGACGGCGCCCGCGTTCGTGGTGTGGGCACAGGCAGGCCACCGGGCCCGCCGCCGACACTCAGGAGCAGCAGATGTCCACCACCACGCAGATCCCCGTCACCACCGTCACCGGCACCCCGGCGCGTCGTACCGTCTGGAAGCACGGCGTCGCCGCCGCGGCCGCCGCGGCTGTCGCCACCAGCGCCCTCGCCGCGCTCGCCTCGGCCGCCGGCGTCTCGTTCGCCGACCAGAGCGGCGTGTCGATCCCGGTCCTCGGCTTCACCCAGCTGACCCTCTTCTTCGCTCTGGTCGGCGTGGGCCTGGCCGCCGTCCTGGCGCGCCGGGCCCGGCGCCCGCGCTCGACCTTCGTCCGCACGACGGTCGCGCTCACCGTGCTCTCGCTCGTGCCGGACGCGACCTTCGGCTTCGACCCGGCCTCGGCGTTCAGCCTGATGGCGCTGCACGTCGTCGCGGCGGCGATCGTGATCCCGGTCCTCGCGGGCCGGCTGGCTCGCGTCGCCGCCTGAGAGTGGGTCTGGGCGCCCGGAGGCCGGGAACGGGCCCCATCCCCACGACTGTCTGTTGCGGTGAGGTGAGGTCGATGGCATTGGGACAGTGACGATCAGGAGATGCTTCGCGTGAGAGTTCCCAGCGAATCGATCACCGGGGGCAACTCATCTGGACCACGCGACGTGTTCGTGAGAACACCCTGGCCGTCGACGTGGTAGATACCCGCTCCGCCCGGAACCGTCCACACGCCTGTGACCTCACCGGGTCTCCACTCGAAGGGCTGGAGGAACAAGACGTACTCGGCACCTGCGATCAGTGGTGCCGGGATCTCGGACTCGCCGTTCGACGAGGTCACCAGGCGTACCGGCACAGCGTCGGGGATCGTTCCCTTGATCGCCCGGATGACCGTGACTGTCACGGTCGTTGCCCGGACGACGCTCTCGCCGGCCTCGTCGGCGGGGGCCTCGTTCGCATCGTCTCCGACGCGAACGTGCGCTACCACTGGCACATCCTTCGCCAAGGCTTCCAACGAGTCGTAGAGGCTCGTCCTGCTGACTCCCACCTGCTCACTGTCTAGCCGGGGCGCTGCGGCGTGCTCCGTCTGGTTGGCGCATGCCGAGACAGTGAGCGCAAGGACGGCTGCGGCCGTCGCGAGTTTCGATATCGAGGTCATCGCGCTTCTCCCGGGTTCCTAGTAGATCGCGTTGATGCCGACGACGTCGTCGGGCCGCGGCTCGGTGTACCCACAGCTGAAGTAGCGTGCGCTCGTGGCGTACATGATCGGCATCTGGCAGCCGTTTGCGCCAGCGTGGTCGAGACCAAGCGCATGCCCGATCTCGTGGACCATCACGGACTTCCGTGCGGCCGCGCTGTACCCGGCGGCGTAGTAGGTGTTGTAGTAACTGTAGGACGCTTGAGTCTGGACTCCGGTTCCACACCATGTGTAGGTAATCCCGTCATATCCGCTGGCACCGAAGTTGCTGCTGGTGACGAACATTTCTGTCGTGCCGGCGGTGGTGAACTTCAGAGGCGTCGACGTAGCGTCCCAGGCGTCGACCGCCTTCTGCGACGCAGCGGCGTAGGAGCCGGAGATGTCGTAGTGAGTGTTCTTGTTGCTCTTCTTGCAGTTCGCGCTCACCCATGCGTCGGCGGGTGCCTGTTGTACAACGACGGCAACAGCCGCCGAGAGCATCGCGGATGCCACTGTGGCGCAGATGGTGTGTCGCATCACGATTCCTTCAGCTGTGGGACGTGCTCTGTCGACGTCTGCGTCATGATGGCGACGTTGGCTGCGTCCGCCACGTCCGTCAAGCGACAAGGTCGCGGTGTGGCTGCGATCCCGTCCTCGTTGTCATCCCGGTGACAAAGAGGAGCAGGACTCGATGCCTTGGCGTTGCCGGTTGCGCTCCCGCAGGCGCCGGCGGGTCGGGTACCGCGCGGTCCGGTCCGGCGGCGCCGTAGCGTTGTCCCGTGCTGCCGATCTCCCTCGCCGCCCCGCTGCGCGAAGCCCTGCTCGCCGCCGACTTCACCTACGACGCGGTCAGTGAGCTGCTCGGCCCGCAGGCCCACCAGGCGCTGTCGCGCAACGAGACCACGCCCGGCCGTCGCCGTACGACGGACGGCGGTACGGCAGATGGGGGCCAGCTGGCGACGCTGGTGCGGCTGTTCCTGCTCCAGACCGCGGTGTCGGTCGAGGACGCGGAGCGGGCGTTGCCCGGGCTGGTCGACAAGCTGGCGAACGCGGGCGCGCTGGCGCAGAGCGTGGGGGAGGTGGCGGCGCGGCTCGACGTGCGGCCGTACGCCTCCGAGGAGGGTGACTTGTGGGTGGTCAGCGACCTGACGCCGGGGCTCGACGGGATCCCCACGAAGGTGACCGGCGACTACGTTCTCGGGATCAGCCCGGCCTCGTCCAGCCTGGCCCAGCTGACCTTGCGCCACGACGTCGGCAGCGCGCTCGACCTCGGTACCGGCTGCGGCGTGCAGGCGCTGCACCTGGCCACCCACAGCGACCGGGTGGTGGCGACCGACGTCAACCAGCGGGCGCTCGCGCTCGCGCGCTTCAACGCGGCGCTCAACGACGTGGACGACAAGGTCGACGTGCGAGACGGGTCGTTCTTCGCGCCGGTGGCGGGGGAGCGGTTCGACCTGATCGCCACCAACCCCCCGTTCGTGATCTCGCCGGCGACCGGTGAGCGGCTGGTCTACCGCGACTCCGGGCTGCCCGGCGACCAGGTCGTCGAGCACATCGTCCGCACCGCGCCCGACCACCTCACCGACGGCGGCTGGTGCCAGGTCCTCGCCAACTGGGTGATCGAGCGCGACCGGCCGTGGGACGAGCGACTCGGGACCTGGCTGCCCGACGAGTGCGACGCGCTGGTGGTGCAGCGCGAGGTGCTCGACCCGGCGTCGTACGTCGAGCTCTGGCTCAAGGACGCCGGCCACCACCCGGCCACGGGCGGCGACCCCGCGTCGTACGCCCACCGCTACGACACCTGGCTGTCCTGGCTCGAGGAGCAGGGCGTCGGCGGGATCGGGTTCGGCTGGGTCAACCTGCGCCGCCGCGAGGGCGCTGCCGCCGGGGCGCTGACCCGCGACCTGCTGGAGTGGCCCTACGACGTCGAGCAGCCGATCGCGCCCGCGATCGCCGCCTGGGCCGACTCGGCGCGGGCCGCGGGCGCGCTGGACGCCGACACCCGGCTGGTGATCCGCGAGGACGTCGTCCAGGAGACCAGCGGGCCGGTCGGTGCCGAGGACCCGGCGGTGATCGTGCTGCGCCAGCAGCGCGGCTTCCGGCGCGCGCGCCAGGTCGACACGGTGGTCGCCGCCGTCGCGGGCGCCTGCGACGGCGAGCTGCCGCTCGGTCAGCTCGTCGACGCCGTCGGGCACCTGCTGGAGCGTGACCCGGCCAGCCTGCGGGAGGTCTACCTGCCCGAGATCGCCGAGCTGGTCGCCGAGGGCTTCCTGGCGCCGTCGGCTCCGGTCGACTCGTAGGCTGATCCCCGTGACGAACGCAGGCTGGTACCCCGACCCCGCGGGCGCGCCCGACACCTACCGCTACTGGGACGGTCAGGCGTGGAGCCAGATGACCACCACCCAACCCTCCGGCGGCGCGCGTCCGGCCGAGACGCCGGCGACGCCGCCGCCCGCCGCGCCGACCCAGTACGGCGCGGCACCGACCCCACCCGCGCCGCCCGCCCCGCCCGCGCCACCTGCTCCGCCGATCGGCTACGGCTATCCCCAGCAGTGGAGCCCGACCCCGCCTCCGGGCGGCGGCGGTGGCAACAAGACGGTCGTCATCGTGATCGCCGCGGTGGTCGCGCTGGTGCTGCTCGGCGTGGGCGGCTTCTTCGGCATCCGCGCCCTCACCGGTGACGACGACGGCGAGCGCAAGGCCGACGACGACAGCTCGCAGGGCGAGAAGTCCGCGGACCCGACCGACCAGTCGTCCAGCACCGTCAAGCCCACCGGCATCCAATGCACCGGCGGCTCCCCGAAGCCCGCCCAGGACCCGGACCCGGCCGCCGCGCAGCTGACCGGCGGCGGCCTGTCGATCCCGCGCGACTCGGCGTACGAGCTCGCGACCGGCGACCAGGTCTCCTTCGGGTTCGCCAACGCGTTCGTGCTGCAGTACACACAGGTCGAGGACAAGTGGATCAGCCTGACCGGCGTCGGTGCGCTCCCGCGGGCCAACGGGTTCGACGACGTCGCGACCGCCGCCGAGGTCGTGATGCAGTGCCTGACGGGCAGCGACAACGTCTACCGCGGCTTCACCGGCCGCACCGACAAGGTCAACGAGAAGGTCACCGTCGACGGCAAGCCGGGCTACCGGATCTCCGCCGAGGTCCGGGTCACCGACCCCGAGGTCACCGTCGAGGGGGACCTCACCGACGTGATCGTCGTCGACACCGGCGACCCGGCGTCGTACGGCATCTACATCGGCATGGCGGCGCTGGGTCACGACGACCTGATCAGCGCCAACGAGGCGGTCATCGACCAGATCAAGGTGGGCTGACTCGAGCTCGCCGGCGCTCGCGGCCACCCGACCACCGGGGCGGCCGGACGACCACGGTGGACGCCGGGAGAACGCTCGTTGGACAACACGCGCTACCGTGAACCGCCGAATCAGGCAGCGCACGAGTAGTAGAGAAGGTCCCTGTGTCCCACAAGTTGGTGATCGTCGAGTCGCCGGCCAAGGCCCGCACCATCGGCGGGTACCTCGGCGACGGCTACGTCGTCGAGTCCTCCATCGGCCACATCCGTGACCTGCCCAACAACGCGGCCGACACCCCGGCGAAGATCAAGGACAAGCCGTGGGGGCGGCTCGCGATCGACGTCGACAACGGCTTCGAGCCCTACTACGTCGTCCCCCGCGACAAGAAGAGCCACATCTCCAAGCTCAAGAGCCTGCTCAAGGACGCCGACGAGCTCTTCCTCGCCACCGATGAGGACCGCGAGGGCGAGGCGATCGCGTGGCACCTCCTCGACGAGCTGAAGCCGAAGAACATCCCCGTCAAGCGGATGGTCTTCCACGAGATCACCAAGGCCGCCATCCAGGAGGCCGCCGCCAACCCGCGTGAGCTCGACATGGACCTCGTGGAGGCCCAGGAGACCCGCCGGCTCCTCGACCGCCTCTACGGCTACGAGGTCTCGCCGGTGCTGTGGCGCAAGGTCATGTCCGGCCTGTCCGCGGGCCGCGTGCAGTCGGTCGCGACCCGGCTCGTGGTCGACCGCGAGAAGGAGCGGATGGCCTTCAAGGTCGCCTCCTACTGGGACCTCGAGGGCACCTTCGACGCCGGCAGCAAGCACGACCAGCGGATGTTCCCGGCCAAGATCCACAGTGTCGACGGCACTCGTGTGGCGTCCGGCTCCAACTTCGGACAGGACGGCCGGCTCAAGGCCCGCGCCGACGTCGTCCACCTCGACCAGCGACAGGCCCAGGACCTGGTCGCGGCGCTGGCCGACACGGCGTACGACGTCCGCTCGGTCGAGGCCAAGCCGTACCGCCGCTCGCCGTACCCGCCCTTCCGCACCACCACGCTCCAGCAGGAGGCCAGCCGCAAGCTCGGCATGAGCGCCTCGGTGACGATGAGCGTCGCGCAGCGGCTCTACGAGAACGGCTTCATCACCTACATGCGTACCGACAGCACCACGCTGTCGGGCAGCGCCATCGGCGCGGCGCGCTCGCAGGTCCAGGAGCTGTACGGCGCCGAGTACGTCCCCGACGCCCCGCGCACCTACACCAGCAAGGTCAAGAACGCCCAGGAGGCGCACGAGGCGATCCGGCCCGCGGGCGACTCGTTCCGCACCCCGGCGCAGACCGGGCTGACCGGCGACCAGTTCCGGCTCTACGAGCTGATCTGGATGCGCACCGTCGCCTCGCAGATGAAGGACGCCGTCGGCCAGTCCGTCACGATCCGCCTCGGTGGCGCGGCGTCCTCGGGCGAGGACGTCGTGTTCTCCGCCTCCGGCCGCGTGATCACCTTCCACGGCTTCCTCAAGGCCTACGTCGAGGGCACCGACGACAACGCGGCGAAGGACGACCAGGAGACCCGGCTGCCCAACCTGGCCGAGGGCGACCCCGTCTCCGCCGCCTCGCTGTCGGCCAACGGCCACGAGACCAAGCCACCGGCCCGCTACACCGAGGCCACGCTGATCAAGGAGCTCGAGGACCGACAGATCGGCCGGCCCTCGACGTACGCCTCGATCATCGGGACCATCCTCAACCGCGGCTACGTCTACAAGAAGGGCACCGCGCTGGTGCCGGCGTGGATCGCGTTCTCCGTGGTCCGGCTGCTGACCGAGCACTTCACCCGGCTGATCGACTACCAGTTCACCGCCGGCATGGAGGACGTCCTCGACGACATCGCCCGCGGCGACAAGAGCCGGGTCGCCGAGCTGACCGAGTTCTACTACGGCTCCGACACCCTCGCCGGCCTCAAGCGGCTCGTCGACGACCTCGGCGACATCGACGCCAAGGCCCTGGCGACCTTCCCGGTGGGTGAGCCGGAGGACGGAATCGACCTGCGGGTCGGCAAGTACGGGCCCTATCTCGAGGGTCCGGGAGACGACGGCGCCCCGGCGGGCAAGCGGGCGAACGTCCCCGACGACCTGCCGCCCGACGAGCTGACGCTCGAGAAGGCCAAGGAGCTGCTCGCCAACCCCGCGGGCGAGGAGATCGACCTCGGCGTCGACCCGGAGACCGGCCTGCAGGTCGTGGCGAAGAACGGCCGGTTCGGGCCCTACGTCACCGAGGTGCTGCCCGAGGACGCGCCCAAGAGCGCCAAGCCCCGGACCGGCTCGCTGTTCAAGTCGATGTCCCTCGACACCGTCACGCTCGACGACGCGGTCAAGCTGCTGTCGCTGCCGCGCGTCGTCGGCGTGGGTGAGGACGGCGAGGAGATCACCGCCCAGAACGGCCGCTACGGCCCGTACCTCAAGAAGGGCACCGACTCCCGCTCCCTCACCAGCGAGGACCAGATCTTCGGGATCACCCTCGACGAGGCGCTCAAGATCTACAGCCAGCCCAAGCAGCGCGGCCGCGCCGCCGCGGCCCCGCCGCTCAAGGAGCTCGGCAACGACCCGGTGTCGGGACAGCCGATCGTGGTGAAGGCCGGGCGGTTCGGCGAGTACGTCACCGACGGTGAGTACAACGCCACCTTGCGCAAGGAGGACTCGGTCGAGGCGATCACCACCGAGCGGGCCGCCGAGCTGCTCGCCGAGCGCCGGGCGAAGGGTCCGGCCAAGAAGGCCGCCAAGCGCGGGGCGACGAAGACCGCCGCGAAGAAGACGGCGGCCAAGAAGGCTCCGGCCAAGAAGGCTCCGGCCAAGACGACCGCTGCGAAGAAGGCGGCCAAGAAGAAGTGACCGCCGGACGTCGAGGAGGTCGCGTAGCGACCGTCACGACACGCGGCGAGGTGCTGCTGGAACTGTCCCGGGCAGTCCCAGCACCTTCTCGGGTGGTCTCGTGACGGTGGCCGGGGCAACCTCCTCGACCTCCGGACGGCGCGCGTCGGGGGCGTCGTCTAGGTTGCTTCCGTGACGACCCGCCCGAACCAGCGCTGGCCCGGCCAGTACGCCGACACCGGCGTCTTCGTCTGCTTCGAGGGCGGCGAGGGCGGCGGCAAGTCCACCCAGTCGCGACTGCTCCACGACCGGCTGACCGAGGCGGGCTACGTGGTACGCCTCACCCACGAGCCGGGCGACACCCCGGTCGGCCAGGAGATGCGCCGGATCGTGCTCAGCCCCGAGACCGGGGAGCTGGCCCACAAGACCGAGTTCCTGCTCTACCTCGCCGACAAGTCCGAGCACGTCGAGACCCTGGTCCGCCCGGCGCTGGCCCGCGGTGAGGTGGTCGTCACCGACCGCTACGTCGACTCGACCCTCGCCTACCAGGGGGCCGGACGGGCGCTGGACCGCGACGAGCTCGAGGACGTCTCGCGCTGGGCGACCGGCGACCTGCGGCCCCACCTGACCGTCGTCCTCGACCTGGAGCCGGCAGCCGGCCTGGCGCGCTTCGAGGGACGCGATCGGATCGAGGGGGAGGGACTGGAGTTCCACCAGCGGGTGCGGCAGTCCTTCCTCGACCTGGCCGCCCGCAACCCGGAGCACTACGCGGTCATCGACGCGCGAGCACCGATCGAGGAGATCGCCGCCGAGGTCGCGAGCCGGGTCGAGCCGCTGCTCGTGCAGGCGACGAGGAGCGGGTCATGACCGTCTGGGACACCCTGGTCGGGCAGCGCCACGTCATCACCGCCCTCGAACAGGCGGTCGCGGGGCAGGGCATGACCCACGCCTGGCTGTTCACCGGCCCGCCGGGCTCGGGGCGGTCCAACGCGGCGATCGCGTTCGCGGCGGCCCTGCAGTGTCGCCAGGGCGGCGCCGGCCCCGACTGCCCCGACGGGTGCCACGACTGCCACACCGTGCTCGCGGGCTCCCACGCCGACGTGTCGGTGGTACGCACCGAGAAGCTCTCCATCGGCGTCGACGAGGTCCGTGACCTGGTCCGCCGGGCGTCGCTGAGCCCGATGGGCGACCGCTGGCAGATCCTGATCGTCGAGGACGCCGACCGGCTCACCGAACAGGCCTGCAACGCGCTGCTCAAGGCGATCGAGGAGCCCAACGGCCGCACCCTGTGGATGCTCTGCGCGCCCACCGTCGAGGACGTGCTCCCGACGATCCGGTCCCGCTGCCGCCTGGTGACCCTCTCGACGCCGACGGCCGAGGAGGTCGCCGGCTTCCTGGTCGCGCGGGGCGTGGCGGAGCCGCTGGCGTCGTACGCCGCCCGGGCGAGCCAGGGCCACATCGGCCGGGCCCGGGCGCTGGCGTTCGACGAGGCGGTGCGGACCCGGCGCCAGGAGGTGGTCGCGATGCCGGCTCGGCTGACCTCGCTGGGTCGCTGCATGGACGCCGCCACCCGGCTCGCGTCGACCGCGAAGGACGAGGCCGACGCGATCACCGCCGAGCTCGACGCGCGGGAGAAGGTCGACCTCGACGCGGCGTACGGCGTGGTCGAGCGGGGGCGGCGACCGCGCGAGTACGGTCCGGCCCTCGCCGCGCTCGAGAAGGGCCAGCGCACCCGCGCCAAGCGGCGACATCTCGACGTCGTCGACCGCGGCCTGACCGACCTGATGTCGGTCTACCGCGACGCGATCGCGCTCGCCAGCGGCGCGCCCGGCGCGTTGGTCAACGAGGAGATCCGCGACCAGGTCCAGGCGATCGTGGACGGCGCCACGCCCGAGCTCAACCTGCGCCGGATCGGGTGGATCTTCGCCGCCCGGGAGCAGATGCTGGAGTTCAACGTGCCGGTGGCCTTGGCCCTGGAGTCGATGATGGTGGCACTGCAGGCGCCGCAGCGGTGACCTGAGCCGATCCCGAGGAGCTGAGTGTGAGCAAGCGGACCCTGATCGTCGCCGTCGTCACCGTGTGGGCGCTGGTGCTCGCCGGCGCGGTCGGTGTCGGCATCGTCCTGCTCAAGGGCGACGACTCCGACGGCAAGGCCGCGGGCGACGACAAGGCCTCCGACGCCGCCTCCACCGAGGGACCCGACGGGCGCAGCCTCGAGGACTTCTACAGCCAGCAGATCACCTGGACCCGCTGTGACCAGGACGAGTGCGGCACCCTCGACGTCCCGATCGACTACCAGAGCCCCGGCGACGGCTCGATCAAGCTGGCCGTCGAGCGCACCCGGGCCACCGGCGACCGGATCGGCTCCCTCGTCGTCAACCCGGGCGGCCCCGGCGCCCCCGGCACCGACACCGCCAAGGACGCCGACTTCTACTTCGCCGACACGCTGCGGGCGTCGTACGACATCGTCGGGTTCGACCCCCGCGGCACCGGCGACTCCGCCCCTGTCGACTGCCTGAGCGACGATGCCCTCGACGCCTACGTCGCGGCCGACCCCGACCCGGACACTCCTGAGGAGGTCGAGACCGCGAAGGAGAACTCCGAGGAGTTCTGGTCCGGCTGCCAGGCCCGCTCCGGAGCCGTCGGCGGCCACGTCAGCACCGTCGAGGCGGCCCGCGACATGGACGTGCTGCGTGCCGCGCTCGGCGAGGACCAGCTGGACTACTTCGGCTTCTCCTACGGGACCCGCCTCGGTGCGACCTACGCCGAGCTGTTCCCCGACAAGGTCGGCCGGATGGTCCTCGACGGTGCCGTCGACCCGTCCCTGTCGGCGCGCGACGGCGCGCTCAGCCAGGCCAAGGGATTCGAGACCGCGCTGCGCTCCTACCTGCAGAGCTGCGTCGAGGAGGGCGGCTGCTTCCTCGGCGACACCGTCGAGGCCGGCCTCAAGACGATCAAGGACCTGCTGGCCGGCATCGACGCCACGCCGTTGAAGACCAAGGACCCCGAGGGGCGCGAGCTCACTGTCGGGCTCGCGTTCTACGGCCTGATCCTGCCGCTCTACAGCAAGGACAACTGGCCCTACCTCGACGACGGACTCCAGCAGGCGCTCGACGGCGACGGCTCGACGCTGCTGCAGCTCTCCGACTTCTACGGCTCACGCGAGAACGGCGCCTACACCGACAACAGCCTCGAGGCGATCTCCGTGATCAACTGCCTCGACGACCCCTGGTCGATCACCGCCGACGAGGTCCCCGACAACGTCCCCGACTTCGAGAAGGCCTCGCCCACGTTCGGCGACGTCTTCGCCTGGGGCCTCACCGCCTGCGACGGCATCCCGTTCACCTCGACCGACGAGCCGGACCTGAAGATCGACGGCTCCGGCGCTGCCCCGATCGTGGTGTTGGGTACGACGCGCGACCCCGCCACGCCGTACGCCGAGGCGGTGGCGATGGCCGGCCAGCTCGAGTCGGGTGTCCTGGTGAGCCGCGACGGCGACGGGCACACGGCGTACAACAAGGACAACAGCTGCATCGACGACGCCGTCCACGCCTACCTCATCGACGGCACGGTGCCGACGGACGGGCTGACCTGCTGAGCCTGGCGCCTCACAGGGGCTCCATGATCCCCTGGATCCGCTGGGTCGCCAGCTCGATCATCAGCCGGGCGGCAGGTGACAGCGTCGCCGCCGCCCGGTGGACGATCGCCATCGTGTCGTAGAGCCGCGGGCGCAGCGACACCCAGCCGGCGTTCGGCGCAAGTCGTGGCACCAGCTGCACGGCCGCGCCCTTGTTGGTCACCGTGTCGGCCAGCCCGCGACCGACCAGCTCGATCGCGGTCTCGACGTCCTCCACCTCGATCCGGGTGCCCGGGTTGTAGCCGGCCTCGTGGAGCATCCGCCGCAGCACGATCCGCGCCGAGTCGGAGTCGCGGTAGGTGCTCTCCGCCATCACCAGGTCCGCCTCGGCCAGGCGCTTCGCTGTCACCGGTGCGGTCAGCCGGCTCGGGTCGGCCGACACGTAGACCAGCTCGTCGCGCGCGATCGGCGTGATCGACATGCCCTCGCTCGACAGGCCCGCCACCGCGATCATCGCCGCCTCCAGCCGCCCGCGCCGCAGGTTCTCCTGCACGTCCATCGAGTGCCGGCCGACCAACTCCACCCGCACCCCCGGATAGCGATCCAGCACGTCGGCGACCAGTTCCGCGCCGCCGTACAGCCGCGCGACGCCGAACATCCCGAACCGGATGGTCCCCGTCTCGAGCGAGCGGATGCTCGCCACCGCCCGCTGCGCGTCGTCGGCTGCCGCCAGCACCTTCTCCGCGTGCGGCCGGAAGGTGTCCGCCGCCGTCGTCGGCACCACGCCCCGCCCCACCCGCCGGAACAGCTGCACGCCGAGCGACTTCTCCAACCCCCGGACCTGCTCCGAGACCGACGGCTGCGCGTAGCCCAGCTCCTCCGCCGCCCGGGTCAGCGACCGGTGCTCGTAGGTCGCCAGGAAGCAGGTCAGCTGGTGCAGCGACAGCATCGGTTCACCTCTAGGGAATCCCTATGGAAGTGTCAGGAAAGAGAGCCTACCCCTAACGGGGCTTCGCCCCAGCCCGACGAGTCATGTCGTGGTTGCGGTGGGCGGGGCGGCTCCGGTCGACGGGTGACGAAGTCCGAAGGCTTCGTGTTGTGACCGCCTCCGGGGCGGTGGTTGGCTCGGTGGGAGCCGTCCCGCCTGACCGGAGCCTTGTCATGAAACTACCTCGCACCGTGGCCGATGTGCTGGCCGAGCACACGGTCTTCGAGATCGAATGCATCGACCGGATGTACCTCAACGTCTACGTCCCGCAGCTTCAGCACGCGGGCGGGATCGTGGGCTACGTCCAGCGACAACTCGGGCTCCCGATCGCCTCGACCGCGCCGCTGGGCAAGATCACCGACGCCTTCAGTACCGCGATCCGCCGGTTCGCACTCGATCAGGGTGTGCCGTGGATCGACTTCGTCAAGGGCCAACGCAAGGACGAGGTGATGCACGAGCACCTGGCCCGGTTCATCGCAGCAGGACACACCGAAGGCGTGTTGTTCATCGGCCGGGCGCAGGAGAAGACCAGTCTGTTCCGCACCGAGAAGCGCCGCAATGCCGAGGGGCGTTCCTACCCGTGGATCGTGAAGACCACCGGGATGGTCAACCACTTCTACATCTACGCCGTCGATGCCGACTTCGGTCCGTTCTTCCTCAAGTTCTGCTCCTACTTCCCCTACAACGCCAAGCTGTGTATCAACGGCCACGAGTGGGCCAAGCAGCAGGCCGCCAAGGCCGGGATTGGGTTCACCGCGTTGGATAACGCGTTCGGGGCCATCAAGCCCGCCGATGTCGCGAGAGTGCAGGCGATCTGCTCCAGCCTGGGCCCCGCCCAGATCGACGCGCTGCTGCGCAAGTGGCTGGCCCTCGTGCCCCACCCCTACACGCAGACGGACCGTGCCGCCGGATACCGCTACGACCTCTCGGTGCTGCAAGCGGAGTTCTCACTGACCCAGGTCCTGGACCGGCCACTGTCAGGTCGGATCTTCTTCGAGCAGGTCATCCGCGACAACCTCGACATCGGCCGCCCCAACCAAGTCTCGCTGATCTTCGAGCGCCGGATCTTCTCCGGGAAGAAACGCCCGACCCCCGGCCGGTTCCGGACCAGGGTGATCACCGAGGAGGTCACTCCGAGCCTGCACGTGGACTACAAGCACACCCAGATCAAGCAGTACCACAAGGAAGGCAGAGCGCTACGGACCGAGACCACCATCAACAACAGCTACGACTTCCGGATCGGGAGACGACTGACCAACCTGCCTGCCCTGTGCGAGGTCGGCTTCACCGCCAACCGACGTCTGCTCGACGTCCAACGACTCAGTCACGATCCCTGCCGCGGACATACTGCCTTCGCCGCGGTCAACAACCCCGTCACCACCGACACCGGCACCCGGGTCGCCGGACTCCGGTTCGCCGACCCCCGAGCCCAAGCTCTGCTCACCGCTCTGCTGATCTTCCGGCTCCTGCCCGACGGGTTCACCAACCGCGACCTCCGCGGCTGGGTCAGCCAACTCCTCGACACCACGATCACCCCCGGACAGATGACCTACGACCTGCGCCGACTACGGATCCACGGTCTGATCGTCCGTATCCCGCACACCAACCGCTACCACCTCACCGACACCGGCCTACGAGATGCCAAGTTCCTGACCTGTATCCACGACCGTGTCCTGCGCACCGGCCTGGCCGAACTCGACGACCCCGACCACCCAAGCCACCTGCACGCCGCCGACCGCCGCTACCGACAAGCCATCAACGAACTCATCACCGCCGGAGCCGCCGCTTGAGAACTTGACTCAACATTCCGGCTTCGCCGGACCTAGCGAAGCTAGACCTCACCACCGCGGACCATGGAGATACCCCACCTGAGAAGCCCGAAGGAGGCCTCCATGTTCATCCACGACTGTCCGTCCTGTGGCCGCCGCGAGCTGATCTTCCCCGACCAGCTGACCGGTCTCGACAACCGCCCCGACGGCTTCCTCGTCCACTTCACCTGCTGGTGCGGCAGCCCCCAGGCCCACCTGGAGCAGCGCGTCGTACCCGCTGCCTGAACTGGCCGATTCGCCGTCATCTCCTCGACGCCGGTATGCTTCCGCGGTCGCCCTCGGGTGGCACGCCGCCTTAGCTCAGTCGGTAGAGCGAATCACTCGTAATGATTAGGTCGTCGGTTCGATTCCGACAGGCGGCTCCAGTGTGATGTCTCAGGACATCGGCGTGGCTCGGACCCACGGATGTGGGTTCGGGCTCACTGCTTTTGGGTCCTGGTCGCGGTCGGCGGAATCGGAGGTCGGTCGGCGTCAGTCAGGAGGGGCGCGTGTCTCGAGACGCCGCCGCCTTCGTGTCACTGCTGTGTCAGGCGCGAAGCAGGATCATCGCGAGCGGGACAGCGGTGGCGATGACGGTGGCGATGCTTGCGAGGCCGATGGCGCGGGCGGGCACGTGCAGAAGGTCCTTGAGGACGAGGCCGAGCCCGAGGCCGAACATTCCCGCAGCCAGCAGGATCGTGCTGGTCGCAGTGGCGATGTCGAGGGCACCGGCTGGGAGCAGCTCCGTGGCTCTGAGTGCGACAGCGGCCATGAACGCCCACAAGAACCATGGGATCCCGGCGCGGTGGCCGCCGGCGGTGCCGCGATGGGCGGCCATCACCGAGTGGTGGACGGGCGCGAGCATGAGGACGCGACCCAGCTTCACGCTCATCGCCACGGCGAGGACCGAGCCACTGCCGCCGATGATCGCCGCGGCCGCTACTACCTGGGCCACCTCGTGGATGCTGGCGCCGGCCCAGAGCGCGGCGTCGGTGCTCTCCAGGCCGAGCCCGTCGGCGGCAAGCGGGATGAGGATCAGCGCCCCGGTGCCGTAGATGGTCACCAGCGTGATTGCCAGGGCGACCTTGTGTTCGGCGGCCTTGACGGTGTCTTGCACCGCGGCAATGGCGGCGGCGCCGCAGATCGAGAAGCCGGCCGCGATGAGTTGGGTGAGGTCCTCGTCGAGGCCGAGGCGTCGCCCGGCGTACTGGGTGCCTTTGAAGGTCGCCGTGACGGTGGCGAGGATGACGAGCGCGCCGAACCAGCCCAGGGCGGCGATGTCGGACAGCGCGAGGCGCAGGCCGAGCAGCGCGACGCCGCAGCGGAGGAGGACCTTGGCGCGCGCCGCGATGGCGGACGCGTTGACGATCTTGGCTCCGGGAGTGTTGGCGACCACTGCGCCGACAGCGAGCGCGACGAGGAGCGCGCTCAGCAGGGGCTGGTAGCGGTTGACTCCCCACGCGGCTACCGCGACGACCAGCGGGATGAGGAACGAGGTCGCCCCGGGGAGTGCTCGTGTGCGCCGCGCACCGCTGGCGGCGGGGATCTCGGACAGCATGGGTCCACGCTTGCGGAACCCGGCCGTGGTCAGTAGAGGCCGGAAGACGGGCAGGGCATATGGTTTGGTTATGGGTCTGCCGGAGCTGGACCTCGAGAGTGCTCGCCTGATCGTCGCGCTTCAGGACCTCGGGAGCATCGGCGCCGCGGCGCGAGAGCTCGGTATCAGCCAGCCCGCCGCCAGCAAGCGGATCCGCGAGTTCGAGGCGCGGTGGCGTCTACAGCTCGTGGTGCGCTCCGCGCGCGGGTCGGCGCTGAGTGTCGACGGTGAGGCCGTGGCGGCGTGGGCGAGGCGGGTGCTGCACGAGGTCGACGTGATGCGCGCCAGCCTGGACGCCCTGACCCTGGAGCGGCGGGCGGGCCTGGCGGTCGCGGCCAGCCTCACGGTCGCCGAGTTCATGCTGCCGTTGTGGATGGCCGAGCTGCGGTCGCGGGTTCCCGAGCTGCATCCGCAGCTGCGAGTGGTCAACAGCGAGCAGGTCTCAGCGATGGTGCGAGCCGGGGAGGTGGACGTCGGGTTCATCGAGACCGCGCTGATGCCGCGCGACCTGGATGTCACCACGCTGGGGCGCGACCGGCTGGCGATCGTCGCGCCACCCGGCCACCCATGGGCGCGTCGTTCCACACCGCTCTCGCGTGAGGCGCTGCTGGACATGGAGTACGTCGTGCGCGAGGAGGGCAGCGGGACGCGCGATACCTTCGAGCGCGCCCTGCGCGCGACGCCGCGGGTGGCCTTCGAGGCCGGCTCCACCGCCGCTCTGGTCGGCGCCGCACTTGCCGGCCTGGGCCCGGCGGTGGTGTCCGTCCGCGCCGTCTCGACCTACCTGAGCACCGGAACCCTCGCCGAGGTCAGTCACGAGTTGGACCTGTGGCGGCCCATCTCCGCGGTGCGGCTGGGACAGCGCCGACCGGGTGCGCACGCGGACGAGCTGGTGCGGATCGCGCAGGCAGCGGTGCGACGGGAGGACTCGCAGCAGACCGGCGCGAGCTGAGTGCTCCCCGCCGCACCGCTGCCCGACGCTCACGAGGATCCGGCGCGGGTGGCCGGCGGAGGTTGCCTCTCCGTGTCGAGGCCGGTGATGCCGCTGCGGAAGGACGAGAACCGACGGCCCCACCTCGGGGTCGAGGGTCACGACCTGGGAGAGGTAGGAGACGAGGAACGCCGGCTTGAAGAGCAGGTCTGCAGGTGGATGGCCCCGACCGGTAGGGGTTCGGTCGGGGCCACCCTGGGGCGACGGCGCGCTCGAGGCGGAGCGGCCGTCGCTGTCTCGGAACCTACTTCTTGACCGGCTTCAAGGTGACCACCAGGTTGTCGCGGTAGTGGAACCGGCCGTTGGGACGGGTGATCTTGTTGGTGCAGGTCACCAGCAGCAGCCGCGGGCCCCTCGTCATCGAGAACAGGCTTTCTGGGAGGGGCTTGGTCCGTAGGTAGCGCTTCTTGGTGACGACCTTGTACCGGTAGGTCTTGCCGTCGTTGCCCTTGATCTTGACCACCTTGCCGCGCTTGAGCTGCTTGAGGCGGTAGAAGGCACCGGGACGGTCGTGGTTGTCGGAGACGTGGCCGACGACGACCGTCGTGCCGATCGCGTCATTGAGACGAGCTGAGGTCTGCAGCCAGCCGAGTGCGTTCCGGTTGCTCGGGACGTTGGCGCGCACGCCGGTGAGGCCGATCTGCCGGACGGTGGCGTTCAGGCCGAAGGCCGGCACCTTGACTCGCTTCGGGGAGCCCGGGACGGCGGCCCGGCCGGCCGCCCACGGGTCGACTCCGCTGAATCCGGTGTCGATGTGGCGCACCTTGTTCTCCGGTCGGTGGACCAGGCTGGTCTCGGCTGCCAGCCCGCAGGCGTGCGTTGCGGCGTCGTTGAGCTGGTCGGCGCTGATCGATGCCACCCAGGTGTAGTAGCCGGGCCTGGTCACGGTGACCGATGGGGTCTTGACTGTCCCGTTGGCCGGCGTGAACGGCACCGAGCCGACCCGGGTGTCCGGCGTACACACTGCCGCCGACGGCGAGGAGAACGGACCGTAGAGCGTGGCCGATCCCGTGGAGGTGCCTCCCGGGGTGAACCCGGTGATGGTGACCCGGTCGTGCAGCTCGGCGCCGACCAGCACCTTGTCGTCCGACGTGGCGGTCGTCAGCGTCGGCTGCCCCGCCTGTGCCGGCGTCGGCTTCACGATGAATCCGAAGTCGAGGGTCGGGTCGCGATCACCGTTCTGGGTCAGGTCGCCGGACTCGGCGGTCCAGGTCGAGGAGTCGCCCTCGTGGTCGCCTTGACCGGCTTGGGTGGGGACGTAGGGCTCCAACGCTGTCTGGGTGGAGGGGGCGGTCTGGTCGATGGTGACGGTGTAGTGGTCCCCGGCGGGTAGTGGCGGCAGGTCGTCGAAGGTGTAGGCGCCGTTCGCGTCGGTGGTGGTGGGGCCGACCGGGTTGCCGAAGACGTCGGTGACGGGTTGGCCGTTGGGGCCGGTCAGGACGAGTACGACGCCGGGGATGCCGGGCTCGCCGGTGTCCTGGCGGCCGTCGCCGTCCTGGTCGACCCACACGTAGTCGCCGACCGACACCACCGCGGGGATGACCACGCCGGCGTCGATGGTGTGGTCCACGGAGCCCGGAGTCAGGGGCGCCGTGATCGCCACCTCGGCGATCCCTGGGCCGACCGGTGTCGGATCGGAGTCCAGGGTGTCGTCGCCCCCGGCGTCGGCGGTGGTGTAGGAGAGCCCGGCCACGGGCGGCGCGCCCGGCAGCCCGGAGGTGTCCGCGGTGCTGATGTCGAAGCGGACGGTGTACGACGCACCCGGCACCACCTGGTACGCCGCGCCGTCGCCACCGAAGTAGTACTCACCGGCAGCGTTGGTCGTGGTCGTGGCGACCACGGCGCCCGTGTCGTCGACCAGGCTCACCGTGGTCCCGGGGATCGGCAGCTCGTCGGCGTCCTGGACGCCGTCCTTGTCCGCGTCGAACCAGACCCGGTTGCCGATCTGGACCGGTGCCTCGGCGAGCAGGTCGAGGTCACCGAGTCCGTTGCCCTTGCCGAACGACTCGGGGTAGGTGTTCACCAGCCAGCCACGGGTGGCGGGGGCGCCGCCGGGGCCTTGGCCGGTGGAGGTGTTGAAGAAGCCGATGCCACCGGTGCCGACGAGGCCGGTCGGGTCCATGGCGATGGAGCCCAGCTCGCCGTTGCGCGGAGCAAAGGCGAGGCCACCTTGGGCGACCTCGTGGTGGTTGCCGGACGTGGTGCTGCCGCTCAGGGAGACCCAGTCGCCCGCGAAGAACTCGATGACGGCCGGGTCCTGGCCACCGTCGGGGATGCTCGTGGTGTTGTCCGGGCAGCCGTTGACGCCCTCCCAGGAGTAGCTGCCGTCGGCGTTGACGCAGGCCTTGTTGACGTCGCCGGCGCTGATGGCGTTGAGCAACACCGCGGTTCCGGTCGCGACGCCGGGCTCGAGGCTGGCGATGCCGATCTGGTCGGAGTGGCGATCGCGGAAGCCCAGGAACAGGGAGCCGTCGATGTCGAACTCGAGCGAGGTCAGGAACGGCGTGGGGTACTTGATGTTGTACTGGCTACCGGCAGACGGCGGCACCGGCAGCCCGTCGAGGCCGGTGCGCGACCAGGTGGTACGCCAGGTGTTCCACTGACGAGATATCGCGGTGCCGCCGTTCTCGGCCTGGCCGCGAAGGAAGTCGAGCGGCTGGGAGAGCACCGTGTCGAACGATCCGCCGTCGAGGCGCAGCACGAAGGCGCGCAGGTCCGAGCGGTTCGACGACACCGAGGCGTCGCAGACCCCGCCGACGTACACCTGGCCGTCACGAACTGTCACCGCTCCGGGGCGCCACTGTCCGCCCACGCAGCCCGGGTCTGCGATGGCGGTCGAGCCGGTGATGGTGCCGGTCGCGCCGGTGGCGTCGACCTCGTAGAGCCGCTTGTCGTTGAGGTTCACCACGTACAGGGTCGCCTCGTCGTCGGAGAGCGCCAGGCCACCCAAGGACTCAGCGCCGGCCGCGCCGTAGAAGTCGTCGTCGCGGCCACTGGGGATGTTGCCGTGCGCGGTCGACCCGGCATTGGGGATCGTGACGAACAGGCTGGCGTTCGGCGAGCCCGAGGTCATGTCGGTGACATAGACCGCGCCCGAGCCGCCCGGGCCGTAGGGCACCATCGACTTGGCGAACGCGGCGCTGAACAGCCGCTCGTCCAGCGCCGCGGCGAGCCCGAAGACCGAGCCGGTCTGCGCCTTGGTCGCCAAGGTGGTGATGTTCTGGGTGTTGGGCGTGGTCGCGTTGCCGTTGCCGTTGCCCCGGTAGGTCCAGTTGGTGCGCACCAGCGAGCGCGAGCTGCCCGGGGACGAGGCCGACGGCTGGATCGCCAGCACGTAGTCAGGGTTGAGTGGGGCGTAGTCGGCGGGGTTCCAGACCCCGACCCGCACGGTGGCGTCGGTCCCGCCGCTGACGTCGATGAAGCTCGTCGCGCTCCGGAACGCGTTGGCGGCCCCGGTCGCGGACGCCGGCGCGGGCTGCAGGTAGGAGAGCGCGGCCGGCACGGTGGTCTCCACGCGATACCGCCCGCCGACCAGGCCGGAGGCGGGCGCGACGACTACCTCGCCGGCGGCGTCGGTCACGCCGTTGACCACGTGGCCGACGCTGTCGCTGACCTTCACCTCGATCCCCGCCTGGGGCAGGTCGAGGATGGGGTCGTAGATGCCGTCGCCGCTCAGGTCGCGCGCGAGCGCCACGGTGAGTGAGCCGTCCCCCGGCTCCGCGGCGGCCGGGGCCGCAGTCGTCACCCACGCCAGCCCGCTGACCATGACGGCCAGGCCACTGGACAGCGCAATGGCGCGCCGCCGCCGTGCCTTGGTTGCACGGAGAGCATGCATTCCTGCCTCGTTTCGCTCAGCTGCCTGCCGCCGATTTCGGCAGGTCCTGGGAATTACGTGGACCACGGCCGCCCGAGAAGATGACGGCAGAGTCTGGAGAAGGTGCCCCATCGCGTCCATCCCCTTCGCCCGCCCTCCGAGCCGAGGTTCGTCCGGGTCTGGACAAACCCTCGCGCCACCGACCGTCCGACCGCCAGGCCCGACGCGGTCAACGCCGCGCTCGGCGCAGGATTTGACCCCCGTTCGGGTGACGTCATCGCGCCTGCGGATGTCGGAGTCCGCGGTGCTCGGCCCAGGCACATCGAGCGCGTCACGCCGAGGCCGGCGGCGCCGAAGTAGTTGAGACGACGGCGGTCGGCACGCTCGCCGGTGGTTCGACATCGTGTCGGACCGCCCCGACGCGTTCTCCGCGCTGCAGTCGCAGCTCGCGCTCGCCTTCACGACCGAGGACATCAAGGAGGGCGTCGCCGCCTTCCGTGACAAGCGGCCGCCGGTCTGGCGGCTGCGCTGAGGTGGCACCATGACCACCGCCTGGACCGAGTGAACGGAGAGCTTTGATGGCGGACGAGAAGATCGTGTTGGTGGACGGGGCGCGGACCCCGATCGGCAGCTTCGGTGGGGTGTTCAAGGACGTCCCTGGTTTCGAGCTGGGTGCGGTCGCGGCGAGGGCGGCGCTGGCACGTGCGGGCGTGGAGGCGGCCGATGTCGCCGAGGTGGTGATGGGCTGCATCGGCCAAGTGGGGCCGGACGCGTACAACGCACGTCGGGTCGCGATCACGGCCGGCCTGCCGACCAACGTGCCGGCGTACACGGTCAACCGGCTGTGCGGCTCGGGGCTGCAGGCGATCTGGTCGGCGGCGATGGAGATGCGCTGGAACGGGCTGGACGTCACGCTGGCCGGTGGCGACGAGTCGATGACCCGGATGCCGTTCTACGACTTCGGGGCCCGGGGTGGCTACAAGCTCGGTGACCGGTCGCTGGTCGACGGCACGGTGATGATGCTGACCGACCCGTTCCACGGGATCCACATGGGTGTCACGGCGGAGAACGTGGCCGCGAAGTACGGCGTGTCCCGACTCGAGCAGGACGAGTTCGCGGCGGAGTCGCAGCGTCGAGCCGCGACCCCGGAGGCGAAGGCGGTGTTCGCCGAGGAGATCGTGCCGGTCGAGGTCGGCGGTCGTCGGCCCTACACCGTCTCCGAGGACGAGCACCCGAAGCCGGACACCACGGTGGAGACGCTGGCGGGTCTTCGTCCCGCGTTCCAGAAGGACGGCACGGTCACGGCGGGCAACGCGTCGGGGATCAACGACGGCGCGGCTGCGGTGGTGCTGGCGCGCGAGTCGGCGGCTGCCGAGCGGGGGCTGCGGCCGTTGGTGGCGTTGGAGGCGGTGGCGACGGCGGCGATGGAGCCGGAGCTGATGGGCTACGCGCCGGTGCTGGCGTTGAAGGCGCTGTTCGAGAGGACCGGCACCACGCCTGCAGACATCGGCACGATCGAGCTGAACGAGGCTTTCGCGTCGCAGGCGGTCGCGTGTGTGCGGGACGCGGGTCTGGACCCGGAGCGGGTGAACCCGTACGGCGGGGCGATCGCGCTCGGCCATCCGGTCGGTGCCACGGGGGCGATCTTGTCGCTGCGGGTGGCGCGGGATCTGGTGCGCCGGGATCTGGAGCTCGGGATCGTCACCATGTGCATCGGTGGTGGCCAGGCGCTGGCTGCCCTGTTCCGCCGGGTCTGAGCTGGTTCTGGGCTGGTTGCGCGAGGTGTGAGCCGGGTCGGCGGCGGTCAGTCGCCGACCCGCTCGACCTCGTGGGCGAGGACCTCCTCGCGCCACTCGGTCCAGGGATGGGCGGAGGCGCACAGCCCTTCGAACACCGCGGGCTCGACGTCGAGGTAGTCGTAGGTCCCACCGTGGCGGAACCGAACCCGCAGCCGGGCGTGGGCGGCGTCGTACCCCACCGAATCGAGGGCGCGGGACCGGCGCATCCGGGTCATGTCCATCCCACCGTCCTACTCCGGCCCGGGCGGCTCGTCCAGGGGCGGAGACGGGGCAGGATGGCTCCATGCCCACGACTATCGCCTTCCTCGGCTGTGGCTCGATGGGCTAGGCCGTCCTGGCCGGGCTCCTGAGGTCCGGCTTCCCGGCGGCTGGGTCTGCCGGCCGACCTCACCCACACGCTCGCGGCGCACACCGGCGCCGGCCGCCTGCTCGACGCCCCGGACGCCGATCCCGTCGCGCTGCGGCGCGCGGTCAGCAGCCCGAACGGCAGCACCGAGCGGGCGATCGCGGCGTTCGAGGAGCGAGGGAGATCACTGCCGAGATCGCCTCCGCTTGAAACAATCAGGCGGCCCGGGGTGGGGCTGTGCCTGGTGGTCGGGTGGGTGTGTAGCTGGCGCCTGCCGCGTGGAGTCGGTCGAGGGTGGCTCTCGGCGGTGGGGTCCACACGGGTTGTCGGGTGTCGGGGTCGATGTGGACGGCCCAGGGGCTCTGGTGGAGGAGGACGTGGTGGTGGCGGCACAGCATGATCAGGTTGTCGAGGCTGGTGGGGCCGCCGTCGGCCCAGTGGGTGATGTGGTGGGCGTCGCAGGCCAAGGGCATCCGGGTGCAGCCGGGGAAGGCGCAGTGCCGGTCCCGGATGATCAACGCCATCCAGATCGCGGCCGTGACGAGGCGTTGGGCGCGTCCGACGTCGAGGACCTGCCCGTCGGCCCCGAGGACTCCGGGGATGATCTCGGCATCACACGCGATCCGCCGGATCGCGGTGGCCGAGAGCCGGGCTCCGGTGGGGGTGTGGCCGGGCTTGGCGAGGCCGGCGTCGATGACTTGTCGGGTGAGGCTGTCGTGGTCGATGAGCACGATCACCCGGGGCCGGGCTCCGTGGTCGCGGGGCAGGTCGTCGGTGGCGGTCAGCCGGTCGCAGGCGTCGACGAGGGCGTCCCACATCCGGGCACCGGCATCGCGGGGGTCGCGACCGGTGTGGCCACATCCCGGGGTCAGGCAGGGGGTTTGGGTGGACACCCCGTCCTCGTCGTAGGAGGCCTGGTCGGGTTTGCGGTTGACGCCGCCGCAGGCGCCGGGCTCGGTGGTGAGCGGTGCTGAGAGCGGCAGCAGGGTCGCCTTGATCTTCTCGGCGTCCTCGACGGTGCCGTAGCCCTTGACGCGGACCCCGCCGTGGCCGTCCTCGGCGAACGACAGGCCGCGGGCGTGGTGGGCGCCGCGTTCGGCCTTCGCCTTCTCCTTCTCGCTGTTCACGATCGACCCGTCGGCGTCGAGCTCACGCACCACGTCACCGAACGCGGTCTGCAGGTCGGAGGCGTCATGGCCGTGGACGTCGACCAGGTCGAGCATCGCCCCGGCCACCTGGGCGCGGAACTCCGGCACCCGGGGCAGGGTCTGCACCTTCGAGGCGATCGCCCGGGCCTGCGGCAACGTGACCCGACCGGAGTCGAGCGCCGCCTGGACCTCGGGCAGGTCCCGCAGCTGCTCGGCCGCGCGGACCAGCCCGCCGCCGGTGCCCTTGTGGCCGCCGGTCAGATGGGTCACGTAGTCCTTGACCGAGGCCCAGCCCAGCTCCCGCAGCACGTCGGTGGCCTCGAGTCGGGCGATGCCTCGCAGCAGGGCGGCGTCCAGGAACGATCGTGCGGCGACCACTGCCTCGAGGGCCGTCACCGCGTCCGGGCCACTCAGCCGGCCCCAGTCGTCTGGGGCCAGCTCCGCGGCATGCGCGAGCACGGTGGTGGCCGTGTCGAGCGCTGCGGGAGTGGTCATGCGCTCATCCTAGTTCGAACATATGTTCGAAGTCAAGGACGTCTTCCACGCCCACCACGCCGCCCACCGGACCCCTCGCATGCCCCCGTTCCCCACCATCCGGCCCGCCGACGCGAGCCTGTCGGAAGCCGCCGTACCCTTGCTCGGGAGTGCTGAGCGGGCCGCCGCTTGGCCGCGTCACCCCTGAACTGAGGAGTCCTCGTGCCCGAAGCCGTGATCGTGTCCACAGCCCGCTCGCCGATCGGCCGGGCCGGGAAGGGCTCGTTGAAGGACATGCGTCCTGACGAGCTGGCCGTGCAGATGGTGCGGGCGGCGCTGGCGAAGGTGCCCGAGCTCGACCCCGCGGAGATCACCGACCTGATCCTCGGCGTCGGTCAGCCGGCCGGTGAGGCGGGCAACAACCTCGGCCGCGCGGTCGCCGTCCTGTCCGGCATGGACCGGCTGCCAGGGGTCACGGTCAACCGGTACTGCTCGTCGTCGCTGCAGACGACGCGGATGGCGTTCCATGCGATCAAGGCCGGCGAGGGCGACGCGTTCATCTCCGCGGGCGTGGAGACAGTGAGTCGGTTCTTCAACGGCTGGTCGGACAATCCGGAGGGTCAGAACCCGGCGTTCGCGGACGCGCAGGCGTTGACGGACAGGCGGTCGCAGGGTGGTGCGGAGTCGTGGGTGGACCCGCGTGAGGCGGGGAGCCTGCCGGATCTGTACATCGCGATGGGCCAGACCGCGGAGAACGTGGCGCAGGTCCTCGGCATGTCGCGTCAGGAGCAGGACGAGTTCGCGGTCCGCAGCCAGAACCTGACCGAGCAGCGGATCGGTGAGGGCTTCTGGGCCCGCGAGATCACCCCGGTCACGCTGCCCGACGGCACGGTGGTGGCCGCGGATGACGGCCCGCGCGCGGGTACGACGCTGGAGGCGGTCTCGGGCCTGAAGCCGGTGTTCCGCCCCGACGGCACGGTCACGGCGGGCAACGCGTGTCCGCTCAACGACGGTGCGGCGGCGTTGGTGGTCATGTCCGACACCCGGGCGAAGGAGCTCGGCCTGACCCCGCTGGCGCGGATCGTGTCGACCGCGGTGACCGGTCTGTCCCCGGAGATCATGGGCCTGGGTCCGGTGGAGGCGATCCCGGCGGCGTTGAAGCACGCGGGGATGTCGTTGGGTGACATCGACCTGTTCGAGATCAACGAGGCGTTCGCCGTGCAGTCGCTCGGGTCGGCGCAGCAGTTGGGGATCGACGTCGAGAAGCTCAACGTCAACGGTGGTGCGATCGCGGTGGGTCACCCGTTCGGCATGACCGGTGCCCGGATCACCGCGACGTTGATCAACTCGTTGCAGTGGCACGACAAGCAGTTCGGGGTGGAGTCGATGTGCGTGGGCGGTGGCCAGGGCATGGCCATGGTCCTCGAACGACTCAGCTGACGACGGCCAGTACGCCGCCGGGCCCGGTGTCGGACCGGCGGCGTACTGTCTAGGACGCCCTGATCGTCTCCGCCCCGACCCGTCCAGGAGGATCTCCCTTGTCCACCTCAGCAGTGCCCACCGGCGAGCCCGTCGACGACGACCGGATCACCCCGGAGATCCTCAAGATCGCCGGAGTGGTGGTCCTCGGCTCGATCATGGCGATCCTCGACACCACGGTCGTCAACGTTGCGCTGCCGACGTTCATCACCGAGTTCGAGGTCGACTCCTACTCCACGGTCGCCTGGACCATCACGGGCTACACGCTGGCGCTCGCCGCGGTCATCCCGGCCACCGGCTGGGCGGCCGACCGGTTCGGCACGAAGCGGCTCTACACCATGGCGCTCGTGCTGTTCACCCTCGGCTCGGTGCTGTGCGCGACCGCGTGGAGCATCGAGACGCTGATCCTGTTCCGCGTGCTGCAGGGTCTGGGCGGCGGCATGCTGATGCCGCTGGGCATGACGATCATGACCAAGGCGGCCGGCCCCCACCGGATCGGCCGGCTGATGGCGATCCTCGGCATCCCGATGCTCCTCGGCCCGATCCTGGGCCCGATCGTCGGCGGCTGGCTGATCGACTCCGCCTCGTGGCACTGGATCTTCCTGATCAACCTGCCCCTCGGCATCGCCGCGATCACCTACGCGCTCCTCGCCCTGCCGGCCGACGCGCCCGAGCCCAGCGAGTCCTTCGACGTCGTCGGCATGGCCCTGATGTCGCCCGGTCTCGCGCTCTTCCTGTACGGCGTCTCGTCGATCCCCGGCGAGGGCACCGTCGCCGCCACCAAGGTGCTCGGGCCCGGCATCGCCGGGCTGGCGCTGATGGTCGGCTTCGTGTTCTGGGCCTTCCGGCCCGAGCACCCGCTGCTCGACCTGCGGCTGTTCAAGGACCGCAACCTCACGGTCGCGACGATCGTGATGTTCCTGTTCGCGGGCTCGTTCTTCGGCGCGCTGCTGCTGGTCCCGACCTACTTCCAGGAGATCCGCGGCGAGAGCGTGCTCAAGGCCGGACTGCTCGTGGCGCCCCAGGGTCTCGGCGCCATGCTGACCATGCCGCTGGCCGGTGCGCTGGCCGACAAGATCCCGGTCGGCCGGATCGTGCCGTTCGGGTTCATCGGCATCATCGTCGGCGTCGGCGGCCTCGCGTTCAGCACCGACCCCGATACGTCGTACCTGCAGATCATCGTCTTCCTCTTCATCATGGGTCTCGGCATGGGCGGCACGATGATGCCGGTCTTCACCTCGGCCCTGAAGACGCTGCGCGAGCATCAGGTCGCCCGCGGCTCCACGTTGATCAACGTGCTCCAGCAGGTCGCCAGCTCGGTCGGCGTCGCGGTGATGTCGGTCGTGCTGACCAATCAGCAGAAGTCCGTCGCCGACCCGTCCGAGGCGTTCCGGGCGCCGTACCTCGTGGCGACGGTGGCGCTGATCCTGACCCTGATCCCGGTCGCCTTCCTCCCGCGCCGGCGCGAGCCGTCGCACCTGCTCGACGACGAGGGGCAGGGCGAGCGGCCGGTCATCCTGCACTGACGGTGGAGCCGGGCTCGTGCGCGATCCGAGCGGCATGCAGCCGCGCGTGCGCGATCGCCTCGGGCGTCGTGGCGAACAGGTGCCGCTCGTGCGCGAGCCGGGCGGGTACGCCGAGCTGCTCGAGGACGGCGACGTGCTCGGGCCGGGTGCCGGAGAGCAGGACGCTGACGCCGCGCTGCTCGAGCCGGCCGATGGTGTCGGCGAGCACGTGGGCGCCGGTGGCATCCACGGTCGTCAGGTGTGACATCCGCAAGACGACGACACGGACCCGTTTGACCTCCGCGAGCTCGAGCAGGAAGTCGTGGGCGGCGGCGAAGAACAGCGGGCCGTCGAGGCGGTAGGCGACGATGTGCTCGTCGAGGAGGCGTCGTTCCTCGTCGTGGTGGTCGCTGTCGTCGAGTGGCACCTCCTCCAGCCGCGCGGTGGTGGCAGTCTGGCGCAGCGCGAAGAAGCCGGCCGCGGCCAGGCCGACGGTCACGGCGAGGACCAGGTCGAGGGCGACCGTGGCGGCCGCGGTGAGCAACAGGGTCGCGGCGTCCCCGCGTGTGGCGCGCAGGAGTGGCGCCAGGCTCGAGACCCGCACCATCTGCACGGCGGTGGCGATGAGGACGCCGGCGAGGGCAGCGAGCGGGATCTGGCCGACCCAGCGCGCGGCCACCAGCGCCACGACCAGGAGCAGGACGGCGTGGCTCAGCGCGGCGAGGCGCGAGCGTGCTCCCGACCGGACGTTGACGGCGGTCCGCGCGATGGCGGCGGTCGCGGGGATGCCGCCGAAGAGCGGGCTGGCGACATTGGCCAGGCCCTGACCGAGCAGCTCGCGGTCGGGGTCGTGGCGCTGCCCGACGCTCATCGCGTCGGCGACGGTGGCGGAGAGCAGGCTCTCCAGCGCCCCGAGGGCGGCGACCGCGAGGGCGGCGAGCGCGAGGGTGTCGAGGTCGCCCCACGGGACCGACGGCAGGTGTGGGGCGGGCAGGCCGGAGGGGATGGTGCCGATCGTCGCGAGCGGCGTCGTACCGTCGGGGTCGGTCAGCAGCGCGTTCCCGACGGTCGCCACGACGACCAGGACGAGGGCCGCCGGGAAGCCGGCGCGCACCCGGGCCGAGGCGACGATGAGTACCGCGATGCCGGTCGCCGTCGCCGGCGCCACCCAGCTCGGGGCCGCGGCCCAGGCCCGGACCGCTTCCGCCGCCAGGACGAGCACCTTCTCGGCACGTACCTCGACGCCGAGTGCCGCGGGCAGCTGCTGCAGGGCGATGATCACCGCGATCCCGGCCGTGAAGCCCTCGATGACCGGCACCGGGACGTAGCGGATCGCCCGGCCGGCGCCGGTGATCGCCAGCGCGAGCAGCATCAGGCCGGCGAGCAGGCCGACCACGAGGACCCCGTCGGGGCCGTGCGCGGCGACGATCGGGATGAGGACGACGATCATCGCCCCCGTGGGACCGCTGACCTGGACGTGGCTGCCCCCGAACACGGCGGCGATCGCGCCGGCGACGACCGCGGTCACGATGCCGGCGCCGGCGCCGACCCCGGAGCTCACGCCGAACCCGAGCGCGAGCGGCAGCGCCACCAGCGCGACCATCACCCCGGCCGTCAGGTCATGGCGCAGGTCCGCCTGGGCCCAGTCCTCGCGCCGTGGCGCCAGCTGGCGGAGTCGCGTCGGAACGGCGCGCATCCGGTTGCTCATCGACGGTTCATCGGGCGCCGGGGACCATCAGCTCGTCCTCGAAGTCGGTCCGGGTCTCGGCGAGCCCGACCAGGATCCGGCGGGCCGACAGCAGCAGGTCGCGGACCTCGGGTGCGCTGATGGAGTAGACGACGGCGGTGCCCTCGCGCCGCGAGACCACGAGCGAGGTACGGCGCAGCACGGCGAGCTGCTGGGACAGGTTGCTGGGCTCGATCGCGATCTGCTCGAGCAGCTCGTGGACCGCGTGGTCGCGCTCGGACAGCAGCTCGAGGATCCGGATCCGGGCCGGGTGCCCCAGGGTGCGGAAGAACTCGGCCTTGGTCTGGTAGAGCGGCACGCCCATCGCGATGCCCCCTCTCGTGGTCCGTGTCGTCAGCGGGCCGCTAGGATAACAGGACTTGAAGAAGTCTTCATATAGTGATCCTTTCGAGGACCGGAGCGAAGGAGTGTCAGACCGCATGCACGAGGGCACCGACGAGACCGTCACCGCAGCCCAGCTCGAGCCCGGCGACATCGTCACGCTGCCGGGGATCTCGAGCCGCTGCCGGGTTCAGGTCGCCCGCTCGGCCGTCCCCGGTGTCGTCTGGCTCCATGTCGTCGACGCGGCCACCGGCGTGCGCCGCCGCGGCCATGTCGCCCTGCCGCTGCACCAGGTCGTCACCCGGCACGCCGGTACGCCGGCGCCGCGGGGTCCGGCGCCCGAGGACACCTGAGAGCCGCCCCGGCGGTCAGGACGGGCCGACCTCGGCGATCGCGTCCAGCAGTCGTCGTACGCCCTCGGCCAGCACCTCCTCGCGCTCCAGCGAGAAGGCCAGTCGCAGCTGGTTGCCCCCGCCGCCGTCTGCGCGGAACGCCGAGCCCGGGACGAAGACGACCCGGCGCTCGATGGCCGCGTCCAGCACGCCGTGGACGTCGCTGCCCTCCGGCAGCGTGACCCAGGTGAAGAAGCCGCCCCGGGGCACCGACCAGTGGACGTCCGGTCCCGCGCCGGCAGCCAGCGCGTCGAGGACGGCGGCGGCACGGGCCTGGTAGCGGTGGCGGGCGTCGGCGAGCACGGCCAGCCAGTCGTGGCGCAGGACGTACTCCTCGACGACGGCCTGGCTGAGCACCGGCGCGCAGATGACGGTCGCCTCGGAGGCCAGTTGCAGCGGCCGGCGCAACGGCTCGGGCGCCACCACCCAGCCGACCCGCAGCCCGGGGGAGACCACCTTGGAGAACGAGCCGAGGTAGATCACGTTGTCGGGGTCGAGCGAGCGCAGGCTCGGCAGCGCGCTGCCGTCGAAGGAGAGCAGGCCGTACGGGTTGTCCTCGATGACGGCGATGCCCGCCGCCCGGCAGATCCGGACCACCTCGGGCCGCCGGCCGGTCGCGAGCGTCACGCCGCTGGGGTTGTGGAAGTTCGGGATCGTGTAGAGCGCCTTGATCCGCCGCCCTTCGGCGCGCACCCGCGCGATCGTCTCCTCGAGTGCGTCCGGGCGCAGGCCGTCGTCGTCGATCGGCACGTGGACGACGTCGACCTGCATGCCGACGAACAGCCCGATCGCGCCGACGTACGACGGCCCCTCGGCCAGCACCACATCGCCCGGGTCGCACAGCAGCTTGACCACCAGGTCGAGCGCCAGCTGGGAGCCCGCGGTGACCTGCACGTGCCCGGGGTCGACGGCGAGGCCCTCCGCGGCCATGGTCCGGGCGACCGCCTCGCGGGTGCCGGGCGCGCCGGTGCCGCCGCCGTACTGCAGGACCTCGAGGCCGCGGTCCCGGACCACCCGGGCCGCGACCTCGCCCAGCTCGTCGAGCGGCAGCACGGACAGGTCGGGGTTGCCGCCGGCCAGCGAGATGATCCCGGGCTCCATCGACACCTCCCAGAAGTCGCGGACCGGGGAGGGCCGGAAGCCGCCCGCGCGGCCGGCGAGGAGGGAGGCGAGGAGATCGGTCACCTGGACAGTGTGACCCGTTCAGCTCGCGCGGACGGTCAACCTCAGCCGACCAGCTCCACGTCGACCTGCTGGCTGGTGCGGACGGTCCCGAGCAGGTTGGACTGCACGAAGACGGTCACGGTGTCGCCGGCGGCGACCTCGACGAGGAAGTCCTGTCCGATGCGCTCACCGGCCAGGACCGGGTTGCCCACCGTGCGGCTGACCTGGCTGCCGGGCACCACCGGATCGGTCGGCAGCCCGCCCTTGGTGGCGAAGGCGGCCAGGGTGGTGACCGCGAGCGGGACCTGCAGGTCGACGCCGTAGGTGATCCGGTACGTGCCCGCACGGGTGAACGTGAGTCCGTTGCCGCCGAGGAAGGACGGTCCGGTGCCGAGCTTGGTGAAGGGCATGCCGCTGACGTTCTGCGGGGTGTTGATCATCAGGATCGGGATCGCGATGCTGTTGGGTGCGCTGTGGTCGTAGTAGGTGTAGGCGCTGCCCTCGGTGCCGGCCGGGCCCTGGGGGCCGACGGGTCCCGTCGGCCCGATCGGACCGACCGGGCCGACGGGGCCAGCCGGACCCGGCGGGCCCGCGGGGCCCTGCGGACCCGCCACCCCCTGCCCGCCGGTCGCGCCCTGCTCGCCGTCCGCCCCCGCGGCGCCCGGTGCTCCGGCGAGCAGCTCGCCGGTGCGGAAGTCCACCGCTCGCAGGCTGCCGTCGAGGATCTTGCCCGAGCCGATGGCGCCCTTGCTGATCTTCGAGCGGGTGACGGCGTGCTGGTCGATCTTGGACGTGGTGACGGCGTGGTCGCGCAGGGCGGCGGTGCCGACGGAGTTCCGGTTGGCCACCACCGCCGCGTAGGAGCTGCCGGACACGGCCACGAGGAGGGCGAGGAGGGCGATCACGAGCGCGGCCGGGCCGCTGCCCTTGAGGGGGATGCGCATGCCGGCACGGTAGTGGTGACGGCGCCCCGAAGCCGGACCTTCGCGCCAAGATCACCCGCCCGGTCGCCCGGTGACGTCAGCCCCGCACCCGCAGGCCGGTCGCGACCAGGTCCACCAGCGCCTGGTAGGCCTGCGCGTCGTCGAGCCCGGTCGCCGTACCGATCCGGCCGTCGCCGATCGCGTCCATCACCTCGGCGACGGCGGCGCCGACGAAGGTCGCGTCGACCTGGCGCAGGGTGCCGGCCTCGACGCCCTCGCTCACCAGCGCCTGCACGCGGGCGGCGGCCCGGGCGGTGTTGGCGCGGTAGACCTCGGCGCCGGGTGGGAAGCCGGCCAGGTCGGCGTAGAACTGCGGGGAGGCGGGCGCGAGCTCGTCGGCGACGGCGGTGAGGTACGTCGCCAGCCGCTCCGCCGGGTCGGCGACGGCCGCGACCCGCTTCTCGATCCGCTCGGCGGCGTGCTTGAAGAAGCGCCGCACGGTCGCGGTGATGACCTGCTCCTTGCTGGGTGCGACCAGGTAGAGCGTGCTGCGCGAGCAGGACAGGCGCTGGGCCAGCTCGCCGATCCCGAAGCCGGCGAAGCCCTCGGCGAGGAACAGGTCGACCAGCTCGTCGAGCAGCGCGTCACGGCGCTGGCGGGTGCGCGCCGGGAGGGTTCGCTGCTGTTGCACGCTCGCAGGCTAGCAACGAACGGGGTACTGTAGTCCGTACCAGAATCATTGCTTCGGTACTGACCGCACGGAGGATCCGATGCCCGCACGTCGCCTGATGGCGTCCGAGGAACACGCCGACCTGCTCCGCCTGGCCCGCCAGCTCGCCACCGACGAGCTGCTGCCGCGCGCCGCGGAGGCCGAGGCGACGGGGACCTTCCCCCGCGAGGTGTTCCGGCTGCTCGGCCGGGCCGGCTTCCTCGGTCTGCCCTACCCGGAGGAGGTCGGCGGCGGCGGGCTGCCCTACGAGGTCTACCTGCAGGTCCTCGAGGAGATCGGCTCGGTCTGGTCCAGCGTCGGTGTCGGCGTCTCCGTCCACGCGCTGAGCTGCTTCGGCCTGGCCACCGCGGGCACCGACGAGCAGCGCGCCGCCTGGCTCCCGGAGCTGCTCGGCGGCGACCTGCTCGGTGCCTACTGCCTCTCCGAGGCGCACGCCGGCTCCGACCCGGCCGCGATGCGCACCCGGGCCCGCCGCGACGGCGACGCCTACGTCCTCAACGGCGCCAAGGCGTGGGTCACCCACGGCGGCAAGGCCGACTTCTACAAGGTGATGGCCCGCACCGGCGACGCCCGCGGCGACATCTCCTGCTTCCTGGTCCGCGCCGGCACCCCCGGCCTGTCCGCCGACGCCCCCGAGGACAAGATGGGTCTGATGGGCTCGACCACCGCGACGGTGCGCTTCGAGGACGTCCGGGTCCCCGTCGAGCAGCGGCTCGGTGACGAGGGCCAGGGGCTCAAGATCGCGCTCGCCGGCCTCGACGCCGGCCGGCTCGGCATCGCCGCCGTCGCGACCGGTCTCGCCCAGGGCGCCCTCGACCGCGCGGTCGCCTACGCCCAGCAGCGCGAGGCCTTCGGCCAGCGGATCATCGACCACCAGGGCCTGGCCTTCGTGCTCGCCGACATGGAGGCCGCGATCCAGTCCGCCCGCGCGACGGTGCTGCACGCCGCCCGGCTCAAGGACCTCGGCCTGCCCTTCTCCCGTGAGGCCTCGATCGCCAAGCTGGTCGCCACCGACGCCGCCATGAAGGTCACCACGGACGCCGTCCAGGTGCTCGGCGGCGCCGGCTACACCAAGGACTTCCCGGTCGAGCGCTACATGCGCGAGGCCAAGGTGATGCAGATCTTCGAGGGCACCAACCAGATCCAGCGGATGGTCATCGGCCGCTCGCTCGACCGCGAGACCGGCGCCGGCGCCATCGTCTCGGTGGGCTGAGGATCGGCTCGAGCCTCCCTCGTCGTACCCAGGCGGACCCGAGGCGGACCCGAGGCGGACCCGAGGCGGACCCGTCCACGGATCCGGGCCTAGGGTGGCCGCGTGAGTGACGCGGGGGTGCCCGAGCCGGTCGAGCGCCGGCTGCAGCGGCTCTGGGCAGACGCGGCCGAGCGGGGCGGGCCGATGCCGGGGGAGACCGCGCTCGCGTCATCGCTCGAGATCAGCCGGCCGGCGGTGCGCGAGGCGCTGGTGCGGCTCGAGGAGCGCGGCTTCATCCACCGCCGCAAGGGCGCCGACACCACGGTGAACAGCTCGCTGCTCGCCATCTCGGCCCGCTTCGAGCAACGCCTCGACAGCGCCGACCTGATCGCCGCGATGGGCCGCACCCCGTCGGTGGAGGTGGTCTCCGCGGAGGTCGGCGAGGTGAGCCTCGACGAGGCCGACGCGTACGACGTCTCGCCGCGTCAGGGCGTGCTGCGCACGACCAAGGTGTGGTCCGCCGACGGTGAGCCGGTGCTGGTGGCGCGCGACGTCGTACCGGTTCTCACGGGGGTGGACCCGGCCGAGGTGGATCCCGCGACGCCGATGCCCGAGCTCGCCCGGGCCCTGGCGGGGCAGCAGGTCGGCTGGGAGCTGGTCTGGCCCGGCGCCGACGGCCTGTCGGCTGAGGACGCCGGGCTGACCGGCCGGCCCGAGGGCGAGCCGGCGATGACCCTGGACGCGACGGGGATCAGCCGCACCGGCACGGTCTGCTACTGGACCCGCGAGGTCCACCTACGGGGTGCGTTCCGGTACGCGCTGGTCCGCCGCGCCGACTGGTAGTCCGCTACCGCACCAGGCGGGTCGTCGACTCCGACTCGGCGACCACCCGGCCGCGCCGTACCACCCAGCGGGGGCGGGCATGCTCGGTGAGCACGTCGCGCAGCCGCCCGTCGGCATGCACGCACAGGTTCGCCGGGTTGCCCTGCGCGATCGCGTGGTCCGCGACGCCGAGCACGGCGGCCGCCCGGGTCGTGATCAGCTCGAGCAGCAGTCGCTGGTCGGCGGCGGTGAGGAAGCGCAGCGTGTGCGCCGCCAGGAAGGCGACCTCCAGCATGCTGTGCCGGCCGAACGGGTAGTACGCGTCCTCGATGTCGTCCTGGCCCAGCGCCACTGCGATGCCGTCGTCGAGGAACTCCCGCACCGGCAGGTGCAGCGGCCCGGTGTGCGGGTCGGACACGAAGCCCAGGCCGGCCGCATGCGCGAGGTCCATCAGCCGCTGCACGGTCGGCTGCGGGTAGGTCGCCAGCGCCCGCGCATGGCAGGCGACGCCGCGTCCCCGCAGGTCGTGCGCGAGCATCGCCTCGGCCAGCATCCCGGTGGTCCGCAGCCCCGGGTCGCCCGCGTCGTCGACCAGCATCGCCACCCGCCTGCCCTGCTCCGCCGCCAGCCGGCAGGCCCACGCGACGTGCGCCCGCGCGTCGGCGTCGGTCATCTCGATCCACGGGATCCCGCCCACCACGTCGGCCCCGAGCCGCAGCGCCTCCTCGCACAGCTCGGCCGCCCCCGGGTCACGCAGCAGCCCGTCCTGCGGGAACGCCACCACCTGGATGTCGAGCAGGTCCCGGTACTCCTCCCGCACCGCCAGCACCGCCTCCATCCCCACCAGCCGCGCCGTCGTGTCCACGTCGACGAAGGCCTGGATGTGCAGCACCCCGTGCGCGACCGCGGCGTCCAGCGCCCGGCGGATGTTGGGCTCGAGCCAGGCCCGGTCGTACTGCCGCTTCACCCCGCTCGCCTCGCGCACGATCGAGCGCAGCGCGGCGCCCATGTTGCCGGAGGTGTACGCCGCCAGCGCCCCGTCGCCCGCCCGGTCGAGCGTGTGCACCTTCTCCAGGTGCATGTGCCCGTTGACGAAGGACTCGGTCACCAGGCCGCCGTCGGCGTCGATGGTGCGCGTCGCCGCTGCATCGACCGGCGGCCGCGGCCCGATATGGGCGTAGCGACCGTCGCGGATCCCCAGCGTGACCGGCGATCCGTCGGCCAGGCGGGCGTCGGTGACCAGCAGGTCGAAGGGCGCGCTCACGCCGCCGCCTCGAACGCGATCGACTCCTGGACGGTGAGTCCACGCCGCAGCGTGTTGCCCACCGGGCAGGTCTCGATGCGCGGCGCGTCGATGACGACGGTGTGCTCGTCGCCGACCACGGCGAGCGAGGCGAAGTCGGCCAGGTTGCGCACGACGACGTCGCGGTTGGCCGACTCATGGGTCGTTGCGGTCACGGGTCCTCCCCGGGGTCGATGATCTGTCAGACAGGACGGTCCTCACCTGTCAGACATGTGTCAAGAGTCCTGGGGATCCCGACGGGCCGGCTGGTCAGGTGTCGACGAGCCGGTCCGGGTGTCCGGGTCAGGAGTTGCCGTCGACCGCGACGACGCCCGCCCGGTGTCGCTGCGCCAGCTCCGCGTAGTAGACCGCATTGGTCTCCACCCAGAAGTGCGCACCCGTCCCCTCGATCGGCCGCTTCGTCTCGGCCGGCGCGCCGGCCGCGAGCACGCCCTCGGGGATCGTGGTGCCTGGCGTGACGACCGCGCCGGCGGCGACGAGGGAGCCCGCGCCGATGGAGGCGTGGTCGAGGACGGTGCTGGCGTTGCCGAGCAGCGACTTCTCGCCCATCGTGTCGCCGTGGAAGACGCAGGCGTGGGCCACGGTGGCGTTCGGGCCGATGTCGACGACGACGTCGGGGGCGCCGTGGACGACGGAGTTGTCCTGGATGTTCGAGCCCTCGCGCACGATGATCGTGCAGATGTCGGCGCGGAGCACGGCGCCGTACCAGACGCTGGCGCCCTTCTCGATGCGGACGTCGCCGATCAGGGTCGCGGTCGGCGCCACGAACGCCTCGGGGTGGATCTGGGGCCGTCGGCCCTCGAACTCGTAGAGGAACACGGCCCCACCGTAGGGGTCAGGTTCCGGCGGCGCGCAGCCGGTGCTCGGCGGCGCGCCACGGCTTGACCCAGGTCATGTCCTCGGGCCGCAGCGGCTCGCCGCAGGCGCTGCAGGTCTCGGCCCGGGTGGTCTCCTGGCCGCAGGTCTCGTGGCGCAGGCCCATGGGGGCGCCGCCCTCGGGCAGCCGGGTGTGCTTCTCGCCCCACAGGGCGAGCTGCTGGAGGAGGGGGAGCAGGTCGGCGGCGGCCTCGGTGGCGACGTAGCGCTGGCGGGTGCGGCCGTCGCGGACGTAGTCGACGGTGTCGAGCAGCCCGGCCTCGCGCATCGCCCGCAGGCGCCGGCTGAGGACCGCCTCGGAGATGCCGAGGTTGTCGCGCAGCTGGTCGAAGCGGCCGCTGCCGTGGAGCACGTCGCGCACGATCAGCAGCAGCCACGGGTCCCCGAGTACGTCGAGCGAGCGGCGGACCGGGCAGAAGTCGGTCGACCAGTCGGAGCGCAGTGCCATGCGTGCTAGCGTACCGCTCTAACTTCCTTCAAGAAAGTCAGACATGACCGCGACCCCCACCCGACCCGCCACCCGGCGCGGCCTCCATCCCGCCTGGGTCGTGGCCGCGGTCGCCTTCCTCGCGCTGATCGGCGCGGCCGGGTTCCGCGCGGCGCCCGGCGCGCTGATGGTGCCGCTGCACGACGAGTTCGGCTGGTCGACGAGCGTGATGTCGCTCGCGGTGAGCATCAACCTGGTGCTGTTCGGGCTGACCGCACCCTTCGCGGCGGCGCTGATGGACCGCTTCGGCGTACGACGCGTGGTCGCCGCCGCCCTCTGCCTGGTCGCCCTCGGCGCGGGCGGCAGCGTGCTGATGACGGCGTCCTGGCAGCTGCTCGTGTGCTGGGGCGTGCTCATCGGCCTCGGCACCGGCTCGATGGCGCTGGTCTTCGCCGCCACCATCGCGAACCGCTGGTTCGAGCAGCGTCGCGGCCTGGTGATGGGCATCCTGACCGCCGGGTCGGCGACCGGACAGCTGGTGTTCCTGCCGATCGTCGCCGCGCTCGCCGACGGCGCCGGCTGGCGGCCGGCGTCCCTGGTCATCGCCGGGGCGGCGCTGGCCGTGGTACCCGTGGTGTGGCTGGTCGTCCGCGACCATCCGCAGGACCGTGGGGTGGCGCCCTACGGCGCCGCGCCGGACTGGGAGCCCCCGGCCCGCGCGGAGGGCGGCGCCACCCGGCGCGCGATCGAGGGCCTGACCTATGCCGCCCGGCACCGCGCCTTCTGGGCGCTCGCCGGCGCCTTCGCGATCTGCGGCGCGACCACCAACGGCCTGATCGGGATCCACTTCATCCCGTCCGCCCACGACCACGGCATGTCCGCGACCACCGCCGCCGGGCTGCTCGCCGTGGTCGGGGTCTTCGACATCGTCGGCACCATCGCGTCCGGTTGGCTCACCGACCGGTTCGACCCGCGCGCGCTGCTCGTCGCCTACTACCTGTTCCGCGGCCTCGGCCTGCTCCTGCTGCCGAGCCTGCTCGCGGACGCCGTGCATCCGAGCATGGTGCTGTTCATCGTGATCTACGGCCTGGACTGGGTCGCCACCGTCCCGCCCACGGCAGCACTGTGTCGCGAGGCCTTCGGCGAGCGCGGCACCATCGTGTTCGGCTGGGTGTTCGCCGCCCACCAGCTCGGCGCGGCGGTCGCGGCCCTGGGCGCCGGCGTCATCCGGGACCAGCTCGGCGCCTACACGTGGGCCTGGTGGGGTGGTGCTGCGCTGTGCGCGGGCGCGGCCGTGCTGTCGATGCTTCCCGGCAGCCGGCTGTCGGGAGACGACAATCCGGGCGGCCCGAGTTGTCCTCGTCCTCCAGCCGCCGCGACCGACCGGGCGACGACCATGGAGGCATGACCACTTCCGAGCTTCGTCCCCAGCGCGTCGCCGTCCTCGGCGCCGGCATGGTCGGCCTGTCGACGGCCTGGTTCCTGCAGGACGCCGGCGTCGACGTGACGGTCCTCGACCGCGACACGGTCGCCGCCGGATCGAGCTGGGGCAACGCCGGCTGGCTGACCCCCAGCATCGCGGTTCCGCTCCCCGAGCCGTCCGTGCTGAAGTACGGCATCGGCGCGGTGCTCAACCCCCGCTCGCCGGTCTACGTGCCGCCGACGGCCGACCCGCGACTGATCCGCTTCCTGCTCCAGTTCGCCCGCAACTGCACGCCCCGGCGCTGGCAGCAGGCGATGCAGGCGCTGATCCCGCTCAACAACGGCGCGCTCGCCGCCTTCGACGAGCTGGAGGCCGGCGGCGTCAGCGCGCGCACCCGCCCGGCCGAGCCGTTCACCGCGGCCTTCCGGAGCGTCGAGGACAGCCACGCCCTGCTGGAGGAGTTCGAGCACATCCGGGCGTGCGGCCAGTCGGTCGAGTTCGACGTCGTCGACGGAGACCGGGCCCGCAGCGACGAGCCGGCCCTGTCCGAGGAGATCACCATCGCGATCCGGATCCGGGCCGAGCGGTTCCTCGACCCGTCGTTGTACGTCGAGGCGCTGGCCGCGTCGGTGCGGGAGCGCGGCGGCCGGATCCTCGAGGCAACCGAGATCAGCGACGTCCGGTCCGGGGGTCACGGTGTGGACCTGGCCGGCGAGCGGTACGACGCCGTGGTCGTGGCGACCGGAGCGTGGCTCGGCCGGCTGGGCCGGCAGGTCGGCGTACGGCGGATCGTCCAGGCCGGTCGGGGCTACTCGTTCACCGTCAAGGTGGACGACCTGCCCCAGGGGCCGGTCTACTTCCCGAAGCAGCGGGTGGCCTGCACGCCTGCCGGTGACCGGCTGCGGATCGCGGGGATGATGGAGTTCCGGCCCGCCGACGCGCCGTTGGACCCGCGTCGGATCGCGGCCCTCGTGGCGGAGGCGCGCACTCTGCTGAAGGGCGCGCACGTCGACGAGCGCGAGCACGAGTGGGTGGGCGCCCGGCCCTGCACCGCCGACGGCCTGCCGTTGGTCGGTGCCAGCGCCGACCCGCGGGTGTTCGTCGCGGGCGGACACGGGATGTGGGGCATCACCCTCGGTCCCGTCACCGGCAAGCTGCTGGCCGAGCGGATCGTGACCGGTCGGCTCCCGCGGCCACTGGCCGGCGTCGACCCGTTGCGCTAGCGGCCGCGGGCGCGCAGGCCCGCGATCTCCAGCCGGACCGCGAGTCGCGCCGCGGGGTCGTCGAGGTCGACCGGCCACAGCGTGGCCAGCTGGCGACAGCGGTACCGGATCGTGTTCGGGTGGACGCCGAGGCTGCGGGCGGCTCGCTGGGGCTCGCCCCAGTAGTCGATCACGGCCTCGAGGGTGTCGAGCCACATGCCGCCCGCCTCGCCGGTGGCCGCGAGCAGGCTCGCGAGCGGGGAGACCATCGGCCGCTCTCCTTGGCCGCCGACGGCGCGGGCGAGGACCACCTCGGCCCAGGCGGAGGCCAGGTCGACGACCGGCTCGGTGCGGTCGGCGACGATCGTGTCGAGCTCCACCGCCTCCGCGCGCGACCGGCTCAGGTCGGGTACCCGGGTCGCCGGGCTGCCGAGCGCCAGGCGCATCCCCGGCGGCGCGCCTTCGGTGGCACCGAGGAGGCCCGTCAGCCACGTCGTGCTGCCCGGAGCGGTGCCCTCGGCCTGGAGCACCAGATGGAGGTCGCCGTCCAGGTCGGCGATGAGCGGCTGGCGCCAGCCGTGGCGCCGGCACAGGGCGAGCCAGACCTCGTAGCGGGAGGACGGGGGCAGCTCGCCCGGACCGGTCAGGGCCGCGACGTGCCACGGCCCGTCGGGGAGCCACGCGGGGCGGTCGGTGGTGGCCCCGCGCAGGAGGCTGCGCACCTGGTCGATCTGGACCTGGCGGTGCAGCTCGGCGCGGGAGCGCAGGCGCAGGAGGTAGAGCGCCACCACCTCGGTCGCGGCGGCGAGCTCGCGTCGGTGCGCGGAGCCCACCGGGGCGTCGACGACCGCCCAGATCGAGCCCAGCCACTCGCCGCCTGCCCGCACCGGTACGACGAAGCGCGCCTTGACCCCGTCGGCCCCCGCGGGCACGAAGAACGGCTCGTCGGAGTTCGTCAGGCGCCGGAAGACCCCCAGGGAGCGGAAGTGGTCGCGGACCTCGCTCGGCACCCGGCGTCCGACGATGGTGGACATCCGGGCGCTGTCGACGTCGATCTGCCCGCTCGAGTAGGCCAGGACGCGCGAGGTGGCGTCCTCGATGGTGACGGGCGCGGAGAGCAGGGCGCTGATCTTGTCGGCCATCTCGAACAGGTCGCCGTAGACATGGTCGACGGACCCGGCGTCGGCGGTCGGCGAGGCCGCGAAGGCCCGCTGCAGGATGGACAGGGTGGCGCTCCAGCTCGCCGCGTCGTCGAGCGCGAGCAGGGGCAGCAACCGCTCGGCGCAGTGCTGCCGGACGTCGATCCGGTCGGCCCACCTGCGCCGCAGCAGCACCCCGGCCGCCTCGTGGACCGCGTCGATCAGGCCGAGTACGGCCGCGGAGTTCTCGGCGCCGACGATCGCGACCAGGTCACCGCGGTCGACGTGGACCGGGCCGGGCGCCTCGACGATCTCGACTCCCAGGAGCGGCCGGGGATCGCCGGCCTGGACGAGCTCGAGGACGGCCGGCGTCACGATCTCCGCCAGGCTCGCCGCAGTCATCACGGTCTCACTCTGTCATGGGCACGACGGCCCGCATTGTCGTGAGCGGACAAAGCGGAGGGAGAGGGCGGAGGGGAGAGGGCGGAAGGAGAGGGCGGAGGGAGAGGAGCGCCGGCTCCCCGTCCTCTCCGCTCGCCGACCCGGCGCAAAAGTGACACTTTTGCGCCGGGTCGGCGTCGATCTAACGAGCAGTTTGCGCCGGGTCAGTCCTTGATCTCGCAGACGACCTCGCCGTTGCCGATCGTGGCGCCGACCTCGGCCGACAGGCCGGTGATGGTGCCGGCCTTGTGAGCCTTGAGGGGCTGCTCCATCTTCATCGCCTCGAGCACGACGACCACGTCGCCCTCCTCGACGGCCTGGCCGTCCTCGACGGCGACCTTGACGATGGTGCCCTGCATCGGCGAGGTGACCGAGTCGCCCGACGCCGCGGCGCCGGCCTTCTTGCCGCCCGCGCGCTTCGGCTTCTTCGCGCCGCCCGCGCCAGCACCGACGGAGAGACCGCCGAGACCCGCGGGGAGGACGACCTCGATCCGCTTGCCGCCGACCTCGACGACGACCTTCTGCTTCTCACTGGGCTCGTCAGCCTCACCGGCGGCGCCGCCGTACGGCGTGATCTGGTTGTCGAAGTCCGTCTCGATCCAGGTGGTGTAGACGTCGAAGGAGCCCTCGCCCGACGGGTTGGAGGCGCCGACCCAGGCGGGGTCGTCGACGATCACCTCGTGGAAGGTGATCGCGGTCGGCATGCCGTCGACCTCGAACTCCGACAGCGCCCGGCGGGAGCGCTCGATCGCCTGGGTGCGTGTCGACCCGGTGATGATCAGCTTGGCGATCAGCGAGTCGAAGGCGCCGGGGACGGTCTCGCCGACCTCGTAGCCGCCGTCGACACGGACGCCGGGGCCCTGCGGCGGGTTCCAGGCGGTGAGCGTGCCGGGGGCCGGCATGAAGTTGTTGCCGCCGTCCTCCGCGTTGATCCGGTACTCGATCGAGTGGCCGCGGATCTCCGGGTCGCCGTAGCCGAGCTCCTCGCCCGCGGCGATGCGGAACATCTCGCGGACCAGGTCGATGCCGGTGACCTCCTCGGACACGCAGTGCTCCACCTGGAGGCGGGTGTTGACCTCGAGGAAGGAGATGGTGCCGTCGGCGGCCACGAGGAACTCGCAGGTGCCGGCGCCGACGTAGTTCGCCTCGCGCAGGATCGCCTTCGACGACTCGTAGAGGCGGGTGTTCTGCTCCTCGGTGAGGAACGGCGCGGGCGCCTCCTCGACCAGCTTCTGGTGGCGGCGCTGCAGCGAGCAGTCGCGGGTCGAGACCACCACGACGTTGCCGTGGGAGTCGGCCAGGCACTGGGTCTCGACGTGGCGCGGCTTGTCGAGGAACTTCTCGACCAGGCACTCGCCGCGACCGAAGGCGGAGATGGCCTCACGGGTGGCGGACTCGTAGAGCTCCGGGATCTCCTCGAGAGTACGGGCGACCTTGAGGCCGCGACCGCCACCGCCGAAGACCGCCTTGATGGCGACCGGGAGGCCGTGCTCCTTCGCGAAGGCGGTGATCTCGTCGGCGTCCTCGACCGGGTCCTTGAGGCCGGGGGCCAGCGGGGCGCCGGCGGCCAGCGCGATCTGCTTGGCCTTGGCCTTGTCGCCCAGGCCGTCGATCGCCTCGGGGGAGGGGCCGATCCAGATCAGGCCGGCGTCGAGCACGGCCTGTGCGAACGCGGCGTTCTCGGCGAGGAAGCCGTAGCCCGGATGCACCGAGTCGGCGCCCGACTGCAACGCGGTCTCGATGATCTTCGCGATGTCGAGGTAGGTGTCCGCGGGAGTCGCGCCGCCCAGGGAGTAGGCCTCGTCGGCCAGGCGCACGAACAGCGCGTTCGCGTCGGGCTCGGCGTACACCGCGACCGACCCGATCCCGGCGTCCTTGGCGGCACGGATGACCCGCACCGCGATCTCGCCGCGGTTGGCGATCAGGACCTTCTTCAACGACATGGTGTGGCCTTCCAGTTCAGCGGGGCAGGGCGCTGGCGCGCCACGCGCCGCGTCCGGGGTTCGGGTGGGAGCTGGCGGTACGACGCAGGCGGCGGGCCGGGTTGGTCCACTCCGAGCGTGGTGCCTCGGGTGCCGCCGCGCCACCACTCATCGCGGAGAGGACGGCCACGATCGCGGCGACCTCCTCCGGCGTGGTGCCGGGGGTGACGACGGAAAGGAGGGGCGGTACGACGTCGCTCGTCGTGCCGGTCTGCTCCTCGGTCATGCCGGTGCTCCCTGTCGTTCGTTCGGTTTCGGTTGGTCTGTGGGGCGCCGACCCGGCGCAAGCCGTCCTCCTCCGCTTCGCTCCCCCGGGCCGTTTGCGCCGGGTCGGCTAGAGCGGGATGTTCCCGTGCTTCTTGGGCGGCAGCACCTCGCGCTTGTTGCGCAGCAGGCGCAGCGCCTTGACCACCTCGGCGCGGGTGTCCGCGGGCCTGATGACGCCGTCGATGTAGCCGCGCTCGGCCGCGATGTAGGGGTTGGCGAGCGTGGTCTCGTACTCGTCGATCAGCTCGGCGCGCTTGGCCTCGACGTCGCCGCCCGCGGCCTCGAGCTCGGCAAGAGTCCGCCGGTGGACGATGTTGGCCGCGCCCTGGGCGCCCATCACGGCGATCTGGCCGGTCGGCCACGACAGGTTGATGTCGGCGCCGAGGTGCTTGGACCCCATCACGTCGTACGCGCCACCGTAGGCCTTGCGGGTGATGATGGTGACCAGCGGGACGGTGGCCTCGGCGTAGGCGTAGATCAGCTTGGCGCCGCGGCGGATGATGCCGAGGTGCTCCTGGTCGACGCCGGGAAGGAAGCCGGGGACGTCGACGAAGGTCAGCACCGGGATGTTGAAGGCGTCGCAGAACCGGACGAACCGGGCGGCCTTCTCGGAGGCGTCGATGTCGAGCGTGCCGGCGAACTGCATCGGCTGGTTGGCCACGACGCCGACCGAGCGGCCCTCGATCCGGCCGTAGCCGACGATGATGTTGGGCGCGAACAGCGGCTGCACCTCGAGGAAGTCGCCGTCGTCGACGATCGTCGTGATGACGTCGTGCATGTCGTAGGGCTGGTTCGGCGAGTCCGGGATCAGCGTGTCGAGCGCGAGGTCCTCAGGCGTCGGCTCGAGATCCGCCGTGTCGTCGTACGACGGCGCCTCGTCGAGGTTGTTCTGCGGCAGGAAGGCCAGCAGCGCCTTGACGTACTCGAAGGCGTCCTCCTCGTCGTGCGCCATGTAGTGCGCGTTGCCGGACTTGGTGTTGTGGGCCCGGGCGCCGCCGAGCTCCTCCATCGAGACGTCCTCGCCGGTGACGGTCTTGATGACGTCGGGGCCGGTGATGAACATGGCCGAGGTCTGGTCGACCATGATCGTGAAGTCGGTGACCGCGGGGGAGTAGACGTGGCCGCCGGCGCAGTTGCCCATGATCATCGAGATCTGCGGGATCACGCCGGAGGCGTGGACGTTGCGCTTGAAGATCTCGCCGTACAGGCCGAGCGAGACGACGCCCTCCTGGATGCGGGCGCCGGCGCCCTCGTTGATGCCGATGATGGGGCAGCCGGACTTGATCGCCAGGTCCATGACCTTGGTGATCTTCTCGCCGTAGACCTCGCCGAGCGAGCCGCCGAAGACGGTGAAGTCCTGGGAGAACACGCACACCTGGCGGCCGTCGACCGTGCCGTAGCCGGTGATCACGCCGTCGCCGTAGGGGCGGGTCTTCTCGAGTCCGAAGGCCGTGGAGCGGTGCCGGGCGAACTCGTCGAGCTCGACGAAGCTGCCCTCGTCGAAGAGCAGCTCGATGCGCTCGCGGGCGGTCTTGCGTCCCTTGGCGTGCTGCTTCTCCTGCGCCTTGGCGGCGGGAGCATGCACGGCCTCGTCGGTGCGGCGGTCGAGGTCCGCCAGCTTGCCCGCCGTCGTGTGCAGGTCGATCTCGGTCATGAAACTGAGTATCATCCATTGACACTGGAGTTCACAAGGGGGGTGGGGTGTGACGCAATCGCACGAGGGCGACCTGCGCAGCCCGGTCGCCAAGGGACCGGCCGCCGCGATCGTCGACGCCGCCTTCCGGCTGTTCGCCGAGCGCGGGTACGACGCCACCAGCGTCGACGACATCGCCGCCGCCGCCGGGGTGAGTCGCAGCTCCTTCTTCCGGCTGTTCGGGTCGAAGGAGATGGTGATCTTCCCCGAGCACGACGCGATCCTCGCCGCGGTCGAGGAGCGGCTGGCCGCCTCCACCGAGAAGAGCGCGATCCTCGCCGTCTCCGACGCCGTCCGCGTGGTCCTCTTCCACTACATCGCCGAGGGCCCGCTCGCCCGCCGCCGCTACCAGCTCACCTCCACCGTCCCGGCCCTGCGTGAGCGCGAGCTGATCAGCGGGTCGCGCTACCAGCAGCTGTTCCGTCAGTACATCAGCGCCTGGGGCGACGGCTCCGAGGAGTCCGAGCGCCGCGGCGAGCTGATGGCCGCCGCCGTCGTCGCCGCCCACAACCGGGTGCTGCGCCGCTGGCTGCGCGAGGAGTGCGAGGACCCGCACGTCGAGATCGACGAGGCGATGGCGCAGGTCAACGCGCTGTTCGCACCGGCCTCCGCCGTGCCTGCGGGCCCCGGCGCGATCGTCGTGGTCCGCACCGACCAGGACCTCGCTGCGCTCGCCGAGCAGCTGCGGTCGCTGTGACCCCCGCTCAGTCCCAGCTCCAGCGGATGCCCAGGGTCCCGGGGCCGAACCCGGTGACGGTGCGGCTCACGCTGGTGCCGAAGGTCTCGAGCTCGACGACCTCCTCGCGTCCCTCGACGATCGTGTAGTACTCGCAGCGCGTCGGCATGTCGTCCGGGTCGAAGCGGATCCACAGGCTGATCGAGCGCATCCTGCGCACGGCCCAGTAGAAGTAGCTGTTGTCGTCGGGGTCGGGTGTGCGGTAGACGACCTCCTGCTCCAGCAGCGTGGTCTCGCCCGGGCCCAGCGGACGGTCCAGGAGCATCTCGCCGACCACGATGCCGCGCTCCTCGTCGTGGATGATGTCGCCCAGCCGGAAGCCGCCGAGCGAGGTCACCCCGGGGGTCAGCGCGCCGGGACGCACCCGCAGGATGAAGGCCCGCCGGTCGGCGTTGACCCGGACCGACTCCACGACGACGATGTAGGTCATCCGGACCGGCGAGCGGTCCGGTCCGATCTCGTACTTCAGCGTCACCTCCTGGTCGACCAGCCGGTCGGAGGGCGAGCGGAAGTCGAGCTCGTCGAGGAGCACCTGGATCCGGTCGGCGTCGTCGCTCAGGTCGGAGAGCAGGTCGGCCGCGACCCGGCGGCGCCGGCCCTCGATCAGCATCTCCAGGGCGCCCGGATCCAGGCCCAGGACCTCCTCGACCTGGGTGAGCGCGTGCAGCGAGCGCTCCTGCTCGGGCTCGCGCTGGCCGGAGCGCCAGTAGCTCAGGGTCGCCAGACTGACGCCGGCACCGCGTGCGCTCAGCACGCGGTGCAGCGCACTCAAGCTCATCGTCCGGTCCGCGAGTGCCTGGTCGAAGGCCAAAGAGAACGGGCCCCTCCGCATGAGTGGACCCTAGCCAACAACCAGTCGCGCCGCCGCGAGGTCCGAGGACCGGCCCGGAGGAGGGATCAGGACGCGCGGGGGACCCTCGAGTGGATCTCCACCCGCTTGATCCGCAGCATCATCGTCGCCGACGGTACGACGTGCCCGTGGACGTAGCTCGACAGCCGGGACGCGGACGTGCCGACCCGTGCGGCGAAGGCACGCTGGCTCAGGCCGCTCATCGCCACGATCCGGCGCACCTCGGTGGCGACCGCGGTCCGCTCGCGGTCCGCCTCGCGCTGCCGGCACACCTCGCGGAATTCCTCGACGGCCCGCCGGGCTCGCGGGTCGGCCGTCCGGGTGATCGCGTCGATGGCGTGGTCCGCCTCGTGGCACCAGGGGCTGCGGACCAGCCGGGCCAGTACCGGCTGCCAGCCGTGGGGGTCGACGGCGACGCCGGGGGAGTCGGTCTCGACCGCGGCGAGGAGCAGCCAGCCGGCCGGGTGGCTCGCCTCGGCGAGCTCGATGAGGTCGGCCAGCGCGGCGGCGGCCGCGATCGTCGCCGGCCAGTCGCGCACCCCGCCGGTCGTCGTACCCCACTCCTGCTGGACCTGGCCGACGTACCCCTCGCCGAGGGCGCTCTGCAGCTCCCGCAGCGTCCGCACCGCGCCGGCGTCGGGGTGCGTCAGCAGCCGGTTCAGGTTGGCCAGGATCTCGTGGTGCCGACTCCCGGCCGCTGTGTGCGTGACCGACATGGCGGGTCCCCTCTCTGTGTCGTCCGCTGCGTGGAGGACGGTAGGCAGGAGGGCTTCACGCGCCACGGCGCGAAGTGTGAAGGGAGGAGGCCGGGTCGGCGTGGACTGGTCACCGGTCACCGGGCAGACTCGGTGCGTGACCACGATCAGCGCGCCGCCGAGCGAGGAGTCCGCCGAGGACCCTGCGGCGTTCGAGCGCTCGCTCGGGCCGTTCCTGCTCACCTACAAGTTCGGCCTCGACGAGATCCTCACCAAGATCAACATCCTGCGCGAGGAGCTGGCCTTCCGCGGGACCGGCAACCCGATCGAGCACGTCAGCTCGCGGCTGAAGTCGGTCGAGAGCCTGCGGGCCAAGGCGCTGCGGATCGGCTGCCCGCTCGACGTCGAGGCCGTCGCCGAGCAGGTCACCGACATCGCCGGCGTGCGGATCGTGTGCAGCTTCATCGCCGACGCCTACCAGGTGCTCGACATGCTGACCACGCAGCCCGACGTCACGGTGCGCACCATCAAGGACTACGTCGCCCATCCGAAGGCCAACGGCTATCGGAGCCTGCACGCGATCGTCGAGATCCCCGTCTTCCTCTCCGACGCCACCCGGACGGTGCCGGTCGAGCTGCAGATCCGCACGGCCGCGATGGACTTCTGGGCCAGCGTGGAGCACAAGATCTACTACAAGTACGACAAGGACGTCCCCGGCGAGCTCGTCGAGGAGCTCTCCGCGGCGGCCCGTGTCGCCCACGAGCTCGACACCCGGATGGCCGAGCTGCACCGGATCGTGCACGGGTGAGTCACGAGCTCGTCCTCATCTCGGCCGCGGGCCTGACGATCAGCATCGCGGCGGCGGTGTTCGCGCGTCGTACCGGGGTGGCGGCGCCGCTCCTCCTGGTCGCGTTCGGCATCGCGGCCGGCCTGCTCCCCGGTACGCCGGACCTCGCGATCGACCCCGAGCTGATCCTTGCCGGCGTGCTGCCGCCGCTGCTCTACGCCTCGGCCGTCCAGCTGCCCGTGATCGACCTGCGCCGCAACCTGTCGCTGATCACCTGGCTCTCGGTCGCGATGGTGATCGTCTCGGCGGTGGTCGTCGGCCTGCTCGTCCACCTGGTGTTCCCCGCGATCCCGCTCGGGCTCGGCATCGCGCTGGGCGCCGTGGTCAGCCCGACGGACGCCGTCGCGGCGACGGCGGTCGGCCGGCGGGTCGGCCTGCCGCCGCGGCTGATGACGGTGCTCGAGGGCGAGAGCCTGGTCAACGACGCGTCCGCCCTGGTCGTGCTTCGTACGGCGATCGGCGCGGTCGGCACCGGCTCGGCGTTCAGCCTCGGCGGCACCGTCGGCGACTTCGCCTGGGCGGTGGTCGGCGCCGGGCTGGTCGGCTGGGCGGTGGCGTGGGTGACCGCCCTGGTGCGCCAGCGGCTCGACGACCCGGTGCTCAACACCACGATCTCGTTCATCACGCCGTTCCTCGCCTACGTGCCGGCCGAGGAGATCCATGCGTCCGGCGTACTGGCCGTCGTCGTCGCCGGCCTGGTCACCGGCGCGATGGGGGCGCGGCGGTTCAGCGCCCGTGACCGGCAGACCCAGACCACGACCTGGGCGACGATCAACTTCATCCTCGAGAGCGGCGTCTTCCTCGCGCTCGGCTACCAGCTGCCCGTCCTGGTCGACGACGCCCGCGCGGAGACCAGCGCCGGCCAGGTCGTCGGCATGGTCAGCCTGGTCCTCGTCACGCTCGTGGTGCTCCGCGCCGCCGGCCTGGCCTGGCCGGCCCTCGTCGGCCGGTTCGGCTCGCGCGAGCGCAAGGCACGGGTCCGCGAACGGCTCGACCTGATCGAGCAGAGGGTCGAGAGCTGGGAGCCGAAGGACGACCGCGAGGAGACCCGCCTGCACTGGGCCCGGCGCCGCATCGACCGCGCCAGCGCCGACATCGCGTTCGAGGAGCGTGAGCCGATCACCGCGCGCGGTCACCTGGTCCTGGCCTGGGCCGGGATGCGGGGGGTCGTCACGCTCGCGGCCGCGCAGACCATCCCCACCGAGACCGCGCACCGCGACACCGTGGTCCTCGTCGCCTGCCTGGTCGCGATGGTCTCGCTGGCCCTGTTCGGCCTCACCCTGCCCGCCCTCATCCGCCGGATGAGCTTCCCGAGCACCGGCCCCGCCAAGCGGCGCAACGACGTGCTCACCTTGATGCGCCAGATCGGCGAGGACGCCACCGACGCCCTCGGCCCCCTCGACGCGCAGACCATCGACGGCGAGCCGCTCGACCCGGCGGTGGTGACCGCGCTCAAGGACCGCTTCTTGCCGATGCTGCTGACCGGCGTACGACGCGGGGTCGACGCGAAGCCCGGCCAGCGCGAGCAGGCCTTCATCATCCAGCGTCGCTACCTCGACGCGCTGCGCGACGGCCTGCTCCGAGAGCGCTCGGTCGGCGCGTTCAGCACCGAGACCTACAAGCAGGTCGAGGCGATCTTGGACCAGGAGGAGCAACGGCTGGGCGCGGTGGGCTGAGTCTTCGGCGGTGGCGAGTAGAACGGGTTCTAAGGTGATCCCGAGGCTAGGCTCAATGCCGTCAACTTAAGGACGGGGCGGGTCGGTCAAGGACCGAGTGCGGCGTGTCGGCGTGGGGTGCAACGGAGCCCGGGTTAGAGATGCAACGACCAAGAAGCTTCTCCTTCCCCGGGAGCTCCGTTGCCTGTTCATCATGTCATCCCCAACATCAGTTCCCGCGTCAGTTCCCACGCCGCTGGACGTGAGGAGCGCTCGCGAAGCGTGTACGCACCGGGTCATCTGGGCGAGTTGACCCAGATCGTGTCGTTCGAGATGGTCGACGCGGTCCTTGCCCAGACCCGCAGGGTCCAGCAACGCACCCGTGACCTTCCCTCCCGGGTCGTGGTCTACCTCCTCCTTGCCGGTGCACTGTTCGCCGAGTGCGGCTACCGGCAGGTATGGGCCCGGCTGGTCACGGGTCTGGATCCGGCGCTCGGGCCCCTCGCCAGGCCGTCCGCCGCGGCGCTGGCCGCAGCACGCCGCCGTGTCGGCCCGGCACCGTTGCGAGAGTTGTTCGCTCTGCTGACGACGTCGGCCGCGGCCCCTGGCACGAAGGGCACGTGGTGGCGCGGGCGGCTGGTGTGCGCGATCGACGGCACCATGATGTGCTGCCCCGACACCGAAGCGAACCTGAGGGTGCACCGCAAGGGCCGGGGCTATCACGGCGGCACCGGATACCCGATGATCCGGCTGCTCGCGTTGGTCGCGTGCGGCACCCGGACCCTGCTGGCCGCGACGTTCGGCCCGACCAGCCGTGGCGAGACCCGGTTCGCACTCGACCTGCTCGGTGCGATGGGCCCGGGGATGATCGTGCTGGGCGACCGCAACTTCGCGGCCGGCGACCTCATCACCCAGATCGCCGCAACCGGTGCCGACGTGCTCATGAGAGCCAAGAACGGCCGTGGTGCTCGCAAGCTCCCAGTGTGCCACCGTCTGGGCGACGGGTCCTACCTGTCGCGGATCGGTCCGGTCCAAGTCCGCGTGATCGATGCAACGATCACGATCACCACTCCCGCAGGCCAGCGCGAGGCGTCCTACCGGCTGATCACCACCGTCATCGATCAGTCCTGCAGGGCCGAGGAGATCGTGCGGCTCTACCACCAGCGGTGGGAGATCGAGACCACCTACTGCGAACTCAAGTCCACCATCCTGGGCGGGCGAGTGCTCCGCGCCCGCACCCCGACCGGTATCGAGCAAGAGGTCTACGCACTGTTGGTGGCCTACCAGGCCATCAGGATCGCGATCGCTGACACCGCGATCGCCCGCCCCGAGCTCGACCCTGACCGGGCCAGCTTCACCGTGGCGTTCAACGCCGCACGTGACCAGATCATCAAAGCGGCCGGGATCATCGCCGGCGCTGTCACCGACATCGTCGGCGCCATCGGACGCCAGATCCTGGCCGACCTTCTGCCCCAACGCCGAGCCCGTACCGCCCCACGGGTGGTGAAACGAGCGATCTCAAACTACGCCCCACACACCGCCAGCGGACGGCTCCGCGGCCCCAGCCACCACACCGACACCAGAATCAACATCCTCACCGGCGCGCCACCGTGACAACCACCATGTCGGCTTAAGTTGACGGCATTGAGGCTAGGCTCGCGTCGCCGCTCGCGCCAACAGCTCCGCGAGATGCACCGGCTCCGCGTCGGGCGCCAGCTCGTCGAGCTGGGTGCGGCACGAGAAGCCGTCGGCCAGCACCACTCGTGTCGTGTCGCCCGAGGACGACCGCACCGCCGGCAGCAGGTTCGCCTCGGCGACCGCGACGGAGACCTCGTAGTGGCCCTGCTCGACGCCGAAGTTGCCGGCCATGCCGCAGCAGCCCGGCACCGCCTCGACCGTCGCCCCCGCGCGCTCCAGCAGCGCCTGGTCGGTGGACCAGCCCATCACCGCGTGGTGGTGGCAGTGCGGCTGCGCGACGACGCGCACCCCGGCGAGTGAGGGCGGCGTCCAGCCGGGGGTGCGGGCGAGCAGCTCGGCGAGCGTCGTGGTCGCGCCGGCGACCGCGGCCGCGTCCGGGCCCGGCACCAGCTCGCGCAGCTCGTGGCGCAGCACCGCGGTGCAGGACGGCTCCAGCCCGACGATCGGTACGCCGGCCCGCGCGTCCGCCTTCAGCGCGTCGACCATCCCCCCGAGCCGGCGCGCGGCGCCGTCGAGCTGGCCGGTGCTGATCCAGGGCAGCCCGCAGCACTCCTGCTGCCGGGTGATCCGCGGGTCGTACCCCGCGTCGCGCAGCACCGCGACCGCGGCCTCGGCGACCCGCGGCGCGAAGTGGTTGGTGAACGAGTCGACGAACAGCACGACCGGCGTCCCCGTCCCGACCGCACCCTTGAAGGTGCGCCGGAAGGTGCGCCGCGCGAACGCCGGCATCCGGCGCCGGGTGTCCACGCCCGCCGCCTTCAAGGCGACCTTGCGCAGCGGCGTGACGTCCATCGACCGGTTCGCGAAGCGCGGCATCGCCGAGCCGAGCTTGGCCCACCGCGGCAGCCAGCCGACGGAGTAGTGGGAGCGCGGGCGCAGCTTGCGCTTGTAGGTCTGGTGCAGCACCTCGGCCTTGTACGACGCCATGTCGGTGCCGGTCGGGCAGTCCGACGCGCAGCCCTTGCAGGACAGGCACAGGTCGAGCGCCTCATGCACCTCGGGCGAGCTCCAGGTCGTCGTACTCGACCCGTTGACGATCTCCTGCAGCAGCCGCGCGCGGCCGCGGGTGGAGTGGATCTCCTCCTTGGTCGCCTGGTACGACGGGCACATCACGCCGCCCGCGCCGCTGTTGTCGGCGCGGCACTTGCCCACGCCGGTGCAGCGGTGCACGGCCTGGCCGAAGTCGCCGCCGTCGGAGGAATAGGCCAGCGCGAGGCCCTTGGTCAGTCGGGCGGTCGAGGTGTAGCGCAGCTCGGCCGTGCTGGACGCCGGCTCGACCAGGATCCCCGGGTTGAGCATCCGGGTCGGGTCGAAGACGTCCTTGACGGCGGCCATCAGCGACAGCGCGGCGGGGGAGTACATCCGCGGCAGCAGGTCGCTGCGCGCGCGCCCGTCGCCGTGCTCGCCGGACAGCGAGCCGCCCAGCGAGGTCACCAGGTCGGCGGCGCCCTCGAGGAAGGCGCGGAACCGGTCCGCCCCGTCGGGCCGGTCGAACGGGAAGTCCATCCGCACGTGCAGGCAGCCCTCGCCGAAGTGCCCGAACGGCATCGCGCTCAGCTCGTGCTCGGTGAGCAGCTCCTCGAACGCGGTCAGGTAGGTGCCGAGCCTCTCGGGGGGAACCGCGGAGTCCTCCCAGCCCGCCCACGCCGGCCGGCCCGACGGCGCCCGCCCCGCGAGACCCGCGCCGTCGGCCCGGATCTTCCAGAGCCGGTCGGCCGTCCTCGGGTCGTCGATGACCTGCGCGGAGACGCCGAGGCCGGCCGCGGCGAGCAGGTCCGCGCGCCGTCGTACGTCATCGGGGTCGGTGCCGGACAGCTCGACGAACATCCACGCGTCGCCGGCGGGCAGCGGCGGCACCGCGTTCTCGCCGCGCCGCTCGCGGATCACGTCGACGATGCGCCGGTCCAGGCCCTCGCAGGCGGACGGCTCGAACGAGAGCACCTCGGGCGTCGCGAAGCCGGCGGTCGGGAAGTCGGGGAAGCCCAGCACCACCATGACGGCGGCCTTCGGCGCCCGGACCAGCCGCACCGTCGCCTCGGTGAGCACGGCCAGGGTGCCCTCGGAGCCGACCAGGGTGCGGGTCAAGTCGTTGCCGCGCTCGGGCGCGAGATGGTCGAGCGCGATGCCCGAGACGTGACGGCCGAAGGTGCCGAACTCGGTCCGCACGGTCGCGAGGTCGCCCGCCACGACGGCCCGCAGCCGGTCGAGCACGTCGCTCCCGTCCGCCGTCGCCACCGGGGAGCCGGAGTCGTCGTACCCCGTGCTGAGCGAGGAGCCGTCGGCGAGCAGCCCGCGCAGCCCGCGCACGTTGTGGGACGTCCGGCCGAACGCGAGCGAGCGCGCCCCGCACGCGTCGTTGCCGATCATCCCGCCGATCGTGCAGCGGGTGCTGGTCGAGGGGTCCGGCCCGAACCGCAGCCCGTACGGCGCCGCCGCCTGCTGCAGCACCGCCTGCACCACGCCCGGCTGCACCACCGCGGTCTCGGCCTCGGCGTCGACCGAGACCACCCGGTTGAGATGCCGGCTGAAGTCCACGATCACGCCCGGCCCGATCGCGTTGCCCGCGACCGACGTACCGGCTCCGCGCGCGGTGACCGTCAGCCCCTCCGCCCGCGCCGCCCCCAGCACCGCCGCGACCTCGTCGGCCGAGCGCGGGAACGCGACGGCCACGGGCGGGACGCGGTAGAGCGAGGCGTCGGAGGAGTACGCGCCCAGGACCGCGGCGTCGTCACTGACGTCGCCCGCTCCGTGGCGCTGGAGCTGTTGAGCGATGCCGGACACGGCTGCAATCTATCGGGCGGGCGAGCGACCCGAGACGGCACGGGCCGGGCTTGGACACCTCGACGCTACGGCCCGTTGACCACGGCCTTCGGGTTCGGCGCCTTGACCGGCGCCCCGGTGTCGTGGGCGACGAGATCCAGCTGGAGCGGCCCGTGGTCGTAGGTGCCGGTCAGCCGCATGATCAACGGCTTGGCGAAGCCGGGCTACGCTCCCTGGCAGATCGCGACCGTCACGACCACCCAGGGGGAGCCATGCGGCTCGGCATGATCATCGACTACTCCGGCGGCTTCGCCCAGACCGTGGAGCTGCTCCAGGAGTACGAGCGCAACGGCCTGGACCTGGTCGCGATGCCCGAGGCGTACTCCTTCGACGCGGTCAGCCAGCTCGGCTACATCGCCGCCAAGACCGAGCGTCTGGAGCTGATGTCCGCGATCTTCCAGATCTACACCCGCACCCCGTCGCTGACCGCGATGACCGCGGCGGGCCTGGACTTCGTGTCCGACGGCCGGTTCACGCTCGGCCTGGGTGCGAGCGGACCGCAGGTGATCGAGGGCTTCCACGGCGTGAGGTACGACGCCCCGCTGGGTCGCACCCGCGAGGTGATCGAGATCTGCCGGCAGGTCTGGAAGCGCGAGCCCGTCGAGCACCGCGGCAGGCACTACACAGTGCCGCTCACCAAGGACGACGGCGGCTCCGGCCTCGGCAAGCCGCTCAAGATCATCAACCACCCGGTCCGCAGCGAGATCCCGATCTCGGTCGCCGCGCTCGGCCCGAAGAACGTCGCGCTCGTCGCCGAGCTCGCCGACGGCTGGCAGCCGCTGTTCTTCCACCCCGGCAAGGTCGACCTGGCGTGGGGGGAGCCGTTGAAGGAGGGCTTCGCGAAGCGCGACGCATCGCTCGGGGAGCTCGACATCCAGCTCCAGATCGCCTACCACCTCGGCGAGCCCTCGCCCGAGGCGGTGCAGGCGATCCGCAACCAGCTGGCGCTGTACGTCGGCGGGATGGGCGCGCGCGACAAGAACTTCTACAACCAGCTGGCCTGCCGCTACGGCTACGAGGCCGAGGCGAAGGAGATCCAGGACCTGTACCTGTCCGGCCAGAAGGCGGAGGCCGCGGCCGCCGTGCCCGCTGACCTGGTCGAGGCCGTGACCTTGATGGGCGACGAGGACGCGATCCGCAGGCAGGTGGCCGAGTTCCACGCCGCCGGCGTGCGCACCTTCCTGCTGAGCCCGCTCGCCGCGACCGACGAGGAGAAGGTCGCGCAGGTGCGCCGGCTGTCCGAGATCGTCAAGGAGGCCACGGCATGACCTCGGAGGTCGAGGAGGTTGCGCAGCAACCGTCACCAGACCGGCGCTTCACGATCAGCCGCGACGGCGCGGTGGCCACGGTCGGCCTGGCCGGCCCGGGCGGCAAGGCGGTCATGGACGAGGCGTTCTTCGCCGAGCTGGCCGTGACCTTCGCCGAGCTCGACGCCGACGACGCCGTCCGCGCGGTGGTGCTCACCGGCGTGGGCGACCACTTCTCCTACGGCCTCGACCTGGCCGCGGCCGCCGGCACCTTCGCGCCGCTGCGCCAGGCCAGCCACGCCGGTGCGCGGCAGGAGCTGATGGCGCTGATCCGCCGTTGGCAGGCGGCTCTCGACACGGTCGCGAACCTGCGCAAGCCCACGGTGGCCGCGGTCACCGGCTGGTGCATCGGCGGTGGCGTCGACCTGGCGGTCGCCTGCGACGTCCGGGTCGCCTCGGCCGACGCCGTGTTCAGCGTGCGCGAGGCCAAGGTCGGCATCGTCGCCGACCTCGGCAGCCTGCAGCGCCTGGTCGGCGTCATCGGCGACGGCCACCTGCGCGAGCTCGCCCTCACCGGCGACGACGTCGACGCCGCCCGAGCGGCCGAGATCGGCCTGGTCAACCACGTCCACGGCTCGGCCGACGAGGCGCGTACGGCGGCCGCCGCCCTCGCCGCCCGGATGGCCGCCAACTCCCCGCTCGTCCTGCGCGGCATCAAGGACGTCCTCGACGCCGAGCGTGGCCCTCGTGTCGAGGCCGGACTGCGCTACACCGCGGTGTGGAACTCCGCCTTCCTGCTCAGCGACGACCTCGACGAGGCGATGCTGGCCTTCCTCGAGCGGCGCCCGCCCGCGTTCACCGGCCGCTGATCGGAGGTCGAGGAGGTCGCGCAGCGACCGTCACGAGACCCTGGCCGTGGGGCCGGAGCTGTCCAAGGACGGTCCGCGCGGCACCTGACCCGGTCTCGTGACGCGCCGTGACCTCGCTTGCTTCGCGCCGCGAGCTCGTCGGCGCTCCTCGACTTCCGCCCGCTCGCCGCGGCTTCGTTCCTCAGCTGCGGGCGGCCTTGGCCCGGGTGATCGCGGCGACCGCCCGCCCGTAGGCGATCGGCACCGCGCCCAGCGCCAGGGCCCGCTGCCGGGTCGGCTCGGTGACGTCGAAGTGCTCCCGGGCGGTGCCCGGGTGCTGGATCCAGCGCGCCTCGATGCCGAGCCGGTCGGCGAACGCCAGCAGCTCGCGGTGGCCGGCCTCGCCGGGCAGGTCGGAGAGCAGGTGCGACCAGACGCCGTCGACGGGACCGACCACCGCGGCCAGCTGCATGTCGTCGACGTACACGGTCACGTGGCCAGCCTCCCACGTGCCCGCAGCGCTCAGCGCACCCGGCCGTAGAAGACCGAGCTGGTCCAGATCCGGTCGCGGCGGACGGGTACGCCGGGCCGCGAGGCGTGCCAGAGCGTGTGGCTGCCGGCGTAGATGCCGACGTGGTAGACCCGGCCGCCGCTGGTGAAGAACACCAGGTCGCCGATCCGCGGGCTGCGCACCCGCCGCGTGGCGCCGGCCTGCGCGCCCGAGGTCCGCGGCAGCCTCGTGCCGACGTGGCGGTACACCCACTGCACGAGGCCCGAGCAGTCGAAGGCGTTGGGGCCGGCGGCGCCGTACACATAGGGCTTGCCGGCCCGCGAGCGGACCGTGTCCATGACCTTGTCGATCCGCTTCTCGGTCTTGGTCGCCTTGTCGTCGGCGTGGTGGGAGTGTCCGGCGGCCTCGTCCTTGGCGAGCTCTGCGGGCAGGACCAGCGAGGAGCCGGTGTCGTCGTCGGCGTGGGCCGCCGGCGCGGGCGAGAACAGGCTCGCCGAGGCGAGGACGGGGACGACGAGCAGGCGCGCGGCAGCGCGCGACGCGATGGTGGACATCAGGGGAACTCCGCAGCGGCGCCTGCGAGAGATGACCTGTCGGGCTTGGGCTGCTGGTGCCCAGGGACCGGTGTCCCTTCGCCCCGAGCCGGATCACTCCGGCACACTGCCTGGGTCTCCCGTGCCCGCGCTTACCTTCATCGTGGTCGATGTCTCCCCACCGTCGAGCGCGGGCCTCGGCGCGACGCGGGCGGCCTCCCCGGTCGGGGAGGTCTCGACCGTCCATTCGACCTGCTTGCCATAGTCAGCGCAGTGGCCGGCGTCACGTTTGCGGCGTGGCGATGCTCACCCGGTTCGATGTAACGCGGACGCCGATCGGCGCCGCCGATCAGCTCGGGAGATGCGGATCCGCCAGCAGGTACTGCGCGATCCGCCCGTCCCGGCCCCGGTGCGGGCGCACCGGCTCGGGGACCATCCGGCCCTCGGCGGTGTCCCAGAACCGGTCCACCCGCAGCGCGACTCCGCGCGCCAGCCGGCCGGACAGGCCGCGGTGGGGAAGGTAGGGGTGCGGGCGGGTCGGGACCCGGCGCTCGGTGCGGTAGAGCCGCTCGGCGAGGTGGTCGCACTCGTCCGCGGTGGTGGCCGAGCCGAGGTCGGAGACCAAGCGGAGCTCGAGGGTGCGGATGGCGGCCAGCTCGCGCTCGACCTCCTCCCAGATGCCGGCCCAGGGCCGCCGCACGACGAACGTGGAGCCGTAGAGCTTGGCCTTGAGCTGGGCCAGCGCGATCTCCAGGCGCCTGCTCTGCGCGGCCAGCTCCTGGGCGCGGCGCTGGCCCTGGTCGAGGTGGCGGCGGGCGGCGGGGGCGAGGACGGCGTTCGCCGCGGCGACGTGGCGGCTGGTGCTGGCCAGGAACGGGTCGGTCGCGCTGAGGGCGACCCGTGGTCGCTCGCGGGTGGGCCGGGAGGCCTCGGCGCTGCGCATCCGGGCGTGCAGCACGGCGTGGGTCTGGGTGACGGTGTCGGCGAGGACGTCGGCGCCGGGGGACGAGCTCTCGGTCATGGTTCCACCTCCGTGTGTGAACCCCCCTCAAATGCAGTGTGCGCCGGTCCCGTCCCCTGTTTCAAGGGGCCGACGGGACCGGCGCACGCGGCGGAGGTCAGGCGCGCGGCAGCGTCGTGTACTCCACGCCGCAGATGTACTGCACCGTGCGCAGCACCTGGCAGGAGTAGCCGAACTCGTTGTCGTACCAGACGTAGAGGATGGCCGAGTCGCCGTCGACGATCGAGGCGCCGCCGTCGACGATCGAGGCCGCGCGGGCACCGATGAAGTCGGTGGACACGGCGTCCGAGGCGGTGGTGTAGTCGAGGTTGCGGGCCAGCGGGCCGACCAGGGAGGCCTTGCGCAGGTGGTCGTTGACCTCGTCGCGGGTGGTCTCGCGCTTGAGCTGGAGGCTCAGGATCGCGATCGAGACGTCGGGGGTGGGGACCCGGATCGAGTTGCCGGTGATCCGGGCCTGGAGGTCGGGCATGACCTTGGCGACGGCGGAGGCGGCGCCGGTCTCGGTGATGACCAGGTTGAGCGGCGCGGAGCGGCCGCGGCGGTCGGCCTTGTGGTAGTTGTCGAGCAGGTTCTGGTCGTTGGTGAACGAGTGGACCGACTCGACGTGGCCGCGGACGATGCCGAACTCGTCCTCCATCGCCTTCAGCGGCGGGACGATGGCGTTCGTCGTACACGACGCGCAGGACAGCACGGTCTCGGAGAGGTCGACGTCGAGATGGTTGACGCCGTGGACGATGTTGGGGACGTCGCCCTTGCCCGGCGCGGTCAGCAGCACCTTGGCGATGCCGGGGCGCAGGTGGCCGGACAGGCCCTCGCGGTCGCGCCAGATGCCGGTGTTGTCGATGAGGATCGCGTTGTCGATGCCGTACTCGGTGTAGTCGATCTCCTCAGGGGAGTTCGAGTAGATCACCTGGATCACGTTGCCGTTGGCGATGATCTGGTGCTTGTCCTCGTCGACCGTGATCGATCCGTTGAAGGCGCCGTGGATCGAGTCGCGGCGAAGCAGCGAGGCGCGCTTCTTCAGGTCGTCGCCCTTGCCCTTGCGTACGACGACGGCGCGCAGTCGCAGGCCGTTGCCGGAGCCGGACTTCTCGACGAGCAGACGCGCGACGAGGCGGCCGATGCGGCCGAAGCCGTAGAGGACGACGTCCTGCGGGCACGGTGCGGTGAGCTTGTTGTCGCCGGTGGCCTCGGCGAGCGCGGCGGCGGTGAAGTCGGGGATCGACTGTCCCTCGCCGGAGGCGCGGTAGGCCCGGACCAGGAGCGCCAGGTCGACCTTCGCCGCGCCGAGGTCGAGCGCGCCGATGGCCTCGAGGAAGGGGAAGGTGTCGCGGACCGACAGCTCGACGCCGTCGATCTGTCGCGCGTAGCGGTGCGTCTTGAGGATGTCGATGACCGACTTGTTCACCAGCGAGCGGCTGTGGAGCAGGATCGTGACGTCCTTCTCGCGGTGCAGCTTGCCGACGATCGGGATCATCGCCTCGGCGAGCTCCTCGTGGTGCTTCCAGCGAGTGAACTTATCTTCGGTGGTGCTCAACGCTTCCCCTCTTAGCAGGTCGACAAAGCGGCTCGATCGTAGGCCCGCTGATTGTCGGACGCCTCATCGGGCCGCTCGGTGGGACGCGTGCGGTCGGTCACAGCACCTTGGTGCCGTACATCTCGCCGAGAGGGTCCGCGAGCAGTTCCAGCCGCTCGCCGTCGGGGCCGGGGAAGTAGAGGGAGACCTTCGACTCCAGGTGGTAGGCCACGCCCGCGTCGTCGAGCTTGGCGCGCAGGTAGTCCCACTTCTCCCGGGTCACCGAGATGGCGAGGTGATGGTGCCCACCGAGCACCTCGGCGTACGGCCCGAGGTCGAGTCCCGGCAGCGTGAAGAAGGCCAGCAGGTTGCCTGCGCCGACGTCGAAGAAGAAGTGGTCGGAGCCGGCGTAGTCGCGGTTCTCGAAGATCTCGGTCAGCGGGAACTCCAGCAGCCCCTGGTAGAAGTCGATCGTGCGCCGCACGTCGGAGGACAGGAGGGCGGCGTGATGGATCCCGCGCGCGCTGCTCTCGGGGCGCTCGCCCTCAGGGGCGAGGTACTCCTTCTTGATCCGCTCGCGGTCCTTCGTGATCGCGTCGAGGTCAATGGTTGCCATGTCAACTATTCTCCACGAGATCGTGGATATGTCAACATTCCCGGCTAGGGTGGTGCCGATGAGTACGACGACGCGATGGCTCGACGCCGAGGAGGCCCAGGCCTGGCGGGCCTGGCTCGACCTCAACAACCGGCTGTTCGCCCGACTCAACCGCGAGCTGCAGGCCGCGAGCGGGCTGTCGATCTCCGACTACGAGATCCTCGTCGCCCTCACCGACGCCGACGTCCCCGAGCGGTCGCTGCGGATGTACGAGCTCGGCGAGCGGCTCCAGTGGGAGAAGAGCCGCGTGTCCAAGCAGGTCTCCCGGATGCAGGCCCGCGGCCTGGTCGAGCGCCGGCACTGCGCCGACGACCGGCGCGGCGCCTTCGTCGACCTGACCGAAGCCGGCCAGGCCGCCATCGACGCCGCTGCCCCCGGCCATGTCGCGCTGGTGCGCGAGCTGTTCTTCGACGGCCTCAGCGGCGACCAGGTACGCAGTCTGGGCCGGTTCGCGACGACGGTGCTCGACCGGCTCGCCGAGGACTGATCAACCCCGCAGGTCGGCCACCGCGAGCGACGCGAAGGTCATCGCCGCGCCGAGCGGCGCCCCAGGACCCGGGTACGCCGAGCCGAACACCGACGCCGCGGAGTTGCCGACGGCGTACAGGCCGGGGATCGGCCGGCCCTCGCCGTCGAGCACGCGCGCGCTCGCGTCGGTGACCAGGCCGCCCTTGGTGCCGAGGTCGGAGAGCACGAACCGCGCGGCGGTGAACGGCGCCCGGTCGACGGGGACCAGGACCGCCGACGGGCCGCCGCCTCCGGCGAAGAAGGTGTCGTACTCGTCCTCGCCGCGGCCGAAGTCCTCGTCCTTCCCGGCCGCCGCGAAGGCGTTGTAGCGCTCGACCGTGGCCGTGAGCGCGGCCGGGTCGAGCCCGGTCGCGGTCGCCAGCTCCGTGAGGGTGTCCGCCTCCACCCAGGTGCCGGCGGCGAGGTGCTCGGTGCGCTCGCCCTCGGGCATCGCGATCGCGGGCAGCCGGCCGTCCTCGCGGGAGTCGAAGACCAGCCAGGACGGCGTCCGGTCAGGCGTTGCGGCCATCGCCCGACCGAAGCGGTCGTAGGGCAGGCACTCGTTGCCGTACCGCTGCCCCGACGGGTCGACCATCACCCCGCCGCGGAAGCCGAGCGTGAACGCGCCGCCGCCGTCGGGCTGCTGCAGGCCGGGACAGAACCAGCCCTCGCCCGACCAGTCGGTGGCGGCGCCGACGGCGGCGGCCGCGTCGATCACCTCGCCGGTGTTGGTGCCGCGCGGCGCCATGGTCCAGGCCGCGTCGCCGGGCGTCTTGTGGACGGTACGACGCTGCGGGCTCCCCTCGAAGCCGCCGGCCGCCACCAGGATCCCGCGTCGCGCGCGGACCTCGCCCGGACCGTCGTCGCCGACGAACCGGACCGTGGTGACGCGGCCGTCGGCGTCCCGCCCGAAGCCGGTGACCTGGCGCCCGGTCGCGATCGTGCCGCCGTCGCGCACGGTCATCGCGGCGAGCCGGGCGATCAGCGCCTGCCCGCCGGACAGGGCGGAGCGGCCCGGCCGCCCGACACGGTCCCGCTCGACGGGCGGCCGGACCAGTGCGGCGATCGCGGGATCGAGCTCGTCGCGGCGGATGCTCCTCGGCTGGATGGAGCGGCCCATCGGCACCCGGCCGGGCGCGTCGTAGTACTCCGGGAACGGGATCCACTCGAACTCCATGAGCGGGTCCGCCTCCAGCCGCCCAACCAGGCGCGGGGCCTCGGCGAGCAGCGCCTCGACCCGCTCCTGGTCCGGGTCGTCCAGGACGGCGGCGAGGTACGCGCGGGCGCTCTCGGTCGAGTCCGGCAGCCCGGCGCGCTGCTGGACCTCGGTGCCGGGCAGCCAGCACGCACCGCCGGAGTACGCCGACGTGCCGCCGATCAGCGGGGTCCGCTCGAGCACCAGCGTGCTGAGCCCGGCCGCGGCCGCGAGGGCGGCCCCGGTCAGGGCGCCGCCGCCCGACCCGACCACCACGACGTCGTGTTCCTGCTGCAGGGTGTCCGCCCCGACCAAGCCGCTCATGGCGGAACGATAACGTGTTCTAGTTCAGCTGTGGGGCGAGGCGCGGGCGGGCGGTCAGCGGCCACGCGACCACCGCGCCGGCCACGCCGCCCAGTCCGTTGTGCAGGACGTCGGCCGGGGACGGAACCCGGGTGGGGAAGTACTGCTGCTGGGCCAGCTCGATGCACGCGGACGCGAGCACGGTCAGGACCACGGCGAGCAGCGGCCGGCCGAGCACGATCGCGAGCAGGAAGCCGGCCGGCACGAACAGCGCGACATTCGCCAGCACCTCGGTCCGGTTCCAGTCCATCCGCCCGCCGGTGGCCCGCCCGGCCAGCGAGTCCGCGAGGCTGAACGCCCACCGTCCCGCGGAGGGATCGGCCAGGGTGAGCCGGGCGACGAACACCGAGTAGCAGGCGAGCAGGACGGCGGCGACGGGACGGCGGATCATGCTCTCGACGCTAGGTCGGCCGGCTGGTCGGGAGATCGGTCGCGAGTGCCGACGGCCGGTACCTGAGGACCGATCAGCCCTGCCGGCCCTTCATCCGCGGGTTCTGCTTGTTGATCACATAGGTCCGGCCGCGCCGGCGGACCACCTGCGCGCCCGGCTGCCGCTTCAGCGACCGGATCGAGTTGCGCACCTTCACCGCCTCGCCCTCCTTCCCGTCTCCGGATCGACCAGCCCGTCCATCACGGCGCCGATCAGCCTCCGCGGCACCCGGTGGGTGCGGCCGTCGATGGTCACCGGCACCAGGTCCGGCGCCGTCGCCTTCCACTGAGCCCGGCGGTGCCGGGTGTTGCTGCGCGACGTACGCCGCTTGGGGACGGCCATCACGCCACCTTCCGGGTCGGGCCCAGCCAGGGCTCGAAGCCGTCCTCGCCGACAGACCAGGAGCCGCGCTCGTCCTCGCCGAGCAGCAGGTCGTCGAACGACGGGCGCAGCTGCGCGGGCGCGACGCCGACCCCGGTCACGACGATCCGTGTGAACGGCGTACGGCGCCCCCAGCCTGCGTGGTCGCCGATGCTGAGCTGGCCGCCCGCACCGTCCCACTCGACGGCTCGCCCGGGCCGGGAGGGCAGCCAGAAGCAGCCCCGGGAGCGGTGCGCGCCGCCGCCGATGAGCTCGAGAGACTCCAGCAGCCGGTCGGGGTGGAAGGGCCGCAGCGACTGCAGGTCCACCCGCCACACGCCCTCGGTCCGCAGGTCGGGCAGGGCGTCGGACCGGGTGGGGCTGGTCCACGCCTCCTTGTGCCCACGCTGGTGTCGGCTCCCGAGGAGCTGCTGGCTCTCCAGCCCGTGGCCGCCCTCGAGGAGCGCGACACCCGGACGAGCGAGGGTCTTGACCAGGCCGCGGGCGACCGGGTCGACGGCATCGTCGAAGGTCAGCACGTCGGCGTACTCCACCATCGTGGCGAGCACCTCGCCGACGCCGCGGCGGTCGTCGGGCGTGCAGTGGTGGCCGCGTTCGGCGAGCAGGTCGTCGCCGAGCAGGTCGCGCACCGGGTGTCGCGCGCTCAGGGCGGTGACCACGCTGGAGACGCGCAGGAACCGGGCCAGCCGCGTGTCCCAGGTCAGCACGGAGCAGACGTGCCCGGCCTCGGCGCCCACGGGCAGGTGGGCCACGATGCTGTGCCAGCGGCCGTCGCGGGCGAGCCGCTCGAGGGTCGGCACGATGTCCTCGCGGATCGCGCAGCTCACGCATGCGTGCTCCAGCAGGGTCTCGTGGGTCTCGACGACGCCGCTCAGGTCACTGACCGTGCGGGTCAGCAGGCCGCGCTCCGGGTCGATCTCGTGACGTACGGCGACCGTGTCGGGCAGGCCGAACTGCAGGCTCACCATCGTCGTGGCCATCGCGTCCGGGTCGACCCCGGCGAGCAGGACGACGGGGACCCTCATGGCTGCCCCTTCCCGCCGCGCCGCCCGTAGCGGCGCTCGAAGGCCTCGACCCGGCCCTCGCTGTCGAGGACCCGGCCCTGGCCGGTCCAGAACGGGTGGCTGTGCATGCTCACGTCGACGTCGACGACCGGGTAGGTCCGCCCGTCGAGCTCGATCGTGGGTCCGTCCGTCCGCCCGGCCAGCGTCGAGCGGGTGAGGACGACGTCGCCGGTGGCCCGGTCGCGGAAGGCGACCGGGCCGTACGCCGGGTGGATGTCCTGTTTCATCTCCTGTGCCCTTCGTGATTAGAATGAGAATCGTTCTCAATCATGACACATCCCCCGAGAGAAGGAGAAGACGATGTCCCAGGTCTGCCAGGTCACCGGCGCGCGGCCGGCCTTCGGCAACCACGTGTCGCACTCGCACCGGCGGACCCGGCGGCGCTTTGACGTCAACATCCAGCGCAAGCGCTTCTGGGTGCCGTCGCTGGGACGGCACGTCACGCTGCGGGTCTCCGCCCGCGGCATCAAGACCATCGACCAGCGGGCGATCGAGGCCGTCGTGGCCGACCTCCGCGCCCGAGGAGAGAGGTACTGACATGGCCACGAGGGCATCGGACGTACGGCCGATCGTGAAGCTGCGCTCGACCGGCGGCACCGGCTACACCTATGTCACCCGCAAGAACCGCCGCAACGACCCCGACCGGCTCCGGCTGCGCAAGTACGACCCGGTGCTGCGTCGCCACGTCGAGTTCCGTGAGGAGCGCTGATGGCGTCGCAGGCCAAGATCGCCGCCGAGGCGCGGCGCCGCGCCACGGTGGAGAGGTACGCAGAGCGGCGCGCCGCCCTCAAGGAGCGGGTCCGCCGCGCCGCGCCGGGCTCGGCGCAGCTGGCCGCGGCGATGCAGGAGCTGGCCCGGCTGCCCCGGGACGCCTCGCCGGTCCGGCTGCGCAACCGCGACCAGGTCGACGGCCGCCCGCGGGGCTACCTGCGCAAGGCCGGCCTGTCTCGGATCCGGTTCCGCGAGCTGGCGCATCGAGGTGAGCTGCCGGGAATCACAAAGTCCAGTTGGTGACGGCTCGGCACTGCTAGCCTTCGCGCACTGATGTGCGGCGTGACAGCCAGGCTCGGCTGCCGGTTGCCTCGAGCATCGGGCCCGTCTCCACTGCTTCCTGTGGGACGGTCACCGCCCGATTCCTGGAAGGACCGCCGTGCCTCGCTCGCCCCTGCCCGGGTGGCTCGCAGCTGCCACCGCCCTCGCGCTCACCCCGCTCCTGACCGGATGCTCCGGCTCGGACGCGCTGTCCGTCGAGAAGATCAGCGAGCCGCTGGCTGCGCACCTCGCCGACGCCGGCCTGCTCGCCGACCCCGACTCGTTGTCCTGCGACGGCGACGTCGGAGTCGGAGTCGGCAAGAGCCTCGAGTGCGCCTTCACCACCAACGGCCAGCCGGTCGCCCTCGCGGCCAAGGTGAGTGCTCTGGACGGCGATAGGGTCGAGTTCGACCTGACCACCATCGCACAGCCGGTAGCGGCCGAGGTCCTCGCCCGCGACGTGAGGACCACCGTCGGCCAGCAGGTCGGCGCCGAGCTCGACGATGCCGCCTGCGACGCCGAGTTGGCGCCCGAGGTCGATGCGACCGCGACCTGCAAGGTCACCGCCGGTGGCCAGAGCCGCGAGTTCCTGGCGACGGTCACCGTGATCGACGGTGGCCGGGTCGACTACCGATTGGACCCGAAGTGAGGACGTCGAGGGCGAAGCGTGCCATGACCGGACTCGCACTGGCGTTGGCCGCCGCCTGCCTGACCCTGCTGCCCAGCAGTCCGGCGCCGGCCGCTGCCCCGGCCCACGCTCCGGTCGCTGCCACCCCGGCGGTCGACTACGACGCCCTGGCGCTGCAGATCGCGATCGAGATCAACAACGCCCGGATGAACCCGGCGGGGATGGCCGACGCGCTCGAGAAGCTCGCGCCCACGCTGAAGGGCCGCGGCCTGCACCTGTCCGACGGGAATGTCATCCAGACCGACAAGGCCTACCTGGACCAGTCGATCGCCGAGGCTCGCAAGCAGACTGTGCTCAAGCCGCTTGCCTGGTCGCCGAAGCTGGCGAAGGTGTCCCGGGACTTCGTGCCGACCGCCGCGCGATCCATGGGGCACGGCAACTACGGCTCCCGGACCAACGGCATCGGTGGCAAGGGCTGGATCGAGGCCATCTCCTGGGACGACCCGAACCCGCTCGCCTACGTCTACGGCCACTGGATCAGCGAGGCCGACAAGTGGCCCCGCACCACCGAGTTCTGCCCCGACTGCGACTTCTCCAAGCAGGCCGGACAGCCCGGCGCCGTACCGTGGCGCGGGCACCGCGGCATCGTCAACGACAACCGGATGACAGCCATCGGCGTCGCCTGCGGGTTCAGCCGGATGTGGGTGCCCGACGGCGTCGTGTGCGTGATCAACGACGGCATCGACATGCCCGACGAGAGCCCGCTGGCCACGCCCGCCAACGGCGCCCCGGCGCTGGACAAGATTGCCGGACCGATCGACGGCAGCGTCGGCGGCACGGCCACCGCGCCGAAGGTGAGCGTGGATCTGAAGGCCCCGACGAAGCCGACGGCCACGGCCTCGGAGCGTTCGGCGGCGACGGGCGGACCGCTCGACGGTACGTCCGAGACCACCGCCTCGTCGCCGAGCCCGTCGGCCAGCCCGTCGGCCAGCGCGTCGGCCAGCGCGTCGGCCAGCGCGTCGGCCAGCGCGTCGGCCAGCCCGAGCGCCAGTACGTCGCCCAGCGGTTCGCCGGCCGGAGACTGCGCCGGCGCGGACCAGCCCGCCCCCAGCCCGGCGGAGAACGCCGCCCTGCTGCGCTGCTTGATCGACGACGCCCGCGCCGCGGCGGGCCTGCCCGCCTATGCGGTCAACGCCAAGGCGGACGAGTACGCGGTGCAGGCCACCGGGCGGACCAGGCTCAACCCGACCAACGTCTGCGCGGGCAAGTCACCGGCCGGCTGGGGCAGCGGCCAGGTCCCCGAGCAGACCGCGAAGAAGGCGTTCGACGCGATGGGCGGGGCCAAGAGCACGTGGGTCACCGCTGCCGAGACCGACCTGGGCGTGGGCTTCGGGAACCGTCAGTTCGGGCTGTTCCGGGCGACCTGCGGCTGACGCCTGCCGTACGACTTGACTCACCCAACCTCTATGGAAAGGCACCACCCATGCGTACCACCCTCCTTCGCGGCGCCGCCGGGCTCGGCGCCGGCGCCGTCGCCGCCGGCCTGCTCGTGGCCGCCGGTCCGGCCCAGGCGGCAACGAAGTTCTCCTCGCCCGCGTTCGGTGACATCGATACGCCCGCGGCCAACCTGTGGACGTCAGGGTCGGTTAACGTCTCCGGTCTGTCCGGGAAGGTGAGCGACGTCAACGTCACGCTGCGCAAGCCGGCCGGCGTTCTCGGCAATCTCGACATCTACCTGCAGTCGCCGAGCGGCCAGAAGGTGTGGCTGCTCTCAGATGTCTGCGCCGGTGGGATTCTGAAGGACTTCGACATCGTGATCGATGACGCCGCGCCCGCCAAGCTTCCGGCCAGCGCCAGCGACGGCTGTGGTGCCACGACGGTCAAGCCGGCGAACTACAACGATGGTGACGACGACGGTGGAGTCGTCGCTGCGGAGACGCTTGCGGCGTTCAACGGGTCCGAGGCCAATGGGTCGTGGAAGCTGCTCGTCCGCAACGAGCAGGGTGCCAACAGCGGCGCTTGGACCGAGTCGCTCGACGGGTTCGACCTGATCATCGACACCGTGGCGACTGCGCCGGAGACCAAGGTCACCAAGGTCAACACCAAGAAGAAGCGCAAGGTCGTCATCAAGCTCGCGTCCGACACCCCCGGCGTGACCTTCCAGAACAAGGTCAAGTCCAAGGCCGGCAATGTCGACTGGCAGGCCACCAAGAAGCCCACCAAGGTGGTCGGCAAGGGGCTGACCAACGGCAAGAAGGTGATCTGGGTCCGTGCGGTCGACAGCGCCGGCAACGTCGACGCCACCCCGGTGAAGGTGGTCGTGAAGGTCGCGCCCAACGGCAAGGTCAAGGCCAAGGTCAAGGGCTGAGCGGCCGATGCGTACCACTCTGCTCCGTCGTGTCGTCGGTCTCGGCGCCGGCGCCCTCGCCGCCGGTCTGCTCGCCGTCGCCGGTCCCGTCCACGCCGCCACGAACTTCTCCTCGGGAGCCTTCGGTGACATCAACACGACCGCGCCCGGCACCTGGACGTCGGGTACGGTCGACGTCTCGGGCCTGTCCGGCAAAGTGAGCGATGTCAACGTCACGTTGCGCCAGCTCGAGGGCATGATCGACGAGCTGGACATCTACCTGCAGTCTCCCGCCGGGCAGCGGGTCTGGCTCTTCTCGGACGCCTGTCTCGGCAACCCCCAGGCGGCGACCGACTACACCTTCGACGACGCGGCACCTACAAGCCCACGAACTACAGCGACGTCTACGACGACGACAACGGCGTCAGCGCCGCGGACACACTCTCGGCGTTCAACGGGACCTCACCCAACGGCACGTGGACGCTCTACGTCCGCAACGAGCAGTCTGGCGGCGGTAGCAGCGCCGAGAGACTGGCGGGTTTCGACCTGAGCATCGACACGGTTGCGGCCACCGCGGCGACGGCGCCGCAGACCACGGTCAAGAAGGTCAAGGTCAAGAAGCCCAAGGCCAAGAACCGCAAGGTCATCGTCAAGCTGGCCTCGGACACTGCCGGAGCCCGCTTCGAGAACAAGGTCAAGGCCAAGGGCGGTGACGGCGACTGGCAACCCACCAAGAAGCCCACCAAGGTGGTTGTCAAGCATCTGATCCGGGGCAAGCGGATCATCTGGGTCCGGGCCGTCGACGCTGCCGGCAACGTTGACGCGACCCCGGTGAGGATCAAGGTCAAGGTCGCGCCGAATGGCAGGATCAAGGTGAAGTACAAGGGCTGATCAGCTGAGCCGGCGCAGCCGGTCCAGTCGCCGGAGGCCGTCGTGGTCCGTCTCCTCGGAGGCGACCATGGCGGCCTCCAAGCGTTCTCGTGCGGTGGTGGCGTCCAGGTGCATGCCGATCGCGACGACCTCGCTCGCGGACGGAGGCGTGCGTAGGCCGTCGACGTGGACCTGGCGGCCGACCACGTGGATGACATACCCCTTCGCGCCTGTACCGGTGGCGACGCGCACCGTGCCCTTCATCCGGTACGCGCCGGCGGGCGGGTCGAGGAGCAGGTCTACCAGGGAGCCGGGGCGGATCGCCCCGTCACGTCGTACCGCGGCCGAGGCGGCGTGCGGACCGTGGTCGAACACGTCGGCCGCGGCGCGCTCGGCCCGCAGCAGCGAGGCGATCGGGAGCTGGTCGGGCGGGTCCTCGGCCAGGGCGACGTCGTGCAGCAGGGCGGGGTCGACCCGGCCGCGAGAGGTGCGTACGACGTGCGCGCCCGGGTTCACCTCGCGCACCCGCGCCTCGATCGCGGCGAGGATCCCCTCCCGCTCGGACGGCGGCAGCAGGTCGGCCTTGTTGAGCACGACCAGGGTTGCGACCGAGAACCGGGCCGGCGGCATCCCGCCGTCGTCGACGGTGCCGAAGTACTCCACGGCATCCACGACGTCGACCACGCCGCCCGGCCGTACCCGCGGCGCGCGGCTGTGCCGGATCAGCTGCGCCAGCGCACCCGGCTCGGCCAGCCCGCTCGCCTCGACGACGACCGCGTCCAGTGCCAGCCGGGGATGGCTGAGCTTCTCGAGAGCGGCGTCCAGGCCGGACACGTCCTCCAGGCAGCACAGGCAGCCGCCCGCGATCGAGACCGGCTCGTCGACCTGCCCGGTCACCAGGCCGGCATCGACGTTGATGGCGCCGAAGTCGTTGACGATCACCCCGATCCGCGCACCCGGCCGGCGCAGCAGCCGGTTGAGCAGGGTGGTCTTCCCGGCCCCCAGGTGCCCGGTCAGGGCGGTCACGGGGACGGCGGTGCTCACGGCCCCAGTCTAGTTGACAACGATTCTCATATCAGGGCGGGCCGTGGCAGGGTGATCGCGTGAGCAGCCACCGCCGTCAGAAGCCCACGCGCGGCCATGGCCACGGGCATGGTCACGGCGGCGGCGGCGATCTCGCCCCCGTCCGGATCGGTACGACGGCCCGCACCGCCCTGCTCACCGTCCTCGTTCTCGCCCTGCTCGGCACCCTCGCCGGCCTCGTCGCCTGGTGGCCGCCCTCGGACGCCGCCGCCCGCAGCGCCGAGGCGGGCGGCCCCGCCGCGCAGTTCGCGGCACCCGGCGTCACCTTCCCTTCGGCGGAGGTGGTCTCGGTGGCGCCGCGATGCACCGGGAACGGGCTGCCGGACGGCTCGGGCTGCAGCTCGCTGACCGTCAAGGTCGCCGCGGGGGAGAAGGGTGCGGGCGACACGGTCCGAGTCGACGTACCGCCGGAGGTGATCGACTCCGGGATCGGCAAGGGCGACCACGTGGAGCTGCTCCGCACCCCGACCCCGGAGGCGGACCAGGACGTGTCGTACTCCTACTTCGCCACCGAGCGCTACGGCACCCTGATCTGGCTGAGCGTGCTCTTCGTGGTCGTGGTGCTCGCCGTGGCCCGGCTGCGCGGGCTGCTCGGCCTGGTCGGCCTGGCCTTCGGCGGCGCCGTCGTGTGGTGGTGGATGCTGCCGGCGCTGCTCGACGGCTCGCCCGGCGTCGGCGTCGCGCTGACCGGCGCGACGGCGATCATGTTCGTCGTCCTCTACACCACCCACGGCTTCTCGCTGCGCACCAGCACCGCGCTCGCCGGCACCCTGCTCGGCATCGTGCTCACCGCCGGCATCGGTGTGCTCGCGATCGGCGACGCCCGGCTCACCGGCATCAGCGACGAGGGCGGTGCCATCCTGGCCAGCTTCGGTGCCCTCGACTTCCAGGCCCTCCTCGGCTGCGCCCTCGTCATCGCCGGCCTCGGCGTACTCAACGACGTCACCATCACCCAGGCCTCCGCGGTGTGGGAGCTGCGCGCCGCCACCCCCGACGCGTCGCGCACCGAGGTCTTCACCAGCGCCATGCGGATCGGCCGCGACCACATCGCCTCGACGATCTACACCATCGTCTTCGCGTACGTCGGCACCGCGCTCATCCTGCTCATGCTGCTGCGCGTCTACGACCGCCCGCTGCTTGAGCTGATCTCGACCGAGCAGCTCGCCGAGGAGGTCGTGCGCACCCTGGTCACCTCCGTCGGCCTGGTCCTCGCCGTCCCCGTCACCACCGCCCTCGCCGCGGTCATCGCTGCCCCGGCTCGGGCGGCTGCGACGGGTGCGGGAATCACCGCTTAAGCGGCGATCCCCGCACTTAATGACGGTTGCAACAGTCAGTAAGCGCCAGTTTCACCGCTGAGCGGTGATTCCTGCAGCCCCCGAGCCCCTCACAGCGTCGGGTCGGTCCAGGCCAGCTGGACCACCTCGGCGCCGCGGTCGCGGGTGAGCATCTTGCCGCGACCCGGCTGGGCCGGACCGGGCCGCAGGTTGCCGATGAGTGCGCCCTCGTCGCGGCTGCCGGCCAGCAGGATGCCGGGCATGGCCAGGTCCCGCATGGACTGGATGACCGGCTCGTAGAGCGCCCGCGACGCGCCGCCCGCGCGGCGTGCGATCGCGATGTGCAGGCCGACGTCGCGGGCCTGGGCCATCAGCGGCTGCAGCAGCGCGACGGGCGAGCTCTGCTGGGTGGCGACCAGGTCGTAGTCGTCGACCACGACGAACACCTCCGCACCCTTCCACCAGGACCGGTTGCGCAGCTGCTCGGGCGTCACGTCGGGACCGGGGATCCGGTTCTGCAGGTACGTCGCCAGGTCGCTGAGCGCCGGCTGCGCCTGGGTGGCCGAGGTGAGATAGTTGAGCAGGTAGTCCTCGGGCACCTCACCCAGCAGCGAGCGGCGGTAGTCGACGAGGAGGATCTGGGCCTCGGCGGGGGTGCGGGTCCGCATGATCTCCTGGCAGTAGCTGCGCAGCAGGTTGGTCTTCCCGGACTTGCCGTCGCCGAACAGCAGCAGGTGGGGCTCGGCGTCGACGTCGAGCCCGACGGGGGCGAGCTCCTTCTCGTTGACGGCGAGCAGCAGCTGGCGCTGGGGTGGGGTGCCGGCCTGGGCCCGGACCTCGTCGAGCGTGATCTTGTCGGGCAGCAGCCGCAGCTTGGGGCCCGCGGGCCCGCGCCACGCGGTCGTGACCGCGTCGATCATCGCGTCGACGCCGTCGCCGAGGGTCTCCACGGCGTCGTCGCCGTCGATGCGGGGCAGCGCGCCGAGGAAGTGCAGCTTGCCGGGCACCAGGCCGCGGCCCGGCCGGTTGCCGGGCACGAGGGCGGCGACCTTGCGGTCGATCTCGGAGTCGATCGGGTCACCGAGGCGCAGCTCGAGGCGGGTGCCGATCAGGTCGCGCATCGCGGCCCGGAAGTCGGGCCACCGGGTCGCGCCGGTGACGATGTGGAGCCCGAAGGTCAGGCCGCGCCCGGCGAGCTGCTGGATCTCCAGCTCGAGGTCGTCGAAGTCCGAGCGCAGCGTGCCCCAGCCGTCGATGACGAGGAAGACGTCGCCGTACCCGTCGTCGGCCCGGCCCTGGGCGCGCCGGCTGCGGTAGGTCTCGATCGAGTCGATGCCCTGGCTGCGGAAGTACCGCTCGCGGCGGTCGACGATGCCCTTGACCTCGGCGACGATGCGGCGTACGACCTCCGGCTCCGAGCGGGTGCCGACGCCGGAGACGTGGGGCAGCGCGGTCATCGGGGCGAACGTGCCGCCGCCGAAGTCGAGCACATAGAACTGCGACTCCTGCGGGGTCGTGGTCAGCGACAGGCTGGTCACGATGGTGCGCAGCACCGTGCTCTTGCCGCTGCGCGGGCCGCCGACGACAGCGACGTGGCCGGCCGCGCCGCTGAGGCTGACGGTCAGCGTGTCGCGGCGCTGCTCGCGGGGGCGGTCGACGGTGCCGAGCGGGACGGTCAGGTTGCCGACGCCGCGCCACCGCATCGACACCAGGCCGAGCTCGGGGTGCGGCGCGAGGTCCGGCATCAGCTGGTCGAGGGTGTCGGGCCGGTCGAGCGGCGGCAGCCACACCTGGTGAGCCGCGGGGCCGCGCCCGTCCATCCGGGAGACGGCCACGTCGAGCAGCGACGCGCTGCCCTCCGGTACGACGACGGCCGGCGTCTCGGCCTCCTCTCGCTCCGGCTCGTCGAAGGTCTGCACCTCCGAGATCGTGAACGGCAAGATGCCGCGCACCTTGCCGCCGCTGTCGCGCACCACCCGGCGCCGGCTGGTCTCCGGCGGCCCCGACACGTAGGCCGCCTTGAACCGGGTCATCGTCGTCGGGTCCGGCTTCAGGTAGCCGAGACCGGGCACGGCGGGCAGCTCGTAGGCGTCCGGCACGCCGAGGACCGCGCGCGACTCCTGGGCGCTGAAGGTGCGCAGACCGATCCGGTACGACAGGTGCGACTCGAGCCCGCGCAGCCGGCCCTCCTCCAGCCGCTGGGAGGCGAGCAGCAGATGGAGGCCGAGCGAGCGACCGAGGCGGCCGATCGCGACGAACAGGTCGATGAACTCCGGCTTGGCCGACAGCATCTCCGAGAACTCGTCGACGACGAGGAAGAGCGAGGGCAGCGGCGCGAGGTGCGCGGTCGCCGGATCGCCCGACGTACGGGCCTTCTCGTAGTCGCGGATGGACGCGAAGTTGCCGGCCTCGCGGAGCAGCTCCTGGCGGCGCACCATCTCGCCGGACAGGGCGTCCTGCATGCGGTCGACGAGGGTGAGCTCCTGGGCGAGATTGGTGATGACCGCGGACACATGGGGCATCTCGGCCATGCCGGCGAAGGTCGCGCCACCCTTGAAGTCGACGAGCACCATGTTGAGCTGCTCGGGGGAGTGGGTCATCGCCAGGCCGAGGACCAGGGTGCGCAGGAACTCCGACTTGCCCGAGCCGGTCGCGCCGATCACCAGGCCGTGGGGTCCCATGCCCTGCTGGGCGGACTCCTTGATGTCGAGGTGGACCGGCCCGGCGCCGTCGCCGACGCCGATCGGGACGCGCAGCCGGTCGCGTGCCGGCCGCGGTCGCCAGGCGGTGTCGGGGTCGAAGCGGTAGACGTCGCCGAGGCCGAGCAGGTCCATGAAGTCGGTGGGCGCGGTGAGGTCGGCCGCCTCCTCGCCCACGGCCGCGCCGGCGCTCGGGGTGAACAGCGGCGTCAGCCGCCGGGCCAGCGCCTCGGCGGTGGCCGCGCCGCACTGGTCGCCCTTGGCGCGCACCGGCTCGGTGCGCAGCCGTACGGCGACGATCGGGACCGTCTCGGCGCCCACCCCGGCGTGCGGCTCGATCTCGAGGCGCAGCGCGGTCGGGCTGTCGAGCTCGCCCCAGCGGGCGGGCAGGTCGACCACCGTGACGCCGTGCAGGCCGTCGGACGGGATCAGGTGGTTGCCCGGCGGCAGCTCCGCGCCGTCGGTCACCACGATGATGTGGGGGATCGCCGGCCGCTCGTCGGCGCCGAACCGGGGCCGCTCGGTGAGGTCGGGCGGCAGCATCGTGGCCAGGTCGCTGAGCGAGGTGGTCACCATCCGGGCCGGGCCGACGGCGTCGTTGTGGTGCTGGCTGTGGGCGTGGGGCAGCCACTTCACCCAGTCCCAGTGGGCCAGGGTCGCCTCGGTCGCCAGGACCGCGATCTGCAGGTTCTCCGGGGACTGGAAGGTCGCCGAGGAGCAGAGCAGCGCCCGGGCCAGGGCGCGGGCCTCCTCCTCGTCGCCGCACACCTCGATCCGGTCGAAGGCGCGCAGGTCGATCGACGCGGGCAGGTCGGGCTGCAGGCGATGGACGACGAGCAGCCGGTGGAGCGCGGACGCCGACGCCGGGTCGACCTCGTCGATCGGCGCGGCCTCCGGCGGCAGCAGTTCGAGGGCGAGCGGCTGCGCGCACACGCCGTACCGCACCTGGAGGAAGGCGGGGTCGGTCGAGGAGCGCTCCCACACCCGGGTCCGGTCCTCGGCCAGCGACGGCAGCGCGGTCGGCGTGGGATGCATCCAGGTCAGCGCCCGGCGCTGCTGGTCGGCCGCGTCGCGGGCGACCTTGCGGACGGTGGCGAGATAGCGGAGGTACTCGGTGCGCGAGCCGGTGACCTGCTGCTGGCGCTGCTTCCGCTGCCGGTCGATCTGGACCACGATGAAGCCGAGCGTCGCGAACAGGAACATGCCGGCGGCGATGAACCGCAGCGAGGAGTTGCCGCCCGTGCCGCCCAGACCCGCGACGAGCACGATCGAGCCCAGGCTGCCGAGCATCGGGATGGCGTTCATCGCCACGCCCGCGGCGCCCTCGCTCGGCTGGAGCTGCGGCGGGGGCTGGAGCTGGAGCTGCCCGCCGGGGAGCTCGGGACGCTCGCCGCGGCTGCCGCGCTGGGTCAGGCTGCCGGGGGCCGCCGCGGGCGGGGCCGCCCGCCTTCCCGGGGGACCGCCGGGACCGACCGGTCCGCCGGGGACGGCGCCGCCCGGGGCGCGGTGCGCACCCGGACCGCCACCTGGAGTGATGCCCACCGTCACGCTGCCGTCCCCTGTCGTCGATGCCCGGTCATGCGACGCCGACGATGATAGGACCCGGGTCCGTCAGCGTAGGTGGAGTAGGCCTCAGGACGCACGGGAAGAAGGACTACCCTGCGAGCCGGACCTGAACCCCGTCCGGCACCACGACTCACTCGGGAGGCGACCACGGTGAACGGCACCTCACGTGTTCCCGCTCCGGGCACGGTCACCGCGGTGAGCGTGCATGGCCCCCGTGGCGTGCTCGACCTGACCGTGCCGGTCGACGCCACGCTCGACGACGTGTCGCGGACCTACTCCGCCGAGGCGGGCCTGCCCGCCGTGCTGCCGCTCGTCACCCGTGCCGGCGCGCCGCTCCAGCTGGACGCCGTCGTCGGCGACGTGGGCCTGGTGGCGGGCTCGGTCGTCGTCGCGGTCGACCCGTCCTCGCGGCCGGCGCCGCCCCGCAGCCGGTTCCGCGCCGGAGAGGCGGGCGAGACCGCCCTCGTCGCCGGTCGCGCCTCGGCCACCTGGTTCGCGCTCGCCGTCGGGTTCGCGGCCCTGGCGGGGTGGAGCGCGTCCCGGCTGCCGTACGACGACCGCTGGCCGGTCGTCGCCGTCCTCCTCGTCGGCGCGCTCGTCGGCTGCCTGCCGATCGGCGTGCTGCGCGCGCAGCGGGTCCTGGCCGCCCCGGCCTTCGCCGCCGCGGCGGGCTTCGCGCTGACCTGGGACCCGCTGCCCGAGCGGCTCCCGACCGTGTGCGGCATCGCCGCCCTCTGCGCGGCGGTCACCGCCGGAGCCGGGAGGGCGCTCGCCGACGCCGACAGCCCCGCGGCCGACGGTCTCCGGGTCTGGGTGGCCGTGGGTGCCGGCTGGTTCGTCGTCGCCGGCCTCGGCGCCCTCACCGGCGTGGCCCCGCAGGTCGTGTGGGCGGTGCTCTACCTCGCCGCCGTGCTCGCCGCCCGGTTCGTGCCCGAGCTGATGGTCGACGTTCCCGATCAGTACCTCCTCGACCTCGAGCGCCTCGCCGTCACCGCATGGTCGGCCCGCGAACGGCCGACCGGACGGCGCGGGCGGATCGTCGTGCCCGAGCAGGCGGTGCGCGCCGTCGCCGACCGGGGCGCCCGCGCCGTCACGGCGGCGGCGAGCGCCGTGCTGGTGGTCGTGGTCGTCACCACCCCGCTGCTGCTCGCCACCGCCGACCTGCCCCTCGACCGCACCGGCGCCCGCTGCCTGGTGGGCTTCGGGGGCGCCGCCCTGCTGTTCGCCGCCCGCAGCTACCGCCACGCCGCCGCCGGCCGGCTGCTGCGGCTGGCCGGGATACACGCCCTGAGCGTGCTCGCGGTCGTCCTCCTCGGGATCGCGCCCGGTGGCCGGGAGCCGGTGGTGGCGCCGGGAGCGGTGGCCGCGGTGGCCGTCGTGCTGGCCGGCGTCCTCGTGCTGGCGGCGGTGTTCGTCGGCCGCGGCTGGCGCTCGGCCTGGTGGTCGCGGCGGGCCGAGGTCGCCGAGGCGGTGTGCGGTGCGTTCGCCGTCGGCTCGCTGGTCGTGGCGGTCGGCTTCTTCCGCCACCTGTGGGAAGTCACGGGCTGAGGTTTAGCCCCTTGCGAGGCGCGGGTAGCACCTGACCCGTCGGCTCTTTGGCAGCGCTCGGGGAGCCAGATCGATGGAACCGCAATGCAGGGGCGGGTTGACGCCGCCCGCCGACCAGCAACCAAGGAGCAGACATGGCAGGCACGGAGTTCGGACACGGAGAAGGCGCCCTCAAGAAGGTCGCCGAGCTCGTGGCCACGACCAAGCAGGACCTCGTGAAGAAGTCGGGCGAGATGGAGACCGAGCTCGCGGCGATGAAGTCCGCGTGGGTCGGTGGCGGTGGCCTCGCGTTCGACAACGTCAAGAATGCCTGGATCGAGAAGCACAAGGTCGTCACGGCGGCGCTCGACAAGTTCGAGGCGTCCCTCATCGAGACCGAGTCGGACAACATGAACACCGACGGCCAGGTCAGCGGCGACCTCGCCGGCTTCCTGAGCAAGCTCGACGCCCAGTCCTGACCACCCTCACCCACGACCTTCCAGGAGTAGAACCATGACCGGACCTGACTACGGCGCCCTCGACGGACTGCGCGTCAACCACCCCAAGCTCGAGGCGGCCGCCCACAACATGTACGAGACGGCCAAGGCGATGAACGCCCGCCTCGACCAGCTCGAGAGCGACGCCGCCCCGTTCATCCAGACCTGGGCGCCCGACAGCGCCCAGCGGCTGAGCTACAACCAGGCCAAGACCGCCTGGGACTGGGCGATGAAGGAGCTGCTCGACCTGCTCGACGGCGTCTCGCAGACGACCTACCAGTCCAACGCCGACTACATCCAGGCGGACAAGCGCGGAGCGGGCCGGTTCTGATCGCGGACCCGGTTGCCCGCAGGCAGGGAGGGGCCGACCCCGGTGGTCGGTCCCTCTGTTGCTGTCGGCGGTGTCGAGGCCGTAGATCCCAGGTCCCCGCCGGCAACGCCGCTCGCGACGGCGGCGACGTGAGAGACACGTCCTAGGATCGGGGCCGTATCTCTCGGGGAAGGGTTGAGCAGATGACACAGGTGGGGCGCGCGAGCGCGGCGGTCGCGTCCGGACTGGTCCGGGTGACCGTCACGTCCGGGACCCGGCGAGTCGACCTCGTGCTCCCCGGAGCCATCCCCGTCGCCGAGCTGCTGCCCGAGCTGGCCCGCAGCGTCGGGCTCCTCGACCCGGCCACCGTCCACGGCGGCTACCGGGTCGGCACCTCCGAGGGCCGACGCCTGGCCCTCGACACCGGGCTGACCCTGCAGGGCATCGAGGACGGCGGCCTGCTCACCGTCACCGCCGGCGTCGACGACCCGGCGCCGCGGGTCTACGACGACGTGGTCGAGGCGATGACCGACGTCGTCGAGCACGACCTGGCGCCGTGGCACCCGGCCGCGGGCCGTCGTACGGCGCTGGTCGCGGCGGGCCTGTTCCTCGCGCTCGGCGCCTGCGCCCTGCTGGTGCAGCGCGGCTCCGACATCGCCGCCGCCGCGACCGCCCTGGTCGCGGCCGCGCTGTGCGCCGGCGCGATCGTGCTGTCGCGGGCGCAGGGCGAGCACGAGGCCGGGATCGGCGTGGCCTGGCTGGGCGCCGGGTACGCCGCCGTCGCCGGCGTCATGCTCACCCCCGACAGCGACGCCTGGTTCGCCGAGCCGCTCGCCGCGGCCGGCGCCGGTGCGCTGCTGGCCGGCGTCGTGTGCCTGATCGGCCTCGGCCCGGGCCGCACCCTCGCCTTCCCGCCGCTCGTCGTCGGTGCCCTGGCGCTCGGCGTCGGCGGCTACGTCCGCTCCGCGCCCGACGGCTTCGCCCCCGCGCCCCTGCTCACGACCGTGCTGGCGCTCGTCGTGCTGGCCGGCAGCGTCTTCCCGTGGCTCGCGCTCGGGGCGACCACCACCCGCGTCGACCAGCTGTACTCCACCGCCGACATCACCGCCGACCCCGACGACATCGAGCGCGACCGGGTCGCCGGCGATGCCCGGGTCGCCCACGAGATCCTGCTCGCGATCAGCGGCACGGTCGGCCTGCTCCTGGTCCTGGTCGCCCCTCTCGCGGTCAGCCTCGGCGTCACCGGCACCCTGCTCGCCGTCGACGCCTGCCTGATCGTGGTGCTCCGCACCCGCCAGTACCGCACCGGCAGCGAGGTCCTGCTCGGCCTCTCCTCCGGCGTCGCCGGCATCGCCGCCACCGCGGTCGCCGTGCTCGCCTTCCACGCCGACTGGCGTCCGACCCTGGCCGTCGTCCTCGCGGTGGTGGGCGCCGTGCTCCTCGTCGCGACGCTCAGCCCCGCCGCCCCGTCCGTACGACGCGGCCGGCTCGGCGACGTGCTCGAGTCGGTCGCCCTGCTCACCCTGCTCCCGCTCCTCGTCGTCGCCACCGGCCTGTTCGACCAGGTCCGCGACTGGATCGGCTAGCACAGGTCGTGTCTCCCGTTCCCTGGCGGCGCCCGGCCCGCCCAGCACGCACGCTGGCGGCGTTGCCGACGCTCGACGTGCGCCCAGCATGCCTTCGCGCCGGCGCCTGGCCATCGCACGCACTGGACGACCCGGGCATCCACCGAGGAACGGGAGACACGACCTAGATGGCCACCAAGAAGGACCTCGTCGAGGCCTATGCCTTCAGCCGGCGCCGGCTGGTGACGGCGTTCGTCTCCGGTGCGCCGGGCGGGCGCGAGGTCGAGCCCGCGCGTCCGGGCCGGATGATCGTCGGCGGCATCGCGCTCGCCATCCTCCTCGTCGCGGGAGCGGCGATCGCGGGCGCGCTCTCCGACCGGGCCGAGGTCGACTGGAAGAAGCCGGGCCTGGTCGCCGACGACCGTGGCGCGCTCTACGTCATCCTCGACGAGGACGCCGTGCCCGGCCTGCCGCGGGTGCGTCCGGTCATCAACGTGACCTCGGCCCAGCTGATCCTCGGCGCCGAGGTGCAGGCTCGCAAGGTGCCCGACGAGGAGATCGCCGGCGTGCGCAAGGGTCCGCCGATCGGCATCCTCGACGCGCCGGCGACGGTGCCGGCCGCCGACCACCTCGACGAGAGCGGCTGGACGTCCTGCACCGGCACCGGCCTCGGCATGCAGACCGCCGTCGCCGCGCGGCCGCGGGTCACGCCGGTGCCGACCACCGGCTTCGTGGTCAGGTCCGACGCCGACGGCGGTGTCTTCCTCGTGGCCGAGGCCGACGTGCCGGGGCTGCCCCGCCGCGCCTACCGCTACGCGCTGCCGACCGACAACGACGGGCTCTACACCGACCTCGGCATCTCGCCGAACGACCGGATCACCGTCCCGGACGCCTGGCTCGAGCTGTTCCCGCCGGGCGACCCGCTGGACGCCGAAGGCCTCGGTCTCGAGGGCGGCGGCCGGCCGGCCGGGCTCCCGGGGTACGACGGCGCGCGGGTCGGCGACCTGCTGGAGCGGACCGGGTCGACGTACGCCTTCACGAAGCAGGGCTTCGTCGAGCTGAGCCCGTTCGAGGCCGCGGTGCTGCGCAACACCACCTTCGGCAAGCGCGGCAAGCCGGTGGAGGTCCCCGACAACACCGATGCTCCGTTCGACATCGCCAAGCCGGTCGCGGGCGCCGGGGAGTTCTGGCCCGAGCAGGTGCTGACGGACTCGCTCGACCCTGCCGGGCAGGTCTGTGCCCAGCTGGTCACCGCCAAGGGCGAGCCCGCCGCCGCGCGGCTGGTCACCGCCCCGCAGGGCGACGCCAGCGCGGAGGATGTGACGTCCGGCGACCGCGAGGTCACGGTCGCGTCCGGACAGGGCGCCGTGATCCGCTCGGCCGACTGGATCACCGGCGACGACGGCACCATCCACCTGATCGACGACCGCGGCTACAGCTACCCGGTCGCCAGCACCTTCGACCTCGAGCAGCTCGGCTACGCCAAGGTCCCCGTGGTCGTGGTGCCCGACGTGTGGAACAAGCTGTTCGAGATCGGACCGGAGCTCTCCCAGGACGCGGCGCTGTGCCCGCCGTCCAAGGACCAGTCGTGCGGCTAGGTCGTGCGCGGTGCGCGGCCGCGACCTTGGCGGCCACCCTGATCGGGCTGTCGGCGCCTCGGGCGGTGGCGGTCGCGGCGGTCGACGCCCCGGTCGGCGCGTCCTGCCTCGACGTCTCGGCGTCTGCGGTCGACCCGCGTCCGGTCAAGGGCGAGAACACCGCCAACCTGTCCCTCCACGTCGCCGAGGCCCAGGCACTGGCCACCAAGGCCGGGCGGGGGCCGGGGGAGGGGGTGACGGTCGTCGTCGTCGACAGTGGCATCACCGGCTTCCAGGGCACCGCGCCGGTCGACCTCCCCAGCGGGCACGGCATCGCGGTCGCCGGCATCATCGCCGGTCCGGACCAGACCTCCCCGGACGTCGCGGTCGGGATCGCACCCGCCGCCGCCGTACGGGACGAGAGGTTCTACGACGCCCCGGATCGCGCGCAGGACGGCCAGCAGGTCCCCACGACCGCCGGACTCGCCGCGGCGCTGGGCCGGCTGGCGGACCAGCGCGCGCCGGGTGGTGGGCTCGGCGGCAAGGTGGTGGTCGTCGTACCCACGCAGGTGCCGCGCTCGCCCGAGCTCGCGACCCAGGTCGGCCGGCTGGTCGACTCCGGGGTGCTGGTCGTCGCCGCCTCGGGCGACCGCCCGACGGGCGAGGGCGGCTTCCCCGACGGCTACGACGGCGAGCCGAGGAAGGGTGAGGACGTGGCCGAGCTGATCTGGCCGGCCGCTCACCCCGGTGTCGTCGCCGTCGGCGTGTCGACGCCCGACAGCACCGGCACGGTGCTCCGCAGCTCCGACATCGACCTCGCCGCCCCCGGCGCCGGCGCCGTCTCCCGTGGCCGCGACGGCGGTTGGTGCGTGGTCGCGCCGGCCTCGACCGCCTGGGCCGCCGCGCAGGTCGCCGGCGTCGCCGCCCTGGTCTGGTCCCTGCACCCCGACGAGGACGCGGCCCAGCTGCGGACTCGCCTCGAGCAGACCGCCAGCGGCAACGGCGGCCCCTCCAGCCCGATCACCGGGTACGGCGTGGTGCAGCCGGTCGAGGCGATCCAGCGCACGGTCGCGGAGATGGGGGCCGAGTCCACCGAGCAGCTGGAGCCGGCCCGCCCTCCGCGAGCCGAGGCCGACGTGCTGGCCGGTGCCCGCCACGACGCCGTGTGGTGGGGGCTCGGCGGGGGAGCCGCGCTCGTCGTACTGCTGATCGCGCGCCCGCTGCTGTCCCGGCGGCGCTGATGCCACGGACCGCCCTGCGCGTCACCCTGCTCGTGGGGCTGCTCGTCGCGCTGTTGGGTGTGCCGACGGCGCCGGCCGAGGCGGGCGCGGCCGGTCGGCGGGTCGTCGTACGAGCGCCCGACCACGCCCGCAGCGGTACGTCGGTCCGGGTGCGGGTCCGGGTGCCGGCGGTGGGGCCGCGGCACCGCAAGGTGCGGCTGCGGGTCGTGACGGCGAGCGGCGTGAAGGTGCTGCGCGGCCGGTCCGGCCGGGGCCGGGTCGCCCGCTTCGACGTACCGCTGGCGCGGCCGGGCGTCGTCCTGCTGCGGGCGCGGGTGGCCAAGCAGGGCCGCCGGCCCGCGGTCCGCTCACGGGTCCGCGCACTGCGGGTGTGGCCGGCGGTGACCCCTCAGCTGCTCGCCCACCGGGGCCGGAGCGCGGTCGCGCCGGAGAACACGATGCCGGCCTTCACCGCGGCCGCCGGGCACGCTACGGGCATCGAGACCGACCTGCGTGCCACCTCCGACGGCCACCTGGTGCTGATGCACGACCCGACGCTGCGGCGTACCACCGACGTCCGGCAGGTCTTCCCCGGCCGGGCCGACCAGCCGGTCGAGACCTTCACCTGGGCCGAGCTCCAGCGGCTCGACGCCGGCCGCTGGTTCGGCGCGCGCTGGGCGGGGACCAGGGTCCCCGGGCTCGACGACCTGCTCCACTACCTGGCCACCACCGCCCTGAGCCTCCACATCGAGCTGAAGCAGTCGAGTGCCGACTTCGTCCAGCGCGTCGTCGCGGCCCTCCAGCCGTACCTGTCTTTGGTGGCTGCCGGCCGGATCCGGTTCGACAGCGCCGACCTGACCGGTCTCGAGCGGCTCACCTTGGCCCTCCCGAGCGCCCGGGTCGCCCTCATCCGCGCCGATCCGCCCGCCGACCTGGGGCCGCTCGCCGGCCGGGTCGACGCGGTCCACGTCCGGCCGCAGGAGGTCGACCGCGCCCTCGTCGCCCGCGCCCGGGTGGCCGGGATCGACGTCGTCGCCCGCACCACGAGCGCCCCCGCGACCCTCGCCGCCCTCGCCGCCACCGGCTGCTGGGCGGTGATGACCGACGACCTCGACCTCGCGGCCGAGGTGCTGGGTCCGCCGCCCGCCGCCCGGTGAGAATGCCGAACGGCGCCGACCTGGGTCGACGCCGTCTGCTGGCGGAGCTGGGGGGATTCGAACCCCCGAGGGCTGTTAACCCAACCCGCTTTCCAAGCGAGCGCCATAGGCCACTAGGCGACAGCTCCGTGGGAGAGATTACCGGCAGATGGACGGCGGGGTGGAATCGGGACTCCCCGAGGACCCCACCGGGCGACGTACCATCGACGCATGACCGCGCGGGGCGAGGACCCGGAGCCGTGGGCTCCCGTGGAGCATCTGCCCGCCGACGCGCAGCGGATGGGCCTCAACCGGCTGGTGCCCGACGGCGCGCTGCTCGAGCTCGCCGGGTCGCTCGACGGCTCGAAGCGCTCGCACCGGCTGGTCGCCTGGGTGCTGTTGGTCGTGATGCTCACGCCCGTCGTGCTGACGGTGGTCAGCCTGCTGCGCTGACCCCGGCGATGTGAGGCGCTCCCACGGCATCCTCTAAAGTGGTCCGCAACCCCCCACGTGGCGGTATCTCACCCAACTCCCCCAGGGCCGGAAGGCAGCAAGGGTCAGTGAGCTCTATCGGGTACGTGGGGGGCCTCTGCTTTCCTATGGGCGGCGCGCGAGGTAGAAGTAGTTGAACGGGTCACTGCGCACCTCGCGGACGTCGACGTCGACCAGGCCCGCCTCCTCGAGCATGCGGACGGCGGTCTGCCGGCCCCACACGGTGCCGAGCCCGGCGCCGCCGTGGGCGAGTGACACGGTCATGCAGTGCATCAGGCTGAGCGTGTAGAGGTAGGTCAGCCAGGGCAGGCCGAGGTTGTTCTCGACACCCGACTGGGCCTTGATGTCGACCATCACGAACGTGCCGCCGGGGCGCAGGGCGGCGGTGATGCCGGTGAGCACCCGGTCGGGGAACGCCTGGTCGTGGATGGCGTCGAAGGCGGTCACGACGTCGTACGCCGCGGCCTCGCCCAGCTCCGCGACGTCGCGGACCGCGAAGGTCGCGTTGGGCAGGCCCCAGTCGGCGGCCTCGGCGCGGGCGGCGTCGATGGCCTCGGCGCCGAGGTCGTAGCCGACGAACCGGCTGGCCGGGTAGGCGCGGGCGAGCAGGTTGACGGCGTGCCCGGACCCGCAGCCGATGTCGGCCAGGTCCGCGCCGGCGCTGAGTCGTTCGTGCAGGCCGGGGACGGTCGGTACCACGACGTCGAGCAGGCCCGCGTCGTGGACGGCGGCGGCGTCGGCGGCCATCAGCTCGTGGAAGCGGGGAAAGCGGTCGTAGCCCAGACCGCCGCCGCTACGGAACCTCTCCCGCAGCTCCGGCTCCACGCCGGCGAGCATGGTCAGCATCTTCAGGCTGCGCGCGAGGTTCACCGGGCCATCGGCGGGGGTGAGGCAGGCGGCGCGCTCGCGGGAGAGCGCATAGTGGCCGGTGGCGGCGTCGTAGGTCGCCACGTCGCCGGCGACGATGCCGTCCAGCCACTCGCGCAGGTAGCGCTCGTCGACGCCCGCCGCCTCGGCGAGGAACGCGGGGTCCGCGGGGCCGGTTCGGGCCAGGACGTCGAGCAGGCCGAGCTCGTCGCCGATGCCGAGGAGCAGGCCCAGGGCGGCGTCCTCGCGCACCCGGACCATCCGCTTCTGGAACGCCCTCGCCTCGTCGCGGTCGATCGTCGTCATCGTGCTCGTCCTCTCCCTCGGGGGCGCCCGGCCGTGTCGGGGCCAGCGACTAGGGTGACACTCGTGGACTCCCCGCTCGCGCTCTACCGCCGCTACCGGCCCGAGACCTTCGCCGAGGTCATCGGACAGGAGCACGTCACCGAGCCGCTGCGGGCCGCGCTCGCCGCCAACCGCGTCAACCACGCCTACCTCTTCTCCGGGCCCCGCGGCTGCGGCAAGACCACGAGCGCGCGGATCCTGGCCCGGGCGCTCAACTGTGAGAAGGCCCCGGTCTCCGACCCGTGCGGCGAGTGCGAGAGCTGTCGCGACCTGGCTCGCAACGGCCCGGGCTCGATCGACGTGATCGAGATCGACGCCGCGTCCCACGGTGGCGTCGACGACGCGCGCGACCTGCGCGAGAAGGCGTTCTTCGCCCCGGTGAAGAGCCGCTACAAGGTCTACATCATCGACGAGGCCCACATGGTCACCACGCAGGGCTTCAACGCCCTGCTCAAGCTGGTGGAGGAGCCGCCGCCCCACCTGCGGTTCATCTTCGCCACGACCGAGCCGGAGAAGGTCATCGCGACCATCCGGTCCCGGACCCACCACTACCCGTTCCGGCTGATCCCGCCGCGGCTGCTGACGTCGTACCTCACCGAGCTGTGCGCCCGCGAGGGTGTCTCGATCGAGCCGGCCGCGCTGCCGCTGGTCGTCCGGGCGGGCGCGGGCTCGGCGCGCGACACCCTCTCGGTGCTCGACCAGCTGCTCGGCGGCGCCGGCCCGCAGGGCGTGACCTACGACCTGGCCAGCGGGCTGCTCGGCTACACCCCCGACACGCTGCTCGACGACGTCGTCTCCGCGTTCGCGGCCGGCGACGGCTCGGCGGTCTTCGGCGTGGTCGACAGGGTGATCGAGACGGGACAGGATCCGCGCCGGTTCACCGAGGACCTGCTGCGCCGGCTGCGCGATCTCGTCATCATCTCCGCGGTCCCCGATGCCGCCGCGTCCGGCCTGCTCGACATCTCCGGCGACCAGGCCGACCGCCTCGTCGCCCAGGCGGCCGCCTTCGGCCGCGCCGAGCTGACCCGCGCCGCCGACCTGGTCGCCGCCGGCCTCACCGACATGCGCGGCGCCACCGCGCCGCGTCTGCTGCTCGAGCTGATCTGCGCCCGGATCCTGCTCCCCGCCGCCGACCACACCACCGAGGGGGTGCTCGCCCGCCTCGACCGGCTGGAGCGCCGCGCCTCCATCAGCGGTACGACGTCGGCGGAGTCCGCGCCTGCCCCCGCGCCCGCCGCGGTGCCCGCCCAGGACCGGCCGGCCCTGTCCCGACACGAGCGAGCCGCGCCCGAGCGGGCCGAGGAGCCGGCTCCCGCGCCCACCCCGGCGCCGGAGCCGGTTCGTGAGCCCGAGCCGGCTCCCGTCGTGGCCGCCTCGGAGCCGCCCGCCCCGGAGCCGCCGGCCCCGGAGCCCGAGTTCGTGGCCCCGCCTGCTCCGGACGTCGAGGAGGTCGCGCAGCGACCGTCACGAGACGCCGAGCCCGCCCCGGCGGGACAGGCACCCTCCAGTGACCTCACCCTCGTCGACATCCGCCGCCTGTGGCCCTCGGTCATCGACCGGGTCAAGAGCGTCAAGCGGGTCACCTGGATCCACCTCACCCAGAACTCCCAGGTCGTCGGGTTCAACGGCAAGGTGCTCAGCCTCGGCTTCCAGTCCGACGGCCCGCGTCGCTCGTTCGAGTCGGGTGGGCATGCCGAGATCGTCCAGCAGGCGGTGATCGACGAGATCGGCGCCGACGTGCGGATCGAGGCGATCGTCGACCCGGCCGCCGATCCCGGTGCCCGCGTCCCCGCGCCCGCCGCCCCTGCGGCACCGGCCCCGGCTCCGAGCGCTCCTGCTGCCGACGCCGGCGGCTGGCCGCAGGTCACCGCCCCCCCGCAGGCCGCCGCGCCGCCCGCGCCCGTCCACGACGCCGCTCCGGCCGCCCCGGCGGCCCCGCTCGACGACCCGCCGCCGTGGGCCACCGAGCCGCCGTCGGCGGACGGTCCGCCGGACCCCGGCCCCGAATCCGAGCCGGGCGCCCGCCGGCAGCGGATCGCTGATCTCCAGGCCCAGGCCGACGCCGCCGTGGAGGCGCCGCCGGAGGACCCGGACGCCGCCGTCGACTTCAACGACCAGGAGGTCGACGCCGAGTCCAGCGCCGAGCTCCTGGCCCGCGAGCTGGGCGCCCAGATGATCGAGGAGATCCCGCGCGGCGGCTGACCCCGCCGCGACTCCGACGTACCCGTCCTCCGCCGCAGACACAGAGAAGAGACCCACCCATGAGCCAGAACCCCTTCGAGGCCCTCGCCGGCGGAGGTGGCCTCGGCGGCCTCGACCTGGGCGCGCTGCTCCAGCAGGCCCAGCAGATGCAGGACCAGCTCCACGACGCCCAGCAGCGCCTGGCCGAGGCCACCGTCGACGGCTCCGTCGCCGGTGGCGCGGTGAGTGTGACGGTCACCGGCTCCGGCGAGCTGACCGCCGTCCAGATCAGGCCCGAGGCGCTCGACGGCTCCGATGCCGAGGCGCTCGCCGATCTCGGCGACCTGATCGTGGCCGCGTTCCGCGACGCCCGCGCCAAGATCGACGAGCTGGCCGAACAGACGCTGGGCCCGCTCGCCGGCGGGATGCCCGACCTGGGCGGCGGGCTGCCCTCGCCCGGCCAGCTCGGCTTCTGAGCGGGGGCCACCCTTGTACGAAGGCGTCGTCCAGGACCTCATCGACGAGCTCGGGCGGCTGCCCGGGGTCGGCCCGAAGAGCGCCCAGCGGATCGCGTTCCACCTACTGCAGGCCGACCCGGCCGACGTACGACGCCTCGCCGACGTGCTGATCGAGGTCAAGGACAAGGTGAAGTTCTGCTCGATCTGCTTCAACGTCGCCGAGGACGACCAGTGCCGGATCTGCCGTGACCCGCGCCGTGACCCGTCGGTGCTGTGCGTGGTGGAGGAGTACAAGGACGTCGTGGCGATCGAGCGGACCCGCGAGTTCCGCGGCCGCTACCACGTCCTCGGCGGCGCGATCTCGCCGATCGACGGCATCGGCCCCGAGCAGCTTCACATCCGCGAGCTGCTCACCCGGCTGGGCGACGGCACCGTCACGGAGGTGATCCTCGCCACCGACCCGAACCTCGAGGGCGAGGCGACCGCGACGTACCTCACGCGCATGCTCGGCCCCCTGGGGTTGCGCGTGACGCGTTTGGCCAGTGGACTTCCGGTGGGAGGAGACCTCGAGTACGCCGACGAGGTCACCTTGGGCCGAGCATTCGTGGGAAGGCAGACAGCGACATGAGCGACAACGACACCACCACCGAGCAGCTCCCGGGCCTCGCCGCGCTCGAGGCATTGATCGCGGTCGAGACCGAGACCGTGCGCCTCGCCGACGACATCGCGGCGTCGGTGCGCTCCTTCCTCGACGGCGTCCGGGTCGTCGCGGCGCAGGCGAGCGGCGGACAGGCGGTGTCCTTGCTGCTGCTCCAGATCAGCCAGATCGCGCTCACCGGCGCCCGGCTGGGCGTCCATCGCGACTTCGCGCCGCGCGACGAGTACCAGCCCGACGACGGCCCGGACCCCGACGACATCGACGAGCTGCGCCTCCAGCTGGCGAGCCTGCTCGGCCAGCTCGACACCTACAGCTACGTCTTCGACCCCTACGCGCCCGAGGTCGTCGAGGGCCTGCTCTCCGACGACCTCACCAGCATCGCGGCCGACCTCGCCGTCGGCGTGCGCCACTACGAGGCGGGCGACGTCGAGGAGGCGCTGTGGTGGTGGCAGTTCTCCTACGTCTCGTCGTGGGGGGCGCTCGCCGGCTCGGCGATGAAGGCGCTGCTCTCGGTCGTGGCCCACGACCGGCTCGACGTCGACCTCGACACCACCCAGGAGCTGGCTCTCGTGGAGGTGGCGTCCGCCGTACTGGACAGCGCGGAAAACGGCTAGCAGGCTCTCGTAGAATCGGGGATGGCCCCGTCGATGTGGCCTTGCCTAGAAATAGCACCACCCCCGAGACCACCGCCAGGAGTGAGCCCCCGTGGGCATTGTCGTGCAGAAGTACGGCGGCTCGTCGGTCGCCGATGCCGCCGGGATCAAGCGCGTCGCGCAGCGCATCGTCAACACGAAGAAGGCCGGCCACCAGGTCGTCGTCGTCGTCTCGGCGATGGGGGACACGACCGACGACCTGATCGACCTCGCCAACGAGGTGTCCCCGCTGCCGCCGGCCCGTGAGCTGGACATGCTGCTCACCGCGGGCGAGCGGATCTCGATGGCCGTGCTGGCCATGGCGATCCACGACCTCGGCCACGAGGCGCGCTCGTTCACCGGGTCGCAGGCCGGCGTGATCACCGACGCCGAGCACGGCAAGGCGAAGATCATCGACGTCACGCCGGGCCGGATCGAGGCCGCCATCGGCGAGGGCGCGATCGCCATCGTCGCCGGCTTCCAGGGCGTCTCCCAGACGACCAAGGACATCACCACGCTCGGCCGCGGCGGCTCTGACACCACGGCGGTCGCGCTCGCGGTCGCGCTCGGGGCCGACGTGTGCGAGATCTACTCCGACGTCGACGGCATCTTCACCGCCGACCCGCGCATCGAGCCCCGCGCCCGCAAGGTGCCGCGGATCTCCTACGAGGAGACGCTCGAGATGGCCGCGCAGGGCGCCAAGATCCTGCACCTGCGGTGCGTCGAGTACGCCCGCCGCTATGACATGCCCATCCACGTCCGCTCGTCCTTCTCCGAGAAGGAGGGCACCTGGGTCGTCAAGTCCGCAGATGTTGCAGGTGTTGTTCAGGAGGGTACGAATACGATGGAAGCCGCGATCATCACCGGCGTCGCCCACGACCGCAGCCAGGCCAAGATCACCGTGGTCGGCGTACCGGACAAGCCGGGCGAGGCGGCCGCGATCTTCCGCGCCGTCGCCGAGGCGCAGATCAACATCGACATGATCGTGCAGAACGTGTCGGCCGCCGCGACCAGCCTGACCGACATCTCCTTCACGCTGCCCGCCGGCGAGGGCCAGACCGCGATGACGGCGCTCTCCCGCCTGCAGGAGTCGGTCGGCTTCGAGTCGCTGCTCTACGACGACAGCGTCGGCAAGGTGTCCATCGTGGGCGCCGGCATGAGCTCCTCGCCCGGCATCTCCGCGCGCTTCTTCGAGGCGCTCTCGGAGGCCGGCGTCAACATCGAGATGATCTCCACCTCGGAGATCCGGGTCTCGGTCGTCGTGGCCGAGGTCCAGGTCGAGGCGGCCGTCAACGCCGCCCACGCGGCGTTCGACCTCGGGTCGGACGAGATCGAGGCTGTCGTGTACGGAGGGACCGGGCGATGAGCACCCCCATCAACATCGGCGTCGTCGGCGCGACCGGCCAGGTCGGCGTCGCCATGCGCCAGATCCTGCTCGAGCGGAGCTTCCCGGTCGGCGAGATCCGCTTCTTCTCCTCGGCCCGCTCGGCCGGCAAGGTGCTCCGGTTCGGCGAGCGTGAGGTCACCGTCGAGGACGCCGAGACCGCCGACCCGACCGGCCTCGACGTCGCGCTGTTCTCGGCCGGCGCCACGGCGTCGCGTGCGCTGGTGCCGCGGTTCGTCGACGCCGGCGTGATCGTCGTCGACAACTCCTCCGCCTTCCGCAAGGACCCCGCCATCCCGCTGGTCGTCTCCGAGGTCAACCCGGAGGCCGCTCGGGAGGTCATCGAGGCCGGTCGCGGCATCATCGCGAACCCGAACTGCACCACCATGGCCGCCATGCCGGTGCTCAAGCCGCTGCACGAGGAGGCCGGCCTGGTCCGGCTGATCGCCTCGACGTACCAGGCCGTCTCCGGATCCGGCATCGCCGGCGTCGAGGAGCTCGCCACGGGCATCGCGGCGGCCGGCGACAAGGCCCGCGAGCTGGCCTACGACGGCGAGGCCGTCGCCTTCCCCGAGCCGGGCGTCTACCGCGAGACCATCGCGTACAACGTGCTGCCCTTCGCCGGAGCGCTCGTCGACGACGGTCTGAACGAGACCGACGAGGAGCAGAAGCTCCGCAACGAGTCCCGCAAGATCCTCGGCATCCCCGACCTGCGGGTCTCCGGGCTGTGCGTCCGGGTCCCGGTCTTCACCGGCCACTCGCTGGCGATCAACGCGGAGTTCTCGCGCTCGCTCACTCCTGAGCGGGCGCGCGAGCTGCTCGCGGGTGCGCCGGGCGTCGAGCTCGCCGACATCCCGAACCCGCTCGCCGCGGCGGGCAGGGACCCGTCGTACGTCGGCCGGATCCGTCAGGACCCCGGTGTCGACGACGACCGCGGTCTCGCCCTGTTCGTCTCCAACGACAACCTCCGCAAGGGCGCCGCCCTCAACACGGTCCAGATCGCCGAACTGATCGCCGCCTCTCGCTGACCCGGCGCAAACTGACTGCTTCAAACGCGCTGACCCGGCGCAAAGCGAACCGAGATCTCGGTTCGCTTTGCGCCGGGTCAGCGGCGTTCTCGCGTCAGTTTGCGCCGGGTCGGCCTACTCGTTGGCTGGGTCGACGAAGGTCTTGGTGACCCAGACCGAGGCGAGGTAGGCGCCGATGCTGAGGATCGGCACGGTGATCAGGGTCGACCAGTGGTCGAGCAGGTCGATGAGGAACAGCAGCGCCACCACGGCGACCAGGCCGACTGCCAAGAAGCTGCTGCTGCCCGGGTCGGGGATGCCGAACGCCTTGAGCAGCTGGGCGCCGAGCAGGACGCACAGCGCGAACGTGGCGACCAGCAGGAGGAAGCCGGGACCGCCGCCGCAGGAGGAGGTGCCGCGAACGGCCTCGCAGCCGCGCAGGGACAGCCAGGTCAAGACGACCATCGCCGCACCCACCACCAGGCCGGTGAGGGCCGCGGCGCGGTAGACGGTCAGCAGGGGGCCGCTGTCGCCGAGGGTGGCGATCTCGGCGTCCTCCAGCGCCGCCGCGCTGACCGGCTCGGGCTCGACCACGAGGGTGGGCTCCGCAATGGCGTCGGGTCTGGGGGCCGGCTCGGGGGCCGGTGTCGCGGCGACCGGCTCAGGTTCAGGTTCGGGCTCGACGACCTCGACAACGGGCTCGGGCTCGACGACCGGCTCGGGCTCGGCGACCGGCTCGGGGGCCGGGCGGGCAGCAGGACGAGCGGGCGGAGCAGCCGCCGGGGCGGACTCGGCCGACGGCTCGGCGGACTTCTTCTTCCGCCCGAACAGCGTGGGCGGCTCCAAGCTGAGCTTCAGCTTGTCCTGCTCGTCTGACATGGCATGCAGTGTGTCACGAACGCACACGTGAGCGAGGGGTGGCCGCGGGACGGCACGGCGGCGACGGCCGGGTGAAAACGCCGAGGGGCGGAGCCGGTCTCACCGGATCCGCCCCTCGAGCTGTCGGGCTGACAGGATTTGAACCTGCGGCCTCCTCGTCCCGAACGAGGCGCGCTACCAAACTGCGCCACAGCCCGCCGATCACCGGCTTCGATGAAGCCGACTCACAAGCATCGGATCATAGCGGAGCCAGGGTCCGGACCCGCAATCGGGATAGCCCTCCGGCGAATCATCGCGGCTGCAACGTGAACAGCGTGGCCTCGGGGCGACAGGCGATCCGGATCCGGGTGTACGGGTTGGTGCCGAGGCCGGCCGACACGTGCAGCCAGGCCGAGCCGGGGTCGCCGGGCCGGGAGTCGGCGGGGTGGCGGTGCAGGCCGCGGGCGCGGGCGGGCTCGAGGTCGCAGTTGGTGGCGTACGCACGCGAGCCGCCCGGCCGGGGCAGGCGCACCTGACCGCCGTGGGTGTGCCCGGCGACGATGGCGTCGTAGCCGTCGGCGGCGAACTGGTCCAGCACCCGCAGGTACGGCGCGTGCGCGATCGCGAGGCGCAGGTCGGCCGTGGCGTCGGCGGGTCCGGCGACGGCGGCGAGGTCGTCGTACTCGAGGTGGGGATCGTCGACGCCGGCGAAGGCGAGGACGGTCTCGCCGATGGTGAGCCGGTCACGGCGGTTGGTGAGGTCGAGCCAGCCGGCGCCGGTGAGGCCGGTGCTGAGGTCGCGCCAGGGCAGCTGGGGGACCTGGGTGTGGCGGGTGCCGTCGTCGGGGAGCAGGTACCCGATCGGGTTGCGGAAGCCGGGCTCGAAGTAGTCGTTGGAGCCGTGGACGAAGACGCCGGGCCGGTCGAGCAGCGCGCCGAGGCTGTCGAGTACGACGGGCACCGAGTCGCGGTGCGCGAGATTGTCGCCGGTGTCGATGACCAGGTCCGGCTCGAGTCGCGCCAGGCCGCGCAGCCACTCCTGCTTGCGGGTCTGCCCCGGCGTCATGTGGAGGTCGCTGAGATGGAGCACCCGCAGCGGCCGCATCCCCGCGGGCAGTACCCGCAGGTCGAGCCGGCGCAGCGTGTACTGGCGTGCCTCCCACAGCGCGTACGACGTCACCGCGGCCCCGAGCATCCCCCCGACGCCGGCCGCCCGCAGCAGACCGCTCCCGAATCCCATTCGCCCAGTCTCGCCCACGGCAGGCAGAATCGAGGCATGTGTACCCTCAAGGAGCAGCTGCGCACCGATCTCACCGCAGCCATGAAGGCCCGTGACGATGTCCGGTCGTCGACGCTGCGGATGGTCCTGACCGCGGTCACCAACGCCGAGGTCGCCGGCAAGGTCGCCAAGCAGCTCACCGACGACGAGGTCCTCACCGTCCTCGCCGCGGAGTCCAAGAAGCGCCGTGAGGCCGCAGTCGCGTTCGAGGAGGGCGACCGCCCGGAGAGCGCCGCGAAGGAGCGTGCCGAGGCCGCCGTGATCCAGGACTACCTGCCCGAGCAGCTCGGTCCGGAGGAGATCGCCGCGATCGTCACCGCCGCCGTCGAGCAGGCCGGCGCCGCGGGTGCCGGGCCGAAGGCGATGGGCCAGGTGATGGGCATCGTCCAGCCGCAGGTCAAGGGCCGGGCCGACGGCGCCGCCGTCGCCGCCGAGGTACGCCGCCAGCTCGGCTGAGCCGGCAGGCCGTCAGCCGCGGCCCTTCTTGCCCTTCTTGCCCTTGTTCTTGCCCTTCTTCACCTTGGGCGTGCCGTCGGAGACGTAGAGCGTGACCGTGTCGCCGGAGGCGAGCCGGGCGCCGGTGCCGGGGGCGGAGTAGGCGACCAGGCCCCGGCCGACCGCGGAGTCGACGGTGCCGCCGTTGACCACGTTGAAGCCGAGGCCCTCGAGGACCGCCTTCGCGTTGTCGTACGACTTCCCGGAGACCGCCGGGACGGTGATCAGCAGGCCGCGGATGTCGGTCGAGGACGGTCGGGTGAAGTCGACGTCGTCGAGCAGGGGCGCGACGGCCTTGAAGGCGTCGCCCCAGATCGGTCCGGCGGTGGTGGAGCCGGAGGAGGAGTACAGGGTGCGGCCGCCGACGAGCTTGCCGTCGAGGGACTCGGGGTGGCCCTGCGGATTGACGCCGGCGACCATCGCCGCGCCGGCGAGGTTGGGGGTGTAGCCGACGAACCAGACCGACCGGTTGTCGTTGGTGGTGCCGGTCTTGCCGGCGGCCGGCTGGCCCGGGTCCTGGGCGTTGGCGAAGCCGCCGTCGATCACGCCGCGCAGCACGTCGTTGACGGCGTTGGCGACCGGGCTGGCGAGGACCTGGGTGCAGTTCTTCTCGTACTTCTTGAGCACGTTGCCCTGCGCGTCGGCGATCTCGGTGACCGGGCGGGCGTCGCAGTGCAGGCCCTCGGCCGCGAAGGTGGCGTACGCCTCGGCCATCTCCAGCGGGCTCACCCCGGCGACACCGAGCGTGAAGGACGGGACGATGTTGGCCTCGGTGAGCTCGGTGATGCCCATCTCGCGGGCCAGCTTCCACGGCTCGCACAGGCCGGTGGCCAGCTCGAGGTTGACGAAGAAGGTGTTGACCGAGTTCCTGGTGCCCTCGTAGAGGTTGGGCGAGGCCGAGGAGCTGGTCGAGTTCTTGGGCGTCCAGATCTCCCTGCTCTGGTAGGGCCCGTCGCAGGTCTCGAACTCGTTGAGCGGGAACCGGCCCGGGTTCGGGGCCGGGAACCGCTGGGTGAGTGGGATGTCCTGGTTGATCGCCGCGGCGAGCACGAAGGCCTTGAACGTCGAGCCGGGCTGGACGCCCGCCGCGTCGCCGTACCTGGTGGGCACGGTGTAGTTGAGGAAGGTCTCACCCTTCTTCTTGCCCATCGGGCGTGACTGGGCCAGGCCCTTCACGTTGCCGGTTCCGGGCTCGATCAGGGCCAGCCCGCCGATCGCCTGGTCGTCCTTGTAGACGTGGGCGGCGACCGACTCGTTGGCGGCCTTCTGGTAGCGCAGGTCGACGGTGGTCTTGATGGTCAGGCCGCCGTTGAAGATCAGCTGACGCCGCTCGTCCTCGGTGGTGCCCAGCGCGGGGTCGGTCATCAGCCAGCGCACGACGTAGTCGCAGAAGAACTGCGCCTCGGAGTTCACGCAGCCGTTGGGCTGCTCTTGGACCTTCAGCCCGAGCTTGCGGTCCTTGACCTTGTCGGCCTTCTCGTCGGGGATCACGCTGAGCTGGGCCATCCGCTCGAGGACGACGTTGCGGCGTACCGTCGCCTGGGCGGCGTTCTTCGTCGGGTTGTAGGCCTCGGGGCTCTGCACGAGGCCGGCCAGCAGCGCGGCCTGGCGCAGGTTGAGGTCCTTGGCGTTGACGCTGAAGAAGTGCTGCGCGGCGGCCTGGACGCCGTACGCGCCGTCGCCGAAGTACGCCGTGTTGAGGTAGCGCTCGAGGATCCAGTCCTTGCTGTGCCGCTTCTCGAGCGCGATCGCGTAGCGCAGCTCGCGCAGCTTGCGGCCGTAGCTGTCCTCCTTGGCGGCCGCGATCGCCTCCTTGTCGCCGTTCGCCTGCGTGATCAGGGTCAGCTTGACCAGCTGCTGGGTGATCGACGAGCCGCCCTGGGCGACGCTGCCGGCGGCCTGGTTGGTCAGCAGGGCGCGCATGGTGCCCTTCAGGTCCAGTGCGCCGTGCTGGTAGAAGCGGAAGTCCTCGATCGCGATGATCGCCTCGACCATGGTGCGCGAGATCTGGCGCAGCGGGACGTTGACCCGGTTCTGGTCGTAGAGCGTCGCGATGGTCTTGCCCTCGGCGTCCTGCACCTCGGTGCGCTGTGGCAGCTGCTCGGTCTCGAGCTCCTGCGGCAGGTCGTCGACGGACTCCGACACGTTGCGCGCGGAGAAGCCGAGCACGCCGGCGAACGGAATCGCCAGGCCGGAGACGACGACGCCGAGCACGACCGCGACGAGCAGCATCACGCCGAGGTGGGAGGCCACCTTGCCGGGGGGGAGGCCGTCGAACCTGCGAGACATGCGCTCAGGGTACGGGAACCCACCTCACCGGCCCGACTCGTCGCGATCGGCGGCCCCAGCGCCGCCAGAGCTGCGTTCTTCAGCAGTCTCGTAGTCCGATGTGACTAGACAGGTTGGGCCCAATGAGCGGTATCAGGATTGGCGATCCTCCTTTACTTTGGGTTCGGTCGGAGAGACCGAGCGCTGTGGGGGCGACGGCTCTTCGGATGTGGGAAGCATCAGGGGACGAATATGTGGGTTGAGGATTGGGCGCCGCGTGCCGCCTGCAGGGACCAGCAGCCGGACCAGCTCTTCGTCAGGGGCGCCGAGCAGAACAAGGCGAAGCAGGTCTGCACCAGCTGCGCCGTTCGCACCGAGTGCCTCGCCGAGGCGCTCGACAACCAGATCGAGTGGGGGGTCTGGGGCGGCATGACCGAGCGGGAGCGTCGTGCCCTGCTCCGTCGTCGCCCCGCTGCGTCGTGGCGCAAGGTCCTCGAGGACGCGCGCGACGAGCAGACCACCTCGGTCTGACCCTCCCGCGAGGCTCAGCCGCGCCGGGACAGCAGCGTCCCGACCCGGCGGAGGCCGGCGAGGTCATGCACGTCGCCCGCGAGAGCCGGTACGACGGCCGTCGCCACCTGCGGGTGCGCGGTCGCGAACCGCTCGCGCAGCGTGCGCTCGCGCTCGACCATGCGCACCCGGTCGGCGTGCAGCCGCAGCAGTCCGGCGGTCAGCGCCGCGCTCGGTGAGGTCGCGTCGGCGCGACGCAGCCGCTCGGCCGCGGCCATCGCCTCGTCGGCGGACAGCTCGCCGCCCGGGTCCGGGCTGGCCCGGTTGACGACCAGGCCGGCCAGCGGCATGTCGTCCTCGCTGAGCCGCTCGACGAAGTACTCCGCCTCGCGCAGCGCGTCCGCCTCGGGCGCGGCGACCACGAGGAACGCCGTACCGTCGGCCTTGAGCAGCGAGTAGGTCTGCTGCGCGCGCTGCCGGAACCCGCCGAAGACGGTGTCGAGGGCGGTGACGAAGGTCTGCAGGTCCTTGAGGAACTGTGCGCCGAGAATCCGGGTGAGCGCGTTGGTGATCAGGCTGAACCCAGCGCTCATCAGCTTGGCGGGGCCCTTCGCGGGCGCCAGCAGCAGCCGCACGAACCGGCCGTCGAGGAAGCTGGAGAGCCGCTCGGGAGCGTCGAGGAAGTCGAGCGCCGAGCGCGACGGCGGGGTGTCGACCACGATCAGGTCGTACGTGCCGTCGGCCCGGCCCCCGGCAGGAGTGGTCTGGGTGGCGACATGCTCACGGTACAGCTGGCCCAGCTTCTCCATCGCCATGTACTCCTGGGTGCCGGCGAACGAGCTCGACAGCGCGATGTAGAACGGGTTGGCCAGGATCTGCCTCGCCTTCTCCGGGCTGGCCTGGGAGAGCACCACCTCGTCGAAGGTGCGCTTCATGTCGAGCATCATCGCGTCGAGTCGTCCCTCGCCCTCGACGCCGACGACCGGCCGCGGGGTGTTGTCGAGCTCCTCGATGCCCATCGACTGCGCGAGCCGGCGGGCCGGGTCGATGGTCAGCACGACGACCTTCCGGCCCCGCTCCGCGGCCCGGAGCGCGAGCGCGGCGCTGGTGGTGGTCTTGCCGACACCGCCGGAGCCGCAGCACACGATGATGCCGGTGCCAGGGTCGTCGAGGAGGGCATCGACGTCGAGCGGGCCGGCCTGGCGGCCGGTCGCGGGGCCGACGCGGGAGGGACGGTGGGCGCTGCTGCGGGCCATGGTCACGCCATCCCTTGGGTCCGGAGGAGGCCGGCGAGCTCGTAGAGCCCGCCGAGGTCGATGCCGCCGGCCATCCGCGGCAGCTCGTACGACGGCACGTCCAGTCCCGCCACGATGGCCCGTTGCGAGTCCTCGAGCGCCCGGCGCTCGGCGTGGTCGGCGGCCTCGGCGAGCAACCCGTCGACGAGCGCCGGGCCGACCGCGATGCCGCCCTCGGCGAGGTCGGCCTCGATCGCGCCCCGGTCCAGGGTGCCGGCACGGGCGGCGGCGAGGTCGTCGGAGCTGAGGTCGCGGGGCCGGACCTGGTTGACGATCACCCCGCCCACGGGCAGCCGGGCCGCACGCAGCTCGGCGATCCCGTCGGCGGTCTCCTGGACCGGCATCTCCTCGAGCACGGTGACCAGGTGGACCGCCGTACGCGAGGAGCGGAACAGGGTCATCATGGTGTCGGACTGCGCCTTGATCGGACCGACCTTGGCCAGCCCGGCGAGCTCGTTGCTGACGTTGAGGAACTGGGCGATCCGGCCGGTGGGCGGCGCGTCGAGCACCACGGCGTCGTACTCGATGGCGTGCTTGTTGCGGCTGTTGCGCTGCACGGCCTCGTAGACCTTGCCGGTCAGCAGCACGTCGCGGACGCCGGGTGCGATGGTCGTGGCGAACTCGATGACACCGAACCGGTCGAGCGCCTTGCCGGCGCGGCCGAGGCGGTAGTACATCGAGAGGTACTCCAGCAGCGCGGACTCCGCGTCGATGTGCAGCGCGTGGACCACGCCGCGGCCACCGTCCTCACCCGGGAGGCCCGTCGTGAGGCGCCGTTCCTGGTAGGGCAGCGGGTCGACGTCGAACATCCGCGCAATGCCCTGGCGGCCCTCCACCTCGCACAGCAGCACGTTCCGTCCCCGGGTCGCGAGGGCGAGGGCGAGGGCCGACGCGACCGTCGACTTGCCCGTGCCGCCCTTGCCGGTGACGACGTGGAGACTCACCTTCGGCCAATCGCTCACCCGACGGAGCCTAGCTTCAGTGGCCACTGCCAGGATGGCGCGCACGTCGGGAGCTTGCGTCCAAGAGAGCGCCTCGGCGTGCCGTCGATGGCTTTCGTGTGGCTGCCGTGTCTAGCGCATCGTCAGGCCCCCGTTGATGCTGACGGCCTGGCCGGTGAGCGCCGCGGAGTCGCCGAGTGCGAGGTAGGCGAACAGCTCGGCGACCTCGCGAGCACGCGTCGGTCGGCGGTTCGGGATCGCCTTCAAGGTGGCGTCCAGGAGTCCCGGATTCGACGCCTTGAGGCGTTCCAGCGCCTCGCCCTCGACCGGCCCCGGACAGACCGTGTTCACGGACACGCCGTGCTTGGCCACCTCTCGCGCGAGTGCTCGGCAGAAGGCGTTGACTCCGCCACGTGCGGCCGAGCTGACCGCCTGTCCCGGCGCCCCGACGAGCGCGGAGTCCGAGCTGAGCACGACGATCCGCCCCGCCGCCTGAGCGACCAGCAGTGGCGCGACGCGATGGACGAGCGTCAGCACGGCGTGGAGCTCGACGTCCAGGATCGCGGCCCAACTGTCGGGCGTGGAGTCCAGGAACGGGCGCGGTGGCAGTGTGGTTCCGATGCAGCTGACCAGCGCGTCCACCCTGCCGTGTGCCCTGAGCCCGGCATCCACCCAGCCTGCCACCGACGCGACGTCGGACGCGTCGCATGCCTCCACTGTCGCGGTGCCAGGAGGCAACCGGTCGACCCAGGCGACGAGGCGGTCGCTGCGGCTCCTGGCGCCGAGATGGAGTCGGGCACCGCGCTCCACGAACACCCGAGCGACCTCGGAGCCGATTCCGCCTGCCGCGCCGGCCAGGAAGACCACCGGCGCGGAAGAGGACGAACTCGTTGACGCCTCATTCACCATATGTGTAGCGTACCGGCTATTGACTTGCGCGCAAGCAAAGGAGACGTGATGGACATTCGCGGGACTCATGTCGCCGACGCGCTCAAACAGCTCCGCCGGGGCGGAGCCGTCCTGCCGGGCTGGACCCAGCCGGGCCGTTCGTTCAGCGGTACGGCTCTTCTGGTCGAGTGTGTCTGGGAGCCGTTTCGTGACCTCGCTCCCGACGAGTATTCGACGGAGGCCATCGTCGAGGCCGTGACGCCGGGCTCGATTCCCGTGTTCGCCGCACATGACGACCCGCGCGCGGTCTGTGGCACCGTCGCCGCGCTCGCCTACGCCCGCGCCGGCGCCGCCGGCCTCGTCGTGGACGGTGCGATGCGAGGGGCGACCGAGTCGACCGACCTCGATCTGCCGGTCCTGGTGCGGCGTCACGCCGTCCTGTCCGGCTATGGCCAGGTCCGGCGGCGTCTCGTCGATCGGCTCATCCTGGGGAGTGCAGAGCTCTGCACTGGCGACCTGCTCGTCGCCGACGACGGGAGTCTGGTGATCGTCCCCGCGGACATCCGGGAGGCCGTTCTCGACTGTGCGACGACGTTGCGTGCCGCGGACGACGAGCTGATGCAACGTCTCCAGGACGGCGCATCCTTCGGCTCCGTGTGGCCGATCTCCGAACGCAATCACTTCATCAACCGCGACAAAGGGAGTAGCAAGCAATGACGATCACCGATAGCGCCCACCCGTTGGTCCGGCACTTCACCGATGCCGACTTCGTCGACCTGCACAAGATCACCGGGGACGTCCGCGAGGGTGGCCAGGTATGCACACTGGTCTCCGGGGAGTACGGCGGTTCGAACGACATCATGGTCGGACTCGCCCGTTTCGCGGCCGGTGAGTCGCGTCGGCCACACCACCATCCCCATGCCAGTGAGGTCTATGTGGTCCTGTCCGGCGAGCTGGTCATCCACATCGGCGGCGACGACGTGACCACGACCTACGGCAACGCCGTCTACATCCCGGAGAACACGGTGCACTCCATCCGCAACGACAGTGACGCACCGGCCGAGGTCCTCTGGGCCTTCAACCTTCCCGAGCGCGCGGAGCACGGACTCGTGTACGACGAGCACGTGTGGCCCGACCGCGCGTGATGGCCGACACCTTCCGCTGCGTCCATCTGACGCGCATCCGACCGGGGCAGCTTGCGAGCGTCAACGCCCGACTGGCCGACTATGCGCCAGATCCGGACGTGCTCAGCGCCCAGGGCATCCGCAGTCTGCAGATGTTCACGACCACCGAGAGCGCTCCGGACGGCGTCGTCGTCGCTGTTCTCGAGGGCACGGACGAGCAGGCTGTGCTGCGATTCCTCGATCAGAACGAGGAGGGGAATCGCTCGCTCATCGACCGGCTGTATCTGCCGCACACGCACGCCGCCGTCGTCGACGCGCCGATCCGGTTCCACTTCGGCCTGCGAAGCTAGGCCGCCGCGCACCGACGGTGCGCATCGACCGCCGACGCCGCGGCCGGCAGTTCTCACAACTGCCGGCCGCGGCGTCGCGTCCGCTCGCTCCGGGCCGCTCGTGTGCGCACCAGAGCTGAGTGCCCGGCGCGGGGGAGTGGTCCTACCTCGTCGCGTGTCCCGTGACCGTCCGGAGGACGTCGTCAGCCGGCGAGCGGATGTCTCCGCGCCAGGCGACGTGGTGGTCGGGCCGCACCAAGACCTGATCCGAGCCCAGCATCGAGCGCAGCGGCTCGGTGTCACAGCGAACGACCTGTAGGGGCACGCCCCGTCGTGCGGCCGCCTGCTCGAACGCGTCCCCCGTGCTCGCTGACGGGTGACTCAGCAGGGTGAACCACGGGCCCAGCCCGTCTTGGAGCGCTGAACCGTCGCTCATCCACTGATGGGGCAGCAAGCGGCCGGGCGTCGCCCCGCCGTCATCGACGTGGCCGGCGAGGATCAAGGGAGAGCCCGCGTAGGAGTAGTCGAGCTGCAGGCCGAGGCTGTCGAAGTATCTGGGAGCCCTGCCGTCGATCGACGCACCGAGCTTCTCGGCCGGCCGTAGGTCTACCGCCCAGAAGTTGGCCATCGCCCGGTCCATGGTCCGGCGGTGGACCGGACGCCGCTCGATCTCGTAGGTCTCGAGCAGACTCGGATGCGCCCAGCCGGCAACCACCGCCGCCAGCTTCCAGCTCAGGTCGAAGGCGTCGCCGATGCCCATGTTCATCCCGAAGCCACCCGTCGGCGGATGCAGGTGAGCGGCGTCGCCGATGATGAAGGTCCGAGAGCCGCCGTAGGACGAAGCCTGCAGGTCATGCACCCCCCAGCGTTCGATGTCGAGGAGCTCGAACGGGACTTCGGCGCCGATGGACGTGCGAATCATCCGTGCGACGTCCTGGCGGTCGGCCGACGTACCCGCGGCGACGCCCATCGCCTGGACGAACCAGGTTCCTCGGGTGTCCAGTGGGCCGAAGCCGAGAGTGGCCGGGAGCGAAGGGTTGACGACCCAGTAGTGCACCCCCGGTCCGGCGACGATCGTCTCGGCGAGCGTCGGTGCCGAGAAGACCGCGCCGATGCTGCGCGCGACGTCGGCCTCGCCTTCGAACGCGGCCCCGATCAGGTTGCGCACCGTGCTGCGAGCGCCGTCCGCTCCCACGACGTAGCGGGCACGCACCCGAGCCTCCTCGCCGGTCGCGCTCCGCAAGGTCGCGACGACGGCGTCCGTGTGCTCTGCGACATCGGTGAGCTCCCAGCCACGCAGAGGCGCTCGGCCGCGGTCGCACAGCGCACGTTCGAGGACCGACTCGAAGACCGGCTGCGGGAGCCGGGCCGCCTCCTCCGCATATCGGGAGTCTCGGGTCGGTCGCAGCGGGAATGCGTCCTGCACGGTGTGGAGGGGATCCGAGGCCAGACTCGGGACGTAGTACACGTGGGGCGCGTCGTGCCACGGGTACGGCGCCGCAGCCCGCACCTTCTGCGCGAGGCCCAGCGTCCGCAGGATCGACATCGACCGCACGTTGATGTACTTCGCCTTGGGCTGAGCGGCTCGTGCGGTCCGCTTGTCGATCGAGATCGACTCGAGCCCCCGCGCGTGGAGGAAGAGCGACATCGCGAGACCGACCGGGCCGGCTCCCACGACGAGCACGTCTGCTTCCAGTTCTTTGCAATCGCCCATCAGTCAATAGGTCCTGTTCATGAAGCGAGGTGGGCCGGCCGCGGGGATTCGCGACCGGCCCACCTCGACTGGAGAGAGCCGAAGGCACTTCAGTGCCGGTGATAGATCCCCGCCTCGGCGATGATGGACTTGAGGAGATCCCAGACCCCGGACTTGATCGCGCCGAGCTCCTGCTCGCGCTCCTGGGCCGACATGGCATCGAGCTGTTGACGGTCGAGCTTGATCTCCTTGACGACGCGTCCTGGCCGGGTGCCCAGGACGAGTACACGGTCGGAGAGGTGGAGCGCTTCGTCGACCGAGTGGGTGACGAACAGCACCGTGTTCCTCACCCGCGCGTGCAGGTCATGAAGCTCCTCCTGCAGGACCTCGCGGGTGATGGCGTCCGCGCCGCTGAACGGTTCGTCCATCAGCAGCACGGCCGGCCGGCAGACGAGTGCGCGCGCGAGCGCCACGCGCTGCTGCATGCCTCCCGACAGCTGGCCCGCATACCGGGTGCTCGCCTCGGACAGGCCGACGGTGGTCAGCGCATCACGCACGGCCGTCTCGCGATCGCCTGCCGACATGCCGGCGAGTCGCAACGGGAACTCGACGTTCTGGGCGGCGGTCAGCCACGGGAACAGGGCGTAGTGCTGGAACACCACGGCCCGCTCCGGTCCCGGTCTCGTCACCAGCTTCCCGTCGAGGGTCACCGTGCCGCCCTCGGGCTGCTGGAGGCCGGCCAGGATCTCCAACAGGGTGCTCTTGCCGCAGCCGCTCGGGCCCAGGATGCTCACGAACTCCCCGGGCGCCAGCTCGATGGAGACGTCGTCGAGTACGACGACCTCGCCACCGTCGGGTGAGCGGAATCTCTTGGTCAGACCCTCGATGCGGACGTGACCACGTCCCGTGGGCACCGGGACCGAGGGCCGAGCGTTCATCACTGAAGTCGCCACTTTGACATCCTCCGCTCGCCTGCGACGAGTGCGTAGTTGATGACCACGCCGATGACGCCGAGGATGACCAGGGCTGCGTACATCTGCGGGATCTTGAACAGGTACTGACTGCTGATGACCAGGTAGCCGATGCCGTTGTTGGCGCCGATCATCTCGGCGCCGACGAGCACCAGGAAGGAGAACGAGCCGCCGAGGCGGAGCCCGGTCGCGATCGACGGGATGGCGGCGGGCAGCGTCACACGAAGGAACAGGTCCTTGGGCTTGGCGCCGAGGGTCAAGGCTGCCTTGATGAGACGCGGGTCGACACTGCGAGTGCCCGTGATGGTGGTCAACAGGATGGGCCAGGACGCGGCCCAGACCACCATCGCCAGCTGCGACTCGTACCCGATGCCGAAGAACAGCAGGAAGACCGGGAACATCGCCAGCGACGGCAGCTGTCGGAACACCTCGATGAGCGGCCCGAACACCCTCTCGACCGGTTTGAACCAGCCGATGAGGATCCCGAGCGGCACGCACACCAGCGAGGCGACGGCGAACCCGCCGAGGCCGCGCTTCAGCGACGCGAACAGATGGGGCCAGATGTCACCGGTCCGGAACAGCTCGACCAGCGCGTCGCCGACCGTGAGCGGGCTCGGCAGCAGACTCTTGTCGACCATGCCCGCGTCGACGACGACCTGCCAGACCGCGAGGAACCCGGCGATCGGTGCGAACCACCAGACGAGCGCGGGGACGCGACGCCGCTCGGCGACGGACCTCGTCTTCGTCTGCTCGGGAGGGGCCTGCGCCATCACGGCCATCGTGACCTCCGCATCGAAGAAGTGGCGTTGTGTCGGTGGGACGGGTTGCTCGTATCCACGTTCTCACTCACACCCCGTCGGGTTCTGCTCATTGGTGTACCAGGAGTCGGCGTCGACCTTGCCCGGCTCCACCTGCTTGGCATCCTCGAGGAGGGAGATCCAGGTGGTGGACTCGTCAGGGTCGATGCAGAGCCCGTCCGGCCAGGCCGGCGTCGGCACATCGACACTCGGGATCGCGTCGGCGTCCACAGCGATCTGAGCCGCCTCCGTCGGGTTCTCGGCGATCCACTGGGTGGCCTCGGTCATCGCCGCGATCCACGCGGAGACGACATCGGGGTGGTCCTTCACGAAGTCCGAGCGCATGGTGTAGACGGTGTACAGCTTGTCTGACGGCAGGAGGTCGCTCTCCCAGGCGATCCGCTCCATCCCGGCGGCGGCAGCCTCGTTGTCCGCGATCCAGGGATCCATGACCGGGAGGACGTTGCCGATGACATCGACCTGGTCGCTGTCGAGAGCCTGCGGCATGTTGGCATAGGGCACGACGACCTTCTTGACCTTGGAGGGGTCTCCGCCCGCGTTCTTGACCCAGGCGTCCAGGCCGATGTCGATGGTGGAGCCGACGTTGGCGATGGCGACGCGCTTGCCCTCGAGATCGGCGGCGGAGGTGATGCCGGAGTCCTTCTTCGTCCAGACGCCGAAGTTGTGGAAGTCCGGGGACGTGACGAAGCCGGCGGCCACAGCGGTGACGTCGGCGCCGTTGCCGCGGCTGACGATGGGCGCGGAGACTCCGGCGCCGGCCGTCACATCGAGCTCACCGCTGGCCAGGAGCGGGATCCAGGCGACCCCGCCGACCTTGGCGGGGACGATCTCGACGTCGAGGTTGTAGGCCTTGAAGAACCCCTTCGCCTTGGCGATGTACTCCGGCAGGAGGTCGGTCCCGGCGCCCTGCTTGAAGTCGAAGGGCTTGTCGAGCCTGTAGGTCTCCCGCATCTCCTGGGTGGCCGCCTTGACGGGCGCCGCGTCCTCCTTGCTGTTGTTGGCGTCTCCGTCGCCCGAACCACAGCCCGCAAGAGCAAATGCCAGCGTCATGGCGAGCGCGGTCGCCGCTCGGCGCCGAACACGAAGGGTGAGCATGTCTACTCCATCTGTAGGGGTGAACGCCGTCGGGTGGAACGTCTTCGGCCGGCGAGCTAACTTGCTTTCGTGCAAGCAAGTTAGGACGTGGCGCCGACCTGTGTCAACGGTCACACCGCAGGTTTCTGGCGGAGCCCGCGACTGTTGACGACTTCCGAGAGCGCGGATAGTTTGCTTGCGTGCAAGTAAGCGACACCGTGACGTGGATCGCCGGGGCAGGTGGCCTCGGCCGGGTGATGGCCGCACGCCTCGCCCAGACTCCCGAGCTGGGCCCCGTCCGCCTGATCGCCTGCCGCGAGGGCGGTGGCTCGGCCCGCGACCTTGCCGACGGTCTGACGGTGAGCTTCCCGAGCGGCCCGGTGCAGGCGAGGCCGGAGGTGACGGCGCTGGACGAGCTCGACGCGAGGGCCGCCGCACCGGCGGTGGTCATTCTCTGCGTCAAGGGCGGTGACACCAGCAGGGTGATGGCCGCTCTCGCACCTCGTCTCGGCGACGCGACGGTGGTCGTCTCGCCCCAGAACGGGCTGCACGCCCTGCGCCTGGCCGACTCGCTCGGTCCGCATCGGGTGGTCGGTGCCATGCTCGCCTTCGACGGCCAGCGCACGGGCCCGTCGTCCGCGGCGCAGACGCGTCGCACCCCGACCATCCGGATCGGAACCGTCACGGATCAACCCGACCTGGCGGCCTCGGCGAAGAGCGCGATGGAGAGACTCGCGCCGACCACGGTCGTCTCGGACCTTCCGGCAGCCCTGTGGGGCAAGCTCGTGCTGAACGCGGCGGGCAACGCGGTGAGCGCGGTGCTGAATCGTACGATGCGCGGGGTGCTCGACGATCGCCGTGCTCTCGAGCTGTGCATTCGACTGCTCATCGAGGGGCTGGCGGTGGCCGACGCGGCCGGCATCGCCGTGACTGCCGGAGATCTCGGTGGCTTGGACCCGGACGAGTTCGCCTCGGCCGACGCGATCGACGAGCGCTTGCGGAGCCGGTTCGCGCACGCTCATCGCGGCGTGAGGGACCTGCGATCCAGCATGTGCCGTGACCTGCAGGACGGTCGCGTGACCGAGACCGACTGGCTCAACGGTGAGATCGCCCGCACCGGTGCCCGCCATGGGGTGATGACCCCGTTCCACGACGAGATTCGCCGGCGCATCAAGAGGCTCGAAGCACGCCCGAGCGCCACCTTCTGATCAGTCGCCTGCCGGCCGCAGGTCGAACCCGCCCGCTAGAGAGAGACGCCACACATGTCCATCCGCTCATTGTTGGTGACGCCGTCACTGAGACCGAAGATCCTGCTCAAGGCCCTCGCCAGTGAGGCCGACGCCGTCCTCCTGGAACTGGAGGACGGCGTCCACCCCAGCCGCAAGGCCGAGGCACGTGCAGCCCTGGTCCAGCTCTTCGAGGAGCGTCGCGGATCAGGAAAGCGGGCCATCGTCCGGATCAACGACATCCACACGCCTGACGGTGTCGCGGATCTGCGAGCACTGGCGATGGCCGGTGCCGAGGAGCTGATGCTCCCGAAGGTGCGGCGACTGGCCGAGATCGAGCTCGCCGACGACCTCCTCAGGAGAGCCGAGGGGGACGCGGCGCTGCCGGTCCACTCGGTCGGGCTGTGGGTGATGATGGAGACGACCGAGGGCGTCCTCAATGCCGACGAGATCCTGGCGCACCGCCGGGTGCGTGGTGTTCTCATGGGCAGTGGGGACCTGTCGGCCGAGCTCATGGTCAGTCGTATCGGATTGGGCGCGAACCGGACCCTGTGGGACTTCCCGATGGAGCTTCTCTATGCGAAGCAGCGCTGCCTGCTCGCGGCGCGTGCCTATGGACTGATCGCGATCGACACGGGAGTGACCAACTTCCGCGACCTGGATGCGACCGAGCACGCCGGACGCATCGCCGCTCAGATGGGCTTCGACGGCTGCCTCGCGTTGAGCCCGCGCCAGCTCGATGTCATCCACGGCTGCTTCACCCCGCTGAAGGAGGACTACGAGTGGGCGCGAGCGGCCCTGGAGGCCATCCGCGCGGCCGAGCGCAGTGGAGAGACCGTCACCGTGCTCAACGGCGAGATGATCGAGGGTCCGTTGATCCGTAACGCGGGGACCATCGTCCGCCGCTACGAGCGTGCCAACCCGCCGGTCGAGCGTGACCAGGCGGAGCTGACGTGAGCACCACTTTGGCATCACTCATCTCCCCATCCTCGGTGGCGCTGATCGGTGCCGGAGATGACGCGACGACGTTCTCCGGGGCGCCGCTGGCGAACCTGTTGCGGCATCGGTGGGGTGGCCGGATCTACCCCGTGAACCCCAGCCGCGAGACGGTGCGCGAGCTGACGTGCTATCCGACCCTGACCGAGCTGCCGGAGCCTCCTGAGGCCGCGGTCATCACGATCGCGGCACGTCATGCCGTCGAGGCGGTCGCCGAGTGCGCCCGAGCAGGCGTGAAGACCGTGACCCTGGTCAGCTCCGGTTTCGGCGAGGGCGCGGCAGGAGCCTCGGGTGCCGCGCTCCAGGCCGAGCTCAGATCCGTGCTCGCCGCCACTGACATGCGTCTGCTGGGCCCGAACACCACCGGCGTCATCAATCTGTGGGACGGCTTCGTGCCGCGGGCCGCCCACAACCACCTCGATCCGAGCCGACTGCGAGCAGGGCGGGTCGCCCTGGTGACCCAGAGCGGGGCCTGCAGCAACATCGTGTTCAACCGGGCACAGCGCGCAGGGGTCGCCGTCGGCTGTGTGATCGCGGCAGGAGGGCAGATCGACCTCAGCGTCTGGGAGCTCGCCGAGGCGCTCGTCGACGATGTACGCGTCAAGGTCGTGATGATGGTCGTGGAGGACCTCAGCGACGGACCGGCGTTGGAGGCAGCCGCACGTCGTGCGGCCGTGCTGGGCAAGTCCCTGGTCCTGCTGAAGCTCGGCCAGGGCGATGCCGGGAGTGCCGCCGTCTTGGCACACTCCGCCTCTCTGGCCGGCGACGCCGACGTGCAGCGAGCGGTGTGTCATGCGCTCGGAGTGCACTGGGTCGAGGACTTCGACTCGCTGTGGGCCGTCGCCTCGCTGCTGGACCACTGGGGACCGCCGACGCGGTCCGGCGGACGCCTCGGTGTCATCGCGTTCTCCGGAGGAGAAGGCGCGTTGATCGCCGACGCCGCCGAACGCGTGGGACTGACGCTTCCGCAGCCCGGTCCGACGATGAGCGCGATCGTGCAGCAGGACTTCGCCTACGCCGTCGCCGCAAACCCCTTCGATCCGTCCGGCGAGGTCATCGGTGACCCGACCAAGCTGACGTCGGCGATCCGGGCCTTCTGCGAGGACCCTGCCTACAGCGAGCTGCTCCTGGCGTCACCGATCTTCGGTGAGGGACTGGCATCCAAGCTCTACCCCCACGTCTCCGAGGCGTTGGCGGGCCTCGACGCCAGAGTGGTGCTGTCGTCGTGGAGGGTGGAGGGACTGACGGAGGTTCAAGACCGGTTCCAGCAGGACCAGCAGCGCCCGGTCATCGACGACTCGGCCCGCGCGGTGCGGGCCATCGCCGCCTACTACGACGTGCGCCTCGGTGCGGCCTCAGCCGCTGAGGAGCTGCTCACCTGTCCCGGTGCCGAGCATGACGTCGTCCTGGTCAGCTCGGACAGCGCCTACTCGGTGGTCCGGGCCGCCCTGGCGGGGGCTGGGCTCCGGTTCGGCAAGGCGCAGATCGTGGGCCCGCACGAGGATCCTGGTCCGGCGGCCGCGACCGTCGGGTTCCCCCTGGTCGCGAAGGCGGACGTCGCGAGTACGACGCACAAGTCGGCACTGGGCCTCGTCGTGACGGGCGTGAGCTCGCCAGCGAGGCTGAGCGAGGAGACCGCGCGGCTCCTGGGCCACGCCGATGGGGTGGTCCTCGAGGAGCAGGTCGGCGGCGAGCTCCAGGTGTTTCTCGGCATTCATCGTGATCCGTCGTTCGGCCCGATGCTCGTCTTGGGATCGGGGGGAGTCTCTGTCGAGGCTCAGTCCGACACCGTGCTCGTGCCGTTGCGACACGGTGACGTCGCGTCGATCAGGACGGCCTTCTTGCAGACTGCCGTCGGCAGGTACCTGAGCAGCCGGTCGGAGGTGGTCGTCGAGAGCGTGATCGACCAGGCCCGGCTGATGGCTCGCTGGTTCGCCTCTCAGGCCCACCTGTCCTCGGTCGAGGTGAATCCTGCCTTCGTCGACCTCGGAGCCGAGACCGTCACCTGCGCGGACGCGCGGGTCAACTAGTGAAGGAGTTCAGTGTGAACGATACGTCCGTGTGGGGTCAGTGGTCGCCCGTCGAGGGCAAGGACTTCGAAGACGTCATCTACGAGAAGAAGGAGCACCTGGAGTACGGCGCCCGGCTCGCCCGGATCACGATCAACCGACCCCAGCGCTACAACTCCCTGACGGCGCGTGGTCTCGAGGAGATCTACTCGGCGCTCGACGATGCCAGTCATGACGACGAGGTCGGGGCGGTCGTGCTCACCTCGACCGGGGAGAAGGCGTTCTGCACGGGCGGTGACGTCAGCTTCGAGGCCGCAGGCGGCACCCGGCGGATCTACTACTACGAGCCGCAGCCCAACCACCACATCCGGCTCTGTAGGAAGCCGGTGATCGCCGCGGTGAAGGGCTACGCGATCGGCGCGGGCAATCACCTCGCGTACTTCTGCGACTTCACGATCGCTGCCGAGAACGCGATCTTCGGGCAGAGCGGCCCCAAGATCGGGAGCCCGATCGATGGCTACGTGGTCAACTACCTCGTCGACGTGGTCGGTGCCAAGCGGGCGCGGGAGATCTGGATGCTCTGCCGCAAGTACGACGCGCAGCAGGCTCTCGACATGGGTCTGGTGAACACGGTCGTCCCCATCGATCAGCTCGATGAGGAGGTCGACCAGTGGGCCGAGGAGATCCTCGCGAAGTCCCCGTCGTGCATCTCGATCCTCAAGGCGAGCTTCGATGCCAAGATCGACCACCTGGTCGCGGGAACGGGACGCATCGGTGCGCAGATGCATCCGCACTTCTTCGAGGGTCCCGAGCCGAAGGAGGGGCAGGACGCCTTCTTCGAGAAGCGCAAGCCCAACTTCTGGAAGGTGCGGCGCGAGGCACGCTCATAGCTCGGCTCCGCGGCACCGTGGTTCGGGCCTCAGCGGGAGGAGGTCTCACTCCTCCCGCGGGGGCCCGGCTGTCTCTGAGGCCCTGCCGTCAGCGGTCGAGGAGCGACGACGCGGCGCTAGGGTGCTGCGAGGACCGCCCGTCCCGCCGTCAGGAGCAACGCCTCGACCTCCACCGAGTTCGTGTGCAGCTGGCGCGTCATCATGGCTCCGTCTCGCAGGAGCAGCAGCTGGGCGGCCTTCGCCTGAGGGTCGCCGACCCCGAGCTCGTCGAGCAAGCGCTCTGCTTGGGCCGTCAGCCAGGCGTGATGGCGGACGATGACGGCCCAGCCGGGGTGGTCCGTCCCCGCGAGCTCGGCTCGCGCATTGACGAACGGGCATCCGCGGAACTGTTCCCCGCAGCTCACCTCTGCCACGCGCCCGGCGTACCAGGTGAGCACCGCGCACGGATCGCGGAGCTCGTCGATCCGTGCGCTGATGATCGACGCCTCCGTCTCGGCCTGCGCCTCGAGGTAGGCCACCACCAAGTCGGCCTTGGTCGCGAAGTACCGATAGAAGGTCACCTTGGACACGCCGGCCTCGGCGATGAGCCGATCCGCGCTCACCGAACCGATGCCGTCGGCGTAGTACCGCGTCCGCGCGGCCTCGAGGATGCGCGCGCGTGCAGACCCGCGTCCGTCGACCACGGTGCGTCTCCTCTCGCTCCTTGCCGGCACATTCTGACACGCCCTACGATGTGTACGTACTAGTACGTCCACTTAGGAGCTCGAGATGCCTACGAAGATTCTGTACACAGCCGTCGCAACCTCCACCGGCGATGGCCGTAACGGCCATGCGCGCACCAGCGACGGCCTGCTGGACATCGAGGTCCGCACGCCGGCGGAGATGGGTGGCCCCGGTGGTGCCACCAACCCGGAGCAGCTGTTCGCCGCGGGCTATGCCGCGTGCTTCCACTCCGCGCTCAAGGGCACCACGAAGCTGCACGGTGTCGAGATCGTCGACTCGTCGGTGAGCGCCGAGGTCGGCATCGGGCGCAACGACGCCGGCGGCTACGGACTCTCCGTCACCTTGCGCGTGAGCCTCGGTGGTGGCGTCGCCCGGTCGGACGCCGAGCGTGCCGTGGCGACCGCGCACGAGATCTGTCCCTACTCGAACTCCGTGCGCGGGAACATCGACGTGGAGCTGCTCGTCGAGGTCGCCTGACCTGTGCTCTGCGCCGGTGCGCTGAGTCTCAACGGTGACGGAGGCTCAGCCTCGAGTCGGTGACGTGAGGCTGGATCCACCGATCTCCCGCCGCTGCGCGCCAGATCGGTGGATCCAGGCTCTCAGCGGGAGTTGCGATCGTCGCGGAACCTGACCGGCTTGGTCCGCACGCCGAGTCCGGTCAGCTCCGCGGTACCCCCGATCGGTACGACGGCGACCTCGACCCTCACTCCGAGGCGAGCACGCAGCTCGGTGGCGATGGTCTCGGCGTCCCCGGCCTCGGAGGAGGAGAGCTCCACCGTCACCGTCATGGTGTCGACGTTGTCCTTGCGCGACGTCACGCAGATGTACTCGCCGTTCGCCCGAGGGTGCTCGGTCGCGATGCGTCCGACGTCCTCGGGGTAGATGTTGAGTCCCCTCAGCTTGACCATCGTGTCGGACCGTCCCAGGAATCCCGCGATGCGCCGGCTGGGTTGACCGCACGCGCATGCCGCGTCGGGCAGATGTGCGCTCCGGTCGAGCGTGTTGAATCGCACGATCGGAAAGGCCTCGTTGTAGAGGCTCGTGAACACGAGCTGGCCGCGTTCGCCGTCGGCGAGCAGCACCCCGGTCTCCTCGTCGTGGACATGGACCACGTGGGCGTCGTCGCTGTAGTGGATCCCGGCATGCGCCCGGCACTCCCCGCCGGGTGTCTGCAGCTCATAGGTCCCATAGAGCCCGTACGCCGGCACTCCGCCCCAGGCGGCGCTCGCCAGCGCGGGGTCGCCGCCACACACGATGGTCCGGAGAGCGAAGTCCGTCGCCGGATCCATCCCGATCTCGCGGGCCACCCCGGCGAGATGCACGAGGTAGTCGGACATCCCGATCCACGCCGTCGCCCGGTACTGATGGGCCATGGTGACCTGGAGCCGCGACGAGGTCACATTGCCCGTCGACACGGGTAGCACCATCGCCCCGAGCCAGCGGTAGGCGCCTTCATGCATCGTGGTCGCCGCGTTGTGGGGCCCGTAGCCGAACGAGTTCATCACGACGTCGCCGGCCCCGATGCCTGCCGCCCAGAGATGGCGCGCCTGGATGAGCTCCCCGATCTCGCGGTCGCGCGCGCTGTGGATGACCGGACGCGGGGAACCCGTCGTGCCGCCGGAGAAGAGCACGCGATGAGGGGTGGTGCCATCCACGGGCCGCTGGTGCTGCCCGAACGGAGGGGCGGCCTCGATGCTCGCCCGCAGGTCGTTGACGGTGAACTGGGGGACCCGTGCCAGGTCGCCGAGCTCATCGATGTCGTTCGGCTCGAAGCCGTGGCCCGCCCAGAGCTGCCGGTAGAAGGGCAGTTGCGCGGCTCGCGCCAGGACCGCCCGCAGGCGGGCCAGACTGCGTGCCTGGCGCTCGTCCGCGGTGATCGCGCTCAGCTCCGCGACGTGGCGCGGCGGAGGGGGGTAGTCGCGGGCGATGGCCGCCGGCGACACCGCCTCGTGATAGGCGAGCGTTCCGGGCGTCGTCGGCGTCCGATTCACAGCTCCACCCATCCGCCGAGGCCGAACCGGTCGAGCGCGTCGGGATCGAAGTCGACGCCCGTGCCGATCACGTCGGGCACGGTGACCGCGCCGTCCGTGATCTCCAGCTCGTAGGTCATCAGGTCATCCCACCAGGTCATGTACTCCACCCAGGACGGGCGTGCGGGGGCTGCGGACATCAGTTGCGTGCAGATGTGCGGGTACACGTGTGGGGTCAAGATGGTCCTGGTCGTCTCCAGGAGTCCGGCCGTGGACACCCAGCCCGAGATGCCGCCGACCCGCTCGAGGTCGACCACCGCATAGGCCAGTCCGGTCGCGGCCAGTTGCCTGAAGCCCTCGGGGAGATACTCGTTCTCGCCGCTCGCGATCGGCACCGCGGAGTTCGCGACCACGTGGGCCAGGCCGTCGTAGTCGTTGTGGGCCACGGGCTCCTCGAGCCAGCGGGGGGCGAACTGCGCGAACCGGCGCGACGCCTCGACCGCCTCGTGCGGTGTGTAGTACTGCACGGCGTCGAGCATGATCACGAGGTCGTCCGGAGTGTTCTCCCGGACCAAGCGGACGCGGGCGACATCGCGCTCGATCGTGTTGCGCCCGACGCGGATCTTGCAGGCTCTGAATCCCCTCTCAACGAGCCGGTGGGTCTCCGCGACCAGATCCTCGTCCGACTCGGTCAGCATCAGGCCGCTCCAATAGACGGGGACACGATCATGCGCGCGTCCCAGGAACGTCGAGAGGCTCACGCCCAGCCGGCGACACCGAAGGTCATGCACCGCCATGTCCAACGCCGAGAGGCCGAAGACCGCGCTTCCCTTGAGGCCGAGGAAGTTGATGTCATTGCGCATCGTCGCGTGGATCGCGCCGACCGCGTCGGGCGACCTCCCCCGTACGACGTCTGCGACGTGTTCGACCGCCGTCATGAGGACCTTGATCTGGGACTCCGTCACGCACCACAGGTAGGCGTCGCCCGCGGCCCCGTCCTCGTCGGTGACGCGCACGGCGACGCCGTAGATCGAGTCGATGACGTAGTTGGGTGTGACGATCGGCTTGGCGAACGGCAGGCGGATCGGTCTGGCGGCCACGCGCGCGATCGACGCGCTCAGGATCCCGGTCTCCGGTGGCGGCGCTGCAGTAGAAGTCATGAGAACCTTTCGACGCGACCGAACCTACTTGCTCGCAAGCAAGGTGTCGAGAGGGCTATGGTGTCCTGGTCAGTCGGAGCCCGTTCGGGCGGAGCGGAACGGCGGTGAGCAGTGGCCGAACGAGTTGTCAGCCGCGAGACGATTATCGATGTCGCGGCCAGGCTGTTCGCCGAGCGGACCTACCTCGGCGCGAATCTTCACGACGTCGCCAAAGAGCTCAATGTCACCCGGCAGGCGCTCTACTACCACTTCGAGAAGAAGCACGACATCCTGTTCGCCGTCTTCGAGCGGCTCTTCCGGGAGCTCAACGCGGCGGCTGACGCGATCGCCGACACGGGTGAATCGTCCTTCGCCAACCTCCTTCACAACCACATCGCCTTTCTCGCGAACCACCCGGACCTGGCCAAGCTGAGCACCGAGGAGCATCAGCATCTGCCGGCCGAGATGGCCCAGGCGGTCATCGAGATGCGCGAGCTCTACCTGAACCGGTTCTACGACGCCTATCGCTCAGGCGCCGAGGCCGGGCAGCTCAGCCCCGTGGACCCGCGGATCGCCGTCCAGCTGTCGATGGGTGCGGCGAACTGGCTGCACCGGTGGTACCGGCCCTCCGGAGACCTGTCCCCGACCGACATCGCCGACCTCGCCGTCAAGACGCTGCTGTCCGGCTTCGCCTCGGGAGACGAGGCGTCCCTCAAGCGCCTCGAGTCCATCGGCGCCGAGAGCTGATCTCGATCCATCCTCGTCGCGGTCAATCCAGCGAGAGTCCTGCTGCCGGGGTGATCCGGGACGCCCTGCGCGACGGGAGCACCGCGGCGACCAGGCCGGCGAGCCCGGAGGCCGTGACGACCAGGGCGAGCTGACCCCAGGGCAGCACCAGGCTCGCGCCGTCGACCGCGGGCTGCACCAGCGCGCGGACGGCGGTCCAGGCGAACAGCACGCCCAGCGCGGTGCCGAGCACGGTCGCCACGACGGACAGCAGGACCGCCTCGGCGGCCAGCATCCGACGTACCTGCCGGCGGGTGAGGCCGAGCGCCCGCAGCAGGGCGTGCTCGCGGCCGCGCTCCAACACGGACAGGCCGAGGGTGTTGCCGATGCCGACCAGCGCGATGAGGACGGCGATCGCGAGCAGGCCGACGACGCCGCCGGTGAGCACGTCGAGCTGGGTGTCGACGTACGCCCGCCACGCGAGGCCGTTCTCCACGCCGGCGTCGACGGGGGCGGCGACCGCCTCGACCGAGCCGGCGAGGTCCTCGGGGTCGGCGTCCTTCGCGGCGCGCAGCCACACCGCCTGGGTGGTGGCGTCGGGGACGAGCAGGTCGAGCGTCGTACGACGGACCAGGGCGGCCTCGCCCCAGCCCTCGCCGCCGGCCACGCGCAGCTTCCGGGTGGTGTCGCCGACCGTGACGGGCACCAGGTCGCCGACCTCGACCCCGTCGCCGATCAGGTCCCACGGGACCAGCACCTGGCGGGGACCGGGTCGCGGCAGGTCGCCGTGCAGCACCTTCGCGTCGCCGGCGGCCGTGGCAGGAAGGAGCGGGAGCGGGGCGAGGTCGCCGATCCGAGCGACCACGCCGGGCACGGGCACCGCGGCCACGACCCCGTCGATCGCCCGCAGCCTGTCCAGCGTGTCGGCGGGCAGGGGAGCGGTGCCGGTGACGGCGAGGTCGATCGGGTGCTGCTCGTCCATGTCGGCGGCGAGGGCCGAGCGGGAGCTGGCCATGCCGGTCAGCACGGCGGTCGTGAGCGTGACGCCGACGAGCAGCGAGGCCGCGGTGGCCGCCGTACGACGCGGGTTGCGCACCGCGTTGCCGGCAGCCAGCCGCCCGGCCGGCCCGAGCAGCCGCTGGGTGAGCGGCCCGGCGGCCCGGATCAGGGCGGGCACCAGGACCGGACCGAAGAGCAGCACGCCGACGAAGACCAGGGTGCCGCCGACCGCCAGGGCGCCGACGCCGGCGGTGGCGATCGCGGCGGCCAGGCCCAGCCCACCGAGGGCCAGGGAGAGGACGCCGAGGGCCAGCCGGATCCGGCCGGTGCGGGTGCGGACCTGGGTGCTGTCGTCGGGACGCAGGGCGGCGAGCGGGCTGACCTGGACCGCGCGGCGGGTCGGCAGCCAGGCCGCCACCAAGGTGACCAGGACGGCGACGGCCGCGGAGCCGGCGAGCCACGGGAGCGTCACGTGCGCCGTACCGAGCCTGGTCTCCGGCCACTGCGTGCGGACCAGCGCGACCAGGCCGTGTCCCGCACCGAGACCGGCCAGGACGCCGATGACGGCGGCCAGCACCCCGAGCGCGAGCGACTCCAGCCGCACCGAGCGCAGCACCTGGCGCCGGGTCGCGCCGACGCAGCGCAGCAGCGCGAAGTCGTGGGTCCGCTGCGCGAACAGGATGGTGAACGTGTTGTTGATGACCAGGACCCCCACCACGAGGGCGATGGCGCCGAACAGCAGCACGACGATCTGAACGATGTCGACGCCGCTGTCGACCTGCTGCTGCAGGTCCTGGACGTAGCCGTCGACGGACTCGACCTCCGCGTCCGGCACGGCGGCGCGGATCGTCGTCGCCGGGTCCGGGCCGGCCCAGGCGAGGCTGGTCACGAAGAGCTGGTCCTGCCAGCGGGCGAGGTCGGACCAGAGCACGTAGACCGAGGCGTAGGCGTAGGTCGACGGCGAGTCGACCAGCCCGACCACGGTGACGTCGAGCGCGCCGGCACCGGTGCCGATCCGCAGCTCGTCGCCGACCGCGATCTCGTCGACCTTGGCGGTGTTGGTGTCGACCACCGCCTCGCCCGGACCGCCCGGGAACCGGCCCTGCACCAGCTCCTGCCACCGCCGGCTCGGCCGGTCGGGCAGCTGACCGATGTCGGTGTCGGAGTCGACGACGGTGCCGCCGACCGCGACCTGCTGCATGGTCCAGCCGATCAGCCACGCGTCGGCGCCTTCTCGCCGGGCGGCGTCGAGGAGCTCTCCCGTGTCGGCGGCGGACGGGCTGTCGACGACGGCGGTGGCGCCGTCGTACGGCTCCCCGAGGCCGGCGGTCAGGCCCTGCCGCATCGCCGAGGACAGGGCGGCGGTCACCACGATGAACGCGGAGCCGATGACGACGGCGAGCAGAGCGGCGCCGTACCGGCGGGTGTGGGTGCGCAGTGACGCCAGGATCACGGTGCGCATCAGGCGGCCACCTGGCGCTGCTCGGTGATCCGGCCGTCGGCGAGGACGACGATGTCGTCGGCGTACCCCGCGGCGTCGATCTCGTGCGTCACCATCACGACGGTCTGGCCGAGCTCGCGCACCGACTGGCGCAGCAGCGAGAGCACCTCGGCCGAGCTGGTGCTGTCGAGGTTGCCGGTCGGCTCGTCCGCGAACACGATCGCCGGTCCCGCGAGCAGCGCCCGCGCGATCGCGACCCGCTGCTGTTGCCCACCCGACAGCTCGGCCGGCCGATGGCCGAGGCGCTCGGTGAGCCCGAGGGTCTCGACGATCGCCGCGAACCGCTGCTGCGCGTCGGAGCTGCGGGTGCGGCCGGCGAGCTCGGTGGGCAGCCAGATGTTCTGCTCGGCGCTCAGCATCGGCAGCAGGTTGAACGCCTGGAACACGAACCCCACGTGGTCGCGCCGGAACCGGGTCAGTGCGTCGTCCCCCAGACTCTCCAGCGGCTGCCCGGCCACCGTGACGGTGCCTGCCGTCGGCTGGTCGAGCCCGGCCAGGCAGTGCATCAGCGTGGACTTGCCCGAGCCGGACGGGCCCATGATCGCGGTGAACCGGCCCGCGGGCAGGTCGAGGTCGACGCCGCGCAGGGCGTGGACCAGCGTGTCGCCGCGGCCGAAGGACTTGGTGAGGCCGCGAGCGCTGGCGGCGAGCAGGGAGGTCATGGCATCGAGCGTCGCCGGGATCGGCCGGTGGATCGTCAGGCCACGGGCTGATCCGTCGTACGACGGTGGGTGGACAGGGTACGACGCTCAGGGCCGGACGAGGCCCGTCTCGTACGCCAGCACGACCAGCTGCACCCGGTCCCGGGAGCCGGTCTTGGCGAGCAGCCGCCCGATGTGGGTCTTCACGGTCGCCTCGGAGACCACGAAGTCCGCGGCGATCTCGGCGTTGGAGAGCCCGCGGCCGACCAGGACGAGGGTCTCCCGCTCGCGCTCGGTGAGCGCGTCGAGGCGGGGGTCCGGCCCCGCGGCGACAGGAGGGGGAAGGGTGCCGGCGAAGTGGTCGAGCAGCCGGCGGGTGGTGCTGGGGGCGACGACGGAGTCGCCGGCGTGGACGGTGCGGATCGCGTCGAGGAGGGTCTCGGGGGTGGCGTCCTTGAGCAGGAAGGCGGCCGCGCCGGCGCGGATCGCGGCGAAGGCGTACTCGTCGAGGTCGAAGGTGGTCAGCACGATGACCTGCGGCGGATCGGGGCGCTCGAGCAGGAGCCGGGTGGCCTCGACGCCGTCGAGGCGGGGCATCCGCACGTCCATCAGTACGACGTCGCAGCGGGTCACCGCCAGCCGTTCGAGGGCCTGGCCCCCGTCGCCGGCCTCGCCGACCACGGTCAGGTCCGGCTGGCTGTCGATGAGCATCCGGAACCCGGCCCGGACCAGATCCTGGTCGTCGACGAGGAACACCCGGATCGGCTCGGACTCGGGCGGGCTCACCGGGGGATCCTCGCGCACACGGTGAAGCCACCCCCCGGCGCCGGGCCGGCCGTGAGCGTGCCGTCGTGGGCCGCCACCCGCTCCCGCATCCCGGCGAGCCCGAGACCCCGCCCGTCGTCATGGGCGGCCGCGCCACGCCCGTCGTCGCTCACCTCGACCACGAGCACGCCGCCGTCGACCCGCAGCCCCACGGTCGCGGTGGCGCCCGGCCCCGCGTGCTTGCGCACGTTGCTGAGCGCCTCCTGCACGATCCGGTACGTCGTCAGCGCCACTCCGTCCGACACGACCGGCGCCACCACGGGCAGCCGGGCGTCGACCCCCGTGCCCGCGGCCCGCGCCTCCTCCAGCAGCGCCGGCAGGTCGGTGAGCCGGGGCTGGGGCACCGTCGGCGTCTCCTCGGCCCGCAGCAGCCCCAGCATCCGGCGCAGCTCGGCGATCGCGTCCCGGCCGGTGGCCGCGACGGTGGCCAGGGCCGGGTCGGTCACCGAGGGGTCGTGCGCCGCCGCGGCTCGTGCCCCGTCGGCCTGCACCACGATCGTGGTCAGCCCGTGGGCCACGACGTCGTGCATCTCGCGGGCGATCCGGTGCCGCTCGTCGATCGCCGCCAGCGCGGCCTGCTGGGCCGCCTCCCGCTCGAGCCGCTCGCCGCGCTCGACCAGGGCGTCGACGTACGACTGCCGGGTGCGGCCGAGGGTCCCCAGCGTCCAGGCGACGACCACGAAGAGGCCGATCGTGACGGAGTACGCCGTCAGGTTCTGCGCGGTGAGCAGGTCGGCGCCGAAGCCGTGCAGCCAGTCCACCGCGGCGATCCCGGCGCCGACCAGGCCGGTGCCGAGCGCGGCGGCGGCCCACCGGGAGCCGGCGTGCCGCGCGACCGAGTAGACGGCGATCGGGAACGCGAACTGGCTCCACAGCGGGTAGTCGTTGACCAGCGGCTGCACCGCGGTGGCCGCCGCGACGACGGCGAACACCGCGACCGGATGGCGGCGTCGGGCGACGAGCGGGCTGATCTGCACCAGCATCAGCACACCGTCGACCGCGTCGACGAAGAGCAGGTACGGCAGCACCGGCAGCAGCAGGACCACGGTCAGGCCGACGTCGAACCACCGTTCGCCGCGCGGCCCGAGGCGCCAGGGTTGCCGATGCACCGGGCCACCGTAGACGGACCGGAGAGCGCCGGCGTCAGACCACGGGTGGATCCGCCGCGGGCGACGTACGATCGAGATGTCGCAAGGATCGGAAGGAGTCGCCATGGCCCAGCAGTCCCGGCTGGAGCGCTACCAGCACCTGCCCCCGCCGATCGACCCGGAGACGCTGCGCACGACGCAGGACGTCGACCCGCCGCCGCCCGAAGAGGACGACGCCTACCGCGAGCTGCTCTGGGTCGTGAACCGCTACGGGTGAGCCCCGGGGCCTTGAGTAGGGTGCCCACATGACCAAGTGGGAGTACCAGGTGGCGCCCGTCCTCAACCACGTCGCGGCGCAGATCCTCAACAACTTCGGCCAGGACGGCTGGGAGCTCGTCACCCTCGTCCCGGGCGAGAGCGGCAACGACATCGCGTACTTCAAGCGCCCGGCCGAGGGCTGAGCCGTGGCGACCCCGGAGGAGCGCCTCGCCGAGCTCGGACTCACCGTCCCGGACGTGGTGCCGCCGGTCGCGGCGTACGTCCCCGCGACCCGCAGCGGCGACCACGTCTACACCGCCGGCCAGCTGCCGATGCGCGACGGCGCCCTGATGGCGACCGGCAAGGTGGGCGGCGCGGTCAGCGCGGAGGACGCCACCGCCTGCGCCCGGCAGTGCGCGCTCAACGCGATCGCCGCGATCCGCTCGATCGCCGGTGACCTCGCGAACGTGCGGATCGTCAAGGTGGTCGCGTTCGTCGCGTCCACGCCCGACTTCACCGGTCAGCCGGGCATCGCCAACGGCGCCTCGGAGCTGTTCGCCGAGGTGTTCGGCGACGCGGGCGTCCACGCCCGATCCGCGGTCGGCGTCCCCGTGCTCCCCCTGGACGCGCCGGTGGAGGTCGAGGTCATCGCCGAGATCCTGGGCGAGGCTTGATGTCCGGCAGCGTCACCGAAGACGCGCTCGGGCCGAGGGCGCGGCGGATCCCGTTGCCTCCGGTGCCGCTGCCGACCCACGTCGCCGACCTCGCGGCGCAGTACGGCGACGGGCGGCGCCAGGCCGTGGAGCCGCGCGACGCCGCGACGGTGGTGCTGCAGCGCCCCGACGCCCAGGGCCGCCCGGAGATCTACCTGCTGCGTCGCCAGACCACGATGGACTTCGCGGGCGGCATGTGCGTGTTCCCCGGCGGCGGCGTCGACCCGCGCGACTACGACCACGCCGTCGCCTGGGCCGGTCCCCAGCCGGCCGAGTGGGCGGCCCGGCTCGGCGCGACCGAGGACGTCGCCCGCGCGCTGGTCTGCGCCGCGGTCCGCGAGACCTTCGAGGAGTCCGGTGTGCTGCTCGCCGGCACCTCCGCCGACTCCGTGGTCGCCGACACCACCGGCGACGACTGGGAGGCCGACCGGGTCGCGCTGGAGTCGCGGGAGCTGTCGATGACCGACTTCCTCGACCGCCGCGGCCTGGTCCTGCGCACCGACCTGCTCGGCATCTGGAGCGGCTGGCTGACCCCGGTCTTCGAGCCGAAGCGCTACCGGACCTGGTTCTTCGTGGCTCGCCTGCCCGAGGGCCAGGTGACCCGCGACGTGTCCTCGGAGTCCTCGGAGGTGGTCTGGACCCCGGCCGCCGAGGCCGCCGACCGGGCCGACCGCGGCGAGCTCGCGATGCTCCCGCCGACGTACCTCACCTGTCTGGAGGTCGGCACCCTCGGCGACGTCGACGCCGTCATGGCCGCCAGCCAGGACCGTACCGTCACCATGTTCATGCCCCAGGTGGAGCCGCTCGGGGACGGGTTCACCCTGTCCATGCCCGAGCAGCTGCGCCCGCTCGTCGCGGCCCGGCGGGGCTGAGCATGGGCGAGCCCTGGACCGGTGGGGAGTACGGCGACCGCGGCCGCTGCGTCCTCGCGCCCAACCCCGGGATCATGACGCTCGACGGGACCAACACCTGGGTGCTGCGCGAGCCCGGCTCCGGCCGCTCGATCGTCGTCGACCCCGGCCCGCTGCACGACGACCACCTCGACGCCGTCGCCGAGGTCGCGGGTCAGGTGGAGGCGGTCGTGGTCACCCACCACCACGTCGACCACACCGAGGCGGCCCGTTCCTTCGCGGAGCGGATGGGCTGCGGTGTGCGCGGGCTCGATCCCGGGCAGTGCTGGCGCGCCGATCCGCTCACCGACGGCGAGGTGCTCTCGGTCGGCGGCCTCGACGTCGAGGTGCTCTCCACCCCCGGTCACACCACCGACTCGGTCTCGCTGCTCGTCGAGGCCGACGGGGCGCTGCTGACCGGCGACATGGTCCTCGGCCGCGGTACGACGGTCATCGTGCATCCCGACGGCGATCTCGGCTCGTACTTCGACTCGATCGCCCGGATGCGCTCCCTGGTCACGTCGGGCCGGGTCGGCTCGCTGTGGCCGGCCCACGGGCCGGTGCTGCCCGACGCCGCCGGCGTCCTCGACCACTACGTCGTCCACCGCCGCGAGCGGCTCGCCCAGGTCGAGGTCGCGCTCGGGCGCCTCGGCCTCAGCCCGGGCGGGCTGCCGGCCGACGTCGCCGAGGATCCCACCCTGCCCCGCCAGGTCGTCGAGGTCGTCTATGCCGACGTCGACGAGTCGCTGTGGGACGCGGCCGAGTGGTCGGTGCGCGCGCAGCTGGCGTATCTGGTCCGTCGCTGAACGCCGACGCCCCTGGGCACGCGTGGTGCGCAGGGGCGTCGACCGGGTCGGGGTGGCTCAGGCTCAGCGAGCCCGGCGCGACATCCGCTCCATGTCGAGGATGACGACGGAGCGGGGCTCCAGGCGCAGCCAGCCGCGCGAGGCGAAGTCGGCGAGTGCCTTGTTGACCGTCTCGCGGGAGGCGCCGACCAGCTGGGCGAGCTCCTCCTGGGTGAGGTCGTGGTGGACGTGGACGCCGTCGTCGGCGGTGCGGCCGAAGCGGTCGGCGAGGTCGAGCAGCGCCTTGGCGACGCGGCCGGGGACGTCGGAGAACACCAGGTCGGCGACCACGTCGTTGGCCTTGCGCAGCCGGGCGGCCAGCTGGGCGAGCAGCCCGCGGGCGACCGTCGGGCGGCCCTCGAGCCAGCGCAGCAGGTCCTCGTGGGACAGCGACGCGAACTCGGCGTCGGTCACGCAGGTCACCGTCGCCGAGCGCGGGCCGGGGTCGAACAGCGACAGCTCGCCGAACATCTGGCCCGGCCCCATGATCGCGAGCAGGTTCTCGCGACCGTCGGAGGAGGTGCGGCCGAGCTTCACCTTGCCCTCGAGGACGACGTACAGCTTGTCGCCGCTGTCTCCCTCGTGGAACAGCACCTCGCCTCGGCGCAGCCGGGTCGTGGCCAGCGATGTGCGCAGCCCTGCCATCGCCTCGTCGTCGAGGGCACTGAACAGTGGCGCCTGACGGAGTACGTCGTTGTCCACGCTTCCTCCAAAGAACGTAAAACCCGGTCGGCCGCATCCTAGCCAGTGCCCGATGTCACACCTAGCGCCCCCTCCGGCATGTCCTCGGGCGGTTGGCGCACAGGACAGGCGACTCCGGACTGTCGGGGCCACACCGTAGGGTGGCGTCCGTGCGGCCGATCGACATCACCGAGGAGACGTCGACCCAGCTCGTGCGGCGGGCTCGCAAGATCGACCGGGTGCTCGGGGAGACCTACCCCGACGCCAAGGCCGAGCTCGACTTCGACAACGCCTTCGAGTGCCTCGTCGTCACCGTGCTGTCGGCGCAGACCACCGACAAGCGGGTCAACGCGGTGCGCCCGACCCTGTTCGCGGCGTACCCGGACCCGGCGTCGATGGCCGCCGCGGACCGGGCCCACCTCGAGCAGATCGTCGGCCCGCTCGGGTTCTTCCGGGCCAAGACCGAGTCGCTGCTCAAGCTGAGCGCCGCCCTCGTGGAGCGCTACGACGGCCAGGTGCCCGCCCGCCTCGACGAGCTCGTGACCCTGCCCGGCGTGGGCCGCAAGACCGCCAACGTGGTGCTCGGCAACGCCTTCGACCTGCCCGGCATCACCGTCGACACCCACTTCGGCCGGCTCGCCCGGCGCCTCGGCTGGACCCAGGAGACCGACCCGGTGAAGGTCGAGCACGCCGTCGGCGCGCTGTTCCCCCAGCGGGACTGGACCATGCTGTCCCACCACCTGATCTGGCACGGCCGCCGCCGCTGCCACGCGAAGAAGCCCGCGTGCGGTGCCTGCCCCGTCGCGCGGTGGTGCCCGTCGTACGGCACCGGGCCGACGGACCCGATCGAGGCGGAGAAGCTGGTCCGCACCGAGGGGCCCAACTGATGCAGCGCCTGCCCGCCATCATCGTGGCGCTGGTGGCGGCCGGGGTGCTGCTGACCGGCTGCGACAGCGTCGCGCCGGCGGCGTTCTCCTGCAAGGTCGACGTCACGACGCCCGACCTGGTCCAGGATCGCGAGGCGGCCGGCATCGCCGACTGCACCAAGCTGGCGACCGAGGCCGGCGCGGCCGAGCTGCCCGACCTGTCGCTCGACTGCCTCGGCAGCACCTCCTCGATCTCGCTGGCCGACGTGAAGGGCCCGGCGATCGTGAACTTCTGGTCGACGACCTGCGGGCCGTGCCGGGAGGAGATGCCGGTACTGCAGCAGTTCCACGAGCAGTACGGCAGCCAGGTGCCGCTGCTGGGCGTCAACTACCTCGACACCTACCCCGGCGCGGCCATCGACTTCGCCCGGATGAAGGGCGTCACCTACCCCTCGGCAGCCGACGCGTGCGGCGACCTCCAGAAGAGCGACCTGGTGCTCAAGGTGCTGCCGCAGTTCCTGTTCGTGCGCGCCGACGGCTCCGTCCAGCAGGTCGCCGGCGGCATCGACTCGCTCGACGAGGTCGTGGCGATGGTGAAGCAGGACCTCGGCATCGACCTCACCGCGAAGGCGGCCCCGTGACCGACCTGCCTGACGACCTGCCCGACTGGCTGCACCCTGTTGCCGCGGGCGCGCGCGCCATCGACGGCGCCGACCTGAGCGCGTTCTTGCCCCCCAAGGACAAGCCGGTGCGCCGCGGCGCGGTGCTCATGCTCTTCGGCGACCACGACGTGCTGCTCACCGAGCGCGCCCACGACATGCGCTCCCACCCGGGCCAGGTCTCCTTCCCGGGCGGCAGCATCGACCCGGGTGAGACCGTGGTCGAGGCGGCGCTGCGGGAGGCCGACGAGGAGATCGGGGTCGACCCGGCCGGGGTGGAGGTGTTCGCCACGCTGCCGGAGCTGTGGCTGCCGCCGTCCAACTTCGCGGTCACGCCGGTCCTCGGCTGGTGGCGCGAGCCGGTGCCGATCCGGGTCGCCTCGCCGCAGGAGGTGCATGCGATCCACCGGGTGACGCTCGAGGAGCTGTTCGCGGCCGAGCACCGGATCCAGGTCCGCCATCCCGGTGGCTGGACCGGCCCGGGCTTCCTCATCGGCCCCGACAAGGACGTGATCCTGTGGGGCTTCACGGGCGGGATCCTGACCCGCTTCTTCGACTTCCTCGGGTGGCTTCCACCGGTGAGCGACCCGCCGGTGCATGATCTCCCGGACTACATGCTCGCCGAGCACGTCCGCCGGACGGCCGCCGCGGCGGCTGGCGACGAGGAGCCGGGGGACGGCATGGACATCCTGGAGCCCAACGAGTGAACGTCCTCGACTGGCTGCTCGTGGTCCTCGTCGCGGCGTACGCCCTGTCCGGCTACTGGCAGGGCTTCATCACCGGCGCCTTCGCGACGATCGGGCTGCTCTCGGGCGGTCTCGGCGGCATCCTGCTCGCCCCGCTGGTGCTCAGCAGCCTCGAGCCCTCGCTGGCGGTGTCGCTGGGGGCGCTGTTCATCGTCATCCTGTGCGCCTCGCTGGGTCAGGCCCTGCTGCAGTACGCCGGCGCCCGGGTCCGCGAGCGGATCACCTGGCAGCCCGCGCGAGCGCTGGACGCGGTCGGCGGCGCATTGCTGAGCGGGCTCGCCGTCCTGCTCGTCGCGTGGGCGCTCGGCGTCGCGATCTCCGGCACCCGGATCGGCCCGGTCACCTCGATGGTGCGCAGCTCGGTGGTGCTCGCGAAGGTCAACCGGGTGCTGCCGGAGTCGGCCCCCAACGCGCTGCAGGCGTTCAACAACGTCGTCGGCACCGGCTTCTTCCCGCGCTACCTCGAGCCGTTCGCGCCCGAGCGGATCGTCGAGGTCGCGCCCGGTCCGGCCGACCTGCCCGGCACCGACCCGGTCAAGGCGACCCGGTCCAGTGTGGTGAAGATCCGCGGCGCCAACGACTGCGGTCGCGGCGTCGAGGGCACCGGCTTCGTCTTCGCCCCCGACCGGGTGATGACCAACGCCCACGTCGTGGCCGGCGTCGACGACCCCGAGGTCAGCATCGGCGGCGGCACCGAGCTGGCCCGCGTGGTGCTCTACGACCGCGAGCTCGACATCGCCGTCCTGGCCCTGGAGACCGACGACGCCCCGGTGCTGAAGTTCGACACCACGGTCGGCGCCGAGGACCCGGTGGCCATCGTGGGCTACCCGCAGGACGGGCCGTTCGACGTCCAGACCGGGCGGGTCCGCGCGACGCAGAACCTCCGCTCGCCCGACATCTACGGCAACGGCACCGTCGTCCGCGAGGTCTACTCCCTGCGCGGCCTGGTCCGCCCCGGCAACTCCGGCGGCCCGATCGTCACCCCCCGGGGCAAGGTCGCGGGCGTCGTGTTCGCCGCCTCGGTCACCGACCCCGAGACCGGGTACGCCCTCACCGCCGACCAGGTCCAGGCCAGCGCCCGCGCCGGCACCGGTCCCGGCACCGACGACACCGAGGTCGACACCGGCGACTGCGCCTCCTGACCGCTGCGGGAGGTGCAGGGATCGCCTCCTAGGAGGCGAACCCTGCGCTTACTGGCCGTTGCAACGGCCAGTAAGCACTAGTTTCGCCTCTTAGGAGGCGATTCCGACGCCCAGGGACCCCCGAGCCTGGTGTCGGCAGCCCTCCGCCATAGTGGGCGCCATGACCGACACCTTCGTGCGCTACGAGTACGCCGCCGGCGTCGCCCGGATCACCCTCGCCGACGGCGAGCGTGGCAACCCGATCCACCAGGACTCGGTCGCCCAGCTGCACGACGCCGTCCGCGCCGCCCACCGCGACGGCGCCCGCGTCGTCGTGCTGGCCGCCGAGGGCCGGTTCTTCTCGGTGGGCGGCGACCTCGGGGCCTTCGCGGGCGCCGACGACGTGGCCGGCTTCATCGACGACCTGGCCGAGGCGCTGCACCGCGTCGTCAGCGAGCTGGTCCGCTCCGAGGCGATCGTCGTCAGCGTCGTTCACGGCACCGCCGCCGGCGCCGGCTTCCCGCTCGCTGCCGCGGCCGACGTCGTGATCGCCGCCGACAGCGCGAAGTTCAGCCTCGCCTACACCAAGGTCGGTCTCTCGCCCGACGGCGGCAGCTCGCTGCTCGTCAACACCCTCGGCCTGCACCGCGCCCTGCGCCTGGCCCTGCTCGGCGACCTGCTCACCGCGCAGGACGCGTACGACGCCGGCCTGGTCGCGCGCGTCGTACCCGCCGACGAGCTGGCCGCCACGGTCGACCAGGTGGTCGACGGCCTGGCCGCCGGCTCCGCTACCGCGAACGCTGCCGCGAAGCGGCTGCTGCGCGAGGTCGCCGCCCCCGCTCCGGAGGCCGCGCTGCGCAGGGAGACCCTGTCGATCCGTGCCCTCGCCGCCAGCCCCGACGGCCGCGAGGGCGTGGCCGCCTTCGTCGGGAAGCGGGCGCCGAAGTTCAACGCCTGACCCGGAGGTCAGGTGGTGGCGTCGTGGCGCACCGGGCAGCCGCCCAGGCCGGGGACGGGAAAGGTGCCGAGGTCGGCGAGTGCGAACCCGTCGGGGTAGCTCTTGATCCGCGGCAGGTCGGCGGTGTACGTCGGCACCCGGTTCGACGGGGTGTGGCGCAGCAGTCGCGCGCGGATCCGCATCGCGCCCCTGCTGAGCCGGCGCACGACGGGTCCCGGGTCGGCGTACGCGAAGGCGTCGAGCAGCGGCCGGTCCATCAGCCCGCGGCTGAACAGCTCGACCGGCTTGCGCAGCGGCCGCGGGTAGAAGGTCGTCAGCAGGTGCAGCGTGGAGTCGGCGACCCGGCGCCCGCCGGCGTCGAAGTCGAAGTGGGCGCGCTCGTAGTCGTCCATCAGGTGCATGAACGCGTCGTAGGTCTCGGGGATGTCCTTGATCCCCATGCGCCGCCCGAGCGCGCGGTAGTAGTTGACGCTCGCGCGCAGCTCGGTGTCGGTGAGCGGGCGCCAACCGTAGTCGTCGAGCCAGCGCTTGGGGATCACGACGAAGGTCGACAGCACGTAGCGGAAGTCGTCGTTGCTGATGTCGTAGGCCTTGTGCATCTGGTTGATCCGGCGCAGCGCGGTCTTCCCGGCCTCGGAGTCGAAGCCATGCACGAAGGGCGCCTCGAGCAGCAGGGCGGTGTCGTCGTACCGCTTCTGGACGGCGCCGGTGAACGCCCCGGTCTCGTCGAGGAGCCGGCCGATGCTGGGCACGGCGTAGGTGCGGAACAGTGCGAAGCTGAGTGCCTGGGTGATGTCCCAGGTGAACTCGTAGAGCGTGAGGTTCTGGACGATCTCGACGTAGTCGGTCTCCGGGTCGAGCGATTCGTTGCGGTCCCGCCAGAGCGTCTTCCCCATGCGCCGACGATAGACCCTGACCGCTAGAACGTGTTCCAGTTCGGGACTAGAGTGCGCCGCGTGAGCATCCCCGACGTCTTCGCGCCGGCCGACCTGGGACCGGTCCGGCTGCGCAACCGCACGGTCAAGGCCGCGACCTTCGAGGGGCGCACGCCCGACGGTGTGGTCACCGACGAGCTGATCGCCTACCACCGGGCCCCGGCGGCCGGCGGCGTCGGGCTGACGACCGTCGCCTACCTGGCGGTCGCGCCCGAGGGGCGGACCCACCGCGAGCAGATCGTCGTGGGGGAGCGCACCCTGTCCGGGCTGGCGCGGCTCGCCGACGAGATCCACGCGACCGGCGCGAAGATCGCCGGGCAGGTCGGGCATGCCGGTCCGGTCGCCAACGGTCGGTCCAACGGGGTCCACGCGATCGCGGCCGGCCGGATGCCGAGCCCGCTGTCGATGCAGATGATCCGCTCGGCGTCGGAGAAGGACCTGACCCGCGTCACCCGGGCGTACGTCGACACCGCCCGCACCCTGGTGCGCGCCGGGTTCGACGTGCTCGAGCTGCACATGGCGCACTCGTACCTGATCTCGTCCTTCCTGGCGCCCGGACTCAACCGGCGTCGTGACCGTTGGGGCGGCCCGCTCGAACGACGGGCGCGGCTCGCGCGGCAGGTGGCGCGCGTCGTACGCGAGGAGGTCGGAGGTGCCGTCGCGGTGACCGCGAAGGTCTCCGTCTCCGACGGCTTCGCCGGCGGCGTCACGACCGCGATGAGCGTCGAGCTCGCGCAGCTGCTCGAGGCGGACGGTCACCTCGACGCCCTGCAGCTCTCGGGCGGGTCGTCGCTGATGAACCCGATGTACCTGTTCCGGGGCGATGCCCCGGTCGCGGAGTTCGCGGCGAGCATGCCCGCGCTCGTGCGCTGGGGCATGCGGACGCCGGTGGGGCGTGGCTTCCTGAAGCGGTACGACTTCGAGGAGGCCTACTTCCGCCCGAAGGCGCTGGAGGTCCGCGCCGCCGTGGCGATGCCGTTGATGCTGCTCGGCGGCATCAACCGGGTCGAGACGATGCGTCAGGCGATGGCCGACGGCTTCGACTTCGTCGTGATGGGCCGGGCGCTGCTGCGCGAGCCGGACCTGGTGGGCCGGCTGCGGGCGGGGGTGGCGCGGGAGGGCGTCTGCACCCACTGCAACCGCTGCATGCCGACGATCTACTCGGGGACCCGGTGCCCCGAGTGGGCGCCGGGAGAGGTGATCTCGGCGCCCTGACGCCTCGAGCCACCGAGATCGGTGGCTCGAGGCGGAGCCTCACTTCGAGGCGCAGTCCGTGCTGGCCTTGGTGATCACCTCGGTGGCGTCGGAGACCTCGTCGCTGGAGCCCTTGTCGTTGTCGACCATCTTGTTGAGCGTGTCGTCGGAGAGGTCGGAGTCGACGACGGCCTTGGCGATGCAGTCGATGACCTCGTCGCTCAGGGCCGAGGAGGTGCCGCCGGGGATCTGGTCCTTGATCGCGTCGGCGACCTCGCTCTGGGAGGGTCGGCCGCCGCCACCGCAGGCCGACAGTGCGACGGCGAGAAGGGCGGCGCTGGTCGCGAGCTTGATCTTCATGGAGATGTCTCCTGGGTCGATGCGTGCGGACGCGCGGTCGTGCGCGCCCTCCGGTGTGGCTGCATGCCCCGTTGTCGGCGTGCTGAACCCCTTCCCAGAAACTAGAACTCGTTCTAGATTGATCCGCATGTCACAGGACCCCTCCCTGCTGCACGGTCCCGAGAATCCGCTGCGGGTCGTCGTCTGGTCCACGGGCACGATCGGACGGCACGCGATCGTCGGCATCGACGCCCATCCCGACCTCGAGCTGGTCGGCGTGTGGACCTCGACGCCCGAGAAGCACGGCCAGGACGCCGGCCTGCTCGCCGGCCTCGACCGCGAGCTCGGCATCAGGGCCACGACCGACCGCGACGAGCTGGTCGCCCTGCGGCCCGACTGCGTCGTGCATGGCGCGATGACCGACGATCGGGTGTTCGAGTCGATCGACGACCTCACCGAGCTGATCCGCGACGGCGTCAACGTCGTCTCGTCGGGGCCGGTGATCCTGCTCCATCGCGCCGGCACGCTGCCCGACGAGATGATCGAGGCCATCGACGAGGCGGGTCGGCAGGGCGGCGCCAGCCTGCACGTCAACGGCATCGACCCGGGCTTCGCCAACGACGTGCTGCCGCTCGTGCTGACCTCGCTGTCCCAGCGGATCGACCACGTCGTCGTCAGCGAGATCGCCGACTACTCGACGTACTACCAGCCGGTCGTGATGCGCGACCTGTTCGGCTTCGGCCAGCCGCTGGACGCCAAGCCGCTGCTGTGGGAGCCCGGCATCCTCACCACCGCCTGGGGTCCGGTGGTGCGGGTGATCGCGGCGGGGCTCGGGGTCGCCCTCGACGAGCCGCTGGTCGAGGAGGTCGACCGGCGCCCGGCGCCGCGAGACACCCGGACCGTGTCGCTGGACGTGGCGGAAGGCACCATGGGGGCCGTCCGCTTCCGGGTCGTCGGCACCGTCGGCGGGGTTCCGCGGATCACCCTCGAGCACGTCACGCGTACGGCGCCCGACCAGGTGCCCGAGTGGCCGAGGCCCGCCGAGGGCGACGGCTGCTACCGGATCGAGATCACCGGGGAGCCGTGCATGAAGCTGGAGTTCACCCATCACGGCGAGCACGGCGACCACAACGTCTCCGGGATGATCGTCACCGCCCAACGGCTGATCAACGCGATCCCGGCCGTCGTCGCCGCGCGGCCGGGCCTGGTCACCGCGCTCGACCTGCCGCTCGTCACCGGTCGCGGGCTGGTGACGACATGACGATCCTCGACCGGTTCCGGCTCACCGACCACGTCGCCGTGGTCACCGGGGCCGGGCGCGGGATCGGCGCCGCCACCGCGGTCGCGCTCGCCGAGGCCGGCGCGGACGTCGTGATCTCCTCGCGCACCGCGGCCCAGCTCGAGGAGGTGGCCGGGAGGATCGAGAACGCCGGGCGCCGGGCGCTCGTCGTACCGGCGAACCTGGCGCACACCGACCAGGTCGCCGGGCTCGCTTCGGCGGCCGTCGAGGCCTTCGGCCGCCTCGACGTCGTCGTCAACAACGTCGGCGGCACCATCCCGAACGCCTTCCTCGACACGGACGTCGCCTACCTCGAGGAGGCGTTCCACTTCAACGTCGCCACCGCTCACGCGCTGAGCCGGGCCGCCGTACCGCTGATGCTGGCCTCGGCGGGGCAGGGGCGGCACAAGTCGATCACCTCGATCTCCTCGGCCATGGGCCGCCTGGCCGGGCGCGGGTACCTCGCCTACGGCACCGCCAAGGCGGCGCTCGCGCACTGGTCGCGGCTCGCCGCCACCGACCTGAGCCCGGAGATCCGGGTGAACGGGGTGTTCGTCGGCTCGGTGATGACCAGCGCGCTGGAGTTCGTCGCCGGCGTGCCGGAGACGAGGACCCGGCTGGAGGAGGCGACGCCCCTGGGCCGGATCGGCGAGGCCGAGGACATCGCCGCCGCGGTGGTCTATCTCGCCTCGCCCGCGGGCGAGTACGTCACCGGAAAGATGCTCGAGGTCGACGGCGGCATCCAGGAGCCGAACCTCGACCTCCGGCTACCCGATCTGCGGCCGGATGTGAACCCTGCCTAGAGTGCGTCCATGAGCACTGGAGGGATCGCCACCGGGCACGCCGTCTCACCCGACTCCGGCCGGCACTGGGCCGACGAGGGTGCGTGGGAGGTCGCCGAGGGCGTCCACCGGATCCCGCTGCCCCTCCCGATGGACGCGCTGAAGGCGATCAACGTGTACGTCGTCCAGGGCGACGACGGGCTGACCCTCATCGACGGCGGCTGGTCGATCCCGGTCGCCCGGGAGCTCCTCGACACCTCGCTACGCTCGATCGGCTCGGGCTTCGGCGACATCAAGCGGTTCCTGGTCACCCACGTCCACCGCGACCACTTCACCCTCGCGACCGTCCTCGGCCACGAGTACGGCGCCGACGTGGCCCTCGGCCTCGAGGAGCGGCCCGCGCTCGAGCTGCTGCACCGCGCCAGCGCCGAGGGCCTCGACGAGAGCCCCTTCCTCGAGGTGCTGCGCACCGCCGGCGCCGAGGAGCTCATCGAGGAATGGGCCGCCGGCCACCGCGACCTGCCGCAGGCCGTGGACTGGGCCTACCCCGACACCTGGCTCGACGGCGACCGCACCTTCGACATCGGCCGCCGCCGGCTCGACGCCGTCCACACGCCCGGCCACACGCCCGGCCACTACGTCTTCGCCGACGAGGCCGAGGGCGTCTTGTTCTCCGGCGACCACGTGCTGCCCACGATCACCCCGTCGATCGGCTTCACCGTGCCGCCCTCCGACCAGCCGCTCGGCCAGTTCATGGCCTCGCTCGCCCGGGTCCGCGAGCTCCCCGACCTGCGCATCCTCCCCGCGCACGGGCCGGTCGCCCCCTCGTCGTACCAGCGCGTCGACGAGCTGCTCGCCCACCACGAGCACCGGCTCGACCTGTGCCTGGCCTCGCTGAAGGAGCGCGGCTCCGCCACCTCGCTGGTCGTCGCCAAGGACCTCGGGTGGACCCGGCACGAGCGGGCGTTCGGCGAGCTCGACGTGTTCAGCCAGGGCATGGCCGCGATGGAGACCAAGGCGCACCTCGACCTGCTCGTCGCGCGGGGGCAGGCGACGGCCGACGACCTCGCCGACGGGGTCGTGTACGGCGCGTCCTAGACTGATCGGGTCAGACAGGGGAGCACCGACCGGGTGCTGAGAGTGCGGCTCGCCGCAGACCCTCCGAACCTGATCCGGTTAGCACCGGCGAAGGGAGTCATCCGATGCGTACGCGCATGCTCACCGGCCGCCTCACCCTGGCGGCCCTCGCCACCACCGTCCTCGCGAGCGGCTGCTCGCTGATCGGCACCGAGAACGAGGGGAAGCAGGACGCCGACAAGACGGTCACCCTGGTGACCCACGAGTCGTTCGCGATCCCCGACGAGCTGGTCGAGGCGTTCGAGAAGGACACCGGCTACGACCTGAGGATCAGCAAGCTCGAGGACGCCGGCGCGCTCACCAACGAGCTGGTGCTGACCAAGGACAACCCGGTCGGCGACGTCGTCTTCGGCGTCGACAACACCTTCGCGACCCGGGCGATCGACGAGGGCGTGTTCGCCTCCTACGCGCCCACGCTGCCCGAGGGCGCCGACGCCTACGAGCTGGCGGGCGACGAGGACGACGCGCTCACGCCGGTCGACACCGGCAACGTCTGCGTCAACGTCGACGACGCCTGGTTCGCGGCCAAGGGGATCCCCGCGCCGACGACGCTGGACGACCTCACCAAGCCTGCCTACCAGGACCTGTTCGTGATCCCGGGCGCCAGCACCAGCTCTCCCGGCCTGGCCTTCCTGCTGGCGACGATCGCGAAGTACGGCGCCGACTGGCCGTCGTACTGGACCGGGCTCGTCGACAACGACGCGTTGGTCGTGAAGGGCTGGTCCGACGCGTACTTCACCGACTTCACCTTCTCCGGCGGCGACCGCCCGATCGTGGTGTCCTACGACTCCTCGCCGGCGTTCACGCTGAACAAGGCGGGTGACGAGACCACGACCAGTGCGCTGCTCGACGGCTGCTTCGAGCAGGTGGAGTACGCCGGGGTGCTGCGCGGCGACACCACCAACACCGCCGGCGCGCGCGCCGTGATCGACTGGCTGCTCTCGCCGCAGGTGCAGGCCGCGCTGCCGGACTCGATGTACGTCTTCCCGGTCGACACGTCCGTGGAGCTGCCCGCGGACTGGGCCGAGTTCGCGAAGCGGCCCGCCAAGACCGAGCAGGTCGCGCCCGCCGAGATCACCGACAAGCGCAAGGCGTGGCTGGAGCAGTGGACGGAGATCGTGTCGCGATGACCCGACGGCTGGGACTGGGGCTGCTCGCCGCGGTCCCGGTCGCCGTCGTCGCGGTGTTCTTCGTGCTGCCTGTCGGCGCGATGCTCCAGCGCGGGGTGTGGCCGGACGGCTCGTTCGACCCGGGCGCGGTGCTCGACGTGCTGCGGCGCCCGCGCACCGGCCGGGTGCTGTGGTTCACGGTGTGGACCAGCAGCGTCGCGACCGCGCTCGCGGTGCTGCTCGGCCTGCCGGCGGCCTACGTCCTGCACCGGCTGCGCTTCCCCGGCCGCACCCTCGTCCGTGGCGCGCTGCTCGTGCCCTTCGTGCTGCCCACGGTGGTCGTCGGGCTCGCCGTCCGGGAGCTGATCTCGTCGTCGGGCCCGCTCGGGTTCCTCGACCTCGACGGGACGCCGGTCGCGATCCTGGTCGGCCTGGTGTTCTTCAACGTGGCCGTGGTGATCCGCACCGTCGGTGTCGCCTGGGAGGGCCTGGACCGCCGGCCGGCCGAGGCCGCGGCCGCGCTCGGTGCCACGCCGGGCCAGGTGCTCTGCACCGTCACCCTGCCCGCCCTGCGCCCGGCGATCGTCTCCGCGGCGAGCGTGGTCTTCCTGTTCTGCGCCACGGCGTTCGGGGTGGTGCTGGTGCTCGGCGGCGTGCGCTACTCCTCGGTCGAGACCGAGATCTACCTGCTCACCGCCGACCTGCTCGACCTGCCCGCCGCCGCGGCCCTCTCGCTCGTGCAGATGCTCGCGGTCGTGGCGCTGCTGCTCGTGGTGGGCCGGCTGCGCGCCGTACCCGACCCGACCGTACGACGCGTCGCCGCGACCCCGGCCCGCCCCCGAGCCCGGGACCTGCCCGCCTTGACGGTCACCCTGCTGACGCTCGGGCTGGTGGCGGCGCCGGTGCTGGCCCTCCTCCTCGGCTCGATGCGCCGCGACGGTGACTGGACGCTCGCCTACTACCGCGCCCTCGGCGGCTCGGCCGACGGCCTGCTCCAGGTGTCGGTCACCCATGCCCTCGCGGCCAGCCTGCGGATCGCCGTCGACGCGACCTGGATGTCGCTGACCCTGGGCCTGGCCGTGGCCTTCGTCGTGACCCGTCGAGTCCGCTCCCGTGCGGGACGGCGGGCGCGGGCGGTGCTCGACGGGTTCTTCATGCTGCCGCTCGGCGTCTCCGCGGTCACCCTCGGCTTCGGCTTCCTGGTCGCGCTCGACCGCCCGCCGCTCGACCTGCGCGCGAGCCCGCTGCTGGTGCCGATCGCCCAAGCGCTCGTCGCGCTGCCGCTCGTCGTACGGACCCTGGTCCCGGTGCTCGCCGGCATCGACGACCGCCAGCGCCAGGCTGCAGCGTCGCTCGGCGCGGGCCCGTTGCGTGCGCTGCTCACCGTCGATCTGCCCGTCGTGTGGCGACCTCTGCTCGCCGCGGCGGGCTTCGCGTTCGCCGTGTCGCTGGGGGAGTTCGGGGCGACCTCGTTCATCGTGCGGCCCGCCGAGCCGACGCTGCCCGTGGCGATCTACCGCTTGCTCGGTCACCCCGGCGCGCTCAACTACGGCACCGCCATGGCCGCGGCGGTGGTGCTCGCCGTCGTGACCGCGGGTGTCATCCTCGTCGTCGAGCGGCTGCGTGTGCCGGGAGTGGGGTCGTGGTGAGCCTGGAGCTGCGGGGAGTGAGCGTCGCCTTCGACGGGGCCGTCGCGGTCGACGGCGTCGACCTGAGTGTCGAGGACGGTCACGTGCTCGCGGTCCTCGGTCCGTCCGGGTGCGGGAAGTCGACGCTGCTGCGCGCCGTCGGCGGCCTCGAGCCGCTCGCCGCCGGCCGGATGGCCTGGGACGGCGCCGACCTCGCCGGCGTCCCGACGCACCGGCGCGGGTTCGCGCTGATGTTCCAGGACGGCCAGCTCTTCGACCACCTGACGGTCGCCCGCAACGTCGGCTACGCCCGCCGGCTGCAGGGTGCCTCCCGCTCGGCCGTCCACGCGGAGGTCGGCGACCTGCTCGAGCTCGTCGGCCTCGCCGGGTACGGCGACCGGTTGCCCCGCACCCTCTCGGGTGGCGAGCGGCAGCGGGTCGCCCTCGCCCGCTCGCTGGCCGCCCGGCCCCGGCTGCTGCTGCTCGACGAGCCGCTGAGCGCCCTCGACGCGGGGCTGCGCGGCCGTCTCGCGACCGACCTGAGGCGGATCCTCACCGAGTCCGGTACGACGGCCCTGCTGGTCACCCACGACCAGGACGAGGCCTTCGCCGTCGCCGACCGGCTGGCCGTCATGCGCGAGGGACGCATCGTGCAGGAGGGCGCCGCCGGTGACGTCTGGGCACATCCCGCCGACGCCGCCACCGCGCTGTTCCTGGGCTACACCCGCGTCCTGGAGCCGCGCGCGGCCAGCGCCCTCCTGGGGCGTCCCGAGGGCGCCGTGGCCCTCCGGCCGTCCGCGCTGGTCGCCGGCCCGGACCTCGCCGACGGGCTTCCCGCTCAGGTGTGCGGCTTCCGCCCGACCCCCGACGCCGGCCGGCTCGTGGTGGCCGTCGACGGGATCGGCGAGCTGGACGCCGTGGGCGCGCCGGGGTGGGTCGCCGAGCCCGGCCAGTGGGTCGCCGTACGTGTCGAACAGCACGCCATCGCCGTCCTGACGGGCGGTGCGGGTCAGTCGGCTAGGCCTGCACCGTAGGATCCCTCGGGTGTACCGCCGCGCCTACACCCTCCTCATCGGCACGGCCGCGCTCATGCTGGGTCTCGCGGTCTTCACCGCGTGGAAGCTCGATCGTCGGCTCCTCGACCCCGAGGGGAGCTTCCTCGGACCGTCGTACATCCGGCTGCCGCTGCTCCTGTTCGGGGCACTCCTCCTCGACCTGCTGCCACTGGCGCTGTGGAAGGCCCACGGCCGCCCGAGCCGCGTGGTGCCGGTCGTCCGGGAGCGGCTGCGCACGCACTGGACCAGGGAGCGCGCGACGCTCGTCGCGATCGGCGTCATCAGCTTCTACCTGACCTATGTCAGCTACCGGAACCTCAAGTCGTTCCTGCCCTTCGTGCGCTCCGACCCCGACGCCGCGCCCGGCGAGGTGCGCGCGCTGTCCTTCGACCGCGAGCTGCACATCCTGGACCGGGTCATCTTCTTCGGCCACGACCCCAGCGACGTCATCCACGCCGTCTTCGGGACCTCGCTGACCGCCCACGTCCTCTCGCCGATCTATCTCGGCTTCTTGCCGCTGGTCCCGCTCGCCGTCACCGCGTGGCTGGTGTGGTCGCGCAACCACTCCTTCGGCTACTGGTTCGTCACCTCGCAGTGCCTGGCCTGGTCGCTCGGCACCCTGTCCTACTACCTGCTCCCCACGCTCGGCCCGGGCATCGCGTACTGGCCCGAGTACAGCTCGCTGGCCCACACCGGCACCACCGACCTGATGAACTCGATCGTCCGGGCCCGCGGCAACGTGCTCTACGGCGGCGCGACCGAGTCGGTGAACTCCATCGCCGGCTTCGCCAGCCTGCACTGCGCGATCACCTTGCTCTTCGCGCTGATGGTCCAGTACACGCTGCGCTCGAAGATCCTCAAGATCGTGTTCTGGGTGAACTTCGGCCTCACCGTCATCGCCACCTTGTACTTCGGCTGGCACTACGTCGCCGACGACCTCGCCGGCATCGCGATCGCGATCGTGTCCTTCTACGTCGGTGGCATCGCGAGCGGCCAGAGGTTCGACAGACGGGGGCATTCGCACCCGACCACGACGACGTCCAAGGTGCCCGTCAGCGTCGATTGACCCGACCGGTCCGGCGCCTGCGGGAGCCTCACCGGCCGGGAGACGGTCGCCTCCCGGCGAATGACATCCCTGTAGTTCGTCAACGCGACACGCCGAGAGTCTCTGAGATTTCTGAGATTTCTGTTTCGCATGTGACAAAACAGCACTACGGTGACGCAAGTGCGTTCTCCCAGCATCGGTACCGGCCTGGCCGCCCTCGTCCTGACGGCGGTGGTCTGCGTTCCCGGAGCGCAGGCCGACCCGCCCGCCCCGCCGACGCCCCGTACCCCCAGCGCTGCGGACGTACAGGCCGCCCAGGACCGGGCCGGCGCGGCCCAGGGGGACGTCGCCGCGATCCAGCAGCGGCTGGCCGACGCCGCCGCCGAGCTCGACACCGCGACGATCCGCGCCGCCCGCGCCACCGAGGCGTGGAACGGCGCCCGCTGGGCCGCACGCACCGCCCGGGCGGCGGAGCGGCAGGCGACGGCCGACGCGGCGGCCGCGGACCAGGTGCTGGCCGAGCACGAGGCGTCCTTCCGCGACGCCGTGATCACGGCCCAGGGTCTCGGACTGGAGCTGTCCGTCGTCGAGGCCATCGTCGACGCGAAGGGCATCGACGCGCTGCTCGAGCAGACCTCGGCCAACGAGCACGTGCAGGCGCTTTTCGACCAGCGCCGGGACGAGTACGTCGCCGCGTCGGCGGCGGCCACGGAGGCGGCCGACGCGGCCATCACCGCGTCGGCGGAGGCGGACCAGGCCCTCGCCGATGCGCGGGCCGCGCGCGACGAGGCCAGGGCGGCCGCCCGGGACGCGGAGGCGGTGACGGCGCGGATCGAGGGCCGTCGTACCCGGCTCGTCAAGCGGCTCGCTCGGCTCCAGGGCGTGAGCGTCGCGGTCGCCCGCGCCCACCAGGCGGCCGTCGACGCCGAGGCAGCGGCCGAGGCCGCGGCGGCGGCGGCGAAGGAGGCTGAGGAGACCGAGGAGACCGAGGCCGCGAAGCCTGAGGACGACCCGTCGCCGGAGCCCGCCCCCGCTCCCGCCTCCGGCGACGGCGCCCAGGCAGCCATCGCCTTCGCCCGCGCCCAGCTCGGCGAGCCCTACCGCTGGGGCGCGGCCGGACCGGGCTCTTGGGACTGCTCGGGCCTGGTCGCCAAGGCCTGGGCGGCGGGTGGGAAGGCGCTGCCGCACTACTCGGTGGCGCAGTACGCCCAGTCCACGCCGATCACCCGCGACCAGCTCCAGCCCGGCGACCTCGTGTTCTGGTCCGACGGCGCTCCGGGCGCGATCTTCCACGTCGCGCTCTACGTCGGCGGCGGACAGATCATCCACGCCCCGCGCACCGGTCGCCCGGTCAGCCTGGAGTCGATCGACTACTGGCGCACGCCCGACTTCTACGCACGTCCCTGACCGGGACGCTAGGTTCGCCCCATGGCCGAGGACTCCACTGCGACCGCACCCCCGGAGCTGACCGTCGACGTCGCGGCGCTGCGCGCACTGCTCGACGGGAGGTACGCCGACGTCCGCCGCACGGTGCGCGAGCTGCTGCCGTCGTACGCCTCCGTGCTGGAGGACGCCGAGACGATGCCGCGCGAGGAGTTCCGCGAGCGCGTCAAGGAGGTGGTCCTGGAGATCGCCGCGACGGGATCCGCGGCGATGGGCTTCCCCAAGGAGTACGGCGGCGGGGGCGACATCGGCGCCTCGATCGCCGCCTTCGAGTCCCTCGCGTACGGCGACTTGTCGGTGCTCGTCAAGGTCGGGGTGCAGTTCGGACTGTTCGGCGGCGCGATCTTGCAGCTCGGCACCCAGCGACACCACGACAGCTACCTCGCCGACATCGTGAGCGGTCGCTTGCTCGGCTGCTTCGCGATGACCGAGACCGGCCACGGCAGCAACGTCCAGGCGCTCGGCACGGTGGCCACCTACGACCCGGACACCGCGGAGTTCGTGGTCACGACGCCGACCGAGCAGGCCGGCAAGGACTACATCGGGAATGCGGCCAAGCACGCCCGAGTGGCGGTCGTGTTCGCCCAGCTGGAGGTGGCCGGCGAGCGGCACGGCGTGCATGCGCTCGTCGTACCGCTGCGCGACGAGGACGGCACGCCCCTGCCCGGTGTCCGGATCGAGGACGACGGCGCCAAGATGGGCCTGGGCGGCGTCGACAACGGCCGGATCTGGTTCGACCCCGACGGCACCGTGCGCGTGCCACGAGCGAACCTGCTCAACCGGTTCGCCGACGTCACCGCCGACGGCCGCTACGTCAGCGACATCGAGAGCGCGGGCCGGCGGTTCTTCACGATGCTCGGCACCCTGGTCCAGGGCCGGGTCTCGGTGGGCGCGGCCGGGGTGAGCGCGTCGAAGACGGCGCTGAGCATCGCGGTGCGCTACGGCCTGCGGCGGCGGCAGTTCGAGACCGGCACCGAGGACGGTGGCGAGCAGCTGCTGCTCGACTACGGCCTGCACCAGCGGCGGCTGTTCCGGCGGCTGGCCCGGACCTACGCGCTGCACTTCGCCCAGGAGGTGCTGGCCGGCGAGCTGCACGACGTGTTCTCCGGCATCCGCGACGACGAGGAGACCCGGCGGCTGCTGGAGTCCCGCGCGGCCGGCACGAAGGCGCTGGCGACCTGGCACGCGACCGACACGATCCAGGAGTGCCGCGAGGCGTGCGGCGGCGCGGGCTACCTCAGCGTCAACCGGTTCGCCGCGCTCAAGGCCGACACGGACGTCTTCACCACCTTCGAGGGCGACAACCACGTCCTGCTGCAGCTGGTCGGCAAGGGCCTGCTGACCGACTACGCGAGCGAGTTCTCCGACCTCGACCAGCTGGGCATGGTCCGCTTCGTCGCGGGACTTGCGGTCGAGACGGTGCTGGAGCGGACCCGCGTGCATCGGCTCTTCGAGCAGATCCGCGACGCCCTGCCGGGCGGCAACGACGACTGGCACACCGACAGCGGGCTGCGCGACCCGAACTACCACCTGGCCATGTACCGGTTCCGCGAGGAGCACCTGATCGGCGGCGTCGCGCGCCGGCTGAAGCGGGGCGTCGACTCCGGCATGAACCCCGGAGAGGTCTTCTCCCGGGTGCAGGACCACGTCATCGCCGCGGCCCGCGCCCACGTCGAGCGGCTGGTGCTGGAGGCGTTCGTCGCGAAGGTCGAGTCCGTGCCCGAGGAGGACGGCGACCTGCGGCTGACCCTGAACCTGCTCTGCGATCTGCACGCGCTGTCCGGCATCGAGGCCGACCGGGGCTGGTTCATCGAGCACGGCCGACTGAACACCCAGCGCTCGAAGGCGATCACCCGCGAGGTCGCCGAGCTGTGCCGTCGGGTGCGGCCGATCGCGCGCGAGCTGGTGGACGCGTTCGCCGTACCCGAGGCGCTGTTGCGGGCCCCTGCTCTCATCGGACCCGTCGGAGGGGACGCATGATCCGATCCACCCTGTCCCGTGTCCCCGGACTGGGCGGCTGGTCGGACGACCCGCTGTGGGCGTCCTTCTACGACTGGACCGTCGAGCACCCGACCGCCGGCAGCGCCGTGTGGCGCCTCGGGATCAACAGCGACCTGCGCCGGCTCTACCGGGCCGCCGACGAGATCGGCCGCCAGCGAGCCGGCAGCCGGATCCTCGACATCCCCTGCGGCGGTGGCGTCGCGCTGCGCGGCCTGCGGCCCGGCCAGGGCGTGGAGTACGTCGCCGGCGACATCGCGCAGACCATGCTGGACCGCACGATGCGGGTCGCGGAGCGGCGCGGCGTCGCCGACCAGGTGGTGCCACAGATCGCCGACGTCGGCGATCTGCCGTTCGACGACGCGTCGTTCGACCTCGTCGTCACCTTCACCGGCCTGCACTGCTTCCCCGACCCGGAGCGGGCCGTCGCCGAGCTGGCGCGCGTGCTGCGGCCCGGGGGAGTGCTCACCGGCAGCGCGCTGCTCAACGACACCGGCCTGCGGTTCGAGCCGCTGCGCCGGGCCGGCCGGGTCGCCGGTCTCCTCGGGCCCGGCTGCACCAGCGCCGACCTGGCGGCCTGGTTCGCCCGTGGCAGCGTCGCCGACCTGATCGTCGAGCGCAGCGGCGCGATCGCCTACTTCCGCGGGGTCAAACGTGGGTGAGCATCGCCGACTCGCCCCGAGTGGTCAGTGGCCGGTGGTCTTGAAGCGCTCGAAGGACGCGGCGATCTCGGCCTCGGCCTCGGTGCGGCCGACCCAGTCGGCGCCCTCGACGGACTTGCCGGGCTCGAGGTCCTTGTAGACCTCGAAGAAGTGCTGGATCTCGAGGCGGTCGAAGTTCGGCACGTGGTTGATGTCGCGCAGGTGCTCCATGCGCGGGTCGCCCGCGGGGACGCAGAGGACCTTGTCGTCGCCGCCGGCCTCGTCGGTCATCCGGAACATGCCGATCGCGCGGCACTTGATCAGGCAGCCCGGGAAGGTGGGCTCCTGGAGCAGGACGAGGGCGTCGAGCGGGTCGCCGTCCTGGCCGAGGGTGTCCTCGATGTAGCCGTAGTCGGCCGGGTACATCGTCGAGGTGAAGAGGAACCGGTCGAGGCGCATCCGCCCGGTCTCGTGGTCGACCTCGTACTTGTTGCGGCTCCCCTTGGGGATCTCCACGAGGACGTCGAACTCCAGCACTGGCTTCCTCCACACAATTCTCGGCCGGGATCGGCTCGCGGGGAGCTGTGAGCCTGCCCGACGCCGATGTTCGCAGCATTGTCCCGCACAATGTCCCCGAACGCGCAGTCGGGGAGCACCCTCGGGAGGACAGCAGTGGCGAAGAAGGACCGCGCGCCCGGCGGCGGGCGCGCCCGCCGCGTCGTGTCCGGGCTGCTCGTCGTGGCGCTGCTCGCCGGAGCGGGCGTCGCCTGGCGGACCGGGTGGGCGGAGCGGAGGTGGGACGAGCTGCGGGCAGGCGGCGGTACGCCGGCCGACCCGGCCGCGGTCGCCCCGCCGCCGGAGGTGGACGTGCCGCCGGTCGTCGTACCCGGTGCGCTGGCGCCGGTCGCCGACGGCACCGCCGCGCTCGACGCACGGGCGGTCAGGCAGGCGCTCGCCCCGCTGGACTCGGCGGACCTGGGCCGTCACGTGATCGCCGCGGTCGGGCCGCTCGAGGGAACCGGCTACGCCTATGAGGCGGCCGAGGGCGCCGCGGTCGCCATCCCGGCCTCGACGACCAAGCTGGTCACCTCGACGGCGGCGCTGTTCCTGCTCGGGCCCGAGCACACGTTCGCGACCACGACCGTCCTCGACACCAGCGGCCTCGGCTCATCGGGAGGGGCGCCCCGGCTGGTCCTCGTCGGCGGTGGCGACCCGCTGCTGGCACGGGAGCCGAGCGCGGCGTCCACAGGGGCGACGTACGACCCCGTGCGGGCCGACGTAAGGACCCTCGCGAAGCGGACCGCCCGCTCGTTGAAGGCGTCCGGGGTGACGAGTGTCGAGCTCGGGTTCGACGACTCGCTGTTCACCGGGCCGGCGGTGCATCCGCGGTGGAAGCCGGACTACATCCCCGAGGAGGTCAACCCGATCAGCGCGCTGTGGGTCGACGAGGGCCGTGCGCTCCCCGGTCAGGGGCCGGTGGCCGATCCGGCGCTGGAGGCGGCCACGACCTTCGCCCAGGTGCTGGCCCGCCGCGGCATCACCGTCACCGGCAGCCCCACCCGCACCACCGCTCCCGCCACCGCCACCGAGGTCGGCCGGGTCACCAGTCCCACCGTCGCCCAGATCGTGCAGCGGCTGGTCGAGGTCAGCGACAACGCCGCCGCCGAGGTGCTGCTGCGCCAGGTCGGCCTCGCCGACTCCGGCGACGGCTCCTTCGCCGGCGGGCAGCAGGGCGTCGAGCGGGTGCTCACCGCCAACGGCATCGACCTGCGCGGCTCGGTCCTGTACGACGGCAGCGGCCTGTCCCGCGCCAACCGGCTCGCGCCCGGCGTACTCGTCGACGTGCTCCGCCTCGCCGCCTCCGCCGACCACCCCCAGTTGCGCCCGCTGCTCGCCGCGCTGCCGATCGCCGGCTACACCGGCTCGCTGGCCTCCCGGATGGACCTCGGCCCCGCCGCCGGCCGCGGCCGGGTCCGGGCCAAGACCGGCACCCTCACCGGCGTCACCTCGCTGGCCGGCATCGCCATCGACGCCCAGGGCCACCTGCTCGCCTTCGCCCTCATGGCCGACAAGGTCAAGAAGGACAAGGCGCTGCTCGCCCGCACCACCATGGACTCCGCCGCCGCCGGGCTCGGCGCCTGCCTGTGCTGACCGACGTCGCGGCCCCGAGCGGGCGACGCCGTGGGGAGGGGGTGTCTAGGCTTCCCGGCATGACCGCACCCGCCACCCCGCTGCCCCCGATGATCGACTGGGGCCTCGCCGTGGCGCTCGGGTCCCGGCTGGCGGGGGACGGGCCGGTGGTGAGCCGGGCGGAGGCCGACGAGGCGGTGGCCGAGCTGCGGGCGGGTGCGCACCGCTCGACGGGGCTGGTGCGGGAGTTCACCGGACTGGACGCGCCGGAGGGCACGGCACCCATCCTGGTCGTCGACCGGCCCGGCTGGGTGCAGGCGAACGCCGAGGGCTTCGAGGTCGCCACCCGGCCGATGGTCGAGAAGCTGGCCGCCGCCAAGCAGCCGAGCGGGATCGGACTCAAGGTCGGCGCGAAGGTGACCGGTGCGGAGGTCGGCGGGCTGCTGGGGTTCCTCGCCGGGAAGGTGCTCGGTCAGTTCGACCCGTTCCACGAGCCCCACGGCCGGCTGCTCCTGGTCGCGCCCAATATCGTCCACGTCGAGCGCGAGCTCGACGTCGACCCCCACGACTTCCGGCTCTGGGTCTGCCTGCACGAGGAGACCCACCGGGTGCAGTTCACCGCCGTACCGTGGATGAGGGAGCACCTGTTCTCGGAGATCCGCGCGATCAGCGACACCGTCGAGCCGGCCAGCTTCCTCGAGGGCGGCCTGGAGCGGATCAGCGAGGCGATCAAGGCCGGCCGCAACGGCGGCAGCATCGTCGAGATGTTCAGCACCCCCGAGCAGCTCGCCGTCATCGACCGGGTGACCGGCATGATGTCGCTGCTCGAGGGCCACGCCGACGTGGTCATGGACGACGTCGGCCCGACGGTCATCCCGAGCGTCGCGCGGATCCGCAGGAGGTTCACCCGCCGCCGCCAGGGCGTCGGCGCCCTCGACCGCGTGCTGCGGCGGCTGCTCGGTCTCGAGGCGAAGATGGCGCAGTACCGCGACGGCGCCCACTTCGTCCGCGCCGTCGTCGACGAGGTCGGCATGGCGGAGTTCAACGCGGTCTGGGCCGGCCCCGAGAACCTCCCGAGCAAGGCCGAGCTGAGCGACCCCGACGGCTGGGTCAAGCGCGTCCTGGCCTGATGGGTCTCCACCCCGCGATCGCCGCCGTGCGCCAGGGCGTACGACGCGCGCTCGCCGACCGCGATCCCGGCGCCACCGTGGTGGTCGCCTGCTCGGGTGGCGCCGACTCGCTCGCGCTGCTCGCGGCGACCCTCTTCGAGGGCCACAAGGCCGGCCTGCGGGTGGTCGGCGCGACCGTCGACCACGATCTGCAGCCGGGCTCCGGCGACCACGCGGCCCGAGTGGTCGCGCAGATGGCCGGACTGGGCGCCGACGAGACCGCCACCGCCCGGGTCCAGGTCGACCCGGCGGGCCTGGGGATCGAGGCGGCCGCCCGCCGCGCCCGCTACGCCGTCCTCGACCAGCTCCGCGAGCACCTCGGCGCCGAGCTCGTGCTGCTCGGCCACACCCGCGACGACCAGGCGGAGACCGTGCTGCTCGGGCTCGCCCGCGGCTCCGGGGGACGCAGCCTGGCCGGGATGCGCCGCGCGTACGACCACTACCGGCGCCCCCTCCTCGACGTCGCCCGCGCCGACACCGTCGCCGCCTGCCTGGCCGACGGCATCGACTTCTGGGATGACCCCCACAACAGCGACCCCGGGTTCGCGCGGGTGCGGGTCCGCCAGCGGGTGCTGCCCGTCCTCGAGGACGAGCTCGGTCCCGGTGTCGCCGCCACCCTGGCCCGCACCGCCGACCAGGTGCGTGCCGATGTCGAGGCGCTCGACGCCCTCGCCGCGGCCGCGTACGACCGAATCGCCGCGCAACGTCATTCGTTCCGTGGGCGGTCGCCCACGGAACGAATGACGTTGCGCGGGGAACTGCCCCTCGCCGAGCTGGCCGAGCTTCTCCCCGCCCTCGCGACCCGGGTGCTGAGGTTGGCCGCGCTGGAGGCCGGAGCGCTCGATGCCGAGCTGTTCCACGTCCACGTCACGGCGCTGGCGGACCTGGCCGCCGGGACGATCCGCGGGGAGGTGCAGCTGCCCGGCCACGTGACGGCGTACCGCGACCGCGCCCACCTCCGGTTCCGGCCGACCGCTGTGGCAGGCTGACGCCATGCATGCGAGCGACGTCGCGGACGACCTGGTCGAGGTGCTCTTCACCGAGAAGCAGATCCAGGATCGGGTCAAGGAGCTCGCCGCCGAGATCGACCGTGACTACGACGGCAAGGACCTCGTCCTCGTGGGCGTGCTGCGCGGCGCGGTGATGATCATGGCCGACCTCGCCCGGTCCCTGAACAAGCACGTCGAGATGGACTGGATGGCCGTGTCGTCGTACGGCTCCGGCACCAAGTCCTCCGGTGTCGTCCGGATCCTCAAGGACCTCGACGCCGACGTCGCGGGCCGCCACGTCCTCATCGTCGACGAGATCATCGACACCGGCCTGACCCTGTCGTGGCTGACCTCCAACCTCGGCTCGCGCGGCCCGGCGAGCGTCGAGATCGCCACCCTGCTGCGCAAGCCCGAGGCGCTCCAGATGCCGGTGAAGCCCAGGTACGTCGGCTGGGACATCCCCAACGAGTTCGTGGTCGGCTACGGCCTCGACTACCGCGAGCGGTACCGCAACATGCGCGACATCGGCACGCTCTCGCCCTCGGTGTACTCCTGACTCCGGCCGATCCCCACCTGCCCAACCAGGGACCAGACAGAATGGGACCCGTCGGCGGCGTGTACCGTCGTCTGATCCTTGTCGACGGAGTTGGGGAGCGAGTAAGTCTGTGAAGCGCGTTTTCAGGGGGCCCTGGCTCTGGATCGTGGTGGCGGTCCTTGCCGTCATCCTCGCCCTCGAGTTCCTCGCGCCAGGCGGCGGGTACGACGAGGTCCCCACCTCGCAGATGTCGAAGTACATCGAGAGCGGCCAGGTCGAGGAGATCACCTTCATCGACGGGGACCAGACGATCGAGGCGACCCTCGACAAGGGCACCCGCAAGCAGGGCGACAAGGTGATGTCGTCGTACATCGACGGTCAGCAGGAGACCCTGCTCGAGCAGGTCGACGACCAGGTCGCCAAGGGCACCATCGACAAGGCGAACTCGAAGAACCCTCAACCCAGCCTGCTCGGCTCGATCCTCGCGACGCTGCTGCCGTTCGCGCTGATCATCTTGCTGTTCATCTTCTTGATGAACAACGTCCAGGGCGGTGGCCGGGGCGTGATGCAGTTCGGCAAGTCCAAGGCCAAGATGATCACCAAGGACATGCCGAAGACCACCTTCGCCGACGTCGCGGGCTGCGACGAGGCGATCGAGGAGCTCGGGGAGATCAAGGAGTTCCTCCAGGAGCCGGCGAAGTTCCAGGCCGTCGGCGCCAAGATCCCCAAGGGCGTCCTGCTCTACGGCCCGCCCGGAACCGGCAAGACCCTGCTCGCGCGCGCCGTCGCCGGCGAGGCGGGTGTCCCGTTCTACTCCATCTCCGGCTCGGACTTCGTCGAGATGTTCGTCGGCGTCGGTGCCTCCCGCGTCCGCGACCTGTTCGAGCAGGCCAAGGAGAACGCGCCCGCGATCGTGTTCATCGACGAGATCGACGCCGTCGGTCGCCACCGCGGCGCCGGCATGGGCGGCGGCCACGACGAGCGCGAGCAGACCCTCAACCAGCTCCTCGTCGAGATGGACGGCTTCGACGTGCGTGGCGGCGTCATCCTGATCGCCGCCACCAACCGGCCCGACGTCCTCGACCCCGCGCTGCTGCGCCCGGGCCGCTTCGACCGTCAGATCCAGGTCGACGCGCCCGACCTGGCCGGCCGCAAGCGGATCCTCGAGGTCCACTCCCGGGGCAAGCCGCTCGGGCCCGACGTCGAGCTGATGTCGGTCGCGCGTCGTACGCCCGGCTTCTCCGGCGCCGACCTGGCCAACGTGCTCAACGAGGCCGCGCTGCTGACCGCGCGCAACAACCAGAAGGTCATCACGGCGACGACCCTGGACGAGGCCATCGACCGTGTCATCGCAGGCCCGCAGCGCAACTCCCGCCTGATGTCGGAGAAGGAGAAGCTGATCACCGCCTACCACGAGGGCGGCCACGCCCTCGTCGCGGCGGCGCTGCCGGGCACCGACCCGGTCCACAAGATCACGATCCTGCCGCGCGGCCGGGCGCTGGGCTACACGATGGTGCTGCCCGACGAGGACAAGTACTCCCAGACCCGCTCGGAGATGCTCGACAAGCTCGCCTACATGCTGGGCGGCCGGGCCGCGGAGGAGCTGATCTTCCACGACCCGACCACCGGTGCCGGCAACGACATCGAGAAGGCCACCTCGCTGGCCCGGGCGATGGTCACCCAGTACGGCATGACCGACCGCCTCGGCGCGATCAAGCTCGGCGACTCCAACTCCGAGCCCTTCTTGGGCCGCGACATGGGCCACCAGCGCAACTACTCCGAGGACGTCGCCGCGATCATCGACGAGGAGACGAAGAACTTCCTCGCCACCGCGCACCAGGAGGCCTTCGACATCCTGGTCGAGAACCGTGACGTCCTCGACGCGCTCGTGCTCGCGCTGCTCGACAAGGAGACGCTCGACAAGGAGCAGGTCGCTGAGGTCTTCACCGCGCTCCGGCTGCGACCGGCGCGTCCGGCCTGGACCGGCTCCCCGACCCGGATCCCCTCGACGATCCCGCCGGTGGAGATCCCCGAGGAGATCCGCCGCCGCGCCGAGCAGAACGGCTCGGCCCCTGCGCCGGAAGGCGAGGGCGGCCAGATCCTGACCCCGCCGGGACCCGGTGGCGACGTCTACGGCGGTACGCCGACCGCGCCCCCCACCGACCCGCAGCCGCCGGCGCCCTCGGCATGACCGCTCCCGAGGGCGCGTTCGACCACGAGCGCGCCGAGGCCGCCGTACGCGAGCTCCTCGCCGCCATCGGCGAGGACCCCGACCGTGAGGGGCTCCGCGACACCCCGGCCCGCGTGGCCCGGGCGTACGCCGAGCTCACCGCCGGGCTGCGGATGTCGCCGGAGGACGTGCTGACCACCACCTTCGACCTCGGCCACGACGAGATGGTGCTGGTCCGCGACATCGAGCTGTGGTCGATGTGCGAGCACCATCTGGTGCCGTTCACCGGCGTCGCCCACGTCGGCTACATCCCGGCCGAGTCCGGCAAGATCACCGGACTGTCCAAGCTGGCCCGGCTGGTCGACGTCTACGCCAAGCGTCCTCAGGTCCAGGAGCGGCTGACCACCCAGGTCGCCGACTCGCTGATGGAGATCCTCGGCGCGCGGGGCGTGATCGTCGTGATCGAGGCCGAGCACCTGTGCATGACGATGCGCGGTGTTCGCAAGGCCGGTGCCCGCACCATCACCTCCGCCGTGAGAGGCACCATGCTCAAGGACGCGGCCACCCGCGCCGAGGCGATGGCGCTCATCCACAGCCCGCGGGGCTGAGCCCAGCTGGGGCTCAGGCCAGGTACGCCGCCAGCGCCTCGTCCGCGTCGGTGCTCACGAACCCGGTGCCGGCGAGCTTGTCCAGCGCCAACGTGCTGTGCAGCGGGCGGGGCGAGAGGTCCTTGCCGGCGCCGTACTCCTCGGTGGTCACGGTGCTGACCCGGGCCGGGTCGTGGCCGGTGAGCTCGAAGACCCGCCGGGCGTAGTCGGCCCAGGAGCGAGGCGCGCCGCTGTTGGTGACGTTGTAGGTGCCGTAGGCCGCACCACTGGCCACCAGATGGGCGGTGGCGCGGGCCAGCTCGGAGGTGAAGGTGAGCCGGCCGACCTGGTCGGACACGACCGCCGGGTCCACGCCGTCGGCCGCCAGCTTCGCCATGGTGCGCACGAAGTTGTGGCCCTCGCCGATCACCCACGACGTGCGCAGGATGTAGTGGCGGGGGGCGCCGGCCACGGCGAGGTCGCCGGCGGCCTTGGTCTGGCCGTAGACGCCGAGCGGCGCGAAGGCCTCGTCCTCGGTGTGCCCACCGGGAACGGGGGAGCCGTCGAAGACGTAGTCGGTCGAGTAGTGGACGAGGGTGATGCCGTGCGCCGCGGCCAGACGCGCCAGGGCCGCGGGAGCGGTGGCGTTGGCGGCCCAGGCGACCGGGCGGCCCTCGGGGGTCTCGGCCTTGTCGACCGCGGTGTAGGCGGCGGCGTTGAGGATCAGGCCGTACTCGTCCCACGGCCATGCGGCCACGGCGGCGGCGTCGGTGAGGTCGAGCTCGTCGAGGTCGACCAGCGTCGCGCCGGGGTAGAGCGGAGCGAGCGCCTGCCCGAGCTGGCCACGGCAGCCGGTGATCAGCGTCTTCTTCGGCGCCATCGGCTCGACGTCGGCCAGCGCCGGGTTGGCGAGGTCCTTGGCGGAGATCTCGACGTCGCCGGAGTCGAGCGGGATCGGCCACGGGATGGCGGCGGTGGCGTCGGCGAGGTGGAGAGCGGGGTAGACCCGGCCCGCGACGTAGTGGTCGTTGACCAGGTAGGAGTACACGGTGCCGTCGGCCAGCGCCTGGTAGGAGTTCCCGACCCCGCGCGGCACGAAGATCGCCTTGCTCTCGTCGACCTCGGTCCAGTACGTCGCCCCGAACGTGTCGCCCTCGCGCATGTCCACCCAGGCCGCGAACACCGACCCGGTGGCGACGGAGACGAACTTGTCCCACGGCTCGGTGTGGATGCCGCGGGTCGCCCCGCGGGCGGCGTTGAAGCTCATGTTGTTCTGCACCGGACCGAAGTCGGGCAGGCCGAGCGCCACCATCTTCTCGCGCTGCCAGTTCTCCTTGAACCAGCCGCGGTCGTCGCCGTGGACCGGCAGGTGGACGACGAGCAGGCCGGGGATCGGCGTCGTCTCGACGCTCAGCTCGGCCACGCTCACTGCCCCTTCGCGGCGTACGCCGCCTCGGTCGCGTCCTTCTTCGGGCGCCACCACGCCTCGTTGTGCTGGTACCACTCGACGGTCTGCGCGAGACCGGCCTCGAAGTCGCCGTACTGCGGCGTCCAGCCGAGCTCGGTGCGCAGCTTGCCGGAGTCGATGGCGTAGCGCAGGTCGTGGCCCGCCCGGTCGGTGACGTGCTCGAAGTCGTCGGCGTCGCGGCCCATCAGGGTCAGGATCATCCGGACCACCTCGAGGTTCGACCTCTCGCCGTCGGCGCCGATCAGGTAGGTCTCGCCGATCCGGCCCTGCTCGAGGATCCGGAGCACGGCCGAGGAGTGGTCCTCGGTGTGGATCCAGTCGCGCACGTTCTCGCCGGAGCCGTAGAGCTTGGGCCGGCGGCCGTCGGCCACCTCGGTGATCTGGCGGGGGATGAACTTCTCGATGTGCTGCCACGGGCCGTAGTTGTTGGAGCAGTTCGAGATCGTCGCCTGCACCCCGAAGCTGCGTACCCACGCCCGCACCAGGTGGTCGGAGCCCGCCTTCGAGGCGGAGTACGGCGACGACGGGGTGTAGGGCGTGTCCTCGGTGAACCGCTTCGGATCGTCGAGCTCCAGGTCGCCGTACACCTCGTCGGTGGAGACGTGGTGGAACCGGGCGCCCGCCTTGCGGACCGCCTCCAGCAGGGTGAAGGTGCCGATCAGGTTGGTCTGGATGAACGGCGAGGGGTCGTTGAGCGAGTTGTCGTTGTGGGACTCCGCGGCGTAGTGGACGACCGCGTCGTGCTCGGCGACCAGCGGCTCGACGAGCGCGGCGTCGATGATGTCGCCGACGACCAGCTGGACGCGGTCCTCGGGCAGCCCGGCCAGCGACGCGCGGCTGGCGGCGTAGGTCAGCTTGTCGAGGACCGTCACGGTCGCGTCGGTGTGGCGGACGAGGTGGTGGACGAAGTTCGAGCCGATGAACCCGGCTCCGCCGGTCACGAGGATGCGCACGTCGGACAGCCTATGTTGGACAATGCCCCGTCGAGACATCGAGACGGGGCCGCCGAGGCGCCGGGGAGTGGGAGACCAGATGCGCGGGATCATCCTCGCCGGCGGCACGGGAAGTCGGCTGCACCCGATCACGCACGCCATCAGCAAGCAGCTGATGCCGATCTACGACAAGCCGATGATCTACTACCCGCTCTCGACGCTGATGCTGTCGGGGATCCACGAGGTGCTGGTCATCACGACGCCCCACGAGGCCGACCAGTTCCGCCGTCTGCTCGGCGACGGGTCGCAGTTCGGGATCGAGATCAGCTACGCCGTCCAGCCCTCGCCCGACGGCCTCGCGCAGGCCTTCTTGATCGGCGAGGAGCACCTCGCCGGCGGTGGCGCGGGCCTGGTCCTCGGCGACAACATCTTCTACGGCGCCGGCCTCGGCACCCGCCTGCGCCGCTTCGAGGACCTCGACGGCGCCGCGGTGTTCGGCTACCGCGTGGCCGACCCGAAGGCGTACGGCGTCGTCGAGTTCGACGCCGACGGCAAGGCGCTCTCCCTGGAGGAGAAGCCCGAGAAGCCGCGCAGCCACTACGCCGTGCCCGGCCTCTACTTCTACGGCTCCGACGTGGTCGAGAAGGCCAAGACGCTCCGGCCCTCGCCGCGCGGCGAGCTGGAGATCACCGACCTGAACCGGATGTACCTCGACGAGGGCCGGCTCCAGGTCGAGGTGCTGCCCCGGGGCTCCGCCTGGCTCGACACCGGAACCTTCGACGACCTCAACGACGCCAGCAACTTCGTGCGCGCCCTCGAGGCCCGGCAGGGCACCAAGGTCGGCGCGCCCGAGGAGATCGCCTGGCGGCTCGGGATCATCGACGACGCGCGGCTCGAGGAGCTCGCGAAGCCGCTGCTCAAGAGCGGATACGGCCGCTACCTGCTCGACCTGCTCGCCGAGGCCGCCGACTCCGGCCCCGACCATCTGCTCTGAGGCGGTCAGCGGCCGAAGGTCGTGGCGCGTCGAGGAGGCGGGCCTGGGCGTCTCGTGACGGTCGCTGGGCGACCTCCACGACGCCCGGTGGCCGTCAGCCCCGCCGCAGTCGCTTGAGCAGCCCCTTGCGGGCGGGCGGCTCGGCGGCGGGCACCCGCAGCAGCAGGCCGTCCTGGGCGGAGTAGTCGAGGACGACCGAGCCGACCTGCGTGCCGGCGGGGAGGTCGCTGAACGCCCGCTTGATGCCGGTGCGCCCGTCGAGCTCGCACATGCCGAGCACCAGGTGCGCGCCGGGCGGCAGCGGGCCGCCCATCGCGGCGGTCGCGGGGTCGAAGCGGGCGGTGAAGGTGCCGGCCGGCTCGAGGGTGCCGTCGGGCTGCTCGACGAGCTCGACGCGCGAGGTCGAGGGCAGCAGCCAGTTGACCCGGGTCGGGGCGTGCCGGATCGCCACGTCCACGAACGCGTCCGCGACGTCCGCCGAGGGAGTCAGCTCGAACTCGGCGAGCAGGCCGGCCAGCGGCTCGGGCCGGGCGCGGACCACCTCGCCGTCCGCCGTACGACGGGCGAAGGGCCGGCCCGGCACCCGGCTCCAGGTGACGGTGCCGGTCACCGTGACGCCACCGTCGCCGGCGTCCTCGACGGTGGTCACCGCGAACTCGGGGCGCCGCTCCAGGCCGTCGCGCAGGAAGTCGGCGGCCGCGTCGGCGTGGCCGGCGCGGAAGAGCGTGATCGCGATCCGGCTGCGCTCGGGCAGCAGCGCGTCGAGCTCGGCGGGGACGTACGCCGAGAGCAGCCGGGCGACCTCGGCCCGGGCCTCGGCGACGCTCGCGTCGTCGCTCGCCCGCTGGCCGAGCTGGGAGACCAGCCGGACGTGGACGTTCTGGGCGAGCAGCTCGTCGCGGATCGGGGGCCGCTCGACACCGGAGATCAGCCGGAACAGCTTGTCGAGGTAGGGCCAGTACTCCGGGTCGCCGCTGTAGTCGAGCTTGGTGCCGTCGGTGGACGTCGAGCTGTTCTCGGCGGTCTTGCGCCAGTGGTAGAAGGGCGTCGAGCTCAGCAGCGCCACCTCAGGCTCGTGCCGGAGCACGTCGACGTGGAAGAAGAGGTCCTCCCACAGGTGCCGCGGTGCCTCGGGGAAGCGGATGTCGTGCTCGACCAGGAACGCGCGCCGGTACAGCTTGTGGGGCGTCATCGGCAGCAGCCCGCGCAGCGGCTCGTCGCTCGCGTCGGGGGCGTCGTGGGTGTAGTGGGTGAGGCCCCAGCGGGCGATCTGGGTGCGCACCTCCTTGCCGTTGACCACGTCGGCGCCGGCCGCGTCGCCCAGCGCGACGCCGGCGCGCAGCGCGTCGGGGTAGAGCTCGTCGTCGTGGTCCAAGAAGAGCACGTAGCGTCCCCGTGCCTCACGCACGCCGATGTTGCGGGGCCGGCTCGGCCACCCCGACGGCTCCAGCGCGAACGCGCGGTAGTTCGCCCGGTCGGCCGCGATCCCCTCGATCCGGGCGGCGGTGTCGTCGGGGGAGCCGTCGTCGAGCAGCAGCACCTCGAGCCCGCTCTGCGGGAGGCTCTGGGCGTCGAGTGACGCGATCGCCCGGTCCAGCCCCGGGCCGGAGCGGTAGGTCGGGATCACGACGGACACCGCGGGAGCCTCGGCCATGTCCGGAGTCTAGGGTTTCCGCCATGACCGGCCCGTCGACGCCCCTCGTGATGGGGGTCGTCAACGTCACGCCCGACTCGTTCTCCGACGGCGGGCTCTACGACGACCCGGCCCGCGCCATCGCCCACGGCCGCGAGCTGCTCGCCCAGGGCGCCGACATCCTCGACGTCGGCGGCGAGTCGACCCGGCCGGGTGCGACCCGGCCGCTGGTCACCGAGGAGCTGGACCGCGTCGTACCCGTCATCGAGGCGCTCGCCGCCGACGGCGCCACCGTCTCGGTCGACACCATGCGCGCCGAGGTCGCCGAGCGCGCGGTCGCGGCCGGCGCGCGGATCGTCAACGACGTGTCCGGCGGCCTCGCCGACCCTGCGATCCTCGAGGTCGTCGCCCGCACGGGCGCCACCTACGTCGCCATGCACTGGCGGGCCCACAGCGACCGGATGCAGCGGTTCACCGAGTACGACGAGCAGGGCGGCGTCGTCGCCGCCGTCCACGCCGAGCTGGGGGAGCGGGTCGCGGCGATCCGGGCCGCCGGCGTGCGCGACGACCAGGTCGTGCTCGACCCGGGTCTGGGGTTCGCGAAGCTGGCCCACCACAACTGGGAGCTGGTCCGCGGCCTCGACGTGCTGGCGGGCCTCGGCTTCCCGCTGCTGATCGGTGCCAGCCGCAAGACCTTCCTCGGGCGCCTGCTCGCGGACGCCTCGGGCGAGGCGCGCCCGGTGGGCGAGCGGGAGGCGGCCGGCGTGGCGCTGAGCGCCCTGCTCGCGGCCGGACTCGGTGGCGCGCCGGTGTGGTGCCTACGGGTCCACGATGTGCGTGCCCATCGCGATGCGCTGGCGGTTGCGGCACAGTGGAGTCCAGCCGCGGATCGGGACGCGGCGCCCCCGGTCGTCGATGAGTTGCGCAGCGACCGTCTCGAGACGCCCGGGGCAGAGCGGAGAGTTGAGAATGACTGACGAGCTGAGCATCCTCGGCATCGAGTGCTTCGCCCATCACGGCGTCTTCGACCACGAGCGCCGCGACGGCCAGGTCTTCAGGATCGACCTGACCCTCGCCGTCGACACCGCCCCCGCGGCGGCGTCGGACGATTTGCGTGACACCGTGGACTACGGAAGCCTCGTCGACCAGGTCGTGGCGGCCGTCACGAGGGACCCGGTCGACCTGATCGAGACCCTCGCGCAGCGGATCGCGGACACCTGCCTGTTGGACCCTCGTGTTGAATGGGTGCGTGTGACCGTCCACAAGCCGGATGCGCCGATCCAGGCGACGTTCGCCGACGTACAGCTCACCATCACCCGCCGCCGTGAGGCAGCCGGGGTGGGAGACCGAACCGGGAAGGCAGAGGGCCCAGCATGACCGAGACCCCCAATCCGAATATCGTCGACGCGGACACGTTGACCGGCGAGATGCGCCCGATCCGTCGCATGGTGATCGCGCTCGGATCCAACCTCGGCGAGCGGTTCGCGACCCTCCAAGGCGCGCTCGGCGCGCTCGCGGACACCCCGGAGGTCTGGATCACGGGCGTGTCGCCGGTCTACGAGAGCTCGCCGGTCGACTGCCCGCCCGAGGCCCAGGACTTCCTCAACGCGGTCGTGCTCGCCGACACCACCCTGCCGGCCCACCGCCTCATCGACCGCGCCCTGGCCATCGAGGACGCCTTCGAGCGCGAGCGCAGCGACGTCAAGAACGCCCCGCGCACGCTCGACGTCGACCTGATCGTCGTCGGTGACCGCCGCAGCGACACCGACGAGCTGCGGCTGCCGCACCCGCGCGCGCACGAGCGCGCCTTCGTGCTCAAGCCGTGGCACGACCTCGAGTCCGACGCGCAGCTGCTCGACCACGGCCCGATCGCCGATCTGCTCGAGAAGATCGACGCCAGCGGGCTCAAGCTGCGCGACGACCTGGTGCTCGAGACGGAGTGACGCGGGACCCGGTCCCGGAGCCCGAGCAGGAGCCCTCGGGCCCGTCGCCCGACGGGCTGCGGCCGACTGGTCTGCCCACCGTCCTCGGCTGGGTGGTGGTCGGCGTGGTCGTCGGCTGGGCGCTGCACCCGGTGTGCGACCGGCTGGGCGTCGTACCCCCGCTGGTGTCGCCCGCCCAGCCGCTCGCCCTGCTGCTGCTCGCCGCGATCCTCGGGTACGTCGCCTGGGTGACCCACCGCGCGGTCCACGTGCGCCGCGAGCGGCTGGAGGCCCACCAGGCCGTCAACCGGCTGGTCCTCGCCCGCGCCAGCTCCCTGGTCGCGGCCCTGGCCACCGGCGGGTACGTCGGCTACGCGCTCTCGTGGATCGGCGACTCCGCGGAGCTGGCCGACGAGCGGATGGTGCGCTCCCTCGTCGCGGCCGGCTGTGCGCTCGCGGCCGTCGTCGCCGGGCTCCTGCTCGAGCGGGCGTGTCGGATCCGCGACGATGGGTAGGAGGCCGCGCGTGCGCCTCCTGATCGCTCTCGTCTCGTCGCTCGCCCTCACCGTCGTCGCCGCTCCCGCCGGCGCGCGCGCCGCAGCCGCGGCGCCCGACCCGCAGGTGGTCGCCGCCTTCGACGCCGCGGTCACCACGTCCTTCCTCACCGCCTGGGAGAGCGAGAGCGGCACCGTCACGAGTGCCTGTCTCGACGACCAGGAGGGCGACGAGAGCACGGTGATCGAGTACGACCGCCCGACCGACACCAAGCGGACCCGCACGACCTGGGCGAACGACGTGCCCACCGACGTGATCGAGCGTGGCCGGGCCCGCTACGGCCGCACCGCGCCCGCCGTACGGAAGTCGCTGCGGGTGCATCGTGCGCCCGTGCCGCCCAAGTGGGTCAAGAGCCGCAACGCGCTGGGCGTCGAGAGCCCCGCGGCCGAGCTGTGGGGCGAGGACGCGGGCGACGAGCCGGTGTTCAGCGACGCCGCGTGGGACGAGTTGACGATGACCGCCGACCCGGGTGGGGGTGCCACCTTCACGGGCAGGCTCAGGTACGGCGGCGGGGAGCTGTCGTACAGCCACTTCGCGCTGACGATGACGGCGGTCAGCGACGCGGCCGGACGCCTGGTGCGCACCGACGAGCGGTACGAGCAGATCGGCTTCGGTGGCGAGGTCCAGCAGGTGAGCACCTGCGCCATGGCCTGGACCTGGGCCCGGCCGCAGATCAAGATCCCGAAGCAGGCCCGGGCCAACAAGCACAAGGCGCGCTACCAGTGGGAGCGCCGGGGTGTCGCCCGGGCGATGGGGGTGACCTGGCGGGCCAACCAGCAGCTCGCGGCCGGCGCGAGCGAGGCCGACGTCGTCGCCTGGCTGCACACGAAGGTCTCGGCGAAGCAGCAGCGTGCGCGCGGCATCAAGCTGGTCCAGGGCAAGGCCAAGCGGGGCGCCAGGCCGGCGATCGCGTTCAAGATCACGGTGGCCGGCGGGCAGGCGTCGTGCCGACCGGTGCGCTGAGCCACGCCGGGCCGCCTGTGGCGGTTGTGACGGTTGTGACGAGCGTGTCTGCGCCGTCACGGGCGTCCGGAGGCTTACCGTGCAAGACATGACTTCCCCTGTCATGTCCGGCAACCGCCGCCGCCAGCGCTCCACCCGGGTGCTGGTCGCCGTGCTCCTCCTCATGCTCGCGACGCTCGCCGTCGCCGGCACCGCCGTGACCGGCTCCTGGCTCCTGGTCACGATCGCCGCCGGCGCCGCGCTCGTCCTGGGCGCCGCCGCCACCAAGATCACCCACACCGAGCTCCTGGACTCCCGTCAGGAGGCCGCCCGCGACCGCGCCACCCAGGCGCGCGGGTACGCCGAGCTGACCGAGGTCCGGACCGCGGAGAACGTCGAGTTCGCCGCCGACATGACCGGCAAGGTCGCCAAGCGCGACGCCACCATCGCCCGCCTCGAGAAGCGCCTCGGCGACGCCGCGGCCGAGCTGGCCGACGCCCGGCGGGAGCTGGCCGAGGCCGGCGAGCGGGCCGACGAGGCCCAGCGCACCGCCGACCGGCTCGCGGAGCGGCTCTCCGACGCGGAGGAGCGGGCCGGCCAGGCCGTCGTCCGGGTCGCCGAGCTGGAGGCCGAGCTCGACGTCCTCACCGCCCAGATCCACGCCCTCGAGGCACAGGCCCGCACCCAGGCCCGCCGCCCCGCCTGATCCGTCCCCGCCGCTAGTGGTGCGTCGCTGAAATGGCTCACCACTTCGCGCACCCAATGCACGCACCTCGCGGCGTTGGCGATCGCTCGCAATACGCCCGGTATGCCGTCGCGACGCCGCCTTGCGTTGCACGCACCCTGGGCACGCGAAGCGGCAAGCCATTTCCGCGCCACACCACTAGTAGAGCGTCGCGGCTTTTCTTGCTTTAGTTGTGGGTAGAGGTGGCGGAGCTTGATCCGGGCGTCGTCGGTGGTGAACTGCCAGTTGACCTGCCGCTGATCGGCGTTGACAGCCGCCTGCCAGGCCGCGAGCTCGGTGTTGAGGACATCGATGTCGCTGATGCGCCGGTCCAGACATTGGCGGGTCAGCGCGGAGAGTTCGATCTCGGCGATGTTGAGCCAGGAGCCGTGCTTGGGGGTGTGGTGGATCTCCAGGCGTTGCGCGAGGGCGAATGCGGTCTCGGGCTCGAAGGCCTGGTACAGGGAGCCGATGGTGTGGGTGTTGAGGTTGTCCATGACCAGCACGACGGTCTCGGCGTCGGGATAGTCGACGGTGAGCAGCCGCTGGACCTGGTGGGCCCAGTCCACCTTGGTGCGCTGCGGCTGGGCGTCCACCCGCCGCCACCCCGCCAGGGGCTCGACCCAACAGAAGATCGAACACGTCCCGTGCCGCACGTACTCGGAGTCCTCCTTCAAGTCGGCTCCGGGCTTGGCAGGAATCGCCTCGCGCGCGTGGGCCAAGAGCTGGTAGGGCTTCTCGTCCATACACACCACAGGCCGGCACTGGCTGTAGCCGCGGGCATAGACCGCCAGCACGTCCTCCATCGCCGCCGCGAACGCCGCGTTCTGCTTGGGCGGGATGGTCCAGCACTTCTTCAGATGAGGACGAAGCTCCGTTTTTTTAACACCCGGCCGATGGTGGAGTGGTCCAGAGCCGGGATGCCCTCACCCTTCTCACCCTTCTCACCCTCTTCGGCCAGCAGTGCCACGTGCTTCTCCAGCAGCCGCAGCGACCACCGCGAACGCCCTTCCGGAGGAGTCGAGCACGCCAACGCGATCAGTCGGGCCTCGACCTCGCCAGTGATCCGCGAGGGCACCGGCGGGCTCTGGCGGGGCTTGCGCCCCACGGTGAACCACGCATCACCACCGGACTCCACGAACCGTTTGGAAACCAGGCGGATCGTCTCGCAGGAGACACCGAGGAGCAATAGTCAAGACCTGTGGATCGGCGTGTCATGCGGCGTGAGCGTCACCTCCTGATTCGTGGCTCGAGGGCTGCCCGTCTTGGTCGTTGGGGCGTTCGACGAGTACTCCGTTCTTGAACGTTGCGCCGGCACGGACGAGCGCGACGAGGTGGGGTGCGTTCACGGCACGCCACCTGGCCTGTGCGGACTCGATCAGTTTGAACGCCATCGCGATCCCGGCCGCTCGGGAGCCGGGCCCCTTGGTGATCCGCTGACGCAGCCGCACGGTCGCGAACGTCGACTCGATCGGGTTGGTGGTTCGTAGGTGGACCCAGTGCTCGGCGGGGTAGTCGTAGAAGGCGAGCAGCACGTCGAGGTCATCGGCGACCTTCGCGACGGCCTTGGGCCACTTCGTGCCGTAGTCGGCGGCGAACGCCTTCACCGCCGACCTCGCGTGGTCCTTGTCCTCGGCGTTCCAGATCTGCGCCAGTGCCGTCTTCGCGCCCGGCTGGGCCGACTTCGGGAGCGCGTTGAGGACGTTGGCGATCTTGTGGAACCAGCAGCGCTGCTCGTGGGTTTCGGGCCAGACCTCGCGCAGCGCGGCCCAGAACCCCAGCGCCCCGTCACCGACCGCGAGGACCGGTGCCCGCATCCCACGCCGCTTGCACGAGCGGAGCAGGTCGAGCCAGGACTCGGTGGACTCGCGGTGTCCGTCGTCGAGCGCGATCAGCTCCTTCGAACCGTCGGCACGCACGCCGATCATCACCAGCAGACATACCTTGTCCTGCTCCAGGCGGACCTTGAGGTGGATCCCGTCGACCCACACGTACACGTAGTCGGGCCCGGCCAGGGAGCGCTTGTTGAACGCGGCCGCCTCGTCTTGCCAGTCCTTGGTCAGCCGGGTGATCGTCGCTGGCGACAGGCCGTGGCTGGTGCCCAGGAACTGGGTCAACGCTGGCCCGAAGTCACCGCTGGACAGGCCGTGCAGGTACAGCAGCGGCAACACCTCCGCCACCCGCGGCGACTTCCGTGCCCACGCTGGCAGGATCGCCGAGGCAAACCGTCGCCGCTCCCCGGTCGCCTCGTCGATGCGCTTGTCGTTGACCCGCGGCGCCCGTACCGGGACCGCACCCGCGGCCGTGGTCACCTCCCTCGGCTGGTGGAACCCGTTGCGGACCACCAACCGCCGACCCTGCTCATCGACCTCGTCAGCGAACGCCTCGACATAGGCGGCAACCTCGGCCTGCAACGCCGCAGCAAGCATCTGCCGAGCGCCGTCGCGGACGATCTCATCAAGCAGCGACCCACCGGCCGCCTCGTTGGACGCCGAAGCGTCGTGAACTACCTTGAGCATGGACGTACCTTCCCGAGCCGGCGCGCCAACGCCGACCCCGATCCGAACTTGAGCATGGGCTTCGATCTTGCTCGGGAGGTACGTCCACTTCACGTCACCTCGCCGAGAGCCATCCACAGGTTCTGATCATTGCTCGACACCGAGCCGTTGCGCGATCACCGCGCGATCCTCGACCGGCCCAGGCGCCGCGTCTCCGGTGTCCAGTGCGAGCAGCACCCGCGCACGACGTACCAGCGACACCGAATGAACCCCACTCCGGGTCACCCGCTCCAGCGCTTCACGATCCTCCAGCGAAAGCCTCACCGGATACTTCTTCTGCGACGGCACGACACACGTCCTGACTGGCAGGTGAAGGGGAAGGTCCTGCCAGAACCCAAACTGCACCAAACGCAACCACTATTAGCGGCGACACGCTACTAGGTAGCATCGGGCGACCCACCCGTCGACCCGGAAGGACGCTGCTGCCGTGGCCCTCGACCGCGCCCGCGCCCAGCAGGGCCTGATCCGGCTCGCCAAGGCGGGACCCGGGCGGCTGCGGGGACCGCTGGGGCGGGCCACCCGCCGCTTCCGGGGTGAGTTCTCCGGGCCGCTGGTCACGGTCGTGCTGCCGGTCAGCGACGACGACACGACCCGGATCGGCACCTGCCTCGACTCGCTGAAGGTGCAGACCCACCGCAACCTCGAGGTGCTGGTGGTGCGCTTCGGCCGCCACGAGCGGGTCACCGCGACGGTGCGCGAGCACGCCGCCCAGGACTGGCGGATCAAGACCCGGGTCAAGATCGAGAAGACGCTCGCCGCCGCCCGCAACGCCGGGGTCGCCGCCGCCTCCGGCGAGCTGGTCGTCGTGGTCACCCACGCCGGCGACGACTTCGTCCACACCGGCATCGAGCGGCTGGTCGAGGCCCACGCCCGCTCCGGCTCGCCGGTCGTGGTCGGCGCGATGCGCGAGCCCGACATCGCCGGCTGGATCCCCGACTCGGCGTACGACGCCGCCCACCACACCCCCGTCCGCGGTACGACGCTCGCCGCCACCCCCGTCGCGGTCACCGACCTCGGCCTCGGCAACAAGCTCTTCACCCGCGCCACCTGGCGGCAGCTCGGCCTGCGCTTCACCGACGAGTTCCCCGACGGCGCCGACGTCGCGCTCGGCCTGCTGGAGCGGGCGAGTGCCTTCGACCTGCTCGCCGACTTCACCTACATCCCCACCGACCGCCGCGACGGCGTTCAGGTCGGCACCGTCCCCGACGTGCTCAGCGGCCTGCCCGGCTGGATCGACCGCAACGACCACACCTGGCACCGGGTCGAGGCGCTGGGCCTGCCCGAGGTCCGGGAGTGGTTCCTGTGGGGCGTGCTCGACACGGCCGTGCAGCCGCTGATCGCCGACGTCGAGCGGGCCGACGCGCACCAGTGGCAGACCCTGCGCGACCACGTCGCGATGCTCCTCGACGCCGCCGACGAGCAGGTGTGGGCCCGGCTCAACGCCGAGGCCCGGGTCAAGCTGTGGCTGCTGCAGGGCGGCCACCGCAAGGCGCTCGAGGACTTCCTCGGTGCGCGGCTGTTCACCCGCGGCAACCGGCCCACCGAGGTCCGCGACGGCAGGGTCTGGGCGCTGCTGCCCCACCACGACGACGCCGAGCTGGCCATCCCGCCCGAGCTGTTCGAGATGACCGCCGACGAGACCCGGTTCCGGGCGATGCTGCGCGAGGCCCGCTGGGTCGACGCCACCACCCTCGAGCTGACCGTCTTCGCCGCGGTCGACTTCGTCCACATGACCGCGGCCCCCGCGATCTCCTGCGCGCTCGTCGAGCAGGGGACCGGCCGGCGGCTCCCGCTGGAGGCCCGGCAGTTCCGCGACGCCCGCGCCAACCAGGCGCTGCGCCGCCACCAGGACTTCTCCTGGGGCGCCTTCGACGCCGTCGTACCCGTCGCCGACGTGGTCGCCGCGAGCGCCGACACCGCCACCTGGGTGCTCGAGGTCGACATCGACGTCGACGGCGTACGACGCTCCGGCGCCGTCCCCCTCATCGACGAGCAGGCCTCCGCCGGGTTCATCGGCCGCGACCACCTCGCGCCCCGCCCGGTCGCCGGGTCCGTCGTCGCCTTCAACCCCCGCTCCGACGTGGTCGGCCTGCGGATCCGCCCCGACCAGGGGCCGCGGCTGCGCAGCCTCACCGTCGAGGGGCGCACGGTCGCGGGCACGATCGACCCCGCCGGCACGACACTCACCACCCTCCGGGTCACCCAGGGCACCCAGCAGGTCCGCGCCGAGCTCACCGACGGGCCCGACGGGCCCGACGGCAGGGCCTTCCGCCTCCAGCTCCCCGCCGCCTGGACCGGCCAGCGCCGCTGGCAGGTGCGGGCGCTCACCGCCGACGGCCGCGAGGTCGCCCTCGGCTGGGCCGCCGGGGCGCCCCAGTGGCTCGCCGTCGGCGAGGGCGAGGTGGTCGGCTCCCGCACCGCCTCGGGCGACGCCGAGCTCTACGAGACGGCCGGCACCCTGGTCGTCGACGACCTCGCCGTCGAGGGCCTCCGTCTCGACGTGACCGGCCGCTGGCTCGGCCTCCCGGCACCCGAGGCCCGCCTGGTCCTGCTCACCCAGACCGGCGGCGTCGAGGTGCTCACCACCGACCTCCGGCCGGGCGAGGCGTCCGGGGAGGTCCGCGCCAGCCTCACGCTGACCACCGACCGCTGGGGCCTCGGCGAGCGCCCGCTCGCCCCCGGGTGGCTCTGGCTCGCCGTCACCCACGGCGACACCACCACCCGCGCCCTCCTCGGCGAGCGCGGCATCGACCGTCTCCACCACTTCATGGTCGGCTCCGACTACTCCGCACGGATCGTGCAGGAGGGCCGGGTCGCCGGCGTCGAGCTGCTGCCGCCGGTCCCGGTCGAGGAGCGCGTCCCCTACGGCCAGACCCGGCTCCAGGAGTGGTACGCCGACGCCGACATCCCGCTCGAGCCCGACGCCGTCTACTTCCAGTCCTATGTCGGCGCCTCCGCGACCGACAGCCAGCTCGCGCTCCACGACGAGCTGCGGCGCACCCGCCCGGACCTGACGCTCTACTGGGGCGTTGCCTCGGCCGCCTCCTGGGTGCCCGAGGGCGCCGTACCCGTCGTGATGACCACCCGTGAGTGGTACCGCGTCATGGCCGCCGCCGGGCAGCTGTGCATGAACATCGACCCCGAGCGCTGGTTCCGCAAGCGCCCGGGCCAGCGGCTGCTGCAGACCTTCCACGGCTACCCGTCGAAGTCGATGGGCATCCGGATGTGGGACGCCAAGCACTACCCGCCGCGCCGCATCGCGTTGGAGCTGGCCCGCACCTCCCGGCAGTGGGACCTGATCCTGACGCCCGACCCCGACATGGACCAGTACTACCGCCGCGAGTACGCCTACGACGGGGCGATCCACAGCGAGGGCTACCCGCGCGACGACGTCCTCGTGGACGGGCGCGCGGCCGCGGTCCGCGCCGACGTACGCCGCCGGCTCGGCATCGAGGACCACCAGAAGGCGATCCTCTACGCCCCCACCTGGCGCGACGACCAGGCCACCAACTGGCGCGCCGCCGACGCCGTCCACCACCTCGACGTCGCCGCCGCGGCCCGCGAGCTGGGCCCCGACTACGTCCTGCTGCTGCGCGGCCACCGCTTCCATAACCCGGCCGGCGACGGTGCGGACAGGGCCGGGGCGACCCGGTTCCTCGACGTCACCGAGTACCCCGAGATCAACGACCTGATCCTGGCCGCCGACGCGGCGGTGCTCGACTACTCGTCGCTGCGCTTCGACTTCGCCCTGACGAACCGGCCGATGGTCTTCCTGGTCCCCGACCTCGACACCTATGTCGGCGGCGTGCGCGGCTTCCTCTACGACTACGGCCCCACCGCTCCCGGCCCGCACGTCGACACCGCCGAGCAGGTCGTCGACCTGCTGCGCGACCTCGACGGCCTGCAGCGGCGCTACGCCGGCGCGGTGGCGGCCTTCCACGAGCGGTTCAGCCGGTTCATGGACGGGCAGGCCGCCGAGCGGGTGGCGGCGGCCTTCTTCGGTCGCCCCCCAGCACCGTCCAGTCGCCCCAAGACTGCCTAGACATTGCTAGACACCCTGGCTCGACCTAGCCTGTCCGACGTGGCGAGACGTGTTCCCAACGCCTGTACGCCGCGCGCTGGGAGGACTCCTCCGAGCGCGAGCGTGAACATCTCGGCACCCTTGCCGATCTCTCGGTCGCGACGCCCCGGGTGCGCGGCGCGCACGTCACGGCCGCCCTCGGCAAGCCTGCCAAGGCGGTCTCGTGGATCCGCGCGAGCCTGATCCAGAAGGGCACGATCCTCCCTGAAGGAGACACGGTGCGGTTCACCATCTCGGGCATGGGTGATTGGCTCACGTCGAGAGCGGACCGATCGTGACCGTGCCCGCCCAACCCGACCCCGACCCCCTACCGACTGAAGGAGCTGTCCCCGAGATGCGCTCTGTCGATCTGCCCGACGCCCTCCCCGACGGCGCGCGCTTCATCCACATCGGCCTCCCGAAGACGGGGACGACGGCGCTGCAGGGCGCACTCGACCGCGCGCGGCCCGAGCTCGAGGCGCTCGGCGCCCACAACGTCAACCACGGTCGCCACGAGATGCGGGTCGGCCAGGTGGCCGCGGGCGGGCTGGCCGACTTCTGGCAGGGCACCTGGGAGAAGCGCTGGGAGGCGCTGGCGAGCGAGTTCCGCGAGTCCGACGCCCGCTGCACCTTCTGGTCGAGCGAGTCGTTGAGCCATGCGAAGGGCGAGCGGATCTCCTATCTCGCCGACCAGCTCGGCGCCGACACCCACGTGGTCGTGACGCTGCGCCCGCTGGCGCCGCTCATGGTGTCCCAGTGGCAGCAGTGGCTGCGCCGGCGCGGCACCCAGTCCCTGGAGGAGTGGGCCGCCGACCAGTTCGCCGCGGTGAGCGTCGAGGGCGAGGTGAGCGTCGACTACGTCAAGTTCATGCCGTCGCTGCACCGGTTCAGCCTGCGCCGCATCATCGAGGAGTGGGGACCGGTGTTCGGCGAGGACCGGATCGTCCTGGTCGTCCCCGACCCGGTCGACCGGCTGCGCGGCTTCCGGGTCTTCGAGCGGCTGATGGGCGTCGGGGAGGTGCTGCAGCCGGTGCCCGAGGGCAACGCCTCGCTGCCCTACCCCGAGGCCGAGATGCTGCGCCACTTCAACCGGGCCTGGACCGACCACGGCGGCGACCACCCCACGTGGATGGAGGTGATCGGCGTACGCGCCCGGATCCCGCTGCGCGACTACACCAACACCCTCGAGCCCCATCCCATCCGCGCCCCGCGCTGGGTCGCCGAGCGGGCCAACGAGTACGCCGCCGCATGGAACCGCGCCGTCGAGGCCTCCGGCGTCACCGTGGTCGGCGACCTCGCCGAGCTCGTCGTCGACCCCGCCGAGTACGCCGAGCAGGTCGGCGTGCCCGACGCCGTCGGCGTACGGAGCGCGGGCCGGCTGATGGACGTCGCGTTCACCGCGGCGCTCCAGCACGCCGCCAAGGCGCCCGCCGACGCACCGCAGGCGCCCGACCTGTCGTCGTACGGCGGGCGCGCACTGCTCGGCGAGCTCGGCCGTCGCGCCCGACGGCGGGTGACGCGCCGATGAGCCTGCTCCACGTGCCCGACGCCCGCGCCGGGATGAACGCCTTCGCCGTCCCCACCTGGTGGGCCTCGCTCGAGGACGAGCGGATCGGCCGTGACGACGACGAGCGCCCCGACGTGACCGTGGTCGAGGTGGCGGACCTGCCGGCCGAGCGCACCCTGCTCGTCGTCGGCGCCATCGCCGAGCTGCTGTCCGAGCCGACCCCGGAGGGCCTGGCCGCCTGGGTGGGTGAGGTGCGGGCGCGGCACTCCGCCGCCGCGCCGCTCCACCTCGCGGTCTCCCTCGACGAGGTGACCACGCTCGACCAGCTGCTCACCCTCGCCGCCGGCCGCCGCTGGCCGCGGTTCGCCGCGGCCGCCGCGGCGGCCCACACCGACGCCGACCCGGTCCCGCCGCAGAGCGTGCCCGGCGGGCAGGACGCTGCCCGCGCCTACGCCGACGCGATCGTGGCCCAGGTCGAGGTGCTGCTCCCGCCCACCTGGCAGACCGCCGTCGACGGCGTCGCCGACGCGACCGCCTGCATCAGCCGCTCCCTCGACACCGACCCCGACCTCGGCGCCGCAGAAGCACGGGCGATGCGCGAGGCCTGCCGCACCGCCCTCGCCGGTCTGGAGACCGCCGGGGTCACCCTCAGCGGGCCCCGCGACGCACTGCTCTGGCCGGTCCCGGCCGAGCGTGGCCTGGTCCCGATCGACGTCGCCGTCGACGCGGCACTCGAGGTGATGCTCGGCCTGGTCGAGCGACCGGCGGACCTCGCGCCGGACCGGCCGGTCGTCGTACCCGTGGGGGAGCTGCCGGCCCGCGCCCTCCTCACCCGGCTGGGAGGCGGCCGATGAGCACGTCGATCCCGCCGCTGCCCGACGGCACCACCCTGGTCCACATCGGCCCCTACAAGACCGGCACCACCGCGATGCAGGGCGCCCTGTGGGAGGCCCGCGGCTCGCTCGCCACCCACGGCGTCGCCTACCCCGGCGAGCTCGCCCACGAGATGAACGCCGCCATGGCGCTCGCCCTCGGGCGGGTCGACCCCGGCAAGGACATCGACGCGTTCCGCGAGCGCTGGTACGCCCTGGTCGCCGCCCTGCGCGACGCACAGCCGCGGATCGGCGTGCTCAGCAGCGAGGTCTACTGCGAGGCCACCGACGAGGGTGCCCGCACCCTCCTCGACGTGCTCGGCCCGCGCACGCACATCGTGATCACGGTGCGCCCGATCGTGCGGCTGCTCGGCTCGCAGTGGCAGCAGTACGGCCAGAACGTGCCCGTGCCGGCGTACGACGAGTGGCTGCGCGCGATCCTCGAGCAGGCCGAGACGTCCGGTGGGGGCGCGGTCACCCCGTCCTTCTGGCAGCGGCACCGCCACGACCGGCTGGTCGAGCGCTGGGTCGGCCTGGTGGGCGCCGACCGGGTCACGGTCATCGTGGTCGACGACCGCGACCACCGAGGCCTCCCGGCCGCCTTCGAGAGCCTGCTCGGGCTCCCCGAGGGCCTGCTCCGCCCACCGGCCGACAAGACCAACCGGTCGCTCACCTTCGCCGAGGCGACCCTGATGCAGGAGCTCGTCGACCGGACCTCGCAGGCGCCGTGGACCAGCGCCGACCACGGCCGGTTCATCCGGTTCGGCGCCGCCCGCGGTCTCCAGGCCGCGCCCCCGGACCCGGCCGCCGAGAGGCTGCTGACGCCCGGGTGGGCGGTCGACCGGGCGCTCGAGGTCGGCGCCGCGATGGCCGAGCGGATCGGCGCCTCCGGTGCCCGCGTCATCGGCGACCTCGCCCTGCTCTCCGACCGCGCGCTCGCGCCCGCCGAGGGTGACAACGTGCCGGTCGCGGCCATCGACCCCGGCGCCGCCGCGGCCCTCGCCGCCGGCATCATCACCAAGCTGACCGGTGTCCACCCCCGTCCCGAGCACCGCGACCTCGCGGGCCCGGTCGAGCGGGCGGCCTGGTCCCGGCACCGGGCCGTCGCCGAGCAGTGGGACGCCGAGCGCGACCGCGACGGCGCGCGTCGGGTGGCGGCCCGCGAGCTGGCCCGCCGGGCCCGGCGCCGGCTCGGAGGCAGCTGATGGAGTCCCTGCCCGACGGCGCCCGGCTGCTCCACATCGGCATGCCGAAGACCGGGACCACCGCGCTCCAGCACTCCCTGTGGGCGGCCCGTGCCGAGCTGGAGGAGCGCGGCGCCCACAACGTCTCGCGCCGCGCCCACGAGCGGAAGGTCGCCATCACCGCCGCCGGCAACATCCGGTCCTACTGGGCGCCCGAGCACGAGCGCTGGCAGGAGCTCGCCCGCGAGTTCCGCACCTCCGCGGCACGGCGCACCTTCTGGTCGAGCGAGTCCCTGTCCTTGGCCCTGCCCGACCGGATCAGCGGCCTGCGCGAGGAGCTCGGACCGTCGTACGTCGTCTGCACGATCCGGGCCCTCGCCCCGCAGCTGGCCTCCCGCTGGCAGCAGGGGCTGCGACGCGCGCAGCCCCTGCCGCTCGACGAGTGGCTGCGCGCGACCTTCGCCGAGGAGCCGCTCGGCGGAGTCGGCGACGGCTTCGTGCCCGGGCAGGCGCTGCGCCGGCTCAACCCGCGCCGCGTCCTGCGCGACTGGGGCGCCGTGTTCGGGGAGGAGAACCTGGTCTTCGTCGTCCTCGACCCGACCGACCACAGCTGGCTGCTGCGTGCCTTCGAGAGCCTGCTCGGGGTTCCCGAGGTGCTCGAGCTGTCGCCGTCGCGCAACCTGTCCCTCCCGATGCCCGAGGCCGAGATGCTGCGCCATCTCGCGGCCGCCTACCGCGCCCACGGCGGCGACCTCGACGCCTGGATGGCGACCGCCGGCGACACCCGCAGGATCAAGCTGCGCCCGGTCGTCGAGGCCGCCCCACGGCACCAGACCGTCCGGGTTCCCCGGTGGGCGGCCGAGCGCGCCAACGAGTACGTCGCCGACTGGGTCGAGGCGCTGGAGTCCTCCGGTGCGCGCGTGCTGGGCGACGTACGCCACCTGTCCAGCGACCCCGCCACGCATCCCGCGGAGGTCGAGGTCCCCGAGGTCGTCGACGTCGCCTCGGCCGGGCGGATGATGGAGGCCTACGTCCGGGTCGCGCTCACGCTGCCGGCCGCCCCGGCCCCGAAGTCTCCGCTGGACGCCGCCAGCGGCCGGGCCATCCTCGGGGAGCTCCGCCGCCGGGCCCTGCGTCGACGGGGTCGTTGAGTGGGCCGCTGAGCCGGCCGCGTGGAAGACTGCGGGCCATGACGAGGAATGTCGCCGTCCTGCTCGCCGGCGGTGTCGGAGCCCGGGTCGGACTGGACATCCCGAAGCAGCTCATCAAGGTCGCCGGCAAGACCCTGCTGGAGCACACCCTGCTCGCGCTGCACGACCACGCCGACGTCGACGAGGTCGTCGTGATGATGACGCCGGGGCACACCGACGCGGTCCGCGACATCACCCGCGGTGGCGGCTATCCCAAGGTCACCGCGATCCTCGAGGGCGGCGAGACCCGCAACGACACCACCCAGCGCGCGATCGACCACCTGGTCGGGACCGGCGACGCGGCGCAGACCCGGATCCTGCTCCACGACGCGGTCCGCCCGCTCGTGACGCCGCGGATCATCGGCGAGTGCTTCACCGCGCTCGAGCGCTACCCGGCCGTCGACGTCGCGATCCCGTCGGCCGACACGATCATCGAGGTCGCCGCCGACGACACCATCCGCAGCATCCCGCCGCGCGCCTCGCTGCGCCGCGGCCAGACCCCGCAGGCGTTCCGCCTCGACGTCCTCGCCCGCGCCTACGAGGTGGCCGCCGGCGATCCCGACTTCACCGCCACCGACGACTGCAGCGTCGTGCTGAGGTACCTGCCCGACGAGCCGATCATCGTGGTCCACGGCGACGACCGGAACATGAAGGTCACCGAGCCGATCGACGTCTACATCGCCGACAAGCTCTTCCAGCTCACCGGGATCGACCTGCCCCGTGCCAAGGACGACGCCGGCTACCGCGCCGCGCTCGAGGGCAAGACCATGGTGGTCTTCGGCGGCAGCTACGGCATCGGCGCCGACATCGCCGAGCTCGCCCAGTCGTACGGCGCCACCGTGCTCTCGTTCAGCCGGTCGACCACCGGCACCGACGTCGGCAGGCGGGCCGACATCGCCGCCGCCGCCAAGGAGGCGATCGCCAAGGCCGGCTCGATCGACTTCGTCGTCAACACCGCCGGCGTGCTGCCCCGCGGCGAGCTCCTCGAGACCACCGAGGAGACGATCTACGCCGCGACCGACATCAACTACCTCGGCCCGATCTTCATCGCGCAGGAGTTCCACCCGCACCTCGCCGCCAGCAAGGGCGCCCTGCTGCTGTTCACCTCCAGCTCCTACACCCGCGGCCGCAGCGGCTACAGCCTCTACTCCTCGGCCAAGGCCGCCACGGTCAACCTGACCCAGGCGCTCGCCGACGAGTGGGCCGACGCGGGCGTGCGGGTCAACTGCATCAACCCCGAGCGGACCGCCACCCCGATGCGCACCAAGGCCTTCGGCCAGGAGGCGCCCGGCACCCTGCTCGACTCCCAGACGGTCGCGCACACCTCGGTCGACGTGCTCATCTCCGAGTCGTCGGGGCATGTCTACGACGTCCGCAAGGACGATCCCTTCAGCCTCGGCGACTGAACCGCCGGCGCGGTGCCGGCGCGGCCTCCGCCCGGGGGGCCGGTGTCCGCGTGAGCCGCTCGGCCGCCATCGCGAGCCCGGCGCCGAACCACCCCGCCACGGCGGCGTCGATCGCCGCCGGCGGCTCGGGCGTGGCGGCGACGCCGCTGGGCCGGGTCGCGAAGATCGAGTCGAGGTCGCCGTACACCCTCGCGCCGAGGGCCCTGATCGCCTCGGCCATCTCGGCCCCGACGGCGTTGGCCCGGGCGATCGCCCAGTCCGGTGTCACGAGCGGCGCCTCGCCGGGCCCGGGCTCGCGCTCCTTGAGGTGGTCCTTGAGGTGGCGGAAGAGCCGCACGTAGTGGTCCGGCGGCAGCCCGAGGTCGGCGTAGCCGCCGTTGAAGCGTCGCAGCAGCTCGGCCTCGTCGGCGCTCAGCGACCGGTTCTCGCGGGCGTCCTGGCCGGCGAGGGTCTCGGCGCGCAGGCCGAGGAGCCGCTCGAAGGTGTGGGGGAGGAAGGCGTGGTCGCGGGAGTCGAGCACCACGACCAGCACCCGCTCGGCGCCGACGTGCTCGGCCCACCGGCGCACCAGCGCGTCGTGGCGGTGCCGGTTCCAGAACTCCCGAGGCTCCGGCGCGGACACGTCGTCGGCGAGCACCATGCGCAGCCAGGCGTCGTAGGTGTGGGGGCTCTGTCGCTGCAGGCCCTGCTGGTACTGCGACGACAGGATCCGGGCCAGCGGCCGCAGCGTGAGCGCCACCCACAGGTCCTCGGTGCCGATCTCCCCGACGATCCGCGCGATCTGCTCGTCGGTGGCGTCGGAGAGGAACTCGCTGCTGAACACCCGTCGCTCCGGGCCCTCCGCGGTGAGCGTGCCGACCACGGCCCGCCAGGCCCGCTCGGCCCGCTCGGGGTCGCGTCCGGCGACCATCCGGCCGGTGACATAGCGTGCCGCCCGCGCGTCGTGCCGGCTCCGGGACACGTAGCGCACCCCCTGCGGGCCGAGGTCCGCGCGGGCCAGGTCGAAGGCGCTCTGCAGGGCCGTGGTCCCCGTCTTGTGGGGGCCGATGTGGAGCAGGCGGGCGCCGGCGGGGAGGGCGGACGGCGTCGACATGGGCCCGAGCCTAGAACGCGGTCTCGGCGTGTGACGCAAGCCACCGGACCGACCCGTTCCCGGGCTTCGCGGGCAGGCGTACCGTTGAGGCGTCCCGGAACCCCGGGACGAGACCACTGAGCACAACGTCCGGTACCCACACCGGCTCGCACCGCAGGGCGCGAGTGGTCGGCGGGACGGGAACGAAAGGTTCACGATGTCCCCCAAGCACTCTGTGGGTGTGATCGGCGCGGGTCGCGTCGGCGCTGTCCTCGCCGCGGGTCTCCGCACGGCCGGCCACCCCGTCGTCGCCGCTGCCGGTGAGTCCGACGCCTCGCGCCGTCGCGCCGCCGACCTGCTGCCGGGCGTGCCGCTGCGCAAGCCCAGCGACGTCGCCCGCGAGGCCGACCTGCTGCTGCTCACCGTGCCCGACGACATGCTGCCCAACGTGGTGAAGGTGCTGGCCGACAGCGGCGCGCTGCACGCCGGCCAGGTCGTCGCCCACACCTCGGGCCGCCACGGCCTCGCGGTGCTCGCGCCGGCCGCCGCGGTCGGCGCCCGGGTGATCGCCCTGCACCCGGCGATGACCTTCACCGGCACCGCGGTCGACCTCGAACGGCTGCACGGCTGCGTCTTCGGTCTCACCGCCGGGCCCGAGGAGCGCGAGCTCGCCGAGTCCCTGGTCGCCGACCTCGGTGGCCGCGCGACCTGGGTGCCCGAGGAGATGCGCACGCTCTACCACGCCGGCCTCGCCCACGGTGCCAACCACCTGGTCACCCTGGTCAGCGAGGCGATGGGCCTGCTCAGCGCCGCCGGCGTCGACGACCCGGCCGGCACCCTGCGCCCGCTGCTCGACGCGGCCCTCGACAACGCGCTCGCCCACGGCGACGCCGCGCTGACCGGCCCGATCGTGCGCGGCGACGTGCAGACCGTCGCGGCCCACCTCAAGGACATCTCCGCCAACGCGCCCGACACCGTGCCGTCGTACGTCGCGATGGCGTGGGCCACCCTCGACCGCGCGGTCACCGACGGTCGGCTGCTGCCGATCCGCGCCCAGGCGATCGCCTCCGTCCTCAGCGCGTACGGCGACCGCCGGGTCCTGCCCACCCCGCGGGTGGAGTCCGCGTGACGACGCTGACCACGCCCGCTGTCGCACGCAGCCGGGCCGACCTGAGGAGCCTGCTCACGGACCGCGGCACGGTGGTGCTGGTGCCGACCATGGGCGCGCTCCACGAGGGCCACGCCACCCTGATCCGGATCGCCCGCGAACGTGCCGGCGCCGACGGCACCGTCGTGGTCTCGATCTTCGTCAACCCGCTGCAGTTCGGTCCCGGCGAGGACCTCGACCGCTACCCGCGCACCTTCGACGCCGACCTCGCGGTCGCCGCCGCCGAGGGCGCCGACGTGGTGTTCGCGCCGGTCGTCGCCGAGATGTACCCCGACGGCGTGCCCCACGAGGGCGTCGCGTCCGAGGCGGTCACCGTCCAGCCCGGCCCGCTCGCCGACCTGCTCGAGGGCGCCAGCCGCCCCGGCCACTTCCGCGGGGTGCTGACCGTCGTCGCCAAGCTGTTCGGCCTGGTCCGTCCCGACGTCGCGGTCTTCGGCGAGAAGGACTACCAGCAGCTCGCGCTGATCCGCCGGATGACCTCCGACCTGTGCCTCGGCATCGACATCGTCGGCGCCGAGACCGACCGGGAGCCCGACGGGCTGGCCCGGTCCAGCCGCAACCGCTACCTCGACGCCGAGCAGCGGCAGCAGGCGGTCGCCCTGAGCCGGGCCTTGCGCGCGGCGCAGGAGCGGGCGTCGTACGGCGTCCCGGCGGCGCGCTGGGCCGCGATGGGCGTGATCAAGGCCGAGCCCGGCGTCGAGCTCGACTACCTCGCGCTGACCACCACGGGCCTCGGCGAGCTGCCCGACTACCCCGAGCCCGGCACCGAGGGCCGGATCCTCGTCGCCGCCCGGGTCGGCACCACCCGGCTCATCGACAACCTGCCTCTGCAGTTCTGAACCCTCGAGGGAGACTCCCATGCTGCGCACCATGATGAAGAGCAAGATCCACCGGGCCACGGTCACCCAGGCCGACCTCCACTACGTCGGCTCGGTCACCGTCGACGAGGACCTGCTGGAGGCGGCCGACCTGCTGGCCGGCGAGCTGGTCCACATCGTCGACATCACCAACGGCGCCCGGCTGGAGACCTACACGATCGCCGGCGAGCGGGGCAGCGGCGTGATCGGCATCAACGGTGCCGCCGCCCGCCTGGTCCACCCCGGCGACCTGGTCATCTTGATCGGCTACGGCCAGATGACGACCGAGGAGGCCAAGGAGCACCAGCCGCACGTCGTCTTCGTCGACGCCGACAACAAGATCATGGCCACCGGATTCGACCCGGCCGAGACCTTCGGCGACCCGGGGCTGTCCCGGGGCGACGTCACCGCCGGTCGCTGAGTAGCCTGCGGGGATGCCCCAAGAGCTGCACCTGCCCGGGTGCCTGACCGCCCCGAGCCCCGGCTGGACGACGCGCGCCGACGTCGTCATCGTCGGCTCCGGCATCGCCGGCCTCACCGCCGCCCTGCGCCTGCGCGGCCAGGTCGACAAGATCCTGGTCGTCACCAAGGACGTCCTCAACGCCGGCTCGACCCAGTGGGCGCAGGGCGGCATCGCCGCCGCCCTCGGTCCCGGTGACACCCCCGAGCAGCACGAGGCGGACACCCTGGTCGCCGGCGCGGGCGCCTGTGACCGCGACGCTGTGCGGGTGCTGGTCAACGAGGGACCGGAGGCGGTGCGCGAGCTGATCGCGCTCGGCACCAACTTCGACCACACCGCCGACGGCGAGCTGTCGCTGACGCGCGAGGGCGGTCACCACCGGGACCGGATCGCGCACGCCGGCGGCGACGCCACCGGCGCCGAGATCCAGCGGGCGCTGATCGCCGCGATCGAGGCCGCGCCCGACATCGAGGTGATCCAGCACGCGCTGGCCGTCGACCTGCTGCTCGGCCCCGATGCGGCCGGTGCGCCGGGCGTGGCCGGCCTGAGCCTGCACGTCATCGGCGAGGGCGAGCGCGACGGCGTCGGCGCCGTCCACTGCCGCGCGGTCGTGCTCGCCAGCGGCGGGCTCGGCCAGGTGTTCACCCAGACCACCAACCCGGTCGTCTCGACCGGCGACGGGATGGCGCTCGCGCTGCGGGCCGGCGCGACCCTGCGCGACCTGGAGTTCGTGCAGTTCCACCCGACCGTGATGTATCTGGGCCCCGACTCCCGCGGCCAGCAGCCGCTGATCTCCGAGGCGGTCCGCGGCGAGGGCGCCTTCCTCGTCGACGACGAGGGCAACCGGATCATGCAGGGCGTCCACGAGCTCGCCGACCTGGCCCCCCGCGATGTCGTCGCCAAGGCGATCATGAAGCGGATGCTGGAGACCGGCCGGCCGCACATGTGGCTCGACGCCCGCCACCTCGGCAAGGAGTTCTGGGAGCGCCGCTTCCCGACCATCGTGGCCACCGCCCGCTCCTATGGCATCGACCCGGTCACCCAGCTGATCCCGGTCGCGCCCGCCTGTCACTACGCGTCGGGCGGCGTGCGCACCGACCTCCACGGTCGCACCGACGTCGCCGGGCTCTACGCCACCGGCGAGGTCGCCTGCTCCGGCGTCCACGGCGCCAACCGGCTCGCGTCCAACTCGCTGCTCGAGGGCCTGGTGTTCTCGCGGCGGATCGCGGAGGTGCTGCCCGATGAGCTCGGGCCCTGGCGTGAGCCGGCGACCGACCGTCGTACCCCCGGCCTGGTCGCGGGCGACATCCGCCAGGAGCTGCAGGAGACGATGAGCTCGCGGGTCGGCGTGCTCCGCTCCGCCCCGGGCCTGGCCGAGGCGGCCGCCGTCCTCGACAAGCTCGCCGGCCGGGCCGCCGAGACCGTCGACCAGGCGTCCTGGGAGGCGACCAACCTGCTCACCATCAGTGCCGCCCTCGCCGACGCGGCCGCGCTGCGCGAGGAGACCCGCGGCTCCCACTGGCGCGACGACTTCCCCGAGCGCGACGACGCGCACTGGGCCGGGCACTTCGACGTGACCATGGACGACGGCGCCACGACGGTCGCCTTCGTCGCCGAGCCCGCGACCGACGGAGACCTGCCCGCATGATCGCCCGCACCCCGTACGACGAGCTGCCCGCCCCGCTGCTCGCCGAGATCAGTGCGGCCGGGCTCGACCCGCGGGCGGTGTACGACCACGTCGTGCTCGCCTTCGAGGAGGACCTGCCCGGTGGCGTCGACGACGTCACCAGCGACGCGATGCCCGACATGGGCCGGGCCGTCGCCGACGTCGCCGCCCGCGAGCCGGGTGTCGTCGCGGGCCTCGCGATCGCCGAGCTCGCCTTCGGCTATGCCCTCGGCGACACCGTTGCGATCGCCGACCGCGTCCCCGACGGCACCCGCGTGCAGCCCGGTGACGTCGTGCTCACTGTCTCCGGGCCGGTCCGGGGCGTGCTGACCGCCGAGCGCACCGCCCTCAACTTCGCCTCCCACCTGTCCGGGGTCGCGACCGCGACCTCCCGCTGGGTCGACGCGCTCGCCGGCACCCGCGCGCGCGTCCTCGACACCCGCAAGACGCTGCCGGGCTGGCGGGCGCTGCAGAAGTACGCCGTGCGCTGTGGCGGCGGCGTCAACCACCGGTTCAGCCTGGTCGACCGGGCCATGGTCAAGGACAACCACGCGGTGGCCGCGGGCGGTGTGGTCGAGGCCTACCGTGCTGTTGTCGCCAAGCACCCCGGCCTGCGGGTTGAGGCCGAGGTGATGGATCTCGACGAGCTGCGCGCCGTGCTCGCTGCGGGCTGCACCGAGGTTCTCCTCGACAACATGTCGACCGCCGACATGACCGAGGCGGTGCGGATCAACGAGGCTGCCGGCGGCAAGGCCACCTTGGAGGCGTCCGGCGGGCTCACCCTCGAGCGGGCCCGTGAGGTCGCCGAGACCGGTGTCGACTTCATCTCGGTCGGCGCGCTGACCCACTCGGTCACCGTCTTCGACCTCGGCCTGGACTTCCGGACGGACTGAAGGTGTCCCTGCTCGCCGCCGACATCGGCAACGCCCACACCGTCCTCGGGCTGGTGTCCGACGGCGCCGTGCATGCCGACTGGCGGGTGTCGACGGCCGAGAACCGCACCGCCGACGAATGGGGGGTGCTGCTGCGCGGGCTGCTCGGCACGCGTGAGGACGAGGTCACCGGAATCGCGGTGTGCGCGACGGTTCCCGCCGTGCTCAATGCGTGGCGCGAGATGCTGCCCGCGCATTTCCCCGACATTCCGTGCGTCATCGTCGAGCCCGGTATTCGTACCGGCGTGCCGATTCTCGTCGACAATCCGCGTGAAGTCGGCACCGACCGGATCGTCAATGCGCTCGCCGCGGCGGCCGATTTCGAGTGCCCCGCGATCGTCGTCGATTTCGGCGGCACCGCCACGACGTACGACGTCGTCGACGAGCAGGGTCGCTATGTCGGCGGCGCGATCACACCCGGAATCGAGATCTCCCTCGACGCGCTCAGCCGCGGTGGCGCCCAGCTGCGGATGGTCGAGCTGGTCCGGCCCCGGGGAGTGATCGGCAAGAACACCGTCGAGGCGCTCCAGTCCGGCATGGTCTTCGGCGTGGCCAGCCAGGTCGAGGGCATGGTCGAACGGCTCACGGCGGCGCTGGGCGCCGCGCCCGGTGGGGTGTCGGTGATCTCCACCGGCTACCTCGCCTCACTGGTCACCGACGAGTGTCGCTGCTTCACCCATCGCGCGCCGTGGCTGACCCTGCGCGGACTCGAGAAGGTGTTCGCTCGCAATCAGCGCTGAGCCGTCCCCGGACGGAATCGGCCCTCACGGCGCGGCGTAGGCGATCTTCCCGTCGAAGGGGTCGCTTCCGGTGGCACCGAGTCTGACGATCTTGGTGCTCACGCTAGGCAGCGCGAGGATCGCGGTCATGCGGGTAAGCCCCTGACCTTTCGGTGTCGGTGTGTCCCGGTGCGGCGGCGCACCGCTGGTTTCGGCGACATGCTCTGAATAACTGCTAGTGTGAATTCGCGGCGCGATATCCGGGTTTGTCGGTGTTCGTCCGAATATCCCTACTTCTCCCAGCGAGGAATTCATGGCACAGAAGGTCAACATCGTCCTGGTCGACGACATCGACGGCACCGATGCCACGCAAACCATCTCCTTCGGGCTCGATGGCGCCAATTACGAGATCGACCTCAACGACAAGAACGCCACCAAGCTGCGCGACGCGCTGGCGGCGTACGTCGGCCACGGGCGCAAGGTCGGCCGCGGTGGCGGTGGGGCCAAGCGGGGTGGCGGACGGGCGGCCGCGGCCGGCGGCACCTCCGCCAAGGAGATCCGCGAGTGGGCCCGCGACAACGGCTTCACCGTGCCCGAGCGGGGTCGGATCCCCGCTGACGTGCGCGAGGCCTACGAGTCCGCGCACTGACCTCGATCTCCTGCACGGGGGAAGTCGCGATCCGCTCCGGCGAGGGCGGCACCCCACTCGTCGTCGAGGCCGGTGAGGTCCGCCTGAGCGGACGAGATGGTCAGGCTCGTCCTCCTGCCGGGATCCCCCAGCCACCGTGCGGACCCGGGCCCGACCTCGTCCGGCGCGACAGATCGGCCCGGATCGGGAGGCGTTCGCTGACAGCGGACGGATCCAGGTCCTTGGGCTGGAACGCGTAGGGTGTGAGCGGGGTTGTAGACCCTGAGAACAACCCCGTGTGACGTGTGAGGAGCGTGCAATGTTCGAGCGGTTCACAGACCGTGCCCGCCGGGTGGTCGTGCTGGCCCAGGAAGAGGCCCGCATGCTCTCCCACAACTACATCGGGACCGAGCACATCCTGCTCGGCCTCATCCACGAGGGTGAGGGCGTCGCCGCCAAGGCGCTCGAGTCGCTGGACATCTCCCTGGAGGCCGTGCGCGCCCAGGTCGAGGAGATCATCGGCCAGGGCCAGCAGGCGCCGTCGGGACACATCCCCTTCACCCCGCGCGCCAAGAAGGTCCTCGAGCTCTCGCTGCGCGAGGCGCTCCAGCTCGGCCACTCCTACATCGGGACCGAGCACATCCTGCTCGGGCTGATCCGCGAGGGCGAGGGCGTGGCGGCCCAGGTGCTGCAGAAGCTCGGCGCCGACCTCAACCGGGTCCGCCAGCAGGTCATCCAGCTGCTCTCCGGCTTCCAGGGCAAGGAGGGCACGGCCGCCGCGGCCAGCACCGGCAGCTCCAGCAGCGGCGACGCGCCGTCGTCCTCGCTGGTGCTCGACCAGTTCGGCCGCAACCTGACCCAGGACGCCCGCGAGGGCAAGCTCGACCCGATCATCGGTCGCGGAGCGCAGATCGAGCGCGTGATGCAGGTCCTCAGCCGGCGCACCAAGAACAACCCGGTGCTCATCGGCGAGCCCGGCGTCGGCAAGACCTCGATCGTCGAGGGCCTGGCCCAGGACATCGTCAAGGGCAACGTGCCCGAGACGCTCAAGGACAAGCAGATCTACACCCTCGACCTGGGTGCGCTGGTCGCCGGCTCCCGCTACCGCGGTGACTTCGAGGAGCGCCTGAAGAAGGTGCTCAAGGAGATCCGCACCCGCGGCGACATCGTGCTGTTCATCGACGAGATCCACACCCTCGTCGGCGCCGGCGCGGCCGAGGGCGCCATCGACGCGGCCTCGATCCTCAAGCCGATGCTGGCCCGCGGCGAGCTGCAGACGATCGGCGCGACCACCCTCGACGAGTACCGCAAGTACCTCGAGAAGGACGCCGCCCTCGAGCGTCGCTTCCAGCCGATCCAGGTCCCCGAGCCGTCGATCGCCGACACGATCGAGATGCTCAAGGGCATCCGCGACCGCTACGAGGCGCACCACCGGGTGACCATCACCGACGAGGCACTGGTCTCCGCGGCCACCCTCGCCGACCGCTACATCTCCGACCGCTTCCTGCCCGACAAGGCGATCGACCTGATCGACGAGGCCGGCTCGCGCCTGCGGATCCGCCGGATGACGGCTCCCGCCGACCTGCGCGAGTACGACGAGCAGATCGCCGAGGTGCGTCAGCGCAAGGAGGCCGCCATCGACGGCCAGGACTTCGAGGCCGCGGCGCGCCTGCGCGACGAGGAGAAGCAGCTCATCTTGAAGAAGTCCGAGCGCGAGAAGCAGTGGCGCGCGGGCGACATGGACGAGGTCGCCGAGGTCGACGAGGAGCTGATCGCCGAGGTCCTCGCCGTGGCGACCGGCATCCCGATCGTGAAGCTCTCCGAGGAGGAGTCGACGCGACTGCTCAAGATGGAGGACGAGCTCCACAAGCGGGTCATCGGCCAGGAGGAGGCCGTCAGGGCGCTGTCGCGGGCGATCCGTCGTACCCGTGCGGGGCTGAAGGACCCCAAGCGCCCCGGCGGCTCGTTCATCTTCGCCGGTCCCTCGGGCGTCGGAAAGACCTGGCTGTCCAAGACGCTCGCCGAGTTCCTCTTCGGCGACGAGGACGCGCTGATCCAGCTCGACATGTCGGAGTTCGGCGAGAAGCACACCGTCTCGCGGCTCTTCGGCTCGCCTCCGGGCTACGTCGGCTACGAGGAGGGCGGCCAGCTCACCGAGAAGGTGCGCCGCAAGCCGTTCTCCGTCGTCCTCTTCGACGAGGTCGAGAAGGCCCACCCCGACATCTTCAACAGCCTGCTGCAGATCCTCGAGGAAGGTCGCCTGACCGACTCGCAGGGCCGGGTGGTGGACTTCAAGAACTGCGTCATCATCATGACCACCAACCTCGGGTCCCGTGACATCGGCAAGTCCGTCGGCCTCGGCTTCGGCGGCGGCGACGCGGCCGGCTCCTACGATCGGATGAAGGCGAAGGTCTCCGACGAGCTCAAGCAGCACTTCCGTCCCGAGTTCCTCAACCGCGTCGACGAGATCATCGTGTTCCCGCCGCTGTCGCAGGAGCAGATCGTCGCGATGGTCGACAACATGATCGCGTCGGTCGAGGTCCGGATGCGCGATCGCGACATGCGGCTCGAGCTGACCCAGAAGGCGAAGAACCTGCTCGCCGAGCGGGGCTTCGACCCGGTCCTGGGCGCCCGGCCCCTGCGTCGTACGATCCAGCGCGAGATCGAGGACGTGCTCGCCGAGAAGATGCTCTACGGCGAGGTCGGCCCCGGCCAGATCGTGCTCGTGGACGTCGACGGCGAGGGCCCGGCGGCGACCTTCACCTTCGAGGGCCAGAAGGTCGGGGAGCTGCCCGACATGCCGCCCCTGGAGACGGTTGCCGAGACCATCGCCGAGCCCGGCGATCTCGGCGGCGACGGTGACCTCCCGGCTACCGGCAACGACTGACCCGGCGCAGGCTGGCTCTCGTATTTCGCCGACCCGGCGCAAAAGTGACACTTTTGCGCCGGGTCGGCGTGTTCCTGGGGTTGATTCGCGCCGGGTCGCGGTCAGTGGGCGCCGGCGAGGTTGAGCAGTACGACGCCGAGCACGATCAGCGCGAGGGCGGCGGCCTTCATCAGGTCCAGCCGCTCGTCGAGGAAGAGCACGCCGACCATGGCCATGCCCGCGGTGCCGAGACCGGCCCACACGGCGTACGCGATCGAGACGGGCAGCTGCTTGACCACCAGCGCGAGCAGCCAGATCGACGCGGCGTAGCCGGCCAGCACCAGCGCGGTCCACAGCGGGTCACGGAAGCTCTGGGTGCGGGGGAGCGCGGCGCTCGCGGCGACCTCGACCCCGATGGCGGCCATCAGGAGCGCCCAGGCGATCGCCATGGCGCACCTTCCTCTCTGCCCGTCCCCCGGGCGCGTGTGTAGCGACTGCTACATACTGTAGCACCTGCTACATTCACGACGTGAGGACGGGGACCGCCCGGGAGGGCGAGCGGCGGCGGCAGCTGGCCGAGGCGGCGACCGACCACGTCCTCGTGAACGGCCTGATCGGGCTCAGCCTGCGCCCGCTCGCGGCGGCGCTGGGCACCAGCGACCGGATGCTGCTCTACCACTTCTCGGGCAAGGACGACCTGGTCGCGGCCGTGCTGCACATCTCCAACGAGCGCTCCATCGGGCTGCTGCGCTCCCTGCCCGCCGCATCGTCGGTGCGCGAGGCGGTGGTGGCGCTGTGGGCGGCGTCGACCGAGGGTCAGCTGGAGCGCTGCCAGCGGCTGTACGTCGAGGCCGCGGCCCTCGGGCTGCTCGGCAAGGAACCGTACGCCGGCGTCGTCGGCGAATCCAACCGCGCCTGGCTGCGCGCCCTCGCCGACCTGCTCGTCGCCGCCGGCTGCAGCCCCGCGCTCGCGCCGCGCGCCGCGAACCTGCTCGACGCCGCCATGATGGGCCTCCAGCTCGACCTGCCGCTCGACCGCGGCACCGTCGTCCTCGACCGGTCGGTCGCCGATCTCGCCGACGCGGTGGCGGCGATCGCCGCCACGGCCGGCTGAACGACGTCAGGGCAGCCGGTAGCGTCCGTCCGCGTCGATGGCCGCCAGTCCGTCCGCGACGAGTGAGGCCAGCGCGCGCTCGCGCTGCTCGGTGTGCTCCCAGGCAAGGTCGAGGCGCGCCTTCGCAACGGCGCCGGGGGCGTCCCGGAGCACCGCGAGCAGCCGACCGCGGCACTGTCGGTCGGTGCCGGCATAGGACTGCACCGGCCGCGGCGGTCCGTCGTACGCCGGCGCGCCGGCCCGCTGCCATGCGCACAGCCCGGTCACCGGGCAGCTGCCGCAGCGGGGCCGGTCGGCCGTGCAGACCAGCGCGCCCAGCTCCATCACCGCCACCGACCACGTCGCCGCGGTCGGCGGGTCCTCCGGCAGCAGCTCGGCACCCAGGTCGCGCTCCGCGCGGGTCACCGAGCGGGGCGGGAACTCGGTCCCGGTGACGGCACGGGCCAGAACCCGCCGGACGTTGGTGTCGAGCACGACCTGGCGCTGCCCGTACGCGAACGCCGCCACGGCCGCCGCCGTGTAGTCGCCGACGCCGGGCAGGGCCAGCAGGTCGGCGTACTCGCTGGGGACCGCGCCACCGTGCTGCTCGGTGATCGCCACCGCGGCGGCGTGCAGGCGCAGTGCCCGGCGCGGGTACCCCAGCCGGCCCCAGGCCCGGACCGCCTCGCCCGACGACTCCGCCGCCAGTGCCGCGGGGGTCGGCCAGCGGGTCAGCCAGGCCTCGTGGACCGGCAGCACCCGCACCACCGGCGTCTGCTGCAGCATGAACTCGCTCACCAGCACCGACCACGGGGTCGCCTCCGGGCGGCGCCAGGGGAGGTCGCGGGCGTTCGCGTCGTACCAGTCCAGGACCGTCTCGACCAGGGGACTCGGGGTGCTCGTCGTCATCGCGTCCCCATTGTGACGTGGCCCCCGATCGCGGGTGGCCTCGGCGGGTCAACCGGGTTCGTGGGGCGCGGCTGACTACCGTCGTCCCATGCCCGCCTCCCGCCAGCTCCCGCCCGGGGTGTACTGGCGGCGGCGGCTGTTCGTGCTGGGCATCGCGTTCGCGCTGGTGTTCGTGATCGCCCGTCTGCTCACCGCCGGCAGCGACGCGAGCTCGGGTGAGCAGCCGGCCGCGAAGCAGGCGGGCGCGGACGTCGACCGGAGCCCGAGTGGTGACGGCACCGAGGGCGCCGCCACCTCGGGCAGCGCCGACCCTGCCGACCCTGCTGACCCTGTCGGCAGCGAACCGGCCACCGTGCCCACGACGCCGACGCTCGCCGTACCCGAAGGCGAGTGCGCCGCCGCGGATGTCCTGGTCACTCCGTCGATCGCCGCCGGTGCCGTGGCCGGGCGCGACGTCCCGATCACCTTGTCGCTGCAGACCCGCGAGTCCGAGGCCTGCACCTGGCAGGTCAGCGCCAAGGGCCTGGTCGTGAAGGTCGCCCAGGGCAACAAGAACGTGTGGACCACGAGCCAGTGCCCGCAGGCCATCCCCGAGCAGTCGCTCGTCGTCCGCCAGGCCGTCGCCACCACCATCCAGATCACCTGGGCCGAGGCCCGCGAGTCCACCGACGGCTGCACCCGCCGTGCCGGCTGGGCCGCGGCCGGGGACTTCACCGTCGCCGCCGCGGCCCTCGGTGGCGAGCCGGCCCAGGCGGACTTCGCCCTGGCCGCGCCGGTCGCCGAGACCATCCAGGTCACCCCGAAGGCGAAGCACACCAAGCAGGCGAAGAAGCCCAAGACACCCGTCAACTGACGGGCCGGCGCCGGATCAGACGTAGCGCTCGAGGATGGTCGACTCGGCGAGCCGGCTCAGGCCCTCGCGGACACTGCGGGCGCGCAGCTCGCCGACGCCCTCGACGGCCTGGAGGTCGTCGATGCCGGCCGAGAGCAGCTTCTGCAGCGTGCCGAAGTGGTCGACCAGGCCTTCGATGACGCTGGCGGGCAGCCGGGGCACCTTGGTGAGCAGCCGGTAGCCGCGCGGGGCGACCGCGCCGTCGAGGTGCTCGCCGGTGCCGATGCCGAGCACCTTCGCCACCGCTGACGGGTCGACCAGGTCGGTCGAGGAGAGCTGCTCCAGCTTGGAGAGCAGGTCGCCGGGTTCGCGACTGCGTCGCCGGGACGGGGCGTAGTCGCGGATCACCAGCTCGCGCTCGGTGTCGACGCCGGTGACCAGCTCCTCCAGCTGGAGGGCCAGCAGCCGGCCGTCGGTGCCGAGCTCGAGGACGTAGTCCTCGATCTCGCGCGCGATCCGGCTCACCATCTCCAGGCGCTGGGCCACGACCGCCACGTCGCGCACCGTCACCAGGTCCTCGATCTCCAGCGCGGACAGGGTGCTGGAGACCTCGTCGAGACGCAGCTTGTAGCGCTCGAGGGTGGCCAGCGCCTGGTTGGCGCGGGACAGGATCTGGCCGGAGTCCTCGAGGACGTGGCGGGTCTCGCCGACGTACGCCGCGATGATCTGCATCGACTGCGACACCGAGATCACCGGGTGCCCGGTCTGCTTGGCGACCCGGTCGGCCGTCCGGTGCCGGGTGCCGGTCTCGTCTGACGGGATGCTCTGGTCGGGCATCAGGTGGACGGCCGCGCGGATGATCCGGTTCACCCCGCCATCGACGATGATCGCGCCGTCCATCTTGGCCAGCTCGCGCAGGCCGGTGGCGCTGAAGGGGACGTCGAGCTCGAAGCCGCCCGTGCACAGGCTGTCGACCAGGCGGTCCTGCCCGAGCACGATCAGCGCTCCGGTCCGGCCGCGGAGGATTCGCTCGAGTCCGTCGCGCAGCGGCGTGCCGGGGGCGATGGACGCGAGGGCCTCGCGGAGTCGGGGATCGGCCGACGTGACCACTGGTGCTCCCTGCTGATGTGCTGCTCGGACAGGTTTGGCTTCGACCCACCCTATCGGCGTGGGGGGTACCTCATGCCCGGGTATTCGGCAGGTGGCGTCCTCGGATGTGTTCGACAGGTGCCTACTCGACCACCTCCAGCGCGTGCTTGGTCCGCCGGTCGAGGTGGAGCGCGACCAGGGCGGAGGTAACGTCGGGCGCCTCGATCACCCGCATGCCGTCGACGGTCCGCTGTGTGCCGGTGCGGCGGACCCCCTGGGCGGTGCCGGGGTCGGCGGGGACCACCGCCATCGCGAAGCCGAGGCGAGCGGCCTCGGCGAGGCGCTGGGGGAGGTCGCGGACCCGGCGCAGCTCGCCGGAGAGCCCGATCTCGCCGAGGGCCACGACGCCGGCGGGCGGGGCGCTGACGAAGTGCGCCGAGGCGATCGCGACCGCGAGGGCGAGGTCGGCGCCGGGGTCGCTGAGCCGGGCGCCGCCGACCGTCGAGGCGAAGACGTCGTGCTGATGCAGGCGGATGCCGCAGTGCTGCTGGAGCACGGCGAGGATCATCGCCAGCCGGGAGCCGTCGATGCCGGACGTGGTACGCCGGGGGCGCTCGGCGGGCGAGAGGGTCACCAGACCCTGCACCTCGGCCAACAGCGGCCGGCGACCCTCCATCGAGACGGCGACGCACGTGCCGGCGACCCGGCCGTGGTGGCGCTCGACGAAGATGCCGGTCGGGTCCTCGACCGTGCGGATGCCGTCGGGGCCGAGGTCGAAGCAGCCGACCTCGTCGACCGGGCCGAACCGGTTCTTGACCGCACGGAGCATCCGGAACCGGGAGTTGCGCTCGCCCTCGAAGTGGAGCACGACGTCGACGAGGTGCTCCAGCACGCGGGGACCCGCGATCCCGCCGTCCTTGGTGACGTGGCCGATCATCACCACGGTGACGTCGCGGCTCTTGGCCATCCGCACCAGCGCCTGCGCCACCTCCTTGACCTGGGTGACGCCGCCGGGCACGCCCTCGACACCAGAGGCACTGATCGTCTGGACCGAGTCGATCACCACGGTGCTCGGCCGGACCTGCTCGATGTGGGTGAGCACCGCGCCGAGGTCGGTCTCGGCGGCGAGGTAGAGCTGGTCGTGGATGCCGCCCGTGCGGTCGGCGCGCAGCCGGACCTGGGCGGCCGACTCCTCACCGGTGACGTACAGCGTGCGCTGGCGGGCCGCGGCGGTGCGGGCGGCCACCTCGAGCAGCAGCGTGGACTTGCCGACGCCGGGCTCGCCGGCGAGCAGCACCGCGGCGCCGGGCACCAGCCCGCCACCGAGCACCCGGTCGAGCTCGGGCACGCCGGAGCGGTGGTGGACGGCGCGGTCCGCCGAGACCTGGCCGATCGGGATCGCGGCGCTCGTGACGGGAGCCGCCGACGTACGGCTCGACGGACCGGAGCTCGCCACCGCGGTCTCGGACACCGAGCCCCAGGCCTGGCACTCGCCGCACCGGCCGACCCAGCGCGCGGTGGACCAGCCGCACTCGCTGCAGCGGTAAGTCGAACGTGTTTTCGAACCAGCCATGGCACGACAGTAGAGCAGGGGGCCGACGGAACCGTTCTGGCACGCGGTGGCTGTGGAGAACGACGTGGGAGAATCGCGCGGTGGACACCCCTCGCCCGCCGGCCACTCTCGCCGACGTCGCCGAGCGGGCCGGTGTGTCCCGGCAGACCGTGTCGAACGCGATCAACAACCCCGACCTGCTCCGGCCCGACACCCTGGCCCGGGTCCAGGACGCGATCGAGCACCTCGACTACACGCCCAACCAGGCCGCCCGTCACCTGCGCACCCGCTCCTCGCACCTGGTCGGGCTGCGGCTCGGCCCGGCGCAGGAGTTCACCGCCAACATGGCGATGGACCGGTTCGTCCACGCCCTCGTCGAGGCCTCGCGCGAGGCCGGCTACCACGTGCTGCTGTTCTCGGGCGGCCGCGTCGCGGAGGGTGAGCTGCCCGACCCCCTCGGCGGGTACGACGACCTCCTGCGCTCCACCGCTGTCGACGCGTTCGTGGTGACCGACACCTACCTGGGCAACCCGCAGACCATCGGGCTGGCCAAGCGCCGCGCACCGTTCGTGGCGTTCGGCCGGCCCTGGGACGACCCGGCCGCGACCCACCCGTGGGTCGACGTCGACGGCGCCGCCGGCGTCGCGGCCGCGACCGAGCACCTGCGCGCGCAGGGCCACGAGCGGATCGCCTGGCTCGGCTGGCAGCCGGGCTCGCGCATCGGCGAGGACCGGCGCGCCGGCTGGCACCGCGCGATGACTGCGCTCGAGCTGCCGACCGCGGGCCTCGAGGCCGCGGTCGAGGACGGCGTGCTCGCGGGCGGCCGGGCGGCCGCGTCCCTGCTCGAGTCGAGCGCGCCGACCGCGTTCGTCTGCGCGTCCGACACGCTGGCGGTCGGCGTGCTCGGGGCACTGTCCGACCGGGGGCTGAAGCCCGGTCGCGACGTCGGCGTGGTCGGCTTCGACGACTCGCAGGTCGCCCAGGTGATGGGGCTGACCTCGGTGCGTCAGCCGCTCGAGGAGGTCGCGGTCCACCTGGTCGCCGCGCTCCGCGCGCTGCTCGCGCCGGGACACGTCGCCGAGAGCGGCGTCCTGCTCCAGCCGAGCCTGGAGATCAGAACGTCTTCGACCAGAGGTTGACGGCGTAGTCGACCTCGAGCCCCTGGTGCTCGCCGAGCACCTGGTCGGCGACCTCGCGCGCGAACTCGATCCGTACGACGGCCTCCAGGTCCGCGCGCGACGCGAACCGCCACCCCATGTCGACCCGGTCGAGGGTCCAGCCGCGCAGGCTCCAGAAGCGCTCGGTCTCCTCGGGCGGGTCGAGGTGCGGGTACCCGCGGCGGAACCAGCCGCCGAAGGTCGAGCGGGAGCCGTCGTTGTCGACGACCAGCGCGACCCCGCCCCGTCGTACGACGCGGTCGAGCTCGACCAGCCCGGGCTCGCAGCCGCGGCCGAAGAAGTAGGCCCACCGGGCGTGGACGACGTCGACCGACGCGTCGGGGAGCGGGATCTGCTGGGCGGTGCCCTGCCGGACCTCGGCGTTGGCGACCTCGCGGGCGCGCAGCCGCCGGGCGGCCAGCTTGGCCAGGCCGCCGTGCGGCTCGACGCCGACCACGTGCGCCGCCGTCTCCGCGAAGACGGGCAGGTGGAAGCCGGTGCCGCAGCCGAGGTCGAGCACGGTCCGGCCGGTCCAGTCCGCTCGAGCGGCCATCGCCGTCCAGAGCCGGCCGTCGGGATCGGCAGCGCGGTTCTCGAGCTCGTAGGTCGCCGTGTGGTGCCAGATGTTGGGGCTGGGCACGGTGCCCGGGGGCTGCTTCAGATCCGCACGATCCCGTTGGGCGTGAGCACCTGGGCGGCCAGGATGCCGGGGGTGCCGTGCGGCGCGACCCACTCGACCTTGACGTCCTCGAGGGGAGCCTCGACGGTCTCGCCGAGCCACTCGCTGACCCGCTGCGGGTCGCCGGCGATCTCGATGCCCGCGAGCGACACGGTGCCGTCGGCGCCGGTGGAGGGGTGCAGGTCCGCGGGGACGTCCCACTGCAAGAAGAACGGCAGCTGGGGGTCGGCGATCAGGCCGTTGATGCCGATCTGCTTCCAGCGCAGCTCGGTGCCGTCGGGGCGGTGCCGTGAGCCGGGGACGGCGGGGCGGCCGAGACGCTCCTCGACGACGGCGATGTCGGGGACGGCGACGGCCCAGCCGAGCCAGCCGCCGCCGAGGGCGGAGCGGGCCTTGACGGCCTGGCCGAAGGGGGCCTTGTCGGAGGCCGGGTGGTCGAGTGCCTCGACGACCTCGAGGTAGGTGCCGTCGGTCAACGGGAGGATCATGTTGCGGGTGCCGAAGCGGGGGTGGACCCCCCCGTCGGCGAAATCACGCCCGATCGCCGCGCCCAGGCGGGCTGCCGTGTTTGTGAGTCCGTCGGGGCCGGCCGCGTAGGAGAGATGATCCAGGCGCATGCCAGACATTCTGAGCATGCCGGGAGAGGTCCGACGAATCGGGGTCGTTGTCTCTTGATGTCGAGACGTGCGTCGGGCGGGTTGTCGGTTTCTCAAGGGATGCCGAAGAACCTGCACTTCCCCGTTCAAATTTGGCCAGGGAAGCGGAGATTTGGCGACATCCCTTGAGAAACCGACCCCCCCGCCCCCGCCGCTCAGCGGGGGTCGGCGGGATGCAGCGCGAGGGCCGACCGGGAGCGCAGGTGGGCCTCGCAGTGGCGCACCAGCTCGTCGTACGCCTCCTGCCCCATCAGCGCCACGAGCTCGGCCTGGTTGGTGACGTAGACCGGCTCGACGCCGACGTGGGCCTCGGTGTTGCCGGAGCAGTACCAGTCGAGGTCGTGGCCGCCGGGGCCCCAGCCGCGGCGGTCGTACTCGGTGATCGTCACCTCGACGTACGACGTGCCGTCCATCCGCTTGATCTCGCGGAAGGTACGGCGGATCGGCAGCTGCCAGCACACGTCCGGCTTGGTCTCCAGCGGGTTGCGGCCGAGCTCGAGGGCGAGGCCGTGCAGCGCGCAGCCCGCACCGCCCGCGAAGTCGGGCCGGTTGGAGAACACGCACGAGCGCTGGCCGTCGACGGTGTGCATGCGGGTCTTGCGCTCGCCGTCCTCGTCCTTCTCGACCCAGTCCTTGCGCTTGACCGGGCGGCCGGGGTGGGACTGCCAGTGCCCGGGCGTCAGCTGCTCGACGAACACCGCGACCCGCTTCTCGTCGGTCTTGTCGGCGAAGTGGGCGCCGAGCGTGCAGCAGCCGACGTCGGGCGAGTCGGCGTAGATGCCGGCGCAGCCGCTGCCGAAGATGCAGGTGAAGGACGACGTGAGCCAGGTGAGGTCGCACTTGAGGACCTCGGACTCGTCGGCGGGGTTGGTGAACTCCACCCACGCACGGGGAAAGTCGAGCGAGACCTCAGGCACCGGCCAATCCTAGGCGGGTAGGCTCGAACCATGCGTCTGGGTGTGCTCGACATCGGCTCGAACACCGGCCATCTCCTCGTGGTCGACGCTCACGGCGGTGCGGCGCCGCTGCCGGCGTACTCCTACAAGGAGCCGCTGCGGCTGGCCGAGCACCTCGACGACGACGGCGACGTGTCGCCGACCGGCATCGCGGCGCTGACGGCGTTCACCGCGCAGGCACTGGTGGTGGCCGAGGAGAAGGGCTGCGAGGAGATGCTGCCGTTCGCGACCTCCGCGGTCCGCGACGCCGGCAACTCCGAGGCGGTGCTGGCCCACGTCGAGGCCGAGACGGGGGTGCGGATCGCCGTACTCCCGGGCGAGGACGAGGCGCGGCTGACCTTCTTGGCCGTACGACGGTGGTTCGGCTGGTCGGCCGGCCGGCTGGCGGTGTTCGACATCGGCGGCGGCTCGCTGGAGATCGCGGCCGGCTCCGACGAGCGCCCCGACGTGGCGTGGTCGCTGCCGTTGGGCGCGGCCCGGCTGGCGCGGGCGGAGTTCGCGGCGCAGCCCGACGAGGACCAGCTACGCCAGATCCGTCGGCGGATCCGCGCCGACATCGCCCGCGACGCGGGCCACCTCCTGCGCGCCGGTACGACGCATCGCGCCTCGGCGACCTCGAAGACCTTCCGCTCCCTGGCCCGGATCTGCGGGGCGGCGCCGTCCGCCGACGGCCAGCTGGTGCCGCGGATCCTGCCGCTGGTGGAGCTGCGCCAGTGGATCCCCAAGCTGGTGGCGATGACGCCCGAGGAGCTGGCTGCGCTGCCCGGCGTCTCCCCGAGCCGCACCCACCAGATCGTGCCGGGGGCGCTGGTCGCCGAGGCCTGCATGGACATCTTCGACCTGCCCGAGCTGGAGATCTGCCCGTGGGCCCTGCGGGAGGGCGTGATCCTCGAGCGGATCGACAAGCTCAGCGTCAACGACCCGTCATGACATCCGACGGTCCGGGACGTCCCCGGATCGGGCTCTCCACGAGCTCGGTCTACCCGGACTCGACGGCCCATGCGTTCGCCTACGCCGCATCGGTGGGCTACGAGGCGGTCGAGGTGATGGTCGGCATCGACGCCCTGTCGCAGCAGGTCGACGCCGTGCGCCGGCTCTCCGAGCACCACGAGCTTCCGGTCAGCGCGATCCACGCGCCCTGCCTGCTGTTCACCCAGCGGGTCTGGGGCGTCGAGCCGTGGGGGAAGCTGGAGCGGTCCGCCGCGATGGCGCAGGCGGTGGGCGCCGCGGTGGTCGTGGTCCACCCGCCGTTTCGCTGGCAGCGGGAGTACGCCCGCGACTTCGTGAACGGGATCGCCGCGCTGGAGGAGTCCTCGGGCGTCGCGTTCGCCGTGGAGAACATGTACCCGTGGCGGGCCTCGCGCCGTCGGATGGAGATGTACCTGCCCGGCTGGGATCCCTCCGAGGAGCCCTACGCCAACGCCACGATCGACCTGTCCCACGCGGCGATCGCGCAGTCCGACCCGGTCGCGATGGCCGAGCGGCTCGGGCCGCGGCTGCGCCACATCCATCTCACCGACGGCACCGACTCCGCCAAGGACGAGCACCTCGTGCCGGGCCGCGGCGACATGGGCGCCTCCGGGTTCCTGCGGCACCTCGCGGCGACCGGCTTCGCCGGCGAGGTGGTGCTCGAGATCAACACCCGGCGCTGCACGACCCGCGAGGAGCGGGAGGCCGACCTGCGCGAGTCGCTCGAGTTCGCGATCGAGCACCTGAGCGTCGTACCCGTGGGGGAGGACTCGTGACCGCCGCGCCCCGGGGCCGGCGCCGGGGCAGCCCGGACACGCGGGCGGCGATCCTCGTGGCGGCTCGAGCACGCTTCGCGGAGGCGGGCTTCGCCGGTACGACGATCCGCGGGGTCGCCGGCGACGCGGGAGTGGACCCGGCGCTGGTGCATCACTACTTCGGGTCGAAGGACGACCTGTTCGTGGCCGCGCTCGAGCTCCCGGTGGACCCGCGGGCGGTGCTCGCCGAGCAGGTCGTCGGCCCGGTCGAAGGTGCGGGGGAGCGGCTGCTGCGGGCCTTGATCTCGGTGTGGGACGACCCGGCGGTCCGGCCGGCCTTGCTGGCGATGGTGCGGCGACTGATCGAGCCCGGCGGCGACGCGCTGTTCCGGGGCGGGTTCCTGCCCGTCGTGCTGGTGCCGCTCGGCCAGGCGCTCGGGGTCGACGCCCCCGAGCGGCGGATGCAGCTGGTCGCGAGCCAGGTGATCGGAGTGATCGTGCTGCGGTACGTCGTCCGGGCCGAGGCCATCGTCGCGATGGACGTCGATGCCCTGGTGGCGACGTACGCCCCGGTGCTGGACGGCTTCCTCACCGCGCCCTTGCCCTGACGCTGTCGGAGGCGCATTATTCAACACATGATGAATTCCGTCGTCGAGATCGCCGGGCTCCGCGTCGTGCGGGGAGGCCGGACCGTGCTCGACGGCCTCGACCTGACCGTCGGCGCGGGCGTCACCGGCCTGCTCGGCCCGTCGGGGTGCGGGAAGTCCACGCTGCTGCGCTCGATCGTGGGCGTCCAGCGGGTCGCGGCCGGAGCGGTCACGGTGCTCGGCGAGCCGGCCGGCAGTGCGCCGCTGCGCGACCGGGTCGGCTACCAGACCCAGTCCGCCAGCGTGTACGACGACCTGACGGTCCTCGAGAACCTCCGCTTCTTCGCCCGGGTGCTCCGGCTGCCGCCCGCCGCAGCCGAGGACGCCCTCGTGTCGGTGGACCTGAGCGGTCACCGCGACGCGGTCGTCGGACGGCTCAGCGGCGGCCAGCGCTCCCGGGTCGGCCTCGCCGTGGCGCTGCTGGGCAGCCCGTCCCTGCTGGTGCTCGACGAGCCGACCGTCGGCCTCGATCCTGTGCTCCGACGCGACCTGTGGGGGCTCTTCCACCGGATCGCCGCCGCCGGCACGGCGGTGCTCGTGTCGAGCCACGTGATGGACGAGGCCGAGCGCTGTACCGACCTGCTGCTCATGCGGGAGGGCCGGATCATCGCGCAGGGTGCGCCCGCCGCGATCAAGGAGCGACTGGGGGCGCCGGACGTCGAGACCGCCTTCCTCGCGCTCGTGGAGGAGCGGCGATGACGCCCCGGGTGACCGTGGCGATCGCCACCCGCGTGCTCACCCAGCTGCGCCGCGACCACCGCACCCTCGCGATGCTGCTGGTGCTGCCGTGCCTGCTGCAGGCCCTGCTGTGGTGGATCTTCGTGGACCAGCCGTTCGTCTTCGATCGGATCGGCCCGGCGCTGCTGGCGGTCTTCCCGTTCTTCGTGATGTTCCTGGTCACCAGCGTCACCACGCTGCGGGAGCGCTCGAGCGGCACCCTGGAGCGGCTGTTCACGATGCCGATGGGTCGCCTCGACTTCCTGGTCGGCTACGCCCTGGCCTTCGGCGCGGTCGCCGCCGTGCAGGCCGCGCTGGCCGCGGGCGTGGCGATCGGGCTGCTCGACCTCGACCTGCGCGGACCCGACGTGCTGCTCGTCTTGGTGGGCGTCGCCGACGCCGTCTTGGGTACGGCGCTCGGGCTGTTCGTCTCCGCCTTCGCCCGCACCGAGTTCCAGGCCGTGCAGTTCCTGCCGGCGGTGGTGGTGCCGCAGATCCTGCTCTGCGGGCTGCTGGTGCCGCGCGACCGGCTGCCGCGGGTGCTCGAGGCGGTCGCCGATGTGCTGCCGCTGACCTGGGCGGTCGACGCCATGGAGCACCTCGCGACCACGACCCGCACCGGCGCGGTGTGGCGCGACGTCGGCATCGTGATGGCGTTCGCGCTGGCGGCGCTGGCCCTCGGCGCGGCGACCCTCCGGCGTCGTACCGATTGACGAAGCCCCGTACTTTGGGCCCTGCGACCGGTCCGGGACTCCCTGACGCCGTTGTCCCGCAGCACCCTGGGTCGGCGGGTCCTGCGCCGGCTCGTGGCCGGGGAGCAGGTCCGGGTGCGGCTGGTGTCCGGCAGTGGCCCGGCTACCTGATGGGGCGAGTGGCGGAGCGTCCCGCCGACCTGAGACTCTTCATCACGTCGTTGGTCTCCGGAAGGTGAGTGAGCAGGGCGTGGGCGAGAAGCGGACCGCAGTCATCGGCGCGGGTGTGATGGGGGAGACCCTGCTGTCCGGCCTGATCCGGGCCGGCCGGAGCGCCGACGCGCTCGTGGTGGTCGAGAAGCGCGCCGAGCGGGCCGCCGAGCTCACCGAGAGGTACGGCGTCCGCGTGGTCGACGACGTGGCCGCGGCCGCCGCGGCCGACACCGTGCTGCTGGTCGTCAAGCCGCAGGACATGGCCGACGTGCTCACCGAGCTGGCCCCGGCGTTGCGCCCCGGCCAGCTCCTCGTCTCCCTCGCCGCCGGCATCACCACCGGCTTCGTCGAGTCGCGGGTGCCCGAGGGCGTCGCCGTCGTCCGGGTGATGCCCAACACGCCCGCGCTCGTCGACCAGGGCATGGCCGCGATCTCGCCCGGCACCCACTGCGACGAAAGCCACCTCGCCGAGGCCGAGGAGCTGATGGCGTCGGTGGGCCGTGTGGTCCGGGTGCCCGAGAAGCAGCAGGATGCCGTGACCGCGATCAGCGGCTCCGGGCCGGCGTACGTCTTCTTCGTGGTCGAGTCGATGATCGAGGCCGGCGTCCACCTCGGCCTGCCGCGCACCATCGCCCACGAGCTGGTGGTCCAGACCCTGGTCGGCTCCGCGACCATGCTGCGCGAGACCGGCGAGCACCCGGCCGTGCTGCGCGAGCAGGTCACCTCGCCGGGCGGTACGACGGCCGCGGCGCTGCGCGAGCTCGAGGTGCATCGGGTGCGGGCTGCCTTCCTCGCGGCCCTGGAAGCCGCCCGGGACCGCTCGCGCGAGCTGGGTTCCTAGGCCACCTGGGCCACCTCGGCCAGACTGCGCACGGTCCGCACCCGCATGCCCGCGCGTCGGGCGTCGTGGCGTCCGTACCGGTCGAGCAGCCGCGCCTGCAGCCCGGCCCGCTGCGCGCCGACGACGTCGTGGCGCAGCGAGTCGCCGACCATGAGCGTCGCGGCGGGGTCGGCGCCGAGCGTGGCGCAGGCGGTGAGATAGGAGCGCGGGTCGGGCTTGGCGGCGGGCAGGTCGGACGACGCGAAGACGGGGACGTCGGCGCGGAGCAGGCCGGTGCGGCGCAGCTTCTCGGTCTGGATGGGCAGCTGGCCGTTGGTGAGGATGCCGACCGGGAGACCGGCCGCGCGGGTGCGTGCGATCGCCGCGGCCGCGTCGTCGAAGGCCCGCCAGGCGGCGCGGTAGCAGCCGAGGAAGCCGGCGTAGACGTCGTCGGCGAGACGGTCGTCGGCGAGGTCCCAGCCCGGCAGGAAGTCGCGGATCCGGGCCCGCCGGTGCTCGACGTAGCTCACCTCGCCACGCTGGGCCCGCTCGTAGTGGCGCGCCTCGAGCACGAACCAGCGCTGCACGTGATCCTCCAGCTCGGCCGGCGTCTGGGCCAGGCCGAGGCCCGAGAGCCACGCGCGCACGCCGCGCTCGGACGCGCCGCGGTGGTCGACGAGGGTGTCGTCCAGGTCGAGGAGCAGGGCCCGGAACGTCATGCGGAGCAGTCTGCCAGCGGCCGCCGACGGCCCTCACGGCCCATCGGCGAAGCCGGCGAGCGGGACTCGGGACGACGTCCCGGATGGAGCGGCGGTCAAGCCGACACGCCGAAGCGGGAAAGTTTCACTGATCAATCTCTTCCCCACGAGTCACATCTGGCTCTATTCTCACGCAAGTGGCGTCCGGCGGATCACAGCTGGGGAAGGCGGTGACTCCGGGCGCGGAAAGTTGGTGTGTCATGGCTCCTTCGTCGCGCGAGCGCGCCGAGTCCCTTCCGGACCCGAAGTTCCTCACCATCGCCGAGGTCGCCTCGGTCATGCGCGTGTCCAAGATGACGGTCTACCGCCTGGTCCACGGCGGCGAGCTGCCGGCCGTGCGGGTGGGTCGCTCGTTCCGGGTCACCGAGGACGACGTCAACGAGTACCTGCGCAAGTCCTTCTACTCCGCCGGCTGAGGTCGAGGAGCCGGCCGCTGCGGTGCCTTGCAGGAATCCCCGCTTCAGCGGGTATCCATGCGCTTCCTGACTGTTGCAACGGTCAGGAAGCGAGGGAACCCCCGCTTCAGCGGTTATTCCTGCACCCGGTCGCCCGCCGCGCCGGTGCGATCTTCATCCCATCTCCCGTGCTGATTCACCGCGCTCACGGGGCTGCGGATAGGCTGACCCGGTGCTCCGGGGTCCCCGGGGCGTCGTACGTCACGCCGAGCGCTGCCGCGCCCGGCGCTCTGGAGAGGTTCCACGTGGGTTCAGTCATCAAGAAGCGCCGCAAGCGCATGGCGAAGAAGAAGCACCGCAAGCTGCTGAAGAAGACGCGCGTCCAGCGTCGCAAGCTCGGTAAGTGACCCGAGCGTCGTTCCAGTAGCTTCCTGATTCCGAGGAGTCGGTGGAGATGGGCGCCGGACGCACGGTCCTGGTCACAGGGGTCTCGCGAGACCTCGGCCGTACCCTTGCGCGCACCCTGGCCACCGACCCCGGGATCGACCGGGTCATCGGGGTCGACGTGGTGCCCCCGCGGGGCGATCTCGGCGACGTCATGTTCGTGCGCGCCGACATCCGCAACCCGGTCATCGCGAAGGTCATCGCCAAGGAGGACGTCGACACCGTCGTCCACATGAGCGTGATCGCGACCCCCGGCTCCGCCGGTGCCCGCGGCACCATGAAGGAGCTCAACGTCATCGGGACGATGCAGCTCCTCGCGGCCTGCCAGAAGGCCGAGGGGCTGCGCGCCCTGGTCGTGAAGTCCTCGACGACGGCGTACGGCGCCAGCAGCCGCGACCCCGCGATGTTCACCGAGGACATGGAGCCGCGGCGGCCGGCGCGCACCGGGTACGCCAAGGACGTCGCCGAGGTCGAGCAGTACGTCCGCGGCTTCGCACGCCGCCGTCCCGACGTGACGACCACGCTGCTGCGCTGCGCCAACGTGATCGGCCCGCGGGTGGTGAGCCCGCTCGCGTCGTACTTCCGGCTGCCGGTGATCCCCACCGTGCTCGGCTTCGACCCGCGCCTGCAGTTCCTCCACGAGAGCGACCTCAACCGGGTGCTGCGCCATGCCGTGCGCGAGAACCGCGGCGGCACCTTCAACATCGCCGGCGACGGGCTGCTCATGCTGTCCCAGGCGCTGCGCCGCTCCGGGCGGCCCAATGTCGCCGTGCCCGGCGTCGCCTTCGGGGGACTCGGCTCGGTGCTCAAGTCGGTACGCCGCGCCGACCTCTCGCCCGAGCTGGTCGCCTTCTTGACCTACGGCCGCGGCGTCGACACCACCCGGATGCGCAGCGAGCTCGGCTTCGAGCCGCACTACTCGACGGCCGCGGCGTTCGAGGAGTTCGCCGCCTCGCTCCCGCCCGGCTCGCGCCGCACCGACCGGGTGCTCGGCTCGCTCGCCGAGCGGCTCCCCGCGGTCGACGACGACCGTCCCGCCCGGCTCACCCTCGCTGGAGGCACGGATGGCTGACGCCGAGATCATCCCGATCGGCACGCGTGGCCAGCCCGGTCGCGGCACCGGGAAGCGGCCCTCGGCCGCGGCCCGCGGGCTCGCGCCGAAGGGCAGCACGCCGCCGCGCAAGGCACCCGCGAAGAAGCCCGCCGAGGAATCGGCCGAAGAGCCGGCCGAGTCGGTCGAGGAGCGGCCGGTCGCCGAGACCCCGGTGATCGGCCCGCCGACCGACGTCCCCGCCCGCGCCGAGGAGCGCGGCGCCGGCCCGCTCGCCGGGATCCCGGTCGGCGACTGGCTGGCCGGATTCCAGCAGGCCAGCAAGGAGCTGTTCGGCGACCAGTGGGAGCCCCAGCTGGCCCGCTTCCTGGCGTTCCTGCGGCGCCGGGTCACCGGCGACTACGCGGTCGACGAGTACGGCTTCGACGCCGAGGTCACCGAGCGCTTCTTCATGGCCGCGCTGCGGCCGGTGGCGCAGAAGTGGTTCCGGATCGAGGTCCGCGGCGTCGAGAACATCCCGGCCGAGGGCGGCGCCCTGGTCGTCTCCAACCACTCCGGCACCATCCCCGTCGACGGCCTGATGACGATGGTCTCGATCCACGACCACACCGGCCGCTACCTCCGCCCGCTCGGCGCCGACCTGGTCTTCAAGCTGCCGGTCGTCGGCAGCCTGGCCCGCAAGGGCGGCGCCACCCTGGCCTGCAACGAGGACGCCGAGCGGATGCTGCGCGGCGGCGAGCTGGTCGGCGTGTGGCCCGAGGGCTTCAAGGGCATCGGCAAGCCGTTCGCCGACCGCTACAAGCTGCAGCGGTTCGGCCGCGGCGGCTTCGTGTCCGCGGCGCTGCGCACCGGCGTCCCGATCGTGCCGCTGTCGGTGGTGGGCGCCGAGGAGATCTACCCGCTCGTCGGCAACATCCCGTCGCTGGCTCGCCTGCTCGGCGTGCCGTACATCCCGATCACGCCGTTCTTCCCGCTGCTCGGCCCGCTCGGCCTGGTGCCGCTGCCGTCGAAGTGGCTGCTGGAGTTCGGCGAGCCGATCCGCACCGACGAGTACGACGACGGCGCGGCCGAGGACCCGATGCTGGTGTTCAACGTGACCGACCAGGTCCGCGAGACCATCCAGCAGACGCTCTACAGCCTGCTCATGCAGCGGGAGTCGGTCTTCCGCTGAGGGTCAGCCGGCCGGGCGCGCGCTCACTTGCCGCCGCCGAGGAGGCCGCCGAGCACGGCGGTGACGCCGTCGACCAGGCCGCCGACCAGCGAGGGGTCGGTCGTCGTACCGTCGGTCGTCTGGCTCTCGCCGTTGATGCCGAGGGTCTCGGTGAGGCCCCGCGTGACACCCTCGACGGTCTCGCCGAGCGGCGTGTTCTTCTTCGGCGTCTTCGTGGGGTCCGGAACCACCGGGAGGGTGGGCGGCGGCACCTGCGGGCCGGCCGGGGCGGAGGCCTCCGGCGTCGTGGGCGTCGGCTGCGCCTGGGGCTTCGTCGTCGCCGGGGGCGGCAGCGTCTCGGTCACCGAGGCGGTGATGTCGCCGCTGAGGACCGCGCTGAGCGGCAGCGTCGCGAAGTCGGGCATCTCGGTCACCGCGCCGTCGGCGCAGGACGGGCAGGCCTCCCACGCGGCCGCGTCGATCTGGCGGATCGTCTGGGTCGCGGTGATCAGGCTGGAGCGGCTGCCGGTCGGGATGACCGGGCCGAGGCCGGCGAGGACGTCCATGCTGTCGGCGGCGAAGGCGCGCAGGTCGGCGATCCGGTCGGCCTTGCCGGTGGCGGCGTAGTCGTCGAGCGCGAGCTCGGAGGCCTGGCGGGCCTGGTCGGTGAAGTCCTGCAGGGTCGCGTTGACGGCGTTGGCGCCGGCGTCGCGCGACACCAGTGACTGGAGCTCGCCGAGCCGGGCCTCGGCGTGCGAGATGAGGGCATCGGCCTTGGCCGCGCCGTCGGGCTGCAGGTTGGTCTGGGCGTTCTCGATCGCGCGCTTGACCGGATACAGCACGTCGCCGGGCAGGGCGTCCTGGGACGCCATCGCCATGGAGCCGGTCGCCGAGACCACGGCGAAGCCGCCGATGACGGCGGCGAGGCGACGCTCGCGCGAGCCGCGGCGCTGGCGCGGGGTGAGCCGGGCGGCCAGGGCCTGCTCGGCGCGAGCCGGCTCGCGCTCGGCGGCGGCGACCAGCTGGGTGCGCAGCGAGGAGACGAACTCGGGGCGGGCGGTGACCGGGGGTACGGCGCGCAGCGCGGCGACCAGCTCGAGCAGCTCGGCGTGCGCCTCCGCGTCACCGGCGCCGCCGGTGACCAGGGCGTCGAACTCCTCGGCGTCGCGCGACCAGCCGTTCCCGCGCATCACAGTGACCGTCCTCGTGTCGAGAGGGCTCGCGCTCCCGCGGAGCACGCCCTCGTGTTCTCTCGAACGTCCAACGACATGGCGAGGCGGGTGGTTACGGTCCGGAAGGACACGCCGGCATGGCCCGAGCCGATCATCGGCCGCTGCGTCCTCATCGGATCCCCTCGGGCATGAGCTTCGCGAGATTGCGCACGCCGCGCAGCTGGAGCTGCTTGATCGCGCCGTCGCTGCGGCCGAGCGCCGCCGCGGTCTCGGCGATGCTCATGCCCTGGAGGAAGCGCATGATCAGGCAGTCGCGCTGTTCGTTGGGGAGCTTGGTGAGCGACTCCAGCAGGATCTCGTTGGTGAGGCTGGCGAGCACGGCGTTCTCCGGGCCCTCGGTCGCGTCGTCGTGCTGGCCCATGTCCTCGGTGGTCAGCTCGAGGCGGGTCCGGCCGGCCTTGAAGTGGTCGGTGGCCAGGTTGCGGGCGATGGTCATCAGCCAGGCGCCGAAGTCCTTGCCCTGCCAGCGGAAGGACGACATGTTGCGCAGCGCGCGGAAGAAGGTCTCCGAGCACAGGTCCTCGGCGACCACGACCGAGCGCGTGCGGTAGTAGAGGAAGCGGTAGACCGAGGGCTGGTAGTGGTCGTAGAGCTGCCCGAACGCCTCGGCGTCGCCGCCCCGGGCCAGCTCGACGAGCGCGATCAGCCGCTCGCGCGCCTCGGGGGACTCCTCGGAGGAGGTGGCGAGGGTGGCGTCGCCGAAGCCGCCGGAGCCCTCGCGGTCGAAGCCGTCGGTCTCCGCCCGGGCCTCGCTGAGCAGCCAGTGCTCGGCGGTACGACGGCCGCCGGCCGGGCCGCCCGCGAGCGCCGGTCGGGGGGCGAGGGCAGCGAGCACGGCCGCGCGCAGGGCATCGAGCCCTCGCGACAGGTCGGTGCGCTGCCAGGTCATACGGGTCCCCTCCCTCATGCCCCCGCAGGGATCCTACGGCGGATCCTTGCGTAGCGGTACTGGAACGCGAGAACCGCTCGCTCGGGTCCCGGACCCACCGGAAGGACCAGGTTACCGTCCGGTAGGGCTGAGGTCAGCCGCCGTGCCGCCGCACCTGTCGGCGTACCAGCGCCCCAGCGATCGCCGCTCCCGTGGCCGCCGAGCCCGCGATCAGCCCGGCCCGGGCGGCCTTGCGTCCGGTGCGGTAGTCGCGGATCCGCCAGCCGTGGGCCCGGGCGTGGGCGCGCAGCCTGGCATCGGGGTTGATGGCGCAGGGGTCGCCGACCAGGCCCAGCATCGGCAGGTCGTTGGCGGAGTCGCTGTAGGCCGAGCACAGCGACAGGTCGAGGCCCTCCCGCTCCGCGAGCGCGGTGACCGCGACGGCCTTGGCGGGTCCGTGCAGCATGTCGCCGACCAGCCGACCGGTGTAGACACCGTCGACGTGCTCGGCGACCGTGCCCAGCGCTCCGGTCAGCCCGAGCCGGCGGGCGATCAGGCCGGCGATCTCGATCGGCGCCGCGGTGACCAGCCAGACCCGCTGGCCCTGATCGAGGTGCATCTGCGCCAGGGCCCGGGTGCCGGGCCAGATCCGGTGCGCCATCGCCTCGTCGAAGATCTCCTCGCCGATCTCCTCGAGCTCGTGCACGGTGTGCCCGGCGATGAACGCGAGCGCGGAGTTGCGGGCCTCGGCGACGTGCTCGGGGTCCTCCACGCCGGCGATGCGGAAGTACGCCTGCTTGTAGGCGGCCCCGACGAGGTCGCGCGTCGTGAAGAACTTGCGCCGGTACAGGCCCTTGGCCAGGTGGAAGATGCTGGCGCCCTGCATCACCGTGTTGTCGACGTCGAAGAACGCGGCCGCCTTCGGGTCCGCCGGGTGCGCGAGCGCGGTCTCGACCTCCGCTGCGGCCGCCGCGGCCTCGCCGGCCAGGCGGGAGCGCTGCTGCAGGTTGAGCCGGCGGGGGCGGTCGGCGGGCGGCACCATGCGCCCCAGCCTAGAAGAATCGCGGCCACGTAGGATCCCTCCATGTCGTTGCCGGACGCTGTGCCCGACGTGGCCGCTCTCGTCGCGTCCGCCGCCGCCGAGCACCCCGACCGGCTCGCGGTCGTCGAGGCCGGTGGCCGGGGGCTGACCTGGGCCGAGCTCGAGGACGAGGTCGCCCGCGTCGCCACGGGGCTGGGCCGGGCCGGCGTCCTGGCCGGGAACCGGGTGCTGCTCGCGCTCGGCAACCGGCTCGAGTTCGTCACCGGCTATCTCGGCGTGCTGCGCGCCCAGGCGGTCGCCGTACCCGTCAACCCGGGGTCGACCCCGACCGAGCTGGCCGCGATGCTCGTCGACTGCGGAGCCCGGCTGGCGCTGGCCGACGGGTCGACCGTCGCCGCCGCCCGCGAGGCCGCGGCACGCACCGAGGTCGCCGCGGCCGCGCGGGACGAGAGCCGCCCCGCCCCGCGGATCGTGCTGGTCGGCGAGGGCGACGTCCACGACGGCGAGAGCAGGTACGACGACCTGCGGGCCGAGTCTGCCGTCCCGGTCCCGCCGCTGCAGGACCCCGAGAAGCTGGCGGTGCTGCTCTACACCAGCGGGACGTCCGGTCGCCCGCGCGCCGCGATGCTCACCCACCGGGCGCTGCTCGCCAATGTCGACCAGGTCGCCGCCGTCGAGCCGCCGATGATCCACTCGGACGACGTCGTGCTCGGGGTGCTGCCGCTGTTCCACGTCTACGGCCTCGGCGCCGTGCTCGGCGGCGTGATCCGGCACCGCGCCAAGCTGGTCCTCGCCGAGCGCTTCGACCCCGAGGGCACCTTGGACCTGATCGAGGACGAGGCCTGCAGCGTCGTGCCCGTCGCGCCGCCGGTGTTCGCGGCCTGGCGGGGCGTGGACGCGCTCGCCGAGCGGCTCGGGCCGGTGCGGATGATCCTGTCCGGCTCCGCCCCCCTCGCCGCCGAGACCGTCGAGGAGTTCGGCGCGCTGGCCCGGGTCCCGATCCACCAGGGCTACGGGCTCACCGAGGCCTCGCCGGTCGTCACCAGCACCCTGCGCTCGGCGCAGGTGAAGCCCGGCTCGGTCGGCGCCGCGCTCGACGGCATCGACGTCCGCCTCGTCGACGACGAGAGGGTGCCGCTCGACGCCGCCGCCGTCGACGACCCCGGCGAGATCCAGATCCGGGGCCGCAACCTGTTCAGCGGCTACTGGCCCGACGGCGCCGACGGCCCGGGTGAGGACGGCTGGTGGTCCACCGGCGACGTGGGCTTCCTCGACGCCGACGGCGACCTGTTCCTCGTCGACCGGGTCAAGGAGCTGGTCATCGTCTCCGGCTTCAACGTCTACCCGACCGAGGTCGAGACGGTGCTCGAGGAGGTCGCCGGCGTGCGCCAGGCCGCCGTGCTCGGCGTACCCGACGAGCAGACCGGCGAGGCCGTGGTCGCGTACGTCGTGCCCGCGGCCGGCGAGGTCGCCGGGGCCGCCGCCGAGGAGCTGGTGGGCGCGGTGCGGGCCGCGGCCGAGGAGCACCTGGCGCCGTACAAGAGGCCGGTGCGGGTCGAGGTCGTCGCCGCCCTGCCGCGCACCGTGACCGGAAAGATCCGCAAGGGCGTGCTGCGCGGCGCCGAGCGGCGCAAGGCGCTGGGGATCCTCGAATGACCGCGCGGGTCACGCTCTACAGCCGCCCCGGCTGCCACCTGTGCGACGACGCCCGTGCGGTGATCGAGGCGGTCTGCGCCGAGCTCGGCGAGTCCTACGAGGAGCTGTCGATCGACGACGACCCGGCGCTCGCCGACCGCTTCGCCAACGAGATCCCGGTGACCTTCGTCGACGGTCGCCAGCACGACTTCTGGCGAGTCAGCCCCGACCGGCTGCGCGCAGCGCTGAGTTGAAGGGCGCGAGCGCGTCGCTCGTTCCTCGCGCCACGCTGCCGTGCTCGCGTCGCTCGGACAGCCGGCCGATCCGGCGCCGTCTACCACGGGGCGTCCCTGTACCTGATGCCGGGGCCTTTCGTCCATTTTGTTCCCACGTTCACAAACTCCTACAGTGATCTGGTCGCGTGATTGACGCCTGATCGTGCGGCTGGAAAGTGGAGCTGTGACCACACGGAGTTCGACGGATGCCGCCCGGGTCATCCCGGAGGCCACGGTCGCCCGCCTGCCCGTCTACCTGCGGGCACTGACGGCGCTGGCCGACAGCGGGATCCGCACCTGCTCGAGCGAGGACCTCGCGACCGCCGCGGGCGTCAACAGCGCGAAGCTCCGCAAGGACCTCTCCTACCTCGGCAGCTACGGCACCCGCGGCGTCGGGTACGACGTCGACTACCTGCGCTACCAGATCGCCCGCGAGATCGGGGTGACCCAGGACTGGCCGGTCGTCATCGTCGGCATCGGCAACCTGGGCCACGCGCTGGCCAACTACTCCGGCTTCCGCAGCCGCGGCTTCCGGGTCGTGGCGCTGCTCGACGCCGACCCCGCGCTGGTCGGCCAGACGGTGGCGGGCGTCGTCGTACGACCGTTCGACGAGCTGGAGGAGATCGTCCGCGACCACGACGTCGCGATCGGCGTGATCGCCACACCGGCCTTCGCCGCGCAGGACGTCGCCGACCGGATGGTCGCGATCGGCATCACCAGCATCCTCAACTTCGCGCCCGCCGTGGTGGCGGTGCCCGAGGGCGTCGACGTGCGCAAGGTCGACCTGTCGATCGAGCTGCAGATCCTCGCCTACCACGAGCAGCGCAAGGCCAACGGCGCCGAAGCCGCCGGCGACGGAGGTGCCGCATGAGTGTGCTGGTGGTGGGGATCTCCCACAACTCCGCGCCGGTCTCCCTGCTGGAGCGGGTCGCGCTCGACCGCGACGGCGTCCACAAGCTGATCGCCGACGCCGCGTCGTGCGAGCACGTCAGCGAGGCGACCGTGATCGCGACCTGCAACCGGCTCGAGATCTACACCGAGGTCGAGCGCTTCCACGGCAGCATCGAGCAGATCTCCCGCCTCCTGGTCGACCGGGCCGGCGAGACGACCGAGACGATGCTGCCGCACCTCTACGTCCACTACGACGACGGCGCGATCTCCCACCTGTTCCAGGTGGCGGCCGGACTCGACTCGATGGCGGTCGGCGAGGGCCAGATCCTCGGCCAGACCCGCGAGGCGCTGCGCCGCGGCCAGGAGCTCGGCACCGTCGGGTCCGCCCTCAACAACCTGTTCCAGCAGGCGCTGCGCGTCGGCAAGCGCACCCGCGCGGAGACGGAGATCGACCAGGTCGCGCCGACCCTGGTCAGCGCGGCGCTCGACGAGACGGCCAAGGTGGTCGGCGCCGTCGAGGGCAAGTACGTCGTCGTGGTCGGCGCCGGCGCGATGGCCGGTCTCGCGACCGCGACGGCCAGCCGTCTCGGCGCCGGGCACCTCTCGGTCGTCAACCGGTCCGTGGACCGGGCGGTCCGGCTGGCCGTGCAGTACTCCGGCGAGGCGGTCCGGCTGGCCGACCTCGGCGACGAGCTGGCCCGCGCCGACATCGTGATCAGCTGCACCGGCTCGTCCGGCACCATCATCGACCGCGTGCTGCTGACCGGGGTGCGTCCCGGCAGCGAGCGGCCGCTGGCGCTGATCGACCTGGCGCTGCCCCACGACATCGCGCCCGACGTCGCCGACCTGCCCGGCGTACGACGCGTCGGGCTCGCCGAGCTCGCCGACCTGCTCCACGGCGGCGCCACCGGCCGCGAGGTCCAGGAGGTGCGCCGGATCCTCGGCGAGGAGGTCACCGCCTTCCTCGCCGCTCGCCGCCAGGCCAGCGTGACGCCGACCGTCGTCGCGCTCCGCTCGATGGCGACCAATGTCGTCGACGCCGAGATGACCCGCCTCGAGGGCCGGCTGCCCGACCTCGACGAGGCGACCCGCGAGGAGATCCGCCACACCGTGCGCCGGGTCGCCGACAAGCTGCTCCACGAGCCGACCGTCCGGGTCAAGGAGCTCGCCAACGAGCAGGGTGCCGTCTCGTACGCCGCCGCGCTCGCCGAGCTGTTCGCGCTCGACCCCGACGCGGTCGACGCCGTCACCCGTCCCGTCGTCAGCGAGGAGGGCCGGTCATGACCCTGCGCATCGGCACCCGCCGCAGCACCCTCGCCACCACCCAGTCCGGTCACGTCGCCGACGCCCTCGCCGCGCTCGGGACCCCGACCGAGCTGGTCGAGATCACCACCGACGGCGACCGTAGCCAGGCCAGCGGGGTCCCGCTGGCCGGTGCTCCCTCGACCGGGGTCTTCGTCAGCGCGCTGCGCGACGCCCTGCTCGCCGGCGAGGTCGACGTCGCCGTCCACTCGCTCAAGGACCTGCCGACCTACGGCACCGAGGGCATCGCGCTGGCCGCCGTGCCGCCTCGCGAGGACCCGCGCGACGTCGTCGTCGCCCGCGACGGCCTCACCCTCGGCGAGCTGCCGCAGGGCAGCCGGGTCGCCACCGGCTCCCCGCGCCGGGTCGCGCAGATCGAGGCGCTCGGCCTCGGCGTCGAGCTGGTCGGGGTGCGCGGCAACGTCGACACCCGGATCGGCCGCATCGCCGAGGGCAGCTACGACGCCGTCGTGCTCGCCCGCGCCGGCCTGGCCCGGCTCGGCCGGCTCGACGAGGTCACCGAGGTGCTCGACCCGCTCCAGGTGCTGCCGGCTCCCGGCCAGGGCGCGCTGGCCGTCGAGTGCCGGGCCGGCGACGCCGAGACCCGCGCGCTGCTCGCCCGGCTCGACGACCCCGCCAGCCACGCGGCCGTCACCGCCGAGCGCACCCTGATGGCCACGCTCGAGGGCGGCTGCGCCGCGCCGATCGGCGCCCTCGCCGAGGTCGCCGAGGGCGACGACGGTCCCGAGCTGTGGCTGCGGGCCGTCGTGCTGAGCGAGGACGGCGCGCTCGCCGTACGCCGCTCCGCGTCGGCCGAGCTCGGCGCCGATCCCGCCTCCTGGCCCGCCGCGGCCGCGAAGCTCGGCGGCGACCTCGGCGCCGAGATGCTGACCGACGGCGCCGACGAGCTGATGACCCAGCTGAACAGCTCCCACGACCCGAACTCCCACCCGTCCGCACGATCTGCAGAGGTGCCCAACCCATGACGCGAGCCACGACAGCCAAGAAGGCTGCTTCGACTCCCGCCGCCGCCCAGGTCCACTCCGGAGGCCCCGGCTTCACGGCCTTCGTCGGAACCGGCCCCGGCGACCCCGACCTGCTCACCGTGCGGGCCGTCAGGCTGATCGAGGACGCGGACGTCGTGATCACCGAGGAGCCGGGTCATGCCGACCTGGTCGCGGTGGTCCGGGCCCGGGCCGAGCAGGTCGGCGACGAGCCGGCTCCCGAGCCGGAGATCATCGACGGCGGCTTCGGCGAGGACGGCCAGCCGCTGACCCACGCCGCCCGCGCGAAGGTGGTCGTGAAGCAGGCCAAGCGCGGCGTGCGCGTGGTCCGCCTCCTCGGCGGCGACCCCTTCCTCTACGCGTCCGGTCCCGAGGAGGCCCAGGCGGTCGCCAAGGCCGGGCTCGCGTTCGAGGTCGTCCCGGGCGTCTCCTCGGTCGGTGCGGTCCCGGCGTACGCCGGCATCCCGCTCACCACCAAGGACCACCGCGAGGTGGCCGTGGTGACCTGCGGCGACAAGGTCGACTGGACCCGGTACGCCGACACCCCGACCCTGGTGCTGCTCTCCGCCGTCGGCCAGATCGGTGACATCGCCAAGCAGCTGATCGCGATCGGCCGCTCGCCGCAGACCCCTGTCGCGATGACCCGGGTCGGCACCACCACCGAGCAGGAGACGATCACCTCCACGCTCGAGCACATCGCCGCCGACGTACGCGCCGCCCGGATCGCCCCGCCGGCGATCACGGTCATCGGCGCCGTCGTCGACCTGCGCGAGAAGCTGTCCTGGTTCGAGACCAAGCCGCTGTTCGGCTGGCGGGTGCTGGTGCCGCGCACCAAGGAGCAGTCCGCGTCGCTGTCCAACCGGATCCGCGAGTTCGGCGGCGTCCCGGAGGAGGTCCCCACGATCTCCGTCGAGCCGCCGCGCAACCCGCAGCAGATGGACAAGGCCGTCCGCGGGCTGGTCGAGGGCCGCTACGAGTGGATCGCCTTCACCTCGGTGAACGCCGTCAAGGCGGTGCGCGAGAAGTTCGAGGAGTACGGCCTCGACGCCCGCGCCTTCTCCGGCCTCAAGATCGCCGCCGTCGGCGAGAAGACCGCCCAGGCGATCGCCGACTGGGGCCTGCGCGCCGACCTGGTCCCCTCCGGCGAGCAGTCCGCCGCCGGCCTCCTGGAGGACTGGCCCGAGTACGACGAGCAGCTGGACCCGATCAACCGGGTGTTCCTGCCGCGTGCCGACATCGCGACCGAGAACCTGATCGCCGGCCTGATCGACCTCGGCTGGGAGTGCGACGACGTCACGGCGTACCGCACCGTCCGGGCCGCCCCGCCGCCGGCGCCGACCCGCGACGCGATCAAGACCGGCAAGTTCGACGCGGTCGTGTTCACGTCGTCCTCGACGGTGCGCAACCTGGTCGGCATCGCCGGCAAGCCGCACCCCTCGACGATCATCGCGGTGATCGGGCCGGCCACGGCCAAGACGGCGGAGGAGCACGGCCTGCGGGTCGACGTACTGGCGCCCAAGCCGGACGTCGAGCTGCTCGTCGAGGCCCTCGCCGGCTTCGGTGCCAGCCGCCGGGCCGCGATGCTGGAGGCCGGCGAGCCGGTCACCAAGCCGAGTGACCGTAAGCCGTCGGCTCGTCGTCGCAAGGCCTGACCCGGCGCAAACCTGCTCCCCAACCCCGCCGACCCGGCGCAAAAGTGACACTTTTGCGCCGGGTCGGCGGCATTCCGGAGCAGTTTTGTGCCGGGTCGGTGCAACCTGGGGAGGTGGTCACCACGTTGGGTGCGGCATGGAGCGGATGACCGATGCGTGAGCGGGACGAGGACGAGTTCGTCGCCTTCGCCCAGGGGGCACGCGACCGGCTGCGCCGGACGGCGTACCTGCTGTGCGGTGACTGGGACCGGGCGGCCGACCACGTCCAGGACGCGCTGATCCGGGTGTACGTCGCATGGCCCCGGCTGACCCGGGCCGGGCGCGAGTACGCCTACGCCCGCAGGGCGCTGGTCAGCGTGGTGCTCGACCACGCGCGGCGGCGGGCGAGCACCGAGCTGGTCGTCGAGCCCGACCACCAGCGCCCGGACGGGATCGACGTCGCCGAGCTGGTGAGCGCGCGGGAGACCCTGCTGGGCGTGATGGCCGGGCTGCCGCCGCGGCAGCGGGCGTGCGTGGTGCTGCGCTACTTCGACGACCTCAGCGTCGCCGACACGGCGAAGGCGCTGGGCTGCAGCGAGGGCACCGTCAAGAGCCAGACCGCGCGTGCCTTGGATCGGCTCCGCTCCGTGTTCGAGGACTCGTCGTTGGGCGAGCTGACCCTGGGAGGAATGCGGACATGGTGAACGAGATGCGCGCCCTGTTGCAGGAGGCGGCGGCGACCCCGCCGGCCGACGACATCGACCTGGCGGCCGTGCTCGCCGGCGGCCGTCAGCGGGTACGACGACGCCGGGCACGGCTCGCCGGAGGCGTGGCCGCCGTGGCGGTCGGCGCGGTGGCCGTGGGCACCCTGGTCGGCGGTGGCGCCGACGGTCGGGACACGCCGGCCACGAGCGTCGTACCGCGTCCGGACGGGCCGGTCGTCCGGCTCGCCGACGCCCGGCCGGCCACGGAGGGCGGCGACTTCACCGTCGTGTCCCGGTACACGAACCAGGACCTGGACGCGGCCAACGGTCAGTACTACGACGGCGTCACCGACGACGGGCTGATCCTGTTCCGCGACGGTCCGCACGGGCCCGGGAACGAGGTGCGGTACGCCCTGCTCGACCCCGCCACCGGCGCGAAGGACTGGCTGCCGTCCCTCGGCGAGGAGATCCAGGCCTGGCCGGCAGAGCTGAGCGCCGACCGGCTGGTGCTGCTGTCCTTCGAGAAGCAGTCCGGCGAGGGCGTCCGGGCGTTCGTGTTCGACCGTGCCGCCCGCACCTGGTCGAGCGTCGAGTGGCCCGGGCTCCCGGCGACGGCCGACCTGTTCCAGGCCGAGCTCGGTGCCCAGGGACGCCTGTACGTCGGCGTGCCCGCCACCGCCGGGTCGCCGCCCCCGGGCGGCTGGCCGACCGGGCCCGACGGCGAGGCGGACGACGCCGGCGCGACGGGGGAGACCTATGACCTGTGGTCGGTGTCGCTGACCGACCCGGCCGACGTGCGCGACGAGCACCTGCGCGTCGGCGACGTCGCGTTCACCGACGACGCGATGGTCTGGACGGCGGCGACCAACGGCATCAACGAGCGCATCCACGTCCGCGACCTCGCGACCGGCGCGGAGCACGACTTCGACCCGAGGTCGGGTGAGCGGTGCAACCTGCTGGGCTTCGGCGCGAGCGAGGACCGGATCGTGCTCAGCCAGTACTGCGGCACCTACGACGACGGCCGCGACGACCGGATCCAGGTGCTCGACCTGGACGGCCGGACGATCACCACGATCCAGGGCGACGGCATCGGCGGCGGCGTCCACGGCGGCCTGGTCCAGGTGGCTTCCTACGAGCGCGACGAGGCCGGGACCTACGTCTACGAGCTCGACAGCGGCCGGTTCGTGCGCGTCAGCGACGCGGTGTCGTCGTACTCCCTGGGCGGCCCGACGCCGGAGGGCTATCTGCTGTGGGACACGCCTGTCGGCCAGCGCACGGACCCCATGCAGGGCGGGGGCGCCACCCAGTGGCTCGCGCGCTGGCACTCCTAGACTCGGAGGCGTGAACGAGATCCTGCGCCCGATCGTCCGTCCCCGTCGCCTGCGGACCTCGGCGGCGATGCGCGACCTGGTCGCCGAGGTCGCGGTGCGGCCCGAGCAGCTGGTGCTGCCGGTGTTCGTCCGCGAGGGCGCGAGCGAGCCGACGCCGATCAGCTCGATGCCGGGCGTCGTCCAGCACACCCGCGACTCGCTGCGCAAGGCGGCGCTCGAGGCGGCGGAGGCGGGGCTGCGCGGGATCATGCTGTTCGGCGTGCCGGAGACCAAGGACGCCGCCGGCACCGGCGCGACCGACCCCGGCGGGATCCTCAACGTCGCGATCGCCGACGTGGTCGCCGAGGTGGGCGATGCGCTGGTCGTGATGGGCGACCTGTGTCTCGACGAGTTCACCGATCACGGCCACTGCGGCGTCCTCGACGCGGCCGGGCGGGTCGACAACGACGCCACCTTGGAGCGGTACGCCGACATGGCGGTCGTGCAGGCCCGGGCCGGCGCCGGCATGGTCGGCCCCAGCGGCATGATGGACGGCCAGGTCGCGGTCATCCGCGCCGCCCTCGACCGGGCCGGCTTCACCGACACCGGGATCCTCGCCTACTCGGCGAAGTACGCCTCGGCCTTCTTCGGCCCGTTCCGCGAGGCGGTCGACAGCTCGCTGGAGGGCGACCGCCGGACCTACCAGCAAGACGGCCGCCGCAACGCCAACGAGGGTGTCCGCGAGGCCCTGCTCGACATCGAGGAGGGCGCCGACGTCGTCATGGTGAAGCCGGCCCTGGCCTACCTCGACGTGCTGCGCCGGGTGGCCGACGCGGCGGGCGAGCTCGGCATCCCGACGGCGGCGTACAACATCTCGGGGGAGTACGCCATGCTCGAGGCGGCCGCCGCCCACGGCTGGATCGACCGCGAGCCCGCGATCATCGAGACGCTGACCTCGATCCGGCGTGCCGGCGCCGACATCATCCTCACCTACTGGGCCACCGAGGCCGCCGGGCTGCTCCGCCGCTCCTGAGGGCGGCCAGCTCCTCGGTGAGGGCCTGGTTGCGGGCGCGCAGGCGCCGGTTGGCCCTCCGCTTCCGCTCGGCCCGGGCGGTCTGGAGATCGAGCGCCTCGCGGGTCCCCTCGAGGTGGGTCCACAGGTTCGCGACCTCGGCGACCGCCTCGTCGTGCGCCGCGCGGATCTGCCCGGAGTGGGCGGTCGTCATGGCGAGGCTCGCCCCCAGGTCGGCGAACGCGCGCGCCCGGAAGTCGCGCCGAGCCGGCTCCGAGCCGATCAGGTCGGCGGCGATCCGGCGGTTCTCGGCCGCGCGCTGCGCGAGGTCGGCGTCGGCGCGCTCGGCGGCGGGCAGGCTGACCCCCTCGACCGCGAACCGGGTCGCCAGCCGCAGGCCCGGGGTGTCGAGGAAGGCGCGCCACATGTGCAGGTCGCTCCACACGTCGGTGGGTGCGGGCTCCCAACCGTGGACCAGACGGTGGTACGCCGCGAGCCGGTAGCCCGCCACGCTCGGCCCGAAGAAGTTGAACCGCTCGGTGCGAAGCCGCTCCCGGATCGCCGGGTCGGCCAGGTCACCGACGTGGAGGGAGACCTCGCCCTCGGGGGTCAGCCGGGCCTGGAGCAGGTTGCCGAAGTCGGCGTCGGCGAGCAGTCGACCGAGCTCGGCGAGGTGTGTGGGGAACCACAGGTCGTCGTCGGCGATCTGGGCGACCAGCGGGCGGGTGGCCTCGGCCAGCACCCGGTGCCGGTGCGCCTCCCCGTGCCGCTCGCCCTTGGGCAGGTCGAGCACGCGGACCCGCGGGTCGCGCTCGGCGTACCCCCGGGCGCAGGCGGCCGTCTCGGGCGGCGCGCCGTCGCAGATCACGACCAGCTCGAGGTCGGTGACGGTCTGTGCCAGCACCGACTCGATCGCCAGCGGCAGCAGCGCCGGCGGGCGATGCACCGGCAACAGGACGGTGAACCCGGTCGGCTCGCTCAACCGGTCGCTCCCGGGAGGCCGGCCATGGTGCGCAGCGCGGAGATGGCGCGGACGACGGCCAGGGCGTCGCTCGCGCTCGAGCGGGGCGGCGGGCCGCCGGCGAGGTGCTCCAGGAACGCCCGCAGCTCGGCCTCCAGCGGCAGCTCGGCGCCGACCGCGCGCTCGCGGGTCTCCGGCGTGATCGCGACCCCGTCGACCGTGCCGGCGAGCACGATCCGGTCGTCCCACGAGTCCGCGAGCTGCCCGGAGCCGTGCTCGCCGACCACGACGACGGTACGACGGTTCACCGGGTGGTCCGCGGACACCTCGCAGGTGACCAGCGGGCCGTCCTCGTCGCGCAGCACCGCGAGCAGCCCGCTGCCGGAGGCGTCCGCGGCGGCCGCGAACCGCGGCTGGGGCACCCGGCCGAGGATCTCGACCGCGATCGACAGGTCGTGGGGGAGCAGGATCCACACGGCGTCGACGTCGCGGTGCGGGTTGCCCCAGCCGAGCCGGTGGCTGGTGATGCTCCGGATCGGGCCGAGGGCGCCACTGCGGGCCAGCCGGGCGAGCTCCACGATCCCGGGGTGATAGCGCCACTTGTCCATCACGAAGATCCGCTCGCCGGCGGCCGCGACCAGCTCGGCGGCCGTCTCCGGGTCGGCGGTCAGCGGCTTCTCGACGAAGATCGGCCGCCCGCGGGGGAGCAGCGCGCGCACGCACGCGGCGTGGCGCACGGTGACCGGCGCGACCACGTAGCCGTCGGCCTCCGGCAGGTCCCCGGCAGCCGCGACCACCGAGGCGGCGCCGGCCGCGAGCGCGGCAGCCCGCGAGGCCTCCGACGGCACCGCGACGTGGACCTCGGCGCCGAGCGCGCGCAGGTCGCGGAAGATCAGCCGGCCCCAGCGGCCGAAGCCGACCAGGCCGACGACGGGCGCGCTCACCGCGAGCTCGCCTCGAGGTACGACGCCCGCATGGTCGCGAAGTCCGGGGCGACCCGGTCGCGCTCGGACAGCAGCGGCTCGGTGTCGAGCGGCCAGTCCAGGCCGAGCGCCGGGTCGTCGTAGCGGCAGCCGAGCTCGTCGGTGACGTTCCAGTACCGGTCGACGCCGTACAGATGCACGCTCGGCACCGGGAACCAGAACCCGTGGCACACACCGGGCGGGATCGCGACGGCGAGCGGAGCGTCGGCCTCGATGGTGAGCATCGCCGAGCGGCCGGCGGACGGGCTGTCGGGGCGCAGGTCGTACAGGCCGAGGACGAGGGTGCCGGCGAGCACGGTGAGGTAGTCGTGGTGGGTCACGTGGACGTGGACGCCCCGCAGCACCCCGGCGTGGGAGCGCACCGCGTTCCACTGCACCGGGCGCACGTCGAGGGGCCACTCGTCGCGGAAGACCTCGACGAACTGGCCCCGCTCGTCGGCGTGCCCGGTGAGCGGCACGACCCGGACGCCGGCCAGCTCGGTGTCCTGGCTGGTGACTGTCACGGTCCCTCCTCCTGGCCCCGGGGTGCGGGGCCGCGGCACACGTTAGTGGCTGCCGGTGTGGAGTGAGGAAAAAAGGACGAGAGCCCCGGTCTGGGGGGCAGCGCCGGGGCTCTCGTGGGTCGTGAGGTGGGCTACGGCTTGAGGCCGTAGCTCAGCAGGCAGTTCAGCAGCTGCACCGTCTGGGTGAGCTTCGGGTACTCCTTCTGGCAGGCCGCCGCCGCGTCCTGCTTGGTGAGCAGGCCGAGCACGCCGCTGATCAGGTTCGAGGTGACCGCGCCCACGCCGTCGTCGACGCCCTCGACGACCGGGTCGAGCGGGGTGTTGGTCTTCGGGATGGACGGGGACGGGGCGCCGCCGTTGCCGCCGGTACCGCCCTTGCCGCCACCCGTGCCGCCGTTGCCACTGTTGCCGGAGCCACCGCTGCCGGCGTCCGCGGGCGGGGCCTGGACGGTCGGGTCGGCGGACGGGGCGCCGGTGGTGGTGCTCTTGGAGCTCTTGCCGCTCTTGAACTTGCCGGGTCCGCTGACGTCGAAGCTCGGCGGCTCGGGGACGACATAGCCCGCGGCGGTCGAGTTGTTCGGCACCGAGGTGAAGTCGCCCTCGAGGTAGGCGTTCATGATCTTGAGCACCAGGTCGACGTAGGCCTGGCTGTGGTTGTAGCGGTAGACCGCGGCACGCTGGCCGACGACCGTGGAGAGGTCGCCGTCGCCGGAGCAGAGGTAGACGGCGGCGGCCAGGGCCGCGTCGTCGATGTCCTGCGGGTTGCGGGCGGCGTCGTCGTCGGCGTCCACGCCGACGACCTGCCAGGTCGACGGGATGAACTGCATCGGGCCGACCGCGCGGTCCCACTGGGTGTCGTTGTCGTAGACGCCCGCGTCGGTGTCGGAGATGGCCTGGGTGTTGTTCTGCCCGTCGAGGGCGGGGCCGTAGATGCCGGGGGTGGCCACGCCGTCGTTGTCGAGGACGTTGCCGCCGTGGCGGCCGTGGTTGGACTCCACGCGGCCGATGGCGGCGATGAGCTGCCAGGTGATGTTGCAGGACTCGTCGGCGGAGTTGATGACCGTCTCGGCCCGCTGGTAGGCGGCCAGGGCGGCGGCGGGGATGGCGTTGGTCGAGGCGGCGGAGACGATGCCCGCCTCGTTGCCGTCCTCGAGGCCCTCGACCGAGGCCGGGTCGGAGAGGCTGGCGGGGTCCTCGATGGACTCCTCGGGGACGCTGGTGCCGTCGGTCACCTGACCGGGCGTCTCGGCGGCCTGGACGGGCGACCCGATGCCGCCGATGCCGGCGACCGATGCGGTCCACGCGGCGGACAGCAAGGCGAGCGGAATGATCGTGGCGACGCGCTGCAGTCGCCCCAGACGCTTCCTCGACATGTGTGACTCTCTCCCCTGGCCATGATCTGGCCCGTTCGCGCGGGCTCTCCCTCAGTGCCCACCTGTGCACCGAGTCAACGAATCGTGACACACGCGCGTTACGGGTGTCACATGATCCCGCGTACAACTCTGTGAACATGCTATGGGCGTGATGCACGAGGCAGGCACCGCGATGAGGGCGATTGGGGCCCATCGGAGACAATGGCGCGGTGTCCGCACCCCTGACCTCGCGCTCCGAGGCCCTCTTCGCCCGAGCCCGTGAGGTGACCCCCGGCGGCGTCAACTCGCCGGTCCGTGCGTTCAACGCCGTCGGCGGGACTCCGCGGTTCATCCGCTCCGCCTCCGGGCCGTGGCTGAGCGACGTCGACGGCAACGAGTACGTCGACCTGATCTGCTCGTGGGGGCCCATGCTCCTGGGCCACGCGCACCCCGCCGTCCACGACGCCGTGCAGGCGGCGGTGAGTCGCGGGACGTCGTACGGCACCCCGACGGAGGGGGAGGTCGCCCTGGTCGAGGCGATCGTCGCGCGCACGCCCGTGGAGCGGCTGCGCCTGGTCACCTCCGGCACCGAGGCGACGATGTCGGCGATCCGGCTCGCGCGCGGGTTCACCGGCCGCGACGTGGTCGTGAAGTTCGCCGGCTGCTACCACGGCCACGTCGACGCGCTGCTCGCCGCGGCGGGCTCGGGCCTGACCACCTTCTCGATCCCGGGGACGCCGGGCGTGCCGGCCAGCTCCACCGAGCTGACCTTGGTGCTGCCCTACAACGACCGCGAGGCGGTCACCGCGGCGTTCGCCGAGCACGGTGACCGGATCGCGTGCCTGATCACCGAGGCGGCGCCCGGCAACATGGGCGTCGTCCCGCCGGCGCCCGGGTTCAACCGGTTCCTCGCGGAGACCTGCCGGGCCCACGGCGCGCTGTTCGTCAGCGACGAGGTGATGACCGGCTTCCGGGTCTCGAAGGCAGGCCAGTGGGGCACCGACGGTGCCGTCGAGGGCTGGGCCCCCGACCTGATGACCTTCGGCAAGGTGATGGGCGGCGGCTTCCCGGCGGCGGCGTTCGGCGGCCGCGCCGACGTGATGTCCCACCTCGCGCCCGAAGGCCCCGTCTACCAGGCCGGCACGCTCGCCGGGAACCCCGTCGCGACCGCCGCCGGCCTCGCCACCCTCACCGCGGCCACCGACGAGGTCTACGCCCGTCTCGACGTCGTCGCCGACGCGCTGCGCGCGGGGGTCGCCGAGGCGTTCACCGCTGCCGGGCTGCCCCACGTCATCCAGTCGACCGGCTCCATGTTCTCGGTCTTCCTCACCGAGGGCCCCGTGGCGGACTTCGCGCAGGCGCAGGCCACCAGCGTGCCGGCGTACGCCGCGCTCTTCCACTCGATGCTCGACCAGGGCGTCCACCTGCCGCCGTCGGCGTTCGAGGCGTGGTTCGTCTCCTCGTCCCACGACGACCGGGCCGTCCAGCAGGTCCTCGCCGCGCTGCCCGCGGCGGCGCGCGCGGCGGCGGAGGCGATCCGGTGAGCACCCCGGACACGGTCGTCCACCTGGTCCGCCACGGCGAGGTCCACAACCCGGGGGGCGTGCTGTACGGGCGCCGCGACGGCTTCCACCTCTCCACCCGCGGCCGGGCCATGGCCGACCGGGTCGCCGAGGCGCTCCAGGGCAACGACATCACCGTGATCCGCTCCTCCCCGCTCGAGCGGGCCCAGGAGACGGCCGCGCCGCTGGCCGCCGCGCTCGGCCTCGAGGTCGGCCGCGAGGCCCGGGTGATCGAGTCGGCCAACCGGTTCGAGGGCCTCACCTTCGGCAAGGGCAACAACGCGCTGCGCAACCCGCTGCTGTGGCGCCATCTCTACAACCCGCTCAAGCCGTCCTGGGGCGAGCCCTACAAGCAGATCGTCGAGCGGATGATGGCGGCCGTCCACGACGCCCGCCGCGATGCCGCCGGCCACGAGGCGGTCCTGGTGTCCCACCAGCTCCCGATCTGGACCACGCGCCTGGCCGCCGAGAGGCGCTCCTTCCTCCACGACCCGCGCAAGCGGCAATGCACGCTGTGCTCGATCACGTCGTTCGGCTTCGCCGGCGAGGAGCTGGTCGAGATCTCGTACGCCGAGCCCGCCATCGACCTGATCCCGACCGGGGACATCGCCGCGCCGTTCTCCGCCGGCGACGCGCCGGAGGAGAACCGGCCGGAGGGGACGCCCCCCGCATGAGCCTGGATCGCCCGCTTCGCCGCCGTGCTGTCGCCGGCCTGCTCGGCGTCGTCCTCCTCGCGTCCGGATGCTCCCGGATCGGGGGCACCGGCGACCTCGAGTACATCGACGGCGACCAGCAGGTCGTCCTCGTCAAGGACGCCGACCGCGAGCAGCCCCTCGACATCAGCGGTACGACGGTCCAGGGCGAGGCGCTCGACGTCACCGACCTGCGCGGCAAGGTCGTCGTGCTCAACGTGTGGTGGTCCGGCTGCGGACCGTGTCGCAGCGAGATGCCGATGCTGGTGGAGGCCGAGGACGAGCTCGCCAAGGACCAGCCCGACCAGGTCGCCTTCGTCGGCATCAACATCCGCGACCTCGCGCCGGAGACGGCGGCGGCGTTCGAGCGCGACCGCGGCGTCGACTACCCCTCGCTCTACGATCCCGGCAGCGAGACCCTGCTCGACATGGGCAAGTACGCGCCGTACGCGCCGCCGGCCACGCTGGTCCTCGACCGGGAGGGCCGGGTCGCGGCGCTGATCAACGGGCCGATCCCGTCGAAGACCACGCTGACCAGCGTGGTCGAGGACGCCCTGGCGGAGTCCGATGGCTGACTGGTTCCGCGAGCAGGCGCTCGCCGGCGGGCTCGGCATCGCCATCCCGGTCGCGATGGTCGCCGGGCTGGTCTCCTTCTTCTCCCCGTGCGTGCTGCCGCTGCTGCCGGGCTACCTGTCCTACGCCACCGGCCTCTCCGGGGCCGACCTGGCCGCGGGTGAGGCGAGCCGGCGCCGGGGCCGGATGCTGCTCGGCTCGGTGCTGTTCGTGCTCGGCTTCGCGGTCGTCTTCGTCTTCGCCGGGACCGCCTTCGGCGGGCTCGCCTCGCGCCTGCAGCGGTGGCAGGACGTGATCACCCTGGTGCTCGGCGTGGTGCTGATCGTGCTGGGCCTGGTGTTCGCGGGCTTCGTGCCGTGGCTGCAGCGCGACGTGCGCATCCACAGGCTGCCGGGCGTCGGGCTCGGCGCCGCGCCGCTCATCGGGGCCCTGTTCGCGATCGGGTGGACGCCCTGCGTGGGGCCGACCTTCGGCGTGATCCTCAACCTGACCTACGCCGACGGCGGCACCGCCGCCCGCGGCGCCCTGCTCGCGCTCTGCTACGCCCTCGGCCTCGGCATCCCGTTCGTGGTCGTGGCGCTGGCCTACAACCGCACCGTCGGCGCGCTGAGGTGGGTCCGCCGCCACCAGGCCACCGTGATGCGGATCGGCGGCCTGTTCCTGGTCGCCATCGGCCTGCTGATGGTCACCGGCTGGTGGGACCACATCGTGCAGTGGGCCCAGCTGCGCACCGTCGACTTCGGACAGACCATCGTATGAGCGACACCGACGAGCGTCGTGCCCATGGGCGCCGGCCCGGCGAGCTGACCGCGCGCGAGCTCGGTCGCTGGACGTGGCGGCAGATCACCTCGATGCGCACCGCGCTGCTGCTGCTGCTGCTGCTCGCGCTGGCCGCCATCCCCGGCTCGGTGATCCCGCAGGCCGACGTCGACTCGCTCGCCGTCACCCGCTGGAAGGAGGAGCACCCCAAGCTGACGCCTCTCTACGAGAGGCTCGACCTGTTCTCGGTCTACAGCTCCCCGTGGTTCTCGGCGGTCTACCTGCTGCTCGTGCTGTCGCTGGTCGGCTGCATCATCCCGCGGCTGCTCGTCTACTACCGCGCGCTGCGCGCTCAGCCGCCGGTGGCGCCCCGGCACCTGACCCGGATGCCGGTGCAGGCGTCGTACGACACGGACCAGGCGCCGGCCGAGGTCCTCGCCAAGGCGCGGCGGGTGCTCGGACGTCGCCATCGCCTGAGGGCGGCCGGGGACGGCGACGACTTCGTGTCCGCCGAGCGCGGCTACGTCCGCGAGGCCGGCAACCTGGTCTTCCACCTGTCGGTGCTGATCGTGCTCGCCGGCGTCGCCATGGGCAGCCTGTGGGGCTACCAGGGCGGCGTGATCCTGGTGCAGGGCACGACCTTCAGCAACAACCTCACGCAGTACGACGACTTCAAGCCCGGCGGGCTGTTCCGGCAGAGCCAGATGAGGAACTTCCGGTTCTCCGTCGACAAGTTCTCCGTCGACTGGCTCAAGGAGGGCCCGCGCTTCGGCCAGGCCCGCAAGTTCCAGGCCTCGCTGAGCTACCGGGTCGGCGACGGCGAGACGCAGAAGTACGAGCTCAAGGTCAACCACCCGCTCGAGATCGACGGCACCGACGTCTTCTTGATCGGCCACGGCTATGCGCCGGTCATCACCGTGCGCGACGGCACCGGCGAGGTCGTCTACACCGGGCCGACGGTGTTCTTGCCGCGCGACGCCAGCTTCTTGTCGTACGGCGTCGTGAAGGCGCCGACCGCGAAGCCGGGCCAGATCGGGCTCGACGGGCTGTTCTTCCCGTCCTTCGAGATGCAGGACGGCAACCCGGTCACCGTCTTCGGCGACGACCTCAACCCGACCCTGTCGATGCTCGCCTACACCGGCGACCTCGGGCTCGACGACGGTCGCTCGCAGTCGGTCTACGTCCTCGACAAGGCCAAGGCCACCCCGATCGAGGACGCCGACGGCAAGCCGCTGCGCGTGGATCTCCAGCCCGGTGACACCGTGGACCTGCCCGACGGGCTCGGCTCGGTGACCTTCGACCGGGTCGACCCGTGGATCCGGGTCCAGATCAGCCAGACGCCGGGCAAGGGGATCGCGCTGCTCGGCGTGATCCTCGCCCTGATCGGGCTGTGCTGCTCGCTCTTCATCCGGCCGCGCCGGGTGTGGGTGCGGGCGGTCCCGGCCGGTACCGACGGGGACGGCACCGGCACCCGGGTCGAGGTGGCTGTCCTGGACCGCTCCGGCAATGGTGAGATGGACGAGATCCTCGCCGCCACCCTCGACCAGCTGCAGGACAAACCCGAGAACGTGAGGCAGTCATGAGCAACACCGCGTGGGAGACGTTGAGCAACCAGGCCGTCGCGACGGCCGGCATCGTCTACTTCCTGGCCCTGGTCGTCTACCTGGCCGAGTGGGCCTCGCTGCGTCAGCCGGCCGCCGACCGGGAGCTGGCCGCCGACCGGGAGCTGGTCGGCGCGGGTGCGGCCGCGGCGGCGCCGGAGCCCGGGCCGCGGGCCGAGCGGACGGCGTTCCTCGGCCGCCTCGGCATCCTGCTCACCGCGCTCGCCTGCGCCGCCCACCTCGTGGCGCTGGTCGGGCGCGGCATGGCCGCGGACCCGAACCGGGTGCCGTGGGGCAACATGTACGAGTTCACCCTGTCCGGCACCTTCGTCGTGGCGCTGCTCTACGTCGTGCTCTACAAGAGGTTCGGCCTCGGCTGGATGGGCCCGCTGGTCGTCGGCTTCGTGGTCGCGACCTTGATGGTCGCCGTGATCTGGCTCTACGACGCGGTGGCGCCACTCACCGAGGCGCTCAACTCGCCGTGGCTGGTCATCCACGTGATGTCCGCGATCACCGCGACCGGCGCCTTCACCCTGGGCGGCATCGCCTCGATCATGTACCTCGTCCGGATCCGGGCCGAGCGCCGCGCCGCCGCCGCGCAGCGCCCGCTGAGCCGCTGGCTGGAGCGGGTCCCGCAGCTCGACGCCCTCGACCGCCTCGCCTACCGGGTCCACGCCTTCGCCTTCCCGGTGTGGACCTTCGCCGTCCTCATCACCGGCCCGATCTGGGCGCACGAGGCCTGGTCGCGCTACTGGAACTGGGACCCCAAGGAGGTCTGGGCGTTCATCACCTGGGTCGTCTACGCCGGGTACCTCCACGCCCGCGCCACGGCCGGCTGGAAGGGCCGCAAGGCCGCCCTGCTCGCGCTGGTCGGCGTCGCCACGCTCTGGTTCAACTTCATCGGGATCAACTACTTCTCGACCACCAGCCAGCACTCGTACGCGGCCGAGCGCATCGTTCCCTGAGGGGCCGTCCGCTCAGGCGTCGGGGGTGTCCGGCGGCTGGGGCTGATCGCGGTGGCGCTCCTGCTGGCGGCGCTGCCACTCGAGGTCGCGCAGGAAGCCGTCGTCGTCGTCGGGGGCGACCGGACGGCTGGGCGGCTGCGGCTTCGGCACCCGACGCCGGGCGGGCTGGTCGTCGCCGTACCCGTGGTCCTGGAGCCAGCGGACCGCGAGATAGGTCACGGCCGCGAAGACGAGGACGACGAGCAACAGCTTCACGTCTCCAGAGTAGGCCGTGGGCGGTGAGATCGCGCCCCCTCCCGATGACTGGGGACGGGGACTTCCGGCCTAACCTGGAGTGGTGAGGGAGTTCTGGATCTACACGGCCCTGCGGGCCGGCCTGTTCATCGGTGCGTTCTGCGTGGTGGCCGGTGTGTGGCTGCTCGTCGCCGACACCGTCAACGTGCTGTGGGTCATCGTGATCGCCTTCCTGGTCAGCGGCATCGCGTCGTACCTCCTGCTCGAGCGGCAGCGCTCGGCGTTCGCGGCGAAGGTCGAGAACCGGGCGGGCCGGATGACCCAGAAGTACGAGGAGATGCGGTCACGCGAGGACGAGGACTGAGAGCGCTGAGGTCGGCGATGCGGCTGCGGGTTTCTCAAGGGATGCAGCCATCCCTGCACTTCCCAGTTCAAATTTGGCCAGGGCAGTGCAGGTTCGTCGACATCCCTTGAGAAACCTGCGCCCGCCCGCCCGGATCAGCCCACGACCAGGCCGACGCCGGCCAGCACCGCCCAGGCCAGCTCGGCGACCCCGGTCCGCTGCAGCACCGGGATGAGTGCCGGGCCCTGGGCGCCACTGAGGACGATCCGGGCGGCTGCGACGCCGGGGAGCAGGAAGCCCAGGCCGACCAGCGCCCACCAGGTGGTGAGGGCGGCGAGGACGATCACGGCGGCCGCGGAGAGCCCGACGAGGACGGCGTAGAACCCCCGGGTACGACGCTCGCCGAGCCGCACCGCGAGGGTCATCTTCCCGGCGACCCGGTCGGTGGGGATGTCGCGGAGGTTGTTGGCGACCAGGATCGCGCAGGCCAGCGCGCCGACGCCCGCGCCGGCGGCGACCGAGGCCCAGCCTGGCGTCCCCCAGCGCTCGGTCTGCACCCAGGTGGTGCCGACGACGGCGACCAGGCCGAAGAAGACGAAGACCATCACCTCGCCGAGGCCGAGGTAGCCGTAGGGCCTCTTGCCGCCGGTGTAGTACCAGGCGGCGAGCACGCTGAGCGCACCGACGAGCAGCAGCCACCACGAGGTGGTGGCGGCCAGGACCAGGCCGGCGACGGCGGCCACGCCGAAGGCGCCGAAGGCCGCGCGCCTCACCGCGGCGGGGGTGGCCAGGCCGGAGCCGACCAGGCGCAGCGGGCCGACCCGCTCGTCGTCGGTGCCGCGGATGCCGTCGGAGTAGTCGTTGGCGTAGTTGACGCCCACCTGGAGCGCCAGGCTGACCACGGCGGCGAGCAGCGCCTTCCACCAGACCCCGCGATCGTCGTACACCGCGACGGCGGTGCCGACGACGACCGGCGCGACCGCGGCCGGGAGGGTGCGGACGCGGGCGCCCGCGATCCAGTGCGCTGCTGTGGCCATAGCCGCCGATTCAAGCAGGCCGGGTCGTGTCGTCGTCCAGGCGGGTCAGGTGCCGCCCGGCGGCCCGCCCGGTGGGATGGATGCATCCTTTCCCTGCGGCTCGATGAGTAGCGCCAAGGGATCGTGCGAGCCCTTGGCGTTGGTCATCTAGGTTCTGTCGTGTGGATTCCTGGGCGCCCGGCAGTCGTGCCGCCGATGTCGTCGAGCAGGCGCGTGCCTGGCTCGACGGACCCGACGACGTCTCGCTGGTGATCGAGACCTCCGGCTCGACGGGTGCGCCGAAGCGGGTGGTGCTCGCGCGCGCGGCCGTCCTCGCCTCGGTGCGGGCCTCGGCGGCCCGGCTCGGCGCGAGCGGGCCGTGGGTGCTGGCCCTGCCGCCGACGTACGTCGCCGGGGTGCAGGTCGTCGTCCGCTCGCTGGTCGCCGGGCACACCCCGAGCCTGCTGGAGCGCGACGGCTGGCCCGCCGGGGACGGCTGGTTCGTGTCGCTCGTGCCCACGCAGCTGACCCGGATGCTCGCCTCGCGAGACGACCTGGCCGCGCTGCGGCGGGCGCACACGGTGCTGCTGGGCGGCGGGCCGATCGGCGCGTCCCTGCGGAGCCGGGCGGAGGCGGCGGGGGTGCGCGTGGTGGCGACGTACGGCTCCGCCGAGACCGCCGGCGGCTGCGTGTACGACGGGCTGCCGCTCGACGGGGTCGCCGTCGCGCTGGGGGAGGGCGGCCGGATCCGGATCGCCGGACCCACCCTGTTCACCGGGTACGACGGCCGCCCGGACCTCACCGCAGACCTCATCGCCGGCGGCTGGTTCCTGACCTCGGACGCCGGACGGTTCGATGAGGACGGGCGGCTGGTCGTGATCGGGCGGGTGGACGACGTGATCGTGACCGGCGGGCTCAACGTGCCCGGGCCGGCGGTGGCCGAGCGGCTGCGCGAGCATCGCGGCGTGAGCGCGGCCGAGGTGCTCGGCGTGCCCGATCCGGAGTGGGGCAACCGCGTCGTCGCCTTCGTCGTGGGGCCCGCCGAACTGGACGAGCTGCGCGCCTGGGTGTCCGCGGCGCATCCGCGGGCCTGGGCGCCGCGCCAGGTGGTGCGGCTGGACGCGATCCCGCTGCTGGCCAACGGCAAGCCCGACCGGCAGGCGCTGCTGGGGCTGGTGGCCCGATGAGGGTGGTCTCGATCCCGATGCGCACGCGCTTTCGCGGCATCACGGTGCGTGAGGCGGCGCTGGTGCGCGGCGCGGCGGGATGGGGGGAGTGGAGCCCGTTCCTGGAGTACTCCCCGCAGGTCGCCGAGCCCTGGCTGCGCTGCGCCGAGGAGGCGGCGGCCGGCGACTGGCCCGCGCCGGTGCGCGACCGGGTCCCGGTCAACGTGACCGTGCCCGCGGTCGGGCCGGAGCGGGCGCACGAGATCGCGCGCGCCGGCGACTGCCGCACCGCCAAGGTCAAGGTCGCCGAGCCCGGGCAGACGCTGGCCGACGAGGAGGCCCGGCTGGAGGCGGTCCGCGACGCCCTCGGGCCGGACGGCCGGATCCGGGTCGACGCCAACGGCGGCTGGTCGGTCGACGACGCGGTCTCCGCGATCGGCCGGCTGGACCGCGCCGCCAAAGGCCTGGAGTACGTCGAGCAGCCCGTCGCGAGCGTCGAGGACCTCGCGCTGGTGCGGCGCCGGGTCGCGGTGCCGATCGCGGCCGACGAGTCGATCCGCCGGGCCGAGGACCCCTACCGGGTGCGCGAGCTCGACGCCGCCGACATCGCGGTGCTCAAGGTGCAGCCGCTGGGCGGGGTGCGCGCCTGCCTGGAGATCGCCGAGCGGATCGGCCTGCCGGTCGTGGTGTCGAGCGCGCTGGAGACCTCGGTCGGGATCGCGGCAGGCGTCGCGCTCGCCGCCGCGCTGCCCGCGCTGCCCTACGCCTGCGGCCTGGCCACGGTGCAGCTGCTCACCGGCGACGTCGTGGACGACTCCCTGCTTCCGGTCGACGGCGCGCTGCCCGTCGTACGTCCGCAGGTGGCGGCGGCCCGGCTGGACGAGCTCGCGGCCGGCCCCGCGCGGGTCGCCCACTGGGAGGCCCGGCTGGCCGCCGTTCGGGCGCTGGGGAAGGATCTGGGTCCATGACGGACAGCTCGTTCGCGCTCGCGGACGCCCTCGTCGCCCGGCTCCGGCGGGCCGGCGTGAGCGAGGTCGTGATCGCGCCCGGCTCCCGCAACGCGCCCGTGGCGATGGCGCTGTGGGTCGCCGCGCAGGCGGGCTGCTTCCGGTTGCACACCCGCATCGACGAGCGCACCGCCGGCTTCTTGGCCCTGGGGCTGACCAGGTCGGGCGCGCGCGCGGCGGTTCTCACCACCTCCGGCACCGCCGTCGCCAACCTGCACCCCGCCACCCTCGAGGCCGTCCACGCCGGTGTCGGCCTGGTCGTCGTCTCCGCCGACCGCCCCGCCCGGCTGCGCGGCACCGGCGCCAACCAGACGACCGATCAGGTCGGCCTCTTCGGCGCCCTGGTCACCACCCACGACATAGCGACCGTCGCCGAGCTCGACGCGGTGCCGGTCGGGTGGGACGACGTCGTCCACCTCAACCTGCAGCTCGACGCCCCGCTGGTGCCGGGGGTCTCCGTCGTACCGGACGAGATGGTCGTGATCTCACCCGATCCACGACCAGATCGTCCGGTACGACGGGAGCACCCGCTCACCCCGGGAGCCCGGACGGTCGTGGTGGCGGGTGACGACGCCGGCCCGCGGGCGCGGCAGCTGGCCGAGGCGGCGGGCTGGCCGCTGCTGGCCGAGCCGTCGAGCGGGGCGCGGACCGGCGAGAACGCGCTGCGCACCTACCGCCTGCTGCTCGACACCGAGCTCGGCGAGCGGATCGAGCGGGTGGTGGTCTTCGGCCGGCCGACGCTGTCGCGGCCGGTGAGCGGGCTGCTGGAGCGTGCCGAGGTCGAGGTGCTGGTGGTCCCGGCGCCCGGCGTGTGGCCGGTTCGGCCGGCCGGATCCACCGCGGTCGGCGCCCCGGCCTGGACCGGCGACGAGCCCGACGACCCGGCCTGGCTCGACGCCTGGCGCGCCGCCGACCGGGAGCTCGGTCGGCGGGTCGACCGGCTGCTCGCCGAGCAGCCCGCCCTCACGCCGTACGACGTCGCGGCGGCCACCCACGCCGCCCTCCCCGCCGGCGGTCTGCTGGTCGTGGGGGCGTCGAGCCCGATCCGGGACCTCGACCTGATGGTCCGCCCACCCGCCGTCGGCACCCACCGCAAGGTGATCGCGAACCGCGGCCTCGCCGGCATCGACGGCACCATCAGCACCGCGATCGGGGCCGCGCTGGGCCGGCCCGAGGGCACCCGGAACCTCGCCCTGATGGGCGATCTGACGTTCCTGCACGACCAGACCGCGCTCGTCCTGGGGCCCGACGAGCCGCGCCCGGACCTGACCATCGTCGTACCGAACGACGACGGGGGCGCCATCTTCTCGATGCTGGAGCAGGGCGCGCCCGAGCACGCCGCGTCCTTCGAGCGACTCTTCGGCACTCCCCACGGCCACGACCTCGCCAGCGTCTGCGCGGCCGCGCGGATCCCGCACCTGCGGGTCACCTCTCGTCCCGAGCTGGAGCAGGCCCTCGCCACCCCCAACGGCGGGATCGAGGTCGTCGAGGCCGTCGTCTCCCGCGAGGGGCGGCGTGAGCTCGACCTCCGGATCCGGGCGCTCGCCACCGAGCCGACCAAGGGAGCCTGACGTGGAGATCGCCTTCCTGCTCGTGGCCATCGCGGCCACGGTGCTCGCCGTCACCGCGATCTCGGAGCGGGTCGAGATCCCGGCGCCGCTGACCCTGGTCGTGGTGGGCGTCGCGGCGTCGTACGTCCCCGGGGTGCCGGAGCTGCGCCTCGAGCCGGAGGTCGTGCTGCTCGGCCTGCTCCCCCCGCTGCTGTACTCCGCCGCGGTCAACACCTCGCTCGTCGACTTCAACGCCAACCGACGCCCGATCCTGCTGCTCTCGGTCGGCCTGGTCGCGTTCACGACGGTCGGCGTCGCGGCGGTGATCCGCCTCGTGCTCCCCGACGTCGAGTGGCCGCTGGCCCTCGCGATCGGCGCCGTCGTCGCTCCGCCCGACGCTGTCGCCGCGACCGCGATCGGCCGCCGGATCGGGCTGCCGCGACGCATCGTCACGATCCTCGAGGGCGAGTCGCTCTTCAACGACGCGAGCGCCCTGGTCGCGTTGCGCGCCGCCGTCACCGCCATCGGTACGACGGTCACCGCCTGGCAGGTCGGGCGCGACTTCGTGCTCGCCGCCGGGGGCGGGGTGGCGGTCGGTGCGCTGACCTTCGTGGTCGTCGGCTTCCTCCGCAAGAAGATCACCGACCCGCTGATGGACACCGCCATCTCGCTGGTGATCCCGTTCGCGGCGTACATCGTGGCCGAGGAGATCCACGCCTCCGGCGTGGTCGCGGTCGTCGTCGCCGGCCTGACGCTCGGACACGTCGCGCCGGTGCTGCAGACCGCGCAGTCGCGGATCGCGGAGCGGATGAACTGGCGCACCATCGCCTACGTCTTGGAGAACACGGTCTTCCTGCTCATCGGGCTGCAGGCCGACTGGCTGTTCGGCGAGGTGGGGGAGAGCGAGTTCGGCGCCGGGACGGTCGCCGCGGCCTGTGCGGCCGCGTTCGTGGCGGTCGTGGTGCTGCGGATGGTGTGGGTGTTCGCGGGCCAGGCGTTCTTGCTGCGGCACGGACCGGACCCGGTGACGGGGGAGCAGCGGTCGTGGCGCTACTCGCTCCTCATCGGTTGGGCCGGGATGCGCGGCGTGGTCACCCTGGCCGCCGCGTTCACCGTGCCGGAGGACACCGCCCACCGTGAGGTGCTGTTGATCGTGGCGTTCACCGTCGTGGCCGGCACCCTGCTCGGCCAGGGGCTGACCCTGCCGCTCGTCGCGCGCCGACTCGGGGTGCCCTCACCCGACCCGCACGACGACGCGCTGGCCCGCGCCACGCTGCTCCAGCAGGCCGCGAAGGCCGGCATCCACCGGCTCGACGAGCTCGCCGCCGACTCCGACGACCCGCACCAGGTCCGCGCGCTCATCATCCAGCGCATCGAGCAGCGCAACTTCGCCGCCTGGGAGCGGCTCGGCACCACCGAGGGCGAGGAGAGCCCCAGCGACCTCTACTCGCGCTGGCGCGGCGACATGATCGAGGCCGAGCGCCGCCGGGTGCTGGAGATCCGCTCCACCGGGTCGGTGCCCTCGGAGATCGTCAGCGAGGTGCTGGCCATGCTCGACGTCGAGGAGTCGATGCTCGACGCGGCCGAGGCGGTCCGGGCCGACCTGCGCAACAGCGCTCGCACCCAGCGCGCCGACGGCTGCGAGCACCTCGCCGGCACGCCCCTGCTCGATCCGCCGGACGAGCCGGCCTGCGCCGACTGCCTCGCCGAGGGCACCCGCTGGGTCGCGCTGCGGATGTGCCTGTCCTGTGGGCAGGTCGGCTGCTGCGACTCCTCCCCGGGTCGCCACGCCACCGCCCACTTCCGCTCGACCCAGCATCCGGTGATGCGTTCGGTCGAGCCCGACGAGGACTGGCGCTGGTGCTACGTCCACCACCAGACCGGCTGAGCGCGCCGGGCTCGCCGCTCAGGCGCAGGCGGCCGCCTGGGTGTTCTTGGCGCTCTTGGCGGCCTTCTTCGCCTTCGCCAGCTTCTTCTTGGCCTTCTTGACCTTGGCCGTCTGGTGGCTCTTCTTCGCCTTCTTGAGCTTGGCCTTGACGACCCTCACCTTGTCGGCCGCGCTCACCGCGGCCGTCGTGGCCGCCACGCAGGCGGGCTTGACGGTCGGTACGACGGGATCCGGCGTCGGCGGCGCGCTCGGCTCCGCCACGCCTTGCACCCACAGGCCGGTGCCGCTGCCGTCGTCGGCGGTGAGGAAGAGGATGCTGCCCGTGGCCGCCAGGGCACTGGGAGCGAGGTCGGCCACGCGGCGGGTCCCGGCGTCGGTGCCGTCGGACGACCAGAGCTGGTTGCGCCCGACGGCGGGGAAGTAGAGAACGCCGTCGACCACCGCGGAGTCGCTGCGCGCGAAGCCGCTGAGCCCGCCGTCGGCGCCCACGACGACGTCGCGCACCAGCTCCGTGTGCTCGGCGGTGCCGTCGGATCGCCACAGCTCGGTGCCGTGGATGCCGTCGTCGGCCGCGAAGTAGAGGACGCCGTCGACGACCGCGGCGAGTCCGTCGAGGGACTCGATCGACGGATCGCTTTCGTGGGAGTTGATGTCCTTGACCAGGTCGGGCGTGCCGCCGTCGAGCTTCCACAGCTCGCGGCCGTGCTCGCCGTCGTCGGCGCTGAAGTACAGGATGCTCCCGTCGATGACGAACCCCGCCGGCCACGAGCTGTTGGGTCTCACGACGTTCTCGCCGTCGATCGTGTCCTCATGGTCACCCGGGTAGAGGTCCTCGACCAGCTGGGGGGAGGCGCCGGTGCCGGTGAGGCGCCACAGCTCGGTGCCGGTGTTGCCGTCGTCGGCGGTGAAGTAGAGCGTGGAGCCGATCGCCGCCATGGCGGTGGTCGGGAGGATCGAGCTGCCGCGGTCGTCGATGTCCGCGACCATCGTGGTCTCGCCGGGCGTGCCGTCGGACCTCCACAGCTCACGTCCATGGGTGCCGTCGTCGGCGGCGAAGTACACGAGGCCGTCCATGGCGGTCAGCCCGGCACCGTCACCGGACAGCGAGTCCTGGTTGCTCCCGTTGATGTTCGCGACCACACGGGTGCCACCGGTGGTGCCGTCGGAGGTCCACAGCTCGCGCCCGTTCGTCCCGTCGGCCGCGGTGAAGTACAGCGTGCTGCCGACGACGACCAGGTCGGTCGGCACGGAGCCGGCGGCGCCCGGGTAGACGTCCTTGAGCAGCCGCGTCCCGGCCGTCGTGCCGTCCGAGGTCCACAGCTCGCGTCCGTGGGCGGCGTCGACCGCCGAGAAGTACGCCTGGCTGCCCATCGTCACCGTCGCCTGGGGATCGATGCCACGCACGACCAGGTGCAGGTCGGTCCCGGCGGCCTGCGCGGGTGGCACCGCCAACCCGGCCAACCCCGACCCGGCCAAACCCAGCCCGACCACCAGCGCCACGCGACGTCCCCAGCTCACAAGGCACCACAGTAGGTTGGACGGCATGCGTCTCACCAAGTTCGGTCACTCCGCGGTCCGGCTCGAGCACGCCGGCACGACGCTCGTCCTCGATCCCGGCGTCTGGAGCCAGCGGGAGTCCGTCGAGGGTGTCGACGCGGTGCTGATCACCCACGAGCACCCCGACCACTACGACCCTGAGCACCTGCGGGCCACGGACGCGCCGATCTACACCATCGACGCGGTCGCCGCCCAGATCCGCGATCACGCGCCCGACCTGCTCGAGCGGGTCACCGTCGTCGCGCCCGACGAGGCCTGGACGATCGGCGGCATCGGGGTGCGCGCGGTGGGCGAGCTGCACGCCGTGATCCACCCGGAGCTGCCGCGCTTCCACAACAGCGGGTACCTGCTGACCGCGGGGGAGACCACGCTCTTCCACCCGGGCGACGCGCTGCAACCGCCGGGAGTGGCGGTCGACGTGCTCCTGGCGCCGGTGTGCGCGCCGTGGATGCGGGTCGCCGAGGGCGTCGACTTCGCCCGCGCGGTGGGCGCGCCGCGCACTGTCGCGATCCACGACCGGGTGTTCTCGCCGGAGGGGCTCGGGATCGCCGACGCCCAGTTCGGGCGGTTCCTGGAGGCCGGCGACCAGGAGTACGTGCGGCTGGCCGACGGCACCGACCTGTGATCTCCCGGCGCGGCCCGATCAGTCAACGCTCAGGTCGACCCGGCATGATGGCCTGATGCCGATCGCTCGATCCACCGTCGTGGGCGCCACCACCGGCGTCCTCCTCCTCGCCGTCGCCGTGGGCTTCGGCGTCGGTCTCCCGAAGGCGGTCGGCGACACCGCCTCCGCCGCCGTGCCGGCGCTGCCGACCAAGCTCGACGACCGCTTCGTCGCGCTCCAGGAGGTCACCCAGGAGCAGACGGGCGCGGACGCCGAGCGCTACGCCGCCTTCGTGAAGGAGACCGAGGAGTCCGAGGCCACGGCCCAGAAGGCTCTCGCCGCCCAGTACGACGACGCGGCGGTGCGCGCCTACATCGACGTGCCGGAGGCCACCAGCTCCACGTCGGTGCCGGCCCAGATCGCCGTCACCATCGTCCCGGGCGAGGCCGGTCTGGTGAACCCCAGCGGCCCGTTCCTCGTCGACGAGTCCGGCACCCACTACACGCTCGAGGAGATCGACGGCAGCCACTGCGCGGTCGCCTGGACCGACCCCTACGACCAGACCACCGGCGCGCCCACGGGCGAGAAGCCCACGGCGGCCGACTACCGCGTGCAGTGCCGCAAGGAGGTCGACGGGCTCACCTACGACCTCTACACCAACGGCCTGACGCCCGACGAGGTCGCGTCGTACGTCGACAAGGTCCTCGACCTCACGCGGGCGGGCTGAGCTCGTGGACGCGATCGTCGCCCGCCCCGAGGGGCCGGGCCCGCACCCCGGGGTGCTGCTGTTCGCGGACGCCTTCGGGCTGCGTCCCCAGATCCAGGCGATGGCCGACCGGATCGCCGCCTGGGGGTACGTCGTCCTCGCGCCGCACCTGTTCCACCGCGACGGCACCGCCGCCGAGCTCGCGCCGCAGGGCGACCTGCGCGTACCCGAGGTCCGCGCGGCGGCGATCGAGCTCGCGATGGTCCGGGTGCGGGCGCTGACGCCGGACCTGGTCGTCGCGGACGCCGCCGAGCACGTCGCGGCGCTGCGAGCGCTCGACGGCGTCGCGGACGGACCGATCGGCGCCACGGGCTACTGCATGGGCGGCGCGGTCGCCGTCCGCACCGCGGCCGCGTGCCCCGACGACATCGCCGTCGTCGGCAGCTTCCACGGCGGCCGGCTCGCCACCGACGCCCCGGACAGTCCGCACCTCACGCTCTCGGCATCGCGGGCGGCGTACGTGTTCGGTCACGCCGACCAGGACGCCTCGATGCCGCCCGACGCGATCGCCCGGCTGGAGCAGGCGCTGACGGCCGCCGACCTGGCGTACCGCAGCGCGATCTACCCCGACGCGCCCCACGGCTTCACCATGGCCGACACCAGCAGCTATCAGGAGGCCGGCGCCGAGCGCCACTACCGCGAGCTCCGGGACCTGCTCGACGAGCGGCTCCGAGTCGGCCACTAGGCTGCCGCGGTGGCCCGCGCAGAGCTCGACAAGCAGCCCGCCGACGTACGACGGATGTTCGACACCGTCGCCCGGCGCTACGACCTGACCAACGACATCCTGTCCTTCGGGCAGGACCGCCGCTGGCGCCGCGACGTGCTCGCCGCGGTCGACCCGTCGTACGGCGACCGGGTGCTCGACCTCGCCGCCGGAACCGGCACCTCCAGCCAGCCGTTCCTCGACGCCGGCGCCGCGGTGGTGCCGTGCGACTTCTCGATCGGCATGCTCCAGGTCGGCAAGCGGCAGCTGCCCCACCTGCCGTTCACCGCCGGCGACGGCACCCGGCTGCCGTTCCGCGACGCCACCTTCGACGCCGTCACGATCTCCTTCGGCCTGCGCAATATCGTCGACCCGCTGGCCGGGCTCGCCGAGATGCGCCGGGTCACCAAGCCGGGCGGCCGGCTGGTGGTCTGTGAGTTCAGCCACCCCACCTGGTCGCCGTGGCGCACGGTCTACATCGAGTACCTCATGAGGGCCCTGCCCGCCGTCGCCCGCACCGTCTCCTCGGCCCCCGACGCCTATGTGTACCTGGCCGAGTCGATCCGGGCCTGGCCCGACCAGCGCGGCCTCGCCGACCTGATCGCCGAGGCGGGCTGGACCACGCCGCAGTGGCGCAACCTGTCGGGCGGGATCGTCGCGCTGCACCGCGCCACGGCCTGACGAAATTCGCTGATGCGCGGCACCTGCTGTGGTTGGCCACCGCCTCCTGAATTACGCAACCCTCTCGTGCATTAAATCCGCAGGTCAGGGCTGGTTTTCGGGTCCCGGAGCGCGGCGTGCGCGGCTTTCGGCACCCCCCTGTGACGAGCCCCCGGAGCAGTGGCAGTATGTGCTTCACGCCACTAGTGATTCTGTTCACAAGGTCACGAGAGGGGGGCTCATGGAGCTCTACACGCCGGTGCTGGTGCTGGCGGCTCTGGCCGCGTTGTTCGCGGTCGGGTCGGTCGTCATGAGCACGATGGTCGGGCCGCGCCGCTACAACCGCGCGAAGTACGACTCCTACGAGTGCGGCATCGAGCCGACACCCCAGGCGCTGACGGGTCGCTTCCCGGTGAAGTACTACATCACCGCGATGCTCTTCATCGTCTTCGACATCGAGATCGTCTTCCTCTACCCGTGGGCCGTCCGCTTCGACGCCATGGCCTGGTTCGGGCTGATCGAGATGGTCCTGTTCATCGGCACCGTGTTCGTCGCCTACGCCTACGTATGGCGCCGCGGCGGACTCGACTGGGATTGAGGACCACGATGCACGCACACCGCCGGCGTTGTCGTCGCTCGACGACCGCTTCGCTTTTCAGGTCGCCTTCGCTCCTCCGCCTTGGCGGTGCACGCACCTCGCGGCCCTCAACGGGAGGAAGATGATGGGCATCGAGGAGAAGCTCCCGAGCGGAGTCCTGCTGAGCACGGTCGAGGGCCTGGCCGGCTACATGCGCAAGGCCAGCTTCTGGCCGGCGACCTTCGGGCTCGCGTGCTGCGCGATCGAGATGATGACCAGCGGCGGCCCGAAGTACGATCTGGCCCGGTTCGGCATGGAGGTCTTCCGGGCCAGTCCGCGCCAGGCCGACCTGATGATCGTGGCCGGCCGGGTCAGCCAGAAGATGGCCCCGGTCCTGCGCCAGATCTACGACCAGATGGCCGAGCCCAAGTGGGTGCTCGCGATGGGCGTGTGCGCCAGCAGCGGCGGCATGTTCAACAACTACGCCATCGTCCAGGGCGTCGACCACGTCGTTCCCGTCGACATGTACCTCCCCGGCTGCCCGCCGCGGCCGGAGATGCTGATCGACGCGATCCTCAAGCTCCACGACAAGGTCCAGCACACGCCGCTCGGCGCCAACCGCCAGGCCCAGATCCGTGAGCTCGAGGCCGAGGGCCTGGTCGCGCTGCCGACCAGCGACATGAGGGGGATGCTGCGGTGAGCGACGAGAAGTCCGTCGAGCAGCCCGCCACCGAGCAGTCGCCCGAGAACGCCCCCGAGGCGCTCGGCGAGCCCGGCGTCGAGATCCGTGCCGTCGGCGAGCGCCACGGCATGTTCGGGGTGAAGGGCTCCGGCGACACCAGCGGGTACGGCGGCCTGGTGGCTCCCGTGGTCCTGCCCGGTGCCGCGCAGCGCCCCTACGGCGGCTGGTTCGACACCGTCGCCGACGTCCTCGACCCGCTGATCGAGCAGGTCGTGATCCACCGCGGCGAGATCACCTTCCACGTCCACCGCGACCACCTGCTCGAGGTGGCCGGGAAGCTTCGCGACGACCCGAGCCTGCGCTTCGAGCTGCTCTCGGGCGTCAGCGGCGTCCACTACCCGGGCGACGCCGGGCGCGAGCTGCACGCCGTCTACCACCTGATGTCGTTCACCTGGAACCGCCGGGTCCGGGTCGAGGTCGCCGTACCGGACAGCGACCCGCACCTGCCCTCCGTCGTGCCGATCTACCCCGCGGCCGACTGGCACGAGCGGGAGACCTGGGACATGTTCGGCCTCCAGTTCGACGGCCACCCGGCGCTGACCCGGATCCTGATGCCCGACGACTGGCCGGGCCACCCGCAGCGCAAGGACTACCCCCTCGGAGGCATCCCCGTCGAGTACAAGGGCGCCAGCGTGCCACCGCCGGACCAGCGGAGGAGCTACAACTGATGAGCACCGACTTCTACGCCGACGCCAGCGAGACCGCCGAGGGCAGGGTCTTCACGGTCACCGGCCAGGACTGGGACGAGATCGCTGCCGACATGGGTGACGGCGATGCCGCGGAGCGGATCGTCGTCAACATGGGCCCGCAGCACCCCTCGACCCACGGCGTGCTCCGCCTGATCCTCGAGATCGAGGGCGAGACGGTCACCGAGGCCCGCTGCGGCATCGGCTACCTGCACACCGGCATCGAGAAGAACATGGAGTACCGCTCCTGGACGCAGGGGGTCACCTTCTGCACCCGGATGGACTACCTCTCGCCGTTCTACAACGAGATGACCTACGTGCTGGGCGTCGAGCGACTGCTCGACATCGAGGACCAGATCCCCGAGAAGGCCCAGATCATGCGGGTCCTGCTCATGGAGCTCAACCGGATCTCCTCCCACCTGGTCTGCATCGCCACCGGCGGCATGGAGATCGGCGCGCTGACCGTGATGACGATCGGCTTCCGCGAGCGCGAGCTGGTGCTCGACCTGTTCGAGCTGATCACCGGCCTGCGGATGAACCACGCGTTCATCCGCCCCGGCGGCGTCGCGCAGGACCTGCCGCCCGGCGCCCTCGACGAGATCCGCTCCTTCGTCGCCCTGATGAAGAAGCGCCTGCCCGAGTACGCCGCGCTGTGCAACGCGAACCCGATCTTCAAGGCCCGCCTGGAGAACGTCGGCCACCTCGACCTCGAGGGCTGCATGGCGCTGGGCCTCACCGGCCCGGTCCTGCGCAGCGCCGGCTACGGCTTCGACCTGCGCAAGGCCCAGCCCTACTGCGGCTACGAGACCTACGACTTCGACGTACAGACCTGGGACACCGCCGACTCCTACGGCCGGTTCCGGGTGCGTCTCAACGAGATGCACGAGTCGCTGAGGATCATCGAACAGGCCGCCGACCGGCTGGCCAGGCTCGAGGGCGCGCCGGTCATGGTCGCCGACAAGAAGATCGCCTGGCCCAGCCAGCTCTCCATCGGCAGCGACGGCATGGGCAACAGCCTCGACCACATCCGCCACATCATGGGCGAGTCGATGGAGGCCCTGATCCACCACTTCAAGCTGGTCACCGAGGGCTTCCGGGTGCCCGCCGGTCAGGCGTACGTCCCGGTCGAGTCGCCGCGCGGCGAGCTCGGCGCGCACGTCGTCTCCGACGGCGGCACCCGCCCCTTCCGGGCGCACTTCCGCGACCCGTCGTTCAACAACCTCCAGGCGATGGGCGTGATGAGCGAGGGCGGCCAGATCGCCGACGTCATCGTCGCGATCGCGAGCATCGACCCCGTGATGGGAGGCGTGGACCGCTGATGGCTACGAACACACTGGACGACAAGACGCTCGCCGAGCTGCGCGAGATCGCCGAGCGCTATCCCGAGCCGCGCTCGGGCCTGCTGCCGATGCTGCACCTCGTGCAGTCGGTGCAGGGTCGGATCACCCCCGAGGGCATCGAGGCGTGCGCGGCGATCCTCGAGATCAGCGCCGCCGACGTCAACGGCGTCGCGACCTTCTACACGATGTACAAGCGTCACGGCGTCGGCGACTACCACGTCGGTGTCTGCACCAACACGCTGTGCGCGGTGATGGGCGGCGACGCCATCCTCGAGCGGCTCAAGGACCACCTCGAGATCGGCAACGACGAGGTCGCCGTCCAGCGTCAGGGCGACTCCCGCACGGTCAGCCTCGAGCACATCGAGTGCAACGCGGCCTGCGACTACGCGCCGGTGATGATGGTCAACTGGGAGTTCATGGACAACCAGACCCCCGAGTCGGCCGTCCAGCTGGTCGAGGCGCTGCGCGCCGGCCACGAGGTCAGCTCGACCCGCGGCCCCAAGCTGTGCACCTGGAGGGAGGCCGAGCGGGTCCTCGCCGGCTTCCCCGACGGCCGCGTCGACGAGGGACCCTCGGCGGGCGCCGCGTCCCTCGCCGGGCTCGAGATCGCCCGCCAGCGCGGCTGGCACGCCCCCGAACCGGCAGCCACCCCCGCCGTCGAGGCCCCGCAGAAGGACGGTGACGCATGACCGACACGCTGACCCCGGTCCTCACCGACATCTGGGACGCCGAGCAGTCCTGGAAGCTCGCGACGTACGCCGGCACGGGCGGCTACTCCGCCCTCGACGCCGCCTTCGCGATGAGCCCCGACGACGTCATCACCGCCGTCAAGGACAGCGGCCTGCGCGGCCGTGGCGGCGCCGGCTTCCCCACCGGCATGAAGTGGTCCTTCATCCCGCAGGACAACCCCAAGCCCAAGTACCTCGTCGTCAACGCCGACGAGTCCGAGCCGGGCACCTGCAAGGACATCCCGCTGATGATGGGCAACCCCCACGTCCTCGTCGAGGGCGTGATCCTCAGCTCCTACGCCATCCGCGCCAACAAGGCCTTCATCTACATCCGCGGCGAGGTCGTCCACGTCATCCGCCGGGTCCAGGCCGCCGTCGCCGAGGCCTATGCCGCCGGCCACCTCGGCACGAACATCCACGGCTCCGGCTACGACCTCGACGTGGTCGTCCATGCCGGCGCCGGCGCCTACATCTGCGGCGAGGAGACCGCGCTGCTGGAGGGTCTCGAGGGCCGCCGCGGCCAACCCCGGCTGCGCCCGCCGTTCCCCGCCGTCGCCGGCCTCTACGCCAGCCCGACGGTCATCAACAACGTCGAGTCCATCGCCTCGGTCCCCGCGATCGTCAAGAACGGCGCCTCCTGGTTCGGCTCGATGGGCACCGAGAAGTCCAAGGGCCACGGCATCTTCTCGCTGTCCGGCCACGTCCACAGGCCCGGTCAGTACGAGGCGCCGCTCGGCATCACCTTGCGCGAGCTGCTCGACCTGGCCGGCGGCGTCCGAGAGGGCCACCAGCTGAAGTTCTGGACCCCCGGCGGATCCAGCACCCCGCTGCTGACGGCCGAGCACCTCGACGTACCCCTCGACTTCGAGGGTGTCGGCGCGGCCGGCTCGATGCTCGGCACCCGTGCGCTGCAGATCTTCGACGAGACCGTGTGCGTGGTCCGCGCGGTGCTGCGCTGGACGGAGTTCTACAAGCACGAGTCCTGCGGCAAGTGCACGCCGTGCCGCGAGGGCACCTGGTGGCTGGTGCAGGCGCTGACCCGTCTGGAGAACGGCCAGGGCAGCGAGGCCGATCTCGACCAGCTGCTCGACCAGTGCGACAACATCCTCGGCCGCTCGTTCTGCGCCCTGGGCGACGGCGCGACCAGCCCGGTGTCCAGCTCGATCCAGCACTTCCGTGACGAGTACCTTGCGCACCTGTCCCACGGCGGGTGCCCGTTCGATCCCGCCAGGTCGACCGCCTGGGCCGGGCAGGAGGTGTCGGCGTGAGCGCTCCCGAGATCGAGAAGACCGACCTGGTCACCGTCACCATCGACGGCGTCCAGGTCAGCGTCCCCAAGGACACCTTGGTCATCCGCGCCGCCGAGGAGATCGGCGTGCAGATCCCGCGGTTCTGCGACCACCCGCTGCTCGCGCCGGTGGGCGCCTGCCGCCAGTGCCTCGTCGACGTACCGGACGCGGGGAACGGCCGCGGCTTCCCCAAGCCGCAGGCCTCCTGCACGCTGCCGGTCGCCGAGGGCATGGTCGTCAGCACCCAGGTCACCAGCCCGGTCGCCGACAAGGCGCAGCAGGGCGTGATGGAGCTGCTGCTCATCAACCACCCGCTCGACTGCCCGGTCTGCGACAAGGGCGGCGAGTGCCCGTTGCAGAACCAGGCGATGTCCAACGGTCGCGGCGAGTCGCGCTTCTCCGACGACCGCAACCGCGGTGTGAAGCGGACCTTCCCGAAGCCGATCAACCTCTCGCCGACGGTGCTGCTCGACCGCGAGCGCTGCATCGTGTGCCAGCGCTGCACCCGCTTCGCCGACGAGATCGCCGGCGACCCGTTCATCGCGCTCGTCGAGCGCGGCGCCCAGCAGCAGATCGGCATCGCCGAGGACGCGCCCTTCTTGTCGTACTTCTCCGGCAACGTCATCCAGATCTGCCCGGTCGGCGCGCTCACCTCCGAGCAGTACCGCTTCCGCTCCCGGCCCTTCGACCTGGTCTCGACGCCGGGCATCGCCGAGCACGACGCGTGCGGGTCCGCGATCCGGATCGACCACCGCCGCGGCACGGTGCTGCGCCGCCAGGCCGGCAACGACAGGTACGTCAACGAGGAGTGGATCAGCGACAAGGACCGGTTCGCCTTCGCCTACGCGCAGGCCGACGACCGGCTCGGCTACCCGCAGGTGCGTGACACTCTGCCTGATGGCGGGCGGGGCAGCCTGCGCCCGGCGTCCTGGCCCGAGGCCTTCACCGTCGCGGCCCGCGGCCTCGCGGCCGCGAAGGAGGCCGGCGGCGTCGGCGTGCTGACCGGTGGCCGGCTCAGCACCGAGGACGCCTACGCCTACAGCAAGCTGGCCCGAGTCGCGCTCGGCACCAACGACATCGACTTCCGGGCCCGGCCGCTCTCCGCCGAGGAGACCGCCTTCCTGGCGAGCCACGTCGTGCTGACCGGCCCCGGCAGCGGCGCGGTCACCTACGACGACCTCGAGGCGGCCGCGAAGGTCGTCCTCGTGGGCCTGGAGCCCGAGGACGAGGCGGCCGCGATCTTCCTGCGGCTGCGCAAGTCGGTCCGAGCCGGCGGCACCGAGGTGGTCAGCCTCGCGCCGTTCACGACCCGGGGCCTGACCAAGGTCTCCGCCCGCGTGGTCCCGACGGCGCCCGGCGACGAGCCGGCCGCGCTGCGGGCGCTCGCCGGCGAGCTCGACGCCACCTCGGTGCTCCTGGTCGGCGAGCGGCTGGCCGTCGTACCGGGGGCGTTGAGCGCCGCCGCCGAGGTCGCCGCCTCGACCGGCGCCCGGCTGGCGTGGGTGCCGCGCCGCGCGGGTGACCGCGGGGCGCTCGAGGCCGGCTGTGTGCCGACCCTGCTGCCCGGTGGCCGGCCGGTCGGCGACGCACGGGCCCGGGTCGACGTCGCCACCGCCTGGGGCGTCGCGCACCTGCCCGAGGCTGCGGGCCGCGACGCCGACGCGATCGTCGCCGCCCTCGGTGCCGGAGAGCTGGGCGGCCTGGTCATCGCCGGGGTCGACCCCGACGACACCGGCGACCCGGCCGCCACCCGGGCCGCGATCGACGCCGCCGGCTTCGTGGTCGCCCTCGACCTGCGTCGTACCGAGGTCACCGACCGGGCCGACGTCGTCTTCCCGGTCGCACCCACCACCGACAAGGCCGGCACCTTCGTCAACTGGGAGGGCCGGGTCCGCTCCTGGGAGGCCGCCCTCCACAACCCGGCCTCGCTGCCCGAGCTGCGAGCACTGGCCGGCATCGCCGAGGAGCTGGGCGCCCCGCTCGGTTTCCGCACCGTCGACGAGGTCCGCGCCGAGATGGCCCAGCTCGGCCCGTGGGACGGCGAGAGGCCGCGTCTCGATACGTCCTCGCTCGTTCCTCACGAGGACTACTCGACGAGCCCGGGGACGGTCCGGCTGGCCACCTGGAAGCAACTGCTCGACAACGGCTCGCTGCAGGACGGCGACAAGTACCTCAAGGCGACGGCGCGGACGCCGGTGGCCCTGGTGACGCCGGCCGACTTCGACCGCTACGGGCCGACCGTCACGCTCACCGGGGACCGGGGATCGATGACCCTGCCGGCCGAGATCTGCGACGACCTGGTCGAGGGCGTGGTCTGGGTGCCGGCCAACTCGGTCGGCAACGGCGTCCGGGCCGACCTGGCGTCTCCGGGCGCCACGGTCACCATCACGGGAGCGGAAGGGGTGCACGGATGAGCCAGTCGCTCGAGCTGTTCGGCAAGGATCCCTGGTGGGTCGTCGGGCTCAAGACCCTCCTGATCTTCGTGATCCTGGTCCTGCTCACGCTGTTCAACATCTGGTGGGAGCGCCGGGTCGTGGCCCGGATGCAGCACCGGATCGGCCCCAACGTGCATGGCCCCTTCGGGCTGCTGCAGTCGCTGGCCGACGGCGTGAAGCTGGCCTTCAAGGAGGACCTGATCCCCCGGGCCGCCGACAAGGTGGTCTTCGTGCTGGCACCCGTGATCGTGGTGGTGCCGGCGTTCGTGACCTTCAGCGTGATCCCGTTCGGTCCCGAGGTGAGCTTCTTCGGGCACCAGACGCCGCTCCAGCTCACCGACATGCCGGTCGCCGTGCTCTTCGTGATGGCGATCGCCTCGATCGGCATCTACGGCATCGTGCTCGGCGGCTGGTCCAGCGGCTCGACGTACTCCCTGCTCGGCGGTCTGCGCTCGAGCGCCCAGATGATCTCCTACGAGGTCGCGATGGGCCTCGCGCTGGTCGCGGTGTTCATGTACGCCGGCTCGATGTCGACCAGCGAGATCGTCGCCGCGCAGGACAACCTGTGGTTCGGCCTGATCCTGCTGCCGTCGTTCGTCATCTACGCGATCGCCATGGTCGGTGAGACCAACCGCGCGCCGTTCGACCTCCCCGAGGCCGAGGGCGAGCTGGTCGGCGGCTTCCACACCGAGTACTCCAGCCTGAAGTTCGCGCTGTTCTTCCTCGCCGAGTACATCAACATGGCGACCGTCTCCGCGCTCGCGACCACGCTCTTCCTCGGCGGCTGGCACGCGCCGTTCTGGATCGACCACGTGTGGGCGGGCGCCAACGAGGGCTACTGGCCGGTGCTGTGGTTCTTCGGCAAGGTGCTGTTCTTCATCTTCGTCTTCATCTGGCTGCGCGGCTCGCTGCCGCGGTTGCGCTACGACCAGTTCATGGCGTTCGGCTGGAAGCGGCTGATCCCGATCTCGCTGGTGTGGATCGTCGCGGTCGCCACCATGCGAGCCGCCCGCAACGAGGGCGTGTTCGACGAGGGCTTCGGCAGCAACCCGCAGTTCTGGCTGATCATCGTCGGCGTGGTCCTGGTGGTCCTGCTGCTGACCTTCCTCGTCCCCGAGAAGGACGACGAGCAGGCCGCCGAGGCCACGACGCCACGGGCCGGGGGGTTCCCGGTGCCGCCGATGCCGGCGGGCGGCGCGGTCCGCGGCGCCGCCGCGCCGCTGGTGTTCGGCTCCGATGCCACCGTCACACAGACCGTCCGCGAGTCAGGGGTGAGCAATGGCTGACCAGCCCAAGCAGAAGGCGGCGAAGGGCCCGTCCCTCAAGGAGCAGCTCTGGGACCCGGTCGCCGGGTTCGGGGTCACCTTCCGGACGATGTTCCGCAAGGTCGTCACCGAGCAGTACCCCAAGGAGAAGCTGCCCACCGCACCACGCTTCCACGGCCGCCACCAGCTCAACCGCTGGCCCGACGGCCTCGAGAAGTGCGTCGGCTGCGAGCTGTGCGCCTGGGCCTGCCCGGCCGACGCCATCTACGTCGAGGGCGCCGAGAACGTCGACGGGCCGACGCGTGACGCCGACGGCAACGCTGTGGACTCGGGGCGCTACAGCGCCGGTGAGCGCTACGGCCGCGTCTACCAGATCAACTACCTGCGCTGCATCCTGTGCGGCCTGTGCATCGAGGCCTGCCCGACCCGGGCGCTGACGATGACCAACGAATACGAGCTCGCCGACGACAGCCGGGCCAGCCTGATCTACGAGAAGTCCGACCTGCTGGCGCCGCTGCTGCCCGGCATGGAGCAGCCGCCCCACGCTCAGCTGCTCGGCAGCGACGAGGACTACTACCGCGGCGACTTCAAGGAGCCGGTGCCCGTGCCGGGCGTCCCCGCGGCCGAAGGGGTGCAGCAGTGACCGCCTTCTGGGTCCTCGCGCCGATCATGGTGCTCGCAGCAGCCGGCATCCTGTTCGTCCGCAAGGCCGTCCACGCCGCGCTGCTGCTGGCGGTCGTGATGATCAGCCTCGCCGTGCTGTACGCCGTCCTCGAGGCGCCGTTCCTGTTCGCGGTGCAGATCATCGTCTACACCGGCGCGATCTTGATGCTGTTCCTGTTCGTGCTGATGCTGGTCGGCGTGGACGCCTCCGACTCCACGGTCGAGACCATCAAGGGCCAGCGTCCGCTGGCCTGGCTGGTCGGGCTGGCCTTCGTCGTGGTCATGGTCGTCGCGCTGACCCAGCTCACCTTCGGCACCGCGGTGGGGCTCGACGAGGCGAACTCGGGCGGCAACGTCCAGGCGCTCGCCGATCTGCTCTTCTCGCGCTACGTCTTCATCTTCGAGGCCACCAGCGCCCTGCTCATCACGGCCGCGGTCGGCGCGATGGTGCTGGCCCACCGCGAGCGGCTCACCCCGCGCAAGACCCAGCCCGACCTCGCCGCCGACCGGCTCCGCGCGTACGCCGAGACCGGTGCCCACCTCGGCCCGCTGCCGCCCCCGGGCGTCTACGCCCGCCACAACGCGGTCGACACCCCGGCCCTGCTGCCCGACGGCAGCCCGGCGCCGGCGTCGGTCTCCCGGGTGCTCGCGGCCCGCGGAACGATGCAGAAGACCGGCCTCAGAGACATCGAGGCGATCAACGAGCAGCTCGGCGTGGATCCCGCCACGATGCCCGAAGAGGCCGGCAAGAGCGGTGCGACCGCCTCGAGTGATGCGCAGCAGCCGGGGAGCGAAGCGACCGACGGCAAGGAGGACGTCAAGTGACCGAGTACGTCGTGCTGAGCGCGATCCTCTTCACCATCGGGTCGATCGGGGTGCTCACCCGCCGCAACGCGATCGTCGTGTTCATGTGCGTCGAGCTGATGCTCAACGCCTGCAACCTGGCCTTCGTCGCCTTCGCTCACCAGCACGGCAACCTCGACGGCCAGGTCGCCGCCTTCTTCGTGATGGTGGTGGCCGCCGCCGAGGTGGTGGTCGGGCTCGCGATCATCATGACCATCTTCCGGACCCGTCGCTCGGCCTCGGTCGACGACGCGAGCCTGCTGAAGTTCTGAGGACGAGACGATGGACGCACTCACCGCGCTGACCCTCAAGGCCAGCGAGACGCACATCCCCGTGGTCTCGCCGGCCGACGCCGACGGGCCGTTCACCCTGCTCTGGCTGATCATCGCGCTGCCGCTGCTCGGCGCCGCGATCCTGCTGCTCGGCGGCCGCTCTACCGACAAGTGGGGCCACCTGCTCGGCACGGCGACCTCCGCGACGTCGTTCGTGATCAGCCTCGTGCTGTTCGTGAACCTGCTCGGTCGCGACGAGGGGGAGCGCCAGGTCTCCCAGCACCTCTACGACTGGATCGACGCCGGCGGCCTCCACATCGGCATGGACCTGCTCTACGACCCGCTGTCGGCGCTCTTCTTGCTGCTGATCACCGGTGTCGGGTCGCTGATCCACGTGTACTCGATCGGCTACATGGCCCACGACCCGCGCCGGCGGCGGTTCTTCGCGTACCTGAACCTGTTCGTCGCCGCCATGCTCATGCTGATCCTCTCGGAGAATTACGTGGGCCTGTTCCTGGGCTGGGAGGGCGTCGGCCTCGCGTCGTACCTCCTCATCGGGTTCTGGCAGCACAAGCCCTCCGCGGCGGCCGCGGCCAAGAAGGCGTTCGTCATCAACCGGGTCGGCGACATGGGCATGGGCCTGGCGATCTTCTTGATGATCGTCACCTTCGGCACCACCAGCTTCAGCGGCGTCAGCGAGCTGGCCGGCGGCGCGACCGAGACGACGCTCAACTGGATCGGCGTCCTGCTCCTCGTCGGCGCCTGCGGCAAGTCGGCCCAGGTCCCGCTCCAGGCGTGGCTCCTGGACGCGATGGAGGGCCCGACCCCGGTCTCGGCCCTGATCCACGCGGCGACCATGGTCACCGCGGGCGTCTACCTGGTCACCCGCTCCAACTTCGTCTTCGAGCTCGCGCCGACCGCGCAGACCGCGGTGGTCATCGTCGCCACGGTGACCCTGCTGTGGGGCGCGATCATCGGCTGCGCGAAGGACGACATCAAGAAGGGCCTGGCCGGCTCCACGATGAGCCAGATCGGCTACATGATGCTCGGCGCCGGCCTCGGCGTCGCCGGCTACGCCTTCGCGATCTTCCACCTGCTGACCCACGGCTTCTTCAAGGCCAACATGTTCCTCGGGGCCGGCTCGGTCATGCACGCGATGGACGACGACGTCGACATGCGTCACTACGGCGCGTTGCGGAAGGCACTGCCCATCACCTTCGCGACCTTCGCGCTCGGCTTCCTCGCGATCATCGGCATCCCGCCCTTCGCCGGCTTCTGGTCGAAGGACAAGATCATCGAGGTCGCGCTCACCGAGAACCCGGTCGTCGGGGTCTGTGCTCTTCTTGGTGCAGGCATCACGGGCTTCTACATGACCCGGATGATGCTGATGACCTTCTTCACCGCGGACCGAAACGGCAGGGGGCGCTGGGAGAAGAACGTCCACCCCCACGAGAGCCCGCTGGTGATGACCATCCCGCTGATGGTCCTCGCCGCGCTCTCCGCGCTCGGCGGCCTGATGCTCGCCGGCAACTGGATCGTCGACTTCCTCAGCCCGGTCGTCGGCCACGTCGAGCACGAGGACCCGCCGCTGCCGGTCCTCGTGCTCACCCTGATCACGATCGCGGTGGTCCTCGCGGGCGTGGCGCTGGCCTGGGTGCTGGTCGGGCAGCGCGACGTGCCCCGCACGGCGCCGGCCGACGTCTCGTTCGCCACGAAGGCCGCCCGTGCTGACCTGTACGGCGACGCGATCAACGAGGGCCTGGTCGTCACCCCGGGCCGGGCCACGGTGCGCGCGCTCACCGACGGCGACCGCACGCTCGTCGACGGCCTCTTCATGGGCGCCACCACGGTCCTCGCCGGCACCGGCGAGCTGCTCCGGCGGCTCCAGAACGGCTACGTCCGCTCCTACGCCCTCGGCATCCTCGGTGGCGCACTGCTCCTCGTCCTGACTCTGGTGGTGGTGAACTGATGTTGCTCAGCCTGCTCGTCTGGCTGCCGATCGCCGGTGCGATCGCCGTCGCGTTCCTGCCGCGCACGGTCAGCAAGACCGCCGGCCTGGGGATCGCGCTGGCGACCCTGGTCGTCGGTGTGGTCGTCGCCGCGTCCTACGACGCCGACGGCGGCCGCCAGCTCACCGAGGAGCACGAGTGGATCGAGGCGTTCGGGGTGCACTACGCCCTCGGCGTCGACGGCCTCGGCCTGCTGCTGGTGCTGCTGACGGTGCTGCTGGTCCCGCTGGTGCTCGGCGCGGAGTGGTTCAAGGCCGACGCCGAGGGCTCGGCCGGGGCCCGCGCGTTCGTCGCCTGGACGCTGGCGCTCGAGGGCCTCTCGCTCGCGGTGTTCTGCGCGACCGACGTGTTCTTGTTCTACGTCGTCTTCGAGGCGACGCTGATCCCGGCGTACTTCCTGGTCGGCGGCTTCGGCCGCGAGGGCCGGGGCGCGGCGGCGCTGAAGTTCTTGATGTTCCAGCTCGCGGGCGGCCTGATCCTGCTCGCCGCGGTGATCGGGCTGTACGTGGTGTCCGCCCAGCAGGGCGAGCCGTCGTACCTCCTCTCCGACCTGGAGAAGCTCGACATCGGCACCGAGGCCGGCCGCTGGCTGTTCTTCGGCTTCTTCATCGCCTTCGCGATCAAGGCGCCGCTGTTCCCGCTGCACACCTGGCTGGCCGACACGACCGAGAAGGCGACGCCCGGCACCGGCGTGCTGCTCGTGTGCATCCTCGACAAGATCGGCACCTTCGGGATGATGAGGTTCTGCCTCGGCATCTTCCCGGAGGCCTCGCAGTGGGCGACGCCGCTGGTGATCACGCTGGCGCTGATCTCCGTGGTCTACGGCGCGTTCATCGCGATCGGCCAGGACGACATCTTCCGGCTGATCGGTCTCACCTCGCTGAGCCACTTCGGCCTGATCACGCTGGGCGTCTTCACGATGACCAGCCAGGGCGGCACCGGCGCGATCCTCTACATGGTCAACCACGGCCTCGGCACCGCCGCGCTGTTCCTCGTCGCCGGCTACCTCTACGACCGCAGCGGCACCTCCTCGATCCGCGAGATGCGCGGCGTCGAGAGGATCGCCCCGGTCCTGGCCGGCCTGCTCCTGGTCGCCGGCCTGGCCACGCTCGGACTGCCCGGCCTGTCGCCGTTCGTCAGCGAGTTCCTGGTGTTCGTCGCGGCCTTCGACTACGGCTGGTGGGTCGGCGCGATCGCCGTCACCGCGGTGGTGCTGTCCGCGATCTACGTGCTGTGGATGTACCAGCGCACGATGACCGGCCCCACGCCGCCCGAGGTCGAGGGCACCAGGGACCTGGGCGTGCGTGAGATCGTCGCCGTCGCGCCGCTCATGGCGGCGCTGGTCTTCTTCGGGTTCTATCCCGCACCCCTGCTCGACGTGAGCAACCCGATGGTGGGTGACCTCATGCACCAGATGGGGATCCAGGACGACCAGCCCACGGTCGTGCACACGGAGGAGGCGCACTGATGGACTTCGTGAAGCCCGAGCTCGAGTACGCCGAGCTGCTGCCGCTCCTCATCGTCTTGGGCGGCGCCTGCGTCGGTGTCGCGTTGGAGGCCTTCCTGCCGCGCGGCACCCGCCGGCTGCCCCAGGTGGGCCTGGCCCTGGTCACCGTCGTCGCCGCGCTGGTCGCGACCGTCCTCGTCGGCCGGAACCTCGACGTCCACAAGGGCGCTGACGGCGCCGAGGGCCGCGGCCTGGTCGGTGCGATGGGCAGTGTCGTCGTCGACGGCCCGACCGTCTACCTGTGGGGGCTGCTCCTCCTCTTCGCCCTCGGCGGCATCGCGCTCTTCGCCGAGCAGCGGCTCGAGGGCGGCGTCTCCGCCTTCACCGGCCAGGCGGCCGCGCTGCCCGGCACCGAGGGCGAGCGCGAGGCCTCGACCCGCGGCCTGGAGCACACCGAGGTGTACCCGCTGCTGCTCTTCGCGGTGGCCGGCATGCTGCTGTTCCCGGCGTCCGGCGACCTGCTCACCATGTTCGTCGCGCTGGAGATCCTCTCCCTGCCGCTCTACCTGCTGTGCGGCCTGGCGCGCCGTCGTCGCCTGCTGAGCCAGGAGGCGGCGATGAAGTACTTCCTCCTCGGCGCCTTCGCCTCCGGCTTCTTCCTGTACGGCGCCGCGCTGGTCTACGGCTACGCCGGCTCGGTGTCCTTCGCCGGCATCAACGAGGCGGTCCGCGCCGGTACGGCCAACCACGGCCTGCTGCTCGCCGGCATCGGCCTGCTCGCCGTCGGCCTGCTGTTCAAGATCGGCGCCGCTCCCTTCCAGGCCTGGACCCCCGACGTCTACCAGGGCGCGCCCACCGCGGTGACGGCGTTCATGGCCGCCGGCACCAAGGTCGCCGCCTTCGGCGCCCTGCTCCGGCTGCTCTACGTCGCCTTCGGCGGCGAGCGCTGGAGCTGGCAGCCGATGCTGTGGGTGATCGCGATCGCCTCCATGGTGCTCGGCGCGGTCCTCGCGATCGTCCAGAACGACGTGAAGCGGATGCTCGCCTACTCCTCGGTCGCCCACACCGGGTTCATCCTGGTCGGCGTGCTGGGCGTGCAGAGCGCGGGTGAGCTCGCGAAGGGCCAGTACACCTCGCTCGAGGGCGTGCTCTTCTACCTCACCACCTACGGCTTCGCGATGATCGGCGCCTTCGCGATCGTCACGCTGGTCCGCGACGCGGGCGGCGAGGCGACGGCGTACGAGCGCTGGGCCGGCCTGGGCCGGACCTCGCCGCTGGTGGCGGGCGCGTTCGCCTTCTTCCTGCTCTCCATGGCCGGGATCCCGCTCACCGCGGGCTTCATCGGCAAGTGGGCGGTGTTCACCTCGGCACTGTCCGCGGGCGCGTGGCCGGTGGTGCTGGTGGCCATCGCGTGCAGCATCCTGGCGATCACGTTCTACGTGCGGCACATCCGGCTGATGTTCTTCACCGAGCCCAGCGCCGACGGCGCCGGGGTCGTGACCCGGTCCTCGCTGCTGACGTCCGGCACCATCGCGGTGTGCCTCGTCGCGACTCTCGTGATGGGTGTCGTGCCGGGCCCGGTTCTCGATCTGGTGGTCAGTGCGGGAGACTTCATCAGGTGACCCCTGATGCGCGTCCCGCCGACCTGGCCCTGCCGATCGACGACACCGCCCTCGCCGACCGGCTGAGGGCGCGGATGGCCACGGTCGAGGAGGCCCTGTACGGCCACGCGTCCAGTCGGGCGCCGTACGTCACCGAGGCGGCGCGACACCTGCTGGCCGCCGGCGGCAAGCGGTTCCGCCCGCTGCTGGTCCTCCTCGCCGCCGAGTCCGGGCCGCGGCCCGACGCCGACGACGTGCTCACCGCCGCCTGCGTCGTGGAGATCACCCACGTCGGCTCGCTGTACCACGACGACGTCATGGACGAGGCCGCGCTGCGCCGCGGCGAGGACTCGGCCAACGCCCGCTACGACAACCTGGTCGCGATCCTCACCGGCGACTGGCTGTTCGCGAAGTCCTCGGAGCTGACCGCCCAGCTCGGGCCGGACGCCGTACGGATCCAGGCGGAGACGTTCACCCGCCTGGTCGAGGGGCAGATCCTCGAGACCGTGAAGCCCGGCCCCGACGAGGACGCCCTGGCCCACTACCTGGAGGTCGTCGCCGGCAAGACCGGATCGCTGATCGCCACCTCGGCCCACTACGGCGCGCTGTTCTCCGGCGCCGCCGCCGAGGTCGTCTCGGCGCTCACCGAGTACGGCGAGCTGGTCGGCACCGCGTTCCAGCTCTCCGACGACATCCTCGACATCGCCTCCGAGAGCGAGGAGTCCGGCAAGACGCCCGGCACCGACCTCAAGGAGGGCGTCCCCACCCTGCCGGTCCTGATCGCCCGCGCCTCCACCGACCCGGCCGATGCTCGCCTGCTCGAGCTGCTCGACCCGGCGCGAAGTGACCTCGCCGCCGACCCCGACCTGCACGCCGAGGCCCTCGACCTGCTCCGCAAGCACCCCGCCATGGACCAGGCCCGGGCGTACGTCGTCGCCCGCGCCGAGGAGGCCAAGCAGCTGCTCCAGGCCCTGCCCGAGGGCTCGGTGCGCACCGCCCTCGAGGCGTTCGCCGACGTCGTGGCGGTCCGCTCGGCCTGAGGCTCGGCTGCGTGCGCGCATGAACTGCCCTCCCGCTGTGACGTATGAGGCCGGTGGGTCGGCGGGACACGCGCCCGCCACGCCGTGATCGGCAGCACCTGTCAGGGGGTCGGCCGAACCGTGGTGGCGCGGACTCGTTGAAGAACAGTTTTCCAGTTAACTTTATAGCCGTAGCTCGGTCGCGGACTTCCGCCCGAGCGACCCCGATCGCCTCGCGCGGCGGCGACGTGCACCCCGTCCGCCGCCGCGCGGGGTATCACATCGCGCAGGACTCGGCTGCGAGAGCCAGTTGGCGCCGGTGGTGGCGCAGCGCCTCGGCGGTGAGTACGACCAGCGCCAGCCAGACCAGTCCGAACCCGACCCAGCGCCCGGCGGGCATGTGCTCGCCGAGCAGGGTGACGCCGAGGGCGAACTGGATGGTGGGCGTGAGGTATTGCAGCAGGCCGAGGGTGGTCATCGAGACGCGGGTGGCGGCGCCGCCGAAGCACAGCAGCGGCACGGCGGTCACGATGCCGCTGGCGACGAGCAGGACGACGTGACCGGGGCCCTCGCTGGTGAAGCGGGCGTGGCCGGTGGTGCCGAGCCAGACGAGGTAGCCGAGGGCGAAGGGCGCGATGACAGCGGTCTCGAAGGCGAGGCTCTCGATGGCGCCGGCGTCGGCGGACTTCTTGGCCAGTCCGTAGGTGCCGAAGGAGAAGGCGAGGACCAGCGCGATCACGGGTGGGCGGCCGTAGTCGAGGGTGAGCACGACGACGGCCACGAACCCGATCCCGAGCGCGGTCCACTGCACGGGCCGCAGGCGCTCGCCGAGGACGAGGACGCCGAGCACCACGGTGACGAGCGGGTTGATGAAGTAGCCGAGCGACGTCTCGACGACGCGGTCGCTGTTGACGCCGTAGATGTAGGTGCCCCAGTTGGCGGTGATGGTGACCGCGGCGAGTGCCAGCAGCAGCGCCGTACGTCGCTCGCGGAGCAGGGAACGCAAGGCGCCCACCCGCCGCAGCGCGACGACCAGGACGCCCATGACGACCAGCGACCAGACCATCCGGTGAGCCAGGATCTCGACGGCGCCGCTGGGTTTGAGCAGCGGCCAGTAGAGGGGAAAGGCACCCCATATCAGGTACGCGAGGAACCCGAGGGTGAAGCCGCGGCGCTGGTCCGACACACTGGGACCCTAGCGACGTGGGGCCGCTTCGCGGGCGCGAGGTGGTTTCAGGTCGTGACCAGGTGGGCACGAAAGCCGTGTCCACGAACGAACCCGATCTCGAGGGGGAGGTCCCCGATGCGATTCACTCGCACCATCACCGTCCTGGTGGCGGCTCTGACCGCCGCGCTGCTGGGCTTGACGCTCGCACCGACCGGAGCCCAGGCCGCCGATTCCATCCAGGCCCAGCCGTCCAGCAAGGTCGTCGCCGCGAAGGGTGTCACCCCGCGTCAGGTCGGCATCGGCGCCTGTGGTCCGAACCCGCCCGACTGCTACGGCAAGCGCCTGTGGGCCAAGTTCACCACCAACCCGGCCTCGCCCGGCGTGAAGATGAAGGTCTTCGTCAAGCGCCACGGCAAGTGGGTCCGGGTCGCCAAGGTGAAGACGAAGGGCAGCGGCCTGACCAAGAAGGTCTTCGTCCGCGCCGAGGGCCGGAAGACGACCAAGTACAAGGTCGTCGCCAAGGGCGACGCCGTGTGGGCCAAGGCGAGCTTCAAGTTCAAGGTCTACCCGCGCAGCTGACGCACTCCGTCTCCACGCGAAACACGAAACGCGCCGCCGAGCCCAGCTCGGCGGCGCGTTTCGTCGTACGGCGGGGGACCGGGTCAGTCGATGGTCCAGGTGTCGCCGGTGTTGATGAGGGCGGTGAGGCGTTCGGCGGGGCTGCCGTGGGTGGCGGCGGCTTCGCTGGCGGTGGTGATCTGGGCGCGGGCCTGGTCGTCGTAGGTGGGGCGGGTGATCTGGCGGAAGATGCCGATGGGGCTGCGGTTGAGGTAGCCGGCGTCGGTGAGTCGTGAGATCGCGAACGCCGTGGACGGGTCGTCGTTGTGGGTGTCGTGGACGATGATCTGCTCGGCCGCCACGGTCGCGGTGTCGACGATGTCGATACCGCCGGAGGCGGCGCGCACGAGGGCCTTGTCGCCCAGACCGGTGGTCTCGTCGCGGACACCGAAGGTGATCGGTTGGCCGTGGACCAGCGGGATGATCGCGTGGGCCTTGGTGTCGTTGTCCTTGATGGTGTCGAAGGCGCCGTCGTTGAAGATGGGGCAGTTCTGGTAGATCTCGACGAGGCTGGTGCCGCGGTGCGCGGCTGCGGCGGCGAGCACGGCGGTGAGGTGTTTGCGGTCCGAGTCGATGGTGCGGGCCACGAAGGACGCTTCGGCGCCGAGGGCGAGGGAGACGGGGTTGAAGGGGTGGTCGAGGGAGCCCATGGGGGTGGACTTGGTGATCTTGCCGGTCTCGCTGGTGGGGGAGTATTGGCCTTTGGTGAGGCCGTAGATCCGGTTGTTGAACAACAAGATGGTCATGTTGACGTTGCGGCGCAGGGCGTGGATGAGGTGGTTGCCGCCGATGGAGAGGGCGTCGCCGTCGCCGGTGACGACCCATACGGAGAGGTCTTGGCGGGCGGTGGCGATGCCGGTGGCGATGGAGGGTGCGCGGCCGTGGATGGAGTGCATGCCGTAGGTGTCGAGGTAGTAGGGGAACCGGCTGGAGCAGCCGATCCCGGACACGAAGACGATGTTCTCGCGCCGCAGGCCGAGGTCGGGCAGGAAGGACTGGACGGCTTTGAGCACGGCGTAGTCGCCGCAGCCGGGGCACCAGCGGACCTCCTGGTCGGAGGAGAACTCCTTCGCACTCTGCTTCTCGCCCTCGGGCAGGGTCGGGACCAGGGCCGTGCCCAGAACGGGCGTGGGCAGGTCGATGGTGGTCATCGGACGGGAGCCTCCTCGTGGTCGGCAGGAAGGTTGAGGCCGTGTTCGCCGAGGTCGACCTCGCGTCCCTCGGTCTCGCCGATGAGGGCGCCGATGGCCTCGGCGAGCTCGGCGGCCTTGAGGGGGAGGCCGTAGACGTGGTTGTAGCCCTGGGCGTCGACCAGGAACTCGGCACGCAGCATCTTCGAGAGTTGGCCGAGGTTCATCTCGGGGACCAGGACCTTGTCGTAGGACCGCAGGATGTCGCCGAGGTCCTTGGGGAAGGGGTTGAGGTGGCGCAGGTGGACCTGCGCGACGTGGTAGCCGGCGCGGCGCACCCGGCGGCAGGCCGCACCGATCGGGCCGTAGGTCGAGCCCCACCCGATGACCAGGACCTTGGCCTGGCCTTGTCCTGGGGGGCCTGAGGGGTCGTCGACCTGCAACGGCGGCAGGGAGTCGGCGATGCGTTGGATCTTCTCGGCGCGGATCCGGACCATCTGGTCGTGGTTGGCCGGGTCGTAGGAGATGTTCCCGTGACCGACCTCGAGGGTGCCGGCCTTCTCCAGTCCGCCGATGCGGTGCTCAAGGCCGGCGGTGCCGGGGATGGCCCACGGACGAGCCAGCGTCTCGGGGTCTCGGGCGTAGGGCCAGAACTCGGCTCCCTTGACACCGTCGTGGTTGGGCTGGCCGTCGTGGTTGGGCTGGGTGGCGAAGTTCGCCTCGATCTTCGGCAGCTCGTTCGACTCGGCTGATACGTCGGGGATGGCCCAGGGTTCGGACCCGTTGGCCAGATACCCGTCGGAGAGGAGGAAGACGGGGGTGCGGTAGGTGATCGCGATCCGGGCGGCCTCGAGGGCGGCGGCGAAACAGTCGCCGGGTGATTGGGGCGCCACGATCGGGACCGGTGCCTCCCCGTTACGCCCGTACATGGCCTGCAAGAGGTCGGCCTGTTCGGTCTTGGTCGGCAGACCCGTCGATGGTCCGCCGCGTTGGACGTTGATGACCACCAGGGGGAGTTCGGTCATCACCGCCAACCCGATGGCCTCAGACTTCAACGCGATCCCGGGTCCCGAGGTGGTGGTGACCGCCAACTGTCCAGCAAAGCTCGCGCCGATCGCGGCGCCGATGCCGGCGATCTCGTCCTCGGCCTGGAACGTGGTCACCCCGAAACCCTTGTGCTTGGACAACTCGTGGAGGATGTCGGACGCCGGGGTGATCGGATACGACCCCAAGAACACCGGCAGCTCGGAGCGGACCCCGGCGGCGATGAGACCGTACGACAACGCGAGGTTGCCGGTGATGTTCCGGTAGGTCCCGGCCGCCATGCGGGCGGGTTTGATCTCGTAGGAGACCACGAACGTCTCGGTGGTCTCGCCGTAGTTCCACCCCGCCTTGAACGCCGCGACGTTCGCACCCAAGATCGCGGGCACCTTGGCGAACTTGCGCTTGAGGAAGTCGATGGTCGGTTCGGTCGGGCGGCCGTACATCCACGACAGCAACCCGAGCGCGAACATGTTCTTCGCCCGCGCGGCGTCCTTACGCGAGAGCCCGAACTCCGCGACCGCGGCGACGGTGATGCCGGTCAGGTCGACCGGCTGGACCGAGAACCCCGCCAACAGGTCATCGACCTCCCCGAGCTTGTCCAACGGGTTGGAGGAATAACCCGCCTTGTCGAGGTTGCGTTTGGTGAAGTCGTGGGTGTCCACGATGATCGTCGCCCCCCGCGGGAGGTCGCCCAGGTTGGCCTTCAACGCGGCCGGGTTCATCGCGACCAACACATCGGGACGGTCACCGGCGGTGAGGATGTCGTGATCAGCGAAATGGATCTGAAACGACGACACCCCCGGGATCGTGCCTGCAGGAGCGCGGATCTCGGCAGGGAAGTTCGGCAACGTGACCAGGTCGTTGCCGAACACCGCCGACTCCTGCGTGAACCGGTCACCGGTCAGCTGCATGCCATCACCCGAATCACCAGCGAACCGGATGATCACCCGATCCAGCTGCTTGACCTGCTTCGTCCGGCTCACACCTGCTCCACTTCTCTCGACGTCGGCGAGGGCTGATTCTAGAGCCAATCTAGAACACGTTCCTTTTTTGCCCTGGCGCCTGTCCGACTGGCGCCTGGCCGCCCGATCGGCACTGCTCGGCAACTCCTCACCACGATAGACCGCCGCCGCGGCGCGCCCGGCGCCACGCCGCCTGATGGGCGCCCGGGGCCGTCCCGGGGGCCCTGTGACCTCTGTCATGTCGTCGATTTGTCTTCCGAGCGAGTCGCTTAACTCTCTAATGTGTATGATTCCGATCTATTTTGAGGAACTGGTCCCCGAGAGACCGGCCGAAGCAAGCAAGGAATGGGTGCAATGAAGCGAGTTATCAAGGCTGCGGCCCTGGCGGTGACCGGCGCACTGGCGCTGACCGCCTGCGCGAGCGCCGACGGCGGCAACGCCGACGACAGCGGTTCGACGATCAACATCGTCGGATTCGCCGTGCCGGAGGCCGGCAACAAGGCCGCCGCGGCGGAGTTCAACAAGACCGAGGCCGGCAAGGACGTGAAGTTCTCCGGCTCGTACGGCGCCTCGGGCGACCAGAGCCGCAAGGTCGTGGACAACAAGGGCAAGGACACCGACTACGTCGTGTTCTCCCTCGAGCCCGACATGACCCGTCTCGTCGACGCCGGTCTCGTCGCCGACGACTGGAACGCCGGCCCCAACAAGGGCATCGTCTCCAGCTCCGTCGCCGTGATCGCCACCCAGGCGGGCAACCCGCTCGGCATCAAGGACTGGGACGACCTCACGCGCGACGACGTCAAGATCGTCACCCCGGACCCGGCCAGCTCCGGCTCGGCGAAGTGGAACATCCTCGCGCTCTACACCTACGCGAAGTCGACCGGCGCCACCGAGGAGCAGGCGGACGCCTTCCTCGAGAAGGTCTTCAAGAACGTCACCACCTGGGCGGCCAGCGGCCGTGAGGCGACCGAGGCGTTCAAGAAGGGCGTGGGCAACGTGCTGCTGACCTACGAGAACGAGGCCATCTTGGCCAAGCAGAACGGCGAGGACCTCGACTACATCGTCCCGAACCACACCTTCAAGATCGAGAACCCGGGTGCCGTCCTGAAGGACGCGGCGCCGGTCGCGAAGGACTGGCTGGACTTCATCCTCAGCGACGAGGGCCAGACCGCGTTCGTGAAGAAGGGCTTCCGTCCCGTCGGTGACCTCGACATCTCCGGCATCGAGGTCGAGGGCGCCAACGACCCGAGCAACCCCTTCCCGGCGGTCCAGGACCTCAGCACCGCTGCCGATCTCGGCGGCTGGAGCGCCATCAACGCGGAGTGGTTCGGCAAGGACGGCGAGAAGCTCCGCTTCGACAAGCTGTACGCCGAAGCAACGAAGCAGTGACCGACACCCTGGTCACACCCGCAGGGCCGGCTCCGACACGGAGCCGGCCCTCGGGCACTGCCAAGGGCGGCTCCGGCCTGTTCCGGCTCACGCCCACCTCGCGCCTCGGGCTCGGAGTGGCGCTGGTCTGGTTCAGCGTCCTGGTGCTGCTCCCACTCGCCGCCGTCGTCGGCGCGGCCGCCGAGGGCGGCTTCGGCCGCTTCTGGGACACGCTGACCGACGCCCAGACCTTCGCGGCGCTGCGGCTGACCGTGGTCGAGGCGCTGCTCGTGACGCTCGTCAACGCCGTCATCGGCACCGTCGTCGCCTGGGTGCTGGTCCGCGACCAGTTCCCCGGCAAGCGGATCCTCGACGTCGTCATCGACATCCCGTTCGCGCTGCCGACGATCGTGGCCGGCCTCGTGCTGCTCAGCCTGTGGGGCCCGGAGAGCCCGGTGGGGGTGAACATCGTGAACACTCGCCAGGGCATCTTCTTGGCGTTGCTCTTCGTCACCCTGCCCTTCGTCGTGCGCACGGTGCAGCCGGTGCTGCTCGAGCTCGACGCCGACGTCGAGGAGGCGGCCGCCTCCCTGGGGGCCTCGCGGCTCACGACATTTCGCCGGGTGATCCTCCCGAGCCTGGTGCCGGCCATCGCCGCCGGCTCCTCGCTCGGCTTCGCGCGGGCGATCAGCGAGTTCGGCTCGCTGGTCCTGATCTCGGGCAACACGCCCTACCAGACCGAGGTCGCGTCGCTGAAGATCCTCAAGTTCCTCGAAGGCGACAATCAGGCCGGAGCGGCGGCGGTCGCCGTCCTCCTGCTGATCGTGGCGGTGCTGACGATCGTCGTCCTCGACGTCATCTCGAGGCGGGTGGCGCGCCGTGGCTGACACCCGTGCCATCCGCAGCCGCAAGGGGCCGGTGGCCTACGCGTTGCGGATCTTCGTCATCGTCTACCTCGCGGTGCTGGTCATCTGGCCGCTCTTCGAGGTCGCCAAGCAGACCTTCGCTCCGGCAGGCGTCGGGGACGAGGGCGGTCTGGCCGCCTTCTGGGAGCGACTCAGCGACCCGTCCGTGAGCTACGCGTTCAACCTGACCATCACCGTGGCGTTCTGGGCGGTGCTGATCAACACCCTGTTCGGGGTGGGGATCTCGCTGCTGCTGGTCCGCTACCAGTTCCCGGGCCGACGGATCCTCTCGGTGCTCGTCGACCTGCCGATGTCGGTCTCACCGGTCGTCGTCGGTCTCGCCCTGGTGCTGGCCTACAGCACCGGGAAGGGCTGGTTCGGCGGGGCGCTGGAGTCGGTCGGCTTCTACGTGATCGGCACCACGCCGGGACTGATCATGGCCACCGCCTTCGTCAGCCTGCCGTTGGTCATCCGCGAGATCGTGCCCGTGCTCGAGGAGATCGGCACCGACGCCGAGATGGCGGCCCACAGCCTGGGCGCCAATGGCTGGCAGACCTTCCGGAGGATCACGCTGCCCAGCATCAAGTGGGCGGTCGTGTACGGCGTCGTACTGAGCATGGCCCGCTCGCTCGGTGAGTTCGGCGCGGTCAAGATCGTCAGCCCCGGTGCCGAGTTCCGTGGCGAGACCGCCACCCTCCTCATCCAGAACCGCTACACCAACTACGAGGAGCCCACGGCGTACGCCGCCGCTTTCGTGCTCGTGCTGGCCTCCGTGCTCGCCCTCGTGGTCGTCTCCCTGATCCGCAAGGAGGATCACGCATGAGCATCGAAGTGAAGGGTGTCGGCAAGCGCTACGGTGACTTCGTCGCACTCGACGACATCAACGTGTCCCTGCCCACCGGTCAGCTGACCGCACTGCTCGGGCCCAGTGGCGGTGGGAAGTCGACCCTGCTGCGGATCATCGCCGGCCTGGAGTCGGCTGACGGCGGCTCGGTCGAGATCGAGGGCGTGGACGCCACCAGGCTGCCACCGCAGAAGCGCAACGTCGGCTTCGTGTTCCAGCACTACGCCGTGTTCAAGCACATGACGGTCGCGAAGAACGTCGCCTTCGGCCTGGAGATCCGCAAGCGGCCCAAGGCCGAGGTGAAGGCGAAGGTCGCCGAGCTCCTCGACCTCGTCCACCTCTCGCAGTTCGCGCACCGGCTGCCCTCGCAGCTCTCCGGCGGCCAGCGCCAGCGCCTCGCGCTCGCCCGGGCGCTCGCCGTGGAGCCCTCGGTGCTGCTGCTCGACGAGCCGTTCGGGGCCCTTGACGCGAAGGTGCGCAAGGAGCTGCGCGACTGGCTGCGCCGGCTGCACGACGAGGTCCACGTGACGACCGTGTTCGTGACCCACGACCAGGAGGAGGCGCTCGAGGTCGCCGACGAGATCGTGGTCATCAACGACGGCCGGATCGAGCAGATCGGCACCCCCGACCAGCTGTACGACGAGCCGGCCAACGACTTCGTGATGGGCTTCCTCGGCGCGGTCACCCAGCTCGGGCCGGTGGCACTGCGCCCCCACGACATCGAGGTCGCGGTCGAGCCCGGAGTGCCCGGCTCGGCGGCGGGCATCGTCCAGCGGGCGCTGCGCGTCGGCTTCGAGGTGCGCCTCACCGTCGACGTCGAGGGACAGCAGGAGCCGGTGCTGGTCGTGCTCTCGCGCACCCACGCGCGGGCGCTCGACCTCGAGCTCGGCAGCAGGGTCTGGCTGAGCCCCACCACCGGTGCGACCACCGTGCCGGTGCTCGGGGTTCCGCGGGAGGCGGTGGCCTCCGCCTAGTCTGGGGCGTGTGAGCTATCTGCGGGCGACGCGGGTCCTGTGCTGGCTGCTCGGGATCGCGGTACTGGTGTCGGTCGTCCACTACGTCGACAACTACGTCAACTACGACGACTACCCGGTGCCCGGTCCCGATGCGGCCGTGCCCGCGCCGTCCGCGACCCTGGTCGCGGTGGGCTGGTTCGTGTTCACGGCGTTCGGGGCGGTGGGGCTGCTGCTGTGGCTCCGTCGCCACATCACCACGTCGGCGATCTTCCTCACCGGCTACTCGGTCTCCGGGCTGATCGGCATCGCCCACTACACCGTGCCCGGTGCCACCGACATGGTGTGGTGGCGCCAGACGCACGTGCTGGCCGACATCGTCTGTGGCGCCGCGGTGCTCGGCTTCGCGCTGTGGGCGGCGAAGAACGCAGACGGGCTCATCCCGCCGGGCGCGAGGCCTCCGCCCGCTGCTTGAGCCCCTCGGCGTGGCGGCGGAAGCCGTCGGCCACCCGGCCGGGTCCGGCGAGACGGACGAGCGGCCCGCTGAACTCCTCGACCGTCTCGTACGACGTGGGCCCGCCCGGGTGCTGCGTGAGCCACTGGTGACGTACCCCCTTGACCAGCCCGAGCCGTGAGGGGAGACCCTCGTAGACGTACGACATCAACGCGCTCGTCGTACCGGTGGCGGGGTCGGTGGTGGGGCCGTCGAGGGCGGTGATCCGCTCGGGGGAGCGGGTGCGTCGGCCGTTGGCCCACACGACGTGGAGCACGATCGGGCTGCCGACGGTGGCAGGCTGCGCGGTCTCGGCGCGCTCGACGAAGGGGTTCCACTCGCCGTACCGCTCGGTGTCGGTCATGACCTCCCACACCACGGCGAGCGGGGCGTCGATGTCGATCTGCGCGGAGGGGTTCACGCAACCATCATGGCGGTCCGGCCGGCAGCGCGTCCGGTGCGCTGCTCGACCGGGTGACGCACTACTCGGCGAGCGGCGAGGTGATCCGCCGCTGGGGGTCCTCTGGAAGCGGGAGCGGCCAGTTGGACAATCCCCAGGCCATCGCGGTCGGCCCGAACGGCGACGTCTACGTCGGTGAGCGCTGGAACAACCGGGTCTCCCGGTTCAGCGCGACCGACGCCCAGGGGAACGTCTACGTCGCGGGAAGGCCACCAAGAAGAGCCGCAAGGTGTTGCGCAAGAAGGCGGTCACCAAGGCCGTCGTGACGGTCCACGGCAGCGTGCGGAAGATCAAGATCCGCCGCTGAGACCGGCGCGCGCGGCGTAGACGTTCGCGAGCTGGGCGATGTCGGCGACGTAGGCGTCGGAGTGGTTGAAGCTGAAGATCGCGCGACGCCAGGTGCCGGGGTCGGCGAGGTCGCCGGCGTGGCACAGGTAGCGGGCGGCGGCCAGAGCGGCGTCGTCGATCTGGTTCGGGTCGCTGACCCCGTCGCCGTTGCCGTCGGCGCCCCACCGCTCCCAGGTCGACGGGATGAACTGCAGCGGCCCGATCGCGCGGTCCCAGGTCGCGTCGCCGTCCATCGCGCCGCCGTCGGTGTCGCGCACCGCTCCGAACGCGCCGCCGTCGAGCACCGGCCCGAGGATCGCCGGCCGCGGCACGCCGTCCTCCCCGAGCACCGAGCCCTGCACGCTGCCGTGGGTGGACTCGACGCCGCCGATCGCCGCCAGGCTGTTCCACGCCACCCGGCAGCCCGGCTGCTCGGCCGCGGCCCGCAGGTGCGCCCGCGCGTACGCCGTGAGCGCCCGCAGCGGGATGCCGGTCCGGGCCGACACCTGTGCCAGCCAGGCGTCGTCGGGGCGGTACGGGTCGGGCACGGTGGCGGGTGCGGCCGGGGCGCCGGTGATCGCCGGAGCCGCCGGGACGACGGGGGCGGTCTGCGCCGGCGGCGGCGTACGACGCCGGGCCGAGCCGGCGTCGTACGCGAACGCCACGCCGACGCCGATCACCAGCGCGAGCGTGACGACCGCGAGGGAGACCGCGCCGATCAGGTAGCGGTCGGGTCGGGGCATCGGTGGGTCCGCGTCAGCGGTGGTCGGTGGAACGCGCAGTGCGGGACGACCGGCGTTGGTTGCCGTGGGCGGTGTCGCCCTGATCCGCGGTTGCTCGTTCGGTGGCGTGGTCCGGTGTTGGCACGAGGCGAGCCTACTGTCGGCTGTCTGCGGACCGATGGAGAGGAGGCGCTGAGCCGGCGCCGAGTCAGAGCCGGCCGTCAGCCGGCGTTCTGCTCGTCGCCCTGATAGAGCAGGACCTCGCCCTTGTCGGTCCACTCGACCACGGCGCCCGGGACCATCAGGTCCTGGTCCTTCCAGAGCAGTCCCTCACCGAGAGCTCCGTCGAAGGGCTCCTCGGCGAGCTGGAACATGGCGTCCTTGACGGACTCGCGGTCGCCGGACTGTGCTTCCTTGATCGCCCGGGCGAGGAACCAGGCGACGATGTCGCCGTCGAAGCCGGCCTGTCGCAGCTGCATCACCGCGGTCGGGTTGGACGCCCCGACCAGGAGCACGGCGACCATGTCGGGAGCCTCGCGGAGGATCTGCGAGATCGGACCGGTGTAGTCCTGCGTCGTCGCCGACGTGGCGACCGTCTTCACGATGCTGGCGCCGGCTTCGTCCACCATGTCCGGAAGGGTCTCTTCCGCGATCAGCTTGTAGGTCGGCGTCTGAGAGGCATAGAGGACGCCGACCGTCGTCGCGCCCGATTCCTTGATGTGGCGGATCAGGTGCGGATAGTAGGTCGTCATCATCGGCGTCGCGCGCCAGGTGTAGTCGCCGATGACGACACCGTCGGAACCGGACTGGGTGTAGATGGTCGGCACCTTGGACTTCTCGGCGAGTGGCGACATCGCGACCGCCTCGTTGCTCGACACCGATCCCAGCACAGCGGAGACGTCGCTGATGGCGGCCTCGCTCATGTGCTGTGCCGCCGTCACCGGCTCGCTCTTGGTGTCCACCAGCGACAGGTCGATGGTCGTGCCCTCGAGGAAGTCGGTCTCGTTGATCTCCTTGACGGCGAGCTCGTAGCCCTTGTTGGTGGCGTTGCCGGCGAAGGCGATGACGCCGGTGGTGGGGTTGATCGACACCACCTTGACCGTGTCCGGGAGACCGTCGGACCGCTGCGGTCCGCTCGACGCTGTGGTGGAACCGCAACCGGCCAGGGACAGTGTCCCGGCCAGGGCGCGCTCGTCACCGCGGCGGGACCGTTCGTGACGGTGGCCGTCGGCTGCGGATCGCGCGTCGTCGAGCGCTCGGGTCAGGCCCTGACCGACCGCCAGGTCAGCTCCGCGGCGCGGTGCCAGGCGGCGGGCGTCGACTCTGCGGACTCCGAGAGCCGCCCGGCCATGCCGAGTACGAGCAGCGACAGATCGGCGTAGGTGACGTCCGGATGGATCAGCTTCGCGGCGACGCCGCGCGCGATCGCTTGGTTGAAGAGCTCCTCGACCTCGGCGCGAGCGTCGGCCAGGTATTCGTCGACGTCGCCCGAGCGGAAGACGTCGAGAGCGAAGCGGTCGGCGCGCAATCGGTCGAACGTGCCGACGATCAGGGCCTCGAGGACATCGTCGGCGTCGTCGAGCAGGTAGATCGCTGCGTCACCGCGCCAGGCGATCAGCCAGCTGTTCGCAACCTCGCTGAGCAGGTCCGAGCGGGTGGGGAAGTGACGGAACACGGTGGCGTTGCCGACCTGTGCTCTGCTCGCGACGTCAGCCATGGTGGCGTCGAGGCCGATCTCGGTGAACACGGCCAGCGCCGCGTCGAAGACGCGACGCCGGTTGCGTTCGGCGTCCTTGCGCGGGCGCCGGACAGGCGTCGCCGTTGGAGCGTCGGAGTCCGCGGGAGTCATGATCGCTTCATCTCGCCTGCTGTCAGCTGGCGCCGACGAGCGCGGCTCGGCTGATCTGCTCGATCGCCACCGACGCGACCGCGCGCGCCAGGACGCGGAGGTGCTCCTCGGTCTTGGTCGCGACGGGATGGGGTACGACGAGGACCGGCGCCTCGGGTGCTCCGAGCACGTTCTTGAACCGGTCGACGTGGGCGATGAAGACGTCCGTGATCAACACGGAGGCCGGGACGCCGTTGCGTTCCATGAGGAGCGCGTCCTGGAGGGAGCAGGCGCTGCAGGCGCCGCAGTCGCCCAGGCCGGTGATGGCGACGTCGATCCGCGCGGCCAGGTCCTCGGCCTCGTCGTCAGCGAGTGGTGAGGCGGCCGAGGGCTTGCTGACGAGGACCGTTTCCGCGACTGGAGCCAGCTTCGCGATCTCCTCGCCGAGGAGCACGAGGATCTCGCGCGCCTTGGGCTTGCCGTTGTCGACGAGCCCGAGGCGCAGGGGGCGGTCCCAGACTGCGCGCTCGGCCATGCTGACCGCGCTCGGCGGTGCGACGGGGGCGGTCGGGACATGCACCCGGATGATGGCTTCGGTCATTGCTGTGCTCCCTTTCCTGCGCGGCTGAAGGTGGAGAGATCGATCTCGCACGCGTCGGGACCGCAGTCGGGGAGCGCCTCCCCGGCCACGCGGACCCGTCGCGACACGGCCCGGCTGTGCTTCGCGGGCGCGAAGCCGGGGAGATAGGCGGACCAGCCCGGACCGCCGCCCCCGGCGGTCACCAGGATCAGGTCGTCCTCGGAGGCGATGGAGGGCAGTAGCCCGTCGGCGCCGGGCGTCATGTCGTGGGCGCTGTCCACTTCGAGCGGCACGCCATGGGCGAGCAGCTCTTCAGGGCTGATCCGGCTGTTCGCCACGAGGAACTCGCGGGCGCGGGCCTCGCTCCAGCCGGCCTGCTGCAGGGCGAGGGAGTGCTCGGGGCCGAGGATGACGACACCCTGGCTGCCCTTTCCGACGGAGAAGGTGGCGGCGACCTTGATGGAGGACACGAAGGTCCGCAGGACTTCGAGGGGATCCTCGGAGAGGTGGTTCGCAACCTGCCGCGGCCCTTCGGTCGCCATCACCGTGACGACGGTGTCCTCGGGCCCGAAGCCCTGCCGCACCCGCAGGGGGTCCCAGGTGCCGGTGTCCGTCGCTTCGGCGAAGCACAGGGTGAGCTTGCCCGGGTCGCCCATCGAGGAGGCATCCATCTCGGTGCTGGACGCCCCGAAGACGTTGCGTGCCACGAGGCGGACCGCACGGCCGATGGTGGCGTTGGCGCGGTTGCCCCCGCCGAGCAGGTTGGAGCCCGAGTTCATCTGCACGGCCTCGGCGAGCGGACCGCTGACGATGACGGTCGTGGCCGCGCCGCCGGTACTGGTGAACGCGGCATGCGCGTTGAAGACCGGATCGAGTGCGGCGCCCAGGGCGGCGACGACGATCGGGAAGTAGTCGGGTCGGCAGCCGGCCATCACGGCGTTGACTGCGGCCAGCTCGACGTCGACCTGGCGACCCCGGCGCGGGATCCCGCCGATCACGTCATCGGGCGCCATGCCGGACGCGGCGACCATCGCGGCCACCGCGTCCTCGGTCGGTGGCACCACCGGCAGGCCGTCTGTCCATCCCCTCTCGAAGAACTCGTCGACCACGCGATGAGCAGGTATCTCCAGTAGCTGGGACATGCGCGGCCTCCAGGGTGGGGTGATCGGCGTCACATGCACCCTAGGGGTAAAAACGGACTAGCGCAATCCGTTTTTTCGTATGGCTGTCGCCGCCGAGTCTAGCGGTAGTTGGTGAACTGGACCGCGAAGTCGTAGTCCTGCGCCTTGACCAGCGCCTGGACGGCCTGGAGGTCGTCGCGCTTCTTGGACGAGACGCGCAGCTCGTCGCCCTGGATCTGCGCCTTGACGCCCTTGGGGCCCTCGTCGCGGATCAGCTTGGAGACCTTCTTGGCGTCCTCGGAGCTGATCCCCTCCTTGAGCGTGATCCCGATCTTCGAGACCTGGCCGGACTGGCGCGGCTCGGAGGCGTCGAGGATCTTCAGCGACTGGTTGCGCTTGATCAGCTTGTCCTGGAAGACGCTGAGCACGGCACTGGCCCGGTCGTCGGCGGACGCGCTGATCTCGATCGCGTGCTCGCCCTTCCACTCGATCGTGGCGCCGGTGCCCTTGAAGTCGAAGCGGGTCGAGATCTCGCGCGCCGTCTGTCCGAGCGCGTTGTCGACCTCCTGGCGGTCGATCTTGGAGACGATGTCGAACGAGGAGTCGGCCATGGGTGTCACCTGCTGATTCGGAGGGGTCAGTCCTGCTGCGCTATTGTTCCGCGTAGTGGCCCGGTCGCCAAAAGCGGTCGGGTGACACCGAGGCAGGTTGCCCGAGCGGCCAATGGGAGCGGACTGTAAATCCGTCGGCTTTGCCTTCGAAGGTTCGAATCCTTCACCTGCCACAGAACAGATGTTCTGGCGCCGGACCCCCACCATCGAGTGGGGGTTCAGTGCTTTTCGGACTCTGCTGACCTGCCTGTGAGTGCGGGGGCAAGGTCAGCGTCGCGCAACGGCCCGTCCGCGGCGTTGAGCGCGTCACCAGGCTCCTGCTCGGAACCCTCGCGAAACGCGGCGGCTCGGCCACCTTCCGAGTGGTGGACCTGAACAGGCAGCCCGCGCTTCTCATCGCGGCGAACGACCGGCACGATGTGTGCTCCTTCGAGACGAGAGACGGGCTGATCAGCGGCATCCAGTGGCTCGCGAACCCGGAGAAGCTCACGCACCTCGCGGCGCTCTGACCGAACGATCGACCCCCCGCCGGGTCAGCCGGCAGCCGCCACCAGCACGCTGAAGGTGAGGGCGGCGCTGCCGTCGCCGTCGGCGGTGGCGGTGAGGCCGCCCTGTGGCCCGGCGGCCACCGGGCCGGCGCTGTCGCCGAGGACCGCGGTGACGTGGCCCGAGCCGGTGCCGGCGGCGCTCGAGCGGCCGGTGACGCCGGGTGGCAGCGTCCACGACGTGGTCACGGCGCCCTTGTCGGCCCAGTAGCTGACCAGCCAGTGCGAGCCGTCGGGGGCGAGCACCGAGGGGGTCACGTGGGTGGCGCTGCTGCTGGTCTGGGTGGCGATCGCGCTGTCGGTGACGGGGGCCGTCGGGTTCACGCCGCGGTAGGCGACGATGGTCAGCACGCTCTTGGCGTAGTCGGTGGACGTGACCGTGACAGGGCTGCCGGCGTCGCCTGCCGTCGCCACGCGGGAGTACAGCCGGCCGACGGCCTTGGAGCCGGCGCTGGCGGCCTCGAGCTCGGTCCAGCCCGCAGGCCCGGTGTACGACGGTCCGGTCGTGTTCGCGGCGAAGAAGGCCAGCAGCAGGTCGCCGGGTTGCACGGTGGTGGGGATCGAGGTGCGGTGGTTCATCCGGTTGCCGTCACTCGAGGCGGCAGCGACGGTGACGATGCCGCCGGTGCCCGGGGATGCCGGCTGGGCGGTGCGGGTCGTCGTACCGGTGGCGCCGCCGTTGTCGGTGACGGTCAGGGTGACGGTCACGGCGCCGCCGGTCGCGTAGGTGTGGCTGGTGGTGGGGCCGGCCGTTCCGGTCTGGCCGTCGCCGAAGCTCCAGGCGTAGCCGGTGACGGAGCCGTCGGTGTCGCCGGATCCGGTGGCGTCGAACGAGCAGGTGAGGCCGGTGCAGGACACGGTGAACGACGCCGTCGGGGGCTGGTTGACCGGGGGCGCGATCGGCGTCCCCTGGTAGAGGAACATCGCCCGGGACGACCAGCCGGAGCCGGCGGGGTAGATGGTCGTGGCGGTGCCGCCGACGGCGGTGTGGGTGCCCCAGTCGGCCCGGGTCAGCGAGCCGTTGCTGTTGGCGAACCACAGCTTGCCGTCGGCGACGAAGGCACCGCGCATGCTGCTGTAGCTCACGCCGGCGACTGACGGCAGTGAGAAGAGCTGCTGCCCGATGATGCCCGACTCGGGCTCGAAGCCGCGCCGGTAGAGCACGGACGATCCCGACTTGGTGAAGTAGATCCAGCCGCTGTCGTAGAACAGGCTGGTGAGGTTCGGGATGTCGCCGTTGTGCCAGTCGTCCTGGTAGACGAGCTGGTCGGCCGTGTTCACGGTGGTGGCGGCGCCGTAGCTCGTGCCGTCGAAGGCACGCCGGGTGAGGGTGCGGTTGGCGTAGGCCGTGTAGAGGTCGCCGTTGACCATGAAGGCGCCGACGACGGTGCCCCAGCCGGTGCCGTTGGGTGCGTTGACGGGCGCGCCGGCCGTGGTGCCGTCGAAGCCGGCCCGGACCAGCTGGGAGCCGCCGCTCGCGACCCGGAACACGTTGCCCGGCAGGGTGCCGGCCTGGCGCGCGGGCAGCGTCGCGCCCGAGGCGAGGGGGACGAAGGCGACCCTGCGGTGGGTCTCGCCGGCGAACACGTCGGTGTCCGAGCCGACGAAGAGTCCCTCCGGCGTGGCGACCATGTCGCGGACGCCGGCACCCAGGGTGCGGGTCGGGTTCCAGGAGTACGGCATCCCGGTGCGGGTGTTGAGTGCCGCGATGCCCGGCCGGGAGACCGCGCCCTCGTCGGGCGCGTCGCCGCGCGCCGGGTTGTTCTGCCAGCGCATGTGACCGCCGGTGTAGACGACGTCGTCGGTGACCTCGACCGTCCAGGTCGTGTCGCCACCGGTGTACGCCGTCCAGGTAGGACGCACGTTGGTGCCGGTGGCGCCGGACTCGAACCGGGCGACGAGGTCGCAGCCGCTGGTGCCGGCCATGCTGCCGCTGTAGCCGCCGTACGCGCCGGTGGTGGAGACGATGAAGAAGCTGCCGTCGGGGGAGAACTGGACGTCGGTCATGTAGGTCTCGAAGGACGCGCTGCAGGCCGACTCGTACTGGGTGGTGTAGAAGTTCGCGAGCGCGAGGCTCGGTCCCGAGATGTCGAGGACCGCGAACTGGTGCCGCTTCACGCCGTTGACGGTGTCGAAGTTGCCGATCAGCACGAGCTTGCTGTTGGCCGGGTCGGTGTCGATCTTCTGCACGTTGGTGGTGGAGCCGCGGTGGACGCCGGCGATCACCGCGTTGTAGTAGGGGTCGCGGGCTCCGGTCGTGGCGTTCAGGGTGCCGAGTGCGCGGCTCTGCTGGCCCTGCAGGTGGGTGAACTTGCCGGCCACCCACAGCCGGTTGCCGGTGACGGACACGTCGCGGACCTGGCCGTTGATGGTGCCGGGCTGGAAGGCCGCGATCCGGTTCCCGGTGGCGACGTCGGCCTTGTAGAGGCGACTGACGGAGACGGTCGCGCCGCCGGAGGTCACGCTGGTGAACGCGCCGCCGATGTAGGCCGAGGTCCCGTCGGCCGCCGGCTCGAGGGTGTAGACCCGGTCGTTCGGGTTGGGGACGAAGGTGGTGCTCACCTGGCCGGTGAAGGCGTTGAACGCGAACAGGTTGCGGCGCGGGATGTCGGTCGAGCTGCCGGCGTTGCGGACCCGGGTGAAGATGCCACCGACCAGGATCATGTTGCCGACCCGGGCCATCGCGAACACGTCGCCGTCCATGACGTGCGGCGTGAACGCGACGGGGTCGTCGTCGACGATCCGGCCGGTCTGCGGAGCGGGGTTGCCGGTGTCGGCGGCCCGGACCGGGGGCGCTCCGGCCAGGAAGGTGGCGACGATGATCCCCACGGCGAGCAGCATTCCGGTCGTCTTGCGCGCTGTCATGGGTCCCATCCGACCCTCTCGACGACCCGCGCGAATGACCCGTATTGGTTAAAACCCCCGAAAGTGTGGCGTTTCGGCGTGGGTCAGTAGGCGCCGCGGCCGCTGAACACCGCACCAGCGGTGCGGAGCAAGATCCGGACGTCGAGCAGCAGCGACCAGTTGTCGACGTACTGCTGGTCCAGGCGCACCGTGTCGTCCCAGGACAGGTCGGAGCGGCCGGACACCTGCCACAGGCCGGTCATGCCGGGGCGGACGACCAGCCGGTGCCGTACGTCGGGGAGGTAGGCCTCCACCTCCGACGGCAGCGCCGGACGCGGGCCGACGAGGGACATCTGGCCGAGGACCACGTTGATCAGCTGCGGGAGCTCGTCGAGCGAGGTACGGCGCAACCACCGGCCCACCCGGGTGATCCGCGGGTCCCGGTGGATCTTGAACAGTGGGCCGCCGGCCTCGTTGAGGTCGATCAGGTCGGGCACGGCGGCGCTGGCGTCGCAGCGCATGGTGCGCAGCTTCCACATCGTGAACGGGGCGTCCCCACGTCCGATCCGGGTCTGCCGGAAGAACGCAGGGCCGGCGGAGTCGAGGCGGACGGCGACGGCGAGGGCGAGCAGCAGCGGCGACAGGACGAGCAGCGCGGTCGCGGCGATGGCCCGGTCGAGCGCGTGCTTGACCAGCAGGGTGGGACCGAGCCGGCGGGGTGCGCCGAGGTGGAGCAGGGGCAGCTGGTCGCCGAGGTCGAGGCGGGTGCGGCCTGCCGGAGAGCTGAGCAGCCCGGTCCACACGAAGATCGCGATCCCGGTGTCCTCCAGGCGCCAGCACAGTCGCTGCAGGTCCGCGGCCGGGACCGTCGGGTCCGGCGCGATGATCACCGCGTCGGCGTCGCCCGCCCGCGCCCGCGGAACGCAGTCGCCGAGCCCGCAGGCGTCGATCACGTCGAAGCGATGGGCCGGCGACTGGCCGAGGCGCTCCAGCAGGCGGGGCAGGGTGTCGGCGGTACCGGCCACGACCACCCGGTGCGTCATCCCGCTGAGCCGGACGCCGCTGCGTGCCACGGCCGCCACCGCGCCGCGCGCGACCCCGCCGAGACCGGCGCTCGCCACGCACACGGCCGCGACGGTGCCGGCCGACAACGGGTACCCGACCAGGTCGGCGACGAGCAGCGCGCCGGTCGGCAGCATCAACGCCGCCACGGCGAGCCGTCGGCCGCGGGCCGCGAGATGGCCGGGCAGCTGGTAGTCGCCGGTCGCGGCGACCGCGGCCACCCACATCGGAACGAACAGGAACGCCGGCTCCAGCCGGCTGATCGCGTCGGGAACCAGGCTCGCGACGAGCACGACGAGCGCTGCCGCCAGGGCGTCGGCGATCGCGAGCACCCGCCCGGCGCGGTGCAGCGGGGCGGTGGCGCGAACCACCTCGGGTTCGGCCGTCGCCACCGCCGTCGTACGCGTGCCCAGGACCGTCATCGATGCACGAGATCCTCGACCAGGGCCTCGAACCGGGCGAGTGTGGGAGAGGGCCGATGATCCTTCGGGGCACGGTGACCGGTCAGCACGGCGAGTGAGAGGCGGGTCGCGAGCTCCTCCTCGTCGTAGGCGGTGACGACGAGGCCGGTGCGGGAGACGAAACGCGCGAAGCGCTGCTGGTGGTCGTCGACGTGCTCGCCCTGGCGCGGGTCGCGGGGGACGACGACGGGCAGGTGTCCGTGCTCGCGGGCATCCATGATCGAGCCGGGTCCGCCGTGCGTCACCACGGCGTCGGCCCGCTCGAGGAGGTCGGCCATCGCGGCCGGGCCCAGCAGGGGCTCGCCCGAGAGGCCGGCGGGGAGCGGGGTCGAGCCGTGCTGCACGTGGAAGCTGAACAGGCGCTGCTCCGCCAGGCTGCCGACCCAGGCCAGCAACCGGTCGAACCGATGGTGGTCCGTGCCCAGGAACACCGCCACGAGGGGCGGCCGCGTCGGTGTCACCACAGCTCGCCCACCAGGACCGAGGAGCGGTAGAGGTGCTGCTGCTCGGGCCACTGCACGAGGAACAGGTCGGTGGCCGGCCGGCACAGCTTGCCGGTGAGCGTGCGGGTCTCGACCCGGTCGTAGACCTCGAGGTAGATCGAGGAGGTCTGCCGCCGGTGGCGCAGCCAGAAGTAGGGGACCGCGACGGCGGCCCCGGTCGAGACGACCACGTCCGGGACGAAGCTGTCGAGCACGTGGTGCGCCTGGACCGAGTTGCGCGCGAGGTTGATCAGGTTGCGGGTCGTCGGGTGGTGCGCCCAGGTCACGTCCTCGCCCTCGAGCTTGGCGACGGCGTCCGCGGTGTCGAAGGTGACCCAGTGACGGTCGTGCTTCTCCCACCACGGACGCAGGCACATCAACTGGGCGAGATGGCCCCCTGAGGAGGAGACGAGCAGCACCCGCATGACGCACTCCCGGACCTTGATGGCTGACGGCGATCCCCCGACCCTAGGGAGGCGCCGTGTGCCTGACATGCCCCAAATACGGCATGTCTGAGTCCTCGCCCGGGCTGGCTCAGGCGGCGTAGTCGGCGGCGAGGGTGATCGCCTGGTGGGTGTGGAGGTGGTACTCGGCTTGGGTGATGGGTCGGGTGCCGCCGCCGGTGACGAGGCGGTAGAGGCCGTGGGGTGTGCCCCAGATCCACGTGTTGGGTCCGAGTTGCAGCACGGTGTACCCGCGGACATGCGTCTTGGCTCTGTGGTGGTGTCGGGTCAGTGGGGTGTCGTTGTGGTCACCGGTCTGCCCGGGTGGCCCGTGTCGGTGGTAGGCGACGGTGTGGTCGTGGTCGGGTGGGCGGCCGTGCTTCGTGAAGAGGCTGGTGGCGTGGGGGAAGGGCTCCCCGATCGTGCGGAGCTCGGTGCGGTGTTTGACGTCGGTGGGGTGTTCGTAGCCGTTGACCGACCTGCCGGTGTGGAGGTCGACGACCGGGGTGAGGGTCACGTGCGTGTGGTGGCGCAGCAGGTCGCGGACCTGGGCCAGGAGCCGCGGGCCGAGGCCCTCGACCCGGGCGACGGGCCCGAAGACCCCGCCCTGGTCCATGGCGAGGTGGACGACCAGGTCCGCGGTCGTGCTGGGGGCCTCTCGTGAGGCTCGCTCCTCGACCTCCTCGACCTCCTCGACCTCCGCGTCCTCCGGGTCTTCGGTCATCGAGGAGGTTGTGCTGCAACCGTCCCGAGAAGTCTGGTGAGTTGTCTGGAGGAACGCGAGGACGGCGGCGGGGTCGGCGAGCATCGCGAAGGCCTCGGCTCGCCAGTGATCCACGCCCAGTGGTTCGACTCCGTCGGGGACCTCGGCGTGTTCGGCCAAGGCGGTGGCGAGGTCCTCGACCATCTGTTGGTGCGCGCGTGCGTCGGCTTCGTCGATCCGGGCGAACACGGTCCCCAGGCCGGCGGCGTTGTCAGCACCGTCGAGGCGGTCGTCGATCTGGGAGCCGGGGCGGGGTGTCGGGTACCAGACGCCCTTCTTGTCCTGGTTTGCCTGGATCCGTTCGAGGTGGGCGACGGTGTCGGCTTCGATGATCTTGGCCTCGGCGATGGTCAGGATCCGACTCGGGGCTTCGTCCAGGGCGGCGGCGAGGGCGGTGTCGATGATGTGGATCTGGTGGCGATCCAGGCGTCGTGACATCCGGGCGATCTTGCGGACCACCCACAGCTCGCAGCGTCCGTCGCGGACACCGGCCCACACTGTCGGGAGTCGGTGGCGTAGGTCGAACCCGTCGGCCAGCGCACTGCGGGTCGCCATCACGCTCTCGTGGCGGGCGATCGCCATCTCGATCAGCGCCAGGTCCGCGACCTGGGGTGTCCCGTCCCCACCCAGCGTGATCAGGCGTGGCCCGCCACGCTTGACCGGTACCGCGTGGGGCTGGTCCTGCGGGTCACCGGAGTGCAGATCGGCCCAGGCGAGCAGGACCTCGAGCTTGTCGACCTCGAGGAGCCGGGCGTCGCGGACACTGTCTTCGGCCGCGTGGAGCAGTTGCTCCGCCGTGGCATGGGAGAGGTCCGAGATCATGCCCCGATTCTATTCGAATGCCTGTTCGAACGCCAGTCTCTCCACAGGCCCTGCCTCACGCCTGCGGCGGGTGCCAGCCGACCTTGTACGCCGCGCCGACGGCGGCGAGCTGGGAGCTCATCTCCAGCTTGGCCAGGATCGACTTCACCTGGGTGCGGACGGTGGCCTCGGAGACCACGCTGGTGCGGGCGATCTCGCGCACGGGCGCGCCGCGCATCAGGGCGCCGAGCACCTCCATCTCGCGGCGGGTGAGCCGGTCGAGGCGGGTCCGGATGTCGCGGACCTCGTCGCGGTCGTGGAGGGCCAGCTCGATCAGGGAGCCGCGCTCCTGGGCGTTCATGAGAGGCAGGCCGTCGCGGGCGCGGCGCACGGTGGCGACCACCTCGTGCAGGGGGCAGGTCTTCACGAGGACCGCCTTGGCGCCCCGGCGCAGGCACTCGCCGCGGCGCGCGCTCTCGCCGCTGCCGGTGACGACGACCACGGCGATGCCGGCGGTGGCGAGCGGGGTGATCAGCCGCATGCCGTCGCCGACCCGGCCCAGGTCGAGGTCGAGCAGGATGACCCGGGGTGAGCTGCGCAGGGCCGTGGCGAGCACGGTGGCGAGGGTGGTGTGCTCGTCGGTGAGGTCGATGCGGCGTACGACGTAGCCCTCGGCCTCGAGGGTGAGTGAGACCGACTCGGCGAACAGCGCGTGGTCGTCGATGATCGTGATCCGCATGGGGCGGGGGCGTCCGGTGGCCATCGGGGTCAGCTCGCGGCCGCGGCGGTCGGCACGGGCGGCGCGGATGGGGCGGGGGCGCGGGGGACCCGGGCCGTCTCAGCCTCGACGTCGGCGCGGGCGCGGGGGAGGGTGACCACGAAGGTCGCCCCGCCGCCGAGGGCGGAGGCGGCGCGGTCGTGGTGCAGGGAGCCGCCGAGCTCGAGCATCAACCGGTGGGCGCGCTGGAGGCCGATGCCCTGACCGGGCGAGTCCGCCCCGCGGGCTCCCCATTGGAAGAGCCGGTCCTCCAGGCCGGGATCGACGCCCGGCCCCTGGTCGGACACACGGATCTCGACGCAGCCCCCGGCCGCCCGTGAGACGACGGTGGTGGCGTGCCCGTGGGCATGGCGATGGGCGTTGGTGAGCAACACGTTGAGGACCTCCGAGAGGGCGTCGTGACGGGCGTGGACATGGTGCCCGTCCGGGTTCCAGTGGACGCGGTGACCGAGCGCCTCCTGGGCGATGACGAGGGGCTCGACGACGTCGTCGACCGCCAGCTCGGCGAGCTGGTCGGGACCGTCGTCGGTGCAGGTGCGGCCGAGGCGGGCGGCCTCGGCGTCGACCATGTGCTTGAGGGCCAGGCGCCGCGGGCCGGGCGGTACCTGGTCGCTGGTGAGCAGGTGGACGCCCGCGACGATCCCCGCGGTCGCGGCGCGCATCTCGTGGACCACCTCGCGATCGTGCTGCACGGTGGCCTCGGCCTCGGCGGCACGCAGGACCAGGCTGGCCTCGAGCGAGCTGTGCTCGCGCAGCGAGGAGAGCAGCAGGCCGATCACGGTCGTCGCGAGGAGAGCGCTGCACAGGACCACGCCGGCCATCACGACCGGCGGCGGCGAGGTCGCCTCCGTGAGCGTCGCCCAGACCCGGGCGGCGAAGATCACGAAGACGCCGCAGGCGATCCGCCGCGCCGCCCAGCGGGGTAGGGCGGAGCGCAGCAGGCGCAGGGCGACCAGCCCGGTCACGCCGCAGATCGCCGCGAGGACCAGCAGACCCGGCCACCGGTGGACCGAGAGGAACGGCGTGGGGTCGGTGAGGATCAGGCCCAGGCGGATCGCCAGTACGCCGAGTCCCAGCAGCAGTCCGCCGAGCATCGGGTTGAACCGCGGCGGGTGCTGGTCGCGGGTGCCGACCGAGAAGACGGCGTACAGCACGACCACCGTCACCAGGTGGCCGGCGGTGAGCCGGTAGCTGTGACCGCCGTGCGCCGCGTCGCCGAGTGACATGATGACGAGGGGCAGGTCCTGGACGGCGACCAGCGTGGCCGCCGTCGCCATCCGGGCCCGGGCCAGGCTGTGCCCGATGCTCACGTCGAAGGAGAGCACCAGGGCGCTGGCGATCAGGACCAGGTCGGCCAGCACCATGCACAGGTGTCCGGCGGCCGCCTCGGAGCGGGGGGACGGGTCCTCGAGAAGCAGGACGCCGTACGGGTGGAGCATGAGACACGCGAGGAGCAGGGCCCACCACAGGGGCGCGCGGTCAGTGCTCTGCGGGGCGAGCGATGACCGTCGAGTGACCGTCCGAGAGTCCGCCCGCGGGGGGCGACGGGACTGACGGCCCGGTTGTGGACGCGTCATCCCGCTATTGTGCGCGGCACCCCGGCTTCAGGTCGAGGAAGCGGTCAACGTACCCAATTTTTGACCGATCGGCGGTTTCGTTGGTGTGGCCTCACCATCCTCACGGTGTCGTCACGGTGACGACGCGGGTGGTCGTGGTCGCCGCCCCCCAGCCGTCGGTGACGGTCAGGGTCACGGTGTAGGTGCCGGCGGCCGGGAAGGTGTGCGACGGCGCGGACGACGTCGAGCTCGCGGTGTTGTCTCCCCACACCCAGCGATAGGTGATCGTGTCACCGGCGTCCGGGTCCGTGGAGCCGACGGCCGAGAAGTTGCAGGAGCGTCCGGCGCAGGCGGGCGGGTTGATCACCGCGACCGGCGCCCGGTTGCCCGGCGGGGCCGTGATCGTGACGGTCCGGCTCGCGGTGCCGGTGGCACCCCACTCGTCGCGCGCGGTGAGCGTGACGGTGTAGGTGCCGGGCGCCGCGTAGGTGCGGGTCGGCACCGGTCCGGTGCCGCTGCCGTTGCCGAAGTTCCAGGTGTACGTCAGCGTGGTGGCGTTCTCGTCGGTGGAGCCGCGGGCGTCGAAGCTGCACGCGTTCGCCGTGCAGGTCGCGGTGAAGCTCGCGACCGGTGGGTTGTTGGGCGGCTGGGTGACCGTCGCGTGCCGCTCGTAGATCGCCCCGACGAAGTTGTGCTGGTCGACCGCGCGCACCCGGACGGTGTAGCTGCCCGCCGGGATGACCGGGGTCGTGTAGGAGAAGTTGGAGCCGGGAGTCCCGGGGCTGTTGAGGAAGGCGGTCCGCCAGCTCGCGGCGGTGCTGGTGAAGGTGCCTGTCGAGCTCATGTACTGCCCGGCGGCGTTGACGATCGCGACCTCGACCGCCTGCATCGCCTGGTCGTCCTCGGCCCGCCCGCTGACGAAGATCTTCCCGTCGGGGAACACGGTGCCCTCGGTCGGGCTCAGCAGCGCCTCGTTCATCACCGGCGGCTGGTCGCCCGGGTAGATCGGGTAGCGCGCCGTCGCCCCGGACGTGGACGGATCCTGTTGGCCCGCGGTGTCGAAGGCGTACGCCGTCACGTTCCAGTCGCCCTGGGTCGGCAGCGCGACGTTGAGCGTCCAGCTCGTGCTGGTCGCTCCGGGGCCGGCGAGCGTGGCGGTGAGCATCGTGGGCGTCGCGGACATGGTCCCGTTGGGCTGGAGGTAGCGGCTGGTGTCGGCGTCGCGGATCGTGACGCCGACGCGGGCCACCCCCTTGTCGTCGGTCGCGGTGCCGGTCAGGTTGAGCAGCAGCACCTGCTGCCCGTTGATGGTGCCGGTCCGGGTGAGCCGGGTGTCAGGTGGGCTGTCGCCGGGGATCGCGGCGTTGAGGGTCAGCCGGCCCTGGTTGGCCGAGGAGGTGCTCAACCCGATCCGGTCCGAGGCGCTCACCGTGAAGCTGTAGCTGCCGGGACTGAGGTTGAACGGCGTCGTGTAGGTCCAGTTGTAGCTGGCCTGGTTGAGGTTGACCGGCGAGATCCGGTACGAGCCGGCGATCACGTCGGTCCCCCACGAGCCGTCGGCGGCCAGCCGTTCGCCGGTCGAGTTGTTGCGGAGCGTGATCGTCACCGCGGCCAGTGCCTGGTCGTCGTTCGCCGATCCCGCGAAGGTGAGCGGGCTGCCCGGGGTGACGGTCACCGTCTGGGCTGCCGTGGGCGGCACCATGATCGCCGGCTGGGTGATCGAGACCGTCGGCGGCTGGCCGTTCTCCGTCACGATCCAGCGCCGGTCGGCCGTGTCGAGGGACGACTGCCCGGCGGTGTCGGTGGCTCGGGCCTGGGCCCACCACTCGTCCTCGTAGGGCACCGTGATCTCGTAGGACCAGGTCGTGCTGGTCGCGCCCACGACGTCGGGCTCGACCCGGAAGGTGCGGTAGGTGCCCGAGACCGTGCCGTCGTCCTGCAGATAGCGGTTCTGGCTGTCGCGCAGCGTCAGGCTGACCCCGTTGACGCCGAAGTCGTCGCTCGCGGTCCCGCTGATCGTGAAGGTCAGCGCGTTGACCGGGCTCGCCGGGCCCGTGATGCTCGTGGTCGGCGGGCGGTCGCTGGTCCCGAAGGTCTCGAACTTCTTGGTCGCCTTCGTGTTGTCGGCCGTCCCGTTGCCCGCCACGGCGCGGGCGCGGACGATCAGCTCGCGGTTGGTGCTCATCGTCACCGGCAGCCGCCAGGTGCGGGAGCTGCCCGTGCCCGGGTCGAGCGTCGCGTTGAACGTGTTGCTCGTGGTGCTGCCCCAGGTGGTGAGGTCGTCGTTGAGGTAGCGGTTCGTGTTGCGGTCCATGATCTCCAGCTCGACCCGCTGGATCCCGGAGGCGGCGCTCGCCGTGCCGGTGATCTCGTAGGGCTCGCCGGTCGGCTCGATCCGGCCCTCGATCGGGGCGGTGATCACGGTCTGGGTGCCGTTCTGGGCGGGCACGTTGGTGAAGTCGAAGAACGCGATCCGGCCGACGTTGTAGCTGCCCTTGGTGTTGCCGTCACCGCCGACGAACAGGCCGCGCGGCGTCGCCTCGATGTGCTTGTCGCCCTCGTAGGAGTTCGAGGTCGGGAACCACTCGAGCGCGTGGCCGTCGGCCGGGTCGAGCGCGGCGAGGTGGAAGCGCTTCACGACCGCGTCGCCGAGGGAGTAGCCGGACAGGCCCTGCCCGGTGCCGTACCCGACGTCGTCGAGCCCGGGCCACGGCACGGGGGCCGTCGCCGACTCCGACCACTGGAAGTGCCCGCCGACGTAGATGCCCGCCTCGGTGATGGCGACCGAGTACGTCGAGTCGAACTGGCGCGTGATCCACACCGGCTGCGCGTTGCTGTCGTCGTTCAGGTCGAAGCGGATCACGGTGTCGTTGATCGGAGGACGGTCTCCGCCGGAGCCGCTGGTCACGACGAAGTAGGAGTCGTCGGGTGAGATGTCGCCGCCGTAGGCGCGCTGGATGCCGCCCACGAACTGCAGGTTGTCCTCCCACAGGCTCGTCTTCCACGGCGTCAGCCGGTTGGTGCGGGTGTTGATGATCGCGACGCCGTACCGGTTCTGCCCGTTGACCTGGCGGCCGGTGTGGACGACGAGCAGCCGACCCTCGTCACGGGTGAGCTTGAGCCGCTGGACGGCGAGCTCGCCGTTGGTGCCGATGCCGCCGGTGATGTTGTTGACGAAGTCGTCGCGCACCGCCCCGCTCACGCCGTCGAGGGCGGCGAGAGCACCGCGCGGGATGTTGTTGACGGTCGTGAACCGGCCGCCGGCGTACACCGTGGTGTTGGTGACGGCGAGCTCGTTGACCTTGCCGTTGGCGTTGGCGGTGAAGCCCTCGATCGGTGCCCCCGTGGTCGGGTTGATCCGGGCGATCGCCTTGCGGCTCAGCCCGTTGACCGTCCCGAAGTTGCCGCCGATGTAGAGCTTGGTGCCGTCGGGCGAGGCCTCGACCGCCGTCACGCCGCCGTTGGTGAAGGTCGGGCGGAAGCCGGTGTCGACCTGCCCGGTGCTCCAGTTGTAGGCCGCCAGGCCGGCCTGGTTGATGACCGCGCCGTTGTTGGGCTGGCGGATCGAGGTGAACGTGCCCGCCACGTAGACCCGGTTGCCGACGACCTCGATGTCCCAGATCTCACCGTTGGTGATCGTGGGCTGGTTGGTGCGCGGGGTGTCCGGGACGAGTGCCGTGTGGCCCGGCGGCGGGGTCGGCGCGACGGCGGTGGCGGTGCTCGTGGCCCGGTCGGTGTGGCCGTGGCCGTCGTCGACGGTCAACGTCACCGTGCGGGTGCCCGGCGTCGCGTAGGTGTGGGACGGGTTGACGCCGGTCGCGCTCTGGCCGTCGCCGAACTGCCAGGCGTAGGTGAGCGTGTCCTTGTCCGTGTCGAAGGAGTGGGCGGCGTCGAACTCGCAGGTCAGGCCCGCGCAGCCCGTCGAGAACTCCGCGACGGGCGGCACGTTCGTCCCGGTCGCGTCGACACCGGGGTCGAGCACGATCGAGAAGAGCATGTCGCGCGACACGGAGGTGCTCGTGGTGGCGGTGCGGCCGGCGAGCGGGCCGACCGGCACCGGGCCGTTCGAGTCGCCGAGGACGCCGCTGATCTTGCCGGTGCCGGGCCCGGAGGCCTGGGTGCGGGTGGACATGCCGGCCGGCAGCGTCCACACGGTGTCGGTGGAGGACTTCTCGCTCCACAGGTTGACCAGCCACGAGTTCGCGCGGGCCGCGGTGACGGCGGGCGTGGTGTGGCTGGTGGCCGGGGCGTTCGCACCCCCCAGAGCGGACGCCCCGACCACAGCCGGTCCGGTGCTGCGGTACGCAGCGACCGTCATCACGGACTTCACATAGGTGGTGCCCGTCGTCACCGTGACGGTGCGACCGGCATCCACGGCGGTCGCGCTGCGGGTCCAGGCGCGCCCGCGGATGCCGTTGCCGTCGCGGGTCTGGAGCTGGGTCCAGCCGTCGAGGGTGCTGACGTCGGCCGAGGTGGAGTTCGTGACGAGGAAGAGGACGAGCCGGTCACCCGGCTCCACCGAGCCGGGGATGGTCACCGAATGCCCGGGCCGGTTGCCCGCCGTGCTGGCGGAGCCGACGTAGCTGACCTGGCCGGCCGTCACCGCGACGTCCGGGCTCACCTGGCGGGTCGCGGTGGCCTGGTGGCTGCCGTCGGAGACGGTGAGGGTCACCGTGCGCGGTCCCGCGGAGGGGTAGGTGTGCTCGGGCGCGGCCCCGGTGCCGCTCTGGCCGTCGCCGAAGGCCCAGGTGTAGGACAGCGGGTCGCCGTCGGGGTCGCTCGAGCCCGACGCGTCGAACGAGCAGACCAGACCGTTGCAGCTCGCGGTGAACGCGGCCTCGGGCGGGCCGTCGGTCAGGTCGCCGGGGGCGATCACCACCGAGAACGTGGCGGTACGGGAGGCGGGGGTGCTCGTCGTGGCGCTCTGCGCGGCGGCCGTGCCCGTCGGTACGGCGCCGGCGGAGTCGCCCCAGACGGCGCTGATCTTGCCGGATCCGGTGGCGGCCGCCGTACCGCGCTGGGTGACGCCGGCCGGCAGGGTCCAGGCGGTGTCGGTCGAGGACTTCTCCGACCACATGCTCACCAGCCACGAGCCGGAGGACCCGACCGGGACCGTGGGCGCGACGTGCGTGGTGCCGGACGTGTCCGAGCCCCCGGCGAGCGCGGTCACGGTGGGCGTGGCCCCGGTGCTGCGGTAGGCGCCCACGGTCACGACCGACTTCGCGGCCGCGCTCGTGGTCACGGTGACATTGGCATTCACGTCGGCGGCGGTCGCGGCGCGGCTCCACAGCCGCCCGCGGATGCCGTCGCCGTCGCGACCGGCGAGCGCTGTCCAGCCGGCCGGGTCGGCGATGGTGCTCGCCGTCGTGTTGGTGATGAGCGAGAGCAGCAGGACGTCACCGGCCCGCACCTCGGCCGGGATCCGCACGGTGTGCGCGGTCCGGTTGCCGGCGGTGCTGGCGGCGGCGACGAAGGAGACCGCGCCCGGCGCTGCGTCGGCGGGCGGTGAGAGTGGCGCGAGTGCGGGGACGACCACGAAGGCGGTGATGATGGGGACGACCGCCCGGGCGATGCGCCGCCATCGTCGGCTGGGGACCGGTTGACGCCGACTGGTGGTCGTGTTGCGCATCTGCCTCACCCGTCCCCGCACTCGCATGACCCTCGGTCCTGAGGGCGGTGTGATCGTGTCAACCGCGGTGCGCCGCGGCATGACCGATATTGGGCAGGATTCGGCACTTCCCGGTGAGCCCGCGGGGCCGGTCGCGAGCCCATCCCACATTTTGGGGGTATCCGCTCACCGGCCCTCCCGGAGCCCGCCGACGCGCCCATAGTGGGCGGGTCGTCGTGGGGATGACGTGAGTGGGAGGTGCGATGGGACAGCGCCGCTTCGTGACAGTGCGACTGGCACTGGTCGCGCTCCTGGTGGCCGTGCTCGCCGCGGGAGCCGCCGTGCTGTGGTCGCGCCACAAGCAGGGCGAGCACGTCGCGACCGCCGTGATCATGCTGCACCCGCTGGAGGGCAACGCGTACAGCCCGGGCGGGCGGGGCGACGACCTCGTGAACCTCGAGACGGAGGCCCAGGTGCTGCGCTCGGACGCGGTGGCCCGGGCCGTCCTCGACCAGCTCGGCGAGAAGGGCGAGCCGAGCGACCTGCTTCCCGCGGTCAGGGTCGCGGTCCCTCCGAACACCCAGCTGCTCGACATCACCGCCCGCGGGCCGGACGACGCGACCGCGGTCGCCCGGGCGTCGGCCTTCGCGGACGTGTACCTGGAGTTCCGCCGCTCCCGCACCGAGTCGGCCGTCTACGAGCGGACCTCGAAGCTGGAGGAGCTGATCGGCCTGCGCGAGGACGAGCGGGACGCCACGGTGGCGCGGCTCGACAAGCTGGCGCCCACCGCCCCGGAGCGACAGCTCCTCGAGCAGCAGGTCCAGGAGGTGGTCGTCCAGATCAGCTCGCTGCGCGCCCAGCTGGCCGCGGCGCAGGCCGTGGGGCTGGACCCCGGTCAGCTGGTCACGCCGGGCCAGCTCGTCGGTGCGGGCCCGTGGGCCGACCCGGTCCGGTCCGGCATCGTCGCCGCGCTCCTCGGCGTGCTCGTCGTGCTGTTCGTGGGCGTGGCCCGCGCCGGACAGAAGGCTCCCGAACTCGTGCGCGGCCTGGCCGATCTCGATGACGGACCGGTTCCGCTCGGCGTCCTCACGGCCCCGGTCCGGGCCGACAGCGACGTGATCGCCCAGGTGCGGTCCGTGGTGCTCGCTGTCGGCTCGGACCGGCCTCCGGTCGTCACCGTCGCGCTGCCGGGGCGGGAGTACCCGCTGGCCTTCGGGGCGCTCGCCGAGTCCCTGGCCCGGGCGCGGTACGAGGTCGTGACCGTGGATCTCGCCCTTCCGGCCGCGGTGGCCGCGATGTCGGAGCTGGTGCTGCAGGAGGCGGTGGTCGACGACGTCCTCGTCGCCGACGGGCACTTCCACAGCCGTCTCCAGCCGGTCGCCGAGGTGGGCAACCGCAAGGACTTCGCCGACCTCGCCGCCGCTGCCGAGATGAGGCGCAGCCTCGCCGAGCTGGCCAAGCGCGCGGACCTCGTGCTGGTCCGCTCGCCCGGGCTCAGCACGCCGATCGGCAGAGCGGTGCTGGCCGCGTCGACCGCGGTGGTGGTGGAGGTCTGGCCGCGCACCACGACCCAGTCCGAGATCGCGGCCGTGCTGGTCGAGGCGGACCGGGTCGGCACCCAGGTCGCCGGGGTCGTCGAGGTGGACTCGTGACGCATCCGTCCGGGACCGACGGCGAGCGCCGCCACCTGCGGGCGGTGGCGCGCGCCAGCGCCGCCACCCTGGCCGGCGCCGTGCTCAGCACGCTCGCCGGGTTCGGTCTGGTGCTGGTCGTGACCCGGAGCGTGCCGGCCGACACCGCCGGCCGGTTCTTCGCGGCCACGGCCGTGTTCTTGGTGGCTCTCGCGACGGCCGGCCTCGGCACCGACACCGGCCTCGCCCGGTTCGTGCTGCGCGACGACCGGCCCGATGTCGTCCGGCACCTCGTGCGGGTCGCCGGCATCCCGGTCGTGCTCACCGCGGGGCTGGTCGCGCTCGCCCTCGCGGCCTGGGCGCCCGACACCCGGCCGCTCGTCTGGGTGCTGCCCCTGGCCGCGACCGCCGACCTGTGCCTGGCGGCGGTGCGGGCGCACGCCATGTTCCGCTCCACGGTCGTGGTCGACCGGATCGTGCGGCCCGGCCTGCAGGTCCTGCTCGTCGCCGTCGTCCTGCTCCTCGGGCTCCCCGGCGCGTGGCTGGCCGCCGCGTGGGCAGCGGCGTACGTCGCCAGCGCGGTGCTCGCCGGGCGGGCGCTGCTGGCGGTAACGGCGGCCGCGCGGGGAGCCGGCGACCGGGGAGACGTCGGCGCCCGGGAGTTCTGGTCGTTCACCTGGCCCCGGGCCGTCGCCCGGATCGCCCAGGTGGCGGTGCAGCGCCTGGACATCGTGCTCGTCGCCTGGCTGCTCTCGCCCGGGCACGCCGCCGTCTACACGGTGGCGACCCGGTTCGTGGTCTTCGGCCAGCTCGCCAACCAGGCCGTCTCGACGGTCGTCCAGCCCCGGTTCACGATGATCCTGGCGGGTCCGCCGGACGAGGCGCCCGCGCTCGTCAACCGGGTCTTCGGCGTCACGACCGGCTGGAGCATCCTGCTCGCCTGGCCGGTCTACCTCGGGGTCGCGGCGGCGCCGGCGGCCTACCTCGGGTGGTTCGGGTCGTCGTACGTCACAGGGGAGGCGATGACCGTCGCCCTCGTGATGGCCGGCGGGATGCTCGTCGCGGTCGCCTCCGGACCGGTCGACACGCTGCTGCTCATGACCGGCCGCAGCGGCCGCAGCCTGGCCAACACCCTCGTCGCGCTGGGCCTCGACGTCGGCCTGTGCCTGGTGCTGATCCCGCGGATGGGCATCGCGGGCGCGGCCGTGGCGTGGGTGGTCGCGGTGGTGGTGCGCTGTGTGCTCGCCGTGGTGCAGCTGCGCGCCGACATCGGGCTGGCACCACCGCTGGGCCAGCTGCTCCTCGCGGCCGCGCTGCCGATCGGCTGTGTCGGCGTCCCCGTCGCCGCGGTCGGGCTGCTCGGCTTCTCGCCGCTGGGCTGGCTGGTCGCCTGCCTGGTCGCGGGCGGCGGCTACGCCGCCGTCGTGTGGCGGCTGCGCGTGCGCCTCGACGTCGACGTGTTCGCCTCCGGGCTGCGCCGGTCGCAGACCCTGGCGGTGGCGGCATGATGCGCGGGGCCCGCGCCCTGGCGAGCCGGCTGCGGCCCGTGCTCCCGCCGTCCGTACGGCGGGCGGTCCGGGCGGTCCTGCTCGGCTGGGGATGGCTGAGCGCCGACCTGCGCCAGGAGCCCGGCATCGTCGTCGTCGGCGCCCAGCGGGCCGGGACCACCACCCTGTTCCGCCTCCTCAGCGAGCACCCCGGCCTGTGCCGGCCGACGGTCGACAAGGGCACCGGCTACTTCGACGACCGCTACCGGCACGGCCGGCGCTGGTACCGCGCGCACTTCCCGCTGCGCTGGACCACCCGCGGCCGGATCGCCTTCGAGTGCAGCGGCTACTACCTCTTCCACCCGCTCGCCGCCGAGCGTCTGGCCCGCGACCTGCCGCACTGCCAGGTGGTCGCGCTGGTCCGCGACCCCGTCACCCGGGCCTACTCCGCGCACCGCCACGAGTCCGCGCGCGGCTTCGACCGGCTCACCTTCTCGGAGGCGGTCGCCCGCGAGGCCGAGCGGACCGCCGGCCAGGCCGCGCTGCTGGCGACGGATCCCGGCGCGACCAGCTTCGCCCACCGCCATCACGCCTACCTGCAGCGGGGCGAGTACGCCGTGCAGATCGACCGGTACGCCGCCGCCCTCGGCCGAGACCGCGTGCATGTCGTCGACGCCGACGCGCTCTTCGCCGACCCGGTCGAGGTCTACGTCGACCTCCAGCGCCGGCTCGGCCTGCCCGTGCATCGACCGGACGAGGTCGGCCGCTGGAACGAGCGCCCCGGCACGCCCCTTCCCCCTGACCTGGCGGCCGAGCTGCGCCGCCACTTCGACGGACCCGACGCCGCCCTCGCCGCCTACCTCGGCAGGGCGCCCAGCTGGCGAGAGGAAGCCACGTCATGACCGACCTTCTCCACCGACCCCGCCCCCGGCACCTCACCGCGTCCGGCCGGCACCGGCTCGCGCGGGTCGCCCGATGGCACCACGGGCTGCGCGAGGTGCCGGTGGCGAAGCTGCTGCTGGGCGGCCAGAACAGCATGACCGCGGCGCAGTTCGCCACGGCGATGGCCGACCCGATGTGGCCCTCGCGCCGAGTCGCCGACGGACCGCACGCCGGACTGCTCGCCCTCGCCGGACGCGACGGCGGGCTGTCCGACGCCGAGCTGATGGCCACGCCGTACGCGCGGATGGCACGTGCCTGCATCCGGCATACGGGCCGCTACTTCGGCGCCACCGACGCCGCGGGGGTCCTGGCCCAGGCGCGGGAGTTCCTGGCCGGCGGCCTCGACGGCGACGGTACGACGCCGCTCGGCGACATGCACTCCCCGCCCGGCCAGCCGGTGCTCGTCGTACCCGTCGCCCACTCGGACTGCTACCAGGTCATCGACGGCCACCACCGGATCGCCCAGGCCGCGGCGGCAGGGGAGACGACGCTTCCGGTCCGGGTCCGCCGAGGATCGGTGACCACACCGCTGCAGGACCTGCTGGTCAAGATGTCGTGGCTCGAGGGCGGTCGCCAGCTCTACCAGCCGGTCGAGGCGCCGGAGCTCGCGGCGCAGTGGCCGACGGTGCGCTGTTGCGTCGACCGGCTGGAGGCGATGGACGCCTTCCTGCGCCGGCTCATCGGTCCCACGCTGGCGGGCAGCTACCTCGACGTGGCGAGCTGCTACGGCTGGTTCGTCGCGCAGATGGGCGCCCTGGGCTTCGAGGCGGAGGGTCTGGAGCGCGACCCGCTGGGCGCGACGCTCGGCCGGATCGCCTATGGCGTCGACCCGGCCCGGATCCGGATCGGCGACGCCGTCGAGCTGCTGCGCGGCACCCACGAGACCTGGGACGTGGTGTCCTGCTTCAGCCTGCTGCACCACTTCGTGCTCGGCCGTGGCAGCTGCGACGAGGTCGAGCTGGTCCGGCTGCTCGACCGGGCGACCGGCCGGGTCCTGTTCCTCGACACCGGGCAGGAGAACGAGCGCTGGTTCCGCTCGTCGCTGCGCGGCTGGAACCCCGACCGGATCCGGGCGTTCCTGCTCGAGCACACCACCTTCGACCAGGTCCTGGACCTCGGTCCCGACCGGGACGCGGTCGGGCCGTACGCCGACAACTACGGCCGTCACCTGTTCGCCTGCGTGCGCACCGAGCCCGGGGAGTCTCGATGAGCACCGACCTCCTCGACACTGCCGCGGTGCTGTGGCCCGGCTCCGACCTGGTCCCGGAGGGCACGGCCCGCGACGGGCGCCCGGTGCGAGCCCGGTACGCCGTGATCAGCCGCGGCAGCAGCCCGACGGTGCTGGTCCCGGTCGAGTCGTCGGTCGCCGCGGGCGCCTCGCTGCGCCGGATCAGCACCGCCTCCACCTGGTGGGACACCACCGCCCGTGTGGCGGCCGGCGCGGCGGTGCGGGCGGTGCCGCGGCTGCTGCGGCACCGGGTCGAGGTGCGCGGCGGAGCCGACGGCCTCGCCGAGCACCTCTCGGGCGTCCTCGGCACGCCGGTGAGCTTCAGCATCAGCATCGGCACCGCCCGGGTGAACCGGAAGCCGGTGCTCCAGGTGTTCGACGAGCGCGGCCGGTGCCGGGCGTTCGTGAAGGTCGGCTGGTCGGACAACACCTGCGCCGACGTGACCGCCGAGGGTCGGGCGCTCGCGGCCGTCACCGCGCAGCAGTACCGCCACGTCGTCCCGCCGCCGCTCCTCGCGCGGACCTCCTGGCAGGGCCGGCCGGTGCTGGTCATCGGCCCACTGCAGCCCTCGCCGTGGCACCGGCACCGGCGCACCTGGACCCCGCCGAGGGTCGCGATGGACGAGCTGGCCGAGACGTCCGCCGGCCCCGACGCGCCGCTGGCCGACTCCGCCTGGTGGCAGCGCCAGTGGCAGCTGACCGGCGTGCTCGCCGACCCGGTGTCGCGGGGCCGCTTCGGCCGGGCGCTGGAGCGGGTCGCCGTCATCGCCGGCCATCGCGACCTGCACTGGGGCGCGTGGCACGGCGACTGGACGCCGTGGAACATGGCGCCCGACGGCGACCGGGTGCTGCTGTGGGACTGGGAGCGGTTCGAGACCGGCGTGCCGCGCGGCCTCGACGCCCTGCACTACGTCGTCAACGCGCTCAACTCGGGAGCCCCGGCGTCGGCCGAGGGGGTGCTGCGCGCGCTCAGCCTCGCGTCGTACGAGGACCGGAGCCTGGGCGGGGAGCCGCACGTGCAGAGCCTGCTCTACCTGGTCGCGATCCTGACCCGCTACCTCCGGCTCGTCGACGTCCCCGGCGGCGAGCACATCAGCGAGCGGGCGATGCAGACGCTGGTGGCCCTGGAGCACCTGACCGACGTGTAGGGTCAGGTGCCCCAGGGACCGGGGGCCGCGGACTACTTCAGGGCGGCCGCCCCGGCGAGGGCCTTCGCGAAGGCGGTGCGCTTGGTCGCGGTGTCGAGCGTCCACGGCGCGACGCTGTTGAGCGCGCTGTCGAAGTAGCTGTAGGCGATGCCGCCGTAGTTCTCCATCAGCTGCACGGCGTTCTGGATCTCCGTGGGACGCGCCTCGGCGGCGGTGTCGGTCACGCCGGTCTCGCCGAGCGCCCAGTCGACGTCGACCGTGCGGGCCCAGGTCGAGATGGTCCGGTAGTACTGCTCGAAGTCGGTCCACTTCGTCGTGGTGCTGCCGTTCTTCTCCACGCCGTACTGCTGGTAGATGTCGAACCCGGCGACGTCGATCTTGACGCCGCGCGGCCAGATGTTCGCCAGGCTGTACGCCGCGTCGCCGTAGAACTGGTTCCAGCCGGTCACCACGACGGTGTAGGCCACGTTGGGCGCGGCGTTGCGGACCAGCGGAGCGAGGTGCTCCTGCATCCGGCGCCACTCCTGGATGTCGCCGTCGCCCTCCGGCTCATGGTGGAAGGCGACCCACACCGGGCCGTCCAGCGCGGCGAGGCGCTGGGCGAGGTCGCTGGCCCAGGCGTCGCCCTTGCCGTCGGCCATCTCGGTCCACGAGTAGGGCAGCTTGAAGCTGATCCACGGCAGCCGGCCGGCCGCGAGGTCGGCCTGGGCGGTACGGACCGCGGAGGCCACGCCGGTGGCGGTGTAGTAGGTGCGGCGGACACCGAGGTGGCTGCCGGCCTGCCTCTCCAGCTCCGCCGGGTCCGTGTTGGAGCCGTGGGCGGCGCCCACGTAGGTCCCGCACGACGGGATGCCGCGCTCGGTGTGGCTGCAGCCGTTGGTCAGCATGCCGGCCTTGTCCCCGGCGGCGGCACCCTCCCCCTTGGGCTTGACGGCCACGTCGTCGACGAGCACCTTGTCGCTCGGGGTCTGGCCCGGAGCCTGGATCCGCAGCTTCAGCGCGGAGTCGCGCTTCCTCGTGGTGACCCGGACCTTCAGCCGGGTCCAGGCGCCGGCCTTGGTCGTCACGCGGACGGCCTCGGTCTGGACCTTCTCGCCCCCGGCGACCTCATGTACCCGCAGCGTCACCTGCTGCGCCTGCGGGGTCCGCACCCACGCCCGGACGGCGTAGACACGGCCGGCCTTGTGGGTCCCGACGAAGCGCTGCCTGCTGACCGTCGCGGCCGGGCCGCTCTTGGTCGCCCGCACCACCAGCGCCCGGCTGCGGTTGCGCCCCGCGCCGCTGTGCGAGAGCTTGACCCGACTGCCCTTGACCGCCGTGAAGCCGGCCAGGTGCCTCTCGAAGTCTCCCGTCGGAGCGGCCGCGCCGGCCGCGCTCTTCGACTGTGCCGGAGGAACGGCCGCGACCGCTCCGATCATCAGCATCGCCGCCACGGCGACCAGCCAGGTCCATCGTCTGTTGGCGTACTTCAACACGCCACCTCCCCGCATCTGGCCGTGGGGGAGCATCGCACACGGCCTCGTCGTCTCTTTCTCGATCGGCTCGATTGGAACCGGTACGAGGAGTCGGGGCCAATCTCGTCCCCCAAATGGGGGAACGACCGAGACGACGACGCAGCTGCTCAAATCCCGTGCCCGCGCCGGTGCGCCAGGTCGAGCAGCCGCTCGGCCCGCACGACGCGCAGTGCGACGAGCGTGGCCAGGTAGGCGCGGGGCTCACGGGGGGAGGTACGGACCGTGCGCGCGGCGCAGCGCAGCGCCGAGCGGTCGCCGAGGGCGGCGAGGGCGAAGGCCTTGCGGCCCAGGAGCCGGGCATGGGCGCGGCGGTCCTCGCGGAACACGGGGTGCTTGGCGAGGCCGTAGTCGATGGCGGCGACGATGGTCGCCCACTGGCGGGAGAACTGCGAGCCGCCCCAGCGGACCCGGACGAGCGGCTCGGGGACGACGTGGAAGCCGCCGGCGCCGGCGGCCCGGATCATCCAGTCGAAGTCCTCGCCGTAGCTGCCGGGGATCTCCTCGTCGACGAGCCCGATCGTGGTCAGCAGCTCGCGGCGGCGCACGACGACCGAGGAGGGGTGCGCCTCCATGACGCGGCGGCGCACGAGGTTGCGCAGCTCGAGGGCGGCCGCGGTGGGGACCCGGGTGGTCGTGGTCCCGGCGTAGTCGACCTCGATCCCCGTGACGCAGGTCGGCGCGCCGCCCGTGAGCAGTGCCCGGACCTGGCGGTCCAGCTTGCCGGGCAGCCACATGTCGTCGTCGTCGCAGAAGGCGACGATGTCGCCGTGCCCGTGGAGCACTCCGCTGTTGCGGGCGCCGGCGAGGCCCGGGCTGCGATGGTTCGTGATGACCTCGACGACCCGGCCGTCACCGTCGTCGGCGCGAACCAGGTCGGCGTCGGGCTCGGAGCGGTCGAAGACGACGATGCAGCGGATCGCTCCGGCGTACTCCTGGCCGAGCACGGCGGCGATCGCCTCGCGCACCAGGACCGGCCGGTCGTGCGTCGCGATCACGACGTCGACGTCCGGGAGCCTCACGTGACGGCTCATGGCCGGCTCCCTTCGACGGGGCCGGGTACGACGTCCAGCGCGGCCGCCAGGCGCCAGCTCCGGCGCAGGTTGACACCGGTCGCCACCAGATAGAAGGCGAGCGCCACGACCAGCCCGGCCACCGCGGGCCGGGGCCCGAACAGGGGCAGCAGGCCGAGCACCAGCGTCTCGGCCTCGACCGCCCACGGCACGGGGCTCATCGTGAGCCGCCGGCACACGCGCAGCCACGGGTCCAGCAGCGGCAGGTCGGTGCGCCCGATCAGGTCCGACCCGCCCTCGCCGCGACCGGCCCGCTCGGCGAGGTGCTTGCGGTGGGCCAGCGCCCAGCCGTAGCCGGACACGGCGGCCAGCAGGGCCACGACGACGGCGGGATCGACCCGGTCGGTGCGCACGGCCCACAGACCGAGGGCCGCGTACGCCGAGCTCACGCACACCACGTCGGTCGCGACGTCGAGCAGGGCGCCCCGCTCGGAGCTCGAGGACTGCAGCCGGGCGATCTTGCCGTCGAGGCAGTCGGCGAAGAAGCGGAGCAGGAAGAGGGCGCCGCCGATCCGGAGCCGACCGGTCGCCAGGCACGCCGCGGCGGCGACGCCGAGCACGCCGGAGACGACCGTGACCCGGTTGGGGGTCACCCGCGGGTGCGGCGCGAGGACCCGGGCCAGCGGGTCGGCCAGCGGGTCGATCACCAGACGCGTCCAGATGTCGCGGGGGCGTGGGCTCATGGTCGTCTCCGTTCGTCGCGGCGCCGCCGGAGCCGACGCAGCCGGTGCGGGCCCAGCCGGTGCGGGCCGGTGCGGAAGAGCGCGAGCGCGACCAGGCCGCCGATCGCCGTACCGCTGGTGACCGGGACGCCGTGCTCCACGCCGACCGACCGGGCCGGGCCGACCCGGATCACGTTGCCGACCTCGGGGCGGTGCGTGGTCAGGTGGTCGATGGCGGCGCGGAGGTAGGCCCGGGTCGCGTCCCACGCGGGGTCGCCGGGATCGACCGCGGCGAGTCGCTCGTCGAGGCGGGCGATGAGATCGGTGCGCCGGGTCTCGAGGAAGCGCCCCCGCTCGGCGAGGTACTCCCGGGCCACCGCGAGCGCCGCCGCCTCCGGGTCCTGTCCGCGCGCGGTCGTCACCGTGACGTCCAGGACGGTCGAGAGCGGCGGGGCGGCGACCTGGATCTCGGAGCGCAGCACGGCGGGCGCCACGCCGACCTGCTCGCCGGCACGCTCCATCGCCCGCTCGGAGCGCAGCAGCGCGGCCTCGGTGTCGATCGTCGCGGGGTCGGGCGGCCGGACCAGGATGCCGGTGTCCGCCTCCCGGGCGACGTCGCCGACGTCGAGGTAGGTCGGCGACGGCGTGAGCGCGACCGTCACCGTGCTCGCGACGTGCCGCTCCTCGCCACGGGTCGCGCCGGCGCCGAGCGCCGCACCGAGGACCCCGAGCGCCGCCGTGGCGACCAGCGTGCGACGGGCGGGCAGGCGCAGCGTCGTGCCCGACCGCTCCTCGCGCCACGCGAGCGCGACGGCGGTCATCACGATCATCATCGGCAGCCCGAGGGTGTCGTACACCGTCAGCTGGAGCAGGAAGATCCCGACGACGAAGGTCGCCACGGTCTGGTTCACGGTGCGACAGCGCCAGGTCCGGCGCAGCGCGAGGACGAAGAAGGTCAGGAAGAACAGCGTCCCGATCCAGCCCTGCGAGAACAGCACGAGCCAGAGCTGGCCCTGGGTCCCGAGCGGAGGTACGCCGCACGCGGGGCAGCTGGGCGTCGCGCCGCCGGCGATCGAGGTGAAGGTGCCCTCGACGTCGCGGGTGCTGCCGAAGCCGACCACGGGTGAGCCGCGGCTCATCGAGTCCACGGTGGCCACCAGGAGCTGGGAGCGTCGCTCGTTGCTGTGCGGGTGCTGCAGGCGCGAGGTGACCGTCTCGCCCAGCGGGGTCGACGGCACGATGATCCCGCCGACGACCACGACGGCGACAAGGACCCCGAGCGCCGTGTGGTTGCGCCGCAGCGCCAGCAGCACCAGCAGCCCGACCGCGCCGACCCCCAGCGCCAGCCAGAGCCCCCGGTTGAGGCTGAGCACGATCGGCACCGCCGCGGCCGCGAGCACCGGCCCGGCGAGCCAGCGCAGCCGGGACCGGTTCGCGACGACCGTCGCGACGAAGAAGACCAGGGTCAGCGAGATCGCGCTGCCCCAGGTGTTGGTGAACGGGAAGGGCGCCTTGGGGCGGGGCTCGGCGTACCCGAGCACCTTCTGCACGTCGGCGCTCTCGGCGGACACCAGGGTGCTCACGAAGCCGTTGCTCCGCAGCCCGCCGGGCAGCACCCGCTCGGCCAGGGTGGTGATCGTCAGGTCCGGGAGCAGCAGGCCGAGGAGCCCGCCGGCGACGGCGACCACGAACACCCACGCCAGGATCCGATGCACGACCCGGTCGGGGAGCCGGTCGGCCGGCGTGTTCCCGATCCACACCAGGAGCACGGTGCAGGACAGGTACCAGGCCAGCCGGTAGCCGAACACCAGCAGCCGCCCGGCACCGCCGTCGTCGACGGCGCCCGGCGCGGCGGCCCACAGCGTGCCGACGCCGAGGACCACCCAGACCAGGAACAGCAGCCACCAGCCGGCATGCGGGGGCAGCAGCACCCTGCGCCGCGAGCGCAGGTCCCAGCCGAGGGGGATCGCCAGGGCGATCGGGACGATCGAGGCCAGCCCCAGCAGCCACCACACGGGCAGGCCGGCGATCCCGACGACGAAGCAGCGCACGGCGAGGTCGGTCGGGCCACGTCCGGGCCGGTCACCCGGTGACGTGGTGGACGTCATGGACCAAGCGAACCCGGCGCCCGCGCGCGGCGGCTCACCAATTTTGGGGGACTAACGGCGCACCCGGCCAGGGGTGTGTTGGACCGTCCTACTGTCGCCTGAACCCCGGGAACGGGCAGGTGTTGACGGGAGGCGCGCCATGAGACGCACTGCTGCTGTCGTGCTCTGCTGCGTGGCCCTGGTCCTGTCGTCGATGCTGGTCGCGTCCGCCTCCGCCGGCCCGGAGAACGGGGGCACCCTGGTCGGCCAGGAGCCGGTCGCCGGCACGCCGCAGGTGCTCGACGGCGAGGTGTTCGCCGTCGTCCAGGTCGGCGGCACCATCGTCCTCGGCGGCAGCTTCACCCGGGCCCGTGACGACGGCGGCGACGTCGAGCTGGCCCGGCACGGCCTGCTCGCGTTCGACGCCGCCACCGGCCGGATCGACCCGGGCTTCCATCCCGATCCGAACGGCACCGTCAACGCCGTCGCCGTCGGCCGGCCCGGGACCGTGTACGTCGGCGGCGAGTTCTCCTCGATCGGCGGCCTGCCGCGCGCGGGGCTCGCGCAGGTCGCGCTCGCGGGAGGCGCGGTCGTGCCGGCCTTCGACGCCGGCCGGGTCGACGGACCGGTCCGCGACCTCCGGCTGCGCAAGGGCCGGTTGTGGGTCGCGGGGGCGTTCTCGCGGATCGGCGGGCGCAAGCAGCGGGCGCTGGCGGCCCTCGCGCCGCGCACCGGGGCCGCGAAGGCTGAGCCGCTCGTGCGGATCAGCGGCCGGGCCCGCCGAGGACTCGGCCGCACGTCGCTGGCCGGGATCGACGTCAGCCCGAACGGCCGCTACCTGGCCCTCGTCGGGAACTTCCGCTCGGTGCAGGGCGAGCGCCGCCCGCAGCTCGCCGTGCTCGACCTGCGGCGCGGTGCCCGGGTGACGACCTTCCGCACCCGGTTCTACGCCGCGACCTGCAAGGAGATCTACTACAGCTACGTCCGCGACGTGGACTTCGCGCCCGACGGCTCGTACTTCGTCGTCGCGACGTCCGGGGGCCCCGGCGGACCGGGCTCCCCCTGCGACTCCGTCGCTCGCTTCGAGACCCGCGGCACGGACCGCGCGGCCCGACCGTCCTGGATCGCGTCGACGGGGGGAGACACGGTCCAGGCGGTCGAGGTGACCGCGTCGGCGGTGTACGTCGGCGGCCACCAGCGCTGGTTCAACAACCCGTACGGCGACAACTCGGCCGGTCCGGGCGCCGTCGCCCGGGAGGGCATCGCCGCGCTGAGCCCGGTCAACGGGCTGCCGTTCAGCTGGAATCCCGGCCGCAGCAAGGGCGTCGGCGTGGGCGACCTGCTCGCGACCGGCGCCGGACTGTGGGTCGGCTCCGACACCGAGCGGATCGGTGGGCAGATCCGGCCCCGGATCGCGCTGCTGCCGGCCGGCGGGTCGGCGTACCCGGGCCTGGCGGCGCCCCGCCGCCTCGCCACGGTCTACCGGGTGCAGGGCGGCGAGCTGACTCGCCGTACCCATCGTGGGACCCGTGCGGGCCCGGCCGCGACGGTGGCGGGCGGCGGCCCGGAGTGGGCCGCGGTCGCGGGGGCCTTCCTGCTCGACGGCCGGCTCTACGCCGCCGGCCGGGACGGGTCCTTCACCCGCCGCACCTTCGACGGGGCGGCCTACGGGCCGGCCGATCCGGTGGCCGGCGCCGACGGGCTGGTCCCGCTGCTGGCCTGGCGGGCCGAGCTCGCGGCCGTGACCGGCCTGTTCTACGACCACGGCCGGATCTACTTCACGCTCGCCGGCTCCCGGGCGCTCTACTACCGCTACTTCAACCCCGAGAGCGGCATCGTCGGCGCGGACCGGCTGGTGGCCTCGCGCCGCGTCGGCGGCTTCGCCCCGCGCCGGGTGCGCGGGATGTTCGTGGCCGGGAGGCACCTCTACTGGGTCACCGCGAACGGACGACTGCACCGGACCGGCTGGCTCCGGACCGCGCAGTCGGGGAAGCCGACCGGTGAGGTCGCCGTCGTCGGCGGCCCGAAGGTCGACGGGATCCGGTGGGGAACGGGTGCGGTGTTCGTGGGTCCCGCTGTCCGACGGGGCGGTTGAGTCGTGCGAGCCTCGCCCCTGGTCGGGGTCCTGCTCGCGATCGGCGTCGCGGGCGGGTGCGCGGTGAGCGACGGCGCCGTTCCGCCGCCCGCCGCTCGCCCCTCCTCCGGCCTGGACAAGGTCGACCTCGGCCTCGGGTTCGACCACGTGGTCGTCCCGGGCGACCTGGTCCCGGGCGCGGTCAACGACGGCACCGCGACGGTCGACATCACCGTCGTCACCCAAGGCGGGGGCCGGCTCACCTGGACGCCGGGGCGCGAGGGCGGATCCGCCGTCCGGACCCCGGCGTACGCCGCCGAGGGCACGGTCCCGGCCGCCGCGCTCGTGGTGCGCACCGACTCCTCGGGCGCCGACCCGCTGGATCCCGGGACCGCGGACTTCGTGGTGGGCGTGGACTTCCGCGCGGATCCCGCGACGGCCGGGCGGCCGGAGGACGACGGCGACAACCTCGTGCAGCGCGGCCGGTACGGCGAGCCCGCCCAGCTCAAGATCCAGCTCGACCACGGCATCGCGTCGTGCCGGCTCGCCGGGACGCTCGGCGAGGTCCTGGTCCAGGCCGACCAGCCGGTGACGCCCGACCGGTGGTACCGGCTGACCTGCACCCGGACCGCGGCCTCGGCGCAGCTGCGACTCGAGGACCTCGACGGGACCAGGAAGCCGCAGGAGTGGACCGTGGCGGGCGATCCCGGCGCGATCTCCTTCGGCCACGTCCCCCTGTCCATCGGAGCCAAGGTCGCCGACCGCGGCGATCGCATCGCCAAGGGCTCCGCCGACCAGTTCCACGGAACGATCGACCGTGTCGTCCTCGATGTCCGTTGAGGAGCCGGTGCGGCGCATCGCCCTGGTCGCCGAGCGTCGTCTCGTCGGCCAGGCGATCGCGGCGGCGCTGCGCGGACGGGGGCTGGCGCCGGTGCTGTTCGACTGGCCCGAGCGCGGCGGCCGACTGTCGTTCCGGCAGGGCCTGGCCCGCAGCGGCGCGTCGGTCGGCGTGATCCTGTGCGACCTGCGCACCCCCGACCTGCTGCACGACGTCGAGCTGCTCGTCGGCCGCGGCCCGATCCGCTGGCTGGTGCTGACCGACAGCGAGTTCGGCCCGCGCTGGGGCACGGTCCTCGGCGCCGGCGCGGCCGGCGTGCTGCCGACGACCACGACCACCGCCGGCCTGGCCCACGCGATCCGCGAGACGCTCGCGGGCGGCTCGCCCACGCCCGGCGTCCTGCGGGAGCGCGCGCTGCGCGAGTGGGAGAGCGTCGCCGACGAGCAGCGCGACCTGGTCCGGCGGATGGAGCTGCTCACCCACCGCGAGTACGAGGTCCTCGGCGCCCTCTACGACGGACTCTCGGTGCGCCGGATCGCCGATGCGTCCGGGGTGGCCGAGGCGACGGTCCGCAGCCAGGTGAAGTCTCTGCGCCGCAAGCTGGGCGTGGACTCCCAGCTCGCCGCGGTCGCGCTCTACCGGCGCTCGCTGGAGGTGTTCCCGCGCGCTCGCCAGTGACCGGTCACTCCCCGGGGAGCCGGGCCCGGGGCAGCCGGATGACGAAGGTCGTGCCGCCGCCCTCGGGAGGATCGGCCAGCTCGAGCGTGCCGCCCTGCTCGAGCAGGATCCGTCGGGCCCGGTGCAGCCCGATGCCCTGACCGCCGGACGTCGTCCCGTGGCTGCCCCACGAGAACAGCCGATCGCGCAGGGCCGGGTCCAGTCCGGGGCCGTGGTCGGACACCAGGATCTCCACGTGGTCGCCGCTGCGGCGAGAGCTGATCGTGGTGCCCTGGCCACCGGCGTGGTCGGCCGCGTTGGTGATCAGGGTGCCGAGCGCCTCGGCGAGGTCGTCCTGCCGGGCCCGCACCCGGTGCCCGCCGGGCGTCCAGGCGACGTGGTGCCCCAGCGCCGCCTGCGCCACCACGAACGGCGCCACCACCGCGTCGACGTCGACCGTCGTCAGCGGGCCCGGCTGGGCCTTGACGGTACGACGCAGCCGCGCGGCCTCGATGTCGACCATCTTCTCCAGCGCGTCGCGACGCGGCCCGGCCGGGATCTGGCCGCTGGCCAGCAGCCGGGCGCCGGCGGCGAGGCCCGCGGCCGCCGAGCGGACCTCGTGCGCGACCTCCCGGTCCTGCTTGACCTCGGCCTCCGCCTCGGCGGCCAGGTGGGCGTACCGGGCCACCCGGGCGTCCATGTGCTCCAGCGCGATGCGCAGCAGGGAGGCCGCCGTGGTCGCGGTGAGCGCGCTGAACAGGGCGACGCCGACCACCGCGACCGGGGGCGGTGTCATCGCGTCGACCAGGGTCGAGTACAGCCGCGCCGCGAAGATCGCCAGCATCCCGACGCCGATGCGCGTGGCGGCCCAGGCCGGCAGCTGCGAGATCGCCAGCTGGATCCCGACCGCCATCAGGACCAGGCCGATCAGCGCCATGATCACGATGTCGCTCGGGTCGCCCGTGGTCAGCACCCCCGCGTCGTGCTCCAGGTGCTTGACCAGCCGATGCACCCCGAGGGTGATCGCCGACGCGGCCATGCCGAGCGCGATGCCGGTCACGATCAGGTACTTCCCCGGCACGGCGGCCCGGCGGCCTCGGTGGATCACGACCAGCACGATCAGCACCGTGACCAGATGCCCTCCGGTCAGCCGATACGACAGCGGGCTCATCGTCCGGTCGATCATCCCGAGCACCACCAGCGGCGCGTCCTGGACGGCGACGACGGCCGCGGCCACGGCCATGGCCCCGCGCAGGCCGTCGTACATCAGCCGGGCGTCGACGGCGAGCGCCACGCTCGCCCCGAGCAGCAGCAGGTCGGCCAGCAGCATCACGGCGTGCCCCGCCAGGGCCACCCGGTCGCCATGCGGGTCCCCGATCATCCCGACGACGAGATAGGGGTACAGCAGCAGGGCCGTGACCGCGGCGCCCCACCACCACGAGGAGTGCGCCCGCTGACGCTCGCCGCGGCGGATCCACCGCCGGGCGGGTGACCTCGTGGGGCCGCGGTCCCCACGGCCCCCCAGGTGCGCCGTCATCCTCCTATTGTGAGCAGTGAGGGGTGGTCCCGTGCGGGATCGGCGCGATTGGGTCCAAGTCCCGGGGCGGCGGCGAACTCGGCTCCGCTACTGCGGACTCAGCCAGAAGACGGGGATGACCCGGTCGGTCCACTCGACGTACTTGTCGTAGTTGGGCCACACCGTGACCATGTGCGCCCAGGCCCGGTCCTTCTCGGCGCCGGTCAGCTCGCGCCAGGTGCAGGTGTGGTGGCGGCGCCGGTAGTCGACCTCCACGGTCCGCGCGGCGCGCAGATTCGCCGACCACGCCGGCGCCTTCGGGGCGCCGAAGGACGAGCCGGCGATCAGCCAGCCGCCCTGCCACGGCACGCACAGCAGCGGCGTGGAGCGCGCGATCCCCGACCTGCGGCCCTCGACCGTCAGCAGCAGGCTCGGCAGCCCGGCGAGCCCGACCAGGCTGACCCGGCGGCCGGTGAGCCGCTGGAGGCGCTGGTCGGTCCAGGTGATCTGAGGCAGCAGCCTCGGCATCCACGGCTGGGAGCCGAGCGTGATCGCGACGGGGGTGAACAGGCCCATGGAGGGCACCCTAGAACGTGTTCTCTCGAAACGGCGACGGGGCGCCCTCCAGGTGGAGGACGCCCCGTCGTACGACGCGCGGGTCAGCCGACCTGCAGGACGCGGGTGCCGCCCGCGAACTTGTCGTGCCAGCCCTGGTGGTTGGGCTGGTCGCTGTTGAGCGTGATCGCGATGTAGATGACCGCGGCCAGCGGGACCGCCCAGCCGAGGAAGAACCACCCGATGAACGGGATGATGCTGAGGATGCCGAGCGCCGAGTAGGCGTTGCGCTTGATCGCCTGCTCCATGGTCGGCTTGCTGACGCCGTCGGGGCCGTAGGTGCGCAGCTTCAGGACCATCTTGCCGACGGTCTGGCCGGAGTTGGACTCCATGAACGAGAAGTAGCCGAGGTAGACGGCCGCTTGGAGGATCGCGGTCACGGTCCAGAACAGGAAGTACTCGCCGAAGGAGTGGATGAAGCCGGTCAGGAAGATCCCGCTGAACACCGCGTAGATGATCGCGTAGACGACGCCGAGGATCACGTGGTCGATCAGGCGGGCCAGGAACCGGTTGAGCAGCTCACCCGGACGGGGGACGCCGGCCTGCGGGGCGCCGTACCCACCCGGCGGGGGCGGCGGCGCACCGCCCGGCGGAGGCGGCGGGGGCGGCTGGTTGTGGGACATGCGAGCTCCTCGAGTCGTGGGGTGCGCGTGCGCACCCCGGGTGGCAGCAATCTAGTGGTGAAAGACGCCTCCGAGAGGGCATTGCGAGCGTTCTTGCCCCGTTGCCTGCGCGTTCAACCCCCTGATGCCGGGTCCTCCTACCTTCCGACCGTGATCGCTCGCGGAACGCTCGGCAGCCTGCTGATGCTGCTCGGGGGACTCGTCACCGCCACGCTGCCCGCCTCCACGCCGGTGCTGCGCCTCGGCACGCTGGGTGCGCTGCGCGGCCACGAGATCGGCCGGATGACCGGCCTGGTCGTGGTCCTGGTCGGCCTGGGCCTGCTGGCCAACGCCTGGCTGCGGCTGTGCCGCACGGTCGCCGTCGGGGACCGCGAGACCGAGGACCCGGTCGAGGGCGTGGCCCTGGCCCGCTTCGCCGCGGTCGTGTGGACCGCGCCGCTGCTGTTGGCGCCGCCGCTGTTCTCCCGCGACGGCTGGTCGTACGCCGCCCAGGGCAAGCTCGCCGAGGTGGGGCTCTCGCCGTACGTCGTCGGGCCGGGTGCGCTCGCCCCCGACACCTTCCTCCCGCTGCCGGGCTGGATCACCGGCCCGCCGATCGTGCAGGCCGTGGACCCGCTGTGGTGGGACACCGCGACGCCGTACGGACCGGTGCCGGTGTTCCTCGGCGCGCTCGTCGCCCACCTCACCGGCAACCCGTGGATCCTGGTGATCGCGCACCGTGGGTTCGCGCTGGCGGGCCTGGTCCTGCTGGCGTGGGTGGTGCCCCGGCTCGCGGCCTGGGGCGGCGCCAACCCCGCCGTCGCGACCGCGCTGGTCATCGCCTCGCCGCTGATGATGGCCAACGGCGTCGCCGGGCTCCACAACGACCTGCTCATGGTCGGCCTGATGGCCGCCGCGCTCGTCGTGGCCGTCGAGCGCGGCTGGGTGTGGGGCGCGGTGCTCGCCGGCGTCGCCGCGGGCGTCAAGGTGCCCGGCGGCCTGGTGGCGGTGGGGATCGTGCTGGTCTCGCTGCCTGTCGGCGTCGGCGTGGCCGCCCGGCTGCGACGGCTCGGCGCGGTGGCCGCGGTCTCGGTCGGCACCCTGGTCGGACTCGGCGTCGGCACCGGGATCGGCAACGGCTGGCTGCGCGCACTCACCGTCCCGGGCGAGGTGAACACCCCGCTGTCCGCCACCACCCTGCTCGGCGGGGTCCTCGACTGGCTGGCCCTCCACCTCGGCCTCGGCACCGAGCCTGCGCTCTTCCGCGACCTGGTCCGCGCGCTCGGGCTGCTGGTCGCCGTCGGGATCGGCGCCTGGGTCGGCCTGCGCTGGCCGACCGGCTCCCGGAGGACCGCGATCGCGGCCGTCGCGACCGTCGGCGCTGCGTTCGTGCTGCTCTCACCGGTCGTCCACCTGTGGTACTTCCTGCTGCTGCCGCCCTTCCTCGCCACCCAGCGCCTCCCGCGCCATGCCACCGGCGCGTTGGTCGCCGTCTCGGTGCTGCTCGGTCTGGTCGCGCCGCTCGACTCCTCGCTGCACGGCGCGTACGACGCGATCGTGATCGGCTGCATGACCGTCGCGCTGCTCATGCCGGTGCTCCTGCTCACCCCGCCGGCCCGTGAGCGGCTCGCCCGGATCGTCGCGCCGCTCGCCCCGCCGCTGGTCACCTCGGCCCGGGAGCCGGGACAGTCCCTGCTCGAAGGCACCCGAAGTCGACGGATCACGGTGCTTGTGGGCCGGGACCATCGCGGTCAGGCCAGCGCGAAGTAGCGCAGGTAGACGTAGAGCCAGGCGACGACGAGGGTCATCAGGGTCACCACGACGCCGTACTTCGTGAACTGCCAGAAGCTGATCGGCTCGCCCGACTTGGCCGCGATGCCGAGCACCACGACGTTGGCGCCGGCGGCGACGGCGGTCGCGTTGCCGCCGAGGTCGGCGCCGAAGACGAACGCCCACCACAGCGGGCTCTCCGCCCCGGACGCGGCGGTGGCCGAGACCATCTCCTCGACGATCGGGACCGTCGCGGTGGTGTAGGGGATGTTGTCGACGAAGGCACCGACCACGCCGGAGCCGAACAGCAGCACGGTGGCGGCGAGCAGCTCGCGGTCGCCCATCGCCTCGGCCGCGAGCTCGCTGATCCGGCCGATCACCCCCACCTGGACCAGCGAGCCGACCAGCACGAACAGCGCCATGAAGAAGGCGAGCGTGCCCCACTCGACCTCCTCGAGGAACTCCTCGGGCTCGGTGCGCGAGACCAGCACCGTCGCGCCGGCGCCCAGCATCGCGACCAGCGACGGGTCGAGGTGGAGCACGGTGTGCAGGCTGAACGCGACCATGACCAGGCCGAGCACCACCAGGCAGCGCATCAGCATCCGCATGTTGGTGATCGCGTCGCGCGGGTGCAGGTCGCCGAGCACGTCGCTGACGTCGACCACCTCGCCGAACGACTTGCGGAACAGCCAGCGCGCCATCACCACGAACAGCACCAGCAAGATCACGGTGAGCGGGAGCGAGTGGATGAGGAAGTCGTCGAAGCTGAGGCCGGCGCGGCTGCCGATGATGATGTTGGGCGGGTCGCCGATGAGGGTCGCCGTACCGCCGATGTTGGAGGCGAGGATCAGCGAGATGAGGTACGGCGCCGTGGGCAGCCCGAGCTGGCGGCAGACCGAGATCGTGACCGGCGCGACGAGCAGCACGCAGGTGACGTTGTCGAGGATCGGGGCGACCACCGCGCTGATCAGGACGAGCAGGACGAGCAGCCGGTAGGGATGCCCGCCCGACTTGAGCGCGGCCCACAGCGCGAGGAACTCGAACAGCCCGGTCTGCTTGAGCACACCGACGATCACCATCATCCCGAACAGCAGGAAGATGACGTTCCAGTCGATGCCGGTCTCGTGGTCGAAGAACGCCGACTGCGCGTCGACCAGCCCGATCACCGCCATCGCGGCCACTCCGCCGAGAGCGGCCGCGACCCGGTGGACGCGCTCGGTGGCGATGAGGGCGTAGGCGACGATGAAGACGGACAGGGCGGCGGACGTGAGGATCACGCCGCACCCCGCCGTACGCCGAACGCCCGGGCAGAGTTGGGCGGCTCGAGTGACTCGTACCAGCCGGCGAGGCGCCCGTACCGGCTCACGGCGCGCAGCCGGTCCTCGACGTCGTCGACCTGGCCGAGGGCGGTCACGACGAGCACCTGGTCACCGGTGCGGAGCGTGGTCCGGCCCGACGGCACCAGCGCGTTCTTGCCACGGGTGATCAGCGACACCGCCGCGCCCGCGGGAAGGCGGAGCTCGTCGACCTCGACGCCGGCGAGGTGCGACTCCGGCTCGACCTCGAAGCGCAGCAGCACCCCGTCCATCCGGTCGAGCGTCGCGAGCCCGATCGACACCTTGTGGACGAAGCTGCCCTTCTCCGCCCACCGCGGCTGCCGTCCACGCCCCACGGCCAGGCCGATCGCGAAGCCGATCGCCGCGGCGAGCATGCCGACCGCGACGGCCAGCTCCAGCTCAGCCCCGCCCACGCGGCCGGCCCCCGTCCGGATCGGCCGACGGGGAGACGATGAGATGCTCGACGGCGACCACCCGGACCGTCAGCAGGTCGCCGCCGATGCGGTCCAGGCCCGCGGTGGGGTCGGCGGTGAGGGAGGCGAGGTCGCGGCGACGGACCGCCTCCTCGACCGCGGGTACGACGATCGCGAACGCCACCCGCTCCAGCTCCGCCGTGGAGGTCCGTCCGGACGCGTCGACCTCGGCTTCGAGGAGCAGCCGGATGTCGGCGCCGTCGGCCGTGCGGCACCGGACGGTGAGGGGGACGACCAACGTCGGAGGCATGACACCAGCCAAGTCGACGCACGTGCGCGGCGGTATGGGGGCCAGCCCCCATTTCCTGATCCGGCCGCGTGGGCGAGGCTGGGGGGGTGCGGCTCGCGAACACGTCCTTGTACTGGAAGGTCTGCCTGATCAACGCGGCTGTGCTGTGCGCCGGCGCGGTGGTGCTGATGCTGTCCCCGGCGAGCGTGTCGCGGCGGGTGCTGGTCTCGGAGGCGCTGGTGCTCGTCGTCGGGATCGGCCTGGTGCTGGTGCTGACCGCGGTGCTGCTGCGCACCGCGCTGTCCCCGGTCGACCGGGTGATCCGCGAGATGGCGACCGTGCGGCTCGGTGGCGAGGGACGGCGCCTGGAGGTCGCCGGCGAGGGGCCGGGCGCCCAGCTGGTGCGCAGCTACCACGCGATGCTGGACCGGCTGGAGGAGGAGCGCCGGGCCAGCGACGCGCAGGCGATCGCCGCCCAGGAGGCCGAGCGGCACCGGATCGCCCGCGAGCTGCACGACCAGGTCGGCCAGGACCTCACCGTCGTGCTCCTCGGCCTCAAGCAGCTCGAGGACCGGGTGCCGGCCGAGCTGCGGCCCGAGCTGGCGCTGCTCCGGGAGAGCGCGCGCACGGGCCTCGACGACGTACGACGAGTGGCCCGCGAGCTGCGTCCCGGAGTCCTCGAGGACCTCGGCCTGCAGCCCGCCCTGGCCGCACTGGCGACCGACGTCTCGGCGCTCGGCGGGCCGGTCGTGCGGCGTACCTTCGCGCCGGGGCTGCCCGCGCTCGGCCGCGACGGCGAGGTGGTGGTCTACCGGGTCGCGCAGGAGGCGCTGACCAACGTCGTCCGCCACGCCGGCGCCACCCGGGTCGACCTGTCGCTGCTCCGTGTCGGCGGCGACCTGGTGCTGGAGGTGGTCGACGACGGCTCCGGGCTCGACGGCGCGGCCTGGGGCACCGGGCTGCAGGGCATGCGGGACCGCTCCGCCCTGGTCGGCGGGTCCCTGTCCGTCGATTCCTCGGCGTCCGGGACGACGGTCCGGCTGCGGGTCCCGGTGGTGGGCGCGTGATCCGGGTCCTGCTCGCCGACGACCACGCGCTGGTACGGCGCGGCGTACGACTGATCCTCGAGCAGCAGCCCGACATCGAGGTGGTCGCCGAGGCCTCCGACGGCGCCGAGGTGCTCGCGCTGCTGCGGGAGGTGGAGGTCGATCTGGTCATCCTCGACATCGCGATGCCGACCATGACCGGGCTCCAGGCCGCCCGCGAGATCGCGCGGCGTCGTACGCCACCGCGGATCCTGATGCTCTCGATGCACGACAACGAGCAGTACTTCTTCTCCGCCCTCAAGCTCGGCGCATCGGGGTACGTGCTGAAGTCGGTCGTCGACGAGGACCTGGTCTCGGCCGTGCGCGCGGCCGTGCGGGGCGAGGCGTTCGTCTACCCCGGCGCGATGGGTGCGCTGGTGCGCGACTACCTCGACCGGCTGGCCCGCGGCGAGCGGGTGCCCGCGACGGTGCTGACGCCGCGCGAGGACGAGGTGCTCAAGCTGATCGCCGAGGGGCGGTCGTCGCGGGAGATCGCCACGATCTTGTCGATCAGCGTGAAGACGGTCGAGAAGCACCGCTCCCACATCCTCGCTCGGCTCGGCATGACCGACCGCACGCAGCTGACCCGGTACGCCATCCGGGCGGGGCTGGTGGAGCCCTGAGCCGCGAGACTGCTACAGCGGGACGTCGGCGCGGCGGCTGTCGCAGTGCTTGCGGCCGTGCGGCTCGCGGGAGAACTGCTCGTCGTACAGGCGCTTGTAGAGGCCGCCGAGGGCGATCAGCTCGCGGTGGGTGCCGTGCTCGACCAGGTGCCCGTCCTCGAGGCCGAAGATGACGTCGGCCGAGCGGATCGTGGAGAGCCGGTGGGCGATGGCGATGGTGGTGCGCGACCGGGTCGCCCGCTCCAACGCCTCCTGCACCAGCCGCTCGGTCTCGTTGTCGAGGGCGGACGTCGCCTCGTCGAGGATCAGGATCCGCGGGTCCTTGAGCAGCACCCGGGCGATGGCGAGGCGCTGCTTCTCGCCGCCGGAGAGCCGGTAGCCGCGCTCGCCGGTGATCGTCTCGTAGCCCTCGGGGAAGCTCATGATCCGGTCGTGGATGTTGGCGTCGCGGGCCGCCCGCACGATCTCCTCGGAGCTCGCGCCGGGGCGGGCGTAGGCGATGTTGTCGCGGATGGTGCCGTGGAAGAGGTACGGCTCCTGGGTGACCATCCCGACCGCGTCGGCGAGCGAGGAGAGGGTCAGGTCGCGGACGTCGTGCCCGTCGATGAGGACCGCGCCCTCGGTGACGTCGTAGAACCGCGGGACGAGGTACGTCGCCGTCGTCTTGCCGCTGCCCGACGGGCCCACGATCGCGGCCAGCTGGCCGGGCTCGACCACCAGCGACACGTCCTCGAGCGCCCAGCCGGAGCCCTCCGGGAGCTCGTCCTCGGTGTCGTCGGCCTCGATCCGCATCCCCGCGTCGCCGAATCGATCGCGATGGACGGTGCCGGACAGCGACCGCGGCTCGGGGTAGCGGAAGCGCACGTCGCGCAGCTCGACTCGCCCACGCAGCCGCTCGGGGTCGAGGTCGACCGCGCCGGGCCGCTCGGTGATGGCGGGCTCGAGGTCGAGGTACTCGAAGATCCGGCGGAACAGCGCGAGCGAGGTCTGCACGTCCAGCGAGACCCGCATCAGCTGGAGCAGCGGCATCTGCAGCCGGCTCTGCAGCGTGGTGAACGCGACGAGCGTGCCGGCGGTGAGGGCGCCGTCGCCCGCGGGCAGCGAGCCAGTGAGCATCCACCCGGCGACCAGATAGATCAGCGCCGGGGTGATCGCGAAGAACGTCTGCACCACGGCGAAGAACGTGCGGCCGGTCATCGCCTGCTTGACCTGCAGCCGGGTCTGTCGCCGGTTGGCCCTGCGGTAGCGCTCGACCTCCGACTCGGCCCGGTTGAACACCTTCGCGAGCAGGATCCCGCTCACCGACAGGGCCTCCTCGGTGATCGCGGTCATCTCGGACAGCGACTCCTGGGTACGCCGCGCGAGCCGCTGCCGCCGTCGCCCGACCCGCAGCTGCAGGGTGATGAACAGCGGCATCACGATCAGCGTCAGCACCGTCAGCTGCCACGACAGCACCACCATCGACACGAACGCCGCGGTCACCGTGACGGAGTTCTGCACGATCGTGGTCGCCGTGTCGGTGAGGACGGTCCGCACACCGGCGACGTCGTTGGCCAGCCGGGACTGGATGGCCCCGGTCTTGGTGGCGGTGAAGAAGGCGAGCTCCATCTTCTGCAGGTGCTCGAAGAGGTCGCCGCGCAGGTCCGCCATCGCGGAGTTCCCGACGGTCGAGGTCAGCCAGTTCTGCCCGATCCCGATCAGCGCCGTCGCGACCGGGATCACGCACATCCCGGCGACCAGCCAGGCCAGCAGGTCCAGCCGTGGCCTGCCCCCGTCCAGCGGGAACAGTGCGTGGTCGAAGACCGCCCGGGTCAGGAAGGGGACGACGGCCTGGAGCGCCGCCGAGGCGACCACCGCGCCGAGCACCAGCGCGATCTTGGCGCGGTAGGGCCGCAGCATCCGCGCGACCCGCGGCAGGACCTCCTGGTTGCCGCGCAGCTCGTCGGGGGAGAGGTGCGTGATCGTGGAGCTCGCGCGCGGCATCAGCTGTCCTTCTCGGTCGTCGGCTCCCAGCCCGCGCCCCAGCGGCCGCGGTGGGCCACCTCCTGCCACGGCGTACGACGCCGGCGGCTCGCCGAGCCTCGCGCACCCGTCGCGCGGGGGGCCGGGTGGCCGATCGTGATCGCGCCGACGGGATGCGGCGCCTCCTCGTCGGCGGAGTCGAGGAGCCCGAGCGCGGCCTTGACCGCGTCGACCCGGCCGGGCACCAGCCCGAAGAAGCAGCCACCGAGGCCGGCGTCGGTCACCGACTGGAGCAGCAGCAGCGACGCCATCGCGGCGTCGAGGTGCCAGTAGGGCATCGCCCAGCGGCTCTCGTCGTGCTCGTGGAGGCCGGCACGACGCTTGTCGGGCTCGGCGTAGCGGTCGAGGTACGCCGAGCGGCGGCTGCACGGGACGACCACCACCGGCGCGCTCATCATCCCGGCCAGCCAGCGGTCCGGCGCGGAGGTGTCGGTCTGCGCCTCCCAGAACCCGCCGACCGTCTCCGGCGTGTCGAGCACGACGAACGCCCAGCCCTGCGCGAAGCCGGCGCTCGGCGCGCGGGTGGCGTGGTCGAGCGCCCGCTCGAGCACCGCCGGGTCCACCGGGGCCGAGGTGTAGGCGCGCGTCATCCGGCGCCGACGGACCACCTCGGAGAACTCCACGGGGGTCAGCCTAGGGGTGGGCCCGACCGAACCTGAGGTAGCCGCTTCGCCGGATAGGGCAGTCGTCCGATGTGGGGGCCTACCTCAGAGGACGAGTCTCGACGTCATGAGCAGCAACTACTACCTGAGCGCAGAGAACGACTACCGCCGCCTGCAGGCGGCCCGTGGGATGGCCGCCAGCCGGGCGGGCCGCAGCCGCACCTCCTGGCTGCGGGGCATCGCCGCCACCGACCCCAGCGTGGAGCGGCGCTCCCGCTGAGCCTCACCGTGACCGCCCTGTCGGTGGCGGACGCCATGATGGTGCCCGTGGCCGCACACAGCAGCCTGACCATGGTCGGGCGTGACACCGAGCTCGCCGAGGCGATCGCGGTGCTCGACGACGCCGTGAGCGCCGCCGAGTCCGAGACGTCGCGACGCGCGGTGCTGCTGTCGGGCGACGCCGGCGTCGGCAAGACCCGGCTGCTGCGGGCGCTGCGCGACCACGCCCTCGACAGCGGGTGGCAGGTGCTGGCCGGACACTGTCTCGACTTCGGCGACAGCGCGCTGCCCTACCTGCCCTTCAGCGAGGTGCTCGGCCGGCTCGCCGCCGGCCACCCCGAGCTGGTCGAGGCGGTGGCCGCCGTCCATCCGGCGTTGACCCGGCTCCAGCCCGGGCGGCGTACGCGTGTCGTGGGCGAGGAGTCGTCCGACGAGCGCAGCCGCGGCGCCGACCGTGGTGACACCTTCGTGGCCGTGCATGCGCTGCTCGACGCGGCGGCCACCGAGGCGCCCGTGCTGCTCGTCGTCGAGGACCTGCACTGGGCCGACCAGTCGACCCGCGACATGCTCGGCTTCCTGTTCACCCGGGCCTTCGCGCGGCCGGTGGCCATCGTGGCGTCGTACCGCTCCGACGACCTGCACCGCCGCCACCCGCTGCGCCGCCAGGTCGCCGAGTGGACCCGGCTGCCGCAGGTCGGGCGCCTCGGTCTCGGGCCGCTGCCCGCGGAGGCGGTGCGCGCCCTGGTGGGCGAGCTGGCTCCGGCCGGGCTCGACGAGCGCTCGGTCGCGCGGATCGTCGAGCGGGCCGAGGGCAACGCCTTCTTCGTCGAGGAGCTGGTGGCGTCCGGGTCCTGCGCCGACGGCGACGTTCCGGGCGACCTGGCCGACCTGCTGCTGGTCCGGCTCGACCGCCTCTCCGACGAGGCGCGCCACGTCGTCCGGGTGGCCAGCGTCGCCGGGCGGCGGGTCACCCACGACCTGCTCGCCGCCACGGCCGACATCCCCGTCGAGCAGCTCGACTCCGGCATCCGCCAGGCCGTGGAGATGAACGTGCTCGAGGTGGGCGGCCACCTCTACTCCTTCCGCCATGCGCTGCTCGGCGAGGCGGTCTACGACGACCTGCTGCCGGGCGAGCGGGTCCGGCTGCACGCCCGCTACGTCGCCGCGCTGTCGAGCGGCGCCGCCGGAGGTACGTCGGCCGAGCTGGCCCGCCACGCCCGCCGTGCCAACGACCTCGACCGAGCGGTGACCGCCGGGATCGAGGCCGGCGACGAGGCGATGGCGGTCGGCGGTCCCGACGAGGCGGCCGACCACTACCAGCAGGCGCTGGAGCTGCTCGAGGACCCCGACCGCGTGGCCCGGCTGGAGATCGACCGGGCCAGGGTCGTGGTGAAGGCCGCCGACGCGCTCACCGCCGGCGGCGGCGTGCTGCGTGCCTCCCAGCTCCTCGGCGCACAGCTCGACGCGACGCCGCGGCGACCCGGCGGCGGGCCCGACCCGGAGCGGGCCCGGATGCTCAGCCGATACGCGGACCTGCTGCTGATGACCGAGATCGCGCTCGACGCGGTCGCGCTCTCGGCCGAGGCGGTCGCGCTGACTCCCGACGAGGAGAGCGTGCTACGGGCGAAGGTCCTCGCGACCCATGCTCGGATCCTCGCCAGCCACCACCCCGATCGGGCCGACGAGGCCGAGGTGTTCGCGACCGAGGCGCTCGCCCTCGCGGAGCGGTTGGCGATGCCGGCGCTCACCGCCGACATCGTCACCACGCTGAGCGGCCTGCGGGTCAAGCTCGCCGAGGGCGGCGAGCAGAGTCGGCTGCGCGAGGCGCTCGTCGCCGCGGTCGACCACGCGGTCGCCGCCGACGCGCTCGACGCAGAGGTCCGCGGCCGTTGGCTGCTCGGCCGCTCCTACCAGGACACGGGCGAGTGGGAGCCCTCCGTGCGCTGGTTCGCGTCAGCGCTCGAACGCGCCGACCCGCTGGGGCTGGTCTGGGCGCCCTATGTCATCGACTCCCGCTGGCAGCTGACCTGGATCCACTACCTGCTCGGCGAGTGGGACGACGTCCTCTCCCTCGTCTCGGTCATCGACGACCAGTCCGGTCCGTCGATCCCGGTCGGGGTCATCGAGCCGGCTCGGCTCGCCGTGCTGGCCGCCCGTGGCGAGGACGTGCTCGACCGGCTTCGGGCGCTGCGCCCGCTCTGGGCGGACGAGGGCGGCATCACCGTCCACAGCGCCGGTGTCGAGATCGAGGTCCACGCCGCCCGCGGCGAGGCGAGGGCGGCGATCCAGGTCTACGACGACGCCGTCGCGGTGCTGGGCCGGATCTGGCAGGAGCACTTCGGCGGCCGGGTCCGGCTGGTCGCCCAGAGCCTCGCCGCGATCGCGGCCGGGATGCGCTCGGCGAGCGCCGCGGAGAGACGCGCCCTCGTCGATCGCGCCGACCGGCTCCGGGCCGACGGCGAGGCGGTGATCGCCTGGTTCCGCGAGCACGACAGCCCGTGGGGACCCGAGGGCCGGATGTGGGCCGACCGACTGGTCGCCGAGCATGCCCGGATCGCCTGGCTGGCCGGCGCCGAGGGCGCGGTGGGCCGCGAGGAGCTGCTCGCCTCCTGGTCGGCCGCGCTCGACTCCGCCCGCAAGCTCGGTCACGTCCCCGAGCAGGCGCGCATCCACGCGGCCCACTCCCAGATCCTGCGTCTCGTCGGCGACACCGCCCGCGCCCGCGACGAGGCCGACCAGGCGCGTACCCTCGCCGACCGGCTCCGCGCCCCGCTCCTCGTCGCCGACCTCGCGGCCGAGTCCTCCGGCCCCCGGCCCGCGGCTGCCCCCACCGGCGGCGCCGCCCTCACCGCGCGCGAGCTGGAGATCCTCGCCCTCGTCGCCGAGGGCCGGTCCAACGGCGAGATCGGCAAGCAGCTGTTCATCAGCACCAAGACCGTCAGCGTCCACGTCTCCAACATCCTCGGCAAGCTCGGGGCCGCCGGACGCACCGAGGCCGCCGCGATCGCGCGCCGCGACGAACTCCTACCGTAGGCGGAGGCCGGGCGCCGAGCCGCGGCGTAGCGTCAGGGGGGTGACCCAACGCGTCGACACCGCGGCACACGACGACACCCGCGAGCTCACCCTGCGCCGGTTCCGGCGCAGCAGCGTGGTCGGCGGGCGCGAGCTGCCGCCCGTGCCCACGGACGGCCTGCCGCCCGGCCCGCGCTGGCCGGCGCTGGTGCAGACGGTGGCGCTGATGCGCTTCCGGCACCAGTTCCACCCGTGGCTGCACCGCAGGTACGGCGACGCGTACACCCTCAACCTGGTCCCCGGGAACCGGCCGCTCGTGCTGTTCACCCGGCCCGAGGTCACCAAGGAGATCTTCGCGGCCGACCCCGAGGTCTTCCACGCCGGCAAGGGCAACGCCGTCCTCGGCCCGATCATGGGCGAGCACTCCCTGCTGCTCCAGGACGGAGGAGAGCACCACCGCGCCCGCAAGCTGCTGATGCCGGCCTTCCTCGGCCACGCGCTGCGCGGATACCGTGGTCTGGTCGCCGAGGTCGCGGCCGCGGAGGTCGGCACCTGGAGCGAGGGCGAGCCGTTCCGGGCGCTGGAGCGGATGAACGCGCTGACCCTCGAGGTGATCCTCCGCGTCGTCTTCGGTGTCACCGACGAGGACCGGCTGGCCCGGCTGCGACCGGCGGTCAACCACACCGTCGAGATCCACCCGGCGATCCTGCTCGGCTGGGCGTACCCGCGGCTGCAGCGGCTCGGCCCGTGGCGTCGTACGGTCGACAACCAGGTCGAGCTCGACCGGCTGATGTACGCCGAGATCCGCGAGCGCCGCGCCGCCGACGACCTCGCCGACCGGTCCGACGTCCTGTCCCGGCTGCTGGCGGCGGGGGACGCCGAGGAGCACGGCCTGGACGACACCGAGCTGCGCGACCAGCTGGTGACGCTGCTGCTGGCCGGTCACGAGACCACCGCCTCGGCGCTGTCGTGGGCGCTGGTCGAGGTGGGCCGCGACGCCGACCTGCTCGCGCGCACCCAGCGCGCCGTCGACGACGGCGACGACGCCTGGCTCGAGGCCGTGCTCAAGGAGTCGATGCGGCTGCACCCGATCATCCCGATGGTCGTGCGCACCCTGATGGCGCCGGCCACCGTCGGCGGCTGGGACCTGCCCGCCGGCACGACGGTCGGCCCCTCGATCATCATGAGTCACCAGCAGGAGTCGAACTTCGCGGACCCGGACGTGTTCCGGCCCGAGCGCTTCCTCGGCGAGGACGTGCCGCCGCTCACCGTGTGGATCCCGTTCGGTGGCGGCGTGCGGCGCTGCATCGGCGCGGGGTTCTCGCTGATGGAGGGCGTCGAGGTGCTGCGCGAGGTGTTCGGCCGCTACGACGTCACCGCCGTCGGCACCGACGAGCCGTTGGTCCGCAACATCACCAGTGTGCCCCGGCGGGGCGCGCGGATCCGGGTTCGCGCGCGCTGAGTCCGGCCCGGTGCTCACGCGACGACCCGGGGCACCAGCACCACGGTCGCCGCCACGTCCTCGAACAGGTCGCAGTAGTCGGCGTAGTCGGCCCGCGCGACCGTGCCGGTCAGGGTCACGCCGACGCCGTCGCGCAGCCAGGCCCACTGGTCGCACAGCACGTCGGTCCCGCCGATCCGGTGGGAGAAGCGGACGTAGGCGACCGTCTCGCCGTCGAGGTCGACCAGGTCGGTGTCCTCGACATCGAGGGCGTCGAGCTGGCGGGCGAGCGTCGACATCGCGTCGGTGCGCCAGTCGGTGAGGGACGAGGTGTCGTCGACCGGACCGGAGTGCAGCGTCAGCTCCGGGGTGAAGCCCGAGGGCGCGGCAGCCGGCGCCCGGGCGACCAGCGAGACGCCGGGAGCGGGGTCGTCGAAGGTGGCCCAGCGGCGGGGCACGGCGAGCGAGACGGCAGGGGTGTGGTGCATCGTTCCACCTCCGGTGGGTCGGGCTGAGGGATGAGCGGGCGGCCGGGCGTCCTCGCCGGGCGGCCGGCCGACGGGCAGCGGGGCGGGGTCGACGGTGGAGGTCATGCCGGGAGCCTCGGCGGCGCCGGGCTGTGGACAAACCTCGCCTGTCCGGGCCTGTGGACGGGAGTGTGTCGGAGGTGCCGCCTACCGTCAGGACATGGCTATCGCACGCAATCCCCAGTTCGTCATCGACTGCCCGGACCCGCGGGTCCTCGCCGAGTTCTACGGCGCCCTGCTCGGCTGGGAGTCGAGCACCGAGGAGGACGGTTCCTGGGCGACCGTCTGGTCCGGCGATCACTTCATCCAGCTGCAGCGGGTCGGCGACTACCGTGCGCCCGACTGGCCGGGGCAGGACGTGCCCCAGCAGGTCCACCTCGACGTCGACGTCGAGGACCTCGACGTGGCCGAGGCGGCCACGCTCGCGCTGGGCGCGACCAAGCATCCCCACCAGCCCGGCACGTCGTTCCGGGTGTTCCTCGACCCGGCCGGCCACCCGTTCTGCCTGTGTCGGGCGTGAGAGGAGATCGTGATGCTGCCTCCGGAGCCACCGCTGGTGGGCTGCCGCGCGCCGCCCGGGCTCAGCGCGCGAAGGACTCCCTCACCTCGTCCTCCGTGATGCCGTAGTCCGCGAGGTCGTACTGGTGCGACGGACGGCGCGGTCCCTGGCGCGACTCCTCGTCGAGCCGGCGCACCGCGGCCTGCGCCTCGGCGCTCCAGGTGAGGCCGAAGGCGTCGTAGATCGCGCCGACGGTGCCGACCGGGTCCTGCACGAAGCCGCGGTAGTCGACGTCGAAGAACTGACGCTCGTCGGCTTTCTCCCGGGCCTGCCAGAACGCGTCCCACTGGCGGGTGAGGTGGCCGAGCTGGTCGCGGCCGAGGGTCTCGCCGGCGAAGGTCGTCGAGTGGCCGGCGGTCGCCTCGGCGGACAGTGAGCAGGCCGACGCGACCGAGGTGACCGGGTCGCGCCGGGTCATCACGACCAGTGCGTCGGGATAGACCTCGAGCAGGGCGTCGAGCGCGATCAGGTGCGAGGGGTTCTTCAGCACCCAGCGCCGGTCCTGGTCGTTGAGCCCGATCAGCTGCAGGTTGCGGCGGTGCCGCTCGTAGGCGTCGGTCCAGGGCTGGGTGGCCAGCCAGCGGGAGTACGCCGGCACGTGCGCCAGCGACTCGAAGCCGAGCGACTTGCCGGTCTGGCGCAGCACCCGCCAGCACTCCTCCGGCTCGGTGGCGTCGGAGTAGTGGATGCCCATGAACTCGGGGTTGGTGACGTGGTGCTCGCGGAAGGCCGCCTGCATGGCGGCGAAGATCGGGTCGTCCTCCCAGGTCTCCCGCGGCGGGCGCGGCTGGGGGAACTCGGTCAGCCACATCTCGAGGCCCTGGTGCGCGGGGTCGGCGCAGAGCAGGCGGCTCAGGGCCGTCGTACCGGTGCGGGGGAGACCGAGCACGAAGATCGGCCGCTCGACGGCGACCTCGGCGTGCTGGGGGAACTCGGCGAACCGGGCCTGGGTGAGCAGACGCGCCACCAGCGCGCTCTTGACCTGCGAGCGCATGAAGTAGTTGCCGATCCCGGTCAGTCCGGCCTCGGCGGACCCGAGATCCTGGACCAGGGTCCGGAACGCCTCCTCGTGCCCGGGGGCCTCGGCGAAGCCGAAGTCGCTCAGCCCGGTGGTGCGGGTCGCGGCCGCGCAGATGTCCTCGAAGCTGCCGACGTCGGCGCGCTGGCGGGGCTCAGGCATGGAATTCCCCGCAGTCGACGTTCAGCATCTGGCCGGTGACCGCGGAGGCCAGGTCGGAGGCGAGGAACAGCGTGGCCTTCGCGACCTCGTCGGGGGTGGCGAGCCGCTTGAGATCGGTGGGGGCCGCCTTCTCGGCGTACACGTCCTGGTGGGTGCGGCCCGACTCCTGCGCGATCCAGTCGAAGTAGGCCTTGTTGACGTCCTCGTAGATGTAGGAGGGCGCGACGCTGTTGACCCGGATGCCGCGCGGGCCGAGCTCGGTGGCGAGCGACTGGGCGAGGTGCTCGAGGGTGCCCTTCGACAGCTTGTAGCCGGAGTACTCCGGCTGGCTGCTGTAGATCACGCACGAGTTCACCATGATCACCGAGCCGCCGATCTTGTCGTCGGCAGGATCATCGGAGCGGGCGAGGGCGTCGGCGAACAAGGACGTCAACCGCAGCGGCGCGAACACGTTGGTCTCGTTGGCGGTGCGCAGGCCGTCGAGGTCCAGGGTGCTGATCGGGTCCATCGGCGGGATGCCGAACGCGTTGTTGATCAGGCAGTCGACCTTGCCGAACTCGTCGAGGGAGGCCTCGACCAGGGCCTTGCGCTGGTCCTCGTCGGTGATGTCGGTGGGGACGACGAGCGCCCGGCGGCCGTACGAGCGGACGACCTCGGCCATCTTCTCCAGTCGCTTCGGAGTACGGCTCGCGAGCACCAGGTCGGCCCCCATCCGGGCCGCCTCCTCGCCGAGCGCGCGCCCCAGGCCCGGCCCGACGCCGGAGAGCACGATGACCTTGTCCGTCAGCAGATCCACCATGGCGGACACACTAGAACGTGTTTCAGTTTCGGGAAAGGGCTCTCGGTGGGCGATCTCCGGATCGGCGTCCGGAATAGACGCGGACCGGGGTCGTTGGACTTCTCGTGAGCATTCCCCGGATCGAACTCAACGACCACACGTCCATCCCGCAGTTCGGCCTCGGGGTGTGGCAGGTGCCGCCGGCCGACACCGAGCGGGTCGTTTCCGACGCCCTCGAGATCGGCTACCGCCACGTCGACACCGCCCAGATGTACGGCAACGAGGAGGGCGTCGGTGCCGCGATCGCGCGCTCGGGCCTCGCCCGTGAGGACGTCTACGTCACCACCAAGGTCAACAACAACCGGCACCGTCCGGCCGATGCCAAGGACTCCGCGCGGGCATCGCTGGACCGGCTCGGCCTCGACCGGGTCGACCTGCTCCTCATCCACTGGCCGCTGCCGACGCAGTACGACGGCGACTTCGTCTCCACCTGGGAGGCGCTGCTCGAGCTGCGTGAGGCCGGCCTGGCCACCTCGGTCGGCGTCTCCAACTTCCAGCCCGACCACCTCGACCGGATCGTCGCCGCCACCGGCGTCGTGCCGGCCGTCAACCAGGTCGAGGCGCACCCCTACTTCGCCAACGACGCGGTCCGGACCGCGACCACCGGCCACGGCGCCCACGTCGAGGCCTGGTCCCCGCTGGGCCAGGGCGGTGGCGAGCTCACCGACCCGACGGTGACCGCGCTCGCCGAGCGCCACGGCAAGACCCCGGCCCAGGTGCTGCTGCGCTGGGCGCTGGACCGCGGCGACATCGTGTTCCCCAAGTCGCTGAGCAGGTCCCGGCTCGCGGAGAACTTCGAGGTCTTCGACTTCGCTCTCACCGCCGACGAGGTGGCCAGCCTGGCCGTGCTCGACAAGGGCGAGGCGGGGCGGCAGGGCCCGAACCCCGACGTCTTCGACTGGATCCCCGCCTGACTCTCGGGCTTCCGGGCCCGGTCAAGGCAGGAGGACGGCGAGGTCGAACGAGACGCACACCGGCTCGTCCACCTCGACCGTCTCGCCTGCCGTCCAGGCGCCGAGCTCGGTGTAGCCGCCGTCGCGCAGGGCGTGGGCGATGACCTTGATCGGGTCCAGCTCCACGCGCCAGTAACCGGGGATGCCGGCCTCGGCGTACTTCTCTGCCTTGACGGTTCGGTCCTTGAGCTGGGTGGTCGGTGAGGCGACCTCGATGACCAGTCGGACGGCCGTCGGAGACTGGGCGCTGCTCTTCCGATCGACATCCGCGTTCTTCAGCACCACCACATCGGGGATGACGGTCGAGTCAGGGAACGTCGGCAGAGCGATGCCGACCTCGCGGACGACGGCCATGGAGGGATCGAGTTGCCCGAGCAGGACGCGAACCAGAGTGTCCGCGGTGGACTGATGCTCGAAGCTCGGGGCCGCGTTCACGTAGAGGATCCCGTCGATGATCTCGAAGAGCGTCGACTCAGGCAGTCGTTCGAGGTCCTCGTCCGTCCAGATGTGATTGCGGAACGGGTTGGACTCGACGATGAGGGTGCCGTCGATGACCTCGGCCCGGAACTTCTCCGGGAACCGCTGCAGTTCCTCGGGTGTCCAGGGCTGTGGGTGGTCCACGAGCAACTCAAGCACCGCTTCACCGTCCATTCGTCGAGTGTGTCATTGGTCCGAGACATGGACCAAGCATCACGCGGACCGGCGACATCTCGCCGTGGTCGGCCGACCGGCTGTGGATAACCCTCCTACGAGATCATCCGCCGCGCGACCGCGCGCTGCCGCGCGGCGATCCGCTCGGCGTACTCCTCCTCCGTCAGCCCGCCCGGCCCCGGCAGCCGCGCCGCCACCTCGGCGACGGGGACGACCTCGACCGTGGGCCCGTCGGCGGCGGTGAGCGCGCGCGAGAGCTGCTGCCACCGCAGCATGATCGGGCCGGTGCGGTGGCCGGTGGTCTCCAGCCAGTTGGCGAGAGGGCTGCCGTCGGGTCCCGGCGGACGCTCGGAGATGACGAAGCGCATCACGCCGTCGGCGTCGCAGGCCGCCTGCGCCTTGGTGAGCGAGGTCTGGTGGGTCTCGTAGTCGGTCGAGGCGTACCAGTCCGAGCCGAGCTGGACGGCCTGGTAGGTGCAGTCGTCGCAGCGGGGGACTTCGACGATCATGGCCTCGTCGGGGCCGAGCTCGTAGTGCCCGATCGAGGAGAACTGCGAGGACAGGCCGCCGGGCGTGGACGCGGGGGCGGTCAGGGTGTTGACCGGCTCCTGGTACTGGAAGAAGTGGGGGAAGGCGAACCAGGTCTGGATCGAGCCGATCAGCGACCGGGCGGCGACCTCGTACTTCTTGCGCAGCACGTCCTCGGTCAGTGGCCGCCGGGCGAGTCCGATCGTGTCGACCCGCTCGATGGTGAGCGTCCCGCGGGTCTCGGTGTCCCAGTCGTTGAAGACCTCACGCACGATCAGGGTCTTGGCGCCGGGCTCGGCGGTGTACTCGAAGGAGAAGCTCCCGTCCGCGTCGATCGACAGCTCGCGCTCGTCGAAGGCCATGAGCGACGTGGCCGCAGACGAGGCGGAGTAGGTGCCGCCCATGACCTGGAAGGACAGGTCCGCCGACGTGCCCCGCCGACCGCGGATGACGTACGAGACGCCCTCGCGCAGGTAGGCGTGGAGGTACACCGCGTCCGGGTTGTCGAGCCCCTGGCGCGAGAACTGGTGCGTGGGGTTGATGAACAGCGGCTGCTCGAGGTCGTAGTCGAAGGCGGTCTGCAGTGCCATCCGGATCCGGCCGGCGAGGTAGTCGTAGCCCTCGAGCCGGTCGGCCTCGGTCTTGATGAACGGCGCGTTCGCGATCAGCTCCTCGGCCTGCGCGATCGCCTCCTGCAGGACCCCGGTCAAGCCGAGGGCGGCCGACATCAGGACGCCTTCGCGATGATGCTCTCGGCGTACTGCTCCAGGTGCTTGACCTTCGTCTCGAGCGGCTCGGTGTCCGGGCCTTCGATGTAGGGCACCCGGAAGCCGACGATGCAGTCGGTGACGCCCTTGTCCTCGAGCCGCTTGATGCCGTCGAGGGTGTACGCGTCGTACGAGATCACATGGACCTCGAAGTCCGAGCGGGTGTCGCCCTCCTCGGCGCGGATCTCCGCGAGCCGGGCGAGCAGCCGGTCCAGCTCCTCGCCGTCGCCGCCGGCGTGCATCCACCCGTCGCCCTTGCGTACGGCGCGCCGCAGGGCCGCGTCGGAGTGCCCGCCGACGAGCAGCGGGATCCGCTCGGTCGGGGCGGGGCACTGCTGGAGCGGCTCGATGTCGTAGAACTCGCCGGAGTAGCCGAAGAAGGTCGGCTCGTCGCCGGGCTGGGTGAGGCCGCGCAGGACGTCCATGCACTCGTCCATCCGCCTGCCGCGCCTCTCCCACGGGACGCCGAGCGCGGCGAAGTCCTCGGGCCAGGGCGAGAGCCCGACGCCCAGCCCGAGCCGGTTGCCGGACAGGAAGGCCAGCGAGGACGCCTGCTTGGCGACCAGCACCGGCGGCCGGATCGGCAGCTTGAGCACGAACGGCGTCAGCCGCAGCGTCGAGGTGACCGCGAACAGGTGCGCGCACAGGATGAACGTCTCGATGAACTCCTTGCCGAGCAGGAACTCGCGGTCCCCGGTGTCGGTGTAGGGGTACTTCGAGTCGGACTCCTGCGGGTAGATCAGGCTGTCCGCGATCGTCATCGAGGTGTAGCCGGCGGCCTCGCAGGCCTGGGCGAGCGGGGCGTAGTAGTCGGCGTGGGTCATGCCCTCGGCGAAGGAGAAGCGCATGGTCAAACACTAGAACGTGTTCTAGATTTCTGCCAGAGTGAGTCCCATGGCAGCGACCGAGCCGAAGCCCGGCGGCCCCGCCGAGCGCGCGAGCCACCGAGGAGCGACCGTGGACGTGCAGCAGCTGATCGACCGCGCCGAGATCACCGACGCGATCACCCGGTACACCCTCGCCGTCGACGAGGGTGACTTCGACCGCCTCGACACCGTCTTCACCCCCGATGCGCAGATCGACTACACCGAAAGTGGCGGCGTCGCCGACGTCTTCCCGGTCGTCAAGGCGTGGCTCGCGCAGGCGCTGCCCGCCTTCTCCACGCACCGGCTGCACACGGTCGGGCAGGTCGACGTCGACTTCGCCGACTCCCGCGACGAGGCTGCCGTGACGGCGTACTTCCACAACCCGATGCGGATCTCGGACGGCCAGGGCGGGGAGCGCGTGGTCGAGGTGGGTGGGCTGTACCGCCACACCTTCGTTCGCACGACGGCCGGCTGGCGCTCCCGCCGGCTCCACGAGCAGGTCGTCTGGACGCGCGGTTTCTGATTTCCTCGGCCCGACTGGAGAATGGGCCGGGTGAGCGACCAGCAGAAGCCCCCCGGCGAACGTCCCGTACTCAACGGGCTGGTGGCGCTGGTCGCGGTCGCGCTGGGGGTCGGGCTGATCCTGGCCGTGGTCGCCCTGGTCGGCTCCCAGGTGCTCGGCCTCGGCGGTGACGACGGCGACTCGTCGGCGCGCACCACGGTGCGCCAGTCGATGTACCTGCCCACGCCGGTCGAGACCGACGAGGCCACCGGCCCGCTGGTCACCCTGAACACCCAGAGCACCGACGAGCCCACGGCGACGGGCGAGAGCGAGCAGTCCGAGGACGAGCCGACGACCGAGCCGCCCAGCGACAGCGCCACCGCCGGCCAGATCTCCCTGCAGGCCCTGGCGAACACGGTCGCCAGCGGCGAGCGGATCTACTTCAGCGGCGTCTACCCCGGCGGTGAGGGCGCGATCTTGTTCGTCCAGCGCTTCGAGAACGGCGAGTGGGCGGACTTCCCGGCCAGCGTGGGCGTCACCAACGGCACCTTCTCCAGCTACATCTTCACCGGCGTCGGCGGCGTCAACCGGTTCCGCGTGGTCGACCGCGACAGTGGCACCGTCAGCAACGAGATCAGCGTCACCGTCGGCTGATCGCGGCGCGTCCGACGCCCGCGGGGAACTCCTCCCGTCCACCGGGAACAACCCGGTGGACAGGTCCGTTGTGGCCTGTGTCAGACTTGAGTCCATCCGGCTCAACTAACTTGCATCAACGTCTTCACAACACGGAGGAGAAACACCCATGGCACGAGCGGTCGGCATCGACCTCGGTACGACGAACAGCGTCGTCGCGGTCCTCGAGGGCGGCGAGCCCACGGTCATCGCCAACGCGGAGGGAGCGCGGACCACGCCGTCCGTCGTCGCCTTCGCGAAGAGCGGTGAGGTGCTCGTCGGCGAGGTCGCGAAGCGCCAGGCGGTCACGAACGTCGACCGCACCATCCGGTCGGTCAAGCGCCACATGGGCACCGACTGGACCCAGCACGTCGGTGACCCGGTGGACAAGGACTTCACGCCGCAGCAGATCTCGGCGTTCATCTTGCAGAAGCTCAAGCGCGACGCGGAGGCCTACCTCGGCGAGACCGTCACCAACGCGGTGATCACGGTTCCGGCGTACTTCTCCGACGCGCAGCGCCAGGCCACCAAGGAGGCCGGCGAGATCGCGGGCCTCAAGGTCGACCGGATCGTCAACGAGCCCACTGCGGCCGCGCTGGCCTACGGCCTCGACAAGGGCGACGACCAGACGATCCTGGTCTACGACCTCGGCGGCGGCACGTTCGACGTGTCCCTGCTCGAGATCGGCGAGGGCGTCGTCGAGGTCAAGGCGACCAGCGGCGACAACCACCTCGGCGGTGACGACTGGGACAACGCGATCGTCGAGTGGATGGTCAAGAAGTTCAAGGACGCCAACGGCGTCGACCTGGCCGCCGACAAGATCGCCGCGCAGCGCCTCCAGGAGGCCGCGGAGAAGGCGAAGATCGAGCTGTCCTCCTCGAGCGACACCACGATCCACCTGCCCTACATCACCCACGGCGAGAACGGCCCGCTGCACTTCGAGGAGCGGCTCACCCGTTCGGAGTTCCAGCGTCTCACGGCCGGGCTGCTCGAGCGCACCAAGGCGCCGTTCCAGAACGTCCTCAAGGACGCCGGCGTCGCGCTCTCCGCGATCGACCACGTGGTCCTCGTCGGCGGCTCGACCCGGATGCCCGCGGTGACCGAGCTGGTCAAGGAGATGCTCGGCGGCAAGGAGCCCAACAAGGGCGTCAACCCCGACGAGGTCGTCGCCGTCGGCGCCGCTCTGCAGGCCGGTGTGCTCGCCGGTGAGGTCAAGGACGTGCTGCTCCTCGACGTCACCCCGCTCAGCCTCGGCATCGAGACCAAGGGCGGTGTCTTCACCACCCTGATCGAGCGCAACACCACGATCCCGACCAAGCGGTCCGAGATCTTCACGACCGCCGACGACAACCAGCCGTCGGTCGAGATCAAGGTCGCCCAGGGCGAGCGCGCGATCTGGTCGCAGAACCAGGGCCTCGGCAACTTCGAGCTGACCGGACTGCCGCCCGCCCCGCGGGGTGTGCCCAAGATCGAGGTCACCTTCGACATCGACGCCAACGGCATCGTCCACGTCTCCGCCAAGGACCAGGCGTCCGGCCGTGAGCAGTCGATGACCATCTCCGGCGGCAGCGCGCTGTCCAAGGACGACATCGACCGGATGGTCAAGGAGGCCGAGCAGTACGCCGAGGAGGACGCCAAGCGTCGCGAGGCCGTCGAGGTCCGCAACCAGGGCGACCAGCTCGTCTACACCACCGAGAAGTTCCTCGCCGACAACGGCGACAAGATCCCGGACGACGTCAAGGCCGAGGTGACCACCGACCTCGAGGCGCTCAAGGGCTTGCTCGAGAACGCCGAGTCCAGCGCCGAGGACCTGACCGGCGCCATCTCCAAGCTGGGCGAGTCCAGCCAGAAGATGGGCGCCGCGATGTACGCCGCGGCCGAGGCCGACTCCGCCGCCGCGGGCGGCACCACCGGCGCGACCGGTGAGTCCGACGACGATGTCGTCGAGGCCGAGATCGTCGACGAGGACACCGAGGGCGACGCCAAGTGACCGAGGAGAACCTCAACCCGGAGGAGGGGGAGCTGCAGGAGACTGCGGCTCCCTCGCCCGAGGGCGACCAGCCCGAGGCGGCCGAGGGTCCCGAGGCACCCGAGCCCGAGGCCGAGGCCGAGCCCGAGGCCGACGAGCTGACCGTCACGAGGATGGAGCTCGAGGAGCGGACCCTCGACCTGCAGCGCCTGCAGGCGGAGTTCCTCAACTACAAGCGGCGGGTCGAGCGCGACCGCGAGCTGCTGCGCGAGAACGCGACGTACGCCGCGCTCACGCCGATCATCGACGTCCTCGACACGATCGACCGGGCTCGTGAGCACGAGCCGCTCGAGGGTGGCTTCAAGGCCGTCGCCGAGCAGTTGGAGCGCACTGTCGCGGGTCTGGGCCTGGTGAAGTTCGGCGAGCCGGGCGACGCCTTCGACCCCACCGTCCACGAGGCGCTCTCGCACATCGGCACCGACGCCGAGGTCGAGGTGACCACGTGCAAGGTGGTCGCGAAGGCCGGCTACAAGATCGGCGACCGGGTGGTCCGCGCAGCGCAGGTGCTGGTGGTCGACCCGGCTTGATGACGGACACGACAACGACGAGGAGGGAGGTGCGCGATGAGTGACGACGGGATCCGGTCCGACTGGGCGACCAAGGACTTCTACAAGGAGCTCGGGGTCGCCAAGACCGCGTCGCAGGACGAGATCAAGAAGGCCTACCGCAGGCTCGCGCGCGCCAACCACCCCGACTCGCACCCCGACGACACCGCCAAGCACGACAGGTTCAAGGCGGTGGCCGAGGCGTATGACGTCCTCGGTGATGCCGAGAAGCGCAAGAAGTACGACCAGGCCCGTGAGATGTTCAGCCGCGGCGGGTTCCCCGCGGGTGCCGGCTTCGGCGGGGGCGCGGGCGGCTTCGGCGGTGGCTTCGGCGGCAGTGTCAACGTGGAGGACCTGCTCCGCGACCGCGCGGGTGGTGGTGGCGGCTTCGGAGACCTGTTCGGCGATCTGTTCGGAGGGGGTGGCCGGGGCCGGGCCCGCGCTCCACGGGCGACCCGCGGCGCCGACCTGGAGACGACCGCGACCATCGGCTTCACCGAGGCGCTCGAGGGCGCCACGGTGTCGCTGCGGGTCAGCTCCGACGGCGCCTGCGCGACCTGCCACGGCACGGGCGGCAAGCCCGGTACCCAGCCGCACGTCTGCCCGACGTGCGACGGCGCCGGTGTCGTGACGGCCTCGGTCGGCGGCGGGTTCTCCATGAACGAGACCTGCCCGACGTGTGGGGGACGTCAGCTCGTCTACGACGACCCGTGCCCCACCTGCCACGGCACCGGCCAGGGGCGTGCGACCCGGACCATCCAGGCCAAGATCCCCGCCGGGGTCAAGGACGGCCAGCGGATCCGGTTGCGCGGCAAGGGAGTCCCGGGCGACAACGGCGGCCCCGCCGGCGACCTCTACGTCACCGTCAAGGTCACCGGGCACCGCGTGTTCGGTCGCAAGGGCGAGCACCTCACGGTCGACGTACCCGTGTCGTTCGCCGAGCTCGCCCTCGGCGCCGAGATCAAGATCCCGACCCTCGGCGGCGCCCCGGTGACCCTCAAGGTCCCCGCCGGCACGCCGAACGGGCGCACCTTCCGGGTCCGCGGCAAGGGCGCGACCAAGGCCGACGGCTCGCGGGGCGACCTGCTGGCCACGGTCGAGGTGCAGGTGCCGAGCAGCCTCGACGCCGAGGCCAAGGAGGCCCTGGAGGCGTACGCCGCCGCCACGGCCGACGCCCGGCTGCGGTCGGGCCTTTTCGCTGGCGAAGCCGGCGGGGAGCGCAGCGACCGACGCCAGGACGCGAGCTGATGACGCCGCGACCGCCGCAGGGTCCTCCCGGTGAGGAGGAGGCCGTCTACGTCATCAGCGTGGCGGCCCAGCTCAGCGGCCTGCACCCGCAGACGCTGCGGACCTACGAGCGGGTCGGGCTGATCACGCCCGGCCGCACGGGGGGCGGCGGTCGGCGGTACTCCTACCGTGACATCGAGCGGCTGCGCGAGATCGCGCAGCTGACCGCGTCCGGCATCGGCATCGAGGGCGTCAAGCGGATCCTCGACCTCGAGAACGCCGTCACCGCCCTCCGTGCCCGCAACGCCGAGCTGGTCGCCGAGCTCGAGGCCACCCGCGAGGCGCTGCGCCACGCCACCGCCGCCCGCCCGAGCCTGCCCCGCAGCAACCTCCCCGCCCTCCCCGCCACCACCGTCGGCCAGTCCGTCGTCGTATGGCGCCGCAACCCCTGACCTGTCACCCGGTTCCTGCGACACCGTGACCTGAGATCCCTGTGCCGGTTGTCACAGCAGGCGTTAACCTCCACCCGTCGGGTCCATTGCCGGTGCATGGGGGCACGGCCGGGACCGACAGGGACGAGAGGTACGCGTGGACGCAGTGCTGGACGGGCTCAGGGACTGGGCCGACCACGTCGACTGGTTCGCCTTCGTGTCGATCCCGTTCTTCACGGGCGTCATCGGCTGGCTGATCAACTGGTCGGGCCTGTGGATGCTGTTCAAGCCGATCGACTTCCACGGCTTCCGGGTCCCCGGCCTGCGCGAGGTCGCGGGCGTGCTGCCCCGCAAGCTGCAGGAGGTCCCCGGCTGGATGGAGGGCGGCCTCGGCTGGCAGGGGATCGTGCCCGCGCGCGCCGCCAAGATGGGCAGCATCGCGGTCGACAAGGTGATCGCCAAGCTCGGCACGCCCGCCGAGTTCTACGCCCAGCTCGAGCCCGACCAGATCGCCGAGCACATCGTCGCGGTCTTCCGCCCCGACCTGCCCGCGCTCGTCGACGACGTGATGATGCGCGAGCATCCGCGGCTGTGGCGCGACCTGCCGCGCCCGGTGCGTCAGGCGGTCATCGACCGGGTCCAGGCCCAGCTGCCGGGCGTCGTCAAGACGATCACCGACGAGATCGGCGTCCACATCAACCAGCTGCTCGACCCGAAGATCATGGTGATCGACCACTTCCGCAAGAACCCCGAGCTGGTGGTCAAGGTCTTCAAGGACGTCGGCCAGCGCGAGCTGAACCTGATGGTCGCGTTCGGCTTCATCTTCGGCTTCCTGCTCGGTGTCCCGGTCGCGATCATCGACCAGACCTGGCACATCTGGTGGCTGCTGCCGCTGCTCGGGATCGTCGTCGGCTGGACCACCAACCTGCTCGGCATGTGGCTGATCTTCGACCCGCCGGAGGAGAGGCGGATCCTCGGCATCAAGGTGCAGGGCCTGTTCCTGCGCCGCCAGGACGAGTGTGCCGAGGTCTACGCCCGGATCATCGCCGACGACGTGATCACGCTCGAGCGGATCGGCGACTTCCTCATGGACGGCCCCCGCGGCGACCGCACCCGTCAGATGATCGCCACCGCGATGCGCCCCGCGATCGACAAGGCCGCCGGCCCGCTGCGCGGCGCGGTCAACGTCGCGATGGGCGGTCGGCGCTACGACAGCATCAAGGACTCCTTCGCCCAGGAGGCGGTCGGGCGCACCATCACGCCGTTCCGCGACGCGGACTTCAGCCGCCAGCAGTCGGAGAAGATCCGGGTGCTCATCGCCCGGCGCACCAAGGAGCTGGCGCCCAAGGACTTCGTCGAGATGATGCGCTCGGCGATCAAGGAGGACGAGTGGATGCTCTACGCCCACGGCGCGATCATGGGGGCCGCCGGCGGGTTCATCCACCTCGGCATCTTCAATTGGGGCTGGATCCCCGGCTTCCCGCCGTGACCACATGTCCGAGCACCGGAAGGCAGAGATGACTGAGGACCTCGACCAGGACGGCCTGCCGCGCCTGCCCGCGCTGACCGGGCCCGCGGTGGCGGAGTCGCTGCCGGGGCTGGCCCGGGTCGCCGGCTCGGCCGCGCTGCACACCGCCGGCTGGGGCCTGCGCACGACCACCCGCAACTGGATGCGGGTCGGCCGCGCGGTGACCAGCCGCGACGAGGCGACCTCCCTCATCCGCGACGTGGGCTCGTACGTCGGCGCCCTCGGCGAGGTCGCCAAGCAGGTGTCCGGCGGGGTGCCCGTCGCCACCGCGCTGATGCGGGCCGGCGAGTCGCTGGGCGCCGCTGCCGACCGGCCGCGGGAGGCGTTCGCGTCTCCGGTGGTCGACGGCCAGGTGATCGCCTCCCGGCCGCAGTCGCTGCGCGACCGGGGCAAGGACCTGCTCGAGCGCTCCCGTGACGTGTGGAGCACCGACGACCGGCACCCGGCGTTCGACCGGATCCTCGACGAGCTCGCGCCCGACGAGGCCCGGATCCTGGTGATGCTGCTGCGCGACGGGCCGCAGCCGTCGGTCGACGTGCGCACCGGCGGCCCGATCGGCATGGTCAGCAGCCAGCTCATCGCCCCCGGCCTCAACATGGTCGGGCCGCGGGCCGGGCTGCGCTACCTGGAGCAGGTGCCGTCGTACCTCAACAACCTGTTCCGGCTCGGCCTGGTCTGGTTCTCGCGCGAGCCGGTGCGCGACCACCTGGAGTACCAGGTGCTCGAGGCGCAGCCCGACGTGCTGGCCGCGCTGCACTCGGTGAAGTTCGCCAAGGTCGTGCGGCGCAGCATCCACCTCACCCCGTTCGGTGAGGAGTTCTGCAAGCTGGCGCTTGTCGACGAGCAGACCGCGTCCAGCTCGGACCTGCCCGAGCACGAGACCCCGCCCGAGGCCGAGGGGCAGTGACCCGCGTCAGCGGATGATCCGGCCGCCACCACCGAGCCGCTGCGCCGGCCGGTGGTCTCGACGCGCGACAGCGTGGCGGCCGACAGCCCGCCGCCGCTGCGGGCCGCGAACTCGCGCAGCGCGGCCCGGGCCGACCGCGACGACTACGCCGCGCGGGTGATTGGGCGGGCGACACCGGGGTGGTTCGCGGCGAATCCGGCCCCGGCATCCGCGAGTGCGGCCGACAATGAGGCGCTCCCCGTACGGCCCTCCGAGAGGCTCCCTCGATGTCCGGCTCCCGCACGTCTCGCCTGTCCCGCACCCTGGTGCTCACCCTGCTCGCCGGCGCCGCCGGCTCCGCGGTGGCGCTCCAGGGCGCCGTCCCCGCCGCGGCCGCCGCTCCCGGCGGGCCCGACTGCACCACCGTCCCGGGCACATGCGCGGTGACCTTCGACGACCTCGACGACTTCGAGACCTGGACCGTTCCGGCCGGGGTGAGCAGCGTGACCTTCACCGCGGTCGGCGGCGGCAGCTGGGGCGGCGGCCAGGGCGAGACCGGTGCGGGCGGGGGTGGCGGCGCCAGCACGGTCGAGCTCGACGACACGGCCGCCGACGACTGGGTGGAGCTGCTGGTCGCCGGCGGCGGTGGCGGCGCCGGCCGCACCGCCGCGGGCGCCGAGGCCGGCGGTGCGGGAGGTACGGCGACGGACGGCTCCACGACGCGTACCGGCGTGTCGGGCCGCGCGATCCTCGGCGGCGGCTTCGGCAACCCGTACGCCCCTGGGTACGCCGCCTTCGCCGCTTCCGCGGGCGGAGGCGGCGGCCGGTACGGCGGCGGCCAGGGCACGGTCTCCTACGCCTCCCTCGCGGGCGGGGGTGGCGGTGGCGGCTCCAGCTACGCCGCTGCCGAGGTGACCGCGGTGAGCTTCGCCAGCGGGGCGAACCCGATCTCCGGGCAGACGAGCGGCAACGGCTACGTCACCGTCTCGTACGCCGACCCGGACGCCGGGCCACCCGCTCCCAGCGACGTGTACGTCGCCGTCACCGGCACGGACAGCGGCGACTGCTCGACGCCGGCCGAGCCGTGCGCGACGCTGAACTACGCGTACGGCAAGGCCGCCGCCACCGCGACGATCCACCTAGGGCCGGGCGAGTTCCCGCAGGGCGGGTCGTTCACCGGCAGCGACCGCGACGTGACGATCCTCGGCGACCCGGGCGGGACCCGGATCGGCTACGGCCTCTACCTGTGGATCGCCGACGCGCCCACGGTCACGGTCCGCGACCTCACCCTCACGACCGCGCTGGTGTGCGGTGGCGCCGTCACGCTCGACCGGGTGCTGGTGGCCGGTGACCCCGCCTTCCCCTACTACGGTGTCAACGCCTGCGGCGGTGCCGTCGACGTGCGCAACAGCACGATCGCCGGGCCCGGCATCACGAGCGGCGTGCGTGCCGAGGCCGGCAGCGTCGTCGACGTCCGCGGCAGCACGATCGCGGAGGTCACCGAGGACGCGCTCCAGGAGGTCGGTGGCGTGATCGAGGTGTCCGGCTCGCTGCTCACCGGGTCTGCCGGCGCCGAGTGCAGCGGCGTGGTCGCCGACGGTGGCTACAACCTGGCGGAGGACGACAGCTGCGCCTTCGGCTCGGTCGGCAGCAGTACCGGTGTGACCGATCTGGACCTGGGCTCGCTCGGCGACCACGGTGGGCCGACCGCGTCGTACCGTCCGGGCGCGGACAGCTCGGCGGTCGACCTGATCCCCGCCGCCGCGGCGTTCTGTCCGGTCGCTGCCGGCGCGGGTCGGGACCAGACCGGCGCCGCCCGGTTCCAGGGAGCCGGCTGCGACGCGGGCGCGGTCGAGCAGGCCGGCCTGAGGACGGTCACCTTCGACGCGGCGGGCGGCTCGGGCGTCGTACCGGTCGAGGTGGCCTACGGTGACGCCGTGCCCGAGCCGGCCGAGCCGACCCGGGCCGGCTACACCTTCGACGGCTGGTACGACGGCGGGTCGGCGTACGACTTCGACGCGCCGGTGACCGACGACCTCACCCTGACCGCCCACTGGACGCTGATCACCGTCGGCACCGTGATCACCGACCAGCCTGACGACGTGACGGTGAACGAGGGCCAGGACGCCACCTTCACGCTGACCGTCACCGGGACCCCGGACCCGGTGGTGCGCTGGCAGGTGAGCACCGACGGAGGCCAGCACTGGAGCACGCAGGGCGACGAGGTCGCCACCGTGTCGGGACAGCCGACGACGCTGACCCTGGCGGACGTCACGGCCGCGATGGACGGCTACCGGTACCGGGCGCGGGTCAGCAACGGCGCCGGCGACCTCCTGGAGACCGATGCGGCCACTCTCACGGTGCGCTCGCCGGTGACGGTCACCTTCGACTCCCGGGGCGGCAGCGCGGTCGCCGCGCAGAGCGTCGTCCACGGCACGCCGGTCGCCCGCCCGGCCGATCCGACGCGGGCCGGCTACAGCTTCACCGGCTGGTACACGACGGCCGACGGCAGCACGCCGTACGCCTTCGAGACGCTGGTCTCCGGTCCGGTCACGGTCTACGCGCACTGGGTCCCGGCGGGGGACCTGACGGTCGACGCCCAGCCCGTGGTCGTGACGGCGGACCGGTTCGAGGTGCGCTGCCACGCGACGGCCGGCACGCTGCGCAGCTGCGCAGCGACCGTGACCACCCGGCACCGGGGCCGGACCGTGGTCCTGGCACGCGGCGAGGCCACGGCGAGCACGGCGGACGCGGTGGTGGGGATGACGCTGACCAAGGCGGGCCGGCGGCTGACCCGGCCGGCGCTCGGCGGGGTGGCGGTCACACTGCTGGCCACGGGGGTGCTGGACAACGGGCTCACCCGGCACGCCGAGCGGTCGTCACTGCTGTTCGCGCCCAAGCAGAGCCGGCGCGGGGCGAGCGCGATGTTCGGACCCGACGGCGCCCGGCTCACCGCCGCCGGCCGGCGGTTCCTCGACCGGATCGCCGCGCGGGCCGAGCAGGTGTCCCTGCTGACCTGCGTCGGCCACACCGCCCGGACCGGCAACCGGGTCGGCAACCGGATCGCCCACCGGCTGTCGGTGCGCCGAGCGAGGGCGGCCTGCGCCTACCTGGTTCGGCACGGCGTCCAGGTCCGCACCAAGGTCCGGGTGGTCGGCGTCGGCAACACCGAGACCCGGACGGGCGGCGCGCCGCGGAACCGGTTCGTGGACGTGGTCGTCCGGCACGGGTGAGGGGGCTGCAGGAATCACCGGTTGAGCGGTGGTTCCTGCACTTCTTGGCCGTTGCATCGGCCACGAAGCGAGAGCCTTCTGCCAACCGGCGCTTCCGGCACCCAACGAATTCGGCAGAGTTGAGTGGAACAGACTCAACTTTCCTGATGTTGGGACGGTAGCTCGATCATCCCGACGACACAGGAGAGACTCTGCACATGAGCCAATTCGGGGCCGACAAGTTCACCACGCGCAGCCGCGAGGCGATCGAGGCCGCCCAACTCGCCGCGACCACTGCCGGCAACACCAGCGTCGAGCCGATCCACCTGCTCGTCGCCCTGCTGCTGCAGGAGGACGGGACCACCGCCCACCTCGTCGCCAAGGCCGGCGTCGACGTGTCGGCCCTGGTCCACGCCGCCTCCGCGACGCGCGACGCGCTGCCGCGCGCCAGCGGCGCGACCGTCCAGCAGCCCGCCGGCTCGGCCGCGCTGACCCGGGTCCTCGCCGCGGCGCTGGACCTGGCGCGCTCGATGAAGGACGAGTACGTCGCGACCGAGCACCTGCTCATCGGGCTCGCCACCGTCGAGTCCTCGGCCCAGCAGGTGCTGGGCGACGCGGGCCTGAGCGCCGACGCCCTGCGCGAGTCGCTGACGGCCGTGCGCGGCAACCGGCGCGTGACGTCGCAGGACGCGGAGGCGACCTACGAGGCCCTGGAGAAGTACTCCGTCGACCTCACCGCGGCCGCGGAGGAGGGCAAGCTCGACCCGGTGATCGGCCGGGACCAGGAGATCCGTCGCGTCGTCCAGGTGCTGAGCCGTCGTACCAAGAACAACCCGGTGCTCATCGGCGAGCCCGGCGTCGGCAAGACCGCCGTCGTCGAGGGCCTCGCCCAGCGCGTGGTGGCCGGCGACGTCCCCGACTCCCTCAAGGGCAAGCGGGTGCTCTCGCTCGACCTGATGGGCATGGTCGCGGGCGCGAAGTACCGCGGCGAGTTCGAGGAGCGGCTCAAGGCCGTGCTCGACGAGATCAAGCAGTCCGAGGGCCAGGTCATCACCTTCATCGACGAGCTGCACACCGTCGTCGGCGCGGGTGCCGGCGGCGACTCGCAGATGGACGCCGGCAACATGCTCAAGCCGATGCTGGCGCGCGGCGAGCTGCACATGATCGGCGCCACCACGCTCGACGAGTACCGCGAGTCGATCGAGAAGGACCCCGCCCTGGAGCGCCGCTTCCAGCAGGTCTTCGTCGGTGAGCCCTCGGTCGAGGACACCATCCAGATCCTGCGCGGCATCCAGGAGAAGTACGAGGCCCACCACGGCGTACGGATCACCGACGCCGCCCTGGTCGCCGCCGCGACCCTGTCCGACCGCTACATCTCCGGACGCCAGCTCCCCGACAAGGCGATCGACCTCGTCGACGAGGCCGCGTCCCGGCTGCGGATGGAGATCGAGTCCTCGCCGGAGGAGATCGACCAGCTCCGCCGAGCCGTCGACCGGCTGAAGATGGAGGAGTTCGCGCTCGCCAAGGAGTCCGACGACGCCTCCCGGGATCGGCTGGAGGTGCTGCGCGCCGACCTCGCCGACAAGGAGGAGGAGCTGCGCGGGCTGGAGATCCGCTGGGAGCGGGAGAAGTCGGAGCTGGAGGGCGAGGGCGCCCTGCGCCGTCGGCTCGACCAGCTGCGCAGCGAGGCCGAGCGGCTGCAGCGCGAGGGCGACCTCGGTGGTGCCAGCGCCATCCTCTACGGTCAGATCCCCGCACTGGAGCAGCAGATCAAGGCCGTCGAGGCGGCCGAGGACAATGTCGACGCCAGCGAGAAGCTGGTCGGCGAGGAGGTCGGCTCGACCCAGATCGCCGAGGTCGTCGAGGCCTGGACCGGCATCCCGACCGGCCGGCTGCTGCAGGGCGAGACCGCCAAGCTGCTCGACATGGAGCTGGCGATCGGTGCCCGGCTGATCGGCCAGGCCGACGCGGTCCGCGCGGTCAGCGATGCCGTCCGCCGCGCGCGGGCCGGGATCTCCGACCCCAACCGGCCGACGGGCTCCTTCCTGTTCCTCGGCCCCACCGGCGTCGGCAAGACCGAGCTCGCCAAGTCGCTGGCGGACTTCCTGTTCGACGACGACCGCGCCATCGTGCGCATCGACATGAGCGAGTACGCCGAGAAGCACTCGGTCGCACGGCTCGTCGGCGCGCCTCCGGGCTATGTCGGCTATGACCAGGGCGGCCAGCTCACGGAGGCCGTCCGCCGGCGCCCGTACTCCGTCGTGCTGCTCGACGAGGTCGAGAAGGCCCATCCGGAGGTCTTCGACGTCCTGCTGCAGGTGCTCGACGACGGCCGCCTCACCGACGGCCAGGGCCGCACGGTCGACTTCCGCAACACGATCCTGATCCTCACCTCCAACCTGGGCTCGCAGTTCCTGGTCGACCCGTCGCTGTCCCCGGAGGTGCAGAAGGAGTCGGTGATGGGCGTGGTGCGGGCCTCGTTCAAGCCGGAGTTCCTCAACCGTCTCGACGAGATCGTCATGTTCGACACGCTGACGCGCGAGGACCTGGCGCAGATCGTGGAGCTGCTGCTGCGTTCGCTGGAGGCTCGGCTCTCCGCCCGCCGGATCTCGCTGTCGGTCACGCCCGAGGCGCGGGCCTGGCTGGCCGAGACCGGCTACGACCCGGCGTACGGCGCCCGGCCGCTGCGCCGGCTGATCCAGACCGCCATCGGCGACCCCCTCGCCCGGCTGCTCATCGGTGGCGAGGTCGCCGACGGTGGGTCGGTCACGGTCGACCGGGGTGAGGCGGGGTTGGTGCTCCTCGGCTGAGGCCCGAGGCGCAGGAATCGCCGCTGAGGAGGTGATTCCTGCGCTTCTTGGCCTTTGCAGCGGACAAGAAGCGCGAGAACCGGTCAGGAAGTACGCCGTGTGGGCCGGTCTGGTGGAATGGGGCCATGAGCGAGCAGCAGCCCCGGCCGGGACAGGCGACGCTGGCGGGCGCGCTGATCATCGGCGGGTCGGTGTTCGTCGTCCTCGCCGCGTGGCAGCGGATCTCCACGCTCCACACCATCGCGGTGCAAGAGGAGCTGCAGAAGGTCCTCACCGAGCCGATGACCGCCGACCTCGGCCTCGACGCCGACGGGCTGGCCACGATGATCCGCGTGCTCTGCCTGGTCGGCGCGGGCGCGGCGACGGCGTCGGCGATCCTCGGCTTCCAGGTCTTCAAGCGCTCGTCGAGTGCCCGGGTCGCGCTGACCGCGCTGGCGCCGCTGCTGTTCGTGGGGGGCCTCGCCACGGCGGGCTTCCTGGCGCCGATGGTGCTTGCCGGGATCGCGCTGCTGTGGTTGCAGCCCACCCGGGACTGGTACGCCGGCCGGCCCTGGGCCCAGCGCCTCGAGGCGCGCCAGGCCGCCCGGCTGGCCGCGATCCGGTCCGCGGCCCGACCGACCCCGCTCAACCAGCCCACCCAGCCCACCCAGCCCACGCAGCCCACCCCGCCCGGCCCGGTGCCCGGCGCGGTGCCTGGTCCCGCGATCGGCGTCGCCTCGCCCGCTCCCGTGCTGGGCGCCCGGCCGCCGGCGTTGGTGGCGGCGTGCGCGATCACGTGCGTCGTGGCGGTCGTGATCGTGCTGCTCGTGGCCGGCGCGGTCGCCTACGTGTCGGCCAACAGCGAGAAGCTGTTCGCCGACGTGATGAAGGACCAGCCGTCGTGGCTGGACACCTCGCAGCTCACCGAGCGGGACCTGGTGGCCGGCATCTACGTGCTCATGGCCGGTGTCATCGCCTGCGCGCTCGGCGCGATCGTCCTCGCCGCGCTCGCGTTCGTCGGTCAGAACTGGGCCCGGATCGTGTTGGCGATCGGGGCCGCGGGCGGCGCGGCCGTCTCGCTCTTCCTCGCGCTCGGCGCCTGGCCGTTGGTGATCCTCGTCGCGGCGCTCGCCGGCACGACCAGCCTGCTGCTGCGGACCGAGGTCAGTCGCTGGTACGTCGGCCGCTGACCTCCCAACGTTACGTCATTCGTTCCGTGGGCGATCGCCCACGGAACGAATGACGTAACGCCAGGAGGTCAGACCCGCAGGTCGGCTGCCGCGAGCCGGCGGACCGCCTCGGCGATCACCTCCGGCCGCTTGCAGAACGCCCACCGGACCAGATGTCGGCCGCTGCCGGGGGCGTCCGGGTCGTCGTAGAACACCTCCGACGGGATCGCCACCACGCCGGCCCGCTCGGGCAGGGCGCGGCAGAAGTCGCCGCCGCTGGCCCAGCCGAGCGCGCTGACGTCGGTGGTGGCGAAGTAGGTCCCCTCGGGCACGTACGTCGTCAGCCCGGCCGCCCGCAGCCCGGAGACCAGCTGGTCGCGTTGGGCCTCCAGGTCGCGGGCCAGCCCGGTCGGGAAGGCGTCGCCCGCGTCGAGGGCGGCGGCCACCGCCGGCTGCAGCGGCGCGCCCGAGGTGAAGGTCAGCCACTGCTTGGCCGCGGTCACGGCCGCCACCAGCTCGGCCGGACCGGTCGCCCAGCCGACCTTCCACCCGGTCACCGACCAGGACTTCCCGGCGCTGGACAGGGTCAGGGTGCGCTCGGCCATGCCGGGCAGGGTCGAGATCGGGACGTGCGCGCGCCCGTCGAAGGTGAGGTGCTCGTAGACCTCGTCGGTCACGACCAGCAGGTCGTGCGCGATCGCGACCCGCGCCACGGCGGCCAGCTCGTCGGCGTCGAGCACCCGTCCGGTGGGGTTGTGCGGGGTGTTGAGCAGGATCAGCTTGGTCCGCGCCGACACGGCCGCCTCGAGCTCGGCCGGGTCGAGCCGGAAGTCGGGGGCGCGCAGGGTCACCGGCCGTCGTACGCCGCCGGCGAAGTCGATCATCGCGGTGTAGGAGTCGTAGTAGGGCTCGAGGACGACCACCTCGTCGCCCGGGTCGACCAGCCCCAGGAGCGCGCCGGCGATCGCCTCGGTGCAGCCGGTGGTGACCACGACCTGGCGGTCCGGGTCGAGGTCGATGCCGTAGCGGCGCTGCTGATGGCGGGCGATCGCCTGCCGCAGCGCCGGGATGCCGGGCCCGGGCGCATACTGGTTGGCGCCGCCGCGCAGTGCGGCGACGGCCGCATCGAGGATCACCGGGGGTCCGTCGGTGTCGGGGAATCCCTGACCGAGGTTGACGGCGCCGGTACGGACGGCGAGGGCGGACATCTCGGCGAAGATGGTGGTACCCATCCCGGCGACGCGTCGGGCAGCAGCAGGCATGGGCACGACGATAGATAACCTGTGCGCGTGACGACCACGGACACCGCCCTCGCCGCCGACATCGACGCCACCTGCCGCCTTACCGGCGAGTTCGTGCTCCGGTCGGGGCAGGTGAGCAGCGAGTACTTCGACAAGTACCTCTTCGAGGCCGACCCGCTCCTCCTCGCCCGCGTCGCCCGCGAGGTCGCCCAGCTGCTGCCGGCCGACGCCGAGCTGCTCGGCGGCCTGGAGATGGGCGGCATCCCGATCGCCACCGCGGTCAGCCAGCTCGTCGGTCTGCCGGTCGTCTTCGTGCGCAAGAAGGCCAAGGAGTACGGCACCGCCAAGCTCGCCGAGGGCCCGTCCTTCGGCGGCCGGAAGGTCGTGCTGATCGAGGACGTCATCACCACCGGTGGCGCGGTCCGCGACGCGACGAACGCGCTGCGGTCGGGCGGGGCCGTGGTCGAGACCGTCGTCTGCGCGATCGACCGCAGCCCGGCCGGCGAGAACCCGCTCGCCGACGTCGAGCTGGAGGTCCGCGCGGTGCTGACCAAGGCCGAGCTGGACGAGGCGCGCGCTCGTTGATCTTGGCCCTCGCTTCGGCCCGACGGGACTGCTCCTAGTCCTCCTCCGGGACGGCGCTGGCGATCACGATGTCGTTGGCCGCCGCCCACTGCGCGAGGTCGCGCCTCTCGATGGCGGCGGCCATCAGATCGGGGAACTGGTCGGGCGTGCATGCGAAGGCGGGGACGCCGATCGCGGCCAGCGCGGCGGCGTGGGTGGCGTCGTACGACGGCGCCCCGGAGTCGCTCAGCGCCAGCAGCGCGATCATGACCGCGCCTGAGGACGTGATCGCGTGGGCCCGGCGCAGCATCTCCTCGGCGATGCCGCCCTCGTAGAGGTCGCTGATCAGCACCAGGACCGTCTCCTCGGGCCGCTCGATGAGCGACTGGCAGTAGGCGAGGGCGCGGTTGATGTCGGTGCCGCCGCCGAGCTGGACGCCGAAGAGGACGTCGACCGGGTCCTCGATCTCGTCGGTGAGGTCGACGACCTCGGTGTCGAAGGCGACCAGCCGGGTCGACACCGCGCGCAGCGAGGCGAGGACGGCGCCGAAGACACTCGAGTGGACGACGGACTCGGCCATCGATCCGGACTGGTCGATGCAGAGGATGATGTGGCGCTGGGTCTGGCGGCTGCGGCGGGCGTGGCCGTAGAGCCGCTCCGGCACGACGGTGCCGTACTCGGGCAGGTAGTGCCTGAGGTTGGCGGCGATGGTGCGCCGCCAGTCGATCTCGTGGTGCCGGGGGCGGCGGGTACGGGCGGCCCGGTCGACGGCGCCGGTGATCGCCTGCACGGTGCGGCTGCGGAGCCGCTCCTCGAGCTGGTCGGTGACGGCGCGGACCACGGCGCGGGCGGTGGTGCGGCTGTGCTCGGGGATCACCCGGTTGAGGCCGACCAGGGTGGTCACCAGGTCGAGGTCGGGCTGCACCGCTGCCATCGTCTCGGGCTCGAGCAGCAGCTCGTGGAGGCCGAGCCGGTCCATCGCGTCGGCCTGCATGACCTGCACCACCGACGACGGGAAGTAGGTGCGGATGTCGCCGAGCCAGCGGTTCACGCCGGGCGCCGAGCGGCCCAGCCCGCCGCGCCGCGGGCCGCCGGGACGACCGGGGCCGGCGCCGCTGCCGTCGTACAGCTGGGCGAGGGCGCGGTCGCGGACCAGGTCCTCCGCCGACAGCTGGACGTCGTCGGGATCGGCGTCGTCACCGCCGAGGACCAGGCGCCAGCGGGTCGGCCGGTCGCGGGGCTCGGTCATGGGCTCACCTCCAGGCCGAGCAGCGAGGCCACGCGGCGGGCGGCGTCGCGGCCGGCGACCAGGTCGAGGTCGGGGACGACGTCGGTGTGGTCGCGGTCGAGGTTGCGGACCCGGGTGGCGACCTGGCGGCGCTCGGCGGGCGGGAACCGGGAGAAGGTACGGCGCAGCAGCGGCAGCAGGTCCTCGAAGACGGACTCGTCGACCCGGCCGACCCACTCGTCCACCATCGCGAGCAGGGTCGGGTCGTGGAGCAGGAGCACCGACTCGCCCTCGAGGAAGCCGTCGAGCCAGGCCGCCGCGTGGACGGGGGAGGCGCCGACGGAGAGCTGGCGGCTGAGCCGCTCGGCGGCCCGCTCGGCCGCGAGGTGCCCGCCGTCGAGCAGGATCCGGTTGACCCGGCCGGCGACCGAGCCGTGCATCCGGTCGTCGGCGGCCACGCCGGCCAGCGCCTCGCGCCATCGGTCGGCGCCGGCGCCGACCAGGGCGATCCCGCGCTGGGCGCTGTCGATCGAGCCGCGCAGCGCGGCGGCCGCGTCGTCGTCGAGCCCGCTGCACGCCGCGCGCAGCTCGACCGCCGCGCGCACCACGACGGTGTCGAGGACCTCGCGGACCCGGCCCAGGTCGGCGCGCCGGACGTCGCCGTACCGCTGGGTGCGCGCCAGCGGCTCGACCGCGTCGAGCAGGGCGCGGGTGTCATGCTGGTGGGCGGTGGCGGGGGCGAGCGCGTCGACCACCGTGGCGAGGGCGCGGGGGAGGTCGGCGACCAGCGCGGACTCGACCAGCCGGCCGAGCGTGGCCAGGTCGGTCGCGGCGGCCGCCGCCTCCCGCACCCGGGTCTCCGCGGCGCCGAGCACGGTCGTGCCGAGCAGCCCGGCCTCGACCAGGGCCACCGCGAACTCCGGCTGCCACTCGAGGTCCCAGGCCTCCTTGAAGGTGCCGGTCGTGCGGCCGGCGTCGCCAGGGGTGCCCCACGGGACGCCGAGGAGCGCGAGCCGGTGGAGCAGCCGGGAGCGCTCCAGTTGCGCGTCCTTGCGCAGGTCGAGGGCGATCGTGGTCGGCGTCGGCGACGGCCGGAGCCGGAGCCGGCGCTGGCTGCGGGCCAGGTCCTCGGCGAGCGGGACCAGCGGCACCTCGTCGGGCACCCGGCCGAGCTCCTCGCCGATCACCAGCCGCCGCTGCACGAGACCCAGCGGCACCGCCGAGCCGCCGCAGAGCACCGTCTGGCTGGCGTCCATCAGCTCGTCGAGGCCCGCCGACGAGCGCCCGCGTACGGCGGCCAGCGCCTCGGCCATCCGCACCGCCTCCACCACCGTCGCCGGCGCCGCGTCGAGGCCGTCCTCGCGCAGCGCCCGGGCCACCCGGGTCAGCCAGCCCGGGACGACGTCGCCGGGCCGGTCCGCGGCCCAGCAGGCGAACAGGTGCTGGTACCAGCCGGGCGAGGTCACGCCGGCGCCGTACCCGCTGGCGTAGGCCAGGCGCCCCGCCGTCCACGGCGCCCAGGTCGCGGTCACCTTCACCTTCGCCAGCCCGGCGAGCAGCCTGTTGTCGGCGCTCTGGGCCGGGAAGCCCGCGGGGTCGAGGACGGGCGCGTGGTAGGCGCCGCAGACGACCGCGACGCGCTCGGGCCGCCCCTTGAGCGTCGTGCGCAGCACCTTGCGCATCGCCGCCTCGCGGCGCAGGTTGTCGTCGCTCACCGGTCCGGCCGCACGGGCCTCGGCCATCGCCTCGCGCAGCAGCGCGAACCGCTCCAGGGACGACTCCGCGCGATGCTCGACCGCGTCCTCCCACCAGCGCTCGGGGTCGTCGTACCCGGCGGTCGTGGCGAGCAGGGCGATCGGATCGACGCGCTCGGTGGGCTTCTCGTCGGGATCCTCGGCAGGGGCGAGGGCGTTGGCGGCGGGCAGGTCGGCGAACCGGACAGGGACGCCGTGCTCGACCGCCCAGGTCAACGCCACCCACTCGGGGGAGAAGGCCGCCATCGGGTAGAACGCGGCCCGCCAGGGCTCGGCGGTGACGTACGCGAGACCGGCCACGGGCGGCACCAGGCCGGCGCCGACGTACGACGTCAGCCGGTCCAGCTCCGGAGGCCCCTCGATCACCACGGCATCCGGCGCGAGCTCGTCGAGCGCGCCGGTGACCGAGCGCGCCGAGCCGGGGCCGTGGTGGCGGATGCCGAGCACCTCGACCCGGGGCTTGGTGCTCAGGTCAGCTCCCGACAGGCGCGGTACAGGTCGGCCCACTCGGGGCGGTCCTTGACGACGGTCTCGAGGTACTCCTGCCACACGATGGAGTCCTGTACCGGGTCCTTGACCACCGCGCCGGTGATGCTGGCGGCGAGGTCGTCGGCCCGGACCACGCCGTCGCCGAAGTGCGCGGCCAGCGCGACGCCGTTGGTCATCACCGAGATCGCCTCGGCGGTGGACAGCGTGCTCGACGGGGACTTCACGGTGGTGCGCTGGTTGAGGGTCATCCCGCCGCGCAGCTCGCGGAAGATGGTCACCACCCGTTCGATCTCCGGGGTGGCCGCGAGCTCGTCGGGCAGGGCCAGACCGCGACCGATCGAGGTCACCCGGGTCCGGACGATCTCGACCTCCTCGTCGAGGCTGTCGGGCAGCGGCAGGACCAGGGTGTTGAACCGGCGCTTGAGCGCCGAGGAGAGCTCGTTGACGCCCTTGTCGCGGTTGTTGGCGGTGGCGATGACGTTGAACCCGAGCCGGGCCTGCACCTCGTCGTCGAGCTCCGGGACCGGCAGCGTCTTCTCGGAGAGGATCGAGATCAGCGCGTCCTGGACGTCGGCCGGGATCCGGGTCAGCTCCTCGACGCGGACCAGCGCGCCCGTCTCCATCGCCCGCATGACCGGGCTCGGCACCAGCGCCTCGCGGGAGGTCCCTCGGCGAGCAGCCGCGCATAGTTCCAGCCGAAGCGCAGCGACTCCTCCGGAGTCCCGGCCGTGCCCTGCACCACCAGCCTCGAGCTGCCGCTGATCGCGGCCGCGAGATGCTCGCTGACCCAGGACTTGGCGGTGCCGGGCACGCCGAGCAGCAGCAGCGCGCGGTCGGTGGCCAGGGAGGCGACGGCGATCTCCATCAGGCGCCGCGCGCCGACGTACTTGGGGCTGATCTCGGTGCCGTCGTCGAGCCGCCCGCCCAGGAGGTAGGTCGTCACCGCCCACGGAGACAGCCGCCACTGCGGCGGCCGGGGCCGGTCGTCGGCGGCGACCAGCGCGGCGAGCTCGTGGGCGTACTCGTCCTCGGCGTGCCGGCGCAGCACCCCGTGGGTCGGGTCGGTGAGGTTCATCGGAAGGCCTCCGTGATCGCGGGCAGGAAGGAGAGGTACTGGTCGAGGTCGGCGGGCAGCGAGCCCCAGCGGTGCTCGGAGCGGGCCCACGTCGACACCGCGGGCCGGACCGAGGGGTGCAGGCCGGCGGCGAGGGCGACCAGGCCCACCGAGGCCGAGCCGGCGGCCGGCGCGGTATGGCGCAGCACGTCGACGACGCCGGCGCTCACCGCCGGACTCCACGGCGGCGCGACGTGGTGGACCACCGCCGCGACACCGGCCGGAGTCGTGGTGGCCCGCAGCAGCCGGAGCGCGGCCGGGTCCTGGTCGGCGACCGGCAGGAGGGCCAGCAGGTCCGGGCTGTCGGCGACCGCGGCGGTGGCCCAGGCGACGTCGCCGCGCGCCCGGATGGCCCGCAGGACGCCGGCCCGCGCGGCCGGCCGGGTGATCAGCGGCCAGGTGTGGGCAGGGTCCTTGCCGGTCGCGTCGGTCCACACCGAGAGCGGGGCCCCGGCGCTGATCAGCTCCAGCCACCGCTCCCGCTGCGAGCCGCCGCGAGTGCTGGTCAATCCGTCGCGGACCCCTGCCGCATCGGGCTCGGTCGGCAGCGCGATCTCGAGACTCCGCCGGAGCCGGCCGCTCGGCGTCAGGAGCGGGCGCAGCCGGGCGGCCATCCGGGCGGCCCGGGCCGAGTCCGGCGCCGCGTCGAGGAGGGCGACGGCCTGGCGTCGTACCTTGGCGGAGCGATCGTCGAGGGCCGCCTCGAGCAGGTCGGGGTCGAGGACCGGGGGTACGGCGGGAGCCGGGTCCGCCCCGAGCGCCCAGGCCCAGTCGGACCGCAGTCCGGCCAGCCAGCGGCCGCGCTCGCCGATCGCGAGCCTGGCGGTGGGACGCAGATCCGGCTGCTGGGTGGCCAGCGCGAGCAGCCGGGGCAGGACGCGCGCCGGAACCCGGACGCCGCGGTCGGCGGCGACGCCCAGCCAGCGCTCGAGCGCCAGCGGACGCAGCCGGGCGGCCACCGGCGACTGGTCGAGGAGCAGGCCGAGCAGCTGGACGGCCGTCGGTGGCGCGACCGGGGTGGGGTCGGGTGGTGCGGGGCTGGGCAGCTCGCCGGTGATACGGGCGGGCAGGTCGGCGCGGAGCAGGGCGCCGCCGACCGCGGCCGCGTCGAGCAGCGCCGTCTCGGGTGTGTGATCGGGGCGCTCGGCGATGCCGAGGTCCGGAGGGAGCGCAGGCGGCTCGCGGCGCTCGGTGCCGAGCAGCGCGGCCGCGGTGGTCTGCTGCCACCAGGTGGGGGCGCTCACCCGTCGACCTCCAACAGGCTGAGCGGGCGCAGGCCACGCTCCTCGAGCTCCCCGAACACGTCGCTCACCGCACCGCCCGTCGCGGCCAGCGCGTCCCACGGGTCCGGGCCGAGTACGTCGACCGTGTCGCCGGACTCGTCGACGAGGCGGGCCGGCGCGCCGTCGCGTGGCGGGACCAGGCGGCCCCGCACCACCGTCGGCACTCGGACCGCCCACGGGTTGCGCTGCCACAGCCCGGTCAGCGCCGCCCGGGCGTCGGCGAGCGAGCCGCCGGTGGGCAGCGGGGTGTCGAGGGAGAGCGGCGCGGGGGTGCCCGCGAACCGGGCACGGGCCGGTGCCGAGCAGGGGTAGCGGACGAGCGGGACGTCGAGGATGCTGCCGTCGAGCTGGGGCACCGGCAGCGGCTGCGGGCCGCCCGCGAAGTCGAGCACCAGCACCAGCTCGCCGGTCGCGACCGAGCGCAGCCAGGTCCGCTGCTCCTTGAGCCGCCCGCTCTCGTCGCGGTGCGCCCCCAGCACCTGCCAGCCCTGGGTGGGCTCCGGCGCGGCGAGGTCGTCGGTGCCCCATGACCAGCCGAGGTAGGTGCGCAGGTCGCCCTGGGTCTCCGGCGCCAGCTCGTCCCAGCGCCGCCACGCCTGCACCGCCAGCCACCACCGGCCCGCCTCGGCCAGCAGGTACACGGCCCAGTCCTCACGGCTGCCCACCGCCGCCCCCATGTCGCGCAGCCGCTCCGCCAGGCCCGGCACCTGGCCGTCGACCAGACGCGCGGCCGCCGTGTCCCACCAGGTCCACGGCTGGCGGCGCGTGGTCGCCGTACCGCTGCGGGCGAGGTCGGCCAGCCACTGCGCGAAGTCCTCGAGCGCCGCCGACATGGTCGCCCGCCGCTCCTCGACCCGCTTCGCCCGGGCCTCGGGGTCGACCGGCTTCGTCGCCTTCACGGCCTCCGCGGCTCGGCTCGCCCGGATCGCGGCCCAGTCGCCCGCGAACCCGGCCGGCTCGGCCGCCTCCGCCACCGCCCCGTCCGAGCGCACCCACAGGAGCAGCAGCGCCAGCGCATGCTTGCAGGGGAACTTCCGGCTCGGGCAGCTGCACCGGTACGCCGGTCCGGCGAGGTCGATCGACACCTGGTACGGCGTCCTGCCGCTGCCCTGGCACCTGCCCCACACGAGGGCGTCCGTGCTGCCCGTCTCGGACCAGGGGCCGGGGACCGCGAGCTTGCGGGCGGCGCTCAGGGACGAGGCGTCCGGGGCGGCCTTCTCGACGGCCTGGAGGTTCCAGCGGGGCATGGTGCGTTCATCATGGCCGATGGGTCCGACTCGGGTGCTTCGGCGGATGTGCTGCGGGAACGGATCACGGTGCTTGTTTGGCGCTCGCTTCGCTCGCGCATGTCGCGCGCGCTTTTGCGCGTTGCCTTCCTCCGCTCCGCTCGTTCCTCGCTCCGCTACGTCCAGGCAACGCGGCGCGCGCGACGGGCTCAGCTGAACGTCATGCACCGCCGAGCGTCATGCCGCTGAATGTCGTCGGGCGCCCCGCGTGGTCTGGACTGAGCGAAGCGAGCGAGGAACGAGCGAGCGCAGCGAGGGAAGACCACGCGCTAAAAGGGCGCCCGACATGCGCGAGCGAAGCGAGCGCCAAAATCACACCGCCAAATCACGCAGCGATGTTGATCAGCCAGTCGACGCCGTACTTGTCCTGCAGCATGCCGAAGCTGTCGCCCCACGGCGCCTTCTCGAGCGGCTGGTGGATGGTGGCGCCGTCGGAGAGGCCGTCCCACCAGGCGCGCAGGGTGGCCTCGTCCTCGGCGGGCCCGCTGATGCTGACCTGCTGGGTCTGCGGCTCGCCGGGGACGTGGCTGGGGTGGTCGGCGCCCATGAGCAGGACCGAGGGGGACACGGAGAGGGCCGCGTGCATCACCCAGTCGACCTCGGCCTCGGCGACGCCCATGGCGGTGCCGCCCATGTCGGCGAAGGTCATCACGTTGAGCTCGCCGCCGAGGACGGACTGGTAGAACTCCATCGCCTCGCGGGCCTGGCCGCGCCAGTTGACGTAGGGGTTGAGGTTGATCGCCATGGTTGCTCCCGGGGTGGTTGGGGTGGACGCCGGGATGGACCGGCGGCCGGTCCGGAAATCATCGCGCCGACCACCGACACTGACCACCAACGTACGGCGACGACCCGGCGACGGTGACCGGACCGCCGTGACCGCAGCTCACTCGACGGGCGAGTCGACCTCGACCGTGCTGGCGCGACGCTTGGCGCTGGGCCGCTTGTGTCGCCACCACTCCCAGGCGACCGGGACGGCGGAGAAGGCGAGGATGGCGAGGGTGACGTAGTCGATGTTCTCGCCGAGCGCGGGGATCGCGGCGCCGAGGAAGTAGCCGAGCAGCGTGATCGAGACGACCCACAGCACGGCGCCGATCGCGCTCCAGGTGAAGAAGCGGCGCCGCTCCATCATGGTGACGCCGGCGACGACGGTGATGTAGGTGCGCACGAACGGCACGAACCGGCCGATGACCAGCGCCTTGTTGCCGTGCTTGTCGAAGAACGCGCTGGTGTTGTCGAAGTACTTCTTCTTCAGGACCCGGCCCTCGCGCTCGTAGAGCGGCGGCCCGAGCTTGCGCCCGATCTCGTAGCCCGCGACGTTGCCGGCGAAGGCCGCGACGATGAGCAGGACGCAGGCGATGACCAGCTCGACGGGCTCGTTGGAGATCCCGACGACGGAGTACCCCGTCTTGTTGCTGCCGGCGATGAACAGCCCGAGCGCGAACAGCAGGGTGTCACCGGGCAGGAACGGGAAGAAGAGGCCGCACTCGATGAAGACGATCGCGATGGCGATCCAGATGAACGTGGTGCCGTACTCGTGCTGCAGCCACTCGGGATCCAGCCACTTGATGCCCAGCAGCATCGGTACGACGAACGGGGTCGCCACCAGCGAGTTCACGCGGTCACGCTACCTGTCGGGACCCAGCAGGGTGGTCGATAGGGTCGGGTTCGTGGATGGGGAGGAGCGCGCGCCGTACGACCCGATGCCCCACGGTCCGCCCGAGGTCGGGGTCGGCCCCTGGCCCGGGGCGTGGCCGCAGGGCCCCGGGAGCGAGGCGTACGACGAGGCGCTGCTCCGCGACGGCGACCGGCGCAACGTCGTCGACCGGTACCGGTACTGGTCCGTCGAGGCGATCGTCGCCGACCTCGACCGGCGCCGCCACGGCTTCCACGTCGCCATCGAGAACTGGCAGCACGACTTCAACATCGGCACCATCGTCCGCTCCGCCAACGCCTTCCTCGCCGCCGAGGTCCATATCGTCGGCAACCGCCGTTGGAACCGGCGCGGCGCCATGGTCACCGACCGCTACCAGCACGTGCGCCACCACCCGAGCGTCGCCGATCTTCGCGCCCACCTCGCCGAGACCGGCGTGCCGCTGCTCGGCATCGACAACCTCCCGGGCTCCGCCCATCTGGAGACGATGGAGCTCCCCGAGCGGGTCTGCTTCCTGTTCGGGCAGGAGGGGCCGGGGCTCTCGGACGCCGCGCGCGAGGCCTGCGACGGCACCTTCTCCATCGCCCAGTTCGGGTCCACCCGGTCGATCAACGCGTCCGCCGCGGCGGCGATCGCGATGCACTCCTGGGTGCGCCAGCACGCCGACCTCGACAGCGACGAGGCCTGGCGGGGATGAGCAGGTCGCGGACGCGGTAGGTTGAGGCGGACGTCACCGCACCCCGCGCAGGAGCCAATCGCATGCCCATCGCCACCCCTGAGAAGTACGCCGAGATGCTCGACGCCGCGAAGGCCGGCTCGTTCGCCTTCCCGGCCATCAACGTCACGTCGTCGCAGACCCTCAACGCGGCGCTCAAGGGCTTCGCGGACGCCGGCTCCGACGGCATCCTGCAGGTGTCGACCGGCGGCGCGGAGTACCTGTCCGGCCCCTCGGTCAAGGACATGGTCACCGGCTCGGTGGCCTTCGCCGCGTACGCCGTCGAGGTCGCGAGGAACTACCCGGTCAACATCGCGCTGCACACCGACCACTGCCCCAAGGACAAGCTCGACGGCTTCGTCCGCCCGCTGCTCGCCCTCTCGGCCGAGCGGGTCGCCCGCGGTGAGGCGCCGCTGTTCCAGTCGCACATGTGGGACGGGTCCGCCGTACCGCTGGACGAGAACCTTCAGATCGCCGAGGAGCTGCTCGCCAAGGCCGCGGCGGCCAAGGTGATCCTCGAGATCGAGGTCGGCGTCGTCGGTGGCGAGGAGGACGGCATCGTCGGCGCGATCGACGAGAAGCTCTACACGACAGCTGAGGACGCGCTGGCCACGGTGCGCGCGCTCGGCATCGGCGAGAAGGGCCGCTACCTGACGGCGCTGACCTTCGGCAACGTCCACGGCGTCTACAAGCCCGGCAACGTCAAGCTGCGCCCCGAGATCCTGCGCGACGCACAGGCCGCGGTCGTCGCCGAGCTCGGCCTGGCTGCCGACGCCCGGCCGTTCGACCTCGTCTTCCACGGCGGCTCCGGCTCTACGCCCGCGGAGATCGCCGCCGCGGTCGACTACGGCGTCGTGAAGATGAACGTCGACACCGACACCCAGTACGCCTTCACCCGCCCCGCCGCCGACCACATGCTCCGCAACTACGACGGTGTGCTCAAGATCGACGGCGAGGTCGGCGACAAGAAGGCCTACGATCCGCGCGCCTGGGGCAAGGCCGCCGAGGCCGGCATGGCCGCCCGCGTCGTCGAGGCCGCCGAGAACCTGCGCTCCGCCGGCAAGTCCGTCGGCTGACGTGCCGGAGATCGAGGAGGTCGCGCAGCGACCGTCACGAGATCCCGCTCTCCCGAACGCCGCGGACGTCGACCGGGCGGCCGGGCTGCTCGGCTCGGTCATTGCGCCGACCCCGCTGCAGCGGGCCGACCGGCTCTCCGCGCTGACCGGATACGACGTCTGGCTCAAGCGCGAGGACCTCACCCCGGTCCGCTCGTACAAGGCCCGCGGCGCCTACACCGTGCTCGCCGGGCTGACGGAGGAGGAGCGGTCTCGGGGCGTGACCTGCGCGAGTGCAGGCAACCACGCCCAGGGCGTCGCCTTCGCGTGCGCCCGGGCCGGCGTCCACGCCACGATCTTCCTGCCCCGCACCACCCCGCGGCAGAAGCGGGACCGGGTCGCCGCCCTCGGCGGCAACCAGGTCGAGGTCGTTATCGCCGGCGACCAGTACGACGACGCCGCCGTCGCCGCCGCCGACTTCGCCGCCGCCTCCGGCGCCACCTCGGTCCCCGCCTTCGACCATCCGGGCATCGTCGCCGGCCAGGGCACCGTCGCCGCCGAGATCCTCGCCCAGGCCGCCGAGCTGGGCTGGCAGCCCGACGCGCTCGTCCTTCCCGTCGGCGGGGCCGGCCTGATCGCCGGCTCCCTCACCGTGCTCGCCGAGCGCCTGCCCGGGGTCCGCGTCCTGGCCGCCGAGCCCGGCGGCGCCGCCTCGCTCGCTGCCGCCCTCGCCGCCGGCGGCCCGGTGGAGCTCGACTCCGTCGACCCGTTCGTCGACGGCGCCGCCGTACGCCGGGTCGGCGACCTCACCTACCGTGCCGTGGCCTCCGCCCGTGCCTCCGTCGACCTGTCGGTCGTCGCCGTGCCCGAGGGGCTGATCTGCGTCGAGATGCTCGACCTCTACCAGGTCGACGGCATCATCGCCGAGCCCGCCGGCGCGCTCGCCCCCGCCGCACTCCGCCTGCCCCCGGCCGACGGTGGTCTGGAGGGACTGGCACCCGGCGGCCGGGTCGTCGTGGTGGTCTCGGGCGGCAACAACGACGTCTCCCGGTACGCCGACATCGTCGAGCGGGCGCTCGTTCACGAGGGGCTCAAGCACTACTTCCTGGTCGAGTTCCCGCAGGAGCCGGGCGCGCTGCGCCGCTTCCTCGACGAGGTGCTCGGGCCCGACGACGACATCACGCTCTTCGAGTACACCAAGCGCAACAACCGGGAGACCGGACCCGCGCTGGTCGGCATCGAGATGCAGTCGCCCGACGATCTCGCCGGCCTGCTGGCCCGGATGGAGGAGTCGCGGCTGCGGGTGCAGAAGGTGCCGCCGGACAGTCCGCTGTTCGGGTTCGTGCTGTCCTGACGGCGTTCGCCTCAGGTGGCACCGTGATCACGTCCAGGGATCCGGGGGCGTCGGGATCACCTCTTCAGAGGTGATCGTCTCGCTTCCTGCCCGTTGCAACGGGCAGGAAGCGACAGTTTCGCCTCTGAAGAGGTGATTCCTGCACCGGCTCCAGCACCATCTCGGCGGCGGGGCCGACCACCAACCCGATTCTGGGTACGTCGGCTGGGCAGGCCGGCGATGTCGGCCGCCCGCTCCTCGTGGCAGCTCAGTGCCCGAAGCCCTCGTGCCGCGGCCTCTCGTAGAACATCACGGCGATCAGGCCGACGAGATACATGGCGGCGGGCAGCCACAGGGACTGCTGCATGGCCTTGCTGAACAGCTCGGCGACGTGAGGGTCGGGGATCTGGGCGGCGCCGGCCTCTCCGTGGGCGGCGGCGCCGGGGAGGAAGTGGGCGAGCCGGGCGTCCATGAGGACGGCGATGGCGGCCGCGCCGAGCACCGAGCCGACCTGGCGGGTGGCGTTGTAGACCCCGGCGCCCGCACCGGCCTGATGCATCGGCAGGTTGCGGTTGGCGGTGGTGGCGGTGGGCGCCCAGATGAAGGCGTTGCCGATGCCGATCACGGCCATGGGGACGGCCAGCTCCCAGATCGCGACGTCGGGCTCGAGGCGCCACATCAGGAGCAGGAAGCCGACCAGGCTGGCGGCGAAGCCGAAGCCGAGCACTCGTCGCGGATGCTGCTGGTCGGAGAGGCGGCCGACCAGGCGGGCGAGCACGATCGACATCAGCGCCATGGGCAGCATCAGGAGGGCGGCGCCGGTGGGGGAGTAGCCGCGCACGGCCTGGGCGTAGAGCATCAGCGGGAAGCCGAAGGACGCGGCGATGGCGCCCATGCAGGTGATCGCGACGGTGGACACCGAGAAGTTGCGGTCGCGGAACAGGTCGAGCGGAACCAGCGGCTCGGCGCGGTTGAGGCGCTGCCAGACGACGAAGGCGACCAGCAGCACCGCGCCGCCGACGATCGTCGCGATGATCCACCCGGCCCAGTCCATCTGGTGGCCCTCCTGGATGCCGAAGCAGAGCAGGAACATGGCCGCACCCGACAGGCCCACGCCGAGCCAGTCGAACTTGTGGGGGTGGGTGGGCAGCGCGGGAACGAGGCGCCACGCCATCGCGAAGGCGACCAGGCCGACGGGGACGTTGATGAAGAAGATCCACTCCCAGCCGAGGCCGTCGGTGAGCACGCCGCCGAGGATCGGGCCGACCACCATGGCCACGCCGGCGGTAGCGCCCCAGACCGCCATCGCGCTGCCGCGCTTCGCGGGCGGGAAGATCCGGGTGATGATCGCCATCGTCTGCGGCGTCATCATCGAGGCGCCGAGGCCCTGCACGACGCGGGCCAGGATCAGTGCCTCGACCGTGGTGGTCAGGCCGCACCACAGGGAGGCGAGGGTGAAGACGGTGAGCCCGGCGAGGTAGAGGTACTTCGAGCCGAACCGGTCGCCGAGCCGGCCCATGATCAGCACCGGCACGGCGTAGGCCAGCATGTAGGCGCTGGTGACCCAGACGACGTCGTTCACGGACGCGTCGAGGTCCTCGATGATCGTCGGCGTCGCGACCGTGACGATGGTGAGGTCGACGAGGATCATGAAGAAGCCGAGGACCAGGGCCCACAGGGCCGGCCACGGATTGCTCTCGGTCGCGGCGGGCGGATTCGCCGTCGGGGAGGTGGGTGCGCTCTGGGTCACGACATCAGTCAACACCCGGGCACCGACAACGCTTCCCGGTCGAGCGAGAATGTTCACATGAGCATCACGCCCGGCGCCGACCTGATGGCCGGCCCCCCGCCCACGCACCTGCCCGTCGACCCCGCCGAGGCCCTCCTCGCCGAGGGCCAGGCCCCCGCTGCCGTCGTACGACGCCTGCCCGCCTCGCCGCTGGCCTGGGCCGCGTTCGCCGAGCAGGCACGGAGTCAGCTGGATGCCGGCGCCGCCGGTGTCGATTGGGTGACGGTCTACGCCTACTCCCGGGTCGGCTACCACCGCTCGCTCGACCTGCTGCGCCGCAACGGCTGGAAGGGCAACGGCCCGGTGCCGTGGGAGCACGAGCCCAACCGCGGCTTCCTGCGCGCCCTCGCGCTGCTCGCCCTCGCCGCCCGCGCGATCGGCGAGACCGACGAGTGGGAGCGCTGCGCGGGCTTCCTGCGCGACTCCAGCCCGACGGCGTACGACGAGCTGCTGGGCTGAGGCAGGCTCAGCGGTGACCGGCGGCCTGCCGCGGCTGGGCCCCCGGGTCTGGTGGGTCTACCTCGCGGTCGACACGCCGAGGACGGTCGACCAGCTCGCGGCGGACGCCGGGATCGTGCCCGCTTCGATCCGCCGGCACCTGCGCACCCTCGAGCGCGCCGGCCTGGTCCGGGTCAGCGCGGAGCCGGGTGCGGAGCCGATGTGGGTGCAGGCGCGGGAGATCGACCCGGCGACCCGGTACCGGATCGTCGGCCGGGTCGAACGGGGCCGGCTGCGCCAGCCGCCCGACGCGGTCGGGGCGGAGTGCCCGCCCCGGCGGCGCAGGTGGTGGCCGTGGTGACTCAGCCGGCGAGCAGCTCGCGCACCTTCTCGGGCCCCAGCGCCGCGAACAGCGTGGGCAGCCGCGGACCGCGCTCGGCGTCGACGAGCAGGTGGTAGAGCAGCGTGAAGAACGCCTTCTGGTCGGCCTTGACCTCGTCGGTCGGCGCGTCCTCGAGGGCGAGGCCGCGGGCCAGCTTGGGCACGCCGTAGATCAGCGTGGTCAGCTCATCGACGGAGTCGAAGGCGGGCGGCAGGCCGTCGAGCAGCAGCCCGAGCCAGCGCGCCTCGTCCTCGTCGAGCGCGGCCAGACGGGCGGCGTCGGCGGCCCCGCGCACGGTGGTGCGCTCGTCGGGGTCGACGTACTCGGCGATCCAGGTGGCGGCCTTCGCGAGCCGGGGCTCGAGGTCGGCCTCGCCGGCGCCGACGGTGCGCGCGATGATCTCCCGCGAGCCGGCCGTCACGTCGGCGACCGACGACAGCATCCGGAACGGTACGACGACCGCGGGCGTCGGCAGCGTGCCGGCCGTCGACGTCGCGGACGCCCGCTCCCAGGCGAGCACGGCGGCGTCCCGCTTCTCCGGGATCGCGGCCTTCTTCGTGAGGGCGTCCCACTCGTCGTAGAGGCGCAGCACCTCCTGCCCGAAGTCGACGTTGAACGCCTGCTTGGGCTGCCGGCGGGCGTAGAGCCAGCGCAGGATCGGCGCCTCGAGGATCCGCAGCGCCTCGGCCGCGGTCGGCACGCCGCCCCTGGACGACGACATCTTCGGCATGCCGGCCACGCCGACGAAGGAGTAGCCGACGAACGACGGGGCGGTGCCGCCGAAGATCGGGCCGACGATCTCCTTGCCGACGGTGTACGACGACCCGGGGGAGGCGTGGTCGACGCCGCCGGGCTCGAAGTGCACGCCCTCGAACGTCCAGCGCATCGGCCAGTCGACCTTCCAGACCAGCTTGCCCTCGTCCTGCGTCGCGACGTTGGTGACGAACGAGTCGCCGCAGACGTCGCAGGTGTAGGCCAGGTCGGTGGTCGCGTCGTCGTACGACGTGAGGGTGACGGTGTCGCGCCCGCAGCCGCGGCAGTAGGGCTTGTAGGGGAACCGGGCGAGATCCTCGGTCGAGCCGTGCCCGGAGTCCTCCTCGGCCGTCGACTCGCCCTCCACCTTCTTGGTGCGGAACCGGGCCATCACGGTCTCGATCTCGCCGCGCTTGCGGATCGCGGTGAGCACCTGCTCGCGGTAGATCCCGGACCGGTACATCGCGGTCTGGTCGACCTCGACCATGTCGCAGCCCATCTCGACCAGCGCCGCGCGCAGCGGCGCCTTGTAGCGCTCGCCCCAGTCGGCGAACTCGCCCGTCGGGTCGGGGACGGCGGACAGCGGGCGGCCGATGTGCTCGTTCCACGCGGTGTCGACGCCGGCCGGCACCTTGCGGAAGCGGTCGTAGTCGTCCCAGCTGTGCAGGTGGCGCACGTCGATGCCGCGGCGCCGGATCTCCTCGGCCACGAAGTGGACGGTGAGGAACTCGCGCAGGTTGCCGAGGTGGATCGGCCCGGACGGGCTGATGCCGGATGCGCAGGTCACCAGGTCGGGCAGGGTGCCGCCATTGACCTGCTCGGCGTGCCGGAGCGCCAGGTCGGCGGTCCGGGTCACCCAGTCGGCGGGGTCCTGCTGCTGGTTGCGCTGTCCACGTGCCACGGCGCCCAAGCCTATTGCGCTAGCGCGGCGGGACCACCATCGCGTACGCCGCCGGCAGCACCCGCCAGGTCCGCGACCGCACCGGCCCGTCGATCTCGCCGTCGCTGTTGCAGTCGAAGGGGGTGCCGCTCACCCGGACCGTGCGCCCGCGCAGGATCCGGACGTCGCCGTGCTCCTCGTGGCGCGCGAACGGCAGCCGGACGAGGTAGCCCAGCCGAGCGAGCGGCCCGCGCGGCGTCGCGATCAGCACGTCCACCTCGCCGTCGTGGGGCTCGGCGCCGGGCGTGAGCTCGGTGCCGCCGCCGACGGAGGCGCCGTTGCCGACGGCGACCATGAGCACCGGTCGGTCGACGTCGGCGACCACCGCGCCGTCGACCTCCACCCGCACCCGCAGGCTGGGTGGGTTCAGCGCCGTCTGCAACACCCCGATCGGGTAGCCCACCCGGCCGAGTCGCTCCTTCCAGCGGGCCCCGCGCCGGCCCGCCTCCGCGCCGGCGCCGAGGTGGACGCTGTTGACGGTGACCTGCTCGTCGTCGTCGACGACCAGATCGGTCGCGCGCGTCGTACCCCCGGCGACCACGCGGGCGGCCGCCGCCGGATCCAGGGGCAGGCCGAGGGTGCGGGCGAAGTCGTTGCCGGTGCCGAGAGGGATCAGGGCCAGCGTCCGTCCGCTGAGGTCGCCGCGGGAGCGCAGCGCCTGGACCACCGCGTGGATGCTGCCGTCGCCCCCCGCCACCACGATCGTGCGGTCGCCGGCCGCGGCCAGCACGCCGTCGAGCTCCTCGGGGGACGAGGTGCCGCGGACCTCGACCTCGGCACTCTCGCGAAGAACCGCCAGCGCCGCGTCGACCCCGTCGCGGTCGGCCGCGCCCGCGTCGCCGTTGGTGATCAGCAGCAGTCTCGTGGCCACGGATCCACCCTACGGATTGGCAGAACTTGCCGACGTACGCCGTGCGCGGCCGTGGTTGGATCCGGGCCATGAGCACCTCTCGCCGCTGGACCGCCCGCGAGCTGATCGACCTCGTCCTCGACGACGGCTCCTACGAGTCGTGGGACACGCCCGTCGACATCAGCGGGCACGCCCAGGCCTACCAGGCCGAGCTGCGTGCGGCGGCCGAGAAGGCCGGGACCGACGAGTCGGTGCTGACCGGGCGCGGCACCGTGCGCGGGCGGCCGGTGGCCTTCGTGGTCAACGAGTTCCGGTTCCTCGCCGGCTCGATCGGCGTCGCCGCGGCGACGCGGATCGCGGCCGCCGTACGCCGGGCCACGGCCGAGGGCCTGCCGGTGCTGGCGAGCACGTCCTCGGGCGGGACCCGGATGCAGGAGGGCACCCGGGCCTTCGTGCAGATGGTCGAGATCTCGCGGGCGCTGATGGAGCACCGCGGTGCGGGGCTGCCGTACCTCGTCCACCTGCGCCACCCCACCACCGGCGGCGTCTACGCCTCGTGGGGCTCACTGGGGCACGTCACCGTCGCCGAGCCGGGGGCGCTGGTGGGCTTCCTCGGGCCGAAGGTGTACGAGGCGCTCAACGGCCGGCCGTTCCCCGAGGGCGTCCAGCTCGCCGAGAACCTCGCCGCCCACGGCGTCATCGACGCCGTCATCCCCGCCGAGCACCTCCCGGCCCTGGTCGACCACGCCCTCGGCGTGCTCGTCGACCCGCCGTCCGCACCCACCCTGGAGCGTCGTACTCCGGTCGTTCGGGGGACGGCGCTCGACCACCCGGTCTGGGAGGACGTCGAGGCGACCCGCGCGCCCGGGCGGGTGGGGGTCCGCGACCTGATCAGGTGTGGCGCCGCGAGCACGCTGCGGCTCAAGGGAACCGACGAGGGCGAGCGCGACGACTCGGTCCTCATCGCCCTCACCCGCCTCGACGGGCAGCCGTGCGTCCTGGTCGGCCAGGACCGCTCCCGCCAGACGCCGGCGACCCCGATGGGACCGGGCGCGCTGCGCGAGGCCCGGCGCGCCATGGAGCTCGCCGAGGAGCTGCGGCTGCCCCTCGTCACGGTCATCGACACCCCGGGCGCCGAGTTGTCGCAGGCTGCCGAGGAGGGCGCGATGGCCGGCGAGATCGCCCGCTGCATCGCCGGCCTGGTCACCATGACGGTGCCCACCGTGTCGGTCATCCTCGGCCAGGGCTGCGGCGGTGGCGCGCTCGCCCTGCTCCCCGCCCGGACGGTCCTCGCGACCGAGCGCGGCTGGCTGTCCCCGCTCCCGCCCGAGGGCGCCAGCGTCATCGTCCACGGCGAGCCGTCCCGGGCCGCCGAGATGGCCGCCGCGCAGGGCGTCGGGGCGCTCGACCTGCTGGCCGACGGGGACGTCCACGGCGTCGTGCCCGAGGTGGAGGGGGACACGCCCGAGACCCTCGCCCGCGCCGTGGTCGCCGAGATCGCCGCCCGGCTCGCCGACCCGGCGCGCAGCGACTCCTGAGATCCGCCGACCCGGCGCAAACAGAACTCGCGGACGCCTCGACCCGCCACAGTGACGCGTCCGATGTGATCGGCGGGGCGCCGGGTCGGCGTTCGGTGGCCGTTGTTTCGCGCCGGGTCGGCGTCTCGCGGCCGGCCCCTCTGACTGCTCCTGAAAATAGAACGTGTTCTTGTTCTGGCTCAACTTAGCGGGCAGGTCGCGATTTGGTAACGTGACGCCGCAAGAGCCCCGGTCTTGCCGGGGCTCCTGCATGTGAGGACACCAACAACAGTGGTGCGTTGAGCAGCCGACCCGGTACGCCGGGGCGGAGGGACTCCGTCCGTGCGAAGGAGCAGCCAAGATGCCGGCAATCGTGATCGTCGGAGCCCAGTGGGGCGACGAGGGCAAGGGCAAGGCGACCGACCACCTCGGCAGCCAGGTCGACTACGTCGTCAAGTTCAACGGCGGCAACAACGCCGGCCACACCGTGGTCATCGGCGACGAGAAGTACGCCCTCCACCTGCTGCCCAGCGGCATCCTCACCCCCGGTTGCACGCCGGTCATCGGCAACGGCGTGGTCGTCGACATCGACGTGCTGTTCCAGGAGATCGACGGCCTCGAGGGCCGCGGCGTCGACACCGGCAAGCTCAAGCTCAGCGCCAACGCGCACGTCATCGCCGACTACAACCGCACCATCGACAAGGTCACCGAGCGCTTCCTCGGCTCCCGGCGGATCGGTACGACGGGCCGCGGGATCGGCCCGACCTACGCCGACAAGATGAACCGGATCGGCATCCGGGTCCAGGACCTGTTCGACGAGAAGATCCTCACCCAGAAGGTCGAGGGGGCGCTGGAGCTCAAGGGCCAGATCCTGACCAAGATCTACAACCGGCGCGCGCCCTCGGTGCAGCAGACCGTCGAGGGGCTGCTCGCCCACGCGGAGCGGCTGGCGCCGTACGTCTGCGACACGGGGCTGCTCCTCAGCCAGGCCCTCGACCGCGACGAGGTGGTGCTGATGGAGGCCGGCCAGGCCACCCTGCTCGACGTCGACCACGGCACCTACCCGTTCGTGACCTCCAGCAGCGCAGTCTCCGCCGGCGCCTGCACCGGCACCGGCATCCCGCCGACCCGGATCGACCAGGTGATCGCCATCGCGAAGGCCTACACGACGCGCGTCGGTGAGGGCCCGTTCCCGACCGAGCTGTACGACGAGAACGGCGAGTTCCTGCGCAAGGCCGGGTGGGAGTACGGCACCACCACCGGCCGCCCGCGCCGCTGCGGCTGGATGGACACCGTGATCACCCGGTACGCCGCGCGGGTCAACGGCGTCACCGACTTCGTGCTCACCAAGCTCGACACCCTGACCGGCCTCGCGGAGCTGCCGGTCTGCGTCGCGTACGACGTCGACGGGGTCCGTCACGACGACATGCCGGTCAACCAGACCGACTTCCACCACGCCGTGCCCGTCTACGAGAACCTCCCCGGCTGGACCGAGGACATCTCCGGCTGCCGCAGCTTCGAGGAGCTGCCGAAGGCGGCGCGGGAGTACGTCGAGTTCGTCGAGGCGCGCTCCGGCGCCCGCATCTCGGTCGTCGGCGTCGGCCCGGAGCGCGAGCAGGCGGTCGTCCGGCACCCCCTGCGCTGATTCCTCCCGGGGTCCAGGCGCCCCCTTCGCGCACCCAATGCACGCACCCTGGGCACGCGACGGGGCAAGCCGCCTCAGCGCCACACCACTAGGATCGACGCCCGTGAAGACCCTCGTCATCGGCACCGGCGGCCGCGAGCACGCCCTCGCGCTCGCCCTCTCCCGCGACCCGGGCGTGAGCGAGGTCCACGCCGCCCCCGGCAACCCCGGCATCGGCGCCTTCGCCACCCTGCACGAGGTCGACCCGATGGACGGTGCGGCCGTCGCCGCTCTCGCCGTCTCCCTCGGCGCGGAGCTCGTCGTGGTCGGACCCGAGGCGCCGCTGGTCGCCGGGGTCGCCGACACCGTGCGCGCGGCCGGGATCGCGGTCTTCGGACCGTCGCGGGCCGCCGCGCGGCTCGAGGGCTCGAAGGCGTTCTCCAAGGAGGTCATGGCCGCCGCGGGGGTGCCGACGGCCGGGTCGCGGACCTGCACGACCGCCGAGGAGGTCGCGGCGGCGCTCGACGAGCTCGGGGCGCCGTACGTCGTGAAGGACGACGCGCTCGCCGCCGGCAAGGGCGTCGTGGTGACCCTGGACCGCGCCGAGGCGCTCGCCCACGCGGCCGGCTGCGAGCGGGTCGTGGTCGAGGAGTTCCTCGACGGCCCGGAGGTCTCGCTGTTCGCGGTCTGCGACGGCGCGACGACGTACCCGTTGCAGCCGGCGCAGGACTTCAAGCGGATCTTCGACGGCGGTCGTGGGCCCAACACCGGCGGCATGGGGTCGTACTCCCCGCTGCCCTGGGCGCCCGTCGACCTCGCCGCCACCGTGGTCGACACGGTCGTGCGGCCCACGCTCGACGAGATGGCCCGCCGGGGCGCGCCCTTCGTCGGCTGCCTGTACGTCGGCCTCGCGCTCACCGCCGCCGGTCCGCGGGTCATCGAGTTCAACTGCCGCTTCGGCGACCCCGACGTCCAGCCCGTCCTGGCGCTGCTGGAGTCGCCGCTGGGCGCCCTGCTGCACGCGGCGGCGACCGGGCGGCTGGCGGAGGTCGAGGCCCCGCGGTTCGCCGACGGCGCGTCGGTCACCATGGTCCTCGCCTCGGCCGGCTACCCGGAGTCCTCGTCGAAGGGCGACGTGATCACCGGCGTCGGCCGGGCCAACGGGGTCGCCGACGTCGACGTCATCCACGCCGGCACCGCCCTCGACGGCGACCGCCTGGTCACCGCGGGTGGGCGGGTGCTCGCCGTACGCGCGGTCGGGTACGACATCGCGGACGCCCGCTCGCGCGCGTACGCCGCGGCCGACCTGATCGCCTTCGACGGCATGCAGCGGCGCTCCGACATCGCCGCCGAGCCCCTCGGCGTGGTCGAGGGCGCCTCGCTGAGGGACGCGTGAGCACCGTGCCCGGCCATCAGCTCGCCGAGCGGCTGGCGTGCCCGCTGCTGACCACCGACGCGCGGCTGGAGCGCGCCGATCCGCCCTGCGAGGTCATCGTGGCGCGGGCGGGGGCCGTCGATGACTGACGCACAGCCCGTCGGCGTGCGGACCGACCGCCTGCAGCTGGTGCTGTGGGACGAGGCGACCGTGGCGGCGATCCGCTCCGGGGAGCGGCTCGCGGGCTGGCACCCGGACTTCCCGCGCGAGGACGACCGCGGCGCCGCGACCCTGTGGCGCGACGGCGACCCGTGGGGCCCGCGGTCGATCGTGTCGCTCACGCAGCGGCTGGTGATCGGCTCGATCGGGTTCTTCGGGCCGCCGGAGCCGGCGGCCGACGAGGTTGCCGAGGTCGAGGTGGGCTACGGGCTGGTGGAGCCGGCGCGCGGCTACGGCCTGGTCACCGAGGCGCTGGGCGCACTGCTCGCCCGGGCCGACGCGGCGGGCGTGCGCGTGCGGGCGTCGATCGCGCCCGACAACACCGCGAGCCTGCGGGTGGCGGCCAAGGCCGGGTTCACCGGGGTGCGGGGCAGCACCGAGGACGGCGAGCTGGTGCTGGTCCGCCCGCTGCGGTCGGCCTGACCGGCCACATCGGCGATCGGGGCGCCGACTCGTCCCGATGACCACCGCAACGCCGGGTGCGACGGCGCGGCCGGCAGCGTGGGAGAATCACCACCCGTGACCGTGCCGAACGTCCTCGCCACCCGCTACGCCGCCGCTGACCTCACCGCGATCTGGTCGCCGGAGCACAAGATCGTCCTCGAGCGGCAGCTGTGGATCGCCGTGCTCAAGGCCCAGCGCGACCTGGGGATCGACGTACCCGACGGCGTGGTCGAGGCCTACGAGAAGGTCGTCGACGACGTCGACCTCGCGAGCATCGCCGAGCGGGAGCGGGTGACCCGCCACGACGTGAAGGCGCGCATCGAGGAGTTCGCGGCGCTCGCCGGGCACGAGCACATCCACAAGGGCATGACCAGCCGCGACCTGACCGAGAACGTCGAGCAGCTGCAGGTCAAGCAGTCCCTGGAGCTGCTCCGGGACCGCGCGGTCGCCACCCTGGCCCGGCTCGGCCGCCTCGCCGCCGAGCACGAGACCACCGTCATGGCCGGGCGCAGCCACAACGTCGCCGCGCAGGCGACCACGCTGGGCAAGCGGTTCGCGACCGTGGCCGACGAGCTGATGATCGCGGTGGAGCGGATCGAGGACCTGCTCGGTCGCTACCCGCTGCGCGGCATCAAGGGCCCGATGGGCACCGCGCAGGACATGCTCGACCTGCTCGGTGGCGATGCCGACAAGCTGGCCGACCTCGAGCAGCGGGTGGCCGGCCACCTCGGCTTCGAACGGGTGCTCACCAGCGTCGGGCAGGTCTACCCGCGCTCCCTCGACTTCGACGTGCTCTCGGCGCTGGTGCAGCTGACCGCGGCGCCGTCCAACCTCGCCACCACGATCCGGCTGATGGCCGGCAACGAGATCGTCACCGAGGGCTTCAAGGAGGGCCAGGTGGGCTCGTCGGCGATGCCCCACAAGATGAACACCCGCTCCTGCGAGAGGGTCAACGGCCTCGCGGTCGTCACCCGCGGCTACCTGTCCATGGTCGGCGAGCTCGCGGGCGACCAGTGGAACGAGGGCGACGTCTCCTGCTCCGTCGTACGACGGGTGGCCCTGCCCGACGCCTTCTTCGCCGTCGACGGGCTGTTCCAGACCTTCCTCACCGTGCTCGACGAGTTCGGTGCCTTCCCGGCGGTGATCCAGCGCGAGCTGGACCGCTACCTGCCCTATCTCGCCACCACCAAGGTGCTGATGGCCGCGGTGCGCAACGGCGTCGGCCGCGAGAGCGCACACGAGGCGATCAAGGAGGCGGCGGTGGGCACCGCCCTCGCGGTGCGCCAGGGCCAGGCCGAGAACGACGTCTTCGCCAAGCTCGCCGCCGACGAGCGCCTCGGCCTCACCGAGGAGCAGCTGCAGTCGCTGGTCGCCGAGCCGATCACCTTCACCGGCGCCGCGGTCGCGCAGACCCAGGAGGTCTGCCGCCGGGTCGCGGCCGTCGTCGCCGCGCACCCCGGCGCTGCCGACTACCACCCGGGCGCGATCCTCTGACCCCGGTCGAGGTCGCCTTCCCGGTCCGCGCGGACCGGGCCTTCGACTACCTCGCCGATCCGCGCAACCGCCCGCTGTGGCAGTCGTCGCTGCGGGCGGTGGCCGACGTCGTACCCGACCACAGCGTGTGGACCGACGTGACCGTGGTGCCCGGCGTGCGGCCGCGGATGCGTACGACGACCCTCGAGCCGCCGTACCGGTGGGTCGAGGAGGGGGAGTGCGGGCCCTTCCGGGCGCGCCTCGAGCTCCGGTTCGCGCCGAACGGGAGCGGATGCCGCGTGAGCGCGGACTTTTCCGTCCGCGGCCTCGGGCTGGGACGGCTGCTCACCGCCGGCGCCCGGCCGGCCGTGGCGGCCGACCTGCGCCGGGCGGCGCGCCTGCTCAGGCCGGCCTGACGTCCAGCACGACCTCGAACTCCAGCAGGCTCGCGCCCGTGGCGACCGGCTTGCGCGGCGCCTCGCCCTCGGGCGTCGCGTGGGCGGCGCGGGCGTCGCCGTCGCGCCAGGCGGCGAAGGACTCCTCGTCGGCCCAGTGGGTGACCACGAAGTAGCGATCCTCGCCGGCGGTGGGGCGCAGCAGCTGGAAGCCGAGGAAGCCGGGCGAGCTCTCCACCGCCCCGGCGCGGGCGGCGAACCGCTTCTCCAGCTCGGGGCCGGCGTTGGGCGGGATCTGGATGGCGTTGATCTTCACGACGGACATGGGTGTCTCCTCCGGTGCTCTCGGGTCTGACGTGACGGTAGTGCCTGCCGCGGGCGTCAGCGGCGGCGGGACGCCCGCCCCGCCCGCGCCCGGTCAGGCCTGCGGGCCGAGGCTCGGACCGGCCCTGCTCGGTGAGTACGTCGAAAGGTGTGGCCCGGACGGACCTGGGGGGATCGGTCCGTCCGGGCCACACCGGTCGGTGGGTGCCGGTGACTCCAGCCAACCGGACCCGGTGCGGGTCGACAACGCGGCGGGCCGGATGTCGCCCGGCAGGTCACCCGATCGGCACGGCGGTGACGATGAGGTTCTTGGTGTAGTGGAAGTGGCCGTTGCGGTAGGTGACCCGGCCGGTGCAGGTGACCAGCGTGAGCCGGTGGTCACCGGTGGTGGAGACGGCGGCGCCGGAGAGTCCGGTGGTGCGGGGTTGGGTGGTGATGGAGGTGATCCGGTAGCGCAGCCGGCGGCCGTCGGCGGTCTTGACCTCGATGACCTGGCCGGGGCGGGCGTTGCGGAGCCTGCCGAAGGCGCCGGGACGGTCGCCGCGGTCGGAGACGTGGCCGGCGATGACCGTGGAGCCGACGGTCTCGCCCGGGGCGGCGGAGCCGGCGAGCCAGCCGCCCTTGGCGACGTCGTCGGGGATGACCATCGCGCGGTGGCGGGTGCCGACGGTCTGAAGACGGGCCTTGAGGCCGACGGCGCGGACCGTGAGTCGGGTGGGTCGGACCCGGCGGCCGGCGACGGAGTCGGCACGGACGCCGGTGTAGCCGGTCTTGACCTGGACGCGACCGATGTCGGGACGGTGGACCAGGGTGGTGGAGCCGGATGCGCCGCAGGCGGAGGTGGCGGCGAGGTTGTCGCCGTCCGCCGTGGTGGCGGCGACCCAGGTGTAGTGGCCGGGCCTGGTGACGGTCACCGATGGGAGGGTGATGGTGCCGTCGGCGGGAACGAACGCGACCGTGGCGACGGCGTCGGCGGGACTGCACATCGTGTCTGACGCCGTCGTCGCGGGCCCGTAGAGGGTCGCCGTCCCGGTCGTCGCCCGGCTCGTCACCGGGCGCCCGGCCAGACCGGTGACGGTGACCCGCGCGGTCAGGGCCAGTGGCCTGGTCCGTCCGGACCTGGTGACCTTCATGGTGGCCTCGGGCGGAGCGGTCACGGTGATCGCGGGACCCGTCGACGGCCCCGCCGACGGACCCGACGCGGCCGACACCGTCACGCTCACCTCGACGTCGGTGCACTGGACCGGCGCGGAGGTGTCGCACACGGTCACGACGTAGCCGTCGGAGCCGCTGAAGCCGGGGACCGGGGTGTAGGTGACCCCGCCGGTGGCCGGGTCGATGGCGAGCGACCCGTGGGCCGGAGAGGTGAGCGAGGCCACGGCACGCGGGTCCAGGGGAGCGCCGGTGGTGGTGGCGATCTCCGCCAGGGGGGTGGTGACCGGCGTGCTCTGCGGGGTGCTCACCCCGGGGCCGGGCACGAACTCGTTGGCGACGCTCACCGTCACCTGGGCCGCATCGCAGGCGACGGCAGGGTCCTGGTCCTCGGAGACGCGGTAGCGGTAGGAGGCGCGTCCCGAGAAGCCGGCTGCCGGCGTGAAGGTGATCGTGCCGTCGGCGTTCACGCTCGCGGCGCCGCCCTGCGCCGTACCGACCAGGGTGGGATCCGACAGCGGGGTGCCGTCGGGCGTCGCGCTGTCGTTCGACCGGACGTCGGTCGTCACCGGCGTCGCCACGGTCGTGGAGCCGGTGTCGTCCTCGGCGTCGACGGTGATCGAGCCGATCACCACGACCTCGGCGGTGTCCTGGTCGACGACCAGGATCGCGCCGGTCGCGGTGGTCGCCACCCAGGTCGGCGTGTGGCTGCCCCAGACCTCGACGGTCTCCTGGCGGTAGCCCGAGCCGTCGGGCACCAGGCGCAGCACCCGGTCGTTGCCGGAGTCGCCGACGATCAGGGTGCCGTCGGGCTCGGCCGCGATGCCGTACGGGTTGTCGACGCTGCGCGAGACCACGCTCTGCGTGTACGACGTGCCGGTCGGGCTCAGCCGCACGATCTTGTCGCCGTCGGCCCAGTCCGCCACGAAGACGTTGCCGTCGGCGTCGACCGCGACGCCGCGCGGGCGCTCGTAGCCGGATCCGACCAGCGACCTCGTGTAGCCGCCACCGGCGGGCGTCAGCCTGTGGACGTGCCCGCTGGAGCTCTCGGCGAAGTAGACGTTGCCGTCGGCGTCCACCGCGACGCCGGAGGGCCGCTGCAGGCCGGTGGCGAGCACCGAACGGGTGTAGCCGCCGCCGGTCCAGGCGAGCTTGACGATCTCGTGCTCGCCCTCGTCGGCGTAGTAGACGTTGCGGTCGGCGTCGACCGCGATGCCCTGCGGGTCGATGTCGCCGTTGCTGTCGATCGTCGAGGGGCCGGAGCCGGGACTCCAGCCGATCACCTTGCCGTTCCCACCGGCGCCGACGTCGGAGATGTAGATGATGTTGCCCGCGTCGGCCGCGATGCCGGTCGGCTCGGACAGGCCGGTCGTTGCGGCGACCCGGAAGGCGTCCGCCGTCGGCGGCAGCGTGGCGCAGCCGGTCGCGGTCGCCACGGTGATCGTGACGGTGGCGAGGCTGCACACCTGCGCCGGCATGCCGTCGTCACGGACCAGGTAGGTGTAGCTGTCGGTGCCGGAGAAGCCGGCGGCCGGGGTGTAGCTGACCGTGCCGTCGAGGTTGACGCTCGTCGTACCGTGCGCCGGTGCCTGGACGACCGTGGGCGGCGACAGCCTGGTGGTGGCCCCGTCGTTGGCGCGGACGTCGGTCGTCACCGTGCGCGGCGCGGTCACCGTCGTGGTGTCGTCGGCGGCATGCACGGTCGTGGGGCCGAACCTCCACAGACGTTCGAAGTCGGAGACGTGGACGGCGTCGTCGTCGGTGATCGCGAGGGTGGTGGCGTACTCCGCACCCCAGGGCGCGTAGAGCTGCTGGGCGTCGTAGCCGGATCCGGACGGGGTCGCCGTCCAGAGGCCCGGGTTCTCGGAGGTGCTGACCCAGAGGGTGCCGGTGCTGTCGACCGCGACGCCCTGGCCGCTGCCGAGGCCCGTCACGGCGTTCGTCGGGGTCCAGCCGGACCCGGTGTCGACGGCCTTCACCACCCGCGTGTAGCTGGCCACGTAGACCGCGCCGCCGTCGTCGACCGTGACCTGATGCACGAACTGGAGGCCACCGAGGACCTGGGTCTGCGACATGCCCGACCCCACGGCCAGGCGGGCCACGCCGCCGGCGCTGGACGAGGTGGCGTTGAAGCTCACGTAGACGTCGCCGTCAGGCCCCACGTCGACGCCGCCGATCTTGGTCAGGAACCCACCGGTGTGGATGTCGGCGATCGTGTAGTCCGACCCTGTCGCCGTCAGCTCGAGCAGCTCGTCGGGATAGCGCACGACCCACAGGGCGCCGTTGTCCCCGATCGCGATGGCGGTCACGTTGCCCACGCCGGTCGCCACGACCGAGCGGCTGTAGCCCGACCCGGAAGGGGCCAGCCTGACGATCTCGCCGGCCTGGGAGTCGGTGACGAAGATGGTGCCGTCGGCGTCCACGTCGAAGTAGTTCGGGTAGTCGGTGCCGGTCTCGATCGGGAGCCGGGTGATCTCGCCGCTGGTGCCGAGTGGGTCGCAGGAGTTGCCCTGGGCGACCGTGACGGTGACCGTCGCGGTGGCGCACGCGCTGCGGGTGTCGTCCGCGACGGCGTAGGTGTAGCTGTCGGTGCCGGAGAAGCCGGCCTCGGGGGTGTAGGTGATGGTGCCGTTCGCGTTGACGCTCGCCGTGCCGTGGGCCGGGCGCTTCGCGATGGTCGGGTCCGCGAGGGTGACGTCCGTCGCGGTGTCGTTGGCGAGCACGTCGGTGGTGACGCTGCCGCCGGCCGTCGTCGTCCCCGTGTCGGCGGCGGCGTCCACCGAGACGGGAGTCAGCTTGACCACCCGGTCGTTGCCGGTGTCGGCGACGTACAGGTTGCCGTCCTCGTCGGCCGCGACGTCCTGGGGCTGGTTGAGGCCGTCTGCCGGCAGGGTGTCCTGGTCGCCGCTCGTGAGGCTGAGCCGGACCAGCCGGTTGTTGCCGGTGTCGGCCACGACGAGGGCGGGCGTCGGGCCGGACGGGTCGATGTCGAGGCCACGCGGGTCGGACAGTCCGTTCGTCGGGACCGGATTGCCCGGGGTGTTGCCGAGGACGTTCAGCGCACGCACCGTGTCGTCGTCCATCGAGAACCACAAGGTGGTGCCGAACACGGAGATGCCGCGGACGTCGGTCAGCGGGAGCGACTGCACGCCCGAGGGGACGTAGCCACCGCTCCCCGGGGTCAGCTTCGTGATCCGCTGGTTCGAGGTGTCGCCGATGAAGACCGCGCCCGCGGCGTCGACATCCAGCGCAGCCAGACCGCCGCCGTAGCCCCACGCGACGTTCTCCTGGGTGTACGTGTCGCCCGACGGCGTCAGCTTCTCCACCTTGCCGTTCGGGCGATCGGCGACGTAGATCGTGCCGTCGGTCCCCACCGCGACCGCAACGGGCGTGAAGGCGCCGCCCGCGGTGGTCTGGGTGTACGTGTCGCCCGACGGCGTCAGCTTGTCGACCTGACCGCCGTTGCCGACGTAGACCACGCCGGCGGCGTCGACGTCGATGCCGCGAGGCGTGGTCAGGCCGTTTGCGATGGTCGAGTGGCGATAGCCGGACGCCGTCAGGGTCTCGCAGCCGACCGTCGCGGCCCCGGCGGGAGGCGCGAGCGTCGTCGCGACGCCGGTGACCACCAGCGCGCCGCTGACGGCGAGCGCCGCGGACAGTGCGATCCGGGGGAGTCGGGCAGGTCGAGGGCAGGCGAGGGCGCGTCGAGAACGCATGGGGGAGCAGCTCCGTTCCGAGGGCCGGACGACAGGCTCCGGCGGGTCCAGCGAACCCTCACCATGGGGACCGTGACAATGCTCCGTCGCAGATGTCGCCCGTCGAGTCACCCGCTCGTCGCGGTGATCGGGCTTCTGGCCGCCGTCGAGGTCGCCAGCGGTGTGGTCCAGGGCTACTACGGCCCGGTCATGGTGGACATCGCCCACGACCTCGACGTCCGCTACGCCGACCTCAACTGGCTCGAGGCCGCCCAGCTGGTGTTCTCGGCGCTGGTCGTGCCGCCGCTGGCCCGGCTGGGGGACCTGGTCGGGCACAAGCGGGTGCTGCTGGCGGCGACCGCGGTGACCGCGCTCGCCAGCTGGGGGATCGCCTTCGCGCCGAGCTTCCCCGTGATGCTGGTCGCCTGGACCCTCCAGGGCGCCTACGTGGTCTGGCTGCCGATCGAGGTCGCCGTCATCCACCGGCGCACCGCCGGCCGACCCGACCAGGGCCGGCTGACCCGGCGGGCGGCCGCGATCCTGGTCGCGACGCTCGAGCTCTCGATCATCGTGGCCGCCGTGCTGGCCGGTCAGCTCGCCGACCGGGTCTCGGTGACCACGATGCTGGTGCTGCCCGCCGTGGCCGTCACGGTGTGCCTGCCGCTGCTCGCGCTGCTCGAGGACGTCCCCGGGCTGGGGGGCGGGCGCTTCGACTGGGGCGGTCTGGGCCTGATGGCGCTGGCGGTGCTGTCCGTGCTCGGCGGCCTGGTGGTGATCCGGGTCGAGGGGATCTCCTCGCTCGCCGCCTGGCTCCTGGTCGCGCTCGGCACGGCGCTGCTCGTGCCCTGGTGGCGCTATGAGGCCCGCCACCCCGACCCGATGGTCGACGTCCGGCTGCTCCGGCAGCCGGCCCAGTGGAGCGTGCAGGCGACGGCCTTCCTGGTCGGCATGTCGCTGCTCGGGGCCCAGGTCCCGCTGTCGACGTACTTCCGCAGCGACCCGGCGGTCCACGGCTACGGCTTCGGGCTGACCGCGGCCCAGGGCTCGGTCCGGATCGCGTTCTACGTCGCCTGCCTGGCGCTCGGCGCGCTGGCCCTCGGCCCGGTGAGCCGCCGGCTCGGCGTCCGCGGCGCGATGGCCGTCGGCTGCGTCGTCTACGCGGTCGGGTACGCCGCCTGGCTGCCGTGCCACGCCAGTCCCGCGGCGGCGTGGGCCGTGATGGCCGTGATCGGGCTCGGTACCGGAGGGCTGATCGCCGCGATCCCCGCGGCCGCCGCGGCGGTCGCGCCACCCGGGCGGGTCGGCTCGGCCACCGGTCTCACCAACGCGGCGAAGACCATCGGCGGCGGCATCGCGTCGTCGGTGTTCGCGATCTGCCTCGCGCGGACCGGAGGGATCCGGGTCGACGGCGGCAGCCTCGGCGGCTACTACGCCGTGTGGTCGATCTGCGCGGTCTCGGGGCTCGCGGCCGCGGTGGTCCTGGTCGTCGCCGCCCGCGCGCGCCTCACCGACGCCGCGCTCACCGGACCCGCCCCAGCAGATCCAGCTCGATCGCCTTCTCGATGACCCCGTCGCGGGAGTTGACCCCGAGCTTGCGGTAGATCCGCTGCAGGTGGGTCTTCACCGTGTTCTCCGAGACGTGCAGGGCGGCGGCCACGGCGGCCCGGGTCGGGTGGTAGGCGAACGCCGCGACCACGAGCCGCTCCTGCGGGGTCAGGGAGAAGGTCATCGTGTCGCCGGCGACGCAGTCCGGCACCGCCGCGCCGAGGTAGTCGCGCAGCGCCGCGTCGTCCTGGGCCTGAGCGAGCCGGCGCAGGCCCGCCAGGTCGGGCGCCGGCAGGTACATCAGGTGGGCCCGGGCGCCTCCGGGGCCGACCAGGGCGAGGACCCGGTCCAGCAGCGCCACCGCCGTGTCGCGGCGCTCGGAGCGCAGCGCGGCCGCGGCGCCGAGCGTGAGCACGGCAGCCCGGGACCGGTTGGTGTGGCCGGGCTGGTCCTCGAGGCGGGGGAGGACGGCGAGCGCGTCGGCACTCTCGCCCGCGAGCAGCCGGCCGAGCAGGACGGCGGGGGCCAGCTGGCCGGCGTACCTGGTGCGGGTGCGGAGCAGCGGGCCGGCCTTGGTGCGGTTGCCGGCGGCCAGCCACAGCACCGCCAGCGCCGCGCGGACCGCCGCCCCGCCCAGACTGTCGGCGGTGCCGGGCGGCGCGGGGGTGCGGGTGAGGGCCGCCTCGACCCGGTACGCCTCGGTGGCGGCATGGCCGAGCCCGAGCCGGGCATGCATCAGGGTCCAGGTGACGAAGGGCCAGAACTCGGAGGCGACCGCGAACTGGCAGCCGTCGTACTGCGCGACGGAGGCCGCCAGCTCGAAGTCGTCGAGCAGCAGCGTGGCCTGCCCGATCCGGCCCAGCGCGTTGACGTAGTTGTGGGTCTGGCCGGGGCGCCAGGCCGCCGGATCGACGTGCTCCTGCGCGGCGCGGGCCTCGGCGCAGCGGCCGTCGAGGGCGTCGAAGCCGACCGCGTAGACCGCCGTGTGGTTGAGCGACTCCGGGCGGGTGCTCATCGTGATCGCCCGGTTCACGGCGCTGCGCGCGGCGTCGACCTGCCCGTCCTGGAGGAGGGAGTAGGCCAGGTGGCGCAGGGTCGTGGCGCCGAGGTCGGCGACGTGGTGCTGCTCCCCGTCGGGGATGGTGTCGAAGTGGGCGAGGGCCTGGTGCGCGGCGCGGGCCGAGTCGTCGAAGCGGCCCAGCACGCGCAGGCTGGCCACCTTGGCGGTGTGGAGCATGAGCACTTCGCCGGGGGTCATGTCCGGAGGCGGCGGGCCGACCCACGAGGCGGGGATCCGGAAGTACTCCGCGGCCGCGCCGTGCAGTGCCGGGTTGCGGTGGCAGGCCAGCCCCCGGCCCAGGGAGAGGGCGGGGTACTGGGCCAGCGCTCGCCGCGGCACTGTCGCCAGCTGCCGGTCGAAGCGGCTGGTCGTGATCGTCTCGGGGTTGCTCGCGACCAGGTCGGCGTAGACCCGCCCGGCGACGTCGTACTGGCGGGCGGCGACGGCCAGCTCGAAGGCGGCTTCGAAGTTGCCGTTGCGGTGCAGCCAGGTGGCCGCCGTCCGCGCGGCCCGGGCCTGCTTGGCGGCCGGCTGGCGGGTGGCGTCGGCGAGCATGGCGGTGCGCAGCGACTCGACGTACTGGAACACCTGGCGACCGGGCGCGAACGGGATCCAGCGCCCGTAGCCGTTCCACTCCAGCTCGGCCAGCGGCTCCTTCACGTCGGTGGAGCCGGTCAGCTCGATCGCGAGGTCGGTGTCGAAGTACGGCGGCAGGCAGGTCGCCAGGACCAGCTCGTACGCCGTCCCCTCGCCGAGCTGGACCCGCAGGTCCTCGGCGACCAGCGACTGCCAGTCGGGGGCGTCGGGGTAGGTTCCCGAGCGGGCCAGCGAGAGCATGCCGGCGCGCACCGCGAGCGGGAACCCGCTCGTCGCGGCGTGCAGCTCGGCCGCATGCTCGGCGACCCCGGGCTCCCCGAAGCTCGCCAGCAGCTCGTGGGTCTCGGCCGCGGTGAAGGCCAGGTCGGCGGCGGTGAGCAGCTCGACGTCGCCGCGCAGGGTCCGGCCCGGGTTGGCGAGCCCGCTGCCGGTGCGGGTCGTGACGACCACCCGGACCTCGGGCGCCAGCCGGACCAGCCGGACCAGGTCGGAGTCGACGGGACCGCTGTCGTCGCGCAGCCGCTCGTGGGCGTCGACGACCAGGACGAGGGGTCCGTGACCGGACAGGGCGCCGGCGACCAGCTCGGCCAGGTCGGCGCTGCGCTCGACGTCACCGACGAGGCCGGCCACCTCCTCGGCCGGCAGCACGCCGAGCCGGCCGGCGCTGGTCAGCACCAGCTGCCAGAAGCTGGCCCGGCGTACGTGGTCGGTGTCCAGGGTCACCCACACGACGGTGTCGGCGCGGGGCGCGACCCAGCACCGGACCAGGCTGGTCTTGCCGGACCCGCTCGGCGCCGAGAGGACGACGATGCGCGGGTCCTCCCGGTCCAGCCGCTCGTGCAGGCGGGGACGCGTGAGCAGCACCGGTCCCGTCATCGGCGTCTTCCCCCTTTCGGAGGAACCCTAGTGTCGAGACGCCGAGTCGGTGGGGTTTTTGGTGAGGCCAGCCGGTCAGGCGCGAGCGTCGCCGCCCCAGTTGGCGAGCTTGACCGCGATGTCGTGCAGACGGCCCTCCGGCACGCCCTCCGCCTCGAAGGCCAGCTGGACGTGGTCGTCGGAGGTGCGGGCCAGCCGTACCTTCCCGGCGTCGGGCAGGTGCTCGATGATCCGGACCAGGCGGTTGCCGATCCGGCCGAGCTGCGAGGCGTGGTCGTCGGAGAGCTGGCCGAGGGACTCGGGCTCGCGGTGGTGCAGGGTCAGGCCGAGCCGGGTGCCGGCGTCGTGGCGGGCGAGGATCCAGACCTCGTCCTCCCACACCACCTGGCCGGGGGCGAAGGACGAGCTGTCGATGAGCGGCTGCGCGGACTCCGTCATGGCGACACTCTGCCATTGGCCGTCCGGGTGCCGACCGGCACCCCCTGTCGCTCCGTCCAGCACCCTGTCGTCAAAGTCAGTCGACTTTGTGAAGTATCATGCGGGCCATGACCCTGGGTGCCCTCGCCGTCCCGACGTACGACGACCCGCGGGTCGTCGTACCCGCCCCGGCCGCCGGTGCCGGCAACTGGGCCGGTGCGGCCAGTGCCGTGCTGGTCGACGGGGTCTTCTGGCTCACCTACCGGGTGCGCCGCCCGCTCGACGAGGGCCGCGGGGTGACCGTCGTGGTCGCGCGGTCCGAGGACGGTGAGCGGTTCACCACCGTGGCCGAGGTGCACCGCGACGCGTTCGGGTGCGAGTCCTTCGAGCGGCCGGTCCTGGTGCCGGTGCCGGGGGAGGGCTGGCGGCTGTACCTGTCCTGCGCGACGCCCGGCTCCAAGCACTGGTGGGTCGACAGCCTCACCGCCGCGACGCCGGAGGAGCTGCCCGGGGGGCGGCGGCAGGTCGTGCTGCCCGGCGACGACACGGTCGCGGTCAAGGACCCGGTCCTCACCCACGGACCCGACGGCTGGGAGATGTGGCTGTGCTGCCACCCGCTCACCGCGCCCGGCGACGAGGACCGGATGACCACCCGGCTGCTGCGCAGCGCCGACGGCCTCGCCTGGACCGACCACGGCGAGGTCCTCGCCGGCCGCCCGGGGGAGTGGGACGCGCGCGGCGCCCGGGTCACCACGGTGCTCGCGACCAGCCCGCTGACGGTTCTCTACGACGGCCGCGCCGACGCCGCCGCCAACTGGTTCGAGACCACCGGCGTCGCCACCTGGGACGGCTCCCGACTGGTCGCCGCCGCCGGCCCGCCGATCGCCTCGCCGCACGGCGACGGCGCCTGGCGCTATGCCACCGCCGTGCCGCTCCCCGACGGCCGCACCCGGTTCTACGTCGAGGCCGCGCGACCCGACGGAGCGCACGACCTGGTCACGTTGGTCCGCTGAGGACGGACGACCCGCGACGGGGGCGCTCCGGACTCGATCGTCTCAGGCCGACCGGGTCCCGCTCCGCTGCGCGAAGGATCCGCGGTCGCGGGTGGAGAGCCAGTCGGAGAAGTCCTCGCCGGTGATCTCGCCGAGCAGCCGGATGTCGTCGGCGAACGACGGCAGCAGCCGGGCCCGCTGCTCGGCCGTGAGCGAGGGCCGGTGCGTGTCGCGGGTCTGCAGTCGCGCGATGACCGGGACGCTCGCGCGGCGCCACACCTCCGGCCGCACGAACTGGCCGGCCCAGGCGCCGCCGCGCACCACCGGGCCGAGCACGCGCGGGCGCCAGCCGGGAGCGACGTACGGACGTGAGTTGTCGCGCGGGATCGCCGCGACCTGGCCCTCGCGGATGCCGAGGAAGCGGCAGGCCCGGTCGACGGTCTCGGCGGGACGATCGACGATGTCGCGGTAGCGCAGCACCAGGATCCGCGCGGGGTCGACCAGCTTGACCAGGTCGCGCAGCTGCTCGCCGTACCGGCCGAGCTCGCGGTAGCGCCAGAACGGCGCATGGCCGGCGGCGATCCGCTCCGCCTCGCGGCCGAACGCGGTCTCGAAGTCGGCCTCCGGCTCGAGGCCGTCGGACCACAGGTGCATCCAGTTGCTGTACGCGCGGTCGATCGGGTCCCGCACCACGGCGATCAGCCGTACCTCGGGCAGGGCGTCGGCGATCCGGCGCTGGGCGCCGCGGTGCCACAGGTAGAAGGGCGTCGACTCGCCCCGGATCGCGTCGGGCGGCGCGGGACGGAACAGGTCGGCGTACGCGTCGGCGCGCCAGACCCACTCCTGTTGGGAGTGCCGGTCGCCGGGGCCGCTCCAGTGCGGCGGGGGCGCGCCCTCGCAGAGCCAGAACTTCGGCTCCTTGGGCGTCGTCACGAAGACGTCGGGATGGGTGGCGAGCGCCAGGTGCAGCGCGCTGGTGCCGGCCTTGGGTGCGCCGACGAGCAGGAAGTCGGGGCGGGGCTCCCGGGTCATCTGCGCCTCCTTAAGTCTGGTAAGTCAGTTTAGATAAACAACAAGGCGCGATGCAACGATCGTCCTGCATCCGGACATGGGAGAGGCATGGGCGAGGACGACTTCCGCCGGCTGTACGCCGCGCACTTCGACGCGATACTGGGCTTCGCCCTGCGCCGGGTCGACCGGCCCGAGGACGCGGCCGACGTCGCCGCGGACACCTTCCTGGTCGCGTGGCGTCGCCTGGCGCACGTCCCCGAGGGCGACGCGGCCCGCCCCTGGCTGTACGGCGTCGCCCGTCGCAGCCTCGCCAACCACCGCCGCGGCGAAGGCCGTCGTGCCGCCCTCGGCGAGCGGCTGCGCCGCCAGCTCGCCCACGCCGTCGCGGACCTCGCCGACGAGGTCGTCCACCGCGCCGACGTCACCGCCGCGATGCGGCGGCTCAGCGCCCGCGACGAGGAGGTCCTGCAGCTGCATCTGTGGGAGGGCCTCGAGTCGCGCGAGATCGCCGAGGTGCTCGGGCTGCCGGCGGCCGTCGTCCGGCCCCGGCTGTCGCGGGCCCGGTCCCGGCTGCGCGACCTGCTCGGCAACGATCCGCCCGGCACCGGACATCTCCCTGCAGAACCCGTCACGTCGACCCGCGAGGAGGGACGCCGATGAACCGCACCGTCACCGATGCCGAGGTCGCCCGGCTGCCCATCGCCGAGGGCCGCGCCGAGCTGCTGGAGGAGATCATGACCCTCGCCCCCGTCCAGACCCCCACGCCACCTGCCCCCCGGCAACGCCGAGTGCTGCCGGTCCTCGCCGCCGTCGCCGCCGTCCTGGCCGTCCTCGGCGGGGTGAGCTGGCTCGGCCGGCAGGGCGGCTCCGGTGCCTCGGTGACCGCGACGCCGGCGCCGCCCGGCGCCGAGCTCGCCCTCCTCGACGTCGCGGGCTGGCGCCTGGAGCGGGCGCATGTCGGCGACGACGGGGGCGAGCTGGTCTATGCGGGCGACGACGGCGCCGAGGTGGAGATCGACTGGCGTCCTGCCGACCGGTACGCCGGCTACCTGGCCGACCGCGAGGACGTCGGCTCCGGCGAGCGGATCGAGGTGCTCGGCGTACCGGCTCGACTGTGGACCTACGCGACCGACGACCACACCGTGCTGCGCGACGTCGTCGGCGAGCACACCGTCGAGGTGCGCGGGATCCGGCTGTCGCGCGGCGCCTACCTCGACCTGCTCGCGCGACTCAGCCCGCTGAGCACCGCCGATCTCGGCGCCCGGGTGCCGAAGGCGGCGTTCACCGACGACGGCTACCTGCGCCCAGGCGCCGAGGCGCGGGGTCTGCCGGCGGCGCCCGACCGTCCGGCCCTGATCCGGGCGCCGGGCTGGTCGATCGGGGTGGACGACAGCGTGTTCTGGGAGCGGGCCCGTGCGCGGGTGCTGATGACCACGGTCGGCAACGTCCCCGATGCCTTCACCTACGACCGCTACCTCGACGCCGATCTGCGCCGGCCGATCCAGGTCCTGGGACAGCGTGCGCTGCTCGCCGAGTGGCGTCAGGGCGGCGTGCAGTACCGGGTCGCCGCACTCTCGGCCACGCCGAGCACCGTGCTGATCTTCGAGGGCACCGGTCTGAGCCGAGCGGAGTTCCTCGAGGTGGTCGGCTCGGCGCAGTGGGTCTCGCGGCAGGAGTACGACGACGCCGTCGCCGGCGTCGGGCGGGGGTAGGGACCGCTCGTCGTCCATCGGAGCCCTGGATGCGCGGTGGGCCGGTCACGGGTCCGGTCACGGGTCCGGGCACGGTCAGGAAGTTCGTGGTCCGCCGCCGCTGGTCCTACCTTTGCTCCGTGACGCTCGCGAACATCCCGCCCGCCCCGGAGCTCCCCGGCGCCCGCCACCTGCACTCCGGCAAGGTCCGTGACCTCTACGAGCTCACCGAGGGACCCCATGCCGGCAAGCTGCTCATGGTCGCCAGCGACCGGCTCTCGATCTTCGACTTCGTGCTCGAGACCACGATCCCCGACAAGGGCGAGATCCTGACCCGGATGTCGTCGTGGTGGTTCGACCAGCTCTCCTCCCTGGTCCCCAACCACGTCGTCGCCACCGACGTGCCGGACGCCGTCCGCGGCCGCGCGGTGATCTGCGAGCGGCTCGACATGTTCCCGGTCGAGTGCGTGGCCCGCGGCTACCTCACCGGCTCCGGCCTCCTCGACTACCGCGCCACCGGCGAGGTCTGCGGAATCGCGCTGCCCGCCGGACTCGAGGACGGCAGCCGCCTGCCCGAGCCGATCTTCACCCCCGCGACGAAGGCCGAGCTGGGCGACCACGACGAGAACGTCTCGTACGACGCCGTCGTCGCCACCGTCGGCGCCGACGCCGCCGCCGCCCTGCGCGAGCTCACCCTGCGGGTCTACGGCCGGGCCGAGGAGATCGCCCGGGAGCGGGGGATCCTGCTCGCCGACACCAAGCTCGAGTTCGGCGTCGCCCCCGGCGGCGACGGCCACATCGTGCTCGCCGACGAGGTCCTCACCCCCGACTCCTCGCGGTACTGGCCGGCCGACGACTGGCGGCCCGGGCGCGCGCAGCCGTCGTACGACAAGCAGATCGTGCGCAACTGGGCGCTCTCGCCGGAGAGCGGCTGGGACAAGACGTCCGGCGAGGCCCCGCCGCCGCTGCCCGTCGAGGTCGTCGAGCGCACCCGCAACCGCTACCTCGAAGCCTACGAACGGCTCACCGGCGAGCGGTTCTGACCGGGCTGGTCCCGCGACCCGTGACCGGGGTCACGACCGGCCAGTAGGTTGTGCGGCATGACGAACCTCGCCGAGTTCCTCGAGAACAGCGCCCAGTCCTACCCCGACCGCACGGCCGTCGTCTTCGGGGACACCCGGCTGTCGTACCCCCAGGTGAACGGCGCGGCCAACCAGGTCGCCAACCTGCTCGTCTCGCGCGGCATCCAGCCGGGCGACAAGGTGGCCCTCAGCTGCCCGAACCTCCCGTACTTCACGATCATCTACTACGGCATCCTCAAGGCCGGCGCGACCGTCGTCCCGCTCAACGTGCTGCTCAAGGGCCGCGAGGTCGCCTACCACCTGGGCGACTCCGACGCGAAGGCCTACTTCGCCTTCCAGGGCACCCCGGACCTCGCGATCGGCGCCGAGGGGTACGCCGGCTTCCAGCAGGCCGACGGCTGCGAGCACTTCTTCGTCGTCACCGCCGACCCGACCGCCCCGTCGCCGATCGAGGGCACCGAGACCTTCGGCCAGGCGCTCGCCGGCCAGCCGCCGACCTTCGACACCGTCCAGGCGGACGACGACGACACTGCCGTCATCCTCTACACGTCCGGCACCACCGGCCAGCCCAAGGGCGCCGAGCTGCGGCACCGCAACATGCGCGACAACGCGCTCGCCGGCGAGGACCTGTTCGGCGCCGACCCGGAGCGCCCCGACACCTTCTTGTGCGTGCTGCCGCTGTTCCACTCCTTCGGCCAGACCGTCATCCAGAACGGCGCCTTCGCGTTCGGCGGCACCGTCGTGATGCTGCCGCGCTTCGAGGCGGCCCCCGCGATCGGCCTGATGCTCAAGGAGAAGGTCACCTTCTTCGCCGGCGTGCCGACGATGTACTGGGGCCTGCTCAACGCCCTCGACGACACCGTCGACGTCAAGGCCCTCGCCGAGAGCCTCCGGGTCGCGGTCGCCGGCGGCGCCGCCCTCCCGGTCGAGGTCCACCACCAGTTCGAGGAGCGCTTCGGCGTGACCATCCTCGAGGGCTACGGCCTCTCGGAGACCTCGCCCGTCGCGAGCTTCTCGCGGCTCGGCTCGCCGGTCCGGGTCGGCTCCATCGGTACGCCGATCCCCGGCGTCGAGATGAAGCTGCTGGAGCCGGAGTCCTGGGACGAGGTGAAGGACCCTGACGGCATCGGCGAGATCGCCATCAAGGGCCACAACATCATGAAGGGCTACTACCAGCGGCCCGAGGCCACCGCCGAGGCGATCAGCGGGGACGGCTGGTTCCGCTCCGGCGACCTCGGCCGCAAGGACGCCGACGGCTGGTACTACATCGTCGACCGGTCCAAGGACATGATCATCCGCGGTGGCTTCAACGTGTACCCGCGCGAGATCGAGGAGGTCCTCCTCACCCACCCGGCCGTCTCGCTGGCCGCCGTCATCGGCGTCCCGCACGAGAGCCACGGCGAGGAGATCAAGGCGTTCGTCATCCTCAAGCCCGGCGCCACCGCCACCCCCGAGGAGATCGTGGCCTGGGGCAAGGAGCAGATGGCGGCGTACAAGTACCCGCGCGTCGTCGAGGTCGTCGAGAGCCTGCCGATGACCGCCACCGGCAAGATCCTCAAGCGTGAGCTGAGCTGAGCGTTGAGTCGCCCCTGACTCGACGTCAGGCGAACGGGTTCGGCAGCGCGCCCGGCAGCTTCGCGAGCAGCTCGCGGGCCTGGGCGGCCACCTTGTGCTCGACCAGCACCTCGTAGCGGGTCGCGACGACCGAGCTCACCGAGGAGAAGTCCCGCTGGCCGCGGGTCACGGCGTACCCGGCCAGCGCGAAGACGACGCCGAACGCGATGCCCATCAGCGTGGTGGACAGGATGATCGGCAGCGTGTCGCCGGTGCCGAAGAAGCTGAACAGCACGCCGACGAACAGCCCGAACCACAGCCCGCTCATCGCGCCGCCGGCCGCCACCCGGCCACTGGTGAGCCGGCCGGTGATCCGCTCGACCTGCTTGAGGTCGGTGCCGACGATCATGCAGTTCTGCACCGGGAAGCCCTCGTCGGAGAGGAAGTCGACGGTGCGCTGGGCGGTCACGTAGTCGTCGTACACGGCCAGCGACTGGGGGAACTCGAGCGTCAGCAGCGAGCGCGACATCGCGCCGGGGGTGGGGTTGCTCATGACCCCAGTCTGCCCCTCGTCCGGCAGAGGAGCGCGGAATCGGCAGCCGGGAGCGTGGCCACTGGTGGTCATCTCCGGAAGTTGTGCGGGGGTGGCCCGTGCTCCGGGTGCGTGCATCGCAAGGCGCCGGCGCGCAGCCATACCGGGTCGTCTCGCCAGCGTCGGCAACGCCGCGAGGTGCGTGCCCGGGGTGCGGGACACCCGAAGAACTTCCGGAGATGACCACTAGACTGCGGGCCGTGGCCCGAGTCGTCGTAGCTGTCATGCCGAAGCCCGAGATCCTCGACCCCCAGGGGAAGGCCGTCCAGGGCGCGCTGCCCCGGCTGGGCTTCACCGGCGTGACCGACGTCCGCCAGGGCAAGCGGTTCGAGATCGAGCTCGAGGGCGAGGCCACCGACGCCGTGCTCGCCGAGGTCGAGAAGATGGCCGAGACGCTGCTCTCGAACCCGGTCATCGAGAACTACACCGTGAGCGTCGAGCAGTGAAGGTCGGCGTCGTCACCTTCCCCGGCTCGCTCGACGACGTCGACGCGCGGCGCGCGGTCCGGATCGGCGGCAACGAGGCGGTCGCGCTGTGGCACGGCGACGCGGACCTCAAGGGGGTCGACGCGGTCGTCCTCCCCGGTGGCTTCTCCTACGGCGACTACCTGCGCTGCGGCGCGATCTCCCGGTTCGCGCCGGTGATGGACAAGGTGGTCGAGGCGGCCGACGCCGGGATGCCCGTGCTCGGCATCTGCAACGGCTTCCAGATCCTGTGCGAGTCCCACCTGCTGCCCGGTGCGCTGATCCGCAACGACCACCGCAGGTTCGTGTGCCGCGACCAGCTGCTGCGCATCGAGAACGCCACCACGCCGTGGACCTCCGCCTACGAGCAGGGCCAGGAGATCCGGGTCGTCCTCAAGAACGGCGAGGGCGGCTTCGTCGCCGACGCCGAGACCCTCGCCCGGATCCAGGGCGAGGGCCAGGTCGTGGCCCGCTACCTCGAGGTCAACCCCAACGGCTCGCTCGACGACATCGCGGGCGTCAGCAACGAGCGCGGCAATGTCGTTGGCCTGATGCCGCACCCCGAGCACGCGGTCGAGGAGCTCACCGGCAGCGGCCTCGACGGGCTCGGGTTCTTCACCTCGCTCGTCGAGACCGCCTTCGCCTGACCCCGGACCCGCCCCAGTGGGGCCCGGGGCCAGACGACCGGATCAGTCCCCGGTGGGGGTGAGCCGGCGGTTGAGCCCGGCGCGCCCGACGGCGTACGAGCCGCACGCGGCCAGCACGACGCCGATGACAGGTGGCACGCCGAACTCGGTCTCCTTGGCGATCCACGCGAGGCCGCTGGCGAGCGCGTAGACCGCGAGGTTGGGGATGTTGAGGGCGGGCAGCGGCTCGCCCTCGGGCATCCCACCGCGGCGCCAGCGGGCGAGATAGTCGCCGATCACGACACCGCCCAGCGGCGGGATGAAGACGCCGAGCAGGACCAGGTAGTCGACCAGATGGTTCTGCACGCCGACCAGGGCGAGCACGGTGCCGATCACTGAGCCGTACACGACGAAGGGCGTCTTCTTGGGCTTCTCGAAGAGCTCGGCGCCCGCGACCCCGAAGGCGTACGCCGTGTCGGCGTTCGACTTCCACAGGTTGCCGAACAGCAGCACCAGGCCCCAGGTGACCAGGCCGAGGTCGTAGAGCACGAGCACGAAGTCGCCCTGGCCGAAGGTCATCGCGCCGGTGGCGCCGAAGAAGATCATCAGCCCGTTGCCGATCAGGAAGCCGATCACGCAGGCGACCAGGGCCTGGCTGCCGGAGCGGGCGAACCGGGTCCAGTTGGGTGCCTGGGTGCCGGCGGAGACGAAGGTGCCGACCACGGTGGTGATCGCGACCGCCATCGTCATCGACCCGTTCGGCTGGACGTCGGCCAGCCCGGACCAGCCGCCGACCTCGTCGAGGGAGCGGAAGAGCACCCAGAACGCGAGGATCAAGATGAGCGGCGTGGAGATCGCGGAGACCCAGTACATGCCGCGGTAGCCGTAGCAGGCGGTCAGGCACATGAGCACGCTGGTGGCGATCATCACGGCGGCCTTCGCGAGGTCGGACTCCCAGGAGAAGGCCTGCGCGGTGAGGTCGCCGATGGTGCCGATGACGACGCCGTACCAGCCGATCTGGGTGCCGCCCAGCAGGATCGAGCCGAGCTTGCTGCCGCGGTGCCCGAGCACGTAGCGCGCCATCACGACCGTGGTCAGGCCGGTGTTGGCGCCGATCCAGCCGAGGAGGGCGACGTAGGTCCCGAGCACCAGCGAGCCGAGCAGGATCACCCGGATCAGCTCGCCGAGCGCGAACGCCGAGCCGAGCTGGGCGCCGGCCAGCATGGTCGGGGTGAAGACGGTGAACCCGAGCAGCACCACCGCGAGGGAGAGGAACGACTTGCGGGCGTGCGCGGGGACCGGCGTGACCGGGTAGTCGGGGTCGACCACCGCCGCCGTGGTCTCGGTGCCCGGCTGCACGGCCGTCACGCCTCCTCCCCGATGTCCTCGGCCCACAGGTCGGGCTTCTCCCGCATCATCGTGGCCATCAGGTCCCGGCACGCGGGGTCGTCGAGTACGTCGACGACGACCCCGCGCGAGCGCAGCCACTCCTCCGAGGCCTGGAAGCTGTGGTTCTCGCCGACCACGATCCGCGGGATGTCGTAGAGGACCGACGTGCCCGCGCACATGAAGCACGGCGAGAGCGTCGTGTAGAGCGTGCTCGCCCGGTAGACCTTGGCGGGCAGCCGCCCGGCGTTCTCGATGCAGTCGGTCTCGCCGTGCCGGATGGCGGAGCCGAGCTGGACCCGACGGTTGCGGCCGACGGCGAGCACCTCGCCCTCGTGGACGAGCGCGGCGCCGATCGGGATGCCGCCCTCCTCCCAGCCGATCCGGGCCTGCTCGATCGCGAGATCGAGGAACCTGCGGTCGTCGTCGGTGATCATGGGTGCCTCCGCGTCGGGTGGGTCGGTGTGTCGGGGCTCACATCACCAGAGGCGCCGGAGGGCGACAAGGGACATACTGTCCGGCATGGATGCTGACTCTGCGGACGGAATGTCCTGATGGGAGCAACTCTCGCCGAGGTGTTGGGCCTCCCGTCGTTCCGGGCTGCCAACACCGAGGTGCTGCACGGCGACGTCGACCGGGTCCAGGTGCGCTGGGTGCACTCCTCGGAGGTCTTCGAGATGGGCGCCCTGCTGGCTGGGGGAGAGGTGCTGCTGACCACGGGGCTCGGCCTGCACGGGCGCACGGCCGACCACCTGGCGTCGTACGTCGACCAGCTGGCCGACGCCGGCGTCGCGGCCCTCGCCCTGGAGCTGGGCCGGACCTTCTTCGCCGTGCCGGAGCCGATCCTGGCGGCCGCCCGGCGCCGGGACCTGGCGCTGCTGGCGTTCCCGACGATGGTGCCCTTCGAGCGGATGGTCGAGGACTTCCACGAGCTGCTGGTACGACGCCGGGTCGCCTCGGGCGGGGACGCGGGCGACTCCGGGTGGCGGGCGCTGACGCAGGTGGTGATCGAGGGCCGAGGGCTGCGCGCGCTGCTCGACGAGGTCTCCCGGCTCGCCGGCTGCGCGGTGGAGCTGCGCGATCCCGACGGCCAGACCGTCGAGCGGAGCCGGATCGCGTCGGTGTCGGCGGACGCGGCGCACGCCACTCCGGTGCGGGGCGCGTCCGGTCCGGTCGGGACACTGCGCCTGCTCGGCGAGGAGAGCCCGGACCGGCTGCGGCTGGCCGAGGTCGCGGCGCACGCCGTCGCGCTCGAGGTGGGCCGGGGGAGCGGGGCGGGGCACCGGCCGGGACCGGCGCAGTCCCTGGTCTCCGACCTGGTCGCCGGGGTCGTGGTGTCGCGGGCCGACGTGCTGCACCGGCTGGCCGCGCTCGGCTGGCCGCCCCAGGAGGGCCGGCACCTGGTGGTCGCGGCGGTCGAGGTCGACGCCGCCGTACCGCTGACCGACGCGGTGGCCGCCACCGAGGCGGTGTTCCACGAGGACGAGCGCGGCGACCCCGCGGTGCTGGTCGGCGTCAGCGGCGGGCACGTCGTGGTGGTGCATCGCGGCGGCCGGCGGCCGGTGCCGGCGCAGGTCCGCGACGAGCTGGTCGCCGCACGCGACCGCCTCGTCGCGCGGCTCCCGGGCCGGGTGCTGGTCGCTGCCACGACGCCCGTCGCCGACGCGGGCGACCTGGCCGCGGCGGTCGGCCGGGCCCGTCAGGTGCTGCGCACCGCCCGGCGCTACGGCCGGCGCGACGGCGTCGTGATGGAGCGCGACGTGGCCGCGCACCGGCTGGTCACCTCGGCGGTCGACCCCGCGGTGATGCGGGCCTTCGTCCGCGAGCAGATCGGGCCGCTCGTCGACCACGACCGCGAGCACCGCAGCGAGCTGCTGCGCACCCTGGACGCCTACCTCGCCTGCTCGCTCTCCAAGGCCCGCACGGCCGACCTGCTCGGGATCCGCCGGCAGTCGCTCTACGACCGGCTGGCCCGGATCGAGCGGCTGCTCGGCGTCTCCCTCGATGAGCCGGACCACCGCACCGGCCTCGGGATCGCGCTCCTCGGCTGGCGGATGCGGACCGGGCTCGACCCGCAGGTCGGCTTCGGCGGCCCTTAGCCTCGAATCACCGATTCGTGGCTCAGCCGCCCAGCAGGGACGCCCAGTTCTTCTTGGTCCAGTTGTCCTTGACCTTCTGGCCGGCCTGCGTCTGCCAGGCGTGGACCCCCGCCCGCATCTTCTTGTTGTATTTCTTCGACATCTTGCCGGGGTAGAGGCCCTTGCCCTGCAGCAGGCACTTGAGGGCACGCACCTGGCGCGGCTTGGCCTTGCGCGGGGTGATCTTCTTGTAGTTCTTCAGGCTCACCTTGATGCCGCCGCACCCGTACCCCGGCACCGCCGTGTCGCCGAGCTCGAGCCAGTTGCGGTCGATGTTGATGGTGACGCCGCCCCAGGTCTCATTGTGGCCGCCCTGGTACTGCTTCACCCGGCCGCCGGGGCGCCAGCCGTCCTCGGCGATGTAGCTGGTCGAGGTGTTCGCGATGTTGTCCCAGCGGGCGATCCAGATCCGGTCGGGGAGGGTCACGTCGGCGCGGCCCTGCAGCCGGGCGTCGTCGAGGACCTTCATGCCGGATCCCGCGCTGGAGTAGACGCCCGAGAGGTAGCCGAGCTGGCGCACCCGCGTGGTCCAGGCGCTCAGGAAGGCCAGGGCGGACTCGCGGCAGGTGGCGTCCTTGTAGTTCGACCAGCCCTCGAGGTCGTACCAGAGCGTGCTGCCCGGGACGATGCCGAGGGCGGTCGCTGCGGCGACGGCGGTGTCGGCCTCGACCGAGCCCTGGGACCGGGCGGCGGCGTACGCGTCTGCGCCGGCGTTGCTGATCGTCGGGTCGACGGCGGCGCCGTACCGCGGGAATCGGCCGACGCAGGTCGACTGCGGGCCCAGCGTGATCGCCAGGATCTGCCAGCCCTTCGCGAGCTGGGTGGCCACCCACGTGGGCGTCAGGTTCTTCTGCGTCTTGCAGAACCGCGAGGCGCCGGAGATGTAGACCCCGACGGCCCGGAACGGCGAGTGGGCCAGCCAGGTGTCCATCTTCTTCTGCGACTGGGTCTCGCACTGGTCGAAGCCCAGGCCGGTGAAGTTGCCCGGCGTCGGCGGGTTCGTGGACGTCGCCGCCAGGTCGACCGGCGCGTCGGTGCTGCGCGCCGTGGGCGTGCCGCTGAGGGGCGACAGCACGAGCGCGAGCAGCACGATCAAGACGCCGGTCCCGGTACCGAGCAGGGGGAGGCGGAGACGGCGGGGCGGGCGGACGGGCCGGGAAGGCATCTCTCGGACTCCAGGGGAAGAGGGGTCTGTGGGTGAAGGCCGAGTCACGATAACCACAAGATTCACACGAGTAACAGGGTTGTCGGTGAACTACAGATCTGTAATTCGTCGACGACGTCCGGGTGCCGCTGCGACCGGGTGACTCCTTCGGTCGACACGAGGTGGCGGCCTCGACCTGCCGTCGGCCGCCGAGGCCGCTGCCGTCCCACGGGGGCTGAGCCGATCAGCGTGATCGGGCCGGTCCCGGATAGCCTTGGGGCCGTGGCCGACACCGCTTCCGCACCTGCCCGTTCCAGTCTCGACACCGTGGCCGTGGCGGCCGGTGACCCCGACCGCGAGCAGCCCTGGGCCGAGCTCGGCCTGAAGGCCGACGAGTACGACCGGATCCGCGAGATCCTCGGTCGCCGGCCCACCGGCGCGGAGCTGGCGATGTACTCGGTGATGTGGAGCGAGCACTGCTCCTACAAGTCCTCCAAGGTGCATCTCAAGCAGTTCGGCGAGCTGGCCCAGGAGACCCCGATCGGCCCGATGCTGGCCGGCATCGGCGAGAACGCCGGCGTCATCGACATCGGCCAGGGCTACGCCGTCAGCTTCAAGGTCGAGAGCCACAACCACCCGTCGTACGTCGAGCCCTACCAGGGTGCCGCGACCGGCGTCGGCGGCATCGTCCGCGACATCATCGCGATGGGGGCCCGTCCGATCGCGGTCATGGACCCGCTGCGCTTCGGCCCGCTCCACGCCGACGACACCCACCGGGTGCTGCCCGGGATCGTCGCGGGCGTCGGCGGCTACGGCAACTGCCTCGGCCTGCCGAACATCGGCGGCGAGGCGGTCTTCGACGAGACCTACCTCGGCAACCCGCTCGTCAACGCGCTGTGCGTCGGCGTGCTGCGTCACGAGGACCTGCACCTCGCCAAGGCGTCCGGCACCGGCAACCGCGTCATCCTGTACGGCGCCCGCACCGGCGGCGACGGCATCGGCGGCGTCTCGGTGCTGGCCTCCGAGACCTTCGATGCCGACGGTCCGGCCAAGCGGCCCAGCGTCCAGGTGGGCGACCCGTTCATGGAGAAGCTGCTCATCGAGTGCACCCTCGAGCTGTTCGCGGCGGGCGTCGTCGCCGGCATCCAGGACCTCGGCGGCGCCGGCCTGTCCTGTGCCACCTCGGAGCTGGCCTCGGCCGGTGACGGCGGCATGCGCTGCGAGCTCGACCGCGTCCCGCTGCGCGACTCCACGCTCTCGCCCGAGGAGATCCTCATGAGCGAGAGCCAGGAGCGGATGATGGCGGTCGTCGAGCCCGCCGAGGTCGCGGCCTTCCTCGCGATCTGCGCCAAGTGGGACGTTGAGGCCGTCGACATCGGCGAGGTCACCGACACCGGCCGGCTCGAGATCACCTGGCACGGCGAGACCGTGGTCGACGTACCGCCGCGGTCGGTGGCGCACGACGGACCGACCTACCACCGCCCCTTCGCCCGCCCCGACTGGCAGGACGCGCTGCAGGCCGATGGCGCCGAGAGGCTCTCGCGCCCGAGCACCGGCGAGGAGCTGCGCGCCACCCTGCTGCGGCTGGTCGCCAGCCCCAACCTGTGCGACAAGTCGTGGATCACCGACCAGTACGACCGCTACGTCCAGGGCAACACCGTCCTCGCGCAGCCGGCCGACTCCGGCATGGTCCGCGTCGACGAGGAGACCCACCTCGGCGTCTCCGTCGCCACCGACTGCAACGGCCGCTTCGCCAAGCTGGACCCGTACGCCGGTGCCCAGCTCGCGCTGGCCGAGGCCTACCGCAACGTCGCCACCGGCGGCGCCGTCCCGTTGGCGGTCAGCGACTGCCTCAACTTCGGCTCGCCCGAGGACCCGGCCGTGATGTGGCAGTTCGCCGAAGCCTGCCGTGGCCTCAAGGACGCCTGCGCCGAGCTCGGCATCCCGGTGACCGGCGGCAACGTGAGCCTCTACAACCAGACCGGCGAGACCGCGATCCTGCCGACGCCCGTGGTCGCGGTGCTCGGCGTGATCGACGACGTGCGGCGTCGTACCCCGTCGTCGTTCCCGGCTGCCGACGAGCGGGTCGTGCTCCTCGGCACCACCCGAGAGGAGCTGTCCGGCTCGGAGTGGGCGAAGGTCGTCCACGACCACCTCGGCGGTCTCCCGCCGCAGGTCGACCTCGCCGCCGAGCGCTCCCTCGCCCGGCTGCTCAAGGACCTGGTCGGCGTGGCCACCAGCGCCCACGACCTCTCCGACGGCGGCCTCGCCCAGGCCCTCGCCGAGTCGGCCATGGTCAGCGGCATCGGCGTCCGGGTCCGCCTCGAGGGGGACCCCTTCGTCGGCCTCTGGTCGGAGTCCGCGGCTCGCGCCGTCGTCACCGTCGCGGCCGGCGATCTCGACGAGCTGCGCGGGCTGTGCGCCCGCCACGGGGTCGCGATGACCGAGCTCGGCTCGACCGGCGGCGACGTGCTCGCGGTCGAGGGCGCCTTCGAGGTGCCGCTCGCCGAGCTGCACGAGGCGTGGACCGGCACCCTGCCCAACGCGCTGGGCTGAGGGGCGGTGCGGGCTACCTCCTCAGCGTCGTCTTCGCGGTGACGCCGAGGTCGAGGTCCTGCGGACCCTGGCCGCCGCCCCAGACCGAGGCCTGGCGCAGCCGGTAGTCCTGCTCGATCCTCAGGGCCCTGGACGTCTTGGCGTCGACCCGGAACAGGGCGTGGTAGGTGCTGGTGCAGGAGCCGCTGTCGGTGACGTCGGGGCAGCTGGACTTCGCGGAGTCCACGATGACCTGGTCGGCCTCGGCCTTCCCGAGCCTGACGCTGCTGTCGGCGCGGTCCGCGTAGTAGACGACCCCGGACTGGAGATCGGATGCGACCTCGTTCCAGTGCCCGAGCCTGGTGCGCACGGTCACGACCAGCCAGCTCTGGCCGTCCTCGGCCCAGGAGTCGCCGGCGTACGGCAGCTCGAAGGGCCGCGTGGTCGCACAGCTGTACTCGGCCGCACCGACCAGGTCCCTGCTGAAGGTCACCTCGCCGGAGCACGGGAGCTCCTTGGCGGGCGGTCTCGTGATCTCGTAGAGCGGCGCGGCGCGGCCCTTCTCGACCTCGCCGCTGGACAGGTCGACGTGCTGGGTCACGCCGTCGAAGTCGACGTCGAGCCGCAGCTCGCCGGCCGTGCCGGAGACCAGCACGTAGAACGACTCCGAGCCCTCGCCCGAGGTCGCCGGCGCCGGGATCCGGTACGACGCCCCGTCGGCCACCAGGTCGACCACGGGGCTCGCGTCGGTGTCGAGGTAGCCGCTGAGCGCGCCGAAGGTGGCGGCGTCGTACTGCCAGCTGATCGGCACGAACGTGCTGCCCTCGGGAGCCTCGACCTTCTCGACCTGGCGGGTGTCCTCGGCGGGGATGTGCGTGATCGGCGTGCCGGCGGTGATCTCGAGCCGCCCGATCGGCAGCGCCACCATGGACTCGACGCCCTGGCCGGTGAACTGGGCGTCGTTCGCCGCCGGCACCACGGTGCCGACCCTGATGCCGCTCTCGCCCCCGCAGGCGGCGAGGGCGGGGGCGAGCAGGAGCAGGCCGAGGGCAGGAGCGAGCGTGGCCGTGCTGCGGCGCGGGCGGGAGCGGGGGCGCATGGGGAGTAGCGTGCCACCCCGTGCCCTCTCGTCTGCGTCCCGCTGCCCCGGAGGCGGTGGCGGCCGCGCTCGCCCGCGTCGACGCCGGCGCCGCCGAGCGTGCCGACCTGCGGCTGTTGACCAAGCACTTCCTCGCGCTGCTCGAGAGCCTCGCGCCGGGGCGCTCGGTCGAGGTCCGGGTGCCGCCGTACGCGGCCGTGCAGGTGATCGCGGGCGTGCGCCACACCCGCGGCACCCCGCCCGCGGTCGTCGAGACCGACGCCGCCACCTGGATCGCGCTCGCGACCGGCCGGCTCACGTGGACCGATGCCGTCGCGGAGGCCCGGGTGCAGGCGAGTGGTGAGCGGACCGAGCTGACGGCGTACCTGCCGCTCGGGTGATCGCCCCGAGGGCCCGAGAAGGTGCCATGCCTCGATCCAGCCCCATATCTTGAGACGCATGACCGGACCCGTCCCCACCACCGACCTGCGTACGCGCCTCGCCGAGATCCTCCCGGGTGTCCGATCGGACCTCGAGGCGCTCGTCCGCATCCAGTCCGTCAGCGCCGACCCCGCCCGCCTCGACCAGGTCGAGGTGAGCGCACGGGCGACGGCTGACCTGTTCGCCGCCGAGGGCGTCGACGTCCAGATCGTGCGGGCCTTCGAGGGCGCTCCGCCGGCCGTGATCGGCGAGAAGTCGGGGCCCGAGGGTGCGCCCACGGTGCTGCTCTACGCCCACCACGACGTACAGCCCGAGAACGACCACGCCGAGTGGGACAGCCCGCCGTGGGAGCCCACCGAGCGCGACGGCCGGCTCTACGGACGCGGTGCCGCCGACGACAAGGCCGGCATCCTCACCCACGTCGCGGCGCTCCGGCTGCTCGGCGACGACCTGCCCGTCACGGTCCGGCTGTTCATCGAGGGGGAGGAGGAGGTCGCCAGCGCGACCCTCCCGCAGCTGCTGCAGAAGTACGTCGAGGAGCTGCGCTCCGACGTCATCGTGATCGCCGACTCCGGCAACTGGGACATCGGCGTACCCGCCCTCACCACCAGTCTGCGCGGCCTGGTCCGCGTCAACGTCGAGGTCCGCACGCTCGACCACGCCGTCCACCAGGGCATGTGGGGCGGCCTGGTCCCCGACGCCCTCATCGCCCTGTCCCGGCTGATCGCCACGCTGCACGACGACGCCGGCCAGGTCGCCGTCGCCGGCCTGCACTCCGGTCCGGCCGCCGACATCGAGTACCCCGAGGAGCGGCTGCGTGCCGAGTCCGGTGTCGCCGAGGGCGTCCAGTGGGTCGGCTCCGGCCCGGCCGTCGAGAGGCTGTGGACCCAGCCCGCGCTGTCGGTCATCGGCCTCGACGCGCCCAAGGTCGACGGCTCCTCCAACACCCTCATCCCGTCGGCCCGCGCCCGCCTCGCGCTGCGCACCGCCCCCGGCGAGACCTCCGAGAACGCGCTCGCGTGCCTGAAGGCGCACCTCGAGGCGCACGTCCCGTGGGGCGCGCAGCTCGCGATCGAGGTCGTCGACACCGGCGAGCCGATCGCGCTCGACGTCACCGGTCCGGCGTACGACGCCGCGCGGGCCGCGTTCACCGAGGCCTGGGACGGCACCGCCCCCGTCGACATGGGCGTCGGCGGCTCGATCCCGTTCATCGCCGAGTTCCTGGAGACCTTCCCGCAGGCGGCCGTGCTGGTGACCGGTGTCGAGGATCCCGACACCCGCGCCCACGGCCCCAACGAGGGGCTGCACCTGGCCGAGTTCGAGAGGGTCCTGCTCGCCGAGGCGCTGCTCCTGCGCAACCTCGGCCGTTGACCTTCCCCCGACGAGCATGAAAGTCGAGTGATCCGCTAGACTAACTGTCATGACGGTCACGCGCACCCCGGCAGCCCCCCGCACACGCACCCGGGTGGCGGTGATCGGCGGCGGCGCGAGTGGGGTGCTGACCGCGATCAACCTGCTCGTCCGCTCGGACGACCCGGGCCTCGAGGTCGTCGTCCACGAGGCCAGCGGGGTCGTCGGGCGGGGTGTGGCCTACGGCACCAACGACCAGCGCCACCTGCTCAACGTCCGCGCCCGTCACATGAGCGCCTTCCCCGACGCGCCGTCCGACCTGCTCGACTGGGCGCTGCGCACCGGTAGGAGCAGCGACCCCCAGGGCTTCCTCCCGCGCGCCGACTACGCCATCTACCTCCAGGACCGGCTCGCGGACGTCGCCGACGACCGGCTCCGGATCCGGGCCGGCCGGGTCCTCGACATCGTGCCCACCCAGGCCGGCTTCGAGATCGTCACCGAGCGCTCCACCTCGAACGCCGACGCCGTCGTGCTCTGCCACGGGAACCAGCCGCCCCGTCCGCTCGCCACCGCGGACGGGGCGGTGCTCCCCGACGCGCCGTGGCACGTCGCGAACCCGTGGGAGCTGGCCCGGCTGCGCACCCTCCCGGGCGACGCCCGGGTGGTCGTCGTCGGCACCGGCCTGACCGGCATCGACACCACGATCACCCTGCTCGAGGACGGCCCGGCCCGCCACGTCACGCTCGTCAGCCGCAACGGCCTGCTGCCCAAGCCCCACGTCGGCCAGGCGCACACCGCCTGGGTCACCAAGGTCCCCGACGACGCCGTCACCGCCGACGACATCGCGGCGGCGGTCGCCGACGAGTGCCGGGCCGCGGCCGAGCGAGGCGTCGGCTGGCGCGCCGTCGTCGACGGCCTCCGCCCGCTCACCCAGGAGCTGTGGCGCCGGCTCCCGGTCGCCGAGCGCCGCCGCTTCCTCGACGTCCATGCCCGCGACTGGGAGGTTCGCCGGCACCGGATGGCGCCCGAGGTCGCGCTGCGCCTCCAGTCCTACCGGTACGACGACCGCCTGGCCGTGCAGGCCGGGAGCCTGTACGCCGTCGAGGACCTCGGCGAGCGCTGTCGGGTCACCACCACCCCCGGCCAGGCGCCGGTCGAGGTGGACGCGGTCGTCAACTGCACCGGCCCCCTCGCCGACGTACGCCGCAGCGCCGACCCGCTGCTCAGGGCCCTCGTCGCGCGGGGCACGGTCGCCCCCGACCCCCTCGCCCTCGGCATCGACACCACCGTCGACGGCGCCGTGCTGGGCGCCGGCGGGCGGGTCGTCGACGGGCTGTTCGTGGTCGGTCCGCCGCGCAAGGGCACGCTGTGGGAGTCGACCGCGATCCCCGAGATCCGGGGTCAGGCCGCGCAGGTCGCCGCCGCCGTGCTCCAGGCCGCGTCTCGCCCGGTCGTCGCGAACTGAAGGATCGAGCGCCCGGCCGGTAGGCTTGCGCAACGTGTGCGGAGTCTTCGGTGTATGGGCCCCGGGTGAGGACGTCGCGAAGCTGACGTACTTCGGCCTCTACTCGCTGCAGCACCGCGGCCAGGAGTCCGCGGGCATCTCGGTCAGCAACGGTCGCCAGATCCTCGTCTACAAGGACATGGGCCTGGTCTCCCAGGTCTTCGACGAGAACACGCTGGAGTCGTTCGCGGGCCATCTCGCCGTCGGCCACTGCCGCTACTCGACCACCGGCGCGAGCACCTGGCAGAACGCCCAGCCGACCTTCCGGCCGACCGCGGACGGCTCGATCGCGCTCGGCCACAACGGCAACCTGATCAACACCGCGCAGCTCGCGGAGATGGTGCAGGCGCTGCCGAGCGACGACGGCGAGCTCGACATCCACGCCCGCAACCTCGAGTCGTCCACCAACGACACCAGCCTGGTCACCGCGCTCCTCGCGCATCACCCCGACCAGTCGCTGGAGGCGCGCGCGCTCGAGCTGCTGCCGCAGGTCAACGGTGCCTTCTCGTTCGTCTTCATGAACGAGAACACGCTGTACGCCGCCCGCGACCCCGAGGGCATCCGTCCCCTCGTGCTGGGCCGGCTCGAGCGGGGCTGGGTCGTCGCCAGCGAGGACGCCGCGCTCGCCACGACCGGCGCCAGCGTCGTGCGGGAGGTCGAGCCGGGCGAGCTGATCGTCATCGACGAGGACGGCCTGCGCTCCCACCGGTTCGCCGAGCCGCGCCGCAAGGGCTGCGTGTTCGAGTACGTCTACCTGGCCCGCCCCGACGCCACCATCGCTCACCGCAGCGTCCACGAGGCGCGGGTCGAGATGGGCCGCCAGCTGGCCCGCGAGTTCCCCGTCGAGGCAGACCTGGTCATCCCCGTCCCCGAGTCCGGTACGCCGGCCGCCTCCGGCTACGCGCTGGAGAGCGGCATCCCGTTCGGCCAGGGCTTCGTCAAGAACGCCTACGTCGGCCGTACCTTCATCCAGCCGAGCCAGACCCTGCGCCAGCTCGGCATCCGGCTCAAGCTCAACGCGCTCGAGCACATGATCCGCGGCAAGCGGATCGTCGTGGTCGACGACTCGATCGTGCGCGGCAACACCCAGCGCGCCCAGGTCCGGATGCTGCGCGAGGCCGGTGCGCTCGAGGTGCATGTGCGGATCTCCAGCCCGCCCGTGAAGTGGCCGTGCTTCTACGGCATCGACTTCGCCACCCGCGCCGAGCTGATCGCCAACGGCCTCGACGTCGACGAGATCGCCGCCAGCGTCGGCGCCGACAGCCTCGGCTACATCTCCCTGGAGGGCATGGTCCAGGCCACCGGCCAGCCGGTCCAGACGCTGTGCACCGCCTGCTTCACCGGCGAGTACCCGATCGAGCTGCCCGACGAGAGCCTGCTCGGCAAGCACCTCCTCGAGGCCACGCTCACGCCGAGCACGCACGGCGAGGCCCTGCCCGTCTTCAACAACCCGTAGTACATCGGAGGTCGAGGAGGTCGCGCAGCGACCGTCACGAGACCCCAGCAACCGAAGGAGCACCGTGGCTGACAACGCGTATGCCCGTGCCGGCGTCGACATCGAGGCCGCGGACCGCGCCGTCGACCTGATGAAGGAGTGGGTCGAGAAGGCCCGCCGTCCCGAGATGCTCGGCGGCCTCGGCGGCTTCGCCGGCCTCTTCGACGCGAGCGCGCTGACGTCGTACAAGCGGCCGCTGCTCGCGACCTCGACCGACGGCGTCGGCACCAAGGTCGCCGTCGCGCAGCTGGTCGACAAGCACGACACCATCGGCTTCGACCTGGTCGGCATGGTCGTCGACGACCTGGTCGTCTGCGGCGCCGAGCCGCTGTTCATGACCGACTACATCGCCACCGGCAAGGTCGTGCCGGAGCGGATCGCCGCGATCGTCAAGGGCATCGCGGAGGCGTGCGTCGAGGCGGGCTGCGCGCTGGTCGGCGGCGAGACCGCCGAGCACCCCGGTCTCCTCGCCCCCGACGAGTACGACGTCGCGGGCGCCACCACCGGGGTCGTCGAGGCCGACGCCCTGCTCGGCGCCTCCCTGGTCCGCGAAGGCGACGTCGTGATCGCGATGGCCGCCAGCGGCCTGCACTCCAACGGCTACTCCCTGGCTCGCCACGTGTTCTTCGCCCAGGCCGGCTGGACCGTCGACCGTCACGTCGAGGAGTTCGGCCGCACCCTCGGGGAGGAGCTCCTCGAGCCGACCCGGATCTACACCAAGCCGTGCCTCGCGATCGCCCGGGAGACCGAGACCCACGCGATGGCCCACATCACCGGCGGCGGCCTCGCCAACAACCTCGCCCGGGTGATGCCCCCCGAGCTGAAGGCGACCCTCGACCGCGCCACCTGGACCCCCGGCCCCGTCTTCGACGTCGTGCGCAAGCTCGGCGAGGTCGCCCAGCCCGATCTCGAGGCCACCCTCAACTGCGGGGTCGGCATGGTCGCCCTCGTCGCCCCCGACGCCGTCGACGCGGCCCTGGCCCGCCTGGGGGACTTCGGCATCGACGGCTGGGTGGCCGGCGAGGTCGCCCCCGACCCGGAGCAGAAGGGCACCGTCGAGCTGGTCGGCCAGCACCCCGGTTGGTGACCTGCGCCTCACTCGCACCGAGAAGGCGCGCTGAGGTGCGTCCCCAGCGTGCGGGAACAGCCACCGGCCATGTACCGTTGGACCCACGAGACTACGTATTCAGCAGTCCGGGGCCCGGAGGGCTACCGGCCAAGTGTGCGAGGGGGCTGGACCCTATGGGCCGCGGCCGTGCGAAAGCCAAGCAGACCAAGGTCGCTCGCGACCTGAAGTACCGCACTCACGAGACTGACCTCTCGGCTCTGGCGGCGGAGCTCCATGGAGAGCCCGCGTCGTCCAGCGCCGACGAGGTGGAGCCCGAGGTGCTCGACAAGTGGTCGGACTACGCCGACCGTCGCGACTGAGCTGACCTCGCTCGTCGAGTAGCCCGAGCCCCGGGGGCGAAGGTGGTTCGAGACGTGTCACCACGTCCCCGGGCCGCCACTCGTACTCGCCCACGGCTCCGGCTGCGCGTCAGTGCGCGGTCAGCGCTGCCGCATCACCACCACGTCTCCGTGGGTGCCGTAGCCGGCGAGCCGGCCACCTGACCGGCGCCCGTCGAACGTCACCAGCCGCCACTCGTCGCCCGGCACGTCCGGGTCGGGCGGTATGACGGTCGGCCACGGGATGTTGGTGGGGTACGGCGCGCTCAGGGTGCCGATCTCGGTCATCGTCGTGTCGAACACCGGATAGCGACCCCGGACCGACCGCGGGTTGTCCCTGCCGTCGCTGGCGAGCACTCTCCACTCCTCGCCGACGCGGAGCAAGGTGGTGCCCTCGGTCGCCCGCCGGTCGGTCGCCGCGCCCCGCAGGGCGAGGTGGTCGAGCGACGGCCCGGCGGCGAGCAGCGGGTGGAAGTCGAAGAACCTCCGCGCGCTCACGTAGCCGACCAGCCAGCCGTCCGGGGTGCGCACCAGGTGCGGGTCCCAGACGCCGACGGTGGGCCCGTCGGTCGGCAGCTCCAGGCGCCGGGTGCCCAGCACGTGCTGCCCTCGGGTGAGGTCCGCGGCCGACTCGGCCAGGGTGACGCCGAGCGCCCCCGGCGCCCGGTCCGCCTTGCGCGCCGGGAAGTCCGACCAGGTGCTGGTCGCGACCAGCCACCGGTCGCGGTCGCGGACCAGATGGGTGGCGTGGTCGCCGTACACGCCGGGGCGCTCGGGCCGCTCGAAGAACAGGTCGCTGCGCCAGGCGATCTCCCCGGCCGCGGACAGCGACCAGACCGAGGTGTGGGCGGTGTCGAAGAAGCCGGGGCCGGCGCTGGTGGCGGTCAGCAGCACCTCGCCCCCGACCCGGTACGGCGACCCGTCGGCGTACGACACCAGCCGGACGTCACGCAGCCCGAGCTGCCCGAAGCTCCCCGCGCGCACGTCCCCGACCGCCCCGGACGCGTCGGGCCGGAGCCCGGCCAGCCACGCGGGGTCGCGGGTGTCGGGGCCGCCGAGCTCACGCAGGTCGACCCGGCCGCGGACCGCCCATGCCCCGCTCTCGAAGGTCAGCACCGCGAGGTGGCTGCCGGTCAGGGTCAGCCCCAGTCGCGTGGGCGGTGCGCTCACCCGCCCGTGGCGACGGCTGCGCAACGCCTGCTCGGTCCCGCCGATCCGTACCCGCAGCGCCGCCCGCCCGTCCTCGAGACGCACCGCCAGCCGGGTCCCGTCCGCACCCGTCAGGGCGAGCTCCACCGGCCCGTCGCCGGGCAGCGTCGCCTCGACCGCGCCGAAGGGCCCGCGCAACGGGACGGCCTCGGTCGCCACCAGGGTGATCGGGCGGTGGCGGGCGGCGATCTCGAAGGACGGCAGCACGGGCGAAGGCCAACCGGCGGGCTCGGATGTGCCTCAGGCCACCAGGTCGTCCCAGCCCGCGGCGAGGTAGTCGAGGAAGGCCGGGCCGACGTGCTCGGCGGCCAGGTCCGCGCGCGGGACCGGGCGGGGCCGGGTGTGGAAGCCGCTGTCGGCCAGCGCGCGGGTCGCGAAGTCGTGGTGCAGGATCGCGCCGGTGCCGACGGTGACGACGTCGGCGCCCTGGTCGAGGCACCACTGCGCGTCGGCGGTCGTCAGGACGCCGCCCGCCACGCCGAGCAGAGCGCCGTGGCGCGGCAGGTCGGTGAAGTGCTCGATCAGCAGGCCGTCGTGGCCCTCGCCGCGAGGGCGCATCCGCACGTCCCACAGCGACATGTCGAGGTAGTCGAGCAGGCCGGTGGCCAGCAGCGCCCGGGCGGTCTCGCGCCCCTCGGGCAGCGTGATTCCGTAGCCCTCCGGCGAGAGTCGCAGGCCGAGCTGGAAGTCGGGCCCGGTCGCGGACCGGATGCCCTCGACCACCTCCCGCAGCGGCCGCATCCGGTTCTCGAGGGAGCCGCCGTACTCGTCCTCGCGGTGGTTGGAGCGTGCGTCGAGGAACTGCGCGAGCAGGTACCCGTGGGCGCCATGCACCTCGACGCCGTCGAAGCCGGCCTCCTGCGCGCGGGCCGCGGCCGCCACGAAGTCCGCCACGATCCGGCGTACGCCGTCCGTGGTCAGCGCCACGGCGTCCTTGGCCGGGTCCGCCCACGGGGCCACCTTGGGGACGCCGTCGAGCGCGGCATCAGCGCGCCGTCCGCCGTGGTGGAGCTGGACGGCCGACCGGGTGCCGGTCGCGCGCAGGCTGTCGGCCAGGCGCCGCAGTCCTGGCAGGTGCTCGTCGCCGGCGATGCCGAGCTGGCCGCCCCACGCCCGCCCCTCCGGGGCGACGTACGTCGCGCAGGTCATGGTCAGTCCGAACCCGCCGCGCCCGCGGGCCACCAGCCAGTCGTGCTCGTCGTCGCTCAGCGTGCCGTCGTCGTTGCTCTGCACGTTGGTCAGCGGCGCGAGCGCGAAGCGGTTGGCCCAGGCGGGGCCGTGGGCGAGGGCGACGGAGTCGGCGAGCGTGGAGGTCACCGGTCCATCCTGCCAAGGCACCGCGGCCGGGAACGAGGAGACCCCCGCCGGTCACCCGGCGGGGGTCTCGCTGCTGGTGGGCAGGGGCGGGGTCGAACCGCCGACCTATCACTTTTCAGGCGATCGCTCGTACCAACTGAGCTACCTGCCCAAGCAGTCGCCCACCTTACCGGAGGGTGGGCCGAGGGACGAAAGCGGCGGCGACTTCCGGACGGGTGCCTCCGTCCGCCCGAGGTGCCCGGCGTTCCGGATGAGCGGCCGGGAGGTGGCGGGCACTATGCTGGCCCGCGCTGCGGAGGTCTGCTCCTCCACGGTGGGCCCCCATCGTCTAGCGGCCTAGGACACCGCCCTTTCACGGCGGGTACGCCGGTTCGAATCCGGTTGGGGGTACACAGTCGTCGTCCGGTACGACGGGCCGGGTCAGTCCACGCGGACGACGTAGCCCGCGTAGCCCTTCAGCACGGCGGCGACGCCGGCGTCGAGGGCGCGAGCGGCGCGCTCGACGGTGAAGCTCGCGGCGTCGTACGCCCAGGCGTTGCCGGTGCCGCTGCCGCCGCCGCGCGCGGTGGTGCCCTTCCAGACCGCGGCGGTGACATTGTGCGTCGGCTCGGCGAGCTCGGCGCCGAGCAGGAGGAACTCCTGCCCCGGCCAGCTCGCGGTGACCACCGAGAGCGGGTCGGCGAGCGGGTCGCCGGCGCTGATCACGAGGTCGGTGCCGAGGTCGATGGCCTGCTGGATGCTCGCGACGTACGCGTGCGGGTCGTGCGCCCGCACCCGGGTGAGCCGGACATGGTTCGCCGTCGCCCAGTCCCGTACGGCGGTCGTGAGGTGGCGGGCAGCGGCGCTGTCGTCGGTCGAGAGCAGCGCCGCGGTGTAGCCCGCGGGGACGGTGACGCCGGCCCATGAGTCCGCGGTCGGGGTCATGGTGCCGCCGGGCGGGGGCGGGGCCGTCGGGGTGACGAACCCGGGGCCGAGCTCGCCGCTGCCGGGGGAGGGCACGACCGGGCCGCCGTCGGCGCCGAGGACGGTCGGTCCGGGGGGCGCGGACGGTGCCGCGGACGGGCCGGAGGGGGTCGCGGTGTCGACCGACGCGGCCGGCGACGGGGTGCTCGACGGGGTGTCCGACGAGGAGCACGCGGACAGCGAGATCAGAGCGACGGCGGCTGCGGCGAGCCGACCGGGAACACGGGCGGGCACGACGGGCCTCTCCGACGGGGACGGGACGGGGCATGTCTACCCGATGCGCTGAACCGTTCCAAAGCGCTCCTCGCCGGTGTCGAGGCGTTCGCCGGAGCGTCGCCGTTCGTTCATCCGCGACCGCCACCCTCCGCTCTGCCATGCGACGAATTCCCCCACTGCTCCTGCTGACCTCCGCCCTCCTGCTGATCCTCGGCACCGCCCCTCAGGTCGAGGCGCACGGGTTCTCCTCGGTCGTGTACGCCGACGTCACCGCACCCGAGCGCGGGCAGGTCCGTGTCGAGCTCGACCTCGAGTACGACCTGCTGCTCTACTCGGTCGCCGACACCCAGGATGCCGACGAGCTGGCGCAGGTCGGGCAGCCGGCGTGGGAGTCCGCGGACTTCGCGGGCATGACGAGCGCGATGAACGACCACGCGGACGCCGTCCTGGCCTATGTCGAGGACCGCTTCGGCGTCAGCGTCGATGGCACCGCCTGCCGGCCGTCCGCCGCGGGTGCGTTCACCGTCGACATGCGCGACGTGCCCTATCTGCACGTCGTCCTCGACCACGCCTGTCCCGTCGACGCCACCGAGCACGACGTGCGCAGCACGCTGTTCCCCGACGCCGAGGGCTACGTGACCGGTACGACGACGATCGTCACCTACGACCTGGACCTCGTCGAGGGCAGCGCCGTCCTCGACTCCTCGCGCACGTCCTTCTCGTCCGAGCAGTCGACCGGCGAGCGGTTCCGGGAGTTCTTCAAGCTCGGCGGCGAGCACCTGCTCTTCGGCCTCGACCACATCTTGTTCCTGCTCGCCCTGATCGCCGGCTCGCGCCGGCTGCGCGAGATCGTCCTGGCGGCGACCACGTTCACCCTGGCGCACTCGGTGACCTTCGTCCTCGCCGCGCTGGGCCTGGTCGCCGTCTCGGCCCGGGTCATCGAGCCGGTCATCGCCCTGTCCATCGCCGTCGTCGCCGGCTGGCACCTGCTCCGGCTGTGGCGCAAGCGCGAGCACGCGAGCGACCTCGAGGTCACCGGCAGCAGCCACCTCGCCCTGGACCGCGCCGGGTGGACGCGCCTGGCCGTCGTGTTCTGCTTCGGGCTGATCCACGGCCTCGGCTTCGCGGGCGCGCTCGGGATCGACCAGGCCTGGTCCTGGACCCTGCTGTGGTCGCTGATCGTCTTCAACCTCGGCATCGAGGCGGTCCAGATCGGGCTCATCGTGCTGCTCTTCCCCGTGCTGGCGCTGCTGCGCCGCAAGGCGCCGACCGCGGGCCTGTTCGTGACCGGCGCGGTCTCCGCCGTCGTCGCGGTCTTCGGCCTGGTCTGGTTCGTCCAGCGCCTCGCCGCCGGGTGAGCCGCCGCCGGTCACTGTTCGCCGAAGCACGTCTTCGCGCATCCGCCCCGTTCACCGAACGTTCGCCAGAACTCGCGACGGTGGAACGTCCAACCTCTGGACCTTTCCTCGGACACTTCGAAAGGGACCTCCTCCATGACGTTCAACCTCACCCGTCGCCGGATCGGCGCGGGAGTCGCGACCGTGTCGTTGGCAGCCGGCGCGGTCCTCGGCACCGGTGTGACCCTGTCGGCCAACGGCGCCGACCCGGCGGCCTTCGCCATCAGCGGCATCGTGCTGGGCGTGGGCGACGACGAGACCTCGCGCACCGTCGCCTGGTACTCCGCCACCAACCCGGCGACCGGCGAGTCGATCGAGCTGGCGACCAAGGCCGACTTCTCGGACAAGCAGGTGATCGCGGCGACCGTCGCGGCGAACACGACCACCGACGCCAAGACCGGCGCCGCCCTCACCAACTTCAACGGCAAGGCCGAGATCACCGGCCTCGCCGAGAACACGACGTACTACTACCGGGTGGCGGAGCAGAGCACCGCCAACGTCTCCGACGACTACTCCTTCACCACCGGGTCGTTCGGCAACGGCGACTTCCAGTTCCTCTTCTTCGGTGACCCGCAGGTCGGCTCCTCCGGCGACCCCGAGGCCGACGGCGACGGCTGGGAGTGGGCGCTGGACCAGACCGAGAGGTACAGCCCGAAGGCGGAGCTGTACGTCTCGGGCGGCGACCAGGTCAACACCGCCAACAACGAGACCGAGTGGGACAACTTCCTGCAGCCCGACCAGCTCCGCTCGATCCCGTGGGCCGCCACGATCGGCAACCACGACGTCGGCGGCTACGCCTACGAGCAGCACTTCGCGCTGCCCGACACCGTCGACCGCAGCGACGCGCTCTACACCAACGCCGCCAACAAGGCGACCCTGTCCGGCGGCGACTACTGGTACAAGTGGAAGGGCGTGCTGTTCATCGACTTGAACTCCAACGCCTACTCGACCGTCAACGGCAGCGACCCGGCCCACGTCGAGTTCGTCCGGCAGACGATCCAGGAGCAGAAGGACGCCGACACCAAGCACGTCGTCCTCGTCTACCACCACGCGATCTACTCGCCCGCCGACCACGCCAACGACAGCGACAACCAGCAGCGGCGCAAGGACTTCACCAAGGAGTTCTCCGACCTCGGCGTCGACCTGGTCCTGCAGGGCCACGACCACGCCTACTCGCGCTCGTACGCCCTCAAGGGCACGGCGGTCGGCTCGGACGCGGTCAAGGCCGACCCCAACGAGCAGCCCGGTCAGCAGACGGTCGTGGAGAAGCAGGGCGGTGTCGTCTACGTGACCGCCAACTCCGCCTCCGGCTCGAAGTACTACGACCTCACCGAGCCCGACGCGAGCAAGGGCGGCTACGGCCCCGACGACAAGATCGGTGGCCCCCAGTCGGTCCAGACCGGCGACAAGACCAAGGCGCACGTGCGGCACTGGGCCAACTCGGTGGAGAACCAGGAGCACGTCCAGACCTACGTCGAGGTGACGGTCAACGACAAGGGCCTGCAGGTCAAGAACATCCGCGCCAACGACAACAGCGCGGACAAGGGCCCGAACCCGGCCGTCGACCGCGGCAACGTCACCGGGATCGGCCCGGAGCTGGGCGACTGGACCGCTCCGATGGGCTCGATCCAGGACCAGTTCGGCATCTTCCGCACCCCGGCCGACGTCTCGCCGATCCTCCCGCCGATGGACGTCGTGACGACCACCAAGACCGAGACCGTCATCCAGAACAACGACCACACCGTCGAGGTCGTCCCCGCCGCGGTCAAGGCGAGCATCACCGCCAAGATCGCCAAGCTGACCAAGAAGATCAAGAAGGCGAAGGGCGCCAAGCTGGCCAAGCTCAAGGGCCAGCGCGCGGCCTACCGCGCCATCTTGAAGCAGCTCGGCTGACCCGCACCCAGCGCACAGCACCCGACGCGACGGCCCCCGGATTCCCGTGGGCCGTCGCCGATCGGGGCCGCCGATTGGGACTGGCGCCGGAGGATGGGTTAGAGTTCCATCCGCTTCACCACGCGAGAGCGCGGTGAGCGAATGGCCCTGTAGCGCAGTTGGTTAGCGCGCCGCCCTGTCACGGCGGAGGTCGCGAGTTCGAGTCTCGTCAGGGTCGCCAGTCTCAGGCGGCTTGTGTCTGCGGAAAGCGCAGACCAGGTCGCCTGGTGTGTTGCTGGCGGCCTCCGGCCGCGAGGCGCGGGGCCCCAACCCCACGCCCGGCTGGGGGAATCCCGCACAATGGCTCGTGTGCCGGTCGAGATGAGCCCCGAGGACTTCGACGCCCTCGTCGACCGCGCCCTCGACGGCATCCCCGAGGAGCTGGCCCGGCTGGTCCACAACGTGGTCGTGCTCGTCGAGGACGAGCCGCCCGAGGGCGAGCCCGACGACCTGCTGGGCCTGTACGACGGCGTGGCGCTCACCGAGCGCGGCGGCGGGTTCGAGCCGCAGCTGCCGGACCGGATCTTCCTGTTCCGCGGCCCGCTGCTCGACATGTGCCACGACGAGGAGGACCTGGCCGAGGAGGTCCGGATCACCGTCGTCCACGAGGTCGCCCACCACTTCGGCATCGACGACGCCCGACTCCACGACCTCGGCTACGCCTGAGCCGGAAGGGGTCAGGCCTGCAGACTGGGGCGCGTGCCGGAGCCGGTGCCGGTGCCGGTCCAGGCGACCGGCGGCGCGCCGACCGACTGGCGGCGGAACTCGCCGAGGAACCAGATCTGGAAGGAGCGCTGCTCGGGGGTGCGCGGCGCGGTCAGCAGCCGCTGGGCGCGGGAGAACTCGTCGGCCGCGTCGAGCAGGTCGATCAGGCCGCCGATCTGCCGGGCGGTCTCGCGCGGCATCCGCAGCCGCAGGTCGATGGTCTCGCGCCCGTCGGCGTGCGCCTTGTCGACCTGCTCGCGACCCATGTTGGCGCGCAGCGGCCGCTCGAGGGCGTCGAAGTGCTCCGAGAGCACCTTGGCCAGCGGGTAGTCGTCCTCGTGGGCGAGGGCGAGCAGCCGGATCTCGCGGCTCAGGTCGCGGTAGTGGCGCTGGAACCGGCCGAAGGCGCCGATCGGCACCCCGTTGATCTGGACTCCGACCTCGCCGACCCGGGTGTGGTCGGCCTGGAGCGACGGCATGCTGTGGGTCTGCTGGTACGGCGCCCCGCCGGTCTCGGACAGCTCGGGGGCCGGTTCGAACCACACCGCCTTGCCGTCCTCGTCGATCTCGGCGCCCCACGCGGCGGAGGCCCGGGCGACGATGTCGAGGCCGCGGCCGACGGTGGTGAGCGCGGCGAGCTGGTCCTCGTCGAGCGTGTCGAAGGCGTCGAGGTCGAAGGCGTCGATGTCGAAGCCACCGGCCTGGGTCGAGGGCTGCGGTGGGATCACCGAGGCGTCATGCACCTCGAACCGGGGGTGCTCGGCGGTGCCGCGGACCTGGAGCCGGATCGGGGCGATCCCGTGGAGGACCGCGTTGGTGACCAGCTCGGAGACCGCGAGCTCGGCGCAGTCGGCGAGGTCGGTGCGCCCGAGCTGACCGCAGGTCTGGACGACCCAGCGTCGTGCGTCATGCACGATGCGTGGCCCGGGGGCCAGGTCCAGGGACTGCCGGTGCTGCACGGAGGAACCTTCCGGGGTCGCGGCCCGAGTGTGCTGATCGATCTTCCGGGGTGTTGGGTGGCGTTCCCGGGTGCGATACCCCACCCGGTTGACGACTAAACCAACCTCCTCGACGTCGTTTGGTGACGGTATCGAAGGCATGTGACCTACCAGACCTTGACCTCGGGTTGGGGGTCGTGCAGGGGACGCGGAACAATGATCTCGAACCGGCGCGACGCGTCAACCAGAGGTGCTCCAGGAGGCAGCCATGGCAGCAGGCGACATCCAGCCCGACCTGCCCGATCGCATCATCGTCCCCCGCTCGGACCGTCACCAGGTCGTCGTCATCGGTTCGGGCTTCGGTGGCCTGTTCGGCACCAAGCAGCTGCGCAAGACCGACGTCGACGTGACGATGATCGCGAAGACCACCCACCACCTCTTCCAGCCGCTGCTCTACCAGGTGGCCACCGGCATCCTCTCCGAGGGTGAGATCGCCCCACCCACCCGCGAGGTCCTGGCCAACCAGAAGAACGCCCAGGTCCTGCTCGGCGAGGTCACCGACATCGACCTGGAGAACCGCCAGGTCGTCTCCCACGTGCTGGGCCGCGAGCTCGTGACGCCGTACGACTCCCTGATCGTGGCCGCCGGCGCCGGCCAGTCGTACTTCGGCAACGACCACTTCGCCGAGTTCGCGCCCGGCATGAAGAGCATCGACGACGCCCTCGAGCTGCGCGGCCGGATCTTCGGCGCCTTCGAGATGGCCGAGCTCGGCGCCTCCCGCGGTGAGAACGTCGACCACCTGCTGACCTTCGTCGTCGTCGGCGCCGGCCCGACGGGCGTCGAGATGGCCGGTCAGATCGCCGAGCTCGCCCACCGCACCCTGACCCGGGACTTCCGGGCGATCTCGACCCGGCACGCGCGGGTGATCCTGGTCGACGCGGCGCCGCAGGTGCTGCCGCCGTTCGGTCACAAGCTCGGCAAGTGGACCCAGGAGAAGCTCGAGCGACTCGGCGTCGAGGTGATGCTCGGCGCGCTGGTCTCCCAGGTCGACGAGCGTGGCCTGACGGTGAAGTACAAGGACGGCTCCGAGGAGCGCATCAACGCGGTCACCAAGGTGTGGGCCGCGGGCGTGCAGGCCAACAAGCTCGGCAAGACGCTGTCGGAGCAGACCGGCGCGCCCCTGGACCGAGCGGGCCGGATCTCGGTCAACCCCGACCTCACCCTGCCGGGCTACCCCGAGGTGTTCGTCGTCGGCGACATGATCTCGCTCGACAACCTCCCCGGTGTCGCCCAGGTGGCCATCCAGGGCGCGAAGTACGCCGCCAAGGAGATCGAGGGCCGCCTGCAGGGCAAGCCCGCGCAGCCGCCGTTCAAGTACTTCGACAAGGGCTCGATGGCGATCGTCAGCCGCTTCCGCGCGGTCGCGATGGTCGGCAAGCTCCGGCTCACCGGCATCCTCGCCTGGCTGATGTGGCTGGTCGTCCACCTCTTCTACATCACCGGCTTCAAGAACCGGGTCACCGCGGTGATGCACTGGTTCGTCTCGTTCATCGGCAAGGGCCGCTCCGAGCGCACCTCCACCGAGCAGCAGATCTTCGCCCGGGTGGCCCTGCAGCGGCTCGCCCGCGGCGCCACCGACCTGGTCTCCCAGCCCGGTGAGTACGACGAGGCGGTGCGGCGGGCCGAGCTCGAGGCGCAGGCTGCCGAGGAGGCGCGGCTCTCGGACGAGAACAAGCGTGGGGTGAAGGTCGGGGGGTGACGCCCGGCTGGATGAGAAGCCGGACCAGTCAGCTGACCTGCTCCCGAATCGCCCGCGGCAGCAGGAACACCCCCTCGGCCTCGGCGGTGACGCCGGCCGGGCCGATCAGGTGGGCCCGAGCCCAGGTCTTGATGCCGTCCTCGCGGTCGATCCACGCCTCGGCGCGCAGGTCGCCGAGGGGAGTGCCCTGTCGGTAGACGACGGTCAGCGTGCCGGTCATGCCGGGGCGGCCTGCGGCGCCGACGGCGTGCCCGAGGATCTGGTCGAGGATCAGCGACACCACCCCGCCGTGGACCAGCCCCGGCGGTCCCTCGTACGCCGCCCCGCAGTGGAAGTCCGTCTCCGCCCGCCCTGCCGGGTCGCTGGTCACGGCGAGCGGTGGGGCGATGGGGTTGCGCAGCCCGATGACCGGGTTGCCCCAGGGGCGGCGGCGTCCGCCGGTGAGGTGCTCCTGCCCGAGCGTGCGGGTACGACGGACCCTCCGCAGCCGGGCGACCGCGGCCTCGACGTCGGCCCGGGCGGCGGCGACCTCGGCCTCGTCGACGTCCGAGGTGACGCACAGGTCGACCAGCTCGCGGGCGACCTCGGCGAGCGGGCGCCAGACGGCCGCCTCCTGCTCCACCACGGCCGGGGGCGTGTCGTCGGTGTCGGGGAGGTGCCAGTTCATGCGGGTCAGAGTAGAACACGTTCTCGTTCTGTCGTGAGAAAGAGCCGTTGACCGGGATGGTGGGATGGGAGCCATGACCGCGCTCGTACCTCCCGACGTCGCCCGCTGGCAGTCCTGGGCGGCGATGGTCGAGGACTTCGGCGGGACCGACGAGATGCACGGCTCCGGCCACTGGAATCTGGAGGGCGCCCCGGTGCCGACCGAGGCCGGGTGCGCGGCGTACGTCGCGATGACCGAGCTGACCTCGGCCCCCGACCTCGACGGCACCCGGGTGCCGTCGACGTACTTCTGGATCACCGATGGCACCGGCGCGCCAAATGACGAGGTCGTCGGCTTCCTGCACCTGCGGCACCTGCTCAACGACTGGCTGCTCGACCAGGGCGGGCACATCGGGTACGCCGTGCGGCCCTCGGCCCGGCGCCGCGGCCATGCCTCGCGCGCACTGGCCCTGGGGGTCCGGGCGGCGGCCGGGCTCGGCATCGAGCGGGTGCTGGTCACCTGCGACCTCGACAACGACGCGTCGCGGCGCACCATCGAGGCCGGCGGCGGGGTGTTCGAGGACGAGCGCCAGGGCAAGCTGCGGTTCTGGATCGCTACGGCCGGGTGACCGTGTCGGCGCCCGGGCGCAGGCCGGGACGGAGCCGGTAGAGCACGGTCGTGAACCAGTGCGGGTCGACCATCGAGCGGGTGATCACGACCAGCGGCAGGCCTTCGCGCTCGATCAGCACCGTCCAGTGGCGCTCGCCCGGCTCGCCGATGATCGCGATCGGTGTGTACGGGCTGGCCAGGTCGACCAGCTCGGTCTGCCCGTTGCGCGTGATCGACAGCTGGCCGCGCCGGACGGCGAGCTCGGTCGTCGTGCAGCCCGCACGCACCGCCCACACGACGAGCAGCAGGAGGCCGAGGGTCGCCGCGACGCCGATCGAGGCGGTGGTCGGCTCCTTCGCGGCGGCGTACGACGCCCCGCCGGTGCCGATCAGCACCGCGAGCAGCACCCAGGACAGGGTGCGCCGGATGCCGCCGCGCACCGGGAACTGCGCGTCGGTGCTCGCGTTGAGCGCGGTCAGGTTGTCCTCGGGCTCGGTCCAGCGGCCGTGCTTGACCTCGGGCTCGCTGCGCACCCGCGGAGGCGGCGCCGGGCGCGTGGGGCTCGGGACGTCGGCGGGATCCGGGGCGGGCGGTGGTGCCGGGGGAGCCGAGCGGGGCGCGGGCTTCGGCTTGCGCGGCAGGTCGGCGCGCAGCGCCTCCACGACGGAGCGGCCTAGGTCGGTGCTGTCGAGCCCACCGGCCCGCGCGATCCGCGAGGGCGGCTCGGGCGGCGTCTCGACCCCGAGGGCGTCGAGCACCGAGCGGCCGGCCTTCAGCGAGTCGGCGCGCCCCTGGGGCGTCGTGCCGGGGGCGGGCGGCGGGGGAGTCGGCGGAGGTACGGCGCCACGGGGTGCGCCGACGACCCGGGCATCGCGGGCATAGGTCCCGCGCTTGTCCAGCCAGGTCCGGATGCTCTCGGTGTCCGGCCCGAACTCGTCCTTGCTCCCCACGAGCGAGTTCCTCTCTCGTTCCCTCTCCCGCGGCCAGGGTACCGGGGTGGGTCCCGGGTCGTCCTCGGTCCGGCGGTCCCGTCCAGATGGCCCGAACGAGCCATGCGGGCCGGCTCCCGCGGAGGACACGGTAGATTTGAGATCGATTCCCAGTCCGTTCGACCCGATCGCACCAGGAGGCCCGGTGCCCGACACCGACGCGCGCCCGACCGCGCTCCGGCCGACCCGCCAGCGCCGGGCGATCACCGACGCCCTGGCCGGCGCCGCCGACTTCCAGAGCGCGCAGGAGATCCACGACAGCCTGCGGCGCACCGGCGACAAGGTGGGCCTGGCCACGGTCTACCGCACCCTGCAGGCGATGGCCGAGAGCGGCGAGGTCGACGTACGCCACAACCCGGCCGGCGAGGCGACGTACCGCCGCTGCAGCGACTCCCACCACCATCACCTGGTCTGCCGCTCCTGCGGCCGCACCGTCGAGATCACCGGGTCCGCGGTCGAGCGGTGGGCGCGCGCCGTCGCCGACGAGCACGGGTTCACCGAGGTCAGTCACACGGTGGAGCTGGTCGGCCTGTGCGCGGAGTGCGCGCAGCGGCAGTCGGGGTAGGCCGTGTCGGGCTCGAACCGACGACCCTCGGATTAAAAGTCCGGTGCTCTACCAACTGAGCTAACGGCCCGGGCTGAGCCTATCGAGCGTGCCTCGGCGTGGTGGCGGCGGCCGCCGGTCGGTCCAGTTGTGCCTTGATCTCCGTCTTGAGCACCTTGCCGACCTTCGAGCGCGGCAGGTCCGCCCAGATCTCCACCTGCTTGGGCGTCTTGACGCTGCCGATCCGCTCCTTGACGAACGCTCGCACGTCCTCGGGCGTGACCGAGTGGCCCGCTCGCAGCTGCAGGACGGCGGTGAGGCGCTCGCCCCACTTCTCGTCGGGCAGCCCGACCACCGCGCAGTCGGCGATCGCGGGGTGGGCCATCAGGGCCTGCTCGACCTCGGTGGAGTAGACGTTGAAGCCGCCGGTGATCACCATGTCCTTGGCCCGGTCGACGATGTGGAGGAAGCCCTCCTCACCCGGTTCGTTGCTGAGGTAGCCGATGTCGCCGGTGTGGTGCCAGCCGTGTGCCGACGCCTCGGCCGTCGCCTCGGGGTTCCGGTAGTAGCCGCGCATCACCAGGGAGCTGCGCACCACGATCTCGCCCCGCTCGCCGTCGGGGAGCAGGCTGCCGTCGTCGGCCATCACCGCCACCGTCACCAGCGGCGCCGGCCGGCCCGCCGACGAGAGCCGCTCGAGTGCGATCGAGCCGTCGGCGCGGTAGTGGTCGCGGGGCGCCATCGTGGAGATCATCATCGGCGCCTCGGTCTGGCCGAACAGCTGGGCCATCACCGGGCCGATCCGGGTCAGCGCCTCCTCCAGCCGCCGGGCCGACATCGGCGCGGCGCCGTACCAGAAGCACTGGAGGCTGCTGAGGTCGGTGGTCTCGAGGGCGGGATGGTCGAGGACCATGTAGATCAGCGTCGGCGGCAGGAAGGTGTGCGTCACCTGCTCCGACGCCACCAGGTCCAGGAAGGCGCCGACGTCCGGCGTCCGCATCACCACGATCGACCCGCCGGAGGCGAGCACCGGGAAGCAGAGCACGCCGGCGGCGTGGGTGAGCGGAGCCAGGGCGAGGTACGTCGGCCGGTTGGGCCGCGCGGGCCACGGGTAGCTCATCAGGGTGAGCGCCGTCATCGTCTCCAGGTTGGTGCCGGTGAGCATCACGCCCTTGGGCCGCCCGGTGGTGCCGCCGGTGCCGACGATCATGGCCAGGTCGTCGTCTGGACCGGCGTCTCGTGACGGTCGCTGCGCAACCTCCTCGACGTCTGGGGTGGCGAGGAAGTCGTCCCAGGACAGCGCCCACTCGAGGTCCGCGTCGAGGCAGACCAGCGTGGTGATCGCCGGCAGGTCGCCGCGGATCCGGTCCACGAGGTCGGCGTAGGACGCCTGGAAGACCAGCGCCGAACAGTCGAACAGGTCCAGCAGCTCGCGGTTCTCGTCGGCCTCGTTGCGTGGGTTGATGGGGCACCACACCGCCCCGGCGCTGCTGATCCCGAAGACGCAGGTGAAGGCCACCGGGTCGTTCGCGGACAGGATCGCGACCTTGTCGCCGGGCCGCACGCCCTGTCCTGCGAGGGCGGACGCGATCCGATCGGCGAGGCCTCCCACCTCGTCGTACGTCCACGTCCGCCCGTCGCAGACCAGGCAGGGCGCGTCGCCCCCCAGCGACGCCCCCTTGTCCAGGTAGTCGACCAGTCGCACCGGCCCGCTCTCCTCAGCCCTCGACCGTGAGCACCGGCTCGGCGACCAGGCCGAACGCGCGCAGCTGGCCGAGGAGCGCGCGGTGACCGAACGCCTTGCAGCCCGAGGCGAACCCGACCCGCAGCGGGGGCTGCTGGAGCAGCGAGTACGCCGCGTAGGCCTGCAGCAGACCGGTCTGCTTGTAGTTCTGGTTGCCGTGGATCACGCAGTGCGCGCGGCCCAGCGGTCCCGAGGCGTGGACCGAGTCGAGCGACTTGTTGAGCCGGGGGTTCTCGCGCGGCGGCATCTGGTTCATCACCTGCGCCGCGGTCGCGGTCAGCGCCTCGTCGCGCTCCGACTCCGACATGTCCTTGGTCGCCTCCAGGGCGCCGGCGACGATCTGCGGGACGCCGTTCATCAGCGCCGCGTTGAAGACACCGCCCTGGGCCTTGCAGTTCGCCACGCGGGGGTCCTTGCGGTACCAGACCGGGTGCGAGGTGCCGCCCCACGGCAGGGAGAGCGCGAGCTCGTGCTGACCGGGTACGACCAGGGGCACCAGGCCCTGCGTGGGGTCGAACTCGACGTACTGGTTCTGCTGGAGGAAGTGGGCTCGCGACGTCGCGGCGTTGACCAGGATGGTCTGCGTGGAGGCGATCGTGGGGGAGCCTCCCCAGAACACCGCGATGTCGAGGGTGTCCAGGCCCGGCCTCTCGAGGCACAGCTCGGCCGCGATCTCGCCGGTGGTGTACATCTGCGCGATGCCGGGGGAGAGCAGCAGTCCGGCGGCCGCGAAGTCGGCGCCGTACCTCTCCTCGCAGGTGATCAGCCAGTCCTGCTCGCCGGTGGTGTCGAGGTAGTGGGTGCCGGCGGCCAGGCAGGCCTCGACGACCTCGGGGCCGTGCTTGCTGAACGGGCCGACCGTGTTGCACACGACGGACGCGCCGCGGAAGAGCTCGGTGAGCTCCTCGACGGCGTGGCCGACCTCGACCACCTCGTGGTCGGCGGTCTCGATGCCGGGGACGTGGGCGTCCATCGAGTCCTTGAGCTTGTCGGCCGAGCGGCCGGCGGCGACGAAGGGGACGCCGAACTCGCGCAGGTACTCGCAGATCAGCCGGCCGGTGTAGCCGGAGGCGCCGTAGACGACGACGGGCTTGTCGGTGGTCATCTCACATCCCCATTCCGCCGTCGACCGGGAGGCCGGCGCCGTTGACGAACCGCGCCCGGTCGGAGGCGAGGAAGGCGACCGCGTCGGCGATCTCGTCCTCGGTGGCCAGCCGTCCCGAGGGGGTCAGCGCGACGACGCCCGCCACCGCCTCCTCGGGTGAGGGGAACAGGCCGAGGGCGGTCATCTCGTTGGCGAGGCCGGCGCCCATCTCGTTGGGGACCAGGCCCGGGTAGACGCAGTTGACCCGGACGCCGAGCCCGAGCTTGCCGCTCTCCATCGCGGCGATCCGGGTGATCCGGTCGACGGCCGACTTGGAGGCGGAGTACGCCGACAGCGCCGGGAACGCTATCGTCGCGGCGACCGACGCGATGTTGATGACGACCCCGCCCTTCCCGGCCGCGCCGCCCGGCCCCATGGTGCGGAAGGCGTGCTTGATGCCGAGCGAGGTGCCGACCACGTTCACGTCGAGGATGCGTCGGACGACGTCGGGGTCGAGGTCGACGAAGAGCCCGGCGATCTCGATGCCGGCGTTGTTGACGACGATGTCGAGCCCGCCGGTCTCGCGCACCGCCTGGGCCACGGCCGCCTCCCAGGAGGCGTCGTCGGTGACGTCGAGGTGAACGAAGGCGCCGCCCACCGCGTCGGCGACGGTCTTTCCCTTGTCGTCTTGCAGGTCGGCGACCACGACGGTCGCGCCGGCCGCTGCGAGGTGCTCGGCGAACTTCCGGCCCAGGCCCTGGGCGCCGCCGGTGACGAGCGCCGTGCGCCCGGACAGTTCGGCTTCGGTCATGGTGTGCGACTCCTTCGTCGACATGGGGTGACGTGGGCCACACAACCCCGCCTCCTTGACGACTGTCAAGACTTCTCTTGACAATCGTCAAGAAAAATCTGGGCGATCGTCCAGAGAACCCGGAGGGGCGCGGTAGGGTCGGGCCCCATGACGACAGCGACCGCGCGTCGTACGCCCGCCGACAAGCACGACGAGCGCCGCCGCGCCCTGGCCGACTCGGCCCTGCGCACCCTCGGCGAGCTCGGCTACGCCCGCGCGAGCCTGCGCGAGATCGCCAACAACTCCGAGTTCTCCCACGGCGTCGTCCACTACTACTTCACCGACAAGCTCGACCTGATCGTCTACTGCGTACGCCAGTACAAGGCGACCTGTGTCCACCGCTACGACGACGTGGTCGCCGACGCGACGAGTGCCGAGGGCCTGGTCGCGGCGTTCGCCGACAAGCTCGTCGAGACCATCGTCGACGAGGCGCCGATGCACCGTCTCTGGTACGACCTGCGCTCCCAGAGCATGTTCGAGGAGAGCCTGCGCGAGGCCGTCCTCCAGATCGACCAGACGCTCGAGGACATGGTCTGGCGGGTCGTGTCGACGTACGCCGACCTCGCCGGCCGCCCCGCCGCGATGACCCCCCATGTCGCCTACGGCCTGCTCGACGGCCTGTTCCAGCAGGCGCTGCTCGGCTACCTGTGCGAGCGGGAGGGTGTGCTCGACGACCTGCGCGCCCAGGTCCGCGCGCTGATGCCGGTGCTGCTGGGCCACCCGCTCACGGCACCACCAGGACCGGCCAGCGACGCAGCCGCATCAGCTGGACCGGCAGTGGACCGCCGGGCCGCAGGTACGCGTGCTGGCGCGACGAGCCGAGCACCACGAGACCGGCCGACAGCTCCTCGCTGACCTCGGCGATCACCCGCGCGGGTGGGCCGGTCCGCACGAACAGCTCCACGTCGACCGGCCAACTGGTGGTCGCGATCGCCCGGCGCAGCTCGCGCTCGATCTCGTCCTGCCCCTCGATCGCTGCGCGCACCGCCTGCTCCTGGCCGAGCGAGGCCTCCACGCTGAGGTCGCGGGCCAGGACCAGCGCCAGCCGGCTGCCCTGCCGGCGGGCCAGGCCGGCGGCGTACGCGCCCGCCCGCTCGGAGGTCACGCTCCCGTCGACGCCGGCCACGATCCAGGCGGTGCCGTCACGCCCGAGCTCGAAGCCGGTGCCGGGCTGGTGGGTCACGGGGTCAGGGTACGACGCCCGACCGGCGTCAGGCCTGGTCCCGCACGGCGGGGCCGAGGGGAGTGCCGAGCGGCGGGCCGGGGCACGGCCGCGGTGAACCTCCCTCGGCGTCGGCCTGTCCCCAGTCGACGGTGAGCCCGGCAGACGTGAGCACGGTGACCACGGCCTGCCGCGGCGGTGTGCCGTGGCTGTCGAGCACCCGGCCGCGCACGAGGTGGGACTGCGCGGTGTTCTCAGCGCCCGAGCGGTCGGCCTCCTCGACGTACTCCCGCATGCGCAGCATGGGAACGCCGATCGCGGCCGTGGCCAGCGCCGCGGCGGCGGCCAGCCAGAGGATCAGCCGCAGGTCGTCGAAGGCGGGGAGCTCGCGGCCGCCGACCACCATCACCGACGCGGTGCTGATCGCCGCGCTCGCGCGAGGATCTCGGCTACGACGCCGGAGGTCCGGAGTTCCTCCGGTTTCGGCGGAGAGTGGGGGAGCGCGGCTGGTTCGGGGTGGGGTGGCCGAAGGAGTTCGGCGGCCTCGGTCTCGGTCCGGTCGAGCAGCAGATCATGTTCACCGAGTTCGAGTACGCGGGCGCCCCGAGCCGCGACTTGACGGTGGAGTCGATCGCGCCCATGATCCTGCGCCACGGGACCGACCGGAACCGTGAGGAGTTCCTTCCCGCGATCGCGAGTGGCGACCTGATCTTCTCCGTCGGCTACTCCGAGCGGGAAGCGGGCTCCGATCTCGCGAGCCTGCGGACCCGTGCTCGCGTCGACGGCGAGGAGTGGGTGATCGACGGGCACAAGATCTGGAACAGCTACGCCCACTTCGCCACGCACGAGTGGCTCTGCGTCCGGACCGACCCGGACGCGCCCAAGCACCGAGGCATCTCCGTGATCGTCGTACCGATCGCGACTCCGGGCGTGGAGGTCCATCCGATCCAGACGTGGTGCGACTATCGCACCAACGAGACTTTCTTCGACGGTGTACGAGTGCCGCGGAGCAACCTGATCGGGGAGCTCAACCGCGGTTGGCAGTACATCACCGGCGCCCTCGACCTGGAGCGGTCCACGATCTCCAACGCCGGCCGCTATCGCCGTGCGGTGGACGACCTGCTCGCGCTTGCCCAGCAGCCACGCCCCGACGGCCTGGTTCCGGTCGACGACCCGCTCACGCGACACAAGCTCGCCCAGCTCGACGCCGACGTCGAGGTCGCTGAGCTGCTCGCCTGCAGGGGGCCTCACTGCTCACGTCGGGCGGGATCCCGACTATCGAGGTGACCGCTCAGAAGATCTACGCCACGGAGCTCTGCCAGCGCATCGCTCACGTGGCGACGCAGATCCTGGGAGTCGACGGACTGCTGAGCCGCAGAAGCGTCGACGCCATCGCAGGGGGTGCCTACGAGCGGATGTACCGCTACGCCCCTGTCCTGAAGTTCGGCGGCGGCTCCAACGAGATCCTGCGCGACGTCATCGCCCAACGCGGCTACGGCATGCCGGCCTATGGGCGCTGAGACCGGCGCTGGCCCGCGGCTCGGGCTCCGGCTCAGCTACTGGGAGCGCACCATGCCCACCGATGTCGGCGATCGGGTCCGTCGCGCCGAGGCCGCGGGCTACGACTCGGTCTGGACGGCGGAGTCGTACGGCTCGGACTGCTTCACGCCGCTTGCCTGGCACGGCTCCGACACATCGAGGATCCGGCTGGGGACCGCCGTCGCCCAGATCGCCGCTCGCTCGCCCGCGGCGACGGCGATGAGCGCCATGACGCTCGACCACCTGACTGGTGGACGCGTCGCCCTCGGCCTGGGCGTCTCCGGGCCGCAGGTGGTGGAGGGCTGGCACGGGCGGCCGTTCGTCAAGCCGCTGGCCCAGCTGCGGGAGTACGTCGCCATCGTGCGCTCGATCATCGAACGGCACGGCCCCACCACCTATCCGGGGGAGCACTACCGCCTCCCGGCGCTCGGGGGCTCCGGCCTCGGCAAGCCGCTGAAGTCGATGATCCACCCGCTGCGCGAGCGGATTCCGATCCTGCTCGGCGCCGAGGGGCCGCAGAGCATCGCGCTGGCAGCGGAGATCGGCGACGGCTGGCTGCCTGTGTTCTTCGCGCCCGACCAGGACGAGTGGTACCGCGAGCAGCTCGGGCGAGGGTTCGAGCGCGGCAGCCACCGCCGTCCCGAGGACTTCGAGGTGGCCGGGCAGGTTCCGGTGTTCGTGGGCGACGACCTCGAGGCCTGTGCCGATGAGCTGCGGCCCGCGCTGGCGCTCTACGTGGGTGGGATGGGCGCGCGGACCGCGAACTTCCACCGCGACGCCTTCGTCAGGATGGGCTTCGGGCACGAGTGCGACCGAATCCAGGACCTCTACCTGGGCGGGGACAAGGAGGCGGCCGCGGCGGCTGTCCCGGTCGAGATGGTGGAGGCGATCGCGCTCATCGGTCCGCCGTCGAAGATCAGGGCCGAGCTGCCGCGCTGGCGCTCGTCGGTGCTGACGACGTACGTCGTGCGCTGCCGGCCGGACGACATCGAGATCGTCGCCGGCCTGCTGTCCTGAACGGGATCAGACCGCGGCGAGGCCCCCGTCGACCAGCAGTGTCGTTCCGGTCACGTAGGACGACGCCGAGCTGGCGAGGAACAGCAGCGCGGCGTCGAGCTCGTGGAGCTCGCCGAACCGACCCAGCATGCTGTGCTGCTCGACCATCGCGGTCAATGCCCCCGTGCCCCGCGCCGTCAGCTCGCTGTGGAAGTAGCCCGGGCACAGCGCGTTCACCCGGATCCCCTTGGTTCGCGACCACTGCTGCGCGAGGTCGCGCGTCAGCCCGATGAGTCCGGCCTTGCTGGCGGCGTACGAGGCCTGCGGGAACCGTGACGCGACGAGGCCATGCACGCTCGCGACGTTCACGATGCTCGAGCCGGGAGGCATCGCGTCGGCGCATGCCTGGGACATCCAGAACGCCGCATTGAGATTGACGTCGACGACGCGCCGGAAGTCGTCCGGCGCCTCCTCCGACGCCGGCCGCGCGTTGGCGGTGCCCGCGTTGTTGACCAGGACGTCCACCCGTCCGAACCGCTCGGTGGCCACCCGGGCCAGTGCCCGGCACTGGTCCGGGTCACCGACGTCCGTCTCCCGGATCTCGACCATGCCGCCATGCGCCCGCAGCTCCTCGGCAGCCGTCATCAGGCGATCGATGCGCCGTGCGCCGAGTACGAGGGTCGCGCCGGCCGCCGCCGCGACGTGCGCGAAGCGCAGGCCGAGGCCCGAGCTCGCGCCGGTGATGACGACGACGTCGCCGCGGAGGCTGAAGAGCGGGGGCAGCGACTGCGCGAGAGGGGGGACGTCGGCGAGCATGACACCACGGTCGCCTCTCGACCTCCGGCTGCCCAGGGTCCCCGGGGCCCGGCTGATGTCCGGTCGTCCGCTGCGGCCTCACGAGCAGCTCCTCGACCTCCGATCAGTAGACGTCGCGGACGTACCGTTTGTCCTTCGCCATGGCCTTGACATACCTGGCCGCGTTGTCGTCGCTCAGCCGCCCGTGGACCCGGGCGATGTCGTGGAGCGCCTGGTCGACGTCCTTGGCCATCCGGCTGGCGTCGCCGCACACGTAGAGGTGGGCGCCCTGCTCGAGCCACGCCCACACCTGGGCGCCGTGCTCGCGGAGCCGGTCTTGGACGTAGACCTTCTGGCGCTGGTCGCGGGAGAAGGCGAGGGTGAGGTGGGTCAGGAATCCGTCGCGCCACGACTCCAGCTCGTCACGGTAGTAGAAGTCGGTCTCGGAGTTCCGGTCGCCGAAGAACAGCCAGTTGGGGCCGGGTGCCCCAGTGCCTGGCGCTCCTGGAGGAAGCCGCGGAAGGGCGCGATCCCGGCGCCGGGGCCGACCATGAGCATCGGGGTGTCGGCCGACTCCGGCGGCCGGAAGTGGCCGGTGGGCTGGACGAAGACGGGCACGTCCGCGTCGTCGCTGTGGTCGGCGAGGAAGGTCGAGCACACCCCGTTGCGGACCTGCCCGTCGTACTCGAAGCGCACGGCGGATACGGTGAGCTGCACCTCGTCGGGATGGGCCATCGGGCTGGACGAGATCGAGTAGAGACGGGGCTGGAGCCGCTTGAGCACGGTGAGCCAGTCCTCGACCGAAGCGGTGGTGGGGTACGCCGCGAGGACGTCGACGGCCTGCTTGCCCCACAGCCACTGCTGGAGGCTCATCTTGTTGCCGGAGCGGAGCAGGGTGGCCAGGTCGCGGTCGCCGGCGCGCTCGTTGACGAAGCGGAGCAGGTCGGTGGTGATGTTGACGATCTCGAGGTGGCGGGTGGCGGCCTCGCGCAGGGACACGGTCCCGACGCCGTCGAGGTCGACCGCGGTGTCGCCGTCGAGGCCGGTGCGCGCGAGCCAGGAGTCGACCGCGGCGGGGCTGTTGAGCGGTCGCACGCTCAGCGCGTCGCCGGCCCGGTAGGTGAAGCCGGGCGCGGTCGCGAAGCCGAACTGGCGCACGTCCTTGGTCGAGCCGGAGCCGCCGAGCGCCTGGTTGCGGACGACGCGGGTCAGCAGCGGTGCCTGGCGCCCGTACGACGGGCCGGGTACCGCCGTGGGGGTGGCGACCGGCGGGGGCGAGGTGGGGGCGATCCCGGCGGCCACCCGGGCGAACCAGGCGTTCGCGGGCTCGCTGTCGCCGGGCTCGCAGTCGGCACGCTCGGTGATCGGCGCCGCGCCGAGCTCGGCCATCCGGGCGTCGAGGCGGCGGCCGTGGCCGCAGAAGTCGTCGTAGCTGGAGTCGCCGAACGCCAGGACGGCGTACCGCACGCTCTCGAGGCGGGGCACGCCGTCGGCGGCGAGCGCGCTCCAGAAGGCCTCGCCGTTGTCGGGGGACTCGCCGTCGCCGAACGTGCTGCTGACCAGCAGGACGATGCCGGTGGAGGGGAGCGCGGCGACGTCGTACTCGTCCATGTCGACCAGGTCCACCTCGTGACCGCTGCTGCGCAGCTTGTCGGCGTAGGCGACGGCGTGCTCCTCGGCGTTGCCGGTCTGGGAGGCCCAGAGCACGAGGACCCCCGGCTGCGTCGGTGGGGTAGGCGCGGTGGCCCGGTCGTGGGCGCCGGCGTGGCGAGGCCGGCGAGCATGCCGTCAAGCCAGGCCCGCGTGGTGGGCTCGAACGGCGCGGTCGGCGGGAGGGTGCGGAGCCCGGCGGCGCCGTCCTGGGCGCGCGCCCACAGCAGGCCCTGGAGGTAGTGGCTCTGCTCCTCGGTCAGGAGTGGTCGGGGCACCGGTGCCAGGCCGAGGCCCTGGAGGACGACGGCCGTGGTGACGTCCGGTGCGGGCGCGGCGGCTGGAGCGGGCACGGCAGCGGCAGCGCTGGCGACCTTGGTCACGGTGACCGCGGCGACCTTGAACTCCGGCTGGAACGAGAGCGGGTCGACGGCATCGTTGGTGACGGCGTTGACCGCGAGGTACTCACCGAAGCTGTCGTTCCAGTGGAACGGCGCGAACAGGCTGCCCACCTGCACCCGGTCGGTGATCGCGGCCGGCAGGACGGCGCGTCCGCGGCGGGACGCGATCTCGACGCTGTCGCCGTCGCCGATCTCCAGGCGCGCCGCGTCGAGCGGGTGGATCTCGACGAAGGGCTCGGGGTTGAGCTTGTTCAGCTTGGCGACCTTGCCGGTCTTGGTCATGGTGTGCCACTGGTGCTGCAGGCGGCCGGTGTTGAGAAGGAACGGGTAGTCGTCGTCCGGCATCTCCTTCGCGTCCATGTGCGGTCGCGGGAAGAACACCGCCCGGCCCGTCCTCGTGGCGAAGGCGAGCCGGGGCCGGGTGCCGTCCTCGCGCTCGAGCAGGTGCTGGCTGGTGCCGTCGTTGAGGTACCGGATCGGGTTGCGGCCGTCGTCGGTCCCGTCGTGCTCGGCGTCGGCAGGCGGGCTGGGCCACTGGACCGGGGTACGACGCAGCCGGTCGTAGGTGACGCCGCGCAGGTCGTAGCCGGTCCGGGGGTTCCAGAACGCCTTGAGCTCCTCGAAGACCTCCTCGACGTCGCCGTAGGTGAACGCCTCGGCGTACCCCATGCGCAGGCGACCTCGGCGATGATCCGCCAGTCCGGCATCGACTCGCCGACCGGGTCGGCGGCCTGCTGGAGCAGGGAGGCGATGCCCGTGAACCCGGCGAGCGGGGTCCCCGGCAGGGTCACGATCACGCGGTGGTCGTCGGTCACGTGCAGCTTGGTCGGATGTCCGGGCCGCATTCCCACCCCGGTGAACAGCGGCCGCGCGCCGATCGCGTCCAACGCCGCGGCCGCGTGATCGACCGGCCCCCGTGAGCTGCCTCCCGTCGTGAGCACCAGCGGCGCGGCCCTCAGCGCCGTGGTGAGCGCGTCGACCGTGGCGTCCCTGTCGTCCGGGCACAGGAGCTGACGGGCCAACGAGAGGCCGAGGTCCTGCAGGAGCGGCGGCAGAGCGACCCCGAAGACGTCCCGGACCGTGCCCGCCGCGGGTACGCCGGTCGTGCGGACCTCGTCGCCCAGCGTCACCAGTGCCGCCGGCAGCGGCGCGACGACCCGCGCGTCGTCGTACCCGGCCGCGGCCAGCAGCCCGAGCCGTGGTGGCGTCAGGAGGGCGCCCCGCCCGACGAGCACCTCACCCGCGGCGACCTCCTCACCCCGCCATCGGATGTCCGCGCCGGGGCGCGGCGGACGGTCGGCGTGAAGCACCCCGCCACCGACCCGACCATGCTCGCTGCGGAGCACGGCGTCCGTCCCGGCCGGCACGACCGCGCCGGTGGTGATCGGACGAGCCCAGCCGGGCTCGAGGGACGAGGCGGCCGGTGCCTCGCCGGCGAGCAGCGCGTCGCCGAGCAGCCATGGACCGAGCCCCGCGACCGCCCAGCCGTCCATCGCCGCCGCATCGAATCCGGGCACCGGGACGCGCGCCGTCAGGTCCTTCGCGGCGCGAAGGGCCGTGGGCCTGCGCGAGCGGCAGCACAGCGCTGCGCTCGTACGCGGCCGCCATCATCCCGCCGGCGCGATGAGCCAGTCGGCGGGCCTGGTGCCACGTTACGGTCACATCGGTCGGTAGGTCGAGAGCTGAGCTGGCCACCCGAGAATGCTGGCGGCCCGGGATTTCGCGATGCCGTGGTCAGCGTGCCGTCGGTGTCACCAATCGCTCACGGCCGCACGGACCCTCTCCTGCTCAGGCGTGCCGGCGGCGAGGTGTCCGGCAAAGGACGATGGTTCGGATATGAACACTTTGGTGCCCCAGGCAAGAGTCGAACTTGCGACCTTTCGCTTAGGAGGCGGCTGCTCTATCCACTGAGCTACGGGGGCCCGGAGTGATCGTACCGTGCCGTCTGTGAGCGTGAATTGTGCCTCTGACCTGCTGTTTTGACTCCATGCGGCCCGGGTGGCGAGTGGGTGCTGTTGTCCGGTCATGTCCGGCTGAATCCGGCGGATTTCGGTTGTCTGGGGGGAATACGGGGGGAAGTTCTTGACCCCATCGGCCCACTGACTCCTCGGAGCGGCCGGCCATGGAGACTCGTGTTGGCCTTGGCTTCGCCGTCCGGGCATCAAGGAAGGGAGGACGGTCAACGATAAGGCTCGCGTCGCCTGCTGGCCGTCGCCTAGTAGCGTGTCGCCGCTAATAGTGGTTGCGTTTGGTGCAGTTTGGGATCTGGCGGGATCTTCCCCTTTCACCTGCCAGTCAGGACGTGTGTCGTGTCGTCGCAGAAGAAGTACCCGGTGGTGTTGTCGCCGGAAGATCGTGAAGAGCTGGAGCGTGTGACCCGCAGCGGCGTGCAGTCGGTGTCGCTGGTGCGTCGTGCGCGGGTGCTGCTCGCACTGGACACCGGTGACGCGGCGCCTGGGCCGGTCGAGGCTCGCGCGGTGATCGCGCAGCGGCTCGGCGTGTCCTGCGAGACGATCCGCCTGGTTTCCAAGCGGTTCGTGGAGTCCGGTGGTGATGCGTGGTTCACCGTCGGGCGTAAGCCGCGCCAGTTCCCGCCGGTGCCCTCGCAGATCACTGGTGAGGTCGAGGCCCGACTGATCGCGTTGGCCTGCACCAGCCCGCCCGAGGGGCGCTCGCGGTGGTCGTTGCGGCTGCTGGAGAAGCACGTCGCGCTGGTCGATGACATCCCGGATCTGGACCACTCCACCATCGGCCGGGTGTTAAAAAAACAGGCTCTCCTGACCCTTCCGTGGGTCATTTGCGGCCGGGGAGCACTGGTGGGTGGCCGCCGAGGTTGAGCATGGCCAAGGCGATCAGGGCTTCGGGTGAGCGGAAGCCGAAGGCGACCCGGGTGATCGGTCGGATCTTGGTGTTTACCGACTCGATGCGTCCATTGGACAGGCCGTGCTCGATCGCGGCGAGGATAGAGGCTCGGTGCTTGACGATCCGGCGTTGCAGATCGACGAAGGCCGAGATCCGACAGCGACGGGCCCAGCCGATCCAGACGTCGAGGGCCTCTTCGGCCTCGTCGTGCGGGAGCTGGAACACCAGCCGGAGGCCTTCCTTGAGCAGGTAGGCGCGGTGCAGGCGCGGATCGGTCTTGGCGACCCAGGCGAGCTTGGCCCGCTGCCGGAGGGTGAGGTTCTCGGGGTTCTTCCACAACGCGAACCTGGCGTGTTTGAGTGCCTTCGCCTGGCCGCTGGCTCGTCCGGCGCGGCGCTGGGTGACGGCGCCACGGGCCTCGTTCCAGGCCTGCCGGCGGACCTCGTCCAGCGCGTCGGTGGCCCAGCGGACAACGTGGAACGGATCAGCGCAGCGCACCGCGTTCGGACACCGCTGTGCGACCACCGTGCTGATCCAGTCCGCCCCGTCTGCAGAGATGTGGGTGATCTGGGCGCTGCGCTCGGGGCCGAGGGCGTCGAAGAACTTCTCCAGGGTTGCCTTGTCACGGCCCGGTGCGGCCCACACCAGCCGACCACTGTCGTGGTCGACGACCACGGTCAGATATCGGTGCCCGCGCTTGTACGAAATCTCATCGATCCCCAGCCGTCGCAGGTCCGCGAACCGGTCGTGCAGGGCTTCGACGTCGGCCCAGACCCGGGTGATGATCGCGCCGACGGTGCGCCAGGCGATCCGCATCAGCTCGACCACCGCGCTCTTCGAGCACTGGGTGGCCAACCAGGCCACCTGCTCGTCGAACACGACTGTGTGGCCGGCCGCGTGCCGTGCCCAGGGCACCGCGACGACCGTCGGGCCATGTTCGAGACACCTCACCCGCGGTGCGTCCGCCTCGAGCACGACCTGGATCGTGCCTAGGTCCAGTGCCCGCCACCGTCGCCGGCCTTCTCCGGCGTCGTAGCCAGGCGAAGGTCGCCCGCACCGTCCACAACGACCGCGAGCACGCTTCCGCGGCCGCACATGGGCCACCAACAGCTCTTCGTCCTCGTCGAACTCGATGTCCTCCACGACCGTCTTCTCGACCCCCAACAGGGCGCGCCATAAGGTGGCGTTCTGCACGCCGTTCTCCGCTCACTGGTTTCGGTTCCTCAACAGCTCAGAAACCTAGACAGGGAACGGCGTGCTCACGTTTCAGGCGCGCTCAAGCACCCACGGATGCGTCACAAGAGCCAAAAAACAGAGCTTCGTCCTCATCTGAAGAAGTGCTGGACCATCCCGCCAAAGCAGAACGCAGCGTTCGCGGCGGCGATGGAGGATGTGCTGGCGGTCTATGCCCGCGGCTACAACCGGTGCCGACCGGTGGTGTGCATGGACGAGAAGCCTTACCAGCTGCTCAACCATGCCCGCGACCCGATTCCCGCCGAGCCTGGACACGACCTGAAAGAGGACAGCGAGTACGTGCGGCACGGAACCTGTTCCATCTTCTGCTGGGTCGAACCGTTGGCCGGTTGGCGGCGGGTGGACGCGCAACCGCGTAGGACCAAGGTCGACTGGGCTCACCAGGTCCAGCAGCTCTTGGAGGTCGACTACCCCGACGCCGAGCAGGTGGTGCTGGTGATGGACAACCTCAACACCCACAACATCGGATCCCTCTACGAGGCATTCGAACCCGACAGGGCGTTCGCCCTCGCGCAACGCCTCGAGATCCACCACACCCCCAAGCACGGCTCCTGGCTCAACATCGCCGAGATCGAGCTCTCCGCGCTGACCCGGCAATGCCTGGACCGCCGCATCAGCGACCTCGACGTCCTCAACACCGAACTCGCCGCCTGGCAGGCCGACGTCAACGCCGATCAGCGGAAAGTCAACTGGCACTTCACCACCGACGACGCACGAATCAAACTCCGACACCTCTACCCAAAACAGCAAGAATAAGAAGCGACACCCTACTAGACTGTGTACATGTCCGAGCCTGCTCTTGCTCGCCACGTGCGAGTTGTCCCCGCCGCGGCGGAAGAGTTGAGCGTACCCGCTGACGTGGCAGCGTTGTTGGGCGAGGACGCTCAGATCGAGGTCGGTCCGGGGCAGGTGGTGACGCTGCGTCCCGGCAAGCTCAGCAGCGCGGCCTTGGCTGCGGGCGTGAAGCCGCTCGAGGACGCCGCCCGGCTGCGGCACGCACGCACGCCGCTGACCGCGGCGGAGCGCGCGGCGCTCGACGAGTTTCTGGCTCAGTGACGCCTGTCCGTGGCCATGAAAAAGTCCCCACTGGTGGCCAGGTCAAGGTCCCCACTGGTGGCCAGATAGAAGTCCCCACCCTTCGCGTGTCGTAGCCGACGTGAGGGCCCTGCGTGGTGACGGTGGCGGTGCCAACCAGTCACCGAGCACCACGCAGGGGCTTCCATTGAAGAACGCGAAGGAACGAATGGACGTGATTGCCGCCTACCGAGACGTAGGCACCTACCGGGGAGCCGCAGAGATCTGCGGCACGACCCATAAGACGGTGAAGCGGATCATCACCGCGCACGAGCTGGCCAGCCAGGGTGGGAGTCCGCAGGTGCGGGCGCCGCGAGCCAGGAACTACGACGGGGTCGCCGACCTGGTCGCGGAGAGTGTGAAGAAGACCGCGGGGAAGATCAGCGCGAAGCGGCTACTGCCGGCGGCGCGCGCTGCCGGCTATGCGGGGTCGGACCGCAACTTCCGGCGGCTGGTCGCCCAGGCCAAGAGCGAGTGGCGACGGGGTCATGCCCGTGCCGGTGGCCGGCGTCCGGCGGTGTGGTCGCCGGGTGAGGTCCTCGCGATCGACTGGGGCGAGGAGATCATCGGCGGGCGGAAGGTCCACGTGTTCTGTGCTGTGCTGGCGTGGTCACGGTTCCGGTTCGTCCGGTTCGCCGCCGATGAGCAGCAGGCCACGACGCTGGGGATGTTGGCGGAGTGCTTCGAGGTTCTCGGCGGGGTCCCGAAGGTCGTGCTGGCCGACCGGATGGGGTGCCTGAAGGGAGGGGTGGTCGCGAACGTCGTCGTGCCTGCACCGGACTACGTCCGGTTCGCGACCCACTACCGGTTCCGGCCCGACTTCTGTCATGGCGCGGACCCGGAGTCCAAGGGCATCGTGGAGAACCTGGTCGGCTACGCCAAGGACGACCTGCTGGTCCCGCTCGAGCTCGACCCTGTTCTTGGCGAGGACCCGTGGGCTGAGGGCATCGCGGGGCTCAACGCCCGCGCCGTGGCGTGGTGTGAGGAGGTGAATGGTCGTTGCCATAGCGAGATCCACGCGATCCCGGCCGAGCGGCTCGACACGGAGCGGGAGCTGCTCGGTGAGTTGCCGTCGCTGCGGCTGGAGGTCGGTTCGAAGCCGATCACCCGCAAGGTCGACAAGCTGTCCTGCATCCGGTTCGCCTCAGCGCGCTACTCGGTCCCGAACCGGCTGATCGGGGCCACGGTCACGGTGCTGGTCGACGAGCGGGACCGGGTGCTGCGAGTGGTCGAGCCGGTCACCGGCGAGGTCCACGCCGAACACCAGTTGGTGGCGCCGGGCGAGACCTCGGTCGTCGATGCCCACTACGACCGGCCACGCCCGGACACTCCGCGTCGCGGAGCACGCCCCAAGACGGTAGTCGAGCGGGAGTTCCTGGAGTTGGGGCCAGTCGCCGAGGCGTTCCTGACCGGCGCCGCGGCCGCGGGTGTGACCAAGCTGGGCAGCGAGATCGCCGAGATCCTCACCCTGGCCGCCGCCCATGGCACCGAACCACTGCTGGCCGCACTCGAACGGGCGGTCGCGTTCGGGCGGTGGCGTTCGGGCGGTGGCGTGCCGACGACGTCCGTTCGATCCTGGCCACCAACGGCCACGCACCCCGGCCGACCGCCGCGGGGCAGGCGCTGGTGATGACCCTGCCCACGGTGCCCACACGGTCGCTGGACGCCTACCGGATCGACGGGACGGATGGGGGTGAGGTGTCGTGACCGCGTCGACCCCACCACCGCTGCCGACGGACCTGAACGAGGGATTGAAGCGGTTGAAGATGGCCGCGATGCGCCGGCTGGCACCCGAGCTGCTGGTCACCGCGAAGACCCAACGGTGGAAGCCCGAGGAGTTCCTCCGCACCCTCATCGAGGCCGAGATCGCCTCGCGTGAGGAGTCCAACGTCCGCACCAGGATGCGGCAAGCAGCCTTCCCTGTGAGGAAGACGCTCGAGGAGTTCGACGTCGCAGCGTCCTCGATCCCACCAGCGACGTTCGACTACCTCTCCTCGTTGGAGTGGATCCGCGCAGCCGAGAACGTGTGCATGATCGGCCCGGCCGGCACCGGGAAGTCCCACACCCTCATCGCACTCGGCATCGCCGCCGTCGAGCACGGTCATCGGGTCCGGTACTTCACCGCCGCCGAGCTCGTCGAGACCCTCTACCGCGGGCTGGCCGACAACAGCGTCGGAAAGCTCATCGAGACCCTGCTGCGCAACGACCTCGTCCTCGTCGACGAGCTCGGGTTCGCGCCCCTGGACGACACCGGCGCCCAGTTGCTGTTCCGGTTCGTCGCAGCCGCCTACGAACGCAGGTCGCTCGGCATCGCGTCCCACTGGCCCTTCGAGTCCTGGGGACGGTTCCTGCCCGAGCACACCACCGCGGTCAGCATGCTCGACCGGCTCCTGCACCACTGCCACACCGTCGTCACCGACGGCGACTCCTACCGCATGCGACAGGCCCGAGCGAAGGGAGGAACCCGACTCACGACCAGCTGAACCCCGAGCGAAGGGTGGGGACCTTTAGTTGGCCACCAGCGGGGACCTCAACTTGGCCATTGACACGCGGTGGTAAACCGTCGCGGGCGTGAGCCGTCAGGCCCTCTGGGTGCCGCCTACAGTCTGGAGACCGAAGTCAGCGACGCAGCAACTGTCGTGAGCGAGTTCGCCGATGTGCAGACACTGATCGGCTGGAGCTACGGGGGCCTGATCGTTCTCCACCTCGCCAGCACGATCTCGGTGCCGCACGTGATTGCGTACGAACCAGTGATGTCGCCGTTCGGTGCAGGCGCCCTCCACGACCTGCGCACCGCTCACGATCGCGGCGACCTAGACCCAATACCGTTCAGTTAGCCGCGCGACGGAGATGGTTGTGGTGTTGCCGGGTTGGGGCCAGGTGGCGTGGGCGGCGCGTTTGACGTGCCACTTGGTGTACTTCCTCTTCACGACGCGCGGTGCTGCCCGTCGTCGCCGCTCTGGGTTGAGTCGTCGCAGCAGCCGGCGTAGGAAGTCCAGCCAGCCGGGACTGTCTCGCCCATGCTGGTCAGGGGGGAAAGGCGCCCGGGTGGGCGAGGGTCTGGCGGGTGATCCGTAGCGCGGCAACGAAGCTGACCCGGTCGGGATCATGCCCGGAGTGTGCGGCGGCTTCGGCCATCAGCGAGCGGATCGCGAAGTGGCAGCACAGGTGGCCCCAGATCTCCTGGAGCACCAGGTCCGGCGACTTGGATCGCAGCACAGTCCTCGGGCCGCGTTGGTGGGTCTTGAGCTCGTCGAAGGTCGACTCGATCTCCCACCGTTGCGCGTAGGCCGCGGCCAGATCGGTCGCGCTCGCCTCGCCCGGGTCCACGATGGTGGTGAAGAGCCGATACGACGTGGTGTTCTCGCGGCCGTCGTCGAGGGTGTAGTCGATGACGCGCACTCGCATCGGCTCCGCAGCCCGCGCGGCCTTGGAGTGGGTCTGTTGTAGGTCGGCCAGCCAGGAGCCGTCGGGCAGGTCTTCGACATGGACCGGCTTGGGGGCGGATTTGTCGGTGCGGATCCGCCACAGCAGGTCCGCCCCGGTCGCGATTGCCTTGCGCCACAGGGCGTAGGAGAAGAACCCGCGATCCGCGGTCAGCAGCATCCCTGGCGCCAACCGGTCCACGAGACGATCAGCAAAGACGGCCTCGGATGTCGAGTAGGTGCCGACCTCGGCGGCGAACACCGCGTGCGTGCCACACTCGGCCAACGCGACCACGCGAGCCTGGGGGAAGGCTGCCTGCTCGCCCTTGTTCACCCCCGGCCGGCCGAAGTGCTCGGCATTGACTGCCGTGTCGGCGACATCGAGACACGTGCCGTCGATCGCAACCAGCCGCCGACCGGCGAGCCAGACTCCTGGCATCTCATCGGTGCCGATCGGCTTGGCAACCCGCTCGAACAACTCCTTCAGCGGTTCAGCGCCCAGCCTGGCCCGGGCCTGGAAGATCGCGGACTTGCTCGGCGGGGAGTACTCCTCGGTCCAGCCCGAGGCCCACGAAAGACCATCGGTCAACTGAGCCAGCACGTCCTCATAAGAGCCCTCCGAGTACAGCGCCATCCCGATCGAGAAGTACGCCATCACCCGCGCCGGCAACGACCGATGCCGACGCTCGGTCCGCCCCACTTTGGCGATCACATCGTCGACCAACTCCGGCGGGAACACCCGCGTCAGCACCCCCACCGACACCAGATCAGACAAGCGTCGCTCGGTCTCCGGCTTCCTCCATCCAGCACGCGGCATGCCACCAAACTACACCGTCGTAACCTTAACTGAACGGTATTGGACCTAGACCGGGGCGTGGAAGTCGCGCTGCAGCAAGTCGCCGGTATGAGCGAGGCGGCTGTCGGTGCGCTTCGCACTCAGGATGCGATATGGGCTGAGATGCTGCGTTTGAGTTCCCCGATCTACGACGAGACCCTCGCCATCAATCAGGCGTCGAAGATGGGAACGCTCGCCGCCGGAGCCGGACATGTCGACCTGATCGTCGGCGAGCTGAACCGCGGGAGGGCGCCCTACGGCACCTCGTTTGAGGACGTCGCTCGCCGGGTTCCACACGCCAGTATCCACGAGCTTGCCGGCCAGGGCCACCTGGCTCATCTGCAGGCGCCGGAGCAACTCGCGGCGCTGGTCAACGACCTGCGGGCCATCGCACGCTGATGGCCTCGGCGAGGCTCAGAGGGCGACCTCCGGCGAAAGGTCGATTACAGCCACTTTGACCGGCGCACCGTCTCCCGTCCACATAGTTGACGGTTGCCGGCACCTCGCACCGTCCGAGAATCTCTTCGACCACCGCGCAAACGTAGGCTCACAACATACGAGCATGCGCCGGGCCAGCGTCAGTCAGGCCCAGGCCACCCCGGGGGCCACCAAACGTTCCAAAGGCACGGCCAGAACTCTGTCTCAGGAGACAGACCTGACGTCAGCCCATGCGGACAAGAGCGACAGTCTGGGTCGACACAGCGCAGATTTCACCATCTTCGCGGCGTACCTCAATGGCGACGACAACAGAACGACGCCCCGCCCGAACAGGAACGGCGGTCGCGGTCAGTGTTCCGATCGCGGGCTCAAGGAAGTGGATGGACGACTCGGCGGTCACAGGCCCGGACCCGTCGGCGTTCACAGCGGTCGCGAGTACAGCAGCCGCGGCGTCAGCCAGAGAGTACACCGCGCCGCCATGGGAACCGCCGCCGATGGTGGCTAGGTCCGCGCGTGCATCCATGACCGCCTCGACACGCTCGGATGAAATGGTGGGGAACCGCATTCCCAACGTCGCCGTGTACGGAACGAGCTGGTGAATAGCCGACTCGGATACATCACTCATGCGAGCCAGTCTCGCAGGTCTGAACGGTGTGCTCGGCGCCGGCCTCGGTGCTCCCCGTTGTCGGTGATCCGGGCTCTATCCGCCGGGGTCAAGGTTCGCGGTAGTGGTGCCGCGCCCCGAAACCCCGGGCCGGGGGACGCTTCCTTCAGCCCATGCGTCGGTGTAGACGAAGCGCGAACCCGTGCGTTTCGACTCCGACCACATCGATTGCAGCCCGCGGTTGCGGCACCCACGCCGAGGAACAACCACGCCGCAGACCCACGGGTGCTTTACCTACGACAGCGTCAGCGGAGACTCTCGCAGCTGTCGGCCATTGACCCCGGCATGAAGACCGAGCGATGAGGTCGCGGACGACCGACTCATGCGGTCCCGGTCCCTCCGCGAATGTGTGGAGGAACAAGGAAGGCACGAAGAGGTTCTTGACGCCGATGCACAGGAGGCGCCGTGACGGCGGTTGTTCCCGCTGCTACGGCGCCTCGGGTCAGGCAGCAGCGGTTCTCTCGTGGGAGCGGTGCTGCCGGGCCCCTGATTGCGAGGTCGCAGGTGCTGGCTTCGGCGAGCAGGTCGTGTCGAGACGCAGCCGCCGGCGATCGCGAGTCGCATTGAGTGGGACTCATGTCCGCACTCTCCGCGGCAGCCGACGGCCGGGGAGCGCTACTTCCGAGTCCCAGAACGAGAGCCAACGCGCTTCGAAGCAGTTCGAAGCCGCCTCTGCTGGCTGGATCCATCATCCGAACGCACGGCGTCAGACCGCGAGTAGGACGTGGCGTCAGCGTGCTGCTCAGCGCGGCCGCCGCTGCGCAGATTGTGTTCTCGTGCGGCGCCGGCCGGACCGGCCGCACGCAGCCCAGCAGGCTCATAAGACGATCCAGTTTGGCTTCGCGACCGCGCCTTGCCATCGCACGCGCCTCGCGACGACGCCCCCTACCGGCACAACCCTCGTAGAACCGGACGGGTACGCGACGACATGGCGCACAGGTGCGGGGCCCCGGCTTGCCAGGCCCACCGGGCTGCTGGAGTGCCGCTACTCGTTGATGCCGCCGACGCCAGGGAAGTCGATGTCGGACAACGGCGCTTCATACTGCAGGAACGGGGCGTGGCGGCGCTTGGCGACCTTCCACCCGTCCGCGCTCCGGACGTACTCGTCCACCACGCGAACCCCTCGCACGATGACGGATGGGGAGTCGGCGAGCATCATGGTCGCGAAGATGTGCATGTCGCCGCTCGCGGTGTCGCCGTCGACCACGACCCGGATGCTGCTGATGGAGTGGTTGATGGTCTTGAACGGCGTCAGCGAGGGGACCAGGGCATCTGCGAAGCCGTTGCCGTCGAACTGCTTGAGGCCGCCGAAGTAGCTCAGGTCGGCGTCCGGTGTGAAGCACGTGCGCATCAGCTCCGTGTCGCGGCGGTCCATGGCGAACGCGTAGCGCTCTACGAGGGTCCTGATCGCCTGGATGTCCGCGAGCTCCTGCGAGGTTCGGTCAGCGGGAGTAGGTCCTACCTGGGCACTGGTCATCGCGCCGCTCCTGTCGTGTCGTGTGGCCCCGGGCACCTCGGGGCGAGAGGATGTGTCTCCAGTCACGACGACGATAGGGTGAGCAGCGACCAATAGCAAGCGTGCATATAAGCAAGCTGAAACATGTATGCATGGAGCGCCGCGCGGTCGGCCCTAGACTGCGCCAATGGTCGATCCTGCGAAGCGCGACGAGGGCAACAACATCGACGAATCCGAGTACGACGAGGAGATGACGCTCCTCGTCGACTCCGTCTTCCGATTGGAGCGGGCGGTCTCGCGGATCGGGGCGATGCGACTCCGACCTTGGCGGATGACCCTTTCCGGGTACGCCGCCTTGCGGGTGATCGAGCGCCGCCCTCACCTGTCGCTGGCCCAGCTCTCGCGCCGGTGCTTCGTCAAGCCGCAGACCATGACCCGAATCGTGTCCAACCTCGGTGAGGCCGGCTATGTCAAGCGCACGATCAGTCCAGACAACGAGCGCGCGATGTCTCTGACGCTGACCGCTCGCGGTCGCAAGGTGCTGCGCGAGATGGACGCCGAGGTGCTGAAGATCAACGAGACGCTCTCGCAGAACCTACCGGGCGCGGAGCGAGCCCGGCTGATCACCCTGCTGCGTGAGAGTGCGGTCGCTGTCGAGCAGGAAGCGGCTGCACTCGAAGGCTTGTAAGCATGCTTGCATTTCTCCTGTAGTCCACCTACGGTGTCGGCATGCCCGGCCACTTGGAGACGCCCGACGGCGCCCGCGTTCTCGACTCCGCCTTCTTCAGGTTCGTTCTGGGGCACTATCCCAGTGGGGTTGTGGCGGTCACCGGTCGCGACGCCGCTGGAGCACCCGTCGGCATGGTCGCGACGTCGTTCACCTCGGTCTCGTTGGACCCGCCGCTCGTTGCTTTCCTGCCCATGCGGACGTCGAGTACTTGGGCCGCCCTGCGGGAGACCGGCGCCTTCTGCGTCAATGTCCTAGCCGCCGACCAGGAGCACATCTCCCGACAGCTCGCCGTCAAGGGTGGCGACAAGTTCGGCGGCATCTCGTGGCGGCCGGCGCCGACGGGCTCGCCCGTGCTGGGTGGCGCTGTCGCGTGGATCGACTGCACGGTCAGTGCCGTCCACGAAGCCGGCGACCACTTCATCGTTGTGGGCAGCGTCCAGGACCTCCGGGCGGCGAACCCCGCTTCACCGCTGCTGTCATTCCAGGGTGGCTACGGCACCGTGGCCTCCCCGGCGCTCGCCGCGAGCGGAGTACCAGACCTGCCGGAGGTCGTCGAGCACTTCCGTCTCGTCGATCGGCTGCGCCCGCTCATGCTCGAGGCCTCGCGTGAGCTCGGGGTCGAGATCGTGGCGACTGCCCTTCTCGACGCCGAGGTGGTCGCCTTGGCCACCAGTGGTCATCCCGAGGCGGGCCGGCTGCCGACCCGGGTCGGTCAACGCATGCCGTACCAGCCCCCGTTGGGGGCGGCGTTCGCTGCGTGGTCGGATCCCGAGCGCTGGGTCGCTCAGCTGCCGCCCGAGCAGCGCGACCATGCGCGAGGACTGGCCAGTCGCGTCCGTGAACGCGGCTGGTCGGCGACGCTCGGCGGGCCCGGCAGCCTCGACCTCGAGCGGGCGCTCTACCGGCTGCCGGTTGACGCACCCGCTCCCGGACAGCTCGACGCCGTCGGACAGCTGCTCGACCCCCTCAGCGAGGCCTACGAGCCGCACAGCTTCGCCGCCAAGGATCGGATCCCGCTGCGCACCGTCGCGATCCCGGTGCTGGGGTCGGTGGGCGCGGTCCGGCTCGTACTGACTGCCTACGGCCTGCCGCCGTTCTCGGCGTACGACGACTTCGTCCGCTACCGCGACACGTTGGTGGACGTCGCCCGCGCCGTACAGCCCGGGAGTCTGAGCGCCTGACGCAGGCGCTCCTCCCTCATCCGTTGCAAGGAAGGACATCGATGTTCGAACTGTTCACTGGAGCGCAGCCGCTGGTCGGCGGCGAGACCGATCCCGGCCTGCTGGAGAAGCGCATCGCCGATCTCGACCGCGCCGAGGTCATCGATCGGGTGCTGATCGGCTACTCCTCGATCTGGCCGCACAACCACGCTGTCGTGCCTTACGCGCTCGCACAGACGAGTCACCTCTCGCCGATCATGGCTCACCGCCCTGGCGTGATGTCGCCGACTTCCGCCGCGCGCTTCTTCGCCTCGCTCGATGTACTCGCTCGAGGGCGTCTCGCTCTGAACGTTGTCGTGGGGGGCAGTGACAAGGACCTGATGCGCGAGGGCGACAGCACGCCCAAGGCGGACCGCTACCGGCGAGCCACGGAGTACCTCGACATCGTGCGACGGGCGTGGAAGAGCCCGGAGGCGTTCGACCACCACGGCGAGTTCTACGACGTCGAGGCCATCAAGCTCCAGACCCGGCCGTGCCAGGGCGAGGTGCCGATCTTCATGGGTGGCGACAGTGAGGACGCGATCGAGTTCGGTGCGAAGCACGCCGACCTCTACATGCTGTGGGGGGAGCCCGTCGCGGGCACCCGCGAGCGGATCGAGCGGGTGCGGGAGGCCACTGCCCGGCACGGTCGGGAGATGCGCTTCTCGGTCAGCCTGCGACTGTTCGTGGCCGAGACCGACGACCTGGCGTGGCAGGCCGCGCGTGCGGTGGAGCGGGAGATCGAGGAGGCCCAGGGGACGAACACCTTCCTGCGCTCGTCGAAGGGCGATACGTCGACGGGTCGGCAGCGCGCGCTGGCCCTGACCGACGAGGAGCTCCACGACGACTGCTTCTGGACGGGTCTGACCAAGCTGCTCGGCGGGTTCGCCAACTCCCAGGCTCTCGTGGGCTCGTACGACCGCGTGCTCGACTCGCTGCGCCGCTACCGTGACTTGGGCGTCGACGCCTTCCTGGTGACGACTGGGGCCGAGGCGAGCTACGACCCGTCGCTCGCGGAGTTCCTCTCCGAGACGAAGCGAGCACTGGCATGAGCGGACGTGAGCTGGTCGACGTGGGCGGCGGTACCGTCGGCGGGCTGCTGGCCCGCCGCGCGTCGGCGAATCCGGACAAGCCGGCTGTCATCACGCCGCACGCGGAGCTCACCTACGGCGAGCTCGACTCACTCGCCACGCAGGTCGCCACCTCCCTGCAGAGCCTCGGCCTGGCGAAGGGCGACGCGGTCGCGATCTTCCTGCGCAACCGGATCGAGTGGATCACCACCTGGCTCGGAACCGCACGCGGCGGCTTCGTCTGCGTCCCGGTCAACACCGCCTACAAGGCCGCTTTCCTCGTGCACGCGCTGAAGCTCACGAAGGCCCGGGTCGTCGTCACCGAGGCGCTGCTCCTGCCGGCCGTCGTCGCCGAGATTGCGGACCTGCCGAACCTGGAGTGGGTGGTGCTGGTCGACGAGACGGCCGAGGCGTCGGAGGTGGTGCGGTCGATGAGCTACCGCGAGCTGCTCGACAGGGGAGATGCGCTCGCTCCGGTCGCCGATGTCGCCCCCGCCGACATCAGCGGCATCGCCCTCACCTCCGGCACGACCGGCAAGAGCAAGGGCGTCGTGATGCCGCACTACCTGGCGGTCGTGGCGGCCCGCGAGAACGTCGAGTCCATGGGGACGACCTCGCGCGACCGCCTCTACACCTGTCTGCCGATGTTCCACGGCGCCGCGCAGTTCAACATGTGCCTGCACAGCATCTATGCCGGCGCGACGATCGTGCTGGCCGAGAGGTTCAGTGCGAGCCGCTTCTGGGACGAGATGCGGACCTACGACATCACGATGTTCAACGCCCTGGGCTCGATCCTCCCGATGCTCCTCGCCCAGCCGCCCTCCGAGCGTGACCGCGACCATCGGGTACGCCGTATCTTCGCCGCTCCCGCGCCGCCGGATGTGCTCATGCCGTTCGAGGACCGCTTCGATATCCACGTCGTCGAGGGCTATGGGCTCACCGAGATCAAGAACGTCACCTACAACCCCATCGAGACGCGCAAGATCGGCTCGATCGGCAAGCCCACCAACACCACTGAGCTGCAGATCCAGGGGCCCACAGGTGCGCCGCTGTCGGTCGGCGAGGTCGGGGAGATCGTCTACCGGCCGCGGGTGCCCAACGTGATGTTCACCCACTACGTCGACGACCTCGAGGCGACTCTCTCGACGATGCGCAACATGTGGTGGCGGACGGGTGATCTGGGCTACGTCGATGCCGACGGCTTCTACTACTTCGTCGACCGCCAGAAGGACGCCCTGCGCCGCCGCGGCGAGAACATCTCCTCCTACGAGGTCGAATCGGTGCTGACGAGCTTCGACGGGGTCCTCGAGGCCGCTGCCGTCGGCACACCGTCGGACCTCGGTGAGGACGAGGTGCTGGCGATCGTCGAGACCGGGGACGTCGAGGGCTTCGATCTCGAGGGCCTCTTCCGCCACTGCGACCAGCGACTGCCGCACTTCATGGTCCCGCGCTTCTACCGGGTGCTGTCGACGCTTCCGCGCACGCCCACGGGCAAGGTCCAGAAGGCGGTGCTGCGCTCCGAGGGCCGGGCGGGGCGCACCTGGGACTCCTGGGAGGCCGGGCTGCGGCCGACGAGGCCCGCATGACCCGGGTGGTCCTCAAGGACGTCGCCCCGCGACTGGCCCTGCAGGCCCACCAGGTGGACACCGGCGTCAAGGTCGAGCTCGTCGACCGGCTGACGGCGGCAGGGATGCCGGCGATCGAGGTGTCGTCCTTCGTACGGCGTGACCTGGTGCCAGGTCTTGCGGACGCGGAGGACGTGTTCGCTCGGATCGACCGCTCGCGCGGGACGTCACTTCACTGCTGCGTCGGCAACGAGGCCGGGTTGCGGCGCGCCATCGACGCTGGTGCCGACGCTGCCTGGTTCCTGCTCTCGGCCGACGAGGGGTTCTCGCGCAACAACACCGGGCGCAGCACCGACGAGGCCCTCGACGTCCTCGCTCGTCTGGCGAGCCTCGCCGATGGTACGGATACGGTCATCGGCACCTACCTCATCTTCGCGTGGGGTGGCCCGAGCGGACCGCCGCGCGGGCCCGAAGTCCTCAACCGCTTCGCGCGTCGGCTGCACGACATCGGCGTACGGGACTGGCTGCTCGCCGACTCGATCGGCTATGCGTCGCCTCGTCAGATGCGCACGATGATCGAAGCGGCGCTGGCGATGACGTCGCCGGAGCACCTGTCCGTACAGGTGCACGACTCCCGTGGGATGGGCCTGGCCAATCTCGTCGAGCTGGTCGATCTCGGCCTCGCTCACATCGACGTCTCGCTCGGGGGCTCCGGCGGACACCCGGCGATCCCGGGCGTGCCCGCGGGCGGGGTCTGCAGCGAGGACGCCGTGCAACTGCTGGACCGGATGGGTATCGAGACCGGGGTCGACCTGGAGGTGCTCGTCGAGACGGCCGTGTGGTTCGCCGACGAGGTCGGTGTGCCCTGTCCCGGCTTCGTTCGCAAGGTCGGGCCGGTGCCGGTGGCGGAGGGCCACGACAGCGGCCCGGCGTTCTCCTGGGGCTCCTGACGGAGAAGCAACAGGGCTTCCCACCACTGCCGGTGGTGGGAAGCCCTGTTCGTGGTGGCCGTCAGCTCCGTCCGGCGATGCTCCGCAGGCTCGCCAGCACCGCGGGATCGACATCGACGAGACCACGCTCGAGCGCCAGTCGGCGCGTCCGGCGGGAGCGATCGAAGGGCATTCTGACCTCGTCCACGCCCTCGGCGGTCCGGGTGCTGCGGACCCAGTCGGCGTACGCCGATACGCGGGCCCGGTAGTCATCGGCGTCGGTCACGGTCCCCGGGTCGATGGCGACGACGAGGAAGCCCAGACCCGCTACGCCCTCAGTGATCGCCGGAGCGCCGGTCAGCATGCCGAGGAGCTGGACGACCAGCGCCAGACCCGAGCCGCGGTGCCCGCCCCAGACGGTGAACGCTCCAGCCAGTGCTTCGGCGGGTGACGTGGTCGGTCGTCCCTCGGCGTCGAAGGCGAGACCCTCCGGCAGCGATGTGCCGAGCCGATCAGCCAGCACGACCTCGGCGTAGGTGACCGACGACGTGCCGGTGTCCCAGATGACGGGCTCGTCGGCGGTAGGGAAGCCGAAGCCGATCGGGTTGGTGCCGAATCGTGCCTCGGTGCCGCCGTGCGGTGCGACCAGCCGCCCGGCGTTGCCGGCGATCATGCCGACGAGACCGGCGGCGGTGATCTGCTCGAGGTACCACGAGTACATCCCCGTGTACCAGGTGTCCGTCGCGGCCACCACGGCCATGCCACCCGCGCGCGCCTTCTCGATGGCCATCTCCGTGGCCCGCTGGGCGACGACGTAGCCGACTGTGTCGCCTCCGTCGATCGTGGCCGACAGCGCCGAGTCCCGGACGACCTGCGGGGGCCGAGCCGCTGTCGGCGTCGACTGAATCCGCTCGGCGATCGACAGCGCACGCGGAAGCCCTCCGTAGCCGAGGCCGCGCAACTCGCAGTCGATGAGATGGGCCGCGACCGTCGCCGCGTCGTCTGCGGACAGGCCGACGCCCATCATCACCCCTTCGACCACCTCGGTCGCCTCGGGCACGGTCAGCTGCACGATCTCACTGTTTGTAAGCATGCTTGTATTATGAGACGTGCGTCATGCCGCGCACAAGGGCGATCCGGCCAAATGTCAGCATGCTGTCATGACTGACGACGGGTACGGCAAGCTCACGGCTGCGCTCCGTGGATTCCTCGACGCGGTGGCCTCAGCCGGGCCACACGAGCAGGTGGAGGCGCTGACCGCAGATCTACGAGACTGGACCGCCCGGCTGGGCCCGCTCCGGGAGGAGGAGTCGCGGCGCGTGTTCGGGGCCCGGTTCGACTTGCCCGGTAGAGGCCAGACGATGACGCCCTTGTTCGTGCCGCATGTCGTCAGTGCTTCGCGCGCGGAGGGCACGGCGCGGTTCGGCGACTACTTCCACGGCAGCAACGGAGCTGCTCACGGCGGCACCCTGCCGCTGCTCTTCGACGAGGTGTTCGGTCATCTCGCGCTCGCGCGGGGTCCACGCGCGCGGACGGCGTACCTGCGCACCGACTTCCGCGCGATCACCCCCATCGGGCCCGAGCTGCAGGTTCGGGCGTGGGTGGACCGTGTGAGCGGTCGCAAGCTGTTCCTCGCGGGCGAGCTGCGGCACCGCGGGGTTGTCTGTGCCGAGTCCGAGGCGCTCTTCGTGTTGCTGCGGGACGGAGCGCCCTGATAGCGCAAAACCGAGACCGACACAGGAGACGCCGCCCTGGGCACGGACGATCCGTGCCCAGGACGGCGCTGGTCGGCCGTGCCCGATGAGGGGGTCAGGGACGCGAAGGCGTGCTGCCGTCGATCCATTCGGTGTTCTCGGCCGCCCTCTGGTCGAAGCGCGCCTCGCGGACCAGGACACCGACGATGAGCATCACGAGCCCGATGCCTGCGAGGAAGAGCCATACGTGGTCGTAGTTCTCCCTCGCGGGAAGCGGTAGCCCCGGCGCTTGGGAGGCTGTCAGCAGGGCCGTGATGATCGGCGGGCCGAGCGCGCCGATCGCAACACTGGCGGCGCGTGCAGCACCGGTGAGCATTCCCTGCTCACCCGGCCGAGCGGCGCGCAGGTAGGCAGCTGTCGACGCTGTGTAGGACAGTGCGTAGCTCGTGCCGATCAGAAAGGACAGGATGAAGAACTGATAGGAGGTCCCGGAGACCGTCGAGAACCACAGGAACGCGACCACGGCGAGCACCGCCCCCGCGATGCTTGTGGCACGCTGGCCGAAGCGACCGATCACCTGGCCGACGATGCCACCCCCCAACGCGATGGTGAGGCCGCACGGCAGCAGGTAGACGCCGGCCATGAGGACTGACGCGTCCAGGCCGTAGCCCGCGATGCTCGGTGTCTGGACGTAGTTGCTGATGGCCAGGGCGCCGTTGATGCCCAGGATGGATACGACGCCGGCGATGACGAAGGCCGGCCACACGTCGCGCCGCTTGATGACTCGCAGGTCGAAGAGCGGTTGGCGGTGTCGGAGCTCCCAGGCAGCCCAGGCGAACAGCAGAAGCACCGAGATCGCGACCAGCGAGAGGAGCCGACCCGAGCTCCATCCCCACTCGTTCGCCTTTCCGATCGAGTAGACGAGCAGGGTGAGGCCACCGGCCAGCAGCAGTGCGCCGACGTAGTCCAGAGGGACCCGGGTTCGTGTCGGAACGTCCTCCACGAACAGCCATATGAGGGCGAGGAGGACCAGCGACAGGATGAGGATCAGCCAGAAGACGGTCCGCACGCCGCCGCCGAGCTCGAGGACGGCCCCGCCCATCAGGTAGGACCCCGAGATGGCGAGACCGATCGCGAAGGTCATCGCCCCCGAGTACTTGTCGGACTCCTGCCCACTGCGGCTGCGACCGCGCAGGATCGCGTAGTAGATCGGCAGGCCGGCGTTGAAGCCGACGATGACACGGCCGGCGAGCAGCGCCTCGAAGTTCTGGGATGCGACACAGATGACGTTGCCGATCACGACCATCGTGGTCGTGAGCAGGAGCATGCGACGCATGCCGAACAGGTCCGCGAGGCGCGAGAGGACCGGCACGCTGGCGGCCGCGGCGATGCCGGTCGCCGAGAGTACCCAGGCCGACTGGGCCGGCGTCAGCGCGAAGGTCGAGGCGATCTCCCTCAGCAGGGGGATCACCGTCAGTTGCTCGGTGTCCAGGCACAGCACGATCAGGAAGCCGATCGCGAGCGCCAGGCCGCGCTCGGAGATCCCGGCTGCCCGCACACGCCGGCCCACGGCGGACACCTTGCCGGAGTCGTTCGTGGAGATGTCGCGATCCGACGTCGGGTCGGGCGCCCTGCCCGCTGTCACCGGTCACTCCAGGCGATCACGGTGTGGATCCTTCTCTCCCCGAGACAGACATTGATGGACATGGGTTGCAGCCCTCCGGATGGTGAGTATGCGTGACGAGGGTCACGACCGTAGAGGCGCGAGTGCGAAATAGCAAGCATGCTTATACGAATGCTGGTTGAACTGGCGAGCCGTCCGCTCGGCTGTTGACACGCTCCAAGATCGTAAGCATGCTGGTTAGGGCGCTGAGACATCCGATCGCCTGCGCGCCTTCCCACGACTCGAGAGTGAGATCCATCATGTCGACGAACATCTCCGTGCTGACCGGCCTGCGTGCGAGCGAGCGGCGCTATGCCATCGCCGTCATCGACGGGCCGAACGTCTCCAACCTCGCGCGCCGCAACAAGCGGATGTACGGCCCGCAGGTCTCGGCGGAGGGGCTCGGACGGTTCGTCGAGGAGTGGGGTACGCGGCTCGGCGTCGACATTGAGCGCTTCATGTCGAACCACGAGGGCGACATCCTCGAGTTCATCCACGAGTCCGGTGATCGCGTCGACGGCTATCTCGTCAACCCCGCCGGTCTCACGACCACGAGCGACATGGTCCCGTTCGCCCTCTACGACACCGGCAAGCCGGTGGTCGAGGTGCACTTCGCCAACATCAAGGCCGCGGCATCGACCGCGCGGGGCCCGGTGTACGGGCCCCGTGAGTCCACCTTCACGCCCTACGTCTCCGGACAGTTCATGGGGATGCGCGAATACAGCTACGCCGGCGCGCTGCTGTCGCTCGTGCTGGCACTGGACGACCAGACGTTCCTCGGCGCGCCGTCAGAGGGCTGATGACCTCCAGCGCATCGCCGCCTCCGGTCGGCGGGCAGGCGGTCGACGACTACCTTGCCCAGGGTGGCCGATGGTCCAGGGGCCTGGAGGCGGTGCTGCTCCGATCGCCCCTCTTCGGGGAGGCGCACCTGCGGATGGCGACGAGTGCCCTGCGCGACGGTGGGCTCAGTCGCAAGACGCGGGAGTTCGTCCTGGTGGCGGCCAACCTGAACGCCACCCACCTGAACATCGACGCTGCTCGGGACCATCTGCGCAGCGCCCGGGCTGCAGGAGCCACCGACGAGGAGCTGCTCGAGGTCGTCCAGTGCGCAAGCCTGGTCGGGTTCCACGCCGTCGTCATCGGTCTCGGGCCGCTCCAGCGCCTGGCGCCGGTGGACCTGTCCCGCGAGCTCACCCCGGCGGAGGTCGATCTGAAGCAGGCGTTCGTGGACCGGCGAGGCTACTGGTCGCGCCAGTGGGACCAGCTCCTCCGGCTGGACGGCGCCTTCTTCGCCGACGTACTGGAGTTCTCCGCAGCTCCGGGCGCCACCGGTGCGCTCTCCGCTCTGGACCGCGAGTTCGTCTACATGGCCTTCGACTGCTCGCCGACGCACATGTTCGAGCCGGGGCTGGAGCTGCATATGCGTGAGGCACTGAGTCTGGGCGCGAGCCCCGACGACCTACTCGCTGTTCTGAAACTCGTCAGCGGCATCGGCATCGAGGCAGCAACCATCGGCTACCAGCTCCTCGACTACCTCTGAGGTCACTGGATCCTGCGTAAGATGCGCGGGTTTCAGGACGACGATGTGGCGACGCTGGTGCTGAACCGCGCCGAGCGTCGAAACGCTATGAGTGACGAGATGCTCGAGTTGTTGGCCGCATACACGGCCGACCTATCGGCCGATGACTCGATCGGCGCCATCGTCCTGACCGGCAACGGTTGAGCCTTCTGCTCCGGCGGCGACGTCCAGGTGTTCGACGATGGCGGCGGCGAAGGCGGCGGAGACGTTGAGGTCGACCCGTCGCTGGTCGCGTGACAGCGCGATGTACAAAGACGTACAGGCGCGAGCGCACCGTGATGAAGACGGCCTTCGCCACGGTCGGCCTCTCCGGCGACTTCGGGGTCGCCTGGTTGCTGGATCGCCTCGTCGGTCTCGAGAAGGCCCGCGAGCTGATGCTGCTCGACCCCAAACTCGACGCCCGCTTGGCCGATGGGCCGCGAGGCATTCGCGCTGGCGAACGCCGACCTTGCGGAGGCGCCACACATCTCACGCTGGAGGAGAGCATGGGAGGCCGCGAGGTCGCCCGCCACAAGGCGACCGAGCCGACGGCCTACCATCGGGCGGCTGTGCGCGATTTCGTGCAGGTGTGGGGTGCGTCCTAGGTGTGTAGACGGTCGACGGTCCTGACCCCTCCTCCTTGTGGGTCACGGCTTTGAGGCGGCGGTGATCACCGACTCGAACGCCGCGGCGAGTGAGTCCGCGACGGAGTCGGCTTCGCCGAGGTAGCCGTTCACCATCGCCCCGTCGCGCAGCATCATGAGTTGCCGCGCGGACGCGACCGGATCAGGGGCTCCGGCCTCCGCTGCGATGCTGGCGAACTCGTCGAGCATCCACTGTCGGTGCTCCTCGACGGCGGCGCGGACCCGGTCGTCCGGATCTGAGAACTCGGCCGCGGCGTTGATGAATGCGCACCCGCGGAATCCAGGGCTGCAGCTCGCGGCGCCGATGCCCTCGGCGATCGCGCGCAAGGATTCTGCTGGGTCGTCGGCTTGGCGCATGGCGGTGAACCAACTGCGCTCTGCCGTTGCCTGCTGGGCGAGGTAGGCAACGACGAGGTCGCTCTTGGTGGGGAAGTGGCGGTAGAAGGTGACCTTCGTGATCCCGACCTGAGCGATGATGCGATCTGCGCTCGTAGCACGGATCCCGTCTGAGTAGAACAGCTCGGCGGCGGCCTGCAGGATGCGCTCCCGCGTGGCAGGACCGGACCTTGTCCTTGTGACTGCGGGTGCCTCGTTCTGCATGGTCCCTCTCTGGATCTCGGTGGCCGTCTCTTGCATTGGTGTACGAACTAGTCTACCTTCTTCACGTAGACGTACTAGTAACTCTACATTCATTCGACCAGAGGAGAGATCATGTCCACAACGCTCTACCGCACCACCGCCACCTCGACGGGAGAAGGTCGCGCCGGAGGCCGCGCGGTCACCGATGACGGCCTGCTCGACGTCACTGTCGCCATCCCCGCATCGATGGGTGGCCCTGGCGGTGCGACCAACCCGGAGCAGTTGTTCGCCGCTGGCTGGGCCTCGTGCTTCCACTCGGCGCTGAAGATGATCGCGGCGCAGCAGAAGGCGCCGCTGACCGACTCCACGGTGGCGGTCGAGGTCGAACTCGCCAAGACGGATGCTGGCGGCCTTGCCCTGAGCGCGGGAGTGCGCGTACACGTCGGCGATGGCCGCAGTCACGAGGCGGCGGAGGCCCTCGTCGCGGCGGCGCACGAAGTATGCCCGTACTCCGTCGCGACCCGCGGCAACGTCCCCGTCACCCTCATCACCACTGCCGCCTGAGCGGCCTGCCGGAAACGAGAGAAGCCATCATGACCAGCACCGGAACCACCACCACCACCGCACCCGTCGCCGCGTCGGCGTTTAGTCGCTCGCTGCGCGACCTGTACGTCGTCCGTTTCGTCTTCGCCCTCGTTTGGGTGGGGATCATGTTCGCGGCCTTCACCGACCGGACCGAGCCGAGCGCGCTCCTGACCGTTCTGCTCATCATCTACCCACTCTTCGACGCCGGTGCCGTCCTATGGCAGTTGCGCGCCGATCCGGACCGCCATCGCTCGAAGGTCGCCGAGCGTACCAATGTCGTCGTCAGCGTCGCTGTCGCGGTCGCGCTCGGCATCTCCTCGTCGACGGACATCTCCGCGACGCTCGCGGTCTGGGGCGTGTGGGCGATCGTCGCCGGCGTACCGCAGCTGATCGCCGCGATCCGCAACCGCCGCAGCGGCGGCCAGGTCGCGCAGATGCTGTCGGGGGGCATCTCGGTGTTCGCCGGTCTCGGCTTCCTGGCCCAGGGCATCCAGGGCGACGGCAAGATCTCGGGCGCAGCCGGCTACGCAGCGCTCGGCGCGATCTTCTTCCTCGTCTCGGCTGTCAGGTTGAGCGCGGCACTGAGGAAGCAGCAGGCATGAGCACCCCGCAGACATGCCCGGTCGACTACGACCTGATCGTGGTCGGCGGTGGCCCGGTCGGCGAGAACGTCGCCGACTACGCCTCTCGAGCGGGTGCCCGGGTCGCGATCATCGAGTCCGAGCTCGTCGGCGGCGAGTGCTCCTACTGGGCCTGCATGCCCTCCAAGGCACTGCTGCGCAGCGGGCAGGCGCTCCGTGCCGCCCGCCGTGTCCCGGGTGCGCGCGAGGCCGTCACCGGAACACTCGAGGCCGACACGGTCCTCGCGCGGCGCGACAAGTTCACCAGCGGCTGGAAGGACGACGGACAGGCCGCATGGGTCGCGTCCGCCGGCATCGACCTCATCCGCGGCTTCGGCACCATCGTCGCTCCCGGCCGTGTCAAGGCCGGAGACCGTGTCTATACCGCACGCGCCGTTGCGTTGGCAACCGGGTCCGTGCCGGTCGTCCCCACCATCCCGGGGCTCGAGGAGTCCCGGGCCTGGGGAACGCGCGAGATCACCTCGGCCGACCACGTGCCCGCGAGCCTGATCGTCCTCGGCGGCGGCGTCGCCGGCACCGAGATGGCCTTCGCCTTCTCCTCTCTCGGCACGAAGGTCACCGTGCTCTCGCGCGATGTGCTGCTCGAGCGCGAGGAGCCCTTCGTCGGCGAGATTCTCGCCGCGCCACTCGAGAAGGAAGGCGTTGACGTACGGATCGGCGCGGCGCCAGTCCGCGTCGACCGCAACACCGACGGAACCGTCAACCTCGTGCTGGACGACGGTTCCAGCCTGCAGGCCGCAGAGCTGCTGGTAGCCACCGGCCGTCGCCCCGCCACCAGCGGCCCTGGTCTCGCGACGGTCGGAGTCGACGAGCGCCTGACTGTCGACGACACGATGCTCGTCGATGGCACCGACTGGCTGTAGGCGGTCGGCGATGTCAACGGCCGCGCGCTTCTCACGCACCAGGGCAAGTACCAGGCGCGCGCCGCCGGGGAGGCTATCGCGGCGCGCATCAACGGCACCGCCGCATCTGTGGAGGCTTGGGGGCAGCACGTCGCAACGGCCGACCACGGTGCCGTACCGCGCGTCGTGTTCACCGATCCCGAGGTCGCCGCGGTCGGGCTCACCGAGACGCAGGCGAGGGAGGCGGGCCTCGGCGTGCGCACCGTGGAGTACGACCTAGGGCAAGTTGCGGGCGCGAGCCTGCATGCGGACGGGTACGCCGGGCGCGCCAAGCTCGTCGTGGACGATGCGCGCCGCGTCGTCGTGGGCGCGACCGTCGTCGGGCAGGACGTGGCCGAGCTGCTGCACTCTGCGACGATCGCCGTCGTCGGAGAGGTCACGCTCGACCGTCTCTGGCACGCGGTGCCGTCGTATCCCACCATCAGCGAGGTCTGGCTACGGCTCCTCGAGGCCTACCGGAGGACGGCGCAGTAGTCTCGCCAGTACGTACCGATCGGCGTGGTGCTACATGCGGCGCGCCCGCCAAGCCCAGCCGGCGGTACACGACCGCCCAAGTGGAAGCGGTCCCCTGCCGGAGCCACGCTGTCGCACGCGGTTGACCTCGGACGGCCCTCGTTGGGCAGCCTAGAGTCACCGTGACTCCGCGATTCGATCAGGGCATTCTCGCGCTGCAGGTGTCGACGCCTCAAGGCGTCGCCGACGATGACTAACGCGAGAGCCACGCCGCGATGAGGCCTTGTCGCGGCCGCAGGCAGCGGCGCTGGCGCCCGGCATCGCGGAGGGACGCGCAGCACGCTGAACGCACCGAGCCGACTGCCCGCCGTACGACCCGGGACCTCGCTCACTGGACGGCGCCGAGCCCGGAGCTGGGTCGTCGCAGCCGTCACCGCGACCGCGATCAGCGGCAGGAGTGCGGGGACCGGCAGAGACGCCGGTCGTGGCACAGTGCGCGCTCGAAGCGGGCCAGCTCTCCCACGCCACCGCGGGCACCAGCACCCCGGTGGTGTGGGCGAGGGGGCGGCGGCGCGACGTACGCCGCGGTGCGCCGCATCGACCTGGACCAACTCGACGCGATGGTGGCGCGACCCGGCACCGTCATCAACAACGCCGTGCCCGTGGCCGATCTGGAGCCCACCCCGATCAACCAGGCGTTCATCGGCTCCTGCGCCAACGGCCAGCTACCCGACCTGGAGAAGGCGGCCCGGGTCGTGGCAGGCCACCGGGTCGCACCCGGAGTGCGGCTGATCGTCACCCGAGCCTCCCATCAGATCTACCGCGAGGCCGTCGAGCGCGGCTACGTCTCGACACTGAATCTCGTCGAGCCCGGCGACATCGTGGTCGCCGGCCGCAACTTCGGCCTCGGATCGAGCCGCCTGGTCGCCGAACTGTTCACCACAAATGGGCGTCGCAGCCCTGGTCGCCGAACAGTATAACTCCCTGTTCCTGCGCAACTGCCTCAACTTCGGGCTGCCTGCGGTGACCATCCCCGACGCCACCAGCTTCGTCACCGAGGGCGACGTCGTCACCCTCGACATCGAGCACGGCACCGCCACGATCGAAGCGAGGGGCGCCGAGCGCAGCCTCACCAGGTTCCCCGAGTTCTTGGTCGAGATGCTCCGGCGCGGCGGGCTGATCCGCCGCTCGAAGCGGCCGGGCACCTGCGGACGCCGGCCGAATCGACGATGTGAGCAGCCGCGAGGAGGGGCATCCGCTGGCCGTCGCGGAGCTCGGCAGCTGGTCAGCGATGCAAAGTCGAGCGCACCCCACGCCTGGATGAACGGCTACGGCAAACTCCGCCGCTGCACCGAGAAGAACACCAACGTCATCGACTTCTACCTGCACCTTGATGCCCGGGTGCCCCGCCGAGCAAGCGGTAGACGTCCTGCGTGACCTCGCGGTCACGGGTCGCGCCGCGGGGTAATACCGGGGGAGGTTTTGTTGAGCGGCGAGTGATGGGTTAGTGCGTGGTGCAACAGCGGTGTCTGCGTTATCCAGAGATCGCCGTGTCGGCCAAGCATATAACCGCAGGTCAGGGATGGGTTCCTGACGGAATTGGCGCCGCATGCCGGTCGGTGCCCCAGGCAAGAGTCGAACTTGCGACCTTTCGCTTAGGAGGCGGCTGCTCTATCCACTGAGCTACTGGGGCGTGGAGACCATATTGTCAGGTCGGCGCGGACCGGTCCGGATTGGGTCGACGCGGGGCCAGCGGGGACAATGGTGGGCGACTCGCCGCCGCGCTTGGCGCGGACCGTACGGTGGGCGTGGTACCACCGGTGCCGATCGGCCGCTGACTCGGCAGCGTCGAGAACAGACCATCCGCTGCGAGCGGCCACACGACCAGGTGATCCATGACGCAGGACGATCAGACCGGGCGCCCCGACGCGCCCGGGAGCCGCGCGCGGCGGGTGTCCACCTCGCGGGCCGATCGCGACCGGCGCCGGCCCCGCGGTGAGCGCCCGGCCCGGCGCAGCGGCGGGGCGCGGCGGGTGGCCGGGGGGCGGCGCAAGGCGCCGCAGCCGGGCAAGCTGGTCTTCAAGGTCATCCTGGCCAGCCTGATGTCGCTGGGCCTGGCGACCGGCCTCGGCGTGGTGCTGATCTACAACAACTGGAACGGCAACATCGACCGTCGCGACCTCTCGGCGCAGGTCAAGAACCGACCCGAGAAGGAGGTCGCGGGCCCGCAGGAGCCGATGAACATCCTGGTCATGGGCTCCGACACCCGCTCGGGCAAGGGCAACGGCATCGACGGCGCGTCGACCGGCGGGCTGTCCGACACCACCATCCTGTTCCACCTCTCGGCCGACCGGGAGTTCGCCTACGGCATCTCCATCCCGCGCGACACCGCCGTGATGCGGCCGACCTGCTACAAGCCGGACGGCGCCGAGATCCGGGCGGCGACGTCGTACGACAAGTGGAACGCCGCCTTCGCGTACGGCGGGCCGGCCTGCACCATCCAGCAGTTCGAGCAGGTCACGAAGGTCCGCGTCGACAACTACGTCGTGGTCGACTTCAACCAGTTCAAGGACATGGTCAACGCCCTCGACGGCGTCGAGGTCTGCATCCCCGACGACATCGACGACGACGTGCGCCACATCTACCTCAAGGCGGGCACCCGCGAGATCAAGGGCAACGAGGCGCTCACCTACGTCCGGGCCCGCTACCGGATCGGCGACGGCACCGACCCCAACCGAACCCGGCGCCAGCAGGCGTTCATCGGCTCGATGATCAACAAGGCGCTCACCGCCGGCATGATCGCGCGGCCCGACCGGATGATCAGCTTCATGAACGCCGCGACGTCGTCGCTGCAGACCGACTTCAAGGGCATCGCGCAGATGGCCGACCTGGCCGTCACCGCGAAGGGCATCGGCGCCGACAACATCAAGTTCATCACCACGCCGTGGGTCTACTCCGACAAGGTGAGCTCCGGCATCGAGTGGACGCCCGAGGTCAACAAGCTGTGGCAGCTGGTCCGCCAGGACAAGCCGCTGACCGCCGAGTTCCTCAAGGACGCGCTCAGCGCCGGTGACAAGCCCGACGGCTCGCCGTCCGCCACCGACGACGCGACCGAGTCCCCCTCCGAGACGGGCACGCCGTCCGACACGGCCAGCGCCTCCGGCACGCCCAGCGGTACGCCGGGCGACACCGCCACCGACGGCGAGACCCCGCCGGCCACGGGCCTGAGCGCCTCCGGCCGCGAGGCCGCCGGTCTATGCACCTGAGGCCGGTCGTCGTGGGCGAGCAGCGGGAGACCGACTGGGAGCGCCGGCGCCGGCTGGCCGAGATCTTCGGCGACGCCGAGCCGTCGGTGACCTCCGACGAGCGCGACGACACGCCTCCCGCCAGCCGCGAGAGCGCGAGCGAGCGCTGGCTCAAGGCCCAGGTCCCGCCGCACCACGGCGACTGACGGTCCGCGCGTGAGGTGACCTCACCCACAAATCCTACGCTTGCGTAGCATTTTTGTTCACGGGCGTCGTATCTTCCTCTCAGAGGATTTCCTCGAGGGGGACGACGATGACGAGGCCGGCGGGACCTGTGGGGGTCATGGACGCGGTGGCGACGAACCTGGACCGATTGGTCCGGGCGCCGGACCAGAGCGCGCTGCGCGAGCTCGACCGGCTGATCCGGCTGCTCGGCGAGCAAGGGCTGGCGCGCCGGCACCGGCGCCTGGAGGAGGCCGGTACGACGGGGGCGAGCCGGGTGTCCGCGCTGTTCGCCCTGCTGCGCGACGCGCCCCGGCTGCGGCGACTGCTCGACGAGGACGAGGGCGCCGACGAGTCCGTCGACACCCTGGTCGCTCGCCTGCAGATGCAGAGCGCCTGGCTGGTCGCGATCGGCCTGGCGCCGTCCGACGGCCCGCGGGTCCGGGGCGAGTTGGCCGCGCTGCGCTCCGCCCTGCGCCCGCTGCTCGCCCGCCCCTGGGGTGACCTGGACGAGGTCGCCGCCCGCGGGGCCGCGGTCCTCGGCCCCGACGCGGCGGACGTCGTCCGGTGCATCCAGGCGGCCTGCCAGGAGATCCAGATCTCCAACGAGCGACGCGTGGTCAGCGCCCAGGTCCGCGCGTACGTCGCCCGCAGCGGCCTGACCCAGCGCCAGTTCGCCACCATGATCGGTACGTCGCCCTCGCGGCTCTCGGCCTACGTCAACGGGGGCACGGTCCCGTCGGCGGCGTTGATGCTGCGGATGCAGCGCACCGCCGGGCGATCGGCGTCGCTCCCCGTCGCCGGCTGAGCTCAGTCCGGCTGTCGGCCGGCCCGGTGCGGCCGGGTCGCGCGGTACGCCGCCGGTCCGTAGGTCGCGGCGATCTCCTCCTTGGTCCAGCGGTCCGTGGTGAGGTGGATGCGGACCGCGGACTCGGCCGCCGACATGAAGAACTCCAGGAGCAGGAGGCTCTCGCCGTCGCTCGGCACCGGCTCGCCGGGTGGGACGTCGGCGAGGTGGATCGCCGCGACGTGCCGCGCGATCTCGCGGCGCTGGTCGGCGAACGCGATGCTGCGCGGGTCGTCGGGCGAGGCGAACACCATGAACCGCCACAGGTCGCCGTGGGTCTCGACGGTGTCGAGCAGCGCCTCGAACCCGGAGACGAAGGCCGACTCCTGGTCGTCGAGGCTGGTGACGCTGTAGAGGGCCGCGCCGACCACGGTCATCAGCTCGGCCGCGTCGCGCTCGATCAGCGCGGCGATGAGGGCGTCGCGGTCCGGGAAGACCGAGTAGATCGTGGGCCGGGTGACGTCGAGCTCGGCGGCGACGTTGGCGAAGGTGATGTCGGCCAGCGAGCCGCGCAGCGCGAGGTGCCGCGCCGCGTCCAGGATCTGGGGTCGGCGGCGCTCGGGCCCCAGATGGGCCGCGCGCTCCCTCTTCTCTTTCCCCATGATGCCTCCCCCATTTTGCTACGCTCGCGTCACAAAATTTGCCGGACCGGGAACCGTGCAAAGTCCGTCATGATACGCCGACCGGAGGTCGCCGATGCGCCGGGTGCGCCTTGCCGTGGCCAGTCTCCTCGCTCTGCTCGCCGTCGTCTGCGCCATGGCGTCGGTCGTCGCGGTGTGGGGCCGTGGCCAGATCCTCGACACCGACCGCTACCTGTCCTCGGTCGCGCCCCTCGCCGGCGATCCGGTGATCCAGACCGAGGTCGCCGACAAGGTCGCCGACGCGATCGCCGCCCGCCTCGACCTGGTGGGGTACGCCGAGGACGCGCTCGGTCCGAAGGCCGGGTTCCTCGCCGCGCCGCTCGCGAGGGTGGTCGAGGACTGGATCGCGGACACCGCGCGCGACGTGGTCCGCTCCGACGAGTTCCGCAGACTCTGGGTCGCCGCCAACCGGCTCGGGCACGCCGAGCTGGTCCGGCTGCTCACCGGTGAGGAGCCGCCCGGCGTGGTGATCACCGCCGGCCGGATCCAGATGGACCTGACCGGGCTGGTGGAGGTGGTCCGCAGCCGGCTGGCCGCCGCCGGGCTCTCCATCGTCACCACCATCCCGCCGATCACGCTGGTCGTCGACGTGGCCGACGCCGACGGGCTGACCACCGCCCGCAACGCGGTCGACCTGCTCGACCGGCTGGCCTGGTGGCTGCCCGTGCTGACCCTGTGCCTGGTCGCGGCCGCCGCCCTGGTCGCCGTCCGCCGCCGCCGGACCGCCGCCTGCACCCTGGTCGCCATCGCCTGGGCCATGGTGCTGCTGCGGGTCGTGGTCGGCGTCGGCAAGCGGATCGCCGCCGACCACGTGCCCGCCGACATCGCGAGCCGGCTCGCGGTGGACCACTACTACGACCACCTGCTGCACCTGCTCGAGCGCGGCCTGCTCACCGCTGTCCTGGTGGCCGGGGTGCTGCTCCTCGGCCTCGCGGCCACCACGGTCGACGTACGACGCCCGCGGCCGCCCACCGGCCACACCGCGAGCCTGCTCGGGGTCCTCGCCGCCGTCCTGGTCATCCTCGGCTGGGGCCACGCGGCGCTGCTGGTCCTGGCCGCGCTGGTGACGATCGCCGCCGCCCTGGCCGCGGCGGCCGGCCGCGACACCGAGTCGCCCGCCGCATGAGCGGCGGCTGGCTCGCGCGGGCCCGCGCCCTCGGGCAGCGGCTCGCTCAGCGGTTCCCGGTGGCAGGGGAGACGGTCGCGGAGTTCCGCCGGGTCGAGGTGCTGGACCGCTCGGTGGTCGTCGCCGCCCAGGCGCTGCTGGCGCTGATCCCGCTGGTCGTCGTGCTGGTCGCGTTCCTGCCGGCCGACCTCACCCGCACCGGCATCGACCGCTTCGCCGGCCTGACCGGCCTCGACCGGGCCGCGAGCGACCTGGTCTCGAGCTCGGGGGCGGTGGCCCGGCCGTCGGCGGAGGTCCGCTCCCAGGTCGGGGTGCTGAGCGGGGTGGTGATCTTGGTGTCGGCCTCGTCCTTCGCCCGCGCCGTGCTGCGCGCCTACGAGAAGGTGTGGGACCTGCCTCGGATGGTCGGCATCCGCGCCCGGGCCCGCGCGCTGGGCTGGCTGCTGTGCTGGCTGGCCGCGCTCCAGGGCGTGGCCGTCGGTGGCTGGCTGGCCCGGGACGCGGGCATGCCCGTGGGCCTGCGGCTGATCCTGCAGGCCGTGCTGCTCGCGGCGCTGTGGTGGTGGTCGCTGCACGTGCTGCTCTGCGGGCGGGTCGCCTGGCGCCGGCTGCTGCTCAGCGCAGCGCTGAGCGGGGTCGCGCTGGTGGCGTACTGCGTGGGTGCGGCCGCCGTGATGCCGGCGCACGTCGTCGCGGTCGTCCACCGCTTCGGCGCGTTCGGGCTGGTGCTGGGCGTGGCCACCTGGCTGATCGGCATCGCGGTCGTGGTGGTCGCCTCGGCCACGCTGGGCCGGATCGCCGACCGAGTCCTGCGGACATGGCGAGGGCCGGTGGGTGCGCCCACCGGCCCTCGGTCTGATCGTGCGGCGCTCAGGCGCGGCTCGCGAGCGAGTCGCGGATCTGCCTGAGCACGTCGATCTCGGCCTCACCCGGCTCCGGGTCCGGGAAGAAGCGCTCCTTGGCCTTCGTGTATGGCATGACCACGAGGAAGTAGACGACGGCGGCCAGGATCACGAACGCCACGACGGCGTTGAGGAAGGCGCCGAACGAGTTCGGCGCGTTGCTGAAGACGTCGCTGGCGGAGTCGGGCATCTGGGCGGTGAGCCAGTTGACGAAGGTGTTGACGACGGTCGCGAACGAGGCGCCGATGATGACCGCGACGGCCAGGTCGACCAGATTGCCTCGCAGGATGAACTTCTTGAAGCCGTTCATGAATCTCTCCTCTGTCCCGAGACGGTGGTGGAGGTCGGGACCCCTCTTCTTGGCAACAGAAACTAACTGCGACTCCATGTGTAAGTCACGTATTCGGCAGCGGACGCCGACGTGACGTGGTAGACGACATCCGAATCTAGCGCCAGCACGACGAGTCGCCCCGGAAGCGCGCCGTCGGCGCCCGTGACGGGGTCGGGGACGGCGAGGACGGTGGCGACGGGCGCCAGCAGGTCGGTCGTGCCGGTCTGGGTGTCGGTGCCGAGCAGGCTGATCCGGTCGCCGGGACGCAGCAGCGTCACCTGCGCGGCGTCGGAGAGCCGGATCGGTACGACGACGGTGCCGGCGGGCTGGGCCGTGCCCAGGGCCGGACCGACCAGGCGCACGTCGGTGACCGGCTCCCCGGCGCGCAGGGGAGCGGCCAGTCGGCGACCGACCGGGTCGCGGGCCACCCCGTGCGGCACGACGGCCGGCGGCACCTCGACCGTCACGACGTCGGCCGGCGAGAGCTCCCGGCCGGCCGGCAGGTCCCGGGCGGCGACCAGGACCGCCGCGGTCGCGGGTGGTGGCGGCGCCAGGGAGCGCACGGCGACGGCGGCGCCGAGACCGAGCAGCAGGGCGGCGATCAGGCGACGGCGGCGCAGGACCCGGCGTCGTACGCCGTCTCGGGCGTCACGCAGGCGACGCAGGGGCGAGCGGGCAGGCGGGTCGCGGGTCTCCATGCCGGCGACCGTAGGCCGCCGCGACGCCGGCTGCCGGCGTCATCCACAGGCTCAGGCGGGCGAGGCGGCCGAGCTGGAGCTGGACGAGCCGGAGGACTCGCTCGACGAGCTCGACGAGCCTGAGGGGGCCGACGAGCTCGAGGACGCGCTGCTCGCGTCGCTCGACGACGCGGCCGGCGTGCTCGACGCGCTGCTCGACGACTTGCTGTCGGTCTTGTAGAAGCCCGAGCCCTTGAACACGACGCCGACGGCGTTGAACACCTTGCGCAGCTTGCCGGTGCACTCGGGGCACGTGGTCAGGGCGTCGTCGCTGAACTTCTGGACCTGCTCGAAGGCGTGACCGCACTCGGTGCACAGGTACTGGTAGGTGGGCATCGACGTTCCTCGCTTGGCACTCTCGCCCTAGCACTCTTGCCGGGCGAGTGCCAATGCTACGCCAGCAGGCAACCGCACGGCACAATGGCGCCACCATGGCGGACCTCGACTCTCCCTCCCCGGCCCGGACCCGATGGCCCCGTTGGCTGCGCTGGACCGTGGCCCTGGGCGTGCTGCTCGTCCTCGTCCTCGTCGCGGGCCTGACCACCGCGGTCGTCGGGGTGCGCCGCTCCTGGCCGCAGACCGGAGGCGAGCTGTCGGTCAGCGGCCTCGACGGCGAGGTGCGGGTGGTCCGCGACGACCACGGCATCCCGCAGATCTACGCCGACTCCACGCACGACCTGATGCTGGCGCAGGGCTTCGTCCACGCGCAGGACCGCTTCTTCGAGATGGACGTGCGCCGCCACGCCACTGCCGGGCGTCTCTCGGAGCTCTTCGGCGAGTCCGGCCTCGAGACCGACCTGGTGGTGCGCACCCTCGGCTGGCGCGACGTCGCCGAGAAGGAGGTCGCGCTGCTGCGCCCGGCCACCCGCAGCGCGCTGGACGCCTACGCGGAGGGCGTGAACGCCTACCTCGAGGGCCGCTCGACCTCGCAGCTGTCGCTGGAGTACAGCCTGCTCGGCATCACCGGTCTCGACTACCAGCCCGAGCAGTGGAGCGCCGTCGACTCGGTCGCCTGGCTCAAGGCGATGGCCTGGGACCTGCGCGGCAACCTCGAGGAGGAGATCGGCCGCGCGATCACCACGGCCACCGTCGGCGCGGAGCGCACCAAGGACCTCTACCCCACCTACCCGTACGCCGAGCACGCCCCGATCGTCCAGCAGGGCGGCGTGGTCGACGGCGCCTTCGACCAGGACGCGAGCGCCGCTGGCGGCGCGCTGGGCCGCCCGCCGCTCGGCGACCCGGCCACCGTGCGGTCGCTGACGCGGGTGCGCGCGGTGCTGGCCGGCGTACCCCCGCTGCTCGGCCAGGGCGACGGCATCGGCAGCAACGCCTGGGTCGTCGACGGCGATCACACCGACACCGGCTCGCCGATCCTCGCCAACGACCCGCACCTCGGCATCTCGCTGCCGGGCGTGTGGACCCAGGTGGGTCTGCACTGCCGCACCCTGTCCGCCGAGTGCCCCTACGACGTCGCCGGGTTCAGCTTCTCCGGCGTGCCCGGCGTCGTGATCGGCCACAACCGCGACATCGCCTGGGGCTTCACCAACCTCGGTCCCGACGTGACCGACCTGTACGTCGAGCGGGTCACCGGCGACGCGTGGGAGTACGACGGCCAGCAGCTCCCGCTGACCCGGCGCACCGAGACGATCGGGGTGCGCGGCGGCGAGGACGTCGAGATCGTCGTCCGCTCCACCAGCCACGGCCCGCTCCTCTCGGACCTCGCGCGGTTCGCCGCCGAGGACGGGCTCGAGGTCACCGACGACGGCCTGCTCGACCAGATCGACGACGTCGCCGCCGCCCAGGACGAGAGCGACCCCGCCGTCTCGCTGGCCTGGACCGCGCTCACCCCACGCCCGACCGCCGACGCGCTGCTCCTGCTCGACCGGGCCTCCGACTGGACCTCGTTCCACAAGGCGCTGTCGTCCTTCGCGGTCCCCGGCCAGAACGTCGTGTACGCCGACACCGAGGGCCACATCGGCTACCAGGCGACCGGCGTCGTCCCGATCCGGCGTCCCGGCAACGACGGCCGGCTGCCCGCGGCGGGCTGGCTGAAGGAGACCGACTGGACCGGCGACGTGGTGCCCTACGACGAGCTGCCCAGCGTGCTCGACCCCGACTCCGGGATCATCGCCACCGCCAACCAGGCGGTGATCGACCCGGCCCGCTACCCGCCGTACCTCACCTCGGACTGGGACCTCGGCTACCGCTCGGACCGGATCAACCGGCTGCTCGCCGCCGACGACGAGCTCAGCGTCGAGGGGATGGCGGCCATCCAGCTCGACGACCGCAGCGCGATCGGGGAGGCGCTGACGCCGTACCTCCTCGACGTGGAGCTGCCGCGCGGCTACTACTCCGACGGGCAGCGGCTGCTGAAGTCGTGGAACTACCAGCAGGACGCCGACAGCGCGGCGGCGGCGTACTTCAACGTGGTGTGGCGCGAGGTGCTCGCCCGCACCTTCGCCGACGAGCTGCCGGAGGTGATCCAGCCCGACGGGGGCGACCGGTGGTTCGCGGTGGTCAGCGCGCTGCTGCCGCGTGGCAAGAGCCCGTGGTGGGACGACGTGCGCACCGACGACAAGGTCGAGCGGCGCACCGACATCCTGCGCGACGCGATGATCGCGGCCCGCGACGAGCTCACGGCGCTGGAGTCGCCGAACGCCGCCGAGTGGACCTGGGGCGCGCTGCACGAGCTCGAGCTGCGCTCCTCGACGCTCGGGGAGTCCGGCATCGGGATCGTCGAGCGGCTGTTCAACCGCGGCGGCTGGGAGGTCGGCGGCGGTGGCTCGCTGGTCAACGCGACCTCGTGGTACGCGCGGGAGGGCTACCAGGTCGCGACCGCTCCCTCGATGCGGATGGTCGTCCCGATGGACGACCTCGACGCCGCCCGCTGGATCAACCTCACCGGCGTCTCCGGGCACGCCTTCCACCCCCACTACACCGACCAGACCGACCTGTGGGCCCGGGGCGAGACGCTGCCGTGGGTGTTCTCGGAGAAGGCGGTCGACCGGGCCGCCGACGACGTGCTGCTGCTCACGCCCGAGGGCTGAGCCTCAGCACCCCGCCGGGGGTCGCGGCCGCGGTGACCGGCCGGTCGTGCGGCTCGGCGGGCACGTCGGGGAGCACCTCGTCGTCGTAGAGCAGCACGCAGGTGAAGGTGCCGACCGGCACCCGGGCCAGGGCCCGGTCGTAGGAGCCGCCGCCGCGGCCCAGCCGGAGTCCGGTGGGCGAGACCGCGAGGCCGGGCACCAGGACGACGTCGGCGGTGGCGACCGCCTCGACGCCGAGCCGGCCGCCCACCGGCTCGAGCAGGCCGCGACGGGCGGGAGCCAGCGAGGTGGGGCCGTGGTAAGGCGCCCAGTCGAGGTCGTCGTCGGGCAGCAGCACCGGCAGCACGACCCGCTTGCCCGCGTCGAGCAGGAGGTCGAGCAGGGCGGTGGTGCCGGGCTCGGTGCCGACGGAGACGTACGCCGCGACGGTGGCCGCCCGGCGTACCTCCGGCGTCGCGAGGAGGTGCTCGGCGATGGCTCGCGCGGCGGCCCCGACCTCGGTCAGCGAGCGGCGCCGGCGGGCGGTGAGGAGCTGGTCGCGAGCCGCGATCTTGGCCGCTCCGTGGAGCGGATGTGGACCTGTCACGCAGGAAGCCTACGATCGGCAGTATGGGTATGAGTGGTCGCAGTGGCGGCCTCGAGAAGGCGCGGGCGAAGATGCTCGACGCGGGGGTCGACCCCGTGGCGATCGAGACGTTCGCGCACTACTACCGGCTGCTGGAGCACGGCGAGACCGGCATGATCCCGGAGTCGACGATCGAGCCGGTCGACATGGAGAGCCTCGCCGACGTGGAGGTCCCCGACGACGTCGCCGCCGACGCGATCGGCAAGACGGTCGCGATCAAGCTCAACGGGGGGCTCGGCACCTCCATGGGGATGGAGCGAGCCAAGTCGCTGCTGTGCGTGCGTCGCGGCCTGTCCTTCCTCGACATCATCGCCCGGCAGGCGCTGCACCTGCGCCAGAAGTACGACGCCCGGCTGCCGCTGCTGCTCATGAACTCCTTCCGCACCTCCGCCGACACGCTGCACGCGCTCGGCCGCTACGAGGACCTGCCGGTGGAGGGGCTGCCCCTGGAGTTCCTGCAGAACAAGGAGCCGCGGCTCCTCACCACGGACCTCACGCCGGTCAGCTGGGCGAAGGACCCCGACCTCGAGTGGTGTCCGCCCGGCCACGGCGACGTCTACACCGCGCTGCGCGGCGCCGGCCTGATCGCGCGGATGATCGAGCAGGGCTACCGCTACGTCTTCGTCTCCAACTCCGACAACCTCGGCGCCGTCCCGGACCCGCGGATCGCCGGGTGGTTCGCCGCATCGGGAGCGCCGTTCGCGATCGAGGCGGTCCGCCGTACTCCCTCCGACCGCAAGGGCGGCCACTTCGCCCAGCGCAAGGCGGACGGCCGGATCGTGCTGCGCGAGACCGCGCAGACCCTGCCCGAGGACCGCGAGGCGCTCGCCGACCTCGACCGGCACCGGTTCACCTCGACCAACAACCTGTGGTTCGACCTGCACGCGATGAAGGCGGTGCTCGACGACCGCGAGGGCATCCTCGGGCTGCCGCTCATCCGCAACGTCAAGCCGGTCGACCCCGCCGACCCCGCGTCGCCGGAGGTGGTCCAGATCGAGACCGCCATGGGCGCGGCCATCGAGATCTTCGACGGCGCCCGGCTGATCGAGGTCGGCCGCGACCGCTTCATCCCGGTCAAGACCACCAACGACCTGCTGATCCTGCGCTCCGACGTCTACGAGATCGGCGCGGACTTCGCGCTCACCCAGGTCGCCGCCGACGTCCCGTACGTCGACCTCGACTCCGGCTACTACCGGACCATCCACGAGTTCGACCAGCGCTTCCCCGACGGGGAGCCGCTGCTGTCCCGGTCCACGGCGCTGCGGATCCGCGGCGACTGGACCTTCGGCCGCGGCGTGCAGGTCGTCGGCAGTGTCGAGCTGGACGCCAAGGGCGCCCAGCGGGTCCCAGCGGGCGAGGTGCTCTCGGGGTCGGATGACTGACCCGGCCTGTCCGGTCGAGGAGCACCGGTCGCGGGTGCTCCAGGGCGTCACCTCGCTGGCGCCGGAGGTCGTGCCGCTGGCCGACGCGCTGGGGCGCCGGCTCGCCGTCGACGTGGTCGCGACCCTGTCGGTGCCGCCGTTCGACCATGCGGCGATGGACGGCTTCGCGGTGCGTGCCGCCGACGTCGCGACGGTGCCGGCGTCGCTGCCGGTGACCGGCGCCGTGGCGGCGGGTGACGCGGTGCGGCCGTTGGCGGCCGGTACGGCGGTCCGGATCATGACCGGCGCGCCGGTGCCCCCGGGGGCCGACCTGGTCGTGCCCTTCGAATGGACCTCGGGGTCCGACCCGGTCGAGGTGCTCCGGCGGGCGGACGCCGGGCGGCACATCCGGTTCGAGGGGGAGGACGTCCGGGCCGGTGACGTCGCCGTCGCCGCCGGGGTCCGGCTCGGCCCGGCCCAGCTCGGCCTGCTCACCTCCGTCGGCGCCTCGTCGGTCACGGTCCAGGCCCGCCCGCGGCTGGCCGTCCTCTCCACCGGCGCCGAGCTGGTCGAGGGCCACGTGCCCGACAGCAACTCGCCCACCCTGGTGGCCGCCGGCCGCGCCGCCGGTGCCGACGCCACCGCGCTCGGGCCCGCTCCGGACGACCACGACGGCTTCCGTGCCCTGCTCGCGGCCGCGGCGGAGGCGGCCGACGTGGTCGTCACGACCGGCGGCATCTCCGCCGGCGACCACGACGTCGTCAAGGCCGTCCTGAGCGACGACCCCGCGTTCTGGTTCGGCCCGGTCGCGATGAGGCCGGGCCGCCCCCAGGGGTGCGGCGCGCTCGTCGCCTCCGACGGCCGCCGGGTCCCCGTCGTCACCCTGCCGGGGACGCCGATCGCCGCCTACGCCGCCTTCCTGCTGTACGTCGTCCCGCTGCTCGACGCGCTCGCCGGCACGCCCTCGCGGCCGGTGACCGCGCCGCTGGCCGCCTCCGTCCAGGCCGGCGACCGGACCGTGCTGCTGCCCGCCGTCGTGGACGCGGCCGGAGCGGTCCGGCCGCTGCCGGGGCACGCCGGCCACTCGCAGCGACTGCTCGCCGCGGCCGACGCGTTGCTCGTCGTACCGCCCTCGGGGAGGCTGGTGCCCGAGGGCACGCTCGTCGAGGTCCTCGCCCTGCATCCGCGACCCCAGGAGGACCGCCATGGCTGACGCGCCGCGGCTGACCCATGTCGACGCCTCCGGCGCCGCCCGGATGGTCGACGTCTCGGCCAAGGAGGTGACCCACCGGGTCGCGACCGCGTCCGGCCGGGTACACGTCTCGCCCGAGGTGGTGGCCCTGCTGCGCGGCGAGGGCGTGCCGAAGGGCGATGCGCTCGCCGTGGCCCGGATCGCCGGGATCATGGGCGCCAAGCAGACGCCCGCCCTGGTCCCGCTGTGCCACCCGCTGTCCATCTCCGGGGTGAGCGTCGACCTCACGGTCGCCGACGACGCCGTCGAGATCACCGCGACGGTCAAGACCACCGACCGCACCGGTGTCGAGATGGAGGCGCTCACCGCGGTGTCGGTCGCGGCGCTCACGGTGGTCGACATGGTCAAGGCGGTCGACAAGGGCGCGGTCATCACCGACGTCCGGGTCGAGACCAAGACCGGCGGCACGTCGGGGGACTGGTCGCGGTGACCGCTCCTCTCCCAGCGGCGGTGGTGGTGGCGTCGAACCGCGCCGCGGCGGGGGTCTATGCGGACACGACCGGTCCGCTCATCGTGTCCGCACTGCGCTCCTGGGGCTTCTCCGTGGGGGAGCCGGTGGTCCGGCCGGACGGCGAGCCGGTGGGCGCGGCGATCGCGCTCGCCGTACGCGACGGGGCACGGGTGGTGCTCACGACCGGCGGCACCGGCCTGACCCCCACCGACCGCACTCCGGAGGTCACCCGGCCACTGCTCGACCGCGAGGTCCCCGGCCTGGCCGAGGCGATCCGCGCGGCCGGTGTCGCGAAGGGCGTCCCGACCGCGGTCCTGTCGCGGGGACTGGCCGGCGTCGCCGGCTCCGCTCTCGTCGTGAACCTCCCCGGCTCGCGCGGCGGCGTGAAGGACGCGCTCGCCGTGCTCGAGCCGGTGCTGCTGCATGCCGTCGAGCAGATCGTCGGGAGCGACCATTGAGTGACGCCCCCCGCGAGCGGATGGTCGTCGGCGTACCCGGCCGTGCCTGGCCCAACGAGCTCATCTCCGGCACCGATCCCGTCGTCCGGCTGCGCCCCATCGCCGGCACCGACGCCCGCGCCTGGCGCACGGCCCGCCGCCGCAACGCCCTGTGGCTCGGCCCCTGGGACGCCACCGCCCCGCCCGGCTCCGACGCCCGACCCACCTCGTTCCGAGCCCTGGTCAAGCGGCTGCGCCGGGCCGCGCGCCGCGGAACGACGTACCCGTTCGTGGTGGAGGTCGACGGCGTCTTCGCCGGTCAGGTCAGCGTCAACAACATCGTCCGCGGCTCCGCCCAGTTCGCGTCGGTCGGCTACTGGATCGACCAGGAGTTCGCCGGCCGCGGGGTGATCCCCCGCGCCGTCGCGATGGTGATCGACCACTGCTTCTTCCTCGGCGGCCTGCACCGCATCGAGATCTGCGTCCGCCCCGAGAACTCCAACTCCCTGCGCGTCGTGGAGAAGCTCGGCATCCGCGAGATCGGCTACGCGCCGTACTTCCTCCACATCGACGGCGAGTGGCGTGACCACCGCATCTTCGCCGTCACCCGCGAGGAGGCCCCCCGGGGCGTGCTGATCCGTCTCGACCGTTCTGCCGGAGGTCCTGCCTAGCGTGACTTGTCGGGGGAGCCGGCAAATCACATGAGTCACACGAATCAATCTGTGACACACCGATGGACATGCGCCCCGCAGTCAGGTACCGCTCCTAACCTCTCGGTGTGGACCTGAGCTCGCTGATCTTCGTCGCCTTGTTCGTGGCGTGGGCGGTCTACCTCATCCCGATGGCGCTGCGACGCCACGAGGAGGACGCCTCCAGCCGCTCGGTCGACGGGTTCTCCGACCGGCTGCGGGTGCTCGCCCGGCGGGATGCGGTGTCGTCCACCGAGGCCGAGCTGGTCGCGACCGGCCGGCCGGAGAAGTCGTCCGAGACGCCCGAGACCTCTGAGAAGTCGTCCGGGAAGCGGGTCGAGGAGCCCGCGGCGCCCACCCCTGCGCCGCGTGCCACCCGCCCTGTCGCCACCTCCGCTCGCCGGGCCGCCGCGCGCCGCCGCCGGGTGGTCAACCTGCTGCTGCTCGCCATCGTGGCCGTCGCCGCCCTCGCGATCGGCAAGGTCGTCGCCTGGCCCTGGCTCGCCGCGCCGGCATCCCTGATGGTCGCGTGGCTGGTCGCCTGCCGGCTCATGGTCAAGCGCGAGCGCGCCGCCCGCGCGTCCCAGGCGCGCAGGCGTCGTACGACTCTCGCGGACGAGGCCATCGCCGCCGAGGACGCTTCCGAGGACGCCGCCGAGACCGACGAGCCGCGCGACGACACCGACGAGATCCCGGTCGTCACCGCCGAGGTCCTCGATGAGGCCGCCACCCCCGCGCAGGGCTGGACGCCGGTCCCGGTCCCGCTGCCGACGTACGTCGCCAAGGCCCCCGCCGGCCGGACCGTCCGCACCATCGACCTCGACTCCACCGGCGTCTGGAGCTCGGGCCGCAACGAGGCCGACTCCCTACTGGCCCGCGAGGCCGACGCCCAGCGCGCCCAGGACGCAGCCACCGCCGACGCCGAGCAGCGCCGCGCCTCCGGAGGCTGACCCCCGATTCGGTGACGCCTGTCGCCGGGTGCTACCGTTTCTCCTCGCTTGGGGGTGTGGCGCAGTTGGTAGCGCGTCTCGTTCGCAATGAGAAGGTCAGGGGTTCGAATCCCCTCACCTCCACCAAGTACGCAGGTCAGCGGCAGGGTTCCAGAACCTCACACGAGGAGAAGGAACCCTGTCTTGGCATTTACTCGGCACTTCGCCCCATCCCGCTGACGTCTCTGGCCGTAGTTCGATCGGCGCATCTGCGTTTTCGGACCGCCTCGCGCATCTGTCCGTCATGGACACCGCGAACGACCGCCCGGAGACCCCCGAGCCCGTCCTGACCCTGACGGAGCTCGCCGACCGGCTGCACGTCTCCGTGCAGACCCTGTACGACCTGCGCAGCCATGGCCGCGGACCGCGCGGCTTCCGCGTACGGGCACGTCCTAGTGGGCGATGTGATTCGTGACGGATCGACGTGACTGCGGCACCATGTCCCCGCTGCGGTCTACGATGAGGCCATGGGTTCAGTACCGGTGCGGGCTACGGATCGCGAACGTGTGATCGCGGATGCGCGGCGCTCGTCTGAGCTTGAGGGCGCTCGGAGCACGGATGCGACGCGTTCGGACCAGGATGCCTACGTTCGTGGGGAGATCGACATCGACCAGCTCGGCGAGCGGGTTCGTGCTCGCTATGGACTCACTTGAGTGATCCGCGGCCGTGGGAGGTCGGCGACCATCAGGCACGCTGGGACGGCTACCTGATCGAGCCGGGGTCAGAGGTGCTGCGCAACAAGGTGGGCGCGACGACCGTCGAGCAGTTGCGGGCCGCTGAGAACGACTTGCTGGAGTACCGGCTCGCCGAGCTTCGGGAGCGTCCCGGGCTGGTTGTCCGGGCGTACGACCTCTCCCATCTGAAGGCACTGCACCGTCAACTCGTCCAGGACGTCTATGAGTGGGCTGGGGATTTGCGGACGGTGGGCCTCGCGAAGGGCAAGGGCGATGACACGTCGTTCATGCCGCCGTTCGAGATCGAGCGACCAGTCGCTCACGTTGCGGCACGAATCGCCGAGACCGACAGGCTCAGGAACGTCGAGGCAGACGGTCTGGTTGCCGAGGTGACATACCTGTACGACTACCTCAACTTCGCTCACCCGTTCCGCGAGGGCAACGGGCGGGCGCAGCGCGAGTTCTTCGTCCAACTCCTGGAGGAGACCGGGCCGCGGATGGCATGGGAGCGTGTCGAGATGGAGCAGCTTCACGATGCATGCCACGTCGCTCGCGCTGCCGGCGACACCGGCCCTCTGTCGGAGGTCATCGGAACTGTTCTGATCGACCGATGATCGCGCGGACCGTCTCGATGTGGATGCCGTAGGAAACGGCCAGTTCCCGCTGCAAGGCACCTGCATGGCGGCGCGCGACCAGTTCCTCTCGCTGTCGTCTCGACAGGCGGACAACCTTCCGGGTCGGCACTCGCCTGTCCCGAACGGCTACACCTCTACACCCCGTCTGACCAGCGGTTTCTCGTTCCGCAGCATCTTGCTCAGGGGTTCGGGCAAGTTCGATAGTTGTCCTGAAACTTCCACCAAGTAGGCAGATGGGCACCGTCCTTGAAGAGGAGGACAGGTGTCCATTCGCCATTCGTTCCCACTCATGCCGCGAGCCCGCCGGCCGGACAGTCCAGGCGCCGCTGATCGAACCAGCCGACCACGGGGGAGTGCAGACCATCCGTCGCGGGACTACAACCGGCAGATGATCCCGCCCACTGCGCTGTTCCCTCGTGTCCCCGCCGCCCCGCTCCACCTGACCGGCGAGCCGTCGGCGCCGCCGGACCTGCTCGACCTGACCGAGGTCCCCGGCCTGACCGGCACCGACGCCGACCGCCAGGTCCGCCGCGGACTACGCTGCGCGCTCGGCACCGCCCTCGGCGTTGGCGAACGCGGTCAGCGGCTTGCCGAGATCCGTGGCCGCGGTGCGGACCGACGTGCGGTCGAACCACTGGTCCTCGTGCATTGCGAGGAGTCGGGGGCCTACCTCGCTGGGGTCAGCCGCGAGCGCGGCGTCAACCTCGTTTGCCGTCACGCATCTGCTCGAAAGTGTTTCGAGTAGCGTTCAAGTAGGGTCGCTGGCCACGACAGCGATCCGGATCGCCTGGAGGTCGCTCCCTGTCGCGGGGAGCTACTTGAACGTCAGCGTTCGAGACTTGAACGCCAGCGTTCAAGTAGTGCTTTCGGCAGTCGAGTTCGCCCGACGCGCCCGAGTGCAACCACGGACAGCCGCACCTCGTGTCGTTCCGTGTCGTTGTGCGAGGTGCCTGCTCCGGCGTCCAGGAGACGTCACGACTGTGCTGGCGGGCGCCGGTGCGGTGGCCAGCTTGCTCGGCCGTGCTCGACAGCTGACACCGAAGGCCACCACATCGTCCCGGATCCCACTCTGATGGACCTCGAGGCCGCCAAGGAGTTCGCTCACGTCTCCCGCGTAGCCTCGGTAGGAAGCGCTACTCCGTCGTCCGCTGACGCTGCCGGTGGTGGGAGGGGGTGACGCCTCGGATCCGCTTGAAGGCCGTGCTGAACGTGCTCTCGGAGGCGTAGCCCAGGCGCCGGCCGACCCGGGCGACGCTGTCGTCCCCCAGGGCCAGGTGGCGGGCGGCGAGCTCCATCCGCCAGTCGACGAGGTACTCGATCGGGCCCATGCCGACCGTGTCACTGAACCGCTGCGCGAGGGTGGAGCGAGAGACGCGGCTGGCGCGGGCGAGCTCCGCGACGGTCCAGCCGCGGTCGGGGGTCTCGTGGATCGCGGTGAGCGCGGTGGTGACGACCGGGTCGGCGAGGCCCCGCAGCCAGCCCTGCGGGAGTGCGGACTCGTGGGCGAGGTGCCAGCGCACCATCCGCACCAGCATCACGATGGCCAGGTGCTGGGCCACGACCGGCGCGCCGGGCAGGTCATGGCGCAGCTCGCGGTCGATCGACGCCAGGGTCTCGGCCAGGCCGTCGGAGACCGCGGCGCCGCGCGGGACGAGGAGCACCGGCGGCAGTACGTCGAGCAGGCGCGCGGCCGGACCGGAGAAGGCGAAGCTGCCACCCAGCGCGGTGAAGGAGGGCGCCTCGCCGGGCGCGCAGCCGACGACGGCGGTGTCGTCGACGGGGTGTGCGAAGACGTCCGCGGCCGGGACCGCTGGGGCCGACGGGTCGCTGGCGAGGGCGAAGGAAAGGGGGCGGGTGAGGAGATAGCAGTCGCCCGCGCCGACGCTCATCGGCTCGAGACCGTCGACGACGAGCTGACATGCGCCGGTCAGCACGGCGTTGAACTTCAGGCCGTCGGGTGGCTCGAAGTCGACCCGCCAGGGGCCGCTGCCCGCGGCGAACCGGCTCGAGAGGCGACTGCGGGCGTCGAGCAGGGTGAGGATGTCCACCAAGGGATCCATGGCGTCCAGTCTGGACGATGACGCAAGAAGTGCGGACTCATTGTCATGGATCGTCCGAGAGGTCCTGCCTACCTTCGAGGCATGGGCACTCCTTCGATTCCGTTCGGCCCCCGCTCGACGGCGGCCGACGTACTGGCAGACGTCGACCTGCGTGGCAAGCGGGTGGTGGTGACGGGAGGTGCCTCGGGGCTGGGTCTCGAGACGTCCCGCGCCCTGCTCGGTGCGGGCGCCGAGGTGACGGCGGCGGTGCGACGTCCGGTGGATGCGGCGCTGCCCGGCCTGGTCCAGCGCCGCCTCGACCTCACCGACCTCGACTCCGTGCGCCGGTTCGCCGAGGAGTGGGAGGGCCCGCTCGATGCCCTGGTCGCCAACGGGGGCATCATGGCGGTCCCCACCCGCGAGCTCTCTGCGGAGGGCTGGGAGCTTCACCTGGCCACCAACTTCCTGGGCCACTTCGCGCTCGCGCGTGGCCTGCGCCGATCCCTGGCCGACGCGCACGACGCACGCATCGTCGTCGTGAGCTCCGGAGCGCACCGGTCCGCGCCCGTCGAGCTCGACGACCTGCACTTCGACCGCCGCCCCTACGATCGATGGACGGCCTACGGCCAGTCGAAGTCGGCCGACATCCTGTTGGCGGTGGCGGTCGCCACCCGATGGGCGGACGACGGCATCGTCGCCAACGCCCTCAATCCCGGCTACATCCTGACCGGCCTCCAGCGTCACGTCGACGACGACACCATGCGCGCCATGGGCGCCATGGACGAGGCGGGCAGTCTGGTCGAGCCGGACTACTTCAAGAACCCGCCGCAGGGTGCCTCCACTGCTGCGCTGCTGGCCGGATCCCCGCACGTACGCGGGATCACCGGCCGCTACTTCGAGGACAACCGGCCAGCGGAGGTCGTCGCGGACGGTGACCACGGCGTCGCACCGCACGCCCTCGATCTGGAGACCGCGGATCGCCTGTGGGGGCTCGCGGAGGAGGTCCTCGGCTGACGAGGCGGTCCTCCGGGATCGCTCGGGACCGAACGGCGGGCATGTCCATGACGCTTCTTGACTAAGACAACTAGTATCTGAGATAACTAAGACTCAATCTGTCGTAGTAAATGGAGGAAGAGATGAAGATCGTGATCTTCGGCGCCGGCCTGATCGGCGGCCAGCTGCGGGACCGGCTCAGCGCGGCCGGCCACGACGTCGTCGCGCTCGGCCGGGAGGACGGCATCGACACGACCACCGGGGCGGGTGTGGCCGCCGCGGTCGCCGGTGCCGACGTCGTGGTCGACCTGACCAACTCGCCGTCGTGGGCCGACGACGACGTGCTCGCGTTCTTCCGGGACTCGACCCGGGAGCTCGTGGCGGCGGAGGCGGAGGCGGGCGTCGGTCACCACGTGATCCTCTCGATCGTGGGCGCCGACCGGCTCACCGAATCCGGCTACATGCGGGCCAAGCTGGCGCAGGAGGCGGGCGTCGAGGCCGGCTCGGTGCCGTACACCATCGTCCGATCGACCCAGTTCTTCGAGTTCCTCCCGGGCATCGCCGATGCGGCCAGCATCGATGGCGAGGTCCGGGCCACGCCCGGCCGGCTCCAGCCGATCGCGTCCCAGGACGTGGTGGCCCGGCTGGCCGAGGTGGTCACCGGACCGCCGGTGAACGGGACACTCGAGATCGCTGGTCCGGAGGCCCAGGGCATCGACCAGCTCGTCGGTCGCCTGTTCGCCGCGACCGGCGACGAGCGGACGATCGTGACCGACGCGTCGGCCGGCTACTTCGGTGCCGCCCTGGACGACGTGGCCCTCGTGCCGACGCCGGGCGTGGACGCGTGGATCGGCCCGACGACGCTCGACACCTGGCTCCGCGACCGTCCGTGAGTCGGTGACCCGACAGGTGCGAGGATGCTGTCCCTGTCCGCGCCGCAGCGTGGGCAGGGACAGCTGTCGGAGGGGATGATCGCGTGAGGCTATCGGCGGGGGTGGAGTGGGCGCTGCACTGCTGTGTGGTGCTCAGCCAGGCCGAGCAGCCGGTGCCCAGCGCCCGGCTGGCGGAGCTGCACGGCGTCTCGAAGACCTATCTCGCCAAGCACCTGCAGGCCCTCGCCCGGGCCGGGATCGCCCGCCCGAGCGAGGGCCGGGACGGCGGCTACGTCCTGATGCGCGAGCCCACGCGGATCACGGTTCTCGACGTCGTGCAGGCGATCGACGGCACCGATCCCGCGTTCCGTTGCACCGAGATCCGACAGCAGGGCGAGCTCGCACTGCCGTCCCGGGAGTGCCGTACGCCGTGCGGGATCGCCCGCGTGATGGCGGACGCCGAGCATGCCTGGCGCCGGTCGCTGGCGGAGACCACGATCGCCCAGCTGGCGGGGACGCTGGACACCAGCGGACTGCGGCAGATCCTGGCGACATAGGACACGGCTCCGGGCCAGGCACGCCCGCACGACGTCACCTCCGGTTGAGGAACGAGACGTCGTCGTTGCCGATCAGATCGGGCACGGTCCAGCCGTCGAGGTCGTACTCCGCCATGCACTGCTCTGCGAAGCCCCGCATCCGGTCGGCGGCGCCGGACTGCTCGGCATTGAGCAGCGCCTCCACCCGGATCTGCTCGTGGTTGCCGGCGTAGTTCATCTCGTAGAGCTCGTGACGGCCACCGAACTCCGAGCCGATCGAGTCCCAGATCAGCTTCATCAGCTTGACCCGCTCGACGGCGTCCATGCCGTGCGAGCCGCGGACGTACTTGTCGAGGTACGGGCGGATGTTCTCGTTCTTGAAGTCGGCGGCGCTCGAGGGCAGGTAGACCAGCGCCGAGCCCAGGTCGCGCATGACGATCTCGCGGATCTTCGGGTAGCCCTGGGTCATGAACCACCGGTAGACCATGCCGTAGTCCAGGTTCGGGAGCAGCGCCCCGTCCTTCCACTCGGCGGGCTGGGCGACCTGCACGTCGGAGAGCGACCACATCAGGTTGCGCCAGTTGATGACCTCGCCGACCCGGGTCTGCACGCCGCGGAAGTCCTTGGTGCCGGTGGCCTCCAGTCCCTTGAGCAGCAGCCCCGCCAGGAAGTCGAGCTTGACCGCCAACCGGGTGACGCCGTGGAACGTGAGGCGGTGCAGGAAGCCGGAGTGCGGCAGGAAGCTGCTCGCGGCCTCGGTGTCGCCGTAGATGAGGACGTCCTCCCACGGGACCAGCACCTTGTCCATCACGAAGATCGTGTCGTTCTCGTCCAGACGACTGGAGAGCGGATAGTCGAACGGCGACCCCGTGACGGCGGCCTGGTTCGTGTACGACGGCCGGCAGATCAGCTTCATGCCCGGCGCGCCCGCGGGAACCGCGCAGACCAGGGCGAACTCGCGCTTCTTGATGGGCAGGCCGTAGTGCGCGATGAAGTTGTAGTTCGTGATCGCCGACCCCGTGGCGACCACCTTCGCGCCGCTCACGACCAGGCCGGCGTCGGTCTCCTTCTCGACGTGCAGGAAGACGTCACTGACGTCGTCCGGGTCGCGGTGCCGGTCGACGGGCGGGTTGATGATGGCGTGGTTCCAGTACGCCAGCGTCTCCTGGGACTCCTGGTACCAGCGACGCGCGTTGCCGGCGTACTCGCCGTAGAACTCCGAGTTGGCGCCGAGCGTGCCGAGGAAGCTCGCCTTGTAGTCGGGACTGCGCCCCATGAAGCCATAGGTCATCCGCGCCCACTCGGCGATCGCGGCCTGGTCGGCCTTGAGGTCCTCGACGGTCCGCGGTGTGCGGAAGAACGGGTGGGTGAACCCGTTGCTCCCGGTGTCCGTCGGCGTGGTCAGCACGTCCCGGTGGTCCGGGTCGTGCAGGGCGTCGTAGAGCCGTGCGGTCATCCGGACCGGATTCCGGAACGCGGGATGGGTGGTCACGTCCTCGACGCGCTCGCCGTAGAGGTAGACCTCCCGTCCGTCCTTCAGGCTCTCGATGTATTCGCTTCCCGTCATCGGGCGGGTCACTCGCTGCGCGGTGTCCTCCGCTGACGGTGGAACGGACTCCTGCAGAGTCATCGCTCGGCTCCTTCGTGTTGATGTGACTTGCGGTGTGGTGCGTCGCCCGGGTAGGCCCGGAACGTCTCAGATGCGTTGCTCCAGCAGCGCTGCGGCCTCCGCGATCCAGGCCATCGCCGCGGGCGCGTCGCCAGAGCCCTCCCATGGGGCCGGCCCCGGGTCGTGGTGGAGGTCGTGGAACTGGCCGGTGTGGAAGAGCAGCGGCCGGCCTGCCGCCCGGTGGATCTCCTGGACCTCGCCCAGGAAGAGGGTGTGGTCGCCACCGTCGTAGGTTCGCCACGGCATGCACGAGATCGTGGCCAGGCAGCCCGCGAGAACCGGCGCCCCGTCGCCCGGCCTGCACGTGCGCCAGTCGATCTCGTCGACCTGGGGCCGGCCGGCGAAGTGGAGGGCGAGGTCCTGCTGGTCGCGGTGCAGCACGTTCACCGCGAACGGCACGCCGTCGAGGTAGCCGCTCATCCGGGAGCCGTTGTTGACACACACCAGGACGAGTGGCGGCTCGAGCGAGACGCCGGTGAAGGCATTGACGGTCGCGCCGTGCGCCGTGCCGTCCGGCGTGTGGCAGGTCACCACGGTGACGCCCGTCGCGAAATGGCCCAGACAGTTGCGGAGCTCTCGTGGATCGATGCGCATCGCGGGTCCTCCGGTTCGTGCGTGGGTCACGGTGTCCAGATCACGGTAGGAACGCGGCGACCCCGGCCACGAGACGGATTGCGCGCCCCGTCGGACGGATTGCGCAAAGTCTTCTGTGAGTCGTGTCACCGGCGCTCGAACGCGCCTACGCTGAGGGTCGTAAGACCGTCTGGTTCAGCGCCGGTGAGGCTTTGGCGTAAGGATCTGCGTGAGCCGCGAGCCGAGAGATGAAGGCGAGTCCCCCGCCGTCGTGGAGGAGGGACCGACCGGCCGTGCGTCCGGGCCGTGGGCCCTCGACCGCATGCCCAACGAGGTGGCGGACGCCGACTTCGGTCTGTTCCGGGACCGTCTGCAGGGCCACTACTACCCGGCGCGGGTGCGGCCGCTCGACGGTCGCGGCCTCCTCGAGGACCCGCGGCTGTCCGCGGTCGAGCTCGAGCACATCACGATCGGCTACGTGCGGTTCGGCACCGCTGTCAGCATCGACGCGGGCGACCTGCTGGGCTACCACGTCGACGTACCCCTGCAGGGCGAGGTGGTCTCCCGGTGCGGCCACGAGGAGACCGTCGCGAGCCCCCGCCAGGCGGCGGTGTTCTCGCCGCGCCGGCACACCTACGTGCCGGCGTGGGCCAAGGACGCCGCCCAGCTCCTGATCAAGCTGAACCCGCGCAGCGTCGAGTACGAGCTCGAGGGACTGCTGCGCCGCCCGGTCGTGGAGCCGCTGCAGTTCCGGATGGCCATGCCGACGGTCGCCGGTCCCGGGCGCGCCTGGGTTGCGTCCCTGGCGGGCTTCGTGGCGTTCCTCAACAGCGGGTCGGAGGGCGGTGCCGCCGTACGACGGCACGCGGAGCTGCTCGAGCGCAGCCTGATCAGCGGGCTCCTGCTCGCCCAGCCGCACTCCTACAGCGAGCTCCTGTTCGAGGGCGCCGAGTATCGGGTGGCCAGCTCCGCCGTCGACCGGGTGGTCGACGCGATCACGTCCTTTCCGGAGCGTCCCTACACGCTGGCCGACCTGTGCCGGATCGGCTGTGCGAGCGCACGGGCACTCCAGACGCAGTTCCAGGAGCGGTTCGAGATGAGCCCGATGCAGTACCTGCGGCGCGAGCGGCTGGTGCGGGCCCGTGCGGAGCTACGCCAGGGCCAGGGCGCGGTCTCCACCGTCGCCTACAGCTGGGGGTTCTCGAACCTCGGCCGGTTCGCCCGGGCCTACCGCGCACAGTTCGGTGAGCTGCCGTCCGAGACGTTGGAGAACGCGATACGCGGGGGCGCGGCGTACCGACGGTGAGGTACGCCGCGCCCCCGCGAACGGGATGTCGGGTCGGGTGATCAGGACAGAGGGCGGGCGAGGACCCGGCCCAACGTGGTCGACAGAGCCTTGCCGGCGTCCGCCTCCCGCTCCTTGCTCCGCCAGCAGACGAACCCGTCCGGGCGGATCAGTGAGGCCCCGCTGGGCGTGATGCCGTAGAGCCGCCGCAGCTCGGCCGCCGGCACGCCGGCCGTGTGGGCCGCCAGCGGGACGTCCGTACGTCGCGCCAGCTCGGCCGCGGCCTCGTGCCACGCCGTTCCGTCGTCGCCGGTCAGGAGGACGAAGCCGTCGCCGTACAGGTCGAGGACGGAGAGTCCCTTGTCGTCCCAGAAGTGGGCGGCGCGGGTGCCGGGCTCGCCCGCGGCCTCGCGCGGGTGGACGGCCAGGTCGGCGGGCACCGGCGTGGGGGACTCGGCGTCGATGGCGTCGGAGAAGTTGCGGTAGCCGATCTCCGCGCTGAAGTCGTCGACGAGTGCCGGGAGGTCGTCGTCGATGAGCTCGGGGGTGACCCGGCGCCTGAACCGGGTGTAGGCCTGGTCGATCGTGAACCGGCCGATGGGGCGCCGCTCGGCGTCGTACGACGCGAGGAGGGCGCTTCCCGCCTGGCCGTGGACGACCATCGCCAGCTTCCAGGCGAGGTTGTGCGCGTCGTGGATGCCGGTGTTGCCGCCGAAGCCACCGTTCGGTGGGACGACGTGGGCCGCATCCCCGGCCAGGAAGACCCGGTCCGTGCCGTAGCCGGTCGCGACGTCGGCGGTCGCCCGCCAGAGTGCGATGTCGTCCACGGTGATCCGGAGGGACGCGTCGCCGAGAGCGCTGCGGACCAGATCCTCGGCACGCTCGGGCGTCAGGCCCTCCCACACGTCGAGGTTCGCGGGGTCGGTCGGGTCGCCGAGGGTGTTGACGACCAGGAACCCGGACCGGCCCGACCTCTCGAACCGGAAGAAGCCGCGCAGGTCGTCGTTGGTCACGTAGGTGACGCCGAGCTCCTGGTCGCCGAGGAGGTGACGGAAGTCTGCGGAGAAGTAGATCGTGGCGCTGCGCGACAGCTCGCCATGGCCGACCATCTCGATCCCCAGCGAGGACCGGACCGGACTGCGGTTGCCGTCGGCCGCGACGACGTACTGGGCGCGGACCCGTCGCTCCGCCCCGGTCGTCAGGTCGCGAACGACGGTGACCACGCCGTCGTCCCCGCTGCTCTCGATCGACGCCTCCGAGCCGTAGAGCAAGGTGGCGCCGTACTCCAGTGCCCGCGCGCGGAGCAGGGGCTCGATGGCGTCCTGGGCGACGAACAGCCGACGGGACGGGCTGAACTCCTCGACGCCCCCGTTGAGGTCGGGGATGAAGGTGGCGATCTCACCACCGCTGAGGGTCCGCACCTCGTTGACGCATCCGTTGGGGAAGTAGCGCTCCGCCGACAGGCGCCGCAGCGGCTCCTCCAGGTCGACGGATCGCATCAACTCCAGGGTGCGGAGGTGGAGATGGCCCGCGCGGGGGTGGATCGCCGTGCCGGGATGGCGCTCCACGGCGAGGACGTCGACGCCCTGGCGAGCCAGGAACATCGCGGTGGTGAGCCCCACCAGGCTTCCTCCGATGACGAGGACCTGTACGTCGTCGCGATCGATCTGTGTCATGTCGCTCAAGGTAGGAGCCCACCCGGCTATCAGCAAGGCTGATGGTAGTGATGCCAGTCATCTCTCTCGATGATGTGTGGGGACGGGGCCAGCACGCCTCGGAGTTCAAGGCGATCCTGCGCTGACGGCCGCCGGCGCCGCCGTATCCTCCAGCAATGAACCTCGCGGGCGTGGACCTGAACCTCCTGGTCGCCCTCGATGCCCTCCTCGCGGAGCGGAACGTCACCCGGGCGGCACGGCGGGTGGGGATCAGCCAGCCCGGCATGAGCAGTGCCCTGGCCCGGCTGCGCAAGCTCTTCGGCGATCCGCTCCTCGTGCGCGAGGGGAACAGCCTCGTCCCCACCGCCCGCGGCAGGTCCCTCGTCGAGCCGGTGCGGACGGCGCTGACCGTGATCGAGGTGGCCCTCAACGACCGGGTCGCCTTCGACCCGGCCACGGACAGCGGGACGGTCAGCATGAGCTGCTCCGACTACAGCGCCCTGCTGATCGTCGCGCCGCTGATCCGGCGCCTGGCCGCGGAGGCGCCTGGTGTCGTCGTACAGCTGCTGCCCCGCGCGGCCGAGCCCGGCGCGATGCTGCGCCGGGGCGAGGTCGACCTGGTGATCGAGCCGGTCGAGGTGGTGGACGGTGCGACGCTGGCCTCGGAGAGCCTGTTCGAGGACCGGTGGCGGTGCTGCGTGTGGGAGGGCAACCGGCGGGTGGGCGACGAGCTCGACCTGGCGACCTACCTCGACCTCTCGCACGTCGTGTACTCGATGGGCGCCGGCCAGCCGGTCTCCCTCGTGGACGCCTACCTCGAGAGCATCGACCTGCAGCGCAACGTCGAGCTGCGGGTGGAGAGCTTCCTCCTGGCGCCGATCCTGCTCCAGGGCACCGAGCTCGTCACCCTGGTCCTCGAGCGTGCCCTGCCGCACGTCGAGCGGACCGCGGACATCCGGGTGCTGGATCCCCCCGTCGCGATCCCGCCGATCGTGGAGACCATGTGGTGGAGCCCCAGCCGGACGACGGATCCGGTCCTCTCCTGGGTCCGCGGCGTCGTCGCGGACGTCGCGCGCGAGGTGGCGGTCAGGCCGTCGTGACGCGGGCCCCATCGACCTCCGGCTATTGGCCGGGTCTGCTGTCCGACGTGGCGAACAGCTCGGGGTGGTCGGCGAGCGCGAGACGGGTGCGACGGATGTGCATCGTGAGCACGGCGCCCGCCGTCTCCTCGTCGTCGGCGCGCAGGGCGTGCAGGAGCAGGCGGTGCTCCGCGCTGATCACCCACGAGCCCTGTGAGCGGGCCAGGCGCACGAAGGCACGCCGGTAGTGCTGGGTGGTGTCCCAGAGCCGGTTGATCATGTCGGCGAGCTGGGGGGCGTCGTGCCCGCGGTACGACGTCCAGTGGAGCTCGCGGTCGAGGCGGAGGAACTCCTCGACGTCGTCGTTGTCCTCGATCTGCAGCTGGAGCGACTCCATGTGGTCGAGGTCGTCGTCCGTGAGCCGGGGCATGCTCTCCACCAGGAGGAGGGGCTCGATCCGCTCTCGGATCTTGTAGGAGAGGCCGAGGTCTCGCAGGGTCATCTGCGACACCCAGGCGCCGACGTTGGCGCGCAGCGTGACCAGGCCGCGGGAGGAGAGGATGCGCAGCGCCTCCCGGACGGGGATGCGGCTGGCGCCGAGCTCCTCGGCGAGGTCGTCCTGCCGGATCCGGGTCCCCGGCGGCAGCGAGCCGTCCAGGATCCGGGCGGCGAGGAGGTTGGCGATGCGCTCGCTCGCCACCTCGCGGCGTGCGTCCTCGGTGTCAGTCATCCGTCGCTCATGCAGGCTCGCCCGGCTCCTCACTCGAAGGCGGAGGGCTCGTGGTCGAACGCCTTGCCGCCGGGATAGGAGACTAGCTCGAACTGCATGCCCCACGGCGCGAGGAAGTAGATCCACCGCTGCCCCTCGCTCGGCCCGCGACTGGCCGTCGGACCGGCCATCACCTCGACCCCGTGGGCGTGCAGGGCGGCGATCGCGGCGTCGAGGTCATCGACGTAGAGCGCGACGTGGTGCCCGCCGACGTCGCTGTTGCGGGGCACCTGAGGGACCTGGTCCACGGCGTCGTACGCGAAGGTCTCGAAGATCGCCTGCCCGCCGAGGCGGTAGAAGCGGAGCTCGCGCATCACGGTGCCGTCCGCCACCCGCAGGTGCGAGCTCATCCACGAGCCGCCGTCGGCGAACGGCCCGAGGCGGTAGAGGTACTCGCAGCCGAGCACGTCGACCAGGAAGTCGTGGGCCTCGTCGAGGTCGGGGACGGTGAAGCCGATGTGGTCGACGCGTCGGACCGCCGGCAGGGCGGGGGGCTTGGTCATCGAGTTCCTCCGGTTGCAATGGATCCAAACAACGGTCTATGTTTAGCACCACTGTACGACGTTAAGCGTCATCTCACCATTGGCCGTGTGCCGAATGGATGCATCTGACGCTCACTCGATCGAAGGAGCACGTCATGCCACGCCGGTCCAACCTCCGACCCGGAGCTCCCTGGGTGCAACTGGCCCTGACCGACGCGGACCGCAGGAAGGCCGACGGCGACCTGCTGCTGCGCCTGTTCGCCGAGGCGCAGTGGATCCGCACCTTCGAGGAGTACGTCCTCGAGCTGGCGGCCCAGGGCCTGGTCCACGGCCCGGCGCACTCCAGCATCGGCCAGGAGGGCGGCGCGGTCGGGTCGATCGTCGGGCTCCGGTCCGACGACTACGTCAACGGCTCCCACCGAGGCCACCACCAGTTCCTGGCCAAGGCGTTCGAGCACGTTCTCGAGCCGACGCCCGGTGCGTTGCCCTCGATCACCCCCGCGGTCGACGACGTCCTGCGCCGGACACTCGCCGAGATCTGCGGTCTCGCCGACGGCTATTGCCGCGGCCGGGGCGGCTCGATGCACCTGCAGTGGAAGGACGCGGGCGCGATGGGGACCAACGCCATCGTGGGCGGCGGCGTACCGCAGGCAGCGGGCTTCGCGTGGAACCAGCTCCACGCCGGGACCGACGCCGTCACCGTCACCTACTTCGGCGACGGCGCGGTCAACATCGGCTCCGTCCTCGAGACCTTCAACCTGGCGGCCGCCTGGCGGCTGCCGCTGTGCTTCTTCATCGAGAACAACCAGTACGCCGTCTCGACCCCGGTCGAGAGGTCGACCGCCGAGACCCGGTTGTCCGCGCGCGGCCTGGGGTTCGGCATCCCGAGCTGGCGCGTTGACGGGATGGACGCGCTCGCGGTCCACACGGCCATGCAGGAGGCCGTCGCCCACATGCGCGCCGGCAACGGTCCGACGATCGTCGAGGCCGACATGTACCGCTACTTCCACCAGAACGGGCCCTACCCGGGCAGCGCGTTCGGGTACCGCGACAAGGCGGAGGAGCAGGCCTGGCGCGAACGTGACCCGATCGCCCAGCTGAGGGCCCACCTCCTCGACCGGGGCCTCGTCGCGGAGCAGGCCGTCGTCGACCTGGAGGGGGCGATCGCCGCCGCGATGGCGCGGATCGGGGACTCCTTCCTCGAGGCGGTCCCGGACGGCAAGCCCGGGCAGCGCCGGATCATCGCCGACCTCTGGCCCGACCCCGGCTTCGTCGACGTCGGCGTGCGCGGCGACCTCGGCGAGCTGGCGGGGAGTCGGTACGCCGACGTCGACACCTTCGGCGGCGAGATCGCCGAGCGCCGGTTCATCGACGTCGTCTCCGACGTCATGGCCCGGCGGATGGAGACCGACGCGTCCGTCGTCGTGCTCGGCGAGGACGTCGACGGGCTCAAGGGCGGCACGAACGGGGCCACCCGCCGACCGCTCGAGCTGTTCCCGGAGCGCGTGCTCGGCACGCCGATCAGCGAGAACGCGTTCACCGGCCTCGCCGGCGGGATGGCGTTGGACGGGCGGTTCCGGCCCGTCGTCGAGTACATGTACGCCGACTTCATGTGGGTCGCCGCCGACCAGCTGTTCAACCAGGTGGCCAAGGCGCGGCACATGTTCGGCGGCGAGGCGGCCGTGCCGTTCGTGCTCCGCAGCAAGCTGGCCGCCGGGACCGGCTACGGATCGCAGCACTCGATGGATCCGGCCGGTGTGCTGACCACGGCGCCCGGTCTGCGGGTGGTCGCCCCCTCCAACCCGTTCGACTACGTGGGCCTGATGAACACCGCCCTGGCCTGCGCCGACCCGGTCGTCGTCCTGGAGCACGTCGACCTCTACGCGTCGTCCGGGCCCGGGCCGGTCGACGACCTCGACTACTGCCTGCCGGTCGGGAAGGCGGCCCTGCGCCGCGAGGGCGACGACGTCACAGTCATCTCCTACCTGAGCATGGTGAACCACTGTCTGGAGGCGCTCGACGTCGTGACCGACGTCCGGGCGGACCTCATCGACCTGCGCTGGCTCGATCGCGCCTCGCTCGACTGGGAGACGATCGAGCGCAGCGTCCGCAAGACCAACCGCGTCCTGATCGTCGAGCAGGGCGCCACGGGCACGTCGTACGGCGGCTGGCTGGCCGACGAGATCCAGCGGCGCCTCTTCGACTGGCTGGACGCGCCGGTCGGACGCGTGACCGGCCGCGAGGCCTCGCCCAGCATCAGCAAGGTGCTCGAGCGCGCGGCGATCGCCCGGACCGAGGAGGTCGTCGCAGCCCTGCGGGACCTCCCCAACCTCTGAGCCCCTCCAGGAAGAGAGCAGCGTCGTGGCCGAACTGATGAGAATGCCGGAGGTCGCCGCGGGGGCGACCGAGGCCGTGCTGTCCCAGTGGCTGGTCGAGCAGGGAGCGGCCGTGGCGGCCGGCGACCCGGTGGCCGTCATCGAGACCGACAAGGCCCAGGTCGAGGTGGAGGCCGAGACCGAGGGCGTCGTGATCCGGCTCCTGGTCGAGGAGTCCCGTCAGGTGGAGGTCGGCTCCCCGATCGCGCTCCTCGGATCGCGCGCGGAGCTCGCCGGCGATCCGGACGAGCTGCTCCGCGGGTTGGGCGTCGACGCCGGATCGGGCGCCGGCGTACCGGCTCCGGAGCGCCGCGACGTCCCCGAGCCCGCGGCTGCCGCACCTCCCGCGGCTGCCGCACCGCCTGTTCCTGCCGCCGCCCTCGCGCCCTCACCGGCGACATCGCGCCCGTTCATCAGCCCGATCGCCCGGCGCCTGCTGCGTGAGGCCGGCCTCGACGGGGCCGGGATCGGCGGCACCGGGCCCGGTGGCCGTGTCGTACGCCGCGACGTGGAGCAGCACATCGCGGCGCAGGCAGCGCCGGACACCTCCGTGCAGAATGGCCCGGCGGCGGCCGCTCCCGTGCCCGCCGGCCGGGCGGACCGCCCCGCCACCGGCGAGCCTGTCGAGACGATCGAGCACAGCCGGCTCCGGCGCACCGTCGCCCGCCGCCTCTCGGAGAGCAAGCAGACGGTCCCGCACTTCTACCTCAAGCGCACCGCGCGCCTGGACACCCTCCTGGCGCTCCGTGCGGAGCTGAACGAGCGCACCGGGCGTCGGATCTCGGTCAACGACTTCGTCCTGCGTGCTGCGGCCGAGGCCCTCCTCGCCGTGCCCGAGGCCAATGTCGTGTGGTCCGACGATGCGATGCTCCGCTACGACACGGCCGACATCGCGGTCGCCGTGGCCTCGGAGCGCGGCCTGGTCACGCCCGTGCTGCGCTCCGTCGAGCGGATGGCGCTCGGCGCCGTCTCCGCCGAGGTCCGCGGACTCGTCGAGCGGGCGAACGCAGGGACGCTGAAGCAGCACGAGCTGGAGGGCGGCACCATCAGCGTGACCAATCTCGGGATGTTCGGCGTCGACGAGTTCAGCGCGATCATCAACCCGCCGCACTCCGCGATCCTCGCCGTGGGCGCCGCGACGCCCCAGCCCGTGGTCGTCGACGGGGCGCTGGAGGTCGGCACCGTCGTGTCGCTGGTGCTCTCGGTCGACCACCGGGCGATCGACGGCGCACTCGCGGCCCGCTGGATGGGCGTCCTGGTCGAGACGCTCGAGAACCCCTACCGGCTGCTGGTCTGAGCGGGCCGGAACAGGAGGAACGTCGATGAGCCAGGACAGCACGACGTCGTTCGACGTCTTGATCCTCGGAGCCGGCAGCGCCGGATACGCCTGCGCGCTGCGCGCCGCGCAGCTCGGCCTGAGTGTCGGCCTCGTTGAGCGCGACGAGGTCGGCGGCACCTGCCTCCACCAGGGGTGCGTGCCGACCAAGGCGGTGCTCCACGCCGCGGAGGTCGCCGACGTCGTACGCGAGGCGGGCAGCGTGGGCGTGGACGCCACACTCGGCGGCATCGACGCCGCCGCGGTCAACCGGTTCAAGGACGGTGTGGTGGGCCGCCTCCACAAGGGCCTCTCCGGACTCCTGCGGGCGAGCGGCGTGGTCGTCATCCGAGGGGAGGGACGGCTGACGTCGTCCCACACGGTCGACGTCGACGGCGTGCGGTACGGCGGCACGCATCTCGTGATCGCCACCGGGTCCGTCGCGCGCTCGCTGCCCGGGATCGAGGTGGGCGGACCGGTGGTCACCAGCCGCGAGGCCCTGGCCCTGCCCCGGATCCCCCGGCGCGCCGTGGTGATCGGCGGCAGCGTCATCGGCGTCGAGTTCGCCTCGGCCTGGCGCTCGCTGGGTGCCGAGGTCACCGTGGTCGAGGCGCTGGGCGGCCTGGTCCCGCTGGAGGACCCGACCCTGGGCAAGCAGCTCGAGCGTGCGTTCCGGCGGCGCGGCATCGACGTACGGACCGGGACGGCCGTGACCGGCGTTCGCCGCGAGGGCACGGAGGCCACCGTCACCTTGGGGGACGGCGCGCGGCTGGCGGCCGATGTCGTCCTCGTCGCGGTCGGCCGTGGCCCGAACACCGCCGGTCTCGGGCTCGAGGACGCCGGGATCCGGACCGACCGCGGCTGGGTCGAGGCCACGGAGCGGCTCGAGACCAGCGTGGCCCGGGTCTGGGCCGTCGGTGACGTGGTTCGGGGACTGCAGCTCGCCCACCGCGGCTTCGCGCACGGCATCTTCGTCGCCGAGGAGATCGCGGGACTCGCGCCCGCGGTCGTGGTCGACAGCCAGATCCCGCGCGTCACCTACTGCAGCCCGGAGCTCGCGTCGGTCGGCCTGACCGAGCCCCAGGCGCGGGAGCGGTACGGCGACGGGGTCGAGGTCGTCGAGTACGACCTCGCGGGCAACGGCAGGAGCCAGATCCTGGAGACCGGCGGCACCGTCAAGCTGGTGGCGCTCGCCGGCGGACCGATCCTCGGGGCGCACCTGATCGGCGCCCGGATGGGCGAGCAGATCGGCGAGGCCGCGCTGGCGGTGGGCTGGGAGGCGACGGCGGAGGATCTCGCGCTGTACGTCCACGCCCACCCCACGCAGAACGAGGCGCTGGGCGAGGCGGCGATGGCTTTGGCGGGCCGGCCGCTGCATGCCCACGGATGAGTCCGCCCCGAGCCGGGCGGTTCGTCTCACCGTCCGCTAACGGGCGGTCGACGACGATCGTCCGACGTGCGCAGGGGCCGTTCCCTGCGCTGACCCACCCACCGGAAGTAGGGAACGCAACCATGGCAACGCCCGCAGCACCACGAGTCTCGACGATCATCCGGCCCGAGGACACCACGTCGGCCACCGATCATCCCAGTGAGCCGGGAACGGGGGTGACGGTGACCGAGGTGCTGGGGCACGCGAACGCGGCGACCCACATCGCGGTGGCGATCGTCGAGATCGCGCCGGGCGGCCACGTGCAGGGCCATCTCCACCCGTTCGAGGAATCCTTCTACGTCCTGCAGGGCACGCCGCTGCTGAACCTCGCAGGCACGCACTACCAGCTCGCCGAGCGGGACTTCGGGCTGGTGCCGTTCGCGCACGGCCACGCCTGGGCGAACCTCTCCGACGAGCCGGTCCGCCTGCTCCGGCTCTACGCGCCGCAGCCTCGCCCGATGAACGGCCGCGCGCCGTGGGGGGTGTACGCCGCGCCCGACGTCGAGCCGCCGACCTCCGGTCGTGCCGTCGTGGAGCTCAGCCCGCTGAACCCGTACGTCGGCCACTTCGAGGAGTCCGACATGGCGCCTCCCGGCTCGATCTCGATGCCCGGCTACCACGGCGCGAACATCCAGAACGTGCAGATCAGGATGATGGTCGACGACCTGTTGGGCGCGCGGCAGCACACCATGTTCATGGTCCAGTTCACGCCGTCCGACGCGATCCCGGTGACGGCGAAGGAGCACTTCCACACCTTCGAGGAACTCTACTACCTCATCGGCGGGAAGGCGATGGCCTCCTTCGACGGCGTGACCACGCCCGTCCAGGCGGGGGACCTCATCTTCGCGCCCACGGGCGCCTCCCACGGCTTCACGCCGATCGGCGACGAGCCGGTCTGCTGGATCGAGGCCCAGTCGCCGCTCCCGCCGGCCGCCAACGCCTTCACGTTCCACAACGACTGGGCGGACCTGACGCCGCTGGGCTGAGCCGGGTCGCGGGTGGCCGCCCATGACGATCGGCCCTGGGACCGCGTGGGGTGTCACGCGGTCCCAGGGCCGATGTGCGTACGCCGGGTCAGCCGACGGCGGGTGCGTCCGCCACGCCGACGGTGACCTCGGCGCGGTCCTCGCGGAGGGCCAGCGCCGGGACGGCGGCGCTCGCCACGGCGCCGACGAGGGCTACGGCGGCGAAGGCGGCGAAGTTCCACCCGAAGCTCACGCCCGAGCTGACCAGGATGCCGCCGACGATGGGGCCGGCGACGGAGCCCAGTCGGCCGAACCCGGTCGCGATGCCGAGGGCCGCTGGCCGGTGATCGGCCGGGAAATGCACGGCGACGTAGCCGAACACGACCATCTGGGTTCCCACCGAGGCCGCTCCGGCGACCCCGATCAGCAGGTACAGCACGGCCGTGGGAAGTTCGGCGGCGAGCAGCCCGATGGAGACCACGCCGACGAGGAAGGCGACGGTGGCCACGCCACGCGGACCGCGCCGGTCGGCCAGAGTGCTGCCGAGCAGCCCGCCGCCCACGGCGCCCACGTTGAACACGAGCAGGAAGCCGATCGAGGACTGGAGCGGGTAGCCGGCCTCACGCATCAGCTGTGGCAGCCAGGTGTTGAGCCCGAACACCAGGAGGAAGCCGGCGACGTTGGCGAGCGCGAGCAGCGCCAGGGCGACAGCCGAGCGGCCCTGGAGCAGGCCCTGGGTCGAGGCCGTCACCCGGCCCTGCTGCTGGAACCGCGGTGACTCCGGCAGGTACAGCAGGGCGATCGGCACCAGGGTGGCCAGCGGCAGGCCGCCGAGAGCGAACAGCGGCCGGAATCCGAAGGGCTCGAGCATGGTGATGCCCGCGATGGCCGCGAACACGCCGCCGATCGGGAAGCCGCTGAGCATGACGGCGTTGAACAGACCTCGGCGGTGAGGGGGTGCCACCTCGGTCACCAGCGCGATCGCCACCGGTGCGATTCCCCCGAAGCCGAGGCCCGCGAGGAACCGGGTGAGGGCCAGGAGGAGTGGCGTCGGCGCCGCGGACACCGCCAGCATCATCACCGAGAACCAGATCAGGCACCCGATGAAGGCCCGTCTGCTCCCGATGCGGTTCGTGACGGCGCCGATGCCGATCGCGCCGAAGAACATGCCGACCAACGCCATGCTGCCGATGGTCCCGACCTGGGTCGGGTTCAGGTCCCACTCGGAGTGGCCGAGCAGGGATGGCACGGCCGAGCCGTAGACGATGAGGTCGTAGCCGTCGAAGACGACCGCGGAGAACCCGAGGGCGACCACGATCCACGGCGCTCGGGCGCCGACTCGCCGCGCGTCAGGCATGACCGCCCCCGATCGGCGTGGGAACGGGGCTGGTGCGGGTGGCCGCCGGCCATGGGCCGGGCAGGGATGAGCTGATCACGCGATGTCTCCTTGCGTGTTAAGGATTGCTGGTTGCGTTAAGTGACACTTCCGAGACGGCATGATCTAAGTCACAGCGCGCGGCCGCGGCAAGGTCGCTTAACGGCCCGGCTAACAGTCGGTCGCGGGGCGACGCCGACGAGGCTCTCTGGCCTGCCCGGACCCATGAAGCGGTGCTCTCGACGTGCCCGGCCCGACAAGGGCGACCGCGCGATTACCCCGGCTCTAACACGGCGTGCCTAGCGTCACATCTCACGGTCCGGGACGGGCCGGCGCGGGGCGGCGGTCGGGGATCCCGGAGGCGCCGCAGGAGCGGGCACACGGTGTGCTCGCCGTTGATTCGGAAGAGGAAATGTCCATGCGAACTGGAGAGCAGTACCTGGAGTCCCTGCGGGACGGCCGGGTCCTTTGGGTCGGCGGCGAGCGCGTCGACGACGTCACGACTCATCCCTCGACGCGTGCCTTCGCGCAGCGGACGGCGCAGTTCTACGACCTCCACCACCGTCCGGACCTCCAGGACGTGGTGACCTTCGTCGACGACAGCGGCGAGCGGAAGTCGATGATGTGGTTCAAGCACGCCGACCTCGAGGGTCTGCGTCGTCGCCGCGCGTACCTCGAGACGGTGATCCGCGAGCTCGGCGCCGGCTCGGCGCCGCGCACGCCCGCGGCCAACGCCATGTGCCTCATCACCTACGAGGAGGACCCGCAGCCGTGGAGCGACACGTCGGTGGGCACTGACGGCCGTGACCTCACCGCCGGCATCCGGGAGTTCCTCGCGGAGGTCGAGGCCGGCGACCTGAACGCCTGCTTCGCGTTCATCGACCCCCAGCTGAACCGGTCGGATCCCGACGCGGCGAAGAACTCGCCCATGCTGCGGATCGTCGAGACCCGCGACGACGGCATCGTCGTCTCCGGCGTCAAGGCCGTCAGCACCGGCACGCCCTTCGCCGACTACATCCACCTCGGCGTCTTCTTCCGGCCCGGCATGCCCTCGGAGCAGGTCATCTACGCCGCGGTTCCGGCGAACGAGGCCGGCGTCACGATCGTCGCCCGGGAGAGCACCGTGCGGGACGGGGACACGGAGAACCACCCGCTGGCCTCGAGTGGCGACGAGCTGGACTGCATCGTGCTGTTCGACAACGTCTTCATCCCCTGGAAGCGGGTCTTCCACATCGGGAACCCCGACCACGCCGCCCTCTACCCGCAGCGCATCTTCGACTGGGTGCACTACGAGGCACTCGTGCGGAAGATGGTCCGGGCCGAGCTGATGGTCGGGCTCGCGCTGCTGATGACCGAGCACATCGGCACCTACCAGCTGCCGCCCGTCCAGGCGCGGATCGCACGTCTGGTCGAGTTCCACCAGACCCTCAAGGCGCACGTGGTCGCCTCGGAGACCGAGGGCTTCGTCTCGCCGGCCGGCCTCTACAAGCCGAACGTGCTGCTGTTCGACTTCGGCCGCTCCTACTACCTCGAGCGGTTCGCCGAGATGCGCAACGAGGTGGTCGACCTCGCCGGCCGTGCCTCGCTCCTGTTCCCCACCGAGGAGCAGTGGAACAACCCCGAGCTCCACGACTGGCTGGAGCCGCTGCAGCGCGGTGCGGTCGGCGAGCCCCACGACCGGGTCAAGATCTCCCGCGTGATCCGCGACCTCTTCCTCTCCGACTGGGGCGACCGGATCAGCACCTTCGAGCAGTTCAACGGCACGCCCATGCTGAGCACGCGCATGCTCACCATGAAACGAGCCGAGCTCGCGCCGTCGGGCCCGTTCGCGGACCTCGCGCGCAAGGTGTGCGGCATCGGCAAGGAGGCGGTGGAGGAGACGGACTACACCGCTCAGGCGGACTATGCCCGGGCCCTGGACAACGCTGCCGCTCGCTGAGCCGGTCCGGCACGGGCGGCCACCGGGGCTCACCCGGGGTCGCCCGTCGCCGGTGCCGCCCCGGGGCCTCGGGGCGGCCGCGGGCAGCGGCCTGCTCCAGTACTGTGTTCCCGGGCCGTGGGGCAGTCGGTCCGATGGTCGGAGGCGTGCGCGTGGTAGATAGCCGTGACGAGACCGGGCCCGCGGGCGCCCCGACGCCGGAGCGCGCGCAGCGCTTCATCATCCGGCGCAAGCTCCAGCGTCCCGAGCCCGCCCACGACGTCGTCGTCCGCGACCGTCTCACCGACCGGCTACGTGACCTCCTCGGGGCCCATCGGGTCGTCGAGGTGCTCGGCACCGCGGGCGCCGGCAAGACCACCGCGGTCGCTCTCGCCCTCCGCGGGCTGGACCGTCCGGTCGCCTGGCTGACCCTGGACGGCACCGAGCAGGCCGCCGGCCGCCTCCTGGTCTACCTGGAGGCGGCGGTCGGCGCGCTGGTGCCCGGCGCCGCGGACGTCGCCTCGGACGCCCTGAGCAGCAACCTGCAGATCGGTGAGGCCGCCGGCCTGCTGGCCGAGAGCCTCCAGGGCAGTGGCCCGGTCGTGGTGTGCGACAACGTCGAGCGGGTGGCCGCTGACGACGGCTGCCTCGCGGTCCTCTCCTCCTTCGCGAAGTACCTGCCGCCCGACGTGAACCTGGTCCTGATCTCGCGCGAGGACCTGCATCTCGACCTCGGGTCGTCCGGTGAGCACCGCCCGGTCGGCAGGCTGACCGAGGAGGACCTGGCGTTCGACCGCGAGGAGGCGCGCTCCGCGCTCGTCTCGGTCGGCCGCGAGGACGCCGACCCCGACCAGGTACTCGTCGCCACCGGCGGGTGGGTGACCGGCGTCCTCTTCGAGGGCTGGGCACGCCCCGAGACCGGACCGACGGATCCGGACTCCGTGCGCGCCTACGTGTCGGCCAACATCTTCGGCTCGCTCACCCCGGCCGAGCAGACCTTCCTCGTCCACACGAGCCTCCTCGGCGAGGTGTCGATCGACGGCGCCCGGTCGCTCGGTCAGGCGAACGCCGCGCAGCTGGTCGCCCGCCTGCGACAGCGACACCTCCCCGTGACCTGGTCGGCGGACCGTCAGCGGCTGACCCCGCACCCCGTCTTCCGGGACTTCCTGCGCGCGACGCTCGACAGCGAGGACGCGACGACGCGCGACCAGGTACGGCGCCGCTACGCCGAGGTGCTGATCTCCCGAGGCGAGCGCGAGGAGGCCGTCGACGAGCTACTGCGGCTCGGCGACCTCGATGCGGCCGGCCGCCTGGCGGCAGACGCCCTGCCCCATCTCGTGGCCCGGATGGACTTCCCGCTGGCGGCGCGGTGGCTGGACACACTCGGGGCGACGTCCCAACCCCCGAACGCCGTCATCGGTGCCGTGGTCCTGAGAGTGGCGTTCGCGCTCGAGCAGTGCGGTCGGGGCGTGGACCTCATCGACCGGTACGGCGACGCGTGGCTCCCCGCGCCGGGCGAGCCGGGCTTCGAGGAGGCGCACGTCCTCGCGGCCTGGTGTCTGTGGCACTCCGGTCGGCTGTCCGAGGCCCGGCTGATCGCCGATCGCGTGCCCGAGGGGCGCCATCGCGAGATCGTCCAGACCCTGATCGGGCTCGCTGCCGACGAGCGACCGCCGGAGCTCCCCAAGCTGTCGACGATGCCGTCGGGGCCGCTCGACGGCCTCCTGATGCGCCTTGCCTACATGCGAGGCCGCTTCGACGGGCTTGACGAACCGGGCTCCTTCGACCCGTGGCGGACCATCCTGGGCGGTCCCTGGGTGGTCGCCGCGCTGCGCGCGACCGGACGTCTCGACGAGGCGATGACGAAGTACGCCGAGCGCAGCGGCGCCGACCAGCCCGTCTGGCTGCACGCCATCGACGCGGTCGACCTGATGCTGGACGTCGGCCGGGCCGACGAGGCCTGGGCGCTGCTCCGCCACGGTAGGGAGCTGATCGCCACGACCGGGTCGGTGGTGTTCCGCAACATGAGCCTGCTGGCGGAGGCGAAGCTCCTCCTCCGCCTGGAGCGGAACGGCCCGGCCGCGGACCGGGTCCTCGCCGACGCGGCCTCCAGTGGAGCGCTCGACTATGCCTTCACCCGCGACGCCTGGCGGCTGTGGTCCGGCCTGTCGCTGCTTCACCAGGACCGCGACACCGAGGCGCACGAGCTGCTCGCCGCCTGTCTCGACGGCATGAGACGCGGTGACCGGCAGCTCGACCTGCCGGCGGCCGCCGTCTACCTGGCCGAGGCGCAGTGGCGCCTGGGCCTCGAGGACGAGTCCGACGAGACCGCGGAGTTCGCGATGGAGTGCGCCACCCAGCTCGGGTCGCAGCACCTGCTGCTGACCGCTCTCGCCGACATGCCGGCCGTCGCCACCCGGTCGGCCGACAACGTCGCGACCCGTACGTCCCCGTGGCACCGCGCCCTCGCGGTCCTCTCGGGGCACAGCCATGTCAGCGTCCATGTCGAGGCGCCCCGGCTCGTGCTGGAGGAGTTCGGCGACCCCGTCCTCACCGTGGACGGTTCCGTGGTGCAGCCCCGGCTGACGAAGAGCGTGGAGCTCCTCAGCTACCTGCTGGGCACGCCCGCGCGCCGGGCCAGCCGCGTGGAGCTGCTCGGCGCCCTCTTCGGCGGCCGCAACGACGGCGCCGGGCGCAGCTACCTGCGGCAGGCCCTTTACCGCCTGCGTGAGGTGCTGCCCGAGGAGCTGTCACCCGCGCAGAACGGCGACGTCTTCAGCCTCGCCGGCCCGGACCTCGCGCTGGGAACGGCCCAGCTCACCATCGACCTCATCGCCCAGGCCGGGCGGCAGGACGGCACGACCCGCCTCGCCACGCTCGAGCGCGCCATCGCCGCGACCGGGTCGGGACCGTTCCTGAAGTCGATGTCGGGGGAGTGGCTGAACCAGCGGCGCGAGGACCTGCGGGAGGCGCTCCTCGCCGCCCGGGTCGACGCGGCGACGATCGCCTACCAGCTCAGCCGGTACCGGGAGGCGAAGGGATGGATCGACGAGGTCCTGCAGGAGGACCCGTACCGCGAGCAGGCCTGGCAGCTCGCGATCAGGCTCGCCCAGGGAACCGGGAGCGACGACGCCGTGCTCGCGCTGTACCAGCGCTACGCCGCACGGATGCGGGAGCTGGGCGTGCCGCCGTCGGACGACGTACGACGTCTGGTCACGCAGTTCCGCCGCTGAGGACGGTGGCGATTTCGCCTCCATAAACATGTCCCTCCTCACACTCGAACTCCCAGTGTCGAGCCGTACGGAGGGCAACCATGCACACGACCTTCGCCCAGGACAGGCAGGCGACCTATCGCGGCGCGATGGCTCGCTTCACCACCGGCGTCACCATCATCACCACCCATACGCCGGACGGGCCGGCGGGGATGACCGCCAGCGCGGTGGCCTCGGTCTCGCTGGACCCGCTGATGCTGCTGATCTGCGTCGGCAACGACCTGGCGAGCAGGGACGCCATCTCCGAGGCCGGCGCGTTCGCGGTGAGCGTCCTCGCGGACGGGCAGGAGCGGACCGCGCTGCGCTTCGCGAGTCGGTGCGACGACAAATTCGCCGGCATCGACTTCCGTTCCGACCATGGGCTGCCGGTCGTCGACGGCGCTGTGGCGCACTTCGCCTGCACCGTCCACGAGGAGGTGGCCGGAGGCGACCACACCATCTTCATCGGCAAGGTCGTCAGCTGCGCCTACGATGCCGAGTCCGACCCGCTCGTCTACTTCGCAGGCCGGTTCAACAGCCTCTGCGACCCCGACTCGCATGCCCGCATGGCCTTCGAGTGGCAGCTCGCGGCCTCGCTCTGAGCAGCGCGACCCCGACCTCGTGACCATGCTGCCTGAGCTCGTCGGCCCGGACGCCCGGTCCGGTCACCGGGCCACCGGCGACGCGGCCGTCGCCCAGTGCGCCGAACGGCACGCGCTGTGGTGACGCCGGCATCAGTGGCCGCTCGGCGCTCCTGGGGCAGTGCGCTCCGCGAGGCGGTGCGCCCGCCGTCGCTGAAGCGATCGGCGATCGCGGCAGGGGTCGTCGGCACGACGCTGCTGATCGCGAACCTCGGCGCTCGCCTGGTCGCGGAGCCCTTCACGATCGGTCTCGCCGTCAAGGTCTTCCTGACCTACGCGGTGCCCTGGGGGAACGCCACCGTCGGCATCGCCATGGGGTTGAGGGAGCAGGACGTATGAGGGGCGTACGAGGGCTGCTCGCGCGATCAGGAGCTCAACGACGGCAGGTGCGTCACCGAGCCCGCCGGGGCGGGGACATCGTGCCCGCGGACGTCGTCGCGTCGTCCGACGACCACCCAGATCGCGACGCAGTCTTCGGTGCCGTCGTTGCTCAGCCGATGCGGCGTCATCGAGTCGAAGGTGATCGCGTCGCCGGTCGTCATCGGATAGCTCTCGAAGCCGACTTGCACCGTCAGGCTGCCGGAGAGCACGAAGCCGTACTCGTGCCCGCCGTGCCGCATCATGTCCTCCTCGGGGCACGATGCGCTCCCCGGCGCGTACGTGACGTGCAGGAAGTCGACCTGAGGGTCGGCCGCCTGGGTCAGCCGCTCCCACACGACACCGGGGAACTGGATCCGGGCCCGCCCGCCGGCCGGCTGCAGTGGCTGCTCCACCCGGAACCCGCGCGACGCGATGGCCGGGGCCGCCGCGCCACGGGCCGAGACCGGGCGTTCGGTGGTCTCGGCCATCAGCTGGTCGATCGAGAGACCCAGGACGTCGACCAGCGCGTAGAGCGTGCCGACACTGGCATTGGCCTTGTTGCGTTCGAGCTGGGAGATGAAGCTGGGCGATACGCCGATGCGGCGCGCGAGCTCGCGCAGCGACATCCCCTGTGCCTCGCGCGCGGCGCGGACGTTCGGTCCGATCAGGTCGACGGGGGCTGCTCCGTCGACGGGCTCGCTGCTGGTCATCGGCACTTTCCTCCGGTCTGCGCGACGGTCGATGGGACCGCGTTGTTCAGCACTGGAAAACACTAGCGCAGAGAACTCCGCGAAGCTGCGCTCCTCTTCTGACGCCCGAGCGGGCGGACAGCTCACACGGCGTCCAGAGAGACTCTTGACAAAGTGTGAAGTAGCACTCAACATCATAAACAACCACTGAACGCGGCATTCGTCGCAGTGGAACGACCGCAAGGAGCTGGAGATGCACGACAGCCTGTGGCAGCCGATCAAGGTCGGCGGCCTGGACCTCGACCACCGGATCGTCATGGCGCCGATGACCCGCAACCGGTCCACCCCGGAGGGCGTCCCGAACCCCATGAACCTCGAGTACTACGCCCAGCGCGCGGCGGCCTCGGCGCTCATCATCACCGAAGGCACACAGCCGTCGGAGGACGGTCAGGGCTACCTGCTGACCCCGGGCATCTACACGCCCGCCCAGATCAACGGCTGGCGCAAGGTCACCGATGCCGTCCACGACGCCGGCGGCAGGATCTTCATCCAGCTCATGCACGTCGGTCGCGTCGGACACCCCGTCAATACCCCGCACGGCCGCACGCCCATCGCGCCGTCCCCGGTCAGGGCGGCCGGCACGATCGTCACCTACGACGGCCCGCTCGAGCTCCCGGTCCCGCGCGAGCTGACGACCGCCGAGGTCCGCGGCGTGGTCGACGACTACCGCCGCGCCGCGGCAGCGGCGATGGAGGCCGGGGCCGACGGGGTCGAGATCCACGGTGCCAACGGCTACCTGATCCACCAGTTCCTGGCGCCGAACACCAACCTGCGCACCGACGAGTACGGCGGGTCCGACGAGAACAAGGCGCGGTTCGCGGTCGAGGTGACCGAGGCCGTCGTGGCCGAGATCGGCGCGGAGCGCACCGGTTTCCGCATCGCGCCCGGCAACCCGTTCAACGACATCCAGGAGACCGAGCCGCAGGCGCTCTACCTCCACCTGGTCGAGCGGCTCGCCGGCCTCGACCTCGCCTACCTGCACCTCGTCCGGCCCGCCGACGACGACTTCGTCAAGGGGATCCGCGCCGCCTGGCCGAACCCCTTGATCGTCAACCACGCGCGCCAGCCTCTCGAGCCGCGCATCGACGACCTCGCGAACGGCCTGGCCGACCTCCTGTCGTTGGGTGCCCTGCACATCGCGAACCCGGACCTCGCCGTCCGGCTCAAGGGCGGCCACCCGCTGAACCAGCCCGACCCGGACACCTTCTACGGCGGCGACAGCCGGGGATACGTCGACTACCCCGCGCTCGACGTCTGAGGACCGACGGGAGTCCCTGCGCGCTCCCGTCCACCGCACGATGACGTGCGGCGCGCGAGGTGACGGGACCCGGACCGCTCGTCACCTCGCGCATCAGTTCACCCCGTACCAGCAACAGCGAGCAGATCGAGGAAACACCGACGATGGCGATCGCCACCACGAACCCCGCGACGGGACGCGTCGAGCGCACCTTCGAGGAGCATGACGCGGCCGAGATCGAGCGGCGACTCGAGCGCGCCGAGCAGGCGAGCCGGGAGCTGCGGCGTACGTCGTACGCGCAGCGCTCGGCCTGGCTGCACGCGGCCGCCGGCCTGCTCGAGGAGGAGGCGGAGCAGACGGCGCGGATCCTGACCACGGAGATGGGCAAGACCATCGCCCAGGCCCGTGCCGAGGTCGCGAAGTGCGCCAAGGGGCTCCGGTTCTACGCCGACCACGGCGCGGCGATGCTGGCCGACTCCCCGTTGGACGACGCGAGCGTCGTCGGCGCCGAACGGGCGTGGACGCGGTACGAGCCGTTGGGGCCGGTGCTCGCCGTGATGCCGTGGAACTACCCGTTGTGGCAGGTCATCCGGTTCGCCGCCCCGGCCCTGATGGCCGGCAACGCCGGCTTGCTCAAGCACGCGTCCAACGTGCCCCAGGCGGCGCTGTACCTCGACTCCCTGTTCGAGCGCTCCGGCTTCCCCTCGGGTGCGTTCCAGGCGCTGATGATCGGTGCGGGCAGGGTGGACGAGGTGATCCGTGACCACCGGGTCCGGGCGGTGACCCTCACCGGGTCCGAGCCGGCCGGCCGCTCGGTGGCGGCGGTCGCCGGCGCGCAGGTCAAGAAGGTCGTCCTCGAGCTCGGTGGAGCCGACCCCTTCATCGTCCTGCCCAGCGCCGATCTGGATCGGGCCGTCGCGACCGCCGTGGCCGCCAGGGTCGTCAACAACGGGCAGTCGTGCATCGCCGCGAAGCGGTTCATCGTCCACCAGGACGTCTACGACGAGTTCGTCGCGGCCTTCGTCAAGCAGATGGGCGGGCTGAGGGTCGGCGACCCCCTCGACGAGGCCACCGACGTCGGCCCGATCGCCACGCAGGCGGGTCACCGCGACCTCGTCGACCTGGTGGCCGACGCGGTCGAGGCCGGCGCGACCGCCACGGTCGGCCAGCGCGTGCCGGACGAGGGCTGGTACTACCCACCGACGGTCCTGGAGGACGTCACCGAGGGGATGCGGGTCTACCGAGAGGAGACGTTCGGGCCGGTGGCCACCGTGTTCCGGGCGACTGACGCCGACCAGGCGCTCGCGATCGCCAACGACACCTCGTTCGGCCTGAGCTCCTCGGTGTGGACCTCGGACCAGGCCGAGGCGGACCGCTTCGTCGCCGACCTCGAGGCCGGAGCCGTGTTCGTGAACGGGATGACGATCTCCTATCCCGAGCTGCCGTTCGGCGGCATCAAGGACTCGGGCATCGGCCGGGAGCTCGCTGCCGAGGGGATCAGGGAGTTCTGCAACCTCAAGACCGTCTGGACCGTGTCATGACGGCGATCGGCTTCCTCGGTCTCGGGGCGATGGGAAGTGCCATCGCGTCGAACCTGCTCCGGCAGGGCATCGACGTCGTCGTCTGGAACCGCTCGCAGGAGCGGGTCGCGCCTCTCGTCGCCCTCGGCGCGCGGGCCGCGGAGTCCGCCGAGGAGGCGCTGCGGCAGCCGGTGTCCATCTCCATGCTCGCCAACGACGCCGCGGTCGACCAGGTCCTGACCGCCGACGCGATGGCCGCGGCCACGGGGTGTGTCCATCTCTGCACCGCCTCCATCAGCCCCCAGGCGTCGGACCGACTCGAGCAGACCTGTCGTGACCTCGGGGTCTCCTACGTGGCCGCACCGGTCCTTGGCCGCCCGGAGGTGGCGGCTCGCGGTGACCTCAACGTGGTCGCGGCCGGTCCCGCCGACGTGATCGACCGGGTGCAGCCGTTGCTCGACGTCATCGGGTGCCGCACCTGGCGCGTCGGCGAGGTGCCCCGGACCGCGAACGTGGTCAAGGTGGCGGTGAACTACAACATCATCCACGCGCTCCACGCGCTGGGGGAGTCGGTCGCACTCGTCGAGAGGCATGGCGGCTCGGCGGCCGAGTTCACCGAGCTGCTCAGCAGCACCATGTTCGGCGGGGTCGTCCACCAGGTGTACGGCCGCATCATCGCCGAGCGGAGCTACTGGCCCGCGGGGTTCACCCTCGAGCTGGGGCTCAAGGACCTGGAGCTCGCTGCCGTCACGGCCGAGGAGGCCGGCGTCGAGCTGCCCTCGGTTCCCGTCCTCCGCTCCATCTTCGCGGACGCCCTGCGAGACGTCGTACCTCCGGACGCGGACTGGTCGGCGATCGCCGAGGTCACCCGCACCCCGACCGAGGGACCCTGACCTCCGCCCGTCGACCGGTTCTCACCCCTTCCCGGTCGACGGGCGGTGACCCACCCCGACCGCACCACCCGCTCCGCGCACCTGGCGGAGAAGAGCATCCAGAGGAGCACCAGATGTTGAGCAGCACCGCGAGTACCGGAACGAATGCCGTCGACTGGGAGGAGCGCATCGACTTCGATCGGTTGCGCAGCGAGCGCCTGGCGCGGCTCAAGGCCGAGCTGGCGACGTCGGAGTGCGGCGCCGTCCTCGCCTTCGACTTCTCCAACATCCGCTACATGAGCGCCACCCACATCGGCACCTGGGCGATGGACAAGCTGATCCGGTTCAGCCTCCTCACCCGGCGCACCGACCCCGTGGTGTGGGACTTCGGCTCGGCGGCCAAGCACCACCTGCTGTACAACCCCTGGCTCTCCGAGACCACGGCGGAGGCGGACGCCGACCCGCATGCCCCGCACCACGGCGCCGTCCGGCCGCGACTCGAGACCGGCGCCCGTGCCGGCATCTCCACCCTCCGCGGCGCCTTCAGTCCCGACGCCGAGATCGCCCGCTCGGTCGCCCGGAAGATCAAGCGGGAGCTGGAGAAGTTCGGTCTTCAGAACGAGCCCCTCGGCGTCGACGTGATCGAGATGCCGATCCTCTTCGCCCTCCAGGACGAGGGCATCCAGGTCGTCGACGCCCAGCAGATCTTCATGGAGGCGCGGCGGGTCAAGACCCACGACGAGATCGCGCTGCTGACCCAGGCGGCGTCGATGGTCGACGCTGCGTACGAGAACCTCTACGAGTTCCTCCGGCCGGGGGTCCGGGAGAACGAGTGCGTCGGCGTGGTCGCCAAGACGCTCTACGACCTGGGCTCCGAGTACGTCGAGGGTGTCAACGCCATCAGCGGAGAGAGGTGCTCCCCGCACCCGCACGTCTTCTCCGACCGGCTGATCCGCCCGGGAGACCCCGCCTTCTTCGACATCCTGCACAGCTTCAACGGGTACCGGACCTGCTACTACCGCACGTTCGCTGTCGGCTCGGCGAGCCGGGCGCAGCACGATGCCTACAAGCGCGCCCGCGAGTACATGGACCACGCCATCGCCCTGGTCCGGCCCGGCGCCACCACGGCCGACATCGTGTCGGTGTGGCCGACGGCGCAGGAGTTCGGATTCCCTGATGAGGAGGCGGCCTTCGCGCTCCAGTACGGCCATGGTGTCGGCCTGTCGATCTGGGAGAAGCCGATCTTCTCGCGCCTGGTCTCGCTCGAGCACCCCGAGGTGCTGCAGGAGGGCATGGTCTTCGCCCTGGAGACCTACTGGCCCTCGGCCGACGGCATCGGTGCCGCCCGCATCGAGGAGGAGATCGTCGTGACCGCCGATGGTTGCAAGGTCATCACCAAGTTCCCGGCGGAGGATCTGATCGTCGCCGGCCGCAAGTACTACGCGGTGGGTGGCGAGCTGCCCACGCTGCGCGACGCCCAGTCCCACCTGAACACCGAGGCGGGCCGCGGCGGCATCCCCGGATGAGCTCGGGAGCGATGATCCGTGGCCGGACGAAAGATCACGCGTTCGCGTGATGTGGTGCCGGTCCGGCTCCCGCGACGATGCACAGACCGGAGGATAGGCCGGTGGGACGAACGAGAGGACTGTGATCATGGGCTCCGCTTCCGGCACGGCGTTCGTCACTCGTGCAGGGCTGCGCGGCATGACGTACCGCCGGCGGGGCGTCGAGGCCCCTGGGCGGCCGGTGGTCGCGATCGGCCAGTTCGACGGCGTCCACCTGGGCCATCGACTCCTGGTCGACGAGGCGAAGCGACACGCCGCCGCCGTCGGCGCGCCGACGGGGGCGATCACCTTCGATCGCCATCCGCTGCAGGTGCTGGCGCCGGGAACGGCTCCTGTCGAGCTGACCTCGCTCGACGAGAAGGTCGCGCTCCTGCTCGATGCGGGCCTCGACCTCGTCGTGGTTCTCGAGGTAGGACACGCGCTGCTAGCGACCGAGCCGCGGGACTTCGTCGACGACCTGCTCTCCGGCGCCCTGGACGTCGCCGCGGTCGTGGTCGGGACCAACTTCAGGTTCGGCCGGGGCGCCGCGGGTGACCCCTCGACCCTGCGGGCGCTGGGTCTGGAGCGAGGGTTCGACGTGGCCTGCCCGGAGCTCGCGCTGCACGGCGACGACGCCATCTCCTCGACGCGGATCCGGGCCGCGATCGGCGCCGGCCGACTCGACCGGGCGGCGGCGATGCTCGGGCCGTCCTTCGCCCAGACCATGACAGCCATCGGACAGCGAGGAATGCGATGAACGCCGGGATCGATGCACGGATGGAGGGCGCGACGCGCGTCCTCACGATCGCGAACGGTGCGAGGAACCTCCTCGATCCACCGTTGATGGACCAGCTGCGATCGCTGCTGCTGGAGGCGGACACGGATCCGCAGGTCCGCGCCGTCCTGCTCACCGGTGCCGGGGACACCTACTGCGGAGGCCTGGACATCTCCGCGATCAAGGAGGGCGCTGACCCCCGCGACTTCGCTGCCACCCTCGTGGAGCTGCTCCGGGTCATCCCCCGGTTGGGCCTGCCTGTCGCATCGGCGGTCAACGGCGACGCGCTGGCGTCCGGAGCGTCCCTGGTGGCTGCCTCGGACTACGCGGTGGCCGGCGAGCACGCGCGGATCGGGACGGTGGAGGTCAGCGCCGGCCTGTGGCCGATGATCGCGCAGGTGCCCGTGATCCATCGTCTGGGCGCGCGCGGCGCGATCGAGAACGTCGGCTCGGGCGAGCCGTTCACCGCAGCACGCGCGAGGGAGGTGGGCCTCGTCCAGCAGGTCGTCGAGGCGGGGAAGGACCTCTCGGCCGCCCTGGTATGGCTGGAGAACGCCTCACGTGCCCCTCTCGCCGGGCCCGACGGGCGGCGCTCCCTCTACGAGTTCGCGGACATGTCGTACGACGACGCGCTGGATGCGTCCGTACCGCGGTTCCTGGCGCTGTTCGACTGAGGTCCGCCCGCGACGGATCGGGACCGTCGCCGCTCGCGAGGAGGCTACTGCTCCAGCAGGTCGGGTCCGGTCGCGTTCCGTTGCAGGGCCAGCCTGGTCAGCTCGACGCGGGTGTTGATGTCGAGCTTGGTGAAGACATGGCGCAGGTGGGTGCCGACGGTGTGGATCGAGACCTGGAGCATCGACGCGATCGCCCGGTTGGTGTGTCCGGCCACGACGAGCGAGGCGACCCTGAGCTCGGACGCCGTCAGGCTGTCCCATCCGGTGGCCGGGGCACGGCCGGCTCCCCGGGCCTGTGGCCGGTGTGTCTGCTGCGTCGTCGTCGCCTTCAGCGCCTCGACCACCACGGCCTGGTCGCTCGCCTCCCGTGCGATCGCGTCGAAAGTGCGACGGAGCGCCTCGCTCTCGGGGCCGGGCGCGACCAGCATCGGCCACAGCCGTGGCGGCAGGGACATGATCCGTGCGGTGTTGGCGTATCGACGCAGCCAAGGGCGGCCGACGTGCGCCTCGCTGCCACCGAGGCGGATCAGCGCGGCGGCGGTCCAGGCGTCATAGGTGCGCGGTCGTGCCGGCAGGGTCGCGTCGGCCATCAGTCGCCGCGCGCGGCTGAGGTTGCCTCTGTCGGCCTCGACGATGCTGAGAACCGATCGGCTCAGCGGGACGTACCTCGCGATCTCGAGGGTGTCGGCGACGTGGATCGCCGTCTCGGCCTCCGCGGCAGCGTCGTCGAGCTCGTCGAGGAGCCACCGCTCGATGGCCCGCACGGTATGCCAGTACGGCACCGACCAGACGAACCCTCGCCGCTCCGCCTGCCGCTGGCCGGCGAGAAGGAGGTCCGAGGCCTCGGGGGCTCGGTCGCTCGACAGCATGACCGTGGCCAGCCAGAGCTCGGGGATGCGTGGCGCCGGCAGCGGTCGGGCGGCGGAGACCTCGAAGGAGTGGGCGGCGCGCTCGGCCAGCTCGAGCGCCGTGCTCACCTGGCCCTTGCTGAACGCGAGCTGGGACCTGAAGAGCTCGGCGCTGAGCTTGACCGCTGGGTCGTCGCTGAGGTCGATGGACTCGGCCAGCACCTCCGAGAGCCGGGTGGCGGCATCGACCTCACCGAGGTTCACGTGGCCCACCGCGCTTGTCTTCAGCAGAGCGATCCGCAGCTGGTCGTCGATCCCGGAGAGGGCGAGGGCCCGGGCCACGTGATCCATCGCCTCGCCGTCGTCGCCGGCAGCCTGGTGCAGGTGGGCGGCGACCAGCCGCAGTCTCGCCTCGTCCTGATCGCGCAGGCCGGCCGTGCTGCGCTGCTCGACGAGGTCGAGCGCCTCTCCGACACGACTGGTGTTCCCCAGGTCGCGTGCGGCGGACGTGACGAACTCGATGTGGTGGGGGTCGTAGGGGTCGAAGAGCTGGCTGACGCGCAGGGCGAGCTCGGCGGCATCCTCCGGCGCGACCGGAGAGAGTCGTGCGATCGCGGCGCGGATGAGGGCGAGCTCGCTGTCGCTGAGGTGTCCGGTCGAGCGGATCAGGTGCCAGACGGCGTCGGACTCCGCCCCCGGACGCTGGAGCTCGCGGGCGACATCGTGGTGGAGGGCTCGCCGAACCGGGTCCGACAGACCGGTGTAGATGTCGGTGCGGAGGCTCGGGTCGGCGAAGCGCAGGCGTGGGCCGTCGTCGGCGAGGACTCCGCTCTGGAGGGCAGCGTCGACCTCGCCCAGCAGGCTGCCGACTGTCCGTTCGAGGACCCGGGCCACCACGTCGAGATCGAACTCGACGCCGACCACGGCGGCGACCTGGAGGAAGGCCAGTGGCATCGAGGTGACCACCCGCTGGTCCCTCGGGTCGTGGCAGGGGATGGTGTAGGTCTTCAGGCGCCGGAGCACGGAGAGCACCCGGTCGCCGCGGCGTGAACCGGGGCCGATGCCCACCACCCAGCAGATGGGTAGATGGCGCAGCGGCCCGGGGAGAGTGCGGAGGGCCTGGAGGCTGGCCGGATCGGTCCAGCGCAGGTCCTCGACGATGACGACGACGGGCCGTGTGCGGGAGAGCGCCTCGAGCATCTCGGCAGATCGGTCGCTCTGGAGACCCTCGTCGTGGGTCGTGCTCGTCGTGGTCGTCGAGAGCTCCTCGAGGAGCCTCGACCGAGCGGAGACCTCGTCGGTCTCGACGGCGGTGACGGTGACCGACACGAAGCCGAGCTCGTTCGCGCGGGCCCTGACCTCGTCGAAGGCGTCGGCTGTGCGGGTCCGCTCGTCGAGCTCGACGACGAGCGCTGCGGATGCGCCGTGCTCGAGATGCCGGAGGGCCTCGGAGATCTCGGGGCGCGGGACCGGAGGCATGCCTACAGCATGCGACACCGCCGGGCCCCCTGCTGGACGGAACGGCGATTTCACCCAGGTGAACGGGGGTGACCGTGGCACCCGGTCACCCCGACGGCCGTCACCGTGCGAGGACCGGACAACGCCGACAGAGAAGGAAGACCATGCGTACTGGCAAGGAATACCTCGAGGCCCTGAACGACGGCCGGAGGGTGTGGGTGGGTGACGAGCTCATCGACAACGTCGCCACACATCCCCGGACCCGGGCATTCGCGAAGCTCACCGCCGACTTCTACGACCTGCACCACCGCCCCGACCTCGAGGACGTCATGACGTTCGTGGACGAGGACGGCGTCCGCCGGTCGATGATGTGGTTCAAGCCGATCGACAAGGAGTCGCTGCGGCGCAAGCGCCACTACCACGAGACCCTGCTCCGCAACCTCGGTGCGGGCGCGGCGCCGAGGTCCCCCGATGTGAACAACTCGGTGTTCCGCACCTACGTCGACGACCCGCGCCCGTGGAGCGACCAGTCCGTCGGAACCGACGGCCGCGACCTGGTCCCGGGCATCCTCGAGTTCTGCGACCTGCTGCGCGAGGGGGACCTCAACGCCGCAATCGCGTTCGTCGACCCGCAGACCGACCGGTCGCGGGAGTCCGCCCAAGCGGAGTCGCCGAACGTGCATGTCGTGTCGACGAACGACGAGGGCATCGTCGTGTCCGGGGTGAAGTCGGTGGCGACGGGGGCGGTCTTCGCGGACTACATCAACCTCGGCACGTTCTACAAGCCCGGGGTCACCTCGGAGCAGATCGTGTTCGCCGGCGTACCCGCGAACGCCCCGGGCGTGACGATGATCAACCGGGAGGCCAACGTGCGCGACGGTGAGGAGACCGAGCACCCGATGGCCTCCCAGGGCGACGAGCTCGACACCACGATCATCTTCGACAACGTCTTCATCCCGTGGAACCGCGTCTTCCATCTCGGCAACCCCGAGCACGCCAGCTACTACCCGCAGCGGGTGTTCGACTGGGTGCACTACCAGGCGGTCGTCCGGGAGATGGTGCGCGCCGAGCTGATGCTGGGTCTCGCGTTGCTCATCACCGAGCACACCGGCACCTACGCGATCCCGCCGGTCCGGGCCCGGGTGTCGCAGTTCGTGGGCTTCATGCAGACCTTGAAGGCCCACGTGGTCGCCTCGGAGGAGGACGGGTTCATGACGCCCGGAGGAACGTACAAGCCCAACGTCCTCATGTTCGACTTCGGCCGCGTGTTCTACCTGGAGAACATCAGCCGGCTCACCGCCGAGCTGCTCGACCTCTGCGGTCGCGCGTCGCTGGTGTTCCCGACCGAGGGGCAGTGGCAGAACCCCGAGTTCCGGCCGTGGCTGGAGGCGCTGCAGTCCGGTCCGGTCGGGCGTCCGCACGACCGGCTGAAGATCAGCCGGGTCATCCGCGACTACTTCATGTCCGACTGGGGCGACCGGATGGCGGCGTTCGAGGGCTTCAACGGGACGCCGATCCTTCTCATCCGAGAGCTCACGATCCGGCGCGCGGAGATCTCGGCCGCGGGCCCGATCGCGGATCTCGCCCGGTCGATCTGCGAGATCGAGAACCCCGAGCGTCCCGACCAGACCGAGTACCTCGCCCAGGCCGAGTACGCACGGCTCCAGGACAGCGCCGCCGGTCGTTGACGACGCCGTGACCGCTTCAGCCGGTCATGAGGCTCCGGGACCGGGCAGCGGCGACCGCCGCTGCCCGGTCGTGGACCTCGAGCTTCCTGAAGATGGAGCTGACCTGGGTCTTGACGGTGTTGTGGGACACGTAGAGCTCCGCCGCGATCTCGCGCAGGGTCAGCGGACCGCTGAGGGCGCGCAGGATGCGACGCTCTCGCTCCGAGAGCGCGGATGTCGCCGGACGCGTCGTCGTGAGCCGGGGGCGGCCGGAGTCCGAGGGCGTGCGGAGCTGCTCGGCCCGGCGCCGTAGCCGTGGCTCCAGCCCGGCGGCGGTCGAGCCGAGTACGTCGAGCACGGTCCTGGCCGCCGTGTCAGCCGCGTGGACGTCGCCGACGGCGATGCTCAGCTCCGCGAGCGCGAGGTGGGCGTTGGCCACCACCCACCGACTGGAGGGACACAGGCGCCCGGCGGTGGCGATGGCCTCGCTGGCGGCCTCCACCGCCGTCGGGAGCCCCCTGGCTGCGTCAGCGAGGGCGCCGCCGGCCAGGGCATGGACCAGCGCGAGCTGGTCGCCGCAAGCGCGTGAGGACACCTCCGCGGCGCTGAACCTGGCGCTGGCCTCACTCGCCCGACCGACCCGCAGCAGGTCCAGGCCTACCGCCACCTCGTCGATCGCCCGCCAGACGCCACGCAGCTCGTCGGCGGCGGGAGCAGGGCCGAGGACCTCGCCGAGGAGCGCCTGGGTGAGCCGTCGAGCGGAGCGCAGCGCGTCCTCGAGGGTGATGCCGGGGCCGACGACCAGATGCGGATCGCCCTGGATTCGGGCGACATCGCTCCACCGACGCCACTGGACGTGATCGCCTGCTGCGAGGCTGGCCATGGCGCGGACCAAGCAGAGACGAGGGTTTGCGGTGACGCGGTGCTCGGGGAGCAGTGTGAGCGCGGCCAGAACCTGGTCGCATCGCCCAGAGAGGACGGTTCGCTGCCAGCCGTCGAGCAGCGCGCTCTCGGCGGCCTCGTGGAGCCCCAGGTCGGCATAGGCACGCACGGCCTCGTCGAGTCGGCCGTCGCCCGCCAGCCAGCCCGCGTACCTCTCCTTGAGCTGTGCGTACCTCGACCAGTTCTCGGCTCGGAGCTCGTCGTGGAGATGTCGCGCGAGGACGGGGTGGAGGGCGAAGACGCCCTCCGAGGACATCGTCGCCAGCTGCGTCGTCGCCGCGAAGCTTGTCAAGAGCCTGCCGCAGGCCGGGTCCTGGGTCAGGTGGAGTGCGAGCGCCGGCCCGACCGGCCCCCCGATGGCGACGGCGTGGAGGATCCGGTGCATCTCGGTGGTGACCTTCTGCATCACCTGCCCATGCACGTAGTCGCGCAGCGCCTCCTCGCCGGCACCGGCACCGAGGTCGGCGTACGCCTGCACGCCCACCGCCCAACCGGCGAGCTCGGGTGCCGGGTAGCCCAGGGTCGTCTCGACGTCGGTTTCGCTCAGCCGCAGGTCGTCGGCGCGGACGGTCGTGGCGACGATGCCGTCCGTGTGGCTCCTGGTGAGCCAAGGAAGGCATCGGTGACGGGTGGTGATGATCCAACGCAGTGCTTCGGGGCTCGACTCCACCAGGTCGACCAGGAGTTGTTGGGTCTCCTGCGCGGTGATCAGCTCGGTGTTGTCGAGGACCAGGGAGCACGGGTCGCCGGCCGCCAGCGTCGAGAGGGAGCCGATCAGGACGTCGGTCCAGCGGTCGGGGTCGACCGGCTCGTCCGCGAGCTCGGCGGTGTGGGGATTCAGGGTCCTCAGGATCGTTCGCGCCAGCGTCCCGGGTGCGTTGTCGCGCCGGGTCAGGTCGACGCGTCGGGCGCCGGGGCGGTTCGCCGCCCACGCGGCGACGAGCGTCGTCTTGCCCGACCCGGGCGGACCGCTGACGACGACGACTCGACGGTCCTCGTCGTCGAGCCGTCCGAAGAGCTCAGCCCTACGTCCGGGAACGGACGAGGGAGGACGCAGTGGATCAGATCCCCGCGACATCGTTCACGCGATGCGGCCGAACTCGCCACCACAGTGGATCAGCGGCCGCACCTGATCGACGTGCCCGTAGGAGAGCACCGTGCCGATGAAGATGGTGTGATCGCCACCGGGAAGCTCGTCCGCGACGTCGCAGACGATGGAGGCGATGGCGTCGTGCAGGACCGGAACACCGCGGCCCTCGTCATAGGAGACTCCGGCGAACCGGTCACCCTGTGAGGAGAACTGTCTGGCCAGATCCTGGTGCTCCTCACCGAGGACGTTGACACAGAATCGGCCGTGCTCGGCGATCGCCGACCGGGTGAAGAGGTGGTTGCCGACGCACACGAGCAGCTGCAGCGGATCGAGCGACAGCGGCGTCACCGAGCTGGCGGTCATGCCGACAGGTACCTCGCCTGCCCTCGTCGTGATGACGGTGACGCCGGAGGGCAGTCGGGACATCGTGGCGCGGAACGCGAGGGCTTCGTCGACGAGTGCGGCGGCAGTCACGGGTTTCCTCCTGGGTCGTCCGGATCGGTGAGCGGCCCCGGGAAGGGGCATCACCCATCGTGGACTCGCGTTGCGCAGGTCACATCGCACGAACGTGTGATTCTGGGCAGGCTGGTGGATGCCGCAGCCGAACCGCTCACCGTCCGCGGTTGACCGCGTCAGGACGGATCGCCTGGGGTGCCCACAGAGCCGTCGCCCCGAGCACGTAGGCGCGCTGGATCCGCCTCGCCAGCCTCACGATCGCCGAGTGACGCACTCGGCGCCCGCCCTCAGACATGCGGGTCGACCCCGGCAGGGGGCTCACCCAGATCGAGCTCGAGCCCCAGGACCCGGTGGAATCGGCTGAGCGCGTTCCACAGCGAGATGGACATCGTGAGCTCGACCAGCTCGTCGGGGGAGAACAAGGAGCTGACCCTCTCGAGCAGCTCCGGCGCCACGCCCTGCGGACAGGCCGCGGCCTCGGTCACCGCGAGGTCCAGCGTCACGGCCTTGGTGAACTCGAGCGCAACCCGCTCCGTGCTCGAGAAGGTGCTGTGGTCGCCGGACGCGAGGAGTGCGAGGTCGCTCTCGTCGATCCCCTTCGCCAGCGCCGAGTAGCAGCGGTGACTCGTCGTGTAGCGACAGTGGTGCAGAAGTGCGACGTAGACCGCTGTGAGCTCCTTGATCCTCGGTTCGATCGCCCCCGGCCCGGACACGTGCCGGACGAACGGCAGATAGGTCGACAGCATGCCCGGACGTTGGGCGATCGCCAGCCAGGTGTTCAGCAACGTGCCGAAGCCGGCCTCGCCCGCCTCCAGTGCGGGCAGATCGACGGGGGAGACCTGCTCCCGGGTCGCCAACGGAATCAGTGCCATGACGGTGCTTCCTCTCTTGTTCGTGTCTCTCGGTCTCGTGGACGCGGGCCGGGGGTGTCTTCGGCGCTGGCCGTCAGATCACTGACTTGCCGAGCCCGCCGTCGACCTGGAGCACCTGACCCGTGACGTACGACGAGAGGTCCGACGCCAGGAACAGGGCGGCGGCGGCGATCTCAGACGGCTCGGCCCACCGTCCCAGCCGGATGCCGAGGCGCTCGACCATGCCGTCGCGCACGGCCTCGGCCGTGGAGCCGTTCTGCTCGGCCGTCGCGGCGTGGCGGTCCTTCCAGACCTGGGTGAGGGTCATGCCGGGCGAGATGCCGTTGACCAGGACGCCGTGCGGAGCGGCCTCCGCGGCGAGGTAGCTGGTCATGGCGACCACCGCGGCGTTCACGGCGGCGGCGATGCCGATGCCGGGCACGAGGACGTGCGCGGCCATGCCTGCGATGTTGACGATCCGCCCGGCCTCACTCTTCTGCAGCAGCGGGAGCGCCGCGCGGGAGACCCGCAGGTAGCCCGTGGCCTTGCCCTCGAGAGCATCGGTAAGAGCAGACTCCTCCGCCTCGCTGAGGGCGCTGTTGACCAGCAGCGGGGCGGCGCTGTTGACCAGCACATCGAGGCCGCCGGTCCACGCGGCGACCGCGTCGAAGGCGCCGGCGACGGCGGCATCGTCCGTGACGTCGGCGACCAGCGTCAGGATGCGATCCGCGTCGGGTGAGATCTGACGCGCGGCGTCCTTCAGCTTCGGCTCGGTCCTGCCCAGGAGGGCGACCGACGCTCCCTGCTCGTGCAGGGCCTGCGCGATCGCGAACCCCAGACCGCTGCCACCTCCGGTGACCAGCGCGGTGCGTCCGTCGAGGCGAGTTCCCAATGTCATTGCTGTACGTCCTTCGCGGGTGTGCTCCGACGCCGTGGCCGGCGTCGCTTTCCGGCCCAGTGTGAAGAGGTGCCGCCGGCACCGCAAAGGCCATTAACGGGCCGCTAACGGAGCCGATCCGGGGTTAACGACCGCATAACTCGAGGTGACATAGAACACTCCGGCAGCGGCGAGGTCAGGGCACACGACAGGCCCGGCCGACGGCGACATCGACGCGGCTCGGCCGCCTTCAAGCGAGTGGGGATCACCTATGGACCGACCAGACGGACGAAGTTCGGAACTTAAAGGAGTCATCAGGAATTCCAGTATCGAGATCATCCCGCTGAAGGGCGCCGAGGAGGCGGTCGCGAATATGCCGGCCGACCGGCCGTTGACGATCACATGCTCGCCGAAGTTCGGCCTGGAGCGCACCCTGCGGCACGTCGCCAGCGCCCGGCGAGCCGGCCACCGAGTGGTCCCTCACCTCGCTGCTCGCATGGTCGGAGACCGCCAGGAGCTGAGATCGTTCGTGAACCAGGTCGTCGACCTGGGTGTGGACGACCTGTACGTCGTCGGCGGCGACGGCGACCTGCCGGTCGGTCCCTACGGTGACGCGCTCGAGATCCTGCGGGACCTCGCCGAGTTCGACCACGGCCTGCGCCGCCTCGGCGTCGGCTGCTATCCCGAGGGTCACCCGAAGATCGATGACGACGTGCTGCACGAGGCGCTGCTCCAGAAGCAGGAGTACGCCGACTACATGGTCAGCCAGCTCTGCTTCGACTCCGGGGCCCTGGCGGGCTGGCTCGGCTCCGCCCGCGCGGGCGGTGTCACGCTGCCCCTGCGGGTCGGCGTCGCTGCCCCGTTGCAGACTCGGAAGCTGATCGAGCTCTCCTTGAGGATCGGTGTCGGCCAGTCGGTCCGGTTCCTCTCGAAGCAGCACGGCATCGTCGGGAACCTCCTCCTCGGGCGTGCCTACGAGCCCCTCGACCTCCTCACCGAGCTCAGCCGCGAGGTCTCCTTCGCCGCCGACGGGGTCGAGGGTCTGCACCTCTTCTCGTTCAACCAGCTCGAGCCGACCCTCGGGTGGCTCTCCCGCGCCGGCGAGCTTCGCGATCCGGATGCATCCAACGACGCCAGCATCGCCATCAACTGACCCACGACATCAGAAAGCACGTGCGAACGAAATGAACCTCGAAGACAAGATCAAGCAGGCCGGAAATGTCGCCCAGATGCTGCGCAATGCGCCGCAGGGGCCGTACATCTTCCCGATGCAGTCGGAATACACCAACTGGCGCGACGAGCAGAGGGCGTGGAGCGAGACCGCGGTCATGTTCGACCAGTCGCTGCACATGACCGACATCCATTTCAAGGGCCCTGACGTGCTGCGGCTGATGTCGGACATCGGCGTGAACGGATTCAAGAGCTTCGGGCGGAACAAGGCCAAGCAGCTGATCACCTGCAACGACGACGGCTACTTCGTGGGTGATGCGATCCTCTTCGCATTCGAGGACGACCACTACAGCCTGGTCGGCCGGCCGGTCGCACCGAACTGGGCGGCGTTCCAGGCAGAGACCGGCGGCTACGACGTCGAGGTGACCCGCGACGAGCGCTCCGTCGCGAACAACGGGCGACGGCTCTCCTTCCGCTTCCAGCTGAACGGTCCGGCCACGCACAAGATCGTGGAGCGGGCCGTCGGCGCGCCATTGCCCGCGATCAGGTTCTTCGCGATGGGCGAGATCGAGATCGCCGGCGTCGCGATCCGTGCTCTCAACCACACCATGGCGGGGGTTCCCGGCCTCGAGTTCACCGGGCTCGAGCTGGTCGGCCCCTCGGAGGGCGCCGAGCTGGTGCGCGAGGCGCTGATCGCGGCAGGAGAGGAGTTCGGCCTTCGTCTGGGTGGCGCCCGGGCATACCCCTCGACCGCGATCGAGTCGGGCTGGATCGCCGCTCCAGTGCCGGCCATCTACACCGGCGACGCGATGAGGGCATTCCGCGAGTGGCTTCCCGGCAACGGCTTCGAGGCGAACGCGTCGATCGCCGGCAGCTTCGTGTCCGACGACATCGAGGACTACTACGTGACTCCGTGGGATCTCGGCTACGGTCGCGTGATCCGCTTCGACCACGACTTCATCGGGCGTGCGGCACTGGAGAAGATGGTGGATCAGCCGCACCGGCAGAAGGTCTGGCTGCGGTGGAACGACCGGGACGTCGCGGACCTCATCGCCGACAGCCTCTTCGGCTCCGGGCCCCGGACGAAGTACCTGGAGATGCCGGTCTCGAACTACGGCACCAACTCCTACGACCAGGTGCTCGCGGACGGGCGGCTGATCGGCTTGTCGGCCAGCTCGGGCTACACGGTCAATGTCGGGGGCTGGTCCTCGCACGGCATGGTCGCCGAGGACGAGGCCGTCGACGGGCGTGAGGTCACCGTCTTGATCGGTGAGGAGAACGGCGGCTCCGCCAAGCCGACGGTCGAACGTCACGTGCAGCGAGCGATCCGCGCGACGCTCCGAACCAGTCCGTTGGTGTGACGGCCGTGATTCGTGCGAGCACGGAAGGTATCCGCCATGACTGACGCGACGGTGGTCTTGACCCTCACCTGCCCCGACCAGCCGGGCATCGTGTACGCCGTCTCGCGGTTCCTCCACGAGAGCGGCTGCTCGATCATCGAGAGCCAGCAGTTCCTCGACCAGCAGTCGGGCAACTTCTTCATGCGCGTCGAGCTCGAGGTGCTCGACCCCGCCGTCAGCGCCGAGTCCCTTCGAGAGGGCTTCGGCTCCGTCCGCCGGATGTACTCGATGGAGGACCAGTTCCTCGACGCTGCCCGACGACAGCGGGTGCTGGTGATGGCGAGCACGGCGGGTCACTGCCTCAACGACCTCCTCTTCCGTACCTTCAACGGAGGTCTGGACGTCGAGATCTGCGCTGTCGTGTCCAACCACGATGAGCTGCGCTACCTCGCCGACACCTACGGGGTTCCGTACCACCACATCCCGGTGGGTGTGCAGACCAAGGTGCAGGCGGAGCGGCAGCTGCTCGACCTCGTGGTCGATCTCGACGTCGACCTCGTGGTCCTGGCGCGGTACATGCAGGTCCTGTCCGGCGACCTTTGCAAGGCACTCGAGGGGAGGGTGATCAACATCCACCACTCGATGCTGCCGAGCTTCAAGGGCGCTCGACCCTACGACCAGGCCCATGCCCGGGGCGTGAAGCTGATCGGCGCGACCGCACACTACGTGACCGCCGACCTCGACGAGGGGCCGATCATCGAGCAGGAGGTGGCCCGGGTGGATCACGGGATGACAACGGCGCAGGTCCGTACCCTGGGCCGGGACGTCGAGTGTCTCGCCCTGTCACGGGCGGTTCGCTGGCACACCGAGAACAGGGTGTTGCTGGACGGCGGCAGGACCGTCGTCTTCCCGTGATCGAGGCCGCTCTCCGGGGCGGGAGGCGTACGTCGTCACGGTGATCCGGTCGTGGAACCGGGACGACCCTCGCGGTGCGCGGCATATCCTCTACCCGGGGACAGGCAGGTCATGACGATGGACGATCGGAAGCCGAGCGGACCGTACGTGATCCGCCGGAAGATCATGCCACCGCCGCTGGGCGAGCGCGTTGCGGAACGTGCTCGAGTGGTCTCACACCTCGATGATCTCCTGGCCGGACGGCACGTCGTGCTGGTACAGGCGGCGGCAGGCAGCGGGAAGACCACGGCGGTGGCCATGGCGACCCGGCGCCTCGAGCGTCCGGTCGCCTGGCTGTCGTTCGATGGTACGGAGCTGGCACCGGGACGCCTGCTGGCCTACCTCGAAGAGGCAGCGACCGTCCCGCTGACCAGCGCGCCGCGCATGATCGCCGGCGCGCTGGAGGGGAGGCTGCTCCCTGCAGAGGTGGCCGGCCTGCTGGCGGAGAGCTGGTCCGGCTCCGGGCTGGTCCTCGTTTGTGACAACGTCGAGAGGGTGGCCCACGACCCGGGGTCGTGGGCCACCCTCTCGTCCTTGGTCAGCTATCTGCCGCCCGACGTGAGCCTCGTCCTGATCTCGCGCGTCCGGCTTCCTGTCGACGCGACCGCGTTGCTGGATCGACGTGTCATCGAGGTCGGGCAGGACGTCTTGAACTTCGACCGGGACGAGGCCCGGCAGGCACTGCTTCGCCGGGGCGACTTCCCGGGAGACCTCGACGTCGTGCTCGGGTTGACCCACGGGTGGGCGGCCGGCGTCCTGTACGAGGGCGAGCGGTCCGTGCGCCCGGAAGCGGTGCGGTCCGTCGAGTTCGAGACCTACCTCTCCGCGGAGGCTCTCGGCCCGGCTTCGGCACCCTTGCGGGCCTTCCTCGCCCGGACCAGCATTCTCGCGGAGGTCTCGACGGCCGGCGCCCTGGCCTTGGGAGAGGAGGACGCGCCGCGCATGCTCGCTGCGCTCGAGGAGATCCACCTCCCGGGGTCGTGGTCGGCGGACCGCAGCCGTTTCGTCGTGTACCCGCAGGTTCGCGAGTTCCTCGAGGTCGAGCTCGTCAGGACCGAACCGGCGGAGTCTGTTCGTCGGGTACGGCGCGCGCACGCTGATCTGCTGGCCCGAGAGGGCAGGTTGGAGGAGGCGGTCGACGCACTGCTCGAGCTCGGCGAGACCGAGCTCGCCTGGCAGCGGGCGGCCCAGGCGCTGCCCAGCCTGGTGGCGCGGATGGACTTCACGTCGGCCGCGCGGTGGCTCGACGAGCTGGATGTCGTCAACCGGACGCCGACGGCGGAGGTCGGCGCGGTGGTGCTGCGCGTCTCGTTCGCGCTCGAGCAGTGCGGCCGCGGCAACGCGCTGCTCGAAGCCCATGGTTTCGACTGGCTTCCGCGACCCGGCGCACCGTTCTCCGAGGAGGCGCTGCTGCTCGCGGCATGGTGCCGGTGGCACGCCGGAGAGCTCGGGGAGGCGCGCGCCTTGGCGGACCGGCTGCCGTCGGGCCGTGCTCGGGAGACCGCCGAGAGCCTGCTCGCTCTCTCCGACGGGAGCGCTCCGCCGTTCCCCGACTTCTCCTCGAGCCGCTCTGAGACCGTGGACACGCTGTTGATGCGGATCGGCTACTACCGAGGACGCCTGCGCGAGCTCGAACGAAGGTCGACCACCGGGGACGGGACTCCGGCGCTCGGCGTCCCCTGGGTGATCGCCGGCTTGCGGGCCAAGGGCCGACTCGACGAGGCCATGGAGCTCTACGACGTGCTTCGCGGCTCATGGCAACCCCCGTGGCTGCACGCGTTCGACGCGGTCGACCTCATGATCGACCTCGGCCGACGAGACGAGGCCTGGGCCGCGCTGACCAGGGGCAGTCGGCTGATCGCCGAGACCGGCTCGAAGGTGTACCGGATCATCGGGCATCTCAACGAGGCGAAGCTGAGCCTGCGCCTGCATCGTGACGCCGAAGCAGCCCGCCGAGCACTGGCCGACGCCGAGGACGACGGTGCCTCGGACCACGCGTTCAGCCGCGAGCTCTCCCAGCTCTGGCGTGGCTTCTCGTACCTGTTGGAGGATCGCGATGTCGAGGCACGCGCGGAGCTGGCGGCGTGCGTCGACTCGATGCAGTCCGGGGATCGTCGGCTCGAGTTGGCGACGGCTGCCACCTACCTCGCCGAGGCGTGCTGGCGGATCGGCGACGAGGAGGCGTCCGACGCGGCTGCCGAGCTGGCACTGGCCGAGGCCACGACCGGCGGTTCGCAACACCTGCTGCTCACCGCGCTGCACGATGTGCCGGCGGTGGCGGTCCGGGCAGCCGACGCCTCGCCCACGCGCCTGTCCCGGTGGCACGAGCTGACGGCGATGCTGTCGGATCAGGGTTCGCTGCGCGTGACGGCGCGAGCGCCGCGGTTGCTGCTCGAGGAGTTCGGCGATCCCGTCCTCACCGTCGACGGCGAGCCGGTGCTGCTTCGGCTGAGCAAGAGCGTCGAGCTGCTCAGCTACCTGATCGATGCCCGGCGGGAGGTGAGCCGGCGGGAGCTGTTGGCCCAGCTCTTCGACAGCAGCAACGAAGCGGCCGGCCGAAGCTATCTCAGGCAGGCTCTGTACCGCTTGCGCGAGGTGCTGCCCGAGGAGCTGATGCCCCATCAGGAGGGCGAGAGCCTCTCCATGAGGAACCCTGATCTGGTCTGCGGCACGTCACAGGTCGTGCTGGACTCGCTCGTCCAGGCGGATCGGCAGGACGACGAGGTGCGTCTTCGCAGGATGGTCGAGGTACTGACCCATGTCGCCCGTGGTCCCTACCTGGCGACCCTGAGCAGCCGCTGGGTCGAGGCACGTCGAGTCGAGATCGACGAGCGGGTCACGAGCGGACGGATCGACGCGGCCAGGCTGGCCTTCCGGCTCAGCCGCTATCGAGAGGGACGCCAGCTCGTCGAGACAGTCCTGCGCGAGAGCCCGCATCGAGAGCAGGCCTGGCAGCTCGCCATCTCCCTCGCCCATGCAAGCGGGAGCGACGACGCGGTCCTTGCCCTCTATCAACGCTACGTCTCGGCGATGCGCGGACTGGGTGTGGCGCCGTCGGCAGAGGTGCGCCGGCTGGTCACCCAGCTCCGGCGGTGAGTGCCGGACAAGCTCGTCTGTGCGCAATCGAATGCTCACCAGGTGGTGAATCCGATCGGATTCCGCCTGCTGCCGCGACGCCCTCCTCCCGCGCACCGGCGCGTATCTGGCGGAATCTGGCGGAATCTAGCGGAATCGGCGAAAGCAGTGACCTTGACATCTCGGCGGGTGCGAGCAATGATTTGCGCAATCGAATGCGCAAATACGGGCACACTGAGTGCTCAGGAGGAAAGAACGGAATGACGTATCACATCTCCCGTGCCGCGGAACGGGTCTTTCACGAGGTCAAGGAGTTCCCAGGGCTCAGCGAGGCCGTGATGGTGGGCGAGGAGCACGGCGCCCATCACATGGAGGTGTCGCTGCGGAAGTTGGCGCCCGGAGCGTCCCTGCCGTGGTACCGGAGCCCGTTCGAGGAGTCGTTCGTGGTTCGTGGCGGCTCGGGCACGGTCTCGATCGTCGGCCTCGAGTACGACATCGCCGTCGACGACTACGCGGTCGCGCCACCGGCGCTGCCGCACACGCTGACCGCGGGTGAGGACGGTCTGGAGCTTTTCTGGGTGAAGTCTCCGAAGCCGCCGGGCTACGACGGCGCTCGGAACTTCATCAGCGGCCCGCCGATCATCGGGGAGAAGCTGGGGCGTCCGTCGGAGACCGATCCGCGCCACCGCTGGGCCGGCCACTTCGACGACGCCGACATGGCGCCGGTCGGCGATCTGAACATGCCTGGTTATCACGGCCCCTGCATCAAGAACATCTCGATCCGGATGATGGTCGATCAGCTTCTCGGCGCCCATCAGCACACGGTCTTCATGGCGAAGATCGCCAAGGGGATGGGGCCTGGACGCGCCGCGTCGGTGCACTACCACCCGTTCGAGGAGATCTACTTCTACACCCAGGGCGGCATGCACGGCTGGCTCGACGGAAATCACGAGCGAATGACAACCGGGGACCTCGTCTGGGTCGGTACCGGCAGCACGCACGGCTTCGTGAATGATGAGAACGAGGTCGACGCACGGTGGATCGAGGTCCAGTCGCCCGTCCCGCCGGTGTCGGACGCGTTCTACTTCCCCGACAACTGGCGCGACCTGCCAGAGCACACCGAGTAGGGCCACTGCGCCCATAGAGACCCTCAACCCAAGGAGTTGTCTGATGGCTTCGGGACGCGTACCGAGACTCGAGGATGTGGCTCGGTTGGCGGGCGTTCACCCGTCCACCGCGTCCCGAAGCCTCAGCCAGGAGCGGTCCGGGCGGATCGGCGCTGAGACACGCGAGCGTGTCCTGGCGGCCGCGCGTGAGCTCGGATACACGCCGGACCTGACTGCCGCGAGTCTTCGGACCGGCAGGACCATGACGATCGGTGTGGTGATCCCCGACTTCAGCAACCCGATCTGGGCCTCGCTCCTGGCCGGCCTCGGCGAGAGACTGCAGGAGCGGGACTACACGCCGGTGATCATCGAGACCAAGGATGACCAGCGACGGTTCGATCGCGCTCTGGAGATCCTGACGGATCGACGGGTGGACGGCGTGATCAACGCGGCGGTGCGGCTCACCGACAAGAAGCGGTTGAGTGCCTTCGTCGCGAGGACGCCGACCGTGCTGGCTGGTCGTGACCTGCCCAGCCTGGACGTGCCGAAGGTTCTCGTCGACGACGTTCGGGGCGGCGAGCTGGCGGTCTCCCACCTGGTCGAGCGAGGACATCGCAGCATCATCCAGATCTGCGGTCCTGCCTCCGTTGGGCCGTTCAGGAGCAGGGCGGCCGGAGCGGAGGCCGTCGTGAAGAGGTCGGGCGACTCCGTCGCGCTCCACAGCCACGTCGTTGACCGGCCAACGGTCGACGAAGCCGATCGAGTCATGTCCGCAGCCATCGAGGCCGGCACCGCGTTCACGGCGGTGTTCGCCCACAACGACCTGATGGCCATCGGTGCCCTGCAGGCGATCCGGCGGGCGGGGATGCGCTGTCCCGACGATGTCTCAGTCGTCGGCTACAACGACAACCCGCTGAGCCAACACCTCGCGCCGTCACTCACGACGATCTCGCTCCCGTTCGTCCAGACCGGGCGGGCCGCCGCGGACACGCTGCTGTCGACGCTCCTTCACAACGACCCGCCGACGGTCACGACTCTCCAGCCGAGTCTGGTCCTCCGTGACTCGACAGCTGCCGCCCCATGACGTGCGAGCGGACCACGCTTGCTCCTCGCGGATCACAGTGCGCCGCTCCCGAGGAGAGCTGAGAAGACCCGAGCTCGCCGGCCCGGACGCGTCATCCCCTCGCGTCCCGGGGCCGGCCCGCCACGGCCCGTCGTCCGCCGTGAGCGACGCAGGCGCACCATCCATCGCGGCCCCGCCGGGCCACCAGACGAGGAGACAGACATGAACGTTCCCGGAGGATTCGAGATGCAGCTGGTTCCCGATGGTGCCCGTGGGCCGGAGGTCCCGGCCTCGGGCTATCTGGTCGACGAGGTGGCCGGTGGCATCCACTGGATCACCGACGGCGGCTACCAGTGCGCCTTCGTCGTACACGACCACGGTGTCGTGGCGATCGACGCGCCGCCATGCCTCGGGGGCCTGGTCACGCGAGCGATCCGGGACGTGACGGACAAGCCGATCACCCACGTCGTCTATTCGCACTTCCACGGCGACCACATCGGCGCGGTCGACCAGTTCCCGAGCGAGGCGGTCCGGATCGCCCACCAGGACACCTGGGCGAAGCTGAAGGACGCCGGCGACCCGGCGCGGCAGCTCCCGGACGTGACGTTCGCGGACTCGTACCGCCTCGAGGTCGGCGGGCAGGCCCTGGACCTCGTCTACCGTGGCGACAACCATGCACCGGGCAACATCTTCATCCACGCGCCGCAGCACCGCGTGCTGATGCTCGTCGACGTCATCTACCCGGGCTGGGTGCCGTTCACCAACATCGCACAGTCGAAGAGCATCCCGGGGTTCATGGCGCACCACGACCACGCGCTCGAGTTCGACTTCGACACCATGATCACCGGACACCTCACGCGGCTCGGCACACGTGAGGACGTCGAGGTCCAGCGCGCGTACATGCACGACATCCGCGCTGCCGCGCAGCATGCGCTGGAGATCACCGCGGCGAAGCGCGACATCGCCCGCGCCGAGGTGGGGACCGAGCACATCTACCGCTACTTCAAGACCATGTACGAGGCCGCGGCGGCGGAGGCGGCGAAGCCGGTCCTCGACAAGTGGCTCGGCCGCCTCGGCGGTGTGGACACCCTGGGCGTCAATCACACGCTGACGATGTACCACAGCCTCCGCCTCGACGAGAACGCCCAACCATCGGTCGTCTTCTTCCCGCCCGCTGCTGCCGGCGGCTGCGTCGACCACAACCACTGAGAGGGGAGACGCCATGCCACCGTTCGGCATCAAGCGCGTCGATCACATCGGCATCACCGTTCCCGACCTCGAGCAGGCTCGGGAGTTCTTCGAGGACGTCCTCGGGTTCGAGTACCTCTACCGGCTCGGGCCGCTCCGCGGCGACGGCACCTGGATGAGTGACCACCTGAACGTGCCGGACAGTGCCGTCGCCCCCCGCATCTACTTCTTCCGGGTGGGGGAGCAGGCGATGCTCGAGGTCTTCGAGTATCAGGCTCCCGCGCAGCGACGCGACGTCCCGCTGAACAGCGATGTCGGCGGTCACCACATCGCGTTCTACGTCGACGACCTCGACGCCGCGGTCGAGGAGCTGAGGGCGCGCGGCGCGCGGGTGCTCGCGGGACCGACGGCGAGCAAAGGGCCGCACGAGGGCCAGCGCTGGGTGTACTTCGTGTCGCCGTGGGGCCTCAACTGCGAGCTGGTGTCCTACCCGAACGGCAAGGCGTACCTCAACACGCCCGAAGCGTTCGACTGAGCCGCGCCCACCGGCACTTCCGCATCGACGCCTCGCGGGCGACGCCGAAGCCCGCGTGGAGACATCGTCTGCGCACGCGGCCGACGGTTGAAGAGGAGGAGATGGATGTGACCAGCCAGGTCGTGATGACGCCGGCGGCGGCTGAGGTCCCCATGCGCGGCCCGGCAACCGGCCGCCAGATCGTGGGCATCGTCAACGTCACTGCGGACTCCTTCTCGGACGGTGGCCTGTTCCTCGACCGCGAGGACGCACTCAGGCACGGGCTGCGCCTGGTGGCTGAGGGAGCGGACATCATCGATGTCGGTGGCGAGTCGACCCGTCCGGGGGCGCGTCGCGTTCCTGAGAAGCTCGAGCTGAGCCGAGTCATCCCGGTTGTCGAGGAGCTTTCCCGGGCGGGAGTGCGGGTCAGCATCGACACCATGCGCTCGCGCGTCGCCGAGAGCGCAGTGGATGCGGGCGCAACTGTCGTGAACGACGTGAGCGGTGGGCTCGCTGACCGGCGCATGGCCAGCGTGGTGCGCGATGCCGGAGTCCCCTTCGTCGTGACGCACTGGAGAGGCCACAGCGACCGCATGTGGCAGCGCGCCACGTACGACGACGTCGTTGCCGATGTGCGCACGGAGCTGTGCCGGCGCAGGGACGAACTCGTCGCCCTGGGCGTGGATCCGGACCTGATCGTCCTGGATCCCGGGATCGGGTTCGCCAAGTCCAGCGGGCAGAGCTGGTCACTGCTGAACGCGCTCCCCGCGCTCCAGACGCTGGGGCACCCGCTGATGCTCGCTGTCTCCCGGAAGTCGTTTCTCCAGGAGATCGACGATGCTCTCGGCCCGGCCGAGAAGGATCAGGCATCCGCGGTCCTGGCCGCGCTGGTCGCGCCACACGCGTCGTACCTCCGGGTGCATGACGTCGCGTCGACGGTGCTCGCCCTGCGGGTGGTCGACCGGCTGGTCGGAGCCTCGTCTCGATGAGCGGCGGCGTCGACGTCGTGCGGTGGCGACGGGACGCCAGCCTGAGCCCACCGAGAGGGATGCCCGGCCCCGACAGAGGATGGACCGCCCGTTCCTCAGGACGTACAGTGACGCTGAACATGCCGGGTTCTCGGGCGGCGCCGAGCTGGAGGGCGGACGGAGACCGTCCGTCCTCGTGTCAGGTGAGGGGTGACCGTCATGGCGGTCGTGCGTGGGGCCTCGTTCCGCGGGTTCTCGGCGAGTGACGCGCATCATCACGAGACCACGGATCCACGGGTGGCCCGTGACGTCGTCTCGACCTTCCTCGCGCCCCATCACCTCACCGTTGCGGAGAGGCGAGAGCGCTTCCGTGCCGTCGGTGACCACGTCGAGCTCGGCGGTGTGTCGCTTGCCTACGTGTCCTACGGCGCCGAGGTCGTCATCGACCGGGGAGGTGCCCAGGACTACGTCGGTGTCGTCGTTCCCCTCAGCGGATCGGTCGTGGTGCGGCAGGCAGGTCAGGAGATCGTCGCGACAACCGGCGGCTCCTTCGCGGCCGTGGCCAGTGAACCGAGCCTCCACATGCGCTGGGGCCCGGACAGCCAGGCGCTGGTGCTGAGGGCTGAGACGCAGGCGCTGCGTGAGCTGGCCGGCCGCATCGCGCCGTACGGCAGGCACGAAGGGCTCAGCTTCCGACCGTCCAGGGTGGTGGGTTCGGAGGCCGCCGTCCTGGCGGGAGTCATCGATCTGCTCGTCCACCTCTGTCAGGCATGTGGGCCGCCCGATGCGATGCCGGGCCTGGTCAGGCGTCACCTGGGGGAGCAGGCCCTGGTCGCGATCCTCCTGGCCGTCCCGAACTCCAGCACCGGGCAGCTTCTGGACCAGGCTCCTGGCCTGCGCGCGCCGGTCCGGGCCGTGCTGGACCTCGTCGCCGCCGAGGCCGAGGCGACCCTCACCGTCGCCGCTCTCGCGAGTGCCGCCGGCGTCGGCGTTCGGGCACTGGAGATCGCGTTCAAGCGCGATCTGGGCACGACGCCGCATGCGTTCCTCCAGCGGGTGCGCCTCGAGAAGGCGCGCCGGGAGCTGCTGGCCGCAGGGGCGAACCCTGGTACGACGGTGACCGCCGTGGCCAGCCGCTGGGGCTTCTCGAACGCCGGCCGGTTCGCCGGTCTCTACCAGCAGCACTTCGGCGTGCTGCCCTCGGCGACGCTCAACGACTGCCGTTGAGCGACCGACCGGATCGAGACGCTTCGCCATCTGGCCCGGCGGTGTTCGCTTCGTGGCCTGTCGCGAGGCGATCGGGTTGCTAGCTTCCGCGGATCCTCGTCCTCTGCGCTGCCCTTCCGACAGTCGGCAGCGCCCGTCCCGGAGGTTCCATCGATGGTGCAACCAGTCACCACAACACCCGTCGTCGACCGCATGTCGCGCGCCCAGATCGCCGCCGTCGGCATCTGCCTGCTCATCGCCGTCCTCGATGGTCTCGACGCGCAGCTGATCGCCTATGCGGCGCCGTCGATCGTCAAGGAGTTCGGGTTCGGCCCGGCTTCCTTCGGCATCGTCTTCTCGTCCAGCCTGCTCGGGATGGCTCTCGGCAGCGTGGCCTTCGGCATGGTGGCCGACCGGATCGGGCGCAAGCCGGTCATGGTCGTCGCCACGCTCGTCTTCGCCTTCGCGACACTCCTGATCCCTGTCTACGCCGACACCGTCGGCTCGTTCATGGTCATCCGATTCTTCGCTGGGGTCGGCCTCGGCGGCGTGACTCCGAGTCTGATCGCGATGATCGCGGAGAACACGCCTCTCCGGTCGCGCTCGATGGCCGTGACGGTCTCTGTCGGCTGCCTCTCCCTCGGTGCGTTCTTCGGCGGCATCGTCGCGCGCTGGATGATTCCCGCCCACGGTTGGCGCTCGATCTTCGTCGTCGGAGGCGTCGTGCCGCTGGCGCTGGCCGTGGTGATGCTCGTCGGTCTCCGGCGCTTGGAGACTCGGGCGCCGACGGATGGGGCCACCGCGGGCTCGTCCTCACCTGTCGAGCTCTTCCGATCGGGCCGAGCGGGCAGCACGCTGGTCCTGTGGGTGGTCTTCTTCGCGAATCTGCTGGTGATGTACGCGCTCCTGAACTGGTTGCCCACGCTCTTCGTGAAGGCCGGCCACTCTCAGGCGACCGCGACCATCGGCGGATCGCTGTTCGCGCTCGGCGGCTTCGCGGGCGGTGTGGTGATCGGTCTGCTCATGGACCGGATCGGCCGTTCCCACGCCATCCTGGTCGTGGCGTATGTGCTCGGACTGGTCGGCATAGCGACCGTCGCCATGGCTGACCAGACGGCGCTGCTCATGGTCGGGATCGTCCTGGCCGGGATCGGAGTCGTGGGCGGCCAGACCGGGATCAGCGCCCTGGCTGTCGCGCTGTACCCGGCCCAGGTCCGCGGCGCCGGCGTGGGCTGGGCCTATGCGATCGGCCGGGTCGGCTCGATCGTCGGCCCCACCCTGAGCGGGTTCCTGGTCGCCTCGGGGCTCGAGGTCAACGCGATCATCGGGACCGCTGCCATCCCGGCTGCTGTCGCAGGGATCGGCGTGGTGGTGCTTGCCTCGCTCGGTCTGCGGCGCATCCGCGGAGGAGCGCCGCTCGCGTCGTCGACCTGAGCCGGCGTGGGTGGGCGGTCCCGCCCGGGGAGGCGGGGCCGCCCAGCCCTGGTCAGAGCTCTGCTGCCACGTCCGCCGGTGCTTCTGGCATGTCGAGGTCGAACTCCATCAGGCGATGGAACCGGGTGAGGCCGTTCCACAGGCCGATGCCCATGGCGAGCTCGACCAGCTCGTCCGGGTCGAACAGCTCCTGCGACCGGGCGCGCAGCTCCGGAGTGATGCCGCTCGGGCTGATCGCGGACGGGACGACGGGCGGCGCGACGGTCATCTCCTCAGCGAGCATGAGAGCGACCTGCTCGCGCTCGCTGAACCGCTCGAACGCGCCACGAGCGACGGCGACCAGCTCGTCCTCGCCGATGCCTGCCCTGGTCGCGGAGGTGCATCGGTGGCTCGCCGTGTAGCGGCAGTGGTTGAGGACTGCGACGCGGACCGCGGTCAGCTCCTTCACGCGCTGCTCGAGGCGTCCGGGGCCGGCAACCCGTCGGACGAACGGCAGATAGGTCGCGAACAGGCCCGGACTGTTCGCGATTGCGGACCAGGTGTGGAGGACTTGTCCGTAACTGCTCACTCCCGCGTCCAAGTCGGGACGATCCACGACGGAGAACTCAGCTTCCGTCCTGAGGGGAACCATGGCCACGAGTGATCCTTCCCGTTCCTTCGCCGCCGACATGCGACGATGTGTTCAGTTATACTAAACGCCGGTCGGGCCTCCGGAGGGAGGCGCCTGCTGTGGTGTGGCTCGACAGAAGGGAGCCCCGCGTGGCTTCGGAGGACAGCATCGACGCGGCGATGCGGGTGGTGACCACCTTGGTGTCGGGGAGCCTCGACGACGCCGACGCGGAGCTCTTCGCCCGGACGATCGTCGAGGGAGCCGCGGATCTGCCACGGGCCTTCGAAGACCTGTGCGCCGGCCTGCTCGAGGTCATCGTCGTGCTGCTGGTGATCGCCGAGACCGCCAGCGGCCTGCAACGCACTGAGCTGGTCCAGGCCGCGGCCAGGATGGTGCTGGCAGCGCGCTCGGCCTGAGCTCTCCTGCTCCAGGTCGACGGCTCTCCTTCTCGGGGGCGAGCAACGTAGGCCTCAGACCCGGAACCGGCGAAGTGCTTCGTCGTCGAACAGCAGGCCGTGCCCGGGACGCTCGGACGGATGTGCCCGGCCGTCGACGACGGTGATCGTCTCGGCGAGGACGTCGTCGATGAGGGGGAAGTGCTCGACCATCGGGCAGTTCGGCACGGCCAGCGCCAGGTGAACGTTGAGCTCGGGGAGGAAGTGGGGCGAGAGGACGGCCGAGCCGACCTCGGCGATGGCTGAGATCCGGCGCCACTCGGTCACGCCGCCGCAGAGCGGAGGATCGGGTTGCAGGACGGACGCCGCCCGCTGCCCGAGGTAGTCCGCGAACTCGAACCGACCCTGCAGGTGCTCGCCCACCGCGATCGGGAGACCCGTGGCGGCGAGCTGGCGGTGGCCCCGCACGTCGTCCGAGCGCACGGGCTCCTCCAGCCAGAAGACGTCGAGGTCCGTCATGCGTGCCGAGAACCAGAGGGCCTCGGGCAGCGTGAAGCGCTCGTTGCAGTCCACCATGATGCGCACTGAGTCCCCCACGGCGTGCCGAACGGCTGCGACCCGCTCGACGTCCCGCTCGAGCCCCAGCGCTCCCGCGCGCAGCTTGACCGCGCGGAAGCCCTCGTCCAGGTACGCGTGCGCACCCGCGATCAGGTCCGCGTCGCTCATCTGGTGGGTCGCCCGACCACTCCCGTAGATCTCGACGGAGTCGGCGTGAGCTCCGAGGTACCGGTAGAGCGGAAGCTCCTGCCGGCGGGCGAGCAGGTCGTGGACGGCGATGTCGAGGGCCCCGATCGCCGCGAGGGCGTGGCCTCGGCCGAGACGATGGGTTCGCGCCCAGAGTCGTTCCCAGGTCTGCGGCCAGTGATCGAGCTCGGAGGAGAGCGCCAGCGGCACCAGGTCCTCCGTGATGAGACGCTGCACGGCTCCAGCGCCACCGGTCAGGCCGAAGGTGAATCCGAGCCCACGCGCTCCCTCGGTGTCCTCGACGGTGACGAGGACGAGGTCCACCTGGGTCGCGCCCGAGCCGCCTCGGCCGGCGCCCAGCGGTACGGCGTGCATCGATGTCGTGATGCGGTCGATGGCGGTCACAGCACGTCCTCCGTCCAGCCGACGAGGACGTCGGCCATCTCGTCGATCTGGGCGGGCTGGCCGTTGAGGTAGTGGCGGCCACCCCGGACGGCGGTGAGCTCGCGCCTGCCCGGCGGCGCCGCGTCGTACAGCTGACGGGCGTGCTCGGGGAAGCACGCCTGGTCGGCGGTCCCGTAGATGACGTGCACCGGGACGTCCACGCCGCGCAGCCGCGCCGGGCCGTCACCGTGGGAGGTGGTGAGCGACCACTGGGAGAGCCAGGACTGGAGCGAGGTCAGGTGCCCCAAGGTCGTCGGGATGAGGTTGGCGGTCGCGGGATCTCCCCACAGCGTGCCTGGCTCACGGTCCGAAGGATCGATCGTCAGGTCGACGTTGCGCGGGTCGGCGCAGGTGCCATGCACCAGCATCGGCGCATCCTGGACGCGGCCACCGGTGTGCTCGCGGAGGCGAGTGATCTCGCTGCGCGCGAACTCGGTGATCCTGTCGCTCCGGTCCTTCTGGGCCTGCCGGTAGCGGTCCAGCCACGCACGGTCGAACGGCGGCACCCGGCCGGGGGCGAACAGGTCGAGGGACTCGTCGCGCTGACAGATGTCCGCCTCGTCCGTGAGAGCCGGGTCGAGCATCTCGGCCAGCAGGTTCGCACGGCCCGGGTGGGCCATGAGCATGACGAGCGCGTCGACCGAGGGCAGCTCCGCCCGGGTCAGGTCCGGACCGGCACCGCCGGGTGCGGCGGTGATGCTCGGTCGACGTGACTGCTCCTGATACAGCGCCACCAGACCGCCTCCGCCCGAGTTGCCCACCAGGACCACGCGCTCGTATCCCTCCAGCCGGAGGTGGCCGACGACGGACGCCACGTCGAGGACGCAGTTCTCGAGGAGGAGCGCGGAGTCGTTGCCGATGTAGCGGGTCGTCATCGCGACGGCGTCCACTCCGCGCGCGGCCCAGGCGTCCAACGCGTAGTGGCCGAGGAAGTTCGAGGACGGATGCACCACCACGACCGCGGTCGCTGCCCGGTGACCCGGACGCGCCCGCACGCGGGTGCACCACAGCACTCCTGCCATGCGGGCGACCCCCGAGTAGACCTCGGTGGCCCGGCTGCCGGTGCCCATGGGCACGGTGACCAGCTCTCTCATCTGTCCTCCGATTATCGGTTTGCATCTTCGTTTATCGGAGAATAGATGGCCACTGGGCCATTGACAAGGCCCGAGGCGCCGCGGCACGATACCGGTAATCGAGTTCAGTAACCGATAATCGGAGGAGAAGAGATGGTCTTCTACCGCTCGCTGGGAGAGATCCCGCGCCGGCGTCATACGCAGTTCAGGGATCCGGCGACCGGGGAGCTGTACTACGAGGAGATGCAGGGGGAGGAGGGGTTCTCCTGGACGCAGTCGTTCCTCTACCACCGGAAGCTGCCCACCGTGATCACGGCGGCGGAGTCGGTCCGGCTGGAGTCGCGAGAGCTGGTCTCGAACGACCCGCTGCTGCCGCGCCACGTCCTGACGCACAAGCTCGGGACGGCTGGCGACCCCGTTGCCGGGCGCACGGTGATCGTCGGGAACGCCGACCTGACGATCTCCTACGTCGCCGCCACCCGGTCGAGCGGCCTCTACCGCAACGCGATCGGTGACGAGCTGGTCTTCGTGGAATCGGGTTCCGCGGTCCTCGAGTCCCCCTACGGGCGGCTCTCGGTCGCCGACGGTGACTACGTCGTCATCCCGACGTCCACCACCCACCGATGGGTGCTGGAGTCCGATGAGCTGCGCCTGCTGATCGTGGAGGGCACGGGCTCGGGTCACATCCGCCCGCCCAAGCGCTTCATGTCCCCGGTGGGCCAGTTCCTGGACGGCTCGCCGTTCAACGAGCGCGACCTGCGTGCGCCGGAGGAGCTGATCCACGAGGAGGGGCCGGCCGACGTCGTGGTGCGGACCCGCACCGGCTGCACCCGCTACAAGTACGCCTTCCACCCCTTCGACGTCGTCGGCTGGGACGGCTACAACTACCCGTACGCGCTGAACATCGCCGACTACCTGCCGTCCACGGGCGCCCTGCACCTTCCGCCGCCCACCTACGTGACCTTCGAGGGCCCCGGTTTCGTGGTGTGCTCGTTCGTCCCCCGGCTGTTCGACTACCACCCGGATGCGGTGAAGGTGCCCTACGCGCACTCCAACGTCGACTCCGACGAGGTGCTGTTCTACACCGGCGACTTCATCAGCCGCGCCGGCACGGGCATCGTCCAGGGGTCGATGTCGCTGCACCCGGCGGGCTACATCCACGGCCCCCAGCCCGGCAGCCACGAGAAGACCCTCGAGATGACGAGCACCACCGAGACCGCCGTCATGATCGACACCTTCGCTCCCCTCCAGATCGGTGCGGCCGCCCTCGGCGTCGAGGATCCCGGGTACCCCTGGTCGTGGGCACGCGGCACGGGACAGGCCGTGGAGACGGACGGAAGCTGACATGGAGGGGAACGAGGAGGCCGACGTCCTCGACGTGGTGATCGTCGGCTCCGGGCCCGCCGGCTACACCGCGGCGATCTACGCCGCCCGCGCTCAGCTCCGCCCCGTCGTCATCGAGGGATCGGTCTCCGCCGGCGGCGCCCTGATGAGCACCACCGAGGTGGAGAACTTCCCCGGGTTCCCGCAGGGCGTCCTCGGGCCGGACCTGATGGCGAGCATGCGCGAGCAGGCCGAGCGGTTCGGTGCCCGGCTGGTCCCCGACGACGCCACGGCGCTGGAGCTCGGTGGTGCCGTCAAGCGGATCCGGACGGCGGAGGGTGGCACCTACCTCACGCGCAGCGTCGTCCTCGCGATGGGCTCGGCCTATCGCCGCCTCGGCCTGGAGGAGGAGGGGCGCCTCTCGGGGCACGGCGTCAGCTGGTGCGCCACGTGCGACGGCTTCTTCTTCCGGGGCAAGGACGTGGTCGTCGTCGGAGGCGGGGACACGGCGGTCGAGGAGGCCACCTTCCTCACCCGGTTCGCCCGTCGGGTCCACCTCGTGCACCGGCGAGGCGAGCTTCGTGCATCGAAGGCCATGCAGGCTCGCGCGTTCGACAACGACCGGATCACCTTCGAGTGGAACGCCGAGGTGACCGGCATCAGCGGCACGGACCACGTGACGGGAGTCGAGCTGACCGACGTACGCACCGGGACCCGGCGAGACCTGGCGACCGACGGTGTCTTCGTCGCCATCGGGCACGAGCCGCGCTCGGAGCTCGTGCGCGGTCAGCTCGACCTCGACGAGGCCGGATACGTCCTCGTGACAGACGGAACCGGCACGGGTTTCTCCGGGGTCTTCGCTTGCGGTGACCTCGTGGACTCCCGGTACCGGCAGGCGATCACCGCGGCCGGGAGCGGCTGCGCCGCCGCGCTCGACGTCGAGCACTTCCTGGCTGCTTCATCACTCCCCGCGCTCACGGCGAGCTGACGTGCGCCACCAGCCCGTGACGGCCGCTTCGAGCGTGCTCGTCGGCTTCGCCGGCCCGCACGGATACACGCTGGCTGTCTGGTTCACCACGACCCAGGCGGCCCAGACCCATGGTCTGCCCGACCTGACGCGCTCCTTCGCCTTCGTCGGCGGCTGCCTGGCGGCCGTGCTGGTCGCCGGACTCGTAGCGACCGGATCCGGTCTCGGCGGCCGTCCGGCGCAGGTGCAGCCGCCCTGGAACCCTGCCGCGCACCTCGCGTTGGTGAGCGGGAGCTCGCTCGTCGGCTGGGCCGTCGGACAGGCGGGGAGCGGTGCCGTCGTCTGGCTGGCGATGGGCACGGCCGTCACTGCCACCTATCTCTCCGTGCTGATCCTGCGCGCGAGCCGTCACGTGCCCGACCCCGCGGCCGCGACCCATGAAATCCAGTGAGGAACAGACCATGACCACCACCGAAGAACTGACGCGCGCCCTCATCCGGACGGCCAACATCGAGGTCATCCCCCTCAAGGGCGCGGACCGGGCGGTCACCGTGCTCCCGCGGACGACGACCGTGACCATCACCTGCTCGCCGAAGTTCGGCCTCGAGCGCACCCTCGACCACGTCGCCAGCGCTCGCGAGGCCGGCTTCCAGGTCGTGCCGCACCTCGCCGCCCGGCAGGTGCGCGATGTCGCGGAGCTCAGCGCGCTCGTCGGACGGCTGGCAGCGATGGGGATCGCCGACCTGTACGTCGTCGGTGGGGATGCCGCCGAGCCGGCCGGCGAGTTCGACTCGGCCGGGCAGCTCCTCCAGGCGCTGGCCGGCCTTGCCCACCCGTTCGAGCGCATCGGCGTGGCCTGCTACCCCGAAGGGCATCCGAGCATCAGCGACGAGGCGCTCGCGGGCGCGTTGCTGGCGAAGCAGGACCTCGCGACCTACATGGTCAGCCAGCTGTGCTTCGACCCCTCCGTCCTGGGCGCCTGGCTGGGGCGGGTCCGGCAGACCGGAGTGCGGCTCCCGCTGCGGGTCGGCCTGGCCGCACCACTGAACGCGCGCAAGCTCTTCGAGCTCTCGCTCAAGATCGGCGTCGGCTCGTCGGTGCGGTTCCTCAGCAAGCAGCACGGACTGATGAACAACCTGGTGATCGGCCGCGACTACCAGCCGGAGACCCTCCTCGCCGAGCTCGGGGGTGACGCCTCCTTCGCCGACCAGGGGATCGAAGGGGTCCACCTCTTCTCCTTCAACCAGATCGAGCGAACCCTCGACTGGCAGCGGCGGCAGGGTGCGCCGGTTCCCGCCTGACCAACCCAACCACACACAACCATGACAGGAAGTACGACGATGACCACCGAATCGCTCGAGGACAAGCTGGCCCGTTCGGGTGACGCAGTCCGGATGCTCCGCGCCAACAAGGGGGGCTCCTATCCCTTCCCGGTGCCGCGGGAGCACACGAACTGGCGCGACGAGCAGGAGGCGTGGCGAACCTCTGCCACCCTGTTCGACCAGTCCCACCACATGACGGACATCTACTTCAAGGGTCCCGACATCCATCGGCTGCTCGCCGACTTCGGCGTCAACAGCTTCGCGAAGTTCGGGCGCAACAAGGGCAAGCAGTTCGTGGCCGTCAACGAGGACGGCGGCTTCATCGGTGACGCGATCCTCTTCGGCTTGGAGGACGACGAGTTCAGCCTGGTCGGCACGCCGACCCTGCCCAACTGGATCGCCTACAACGCCGAGGTCGGTGGCTACGACGTGGAGGTGCGCCGTGACGAGCGGTCGTCGACCGTCGAGCAGGAGGGGCGCTCCACCTACCGCTACCAGATCCAGGGCCCGCTCGCGCTCAAGATCATCGAGAAGGCCAGCGGTGGCACGCTTCCGGACATCCGCTTCTTCAACATCGGCGAGTTCACGATCGCCGGAACCCCGGTTCGCGCGCTCAACCACACGATGACGGGCGTTCCCGGTGAGGAGTTCACCGGCCTGGAGATGTGGGGGCCTGTCGAGCACGGGGAGCGGGTCCTCGAGGCGATCGTCGAGGCGGGCGAGGAGTTCGGCATGCGCAGGGGCGGGGCGCTCTCGTACGCGAGCACCACATTGGAGTCCGGCTGGATCGGCCTGCCGGTGCCCGCGATCTACACCGCACCGTCGCTGAAGTCCTACCGCGAGCACCTTCCGGCCACGGGCTACGAGGCGGCGTCGACCCTCGGCGGCAGCTACTTCTCCTCCGACATCGAGGACTACTACCTGTCCCCGTGGGATCTGGGGTACGGCCGCCTGATCCACTGGGACCACGACTTCGTCGGGCGCGACGCCCTGCTCCGCCAGAAGGACGAGCCGCACCGCGTCAAGGTGGGACTCTCCTGGAACCGGGAGGACGTCAGCGAGGCGGCGCTGGCAGCGCTGTTCGCCGAGGACGGCAACCGCACGCGCTACTTCGAGCTGCCCAGCATCCCGTTCTCGACCTTCCAGTACGACAGCGTGCGTGTGGGTGATGACGTCGTCGGCCTGTCGACGCGCGCCGGCTACAACACCAACGTCCGGAACTTCGCGTCGCTTGCGATGCTCGACGAGCGGGTGGCGCGCGAAGGCGCCGAGGTCGTCGTGACCTGGGGCGAGCACGACGGTGGGGCCACCAAGCCCTACCTGGAGACTCACGTGCCCAAGCAGATCCGAGCGACGGTCACGCGGCTGTTCTGAGGCGGGGCAGGCAGCAGGACGAGGAGTGAGGACGATGACAGCAACAGTGATCGACGGACGCAAGGCAGCGGTCGAGCTCGCGCGCGTGGTGGGGGCCGAGGCCGCCGACCTCGAAGCGGAGGGCGTGCGGTGCGGCCTGGCGACCCTCCGGGTCGGCGACGACTTCGCGTCGGTGATGTACGAGAGGCGGCTCGGACGAGTCGGGAGTGCCCTGGGCGTGCCCGTGCATCCCGTTCGGCTGCCCGGCACGGCGTCCCAGGCCGAGATCGGCGACGCCGTCCGTGCCCTCAACGATTCCGACGACGTCACGGGGATCCTCGTCCTGCGGCCGCTGCCTCCCACCGTGTCGGAGGCCGCCGTCTTCGAGGAGCTGGCGCCGGGCAAGGACGTCGAGGCCGTCCACCCGGAGAACGCGGGTCTGTTGGCGCTGGGGACGCCACGGTTCGTGCCCTCGACGGCGGCATCGGTCTTCTACCTCCTCGACAGCTGGCTCGACGAGGTGGGCGAGGACAGGTCGGCGTTCTACCGCAGGACGTTGATCACCGTGGTGGGCCGGTCGAACAACGTCGGCAAGCCCGCGCTCGCCCTGGCCGTGGCGCGCGAGGCTGCTGTGCAGTCGGTCGATGTCTGGGCGAGCCGCTCGGGGATGTTGGGCTGGTTCACCCGGCGCTCGGGGGTCGTCATCGTCGCCGCTGGCCAGCCGGGACTGGTCAAGGCAGAGCATGTCAACGACGACGCCATCGTGATCGACGTCGGGATCAACCCGATGGAGGACGAGGACGGTGCGGTGCGCGTGGTCGGCGACGTCGAGTACGAGAGCGTGGTGAACAGGGCCCGGGCCGTGACGCCCGTACCGGGCGGTGTCGGTCCGATCACCGACCTGTGGCTGATCCGCAACACCCTGGCGGCCGCTCGGCAGTCGGCCGCGGACCGCGCGTCGAGCAGGGGAGGGCAGGTCGCATGAGTGAGGACCAGCCGGACGACCTCGTCCTGACCCTGTCGTGCGCGGACCGCCCCGGCATCGTCCACGCGGTGTCCGGGTTCTTGATGGACCACCGGTTCAACATCGTCGAGTCGCGCCAGTTCGAGGACCGGTCCACGGGCCGCTTCTTCATGAGGGTCCAGTGCGCTCCTGTCGACCTCGACCCGGGGCCCGCGCCGCTGCGAGCAGCCTTCGCGGAGGTGGCGCAGCGGTTCGGGATGACGTGGCGGATGACGCGCGTCGCCGACCGTCCGAAGGTGCTGATCATGGTCAGCAAGACCGCGCACTGCCTCAACGACCTCCTCTTCCGTGCTCACTCCGGCGAGCTGCCGATCGAGGTCGTCGGGGTCGTCTCCAACCACCCGGACCTCGGCCGGTACGCCGACCAGTTCGGCGTGCCCTTCCGACACATTCCCGTGACGTCGTCCACCAGGCACGAGGCCGAGTCCGAGCTGTTGAGGATGGTTCGCGAGCTGGGAGCCGATCTCGTCGTCCTCGCCCGCTACATGCAGATCCTCAGCGCCGATCTCTGCAAGGAGCTCGAGGGCAGGGCGATCAACATCCACCACTCGATGCTGCCGAGCTTCAAGGGCGCTCGTCCGTACCACCAGGCGCACGAGCGGGGAGTGAAGCTCATCGGCGCGACGGCTCACTACGTGACCTCGGACCTGGACGAGGGCCCGATCATCGAGCAGGAGGTCACCCGGGTCGACCACTCGATGAGCGCCGCCGAGGTGACTCGCCTCGGCAAGGACAACGAGTGCCGGGCGCTGGCCCGGGCGGTGCGCCACCACGCAGAGAACCGGGTGTTGCTCGACGGCCACCGCACCGTCGTCCTCGCCTGACGGCCGGCTGGGCCGGCGGCCCGTCACTGAAGGCCGAGCGCCGACCGGAGGCGCTCGGCCTTCAGGCGTGCCTCCGCCCACTCCTCCTCGAGCTGGGACTGGACGGTGATTCCGCCGCCGGTCCCGGCCTCGTAGCGCCAGGCCCCTTCACCGGTGGCGCGGGTTGCCGTCAGCGTGCGGATGACGACGGACAGGTCCGCGTCGCCCGCGGGCGTGATCCAGCCGAGCGCGCCCGCGTACACACTGCGCGGCGTGCTCTCGACCTCGGCGATGATCGACATCGTCCGCTCCTTGGGCGCGCCGGTCATCGAGCCCGCGGGGAACATCCGGCGGATGGCCTCGCAGGCGCTGACCCCGTCGGAGAGGACGCCGGTGACCGTCGACACCAGCTGGTGGACGGTCGCGTAGGACTCGACTCCCATGAGGACCGGGACCGTGACCGTGCCCGGTTCGCACATCATCGACAGGTCGTTGCGGAGCAGGTCGACGATCATGAGGTTCTCGGCGCGGAACTTCTCGGCCGAGGCCAGGTGCCGGGCCGAGGCCGCGTCCTCGACCGGGTCGGACGAGCGGGGCGTGGTGCCCTTGATCGGACGCGTCTCGATCCGGCGGCCGGTGATGCGGGCGAAGCGCTCGGGACTGCTCGACAGCACCGCGATGTCGTCGTGTCGCAGGTAGGCGGCGTAGGGAGCCGGGTTGACCTCCCGCAGGCGCCGGTACACGTCCGCCGGATCGGCGGGCGAGTCCTCCCGGAGGCGATAGGTGAGGTTGACCTCGTAGGAGTCGCCGGCATGGAGGCGCTCCTGCACGGCGTCGAACGCGCGTCGATAGGACTCCGGTGGTACTGGATCGGTGGTGCTCGTGGACCGCACGGGCGCTGCGGTCCGAGGCGTGCGGTGATGCACGACCGTCGGGTCGACCGCCCGCATCCACACGGCGTCCGGTGCCCGGGCCGTGTCCGGCTCGGGTCTCAGGACCGGGAGGTCGGTGCGCGCCCCGTAGCCGAAGTATCCGATCCAGACCACATCGCAACGCCCGCGGTCGCGCTCGATGGCGGACTCCAGGGTTGCGAAGACGTCGGTGCCGATCGGCCGGCGACGGCCGGCCCGATGCTCCCACACGACTCGTGCCGCCGCATCGTAGGTCAGGGAGATGTCGTCGTCGGAGAGGGCGGCGAACAGGGACGACCGCTCGGACCACGGTGCGAACGCGCTCGCGTCGATCCAGGCGACTCTGCTCGCACCGCGGTGGGCGTCGAGCAGGCCGGAGAGGTCGTCCCGCGTGCCTGGGGCGCTGTCAGTGCGCGACATCGACCAGGCGGTCGATGACGGCGGCCGCATCGACCGACGCACGCACAGCGTGGACACGTACGGCCCAGACGCCGTGGAGGGCGGCCCACGCGGTGGTGGCCACGGTGGCCGCGTCGCGGTGGGCGGTGTCGCGCATGGTCAGGGCGCCGTCGCCCGGGAGGCTGGCCAGGAATCGCTTGCGGCTGGCGCCCACCATCACCCGGGGCCCGAGGTCGACGATCCGCGAGATGGCCGCGAGCAAGGTCCAGTTGTGATCGGCGTCCTTCGCGAAGCCCAGGCCCGGGTCGATGACGATCCGGTTCTTGTCGACCCCGGCCGCGCAGGCGAGGTCGATCTGTCGCCGCAGCTCGTCGACGACCTCGGCGACGACGTCGACGTAGCGGGCATGGCGGTCCATCACCGCCGCGGGTGCACGCCAGTGGCCGAGGACGTAGTCGACCGCGGGCAGACCGGCGAGGGTGCTGTGCATGTCCGGATCCGCGCGACCGCCGCTCACGTCGTTGACCATCACGGCCCCGGCCTCGACCGCGGCCGCGGCGACCGAGGCGCGCGTGGTGTCGACGCTGACGCTGACGCCGGCGCCGGCGAGCGCCGCGATCACCGGAAGCACGCGAGCGGCCTCGAGGGCCTCGGGGACCCGGCCGGCCCCGGGGCTGGTGGACTCGCCACCCACGTCGACGATGTCCGCGCCGGCCTCCCGCATGGCGAGTCCGGCGATGAACGCCGACTCAGGGTCGGCGTGCCGACCACCGTCGGAGAACGAGTCGGGGGTGACATTGAGGACTCCCATCACCCGGGGCCGCATCACGGGGTTCCAGCGCGCGAGTGGGGGCCGAGGCGGTCGCAGATCGCCGCGCCCGCACCTCCGCCCGGACTCGGCGCACGGTCGGCCACGAGGTCGAGGAACTCCTCGATCGTCAGGTCCGACCACGCTCGTCGCGAGAGCGCGTCCTCGATCATGACAGCGCGAGCTCAGTGGTGATGTCGATCGCGGAGCCGATCGAGCGGGCGACCGGACAGTGGTCCTGATGCCGACCGTGGGCACGCTCGACGTCTGAGTGGTGGACCGCCTCGTCCAGCCGAAGGCGGTAGGTCAGATGGATCGATGCGATCCGGAGCACCCCGCGCTCCTTGACGATGCGTCCTTGTGCCTGTGTGGTGAGTCGGTCCTCGTCCGTGGACTGACCGAGCGCCTGGAGCATGCCTGAGAACGTTCCGGTCAGGCAGCCGGCGGTCGCCCCGATGACGTAGTCGAGGGTCGTGGCATGCGGTACGAGGTCTTCCGGAGGGACGCGGTAGTGACGGGCGATCTCGTCGCGCACCCCCATCGTCACCTCTCCGTCGACCGGCAGATCTATCAGCTTCGTTCGCCCTGGTGCGGGGCGGACGGTGATCTCCACGACCTGGACGAGTTCGGTGTCGGGTGTTGCCATGGTTCCTCCTCCGTTCGATTATCGATTCTAGATGCCGACTATCGGAGATGCAACGATGTCGTGCCCTGACTGTCGGCCGGGGTTGGTGGCGTGTGGCTCGGACTGGTAGAAGAGACCGCGGGTGGCGAGGAGGAGGCCGAGATGACAGAGACCCAGAAGGCGTCGAGCGAGATCGCTCAGACGCTCGACCGTGGCCTGCGGGTGCTGGAGCTCCTCGGTACCTCCGCCGACGGCTTCACGGCCACCGAGGTCGCCCAGCAGGTCGGCATGCATCGATCGATCGTGGCCAGGCTGCTGGGGACGCTGGCGCACCGCAACTTCGTGACCCGTCTGTCCGACGGGCGCTACGTGGTGGGCAGTGGCATCTTCACGCTGGCGCGCATGGTCTCCAGGGACCTGGTCTCGCTGGCGACGCCGATGCTGCGCGACGCGACGGAGCGAGTGGTCGCCACCTCGGTCCTGCATGTGGCAGACGGCGAGGAGGCGGTGACGATCCTGTCGATCGAGCCCCCTGCTGCCAGCTTCCGCGTGGGGATGCGCGTCGGTGCTCGGGTGCCCCTGAGTCTGGCGGCGAACGGCATCGCCATCCTCGCCGGACGGGAGTCGATGCCCGGCGAGCGGCCCGAGGTCGCGGAGGCGCGTGAGCGCGGCTACGCGATGACCACGGGGGAGATCGTCCCCGGCTACACCGGCATCGCGGCGCCGGTGTACATCTCGGACCGAGCGACCGCGAGTGTCGGCCTGGTCATCCCTGAGGCCCGGATCGACGAGGCGCCCGCCCTGGCCGGCGAGGTCATGGCGCTGGCCCGCGCGCTGTCGCTCGCCTCCGGCTGATCCTCGCGTTCCCAGGCCCGGTCGCTCGCGTGCGGGGGGCCGGTCTCGTCGACCCCTGATCGGGCTCGGCTCGTCGCCCGTGGGGATTGCGCGGTTCGTGCGCTTTCCGGCTTTTCGCCGTGCTGTCGTGCCTGCTCCTGTGGTGACGGAGGGCGCGAAGGGTGCTGGCGAATGACGGCCAGGAACCTCTTGACAGGCCTGTGACCCGGCTGACATTCTCCGTTTATCGAACATGAACCTCGGTTATCGGTGAAAGGTCGTATCACGTGAACACGGAGTTGCGGAGTCTGAACGAGCGTCTGGCCCAGTTCGCCGCATCGGTCAATCGGCCCGAAGAGGCGAAGGCGGCGATCAATGCCGCGTTCGCGGAGGTCGAGGAGAAGGGCCTCGTCCCGGGCCTGGCTGTCGGCGATGCGGTACCGGACTTCGAGCTGCCCGACGCGAGGGGCGGCATGGTCCGGCTCTCCGACCGACTCGCCGCCGGCCCGGTCGTCCTCACCTTCTACCGCGGTTCCTGGTGTCCGTACTGCAACCTCGAGCTGCGGGCGTACCAGGCCATGCTCGACGACTTCAGGGCCGAGGGCGCCTCCCTCATCGCGGTCAGCCCGCAGGAGCCGGACGACGCCTTGAGCATGACCGAGAAGAACTCCCTCGACTTCGACGTGCTCTCCGACGTGGAGCAGGACGTCCTGGCCGCCTACCGGATCCGGTTCGACCTGCCGGAGGGCATCACCGAGCACATGCTCGACTCCACGCTGGCCGCGCTGGCGAAGCAGCAGCCGGCGGGCAACTACAGCCTTCCTGTGCCCGCGACGTTCGTCATCGATCCCCGAGGGATCGTGCGAGCCCGTCATGTGTCCATGGCCTACCGCACCCGGATGGAGCCCTCCGAGGCGCTTGCGGTGGTGCGGGAGATCAACGCTTCTCGGTGACCGAGCCCGACCGTCATTCACCAGCCCAGACAAAGGACGATCCAGTGAAACCAGCCAACAACATCCCGCGGAAGAGGCCCGTCTCGGGCCGGCTCGCGCTGAGCATCCTGGTCACGGTCGGTGTGCTGGCGACGACCGCGGCGTGCGCGACGAAGGACGGCGCTCAGGAGGCGACGGTCGGCGTGAGCGACGACGTGATCCGCCTGGGGGTCCTCAGCGACCTGACCGGGCCGTTCAAGGCGCCGGCCGAGCAGCAGAACCTGGGGATCAAGCTCTACTGGGACCAGCAGAACGCGGACGGCGGCGTCTGCGGGCGCCAGGTGGAGCTGGTGACCCGGGACCACGGCTATGACCCGCAGCGGGCGATCGCCCTCGCCGGTGAGCTGAACGACAGCGTTCTGGCCTACCAGATCAGCGTCGGGTCGCCCACGTCCATGGCGATCCGGCCCGAGCTGGAGGAGAAGGAGATCATGGCGATCGCGATGAGCTGGTCGCCCGATCTCGGTGAGTCGCCGTCGCTCGTCGTCCCGGGAACGTACTTCGGCGCCGAGATGGTCGACGCGCTCGACTATCTGATGGAGTCCGGCCAGGTGGAGCCCGGGGACACCGTCGGGCACATCTACTTCCAGGGGGACTTCGGAGAGCCGGCCCTCGAGGGACTCACCTACGCCGGCGAGCACAACGACGTGGCAGTCGCCGCCGTGCAGATCGACCCCTCCATCACCGATCTCACCGCTCAGGTCGCCGAGCTGCGGAAGAAGGGCGTCTCGGCCATCTTCCTCAACGCGGCGCCGCCGCAGCTCGCGTCGGTCGCCGGCCTGAGCGAGGCGCAGGGGCTCGACGTGCCGATCGTGGCGTCGATGGGTGGCTACGCCCCGCAGCTGCTGGACACCAACATCGCGGCCACGCTCGAGGACCGGGTCCTCGTGGTCGGCAGCGTGACGGCCTATGGCGGCGACGAGCCCGCCGCTGTCGCGGTCCGGGAGCTGTACGCCGAATCCGGGGCCGAGGTTCCGCCGAGCCAGATGGTGGTGCTCGGCTATGCGATCTCCTCGGTGATGGACGCAGCCATGGAGAAGGCCTGCGACGGCTCCGACCTGACCCGCGCGTCGCTGTGGGAGGTGTTCCACGGCGACTTCAAGATCGACACCCAGGGCGCGACCGTGCCGCTCGACTACTCCTCGCCCGGCGTCAGTCCGTCGAGCCAGGTGATCGTGCTGCGGCCGACGGCGAGCGTGCCCGGTGGCCTGGAGGTCGTGGCGAAGGACTACGCCGGTCCCACGGTGGCGAAGTTCCTCGGTCGATGACGGGGGACGCCTCGTCGCCGGACGCTGCGGCGGTCCTGGCGGCTTCGGGTCTCACGGTGCAGTACGGGTCGTCGACAGTTGCCGTCCGGGGCCTGGACCTCGAGGTTCGGGTGGGGGAGGTGGTGGCGATCCTGGGCAGCAACGGCGCAGGAAAGACGTCGCTGCTCCGGGCGTTCTCCGGGGCACTTGGGCATCACGGAGGTCGAATCGTCTCTGGGGCGATCCGGCACCGAGGGGTGGATATCACCACTCGGTCCGCGGACCAGCGGGTCCGGCGCGGCATCGTCCAGGTCCCCGAGGGGCGCCAGATCTTCGGCACCTTGACGGTGGAGGAGAACCTCCGGATGGGGGCCTACTGCAAGCGCCTCCCGCGTGCCGTGATGCAGGAGCGGCTCGCCGGAGCGTTCGACACCTTCCGCATCCTCGGAGACCGTCGCCGGCAGCCGGCCGGTCTGCTGTCCGGTGGAGAGCAGCAGATGTTGGCGATCGCGCGAGGGATGATGTCGAACCCGGACGTGCTCCTCCTCGACGAGCCGTCACTCGGACTGGCTCCACGGATCGTCGACCAGGTCAGCAGCATCCTGCGGGCGATCAACGTCGCCGGAACGTCGATGCTCGTCGTCGAGCAGAACGCGCACGTCGCGTTGGAGCTCGCCGACCGTGCCTACGTGCTGGCGGTGGGCGAGTCGGTCCTCGACGGCACCGCCGACGAGCTGAAGGCGAGCCCGGAGATCCAGGCCGCCTACCTGGGAGGAGAGATCGATGCCGAAGCCCGCGCTTGAACCCCCGGTGCTGCCGGCCGAGCTCGACGTCCGGGACGTGACGTTGCGCTTCACCGGCGTGACCGCCTTGAGCAAGGTGACGTTCTCGGTGGCCGGTGGCTCGGTCCACGCGCTGATCGGCCCCAACGGGGCGGGGAAGTCGTCTCTGCTGAACGTGCTCAGCGGTCTCTACGCGCCGCAGGAGGGCTCGGTGCGACTCGACGGGCGCGAGCTCGTCGGCACGGCTCCGCACAAGATCGCCTCCCTGAGCGTCGGGCGAGCGTTCCAGAACGCGTCGATGTTCGACGACCTCACGGTCGAGGAGCATCTGATGATCGGGCATCACCGCCACGGGCGGTCGGGTGCGGTGGCTGCGGCGCTCGGATTGTCGCGCGCTCGCCGTGACGAGGGAGAGGCGCGCCGGGCGGCCGCCGAGGTCGCCGAGTACCTGGGCCTGGACGGCCACCTGCACGAGGAGGCGGCCGCTCTCCCCTACGGGATCCAGAAGCGGGTCGACCTCGGTCGGGCTCTCGCGATGAGGCCTCGGCTGCTCCTGCTCGACGAGCCCGCGGCCGGCCTGCACACCCACGAGAAGGCGGAGCTGACCCAGCTCGTCCTGCGTCTCGCCGCCGAGCGCTCGCTGACAGTGGTGTTGGTGGAGCACGACATGAGACTCGTGATGGCGGTCGCCGACGCCATCACGGTCCTCGACTTCGGAACGGTCGTCACGACCGGACCGCCCGAACAGATCTCCGTGGACGAGCGCGTCATCGCGGCGTACCTGGGGACGGAGAAGGAATCAGCATGACCCACTTGCTCACGGTGCTCGTGACGGGCGTGTCGGTCGGATCGCTCTACGCCCTGGTCGCACTCGGCATCGTCATCGTCTACAAGTCGTCGGCGGTGGTGAACCTCGCGCAGCCGTCCCTGCTGATGCTCGGGACCTTCGTCGTCGCGAGCGCGGCCACGGTCCACGACCTGCCCTTCTGGCTCGCCCTGTTGGTCGGGCTGGTGTTCACCGTCCTCCTGTCGGTGCTGATCGAGAAGGTCCTGGTGCGCCGGTTCACCCGGCACAACGCGGTCGTCGCGGCCAGCGTGATGACACTCGGCCTCGACTTCGTCCTGGTCACCGAGGTCGACCGCCGGATCGGCGCACGGATCATCCCAGCGGGTGACCCGTGGGGCTCCGAGACCGTCTCGTTCCTCGGTGTCACCGTTCCCGCGATCAGGATCGCGGCACTGCTGGTCAGCCTGGCCTTCCTCGCAGCCTTCCACCTGTGGCTCCAGCGCAGTGACTTCGGCATCGCGATGCGGGCGACGGCGGAGCGGCCGGACACGGCTGCCCTGATGGGCGTTCGCCTCGGGGGCGTCGCGGCGGTGGCCTGGGGTGTCTCGGGTGCGCTGGCCGTCGTCGCTGGTGTCTTCCTCGTCGGTTTTCCGAGCCCGGGGCTCGACACGAGCCTGGGAGACGTGGCCCTTCGGGCACTTCCCGCAGCCATCATCGGTGGGCTCGACTCGACCACCGGCGCGGTCGTCGGGGGGTTGCTCGTCGGTCTCTCGGAGGCACTCGTGCTCGGCTACCACACGGACTTGGCGTTCCTCGGCCAGGGCCTCGAGGTCGTGGCGCCGTACGTCGTCATGCTGGCGATCCTCGTCTGGCGCCCGGCCGGACTCTTCGGAACCCAGGAGGCGCGTCGTGTCTGAGGGCGGTGGACGGATGACGACAGCGGTCGTGCAGCCCGGGTCGTCCGGTGGTGCGGACCAGCGCCGCGACACTGCGGAGCGGCCACCCCACCCGGGGGAGCGGGTGGCGGGGGATCGTCGCCTGCGCGGCGGGCGCGTCGCCGTCCTGGCCGGGGTGGTCGTGGCGTTGCTCGTGATGCCGCTCTACGTCGACGCGTTCTGGCTCAACCTGGGTGGCTTCGCCTTCGCCGCCTCGATCGGGGCCATCGGCCTGACGATCCTCTACGGCCGGGTGGGACAGCTGTCCCTCGCCCACTCGTTCTTCCTGGCCGTGGGTGCCTACGGCTACCTGTTCTTCGCCTCGCCCGCGTCGGACGGGGCCTGGGGCCTGGGCCTGCCGCCGGTCGTCGCGGTCGCTGCGGCAGTGGCGCTCTCGGCCGCGGTCGGCCTCGCCTTCAGCCCGTTGTCGCGCCGCCTGAAGGGGATCAGCATCGGCGTCGCGACGTTGGCGTTGATCTTCATCGGGGAGCATGTGCTCTACGCCCTCCCGCAGATCAGCGGAGGCTTCAACGGCCGCAGCGTGCCGGACCTCACCGTCGGCGGCTTCGCCCTGATCGGCGACGAGCCCGAGATCACCATCCTGGGCGTGGCGTTCGGTCGTCCGGAGCGGCTCTGGGTCGTCGCGGGCCTCACGCTCATGGTGACAGCGGTGCTCGCCTCACGAGTGCTGCGCGGTCGGACCGGCCGTGCGTACATCGCCGTGCGTGACAGTGAGCAGCACGCCGCGGCTCTCGGCATCGACGTCAACCGGACGCGGTCGAGCGGCTTCATGGTGAGCTCGGTGGTCGCCGGCCTCTCCGGAGTGCTCCTGGCCCTGGCATTCCGCCGGATCGTTCCCGAGTATTGGAGCCTGATGCTGTCGCTCCAGTACCTCGCGATGGTGATTCTCGGCGGGCTCGGATCGATCCGCGGGGCGATCGGAGGAGCGACGTTCGTGACCGCGCTGCCGCTGCTGCTGCAGCGGTACGGCGACGCGGTGCCGGGGTTGAGCTCGGAGCCCGGGGCGGCGTTCCCGCCGGCGGTGGTCGCGCAGCTCGTCTTCGGCGCCCTCATCGTGATCGTGCTCGTGATCGATCCGAAGGGGCTGGCCCACCAGATGACGCGCCTGGGTGACTGGTGGAGGAGCCGGCGGGTCGGTGCTCCTCTCTCGAGACGCCGCTGAGTGTGCTTCGACCTGCCCCACGGGGTCACCCGCGAACACGACCCACCGTCCGCCCGGGCGAGGTCGAGCTCAGACCCCGGCGGACCGGCCGTGCCCGCCTGGCGTTGCGCGTCGCCACCAACAGGGCCAGGACCAGGCGATGTGTCTGCTGCTCAGCGCTCACCACCGACGGGGCCGGCGCCGGCGTCCTCAGGCGGGGGCCGTCAGTCCTCGTACCGTGGCGACGGCGTGGTCGATCCACGGCTCGTCGCGATCGACCTCGGGTTGGGCGGTCGAGCGCAGGTACCACCCCTCGGTGACGGCGGTCAGCATGCCGGCGAGTCGGTGGCAGCCGTCAGGGTCGCTGCTCGTGGGCGGAAGGGTGATCCGCAGTTGGTGGCGGGTCAAGAACGCGCGGAGGCGCGGGATGACGAAGTCGTCGAAGTCGTCGTAGACGTTCGACAGCACCTCGCGCACCATCGAGTCTGCCGGCGCAGCAGGGAAGGCGAGGAAGTAGTCCGGCCCCGCAGCGACCGTCTGGATGCGGTCGCCGGCGACCCAGGCGCGCAGGCCGGACTCCCAGTCGGCGTCGGCATCCTCGAGCGCGTCGCTCGGCAGAGCCTCGGGGTGGGCGAACATCTCGCGGAAGACGTCGCGCAGGTAGTCGTCCTTGTCGTGCCAGTCTCGGTAGATCGAGGATGGTGTGAGTGGGGGGTCGGGGGCGTGGCCACGCTCCTGCTCGTAGAGCCGCGTCGCCGCGTCGACGATGTCGCGCAGTTTGACGCCCGCAAGGATCTCGCTCATCGACCGGGGTTGGCCCGAACGCGCAGCAACGGCCGCGACGCCGGCGGCGATCAGGTCGTCGCGGTCGAGGCGGCGCGCGGGGCCTCGCTTGCTGTTGCCAGGTGCCACCGGCTCACCCTATCCCAAATTCAGAAGTCAGATTCTGAGTTTGGTATTGACGCGGGCCTCCTGCTCCCTCATGCTTCTTGCAATTCAAAATGTGAATTTTGTATTGGCCTGGATGGAAGCAGGGTCCGGGCTCTCGGGCTCCGCGATCGAAGGGACGTGATGAGAGTGGCCAAGTCCAACTGCTGCGGCGAGGACGTCGAGCAAGACGACACGGGCAAGATGCGCTGCGAGATGTGCGGCGCGGTGCAGTGAGTGACCCGAAGGACGGCGGATCGAAGAAGCCGGTCGATCCGCTCGTCCACGCGCAGCGGCTGGAGATGCTGAACGCGCAGGGCGCGATCCGGCGCGCTGAGGCCGACGCGGAGCACGGCAAGGCTCTCGCCGCCCAAGCCGTGTCGGCCGTGCGTCTCGCAGAGTTGCAGACGACGGCCGACGATGCGGTTCACCTACGGCGTGAAGCCGAGCGGGCGCGCGTCGATTCTCAGGCGAAGGAGCTCGCGGCGTCGCTGCTCGAAAGCAGCGGCGGCGCCCGCGAGACCCTCGGCGATGTTCTTCTGAACCGCTGGCGAGACCAGCACGACACCAGGTCAGGGGAGTCCCGATGAGTTTGACGCCGTACTCGGGTGACAACGTCCCCGACATCTCCTCGTTCGGCCGCACGACGCGCCGCAAGGCCGGTCGCTCACTGCCCACGGTTGGGCACCGCGCAACGATGCGCCGCGCGGAGCTGGAGGCGCGCGCTCAGAATCAGCGCGACATCGAGGACGCCTACGCCGAGGAAGTGATCAAGGCCGTCCAGCAGCGCGGTCTGAACCAGCGGATCCGTGAGCAGGCGGTGGCCTCGAACGAGCTGCGCTCGCTCAACATGGATCTTCTCGAGGAGGCCCTCGGACGCGCCACGCAGAACCAGGGGCTACGCGAGCTGGCGGAGTACAACGCCAGCCAGCTGCGTCAGCTTCAGGAGGACCTCGACCGCAACGCGCGCCGCCAGTTCTGACCGAGGAGGTGGAGCGGACATGACGGAGCGGGCCGTGCGCCGTGCGGAGCGGGACTCACAAGCCCTGCTGATGCAGCAGCGCCGAGCCGACCGCAGGCGGGCCGAGCAGGCGCGGCGCCTTGCCGCGGCTCGGCTCGCGGCGATGGAGGGCGCGGAGCGCGTCGTCCATGCCGCTCGGGGCGCCGAGGACTCGTCGTGGACGGTCCGATGGCTCAAGCGGCGCTACTTCGACGGGGCTCCGTAGCCGCTTCCTCCCAACGATGTTCAAGGAGACTGCCATGGGGATCAATAGGCCCGGCTCACGTGCCATCAAGACGAGCGCCCGCTCGCGCGGCTATGCGCTCGCCATCACCTCAGCCAGGATGGGCGCCTTCTGGCCGATCGTGCTGTTGGTGGTGATCGTGCTGCCGGCGGGACTGATCTACATCGCGTACATGCATCGGGTCGAGTTCGCCGAGTGGCTCGGCCGGGATGCCCTCGAGACGTACGCTGCGCTGTTCGTGCTCTTCGCGCTGTCGACCGGGATCGCCCACCTCCTCGACCGCCCGATCGCGGTGGTGCGCGCTGCAGGTGCCCCGCTGACCTTCATGGCGATGTACGGGCTGGGGAGCGTCTTCGTGGCGGTGGGAGTGCTCGACCAGAACCTCGATGGCGCCGGGTTCCGCGAGTTGCTCGGCTGGTCCTACGCCTTCGGTCTGGCGCTCTACCTGATGACGTCGATCGTGTGCGGAGTCGTGGGTCCGAAAAGCCTTCCGGTCGAGGAGGTCGTGTTCCTCACGGGTCTCGGCACTGTCCTGGGCTGGGTGGTCGGTGCGGGGCTGTTCATCGACCGCTTCGACGGTCGACCGGTCAGCTTCGAGAGCACCACCGGCGAGTGGTATCTCGCCCCGGCCTGCTCCCTGGCGGTCGCGGTCCTGTGCCTCGCCGTCATGGCAAAGGTGGGTCCGGAAGACTCCTCGCGGTCTTCGTAGGCGACTCGTGGCCCTGATGTCTCGCACGTGTGTTGGTGGCCGCGAGTCCTGTAGGGCCCCTGCTCCCTGCCCGAGGGGAAGAACTCTGGTCGATCTGGCAGCTGCGCGCGCCGCGCGACCCTCGGCTCTCGAGGGTCCCGGAACAGGTCAACGTCGTGGGCAGCGTGGCCGTCGCCGTCGCGCTGGGGGTGGCGTCGACCGTGTCGGTCAGTGCCGCCTTGACGGTCTGGGGGCTGTGGGCCGTCGGGTCCGGGATCGCCCAGCTGGTCGCGGCCGTACGCCACCGCCGATCCGGGGGACAGGTCCCGCAGATGCTCAGTGGCGCGATCTCGGTTCTGGCGGGTGCCGGCTTCCTGGCGCAAGGGCTGAAGGGCGCCGATGACATCGTCGCCGTCGGCGGCTACGTCCTCCTCGGCGGATTCTTCTTCCTGGTCTCGGCTGTCCGGTTGGGCACGTTGCGGCGCCGCTCCGAGTGACGCCGAGACAGGTTTTCCGGGCCGTCACACGTGTGTTGCAGAACCTTCATGACCGAACCGAAGTTCGTGGCGGCAGACAGGTTCCGCGCTCGCCGCTGGTTGGTAGTGTCGACCCCGCAGCGGCTGCAGTTCTCGAAGGTGAACGCCTGCGGAGTCTGTGGCCGACGGCGTTCTGGTTTGTGGTGTCGTCATCACGCATCGGAGCGACGCGTCATCGCAGCCGCTGCGGGCCGTCGAGGTGGCGGCTCTCGCCCCGATACGAGGAGTAACGAGCAACATGGCTCAGGGCACCGTGAAGTGGTTCAGCGCCGAGAAGGGCTTCGGCTTCATCGAGCAGGAGGGTGGCGGCGACGACGTCTTCGTCCACTACTCGGCGATCCAGACCAACGGCTACAAGTCGCTGGAGGACAACCAGAAGGTCGAGTTCGACGTCACCCAGGGTCCCAAGGGCCCGCAGGCGGAGAACGTCCGTCCTCTCTGAGTCACCTCCGAGGAGACCTCGTCCTCCGTGGAGCCCCGCCGGACGGCGGGGCTCCACGAATTTTTCCGGAACTTTTGGGTTTGCCGAGGACTCCTCGGGGGATCATGAGGTCGGAGTACCGCGTTGGCCTGGCTCGAGGGAGGGGAAGCATGGCCGATCAGTTCGACGTGACCCTCGAGGACGGCGACCTCCTCGTGGAGGTCGAGCTGACCACCAACCTGATCATCGCCGCCAGCAACTCCGACGAGCGGCTCTCGGTCGAGGAGATCGACCGGATCCTCGGCGTCTTGAACTGAGTTGGACGGCGCGAGCCGCGCTCGTCAGCAGGTCGCGAACAGCACCGGTCCGTGGCTGAGGTCGGAGAGCACGAAGGTCCCCTCGACGGGCGTCATCGCCATCGTCAGCACCCGACCGGTCGCGACCACCTTGCCCAGCTCGAAGCGCTCGGGGAAGCTGCCACCCTGGCCGGGGGCCGGGCCCGCGGCCAGCCTCGAGCGGCTGTCGGCGTCCTCACGGGCCTGCTCGTCGGTCTCGAACGCCATCGCCACCCGTACGCCGCCGCCGGGCTGCGCCGCGATCGCGAACCCGGTCAGCGGGTGGACGCCGCCGGCCTGGTCGACCAGCTCGCTGGCCCGGGTCCGGTCGGCCGCGTCGGCGTCGGTCATCGCCAGCTCCGCGCAGGCCTGGTCGCCGGTGGCCACCGAGGCGCTCAGCGCGGGGCCGACGGCCTCGACCACGTCGCTGACGCCGTCGTCCTCGTCGCCGCGCGCCAGCTCGGCGCGGCGCGCCAGGAAGCCGGGGTCGTCGCTGCCGACGAGCAGGCGGTGCTCCTCGTCGATCTGGAGGGCGGCGAGCTCGGGGGTCACCGGACCGCCCAGCCCCTCGAGCAGGTCGACGCCGCCGCGCCACACGCCGTCGGCGGCGTCGGGCTCCTCGAAGCCGACGGCGCGCAACCGCTCGCGCAGCCCGGCCACGTCGAAGCCGTCGGGCAGGCCCATCAGTACCAGCGCGCCGTCCCTGCCCTGGGTGAACAGCTCCCAGTCCACGGTGGCGGGGGAGAAGCCGAGCTCGTCCTGGATGGTCGGCGCCGAGGCGTCCAGCGCCGTCGTGGAGGCCAGGTCGCGGTCGAAGGCCCGCCGGAGGAAGTCGTCGACGTCGGCCCCCGGCGAGGACGCCGACACGTCGGCACCGAGCTCGGCACGCACCGCCGCCCAGTCGGTCCAGCTGAACCGGGCCGCGGACTCCGGCGCCAGCGCGAGCGCCGTGGCGAACCGGGAGCGGTCCTCGGAGCGCAGCCGCCAGACCACGACCACGACGGCCGAGCCGACGAGACCCGCGATCAACACAAGGACCAGCCAGCGCCGACGCGTCACGATTGCCTACCCTAGGCCCGTGCCCGACATCCTCGCTGCCGGCGTGGTCGTGTTCCGTCCCGGACGGGAGGTGCTGCTCGTCCACCGCCCGAAGTACGACGACTGGTCCTTCCCCAAGGGCAAGCTCGACCGGGGCGAGCACCCGAGCGCCGCCGCGGTCCGCGAGGTGGCCGAGGAGACCGGCGTCCACGTCCGGCTCGGGCCGCCGCTGCCGTCGCAGCGCTACCCGGTCGCCCGGCGGATGAAGACCGTCCACTACTGGACCGGACGGGTCGTGGGCGACGACGACGTGTCGGCGTACCGGCCCAACGACGAGATCGACGCGGTGGCCTGGGTGCCGGTCGGCGAGGCGCCCGGGCGGCTGAGCTACGAGCACGATCGGGAGACCCTGGCGGCGGCGCTGCGGGTGCGCCGCAAGACACACGCGGTGGTGGTGCTGCGACACGCCCAGGCCCGCTCCCGCCATGCGTGGCGCGGACCGGACGCCGGCCGGACGCTGCTCAAGGTGGGCGAGCTGGAGGCGGATCGCCTGGTCCCGCTGCTCGCGGCCTACGACGTCACCCGGATCACCACCTCGACGAGCACCCGCTGCGTGCAGACCGTGCGCCCGTACGCCGAGACGGCCGGCTACACCCTGGATCTGCGTCCGCGGCTGAGCGAGGAGAACGCCACCCCGCGCGCGGTCGGGAGGATCGTCGAGGAGCTGCTCGCCACCGAGGCCGGGAGCGTGCTGTGTACCCACCGCCCCGTGCTCTGCCAGGTGTACGACGCCCTCGGGATCGATCTCGGCCCCGATGCCGGCCTCGCGCCCGCCGAGCTGCTGGTGCTGCACGTGCGCAAGGGTCGGGTCGTCGCCGTCGAGCGTCACCAGCCCCGTTGAGGGCGGGTCAACGGTCAGGGTGACGCGGGCCACGCAGGGTTCCCGCCTTGACCGCCACTGTTCACCGTTCGTTCAGATCGGCCGGGGAGTTGCGTTACCGACGCTGCCTACCTTCGCAGACGTCCAGTACGCATCGAGGGGCGAGAACACGTGCCCCTCAGCTCCGAGAGGCAGTTCCTTGAACCTCAAGTCCATCCGCAACGCCGCGGTGCCCGGCATCGCTGCTCTGGCCCTGCTCATGAGCGCCTGCGGCGCGTCCAACGAGGACGGCGGCAGTGACAACGGCGGCGACTCCGACAGCAGCCTCAGCGGCAACCTGAAGGGCGGCGGCGCGACGTCGCAGGAGAAGGCCCAGGAGGCGTGGAAGACCGCGTTCCAGGGTCAGAACAGCGGCCTCACCATCGACTACGCCCTGCTCGGCTCGACCGACGGCCGCAGCCAGTTCACCAGTGGCGCGCTGTCCTTCGCCGGCTCCGACTCCTACATCTCCGACGAGGAGCTCGCGACCGCCAAGGAGCGCTGCGGCGGCAACGTCGTCGAGGTCCCGGCGTACATCTCCTCGATCGCCATCGCGTTCAACGTCCCCGACGTCGACACCCTCAACCTCGACGCCGCGACCATCGCGAAGATCTTCGACGGCAAGATCACCAACTGGAGCGACGCGGCGATCGCGGACCAGAACCCCGACGCCAAGCTCCCCGACCTCAAGATCGCGCCCGTCCACCGCGCGGACGACTCGGGCACGACCAAGAACTTCACCGACTACCTCGGCAAGGTCGCGTCGGCCGACTGGACGTACGAGGCGGCCGACGCCTTCCCGGTCTCCGGCGGCCTCTCCGCCGAGGGCACCTCGGGTGTCGTCAAGCAGATCGGCGACACCGACGGCGCGATCGGGTACGCCGACGCCAGCCAGACCGGCGACCTCGACCACATCTCGGTGAAGGTCGGCGAGGAGTACGTCGCCCCGTCGCCCGAGGGTGCCGCCAAGACCGTCGAGGTCTCGCCGACCGTCGAGGGCCGCGACGCCACCGACATCGCCGTCGACGTGGACCGCAACACCACGGAGGCCGGCGCCTACCCGGTCATCCTGCTGTCCTACCTCATCGCCTGCGAGAACTACGAGGACCAGGCCGAGGCCGACAACGTCAAGGGCTACCTGAGCTACATCGTGTCCGACGAGGGCCAGGCCGAGGCGGCCGACTTCGCCGGCTCCGCCAAGCTCGCGCCCGAGACGGCCAGCAAGGCCCAGGAGATCGTGGCGGGCATCTCCGCCAAGTGACCCCACGGGAGGGGGTGAGGACGGCGAGCCCGTGCCTCACCCCCTCCACCTGTGGGGACTCGGGTTCCCACGCCACCCCCGAGCAGCACCCGAGAAGCACCCGAGCATGAGGTGACAGCAGTGACAGCACCCACCGCCGAGGTCGACGCCTCCGCGAACTGGGCGAAGGCCCGGGCCGGCGTCGGCGACAAGATCTTCGCCGGCACCGCCCTCGCAGCCGGGTGTGTGATCCTGGCCGCCCTGGCCGGCGTCTTCATCTTCCTCGCGATCAAGGGCGCGTCCGGCTTCACCAAGCCGGCCGAGGTCTACGGTCCGCACGCCGAGAGCTTCCTGGGGTACGTCGTCCCGCTGCTCGTCGGCACCTTCACGGCCTCGGTCATCGCGCTGATCATCGCCGTGCCGCTGGCCTTCGGGATCGCGCTGGTGATCAGCCACTACGCGCCCAGGTGGGTCGCGGCGCCGGTCGCCTACGTGATCGACCTGCTGGCCGCCGTACCCTCCGTCGTCTACGGCCTGTGGGGTGCCTTCTTCCTCGCGAAGAAGCTGGTGCCGATGCACGTGTGGCTGCACGAGCACATCGGCCCGATCCCGGTCGTCGGCGCCCTGTTCGGCGAGCCCAACCCGGCCGGCCGCTCGGTGCTGACCGCCGGCATCGTGCTCGCGATCATGATCCTCCCGATCATCACCGCCATCAGCCGCGAGGTCTTCTCGCGTACGCCGCGGCTGCACGAGGAGGCCGCCCTGGCCCTCGGCGCCACCCGCTGGGAGATGGTGCGGATGACGGTCTTCCCGTACGCCCGCTCCGGCATGGTCTCGGCCGTGATGCTCGGCCTGGGCCGCGCCCTCGGCGAGACGATGGCGGTCACGATGGTGCTCTCCGTCGGCTTCGACCTGTCCTGGAACATCATCGCCACCTCGAGCCCGACCTCGATCGCGGCCAACATCGCGCTCAAGTACAAGGAGCGCAGCGCCGACCTGCTCAACGTGCTCGTCGCGACCGGTCTGGTGCTCTTCTTGATGACCTTCCTGGTCAACTTCCTCGCCCGCTGGATCGTGGGCCGCAGCGAGCGGCGGATGAGCCGATGAGCGCGAGGAGCCCCCACGGAGGTACGCCGAGCGCCGGCGAGGTGTGCCGGAGTGAGGCACCGCAGCGCTCATCAGAAGGAGGACACCGATGACCACCCTGGAAGAGGTCCAGACCCGGGTCCACGTCCCGCTGGTCCAGCCGCGGCTGCCGCGGCAGGCCGGTGCCGTCGTCGGCGTGATCGCCGTGGCCTTCGGCGCCCTGCTGCTGGTGCTCGGCCTGGGCGTCGTCGGCTCGGTCCTGCTCGGCGCGCTCGCCTTCTTGCTGGTGCTGCCGCTGTGGTCGCTGGTGATCGAGGGGCGCCGCGGCGCCACCGATCGGCTGATGACCGGCCTGATCTGGACGTCGTTCGCCGTGGCCGTCGTCCCGCTGGTCTCGCTGATCTGGCGGGTCATCAGCAAGGGCGCCAGCCGGATCGACGGCACCTTCCTCAGCTACTCCTTCTTCAAGACCCAGATCGACCAGCCGGTCGGCGTCTACCACGCGATCATCGGCACCCTGCTGGTCACGCTCGGCGCCGCGATCATCTCGGTCCCGGTGGGGGTGATGGCGGCGGTCTACCTGGTGGAGTACGGCAAGAAGAACAAGCTGGCCAAGGCGATCACCTTCCTGGTCGACGTGATGACCGGCATCCCCTCGATCGTCGCCGGCCTGTTCGCCTTCGCGCTGTTCACCTTGATCTTCGGACCGGCCTATGTGTCCGGCTTCGGGGGATCGGTCGCGCTGTCCCTGCTGATGATCCCGATCGTGGTCCGGGCCACCGAGGAGATGCTGAGGCTGGTGCCGGACGACCTGCGCGAGGCGTCGTACGCGCTCGGCACGCCGAAGTGGAAGACGATCGTGCGGATCGTGCTCCCCACCGCGATCGGCGGCATCCTCACCGGCATCACGCTCGCCGTCTCCCGCGTCATCGGCGAGACCGCCCCGCTGCTCCTCATCGCCGGAGCCACCGACCGGACCAACATGAACCTGTTCGACGGTGCGATGACGACCCTCCCGGTCCTCATCTACGGGCAGAACCTGCGGGGTGACGCCCCCGCCGAGGCGATCGCCTGGGGGGCCGCCTTCATCCTCATCGTCATCGTGATGGTGCTCAACCTCGCAGCACGCATCGTCGGCAAGATCTTCGCGCCCCGAAACAAGTGACCCGAAGGGTTTGAGAGGCAAACAGTCATGGCCAAGAGCATCGACGTCTCCGACGTCAACATCTACTACGGCGACTTCCTCGCGGTGCAGGGCGTCAACATGACGGTCCGGGCCGGCGCGGTCACTGCCTTCATCGGTCCCTCGGGCTGCGGCAAGTCGACCTTCCTGCGCTCGCTCAACCGGATGCACGAGGTGATCCCCGGTGCGCGGGTCGAGGGCAAGATCGTCGTCGACGGCCAGGACCTCTACGAGGCCGGCGTCGACCCGGTCGCCGTACGCCGCCAGGTCGGCATGGTCTTCCAGCGCCCCAACCCGTTCCCGACGATGTCGATCTACGACAACGTCCTCGCCGGCCTGAAGCTCAACGCGGGCAAGATCAAGAAGTCGACCGGCGACGAGGTCGTCGAGAAGTCGCTGCGCGGCGCCAACTTGTGGAACGAGGTCAAGGACCGGCTCAACAAGCCGGGCATGGGCCTGTCCGGCGGCCAGCAGCAGCGCCTGTGCATCGCCCGCGCGATCGCGGTCGAGCCGCAGGTGCTGCTGATGGACGAGCCGTGCTCGGCGCTCGACCCGATCTCGACCTCGGCGATCGAGGACCTGATCCACGAGCTCAAGAACGAGTTCACCATCGTCATCGTCACCCACAACATGCAGCAGGCGGCCCGTGTCTCCGACGACACCGGCTTCTTCAACCTCAAGGCCACCGGCGAGCCGGGGCACCTGGTCGAGTTCAACCCGACCAAGAAGATGTTCGCGAACCCGGACGACCCGGCCACCGAGGCCTACATCTCCGGCCGCTTCGGCTGAGCCGAACGGTCCCGGCGAGACGATGGGAATGCGCGACGACGGGCGCCGCGATGCCCGTCGCCAGTCCGTGCGCGCCTACCTCCACCGCTGGGTCGAGTCCTCGGGAGCCCACCTCCTGGTGGTCGACCCCGCCGACGACGGGGGCGCGCTCGCGGAGGCGATGGCGGGCCGCGGCGTCCACGTGACCTGGGTCGGCTCGACGCTCGACGGCCTGGTGGAGTTCGGGCGCACCGATCCGCACGCCGTCGTGGTGACCCCCGGGGCGCCGGGCATCCCGGCGGAGCAGTTCGTCGGCGTGATCCGCCAGCACGGGTCGCCGTACGTCATCGCGGGGACCTGCGACGGCGAGGCCGGCCGGGCGGACGGCGTGGGGCCGCTCATGCTGGCCGGCGCCTCGGCGGTCGTCGTGCGGCCGTACGCCGCGCAGCACCTGTGGGAGCTGCTGACCCACGCGCCGCGCTCGCTGGCCGAGCACGCGCGTCTCGAGTTCGGGCGGGTCGTGCTCGACGCGACGGCGTACAGCGTGCGGGTCGACGGGGAGCGGATCGGCGACCTGCCGCTCAAGGAGTTCGAGCTGCTGCGTGCGCTGCTGCTGGCCGCCCCGGGCGTCGTCACCGACGACGAGCTGCGCGACGCCCTGTGGGGCACCGACGGGAAGCGGCCGGGCGGCAACACGATCGCCATGCACGTCACCCGGCTGCGCTCGCGCCTGGGCGAGGCGGCCGACGTACGGCGGATCCGGGGCCGGGGCTACAGCCTCACAGCAGAATGAGGCGCAGCAGCTCGTAGCAGCCCCACGACGCGAGCGCGGCGGCCGGGAAGGTCGACACCCAGGCGACCAGGATGGTCCGGGCCATGCCCCAGCGCACGGCGGAGAACCGCTTGGTCGCGCCGGCGCCCATCACCGCCGAGGTGATGGTGTGGGTGGTCGAGATGGGGGCGTGGAAGACGAACGCGGTCGTGTAGAGCACGCCCGCGCCGACCGACTCCGCCGCGAAGCCGCGCGGCGGGTCGAGGTGGATGATCTTGCGCCCCAGGGTGCGCATGATCCGCCAGCCGCCGGAGTACGTGCCCGCGGAGATCGCGCCGGCAGCGGCGAGGACGACCCAGATCGGCAGCGTCCCGATGTCGTACGACGCGGGGTAGGCGATCACCAGCGTCAGCAAGATGACGCCCATCGTCTTCTGCGCGTCCTGCAGACCGTGGCCGAGCGCGAGGGCGGCGGCCGAGACCGTCTGCATGCCGCGGAAGCCGCGGTTGATCTTGTGGGGATTGCCCCTGCGGAAGAGCCACAGGATCGCGGTCATCACGACGAAGGCGGCGCAGAAGCCGACGAACGGCGAGACCACCATCGGGATCAGCACCTTCTGCACGATGGTGTCCCACTTGACGCTGACGCCGCCGGCGACCGCGGCGCCGACCAGGCCGCCGATGAGGGCGTGCGAGGACGACGACGGCAGGCCGAAGTACCAGGTGATCAGGTTCCAGATGATCGCGCCGAGCAGACCGGCCATCACGATGACCAGGCCGTGATGGACCCCGACCTGCAGGTTGCCGTTGGCGTCCTCGATGGTGATCACGTCGGCGACGGTCTTGGCGACCTCCTGCCCGAGCAGGGCGCCGATGAAGTTCATCAGCGCGGCCAGGGTCAACGCGATCCGCGGCGTCAGGGCACGGGTCGACACGGAGGTCGCGATCGCGTTCGCCGCGTCATGGAAGCCGTTGGTGTAGTCGAACGCGAGGGCGATGACGACCACGGCGATGACGATCGCCAGGGTGAGGGTCATGAGGTGACTGCCTCAGCCTTCCTTGACGGCGATCTGCTCCACCGTGTTCGCCACCCGCTCGAAGGCGTCGATGGCGCTCTCGAGGGACTCGACGATGTCCTTGAGCTTGAGCACCTCGAGCGTGGGGTACTCGCCGGAGAACAGCTTGGCGAGCGTGCGCCGGTGGTTGCGGTCGCCGGCGTTCTCGAGCCGGTTGATCTCGATCCAGTAGTCGTCGAGGGACTGCATCGACTGCAGCCGCGGCATCGCCGCCGCGGTCAGCTCGGCGCAGCGCTGGAGGACCTCGACCTGCTCGGAGAGCTCGGCGGGCAGCGCGACCTGGACCTCGTAGAGCAGGATCAGGTCGACGGCCTCGTCCATCATGTCCATCACGTCGTCGAGTCCCGAGCCGAGGGCGTAGATGTCCTCGCGGTCGAACGGCGTCACGAAGGTGCTGTTGACCTTCTTGACGATCTCGTGGGTGGTCTCGTCGCACGCGTGCTCGGCGGCACGCATCCGCTCGGCCACCTCGGACTTGTCCGAGGAGTCGGACAGCATCTCGGCGAGGATCTCGGCTCCGCCCACGAGGTGCTGGGCGGACTGGGTGAAGAGGTCGTAGAAGGATGTATCGACCGGACGCAGACGCAGACCCACATGGACTCCCGTTGAGGCGGAGGCGAACTCGCTCATGCTAGGGGACCACTTCCCCGTGAACGCAACTGCGGGCAGTCCGGCGCGCTGTGGCGCCGCGCACGGTACGCGTTGTCGCAGGTCAGCGGGTCAGTCGTCCGTACGACGCCTGCGCTGCTGCTCGATCAGGGTCTCCTGCAGGTGGATCGTCCCGGCGTTGCGCTTCCACTCGCCGTCGGCGCCCAGCTCCCACGCCTGGGTCGTCGGGGCGAACGCGAGGTCCAGCAGCCGCCGTACCTCGTCGCGGCTGGCCTCGGGCAGGCGCACCAGCACCTCGACCCGGCGGTCCAGGTTGCGGTGCATCAGGTCGGCCGAGCCGATCCAGGTGGCCGGCTCGCCGCCGCCCTCGAAGGAGAAGACCCGGCTGTGCTCGAGGAAGCGGCCCAGCACCGAGCGGACCTTGACGTTCTCGCTCAGCCCGGCGACGCCGGGGCGCAGCGCGCAGATGCCGCGCACGAGCAGCTCGACCGGGACGCCCTCGCAGGAGGCCAGGTAGAGCGCGTCGATGGTCTCCTCGTCGACGACCGAGTTGGCCTTGAACCGGATGCCGGCGGGTCGGCCGGCCTTCGCGTGCTCGATCTCCCGCATGATCTGGTCGACCAGGCCGGTGCGCACCGAGTCGGGCGCGACCAGAAGCTGCTCGTAGGTCGCCTTCCGGGACCAGCCGGACAGGTTGTTGAACAGGTGGGCGACGTCCTCGCCGATGGTCTCGTCGGTGGTGAGCAGGCCGAGGTCCTCGTACATCCGCGAGGTCTTCGGGTTGTAGTTGCCGGTGCCGATGTGGGTGTAGCGGCGGATGCCCCCCGACTGCTCGCCCTCGTCGCGCACGACCATCGCCAGCTTGCAGTGGGTCTTGAGGCCGACCAGGCCGTAGACGACGTGGCAGCCGGCCTGCTCCAGCTTGCGGGCCCAGCGGATGTTGGCCTGCTCGTCGAAGCGGGCCTTGATCTCCACCAGCACCAGCACCTGCTTGCCGGCCTCGGCGGCGTCGATGAGGGCGTCGATGATGGGGGAGTCGCCGGAGGTGCGGTAGAGCGTCTGCTTGATCGCCAGCACGTGGGGGTCGGCGGCGGCCTGCTCGATGAAGCGCTGCACCGACGTGGCGAACGAGTCGTAGGGGTGGTGCAGCAGCACGTCGCGGCGGCGCAGCGCCTTGAACACGTCGACCGGCGCGGCCGACTCGAACTCGGCCAGCCGGGTGTGGGTGCTCGGCACGAAGGAGGGGTACTTGAGGTCCTCGCGCGGCAGGTCGGCGATCGAGTGCAGGCCGCGCAGGTCGAGCGGCCCGGGCAGCCGGAACACCTCGTTCTCGCTGATCCCGAGCTCGGAGACGAGCAGCTCGAGCACCGACGGCGCGATCGACTCCTCCACCTCGAGGCGCACCGGCGGGCCGAACTTGCGGCGCAGCAGCTCCTTCTCGAGCGCGGCGAGCAGGTTCTCGGCGTCGTCCTCCTCCACCTCGAGGTCCTCGTTGCGGGTGACCCGGAAGGTGTGCGCCTCGAGCACCTCCATGCCGGGGAACAGCCGGCGCAGGTGGGCGCCGATCACGTCCTCCAGCGGCACGAACCGGGCGTTGCCGAGCGAGACGAAGCGGTCGAAGTTCGAGGGCACCTTCACCCGGGCGAACAGCTCCTTGCCGGACTTCGGGTTGCGCAGCACGACCGCGAGGTTCAGCGAGAGGCCGGAGATGTAGGGGAAGGGGTGGGCCGGGTCGACCGCCAGGGGAGTGAGGACCGGGAAGACCCGGTCCTTGAACAGCCGCTTGCACTCCTTCTGCTCGTCGCGGTCCAGGTCGGCCCAGCGGACCAGGTCGATGCCCTCCGCACTCAGTGCCGGCACCACGTCGTCGTGGAAGACCCGGGCATGGCGCTGGCTGAGCTCGGCCGAACGACGCCAGATCGCCTCCAGCACCTCCAGCGGCATCAGGCCGCTGGCGGCGCGCACGGCGAGGCCGGTCGCGATCCGGCGCTTGAGGCCGGCCACGCGGACCATGAAGAACTCGTCGAGGTTGCTGGTGAAGATCGCGAGGAACCGGGCCCGCTCGAGCAGCGGCAGCGCCTCGTCCTCGGCCAGCTCCAGCACCCGCTCGTTGAACCGCAGCCACGACAGCTCCCGGTCGACGAACCGGTTGTCGACCGCCTCGACGGCCTCGACCAGAGCCGGATCGGGGACGTAGCCCGACGCCTCGTCCGACACGGCGACCAGGGTACCGGTCTCGGGGTGCTCGGCGTCGGGGAGGAGGGACGTCGGCTGCTGCTCGGTCGACATGTTCGCGAGTGTGGCACCTCCGGGTGAACGCGAGGTGACGTCGGATGGGACGCCGCGATCGCCGTACTCTCGGTATGGTCACACCCGTGAGCATCCGGAACGCGGCCGAGGCGCGCCTGCTGTCGACCTTGATGGGACTGCCCGTGCGGGCGCAGCGGCTGGTCACCGGCCCGCCGCTGGTGCTCGACGGGCAGACGCTGGCCCCCGACGTCCAGATGATGCTGACCCTGCAGCGGCTGGCCCGCAAGGGCGACCTCGCCGGAGCCGGGGTCGTCGAGGGCCGGGCCGCGATGCGGGCCAACGCCGCCCTCGTGGGCGGCCGCCAGCCGATCGGCAGCGTCCGCGACCTCGCCGTGGCCGACCTGCCGGCGCGGCTCTACGAGCCCTCGCGTCGGGTCGGGAGCGGGCTGCTGCTCTTCTTCCACGGCGGGGGCTTCCTGTACGGCGACCTCGCCTCCCACGACGCGCCCTGCCGGCTGCTCGCGGAGCGGTCGGGGGTCCGCGTGCTCGCCGTCGAGTACCGGGTCGGTCCCGAGGCCGCCTTCCCCGCCGCCTTCGACGACGCCGAGGCCGCGCTGCGCTGGGTGCATGAGCATGCCGACTCCCTCGGCGTGGACCCCGAGCGGATCGGCGTCGCCGGCGACTCGGCCGGCGGCAACCTCGCGGCGTACACCGCGATCGTCGCCGCCCGGGCCGGCCTCCCGCTCGCCTTCCAGCTGCTCGTCTACCCCTGCACCGACGCCGACCGCGCCACCGAGAGCCTGCGGCTGTTCGGGGAGGGGCTCTACCTCACCGCCGAGTCGATCGGGTCCTTCAACGACACCTACCTGCCCGACCCCGCGGACCGGGCCGACGAGCGGATGAACCTGCTCGAGATCGACCTGCCGTCCGGTCTCGCCCCCGCGTTCGTCGCCACCGCCGGCTTCGACCCGCTGCGCGACGAGGGAGAGGACTACGCGCGCAGGCTGGCCGACGCCGGCGTCGAGGTCGAGCTGAAGCGGTACGTCGACCAGGTCCACGGGTTCTTGAACGTCCTCGGCGTCGGGCGCACGAGCCGGGCCGCCGTACGGGAGATCGCGGGCCGGGTGCGCGCCGCCCTCGGCCGACCCGGCGCAAACTGACTCGGGTTGGGTGCCGACCCGGCGCAAAAGTGCTCGGTCGGCGAGCATAGAGAGTTGTTTTCGGCCGGGTCGGAGACGGAGCGAGTTCGTTTTGCGCCGGGTCGGCGAGGGGTCAGAGCTCGGGGCGGTGCTCGCGCAGCCGGCGCAGGAAGTCCTCGGCGTCGACCATCGAGCCGTCGACCACGAACGGGTCCATCGCCTTGCGCGGGAAGCGCACCGCCCAGCCGGGCTCGCCGGCACGACCGACCACCTCGACCCGGGTCTCCGGCTTGCGGACGTCGAAGCGGTACGTCGACTCGCCCTGCTCGACGTACACGATCCCGCGGACCACGCTCACCTCGACGGGTACCACCCGGGTCTTGGCCGCGGCCCAGCCCAGGCCGACCGCCACCAGGACGATGACGACGCCGAACGGCGTGGCGAGCTTGCCGTTGAGCAGCGTCAGCAGCGCCACCATGACGGCCACCACCGCCGTCGCGCCGAGCACCATCGACAGCACCCGCGGGTCGCTGCCGTCGCCCGTCAGCCGGTCACCGGCCTGCGGCTCGCCGTCGAACAGCGACAGCGACTCGCCCGACTCCAGCGTCGCCACCTCGGCCCGCGCACTCTCCAGCTCGGCCCGCAGCCGCGCGACCTCGTCCTGGCTGGCCGCCAGCCGCCGTGCCAGCTCGTCGCGCTCCAGGCGGAGCGCGACCACCGGGTCGACGTCTAGAGGTCCGGTTGCCACTGGCGCAGCGCTTCCAGGAAGGTGGGGGCGTCGACCATGCGCGAGTCGATGACGACCGGCGCCATGCTGCGCCGCAGGATGAGGACCCGCCAGCTCCGCGAGCCCGGCACACCCGTCTGCTCGATCTTGGTGTTCGGGCTGGTCAGGTCGAAGGTGCTGTTGGTGTCGCCCTGGGTCACCTTGAGGACGCCGACCTCGTCGATGCTGACGCTGCGTGAGGAGTTGCTCGCCTTGAGGGCGTAGCCCAGCAGGATCGCGGCGATGACCGTCAGGGTCGCGCTGAACGCGATGTCGTCCCACAGCGTGCCCTTGATCGCCCGCATGCCGACCACCGCGGCCAGCCCGAGCGCGACGAGGATGGCGAGTGGCGCGAGGGCGTCGGTCCCGCGCTTGGCGTGGAACGGGACGCGCTTGATCGCGGGCCTGGGCGCCGGGGCGGCGGCCATCGCCGGCTCGGGCTCCGGTTCGGGCTCGGGCTCCGGCTCCGGCTCCGGCTCCGGCTCGGGCTCCGGCTCGGGCTCCGGTTCCGGCTCGGCTTCCACGAGCGGCTCGGGCTCGGGAACGACGACCGGCTCCTCGGCGGCCTCCTCGGCCACGTCGAGCGTGTCGATGTCGTCGAGGAGCTCGTCGCTCTCGTCGGGCTCGGGGGTGCTCGCGGTCGCGCGCCACTGCTCCATCAGGGACGGTGTGCGCTCGGCGTGGCGGCCCAGCACCTCGGCGCCGGCCGGCTCCTCCGCGTCGGGCTCGACCTCGTCGGCGGCCTCGAGGTCGGGCTCCGGGGCGGCCGGGCCGTCCTCCCCGGCCAGGCGGGCCCGGATCTGGGCCATCTGGGCGGCGAGGTCGTCGGCGGGGGGTACGTCGGTCACCGGCTCGGCCGCGACCAGCTCCGCCACGTCGGGCTCGTCCTCGACGAGCGGCTCCGGCTCGGTCTCGACGAGCAGGTCCGGCTCTGGCTCTGGCTCTGGCTCTGGCTCCGGCTCGACCTCGGGCACCACCTGCGCGGCGAGCGGTGCGACGGCGGCCGCGCTGTCCGCAGCGGTCAGGGTGTCGGGAGTGTCGGGAGCGTTCGGGCCCTCCGGGACGAGGGTGGCGCGGATCTCGGCGACCTGCTGGGCGAGGGCGGCGGCGTCGGCGAGGGCGCGCTCGCGCTCCTGGGCCAGCTCGGCGGCGCGGGCTTCGGCGTCGGCGCGGGCGCGGGCGTGCTCGAGGGCGCGCTCCTCGGCCTCGACGAGCTCGGAGCGGAGGCGCTCGACGGCGGTGGTGTGGGCGGCGGCGGACTGCTCGAGCTCGGCGAGGGCGGCGGCGGCGCGCTCCTCGGCCTCGGTGCGGGCCCGGGTGGCCTCGGTGGCGAACTCGGAGGCCCGGGCGAGCGCCTCCGTGGCGACCTTCTTCTCCTCGGCGAGGGCGGCGGCCGAGGCGTGGGCGGCCGCGGCGGCGGCCTGGGCCTCGGTGGCGAGCTCCAGCTGCTGGCGAGCGGCCTCCTCGGCGACCAGGCGGGCCTGGTGCGCCTCCTCGGCGCGACGAGCCTGCTGGGCGGCGGACTCGTCGGCGGCCACGCGCGCGGCGGACTGCTCCTCGGCCCGTCCCGCCGCGTCGGCGGCGCGCGCTTCCGCGGCCTGGGCCGTCTCGTGGGCCAGGCGGGCCAGCTCGGCCTGCTCGAGCGCGGCCTCCTCGGCCAGCCGGCGGGAGGCCTGGGCCTCCTGAGCGAGCCGGGCGTGCTCGGCGGCGGCCTGCTCGGCGATCGCACGCTCCTCGACGGCCTGCCGGGCGAGAGCCCCGTGCTCCTCGGCACTGGCCGCCGCCTGGTCCGCGAGCAGCCGGGCCCGCTCCTCGGCGGCCTCGGCGGCGCGGTGGGCGTCTTGGGCGAGGGCGGCCTGCTGACGGGCGGCCTCCTCGGCGAGTGTGCGGGCCTGGGCGATCTCGGCCGACGTACGCTCGGTGGCCTCCCGCTCCTCCAGCACCCGGCGGGCGAACTCGGCATGCTCGGCGGCGCTCACGGCAGCCGCCTCGGCCACCACCCGGGCGCGGGCCTCGGCCGCCTCGCGGGCGGCGTGTGCCTCGGCCGCCAGGCGGGCCTGCTCGACGGCGCGCAGCTCGGCCTCCTCGCGCTGCGCGGACGCGGCGTTGGCCAGCCGGTCGGCCTCGGCCCGGGCCTCGTGAGCCAGCTGCGCGGCCTCCTCGGCGGCGATCCGCTCGGCGGCCTGCTCGGCGGCGGCCAGCTCGGCGTCGCGCCGCAGCCGGGCGGCCAGGGCCGCGACCACCTCGGCGTTGCCGGGGACGCTCGCCTCGTCGGGCTCGACCCCGTCGGGCAGCTCGCCCGGTGCGACCAGCTCGGCCTCGATCTCGGCCCGCGCATGGGCGAGGACCTCCTCGGGCCGGCGCGGTATGTCGTCGATCCGGTCGATGTTCGGGATCGGCTCGTCCAGCAGCGGCGGCTCGACGAACTCCTGCAGCGGGCGGGCCCGCGGCCGCGGCGCGGACCCGGCACCCTGGCGGCGACGCAGGCGGGCCAGACCCTTGGGCTGCGGAACCGGTGTCGGCTCCGCGAAGCCACCGTCGACGGCGGCCGCGATGACCCGCTGGCCGGCCTCCTCGTCGGTCAGCCGGTGGTCGGGGATCGCCTGCTCGGCGACGGGCGCCGGCTCGGGGCCGGGCGCGGCGGCGCCGTGGGCGTCGCCGAACGGGCGCTGGGTGGCGCGGGAGATGATCGCCGACCAGTCGCCGGCCTCGGGTTCCTCGACCGCCGGGCCCTCGGACGGGGCCTCCTCGGAGGTGGCCTCCTCCGCCGGGGCCGCCTCCGCCGGGACCGCCTCCGCCGGGACCGCCTCGACCGTCTCCACGGAGCGCATCCGCTCCAGCCGGTCGGTGAGGGTGCCGCGCAGGCTCGGGTCGTCGGTGGCGGCGGGGCCGGCCTCGAACTCGTGGGGCTCGATCTCGGTGAGCGGCCGGCCGAGCGAGCGGTCGATGACGCTGGCCCAGTCGGCCGACGGTCCGGGACCGAAGCGGTCGGCGCGGGGTGCCGCGTCCTCGCCGTCCCCGAGCCTGTCGACGGCCGAGGTGTGCGGCTGCACCATCGCGGCCCAGTCGACGTCGTCGGCCTCCTCGGCCTCGTCGGGAAGCGCGCCGGTGGGGCTGCCGACGCGAGCGGCGATGTCGTCCTCCGGCGCCCGATCCGGCGCCTCGTCGTCCGGCACCGACGTGGTGCTGCGGCGCAGCAGCTCCTGGACGTCGTCGGGCGCGAGCTCGCCGACGTCGAGGGCGTCCGCGTCGTGGCGCCGCCGGAGCATGCCCCTGCGTCCCCGACCACGCCCGGCGCGCGACCCGGCGAGCCGGGAGTCCTCGGGACCCGGATCGCCGTCGGTGACAGAGCTCATGGTGGGTAAATCTACTCAGGGGCGAGGGGGTTACGGGCAACTTCCGTCCGCTGGTACTGGACGTGGGTGTCGGCCGCGGCGTGCTGGAAGCCGAGATCCTCGTACAGCCGCCGGGCGGGCGCGTTGTCGGACTCGACGTAGAGGAGCACCTCGGCCACGCCGCGCGCCGCGAGGTGCTGCAGCCCGGCGACGGTGAGCACCCGGCCGAGGCCACGGCCCTGCGCGGCGGGGGAGACGCCGACGACGTACACCTCCCCGAGCGACGGGTCGTGTTGCTTGGTCCAGTGGAAGCCCAGCAGCGCGCCGTCGTCGTCGACCGCGAGCAGCAGGCCGGCCGGGTCGAACCACGACTCGGCCATCCGCTCGGCCAGACCGGCGGCGTTGAGCGAGCCCTGCTCCGGGTGGTGGGCGAAGGCGGCGGCGTTCACCGCGAGCAGTGCCTCGGAGTCGGAGGCGCCGAAGTCCCGGATCCGTACGCCGTCCGGCAGCTCCACCCCCGGCAGCGGTACGACGGCCGGTCGCCGCATCACCCACAGCTCCCGCGTGCGGGCGAACCCCCAGCGGCGGGCGAGCGCGGCGGCGGCCGGATGGTCGCCGTGCGACCAGGCGCTCAGCGGACCCGGCTCGGCGACGGCGAGCGCCCCCAGCGAGGCACCCAGGCCCTGCCCCCGTGAGGAGGGCGCGACGGCCAGGTCGAGCCCACCGTCGTACCGCAGCGCGAAGCCCTCGCCGCTCACCCAGGCGCCGGTGCCGGCGAGCCCGTGGTGCTTGAGCCGGAGGGCGACCGCCTCGTCGACGGGGTCGGTGCCGTCGTGCTCCCGGCTGGCCTCGCGGACCCGCCCGATCGCGTCGAGGGCGGCGGCGTCGGTCAGCAGGGGGAGCTCCGAGTTCACCTCGCCCACGCTATCCGGCCATCCGCCCAGCGTTTACATGTGTCGCCGTGACGCGGTAGGACTGCCCTCATGAAGCTGAGCCACGCCGTGGGTGGGGCAGCCGTGGCGCTGGGCGCGCTCGCCGCTCGCGACCTCGTGCAGAAGAGGCACGCGCTGCAGCGCAACTTCCCGGTGATCGGGCACGCCCGGTACTGGCTGGAGACGATCGGGCCCGAGCTGCGCCAGTACATCGTCACCAGCAACGAGGAGGAGCGGCCGTTCAGCCGTGACCAGCGGACCTGGATCTACGCCTCCAGCAAGGAGGAGAACAGCTACTTCGGGTTCGGCACCGACGTCGACGTCGAGCACGTCCAGGGCCACGCCTACATCAAGCAGCGCACCTTCGCCGACAAGCTGCCGAGCGACCAGGACAGCAACTGGACGCTGCCGGCGGCCAAGGTGCTCGGCGGGCCGCGCGGGCGGGCGAGGGCGTTCCGGCCGGGGTCGGTCGTCAACGTGTCCGCGATGAGCTTCGGCTCGCTGTCGTCCAACGCCATCACGGCCATCAACAAGGGTGCGGCGGCGGCCGGCTGCCTGCACAACACGGGCGAGGGCGCGATCTCGCCGTACCACCGCAACGGGGCCGATCTCGTCGTCCAGATCGGTACGGCCTACTTCGGGTGCCGTGACGAGAAGGGCGCCTTCTCGCTGCCGCGGCTCAAGGAGATGATCGCCTCCGCGCCGGTCAAGGCGATCGAGATCAAGCTCAGCCAGGGTGCCAAGCCGGGTCTGGGCGGGCTGCTGCCGGCGGCGAAGGTGACCGCGGAGATCGCCGAGATCCGCGGCATCCCGCAGGGCCGGGACTGCTCGTCGCCCTCGCGTCACACCGCCTTCCACGACGTCGACTCGATGCTCGACTTCGTCGAGATGCTGGCGGCCGAGACCGGACTGCCGGTCGGGATCAAGTCCGCGGTCGGCGCGATGGACTTCTGGGAGGAGCTGGCCCGGCTGATGTCGCCGCGTGAGCGCGGCGTCGACTTCGTGACCGTCGACGGCGGCGAGGGCGGCACCGGCGCGGCGCCGCTGATCTTCGCGGACTCGGTCGCGCTGCCGTACCGGATGGGCTTCTCGCGGGTCTACGGCACCTTCGCCGAGCTGGGCCTGACCGACGACGTCACGTTCATCGGCTCGGCCAAGCTCGGCCTGCCCGACAACGCGATCGTCGCGTTCGCCCTCGGCGCCGACATGATCAACGTCGCCCGCGAGGCCATGCTCTCGATCGGCTGCATCCAGGCGCAGAAGTGCCATACGGACCACTGCCCGACCGGCATCGCCACCCAGAACCCGTGGCTGGTCCACGGTCTCGACCCGGTGTCGAAGGCCGAGCGCTGCGCGGTCTACCTGCGCACCCTGCGCAAGGAGCTGACCCGGGTCTCGGCCGCGATCGGCGTCGCGCACCCCTCGCTGATCACCTGCGCCGACGTCGACATCTTCAACGGCGACTACGACGCCCGCTCCCTCGCCTCGGTCTACGGCTACAAGGACGGGTGGGGCGAGCTCGGCCCGGAGCTGCGCGAGCAGGTGGTCCGGCTGATGGACACCGCCGACCACTTCGACGAGCAGGGCCGCACGTCCTAGTGGTCGTCGAGATCGGGTATCCCCACGCGGGCCCTGGGCGTGCCAGAGTGTGCTCACCCGCGGTCGATGACTGCTTGCTCCAGGAGGCATGCCGTGTTCCGAGTCCGGTTGGTGACGCTCGCGTGTGCAGCGATGACGATGGGTGCGGGTGTCGTTCTCGGCCCGGTGCCGGACCCCGTTGCGGGGGCCGTGGCCGGGGCCGCGGCGCCGCCCCGGGCGGTGCCGCCCACCTGCGGCGGTGAGCGGCCGGTCAAGCCCGGTGGCGGCCGCTACACGTGCTCCTTCGACGACGACTTCGACGGCAAGGCCGTCAACCCGGCGAAGTGGGTCGTCCAGCAGACCGAGCTGAGCGGGATGACCACCTCGACGAACGACTGCTACGTCAACGACCCGGACAACGTCGCGGTCTCCAACGGGCAGCTCCATCTGCGCGCGATCGAGGAGGCGCGGCCGTTCGTCTGCCGCAGTCCCTACGGCAGCTACACCGCGACCCGCACCGTGGCCACGCTGGCGAGCTGGTCCCTGTTCACGCAGACCTACGGACGCTTCGAGTTCCGTGCGAAGGTGCCCGACCACTCCGGCCCCGGCCTGGGCTCGGGCATGTGGCTCTACCCGCAGGAGCACACCTACGGAGCCTGGCCCGCCTCGGGCGAGATCGATGTCGCCGAGTGGTTCAGCGGCCAGCCCGGGCAGGTCTACCCGTCGGTCCACTACAACGGGGAGATCTGGCCGTTCAGCACCGGCTTCAACTGCCTGGTCGCCGATGCCGGCAAGACCTTCCACCGCTACGCCGTCGAGTGGACGCCCACCGTGATGCGGTTCCTGTACGACGGCAACCTCTGCTTCACCCACTCCTGGGCGCCGAGCTGGCCGCTGTTCGCGCCGCAGCCCTTCGACCGGCCCTTCTACGTGGTGATGACCCAGGCCTTCGGCGCCGGCTGGAACGCGATCGACGCCGCGACGCCCCGCAGCGGCGAGCTGACGGTGGACTGGGTGCGCGTCTGGAAGTGACGGCGGCCGCGTGCCGGCGCGCTCAGGAGGAGGCGTCGACCGCCGAGGTCGGCGCCGAGGCGGGTCTCGAGGCCGGCGCCGCGTCGGCCTCGACGGCCTCGCCCTTGGTCGGCAGCACGAAGCGGTAGCCGACGTTGCGGACGGTGCCGATCAGCATCTCGTTCTCGGGCCCCAGCTTGGCCCGCAGCCGGCGTACGTGGACGTCGACGGTGCGGGTGCCACCGAAGTAGTCGTATCCCCACACCTCCTGCAGCAGCTGCTGGCGGCTGAACACCCGGCCGGGATGCTGGGCCAGGAACTTCAGCAGCTCGAACTCCTTGAACGTCAAGTCGAGCACCCGGCCGCCGACCTTGGCGGTGTACGTCGCCTCGTCGACCACGACCTCGCCCGACCGGATCAGGTGCGCCTCGGGGTCGGCGGCGTCCCGGGCCGCGTTGAGGCGACCGGTCGAGAGGCGGATCCGGGCCTCGAGCTCGGCCGGGCCGCAGGTGTGCAGGACGACGTCGTCCATGCCCCAGTCGTGGTTGACGACGGCGAGACCGCCCTCGGTGACGACGAGGAGGACCGGTACGTCGGTCCCGGTGGTGCGGATCAGGCGGCACAGGTCGCGTGCGCCCGCGAGGTCCTGGCGGCCGTCGACCAGGAGCAGGTCGGCGTCCGGGGCGTCGAGCAGAGCGCTACCCTCGGCGGGCAGGATCTTGACCTGGTGGCCGAGCAGCGCGAGTCCGGGCAGCACCTCGGCGGAGGGCTGCAGTGCGCTGGTCAGCAGAAGGAGTGTGCTCACCCTGGCCTCCTCACCGGCGTCCGCCTGTTCCGGGCGGCACCGAGTCGAGACCGAAACGCAACGTTGGGCAACGGCCAGTTTTCTGGTGAGCGACGATACCGAAATACGCAGGCAACGGGGAAGGGTCGGCGACGTGAGTGAGACGCAGGTCATCCGGGTGCGCTACTGGGCGGCGGCCCGGGCGGCGGCCGGAGTCGGCGAGGAGTCGGTCGAGGTCGCCGGAGCGGTGACGCTGTCGGACCTGCTGGCCACGATCGTGGCCCGCCACGCGGACTCGTCCCTCGAGCGTGTCCTGGGCGTCTGCTCGGTCCTCGTGGGCGAGCGCCCGGCGTCGTCGACGGATCCCTCGGCCGTCCTGGTCCGGCCCGGCCAATCCGTCGAGTTCCTCCCGCCGTTCGCCGGTGGGTGAGAGGATGTGCCAGCCGACCGCCGGGCAGTCAGCCGACCCCTCCAACCGCCGGCGGTGCATGGGAGGCCTTGCATGTCCCTGTCCTATCGCGCGCGACTGAGGCTGCGCCGAGCGGTCATCAAGTACGGCATCGACAACGGACGCTTCGACGTGCTGCACCAGCTGCCGAAGCTCGGCACCTGGGAGCGTGAGCGGGTCCCGGCGGACATGCCGCGACTCGAGCAGCGCCGGGAGCTCTACGAGCGCCTCCAGTCGAGCGTCCTGGGGGACGACGCGATCGACTACCTCGAGTTCGGGGTCTACAAGGGCGAGTCGATGGGCTACTGGACCGACATCCACCGCCACCCGGGCTCGCGCTTCTACGGGTTCGACTCGTTCGAGGGCCTGCCCGAGGACTGGCACTACTTCGGCGGGACGATCGAGCAGTCGACGTTCGACGCCGGCGGGGTGGCTCCCGCCATCGACGACGACCGGGTCCGGTTCGTGAAGGGACTCTTCCAGGACTCGGTGCCCGGCTTCCTCGACAAGTTCGAGCCCCAGAGCCGGATCGTGCTGCACTGCGACGCCGACCTGTACTCCTCGACGCTCTACGCCCTCACCCAGTGCGACCGGCTGCTCGTGCCGGGCTCGGTCGTGATCTTCGACGAGTTCGCCTCGGTGATCAACGAGTTCTCGGCGTTCCGCGACTACTGCGTCGCCTACCGCCGCGAGTACGACGTCGTGGCCTGCACCCAGCACATGCTGCAGATCGCCGTCGTCATGAGGTGAGCGCGGCAGCGGCGCGTGGCCTGGTCGCCCTGGCGCTCAGGCCACGTCCGCCTCGGGGGCCGGGCTGTACACCGGGTGGGCCAGGTCGGAGGCGTGCAGCACCCGGCGGCGCGGCTCGACGAGGCGCATCGCGCGCTCGTAGGTCAGCGGCCTGCGCAGCCCGAAGGTGATCAGCACCGTGTTGAGCAGGATCAGGAAGTCCAGCCGCAGGCTCGGGGCGAAGGCGGTGCGAACCGAGTACGCCGACTCGAGGGCGAGCCGCTGCCGGTCGTCGACGCCGTGGCGGCCGATCAGCTGGGGCAGGCCGGTGAGGCCGGCCGGGGTCACCCAGCGGGAGTCGATGTCGCCGTGCTGCTCGCTGAGCGCCTCGCGGACGACGTCGGTGAGCGGCCGGGCGCCGACGATGCTCATCTCACCGCGCAGGACGTGGATGAACTGCGGGATCTCGTTGAGCCCGAGCCGGTCGAGCACCCGCCCGATCGGCGTGTAGAGCGGCGAGTCGGGCGGCGTGTTCAGGAAGCGGCCGTCCTCGACGGGCGCCGTCACCTTGTTGGCGTTGGGCACCATGACCCGCAGCTTCATCATCTCGATGGCGGCGCCGGGTCCGACCCAGCGCCGCGACCTGTAGAAGATCGGCCGACCTGACAGCACCAGCACGGCGATCGCGGAGAGGGCCACGACAGGCACCCACACCACGGCAGCCAGGCAGATGACGACGACGTCGAACGCCCGCTTCTTCACCAGTGACCTCCACCAGAAATGTGTCCCCGAATGTGCGGGTTGAGGCGGTCCCGCGAACCTCTCAACGACCGAGTGCCCGATGGGATACGTGTTCTCGTCAGAACTTTGCGAGGGATCGTTGATCGCGCACCGCGACGCCGCACTGCGCGGCGAGCAGGCGCTCGAACCTGGTGGCGCAGCGCTCCAGCGCGAACTCCTGCTCGGCGAGGTCCCGGGAGGCCTCGCCCAGCTCGTCGCGGAGCTCGGCGTCGCCCAGCACGCCGCTGACCCAGGTGGCCGCCTCGGCGAGCGAGTGGTCGGCCGGCGGCAGCACCAGGCCGCCGGCGCGGGTGACCAGCGACGACGCGAGGTTCTCCCCGGGCATCAGGCCCAGCACGGGACGACCGGCGCACAGGTAGGACAGCGTCTTGGACGGCACCGAGAAGGCGCCCGCCTCCTGCTCGAGGAGCACGACCAGCACGTCGCCGGTGCCGAGCACCTCGGGCAGCCGCTCGTAGGGCTGGAACGGCAGCAGCGTGACGGGTACGTCGAGCCGGCGCGCCTCGTCCTGCAGCACCTCGACCGCGGGCCCCTCGTTGACGACGACCAGCCGCACCGGCCTGCCGGCGTCGTGGACCGCGCGCGCCAGGCGGACCAGCAGCGCGGGATTGTGCTTGAGGCCCAGGGTGCCCGAGTAGACGAGGGTCGCGACGTCGTCGAGCTCGTGCTCGATGGCCCAGTCGTTCTTGCGCTCGGTCGGGACGATCTCGTCGAGCGGCGCCCAGTTGGGGATGACGGTGACCTTGTCACCGGTGCCCCAGGCCTCGTGGACGGGGACGAACGACGGGGCGATCACGACGATCGCCGCCGCCCGGCGCGAGCACCACCGCTCGGCCACCTCGAAGGCCCAGGCGACGAACGCGAAGCGCCGCGGCAGCTTGGAGCCGGTGAACGACCTCACCGCGACGGCGTAGACGTCCTGGTGCCACAGCACCCACGGTCGCCGCAGCAGCGCGGTCACGAACGCGAAGATCACCAGGGTGGGGATCTGCACGTTCGACAGCATCACGATGTCGGGGTTCACCCTGCGGACGTGCCGCACCAGCTCGACGCCGCGCCGCATCTCGCGCAGCAGCCGCTGTGCCATCCGCTGGTTGTCGACCTTCTTCGCGCCGCCGATCGCCTCGAAGGTGACCGACTCGCCGGGGGTCGCCTCGAGGCGCCCCTTGCCGGAGACGTAGCCCTCGACGTACGAGTGGGTGACGTCGTGGCCGCGCCGGGCCAGCTCACGGCTGAGCTCGGCCTGGAAGGGGTGCCCGCTGTGGTCGTGGACGAGGATCCGCACGTGCCGTCCGCCCGATCAGCCCTGGGCGCGCTTGACCTGGTCGTAGACCCAGGCATAGGTCCGCGCGAGGCCGTCGGCGAGACTGATCGACGGCTCCCAGCCGAAGACCTCGTTGATCATCGTGTTGTCGGAGTTGCGCCCGCGCACGCCCTGCGGGGCGGAGAGGTCGTACCTCCGCTCGCACTTGATGCCGGCGATCTCCTCGACGATCGAGTAGAGCTGGTTGATCGAGACCAGCTCGGCGGAGCCCAGGTTGATCGGGTCCTCCAGGTCGCCGGCCAGGATCATCTGGGTGCCCTTGACGCAGTCGTCGATGTACATGAACGAGCGGGTCTGCTCGCCGTCGCCCCAGATCTCGAGCTCGTGCCGCCCGGAGATGACCGCCTCGGCGATCTTGCGGCACACGGCGGCGGGGGCCTTCTCGCGCCCGCCGGTCCAGGTGCCCTCCGGCCCGTAGACGTTGTGGTAGCGCGCCATCCGGGTGGTGAGGCCGAAGTCTTCGCGGAAGTGGCGGGCCATCCGCTCGGTGAAGAGCTTCTCCCAGCCGTAGCCGTCCTCCGGCATGGCGGGGTAGGCGTCGGACTCCTTGAGAGCCGTGACCGAGGTGTCGGTCTGCTTGTCGGCGGCGTAGACGCAGGCCGAGGAGGAGTAGAAGTAGCGTTCCACGTCGTACTTGTGCGCGGCCTGCAGCATGTGGGTGCTGGTGAGCACCGTCAGCATGCACAGGGCCTTGTTGTTCTCGATGAAGCCCATGCCGCCCATGTCGGCGGCGAGCATGTAGACCTCGCGCGCGCCCTCGGTGGCCGCCTCCGCCTGGTCGAGCAGCGACAGGTCGCCGACGGAGTTCTGCGCGTCGGGATGGACCTGGTACCACTCCTCGATCGGCTTCACGTCGACCGAACGCACCGTCTTGCCCTGGGCGAGGAGGTCAGCGACCAGGTGACCTCCGATGAAGCCGCCGCCGCCGGCGACGAGCACATCTACTGGGCCCGAGTTCATGCGCACTCCCTCATGTCGATTGGATCCGCCCCCCAGCGTCGAGTGACCAACGAGACGCCCTCGGGTGCGTCACGGCCCGACGCCGGAATCCGGGTCGAGAGGGGGAAGGCCGGGATCAGGTCTCCCCAGGTCCCGGGTCAGCGCAGGTGGCGGCGGATCACCTCGGCGGTGGCGCGCCAGGTGAACGCCGCGGCGAACTCCTGCCCGGCCCGCAGCTGCTCCGGCGTGCGCGCCCGGGCCCGGCGCAGCGCCTCGGCGAGATCCGCGGGCGAGGTCGTCGAGGCGACCTCGGCCAGCCCACCGGTCACCTCGGCGAGGGCGGGGTCGTCGGAGACGACGACCGGGATGCCGAGGCGCAGCGCCTCGGCCGCAGGCAGGCCGAAGCCCTCGAAGTCGGAGGGGAAGACGACCAGCCCGGCCCCGGTGAAGCAGCGCTGGAAGGACGCGTCGTCGAGCCAGGGCATCAGCTCCACCCGGGAGCCGATGCCGAGGTCCTCGACCTGCCGGCGCGCGGCCTCCCGGTCGGCGCGGCCCATGCCGACCAGGCGCAGCCGCCAGTGCTCGTCCGTGCGGCAGAGCTCCGCCCAGGCGGCGATCACGGCGTCGGCGTTCTTGTTGGCGAAGTGCCCGAACGCCAGGGCGTACGGCGGGTCGGCGGGCTCGGTGGGCGCGGGCCAGGCGAGCGCGTGGTCGGACCCGAGCACGGCCGCGTGGCCCCTGCCGGCGACCGAGGGGTGCCGTTCGCGCAGGTCCGACAGGGTCCGCTCGGAGATGGTGAAGATGCCGTCGGCCCGGCGCATGCTCCAGCCCCAGGACAGGCGGCGGGCCCAGCGCGAGGCCCGGGAGAACTGGTGGGGGCGCAACTCGTGGCGCAGGTCGTAGAGGAGCACGCCGCGCGGGCAGCCGGCGCCGAGCAGGCCGCTGGCCGGCACCCCCGAGAGCAGCGCGTCGGGACGCAGGCCGCGGGCGGCGCGACGTGTGCCGAGGGTGCGCAGCCACAGCGTCCCGGCCCTGCCCCCGACGGGCGGACGCACCTCGTGGACCGCGACGCCGGCGCCCGGGTCGAAGGCGGGTCCACCAGGTGTGGTGAGCACCGTGATCCGGTCCTCGGGCGCCAGCTCGCGCCATCCGCGCAGGAGGTGCTCGACCACGATGGCGGCGCTGCCTTCTCGGACAGCGACCGCGTCCACCAGCAGGTGCATGGTCGGCGACGATACTGTGCAGCCGTGACACGGCCTAGCTGCGCAGTCGTCCGGGACCGCATGCCTCCCGGCGTCGCCTCCCACCACGCACGGGGAGGTCGATGAGCGTGGAGACGCGCATCGTGACGGGCTGCTTCGCGCTGGCCGCGGTCGCCCTCGCGGCGGCGGCCTCGCGCGGTCCGTTCGGCGCCGTGGCCGCGGGCATGCTCGCGGTCCTGATCTGCGCCCTGGCGGTCCTGGGGCGCGAGCGGGTGGCCACGGCCGCACTGGGCGGTGCCTTCGCCACGGCCCCGATGTACCGCGGCCTGATCGACTCCAGCGTCGCCACGCCGACCGACGTGCTCATGCTGCTGGGCATGGCCCTGCTCCTGCCCGAGCTGCTCCAGCGCAAGGTCCAGATCCCACCGCTCTTCTTGTCGGCCCTCGGCCTGCTGACCGTCTGCGGGGTGCTGGCCTCGGTGGTGAACCCGGCGCCCTACGCGAGCATGGTCTTCGTGGCGCAGTGGCTGCTGCTCCTCGGCGTGCTCCCCATCGTGCTGCTCGTCTGGCAGCCGAGCCGGACCGTCGTCAACGGCTTCTTGTGGTGCTACATCGGCGGCCAGCTCGTCAGCTTCGGGAAGGCCCTCCTCGAGGGGGCCGCCCTCAACAACCGGTACGACGGCCTGGCCCACCACGCCAACGACTTCGGCCTGGCCGGGGCCGTGGTGGTGTGCGCGGTGCTCTACCTCTTCCCGCAGCACCGCTCGCGGCTCGTGCGGGTGCTGCTCGCCGGCGCGATGGTCCTGGGGCTCGGCACGGTGGTCATGAGTGGCAGCCGGGGCAGCACCCTCGCGGTGGCCGTCGTCGTCTTGCTGGTGCCGGTCGCCGAGCGGTCGGGCATCTGGGCGCTGGCCCTGACCGCGATGGGGGCGCTGGGCCTGGTCCTGCTCCCGTACGTCCTGCAGATCGGTGGTCAGGGCGGCTCGATCGCGCGGCTGGCGGGCGACGCGACCGCGGCCGCCTCCGACACCGAGCGCGAGGCCGCCATCGCCGACGGCATCGCCCGGTTCCTGGACTCGCCCTTCCTGGGCAGCGGTCTGGACCCGCTCGTCGGCACCTACCACAACGTCTTCCTCGAAGCGGCGGTGGCGGTCGGCATCTTCGGCACGACCGCCTACCTGATCGTCTGCTACGTGCTCGCCCGGCCGCTGTTCACGACCCACCCGCTGCGCCGGCTGACGTACCTGACCTGGCTGTTCCTGGTCGTCGGCATCACGTTCCCGGGCCTGGTGGACCGCACGGTCTCCATCCCGATGGCACTCGCGATCCTGGCCGTCGTCCGGGTGCCCGAGCCCGAGAGCGAGCCCGAGACCGGGGCGAGCGTCGTGGCCGGCCGCCGGACCGCCCCGGGGGGCCGCGGATGACGGCGGTGGTCCTGGTCGGGTTCAACCGGCCGGCGCACACCCGCCGCACGATGGACGCCGTCCGCCGGGTCGCGCCCGAGCGGCTGTTCCTCCTCGCCGACGGTCCGCGGGCGGGCCGCCCCGACGACGAGGCCGCCTGCGCCGAGGTCCGGGCGGTGATGGACGCCGTCGACTGGCCCTGCGACGTGCGGCGGCGCTACAGCGACGAGAACCTCGGGTGCGAGGGCAACGTCGAGACGGGCCTGGACTGGGTCTTCGGCCAGGTGGGCGAGGCGATCGTGCTCGAGGACGACTGCGTCGCCGACCCGACCTTCTTCTCCTACGCGCAGGAGCTGCTCGAGCGCTATCGCGACGACCGGCGGGTGTGGCAGATCGCGGGGAACAGCCACGGCATCCCCGCGACCCGGTTCGGCACCGACAGCTACCGCTTCGCCGCCTGGGCGAGCGTGTGGGGCTGGGCCACCTGGGCCGACCGCTGGCAGGCCCACCGGGCGGCCTTCCCGCGCGACCACCGCGGTGGCGCCGGCGGCGCGCCCGTGCGGACGCACGCCACCACGCCGCGTCCCGGCCTGCTGGTCACGCGGGGCGGCCTTCGGCACTTCACCGAGGCCGCGGTCTCCGACGACGTCGTGCGCCACGGCTGGGACAAGCAGTGGTGGATCACGATGCTCGCCGAGGGCGGCCTGGCCGCGACGCCGGGGACCAACATGGTCGAGAACATCGGCTTCGGTGCCGGCGCCACCCACGGTGTGTTCGAGCGCGAGACCGACCCGGCCCGTCCGATGCCCCAGCCGCTGCGGCATCCCGAGCGGGTCGAGCTCGACGTCGAGGTCGAGCGCGAGCTCGAGCTGCTCCTCAACAGGATCGGCGGCCCGACGACCGAGCTCGCCCGGCGGCTGATCACCCACCCCCGCCTGCGCGCGCTCGCGCGCCGGATCCTGCACAGTCGCGCAGCCGTCCGGACCACCCGCGCGCTGTCGCGCGTCACCGATCGCCGAGGAGCTCCCCGTGGCCTTTGATGTCCCCGTCGTCCTGGTCGCCTTCAACCGTCCCCGCGTCACCCAACGGGTGATCGACGCGTGGCGCCAGGTGAAGCCGTCCCGGGTGTTCGTCATCGCCGACGGTCCCCGCCCCGGCAACGACGAGGACGTCGAGCGCTGCCGTGCGGTGCGGGAGATCATCGAGACCATCGACTGGCCGTGCCAGGTCGAGCGCCGCCTGGCGGAGAGCAACATCGGGCTGGAGGCCAACGTCGAGCTCGGCCTCGACTGGGTCTTCGGCCAGGTCGACCGCGCGATCGTGTTCGAGGACGACTGCGTGCCGGACCCGTCGTTCTTCCCCTTCTGCGAGGAGCTCCTGGACCGCTACGCCGACGACGAGCGGGTGTGGCTGATCGCCGGGGACAAGAAGCTGGTGCCGCGCGAGTACTTCAAGGGCCACAGCTACGCCTTCAGCAGCTGGGCGAGCGTGTGGGGATGGGCGACCTGGGCGGACCGGTGGCAGCGGCACCGTGCCCTGTTCCCGCGCGATCACGAGGGCGCCGCCGAGCGGTCCGGAGCCAAGCCGCGCACCGCCGACGCGGTCCGGGTGGAGCCGGCGCCGCCCGCGCCCGGCGCGCTGACGACCGATGCCGGCAACCGGCACTTCCTCAAGGTGTCGCAGACCCTCGACGGCGACCACTACGGGTGGGACCACCACTTCTGGGTCACGATCATCTCGCAGGGGGGACTGTGCGCCTCGCCGTCGCTCTACATGATCGAGAACGACGGGTTCGGCCCCGACGCCACGCACACCCGTGCCAACCGCCAGCCGCGCCCGGCCCAGGAGATGGCCTTCCCGCTGGCCCACCCTCCCGCCGTGGCCCTGGACCGCGACGTCGAGACCGAGCTCGAGCTGGTGCTGCTGCGCATCGACGGCAGGCTCTCGCGGATCGCCAAGCAGGTCGTGCGACCGCTGTGGCTGCGCAAGATCGTGCGCCGCATCATCACCCAGCCACTGGTGTGGAAGATGGTGCGGCGGTTGGTCGCCCGCTGACCCGGTCAGGCCCGTCAGGCCCGGTCAGGCCCGTCAGGCCCGGCGGGCGGTGACGTCGAGGATGATCCGCGGGGCCACCGGACTGTGCACGACGGCGTCCATCGCGCGAGCGGCCGGGCGCAGCGCCCACGCCGGCGGCCGCAGCGAGGCGAGATAGGCCTCCGAGGTCAGCGAGTAGCGGGCCTGGGGCGCGACCCGGATGTCGGTGAAGCCGTGGCGCGCGAGCAGTGCGGTGATGCTGCGCGGGGTGTGCAGGATGCGGTGGTGCCCGGCCAGGCGGCGGTCGGAGAGCCGCGCCAGGCGGCCGCCGGTCGCGCGCTTGGCGCCGATCAGCACCCGGTCGGCGAACGTGCGGTGCGGCGTCTGCAGGAACAGCAGGCCACCCGGCTTGAGGATGCGCGCGGCGCCCGCGACCATGCCGGGTCCGTCCGCGGTGTGGGCGAGGACGCACCACATCGTGACCACGTCGACCGGCTCGGGGTCCGCGAGCGCGTTGAGGTCACCGAGATCGAGGTCGATGCCGTAGCGACGCTTGGCGACGGTGATCGCACCCTCGAGGATGTCGTTGCCGCCGACGGCGAAGCCGTACTCGTCGCGGGCGATCGCCAAGAACTCGCCGTCCCCGGCACCGAGGTCATAGAGACGGGGGCTCGCGACGTCGCGCAGCTCGTGCTTGAACCGGGTGAGCTGCCTGTTCCACTCGCCGGTGCCCACCGACTCGCGCTTGTTCTCGACCCAGGTGTCGACATAGTCCTCGGGCAGGTCCTCGAGGGTGAAGGTCGCCGGCGGCATCGGCGCGTTGACCAGCCAGGCAGCGCCGCAGGCGCCGCAGGTCACCACGACGTGCCCACTGCCGCGGGACTCCGGGCCGCGGCTGACGTCGGTGGACTCACAGGCCGGGCAGCGGGTGTCGTCCTGCTCGCTCATCGACGGCGCTCCTCGGGAGTGGGCATGGGGTGGGTGGTCAGGTGGTCGAGGACCAGGCGGCGGGTGGCGGCCCGCCCGGCGTCGTTGGTGTGGCAGCCGTCGTCGGTCTTCTCGGCCGGAAGCCGGCCCGCGCCGTCGGCGAGGGCCGGGCGCAGGTCCAGCGCGCTGACCCGCGGGTCGTCGGGCACCGCCGCGAGGAGGGCGTCGGTCAACCACCGGTGCGCGGCGACCCGCGCGTCGATGTCCCCGGCGATCGGGAACATCACGTGGTCGGCGATCTCGTCGCTCGGCGGCGGCGGGGTGAGGATCACGACCCGCGCGGCGCCGATCAGGTCCGCGAGCGCGACGGCCCGGTCGACGTACGCCTGCACGAAGCCGGCGTCGAGGCCGTCGCCGAGCCGGGGCGCGAGATGGCAGCGCACGTCGATCTCGCCGAAGACGAAGAAGCAGGTGAGCCGCCGCGAGGCCGGGAGCCGCCCGAGCTTGCGGGCGTGGGCCTCGACGACGCTCGGGAAGCCGCGGGCGGCGATCGAGTGCATGATCCGCGGCCCGAGGTGCCAGATGAACCGCCGCTCGCTCACCGTGTCCATGAACAGGGGGAAGCGGTCGGTGTTGAGCAGCACCGTGTGCGAGTCGCCGATCCACAGCTCGCGGACCCGGCCGCTGCCGATCCCGGCGAAGAGCCGGGTCGCGCCGACCGCGCGCATGGTCTTCCACGCCGCGCGCCGGCCGGCCTTCTCCAGGGCGGACCTCATCGGCGGGGCGCGCTCCAGTCGGGGACGGCCTCGGCCACGGTCGTGTCCTGGCCGGTGGTCACCTCGACGAGCGGCAGGTGGCCGATGACGGCCAGCCGGTCGCCGACGCCGCGCATCCGGGCCAGGGTGCCGTCGGCACGACGCGAGGTGAGGTAGCGGCCCTCGCGGAAGCCCTCCGCGGTGGTGAGGGACGGCAGTGCCCCCGCGCTCTCCTCGCGGACGAAGAAGGCGTTGACGCCGTTGCTGGAGCAGCCGACGAAGCGGTAGCCCCGCCGCGTCGCGTGGTGGACCAGGGCACCGAGGGACGCGCCGAAGTAGGTCTGGGAGTAGTGCTTCTCGCTGTTCACGAACGCCGGGTCGTAGGGCACCGTGACCGCCGCGTCGGGACCGAACAGAGCGTTGTACTCGGCGACCAGGATGGTCGGCCGCACGTCGGTGATCGCCTCGAGGAGCCAGTAGTCGACGCCGTCGACGTCCATCGACAGCAGGCCGATCTCGCCCCGCAGGCCGTTGTCGGTGATGAGCGAGTTGACGTTGTCGGTGGTGACGAAGGCGCTCACCGGCTCGACGTCGTGGCGCCAGCTCAGGCCGGAGGTGGTGATGAACCGGACGTGGTCGTCGCCGCCGTTGATCGCGATGCCCCGCCAGTTGTCGTTCTCCAGCAGGAAGCGGGTGTTGGACTCGCTGTAGTCCCCGGTCCCGATCTCGACGAAGGTCGTCCGGGCCGGGCGGGCCTCGCGCACCAGGTGCTGGATGATGCCGTCCTCGCCGTACTGCGAGAACACGGTGAACTCGGCGTCGGCCAGCTGCGCGGGCGTGGGCCGCACGTCCATCAGGTGCACCTCCAGCCGACCGATCGCGGCCCGCAGCTGGTCCTGCTCGTGCCGGACCCGGCGGAAGACCTGCCGGGCGACGGGAGCGTCGGAGAGCTGGCGCAGCGAGAGGTTCGGAAAACCGGGGAACCCGGGCACGGGAGACCTCCGTCGATCGGGAGCGGGGGGATGGCGCGAGCGGCCAAGCCTGGACAAGGGGTGTCGTGCGGAGGATAACGTCAGTCGCGCCCCGTGCGCCGCAGGATCACTCCTGCCTGCCCAGGAACGGCTTGTCGAGCTTGCGGACCGACGTGGCCGGGATGCCCGAGACGACGTGGAGCGGCTCGACGTCCCTGGTCACGACCGAGTTGGCCCCGATCACCGCGCCGTCGCCGATGTGGCAGCCCTGCAGGATCATCGCGTTGGCGCCCACGAAGACGTTGTCGCCGATGTAGGTGGGCTGGCTCGGGTCGAGCGGCTCGGTCATCCGCATCGCGCCGATGTTGCTCCCGCTGTTGACGCGCAGGCCGCGACCGGCGCGGACGTCGGCGCCGATGGTCACCCCGGGGCCGTGGGCGAGCACGAACCCGGGGCCGATCCGGGCCTTCGGGTGGATGTCGGCTCCGGCCCAGATGATCCCGAACGCCTTGAACGCGAACGCCAGCGGCCACAGCGGCGTCCCGCGCAGGGAGGAGCCGATGCGGAAGGCGATCAGGGCATGCACCTGCGGGGCGAGCGCGGTCTTCCCGAGCAGGTAGATCCAGAATCTGGGGCCGGTACGCCGCCCGGCGTCCACGGTGGCCCTCAGGTCGTCGGCGAGGAGCTGCAGCATGCGCCGATTCTGGCATCGGCGGGGCCGCTCGTGGCCCGGTCGACCAGACTCGGGGCAATCGTGCGCATCCGCCGTCCGGGCCGGGTCCGCACTGGTAAGGTCCGCGACGATTCCGACGGAAGGTGCTCCCATGAATGACGTACGCAACTCGGTGGTCGCGATCATCGAGTCGCTCCTGACGGCCGCCGACAAGTCGGACGCCGTCGTCGCGATGGACAGCCTCCTGCACGGTGAGGGCGGCCTCGAGCTGGACTCGCTGCAGACCGCGGAGCTGTCCGCCACCTTGGAGGACGAGCTCGGATCCGACCCGTTCAGCGCCGGTGAGATGCCGGAGACGGTCGGCGACATCGTGGCGTTCTACACCGTCGCCGCATGACGCTCGAGCGCGGCCGGCGCACGGTCGTCGTCACGGGCGGGAGCAAGGGGCTCGGCGAGGGCATCGTCCAGTCCTTCCTCGACTCCGGTGACCGGGTGGCGACCTGCGCGCGCTCGGAGACCGCCGCGGTGCGGCGCTGGCGCGACGATCCGGCACACGCCGATCGCTTCCTCTTCGTCACGGCCGACCTCGCCGATCGCCAGCAGTCGACGTCCTTCGTCAAGGAGGTGATCGGCCGGTGGCGCTCGATCGACGTCCTGGTCAACAACGCGGGCGTGGCGCGTGACGGCATCTTGGCGCTGTTCTCCGACGACGACACCGACACGGTGATCGACCTGAACCTCAAGGCGACCGTCCACGTCTCCAAGCAGGTGGTGCGCAACATGCTCGCCCACGGCGGCGGCCGGATCGTCAACATCTCCTCGATCACCGGCCTGACCGGCTACCGCGGCCTGGCCGTCTACGGCGCGTCGAAGGCCGGCCTCGACGGGTTCACCCGCGGCCTGGCCCGGGAGGTGGGCTCGCGCCGGATCACGGTCAACAGCATCGCCTCGGGCTATCTGCGCACCGAGATGAGTCACGGGCTGGACGAGGGCCAGCTCGACCAGATCGTGCGGCGTACGCCGGCCGGTCGCCTGGGGGAGCCCGACGACATCGCGCGCGCCGTCCAGTTCCTCGTCGAGGAGCGCAACGACTGGATCACCGGACAGACGCTCGTCGTCGACGGCGGCCTGACCAGTTAGCTCCACGGCGTGACCCCGCACCCGTCCCTCCCCGACGGCCGCGCACTCGGCGCGTCCGAGGCCTACTACTGGATGCTCGAGCACCGGTGGCCGGTCAACGTGTTGTGCGTCGTCGAGCTGGACGCCGAGCCGGACGAGGTGCGCGCCGCCTGGGCGGCGACGGTGGAGCTGATGCCGGTGCTGCGGGCCCGCGTCGTCGCCGCGGACCTCGGCGCCACCCTGCGCTACGACGACGCGATGCCCGACCCGCCCGTCGAGGCGACCGGGAGCGTGCGCGACATCATGGCGGCGCAGGCGAGCCTGCGCCTGGCGCTGGACTCGCACGTCGCCCGCTGCGTCATCGTCCCCCCGACCACCCGGTCCCCGGCGACCACCGCGATCCTCATCGCGCACCACACGGTGATCGACGGTCGCGGGATCGCCCAGGTCGCGCGCGTGCTCGGGGCCCTGGTGTCCGGCGAGCAGCCGCCCGACGTCCCCCTGCTGCGACCGTCGATCTCCCTGGAGCAGGCGGCCGCCGCGACCACGGACTCGCGCACCAGGCGCCGCGAGCTGCTCGCCGTCGCCCGGGAGATGAGGGGCGAGGCGAGCCATCTCGACCGCGCGGTGGCACTGCCGATCCATCGGGACGCCGACGACCTCGCCCCGGACCTGGTCTTCGACTTCATCCGGCTCGACCGGCACGCCACGACGTCGCTGGTGGGCGCGGCCCGCGCCCAGGGCGCGACGATGCACGGCCTGCTCGCGCAGGAGGTGCTGCGCGTGTGCGCCGACCTGTCGCCCGGCGTCGCTCCGATCGCCCTGTCGACGACCGTCGACCTGCGGGTCGCGATGGGCGTCGGCCTCGACCAGCCGGTCGGCCAGGCGGCCTCGCTGATCTCGGCCGGCTACGACCCGGCGCTGCCGGACGGCGAGCTGGCCCGCGCGGTCTCGGCCGACGTCCGCCGTCGGGTCGACCGTGGCGAGGCCGAGCTGCTGTTCGCCCTCACCGGCGCGGACCGGCTGTCCGCCGCCCGCGACCCGGAGGACGTCGTACGACGCTGGATGACGGGCCTGACGCCGTCGTTCTGCGTCAGCAGCATCGGCGTCCTCGACTGGCCGCTGCCACCCGCGGTCCGCACGTTCACGATCGCCCTCGCGCCCGCGCCCAACCAGGTCGGGTTCTTGGTCGCCATGACCGTCGACGGCGCGTTGACGGTCGTGGTCTGCTTCGACCGCAGTCGCCTGTCCGTCGACACCACCCAGCTCACGCGGGCGATCGAGGAGCGTCTGGTCGCGGCGGCCACCGACGGGCAGGGCATGGCCTAGGCTCGGCGATCGTGATCGAGCTGCTGCGTCGTGTCCGGTCCGAGGATCCCGAGCGCGTGGCGGTCCTCGCGCAGGAGAGCTCCCCGACCTATGCGGAGCTGACGGCCGACGCCGAGTCCCTGGCCGCCGGCCTGCGAGCCGCCGGCGCCGACCGCGTCGCGGTGGTGACCTTCGACATCGCGCTGATCGTGGCCGTCCTCGCCGCGTCCTCGCTCGCGGGCGTGGAGGCGTGCGTCTACGCGCCCGACATCACGGCGGCGGAGCTGGAGCGCCAGGCGGCGGCACTCGGCCACACCGTGCTGCTCACCACGCGCGACGACCTCGACGCCGCCGGGCTCGACGTGTGGCGACCCGAGCAGATCCGTGGCCGGGGGGAGCCGATCGAGGACCCGCCGGCGACGCGGCCGCTGCTCGTGCTGACCACGGGCACCACCGGCCTGCCGCGCGGCGTGCGCCACGACTGGGCGCGTCAGCTCTCGCGGGTTCCCGCGGCGGCGAGGGGAGCGGGGGAGCGCTGGCTGCTCGTCTACGGGCCGAACCAGTTCGCCGGCCTGCAGGTGCTGATCCACGTCTTCGGCGCGGGCGCGACCCTGGTCGCGCCGCCGGTGCGGCGCCCGCAGGCGGTCAAGGACGACCTCTTCGACCGCGGCGTCACCCACATCAGCGCGACGCCGACCTTCTGGCGGTTCCTGCTGGCGGAGCTGCGCGCGGATGGTCGACCGGCTCCCGCCCTGCGTCAGGTCACCCTCGGCGGCGAGGCGGCACCGGCGTCATTGCTGGACGAGCTCGAGACGGCGTTCCCCGACGCCCGGATCTCGCATGTCTACGCGGGGTCGGAGTTCGGATCCACCGGCTCGGTCAGCGACCGGCGCAACGGGCTGCCCGCCTCCCTGCTCGAGCGCGGCGACGACGGCCAGGTGCGTCTGAAGGTGGTCGACGGGCAGCTTCTCGTGCGCTCCGACGCGTCGATGCTCGGCTACTACGGGGAGGAGGACCGTCCGGCCGACGACTGGTGGCCCACCGGCGACCTGGTCGAGGTGGTCGACGGCCGGATCGAGTTCCGTGGACGGGTGTCGGACGTGATCAACGTCGGCGGGGTGAAGGTGCATCCGCTGCCGGTCGAGGAGCGGGTCGCGGGCGTGCGAGAGGTTCGCGCCGCGCGGGTCTACGGCCGCGTCAACGCCCTGGTCGGTGCCGTGGTGGCGGTCGACGTGGTCCTCGAGCCGGGCGCCGACCCGGCCGCCGCGAAGGCTGCCGTCAAGGCTGCCTGCGCGGACCTGCCCCGCCCCGCGCAGCCGCGCAGCGTGCGGATCGTCGAGGAGCTGGCCGTGAAGGGTGGCAAGACCGTGCGCGGTCTGGCGGACGGCAGCCCGCCCGACCACTAGTGGTCATCTCCGTTGAATCGTCCGGGGTCTACGCACCCACCGCACGCACCCCGCCGCGTTGGCGACGCTCGGAAGACAACCCGGTATGCCGTCGCGCCGCCGCCTTGCGCTGTTCGCACCGTGAGCACGGATACCCTCGACGAATCAACGGAGATGACCACTAGCATGCCCACCGTGATCTCCCCACGAACCGCACTCTCCTCGGTGCGCCTGCGCGCAGGTTGGCTGATCAGGGACCGGTTCCCCCGTCGGGCCGTCGTTCGCGAGGTGCAGGGAGTCCGGATGGTGCTGCCGTGGTCGCACCGGCTGCCCGACTATGCCGGCAACGGCTCGGTCTACGGGCAGAACCTGGTTCGTCTCGCGCGCGCGCTCGCCGACCTCGAGCCGCCCCTGACCGTCCTCGACGTCGGCGCCAACGTCGGCGACTCGACCCTGCAGATCCTCGACGCGGCCGACGGCCGGGTGCTGTGCGTGGAGGCGGACCGCTACTACCTCGACTTCCTGCACCGCAACGTCGACGGCGATGCCCGGGTCACCGTCGTCGAGTCGCTGCTCGCCGTCGACGACGCGGCAGCCCGTACGACCGCCGTCCGCTCGGGTGGCACCACGCGGTTCGTCGAGGCCGTCGGCGACGCGGACGCGGACGCGATGCCGTCGATCACCCCGCGGCGGCTGCGCGAGACGCAGCCCGACTTCGCCGACCTGCGCCTGGTCAAGTCCGACACCGACGGCTACGACGTCGCGCTGGTGCCGGTGATCGCCGAGGCCTGGCGGGAGTCCCGGCCGGTCCTCTTCTTCGAGTACGACCCCTACCTGATCAGGATCGCCGGCTACGACCCGGTGGAGGTCTGGGCCAGGCTGGCCGACCTCGGCTACCGCGAGGCCGCGGTGTGGCACAACGGCGGCGCCGACGTCGGGCGGATGACCGGCGCGCAGATCGCCGATCGGAGCGCCGAGCTCGACGACTTCAACCCGCGCCGGCCCGGCCGTCGCGCCTACTGGGACGTGGCGATCGCTCACGACGACGACCCGAGCGGTCGCGCGGCTCTCGACCGCGTCATGCCGCGCAGGCCATGACGTGGCAGCCGATCCTCCGGTGCGCGCCGGCCTCGTCTTCGTCCTGTTCGACCCGGACGAGGAGTACCTCGCGAATCTCGCGGCGGCCGCGCGCGCGTGCCCGAATGTCGTCGCCGTCGACAACACCCCGGACCCGGACCCGGAGCTCCACGATCGCCTGCGCGCCTCGGGCACGCGCGTCGTCGCGCAGCGCAACCAAGGTGGTCTCGCCGGGGCGCTGAACGTCGGCGCCGAGCTGCTCTTCGAGGAGGGGGCCGACCTGGTCTTCTTCCTCGACCAGGACTCGCGGGTCGCGGACGACTTCTTCGCCGACATGCTGCGCGCCTGCGCGGACGTCCCCGGTGACAGCTTCGTGCTGGGGCCGAAGGTCTACGAGACCACGATGGACGTCTACATGGCGGTGAGCCCGCCCGACGGGGCGGCGCCGGTCCCCATGTCGCGGGACACCACGGGGCTGTACCCGGCGAGCATGGTGATCACGTCCGGCTCGCTGGTGACCCTGGGCGCCTGGCGCCGGCTGGGCCCGCTGCGCGAGGACTACTTCATCGAGTTCCTCGACGCCGAGTACGGCATGCGCGCGGCGACGCTCGGCGTGCCGGTCCTCGTGACCGGCGCGGTCACGCTGCGCCAGACCTGGGCGAACACGAGGCAGCACGGTCGCGTGTTCACCTCGCACGCCGACCACCGCCGCCGGTACTACATGGTCCGCAACGGGCTCGACGCGGCACACCGGTACCGGAGTCCGCGGCGACGCTATCTCCGGCTGGCCGCCCGCGAGCTGGTCGCCGTCGTGGCCCTCGAGAAGGGGAAGGCCGGGAAGGTCGCGGCGATCGTCGCCGGAGTCGCCGACGGCTACCGGGGTCGACTCGGTAGGTTCGAGGACCGTCAACCCCGCCTTGCCCGCCGATTGGGAAAGACCGCATGACTGAGCCCGGTGCCACCACCTTTGCCCGCCTGCTGAAGGACCACCTCGCTGCCGGCGTGATCCGGAGCGACGACTCGGTGCTCGTGCAGTTCGCGGGCACGTTCGACGAGATGGTGTGCCGCGAGGTCGGCCTGACGAACGTCACCTTCGTGAACATCGCCCCGGACAGCCCGAGCAGCGAGATCGGCGGGACCGCGTTCGACGCGCACCGGATGCCGCAGGCCTCCGGGTCCTACGACCACGTGATGGGCCACTCGGGCATCCACCACTGCAGTCGCCCTCACGAGGCGCTGCACGAGATGTACCGGATCGCGCGCAAGACCGTGCTGTTCGTGGAGAACCAGGACTCCGCCCTCATGCGCGCCGCGACCAGGGCCGGCGTGGTCGGCTGGTACGAGCTGGCGGCGGTCGTCGCCGACGGGTACGACACGGGCGGCGTCGACGGCACCGGCGTGCCGAACTTCGTCTACCGCTGGACGCGGCGCGACCTGTACAAGGCGGTCGCCGCCTTCGACCCGGCCTACGACATCCCGATCGAGGTCCACACCGAGTGGAACCTCGGCACCGGCCGGGTCGCCTCGGAGGTGCTGCGGCGCAAGCTGCGGCTCAGCGAGGCCAACGCCGCGCGCGCCTTCACCCAGGGGCAGCGGGCGCTGAACAAGGTCGCGTCGCGCCAGGGCAACATCTTCGCGGCCACGATCCGCAAGGACCTCGCCACGCTCCACCCGTGGATGGAGACACCACAGCAGATGCGTCGCGACGCGTGAGCAGCGGCCGTCACAAGGCCGCTCGCGGGGCCTCCCAGCCACGGACCCAGGCCAAGGTCTCCGACGCGGTCTACGTCCTCGCCGCGGGCATGGGGAACCAGGTCCTGACCCTGGCCTCCGGCCCGCTCATCGCCCGGATGCTGGGGCCGTCCGGCCGGGGCGAGGCCGTCATGGTCCTGGCCGTCGCGCTGTTCGCGAACCAGGTCATGCTCGCCAGCCTCACCGGGGCGGTGTCCCGCTCGGTCGCGGCGGCGCACGCGCCGGGACGCGACGTGGTCGGTCCGTTCCTGCGGGGCTGGCTGGCCTGGACCTTCCTCGCCGCCCTCGGCGCGGCCGTCGGCGTGCTGTTCGCGCTGCGCGACGCGGCCCAGCTGCCCGTCCTCGTGCTGCTGACCTTCGTGGCGACCTTCGTCGGCGGCGCCCACAGCCTGCTGCGGGCGATGGTGTTCGGTGAGAACAGGATCCGCCGGGCGATGGGGGCCGAGCTCGGCTTCATGGGCACCTACGTCGGCCTGGTCGTCGCGCTGTTCGTGGTCCACCGCGACAACCCGCCGAGCCTGGTGCTCCTGTGCTATCTCGCGGCGCAGCTGGTGGGCCTGACCCTGATGCACCGCGCCCTGCAGCCGTCGGCCGGGGGGCGGGCCGACCCGGCGACCCGCACCGAGATCCACCGGTTCGCGCGGTCGTCGTACTTCAGTGCCTTCGGCACCCTGGACCGCCTCGGCGTCGACTCGATGATCCTCGGCCAGATGCTCGGCGTCGCCGCGCTGGGCCTCTACTCGGTGGCGTCGTCGATCGCCCTGATGCCGGCCGTCATGGTCGGCACCCTGGCGGCACCGCTCATGCCGAAGATGGTCGCCGCGTCCCCGCGCCTGGGCGCGGCCCTCCTGCGGCGGTGGTCGCTGGGGTCGCTGGTGCTGCTCGCGATCATGCTGCCGGCGATGTGGTTCATGATCCCGCCGGCGGTACGGATCTTCTTCGGCCCCGAGTTCGAGGGGTCGATCCACATCTCGAGGCTGCTGCTGGTCGCCAACGCGGCCTTCGCGCTGCGACTGCTGTGGGACTCCGCGGCGAAGGCGCAGGACCGGGAGAAGGCCGCGTCGGTGCTGTCCTTGCTGGCGAGCGTGGCGCTGCTCGGCTCGCTGGCCCTGGGCGCGCACCTCGACGGACTCAACGGCGCCGCCATCGGCATGGTGCTCGCCTCCCTGGTCAGCTGCCTCGCGATCGCGTCCATCGTGTCGTGGAGCGGTGCCGGCGTCGTGCGCCGCACCCCCGAGACGGCGCAGCGCCAACCGACCCCCCAGCCCGACGAATAGGATCCATCCCGTGCGCGACTTCGTGACCACACTGGCCTTCCTGCTGCCCGGCTTCCGCCTGAAGGTGAGGATCCTCAACTGGGTGGGGCACGACATCCACCCCTCCGCCAGGATCGGCATCAACCTGGTGCGCCGCGTCCACTTCGAGGTGGGCGAGGACGTCATCATCGGCCACTTCAACGTGTTCGGCGGATTCCGCAGGGTCCAGATGGGCCCGCAGAGCAAGATCGCCTACTTCAACTTCTTCATGCCCGGCGTGCGTGGCGACGACGTCTCGCCCACCGACGACCCGCATCTCGCGGAGATGCGGGGAACGCTGCGCATGGAGAAGCGTGGGCGGATCGTCAGCTTCCACACCTTCGACGTGTCCGGCGGCGTCATCATCGGCGAGGACTCGACCGTGACCGGCATGCGCTGCCTGTTCCTCAGCCACGCGTTCGACCCGACGGGGGAGGGCGTCATCGTCGAGCCGATCCTCGTCGGGCGACGCTCGATCATCTCGACCTCATGCACGCTGCTGGCGGGGTCGGTGGTCGGCGACGGGGCGCTCCTGGCCGCCGGATCGACCCTGTGGACCCGGCAGCAGGCGGCCGCGGGCAGCCTGCTGGGAGGTGTGCCCGCCCGCCGGCTGTCGCCGATCGAGATCGCGGACTGGGTCTACGACTGGTGATCGGCTGAGCGGTCGGGCGCGCGCGGCCGCGCGGCGTCAGGCCGCCTTCCTCTTGAACAGGTAGAAGCGGTCGTGGAGGTCGATCAGCGGCAGCAGCTCCTCGCTGTCGTGGATCGGTCGGGAGTCGACGAGCTCGTAGCCGCGGTCCAGGACGTCTTGGCGGAACGGCTCCATGCTGCCGTCGAGCTCGGTGCTGCGCAGCTCGTCGGGCGTGTTGGGAACGATCAGCAGCCACGGGATGTCGCGCTCGGCGATGCGGTCCAGCCACCACCGGATGGCGTCGTGGGAGCACTCGGAGAAGCTGTGGATGTTGACCGCGACGTCGTAGCGCTCGCCCAGCGTCTCGTGCTCGGGCAGCGGCACCACGCGCACCGACGCGGGCAGCTCGCGGAAGCGGGTGTAGTAGTCGCACAGGAAGGTCGAGGTGGCGACGCCGTCGATGCAGTCGTAGGCCGCCAGGTTGGGCAGAGCGGCCGACATGCGGTGGGCCAGACGGCCGTAGCCGGCGCCGATGTCGAGGACCCGGAGGCCCTCGATCCGACTCAGGCCCATCTGGTCGTCGAGGTAGTTGATCTCGTTGATGCTGTCGAGCAGATCGCGGCTCACCGAGGGGCGCGAGCCGAACTCGAAGGTCCAGGCGCCGAAGAGGCCGTCCTCGTCGACCTCGTCGATCACCCCGAGGTCGTCGCGGGACAAGACGTCGAGCATCGCGAGGTACATCCGGATCCGCGCCGCCTTGCCGAGCTGGCGGAACTGCCAGACGTAGGCGTTGTCGCCGCGGAACCACGCCATCGACAGGTTCTTCTTGAGGAAGGACTGCTGCCACTGGGTGTGGACCGCGGCGGGGATGTCGAGCGCGTCGTAGGCGGCCTGCAGCTCGACGAGCCGCGGGTTGTCGGCGCGGAGGTACTCGTCGGCCCCGTCCGGCAGGCTCACCTGGTCGTTGTGGGTGACCGACACGTAGCGGCGGGTCTCCTCGTCGACGCGGCTGACCATGATCCCGGCGCGCGCGGCGCCCATCCGGGCACGGCGGACCAGCCAGCCGCGCATCAGTTCAGGGTTCGCCCGACGGGCTCGAGCCACGAGCTTGCGGGGGGGATTGGGAGCCACGAGGCGCAACTGTAACGGTGGGGCGGCGGCGTCTGCTGGAATGTTCGCGCAACATCTCCATTTTCAGCACCGTCAGGAGCCGCATCGATGGCCCTCCCCCCTGCGCTTCGTCGCTGGTGGCCCCTCTTCAAGCGCCTGCATCGACTCCTCACCCGGTCGTGCGGGTCGGTCTTCCGTCTGCTCGCCCCCGTCCTGGGCAGCCAGGGCGTCCCGCGGCGCGCCACCGAGCGGTCCCAGGACACGGTGCTCCTCGACCGGGCGGTGCGGCTGCACCGCGGCGCCGACGGCGCGTCCCTCGAGCGGCGTCCCACCCCGGGAGATCCGGCCCGCCACTGGGTGTTCGAGGTCGAGACGGCCGACATCTCGCCCAGCTTCCTGCTCGAGGTCGAACGCGGCCGGCTGGTGGGTGACTTCGCCGCCACGGTGACGCCGACCGGGGTCCTCGACCACGAGACCAGCCCCTACTTCGGGGTGGCGGACTGGCGCGAGCACCCGCTGTACCTGCGCCCGACGTTGGGCGAGGTGCATCGGGTCGACGGCACCGTGCTCAGCCTGACCGCCCGCGGCACGGCGGCGAACTACTACCACTTCCTCTACGACGCCGTCGCCCGCTACCAGGTCTACGAGCAGCACTTCCCCGACCTGACGCCCGACGCCGTCGTGGTTCCCCACCAGACCCGCTACCAGCGCCAGCTGCTCGAGCTCGCCGGGATTCCCGGTCCGTACCTCCAGCCGGAGCGCGGCCGCACCTACCTGGCCGATCGGCTGCTCGTGCCGAGCAACCCGAACTGGGCGCTCGAGGCGCCGCCGGGCGTCGTGTCGTGGCTGCGGGACCGGCTGCCGCCCAAGAGCCCCCCGGCTGCCCCGGTCCGGCTCCTGCTCACGAGGGGGACGACTCCGCTCACCCGACGCTACGTCGAGGAGGAGGAGCTGCTGGCGGCGCTGACGGAGCGTGGCTTCCAGCGACTCGACCCCGGGACCTTGAGCGTCCAGGAGCAGATCGACGTCTTCCACGCCGCCGAGGTGATCGTCGCGCCCCACGGGGCGGGGCTGACCAACGTGACGTTCAGTCCGCCGTCGGTGCGGGTCCTGGAGCTGTTCCCCTCGACCTACGTGCATCGCGGCCTGTGGGCGATCTGCCAGGCGCTCGGCGCCCGCTACCGCTACCTGGTCGCCGAGGGCCCCGGGAGCCCCTCGGGGCCGAACGCCGGGATCGCCGACGACGTCTCGATCCCGCCGGCGCGGGTCCTCGCGGCGCTCGACGAGCTGATGTCGATGCCCTGAGGAGCGGCGAGACGCCAGCGCGCCACTAGGCCTTGCGCCGCCCCCGACCGCCGGACTCGGCCGGGACCCGGCTGCCGCTGGTCTCCTCGTAGTAATAGTAGTAGTACGAGCCGACGGCACGCTTGGCGACCATGTTGACGACCATGCCGTAGAGCCTGGCCCCCACGTGCTGCAGGCGGTTGATCGCCTCGTTGACCTGGTCCTTGGTGGTCTTGCCGTGCCGCACGACCACGATGACGCCGTCGGCCAGCGTGGCGAGCACCGACGCGTCGGCCACGGGCAGCAGCGGCGGTGCGTCGATGATGACCATGTCGTACGACGAGCGCAGCCGCCGGATGAGGTCGTGGGTGATCTTCGACTGGAGGATCTCGGTCGGGTTCGGCGGCTTCGCGCCGCTGGCCAGGACGTGGAGCCCGCTGGGCTCGTGGACCTGGATGGCGTCGTGGATCTCGGCCTTGCCGACCAGCGCCGTCGTCATGCCGACCGCCGGGTCGAGTCCCAGGGAGCTCGCCACCCGCGGGCGCCGCAGGTCGGCGTCGATGATGAGCGTGTTGCGACCGGTCTGGGCCAGGGCGACGGCCAGGTTGGTCGAGGTCATCGTCTTGCCCTCGCCCGGCACCGCGCTGGTGATGACCAGGCAGCGCGGCTGGTGGTCGAGGTCGATGAACTGCAGGTTGGTCCGCAGCAGCCGGAAGGCCTCGGTGCGCGCGGCGAACCCGCCGAGGTCGGTCAGCAGCGGTGCGGCCTTGATGTCGCTGTCGAAGCCGACGCTGGCCAGCACGGGTGCGTCGGTGAGCTCCGCGACGTGGTCGGCGGTGCGGATCGTGCGGTCGAGGATCTCGCGGGCCACCGCCAGGGCGACGCCCAGCAGGATGCCGACGATGGTCGCCGCGACCAGGTTGAGGATGATGTTGGGGCTCACCTGGCGGCGGTTGAGGCTGGCCTCGCGGGTCTCCTGCGCGACGATCTGGGACTCGCCGCCGGCCGTCGGGGTCTCCAGGTCGGCGATGTAGTCGATGAACTCGCGGGTCGCCACGTCGGCGATCATCCGCGCGTCGTCGGGGTTCGTGGCCCGCACCCGCAGATCGATCAGGGAGGTGGTCTGGACGACGGTCGCCGAGATGTCGTCGGCGAGCTCCTCGGAGGTCAGGTCGATGTTGACCTGCTTGAGGATCCGGTCGGCGAGCTTGGTGCTGCTCGCGAGGTCGGCGTACGAGCTCGCGCGCCCCGAGGCGAACAGCGATGCCGCGTAGGCATCGGTCGTGTCGCGGACGTCGACGCTCAAGAACACCTGGCTGCGCGACTCGTACATCGGCGTGCGGGTGAACGTGAAGGCGGCGCTGGCGCCCACGGCGAGCAGGACGATCGCGACGATGCTGATCCAGCGACGGCGGAGCACCGTCAGGAACTGCTTGAAGTCCAAGACCCAACCCTTGCTGTCGGTACCGTGTGCCACGGACGAGTGAGGTGATCCTAGTCAAGAGCACGGTGCGATCGACGGTGGCTCCGGTGTGTCATGCCTGAAGTACGTCGCCGGCGGACCCGCGGCCCGCGCCGGGTCGGGCGCCGGGTCGGCCGATTCTGTCGCTCCCACCCCCGTGCCGCGGGGATCGTGGCGCTCGGTGCCGTGGTCGTGCTCGGCGTGTCGTGGTCGGCCTGGACCGCGTGGTCGGCGGCCCGGCACCTCGGCGAGGTGGCGGACCAGGCGCAGATCATGCGCGCCGCGCTCGTGCGCGGCGACGCCGCCGGTGCGCGGCGCGCGCTGGCGAGGTACCAGGAGGAGGCCGGGGCGGCGCGGGAGCTGACCGATGGCCCGACCTGGTGGGCCTTCGAGCGGGTGCCGCTGCTCGGTGACGACGCCCGGGGCGTCGCCGTCGTGGCCGACGTGCTCGCCGATCTCGGGCGCGACGGACTGCCGCCGGTCGTCGGCGCGGCCGACGAGGTGGCGGCCGACGCCTTCCGGCCCCGCGACGCGGTGTTCCCGGTGCGGCGGATCGCAGCCCTCGCCGAGCCGGCCCGGCTCAGCGAGGCGGCCTTCGAGGCCGCCACCACCGAGCTGGACGCGGTGGACGGCTCCGGCTTCGTCGGCCCGGTCGGCACCCGCTTCGAGCAGCTGCGCGGACTGGTCGACGAGGCCCGCAGCACCCTGGACTCGACCTACCGCGCGGCTCGGCTGATGCCGACGCTCCTGGGCGAGAAGCGCCCCCGCAACTTCCTCCTGGTGTTGCAGAACAACGCCGAGATGCGCAGCGGAGGCGGCCTGCCCGGCGCCCTCTCGCTGGTTCGCGCCCAGGAGGGACGCGTCGAGATCGTCAAGCAGCTCGACATGTCCGACATCGGCGAGATGACCGCGGACCTGCGGGTACCCCTCGACGAGGACGAGCGCGACCTCTTCGGCGACATCCTGGGCCAGGTCGCCGTCAACGCGACCCTCACCCCCGACGTGCCCCGCGCCTCGGAGCTCGTCCGGGCGCGGTGGGAGCACGCGACGAGGACCCGCCTCGACGGCATCCTGTACGTCGACCCGGTGGCGATCTCCTACCTCCTGCACGGCACCGGCCCGGTGCCGGTCTCCGGCTATCCACCGGTGAGCTCCGCGACCCTCGTCGCCGCGGTCGAGCACGACATCTATGCGCTCACCCCGGACCGGGACGTCCAAAGCGAGTACCAGCAGGCGGTGGCCAAGGCGGTCTTCGACGCGGTCGCCGGCGGACAGGTCGACTCCGTCGAGGTGATCCGCGGCCTGGTGCTCGGCGTGGCCGAGGGCAGGGTGCGCGCCCACTTCTTCGACGACCGGGCGCAGGACGACATCGCCGGCACCCGGATCGCGGGGGAGTACGTCGACCGGCGAGCCGACGGCCCGGAGGTCGGCATCTACGTCAACGACGCCGGCCCGACCAAGATGCAGTACTACCTGCGTCAGGAGGCCTCGCTCTTCTCGCGCAGCTGCGAGGGGGATCGCCAGGAGCTGCGCGCCTCGATCAAGCTCACCAACGCCACGCCGCCCAACCCGGCGTCGATCCCGGACTCGGTGACCGGGGCGTCGTACCCGGGGCAGCGCGCGGGGGCGGGCCAGCAGCTGCTGGTCCTCTACGTCAGCGCGCCGCGCGAGGGCGAGGTGCTCGACATCGAGGTCGACGGGCAGGACCTCGGGGGAACCTCGCTGCGGGAGTACGCCGGCCACGAGGTGGCGATCGTCGGGGTGCTCCTCGACCCGGGCAGGTCCCAGCGGATCGACGTCACGATGCGCTCGGGCAAGGGGCAGGCGGGCGACCCGCGCCTGGAGATGTCACCGGGCGCGGCGCCCGGCAGCTCGAACGCCACGGCGGTCTCCGCCTGCCGCACCCGCTGACCGTGCCCGCTGCGTGCTCCCACAGTTGGTGAGGCCTTCACCTCTCTCTTCACCTTCGGGTCATCGCAGGTCCACCGATCGACGCCGTCGACTTCACCGGGCGGCGTGAGCATGACTGCCCGTGCCCTCCCTCGACGACCGCCTGGTCGACCTCGTCGGCGCGCCCGGCTTCGTGCCTGTCGCGTTCCTGCTCGCCTTCGCGGCCGGTGCCGCGCACGCCGTCGGTCCCGGCCACGGCAAGAGCCTGGCGGCGGCGTACCTCGTGGGGGCGGACGGCAAGGTCCGCGACGCCGCCTGGCTCGGCGCCTCGGTCGCGCTCATGCACACCGTGTCGGTGCTCGTCGTCGCCGTCGCCTGGACCTTCCTCTCGCTCTCGGACCTGCTCTCGCTCGAGCGGCTGACCAGCGGGCTGCAGCTGGCCGCGGGGCTGCTGGTGGTCGGCGTCGGCGGGTGGCTGTTCCGGCGCCACCTGCGCGGCAGCGGCCACGGCCACGGCCACGGACATGGCCACGGGCACGGCCACGGACATGGCCACGGGCGCGGCCACGGGCACGGCCACGGGCACGGTGACGGCCCGAGCCGCCCGGGCCTGGTCCTGCTCGGCATGTCCGGCGGCCTGACCCCGTCACCGGCGGCCTTCCTGGTGCTGGTGACCGGCATCTTCACCGGCCGCTCCGGGTTCGCGCTGCTGCTCGTCATCACCTTCGGCCTGGGCCTGGCCGCGGTGCTGTTCGTGGTGGGCCTGCTGGCCCTGGCCGGGCGCAGCGTCGTGGTCCGGGCCGCGGAGTCGCGCGCGCTGGTCACCGCCGCCACCCGGGTCGCGCCGGTGCTGGCCGCGACCAGCATCACCGTGATCGGCTGCGTGGTCGCCACGTCCGCCGTCGGCCAGCTCGTCGGTGCCTCGTGACCGCGCTCGCCGCGCACCCGTTCGGCGACCCGCAGACCGTCGAGATCTCGGCCGACGCCACGGACCCGGCGCTCGTCCACGTCACCTGGAAGGTCGGCGCGGCGGACGATCTCACGCTGCTCGGCATCAAGCTGCGGGTGCTGCCCGAGGACCGGGTGATGCTCGACGGCGCCATCACCTACGACGACGGGGACGCCGCGCTCGTCCAACGGGCGCCGCAGGTCGAGACCTACCTGCTCGACCACATCGTGGTCCGCTCCGACGGGGAGCAGTGCCCGGGCCGGCTGACGACGTCGGGAGACCTCGTCGCCGACGGCGCCGAGCTGGTGTTCGCCTGCGCCGGCCCGGCCGCGGCCGCGAGCGTCGAGGTCACCACGCTCACCGACCTGCACCCGGCGTACCGGACCCTCGCGACGGGCCCGGACGGCCAGCACCAGGTGTACGGCGTCGACGAGCCCAGCCACGACTGGTCGTTGGGCGGCTCCTCCGCGACCCCCGGCGGCACCGGCAGCAGCGCAGCCCTCCAGATCGGCGGCGTGCTCTGCGCCGCTCTCCTCGTCGCCGTCGCCGGGACCCTCGTGGCCCGGCGCCGGCGTCAGGCACGAGATCGCCCGGACCGGTCCGGGCGATCTCTGACTCCCACCCCCACCCCCCACCCCTGAGGAGAACCGTCGTGCCCGCACGACCGATGCGCAGGCTCCGGCTGCTCGCGACCACCCTGGTCGCCGTGTCCGTGGCCTCGGGTGGCCTGCTGGCCGCCCCGAGCCAGGCCGCCCCACCCGCAGCCCCGACGCTGGTGCCCCAGGCGGCACCCGGCGCCGACCCGGCGCCGACCCCCGACGTCCTCGACGTCTCGTTCGCCGGCGGCGTGCCCACCGACGCCGCCCAGTCGCTGGCGCCGATCACCTACGGCACCCCGACGTACGGGACCGACGCCAAGCAGGGCCCGGTGATGAGCGTCGACGGCGTCGACGACGCGGTCGGCTTCGGTTTCGAGGACCAGTGGCCCAAGCTGACCGGCGGGGTCAGCTTCGAGTGCGTCTTCCGCGTCGACACCGCGATGCCGGTGGTCCGGGAGATGGACCTGTGCTCCGACAAGGAGGCCGGCGGGCTGTCGATGTACGTGACCGGCGGCAACCTCGGCTTCATGGGATACATCGGCGGCGGCTACAAGAGCGCGCTGACCCCGATCGAGGGCAACCGCTGGTACCACGCCGTCGCGACCTGGGACGGCAGCCAGATCAGGCTGTACGTCAACGGCCAGCTGGCCCAGACGACGGCCGCGAGCGGCGCCCTCACCTTCCCGGTGGCGACCGCGCGGCGCTTCATCGTCGGCGCCGACGCCAGCCCGACCGGGATCGGCCAGCCCGCCCCGCCGAGCACCTTCGCTGCGGCCGGCGTCTTCTCCCGGGCGGTCACGGCCGACGAGGTGAAGGCCCTCGCCGGGGAGTGGGACACCGTCGTACCCACCCCGACGGCGGACGTCCTCGACGTCGACTTCGCCGACGGCACCCCGACCGAGCGGGTCCGCGGACTGGAGGTGACGACCTTCGGCAGCCCGCGCATCGCGCACGACCCGGCGCTGGGCCGCGACGTCGCGACCCTCGACGGCACCGCCGCCTACGGCTACGCCCTCACCCCGCACTGGGGCGAGATCAGCAACGCGGTCAGCCTCGAGTGCACCTTCCGCTACACCGGCCCGCTGCCGCCCGCGGCCGAGGTCGACCTGTGCTCGGGCAAGGAGGCCGGCGGCTACTCCATCTACATCAACCAGGACATGGTCGGCCTGATGGCGCACATCGGCGGTGGCTACAAGACGGCACGCGCGACCATCAGCGCGAACCGCTGGTACCACGTCGTCGGCGTGTGGACCGGCACCGAGATCCGGCTGTACGTCGACGGCGAGCTCGCCGCCACCACGCCGGCCACCGGTGCGCTGACCCTGCCCAACGCGACGGCGCGCGCCTGGACCCTCGGCGCGGACTCCTCGCCCAACGGCGGGGCGCAGTTCTATGCGCAGGCCAAGCTGGCCAACGCCCGCATCTACGGCCGCGCGCTGAACGACACCGAGATCAAGGCCCTCGACATCGCCGCCTTCGGCGAGTACCCGGACGCGGCCGTCGCCCTCACCGGGTCCGTGCCGGCGGCGGGCGAGCACCTGTCCGCGCCCGTCGAGCTCGACCTCGACATCGCCAACCAGGACAACGCCACCGGCTGGACCTACCTGCTCGACGGCGAGCCCGTCGCCGTGGGCGACCAGGTGGGCCCGGGCCTGAGGGCGGGCGCGCACACCGTCACCGCCACCGCTGTCGACGTCTTCGGCAAGGAGATCGACTTCGAGATCCCCTTCGAGTCCGACACCATCCCCACCGGCGGCGGTACCGACGCCGGCGAGGGCAAGGGCGTCGTCCAGCTCTCCGCGATCGCGACCAGCCCCGACGGCGGCGACGTCACCACCACCTTCCGCGCGGCCACGGCGACCGTCGCCGACGGCGGGGTCCAGGGCGTGGTGAAGCAGGTCCCGACGACCCTCGAGTTCGACCACGAGGACGAGCAGCCGATCACCGGCCGCCTCGTCCCCGACGACGGCGACGCGAAGGCCAGCGCCACCAGCGGGGACCTCCCGTTCCAGCGCTTCGACGTCGAGGTCGGCCCGGCGCTCACCGGTCAGCAGGTCGTGTGGAAGGGCGTGGTCGACCCGGAGCGGTCGGTCACCCTGCGCGCCTGGAACACCGAGACCTCGCGGTGGGTGGAGCTCGCCACGGCGCGCGGCGTCCAGGACGGCGACACCGTCCTCAACGCCGTCGTGCGCCCGGCGATGGTCGACGAGGGCACCGTCCACCTGCTGGTGCTCGGCACCGACCCGTTCGCCGACGACCTCGCCCCGCGCGACGCGAAGGCAGCCGACGACAAGGACGGCTTCGAGAAGCTGGAGGACTACGACTTCTCGCTGGCCCACTTCACCGACACCCAGTACCTCGCCGAGGGCGCTGCCGGAGGCACGTACGACGACTGGGACGGCGTGGCCGAGCCGGCCGATCTGATGAAGGCCGAGGAGCAGGCGATCTGGGCGAAGGCATATGAGGCGACCACCGACTGGATCGCCGAGCAGGCGGGGCCCCGCAAGATCGCGTGGGCCGGGCACACCGGCGACGTGATCGAGAACGACTACTACGACCCGCTCGCCACCAACGGCTCCGGCGACCTGCTCTACCCGGGCCTGGACGCGCAGGTCACCCGGGAGTTCGAGTTCACCTCCGGCGCCCAGGCCACGCTCGACGGCTCCGGCATCCCCAACCAGGTGATCGCGGGCAACCACGACAACCAGCTCGGCAACGAGACCGGTCCGACCTCGCGGTTCAACCAGTACTACGGGCCGGGGCGCTACTACGCCGCCGCGCAGTCGTGGCCGCAGGGCGCGTCGTACCACGCGTGGGACGAGACGACCGACAGCCAGGGCGCGGTCAGCACGCCCGGCCAGGACAACCAGAACAACTACGTCCTGTTCTCCGCCGGCGGCCTCGACTTCGTCGCGGTCGGCCTGTCGTACGGCGTCACGCAGGCGGAGGCGGACTGGGCGAGCTCGGTGTTCGCGCGCTACCCCGACCGCAACGGCATCCTGCTGACCCACGCCTACCTCGCTCCGTCGACGGCCCCCGACGGCCGCGGCGCGAGCTTCTCCGGTGACGGCTCGAAGCTCTACGACGAGGTGGTCAGCGCCAACCCGAACGTCTTCTTGATCCTCGCCGGCCACGAGCACGGCGTCGGGACCAACCTGAAGACGGGCGTCGGCGCGACGGTGCAGCACAACGTCGTCGAGCTGCTGGCGGACTACCAGTTCTACAAGGTGTCCGCGGGCGAGCTGTGGCCCGAGAAGGTCGACAGCTCCGGCAACATCGACCTCGACGGCGACGGCGTCACCGACCACAAGGCGAGCGACCTGCTCCAGTTCGGCGCCAGCTGGCTGCGGCTGCTGCAGTTCGACGTCGACCGTGCCGAGGTCAGCATCGACACCTACTCGCCGCACTTCGACGACTTCGGGGCGACCGAGTACGACGACCGCAACCGCTACAACAGCGCCGAGGACAACCTGACCCTGCCGGTCGACCTGTCCAGCCGCACCACGACCTTCGCCACGGACGGCCTGACGGTGGTCACCCCCACCGACGAGGTGATCGGCGTGCAGAAGGCGAGGTCGGGCTGGCCGGCGAGCGTGACGTGGACGGGCCTGACCGAGGGTGAGGTCTACGCGTGGACGGCCCAGAGCAGCACCGAGTCGGGTGAGCGGATCGGCGCGATCCGCCAGTTCGGCACGGTGTTCCGCGCCACGGCCGCCGGCACCGACGTGACGGCGCCGAGGATCGAGGTGCCGGAGGAGACGACGGTGACGGTCGGGAAGACCTTCGACCCGCTCGCCGGCGTGAGCGCGACCGACGACACCGACGGTGACCTCACCGCCGAGGTCGACGTGGTCGGCGAGGTCGACGTCGACAAGGCCGGCAGCTACGCGCTGACCTACCTGGTGGCCGACAAGAACGGCAACCAGGCGATCGCCTCGCGGGTGGTCCGGGTCGTCGAGCCGGTCGACTCCCGTGCCGACACGTCGCTCACGGTGGCCACCACGTCGGCGACCTTCGGGACCGACCTGACGCTGACCGCGCAGGTCGGACCGACCGGGGCCACCGGCCAGGTCCGCTTCCTCAACGGCGAGGACGTGCTGTGCGAGGCGAGTGTCTCGGGCGGAGTCGCGACCTGCGTCGTGCGCACGCTGCCGCCGCCGGGCGACTACGTGATCACGGCGGTCTACGACGGTGACGACGCCCACCGCGAGTCGCAGCGCTCCTTCGTGCTGAAGGTCGGGCAGCCCCCGGTCGCCGGGCCGCCGGCCAAGGCCGACCCGCTGCTGTCGGCGAAGGCCAAGAGGTCCACGGTCGCGCGCAACGAGGCGGCCGTGCTCAAGGCGAGGCTCGCTCCCGGCGCCACCGGGAAGATCAAGTTCAAGAGCGGCGGCAGGTTGCTGTGCGTCGCGAAGATCCGAGCGAACGGGGTCGCGAAGTGCAAGGCCCCCAAGGCCCTCAAGCGCGGCACCCACGAGGTCAAGGCCACCTACGCGGGCTCCGCGGCGTACCTGCCGGCGAAGGCGGTGTTCACCTTCCGCAAGCGCTGATCACAGCCTGACCGCGACCGCCGTCCGGCGGGGCCACCCGGTCCCGCCGGACGGCAGTCTCAATATTTGGATAGCCGTCTCGCCATTCGAGAAGCCGAGTTCGTGGATCGCGGAAAGCCGCCTAGGCTCTGTCTCATGTCGACGACCCTGCTGCTGACCAAGCGGCGCGCGGTGGACAACTGCCGCGTCAGCTCGGCGCTGTGTCGACCCTGCTGACGGGTCTCTGAGTCTCCCCGGCTCCTGCCGGCTCACCCGTCGTCTCCGTGGCGCTCTCGCGCGCCCAGGCGTCGTCCTGTGCGCTCGTCGTGCTGCTCGTCCCGAGCAGGCGCCGCAGCATCGTCCGTCGTACCGCACCATCGCAACCACCAGAAGGAATCACCATGAGCCGCGACAATTCGCTCGTCTCCACCCAGTGGGTCGAGGACAACCTCGGCACCGACAAGGTCGTCGTCATCGAGGTCGACGAGGACACCACGGCCTACGACAAGGGTCACATCAAGGGCGCCATCAAGCTCGACTGGACCACCGACCTGCAGGACCAGGTTCGTCGCGACTTCGTCAACAAGGAGCAGTTCGAGGCGCTCCTGTCCGAGCGCGGCGTCGCCAACGACGACACCGTGATCCTCTACGGCGGCAACAACAACTGGTTCGCCGCCTACGCCTACTGGTACTTCAAGCTGTACGGCCACCAGGACGTCAAGCTGATGGACGGCGGCCGCAAGAAGTGGGAGCTCGACAGCCGCGAGCTGACCGACGAGCTGCCGCAGCGCGCCGCGACGACGTACACCGCCCAGGAGCAGGACCGCTCCATCCGCGCCTTCCGTGACGACGTCGTGGCCGCCATCGGCGCCCAGAACCTGGTCGACGTGCGCAGCCCCGACGAGTACGCCGGCCGCCTCCTCGCCCCGGCCCACCTCCCGCAGGAGCAGTCGCAGCGCGCCGGCCACATCCCGACCTCGGTCAACGTCCCGTGGAGCAAGAACGCCAACGACGACGGCACCTTCAAGTCCGACGAGGACCTGCAGGCGCTGTACGCCGAGGTCGGCTTCGACGAGGACAAGGACACCATCGCGCTGTGCCGCATCGGTGAGCGCTCCTCGCTGACCTGGTTCGTGCTGCAGGAGCTGCTCGGCAAGAAGAACGTCAAGAACTACGACGGCTCGTGGACCGAGTACGGCTCGCTGGTCGGCGTTCCGATCGCGCTCGGCGACGAGCCCGGACTGGCTGACGGGACCCGGGCCTGATGTGCGGCGCGAAGGTCGGCGGCCTCTCGCTTGACGGCGTCAACGTCGCCAAGGAGGCCGTGATCCAGGGTCAGGTCGTGCGCGGCAGCGGCGACGCCGCCACCCCGGTGGCCAGCGCCTACGTCCGCCTGCTCGACCAGACCGGCGAGTTCACCGCGGAGGTCCCCACCTCCGCGACCGGCCACTTCCGGTTCTTCGCCGGCGACGGCCAGTGGACGCTGCGCACCCTGGCCCCCAAGGCCGACCCGGTCGACCGCGTCGTGCAGGCGCAGACCGGCTCGGTGGCCGAGGTCCTGATCTCGCTCTGAGGCCCCTGCGAGGCTGTGATGTACGTCGGCGGCGGCTCCCGGAATCCGGGGGCCGCCGTCGTGGTTGAAGGAGAGTTGTGAACCCCGGACTCGTGCTGCTCCTGATCGCCGTCGTCGTCGCGGTCGGCTTCGGGCTGCACCGCCGCCGTACCGACGGCAGCTTCGCGGCCGCCCCCGCCGTCGGCGCCGCGTGGTCGAGCGTCACCGCCTCCGTGCCCGACGCCGAGCTGGGGGAGCGGGCCACGCTGCTCCAGTTCTCCAGCGCCTTCTGCGCCCCGTGCCGCACCACCCGCGTGGTGCTCGCCGACGTCGCCGGCAAGGTCGACGGCGTCGTCCACGTCGAGATCGACGCCGAGGAGCACCTCGACCTGGTCCGCGCGCTCGACGTGCGCCGTACGCCGACCACGCTGGTGCTCGACGGCGACGGCCACGAGCTCACCCGGGCCGCCGGCGCCCCGCGCCGCGAGCAGGTCCTCGCCGCCCTCCCCGCGCTCCAGGAGTCCTGATGACCGCCACCACCCCCGCCGGCACGACCGCCGGCATCGACCCCCGCGGCCCGCGCTTCACCGCCGCGATCACCCTCGTCGTCTTCGCCGTCGCGCTGCTGCTCTCCGACGCCGCGCCCGGCGTCGCCGCCGTGCTGACCGGCGTCCAGGCGGTGCTCTTCGCGATCGGCGCGGGGCTCGGCGTCCACCGCACGCCGACGGGCCTGCTCTTCCGGCGCCTGGTCCGCCCCCGCCTCGCCGCCCCCGACCACCTCGAGGACCCGGCTCCGCCGCGCTTCGCCCAAGGTGTCGGCCTGGTCTTCGCGGTCGTCGCGACGATCGGCTTCGCCACCGGCGCCGTGCTCCTCGGCCAGGTCTTCGCCGCGTTCGCGTTCGTCGCCGCCTTCCTCAACGCGGTGTTCGCGTTCTGCCTGGGCTGCGAGATGTACCTGCTGGGGCTGCGGCTGACCCGCGGCTGACCCGCGGCTGAGGCTCGGCTGCGTGGCCTTTCCCTAGTAGGGTGCGGCCTCGTGGACAAGCGTGCTCTCATCACCGGCATCACCGGCCAGGACGGCTCCTACCTCGCCGAGCTCCTGCTGGCGAAGGGCTACGAGGTCCATGGCCTCGTGCGGCGCCACTCCACCCTGAACCGGAGCCGGATCGACCATCTCGACGACCCGCGCCTGCACCTGCACTACGGCGACCTCACCGACGGCGTGAGCCTGGTCAACCTGGTCCGGCTGATCGAGCCGACCGAGGTCTACAACCTGGGCGCGCAGAGCCACGTCAAGGTCTCCTTCGAGATGCCCGAGTACACCGCCTCCACGGACGCGGTCGGCACCTTGCGCCTCCTCGAGGCGATCCGCGCCTCGGGCATCGAGTGCCGGTTCTACCAGGCGTCGACCTCGGAGATGTTCGGCGCGACGCCGCCGCCCCAGAACGAGTCGACGACCTTCTACCCGCGCTCGCCCTACGGCGCGGCCAAGCTCTACTCCCACTGGGTGACGGTGAACTACCGCGAGGCGTACGACCTGTTCGCGGTCTCCGGCATCTTGTTCAACCACGAGTCGCCGCGGCGCGGCGAGAGCTTCGTGACCCGCAAGATCACCCTCGGCGTCGCCTCGATCAAGCTGGGGATCACCGACCACCTCACCCTCGGGAACCTGGACGCCGTGCGCGACTGGGGCTACGCCAAGGAGTACGTCGAGGGCATGTGGCAGATGCTGCAGCACGACCAGCCCCAGGACTTCGTGCTGGCGACCGGCGTCGGGACGACCGTGCGGCAGTTCTGCGCGTACGCCTTCTCGCACGCCGGGCTCGACTGGGAGGACCACGTCCGCTACGACGCGTCCTACGAGCGCCCCTCGGAGGTGGACGCGCTGATCGGTGACGCGAGCAAGGCGCGCGAGCTGCTGGGCTGGAAGGCGCAGACCGACGTCGAGGGGCTGGCACGGCTGATGGTCGACGCCGATCTGGAGAGCATGGCGCGGCTCGTGCGGCATCGCGCCGAGCGGCCCTGACCTTGACCCGCCGGGTCGCGCTCGTCACCGGGGTGACCGGCCAGGACGGCGTCCATCTCGCGCGGCTGCTGGCCGCGGAGGGCATCCGCGTCGTCGGCACGCACCGGCCGGGATCCGCGGCCGCCGTGGCCATGCGGCCCTACCTGGCGGACGTCGAGCTGGTCGGCCTCGACCTGGCCGACCACGCGGGCTTCGCGTCGCTGGTGCGCGAGGTGCGCCCGGCGGAGGTCTACAACCTGGCCGCGATGTCGTCGGTGGGCGACTCGTGGGGCGACCCGGAGACGGCGCTGGCCCTCAACGGCACGGCCCCCGTGGCGATGCTGCGCGCCCTCGCCGCGGTCCCGGAGGCGCGCTTCTTGCAGGCGGCGTCGGCCGAGCAGTCGGGTACGGCGGCCGGCAGCCCCTACGCGCGCGGCAAGCAGCGCGCCCACGACGCCGTCATCGCGGCGCGCGAGGCGGGCCGGTTCGCCGTCGCGGCGGTGCTCCACATCCACGAGAGCCCGGTACGGCGCCCGCGGTTCGTCGTACGGAAGATCACGCGGGCGGCGGCCGCCATCGCGCTCGGCCGGCAGGAGCGGCTCGCCCTCGGTGCGCTCGACATCGAGCGCGACTGGGGCGCCGCGGCCGACCACGTCCGCGCGATGCGGATGATGATGGGGGCCGATACGCCGGCCGACTACGAGGTCGCGACCGGCGTCGTCACCAGCCTGCGGCGGGTGGTCGAGCTCGCGTTCGGGGCGGCCGGCATCGACGACCCGTGGCCGCTGGTCGACGTCGACGAGGCCCTGGTGCGGCCCGCGGACGCCGCGGTCCTGGCCGGCGATCCGGAGCCGCTGCGCCGGGACCTGGGGTGGGAGCCGCGCCTGGGCATGGCGCAGACGGTCGCCGCGATGGTCGCCGCGGACCGGGAGCGGCTGGTCACCGGCGTCGAGGAGTCGGCGCGCTATCTCGCGCCGGGGCTCAGGGAGTCTCGAGCAGCACCGTGAACGGTCCGTCGTTGACCGAGCTCACCTTCATGTCCGCGCCGAAGACGCCCTTGCGGACAGGCGTCCCGGCCGCTTCCAGCGCGGCGCACACCGCCTCGTAGAGCGGCTCGCTGACCGGGCCGGGGGCGGCCGCGACCCAGGTGGGGCGCCGGCCCTTGCGGGCGTCGCCGTACAGGGTGAACTGGGACACGACGAGCACCGGACCGCCGGTCTCAGCGAGCGAGCGCTCGCCGTCGAGGATGCGCAGGTCCCGGACCTTGCGGGCCGTCCAGGCGACCTCGGCGGCGCCGTCGGAGTGCGTGACGCCGAGGTAGACGAGCAGGCCGGGGGAGTCGATCGCGCCGACCACGACGCCGTCGACCACGACGGAGGCGGAGCTGACCCGCTGGAGGACCGCGCGCATCAGTCGCCCATCAGACCAGGTCGGCGAGCAGGTCGGCGACCATGGCCTGCTCCTCGGCGTACGGGTGCCAGGCGACTCCGCGCCGGCCCTTCGCCGGCGCCGTGCCGGCGATCCACGGGTCGTCGGAGCAGATGTCGTGGCCGCGGCTCGGGGTCGCGGTGTCGAGATAGGTCGCGCCCTTCGCCGCGGCCGCCTCCTCGGCCGAGCGGTTGAGGCCGTCGATGACCCCGCGCACGAGGGGAAGGTCGCCCTCGGCGATGCCGAGCTCGCGGCAGGTCTCGCGTTCCGGGAAGATCGACGGGTAGCCGACGAGGATGATCCTCGCGTCCGGCGCGCGGTCCCGGACGGCGTCGATCGTCGCCGTCAGGCGGTCGGTGATCTGTCCCAGCGCCGCGGCCAGGTCCTCGTCGCCCGCGGCGGCGTCCGCGTCGGTGCAGGGCGTGCCGCCGGGGTCGGTGGTCGCGAGCTGGACGCAGCTGACGAACACCCGCACGGAGATGCCGAGGTCGTTGAAGCCGAGCCCGATCGTCACCAGGTCGGTGTCGGTGTCGACCGCGTCGATCTGCGGTGGCACCTGCTGGCCGAGCACGGCCTGCTCGTCCTCGATCGCCTCCGTCGGTGCGCCCGAGCAGCTGACGTCGGTGAGGTCGAGGCCGGCGTGCTGGGCGAGGCGATGGGGGTAGTTGTTCTTCGAGCGGCCGCAGCCGCGTGGGAAGGCGGCCGAGCCGATGCCCGGCGCCGCCACGTAGGAGTCGCCGAGGGCGACGTACTTCGGCTTGGAGCCGGACTGGTCACAGGCGCCCAGCCCGACCGCCAGCGCGACCGTCAGGGCGGCCGCCAGGAGCGGGGCGGTGGCGCGACGCATGGGAGAACCCTCTCAGAAGGAGTTCTCAGTAGACGAGCGCCTGGACGCCCTCGCCCAGCACTTCCTCGACGAACACCGGCGCCCCCGCGATCCGTACGTCGGCCAGCAGGTCGCCCTCCGTGAGCGCGCGGCGCGCGGCGCACTGCGCGCACACCGTCACCGAGCCCGTGGCCAGGACGGCCTCGATCAGGTCCGGCAGCGGCGTCGCGAGCGGCAGCTCGAGCTCGGCGGCCCGGCCCGGCACGGCCAGCCAGGCGGCCTCGCCGGTCAGCCACAGGGAGACCGGGACGCCCGAGACGGCGGCCGCGCCGGCCACGGTGAAGGCCTGGTTGCAGCGCTCCGGGTCGTCGGCTCCGCAGGTGACCTTGACGACGAGGCTGCGTGACATGGCCCGAGCCTATGCCAGCCACGGATCGAGGCTGAGCCTGGATTCACCGGTCTGCCGCGTAGCGAGCGTCACCAGATGGGTGCGATCGCAAGGCGCGGGCGCGACGGCGGTCTGGTTGCACCATCGAGCGTCCGCAACGCCGCGAGCGTGCCCAGCTGGTGGCGCGCAGTAGCGGCAGATCGGTGAATGCAGGCTGAGTCGGCCGACGCCTCAGTTCCTGAACTCCTCGTCGTACCCGTCCACGTCGTCGGGGAGTCGGATCGCCGCCAGGCGGAAGACCCATTCGTTGAGGGGCTCGCCGAGCTTCCGCGAGACGCGGACGTGGATGCGCGCGGCCTTGATCGAGGCCCTGCTCGGGTTGTCCACCAGCTCGATCTCCATGCGTCCTACCTCCTCCTGTCAGTATGCCAGCCCTGCCGTCAGGGACGCCGGCGCTCGCGCGTGCTCGCGGCCATGGCGGCGTCGGTGGCTCGCATCACGAAACGTTGGTCGGCGTTGTCCAGCAGAGGAGAGTCCTCGAGTGCCTCGAGGATGTCCATCCCCGCGTCCTGGCGCATCTCCTGCTCATCGAGGGCGAGCTCGACGGTCCATCTCAGCATCCGCATGGTCTCCTCCCGCTTGCGCCAACGGTCCAGCTCGACCGCACTCCTGCGGGTGAGCAGATGACCGGCCATTGCGCCCAGGAACGCCGTTCCCGGCGTCAGCATGAGCAGCAGCCAGTTCATGGAGAGCAGCACAGCATCCGAAGGTGATCCGAGGTCGGCACTGCGTCCGGGCCTGTGGACGGAGCAGGTCCGGGTGGGACCTGTGCATGCCCGACGTCACCGCATGCGCCCGTCGGGGCGCACTAGAATCATCGGTCGTGGCCTTCGAACTTCCCGACAACCTGCACCCGAACTGCGGTCCGATCGCGTGGATGCTCGGCACCTGGCGCGGCAACGGCCACGGCGACTACCCGACGATCGAGCCCTTCCAGTTCGGCCAGGAGCTGATCTTCACCCACGACGGGCGGCCGTTCTTCCACTACATGGCGCGGGCGTGGGTCGTCGACGAGAACAACGAGAAGGTCCGCGACGCCGCGATCGAGACCGGCTTCATCCGCGGCGTCGGCGAGGGCCGCTTCGAGATCCTGCTGACCCACAACACGGGCATCGCGGAGATCTGGGAGGGCGAGGCCGACAACGGCAAGTTCGAGTGGACCACCGACGCGGTCGCGCGCACCGAGACCGCCAAGGAGTACGTCGCCGGCAAGCGCCTGTACGGCAACGTCGAGGGCGACCTGCTCTACGCCTTCGACATGGCCGCCATGGGCCAGCCGCTCCAGCCGCACCTGTGGGCGAGGCTCAAGCGTGCCTGACGAGGCCGACTGGCGCGCGGCCCTTCGCGAGAGGGGCTACCGGCTCACGCCCCAGCGCGAGCTGATCCTCGGCGCGGTCGACGAGCTGGGCCACGCCACCCCCGACGAGGTGCTGGCCCACGTCCAGCAGACGGTGAGCACGATCAACGCGTCCACCGTCTACCGCACGCTGGAGGTGCTCGAGGAGCTGGGCCTGATCCGGCACGCCCACCTGTCGGACCGCGCCGCGACGTACCACTCGACCCGGGGGCACACCCACTTCCACCTCGTGTGCCGCGGCTGCGGCGAGGTGATCTCGGTCGACGAGGAGGAGGCGGCGCCGTTCGTGGCGGCCCTGACCACCCGCGGCTTCGTCCCCGACCTCGGCCACCTGACCGTCTTCGGGCGCTGCGCCCGCTGTGAAGGAGCGACCTCGTGACCACCGTGCTGACCTACGGCACCTTCGACCTGTTCCACATCGGTCACCTGCGCCTGATCGAGCGCCTGGCCGCGTTGGGCGACCGGCTGATCGTCGGCGTGTCCACCGACGAGTTCAACGCCGGCAAGGGCAAGCGGTCCGTCGTCTCGTACGACGACCGCGCGGCCATCGTGGGCGCCATCAAGGGCGTCGACCTGGTCCTCCCGGAGCGGTCCTGGGACCAGAAGCGCTCCGACGTCGTCGAGCACGGCGTCGACCTGTTCGTGATGGGCGACGACTGGGCCGGGAAGTTCGACGACCTCGGCGACGTTTGCGAGGTGAGGTACCTGCCACGCACCTCGGGTGTGTCGAGCACCGAGATCAAGGAGATGCTCCGTACGCTCGACCCGGCACACATCGAGGAGATGCAGACAGCCCTCGGCACCCTGACCCGACTCCTCGAACACTACCGGGACCTGACATGACCTCCCCCCTTCTCCAGCTCCCCGGCGCCGTCGCCGGCGAGGGCATCGACGCGGCCGTCGCGGCCCACTACGGCAGCCTGTACGGCGAGCAGCGGGCCCTCGCGGCCGGCGACGGCTTCGTCGACCTGTCCCACCGCGACGTGCTCCGGGTCGCCGGCCCCGACCGGCTGACCTGGCTGCACTCGCTGACCACCCAGTACTTCGAGGGACTCGAGCCGGGGCAGTGGGTCTCCGCGCTCGTCCTCTCGCCCCAGGGACACGTCGAGCACGCCTTCGCCGGCGTCGACGACGGCGAGGCGTTCACCGCCCACACCGAGCCCGGCCGCGGGGCGGCCCTGATCGGGTTCCTGGAGCGGATGCGCTTCATGATGCGCGTCGAGATCACCGACGCGACCGGCGACCTCGCCGTCGCCTGGCGCCCGGCCGGTGAGGGACGCTACGACCTGGTGCCCCGCGACCAGCTGGCGTCGTACGCCGAGGCGGCGGGGCCGGCCGCGGGCCTGTGGGCCTTCGAGGCGCTGCGCATCGAGCGCGGCGAGCCGCGCTTCGGCATCGACACCGACGAGCGCACCATCCCCAACGAGGTCGGGTGGATCGTGGACCGGCCGTGGGGCGCCGTCCACCTGGACAAGGGGTGCTATCGCGGCCAGGAGACGGTCGCTCGGGTCCACAACCTGGGCCGCCCGCCCCGGCGGCTGACCCTGCTCCACCTCGACGGGTCCGAGAACCGGCTCCCGGCGCCCGGCACCGAGGTGCTGCCCGAGGGCGGTGGTCGCGCGGCCGGCTTCGTCGGCTCCTCGGCCCGCCACCACGAGCTCGGCCCGATCGCGCTGGCGCTGCTCAAGCGCAACACCGACGTCGCCGCGCCTCTCGTCGTCGACGGCCTGCCGGCCGCCCAGGAGGTCGTGGTCGACCCCGAGGTGGGCCTGCACTTCCGTCCCGGGCGCTGAGACGGTCGGTGGTCCTCTTTTTGGAGGACCACCTCCGGTGCGGTCAGGCGGGATTGTCCTCGCCGGAAACCTCCTTGTCACCGGAGTGTCACGGCTTTTTTCGATCGGTTTCTGAACTTTGCAAGGATTCGTGAGAGGGTGATGGTCGCCTGCACTCGGACGAGGGACGCCCGGGGTGGGGAACCCGAACATGTCTTAGGGGGCATTGCGTAATGAAGAAGCTCGTTCTCGGCCTGCTTGCTGTCGCGCTGATGACGCTGGGTCTGGTGGGGACCACGTCGGTCGCGCAGGCCGACCCGTACACCGGCACGGTCGTCGTGTCCGCTCCGGCGAAGACCAAGGCCAAGGCCAACAAGAAGGCGAAGATCCAGCTGACCGCCGCGGGCAACGTGACCCCGGCCGGCAACGCCAAGGTCGTGTGCAAGAAGGGCAAGGCCAAGGTCAAGCGCGTCGGCGCCCTCAACGGCAAGGGCATCGCCAAGACCGGCAAGCTCGCCAAGGGCAAGTGGAAGTGCACCGTCAAGTACCAGGCGACCGGTGTCTTCAAGGCCGACAAGTACAAGGTCACCGTCAAGGTCAAGTGATCCGCGGCCGCCGTCGGCGGCCGAGAGTCATCGGTGAGAGGGCCCCGTGGGTACGCCCCCCGGGGTCCTCTCCCGTGCATGGGGCGTGGAGAGGCGGAGAGCGATGCTGAGGTCCAGGAAGGTCTGGATCGGTGGGGGTGTCGCTGTTCTCGTCGTCGTGCTGCTGTGGGCGGCCTGGACGGCGTGGCAGGTCAATCGCGACCTCAACGACGCGGTGGACAGCGCGCAGCGCATCCAGGACGCGGTCGAGGCGCGGGACACGGCCGCTCTCGACCGTGAGCTCGCGGCGCTGCGGACCGCGAGCTCGTCGGCGGCCGACCGCACCGCGGGGCCGACCTGGTGGGTGCTGACCAAGGTGCCCTTCCTCGGTGACGACGCCCGGGGGATCGAGACCACCAGCCGGGTGCTGGACGATCTGGCCGACGAGGGGATCGAGCCGCTGGTGACCGCTTCGGACCGGTTCGAGGAGCTGCTGCCCAAGGACGGCGCGCTCGACGTGGGCGTCGCCGAGGAGCTGACTGCTCCCGTCGCGCAGGCGCACCGTGCGTTCGCGGCGGCTGACGCGGAGCTCGCCGAGGTCGACGCGGGCGGCTTCGTCGGTCGTCTGCACCGCCAGTTCACCGACTTCCGCGACCAGGTCGCCAAGGCGTCGCACGCCCTCGCGTCGGCCGACATCGCGACCCAGGTCCTGCCGACCATGCTCGGCGCCGACGGACCGCGCAACTACCTGTTGGTCTTCGAGAACAACGCCGAGATCCGCGGCACCGGCGGCCTGGCCGGCGCGGTGTCGTACGTCGACGCGACCGACGGCCGGCTCGAGCTGCGCAACCACGTCGCCGCCGCCTCGCTCGGCGAGGCAGCTGGCCCGGTGCTGCCGCTGAGCGACGCCGAGCAGACGCTGTACGGCGACGTGCTCGGCACCTACGCCGTGAACGCGACGATGACGCCCGACACCGCCCGGGCCGCCGCCTTGTTGAAGGCCCGCTGGGAGCAGGAGTTCCCGAAGCAGCGGGTCGACGGCGTCGTGCTCCTGGACGCCGTGGCGATCGGGTACCTCCTCGACGCGACCGGTCCGGTGAGCGTCGACGGGGTCGAGATCAGCGGTGAGAACGCCGTCGACGAGCTGCTCCACAACACCTATCTGCGCCTGCCCGAGCCGGACCGCCAGGACGCCTTCTTCGCCGACGTCGCGGCGGCGACCTTCACGAAGTTCACCGCCGGCCTCGGCAACCCGACCGGCGTGCTCAAGGCGCTGGGCCGCGCGACCGACGAGCGCCGGATCCTGGTGCATTCCTTCGACGAAGGGGTTCAGCGGGAGCTGGCGGGCACGTCGATCGCGGGTGAGTTCGGCACCGACGCGAAGGGCGAGCGCCCGCAGGTGGCGGTGACCTTCAACGACATGACCGGCGCGAAGATGTCGTACTACCTGCGCTACGACGTCGAGGTCAGCCCCACCGCCTGCCGGGGATCGGCGCAGATCTACAGCGCGAAGGCGCGGATCTCCTCGGTCGCGCCACCTGACGCGGCCACGCTGCCGGACTACATCACCGGTGGCGGCAACTACGGGTCGAAGCCGGGCACCCAGCTCATGGCCGTCCGCGTCTTCGGACCGGCCGGGGGAGCGGTCAGCGACTTCGAGTTCAACGGGGTGCCCTCGCAGACCGTCGAGGCCGACCAGGACGGTCGCCCGGTGGCGATGACGTACGTCCAGCTGGCGCCCGGCCAGACCGTCGACCTGGCGTGGAGGATGACGAGCGGGAAGGGGCAGGCCGGCGACACCGACCTGGCCGTGACGCCGACGATCGAGCGGAAGGACAGCGCGCGCACGTTGCCGAGCGCGTGCGGGGGATGACGATGATGGGGACGATGTTGCCGACGATGCACGAGACGGGAGCCCGCCATGGAGCTCCGTGACTACCTGCGCGTGCTGCGCCGCCGTTGGATATCGATCCTGGTGATCGCCGCCGCGGTCACCGCGGCCGCCGGCGTGTTCACCGCCGTGCAGACCCCGCAGTACGCCTCGACCGCGCGCCTGTTCGTCACCACCGCGCAGACCAATGACACCCAGCTGCTCCAGGGCGGCCAGTTCTCGGCACAGCGTGTGAAGTCGTACGCCGACCTGATCAAGAGCCGCAAGCTCGCCGACCTGGTCAAGGCCGACACCGGTCTGAAGATCGAGCCGGCCGAGCTGACCAAGAAGGTCTCGGCCCAGGCGGTGCTGGACACCGTCAACCTGGACATCACGGTCACCGACCCCGACCCCGCGCAGGCCCAGGACATCGCGCAGTCGTACGCCGAGCAGCTCAAGGACCTGGTCCGCGAGCTGGAGACACCGGACGGTCAGACCGAGGCTCCGATCAAGGCGACCATCGTCGACAACGCCTCCCGGTCCGACGGACCGGTCTCGCCGCAGCCCAAGCGCAACCTTGCCCTCGGCCTGGTCGTCGGCCTCATGCTCGGCTTCGGCCTCGCCGTCCTGCGCGAGGTCCTGGACACCCGGGTGAAGTCGCTCGACGACGTCGCCGAGATCACCGACGCCCCCACCCTGGGCACGATCGTCTACGACCCCGCGGCCACCAAGACCCCGCTCCTCACCCAGGTCCCCTCGCACTCCCCGCGCGCGGAGTCGTTCCGCGTGCTGCGCACGAACCTCCAGTTCGTCGACGTCGACAGCCAGCAGAAGGTCTTCGTCGTCAGCTCCGCCATCCCCGGCGAGGGCAAGACCTCGACCGCCGTCAACCTCGCCATCAGCCTCGCCCAGGGCGGCACCCGCACCCTCCTCGTCGAGGGCGACCTCCGCCGCCCCATGGCCGCCAAGCGCCTCGGCATGGACGAGGCCGTCGGTCTCACCAACGTCCTGGTCGGCAAGATCAAGGCCCCCGACGTTTTCCAGGTCCACGACGAATCCGGCCTCCACTTCGTCGCCTCCGGCCCCATCCCGCCCAACCCCGCCGAACTCATCCAGTCCCACGCCATGGCGGACTTCCTCGCCCACGCCCGCGACGAGTACGACATCGTGCTCGTCGACGCCCCGCCCCTCCTTCCCGTCACCGACGCGGCACTGCTGGCCGCCAAGTCGGACGGCGCGCTCGTCGTACTGAGCCACGGGAAGGTAACTAAGGAGCAGGTCCGTCACTCGCTCGAGCGGCTCGAGCAGGTCGACGCCCATCTGGCAGGCCTCGTACTTAACAAAGTGCCGGTCAAGGGAAAGTCCTACGGCTACGGCTACGGCTACGGATATGGCTACGCCCCCGAAGCTGAAACGACTGCAGTTCCCGACAACGCGGAATGAGATCCGAGCGGAGTCTGAACCATGCCCATGCTGGTCGCGTCGCACAAGGCCACGGAACTCCCCGTGGACCCGTTCTACCTGCCGGTGCATGTCGGGCACGCCCTCAACCCGGTGGACCTGGGATATCAGCCGGACGACGACGGCGAGAACATCTCTGAGCTCAACAAGTCGTACTGCGAGCTGACTGCTCTCTACTGGGCATGGCGCAACCTCGACGCGGACGTCGTCGGCTTGAGTCATTACCGCCGGTACTTCAAGGGATCGGCGGCCGGACCAAACGGGTCGCAGATCATGTCGGAGGATGACGCCGATCGGCTGCTCTCGAGAAATGACATGGTGATCGCCCGACGGCGTCACTACGTTGTGGAGACGATCGACTCCCACTACCGAAACGCTCATCACGGTGAGGACCTCGATGCCCTCCGCGACGTGCTCAGCGCTCTTTCGCCCGACTTCCTTGACGGATACGACAGGGTCTTCTCGGGCCGCGGCCTCTCGCTCTACAACATGTTCCTGACGCGGCGCGAGGTCGTCGAGAGGTATGCGGGCTGGCTCTTTCCGATCCTTGAGGAGACCTCTGAGCGCTTGGGAGCGAGTGCCGAGCGAACCGCCTACCAGCAGCGAACGATGGGCTATCTCGGTGAGCGCCTGCTCAACGTCTGGGTCGCGTCCCAGCCTGACCTGAAGGTTGCACGCATCCCGGTCATCAACGTCGATGGCGAGCCGAAGATCAAGAAGGGCGTCAAGATGCTCGCTCGCAAGGCGCGCCTCATCGACGCCACCTCCCGGACCGCGTGACGAGATGATCAGCTTCGTCATGCCGGTCTACAACGTGGATCCTGCACTCGTTGAGGAGGCGATCGATTCGGTCCTCATACTCGGCACCGAGTCCGAGATCGTCGTCGTCGACGATGGATCCACTGACGATCGCACGACCGCGTTCCTTGCGACGCTTCCTGAGCGCGACACTCGGATCTCACTGGTACGGCAGACCAATGCCGGCGTGGCGACCGCACGCAATCGGGGAATCCAGGAGGCCAGCCAGGACTGGATCGCGTTCATCGACCCGGACGACCGGTGTCGCGCGGAGATGGCGGTAGTACTGGCGACGTTGGCCGACGCCGATCACGATCTGGTCGTGACCGCGGGCGCCGGCATCACCGTGGCCGGCGAAGAGGTCGAGCACTACGGTCTGAGCGAGCTCGAAGGCGAGCGTGCCGGAACAGAGCTGCTCAACGAGATGATGTCGTTGTATCTGCACGGACGAGTCTCGGCGTCGTTCGTGCTGGGTGTGCCGTGGGCGAAGTTCGTTCGCCGCTCGGTCCTGCTCGAGGAGAGCCTCTTCTTCACCGACGGTCTGGTCAAGCGTTCAGACGCTGAATGGCTCATTCGCCTCTACCAGGCCGTCGATGGGGCCGTCGTCGTCGATGTACCGACGGTCGACTACCGGCTCGACGTACCCGGCAACATCTCCCGGCGCTTTCGCCCGGAGATCCTCGACGCATTCGACACCTTGCGCACCACGGCGATGGCCGCGCCCGTGGCGCCCGCGGTCCTCCAGCTGTACTCCGTCGAGCTGCTCAAGGACGCCATCAACTCGGTCTTCTCCAGCCCTGCTGCGCCAGCCGACATGGCCTCACGCGCCGCCTACCTGGACTTCAGGGCGCGCTTCGACATCAGCCTCCCTCTCCTGACCGGCGGCACGCTCAAGCCGGCGAGCATCCCGCGCAAGCTCCTCTACATTGCGATCAAGCGGAGCTGGTTCGTTCAGGTCCGACTGTTGCGTGCATGGAAGAGGCAAGATGTCGTCAAGTAGGCGCCTTGCCGTGACGCTGGAAAGCACATTCCAGCCCCGGCGGAACAGTCTCAACGTCCTACGTCTCATCATGGCGGCGGGGGTCGTCTACTCCCACGCCAACCCGCTGCGGGGCCGGGGCTCCGAGCCCACACTGGTCGGTACCAACATCGGCACGTGGTCAGTGATCGGCTTCTTCATCATCTCCGGCGCCCTGATCACGCGAAGCCGGCTGTCTCGCTCCACATGGGAGTACACCCGGGATCGCGCCCTGAGGATCTTTCCCGCATTCCTGTTCGTGACGGCGCTGATCGCCTTCGTCGTCTCACCGTTGTCGCTGTTGCTGACCGAAGGAAGGCACTGGACGTGGTCCAGTGCGGTCCGGTACGTCGTCACGAACCTTCCGCTCGGTGGTGGCTTTCCCTTCCGTCAGGACTCCGTCGGCTCGACGCTGGTCGGTCTGCCACTGGAGGTCTGGAACGGCGCCACGTGGACGCTGATCTACGAGGCGTTCTGCTATGTCGCGATCGCGGTGGCCATCGCCGTGATACCTCGACGGTTCTTGGTTCCGTCCCTGTGCGTGGCCTGGCTGGCCCTGGCCGCCGCTGCGCAGGTCGGGACCTGGGTCACCATCCCGAAGGTTGCGTCTGACCTCGGCACGATGGGCGCTGCATTCTGCGTTGGCGCGATCATGTGGCTCGAACGCGAGCGCGTACCTGTCGGCAGGTGGGCTAGCTTGCTGGCGGCTGCGCTGTTCGTGGTGTCCTCGGCGCTCGGGTTCCAGTTCTCGCTCGCGCCGGTGGCTCTTGCCATTGTCATCTTCTTCCTGTCGTGGAGCGTGCCGATTAACCAGATCGGTCCGCACGACATCTCCTACGGCGTGTATGTGTGGGGATGGCCGGTCCAGCAGTTCGTGATCCTCGCCCTGGGCGCCACGATCCCCTCGCTCCTGAACCTCGGCCTGGTCCTTGCGGCGACCGCGGCGCTGGGCTGGCTGAGCGCGGTCCTGGTGGAGGAGCCCGCGCTGCGGCTCAAGAGGCGCGCGGTGGCCCCCGCTCCACTCGTCGCCGGAGGTGCGGAGAGTGCGTAGCCGAGAGGGCCGCGATGGCTGAGTGGGTGATCGTCTTCCTGGTCGCCGGCACGGTGGTCAGCTACCTGATGAACCGAAGTGTGCTGAATCCCGTCACCATCCTGCTGGCGGTGTTCGCGTTGGTCTCCTTCCTGGCCAACCTCCACCTCTACGGCCTCTACCAGTTCCCCGACATGGCCTACCTGATCGTGTTCGCAGGGTGTGCGTCGATCCTGGCCGGCGCTGTGATGGCCCGCCTCGTGCATGCCGCGTCCCTCCGCAATCCCGCAACGGTGCAGCGCCGGCGCCAGGCCGCGTGGAGGATCTCGTACGGGTTCATGAACTGGGTCCTGGTGGTGGCGATCGTCACCATCGTGGTCACACGCTGGGGCTCGTTGTCGATCCTGGCGTCGGGAGGATCCCTGGCCGACGTGAGGAACGCCTATCTGGGCTACAACGGGACGGGCGAATACGCACTCACCGTCGGTGCGTTGCTGGGACGTGTCGTGGTCTCGCCGGTGCTCTTCGCAGCGCTGCCGATCTTCGTCTACAGCATGGTCGAGGGGCAGCGGAACCGACGGTTCAACACCCTCTTCCTGGTCGCGATCGTCCTGAATTTGGCCACCAGTGGCGGGCGGATCATCTTCGTCTACGCGGTGGTCCAGCTGCTGGTGCTGCTGGCCCTCAACGGCCGGCTCCGGGTGCGGATGAGTCGTGGCCGCGCCCTTGCGCTGGTGCTCGTGCTGGTTGCAGTCGTGACGCTCGTGACGCTCTCCCGTGGCAACACGCTGGTGTTCGAGGCGTACACGTACTTCGCGATCCCGCTTCCGCTGCTCGCGCACTGGACCTCGGTCACCGACACCCAAGCGGTCTACACGGACGGCTCGAGCTTCTTCTACGGTGTGGTGACCCTCGTTGCCAACGGTGTCGGGATCTTCGGTGGATCGACGGCGGAGTCGACCACCCAGGTCGTGAACCAGCCTCAGGACACCTGGATCGAGCTGCTTCCCGGCCGGCCCTTCAACGCCTTCGTCACCCTCTTCTACTACTTCTACGCCGACTTCAGGATCCCCGGTGTCGTGCTCTTCAGCGCCGTGTACGGCGCTTTCGTGCAGACGGTGTACGACCGAGCCCGGACCTTCAACGGCCTGCTTCCCAAGCTGCTCCTTCTTCTCACGATCCAGTCGGTCGTGATGTCCTTCGTTCGGTGGCAGCCGACCGACGGCGCCTATGTCCTGGCCTTCGTCGTGCTGCTGGCCGCCGTGCGGAAGACGAAGGCGGACGGCGGCGGCTCCACGTCGGGACGCGACAGGTCGCGCGGGCTCGTCGCGACGCGGTCGGTCTCGCGGTGAGGCGAATCCGGATCCCCGGCATGTCAGCGCAGTCGGCGTCGGCGCGGAAGCTCGTGATCTCGCAGGCGGGTGGCCAGATCTGCCTCGTTGCCGCCATTCCCGTGCTCACCCGGATCGTGTCGATCGAGGCGATGGGAACGTACGCCCTGGCGGTCGGCATCGCCCTGATCCTCCAGCCCGTGGCGACGGCGCGTGCCGAGTACCTGCTGCCACTCGCCAGCGATGCCCACGAGATGTCGGGACTCCTTCGGCGAGCGTGGCTGACCGTGCCGGCGGTGGCCGTCCTGGCGCCCGTGGTGGTCCTCGCGGTCGGACACTGGGTCAGCTCGTTCGATCGTCTCGACCTGGCGGTGAGCACGTCGCTGTCGGTGCTCGCGTACTCCGTGACGCAGGTCAGCGCCGGCAGCCTCATCCGCCGGCAGGCCACCAGCCAGCTGAGCGGACGGAACCTCTGGTCCGGCATCATCGGCGCCGTCGCCCAGGTCGGCCTGGCGCTCGTGTGGCCGTCCGCGGCGGCGATGGCCGCCGGACTCATGCTGGGGCGCGCGGCGGTCACCGTCATCTTCCGTGCCGATGGGCACCGTCCGCTTCCACCCGCGTCCGGGGACTCGTTGGAGCGCACCGGCCGGATGCGGGCGATCGTGGCCGGAGTGCTGGGCGGAGCGTCGGCGCAGGCCGTCGTGATCGCGTCCGGCATGTCGTACGGCGCCCGTGTCGCCGGTGAGGTGGGCATGGCGCAGCGGATCGTCGGCACGCCGACGGTGCTCGCGGGTCAGGGCCTGCGCCAGTGGACGATGCTGGACATCACCCGGCTGCTGCGGGAGGAGAAGCCGATCTGGCCGCTCCTGCGCTCGCGGGTCACGCAGCTGGGCGGGGTGTCCGCGTTGATGGCGGTGGGCGTCGCCGCTGTCGCGCCCCTGGCTGTGGGCCCGGTGCTCGGCGACGAGTGGAGCCGGGCCGGACAGATGATCGCGATCCTCGCTGTGCCACTGAGTCTCCAGCTGACCTACATGCCGCTGGAGCCACTGCTCATGCTGACAGGCCAGGAGCGAACGCTGATCGTCGTCCAGATCGTCCGCCTCAGCGCGATCGCCGCGGTCGTGACAGCGGCCGCGGGTGCTGATCTGCCGGCCCTGACCATGGTGGCGGGCATGTCGGTCATCTGGACATCGACGTACGTCGTGCTGCTGGTGTCGATGGCCCGGTTCGCCAGGCGCCGCGACGCGGCGCTCGGCAGTCCCGCAGCTGCCCCGCGGTAGCTCAGTCCATGACGTAGCGGAAGTGCGCCAGCAGGTCGGCGATCGCCGCTCGGTCGAGCCCGCCGTCCTCCGGTACGACGAACAGGGCCTGCCGCCCGCAGCGCTCCGCGATCGGCAGCACGTCCTCGACGACGTGGTAATAGGGCCGCTCGGCGTAGTCGTCGAAGAAGATCCGGGTGCCCGGCGTCGCGTTCGCGAGCGAGGTCAGGAAGCACGCCACGCGGAACCGGCCGTCGACCAGCACGACGTCCGGTGCGACGCCCTGCTGCCAGATCCAGTCGGTGTAGTCGCCGAACCGGTCGCGGTGGGCGTAGGAGACCGGACGACCCCAGTCGCCGAGCTCGCCGAGGTCGGTCCAGTGCAGCTCGGCCCGGTCACCGACCGAGGAGCGCACTGCGTCGATCCAGTCGCGGCTGGTGTCCACGGCGAGGACACGGGCGGTGGTGTTGCCGTCGACCCAGCGAGTGCTGGCGCCGCAGCCGTACTCGGCGTAGACGGCGGCGTCGGCCACGACCTTCTTGAACAGGGCGTCGTCCCCGTCGAAGAGGGAGTCGTCCCGACGCAACTGGTCACGGACCCGCTGCGCCGGCCCGATCAGAGCCGGAGGAACGATCTGGCGAAGCAAGGAGCTCATGCGGAGGTTCCTCCAGGGTGCGGGGGCGATGCCGGTGGTGGGTGCTCAGCCGTTGATCATGCCGACGCCGACAGTCACGCCGGTCGCCTCGACGATCAGGATAAAGGACCCCGTTGTCCTGTTCTTGGAGTAAGGATCGCACAGCAGCGGGACGGTGGTGCGCAGTGTGACGCGGCCGATCTCGTCGGCGCCGAGCTCGTTGGTGGCCTGGTCGCGGTGGAGGGTGTTGACGTCGAGGCGGTACTGGATGTCCTTGACCAGTGCGCGGCCTGTGCGGGTGGTGTGCTTGATGGCCAGCTTCTGCCGCGGTTGGAGCGGGGTGGTGGTCATCCAGCAGATCATCGCGTCGATGTCCTGGCTGGGGACGGGGGCGTTCTTGACCCGGGCGATCATGTCGCCGCGGGAGACGTCGCCGTCGTCCTCGAAGTGGACCGCCACGTTGTCCACAGGTGTCATGTCTCAAGACATCGGTGACAGTTCTGCATCAGGACATCGGTGACACTTTGAGGGTTCTTGGTGGTAACACTTCTGCCTCGAATCTGCGGCGGTGGCTGCGAATGAACCCATCGATCCCCGTGTCCGTCTCGCGATCGCCCGGTGGCCTGATGACGCGCCCCGTGGCGCGGTGTCGACGTTCTGTGTCGAGCACGGCATCTCCCGCAAGACGTTCTACGAACTCCGCAAACGTGTCCTGACCGACGGGCCGGCAGCGGTGCTCGAGCCGCGGTCACGGAAGCCGGGGGCAAGCCCGGGTCGGGTGAGCGAGGAGGTCAAGGCCCAGGCCGTGGCGGTGCGTGCCGCACTGGAGTCCTCCGGTCTGGACTGCGGTCCGATCAGCGTGCATGACAAGATGCACGCGATGGGCCTGGCCGACGTGCCGTCCACGGCGTCGCTGTCGAGGATCTTCCGCCAGGCCGGCGTGGCCCGCCTGGAGCCGAAGAAGAAGCCCCGCTCGGCATGGCGGCGGTTCGTCTACCCCGCCCCGAACGCCTGTTGGCAACTCGACGCCACCGAGTACGTACTGACCGGCGGCAGGAAGTGTGTGATCTTCCAGCTGCTCGATGACCACTCCCGCTACGCCGTGGCATCGCACGTCGCGGACGGTGAGTGCGTCGAGGCAGCGATCGCGGTCTTCGACAAGGCCGTGACCGCGCACGGGGTGCCGCAGCGGCTGCTGTCCGACAACGGCATGGCGCTGAACCCGACTCGGCGTGGCTATGTCGGACAGCTCGTGGAGCATGTCTCGTCGTTGGGTGTCGAGGCGATCACCGGCAAGCCCTACAAGCCGACGACGCAAGGCAAGAACGAGCGGTTCCACCAGACCCTGTTCCGCTACCTCGACAAGCGGCCCATCGCCGAGTCGCTGGCCGAGTTGCAGGCCCAGGTCGACACCTTCGATCTGATCTACAACACCGAGCGCCCCCACCAGGGACTGCCCGGCAGAGTCACGCCCCTCACGGCGTGGGAGGCCACTGAGAAGGCCGAAGCCCCGCGGCCCAAGCCGGATCAGCCGTTCTTCGTCGAGGCCGCCGCGAGGCAGCTTCGTCCGCCAGCAGTACCGCCCGAGCCGAAGGATCTGCCGACCGGCACCAGCGTCAAGAGGTTGAGCACGGCCGGGACGTTCAGGCTGGCCGGAGTCACCTACAAGGTCGACGGCCGGTATGGCCTCCAGCAGGTGCTGGTCATCGTCGAGGACGACAAGATCACCGTGGCCGACCTCGAAGGCGAGATCCTCATCGAGCACACCCGACCCACGCCGGGCGTGACTTACGTCGGCAACGGCAGACCCCGTGGAGGCCGAGAACCCGCGGGCCAGGACCGCTGAACTGTCACCGATGTCCTGACACATCAGGTGTCACCGATGTCCTGATGCCGAACTGTCACCGATGTCCTGATACATCACACACGTTGTCCACAGGTCGGGTGCATCGTTCGAAAGAATGTTCGAACCTACGGTAGAGTTCGACGTACTTCGACCACTCGGGAAGGCCGTAGATGTCCGTCGCTCCATTGACCACTCAGCCGCTGCTGGCTGCGGTGGCCGACGCGCGCGCGGCGCTTGAGCGAGTTGCGGAGTTGCAGCCGTTGTACTTGTCCACGGCGGAGAAGGAGCGGCTGTTGACGGAGGCGGTGGGGCTGTCGGCGCAGGTCGACGAGCTTCGGCTGCGGGCTCTGGCTGACGGCAGTGACGTGGCGCAGGTCCACGGTGCCCGCGACGTCGGGGCATGGCTGGCTCATGCCGCGCATCTTGATCCTTCGGCCGCGCGCGCTGATCTGCGTCTCGCGCAGGCCTTGCAGGCGCGGCCCGTGGTCGCGGCCGGGATGCGGGCCGGGGTGGTCAACGCCGCGCAGGCTCGCGTGATCACGGCCGCGGTCGATGACCTGCCCGATCGGTTGGGTCCTGGGTTGCGCGACGATGCCGAGGCCCGGCTGGTGGACTACGCCGGCCAGTTCGGGCCGGTCGAGCTACGCCGTGTGGGGCGCCGGATCCTCGACGTGGTGGCCCCGGAGATCGCTGAGGCCGAAGAGGCGAAGCGTTTGGAGGCCGAGGAGGCCGCGGCGCGTGAGCGAGCGTCCCTGAAGTTCCGTGACCTGGGTGATGGACGTTCCCGGATGTCGGGAGTGCTGCCCACCGGTGCTGTCGAGCGGCTCAAGGGCTACCTCGACGCTCACACCAACCCTGCCCGCAGGGGGTCTGGTGGCTCTGGTGACGGGGAGTCCTCCGGTCACGATGTGGGGGAGGCGAACCCGGACGTGGTGTCGTCCCCGTTCCATCGGCGTCGGGCGTGGGCGTTCATGGACCTGCTCGAGCTTCTCGACCCCGACCGGCTTCCTGTGCATGGCGGTGAGCCCACCACGGTCGCGGTCACCATCAGCCTCGATCAGCTGCGTGCGGATCTGGCTACCGCGGGCCTGCTCACCGGTGATGGGGACGAGGCGATCTCCGCAAGCGAGGCGCGGCGTCTGGCTTGTCAAGCGCGGATCATCCCGGTGGTGCTCGACGGTCAGGGGCGTGTGCTCGACCTGGGCCGGTCGGCGCGGCTGTTCCAGTCCGCCCAGCGCACTGCGATCCGGCTACGCGACCGCGTGTGTCGTGGCGAGGGATGCACCATCCCGGCCCGCTGGTGCCATATGCACCATCTCGACCCGGTGCGCCGTGAGGCGCCTGTTCTACCGAATGGAGGTGAGAGACCTCCGTCGCCGGTCTGTCGCAGCAGTCCGGTGAAGCTGAGGGCAGCCTGATCCGGGAGGTGCCGGGGAGGGTGGGAAGCAGCCCTGACAAAGCCGGGACGGTCCGGGATCACCAGACGGGCCGGGTCCGGCGAGCGTGATGAGAAGGAGTACGCGAGGAACCAGTGTCAGACGCCTCGTTATGTGGAGCCGGCTCAAACTTGGTGGATATGGGCCGGTGTACGGTGCGCGACGCCGAATGGGTCGGGTGCGTCGTCCGGCCAGCCGCAGCCAGTGGTCTGGTCAGCCCGTGGTGAAGGTCTGCGGCGTAGCCGCGGGGGCCGTCGGGGTAAAGCTGGGCTCCTCCCTCGTCGAGCGGTAGCAGGTGAACACGGGAACCATCCCGGTCGTGTCCCGGAACAGCACAACAGGCCCCGCAGCCAGCGGGTCCGGGTAGGCACACCGTCGGCCGAAGCGTCGGGATGGGGCGGAGCCGCCGTAGTAGTCCGAGGCCGGGAAAGCCGGTCACGCGACGTGCATCGCGGGCGTCATGGCGAAGGGCGGCAGCGAGTCAGGCAACGAAGGGACTGTCATGTCAGAAGACGCGTCGGTGAATATCGACGCCATGCTGGAGAGCCCCTATGGGGCCGAACGGCGGGTACTGGAGATTCAGACCAAGTTCCACCAATGGGCGGCGGCCGATCCTGGCCGCCGGTTCGATGATCTGTTCAACCTCGTGGTGGACCCGGCCTTTCTTGCTTTGGCATGGGAGCGGGTCCGGGGGAACAAGGGGGCACGTACTGCCGGGATCGACGGCAAGACAGCGGGTGAGATCGAGCGCTCTGAACGTGGAGTGAGCGGGTTCTTGTCCGAGTTGCGCGGCGATCTGAAGTCCCGCGCGTTCGAGCCGCTCCCGGTTCGGGAGAGGAAGATTCCGAAAGCGGGCGGCAAGGTCCGTCGGCTGGGGATTCCGACCGTGCGGGACCGGGTGGTGCAGGCGTCCTTGAAGTTGGTGTTGGAGCCGATCTTGGAAGCGGACTTCGATCCGTGCAGTTATGGTTTCCGTCCCCGACGCCGAGCCCAGGACGCGATCGAGGAGATCCGCCTGTACGCCCGCACCGGCTATGAGTGGGTGTTCGAGGGCGACATCGCGGCTTGTTTCGATGAGATCGACCACACGGTCTTGATGGACCGTCTACGTCGACGGGTCGGGGACAAGCGCGTCCTGGGGCTGGTCAAGGCGTTCTTGAAGGCGGGCCTGCTGGACGAAGAAGGACTCAACCGGGACACCCATACCGGCACCCCTCAGGGCGGCATCCTGTCGCCGCTGCTGGCCAACCTCGCCCTGAGCGTGCTCGATGAGCACTTCGCCGCAGTCGCGGCGCAACTGCCCAACGCCAGCGCCCGTTACCGACACCGCAACCGAGGAGGAGCGACCTATCGGCTGGTCCGGTATGCCGACGACTTCGTGGTCATGGTGTTCGGGACCGAGCGACACGCCCGGCAGTTGTGGGACGAGGTCGCGGACGTCTTGGACCGGATCGGGCTCCGGCTCGCGCCGGACAAAACCCAGGTCGTCCACATCGACGAGGGGTTCGACTTTCTCGGGTTCCGCATCCGGCGGCACCAGCAACGAGGAAGCGACCGGCGACACGTCTACACCTACCCGTCAGCGAAGTCGATGGCTTCGATCAAACGGAAGGTCAAGGCGGTCACCAGCACAATCACGACCAGCGACGTGAGCGAGGTGTTTCGACGTCTCAGCAGCATCACTCGCGGATGGGCCATCTACTTCCGGCACGGGGCATCAAGCGACGCCTACTCCAACCTCCACGACTACCTGTGGTGGAGCGTGTGGCGATGGCTACGCAAGCGACACCCCAAACGGCCCGCGAAGTGGATCTTCCGGCGCTACTACAACCGCCAGCACGGCTGGTGGCCCCGAGCGCAGGACGGCGTGAACCTGTGGCAACCCGCCACGATGACGATCGTTCGTCACCGCTACCGGGGAGCCGCGATCCCCACGCCATGGACCCAACAGCCAGTAACAGCACCGTCCTGAGGGACTCGTGGAGAGCCGGATGCGGTGAAAGCCGCACGTCCGGTTCGGGCAGGCGGTCGGGGGAAACGGACCCGGAGCAATCCGGACACCGCGCCCCCGGCCGACCTCACTGGGCGGGCGGCGGATCGACCGACCTGGACCTGGGCGTCAGCCTGTGTGGGCACCACCACCAACGCATCCACGACCACCGCTACACCCACGAACGACTGCCCGACGGTGACATCCGCTTCCATCGACGAACCTGAGGGCGTCGCGGGACGTGCGTGGTCGGCGTCAGTCCGGTCTGGTTGGCTGGGCGCGTGCCGAAGAAGAGATCGAATCGGAAGCCGGCGAACAGGCGCAGCGGCGTGTCCTCGTCCGGTGCGGACCTGGCGTTGCTCCAGACTCTGCTGGCGAATGCCGGCCGGGACAGGTTCACTGACATGTTCCAGGAGCCGACGCCGGAGGTTCGGATGGGGCTCAGCGCGCCGGAGATGCGGGAGCGGCTGCCGCTGGACTGGCATCCCGACCGGTTCTCGGTGAGTGGGACCAACGAGGCGCTCATCTCTCTGTTCGGGGGCTGAAGCGCCGTCCGTCGTATCGACGGCCCCGGGATGGCCGACGGCGCCCGCTCCCTCAGGGAACGGGCGCCGTCGCGTGTCTCGATCCGCCGCTCGCTGGCGCTCGGGGCACTCGCCGAGCAGTCAGCCGTTGATCATGCCGGCGCCGACAGTCACACCGGTGGCCTCGTCGATCAGGACGAACGAGCCGGTGGTGCGGTTCTTGGAGTACGGGTCGCACAGCAGCGGCACGGTGGTGCGCAGTGTGACGCGGCCGATCTCGTTGACGCCGAGCTCGTTGGTGGCCTGGTCGCGGTGGAGGGTGTTGACGTCGAGGCGGTACTGGATGTCCTTGACCAGCGCGCGGCCTGTGCGGGTGGTGTGCTTGATGGCCAGCTTCTGCCGCGGTTGGAGCGGGGTGGTGGTCATCCAGCAGATCATCGCGTCGATGTCCTGGCTGGGGACGGGGGCGTTCTTGACCCGGGCGATCATGTCGCCGCGCGAGACGTCGACGTCGTCCTCGAGATGGACGGTGACGCTCATCGGCGGGAACGCCTCGGAGACCTCCCGGTCGAACAGGTCGATCTTGGAGATCTTCGACGTCATCCCCGAGGGCAGTACGACGACCTCGTCGCCCGGCTTGAGGACACCACCGGCAACCTGGCCGGCGTACCCGCGGTAGTCGTGGAACTCGTCCGACTTCGGGCGGATGACGTACTGCACCGGGAACCGGGCGTCGATCAGGTCGCGGTCGGAGGCGACGTGGACGTGCTCGAGGTGGTGCATGAGCGTGGGACCGGAGTACCACGGCATGTTCTCGGAGCGGGTCACGACGTTGTCGCCCTGCAGCGCCGAGATCGGGATGACCTCGAGGTCGGGGACGTTCAGCTTGGTCGCGAACTGGGTGAACTCGCGGTAGATGTTCTCGTAGATCGACTGGTCGAAGTCGACGAGGTCCATCTTGTTCACGGCCAGCACGAGGTGCGGGACGCGGAGCAGGGAGAGGATCACGGCGTGCCGGCGGGACTGCTCGGTGAGGCCCTGGCGGGCGTCGACGAGCACCAGGCCCAGGTCGGCGGTGGAGGCGCCGGTGACCATGTTCCGGGTGTACTGCACGTGCCCGGGGGTGTCGGCGATGATGAACTTGCGGTTGGGCGTCGCGAAGTAGCGGTACGCCACGTCGATGGTGATGCCCTGCTCGCGCTCGGAGCGCAGGCCGTCGGTCAGCAGCGCGAGGTCGGTGTAGTCGTACCCCTTCGCCTCGCTGGTGGCCTCGACCGCCTCGAGCTGGTCCTCGAAGATCGACTTCGAGTCGAGCAGCAGGCGCCCGATGAGGGTCGACTTGCCGTCGTCGACCGAGCCGGCGGTCGCGAAGCGGAGCAGGTCCATGTTGGTGCCGGCCATCAGAAGTAGCCCTCCTTCTTGCGGTCCTCCATGGCAGCCTCGGAGAACCGGTCGTCACCGCGGGTCGCACCGCGCTCGGTGACCCGGGCGACCGCGACCTCCTCGATGATCTCGGGGATCGTGCTGGCGGTGGACTCCACGCAGCCGGTCAGGGTCAGGTCGCCGACGGTACGGAACCGGACGGTGCGCTCCTCGGCGACCTCGCCGTCGCGGAGCGGGTTGTGCTCGCTCTCGGTCAGCAGCATGCCGTCGCGCTGGAACACGCGGCGCTGGTGCGAGAAGTAGATGTTGGGGATCTCGATGCCCTCGCGGCCGATGTAGTCCCAGATGTCCAGCTCGGTCCAGTTCGAGATCGGGAAGATCCGCATGTGCTCGCCCTCGTGCAGGCGGCCGTTGTAGAGGCTCCACAGCTCGGGGCGCTGGTTCTTCGGGTCCCACTGGCCGAACTCGTCGCGGTGGGAGTAGACGCGCTCCTTGGCACGGGCCTTCTCCTCGTCGCGGCGGCCGCCACCGAAGGCGGCGGTGAAGCCGTTCTCCTCGATCGCGTTGAGCAGGGTGCCGATCTGCAGGCGGTTGCGCGAGGTCTTGCCGTCGTCGACGACGATGCCGTCCTTGATGGCCTGCTCGACGCTGGCGACGATCAGCTTCACGCCGAGGCGGCCGACCCAGTTGTCGCGGGTGGCGAGCACCTCGGGGAAGTCGTAGCCCGTGTCGACCTGCAGCACCGGGAACGGGATCTTCGCCGGGTAGAACGCCTTCTCCGCAAGGCGCATCATCACGATGGAGTCCTTGCCGCCGGAGAACATCAAGACCGGCTTCTCGAACTCGGCCGCGACCTCGCGGAAGATGTGGATCGACTCCGCCTCCAGCTGGTCCAGCTGGCTGAGGCGGTAGTCGCTGTGCGTCTGCGTCATGCCTGGGCGACCTGTCCTTTCGGGGTTGTTGCCTTCAGGGCCCGCTCATCGTGCCATGGCGCGCCTTGCATCGGCGTATCGGAGGGCATCCGATAGACAAATCGGCGAGTTTGGCGCGGGATGCGGTGCGAGAACGCGCCCATCGAATACTTCCTTGCCCCGGGTCCGCGTTTGTCAATAGATAAGGGCCTAACCTTTGATAGTTGCGATGGGGATGAAAGGAAAGGGCTGATGGCGACCTGGGAGGACGCGCACTGGGCGTCGACCATCGACTCCGGTGCCCGCAGGGCGGATCAGCGCTCCGGCACCTATCGGCGGTACCTGCCGGACCCGCTCGACGGAGTCGGCCTCGCTGTCGAGGGTGAGCTGTCGCGGCAGGTCGCAGCCGTCGAGCGGCGCCTGCGGGCACTCAACGGTCCAGGCGCCGAGGGCCTTGCCGGAATCGCCCGGTTCCTCCTGCGCTCGGAGGCGATCGCGAGCTCACGGATCGAGGGGATCGCCCCCTCGGCCCAGCAGGTGGCCCTGGCTGAGCTGGGGCAGTCCGAGTCGGTGCGGGGGATCAGCGACCAGGCCATGCTCGTCGCCAACAACATGACGATCGTGCGCGGCGCGACCACCGAGCTCGTGGCGGCCGATGTCCTGACTATCGATCACATCACCGACCTGCACAGGTCGCTGCTCCCTGGCGAGCCGCGCCATCACGGCCTGCGAACGGTCCAGAACTGGATCGGCTCGTCGAACTGGACTCCGATAGGCGCGGAGTTCGTTCCGCCCGATCCGCGGCGGGTCCCCGAGCTCATGGCCGATCTCGTCGACTACCTCAACGGCGCCGCGCACTCGCCGCTCGTCCAGGCGGCGCTCATCCATGCCCAGTTCGAGACCGTGCATCCGTTCACCGACGGCAACGGCCGGGTCGGACGCGCGCTCATCCACACGGTGCTGGCGCGGCGCGGCCTCACGGACCGGGCGGTGCTCCCGATCAGTCTCGTGCTCGCCACGCTGCGGGATCGCTATATCGAGGGCCTCACCGCCTACCGACACGACTCGGATACCGGCAGCGCGAGAGCGAGCGCCGCCATCAACGAGTGGGTACGGCTCTTCGTCGACGCCGCAGCCGTCGCCGTCGACCGGTCGGAGGTCTTGGCGCGCGAGATCGAGGAGCTGCGTGGAGTGTGGACCGAGCGGCTCACCGCCCATCGTCGTGAACACGGCCTCCGCCCGACGCCGCGCGCGGACTCGGCCGTCGCCCGGCTGTTGAACCAGCTCCCCGAGGCTCCGGTCGCGACGGCCACGACCCTCGCGCGGATCCTCGACGTGTCCTTCCCCGCGGCGAGCTCGGCCCTGGAAGAGCTGAAGCGGGCAGGAGTCCTCGGCACCCGGTCGATCGAACGAGGCGCCCGGGCCTATGTGGCTCGCGACGTCCTCGACCTCGTGACCCTCTCCGAGCGAGCACTCGCGAGCACCCGGTTCGACACCAGAGCCTCGCCTCCGCACAGCGGAGTGCCCGCGCGTCCGTAGCTCTGCGCTCTCGCAGTCGGAGACCTACGCTCCACCCGTGGCCACTGACCTCGTCGCCCGTCTGGGCTCCCGCGCCCTCGTGCCGGGCGAGATCCGCACGCCCTGGTCGATACCCGACTACGTCGCCCTGACGGACCGGCCCGGCGTGGCCGACGAGCTCGACGAGGTCGTACGACGGGCGCAGGCGCTGCGCCGCCTCGACCCGGCCCGGATGCGGGCCGTGCTGCGCGCACTGGCCGACCCGCCGGCGGCCGAGCTCAACAAGGCCCGGATCGCGGCGACGGCGGGGCTGCCAGTCACCACGCTGTCGCCGTACGTCGACGTGCTGGTGCGCCTCGGGGTGCTGGTCCTGCTGCCGGGCAGCCGCGCGGCCGTCGCCAAGCGCGCGATCGGCCGCCCGCAGGCGGTGTTCGCGGACCCGGCCGTCGCCCGCCACCTCGCCGGCGACCCGATTCCGGCCCTCCTTGACCTGTCCGGGCGCAGCCGGCTCACGCCACTGCTGCGGGGGATGGTGGCGGCCGAGCTGCTCCGTCAGCAGCGGGCCGGCGCGGCCGAGTACCGGGTCGCCTACCTGCGCGAGCGCAACGGCCTCGAGGTCGATCTGGTCGTCGAGCTGCCCGACGACGGCCTGTACGGCATCGAGGTGCGCACCGCCGCGAGCCTGCGCCCGCACCAGTTCACCGCGCTGCACGCCCTCGCCCGGCGCGCGGGCGGACGGTTCCGCGGCGGGGTGGTCCTCAACACGGCGCACCGCGGCCACGTGTACGGCCCGCGGATGTGGAGCCTCCCGATCGCGACCCTGTGGGACCCGTGAGAGTTGGGCCACTGTTGCCGGGCGGTCATGCCACTTCTGCTGCGCCCGTTCCCGTCATCTCGTACTGTCGCTGCGTGAAGATCGCTGTCGTCGGCACCGGCTACGTCGGACTCTCCAACGCCGTCATCCTCGCCCAGCGCCACGAGGTCTGGGCGCTCGACGTCGACCAGGACCGCGTTGACCAGGTCAACCGGCGCAGCTCGCCGATCGTCGACGAGGAGCTGGAGGACTACCTCCGCAACCACGAGCTCGACCTGAGGGCCACCCTCGACAAGGACAAGGCGTACGCCGACGCCGCCTACGTGGTGATCGCCACGCCGACCGACTACGACCCGGTGACCAACTACTTCGACACCTCGACCGTCGAGAGCGTCACCGCCGAGGCGCTCGAGGCGAACCCGCAGGCCCGGATCGTGATCAAGTCGACCGTGCCCGTCGGCTTCACCAGCAAGCTGCGCGAGCGCCACCTCGGCGCGTCGATCATCTTCAGCCCCGAGTTCCTCCGCGAGGGCAAGGCGCTCTACGACAACCTGCACCCCTCGCGGATCATCGTCGGCTCGGACACCGACGCGGGCCGTCGGTTCGCCGACCTGCTCGTCGAGGGCGCCCTCGACGAGGACATCCCGGTGCTCTTCACCGGCTCCACCGAGGCCGAGGCGATCAAGCTGTTCGCCAACACCTACCTGGCCCTGCGCGTGGCGTACTTCAACGAGCTCGACACCTACGCCGCCGTCCACGGGCTCGACACCCGCCAGATCATCGAGGGCGTCGGCCTCGACCCGCGGATCGGAAGCCACTACAACAACCCGTCCTTCGGGTACGGCGGCTACTGCCTGCCCAAGGACACCAAGCAGCTCCAGGCCAACTACCGGCACGTCCCGCAGAACCTGATCAGCGCCATCGTGGACGCCAACACCACCCGCAAGGACTTCGTCGCCGCCGACATCCTGTTCCGCCGTCCCCGCGTGGTCGGCATCTACCGGCTCACCATGAAAGCCGGCTCCGACAACTTCCGGATGTCGTCGATCCAGGGCGTCATGAAGCGGATCAAGGCCAAGGGCGTCCCGGTCATCGTCTACGAGCCCGAGCTCGAGGACGAGACCTTCTTCGGCTCGGAGGTCGTGCGCGACCTCGACGAGTTCAAGACGAAGGCGGACGTGATCATCGCGAACCGTCGCACCGACGCCCTCGCCGACGTGGCGGACAAGGTCTACACCCGCGACATCTACGGCCGGGACTGACCCGACCGGCTCCTCAGGCCGGCTCCTCAGGCCGGCTCCTCAGGCCGGCTCCTCAGGCCGGCTCCTCAGGCCAGCGCCGTGCCGGCCGATGAGGGGGCCATGATCGTTGTGATGCTCGCGGCGTGCGCCTGGCTGCTGATGCAGCTTCCGGTCGGTGTCGTCCTCGGTCGCGTGCTGGGCGCCGCGACGGCAAGCGTCGAGCCGTTGGTGGAGCAGCCCGTCGAAGGGTGATCCGAGATCGCCCGCGCGGGTGCTGTCCTCCTATTGGAGGACAGCGATCAGCCACGGCACCACCCGCGGAGCGCTACCGTCAATGGGACGAACGAACTGGGGGGTTCAGTCATGGAGATGCTGATCGGGGCCGCCGGCGCGCTGTGGGTCGCTGCCGCCGCTGTCGTCACGTTCGGGCTGGCGCGTGCCGCCGCCGCTGAGCACCCCGTCGACGGCGAGGGACGGCGCGAGCTCGATCTGGCCCGCTGACCGGCGCGGACCGGAACACGTGGGCCTTGCGGCCGGGCGGCTGCACGACCGCGGCGGCTATGTACGCAGGGCTGTGGCCGTCAGGGTGACGTACTCCATCGTGAAGCTGCCGCCGATGGCGTCGATCGCCGTGCCGGCGGCTTGCAGGATCTCGGACCCCTGCGCGGGAGACAGTTGGGTGAGACCGCCCGTGGTGGCCATGAGGGCGAGCCATTCCTCGCGGGTGTAGGGCTTGCTCCAGTTGAAGTTCCACTGCTCGACGCTCTCGAACGCACCACTGTCGCCGATGGACTCCGCGATCCTGGCATAGCCCGCGCGGTAGGTCTCCAAGGGTCGTCGGCCCTGGCTGCTGAAGGGAGAGTGGGGCACGACGCGGCGGTACGCCTCGGCCGTCGCGTGCGCAATGGCCTCGGGCGGCTCGAAGACGTGCCCGAAGATCGCGAGTCGCCCCCCGGCCCGCAGCAGATCAGCGGCTTTCGGGACGCCGATCGTCGGGTCGATCCAGTGCCACGACTGCGCGGCCGTCACCGCGTCGAACTGCCGGCCCGCGGGCTCCCATGTCTCGAAAGTCGAGACCTCGACGTCGAGGCCGTGCGCGCAGGCATAGCTCGCCATGCGCTCGTCGGGGTCGATACCGAGTACGACGCAGCCGGCGTCTTCAAACTGGCGTGCCGCGACGCCGGTTCCGCAGCCGACGTCGAGCACCTGAAGTCCCGGTGACCTGGACCGGCCGCCGGTGATCCGATCGACCAGGTCATCGGGGTAGGGCGGCCGCGCCCGGTCATAGCCGTTCGCGTCGACGCCGAAGGACTCGGCCATGCTTCGCTGCTGGTGGATGGCTGGAGTGGGCGAGGACGATGCGGATGGTTCGGGCGGTACAGTGGGCATGTGCCCACTCTAAGTGGGCATGCGCCCACTAGCAACGGAAGGAGCGAGCTGTGCCGACCGGCGTGCATCTGCAAGACGCTCGCCAGCAGCTCTTCGATGCCGCCGAGCGCATCTTGTTGCGCGAGGGGCCCGAAGCACTGACCAGTCGTGCGGTCACCGACGAGGCCGGCTGCGCCAAAGGTGTCCTGCATCGTCACTTCGCCGACTTCGACGGCTTCCTGGCCGAGCTCATCCTCGACCACGCATCGCAGTCGCAGGACCATTTGGACGGATTGATGGCCGCGGTCGGCATCGGCACTGTCGAGCAGAACCTCGCTCGTGCTCTCGCCGCGCTGTTCGGGCCGGTGTCCGTGGCGATCCTGCCGCTCATCACATTCCGCGACGAGCTGCGCGTCCGCCTCCGTCAGCTGCGGCCGGGCGGCGGCATCGCGATTCTGTCCGACGCGACCAACGCCGTCTCGGTGTACCTCGCCGCGGAGCGCGACGCCGGCCGAATCGCCGCCGACGCGGACGTCGACCCGCTCACCCTCGCGCTGGTCGGTGGCGGCCATCTCCTCTTCGCCGATCGTCACGCCGATAGGCCGGACGCGCCGACCCTCGAGCGGTTCGTGGCGGCAAGTCTGAAGGACACCCTCGCGCCATAGCGCCGACTCGGCCGCCGCTCTGCGGAACCAGCCGGTCGCAAGGACGCGTGTAGCCGGGCCTTCGGCCAACACTGCACGGGGCGGAAGAGTGGCCGGACGTCACCGTAGTCCTGGGACACCTTGTGTCACCGATGTCCTGATGCAGAACTGTCACCGATGTCTTGAGACATCACTGGCAATGCTCTGCCGGGGGGCTTGTGTTCAAACATATGTTCGACCAAGATGAGCGCATGACTTCTCTCGGAGCGCTCGATACGGCCACTGTGGTGGTCGAGCGTGCCGCGGGGCTGGCCCGAGACGACTGGGGTCAGTTGAGCGGCCCGGACGCGGTGCGGGCCGTGGAAGCGGTGGTCGCGGCTCGCTCGTTCCTGGATGCCGCGCTGCTGCGGGGGATCGCGCGACTCGAGGCCACCGATGCGGTGCGGGAGCTGGGCTGGGCCTAGGTCAAGGACTTCCTGACCCATCTGACCGGCGGCCACAAGGGCACCGGCGGCGGGCTGGTCCGCGCGGCCGAGCAGCTGCGGGACCTGCCCGACGTGCAGGCGGCGCTCGACTCCGGTCGGGTCACGTTGCCGCAGGCCCGGGCGACCGCCTCGAAGGTGCAGACCCTGCCCCGGGTGCCGGAGTTCCGGGCCCAGGTGGCCGGGGCGATGCTCGACCTGGTCGACGTCCACGGCCATGACGCCTCCGACCTGCAGACCGCGTTCGGTGACGTGGTGCGCGAGCTCGACCCCGACGCCGCGATCATCAACGCCGAGAAGGAGCGGGCGAAGGCGGAGCGGGGCGCTCATCACGCCCGCGAGCTCTCCTTCGCCGAGGACGGCTTCGGCGGTGTCCGGGTCCGGGGCTACGGCACCGTCGAGGACGCCGAGAAGATCAAGGCCGTGCTGGTGCCCCTGTCCGCGCCGGTCACCACGGAGCCCGGGGCGTGCGGCGGTGTGAACCGGCGTCCGGGCCAGGAGCCCTACGACGAGGACGGGGTGTCCACCCACAAGCCCTGTCCCGACCCGAGGTGCGGCCACACCGGCCGCGATCCCCGCGACAGCGGTGCCCGGATGTGGGACGCCCTGGTCGAGGCCTGCGACCGACTCGCGGTGGCCGACGAGCTGCCCCGCGACACGGCGCCCGGCCTCGGGTGGTGGTGCTCATCGACCAGGACAGTCTCCAGCAGCAGGTCATCGACGCCGGGCTGGCCCGTTCGGGTGAGACCCCGACCGGGGCCCGGCTCTCGGCGACCGCGGTGCGCCGGATGGCGTGCGACGCCCACCATGTCGTGCATTGGGCCGACGGCGGCCCGACCAGCCTCGACAACCTGGTGATGCTGTGCCGTCGCCACCACGTCCTGCTCCACCAGAGCCATGGATCGTGCGGATCGATCTCGAGACCCGACAGCCCGTGTGGATCCCGCCGCCCAGAGGCACCCTCGAGAAGTCCGAGCGGCCGGCATGACCTACACCCCTGCCCGACCACGAGCGGCCTGAGGCGGTCGGGGCGGTCGGGGCGGTCGGGGCGGTCGAGTCTGGTGGTCGAGTGGTCCGAGCCGTGGGCGAGGGTGTCTCGAGGCGAGCCGAGCTCGGGCCGCTACTCGGCGTCCGAGGCCAGTCGCTGATATCCCGTCGCGAGGACGTCGCTCAACGCCGTGCCGCCCAGGGACGTCGGCGGGGTGGGCAGTTGGCGCAGCAGGATGCCCGGATCGGACGAGAGTGCCGGCGGTCGTGCCGGAAGCGGAGCGGGAGGTAGCCAGAAGTGCTCGGGTTGGCGGCTCGGAAAGGTGAGGTCGCTCAGTGCGAGCAGGCTGCCGCCGACCGGTGCCACCTCGTCGGCTGGTGCGGCCTGGTCGCCGGCCGTCTCCTCGGCGGGCGCTCCCGAGCGAAGCTCGCGCAGGCGCGACAACAGGACCTCACGATCGCGGCCGCGCCAGCGCAGAATCAGGAACGGGTCGTCGTCGAAGGCCTCGGCGAGCAGATAGAAGGTCGCTGCCAGATGCTTGCAGGGCACCGCGCTGTCGGGACAGCTGCACCGCTGGTCCAGGTCGTTGACCCGCTCGGGGAAGAGCGGCGCCCCGGCTGCTGCGAACAAGTCCTCGAGCTCGGGCGGCACTTCGCCGGCGAGCAGCTTGGCGCTGGGCAGGGCCTGTTCCGAGAGGGCGATCTCGGCCTTCGCCCAGACCAGCTCGGGGAAGGGAGCCAGGCCGATCGAGACGCGGTACGGCTTGGCGCGCGAGCCCTGCACGACGGCGCTCACCCGTCCCGCGGTCACCTCCAGCGACATCACCTGGCCCTTGCGGGCGTAGGTCCGGCCGCGGGTGAGCCGGTTGCCCATCGCGAAGGACTCCAGGACGTCGATGAAGCGTCGCGACCACCAGGTCGCGCCGATCGCGCCGCGACTGGTCCGGGCCTTCAGCCCGTTGTCGACAGCGCGAGGTCGCGACGGCTCGTACCATCCGCTCATTCGACGACCGCCCCCTCCTCGAGCCGGAACAGGGTGGCCAGCTCGGCCGTGGACAGCTCGCTCACCCAGTCCTCGCCCGAGCCTACGATCCGCGAGGCCAGGCTGCGCTTGTCCGCGATCATCGCGGCGATCTTCTCCTCGATGGTGCCGGCGCTCACGAACTTGCGGACCTGCACGTTCCGCTCCTGGCCGATCCGGTACGCCCGATCCGTCGCTTGGTCCTCCACGGCCGGGTTCCACCAGCGGTCGACGTGGATGACGTGGTTGGCCGCGGTCAGCGTCAGGCCGGTACCGCCGGCCTTCAAGGAGAGCACGAACAGCGGGGGTGCGCTCGGCTCGTCGGACTGGAACCGGGCCACCATGCGGTCACGCTCCCGCTTCGAGACCCCGCCGTGCAAGAACAGCACCTCGCGACCGAATCGGCCGGACAGGTGACCGCGCAGCATCGCGCCGAACTCGGCGTACTGCGTGAACAGCAGGGCGCGATCGCCGACGGTGAGGAGCTCGTCGGTGATCTCGTCCAGCACGTCGAGCTTGCCGGAGCGTCCGTCGAGCCGACCGCCGTCGCGCAGGAACTGGGCGGGGTGGTTGCAGATCTGCTTCAGCTTCGTCATGGTGGCCAGCACCAGCCCGCGACGCTCGATGCCCTCGCTGCGGGCGATCCGCTCCAGCATCTCGTCGACGACCGCCTGGTAGAGGCTCGCCTGCTCGGTGGTGAGGCTGCACACCACGTCCATCTCCAGCTTGTCGGGCAGGTCGGCGATGATCGACTTGTCCGTCTTGAGCCGGCGCAGGATGAACGGCGCGGTGAACTGGCGCAGGCGCTCGGCGGCCGCGTCGTCGCCGTGCCGCTCGATCGGCACGGCGTAGCGCTTCTTGAACGCCGGGGCGGTGCCCAACATCCCCGGGTTGGTGAACTCGAGGATCGACCAGAGGTCGGCGAGGCGGTTCTCCACAGGTGTGCCGGTCACCGCGATCCGGCTGGTCGCCGGCAGCGAGCGGATCTCCGTCGCCTGCCGGGTGGAGCCGTTCTTGATCGCCTGCGCCTCGTCGAGCACCACCCGGTGCCAGTGGATCTTGCGCAGATCGGCCGCATCGCGGAACGCGAGGGCGTACGTCGTCACCACGAGATCGCAGGAGGCGACCGCGTCGGCGAACGCCTTGCCGCGGGCCCGCTCGCGACCGTGATGCACGTGGACCCGCAGGTCGGGCGCGAACCGGGCCGCTTCCCGCTCCCAGTTGCCGGTCAACGACACCGGGCAGATCATCAGGGTCGGACCGGTGCTGCCGCTCTCGGTGTCGTGGGCGAGCAGCGCCAGGATCTGCACGGTCTTGCCCAGGCCCATGTCGTCGGCCAGGATGCCGCCGAGACCGGTGCGGCGCAGGAAGTCGAGCCAGGCCAGGCCGCGTGCCTGGTACGGGCGCAGGGTGCCGGTGAAGCCGGGCGGCGTCTCCACCGGCGTGACGCGCTGGTCCAGGGCGCCGGAGAGGAGGTCGCCCAGCCAGCCCTCCGCCTCGACCGCCTCGATCGGCAGGCCGTCGGGGCCGGGGTCGATGCCCAGTCCGAGGCGGATCAGGTCGCCGATCCGTGCCTCGTCGCGTTGGCCGGTCAGCCGCAGCGCGGAGGCCAGCCGCCGAGCGTCCACCTCGACCCACTGGCCGCGCAGCCTCACCAGCGGCGCCTTCGCGCGGGCCAGGGTCTGCAGCTCCTTCTTCGACAGCGTGGCGCCGCCGATCGCGACGTCGTAGCGGAACTCCGCGATGGTGTCGAAGCCCAGCGCGGAGCCGCCGTCCACCTTCGCCGGCTGACCGGGCGTGGACGCCGTGACCCGCAGTCCGACGCGGGAGGCCGACGTCCCCCACCAGCCAGGCAGTTGCACGCCGAACCCAGCGGTGGCCAGCAGCGGGGCGACGTCACGGAGGAAGACGTGGGCCTCCTCGGTGCTCAACGCCAGCTCCGTGGGCCGCGGATCGCGCAGAGCCCGGTCGAGCTCCGGATACAGCCGGGCGGCCTTGCCCAGCTCGCGCAGCAATGCCTCCTGGGGTGCCTCCACCAGGCCGGCCAGCGCCGACTTGCGCCGGCCGGGACGCCACACACCGGCAGCCCGCAGCATGAGACTCGGCTGGTCGGCCGACTGGAGCGCGAACAGGATCCGCCACGGCTCGTCGACGCCGTCCGGCTCGGCGAGCTGGAAGGCGGCTCGTACCGGTCCGGCGGCCACGTCCTGCTGCCAGGCAGCCAGTTCGTCACGCAGGCGGTCGAGTGCGGCGGGCGTCGCCTCGAACGAGCGGGTCGGCCCGCGCAGCGCCGCCAACCAGGCCCGGGTGGCGGGGTCGCCGGAGCGGCCCAGGGACCAGCGGTCCCGTCGTCGTCCGGCATCGGTGAGGGTACGTCGTACCGTCGCGTCCACGATCGCGTCGAGGCCGCCGGCCCACCACTCGAGCTCGCGGCCGGGGCGAGTCGCGAACAGCGAGGGAGGCGCGGCGGTGGCCAAGGCGCGCGCCCAGGTGGCGTCCGAGGCCGTCAGCAGGGGGCGCCACAGAGCCTGCGCAGACGTCTCCGAGACGCCGGGCAGCATCCGGCCCCGGGCGCAGAGGTCGCGGGCGAACGCCACCATCGCGCTCACGTGCTCGAGCGCGGCCCCCGCCACGCCGTCGCCGTCGTCGTCCACCCGGTCGGACGGCGACCACAGCAGCTCCACGACGGCATCCGCCGTCAGGTCGAGCACCGGGACCGTCCAGGGCGCGAGGGTGACCGCGCCGTCGGCGTCGGGCGACAGGTCACGGATCAGCTCGGGGGAGGGGAGCGGAGCATGCGCCCGCGTCGGCAGCTGCAGCACGGCCTCGGTGGTGCCGGGGGCGTCCCCTCCATCGGTGGTGAGGCCGAACGCCGCCAGCAGGTCCGCGTGCGGCAGCGCGAACGGGTGGGTGCCGACCCGCGGCCGGCGACCCGGACGTCGCGGCGCAGCCGCGGGAAGCGCGGAGTCCTCGCCCCACAGTCCGAACCGGAGCGATCCCTCGGCCCCGTCCAGGAGGACCACGTGGAGTGTGCGCATCAGCGCGACGAGTGGTCGGCGGGCCGCTTGCGGCTGCCGAACGACTCGATCTCGGCGACCGTGGGCGCGCCGAACATCGGCATGCCGAGCCGCTTGCGGAGCAGGCCCCACACGAACGGCACCAGCACCAGCATCGCCACGCCGACCGCGGCGACCAGGACGGCCTCCAGCGTCTCGTGGCCCTCGCCGAACGGGTGCAGACCGGCCTTGAACAGCAGCGCCACGCCCGACATGGTCAGCACGATCACGATGCCGCGGCGGATGAACGACTGCGGCACCCGCGGCGCGAGCCGCGAGCCGAGCAGGGTGCCGGGGACCGAGCCGACGACCAGCGGGATCACCAGGTCCCACTCGAGGCCGTGGATGGCGATATTGGCCAGCGCGGCGCTGAGCACCAGCGGCACGGCCTGCACCAGGTCGGTGCCGACCAGGCGCACGGCCGACAGGCCCGGGTAGAGCATGAGCAGCGCGATCATGATGACCGAGCCGGAGCCGACGCTGGTGACGCCGACCAGCAGGCCGCCGAGCATGCCGACCAGCAGGGTCGGGATTGGCCGGATCCGGGGGTTGTCGTCGGGCAGCGCGCCGCCCCGGCGGACCCGCTTGAGATTGATGTAGAGCCGCAGCGCGTACGTCGACGCGGCGAACAGCAGCGCGACGCCGATGCAGAGCTTGAGCGTCTTCTCCAGCTCGGTGGGGTCCTCGGTGACCGCCTTGACCAGCCAGGGGCCGAGGAAGGCCATCGGGACCGAGCCGAGGATCAGCCAGCCGGCGAGGCGCAGGTTGGGGGAGCCCTCCTTGGCATGGGTGAGCGCGCCACCTGTCTTGTAGACCGCCGCCGCGGTCAGGTCGGCCGTGACGATCGAGGCGGTGTGGCCGACGCCAAGGAAGATCAGCGCCGGCGTCATCAGCGCCCCGCCGCCCATGCCGGTCAGGCCGACGACGATGCCGACGAAGAAGCCGGCGGCCGCGATGGAGAGCGCGGTGAGGGTGAGGAGGTCCACTACTCGTCGCCTGCCTGTCCGCTGGTCGGGCCGGTCGGGTTCGGGGCGGCCGGCGTCGCCAGGCGGCGCAGCACGGCGTTGAGGAGGGCGTCGATCTGGTCGGCCGACACCTCGGCCGCCGCCTTGCCCCGGCGGTAGGGGTCGCGGATGTCGTGGTCGTCGGCGGTGCCCGCCCGACGGTGGCCGACGGCGGTGACCAGCTCGATGCCGTGCAGGTCGGGGGCGACCCGCTCGACCGACTCGGCGAACTGGGCGAGCGTGAACGCCTTGCGGAACGCGGCCGGCACCTCCTCGAGCACGAACTGCCGGTGCGCCGCCTCGGCGGTCAGCACCAGGTCGGCGGCCTCGATCAGGTCGTCGGTGAGCGGGCGGCTGGCGAAGCCGCCCAGCAGGTCGGCGCCCACGCCGCGCTCGGCGAGCACCTCGGCCATGGTCCGGTCGACCCGGTGGGCGTTGAAGCCGTGGGTGCCGGCGCTGGCGAACTCGATCCCGCTGTCCCTGCCCGCGAGCGCCCGCGAGCGCAGCTCCATGTAGGGCGAGCGGCAGATGTTGGCCGTGCAGACGAACAGCACCCGCAGCGGGCGCGAGCCACCGGCGGTGGTGCGGGTGCCGGCGGCCGTGACCTCGGCGATCTCCGGTGCCGGCTCCGGGGCCGGGGCGGATGGCGCGGGCGGCGCCTCGGGGGCAGTGAGGTCGACGTAGCCCGCGGCGCGCAGCGCGCTCAGGACGTCGTCGAGGGCGTCCTCGATGGTGCGGCCGGTGGTGTCGACCCGGACGTCGGCGTCGGCGGGCTCCTCGTAGGGGGAGGAGATGCCGGTGAACTCGGGGATCTCGCCGCGCCGGGCCTTGGCGTACAGGCCCTTGCGGTCGCGGCGCTCGCACTCCTCGAGCGGTGTCGCGACGTGGACCAGGAAGAACGCGCCGCCGGCCGACTCGACCATCGCCCGCACCTGCCGGCGGGTCTCGTCGAAGGGCGCGATCGGGCTGCACACCGCGATCCCGCCGTGGCGGGAGATCTCGGCGGCCACCCAGCCGATCCGGCGGATGTTGGTCTCGCGGTCCTCCTTGGAGAAGGTGAGGCCGGCCGACAGGTTGCGGCGCACGACGTCGCCGTCGAGGCTGGTCAGGGTCCGGCCGCCGTGCTCGAGGAGGCGGTCCATCAGCGCCTGGGCCAGCGTCGACTTGCCGCTGCCCGACAGGCCGGTGAAGAACAGCACCAGGCCCTGCCGGTCGGGCCGCGGGCGCTCCGCCTCGGCGATGTCGGCAAGGCCGGGGAGCAGGTGGCCGCCGTAGGCGAGCTCGACGACCGGGTCGGTGTCGGCGTACGACGTGAGCACCGAGATCCGCAGCGCCGGGTCGGCGAGCGAGGCGTGGTCGGCCAGCGGTACGGCGACCACGGCGGCGTCGATCGTCTCCGCGACCCGCAGCGTGGCCCGGAGCAGGCCGACCGGGCTGATCGCCGGGGTGCCGGCGCCGACGAACGCGAGCAGCACCACCGGGCCGAGGCCGCGCAGCTGCTCGACCTGGACGTCGGTCATCAGGTCGGTGACGGGGACGAAGGTGCGCCCGGCGTGCTGCTCCCGCACCGCGGCGGGCGAGAGGTGCAGGCGACGGAAGGGCCCGAACTGGGCGTGCGTCAGCGGCGTGACGGCGAGGCCGCGCAGCGCGCTGGAGACCCGGGCGAGGGGGAGTCCCTCAGGGTCGACCAGCTCCACCTCGTTGCCCTCGTCGAGGTGCGTGAGGAGGTCGTCGGGCAGGGAGAGCGTGAGGGGGCTGCCCGGCTCGTTGAACCCACGGATCGGGTCGGCCGCTCCGGACGTCAGCAGCTCGAGGTCGTCGAGCTCGCGCTGCGTCGGGCAGTGCTGGGGCAGGGGCGGGCGTGACACACGGGTGATCGTACAGAGTCGAGTGAGTTGATCCGATTTGAACAGTGAAAGGTGGGACCGGGCGGGCGAGCGAGCTTGTGAACGAGTTCACGCCGCGCGTGCTTGCAATCTGCTAACTATTGCTAGCACCATGGGTGTCATGGCCAAGGGCAAGGTGGTAAAGACCGTCGGGTCGCTCGGCGACTACCTCAAGGAGCAGCGGGTGTCCGCCCGTCTCTCCCTGCGGCAGCTCGCCGACCAGGCGGGCGTCTCCAACCCGTACCTGAGCCAGATCGAGCGGGGTCTGCGCAAGCCGTCGGCCGAGGTGCTGCAGCAGATCGCCAAGGCCCTGCGGATCTCCGCCGAGCAGCTCTACATCAGGGCCGGGATCCTCAGCCCCGATGACGGCGTGGGGGGATCGGTCGAGCTCGCGATCGTGAGCGACACCGGTCTCACCGAGCGACAGAAGCAGTCGCTCCTCGATGTCTACGCATCGTTCCTCGCGCTCAATGCGGCCGACACGGACGGCTCCACCGGCTCCACCGGCTCCACCGGCGTCGCCGAGGCCGCCGAGGCGCAGGAGGACGCGCCGACCAACACCGAGACGGACTCCGACGCCGTCGCCAACGAAGGGTGAAACCAGCAATGCCGAAGCTCGAGCTCCCCAAGATCGAGATCCCGACCATCGACCTGTTGAAGGTCGACCTCCCCGAGATCCCCGCGTCCGCCGCGAAGCCGATCTACGCCGGCGTCGGCGTGATCGACCTGGCCGTCGAGGAGGTCCGCACCTACGTCGCCGACGTGCAGGCCAAGGCGCTCGCCTACGTCACCGACGTGCACAAGGACGTCACCGCCCGCGTCGCCGGCGTGCAGAGCACCGTCCAGAGCACCGTCAAGGGCTTCGAGCTCCCCGAGCCGAAGAGCCTGCAGGGCAAGGCCGTCGCCGGCCTCACCGAGCGCCGCACCCAGGCCGAGGCCCGCATCGCCGGCATCCAGGCCGACGCCAAGGCCTTCCCGGCCAAGGTGCAGAGCAGCGTCAAGGGCGCGTACGACGAGAACGTCGCCACCGCCACCGCCCTGTACGCCGACCTCGCCAAGCGCGGCGAGGGCGTCGTCGTGAAGCTGCGCACCGGCGAGGCCCCCAAGGCCGCCGCCCCGGCCCCCAAGGCGCCGGCCGCGAAGAAGGCTCCCGCCGCCAAGAAGGCCCCGGCCAAGAAGGCTCCCGTCGCCAAGAAGGCCCCGGCCAAGAAGGCCCCGGCCAAGAAGGCCACCCCGGCCAGCTGATCGAATCCGGCACGAACGGCCCCGAGGTGTCCGCCTCGGGGCCGTTCTGCGCGTTCAGGCCGAGCGCTGCCCGATCAGGTGTCCCTTGACGAGCGACATGTCGGTCTCCAACGTGTCGAGGCGGTGCCCGACGTCATCGAATCTCGCGTCCATCAGCTCGACGCCAGGTCGTGGGGGCACGTCGATCTTGGCTTTGAGGGCGGTGAGCATGTTGTCGATCTTCGCTTCGAGAGCGTCGGAGCGGAGGTCCTGGCGGGCGAACCCGGCCGCCATCTCGCGTCGCAGCGAGTTGATCGACCACTGCTGAACGCCGAACGTGGTGGCGAAGACGCCGATCAGCGTCCACACCTGTGGTTCGTTCAAGGGGCTCACCTCGTCATTGTGCGTGGGGAGAGGTCAGCCTGTCACCCGATGGCGTCGACAGGGGTCTGGGCGAGGACGCCCTGTGGATAAGCGGCGTCACGGTGGGGGCCGCCCACTACGCTGAGGCCATGAGCGATGCCTTCGTCCCGCCGCTGCCGTCGTGGCTCGGCGCGGGTGCCGACATCGAGGCGTGGATCTTCGTCGGCGTCTCGTTCGCCCTGCTCGCCATCAAGATCTTCGCCTTCGTGAGCGCCCTGCTGTACTCCGCCGAGTCGTACTCCGCCGCCGACAAGATGTCCAAGGCCGCTTGGTGCGCGATCCTCGGCGTCGGCCTGCTGATCCAGATCGTGCCGGTGCCGCTGAGCCTGATCAACCTGGCCCTGCTGGTCGCGGCGCTGGTCTACCTCGCCGACGTCCGGCCGGCGCTCGCCGGACTGCGGCGCCGCTGAGGCGCCCGCGCGCGGGTCAGATCAGGTCGAACAGCTGCCCGCGGGCGGCGGTGGCGGGTACGAACGCCTGGGCGATCTCGCCGGTGCCGGCGACCCGCAGCTCGCCGTCGCCGGCGTCGGCGTACGCGACGTCGCCGCGGCCCAGGCGCAGCACCTCGTCGCGCCGGTTCGCCAGGGCGACCGCGCCGCCGGTGCAGACCAGCAGCCGGGGGCCCGAGGCGGGCAGGACGACGCCGGCCGGGTCGGCGGGCGAGCTCTGCGTGACCGACAGTGCGAACTCGTCGCCGGGGCTGAACACGTCGGTCGAGTGGTTGAACACGATCGGCTCGACCCGCGCCGCGCGCGAGGCGCCCTCCTCGAGGCAGCGGACCAGGCCGTGGGGGTCGACGTGCTTGGTGGTCAGGCCGGCGCGCAGCACGTTGTCGGAGGACACCATCACCTCCAGGCACATCCCGCTCAGGTGCGCGTGGATGATCCCGGTGGCCAGGTACGCCGCCTCGCCGGCCTGCAGCGTGAGCCGGTTCATCAGCAGCGAGACGATGACGCCCACGTCGCCGGGGTTGGACTCGGCGAGCTCGACCGCGGTCTCGAAGGCGCGCTTGACGTCGCGGCCCGCGTCGAGCGCCTTGTGGCAGGCCAGCGCCACCTCGGTCACGACCTCCGGTGCCGGCGGAGCGGCGAGCAGGCCCTCGATCAGCCGCACGATGCCGGCGAAGCCGGTGCGCTCGACCAGGTCGGCCATCAGGCCGTCGGCCAGCGGGTGCTCGAGGGCGTGCAGGACCCGCATGATCTCCGAGGTGCGCCGCAGCCCGACCAGCGTGTCGAAGGTCGACAGGGCGTAGACCATCTCCGGCTTGGGATAGGGATCCTTGAAGACCCGCTCGGGCGCGTCGATGGCGATCCCGGCCTCCTCCTCGGCGGCATACCCGGCCGCGGCCCGGGGCGCGTCGGGGTGGACCTGGATGGACAGCGGGCGGTCCGCGGCGAGCACCTTGAGCATGAAGCCCAGCTCGCCGGCCAGCTCGGTCAGCGGCCGCCTCCTGCCGGACTCGTCGACCACCTGGGCGGTGCCGAGCGGGTGGGTGCCGACCCAGACCTCGGCGACCCGCCGGCCGTCGGCATCGCGGCGCAGGAAGCCCGGGATGGCGTCGGTCGAGCCCCAGTCGTAGGACCGGGTGGCGCAGTCGAGCGCGAGCAAGGAGACCTCCTGGAGGGGGAGCAGGACGGGGACACCCTAATCCGGGCGCCCGACCCCCCGGGGCGCAACGCCCGTCAGTAGGCGCCGTGGGACGAGACGACGGCGCGGACCGTCCGGCCCAGGATCGAGAGGTCCTGGAGCATCGACCAGTTGTCGACGTAGTAGAGGTCGAGGCGCATGGCCTCCTCGGCATCGAGGTCGTTGCGGCCCGAGACCTGCCACAGGCCGGTCATGCCGGGACGGACCAGGAGGCGACGAGACATCGCGCCGTCGTAGAGCGCCACCTCGCGGTCGACCTGCGGGCGCGGCCCGACGAGGCTCATGTCGCCGCGCAGCACGTTGAACAGCTGGGGGAGCTCGTCGACCGAGAACCGGCGCAGCCAGCGGCCGGGGCGGGTGATGCGGGGGTCGTCCTTCATCTTGAACAGCAGCGCGTTCCGGCCGGTCTGCTCCTGCAGCCTCTGGATCATCGCGTCGGCGTCGACGCGCATGCTGCGGAACTTCAGGCAGTGGAACGGCTTGCCATTGCGGCCGATCCGGCGGTGCCGGTAGGTGATCGGACCGCGGTCGTGCAGCCAGACCGCTGCTGTCGCCACCACGAACAGCGGCGACAGCAGCGCGATGAGCGTGGCCGCGCCGAGGACGTCGAAGATCCGCTTGCCGAGCGCGCCGGCGTCGGCCCAGGTGGGCGAGTCGACCTGGATCAGCGGGATCCCGCCGACGGGCCGGATGCTGATCCGCTCGTGGGAGATGTCGTCGAGGCGCGGGGCCAGGGCGACGTGGACGTGGTGTCGCTCCAACGACCAGATCGCCTCCTTCATCTCCGTGCCGCTCGAGACGCTGCCGGCGGCGAAGACGACCAGGTCGACGTGCTCGTCGTCGGCGACACTCGTCAGCTCGTCGACGGTGCCGACCACGGGGACCCCGCCCGGGGTCTCCTCGAGACGATCGGAGGCGGGGACGACGCCGCCCACGACCGAGTAGCCGAGCCAGGTCTCGCGCCGCAGGACGCCGGTCATCGTGTCGATGCTGTCCGGCGTGCCGGCGACCAGCACGTGGACCGCGAAGCGGCCGCGGCGCCGGAAGGCGTGCAGCACCTGCCGGGCGGCCCAGCGCCCGGCGAGGAGGACGACGGTGCCGAGGGTGAAGGCGAGCACGAAGAACCCGCGCGCCAGCTCGAACTCGGTCAGGTAGCAGCCCACGCCCAGCAGCCCGGCGGTGACCATGGTCGCGTGGAAGAGCGTCTTGAACTCGTCGGTGCCCGCGCCGAGGAGGTCCTCGCGGTAGCCGCCCATCAGGCCGGTCACGACGAGCCAGCCGCCGATGGTGAGGGGGGCGACGACGCCGACCTGCTCCTTGACGTTGGTCGGGGCGGGGAACAGGGGGAGCTGCTCGCGCAGGAGCACGGCGAGCGACCCGACGACCGCGAGGACGAGGACGTCCAGCGCGAGCACGCCCAGCGTGAAGGTGGCGAGCGGATGGTGGCGGCGAGCCTTCGTGATGACGAGACCCCGCGAACGTGCCACTACGGTCATGCGAACTGGCCCCTACCCGAAACTGGTCCCTGGAGAGCTGATGTGCCCGCAGAACTCCCCCCACAGGAGCCGACATCATCGTCGTCCGGGCGACGGGGCAACGATAGGTGAGGAACGGCCGGCGTACCCCGTTTTGGGTAAGATCGGTCCGAGATCCGGTCGGATCCAGCGGATCCGAGGACGCCGGGCGGGCCCGGGCCGGTCTCAGTAGGGTCGGAGCATGAAGGTTCTCGTGACCGGCGGCGCCGGCTATCTCGGATCGATCACGGCCAAGGCGCTGGAGCAGGCCGGGCACACGCCGGTGATCCTGGACTCACTGCTGAGCGGGCCGCGGGCCTATGTCGGCGACCGGATCTTCTACGAGGGCGACGTCGCCGACCGGGCGCTGCTGCGTCGGATCGTCGCCGAGCACCCCGACCTCGACGCCACCGTCCACATGGCGGCGCGGATCGTCGTACCGGAGTCGGTCGCGCTGCCCTACGAGTACTACCGCGACAACGTCGCGAAGTCGCTGGAGATGTTCGACGAGCTGACGGCGCTCGGGAAGCCGCGGATCCTGTTCTCCTCGACGGCGTCGCTGTACGCGCTGACGCCGCGGTTCGAGGTGACCGAGGAGGACCCGGTCGACCCGACCTCGCCGTACGCCCGCACCAAGCGGATGATGGAGCAGGTCCTCGAGGACCTCGCGAAGGCCACCGACCTGCGGGCGATCATCCTGCGCTACTTCAACCCGATCGGCGCCGACCCGGACCTGACCACCGGCTACCACCTGCGCGACGCGACCCATGTGGTGCCGCTGATGGCGCAGACCGCGCTGGGCTACCGCGAGAGCTTCACGCTGACCGGCACCGACCACCCGACCCGCGACGGCACGGGCATCCGCGACTACATCCACGTGTGGGACCTGGCGCGGGCGCACGTGCGGGCGGTGGAGGAGTTCGACCGCGTGCTGGAGCAGGTCGACGCGCCGTACACCTATGTCAACCTGGGCGCCGGGGACGGCGTCACCGTGCGCGAGCTGCTCGCGGCCGTCGAGCGGGTGGTCGGCAGGCCGGTGCCCGTCGTCGAGGCGCCGCCGCGGCCGGGGGACGCCGCCGGCGCCTACGCCAACGCCGACAAGGCCCTCCGACTCCTCGGGTGGCGCACCGAGCTGTCGCTCGACGAGGCGATCGCCTCGGCCCTGGCGTGGGGCGAGAGGCGCAAGGACGTGCTGGGCTACGCGTGAGCGCGGGACGGGTCAATGACGTTCGAGGTGTGGGCAGCGGCCGACGCCGTACTTGCGGCGACACCGGATCGTGCGCTTGAGCCTGCGAAGGCTGGCCAGCATGAGTGTCCTGTCTGGTCGGGAGGGAGAGCAACACCGTGACATCCCGAGAACAGGCTCACATCCTAGGGCCGGTGGGGGTGGGGATGGCGCCGTGATTCGCGTCACCGCGCTGCTCGTTGCGCTGCTGCTCGCCGGCTGCGGCGGCGACCCGGAGGGGCAGGCGCCGGCGTCGCCCGCCTCCAGCACGGCCCTGACACCGGCCCCGACACCGGCCCCGACACCGTCGGTGACCGCGTCGCCCACCGAGCCCCCGCCGCTCGAGGGCCGGGTGGTGGTGCTGGACCCGGGCCACCAGCTCGGCAACGCCCGGTTCCCGGCCCAGATCAACCGGCCGGTGGACGCGGGCGGGTTCGACAAGCCGTGCAACACGACGGGGACTTCGACCGACGACGGCTACCCGGAGGCGACCTTCGTCTGGGAGGTCGCGGTGGAGGTACGCCGCCGGCTGCGGGCGCTCGGCGCGCGGGTCGTGCTCACCCGCGACGACAACTCGGCGCAGGAGTGGGGGCCGTGCGTCGACGAGCGCGGCCGGGTCGGCAACCCGGGGGAGCCCGGGCCCACGGCCGACGTACGGATCAGCCTGCACGCCGACGGCAACCTGTCGCCCACCGCGCACGGGTTCCACGTCATCCGCCCTGGCGAGCGGGCCGGCTGGACCGACGACGTCAGCAAGCCGTCCGAGCGGCTGGCGCTCGCGCTGCGCGACGCCCTCGTGGATGCGGGGTTCACGCCCTCGACGTACCTCGGCGAGGACGGCATCGACGTCCGCACCGACCTCGGCACCCTCAACCACTCCGATGTGCCGGTGGTGATGGCCGAGCTCGGCAACATGCGCGACGCCGACGAGGCGGCCGTGATGGAGAGCGACGCGGGACGGCGGCGGTACGCGCGGGCCGTGACCGCGGCGGTGCGTGCGTACCTGGGGAGCTGAGAGCCGCTCAGCTCCGGGCGTGCCTCCCGAGCGGCGGCTCGGCGAGCGGCGGCGCCGGCATCCGGTCGGGGCCCTGGCTCGACGGCGTGGGAACGCGCCGCCGGGGACGGCGGGTGTGTCGCTCGATGTGCGGACATCCGCGCGGGCCGTGCTTGAGCACGCAGCGCACCTTGCGTCGGAAACGGCGAAACGACATGACCAACTCCAGGGAGTGAGGGAGCACCCACTTTCCCGAGACCCTTCGACAGTAACACCGGGGTCGGGGGTTGGGGAGGCGATCGGACGGGTGAATGCGGGGGGTAGGTTGACGGTCATGGGCATCCGGGCGGGCCATTGGGACGACTGGGCCCTCGAGGGGCTGCTGAGGCGCAAGTCCGCGACCGGTCAGCGGGTCAGCCTCGTCGTCCCCGCCCGCAACGAGGCCGCCACCGTCGGCGCCGTCGTCTCGCGGGTCCGCACGGCGCTGATGGACACCGTCTCCCTGGTCGACGAGATCGTCGTGATCGACAGCGACTCGGTCGACGACACCTACGCGGTCGCCGAGTCCGCGGGCGCGCGGGTACATCGCTGTGCCGAGATCCGGCCCGACCTCGGCACCCACCCCGGCAAGGGCGAGGCGATGTGGAAGTCGCTCTTCGTCACGACCGGCGACCTGGTCGTGTTCATGGACGCCGACCTGCACGACTGGGACACCCACTTCGTGCCCGGGCTGCTCGGTCCGCTGCTGCACGACCCCGAGGTGCAGCTGGTCAAGGGCTTCTACGACCGGCCCGGCGCCGACGGCCCGCTCGAGGGCGGCCGGGTCACCGAGCTGGTCGCGCGCCCGCTGATCGCGCTGCTGTTCCCCGCTCTCGGGGACCTGGTGCAGCCGCTGGCGGGGGAGTGGGCGGTACGGCGGTCCTGGTTCGCGGGGCTGCCCGTCCCGACCGGGTACGCCGTCGAGCTGGCCGCCCTCGTCGACACGGTGCGCCTGGGCGGCCCCTCGGCCATCGCGCAGGTCGACCTCGGCGTGCGCGCCCACCGGCACCAGGCGCTGCGCGACCTCGGCGGGATGGCCACCCAGATCCTCGCCGCCGCGCTGGCCCGGGTCGGGGCGTCGCCGGCCGGAGGCGCGGACGAGGCGGTGCTGCGGCAGTACCTGCGCGGGCTCGAGCCGGTCGAGCGCGTCGTACCGACTCTCGAGCGACCGGCGGCGGAGGCGTACCTGTGAGGCTGGGACGGCATGGGTTCGGTGACGACGAGGCGCTGATGATGGCGATCGTCAACCGGACGCCCGACTCGTTCTTCGACAAGGGCGCGACCTGGGCCGAGGACGCCGCCTTCGCGCGGGTCGCCGAGGTGGTCGCCCAGGGTGCGGAGATCGTCGACATCGGCGGGATCAAGGCGGCGCCGGGCGTCGAGATCTCGGCGGCCGAGGAGAAGGACCGGGTCGTCGACTTCGTCGCGCGGGTGCGCGATGCCTATCCCGAGCTGGTCATCTCGGTCGACACCTGGCGCGCCGAGGTCGGCGCCGCGGTGTGCGCCGCCGGCGCCGACGTCCTCAACGACGCGTGGGGCGGCGCGGACCCCGAGCTGGTCGACGTCGCGGCGCAGTACGACGCCGCGATCATCTGCACCCACACCGGCGGCGTGACGCCGCGGACCCGCCCCTACCGGATCGAGTACGACGACGTGGTCGCCGCCGCGATCGCCGACACCGTCGCGTACGCGAACCGGGCGCTGGAGGCCGGCGTCGCGCGCGAGGCGATCGTGATCGACCCGGCCCACGACTTCGGCAAGAACACCTTCCACTCCCTCGAGGTCACCCGCCGGCTGGGCGAGATGGTCGCCACCGGGTGGCCGGTGCTGGTGTCGCTGTCCAACAAGGACTTCGTCGGCGAGACCCTCGGCCTCGACGTGGGCGAGCGGCTGCTCGGCACCCTCGCCGCCACCTCGGTCTGCGCGCTCGCCGGCGCCCGGATCTACCGGGTCCACCAGGTCGTCGAGACCCGGCAGACCGTCGACATGGTGTGGTCCATCGCGGGGCGCCGGCCGCCGCTGCGCGCGATCCGGGGACTGCAGTGAGGGCGCTGGTGCCGGGCGTGCCGGCCCTGCTGCCGTCGTACGCGTCGCTGGAGGACCCGGTCGCCGAGCTGCGGGCGGCCTGTCTCGCCGCGGTCGCCGCGCTCGGGCCGCGGGTCCGGGTCCTCGCCTCCGGTCCGTCGGGCACCCGGGTCGCCGCGTCCCTGGTGGCCGCCGCCGGCGGTCTCGTCGTGGCGGAGGGCGAGACGGGGGTGCTCGTCGTCGGCAACGGCTCGGCCAAGCGCACCGAGAAGGCGCCCGGCCACCTCGACCCCCGCGCCGAGGCCTTCGACGCGGCACTGCGGGAGTCGTTCGCCGACATCGACGCCGAGCTGGCCGCCGAGCTGTGGGCGGACACCGCCTGCCTGGGCGGACTGCCGCCGCTGGCCGAGGCGGAGACGGCCTACGACGACGCGCCGTTCGGGGTGCAGTACTGGGTGGCGCTCTGGCGCTGACGCGCTGGCGTCAGTCCTCGTCCTCGTCCTCGCCCAGCACCGCCTCCAGTCGCGCCCGCGCGCCGTCGAGCCGGCCCTGGCACACGGTGGCCAGCGCCTCGCCGCGCTCCCACAGGGTGAGGGACTCCTCGAGCGTCGTACCGCCGGCCTCGAGCTGACGGACCACCTCGACCAGCTCGGCGCGCGCCTCCTCGTAGGACAGCTCCTCGCTCGGCTCCGGGGGCGTGGTGTCAGTCATGGATCTCCTCGGTCGTGGTGGCGGTGACGTGGATGCGGCCGTCGGCGACGCGGATCGTGAGGGCGGCTCCGGAGGCGACCTCGCCGACGGAGGTGACGACGTGGCCCTCGGCGTCCTGGAGGACGGCGTACCCGCGGCGCAGCGTGGCCAGGGGGGACAGGGCGCGGACCCGGGCGCGGCGGTGGTCGAGGTCGTCGGCGGCCCGGTCGAGCTGCCACTCGAGCTGACGGCGGATCCGGGAGCGCCAGTCGTCGAGCTCGTCGAGACGGGCGTCGAGCAGGGTACCGGGGTGGGCCAGGGCGGGGCGGGAGCGCAGGGCGTCGAGCTGGGCCTGCTCGCGGTCGAGGCGGTGGCCCACGGCGCGGCGCAGCGCATCGCGTGCCCGGTCGACCATCAGCCGCTCCTGTGCCATGTCGGGCACGATCAGCTTGGCCGCGTCGGTGGGCGTGGAGGCGCGGACGTCGGCGACCAGGTCGAGCAGGGGAGAGTCCGGCTCGTGGCCGATCGCGGAGACGACGGGGGTGCGGGCGGCGGCGACGACGCGGATCAGGCCCTCGTCGGAGAACGGCAGCAGGTCCTCGACCGAGCCGCCGCCGCGGGCCACGACGATGACGTCGACCTCGGGGTCGGCGTCGAGGCGGCGCACCGCCTCGATCACCTCCTCGGCGCAGCGCTGGCCCTGCATGGCGGCGTACGCGGTGGTGAAGGCGACCGCGGGCCAGCGCCGGGTGGCGTTCTCGAGGACGTCGCGCTCGGCGGCCGAGCTCGGGGCGGTGACCAGCCCGACCCGACGAGGTACGGCGGGCAGCCGCCGCTTGCGCTCCTGGGCGAACAGTCCCTCCGCGGCGAGCAGCTGGCGGCGCCGCTCGAGCCGCGCGAGCAGCTCGCCGAGGCCGACCATCCGGATCTCGCGGGCGTTGAGGGACAGGCTGCCGCGGTTGGCGTAGTAGGACGGCCGCGCGTGGATGACCACGCTGGCACCCTCGGTCACCGGCGTCGGCAGGCCGTCGAACATCACCCGCGAGCAGGTCACCGGCACCGAGATGTCGGCGACCGAGTCGCGCAGCGTCATGAACACCGTCGCCAGGCCCGGCCGCCGGCTGATCTGGGTCACCTGGCCCTCGACCCACACCGCGCCGAGCCGGTCGATCCAGCCGGCGAGCGCGTTCGCGATCGCCCGGACCGGAGCCGGTTTCTCCAGCGACGTCTCGAGAGCCACGGCCGCGAGCCTATGCCTGCTCGGGGCGGTCAGGCATGTGGGACAGTGTCGACATGACGGCGACGGCGCTCGTGATCGGCGAATCCGTGCTCGACGTGGTCGACGGCGACGAGCGGCCCGGTGGCTCCGCGGTCAACGCCGCGGTCGCGCTGGCCCGGCTGGGGCGGCCGGTCCGGCTCGCCACCGCGTACGCCGACGACGCGGCCGGGGCGCGGATCGCCGGGCACCTGCGGCAGGCGGGGGTGGCGCTCGCGGGTGACCCGCACGTGCTGGCGGCCACCCCGCGGGCGGAGGCGGTGATCGACGCGACCGGCGCGGCGTCGTACACCTTCGACATCGGGTGGCGGCTGCCCGAGGTCCCCGACGAGCCCGCGCACGTCGTCCACGTGACCTCGCTGGGGCCGCTGCTCGACCCCGGCGCGGCCGACGTGCTCGCGCTGCTGGAGCGGATCGCGCCCACCACCTGCGTGACCTACGACGTCAACCTGCGCCCCGCGATCACCGGCGCCCGACGGGAGGTGCTCGAGCGGGTGCTGCGGACCGCGTCCGCCGCGACCCTGGTGAAGGCGTCCGACGAGGACCTGCTCGCGCTGTGGCCGGACCGGTCGGTGGGAGAGTCGGCCGCGGCGCTGCTGGCGATGCCGGGACCGGTCGCGGTCATCGTCACCCACGGTGGTGAGGGCGCGTCCTGGCACGCCTGCTCCGGCCCGGACTGGTCGACCGGCGGCGTCCACGCCGAGCCGGCGGCCGTCGTCGACACGATCGGCGCCGGCGACACCTTCGCCGCCGCCCTCCTCGACCACCTGTGGCCGCTGCTCGGACCCGGCGCCCCCGATCGGCTCGCCGCGCTCGGGTCGGCGGAGTGGAGCGCCGCGCTGGCCTACGCCGCCCGGGCCGCCGCCGTCACCGTCGGCCGGCTCGGCGCCGACCCGCCGACCCGGGCCGAGCTCGCCGCCCCCGACCAATAGGCTTGCCCGGTGCGCCTGCGGATCGACCTCGCCTACGACGGAGGTGACTTCCGGGGCTGGGCGTCCCAGCCGGGCCTGCGCACCGTGCAGGCGGAGCTGAGCGCCGCGCTGACCACGGTGCTGCGGCTGCCGGAGGGCTCGCTGCGGGTGACCTGCGCGGGCCGGACCGACTCGGGGGTGCATGCGCGCGGCCAGGTGGTGCATGTCGACGTGCCGGAGGATCCCGAGGAGGGCTCGCCGACGGCGGCACGACAGGTGACCCAGCTCGACGTACTGGCGCGGCGGGTGAACGGGGTGCTCGACAAGACGGTGCGGGTCCGCCGGATCAGCGCGGCGCCGGCGGGGTTCGACGCGCGGTTCGCGGCGCTGTGGCGGCGCTACGCGTACCGGATCGTCGACGACCCGGCGCGGGTCGACCCGCTGACCCGCAACCACGTGCTGTTCTGGCCGCGCCCCCTCGACGTGGCCGCGATGGACCGGGCGGCGCGCTCGCTGGTCGGGCTGCACGACTTCGCCGCCTTCTGCAAGCACCGCGAGGGCGCGACGACGATCCGCACCCTGCTGGAGTTCGGCTGGACCCGCGCCGACGACGGGCTGCTCGTCGGGCACGTGCAGGCCGACGCGTTCTGCCACTCGATGGTGCGGGCGCTGGTCGGCTGCATGATCGCGGTCGGCGAGGGACGGCACGACCCGGCCTGGGCGGTGGAGATCCTCACCGGACGCCGGCGCGACCCGGGAGTGGTCGTCGTACCCGCCCACGGGCTGACCCTCGAGGAGGTCGCCTACCCCGACCCCGCCGGGCTGGCGGCCCGCGTGGCGCAGACCGCGGCCCGCCGTAGCGCCGAGGAGACCGAGGGGGCGCAGCGGTGAGCGACGAGCACTACTTCTCCGCCGACCCGTCGGTCGCCTTCCAACGCGCCCCGGTCGAGGCCGAGGTGTGGGGACACCGGCTGCGGCTGGTCAGCGGCTCCGGCGTGTTCGCGCAGGGCCGGCTCGACATCGGCACCTCGGTGCTCTTCCGCGAGACCGACCCACCCACCGGCGGCCGGATCCTCGACCTCGGCTGCGGGTACGGCGTGATCGGGCTCGCCTGCGCCGTCGCGGCGCCCACCGCCACGGTCACCGCGGTCGACGTCAACCAGCGCGCCGTGCTGCTGGCCAACGAGAACGCCGCCTCCCTCGGGGTCGCCGACCGCTACACCGCGCGGGCCCCGGAGCAGGTCGACCCGGCGCAGACGTACGACGAGATCTGGTCCAACCCGCCGATCCGGATCGGCAAGGCGGCGCTGCACGAGCTGCTGCTGGCCTGGCTGCCGCGCCTCGCGTCCGGCGGCCGGGCCGTGATGGTGGTCGGCAAGAACCTGGGCGCCGACTCGCTGCAGCGCTGGCTCGGCGAGCAGGGCCTCCCGACCGAGCGGATCGCGAGCGCGAAGGGGTTCCGGGTCCTCGAGACCCGCCGGGCCCGACCGGCCGGTCCCTAGAGTGAGCCCATGCCGACCGAGTTCACCGTGCGCGGGTCGCACTCCGCCTTCCAGCCGCCCGAGCGAGGCACCGCGCAGGTCACCCTGGCCTTCCAGGGCCCGGCGCTGCAGCCCGTCTACGACCGGGTCGTGGGCGACCTGGAGGCGGTCAAGGCGTCGGTCCAGGAGCTCCACGACCCCGCGAACGGGCCGGTCACCTGGTGGGCCACCCAGCACGTGCGGACCTGGGCGCAGCGGCCGTGGAACAAGGACGGCAAGCAGCTCCCGCTCGTCCACCACGCCAGCGTCGGCGTCCGGGTGAAGTTCCGCGACTTCGGCCGGCTCGCGACCTGGGTGGGCCGGCTGGTCAGCTCGGCCGAGGGCTTCCGGCTCGACGGCGTCGAGTGGGCGCTGACCGAGGCCCGTCGCGGCGAGCTCGAGCGCACCGTCCGGGCCCGCGCGGTGCAGGACGCCGCTCGTCGCGCCCAGGAGTACGCCGACGCGCTCGGCCTCGGTCCGGTCCGGCCGGTCGCGGTGGCCGATGCCGGCATGCTCAGCCAGGGCATCTCGCCGATGGGCGGCGGCGGCCCGGCGGGATACCTGCGGATGGCGGCCAAGGACACCGGCTCCGGCGACACCGAGCTGGACCTCTCGCCCGAGGACATCGAGGTCTCCGCGGAGGTCGACGCCCGCTTCGTCGTGGACTGACCTCCGTCGGCGGCGAACGGGGGACGCGGGTCGGCGCGCCGCTGGACATAGGGATACGCCGTATGCATACTCCGTACTCATGTCCATCAAACACGGTCTCCTGGCGCTGCTGGCGCCGGGCCCGAAGTACGGCTACCAGCTGAAGGCCGAGTTCGAGGCCACGACCGGGTCGGCCTGGCCGCTGAACATCGGGCAGGTCTACTCGACCCTCCAGCGCCTCGAGAAGGGCGGCCAGATCGAGGCCGACGGGGTGCCGGACGACGACGGGCGCGTGGTCTACGCGCTCACCCCGGCCGGACGCGACGAGCTCACCGGCTGGTTCCACTCGCCGATCGCGCAGGAGTCGCGACCCCGTGACGAGCTGGCGATCAAGCTGGCGATGGCGGTGAGCACCCCGGGCGTCGAGGCGCGCGAGGTGGTGCAGGCCCAGCGCCGCCAGGCGATGAGCTCGCTGCAGTCCCTGACCCGCGCCAAGGCGTCCATCCCCGACGAGGACCTGGCTCGGGTGATGGTGGTCGACTCCCTCATCTTCGCGGTCGAGGCCGAGGTCAGCTGGCTCGACCGCTGTGAAGCCCGGCTCCGCAAGGCCCGACCCACCCAGACCCCCGAGAAGGAGGCCGTCCAGTGACCGCCAACCCCGTCCTCGAGCTTCGCGACGCCGGCAAGGTGTACGGCGTCGGCGAGACCCTCGTCACCGCCCTGCACGGTGCCTCCCTGAGCGTCGCCCCCGGCGAGCTGGTCGCGGTCCGCGGCGCGTCCGGCTCGGGCAAGAGCACCCTGCTGCACCTGGCCGGCGGGCTCGACGCGCCGAGCACGGGCGACGTCCTGGTCGAGGGCCAGTCGCTGTCGGCGCTGTCCCGCAAGGACCTGGCCCGGCTGCGCCGCCGCTCCATCGGCTACGTCTTCCAGGATCTCAACCTGGTGCCGTCGCTGACCGCGGCCGAGAACATCGCGCTGCCCCGCGAGCTCGACGGCGCGCCCGCCGCCGAGGCGCGGACCGAGGCGCTCGCCGCGCTGGCCGAGATCGGGCTGGCGGGGGTCGCGGACCGGTTCCCCGACGAGATGTCGGGCGGCCAGCAGCAGCGGGTCGCGATCGCCCGGGCACTGATCGGCCCGCGCCGCCTGGTGCTGGCGGACGAGCCGACCGGCGCGCTCGACAGCGAGACCGGCGAGGGCGTGCTGCGCCTGCTGCGGGCGCGCTGCGACGCCGGCGCGGCCTGCCTGCTGGTCACCCACGAGCCCCGGCACTCGGCGTGGGCCGACCGCGTGGTGTTCATCAGTGACGGCGCGATCGTCGACGAGACCATCGCCGACGCGCCCGCCGTACTCGACCTCGGGGCGCTGACGTGAGCGTCTGGAGGCCCGCCCAGCGGATGGCGCGGCGCTCGATCCGCCGCAACCTGGCGCGGTCGGTCCTGATCGCGCTGCTCATCGGGCTGCCGGTCGCGGTCGCGACGTTCAGCGACGTGCTCTACCGCTCCAGCGACTCCCCGGCCCGGTACGCCTACCTCAACCTCGGCAGCGCCGACGCCAAGCTCGTCGTCACCGACGTCACGAGGCTCGAGGGCTTCGAGGTCTCCTCCGAGTGGGAGGGCTATGCCTACGAGGAAGGGGCGCAGAGGCGCGACCCGGCGAGCGTCGACGTCGCCGGCCTGCTGCCCGCCGGCACCGAGATCGAGGAGAGCGACGACGGTGGACCCGAGCTGCTCCTGGCGCGCGGCTCGGAGTACGAGGACGTGTCCCTCCAGAGCGCGGCGATGCCGTCGCGGTTCCAGCCCGACCGGCTGCGGCTGCGCGAGGGCAGGTACCCGAACGCGGGCGAGGTGGTCCTCACCGCGTCGGTCGCCGACGCGCTGGAGGTCGGGGCGGGCGACACCGTCACCGACGACCTCAGCGGCACCCGGCTGCCCGTCAGCGGGGTGGTCCGCGACAGTCACTGCCGCTCCTGTGCCACGGCGTACGCCCTGCCGGGGCAGACGCTCATCCCCGACGACCGGGGGGCCGGGGCGTACGGCTGGGAGCCGGCCCGGCCGACGTACCTGATCGACCTGCCGGCCGGTGTCGACGCCGACGCCCTCGCCGTGAGCCTCGCCGAGCAGGGCGTGGTGCTCTACCCGCGCGACACCTACCTGCACCGCGACCGCTACCGCACCTGGGACGAGCCGGCGCTGAGCGCCGACCAGGTCCGCGGCGCCGCGCTCACGACCCTGATCGTCGGCCTCGGCCTGCTCGAGGTGATCCTGCTCGCCGGCGCCGCCTTCGCGGTGGGCGCGCGCAAGCAGGTCCGCGACATGGGCCTGATCAACGCGGGCGGCGCCTCGCCCCGGCAGCTGCGAGCGGTGCTGCTGGTCCAGGGTGCCACCCTCGGCGTCCTCGGTACGACGGGCGGCGTGGCCGCCGGCTTCCTGGTCGCCCGGCTGGGCTGGCCACTGTGGGAGTGGCTCGACGGCTCGGTCCTGCCGGTGTTCCGGTTCGGTCCCGAGGTGCTGATCGCGGTCGTCGTCGGCGTCCTCTCGGGCGTGCTGGCCGCGGTGGTCCCGGCGGTCGTCGCGGCCCGCCAGCAGCCGCTGGACGCGCTGTCCGGCCGATTCCGGGTCACCGGCGCGCGCTCGCGACGGGCCGGCCTCCTCGGCGCCGCGGGCATCGTGGCCGGCGCGATCCTCGCCCTGGTCGGCAGTGCGCAGATGTCCGACGACTTCGAGCAGTACTCCGAGCTGCTCGCGACGGCCAGGCAGACCGGCAGGTACGTGTCGGCGCCGAGCCCCACCGTCCCGATCGCGCTGGTCCTGCTCGGCGCCGTCCTCGCGATCGCCGGGCTGGTGCTGGCCATGCCGGTGGTCATCGGTCGCCTCGGCCGGCTGGGCGCCCGGCTGCCGCTGTCGGGCCGGATCGCGCTGCGCGACGCCGACCGGCACCGTCACCGCACGGGTCCGGCGGCCAGCGCGATCATGCTCGCCGTGGCCGGCTCGGTCGTCGCGGCCTTCGCGATCACCGGCACCGCGCGGGGCGAGCAGGTGTCCTGGACCCCGCAGCTGCCGACCGGGATGATGCAGGTCTACCCGACCTACGTCATCGGCCCCGACGAGCAGGCGGCGGTCACCGACGAGGCCGCGGCCCGAGCCGCCGCGGCCCTGCCCGGCGGCACCGTGCTGGCGGCCGCCGAGCTGGGCTACCCGACCTCCGCGTCGCGACAGACCCAGGGCGGCTCCGCCGTCGAGCAGATCTGGTTCAACGGCGGCATCGACTGTCCCTCCACCTGCATGAGCTACGGCGCCAGCGGGACGGCGGCGATCGCGGACCCGGCGCTCGCCCGCGCCGCCCTGGGCCGTGACCTCAGCGCCGAGGAGACCGCCGCCCTCGCCGACGGCGAGGCACTGGCGCTGATGCCCGGACTCGTCGGCGGCGACGGCCGGATCACCGCCGACCTCGAGGGCCAGGGGGAGGCCGGCGCCGACGGCGTCCTCGACGAGGAGGACGTCCCGAAGCTCTCCCTGCCGGCCCGGGCGGTGGAGGTGAGCACCACCTACGCCTCGCTGCCCGCCGTGCTGATGAGCGCCGAGACCGCCGCCGAGAACGGGCTCGTGGTGTCCCCGACGAGCCGCTTCGTCGGCTTCGACGCCGACGCGACCCGCGCCCAGGTCAGCGCGGGCCTGCGGGCCGCGGCGCAGGGACACCGGGCGGGTGCGTCCGTCGAGCGGGGCTACCACTCGGACAGCCGGCTCGCCCTCCTCGCCGTGGGCGGCCTGGCCGGGCTGGTCACCCTGATCGGCGTCGCGATCGCCATCGCGCTCTCCGCCGCCGAGGGCCGCCGGGAGCTGACGACCCTGTCCGCGGTGGGCGCCGATCCCGCCGTACGCCGTCGCCTGGCCGGCGCGCAGGCCCTGGTCATCTCGGGGGTCGGCGCTCTGGTCGGGGTGGCGCTGGGGACCTTCGTGTCCTACGCCCTGCGGGCGACCTTCGGGGCGCCGTCGTTCACGGTGCCGTGGGCGAACCTCGCGGGCGTGGGGCTCGGGGTCCCGGTGCTGGCGGCGCTGATCACGGCGGCCTGCACCCGCTCGCGGGTCCCGATGCTGGAGCGGCGGGCGTAACCCGCTCGCCCGTCGGCGGCCTCGTGGCGGAGAATCGACCCTCGTGGGTCATGTGGAGGTCGCCGGCGTCCGGTACGAGCTGCCCGACGGGCGGGTGCTGCTCGACGACGTGTCGTTCCGGGTCGGCGAGGGCGCCAAGGTCGCGCTGGTCGGGGCCAACGGCGCGGGCAAGACCACGCTGTTCCGGATCATCACCGGCGACCTGAGGGCCCACGCCGGAGCGGTCACCCGCTCCGGCGGGCTGGGCGTGATGCGGCAGATGGTGGACCGCGGGGTCTCGACGGGCTCGACCAGCGAGGGGTCGCCGACGATCGCCGACCTGCTGCTCGGCCTCGCGCCGGCCCGGGTGCAGCAGGCGGCCGCGGAGGTCGACCGCTGCGAGCTGGCGCTGATGGACACCGACGACGAGGCCACCCAGCTGGCCTACGCCCACGCGCTCGCCGAGTACGCCGACGCCGGCGGGTACGACGTCGAGGTGGTCTGGGACGTGTGCACCGTGAAGGCGCTGGCGCTGCCCTACGACCGCGCGAAGTATCGCGAGCTGCGCACGCTCTCGGGCGGTGAGCAGAAGCGGCTGGTGCTGGAGTACCTGCTGGCCGGGCCCGAGGAGGTGCTGCTCCTCGACGAGCCCGACAACTTCCTCGACGTACCCGGCAAGATCTGGCTGGAGCAGCGGATCGCGGCCTCGGACAAGACGATCCTGTTCATCAGCCACGACCGCGAGCTGCTCGCGAACGCCGCCACGCACGTGGTCACGGTCGAGCTCGGGGCGGGTGGCGCAGGCAACGGCGTCTGGACGCACCCGGGCGGCTTCGCGTCGTACCACGAGGCGCGCAAGGACCGGTTCGCCCGCTTCGCCGAGCTGCGCCGGCGCTGGGACGAGGAGCACGCCAAGATCAAGGCGCTCGTGCTGCGGCTGAAGGTCAAGGCGGAGTACAACGACGGCATGTCGTCGCAGTACCGGGCCGCCCAGACCCGGCTGCGCAAGTTCGAGGAGGCCGGGCCGCCGACCGAGCAGCCGCGCGAGCAGCAGGTGACCATGCGCCTGTCCGGCGCCCGCACCGGCAAGCGCGCGGTCGTGTGCGAGTCGCTGGAGCTCACCGGTCTGATGAGGCCGTTCGACCTCGAGGTCTGGTACGGCGACCGGCTGGCCGTGCTCGGCTCCAACGGCTCCGGCAAGTCCCACTTCCTTCGCCTGCTCGCCGCGGGCGGCTCCGACCCGGACGTCGAGCACCGCCCGGTCGGCGACGTGCCGATCGCGCCGGTCGCCCACGCCGGCCGGGCCCGGCTGGGCGCGCGGGTGCGGCCGGGGTGGTTCGTGCAGACCCACGAGCACCCCGAGCTGGTCGGGCGGACGCTGCTGGAGATCCTGCACCGCGGCGACGGCACGCCCCAGGGGCGCCAGGGGATGGGCCGGGAGCAGGCGAGCCGGGTGCTCGACCGCTACGAGCTGGCCGACAGCGCCGAGCAGCCTTTCGAGTCGCTCTCGGGCGGCCAGCAGGCGCGCTTCCAGATCCTGCTGCTCGAGCTCTCCGGCGCCACGCTGCTGCTGCTCGACGAGCCGACCGACAACCTCGACGTGCAGTCCGCCGAGGCGCTGGAGGAGGGCCTGGAGGCCTTCGACGGCACCGTCGTCGCCGTCACCCACGACCGCTGGTTCGCCCGCGGCTTCGACCGGTTCTGCGTGTTCGGCGCCGACGGCACGGTCTACGAGTCCGACGGCCCGGTGTGGGACGAGGGACGGGTGGCGCGCGCCCGATAACCCCTTGGCTCCGGGCCGTCCGGATGACACGGTGGGGGTGTCACCCCCCCCGCTGCGGAAGGACGACCATGGCTGCCAACGGCGCGAACGACGATCTGAAGGCCAAGATGCGCGAGGCCCTCGACCGCAAGAACCACAAGGAGCAGGGCGTCCACGACGACGGACCGACCAAGGAGAAGGCCCACGGCTCCGAGGTGGTCGGCGGTGCCCCGAAGATGCACCGCCGCAAGGCCGGGGGCGGTGGCTCCTAGGAGTCGGACCCGAGCTTGAGCTCGGCGCTGCTCTCCTTGCCGCCGCGCAGATAGGTCACCTTGACCTGGTCGCCGGGACGGTAGGCCCGGATCGTCGCGATCAGCGACTCGCTGTCGTCGATGCGGTGGGAGTCGATCGCGGTGATGACGTCGTCCTGCGCGAGGCCGGCGTCGGCCGCGGCCGAGCCCTTCTCGAGCGCGGCGATCCGGGCGCCGCTGAGGGTGGTGTCGCTCGAGCCCGCCGTACCCGCCATGTCGGCGACCTGGATGCCGAGCCGCGCGTGGGTCGGGGTCTCGCCCGCCTTGAGCTGGTCGATGATCGGCAGCACCTCGTCGATCGGGATCGCGAAGCCGAGGCCGATCGAGCCCGACTCGGCGCCCTGGCCCGACGACGTCGAGCGGATCGAGGCGTTGATGCCGACCAGCTGGCCGTCCATGTTGACCAGCGGACCGCCGCTGTTGCCGGGGTTGATCGCGGCGTCGGTCTGGATGGCGGGGTACGCCGTGGCGTTGCCTTGCGCGTCCCGGGCGACCTCGACGGGCCGGTCGAGCGCGCTGACGATGCCGCTGGTGACCGTGGCGTCGAGGCCGAACGGCGACCCGATCGCGACCACCTGCTCGCCGACGTCGAGGTTGCTCGACTTGCCGATGGTGATCGGCTTGAGATCGGCCACGCCCTCGACCTTGACCAGGGCGGTGTCGGTGAGCGGGTCGGTGCCGACGATGGTGGCGCGCACCTTCTTGCCGTCGTTGAACGACACGGTCACCTCCGCCTGGTCGGCCGGGATCTGGCCACCCAGGGTGACCACGTGGTCGTTGGTGAGGATCAGCCCGTCGGTGTCGAGCACGACCCCCGATCCGCTGCCGGCCGCGCCGCCGCCGCTGACGCCGAGCGCCACGACCGACGGCAGCACCGCCGCGGCGACCGACTCCACGCTGCCCGAGGCCGCGGGCGGGTTGCCGTTGTCGACGACGTTGAGCGATGACGAGCCGCCGGCACCGGCCGAGCCGCCGTTGGAGCTGTCGTAGAGGGCCGCCGTGGCGACCCCGGCCCCACCCCCGACGACCAGTGCGCCGGTCAGCACCGCCACCGCGAACCCGGCCCGCCTCGGTCGCCGGTGTGGGGCCGGCGTCCTCTCGAAGGACGGGGGCGGGAACGCCGGAGGAGCGGGCGGAACCGGCGGAGCCGGCGGGGTCGGGGGCAGGGCCTGGGTCATGTCCCCACTGTGCGAGCCGTCCCTGTGATCCGGCTGAGGACGGGGTGAGGAGTTCCTCTGAGGTCGGACTGTGCTTGCGGGGTGGGTGTGGCGGGGTGCAGGTTTCTCAAGGGATGCAGCCACACCTGCGCTTCCCAGTTCAAATATGGCCAGGGGAGCGCACGTTTGGCTGCATCCCTTGAGAAACCTGCAGCCCGAGCCCCGAGCCCCCGACTCAGACCTGCCGCTCCCGCTCCTCCCAGTACGGCTTGCGCAGCTCCCGCTTGAGGATCTTGCCGGTGGGGTTGCGGGGGAGGGCGGCGACGATGTCGACGGACTTGGGCGCCTTGAAGTGGGCGAGGCGCTCGCGGGTCCACTCGACCAGCTCGACCTCACTGGCATCCGAGCCCTCGCGAAGCGCCACGACGGCCTTGACCGACTCGCCCCAGGTCGGGTCCGGTACGCCGATCACGGCGACCTCGAGGACGCCCGGGTGCTCGGAGAGGACTCGCTCGACCTCGGGGGAGTACACGTTCTCGCCGCCGGTGATGATCATGTCCTTGAGCCGGTCGGAGACGAAGACGTAGCCCTCGGAGTCGACGTGGCCCATGTCGCCGGTGCGGAACCAGCCGTCGGGGGTGATCACCTCGGCGGTGGCCTCGGGCTTGTTGAGGAAGCCCTTCATCAGCTGCGGGGTCCTCAGCCAGATCTCGCCGTGCTCGCCCGCGTCGACGTCCGACAACGAGGCCGGGTCGACGATCCGGACCTCGCACTCCGGCAGCGGCTTGCCGGCCGACACCAGTCGCTCGGGGTGGCCGGACGCCTCGGCGGTGCGGTGGTCCTCGGGCATCAGGTGGGTGGCGACGCCGGCGACCTCGGTGAGGCCGTAGACCTGGATGAAGTCGGTGTCGGGCCAGGCCTGCATCGCGGCCCGCAGCAGCGGGGGCGGCATCGGCGCGGCGCCGTAGGTGTAGGTCTTGAGCAGCCCGAACAGCTTGATCGCGTCCGGGCCGGCCTGGAGCACCTGGGCCAGGACGGCGGGCACCAGGAAGGTGCGGTTCGCGCCGGCCATGATCGCGCCGGCCAGCGAGGCCGCGTCGGGCTCGCGGGTCATCACGCTGGGGATGCCGTCGTGGAGCCCGAACAGGACGTACGACGACCCGCCGACGTGGAACAGCGGCATGGCGACCATCGACTTGTCGCCGGGCTCGAATCCCCAGCCGTCGTGGGCGTTGATGGTGTGCCGGACCATGTTGCGGTGGGTGAGCATCACGCCCTTGGGCCGGCCGGTCGTGCCGGAGGAGTACATCACCAGGCACACGTCGTCCTCGAGCACGTCGGGGCCGTCGTCGCACGGTGTCGACTCGGCGAGGAAGCGCTCGTACGGGTCGTCCTCGCCGCCCTCGGGAGTGACCTCGATGATCCTCTCGACCCGGGGCAGCCGGTCGCGGATCGCCTCGATCGTGGGCATCAGCTCGCGCCCGACGAAGAGCACCTTCGCGCCGGAGTCGTTGACGGCGTAGTCGATCTCGTCGCCCGCCGAGCGCCAGTTGATGATCGCGTTGGCGGCGCCGATCGAGCCGGCGGCGAGGCTGATCTCGACGCAGGCCGGGTGGTTCTTGTCGAGGAAGGAGACGACGTCGCCGCGCGCCACACCGAGATCGCGCAGACCACCGGCGGCCCGGTGGACCCGGTCGTGCCACTCCTTCCAGGTCCAGGTGCGGCCGAGATAGGTCATCGCCTCGGCGTCGGGCGTGGCCTCGGCCCAGTAGTTGAGCCGGTCGTCCACGTAGGTCGGCTCGGGCGGCGTGGCCGGCGGCCAGGCCCTGGTCGCAGGGGCGGGGGACTCGGACTCCGTCGTCGCGCTCATCGCCAGATTGTGGCCCACATCACAAATCGGCACAACGCGCCGCGCATCGGGCGGTCACCTCGCGTTCACCTGCGTCGATGAGGATCGAGAGGTGAACCCCCTGCTCCGCGGCGCCGAGGCACCCGCGCCGCGCACGCTCGTCGACATCCTGCGTCGTACGGCGGCCGACCACCCGGACGCGATGGCGCTCGACAGCGGCAACGACACGGTCACCTACGCCGAGTTCGCGGAGGCGGCCGAGACGGTGGCCGGCGACCTCGCCGAGCTCGGCATCGGGCCGGGGGACAAGGTCGGGGTGCGGCTGCCGTCGGGCACGACCGACCTGTACGTCGCGATCATGGGCATCCTGTTCGCCGGCGCGGCCTACGTGCCGGTCGACGCCGACGACCCGGAGGAGCGCGCCCGGCTGGTGTTCGGCGAGGCCCGGGTCGCGGCGATCGTCGGTGTCGGCCTGGTCATCGAGTCCCGCCGCGACGCCGCTGCCCGCGCCCGCCGCGACCCGGGCGTCGACGACGACGCCTGGGTGATCTTCACCTCCGGCTCGACCGGCACCCCCAAGGGCGTCGCCGTCACGCACCGCAACGCCGCGGCCTTCGTCGACGCCGAGGCCGGCATGTTCCTGCAGGACCAGCCGATCGGCCCGGCCGACCGGGTGATGGCGGGCCTCAGCGTCGCCTTCGACGCGAGCTGCGAGGAGATGTGGCTCGCCTGGCGCTACGGCGCCTGCCTGGTCCCCGCGCCCCGCGCGCTGGTCCGCAGCGGCGTCGACGTCGGTCCCTGGCTGAGCGCCAACGACATCACCATCGTCTCCACCGTCCCGACCCTGGTCAGCCTGTGGCCCGACGACGCGCTGGAGCGGGTCCGGATGGTGATCTTGGGCGGCGAGGCGCTGCCGCCCGAGCTGGCCGCCCGTCTGGCCGAGCCCGGGCGCGAGGTCTGGAACACCTACGGCCCGACCGAGGCCACGGTCGTCGCCTGCGGCGCGTTGGTCGACGCCGAGGGCCCGGTCCGGATCGGCCTGCCGCTCGCCGGCTGGGACCTGGTCGTGGTCGACCCGGCGACCGGTGAGCCGGTCGCGGAGGGGGAGCGCGGCGAGCTGATCATCGGCGGCGTCGGCCTGGCCCGCTACCTCGACCCGGCCAAGGACGCCGAGAAGTACGCCGCGATGCCCACGCTGGGCTGGGAGCGCGCCTACCGCAGCGGCGACATCGTGATCAACGACCCCGCCGGCCTGCTCTTCGCCGGCCGCGCCGACGACCAGGTCAAGGTCGGCGGGCGCCGGATCGAGCTCGGCGAGATCGACTCCGCGCTGCTGGCGCTGCCCGGCGTGAGCGCGGCGGCGGCGGCCGTCCGCCGCACGTCGACCGGGAACCAGCTGCTCGTCGGCTACCTCACCACCACCGCGGCGTACGACGGCGCCGCCGCGACCGCGCACCTGCGCGCCACGATGCCGGCGGCGCTGGTGCCCCGCCTCGCGGTCGTCGACGACATCCCGACCCGCACCTCCGGCAAGGTCGACCGCGACGCGCTGCCGTGGCCGCTGGCCGCCGCCGACCCCGCCGACGCGGGCCTGCACGGCACCTCCGCGCGGATCGCCGAGGTCTGGCAGAAGGTGATCGGCGCGGCGCCGGACGGCCCGAGGTCCGACTTCTTCGACCTCGGCGGCGGCAGCCTGACCGCCGCGCAGGTGGTCACCCTGCTGCGCGCCGAGCACGCCGAGCTGACCGTGGCCGACCTCTACGAGAACCCGACGGTCGACGGGCTCGCCGCCTTCCTCGACTCGCTGGAGCCGAGCGCGCTGGCCGAGCAGAGCCGCAAGGTGATGCCGATCCCGCGCAAGACCCAGATCGGCCAGGTGGTCGCGATCCCGCTGCTGCGCGCGCTCGCGGCGCCGCGCTGGATCGCCGGGATCTCGACCCTGGCCCGGCTCGGGCACGACGTCCTCGACGTCGCCTGGCTGCCGGCCGTGCCGTGGTGGCTGCTGGCGCTGCTGCTCGTCGTCTTCGTGAGCCCGCCGGGCCGGATGCTCGTGGCCGCCCAGCTGGCCCGGGCGGTCCTGGCCGGGGTGACGCCGGGCGCGTACCCGCGCGGCGGCAAGGTGCATCTGCGGATCTGGACGGCCGAGCGGCTGGCCGACGAGCTGGGCGCGACCCGGCTCGCCGGGGCGCCGTACATCACCTGGTATGCCCGGCTGCTCGGCGCCAGGGTCGCCCGCGGCGCCGACCTGCACTCGCTGCCGCCCGTGACCGGTCACCTCAGCGTCGGCAAGGGTGCGTCGATCGAGCCCGAGGTCGACCTCACCGGCTACTGGATCGACGGCGACACCCTCCACGTCGGCGGCATCCGGGTCGGCCGCCGAGCCCGGGTCGGCACCCGCTCGATGCTGTGCCCCGGCGCGGTCGTCGGCGACGACGCCGAGGTCGCGCCGGGCTCGGCGGTCTTCGGCGAGGTCCCGGCCGGCGAGTTCTGGTCCGGCGCCCCGGCCGCCCGGATGAGCTCCGTCGCCCGCGGCCCGTGGGCCGAGCGCCCACCGGCGTCGCGTGGCTCGCTGCGCACCTGGGCCGTGGCGTACGGCGCCGTGGCGGGCCTGCTGTCGTGCCTGCCCGCGCTCGCGGTGCTGGTCGTGGCGGTGCCGGTCCTGCTGCTGGCCGACATCGGCGCCACGACGAGCGCCGGGGAGGCGGCCGACGCGCTGCTGCCCTGGCTGGTGCCCGCGGTGCTGGCCGGCTTCGTCGTGCTCGCTCTCGTGATCCTCGCCTCCGTGCGCCTGCTCGCGCTCGGCGTGAAGGCCGGCGCGCACCCGCTGCAGAGCCGCCCGGCCCTGTGCGTGTGGTCCACGATCCGGGTGCTCGACGAGGCCCGGACCTGGCTGTTCCCGCTCTACAGCTCCCAGCTCACCCCCGGCTGGCTGCGGCTGCTCGGTGCGAGGATCGGCAAGGACGTCGAGGCGTCGACGGCGCTGATGATCCCGTCGCTGGTCAGTGTCAGCGACCAGGCCTTCCTCGCCGACGACACCCTGATCGGCGGCTACGAGCTCGGCGGCGGCTGGCTGCGCGCCGAGCGGGTCAAGGTCGGCAAGCGCGCCTTCGTCGGCAACTCCGCCATGGCCGCGCCCGGCCGCAAGGTGCCGAAGCGCTCGCTGGTCGCGGTCCTCTCGGCCGCCCCGGCCCGGGGGACGGTCAAGGCCGGCGAGTCCTGGCTCGGCAGCCCGCCCGCCCCGCTGCGCCGGGCCGCGCAGGGCTCCGCCGACGAGCGCACCTACGCGCCGCCGACCCGGCTCAAGGTCGCCCGCGCCTGCTGGGAGGTCGCCCGGCTGCTGCCCGTCACGCTCGCGGTGTCGCTGCACCTCGCCGTCGTCCTCGGGACCCTCGCCGTGGGGGAGCGGCACGGCGCGGTGGCCGGGTTGCTCGTCGTACCGGTGCTGTTGTGGGCGGCCGGCCTCGTCGCCGGCCTGATCGCCGTGCTCGCGAAATGGCTGCTCGTGGGCCGGGTCCGCGCCGGCTCGCACCCGCTGTGGAGCTCGTTCGTGTGGCGCAACGAGCTCGCCGACACCTTCGTCGAGGTGCTCGCCACGCCGTGGTTCGCCGGGCTCGCGACCGGCTCGCCCCTGATCGCGCTGTGGTTCCGGGCGATGGGCGCGCAGGTCGGGCGCGGTGTGTGGTGCGAGTCGTACTGGCTGCCCGAGCCCGACCTCGTCCAGCTCGGCGACGGCTCAGTCGTCAACCAGGGCAGCGTCGTGCAGACCCACCTCTTCCACGACCGGCTGCTCGCCACCGACACCGTGCGGCTGCACCGTGGGGCGACCGTCGGCCCCAACTCCGTGGTGCTGCCCGCGGCGTCGTTGGGCAAGCACGCTACGGTCGGGCCGGTGTCCTTGGTGATGAGGGGGGAGTCCGTGCCGGACAAGACGCGTTGGATCGGCAACCCGATCGGTCCGTGGGCAGACTGAGCCGTGCCGAGCCTGCCCTCCGCTGACCCGTACCTGCCCGGCCACGGCGACCCGTCGTACGCCGTGCGGCACTACGACCTCGACCTCGCCTACGTCCCCGACGGCAACCGGCTGACCGGCACCGCGGTCCTCGACCTCGTGACCCGCGAGGAGACCTCCCGGCTGGTGCTCGACCTCGCCCACCTGCGGGTGTCGAGGCTGCGCCTCGAGGGCGCACGCGTGAGGAAGTGGTCGGCGCGCGAGCACCGGCTGATCCTCCAGCTCGACCGCCCGGTCGCTGCCGAGACGGCGCTGCGGCTGAGCGTGATGTACGGCGGCGCGCCGAAGCCGGTGATCGACAAGTGCCACGGCGACGCCGGCTGGGAGGAGCTCGAGGACGGCGTCATCGTCGCCGCGCAGCCCCACGGCGCCCCCACCTGGTTCCCCTGCAACGACCGGCCCGACGACAAGGCGACGTACCGGATCGCCCTCGCGGCGCCCGCCGGCTACACCGTCGTCGCCAACGGCACCCTGGCCGCCCACCAGCGCCGCGCGAGCGGCGAGAGCTGGACCTGGGTGATGGACCGGCCGATGTCGACCTACCTCGCGACGGTGCAGATCGGCCGCTACGCGAGCGTGGAGCACGACGCGCGCACCCGCACCATCGCGCCGCCGGACGCCGACCTCGCCGGCTCCTTCGACCAGCAGCCGGCGATGCTCGCGTTCTTCGAGCGCGTCTTCGGCCCCTACCCCTTCGACGCGTACGCCGCCGTGATCACCGACGACGACCTCGAGATCCCGCTGGAGAGCCAGAGCCTGTCCACCTTCGGCCGCAACTTCTGCTACTCCGACTGGTCGCAGGTCCGGCTGATCGCCCACGAGCTCGCCCACCAGTGGTACGGCAACGCCGTCACCCTGCGCCGCTGGCAGGACATCTGGCTGCACGAGGGCTTCGCCTGCTACGCCGAGTGGCTCTGGTCCGAGGAGAGCGGCGGTCCCCGCACCTGCGACGAGTGGGCCCGTCACCACCACGCCCGCCTCGCGGACCTGCCCCAGGACCTGGTGCTCGCCGACCCCGGCCCGGAGCTGATGTTCGACGACCGCGTCTACAAGCGCGGCGCGCTGGCACTGCACGCGCTACGGGTGACCGTCGGCGACGACGCGTTCTTCGGCGTGCTCCGCGACTGGGCCTCCTCACGCGCGGGGGAGTCGGTCACCACCGAGGACTTCCTCGGGTTCGCCTCCGCCCACACCGGCGCCGACGTGGCGGCGTTGCTGCGGCCGTGGCTGTACGACGCTGGTCTGCCGGGTTCTCCACAGGGCTGAGGGTCCCGCTTGCGACCGCCGACCCGGTTGCGTTGAGCGGATCCTCGACGACCACCTTCCGCCTGGAGCGGAGACGTTCACCAACTGGGGTTGGTCTCCGGAGGGGGTTCGGGAGGAGGTCGGGCCGGACATCATGGTGGTTCCCGCCACGCATGAAGCGGCGCGATTCAGTGGAGTCCCGCTCCTGGTCGTGGAGGTGCTGTCGAGCAACCGGACGGTCGACCTGGTGGAGAAGTCGCAGCGCTACTTCGCGTGGGGATGCGCCCACTACTGGGTCGTCGATCCCCGCGACGAGGTCGTCCTCGCCTACGCGATGGTCGACGGTCAGGTCCAGCAGGTCGGGCGCTTCATCTCGGGCCGGGCGACCCTGTGCTACGGCGACGTCGAGGTCCCCGTCGACATCGACGCCCTGCTCGCCTGAGGCCTGACCTCAGAGAAGGCGATCGACCCCGGTCACCAGGTGACCGGGGTCGAGACGGGCGGGTGGCCTCAGGCCCAGCGCTCCTCGGCGGGAACGAAGGTCAGGCCGCGGTCGCCGGTGTAGATCTGCTTCGGGCGGGCGATCTTCTGCTCCTTGTCGCCGGTCAGCTCCAGCCACTGCGCGAGCCAGCCGGGGGTGCGGCCGATCGCGAACAGGACCGTGAACATCTCGGGCGGGAACTCGAGCGCCTCGTAGATCAGGCCGGAGTAGAAGTCGACGTTGGGGTAGAGCTTGCGCTTGACGAAGTACTCGTCCTCCAGCGCGATCTTCTCCAGCTCCATCGCGACCTCGAGCAGCGGGTTGACCCCGGTGACCTCGAAGACGTCGTCGCAGGCCTTCTTGATGATCTTGGCGCGCGGGTCGTAGTTCTTGTAGACCCGGTGGCCGAAGCCCATCAGGCGCTCGTCGCCGTTCTTCACGCCCTCGATGAAGGCGGGGATGTTCTCCTTGGTGCCGATCCGGCGCAGCATCCGCAGCACCGCCTCGTTGGCGCCACCGTGGAGCGGGCCGAAGAGGGCGCCGATGCCGGCGGCCACGGCCGAGTAGGGGTCGACCTGCGAGGAGCCGACCGAGCGGACCGCGTTGGTCGAGCAGTTCTGCTCGTGGTCGGCGTGCAGGATGAAGAGCACGTCGAGGGCCTTGACGATGCGCGGGTCGCCGGCGTACTTCGACTCGCTCATCTTGAAGAGCATCGAGAGGAAGTTCTCGGCGTACGACAGCTCGTTGTCGGGGTAGACGTACGGCTTGCCCTGAGCGTGCCGGAACGCCCAGGCGCCGAGGGTCGGCATCTTGGCGATCATCCGGACGATCTGGATGTGCCGGTTCTCCGGGTCCTCGATCCGAGCGGACTCCGGGTAGAACGTCGAGAGGGCCCCCACCGACGCCATCAGCATCCCCATCGGATGCGCGTCGTAGCGGAAGCCCTCCATGAAGCCCTTCACGTTCTCATGGACGAACGTGTGGTAGGTGATCTCATGCACCCAGGCGTCGTACTGCTCCCTGGTGGGCAGCTCGCCGTGGATGAGGAGATAGGCCACCTCGAGGAAGTTCGACTTCTCGGCAAGCTGCTCGATCGGGTACCCGCGGTACTCGAGGATGCCCTTGTCGCCGTCGATGTAGGTGATGGCGCTTCTGCAGGAGGCCGTATTCACGAAGCCCGGGTCGTAGGTCGCGATGCCCGGCTCGTCGTCGTTGAGCTTGATCTGCCCGAGGTCCGCGGCCTTGATGGTGCCGTCGGTGATCGGGATCTCGTACTCCGCGCCGGTGCGGTTGTCGCGTACGGTGAGAGAGTCAGTCACCCTTGCAACCTAGTCGCCCACGTCTCGCCACCAAAAGGCGGTGTCCCGAAGCGTGGTTCCGCGGCCCGGGATTTGGCCCTCCGTGGGACGGGCCCGTAGCCTTGCAGGTCGCGTCTTCTGCCGCTTCGTACGCCGTCCTCCGGGATGGCCGTCGGGGCAGATCCGGATCGCTCATGGATCGTCGAGAGACGAGCGTGCGTGGGCCGGGCTGAGTTCGTCAGGAGACGCCGCCCGAGCGGTTCGCCGCGAAGGCACCCGGGTCGGCGACCGCCGGAATCGGGAAACGAACTAGCAAGGAGGGTGCATTCTCATGCGCACCTACGCTCCGAAGCCCGGCGACGTCGAGCGCGCCTGGCTCGTGATCGACGCGACCGACGTCGTCCTCGGTCGCCTGGCTGTCACCGCCGCCAACCTGCTGCGCGGCAAGCACAAGCCGATCTTCGCGCCCAACGCCGACACCGGTGACTACGTCATCGTCGTCAACGCCGACAAGGTCGCCCTGTCCGGCAACAAGCGTGCCGACAAGATGGTCTACCGTCACTCGGGCTTCCCGGGCGGTCTGACCGCGACCCCCATCGGCGACGTCATCGACAAGGACGCCCGCAAGGCCGTCGAGAAGGCCGTGTGGGGCATGCTGCCGAAGAACCGCCTCGGCCGGCAGATGATCAAGAAGCTGAAGGTCTACAGCGGCCCGGCTCACCCCCACCAGGCCCAGCAGGCCGTGCCCTACGAGATCTCCCAGATCTCCCAGTGACCTCTCGACTGATCTGAACGGACTGACAAGTGACTGACAACGTGAACGAGGTCGAGGAGACCTTCGAGACCGACGAGCAGGGTGTCGCCTACACCAGCGAGACCTCCCCGTCGGCCGCCGCCGACAACCGCCCGGTGACCGTCGCCCCCGGCGCCGCCACCGGTCGCCGCAAGGAGGCCGTGGCCCGCGTGCGGATCGTCCCCGGCACCGGCAACTGGACCATCAACGGCCGGACCATCGACGACTACTTCCCCAACAAGCTGCACCAGCAGGTCGTCAACGAGCCCTTCGCGGCGCTCGGCCTCGAGGGCCGCTTCGACGTGATCGCCCGCATCCACGGTGGCGGCATCACCGGCCAGGCCGGCGCGCTGCGCCTCGGTGTCGCCCGCTCCCTCAACGGGGTCGACCTCGACGCCTACCGCCCGACCCTGAAGAAGGCCGGTCTGCTGACCCGCGACGCCCGGGCGACCGAGCGCAAGAAGGCCGGTCTCAAGAAGGCCCGTAAGGCCCCGCAGTACAGCAAGCGCTGATCCTGCGCCGCGTGCCGGGTACCGCAGCGAGCGACTGTCGCCACTCGACGACCGCTCCGCTCCAAGGTCGCCTTCGTGGCTCCGCCTTGCGAGGCACTCCGGCACGCGACGCAGCCAGGATCACCACGACAGGGCCACGCACCGCAGCCGCGGTCCGTGGCCCTGTCGGCATTTCCACCGCACCACCCACACCCGCAGGGAGAGCACGTGCCGCGCATCTTCGGGACCGACGGCGTCCGTGGCCTGGCCAACGACAAGCTGACCGCCGAGCTGGCGCTCGACCTCGGCAGCGCCGCGGCTCGGGTTCTGGTCGAGCACGGCGGCTACAGCCGCCCGCGCCCGCTGGCCGTGGTCGGCCGGGACACCCGGATCTCCGGGCAGTTCCTCGAGCATGCCGTGGTCGCGGGCCTCGCCTCCGCCGGGGTCGACGTGCTGCGCCTGCGGGTGCTGCCGACGCCCGGCGTCGCGTACTTCACCGACGCGCTCGGTGCCGACGTCGGCGTCGTGATCAGCGCGTCCCACAACCCGATGCCCGACAACGGCATCAAGTTCCTCGCCCGCGGCGGCGTCAAGCTCGACGACGCGCTCGAGCGCGAGATCGAGGCGCTGCTCGGCCAGGACTGGGACCGGCCGACGGGCGCCTCGGTGGGCCGGGTGACGCCGTACGGACCCACGGTCAAGGAGTACGTCGACCACCTGGTCCGCACCCTCGACGCGCCCGCCGGCCGGCCCCTGGCCGGGCTGAAGCTGGTGCTCGACTGCGCCCACGGCGCGGCCAGTGAGGTCGGCCCCCGGGCACTCACCGCGGCCGGTGCCGAGGTGGTGACCATCGGCGCCTCTCCCGACGGCCTCAACATCAACGACGGGTGCGGCTCCACCCACCTCGAGCCGCTGCGCAAGGCCGTGCTCGAGCACGGCGCCGACGCCGGCTTCGCGGTCGACGGCGACGCCGACCGGTGCCTCGCGGTCGACCACACCGGCGAGGTCGTCGACGGCGACCAGATCATGGGCATCCTGGCGCTCGCGCTGCGCGAGTCCGGGGGCCTGGTCGGCGACACCCTGGTCGCCACCGTGATGAGCAACCTCGGCCTGCTGCAGGCGATGGCGGCCGCCGGGGTCGAGGTCGTGCAGACCGCGGTCGGCGACCGCTACGTCCTCGACGAGATGCGCCGCGGCGGCTTCAGCCTCGGCGGCGAGCAGTCCGGCCACGTGATCATGCGCGAGCACGCCACCACCGGTGACGGCATCCTCACCGCCCTCCACGTCGCCCGCCGGATGGCCACCACCGGCCGCTCGCTGCGCGAGCTCGCCGGCGTGATGACCCGCCTCCCGCAGGTGCTGGTCAACGTCGCCGGCGTCGACCGGACCCGCACCGACGATGCGGCCCTGCTCGAGGCCGTGGCCGGCGCCGAGGCCGAGCTCGGTACCACGGGCCGGGTGCTGCTGCGCCCCTCCGGCACCGAGCCGCTGGTCCGGGTGATGGTGGAGGCGCCGAGCGCCGAGCAGGCCGACGCGGTCGCGCAGCGGCTCGCGGACGTCGTACGGGAGCGCCTGGCGCTCTGACCCCGCGGTGCCTGGCGCCCAGCCGACTGGCAAGGTGTCACCATGAGCGCCCCCACGCTGGCGATCGACGGGCTCACCAAGCAGTTCGGTGCGGTCCGCGCGGTCGACGACCTGAGCTTCACCGTGCGTCCCGGCACGGTCACCGGCTTCCTCGGCCCCAACGGCGCCGGGAAGACCACGACCCTGCGGATGCTGCTCGGCCTGACCCGGCCGAGTGCCGGACGGGCGCTGGTCGGCGACCGGGAGTACGCCGCGCACGCCCGGCCCGGCCGCGTCGTCGGCGCCGCGCTCGAGGCGTCCAGCTTCCACCCCGGGCGCACCGGGCTCGCGCACCTGGAGGTGTTCGCGCCGCAGGTCGGCGTCTCCCGCACCCGGTGCCGCCAGGTGCTCGAGGCGGTCGGGCTCGACCACGCCGCGAAGCAGCGGGTCGGCCGGTACTCGCTCGGCATGCGCCAGCGGCTCGGCCTCGCGACCGCGCTGCTCGCCGACCCGCCCGTCATCGTCCTCGACGAGCCGACCAACGGACTCGACCCCGAGGGCATCGTGTGGATTCGGCGGCTGCTGCGTCAGTTCGCCGACGAGGGCCGCACCGTGCTGGTCTCCAGTCACCTGCTCCGCGAGGTCGAGGCCAGCGTCGACGAGGTGGTGATCATCGCGCAGGGCCGGCTCCGGCACGCCTCCTCGCTGGCCGAGCTGCGCACCCGGGCCACGCCCGCGGCGTACGTCGTCGCCCCGCGTGCCGACGCGCTGAGTGCCCTCGCCGCGGACCGCGGCTGGACCGCGAGCCCGGACGGCGACGGCTTCGTCGTCGACGGCGCGACCGCCGCCGACGTGGGCGCGGCCGCGCACGCGGCCGGTCTCGAGCTGCACGAGCTGGTCCGCCGCGACGTCGACCTGGAGGCGCTCTTCTTCGAGCTCACCCGGACGGAGGCGGACCGATGAGGGCGGCGCTGGTCTCCGAGTACCGCAAGCTGGTCACCACCCGGATCTGGTGGCTGCTGCTGATCGTGATGGTCGGCTACCTCCTCTTCGTGGGCGCCGCCGTCGCCGCGACCTTCGTGTTCGTGCCCGACGGCGCCGAGCCGCCGCTGGCCGGGAAGGACGCCGCGCAGGCGACGTACTCGCTGGTCAACGGGGTCGGCTACGTCTTCCCGCTGGTCATCGGCAGTCTCGCGATGACCACCGAGTTCCGGCACAAGACGATCACCCAGAGCCTGCTCGTCGAGCCGGACCGCACCCGGTTCCTCATCGCCAAGCTGCTCTCCGTGGTCCCGATCGGGCTCGCCGCCGGCGTCGTCGGCCAGCTGGCGGTGGTCGCCGCCGGCGCGCCGCTGCTCGCGGCCAAGGGCGACGGCTCCTACCTCGGCGACGGCGACGTGGTCGCCGGCCTGGTGCTCGGCGTGGTCGTGGTCGCGCTGTGGGCGGTGATCGGCGTCGCCTTCGGCGCCGTCCTGTCCAACCAGGTCGCCGCGATCGTCGTGATCCTCGCCTTCACCCAGTTCGTCGAGCCGATCGTCCGGGTCGGGCTCGGTCAGGTCGACGCGCTCGCCAACGCCGCGGCGTACCTGCCCGGCGGCGCCGCGGACTCGCTCATCGGCGCCTCCTTCCTCGGCAGCGCCGGCGCCGTCGACCTGCTGCCGCGGTGGGCGGCGGTCCTGGTCCTGCTGGCGTACGCCGCCGGGTTCGCCGTGATCGGGAGACTGACGACGCTGCGTCGCGACATCGGCTGAGCAGGAGCCCCCACCACCAGATGACCGACTCCGAGGGATCGTGCAGGCGAGCGGCGCTCGACGTGCGCCCAGCATGCCTTCGCGCCGGCGCCTGGCCATCGCACGCGCCGGACGACCTGGCCATCCACCGAGGAAGGGGAGACACGGCCTAGGCTCAATACCGTTCAGTTAGCCGCGCGACGGAGATGGTTGTGGTGTTGCCGGGTTGGGGCCAGGTGGCGTGGGCGGCGCGTTTGACGTGCCACTTGGTGTACTTCCTCTTCACGACGCGCGGTGCTGCCCGTCGTCGCCGCTCTGGGTTGAGTCGTCGCAGCAGCCGGCGTAGGAAGTCCAGCCAGCCGGGACTGTCTCGCCCATGCTGGTCAGGGGGGAAAGGCGCCCGGGTGGGCGAGGGTCTGGCGGGTGATCCGTAGCGCGGCAACGAAGCTGACCCGGTCGGGATCATGCCCGGAGTGTGCGGCGGCTTCGGCCATCAGCGAGCGGATCGCGAAGTGGCAGCACAGGTGGCCCCAGATCTCCTGGAGCACCAGGTCCGGCGACTTGGATCGCAGCACAGTCCTCGGGCCGCGTTGGTGGGTCTTGAGCTCGTCGAAGGTCGACTCGATCTCCCACCGTTGCGCGTAGGCCGCGGCCAGATCGGTCGCGCTCGCCTCGCCCGGGTCCACGATGGTGGTGAAGAGCCGATACGACGTGGTGTTCTCGCGGCCGTCGTCGAGGGTGTAGTCGATGACGCGCACTCGCATCGGCTCCGCAGCCCGCGCGGCCTTGGAGTGGGTCTGTTGTAGGTCGGCCAGCCAGGAGCCGTCGGGCAGGTCTTCGACATGGACCGGCTTGGGGGCGGATTTGTCGGTGCGGATCCGCCACAGCAGGTCCGCCCCGGTCGCGATTGCCTTGCGCCACAGGGCGTAGGAGAAGAACCCGCGATCCGCGGTCAGCAGCATCCCTGGCGCCAACCGGTCCACGAGACGATCAGCAAAGACGGCCTCGGATGTCGAGTAGGTGCCGACCTCGGCGGCGAACACCGCGTGCGTGCCACACTCGGCCAACGCGACCACGCGAGCCTGGGGGAAGGCTGCCTGCTCGCCCTTGTTCACCCCCGGCCGGCCGAAGTGCTCGGCATTGACTGCCGTGTCGGCGACATCGAGACACGTGCCGTCGATCGCAACCAGCCGCCGACCGGCGAGCCAGACTCCTGGCATCTCATCGGTGCCGATCGGCTTGGCAACCCGCTCGAACAACTCCTTCAGCGGTTCAGCGCCCAGCCTGGCCCGGGCCTGGAAGATCGCGGACTTGCTCGGCGGGGAGTACTCCTCGGTCCAGCCCGAGGCCCACGAAAGACCATCGGTCAACTGAGCCAGCACGTCCTCATAAGAGCCCTCCGAGTACAGCGCCATCCCGATCGAGAAGTACGCCATCACCCGCGCCGGCAACGACCGATGCCGACGCTCGGTCCGCCCCACTTTGGCGATCACATCGTCGACCAACTCCGGCGGGAACACCCGCGTCAGCACCCCCACCGACACCAGATCAGACAAGCGTCGCTCGGTCTCCGGCTTCCTCCATCCAGCACGCGGCATGCCACCAAACTACACCGTCGTAACCTTAACTGAACGGTATTGGGCCTAGGCTAGCCCCCGGTCTCGGGCTGACCGTGGGGGTAGGCATGTCGAGGCTGCGAGCATTGGCCCTGGCGAGTGGTGGGGTGCTGGCGGGGAGCCTGCTGGCCGTCGTGGGAGCCGCGTCCCCGGCGACGGCCGCGACCGGCTGCACCGGCACCCTCACCGGCGACCAGGTGCGCTTCACCTGGACCGGTGGCAGCGGTGCGTGGAACGACCCGAGCCACTGGTCGGTCTCCGGAGCCGCCGTCGGGCACACGGTGCCGACCTACTACGGCGCCAACGGTGAGACCGACGACAGTCTGCGCGGCTTCGTCTGCATCGCGCCCGACGCCCCGGTCACGATCACCCTCGACGCCAGCTCCCACGTCCACGTCCAGGCCCTCGAGGTGTCCAACGCGACCCTGGTCGCGACGAACGCGCGGGTGATGGTCTACGGCGCCGCCGCCAGCCACACCTCGGCGATCCACGCGAACGCCACCGTCCGGCTGCGCCAGAGCACCCTGGGCGGTCCCGGCCGACTCGACGTCGAGGGCCGCGTCGTCTGGGGCGAGTCGGGGTTCGGGGTCGGCACCCTCGACAACGACCATTGCGCCGACTTCCCGGCGAACGAGGCGGTCGACGCCTGTCCCGCCGCGACGACCGGGACGCTGCGGGTCGCCTCCGGCGGTCTGCTCGAGGTCGTCGGCCGCGGCGTCAACCTGTCCGACGGCTACTCCGTCGACGTCGCCTCGGGCGGCCGGCTGCTGGTCTCCGGCGCGGGCTACGTCGCCGCCGACCGCGACACGGCGATCACCGTCGAGCCGGGTGGCACCCTCGAGCTGGCCGGCGACGCCGGCGTGTTCGAGGGCAAGGCCAACGGCCGGCCCGACACCGACCTCGCGTCGTTCACCAACGACGGGATCGTGCTGAAATCGGCCGGCGGCGGAGCCAGCGCGCTCAACGTCGGCTACACCGGGAGCGGCCGGGTCGACGTCCGCACCGGCGGGCTCAGCATCGCCGGCACGGCGCCGATCACCGCCGACCTGCGCGCCGGCGCCCGGCTCGGCACGGCGTCCTGCGGCGACTCCGGCGCGGCGACCGACGCCGCCCGCCCCTGCCTGCCCGCCACCAGCGCGAAGGACCGCCAGATCGCGGTCCTCGCGCCGCAGCGGGCCGCGTCGGGAGTCGTGCTGCAGGAGGGCTCGACCCTCACCCAGAGCGGCGACCTCCAGCCGGCGGTGAGCATCACGGCCCCGGCGGTGCCGAGCACGCTGTACCTGGAGCTCCAGGACCCGCGTCCGGCCGCCGAGCTCGTGGTCTTCCGCTCGCGGCCGGGTCTCCAGCAGCGGATCCCGCTGTGCGGCGCGGGCGGCGCGCTGCCGCCGCGGGTCACCGCCTGCATCGTCGGGCGCCGCGGCGCCGGCGGGAGATCCCAGCTCGAGGTCGTCACGACCGACCCCAACGGGCTGTGGAGCCTGCGCCCGTCAGCGGTCGACTTCGTGCGTCTGGTCGACCCGCTCGTCGGGGCCCGCGAGGGCTGCGCGGTCAGCCAGCCGGCGTACCCCTTCGTCGCGCGCGAGCAGATCCGGCTCCTCCAGCCCGGCGGCTACGCGCTCTACTTCTCCACGGTCGAGAACGACCCGTCCGGCGGCGCGCTGGTCCAGACCGGGGCCGGCGGGGCGGGCGTCAGCCAGGTGTCGATCCCGGTGACGGGCAACGGCTGGGTGGCGGTCGTCGCGACGGGTGTCGACGGCCGGCCCGAGTCGACCGGGTCGTTCCGGGTGGTGGCCACGCCCGCGGTCACCTTCCGCAAGCGCAGCCGTGCCGCGATCGCCGGCCGGCCGTTCGTCATCGAGGGCCGGGTCAAGCCGAAGGGACGTCGTACCGTCGACCTGTATGCCGTGCGCGTCACCGGCCGCAGCGGCATCCTCGCCCGCACCAAGGTGCATGTCCGCACGGACAAGAAGGGCCGGTTCCGGATCGTCCACCGCCCGAAGCGGGCCGGGCGCTGGGTGTACGCCGTCCAGGTCCGTGGCAAGGGCGCGCTGACCACGGCCATGTCGCGGCAGGCGGTGCGGGTGCGCGTCCGTGCGCCGGCGCCCGCACCGGCGCCGACGGTGGTCCGCAACGTTCGTGCCACCGAGACCACCACGACCACGCAGTCCGCCCAGACCCCGCCGCCGGTCGACCCGCTGGACCTGATCGGCCCGTTCTACCCGGGCCGGGTGCAGCGTGCCGCCGCGGCCTGCCGGTTCCAGGTCGCGCGGTGACGTCGCGGTGATGTTCGGGGTCGTCGCCGAGCGCTACGAGCTGCTCGAGATCGTCGGCAGCGGCGGCATGGGGGTGGTCTACCGCGCCCGCGACCGGGTGCTCGGCCGCACCGTCGCGGTGAAGGTGATCCGCCAGGACCTGGTCGACGAGGAGTTCGTGCGGCGCTTCGCGCGCGAGGCCGCGATCCTCGCGCGCGTCCGGTCGCCGCACATCGTGGTGGTCTTCGACTACGGCAGCAGCGACGGCCAGTTCTACCTGGTGACCGACTTCCACGCCGACGGCGACCTGGTCGGCTGGCTCGAGCAGCACGGGCCGATGCCGCCGCGGCTCGCGGCGGAGGTCGCCGCGGCGGTGGCCGACGGCCTCGCCGACGCGCACGCGCACGGCGTCATCCACCGCGACGTGAAGCCGGGCAACATCCTGCTCTGGCGCCGCGGGGAGCAGCTGCTCCCGGTCCTCGCCGACTTCGGCATCGCCACCGCCGAGGACGGCGGCCTCACCGTCACCGGCGGCGTCCCCGGGAGCCCGCCGTTCATGGCACCCGAGCGGCACCTGGGGCGGGCCGCGACCGCGGCCACCGACGTCTACGCCCTCGGCTGCCTGCTCTACAACCTGCTCACCGGCCGGCCGCCGTACGACGGCACCAGCTTCCAGGCGGCCAACGCCCACATCAACGACCCGGTGCCGCGACTGCCCGCCGAGCTCGAGCGGGTCGCGGGCCTCGACGCGATCGTCGCGCGATGCATGGCCAAGGCGCCCGAGGACCGCTACCCGAGCGCGGCCGGGGCCGCCGCGGCGCTGCGGGCCTGGATCGCCGCCGGGACGCCGCCCGCGGTCGTGGCGCCGACGACGACGGTGACCACGCCGCCGGTGCCTCCGCCGGAGCCTCCCACGGCACGGCGGCGGGCGCTGCCCGTGCTGGTCGCGGTCGTGGCTCTCGCGGCCGTGCTCGGAGGTGGCGGCTGGTGGCTGCTCGGTCGCGACGAGCCGTCGGCGGCGGGGCCTCGGGACCCGGTGACGACCACGACGCCCCCCGCCGAGGCGACGCTCGACATGACGGTCGTGACTGAGGCGGCGTGCAGCTTCCGCAAGAGTGTGGGCGGACAGGTGCATGTCGTGGACTGCGCGTGGTTCGACGTCAGCGCCTCGGGCCTCCCGCCGGGTGCCTCGGTCACGGTCGAGGTGCGGCTCGCGATCGACGGGCAGTACGCCACCGACGTGGCTCGGCTCACCGACACGACGACGGCCGGGGGCAGTCTGGACGCCGCCGGGCACGAGGTGGCGACCGACTACGACGGGCTCTGTCCCGATCGGCGGTGCCCGGGTGGATTCCCGCTGGCGAACGACGCCACGACGGCGCGGGTGAGCGTGGTCGCCCAGGACACGTCCACCCTGGTCGAGCGGGAGTTCGCGCTCGCCGAGCTCAGATCTTCCTGAGCCGCACGTACTGCACCGCGTGGTTGGCCGCCTTGCGCAGCACCAGCGTCGCCCGGGACCGGGTGGGCAGCACGTTCTCGGCGAGGTTGGGCCCGTTGATCGAGTCCCAGATCCGGCGCGCCTCGTCGACCGCGGAGTCGTGGCTCAGCGCGGCGTAGCGGGCGAAGTAGGAGTTGGGGTCGCGGAAGGCGGTCTCGCGCAGGCGCAGGAACCGGTCGACGTACCACTCCCGGATGTGGTTGGTGTTGGCGTCGACGAAGATGGAGAAGTCGAAGAAGTCCGACAGACCCAGGCCGGTGCGGCCGTCCTCGCGGACCCGGGCCGGCTGGAGCACGTTGAGGCCCTCGACGATGACGATGTCGGGCCGCTTGACGACCACCCGCTCGTCGGGGACGACGTCGTAGACCAGGTGGGAGTAGACCGGTGCCTCGACCTCGTCGATGCCGGACTTGATGTCGATGACGAACTTCAGCAGCGCCCGCCGGTCGTAGGACTCCGGGAAGCCCTTGCGCTGGAGCAGGCCGCGCGCCTCGAGCTCGGCGTTCGGGTAGAGGAAGCCGTCGGTGGTGACCAGTGCGACGTTGGGGTGCTCGGGCCAGCGGGCGAGCATCTGCTGCAGGACGCGCGCGGCGGTCGACTTGCCGACCGCCACCGAGCCGGCCAGGCCGATCACGAACGGCGTGCGCGGGGGAGTACGGCGGTGCAGGAACTGCTCCTGCTCGTGGTGCAGCCGGGTCGCCGCGTTGACCCGCAGCGACAGCAGCCGGGACAGCGGGAGATAGACGTCGCGGATCTCATCGAGGTCCAGGGACTCGCCGATGCCGCGCAGCCGGACGACCTCGTCGCTGGTCAGCGGGCTGCCCTGCTGGTGCCACTCGTGGGCCAGGTCGGCCCAGGTCGCCCGGTCCAGCTCGACGTACGGCGAGGCCTCCCGCGACGAGTCCTCGCCGTGGTGGGTGCCCGCCGGGGTGCCCGTCGTCATGGCGCCGATTGTTCCAGCCGTGCTCGCGGCGGGGGCAGGCGCGTCCCCGATCCGGACGCGACAGGTCCTAGACTGGCCGATCATGTGCGGGATCGTCGGATACGTCGGGCCACGGTCGGCCGAGGACGCGGTGATCGACGGTCTGCGCCGGCTGGAGTACCGCGGCTACGACTCGGCCGGCATCGCCGTCGTCCACGGCGGCGCGCTCACCGTCGAGAAGCGGGCCGGCAAGCTGGCCAACCTGGAGAAGGTGCTCACCGAGTCCCCGATCCCGGTCGCCGAGATCGGCATCGGGCACACCCGCTGGGCCACCCACGGCCCGCCCAACGACCTCAACGCCCACCCCCACACCGGGCCCGAGCGCCGGGTGGCGCTGGTCCACAACGGCATCATCGAGAACTTCCTCGACCTGCGGGCCCGGCTCGAGGCCGACGACCACGAGCTGCTCTCCGACACCGACACCGAGATCGTCGCCCAGCTGCTCGAGCTGCAGGTCCAGTCCGGTGAGGACCTGACCACCGCGATGCAGCGCGTGTGCCAGACGCTCGACGGCGCCTTCACCCTGGTCGCGATCGACGCCCAGGAGCCCGGCAAGGTCGTCGCCGCCCGCCGCAACTCCCCGCTCGTCGTCGGGCTGGGGGAGGGCGAGAACTTCCTCGGCTCCGACGTCGCCGCCTTCATCGAGCACACCCGCGAGGCGCTCGAGCTCGGCCAGGACCAGATCGTCGTGATGACGCGCGACCGGGTCGAGGTCACCGACTTCTGGGGCCGTCCGGTCGAGGCGCGCCGCTTCCACGTCGACTGGGACCTGTCGTCGGCGGAGAAGGACGGCCACGACTGGTTCATGCGCAAGGAGATCTTCGAGCAGCCGCGAGCCGTGGCCGACTCCCTGATCGGGCGTCGTACGCCGGCCGGGCAGCTGCAGCTCGACGAGATGCGCCTGGCCGACGAGGAGCTGCGCGACGTCGACAAGATCATCATCATCGCGTGCGGCACGTCGTTCTATGCCGGCATGGTCGCGAAGTACGCCATCGAGCACTGGACCCGCACCCCCGTCGAGGTCGAGCTCGCCTCCGAGTTCCGCTACCGCGACCCGATCATCGACGCGACCACCCTGATCGTCGCGATCAGCCAGTCCGGGGAGACCGCCGACACGCTGCAGGCGATCCGCCACGCCCGTAGCCAGCGGGCGAAGGTGCTGGCGATCTGCAACACCAACGGCTCCTCGATCCCGCGCGAGTCCGACGCGGTGATCTACACCCACGCCGGCCCCGAGATCGGCGTCGCCTCGACCAAGGGCTTCCTCACCCAGCTGGTCGCCTGCTACCTGCTCGCGCTCTACATCGCGCAGGTCAAGGGCACCCGGTTCGGCGACGAGATCGACGAGATCATGCGTCACCTCGAGGCGATGCCCGACCACATCGAGACCGTCCTCGGCGCCGCGGAGCAGGTCTACGGCCTCGCCGCCGACCACGCGACGACCCGCTCGGTGCTCTTCCTCGGCCGCCACGCCGGGTACCCGGTCGCGCTCGAGGGCGCGCTCAAGCTCAAGGAGCTGGCCTACCTCCACGCCGAGGGCTTCGCCGCCGGCGAGCTCAAGCACGGTCCGATCGCGCTGGTCGAGGAGGGCCTGCCGGTGCTGTGCGTCGTCCCACCCCGAGGGCGCGACCACCTCCACGGCAAGATGCTCAGCGGCATCCAGGAGGTCCGCGCCCGCGGCGCGCGCACCATCTGCCTGGCCGAGGACGGCGACCACTCCATCGAGCCGTACGCCGACGCGCTGATCCGGCTGCCGAACGTGCCGGTGCTGCTGCAGCCGCTGGTCGCGATCGTCCCGCTCCAGCTGTTCGCCTGCGAGCTGGCCACCGTGCTCGGCCACGACGTCGACCAGCCGCGCAACCTCGCCAAGTCCGTCACCGTGGAGTGACGCGATGCCTGTGGTCGGCGTCGGCATCGACGTGTGCGAGATCGCCCGCTTCGAGGAGTCCTGCCGGCGTACCCCGGCCCTGGTGGCCAAGCTGTTCACCAAGTCCGAGCGCGACCTCCACATCCGCTCCCTGGCGGCCCGGTTCGCGGCCAAGGAGGCGCTCGCCAAGGCGCTCGGCGCCCCGCGGGGGATGTCCTGGCACGACGCCGAGGTGGTCTCGGAGGACTCCGGCCGGCCGCGCTTCGTGATCCGCGGCACCGTGCTCGCCGAGGCCGACGCGCTCGGGGTCACCTCGGTCCACCTCTCGCTGACCCACGACGGCGGCATCGCCTCGGCCGTCGTCGTGCTGGAGTCCTGATGATCGGCGCGCACACCGTCGAGCAGGTCCGCGCCGCCGAGGCGGAGCTGCTGGCGCGGCTGCCCGAGGGGGCGCTGATGCAGCGCGCCGCCGCCGGGCTGGGGTACGCCGTGCTCGACCTGCTCGGCTCGGCGTACGGTCGCCGGGTGCTGCTGCTCGTCGGATCCGGCGACAACGGCGGCGACGCCCTGTACGCCGGCGCGCTGCTCGCCCGGCGCGGCGTCCAGGTCGAGGCGTGGCTGCTGTCCGCGTCGGCCCACGAGGGCGGGCTCGCCGCGCTGCGCGCCGCCGGCGGACGTCTCGGCACGCCGGGACCGGCGGCCTTCGACGTGGTCGTGGACGGGATCGTCGGCATCGGCGGGCGCCCCGGGCTGCGGTCGGACGCGGTGGGCGCCCTGGCCCACGTGGCGGGGATCCCGGTCGTCGCGGTCGACACCCCCTCGGGCGTCGACGTGGACAGCGGCGAGATCAGCGGGCCGCACGTCACGGCCGACCTGACCGTCACCTTCGGCACCCACAAGACCTGCCACCTCCTCGACCCGGCCGCGCAGGCGTGCGGCGCGGTCCACCTCGTCGACCTCGGGCTCGAGCTGCCGGAGGCGCCGGTCGAGGCGCTCCAGGCCGCCGACGTCGCCGCGCTGCTGCCGCGTCCCTCGGCCGATGCCCACAAGTACGCCCGCGGGGTGGTGGGCGTGCGCGCCGGCTCCGCCGCCTACCCCGGCGCGGGCCTGCTCAGCGTGGCGGGTGCGGCGTGCGGGCTCGCCGGCATGGTCCGCTACGACGGCGACCCGGCCACCCTCGACCTGGTCCGCGCCGCTCACCCCGAGGTGGTCGGCCCCGGCCGGGTGCAGGCCTGGGTGGTCGGCTCGGGGAGCGATGCCGGGGCCGAGGACGCGGTACGCCGGTCGGTGGCCGACGGCGTCCCGCTGGTCGTCGACGCCGACGCGCTCGCCTTCGCCGGCACCACCCGCGGCCGCCCCGCCGTCCTCACGCCCCACGCGGGCGAGCTGGCCCGGCTGCTCGACGTCGACCGGGCCGAGGTCGAGGCGCGCTGGCTCGAGCACGCCCGCCTCGCCGCCCGCCGGTACGACGCCGTGGTGCTGCTCAAGGGCCGCCACACCGTCGTCGCGCGACCCGACGGCCGGGTCCGGGTCACCACGACCGGCACCCCGTGGCTGGCCACGGCCGGCGCCGGCGACGTGCTCGGCGGTGTCATCGGCGCCCTGCTCGCCGCCGGCCTGGACCCGTACGATGCCGCCTCGGCGGGCTCCTGGCTGCACGGCGCCGCGGCCACCCTGGCGTCCCGATCCCAGGCGCTGGCCTCCCGCGGCGGCCCGATCGTCGCGGGCGACGTCGCCGCCGCCCTCCCGGCCCTGCTCGCCGACCTGATGGGACCATAGCCCCATGGAACGCCCGCCCCTCGGCCCGGCCGGGATCGTCGTCGACCTGGCGGCGGTCCGGGCCAACGCGCGGCTGCTGCGCGCCACGGCCGGGGTGCCGCTGATCGCGGTGGTGAAGGCCGACGGCTACGGGCACGGCATGGTCGAGTGCGCGCGCGCCGCGCAGCAGGGCGGGGCGGAATGGATCGGCACGGCCACCGTCGAGGAGGCGCTCGCCCTCCGGGCCGGCGGGATCGAGGGACCGCTGCTGTGCTGGATCGGGGGGCCGGAGGCCGACTACGCCGCCGCGGCCGCCGCCGGGATCGACGTCAGCGCCCACGGCGTCGCGCAGCTCGACGCGCTGGCCGCGGCCTTCGCCGGCCGCACCGAGCCGGCGCGGGTCCAGCTCAAGCTCGACACCGGCATGTCCCGCGCCGGCGCCGGCCGTGGCGAGTGGGCGGCGCTGTTCGCCCGCGCCGCCGCGGGCGAGGCGGCGGGCAGCTGGCGGATCACCGGGATCTGGACCCACCCGGCCTGCGCCGACGAGCCCGAGCACCCCGCCAACGACCGGCAGGAGCAGGCCTTCCGCGAGGCTCTCGCGCTCGCCGACGAGCGCGGCCTGCGCCCCGAGCTGCGGCACTTCGCCAACTCGGCGACCGCGCTGCTGCGCCCGAGCGCCCGCTTCGACGCGGTCCGCTGCGGCATCGCGCTCTACGGCCTGGACCCCGCGCCCGGACAGGCCACCGACATCGGGCTGGTGCCCGCGATGACCGTCCACGCGCCCCTCGTCCTGGTCAAGGACCTCGCCCCCGGAGACGCGGTGTCCTACGGTCACCGCTGGGTCGCGGAGCGGGCCACGACCGTGGGCCTGGTCCCCGTCGGCTACGGCGAGGGCATCCCCCGGCACGCGTCATCCCCGGGGGCCCCCCGGCAGGCCACCGTCGGCATCGACGGCAGGCTGCGCCCCGTGCGCGGCACCATCTGCATGGACCAGTTCGTCGTCGACCTCGGGGGCGACCGGCCGCCGATCGGCAGCGAGGTCGTCGTCTTCGGCCCGCCCGCCGCCGGCGGCCCGACCGCCCAGGACTGGGCCGAGGCGTGCGGGACCATCAACTACGAGATCGTCACCAGGATCGGGGGCCGGATGTCCCGCAGATACGTGGACTCCGACGGAGCCGACGCATGAGCCGCCGGGGCCGGGTGGTCGGGTCGCTGGCCGGCGCTCTCGGCGTGGCGGCCGGTACGGCGGCCGTCGGGATCGTGCGCCAGCAGCGGGCGATCAGCCGGCGGGCCGGCGAGGAGATCCCGTTCGGGTCGCTGCGCTCGACGCCGGTGACCGTGGTCGCCGACGACGGCCTGCCGCTGCACGTCGAGGTCGACGAGGTCGAGCCGGTCTCCACGACCGGTGGCCCGGTCGAGCGGCTGCTGCGGCGTACCAGGGACGACACGCCCCCGGTCACCGTCGTGTTCGTCCACGGCTTCTGCCTCAACCTCGACTGCTGGCACTTCCAGCGCGCGGCGTACCGCGGCCTGGTCCGCACCGTCTACTACGACCAGCGCTCCCACGGGCGCTCCGGCAACTCCGACCGGGCCCACTCGAACATCGACCAGCTCGGGCGCGACCTGCACCGGGTGCTCGAGGAGGTCGTCCCCGACGGGCCGGTGGTGCTGGTCGGGCACTCGATGGGCGGGATGTCGATCGTCGCGTTCGCCGAGCAGTTCCCCGAGCTGATCGGTGCCCGCGTCGTCGGCATCGGGCTGATCTCCACGACCGCGGGCGGCCTCGACCCGAGCCGGCTGCTGCTGCCGATGCTGCCCGCCCGGCTGGCCGGTCCGGTGACCCGGCGCGCGATGCGCACCCTGCATCTGGGCCACCGCGCGGTCGACTCGCTGCGCCGGGCAGGCGGCGCCGTCGCGACCGTCGCCACCGACCGGTTCGCGTTCGGCGGCGACGTGCCGCGCGGCTACGTCGAGTTCGTCGACGACATGCTCGCCGCGACCCCCTTCGAGGTGGTCGCCGACTTCTTCCCGCACTTCGCGGGCCTGGACAAGTTCGACGACGTCGAGGTGCTCGGCCGGGTGCCGACCTCGGTCGTCTGCGGCACCGCCGACCGGATCACCTCGATCGGGCACTCTCGCAAGCTGCAGTCGCGGATCCCCGGCTCGCGGCTGCTCGAGTGCGAGGGCGCCGGTCATCTGGTCATCATGGAGCGCCACGAGCTGGTCAACGCCGAGCTCGACCAGCTGATCACCGCCGCCTCGGTGAGGGCGGCGACGCGATGACGCCGGCCCGAGCTACGCCGTTGGAGACCAGACGCGTCGGTCCCGAGGCCGCCGCTGAGGTGCTGACCGTGGTGAAGGCCGCCTTCGCCAGCCGCCCGGTCCTCGACCCGCCGACCGATGCCCTGGCCGAGACCGAGGACTCCATCGCCGCGCTGCTCGCTCCGGGCGGAGGCCTGTTGGCATTCGACGACGGACGGCCCGTCGCCGCCCTGGTCCTCGACCCGGTCGACGACGCGGTCTATCTGCGCCGGGTCAGCGTCGACCCCGCCGCCCAGGGACACGGCATCGCCCATGTCCTGGTCCGTGCCGCGCTGCTGGAGACCGCGCGCGCCGGCGCCCGCCGGGTCCGGCTGCTGGCGCGCGAGGAGCTGCCGCGCACGATCGGCTTCTGGCGCGAGCTGGGCTTCGTCGAGACCGGTCGCCATGCGCCGTACGTCGAGATGGCGCGGCCCGCGCCGGTCCTCCTCGACGTACCCGGCGCCGACGACATGCGCGAGCTCGGGCGCCGGGTCGCGGGCCGGCTGAGGGGCGGCGACGTGCTGGTCCTCAGCGGCGAGCTCGGCGCGGGGAAGACCACCTTCACCCAGGGTCTCGGGGAGGGCCTCGGCGTCCGCGGCCAGATCACCTCGCCGACGTTCGTGATCGCCCGGGTCCACCCCTCGCTCGGCACCGGGCCGGAGCTGGTCCATGTCGACGCCTACCGTCTCGGCGGGCAGGCCGAGCTCGACGACCTCGACCTCGACACCGACCTCGACGAGGCGGTCACGGTGGTCGAGTGGGGGACCGGGATCGCCGAGGGCCTGGCCGACGCCCGGCTCGAGGTCCGGATCAGCCGCGCCACCGGGGACGCCGCTCCCGAGGCCGACCCGCGCGTCGTCGAGCTTGACGCGATCGGCACCCGGTGGCTCGACGTGGACCTCCGGCCGATCGGCTGACCGAAGCCGGGACCTTCGTCCCGCAGCGATCGGGACCCCTGCCCGGATCCGATGGCCCGTCGAGGGCAGCGCAGTAGGTCCGCACACCCGATTCGTCGCCCCCTTCCTGATTCCTACGGTGAGAGCCGAGGAAAAGTCTTGGGGGAACGAACCATGCGTTCATTGCGAGTGCTCCTGGTCGCCGTGCTGGTGGCCACTGTCATCGGTCTCGTGGACGGCCCGGCCATCGCGGGCGAGTCCAAGCGACCGGTGCTGAACCACGCGACGCCGCGTCAGCAGGCAGTCGTCTTCAAGGGCCGCGCCAAGCCGCGACAGGTCGTGAGGCTGCAGGCCCGCGGGCCGTCGTCCTGGACGACCGTGGGCAGGTCCCGCGCGTCGCGCAAGGGCACCTTCCGGATCGCGGTGCCCTATCCCGACCAGCCGCGCACCTACCGCGTCCTGGCCGGCGGGAAGGCCAGCAAGACCCGTCGCGTCGTCCCGCCCGCGCAGTCCGCGATCCAGCCGGTGCAGCCCAAGGCGCCCGCGCCGAGCGACTCCTGCGGGGTCCGGCCCGAGCGGGCCGAGGGCGGCTACTACGCCTGCACCTTCCGTGACGACTTCGACGGCAGCTCACTCGACCGGACGCGATGGGTCGTCCAGCAGACGTCGTACAGCGGGATGACCGGCGGGAGCCAGGGCTGCTATGTCGACAACGACCGCACCGTCCGGGTGTCGGCCGGAACCCTGAAGCTGACCTCCAGCATCCTCGACCACCCGTTCACGTGCGCGAACCCCTACGGGTCGTTCGTCACCAACGCGGAGGTGTCGACCGTCGCCACGACCACCAAGTTCACGCAGGCCTACGGCCGGTTCGAGGCACGACTGCGGATGCCCGCGGAGGCGGGGACGCCGGGATCCCACGCGGGCTTCTGGCTCTACCCCCAGCAGCACACCTACGGCGCCTGGCCGCTGTCGGGTGAGGTGGACGTCGCGGAGTGGTTCAGCGCCGCTCCCGAGAACACCTATCCGTCGGTTCACTACGCGGGCGAGAACGTCGCACTCAGCACGGGATACTCCTGCGCGGTTCCCGAGGTCTCGACCGCGTTCCACACCTACGCCGTCGAGTGGACCCCGCGGGTGATGCGCTTCTACTACGACGGCCAGTTGTGCTACAGCCACGCGTGGACGCCGAGCAATGTCGCCGCCCCGGCTCCCTTCGACCAGCCCTTCTACATGATCCTCACCCACTCCTGGGGATCGGAGTGGAACGCGCGGACGGCCGCCTCCCCGGACACGTCGACCGTGGAGGTCGACTACGTCAAGGCCTGGCTGTAGCCGTGCGGGGCGGCCGGTAGCCGCCCGGTAGCCTCGGGGGGTGCTGCTCGCCTTCGACACCGCCTCCTCGACGGTCACCGTCGCGCTCCACGACGGGACCGACGTCGTCGCCGCGGCGAGGTCCGACCAGGGCATGAAGCACGGCGAGCAGCTGGCGCCGCTCGTCGAGCGGGTGCTGGCCGCCGCCGGGGTGCGGCCGGCCGACCTGACCGGCATCGCCGTCGGCGTCGGACCGGGCCCGTTCACCGGACTCCGGGTCGGCCTGGTCACCGCGCGCACCATGGCCCACGTGCTCGACGTCCCCGTCCACGGCGTGTGCTCGCTCGACGCGCTCGCCCTCGAGGCGGTCGAGACCGGTGCCGTCGCCGACTCCTTCGTGGTCGCCTCGGACGCCCGACGCAAGGAGGTCTACCTCGCGTCGTACGACGCCCGCGGGACGCGTCTCGACGAGCCGGTCGTCGACAAGCCGGCGGTGCTCGCCACCGACGGCCCGGTGGTCGGCGAGGGTGCCCGGCTCTATCCCGCGGCGTTCCCGGACGCGCGCGGACCGGAGCGGCCGGACGCGGCCTGGTTGGCGCGCGGCGTGGTCGCCGGGCGGTTCGCCGTGCTCGGCTCGGAGCCGCTCTACCTGCGGCGTCCCGACGCGGTCGCACCCGGACGATGACCACCGTCCGCCCGGCGCGGGCCGCCGACGTCGCGGCGATCGTCGCCCTCGAGGCCGCGTCCTTCCCGCTCGACCCGTGGTCGGAGAACCTGGTCGCCGAGGGGGTCGCGGGCGGGCTGCCGACGGTGAGCCACCTCGTCGCGGAGGAGTCCGGCGGGTTCGCGGGCTACGCGGTCCTCAGCGTGGTCGACGTCGACGCCGAGCTGCAGCGGATCGCGGTCCCGGTGCCGCGGCGGCGTACCGGCGTCGCGACGGCCCTGCTCGCCGCCGTGCGCGCGGTCGCGGCCGAGGGGGGTGCGGAGCGGCTGCTGCTCGAGGTCCGCGAGGACAACGGGGCGGCCCGGCTGTTCTACGAGCGGCACGGGTTCGCCGAGCTCGGCCGCCGCCCGCGCTACTACCGCGACGGGACCACCGCGCTGGTGCTGAGCGTGCCCGTCACAATGGAGCCATGAGCGAACCCCTGGTCCTCGGCATCGAGACGTCGTGCGACGAGACCGGTGTCGGCATCGTCCGCGGCCACACCCTGCTCGCCGACGCCGTCGCGAGCAGTGTCGAGGAGCACGCCCGGTTCGGGGGCGTCGTACCCGAGGTCGCGAGCCGGGCCCACCTCGAGGCGATGGTCCCGACCATCCAGCGGGCCTGCGACACCGCGGGCGTCGCGCTGTCCGACATCGACGCGATCGCGGTGACCCACGGCCCCGGTCTCGCCGGGGCCCTGCTGGTCGGCGTCGCGTCGGCCAAGGCGCTCGCCCTCTCGCTGGGCACGCCGATCTACGGCGTCAACCACCTCGCGGCGCACGTCGCCGTCGACCAGCTCGAGCACGGCCCGCTGCCCGAGCCGTGTCTCGCGCTGCTGGTGTCCGGCGGCCACTCCAGCCTGCTCAAGGTCACCGACATCACCGGCGCCGACGGCGGCGTGGACCCGATGGGCGCCACCATCGACGACGCGGCCGGCGAGGCCTTCGACAAGGTCGCGCGGCTGCTCGGACTGCCCTTCCCCGGCGGTCCCCACATCGACCGGGTGGCCCGCGAGGGCGACCAGGTCGCGATCGACTTCCCCCGCGGCCTCAGCACCCGCCGCGACCTGGAGCGACACCGCTTCGACTTCTCCTTCTCCGGCCTCAAGACCGCCGTCGCCCGCTGGGTCGAGGCCCGCGAGCGCTCGGGCGAGCCGGTGCCGGTCGCCGACGTCGCCGCCTCCTTCCAGGAGGCCGTGTGCGACGTGCTGGTCCGCAAGGCCCTCGACGCCGCCGGCAGCGAGGGGATCGAGGACCTGATGATCGGCGGCGGGGTCGCCGCCAACTCCCGGCTGCGCGCGCTCGCCGAGGAGCGGGCCGCCAAGCTCGGCATCCGGGTCCGGGTGCCGCGCCCCGGCCTGTGCACCGACAACGGCGCCATGGTCGCCGCCCTCGGCTCGACCATGGTCGAGCGCGGCCGAGCGCCGTCGCCGCTCGACCTGCCCGCCGACTCCAGCCTGCCCGTCACCGACGTCCTAGCGGGCTGACAACGGCTCGACCAGCAGCGCCGTACCCTCGCCGGAGACCCGGGTCAGCACGATCGTCGCCTCGCCGTCGCCGTGGAGCGCCAGCCGCCTGCGCAGCGCCTCGGGCGACACGTCGACGCCGCGCTTCTTGATGGTCAGCCGGCCGATGCCGCGCTCGCGCAGCGCGGCCTTGAGCTGCTTCTCGCGGTAGGGGAGGGTCTCGAGGACCCGGTAGCTGCGGGCGAACGGCGTGTGGAACGGCTGGTCGGCGGTGACATAGGCGATCCTCGGGTCGACCAGGCCGCCGCCGACCCCGGCGGCCACGGCGGTGACCAGCCCGGCCCGGATCACCGCGCCGTCGGGCTCGTAGAGGTAGCCGCCGACCGCGCGCACGCCGACGGCGTCGGGGCCCGGGTCGTCCTCGTCGGTGAGCGTGGCCAGGCCGCCCGTGCCGATCACGGTCGCCCGCCGGGCGACGCTCGCCGTCCGCCCGGCCCACAGCGCCGCCTCCTTGACCTCGCCCTCGTCGCTGACCCACTCGGCCTCGACGCCGCCGGGCACCAGGGCGTGCGGGATGCCGGGCGCGACCTTGACGCACGCGTCGCGGGCGAGCAGTCCCTCCACCCAGGTCCACGGCGGCGTCCAGTCCTCGACCCGGAAGCTGCGCCCGGCGCCTGAGCGGCGGGCCGGGTCGGCGAAGGCCAGGTCGAAGCCACGGTGGTCGACGGTCGTGGCGTCGGCGACCTGCACCGCGCCGGGCAGGCCGAGCGCCGCCAGGTTGGCCTCCGCGACCGCCACCCGCACCGGGTCCACGTCGACGCCCGCGCACACGATCCCCGCCGACGCCGCGGCGATCAGGTCACCGCCGATCCCGCAGCCCAGGTCCACCAGGCTCCGCGCCCCGAACGCCGCGGCCCGGCCCGCCCGGTGCCGCGCCACCCGCAGCCGGGTCGCCTGCTCCAGCGCGTCGGGCGTGAAGTACATCCGCGGCGCCAGATCGGCGAACTTCGCGACCGCACGCGTGCGCAGCTCGACCTGGGTGAGTGCGGTCGCCGCGCGCTGCGGCGTCGTCGTACGACGCAGCGCGGAGCCGGCCGCGAGCGGGGCCGCGCCCTCGGCGACCAGGGCGGTGGCCTCGGCGAGCAGCGCCTGCCCCTCGTCGGTCAGCAGCCACCGGAAGTCGTCGAGGTCCACCCCCCGATCCTGTCAGGTCGTGGAGGCGAGCTCCTGCTCCGGCTCGTCGTCGGCGTCCTTGGCGCGCTTCTCGTCGCCGTGACCCGGCCACCAGGCCGCGTGGCCCAGCAGGGAGGTCAGCGCCGGCGTGAAGAACATCGACATCACGAACGAGACGATCAAGATCCCGACCGCGAGCGCGAAGCCCATCGACACGATCAGCGTGTTGCCGCCGAGCATGAGCGAGGCGAAGGTTCCCGCCAGGATCACGCCCGCGGCCGCGATCGTCGGCCCGGCATGGGTGACCGCATGGCGGGCGGCGTCGTGCGGGTCGCGTCCCTCGCGGGCCTCCTCGCGGAGCCGGGCGATCATCAAGATGTTGTAGTCGGTGCCGAGTGCGGTGACGAACAGATAGATGTAGATCGGCAGCATGAAGATCAGACCGGACTCGCCGCCGATGTGCTGGAACGCGATCACGGTCAGGCCGAGGGTCGCGGCGAAGCCGAGTCCGACCGCGGCCATGAGGAACCACGGTGCGACCAGGCTGCGCAGCAGCAGGGCGAGGATCAGCATGATGATGACGGCCGCGACCGGGAAGACCACCTTGTAGTCGCGCGCCATCGCCGCGGACATGTCGGCGAAGATGCCGGGCGTGCCGCCGACGTAGGCCTCGGTGCCGTCCGGCGCCGCCTCATGGGCCGTGTCGCGGATCGGTCCGGCGACATTGTCCTGCGCGGCGTCGGAGACCGGGTCGTCGGACAGGGTCAGGTAGAACTGGTAGGCCGTCCCGTCCTTCGACGGCAGCGGACCGGCGACCGCGTCGACGCCCTTGGCCTTGCCCAGTGCCGCCCCGAAGGCGGCCAGCTGGTCGGGCGTGACGTCGGCGCCGTCGGCGTCCACCAGCACCGGCACCGGCTCGGCCGCGCCGGCCGAGAAGTGCTCGGTGAAGGTCGTCATCGCCTCGGTGGACTCGACGCCCTTGGGCAGGCTGGAGTTGAAGTCGAAGGACGGATTGAAGCTGAGCGCGAAGATCGCCAGCACCGTCATCGCGCCACCCGAGACCAGCGCGGTCAGGCCGGGACGACGTCCGACGGTGTTGCCGAGCTTGATGAAGGTGCCGTGCTTGGGCTCCTTCTGCCACGCCTTCGACGGCCAGAACAGGGCCTTGCCGAGCAGGGAGACGACGGCCGGCACCAAGGTGAGCGCGGCGAGCAGGGTGACGAACACGGCGATCGCCAGCGCCGGGCCGATCGCCCGGAAGATGCTGAGCGAGCTGAGGATCAGCGCCATGAAGGCCACGATCACGGCACCACCGGCCGAAGCGATCGCCTCACCGGCGCGGTCGAGGCTGTAGACGACCGAGTCCTTGACGGGGGCTCCGGTGCGCAGGCGCTCGCGGTGGCGGAACAGGAAGAACAGGATGTAGTCGGTGCCGACGCCGTACAGGACGACGATCAGGATCTGCTGGACCGAGGCGTCGGCCTTGAGGTCGAAGATGTCGTTGGCCCAGGCGATGGCGCCGGTGGCGATCGAGGAGACCAGGCCGACCACGACGATCGGCAGCAGGCAGATCAGCACGCTGCGGAAGATCAGGGCGAGCAGTCCGACGATGAGCACGACGGTCGCGATGCCGACGATGAGCAGGGTGTCGGCGCTGGACTCCTGGGAGTCGAGGCCCTGGGGCACCGCGCCGGTGGCGCGGATCTCGAGGTCGGTGCCGGTGACGAGCTTCTCGACGTCCTTGCGCAGCAGCTTGGCGTCGTCCATCGCCTGGGTGTCGTAGCCGGTGGCTCCGTCGGCCAGCGGCAGCACCGCGAACATCACCGTGCCGTCCTCGGAGAGGTTCGGCGCCCCGGTCTCGCCCTGGGTGATGACCAGCGGCTGGAAGGTCTTCGGGCCGAGCTCGGGGCCGAGCTTCGCGGCGATGTCGGCGACCGTGGCCTGGTCGTCGGACGTCAGCTTCTCGTGGTCCTTGCGCTCGATCACCAAGATCGCGCCGGGCGAGAAGGAGTCGGAGAACTTGGCGTCCTGGAGCTTCAGCGCCTGGATCGACTCGTAGTGGTCGGGGAGGAACTCCGAGTTGTCCTGGGTCGACTCCAGGGCCGGAGCGGTGGCGCCGACGACCACGGCGATGAGCACCCAGGCGGCGATGACGTACCAACGGAAACGGGTCACGAAGCGACCGAGCGCAGCGAACATGACAGGAACGCTATCGGCGCTCGGGTGCGCCGGGCCACCGACTTTGGTAGGACCTCGCCGCCGTACACCAGGGTGCCTCTGGCACTCCCTTGCAGAGAGTGCTAGTTTCGTTTCTGGCACTCTCACCGCGAGTGTGCCAACGCAGGTCACCTGCAGGACACACCCAGACAGTCTTAGAAAGTGGAGGTCGACATCGTGTCGGTCAACATCAAGCCGCTCGAGGACCGGATCGTCGTCAAGCCCCTCGAGGCCGAGCAGACCACCGCCTCGGGTCTGGTCATCCCCGACACCGCCAAGGAGAAGCCCCAGGAGGGCGAGGTCCTGGCCATCGGCCCCGGCCGCATCGACGACAACGGCAACCGCGTCCCGCTCGACGTCGCCGTCGGTGACAAGGTCATCTACAGCAAGTACGGCGGCACCGAGGTCAAGTACGCCGGCGACGAGTACCTCATCCTCTCGGCCCGCGACGTCCTCGCGGTCATCGCCTGACCTGAGCCTCGCATCGCCCGGGACGTCCGCATCCGTGCGTGACGCCCCGGGCGTTCGGCTTTCCATCTAAGGAGCTAGCAGCATGCCCAAGATCCTGGAGTTCGACGAGAACGCCCGGCGCGCCCTCGAGCGCGGCGTCGACGCCCTCGCCAACACCGTCAAGGTGACCCTCGGCCCCAAGGGCCGCTATGTCGTACTCGACAAGAAGTGGGGCGCCCCGACCATCACCAACGACGGCGTGACCGTCGCGCGTGAGGTCGAGCTGGACGACCCGTTCGAGAACCTCGGTGCCCAGCTCACCAAGGAGGTCGCGACCAAGACCAACGACGTCGCCGGCGACGGCACGACCACCGCCACCGTCCTCGCGCAGGCGCTGGTCCACGAGGGCCTGCGGGCCGTCGCGGCGGGCGTCAACCCGATGGGCCTCAAGCGCGGCATGGACGCCGCCGCCGCGGCGGTGGGCGACGCCCTCAAGGCTGCCGCCCGCGACGTCGACGACGCCCAGGACATCGCCTCCGTGGCGACCGTCTCCTCGCGCGACAGCCACATCGGCGAGCTGCTCGCCGAGGCCTTCGGCAAGGTCGGCAAGGACGGCGTCATCACCGTCGAGGAGTCCAACACCCCCTCGACCGAGCTCGAGTTCACCGAGGGCATGCAGTTCGACAAGGGCTACATCTCGGCGTACTTCGTCACCGACGCCGAGCGTCAGGAGGCCGTCCTCGACGACCCGTACATCCTCATCCACCAAGGCAAGATCGGCGCGATCGCCGACCTGCTGCCGCTGCTGGAGAAGGTCGTGCAGAGCGGCAAGCCGCTGTTCATCCTCGCCGAGGACGTCGAGGGCGAGGCGCTCTCGACCCTGGTCGTCAACAAGATCCGCGGCGCGTTCAACGCCGTCGCGGTGAAGGCTCCGGCCTTCGGCGACCGCCGCAAGGCGATCCTGCAGGACATCGCGGTGCTCACCGGCGCTCAGGTCATCGCGCCCGAGGTCGGCCTCAAGCTCGACCAGGTCGGTCTCGACGTCCTCGGCCAGGCCCGCCGGATCGTGATCACCAAGGACAACACCACGATCGTCGACGGCGCCGGCTCCGAGACCGAGGTGTCGGGCCGCGTCGAGCAGATCAAGAAGGAGATCGAGGCCTCCGACTCCGACTGGGACACCGAGAAGCTCCAGGAGCGGCTGGCCAAGCTCTCCGGCGGCGTCGTGGTGATCAAGGTCGGCGCGCACACCGAGGTCGAGCTCAAGGAGAAGAAGCACCGGATCGAGGACGCCGTCTCCGCGACGCGCGCCGCGATCGAGGAGGGCATCGTCCCCGGAGGTGGCTCCGCGCTGGTCCACGCCGTGTCGGTCCTCGACGACGACCTCGGCCTCACCGGTGACGAGGCGTTCGGTGTCCGCATCGTCCGCAAGGCTGCCGACGAGCCGCTGCGCTGGATCGCCGAGAACGGTGGCGAGAACGGCTACGTCATCACCAACAAGGTGCGCGAGCTCGGTGTCGGCAACGGCTACAACGCCGCGACCGGCGAGTACGGCGACCTGGTCGCCCAGGGCGTCATCGACCCGGTCAAGGTGACCCGCTCGGCCCTCGCCAACGCGGTCTCCGTCGCCGGCATGCTGCTCACGACCGAGACCCTGGTCGTGGAGAAGCCGGTCGAGGAGGAGCCCGAGGCGGCCGGTCACGGCCACGGGCACGGCCACGGCCACTGAGCCCCGCTCACCCCTGTCCGGCCCGGCGTCCTCCTCGGAGGGCGCCGGGCCGGTCTGTTTCGCCGACCCGGCGCAAAGTGACGCATCACTTTGGGCCGGCTCGCTGATGGGGAGACCGGTGCGAAACATCGATGATCGCGCCGCGTGACCTTCGTCCGGCATAGTGTGGGCATGCTGTGGCGTGTGCGAGCCGGACTGCCCGACCGCCCCGGAGCCCTGGCGGAGCTGGCGGCAGCCTGCGGCCGGGCCGGGGTCAACATCCAGACCGTCCAGGTCTTCCCCGAGGGGACCTCGGTGACCGACGAGCTGGTCCTGCAGGTGCCCCCGGACTGGACCGCCGAGCAGCTCCATGAGCTGGTCGGTGCGGCGGGTGGCGAGTCGGTGGGCGCCGTACCGGTGACATCGGCGGCGCTCGAGGACCAGCCGACCCGCTATGTGCAGGCGGTGCGCGCGATCATCGCGCAGCCGGCGCGGTTCCCGGAGGTGGCGGCGCACCTGTTCGACGCCGACGTCGCGCCCAGCGACGGGTCCGAGGACGTGCTGGAGATGACGATCGGCGCCTCGACCACGATCCAGGTACGCCGTGACACGCCCTTCACCTCGATCGAGCGGGCCCGGGCCGCGGCGCTGGCCGAGCTCGTCGGGGAGGTGCTCGACGCGCAGGTGCCGCCGGCGCCGCAGCAGCCGGCGGCGGGCGATCCCGACTTCGTCACGACGGGCGCCGTCGTGTCCGCGCTCGCCGCGGGCAAGGTGGCCGGCCGGGCCGAGTTCACCTCGACGGAGGGCGACGAGCCGTGGCCGGTGGACCTGTGGGTCGACCCGGCCTGGCACCGCCGCGGCGTCGGCACCCGGCTGCTCGCCGACGTCGCCCGCGCGGCGCGCTCGGCGGGCGCGGAGGAGATCGTGCTGACCGCGCCCTCGGACACCAAGGCGGTGCTGCCGATGGTGCTGGCGGCCGGCATGCGCGGGCGGATCCGGATGGCGGGGGAGTCCCTCACCGTGCGGATCGCCCTCACCGACCTGCGTCGCTGAGCCGGTGCGTGTGGCGGACCTGACACCCGCCACGACTTTGTGAACGCATTCACAAGCGCTACGGTCGAGGAGTGCTGACCCCCCACGTCGTCACCGCCCTCACCCGCCTCGCCACCGAGGCGGAGCCCCCCGGCCTGTTGCCCGCCCGCGAGCAGATGGCGCTCTCGCTCGGCTGGCACATCGTGCTGGCCTGCTTCGGCGTCGCGTTCCCCGCGATGATCTTCGTGATGCACCTGCGCGGCATCCGCCGCGACGACCCGGTCGCGCTCGGTCTCGCCAGGCGCTGGGCCAAGGTGTCCGCCGTGCTCTTCGCCATCGGCGCGGTCTCCGGCACCGTCCTCAGCTTCGAGATGGGCCTGCTGTGGCCCGGCCTGATGGGGACCTACGGCGACGTGCTCGGCCTGCCCTTCGCCTTCGAGGGCCTGGCGTTCTTCCTGGAGGCGATCTTCCTCGGCATCTACCTCTACGGCTGGGGCCGGATGCCACCGACGCGGCACGTGCTGATGGTGCTCCCGATGGCGGTCACCGGGATCATCGGCGCCTACTGCGTGCTGGCGGTCAACGCCTGGATGAACGTGCCGACCGGCTTCGACATCGTCGGCGGCGAGGTCACGAACGTGCAGCCGTGGGCGGTGCTGTTCAACCAGCACGCCTTCCTCCAGTTCGCGCACATGTGGGTCGGCGCCTACATGCTCGTCGGCTTCACCATCGCCGGCGTGTACGCGGTCGGCATGCTCCGCGGCCGTCGCGACGCCCACCACCGGCTCGGCTTCCTGGTCCCCTTCGTCTTCGCGTCGATCGCCGCGGTCACCCAGCCCTTCGTCGGGCACGTCCTCGGCTTCGGCCTCGACGAGCGCCAGCCGGCCAAGCTGGCGGCCTTCGAGCTCGCCGAGACCACCGAGAGCCCCTCGCCCCTGCGGCTCGGGGGCGTCCTGGTCGACGGCGAGGTGAAGTGGTCGATCGACATCCCGCGGCTGGGCTCGCTGATCGCGATGAACTCGCCCGACAGGCCGGTCCCCGGGCTCGACACCATCCCGGAGAAGGACCGGCCGCCGGTCAACCTGACGCACCTGGCCTTCCAGACCATGGTCGGCATCGGCACCCTGCTCGCCGCCACGGTCGTGCTCTTCTGGTTCCAGCGCCGACGCGGGCGCGACCTGCTCGAGAGGAGGTGGTTCCTGCGCTTCGCCGCGGCCGCCGGCCCGCTGGCGGTGGTCGCCCTCGAGGCCGGCTGGATCGCCACCGAGGTCGGCCGCCAGCCCTGGATCGTGTACGACGTCATGCGCACCACCGACGCTGTCGGCGACTACACCGCCGGCCTGTGGTGGCTGCTCGGCATCAGCACCGTCGTCTACACCGCGATGACGGTCGGCGCGGTCGTCGTCCTGCGCTCGATGGCCCGCCGCTGGCGGGCCGGTGACGCCGACCTGCCGAGCCCCTACGCGCCGGAGGTCTCGTCGTGACCCTCGAGCTCGCCGTCGCCGCGGCGCTCTTCGTCGGCGTCATCGCGTACGCCGTGCTCGGCGGCGCCGACTTCGGCTCCGGCTTCTTCGACCTCACCGCCGGCAGCAGCAGGCGTGGCGCCGAGCTGCGCACCCTCGTGGACCACAGCATCGGGCCGGTCTGGGAGGCCAACCACGTCTGGCTGATCTACGTGCTGGTGATCTGGTGGACCGGCTTCCCCGAGTCCTTCGCGGCCGCGATGTCGACGCTGGTCCTCCCGCTGCTCCTCGCCCTGCTCGGGATCGTGCTGCGCGGCGCGAGCTTCGCGTTCCGCAAGTACGCCGCCACGCTCGCCCAGGCCCGGCTGTTCGGCATCGTGTTCGCCACCTCGTCGATCATCACGCCGTTCTTCCTCGGCACCGTCGCGGGCGCGATCGCCTCCGGGCGGGTCCCGCTCGACGGCACCGGCGACCGCTGGTCGTCGTGGGTGAACCCGACCTCGCTGTTCGGGGGCGTGATCGCGGTCGGCACCTGCGCCTTCCTCGCCGGCGCCTTCCTGGTCGCCGACGCCCGTCGCAGCGGGCAGGACCGGCTCGCCGACGAGCTGCGCGTGCGCGCCCTCGGCGTCGGCGCGGCCACCGGCGCGATCGTGTTCGCCGCGCTGGTCCCGCTCGACCACGACGCCCCGACGCTGGCCGCCGGGCTCGAGGGCCGCGCCGCGCCGCTCGTCGTGCTCGCCGGCCTGGCCGGTCTCGCCACGATGGTGCTGCTCTGGACCCGGCGGTACGCCGTCGCGCGGATCACGGCCGTCCTCGCCGTCGCCGCCGTGGTCTCGGGGTGGGGCGTGGGCCAGTACCCGTGGCTGCTCGTGGACGAGGTGACCATCGCCGACGCGGCGGGGGCGACCGCGACCCTGCAGGGGCTGCTCGTCGCCGTCGGGCTGGCGGTGGTGGTCGTCGTACCGCCGCTGGCCTATCTGTTCCGGCTCACCCAGTCGGAGGAGTGGTCGCGCCCCGATCACTGACCGTTCGGTGCGGCCGGGTGGTTGCCCAGGCGCCACCCGCCCAGCGGCAGCTGGAGCGCCGGCGCGGGTCCCCAGGTGCCGGGGGCGTACGGCTCGACCGGCGGGCGGCGGTCGAGCACGGGCTGGAAGATCTCCCAGAGCCGATCGACCTCCTCGGAGCTGATGAACAGCGTCCGGTCGCCGCGCATCACGTCGAGGAGCAGTCGCTCGTAGGCCTCCAGCGGGTCGGCGCCGGGGACGTCGCCGACGAGGTCGAGCCGGAACACGCCCTCCACGAGGGCCATGTCGGGGCCGGGCCGCTTCGCGCGCACGTCGATCGCGATCCGGGGCTGGTCGGCCAGGTCGATGACCAGCTCGTTGGGTGCCGGGATCCCGCCGTCCTCGGGCTTGAGCCAGCGGTGCCGCGGGTCGCGGAAGCGGACGGTGATGGTGCGGCTGCCCTCGGCCAGGGCCTTGCCGGTGCGCAGGTAGAACGGGACGTCGCGCCAGCGGTCGTTGTCGATCCAGACCTCGGCGGCGACGAAGGTCTCCACCGGGGAGTCGGCGGCGACGTCGGGCTCGTCGCGGTAGCCGTCGTACTGCCCGAACACGACCCGCTCGGGGTCGATCGGCCGGACCGCGGAGAAGGTCGCGGCCTTCGCGGCGCGGATCGCGGACGCGCGGAACGCGTGGGGGTCCTCGAGCGCGACGAAGCCGAGCAGCTGGGCCAGGTGGGTGGTGACCATGTCGCGCAGGCAGCCGGTGCCCTCGTAGAAGCTGCCGCGGCCCTCGACCGTGAGCCTCTCCGGCACGTCGATCTGCACCGACTCGATCGAGTGGCGGTTCCACGCGGGCTCGAACAGGCCGTTCGCGAAGCGCAGCGCGAGGATGTTCTGCACGGCCTCCTTGCCGAGGAAGTGGTCGATCCGGAACACCTGGTCGCCGTCGAACGCCGAGGACAGCACGGCCTGCAGGTCGCGGGCGGTCGCGAGGTCGGTGCCGAACGGCTTCTCGGTGACCAGCCGCGAACGGGCGACCAGGTCCTCGCGATCGAGCATCCCGACCATGCCCTTGACCGCGCCGGGCGGGACCGACAGATAGAGCAGCCGGCGCACGTCGCCCAGCAGGCAGCCGCAGGTCGCCAGGATCCGGTCCTCGGCCTCCTCGACCGCCCGGGCCAGCGCGCTGCCGTCGTCGGCGGAGGACGCGACGAAGCGGGTCCGCTCGAGCAGCGGCCCGGCCACGGACTCGTCGACGTCGCCGACGAACTCGGCCAGCGCGTCTCGCACGTGACGCCGGAAGTCGTCGTCGCTGCCGGGGGAGTGGCGCCCGCTGCCGATCACCTCGACGTGGTCGGGCAGCCGGCCGGCGGCGGCCAGCCGGTAGAGGCCGGGGAAGAGCTTTCGGGCGGCCAGGTCGCCGGTCGCGCCGAACAGGACGAGGACGTGCGGGGACAAGTCGGAGGCCACGCCCCCAGCCTCTCGGACCCGTCAAGGGGTGAGCCCGATCACGGCCTAGACTGGTCGGGTGGAGGTCCCCGACAAGTTCGCCGCGCTCGGTCTCACCTACGACGACGTCCTGCTGCTGCCCGGTCATTCCGACCTGGCGCCGGACGAGATCGACACCACCTCGCGGCTGACCCGCGAGATCTCCCTCAAGTCGCCGCTGGTCAGTGCCGCGATGGACACGGTGACCGAGTCGCGGATGGCCATCGCCATGGCGCGCCAGGGCGGCATCGGGATCCTGCACCGCAACCTGTCCGCCGAGGAGCAGGCCTACCAGGTCGACCTCGTGAAGCGGACCCAGACCGGCATCATCTCCAACCCGGTCACCATCGGCCCCGACGCGACGCTCGAGGAGCTCGACCGGATCTGCGGCGAGTACCGCGTCTCCGGACTCCCCGTCGTCGACGCCGACAACCGCCTGCTCGGCATCTGCACCAACCGCGACCTGCGCTTCACCCCCGTCGCGGAGTGGGCGACCACCAAGGTCGACGAGGTGATGACGCCGATGCCGCTGTTCACCGGCGCCGTCGGCATCAGCCGCGACGAGGCGACCGCGCTGCTGCGCAAGCACAAGCGCGAGCGGCTCCCGCTGGTCGACGACCAGGGGCGGCTCGGCGGCCTGATCACGGTCAAGGACTTCGTGAAGTCCGAGCAGTTCCCGCTCGCCTCCAAGGACGGCGACGGTCGGTTGATGGTCGGCGCCGCGATCGGCTACTTCGGCGACGCCTGGGAGCGGGCCACCGGCCTGATCGAGGCGGGTGTCGACGTCCTCGTCGCCGACACCGCGCACGGCCACGTCACCCTGCTGCTCGACATGGTCCGCCGGCTCAAGTCCGACCCGGCCACCAAGCACGTCCAGGTCATCGGCGGCAACGTCGCCACCCGCGAGGGCGCCCAGGCGTTCGTCGACGCCGGCGCGGACGCGGTGAAGGTGGGCTTCGGGCCCGGCTCGATCTGCACGACGCGCGTGGTCACCGGCTGCGGCGTCCCCCAGGTCACCGCGGTCTACGAGGCCTCCCTCGCGGCCGGGCCGGCCGGCGTCCCGGTCATCGCCGACGGCGGCCTGCAGCAGTCCGGCGACATCGCCAAGGCCATCGTCGCCGGCGCCGAGTCGGTGATGATCGGCTCCATGCTCGCCGGCTGCGAGGAGTCGCCCGGCGAGGTCGTCTTCCACCAGGGCAAGCAGTACAAGGCCTACCGCGGCATGGGCTCGCTCGCCGCGATGTCCTCGCGCGGCAAGAAGTCCTACTCCAAGGACCGCTACTTCCAGGCCGAGGTCACCAGCGACGACAAGATCGTCCCGGAGGGCATCGAGGGCCGGGTCGCCTACAAGGGCCCGCTCGCCGGCGTCGCCCACCAGCTGCTCGGCGGCCTGTCCCAGTCGATGTTCTACGTCGGCGCGCAGACCATCCCCGAGCTGCAGGAGAAGGGCCGGTTCATCCGGATCACCTCGGCCTCGCTCAAGGAGAGCCACCCGCACGACATCGAGATGACCGTCGAGGCGCCCAACTACCACCGGTGACCACCGCTGTGCGGCGGCCTGTGGATGAGTTCGGCTAGTGTCGGCCATCTGAGGTGTACTTCCTGACGACCTGATCTCGGGTCCGTCCTGGAAGGAGAACCGATGTGTCCGTCGCACTCGCTGGAGATCCTGTGGAAACACTGCTGCGCATCCCCATGTCGTACGAGGAGTACCAGGCGCTGCCCGAGCATCCCCGTGCGGAATGGGTCGACGGGATCGTGGTCATGAGCCCGCAGTCGCCTTCCGTCCGCCACCAGCAGGCGGCAAGACGACTGGCGAACGTGGTGGAGGACGCGCTGCCCATGCTGACGGTCGTCGAGGCGGTTGACGTGCGTCTGCCGCGCAACCGCGAGCGGGTTCCGGACATCGTGGTGACGCTCGTCGAACCGGAGTCGCTGCCGATCGAGGCGGCCGAGCAGCCGCCGATCCTGGTGGTGGAGGTGCTCTCGCGCTGGACGCGGGGCGAGGACCTGCTCCGCAAGGCGCCGGAGTACGCCGAGGCGGGGATCGGTCAGTACTGGGTCGTCGACACCGACACTCGCACCATCGAGGTCCAGGCCAACGTCGAGGGCCGCTGGGAGCTCGTGGCCACCGTCGATGACGCGAACCCGACCGCCGACGTACCGGTCGGCGACCACGGCACCGTGACGGTCGACCTGGCCGCCGTCCTGCGCTGAGCGCGGGTTCTGCGGCGCCGCCCGATATCCTCCTCGGCGTGAGCGACATCGAGATCGGCCGCGCCAAGCGGGCCCGGACGGCGTACTCCTTCGACGACATCGCGATCGTGCCCTCCCGGCGCACGCGCGACCCCGAGGAGGTCAGCGTCGACTGGCAGATCGACGCCTACCGGTTCTCCCTGCCGATCCTCGCCGCGCCGATGGACTCGGTGATGTCGCCGAGGACCGCGATCGACTTCGGCCGCTTCGGCGGCCTGGGCGTGCTCAACCTCGAGGGCCTGTGGACCCGGTACGACGACCCGCAGCCGCTCCTCGACGAGGTCGCCGGGCTGCAGGGGGTCGAGGCCACCCGGCGCCTGCAGGAGATCTACGCCGAGCCGATCAAGGCCGAGCTGATCACCGAGCGGCTGCGCGAGGTGCGCGAAGCCGGCGTGACGGTGGCGGGCTCGCTGTCGCCGCAGCGGACCAAGGAGTTCGCCAAGACGGTGACCGACGCGGGCGTCGACCTGTTCGTCATCCGCGGCACCACCGTGTCGGCCGAGCACGTCTCCAGCCAGGCCGAGCCGCTGAACCTCAAGGAGTTCATCTACGAGCTCGACGTGCCGGTCATCGTCGGCGGCTGCGCCACCCACCAGGCCGCGTTGCACCTGATGCGCACCGGCGCGGCCGGCGTGCTCGTCGGCTTCGGCGGCGGCGCCGCCCACACCACCCGCACCGTCCTGGGCATCTCGGTGCCGATGGCCAGCGCGGTGGCCGACGTCGCCGCCGCGCGCCGCGACTACCTCGACGAGTCCGGCGGCCGCTACGTCCACGTCATCGCCGACGGCTCCATCGGCACCTCCGGCGACCTGGCCAAGGCGATCGCCTGCGGCGCCGACGCCGTCATGGTCGGCTCGCCCTTCGCCCGCGCCACCGACGCCCCCGGCCGCGGCTTCCACTGGGGCGCCGAGGCGCACCACGCCGACCTGCCGCGCGGCCAGCGGGTGCAGTTCGACCAGGTCGGCACCATCGAGGAGATCCTGTTCGGTCCCTCCCGGGTCGCCGACGGCACGATGAACCTGGTCGGCGCCCTCAAGCGCTCGATGGCCACCACCGGCTACACCGAGCTCAAGGAGTTCCAGCGCGTCGAGGTCGTCGCGCACTGAGCGTGACTCGAGGCTCGGTCACGGTCGCACGCTGCGCGCCAGCGTGCCGGTCAGCCGCTCCACCCAGGCGTCGTCGAGCTGCCCGGGCGTGAGCATCACCCCGGACAGCACGGCGCCGATGACCAGCCGGAGCAGGTCGTCGGCGCGGGTGGCGGGGTGGGCCTCGCCGGCCTCGACGGCGAGCCGGATCCGCTCGTCGAAGGCCAGGAAGACCCCGGCGAAGCGCTGCATCATCGCCTCGTGCAGGTCGGGCCAGGTGGTGACCTCGGCGAGCAGGGCGGGGAGGGCGGCCGCGCCGACAGGGGAGCAGAGGGCGTCGCGGGTGCCGCGGACGACGCCGGCCAGGTCCTCCGCCAGCGAGCCGCCGAGGTGCATCTCGAGGGCCAGCTCGCCGGGAAAGGCGGCCTCGTGGACCAGGTGGGGGAGCGCGGGCCAGCGGCGGTAGAGGGCGGCCTTGGTGGTTCCGGCGCGGGCAGCAACAGCGGCGACGGTCACCGCGGCGTACCCGCCCGAGGCCAGCAGCTCGCGGACGGCGTCCAGAGCGGCCTGCTCGATCCGGGGATCGCGCGGGCGACCGGTGGCGCGCTTCTCGGACTGGGTCCCCACGACCTCTTCCCCTCTTTCGATACCGAGGGTACCGTAACGCTCGTCGTGACATAGAACACGTTCTATTGACGTGGGCGTCAGGAGGATCCGTGAGCGAGTCGTTGCCCGCAGAGATGGCCGAGCTGACCCTGCAGCGGTCCAGCCGCGGCCAGAGCGCGGTCCATGACCGCCTCGAGGAGTGGCTGACCCGCGTGCTGCCCGAGGGGGCCGCGCCCGAGGTGACCCTCCATGACGGGATCCAGACCAACGGCATGTCGAGCGAGACGGTGCCGCTCGCGATCACGACCAGCGAGGACGGCGACCGCGTCACCCGGGAGTACGTCGCCCGCGTGGCGCCGGCGGCGAGCGACCTGCCGGTTTTCGCGGAGTACCGCCTCACCGACCAGTACGACGCGATGCGCCTGGCCGGCGAGCTGGCCGGCGTACCCGTCCCGACGGTCGGCCTCAACGAGCCGACCGGCGAGGTGCTCGGCACCCCGTTCTTCCTGATGGACCGGCTCGACGGCGCGGTGCCACCGGACGTGCTGCCGTACCCGTTCGGCGACAACTGGCTCTTCGACGCCTCGCCCGAGCAGCAGCAGCGGCTGCAGCGCGGCACCGTCGCCGTGCTCGCCCGGCTGCACGCCATCCCCGGCGCCGCCGCCACCTTCGGCTTCCTCGACCCCGCGGTCACCGGCCACGCCGGCGCCACCCCGCTGGCACGGAACCTGGCGAAGACCCGGGCCTGGTACGACTACGCGATCACCACCGCCGAGGCGAGCCCGCGCTCGCCGCTGATCGAGCGCGGCCTGGCCTGGCTCGAGACCCACCTGCCCGCCGGCGAGGGGGAGCCGGTGCTGGTCTGGGGCGACGCCCGGATCGGCAACGTCATGTACCGCGACTTCGAGCCGGTCGCCGTCCTCGACTGGGAGATGGCCACCCTCGGTCCCCGCGAGATGGACCTCGCCTGGCTGGTCTTCGCCCACCAGGTCTTCCAGGAGATCGCGACCATGCTCGGCCTGCCCGGCATGCCGGACTTCCTGGCGACCGACGACGTCGTGGCGACCTACCGCGAGCTCACCGGCGTCGAGACCGGCGACCTGACCTGGTACCTGCTGCACGCCGCGGTCAGCTGGGGCTGCGTGTTCCTGCGCACCAGCGCCCGCCAGATCCACTTCGGCGAGATCGAGAGGCCCGCCGACCCGGAGTCCGTCTTCCACCACCGCCCGCTCCTCGAGCGACTCCTCGAGGAGGTCGGCGCATGAATCACCCCGCGAGCCTGCACGACGAGTACGTCGGCCTCGGCCCGCTCGACGAGTTCCCGATCCACCAGCTCCCGCGGCCCGTCGCCTGGGCGGGCAGCAGCGACCGCAACTTCTACGACCGCTGCTATCTCAACGCCCACGACCGCACCGGCGACCTGTTCCTCATCACCGGCCTCGGCTTCTACCCGAACCTCGGCACCAAGGACGCCTTCGTCCTGCTCCGCCGCACCGTCGACGGAAGGGACGAGCAGACCGCCGTCCACCTCGGCGACGCGGCCGACCCGCGCGGCGCCGACCGGATGGCCCAGCAGGTCGGCGGCTACCGGATCGAGGTGCTCGAGCCGCTGCGCAGGCTGCGCCTGGTCCTCGAGGAGACCGAGGGGATCGCGATGGACCTGACCTGGGAGGGCTCGTTCCCGGTCGTCCAGGAGCTGCCCCACGTGATGCGCCAGGGCAGCGGCACGACGCTCGACACGCAGCGCTTCGCCCAGCTCGGCACCTGGGAGGGCGTGCTCAGCGTCGACGGCACCGACATCGCGGTCACCCCCGAGCGCTGGGTGGGCAGCCGCGACCGATCGTGGGGCATCCGCCCCGTCGGCGAGGCGGCACCGGCCGGCAAGCCGGCCGACCCGGCCTTCGAGGGGATGTGGTGGCTGTACGTGCCGCTGCGCTTCGAGGACTTCTGCGTGGTCCTCATCATCCAGGAGACCCCCGACGGATTCCGCACGCTCAACGACTGCACCCGGGTCTGGCGCGACGGCCGGGTCGAGCAGCTCGGCTGGCCGCGGGTACGGATCCGCTACCCGCCCGGCACCCGGATCCCGACCGGCGCCACCATCGCCTGCACCACGCCCGACGGCGAGGAGCTCACCCTCGAGGTGACCTCCAGGCTGCCGGTGCCGCTCCACGTCGGCGGCGGCTACGGCGGCGACTCGGACTGGACCCACGGCCTGTGGAAGGGGCCGGCGTTCGCCGAGCGGCTGACCTACGACCTGAGCGACCCGGCCGTCGCCGGCCGGGTGATGTTCGGCGTGATCGACCACGTCGGGCAGGCCACGGTGCACGGCCCGGGGGCCGGCGTACCCGACGGCTCCGAGGGGTGGGGCCTGTTCGAGCACGGCGCCCTCGGGCGACACGACCCCTCCGGATTCAGCGACTGGTTCGATCTTGCGAAGGAGAACTCATGACCCTCGACCGCGACGCCCTGTTCATCGGCGGCAGCTGGGCGAAGCCCGCCACCGATGCCGTGCTGGAGGTGGTCTCGCCGCACTCCGAGGAGGTCATCGCGCGGGTTCCCGAGGGCAGCACCGCCGACATCGACGCTGCCGTCGCCGCCGCCCGCAGGGCCTTCGACGAGGGCCCGTGGCCGCGGCTGAGCCCGACCGAGCGGATCGAGATCGTGCAGAGCCTGTCCGGGCTCTACGCCGCCAGGCTGGAGGAGATGGCGAGGATCATCTCCACCGAGATGGGCTCGCCGATCTCCTTCAGCAACCTGGCCCAGGCCCCGGCCCCGTGGATGCAGATCGAGGCCTTCCTCGGGATCGCCCGGGAGTTCTCGTGGGAGGAGCGGCGTCCCGGCGTGCTCGGCGCCGACGTCGTGGTCCGGCACGAGCCGGTCGGTGTCGTCGCGGCCATCCCGCCGTGGAACGTCCCGCAGTTCACGATCCTGTCGAAGGTGGTCCCGGCGCTGCTGGCGGGCTGCACCGTGGTCGTGAAGCCGGCGCCGGAGACCCCGCTCGACGCGTACCTGCTCGCCGAGCTGCTGGTCGAGGCCGGCGTCCCCGAGGGTGTCGTCTCCATCGTCGCGGGTGGTCGCGAGGTCGGCGAGCACCTGGTCCGCCACCCGCTCGTCGACAAGGTCGCCTTCACCGGATCCACCGCCGCCGGCCGCCGGATCGGCGCGATCTGCGGCGAGCAGCTCAAGCGGGTCTCGCTCGAGCTCGGCGGCAAGTCCGCGGCGATCATCCTGGACGACGCCGACGAGTCCGCCGCGATCGAGGGCCTGAAGTTCCTCGGCGTGATGAACTCCGGCCAGGCCTGCGTCGCCCAGACCCGGGTGCTGGTCTCGCGGGAGCGGCACGACGCCTTCGCCGACGCCCTCGCCACCGCGATCGGCGACATGGTGGTCGGCGACCCGCTCGACCCGGCCACCGAGATCGGCCCGATGGTCGCCCGGCGCCAGGCCGAGCGGGTGGCGTCGTACATCCGGATCGGGCAGGACGAGGGCGCCCGGCTGCTCACCGGCGGCGACGGCCGCCCCGAGGGCCTCGACCGGGGCTGGTACGTCCGCCCGACCGTGTTCGCCGGCGTCGACAACCGGATGCGGATCGCCCAGGAGGAGATCTTCGGACCGGTCCTCTCGGTCGTCCCGTACGTCGACGTGGCCGACGCGGTCCGGATCGCCAACGACTCGGAGTACGGCCTGGCCGGCACCGTGTGGACCGCCGACCAGGAGGCCGGCCTCGAGGTGGCCCGCGGCGTGCGGACCGGCACCTACGGCGTCAACACCTACACCATGGACTTCGCGGCCCCCTTCGGCGGCTTCAAGGCCTCCGGGCTGGGCCGCGAGTTCGGACCCGAGGGGCTGGCGCAGTACACCGAGGCGAAGTCGGTCTACCTGCCGCCGCCGGCCTGAGCCGCTCGATACCGCTGGTGATGACCACGAGGCGAGGAAGCCGAGGTCGCGGCCTGGCCGGAACCGCTGGACCCGCAAGGGCACTTGACACTGCGGGGGAGTGTGTAAAGCAGCACATCTGTTACCGATCGGTAGCCGAGGGTGACCCTGCTCACCTACCCTCGTCCCATGAGCGAAGCGATTCCCGGTTCCGGTGGCCCGGTCGTGGACGGCCCGCACGATCCCGAGCACGACCCGCGGGCGTCGTACGCCCTCGAGCCGGAGCACGTCGCCCGGCTCACCGAGCGCATCGTCGCGACCACCGGGCGGACCACCCAGGTCTCCTCGCCGATCAACGGCGCCCCGCTCGCCAACATCCCGCAGTCGAGCACCGAGGACGTCGCCGAGGCGTTCCGCCGGGCGCGGGTCGCGCAGGCCGCGTGGGCGCGGGTGTCGATCGACGAGCGGGCCCGGATCCTGCACCGGCTGCACGACCTCGTGCTCGACCGCCAGGCCGAGATCATGGACCTGATCCAGCTCGAGTCCGGCAAGGCCCGCAAGCACGCGTTCGACGAGCCGCTGCACATCGCGCTCACCGCGCGCTACTACGCCCGCACCGCCCACCGGCACCTCGACACCCAGCGCCGTCCGGGTGTCGTGCCGGTGCTCACCAAGGTCGAGCTGAACCGGGTGCCGAAGGGCGTCGTCGGCATCATCTCGCCGTGGAACTACCCGTTCACGATGGCCCTGTGCGACGGTCTCCCGGCGCTGCTCGCCGGCAATGCCGTGGTCACCAAGCCCGACGCCCAGACCATGCTGTCCGCGCTGCTCGGCGCGCAGCTGCTCGAGGACGCCGGCTTCCCGCGCGACCTGTGGCAGGTCGTCGCCGGCCCCGGCCGTGAGCTCGGCACGCCGATCATCGAGCGCGCCGACTACATCTGCTTCACCGGCTCCACCGCCACCGGCAAGATCATCGCCAAGCAGGCCGCCGAGCGGCTGATCGGCTGCTCGCTCGAGCTGGGCGGCAAGAACCCGATCCTGGTGCTCCGCGACGCCGACGTGGAGCGGGCCGCCGAGGGCGCCGTACGGGCCTGCTTCTCCAACGCCGGCCAGCTGTGCGTCTCCACCGAGCGGATGTTCGTCGCCGACGCCGTCTACGACCGGTTCGTCGAGCGCTTCGTCGCCCGCACCAAGGCGATGAGCCTGGGCGCCACGCTCGACTGGGACGCCGACATGGGCACGCTGATCTCGGCGGACCAGCTCGAGACGGTCACCGCCCACGTCGAGGACGCGGTCGCCAAGGGCGCCCGGGTGCTGGCCGGCGGCAACGCGCGGCCCGACCTGGCGCCGCACTACTTCGAGCCGACCGTCCTCGAGGGCGTCACCCCCGAGATGACCTGCTTCGGCGACGAGACCTTCGGCCCGGTCGTCTCGATCTACCGCTTCCACGACGAGGCCGACGCGATCGCCCGCGCCAACGACGGCGAGTACGGCCTCAACGGCTCGGTCTACACCCGCGACACCGCCCGCGGCCGCGCGATCGCCCGCCAGATCAAGTGCGGCACGGTCAACGTCAACGAGGCCTTCGGCGCGACCTTCGCCAGCATCGACGCCCCGATGGGCGGCATGCGCGAGTCGGGCATGGGCCGGCGCCAGGGGGCCGAGGGGATCCACCGCTACACCGAGACCCAGTCGGTCGCCACCCAGCGGCTGATCCGGTTCGGGCCGATGCTCGGGATGTCCGACGAGGGCTACGCGAGGTTCATGTCGGCCTCGCTGCGGATCATGGACAAGCTGGGGCGGGCGTGAGACATGACTGACTTCGACTACGACGTCCTCGTCATCGGGTCCGGCTTCGGCGGCTCGGTCACCGCGCTGCGGCTGACCGAGAAGGGCTACAAGGTCGGCGTCCTCGAGGCCGGCGCGCGGTTCACCGACGCCGACTTCGCCGACACCTCCTGGGACCTGAAGAGATACCTCTACGCGCCGTCGGCCGGCTGCTACGGCATCCAGCGCATCGACATGGTCAAGGACTGCCTGATCCTCGCCGGCGCCGGCGTCGGCGGCGGCTCGCTGGTCTACGCCAACACGCTCTACGAGGCGCTCGAGCCGTTCTACGCCGACCCGTCGTGGGCCCACATCACCGACTGGAAGGCCGAGCTGGCGCCGTACTACGACCAGGCCAAGCGGATGCTGGGCGTGGTCACCTACCCGCGGATGACGCCGTCCGACGAGGTGATGAAGAAGGTCGCCGACGAGATGGGTGTGGGCGACAGCTTCCACGCCACGCCCGTGGGCGTCTTCTTCGGTGGCCCGGGGGCCTCGGCCGGGACGTCGGTCGAGGACCCGTACTTCGGCGGCGTGGGCCCGATCCGCAACACCTGCCGCGACTGCGGCGAGTGCATGACCGGATGCCGGCACAACGCGAAGAACACGCTGGTCAAGAACTACCTCTACCTCGCCGAGCGCAACGGCGCCGAGGTCCACCCGCTCACCACGGTCACCCGGGTCCGGCCCCTGGCCGGGGGCGGCTACCGGGTCGACACCCGCTGGACGAAGGCGAAGCTGTCGCGGCGCAGCGCCACCAAGACGTTCACCGCCGAGCAGGTCGTCTTCTCGGCGGCGGCGCTCGGCACCCAGAAGCTGCTCCACCGGCTCAAGGCGACGGGGGACCTGCCGCACGTCTCCGACCGGCTCGGGCACCTGACTCGCACCAACTCCGAGTCGATCCTCGGCGCGATCGCGCCGCAGGGCGCCGACGTCGACTACACCGACGGCGTCGCGATCACCTCCTCGTGGCACCCCGACGCGCACACCCACATCGAGCCGGTGCGCTACGGCAAGGGCAGCAACGCCATGTCGCTGATGCAGACCGTGCTCACCGACGGCGACGGCCCCGGCCCGCGCTGGAAGGTGTGGCTCAAGGAGCTGTGGAGGGAGCGGCGCCGGGTCCGCGACCTCTACGACGTCAGGCACTGGTCGGAGCGGGTGGTCATCGCGCTGGTCATGCAGTCGGTCGACAACTCGATCACGACCATCCCCAAGCGCGTCGCCGGCAAGTGGATCCTGTCCTCCAAGCAGGGCCACGGTGAGCCGAACCCGACCTGGATCCCCGCCGCCAACGACGCCGTACGCCGGATGGCGGCCGCGATGGGCGGCGGCACCGCCGGCGGCACCATCGGCGAGCCCTTCAACCGGCCGCTGACCGCCCACTTCATCGGCGGCTGCACCATCGGTGACAGCCCCGCGACCGGTGTGGTCGACGCCTACCAGCGGATGTTCGGCCACCCCGGACTGCACATCGTGGACGGCTCGACCATCTCGGCCAACCTCGGCGTGAACCCGTCGCTGACGATCACCGCCCAGGCCGAGCGGGCGATGGCGTACTGGCCCAACAAGGGGCAGGCGGACCCCCGTCCGGCCCTCGGTGAGGCCTATGCCTCGATCGAGCCGGTCGCTCCCCGCGCGCCCGTCGTCCCCGACGACGCCCCGGCGGCGCTGCGGCTGCCGATCGTCGGCGTGAGCTGAGGACTCGGCCGGCGCCAGAACTTTTCCCAACTTGTCCGAGACCGGCGTAACCCGCCCCGCGCGGCCTCGTTGATCCGAGCGAGCCCGGGAATCACGCTCCCTCCCGAAGCCCGGGCTCGGTCCAGGCACTGTCCATCAGCTGCGTGGACAATCAGGGCCCGGCCACCCTCCCTCCCCGGCCGGGCCCTGGTGCGTTTTCCAGGGTGGTTTCTCGCTACGATTCGCCCATGACGGCCGAGGAGAACCAGCCCGAGCACGATCTGGTCCTGGTGGTGGACTTCGGGGCGCAGTACGCCCAGCTGATCGCCCGCCGGGTGCGCGAGGCGCGGGTCTACTCCGAGATCGTGCCCCACACGATGCCGGTGGCCGAGCTGGTCGCGCGCAACCCGAAGGCGATCATCCTGTCCGGTGGCCCGTCGTCGGTCTACGAGGAGGGTGCGCCGGCGGTCGACCCGGCCATCTTCACGGCAGGCCCGTCGGTGTTCGGCATGTGCTACGGCTTCCAGCTGATGGCCGCCCACCTCGGCGGCACCGTCTCGGCGACCGGTGCCCGCGAGTACGGTCGCACCCGGGTCGCGATCCACCACCCCGGGACCCTGCTGAGCGGCATCCCGGCCGAGCACAGCGTGTGGATGTCCCACGGCGACTCGGTCAGCGCCGCGCCCGAGGGCTTCGCCGTCCTCGCCTCGACCGAGGTGACCCCGGTCGCCGCGTTCGAGGACGTCGACCGCGGCCTCGCCGGCGTCCAGTGGCACCCCGAGGTGCTGCACTCCGAGCACGGCCAGAAGGTCCTCGAGCACTTCCTCTGGGACATCGCCGGCTGCCGCCAGACCTGGACCATCGGCAACATCGCCGAGGAGCAGATCGCTCGGATCCGCGAGCAGGTCGGCCCCGAGGGCCGCGCCATCTGCGGCCTGTCCGGCGGCGTCGACTCCGCGGTCGCCGCGGCCATCGTGCAGAAGGCGATCGGTGACCGCCTCACCTGCGTGTACGTCGACCACGGCCTCATGCGCAAGGGCGAGACCGAGCAGATCGAGCGCGACTTCGTCGCCGCGACCGGCGCCAGGCTGGTCGTCGTCGACGCCGAGAAGCAGTTCCTCGACGCCCTCGCCGGCGTCTCCGAGCCGGAGGCCAAGCGCAAGATCATCGGCCGCGAGTTCATCCGCGCCTTCGAGGGCGCCGAGCTGGAGGTCGTCGAGGACGCCCCCGAGGGCGCCGGAGTCGGCTTCCTCGTCCAGGGCACGCTCTACCCCGACATTGTCGAGTCCGGTCACGGCGCCGGTACGTCGACCATCAAGTCCCACCACAATGTCGGCGGCCTGCCCGAGGACCTCGAGTTCGAGCTGGTCGAGCCGCTGCGCGAGCTGTTCAAGGACGAGGTGCGCGCCGTCGGCGCCCAGCTGGGCCTGCCCAGCGTCATCGTCCAGCGCCAGCCCTTCCCCGGTCCCGGCCTCGGCATCCGGATCATCGGCGAGGTCACCCGTGAGCGGCTCGACATCCTGCGCGAGGCCGACGCGATCGCCCGCGAGGAGATGACCGCCGCCGGCCTCGACGGCGACATCTGGCAGATGCCCGTCGTCCTCCTCGCCGACGTCCGCTCGGTCGGCGTCCAGGGCGACGGCCGCACCTACGGCCACCCCGTCGTCCTTCGGCCCGTCACCTCCGAGGACGCGATGACCGCCGACTGGGCGCGGCTGCCGTACGACGTGCTCGAGCGGATCTCCACCCGGATCACCAACGAGGTGGCCGAGGTCAACCGGGTGACGCTCGACGTCACCTCGAAGCCGCCGGGCACCATCGAGTGGGAGTGACCCGGGACCTCGGTCCCGGGGCGGCGGGTTCGGCTCCGCCCGGCCCGGCGCGTCCGTAGCATGGAAGGTCGGTGGAGCCGCCGTCTCGGAGAGCGCCTCGGCCGGCTCCCGGGAACGAGGTCACCATGGCGGGTGCTGCGCAGGCACTGACTGCGGAGCGGATCGCACGCGCCCTCGACCACGGGGACGTGGTCGTCCACTACCAGCCCTGCTACGACCTGCGCACCGGCGAGATGGTCGCGGTGGAGGCGCTGGCGCGGCTCTTCGACCGCGAGAGCGGTGACCTGGTGGAGCCGGCGGGCTTCCTCGACTCGCTCGAGGACTCGGGGCTGATCGTCCGGCTCGACGAGCTGGTGCTGTCGGTGGCGGCCGCCCAGGTCGCGCGGTGGCGCGGGCTCGCGGCCGGGCAGCGGCTGTGCCTGGCGGTCAACCTGTCGCCGGCCGACCTCGACGACCCGATGCTTCCGCGGCGCTTCCGTGGGGCGACCGAGGCGGCCGGGCTGCCGCTCGACGCGGTGATCGTCGAGCTCACCGAGACCGTGCTCTCGCGCACCGGGCAGGGCCACGAGCAGGTGCTCGCCGAGCTGGCCGAGCTCGGCTGCAACGTCACCCTCGACGACTTCGGCACCGGCAACGCGAGCTTCGACTACCTGCGCCGGTTCCGGGTCGACGGGGTCAAGATCGACCGCTCCTTCGTGCAGTTCCTGGGCTCGGGCGGCGCTCACGAGCGGATGGCCGAGTCGCTCGTCCGGTTCTGCCTGTCGCTGGGCGTCCACGTCGTGGCCGAGGGGATCGAGCGGCCGCAGCACGTCGCCGCCCTGCGTCGGCTGGGCTGCCCGTTCGGCCAGGGCTTCTTGATGAGCCGGCCGCTGGACGCCGAGGGGCTCGAGACGCTGCTGCGGACCGACGAGGTGCCGGCGGCGCTCGCCCACCCCGCGGACCACGGTGAGCTGCCGGCCCTCACGGCGGCGCCCACGGCACGGGTCTCGCTGCTGGAGCGGCTGGTGCCCCGCGTGCTCGCCGGCCTGGTGAGCCTGGTGCTCGTGCTGGTCGCCGCGCTCGTGGTGATGGGCCGGGCCGACACCGACGCCTCGCTGACCAGCGCCGCCGAGAACCGGCTCGAGGCGATCGACTCCCTGGCGGCCCGCGGGGTCGATCTGCGGCTGGGCGGGCTGCGCGACGCCGTGACCGCGTTCAGCCGCAGCGACGCCGTACGACGCGCGGTGGTCACCGGCGACCAGGAGCGGATGGACCTCGCGCTCGCGGCCCTCAGCTCGGCGACGACCGGCGTCTTCAACACCTCGCTGTACGACGCCTCCGGCACCATGCTCGACCTGGCGCCGCCCCAGCGCGAGCCGGAGGTGATCGGGCACGACTTCTCGTACCGGGAGTGGTACCGGCCCGCGGGTCGGCGCGACACGGCGTACGTGTCCCAGGCCTACCAGCTGATGACCCCTGAGCAGACCTGGGCGATCGCCGTCGCGGCCGCGGTGCGCGACCCCCGGGGCCGGATCCGCGGGTACGTCGTGGCGACCCTCGCGCTGTCGGGGATCCAGGCCGAGATGGAGGCGGTCTTTCGCCGGTACGGCGTCGCGGTCACCGTCGTCGACCGGCACGGCACCACCCTCGCCGACTCCAGCGGCGGGGTCGGCGTCACGACGACCGACCCGCGACTGCTCGGCGCGCGGGGCGCGGTCGACGGCACGGACGGCGAGCGGCTGTGGGCGGTCAGCGAGGTGGCCGCGATCGGCGGCTGGCTGCTGGTGGAGCAGGACCGGGACGCCGCCGTCGGGAGCGTCGAGGGCGGCACCGACCCGCTGCTCGCGGGCCTGGTCGTGGCGATCGGCTTCGTGCTGGTGCTGCTGTGGCTGGCCACCGACGCGAGGCGCCGGCGGCTCAAGGCCGACCTGCGCCGGTCGAACGCCTGGCTGACCTCGATCCTGGGCGCGACGCCCACGCCGGTGCTGGTGAGCGACACCGAGGGCCGGGTCCACCAGGCCAACGCCGCCGCGGCACAGCTGCTGGGCGTCCCCGTCGACTCCCTGCGCGGCCAGACCGTGCGCAGCTGGCTGACCACGCGGGACCAGCCGGCGACCGACGGCGGAGCGTTCACGGCCACCGTGGTGACCCGCGCCGGCGACGTGCGCCTGGTCGAGGTGCAGGTCCGCGGTCTCACCGGGCCGGGCGGCGAGCCGATGCGGCTGCACTCCCTGGTCGACGTCACGCCCCACCGCGAGGAGCAGGACCGGCTGCGCGCCCAGGGCCGGATCGACCCGCTCACCGGCGTGGCGAACCGGATCGCGCTCCAGGAGGCGCTCGCCGCCGCCTCGGCGCCCGGCCGGTCGCCGCACGCGCTGGTGATGCTCGACCTCGACCGGTTCAAGGCGGTCAACGACGACCTCGGGCACGCCGCCGGCGACAGCGTGCTCTGCGCGGTGGCCGACGTGCTGAACGATGCCGTCCAGGCCGACGACACGGTCTCCCGGGTCGGCGGCGACGAGTTCGTGCTCGTGGTCCGCCTCGACGAGCGCACCAGCCACGAGGTGCTCGCCGAGCACCTGCGCGGCCGGGTGCAGGAGGTCCTCGACGCGCACCCGTTCGCCTTGCACGTCCCGGTCGGGGTCAGCGTCGGCTCGGCCGCCGTCGGCCCCGACGGGCGTGACGCCGACGAGCTGCTGCGTCTCGCCGACGTGCGCATGTACGACGCCAAGCGGCGCCGTGGCCCGCGGGATCTACCGGGGCATCCGCACTCCGCGACGTCAGGCGGACTCTAGGTGAACAGGCTCACGCCGCCGGGCCCGACCAGCAGGCCGACCACGATCAGCACGATTCCCCAGAGCAGCTCACCCCGGAACAGGCTGAAGATGCCGGAGACCACCAGGATCACTGCCAGGATCCACAAGATGAGTGCCACGATTCCCTCCTTCGTCGGGGGCCTTCCGGCCCGGACATGAAGTACCCGGGTGTCGTCCGGGTAGACGTCACTCCTGCTCGTCGTCGGGAATGACGTGCATCGCTGCCTCCTCGGCGCTGGCCCCGGCGCCGTCGATGCCGACGTCCTCGGCCACCAGGTCCTGCTCCAGGTCGTCGCCGAGGCCCTCGTCGGGGTCGACCAGTCGCCCGGCGCGGTCGTCGCCGACCTCGGTCCCGGGCTGGTCGGCCTCGTGGGCGATCCCGTCGTCGGCACGCTCCGCCTCGGCCCGCGGGTCCGGCTCGGGCTCCTCCTCCGCGAGCCGGTCGTCGAGCGGCTGGTCGTGCGCCTGCTCCCACGGGGTGTTGCCGTAGCGCTGCCCCGCCGAGTACCTCTCCGGCGGGGAGTAGCCGCGGTCCAGCTCGTCGGCCACGTCGCCGTCGGCGAGGGTGTCCTCGGGCTGGAGCTGGGTCTCGTCGTCGACGCTGTAGTCGTCGTACTGCTCGGGGTCGTTCGGCTCGTTGGTCGTCATGCGCCTGCGGTACCCCATGGTCTCCGCGTCCTACGCGCTGGGCGCGTGGAATCACTCGCCCTGGCGTTCTCCTCGGGCTGGGCCGGTTCCGCGCCCACGGCTCAGTCGACGAGCAGCTCGGTCCGCTCCGCGGCGAGCAGCACGGCGCCGAGCAGCGAGGCGCGCTCGCCGAGCCGGCTGGAGACGACGGGGGTGAGGGCGAGGGTGTCGAGGGCGTGGCGGCGCAGCCCGATCCGGACCGACTCGAGCAGCAGCTCGCCGGCCCGGGCCATGTCGCCGCCGATGACGACGACCGAGGGGTTCATCAGGTTGACCACGGCGGCCAGGCCCCAGCCGAGGTGGAGGCCGGCGTCCTCGAGGGCGCGGCGGGCCAGCACATCGCCGGTCTCGGCGGTCGCGATGATCTCGTCGAGGCCGGCGCCGGGGAGCTGGCTGGCGAGCAGGCCCTGGACCGCCTGCACGGAGGTGTAGGTCTCCAGGCAGCCGCGGCTGCCGCAGCGGCACAGCGGGCCCTGCTCGTCGAAGGTGAGGTGCCCGATCTCGCCGGCGCTCCCGGCGGTGCCCTGGAACAGCTCGTTGCGCAAGATGATGCCGGCACCGACGCCGGAGGAGATCTTGACGAACACCGAGCTGTCGGCGCCGCGGCCGACGCCGATCCGGTGCTCGGCGAGGGCGCCGAGGTTGGCGTCGTTCTCGACGTCGACGGGTGCGCCGAAGGCCGCGGAGCCGACACTGCGGGCGTCGACGCTGCGCCAGCCGGGGAAGATCGCTGCGCTCTGCACCACCCCGTCGGTGACCGGCGCCGGCAGGCCGAGCCCGACGTGGCGCAGGGTCGCGCCCGCGGGCCGCAGCTCGTCGGCCATGGCGACGGCGAGCGCGAGCGCCTCCTGGTGGGGGAACTCCGGCGGGATCGCGCGGCGCTCCTCGGCGAGCACCCGGCCGGTGAGGTCGCCGATCGCGACGGCGAGGTGGCTGTGGCCGAAGTCGACGCCGGCGACGATGCCCGCCCCCTCCGAGAGTCGTACGGCGGAGCCGCGGCGCCCGCTGCCGGCCTCGGCGTCGACCAGCCCCGCCTGCCCGAGGTCGCGCACGATATTGGACACCGTGGCCCGGGCCAGCCCGGTCACCCGGGCCAGCTCCGCCTGCGTGAACACCGTCGCGGTCTCGCCGTCGGTGGTGGTGCGCAGGGCGTCGAGCACGCGCCGCTGGTTCGCCGTCCGCAGGGACGCGGTCGACCCGGGGGCGGCGAGGTCCGGGCGCTCCGACGTCATGGCGACACTGTGCATGCACGCGAGGTAATGGTCAAGAAATGGCCACAAAGTTGCTCTGGCGACAGTTTCGACGAAGTTTGTGTTCATGTCTTGACGTCTACGACGTGACGCACAACACTCGAACCACTGCTCAACGTCCGATCGAGGAGAGCCATGTCCACATCAGCTCGTCGTGTCGCCGCCGCCGGTGCGGCCCTGTTCCTCGGTGCCGTCGCGCTCAGCGCGTGCGGTGCCAACGACGCCGAGAAGGGCGGCAGCGACGGTGGCAGCGCAGGCACCATCGCGCTGCTCCTGCCGGAGTCCAAGACCACCCGCTACGAGGCCCACGACCGCCCGATCTTCGAGGCGAAGGTCAAGGACCTGTGCAGCGACTGCAAGGTCCTCTACTACAACGCCGACCAGGACGAGGCCAAGCAGGCCCAGCAGATGACGACCGCGCTCGACCAGGGCGCCGACGTCGTCGTCCTCGACCCGGTCAACGGCGAGGGCGCCACCGGCATGGTCGACGAGGCCCAGGGCCAAGACGTCCCGGTCATCGCCTACGACCGGTTCATCGAGAACGCCGACTACTACATGTCCTTCGACAACGAGACGGTCGGCAAGATGCAGGCCCAGGCGCTGGTCGACGCGATGGGCGACAAGGGCGACATCCTGATGCTCAACGGCGCCCCGAGCGACCCGAACGCCGCGCAGTTCAAGGCCGGCGCCCACAGCGTGCTCGACGGCAGCGGCGTGACGATCCTCGCCGAGTACGACAACCCGGACTGGAGCCCGGAGAACGCCCAGCAGTGGACCTCCGACCAGCTCAACAAGTACGACCCGGCCTCGATCGGGGGCGTGTACGCCGCCAACGACGGTCAGGCCGGTGGCGTGGTCGCCGCGCTGACCGACCACATCGCGGCCGACAAGCTGCCGCCGATCACCGGCCAGGACGCCGAGGTCGCCGCGATCCAGCGGATCTTGGCGGGCGAGCAGACGATGACGATCTACAAGCCGATCAAGATCGAGGCCGAGACCGCCGCCGAGGTCGCCGTCCTGCTCGCGCACGGCGACGACGTCCCGGACACCACCGACACCGGCATCACGAAGTCGGAGTACAAGAGCGTGCCGTCGTACATCTTCACGCCGATCGTGGTCACCAAGGACAACGTGGCCGACACCGTCATCGCCGACGGCTTCTACGAGGCCTCGGAGATCTGCACCGGCGAGTACGCACAGGCCTGCACGGAGGCCGGCGTCTCCTGATGTCGGTCATCGAGAACGAGGTCGCGGTCAGGGGCACGGGCGAGGTCGTCTTGTCCCTGACCGGGATCAACAAGAGGTTCGGCGCCGTCCAGGCGCTCACCGACGTCGGCCTGAGCGTCCGGGCCGGCGAGGTGGTCGCCCTGGTCGGCGACAACGGCGCGGGCAAGTCGACCCTGGTGAAGACCATCGCGGGCGTCTACCAGCCCGACGGCGGCGTCATCGAGTTCGCCGGCTCGCCGGTCACGGTCGCCGGTCCCGCGGGTGCCCAGCAGCTCGGCATCGCGACGGTCTTCCAGGACCTCGCGCTGTGCGACAACCTCGACGTCGTCGCCAACCTGTTCCTCGGCAAGGAGCACCATCTCGGCCCCGTCATCAACGAGGTCACCATGGAGCGGGAGGCGTGGCGGCTGCTGCGCAGCCTGTCCGCCAAGATCCCGTCGGTGCGGATCCCGGTCGCCGGCCTGTCCGGCGGCCAGCGGCAGACCGTCGCCATCGCCCGCTCCCTGGTCGGCGACCCGAAGGTGGTCATGCTCGACGAGCCGACCGCCGCGCTGGGCGTGGCCCAGACCGCGGAGGTGCTCAACCTGGTCGAGCGGCTGCGCGAGCAGGGCCTCGCGGTGATCATGGTCAGCCACAACATGGCCGACGTGCAGGCGGTGTCCGACCGGATCGTGGTCCTGCGCCTGGGGCGCAACGCCGCGGAGTTCCACACCGAGGAGGCGACCACCGACCAGCTGGTCGCCGCCATCACCGGCGCGTCCGACAACGTCGTGGCCCAGCGCGCCGCCCGCCGCGCCGGCCACCCCGAGGAGGAGCAGTGACCGACCAGCGCACCGTCCAGCCCCCACCCGCCGTCGACGCCGCCGACGAGCGGCTCGTCCGGGTCGTCTCGCCGGGCGACTACCTGCGCCAGCTCGGCGGCCGCCTGCGCGGCGGCGACCTCGGCATGCTGCCGGTCGTCCTCGGCCTGGTCGCGATCTGCGTGTTCTTCTACAGCCAGGAGCCCACCTTCCTGTCCTCGCGCAGCCTGGTCACGATGACCCTGTACGCCGCCCCGCTCGGTGTGATCGCGCTCGGCATCGTGCTCGTGCTGCTGCTCGGCGAGATCGACCTCAGCGTCGGCACCGTCTCCGGCTTCACCTCCGCGACCACCGCCGTCATGTTCGTCAGCCACGGGCAGTCGCTCGCGCTGTCGATCCTCGCGGCGATCGCGCTCGGCGCCCTCATCGGGGCCGGGTACGCCGTGCTCTTCGTCTGGATCGGCGTCCCCAGCTTCGTGTTCACGCTGGCCGGCCTGCTCGCCTTCGAGGGCGCGCTGTACTGGGTGCTCGGCGACCAGGGCACCATCAACCTGCCTCGTGACTCCGGGCTGCCCGTCTTCACCCGGCAGAAGTTCCTCACCGACGCGCAGGGCTACGCCCTCGTGGCGATCGTGGTCGCCGTCTACGTCGGCTCGCGGCTGTGGACCATCCGCCAGCGGCGCGCCGCCGGCCTCACCCCGCCCAACCTGCTCGGCGTGATCGTCAAGGGCGCCGCGCTGGCGGTCGGCCTCGGCTGGCTGACCTACTACCTCGGCATCGACCGCGGCTGGGGCTATCTGCCGGTGCTCTTCGCGGGCCTGGTCGTGCTCATGGACCTGCTGCTGCGGCGTACCCGCTGGGGGCGCTACGTCTACGCCGTCGGCGGCAACGAGGAGGCCGCCCGCCGGGCCGGCATCCGGGTGGGCCTGGTCTACGGCTCGGTGTTCGTGCTCTGCTCCACCTTCGCGGCCCTCGGCGGCGTGTTGGTGGCGGGCCAGCTCACGACGGTCTCGCAGTCCAGCGGTACGACGGACACCAACCTCACCGCGATCGCCGCCGCCGTCATCGGCGGCACCAGCCTCTTCGGCGGCCGCGGGTCGGCGTACTCCGCCCTGCTCGGCATCTTGGTGCTGCAGGCGATCCGCACCGGCCTCAACCTGATGAACGTCGACTCCGACGTCCGCCTGATCGTGACCGGCGCGGTGCTGCTGCTCGCGGTCGCGATCGACTCGGTCGCCCGCCGGGCCCGCTCCAGCAGCGGCAGAGGCTAGACCCGCACGGGGGGCTCACCGTAGAGCGTGGTGCGTTCGCGTACCGGCCGGTCGATGCCGTTGCCGATCTGGGTGAGCTCGGCGACGGTCTTGGCGGAGCCGTGCTCGGAGCCGGCCATGCGGGAGATGGTCTCCTCCATGAGGGTGCCGCCGAGGTCGTTGGCGCCGGCGTTGAGCATCGCTTGGGTGCCGGTGGTGCCGAGCTTGACCCAGGAGGTCTGGATGTTGTCGATCCTGCCGTGGAGCAGGATCCGGGCCATGGCGTGGACGGCGAGGTTGTCGCGCAGGGTGGGTCCGGGGCGGGCGACGCCGGCGAGGTAGATCGGCGCGCTGGTGTGGACGAAGGGGAGGGGCACGAACTCGGTGAACCCGCTCGACCCGTTCTCTCGGGCGGTGTCTTGGACCGACTTGAGGACGTTCAGGTGGCCGACCCAGTGGCGGGGGTTGTCGACGTGGCCGTACATCATCGTCGAGGTGGTGGGCAGGCCGATGCGGTGGGCGGTGGAGACGATCTCGACCCAGGTCCGGGCGGGCAGCTTGCCCTTGGTCAGGACCCAGCGGACCTCGTCGTCCAGGATCTCCGCGGCGGTGCCGGGCAGGGACCCGAGGCCGGCCTCGCGGGCCTTGATCAAGAAGTCCTCGACCGACAGGCCGGTGCGGGCGGTGCCGTTGACGACCTCCATCGGGCTGAACGCATGGACGTGCATGTCGGGGACGCGTTGCTTGACCGCGGCGGCGATGTCGAAGTACGCCGAGGCGGGCAGCTCGGGGTCGATGCCGCCCTGCATGCAGACCTCGGTCGCGCCCAGCTCCCAGGCCTCGGCGGCGCGGTCGGCGACCTCGGCGTAGGACAGGGAGTAGGCGTCCGCGTCACTCTTGCGTTGCGCGAACGCGCAGAACCGGCACCCGACGTAGCAGACGTTGGTGAAGTTGATGTTCCGGTTGACCACGTAGGTGACCGTGTCGCCCACGGTCTCGCGGCGCAGGTCGTCGGCCAGTCGGACCACCTGGCGCAGCAGGTCGCCCTCGGCGGTCATCAGCGTCAGCGCGTGCTCGTCGGACAGGTTGCCGGGATCGGCTTCCGCGGCCGCCATCGCCTCGCGGCCCTCGGCGTGCAGCACCGCGGGCGCGCCGTCGATCAGTCCGGTGATCGCGGCTGCCTCGCCGACCGCGGCCCAGTCGCCGTACACGGAGCCGAAGTCCGAGCGCCGGTCCTCGGTCCTGCCGTCGGTGTCGACAGCCGCATGCAGGTCGGTCCGGCCCCAACTGTTGCCGGCCGACTCGAAGCCGCCGTCGGGCTCCTGCCAGGGCAGCCCGGTGGGCCGGACCTCCGGGATCGCCAGACCCGGCATGGGGCCGTCGAGGTCCGCGAGCGCGGCGACGTGGGCGTGCAGGCGGGGGTCGATCCAGGCCTGACCGTCGCGCAGCGAGCCGACGACGTACTCGGGGTGGACCGTGAGCCGCGCCCGGAGCTCGAACCCGCAGGACGTGGTGATCGAGCGGAGCCGCTCCAGCGAGGGCCAGGGCCGCTCGGGGTTGACGTGGTCGGGGGTCAGCGGCGACACGCCGCCCCAGTCGTCGACACCGGCATCGAGCAGCGCCCGGCACTCGGCCAGATCAACGAGGTTGGGGGGTGCCTGGATCCGAGCCTTGGGACCGAGTACGAGCCGGGTGAGCGCGATCGCGGCCCGGTACGCGGCCAGGTCGAGGTCGTCGACATGACGCATCGCGGTGTCGGGCTTGGCCCGGAAGTTCTGGACGATGACTTCCTGGACCGACCCGTAGGCCCGCGAGACCTGCCGGAGCGCGAAGATCGTCTCGGCCCGCTCGCTCAGCGTCTCGCCGATCCCGACCAGCACACCGGTGGTGAACGGGATCGAGTGCCGTCCCGCGTCCTCGAGGACCCGGAGCCGGACCTCGGGGTCCTTGTCCGGCGAGCCGAAGTGCGCCAGCCCCTTGGTCGAGTAGAGCCGCGACGAGGTGGTCTCGAGCATCATCCCCATCGACGGGGAGACCGCCTTGAGCCGGTTCAGCTCCTCCCAGCTCATGACACCCGGGTTGAGATGGGGCAACAGCCCGGTCTCCTCCAGCACCCGGATCGCCATCGCCCGGACGTAGGCCAGCGTCGAGTCGTAGCCCTGCTCATCGAGCCAGGCCTGCGCCTCGGGCCAGCGGTCCTCGGGCCGATCACCCAACGTGAACAACGCCTCCAGACAGCCCAGCTCGGCGCCCTGACGGGCGATGTCGAGGATCTCGTCCGGCGACAGATACGGCGCCCGCCCCTCCCGAGCCGCCTGGGCCGGGGTCTCCACGAACGTGCAGTAATGACACCGGTCACGACACAACCGGGTGACCGGGATGAACACCTTCGGGGAATAGGTCACCACCCCCCGCCCATCGACAACACGCCCGGCCGCGACCAGGCCCGCGTCGCGGACCTTCGCGGCCGCGGCACACAGCCGGTCGAGCTCCTCACCGGTCGCGGCGAGCAAAGCGGACGTCTCCGCGAGGTCGAGCGCGGCACCACGCTCGGCACGCGCGAGCGCCCGGCGGATCTGCTGGGGGGTGGGACCATCCGTCATGACCCACTCAGGCTACCGGGCATCCCTGCGGATGGTTCGGGTGGTCGCGGGTCGGACCGTCGTACGGCCGCCGGTCAGTTCGGGATCTTCGCCGTCAGCCTGCCGACCCGGGCGACGAAGCTGCCGTGGTACGAGCCGGGGAAGCTCCAGGTCACCACGCTGCCGCGCCCGCCCGGTGCCGCGGTGACGGTGTTGGTGCAGCCGCCGCTGACCGACATGCAGCTGCCGCCGTTGCTGGTGAAGGTCGCGGTCACGGGGGCGAGGTCGCGGAACCCGGCGTAGTGGAGGCGGAAGGCGTAGCAGCCGGGCTCGGCGGTGCAACCGGTCTGGCGCTTCCACCAGATCCGCCGTGGCTTGGCCTTGCCGCAGAGCTCCTGCTCGGCGTGTGCCGTCGAGCCCCACGGGTAGGTCGTCACCGCCTGCGCCTGCACACAGGCCCGTGCGCCGCCCTCCTCGGTGTCGACCTTGGCCGACGTGCCGTCGAGGGGCGTCCAGGCCCCGGGCCCGCCGGTGCTGATGACGACGTCGCCCTCGGGGACGGCGAAGGTGAACTCCACCGCGCGGTACGCCGGACGGGCCGTCGCCTGCGGAGCCGGCGGTGTCTCCAGATAGCACTCGTCGAGCGCCGCGACCGCCGTCGCGGCGTCCACCTCGACGGTCTCCTTGTCGTCGGCGATGGTGAGGGTGCGCGCGAACCAGGCGCTCATCGTCGAGACGCCGACGTCGTCGAGACAGTCGGTGTCCGCGAGGTCCCACTCGGCGCCGACCTGCTTCGCCCAGTCGCCGGTGCAGTCGAGCAGGCTCGCGTAGTAGGCGGTGGCGTCCGTGGCCCGCCACTCGCCCCGGTAGGCCCAGCCGTCACCCGTGCGCTCGACCAGCCCGCGCTGCTCCAGCCCGCCCGAGCGGTGCTCGTGGACCAGGTCGTCGACCGCGCACTCGACATCGGCCGCGCCCGCCCACGCGGGCCGCTCGACACCGTCGACGATCGCCTCGGCGGCGTCCTTGTCGGCGGCACTGAGCGGGCCGATCCCGAACCGCCCGGTCGCGTACAGCCAGCCGGTCACGCCCAGAGCGACCACCAGGACCAGCGCGAGGACCCCCGCGATCACCAGGCCGACCCGGCTCCTGCGTGGCGGGGGCGGGCCGAAGCCGCCGTGCCCGGGGTAGGGGCCGTACGGCGGCGGGGGCGGGCCCGCCGGCGGTGGGGTCCACTGCGGCGGCAGGGCGGTGGGTGCCTGGGCGGGTGGGATCGAGGTCGGTGGTCCGACCGGCCGGCCCGGTGTCGTCTCGTCGCCCATGTGGCAGGTCCCTTGCTCCCACGGGCCGCCCGTTCGGCCCGTGGGAGCATCGTAGGCAATCGCGTCGACGAGGCTCAGACGCGCGTGGTCAGCCGGCCCGGATCGGCGGCCTCGGACTCGACCGCGGGCATGCCGTCGTCGAGCCTGCTCGGCCACCAGATCCTGCCGCCGAGGTCGAGGTTGAGGGCGGTGACCAGGACGGACCGGACGATCATGGTGTCGAGGAGGACGCCGAGCGCGACCGCCGTACCGAGCTCGACCAGGAACACCATCGGCAAGGTGGCCAGCGCCAGGAAGGTCGCGGCGAGCACCAGGCCGGCCGAGGTGATCACGCCACCGGTCGAGGAGAGCGCGATCAGCGAGCCCTTGCGGGTGCCGTGGTTGATCGACTCCTCGCGGACCCGGGTCATCAAGAAGATGTTGTAGTCGATGCCGAGGGCGACGAGGAAGACGAAGGCGAACAGCGGGAAGCCGGGGTCCGCGCCCTCGAACCCGAAGACGTACTCGAAGATCAGCGCCGACAGGCCGAGGGCCGCGCCGAACGACAGCACCACGGTGCCGAGCAGGATCAGCGGAGCGACCAGGGCCCGCAGCAGTCCGATCAGGATCAGCAGGACGACGACCAGCACGATCGGGATGATCAGCCTGTTGTCGTGGTCGGACGCGGTCTTCGTGTCGAGGTAGAAGCCCGCCGAGCCGCCGACCAGCGCATCGGCCCCCGGTACGGCGTGGGCCCGGTCGCGCGCCGCCTGCAGGATGTCCCACGCGGGCTGCGAGGCCATGTCCTCCGTGAGCGCGTACTCGAACCAGGACCGGCCGTTGCCGAGGTCGCTGACCGCGCCGGCGGTGCCGAGCCCGTCGACCTTCTCGACGGCCGCCCGGACCGCGTCGACCCGGTCGGTCGCGGTGACCACCTGGACCGTGTTCGAGCTGTCGGCGAGGCCGTGGTCGGACATCAGCCTCATCGCGGTGATCGACGCGAAGTCGTCGGTGACCGACTCCTCGCTGGTCAGCCCGCCGGCGTCGAGCCGGAACAGGCCGAGGCAGATCACGCCGAGGCCGAGGGCGGTGCCGATCCACACCCGGCGCGGGCTGCGGCCGATCCGCTCGCCGATCCGCGCCCAGAAGCCGTGGGAGGTGGGCTCGTCGGAGCCGAAGGCCGGCCGCTTGGGCCAGAACACCCAGCGCCCCAGGATCACCAGCAGGGCCGGCAACAGGGTCACCATGACCAGCACGGTCACGGCGACGCCGACGGCGAGCACCGGGCCCAGGCTGGCGGTGGAGTTGAGGTCGGCGAAGGACAGGCAGAGCAGGCCGATCACGACGGTCGCGGCGCTGGCCAGCACCGCCGGGGCGGCTCGGTGCAGGGCCACGGCCATCGCCTCGTGCCGGTCGTCGTGGCGACGCAGCTCCTCGCGGTAGCGGGCGACCAGGAGCAGCGCGTAGTCGGTGCCGGCGCCGATCACCAGGATGCTGAGGATGTACTGGCTCTGGTCGTTGACGACCAGGTCGGCGTACTTCGCGAGCAGGTAGACCACGCCGCCCGCCATCACGTTGGCCACGACCGCGCTGATGATCGGCAGCAGCCACAGCACGGGGCTGCGGTAGGTGAAGATCAAGATCACGATCACCACGAGCAGGGTGATCATCAGCAGGTTCATGTGGGAGCCCTCGAAGGACTCGGCGAAGTCGGCCGCCTGGCCGCCGTACCCGCCGACATAGACGTCGACGCCGTCGATCGCGGTGAGGTCGCGGATGTCGTGGACCGGGTCGGGTACGGCGTTCCAGCCGCCCTTGCCGAAGTTGAAGACGAAGTAGGTGTAGGCGACCTCGCCGTCCTGGGACACGAGGTCGGGGACGGGCGCGCCCTGGGCGCGGGCGGCGGCCGCGGCGTTGGGCGTCAGCACGCCCTGGTCGGTCTGCACACCCTCGACGGCAGTGATCTGCTTCGCCTGGTCGTCCATGGCCGCGAAGTCGGCGTCGGTGAGGCCGCCCTTGCGGTGGTAGACGACCAGGGTCGGGATGTCGTTGGGGTCGACGTCGCGTGAGAGCTCGTCGGCGACCTTGGTGGACTCCGCGGAGCCGGGGAGCCAGGAGGAGGACTCGTTGTTCTTCACGTCGGCGAGCTTGCTGCCGAGGAACCCGAGACCGGCTACGGCGACGATCGTGAGCACGAGCACGATCCACTTGGTGACGGGGCCGGTCAGCCGGCCGGCGATCTGACGGTGCATGGCGCTCACACTTCTCCACGGGGCGGGGACATCGACATCGGGGATTCCTCCGGACCGACCCTGAGATCGCCCCTGACTCATCGCGGGGCCGGGAACTCTTTGCCTACCGAGGATTCTGTGCCGCTCACCAGACACCCGACGACCCCGAAATGTGACATTCCGGGGTCGTCGTGCGCCGTGTGTGGTGGGTCAGAGGCCGAGGAAGCGCCCGATGATCTCCTTCTGGATCTCGGTCGTGCCGCCGTAGATCGTCTGGATCCGGGTGTCGGCGTACGCCTTGGCGATGGGGTACTCGAGCATGTAGCCGTAGCCGCCGTGCATCTGCAGGCCCTGGTCGACGATCTTCTTCTGCAGCTCGGTGGTCCACCACTTCGCCATCGACGCCAGCGCGGTGTCGACCTTGCCCTCATTGAGCAGCTCGACGCAGTGGTTGACGAAGGTGCGGGCGACGTAGGCCTCGGTCGCCATCTCGGCCAGCACGAAGCGGGTGTTCTGGAACGTGCCGATCGGCTTGCCGAAGGCCTCGCGGCTCTTGACGTAGTCGAGGGTCAGGTCGAGGACGTGCTCGATCGCCGCGATCGCGATGGTGGCGATCGAGACCCGCTCCTGGGGCAGGTTCTGCATCAGGTAGACGAAGCCCTGGCCCTCCTCGCCGAGCAGGTTGGCCTTCGGCACCCCGACGTCGTCGAAGCTCAGCTCCGCGGTGTCCTGCGCCTTGAGCCCGAGCTTGTCGAGGTTGCGGCCGCGGGTGAAGCCCGCCATGCCCTCCTCGACGACGAGCAGGCTGATGCCGTGGGCGCCGGCGTCCGGGTTGGTCCGGGCGACCACGATCACCAGGTCGGAGTGGATGCCGTTGGTGATGAAGGTCTTCGAGCCGTTGAGGACGTAGTGATCGCCTTTGTCGACGGCGGTGGTGCGGATGCCCTGCAGGTCGGAGCCCGCGCCCGGCTCGGTCATCGCGATGGCGGTGACGAGGTCGCCGGAGACCGTGCCGGGCAGCCAGCGCGCCTTCTGCTCGTCGTCGGCCAGGGCCACCAGGTAGGGCACCGTGATGTCGTTGTGCAGCGCGAAGCCGAGGCCGCTGGCGTGCGCGCGGGCGATCTCCTCGGTCAGCACCATGTGGTAGCGGAAGTCCTTGATCCCCGGGCCGTCGTACTCCTCGGGGACCTCGAAGCCGAGCAGGCCCGCCTGGCCGGCCTTGCGCCAGACCTCGCGGTCGATGAGGCCGTCCTTCTCCCACTGCTCGTGGTGAGGCACGACCTCGCGCTCGAGGAAGGTGCGCGCGGTCGTGCGGAAGTCCTCGTGCTCGGTCTCGTAGATGCTGGGACGCTCGGGCATCAGCTCACCCACTCCTTCATTCGTGCGATGGTGCCGGCGGCCGCGGCGCTGTCGGGCGACGCCGGCGAGACGGACAGGTTGGTCACGCCGGACTCCCGGAAGGCGGCGATCCGCTCCCGGACGTACGACGCCGGGCCGACCAGGTTGCCGGCCTCGAGCCACTCGAGGGGGACGAGTGCCTCGGCCTCCTTCTTCTTGCCGTCCAGGTAGAGGTCCTGGATCTCCTTGGCCTCCTTCTCGAAGCCGTACTCACAGGCCAGCTGGTTGTAGAAGTTCTTGTCGCGCGCGCCCATGCCGCCGACGTACAGGGCGTAGAGGGGGCGCATGAAGTCGAGCAGCGCCTTGGTCTCGGGGCCCTCGCCGATGGCGACCATGCCGCCGGCGGAGATCTCGAGCGGCTTCAGGTCGGCGGAGCGCTTGGCGGCGCCGCGCGCGAGGGGCTCGCCCCAGACCTCCGCGGCCTTCTCGGGGTAGTAGAGGAAGGGCAGCCAGCCGTCCGCGACCTCGGCGGTCATGGCGACGTTCCTGTCGCCGAGCGCCGCGACCCAGATCGGCAGGTCGGCGCGCTCGGGGCGGTTGAGCAGCTTGAGGGGCTTGCCCAGGCCGAGGCCCTGGCCCTCGGGGAGCGGGACCTGGATCGTCTTGCCCTGGTAGTCGAGGCGCTCGCCGCGCAGGCCGGCCCGGAGCACCTCGATCACCTCGCGGGTGCGGGTCAGCGGGCGGTCGTAGGCCAGGCCGTGGAAGCCCTCGATGACCTGGGGTCCGGAGGCGCCGAGGCCGATCACGGCGCGGCCGCCGGAGACGTTGTCGAGGCCGGCCGCGGTCTGCAGCAGGGCGCCCGGGGTGCGGGAGTAGACGTTGAGGATGCCGGCGCCGATCTCGACGGTCTCGGTCTTCGCGGCGAGGTAGCCCATCAGCGTGGGCGCGTCGAATCCGTACGGCTCGGCGACCCAGATGGTGTCGAGTCCGGCCTTCTCCAAGGCGACGACCTGGTCGGCCGACTCGCGCGGGTTCCCCGCGTAGACGAGGGGCATCGACAGCTTCATGACAGTCCCTTCCGGCCTCTCGGCCACGGTGACGGGTTGCCGGTGATGCGTCACCGACAGCGCAACTGTGACAGTAACGCTGTCACAATGTCCATGGCTGCCGAGGGTGAGACGGGCCGCCGTCGCCCGTCGTCCCCGTGATAGGAGGAAGCGTGACTTCTTCAGACACCTCCACTCGTTACACCGTCGCCGTGATCGGCGGCACCGGCCCCCAGGGCAAGGGCCTGGGCTACCGCTTCGCCCGCCACGGCCACGACATCGTCCTCGGCTCCCGCGCCGCGGAGAAGGCCGAGGCCGTCGCCGAGGAGGTGACCTCCCGGCTGGCCGACGTCGCCGGCGCCGGCACCGCCCGCGGCGCCGCCAACGCCGATGCCGTCGCCGCCGCCGACGTCGTGCTCCTCGCGGTGCCGTACGACGGCCACGACGAGCTGGTCGCCTCCCTGGCGGAGGGCGGCGCGCTCGACGGCAAGACCGTGATCTCCTGCGTCAACCCGCTCGCCTTCGACAAGCGCGGCGCCCACGGCCGGGTCATCAACGGCGGTGAGGGCTCGGCCGCCGAGTCCGCCGCCGAGCTGGTCCCCGGCGCCACCGTGGTCGGCGCCTTCCACAACGTCGCCGCCCCCGCCCTGTGGGGCGAGGACGAGTTCCTCGACGAGGACGTGATCGTCGTCGGCGACTCCGCCGAGGGCAAGCAGGTCGCCATCGACCTGGCCGCCTCCGTCACCGGACGTCCCGGCGTCGACGGCGGCAAGCTCCGCCTGGCCCGCGTCCTCGAGCCGTTCACCGCCGTGCTGATCTCGATCAACCGGAAGTACAAGACCCACTCGGGCATCCGGGTCACCGGGCTCGACCACTGAGGCCGAGCCGACACTAGCGGGCCAGCCCCTCGACGACCTCGGCCCCGGGGGCCTGTGCGAACAGGTCCCCGGGCACGAGCAGCTTGGAGCGGCGCAGCCCGGAGCCGATCACCGCCAGCTCCATCTCGGGCACCCGGGCGTCGACGAGCAGCCGCCAGCCGGCGGGCAGCCCGACGGGCGTGATGCCGCCGTACTCCATCCCGGACTCGGCCACCGCCCGCTCCAGCGGCAGGAACGACGGCTTGCGGACGTCGAGCAGGCGCTTGACGGTGTGGTTCACGTCGGCCCTCGTGTCGGCGCGGACCAGGCACGCGGCGACCCGCTCCTCGCCCTCCCGTTTGCCGGCGACCAGCACGCAGTTCGCGCCGGTCGTCATCGGCAGGTCGTACGCCGCGCTCATCGCGGCCGTGTCGGCATGCTCGGGGTCGATCTCCACGACCGCGATCCGCTCGGCGCCCGGCCACGCGGCCAGGGCTGCGGCGACCGGGGGAGCGACCAGGTCGGGGTGCTCGAGGGCGACGAGGGAGGCCAGTGCGGCCAGCCGGGGGAGGGTCACTGCCAGCCCCGCATCCGGTGGCCGTCCCAGCCCTGCTGTCCCTGGTCGTGACGGGGCCCGCGGAGCACGGAGGCGATCAGCCCGGCCGCTCCGGCGGCGAGCCAGGGCAGGCCCATGATCCAGCCGGCCCGCTCGATCCGCACCGTGTCGGTGATCGCCAGCGCCCACACGATCACCAGGCCGGTGAACGCGACGCCCATCACCAGGTGGCCGGTGTTGACCCGGTGCCATCCGGTACGACGCTCGCCGGCGGTGGGTCGCTCCTCACGGGGGAGCTCGGTGGTCTGCTCGTCGTGGCTCATGTCGTCGTTCATGCTGCGCTCCGGAACTCGATCTGGCCGAGGTCGAGGTCGGCGTTGATGGTCAGGGTGGGGTCGCCGGCGACGGTGCCGTTGTCGCCGCTGAGGTCGTCGCTGGTCCTCTTGCCGAAGATGGCGACCTCGCCCGCGTCGATGGTGCCACGCGCCTCGACGTTGAGGCCGTCCTTCGGGACGATCACCAGAATGTGGCCGACGCCGAGCTCGAGGTCGAGGGTCCGCCCGTCGAGCTGGTCGAGGTCACGCACCTCGCTGAGGTCGATCCGAAGCTCGCCGACGCCGAGGTCGTAGGAGCTCTTCAGGTCCGATGCCTGCTGCAGGACCGGTCGCTCCTGCCCGACCTCGAGGCTGTCGGCGACCGCGGTCGCCCCGGTCGCGCCGGCGGCGAGCAGCCCGACCAGGATCAGGCCGCCGGCCCGGCCGTAGAACGCGCCGACCAGCAGCATCAGGCCGGTGACGCCCAGCACCGTCGCCGGGTACGCCGACGGGGTGATGTCGACGCCCGCGAGCTGCAGCGTGGCCAGGGTGCCGAGGCCGAGGGCGGCCAGGCCGAGGGTGAACGGGAACAGCAGCGGTCCGCGCTTGCGCGGGCCGACCGGGCGGCGGTACGCCGGCGGCGGGGTCCGGTAGGCCGAGTAGGTCGCCCCGGTCGTCGGCGCCCCCGGCTCCGGCGGGGGAGGCGGGGCCGGGGTGCCGCGCAGCCACGGGTGCGTCGGGCCGCCCGGCTTGACGGCGTTCTTGCCGGCGAGGACCAGGATCAGGATCAGCCCGATCGCCAGCGGCGGCCAGGGGAAGCCGGGGCCGCCGACGGTGTCGCCGATGACCGAGGCGACGGCGATCACGCCACCGATGATCAGCGCTGCCGTGCGGATGCCCTCGTCGACGCGGATCACCGCGTCCTCGGTGCCCTCCTCGGGCACGAAGACCCAGCACACGGCGTACAGGATCAGGCCGCCGCCGCCGAAGAAGGTCAGGACCGCGAACGCGATGCGCACCAGCAGCGGGTCGATGTCGAGGTGCCGCGCGATGCCGGCCGCCACGCCGGCGACCTTGCGGTCGTCACGGCTGCGGCGGAGCCGGGCGAGGTCGCGGACCTCGTCGCGGGTCACCCGAGGACCCTCGCGGTGCGGCTCGTTCTCGGCGTCGGTCGGTGCGCTCATGTCGTCCAGCATGCTGTCACGACGGCGTGCGGACCATCGGGGACCGCCCTGATCCGCACCGGTCCCCTCCGGGGCGGCGTCAGGGTCGGGTCAGGGTGCTTCCCCCTGCTGGCGCGGGTTCGGCTGTGTGACGATGGGAGCACCATGACGACCACCGCGCCCCTGCCCGCACCGCCCGCGCCGCCTCGCGACGTACGGCGGGCCTGGCGCGACCTGCGCGAGCCGATGATCGGCGGCGTCGCGTCCGGTCTCGCCGTCCACCTGGGCGTCTCGGTGCTGATGGTGCGGGCCGGGTTCGTGATCGCGACGGTGGTCGGCGGCTCCGGCGTCATGGCGTACGCCGCCCTGTGGATCCTGCTGCCCGCCGGCCCGCCCCCGGAGTACCTCGCGCCGGGCCTCGCCAGCGCGTCGCGCGACGGCCGGCGCCCCGGCCGCCGCGGTCGCCGGCTCTCCGACGTCGGTCCGGTGATCACCCTGGCCGTCCTCGGCATCGGCGCGGTGTTCACCATCGAGGCCCTGCTCGGCACCGGTTGGTGGATCTGGCCGCTCGGCATCGCGGTCGTCGGGGTCGCGCTGCTGTGGCGCCAGGCCGACGAGGCGCAGCGGGAGCGTTGGCTCGACGCCACCGGCAAGGTCGATCCGGTCCGGCTGGTGCTCGGCGGTGGCGGTTGGGCCGCGTGGGCCCGGATCGGTGCCGGCGTGGTCCTCGTCGTCGTGGCGCTCGCGCTGTTCACCCTGCGCGACGGCTCGCTGAGCGTCGCCGGCGACGCGATGCTCGCGATCCTGCTCGCCTTCTTCGGCGTGGGGATCGTGCTGGGGCCGTTCGTCTACCGGCTGATGTCCGACCTCACCGACGAGCGGGCCGAGCGGGTCCGCACCCAGGAGCGCGCCGACGTCGCCGCCCACCTCCACGACTCGGTGCTGCAGACCCTCGCCCTGATCCAGAAGAACCCCGCCGACGCGGCCCGGCTCGCCCGCGCCCAGGAGCGCGACCTGCGTGCCTGGCTGTACGCCGGGGAGTCGCTCGACGAGGCCACCGTCGCCAGCGCCCTGCGCGCGGCCGCCGCCGAGATCGAGGACGCCTACGGCATCACCGTCGACGTGGTCGCCGTCGGCGACTGCGACTACGACGAGTCGGCTCGCCCGATCGTCCAGGCCGCCCGCGAGGCGACCACCAACGCCGCCAAGCACGCCGGCGTCGCCCGCATCGACGTGTACGCCGAGATCACCCCCGCCGGCATCGACGTCTTCGTCCGCGACCGCGGCGCCGGCTTCGACCCGGAGGCGACCCCGGAGGACCGTCTCGGCGTGCGGCGCAGCATCATCGACCGCATGGAGCGCCACGGCGGCCGGGCCGAGATCCGGTCCGCGCCCGGCGAGGGCACCGAGGTGCGCTTGCATGTCGGGTTCACGCGTGGCCCGGAGCCCAACAGAGTCGAGGAGAGCAAGCATGGGTGAGCTGGTGCGCGTGGTCGTCGTCGACGACCACGCCATGTTCCGTCGCGGCGTCAGCGCCGAGCTGGGCGCCACCGGCGCCGGCCGGGTCGAGGTCGTGGCCGAGGCCGCCGACGTCGACGAGGCCGTCGCCGCCGTCGTCGCGCACCGGCCCGACGTCGTGCTGCTCGACGTGCATCTCCCGGGCGGCGGCGGGGTCGAGGTGATCCGCCGGGTCAAGGACGGCGAGGTCCGGTTCCTCGCCCTGTCCGTCTCCGACGCTGCCGAGGACGTCATCGGCACCGTCCGCGGCGGCGCCCGCGGGTATGTCACCAAGACCATCACCGGCCCCGAGCTGGTCGACGCGATCACCCGGGTCGCCGAGGGCGACGCGGTGTTCTCGCCCCGGCTCGCGGGCTTCGTGCTCGACGCCTTCGCCGGCGCCGGGCTCTCCGCCGACCTGGCCAGCGTCGACGAGGACCTCGACCGGCTCACCGAGCGGGAGCGCGAGGTGATGCGGCTGATCGCCCGCGGCTACTCCTACAAGGAGGTCGCCAAGGAGCTGTTCATCTCGATCAAGACGGTCGAGACCCACATGTCGTCGGTGCTGCGCAAGCTCCAGCTCTCCTCGCGCCACGAGCTGACCCGGTGGGCCTCGGACCGCCGGCTGCTGTGAGGCGGGCCGCCGCCCTCGTCGCGGTGGCCCTGCTCCTGGCCGGGTGCTCCGACTCCTCGTCGCCCGTGACGCGCCCGACTCCCGCCCCCGCGCCGACGACCTCGAGCGCCACGCCGAGCGCCACGCCGAGCAGCGCGGCGCCGAGCAGCGGCCCGGCGTACTCCGACTGGGAGCTGGGGGTGCATGTCCTGCCCCGGACCGCCCAGGGGTTCGGCGAGATCCGGGCGACCCCGAAGGCGCTGCGGGTCCGCCGCTACCCGACCACCGACCTGCTGCCGCCGCCCGCCGACGGCGGGTTCCACGCCGGCGTCGGCCCGGTCACCGACGCGATCCGCGAGCGGATGGGGGAGACCTGGTCGCCGGCCTGCCCGGTCGCGCTGGCCGACCTCGCCTATGTCACCGTGACCTTCCGCGGCTTCGACGGCCTGGCCCACACCGGCGAGCTGGTGCTGGCAGCGGCGCAGGCCGAGGACGTCGTGTCGGTCTTCCGGGCGCTGTTCGCGGCCGACTATCCGATCGAGGAGATGCGGCTCCCGACGACCGCCGACCTCGAGGCCCCACCCACCGGCGACGGCAACGACACCGCCGCCCTGGTCTGCCGGGCCGCGCGCGGCCAGACGTCCTGGTCGGCCCACGCGTACGGTCTCGCGATCGACGTGAACCCCTTCCTCAACCCCTACACCAAGGGCGACGTGGTGCTCCCGGAGCGGGCCTCGGCGTACCTCGACCGGAGCCGGACCCAGCCCGGGATCATCCACGCCGGCGATCTGATCGTGCGGGAGTTCAAGCGGATCGGCTGGTCCTGGGGCGGCTCGTGGAGCTCCCTGAAGGACTACCAGCACTTCACGGCGACCGGTCGCTGAGACCGGGCCCGCGGCTGGATAGGGTGCGGGCATGGAGACCCTGCGCCTGATCCTGCTCATCCTCCACATCCTCGGCTTCGCGGCCCTGATCGGCGGGCTGCTGGCGCAGGCCGGCCCCGGCGACAAGAGGGTCACCGGCGTGATGCGCGACGGTGTCGGCACCGCGTTCCTCGCCGGCCTGCTCCTCGTCGGCGTCCTCGAGGGCGGCGACGACCCGGTCAACCACGCCAAGGTCGGCGTCAAGCTCGCCATCGGCCTGGTGCTGCTGGTGCTGGTGATGGCCAACATGCGCAAGGCCAAGATCCCCAACGGCCTGTGGGCCGGCCTGCTCGTCCTCGCCGTCGCCGAGGTCTGCATCGCCGTGCTCTGGTCGCCCGTGCACAGCAGCTGATCCGGCACCCGTACCGTCGGAGGGGAGCCGTAGGCTGGCCGGAGCATGATCGACTCCGCGACGCCCCCGGCCCTGACCGCAGAAGCCCTCCTCGAGGGGCTCAACGAACCGCAGCGTGCGGCCGTCAAGCACGAAGGCTCACCGCTGCTCGTCGTCGCGGGCGCGGGCTCGGGCAAGACCCGGGTGCTGACCCGCCGGATCGCGTGGACGATCGCGGTCCGCAAGGCCCACCCCGGCTCGATCCTCGCGATCACCTTCACCAACAAGGCCGCCGCCGAGATGAAGGAGCGGGTGGCCGAGCTGATCGGCAACCGTGCCCGGATCATGTGGGTGAGCACGTTCCACTCGGCCTGTGTGCGGATCTTGCGCAAGGAGGTCGAGCACCTCGGCTACGAGCGGGTGAGGTCGAACTTCTCGATCTACGACACCGCGGACCAGAAGCGGCTGATCCAGCTGGTCTGCAGCGACCTCGAGCTCGACCCGCGCCGCTACCAGCCGGGCCCGGTGCTGCACTGGATCAGCAACCAGAAGAACGAGCTGCGCGAGCCCGACGAGGTCGCGGCGGAGGCCAAGAACTCGATCGACGAGACGTTCGCCGCGGCGTACGCCGCCTACCAGCGTCGGCTGCGCGAGGCGAACGCCATGGACTTCGACGACCTGATCATGGAGACGGTGCGGCTGTTCCAGCTCAAGGCGGAGATCCGTGAGACCTACCGGCGCCGGTTCCGCCACCTCCTGGTCGACGAGTACCAGGACACCAACCACGCGCAGTACGCCCTCATCCACCAGCTCTGCGGCCAGGACCTCGAGGAGCACGACCCGACCACCCTCGACGGGCTGCCCGCCCACCGGGTGCCGCCGTCGGAGCTGATGGTCGTCGGCGACGCGGACCAGTCGATCTACGCCTTCCGGGGCGCCGACATCCGCAACATCATGGACTTCGAGAAGGACTTCCCCGACGCCACGACCGTCCTGCTGGAGCAGAACTACCGCTCCACGCAGACCATCCTGACCGCCGCCAACGCGGTCATCGAGCGCAACGAGGGCCGCAAGCCCAAGCGGCTGTGGTCGGATGCGGGCGACGGCGAGAAGATCGTCGGGTACGTCGCCGACGACGAGCACGACGAGGCCCGGTTCGTCTCCGGCGAGATCGACAAGCTCACCGACGACCAGCAGCTCGGCCTGCGGCCCTCCGACGTCGCGGTGTTCTACCGCACCAACGCGCAGTCGCGGGTGTTCGAGGAGATCTTCGTCCGCACCGGCCTGCCGTACAAGGTCGTCGGCGGCACCCGCTTCTACGACCGCAAGGAGATCCGCGACGCGCTGGCCTACCTGCGGGTGCTGGTCAACCCCGACGACCAGGTCTCGCTGCGCCGCATCGTCAACACCCCGCGCCGCGGCATCGGCCAGCGCGCCGAGGCCGCCGTCGCCGCCTTCGCCGAGCGGGAGCGGATCACCTACTGGGAGGCGCTCCAGCGCGCCGCCGAGGCGCCGGGTCTGGCCACCCGCAGCCAGACCAGCATCGAGTCCTTCGTGAAGCTGCTGGCCGAGCTGCAGCAGATGGTGGAGGCCCGCGAGCGGCCCGACGTGATCCTCGAGACCGTGCTCGACCGCTCCGGCTACCTGGTCAGCCTGGAGAGCTCCGACGACATGCAGGACGAGACCCGGCTGGAGTACCTCGCCGAGCTGGTCGCCGTGGCCCGCGAGTTCGCCGAGGACCCGGTCGCCGGTCCCTCCGCCGACCCCTCCGACGTCGACGCCGGGATCCTCGAGCCGGGCCTGGCCGACTTCCTCGAGCGGGTGGCGCTGGTCGCCGACGCCGACCAGATCCCCGACGCCCCCGCCGATGACCCCGACGCGCCCGAGGACCAGGGCGTCGTCACCCTGATGACGCTCCACACCGCCAAGGGCCTGGAGTTCCCCGTCGTCTTCCTGACCGGCATGGAGGACGGCGTCTTCCCCCACTCCCGGGCCCTCGGCGACCGGCCCGAGCTGGAGGAGGAGCGCCGCCTGGCGTACGTCGGCATCACCCGCGCCCGCCAGCGCCTCTACGTCTCGCGGGCCATGGTCCGCTCGGCCTGGGGCGCGCCGGCCATGAACCCGGCATCCCGCTTCCTCGGTGAGCTCCCCATCGACCTGGTCGACTGGCGCCGCACCGAGGCCGACCAGACCCGCTGGACCCGGCCGTCGTACGACTCCGGTCGGTCGGGCGGCGCCGACGACTACGCCGGCAACCGCTTCGGTCAGCCCACCGCCGCCGGGCGCCGCAACTTCAGCTCGGCCGCCGCGCGGGCCGACGCCGCAGCCAAGGCCAAGCCGGCGCGCCCGATCCCGGTCCTGGCGCCCGGCGACAAGGTCACCCACGACTCCTTCGGCCTCGGCACGGTCGTGACCGTCGAAGGCGCCGCCGAGAAGTCGGTCGCCTCGATCGACTTCGGCTCCGAGGGCGTCAAGCGGCTGCTGCTGCGCTACGCCCCGGTCGAGAAGCTCTAGGGCAGCGGCACGCTCGTCGTCCAGGTCACCGCGGCGGTGTCCGGGCCGGCGCCGTCGGCCTTGGTGCCCTCGACCGTGCGCGCCACCTGGATCCCGGTGGCCGGTCCCTCGGCCACGACGCGCGCGACGAGGGTGGTCAGCCGGGCGTCGACGACCTCGCTCGTGGACGCCGGGGTGCCGGTGAGCGTGGAGGCGTCGGCGATGGCCGAGGTGGTGTAGCGCGACCCGCGGCGGGTGAACTCGTCGACCCGGGTCTCGACCTGGGCGACGGTCCAGCCCTGGTCCGACCAGCCCCGACCGGGCAGGTACGGCACGGTGGCCGCCGTCCAGGTACACGCCACGCGCGCCGTGCCGCCCGCGACGTCGCCGCCCCCGCACTCGCCCGAGGACGGCTCGGCCGGGTCGGCGAAGGCGGTGGCGAGCTCGCCGTCGACCTCGCCGGTGCCGGTGTCGACCCGGGCGGCGACGCCGCCGAAGTCGACGGTGAGCACCGGATCGGCGCCGGTGGGCAGGGCGACATGGACGATGCCCGCGGTGCGGGCGTCGGCGGGGGTGCTCGTCGTGGAGGCGACGTCGCCGAGGGGGTAGGTCTCGTCGGCGACGGAGAGGGCGAGGGTGGTGCGCGGTCCGTCGTCGTCGGCCATCAGGGTGCGCTCGAATGCCGGCAACCCGGCCCCGGGCTCGAAGCGCCAGTCGACGGCGACCCACGCACCGCCGTCGGGCGCCGGGTGGCGGTGGCCGTCGGCCGCCTGCTCGTCGCCGATCTCGTCGGCGGGCTTGCCGAGGGTGATCGTGACCTGCCCCGAGGGCAGCTGGACGACGTACGCCTCGCCGGTGAGCTCGCCGGTGCGGCCCTGCACGAGGTCGCCGATCTCGGCGTCCTGCTCGGACCCGGTGCAGCCGCCCAGGACCAGGACCGCGGCCGTGAGCGCGACCAGGGTGGTGCGCCGCATCAGGCCCAGCGCTCGCGCTTGTACTCGGCGAGCACCTGCAGCCAGCCGGCCACCATGTCGTTGGCCGCCACGGTCAGCGCCGCCCCGAGCCCCTCGCCGCCGAGACGGGCGGCGGTGCCGGGCTGGAGACGTACGGCGAAGTGGCGCATGCCGATCGACGACACCTCCACGTCCCCGCCGGCGGCCACACCGGTGACGTGGGCCTGCTCGGTCGAGTCCTCCAGCTGGTCGCGCATCCGGCGCAGGGTCACCGGGTCGGGCTGCAGGTGGACCTCCATCAGCCGGTAGTACTCGCGGGTCCGGGCGACGAACAGCGCTCGCGCCAGGCGCTCCAGGGCCCGCTCCAGCTCGGCGTCGGGCTGGAGCGTGGCGGCCTCGGCCACGACGACCCGGACCTGATACCAGCCGGTCAGCTCGGCGTACAGCCGGCCCTGGTCGGCGTCGGCGGAGACCCGCATCTGGTCGACGGCCTTGCCGAAGGGGCTGATGTGCCCCTCGGTCTGCGGCAGGTACTGCAGGTTCCCGGTCATCCGTCGTAGCCTCCCAGACCCCCGGGGCCCTGGGCGAAGCCGGTGGGCTTGAACTTGAAGCGGGGGTACTCGTCCCCGGCGAACTGGGTCCGGTCGATGTCCGTGTTGACCGCCGCCGCGAAGTCCCGCAGGCCGTCGCGGATCTCCTGCTGTCGGGTGCTGACGTGCTCCTCGACCTTGCCGACGGCCTTGTAGAAGTCGTCCATGATGTCTTCGGGGCTGTCGCCGCTGAAGTCCAGGCTGGTGGCGGCGGCGCCGGTGCTGGCCGCACCCGAGGCGACCGCGATGGTGATCGCGACGCCGGCGGCGGTGCCGGTGCCGGCGGTGAGGACGGTGACCGCCACGGTGCCGACCGCGGCGAGCACGGTCAGCGCGAACGTGCCGGCGGCGCTCCCGCGCCCGTCGGCGGCCTCGAGGGCAGAGAGCGTCTTGTTGCCGATGTCGAGGATCGACTCCTTCGCCGACCCGTAGAGCTCCTTTTGGGCCTCGACGGCCGCGGCGAGCACCGAGATGCCGGTGAAGTTGGAGTCGGCGACGTAGGGCAGCTGCGCGTAGTAGTTGTCGTTGAAGTCGTCGGCGGAGTCACCCGTCCAGTCCAGGACGTCGGGGATGATCCGGGCCATGTTGGCGAACGCCTGGTTGGGCGTGACCACGCCGGTCCCGAGGACGTCGGAGCTGCCCTGCCCCGGCACGGCCACGCTGTTGAGCGCGGTCGACAGGTCGGTGCGGGTGCCCTCCAGCTTGGTGACCGGCAGGTCGTCGTAGTGGCTGAACGACGGGCCGATGTCGGCGTACGAGCCGCCGATGGTGACATACCCCGGCGGTGTGCCCTCGATCAGCTCCGAGGCCTTGGCGCCGACCTGGCAGCCGATGTCGTAGCACGAGGTCATTCGAGTGTCCCTCCCGCGGCCAGGTACGCCGCCTTGATCGCCTCGTCGGTCTTGGCGAAGTCGCGCGCTGTGGTCACCAGCGCCGCCGACACGTCGTCGAGCACGCTCCCCGAGCGCTGGGTCGACGAGGTCATCGCCTCGATGAGCGAGTCGAACGACGTCTGCGGACAGTTCGCGGAGAACGGGCCGTCGTCGACGAACATCCCGCTCGTCGTGATGCCCGACAGTGCCGTGCTGGCGCCGCTGAAGGCGTCGGCGATGGCCGGCAGCTCGGTGAGCCCCGCCTTCTCCAGCTCCTCCAGGCTCGCGCCCATTTCCTGCTTCGTGCCCACGTGGCCCCCTTGTCGACTTCGCTGGCGACGACCTACCCGGTGGCCAACCGACGAAACAAGGCCGGCCGCTCAGGAGAGGACGCGGGGCCGAGTCGCGCAGCGAGCGGGGAGGAAGAAACGGCGCCGAAGGCGGCGCGACATGCGAGCGGAGCGAGCCAGAAGCTACGGCGTGACGCCGTGCTGCCGCAGCGCCGCGTCCGGGTCCACCGGGTCGCCGCCGCCGGGGCGGACCTCGAGGTGGAGGTGGGGGCCGGTGACGTGGCCGGTGCTGCCGACGTACCCGATGACCTCGCCGGCACGGACGGTGTCGCCGGCGGAGACGTTGAAGGAGGTCTGGTGGCAGAACCAGAGCTCGGTGCCGTCGTCGAGGGTGACCACGGTCTTGTTGCCGTAGGCGCCGTCGAACTGGGCGGAGGTGACCGTGCCGTTGGCGACGGCGCGGATCGGGGTGCCCGGAGGGGCGGCGAAGTCGAGGCCGGTGTGGTAGCTGGACCACAGGCCGTACTCGCCGAAGGTGGCGGTGAGGCGGTAGCTGTCGAGCGGCAGCACCCACTTGTTGAGCGCGATCTCGGAGGCTTCCTTCTGCGCCTTGGCGGTCAGGTCGCTGAGCGCGGTGGTGCGCTCGGCGGCGGAGCGCTCGGCCGCCTTGACCAGGTCCGAGTCGGCGCCTTGGGCGAGGGCGTCACGGTCGGAGTCGCGGCTCACGGTGGCGGTGCGGTCGCCGACCGTGCCGCTGCCGAAGGAGCCGGTCAGCGCGTTGGGAGAGGTGAGCCGGTCGCCGGCGGAGGCCAGCTGCGGGTCGGCGGAGGTGACGACGCCGCCGACCGCGATCGCGATCGTGGCGACGCCGACGGCGACGGGCAGCGTGGGCAGGGCGCGCAGCGGTCCGGGGCTGCCGGCGCGCTTGACCGCGCGGCGCTTGCCGGCGGGCTGGACGGCCCGCAGCGTGGTCGAGGAGTCGGACAGGGCGTCGGGGAGCGGGATGTCGCGCAGTGCGGGCAGCTCGACGGTCGGCATCCGGTCGAGGGTGCGGACCGGGGCCACGGCCTCGGCGGCCAGGGTGGGCTCGGTGATCGGCTCGAGGACCGGCCTGGCCACGGGTACGGCGGGCGCGATCGTCGCGAGGGGTACGGCGGGCTCGAGCGGGGCGGGGGTGGTGGCCGGCCGGGCGACGCGCTTGCCGACGTACGTCGACGGGGTCTCCTCGACCGCGGCCCGCCGGGCCACGCGCTTGCCGACGTACGAGGAGTCGGAGGGGGAGCCGAGGGGCGATTCCGGGCGCGGCGCGGGGTGCTCCGCTCGGTGGTTACCCATCGACTGCTGACTCCTTGGGGGGACGTTCGTGCAGGCGCGCTTCTCCCCGTGTGCCCGGCTCCTGGCGCCCCGAGTGACGGCCCCAGCCGAGGTGGCCGTCGGGTGACAGCCGGGTGAAACGTGCGTGCCGACCCTAACCGATGCCGACACGGCCCCGAAATCGTACGTCCCGCCCCTGGGGACGGTCAGGCGAACGCCGAAACCCGTGGCGGTGCGTGAGCCCGGTCACGTCCGGCCCCCACATCGGTTCCCGGACTCGTCCTACTCGTGGGTCAGGACTATCGTGCCCGGGGGTGTGCCGCTGTGCGCACCGAACCTCTGACCAAGACGTGAGGACGTATCAGTGGACCTGATGGAGTACCAAGCGAAGGAGCTCTTCGCGAAGCACGGTGTGGCCACGACCCTCGGGACGGTCGTCGAGACCGCCGAGGAGGCACGGGCGGCGGCCGAGCAGATCGGCGGCGTGACCGTCATCAAGGCGCAGGTCAAGGCCGGTGGTCGTGGCAAGGCGGGTGGCGTCAAGCTCGCGAAGACGGCGGACGAGGCGTTCGAGCACGCGTCCAACATCCTCGGCATGGAGATCAAGGGCCTGACGGTCAACCGCGTCCTGGTCACTCCGGCGACCCCGCCGGAGGAGGAGTACTACTTCTCCTTCCTGCTGGACCGGTCCAACCGCCAGTACCTGTGCATCGCGTCGGTCGAGGGCGGTGTGGAGATCGAGGAGGTCGCCAAGACCAACCCCGACGCCGTCAAGCAGATCGGCATCGACCCGGGCAAGGGCGTCGACGCGGCCAAGGCCCGCGAGATCGCGACCGAGGCGAAGTTCCCCGAGGCCGTCTTCGAGCAGGCCGTGAAGATGATCGAGGACCTCTACAAGGTCTTCGTCGAGGAGGACGCGACCCTCGTCGAGGTCAACCCGCTCGCCCGCCTCGCCGGCGACAAGCTCGAGGCGCTCGACGGCAAGGTCTCGCTCGACGAGAACGCCTCCGAGGTGCGCCACCCCGAGCACGAGGAGTTCGAGATCCGCGAGGAGGCCGACCCGCTCGAGGCGAAGGCCAAGGACCTCGGTCTCAACTACGTCAAGCTCGACGGTCAGGTCGGCATCATCGGCAACGGCGCGGGTCTCGTGATGAGCACCCTCGACGTCGTCGCGTACGCCGGCGAGAACCACGGCGGCGTGAAGCCCGCCAACTTCCTCGACATCGGTGGCGGCGCCAACGCGCAGGTGATGGCCAACGGCCTCGACGTCATCCTCAACGACGAGCAGGTCAAGTCGGTGTTCGTCAACGTCTTCGGTGGCATCACCGCGTGCGACGAGGTCGCCAACGGCATCAAGGGCGCCCTCGAGCTCCTCGGCGACAAGGCCACCAAGCCGCTCGTCGTCCGTCTCGACGGCAACAACGTCGACCAGGGCCGCGCGATCCTCGACGAGCTGAACCACCCGCTCGTGACGCAGGTCGACACCATGGACGGCGCGGCTGACAAGGCCGCCGAGCTGGCGAACGCCTGAGGGGACGAGACATGAGCATCTACCTGAACAAGGACAGCAAGATCATCGTCCAGGGCATCACGGGTGGCATGGGTGCCAAGCACACCGCCCTGATGCTCGACTCGGGCGCGACGATCGTCGGTGGCGTCAACTCGCGCAAGGCCGGCACCACGGTGACCCACCAGGACCACGACGGCAACGACGTCGAGCTCCCGGTGTTCGGCACCGTCGCGGAGGCCATGAAGGAGACCGGCGCGAACGTGTCGGTCCTCTTCGTGCCGCCGGCGTTCACCAAGGACGCCGCGATCGAGGCGATCGACGCCGAGATGCCGCTGATCGTCGTGATCACCGAGGGCGTCCCGGTGCAGGACACGGCCGAGGTCTGGTCGTACCTGCAGGGCAGGTCGACCCGGATGATCGGCCCGAACTGCCCCGGCATCATCACGCCGGGCGAGTCGCTGGCCGGCATCACCCCGCACACCATCGCGGGCAAGGGCCCGGTCGGCCTCGTGTCGAAGTCGGGCACGCTGACCTACCAGATGATGTACGAGCTGCGGGACTTCGGCTTCTCCACCGCCATCGGCATCGGCGGCGACCCGATCGTCGGCACCACGCACATCGACGCGCTCCAGGCCTTCGAGGAGGACCCGGAGACCAAGGTGATCGTGATGATCGGCGAGATCGGCGGCGACGCCGAGGAGCGGGCCGCGGACTACATCAAGGCCAACATCACCAAGCCGGTCGTCGGCTACGTCGCGGGCTTCACCGCCCCCGAGGGCAAGACCATGGGCCACGCCGGCGCCATCGTGTCGGGCTCCGCGGGCACCGCCCAGGCGAAGAAGGACGCGCTCGAGGCCGTCGGCGTCAAGGTCGGCAAGACGCCGTCCGAGACGGCCGCGCTGGCTCGGGAGATCCTCCAGGCGCTCTGACGCGCTCAGCAACGCCGAGGCCCGCCACCCTCAAGGTGGCGGGCCTCGGCGTCTCGGGCTCGGTGGGCTCAGCCGCCGGGCTGGAGCAGCGCGGCGGCGCGCGGGACCATCCGCTCGACGGGGGTGCCGTCGACGAAGTCGTAGTCCTGTCCGACGATCGTGGAGCTGAGCACGGCGATCCGGTCCCCGACCCGGATCAGGCCCGTCTCCGCGATGAACGCCAGGTCGCCCGTCTCGTCGATGTCCTTCGGCACCGGGCCGTAGTGGGCGTCGACGACCTGGGCCTGGCTGTCCTCGAGTCCGGTGGCGACCGGCCGCGGGTCGAAGGCGGTGTAGTCGGGGCTCTCGGTGGCGGCGACCTGCTCGGAGCAGTCCTGCACCCAGTCGGCGATGGTGTCGTACGCCGCGGCCGCGCTCGCGGCGTCCGGGAACTGCGCGATCGCCTCGGCGAAGGAGTCCCCGGTGACCGCGACCGACGGGTCCTGGGTGTTGCGCAGCTCGAACTCGCGCTGGAGGACGGCGCTCGCGCCGAGGCCGGTGAGGCTCTTGCGGGCGCACAGGTGGAAGGCGGCCTGACCGTCGCCCTCGAAGGTGTCGGTGGCGAACCAGTCCGCGCCGTCGCTGTAGACGGTGTCGTCGTCGGTCAGCAGATCGTGCTGGCCCAGCGGGTGGCTGCGGGCCGGGTCCTTGGTGGTCAGGTCCCCGTCCGGTCCCCCGTGGCCGGCGAGCAGCAGGATCGGGGTGGTGACGGCGGCGACGGCGAGGGCGGCGCCACCCGCGACGAGCGCGGTACGCCGCCGGCGGATCCGGTCGCCGCGGTGCCGTACGTCGGCAGCAGAGAGCGGCATGTCTCCTCCTGCGCGGCCGAGCTCGGCTCCGAAGCGGGCGAGCTCCTCGATGGGGTCGTGCTCAGGCATGGGTCGTCCCTCCTCCCGCCAGGCCGGGCTCGTCGGCCAGCAGTGCGGCGAGCGCCGTCCGGCCGCGGCTGAGCCGGGCCTTGATCGTTCCCTCGGGCACGCCGACCTCGGCCGCGACCTGCTGGACGGGGAGGTCGGCGATGTGGTGCAGGACCAGCGCCTGGCGCTGGGTCTCGGGCAGCCGGCGCAGGGCCGCGACGAGGGCGACGTGCGACTCGTCGACGGCGGCCGCCGTACCGACGGGCTGGAGGGCCCGGTCGGGAGAGCGCTCACCGCGCCTGCGGCGTCGCCAGCGGCTCACGGCGAGGCGATAGGCGGTGGTGCGGACCCACGCCTCGGGGTACGCGGTGCGCTCCAGCCGGCGGCGGTGCGCCCAGGCCCGGGCGAACGCCTCCTGGGTGCAGTCGGCGGCCTCGTCGTAATCGCCGATCATCGCGTAGACCTGTCCGGTCACTCGGCGCAACGAGGTCGCATAGAACTCGTCGAACTCCGTTGCGTCCACGCCGACCTCCTCTCGTCCTGTGCGGGACTGTCGAGGTGGATACGCTCGAGGCCGGGAGCTGGTTGCATGCTCCCGCGATCTTTTCGCTACGGAGCGTAGGGAGTCGCGCGGGCCAGGCGCTCGAGGGCGCGCTGCGCGAGCGCCACGAAGTCCTCGTTCGCCATGGTCGCCTTGGGTGCCGCGACATAGGCGAGGACCGAGACCGCGGTGCCCTGGCGGAGCACCGCGACGTCGTACTCGATGGTGCGGTCGCCGGGCAGGGCCGTGCTGAGGTGCCAGGCGGAGAGTGCCTGCGGGCCGGTGCCGGTCGTGAGCAGCTCCTGGACCTCGGTGCCGGCGGTGGCGTCGAGGTCCGGGCACGCGGCCATCTGCTCGCGGAAGCGGGTCACGAAGCCGCCCGCGGCGCCGGCGGGCAGGGTGCCGACGGTCTGGGTGAGGCCGACCTGGGGAGGCAGCTTCGCGCCGCTGAACACGAAGGTGCGGAAGTCGTTGCCCTGGATCGTCTTGGCGCGGAACGTGCCGTAGAGGTGGACGGTGTCGCAGCCGATCGCACCGGCGTCGATCCGGTCCTCGGCCAGCCTGGCCGCCGGGGTGCCGACCCACGGGCCCGGGTCGGGCGTGATCGGCGGCAGGTCGATCTCGGAGAGCATCCAGGTCGTCGTACCGGCGGGGAAGGGGGCGCGCGGGGTCGGCGCCGGGCTCGGGGCGGCGCAGCCGCCGGCGTCGGGCAGCTCGCAGATCCGGGTGACGGCGGTGCCGAGCAGACGGGCCACGCCGGCCCGGTTGGCCCTGGCCGGCGGCGCCGTCGTGGCCAGCGAGGTGACAATGGTGAACAGGCCGCTGCGGGCCACGCCCACGACGTAGGTCATCGCGTCGGCGCGCGAGCGCAGCACGAACAGCGTCGACTGGTCGCCCACGCCGGGGATCTCGGAGGTGCTCACCAGCTGCACCCGCGGGACCGTCGCGGCGTCCTCCTCGGGGGAGGGGCAGGTCGCGAACCAGCGGCGGGCGTGCCGGTAGGTGCGGACCGCCCGCTGCTCCGAGGACGACGCCTCGGCGACCTGGACCAGGTTGCGCTGGGCCTGCGGCCTGGTGCTGTCGCGGAAGGAGCGCACCCAGGCGGCGGTGCCCTGCGGGTCGGCGTACCGCACCGGCTGGCAGGGGAGCACCAGGCCGTTGCCCGTGGAGTTGTCGCTCGTCGTGCCCTGCTGCCAGCCGCGGCCGCTGACGGCCTGCCGGACCGCGTCGACCGGGAGCAGCGTGGTGTCGGGCAGGGTGGTGATGGCGGGTCCGGCCGGCGGCGGGCCGGCGGCGGCGGGCAGGTCCTCGCGGTCGAGCGTGGGGCGTACGCCGGTGCTGTCGGTGGCCAGCGCGCCGCCGGCCACGAGGGCGACCACGGCCACGGCCCCGCCGACGATGGTGTGGGCCCGGCGGCGCGCCGCGCCGGCGCGCCGGATGATCGTCACCCGTGGCCAGGTCACCGTCCGGGTCGCGTCGGCGAGCCCGTTGAGCGCCAGCGGGATCGCGGAGGTCGGGATCTCGAGCGCGGTGGCGAAGTGGGCGGCACCCAGCTGGAGCTCGCGCTCGGCGGCCTCGGCGGGCAGCCCGATCTCCTGGGCCATCTCCTCCATCGTCACCGCGGCGAGCTGGGTGAGCAGCAGCGCCTTGCGCTGGACCACCGGCAGGGCACCGAGCGCCTCGAGGGTGCGCCGGGTCTCCTCGCCGAGATCCCTCTTGCGGTGCCAGGGGCGGGTGCTGGCGCGGCGCAGCGCCTTGCGCCAGGCGTCGGGGCGCACCGCGGACTCGGGCTCCGTCAGCCGCCCGGTCTTGCGCCAGTGGTGCCAGGACACGACGAACGCCTCGCGCACCGCGCTCCGGGCGAGTGCCAGGTCGCCGGTCAGCGCGAAGGTCTGCAGCAGCAGACGGTCACGGGCGTCCTTGTAGAAGGTGTCGAAGCTGTCCGTCAGGTCCGCATGGCTCACGTAGACGGACCGGGGCTGCTCGGTGCTGGGGGTCACCTGGTCGTCCGCGGTCATGGCCGCACCAACCTACCCCGGACCGGGAGTAGCGCCGAGCGCGGTCGTCTCGCGCCGGTCTTCGACGGATCCCGGCGTGGCGGGGCCGAACCGGCCGGGTCGCGCGTGAAGATGGACGGACCATGACCTCCCTCCAGTCGCCGCCGGCACGCCGCAGTGGACCCGGGCGCTCCCGGGCCGCCTCGGACGCCGACCTGCGCCGCCAGCTGGCCACGACCCGGCCGCTGGTGCCGACGGCCAGCATCGGTGGCGTGATCGCCGCGGGCGCCCCGCTCCTGGTCTGCCTGGCGGTGGCGGTGGTCGGCTGGTTCCTCACCGACGCGGGCGGCGAGGGCGCGCCGAGCGGGGCGCTGCGCGTCGGCGCCCACGGCTGGCTGATGGCCCACGGCTCCACCGTCGCGGTCGAGGGCGTGCGGATCACCGCGATGCCGCTGGGCCTGAGCGCGCTCTGCGCCTGGGTGGTCTGGCGGGTCGGGCACCGGGTCGGCGAGTCGATCTCCGGGCACGGCCCCGACGCCGACCGGATCGCCGACGGCGCCCGCGACCTCACCGTCCCGTACGCCGCCGGCCTGTTCACCGTCGGGTACGCCGTCGTCGGCGTCCTCACCGCCTCGGTCGCCGCCACCGCGGCCTCCTCGCCGTCCGAGGCCCGGGTCGTGGTCTGGTCGGTGCTGCTCGGTCTCGGCGTGGGGGCGCCCGCCATCGCGTTCGGGTCCGGGCGCGCGGCGATCTGGCTGCCCGTCGTACCCGCCGCGGTGCGCGACGCCGCCCTCGTCGCCCGCCGGATCCTCACCCGCTGGGCCCTGATCTGCCTGGTCGCGCTGGTCGCGGCCTTCGTGCTCGACTTCTCGACGGCCGCCAACGTGGTCTCGCAGCTGCACGCCGACACCGGCGCGGTGCTGCTGATGACCGTGCTCACGCTGCTGCTGCTCCCCAACGCGCTGCTCTTCTCCAGCGCCTACCTGCTCGGTCCGGGCTTCACCGTCGGCGCCGGCACCACCGTCTCCACGACCGCCGTCGTGCTCGGCCCGCTGCCGATGTTCCCCCTGCTCGCGGCACTGCCCGACCAGGGCAGCCAGCCGTGGTGGACCGACTGGCTGATGCTCACCCCGCTCCTGCTCGCCGCCCTGGTCGCCGGCCAGGTCCAGCGCGACCGCCCGGTGCTCGCCTGGGACCGGGCCGCGATCCGGGGCTGCGCCGGCGGGATCGGCGCGGGTGTCGGGCTCGCCCTGGTCTCGGTCTTCGCCGGTGGCGCCGTGGGGCCGGGCCGGATGCAGGACGTCGGGCCGTACACCTTCGACGTGCTGCTCCACGCGATCACGTCGTTCGGGATCGGCGGCGTGCTGGGCGCCCTGGTCGTGTGCTGGTGGCAGCGCGACGCCGACGGCCGGGTCCGCCGGACCCTGCGGGCGGTCGGCGCCCGGCTGCCGCGTCGGTCCTGAGCGACCCGAGGTCCTAGACTCTGGGCCGTGCCCGCTCGTCCTCGCCTCGTCGTCCTCGTGTCGGGCTCCGGCACCAACCTCCAGGCGCTGCTCGACGCCGGCGCCGACCCGGCGTACGGCGCCCGCGTGGTCGCCGTCGGCGCCGACCGCGACGACATCGAGGGCCTGGCCCGGGCCGAGCGGGCCGGTGTGCCGACCTTCGTGGCCAAGGTGGGCGACTACAGCAGCCGGGGCTACTGGGATCGGGCGCTGGCCGACAAGGTCGCCGCCTTCGAGCCGGATCTGGTGGTGCTCGCGGGGTTCATGAAGCTGGTGGGGGAGAAGTTCCTCGACCGGTTCGGCGGGATCACGGTCAACACCCACCCGGCGCTGTCGCCGTCGTTCCCCGGCATGCAGGGGCCCGCGGACGCGCTGGCGTACGGGGTGAAGGTCACCGGCGCGACCCTGTTCGTCGTCGACGCCGGGGTCGACACCGGCGCGATCGTGGCCCAGAGCGTGGTGCCGGTGGAGGACGACGACACCGTCGAGAGCCTCCACGAGCGGATCAAGGTGGCCGAGCGGGCGATGCTCGTCGAGTCGGTCGGCCGGATGGCCCGGGAGGGGTTCACGGTCGACGGCCGGCGGGTTCGCCTCGGGGGCTGAGCCGCCGTAGAATCACGGTCACACGACTGGCGCAGGTGGGCCACCACCAGGGAGTGACGAGTCGGCATCGATCGCCTGGGTGCCCTCATCGAGACCGACGACCGATGAGGAGCCCCTCGATGTCCGCCACCTCCGACACCCCCGAGATCGGTGCAGTGAAGATCAAGCGCGCGCTGGTCTCCGTGTTCGACAAGACCGGTCTCGAGGACCTGGTCCGCGGCCTGCACGACGCCGGCGTGGAGCTCGTCTCCACCGGCGGCTCGGCCGCGCTCATCGAGTCGCTCGGCCTCCCCGTCACCAAGGTCGAGGACCTCACCGGCTTCCCCGAGTGCCTCGACGGCCGCGTGAAGACGCTGCACCCGCGCGTGCATGCCGGCATCCTGGCCGACCGCCGGCTGCCCGACCACGTCCGCCAGCTCGAGGAGCTCGAGGTCGCGCCCTTCGACCTGGTCGTGGTCAACCTCTACCCGTTCGCCGCGACCGTCGCCTCGGGCGCGGGCGTCGACGACTGCATCGAGAAGATCGACATCGGCGGCCCGTCGATGGTCCGCGCGGCCGCCAAGAACCACCCGTCGGTCGCGATCGTCACCGACGGCGCCGACTACGCGGCGGCGCTGAACGCCGCGCAGGGCGAGGGCTTCACCTACGACGAGCGCAAGGCGCTGGCCGCCAAGGCGTTCGTCCACACCGCGACGTACGACGTCCAGGTCGCCTCCTGGATGGGCTCGGTGCTCACCGACTCCACCGAGGGCACCGGCTTCCCGGCGTGGATCGGCGGCACCTGGGACAAGCACGCGGTGCTCCGCTACGGCGAGAACCCCCACCAGCCCGCCGCGCTCTACCGCGCCGGCCACGGCCCGGGTGGGCTCGCCGCCGCCGAGCAGCTGCACGGCAAGGAGATGTCCTACAACAACTACGTCGACACCGACGCGGCCCGCCGCGCGGCGTACGACCACGGCGCGGCGCCGACCGTCGCGATCATCAAGCACGCCAACCCGTGCGGCATCGCGGTCGGCGCCGACGTCGCGGAGGCGCACCGCCGGGCTCACGAGTGCGACCCGGTCTCCGCCTTCGGCGGGGTGATCGCCACCAACGTCTCGGTGTCGGTCGCGATGGCTCAGCAGGTCGCCGAGATCTTCACCGAGGTCATCGTCGCGCCCGGCTACGACGAGGGCGCGGTCGAGGTGCTCTCACGCAAGAAGAACATCCGGATCCTCGTCGCCGAGCCGCTGGCGGCGGGCGGGGTGGAGACCCGCCCGATCAGCGGTGGCCTGCTGATGCAGCACGCCGACCGCTTCCAGGCCGACGGCGACGACCCGGCCAACTGGACGCTCGCGACCGGCGAGGCCGCCGACGAGGCCACGCTGGCCGACCTCGCCTTCGCCTGGCGCTCGGTGCGGGCCGCCAAGTCCAACGCCATCCTGCTCGCCAAGGACGGCGGCGCGGTCGGCATCGGCATGGGCCAGGTCAACCGGGTCGACTCCTGCCGGCTCGCCGTCGAGCGCGCCAACACCCTGGTCGAGGGCGTGGAGCGGGCGCGCGGCTCGGTCGCCGCGTCCGACGCGTTCTTCCCGTTCGCCGACGGCCCGCAGATCCTCCTCGACGCGGGTGTGAAGGCGATCGTCCAGCCGGGCGGCTCGGTGCGCGACGAGGAGACCATCGCGGCCTGTGCCGCCGCCGGGGTCACCCTGTACGTCACCGGCACCCGCCACTTCTTCCACTAGGCCGACCCGGCGCAAAGTAGACAGACCGCGCCCGCCGACCCGGCGCAAACCGCCCCGGCTCGCTGGCGCTCGCGGGCAGTTTCCGCCGGGTCGGCTACGGCGCCTCGCTTCGCTCGCGCCCCTGACGGGACGTACGTTCGCAAACTGAGAGGATGAGCACGTGACTGCACACAAGCTCGACGGCAACGCCACCGCTGCCGCCGTCAAGGACGAGCTCCGCGTCCGCATCGAGAAGCTGCGCGAGCAGGGGATCACCCCCGGGCTCGGCACGGTGCTGGTGGGCGACGACCCCGGCTCGCGGTGGTACGTCAACGGTAAGCACAAGGACTGCGCCGAGGTCGGCATCGCCTCGATCCGCGTCGACCTGCCCGAGGTCGCCACGCAGGAGGAGATCGAGGAGGCCGTCGCCGGCCTCAACGCCGATCCGGACTGCACCGGGTACATCGTCCAGCTCCCGCTCCCGCGCGGACGCGACGAGAACCGCGTGCTCGGGCTGATCGACCCGGCCAAGGACGCCGACGGGCTGCACCCCACCAACCTGGGCTGGCTGGTGCTCGGCAACGAGGCGCCGCTGCCGTGTACGCCGTACGGCATCGTCGAGCTGCTGCGCCGCCACGACGTCCCGATCGCCGGCGCCGAGGTCGTGGTCGTGGGCCGCGGCATCACCGTCGGCCGCCCGCTGGGTCTGCTGCTCACGCGGCGCTCCGAGAACGCCACCGTGACCCTGTGCCACACCGGCACCGTCGACCTCGCCGCGCACGTGCGCAAGGCCGACATCGTGGTCGCGGCGGCCGGCGTACCGGACATCATCGGCGGCGACATGGTCAAGCCCGGCGCCGCGGTCCTCGACGTGGGGGTCAGCCGGGTCGACGGCAAGATCGCCGGCGACGTCGCCGCCGACGTCTGGGACGTCGCCGGGTGGGTCTCGCCCAACCCCGGCGGAGTGGGCCCGATGACCCGAGCGATGCTGCTCGCCAACGTGGTCTCGATGGCCGAGAAGCAGGCAGCGCTCGGCGCGAAGGCAACGCGCTGAACGACGAGAGCCCCGAGCCGCCCGAGGAGCCGCGCCGGTACCCCTCGACGATCGGTGGCGCCTGCTACATCGCCGTCTTGGTGGTCGTCGGCGTCGGTCTGGTCGTCGCGGCCGCCTCGGACTGGCGCGTCGGCCTGCGGATCATGTCCGGGGGGTTGGCCGCCGCCGCCGTGCTGCGGCTCGGCCTGCCGGAGAAGGACGCCGGCATGCTCGCCGTACGGCACCGGTTCCTCGACGTCGCGATCCTGGTCGCCGTCGCGGTCGGTCTCGTCCTGCTCGCCGGGAGCATCCCGGAGCAGGGCTGAGCACCCAGCAGGTACGGCGAAGGGCCGGTGCCGCCCCGGCACCGGCCCCTCGTGGTGGGGATCAGATCAGGCCGAGCTCGGTGACCGCGGCCTTCTCGTCAGCCAGCTCGGCGACGGACGCGTCGATCTTGCCGCGCGAGAAGTCGTCGATCTCGAGGCCCTGGACGATCTCCCAGTCGCCACCCGAGGTGGTGACCGGGAACGAGGAGACCAGGCCCTCCGGGACGCCGTAGGAGCCGTCGGAGACGACCGCCATCGAGACCCAGTCGCCGGCGGGGGTGCCGTTCAGCCAGTCGCGGGCGGCGTCGCAGGTCGCGGACGCGGCCGAGGCGGCCGAGGAGGCCCCCCGGGCGTCGATGATCGCGGCGCCGCGCTTGGCGACGGTCGGGATGAAGGTGTCGGCGATCCAGGCCTGGTCGCCCACGACCTCGGCGGCGTTCTTGCCGGCGATCTCGGCGTGGAAGATGTCGGGGTACTGGGTGGCCGAGTGATTGCCCCAGATCGTGATCTTCTTGATGTCGGTGACGGCCGAGCCGGTCTTGGCGGCCAGCTGCGAGATCGCCCGGTTGTGGTCGAGACGGGTCAGCGCCGAGAACCGCTCCTTGGGGATGTCGGGGGCGTTGCTCGCGGCGATCAGCGCGTTGGTGTTGGCCGGGTTGCCGGTGACCCCGATCCGCACGTCGGACGCCGCGACCTTGTTGAGGGCCTTGCCCTGCGCGGTGAAGATCGCGCCGTTGGCGGAGAGCAGGTCGCCGCGCTCCATGCCCGGGCCGCGCGGGCGGGCACCGACGAGCAGGGCGAGGTTGACGCCGTCGAAGATCTTCTCGGGGTCCGAGCCGATCTCGACGCCGGCGAGGTTCCGGAACGCGCAGTCGTCGAGCTCCATCACGACGCCCTCGAGGGCCTTGAGCGCGGGCTCGATCTCGAGCAGCCGCAGCTCGACGGGACGGTCGCCGGCGATCGCGCCGCTGGCGATGCGGAAGAGCAGGCTGTAGCCGATCTGGCCGGCCGCGCCGGTCACGGCCACCTTGAGCGGGGTGGTGCTCACTGGGTCTCCTCAAGAGGTTGCGGTGGGACGCTCGTGACGCTAGCAGCGCCCGGCCCCGCGCGGTGAGCCGGTCCGGGTGCTGCGACGATGACGGCCATGCGCAGACGTGCGACCAGGGCGATCGCGGCCCTCATCCTCGCCCTGCTCGCCGGCGCGGCGCTGGCCGGCTGCGGGTCCGCGTCCGCGCCCAGCCCGCCCACCGGCGTCGACGGCCTGGTCATCCCGACGCCCGATCCGGCCCCGGCCGACTTCGTCGCCCGCATCGACAACCCGTGGCTCCCGCTGGCCCTCGGCTCCCGGTGGGAGTACGCCGACCTGACGAGCGGCGAGCCCACGCTGACCCTCACCGTGGAGGCCGGGCCCTCGGTCGAGGGGGTGGGGACCACCGTCTTGGTCCGCACCAGCGCCGACGGCACCGTCGTCCGGGACCTGTACGCCGAGGACCGGGCCGGCAACGTGTGGTGGTTCGGCCGCGAGGGGGAGTGGCAGGCCGGACAGAGCGGCGCTGAGGCGGGTCTCGCGATGCCTGCCGCCCCCCGGTTCGGCGACGGCTTCCGCACCGCCTCGGCCCCCGGGCTCGCCGAGGTCGCCACCGTCGAGGCGGTCGGCGAGGAGACCCGGACCCCGCTCGCGACGTACGGTCGCACGGTGACGTTCGAGGTCGAGACGGCCCTCGGCTCCCGCACCGAGGTCTACGCCCGCGGCGTCGGGCTGGTCCGGACAGACAGAACGGGGCTCGTCGGGTACGACGAGCCCCGTTAGGTCGAGCGAAGCCGGTACTACTGCGGCGGTCGCACCTGCGTCTGGTCGCTGGCCGGCGGGGCCCACCCGGTCTGCGGGTCGGGCGCGGCGGGAGCGGCCGGGGCCGCCGGGGTCGCCGGCTGCTGGGCGGGGATCCACTGCTGGGCGGCCGGGTCCCACTGCCAGCCGTCCTGGATGATCGGCTGTCCCTGCTGCTGCATCGGCTGGGCGGCCTGCTGGGCCGGCTGGGCCTGGTGCTGGCCGTACGCCTGCTGCTGGCCGTAGGCCTGCTGGTTCCACTGCTGGGTGAAGGCCGGGTCGGACGAGCCGCCGGCGCCGAAGTTCAGGCCGGAGCCGGGGACCGGGTCGGTGCCGTGGCCGAAGACCAGCGGGTACAGCACGCCCGCGACGGCGCCACCGATCAGCGGGGCCACGATGAACAGCCAGAGCTGGACGATCGCGTCGCTGCCGGAGAAGAAGGCCACGCCGATGGAGCGGGCCGGGTTGACCGACGTGCCGGTGGCGGGGATGGCCACGAAGTGGATCGCGGCGAGGGTGAGGCCGATGGTCAGCGGGGCCATCGCGGCGACCGCGCGGTTGCGCTCGTCGGTGGTGCCGAGGATGACCGTCACGAAGATGAAGGTCAAGATGATCTCGATGAGCAGGGCGCCGAGCAGCTCGGCGCCGCCGTGGTCGCCGAAGCCGTTGGAGCCGAGCGGGTCGCCGAACTCCCAGCCGAAGTCGCTGGCGAGCGCGGTGAGCGCGAGCAGCAGGCCTCCGATGAGGCCGCCGACGATCTGGGCGACGCTGTAGAGACCGGCGTCCTTCCAGGAGATCCGGCCGCCGAGTGCGGCACCGAGTGAGACGGCGGGGTTGAAGTGCCCGCCGGAGACCCGGCCGAAGGTGTAGACCATCGCGATGATCGCGATGCCGAAGGACAGGCCGACCGACGTGATCGTGAACAGACTGCCGGCGGTCTGGCTGACGACGACCGCCGAGCCGCACCCGATGAACACGAGGACGGCCGTGCCGAGCGCCTCGGCAGCGATCTTCTGGATGAGGGTGGGGGGTGTGGACGTATCCACTGCTGCATCTGACATGTGCTGGACCTTCTCCTCCATGGGGCTCCCGAAAACCGCCGGGTTACACAGTGCAGCCTAGTCATTACTGTGGCTGCCGAAGGGGACGTGCGCCCCGGCATCAGGTATCTTGACGTCAAGAATCCCATCCACGGCCCAGGAGTGACGCCCGGACATGTCGAGCATCATCTACACCCACACCGACGAGGCGCCGCTGCTCGCGACGTACTCCTTCCTGCCGATCGTCGAGGCCTTCGCCGCCAAGGCCGGCGTCGCCTTCGAGACCCGCGACATCTCCGTCGCCGCCCGCATCCTCGCTCAGTTCGGCCTCGCCGACGACGCGCTGACCGAGCTCGGCGAGCTGGCCAAGACGCCGGATGCCAACATCATCAAGCTCCCCAACATCTCCGCCTCCATCCCGCAGCTCAAGGCCGCGGTCAAGGAGCTGCAGGCGCAGGGCTTCGAGGTCCCGGACTACCCGGAGAGCCCGACGACCGACGAGGAGAAGGAGATCCGGGCCAAGTACGACAAGGTCAAGGGCTCCGCGGTCAACCCGGTCCTGCGCGAGGGCAACTCCGACCGCCGCGCGCCCGCGTCGGTGAAGAACTACGCGAAGACCCACCCGCACACCAACAAGCCGTTCGCCGACGGCTCCAAGACCAACGTCGCCACCATGGGCGAGCACGACTTCGCGAGCAACGAGAAGTCGGTGACCCTGGCTCAGGACGACCTGCTGTCGATCGTCCTCGAGACCGAGGCCGGCGAGACGGTCGTGCTCAAGGAGGGTCTGAAGGTCCTCGCCGGCGAGATCGTCGACGGCACGAAACTGGAGGTCGCGCACCTCCACGCCTTCCTCCGCAACGCGCTCGCCGAGGCCAAGGCCCAGGACGTGCTCTTCTCGGTCCACCTCAAGGCCACGATGATGAAGGTCTCCGACCCGATCATCTTCGGCCACGTCGTGAAGGCCTACTTCGCCGACGTCTTCGACCGGTACGGCGAGGCGCTGGCCGCCGCCGGGCTCTCGGCCAACGACGGCCTCGGCGCCATCCTGGCCGGTCTCGACGCGCTCGAGAACGGCGCGGAGATCAAGGCCGCGTTCGACGCCGCGCTGGCCGCCGGCCCGCGCCTGTCCTACGTCAACTCCGACAAGGGCATCACCAACCTGCACGTCCCCTCCGACGTCATCGTCGACGCGTCGATGCCGGCCCTGGTCCGCAACGGCGGCCGCCTGTGGGGCGTCGACGGCGGCGAGGACGACACCCTCGCGGTGATCCCGGACTCGTCGTACGCCGGGGTCTACCAGGCCGTCATCGACGACGTGAAGAAGAACGGCCCGCTCGACCCGGCCACCATCGGCACCGTCCCCAACGTCGGCCTGATGGCCCAGGCGGCCGAGGAGTACGGCTCGCACGACAAGACCTTCGAGATCCCGACCGCCGGCACGGTCCGCGTGCTCGCATCCAACGGCGACGTGCTGATCGAGCACGACGTCGCGGCCGGCGACATCTGGCGCGCCTGCCAGACGAAGGACATCCCGGTCCAGGACTGGGTGAAGCTCGCCGTCACCCGCGCCCGCGCCGCGCAGACGCCGGCGATCTTCTGGCTCAACGAGTCGCGCGCCCACGACGCCGAGCTGATCAAGAAGGTCAACGCCTACCTGCCCGAGCACGACACGTCCGGCCTGACGATCGAGATCCTGTCGCCGGAGCTCGCCACGTCGTACTCGCTGGAGCGGATGCGCAAGGGCGAGGACACCATCTCGGTGACCGGCAACGTGCTGCGCGACTACAACACCGACCTGTTCCCGATCCTCGAGCTCGGCACGTCGGCGAAGATGCTCTCCGTCGTGCCGCTGATCGCCGGCGGTGGCCTGTTCGAGACCGGTGCGGGCGGCTCGGCGCCGAAGCACGTGCAGCAGCTGGTCGAGGAGAACTACCTGCGCTGGGACAGCCTCGGTGAGTTCTTCGCCCTCGTCCCCTCGCTGGAGAAGTACGCCGAGCAGGCCGACGCCCCCGCGGCGACGGTGCTCGCCGACGCGCTCGACCGCGCCACCGGCACCTTCCTCAACGAGGACCGCTCGCCGGGCCGCAGGCTCGGCACGACCGACAACCGCGGCTCGCACTTCTACCTCGCGCTCTACTGGGCCGAGGAGCTCGCCGCGCAGACCGTGGACGCCGACCTCGCGGCCGCGTTCAAGCCGTTGGCCGAGACGCTGCGCGCCAACGAGGCCACGATCGCCGAGGAGCTGATCGCCGTCCAGGGCAAGCCCGCCGACATCGGTGGCTACTACCGCCCGGACGCCGAGAGGACCTCGGCCGTGATGCGCCCGAGCGCCACGCTCAACGAGGCGCTCGCCGGGTTCTGATGATCTGCTGAGCAGCAACGGCGGCCCTGGACTCGGTCCGGGCCGCCGTTGGTCTTCGTGCGCGTCGGGTCAGGGCGCGATCAGCTCGATCGTCGAGAAGTAGGTCCGGTAGCGGGTCGCGTCCCGAGTCAGCAGGCGGAGTCCCGCGGTTGCCGCATGGGCTCCGATGTAGAAGTCCGGCAGTGGTGTCTGCCGGGTGCCGCCTCGACGTCGGTAGGTGACGAATGCCTTGCCGGCCACGAATCCGGCGTCGTAGGGGAGCGGCAGGCGCTTGAAGTCGGTCTCGGGGATGAAGGAGTCGAGCTCCTCGATCCCTGCGAAGCCCACCGACACCTCGGCGTAGACGATCGGGTTGATCGCGACCGTCCCATCGTCCAGTGCCCGGGCGAGCTCACGCTGTGACCACTCCAACCAGACCGGGTCCTCGGTCGCCAGGTCCAGCAGGACGTTGGAGTCGACGAGGGTGACGGGCCGATCAGTCGCCACGGAGGAGCGCCATCAACTCGTCCGTCGTCTTGCCGGTCAGCGTGCCCGCGCCGCGCATCCGGGAGACCACCCGGTCCCCACGCGTGGGTGCGCCGGAGCGGCGCACGATCCGCAAGGAGCTGCCGTCCTCGACCACGTCGACCTCGTCGCCCTCCGCGAGGCCGTGCTTGTGTCGCAGCTCGGCCGGGATCGTGACCTGGCCCTTGCTGTTCAGTCGCATGGGTCGCCTCCGGGGTGTATTACGTCGCACTCCTACTACATACTACGCGGCGTCGATAGCCGTCGCACAGGATGCCGGAGACCGACGTCGACCTGCTGGCCGCCGCCCACGAGCTCAGCCCGCTGAGTCGGCGGGAGGCTCTCAAACACCTGTGAGCACGGCATCTCGCCGGAAGATATTCGGAGGCGAAGTGTCGGTACCGGAACCTACGCTGGTCCCGATGTCCACCACGCTGACCCGCCCCGACACCCGCGAGCGGCACTCCGTCGGCGGCGACCCGGCGCGTCGCGTCGACTGGCGCCGCCTGCGTACGCCGGCCGCCGGCTTCGCTGTGGGCGCCGTCGCCGTGGCCGCGCTGGGTCAGGCGCTCGGCACCGTCGTGGCGGGCCGGATCGCCGACCACCCCACGCAGGGTCTGGTCGCCTGGCTCGCCTTCTTCGTCGTGGGTGCCGCGGCCGTCGACACCGCCGGCCGGGTCGTGTGGGCCGGCGTCGTCGACCGCGCCGAGGGCCGGCTGCGCGGCGACCTGCTCAGCGCCGCGCTCCAGCAGCCGTTGGAGCACCTCACCGAGCAGGCCGTGGGCGAGGTCCTCGACCGCGTCGACGACGACACCCACGAGGTCGGCACCCTGCTGCGCCAGCAGATCTGGCTGGCGATGCGCACCGGCTTCGCCTCGGTCCCGATGTGGCTGGTCGCCGGATTCACCTGGTGGCCCGCGTTCGTGCTGTTCCCGGTCGTCGGCGCGATCACGGTCTGGGTGATGCGCCCGGCGCTGGTCGAGATCGCGCAGCGCAAGGTGATCGAGGAGGCCGCCTGGACCGACCACGCCGCAGCCCTCGAGGAGGGCATCGCCGGGCGCGACGACCTGCGCACCAGCCTGGGCCAGGCGTTCGCCGTACGCCGGCTGGCGCAGCTCTCGGCCGACGTCCACGAGAAGTTCCGCCGGGTGCTGATGATCGAGGCCCGGCTGGCGATCAAGGTCGGGCTGCTGCTCCACGGGCTGCTCGCCGCGATCGCGATCTCCGGCGTCGCGCTGGTCAGCGGCGACCACCTCGGCGTCGCGCGGCTGGTCACGCTGTTCCTGGTCACGACCATCTTCGTCGGCCAGATCAACAACCTCGCCCACCAGCTGCCCGACATCCAGGCCGGCCTCGGCGCCGTGCTCCGGCTGCGCCAGCTGCTCGCGGTCGAGGCGGAGCCCGAGGGCGGGGCGTCCGTGCCGACCGGCGCGCTCGACCTGCGCATCCGCCACCTCGACTTCAGCTACAACGAGAGCTCGTTCGCGCTGCGCGACGTCACGCTGTACGTCGAGGAGGGGCACACCCTCGCGCTGGTCGGCCGCACCGGCTCCGGCAAGTCCACCCTCGCCTCGCTGCTCTCGCGCGCCGCGGAGCCGCCGCCCGGCACGATCTTCCTCGGCGGGGCCGACATCACCACCCTCGACCTCCACGAGCTGCGCCGCCGGGTCGGCGTGGTCACCCAGCGCACCGAGATCCTCGCCGGCACCCTCGCCGACAACATCACCCTGTTCGCCGCGGTCCCGCGCGAGCAGGTCGTGGCGGCGGTCGCCGAGCTCGGCCTGACCGAGTGGGTGGCCGGACTGCCCGACGGACTCGACACCCTCCTCGGCCCGGGCGGCACGACCCTGTCGGCGGGGGAGGAGCAGCTGGTCGCCTTCGCCCGACTGCTGGTGCGTCACGTGCAGGTCGTCGTCCTCGACGAGGCCACGGCCCGGATGGACCCGGTCACCGAGGCGCGCGTCGTCGCGGCTGCCGACCGGCTGATCAGCGGTCGCACCGGCATCCTGGTCGCCCACCGACTGAGCACCATCGAGCGCGCCGAGGCCGTTGCCGTGCTCGACCACGGCGCCGTCATCCAGCACGGCCCGCGCGACGAGCTCGCCGTCGTCGACGGTCCGTTCCGCCGCCTGCTCGCCGCCAGCGACACCGAGGGCTTCGCCGACCTCGACCCGGCCGACACCAGCGCCGCGGTGGGCGGGCGGCGGCGCACCGGCACGCCGCCGGAGCGGCCCGAGGTCGACGCCGGCTCCTCGCTCGCGCGCGGCACCTGGAACGCCTTCTGGGTGCGCCCGTGGTGGGGTGCCTGGTCGGTCCTGCTCTTCCTCGGCGGCACGATCTTCGCCCCGCTCGGCGCGATCACCGGCTTCGTCTGGGGGCGGATCGTCGAGCGGCTCTCGGCGGGCGAGTCCTCGGCCGCGCTGGTCGGGGTGCTCGTGGTCAGCCTGCTGGTCGCGCCGTTCCTGCTCGCCGACGCCTTCCGGCGCTACCCGCGCTGGTGGATCGAGGTCATGCTGCGGGTGCGGATGTCCGTGCTGCTCGGCCAGGTCCGCGGCCACCGGCTGCCGCGCACGCCACCCGGCGAGGTGGTCGCGCGGTCGATGGACGCCGACCGCTATGCCCGGTACGCCGACCGCTGGGTCGACTTCGTCAACGGCCTGCTCATCGCCGCGATCACCATGGTCGCCGGCGGCACCTGGCTGGCCGGCGGCGTGCTGCTCGTCGTGATGCTCACCAGCGCCCTGGCGTCCTCGATCGGCCGCCCGATCGCCGGCCGCTCGGCGGCGCGATCGTCAGCGGCCCGGGCCCGGTTCGGTCGTGCCGTCGTGTCGGCCGTCGAGTCCGCGCGGACCGTGAAGCTGGCCGGGCGCACCCCGCAGGTGCATGCCCACCTGCGCAAGGTCGATGACGGCCGGGTCGAGGCGGCGGTCTTCGAGCACCGGGTGCAGGCGGTCCTCGACGGCGTCCCCATCGTGATGGTGCAGGTCGGCGTGGTGGCCGCCTGGGCGCTCTACCTGTGGGATGTCTGGGGCCTGGCCACGGCGCTGCTCGTCGCCACGGCGGTCAACGGCTTCGACTGGTTCGGCCGGGTCGCCGGCGCCGTCGTCACCGAGGCTCCCGGCACCCGCGCCTGGCAGCAGGCCACCGCGGGCTTCGCCGGCGGTCGCGACCTGATGGCGATGGCCGACGGCATCGACCTGGTCGGCGGCGTCGCGCCGTCACCCCAGGCGCCCGGCCGGGTGCCGCTCGAACGGCTCGAGCTGGCCGGCTACACCGCGGTCCACGACGACGGCACGATCGGAGCGGCCGGCGTCGACCTGGCCGTCGAGCGCGGCGAGCTGGTGCTGCTGGTCGGGCAGGTCGGCTCCGGCAAGTCCAGCCTGCTGTCCTCGCTGGCCGGCCTGATCGACCACCGCGGCGCGCTGCGCTGGAACGGCCAGGAGGTCGCCGACCCCGAGACCTTCCTGCGGCCCGGCCAGGTCGCCCACGTCGCCCAGGTGCCGCGGGTGCTCTCCGGCACCTTCGCCGACAACATCCTGCTCGGCCACGACCGCGACATCACCCAGCCGATCGAGACCGCCCGGATGGCCGAGGACGTCGCCGACGCCGGCGGACCCGACGCCGTGATCGGCCACCGAGGCGTCCGGCTCTCGGGCGGCCAGGTCCAGCGCCTCGCCCTCGCCCGCGCGCTGGCGGCCGACGCCGAGCTGCTGCTCGCCGACGACGTCTCCAGCGCCCTCGACGCGGCCACCGAGATCGAGCTGTGGGCCGCCCTGCGCGAGCGCCACACCACGGTGATCGGCGCGACCTCCAAGCGCGCCGCGCTCGCCCAGGCCGACCGGGTCGTCGTCCTCGTCGACGGCGTGGTCGCCGCCGTCGGACCGTGGTCGGAGCTCGCCGGTGACTGGGGTCACCTCGCCGGCTGAGACGTCCGACGTCTTGGAATAGGACGCCGACCGGCGCGGTTACGATCCCCCGTGACCTCCTCGCCGACGACCACCTCGACCGAGGGGCGCCCGGCGGTGTCCCATCACCGACCCGCGCTGGCGATCCTGGCGCTCGCGGTCGGCGGGTTCACCATCGGCACGACCGAGTTCATGACGATGGGCGTGCTGCCCGAGATCGCGAAGGGCGTGGACGTGTCGGTGCCCGACGCGGGGCACGTGATCTCGGCGTACGCGCTCGGCGTCGTGGTCGGCGTACCCATCCTCGCGTTCTTCGGTGCCGCCCTGCCCCGCCGCGCGATGCTGGTCGGCCTGATGGCTGCGTACGCCGCCTTCAACCTGCTCAGCGCGGCCGCGCCCGGCTACGAGGTGCTCGCCGCGGCCCGCTTCCTCGACGGCCTGCCGCACGGCGCGTACTTCGGCGTCGCGAGCCTGGTCGCCGCCAGCCTGGTCGTGCCGGAGCGGCGTGGGCGGGCGGTGGCGAGCGTGATGCTCGGCCTGTCCGTCGCCAATGTCGTCGGCGTCCCGCTGGCCACCTTCCTCGGCCAGCAGCTGGGATGGCGCTCGACGTACCTCCTCGGCGGGCTGCTCGCCCTGGTCGCCGTCGCGATGGTGCTCGCCGCGGTCCCGTCGATGCCGGGCGACTCCGAGGCCAGCGGGCGCCGCGAGGCCCGCGAGTTCTTCGGCAGCCTGCAGGTGTGGCTGACCATGGCGGTCGGCGCCGTCGGCTTCGGCGGGATGTTCGCGGTCTACTCCTACATCGCCAAGACGGTCACCGTCGTCGGCGGCCTCGAGCGCGGCACCGTGCCGTTCTTCGTGCTCGCCCTCGGCCTCGGCATGGTGGCCGGCACCTGGCTCGCCGGCGAGCTCGCGGCCTGGTCGGTCTTCCGCAGCCTGCTGCTCTCCGGCGTCACCGGCATCGTGCTGATGCTCGTCTACTACACCGCCGCGCCCCACGGCTGGCTGCTCCTCCCGGTCGCCTTCCTCGTCACCGCGGCCGGCTCGGTGCTCGTCGTCAACCTCCAGCTGCGGCTGATGGACGTCGCCGGCGACGCCGTCACCCTGGGCGCCGCGATGAACCACGCCGCCCTCAACATCGCCAACGCCCTCGGCGCCTGGCTCGGCGGCCTGGTCATCGCCGGCGGCCACGGCTACCGCGCGCCGGCGCTCGTCGGTGCCGGCCTCGCCGCCGTCGGTACGGCGATCCTGCTCGTCTCGGCCCTCGCGCACCGGCGGGCCGCTCCGGGCGCGAGCTGAGCAACGGACGGGGCCGTTACGCCCCACGCGCCCGGCCTGAGAGAATCGCTGCCATGTCCGCCACCACCGAGCACCCGCCCGTGCCGGAGACGGCCCAGCCGGCCGCGCCCGAGGGAGCCGCGCGCCCGCGCGTCCTCTCCGGCATCCAGCCGACCGCCGACTCCTTCCACTTCGGCAACTACCTCGGCGCGACCCGTCAGTGGGTGGACCTGCAGCGCGACCACCAGCCGTTCTTCTTCATCGCCGACCTGCACGCGATCACCGTCGAGCACGACCCGAAGGTGCTGCGCGAGCGGACCCTGCGTGCCGCCGCCCAACTGCTGGCGATGGGCATCGACCCCGCGCGCAGCGCGATCTTCGTGCAGAGCCAGGTCCCGGAGCACGCTCAGCTCGCCTGGGTGCTGAACTGCCTGACCGGCTTCGGCGAGGCGCGCCGGATGACCCAGTTCAAGGACAAGTCGGCCAAGGGCGGCGAGGGCGCCGCGAGCGTCGGTCTGTTCACCTACCCGATCCTCCAGGCGGCCGACATCCTGCTCTACCGGCCGCACTACGTGCCGGTCGGTGAGGACCAGCGCCAGCATCTCGAGCTGACCCGCGACCTCGCGCAGCGCTTCAACTCCCGCTACAAGAAGACCTTCCGGCTGCCGGAGCCCTACATCCTCAAGGCGACCGGCAAGATCGGGGACCTGCAGGAGCCGACGAAGAAGATGTCGAAGTCGTCCTCGTCGCCGTCGGGGATCATCGAGATGCTCGACGACCCGGCCCGCTCGGCGAAGAAGATCCGCTCTGCGGTCACCGACTCCGGGACCGACATCCGCTTCGACCCCGAGGAGAAGGCGGGGGTCAGCAACCTGCTGACCATCTACTCCTCGCTGACGGGTGAGCCGATCCAGGCTCTCGAGGAGCAGTACGCCGGCAAGATGTACGGCGACCTCAAGAAGGACCTCGCCGACGTGGTGGTCGGGTTCGTGACCCCGTTCCGGGACCGCACTCTCGAGCTCCTCGACAACCAGGACCACCTGATGCAGGTGCTCGCCCAGGGTGCCGAGACGGCGGGCGCCGTCGCGGAGAGCACGCTGCGCGACGTCTACCAGCGGGTCGGCTTCGTGGCACCGGTGGAGCGTCGTACGGAGGCAGGCTGATGCCGGTGATCGGCGTCGCCGTCGCCATCCCGGAGCCCTGGGCCTCCGAGCTGGTCGACTACCGGCACCGGATCGGCGACCCGACCGCCGAGGGCGTGCCGAGCCACATCACCCTCATCCCGCCGACCGAGGTGGCCGACGACCTCGGGGAGATCGAGGCGCACCTGGCCTCCGCGGCGAGCGAGGTCGCGCCGTTCCGGGTGCATCTGCGGGGAACGGGTACCTTCCGGCCCGTGTCGCCCGTCGTCTTCGTCAGCCTCGCCGAGGGAATCTCCCAGTGTGAGCAGCTCGCTGCCGTCGTACGGCGCGGGCCGCTCGCCGTCGACCTCGACTACCCCTACCACCCGCACGTCACCGTCGCCCACCACCTCGACGACCCGACGCTGGACGCCGCGTTCGACGACCTGGCCGGCTTCGAGTGCGCCTTCGCCGTCACGGGCTTCCACCTGTACGTCCACCACGAGCAGGAGGGCTGGCGGTCCACCCGCACCTTCCCGCTCGGCTGAACCGCACCGGAGGCTGCCATGACGATCGTCGAACGCGCGAAGGCGAAGCTCGCCGAGCTCCGTGAACGGTGGCCGCTGGTCGACCACGCGGTGCGCACGCAGGAGCACTACGGCGCCGTCCAGGGCAGCCAGCAGGCCGGCGGCGTCACGTACTTCGGCTTCCTGTCGGTCTTCCCGATCCTGGCCCTCGCGTTCTTCGTGGTCGGCTGGGTCGCGCAGGTCTACCCCGACGCACAGGACACCCTCGTGAAGTCCATCGACGAGGTGCTGCCCGGCCTGGTCGGCGACGGCGACGGGCAGGTCGACCTCACCGACATCCAGGACGCGGCCGGTACCGTCGGGATCATCGGCCTGGTCGGCGTGCTGTACGCCGGGCTGGGCTGGCTCTCCTCGCTCCAGTCGGCGCTCACCGTGCTCTTCGAGATGCCCGCGCGGCTGCGCCCCAGCTTCGTCCTCGGCAAGGTGCGCGACCTGATCACCCTGGTCGTCCTCGGCATCGTCTTGTTCGCCAGCGTGATCGCCTCCGCGGTGCTCACCCGGACCTCCCGCGCGCTGCTCGACGCCGTCGGCGTCGGCGCCCAGCTCGGCTGGCTGGTGGCCGTGATCGCGGTGCTGCTGGGCCTCGCGGCCTCGGCAGCGCTGTTCTTCCTCATGTTCCGGCTGCTGGTGCGCCCCTCACTGCCGGACCGGGCGCTGTGGTCGGGTGCCGTGCTGGGGGCGCTCGGCTTCGAGGTGCTCAAGCAGCTCTCCGGCCTGCTGCTCACCAGCACCCGCGGGCAGCCGGCCTTCCAGGCCTTCGGCATCGCGTTGATCCTGCTGGTCTGGATCAACTACTTCTCCCGGGTGATCCTGTACGCCGCCGCCTGGGCCCAGACCAGTCCGCTGGCCGAGCGTGCGCCCGTGCCGGTCCCGGCCGCCACCGCGATCGCGGCCGCCACCTCCCCGCGGCCCGCCGCCGCCCTTCACGACGCTCCGGCCGCCCGCACCCCGCGCCTGCTCGCCTTCGCCGCGGGCGGTGTGGCGGGGGCCCTGGTCGCCCGGGTCGGTCGGCGTACCGCACGGTCTGGGAGACGGGACCGGTGAAGTTCGAGCGCAAGCACGCCTGAGCCCGCCCCTCGCCGACCCGGCGCATCCTTACCTCGAAAACGCGCTGACTCGGCGCAAAGCGAACGCTGTTTCGAGTTCGCTTTGCGCCGGGTCGGCGTCAACCAGACGTAAGAGTGTGCCGGGTCAGTGACCGTTCTTCAGCGCGGTGCGCAGGTCCTTGTTGAGCTGGGAGATCACGTCGAGGGGGATCTCCTTCGGGCAGGCCGCCGCGCACTCACCGATGTTGGTACAGCCGCCGAAGCCCTCGTGGTCGTGCTGGCCGACCATGTCGACGACCCGCGACCAGCGCTCCGGCTGGCCCTGCGGCAGCTCGCCGAGGTGGGTGATCTTGGCGCCCAGGAACAGCGAGGCGGAGCCGTTGGGACAGGCGGCGACGCACGCGCCGCAGCCGATGCAGGTCGCGACGTTGAACGCTCGCATCGCCTTGTCGCGCGGCGCCGGCACCGAGTTGGCCTCGGGGGCCGAGCCGGTGTTGGCCGAGATGTAGCCGCCGGACTGGATGATCCGGTCGAACGCCGAGCGGTCGACGACCAGGTCCTTGAGGACCGGGAACGGCTCGGCGCGCCACGGCTCGATGGTGATGGTGTCGCCGTCGTTGAACGAGCGCATGTGCAGCTGGCAGGTCGTGGTGACCTCCGGGCCGTGCGCCTGGCCGTTGATCATCAGCGAGCACATGCCGCAGATGCCCTCACGACAGTCGCTGTCGAACGCGACCGGCTCCTCGCCGCTGGTGACCAGCTGCTCGTTGAGCAGGTCGAGCATCTCCAGGAAGGACATGTCGGAGGAGACGCCGTCGAGCTCGTAGGTGTGCATCGCACCCTTGGCGGCCGCGTTCTCCTGGCGCCAGATCTTGAGGGTGAGTCTCACTTGTAGCTCCTCTGCTTGAGCTCGATAGCGGTGTAGATGAGGTCTTCCTTGTGCAGGACCGGCTTGCCGCCCTCGTTGGAGTCGCCGCCCCACTCCCAGGCCGCGACGTAGGCAAACTCGTCGTCGTGGCGCAGCGCCTCGCCGTCCTCGGTCTGCGACTCGGCGCGGAAGTGGCCGCCGCAGGACTCGCGCCGGTTGAGGGCGTCGATGCACATGAGCTCGCCGAGCTCGATGAAGTCGGCGACCCGGTTGGCCTTCTCGAGGTCCTGGTTGAGCGAGTCGGGGGAGCCGAGGACACGCACGTTGGTCCAGAACTCCTTGCGCAGCTCCTTGATCTTCTCGATCGCGAGCTTGAGGCCCTCCTCGGTGCGCTCCATGCCGCAGTACTCCCACATGATGGAGCCGAGCTCCTTGTGGATCGACTCGACCGAGCGGGTGCCGTTGATCGACATCAGCTTGGCGACCCGCTCGTTGACGGCGTCCAGGGTCGCCTTCACGTCGGGGTGGCTGTCGTCGATCTTCTCGAAGGGCCCGTCGGCGAGGTACTCGCGGATGGTGTTCGGGAGCACGAAGTAGCCGTCGGCCAGGCCCTGCATCAGCGCGGAGGCGCCGAGGCGGTTGGCGCCGTGGTCGGAGAAGTTGGCCTCGCCGGTGACGAACAGACCGTCGATGTTGGAGCGCAGCTCGTAGTCGACCCACAGGCCGCCCATGACGTAGTGGACGGCGGGGTAGATGCGCATCGGCACCTCGTACGGGTTCTCGCCCGTGATCCGCTCGTACATGTCGAGGAGGTTGTCGTACTTCTCCTCGACGCCCTCCTTGCCCAGGCGCTTGATCGCGTCCGCGAAGTCGAGGTAGACGCCGCGGCGGACCATCTTGGTGGTGCCGTCGGGCTGGGTCTCCTCGATCGCGGGTCCGACGCCGCGGCCCTCGTCGCACATGTACTTCGCGGCCCGCGAGGCGATGTCGCGGGGGACCAGGTTTCCGAACGACGGGTAGATCCGCTCGAGGTAGTAGTCGCGGTCCTCCTCGGGGATGTCTCGCGGGTCCTTGTCGCAGTCCTCGACCTTCTTCGGCACCCAGATCCGGCCGTCGTTGCGCAGCGACTCCGACATCAGGGTCAGCTTCGACTGGTGCGCGCCCGAGATCGGGATGCAGGTCGGGTGGATCTGCGTGTAGCAGGGGTTGGCCATGTAGGCGCCCTTGCGGTGCGCCCGCCAGGCCGCCATCACGTTCGAGCCCATCGCGTTGGTCGACAGGTAGAAGACGTTGCCGTAGCCACCGGAGGCCAGGACGACGACGTCGGCGAGGTGGGTCTCGATCTCGCCGCTGACCATGTCGCGGGCGACGATGCCGCGGGCCTTGCCGTCGATGACGATCAGGTCGAGCATCTCGTGGCGGGTGAACTGCTCGACGGTGCCGGCCGCGACCTGGCGCTCCATCGCCTGGTAGGCGCCGATCAGCAGCTGCTGGCCGGTCTGACCGCGCGCGTAGAAGGTACGGGACACCTGCACGCCGCCGAAGGAGCGGTTGTCGAGCAGACCGCCGTACTCACGGGCGAACGGGACGCCCTGGGCGACGCACTGGTCGATGATGTTGGCCGACACCTCGGCGAGGCGGTAGACGTTCGACTCGCGCGAGCGGTAGTCGCCGCCCTTGACCGTGTCGTAGAACAGGCGGAACGTCGAGTCGCCGTCCTCGCGGTAGTTCTTGGCCGCGTTGATGCCGCCCTGGGCGGCGATCGAGTGCGCCCGGCGCGGGGAGTCCTGGTAGCAGAAGGACTTCACGTTGTAGCCGGCCTCGCCGAGCGTGGCGGCGGCGGCGCCACCGGCCAGGCCGGTGCCGACGATGATGATGTCGAGCTTGCGGCGGTTGGCCGGGTTGACCAGGCGGTTCTCGAACTTGCGGGTCGTCCAGCGCTCGGCGATCGGGCCGGTCGGCGCGTGGGTGTCGACGACCTTCTCGCCGAGCTCGTAGAAGCCCGCGGCGTCGTCGGAGGTCTGGACCGACGGCTGGTTGGTCTCGGTCAGACCGGGGAGGTAGTGGGTTCCTGCAGCCATGTTCGTTGGCCCCTTACTTCTCGATGATGCCGACGAGCACGGACAGCGGGACCAGCGAGAAGCCGCCGGCGACGACGATGGCGACGACCCAGCCGGTCGCGCGGGCGCGGGCCCGGGACGTGGCCGAGTTGGTGAGTCCCAGCGTCTGCAGCGAGCTGAAGGTGCCGTGGTGCAGGTGGAGGCCGAGGGCCACCATCGCGACCAGGTAGATGATCGTCATCCACCAGATGTCGAAGGTGTCGACGACCAGGTCGTACGGGTTGTGGCCACCGGTGTCGCCGTTGCTCGGGTTGATCTTGACGATCGTGAAGTTGAGCAGGTGCCACACGATGAAGAGCAGCAGCGTGAGGCCGCCCCAGCGCATGGTGCGCGAGGAGATCGACGAGCCGGCGTTCTTCTTGGCGACGTACTTCACCGGGCGGGCCGCCGTCGCACGGCGCCAGAGGATCACCGCGCAGGCGATGTGGACGATGATCGCGGCGAGCAGGCCGACGCGCATGATCCACAAGAAGCCCTCGTGCGGGAGCATCGGCTCGCCGAGCTCGCGCAGGTGGTGGGCGTACTCGTTGAACGCCTCCTCGCCCGCGAAGGCCTTGAGGTTGCCGTACATGTGTCCCAGCACGAAGCCGATGAACAGCAGGCCACTCACGGCCATGAGCAATTTCAGGGCGATGGTCGTGCGCGCTGCACGGCTGCCCTTCACTAGTTGAGGACGCGTCGTCGATGCCACGGGGGGCCACGCTACTCCCGCTACTGACCAGTAGGTGACCCGGATCATGTGAGATATGCACGTAAGGCAAGCCTTACCGGCCTGCCGGTCGCCCGGCTCAGGAGGTGAGCCGGACCGCCGCCTCCGGCGTCGCGACGTGGAAGGTGAAGCTCTCCTCGAGGTAGAGCGTCACGGTCTCCGCGTCGTGGCGCTCGTAGCCGAGCGCGATGTCCTGGCCGGCCTCGAGGAGGTAGTCGCCGCCGCGCTGGCTGACCAGTACGCCGCCCGCCAGCCCGGGGGTCCACACGATCGGACCCTCGACGATCCGGCCGAGGTGCTCGCGCAGCGCGTAGCCGCCGTGCTCGGTCGACTCCATCACGACGCGGTACTCGTCGTTGCCGAGCGCGAGGCCGTAGGGACCGCCGACGCCTTGCTGGAGGAGCCGCTCGACGGCGGTCGCGACCGCCTGCGGCCACGCCTCGGGCGTCGTGCCCAGCGGTACGGCGTCGTGGGGTGTCGCGTCGCCGATGCCGGTCACCGCGTCGGCCCAGCCGCGCAGCACGGCGACGTTCTCGGCGGTCGCGGAGTTCAGAGGCTGGGGTAGTCGGTGTACCCGCGCGCCCCTCCGCCGTAGAACGTTGAGGGGTCGGGCTCGTTGAGGGCGGACCCGCTGAGCACCCGTTCGGGCAGATCCGGGTTGGCGATGAAGGAGCGGCCGAAGGCGACCGCGTCGATCAGGCCGGCGTCGAGAAGCTCCCCGGCCTTGGCGGCGGTGTAGTTGCCCGCGCCGACGATCGTTCCGGGGAAGCGCGAACGCAGCGCATGGCGGAACGAGGCGGACAGCTGCGGGCCGCCGGCCCAGTCCGGCTCGGACAGGTGCAGGTAGGCGATCCCGCGGTCGCTGAGGCGGCTCGCGAACTCGAGCGCGATCTCCTCGCCGCCTTCGTCGTTGAGCCCGTTCACCGTCCCGGAGGGGGACACGCGCACCCCGATCCGGTCCGCGGACCAGGCGTCGGCGACTGCGTCGACGACGGCGAGTGAGAAGCGGAGCCGGTTCTCCATGCTGCCGCCGTAGGCGTCGGTGCGCTGGTTCGACAGCGGGGAGTGGAACTGGTGGAGCAGGTAGCCGTGCGCCGCGTGGATCTCGATCATGTCGAAGCCCGCCGCCCGGGCCTGTTCGGTGGCGTGGGCGTAGTCCGCGCCGATCTGGGCGATCTCGTCGACCTCGAGGGCGCGCGGCGTGGGGCAATCCACCCGCAGCGGACGCCCGTCCTCGCCCTTGACCGTGGTCCGATTGCGGAAGGGGAGCGCGGATGCGGACACGGGGAGGTCGCCGTCGAGAAGGCTGGGGTGGGAGACCCGGCCGACGTGCCACAGTTGGGCGGCGATGAGGCCGCCGGCCTCGTGGACGCCCGCCGTGATCGCGGCCCAACCGGCGACCTGCTCGTCGGTGTGGATGCCGGGGGTGTCCATGTAGCCCTTGGCCTGAGCCGAGATCTGCGCCCCTTCGGCGATGATCAGGGCTGCCTGGCTGCGCTGGCGGTAGTACTGTCCCATCAGGGCGGTCGGAACGTCCCCGGCAGGGTCGGCGCGCATCCGGGTCAGCGGCGCCATCAGGATCCGGTGGGGGAGGTGGACGGCGCCCAGTTGCAGAGGTTCGAATAGAGCGGCCGTGGAGGCTGCGACAGTCACGGAGCCTAATCCTTCATGCGTGGGTGGGGAGCCTCGCTGCGACCGGCAGGTCACCGACGTCCCCGCCAGCCCTGTGGCGGCGGTGCTGATCGGTGCCAAACGCCGTTTTGGCGGGCCAGGGCTGTGCGGACTGACTATTCGTCGTCCGGGCCGTGCATGACGGCGCGGAGCAGGCTGGCGTCAGTCCACTCCTCTGCGTCCTTGATCGCGGTGAGGTGCCCTCGGTAGAAGGTGCCGATCCGATCGGAGATCCCTGCGATCTCGCCGGTGTCGGATGAGGCGACCAGGACCGCGAACCCCTCATTGCACATCGCCCGGATCTTGTCGTAGATCTCAGCTCGGGCGCCGACGTCGACACCGCGGGTCGGCTCCTCGACGAGCAGCACGGCGGCCTCGCCGCCGACCCATCGACCGAGGGCCACCTTCTGTTGGTTTCCGCCGCTGAGAACATCGGCGTCGGAGGCCATGCGGGCGGCATCGATGGACATCGCACTCGCCGCCCGGCCGGAGAGCTCCATCTCTGCGCGCTTGCTCAGCACTCCCCAGCGGCTCGACTTGCGCAGCCAGGGTGAGGAGAGGTTCCGGGCCACGGGGACGCGTGGGAAGAGGCCGTCGTGCTTGCGGTCTGCCGAGCAGTAGGCGATGCCAGCCTCGATCCCGGCGGCTCGGCTGCGCAGGCTGACCGAACGCCCCGAGATCCCCACGCTGCCGACGGCTCGCGGATGCTGTGCCGCGATGGCCTGGACGACGACGCCGGCACCGCTTCCCATCTGGCCGGTGAGGCCGAGGATCTCGCCCGCACGCACCTGAAGGCTGATCGGCTCGGCGATACCCGGGGCGAGGAGATCCTTGACGACGAGTCGGGCCTCGCCGAAGGAGTTCGCACGGGCCGGGAAGAGCTGGTTGAGACGCCGTCCCAGCATCATCGAGACGATGTCGTCGACCGGGATCTCGGCCACGGACTGTGACTCCATGTGCTGGCCGTCGCGGAAGATGGTGACTCGGTCGGCGATCTCGTAGACCTCGCGCAATCGGTGCGTGACGTAGATGATCGAGCGACCCTGTGCCGCGAGCGACTTGATCACGCCGAGGACGCGCTCGATCTCGGTGTCGGAGAGCGCGGCCGTCGGCTCGTCGAAGATGAGGATGCCGCTGTCGCGCGCGACCACCCGGGCGATCTCGAGGAGCTGACGCTCCGCGACGCTGAGTCCAGCGAGCACCTCGGAGGGGTCGAGATAGTCGAGGCCGACGGTCTCGAGCAGCGGTCGAGCAGCTGCGGCCAGGGCGCGTCGCCGCCAGATCCGGGGCGCCGCAGCCTGGCCGAGGAAGAGGTTCTCAGCGATGGTGAGGCTGGGGATCGAACTGTACTCCTGCTGGACCACCGCGATTCCCGCCGCCTGGGACGCCGCGCTGGAGCGCAGCGAGATGACAGAGCCGTTGATGCTCACCTGGCCCTCGTCGGGCTCGACCAGACCGGAGAGGACCTTGACCAGGGTGCTCTTGCCCGCGCCGTTCTCGCCCAGCAAGGCCATGATCTCGCCGGGCATGACGGTCAGGTCGACGTCGCGCAGGGCATGCACCGCGCCGTAGCGCTTCGAGACTGCCTTGACCGCGAGTCGCGGTACAACCTGACTGGAGGTGCTCATTGGTGCTCCTATCGCCTTCGTGCCGTGCTCCGTCAACGTACGGAATCAACTCTCTTAAGGCAAGCGTTGAATCAGTAGATGGTTGATTGGTCGGACAAAAATCGATTAAATGGAGTTCCGGGGTCGATGGGCCCACAGTGGATCAGACGTAAGGGGCGAAAATGGGTCAGCTCGACGGGCAGGTAGCCGTCATCACCGGTGGGGCGAGGGGTCAGGGCCGCAGTCATGCGATGCGGCTCGCTTCGGAGGGCGCAGACATCGTCCTGGTCGACTCCTGTGGGCCCAGTGGCGTCGCGGAGTACCCGCTCGCATCTGCGGACGACCTGCGTGAGACCCAACGCGCCGTCGAAGGGCTCGGGGTCAGGGTCATCGCGGCGACGGTCGATGTCAGAGACCTGCCTGGCTTGCAGCGGCTCGCCGGCCAGGTTGCCGAGGAGTTCGGGCGCGTGGACGTGGTCGTCGCCAATGCCGGCATCTCGGCGCCGATGGCCTTCTTGGAGTCCACTGAGGAGAACTGGCTGGAGGTCATCGACGTCAACCTCTCGGGCGTGTGGAGGACCTGCCGGGCGTTCCTGCCGCCCATGGTTGAGGCGGGAAACGGCGGGTCGGTGATCTTGATCGGATCGATCGGCGGGGTTCGCGGCTCGCGCAACATCGCCAACTATGTCTCCGCCAAACATGGACTCGTGGGTCTGATGAAGTCGATGGCGAACGAGTTCTCCGCCGCTGGGATCCGGGTGAACACGGTCCATCCGACAAACGTGCGCACTGACATGATCCTGAATCAGAGTGCCTACAGCGTCTTCGCGCCCGACTTGGTGGAGCCGACGCTCGAGGACGTGAAGCCGCGTTTCGCCAGTGTCAATCTGATCGACGTCCCCTATGTCGAGCCCGAGGACATCAGCAACGCGGTGTTGTGGCTCGCTGGCGATCAGTCGCGCTATGTGACTGGCTTGGAACTGCTCGTGGACGCCGGGTCGGCGGTCAAGCGGCGATGACCTCGTCGCCCATGGGCGGGTCCGATGGCGTCGCCGACGGCAATCCGGCCGGGATCTCGGGGGTCCATCACGTCGGCATCACCTGCCGCAACCTCGATGAGGCTGTGGAGTTCTATTGCCAGGGGCTCGGCTTCGCCTTGGAGCGTCGCTTCTCCCGCGAGGACGAGATGAACGCTCAGGTCGTGGGTGTCGACGTCCGGGTGATCGCCAACGCCTTCGTCCTGGCGCCCGATGGGACCCGCGTCGAACTCCTCCAGTACGACGACGGTGCTGCCGCTGCCTCGACCGCGTCCCCGGGCGCGGTGGCTGCGGCGCACCTGTGCCTGAGCGTGCGGGACCTGGAGGCGGCCAGGGATCGCATGATCTCGTTCGGCGCGCGTGTCCAGTCCCGCGGTCCGGTCCGTGTCGATCGCCCTGACGGCAGCTCGGTGCGGCTGCTCTACCTGCGAGATCCCAGCGGATTCGTGATCGAGCTTTCCGCGTCCTCCTGACCAAGAATCAACTATGGCGTAAGAAACGATTCATTGGTAACGTGTCGTTTGCGGTCGAAAGTCGGCCGGTCAATGCACGAGTGGAGATAAAGATGCGCTTCGCGAATCTCGACGGTCGGGCCGTGGTCCTGGTGGGCGAGGGTCTTGCGGCTGACATCGAGCTGGCCTCCGATGGCCGCTTCGGCCCCGACCCCCAGCACGTCGTCGAGCAGTGGGACGAGTTCCGCGAGTGGGCCTCCACCGCATCGTTCGGCGCTGGCACCCGGTTCGACCAGGCGCAGCTCGGTGCGCCGGTGCCGCGGCCCCGTCAGGTGTTCGCGATCGCGCTGAACTATCGCGCGCACGCCGAGGAGGCGGGTCGAGAGGTCCCGCCGAACCCCGGCGTCTTCACCAAGTTCCCCACCTGCCTGGCCGGCCCGTTTGACGAGATCGAGCTTCCGACCAGCACGGTCGATTGGGAGGTCGAGTTGGTGGTCGTCGTGGGCACCTATGCGCACAAGGTCCGTGCCGAGGACGGCTGGGCCCATGTCGCCGGGTTGACTGCAGGGCAGGACCTGTCGGAGCGGGTCTTGCAGCGGACTCCGGCATTTCCGCAGTTCTCGTTGGCGAAGTCGATGCCGGGTTTCGGCCCGACCGGTCCCGCGCTGGTGACGCCGGAGGAGTTCGCCGATCGCGACGACATCGCGTTGGAGTGCTCGGTCAACGGCGACCTGCGCCAGAAGTCGCGCACGAGCGACCTGATCTTCGACGTGCCGACGCTGATCGCCGAGCTGTCCGCGGTGTGCCCGCTCCTGCCGGGTGACCTGATCTTCACTGGAACCCCGAGCGGCGTCGGCGGCACCCGCAAGCCCCCGGTCTACCTGGGGCACGGCGACGTGCTGGTCACGACCGTCGAGGGCATCGGGTCGCTGGAGAACCGACTCTGGTCGGCGAACGGGTGAGCCGGCGGAACCTCGAGCGAGAGCACGAGGACTTCCGTCAGACCGCACGGCACTTCGCTGCAGGCCTTCCCGCCGGCGGCGAGGGGCTGCAGCGCGGTGATTGGCTGGCCGCCGGGAGCCTGGGGCTCCTCGGGCTCGGCGTTCCCGAACAGTACGGCGGGTCGGGTGTGGAGGACTATCGCTTCAGCGCGGTCCTCACCGAGGAGATCGCCGCTCGTTCGCTGGCCTTCTCCTCCTGCCTGGGCATCCACTACGACATCGTCGCGCCGTATCTGGTGGAGCTCACCACCGAGCGGCAGCGTGCTCGATGGCTACCTGGATTCTGCTCCGGGGAGACGATCGCGGCGATCGCGATGACCGAACCGGACGTCGGCTCCGACATCGCCCGCCTCGCCACCCGGGCGACGCCGACCGCGGGAGGCTGGCTGCTCAACGGAGCCAAGACCTTCATCACCAACGGAGGTTCTGCCGATCTGGTCGTGGTGGCGGCGCGCACCGGAGATCCGGGGCCGCGCGGTATCTCGCTCTTCGTGGTCGAGGCGGACTCGCCGGGATTCTCCCGCGGGCGCGTGCTGGACAAGATCGGCCAGCCGGAGGCGGACACGGCGGAGCTCTTCTTCTCCGACGTCTTCGTCGCCGAGGGCAACCTGTTGGGCCAGGAGAACCAGGGATTCGCGGCGATGATGGGCCGACTGCTGCAGGAGCGGCTGCATGGCTCGATCGCGAATGTCGCGCACGCGGCCTCGGCGCTGGAGATCACCCGTGAGTATGTGGGGGCTCGTCGAGCGTTCGGCACCACCCTCGCGGGGCTGCAGAGCACCAGGTTCCGGTTGGCCGAGCTCGCTACCCAGGTCGAGGTGGCTCGTACCTTCGTCGACAGCTGCGTGGCCGACCACGTGCGGGGCGAGTTGAGTGCGCAACGCGCGGCGATGGTCAAGCTCCATACCTCGGAGATGCAGGGCGAGGTGGTCGATGCCTGCGTGCAACTGCACGGTGGGCACGGCTACATGCGCGAGTCGGCGGTGGCCCGGGCTTTCGTCGACGCACGCATCACGCGGATCTGGGGCGGCGCGAGCGAGGTCATGAAAGAGATCATCGGCCGATCTCTGGTCGAGCAGGGAAGATGAGATGACGCAGACAGAACGAGTGTCCACGGACCTGTTCGCCGTGCAGGACAGCGTTGTCGTGATCACCGGGGGAGGGACCGGGATCGGAGCGGCGCTGGCCCGTGGGTTCGCTGACCGCGGCGCGCATGTGGTGATCTCGGGTCGCCGGGCGGAACTGATCGACCGGGCGCAGGGAGAGATCCGCGACGCAGGCGGCTCCTGCCTGGGCGTGGTGGGCGACGTGACCGATCGCGAGCAGTGCGCGCAGATCGCAGCGGCCGCCGGAGCGGCCTTTGGTCGAGTCGACGTGCTGGTGAACAACGCTGGGGCGGCGAGTGCGGTGCCTGCCTCGCGCGAGTCGCCAGAGGAGTTCGACCGGATCGTCCGGGTGAATCTGCACGGGTCCTACTTCATGGCTCAGGCGTGCCTGCCGCTGATGCCGCCGGGCTCGTCGGTGATCAACGTGAGCAGCGTCTTCGCCCTCACCTGTGGCGGTCTGCCGCAGGCTGCCTACAGTTCGAGCAAGGCCGGTGTCCTGGGTCTGACGCGCGATCTCGCTGCGCAGTGGACCGCCCGGCGTGGGGTGCGGGTCAACTGTCTGGTTCCGGGGCTCTTCACCACCGAGATGACCGATGAGTTCCCGGCCGGCTTCACCGAGGATCTGATCGAGCGCCGGATCCTCTCGGCTCGAGCGGGAGCCCCCGAGGAACTGGTGGGTCCGGCGATGTTCCTGGCCAGTGCTGCATCCAGCTACGTCACGGGCGCGGTCGTGGCCGTGGACGGCGGGCTCCTGCTCACCTGAGTCACGCGGTCGCTGTAAGCCGTTCGCCCTCCCTGTCGGGGTGGGCGAACGGCTTGTCCGCGTTCAGGACTTGACTGCCCCGCCCGCGTCGACCGGCAGACTCACGCCGGTCAGATAGCGGGCGCGGTCGGAGGTCAGCCACGCCACGGCCTCGCTGACGTCCTCGGGCATCACATAGGGCACCGGCAGCAGGTTGAGCTGGCGGAAGTGATCGGTCGCGTCGGCTTCGGTCGGCTGCTCGAGGTCCGGGCGGAAGATCCGGAACATCGACTCGTTGAGCAGCATCGGCGTCGCCACGTTGGTCGGATTGACGGAGTTCACCCTGATTCCGAACGGTGCGAGTTCGTTCGCATAGGTCATCATCATCCCGATCACGGCGTGCTTGGAGGCCGTGTAGTGGATCGCATTGCGCTGGCCCTGCATTCCGGCGAGGGAGCTGACCAGGACGACGGACCCTGCGCCCCGCTCGATCAGGTGGGGGATGGCGGCGGTCATGGTGGTCCAGGTTCCCGTGAGATTCGTCCCGATGACGTCGTGCCACGCCTGTTCCGGAAGCTCCCAGCTGCGGCCGAGTGTGATGATGCCGGCGTTGGCCACGACGATGTCGAGGCCACCCAGCTCGGTCACCGCGCTGTCGACCGCTTCGCGTACCTGAGCGAGCTCGCGTACGTCGGCGACGGCAGGGATGGCTCGTCGTCCCTGGGCGGAGACCAGGGCGCACGTCTCTTCGAGATCCGCGCGGGTCGCCATGGGGTAGGCGACGGTGTCGACGTCCGCGCACAGGTCGAGGGCCACGACGTCGCACCCCTCCTGTGCCAGGCGAACTGCGTGTGCCCGTCCTTGGCCGCGGCCGGCGCCGGTGATCAGGGCGACGCGGGGGGATGTTGAGGTCATTTCTCACCTTTCAAAAGTGTCGAGTATTCATAGCATAGTTGACTATCGGGCTTCGGCTGACTAGCGTCACGCCTCATGAACGAGTCATCCGCGGGCGCTACGTCCCTCGCCGCCGATGCTCCGGCAGAACCGCCGATGTCGGCCCCAGAACACCGCGGAACCGCGTTCGTGCGGGCGCTGTCGGGTACGCCGTGGCAGTTGCCGGCCATCATCGCCGTTCTGAGCGTCCTGCTCGGCCTGGTCACTCCGGGATTCGCCACGCAGGACAACATGAAGGCGATCTTGAGCAGCGCCTCGCTGGTCGGGATCGTCGCTGTCACGGCCACCTTCGTCACCCTGTCCGGCAACTTCTTCTCCCTGGGCACCCAGCAGGCGGCGGTCCTCGGAGCGGTGACCTTCGCCTATCTGATCGGCCAGGGAGTCGATCCCTTCCTCTCGATCGGCGCGGTGATCCTCCTCGGCGGAGTCGTGGGCGGCCTGCAGGGATCGATCGTCGCGGCCGGTCTCAATCCGATCATCACCACCCTGGCTGCTGGCGCGATCATGCTCGCTGTCGTCGATTCGCTCACGCACTCCAACAACGTGAGCATGGGCGACAACGCGGTGAGCTGGCTGGGCGGGACGGTCGTCTTCGGCATCGCACCGGTGGTCTTCGTCTTCGGGCTGGTCACTGCGGTGTTCACCTGGCTGGGCGCGAAGACCGTCTACGGTCGTGAGTCGTTGCTGACCGGAGCCAACCGAGACACGGCGCGGATCAGCGGGATCTCCTTCCCGAAGGTCACCGTGTGGGCCTTCGTCATCGCCGGGGTCGGCGCCTCGATCGCAGGCATCATGAGCGCCTCGGCCATCGAGTCCGCCAACACCCAGTTCTTCGGCACCCTGACCTTCGACGTGGTCGGAGCGCTCTTGGTCGGGGGCACCGCCATCCACGGCGGATACGGATCGCCGATCCGTTCTGCCTACGGCGCGATCCTGATCGCGGTGATCGCCAACGCGCTCCTGCTGCATCAGGTCGAGCACGGCATCAGCCTCGTGGTCCAAGGGATTCTCGTTCTCGGCGTGATCGTCCTTCTTCAGTCGCCCTTCAGCAGGAGGAAATAGCAGATGACTCGCCTACGGGCCTTCGCCCCGAGGTACGGACTCCAGGTCGCCGTCCTGGCGGCGCTGTGGATCGGATTCGCCATCACGACGCCCGCCTTCCGCGGTGTCTCCAGTCTCTACTCCGTGTTGACCGGGTTCGCCGTCCTCGGTCTCATCTCGGTCGGCATGGCCGTCACGGTGTTCGTCGGTGGCTTCGACATGTCGGTGAGTTCGATGGCGGCCCTCGCTGGTGCGATCGCCATCCACGCGGCAGGCCTCGGTCTCGTCGGTGCCCTACTGGTCGCCACGCTTGTCGGTGCGGTCATCGGAGCCCTTCAAGGACTGATGATCTTCCGACTGGCGATCGATTCGCTGGTGTTCACCATCGGAAGTCTCATCCTCTTGCGAGGGCTGGCCTACGTCGCGATGGACAACGCGCCGATCTCGCTGAAGGACTTCGCGATCACCGACCCGCTGCTCGAGCGTTGGGAGTTCCTGGCGCCGGACTCGGTCCTGAGCATCCTCGTCTTCGTGGGGGCCTGGCTCTGGATCTCCTACACCCGGTCCGGTCGGGGCCTGTACGCCTCGGGTGGTGGTCGCAAGGAGGCCATCTCTGCCGGCGTTCCGGTCGGCCGCGCGGTGATGATGGCGTTCGCGTTCTCGGGTGCCTGTGCGGCGCTGGCGGGGGCGATGGCCTGTCTGAAGGGGGGAAGTGCGACTCCGGACTCCTTCGGCAGCGTGCTCCTCTTCGCCCCGGCGGCGATCCTGGTCGGTGGCGTGAGCCTGCAGGACGGTCGCGGCACGGTGCTGCACGTGACATTGGGGGTGGCGATCCTCTCGGTTCTCACCTCGGCGCTGGGCGTGCGCGGTGCGGCGCCGTACACCGTCAACCTGTGGGTCGGGAGCCTCCTTCTCGCCGTGGTCACGCTTCAGTTCGTGGTGGCACGGGTCAATGAGCGTCATGCGCTCGACGCGGCGGAGCGGCGAGCAGCCCAGCTGCTGGACCTGCCGCCGCAGCGCGTGGGCGAAGAGCAGGGCCAGGCGGTATGAGCGGCTCCCCGGGCGAGGGAGAGGCGCGAGACGAGGCAGTCCGACTCCTCGTCGAATACTGCAGGCGGGCGGACGCGCTCGACGCCGCAGGTCTCGGGCGATTGATGGCGCAGGCGAACTACGTCGCCCCAGGGGGCCGCTCGTTGTTCGGTGCCGAGGAGGTGGAGAGGTTCTTGACCTCCCTCTTCGCGGGCGCTCGTCCGGGTCGTCACGTGGTCCGTGACATCCGAGTCAGCAGGGCCGACGACTCCGCGACTGAGTGGAGCGTCGAGTCTCGCTATCGCAAGTGGTCACCTGATCGCACCCGGCTCGACTCGGAAGGGCGATATCTGAGCCGGATCCGTAGCGGCTCGCAGGGCAATGGTGGTTGGGTGTTCATCCGCCACGAGGTCGCGACTGACTGGCGTCGCTGACGGCCTGTATCGACAATCCTGTCAAAGTCGAGCATCAAGTGTAAGATTGATTCATGGCGAGACGTGGAGCGGCTGAGACGCTGGCAATGGACGTCTATACCCAGATGCGCGGCGATATCCTCGCCGGGCGGCTCGAGCCGGGTTCGAGGATCTCCCCGGCGGAGGTGCGCGACCGGTTCGGAGTGAGTGTCGGGGTCGTCCGTGAGGCGCTGACGCGCCTTGCCGAGCAGCACCTGGTGCGCGCCGAGTTCAACCGGGGCTTCCAGGTCGCCGGCATCTCGACCGACGAGTTGCGCGAGTTGACCGAGGCTCGACGCCTGAACGAGTGTCACGCTCTGCGGCTTTCGATCGAGCATGGTGACGTCGAGTGGGAAGCACGCGTCATCGCGGCTCATCACCACCTGCGCCGCAAGCCCGTGGTGGACGGCGATCCGGCGGCGCTCGAGGACTTCGCCATCGCGCACGAGGCGTTCCATATGGCACTGCTCGACGCCTGCGAGAACAGGTATCTCTTCGAGTTGTCCAAGCGGCTCTTCGGGGCCGCGGAGCTCTATCGACGCTGGTCGATCGCGCGTGGTCGAGCGCGTGGGTCGGACGCGAAGAAAGAGCACCTCCAGATCATGGAGGCCGCCCTGGATCGTGACGTCGACAAGGCCGTCGACTACTACGCCAAGCACATTCAGCGGACGGTGGACGTGATTCTCTCCGCCCCTATCACCGACTGAGTTCGTGGTTCTCACTGGCTCGGGCGAGGTCGAACGCTGGTCTGTGACGCCCGAGCCAAGGCATCGACTTTCAATATGAGTGTCGATTCTCAACTAATTATCGGATACCTCTTGCATAGTTGACTGTCCTGCGTAACAGTGAGGCATCCGGTGATCTCGGGACGAGTCCGGATGGTCTTACTTCGCACGTACCGGCGCGAGCCGGACGGTCCCTAGGAGTGGTGTGGTGAAAATGAAGAGGCTGAGAGTCGGCATCGCGGTAGGTGCGGCCATCTCGCTGTTGATGGCTGCCTGCGGGTCCTCGGGCGGTTCATCCTCCGAGGGTGGCAATGACAGCAAGCTTGTCGTGATGTTCGCGTTGCAGCCGTTCGCGCCCTATATCCAGGGCCAGCAGGACGGCGTCAAGAAGACGTTGGAGAAGCACGGATACGAAGTCCGTGTCATCACCAACAATGCGAGCCAGAGCGAGCAGGATCAGCAGGTTCAGCAGTTCCTCGCCTCCGGCGAGAAGGCGGCGGCGTTCATCTGGTGGCCGACGACCTCCTCTGCGGGCATCAATGACACGCGGCTGCTCTCTCGCGAGGCCCCGGTCATCCAGATCAACCAGCAGGTCCTGCCCGAGGGCAAGGAGTACGTCAAGTTCTTCGTCGGCAACCTCGACACCCGCACGGGAACCAACCTGGGAGAGAACATGATCAAGGCTCGGGAGGCGGCGATCGCGGAGGGGCGCGAGCTCCACAGCGACGGCGGCAACATGCTGGTGTTCACCTCCACCGCCGGCCAGCAGGGCGGCATCGACCGCCTGGCTGCCTTCGATGAGGCGACCAAGGGACAGCCCTTCAACAAGCTCGCCGAGACGCACAACGCCAACGCCGACGACGCCTTCAAGGCGGGCACCACTCTGGTGCCCAAGTACAAGTCGGACGGGATCGACTTCATCTACGCCTTCGACGGCCGCCACGCCACCGGTGCCATCAAGGTGCTGGAGCAGAATGGCCTGACCCCGGGCAAGGACGTCACCATTGTCGACGGCAACTGCACGACGCCGGTCGACCCGTACCTCAACGGTCAGATCTTCGCGACCTCCCTGCAGTCCGGGGTGATCGAGGGCATCGCCACCGCGGAGCTGACGGTGAAGTACCTGGAGAACGGCAAGGTCAACGACGGGGTCCAGGAGTTGCCGAACAGCGAGACCATGCCGACCGAGTTCGAGGACCCCTCCGAGGTCAACGCGATCCCGCTGCCGGCAGTGTCCGGCAAGGACGAGTTCGCGGCCGCCGAACTCTGGGGCTATTCGGCCGAGCAGATCTGCAACCAGGAGTACTGAGCGCAGCCGGGTACTCGCCCGTCTGTTCCCCCCAACACGAGAGAAGCCACGAGAAAGCAATGACTGGAATCGCAGAACTCGGACATGTGGGCATCTATGTCAACGACCTCGCCAAGCAGCGGGACTTCTATTCGCGGGTGGTCGGGCTGACCGTCACCGACGAGGACCCCCATCTCGACATCGTGTTCCTCTCCGCCCGGCCGGGCGAGGAGCATCACGAGTTCGTGATCGTCGGCGGGCGCGACGTCTCGGAGGAGGGGAAGCTGGTCAACCAGATCTCCTGGCGGGTCACCAGCCCGGAGGCACTCAAGGCGGCTCACGAGCGGCTGGTCGCAGATGAGACTCGGATCCAGCACGTCGTCACCCATGGCAACGCGATCGGGATCTACTTCCTCGATCCCGAGGGGAACCGGTGCGAGCTGTACGTCCAGACGGGCGTCGACGTGCCTCAGCCCTTCCGGCGCGAGATCGACATCGCGAACCTGGCTGCCGAGGAGCTGTTCGAGGAATCTGCCCGCTTGGTTGCCACGGCCGACAAGCCCTACTGATTCGTCGCTGCAGCGAGGAAGGAAGCAAGCAGCATGCAGAGCACCATGCAGGATCATCGTCAGCTGACCACCAGCTTGATCCTCCAGCACGGTGTGGCCAACTACCCGTCCAGCCGGGTCGTCACGTACGACCCGGCTGGCTCACGGATGCACAGCTATGCCGACATCGGTCGGCGGGCGGCGCAGTTGGCCCACGCCCTGAGTGATCGTGGAGTCCGGTCCGGAGACCGGGTCGCGACCTTCTTGTGGAACACCCACGAGCATCTGGAGGCCTACCTCGCAGTGCCTTCGATGGGGGCGGTCCTTCATACGGTCAATGTGCGGCTCTCCGCCGACGAACTCCGCTACATCGTTCACCATGCCGACGATCGGGTGGTCGTGGTGGACGCGGGCCTGGTCGAACTCGTCGTCGAGATCCTCGCTGAGTGCCCCAGCATCGAGCACGTCCTCGTGGTCGGTGCATCGACGCTGCCGGCGCCGGTCGGCGGAGAGTCGTGGGCCCACTACGAGGAGGCGATCTCGACACGTGCGCACGAGTACCCGTGGCCGGAGATCGACGAGAATTCCGCCGCCGCCGTCTGCTACACCTCCGGCACCACCGGCCGGCCGAAAGGCGTAGTGTACAGCCATCGCTCCACCTACCTGCACACGGTGGGCGTGTCGGTGCCCAACGTCTTCGGGCTGAGCCACCACGACGTCGTCATGCCGATCGTTCCGATGTTTCATGCCAATGCCTGGGGCATGCCCTATGCGAGCTGGATGGCCGGCTGCGATCAGGCGATGCCAGGCCCCCATCTTCAGGCCGAGCACGTCTGCCGCCTGGTGGAACAGGAGAGCGTGACCTTCTCCGCCGGTGTGCCGACGGTGTGGTCCGACACCATCGCCTATGCCCGCAACCACGAGGTCAACTTCACCAGTGTGCGTCTGCTGATCGCAGGCGGATCAGCCGTGCCGCGCAGCCTGATGGAGGAGTACCAGACACTTCTGGGTGTCGAACTCCTGCAGGGATGGGGAATGACGGAGACCTCGCCGGTAGCCGCGATCGCGCGCCCGCCCAAGGACTCGCCCGGCTCCGACCGGTGGCGATGGCGCACCCGGACCGGCCAGATGGTCGCCGGAGTCGAGTGCGCGATCCTGGATGACGACGGCGCCTGGCTGCCGGCCGACGGCGAGTCCGTCGGACAGTTCGCCTGCCGTGGCCCGTGGGTCACCGGTCGCTACCACGGCGAGGATCAGCTGGAGAAGTTCCACGAGGGCTGGCTGCTCACCGGTGATGTCGGCACCTTGGACCAGACCGGATTCATGCAGATCACGGACCGGTCCAAGGACCTGATCAAGTCCGGCGGTGAATGGATCAGCTCGGTCGACCTGGAGAACGAGATCGTCGCCCATCCCAGCGTGCGTGAGGTCGCAGTGGTCGCTATCCCCGACGAGCGCTGGCAGGAGCGACCACTCGCCCTGGTCTCTACCGACACCGCGGTCGACTTCGACGAGCTGCGCACCTTCTTGTCACAGCGGGTTGCGCGCTGGCAGGTGCCGGACAGCTGGGCCGTGGTCGAGCAGATCCCGCGCACCTCGGTCGGCAAGTACGACAAGAAGCTGCTGCGCAGTCGTCACGCCGACGGTTTGATCCAGGTGGTCACCGTGGCAGGCGAGGTCCGAGAGTGAGTGGCGCAGAGGACGAGCGCCGCTGGGCCCGAGTGGAGGATCGTGGCCAGCTCCTCGGAGCCTGGGCACTGTCGTCGTGGGTGTCCTACGCACATCCCAGCGGTGAGATCAGCTATCCGCTCGGGGAGGCCCCCCTCGGCCGATTGACCTACACCGACTCAGGGCAGATGACCGGGCTGATGGTGCGCGGCGATCGTGCCGCGTTCGCCCATCACCGAATGGCCTCGACCGATCGCGAGGCGGGTACCGACGCGGAGATCCGCAAGGCCTTCGACGACATGTTCGGCTACGCCGGTTCCTATGCCTTCGACGACAGCGTCGTCGTCCACACCATCGCGGTCTGTGTTGTTCCGGGGTGGGAAGGGGTGCAGATGGTCCGTGAGGCCCGGATCGCCTCCGACACCGGTGCCCTGCGTCTGACCACTCCGGTGCGCACGGTCCGCGGCAACGACGAGCACTCGGTGCTGGTCTGGGAGCGGATCGGTGCCTGATTTACCGCGACCAACGGGGCGCGGCCGACCAGTACAGAATCAGAAGGAGCCGATGATGCGGGCTGCCGCCATCAACGCCGAGCGCAAGATCGAAGTGCGTGAGGTCGAGCCCGAGCCGCCCGCACCGGGACAGGTCCGGGTCGAGGTCCGAGCGTGCGGAGTGTGTGGGTCCGACCTGCACATGCGCCCCAACGCCGAGCGGTTCGGAGTCGGCTATGTGATCGGGCACGAGGTCGCGGGAGTCGTGGCAGAGCTCGGTGAAGGGGTCGAGAGTCTCCAAGTCGGTGACCGGGTGGCGGTCTACCACTCGGTGGCCTGCGGCGAGTGCCGGATGTGTCGCCGTGGCGAAGACCACTTGTGTGAGAGCGCGCCCGCGCGCTCGATCGGCACCGGGGTCGTTCCCGGCGGCTACGCCGAGAGTGTGACCACCTCGGCCGCGGTCTGCTTCTCGCTGCCTGATGGTGTCGACGACGTCACCGGAGCGTTGGTCGAGCCACTGGCGATCGCTCTGCATGGAATCTCCCGTGCCGCCGTTCGGCCGGGAGACGACGTGGTCATCGTCGGCGGGGGGCCGATCGGAGCCTTGGCAGGGCTGGCGCTGCTCAGCAGCGGGGCAGGCGTGGTCGTGATCGAGCCCAATCCAGCCCGGCGTGAACTACTGGAGAGCCTCGGCCTGCGGAGTTGGGGAGTCGACAGCGGACCCGACGACATCGTCGGCACGCTGCCGGCAGCGCCGCGTGTGGTGCTGGAGTGTTCCGGCACTGCGGCCGGGCTCGCCTCGGGGATCTCGCTGGTGGACTTCGGTGGCGTGGTCGTCCTGTTGGGTCTGCCGCGGCAGCCGCCGACGGTGGACCTGATGTTGGCGATCCGGAAGGAGATCGCACTGATCGGAGCAGTCAGTTGCACCCTGGACGAGTTCGGGACAGCCATCCGGATTCTCGACCGACAGTCCATCGACGCCGCAGCACTGGTGACCCGGACGGTGGGGCTGGAGGAAGTTGATCGAGCGATCGACAGTCTGCTCGAGCGGGAGAATCCGGACATGAAGGTCGTCGTCGTTCCGCACGTGACGAACCGGAGCTGAAGCGGTGGGGGTGTCGGCGGGGGCCGACCGGTCGGGAAGCCGGCAGCCACGACTGGTGCCTGCGCAGCTGACATCCGCCCAGACCGAGTTGTACGAGACGATCCTGACGGGGCCGCGCCGAGACGGCGGCTTCGCCCTCGCAGACGCCGACGGCGCGCTCCGGGGGCCCTTCGGCGGCTTCCTACTCGTTCCCGACCTCGGGCACGCGCTGCAGCAACTCGGTGCGGCCGTTCGGTTCCGGGGTCGCCTGAGTCCTCGGTCACGGGAGCTGTCGATCATGATCGTGGCGGCGCACCGAGGAAGCCGCTTCGAGCTCTCGGCCCACCAGGTCCTCGGACGTGCCGCCGGCCTGTCCCGCGAGGAGATCCTCAGCCTGCGGGAGGGTAGCGTTCCGGAGCTGGCCGACCCGGTGGAACGCGCTGTCGTCGAGGTCACCGCCGCTCTCGCCGACGGCGACCTGAACGACGAGACCTGGGCCCGCTGCGTGCCGCCGCTGACCGCAGAGCACGTCTTCGAACTGACCACCATTGTCGGCTACTACTCCCTGCTGGCCATGCAGATGCGGGTGCTGCGAGTGGACGAGGGCGATCCGGACTGAACGGGTGCCGGCCGAAAAGGGCGGAATCGCAGGTGGCGGTCCGCCGAATTGGCCAGAGTCCTCAGGTGAGGACAATCGGGCGAGGGCGAGGCGCTGACTTGAGCGCGGTGCGCTCGGCGTTGGCGGTTCCGGCGGTCGGCGCGTGTTGTTGTGCGGCGAAGAGGTGTGGGCAAGTCCCACCTGGTCGACCCGTGCGCGAGGTCGCTGACGGCGATGGTCGCGGCACCCCTGGCCGCCCTTCCCGCAGGCGGGCGTTGGCCATCGGTGACCTGGCCAGTGCAACGAGGTGTCGCTGGGTGTCGCGTTGCGGGCGTCGCAGCGCTGTCACCAGCGCACCCTGGTGGCCAGCGTGCGCTGGTGAGTCCGCGCAGATGCCGACGATCCTGGCAGACCTGGTCCACGACGCGCAGAGTGTGCTGAGCGCCGTCGACAAGTTCGACCGGGCCGATGCCGAACCGTTCGTGGAGATGCTGCCGGGCCACGTCGTCGACATGGTGGTGGAGGAGGTGTGGCGCATGGTCGGCGGCAACGCGCTCTTCCTCAGCTAGGTCGTCGGCCAGGCACGATGCGCCGGAACCCTGCGCCGTACGACGTCGGGCTGGGTGACGCAGGGCATCTGTGTCTCGCACCGGTTTCGATGTCTCCATCAAACCCGGTGCGAGACAGCCGCATCCGTCGAGATGACGGAGGTGCTTCGCGACCTTCCAGCTTCCTTGCGGCCTCCCTTCAGTGATCCGATGGCCAGTGAGCTGTCCGCGGGACCGGTCGGTGTCGCGGGTTCGGCGGAGGTCGCGGGTGCGGTGGTGCCCAGCGGCACCGGGTCGTCGTCCGCCGCGTCGAGGAGGTCGACGGTCGGGACGAAGAAGAGGGTGCCGGTGACCGCGGTCGAGAAGTCGAGGATCCGGTCGTGGTTGCCGGGCGGCCTGCCGACGAACATGTTCTCCAGCATCTGCTCGGTGACGCCGGGGTCGCGGGCGTAGCCGATGAAGTACGTCCCGTACTCGCCCGCGCCGACCCGGCCGAACGGCATGTTGTCGCGCAGGATGTCGTGCTCGACGCCGTCCTCGTCGACGATGGTGTTGAGCGCGACGTGGGAGTTGCTCGGCAACACGTCGTCGGGCATCTCGATGTCGGACAGCTTGGTGCGCCCGATCGCCCGCTCCTGGTCCTCGACGCTCAGCGCGTCCCAGGCGCCGAGGTCGTGCAGGTACTTCTGGGTGATGACATAGCTGCCGCCGGCGTACGACGGGTCCTCGTCGCCGATCAGCACGGCCGCGGCCCGCTCGTCGCCCTCGGGGTTCTCGGTGCCGTCGACGAAGCCGAGCATGTCGCGCTGGTCGAAGGAGCGGAAGCCATGCACCTCGTCGACGACGCGGGCGACGCCGCCCAGCCGCTCGGTGAGGTGCTGGGCGAGCTCGAAGCACAGGTCCATCCGGTGTGCCCGGAGGTGGACGAACAGGTCGCCGGCCGTGGCCGGGGCGTGGTGCCGGGCGCCGGTGAGCGCCCGGAACGGGTGGAGGTGGGCGGGCCGGGCCGCGTCGAACAGCCGGTCCCAGGCGTGCGCGCCGATGCCGACGACACAGGTCAGCTCGCCCTCGGGGATGCGGAACCCGACCGAGCGCCGCAGCCCGGACACGTCGGCGAGCAGGGCGCGAACCGTCGCGGTGCCCTCGTCGCCGGTGTCCGGGTCGAGGGCGAGTGTCAGGAAGATCGCCGCCTCGGTGAGGGGCGCGAGGACGGCCTGGGGAGTGGGCACGGAGCGATCCTCGCCGATGTGCGCCCGGCTGGCCAGCACCCACGAGAACACGGTGATCACCGTTGTCTATCAAGCCATGGGCGAATGATGTTTGACGGCCGACGCGCCGCGAGGGACCCTGCAAGCATGAGCAAGTCGCGGCCGGACGTGGACCCCCAGGACGACCTCACGGTCACCCCGCCGAAGACGTACGCCGCCGGCGTGCCCGCCGTCGCCCACGCCATGGAGTACTCCCTGGCCCAGGCCGGGCCCAAGCGGACGATGCTCACCCTGCTCAGCCTCAACCAGGCCGAGGGCATCGACTGCCCCGGCTGCGCCTGGCCGGACCCGAAGCACCGGCACAAGAACGAGTACTGCGAGAACGGCGCCAAGCACGTCAACGACGAGGCGACCACCCGCCGCGTCACCCGAGACTTCTTCGCCGAGCACTCGATCGCCGAGCTCGACACGAAGTCGGACATGTGGCTCAACCACCAGGGTCGGCTCACCGAGCCGATGGTGAAGCGGCCCGGCGCCACCCACTACGAGCCGATCGGCTGGGACGACGCCCTCGGGATCGTCGCCGACGAGCTCAACGGCCTCGCCTCGCCCGACGAGGCGATGTTCTACACGTCGGGCCGGCTCAACAACGAGGCCGCCTTCCTGCTCCAGCTGTTCGCCCGCGCGTACGGCACCAACAACCTGCCCGACTGCTCGAACATGTGCCACGAGTCGAGCGGTTCCGGCCTGGGGGAGACCCTCGGCATCGGCAAGGGCAGCGTCTCCCTCGACGACATCCACGAGTCGGACCTGGTCTTCGTCGTCGGCCAGAACCCCGGCACCAACCACCCCCGGATGCTCTCGGCGCTCGAGGAGACCAAGCGCAACGGCGGCCGGGTGATCGCGGTCAACCCGCTGCCGGAGGCCGGGCTGCTCCGGTTCAAGAACCCCCAGAAGCCGCGTGGCGTGATCGGCCGGGGCACCTCGATCGCCGACATCTTCCTCAAGATCCGCCCCGGCGGCGACCTGGCGCTCTTCCAGATGCTCAACCGGCTGCTGCTCGAGGCAGACGAGGCAGCGGCGCCCGGCTCCGACGATGCCGTGCTCGACCACGACTACATCGCGGCCAACACCACCGGCTTCGAGGAGTTCGCCGCCCACACCCGCACCGTCACCTGGGAGCACGTCCTCGAGGCGACCGGCCTGACCCGTGCGGAGATCGAGGCGGTGCATCGCGAGGTGCTCGCCGCGAAGAGCGTGATCGTGTGCTGGGCGATGGGCCTGACCCAGCACAAGCACGGCGTCCCCACCATCCGCGAGCTGGTCAGCTTCCTGCTGCTGCGCGGCAACCTGGGCCGTCCCGGCGCCGGCGTGTGCCCGGTCCGCGGGCACAGCAACGTCCAGGGCGACCGGACCATGGGCATCTGGGAGCGGGTGCCCGACAGCTTCCTCGACGCGCTCGGCGCCGAGTTCGACTTCGAGCCGCCGCGCCACCACGGCTATGACTCGGTGGTCGGCGTCCGCGCGATGCGCGACGGCAGGGCGCGGGTGTTCGTCGGAGTCGCCGGCAACTTCGTGCGGGCGATGTCCGACAGCGACGTCACCGAGGCCGCCCTGCGGTCCTGCTCGCTGACGGTGCAGATCTCGACCAAGCTCAACCGCTCCCACACGGTGTGCGGCGAGACCGCCCTGATCCTGCCGACCCTGGGGCGCAGCGACCGCGACGTCCAGGCCACCGGCGAGCAGTTCGTGACCGTCGAGGACTCGATGAGCGAGGTGCATCAGTCCCGTGGCCGGCTCGACCCCGCCTCGCCCGACCTGCTCAGCGAGGTCGCGATCATCGGCCGACTCGCCCGCCGCACCCTCGGTGAGGGCGGCGTGATCCCGTGGGAGGACTTCGAGGCCGACTACGCGCTCGTGCGCGACCGGATCGCCCGGGTGGTGCCGGGTTTCGAGGACTTCAACGCGCGCGTCGCCGTACCCGGGGGCTTCCGGCTGCCCAACCCGGTCAACGAGGGCCGCTTCCCGACGCCGAGCGGCAAGGCCGTCTTCACCTGCAACGCGCTCGAGATGATCGCGCCGCCGGCCGGCCATCTGGTGCTGCAGAGCCTGCGCTCCCACGACCAGTGGAACACCATCCCGTACGCCATGAACGACCGCTATCGCGGCATCCACGACGCACGCCGGATCGTCATGGTCAACCCCGACGACCTCGCCGAGCTCGGGCTCGCCGACCGCGACCTGGTCGACATCGTGAGCATCTGGACCGACGGCAGCGAGCGGCGCGCGGAGGGCTTCCGGGTCGTCGCCTACCCCGCGGCGCGCGGCTCGGCGGCGTCCTACTATCCCGAGACCAACGTGCTCGTCCCGCTCGACAGCGTGGCCGAGGTCAGCAACACGCCCACGTCCAAGGGCGTGATCGTGCGGCTGGAGCCGGTCAGGGGCTGAGGTCCACCCCGCGCGCGGTCTCGACCAGGGCCTGCGCCACCAGTGACTCCGGCCCGTGACCGGCCAGGACCAGCCCCACCTGGTGGGTGCGCCGCGGCTTCGGCAGCGGGATCGCGCGCAGTCCCTCGGGCACGCCGAAGGTCGGCAGCCACGCGTGCGGCACCACGCTCGACAGGCCCATCGACGCGACGTGCGCGTAGACCGCGGAGACGGTGTCGGTCTCGACGACGACCCTGCTGTCGACGCCGGTGTCGGCGAGGTGGCCGTCGATGATCCGGCGGTTCTGCATGTCGCCGGTCAGCAGGCACAGCGGCGAGCGCGCCGCCTCGGCCCAGGTCACCGTCTCGGCGCTCCCGTAGGCGCCGTCGGTCGGGGTGAGGAAGAGGTAGCGCTCGCGGTACAGCGGGACCACGCGCACCCGGCCCAGCGGCTCGCCGTCGACGTAGGTCATGCCGACGTCGATGTCGAAGTCGTTGAGGCGGCGCACGATCTCGCGTGAGGACATCGACAGCAGCAGGAAGGTGGTCAGCGGGTGCTGCTCGCGCATCGGGGTGGTCAGCAGCGAGGCGACGGTCAGGGCGGTCGGGATCGCGCCCATCCGCAGGGTGCCGGTCAGTCCGCCGCGCATCGAGGCGATGGTCTGGTCCAGCGACTGTCGCTCGGCCAGCATCCGCTGCGCCCAGCGCAGCACCTCGGCGCCCTCGGGCGTGAACCCCTCGAACCGCTGGCCCCGCTTGACGACCTGCACGCCGAGCTCCTGCTCGAGCTTGCGGATGCCCGCCGACAGCGCCGGCTGGGTGACGTGGCACGCCTCGGCGGCCCGTCCGAAGTGGCCCTCACGGGCAAGCGCGGCGAGGTACTCCAACCGGCGCAGCAGCATGGCGGTCACCCTACGGCTCGGCACTCCCTAGAGTCAGGGACGTGAAGCGCCCGCCCCTGATCGCCACCGCCTGGCCGCGTCTGCTGTCCGCGGTCGGCGCAGGCGCCGCGGCCGCCCTCCTCGGCTCGCTCGTGGAGGCGCAGCTCGCCGTGCTGCTGGCGATCGCGGTCGCCGGTGCCGTCTACGTCGTGTTCGGCTGGCTCGTGCTGTGGCCGATGGACGCGGAGTCGACCCGCGTCAACGCGACCCACGAGGACCTGAGCCCCGGCGTCGACGAGGTGGTCGTCGGCGCGGCCGCGCTGGGCGGGCTCGGTGGCGTGGTCGCGCTGCTCCTCGTCGGCACCTCGGTGACCGGCCGCGCGGACGCCGCGGTGGCGTTGGGCGGGGTGTTCGCGGCGTGGGCGTCGCTGCACCTGATGTACGCGACCCGCTACGCCCACCTCTACTACTCCGAGGCCCACGGCGGGATCGACTTCAACGGCCCCGAGCCGCCGGCGTTCCGGGACTTCCTCTACTTCAGCTACAACCTCGGCATGACCTACCAGGTCTCCGACACCGCCGTGCGGAGCGGCGCGATCCGGGCCGTCGTGCTGCGTCACTGTCTGCTGTCCTACGTCTTCGGCGCGGCCATCATCGCGACCACCATCAACCTGGTCGTCGGGATCGTGGCCTGAGCTCAGGCCACGACCGGCGCCGGCAGCGGGTACGCCGTCGCGACCAGCGCGTCGACCGCCTCGGCCCAGGTCCGCCGCAGCGCCCGTTCCCGACCGGCGGCGCCGAGCAGGTGGCGGTACGGGTCCGCGGCCACCGCGGCGACCGCGCGCACCAGATCGCGAGGGTCGGCGGGGTCGTACAGGACACCGGTCTGCAGGTGCTCGACCACCGTCCGGGCACCGCCGGCTCGCGGAGCGACGACCGGGACCCCGGACGCGCCCGCCTCGCGCAGCGCGTGGCAGTCGGTCGCGTGCTCGCCGGGGTGGACGAGGACGTCGAGCGTCGGTACGGCCACCGTCAGGTCGCCGACGGACAGCGGCCCGGTGAACCGGGCGCCCGGCAGCCGCCGGGCCAGCCACTCGCGGTCCGGTCCACCGCCGACGACGACCAGCCGGATCCCGGGGACGTCGGCCAGGGCCGCCAGACGCCGTACGCCGGCCGCCTTGTGCAGGCCGCCGACGTACCCGACGACGACCTGGCCGCTGCCCGACCTGGCGCGCGACCAGGACTGGTGCAGCCACGGGTCGCGCAGCGTGGGGGTGAACGCGAGCGGGTCCACGCCCGGCTCCCAGAGGGCGGCGTCGACGCCGAGCTCGGCCGCCCGCCCGACCATCCACGGCGAGGTGACCAGGACCCGGTCGGCGCGCTCGGCGACCTTGGCCCGCCAGTAGTCGGCGGCCAGGTCGAGCACCGGCGACTGTTCGACGGCGAGGGTCGGGACCCCGGCGCGGGCGGCATGCTTGAGCGCCTTGCGGCCCACGGCGCGGGGGGAGTGGACCTGGACCAGGTCGGGCGCGAACCGCTCGATCGCGTCGCGCACCTGCGCCCCCGTCGGCTCCAGCGGCCGGACCCGTACGACGTCGCAGCCGCGGTAGCTCGCCAGCCCCGGGCCGGGGGCGATGATCCGCACCACGTGGCCGTGGTCGACCAGCCGGTCGACGGTCGCCTTCAGGGTCGTGGTGGTGCTGTCGACGGCGGGGTAGAACGACTCGGTGGCCAAGGCGATCCTCATGTCGCCACGGTGGGCCTCCGACATGGCGGGAGGTCACCGGCCGGGTGGCGTCGGGGTGAACGGTTGTCGGTGCCGTCACCTAGCGTGGCGGGCATGGACATGAAGCTCGAGCTGGTGACCGTGCCTGTGACCGACGTCGACCGGGCCAAGGAGTTCTACGTGCGGGCCGGCTTCAACGCCGACCACGACCACACGGTCAGCGAGGAGGTCCGGTTCGTGCAGCTCACGCCACCGGGCTCGGCCTGCTCGATCGCGATCGGCAAGGGACTCACCACCATGCCGCCCGGCTCGCTCGACAACCTGCAGGCGGTGGTCGCCGACGCCGACGCGGTCCGCGCGGAGCTGGCCGGCCGCGGCATCGAGGTGACTCCGGTGGACGACCAGCCGTGGGGCCGGTTCGTGTACTTCTCCGACCCCGACGGCAACCGCTGGTCCCTCCAGCAGCTGCCGGACTGGTCTGCGCACGCCGAGTCGTCGTAGGTCCGGGCCCACGGGATCGCGCATCGGCTACCCGGCAGTAGGCGGAGATATCTCACACCTCGGTAACAGGAGCGCTGTCACAGATAGGCTTGCCGCTTGTGACTGACTCGCCCCTGACGCTGGCGCAGCCCGAGGACGCGCACACGCGCGCCGAGTGGGAGGCCGCCACCGCCGCCGTGCTGCGCAAGACCCGCAAGCTCGGCGACAGCGACCCCGACAGCGCCGTGTGGGACAAGCTGACCCGCACCACCCTCGACGGCATCGGCATCACGCCGCTCGGTCTGCCGGGTGGCCCGGCGACCGCCGTACGTCCGACCCGCCGCGGCGCGTGGGACATCCGCAGCCTGGTGTCCGGCCCCGACGCCCAGCTCGCCAACGAGGCGGCGCTGGTCGACCTCGACGGGGGCGTGACCAGCCTGTGGCTGGCGGCCGACGCCGAGACCGACGTGGCCGCGACGCTGAAGGACGTGCTGCTCGACCTGGCGCCCGTCGTCCTCGACGCGCCGTCGGCGACCACGCAGGTGGCAGAGGCGTTCTTGGCCCTGCCCGGCGCCAAGCATCCTGACAGCAACCTCGGCATCGACCCGCTCGGCGTGATGCTGCGCGACATCCCGCTCGCGGTCGACGAGGCCGTCGCGGAGCTGCAGACGCTGGCGCGCAAGGCGAACCAGAACGACGTCCGTGCGATCGTCGTCGACGCGACCGCGGCCCACGACCTCGGTGCCAGCGACGGGCAGGAGCTCGGCTGGTCGATCGCCGTCGGCGTCGCCTACCTGCACTGGCTGACCGATCACGGTCTGTCGGTCGAGGACGCGGCCGACCAGGTCGAGTTCCGGTACGCCGCCACGGACGAGCAGTTCCCGACCATCGCCAAGCTGCGGGCCGCGCGGGTGCTGTGGGCGCGAGTCCTCGAGCTCAGCGGGGTCGAGAGCCCGGTCGCCCAGCGCCAGCACGCCGTGACCAGCCGGCCGATGCTCAGCAAGTACGACCCCTACGTCAACATGCTGCGTGGCACCGTCGCGGCCTTCGCCGCCGGTGTCGGCGGCGCCGACGCAGTCACCGTGCTGCCCTTCGACAGCGCCAACGGCCGCCCCGACGGCTTCGGCCGCCGGATCGCGCGCAACGTCAACCACCTGCTCATCGACGAGTCCCACGTCGCCGCGGTCGCCGACCCGGCCGGCGGCGCGTACGCCGTCGAGCAGCTCACCGCCGACCTCGCTGCCGCCGGCTGGGCGCAGTTCCAGCAGCTCGAGTCCGAGTGGGAGGACGGCCACGACTTCGACCCGTTCCGCGCCCGGATCGCGGCCGTGGTCGAGGAGCGCGAGGCCGACATCGCCCGCCGCAGGCGCCCGCTGACCGGCGTCAGCGAGTTCCCCAACCTCGGCGAGACCCTGCCCGAGCGCGACGCGGACCCGCTCAACGACCGGGTGCGCCGCTACGGCGCCTCCTTCGAGGCGCTGCGCGACGAGCCCGCCGCGAAGCCGGTCTTCCTCGCCACGCTCGGCACCATCGCCCAGCACACCGCCCGCGCCACCTTCGTGAGCAACCTGCTCGCCGCCGGCGGGATCGCGGTCGAGGTCGCCGGCGCGACGGCGGGCGTCGACGACCTGCGCGCCGCCTACCAGGGCCAGCCGGTCGTCTGCCTCGCCGGCACCGACGCGGTCTACGACGAGTGGGGCGCCGCCGCGGCGGCCGCCCTGCGCGAGGCCGGCGCGAGCCACGTGATCATCGCCGGCAAGGCCACTGCCCTAGGAGAGGGGCACAGCGTCGACGACAGCGCGGCGATGGGTGTCGACGCGCTGGCGTTCCTCAACCGGACCCGGGAGGCCCTGGCATGAGCATTCCGAAGAGCTTCGCGGGCCTCTCGCTCGCCGCCGACCAGGCCGCGGCCGCCGCGCCCACCCCGCCCCGGGGGGAGGGCTGGAAGAGCCCCGAGGGGATCGAGATCGCGCCGTCGTACGGGCCCGCCGACCTCACCGGCCTCGACGCGCTCGACACCTTCCCGGGCCTGAGCCCGTTCCTGCGCGGGCCCTACCCGACGATGTACACCACCCAGCCGTGGACCATCCGGCAGTACGCCGGCTTCTCCACCGCGGAGGAGTCCAACGCCTTCTACCGCCGCAACCTCGCGGCCGGCCAGAAGGGCCTCTCGGTCGCCTTCGACCTCGCGACCCACCGCGGCTACGACTCCGACCACCCGCGGGTGCGCGGCGACGTCGGCATGGCGGGCGTGGCGATCGACTCGATCTACGACACCCGCACCCTGTTCGACGGCATCCCGCTGGACCAGATGTCCGTCTCGATGACGATGAACGGCGCGGTGCTCCCGGTGCTCGCGCTCTACATCGCCGCGGCCGAGGAGCAGGGGGTGAAGCCGGAGCAGCTCTCGGGGACCATCCAGAACGACATCCTCAAGGAGTTCATGGTCCGCAACACCTACATCTACCCGCCGGCGCCGTCGATGCGGATCATCTCCGACATCTTCGCGTTCACCAGCCAGAAGATGCCGCGGTTCAACTCGATCTCGATCTCCGGCTACCACATGCAGGAGGCCGGGGCGACCGCCGACCTCGAGCTGGCGTACACGCTGGCCGACGGCGTCGAGTACATCCGTGCGGGCCTCGAGTCGGGCCTGACCATCGACCAGTTCGCGCCCCGCCTGTCCTTCTTCTGGGCGATCGGCATGAACTTCTACATGGAGGTCGCCAAGATGCGCGCGGCCCGCGCGCTGTGGAGCCGGCTGGTGCGCCAGTTCGACCCGCAGAACCCGAAGTCGCTCTCGCTGCGCACCCACTCGCAGACCTCCGGCTGGTCGCTCACCGCGCAGGACGTGTTCAACAACGTCGGGCGCACCGCGATCGAGGCGATGGCCGCGACCCAGGGCCACACCCAGTCGCTGCACACCAACGCGCTGGACGAGGCGATCGCGCTGCCGACCGACTTCTCCGCGCGCATCGCCCGCAACACCCAGCTGCTGCTGCAGCAGGAGTCGGGGACGACCCAGACCATCGACCCGTGGGCCGGCTCCTACTACGTCGAGAAGCTGACCCACGACCTCGCCGAGCGCGCGTGGGCGCACATCCAGGAGGCCGAGGCCGCCGGCGGCATGGCCGCCGCGATCGAGCAGGGCATCCCGAAGATGCGCATCGAGGAGGCCGCGGCCCGCACCCAGGCGCGGATCGACTCCGGCGCGCAGAAGGTCATCGGCGTCAACACCTTCCGGCTGGCGGCCGAGGACCCGCTGGAGGTGCTCAAGGTCGACAACGACGAGGTCTACCGCCAGCAGGTCGCCAAGCTGGAGCGGCTGCGCGCCGAGCGCGACGGCGGCGACGTCGAGGCCGCCCTGCATGCCCTCACCCGCAGCGCCGAGAGCGGCGAGGGCAACCTGCTCGACCTGGCCGTCGCCGCCGCGCGCGCCAAGGCCACGGTCGGCGAGATCTCCGACGCGATGGAGAAGGTCTACGGCCGCCACCAGGCCGTGATCCGTACCATCAGCGGCGTGTACCGGGACGAGGCCAACCTGGCCAACGACGGCGAGGGCGACACCCTCGTCACCCAGGCCCGCGTGGCCACCGACGAGTTCGCCGAGGCCGAGGGACGCCGGCCGCGCATCCTGGTCGCCAAGATGGGCCAGGACGGACACGACCGCGGTCAGAAGGTCGTCGTGTCCGCCTTCGCCGACCTCGGCTTCGACGTCGACGTGGGTCCGCTGTTCTCCACGCCCGAGGAGGTCGCGCAGCAGGCGATCGACGCCGACGTGCACATCGTCGGTGTGTCGTCGCTCGCCGCCGGCCACCTCACCCTGCTGCCCGCGCTGAAGACCGCGCTGGCCGAGCAGGGCCGCGACGACATCATGGTCGTCATCGGAGGCGTGATCCCGCCCGACGACGTACCGACCCTCAAGGAGATGGGCGCCGCCGCGGTGTTCCTCCCCGGCACGGTGATCGCGGAGTCCGCGCTCGACCTGCTGGCGAGGCTGCGGACGACCCTCGGTCACTGATGCAGGTCGACGACCTGCTCGCCGGCCTGCGTGCCGGGCACCGCGCCACCATGGCGCGGGCCATCACGCTGGTCGAGTCGACCGCGCCTCGGCATCGCGAGACCGCGCGCGAGCTGCTGCTGGCGCTGGCCGGCGACGCGACCGAGCGGACGCCGGCCGTGCGGGTCGGCATCTCCGGCGTGCCCGGCGTCGGCAAGTCGACCTTCATCGAATCGCTCGGCGGCCTGCTGACGGCCGCCGGGCACAAGGTCGGCGTGCTCGCCGTCGACCCGTCCTCGGTGCGCACCGGCGGCTCGGTGCTCGGCGACAAGACCCGGATGGCGACGCTCTCGGCGCACCCGAACGCCTTCATCCGCCCCTCGCCGTCGGCCGGCACCCTCGGCGGCGTGGCCCGGGCGACCACCCAGGCGATGGCGGTCCTCGAGGCCGCCGGGTACGACGTCGTCCTGGTCGAGACCGTCGGCGTCGGCCAGTCCGAGGTGACCGTGTCCGGGATGGTCGACACCTTCTTGTTCCTCACCCTGGCCCGCACCGGCGACCAGCTGCAGGGGATCAAGAAGGGCATCCTCGAGATCGCCGACGTGATCGCGGTCAACAAGGCCGACCCCGACGACCCGGCCCGCGAGCAGGAGGCCCGGGTGGCCGCCCGCGACCTCGCCGGCGCGCTGCGCCTGGTCCGCGGGCACGCCGAGTGGGCGCCGCCCGTCGTCACCTGCTCCGGCCTCACCGGCGCCCGGGTCGACGAGGTCTGGGATCAGGTGCTCCGCCACCGTGACCACCTCGGCGCCGACGGGCTGGCCCACAAGCGCGCCGAGCAGCAGCTCGACTTCACCTGGGCGCTGGTCCGCGACGAGCTGGACCAGCGGCTGCGGCACAGCCCCGGCGTGAAGGCGGTGCAGGCCGACGTACGCTCGGCGCTGCTGGGCGGCGAGCTCACCGCGCCCCTCGCGGCCGACCGCCTGCTGGCGGCCTACGACGCCGATCGCTGAGGCGGCATAGTCTGGAGAGGTGGTGGACGCAGCGCTGACCCTGGTCGACTCCGTCGTCGCGAAGTACGACGACGAGCTGGTCGAGCTGCGCCGCGACCTCCACCGGCACCCCGAGGTGTCCTGGCAGGAGCAGCGCACCTCCGGGCGGGTCGTCGAGCAGCTCGAGCGCTCCGGCTGGCGGATCAGCCGGATGCCGCGCAGCGGCGTGATCGCCGATCTGGGGGAGAGCGGGCCCACGGTGGCGCTGCGGGCCGACCTCGACGCCCTGCCCGTCGCGGACCTGACCACCGACCCCTGGACCAGCACCGTCGCCGGGGTCGCCCACGCCTGCGGGCACGACGTCCACACCACCGCCCTCGTCGGCGCCGGGCACGCGCTCGCCGAGCTGCATGCCCAGGGCCTGCTGCGGGGGCGGGTGCGGCTGCTGTTCCAGCCGGCCGAGGAGGTCATGCCCGGCGGTGCCCGGCACCTGATCAGCCACGGTGCGCTCGAGGGCGTCGCGCGGATCTTCGCCCTGCACTGCGACCCTTCGGTCGACGTGGGCGCGGTCGGCCTGCGGTCCGGTCCGATCACCAGCGCGGCCGACCGGATCGACGTACGTCTCGAGGGCAACGGCGGGCACACCTCGCGCCCCCACCTCACCGGCGACCTGACCTTCGCGCTGGCCAAGATCACCAGCGAGCTGCCCGCCGTGCTGAGCCGGCGGATGGACCCGCGCGCCGGCGTCAGCGTCGTGTGGGGCATCCTCCGCGCCGGCTCGGCGGCCAATGTCATCCCCGACCACGGCATCGCCAGCGGCACGGTCCGGATCCTCGACGCCGAGGCGTGGGCGGCGTGCGAGGCCGTGGTCCGCGAGGCGGTCCTCGACATCGTGCGGCCCTACGGCGTCATCGCCAACGTCGACTACCTCCAGGGCGTCCCGCCCGTCGTCAACGACCGCGCCAGCGTGGCGATGATCGCCGCGGCCGCCGACGACCTGCTCGGCCTGCACCACCGCACCGAGGTGGAGCAGAGCCTCGGCGGAGAGGACTTCGGCTGGTACCTCGTGCAGGTCCCCGGCGCGATGTTCCGCCTCGGCACCCGCAGCCCCGGCGGTCCCACCTTCGACCTCCACCAGGGCGACTTCGAGGTCGACGAGGCCGCCATCGGGCACGGCGCCCGGATGCTCGCCGGCGTCGCGGTCAACGCGCTGGCCCAGGCCTAGCCGCGACGGGCTACGGGGGATCAGGGTTTCGGCCCGCCGGTCCCCGGCAAGGGTGCAGGCATGTCTCGGACCACGCGCACCCCGGCCGCCGCCCTCGCCGCCCTCGCCCTGGTCGGCGCCGCCACCGCCCTCCTCCCGGCGCCGGCCCACGCGGCGCTCACCCTCGACTGCACCGGCGGCCCGGTCACCATCGACGACAGCACCGAGGACTACACGCTCACCGGCGCCTGCGCGGCGGTGATCCTCAACGGCAGCAACCTCTCCGTCTCCCTGACCAGCGCCACGACCGTGATGGTGACCGGCGCGAACGTCGACGTCACCGCCACCGGAGCCCTCGGCCCCGTCGTGGTCACCGGCTCCAACAACTCGGTCACCGCCGCCGCCGCGCCGCGCGCGCGAGTGCAGGCCAGCAACGTCGACCTGCGGATCGCGGCCCTCGACCGCGCGGTGCTGGTCGGCTCCAACAACAAGGTGGTCGCCGAGCGCGGAGCGAAGGTCAAGGTCAAGGGCGCCAACAACCGGGTCACGTACCGCAAGCTGCGCAAGGTCGTGATCCGTGGCGCCAACAACACCGTCAAAGTCCGCGCCGGCAAGACCAAGGTGCGGGTCAAGGGTGCCAACAACGTCGTGCGGGTGCATCGCCGCGGCTGAGGTTGGTGTGGGGATCGCCGCCGAGGAGGTGACTCCCACACTTCTAGCCCGCTGCAACGGCCAAGGAGCGTGGGCAACGGTCAAGAAGTACGGCGCCGCCAGCTCATGACGTCCTGCGCCGGGCTCGCTCATGGGCGACGGACTCCATCAAGCGGCGGATCCTACGTTCGAGTGCGTCGGGAGTCTCCAGATCGGCCCAGGTGATGCGGAGGCAACGCCAGCCGGTGACCTCAGCCACCATCTGTTCCCGGCGCTTCTCACGCAGGATCGCATCGGTGGGGGACTCGCCGGGCTTCAGATGGCGCTCGTACTTCACCCGTCCGTCGAACTCGATCCAGAACCCGAGATCCGGGAACGCGAAGTCCAAACGGGCGACCAGGACCCTGCCGTCCCAGACTTCGTACTGTGCAACGGGACGGGGCAGCCCGCGCCGGAAGCAGAAGTAGTCGGTACGGGTCTCGGCGACCGATTCGACCAGCGGGTTGGCGAGGCGGAGAACCAGGTCTGTCGGGAGTGAGTTCGGCCAGTGGCCCATCGTGGCGTCGTACCGGGCGCGAAGCGCTTCCAGGTCGAAATCGCCTCGATGCAGGAAGTGATTCACGACGACCAGTCCTGCCTCGGCACTGCCGAGCATCGTGACTTCGAGCGACGAGCGGAGCGGTGCCGTGATGAGAAGCCCGTTCGTCTCGACGACGTCACCGGGAAGGAGCTTGCCGGCATGACGGCGCACGCCCCGCTCCCGACGCCCGGCCAGTCCGTCCTCCCGGGTGAGATGAACCTCGCGCAGATCGAATCCCCACAGCGGAGCGGTCTCGAACGGCAGGGACGAGACGTGGCTGAGGATGACCTCGGTGTTGGCCTGGGCGAAGGCGGCGCGACATCGTACGGCGTAGCGCTCGTCCTCGGACATTGCTCGCCAGGTCGGGCCGTCGACGTAGGCGCCGCGGCGCGGCCGCTCGAGATCGCCACGGCTCACCGCGACGGCGAGCGATCTGTCGGTGTGCCCCAACGCCAGGAGCTCGCGTCGAAGGTGAAGGGGAAGCAGGCGTGCGTCGTCGGAGGGCAGGAACATGTCGAGCAGGGTGCCCGTCACTCAAGCCGATCAGGCCGACATCTTGGCGGCTGTGGACAACGGGACGACGGAGCTACTTCTTGGCCGGCTCCGTCGCTTCTTGCCCATTACAACGGGCAAGAAGCGACGGGATCGCCGCCGAGGAGGTGATTCCTGCAGCGGCCCCGCCCTCAGCCCTTGCGGTACGGCACGCCGTCGGCCGCCGGGGCGCGGGAGGCGCCGACGAGGCCGGCGACGGCGATGATGGTGACGACGTACGGCAGCATCAGCATGAACTGGCTGGGCACCGGGGAGCCGATCACCGACAGCGCGAGCTGCAGGTTCGACGCGAAGCCGAACAGCAGCGCGGCGAGCGTGGCGCGCACCGGGTCCCAGCGGCCGAAGATGACGGCGGCGAGGGCGATGTAGCCGGCGCCGTCGGTCATCTCCTCGCCGAACTGCGGCACCGAGACCAGGGTGTACGTCGCGCCGCCGGCTCCGGCGATCAGGCCGGCGATGAGCATCGTGGTGTAGCGGGTGCGGTTGACCTTGATGCCGACGGTGTCGGCGGCCTTGGGGTGCTCGCCGACGGCGCGGACCCGCAGGCCCCACTTGGTGCGGTAGAGCGCCCAGGCGACGACCACGACGGCGGCGTACATGAGGTAGACCAGGATCGTCTGCCGGAACAGCACCGGTCCGATGACTGGGATCTGGCCGAGGACGGGGATCGGCAGCCGGGAGAAGTGCTCGGGGGCGTTGAGCCTGTCGGGGTTCTCGGTGAGCACCTGGCCGAACAGGAAGCTGGTCAGGCCGATCACCAGCACGTTGAGCACGACGCCGACGATGACCTGGTCGACGAAGTAGGTGATCGCGAAGAAGCCGAGCACCAGCGCGACCAGCGCGCCGGCCAGCATCGCGGCGACCAGGCCGCCCCACGGGGAGCCGACGATGGTGCCGACCATCGCGGCCGCGAAGGCGCCGAAGAGCAGCTGGCCGTCGATGGCGATGTTGACGACGCCCGCCCGCTCGCCGAGCACGCCGCCCAGAGCGCCGAACACGAGCGGCACGGCGAGCGTGATCGAGCCGCCGAGCAGGCCGATCACGGTCAGGCTCTCGCCGGCCGCCGCCCAGGTGAGGAAGGCGGTCATGGCGAGGAAGGCGAACAGCCCGACCAGCCACAGCGGCGTACGGCGACCGCGGCTGACCAGCAGCGCCGACGCGGCCGTGCAGGCGGCGAGCAGCACGACGAGCACGACGACCGTGGCCGTGGACGGCAGGGTGATCTCGGGCAGGTCGAAGAAGTCGGTCTCCGCGGCGAGCTGGAAGGTGGTGTCGCCCGAGCGCGCGCCCAGGGCGACCAGCAGCGCGACGAGGACCGTGACGACGCCCAGCATGATGGGGGCCTTGAGCATGGTCCGCAGGGGTACGGCGGCCGGCTCGGCGGCGTCGGCCGGGACCGGGACGGTGATCTTGGTGTCGCTCATGCCGTCGCCTCCTTCGGCAGCCGGAAGATAGCTCGCACCAGCGGGGGAGCGGCGATGAACAAGACGATGAGCGACTGGATGACCAGCACGATCTCGACGGGGATGCCCTCGGCGGCGGCCATCGAGAAGCCGCCCGCCTTGAGGCCGCCGAACAGGATGCCGGCGGCGAGGATGCCGAGCGGGCGGGACCGGCCGAGGAGGGCCACGGTGATCGCGTCGAAGCCGATGCCGGCGTCGAGGTCGACGGTGACGCCGCTGGTCGTCGTGCCGAGGATCTGGTTGACGCCGGCCAGGCCGACCAGGCCGCCGGCGATGAGCATCACGACGAGGTAGGTGCGGCCCACGTCGATGCCGGACGCGCGGGCGGCGTCGGGGTTCTCGCCGACGGCACGGAACCGGAAGCCCAGCGCGGACTTGTTGAGCAGCCACCACACGACGGCGACGGCGACCAGCGCGAGCAGGAAGCCGGCGTGCAGGTTGAACCGGTCGCCGAGCAGCTTGGGCAGGATCACCGACTCGGGCATCGGCTTCGACTTCGGGTTGAGCGAGCCCGGCGCCTGGAGCAGTCCCTGCTTGGAGAGGGCGTAGAAGACGAGGTAGTAGCCGACGTAGTTGAGCATGATCGTGACGATCACCTCGTGGGCGCCGCTCTGCGCCTTGAGGAAGCCGGCGATGCCGGCCCACAGCGCGCCGGCCAGGGCGCCGGCCAGGATCGCCAGCGGCAGGTGCAGCACCGTCGGCAGGTCCACGCTGACGCCGACCCAGCCGGCGGCGGCGCCGGCCAGCAGCATCTGGCCGCGGCCGCCGATGTTGAACATGCCGGCGCGGAAGGCCAGGCCGACGCCCAGGCCCGCCAGGATCAGCGGCCCGGAGAACTTGAGGGTCTCGGTCAGCGGACGGATCCGGCCCTGGAAGCCGTCGAGGTTCGTGTTGTAGACGGCGCCCCGGAACAGCGCGGCGTACGCGTCGGAGATCGAGGTCCACACGGCGTTGAAGAAGTCGCCCGGCCGGGCGCCGATGTAGCCCGCGGTGTCGCGGACGTTCTCGTCGGTCAGCAGGATCATCAGCGAGCCGACGATCACCGCGAGGACGACCGAGAGCACCGCGACCATCGCGTTGCCGGCGACGATCTCGCGCAGCACGCCGTCGAAGCGGCCCGGCTCGTGGGGATCGCGCTGCTCGGCCGGGGTCGGCTCCTCGAGGGGCGCCGGCGGGGTCTGGTCGTTGGTGCTCACGCGGCCGTTCCTTCCGGGCGCTCGCCGGCCATCATCAGGCCGAGGGTCTCGCGCGGCGTGTCGGCCGGGACGATGCCGACCACCTGCCCGCGGTAGAGGACCATGATCCGGTCCGAGAGGGCGACGATCTCGTCGAGCTCGGTGGAGACCAGGAGCACCGGCACGCCGGAGTCGCGGGTCGCCACCACCTGCTTGTGGATGAACTCGATCGAGCCGACGTCGACACCGCGGGTCGGCTGGGCGGCGACGAGCAGGCTGAGGTCACGGGACAGCTCGCGGGCGACGACGACCTTCTGCTGGTTGCCGCCCGAGAGCTGGCTGGCCTTGGCCTGGATGCCGGACGCGCGGACGTCGTACTCGACGAGCTTGCGCTGGGCGAAGTCCTCGAGGAAGCCGCTGCGGACGGTGCCGGCGGACACGAAGGGCTTGCCGTGGCTGCGGTTGAGCATCAGGTTCTCGGCGATCGTGAACCCACCGACCAGGCCGTCGACCTGGCGGTCCTCGGGGACGAAGCCGACGCCCGCGTCGAGGATCTTGCGGACCGAGCGCCCCACCAGCTCGTGCTCGCCGAGGCGGATCGAGCCGTGGACATGGGGCTGCAGGCCCATGATCGCCTCGGTGAGCTCGGTCTGCCCGTTGCCCTGCACGCCGGCGACGCCGAGCACCTCGCCGCGCGCGATCGAGAAGCTGATCCCGTCGAGGTGGGTGTGGCCGTTCTCGTCGGTGACCCGCAGGTCGCGTACGACGAGCGCGTCCGGCCCGGGCTGGGCCGGCTCCTTGTGGACGGTCAGCTCGACCGGGCGGCCGACCATGAGCGCGGCCAGCTCGGCGTTGGTGGCGGTGGGGCTGGCCTCGCCGACGACCGCGCCGCGGCGGATGACCGTGATCCGGTCGGCGATCGCGCGGACCTCGCGCAGCTTGTGGCTGATGAAGACGATGGCGGTGCCCGACGCGCGCAGCTGGCGCATGATCTCCATCAGCTCGTCGGTCTCCTGCGGGGTGAGCACCGCGGTCGGCTCGTCGAACACGAGGACGCGGGCGTCGCGGGAGAGCGCCTTGATGATCTCGACGCGCTGCTGGACGCCGACGGGCAGGGTCTCGACCAGGGCGTCGGGGTTCACGTCGAACCCGAACCGCTGGGAGATCTCCCGGACCCGCTGGCGCGCGGCGTCGATGTCGAGGGTGCCGGCGAAGCCGGTGGACTCGTTGCCGAGCATGACGTTCTCGGCGACCGTGAACACGGGCACCAGCATGAAGTGCTGGTGAACCATGCCGATGCCGGCGGCCATGGCGTCGCCCGGTCCGGACATCCGCAGCGGCGCGCCGTCGAGGATGATCTCGCCCTCGTCGGCCTGGTAGAGGCCGTAGAGGACGTTCATCAGCGTCGACTTGCCGGCGCCGTTCTCGCCGAGGAGGGCCAGGATCTCGCCCTCGTTGACGGTGAGGGAGATCCGGTCGTTGGCGACCAGGGGGCCGAAGCGCTTGGTGATGCCCCGGAGTTCGAGCGTCATGGAGGGATCCTCTCGGAGCGGACGTGGAGAAGCCAGCAGATGCACCGTGAACGCACGGGCGTTTTCCGGAGCGGGAATGCGTCCGGGGGAGGTCGTTGCCGACCTCCCCCGGACCCTGCGTCAGCGCAGGTGAGCCGTCGTCACTTGTCGAGGTACGACGTCACCGGGATGCTGCCGTCGATGATGCCCTTCTTGACCTCGTCGAGCTCGCTTTGGAGCGTCGGGGAGATCTTCGACTCGAAGTTGTGGAACGGGGCCAGGCCGACTCCGTCGTTCTCGAGCGTCCCGACGTAGGCCTCGGCGTCGAACTCGCCCTTGCCCGCGGCGACGACGGTCTCGATGGTCGAGGTCTTCATGTTCTTCAGGATCGAGGTGAGCACCAGGTCCTGGGTGCTCGGGTCGGTCTCGAAGAAGTCGGCGTCCACGCCGATCAGCGCGACGTCCTTGCCGGAGTCCTTGATCGCGGTGAGCGCGCCCTGGTAGATCGGGCCGCCGACCGGCAAGATCACGTCGGCGTTCTTGTCGAGGATCGACTTGGCGGTGTTGGTCGCCTTCTCGTTGGCGTCGAAGCCACCGGTGAAGACGCCCTTGTCGTTGCCCTCCCAGCCGATGAGCTTGACGTCCTTGCCCTTCTGCTGGTTGTAGTAGTCGACACCCTGCTTGAAGCCGTCCATGAAGATGGTGACCGTCGGGAACGGCTGGCCGCCGTAGGTGCCGACGACACCGGTCTTGGTGTAGTCCGCCGCGGCATAGCCGGCGAGGAAGGCGGCCTGCGCGGTGTCGTACAGGATCGGCTTGATGTTGTCGGCGTCCTTGTTGCCGTCGAAGTCGTTGTCGGCCGCGTCGTCGATGAGGACGTACTCGATGTCCGGGTTGGCCTTCGCCGACTCGACGGTCGCGGCGGAGAGCGCGAAGCCGACGGTCACGATCAGGTCGCAGCCCTGGCCGACGAGGTTCTCGAGGTTGGGGGCGTAGTCCTGGTCGGTCTTCGACTGGACGTCCTTGTACTCGGTGCCGAGCTCGTCGGCCGCCTCCTTGATGCCCTCGAAGCTGAGCTGGTTGAACGACTTGTCGTCGAAACCGCCCGCGTCGGAGACGATGCAGGGGAGGAAGTCGTTCTTCGCCGAGCCCTTCTTGCCCTCGTCGTCCGGGGCATCGCCACACGCGGCCAGGGCCGCACTCGCCATGAGCGCCACGGCCGCCACGGCCGTCGTCCTCTTCCAGGTCTTCACAGATGTCCTCCAGATCGACGCCCGGCTCGGAGGGCAGGGCAGGGATAGTGGTTCCGGTACTCCGGTGCATCCTCACCCAAGGACCGCTTGGCGGGAAGCGCCTTCGTCGAAACGGTTACCAACTTGGGACATTTCCCGTCGAAACCTGCCCATGCGGAAGATCCTCGCGACGGCTACGGTGGCCGCGTGGTCGACTGGGACACTCTCACGCAGGCGGCGAACGACATCGCTGCACGGGCCTACGCGCCCTACTCCGGCTACCGGGTGGGCGCCGCCGCGCTCGCCGACGACGGTCGCCTGGTGGTGGGCTGCAACGTCGAGAACGCGGCGTACGGCGTCACGCTGTGCGCCGAGTGCGGGCTGGTCTCGCAGCTGCACGCCACCGGCGGGGGCCGGCTGACCCACTTCGTGTGCGTCAACGGCGCCGGTGAGGTGATCATGCCGTGCGGCCGCTGCCGGCAGCTGCTGTGGGAGTTCGGCGGCGCCGCGCTGGAGGTGCTGACCCCGCAGGGCGTGCTGGCGATGGATGAGGTGCTGCCGCAGGCCTTCGGGCCGGCCGACCTGGACCGGGTCGCCGGCGTGGACACGACTGGTACAAACGCATCGTGAGCAAGCACGATGCCGTCGAGGTCATCCACGCCAAGCGCGACGGAGACATCCTGACCACCAGCCAGATCGACTGGATGGTCGACGCCTATACCCGCGCGGCCGTCGCCGACGAGCAGATGTCCGCGTTGCTGATGGCGATCCTGCTCAACGGCATGGACCGTCGCGAGATCGCCGACTGGACCGCGGCGATGATCGCGTCCGGCGAGCGGATGGACTTCTCCTCGCTGTCGCGGCCGACCGCCGACAAGCACTCCACGGGCGGCGTGGGCGACAAGATCACGCTGCCGCTGGCGCCGCTCGTCGCGGCGTGCGGGGTCGCCGTACCCCAGCTGTCCGGGCGGGGCCTGGGCCACACCGGCGGCACCCTCGACAAGCTCGAGTCGATCCCGGGCTGGCGCGCGCTGCTGTCCAACGAGGAGATGCTGGCGCAGCTCGAGGACGTCGGCGCGGTGATCTGCGCGGCCGGCGACGGCCTCGCGCCCGCCGACAAGAAGCTCTACGCGCTGCGCGACGTCACCGGCACGGTCGAGGCGATCCCGCTCATCGCGTCGTCGATCATGAGCAAGAAGATCGCCGAGGGCACCGGCGCGCTGGTGCTCGACGTCAAGGTCGGCAGTGGCGCATTCATGAAGGACGTCGACAAGGCGCGCGAGCTGGCCGAGGTGATGGTCGCGCTCGGCACCGACGCGGGCGTCCGGACGGTCGCGCTGCTCACCGACATGTCCGTGCCGCTCGGGTTCACGGCCGGCAACGCCATCGAGGTCGCCGAGTCGGTCGAGGTGCTCGCCGGTGGGGGACCGGCCGACGTCGTCGAGCTCACCCTCGCCCTGGCGCGCGAGATGCTCGCCGGCGCCGGCCGCGACGGCATCGATCCCGCTGACAAGCTCGCCGACGGCTCGGCGATGGACGCCTGGCGCGCGATGATCGCCGCGCAGGGCGGCGACCCGGACGCGGCCCTCCCGGTCGCGCGTGAGCAGCACGTCGTGACGGCGCCGGCCGACGGCGTCCTCACCCGGCTCGACGCGCTGTCGGTCGGGATCGCCGCCTGGCGCCTCGGTGCCGGTCGTGAGCGCAAGGAGGACCCCGTGCAGGCCGGCGCGGGCGTCGTGTGGCACGCCCGCCCGGGCGACGTGGTCCGTGCGGGGGAGCCGCTGTTCACGCTGCTCACCGACACGCCCGAGCGGTTCGACCGGGCGCTCGCCGCGCTCGAGGGCGGCTACGACGTGGCCGCGGCCGGGACGCCGTACGTGCCCCGGCCGCTGGTCATCGACCGCGTCGGCTGATCAGGCGCGGTCAGGCACGCTCCCGGGTGCGCCGGGCCAGCTCGGCCAGCGCGGCGGGGAAGATCGACGCCGGGGGCGTGACCAGGCCGGCGCCGACCTGGCCGACGCCGGCGACCTTGCCGGCCATGCCGGTGTTGATCTGCGGCAGGATGCCGGTGCGGCACACGGAGGTGACGTCGATGCCGGTGGCGGCGCCGGCGAAGTCGAGCACGGGGATCGGCCAGCGGTTGTTCTCGCCGATGGTGATCTCGCGCATTCGGCGGCTGGTGGCCAGCGCGTCGGGGACGGTGCCGCCGACGAAGCGCACGATGGCGGGGGCCGCGGCCATGGCGAAGCCGCCGATGCCGGCGGTCTCGGTGATGGCCGAGTCGCCGATGTCGGGGTTGGCGTCGTCGGGACCGTAGTCGCCGAGGAAGAGGCCGTCGGCGAGCTGGGCGGGACCGGTGAACCACTCGTCGCCGGTGCCGGAGACCTGGATGCCGAAGTCGGTGCCGTTGCGGGCCATGGCGACGACCATGGTCGAGCCCGGTACGTCGCGTGCGGCGTCGAGCGCGAGCTTGCAGGCCGGCATCGCGACGTTGAGGAAGAAGTGGTCGTTGCCGCCCATGAAGGCGAACGCCTCGGCGACCTCCTCCGAGGAGCGCGACGAGCGGACCAGCGACGGGGCGAGGTCGCGCAGCAGCATCAGGGTGCCGGCCCGGTTGCGGTTGTGGGCCTCGTCGCCCATCTGCAGCATCTGGCCGAGGATCGCGGTCGCGTCGACCGGCCCGGCGGCGCTGACCGCCTCACCGAGCAGCGGGCCGAGCACGTCGCGCATCCAGCGCAGCCGCTGGAGCACCTCGGGGCCGTAGGCGCCGTACCGCAGCACCTTGCCGAGGCCCTCGTTGAGCGAGCAGTAGGTACGCCGACCGGTGGCGGGGTCCTCGAGGACGAACATCCACATCGAGGGCGAGACCACGCCGGCCATCGGGCCGACCGCGCTGCGGTGGTGGCACGGCTCGAGGGACACGTCCGACCCCGACGCGAACAGGGCCTCGGCGTCCTCCGGGTCCTCGACCAGGCCCTCGAACGCGGCGGCGCCCATCAGCGCGCCGCGCAGCGGGCCGGAGGCGCGGGCCCACTCGATCGGCGGCCCGGCGTGCAGGAACTGGCCCTTCTCGAGGCCGAGCAGCTCGGACGCCGGCGCGACGCCGACCAGCATCGCCTGGACGTCGAGCATCCGCGAGACCGCGAGGGCGTTGGCGTCGCGGCGCAGCGGGTCGGCGGCGACGGTGGCGAGGTCGGCGGCGGTGCCGTCCATCGGCGGCGTCCAGTCGACCCGCTCGACCGCGACGGCCTGGTCGGCGACGGCGGTGGCGAACATGTCGGCGCCGACGGCGGCGACGGCGATCGGGGCGACGCTGGGCAGGGACGTGGTGGTCATCGGGCGCCTCCGGTGAGAGCGATGGCGCGGCGGGTGGCCGCGGCGTTGGACAGGTGGACCTCGGCGCCGGCGGCGGCCAGCGCCTCGGCCTGACGGGTGAGTCCCTGCGGGTCGGTCGAGGTGCCGACGCAGGCGACGACGACGGGGACGTCGCGCACCGCGCGGGCCGCGGCGATCGCCGGCGCGAGCTCGGCAGCGGGGTCGTCCTGGGCGCCGTGGCCGAGCACGACGTCCATCAAGATCACGGCGGTCTCGGGGTCGGCGGCGACCTTGGCGAGGTGCTCGAGGCGCAGCGTCGGGTCGATCATCGGGTGCGCGCGGCCGCGGGTGAGCCCGTCGTCGCCGAAGTCGATCATCAGGTGGCCCTCGGCGACGAGACTCGTGTCGAGCGCCAGCTCGGGCGAGAGCGGGATGTTGCTGCGGATGCCGCCGAGCTCGGCCGCGGCGAGCAGCATCGCCTCGTCGCACAGGGTGCCGCCGACGAACAGGCCGCGCAGCGCGCTGCCCCCGTCGGGAGCGGCGACGGCGGCGGTGCCCCACACCGGCCACTGCGGTACGGCGATCCCGAGGTCGCCCAGCAGGGCCTCGGTCTGCGCGGTGAGGTCGGGCTGACCGGCGCCGAGCAGGGCGAAGCGCACCGGCGTGGCGAGGTCGGCGGCGTACTTCTCGACGGCGGCCGCCACCTCGGCGGCCGGCGGCTTGGAGACGACCACGATGTGCTCGACCGCGGGGTCGGCGTCGAGGCGGTCCAGCGCGGTCGTGGTGGAGATCGCGCCGATGGCCGAGGACAGGTCGCGCCCACCGACGCCGAGCGCGGCGGCGACGCCCACCCCCGCGGCGTCGAGGAGGGCGAGGATCTGCTGGCACCCGGTGCCGGAGGCGGCGACGATGCCGACCTGTCCCGGGGAGACGGTGTTGGCGAAGCCGAGGCCGACGCCGCCGACGACCGCCGTGCCGCAGTCCGGGCCCATCACGAGCAGGCCGCGGTCGCGGGCGATCCGCTTCAAGGCGAGCTCCTGCTCGACCGGCACGTTGTCGCTGAAGATCATCACGTCGACGCCCGCGTCGAGGGCGTCCATCGCCTCGACCAGCGCGGACGCGCCGGGAACCGACACCAGGGCCAGGTCGCCGCCGGCGCGGCGCAGCGCGGAGGCGGTGGTGCGGGGCGGTGCGGTGACCTCGCCGCCCGAGGAGCCCTTGCGGGCCGCGGCGAGCGCGGCGTCGACGGCCGCGAGCGCCGCGGGCAGGGCCGACTCGTCGTCGAGCCGCAGTGCGACGACCATGTCGTTGGTGGTGGCGGCGGGCAGCGTGAAGCCCATGCCCTGGAGCACCTCCACGTTGAGCTCGGTGGCCATCGCCACCTGCGCGGCGGCGACGCCGGGGGTGGCGGCGACGTCCCGGCTGACCTGCAGCAGTGCGACGCTGTCGGCGTAGGCACCGGGTCGGATCTCGACGTGCTGATGCGTCATCGAGTGCTCCCTTCAAGGACTTCATGGGTGATGGATGCGGAGAGTGCGAGGTCGGCGCCGAGGAGCATCCCGGCGCCGGAGGTGTGGCCGACCGCGAGGAGGTCGGCGACCGCTCCGGTGGCGAGGGCGGTGCGGAACGGGGTGATCGCCTCGCCGGCGATCGCGTGCCGCAGCAGCGCGGCGGACAGGACGGTGGTGCGGTGCAGGTGGGCGTGGACCGCGGCCGCCACGGTCCCGGTGTCGCGGCCGGTCGCCCGGGCCGCGACCAGCCACCCCGCCAGCACGTCGTCGCCGACGGGGGTGAGCCCGTCGCCGCGACCGAGCAGCGCCGGCACCGCCGCCGGGTCGCCCGCGGCGAGCAGGTCCAGGGCGTCGGCGGGGAGCTGGTCGCGGGCCGGGGAGACGTCGGCGTGGGCCGGGACGGGAGCCAGTCGTGGGAGCGCGAAGGAGACCAGCCGGGTCACCGCCACGCTCAGGGAGCCGATCCGCAGGACGCCGCCGCCGATGGCGACCGGGTCGCCCACCGCGACGTCGGGCAGGGCGGGCAGCGACGTCAGCACCCCGCAGGGCAGGTGGACCGCACCCTGGGCGAGGACGCCCACGACCTGCCCGCCGAGGTCGGCGTACGCCGCCTGCCGCCCGGCGTGGACGACCACTCCGCTCACCCGCGGGCCGTCGAGCAGGGCACGCAGCGCCGGTGAGCCGGCACCTCCGACCGCTGCTGAATCGAGCCTTCGCACCTCTGGGACGCTAACGGCTGGGTAAGGTGCATCGAATGGTGAGCATTGCCAACGTCCGGGGAGAAGACGGGCAAGAGTTGATAGCCACCGCGGGGGGCGGTATCGCGGACGATGGCGTCATGGACACCGAGGAGCTCGCCGAGGCGCTCGCCCAGCTGGTGCTGGCCGGCGCCGACCTGGACGAGCTGGTCGCCGCCATCGGCGACGCCCTCGACGTCCACGTCGCGATCACGACCACCGACGGGCGGGAGCGCGCGGCGCGCATCGACGAGGCCATGCGCGAGCGGATCTCCGCAGCCGGGCTGACCGACGAGACCGGCCGGCTGCGGGTCGAGTGGCTGGGGGACCGGGGCGGCCACGAGGGTCAGCCGGTGACCGGCGCCCACGTCCACCGCGAGCCGCTCGCCGCGCCCAACCAGGCCCTCGGGCACCTGGTCGCGATCGCCGAGCACGGCATGGTGCCGCAGCAGGTTGTCGCCCTGCAGCGCGCGGCCACCGCGGTGTCGCTGTCGATCACCCGCGAGCAGGCGGTGTCGGCGGTGGAGAACAAGTACCGCGGCGACTTCCTGCGCGACGTCTTCTTGGGCCGGGCCGGCAGCGACGAGTTCGTCCGCGAGCACGTCGTCGGCTTCGGCTGGGACCTGACCCGCCCCACGGTGGTGCTCGCCGCGCAGATCGACCCCCAGCCGTCGTACCAGGCCCCGGCGTCGGTCGAGGACCGCCGCCACTGGCAGGAGCGCTTCGCCAACGCCTGGCGGCAGGTGACCGCGTCGGTCGACCGGGCCATCCCGATCGCCGACTTCGGCTCCGAGGTGGTGGCGGTGCTGCCGGCCGAGGACGTGGACGCCACCGCCGCACTGGTACGACGCCTGGTGGTCGCCGTCGCCGGCGACAAGGGCGGCGGACGTCGTCCGTTCACCGCCGGCGTCGGCCGGGTGGCCGCCGACCCGTCCGGGCTGCCCGACAGCTACACCCAGGCGCGCCGCGCGCTCGAGGTCGGGCGCCGGTTCCGGGGACCGAGCACCACCACCTGGTTCGACGACCTCGGCCTGCACCGGCTGATCGCGATGGTGCCCGACACCGAGGAGCTGCGCGCCTTCGCCCACGACGTGCTCGGCGAGCTCGCCGGGACCTCGGAGGAGGCGGTGACCCTGCGCGAGACGCTGCAGGTGCTGCTCAACACCAACTTCAACGTGGCCGAGGCCGCGCGCACGCAGTTCTTCCACTACAACACGATGCGCTACCGGGTCGGGAAGCTCGAGCGGCTGCTCGGGCCGGTCGCGTCCGACCAGAACCTGCGCCTCGACGTCGCCGTCGCGCTCAAGGTGCTGGAGGTCGTCAGTCGCTGAATCGCGGGCAACTTCCGCCAGCAGTTCCCCCGGATCCTTTGGCGAATGTGGCCAGTGAGGTGTGATCTGGCCCTCAATAGGTTGGTGAGCCTCGGGAGCCCCAGCGGCACCAGTGAGTACAGCCCCAGATTCAGGAGGACTCAGCATGTCGATGTTCAAGTGGGAGGTAGTCGACCCGGCGCCCGGCGAACCCGTCGCGCCGCACCAACGGCTCCCGTGGGGTCGCACCGTCGGCCTGGGAGCACAGCACGTGGTCGCCATGTTCGGCGCCACGTTCGTGTTCCCGATCGTGATGGGTCTCGACCCGAACCTCGCCATCATGTTCTCGGGCCTGTGCACGATCGGCTTCCTGCTGATCTGCAACAACAAGGTGCCGAGCTACCTCGGCACCAGCGCCTCGTTCGTCGCCGGTGTGGCCGCCATCCGCGCCCAGGGCGGTGACTCGGCCGACGTGACCGGCGCGATCCTGGTCGCGGGCGTGGTGCTCGCCGTGATCGGTGTCGCGGTCCACTTCGCCGGATCCGGCCTGATCCACAAGATCCTGCCGCCCGCCGTGACCGGCGCGGTCGTCATGCTCATCGGATTCAACCTGGCCCCGGTGGTCGCGGGCGTCTACTGGCCCCAGGACCAGTGGATCGCGCTGGCCACCGCGGCGTTCATGGTCTGCGCGGCCGTCCTGCTGCCGGGCTTCTGGTCGCGGATCGCGGTCTTCCTCGCCCTCATCTTCGGCTACGTCATCTCGTTCCTGGCCGACAAGATGTTCGGCTCGATCACCTCGGTGCTGCCGACCGGCCCCGACCCGGTCGCCCACGACCGCGTCTCCTGGGCAGGCGTGAAGGCGGCCGACTGGATCGGCTTCCCGAGCGGCAAGCTCGCCGACGGCGTCTCGGTCGTCCACGGCCCGAGCTTCTCGATGACCTTCATCCTGCTCGTCCTGCCCGGCGTCATCGCCCTCATCGCCGAGAACACCGGCCACGTCAAGGCCGTCGCCGAGATGACCGGCGAGAACCTCGACCCCTACATGGGTCGCGCGATCGCCGCCGACGGTGCCGCCACCGCGTTCGCCAGCGTCTTCGGCGGCTCGCCGACCACGACCTACGCCGAGAACATCGGCGTCATGGGGGCAACCAAGGTCTACTCGACCGCGGCCTACTACGTCGCCGGCATCGTCGCGATCCTGCTCGGCCTGTGCCCGAAGTTCGGCGCGATCGTCAACGCCACCCCGGGCGGCGTCCTCGGCGGCATCACCGTCGTGCTCTACGGCATGATCGGTCTGGTCGGCGCCAAGATCTGGGTCGAGAACAACGTCGACTTCGGCAACCCGGTCAACATGGTCGGCCTCGCCGGCGGCCTGATCGCCGGCATCGGCGGCGTCACGCTCAAGGTCACCGACGACTTCGAGCTCGGCGGCATCGCCCTCGGCACCATCCTCGTCATCGTCTTCTTCCACGCCGTGAAGGGACGCAGCGCCGAGGCCACATCGGGAGAGGTGACCAAGAGGCTGTGAAGCCCGCACCGTTCGACTACGTCCGGCCAGGGACCCTGGAGGAAGCCCTCCAGGCCCTGGCCGGGCACCCGGAGGCCAAGGTCCTCGCCGGCGGACAGAGCCTCGTCCCGCTGCTCTCGATGCGGCTGGCCGCACCGGCCGTGCTGGTCGACATCAACGACCTGCCCGACCTGGACCACGTCCGGGTCGGCGCCGACGGCGTCCGGATCGGCGCCCTCGCCCGGCACGCCGCGGTCCTCCGCGACCCCGAGGTCGCCCGGGTGCAGCCTCTCGTGTCCCTCGCGCTCGCCAACGTCGCCCACGCGACCATCCGCAACCGCGGTACGACGGTCGGCTCGCTGGTCCACGCCGACGCGGCGGCCGAGATGCCGATGGTGCTGCGGCTGCTCGACGGCTCGCTCGACGTCGCCGGACCCGGCGGGCGTCGTACGATCCCGGTCGAGGAGCTGTACGTCGGCCCGCTCGAGTCGAGCCTGCACCACGACGAGATCGCGGTCGAGGCCTTCTTCCCGGCTCTGCCGGACGGCAGCGGGGTGGCCTTCGAGGAGATCGCCCGCCGGCACGGCGACTACGCCATGTGCGGCGTCGCGGCCGTGGTCGCGGTCGAGGACGAGCGGGTGGTGTCGGCGAAGGCCGGCTACCTCTCGGTCTCCGACATCCCGACCGTGGTCGACCTGACCGAGGCGCTCGGCGGCGAGATCAGCGACGCGTCGCTGGCGCGCGGGGCGGAGGCGGCCCTCGCCACCCTCGACCCGGAGACCGACATCCACGCCACGGCCGACTACCGCGCGCACCTCGCCCGGGTGCTGACCGCGCGGGTCGTCACCGCGGCCTACGAGAACGCACGGGAGGAGCGCTCGTGAGCGAGCAGACCCACGAGATCCGGCTGAGCGTCAACGGCGTCGAGCACGCGGCGGCGGTGCCCGCCCGGCGGCTGCTGTCCGACGCGCTGCGCCACGACCTCGGCCTCACCGGCACCCATGTCGGCTGCGAGCACGGCGTCTGCGGCGCCTGCACCGTGCTGGTCGACGGCCAGCCGATGCGCAGCTGCCTGATGTTCGCGGTGTCCGCGGCCGGGCACGACATCACCACCGTCGAGGGCCTCGCCGAGCCCGACGGCGGACTCGGCCCGGTGCAGCAGGCGTTCCGCGAGTGCCACGGCCTGCAGTGCGGCTTCTGCACGCCCGGCTTCCTGACCACGATCACCGCCGGCATCGCCGAGAACCCCGATCCCACCGAGGACGAGGCACGCGACATGATCGCCGGCAATCTGTGCCGCTGCACGGGCTACCAGAACATCGTCAAGGCGGTCTGCCGCGCGGCCGAGCTGGCCCGGTCGACCGACGAGGACGGTGCCGCATGACGACCAAGATGATGGGCGCCAAGGTCCAGCGTGTCGAGGACGAGCGGTTCGTCACCGGTCGCGGTCGGTATCTCGACGACGTGGCGCCGGACGCGCTGCACGCCGCCGTCCTGCGCAGCCCCCACGCCCACGCGCGGATCGTGTCGATCGACGTCGACGCCGTCCTCGACGTCGAGGGCGTCCACGCGGTGTGGACCTACGAGGACCTCGACGGGGCGATGACCGAGCCGCTGCCGTTGCTGATCCCGCACCCGACCCTGACCCATGGCCGCACCCAGTACGCGTTGGCCAAGGACGAGGTCAACTACGTCGGTGAGGCCATCGCACTGGTCGTCGCCGACGATCGCTACCTTGCCGAGGACGCCCTCGCCAAGATCGTCGTCGAGTACGAGCTGCTGCCCGCCGTCGTCGGTGTCGAGGCCGCTCGGGCCGCGACCCACCTGGTCCACGAGGACGTGCCGGGCAACGTGGCCGCGTCGATGGAGCAGTCCAACGGCGACGCCCCCGCGGCGATCGAGGGTGCTCCCCACAGGCTCTCGCTCGACCTCGAGATCGAGCGCAGCGCCTGCATGCCGATGGAGGGTCGCGGCACCGTCGCGCGCTGGGACCCCGACCAGAACCGGCTCCAGGTGTGGACCTCCACCCAGACCTCCACCGGCGTCCGCGCCGCCGTCGCCGCCAAGCTCGGCCTCGACCTCGGTCAGGTCGACGTCATCACGCCCGACGTGGGCGGCGGCTTCGGCGTCAAGATCGTGCATCCGTGGCCCGAGGAGCTGCTCGTCCCGCTCGCCGCGCAGCGGCTCGGTCGTGCGGTGAAGTTCGTCGAGGACCGGCGCGAGCACTTCATCTCCTCGGCCCACGAGCGGGCCCAGGTCCACCACGTCGAGGTCGGCTTCGACGACGACGGCCGAGTGCTCGGACTGGACGTGCGCTTCTGGCACGACAACGGCGCCTACATCCCCTACGGCCTGATCGTCCCGATCGTCACCTCCACCCAGCTGCTCGGGCCCTACAAGCCCGGCGCCTACCGGGTGCGGTTCGACTCGCTCTACACCAACACCGTGATCGTCACGCCCTACCGCGGCGCCGGCCGGCCACAGGGCTGCTTCGTGATGGAGCGGACCATGGACGCCATCGCCAAGGAGCTCGGCAAGGACCGGACCGACGTACGCGCGGTCAACTTCATCCAGCCCGACGAGTTTCCCTTCGACCAGGGCCTGATCTTCCAGGACGGCCGCCCGCTGGAGTACGACTCCGGCGACTTCCCGACGATGCTGACCAAGACCAAGGAGCTCGTCGACTGGGACGGCTTCGCGGCGTTCCGGGCCCAGAAGGCCGCGGAGGGCAAGCGGGTCGGGATCGGTCTGGCCTGCTATGTGGAGGGCACCGGCGCGGGTCCCTATGAGGGCGCGCACGTCAACATCGAGACCTCGGGCAAGGTCAAGGTCGCCACCGGCCTCACGACGCAGGGACAGGGGCACCAGACCGCGTTCGCGCAGATCGTCGCCGACGAGCTCGGCGTGCGCTTCGAGGACGTCGAGATCACGACCGGCGACACCCGCCGGATGCCGTACGCCGTGGGCACCTTCGCCTCGCGCGCGGCGGTGATGAGCGGCTCGGCCATCCACCTGGCCGCCAAGCGCGCCAAGGAGAAGGCGCTGCGGATCGCGGCAGAGGCGCTCGAGGCCGACATCGACGACCTCGAGATCGTCGACGGCGTCGTGAGCGTCAAGGGCACCGACAGCTCGATCCCGCTCGGCACCGTCGCGGTGCTGTCCAACCCGCTGCGCTACGCCTTCGACGAGGCGTCCAAGGCGGCCACGCAGTTCAGCGTCGGCGACCCCGGCAAGCCGCCGGTCGCGGAGGACGACGAGCCGGGCCTGGAGGGCAAGGACTTCTACTCACCGCAGCGCTCGACCTTCGCCTCCGGCATGCACGCCGTGATCGTCGAGACCGACGTCGAGACCGCCGAGATCCGGATCCTCAAGTACGCCGTGGTCCACGACTGCGGGCACCTGATCAATCCGATGATCGTCGAGGGCCAGATCCACGGCGGCGTCGCGCAGGGCGTCGGGGGCGCGCTGTACGAGCGGATGGCCTACGACGAGTCCGGCCAGCTGCTCAACGCCTCGTTCATGGACTTCTTGATGCCCTATGTCACCGAGGTCCCCGAGCACATCGACATCGACCACATGGAGACCCCGTCTCCGCTCAACCCGCTCGGCATCAAGGGCGCGGGCGAGGCCGGCGTGATCCCCGGATCCGCCGCCTTCGCCGCCGCCATCGAGGACGCCGAGGGGCTGCCCATCACCGCCATGCCCATCTCGCCGTCGGAGCTGTTCGCGCTCCGGGCGGCCCACGCTCAGGAGCCGAAGTGAAGATCTCCGGTCAGAACACCATCGCCGCCCCCGTCGACAAGGTCTGGGAGGCGATCCTCGACCCGCGGGTCCTGGTGGCCACGATCCCGGGCTGCGAGCAGCTCGCGGCGACCGGCGAGAACGCCTACGCGATGACGGTCAGCGCCGGCGTCGCGGCGATCAAGGGGACCTACTCGGGCTCCTGCGTGCTCGAGGACCTGCGAGTCAACGACGGGTTGACCATGAAGCTCAAGGGCGCGGGCGCTCCCGGCACCATCGACGCGACGGTGCTGGTCACCTTCGCGGCCTCCGGTGAGGAGACGGTGCTGTCGTACGACGCCGACGCGGTCGTCGGGGGGATGATCGGCGGGGTCGGTCAGCGGATGCTGACCAGCGTCTCGCGGCGGATGGCCGCCGAGTTCTTCGGCAACGTCGAGAAGGTGATCGCGGACGGTCTGCCGGCGGAGGTCGCGGCCGCCGAGCCGGCTGTCTCCGCCGAGGGCGCGCCGGTCTATGCGGCGGCGCCGAAGCCCGCCCGGGCCGCCGGTGCCGGCGCCGCGGTCGGGGGCGAGTCGTTCCTGACGGGGGTCGCGGTCGGCGGCGGGCTGGTGCTCGCGGGCGTGATCGTGGGTGGCCTGCTGGGCCGTCGCCGATGAGCTCGCTCTCGGTCGACTCGACGGCGCGGGAGCAGGCGGCCGCCGTACGGAAGCGGGAGATCTCGGCGCGCGAGCTGCTCGAGCTGCACCTCGACCGGATCGCCGAGCGCAACCCCCAGCTGAACGCGATCGTCTCGCTCGACGAGGCGCGGGCCCGTTCCGGGGCGCTGGCCGCCGACGAGACGCTGGCGTCGGGCGCGGAGGTCGGGCCGCTGCACGGGCTGCCGTTCGCGTTCAAGGACACCCATGCGGTGGGCGGCTGGCGCACGACGTACGGCTCCACCGTGATGGCCGACAACGTGCCCGAGCACGACGAGCTGATCGTGGAGCGGGTGCGCGGGGCCGGGGCGGTGACGATCGGCAAGACCAACGTGCCGGAGTTCGCGGCCGGGTCGCACACCTTCAACAAGGTCTTCGGCACCACGCTGAACCCGGTCGACCCCACCCGCTCCGCGGGCGGGTCCAGCGGGGGAGCGGCCTGCGCGCTGGCCGCCGGCATGGTCCCGCTCGCCGACGGCTCCGACATGGGCGGCTCGCTGCGCAACCCGGCGTCCTTCTGCGGCGTCGTCGGCATGCGCCCGAGCCTGGGCAGGGTGCCCGAGTGGCCGCTCTACAACCAGTGGGAGACCACCTCCGTCGGCGGCCCGATGGCCCGCAACGTCGGGGATCTGGCGCTGCTGCTCTCGGTCATGGCCGGGCCCGACCCCCGGGCGCCGCAGGCGCTGGGCGACCCGGGCGTCACGTTCGCATCCGCGCAGGCCGCGTCCCTGGCCGGTCTTCGCGTGGCCCTGAGCGTGGACCTCGGCGGCGCGCTCGAGGTCGACCACGAGGTCGCCGCCGTCGTCGAGGCGGCCGGCGCCGCTCTGGCCGGCGCCGGGGCCTCCGTGTCCGGTGCCGCGCCCGACCTGTCCCTGGCCGAGGACACCTTCCGCACCCTGCGCGCCTGGCACCTCCAGGCCAAGCTGGGGCGCCTGCTGGCCGAGCACCCCGACGCCTTCAAGACCTCGCTCGCCGACAACATCCGCGCAGGAGAGGGGTTGAGCGGCGCCGACGTCGCGCGCGCCTACACCCAGCGCACGGCGCTCTCGGAGACCATGCGGTCGTTCTTCGGCTCCTACGACGTGCTCGTGCTCCCCGTCTCCCAGGTCCCGCCGTTCCCCGCCGACCAGGAGTTCCCGACCGAGATCAACGGCAGGCCGATGGCGACCTACCTGGACTGGATGCGATCGGCGTACTTCATCACCGTCACCGGCTGCCCCGCCATCTCGGTGCCCTTCGGCACCACCTCCTCGGGGTTGCCCGTGGGGGTGCAGCTCGTCGCGCCGCATGGTGCGGACCTGCGGCTGCTCGAGCTCGCCCTGGCGGTTGAGGGGTTGGTTGGCGCCCGCTGACGGTGCCGGTGCAGGTTTCTCAAGGGATGCAGGAGAATCGGCGCTTCCCCGTTCAAATACGAACTGGGAAGCGCGGGTTCTCCTGCATCCCTTGAGAAACCTGCACCCGGCGCCAGGCACTCGCCGCCGGCAGGCAACATCTGCCCACGAAGCCCGAATCGGTCGGCAGATCATGCCGTCGTGCAGCGCGACGTGGCTCACTTGAATGTGAGTCATGACAGCGAGGCGGATCAGGATCGGCATCGACACGGGCGGCACGTTCACCGACGTGGTTGCCTTCGACGAGGACAGCGGTGAGGTCGTCACGACCAAGACCCCGAGTACGCCGGGGAACCCGGCCGACGGGTTCTTGGCGGGCATCGAGAAGGTGCTGGGGATCGCGGGGGCGGAGTTCGGCGACGTCGTCGCCGTCAGCCACGGCACCACGGTCGCGACCAACCAGCTCCTCGAGGGCAAGGTGGACGCGCTCGGGTTCATCACGACCGAGGGCTACGAGGCGATGCTCGAGATCGCCCGGCAGTCGGTGCCGGACGGCTACGGCAACTCGTACTTCTGGGTGAAGCCGGACCGGATCGTGCCCCGCGACCTGGTCAAGGGCGTCGGGGGTCGCCTCGACTTCACCGGTGCCGAGATCCGCCCGTTCGACGAGGACGGCGCCCGCACGGTCGCGCGCTGGTTCAAGGACAAGGGCATCGACACGCTGGGCGTCTGCTTCCTGCACGCGTACGCCAACCCGGCGCACGAGGAGCGGATGCGCGAGATCATCGCCGAGGAGCACCCGGCTGCGGTGGTGTCGATCTCCAGCGAGGTGCTGCGGGAGTACCGCGAGTACGAGCGCTCGATGACCACGCTCGTCGACGCCGCGGTCAAGCCCAAGCTGAGCCGCTATGTCACCAACATCAAGGACCGGCTCGCCACCCAGGGCGGCCGGACCATCCCGTTCTACGTCATGAAGTCCAACGGCGGCGTGCTGTCGGCCGACGAGGTCGTCCACCAGCCGATCACCACCGTGCTGTCCGGCCCGGCGGCGGGCGCGCTCGGCGCCGCGCTGATCGCGAAGGTCGCGGGCTTCGACAAGGTGCTGACCTCCGACGGCGGCGGTACGTCGACCGACGTCTCGGTCGTCATCGACGGCGATCCGACGCTGACCACCGAGGGCAGCGTGGGCGTGTACCCGTCCAAGATCCCGATGATCGACGTCGTGACCGTGGGTGCGGGCGGCGGCTCGATCGCCTGGCTCTCGCCCGAGGGCACGCTCAAGGTCGGCCCGCACTCGGCCGGCGCCGACCCGGGCCCGATCTGCTACCGCAAGGGCGGCGACGAGGTCACCATCACCGACGCGCACGTCTTCCTCGGCCGGATCCCTCCCCACCTGCTCGGTGGCGAGATCCCGCTCGACGTCGACGCGGCCAGCGCGGCGATCCAGCAGCTCGCCGGCAAGCTCGGCATCTCCGCCGAGGCCTGCGCCACGGGCATCCTCGAGATCTCCGCGTGGAACCAGGCCAACGCGCTGCGCCAGGTCACCGTCAAGCGGGGCCTCGACGTCCGCGACTTCACGCTCACCACGTTCGGCGGCTCCGGCTCGCTGCTGCTGTGCCGGCTGATGGACATCCTCAACGTCCCGACCGTGCTGGTCCCGCCGAACCCGGGCAACGTCTCGGCGTTCGGCCTGCTGACCGTCGATGTGAAGAACGACTACGTGCAGACGCACGTCGCGCTCCAGGACAACCTGGACCCGGCCGACCTGCAGCAGGAGTACGACGTCCTCACGGCTCGTGCCGCGGAGGCGCTGAGCAAGGAGGGCTTCGCCGAGGCGGACCACGTCTTCGTGCGGACCGCCGACGTGCGCTACTTCGGTCAGGCGTTCGAGGTGCGGGTCGGCGTACCGGACGGGCCGATCACCGCGGAGACGCTGACCACGGTCGCGGACCGGTTCCACGCCGAGCACCGGGTGCTCTACGGCTACGACTTCTCCGGCGACGCCTCGCAGCAGGTCGAGGTCGTCAACCTGCGCGTCTCCGGCGTCGGCCCGATCAAGCGCCCCGAGATCCTGCGTGCCGACGGTGCCAAGCCGGAGCCGCAGCCGACCGGCTCGCGCTCGATCTGCTTCGATGCCGACGCCGGGTACGTCGAGACGCCGGTCTTCTGGCGCACCGACCTGCCCGCCGGCCAGGTGCTCGCCGGCCCGGTGATCATCGAGGAGTTCGGCTCCACCGTGCCCATCCACCCCGGCTTCACCGCCCTGGTCGACGACTACGCCAACATCATCGTGACGCGCTCGGAGGGAAACTGACATGTGCCTGAGCTGCCAGACCATCCACAACGGCACCCAGCCGGCCGACCACACACATGACGCGGAGACCGGCTCGCGCCGGGCGCCCACGCTGTTCCCGTTCGGCACGCTGACCGCCGACGCCGGCCGCAGCGCCGACCCGGTGCTCGTCGAGATCGTCCAGGGCTCGCTGGCCGCGGTCGAGCACGAGGTCGAGACCGCCATCGCGCGGACCAGCCGCAGCCCGATGATCCGCGACGCGCACGACTTCCGCGCGGGCATCCACGACCGGCTGCTGCGCAAGCTGACCGGCCGCTCGTACTCCGCGCTCGTGCATCCGGTCGCCCGGGACTTCCCGATCGAGGAGATGCAGGAGGGCGACGTCTTCTTCCACAACGACGTCTACCTGTCCGAAGGCGGGATCGGCCACCTGCCCGACCTGTGCGTCACCGTCCCGGTGTTCGCCGGACCCGACGGGGAGCGCCGCGTCGTCGGCTTCATCCAGGCCTTCGGCCATCACGACGACATCGGCGGCGCGGTGCCCGGCTCGATGCCCTCGCACGCCACCAGCGTGTTCGAGGAGGGTCTCGCCGTACCGCCGATCAAGCTGTGGGACGCCGGTGTGCCCAACAAGGCCGCGCTGCGGATCATGACCCGCAACTCGCGGATGCCCGAGTCGCTGGCCGCCGACCTCGACGCCGAGTGCTCGGCCTGCCTGATGGGCGCGCGGCGCCTGGGCGAGCTGTTCGACCGCTACGGGATCGAGACGGTCGAGGCCTGCTTCGACGCCGTGATCGACCGCTCCACCGAGACCTACCGGCGCGAGATCCTCTCCAAGATCCCCGTCGGCAGCTGGACCTGGGAGGACTATGCCGAGCACGACGGCGTCGACGAGCCGCAGCTGCACACGCAGCGGATCACGCTGACCCGGACGGCGGCCGACGACCCCGAGGGCGAGCGGCTGATCCTCGACTTCGACGGCACCGGACCGCAGGCCAAGGGCCCGATCAACCACTGCGGCGACTACTCCGACGGCGTCTTCCTCAAGAAGTGGCTGGCGCCGATCTTGCGCAACCTCGCCGACACTCCCGAGCGGATGGCCGAGCTCGACGTCAACGAGGGCGTGGTGCCGCTCATCGAGATGCGCTTCCCGCCCCCGGGGACCCTGCTCACGCCGGTGTTCCCGGCGCCGACGAACGCCCGCACGTTCGTCATCCTGCGCCTGCTCGGCGTGCTGGCCGGGGTGATCGCCAAGGCGGTCGACGGCAAGATGCCCGCCGACCAGGAGACCATCCGCTACACCGGCGTGTACGGCGAGGACCTCGAGGGTCGCTCCTACCTCATGCGCGAGGTGCTCGGCGGCGGCTCCGGCGGCCGCTACTACGCCGACGGCGAGGACACCATCCACGTCGTCCCGGACTCGCGCAACCTCCCCACGGAGTTCACCGAGTCGCGCTTCCCGTTCGTGGTCGAGTCGCTCGGCCTCGCCATGGACTCCGGCGGCGCCGGCCAGTTCCGCGGCGGGCTGGGCTACGAGAAGCACATCCGGATGCTCAAGGACGCGAACTTCATGTCCATCGCGGACCGGTCGATCCTCGCCTGCTGGGGCGTCAAGGGCGGCAAGGCGGGCCAGCCGTTCCAGGTCACCATCGACGCGGGCGGCCCGAACGAGCGCGAGGTCGACGCCCTCGCCGACTCCGAGCCCGTCGTGACCGGCGAGGTCATCCGGATCCGCACCACCGGCGGCGGCGGCTGGGGCAACCCGCTCGAGCGCGCCCCGGAGCTGGTCGTGCGCGACGTCGTGTGGCGCAAGGTCTCCGCGGAGGCGGCGCGCGCCGACTACGGCGTGGTCCTCACCGGCTCGCTCGACGACGACACCCTCGGGTACGACGCCGCCGCGACCGCCGCCGAACGGGCCTCCCGCCCGGCGCCGGCTGCCGACGACGCGTTCTTCGACCGCGGTCCCGGCTACGGCGTACTCGCCGGCGGCGCGGCGGCCGCCGCGGTGGACGTGCTCTGAGGTCGATGACATGAAGGTCGCGATCCTCGGCGGATCCGGCAAGACCGGCCGCGCCGTCGGCGTGGCCCTGGCCCGGGCGGGCGTGGCGACACGCCCCCTGGGCCGGGCCGCGTTCGACGACCTGCCGGCGGCCCTCGCCGGCGCCGACGCCGTGCATGTCATCGCCCCCAACCTGCACCCCGACGAGCCCGCCTACGTCACCGCGGTGCTCGGCGCCGCCCACCAGGTCGGCGTCGGTCGGCTCGTCTACCACTCGGTCGCCTCGCCCTACGTGCCGGCGATGCCCCACCACCTCGGCAAGGCCGTCTCGGAGGACCTGGTCCGCCGCTCCGGCCTGGAGTGGACGCTGCTGCAGCCCTGCGCCTACACGCAGAACCTGCTGCCCGCGCTGCGCGCGGCCGAGGAGTCGGGGGTTCTCGAGGTGCCCTATGCGGTGGACCAGCCGTTCGGGATGGTCGACCTGCTCGACGTCGCGGCGGCCACCGCCGTGGTGCTGACTCGGACCGGTCACGTCGGCGCGACCTACGAGCTGGGCGGACCGGCCCTGGTCACCATCGTCGACGTCGCGGCCGCCGCCGGCCGCACCGCCCGCCGGGTGCCGGCGGGCGGAGATGTGCATCCGTGGCTGCGGGCCATGTTCGACTACTACGACGACCACGGACTGCCCACCGGCGGTGTCCCGCTCGGCGCGCTGCTCGGCCGCGCGCCGGCGTCGGTCGCCGACGTGGTGGGCCGGGAGCTGGCTGGCAGGAGTTGCCAGGCTTGAGGGCCGGTGTTGGCTGATCCTCACGATGAACGACGGTGATCCGGCTCACTAGGTTCGCTGCATGAGGATCCTGCTGGCACTCGGCGGCAACGCGATGACATCTCCTGACGGCAAGGCCCGTCCGGAGGACCAGATCGCCGCCGCGACCGAGGCGATGGAGGCCGTGGCCGATCTGGTCGCGGCGGGTGTCGACGTCGTCATCACCCACGGCAACGGCCCCCAGGTCGGCAACCTGCTGGTCAAGAACGAGCTGGCCGCCACCGTCGTGCCTCCCGTGCCGCTCGACTGGTGCGGCGCCCAGACCCAGGGCACCCTCGGCGACATCTTGATGAACGCCCTCGACGGCGCGCTCGCCGCCCGCGGCCTCACCCGGCCCACGGCCGCGCTGGTCACCCGCACCCGCGTCGACGCCGCCGACCCCGCGTTCGCGGCGCCGAGCAAGCCGGTCGGCCGGTACCTGTCCGCCGACGAGGCCCGCACCATGGTCGAGCACGGCGAGACCTGGGAGGACCGGGGTGAGCGCGGCTGGCGCCGGGTCGTCGCCTCGCCCGAGCCGCTCGAGGTCCTCGACGCCCCTGCCGCGGTCGCCCTCGTCGAGGCCGGCTTCGTGGTCATCGCCAACGGCGGCGGCGGGATCCCCACCGTGCGCCACCCCGATGGCAGCCTCGCCGGCGTCGAGGCCGTCATCGACAAGGACCTGGGCGCGGCCCTGCTCGCCCAGGCGATCGAGGTCGACCTCCTCGTCATCGCCACCGACGTCGCGCACGCCGTCCTCGGCTTCGGCACCCCCGACGCTGCCGACATCGGCGAGGTCACCCTCGACCAGATGCGGAAGTACGCCGCCGACGGCCACTTCGCCGGCGGCTCGATGGGACCCAAGGTCGACGCGGTGTGCCGCTTCGTCGCCAACTCCGGCCGCCGCGGTGTGATCACCGACCTCGGCAGCATCCTCGCGGCCGCCGACGGTCGCGCCGGAACCATCGTCACCCCCAACTGAACCACCCGCACGACCGACCACCACTGAAAGGACGGCTGACCATGCCTTCTGCCATCGAGGTCCGCAAGGTCCCGATCCACTCCGTCGCCGACGCCTCCGAGCTGGCCAAGCTCATCGACGAGGGCGTCTTCAAGGCCGACCGCGTCATCGCGATCATCGGCAAGACCGAGGGCAACGGCGGGGTGAACGACTACACCCGGATCATCGCCGACCGTGCCTTCCGCGAGGTGCTCGTCGAGAAGGGCGCCCCGGCCGACCAGGTCAAGCAGGTCCCGATCGTGTGGTCCGGCGGCACCGACGGCGTGATCAGCCCCCACGCCACCATCTTCGCCACCACCGACGTCGCCGAGGACGACCCGAGCCGCGAGGAGCAGCGCCTCACGGTGGGCTTCGCGATGAGCGAGCCGATCCTGCCCGAGGAGATCGGGTACGTCGCGATGATCGAGAAGGTCGCCGCCGGCGTGAAGGTCGCCATGGAGCGCGCCGGCATCACCGACCCGGCCGACGTGCACTACGTGCAGACCAAGACCCCGCTGCTCACCATCCACACCATCCGCGACGCGCACAGCCGCGGCAAGGAGGTCTGGACCGAGCACACCCACGAGTCGATGGACCTGTCCAACGGCGTCACCGGCCTCGGCATCGCCGTCGCCCTCGGCGAGATCGAGATGCCGACCGACGCGGACGTCATGAACAACCGCGACCTGTACTCCTCGGTCGCGTCCTGCTCCTCGGGGGTCGAGCTCGACGTGGCCCAGATCGTCGTCGTCGGGAACGCCACGGGCGTCGGCGGCCGCTACCGGATCGGCCACTCGGTGATGAACGACGCCCTCGACCAGGACGGCATCTGGAACGCCATCAAGGACGCCGGTCTCGACCTGCCCGAGCGCCCGCACTCCTCCGACCTCGACGGCAAGCTGGTCAACGTCTTCCTCAAGTGCGAGGCGTCGCAGAACGGCGAGGTCCGGGGTCGCCGCAACGCGATGCTCGACGACTCCGACGTGCACTGGCACCGCCAGATCAAGTCGTGCGTCGGCGGCGTCACCGCTGCCGTGACCGGCGACCCGGCGGTCTTCGTGTCGGTCTCCGCCGCCCACCAGGGCCCGGAGGGCGGCGGCCCCGTCGCCGCCATCGTCGACCTGGGCTGATGCCGACCCGGCGCGAACTGTCCCGAATTTCGCGCCGACCCGGCCGAGACTGACCCGATCCGCGCGCTGACCCGGCAGAGATCTTCTGCCGGGTCGGCGTGATTTCGGAGTCAGTTCGCGCCGGGTCGCGCACCAACCCGGCGCCAACCAGACGTTCCTAGTGTGAGTCAGGTCACAGGTCCCTTCGCCCACTGGGAGTGTCATGACCCGGATCAGCCTCACCGTCGACGGCCAGCGCGTGACCGACGACGTCGAACCCCGGATGCTGCTCGTGCAGTACCTGCGCGAGAAGCTCGGCAAGACCGGCACCGTCATCGGTTGCGACACCAGCAACTGCGGCGCCTGCACGGTCCACCTCGACGGCAGGAGCGTCAAGTCCTGCAACGTGCTGGCCGTGCAGGCCGACGGCGCCGCGGTCACCACGATCGAGGGACTGGCCGGCGAGGACGGCACCCTGCACCCGGTGCAGGAGGCGTTCCGGGAGTGCCACGGCCTCCAGTGCGGCTTCTGCACGCCCGGCATGATCATGCAGACCGTCGACCTGCTGGCCGAGAACCCCAGCCCGTCGGAGGAGGCGATCCGGCTCGGCCTCGAGGGCAACCTGTGTCGCTGCACGGGCTACCACAACATCGTCCGGGCGGTGCAGCACGCCGCCGGGGTCTCGACCGGCTCGGCCAGCAGCGAGGGGGCGTCGGCATGACCGCCACCCAGGAGCCCACCCAGCACGAGATCGGCCGCGATCGCCGGCGCAAGGAGGACCAGCGCCTGATCACCGGCCGCACCCGCTGGACCGACAACATCACGCTGCCGGGCATGCTGCACCTGGCGATGGTCCGCAGCCCCTTCCCGCACGCCCGGATCACGGCGATCAGCACGGAGGCGGCGAAGGGTGCCCCCAATGTGGTGGCCGTGCTCACCGGCGCGGACCTCGGCGAGAGCCAGGGCGCCTGCATCAACGCCTGGCCGATCGTGCCCGACCAGGTCACGCCGGTCCACCTGCCGATGCCGACCGACCGGGTCGCCTTCGCCGGCGAGACGGTGGCGGTCGTGGTGGCCCGCAGCGCCGCCGAGGCCCGCGACGCCGCCGAGCTGGTCGAGGTCGACTACGAGGAGCTCCCGGCCGCGCTCGACCTCAAGCAGGCCGCGTCGGCACACCAGGAGGGGGGAGCGCTCGCGCACCCCGACCTCGGCACCAACGTCAGCGCCGTGTGGCGCTTCGACTCGGCCGAGGCCGGCACCGGCGGCGACGTCGAGCAGGCCATCGCGGAGGCGCGCGAGAACGGCATCGTGATCGAGCGGGAGTACCGCCAGCAGCGGCTGATCCCGGCGTTCATGGAGCCGCGCAGCACCGTCGTGGACCCGACCGGCGAGCAGATCACGGTCTGGTCGGCGACCCAGGTGCCCCACATCCTGCGCTTCGCGATGGCGGCCACCACCGGCGTACCCGAGTCCAAGATCCGGGTGATCGCGCCCGACGTGGGCGGCGGCTTCGGCGGCAAGCTGCAGCAGACGCCGGAGGAGATGATCACCTTCGCGGTGGCACGGCGGCTCGGGAAGCCGGTGAAGTTCACCGAGACCCGCAGCGAGTCCCTGCTCACCGCCCACCACGGGCGCGACCAGTGGCAGCGGCTCACGCTGGCCGCCACGAAGGACGGCCACGTCACCGGCCTCAAGGTCGACCTGCTCGCCGACCTCGGCGCCTACGTCGCGATCGTCGGCGGCGGCGTGCCGGTGCTCGGGGCGTTCATGTTCAACGCGATCTACAAGTTCCCGGCGTACCAGTTCCAGACCACGAACGTGCTCACCAACAAGACCTGGACCGACGCCTACCGCGGCGCCGGCCGGCCGGAGGCGACGTTCGCGATCGAGCGGCTGATGGACGAGCTCGCCAACGAGCTCGGCAAGGACCCGCTCGAGGTCCGCGAGCTGAACTGGATCAAGCACGAGGAGTTCCCGTTCACCACGGTGGCCGGGCTCGAGTACGACTCCGGCAACTACGAGGCCGCCACCGCGCGCGCCAAGGAGATGTTCGGGTACGACGCCCTGCGCGCCGAGCAGGCCGAGCGCCGGGCCCGCGGCGACCGGGTCCAGCTCGGGATCGGCGTCTCGACGTTCACCGAGATGTGCGGTCTCGCGCCGTCCCGGGTGCTCGGCAGCCTCAACTACGGAGCCGGCGGCTGGGAGCACGCCGAGGTGCGGATGCTCGCGACCGGCAAGGTCGAGGTCGTGACCGGGGCGTCGGCCCACGGCCAGGGGCACGAGACCGCGTTCAGCCAGATCGTGGCGGACCGCCTCGGCGTGCCGTTCGAGGACGTCGAGGTGCTGCACGGCGACACCCAGATCTCCCACAAGGGCCTGGACACCTACGGGTCCCGCAGTCTGGTCGTCGGCGGCGAGGCCCTGGTGCGGGCCGTCGACAAGGTCATCGAGAAGGCCAAGCCGGTCGCGGCCCACCTGCTCGAGGCCTCCGCCGACGACCTCGAGTTCAACGGCGGCCGGTTCACCGTCAGGGGGACCGACCAGGGCCTGGCGATCACCGAGATCGCGACCGCCGTGTTCGCCGCGCACAACCTGCCCGACGGGGTCGAGGCGTCGATCGACTCGGAGGCGACCTACGACCCGGTGAACTTCAACTACCCCCACGGCACCCACCTGTGCGCCGTCGAGGTCGACACGGAGACGGGTCAGGTGCGACTGCGCGCCTACGCCTGCTGTGACGACATCGGCAACGTCATCAACCCGCTCATCGTCGCGGGCCAGGTCCACGGCGGGCTGGTCCAGGGCATCGCCCAGGCGCTGTGGGAGGAGGCGGTGTACGACGAGAACGGCACCCTGGTGACCGGCTCGTTCGTCGACTACCTGCTGCCCACCGCGGCCGACACGATCAGCTTCGAGCTCGACCACACCACCTCGCCGGCGACGACCAACTCGCTCGGCACCAAGGGCGTCGGCGAGGCCGGCACGATCGCGTCCACCCCCGCGGTGGTCAACGCGGTCGTCGATGCGCTGCGCCCGTACGGCGTCCACGACGTCGCGATGCCCTGTACGCCGGAGAGAGTCTGGCGCGCGATCAACGGCGGCGGCTCCGGGGGAGAGACGACCGAGGCCGCCGCACCCCACTTCGACGAGTCGGAAGGAGCAGCCCAGTGATCCCCGCAGCCTTCGAGTACGTCGCGCCGAGCACGGTCGACGAGGCCCTGGCCGCACTCGCCGAGCACGGCGACGAGGCCAAGATCATCGCCGGTGGGCAGAGTCTGCTGCCGGTGCTCCGGATGCGGCTCAACGCGCCGGAGTGGGTGATCGACCTGGGCCGGATCGCCTCCCTGCGCGGCATTCGCGACGAGGGAGACCACCTCGCGATCGGCGCGATGACCACCCACCACGAGGTCGGCCAGGACCCGCTCGTCCACGAGCACGCCCTGTTGATCAGCAAGGCGATCACCCACCTCGCCGACGCGCAGGTGCGCCACCGCGGCACCTTCGGCGGGGCGCTGGCCCACGCCGACCCGGCGGGCGACCTCGGCGCGCCCGCGCTCGCGCTCGATGCCACCTTCGTGGTCCAGGGGCCGGGCGGCACCCGGGAGATCCCGGCCGCCGACTTCTTCGTCGACCTCTTCGAGACGGCGATCTCCGACGACGAGATCCTGGTCGAGGTGCGGGTGCCCACGTACGACGGCTGGGGGGCGGCGTACGAGAAGTTCGTCCGGATCGCCCACCAGTGGCCGATCGTCGCGGTCGCCGCGACGGTCCGGATGGACGGCGACACCATCGCCGAGGCGCGGGTCGGGCTGACCAACATGGGCGCCACGCCGGTGCGGGCGCGGGCGACCGAGGCGGCGCTGGCCGGCGTACCGGCGACGGAGGAGGGGGTGGCTGCCGCGGCCGCCCTCGCCGCCGACGGCACGCACCCGCCCAGCGACCTCAACGGTGACGCCGACTACCGCCGCCACCTCGCGACCGTGCTCACCCGACGGGCCGTGCTCGCGGCAGCCGGGAGGGGCTGACCTTGGACCTCAGCCACTCCTTCACCGTCCCGACGTCGCTCGACGCGACCTGGGCGCACTTCCAGGACATCGGCGCCCTCGCCGAGTGCTTCCCCGGCGCCCAGGTCACCTCGGTCGGCGAGGACGACGACGGCGCCCCGACCTTCGAGGGCACCTGCAAGGTCAAGCTCGGCCCGATCGCGCTCGTGTACGCCGGCTCCGGCAAGTTCGTCGAGCGCGACGAGGCCGGCCACCGGTTCGTCGTGGACGCGAAGGGCCGCGACAAGCGCGGCAACGGGACGGCCGGCGCCACGGTGAGGGTCTCCATGGCGGAGGCCGACGCCGGCTCCACCCGGGTGGAGGTGCTGACCGACCTGGCCATCACCGGCAAGCCCGCCCAGTTCGGGCGCGGCGTGATGCAGGACGTCTCCGACAAGCTGCTCGGGCAGTTCGTGTCCTGCCTGGAGCAGCGTCTCGCCGCCGGGACCGCTCCCGCCGAGTCCACCGACACCGCGGCCGCCGGGACCGATCCCGAGCCGGCGGCCGCGGCACCCACCCCGCCGCCGGGCCCCGCACCGGCGGCCGCGCCGCGGCCGGTCGCGGCCGAGGACGACGCCCTCGACCTGGGCTCGGCGGTGCTGCCGATCCTGCTCAAGACCTACGGCAAGCAGATCGGCGCCGCGCTGGCGGTGCTGGTCGGGCTGGTGATCCTGCGGCGGGCGCTGCGCCGCTGACTCACCAGGCATCAGGACGCGTGTAGTCCTCGTCGTCGTAGAGCCCCTGGTCCTCGTGCCGCTGGTCGGCGCCGCGGTCGTTCTGCTCCTGCAGGCGGTCGCGGCGCGGGTCGGAGTCGCCGGGGTCCTGGGGTGGCTGGTCCTGCTGGGGCGGCTGCTGGTCCTGGGGGTCCTGCGGCTCCTGTCGGCTCTGCTCGAGCTTCTCCCGCAGCCGCTGGTCGACCGCGTCGGCGTCCTCGCTCTGCTCCGTGCCGCGGCCGGAGTCCTGGGGGCAGTCGCCGGCGGCGAGCGCGTCGATGCCGGCCTGGTACGCCGCCCGCGCGTCGTCGCTCGAGCCCGACTCGGCCGCGGCGTCGCCGACCGCCTCGTGGGCGAGGGCGAGGTTGATCCGCACGGTGCACTCGTCGCGGCGGGGGACGTCCTCGAGCGCCGCGCGGTACGACGCGATGGCGCCGGCGTACTTGCCCTGCGCGTGGTCGGCGGTGCCCTCGTCGAAGGCGGCGACCCAGGACTCGAGCCAGTTCAGCCGGCGGGTGCCGGCGAACTCCGCGGCCGCGCCGTCGAGGTCGCCGCGATCGAAGGCGTCGCGGCCCGACGCGTTGGCCTGCAGCATCAAGGTCACCTTGACGGCGTACCCCGCGACCAGGAGCGCGGGCAGCAGCCCGGCCAGGAGCAGGATCCGCCGGAGGCGGCGGCGTGGGTTCGTCATCGGGCGGCTCCCCTCCGCGGCGTCAGCACCTGGCGCGAGGTCCAGACCGCGCGCCAGCCGGCGTGCAGCTCGATCAGCAGCAGGCCGAGCAGCAGGACGCCGGCCAGCCAGGTCAGGTCGTGCTGGGCCGGGCGGGTGTGGCCGCCGGTGCCGTCGGAGTACGACGCCTCGAACGACTCCGCGAGATGGTCCAGGCCGCCGGGCCGGGTGCGGTGCTCGAGCGGGACGCCGAGCTCGTCGGCGACCTGCTGGAGGTTGTCGAGGTCCGCGTGGGACTGGGCGGTGTCGCCGGTCTCGGGGTCCTGGACCAGGCCGAGCTCGCCGTTCAGCTCGTCGTCCTCCGGCATCGGGGCGCCCCTGGCCGTGCCGTAGCCGAGGACGGCCCCGCCGGCGACGAAGTCCCTCACGTCCGCGTACGACTCGTCGCTGCCCTCGCTCGTGGTGTCCTCGCCGTCGCCGACGTAGACGACGATCCGGCGCCGCTGGGGTGCCTGCTCCGCGGACCGCTCGAGGAGGTCCGTCAACTCGGGCACCGGGCGGTCGGCGCGTGAGCCGATGCCGTCCTTGGGCCTCTCCAGGTACAGGGTGTCGACGGCGGCGCCGAAGGCCGCGCTGTCGGAGGTGAGGGGGAGGACGACGCGCGCGTCGGTGCCGAAGGCGAGCATGCCGAACCGGGCGCCGGGCAGGGCCTCGGCGAGCGCGGCGAGGTCGGCCTTGGCGCCGGTGATCCGGGGCAGCTTGGTGTCGTAGTCGAGCGCGGCCATGGAGCGGGTGCGGTCGATGACCACGACGACGTCGAGGTCGGAGAGCTGGGTGGGGACCTCGGCGCGGCCGAGGCCGGGGCGCAGCAGGATCACCACGAACAGCAGCACGATCCCGATCCGGCGGGCCAGGACGAGGCTCATCGGCGTGCCTCCGCTCGCTCGCGCAGCACGAGCACGCCCTGGACCACCCACAGCAGCATCAGGCCGCCGAGGCCGATCCCGACGACGACGGTGCCGAGCCGCGGCCGGTCGAGGACCTGCACGAGCGGCCGGCGCTTGATCGGCTTGGCGTCCAGCCGGGCGATCGCGTCGATCACCGCCTTGGTGCTGCCGTCGGCGCCGAGCATGGAGAAGGTGCCGCCGGTGCTGGTCACGGCGGACTCGAACTGCTGGGCGGCGTCAGGGCGCTCGGCGGTCGTCGGGGCGGCGATGCCGTGGACGACGACCTTCTTCTCGCGGGCGTAGGCGGCGGCGTCGGGGACGGTGAAGATGCCGGTACCGATCGGCTCGTTGTCGGAGGCCAGCACGATCGCGCGGCTGCGGTCCTCGTCGCTGCGGTCGAAGCGCTGCACGCAGGACGCCAGCCCGTCGCCCATCTGGGACTGGATGTCCCAGTCCAGCACGGTGCCGGCGGTGAAGATGGCGTAGTCGTCGCTGTAGACATCACCCGAGGCGAATGCCTTCTCCGCGGCGTTGAGCTGCTCGAGCACGTAGGTGTAGTCGTCGGTCAGCGGGAACACCGTGATCGCGGCGCCGCTCCAGATGGTCAGCCCGATCCGCTCGCCGCGCAGGCCTGAGATGATCGCCCGGAACTCGCGCAGCACCTCGGCGTCGACCTCCGCCATCGACCCGGACGCGTCGAGACACAGCACGATGTCGCGGGTGCGGTCCTCCTGGGTCATGGTCTGGCGCTGCTGCAGTCGCCCGGCCAGCACCACCGCACCGGTGCAGGCCACCAGCGCGCACAGGGTCACGCAGGCGCCGAGGACCACCTGGCGGCGGACCAGGACGTGGAAGCGGGGGAGGGACTGCAGCCGAGCCGCGTGGGCGACGTACGACGCGCCGGCCCGGCTCGGCCGGCGCCAGGGCCGCAGCCACAGCACGAGGAGCAGCAGCACGAGGGCACCGAGCGCCAGCGCCAGCCACGGCCAGCGGAAGGTGGTGGTGTCGGTGTCCCACATCAGGCGAGGCTCCAGCTCGTCACCAGGTCGCGCGCCCGCTCGGCGGCGGTGTCGAACAGGTCGCGCGCCACGGCGTCGTCGGGGGCGAACTCCGGCGGGTAGACCAGCTCGAGCACCTCGACCAGCGGCGCCGGCGCCCGGCCGCGGAGGTCGGCCAGCGCCATGGTCCGAGCGGGCAGTGTGGTGACCGCGGCGACGTAGTCGCGGACCACCTCGCTGAGCTGCTGATGGCCCTCGCGCGGCGGGAGCTCAGCGGCCCGGACCTGCGCCTCGATCCGGTCGATCCGGGCCAGGTGCTGCTGGCGTACGTCGGGCAGTGGCACGCCCGGACGGGCGAGGGCCGGTGGCCGGGGCGCGCGGGTGAGCCACCAGGACAGCAGGTAGTAGACGACCAGCGCGGCGGCGAGCCCGACGGCGATCCACAGCCACCGGTCGGCGTATCCGACGGGGCCGGTGAACTCCTCGGGGAGCTGCGGGGCCGGCAGCGCGGCGGGAGCGAAGCTCCGGAAGCTTGCTTCCCCCGCCGAAGCGAAGACGCGCTCGGCCAGATCCAGGCTAGCGGCGGCGGGCATGTCGGTGCCTCTCCAGGAGCCGGAAGACGGCGGTGATCGCGGAGTCGGGGTCGCGGACCGGCTCGTGGGCGATGCCGAGCTGCTCGAGACGGCGCCGCATCCGCCGGCCCTCCTCGTCGACGAGCGCGGCGAACTCCGCCCGCAGCCGGGCGTCGCGCCGCAGCCAACCCGGCACCTCGGCGTCGGCGTCGACGTCGACGAGCCGCCGGTCCGCCACCTCGCTCCGGGTCGGGTCGAGGTCGCCGACGGTCAAGAAGAGCACCTCGTGCTGGGCGGTCAGTCGGCGCAGCAGCGTCGTGGACTCCTCGGAGAGGGTCACGTCGTCGGTGACGATGACCAGGATGGTGCGGCGCCGGATGGTGCGCACGACGTGGCGCAGCAGCCCGGGCAGGTCGCCGTGCGGGCCTTCGGGCGTGATCGCGTCGTGGACGGCGCCGAGCAGGCGCTCCAGGTGGAGCTCGCCGGCGCCGGGGCGCTCGACGTGACGGCGCTGCTCGTCGCCGTGGACGAGCGCGACCAGGTCGCCGTGGTGGACGGCGAGGTAGCCCAGCACGCCCGAGACCAGGACCGCGAGCTCACGCTTGGCGACGGCGGCGTCGTTGAGCGCGGCCATGCTGCGACCGGTCGAGACGCACAGCAGCACGGTGTGCTTGCGCTCGGCGACGTACCTCTTCACCAGCAGCTGACGACTGCGGGCCGAGGCCTTCCAGTCGATGTCCTTCACGTCGTCGCCGCGGACGTACTCGCGTAGGTCGTTGAAGTCGATCCCGCGCCCGACGTGGATCGCGGCGTACTCGCCCTCCAGCAGGCCCCACACCTTGCGGTGGGCGTGGATGGCCAGCCGCGACTTGATCCGGGTCAGGTGGGCCGTCACTGCCGGCTCACGGGGTCGGCACCGCCCGGAAGACGGCGTCGATGATCGTCTCCGGGCGGACCCGGTCGGCGAGCGCCTCGAAGCTGAGGTGGAGCCGGTGGCGCAGCACGCTGTGGCGCAGCTCGCGCACGTCCTCCGGGATGACGTAGTGGCGGCCCTGGACGACCGCCATCGCCCGCGCCGCCTGGAAGAACGCGATCGAGCCGCGGGGGCTGGCGCCGATCTCGACGTAGGTGCCGAGGTCGGGCCCGAGCAGGCCGGTGACGTCGCGGGTCGCCCGCACCAGGGCCGTGATGTAGCGGCGGATCGCCGGGTCGACGTACACCCGGCGCACGAGCTCTTGCAGCTCGGCGACCTCCTGCGGCGTGACCACCGCGGGGACGTCGGTCATGTGCTGGCCCAGGATGCCGTCGTCGATCCGCTCGAGGACCATCAGCTCGTCGTCCTCGGTGGGGTAGTCGATGATCTCCTTGAGCAGGAAGCGGTCCATCTGGGCGTGGGGGAGGACGTAGGTGCCCTCCTCCTCGATCGGGTTCTGGGTGGCCAGCACCATGAACGGGTCGGGCAGCGGGTGGATGGTGCCCGCGATCGAGGTCTGCCGCTCCTGCATCGCCTCCAGCAGCGCCGACTGGGTCTTCGCGCTCGCGCGGTTGATCTCGTCGAGCAGTACGAAGTTGGCATGCACCGGGCCGAGCTGGGTCTCGAACTCGTGGCGGCGCGGGTCGTAGACCTGGGTGCCGATGATGTCGCTGGGCAGCAGGTCGGGGGTGCATTGGATCCGGGCGAAGCGCGCGCTCACCGCCTGGGACAGGGTCGCGGCGGCGAGGGTCTTCGCCAGGCCCGGCACGCTCTCGAGCAGCACGTGGCCCTCGGCGAGCAGGGTGACCAGGAGAGCCGTGCGGACCCGGTGCTGGCCGACGACCCGGCTGGAGAAGGCGTCGGAGACCTTGCTGATCGCCTCGGTCGCGCGGGCCAGCTCGTCGGCGGACAGCGGCGTGCTCGGCTCGGAGGGAGCACGCCGGGTGCGGCCGGTGGGTGCGGTCGGCGGCTCGTTGACCTGCGTCATGGCGCCCAACCTACCCAGCGGGCGGGTGGCTCATCCCCTCCCGGCGGTCGTCGGCGAGGAGCCGCCCGCGGAGCTGGTCGTCACGGCGCAGCCGGGCCAGGTCGCGCTCCCGCCGCTCGGCCACCACGGCCATCAGCACCAGCTCCGGCGGGGCACCGGGAGGTGGGGGCGGGGCGACGTGCGGCGCCACGTCGGCCAGCAGCGCTCGCCCCACCCGCTCCCGCGACGCCGGGTCCAGGGTGGCGAGGCGGCCGAGGAACTGGCGTACGGCGAGCGCGGTGCCGGTCGGCAGCGCCGCGAGGTCGGTACGCCGCGCCCAGGCCGCCAGCTGCGGCGGCATCGGCGGCGGGGGCGGCAGCCGCAGCGGCACCCGCTCACGCACCACGTACGTGCCGGCGGCGTAGTCCCCGAGCCGCTTCCCGCGGGTGCTGAGCATGACCGAGAAGAACGCCGGCGCCCCGGAGAACGCGTAGATCTCCACGAACCCGATCAGCGCCCGCACCAGGGCGTGCTGGAAGCTGATCGGCCCGCCGTCGTCGCGGACCGTGCGCAGGCCCAGCGCCAGCTTGCCCACCGACCGGCCGCGGGTCAGGGTCTCCAGCGCGGTCGGGACGACGAGGAAGGTGACCACCGAGGTGAGCACGACGCCCGCCCCGATCAGCGCCTCGTCGTGGGCGACCGAGGCGCCGACGAGCAGCAGGATGTAGAGCACCACCAGGCTCAAGAGCGTCACCGCGACGTCGATCAGCCCACTCGCCATCCGCAGGCCCAGCGAGGCGGCCGGCAGGTCGAGCGCCACACCCTCGCCGGTGACCAGGTCGTCGGCGGTGACGGTGGCGAAGTCGGAGGTGGTCATCGCGGGCAGCCTAGGACACGCGCCGGTCACCAGCGCTCGACGCGGAGCCCGTCGACCCGCCGGAACTCGCGCTCGTTGCGGGTGACGACGATGAGTCCCCGGGAGCGGGCGTGCCCGGCGATCATCACGTCGTAGGCGCCGATCGGGGTGCCCTGGCGGGCGAGGTCGGCACGAATGTCCCCGGCATGTGCGGCCGCGTCCGCGTCGAAGTCGAGGAAGTCGACGGCCGCCGCCAGCTCGTCGACCGCGAGGTCGTTGCGCGCGGCGTCGGCGCTGCGAGCGGCGCCGAACCGCAGCTCGAACAGCGAGACGGCGGACGCCGCCACCGGCCCGGCCGCGCGCCATCGCTCCCGCAGCGGCAGGTCGCGTTTGCGCAGCAGTTCGATGGCCACGTCGGTGTCGAGCAGGTGGCGGTGGCGTGAGGTCACGCCCAGGCCCGCTCCTGCGGAGCGCTCGGCTGCTCGCGGCCGAAGTCGTCGCTGATCCGCAGCTCGCTGTCCCAGAACACGTCGACGCGCGAGCCCGCCGGCCTGATCACTCGGGCGTCGCCCACGATGTCGATCTCGACGTCGGAGACGGACTCGTCGAAGGCGACGGCCTTCGGGAGGCGCACGGCCTGCGTCCGGTTGGAGAGGAACAGCTTGGTGACGACGGACATACGCCAAGTATATACGCACTCACCGCATAGGTTGTCCCCATGCCCCGGATCGACCTCGACGCCTACGTCGCCACCCATGCGGGGTCCTGGACGCGCCTGGACCAGCTGGTGCGCCAGCGGCGCCGGACGGGGGCGGAGGCCGACGAGCTGGTGGACCGCTACCAGCAGGTGGCGACCCACCTGTCCGTCGTACGGACCTCGGCGCCGGACGGCGAGCTGGTGGCCCATCTGTCGTCGCTGCTGGGGCGGGCGCGGATCGCGATGTTGGCGTCGCGGAGCCTGCGCTGGCGGGGGTTCGCGGAGTTCTTCACCGAGCGGTTCCCGGCGGCGCTGTACCAGCTGCGCTGGTGGTGGCTGGGCTGCCTGGCCGGCAACGTCGTCGTGACGGCGGTGATGATGGTCTGGCTGGGCCAGCACCCGCAGGTGGAGCAGAGCCTGCTCTCGCCGCAGGAGATCGACCAGCTGGTCGGCAACGACTTCGAGAGCTACTACAGCGAGAACGCCGCGGGTGCGTTCGCGACCCACGTGTGGGTCAACAACGCGTGGGTGAGCGCGCTGTGCATCGCGTTGGGGATCCTCGGGCTGCCGGTGCTCTACCTGCTGTTCCAGAACGTCGCGAACCTGGCGATCGTCGGGTCGATCATGATCCGACACGACCGCGGCGAGCTGTTCTGGGGGCTGATCATCCCGCACGGCCTGCTCGAGCTGACCTGCGTCTTCGTCGCCGGGGGAGTGGGGCTGCGGCTGTTCTGGTCGTGGGTCGAGCCCGGGCAGCTCTCCCGTGCCCAGTCGCTCGCCAAGGCCGGACGCACGTCGGTCACGGTCGCCCTGGGCCTGGCGGTGTGCCTGCTCGTCAGCGGCATCATCGAGGGCTTCGTGACGCCCTCACCGCTGCCGACCTGGGCCCGGATCGCGATCGGGGTGGTGGCCGAGCTGGTCTTCCTCGCCTACGTCTTCGTGGTCGGTCGCGCCGCCTTCTCCCGCGGGATCACCGGCGACGTGTCGGCCTCGCTGCTCGAGGACCGGGTCGCCACCCAGGCCTGAGGTGCTCCTACGCTGGCCCCCATGAGCCGGGCGGTCGTGGTGGGGGCGGGGATGGCCGGGCTGACCGCGGCCCGCGCCCTCGCCGAGGCAGGGGCCGGCGTGCTCGTGCTCGAGGCGACCGACCGGTCCGGGGGAAAGCTGCGCGCCGGCGAGGTCGCGGGCATCACCGTCGACGTCGGCGCCGAGGCGATGCTGCACCGGCGCCCGGAGGGGACCGCCCTCGCGACGGACCTCGGCCTGCCGCTCGTCCATCCCACCGCCGCGACCTCCCGGGTCTGGACCCGCGGCGCGCTCCGGCGCCTGCCGCGCACGGTGATGGGCGCCCCGCTCGACCTCGACGAGCTCGCCGGGACCGGCATCCTGTCCGCCCACGGTCTCGACCGCGCCCGCCACCAGGCGGTCCCGCACCCCGACGGTGACGTCTCGGTGGGCGACCTCGTCGCCCAGCGGTACGGCGACGAGGTGGTCGACCGGCTGGTCGAGCCCCTCCTCGGCGGGGTGTACGCCGGCCAGGCCCGCCGGATCTCGGCCCGCTGCGCCGCGCCCCAGCTCCTCGACCTGCTCACCCACGACCACGTCGACGTCCCGAAGCCGCCTGCCGACGCCCCGCCCGTGTTCGCGGGGGTCGACGGCGGCATGTGGCGGCTGCCCGCCGCGCTCGACGCGGACCTGCAGGACCGCGCCGAGGTCCGGTACGACGCCCCGGTCACCGTGGTCCGCCGCACCCACGGCGGCTTCCTGGTCACCACCCCCACCGGCGCCGAGCCCGCCGACCAGCTCGTCCTCGCCACCCCCGCGGCGCCGACCGCCCGCCTGCTCGCCGACCTCGTCCCCGAAGCGGCCCGCGAGCTGCAGCAGATCGCCTACGCGTCGGTCGCCCTGGTCACCCTCGCCTTCCGTGCTGACGACCCGGGTGTCGCCGAGGCGCTCGACACCAGCGCGTCCGGCTTCCTGGTCCCGCCCGTCGACGGTCGCCGGGTCAAGGCGTCGACGTTCTCCTTCGCCAAGTGGGACTGGGTCCGCCGCGCGGGGGAGGGCCTGCTCGTCCTGCGCACCTCGCTGGGCAGGTTCGGCGAGGAGGACACCCTCCAGGTCCCCGACGACGCGCTCGTCGGCGCCTCCCTCGCCGACCTGGCCGCGGCCACCGGTCTCACCGGCACGCCCGTCGACGCGGTCGTCCAGCGCTGGGGCGGCGGGCTGCCGCAGTACTGGGTCGGCCACGCCGACCGGGTCGCCCGGATCCGCGCGGCCGTCGCCCAGGTGCCCGGGCTCGCCGTCTGCGGCGCGGCGTACGACGGCGTCGGCATCCCCGCCACCATCGGCTCCGCCCACCGCGCGGCCGCCGGTCTGCTCGCGTGATCCCTACCGGCACAATGAGGTCATGACCGACCCCCAGGCGCACGTCCAGACCAACGCAGCGAAGATCAACGAGCTCAACGACACGATCCGCTTCACCATGTGGTCGGTCTTCCGGCTCGAGCAGCCGCTCGGGCCCGACGAGGTGGTCCGCAAGCAGGAGACCGAGGAGCTCGAGGCGCTGCTTGCCGAGCTGGCCGCCGAGGACGTCGTCGTCCGTGGTCTGTACGACGTCGCCGGGCTGCGCGCCGACGCCGACCTGATGATCTGGTGGCACGCCGTCAGCAGCGACCAGCTGCAGGACGCCTACCACCGGCTGCGCCGCACCGCCTTCGGAGCGCGGCTCGCGCCGGTGTGGTCGCAGATGGCGCTGCACCGTCCGGCGGAGTTCAATCGCAGCCACCTGCCGGCCTTCCTCGCCGACGAGCGGGCCCACGCGTACGTCGCGGTCTACCCCTTCATCCGGTCCTACGAGTGGTACCTCCTCGAGGACGCCGAGCGCCGCCGCCTGCTCGCCGAGCACGGCCAGATGGCGCGCGACTACCCCGACGTGCGGGCCAACACGGTCCCGAGCTTCGCGCTGGGCGACTACGAGTGGATGCTGGCCTTCGAGGCCGACGACCTGACCCGGATCGTCGACCTGATGCGGCACCTGCGCGGCTCGGAGACCCGCCGCCACGTGCGCGAGGAGGTGCCGTTCTACACCGGTCGGCGCGTCGAGCTCGCGGAGCTGCTCGCCCGGCTGCCCTGATCTGCTACTTGCTAAGTCTATCAACTTAGTCCACTATGGAGGCATGACCAGCCTCCCAGTCCTGCGTGCCGCCCTCGGGGCGTCCGGGCTGTGTTGTCGCTGCTGTTGATCCGCGCCACCCGATCCAGCACCGACAACCCCCGGAGGAACCCGATGACCCAGCTCGCCGTCCTGCCCCTGCTCGAGGCCGTGCGCAACCACGCGGCCGACCCCGACCTGCGCCACCTGCTCGACCACGACCCGTACGAGCGCTCCTGGATCCGCCTGCTCACCACCGACGACTACGAGCTCTGGCTGATCTCGTGGCCCGCCGGCGCCGCCACCGACTGGCACGACCACGGCTCGTCCTCCGGCGCCTTCACCGTCCTCGAGGGCCGGCTCACCGAGCACACCTTCGACGGGGGGCTCCGACTGGTCGAGGTCGGCCCCGGCGACGGCAAGGCGTTCGGCGCCGGCTACGCGCACGACGTACGCAACGCCACCGACCGCCCGGCGCTCTCGCTGCACGCGTACTCACCGCGGCTGCACACCATGACCCGGTTCGCGTTCCACGGCGACCGGCTCGAGGCGCTCGGTGTCGAGCGCGCGGGGGAGGAGTGGTGAGTACCCTCGTCCCCGTGCGGTACGACGGCATCGACGCCCTCCTCGCCGACGCCCGCTCCCGGCTCGACCGGGTCAGCGCCCGCGCCGCCTTCGAGGAGCTGGTTGCCTCCGGTGCCCTGCTCGTCGACATCCGGCCCGCCGCCCAGCGGGCCCGCGAGGGCGAGGTCGCCCGCTGGCTGCCGGCCCTCGTCGTCGAGCGCAACGTCCTCGAGTGGCGCTTCGACCCGCGCAGCGACGCGCGGCTGCCCGAGGCGTCGTACGACCTGCGGGTGATCGTGCTGTGCCAGGAGGGCTACACCTCCTCGCTCGCCGCCGACGCGCTGCGCAGCATCGGCGTCGAGCGCGCGACCGACGTGGTGGGTGGGTTCGCCGCCTGGCGCGAGGCCGGCCTGCCGGTCTCCGGGCCCGCGGCGTGACGGGCTGAGTACGCTCGTAGTCATGGCATACGAGGTCGAGAAGACGGACGAGGAGTGGCGCGCCGCGCTGTCTCCCGAGGAGTATCAGGTGCTCCGCCAGGCCGGCACCGAGCGGGCCTTCGTCGGCGAGTACACCGACACCGAGACCACCGGGGTGTACCGCTGCAAGGCCTGCCAGGCCAAGCTGTTCGAGTCCGACACGAAGTTCCACTCCGGCTGCGGCTGGCCGAGCTTCTACCAGCCGATCAGCGACACGATCGAGTACCTCGAGGACAACACCCACGGCATGAAGCGGGTCGAGGTGCGCTGCGCCAACTGCGGCTCGCACCTCGGCCACGTGTTCCCCGACGGGTACGGCACGCCCACGGGCGATCGCTACTGCATCAACTCGATCAGCCTCAGCCTGGAGCCGGCCGACCAGAGTTGACCGCCTGGCGGACCAGGCCGAGGACCAGCAGGTCCAGGCCGGCGGCGAACTGAGCGAGGTCGTCGTGCCGGCGGAACTGGTCCGCCATCGAGCGGATCCACGGGAAGTCGTCGTACTCCTCGCCCTGCCAGCGCTCGACCACGCGGTCGAGCTGCTCCTCCTTCGACAGGGTCGGGTCGACCGCGTTGTCCTGCGCCGACATCTCGGCGGCGACGCCGACGACATAGCCCGTGATCGCGGTGCTGCCGTGGAACTGCTGGCGCGGCGAGAGGCCCATCGCGGCCAGCGCGCGGCCGACCTGCTCCCAGATCCGCAGCCCGTTGGGGCGCTCGGCGCCGCCGAGCTGGGACTGCGCGGCGAGCCACGGGTGCTCGTCCATCTGCGCGAACAGGGCCAGTGAGATCCGGCGCACCGTCGCGGCCGCGGCGAGCACCGCGGGGTCGTCGGTGTCGAGCTCGACCTCCATCGGCGGCGCGGGTACGTCGTCCGCGGCCAGTGCGCGCCCGATCAGGGTGTCGCAGGCCAGGTCGAGCAGCTCGGCCTTGCCGGCGACGTACCAGTAGATGCTGCCGAGGCCGCCGCCCAGCTCCGCGGCCAGCCCGCGCAGGGTGAGGCCGCCGGCTCCCTCGCGGTCGAGCATCGCGATCGCGGTGTCGACGATCTGGTCGAGCGAGTGGGTCGCGCGACGGGTCGTCCGGGGGCGTCCTGGCATGCCTCCACCCTAGGGGGACTTGACATTCTCGAACAACGTTCTATTCTCGAACAGTGTTCGAGTCGAACGCTGTTCGATCACCCTCGTCCCCGAAGGGAGGCCGTCATGAGCGCCACCACCGCGTCATCGACGCCCACCACCACGCGGGCCGCGAAGCCCACCACGCTCCGCGCCGCCGCGCCGGCGATCCTCGCCCTGTGCCTGACCATGCTCGTGGAGATGGTCGACAACTCCGTGCTGTCCGTCGCCCTGCCGACGATCGGCCGCGACCTCGTCGTGGGCCCGACCGGCCTGCAGTGGATCGTCGGCGCCTACTCGCTGACCTTCGGCGGGCTGCTGATGGTCGGCGGCACGCTCGGCGACAAGCTGGGCCGGCGCCGGATGCTGCTCGCCGGCATCGCCGGCTTCGGGCTGGCCTCCACGCTGGTCGTGTTCGCCACCGAGCCGTGGCACCTGATCGCGGTCCGCGCCCTGTGCGGCGTGTTCGCCGCCCTGATCGCGCCCGGCACCATGTCGCTGGTCTTCCGGCTCTTCGACGACGACGCCCTGCGTCGTCGCGCCATCGGTCTCATCGTCAGCGTCGCGATGATCGGCGTCATGGTCGGCCCGGTCCTCGGCGGACTCGCCGTCACCCACCTGCCGTGGCAGGCGCTGCTCGTCGTCAACGCGCCGGTCGCCGCGATCGCATGGTGGGGAGTCGCGCGCGGGATCCCCGTCGACGACCCGGCCGAGCGTCGTACCGGTGGCGCGGACCTGCCCGGCGCGGCGCTGTCCGTCGCGATGCTCGGCCTGGGCCTGTTCGCCCTCACGCTCGGGGTCGACGAGGGCTGGACCTCGCCCGTCACCCTGGCCACGGCGCTCGGCGCGCTGGCGGCCGGCATCGGCTTCGTGCTGCGCGAGCGGACTGCCGCGGACCCGATGCTGGACCTGCACCTGCTCGCCCGGCGTACCGTGCGCGGCAGCGCGATCCTGCAGACCGGTGTGATGGTCGCGATGATCGGCGTCATGTTCGCCGCGACCCAGCTGTTCCAGTTCGCGTGGGGCTGGGCGCCGCTGCAGGCCGGGCTCGGCACGCTGCCGATGGTCGCCGGCATGTTCGTGTCCGGGCCGCTCACCGACGCCCTCGTCGACCGCTTCGGGCACCGGACCACCGCCCTGGTCGGCAGTACGTCGCTCCTGGTCGCCCTCGCCGTCGAGTACGTCGCGCTCAGCGCCGGCTACCCGGTCTTCGCTGCCGGCATGCTGCTGCTCGCCGTGGCGATGCGGATGGTGATGACGACCTCGGCGGTCGCCCTGATCGAGGCGCTGCCCGAGGACCACACCGGCATCGGCTCGGCGCTCAACGACACCGCCCAGGAGATCGGCAACGTCTTCGGCGTCGCCGTGGTCGGCACCGTCACCGCCGCCGTCATGGGCAGCTCGCTGCCGACGGGACGCTGGAGCCAGGCGGTGGTGGACGAGTTCCTGCACAGCCAGCGGATCGGATTCGCGATCCTGGCCGGCCTGGTCGCCGTCATCACCGTCATCGGTGGGCGCACCCTCACCGCCTCCCGGTCGACCGACGAGCACTGATCTAGGCTCCCCGCATGGCGAAGACCGCGGCGGCGATGGTCCAGGCAGGCGACCGCGAGGTCCGGGTGTCCAGCCCGGACCGGGTGATCTACGAGGCGACCGAGCGCACGCGCGAGGTCACCAAGCTGATGGTCGCCGAGTACGTCGTCGCGGTCGGTGCCGGCCCGATGCGGGCGAGCAGGCGCTGGCGACATGAGCGCATCGGCTGAGTCGCGCTCCGCGACGCTTGCGAACGATTAGGTTGGGACCATGGCCAAGACGCCCGCCGCGCACGTCGTTGTAGGAGAGCGGGAGGTTCGCGTCTCAAGCCCTGACCGCATTGTCTATGAGGCCACCGACCGCACAGCGGAGGTCACGAAGCTCCAGGTCTGCGAGTACTTCGCCGAGGTCGCTGATGCCTTCATGCTTGCCAACGGGAACCGCCCTGTGGCGCTGGAGAGGTGGCCTGGCGGGTGGCGAGAAGGCATGACCCTGTCGGTCGGCCCCATGGGCCAGCAGCAGGGAGATGGCTTCTACTCAAAACGGCTGCCCAAGGGAGCCCCCGAGTGGATCGAGACCTGTCGCGTCACCACGCCCAATGGCCGTCCCATCGACGAGCTGCGCCTCAGCGAACCGGCTGCAGCAGTGTGGGCAGCGCACATGGGAACCCTGACCTTTCACCCCTGGGCCGTTCGAGCGTCTGACGTCGAGCACCCCGACGAGTTCCGCGTTGACCTGGATCCTCAGGAGGGCGCGACCTTCAAGGACGCGCAGCGCGTCGCCGAGGCGACACGCGAACTGCTTGACGAACTCGGTCTACGCGGCTTTGCCAAGACCAGCGGCAACCGAGGAATCCACATCTACGTTCGGATCGAGCCGCGGTACGGGTTCGAAGAGGTCCGGCATGCAGCCATCGGGCTCGGAAGAGAGCTCGAACGGCGGGACGTCGGTGCCACGACGAAGTGGTGGAAGGAGGAACGTCCGGCGAGGTCAGTCTTCCTGGACTTCAATCAGAACCTGCGAGACAGGACAGTGGCGGGTGCTTGGTCGTTGAGGCCGAAGCCGGGCGCCCCAGTCAGCACGCCGGTGACGTGGGAGCAGCTGGCCGAGGTCGAGGATGCTCGGGAGTTCAACCTGTTCTCAGTCCCCGACTTTCTCTCGGACGGTGACCCCTGGTCCGAGATCGATGAGGTCGCGCACTCACTCGATCCTCTGCTGCAGTTGTGGGAGACCCTGCCGGGAGGGGAACTGAACTTCCCACCAGATCATCCGAAGATGCCTGGGGAGCCTCCGCGTGTGCAGCCGAGCAAGAAGGTCGCCGAGCACTGGGACGAGCAGGGCAACCGGGTCTAGAGCCCGCGCACGACGTTCCGGGCCCGCGGCGCTACGACTCCTCGTGCTCCAGCAGGTGGAGCACGGGGACGCCGAGCTTGCGGCGGGCGCGCGAGGTCCAGTCGACGTGGAAGAACTCGGCGACCAGGTGAGGGCGGGTGAGGATGATCGACTCCCGGCCGTCGACCTCCTTGACCTTGCCGATGAGGGCGTCGACCGGCGGCTCGGTGACGATCGACATGGAGCCGATGATCGCGCCGGCCGCCACGAGGACCTCGCGGGTCGTCGCCAGGTCCCGCTCGGCCTGGTCGCGGTACTCGCCCCGCAGCCGCTCGATCTCGTCGGGCGACGGTGTGATCGGGGGCGCGATCAGGTCGGCGCCGCCGATGACCCCGAGCGAGGCCTCGACGGCGGCGGCGGCATCGGCCATCGGCAGCAGCACGTGGTACTGCACCTCGATCGTCGGGTCGTCGTCCAGCTCCTGGTGCAGGCCGCGGACCTGGGCGGCATCGGCGGCGGTGAGCGCCTGCTCGATGAGCAGGACGACGGCGTACGGTTCCTCGCGGGGCGCGGTGCTCATGGCACCATCCTGCCGGTCCGCTGGTCGCGCGTCAGCCCCCGAGCACGTCCGCGAGGTCGTAGCGCACCGGCTGCTCGAGCTGGTCGTAGCCGCACGACTCCGGGTCGCGGTCCTCGCGCCAGCGCTTGAAGTGGGCCGTGTGGCGGAACCGACGGCCCTCCATGGCGTCGTACTTGACCTCGATGACACGCTCGGGACGCAGCGGCGTGAAGGACAGGTCCTTGCCCTGGCTCCACCGGCTCTGGGTGCCCGGCTGGCGGCCGGGATTGGCCACGAGGAACTCCTGCCAGCGTCCCCAGGGGTGCTCCTCGATCGGCACGACCAGCGGCTGCAGCTCGTGCCAGAGCTCGGCGCGCCGCGTGGCCGTGAAGCTGGCGCTGACGCCGATGTGCTGGAGCTCGCCGCCGTCGTACAGCCCCAGGAGGAGGCTGCCGATCAGCGGCCTCTCGGGGGTGCTCGTCTTGTGCTCGCGGTAGCCGGCCAGCACCACGTCGGCGGTGCGCTCGTGCTTGATCTTGAGCATGGTGCGGGCGTTCGGGGCGTACGGCGCGCTCAGCGGCTTGGCCACCACGCCGTCCAGCCCGGCCCCCTCGAACCGGCGGAACCACTCCTCGGCCACCGCCGGGTCGGTGCTGGTCCGGGTGAGGTGGCACCGGCCCTGGTCGGCCTTCAGGTGGGCGAGCGCCTCCTCGAGCGCCGCGCGCCGCTCGGCGAACGGCCGCTCCACGTAGGAGGTGTCGTCCAGGGCGAGCAGGTCGAACGCCACGAAGTCCGCCGGCGTCTGCTCGGCCAGTAGGTTGATCCGCGACGCCGCCGGGTGGATCCGCTCCTGCAGCACCTCGAACTGCAGTCGGCCCTTCCCGTCCTCGCCGTCGAGTGCCACGAAGATCTCCCCGTCGAGCACGCACCGCTCGGGCAGCTCGGCCCGCATCGCCTCGACCAGCTCGGGGAAGTAGCGGGTCAGCGGCTTGGTGTTGCGGCTCGCCAGCTCCACCTCGTCGCCGTCGCGGAACACGATGCACCGGAAGCCGTCCCACTTGGGCTCGAAGCTGAGGCCCTGGTCGTCGTACTTCGCCGGGTCGGGTACGCCGGACACGGCCTTCGCGAGCATCGGCAGGACGGGCGGCAGCACGGGGAGGTCCACGGCTGCCAGCCTACGGTCATGCGTCGGCGACGGCGGGCTCGCGCCAGAGCCGGTCGATCGGCAGGACGTGAAGGCGGTCGTCGTAGGCGTAGCTGCGGGCTCCGGTGTAGAAGACGACCCCGCCGATGAACGAGTCCCCGAGCAGGTCGCGGAGCTGTCGCAGGCCCTTCAAGTCCTCGTTGGTGGCGCGGGATGCGGACTTGACCTCGAACCCGAGGACGCCGAGGAACGGACGCTACGAAGAGGTTCCGACAGTGTGGAGCCGCCTGTCGGAATCGAACCGACGCAACACCGCTTACAAGGCGGATGCTCTACCCCTGAGCTAAGGCGGCGTGCGCCCGCGAGGCGAGCGACGGCGTCATCCTAGCGAAGCTGCGTGACCTCGAACCGCTCGTCCGGTACGGCGATCGCGTCCTGCGCCGCGATCAGCCGCAGCTCCCGCTCGCCCGACTCCAGCGTGGCCGCGAGCACGTCGTACACCGACGCGACGGTGCGCCCCAGCGCAAGGGGCGCCGAGCCCGTGGTGTGCAGGTGGGCGGTGAAGAGCGCGGCGGTGATGTCGCCGGAGCCGTTGGCCTTCATGGGCAGGCGGGGGGTCTGCACCGTCCAGGCTCCGTCGGCGGTGACGGCGATCATCTCGATCACGTCGTCAGGGGCGCCGAGGCGCTCGACCGAGGTGACCAGCACCGTGGCCGGCCCGAGGGCCCGGACCTCGTCGGCCGCCCCGAGGATCTCCTCGAGGGACGACGGACCCGACAGTGCGTCGCGGCCCGTGATGAAGCCCAGCTCGAACTGGTTGGGGGTGAGGATGTCGGCGACCGGGACGACCGAGGAGCGGATGATGGGCGGGATCTCCGGGTTCACGAAGCAGCCCGACTTGGCGTTGCCCATCACCGGGTCGCAGGTGTACGTCGCCGCGGGGTTCGCTGCCTTCACCTTGCGCACGGCGTCCACGATCACGGCGGCCACGGCGGGGGAGCCCTGGTAGCCGGAGAGCACGGCGTCGCAGGAGGCGAGCACGCCGCGCTCCTCGATCCCCGTGATCACGTCGGCCACGTCGGAGGGTGTGAGCAGGGGGCCGCGCCAGGCGCCGTACCCGGTGTGGTTGGAGAAGTGGACGGTGAACACCGGCCACACCTCGTGGCCGAGGCGCTGCAGCGGGAAGACCGCCGCGGAGTTGCCGACGTGGCCGTAGGCGACCGAGGACTGGATGGACAGGATCCGCACCGGGACATTCTCGCAAACGAAACACTTTCGTGAGGAAACTAGAACGCGTTACAGTGAGCCGGCCGGGCCCGACGACCCCGGTCACTCGAGCGAAGGATGGGACCACCGCATGGCCAAGCGCGCGCCACACTCCAACGAAGCCGACTACGTGGTGGTCGGCTCGGGCAGCTCCGGGTCGATCGTGGCCGGGCGGCTCGCCCAGTCCGGCGCGAGCGTGATCCTGCTCGAGGCCGGCAGGTCCGACGACAAGGGCATGCACGGCTACTTCACCAAGAAGCCCGGCATGATCGGCCCGATGCACTCCGAGCCCAAGCTCGAGCGGCTCTTCGACTGGGGCTACCGCTCGGTGCCGCAGCCCGGTCTCGACGGACGGCGGATGCCGGCCCCGCGCGGCAAGGTCGGCGGCGGCTCGAGCTCGGTCAACGGCATGGTCTACGTGCGCGGCAACCGCGCCAACTACGACTCCTGGGCAGCTGAGGGCAACGAGGGCTGGGGTGCCGACGAGGTCAACGAGGCGTTCAAGCGCTACGAGGACTTCGAGGATGGCGAGAACGCCTACCGCGGCGCCGGTGGCCCGATCAAGATCACCCGCAACAAGACGCCGCAGGAGGCCAGCCTCCAGTTCATCCAGGCCACCGCCGACACCCTCGGCGTCAAGGTCCTCGACGACTACAACGCCGCCGAGCAGGAGGGCATCGCCCGGATGCAGCAGAACGCTGCCGACGGTCTGCGCTACTCCTCGACGCGCGGCTACGTCCACCACCTGGCGCCGCGCACCCTCGAGTTCCAGACCGAGGTCCACGTCGCCAAGATCGTCGTCGAGAACGGCCGGGCCACCGGCGTCGAGGTCATCGACCAGGGCAAGAGCGGGGGCACTCGCCGGTTCATCAAGGCCGGCAAGGAGGTCATCGTCTCTGCCGGCTTCGCCAACAGCCCTCAGCTGCTCATGCTCTCCGGCATCGGTCACGCCGACCACCTCGCCAGCGTCGGCATCGACTGCGTCGCGGACCTGCCGGTCGGCGACAACCTGCACGACCACCTGTTCCACCCGCTGTCGTTCCACGTCCCGAGCGTGAGGTACCGCGGCAACGCCTGGACCTTCGTCAAGGGGATGGCCCGCGACCTGACCCGGGGCGGCTCGTTCCTCGACAACTCGGTCTTCGAGTCCGTCGGCTTCATCCGCAGCTCGATGGCCACCGACGTACCGGACATCCAGCTGCACATGCTGCCGTGGGCCTACCCGAGCCCCAACCAGGACGAGCCGATCCGGCACATCCCCGACGGCCGGCCGTCGCTCACGGTCTTCTCGACGCTGATCTACCCGAAGAGCCGCGGCACCCTGCGCCTGGCCTCGGCCGACCCGACCGCCGCGCCGCTCATCGACTACGGCTTCTTCACCGACCCGGCCGACGTCGAGGTGCTCGCCGAGGGCACCGAGATGATCCGCGAGATCATGGCGTCGGCCGCGTTCGGCGGTGGGGTCAAGGAGGAGATCCACCCCGGGCCACAGGTCCCCAACGGCAAGGAGCTGCGGGTCGCGCTCAAGAACCGCTCCACGTCGGTCTACCACGGCGTCGGCACCTGCCGGATGGGCGTCGACCAGCGCGCCGTCGTCACGCCGGACCTCAAGGTCCGCGGCATCGAGGGCCTGCGCGTCGCGGACGCCTCGATCATGCCGAGCATCACCGGCGGCAACACCAACGCGCCCTGCTACATGATCGGCGAGAAGGCCGCCGAGATCATCCTGGGCGGCGTGACGTGGTGAGTACGACGCGCCCCGCCTCGGTCACCGACGAGCTGCTCGAGCGCCTGGTCGCGCGGGTGCCCGGCCGCTCCGGCGCCACGTGGAAGCTGACCGAGGTCTACACCGGCGAGGTGCTCGTCGAGCTCCCGCAGTCGACCCCGGAGGACATCGAGGACGCCTTCGCGAAGGCCCGCGCCGCGCAGGCGCTCTGGGCCCAGTGGCCGGTCGCCAAGCGGCTGGAGATCTTCGACCGCGCGCACACGCTGCTCGTCGACCACGCCCACACCACCGCCGACCTGATCCAGGTCGAGAGCGGCAAGAACCGGCGGATGGCGATCGAGGAGACCTGCGACCCGCCGATGGTGATGTCGTACTACCTCAAGCGCGCGAAGCGGCTGCTCGCCCCGAGGAAGCACGGCGGACCGGTGCCGATCGTGTCCGGCTCGACGGAGGTGCGCGTCCCCAAGGGCGTCGTCGGCATCATCGCGCCGTGGAACTTCCCGTTCGCGACCGGCCTCTCCGACGCCGTCCCCGCCTTGATCGCCGGCAACGCCGTCGTGGTCAAGCCGGACAACAAGACCGCCCTGTCGCCGCTCTACGGGATCTCGCTTCTCGAGGAGGCCGGTCTCCCGAAGGGCCTGTTCCAGGTCGTCTGCGGCGAGGGCCCCGACATCGGCCCGACCTTGATCGACAACGCCGACTACGTCATGTTCACCGGCTCCACCGCGACCGGACGGGTGATCGGCGAGCGCGCCGGCCGCAACCTGATCGGCTGCTGCCTCGAGCTCGGCGGCAAGAACCCGATGATCGTCCTCGACGACGTCAACGTGGCGGAGTGGGTCGAGTCCGCGCTCTTCGGCGTCTTCGGCAACACCGGCCAGATCTGCATGCACATCGAGCGGATCTACCTGCCCGAGAGCCGGTACGACGAGCTGAGGTCGGCGTTCGTGGAGCGGGCCGCGAGCCTGGTGATCGGCGCGGCGTACGACTTCGGCCCGGAGATCGGCTCCCTGGTCAGTCCCGACCACCGCGACCGGGTCGCCTCCCACGTCGAGGACGCCGTCGCCCAGGGCGCGACCGTGCTCACCGGCGGCCGCGCGCGGCCCGACATCGGCCCCGCCTTCTTCGAGCCGACCGTGCTCGAGGGCGTCACCCAGGACATGCTCGCCGGCCGCACCGAGACCTTCGGCCCGGTCGTCGCGCTCTATCCGTACCGCACCGTCGACGAGGCGATCCGCCTCGCCAACGACACCGACTACGGCCTCAACGCCTCGGTCTGGAGCGGCGACCTCGCCCGCGCCGAGGCCGTGGCCGCGCGGATCGAGTCCGGCAACGTCAACATCAACGACGCGCTCGCGACGGCGTACGCCTCGAAGGGCTCGCCCTCGGGCGGCGTGAAGAGCTCCGGCGTCGGCGCCCGGCACGGCGACCAGGGCCTGCTGAAGTACACCGACGCCAAGAACGTCGCCGTGCTCAAGAAGCAGGTCATGGGGCCGCGGCCCGGCCAGGGCTACGACGCCTACGTCAAGCAGATGCTGAGCTCGCTCAAGTTGATGCGCAGGCTCCGCGTCCGCTGACCCGCGCCGCGGACGCGGAGCCCCCTGCGGGTGCTCGAGGTCAGGCCTCGATCGCCTCGGCGGCGGGCTTCGCGCCGCTGAGGTCGATCTTGCGCGGCTTCGCCCTCTCGGCCACCGGGATGACCAGGCGCAGCACGCCGTTGTCGTAGCTGGCGTCGATGCGCTCGAGGTCGAGGTTGTCGCCGAGGACGAGCTGGCGCGAGAACTGGCCGTGCGTCCGCTCCGATGCCAGCCGCTGCCAGTCGCCATTGCCGGCGACGCGCTCGGCGCGGACGGTCAGCACATTGCGCTCGACGTCGATGTCGATGCTCTCGCGGCGCGCTCCCGGCAGGTCGAGCTCGACGACGAACTCGTCGCCCTGGCGCCAGGCATCCATGGGCATCACGGCGGGACGGTTCGTCGTCCCCCAGCCGGAGCCCAGGAGCTGGCCCGCGAGCCGGTCGAAGTCGCGGAACGGGTCGGTGGTGCGCAGCAACATGACGTGTGTCTCCCTTCGGATGGTCCGGCCGCGCGGCCGGTGCAGTGGATCTGCACTGATTGTTATAGATAATCTGGTCCCATGAATCAAGGGGATCGCGAGTGGAGTCGGGGGGTCTTCGCCATCTCGGTCGCGGCCGACCTGACGTCGCTGCGGATCCAGAACATCCGCGTGTACGAGCGCCGGGGCCTGCTCGAGCCGGCGCGCAGCGAGGGCGGCACCCGCCTCTACAGCCGGGCCGACATCGAGGTTCTGCACCGGATCCGCGACCTGCTCGCCGAGGGCCTCAACCTGGCCGGCATCGCGCGGGTGCTGGAGCTCGAGGCCGAGGTGGCCCGGCTGCGGGCCGCTCGCTGAGCCGGTCACAGCGACTCCACAGGCGTCTCCGCGCTGTGGCACACGTGGGCGGGGGAGCGTGGACGTCATCAGTCGATCAGTCGATGACGAAGGAGCCCACCATGGCCGACATCCTCACCACTCTGCTCGTTGCGATCGGTGCCTTGTCGCTCGTGCTGCTCGGCCTCGCGGCGGCCTTCGTGCTCTCCGTGATCATGATGGCCCGCCGCGGCCTGGCCGAGCTGCGCGCCGCTGAGCCCGCCGTGGTCGTGGTCAGGCCACCTGCAGCGAGCGCTTCGACAGCCCCATCCAGAACCCGTCGATGACCTGCTCGCCGGGCTCGCCCGCGTCCGTGGCGGCACCGAGGGTGACGAACAGCGGCGTGTAGTGCTCGACCGTCGGGTGGGCGAAGGGCATGCCCGGTGCCTTGTCGCGGTACGCCGCCAGCTCGTCGATGTCGCCGCGCGCCATCGCCTCGCCGGCCCACGCGTCGAAGTCGGTCGACCAGCCCGGGGCGTCGGCGTCGATCTGCCACGAGGTCAGGAACGGCAGGCCGTGGGTGAGGAAGCCGGAGCCGATGACCAGCACGCCCTCGTCGCGCAGCGGCCGCAGCCGGCGCCCGATCTCCATCAGCCGGCCCGGGTCGTGGGTGGGCATCGACATCTGCAGGACCGGGATGTCGGCGTCGGGATACATGACCTTGAGCGGCACCCACGCGCCGTGGTCGAGCCCGCGCGAGGCGTGCTGGTGGATCGGCTCCGTCTTCGGCATCATCGCGGCCACCCGGGCGGCGAGCGCCGTGGCGTCGGGCGTCTCGTAGGTCATCCGGTAGTACCTCGGCGCGAACCCGCCGAAGTCGTAGACCAGGGGCACGCCGCTCGCGGTGAGCGAGAGCGGTGCGGCCTCCCAGTGCGCGCTGACGATGAGGATCGCCTTCGGGCGCGGGAGGTCGCCGGCCCAGGCGGCGAGCTGGCTCGACCACAGCGGGTCGTCGAGGAGTGGAGGAGCGCCGTGCCCGATGTAGAGGGCCGGCATGCGTGCGGTGGTGTCCATACCTACTCCAATAGTTGAGAGTTCAACTATATTCCGGAGCGGTCAGGCAGGCAAGGACCAGTCGACCGGCTGCGCGCCGCGCTCGACGAGCAGCGCGTTGACCCGGCTGAACGGCCGGGACCCGAAGAACCCGCGCGAGGCCGACAGCGGCGAGGGGTGCGGCGACTCGACCGACGGGATCGGGCCGAGGTGCGGCTTGAGGGTCTGGGCGTCGCGACCCCAGAGGATGGCGGCGATCGGCGCGCCCGCCTCGGCCCGTCGTACGACGGCCTGGATCGCGCACGCCGTGACGTGCTCCCAGCCCTGGTTGCGGTGCGAGCCGGGCTCGCCGGGACGCACGGTCAGCACCCGGTTGAGCAGCATCACGCCCTGGTCGGCCCAGCCGGTGAGGTCGCCGTGGCCGGGGGAGACGAAGCCGACGTCGTTGCCGAGCTCCTGGTAGATGTTCGCCAGGCTGCGGGGGATCGGCCGCACGCCGCGGTCGACGGCGAAGCTGAGGCCGATCGGATGCCCGGGCGTGGGGTACGGGTCCTGGCCCACGATGAGGACGCGTACGTCGGCGAGCGGTCGCCGGAAGGCGCGGAAGACGTGATCCCCGGCCGGCAGGTACGCACGGCCCACGGCGATCTCGGCGCGGAGGAACTGCCCGAGGGCGGCGACGCGGTCCTCGACCGGCGCCAGCGCCTCGGCCCAGTCGGCGGCCATCAGGCCCTGGTCGACGAGTCCACGAAGAGCACCCACGGCCGAACCCTATCCGTGGCCGCGGGCCGGGCGGCGCCCCTCTCCCTCCCAGGGGCGCCGCACCCGGCTGCGGCGTGGCGCCGACGCGGATCTCGAGTCCCCCGGTCCTCCGGGTGTGTTCCCGGCAACGGGGTGCCGGATCCCGGTGGGGCTCCCTCCAGCGGACTCTGAGGTCCGCGTCGGTAGTGAGAAATCTACGGAGCGCGGCGGGGGCCGCGAATCGGGAGCGCGGCCGGGACCGGTTAGTCCTTTGGGACTATGTCCCGGGCGCGAACGGCCGGGCGAGCCGGTCCAAGAAGGCGACCAGCACCGCCTCGCGCAGGGCCGGCGGGGCCACGTCGAGCAGCGCGTTGACCGGCGCCATCCGCTCCGGCAGGCCCAGCCCGCCGTCACCGGCCAGCCCGCCGGCGGCGAGCAGCAGGTCGAACTCGGCGTCGCCGAGGGTCGCCGGGTCGAGGGTGCCCAGCAGCTCGGCGACGCCGGGGTCGACGGGGACCGGGCCGGCCTCGCGTGCGGCCGCGACCGACTCTGCCAAGGCGGAGAGGAAGGCCGCCGGGTCGGTGGCCGCGCTGATCGCGACGTGCAGGGAGGGTGGGCGCTCGCCGTAGGACAGCTGGGGCTGGACGAACCAGCCGCGGGCGCCCATCTCGTCGCAGACCGTGAAGACGTCGAGGTCGCCGGCAGCCACCGCGGCGACCAGCGTCGACTCGGGGGAGGCGACGAGGGAGAGCCCGGACAGCGCCGAGATCCCCGCGGCGATCGCGTCCGTCGCCGCCAGCGCTCGCTCGGTCAGCCGGAGGTAGCCGGCGTCACCGATCGCCCGCACCGTGGCCCACGCGCCGGCCGTCGGGCCGCCCGAGCGGGTGGACTGCAGCGTGGCGTTGAGCATGGTGTAGCCGGGCCAGCCGGCGTGGGCGAAGTACTGCGGGCGGCGCAGCGCCGGGTCCCGGTGCAGCAGCAGGGACGCGCCCTTCGGCGCGTAGGCGTACTTGTGCAGGTCGGTCGAGATCGAGGTGACGCCGTCGACCGCGAACGTCCACGGCGTGACCGGGCGGCCCAGCCGGGCGGCGTACGGCAGCACCCAGCCGCCGATGCAGGCGTCGACGTGGCAGCGCACGCCCCGAGCCGTCGCGGCCGCTGCGATCGCCGGGACCGGGTCGACCACCCCGTCGGCGTACGACGGCGCGCTGGCCACCATCAGCACCGTGGTGTCGTCGACGGCGGCCGCCATGGCCGCCGCGTCCGCCCGGTGGTCGGGACCGGTCGGCACCACGACCACCCGCACGCCGAAGTAGTGCCCGGCCTTGTGGAAGGCCGCATGCACGGTGTCGGGCACGACGATCGACGGCGACGCGATCTCCGGGCGGGCGTCGCGCGCCCCCTGCACCGCCAGCAGGCACGACTCGGTCCCGCCCGACGTCAAGGTGCCCACCATGGTCGACGGACCGTCCACGAGCGGGCGGACGAAGGCCACCAGGTCGTTCTCCATCGCCAGCAGGCTCGGGAACGCCGTCGGGTCCAGGCCGTTGCTGCCGGCGAAGGCGGCCACCGCCTCACGGGCCAACGCGTCGACCTCGGCCAGCCCCGCGTCGTAGACGTAGGCGAGGGTGCGGCCGCCGTGGACGGGCAGGTCGTCGGCCTGGAGCGCGGCGAGCCGCGCGCGGATCTGGTCAGGCGTCAACGGTGCCATCGGTCCGGTCGACCTCCTTCTCGTCGAGTGCGTAGCCGCGCAGCCACCACAGGCTCGCGAGCACCAACAGGGCCGGCAGCACCGAGAACCCGAGCGTGATCGCGGTGACCGCCGAGTCCGGCTGCACGACGTCGCCGCTGGCGCTGGACCGGTAGGACCCGAGCGCCAGCACCACCGCGAACAGGCCGGGACCCAGCGCCAGGCCGAGGGTCTCGCCCGCGGTCCACACGCCGGTGTAGACGCCCACCCGCGACGATCCGGTACGACGCGCGTCGACCGCCGCCGCGTCCGGCAGCATCGCCATCGGGAACACCTGCACGCCGGCGTACCCGACGCCGACCAGCCCGACCGCGGCGAACACCACGGCCGCGGGGGCGTGCCCGGCGAGCACCGCCAGCGCGGCGCCGACGGCGAGCACGAGCGAGGACGCGACGTACCCGCGCTTCTTGCCGATCCGCCCGCCGAGCGCCGCCCAGGCCGGCGTCAGCAGCAGCGCGGGGCCGACGAAGCAGACGAACAGGAGGGTGGCCGCGCCGTCGCGCTCGAGGACGTCGCCGGCGAGATAGTCGACGCCGGCCAGCATGCAGCCGGTGGCGAGCGCCTGCACGACGAAGGTCACCAGCAGCAGCCGGAAGTCCCGGGCCGCGGCCACCAGGCGGAGCTGGTCGCGCAGGGTGCCGGGGCCGGGCGCCACCTCGCCGATCCGGGCGTCGCGGGTGCCGCGGTAGGCCAGCAGCGCGCCGGTCACGATGATCGCGGCCATCACGAGGCCCATCACGCGGTAGCCGTCGCGCCCGCCGACCGCGTCCCGGATCGCCGGAGCGCTGGCGCCGGCCAGCAGGATCGTGAACGCCAGGATCGCGACCCGCCAGGTCATCAGCCGGGTGCGCTCGGCGTAGGAGTCGGTGATCTCGGCCGGCATCGCGACATAGGGGACCTGGAAGAAGGCGTACGCCGTCGCGCAGGCCAGGAACGCGACCAGCACCCAGGCCGTGTCGAACGCCCGCGAGCCGAGGTCCGGTCCCGCGAACAGCACGGCGAAGCACATCCCCAGCGCCAGCCCGGCCCGCAGCAGCCAGGGCCGGCGCGGTCCGCGCGGGTCGACGGTGCGGTCGCTGATCCGTCCCGCCACCGGGTTGAGGACGACGTCCCACGCCTTCGGGAGGAACACGATCGCGCCCGCCAGCAGGGCCGGCACGGCGAGGGTGTCGGTCAGGTAGGGCAGCAGCATCAGGCCGGGGACGGTGCCGAACGCGCCGGTGGCGACCGACCCCGCGCCGTACCCGATCCGCGGGCTCACCTGCCGAGCGCTCGCGAGGCTGCCGAGGAGTGCCGCCGCCTCCGGTTCGTGCCGATCGGCGTGACCGGCCGGTTGTCGGTGGACCACTGGGTGATCCACTCGTCCATCGCCAACCAGGTGGTGGTCCGGGCGGCGCGGCCGGTCAGCATGCCGAGGTGGCCGCCGGGCACCACCTCGAAGCGCACCTCCGGCGACTTGGTGAGCATCGGCACGACGGCCCGCACCGCCGGGACGGGAGCGATGCCGTCGGCGGCGCCGCCGAACACCAGCACCGGCACGGTGATCTCGTCGAGGGCGATGGTCCGGTCGTCGAGCTCGAAGGTGCCGCTGGCGAGCTGGTTGCCCTTCGCGAAGCGGTGGTAGAGCTGGCCGAAGGTGCGGCCCGGGTAGGCGATCATGTTGGCGGTGAAGTGGTCGACCGCCTCGATCTGCGCCAGGAACTCGCGGTCGTCGACGTGGGTCGCCAGCGCGATCGGCTTGGTCACCAGCTTCTGGAAGGCCGTGAGCTGGAAGGCCCACTTCACCAGTGGCTTCGGCGCCCCGCCGAGCAGTTGGTAGCCCCTGGTGATCGGACCGTTGCCGTTGAACAGGTTGAGCAGTGGCCGGAACGGCGCCAGCAGCGGCACCTGCGAGATGTCGATCGGCGAGCCGACCACCGTCAGTGACGCGACGGGCAGCTCGCCGGAGCGCCGGTCGGCGAGGGCGAGCAGCGAGAAGATGCCGCCCAGCGACCAGCCGATCACGTGGACCGGGCGCCCGCCGGCGTGCTCCGACACCTCGCGGATCGCGGTCGGCACCACCTCGTCGACCCAGTGCTCCATGCCGAGGTTGCGGTCGCGGAAGGAGACCTCGCCGTACTCCACGAGGTAGGTCGGCCGCCCCTCGGTCACGAAGTGCTCGACCAGCGAGCAGCCGCGGCGCAGGTCGTAGCAGCTCGACGGCGCGGCGAGCGGCGTCACCAGCAGCACCGGGTCGCCGTGCTCCTGCACGTGGCCCGAGGGGCGGTAGTGGTAGACCTCGCGCAGGGTCCCGTCGTCGATGAGCGTGCGCGGCATCGGGCGCAGGTCGGCCACGCCGCCGTAGAGCAGCTTGTGGGCGACATTGCTCGCGGCAGCGACGACCTGGTCCGGGGCGGGGAGCAGGCCGGCGCCCGGAACCGAGCGCAGGGGCACCAGATCCATGGCCGAACGCTACCGCGCGGTAGCGCGGTTCAGGAGCGTGTCGCCGGTCGCACCGACTTGGTGTGGCTGTGGCTCTCGTCCTCGAGCTCGGTCATGAAGCTGTCGGCCCATGCCTTCACGTCGTGCTGGGCGATCTGACGGCGCATCGCTCTCATCCGCCGGGTCAGCTCCTTCGGCTCGGCCTCATAGGCCTCCAGCAGCGCGGCCTTCATGCCGTTCATGTCGTAGGGGTTGACCAGCCAGGCCTGGCGCAGCTCGTCGGCCGCGCCGGCGAACTCCGAGAGCACGAGCGCGCCGTCGTCGTCGATCCGGCAGGCGACGTACTCCTTGGCGACCAGGTTCATCCCGTCGCGGTAGGGCGTGACGACCATGATGTCGGCGGCCCGATAGAGGGCGGCCATCTCCTCGCGGGGGTACGACGTGTGCAGGTAGCTGATCGCCGGGCGGCCGATCCGGCCGAGGTCGCCGTTGATCCGGCCGACGAGCAGCTCGATGTCGTCGCGCAGGTTGCGGTAGTGCTCCACCCGCTCGCGCGAGGGGACCGCGACCTGGACGAAGACGGCGTCCTCGACGGTGAGCGCGCCGTCGCGGATCAGCTCGCCGAACGCGCGCAGCCGGGCGTGGATGCCCTTGGTGTAGTCGAGCCGGTCGATGCCGAGCAGGATCTTGCGCGGGTTGCCGAGCGCGTCGCGGATCGCGTCCGCGCGCTCCGCCACGGCCTGCGAGCGGGCCAGCTCCTCGAAGCCGGCCGCGTCGATCGAGATGGGGAACGCGGCCGCCCGCACGGTGCGCCCGTCGGGCAGGTAGACGAGGTCGCGGTGCGTCTTGTGGCCCACCCGCTGGCGGACCAGGCGGATGAAGTTCTGGGCGGCACCCGGCAGCTGGAAGCCGACCAGGTCGGCGCCGAGCAGGCCCTCGAGGATCTGTCGGCGCCACGGGAGCTGCTGGAACAGCTCGGCCGGCGGGAACGGGATGTGCAGGTAGAAGCCGATGCGCAGGTCGGGCCGCAGCTCGCGCAGCATCTGCGGCACCAGCTGCAGCTGGTAGTCGTGGACCCACACCGTCGCGCCGTCGTTGGCGAGCTCGGCGGTGCGCTCGGCGAAGCGCCGGTTGACCTTGACGTAGGTGTCCCACCACTCGCGGTGGAACTCCGGCTTGGCCACGACGTCGTGGTAGAGCGGCCACAGGGTGCCGTTGGAGAAGCCCTCGTAGTGCTCCTCGATCTCCTCGGCCGACATCGCCAGCGGCACCAGGTCGAGGCCGTCGACCTTGAACGGCTTGAACTTCTGCGTCCCGCCCGGCCACCCGACCCACACCCCGTCGTGGGCCCGCATCACCGGCTCGATGGCCGACACCAGGCCGCCGGGCGAGCGGCGCCAGCGGGCCTTCCCGTTGTGGTCGGTGACGCGGTCGACAGGGAGGCGGTTGGCGACGATCACGAGGTCATGGCCCACGGTCACACCCTAGTAGTCGGGCGAAGGTCGGGCTGGCCCGACAACGGGTGTCGTGCTGGCAGGACTCTGTTGACGACCTCCCCGGACCACGCTGGACCCATGACCGAGACCCTGGTGACGAGCCCGATCGTGCCGCGGCCCGCGGCGCGGCCGAATGACATCGTTGTGATTCGCGGGTTACAGTAACTCGCGAAGAGTCGTCGCACCCGCCCACCCGAGCGTCGAGGAGACCGCATGAACGCCGAGCGCAGCCCCCAGGAGGGCACCGCCGACGCCGCAGCTCCCGCGGGCCTCAGCAAGCGTGACGTCGACATCCTCGCCTTCGAACGCCAGTGGTGGAAGTACGCCGGCGCCAAGGAGAGCGCCGTACGCGAGCAGTTCGACATGAGCGCGACCCGCTACTACCAGGTGCTCAACGCCCTCATCGACCGCCCCGAGGCCCTCGAGGCCGACCCGCTGCTCGTCCGTCGCCTGCGACGGCTGCGCTCGCAGCGGCAGCGGCAGCGGTCCGCGCGGCGCCTGGGCTTCGAGATCTGAACCCACCGAACCAGCTACCCGGAGAGGCGGCCATGACCTTCCCCACCTGGCCCACTCGCACCCGAGACGAACGCGGCGCCGTCCTGCCCTCGCCCGTGGTGCTGCTCAGCATCGTCGCCGTGGCCCTCGCGGCCATCGCCTTCGTCGCCACCCGCGGCGACGGCCCCGCCGAGCGCGACATCTCCGCCACCAAGGCGGCCGCCACGCCCACCGCGACCGACCAGCCGACCGACGCCGCCACCGAGCCGACCGCGACCGCCACCGAGAAGCCCGCGCCCCCGCCCGTCGTCCGCGGTGACCACTCGGTCGTCGTCTTCAACAACACCCGGGTCCGTGGTCTCGCCGGCCGGGTCTCGGAGAAGGTCAAGGCGGCCGGCTGGAAGGTCGCCGCCGCCGACAACTGGTACGGCACGGTCCCCGCCACCACTGTCTACTTCCCCAAGGGAAAGAAGGCCGCCGCCCGGCTGCTCGCGCTCGATCTCGGCATCGCCCGGGTGCAGCCGGCCGACACCGACAGCGACATGAGTGCCACGAACATCACCGTGATCCTCACAGGGGAGTTGGACTGAGGCTGGTGCTGCTCGGTGCTGCCCCCCCGGACAGCCACTCCACCCGCGAACTACTGAGCGCCCCCCGGCAAGACCGAGCGAGCGCTCACCCCACCGGTCATCCGCGAGCGCGGGTGACGTGATGGGATGGGATGCGTGAGGTTCACGTCCGCCGCCGGTGAGCAGCGCTACGCCGCGCTGGTGCGCGCCGCGTCGCGGACCGTCGTCGGCCTGGACTTCGACGGCACCCTGTCGCCGATCGTCGACGACCCGGCGCAGGCCCACATCCATCCGGACGCGCCCGAGGTGCTGACGGCGCTGGCCGAGGAGGTCGCCGCGATCGCCGTGATCACCGGCCGGCCGGCGCGCCAGGCGCTCGACCTCGGGGGACTGGAGGAGGTCGGCGACGCGCTCCAGGCGGCCGGCAAGGAGCTGTTCGTGTTCGGGCAGTACGGCAACGAGCGCTGGAGCTCGGGCCACCGCCGGATCATGGGCGCTCGGCCGCCGCGCGGGCTGGCGACCTTCGAGCGCGACCTGCCGCGTGCGCTGCGCAGCGCCGGCGCCAGTGACGCGTACGTCGAGGACAAGGGTCTCGCGGTCGCCGTCCACACCCGGCGCCTGCCCGACCCGGAGGGCGCCTTCGACCGGCTGCTGCCGCCGCTGCGCGAGCTCGCCGACCGGCACGGCCTGGTGCTGGAGCCGGGCAAGTCGGTGATCGAGGTGCGCTCGGCGGGCTCCCACAAGGGCCTGGTGGTGCATCGGCTGGCCGCGGTGCTCGACGCCGACGGCTTCCTGTTCGCGGGCGACGACCTCGGCGACGTCGAGGCGTTCGAGGCGGTCGAGGAGCTCGGCGAGCGTGGCCTGGCCACCCTGCGGGTCTGCTCGGCGTCCGACGAGCAGAGCGCCCTGGTCGCGCTGTCCGACGTCGTCGTCCACGGGCCGGCCGGGGTGCTCGACCTGCTCCGGCAGCTCGCCGCCGACGCGGGTGTCGCCCGTCGTACGGCTTGAGTCTCGGATCCTGGACATCGATCTCGGCATTCGGGACCCCGATTGGGTGCCGGTGCCTGATCGCCCCTAGGCTGTGCGTGCTCATCCAGAGGGACTGAGGGAACGGCCCTGAGAAGTCCCGGCAACCGCCGCGAACTCCCGTCAGCGCCTGCGTCACGCAGGAGCCGGCGTCGCGGAAACGGTGCCAAATCCGACCCGCGCGAGAGTCGCCGGGACAGATGAGAAGGAGGAACCCATGAGCGCCGTTGTGACCGAGTCGGAGACGACCACGCCCCGGCAGCCCGGTCTGCGCGAGGGCGCGTTCGGCAACGCCACCGCCCTGTCCTGCCGGGAGTGCGGCCACCAGGTCGCCCTGGGCCCGTTCTACGCCTGTCCGGAGTGCTTCGGCCCGCTGGAGATCTCCTACGACTTCCCGGCCGTGACCCGCGAGCAGATCGAGGCCGGCCCCCGCAACATCTGGCGCTACAAGGCGCTGCTGCCGGTCCCGGACGACATCGAGACCAGCCCCAACACCGAGCCCGGCTTCACCCGGCTGCTCGCGGCCACGAACCTGGCCGCCGAGCTCGGCATCGCGAAGCTGTGGGTCAAGGACGACTCGACCAACCCCACCAACTCGTTCAAGGACCGCGTCGTCGCCTGCGCGCTGAGCGCCGCCCGCGAGCTCGGCTCCACCGTCTTCGCCTGCCCCTCGACGGGCAATCTCGCCAACGCCGTCGCCGCCGCCGGCGCCCGTGCCGGAATCAAGACCGTCGTGTTCATCCCGAGCAACCTCGAGCAGCCCAAGCAGGTCAACTCCGCGGTCTTCACCGAGAACCTGGTCGCTGTCGACGGCAACTACGACGACGTCAACAAGCTCGCCTCGGAGATCGCCGGCGAGGAGGAGGGCTGGGCGTTCGTCAACGTCAACGTGCGGCCCTACTACGCCGAGGGCTCCAAGACCCTGGGCTACGAGATCGCCGAGCAGCTCGGCTGGCGGCTGCCCGACCAGGTCGTCATCCCGGTCGCGTCCGGCTCCCAGCTGACCAAGGTCGACAAGGCCTTCCAGGAGCTGATCAAGCTCGGCCTGGTCGAGGCGAAGCCCTACAAGATCTTCGGCGCCCAGGCCACCGGCTGCGGCCCGGTCGCGACCGCCTTCAAGGCCGGCGTCGACGCGATCCGCCCGGTCAAGCCCGACACCATCGCCAAGAGCCTGGCCATCGGCAACCCCGCCGACGGCATCTACGTCCTCGACATCGCCCGTCGTACCGGCGGCGCCGTCGAGGAGGTCACCGACGAGGAGATCCGCGAGGGCATCGTGCTGCTCGCCCGCACCGAGGGGATCTTCACCGAGACCGCCGGGGGTACGACGACCGCGGTCACCAAGAAGCTCGTCGAGACCGGCCAGCTCGACCCGAGCCTCGAGACGGTCATCATCAACACCGGCCACGGCCTGAAGACCCTCGACGCGGTCTCCGGACAGGTCGGCGCCACGGCCACCATCGCTCCGAGCTACGCGGCCTTCAAGGCCACCGGCATCTGAGCCCCACCCATCGACCAGAAGAGAGCGCACCATGGCAGTCAGCGTCCGGATCCCCACCATCCTGCGCACCTACACCGGCGGTGAGTCAGAGGTGAGCGCCACCGGCGCCAACCTCGCGGAGATCCTCGACGACCTCGACGCCAGCTACGCCGGCATCAAGGGCCGGATCCTCGACGAGGACGGCAAGCTGCGCCGCTTCGTCAACGTCTACGTCAACAACGACGACGTGCGCTTCGAGCAGGAGCTCGCCACCCCGACGCCCGACGGCGCCGAGGTCTCGGTGATCCCCGCCGTCGCCGGCGGCTGCTGACGCGAGGAGCTCAGCCGAGCAGCCGGGCCGCCAGCGCCGCGCTGGCCGGGTAGTCGACCTTGCTCACCGGTGTGCGCGGCACCTCGTCGACGAACAGGACCGTCTTCGGCACCTTGTAGTTGGAGATCAGCGCGCGGCAGTGGTCGCGGACCTCGTCGTCGGTGAGCGTGACGCCGTCGCGGCGCTGCACCAGGGCGGTGACCTGCTGGCCCCAGCGCTCGTGCGGGGTGCCGACGACGACCGCGTCGAAGATGTCGCCGTGGCGCAGCAGCACCGCCTCGACCTCCTCGGGGTGGACCTTCTCGCCGCCGGTGTTGATGCAGACCGAGCCACGGCCCAGCACGGTCACCGAGCCGTCCTCCTCGCGGCGCGCGAAGTCGCCGGGGATCGCCCAGCGCACGCCGTCGATCTCCTTGAACGTGGCGGCGGTCTTCACCGGGTCCTTGTAGTAGCCCAGCGGGACCGGGCCGCAGCGGCCGAGCATGCCGTCGACGCCGACCGGACAGGCCTTGAAGTCGGCGTCGAAGACCTCGACCTGGTCGGTGACGGTGAACCGCGGCGCGGCCTGGCCGCCGTCGGTGCCGTCGTCCATGCGTGAGCCGGCGGCGCCCGACTCGGAAGAGCCGTAGGAGTCGAGGATGAACCGGCCGGGCAGGGCCCGGCGGATCTCGTCGCGTACGCCGTCCGAGAGCGGAGCGGCGCCGTTGGACACCGCGGCCAGGCTGGACAGGTCCCAGCGGTCCGGCTCGGCGAGGATCGCCTCGGCGACCGGGCGGCCCATCGCGTCGCCGAGGAAGGTCAGCGACACGACCCTCGCCTTCTCCACCAGGTCCAAGATCGCCTCGGCGTCGAAGTGCGGCTCGGTGTAGAGCGCGACGGTCTGGCCGGCCACGTGGGCGTTGCCGAGGATCCACTGGCTGCCGCCGTGCATCATCGGGCCGCAGGCCAGCAGCACCATCGGGCTCTCGGTGGCGCTCGCCTCGGCCACCAGCTGGTCGATCGAGTCCAGCGGGGCGCCGTACCGCGCGGCGTTGAGGGCGGCGCGGATCAGGTCCTCGTTGCGCCACACGACGCCCTTCGGGTACCCGGTCGTGCCGCCGGTGTAGAGCACGTAGTGGTCGTCGGCGGAGCGATCGGTGACCTGGCGCTCGGGGGAGGCGGCGGCCAGTGCGGCGTCGTACCCCTCGCCGAGGACGACGGTGTGGCGCAGGGTCGGGAGCTCCAGCTCGGCCAGCGCGTCGACGTACTCGGGGGCGACGATGGCCGCCACGCAGTCGGCGTTGTCGTAGAGATAGGCGAGCTCGTCGCGCAGGTACTTGTAGTTGATGTTGATCGGGACCGCCCGGGCCTTGAGGCAGCCGTAGAGCGCGTCGACCCACTCGATCCGGTTGGTGGAATGCACCGCGACGTGCTCGCCGGGTCGTACGCCGAGCCCGACCAGGTGGTTGGCCAGCCGGGTGGCGCGCTCGTCGATCTCGGCGAAGGTCCACACCCGGTCGCCGGTGTGGACGGCGGCCCGGTCGGGCAGGGCGTCGGCCATCGCCTCGAGAACGTCGGCGAGGTTGATCGGACGCGCGGTGGTCTCTGTGGTGGGGGTCACAGTGGACAGCCTGCCAAACTAGAACGCGTTCTCGCTACAGAATGGCAGGGTGACCGACCACCACTACGCGCTCGACGTGACCTGGCAGGGCAACCGCGGCACCGGCACCAGCGGATACCGCGACTACGGCCGCGACGTCCTGCTCGCCGCCGCCGGCAAGCCGGAGCTGCTCGGCTCCGCCGACCCGACCTTCCGTGGCGACGCGACCCGCTGGAACCCCGAGGAGCTGCTGCTCGCCGCGCTGGCGCAGTGCCACCTGCTGTCGTACCTCCACTCGGCGGTCAACCACGGCGTCGTCGTGGTCGCGTACGACGACAGCCCGGTCGGCACCATGGCCCAGGTCGGGCAGGGCGGGCGGTTCACCTCGGTCACGCTGCGGCCCCGGGTGACGGTGGCGGACGCGTCGATGGCCGAGACCGCGCAGGCGATCCACGGCGAGGCGAGCGCGAACTGCTTCATCGCGGCGTCGGTGAGCTTCCCGGTCGGCCACGAGCCGACGGTGCTGGTCGCGGGAGCCTGACACCCGGCGGCCACCGCCGCGCCACGATCCGTTCAGGCGGGTCTGGTTCAAAGCAGCCATGACCCGCACCCGTACCGCCCTCGTCGCCGCCGGCCTCGCCCTCGCCGGCATCGGCGTGACGACCGGCGGCGGCCGTGAGCTGCTGCGGCGGCAGGCCGCGATCGCCCGGGCCCGGATCGGGAAGCCGCTGGGTGAGCAGGCGATCGCGGCCGACAAGGTCTGGAAGCGCAAGTCGTACGACGCCCCTCCGCTGCGCCTGCTCGTCCTCGGTGACTCGATCGCCGCCGGGCTGGGGGCCGAGCGCGCCAAGGACACCCTCGGCGCCCGGGTCGCGCGCGGACTGGCCGGCGAGCTGCGGCGGCCCGTGGCCCTGCGGACCGCGGCGGTCGTCGGCTCGGAGAGCTCGGCGCTGGCGGGGCAGCTCGACGGGCTCCCGGCGTCGTACCACGCGGACGTCGCGGTCATCGTGATCGGCGGCAACGACGTGACCCACCGGATCCCGGTGGCGACCTCGGCGGGGCAGCTGGAGGAGGCCGTGGTCCGGCTGCGCTCGCAGGGGACGGAGGTCGTCGTCGGCACCTGTCCGGACCTGGGGGCGCTCCGGCCGGTGCCGCAGCCGCTGCGCTCGCTCGGCTCGCGGATGTCGCGCCAGCTCGCGGCGGCGCAGGCCGAGGTCGCCGTACGCAATGGCGCGCACGCCGTCTCCCTCGCCCACGTCGTCGGGCCGTTCTTCATCACCAACCCCGACGAGATGTTCAGCCTGGACCGGTTCCACCCGAGCGCGCTGGGCTACAAGCGCACGGCCAAGGCGCTGCTGCCGTCGGTGCTGCTGGCGCTGGGGCACGCGGAGCGGGTGCCGTTCGGGCATCGCGCACCCGCCTCTTGACCACCCTTCTCCTTGCACTCGCCATGGTCGAGTGCTAAACATGATGCTGGCACTCTCGCCTTGAGAGTGACAACGGACATCGCGAAGGAATCGCAGGAGTTATGTCGAAGCTGATTGCTTTCAACGAGGAGGCCCGCCGCGGTCTCGAGCGTGGCATGAACACGCTCGCGGACGCCGTCAAGGTCACCCTGGGCCCCAAGGGCCGCAACGTCGTGCTGGAGAAGAAGTGGGGCGCCCCCACGATCACCAACGACGGTGTCTCCATCGCCAAGGAGATCGAGCTCGAGGACCCCTACGAGAAGATCGGCGCCGAGCTGGTCAAGGAGGTCGCCAAGAAGACGGACGACGTCGCCGGTGACGGTACGACGACCGCGACCGTCCTCGCCCAGGCCCTCGTCAAGGAGGGTCTGCGCAACGTGGCCGCCGGCGCGAACCCGATGGGTCTCAAGCGCGGCATCGAGGCCGCCGTCTCCGCCGTCTCCGAGCAGCTGCTCGGCATGGCCAAGGACGTCGAGACCCGCGAGCAGATCGCCGCCACCGCCACCATCTCCGCCGGTGGCGACGCCACCGTCGGCGACGCCATCGCCGAGGCGATGGACAAGGTCGGCAAGGAGGGCGTGATCACGGTCGAGGAGTCGAACACCTTCGGCATCGACCTCGAGCTCACCGAGGGCATGCGGTTCGACAAGGGCTACATCTCGGCCTACTTCGTCACCGACCCCGAGCGCATGGAGACCGTCCTCGAGGACGCCTACGTGCTCATCGCCAACAGCAAGATCAGCAACGTCAAGGACCTGCTGCCGCTGCTGGAGAAGGTCATGCAGTCGGGCAAGCCGCTCGTCATCCTCGCCGAGGACGTCGACGGCGAGGCGCTGTCGACCCTGGTCGTCAACAAGATCCGCGGCACCTTCAAGTCCGTCGCCGTCAAGGCCCCGGGCTTCGGCGACCGTCGCAAGGCCATGCTGCAGGACATCGCGATCCTCACCGGCGGACAGGTCATCTCCGAGGAGGTCGGCCTCAAGCTGGAGAGCGCCGGCGTCGAGCTGCTCGGCCAGGCCCGCAAGGTCGTCATCACCAAGGACGAGACCACCATCGTCGAGGGTGCCGGCGACCAGGCCCAGATCGAGGGCCGGGTCAACCAGATCCGCGCCGAGATCGAGAACAGCGACTCCGACTACGACCGCGAGAAGCTCCAGGAGCGCCTCGCCAAGCTGGCCGGCGGCGTGGCCGTCATCAAGGTCGGCGCGGCCACCGAGGTCGAGCTCAAGGAGCGCAAGCACCGCATCGAGGACGCCGTCCGCAACGCGAAGGCGGCCGTCGAGGAGGGCATCCTCCCCGGTGGTGGCGTCGCGCTGGTCCAGGCCGGCGCGAACGCGTTCGACAAGCTCGAGCTCGAGGGCGACGAGGCGACCGGCGCGAACATCGTGAAGGTGGCGCTCTCCGCTCCGCTGAAGCAGATCGCCATCAACGCCGGCCTCGAGGGTGGCGTCGTCGCGGAGAAGGTCGCCAACCTCCCCGCCGGCCAGGGCCTCAACGCCGCCACCGGCGACTACGTCGACCTGCTCGCCGAGGGCATTATCGACCCGGCCAAGGTGACCCGTTCGGCCCTGCAGAACGCCGCGTCGATCGCCGCGCTGTTCCTCACCACCGAGGCCGTCGTGGCCGACAAGCCGGAGAAGGCCGCCCCCATGGGTGGCGACCCGACCGGTGGCATGGGCGGCATGGACTTCTGAGTCCCGCTCACCTCGCTTCACCGCACCACCCGCAGGGCCCCCGCTTCGGCGGGGGCCCTGTGGCTTTTGGCTTCCAGCCGAGCGCTGGGTCGGGGTAGCACTCGCCGAGGACGGTGCCGTCGTGGGCGCGCAGCGGCTCGACGCGGACTGTGCCGCGTGGAGTCACGAGGCGGGCGAGGCCGTGTGGGGTGATCCAGCGGTAGGCGGTCAGGCCGAGCTGGCGCACCTGGTAGCCGCCGCCTCCGTCGGGGAGATGGCCGTGGGTCTTGATCCGATGGTGTCTTCGGGTCAGCGGAGCGGCGTTGTGGTCGCCGGTCTGACCGGGCGGGCCGCCGCGGGCGGGCGGGACGTAGGGCTCGGCATGGTCGAGGTCGAATCGGCCACCGACGCCGGCGCTGTTGGCGGAATGAGGGAAGACGTCGCCGCACCTGCGCTGGATGGCGCGTTCGCGAACGGTGGTGGGGTGCTCGTAGGCGTTCACGGTGGTGACGCCGGCGAGGTCCAACACGGGTTGCAGGGTGATGTCGTGGCGGCCGAGGAGCTCGGCCAGCTGCTCGAGGAGGAACGGGCCGAGCTCCTCGACTCGGGCGACGCCGGGGACGAGGCCGGCGAGGGCGAGAGCGGAGAGATGCACGTGGACGATCGCCTTGCGACGTCGGGCGGGCTTCGTCGGCCGCTCGGGTGGCGGGTCGTCGTCGGTCGGCGCCGGAGAATGGAGGCCGTCCAGGAACCGCGCTGCGGCGTGGGGGTCGGCCAGCAGCGCCAGCGCCTCGGCTCGCAACTGGGCACGGGTGGCGGGCTCGTCGCTCTCGGCCCGGTCCTGGTGCGCCTCCAGGGCGTCGGCGAGGTCGTCGATGGCGGCGTCCAACTCCACGGCCGCGCCGGCGGGCAGCCTGGCGGCGAAGCGGCGGGTGGCGGGCTCGTCGCCGGTGAGGGGGTCGACGAGCTCGCCGGGGCGCGGCCTGGAGAGCCAGCACCCGGTCTTCCGCGCGTCCTCGGCGATGCGGGCCTGATGGGCGGCGATGTCGGCCTCGATCACCTTGGCCTCGGCGATCCGCAGGATCCGGCCAGGGGCTTCCTGGGCCGCGGCGGCGACCGCGGCGTCGACCAGGCGCACCGCGTGGCGGTCCAGCCGCCGCGCCATCACGGCGACCTTGCGCGCCAGCCACACCGGCATCCGCAGGTCGAGCACCGAAGCCCAGAGGAACGGAAGCCGGTGGCGCAGGTCCAGCGCGGCGGCGGCGAGGTTCTGGGTGCTGATGTCACCGGCGTGGAAGGCGATCGCGAGCTCGGCGAGGCACAGCTCGGCCACCTCGGGCGTGCCGTCGCCGCCGAGCCGGACCAGACGGTCTCCACCTCTCGCAACCGGTACGACGCCCGCCGTGGCCTTGGGATCGTCGCTGTTGCGGTCGCACCACTCGAGGACCAGGAGCAGCTGGTCGACCTCGGCCTGGCGCTGCTCCCGCACGTTGGCCTCGGCAGTAGCCAGCAGCTGAGCTGCCGTCAGATTGCCGAGGTCCAGGTTCATGCCGACAGCCGATCACGCACCCCCGACACAAGGGCGATCGAATCCCCAGGACCGCCGCGGGGTGGGGAACCTCCTACGGCACCATCTCCTCTCCGGGCAGTCGGGCGGCGATCCGCTGCCGGATCATCGCGGCCGCGCGGTTGGCACGCTCGAGCGCGATGGTGGTGTCCTGGCCGTGCCCGGTGTGGACGACCGTGTCGGGCGGCAGCCGGAACAGATGCGCCTCGATGGAGGCGTCCAGGGTGGGCCGGTCGCTGTAGGAGCGGCCGGTGGCGCCGGGGCCGCCATGGAAGAGGGTGTCGCCGGTGAAGACACAGCCCAGCTCGGGGCTGTAGAGGCACACGGCGCCCGGGGCATGGCCCGGTGTGTGCAGGACGCGCAGGGTCGCGTCCGCGGCGGCCAGCACCTCGCCGTCGAACAGGTCGCCGTCCCAGGACGTCGCAGGGTGGGTCAGCTCCCAGAGAGGACGGTCCGCCGGGTGCAGCAGGATCGGCGCCCGGGTGGCGTGACGCAGCGCGGGGGCGACCCGGACGTGGTCGTCGTGGGCGTGGGTACACACGATGGCCTTGACCCGGCGGCCGGCGACCACGGCCAGGATGTCCTCCACGCTGTGGGGGGCGTCGATCACGATGCACTCGACCTCGTCGCCGACGACCCACACGTTGTTGTCGACCTCGAACGTCTCCCCGTCCAGGGAGAAGGTGCCGGAGGTGACCGCGTGATCGACCCGAGCGGTCCCGACAGCCATCAGAGGATCACCACGGACCGCAGCACGTCGCCGTGGTGCATCTTGTCGAACGCGGCCTCGATGTCGCCGAGCCCGATCTCCTCACTCACGAACGCGTCCAGGTCCAGCCGACCCTGCTGATACAGGTCGACCAGCATCGGGAAGTCCCGCGAGGGCAGGCAGTCGCCGTACCAGGACGACTTCAACGCCCCACCACGACCGAACACGTCGATCAACGGCAGATCGGGGACCTTCATGTCCGGGGTCGGGACACCGACCAGCACCACCGTGCCCGCCAGATCCCGGGCATAGAACGCCTGCCGCCAGGTCTCGGGGCGACCGACCGCCTCGACCACCACATCAGCACCCTCAGCGCCCTCGTAGGTCTCGCCGCAGATCCGCTTGATCTCCGCCACCGGGTCGACCTGGCTCGAGTCGACGGTGTGGGTCGCACCCATCGCCTTGGCCTTCTCGAGCTTGTTCGCGTCGATGTCGACCGCGATGATCGGCGAGGCACCTGCCAACGCAGCGCCCGCGATCGCCGCGACCCCGACACCACCGCAACCGATGACCGCGATCGACTTCCCACGACCGACCTGGCCGGTGTTGATCGCCGCACCGATCCCGGCCATCACGCCACACCCGAGCAGACCCACCGCCGCCGGGCGAGCCGACCCGTCGACCTTCGTGCACTGACCCGCGGCGACCAGGGTCTTCTCCGCGAACGCGCCGATGCCCAGAGCCGGGGACAGCTCGGTGCCGTCCTCGAGCGTCATCTTCTGGGTCGCGTTGTGGGTGTTGAAGCAGTACTGCGCCTCACCCCGGCGACAGGCCCGGCACTGCCCGCACACCGCGCGCCAGTTCAGCACCACGAAGTCGCCCGGCACCACGCCGGTCACGTCCGGGCCGACCGCCTCCACGATCCCGGAGGCCTCGTGACCGAGCAGGAACGGGAAGTCGTCGTTGATCCCACCCTCACGGTAGTGCAGATCCGTATGACACACCCCGCACGAGAGCACCTTCACCACCGCCTCGCCCGGACCCGGATCCGGCACGTTGATCCTCACCACCTCGACCGGCGCACCCTTCGACAACGCGACCACGGCCCTCACCTGCTGACTCATCTGCTGCTGCTCTCCGTTCGTGTGGCATCGAGGATCGAGGTGGCCCACAGGGCGTGGACCGTGGCGTCGGGGCACCCGCCGGACGTGCGTACGGCGTCGAGCGCCGCCTCGGGCTGGTCGAGCTGGAGCGCGACCTCGGCGACGAGCAGCCAGTACCGGGCGGTGCCGGTCTGGTCGGCCAGCACCATCCGGTCGAGCACCTGGTCGGCGTCGGCGGCTCGGCGGGCGCCGATCAGGGCGCCGATCGTCTCGACCCCGAGCTCCACCTCGGCGGGATGGGTGCGATGGGCGCGCAGGTAGCGCACCGCGGCGCCGTTCCGGTCGCCGCGGGCCAGGGCGAGGAGCGCGAGGTCGCGGTCCGCCCAGGGGCTGGGGCGCAGGGAGTACGACCAGCTCCAGCGGGCCTCCGCCTCGTCCAGGTCGCCCCGCAGGAAGGCGATCTCGCCCTCGCGCAGGTGGACCCGCCAGTCGCCGAGCGCCTCGCGCCGGTGCGCGCGCCGCAGCAACGGGAGCCAGGGGAGGCCGGCGGGCTCGCCGACATCGTCCAGGTGGACCCGGTCGGTGGTGCCGAGCCCCTCGTCGCGCAGCAGGTGCAGCCACTGGGAGCTGACCACCAGGCGCTGGCGGGTGGCCACGTCCTGGTGCCCGATCGGTGGGATCGGGGTGACCGCCGTCGAGAACGGCAGCGGCGTGCCCTCGGCCTCGAGCCGGGCCAGCTCCAGCGCCGCCCAGGCCGGGCCCTGCGCGACCAGCCCGCCACGCCACGTCGGCACCGGGTCGTCCAGGGCAGCCAGGACGCCGTCCAGCTCGGCCGCGTCCAGCTGGTCGTCGTCCGGCGCGAGCACGAACCAGCTGACCGAGCCGGCCGTCCCGGACGGCACGAGCACCGCGGCCCGCAGACCGGGCGGCAGGCCGCCGTCGACACTGTCGGCGAGCAGGCGCGGCGGCGGGAGCGTCGCGTCCGGCCCCAGTGGCGTCTGCCGTACGACGACCACCAACCGCGCCGGGGCCGGCAGCAGGTGCAGGTCGACCTGGGTCAGGTGATGCGACGCGCGCTCCAGCTGCCACCAGCGCAGCCGGTCGCCGCCGAGCCGGCTGGGCAGGCCGAGCGCGGCCGGCACCGCCTCCAGCGCCCAGGGCGAGCGTGGGAACGGGCTGGTGTTGAGCTCGATCCCGCCGCGCAGGCCGACCCCGCGCACGTCGCCGGGGGTGGCGACGCACTGCAGCGTCGCCTCCCAGGACGGTGCGCCGGGTCCGGTCATGCCCACGATCCGGCCGCCGTGGCCGAGATCGACGCTGACGCTGAGGTCGGCGCAGCGCAGCTCGGCCCGGGACGGCGCCCGGCGTCCCGGCTCGGGCAGCACGCCTCCGGACCAGTGGCCGTAGGGGAACGAGGAGAACGGCTGGTCGCGCAGCGGGTGGTGGGGCGGCAGGGCGGGGCTCCGGTCGAGGGGCGAGAGCCGGCTGGGGGTGAGCCTCACCCCGGCCGCGGTCGGCGCGAGCACGGACGTGACGCTCATGCGGCGGGGAGCTCGGGCGAGAACGAGGCCGGTGTCAGCAGGCGCATCCGGCGCTCGAGGATGAGGTGCCCGAACTCGGCGGCGAACGAGATCCACTCCGGGTCCGCGGCGAGCGCCTGGCGCCGCCGTGCCCGGTCGCCGTGGTCCGGGAAGGCCCAGACCTGCACCATGGTGTCCATGTCGCCGCCGACCTCGCTGGTCCAGCACGCGGCCAGGATCCCGAGGTGACGGCGCAGCACGGCCAGGCCGCGCTCGTCGTACGCCGCCAGCAGCAGGGGCACCTTGCCGACCTGGATCCGGTAGCTCTGCTCCTCCAGGATCATCGCGATCCCGCGGCCGCGCCGGCCTTCTCCCGCTCGGACTCCAGCTCGACCTTCTCGAGCACCTTGCGCAGCTCGTCCACGCCGGTGCGCGCCGCGGCGTCGAGCTCGCGGATCCAGCGCCGCCACAGGATCATCGCCTTGTCGGGCATGATCGTCAGCTCCTCGGCGGCCTCGCCGATCCGCGCCGGCTGATGGCTGGACACGACCGGCAGGTCCTCGCCGAGCACCATGTCCTGGAGCTGGAGATGCACCTCGTCGGCCGAGCCGTCCACGGTGTGGCAGGTGAACCAGTAGCTGCGGCTGGTCACCTCGTCGATCGGGGTGGCATGCATGAAGATCTGGGTGGAGAAGGTCTCCGACCATGTGAACTTCAAGGTGATCGTGAACGGCATCTCGATGACGTACTCGGCCGGCGGCAGCATCCGGGAGTCCTCGCCGGTCGGCGGTCCGTAGGTGTCGGTGCCGGGGTTGTGGGCGAGGAAGGTCTCGGTCTTCCAGCGCAGGCGGCGCTCGGCCTGGTCCATGGGGAAGACCGGGAAGACGGTGTTGGGCGGGGCGCCCAGGGTTCCCTGATGGGTGAACGGGAAGTGGGTGACGTCCATGAAGTTCTCCATCCGACGTCCCGACGAGCACGGCCACTCGTACGGCTCGCCCATGATGCAGTGCATGGACTCGTCCGACCAGCCCGTGAACTCGGGGAGCACGGTGTCGGCGGAGCTGTCGAGACGCACCCAGACCAGGTCGTAGCGCACCTCGCAGTCGTACTTCCTGAGCGCTGCTCGCGCGGGCTTGATCTGGTCGGCGGGCATCGACGGGATCTCGGTGCAGCTGCCGGCCGCGTCGAAGCACCAGCCGTGGTAGCGGCAGCGCAGGCCGTCGTCCTCGGCCCAGCCGAGACTGAGGGCGACGCCGCGGTGGGGACAGCGGTCCTCGAAGGCGATCACCTCGCCCGCGATCTCGGCGATGCCGATGTACTCGCCGAGCAGCTGGGTGCGCAGCGGGCCGCGGCCGCCCGGCTTGGCCTCGCGCAGCTCGTGGAGGGTGGCGACCGGGTGCCAGAACAGGCGCCAGGTCTCGGCGTGGGTGTTGAGGTCGTAGCCGCCGGGCAGCGTCTCGGGGCGGGAAGTGGACAGGGTCACGGTGATCTCCTCAGGGGTGGTGCTCGGTCGGGCGAGTCAGGCGAACAGGTCGATCTCGTCACCCGCTCGGGCGACGGTGATGCAGAGCGTCGGACAGGTGCGCGCCGCGCGTACGACGTCGTCGGGGTCGGCGCGGTCGGCGTCGGGACGCACCACGGCGTAGCCGGCGGCGTCGACGGCGAAGGCCTCCGGGGCGATCGCGGCGCACATGCCGGAGGCGCAGCACTCGGTGGTGTCGATGCTGATCTGGACAGGGGAATCGGTCATCGGTCGGCTCCTGCCGGCAGGGGGAGGTCGGGGGCGGGGAGGTGCGCGGTCGCGTGCTGCCACGACGAGTCGCTCCGAGCGCGCTTGCGGACGGCGGCGAACTCGCGCGGTGCGTTGACGGCGACGGCGCCGGTGAGCTCGGCGCCGGCGCGGAAGCCGGCCAGGAAGGAGCCGCGGGCGGCATCTCGGGACAGCACGACGGCCTCGCCGGCAGTGGCGCCGAAGCCCTGGATCCGGCTGCCGTACTCGTCGGACCAGAAGTACAGGTCGTGGTCGAAGGCGCCGGTCGCCGCGGCGCCCTGCACCAGGAGCCGGCCCACATGGCGGCCCTGGTCGCTGGCCGTCGTCCACTGCTGCGAGCGGGCCCGGCGCCCGAGGCGCGCGCTGGGCCAGGAGACCGCGTCGCCGGCGCCGTAGACCCCCGGGGCGGCCACGAGGTGCTGGTCGCAGGCGAGCCCGTCGTCGAGCCGGAGGCCGCTGTCGTGCAGCCACTCGACGTCGGGGACCACGCCGACGCCGACCAGGACCAGGTCGACCTCCAGCACCGAGCCGTCGTCGAGGGTGAGCCCCTCGACCCGGTCGCGGCCGACGAATCCGGTGACGGCCTTGCCGCAGACCAGGCGGATGCCGGCGTCGGTGTGCAGCCGGGCCAGCTCGGCGCCGACCACGGCGCCGACCGCCCGCACGAGAGGGGTGGGCGCGGTCTCCACGACGGTGACCTCCAGGCCCATCGAGGTCGCCGAGGACGCGACCTCGGCGCCGACGAAGCCGGCGCCGACGATGGCCAGCCGGCTCGCGCCGGCGAGGTCGGCACGCAGCCGTTCCGCGTCGTCGCGGGTGCGCAGCACGTGGACGCCGTCGGCGGGGGAGACGAACGGCAGCCGCCGCGGTCGGGAGCCGGTCGCGACGACCAGTGCCCGGTAGGGCAGCTCCTCACCGCCCGCCAGCAGCAGCCGCCGGCGCTCCTGGTCGACGCCCCGGGCGCTCACGCCCAGCAGCGTGTCGACGCCGAGCTCGTCGGAGAAGTACGCCGCCGGGTGGTAGCCGGTCGCGTCGAGCGCCAGGTCGCCGGTCAGCACCTGCTTCGACAGCGGCGGCCGGTCGTAGGGCAGCCACGGCTCCGCCCCGAGCAGGGTGACCGGGCCGGAGTACCCCTCCTGGCGGACCGTCTGCACGACCCGCAACCCGGCCACCCCGCCTCCGACGACGACCAGCCCCAGGTCGCCCGGCGTGGAGGCCCGCAGCTCGCCGCCGCTCATCCCAGCTCCTGCGGTCGGCGACCGCGCAGCAGCTGCGACAGCGAGACGGCGATGACGAGTGCGCCGCCGTAGAACAGGTCCTGCACGAACGGGTCGGCCCCCATCATCTGCAGGCCGGTGATGCCCACGATGAGGAAGTACGCCGCGATCACGGTGCCGACCGGGTTGAACTGCCCGGGCTGCACGCAGGTGCCGCCGAGGAAGGCCGCGGCGAAGGCGGGCAGCAGGAAGGCGACGCCGCCGCGCGGGTCGGCCGAGCCGGTGGTGCCGGCGTACAGGACGCCCGCGGCCGCGGCGATGGTGCCGGACCAGACCAGCGCGCCCCAGCGGGTGCGGGCCACGCGGATGCCGGAGAGGCGGGCGACCTCGCGCTGCGCGCCGACGTAGAGCCAGCGCCGGCCCAGCAGGGTGCGCTCGAAGACGAACCACAGGACCAGGCACAGCCCGAGGGCGTAGAAGAACTCGATCGGTACGCCGAGTGGGCGGGTGAGCACGACCAGGTCCAGCAGCGCGGGGTCGATGCCGGCCACGATCCGGTTGTCGCTGAGCCAGCTGACCACGCCGAGCAGGAAGGTGCCGAGGCCCAGCGTGACGATGAAGGAGTTGATCCCGAAGACGATGACGAAGAAGCCGTTGACCGCGCCCACGACGGCTCCGGCGAGCAGGGCGGCGAGGATCGCGGCCCACAGCGGCCAGCCGTGGACCCCGTTGAGGACCGCGACGAGCATCGTCGACAGGGTCAGCGTGCCGCCGACGGACAGGTCGAAGTCGCCGCACCGCAGGGGGATGATCAGCGCCAGCGAGAGCACCACGAGCACCGCCTGGGAGCCCAGGATCGCGGCGGCGTTGTCGGTGGTCGCGAACGACTGCGGGCGCAGGACCGAGAAGACCGCGACCAGCACCAGCAGACCCGCCGGCAGCGCCAGCCGTTCGGCGGTGGCGCCCCAGCGGTGGCCGTGGGCGGCGCCTCCCGCCGATCCGGTACGCCGGGGCGCGGGCGCCGTCTCGGCGTCCGCCCGGGCGAGATCGGCCGGGGCGGGGGTGTCGGTCGTCATGAGGCCTCCTCGTCGTCGGAACCGGCGCTCGTCGCGAGGAGACAGGCGCGGGTGATGGTCTTCTTGGTGACCTCGGTGCCGTCGAGCACCTGCGTCACCCGGCCGCCGGCCACCACGAGGACCCGGTGGCACAGCTCGGCGAGCTGGTCGGCGTCCCCGCTGCTCAGCAGCACCGCGGCGCCCTCGCGCGCGGCGGAGCGGACCAGGTCCTCGATCTGCCGGCGGGCGCCGACGTCGACGCCCTGGGTCGGCTCCTCCAGCAGGAGCAGCCGGGGCGCGGTGCCGAGCCACTTGGCCATCAGCACCTTCTGCGCGTTGCCCCCGCTGAGCTGCTCCACGGGCCGGGCCGGATCGGCCGGCCGCACGTCGTAGCGACCGACCGTCGCGACGGCCTCCCGACGCAGCCCCCCACGGGACAGGCCGATCCGGCCGCGGTGGCGCCCCAGCGCCGTCACCGCGAGGTTGTCGGTGACCGAGAGGCCGCGGAAGACGCCGTGCCGGTTGCGGTCCGACGGCACCAGCGCCAGCCCGGCCCGCATCGCGCGGCGCGGCGCGTGGTGGCGCAGGTCGGCCGAGGCGCCGCCGAGACACAGCGTCCCGGTCGCCTCGCGCAGCCCGAACAGGGCGCCGAGAACGTCGTCGCAGCCGGACCCGATCAGTCCGGTGATCCCGAGGATCTCGCCGGCGTGGACGTCGAAGGACAGGTCGTCGAGCACGCTCGTGCGGAGCCCGCGGACCTCGGCGGCGACCGTCGCGCCGCAGGCCTCGGGGCGCGGCGGAGTGCCGCCGGCGGCGTCGCCCACGATCGCCTCGACCAGCGTGTCCACGCTCATCCGGTCGGTGGCCTGCTCGGCGATCGTCACCCGGCCGTCGCGCAGCACGCTCACCCGGTCGCACAGGGTGAGCACCTCCTCGAGGAAGTGCGAGACGAACAGGACCGCGCTGCCGCGGGCGGCCACCTGCTCGACCAGGCCGTAGAGCGTGCGCTTGTCCTGCTCGGGCAGGAACGCGGTCGGCTCGTCGAGCACCAGCAGTGTGGGCGCCACGCCCTCCTCGCCCGGTCGCGGGCAGACCGCGCGGACGATGGCGAGGTTGGCCCTCTCGACCGCGCTGAGCTCCGCGACCGGGCGCCGTACGTCGACGTCGAGGCCGAAGTCGGCCAGCGCCGCCCGCGCGTCCCGGCGCAGCGCACCGGCCGAGACCTGGCGGCGACTGCCGCGGGCGACGTCGTCGAGCCACAGGTTCTCGGCCACGCTGAGCCGCTCGACCAGGCCGAGGGTCTGGTGGACGAAGCGGATCGAGTGCTCGCGCAGGACGGAGGCGGGGACCGGGGTCGGCACCTCCTGGTCGCGCACCCGCACCGTCCCGCTGTCGGGGCGCTCGTAGCCGGCGAGCACCTTGATCAGGGTCGACTTGCCCGAGCCGTTGTGTCCGAGCAGGCCGTGGACCTCGCCGGAGCGGAGGGTGAGGCCGACGTCGTTGAGGGCGAGGGTGGTGCCGAAGCGCTTGGTGAGGCCGGCGACCGTCACCGCGGCAGGTGCGTCGCTCACCTCAGCTCAGTCCCCACAGGGTGCGGAAGCCGCTCTGGTAGTCGTCGCCGTAGCCCTGCGAGTCGGTCGCCGGCACACCGGCCTGCTCGACGTTGTCGTGGGTCCAGATGTAGAGCGGCCAGCTCGCCTTCGGCGTGGTCGGCAGGCCCGCGACGGTGCGCATCGCCTGGTCGAGCGTCACGTGGGCCATCCAGTCGTTGCTCTGGCCGACGTTCATCTCGATGATGTCCGAGCCCCGCATCAGGTCGAGGATCGAGGGCGTGCCGTTGTAGGTGGCGATCCGGACCTTGTCCTGGCGTCCGGCCTGGGTGATCGCCTGGACCGCCCAGATCGACATGGTGTCGAAGACGGGCAGCACGTAGTCGATGCCGGGATCCGCGACGAGCGCCGACTGAACCTGGGGCAGGATCTTGGTCGCCCAGTCGGCCGACGGGATGTCGATGAAGGTGGCCTCGCAGCCGGGGCAGACGCTCTTCAGCTCCTCCTTCATCGCCGACTCGGAGGCAGCGCTGGCCTTGACGTCGCTGGAGGTCAGCACGAGCAGCTTCCCGGCGCCCTTGGTCTTGACCGTCGCCCAGTCGATCATCACCCGGGCGGCCTCCGAGCAGGGGCAGCCGACGGAGGCGGCCAGCGACTTGTCCGGGGTCTGGGTGAGGTCGTAGCCGTCGGTCGCGATCACCGGGATGTCGGCGTCGCCCGTCTGCGTCATCGCCGGCGCGATCTGCGCCGGGTCGATGCCGGCGAAGAGCTCGACCAGGTCGGCCTTCTCCGAGATCGCCTTCTGCACGCCCTGGCTCCACTCGGTGGGACTGCCCTGGTTGGGCCAGGTGGTGTAGGTGAAGCCCACCTCCTCGGCGATCCGCTTGGCCGCCTCGGCGTAGTACTGCGTGAAGTCGATGGCGGAGTTGACGGGAATGCCGGCGATGGTCCTGCCGGCCATCGCGGCCTTCGCGTCGAACGGGTCGCCGGGCGCCTCGAAGGTGGGCGGCGCGGCGTACTCGTCGACCCGGGCCTGGGCGGCGGGCAGGTCGGCGTCCGCGGCCGAGCCGCTGGTGCCGGCGTCCTCCGAGCAGGCGGCCAGAGCGGCGGTGACGAGCGCGAGCGTCACCGCGGCCAGCACGGGACGGGTGGAGCGGGCCTTGGGGAGGGCCTTGAACATGGTGACGCTTCCTCTCTGCTGCCGAGACCGTGCGAGGAATCGTCGTCGTCTGCCGGGGTGAGCCACATCACCCCGACGGCGCGTACTTGGGCGCGCCGGGTGAGGCGCCCGGTGCCGCGGATCACCCGATCGGGGTGAGGCGCCCGGGTGGGGCGGTCGGCTACAGCAGGCCGAGGGTCTCGGCCTTAGCGATCGCCTCGCGCCGGCCGTGGACGCCGAGCTTTCGGTAGAGGCTGCGCAGGTGCGCCTTGACCGTGTTGACCGAGACGAAGAGCTCGGCGGCGACCTCGGGCAGGGTCGCCATCGAGTCGAGTCGGATCAGGATCTCGTGCTCCCGGGCGGTGAGCGGCTCCTCCAGCCCGCCGTCGGGCCGGACCTGCTGCGCGGTCGAGACGTGGGCCGCGATCCGGGACCGCACCAGTCGGACGAAGTCGCGGGTGCCCTGCTCGCGCCGCTCCACCAGCTCGAGCATCCGGTCGATGCGCGGGCCGAACTGGAGCAGCGGCTGCACCATTCGCTCGCCGGCGGCCATCGCGACCGCGTCGCCGAGGAGCGGCAGCCCGGCGCGCAGGCCGTTCTGCTGGGCCTCGACCACGGCGAGCAGGACCTGCGCCTGGATCCGCTGGTCCAGGTAGCCGTGGCCGTCGGCGATCGCGGAGCGCAGCAGGTCGAGGGCGGCGTCGGGCCGGCTGTCGGAGAGGAGCAGCTCGGCGCGCCCGATCCGCAGATGGATGCCCTCGGTCGCGGCATCGGTGCGCGCCAGCGCCCGCCGGGCCGGGCCGAGCTGGCCCAGCGCGAGGTTGAGCCGGACCAGCTCGGCCTCCACGTAGTCGGTGAAGACCCAGCGGGCGTGCAGCCCGGCGATCTCCCGCTCCACCTGCATCATCTGGGTCAGCGCGTGCCGCTTGCGGCCGCGCTGGGCCAGCACCAGGGCCCGGACCAGCCCGATCGCGGCCCGCACGGCGGTGTCGTCGAGGCGCACCGCCTCGTCCCCGAGGTCGAGGAACTGGTCGGCGGCGTCCAGGTCGTCGCGCAGGTAGTGGGTCCAGCCGAGCGCGTGCCACAGCTCGGCGGCCGCGGCCGACTGCTCCCAGCCGCGCCGCCCGGCCAGGCTGCGGGCCTCGGCGGCGACGGCCAGCGCGTCGTCGAGCCGGTCCTGGGCGGTCAGGACGCCGACCAGCTGGCTCAGGCAGCCGAGCTCGACGTACGCGCGACGTCCGGAGCGGGCCGCCTCCAGCGCCTGGCGCAGGTGCTCCTCGGCGGCGAACCGGTCACCGCGCCAGTACTCCGTCGCCCCGAGCTGGTAGAGCGCGAGGGCGGCCAGGTCGCCGAACGCCTCCACGCCCGCCGGCTCGCCCGGGCGCACGCGGAGCAGGGCGGTGGAGGCCGCCTCGACGATGGCCAGGTCGCCGCAGGCGCGGCCCTGCTCCAGGGCGAGCACCTGACCGGCCAGGCCGGTGGGCGGTACGACGACCGGGCCGGCGCCGAGCTGGCTCCCGGGCTCGCCGAGGGCAAGGGCGACGGTGGTGCGGATCAGGCCCAGCTCGTCGTCCGGCCCGGCCGCCGGGTCGGTGTGTACCCGGTCGACCATGTCGCGCAGGGTGACGAGCTGGCCGCCGACGTACAGCGCGAACCAGGAGGCGTGGACGACCTCGCGGGCCAGTCCGGTCGCCGTGCCCTGGCGGGCGTGCTCGAAGGCGCCCAGCCAGAGCTGATGGTCGGCGTACCAGGCCGCGGCCCGGTCGTGCAGCGCCCGCCAGCGGGTCGGCTCGGCCTGCCGGAGCTGGCGGCGCAGCATGCCGACGAACATCGCGTGGTAGCGGTACCACTCCTCGTCGGACGACTGCCGGACCGTGAAGATGTTGTGCTCGGCCAGCCAGCGCAGCGTCGCCGCGCCGTCCTCGTCGCCGGTGAGCGCGTCGGCGAGCGAGCCGTTGAGCCGGTCGCAGACGCAGGTGGTGAGCACGAAGGCGCGGGCCTGCTCGGGCAGGTTCGCGAGCACCTCGCCGAGCAGGTACTCGTCGGCCTCGGCGCTGCCCGAGGTCAGCAGGTACGGCGAGTCGGGCGCCCCGAGGGTGTCGGCGCCCGCGAGCGCGGCCAGCCGCAGCCCCGCCGACCAGCCCTCGGTCCGGTCGACGAGCTGGGTGAGCACGTCGTCGGTGGGGTGGAGCCCGGTGCCCTCGAGCATCGAGCGCGCCTCGCCCGTCGTGAACGCGAGCTCGTCGCCCGGCACGGTCGCGAGTCTGCCCTCGAGTCGCAGCCGGGCGCGGGGCACCGCCGGGAGGAAGACGCCCGTGAGCACGAACCGGACCGCGGGCGGCAGATGCAGCAGCAGGTACGACAGCGCCTCCACGGTCGGGCTGCCGTCGATCTCGTGGACGTCGTCGAGCACCACGACGACCTCGTGGTCGAGGTCGGCCAGGGCGTCGACGACGAGGGCGGGCAGCACGGACAGGGAGTGCGTGCTCCCGGGTGCCGGCTCCATCGTCGCCAGCACCGAGTCCTCGCCCAGGCCGGCCACCGGCTGCAGGGCGAGGAGGAGCGCGGTCCAGAAGCGGTGGGGGTCGCCGTCGTGCGCGTCGAGATTGAGCCAGGCCACCGGCCGGTCGGACTGCCGCGCCCACGAGGCCAGCAGCTGGGTCTTGCCCGAGCCCGTCGGCGCGGTCATCGCGGTCACCGGACGCGTGGTCGCGACGTCGAGCAGCCGCCACAGCCGGGGCCGCTCCACGGCGGCGTCGTGGAGGTCGGGGACCGACGTCTTGGCGCGCAGCAGGGAGCGCGGGAGGGCCAGCGCGCCCGGGGCGCGAACGGTCCCGCGCTCGTCGGGACCAGCGTCCGCACCCTGCATGCGCTCCACCTCGACCAGTCTGCGCGAAGGCGACAGGGTAGCGGAACCGAGGCGCGTCGACCGGCCCAGGCGGGCAGGCTCAGGCGGGCAGGCTCAGGTGGGCAGGCGCACCAGGCAGGTCGTCGGCGTCGTGAAGGGGACCAGGGTCGCCTCGGCCGAGCCGGCGGACAGCAGGGCCTCGACCATGCCGCCGTGGAGGGCGCAGACGAGGGGCTGATGGGTGTCGACGAGCTCGCGGAAGGGGCAGTTGCGCAGCCGGATCTCGCGAGGCCGGCGCCGCGGGTGCGGCTCGGGCTCGAAGCCCATGTCGGCGAGCGCCGCCACCGCCGCCCCCGACGCGGGGCCGCCGGCGTGGGTGCGGGCCAGCCGGCGCCCCCAGGCGCGTCCGGCCGCGCGGGCGCCGGCGACGGCGTCGTCCCCGCTCGAGGCGAGGTCCTCGATCAGGACGTCGGCGAGGAGCTGGTAGTTGCGAGGGCCGCTGCGCGCCCCTTCGGGCGTGGGCCGATAGGTCGCGCGGGGACGTCCTCTGCCGCCCGTGGGCCGCGACTCCTGACGGAGCAGACCGTCGCGCTCGAGGGCCGCCGTATGGGTCCGGACGGTGTTGGGGTGCAAGTCGAGCGCGCCGGCGAGGTCTTCGACGCCGACGGGGCCTGCGGCGTCCCGGATCGCCCGCAGCACCAGATCGCGAGCGGAGGCCGGTGCGGACATGACCCCTATTTAATCACAAGACATGTGTCATTTATTGTGGCCTCATGAACGAGCTGCCCCTGACCGAAGCCGCCCCCGCCTGTGCCTGCGAAGAGGAGCCCGGCGACCCCGTGTTCGACGTGAGGCCCGTCCCCCACGCCATCCGCCACGCCACCGTCTTCGGTGCGCTCTCGGCGATTCGCCCGGGCAAGGCGCTGGTGCTGGTCGCGCCGCACGACCCGAAGCCGTTGCTGGCGCAGATCGCCGAGCGCGAGGCCGGCCAGATCGAGGTCAGCTACCTTGAGAGTGGGCCGGAGAAATGGCGTCTGCGCCTGGCCCGACGGTGAGGAGGGAAGGGGAGCCATGGAGTCCACGAGCCTGACCACGCTGGCCCGCGAGCAGGTCGCCGCCGCCCGGGCCGCCAGCAGCGGCAGGGCCGCCGTCACCGTGTACGGCGGCCGCGAGCACCGGCTGCGCCAGACCCTGGTCGCGCTGCGCTCGGGCGAGCGGCTCGGCGAGCACGACGCGCCGGACGAGGCGACCCTCCTGGTGCTGGAGGGCGAGGTCGCCCTGCACGCCGGCGGGGACACCTGGCGCGGCGTGGCCGGCGACCACCTGGTCATCCCTCCGCAGCGTCACGACCTCGAGGCGCTCACCGACGCGGCTGTCCTGCTGACGGTGTCGAACTGACCGTGGTCTGGGCGCTCAGCGGAGCAGGCCGGCCGGGGTGACCGTGAGCTGGAACGGCCGCTCCGCAGCCCAGGACTCGTGGCCTCCACCATGACAGCCATCGTGCCTCCTCGTCCCGAGATCTGTCATGGGCGCCAGGCTCGCCCACCGCCGAAGCTGCCGCAACCGGCCGTCCACAGGCGCTCTGTGACAGGGTCGGACCGTGACCACGACCGGACTCCTCCTCGCCGCCGGCGCGGGCCGCCGGATGGGCATGCCCAAGGCCCTGGTCCGCGATGCCGACGGCACGCCCTGGCTGACCCGCTCGGTGGGGGTGCTGCTCGACGGCGGCTGCCGGGAGGTCGTGGTGGTGCTCGGCGCGGGGGCCGAGGAGGCGGCGCCGTTGCTCGACGGGTTGGCCGGGGTCACCGCGGTCCGCTCCGACGACTGGTCGTCGGGGATGGGGGCCTCGCTCGCCACCGGGCTGGTGGAGCTCGCCCCGAGCCTCACGGACGCTGCGCTGGTGCATCTGGTCGATCTGCCCGACGTCACCGCCGCGGTGGTCGCGCGCGTGCTCGCCCAGGGCGGCGAGGCCGCGAGCACCCTCGCCCGGGCGTCGTACGACGCCCGCCCGGGCCACCCCGTCCTGCTCGGTCGCGACCACTGGGCCGGCGTGGCGCGGAGCGCGGTGGGGGACCAGGGTGCGCGGGCCTATCTCGCGGCCCACGAGGTGACTCTCGTCGAGTGCGGCGATCTCGCCACGGGCGCGGACGTGGACCGGAGATGAGGGGTCCGGCTTCGGCAACAGTTGCCAACCTCCCGCCAACGACCGCCCCCTAGCCTTGGTGTCATGGACACCCGTGTCGCCGATCTCGCCCGCCGGCTGGAGGGGACGGGCTACCTCTGTGACGAGGAGCTGGCGACGGTGCTCTTCTTGTCGCTGGAGATGTCGCGTCCGCTGCTGCTCGAGGGCGAGCCGGGGACGGGCAAGACGGCGCTGGCCGAGGCGATCGCGGAGAGCCTGGACCGGCCGCTGATCCGGCTGCAGTGCTACGAGGGGATCGACGCGACGCAGGCGCTCTACGACTGGGACTTCCCGCGCCAGATCCTGCACCTGCGGGCCCTGGAGGCGCTGTCCGGAGCCACCAAGGGAGATGTCGAGGAGGCCGAGAAGAGCCTGTACGACGAGCGCTTCCTGCTCGCGCGGCCGGTGCTGGCGGCGCTGCAGCAGAGTCCGGCGGTGCTGTTGATCGACGAGGTGGACCGTGCCGACGACGAGTTCGAGGCGTTCCTGCTCGAGGTGCTCTCGACCTTCCAGGTGACCATCCCCGAGCTCGGCACGGTGCAGGCCGCGACGCCGCCGACCGTGGTCCTGACGTCCAACCGGACCCGCGAGCTGCACGACGCCTTGAAGCGGCGCTGTCTCTACCACTGGATCGACCACCCGGGTCTGGAGCGCGAGGTGGCGATCGTGCGGTCGCGGGCACCGGAGGTGAGCGCGGCCCTGGCCCGCCAGGTGGTGGAGGTCGTGCAGCAGCTGCGGGCCGGCGCCGACCTGCTCAAGCCGCCGGGCGTGGCCGAGACCCTGGACTGGGCGCGGGCGCTGCAGCATCTCGCCACCACCGACCTCGACGTCGAGACCGCGGCGCGAACCCTCGGCGCCCTGGTGAAGTACCGCGACGACGCCGAGCGGGTGCGCGCCGCCCTCGACCGGATGCTGGCGCGATGACGGACTTCTTGACCAGTTCTGACGCTTCCTGGCGGTTGCAACGGCCAGGAAGCGCAGGAATCACCGCTGAGGAGGTGATTCCGACACGCGGCGCCGACGAGATCCTCCTCGGCTTCGCCACCGCGCTCCGGGAGGCCGGGGTGCCGGTGACCCAGGACCGCACCCGCGCCTACCTCGAGGCCGTCGCGCTCGTCGGCCTCGACGATCGTGGGGCGACCCGGGCGGCCGGGCGGGCGACGCTGTGCGCGACGCCCGAGGACCTGGAGCGCCACGACCGGGTGTTCGAGGAGTGGTTCGACCGCGACAACACGACGCCCACCCGTCGCCCCCGCACCGAACGGCAGCAGCCGACCGCGACCCTGCTGCCCGACCAGGAGGCCGGACCCGCGGGCGGGCCGGACGAGGAGGATGACCCGATCCGCGCGGCGGCCAGTGCGATCGAGGTGCTGCGGCACCGCGACGTCGCCACGATGGACCCGGCGGATCGAGTGCGGCTCGCCGCCATGTTCACCTCGCTCCGGGTCACTCTCCCCACCCGGCCGACCGCCCGGCGTACGCCGCGCCGCCGCGGTGACGTCGACGCCTCCCGCACGCTGCGCGCCAGCCTGCGCCGGATGGGCGAGCCGGCCGAGATCCACCGTCGCCGTCGCACGACCCGGCCCCGGCGCGTGGTGCTGCTCGTCGACGTGTCCGGCTCGATGAGCGGGTACGCCGACGCGTTGCTCCGTCTCGCGCACCGGGTCGCGGGCGCCGGTCCGGGCGTGGAGGTGTTCAGCCTCGGAACCCGGCTCACCCACCTGACCCGTGCGCTCAAGCGCCGCGACCCGGATCGGGCGATCGCGGCGGCGGGCGACGTCGTACCGGACTGGTCGGGTGGCACCCGGCTCGGCGAGACGCTGAAGGCGTTCGTGGACCGGCACGGCCGGCGTGGGATGGCCCGCGGCGCCGTGGTCGTGATCTTCAGCGACGGCTGGGAGCGCGGCGACACCACGCTGCTCGCCGAGCAGGTCGACCGGCTGCACCGGCTCGCCCACGAGGTCGTGTGGGTCAACCCGCACCGTGGCAAGGACGGCTACGCCCCGGTGCAGCAGGGGATCGTGGCCGTGCTGCCCCATGTCGACGCGTTCCTCGCCGGCCACTCGCTGGCGACCTTCGCCGAGCTGCTCGAGGAGGTACGCCGTGCGTGAGGTCCTGCCCCAGCTGCTGGCCTGGTGGGAGGCGGGGGAGACAGTGGGGATGGGCACCGTCGTGGCGACCTTCCGCTCCGCCCCGCGGCCGCCGGGTGCCTCGATGCTGGTCGGGCCCGACGCGTCGGCGGTGGGCTCGGTGTCGGGCGGCTGCGTCGAGAGCGCGGTCTACGACCTGGCCCAGGAGGTCACCTCCTCCGGGGCGCCGGCCCTGCAGCGCTACGGCGTCTCCGACGACGACGCCTTCGCGGTCGGGCTGACCTGCGGCGGCATCCTCGACGTCTACGTCGAGAAGGTGAGCCGCGAGACCTTCCCCGAGCTGGGCGAGATCGCCGCCGACATCGCGGCCGGCCGACCCGTCGCGGTCGCCACCATCGTCGACCACCCCGACCCGTCATACGTCGGTCGCCGGACCGTGATCCGTCCCGACGAGCCTCCGACGGGGAGCCTCGGCAGTGCACGCATCGACGACGCCGTCGGTGACGACGCGCTCGGCCTGCTCGTCTCCGGGCACCACGGCACGCTCACCTACGGCCCTGACGGCGAGCGTCGCGGCGAGGGGATGCGGGTGTTCGTGTGGGCGTTCGCGCCGGCGCCGCGGATGCTGGTCTTCGGCGCCATCGACTTCGCTGCCGCGGTCGCCCGGGTCGGTGGCTTCCTCGGCTACCACGTGACGGTGTGCGACGCGCGGCCGGTGTTCGCCACCACCAGTCGGTTCCCCGGCGCCGACGAGGTGATCGTCGAGTGGCCGCACCGCTACCTGGCCGCCGAGCAGGAGGCCGGCCGGATCGACGGCCGCACGGTGATCGCCGTGCTCACCCACGACCCGAAGTTCGACGTACCGCTGCTGGAGGTGGCGCTGCGCCTGCCCGAGGTCGGGTACGTCGGCGCGATGGGCTCGCGGCGCACCCACGACGACCGGATGGAGCGGCTGCGCGAGGCGGGGCTGACCGCCGACGAGCTGACGAGGCTGCGCAGCCCGATCGGCCTCGACCTCGGCGCCCGCACGCCCGAGGAGACCGCGATCAGCATCGCCGCCGAGATCGTCGCCGGACGCTGGGGCGGGTCGGGGGAGCCGCTGGCCGTGCTGTCCGGCCGCATCCACGCGTGATCGAGGTCACACTCCGGGAGTAGGGTTCGGTCATGGACGAGCTCGACCAGCGCCGGCGGCGCGCGCTCGCCGCCTGGACCACCTGGGTGGAGGAGGGCGACAGTGCGCTGACCCAGGTGCGGCCCGAGATCCTCGACAGCTGGACCCGTTCAGGGGCGTGCGTCGCGCGCGACGTGATCCGGGCGCCGCTCGCCGACGAGTCGGAGACCCGCTCGTTCTGGCAGGGCTCGCCGCTCCAGATCGCGGTCGAGCGGGTCGAGGAGGAGCTGCGCCGCACGGCCGAGGACGGTGACCTGGTCCTCGCCGTCACCGATCCCGACACCCGCGTGCTGTGGACGTACGGCGGCCGGGTGATGCGTCGCAAGGCCGAGACCGTGAACTTCGTGCCGGGCGGGCGCTGGGACGACCGCTCGGTCGGCACCAACGCGCTCGACCTCGCCAACCGGCTGGACCGCCCCTCGATGGTGTTCAGCGCCGAGCACTACGCCCCCATCGTCCACAACTGGGTGTGCTGGGCCGCGCCGGTCCACGACCCGGTGAGCGGCGCCAAGCTGGGCGTCCTCGACATCTCCACCACCTGGGAGCGCACCCACCCGATCGGCCTGGCCACAGCCCGGGTGCTGGCCCGGCTGGTGGAGGGGGCGCTGCCGCGCACCCATCTCTACGAGAGCGCCGCACCTCCCGAGGAGACCAGCGAGCCAGGCCTGGTGCTCAGCCTGCTCGGCACCGCCGAGGCGCGCGTCGACGGCCGGCGCCTGCTGCTCAACCGGCGCCAGACCGAGATCCTGTCGCTGCTCGCGCTGCACCCCGACGGGCTCTCGCTCGACCAGCTCCACGCCATGCTGTACGGCGACCACGCGGTCACCTTCTCCACGCTCAAGGCCGAGGTCTCCCACCTGCGCGCGGCGCTGTCCGGCCAGCTCGCCTCGCGCCCCTACCGGCTGCTCATGCCGATCGCCACCGACGTCGACCACGTGCTCGCCCTGCTGCGCCGAGGCAACGTCGCGGCGGCCGTCGAGGCCTACGGCGGCGACCTGCTGCCCGGCACCGAGAGCCCGGCGCTGGTCGAGATGGGGGAGTACGTCGCCGTCGCGGTCCGCGAGGCGCTGCTCGCCGACCCGCAGCCCGACGCGGTGCTGCACTACAGCGAGCTGGCGCCGTACGACACCGCCGTGCTGGAGGCCTGCCTGGCCGAGCTCGGCCGCGCGGGTCGGCTGCGGCACCCCGCCATCCCGCTGCTCAAGGCGCGGCTCGCGGTCGCCGACGACTGAGCCCGCCCGGACCTCGAGGAGGCCTCAGGCGCGGGTGGTCTCCAGCCACTCCCGGATCTCGTCGTTGTGCTGCCCGAGCGTGGGCGGCGCGACGTGCCGCTCGCGGCCGCCGGCGTAGGCGTTGTCGTCGAAGCGCAGCGGCGGGCCGGGGAGCTGGATGTCGCCGAGAGTGGTGTGCTCGACGTCGATGAGCAGGCCCTGGGAGCGGGTCTGCTCCCACGCGTAGACGTCGTCGAGGGTGCGCACCTTGCCGGCCGGGACGCCGGCCTTGTCGAGGCGCTCGAGGACCTCCTCGGCACTGACGGGGGCGAGCAGCTCCTCGATGAGGGCAATGACGGCGTCGCGGTTCTGGACCCGCTCGGGGTTGGTCGCCATGCCGTCGCGTCCCGGGTCGATGTCGAGCTCGGCGCACAGCGCCTGCCACAGCTTCTCCGAGCCGCAGGCGATCTGCACCGGCGCGGTCTTGGTGGCGAACATGCCGTAGGGCGCGATCGAGGGGTGGTGGCCGCCGGCCAGCCCGGGGACCTCCTTGGCGACGGTCCACTTGGTGCCCTGGAAGGCGTGGACGCCGACCATGCCGGCGAGCAGCGAGGTATGCACGACCCGGCCGCGGCCGGTGCGCTCGCGCTCGTAGAGGGCCGACACCACGCCGTACGCGCCGTTCATGCCGGCCAGCAGGTCGGCGATCGGCACGCCCACCTTGGTCGGCTCGCTCAGCCCGGTCAGCGACATCAGCCCGCCCTCGCCCTGGGCGATCTGGTCGAAGCCGGAGCGGGTCGCCTCGGGGCCGTCGTGGCCGAAGCCGGTGATCTGCAGGACGACCAGGCGCGGGTTGAGCTCATGGAGCCGGGAGATCGGGAAGCCGAGGCGGTCCAGGACGCCGACCCGGAAGTTCTCCATCAGCACGTCGGCGCGCTCGACCAGCCGGGCCAGGACGTCCTGGTCGGCGGGGTCCTTGAGGTCGAGGGTGATCGACTCCTTGTTGCGGTTCGCCGAGAGGAAGTACGTCGACTCGCGGCTGCCCTCCGTGGGGTCCACGAAGGGCGGACCCCAGGTCCGGGTGTCGTCGCCGGTGGGACTCTCGACCTTGATCACCCGGGCGCCGAGGTCGCCCAGCATCATCGCCGCATGGGGGCCGGCGAGGGCGCGGGTGAGGTCGAGGACCAGGACGTCGTCAAGCGGCGCGGACATGGGTCGACCCTAGTGACCACGACACGCCCGGTGCATGGCAGGTGTTGCCAAGAGAACCGCCCTGATCAGGGCAGGAGCAGCACCACCGTCTCGGCGACCGCGGCCGGCTTGTCCTCGCCCTCGATCTCGATGACGTGCTTGAGGGTGACCTGGTAGCCGCTGGCGAGCTCGGTGACCTCGGCCAGGGTGACCGTCGACCGGATCCGCCTGCCGACCAGGACCGGGCTCGGGAAGCGCACCTTGTTGACGCCGTAGTTCAGCTTGGCACCGGGGGTCTCGATGCCGAAGACGCCGCTGCCGAGCCACGGGATCAGCGAGAGGGTGAGGTAGCCGTGGGCGATGGTGCCGCCGAACGGGCCGTCCTTCGCCTTCTCGACGTCGACATGGATCCACTGGTGGTCGCCGGTCGCCTCGGCGAACTGGTTCACCCGCTCCTGGGTGATCTCGACCCAGTCACTGGTGCCGAGGACCTCGCCGTTGGCGGCGACCAGCTCGTCGAAGGTGGTGAAGACCCGCATGCCTCGTGCTCCTCGCTCTCTAGGATTCGGTCATGGAACCTACACGTGGCCTTCCGGAGGACCTGCTGCGGGCGGCACCCAAGGTGCTGCTCCACGACCACCTCGACGGAGGACTGCGGCCGGCGACGATCATCGAGCTCGCCGCCGGCGTGGGGCACGCCCTCCCCGCGACCGACACCGACGCGCTGGCGCGCTGGTTCGCGGAGGCCGCCGACTCCGGCTCCCTCGAGCGCTATCTGGAGACCTTCGCCCACACCGTCGGGGTGATGCAGACCGCCGAGGCGCTGACCCGGGTCGCGCGGGAGTGCGTCGAGGACCTGGCTGCCGACGGCGTCGTGTACGCCGAGATCCGCTACGCCCCCGAGCTGCACGTCGAGTCCGGGCTCGACCTCGAGGAGGTGGTCGCCGCCGTCCAGCAGGGCTTCGAGGAGGGCATGGCCGCGGCCGACGGCCGGATCATCGTGCGGCACCTGCTCACCGCGATGCGCCAGGCCGCGCGGGCCATGGAGATCGCCGAGCTCGCCATCGCCTGGCGTGACCGCGGCGTCGTCGGCTTCGACATCGCCGGCCCCGAGGCGGGCTACCCGCCCACCCGGTTCATCGACGCCTTCGAGTACCTCCAGCGCGAGAACTCCCACTTCACCATCCACGCCGGCGAGGGCTTCGGGCTGCCGTCGATCTGGGAGGCGGTGCAGTGGTGCGGTGCCGACCGACTCGGTCACGGGGTGCGGATCGTCGACGACATCGCCGTGCCCGTCGAGGGGGCGGACGGCGTCGCGCAGCTGGGCCGGCTGGCGTCGTACGTCCGGGACAAGCGGATCCCGCTCGAGATGTGCCCGTCGTCCAACGTGCAGACCGGTGCCGCGCCGTCGCTGGCCGAGCACCCGATCCGGCTGCTGGCCTCGCTGCGGTTCCGGGTCACCGTCAACACCGACAACCGGCTGATGAGCCGCACCACGCTGAGCCGGGAGCTCGGGCTGCTCGCCGAGACGTTCGGGTACGGCTGGGCCGAGATGGAGTGGCTGACCGTCAACGCGATGAAGTCCGCGTTCATCCCGTACGACGAGCGGTACCGGCTGATCACCGAGACCATCAAGCCCTGGTACGCGGCTCAGGCTCAGACCACGAACCAGAAGTAGCCCCAGCCGGCGACGCCGACCCGCTGCCCGGCCCAGTTCTCGGCGGGGACGTCGATCAGGTGCCCGCTCGCCGGGTCGAACACCTCGACGCCCGTCGCGGTCGCACGCACTGCCAGCACCACGTGGCGCGGCAGGCAGCGGCTGCCGATGTAGACGCCGACCGGACGGCTGTGCAGCTGCTCGCGCAGCACGTCGTAGGCGATCGCGGGGCGGGGGCGCGCGATCACCGTCGCGACGTACACGCCGGTCAGGGCCCGAAGGGCGTTGGCCACCGCCCAGGGCGGGGTGCCGAGCGCGCGCGGCCACGGCAGCTGGAAGCGGTCGCGCGGGCTGCGCGAGGAGGTGAGCAGCCGGTGCTCCTCGATGATGGCGGCCTCGGGGTCCTCGGGGCGCCAGGTCGTCAGCAGGGCGCGGGCGCCGAGGACGCTCGCCGCGCCGCAGCTGCGGGTGTCGGGCTGGCGCAGGCTGCTCGGCGCCAGGTCAGCCGGCCACCGCATGATCGCCCTCCTGGTCGCTGCTCTCCCGCAGCTCGGCGAACGCCCGGTCGCCGGTCGCCACCCGGCAGCCGACCGCGGTCGCGCGGCGCACGATCTGACGCTGGGCGCGGGCCAGCGCGAGGCCGCGTCGTACCAGGACCGGGGGCGGCTTGCGGTGCTCTCGCAGATCGCGGGTGAGCCGACGCCAGAAGGTCACCGCGGGGTGCTGGGTGATGCAGTACGCGGTCGCGAGGATGCCCGCCCGCCGGCACTCCTCGACGATCTCGGTCGCGAAGATCCCCTCCGCGCAGAACCGGGTCGCGCCGCCGAGGTCGAGGCGTTGGGTGCCGGTGCGCCGGCTCTGTGAGATCGAGTAGACGGGCACCTCGGTCGCGCCCGTCGTACACAGCTCGCGGAGCGCGGCGAAGGCGTCCTCGTGGTTCCAGGTGCCCGGATGGTCCCAGTCGACGAGGCCGGCGTTGGCGCCCGCGGTGATCAGCGGCAGTCCCGGCTCGTCGCCGTCGCGGTAGAAGTCGTCGAGGCGCAGCGTCGGCCAGCCGTAGGCCTTCGCGAGCCGCCCGGCCAGTCGCGACTTGCCGGACCCGGACGGGCCGGCGAGCACGATCACGCGGGCCCCGGGCCATCCGTCGGTCATGAGGGTCGAGTCTGCCGTACCGGCCCCGAGGGAGCGAGCCGGGTGCGGCCGACCACCTTTGGGCGTGCCGATGTCCCCGCGATCTCGGTGACTCGCGGGGTGTGGGGCTCGGTCCCTACTCGTCGGGTGGGCTGGGATCGCTGGTGCCGTGGATCGGGTGGGTGCCGCGGTGGTCGACACGGAACCGGAACCCGTTCGGGCTGGTCCACACGTACGAGCCCGGCGTCACGATGTCGTAGCGCCATCGTGAGTGGGTCTTGGCCCTGTGATGGCGTCGACACAACGGCACTTCGTTGCAGGGACACGTCGGGCCACCCTGGTCGAACGGGCGGTGGTGGTCGAGGTCGCAACGCTGTGCGGGACGAGCGCAGTGGGGGAACCGGCAGGTGTGGTCCCGCAGGATCACACGTGTCCGATGACGCTCGGGGATCTCGTACGCCGTCACGGGCACGTGGTCGGCCAGGTCGATCACCGGCCGCACGACGATGGTGGTGTCCTTCGAGCGGAGCCATGCGCGGATCTGCGTGGTGGTGATGGGGCAGCGGCCCTCCTCCCACCGGCCGACCGGGTTGGCGGAGGGGCTCACGAACGGGTTGTCGCCGAGGAGGCTGGTGTCGGTGATGTGGACGTTGAGGACGACCTTGCGTCCCGGGACGGTGGCCGTGACTTCGCCGGTGTCGGGGTCGGGGATCAACAGGTCCAGGGCGAGGTCTTGGCGGGCGATCTCCGCGACCGCCTTGGACCGGCGCACGTCCAACGGCGAGTCATCACCCAACCGGCCGAGCACGTCAGCGCGTCGGGCAACGGCTTGGTCGAGGTCGCGCCCGTCGGCGGCGTCGAGAAGTCCGTCGAGGTGGACCAGGCCGTGCTCGTCGACCTCGCCGATGTCGAAACGACGCCGGTCCGCGGCGCGCTGCCGGTCGGCTTCGGCGCGTTCGGGGTCGAACCGCACGATCGCCTCGGCGACGAGTCGTTCGAGCTGCGCCCACCCGACCCCGGAGGCGTTGAACAGCTGTCGGTCCACGAATCCTGCGGCCTCAGCAGACAGGCCGTGGGTGAGGTCCGCGATCCGCTCTGCCCGCCACGGTGCGAGCTTCCCGGCGACAACGGCGGCGTAGACGTTCGGGAGCCGCCACGCGCACTCGAGGACTCGCCCCACGTAGGCCCGGCCACCATCCGGGGAGCGGCCCAGCACCGCGACCAGTTCCATGAGGGCGAACTCCGAGACCAGTGGCGCTCCGTCACCGGCGATCGGGAGGCCGGTGTCGAGGAAGCCGTCGACGATGGTCGGGGCGCCCTCGGGTGAGGTCAGGCGGTGCTCGTCGGCCCAGGCGACGATGTCTTCCCACTCCTCGACGAGGAGTGCGTTCCGGGAGCGGATCCGCTCACCGACCCGCGACAGCAGGGTTGCTGTCGCGTGGGGGCGGGTTCCGAGATCCATGACTGGACTCTCCCACCCACCCCCGACACAAAGCCGAGGGTCGAGAGCCGCCTGGAGGTGGCATTCGACCCCGGATGTCAGATCCCGATCGGGTGCCACACCGTCTTGTGCTCCACGAACGCGGTCATGGGAGACAACCCGGGCTCGACGGCCCAGTCCGGCTCGGCATCCGGCGCGCGGCGTACCCGCTTGAGGTTGTCGGCCGCCGCGACCTCGAGGTCGGTGGCGAGGTCGGGGGAGCCCGCGACACCGCACAGGTCGATCGCGTTGACGTCCATGTGGGCGGCCAGCCACGGTCCGAGGACCGCGGCGTCGCCGGTGAGGATGTTGACCACGCCGCCGGGGACGTCGGAGGTCGCGAGCACCTCGGAGAAGGTCACCGCCGGCAGCGGCCGCTCGAAGGAGGACACGACCACCGCGACATTGCCGGTCACGATGACCGGCGCGACGACCGAGACCAGGCCCAGCAGCGAGGACTCCTGCGGGGCCAGCACGCCGACCACGCCGGTCGGCTCGGGGGCGGTGTGGTTGAAGAACGGCCCCGCGACGGGATTGGCGTTGCCGATCACCTGGGCGAGCTTGTCGGCCCACCCGGCGTACCAGACCAGGCGGTCGACGGCGGCGTCGACCTGACCCCGCGCCACCGCCGCGGAGACGCCCTCGGACTGGCGCACGGCCTCCTCGAACTGCGGACGGCGGTCCTCCATGACCTCGGCGATCCGGTAGACCACCTGGCCGCGGTTGTACGCGGTCCGGCCGGCCCACGGCCCGAAGGCCTTGCGGGCCGCGACGACGGCGTCGCGGACGTCCTTGCGGGAGGCGAGGGCGGCGTTGGCCACGAACTTCCCCTTGCTGTCGGTGACCTCGTAGGAGTGGCCGGACTCCGAGCGCGGGAACGCGCCGCCGATGTAGAGCTTGTAGGTCTTGCGCACGTCGATGCGAGCCATCAGGCGTCAGCTCCCTCGAGATAGGCGGCGAGGCCCTGGCGCCCGCCCTCGCGGCCGTAGCCGGACTCCTTGTAGCCGCCGAACGGACTGGCCGGGTCGAACTTGTTGAACGTGTTGGCCCACACCACGCCGGCCCGCAGCTGGGAGGCCATGTGCAGGATCCGTGAGCCCTTCTCGGTCCAGACCCCCGCGGAGAGGCCGTACGGCGTGTTGTTGGCCTTCTCGATCGCCTCGGCGGGCGTGCGGAAGGTCAGCACCGACAGCACCGGCCCGAAGACCTCCTCGCGCGCGATCCGGTGCGCCTGGGTGACGCCGGTGAAGATCGTCGGCGGGAACCAGAAGCCGGACGACGGCAGCTCGCACTCCGGCGCCCAGCGCTCGGCGCCCTCGGCCTCGCCGATGTCGGAGAGCTCGCGGATGCGAGCGAGCTGCTCGGAGGAGTTGATGGCGCCGATGTCGGTGTTCTTGTCGAGCGGGTCGCCCACGCGCAGCGTGGACATCCGGCGCTTGAGCCGGGAGAGCACCTCGTCGGCGACGGACTCCTGCACGAGCAGGCGGGATCCGGCGCAGCAGACGTGGCCCTGGTTGAAGAAGATGCCGCCGACGATGCCCTCGATCGCCTGGTCGATGGGCGCGTCGTCGAACACGATGTTGGCGGCCTTGCCGCCGAGCTCGAGCGTCGCCTTCTTGTCGGTGCCGGCGATCGCCCGCGCGATCGCCTTGCCGACCGCGGTGGAGCCGGTGAACGCGACCTTGTCGACGTCCGGGTGCGACACGACGGCCTGGCCGGTCGCGCCGGCGCCGGTGACGATGTTGACGACGCCCGGCGGCAGGTCGGCCTGCTGGCAGATCTCCGCGAACAGCAGTGCCGTCAGCGGCGTGGTCTCGGCCGGCTTGAGGACGACCGTGTTGCCGCACGCCAGCGCGGGCGCGACCTTCCACGCCAGCATGAGCAGCGGGAAGTTCCACGGGATGACCTGGCCCGCGACGCCGAGGGGTCGCGGGTCGGGGCCGAGGCCGGCGTAGTCGAGCTTGTCGGCCCAGCCGGCGTAGTAGAAGAAGTGCGCCGCCACGACGGGTACGTCGACGTCGCGGCTCTCCTTGATCGGCTTGCCGTTGTCGATCGACTCCAGGACGGCCAGCTCGCGGCCGCGCTCCTGGATGATCCGGGCGATCCGGAACAGGTACTTCGCCCGCTCCTTGCCGGACATGCGCGACCAGCCCCGGAAGGCGCGTCGGGCCGCGCGAACCGCGAGGTCGACGTCGGCCTCGGACGCCTCCGCGACCTCGGCGAGGGTCTCCTCGGTGGCGGGGTTGATCGTCTTGAACGACGACCCGCGGCCGTCGACGAACTCGCCGTCGACGAACAGGCCGTAGGAGGGCTTGATGTCGACGATGCTCCGGGACTCGGGCGCCGGTGCGTACTCGAACGGAGTGCTGTTCTTGGCCAAGGGGATCAGTCCAGGGTGAAGTAGTCGGGACCGCTGTAGCGGCCGGTGGTCAGCTTCGTGCGCTGCATGAGCAGGTCGTTGAGCAGCGTGGAGGCGCCGAACCGGAACCAGTCGGGGTCCAGCCAGTCGTCGCCGGCGATCTCGTTGACCATGACGAGGTACTTGATCGCGTCCTTGGCGGTGCGGATGCCGCCCGCCGGCTTCACGCCGATCTGGACGCCGGTCGCCTCGCGGAAGTCGCGGACCGCCTCCAGCATGACGAGGGTGACCGGCAGGGTCGCGGCCGGCTGCACCTTGCCGGTGGAGGTCTTGATGAAGTCGGTGCCGGCCAGCATCGCCAGCCAGGACGCGCGCCGGACGTTGTCGTAGGTCTGCAGCTCGCCGGTCTCGAAGATCACCTTGAGGTGGGCGTGCGAGCCGTCGGGACGCACGCACGCCTCGCGGGTCGCGACGATCTCCTCGAACACCTGCAGGTAGCGACCGGCCAGGAAGGCGCCCCGGTCGATGACCATGTCGATCTCGTCGGCGCCACCCGCGACCGCGTCGCGGGTGTCGGCCAGCTTGACGTCCATCGACGCCCGACCGCTCGGGAAGGCCGTGGCGACCGCGGCGACGTTGACCGAGGAGCCGACGATCGCCTTCACCTCGCCGACCAGGTCGCCGTAGACGCAGACCGCGGCGACCGACGGGCAGCTCGGGTCGGCCGGATCGGGGCGCAGCGCCTTGCCGGCCAGCGCCCGCACCTTGCCGGGCGTGTCCTGGCCCTCGAGCGTCGTAAGGTCGACCATCCGGATGGCGAGGTCGAGCGCCCACGCCTTCGCGGTCGTCTTGATCGAGCGGGTCCCGAGCCCGGCCGCGCGGGCCTCGGCGCCGACCTGGTCGACGCCGGGCAGGCCGTGCAGGAACCGGCGCAGCGAGGCCTCGCTCGCCGTCACTTCGGAGTACGCCGCGAGGGCGGTGGTCGCCATTGCCTCAGCATAGGGTTGGGAACCGTGCAGAACGAAGGTGTCGACAAGGTCGAGCGGTACAGCTCCGGTGGTCTGGTCATGGGCGTGATCGGGCTGGTGCTGGTGGCTGGCGTGCTGATCTACGGGATCGTCGCCGACGAGGCGGGCTTCGCTCCGTGGGCCTACCCGTGCTGCCTGCTGCTCGGCCTGCTGACCTGGCTGGTGCTGGTCCGGCCCGCGATCCGCCTGCACCGCGACGAGCTCGAGCTCCGTAACGTGCTGCACTCCCGCTGGATTCGGTTCGCGGCGATCACCGGCGTCGAGATCAGCCAGGTGACGGTGGTGCGCGTCGGGGAGCAGCGCTACGTCGGCAGCGGGTTCGGCCGCACCCGCCGCTCCATCCACCGCGACAGCCGGGCCGCCCACGACACCCCCCTGGAGAACAGGTCCACGGCCTGGCTGATCGAGGACAAGATCGAGCGCCGGATCGCCGCGGCCCGCGAGCGTCGTACGACGGACGACGCGGTCCCCGAGGTCCGGCACGTCTGGGCGTGGCCCGAGATCGCGCTGCTCGGCGTGCTCGCGATCGCCACCCTGGTGCTGGCCCTCCTCGGCTGAGGCTTCGCCCGGTTCGTAGGCTGCACGCCATGCAGACCCCTGCCCGGCTCGCCGCCGCTGCCCTCCTGTCGTTGTCCGTGCTCGCCACCGGTGCCTGTGGCGACGAGGGCGCGGGCAAGGTGGCGGACACGTCCGCGTCCGCGCCGAGCGAGGAGTGCGCCGTCGACGACATCACCGTCGAGGGCGACTTCGGCAGCGAGCCGACGATCACCATCCCCGACGACTGCGCGCCGCCGACGACCCTGCTCACCGAGGACCTGGTCACCGGCACCGGACCCGAGGCGAAGGCCGGCGACACGGTCGAGACGAACTACCACCTGGTCACCTGGTCGGACAAGCAGGTGCTCGACAGCTCCTTCGAGCGCGGCCAGACCTACCCGCTCGAGAACCTCGGCAACGCGGCGGTCATCGACGGCTGGAACCAGGGCCTGATCGGCGTCCGGCAGGGCACCCGCCGGCTGCTCGTCGTCCCGCCGGACCTGGGCTACGGCCAGGGCGGCAACGGGGTCGCGCCCAACGAGACCCTGGTCTTCGTGGTCGACGCCGTCTCGATCAGCTGAGCATCAGATGCCCGCTGCGGCGGCGATGTCGGCCCGCAGCGCGGTGAGCCGCGTCGCCGCCTCGGCGCGGGCCGTGGTGACGTCGCCGTCGACGACGGGGACGACGACCTCGAGATAGCACTTGAGCTTGGGCTCGGTGCCGCTCGGGCGGACCACGACCCGGCTGCCGTCGGCGGTGCGGTAGCGCAGCCCGTCGGTGGGCGGCAGCTGCGCCGAGCCGGCGGTGAGGTCGTCGGCGGTCGTCACCTCGGAGCCGCCGAGGATGGCGGGCGGGGTCTCGCGCAGGCGGGCCATGGCGGTCGCGATCTCGCCGAGGTCGGTGACCCGCACCGAGAGCTGGTCGGTGGCGTGCAGCCCGTGCGTGACGGCGATGTCGTCGAGCAGGTCCGGCAGGCCGCGGCCGGCGGCCTTGGCCTCGGCGGCGATCTCGCACAGCAGCAGGGCCGCGGAGACGCCGTCCTTGTCGGCGACGTGGGTGGGATCGACGCAGTAGCCGAGCGCCTCCTCGTAGCCGAACACCAGATCCGGCAGCCGGCCGATCCACTTGAAGCCGGTCAGCGTCTCGGCGTACCGCTGGCCGGCGGCCGCGGCCATCGTCCCCAGCAGTGACGACGAGACGATCGAGGTGGCGTAGAGGCCCTCGCGCCCGGCCCGCAGCAGGTGGTCGGCGAGCAGAGCCCCCACCTCGTCGCCGCGCAGCATCCGCCAGCCGTCCGGTCCCGGTACGGCGACCGCGCACCGGTCCGCGTCGGGGTCGTTGGCGATGACCAGGTCGGCGCCGGTCCTCTCGGCCAGGGCGACCGCGCGGTCGATCGCGCCGGGCTCCTCCGGGTTGGGGAAGGCGACGGTCGGGAAGTCGGGGTCCGGCGCCTCCTGCTCGGCGACGACCTGCGGGGTGGCGAAGCCCGCGTTCTCGAGCACGGTCGGCAGCGCGCCGCCGCCGACGCCGTGCAGCGGCGTGTAGACGATGGTGAGGTCGCGCGGGCCGTCGCCGGCGATCGCGGCGACGGTGTCGAGATAGGCGTCGACGATCCCGTCGTCGAGGACCCGGCCGCCGGTGGTCTCCAGCGGCACCCGGGCCACCGACTCCAGGCTGCCGACCGCGTCGATCCGCGCGGCGATCCCGGTGTCGGCGGGCGGCACGATCTGGCTGCCGTCGCCGAGGTAGACCTTGTAGCCGTTGTCCTGCGGCGGGTTGTGGCTCGCGGTCACCATCACGCCGGCCGCGCAGCCCAGCTCGCGGATCGCGAACGCCAGCAGCGGCGTCGGCAGCGGCCGGGGGAGCAGCAGCGGCTTGAGACCCGCGCCGGCCATCACCTCGGCCGTGTCGCGGGCGAACAGGTCGGAGTTGTGGCGGGCGTCGTACCCGATGACGACGGGGGCGCCGGCGGTGGTGCCGGTGTCGCGGAGGTACGCCGCGAGGCCGGCCGCCGCCCGGATCACGACGATCCGGTTCATCCGGTTGGGGCCGGCCCCGAGGGCGCCGCGCAGGCCCGCCGTACCGAACTCCAGAGTCCCGCGGAAGCGGTCGGCGAGGTCGGCGCGCGCATCCGCGTCGCCCGCCTCGACGGCCGCGATCACCCGGACCAGCTCGTCGCGGGTCTGCACGTCGGGGTCCTCGGCGAGCCAGGACTGGGCCCGGGCGAGCAGGACGTCAGTGTCAGGCGTGGTCACCGGCCCACCGTAGCCGGGTCATGCGTCGATGGTGCTCGGGCGCCATGATGGGCCCGTGCGCCGCTCCTTCGCGTTCTCCGACTCCTGGGTCGTCGCCGCGCCGGTCGACGACGTGGCGACCACGCTCGTCGACCTGGAGCACTACCCGCGCTGGTGGCCCCAGGTGCGTGCCGTCGCCAAGCTCGGACCCGACACCGCATGGGTGCGCTGCCGCTCGGCCCTGCCCTACACCCTCGACCTGGTCCTCGACGCGGTCTCCCGAACCCCGCCGGTGGTCGAGGTCGCGATCGGCGGCGACCTCGACGGGTACGCGCGGTTCACGCTGAACGCCGAGGGAGCCGGCACCCGGCTGGACTTCGCGCAGGAGGTCAGCGTCGGCGGCCTGCTCGCCCTGGCGTCGTACGGCGGGCGGTGGCTGCTGGTCTGGAACCACCGCCGGATGATGGCCGGCTGCCGGGTGGGGCTGGCGTCAGCGGTACGCCGCTGAGCGAGCGCCCAGCCGCGGGTCAGGCCGCGCGGTAGCGCTCGATCTGTCCGCCGAGCTCGTCGAACAGCGCCTGGTTGAGGCCGAACACGGCCCGCACCTCGTCGACGACCCGGTCGACCTCGGCCGGGGAGAGGTCGAGCGCGTCGAGGCGGGCGCGGTAGCCGTCCTTGTAGGGCTTCGGCTTGGGGATCTCCGGGAACTCGTAGAAGCGCACGCCGGTGTCCTCGGGCAGGTCGAAGGTGCGCTGCAGCACGCGGCCGATGACCTGGCCCCCGGAGAGGTCGCCGAGGTAGCGCGTGTAGTGGTGCGCGACCAGCAGTCCGCCCCAGGCGGCCCCGGCGCGGATCCGGTCGACGTAGGCCGCCGCGGCGGGGGAGTCGACCGTGGCCGGGTCGATGCCCGGAGCCCAGTGGGCCAGGTCGGCGTCGATCGCGGCGAGGCGGTCGAGGGCCGGGTCGTGGACGGCGGCGACGATGGCGTCGTCACGGTGCTCGGCGACGACCTCCTCGAGCGCGGCGTAGACCCGGCGCAGGCGCAGCAGCAGGTCGGCGTACGCCTCGGCGGTGAGCTTGCCCTCGAGCAGCTCGGCCATGAACGTCGAGCCCTCGGCCGCCTCGTGCTCGGCGCGCGAGCCGTCGCGCATGGCGGTCGAGAGCGGGACGAGGTCGGTCTCGGTCACAGCAGACATGCGGCGCTCCTTCGGAAGTCATTTCACTTACTGACGGATTGTCGACAAGTTTCTGACAACTTGTCAAGCCGGCGCAATCCAGATTAGCCTGTCCTAAGTAAGGTGATCCTGATCGTTGCGAGAGTGAGCCCCCGTGTTGTCCCACCCCGTCGGTACGCCGTGGCGCGTGCTGGTCGCCGCCCTGCTTGCCGTCGGCCTCCTCGCGGGCTGCGGACTGTCTGCGCCGGGGGCGTCCGAGCGCGGTGGGGGAGACACGGACGCTCAGGCAGCGCCGCTGCTGGCCGACGTCACCCCACTCGACGACCCACGAGACTGGACCGGCGCCACCCGTGCCGTCGTGGCCGACGCCGCCGTCGACCCGGTCGCCACGCCCGTGCCCGAGCTGCCCGCCACCGTCACCGACGCGCAGGGCACCGAGGTCACCGTCAAGGACGTCGACCGGGTGCTGGCCCTCGACGTCTACGGCACCCTGGCCCGCACCGTGTTCGAGCTCGGCCTCGGTGACCGCGTCGTCGGACGCGACATCTCGACCCAGTTCGCCGAGGCCTCCGAGCTGCCGCTGGTGACCCAGAACGGCCACGATCTCTCCGCCGAGGCGATCCTCGAGCTGGACCCGACCGTGATCCTCACCGACACCTCGCTCGGGCCCTGGGACGTCGTGCTGCAGATGCGAGACGCCGGGATCCCGGTCGTGGTGGTCGACAGTCACCGCGGCCTCGACAACGTCGCCGAGCTGACCGGTCAGGTCGCCGCCGCGCTCGGCGTCCCCCAGGCGGGACAGGCGCTCGTCGACCGCACGCAGGCCGAGGTCGCCACCGTGCAGGCCGCGATCGAGAACGTCGCCCCGGCGAAGCAGACCGACCGGTTGCGCACCCTGTTCCTGTACGTCCGCGGCCAGTCCGGCGTCTACTACCTGTTCGGCGAGGACTCCGGCGCCGACGGCCTGATCGACGCCCTCGGTCTGTACGACGTGGCCGAGGAGATCGGTTGGAACGGCATGAAGCCGGTCACCGACGAGGCGATCATCGCGGCACAGCCGGACCTGGTGCTGATGATGAGCGGCGGTCTGGACTCGGTCGACGGCGTGGCCGGGCTGCTCGACCGGCTGCCTGCCCTGGCCAACACGCCCGCCGGCGAGCACGAGCGGTTCGTCGACATGGAGGACTCGCAGATCCTGGGCTTCGGCCCCCAGAGCGCCGACGTCCTCAACGCGCTCGCGGTCGCGATCTACGCGCCCGAGGCGGTCTCGTGACGGCCGTCTCCTCGACCGCGTCCCGCGCCCGCTCGAGAGTCCAGGTGAGCGGGGCCGGGCTGCTGGCCGTGCTCACGGTGCTCCTCGTCGTGGCGCTCGTGGTCGGCGCCGGACAGGGACAGATGCACATCCCGCCGCTGGAGGTCCTCGGCTCGGTGCTGCACCGGATCGGCCTCGACGTCGGCCCGCTGCCCACGCACCCGCGCGCGGAGAACACGCTGTGGGACGTCCGCTTCCCACGGGTCGTGCTCGCCGCGCTGGTCGGCGCCGCGCTGGCCACGGCGGGCGCGGTCATGCAGGGCATCTTCGGCAACCCCCTGGCCGAGCCGGCCGTGGTCGGCGTCTCCTCCGGAGCGGCGGTCGCGGCGGGCTGCGTCATCGTCTTCGACGTCGCCGTCCTCGGCTCCTGGACCATCGCGGTGGCCGCCTTCATCGGAGGCCTGGTCGCCACCCTGCTCGTCTACCTGCTCTCGCGCGACGGCGGGCGCACCGAGGTCGTCACGCTCGTCCTGACCGGCATCGCCCTCAACGCCATGACCAGCGCGGCACTCGCCTTCTTGATGTTCCTCGGTGACCAGCAGGCGCGCGAGGAGATCGTGTTCTGGACCCTCGGCAGCCTCAACGGCACCCGCTGGGCGGCGGTCGCCGTGGTCGCGCCGCTGACCGCGGTCGGCATCGTGGCGGCCTTCGGCCTGGCCCGCAAGCTCGACCTGCTCGCGCTCGGCGACCGGGCGGCGTACCACGTCGGCGTGGACGTGGAACGGCTGCGCATCGTGGCCATCGTCGTCGTGGCCGTGCTCACCGCAGCGGCCGTCTCCTTCTGCGGCATCATCGCCTTCGTCGGCCTGGTCGTCCCCCACCTGATCCGGATGATCGCCGGCCCCGGCCACCTGCTGCTGATTCCGGCCAGCGCCCTCGGCGGCGCCGTGCTGCTGACCTTCGCCGACCTGTGGGCCCGTACCGCCATCGACAATGCGGACCTGCCGATCGGCATGCTCACCTCGCTGATCGGCGGCCCGTTCTTCTTCTGGCTGATCCGCCGTTCCCGTCGCACGGCGGGGGGCTGGGCGTGAGCACGGCACTCGAGGCCCGCGGGATCCGGGTCGAGCTCGGCGGTCGGGCGATCCTGGACGGCGTCGACCTGGCGGTCGATGCCGGCGAGCTGGTCGTGCTGGTCGGGCCCAACGGAGCCGGCAAGTCCACCTTGCTCGGCGTCCTGGCCGGCGACGTGCGCGCCGACGTCGGCGAGGTTCACCTCGCCGGGCAGCCGCTGGCGTCGTACGGCGCCCGGGCGGCCGCCCAGCAACGCGCGGTCCAGCTCCAGCAGCAGGGCCTCGCGTTCGGATTCCGGGTGCAGGACGTCGTCGCGATGGGCCGCTCGCCTTGGCACCGCACGCCGCGTGGCGACGCCGACGACGAGGTCGTGCGCGCCGCGATGGTCCGCACCGACGTCGACAACCTCGCCGAGCGGACCTTCCCGACCCTGTCCGGCGGCGAGCAGGCCCGGACGTCCTTCGCCCGCGTGCTCGCCCAGGAGACCCCCGTGCTGCTGCTCGACGAGCCCACCGCGGCGCTCGACATCCGGCACCAGGAGGCGGTGCTGAGCGTCGCGCGCTCGGTGGCGGCGGAGGGGGCTGCGGTCGTCGTCGTCCTCCACGACCTCTCCCTGGCCGCCGCCTACGCCAACCGGATCTGCGTGATCGCCGACGGTCGGGTCCGCGCCGTCGGTCCCGCCGCGGAGGTGCTCACCGAGGCCCTCCTCAGCGAGGTCTACCAGCACCCGGTCCGCGTGCTCGACCACGACGGCACACCGGTCGTCGTGCCCGTGCGCATCTCCCAGGAGGCACGATGCTGACCCGGGTCACCCTGCTCCTGGCCGCGGGCTCCGCCGCTCTGGCCGCCTTGCTCGGTCCGGTCCCGGCCGCGCAGGCCCAGGCGCGCGTGTCCATCTCCAGTGACAGGGGCGGCGCGGCCATCGACCCGACCTACGCCACGACGCTGCGGGTCAGCGGCAGCGGCTTCCAGTCCATCAAGGGCGGCCACGGCGGCATCTACGTCTTCTTCGGCACGGTGTCCGGCAACTGGCGCCCCAGCAAGGGCGGAGTGACCGGCAAGGACTACTTCTACGTCCCCGACAGCGAGAGCCAGGCCAACGCCGGATATCAGAAGTACGTCGCGTTCCCCGGCTCCGACACCGCCGCCTCCGCCAACGGCGGCACGGTCTCGGCCGCGGGCCGGTGGGCGACGACGATCACCGTGCCGGGCGCGACCTTCAAGGCGGTCGACCGCAACGGTGGCACCCGCACCATCGACTGCCGCAAGGTCCGGTGCGGGATCATCACCGTTGGTGCGCACGGCGTCACCAATGCCGTCAACGAGAGCTTCACGCCGGTCACCGTCCAGGACCTGTACGGCGGTACGGCTGCCGGCGACGAGAAGACGCCCGCCGACGTCGGCGGTCAAGAGGCCCCCGCCCCCACGCAGGCCGCCGACCCCGCGCCCGAGGCCGGCGCCGCGCCGCCGGCGGCGTCCGCGCCGATCCTCAGCGTCGACCGGCCCTCAGCCGTCGCCGGGCGGGCCCTGTCCTTCACCGCCCGCGGGCTGACGCCGGGCGCCCAGGTCTCGGCCGTGCTCGACGACGGCGTGGCGGCGGCGGGACCCTTCCTCGTCGGTGCCCAGGGCCAGGTGACGGGTGTCGTCACCCTGCCCTCCGAGGTCGCCGGGGGCACGCACGAGCTTCGGCTGTACGGCCTCGACGGCGACCAGTCGCCCCTGGTGCGCTTCGCGATCTCCGCCCCCGACCGCCCGGCGGCCGACGCCACGGCGGCGAACGACGACGACCAGCGGTCCACGGCCGACCGGCTGGGGATCTGGTTCTTCGCCACAGCCGGGCTCGTGCTGCTGGCGGCGGTGGCGCGCCTCCTGCTCGCGGCCCGCCGGCGAGGAGCATCGCGTGCGTAGGCCCCTCGCCGCCGTCCTCGCCGCCGCGGGGCTGGTCGCGTGGCTGGTGGCGATAGCCACGCTCGTCGTCACCCCCGCCCGGGCGGACGAGACGCCGAGCGACCCGGCGACCACCACCTCCCCGACGGAGTCGACCACCGAGCCGGCGACCGAGCCGACGGACGAGCCCACGACCGAGCCCACGACTGAGCCCACGACCGAGCCGACGGACGAGCCCACGACCGAGCCGACGGACGAGCCCACCACCGAGCCGACGGACGACGGCACCCGCACCCTGACCGACGCGGTCCTGCGTTGGGGCGTCAGCAACGAGTCCAACACCGCGGCGTTCAACCCCGGCACCTACAACTTCCTGGCCGCCGGGAAGGTCCCCGACCCGGGCCAGGGTGGCCAGCAGATCCCGGAAGGCCAGTGGCAGCAGCGGTCCGGTGAGGTCGAGGTCGAGAAGTGGAACGCCACCACGGGCGCTTGGGCCGACGCCACCTGGGCCGGGCTGCGCACCGACAGCACCGGCGCCCCGCTGCGGATCGGCACCTTCAGCAACCACCAGCTGGTGTTCTCGAAGGGGGTGGGCGAGCTCGACCTCGCGGCCGGTACCGCCCGGATCGCCTGGCAGGGCAGCGCCACGGTCGTCTACTACTCGGGCCTCTCGTTCTTCTACCTCAGCGATCCGGTGCTCGATGTCGCCGACGGCAGGGGAACCGTGACGGCGACCTTGAGCGGGTTCGGCTCCGACCAGACCGACCCGAGCAAGTGGGTCGCGATCCCACCGACCGTGGTCACGGTCGCAACCCTCCCGCAGGTGAGCTTCGGCGCCGACGGCTTCACCGTCGACCCCGCCTACCGCGGTGTCGCGGTCGAGCTCGCGGTCGGCGCGCAGGTGCGCACGGGCGAGCAGTGGGGGGCCTTCCCGCAGTCATGGGTCAGCTTCATGGAGAAGGTCGGCACGGCGGCCTTCTGGTACTCCAGCGGCGGCGCCGCCGACCCCAACAAGGTCGCCGCCCCGCTCACCGTCGCCTTCGACGCGAGCCGGGCGGCGGGGCCCGCGCCGTCCGTCGCGACCAGCCAGCCCCCGAACGTCCGCAACAGCGCACCGCCGCCGCCCAGCACGACGGTGCCCGTGCCCGTCGCGGGAGCCGGCGTCGGCGCCGGCGGTGCGCCCCCGGTCGCCGTGCCTCCGGCCGCCGGCGTACCGATGGCCGGCGACGTGGCCCTGCCCCGCCCCGCCACCGACCTGCGGCTGGCCGCGGCGACGGCGGCGCCGGCCGAGACGAGCGGGGCGCGCTCCTGGCCGTGGTGGGGCGGCGGCGCGCTGCTCCTCCTCGCCGCAGCGGCCCTCGTCGTACCCCCACCCGTTCGCGACCTGCACTGAGCAGCGTCGCCTGCCCGTCCATCTCGGGACCACCACAGAAGGGAACACACATCATGTCCACCATGACCTCGCTGCGGCGGGCCCTGGCGGCGACCACCGCTGCCGGCGTCACCGCGGCCGGCCTGACGCTCGTCGCTGGAGTGAGTCCTGCGCATGCTGCGCAGGGTGACCTCGAGTTGCGCTGGCTCATTTCCCAGCAGTTCAAGGATCACCTCTCGACCCATACCTACTCCGGCGGCGTGACCGAAGATGCAGCCGGTGTGGTCACCTTCCCGGATGGTGACGCCAGCACGGTCGGTGGGGTGGAGCAGATCGCCTACCAGGGCTCGATCACGGGCGGTTTCGCGCCGGCGCCCGGGGCCCCTGCTTTGTACTCGGTCACCATCGAGGATCCGATCATCACCCTCGACGGTACGGACAGCACGATCACCGCAACCGTGAGCGCGACGGCTCCCGGTGGTGTGGTGGCCTCGTCCGAGGAGGTGGTGCTGACGACCTTCGACAGCGACACGGGCGTGTGGGGACGCTCTGCCGAGGACAACACTCTCACCGCCACTCCGCGTTGGGAGGGTGTGCTGCCCGAAGGTGCGCAATCGGATGCGCTCGGCATCCCGGCGGGCCAGCCACTCGGCGGCAAGGCATGGGATCCCGAGTTCCTCGGCCACCTGCCGTCGTCTGTTCGTGCCCACTTCTATGCATCGGGATCGGCATCCGACCCGAAGAAGGCGCCGGCAGTGTTCACCGCCGAGCAGCCGGCTCCGACCGTGCAGGCGATCGCCACGACGTCGGCCAGTGGGGTCGCGATCACAGTCTCCGGGGACGGGTTCCGCGGGGTGACCAAGCCTGGTGACGACGGTGTCTACGTCGGGCTTGCCCCCTCCGGCGGACTGCCCGACGTCAGCAGTATCTCCCAGCAGGCAGCGTTCGCGACGTCGACCTATCTGCCTGCGGTCGCATTGGGCGGCGGTACTTTCGACATCAACCTGAGCGCCGTCTCGGACAAGCTGGATCCGCGACTGAAGTACTCGGTCTACACGTGGCAGGCCCACGCCCATTCCAACGCCAGCCAGGACACCGAGACCCCGGTGACCATCGACTGGAGCAAGCTGGGCTACCCGGTCGCGACCACCGCGACCGCGACGGTGACCAAGAAGCCGACCAGCAAGAAGAAGGGCTCGGCCACCATCGCCGTCGCGGGCGGCAAGTACACCGCGACCGGTCAGGTGCAGGTCGTCTACAAGGGCGGCAAGCTCAAGGGCAAGAAGAAGGTCAAGGTCAAGAAGACCCTCACCCTGGCCGCCGACGGCACGGTGACGGTGAAGCTGCCGAAGTCCGCCAAGGGCAAGCGCACCCTGAAGGTCACCTACCTCGGTGACCAGGTGCATCAGGCCTCGGCCACCACGAAGGTCAAGGTCAAGGTCAAGAAGTAGGTTCCGGCGCTGCGGTCCTCCGAGATGTCTCGGAGGACCGCAGCGCTCGTTCGGCTCAGGCCACGATGTCGTCGGCGAGCACGAGTGCCTGCCGTTCGAGCACGTGGTACTCGGCCGCGGTCAGCACGGTTGTGCCGGTCGTGGGGACGAGGCGGAACAGGCCGCGGGTGACGAACACGCTCTCACCGCGCGCGACGGCGATCTCCACCAATGCCAGATCGGCGACCTGGGGAGTGCCGTCCCCGCCCAGGGTGATCAGCCGAGACCCGCCGTAGCGGGCCGGGACCGCGTCGGGCTCGGCCTGCGGGTCACCAGAATGCCGATCGGCCGCCATGCACGGTCCGTCAGGATCTTCGGGCGCTGTCGGCGCCGACCGCCCGCAGCACGAACGACTCGATCGCCGCGGACGCGAGGTGTCGGGGGCTCAGGCATGCGTGGACCAGGGACAGGGTCGAGTCGAGGTCGTCGAAGTCGAAGGCGCCGTCGGCTCGGCCCTGTTCGAGCATGGCCCGCAACACGTCCTCGACCTCGATCACGTGGTCGCGGATCTCCAGCCTGGCGGACGGCGAGAGCGCGCCGTACAGCGCCGGGCCCAGGCCCATGTGGAACTTCTCGCCGGCGGCCAGGTGGTGCCGGATGTAGGTGCGCAACTGGTCGGCCGGGCCGTCCACGTCATCGAGCGCGGCGCGCAGGTCGGCGGTGTACGCCTGGGTCTCGTGGGTCGCGAACGCGACCAGGACCGCCTCCTTGTCGTGGAAGTGGTGGTAGATCGACGTGCGCCCGATCCCGGCACGCTCGGCGATCGCGCGCATGGTCACGCCGTCGAAGCTGCCCTCGCCCACGAGCTCGGCGAAGGCGTCGAACACGCGACGCTGGATCAGCTCGCGGTGGTCGCTGAGCGACTCTCCGAGGATGCGAGGCACGGTCGAAGATTAGTGGAGAGACCTGCCGGCGGCGATGACCTCGCCGCGAGCCGTGTGATCAGCGCGGGCCGGCCGCTCTCACAGGCCGTCAGGAGACCCACCTCAGCGCCCGCCCGTGCCCGTGCGTCTGGGCGACCATCCGCCCGTCGACGCCGAGCACGAAGGTGGGGTGGTGCTCGGGGATCGGCGGGCCGGTGCGGGTGACCGACGGCAGCACCTGCTTGCCCTCGTTGCTGACCCAGTGGCACCGGCCGCGACCGACCAGGTCGCGGACCAGCTCGTCGAACTCGGCACGACGCGCGGGTGGCAGGTAGGCGATGACGGCGCTGTGGAAGACGACGACCGTCCCGTACGACGACGCCCGCTCGACCGCCGCGGGCAGCTCGTCGATCAGATCGCCCCGCGCGACCACCGGCGGATCGGCGCGGGCGACCTCGATCGCCCGCACCAGCCGGGCCCGGCGCTCGTCCTGCTCGGGCCAGACCAGGGTCTCCAGCCAGGCCATGTCGTCGGCGTCGGTGACGTCGAGCGGGTGGAGGTCGATCCCGCCGCGCCAGGCCACCTCGGGCAGCGCGCTCGGAACAGGAGCGGGCCCCTTCACCCGGCACGGCAGCCGGGGGGAGTCGCCGAGCACGACGTCGCCGTCGTCGGTGGTCCAGCGGTAGCCCCAGCGGTCGGGGTACAGGCACAGCCCGGCGGAGGAGCCGACCTCGAGCAGCGCCAGCGGTCCGTCGAACCGGGCGAAGGCCGGCACCAGCGTCGCCAGCCGGCCGACCTCGTTGGTCTGCGTCGCCCGGGCCAGGATGGTGGCGCGGAGCGGCCCGGTGTCACCGAGGAGCGCGGCCCGCAGGCCGGCGTACGGGCCGGGCGCGGGGACGCCGTGGTGCCGGGCCGCCGCGAAGACCAGGTTCGGCTGCTGCTTGAGCGAGGGCAGGGTCCGGATCCACGACAGCACCTCCGGGTCGTCGGCGACGGCGCTCGCCCATGTCGTGAAGGTCGGCGAGTCGGCCGCCTCGACCGCGAAGCGGCGGTAGGACTCCTCGACCTCGGCGTACGGCTCCACGCGCGGCGCCCGGACCTCAGATCCGCGGGACGATGTCGCCGAGCAGCGCGCCCATCCGGGTGGCGGCGTTGCGGCCGGCCTCGAGGACCTCGGCGTGGTCGAGCGGCTCGCCGCTGAGGCCGGCGGCCAGGTTGGTGACCAGGCTGATGCCGAGGATCTCCATCCCGGCCTCGCGGGCGGCGATCGCCTCGAGGGTGGTGCTCATGCCGACCAGGTGGCCGCCGAGGATGCCGGCCATCCGGACCTCGGCGGGCGTCTCGTAGTGGGGGCCGGTGAACTGGACGTAGACGCCCTCGTCCAGCCCGGGGTCGACCGAGCGGCACAGCTCGCGCAGCCGGGACGAGTAGAGGTCGGTGAGGTCGACGAAGTTGGCGCCGACGATGGGCGACTGGCCGGTCAGGTTGATGTGGTCGCTGATCAGCACCGGGGTGCCGGGCGTCCAGGTCTCCTCGAGCCCGCCGCAGCCGTTGGTCAGCACGATCGCGCGACAGCCCGCGGCAGCCGCCACCCGCACGCCGTGGACGACGGCGGCCACCCCGCGGCCCTCGTAGTAGTGGGTGCGGCTGAGGAACACCAGCAGGTGGCGGTCGGGGCCACCGTCCTCGCCGGGGATCCGGATCGAGCGGATCTTGCCGGAGTGCCCCTGCACCGCCGACGCGGCGAAGCCCGGCAGCGAGGTCACCTCGATCTCCGTGGTGTCGGCCCCGCCCGCGCCGTCGAGCGCGTCGGCGGCCGGCAGCCAGCCGGAGCCGAGCACCAGCGCGACGTCGTGACGAGCCACTCCGGTCAGCTCGACCAGGCGGGCGGCGGCCTCTTCGGCCAGGGCGTACGGCGTGGGCGACTCGGTCACGGCGCGAGCCTACTCATCGTGGGTCACAGGCCCGTCGAGCGGCAGGCGCGGGTCCGCAGCCCGGCCACGTAGTCGTCGGGTGCGTCGGCCGCCTCGGCGGCGTCGGCCAGCACGCCGAGGTACGACGCCGAGGGCAGCCCGCCCTCGTACGCGTCGAGCACGTAGGTCCACGCCACGATCTCGCCGGCCATGGTCGAGATCCGCACCTTGGTCCTGCGGTAGAGCCCCGAGTCGGCCGACTCCCACTGGTCCAGGCTCGGCTCGTCGAGCGGGCTGACGTCGTAGACCGCGACGAAGACGGCGCCGATCGGGTCGGGCGCGATCGTCGCGAGGGCGCCGTCCCAGCCGTGCTCCTCGCCGCCGAAGGTCAGCCGCCAGCCGGTCAGCCAGCCGGTGGTCTGCAGTGGCGAGTGGGGGCATCGCTCGCCCATCCGCTGGGGGTCGAGGTTGGTGCCGTAGGCGGCGTACGACGTCACGGGCTCAGGCTAGACCGTCGTACGCTGCCCGAGCGTGATGCCCGACACAAGGAGGGGTCCCACTACGCTGGCTCCGTGACCCACTTCGATGTCCTCGTCCTCGGTGCCGGCCCCGGTGGGTACGTCGCCGCGATCCGCGCCGCCCAGCTCGGCAAGTCCGTTGCCGTGATCGAGAAGAAGTACTGGGGCGGCGTGTGCCTCAACGTCGGCTGCATCCCCTCCAAGGCGCTGCTCAAGAACGCCGAGCTGGCCCACACGCTGACCCACGAGAAGGCCAAGTTCGGCATCGAGGGCGATGCGACCATGGCCTTCGGCCCCACGCACAAGCGCTCGCGCCAGGTCAGCGCCGGCATCGTCAAGGGCGTCCACTACCTGATGAAGAAGAACAAGATCACCGAGATCGACGGCTGGGGCACCCTGACCGGTCCGAAGTCGGTGTCGGTGGCGCTCGAGGACGGATCCACCGCCGAGCACACCTGCGACAACCTGATCATCGCCACCGGTGCGACGGTCCGCACCGTCCCGGGTGTCGAGGTCAACGGCAAGAACATCGTCAGCTACGAGGAGCAGATCCTCGACGAGAACCTGCCGTCCTCGATCATCATCGGCGGCTCCGGCGCGATCGGCGTCGAGTTCGCCTACGTGCTGAAGAACTTCGGTGTCGACGTCACCATCGTCGAGTTCCTCGACCGGATGGTCCCGACCGAGGACGCCGACGTGTCCAAGGAGCTGGCCAAGCACTACAAGAAGCTCGGCGTGAAGGTGCTGACCTCGACCGCCGTCAAGGGCGTCGAGGACACCGGCTCCGGCGTCAAGGTCCGCGTCGCCCCCGCTGCCGGCGGCGACGAGCAGGTACTCGAGGCCGACAAGTTCCTCGCGGCCTTCGGCTTCGCCCCGCGCGTTGACGGCTACGGCCTCGAGGCCGCCGGCGTGAAGCTCACCGACCGCGGCGCGATCGAGATCGACGACTTCTGCCGCACCAACGTCGAGGGCGTCTACGCCATCGGCGACTGCACCGGCAAGCTGATGCTCGCCCACGTCGCCGAGGCGCAGGGCATCGTCGCCGCCGAGACCATGTCCGGTGCCGAGACGATGCCGGTCGAGTACGACTTCGTCCCGCGCGCGACCTACTGCCAGCCGCAGATCGGCTCCTTCGGCTACAGCGAGCAGCAGGCCAAGGACAAGGGGTACGACGTCAAGACGGCCACCTTCCCGTTCTCCGCCAACGGCAAGGCCCAGGGCCTCGGCGAGGCCGTCGGCTTCGTCAAGATCGTCGCCGACGCCGAGTTCAACGAGATCCTCGGCGCCCACCTGATCGGCCCCGACGTCACCGAGCTGCTCCCCGCGCTCACCCTGGCGCAGAAGTGGGACCTCACCGCCGACGAGGTGGGCCGCAACGTCTTCGCCCACCCGACGCTGTCCGAGGCCGTCAAGGAGGCGATCCACGGGATCGCCGGCCACATGATCAACCTCTGATTCCGGCGACCGTCCGGGGAACGGGAGCACCATGACGCGCGTCGTGATCGTCGGTGGCGGACCCGGTGGCTACGAGTCGGCCCTGGTGGCCGCCCAGCTCGGGGCCGAGGTCGTGGTCGTCGACTCCGACGGGCTCGGCGGGTCGGCGGTGCTGACCGACTGCGTGCCGAGCAAGACCCTGATCGCGACCGCCGAGGTGATGACCGACTTCAGCGAGGCCGGCGAGCTCGGCATCGACGTCGCGGCGCCGCGCGTCGACCTCGCCCGGGTCAACGAGCGGGTCAAGGCGCTCGCGCTCGCCCAGTCCGCCGACATCGAGAGCCGGCTGGCGCGGGAGGGCGTCACGGTCGTCCACGGCCGGGGACGCCTCGACGGCCCGTCCCGGGTGGTGGCGACGCTGGCCGACGGCACCGAGACGTCGTACGGCGCCGACGCGGTGCTCGTCGCGACCGGCGCCACGCCGCGGGTGCTCGACACCGCCCAGCCCGACGGGGAGCGGATCCTCACCTGGGAGCAGGTCTACGACCTCGCCGAGCTGCCCGAGCACATCGTCGTGGTCGGCTCGGGCGTCACGGGCGCGGAGTTCGCCAGCGCCTACCAGTCGCTCGGCATCCCGGTGACGCTGGTCTCCTCGCGCGATCGGGTGCTGCCCGGCGAGGACCAGGATGCCGCGCAGGTGCTCGAGGACGTGCTCACCCGCCGCGGCATGACCGTGCTGTCGCGCTCGCGGATGCAGTCGGTGACCCGGGCAGGCGACGTCGTGACCGTCACCCTCCAAGACGGCCGCGAGGTGACCGGCTCGCACTGCATCCTCGCCCTCGGCTCGGTCCCGAACACCGCCGGCATCGGCCTGGAGTCGGCCGGCGTGGACCTCGACGACGGCGGCTTCGTCAAGGTCGACCGGGTCTCGCGGACCTCCGCGCCGGGCGTGTACGCAGCCGGCGACTGCACCGGCGTGTTCATGCTCGCCTCGGTCGCGGCCATGCAGGGCCGGATCGCGATGGCCCACGTGCTCGGCGACGCGGTGCAGCCGCTGGACCTCGGCGTGGTCGCCTCCAACGTCTTCACCGCCCCCGAGATCGCGACCGTCGGCGTCACCCAGCAGCAGGTCGACGCGGGCGAGGTGCTCGCGGAGGTCGTCATGCAGCCGCTCGCGACCAACGCGCGCGCCAAGATGCAGGGCGTCGTCGACGGCTTCGTGAAGCTCTTCGTCGCCCCCGGCTCGCGCAGCCTGCTCGGCGGGGTGGTCGTGGGACCGCGGGCCTCGGAGCTGATCCACCCCGTCGCGCTCGCCGTGACCGAGCGGCTCACCGCCGACCAGCTCGCCCAGACCTTCACCGTCTACCCCTCGATCAGCGGCTCGATCGCCGAGGCCGCCCGCCGCCTGCACCAGGTCTGAGGCCTGAGAGGATGGGGGTCATGCGCGTTCACCTCGGCTGCGACCACGCCGGCCTCGAGCTCAAGTCCCACCTCATCGGCTGGCTGAGCGAGCACGGCTACGAGCCGGTCGACCACGGCCCGTTCGTCTACGACGCGCTCGACGACTATCCGGTCTTCTGCCTGCGGGCCGCCGAGGGCGTGCGCGCCGACCGCGAGCAGGGCCTCGACAGCCTCGGCGTCGTCATCGGCGGCTCCGGCAACGGCGAGCAGATCGCCGCCAACAAGGTCGAGGGCGTCCGCGCGGCCCTCGCGTGGTCGGAGGAGACCGCCACCCTGGCGCGCGAGCACAACGACGCCTGGGTCGTCGCCGTCGGTGGCCGGATGCACACCCTCGAGGAGATGACGCGGCTCGTCGAGGTCTTCCTGGCCACCCCGTTCCCCGGCGACGAGCGCCACGTGCGGCGCATCGGCCAGCTGACGTCGTACGAGACCACGGGCGAGCTGCCGCCGCTCCCCGAGTCCGCTCTCGGGCACCAGGACTGATGCCCGAGGGTCATACCCTCCATCGTCTCGCCGGCGAGCTGACCGCGGTCTTCGGGGGGAGCCGCGTCCGGGTCGGCAGCCCCCAGGGCCGCTTCGCGGAGTCCGCCGCCCAGCTCGACGGCGCCCTGCTCGTCGACGCCGAGGCCTGGGGCAAGCAGCTGTTCATCCGGTTCGAGGGCGAGCGGTTCGTCCAGGTCCACCTCGGTCTCTACGGCACCTTCGACATCCGCACCGGCGTCGACGAGATCCCGCTGCCCGTCGGCCAGGTCCGGCTGCGCCTCGCCCTGCCCCGCGCGTACGGCGACCTGCGCGGTCCCACGACCTGCGCCCTGGTGACCGCGGCCGAGCGCGCCGCGGTGGTCGCGAAGGCCGGCCCGGACCCGCTGCGGGCCGACGCCGACCCCGAGCGGGCGTGGGCCCGGATCGCCAGGAGCAGCGCGCCGATCGGCACCCTGCTGATGGACCAGACGGTGCTCGCCGGCGTCGGGAACGTCTACCGGGCCGAGGTGCTGTTCCGGCATCGCATCCACCCGCTGCGTCCGGGTCGCATGCTTCGGCGTACGCAGTGGGGTGCGATCTGGGACGATCTGGTCGTGCTGATGGGGGAGGGGGTGCTGACCGGGCGGATCGACACCGTCCGGCCGGAGCACACCCCCGAGGCGATGGGCCGTCCCCCGCGGGTCGACGACCACGGTGGCGAGGTGTACGTGTACCGCCGCACGGGACAGCCGTGCCACGTGTGCGGGGGCAAGGTGCGCACCCAGGTCCTCGGCGGCCGCAACCTGTTCTGGTGCCCGCGCTGCCAGCCGGCCCCTCGTTCGACTTCCAGTCGGTCCCGGGCGGGGCGATGATCCGCGGCCGGCGCCGGCCACGCCCCGACATCGTCCTCGCCTGCCTCCTGGGGCTCCTGGCCGCGGCGGTCGTGGTCGCCATCGCCGCGATGCCCGCCGACGTCCCGGTCAACCTGGTCTTCTTGCCGCTGGTGCTCGGCATCCTGTTCCTGAGCAACCGGGTGCTGCGCTGGTTCGCGGCGTTCGTCATGGTCGCGCTCACCGGCGCGGCGGTCCTGCAGGAGACCTTCCAGGTGCGCGTCGTCGTCGCGCTGTGTGTCATGTACGGCGTCTCGGTCCTGGTGATCATGCTGTCCCTGCGCCGCGACCACGTCGGTGTCGGCCCGCTGCGCGGGCAGTCGATGCTGGTCGACCTGCGCGACCGGATCCTGGCCCAGGGCCAGATCCCGGACCTCCCGGCCGAGTGGCTGGTCGAGTCGGCGCTGTCGTCGGCCGGCGGCTCGCCGTTCGCCGGCGACTTCGTGGTCGCCACCGCCAGCGACCGGGGCCGGCGCGTCGAGCTGGTCGTGGTCGACGTGTCCGGCAAGGGCGAGGCGGCCGGCACCCGGGCGCTCCAGCTCTCCGGCGCGATGGGCGGCCTGGTCGCGGCGCTGCCGCCCGCCCGCTTCCTCTCGGCGGCCAACGACTACCTCCTCCAGCGCGCCTGGGAGGAGGGCTTCGCGACCGCCGTCCACGTCTCGGTCGACCTGCGCACCGGCGACTTCGAGCTCCGCTCGGCCGGCCATCCGCCCGCCGTCCAGCGCGAGGCCGGCTCGGGCCGCTGGCGGCCGCTGCGTCCCGAGGGGCCCGTCCTCGGCATCGTCGACGACGCCGAGTTCGGCTGCCACCGCGGCCGGCTCGCCCCCGGCGACAGCCTGCTGCTCTACACCGACGGCATGGTCGAGGAGCCGCGTCGCGACATCGACCTCGGCATCGACCACATGATGGGCGAGGCCGAGTCGCTGCTGCGCGGTTCGTGGGACGGACTGGCCCGTCGCCTCGTCGCCGCCGTCGGCTCGCCGGACGACGATCGGGCGCTGCTGGTGGTCCACCGCCGTCCCTGAGCGTGGCCCGGGTTGGGGCGCACGCCATGCGATGTGGCACGATTGCGCGTGGTCTTCGGCCGTGCGCGAGCGCAACCGGGGCCGGTCGGGGATGTAGCTCAATGGTAGAGCCTCAGTCTTCCAAACTGATTACGCGGGTTCGATTCCCGTCATCCCCTCGAAGTGCGGCCCAGCCAACCGAGCGCCGGGCCGTTCCGCGGGGCGTAGCGTAGTGGCTAGCGCGCCTGCTTTGGGAGCAGGAGACCGCAGGTTCGAGTCCTGTCGCCCCGACAGATCGCCCCGATCGGCGGGCCCTCGTGGCCCGTGCATCATCCCGGACAAGTACAAGTAGGAGAACACCTGTGAAGAGCGCCGTCGAGACCTTGAGCCCGACCCGGGCCAAGCTGACCGTCGAGGTGCCCTTCGAGGAGCTCAAGCCGAGCCTCGACGCGGCGTACCAGAAGATCGCGAAGCAGATCAACGTCCCCGGCTTCCGCCGCGGCAAGGTCCCGCCCCAGGTGATCGAGCGTCAGTTCCCCGGAGCCGCCCGCGAGGAGGCCCTCAACGACATCCTCGGCAGCAAGTACGTCGAGGCGCTCCAGGAGAACAACCTCACCCCGCTCGCCCAGCCCGAGGTCGAGGTCGTCAAGTACGACGACGAGGGTCCCCTCGAGTTCACCGCCGAGGTCGACGTCAAGCCCGAGTTCGAGCTGCCGGCGTACGACGGCGTCGAGGCCTCCGTCGAGGACCTCGAGGTCACCGACGAGGACGTCGCCGAGCAGGTCGACGCGCTGCGTGAGCGCTTCGGCACCCTCATCGACGTCGAGCGCGCGGCCCAGGACGGCGACTTCGTCGTCATCGACCTGGTCGCCACCAACGACGGCGAGGTCGTCGACGGCGCCGAGATCTCCGGCTTCTCCTACAAGGTCGGCAACGGCGGCATGATCGACGGCCTCGACGAGGCTCTGGTCGGCATGGGCGTCGACGAGGAGAAGACCTTCACGACCCAGCTCGTTTCCGGCGACCTGGTGGGCCAGGACGTCGAGGTGGCCGTCAAGGTCACCCAGGTCCAGGAGCAGGAGCTCCCGGAGCTCGACGACGAGTTCGCCCAGGAGGCCTCCGAGTTCGACACCCTCGACGAGCTGCGTGCCGACGTCCGCGAGCGGCTGACCCGCGGCAAGCGTCTCGAGCAGGCCGCCGCCGCCCGCGACGCCGTCCTCGAGGTGCTGCTGGAGAAGGTCGAGATCCCGCTGCCCGACAGCATGGTCACCGAGGAGCTCAACGCCCGGCGCGGCAGCCTCGAGCAGCAGCTGGCGATGGCCGGCATGACGCTGGAGAAGTACCTCGAGGACGAGCAGCAGACCCAGGAGGAGTTCGAGGCCGACCTCGAGCGCCGGGTTCGCGACGCCGTCGCCGCGCAGTTCCTCCTCGACGACATCGCCGACAAGGAGGAGATGGGCGTCGACCAGGGCGAGCTGACCCAGCACATGATCCGCCGCGCCCAGCAGTCCGGCCAGGACCCGCAGGAGTTCGTGAACCACATGTTCGAGCACAACCACGTGCCCGACCTGGTCCAGGAGATCCGCCGCGGCAAGGCGCTCCAGCTCCTCGTCGAGGGCGCGACCGTCAAGGACGCGGCCGGCAACGTGCTCGAGCTGAAGAACCTGCAGGCCGACGGCACCATCGGCGAGCCCGCGGACGAGGCTGCCGACGAGACCGCTGCCGACGACGCCGCTGAGGACGAGGCTCCGGCCGAGGCCTGATCCGCTGCACACTACCCGCTGAGTGTACGACTGTACACTCAGCGGGTAGTGTGCGTTCCATGACCACTGCCCCGACCGTCGTGGACGCCCTGGCCCTGGCGAGCGCGGTCGTCGACGACCTGGTCGTGACGACGGCCCGCGACACCCATCAGGCGATCGCGCGCCGCGCCCACGGTCTGGTCCGACGCGGCGTCGGGCCGGCCGCCGTGCCGGCGGAGGTGCTGCACCGCGGCATCGCCGCGACCGTGTACGGCGCCGTGGCCCTCTCCTTCCGCGGCGCCAGCCTGGGCCTGACCCGTCTGGCGGAGGCGGGGGTCGGGCCGGCACTCGAGGCGGGCCCGCGCGGCCGGTTCGTCAACGCCGCCGTCAACGGACTGATCGGCGACGAGATCCGCCGCGAGCGCCCGCGCCTGGCGATCGAGATGGGGGTGCGGCGCGAGGGACGCGACGTGCCGCTCACCCCGGCCGGCGTGAGCCGGGCGTTCCCGGAGGCGACCGGCCGGATCGTGGTGTTCGTGCATGGTCTGTGCGAGAACGAGGACTACTGGCGGCGCCACCGCGACCGCCTCGGCTCCACGTACGGCGAGAGCCTGGCCGCGCGCGGCTGGACTCCGGTCTACCTGCGGGCCAACACCGGGCTCCCGCTGCGTGAGAACGGCGTCGTGCTGGCCTCCCTGGTGCAGCGGCTGGTCGACGCCTGGCCGAGCGAGGTCACCCGGATCGCGCTCGTCGGCCACTCGCTGGGCGGCCTGATCCTGCGGGCCTCCTCCGCGGTCGTGGCGGAGGGGGAGGGCCCGGCGGCGTGGACCCGGCTGGTCAGCGACGTCGTCACGCTCGGCACACCACACCTCGGCTCCTGGTTCGCGATCGGGGCGGACCACGCCAGCCGCACCCTGGCCCGCGCGCCCGAGGTGGCCGCCTTCGGCCGGGTCATCGACCGCCAGGCACCGGGCATCCACGACCTGATCGAGGGCCTCGCGCACGACGTGCCGCCGCTGCCGCACGCCCGCTACCGCCTGGTCTCGGCCACCTTGACCCGCTCCGCGCGGCACCCGGTCGCGCAGGCCGTGGGCGACCTGCTGGTCACCCCGCGCTCCGCCGTCGGCCGGGACCGCCGCGGCACCGACCTGTTCCCCGACGCCGAGGTGCTCCACCTGGCCCGCACCGACCACTTCGGGCTGCTCAACCACCCCGAGGTCCACACCGCGCTGGCCCGCTGGCTCGCCTGAGCATTCCTCCCGCGGGAGGTGGTGGCCCGCCGGCGCACGCCATCATGATGATCCCCATGACGACGAACGCCGCGCGCGAGCTGCGCGCCGAGGCCGTGATCGAGGCGCCGGCGGCGCACGTGTGGGCGCTGCTGACCGACTTCGGCCAGCTGGCCGGGTGGAGCCCGGAGACGGTCCGGATGGTGCCGCTCAAGCGGGGCGGCCTGCGGGTGGGGCAGTGGTACCTCGGCATCAACCGGCGCAAGGCGGTCGTGTGGCCGACCCGCTCGGTCGTCGTCGACGTGGAGCCGGAGCGGCGGCTGGTGTGGGACACGCCGTCGAGCGGTGCCCAGTGGGTCTGGGAGCTCGAGGCGGACCCGGCCGACACCGGCCGCACCCGGGTCGTCCACCGGCGTCCCGTCCCGCGCTCGCTGAGCCTCGGCAGCCGGATCGTGGCCCCGCTGCTGCTCGGCGGCAACGACGAGCACGCCGCCGAGCTCGAGGCGGGCATGGCCACCACGCTGGCCGGGCTGAAGGCCGCCGCCGAGCGCTGAGCCGGGTCAGCCCGGGAAGCCGGTGAACCCGACGAGCGTGCTCGCCCCGACCAGCCACACGGCGCTGGGGGAGACGTACGGCCCGCCGGGCGAGACCCCGTCGTCGTACCCCTCCTTGCCGATCGCGCTGACGTCCTTCTCCCACGCCACCTCGCCGGAGGTGCGATCGAGGGCCTGCACGACCCAGGAGGTGGCGTCGTCGCTCGCGACCTGGACGAAGGCGTCGGGCGTCTCGGTGGGGGCGACGTCGGTGCCGGGGCCGGCCCAGAGGGTCTTGCCGGTCTCGGCGTCGAGGTACGTCGTCAGCATCTTCTGGGCCTTCGTGTCGTACCCGGTCACCGCGACCTGGGCCCGGTCCTCGGTCCAGCGCCACCCGGCCAGGTCGTCGCCGAGGTCGGGGCGCTCCCAGACCGGCTGGCCGGTGGTCACGTCGTAGAGCGTCGAGCCGACGCCGAGGCGCCCCTCGGTGCTCGTCAGGCGCTGGTCCTGGGTGTCCCACGGCTGGCCCTCGAGCGTGAGCAGCACCTCGTCGCCGAGCAGCACCTCCAGCTTGTCGTTGCCGAAGCCGCGATGCACCGTCCACGGCCGCTCGAGGAAGGAGCCCTTGCCGAGGTGGGTGCTGCCGAGCACCCGTCCGCTGGCCCGGTCGAGCTCGAACTGGGTGGCGTCGGGCTGCCCGGAAGGGGTGTCCTTCCAGGCCGCGACCGACACGTCGTCACCGCCGAGGTCGAGCGCGGGGGAGCCGGCCCCGAAGCCGCGCAGCTCGTCGGCACCGGCCGGCCCGTCGGGCCACACGCTCCTCAGCGTCGTCGCGTCGAGCGCGGCGACCGCGAACGGCGGCGGGTAGGCGGTCTCGTCGGCGCCCGCGGGAGTCACCACGACATAGAGCACGCCGTCGTCGAGCACGGGCACGCTGCCCGGCGCGACGCTCACCTCGGCGCCGGCCCCCGCGCCGCCCGTCTCTGGGTTCACCTTCACCAGGGCGTTGCCCCGGGCGCAGTAGAGGGCGGCGTGGTCGGGCGTCCAGCAGCCGCCGTAGTCCTTGCCCCGCCACAGCACCTCGCCGGCACCGGAGACGCCGACCAGCAGCGCCGCGACGCCTCCGTCGGCGTCGTCCGTGCCGTGGTCGGTGATCGCGGCCACCAGGACGTCGCCCACCACCACGCCGCCCGGCTGGGGGACCTCGTCGTCGCCCACCGGCGCCAGCGGCGCGAACCGGCCGCCCGGCAGCACCGTGTCGGCCCGCAGCTCCCAGGTCGTCGCGGGCTCGTGGAGCACGGCGGCCGCGGCCGCCGTGCTGCCGCTCGCGGCCGGCCGCTCAGGGGCGTCCCCGCCCGCGTCGCAGGCGGTCAGGCCGAGGGCCGCCACGAGGGTGACGGTGGCGACGAGACGGCCGGTCGGTCGGGCCGCGGGCATGGGACCTCCTGGAGCGCTCGGGCAGTCGGCTTCCCGGCAGGCTACCCGGGGGGACGACGACCGATCCGGCCCGGCCGTCGCGAATCTGCTGTCGGCGAACAGCGGCGTCGAACGCGTGGATCTGTCTCCCGCTGCGGCTAGGGTCACTTGCGTGACTCATAATCTTCCCGGTGGCCCCGTGCGTGGTCATGAGATGAACGGCGGAGCGGGGATCAGCTTCCTCGACGACAACATCTACAGCCGGCTGCTGCGTGAGCGGATCGTGTTCCTCGGCTCCGAGGTCCGCGACCAGAACGCCAACGCGATCTGCGCCCAGCTGCTGCTGCTCTCGGCCGAGGACCCCGAGGCGGACATCTTCTTGCACATCAACAGCCCCGGTGGCTCGGTGGACGCCGGCATGGCGATCTACGACACCATGAACTACATCCCCAACGACGTCGCCACGGTCGGCATGGGCCTGGCCGCCTCGATGGGCCAGTTCCTGCTGTGCGCCGGAGCCAAGGGCAAGCGCTACGCCCTGCCGCACGCGCGGATCATGATGCACCAGCCGTCGTCCGGCATGGGCGGCTCGGCCTCCGACATCAAGATCCAGGCGCAGCAGTCGCTGCACATCAAGAAGGTGCTCCTCGAGCTGATCGCCGAGCACACCGGCCAGACGGTGGAGCAGGTCACCGAGGACGCCGACCGCGACCGCTGGTTCACCGCGCAGGAGGCCCTCGAGTACGGCCTCGTCGACCAGGTCATCAAGAGCGCCCGCGAGGCGTCCGACGAGGGCCGCCCGGCCCACAAGAAGGACTGACATGAACTACTACATCCCGCAGTGGGAAGAGCGGACCTCCTACGGCTTCCGCCGGATCGACCCCTACGCCAAGCTGTTCGAGGACCGCATCATCTACCTCGGCACGCCGATCTCCGACGATGTCGCCAACGCCGTCATCGCCCAGCTGCTGTGCCTGCAGTCGATGAACCCCGACCAGGACATCAGCATCTACATCAACAGCCCCGGCGGGTCCTTCACCGCACTGACCGCCGTCTACGACACGATCCAGTTCATCAAGCCGGATGTGCAGACGGTGTGCATCGGCCAGGCGGCCTCGGCGGCGGCGATCCTGCTCGCCGCGGGCGCCAAGGGCAAGCGGCTCGCCCTGCCCAACAGCCGGATCCTGATCCACCAGCCCTACACCGAGGGCACCTTCGGCCAGACCTCCGACATCGAGATCCAGGCCAACGAGATCCTGCGGATGCGCGAGCTGCTCGAGAAGATGATCAGCGACCACTCCGGCAAGTCGATCGACGAGGTCAGCCGCGACATCGAGCGCGACAAGATCCTCACCGCCCAGGGTGCGATCGAGTACGGCCTGATCGACTCCGTGCTCGAGTCCCTCAAGCAGACCCCGGCCCTGGTCTGAGCCCCGGCTCAGGCGACGACGAAACAAGACCGATGAGCCCGACGTCCCCCTCGTGTCACGCTCCCGCCGGAGCGTGGCAGGGGGTACCGTCGGGTAGTTCGATTGTGAGGAGGATCCGTGGCACGCATCGGTGACGGTGGCGACCTGTTGAAGTGCTCGTTCTGCGGCAAGAGCCAAAAGCAGGTCAAGAAGCTCATCGCTGGTCCGGGTGTCTACATCTGCGACGAGTGCATCGACTTGTGCAACGAGATCATCGAGGAGGAGCTCGCCGAGGGCTCCGAGGTCGAGCTCGCGGACCTGCCCAAGCCCAAGGAGATCTTCGAGTTCCTCAACTCCTACGTCATCGGGCAGGAGCAGGCGAAGAAGTCCCTCGCGGTCGCGGTCTACAACCACTACAAGCGGGTCCAAGCCGGCGTGCAGCCGCTGGGCAGCGCCTCGGGGCAGGGCAAGCACAGCAAGGACGAGGTCGTCGAGGTGGCGAAGTCCAACATCCTCGTCATCGGCCCGACCGGCTGCGGCAAGACCTACCTCGCGCAGACTCTGGCCCGGATGCTCAACGTCCCGTTCGCGATCGCCGACGCCACGGCGCTGACCGAGGCCGGCTACGTCGGCGAGGACGTCGAGAACATCCTCCTCAAGCTGATCCAGGCCGCCGACTACGACGTCAAGAAGGCCGAGACCGGCATCATCTACATCGACGAGATCGACAAGGTGGCCCGCAAGGCCGAGAACCCGTCGATCACCCGCGACGTCTCCGGTGAGGGCGTCCAGCAGGCGCTGCTGAAGATCATCGAGGGCACCACCGCCTCGGTGCCGCCGCAGGGCGGCCGCAAGCACCCCCACCAGGAGTTCATCCAGATCGACACCACCAACATCCTGTTCGTGGTGGGCGGCGCCTTCGCCGGTCTGGAGCACATCATCGAGCAGCGCGTCGGCAAGAAGTCCCTGGGCTTCACCGCCGAGCCGCGGGGCCAGGCCGAGCGCGACGCGGACGACCTGCTCTCGCTCGTGAGGCCCGAGGATCTCACCAAGTTCGGTCTGATCCCCGAGTTCATCGGCCGGCTGCCGTTGATCGCGAGCGTCAGCCCGCTCGACCAGGACGCCCTGGTCCAGATCCTCACCGAGCCGCGCAACGCGCTGGTCAAGCAGTACCAGAAGCTCTTCGAGCTCGACGGCGTCGAGCTGGAGTTCACCGACGACGCCATCGGCGCGATCGCCGACAAGGCGCTCGAGCGCGGCACCGGCGCCCGCGGCCTGCGCGCGATCATCGAGGAGGTCCTCCTCCACGTCATGTACGACGTGCCCAGCCGCGGCGACGTCGAGAAGGTCGTGGTGACCCGGGAGGTCGTCGACGACGACGTCGCGCCGACGCTCGTGCTGCGCGAGACCAAGAAGAAGAAGTCCGCCTGACTCTCAGCCCTCGGCGGGCTGCTCGGCCGGCTCCTCGGCGATCTCGGCGGTGACGCTCAGCTCGGTGGCGTCCTCGGCGACGGTGAAGACCAGCTCGCCGACGACGTTGCCGCTGCGGCGCAGGTCGTCGGCGGCCTTCTCGGCGGTGTCGACCAGGCGGGCCGGGCCGGTGACCTCCACCCGGGCCAGCGGCGCGCGCATCTTGACCTTGGCGGCCGACTTGGCGCCGCGGATGCCGGACAGGGCGGCGGCGACGGCGTCGATCAGCGATCCGTCCGAGGCGGCCGGCGAGCCGAGCTCGGTGGCGGTCGGCCAGGCGGCGCGGTGGACCGAGCCCTCCTGCCACCACGACCAGACCTCCTCGGTGACATAGGGCAAGAAGGGCGCGAGCAGCCGGAGCTGGACCTGCAGGGCGAGGGCGAGCGTGGCCCGGGCGGAGGACGAGCCGTCGCCGTCGCCGGCGTACGCGCGCTCCTTGACCAGCTCGAGGTAGTCGTCGCAGAACTCCCAGAAGAACTTCTCGGTGACCTCGAGCGCGGTGGTGTAGTCGTACGCCTCGAACGCCTCCGTCGCACGGCGCACGACGCCGCCGAGCCGGCCGAGCAGCGCGGTGTCGACCGGCTGGCTGACAGCGGCGGTGCTGAACGTGGTCGCGCCGACGCTGCCGAGGACGAACTTCGACGCGTTGAGGACCTTCATCGCCAGCCGGCGGCCGACCTTCATCTGGGTCTCGTCGAAGGGCGAGTCCAGGCCCGGGCGGGCGATGGCCGCGCGCCAGCGGACCGCGTCGGCGCCGTACTTGTCGAGGATCTCGTTGGGGACGACGACATTGCCCTTGGACTTCGACATCTTCTTGCGGTCGGGGTCGACGATGAACCCGGAGATCATGGCGTGCGACCACGGCGCGACGTGGTTCTCGAAGTGCGCGCGCACGACGCGGGAGAACAGCCAGGTCCGGATGATGTCGTGAGCCTGGGTGGCCAGGTCCATCGGGAACACCCGCGACCACAGGTCGGGGTCGGACTCCCAGCCGCCCGCGATGTGGGGGGTGAGGGACGAGGTCGCCCAGGTGTCCATCACGTCGGGGTCGCCGATGAAGCCGCCCGGCTTGCCGCGCTGCTCCTCGGCGTAGCCGGTCGGCGCCTGCGTCGACGGGTCGATCGGCAGCTCGGCCTCGGTGGGCAGCAGCAGCCGGGTGTAGTCGGGCTCGCCCTCGGCGTCGAGGGGGTACCACACCGGGAACGGGATGCCGAAGAAGCGCTGGCGCGAGACCAGCCAGTCGCCGTTGAGGCCGCCGACCCAGTTGTCGTAGCGGTGCTTCATGTGGGGCGGCAGCCACTCGATCTCGGCGCCGCGGCCGAGCATCTGCTTGCGGATCTCGGTGTCGCGTCCGCCGTTGCGGATGTACCACTGGCGGGTGGAGACGATCTCGAGCGGCTTGTCGCCCTTCTCGTAGAAGTTCGCCATCCGCTGGGTCGGCTTCGGGTCGCCGTCGAGGTCGCCGGACTCCTTGAGCTTGGCTACCATCGCCTCGCGGGCGGAGTGGACCGTCTTGCCCTGGAGGTCGTCGTACGCCGCCGCGGCGCTCTCGCCCGACAGCCACTCCGGGGTCTCCCGCAAGAACCTGCCGTCGCGGCCGATGACGGTGCGCACCGGCAGCTGGAGCTCACGCCACCACTGGACGTCGGTGAGGTCGCCGAAGGTGCAGCACATCGCGATGCCGGCGCCCTTGTCCTTCTCGGCGGCGGCGTGCGCCAGCACCGGGATCTCCACGCCGAAGACGGGGGAGGTGACCGTGGTGCCGAACAGGTCCTGGTAGCGCTCGTCGTCGGGGTGCGCGATCAGCGCGACGGCGCTGGCGATGAGCTCGGGGCGGGTCGTCTCGACGTACACGGGGGCGCCGTCGGACTTGTGGTAGGCGACCCGGTGGTAGGCGCCGGCGTAGTCGCGCGCCTCCAGCTCGGCCTGCGCGACCGCGGTCTGGAAGGTGACGTCCCACAGGGTCGGCGCCTCCTGCAGGTAGGCCTCGCCGCGGGCCAGGTTGCGCAGGAACGCGCGCTGGCTGACGGTCTGCGCCTTGGGGCCGATCGTCGTGTAGGTGGTGTTCCAGTCGACGCTGAGGCCGAGGGTGCGCCACAGGTCCTCGAAGACCTTCTCGTCCTGCTCGACCAGCTGCTCGCACAGGGCGATGAAGTTGGGCCGGCTGATCGGGATCTGGCGCTTGGGGTCCGGCTTCTCCGGCGGGGTGAAGTCGGCGTCGTACGGCAGCGACGGGTCGCAGCGCACGCCGAAGTAGTTCTGCACCCGGCGCTCGGTGGGCAGGCCGTTGTCGTCCCAGCCCATCGGGTAGAAGACGGACTTGCCCTGCATCCGCCAGAAGCGGGCGATCAGGTCGGTGTGGGTGTAGGAGAACACGTGCCCGACGTGCAGGCTGCCGCTCACCGTCGGCGGCGGCGTGTCGATCGCGTAGACGTTCTCGCGCGGCTGGGTGCGGTCGAAGCCGTAGGTGTCGGCGTCCTTCCAGCGCTGCGCCCACTTCTCCTCGAGGCCCTCCAGCGCGGGCTTGTCCGGTACGACCACGGCGCTGGGGGGCGCGCTGGTCGGGTCCGGGGTCTGCGTGCTGTCGAGCTCGGTCATGGTCGAAGCCTATTGCGCCCCGGCGCCGGGGCTTTAACCGGCAGTTAGTCTCGGACGATGCGTCTGTTCCCGGGAACCGTCACCACTCTCGCCGCCGGTCTCGCCCTCGGCGTGGTCGGACCGGCCTCGCTGCCCGCCGCATCGGCCGCCGCCCGCGTCGAGCAGGTCACCTTGACCGGAAGCGGTTGGGGGCATGGCAAGGGCCTGTCGCAGTACGGCGCGAAGGGAGCGGCCGAGCAGGGCCTGAGCACCGACCAGATCCTCGACTTCTACTACCCCGGCACGGCGCCCGGGGTCGGCGGCGGCTCGGTGAGGGTGCTGATCACCGCCGACACCTCGAGCAATGTCGTCGTCCAGCACCGCGCGAAGCTGAAGGTGCGCAGCCTCGCCACCGGCCGGACCTGGAAGCTCGGCAAGCGCGGCGCGAAGCGCTGGAAGCTGACCGCCCACGGCGCCGACACCAGGCTCTCCGTCAAGACCAAGCGCTGGCACAAGGTCCGGATCATCCCGGGCCAGGCCGAGTTCAAGGCGAAGGGCGGCACGATCCGGCTCTACGTCCCCGGCGGCGCCGTCGACTACCGTGGCAAGATCCGCTCCGTCGTACCCGCGGGCGGGCAGGGCCGCGACACCGTCAACGTGTTGAAGGTGGAGAAGTACCTGCGCGGCGTCGTCCCCTCCGAGATGCCCGCGACGTGGCACCCCCAGGCGGTCCGGGCGCAGGCGGTCGCCGCCCGCACCTACGTCATCTTCGAGCGTGACACCAACGACCGCGGCGTCTTCGACGTCTACGACACCACCCAGTCGCAGGTCTATCGCGGCATCGCGGTCGAGCGGTCGGAGTCGAACGCCGCCATCGCCGCCACGGCCGGGCAGATCAGGACGTACGGCGGCCAGCCGGCGTTCACCCAGTTCTCGTCGAGCAACGGCGGCTGGACGGCGCCGGGCGGTCTGCCCTACCAGGTCGCGAAGCCGGACCCGTACGAGGCGACGTCGGGCAACCCGAACAACTCGTGGCAGGTCACGCTGACCGGGGTGGCGATCGAGACGCAGTTCCCGGGGATCGGTGACTTCACCGGCCTCGAGATCACCAAGGACCCGGCGCAGGGTGGCCGGGTGACCGCGGTGAAGGTCGTCGGAGCGGCGGGCAGCACCACGCTGACCGGCGACCAGTTCCGGATCAGGTTCGGGCTGAGGTCGACGATGTTCGCGTCGACGGCCTGAGGGTCGTCCCGCGCCCGGCGCGCAGGAACCCGCGCAGCAGCAGGCCCGCGACCAGCGCCCAGAACGCCGCGCCGATCCCGAGCACGCTGACGCCCGAGGCCGCCACCACCAGCGTCGCGGCCGCCGGCTCGCGCTCGGCCGGGTCGGCGAGTGCCTCGGCCAGGGCGGCGCCGAGGGTGCCGAGCAGCGCCAGGCCGGCGGCGGCCTGCATCACGCCGTCGGCCGCGGCGGCGACGAGGGTGGCCAACGCGGTGCTCGCGACCGCCAGCACGAGATAGGCGACCGACGTGCTCACCGCGGCGATCCAGCGCCGGCGCGGGTCCGGTCCGGCGCTGGGGCCGGCGGCGAGCGCGGCGCTGATGGCGGCGAGGTTGATCGCGTGCCCGCCGGTGGGGGCGCCGACGACGGTGCCGAGGCCGGTGACGGCGAGCGACTCACGCCACGGGACCCGGTACCCGAAGCCGCTCATCACCGCGACGCCGGGGACGTTCTGGGAGGCCATCGTGACGACGTACAGCGGGAGCGCGATGCCGGCCAGCGCGGAGAGCGACCAGGTCGGCGTGGTCCAGGCCAGGTGCGGGGCGAGGTCGGCGGCGTCGATCCGCGCGGTCGCGAGGACGGTGCCGAGGGCGACGAGGAGGGCGCCCGGCACCGCCCATCGCGGCGCCAGCCGGAGCAGCACCAGCCAGGTGAGCACCAGCGGGGCGACCGCGGCGGGGGAGTCGACGAGCGCCGTGACCGGCGCGAGGCACAGCGGCAGCAGCACCCCGGCGAGCATCGCGCGGGCCAGGCTGTGGGGGATCGCGGCGACCAGGTCGCCGACCTTCGGCACCAGCGCGGTCAGCAGGATCAGCACGCCGGTCGCGACGAAGGCGCCCACCGCGGCCGACCAGCCACCGCTCACCCCGGCGGAGGTGGCGAGCAGGGCGGCGCCCGGCGTGGACCAGGCGAGGGTGACCGGGATCCGGTGCCGCAGCGAGAGCCAGAGCATGCCGAGCGCCTGGGTGACCAGCAGCGTGGCGAGGCCGGAGGCCGCCTGGTCGGCCGTCGCGCCGACCGCGACCAGGCCGGCGAGCACGACGACGAACGAGCTGCTGAACCCGACCAGGGCCGTGACCACGCCGGCCGTCACGGGACCATGAGTAGTCTCCTCGGACACGCCGCCTCCTCCGGGAACACCGGTGCGGCGTTCTGTATATGGAACACTCTAGCCCGGATCCAGGCTGAGGGGGGCGGCGACGATGGCGCGAGAGGTCGGCGCCCGGATCCGGGCCCTGCGCGAGGCGCGCGGCCTCTCCCTGTCGGCACTGGCGGCCCAGGCGGGGATCGGGAAGGGGTCGCTCTCCGAGCTCGAGACGGGCCGGCGCAACCCCACCCTCGACACGCTGTACGCCGTCGCGACCCCGCTCGGCGTACCCCTCGCGGCGCTGCTCGACGACCACGACGGCGCCGCCGTCGCCGACGAGGGCGTGGTGGCGACCCGGGTCCGGGTGCTGCGCGAGCCCGGCCGGACGACCGAGGTCTACCTGCTGCGCCTGGCCGCCAGCGTCGAGCGCACCTCGCCCGCCCACCCCGCCGGTGTCGAGGAGCAGCTGGTCGTGCTCGCCGGTGCCGGCGAGGTCGAGCACGGCGGCCGCGTGGTCGCGGTCGGCCCCGGCGACCACGTGCGCTTCGCGGCCGACCTGCCGCACGCCTACCGGGCCGCCCCGGACACGGCCCTCGAGGCGGTCAACGTGATCGTCACTCCTGTCTGAGATCGGATGACGAGACTCCGCGCCTCAGAACGGCGGCCGCCCGGTCCCGCTGACCCGGAACCGGCCCCACGGGTCGAGGTCGGCGACCTTCCCGGCCGCCTCGCCGTAGGCGGTGCGCAGGGTGACCGGTGACCCGCTGCGGACGTCGCCGAGGGCGTTGTCGACAGCGATCCGGCCGTACCAGTGGAAGTGGCCGTCGAGCGGCTGGAAGGCGCCGCGCAGGGTCACCGACACGGCGTGCTCGGCCTCGCCGACGACGAGGACCGCGGGACCGTCGTACGCCTCCTGGGGCTCATGGGCGGGCGTGGCGCTCATCGGCGCCGCGCCGTTCGGATCGGGGTCACCTCGCCGGCGCCGGCGTCGAGGCGGGACAGGTCGACGCCGCTCTCGGCGGCCGCGCCGGACAGTGCGTGCCAGATGAAGTCGCTGAGGTAGCCGGCCGCCGCGCTGCGCGAGACGGTGTGCCGCTCCAGCCACCACTGGCCGACCGACGTGCCGAGGCCGACGACGGCGTGCGCCCAGGGCTCGGCCGCGCCGGTGTCGCCGCCGAGGTGGCGCAGGGCATCGCCGAGGAGGCGGGTCAGCTTCGCGGCGATCTGGTCCTTGCCCGCGGCCAGCGGGTCGGTGCCGCCGGCCGGCCGGCTGAGCAGGAGGAACGCCTGCGGATGCTCGGCGAGGGTGTCGAGGTACGCCGCCACGCCGGCGCCGACCCGGTCGCGGGCCGAGGCGGGCGCGTGGACCGCGGTGAGCACCCGGGCCAGGACCAGGTCGGCCGCCCAGGCGCCGACCGCGTCGTGCAGCTCGGACTTGTCGGCGAAGTAGCGGTAGAGGACCGGCTTGCTGACCCCGGCCTCGGCCGCGATGTCGGCCACCGAGGCGTCGGGGCCGAGGGTGTCGATGGCGCGCACGGCGGCATGGACGAACTCCTCGCGCCGCTCGGCGCGGTGTCGTTCCCAGCGGGTGGTGCGTCCGTCGCTCTTGACGTGGGGAGCCATGGGGAGAAGAGTACCTTTATCCGTTACTGACGGTAATACCTATGTCGCAGGAGGAAGCCCGTGACCTTGGAGGCGCTGCCCGAGCGGCTGCTGCGCTCGACCGCGCGCCAGTCGTACGACCCGGAGGTCGACCTCGACTGGAGCGCGCCCCCCGTCCCCGGCCTGTGGTGGATGCAGCCCGAGCGGATGTCGCTCTACGGCACTGCCATGTGGCGCTCGCTCAGCGAGGAGCAGCGGATCACGCTCTCGATGCACGAGGTCGCCAGCATCGCCAGTGTCGGGATCTGGTTCGAGATCGTGCTCATGCAGATCCTGCTGCGCGAGGCCTATCGCGAGGACCCGACCTCCGCGCGCACCCAGTTCGCGCTGACCGAGGTGGGTGACGAGACCCGGCACACGGTGATGTTCGGCCGGGCGATCGGCTCGATGGGCGTGCCGGCGTACGGTCCTCGGCCCACGCCGCACCGGCTCGCGCGACTCGGCCCGCTGGCGCTGCGCGGCGCGAGCGCGTACGCCGGCATCCTGATCGGCGAGGAGCCGGTCGATCGCTGGCAGCGGGAGATGATGCGCGACGAGCGGATCCAGCCGCTGACCCGGATGGTCGCCCGGATCCACGTCACCGAGGAGGCCCGCCACGTCACCTTCGCCCGTGACGAGCTGGCCAAGGCGGTGCGCGGCCTGGGCCGCGCCAGGCTGCGCTGGCACCAGGCGATGACCGCGCAGGTCGCCTACGTGACGATGCGCTCGCTGGTCCACCCCGACGTGTACGCCGCCGTGGGGCTCGACCCGCAGCAGGCGCGGCGCGAGGCCCTCGGCAACGAGAGCTACCGCGCGACGATCGCCTGGATGGGCGAGAAGGTGATGCCGGTGCTGCAGGAGAACGGCATGGTCTCCGAGCGCGACCGCAAGACCTGGCGGGCGTCCTTCCTGCTGCCCTGACCCGAGTCCACGACGAACGGTGCCGTGAACTGGTAGGCCATCTCCGCCAGCTCCCGTCGTCGGTGTGCTGGCCTGGGCGGGACTGTTCGGGTGCATCAGCTTCGAGGTGTTCGGCCAGTACGGCCCGGGTGCGTTCGGCGACCCGGCGGCGCTCTTCGAGCACCACCTCGCAACGTTCGCCACGGACCTCGGACTGGGGGACGGCCTCAGCGCGTGAACCGCTGCCGCGCCGCGATCACCTCGGCGTAGACCGCCGGGGCCAGCGCGGCCCCCTCGCGTCGTACGTCGGCCGCGGGGAGGACGAGCAAGCGGTTGAGCCGGACCTCGCTCGGCCGGCCGCGCGGGTCCCAGGCGCCGGTGCCGATGTCCATCCAGTACCGGCCCGCGGCGGCCTCCTGGGCCTCGTCGCGGTCGTGGTCCTTGCTCGTCATGGCCAGCGCATGCACGACCTCCCGGCCGTCGCGGCCGATGGCCGTGCCGATCACCAGCACCGGGCGGTCCTTGCCCTGGCTGGGGTCGTCCTCGTAGGGGACCCACGCCCAGACGACCTCGCCCGGGTCGGGCCGGTCGTCGGTGACCGGTGCGTAGCTGCCGTCGGGCCGTCCGCTCATCTCGCCTCCAGGAATTGCCCGACCAGGCCGGGGGTGGCGGCCTCGGCGAGCGCGATCGCCGCGTCCGTGGGTACGTCGGGCACCCGCACCTGCCCCTTGCCGCCGGCCGTCGTCGCGGCGAGCGCGACCAGGCCGGCCCGGCGCTGGAACCAGGTGGCGCGCTGGTTCCAGCCGATCACGTGGCCGGCGGCGACCGCGTCGCGGCTGCGCAGCACCGAGCCGGAGCGCATCACGACGTGGCCGTCGAGGAAGCCGTGCCCGAGGGCGCGGGCCCGGTCCGCCGCGAGGGCGAGCGCGACGCCGATCGGGAGCACGGCGCCGCCCAGCAGCCAGGCAGGGCCGCCGGCCAGGACCGCGACCACCGCGGCCGCGACGAAGGGAAGCGCGCCGAGCAGGGCCCGGCTGTAGCGCCGGGTCGTCGCCGCGCGGCCGTGGGGGAGCAGGTCCGCGGTGATCGGGCCGGGGGTGCCGAGCACTGCCGACGCGACGGCGTACCCGGTCGCCTGGGGTGCGGGCGGCAGCAGGACGGCGGAGCGGGCCTGGTCACCGGTCAGCCCGGTCACGATCGCGCCGACCCGCCGGCCGCGCGCGACCCGCAGCGCGGCGGGCTCGCCGAGACTGACGCCGGCGAGGCGCGCGACGTCGATGCTGGTCTCGCGGCGGGTGAGCAGGCCGCGGCGCACGTGCCAGGCGGCGCCGTGCCTGCTGAGGACGAAGCCGCCGTTCGTGACCAGGTAGCCACCGACGGCGAGCAGTGTCACGAGCAGGACGGCGACCACGACGACGGCGACGACGAAGCCCTGGCCGATGGCGGCGAGGTCGTCCTCGCTGACGCGGATGTCGATCGACTCCGCGAGCTGGAAGGCGCCACCGATGATCGCGCCGAGCCCGACCAGGACGGTGCCACTGAACGGGGCGTACCACAGCCAGCGCGGCACGAACCGGGCGACGACCTGCTCCTCCTCGACGTGGCCCGCGGCGGCGTCCGCGGGGACGGCGGCGTGGAGCAGCTCCGAGCGCAGCCGGGCCGCCTCCTCGCGGGGCAGCGCGTCGAGGACCAGACGCTCGTCGCTGTCGCTGGCGACGCTGCCGGTGCCGATCACGACCGTCGCCAGCCCGAGCACGCGGTGGACCGGCGACGCGGTCAGGTCGACCGTGCGCACCCGGTCGACCGGCGTCGACAGGGTGTGTCGCTGGAGCAGGCCGCGCTGGAGCTCGACGCGCCCGTCGGCGATCCGGTAGGTCGTGGTGAGGTAGCGCACTACGCCGAGCCCGACCGGGATGCCGACGCCGAGCAGCGCCCACGCTCCGGCGCCGGACGCGCCGCCCGCCACGACCAGGCCGACGAGGACGGGCAGGAACTTGCCGACCTCCTTGATCGGGTGGACCAGCAGCATCCGCGGGTCGAGGCGCTGCCAGGCGACCGGCGAGACGGGCAGGCTCACGTGGCGTCGCCCTCGACCAGGTCCGCCTTGCGGGTCAGCTCGTCGACGAGCGCGAGCGCGACGGGGCGGTCCAGTCCCTCGATCTGCAGCGGACCGGCTGCCGAGGCGGTGGTCACGGTGACCGTCGCGAGGCCGAACAGCCGCGCCAGCGGACCCTGCGCGAGGTCGACCGTCTGCACGCGCGACATGGGCGCGATCCGCCGCTCCTGGGCCCACCAGCCGCGCTGGGTGTAGACCGCGGTCGCGGAGACCTCCCAGCGGTGAACGGCATAGCGCCACCGCGGTACGGCGAGCGCCACCGCCGCGCAGAGCACCACCGCCAGCACGACCAGCCACCAGCGCAGGCCGTCGGGGGTGAGCAGCACCGCCGCGACGCCGAGCCCGACTGCCACGACGAGCGCGGCGATCGCGGTCTCGACGTGCCACATCAGGCGGGCCCGGGGACTGACCCGGTGGGCGGGGTCGCGCAGCTGGCTCACGCTGGGGAGCCTACGTGCTGCGGGGCTGGGGCCCGGCGCGCGCGGCACGGGACCTTGGTCCCTGTCGGCCTGGCCGGTGTCGCCCGAATTGACCATGGTGGATCGGCCTTCGGTCAGGATCGGCACACTCCGGCCCGCGGGCGTGGGCGAGCGGCCTAGCCTGGGAGTCATGCTGGACACCTTGACCCTGCGCGTGGCCTTCGGCCTCGTCGCGGCCTGTGTCCTGGCCCTCTTCTACGGCGTCACCTACCGCTCGACCCGGGCGGCCTACAGCGGCTGGTGGTGCGCGTCGCTGGGCTGCTTCATCGTCAGCGCGTCCCTCTTCTTGGCCAACGGCACGCCCGCGCAGGTGGTCGCCAACCCGCTCGGCAACGCGACCGGCGTGCTCGGCGCGGCCTGCGTGTGGGCCGGTGGACGTTCGCTGCGCGAGCGCCGGGTGCGGGCCTGGCAGGTGCTCGTCGTACCGGTCGTGGTGCTCGTCGTCTCGCTCGCCGACGACCCGCGCACCGACATCTGGTCCGGTGGCGCGGTCTACCTGGCCGGGATGGCGCTGCTGATCGGCGCCTCGGCCCGCGAGCTCGGCCTGCTGCTGCGCGGCCTCGAGCCGGCCGCCGCGCCTCGGGGCCAGTACCGCTTCGTGCTCACCGCGATGGCGCTCGCGTCGAGCGTGATCGCGGTCTTCTACCTCGCGCGGACCGTCGCCTTCGTGGCCGTCGGGCCGACCCACCCCTTCTTCGAGGCGGTCTTCGGCGGTCAGGTCACGACGCTGCTGATGATGGTGCTGCTGGTGGTGGTCACCTTCAGCATGTCCGCGCTCAGCCACGAGCAGCAGACCTCCGAGCTGCGTCTGCAGGCCACCCGGGACGACCTCACCGGCCTGCTCAACCGAGCCGAGTTCCTCCGGGCCGCGCAGCGCGACATCGATCGCGGTCCGGTCCGTGCCGACGCGGCGGTGGTCGTCGCCGACCTCGACCGGTTCAAGAGCATCAACGACGGCCTCGGTCATGCGGCGGGCGACCGGGCGCTCACCGCCTTCGCCGACGCGTGCCAGGCCGTCGTCGGCCTGCGGGGCGTGATCGGGCGGCTCGGCGGCGACGAGTTCGTGCTGCTGGTCCGCGGCGCCCCGGCCGAGGCGGTGGTCGACGCGATCGCCCGCAGCTATCGCGGCGACGACGAGACCGGCCCGATGCCGACGGTCAGCTTCGGCATCGCTCCCGTCGTCGCGGGCGACGACATCGCGCTCGCCCTGGCGTACGCCGACGAGGCGCTCTACGAGGCGAAGGCCGCCGGCCGGGCCCGAGCTGTGCGAGCCGTGCGGCACGACGACCGCCCACCGTCGCTGGTGGATCGTCGTCGCTCCGCCTGACCAGCCTGGGGCTCAGCCCCGGGCGACCCGTTGCCCGGGGCGGAAAATGACCCGGTCCACTGGTTAACAAACGTTAACCTCGTGGCCTACGATGGGACCATGACCCAGTTCGAGCTGTCGCGCGAGCACGAGGAGTTCCGTCGTACCGTCCGGGACTTCGCCGAGGCCGCCATCCGCCCGCACGTCGCGGAGTGGGACAAGGCGCACCACTTCCCGACCGACGTCGTCCACAAGATGGGGGAGCTGGGGCTGTTCGGCCTCACCGCCCCGGAGGAGTACGGCGGCGCCGGGCTCGACGCGGCCGACGGCCCGTTCACCTCGCTGTGCCTGGCGATCGAGGAGCTCGGCCGGGTCGACCAGTCGATCGGCATCACCCTCGAGGCGGGGGTGGGCCTCGGCATCAACCCGATCCTCACCTACGGCACCGACGAGCAGAAGAAGACCTGGCTGCCCGACCTGGTGTCCGGCCAGCGGCTCGCCGGCTTCGGCCTCACCGAGCCGGGGGCCGGCTCGGACGCGGGCGCCACCAAGACCCGCGCCGAGCTCGACGCCGGCGAGTGGGTGATCAACGGTGGCAAGCAGTTCATCACCAACTCCGGCTCCGAGATCACCAGCCTGGTGACCGTGACCGCGCGTACCGGCGTCTCGGAGTCGGGCAGGCCGGAGATCTCCGCGATCATCGTGCCGTCCGGTACGCCGGGCTTCCTCGCCGAGCCGGGCTACGACAAGCTCGGCTGGCACATCTCCGACACCCACCCGCTCTCCTTCACCGACTGCCGGGTGCCCGAGCAGAACCTGGTCGGCGAGCGGGGCCGCGGCTACGCCCAGTTCCTCGCCATCCTCGACGACGGCCGGGTCGCCATCGCCGCGCTCGCCGTCGGCCTGATCCAGGCCTGCGTCGACCTGTGCGTGGAGTACTCCCTCGACCGGCAGACCATGGGCGGCCCGATCGGCCGCAAGCAGGGCGTCGCCTTCCAGATCGCCGACCTCGAGGTCATGCTGCACGCCTCGCGGATGCTGACCTACCGCGCCGCCGCGATGAGGGATGCGATGGAGGGCGGACACGGCCCGTCGATGAAGGAGTTCAAGCAGGCGGCGTCGGTGGCCAAGCTGTACGCCAGCGAGTCGGCCGTCACGGCGACCCGGATCGCCACCCAGGTCTTCGGCGGCTACGGCTTCATGGAGGAGTACCCGGTCGCGCGGTTCTACCGCGACGCCAAGATCCTCGAGATCGGCGAGGGCACCTCCGAGGTGCAGCGGATGCTCATCGCCCGCGGGCTCGGGCTCCCCGTCGAGTAGGACGCCCGCGGCGGCGTACGCCGAGCGCCACCGCGACCAGCAGTGCCAGTGCGCCGACTCCGATCCAGATCAGGGTCGGCGCACTGTCGTCGGTGGGCTCCTCGAGGACCCGGTCCGGCGGCGGTGCGTCGGCGCCGGCCGGTCGGGTGTAGTCGGGCACGCCGTCGGCCGGGACGCCGTCGATCGCGAGGCTCAGCGTGACCGTCGCCGGCGCGGCCCCGGGCGGCAGGCCGACCAGCACGTAGCGCGTCCCCGCGAGGCAGGCTCCGGCGCGGGTCGGGTCGAACGAGTCCCGGTGCAGGTACGACGTCACGTAGCTCTGCGCCCGCCCGGGCCCGCTCGAGGCGACGTCCTCGCCGAGCAGCGGCCCGAGGACGGTCACCGTGGTGTCCGGGCCGCCGTCGACCTGGGCGCGCAGGGACTGGTCCCAGTCGAGCGGGATCGTCACCACCGCCTGTCGCCCCGGCTCGAGCCGGAGCTCGTGGCTGCCCGTGCCGACGGCGGCGGCGTCGGCCGGGGTCGTGCCCGCGGCGACCGGCCGCGGTGACGGCTCGGGCTCCAACGGCTGCCAGGCGGGGACGGCCGGCTCACGCAGCAGGTCGAACGCGTACGCCGACAGCGGCGGCTCCTCCGCCACGACCACCGTGGCAGCGCGCCCCCGGTCGGCCGGGTCGCTGGGCGGGGCGACGGTCACGAACAGCTCAGCCGCCGTGCCGCAGGCGTGGTCGGGCTCGTCGGTCCACGTCGACGCCGTCGTGGTGAGCAGCGGAGCCGGCTCGCCGAGGGTCGGCCGGAACACGGCGCCGCTGCCGCAGCCGGTGCCGTCGGGCGTCGTGCCGATGGTCAGTCGGACCCCCTCGCCGACCGAGTCGCCGGCGCCGACGTACCAGAGCGCGACGTGCAGGGTGCTGCCCGGCGCGGTCCGCTGCAGCCGGAAGGTCGTCGGTGCGTCGGTGGGCAGCGTGATCGGGTGGCTGCCGGGGGTGAGGGTGGGAACGTCCGCGTGTGCCGCCGCGGGCAGCAAGACGGGCAGCGCCAGCAGGACGGCGAGCAGCCGGGTCAGCGTGACCAGAGGTCGGTCCACGAGTGCCCGAGCTCCTGGACCATGCCGCGCAGCAGCGGCAGGCTGACCCCAACGACATTGTGGTGGTCGCCCTCGATGCTGGCGACGAACCCGCCGCCGAGCCCGTCGACGGTGAACGCGCCGGCGACGTGGAGCGGTTCGCCGGTCGCGACGTACGCCGCGATCTCGTCGTCGGTGACGTCGGCGAAGTGGACCGTGGTGGAGGCGGTCGCGGCGACCTGGTGGCTGCTCGCGCGGTCGTGCAGGCAGTGGCCGGTGTGCAGGACCCCGGACCGGCCGCGCATCGCCTGCCAGCGGCGTACCGCGTCGTCGGCGTCGTCGGGCTTGCCGAGCGCGACCCCGTCGAGCTCGAGCACCGAGTCGCAGCCGAGCACCAGGCCGTCGGCCGGGACGTCGTCGCGACCGGCCACCGCGCCGCACTTGAGCTCGGCCAGCCGCAGCGCCAGCTCGGCCGGCGGCACGTCGCTGACCTGCGACTCGTCGACCCCCGACACGATCACCCGCGGGTCGAGACCGGCGTTGCGCAGGGTCGCCAGGCGCGCGGGGGAGGCGGAGGCGAGGACGAAGGTCGGCACGCCGTCACCCTAACGAGGTCCGGCGACGAAACCTTTCGGGACCTGTCGCCGCAGGTCGTCACCCCGTCGGCGGCAGCTGACCGGATCCTGGTCACCGACCCAAGCACCGGCAGCACCATCACCTACACCGCCGATCAGTACGCCAGCGGCCACTGACGCGGGCATGCCGATGCCCCCGCGATCTCGGTGACTCGCGGGGTGTGGGCGGGGTCGCTACTCGTCGGGTGGGCTGGGATCGCTGGTGCCGTGGATCGGGTGGGTGCCGCGGTGGTCGACACGGAACCGGAACCCGTTCGGGCTGGTCCACACGTACGAGCCCGGCGTCACGATGTCGTAGCGCCATCGTGAGTGGGTCTTGGCCCTGTGATGGCGTCGACACAACGGCACTTCGTTGCAGGGACACGTCGGGCCACCCTGGTCGAACGGGCGGTGGTGGTCGAGGTCGCAACGCTGTGCGGGACGAGCGCAGTGGGGGAACCGGCAGGTGTGGTCCCGCAGGATCACACGTGTCCGATGACGCTCGGGGATCTCGTACGCCGTCACGGGCACGTGGTCGGCCAGGTCGATCACCGGCCGCACGACGATGGTGGTGTCGCGGGCGCGGAGCCATTCGCGGATCTGCGTGGTGGTGATGGGGCAGCGGCCCTCCTCCCACCGGCCGACCGGGTTGGTGGAGGGGCTCACGAACGGGTTGTCCCCGAGGAGGCTGGTGTCGGTGATGTGGACGTTGAGGACGACCTTGCGGCCCGGGACGGTCGTGACGACCTCACCGGTGTCGGGGTCGGGGATCAGCAGGTCCAACGCGAGGTCGTGGCGGGCGAGCTCGGCCGCGGCCTTCGAGCGGCGCACGTCGAGCGACGAGTCGTCACCCAACCGGCCGAGCACGTCAGCGCGTCGGGCGACGGCCTGGTCGAGGTCCCGTCCGTCAGCGGCGTCCATGAGTGCGTCGAGGTGGACCAGGCCGTGCTCGTCGACCTCGCCGAGGTCGAAACGACGCCGGTCGGCGGCTTTCTGTCGTTCGGCCTCAGCACGCTCGGGGTCGTGCCGCAGCACTGCCTCGACCACGAGGCGTTCGAGCTGGGCCCAGCCGACGCCGGAGGCGTCGAAGAGTTGCCGGTCCACGAACCCCGCCGCCTCGGCGGACAGGGCGTGGGTGAGGTCGGCGATCCGCTCGGCCCGCCACGGCGCCAACCGGCCGGCCACGACGGCGTCGTAGACGTTCGGGAGCCGCCAGGCGCACTCGATGACCCGCCCGACATACGCCTTCCCACCATCGGGCGCGCGGCCGAGGACCGCGACGAGCTCCATGAGTGCGAACTCGCTGACCAACGGCGCACCGGGCCCGGCGATCGGGACACCCGTGTCGAGATAGTCCTCGGTGATGGTCGCTGCGCCTTCGGGGCCGGTGACGATGTGGTCGCCGGCCCACTCGGCGATGGTCGCCCACTCACGGACGATCGATGCCTCTCGGCCCTCGACCTCGGCACGTAGCCCGGACAGCAGAGCTGCTGTCGAGCGGGGCCGGGTTCCGAGATCCATGACTGAACTCTCCCACCCACCCCCGACAGAATCGAACGTCGAGAACCCGCCTGTGGACAGGGAAAACCCCATCAGCCGGATGTGGAGAACGGACATCACGAATCGCGACGTCGCCGGTCAAGGTGAGGACCTCGAGCAGGCGGTTGACGTTCTTGTCGTTGTTCCAGCCGCTCGACGCCCACGGCACCTCGCAGGTGTCGGGGATCTCCGCGGCGGTATGCGGTCCCTCGGTGCGGAGCAGGGCGAGGACGTCGGCCCGGAAGCTCTGGTTGGCCGCGAGCCAGTCGTGGATCGTGGGGTGCAGGTCGTGGGGTGCGACGGCGAGCAGGAGCCCGACATCGGCCCTCAGAGCCGGGCCAGCGCGGCCTGCAGCGGGTCGAGGCCGAGGCTGCCGAGGTCGAGCGCCGCGGTGTGGAAGGCCTTGAGGTCGAACGCCGCGCCGTGCCGGGCCTGTGCCGCCGCGCGCGACTCGAGCCAGATCCGCTCGCCGACCTTGTACGACGGCGCCTGACCCGGCCAGCCGAGGTAGCGGTTGACCTCGAAGCGCAGCGAGCCGTCGTCCATCCGCGAGTGCGCGCGCATGAACTCGTAGGCCAAGTCGGCGTCCCAGGTCTCGCCGGGCCGCCAGCCGAAGGGGTTGTCGGCGGGCACGGTGAGCCCGAGGTGGACGCCGATGTCGACGACCACGCGGGCGGCGCGGAAGCCCTGCATGTCGAGGAACCCGAGCCGCTCGCCGGGGTCGGCGAAGTAGCCGAGCTCGTCCATCAGCCGCTCGGCGTACAGCGCCCAGCCCTCGCCGTGGCCGCTGACCCAGCACAGCAGCCGCTGCCAGCGGTTGAGCAGGTCGGCGCGGTGGACGGCCTGCGCGACCTGCAGGTGATGGCCGGGGACGCCCTCGTGGAAGACGGTCGTCGTCTCGCGCCAGGTGGAGTAGCGCTCGTTGTCGTCGGTGAACGAGAACCACATCGTGCCGGGGCGGGAGAAGTCCTCGGTGGGCGGGGTGTACCAGGCGCCGCCGTCGTTGACCGGCGCCACCTTGCACTGCAGGGTGCGGATCGGCTCGGCGATGTCGAAGTGGACGCCGTCGAAGTCGGCCAGGACCGTGTCGGACCGCTCCTGCATCCAGGCCTGGAACGCCTCGCGGCTGCCGCAGTCGCGCGCCGGGTCGGCGTCGAGCGCGGCGACGGCGTCGGCGACCGAGCCGCCCGGCACGATCCGGAGTGCGGTGGCGGCCATGTCGTCCTCGATCCGCTTGAGCTCCTCCCAGCCCCAGCGGTAGGCCTCCTCGAGGTCGACGCTCGCGCCGAGGAAGGCGCGCGACTCCAGGGCGTAGCGCTCCCGTCCCACCCCGTCGACGTCGCGGCCGCGGGGGAGCAGGTCGGTCTCGACGAAGCGCCCGAACTCGGCGTACGCCGCCGACGCGCTCGCCGCGGCCGCGGCGAGCGCCTCGCGCCGGTCGGCCGGTGCCGCGGCCACGACGCCGGCGAAGTAGTCGCCCGCGGCCCCCTCCTGCCCGGTCCAGCCGCGCACCTGGCCGGCCACCTCGGCGTACTGCCGCCTGGCCGAGACCCGGCCCGCGCCCGCCTCCTCGAGCAGGGTGGTGCGATAGCCCGCGAGCGCGGCCGGCACCGCGGCGAGCCGCGAGCCGATCGCGTCCCACTGCTCGACGGTGTCGGTCGGCATCAGGTCGAACACCTCGCGCACCGCGTGGATCCCGCTCGAGATCACCGAGAACTCACTGCGCTCCAGGCCCGCGTCGGCCCGCTCGACGGCGAGTCCGACCCGCTCGAGGAAGGCCGCCTTGGCGACCTCCTCGCGCTCGTCGGCCGCCGCCAGCGCGGCGACGTCGGCGAGGGCGCGGCGGTGCAGCTCCTCGCTCGCCGCGAAGCCGTCGGGGGACAGGTCGGGCAGCTCGCCGTCGTGGCCGGCGATGCCGGCGTAGGTCGCCGTCAACGGGTCGAGGGCGGCGAGGTCCTCGACGAACTGGTCGGTGCGGGTGTCCACGAGTCGGGTCATGGGAGCCATTCTCGTCACTCAGGGGCCGGGGAAGTACGTCTTGAACCGCTCGGCGTGCTCGGCCTCGCCCCGGACCTGGAGCCGGGTCGCGTCGACCCTGCCCGAGGCGAACAGCACCACGTCGTGCGGGCGGCCGGTCAGCGTCGTCGTGGCCGCCCGGCCGTCCGGCTCGCTCCGGCGCCAGCCGCCGCCCTCGGCGCTCAGCCGGATGCCGTCGCCGAGGCCGACGAGGTCGATGACGACCTCCCCGTCGGGGACGCTCGAGGCCAGCAGGTCGAGCATGGGGCCGACGACGATCGAGCAGGCCCCCAGCTCCGCGGCGCTCAGCGGTCGATCCTCCCCCGACAGGGCGTGCTCGAGATCGGCTGCGTGCAGCGCCGCCTCGAAGGCGAACAGGGGTGCGGCGTAGGTCAGGGGCACGCTCCCGGCGGGCAGGACGACGGCCGTGGACGGGGCGAGCCGGAGGTCCGCGGCCCGCTCGAAGGCCGTGATCGCCTGGGGAAGCGTCGGGTGGCTCGGGGCCGTGGCCGGCAGACCGGCGGCCGAGCGGATCGCCGCCGCCTCCATGGCAGCGGCCCAGGTGACATGCTCGACGAGGTCGGCGACCGTCCATCCACTCAGCCGGGTGGGCAACGTGGGCTCCGCCCCGCGGCAGCGGTCGGCGAAGCGCCGGTAGGCCGCGCTCGCCGTGCGGAGCGCCGCGCCGGGCGTCACGACGGCACCGCCTCGAGCAGGCTCAGCGCCTCGCTCGCGTCGCCGAGCACCGCGGCGCCTGCCCCGAGAACCTGGCGCTGCCCGACGCCCGGGCGGATCAGTGCGGCCAGCCGGGTCCGGGCGGCCTCGTCGCCGTACTCCGCCACGGCCTCGGCGACCAGGCAGGCGCAGAAGGTCCGGATGCCGGCGAAGGGACGGGCCAGGGCGAAGCGCCGGGCGGACCAGGGCCCGAGGATCCGGACCGCCGCCGCGCGGTCTTCCCGGGCGTGAGCGACCGCGAGGGCCGTGGCCCGCCACGGCTCGAACCCCCGGTCGTGGTCGAAGCGGGCGAGCACGGCCGCCGCCCGGTCCGGCGTACGGCGCCCGAGCGCGAGCAGGACCGACTGGAAGCCGTGGATGCGCGCGGTGTCGGCGTAGCCGGCCCGCTCGCCGGCGATGCGGAAGTCGTCGATCAGCACCTCCGCCTCGTCGTGACGCCCGGCGGCCAGCGCGAGGGCCGCGCGCCACATCGGCACCTGGTGCGGGTGCAGCAGGTTGCCCTGGGTCTCGCTCAGGTGCTCGACCCGGGCGGCGACCTCCTCGGCCTCGGCCAGCCGGTCGTGCCGCATCAGCTCGGGCACCCAGGCCGCGAGTGCATCGAGCTCCAGCTCGTCGGCCTCGGCCGCGCGCGCCACCGCGGCCGCCTCCCGGGCCAGCTCGAACCGGGTCGCGGCGCCGCTCACCGGGTCGTGGACGGCCACGCCGCGCAGCAGGGTGCGGGCGAGCGTCTCCGGGTCGGCGGCGCGGCGCGCGCCGGCCACGGCGTCGCCCACCATGCGGGTGGCCCGTTCGCCCAGACCGGAGAACGACAGCGCCTGCGCCAGCGACGCGAGCAGCTCGACCCGCCGGGGATGGTCGTCGTCGGCGTCGCCCAGGGCACGCGTCAGCAGCCGGACCGACGGATCCCGGGCGCCGGTGCGGGGCCGCCGCGCCCGCAGTGAGCACTCCTCATAGCCCAGCGCACCGCTGATCCTGATCTGCGCACCGGCCTCCGGCATCTGTGCCGCGGCCTCGTGCGCGGCCAGCGCCGCGTCGACGTCGCCCGCGCACTGCAGGGCCTCGCCCAACGTGAGCCACAGACGCGCCCGGTCGACCCGCGCGGCGTCGTCACCGGTGAGATTCGCGGCGCTGACCAGGGCGCGCCGGGCATGGCGCACCGCGTCGGCGTACTGGGCCTGGGCCATCGCCGTCCGGGCGAGCTCCTGGTCCAGGTCGACGGCCAGCAGCGCCGTCGGTACGTCGAGCGCCGCCGCCGCCGCGAGATGATCGGCGGCCCGCCGGGCCAGGGCGGGCTCGCCGCCCCGTCGCCACAGGCTCTCGCCGAGCCCGCGGTGCAGGCGCAGCGCCTCCGCGGGCGGGATCAACGCCGTGACCTGCTCGCGTACGCCGGGATCGGCGAACCGCACGCCGTCCTCGCCGCGGACCGCGATGCCGGCGGCCAGGGCGGGAGCCAGCGCGTCGGCCAGCGAGGGACCGTCGATGCCGAGCACCTGGGCGATCTGGGCGGTGTCCCAGGCGGCGCCGGCCAGTGCGGCCGCGCGGACCGCGTGCTGCGTCGGCAGCGGCAGGGCGGCGAGCCGGTCGGCCCACCCGGTGCCGGGGCCGGTCGACGCGGCGACGGGCGCCGGCCCCGGGGCTCGCTCGGCGACCGGCTCGTGCCGCAGGATCCGGCCCCGCAGCAGCTGCGATGCCGGGCCCAGGTCGAGTCCGAGGTCGCCGCGCAGCCGGGTCTCGAGGTCGGCCAGGACTGCGAGGGCGGCGACCTGGTCACCCCGTCCGTAGTGCGCGCGGGCGAGGGCCCGATGCACCGACTCGTTCCACGGGTCCGACTGCAGGGCGAGGGCCGCCTCCGGGACGACGCGGTCGTAGGCGCCGCTCTCGCACAGCATCTCCAGCAGGTCGAGCCGGACCTGGTCGCGAGCCGCCTCCAGCTCGCCTTGCCGGTCGCGGACGCAGTCGTCGTCGGCCAGGTCGGCGAAGGCCGGACCCCGCCACAGGCCGAGGGCGTGCTGGGCGAGGTCGATGCCGGCGCCGAGGTCCCCGCGGGCCCGGGCCGCCCTCGCGGCTGCCGCCCGGCCCTCGAACTCGAGGGCGTCGAGCTCGTCGGCGGTGAGGTGCAGGGTGTAGCCGGCGGCGCCGTAGCCGATGCGATGCCGGCCCAGCGCCTTGCGCCACCGCGAGACGTGCGCCTGCAGGCGGTTCTCGTGAGGGCGCTCGCCGCGCGGCCACACCAGGTCGGCCAGCCGGGCGGGCAGCACCGGCCGGTTGGCCTCGGCCGCGAGCACGGCGAGCACCCGCCGGGCGATCTCGCCCGACGGGGCCGCCGCGCTCGCGTCGAGTACGCTCACCGCCCCCAGCACCGTCACCCGCACCGGAGCCATCTTGCCCGGCACCGGCTGCGCCCGCGCGGGGAGGGGCTGCCGGGCGGTGCGCGGCCGTGGGCTCACCGCCGCACACGCACCGCCTTCGTCGTCAGGGTCGTGCTCGCGTAGCCGGGGCGGACCAGCGTGATCCGGACCTTGATCCTCCTGCCGCGGTCCGCGGCCCGGATCCGGTAGCCGGGCTTGGTGGCGGCCTTGCCCTTGATCACCTTGCCGTTGCGCAGCCACTGGTAGCGCACCGTGACCGGCGCCGGTGACCAGACGACCCTCGCCACCATGAGCCGGCGACCGACCGCCGCCTTGCCGCCCTTCGCCCTCAGCCTCGGCTTCCCGGACAGCACGAAGGCGAGCAGACCCGGATCGCCCGATCCCGGACCGGCCCCCGGGCCCGGCGTACCGGGGTCGGGCGCGGCGCCGTCGGTGATCTCGAAGACGCAGGTCGCGCTCTCGCCCAGGTTGTGGGCGTCGTCGCTCGCGCGCACCTCGAAGACGTAGGCGCCGGGCGCCAGCGCGGTCGCGGGGCGGTGCGTCGTCGTGTCCGAGCAGGGCGCGAAGGCCGGCGGGTTGGCGGCCTGCCGGTAGATCCGGCACTGGTAGGAGGCCTCCTCCCCGGCGGCGTAGCCGAACGTCGGCCGCGGATCGGCGGTCGAGTCGGGAACCTCGGTGAGCGTGACCACCGGGCCGGGCCCGCGCAGCACCCACGCGGCGAGCTCGAGCCGGTCGGCGGTGCCCTGGATCAGCCCCGCGACCCGGGCCTCGTACGGCGGCACCGGCTCCGTCGCGGTGCCCCGGATGTGGTCGCGCAGCACGGTCTCGAGCCGGTCGACCTGCTCGCCGGCCCGGTCGTGGACGATGCCGCGCAGGTTCGTGGCGGGAGGTGTCGTCGAGGCCTCCAGCCACGGCAGGGCCAGCTCGGAGACGTCCTGACCGTCCACCCGCACGGTCCGGCTGGGGTCGGGGATGCCCCGAGTGCCGTGGAGCAGGCCGCGCAGCTCGCCGTCGGCGGCCAGGTCGGCGGGCGCGCCGGCCTCCAGGTAGAGGGCCAGGAGCCGCTTGGCGGGGACGAGCGCCTCGGCGGCCCGCTTCAGCGGCGGGTGGGGAGCCTGCGCGCTGCCCTGGTGGGCGGCGTACACCCGGGCGTAGGCCTCCTGCTGCCTGGCCACGAGGGCGGCCTGGGCCTCGCTCGAGATGGCTGCCCGACCGGTCGGGTTGGCGCTCCAGGGGATGCCGTCGCGGATGGCCGGCCAGCGCTCCGCCAGCCGCTCGGCGGCCAGCCGCGCGTCGCGCTGTTCACGGGTCTCCGTTGCGTTCTCGCAGGTGGTCGTCTCGGAGCCGTCGGGCCAGAACTCCTCCCGGCACAGCTCGACAGCCCGGGAGTCGGTGCTGGTCGCCGACGTGAAGGCGGTGATGCCGCTGGTCCGGTTGCTGAGGAAGCTCCAGGTCAGCTGGTAGCGCCACCGGGCCTCGTAGACCTTCCCGGTCACGGTCCCGGACGGGATGTTGCGAATCGTGTTGCGGGTCGTGTGGCCGGTCCAGGAGCCGTCGGCGCACAGGGCCACCGAGCCCAGTCCGAGCGCCAGGGCGACCTTCACGGCCGCGGGCAGCGGGTCGACGGTGCCGGTGCCGAGGTCGAGCCGCTGCTTGTTCGTGCAGCGGGCGGCGGTGTTGGTCTGCGTGATCGGGTTCGGGTAGGCGATCGACTGGTCCGGACCCTGCCAGGGGTCGATCCCGGCCGGCAGCGTGGCGAGGTACGAGGCGATCACGGCGCCGACCTCGGCGTCGACCGTGTCCCAGCGATCGAGGTAGAGCGCGAGGAGCTTGTCGAAGAGGCGGCTGCCGGTGCCGTCGGAGCCGGCGGGAGCGTCGGCGGCGACGATCTTCGACAAGGTGGCGCGGATCCGGTCGCCGACAGCGCGCACCTCGTTGAGCCGGCTCATCGTGGTGTCGTTGACGTAGCCCGGGTTCTCCAGCATCAGCTGCTCCAGGGCTCGGGCGGCGACGGCCCAGTCCCGCGGGTTGGCGATCTTGGTGTTGCCCAGGGCCGGCAGGCCGAGGCGCTCGCTCGGGAAGCGGCGCAGGTAGTCGACATTGCTATCGAGGGGGTGGGCGAGCTCGGCGGCGAGGGCGGCGTCGTCGAAGCCGCGGTCGTGGCTGACGAGGGCGACCTCGTCGAGGGCGTGGCTGGTCGCCCAGGTGTAGAAGTACGACGCGCTGCGCTCGAACTGCTGCTGGTCGATCGGGACGCCGGTGCGCTCGCGGTAGCCGAGCACGAAGTTGAGCTCCTCGTTCAGCGACCGGCCCTCGATGGTGCGGAAGCCCTGGTAGACCCGCGCCTCGATCCGGTTGAGCGCCGTCTGGGCCAGCAGCAGGGAGCTCATCACGTCGCTGACGTTGGCGTTGACGGCGTCGATCCGGCTCTGCACCTCGCCCAGTCCCTCGACCATCGTGGTGAAGATCTGGTTGAGCCCGGCGTCGATCCGGTCGAACCGCTCGTGCATCTCGGCGCGCAGCTCGGCGATGTCCTCCTTGATCCCGTCCAGCGCCTCCTTGACCGGGTCCGGCTTGGGCTCGGTCGCGCTCTCGCCGAAGAACAGCGAGCCGAGCCCGGTCAGCAGGGACACGGCGTCGCCGGCCGCCGCGATCCAGTTGCCGGTGATCACGTTCATGACGCCGTTGACGACATTGCCGGCGAGCCCGAGGACCTTCTCCGCGAGCGGGAAGGCGACGTCGGCGAACTCCTCGATGGCCTCGGCCGTGGCGGGGCTGAAGGTCTCGATGATCCGGACGGCCAGGTTCGTCATGGCCTTGGCCTGCTTGACGATCTTCTGGGCGCTCTCGAGCGTCTCGTCGAGGCTCTTCTTGAGCGCCTTGAGCTCGTCCTCCCGCTGCTTCTTCTCCGCGGCGGTGGCGGCGGAGGCGACCTCCTCCTCCTTGGCGCCGATCGTGGCGATCGCGTCCAGCGTCGTGCCCCGGGCGCCGGCCACGCCGGTGTCCGGCCTGCCGTCGCCGTCGGTGTCGGTGCCGTTGAGGGCCTTGTCGACGGCCGCCTCGGCGTCGCCGGGGGAGATGGTGAGGGTCTCGCCGTCGATCCGCGAGGTCAGCTCGTCGGCGTCGGCCAGGTCGGGGTCGTCCAGCCGCTGCGTGATGGTGGCCGTCGCCGACTGTCCGGTCTGGTCCTGCCACAGGCCGTCGCGGGCCGCGCCGAAGGCGGGGTTGCTCCGGGCCTGCCGCACCGTGTCCACGCCGACCAGGTCGGCGGACAGCGGAAGGAACCCGCGAGCCTCCCACGAGTCCTGGGTCGCGGTCAGGGACAGCGATCCCGCGCCGTCGCCGCGGTCGGCGAGCACCTCCTTGGCGACCGCGCGCACCGCGCGTCGGGTGACCCCCTTGGTGGCCGCCTTCGCGGCCTCCTTGTAGAGGCCGACGCCGCCGTTCTCGATCCAGTACTGGGCGCGGAAGATCACCTGGGGCGCGATGCCTCGCGTGTCGGCCCTGCCCCGGCCCGCCGGCGGGCTCGGGGCGACGTCCACCGCCGCCTGCAGCCGGGTGATCTCGGCGACGGCCTCCTGGGGCGGCAGGCCGGGCCGCACCCGGTACATGTGCTGCAGCACCTTCTCCAGGAAGGCCGCGCTCGGGTCGGAGCCGAGCCGGTCGGCGTCGCCGGCGACGAACAGCGCCTCGTGCAGGGCCGGTCCGGAGACGGTGATCGTCTCGGCGGCCCGGGCCGGCGCCGGCGGGGCGAGGACGAGGACGCTCAGCGCCAGGGCCAGGCCGGTCACGGCGGTGATCAGCGCTGTCGCACGGCTCCTGAGCTCGGTCAGGGCGGCAGAGGGCATCGAGGGCTCCTTCACGGAGGTCGGCGGTCGAGTCGGCGCGACGATGGTCGCGAGCGGGGCTGATGACGCGCTGACAGATCGCTGACAGGGCCGGCCTGAGCGGCGCGCCGGGTCGCCGGGTGCGCGGCCCCGGGGTTTCCTCACGGCGCCGGCTGCGCCAAGGTAGAGCCCGTGACTTCCGGCTCCACTCCGACCCCCACCCGTGGACCGCTCGACGGCGACCGTCTCGCGGGCGCGTCCGACCTGACCCCCGACCTCTCCTTCGAGCTGCTCGCGCAGGCGCCGTCGACCAACGAGGTCGCCGCCGAGCGCGCCCGTGCCGGCGCGCACGAGGGGCTCGTGGTGGTCGCCGACCACCAGTCGTCGGGACGCGGTCGCCTCGACCGCACCTGGCAGACCCCGCCGGGGACCGCCGTCACGTTCTCGCTGGTGCTGCGCCCGACGGTGCCGCCGGCCTCGTGGCCGTGGCTGCCGCTGCTCGTGGGCCACAACGTCGCGAAGGCGCTCACCGCGCTCGGCTACGACGCCAAGGTGAAGTGGCCCAACGACGTCCTCCTCGACGGCGACCGCAAGGTGGCGGGCATCCTCGTCGAGCGGGTCGAGACGCCCACCGGACCGGCCGCGATCGTCGGCGTCGGCATCAACGTCGCGATGAGCGCCGAGGAGCTCCCCGTCCCCACCGCGACCAGCCTCGCCGTCGCCGGCCCGGACGCCCCCGACCGCACCTCCGTCCTGCTCGGCGTAGTGGCCGCCGTCCGCGAGGGGTACGACGTGTGGCAGACCGGCGGCGAGCAGGGCACCGCGCGCCTCGCCACGTCGTACCGCTCCCACTGCGCGACCCTCGGTCGCGACGTGCGAGTCGAGCTTCCGGGCGGCGGTGAGCTGCTCGGCCGCGCCACCGACATCGACGACGACGGCCGGCTGGTGGTCACCACGGCCGACGGGACCGAGCGGGTCGGCGCGGGCGACGTCATCCACGTCCGGCCGAGCTGAGCACCAAACGCCCTCGTTGATGGGATGATCTGACCGTGGCCATCTCGAAGAAGCTGCTCAACCCCGGTGAGCGCCTGATCATCAGCACCCGCCAGCACCCCAAGGCGCTGTTCGGGCCGATCCTGGCTCTCGTCGTGCTGCTCGCGATCGGCGTCGCCGTGCAGGTGCTGCTCGACGGCACCGGGTTCCAGCGGGTGCTCACCCTCATCGTGTGGGTGCTCGTCGCGATCGGGATCCTGTGGTTCTCGCTGCGCCCGTTCCTGGACTGGCTGACCACGGTGCATGCCTTCACCGACCGCCGGCTGATCACCCGCAACGGGATCATCACCCGGCGCGGCCACGACATCCCACTGGCCCGGGTCAGCGACATCGCGATGGAGATCAACCTCATCGACCGGCCGTTCGGCTGCGGCAGCCTGCTGATCTCCGACGCCTCGACCTTCGGCACCGTGCGCCTCAACGACATCCCCCACGTCGAGGCCACCCAGCGCCAGCTCAACGAGCTGCTCCACGAGCTGCACAGCGGACCCTCTCGCCGGGACGAAGGTGTCTGACGGCGGTCCCGAGCGGACCTCCCTGGGGGACGCGCCCCAGCTCACCGCGGCCGAGGTGGCCGAGCAGGCGGGCCTCTCGCTCGACCTCACCCGCCGCCTGTTTCGCACCCTCGGCTTCGCCGAGCACGGCGAGGAGCGGGCCTACACCCAGGCCGACGTCGCCGCGATGCGGATCCTCGGGCAGGGACCCGGCGACGGGGTCGTCGTACCCGAGGTGGCGCTGAACGTCACCCGCGGCATCGGCATCACCATGGCCCGGCTGGCCGACTGGGAGGTCGGCGAGCTGGTGCAGCACGTCGCGGACGCCGCGCCCCAGGACGCCGAGGACCCCGGCGCCTGGGTCACCTCCCGGCTGGGCGGGCGCTTCGAGGATCTCCTCGTGTACGCGTGGCGCCGCCACCTCGCCGCCGCCATCGCGCGGATGGAGGCGGTCCGCGCCCTCGACGACGACCCGCACACCACCGACCTGAGCGTCGGCTTCGCCGACATCGTCGGCTTCACCGCTCTGTCCAACGAGGCCTCCCGCGAGCGGATCGGCGAGCTGGTCGAGGTCTTCGAGGCCCGTTGCGGCGACGTGATCGCGCGCGAGCAGGGCCGGCTGATCAAGAGCATGGGCGATGCGGTGCTGTACGTGAACGACGACCCGATGGCCGCGTTCACCACTGCCGAGGGGATCATCAACGTCATCGGCCGCGACCCGCGGATGCCCGACGTACGCGTCGGCCTGGCCACCGGCGGTGTCGTGCTGCGGATGGGCGACGTCTTCGGACCGCCGGTCAACCTGGCCGCCCGGCTGACCCAGGTGGCCCGGCGCAACCGGATCATCGTCGACCACGCCACCGCCGATCTGCTGCCCTCCGACCAGGTCGAGTCGCGTCCGCTGCCGGCGCGGCCGGTGCGCGGCTTCGGCGTCGTGGAACCTGTTGCCGTCAGGCGGGCCTGACCTCGGCCGACCCCTGAATCCGCAGGTCAGGGACGGTTTTGCCACGCCTTCTCAAGGCAAAATTGTTTCCGTTTCGTGTCCGGGAAGGCCGTGCGCTCCTTACCTTGTCCCCTGTGATCGAAGTGCAGGACGTCCGGGTCGACCCGTCGACCCGGCGAACGTGGCGTGGGGACCGCGAGATCCTGTTGTCGCGCAAGGAGTTCGACCTGGTGCATGCGCTCATCGCGCGCGCCGGGTCGGTGGTCAGCCGCGAGGAGCTGATGCGCGAGGTGTGGGGCGTGACCTTCTGGACGTCGTCGAAGACCATCGACGTCCACCTCGGATGGGTGCGCCGCAAGCTCGGCGACGACACCCGGCAGCCCCGCCTGATCACCACCATCCGCGGCCAGGGCCTGCGCTTCGAGCTCGGCGTGGCGGCCGACGCCACCAGTTCGGCGTAGGACGCGCGCAGTGCGTAGGGTTCGGCCGTGCCGACGACCGAACCCGCGCCCCGGATCGCCGTGATCGGTGGCGGTCAGCTCGCCCGGATGATGGCCCAGCCGGCCCTCGCCCTCGGCGTGCCGCTCCGCCTGCTCGCCGAGGCCGAGGGCGTCTCCGCCGCCCAGGTGATCCCCGACCAGATGGTCGGCGACTACCGCGACCTGGCCACGCTGCGCGCCGTCACCGAGGGCTGCTCGGTCCTCACCTTCGACCACGAGCACGTCCCGACCGAGCACCTGCGCGCGCTCGCCGCCGACGGCGTGATCGCCCACCCCGGCCCCGAGGCCCTGGTCCACGCCCAGGACAAGATCGTGATGCGCGAGGCGATGGCCCGCCTCGACGCGCCCCAGCCGCGCTGGGCCGTCGTCGCCTCCGAGGCCGACGTCGAGGCCTTCGGCCTGCCGTGCGTCCTCAAGGTCGCGCGCGACGGGTACGACGGCAAGGGGGTCTGGGTGGTCCGGACCCTCGCCGACGCGGCCGAGCCGCTGGCCGCCGCCGGAGAGACCGGGGTCCGGCTGCTGGCCGAGGAGCTCGTCGACTTCCGCCGCGAGCTCTCCGCCCTCGTCGCCCGCGCCCCGAGCGGCCAGGCGGCGGCGTACCCGGTGGTCGCGACGCTCCAGGTCGACGGCGTGTGCCGCGAGGTGATCGCCCCGGCGCCCGACCTCGACCCCGCGCTCGCCACCTCGGCCCAGGAGCTCGCGCTGCGGATCGCCGGCGAGCTCGACGTCACCGGCATCCTCGCCGTCGAGCTGTTCGAGGCGCTCGACGCCGCCGGCCGTCCGGTCGTCTACATCAACGAGCTGGCGATGCGCCCCCACAACACCGGCCACTGGACCCAGGACGGCGCGGTCACCAGCCAGTTCGAGAACCACCTGCGCGCCGCCCTCGACCTGCCCCTCGGCTCACCGGCCCCGCGCGCCCGCTGGACCGTGATGGTCAACATCCTCGGCGGCGAGAACCCCGACGTCGGCCGCCTCTACGACGGCTACCCCCACGCCCTCGCCCGCGACCCGCGGCTGCGGGTGCATCTGTACGGCAAGGACCTGCGGCCCGGCCGCAAGGTCGGGCACGTCAACGTCTACGGCGACGACCTCGAGGACTGCCTCGAGCGGGGCCGGCATGCCGCGGCGTGGTTCCGCGGTGACCTGGGGAACGAGAGCGAGTAGGGCCCAGCCGCCCCGACGCCGCCAGAGCACCCGGTGCTGTCGAGAACCGAGTCCGGGGTGGGTAGCCTCGCGGCCATGACTGCGCGCGTGGGCATCGTGATGGGCTCGGACTCCGACTGGCCGGTGATGAAGGCGGCAGCCGAGGCGCTGCGCGAGTTCGGGATCGCCTACGAGGCCGACGTCGTCTCCGCGCACCGGATGCCCGCCGAGATGCTGGCCTACGGCCAGGAGGCGTCCGGGCGCGGGCTGTCGGTGATCATCGCCGGTGCCGGCGGCGCGGCCCACCTGCCCGGCATGCTCGCCGCGGTGACGCCGCTGCCGGTGATCGGCGTGCCGGTGCCGCTGAAGTACCTCGACGGCATGGACTCGCTGCTGTCCATCGTGCAGATGCCCGCGGGCGTGCCGGTGGCCACGGTCGCGATCGGGGGTGCGCGCAACGCCGGCCTGCTCGCCGTCCGCATCCTGGCGGCGACCGACCCGGCCCTGCAACGGCAGATGACCGACTTCCAGGCCGAGCTGAAGGCCGTCGCCGAGGCGAAGGGCGCCGTCGTCCGGGATCAGTGAGCGCGCTTGCGCCACTCGATGGCCGGACAGGTGTCCATGACCATCGGTACGCCGGCCGCCCGGGTCCGCTCGAAGGCGGCCTGGTCGACGACGCCGAGCTGGAACCACACGCCGCCGGCGCCGACCGCGACCGCCTCGTCGGCGAACCGTCCGGCGTCCTCGGAGCGGCGGAAGACGTCGACGACGTCGATCGGGAACGGCACGTCCGCGAGCGTCGCGTAGCCCTGCTCGCCGAGCACGACCGGCGCCGAGGGATGGATCGGCACGATCCGCTTGCCGCGCGACTGCAGCAGCTCGGCGATCCGGTACGCCGTCCGGTCCGGGTTGCCGGACAGGCCGACGACCGCCCAGGTGGTGGCGTCGTCGAGCATCCGGTCGATGGCCGCGGGGTCGAGGTGCGAGACGGTGGTCATGCAGACCCAAGGTCCGTCGTGCCCGGGTTCTTCCCGGCCCGGGGCGCGAGGGCGTCGCGGACCTCCCGCACGACCTGCTCGACGTCGCGGTCGCTGCCCGTGATCACGATCGTGGGCGCGCCCTCGGCGGCCGGTCCGCGGAGCACGGCGAGCGCGTGGTCGAGGGCCCGGTCGACGAGGGCCCGGGTGGTGGCGGCGTCGTCGACCTCGCCGCGCAGCCACTGCCGGAGCACGTGGTTGTGGGCGATCACGACGGACGAGGCGACCAGCTCGGCCCGCAGCGGGCCGTCGGGCTCGGCGTCGAGCCAGCGGTGGACGTGCTTGCCGAACAGCCGCACGTAGCGCTGGACGCTCGCGATCTCCCGGTCCCGGACCGTCGGCACCGAGTTCGCCAGGCGGTAGCGGGTGCGGGCGGTCTCGCCCTCGGCGAGGTAGTGGGCGAGCACGACGGCCGCCGCCTCGCGCAGCGCGACCTCGCGGCCGGCCGTCGAGGCGGTGGCGAGCCGCTCGTCGACCCGGCGCAGCAGCGCGTCGTGGTCGGGCAGCACCACGTCGTCCTTGGTGGGGAAGTGGCGGAAGAAGGTGCTCCGTCCGGTGCCGGCCCGGGCGGCGATCTCGTCGACGGTGGTGGCGTCGTACCCCTGGCCGGCGAAGAGCTCGAAGGCGGCGGCGATCAGGCGGTCGCGGGGAGTGGCGGGCACGGCCTGACCCTAACTCGACGGGACGCAGTCTCACTAGTACGATACTGAGTATCAACGAGACCAGGAGAACCGTCGTGAGCGACTACCCGATGTACGCCCTGTCCGAGGAGCACCAGGCCATCCGCGAGGCCGTGCGCGCGGTCTGCGACGCCAAGGTCGCTCCCTTCGCGGCCGACGTCGACGAGCAGGCCCGCTACCCGCGCGAGGCCGCCGAGGCCCTCCTGGCCGCCGACTTCCACGCGCCCCACGTCCCCGAGGCGTACGGCGGCGCCGGGGCCGACGCCCTCGCGACCGTGCTGGTCATCGAGGAGATCGCCCGCGCCGACGTGTCGGCCTCGCTGATCCCCGCGGTCAACAAGCTCGGCTCGCTGCCGGTCATGATCGGCGGCTCGGAGGACCTCAAGAAGAAGTACCTCGGCCGGCTGGCCGCCGGCGAGGGCTTCTCGTACTGCCTCTCCGAGCCCGACGCCGGCTCGGACGCCGCCAACCAGAGGACCCGCGCCGTGCGCGACGGCGACGGCTGGGTCCTCAACGGCACCAAGCGCTGGATCTCCAATGCGGGGGAGTCGGAGTTCTACACCGTGCTCGCCACCACCGACCCCGACGCCCGCACGAAGGGGATCTCCGCCTTCGTCGTCGAGAAGGGCGACGCCGGCGTCTCCTTCGGTGCTCCTGAGAAGAAGCTCGGCATCAAGGGCTCGCCCACCCGCGAGGTCTACTTCGACAACGTCCGGATCCCCGGCGACCGGATCGTCGGTGAGGAGGGCAAGGGCTTCGAGTACGCCATGAAGACCCTCGACCACACCCGGATCACCATCGCCGCGCAGGCCGTCGGCGTCGCCCAGGGCGCGCTCGACTACGCGCTCGGCTACGCCCAGGAGCGCCAGCAGTTCGGCAAGGCGATCGCCGACTTCCAGGGCCTGCAGTTCCTGCTCGCCGACATGGGCATGAAGGTCGAGGCCGCCCGCCAGCTCACCTACGCCGCCGCCGGCCGCTCCGAGCGCGGCGACAGCGACCTCACCTTCTTCGGTGCCGCGGCCAAGTGCTTCGCCTCCGACGTCGCCATGGAGGTCACCACCAACGCGGTGCAGGTGCTCGGCGGCTACGGCTACACCCGCGACTACCCGGTCGAGCGGATGATGCGCGACGCCAAGATCACCCAGATCTACGAGGGCACCAACCAGGTGCAGCGGATCGTGATGGCCCGCCAGCTCCTCGCCGGGGTGCAGAGCGAGCTCTGAGTCCCGGCACCGACCCGGCGCCGAGGTCGGGTGCGAGCGAAAAGTCAGCGGATCGGCGTAACGAATCTCACGCTCAGGGGTTGGGTGATCAAGGTTCGCCCGTGGGGTGGCGGGCGGGCATCCCAGTCATCTTCTCGGGAGAGATGAGGTCCGATGCGTCGCTACCTAGTCCTGGGTGGTGCCCTCGCGGCACCGCTCGCGTTCCTGCTCGGCCTGGGGAGCGCCGCGTCCGCGGACCCCTACCCCCCGGCCGTGCCGGCGTCGTGCCGGGTGAGCGTGCCGGCCACCGTCGTGGGCGACCGCGTCGTCCTGCGGGTCCGGGTCACCGCCGCCGGCGTGCAGCCGGTCGGAACCGTGAGGGTCGGCGTCGACGGCGACGTCGAGAGGTCGGTGCGCTACGACGGCCTCGCCGTCGACGTCCAGGGCCCGCGGCTGAGCCGCGGCTCCCACCAGGCCACCGCCCGCTTCGTGCCGGACGACACGAAGAACCTCTCCGGATGCCGCGACAGCGTGCGCTTCGAGGTGGGCGCCGAGCGGGCCGGCGGGGGCGCGGGCGGGCTGCCCGACACCGGTGGCCCGCGTCTGGGGCTCCTCCTCGCCGGCATCGGACTGGTCGCGGCCGGCGGCGGGCTCGTGGAGCGGGGCCGCCGGACGTGACACGCGGGTCCGCACCGCGTTGGATGGGGTGGGGCCATCCGGCGCGGCAGGCCCCGCGAGGAGGGAGCCCCCATGACCCAGACCGATCGGCCCGACGGCACCGAGGCCGAGGCCGCCCCCCAGCGGGTGCGCCGGCGCCGGGCCCGTCCCGCTGACGCGCCCCCCGGCCGGGCCCCGGTCTCGACGGGCCGCCGGATCTCGTTCTGGGCCGGCTGCGGCCTGATCCTCGCCGGCCTCGCCGTGCTGGGCTGGGTCGCGTGGCAGTTCTGGGGCACCAACTGGCAGTCGCACCAGCGCCAGGACGACGTACGGCGTGCGCTCCAGTCCGGCTGGGGCGACGGCCAGGACGTCGTCCGCACGGACTTCGGCAACGCGACGGCGATCTTGCACATCTCCAAGTTCGGCAAGGACTACGCGGTCCCCGTGCTCGAGGGCTCCAGCCGGGAGGTGCTCGCCGCGGGCGTGGGCCATCTGGCCGACACCGCCGACGCGGGTGCCGCCGGCAACTACGTGCTGGCGGGTCACCGGGTCACCCACGGCGAGCCGTTCGCCGACCTGCCGTCGCTGGAGCCCGGCGACGAGGTGGTCGTCGAGACCCGCGCCGCGACGTACACCTATGTCCTTGACACCGGCGGCGAGGACCTGGTGATCCCGTTCACCCAGACCTGGGTCCTCGACCCGAGTCCGGTGAACCCGAAGGGCGGCACCCAGCCGCCCGCCGACGCGGGCGACCACCTGATCACCCTGCTCACCTGCTCGGAGATCTTCCACACCGACAACCGCTCGGTCGTGTTCGGGCACCTGGTGGAGAGCGCGCCCACGTCGCAGGCGGCGGCCGGGTGACCCGGGGCGGCGTTTGCACTAGGCTGGCCACGCACTGCCCGTCACCTTGAACACGCCGGGTCGCTGCATGGGGAAGTTCAAGGAGGACACGTGCTCAAGAAGCTGGCTGCGCTCGCCATGCTTGCCACCGCATTCGCCGTGGCGCCGTCGGCGCCCGCGGGTGCCGACGACGGCTATCCGCCCAAGATCCCGACGGTGACCCGGATCCAGGTCATCACGGCCGAGCCGGGGGAGCCGATCGTGCTGGAGGTCAGCGCGAGCGCCGAGTCCCCGACGCCGCCCGCCGGCAACATCGCGGTGGCGGTCTCCTCGAGCGGTCCCGCCGCCCGCGGCGCCCGGGCCCTCGTCGCCAAGCCGGTGTTCACGACCACCGTCCACTTCACCGACAAGCCGATCCGGGTCACCGGCCCGCGCCTGCCCAAGGGCGCCTACCTCGCCCGCGCGGCGCTGTCGCCCGACGACACGGCGCGGTTCCTGCCCTCGTCCGACACCGCGCGCTTCCGGATCGGCTCCGTCGACGGTGGCGACAAGAGCGGCGCGCTGCCCGACACCGGTGGACCGGACCTGCTCTGGCTGGTCCTCGGCGGCGGGCTGATCGCCGTCGGTGCCGGCGGTGTCGGCTACGGCCGTCGCCGCGCCACCGCTGCCGCCTGACGTACCACGAACCACCCGCTCCGGCCGTCCCCTCGGGGGCGGCCGGAGCTGCTTTTCGGGCTCGTGGCGGCGTGTCACCGCTCCGCGCGGGCCGGCTCTACGGAGCGAACCAGGTCGTGCTGCGGGCCATGCCGAGGGCCCGGTCGGGACCGCGCCAGTTGGCCTGCATGAACAGCCAGGGGCGGGCGAACCAGAGGAAGCCGTCGACGTACCTCCTCGCCTCCCGCGTGGTCGCCGGGGACAGGCCCCAGCGCGAGTCGCCGACACGGGAGGTCGGGGGGATGCCGAGGGTGACGCAGCCGCGACGGTCAGAGGCGGAGCCGCAGACGCGGGCGTTGTCGTTGACCCGGCTGCCCTGGGCCTCGACCTCGGGCCAGGTCATGCCGTTGCCGTTCTGGGCGGTGTCGACGACGAAGTGGACGCCCTTGACGCCGCGCTCGCGCAGGATCCGGACCAGCTCGGCGCCGTACGCGACGGACTCCTCGGTGCCGACGTAGTGGGTCGCGTTGAGGGCGAAGCCGCGGGCCTCGGCGATGCCGTTGGCGAGGAGCAGGTCGGCGGCCTGGGAGGCGCGAGGGGCGCCGACCTGCGGGGTGCTGCTCCAGTCGGCGGCGCCGGCGTCGAGGTAGACGCTGGTGTTCGGCTGCGCCGAGAAGGTCCGCACCGCGTAGGTGATCAGCGAGCTGGTCACCGCGCGGTTGGAGCACCACCAGAACGGCAGGTCGGGCTGCAGGATGATCGCGGTGTGCTGGCGGCCGAGGGCGCGGGCGGCGTTGGCGATCCAGCGGCGATAGGCGTCCTGGGCGCCGCCGGAGGGGGCGCGGCCGCCGCACACGGCGTGCTCCCAGGGGTCCATCCGGAAGATCGCGAGCTGGACGAGCACCTTCGGGTCGCCGCCGGAGGCGTTCTCGACGTACTCCCGCACGACCGAGCCGATCTGCTCCGGCGACCCGCTCCAGTCGCCGAGCCACAGCGACTTGGGGCGCAGCGCGATCTTGCCGAGCAGCCGCCTCGCGTCGCCGCCGGCCGACTCGTAGGCCCGCCAGGTCTGCTCGAGGTCGCCCTGGTAGACGCCCCAGCGTCGCTCGGCGAGCGGGTTCTTCAGGTTCTGCAGGTGGGCCGGCTGGGCCTTCTGCCAGACCTCCTTGTCCTTGACGTAGGGCCGCTGCGTGCGCTGGACGTGGGGGATCGCCGTCTTCGGCTGCTCGGCGGCGGGCGGCACGGGGGCGGCCTCGGGGGCGGCCTCGGGGGTGGCCGTGGTGGCCGGAGCCGTGGTCGGCACGGCGGCCGCCGGCTCCGCGGGCCCCGGCGCCTGCTCGTCGCACCCGGCCAGCGCCACGGTCGTGAGGACGGCGACCAGGGTCGCGAGGGTACGGCGAACGGGGGCTCCGGGCTGGCGCATCGCGGTCGAGGCTAACCCGACCGGCCCCTCGTCTCGAAGTCGCCAGAGTCATAGACTGGAACGCGTTCCCGCCCGCCGTCCCCGGAGGTCCCGATGCCCACACTGCGCTGCCCCTGCGCCACCACCCTGCGCGCCGACACCGACGACGAGCTCGTCGAGAAGGTGCAGGAGCACCTCGCGGCCGAGCACCCGGGGCGGGAGTACAGCCGCGAGGAGATCCTCTTCATGGCGATGTGAGCCGGCGGCTCACACGATCCTGGGCAGCTGGGAGGCCTTGCCGGTGAAGCTCGGCGGGCGCTTCTCGAGGAACGCCGCGACACCCTCCTTGCCGTCGCCGATCGAGGTCCAGAACATGGCGAGCGAGTCGGTGAGGTGCGCCTCGAGCGGGTCGGCGGCCGCGCTGTTGCGGTAGAGCAGCTGCTTGGCCAGGCCCAGCGCGACGGGGGAGCGGTCCTTGACGAACGACCGCGCCAGGTCGTACGCCGCCGGCAGCAGCTCGTCGGGCTCGTGGACGCTGCGCACCAGCCGGCCCGCGTGGGCCTGCTCGGCGGTGAGGATGTCGGCCGAGTAGACCCACTCCAGGGCCTGCTGGATGCCGACGATGCGCGGCAGGAACCACGACGAGCAGGCCTCGGGCACGATGCCGAGGCGCCCGAAGACGAACCCGATCCGGGCCTTCGTCGAGGCCAGCCGCAGGTCCATGGCCAGGGTCATGGTGGCGCCGATGCCGACCGCGGGGCCGTTGATCGCGGCGATGACCGGCTTGGGCAGGGCGTGGATCGCGAGGGTGATCTTGCCGCCGGTGTCGCGCACGCCCTCGGCGTAGGGCGCCTCGTCGTACGCCGCCCGGAAGTCCTCGGGCGTCGGGGAGAGTGACTCGTCGAGGCCGAAGACGTTGCCGTCGGCCGACAGGTCCATGCCGGCGCAGAACGCGCGGCCCGAGCCGGTGACGACGACCGCGCGCACGGCGTCGTCGCGGGCGTCGGTGAGGAACACCTGGAGCAGCTCGCGGGCCATGGTCAGGTCGAACGCGTTGAGCGCGTCGGGCCGGTGCAGGGTCAGGGTCGCGATGCCGTCGTCGTCGACGTGCCAGGTCAGGGTCTCGTACACGGGTCCTCCGGTGGGGTGCGGTCAGCGGGCGAGGCCGGTGGCCGTGCAGAGGTCGTCGGTGATCTCGTCGGTCCGGTCCGAGGCGATCTTGCCGAAGAGCTGCTGCGCGCGCTTGGTGTCCCACGTGGTGTCGGCCCGCGCGAGCGGGACGGTGCACGACTTCGTCACCTTGGTCATCGCCAGCGCCCACCTCCCGGCGGCGACCGGTCCGGTCGTCTGGCCGAAGCGGAAGAAGTCCGGGACGGCGCCGTTGAGCTGCCACCAGCGCACCGGGTTGAGCACCGACCAGGGCGAGAGCACCTTGTCGCCGACCGCCGCGATCACCTCGCGCTGCTGCTGCACCCGGGCCAGGTCGGAGATCGGGCTGTACTTGCGGGCCCGCGAGTAGGCCAGCGCGGTCGCGCCGTCGACCTCCTGGCAGCCCTTCCTCACGTTCAGGCCGGAGTCCTTGTCCTTGATCCGCTGCTTGGGGCAGATCTCGATCCCGCCGACCGCGTCGACGACGCCCACCAGGCCGCCGAACCCGATCTCGACGTACTGGTCGATCCGCAGCCCGGTGGCCTGCTCGAGGGTCTGGACCAGCAGTGGCGTGCCGCCCTTGGCGTACGCCGAGTTGACCTTGCTGGTCCCGAAGCCCGGGATGGCGAGCGGCGAGTCGCGCGGGATCGACACCAGCGTCGTCGGGCCGGCGCCGGTGTGGAGCAGCAGGATGGTGTCGGTCAGCTCGGAGGCGGCGTCGCCGGTGTGGAGCCGCTTGCGCTCCTCGGGCGAGAGGCCGGCGCGCGAGTCGCTGCCGACCAGCAGGTACGTCGTGCCGGGCTGCTGCGCCGGGCGGTCGGCGGTGGGCTCGAAGTCGACCTTGTCGACCTTGTTCCACGCGATGAACGGGACGGCGACCAGGAAGACCAGCCACAGCACGAGCAGCAGCAGGACCAGCCGGACGTAGGTGCGCGGCCGGGACCAGCGACGGCGTCCCCGGGGCGACGGGGGCGACGGGGGCCTGCCGCCGTACTGCTGGACGGGGGGCAGTCGCGTCGGCGGGGGCGGCGGGGTGGCGCCCGGGCGCTGCTGCACCGGGATCCGCCGGGTGGGCTCGGGGTCGGACGAGCCGGCGCCGTAGACCCAGTCGAAGTCGTCGCCGGAGTCCCCGGTGCCGTTGCCACGCCCTGCCATGGCCATGACGCTACCGTCAGGCCGTGAGCGAAATCGTCGCGGCACGCACGCCGTCGTACTCCCGCATCGAGCTGGCCACGCTGACCTCGCGAGCGCAGGCCAACCTGCTCGGCAACATCCACGGCGGCGAGGTGGTCAAGCTGGCCGACTCGACCGCGGGCGTCGTGGCGCAGCGGCACAGCGGAGGGCCTGCCGTCACGGCGGCGCTCGACGAGATGGCTTTCCTCGAGCCGGTGCGGGTGGGCGACATCATTCGCACCTTCGGCCGGATCAACTGGGTCGGCCGGTCCTCGATGGAGATCGGCGTGCGGATCGAGACCGAGCCCTGGGACGCGGCCGGCAAGGTGCTGCACGTCGGCTCGGCCTACTTCGTGTTCGTCGCGGTCGACGGGGCGGGCCTCGGTCGGCCGGTGCCGGCGCTCGAGCCGGAGACCGAGGAGGACCACCGGCGGCTGCGGGAGGCCGAGATCCGACGCGCCCACCGGCTCGCGCGCCGGCAGGAGATCGAGGCGGTCCGGGTCAGCCGCTGACCTCGGTGATCGCCGCGGCCACGGCGTCGACCGCGGCGGGGCGCGGGGGAGCGCCGTACGTCGAGAGCTGGACCCGGCGGTGCGCGGCCAGCGGGCGTCGTACGACGTCGCGGTGCTGGTGCGCGCGCAGGGCCAGGCCGGGGAGCACGGTGACGCCGAGCCCGCTGGCGACCAGGGACTGCACGGCGACGTAGTCGTCGCTGGCGAACGCGATCGCCGGGGTGAAGCCGGCGTCCGCGCACAGGCTGAGCAGCTCGCGGCGGCAGCGCTCGCAGCCGGTGATCCAGCCCGTCTCCGCGTAGGCGCCGAGGTCGACGGCGCCGGCGGGCGGCGCCGCCCCGGCCGGGGTGACCAGGTGCAGGGGGTCGTCGACGACGGGCACCGAGGTGATCTGGTCGGGCTCGGGCTGGTCGGGGTAGGCGAAGGTGAGGGCGAGGTCGATCTCCCCGGCGCGGAGCAGCTCGTAGGCCTCGGGCGGCTCGGCCTCGACCAGGTCGAGCCGGATGCCGGGGTGCCGGGTGGCGAGCAGGGCCAGGGCGTCGGGGACCAGGGTCGCGGCGCCCGAGGGGAAGGCGGCGAGCCGGACCCGGCCGGACTGGAGGCTGGTCGCGGCGGCGAGCTCGGCCTCGGCGCGGGCGAGCAGGCCGAGGATCTCCTCGCCGCGGCGGGCCAGCCGCTCGCCCTCCGGGGTGAGCCGCACGCCCCGGCCGACGCGCTGCAGCAGGACGGCGCCGGTCTCGGCCTCGAGGCGGCGCAGGTGGTGGGAGATCGTGGGCTGTCCGTAGTGCAGGTGGGCGGCGGCCGCCGACACCGAGCCGGTGCGGTGGACGGCGACGAGGGCCTCCAGGCGGCGCAGGTCGATCATGACGTCGATCCTATATCGACGTCATCGATCGATTCCGACGAAAGGAACTATTGGACCGATGGGTATCCGGTCCCCGACGATGGACCCATGCTGAGCTTCGACGACGTCCGCGCCGCCGCCGAGGTCGTCGGCGCCCACCTGCCACCCACCCCGCTGCAGGCGCACCCGCTGCTCGACCAGGCCCTCGGCCGCCCGGTCCTGGTCAAGCACGAGAACGTCCAGCCGACCGGCGCCTTCAAGGTCCGCGGCGGCGTCCATCTCGCGGCGACCCTGACCGACGCCGAGCGCGCGCACGGCCTGGTGACCTGCTCGACCGGCAACCACGCCCAGTCGGTGGCGTACGGCGCCCGGCTGGCCGGGGTGCCCGCGACGATCGTGATGCCGGTCGGCGCCCCCGCGGCCAAGCGCGACGCGGTCCGGGCGCTGGGCGCCGAGGTGGTCCTCGTCGGCGCGAGCCTCGGCGAGGCGGCCGAGCACGCCCGCGCCCGCGCGGTCGAGACCGGATCCTCGTTCGTGTGCCCGACCGACCCGCGGATCGTGCTGGGCCACGCGACGGCGTACCTCGAGCTGTTCGGGCAGGCCCCCGATCTCGACGCCCTCTTCGTACCGATCGGCAGCGGCACCGGCGCCGCCGGCGCCTGCCTGGTCCGCGACGCGCTGGCGCCGGGGTGCCGGGTGGTCGGCGTCCAGTCGTCCGCCGCGCCCGCCGGGTGGCACTCGTGGCGCACCGGCCGGATCGAGGCAGCGCCGGCGACCACGCGGGCGGCCGGGCTGGCCACGACGACCGGGTACCCGCGCACCCAGGAGATTATGCGCGCGCGGCTCGACGACTTCGTGCTGGTCGACGACGACGCGATCGACGCGGCCGCCCGACTGCTCGCCACCTGCGCCCACACCCTCGCCGAGGGGGCCGGCGCCGCGTCGCTGGCCGCCGCCGTCGCCACCGAGGTCGCGGGGAGCGTCGCGGTGGTCTGCACCGGCGCCAACGCCTCGGCCGACGAGATCGCCCGACTCGCCGGCGCGGTCGCCGCCGCCTGACGACCGGCCGGCCGGTCGCGGCGCGTCGTCACCGGAGTGGCGTGTGGGACTGGTGATACTGGGCGGGTGCCTCAGCCTGGATCCGTGGATGGACGCCGTAGCGAGCGGCGCCGCAGGGGTGCGATCGCAAGGCGTGGCCGCGACGACGTGCTGGATCGCCCTTCGAGCGGCCGCAACGCAGCGAGCGCGCCGCTGCGGGGCCGCGCAGTAGGCGGCCATCCGCGGATCCAGGCTCAGATGCCCGTCGACGAACGCGCCGCCCGGGTGCGGTTCCGCCGGGCCCTGACCCTGATGGCGTTCACGCTCGTCGTCCCCGGCTCGGCGCAGCTGGTCGCCGGCAACCGGGCGATCGGCAGGCTCGCGCTGCGGATCTGGCTGTTCTCACTCGGCACCCTGCTCGTCGTCGGGGTGTGGAGCTGGTACGACCAGGGCTTCGCGCTCTCGCTGGCGTTCAGCCCGACGACGATGCTGGTGATCCGGCTGTACCTCATCCTCGGCGCCCTCGGCTGGGCCGCGCTGTTCGTCGACGCCTGGCGGATCGGGCAGCCGCTCAGCCTGCGCCTCCCGCACCGCCGCGCCGTCGTCGGCGTCAACGGCATCCTGTGCTTCTCGGTCGCCGGCACCCTGCTCTTCGGCGCCCACCTCGCCGCCGCCCAACGCGAGTGGCTGACCACGTTCGCCGACGGCGACCTCGGCGCCGCCCACGACGGCCGCTACAACATCCTGCTCATCGGCGGCGACTCCGGCAACGACCGCTGGGGCCTGCGCACCGACTCGATGACCGTCGCCTCCGTCGACGCCACCACCGGCCGCACCGTGATGATCGGCCTGCCCCGCAACATGCAGAACTTCCCGTTCCGCAAGGGCAGCGTGATGGCCGAGCAGTTCCCCAAGGGCTTCAACTGCGACGGCTGCTACCTCAACGGCGTCAGCACCTGGGTCGGCGACCACACCGATCTGTTCAAGGACTCCGCCAACCCCGGGATCGACGCCACCGTGTCGGCCATCGAGGGCATCACCGACCTGGACATCAACTACTGGGTGATGGTCAACATGCGCGGCTTCGAGCGCCTGGTCAACGCCTTCGGCGGGGTCACCCTCAACGTGCGCCAGCGGATCCCCGTCGGTGGCCTCGGCAAGGACGTCACCGGCTACATCGAGCCCGGCAAGCGCAAGCTCAACGGCCACGACGCGCTCTGGTACGCCCGGGCCCGCGAGGGATCCGACGACTACTCGCGCATGGCCCGCCAGAAGTGCGTGTTCTCCGCCCTCGTCTCCCAGGTCAGCCCTGCCCAGGCGCTGACCAACTTCCAGGAGATCGCCCAGGCCTCGAGCGCGATGATCCAGACCGACATCCCCGGCGGCGCGCTCAGCGACTTCGTGGAGCTCGCCCTGCGCGCGCGGACCCAGAAGATCTCCTCGGTCTCCCTCGTCCCGCCACGGATCAACACCGCCGCCCCCGACATCGACCTGGTGCAGAAGATGATCCGCACCGCCATCGACCGCGCCGAGGGCGACCCGAAGGCCGCCAAGAAGGCCAAGACGCCGGCCAAGGACTCGGGTACGCCGAGCGGCGACCAGGCCACCGAGCAGCCCGCCCAACAGCCCGGCACGGTCACGGGCGGCTCGCTCGGCTCGCGCAACGAGGGCTACCAGGCCAACGAGACCGACGACGTCGCCGCGGCCTGCTGAGGTCGGACTACGGCGCCTCTACAGCGGCAGCGCCGCCACCACGGCGTCGTACGTCGCCCGATCGGGAGCGGCGACCAGCCCACCGGCGAGGTGCCGCGGCTGGAGCGGCGAGCCGTCGTGCTGCCCGATGGCGCCGCCGGCCTCGGTGAGGATGAGCCCGCCGGGCAGGTGGTCCCAGGGCATGCTGCGGCTGTAGACGAGCGCGCGGGCGTCGCCGGCGATCAGGTGCGGGTAGTCGACGCCGCAGCAGGCCCAGGTCAGCTCGAGGGTGCCGAGACCGCCGAGGTCCTGGCCGACCCAGGCGCGCCGGGCGGTCCGGAAGGGCACCCCGCCGCCGGCCGCGGTCACGCCGAGCCGCTCGCCGTTGCGCCAGGCGCCGGCGCCGAGCTCGGCGACGTACGACGTGGCGTGCTGCGGCTGCCAGATCCAGCCGCGGATGACCGTGTCGCCGCGGACCTCGGCGACCATGACGGCGTGGTCGGGGGAGCCGTTGACGAAGTTCTTGGTGCCGTCGACCGGGTCGACGGTGAAGGCGTGGTCGGCGGCGGCGAAGCGGTCGAGCAGCGTCGGGTCGGCCGCCATCGCCTCCTCACCGAGCACCAGCGCGTCCGGGTAGGCCGCCTGCAGGGCCGCGGTGATCAGCTCCTCGGACTCGTGGTCGGCCACGGTGACGAGGTCGCCCGGGTTCTTCTCCGAGACCTGCTCGTCGGCGAGCGCGCGGAACCGGGGGTCGATCACCTCCGCGGCGACGTCCTGGAGCAGGGTCAGCACGGCGGCAGTGTCCACAGCGCCACGGTAACGGGACAGCGCCCGGCCTCGTGAGGTTGGGTAGGGCCATGCGCTTCACCGAGCACGAGCTGACCGCAGCGCTCGCCGGCGCGGCCAAGGTCGTGCTGGCCGCGGACCGCCGCCTGCGCAAGCGGGGCGTCGACGTCGACACGGCCTGGGGGCAGATGGATCGCTACCAGCGGTTCAAGGTGCTCGACGCCCTCGGCGAGCAGGTGTTGCCCGTGCTCGTCGCGCTGCCCGACGTCGACGTCGCCCCCGGCACCCGGCCGGCGTACGACGACCGCCAGGTCGCGGAGGTCGTGGAGGCTCTGGTCCGGACCGGCAGGGGCCGGCTGCGCCGCGCGGTCGAGGTCAAGGCGCGCACCGCGCTGGTCCAGGCCGCGCTCGCCGCGATCCCGCCCCGGCTCGACCCCGACGCGCTGCTGCGGGCCGAAGACGGGTGTTGACCCACACCCTGGGTGATATCTTGGAGATGAAGTTCGGATATCTCAGGGGGCATGGATGACGAAGACGCTGATCGACGTGGACGAGAACCTGATGGCCGATGCCATGGCGGCGACAGGGCAGCCCACCAAGCGCGGGACGGTGACCGAGGCGCTGGAGCAGGTGGTTCGCAAGGCGCGTGCTCTGGAATACCTGGAGCAGCTTCGGTCCGGGATCGCGCGCGCACTGGACGAGCCTGAGGTTGTCGCCCAAGCACAGCGATGAGGCAGCTGTACCTGCTCGACAACTCCGTGACTCAGCGCGTCCATCGGGCGCCGGCGGTGGCTGAGGCGGTGGTCGCGCTGCTGGCCACCGGCGAGCTGGCCAGTTGTCTCCCGCAGATGTTGGAGGAGTGCTATTCGGCCAAGAGCCCGGCCGACTATCGCGTCATTCTCGACGCGAATCGGAGGGCGAAGGTGTACCTGCCCCCAGATGAGGATGTCGCCCGGATCGCCGTCGAGATGCAGGGACTGCTCTTCGGGGCGGGGCTGGGACGTGCAGTCGGAGTGAGCGACCTCCAGATCGCCGCGACCGCATTGCGTCATTCGAATGAGAATCAGACAGTCACCGTCATGCACTACGACGCTGACTTCGACCACGCGGTGCGGGTCCGCCCGGAGTTGAGGGCGCAGTGGATCGTCCCACGCGGGACGGTCGCCTGACCGGCGCGCCCTCCCCAGTAGGGTGAGCGCCGTGCGCGTGCAGGCCGTCGTGGTGACCTTCAACCGGCTGACGATGCTGCAGCGACTCGTCCCGCGACTGCAGGAGATCGCCGGCCTGGAGCGGATCCTCGTGGTCGACAACGCCTCGACCGACGGCACGGGGGAGTGGCTGGCGGGGCTCGGCGACGAGCGGGTCCGCCACGAGACGCTGGCAACGAACACCGGCGGCGCGGGCGGCTTCCATCACGGCCTGGGCTGGGCGGTGCGCGAGGGCGCGGACCTGGTGTGGCTGATGGACGACGACGGCCTGCCCGCCCCCGACTGCCTCGACCTCCTCCTACGGCGCCAGCAGCGCGACGGCCTCGAGTTCTGCGGGCCGGTGGTGCTCGCCGAGCAGGACCCGGCGCGGCTGTGCTTCCCGATCCGGCTGCCCGGCGGGACCCGGGTCGTCCACGAGATGGCCGCCGTCGAGGCCGCGGCGCGTGACGGGCTGATCGACGACGTCGTGATCCCGTTCAACGGCGTGCTCGTCACCCGCGACCTGGTCGAGCGGATCGGGCTGCCGCGCGAGGAGTTCTTCATCTGGGGCGACGACGTGGAGTACCTGTGGCGTGCCCAGCGGGCCGGCGCCCGGATCGCCACGGTCGTCGAGGCCCACTTCCTCCACCCTGCCACCGACGACCTCGGGACGCCGATGATGCTCGGCCGAACGACGTACAACCACACGGCCAGCGACCTCAAGCACTACTGCATGGCGCGCAACAACACGCTCAACCTGCGCACCTACCGCGGCTGGGCGCACGTGCTGCTGTTCTGGCTGAAGACCGTGTGGTTCTACCTGTTCACGAAGCCGCAGCCGGCCCGGATCCCGCTGAGCGCACGCGCCGCGGTCGCCGGCCTGCGCGGCGACTTCACCGGCCACCGGAGGTATCTGCGGTGAGCGGGTCTCGAGACGGTCGCAGCGCGACCTCCTCGACCTCCGGGGTGCTCGAGAAGGTCGCGGTCGTCGTCGTCACCTACAACCGCGCCGACCTGCTCCGCGGCATGCTCGAAGGCCTCGCCGCGCTCGACCGGGCCCCCGACGCGGTGTTCGTGGTCGACAACGCGAGCACCGACCACACCCCGCAGGTGCTGGCCCACAGCGCGCTGGCCGGCCTGGTCACGGTCCGCACCACCGACAACCTCGGGGGAGCAGGTGGCTTCCACCTCGGCCTGAAGCGCGCACACGACGAGGGCTACGACGTGATGTGGCTCATGGACGACGACGTCGTCCCGGCCCCCGACTGCCTCACCCGGCTCCTCGAGGCCGACGGATCCTGCCTGATCGCGGTCCGCGAGGACCGCTCGGGTGCGCTCGTCGAGAAGGCGGCGCTGCGCTTCGACCTGCGCAACCCGCTGGCGATCCGCCCGAAGACGGCCAGCATCGACTCGACGTACCCCAGCCGGGCCGCGATGCCGGCGAGCGTGGAGGTCGAGAACGTCGCCTTCGAGGGCTTCCTCGTGCGGCGGGAGGTGATCGACCGGATCGGGCTGCCCGACGCGTCCTTCTTCATCTTCTACGACGACGTGGACTTCGCGATCCGCGCGCGCCGTGCCGGCTTCGCGATCCGCGCGGTGCGCGACGCCGTGCTGGTGCGCCAGCTCGACTTCGACCAGCAGCACGACCTCGCCGGCTGGAAGGGGTACTACATGTACCGCAACCTGTTCGTCGTCCACTTCCGGTACGGCGAGAACCCGCTCGTGCGGCTCAAGCCGGCGCTGATCGCGCTCGTCGTCGTGCTGCTCAGTCCGCTGCGGGGCGGTCGGGCCGAGGCAGCGAACGTGACGCGAGCGCTTCGGGATGGCTGGCGGATGCGGGGACGGCCGGCTCGCTGACCTCGGGCACCAGGCGGGCGCGCAGGCCGACCCGGTTGCCGGTCGCGATGCCCGCGAGCCACACGGCGAACGCGCCGAGCGCGGCGCCGGCGATCACGTCGACGAAGAAGTGCCAGCCGAGGTAGACCGTCGCGAGCACGGTCAGGCCGAAGAACGTCCAGGCGCTGATCCGCACCCAGCGGGCCAGCTTGACCGCCTGCACGATGAGGCAGATCGTCATCATGATGCCGACGTGCAGGGACGCGAACGCCGCGATCGTCTGCAGGCCGGACTCGCCGTGGGTCGCGAGGGTGTTGACCCGGTCGTCCCACATCGAGTCCGCGAGCTTGCTCACGTACGTCTCGGGCAGCGCCGCGAAGGTGCTGCTGTCGGAGTAGATCGGGCCGACCGTCGGCACCAGCACGTACAGCAGCGCGCCGAGGGCCCAGTCGACGGCGACCGCTGTGACGTACCACTCACCGGCGCGCGTCTGCCGGGTCCAGACCAGGGCGATCGCGATCGAGACCGGGACCAGCGCGATCCACACGATGTAGACCGACGAGAAGAAGTGGGCGGCGAGCCCGGTGCCGAACCAGGCGTGCAGCACGGCGGCCGGGTCGTGGCCGGCGAAGAGGAACTTGTCGATCCCGGCCAGCGGGTCGTCGTAGATCTTCTCGTGGACGAACGGCGCCATGCTCTTCACGTTGCGGAAGGCGGCGTAGCACAGGTACCAGGCGATGACGCCGTTGAGCGCGAACTTCCAGTGCGACAGCGGCCAGCGCTCGCGCATCACGGTGCGGAAGGCGGTGCGGATCCGGCGCAGCCAGCCGCCGCCGGGGCGGCCGGCGCCCAGGAAGGTGTGGGGGACCACGTCGAGCGCGATCGCGCCGAGGACGATCGCGGGGAAGCGGATGTAGCCGGGGATCAGGCTGTCGGGGTCCTCGATCGGGATGTCCTCGAACTTGGAGAACGCCACGGTGGCGACGGCCAGACCGAGGCCGGCGAGCCAGGCGAGAGCAAACGATGGCGCGCCGCGTCCGGTCGACTGGTGGGTATACACCAGAACAGGATATGCGCCGCGCCCATCGAGAAGCCGGACAGGACCCGGCAGCGCGTCCGAATGGGGAAGGACGGGGAACATCCGTAAACTCACCGAACGTGTCTCTCACCTCGTCGAACCCCGACCTTCCGGATCTGGTCGTCGTCGGCTCCGGCTTCTTCGGTCTGACCGTCGCCGAGCGCTGCGCCAACGACCTCGGACTGAGGGTCCTGGTCATCGAGCGCCGCTCCCACCTGGGCGGCAACGCCTACAGCGAGCCGGAGCCGGAGACCGGGATCGAGGTCCACAAGTACGGCGCGCACCTGTTCCACACCAGCAACGAGCGGGTGTGGGAGTACGTCAACCGGTTCACCTCGTTCACCGGCTACCAGCACCGCGTCTACTCCACGCACCACCAGCAGGTCTACCCGCTGCCGATCAACCTCGGCACGATCAACCAGTTCTTCGACGCGGCGTACACGCCCGCAGAGGCGCGCGCGCTCATCAGGGAGCAGGCGAGCGAGCTGGGCGACAAGGAGCCGGAGAACTTCGTCGAGAAGGGCGTCTCCCTCATCGGCCGTCCGCTCTACGAGGCGTTCATCGCCCACTACACCGCCAAGCAGTGGCAGACCGCGCCCGAGGAGCTCTCGGCCGACATCATCAGCCGGCTCCCGGTGCGCTACACCTACGACAACCGGTACTTCAACGACACGTACGAGGGCCTGCCCACCGACGGGTACGCCGCCTGGCTGGCCAGGATGGCCGACCACCCGAACATCGAGGTCGTGCTCGAGACCGACTTCCTCGCCGACGGCGTCGCGGAGCGCTACAAGGGCAAGGTCCCGATCGTCTACACCGGCCCGGTCGACGAGTACTTCGCCAACAGCGAGGGCCGGCTGTCCTGGCGTACGGTCGACCTGGTCCCCGAGGTGCTCGAGGTCGACGACTTCCAGGGCTGCGCCGTGATGAACTACCCCGACCCGGACGTCGACTTCACCCGGATCCACGAGTTCAAGCACTTCCACCCCGAGCGCGACTACCCGGAGGGCCGGACCGTCATCGTGCGGGAGTACAGCCGGTTCGCGGAGGACACCGACGAGCCCTACTACCCGGTCAACACCGCCGAGGACCGCGAGAAGCTGCTCAAGTACCGCGACCTCGCCGAGCGCGAGCCGATGGTCCTGTTCGGCGGCCGGCTCGGCACCTACCAGTACCTCGACATGCACATGGCCATCGCCGCCGCGCTCTCCATGTACGACAACAAGCTCAAGCCCCACTTCGCCGACGGCGCCGAGCTGAAGAGCGGCGGGGTGGAGCAGTGAGCGGCACGGTCGAGGCAGCCACCGTGCAGCGGCTGCTGCAGCGCCAGATCCTGCCCCTCGACACCGACCCCGACGTGCTGCCGCTCTACCTCGACTGCGAGGAGCCGAACCTCGACGAGGACAAGTACGTCGTCGGCGGCAACCGCGGCGCCCGGGAGCTCAACGCCACCGCCATCCGGCAGAAGACCTCGACCGGGCGCACGATCCGCCCCGACCAGGTCCTGTCGCGGACCGCCGTCTCGATCCCCTCGGGGGAGAAGCTGTCCTTCGGCACCTACTTCAACGCGTTCCCGGCCGGATACTGGCGCCGGTGGAGCGTGGTGGGCTCCGTGACGCTGAGCGTGACGGTGCGCGGCTCGGGGGCGACCGTGATCGTCACCAAGTCGATGGCCAACGGCCGCCAGCAGAAGGTCGCCAGCGGGGTCACCGAGGCCGACGGCCCGACCACGCTGAGGTTCGAGCTGACCCTCGGCCCGTTCATCGACGGCGGCTGGTACTGGTACGACGTCGTGGCCGGCCACGGCGACGTCACCGTCGAGTCCGCCGAGTGGACCGCGGAGGTGCCCGCCGACCGCGCCGAGCACGGCACCGTCGACCTGGCCATCACCACCATGAACCGGCCCGACTTCTGTGCCCAGCTGCTGGGCCAGCTCGGCACCCCCGAGCTGCTGCCCTACCTCGACACCGTCTTCGTGATGGAGCAGGGCACCCAGCTGGTCCGCGACAGCGAGTACTTCCCGGGGGCCGAGGAGGGGCTCGGCGGCCGGCTGCGGGTGCTCCAGCAGGGCAATCTCGGCGGCTCGGGCGGCTACGCCCGCGGGCAGCTCGAGTCGGTGCGCAAGGGCACCGCGACGTACGCGATGATGATGGACGACGACGTCGTCTGCGAGCCCGAGGGCATCATCCGCGCGGTCACCTTCGGCGACCTCGCGAGGCGGCCCACGATCGTCGGCGGGCACATGTTCAGCCTCTACGCCAAGAGCCGGCTGCACAGCTTCGGCGAGATCGTCCAGCCCTACCGGTTCTGGTGGATGTCGCCCAAGGACGGCTACCAGGACTGGGACTTCGGTGCCCGCAACCTGCGCTCGGCGCGGTGGCTGCACAAGCGCCAGGACGTCGACTTCAACGGCTGGTTCATGTGTATGATCCCGCGCGCGGTGCTCGAGGACATCGGCCTCTCGCTGCCGCTGTTCATCAAGTGGGACGACTCCGAGTACGGCCTGCGAGCCCGCGCGGCCGGCGTGCCGACGGTGACCTTCCCGGGCGCCGCGGTCTGGCACGTGCCGTGGACCGACAAGAACGACGCCCTCGACTGGCAGGCCTACTTCCACCAGCGCAACCGGTTCGTCGCGGCCCTGCTGCACTCCGGCTACCCGCGCGGCGGCCGGCTGCTGCAGGAGAGCTTCGCCTTCGACCTGGCCCACCTGGTCTCCATGCAGTACTCCACCGTCGAGCTGCGGATCCAGGCCCTCGAGGACGTCCTCGCCGGTCCGCACGGGCTGCACGACATGCTCCCCACGCGCCTCGGCGAGGTGAACGCCTTCCGCAAGCAGTTCACCGACGCCCAGCTGCACGCCGACGCCGACGACTTCGCGCCGGTGCGCCGCGAGAAGCCGCCGCGCAAGGGCAAGGACCTCAGTGACGTCCCCGGCCGGCTCTCCAAGCTGGTCACCGCCGGGCTGGCGCCGATCCGCCAGCTCAAGGCGCCGCGCGAGCTGTCCCGGGACTTCCCCGAGGTCGAGATCCGGGCGATGGACGCCAAGTGGTACCGGATCGCCGGCTTCGACTCCGCGATCGTCTCGATGAACGACGGCACCTCGGCGGCGCTCTACCAGCGCGACCGGGACCGCTACAAGGCGCTGGTCCGTCGTACCCTTCAGCTCCACAACCGGTTCCGCCGCGACTGGGACGAGATCGCCGCGCAGTACCGGGCCGCGCTGGGGGACATCACGTCGCCGGAGACCTGGGAGAAGACCTTCGCGCCGTGGATGGAGGAGGAGAAGTGACCGACGTGAGCGTCGACGAGAGCGGGCTCCCTCCGCTGCGGCCACCGTCCTCGGACAACGGCCTGGTCGGGGTGCTGCGCCGCAGGTACCTGCTCACGCTGCTGGTGCGGCGCGAGATCAGCGCCCGCTACCAGGGCTCCTTCCTGGGCCTGCTGTGGTCCTACATCAACCCGCTGACGCAGTTCTTCATCTACTACTTCGTCGTGGGGTTCATCTTCAACCTGCACGCGGACATCCCGAACTTCGCTATCCACCTGTTCGCCGGCCTGACGGTGGTGCACTTCTTCACCGAGACCTTCGGCGCGGGCACGCGCTCGATCGTGCGCAACCGGGCTCTCGTGGTGAAGATGGCGATGCCACGCGAGATGTTCCCGGTCGCGACCATGCTGGTCTCGCTCTACCACGTCCTCCCGCAGATCGTGATCTTGATCATCGCCTCGCTGCTCTCCGGCTGGACCCCCGAGCCGGTCGACCTGGTCGCGCTGCTGCTCGGCCTGCTCATCTGCGGGCTGCTCGGCCTGGCGGGAGCCCTGTTCTTCAGCGCCGCCAACGTCTTCTTCAGCGACTTCGGCAACATCGTCAGCGTCTTCAACAACTTTGTGCGCTGGGGCGTGCCGATGATGTACTCGTACGCGATGGTCGACGACCGGTTCGGCCGGTTCGCGCAGTACTACCTCTACAACCCGCTGGCCGACGCCGTCCTCCTCTTCCAGCGGGCCTTCTGGGTCGGCACGGTCGACGACCCCGGGCACAAGGCGGTCGCGGCGATGCCCGATCACCTGCTGCTCAACGGCGTGGTCATCGTGGCCATCTCGGCGCTGATCCTGTGCGCCGCCCAGTTCGTCTTCAGCAGGCTCGAGAACAAGATCCCGGAGCGTCTTTGATGGCCGCATCGATCGTCGTGGAGAACGCGACCAAGTACTTCACCCTCCGCTACCACCGCACCTTCAAGGAGGTCGCCGTCGCCAAGGTCAAGGGCCGGCAGACCTCGGAGACCTTCAAGGCCGTCGACGACGTCTCCTTCACCGTCGAGCAGGGCGAGTCGGTCGGCATCATGGGCCTCAACGGCTCCGGCAAGAGCACGCTGCTCAAGATGATCAACGGCGTGATGCGCCCCGACGAGGGATCGATCCTCACCCGCGGCCGGATCGCCGGCCTGATCGCCACCGGTGCCGGCTTCCACAACCAGCTCACCGGTCGCGAGAACCTCTACCTCAACGCCGCCATCCTCGGCATGACCGAGCAGGAGATCCGCCGCAAGTTCGACGACATCGTCGAGTTCGCCGAGCTCGGCCCCACCCTCGACGGCCCGGTCGGCCACTACTCCTCGGGCCAGAAGGCCCGGCTCGGCTTCGCGATCGCGATCCACGTCGACTCCGACATCTTCCTCGCCGACGAGGTCCTCGCCGTCGGCGACAAGCCGTTCCGGGTCAAGTGCATGAAGAGGATGCGGCAGATCCGCAAGAGCGGCCGCACGCTGTTCTACGTCAGCCACTCGCCGGACTCGGTCATCAAGATGTGCAACCGGGTGCTCGTCCTCGAGAAGGGCCGCCTCGGCTTCGACGGCGACCCGGTCGAGGCCGTGCACTACCTGCGCTACGACGAGGGCGACGACATCGACGACGACGAGATCGCCAACGACATCTGAGCTGGATCGCGCGGGGGGTCGCCGACCCGGCGCAGCTTGAACTCGTGCTTGCGAGCCGGCAGTGCCGACTTCTCCCGTTTTGCTGCGCGGGGGACACCGGGAGCGGGAGGATCGGAGGCACGTCACGCGAAGGAGGCGCGCGTGGTCACCTCCGTCACACCCGAGATCTCATCCGAGCCGTCGCTCCGCGTGGCCGCGATGACGACGGGTGCTGCGCGCACGCCGGCGACCGATCCGATGCTGGCCTACGCGGACGCCGCGATCACGCACGCGCTCGCGGCCCTCGACGGCGCGCCCGGCGAGCTGATCAGCACCGCCGCGGAGCTGGAGCAGGCCCGCGCGAGGCTGGTCGGCGAGCCGTCGGCGTTCGCGACCCTGTGCGCCAATGCCGGCGCGAGCGCGGAGGCCACCGAGCTGCTGGCGCTGGTGGTGGCCGTCGAGGTCGACGCCTCCCGGGCCGCACAGGTGGCGGCACTGGACGGCTCGGGTCCGGGCGCCCGGCTGAGTCTGGGTGCCGCGGCCCGGCTGCTGGGCGACGTCGGCCGGTGCGCGGCCGCGATCGGTCCCGGGTCCGCGCTGCTGCGCGCGGCGCTGGTCGACCTGAGCCAGGACGGCACCTGGGCCGCGACCCGGATCCGGCTCGCACCGAGCCTGGTGTGGGCACTCGCGGGCGACACGGAGCCGGACCCCGACCTGCCGCTGGGCAGCCACTGGGCCACCGGCGACGCCACGGCCGAGCAGGCACCCGGCCTGGTGCTCGTGACCGGTCCCGACCGGATCCGGCGCCGCGAGCTCGGCATGCGGCACTGTCCCGTGGCCACCGTGCTGGTCAGCTCGACGCCGGCCGGTGAGGCCGGCTGGGCGGCCCTCGTGAGGGAGGCCACGATCGCCGGCGCCGGGATCGTCCTCGAGCTCGACGACGAGCTGCCCGAGGCGGGCCGGCGGTGGATCGAGCGGGCCACGCATCTGCGCTGGGTCGTCACGGGTCGCGACGAGCTGATGCTGACCGCGATGCCGGTGCGCCACCGGATCGAGCTCGCCGCGGCCGACGACGTCGTCGACGAGGACGAGTGGCGCGCGGCCCTCGGCGACGTGCCGCACACGCACCGGCTCAACGCCACCCAGCTCGACCAGGTGCGGCGTACCCTGCCCGCGGTCGACGGGGACGTGGACGCCGCCGTACGCCGATTGCTCGGTGGCCCGCTCGCCCGGCTGGCCCACCGGGTGCGGCCGCGCAAGTCCTGGGACGACCTGGTGCTGAGCGAGGCCAAGAGCGCCCAGCTGCGCGCCGTCGTCGGCCGCTATCGCCACGGCCCCACGGTGTACGACGAGTGGGGCGTCACGACCGCCTCCGGGCGCGGTGTCGTCGCGCTGTTCACGGGCCCCTCGGGCACCGGCAAGACGCTGGCCGCGGAGGTGGTCGCCCACAGCCTCGACCTCGATCTGTATCGGATCGACCTGTCGACCGTGGTCAGCAAGTACATCGGCGAGACCGAGCAGAACCTGGACCGGCTCTTCGACGCCGCCTCGGCCGGCAACGCGGTGCTCTTCTTCGACGAGGCGGACTCCGTCTTCGGCAAGCGCGCCGAGGTCAAGGACGCCCGCGACCGGTACGCCAACCTCGAGGTGTCCTACCTGCTCCAGCGGCTCGAGGCGTACGACGGTGTGGTGGTCCTCGCGACCAACCTGCCGGGCAATATCGACGAGGCCTTCCTGCGCCGGATCCACGAGGTCGTCCACTTCACCGAGCCGAGCGTCGACGAGCGGCGGGCCATCTGGCAGCGCCACCTCGCCGACGGTCGGATGCCGGTGGAGGAGCTCGACGTCGCGGCGCTCGCGGCGCGGTTCGACCTCACCGGCGGGCAGATCCGCAATATCGTCCTCGCGGCGGCGTTCCGGGCCGTCGAGGAGGGGACCGGTGTGTCCTTGACGCACGTCAACGCGGCGATCGCCGGCGAGCTGCGCAAGCTCGGCCGGATGGTGAAGACGGAGGATTTCGATGAGTGAGCACCACGACCGGACCCAGGCCGGCCACGAGCACGACGCTCCGGCGCCGCTGACCGAGCAGCCGATGCGGGTGGGCGCGGCCGACGACCATGCCGAGCACGAGGCGGAGTCGCGTGCCCAGGCGGCCCTGGCCCGGCTCGCGGCGCGCGGAGGGACACTGGCGCTGAGCGGTGCCCGCGCCGGTGGCGACGGCGCGGTCGGCGACGAGGGCCGGATCCGGCGCGCCCCGAGCGCGGCGGCGCCAGGGCGGATCGGGCTCGCCGGGGGCGACCTCGACCCCGGCGCCCGGCAGGAGATCCGCGCGCGCCGCGGCGGCGGGGAGCCGTTGCCCGACCCGGTCAGGTCGTCGATGGAGTCCGCCTTCGGCCAGTCCTTCGGGGACGTCCGGATCCACCGCGACGCCACCGCGGCCCGGTTGTCCCGCTCGATCTCGGCCGACGCCTTCACCACCGGCAAGGACATCTACTTCGGTGAGGGGATGTTCGACGCCGGCTCGGAGCATGGTCGGCACGTCTTGGCCCACGAGCTCGGTCACGTCGTGTCCGGCGAGTCCGGCGTCCACCGGTGGAACCCCTTCAAGAGGAAGGAGAAGTCGCCGGAGGAGCTGAAGAAGGCCGAGGACGCGAAGAAGCGCAAGGAGGAGCTGATCAAGGCTCGCGCCGAGCTCAAGGCCAAGGACAAGGCCACGCGGCACAAGGCCAAGGAGGTCAACGCCAAGAACAAGGAGGTCTCGGCGAAGATCAAGGGCGAGTACGCCGGCAGCACCGACCCGCGGTTCAAGCCGCAGGCGCTCAAGGACCTCGAGATGAAGCTCAAGGACCAGCTCGACCTGGAGCGCTACGTCCGCTCGAAGGCGCGCTACGAGGTGATCCAGGGACAGCCGGAGACCGAGGAGCTCCGGGCCCAGGCCGACCTCGCGGAGGAGCAGGCCGTCGACGAGCTGTGGGCCAAGGCGCCCGAGGACCTGCGGGCGTTCCGGCCGCTGCGCTACGACGAGTTCGACAAGGCGCTCAACGAGGTCCGCGAGGCGATCTCGGAGGCCCGGGCCCTGGAGCAGAGCGACATCTCCAAGAAGCTGGAGGACAACGAGGCGTCCTTCGGCGCCCCGATGTCCCCCAAGGGCGCCGCCAAGAAGGTCGCCGAGCAGCGCGAGCTCGAGCGTCGGCGGGCCCGCAACGTCCAGAGCAAGGGCGAGACCCTCGAGCAGCGCGGCCAGGAGGACGGGCAGCGCGCGCGCAAGAAGGGCATGGACAAGGTCGCCGAGATCGCCGAGGAGCGCCCCGTCAGCAAGGGCGAGGAGCAGCAGATCAAGAAGGACTCCGCGCGCAAGGGGTTCGAGGAGCGCTACGGGCACGACCAGGACCTGCTCGACGCCCAGGGCGGCATGAAGACCGCGAAGACGGTCACCGGCCTGGTAGGCAAGGGCGACAAGCAGCTCAACAAGCAGCTGATCAGCCGCGGCTACCTCGACAAGGAGGGCGTGCCGGGCGAGGCCAACGAGCTCGCCGCCAAGAGCGTCGGCGGCCTCGCCGAGATCTTCAACCTGCTCTCGCAGCTGCTCGGGCTGGCCGACCAGATCCGCGACATCAAGAAGGGGATGGCCGATCCGGGTGCCCGGCTGAAGGCCACCCAGACGGCCGTCGGCGCCTTCAGCTCGGGCGCGAAGATCACCAAGATCACGCTGCGCTCGGCGCGCGAGGGCGTGGAGAAGTTCGGCGGCTCGACGCAGGTGATCAGCGACGTGGGCACCGCCCTCCCGATCGTCGGGCTGATCACCGCCTCCCTCGGCACCATCGACAAGGCCATCGAGCTGGTTCCCCTGGGACAGCGGCTCGGCGAGGGCCTGGTCACCGTCGACGAGGCCGTCATCGCACGGAAGGGGCCACTGGCGGCCTCGCTGCAGCGGGTCAACTCCCGCAACGCGCAGCTGGTCGAGAAGGCCACCTTCGGGCTGGCCAAGAACATCACGATGCTCGGCCTCCACGTCGCCGAGATCGCGAGCGCGGGCGGGTTCGGCATCCCCGCGGCCGCGAAGCTCACGCTGACCATCACCGACTACGCCCACCAGCTCGGCCACAAGATCTACGACACCGTCAACGAGAGCCAGTCCTCCACCGCCAAGAAGGACTTCGGGGTCAAGCACAAGGAGGGCGCGTCCCGCGACGTCTTGAAGTACGACATCGGCACCTCGATCGACGTGATCATCGTCTCGGCGCAGAAGCACAAGCTGGACTACGCCCGCAAGCTGCTCAAGGGCTACGGCATCCGCGACAACGAGATCGACGGCATGCGTCACTACGAGATCCGGGACAAGGTGCTCGACGGTCTCGACGCCGAGGGCGACCCCAAGACGGTGACCGAGAAGATCGAGTCCGCCAAGAACGCGGTCAAGGAGAAGCTCGGCCTCGACGACGGGCCCGGCGGCGGCAAGAAGGAGGAGAAGGGCACCCTCGACAAGATCAAGGAGCTGCCCTCCAAGGTCGCCGGCGCCATCACGGGCCTGCCGGACAAGATCAGCAAGAAGATCGCCGAGCTCAAGACGAAGCACGCCGACGCGAAGGCGTTGGTCGACGAGAAGAACAAGCTCGGCTACCACGGCAAGAAGGACCGCGGCAAGGGATCGGTCCTGCTCAACTTCCTGCGCGGGGAGGACAAGACGGAGAAGTCCTTCGCCAAGGTCCGTGGCGAGCAGCACGCCAACGGCGTCGCCCCCGACCAGCTGTCCCGGACCAGCTCCGACCGCGACAAGCGGGCCAAGCTCGACGGGCAGAAGCAGGCCGCCAAGCAGGTCGCCCCGGTGCATCAGTTCGACCCGGCGTTCGCCGCCAAGGTCGCGAAGGCGAACATGGCCGAGCTCTACCAGCTCGTCGGCAGCCTGCCGAGGACCGACCCGTTCTACGAGGGCAACCTCGAGTACGTCGACTTCGAGGTGGCGCGCCGCGTCCAGGAGGGCATCGCGTGAGCACCGATCCGGCCGAGGCCGTGCGCCACGGACCCGTCCAGCGCGCGGCCGCCCGCGTCTACGACAAGGGCGGCTGGCCGGTGACCGCGCTCGAGGACGGCACCGGGTTCACGATGGAGGTGGAGGGCACCGACGGCGCCTGGTCGGCCCTCGCCATCACCGACGACGACGCGGACCGGTTCGTCTTCTACTCGCTCTCGCCGGTCGACCCGGCACCGGAGCGGTGGCCCGCGATGGCCGAGCTGCTGCACCGGATCAACCACGGCCTGGTGGCGGCGGCCTTCGAGTTCGACCACGACACGGGCGAGGCGCGGCTGCGCACCGGCATCGAGCTGATCACCCTGCCGCGGCAGATCCTCGAGGACGACGACCTGCTCGACGCGATCGTCAACGACCTCTCCGCCGCGAACGTGGAGATCTTCGACCGCTACCTGACGGGCCTGGTCGCGGTGTCCCTGGGCGCCGAGCCGGCGCAGGTCGTCGCGGAGATCGAGGCCGACCCCGACGCCGGCTGAGAGCCGGTCAGGACGCCAGCCACCACACGAGCAGGGCGACCAGCAGCAGCGTGGTCACGCCCAGCAGCGTCCACAGCCACCACAGCGAGCGCGGCTCGGGCGGCGGCGGGGCCGGCGGAGGTACGACGACCACGGGCTCCGGCTCCGGCTCGGGCTCCGGCAGGGGGGCGAGCACCATCGGCAGGCCGCACCGGGTGCAGGTCTGGGCCGCGAGTGGGTTGACCTCGCCGCAGTGCGGGCACGGCACCGACGCCACGGTGACCTGGCCCGCGGTGCCGGGCAGGCGGCGCAGCGTGGCTCCGTCGGTGTCCCGGTCGCCGAGCTGGATGTCCTGCGGCGTCCAGAACAGCGGGTAGTCGCAGCGGGCGCAGAAGTCCGCCGCGTCGCGCTGGCTCAGCGCGACGTTGGCCTGGGTGCCGCACTCGGGACAGGTCACGGGTGATCCGCTCAAGGTCTGCTCTCCGGCCGTCATCGGCCGGCCTCCTTCTCGTCGTCCGCCGAGGACCACAGCAGCCGGCCGGCCACGTGGAGCTCGCTGCGTGCATGGGCGGGGACCTCGTCGCGTACGACCTCGACCAGCTCCGCCTCGGACATCATGCCGGTCGACTCCAGCCGCAGGCGCACCCAGGCCGTGTCCGCCGGCGCCTCGCCGGCCGCCCAGATCCCGCCGCCCTCCTCGATGGTGACGGCGGCGCCGGTCACCAGCTCGAGATAGGTGCGCAGCCCGTGGCTGGTGCCGCGCCAGGCCAGGGTCTGGGCTGCGCTGGACACGATCCGGCGCTGCAGGCCCTCCGGCAGCGAGGCGTCGAGCGCGCCGAGCCCGATCCAGGAGCCCAGCCAGCGCACCATCTCCGGGGGCGCGACGCTGAGGTCGAGGAGGTGCTCGATGGTGTCGGCGTCCTCCAGCAGCGTGGTCCCGACGTGCTGGAAGATCGACACGAACCGGACGAAGAAGTCCTCGCCGGTCATCGACACCGGGAGCTGCTGCAGCATCCAGTCGGGGTCGCGGCGAGGCCGGACGCGGCCGGCCGGCACCCGGGTGACGATGGGGGACAGGGTCATCGCACGATCACCTGCGGGGCGGCGGCGAGGAACAGCGAGCGCCGGTCCAGCCGGATGACCTCCTTGGCCGCGCCGAGTCGGCGCCCGGTGCGCAGGTCGTACTCGTAGAGCAGGGTCTCCTCCACCCGGGCGATGCCCTCGACGGACTCGAGCAGCTGGGTCACCGCGGCGCCGTTGAGGTCGCTGTCGAAGGGCCAGCCCGCCCCGTCGGTGCCGCCGACGAGCGGGTTGACGAAGCGGCTGATCGCCTCCACGGCGCGCTGCTGGACCAGCGCGGGCGGCCGGCCGGGCTCACCATGCACGAGGGCGACCACGGAGACGCCCTGGTAGTAGGGGGTCCCGATCTCGACGGCGGTGCCGACGATCCGGTGCCGGTCCAGGTGCCGGGAGACGGTCTCGGTCAGGGTGGGCGTCAGCGCGTAGTCGTCGAGGGTGTGCTGGGCGACCTCCCCGCGGACGCGGGGCACGATGAGCAGCTGGACCGCGCCGTTGCCGCGCTGGGCGCTCTGGCAGCGGGCGCGGGCCACCTCGGTGGAGGACTCCAGGGTGAGCCGTTCGTAGTCGTCGACCGTGACCGCGCGCTGGCCGGTGCGCAGCGTCAGCGGGGCCCGCTCCTTGGCCTCGGCCACCGACTCGGCCTCGACTCCGCCCCGCGCGGGGGCGAGGTTCACGACGCCCGAGACGTAGGGCACCGAGGAGCGCATGACCGTGAGGGTGCGGACCCCGACGTTGGCGGCGCGGCCGCCGCCGGAGCGGTAGCCGGACACCCGGATCCACGTGCCGTCGCGCGGGATGGCGCCGTGCTGGCGGGTGGAGCCGTCGGGGTAGCGGATCCGGGGACCGAACCGCACCGTCCCGGTGCTGTCGTCCCACACCACGTGCCGGTCCTCGGGCCCGGACGCGGAGAAGTCGGGCACCTCCGTCCAGCGCACCGTCTCCTCGCCGTCGACCACCTCGACGACCTCGTCCGGGCGGCGCGGCAGCACCGGGGCGTGCCCGGCCGCGAACGCCTGGCCGGGTGAGCCGTCGCTGCGGCCCAACTGCTCGGCGGGGAAGCGCTCGGCGTGCTCTGCGGTCACCGTGCCGCCCATCGCCGCGGCGCTGACGGCGCGCACCCGGGGGGACGCGCGGTAGGTCGGCTCGCCGGCCGACGGGGCCAGGAGCCGGGCCCGCAGCCAGTACGCCGCGAGGTTGCCCACCGCATGGGGAGCGTGCTCGATCGGCACCAGGAGGGAGATCGCGCCGGCCCGGTTGAGGCCGCCGGTCGTGTCCTCGAAGACCCGGCAGCCGATCCACCCCTCGCCGTTCCAGATCTCCCAGGCCAGGGGCGGGTTGGTGGGGTCGACGCCGATGCCCTCCGCCTCGGCGTCGATGTCGAGGCGCAGCACGACCCCGGCCAGGCTGTCGCGGAAGCCGAGGCAGAAGGTGTCGCCCGGCGACAGGTCGGGGGAGGCGAAGCAGCGCACGCCGGCGGCGTCGAAGCGGACGTCGTCCCAGACGTCGACCACGCTCCGACCGCCGTCGCTGACCGTCATCGCGGCGTCCAGGCGCGGGGGAGCGATGCTCAGGTCCTGCAGGGTGCTGAACACGACCCGGTCCGCCTCGCCCGAGGCGAGGGTGGAGACCTCGGTGGCGGCGGGCACGACGACGGGGACGTCGAGGGCGGTCGAGAGCCAGAAGGTCAGGTCGGTGCGGGCGACCGACGGCGCGAACGGCTCGATGCCGACCAGGTTGAGGAAGTGGGAGTAGAGCCGGTCGGGGACCTGGTTGACCCGGTAGAGGATCATCTCGCTCATCCACGCGAACAGCTCGATGAGCGCGACCCCGGGGTCGGAGACGTTGTGGTTGGTCCACTCGGGGCAGTAGAGCGGGATCAGGCGCTTGGCCTCGTCGACGATGTCCTGGAAGGTCCGGTCGTCGAGGCTGGGGGTGGGCAGCGGCATGGGTCGGGTCCTCGGCTCACTCGGCGTCGTGCGGGATGACGTAGAACGGGTAGACCAGGTTGCGGCGGTCGTTGGTCGCCCGCACCCGGTAGCTGATGGCGACCCGGACCAGCGACGGCTGAGCCGGGTCGGGCGTGGCCACGACGTCCTCGACGTCGACCCGCGGCTCCCAGCGGGCCAGCGCCTCGCGGACGTACTGCGCGATCAGACCGAGCAGGTTGCCGGTCACCGGCTCGAAGAGCAGCTCGGCGATCCGGCAGCCGAACTCCGGTCGCATCAGCCGCTCGCCGGGCGCGGTCGTCAGCACCAGCGTGATCGCCCGGTCGAGCGAGGCCGGTCCGTCGGCGAGGCGGATGGTCCCGGTCTGGTCGACGCCGAGCGGCCAGCTGAATCCCCGCCCGACGAACGAGGAGTCGTCCTCGGCCGGGCGGCCGGTTCCAGGCACGATGCTCATCAGTTGATCAACACCGTCCCGCCCTTGATCGTCGTCATCCCGCCCTCGAAGGTGGCACTGCCCGTGCCCTTGACGGTGGTGCTGCTGCCCTCGATGTTGAGGGTCGCCGGGGTCTTCAGGCTGGTCGCGCCGGTGGCCTCCACGGACAGGTTGCCCTTGGCCTTGATCTTGACGGCGGTGCCGTCGATGGTGATGTCGCCGTTGCGGGCGAGGGTGACGGTGGCCTGCCCGTTGGTGAGCTTGAGGTCCCCGCCCTTGGCCTCGATGGTCAAGCTGTTGGAGGCCTCGTCGAGCTTGATCGACATCTCCTTGCGGCCGTGCTTGAGGAGCACGGCCTCCTTGCCCGCCTCGTCGACCATCTCGAGCGCGTGCCCGGTGCGTGAGGTGAGCCGCCGGGTGTTCACCTTGCCCTGCCCGAGCAGGCGTCCCAGCTCGGGCTGCTTGTTCTTGCCGCCGAAGACCGAGCCGAGCACCACCGGGCGGCGCAGACTGCCCTCCTCGAAGCCGACGAGCACCTCGTCGTCGACCTCCGGCAAGAAGGTGGCCCCGCGTCCGTTGCCGGCGTCGAAGGTCGACACCCGTGCCCATGCCGACTCGACGTCGTCGCCGAGCAGGGACGGGAGCTTGACCCGGACCCGGCCGAGGTTCTCGGGGTCGCTGATATTGGTCACGATGCCGACCTGGATCCCCTCGGCCCGTGCCTCGGCCCGGACCCCGCCGAGGGTGTCGACCAGGCCGCGCGGCCGGTGGCTGCCGGTGTGGAAGGTGGTGTGGAAGCCGCGCCGGTCGTATACGTGCTCGACCCGGGTCACCAGGTAGGTGCCCGACGAGGGCCCCACGTCGGTGATCTCGACCGCCACGCCCGGGCGGATCCGCGGGTCGGCGAGGGCGGTGCCCCGGCCGATCAGGGCGTCGGAGTCCATCGAGGTCTGGATCGACCTGGCAAGGGTCAGCGCCTCGGCCTGGATCTGGGGCGTCCCGGCGTTGGTGCGCAGAGCCCGGTCGCTGGGGCCGCCCACCGGGCGGCGGGTGAGCTGCGCGAAGTGATGCTGCTCGGCGGGCTCCGCCCGGGCGGTGCCCGCGATCGACTGCTTGGTCTTGGGGTCCCAGCCCGTCACCTCGGTCTCCCGCGGCGCACCCGCCGTGGCCTTGACCGAGAAGGTGAGCAGGCGCTGGTCGGGGGTCGCATTGCCGTCGTTGCGGGGGAAGCCGAGCCGCACCGAGGCCGGGACGACCGCGCCGACCGGGTCGACATGCACCTTGTCGGGTGCCTCGAACCACCACATCGCGTTGTGGGCGCGCACCGTCTCGTCGAGATGGGCGAGCGAGGACCCGATCTTCGCCGTGTACTCGGGCCGGTGGCTCGTGAGGGCGGGCGCCTTATTGGCCAGCCGGAGACCGGCCGCCCGGAGCAGGGCGTTGATCACGTCGGCGGCCGACATCTGCTCGTACGTCGCGATCGTCGTGTCCCGCGCGAGACGCCAGGTGGGCTCCTCGGCGACGACCACCAGCTCGGGCACCTGCCCGGCCGAGTGGTCGAGGGCGATGCTCCTCACGGTGCCGTGGAAGAGCACCTGCTGCGCGCCGGGCACGATCACCCGCAGCGCCGCGTCGATGCCGAAGACCTCGCCGGACGACAGCTGGTAGCCCACGTCGGCGAAGCGCAGGGTCAGCCGGCCGACCAGGTTGACCGCCGTCTCCACCCGCAGCGAGGTCAGCAGCTCCAGGCGCTGCGCGCTGAGCGGCGCCCCCGCGACCTCCAAGGCCGCGGGCACGGGCATCGCCGACGTCGAGGTGGGCATCAGCCCTCCCGCGGGATGTCGAGCAGGTCGCCGGGGCGCAGCGCGAGCGGGTCCTCGACGTTGTTGGCCCGCGCCAGCCGGCGCCACCGGGTCGCGTCGCCGTAGTAGCGCGCGCTGATCCGGTCCAGGGTCTCGCCGGGCTGGACCCGATGCACGCGACTCGGCTTCGGGGTCCCCGAGGTCGGGTTCTGGGGGCCGAGCGCGTCCGAGCTCTCGTACTGCCGCAGCTCGAGCTGGATCTCGGCGCGCAGCGGTACGCCGCCGGAGGAGAAGTAGGTGAAGCTGAGCCGGATGTCGGACACCACCGCTCGGAACGAGTGCAGGTCCCCCCAGTGGAAGGTCACGGTCGGCGGCCGGGCGTTGTTGCGCTCCAGGTCGGTGCCGGGGAGGTTCGGGTCCACCTCCATCAGCTTCAGGATCTTGCCGGTGTGCTTGGTGACCGGCGTGCCGTCGGCCGTCGTGTCGAAGCGCAGGTCCATCCGCATCCAGCCGCCGCCCGCGCCGGCGTACTGCAGGGTCGGCACGCCCTTGCCCGGCATCGGGTTGGACACCCAGTTGTTGCGGCGCCCGACGCTGAGCGTCTCGGGGTTGTAGAGGCAGGGCAGCCGCTCGCCGCCCTCGAGCTCCAGGAACGCCTTCTCCAGCTCCGGCATCTCAGACCACCCGCCACTCGTGGCGGCCGCGGCGCTCGAGCTCGTCGATCACGCGGTCCTCGATCCGCTCGACGACCGCATCCACGATCCGGTCGAGGGTGGCGCCGGTCGGCTCGGCCTCGTCGGGCGCCTCGGTCATCTCGGTCCAGGGGTCGGGTACGCCGCCCCGCCACGGGTCGGGACGGGAGGCCGACGCGTGGCTGTCGGTGCTGGTCGGATGGAACACGGCAGGACCTCCCGGGCTGCGGTCGGGCTCCCACCCGGGCGCTGGGCTCGATGCTGGGTGGGACGGGCTGACGGCGGATCCGGCGGCCGGCGTCGCGGCGAGGGGTGCCGCGGCGAGGGGTGCCGCGGCGAAGAGGTCGGCCGTGCGCTCCAGGAGCGAGCCGGCGCCGCTGCGGATCCGCTCGATGTCGGCAGCGGTGAACGTGGCCGGGACACCGGGTGCGCCGAGCGGCGCCGGGAGTGCGGGGCGCGCCGGGGATGCTGACGGGGGCGCTGTCGTGGCTGCCGGCGCCGTCGGGGTGCCGGCGGGGTCGCGGGTCACCGGCCCGGTCCGCGGCGGGGCGACCGGGAGGCTGCGCAGCAGGGCGGTCGAGGCGGGCCCGGCCGCGCCGGCGGGAGCCGGGTCGGGCTGGGCCGGGTCGGGCCGGGCCGGGCCGGCCGCCGAGAGAGCCGGCGCCATCGTGGGGAACGCCGGACCGCGCCGGCCGATGGCCATGCGGACCGGCGCCGCGAGCGCGGCGGTGCCCGTCTCCAGGATGCCTGCCTCGGCGCGCGGCTGGTCGCCCGGCGCGGGTGCCCAGGCCCCGCCGAACGCGGGTGCGGTTGCCGGTGCGGGCGTCGCGACCGGGCCGGCCGCTGCGGCCGTGTCGTCCGGTGCGGTCGCCACCTCGGGTGGGGCGGGCGAGGCCGGCTGGTCGGGAGCAGTGACGCCGGCCGGGCGCGATGCGGGGCTCCAGGGCGTCGGTGCCGGTGCCGGTGCCGGTGCGGCGGCTGGGGGAGCGGGAGCGGTCGTCGGCGGGGCTGGTCGCCGGCCGATCAGCGGCGCGCCGCCCGCCGTCTTCGGCGCGCGGGACGCCGCGGCGGCGACCCAGGGCGCGGTCGTGAAGGCGGCGGGCTGCGACGCCGGGCCACCGGCGGGTGCGGGAGGCGTCGCGGGCGCGGCGGCGGCGCCACCGGCGGGCGGCGCCGCGGTACGCAGGGCGCCGGCCGTCGCCGGACGGATCGGTGCGTCGGCGCCGAACCCGGTCGCCAGCGCGGTGTTCCTGCGGCCGTGCCGGGTCCAGCGGCGGATCACGAGCTGGTCCGGCATCGCCACGGCCGGCTCCGGTGCCGGCGAGCTCGGCACCGTGCCTCGGCGGGCGTGGCGGCGCACGGTCGGGCCGGCCGTGGGTCCCGAGGTGGTCGGCGTGGTCGGCGTGGTCGGCGTGGTCGGCGCGGTCGGCGGCGGCACGGTCGATGCCCCCGTGGCCGGCGCGGTCGCGGGGGGAGCGATTGTCGGGGGAGCTGCCGTGGGGGGAGCTGCCGCACCTCGCGTCGCGAGCAGCAGGGGACCGGGCAGGGCGGGCGCGCGATCGAGCAGCCCGACCGCGGCGGCGCGGATCGGGGTCGTCGGGGCCAGCGCCGTCGGAGTCGGGCCGGCGGCGGAGCCGGGCTGGGGCATCGCAGCCGTGGGGGCGCTCAGGGGCCGGGTGCGCAGCGGCCGGGACGCCAGGCTCCGGGAGAACCGCGTCGGCGTGGCCGCCAGGCTCCACGGCGCCCGCGGGCCCGGCGCGGCGGCCCGCTCAGCGGCGCCGGCAGGCACGGCCGCCGCGACGGAGGAGGGCACGGATGCGGCCGACGCGGGCGTGGCTGCGGCGGTCGGGGTCACCGGAGCCGTCGGGGTCGTGGCCGCCGAGGCACTCGGGGTGGCTGCCGGAGCGCTCGGGGTGGCTGCCGGAGCGCTCGGGGCGGCTGCCGGAGCACTCGGCGCGGCCGACGCGGACGCAGCCGGACGGCTGGGGGAGCGGCGGATCGTGGGTGCCGGGGCGGCGGGCCCCTCGACCGGGGGGCGCCGTACGGCGGTGAGCTTGTGGCGGTCGACCTGGGTGAGCATCGGCCCGGAGGCGGTGACCTCGGAGTGGCGGCGTACCCGGGCCTCGACCGAGGTGAGGTTGGTGAGCATGCCGCCGGGCGTGTAGCTCTGCTCGTCCTCGACCGTCCGCGCCGCGCGCGGCAGACCACGGCCGGGCAGGGTGCCGGCGCCCACCGACCGGGTGCCGCGCAGCCAGGGTGCGGGCCCGCCGGCCGGCGCACTTCCGGCGGGTCGGACGGCAGCCCCGTCCCCAGCCCGGTCTCCAGCCTGAGCCACCGGTCCGTCCGCCCCGTCCTGCGGCATCGGCGTCCACCAGCGCGGCGGGCGCATGTCGCCGGCCGAGAGCCCGGGGCCGCGCAGGGCGACGCGGACGTCGACGGGACGGGAGACGCCGTTGGCGAAGCGGCCGACCGAGCGGGCCAGGATGCCGACCTGGCGCTGGCCGGGGCGGACCGCCGCGCCGGGCAGCCGGAGCCGGCCGGCGGCGGCCCGGCCGAGCCGGGTCGCGTCGGTGGCCGGTGCGGCGTCCTCGGTCACGTCACGGTCCTGGCCCGGAACCCGTGGTGGGCGACCTCCAGCTCCTCCTCGAGCGGCGTCGGGCTGCCGATCGAGAAGTCCGGGCCGCGCCAGCGCACCGGGAAGACGTCGAGGAACTCCCACGAGCGCAGCCGGGCCCCGGTGGTGTCGATCGCGGTGACGGCGCCGGTGGACCGGGTCAGCTTGCTGCCCGCGGCGGCGAAGCCCTCGCCGGAGCTGCGCTCCAACCACTCGAACAGGGCGTTGCTGTCGGTCAGCCCCCGCTTGAAGAGCAGGTTCGGCCAGGTCATGCGCCCCGGCATCCGATGGGCGTAGGCGTTCTGCCCGCCCTCGGCGAACTCGTGGACCGCGACGGTCACCTGGAGGCCGTGGACCTCCCGGAAGACGCCGATCTCGGTGCCGTCGAGCTCGAAGACGAACCGGTTCGCCGCGGGGAGGTCGCCCCCCAGCGGGGTGACACTGCTACTGCCCATGCTCGCGCACCGCCTCCCAGGCTCGTTCGTTCAGGGCCACGACCGCCCGCACCATCCGGACCCGGTCCATGTGCTCGAGGTCCAGCAGCTCGCCCATCGACCAGTGCAGGTGGTAGGCCAGGTAGGCGATCTCCTGCCACAGGGCGTCGGTGGGGTAGCGCAACATGCCGTGGGCCTCAACCGTTCTTCCGCGGAAGCTCCTCGACGGCGTGCCGCAGGGTGGGACGGGACTCGGCGCCGACCTGGGCGGTGACCTGTGCGTCGGCGGACCGCTCAGCGGCGGGCTCGGCGGGCGCCGCCGGCTCCGGGGCGGCGGTCTGCCCCGGAACCGGCTGGTCGACCACCAGCTGGGTGCCCTGCTGGGCCTGCACGAGCGCGTCGAACTCGGCCTGGTTGCCGAAGTTGATCACGCCGTAGAAGTCCTGCAGGTAGGCCAGGTCCACCGCGAACAGACCCTCGATCTCGTGCATCGTCACCTGGGGCAGGCTGCCGAGCTCGCTGATCACGCGGGCGAGCACCAGCACGGTCAGCCGCGGGTCGTCCGGGCCGGTGACGCGCGGGTCCCGCAGCGGCTCCAACTCGTCGCGAGCCGTCGCCAGCCGCATGGTGCCGGTCCGATGCACCTGCCCGTCGTCGTCCACGTACCCCCGCGGGAGCGTGAACTCGTAGGTCGTCCGCAGGCCGCTCACTTGACGCGCGACAGGCTCTCGACGGTCAGCGTGATGGTCTCCTTGACCGGGTCGTTGGAGTCGATGCTGAGCTGGTCGGTCGAGATCTTGCTCGGCCACCCGTTGGTGAAGTTGAACCGGGCGATCTCCGCGTTGGTCGAGTCGTACATGACGATCGAGCCGTTCTTGCGGTTGTTGGACCGGTCGCTGAGCAGGATGCCCTTGTCCCGGATGTCGTTGAACCAGCCCCACATCTTGTCCTGGGTCGAGTCCGGGGGCGCCATCCGGACCAGGCTGATGTCGGGCGCCTTGGTGGCCTTGCCGAGCGTCTTGACCACCTGCACCTTCCCGTTCGGGCCGGCCTGCTCCATGCTCACGACGTCGACCTCGACGTCGAGGCCGGACACGCTGCTGAGGATGGAGACGACCGAGCCGTCGATCTCGAGGAAGAAGTTGCTGGAGACGATGGGGTCGTTGTTGATGAGTGCGTCGTTGGGCATGTCAGATCCTTGGTTCTCGTCTGCGCGTTGGGGTTAGGAGAGCGGCCGCTCAGGAGGCCGACTGCTTCTTCTGGCTGATCCGGAACACCACGAACTCCGCGGGCTTCACGGGCGCGATGCCGACCTCGACGACGAGCAGGCCGGCGTCGATCGACTCGGGCGGGTTCGTCTCGGCGTCGCACTTGACGTAGAACGCCTCGTCGGCGTTGGCGCCGAAGAGCGCGCCCGCCGACCACAGCCCGCGCAGGAAGGCGTTGAGGGTGCGCTTGACGCCCTCCCACAGGGTGATGTCGTTGGGCTCGAACACCGCCCACTGGGTGCCGGTCAGGATCGAGGCCTCGACCATGTTGAACAGCCGGCGCACGTTGATGTACTGCCAGTCGGTGTCGGAGGCCAGGGTCCGCGCACCCCAGACCCGGATGCCGCGGGTGCCGAACGGGCGGATGCAGTTGATGCCGATCGGGTTGAGCAGCGACTGCTCGTTCTGGGTGACATTGCGCTCGATGTCGAGGACGCCGCGCATGGTGTCGTTGGCGGGGGCCTTCCACACGCCGCGGGTCTCGTCGGTGCGGGCCCACACGCCGGCGATGTGGCCGGACGGCGGGATCAGCACCTCCCGGTCGCCGTTGACGCCGATCGGGTTGTCGACCTTGATCCAGGGGTAGTACAGCGCGGCGTACGCCGAGTCGTACATGGCGACGTCGCTGCGCCACTCCTTGATCTGCTGCGGGGTCATGCCCGGAGGCGCGTCCAGCACCGCCATCCGGTTGCCGTGCTGCTCGCAGTGGGAGATCAGCGCGGTCTGCACCGACTTCCACAGCGAGAGGTCGATCGTCCCGTCCTCCTGCGTGGCCGCGGTGACGAGGTCGGGCACCAGCACCATGGTGACGTCCTCGGCGACGGCGAGGCCGTTGATGCCGGCCCGCGCGGACTCGGAGCCGGCGAACTTGCGGCCGTTGACGGGCACCGGGACCGGGGCGGCCTTGACCAGGTCGTAGACGCCCGGGCGGATCAGCTCGAGCTGCCCGGAGAGGTCGACGTCCTTCTCGACCAGCAGGTCGACCTTGATCTTGGTCGAGGTGCCGTTGACCGCGGTCGCGACGCCGGTCGCGCCGCCGGAGAGGTCGAGGCCGGGGAAGGACTCGACAGGCTCGCCGCCCTCGAGGATGGTCATCGTGAACGTGGCGGCCGCGTCGTCGTCGGCGCCGGCGTCGTCGGTGCTGATCTGCACGGTGATGTCGGCGTCCGGCTCGAGGCTCTCGACCGCGACGGGCAGGCCGAGCGCCCGGTCGCTGGCGGGCAGCTCGACGCGGGAGGGCTCACCGGCCGGCTCGGCGTTGGGGACCCGGCAGATGTAGGCGATGCTGCCGCCGTTGGCGAAGTAGCCGTAGACCGACAGGGGGAGCATGCAGCCCGGGGTGAACCCGCCGTACAGCGCCTCGAACTGGTTCCAGCTGGTGACCAGGCGCGGGGCCAGGCCCTGGGGGTCGTTGGGGTCGTCGAGCGGCGCCCGCTCGGTGAACCCGACGAACGCGGCGACGGCTGTCGGTGCGGCCGAGAGCACCTTCTGTGACGAGACGACTTCTTCGACGTACACGCCGGGGGCGGTGTAGGTGGGCATGGCAACGGACTCGCTCTCGGGACGGTGGTGCTCGGGTGCTGGGGGGCCGAAAGAGCCGACCAGATCAATCGTGCTGCATGTCGAGGCGCGAAAAGTGCAAAACGACGAAACTGCTGCCGAGACACGCCGCGCTGTCGGTGATCTCGCACTCCCGAGCTGTGCGGGCGTCAGCCGGTCTGGGTGGTGAACTGCCCCGGTGCGATCACCTGGATCACGCCGCCCCAGGCGCAGTTGAGGGTGCAGCTGTTCTGCACGACCGGCAGCGAGCCGACCAGGGGCGACGGCGCGCCGCCCACCCAGGTGCCGACCGGCGCGGGCACGCACGGCATGGGCGTCAGGACGCCGAGTGCCGCGGAGGTCGCGGCCGCGACCTGAGGGTTGGCCAGCGAGCTGCACATCGCGAACGAGCCGATGTTGGCGAGGGGCAGGACGTCGGTGATGACGGCCACCGGCTGCTTGCCGATCATGGTCCGCTTCGTCGGCGGCACCGTCAGCGGTGCGGGGGAGACCCCGAAGCTGCACATCATCTGCGCGCCGTTCACGACGGGGAGGGGCATCGCGGGCTCCTGTCGGCATCGGTGGGGCGGGTCGGTGGGCGGGTCGGTGCTGTGGGTCGGTGGGGCGGGCTCAGCGCTCGCTGCCCTTGACGGAGGCGGTGAGCGGCTCGCCGGCGGTGGTGACGACGCAGAGCACGTCGCGGTCGTCCTCCTCCCAGCTGCGGGGCGAGGGCAGCAGGTAGGTGAAGAACAGGTCGGAGTCGAGGTAGTCCACCCCGACGTAGTCGCGGAACGCCTGGGCGCAGTGGCCGTCGGCGAAGGAGGTCAGGTCGTCCTCGCCCGGGAAGGTGCTGCCCTCCTTGTCGTAGGGCACCACGGCGTAGGCCTCGAGGGTGTGGGCGTCGGAGCAGGAGACCTGGTCGAGGTCGCCGACCTGGGCCTTGACCTGCTCCAGCGAGCGGAAGCACATCCCCGGCTCGACGTCGAACACCGAGGTGCCCTCGGTGTCGTCGTCGCCGAACCACCCGCAGCCCGCGAGCAGCAGGGCCGCCGCCGCGAGCAGCGCGGGTACGGCGGGCCTGGGACTCGACGTCATCGCCGGATCCGATCGGCCATGGCGGCGATCCGCTCGACGGCGGGCGCCTGGTCCTCCCACGAGAACGTGTCGGCCGCCACGGTGGCCCTGACCTGGACCGCCGGCCGCAGCGTCCCGCCCAGCGCCTGCCAGATCTCCCGTGGGGCGTGCCGGTCGTCGCCGAGGGAGATCCGCACCGTCGAGGACAGCCCCGGAGGGGTGATCGCGGCGGGGAGCATCTCGGTGCCGGCCAGCACGCTGACCAGGTCGCTGAGCAGCTGGTGCTCGTCACGGGGCCCGCCGGCCCAGGTGCTGATCAGGTAGCTGAGCTGGATCATCGGCTGCGGGCGGCGGAAGCGCCGGGCCTCGCCTTCCTCGGGCCGGGTCGCCGAGCGCGACGGGTCGGCGCTGCGCTGCACGTCGTACAGGAACAGGTTGACGGTGATCCGGGTCTGCTTGGCCGCCCACTCCCGGTCGGGGGTGGCGAAGGAGACCTCGCCGACGTCCTCGGTGAGGGAGAGCCGGTCGCGCACGAGCTGCTCGAGCGCGGCGTCGACGTTGCTGATGAACACGATGGGGGGAGGCCTCTGCTTCGACCGGTGCGAGGTCGTCCGACCTCTGGTGCCGGCCGCGGCCGGCATGGACGGCCAATGTAGTGCCGGGCCGCGACGATCCGCAGGCGGTCGGGCAGATCCGGGACGTTTTGACGATTCTCCTGCAGGATCGCGCCGTCGTTCCTAGGATGCGAGGCGCCCCCAACGCATGCTCACCGGCAGAGTCTCTCGCCGGGCCTCAAGCGTGCCTGAAATCAGGTGGAAGCCGATGCAGCTGTCGACCCCGCAGCGCGAGCTCGCCGCGGACCCCGGATCCGTCTCCCGGATCCAGGTGAAGGTCGTCAACACCGGCACCATCATCGACGGGCTGTCGGCCCGGCTGATCGGCGCGGACGGCGCGGAGGTGCATGCCGAGCCGGCCATGCTGCCGCTCTTCCCGGAGGCGGAGGGCGAGTTCGAGCTGACCGTGCGCCTGCCCGAGGCACAGCCGGCGGGCCGCCACCCGTTGACCGTGGAGGTGGTGTCCCACACCACCGGCGCCGTGCAGCACGCCGACGTCGACCTGGACGTGGCCGCGCGGCCGCTGCTCGGCGTGGTCCGGGAGCCGCGGATGGTGCGGGCACGCCGGTCCGGTCGCTTCGTGATCGCGCTGACCAACCACGGCAACGTCCCCCTGGACGTGGCCCTCTCCAGCACTCCCGGTGACGCCGGCACCAGCCTGCGCCTCTCGCCAGGGTCGCTGCGCCTGGAGGCGGGCACCACCACGTCGGTGATGGCAGTGGTCCGCGGGCCGCGGATGATCACCGGCTCGGAGATCGACCGGAGTGCCGGGATCGAGATCGTCGGCACCCCGGTCGGCGAGCACGTCGTGGAGGAGGACCCCTCCCTCAGTCACAGCACCACGGTGCAGCTGCGCCAACGACCGCTGATCAGCCGCGGCCTGCTCACCTTCTTGATCCTGGCGTCCGTGGTCGCGCTGTGGGCGGCGATCTTCCTCTTCGGTCTGATCAACGTCTTCGCGGGCGACCCGCTGACCAAGACGGCGCCGGCCTCCTTCTTCGCCGCGTCCGCACAGGGCGCCGAGGGGGCCGACGGGGCGGGCGGCGCGGGCGGCCCGGCCGACGCCCTGCCGAAGAGCGGCCTGCTGCCGCCGGGCGTCGGCGGTCAGATCGGCGGCACGGTCACCGCGCGCAGCGACGACAGCCCGGTCGGCCGGATCCTGGTGGAGGCCTACCGCACCGGCCGGGACGGCCGGATGGTCAAGGTCAGCTCGGGCGCGACCCAGAGCGACGGCAGCTACACGCTGGCCGGGCTCTTCCCGACGTCGTACCGGCTCAAGTTCTCGGCCAAGGGCTACGACACGGTCTGGTACGGCAGCCCGGCCGGTGGCCCGGCCGGTGGCCCGGTCGGCGGCCCGGTCGGCGGCGGGGGGCAGTCGGCGCCCGGCAGCGGCCGCGCCGAGGCGCAGGAGATCCTGGCCGCGGCGCAGGGCACCGTCGACGGCATCGACGTGGTCATCGGCGGCCGCGACGGCTCGATCTCGGGCAAGGTCGACCCCGGCGACTCGCTGGTCCCGGTCGCCACCACGGTGTCGGCCCGGCTGCTCAGCAGCGCCGCCGACGCTCCGCCGGCCGCGACCACGACGACCGACGGCGCGGGCGGCTACGTGCTGACCGGGCTGCAGGCGCCCGGCACCTACGAGCTCAGCTTCGTGGCGGCGGGCTATCGCCCCACGACGGTGACCCAGCGGCTCGCGGGCGGGGAGAACCGGATCCAGCCGACCGTGCTGCTCAGTGCCGGCGGCGGCCAGATCGCCGGCGTCGTCCGGGACGGAGCCGGACCGCTCGGCGGCGTCACCGTGACGACGACCGTCGACGGCGAGGCGGTCTCGGTGATGACTCCGACCGTGGGGGGCGTGGGCACCTATGCCCTCCAGAACCTGCCGACGCCCGGCACCTACGTCCTCACCTTCACCGCGGCGGGGCACGGCAGCCGCACCGAGACCGTCGCACTCGATCCGGGAGAGAGCCGCACCGGCTTCGACCAGGTGCTGACCGCCGGCACCGGGAGCGTGAGCGGCGTGGTCCGTGGCGCCTCCGGAGGCATCGGTGGCGTCACCGTCGTCGTCGGCGGCGCCGTGACCACCGACGGGAAGCCGCCGTCCACGACGACGCTGACCACGGGCAAGGTGGGCGGCTTCGCGTTCAGCGACCTGCCCGCGCCGGGTGACTACACGCTGACCGTCACCGCCCCGGGGTACGCCCCGGAGACCCGTCCGTTCAGCCTGTCGGCGGACGGCCCGGCCGCGACCGTGGACCTCCAGCTCACCACGCAGCTCGGCGACCTGCGGGGGAAGGTCACCCGCTCGGGCGGCGGGCTGCTCGACGGCGTCACGGTGACGGTGAGCAGCGGCACCGAGACCTTCCGGACCACGTCGAGCGGTCGCGGCGGCGCGCTGCCCAACGGCGGCTTCCTGGTCGCGGGACTCAAGCCCGGCTGGTACAGCGTCACCGCCACGATGCCGGGCTGGACCCAGCAGACCGGTCTGGTGCGGATCCGCGCCGGCAAGGACGCCGAGCTGGATCTCGTGCTCGAGGAGTCGAGCTGAGATGAGGGTCTCCGTCAGTCCGGCGCGGGTCGAGGTCTCGGCCGGGATCCCGCAGCCGCTCACGATCACGATCACCAACCCGGGCACCGTCATCGGCGGCTACTCCATCCGGCTGCTCGGCGCCGACCCGTCCTGGGTCGAGCTCGGCGAGGACCGGATCTCGCTGTTCCCCGACGAGACCCGGACCCTGGTCGCGACCGTGACCGTGCCGCCGGGTCTGGCGGCGGGCGAGCGCCGGATGGCCGTCCAGGTGCGGGAGCTGACCCCTCCCGAGCGCAGCACGGTCGAGGAGTTCGTGCTGCTCGTCCCGGAGGCGCCGAGCACCCAGGTCCGGATCGACCCGGTCACCCTGACGGCCGGCCGCACCGGCCGGTTCAGCCTGCTGATCGACAACAACGGCAACACGCCGGCGCGCGGCTGGCTGGCCGGGCTCGACGCCGAGAGCAAGATGCGCTACCGGTTCGACCCGCCGGTGGTCGACCTGGCGCCCGGCGAGCACGCCGTCGTCGACGTACGTGCGCGCGGCCGGCGTCCGCTGATCGGGCAGCCGGTGGTGCGCGTCCTCGACGTCCACCTGGTCGAGGGCACGCCACCTCCCGTCACCGGCCGCGGCCAGGACGCGCCCAAGCCGCCCGACCCCGAGCAGCGGCCCGCGACCACGGCCTCGATGGTGCAGACCGCGGTGCTGTCCCGCGGCCCGATCGGCCTGCTCGGCCTGCTCGCCGCGCTGACCGTGTTCGCGCTCGTGCTGACGATCGCGCTGTCCCGCCTGGTCGGCCAGTCGGCGGCCGACCGCAACCTGGCCCTCGAGATCGCCGCCGCCGACGGCTCCGGTACGTCGAGCGGCAACTCCGGCGTGGCCGGGACGGTGCGGCTGCTGACGACCGGGCTCCCCGTCTCCGGCGTCGCGGTCAACGTCTACAGCGCCGAGGACCTCGTGACGCCGCTGGCGTCCGACGCGACCGATGCCGAGGGCGGCTACCGGATCGACGGCCTGGCCGCCGGCGACTACAAGCTGGTCTTCCGCGGGGCCGGGTTCGAGCCGCTGTGGTACCCGCAGTCGCTGGGCGTCGAGAACGCCGAGACGATCACCGTCGAGGCCGACCACCGGATCGCGGGGCTCGACGTGGCGCTCGGCGGCACCCCCGCCACGATCAGCGGGACGGTGCTGGGCGAGGACGTCGCGGACGCGACGGTCTCGCTGCGCACTCCCGACACGACGACGAGCGTCACGTCCGGCGTCCCCGCGACGGGAGCACCGGCCGGCACCGGCGGCGCGACCGTCGACACCGTCCCGGTCGCCGGGGACGGCACCTTCACCTTCGCGAACGTGCCGTCGCCGAGCATCTACGACCTGGTGGTCACCAAGAAGGGGTACGCCACCTCGACCCAGCGCGTCGACGTCGCGGCCGGCGAGGCGCGCGACGGCGTCGAGATCAACCTGGTCCGCGGCAACGGGATCATCAGCGGCAGCGTCACCTCGAACGGCAAGCGGATCGACGGGGTGACGATCACGGCGACGTCGGGGGAGTCGTCCTCCTCGACGGTGTCGCTGAGCAGCGGCGACGTCGGCGGGTTCACGCTGCGCCGCCTGCCGACCCCGGGCGTCTACACGCTGGCCGCCAGCAAGGAGGGCTACGCGTCGCAGACGCTGAGCCTCACCCTCGCGGACGGCCAGGAGCTGACCGGCGTGGCGCTCAGTCTCGGCGCGTCGTCCGGCGCCCTGAGCGGGCGCGCCCTGCTCAGCGGCGGCGGCCCGGCCGCCGGGGTGACGGTGAGGGTCACCGACGGGGTGCGGAGCGTGGAGACCGCCACCCAGAGCTCGGGGCAGGTCGGCAGCTGGAAGGTGTCCGGTCTCGACCTGCCCGGCACCTACACCGTGACCTTCTCGCGCTCCGACCTGGCCGCGCAGACCGTGTCGGTCACCCTCGACCAGGTCGGCTCCATCACCCCGTCCTCGATCGGCGCCACGGTCACCTCCAACGGCATCGAGACGGTGATGAAGTCGTCCACGACGGTGCTCGAGGGCCGGGTCACCCAGCCGGGCAACGACGACGTCGTGCGGCCGGTGGGCGAGGTGACGGTCGAGCTGAGCTCCGGCTCCTCGACGTACCGAGTCACCACGGCGTCGGTCCCGTCCGACCAGCGCGGCCGCTACCGGGTGGAGGGCCTGCCGCCGGGCACCTACACCGTCAGCGTCAGCCGCGCCGGTGTACGCCCCACCTCGACGATCCTGCAGCTCGCCGCCGGCGACTCCCACGACTACAGTCCCGAGCTCGCCAAGGCGGCGTCGGTGCGGGGCGCGGTCACCCTCGCCGACTCCGGACTCCCGGTCGGCGGCGGCTATCTCGTCGAGCTCTATCGTGCCGGCAGCTACCCCGGTGCGGTCTACCGCACCACCCGCACCGCCGCCGACGGCAGCTATGTGTTCCCGGACGTCGACGCCCCCGAGGTGTACGTCGTCCAGGTCCGCCGGACCCAGGGCTCCGCACCGATCGGCTCGGGCAACGCGACCGTCGCCGCCAGCCAACAGGCCACCAGGAACGTGAGTGTGACGCCATGAGCATGCCGCCGACCGAGCCCGCGCCGCCGCCGGGGATCCGGGTCCCGCAGCTGGTCCGGACCGCTGCCGGCACTCCCGCCGTGCTCACGGCGGTCGTGACCAACACCGCCGCCGAGCCGCGCAGCTACACGCTGCTGACGGTGGGCGTGGACCCGTCCTGGCTGCCCGGGCCGATCCGCAGCGGCGTGGTGGCGCCAGGCGCCTCGGAGGAGATCGAGGTCCGGCTCACGCCGACGGCCGGCACGCTGCCGGCCCGCTACCCGGTCGCGGTGACCGTCCAGGCCCTCGTCCCCGGGACGAACCGGCCCGCCCCCGAGCCGACGGCGATCGGGGAGGCGACCCTCGTCGTCAACCCCCGGGCGCAGTTCCAGCTCGAGGTCACCCCCGAGCGCTCGTCGCTGATCCGCCGACGGCGACTCAGCGTGGTGCTCCGCAACGGCGGCTCCGTCGACACCACGACGGAGCTGCAGGGCAGCGCCACGCCGGGACTCGAGGTGCGCCTCAAGCGGCACAGCGTCACCATCGCCGCGGGCGCGGAGGTGCAGGTGCCGGGCCGGCTCGTCGTGACCCGGCCGCGACCGTTCGGCAGCACCAGCCAGCACTCGTGGACCGTCACGGCCACCACGGCCGAGGTGGTCCGCCGGGCCCGGGGCATCGCCCAGCAGCGGGCCATCGTCGGCACCGGCTGGCTGCGTGCCGCCGCGCTGCTGGCGGTCGTCGGCGTCTGGATCACCGCGGCGGTCGTGTTCATCCCGCCGCTCGCCGACCGCTTCGGCTCGGGAACCGACGACGGCGTCGTCGCCGGCTCCACGGGCGACGGCCACCACAGCGGCGGCTCCGGCAAGGACGGCGGCGACGCGGGCAGCGGCAAGGGCGGCGATGCCGGCGGCAAGGGCCGGGTCAAGGTGATCCGGGCGGAGTCGCCAGCCACGCCCAAGGGCCTGCAGCTCAACGGCACGGTCAGCGCCGAGGACCCGTCGGGAGTGACGGTCACCCTCGCGCCGACGTCGCTGGTCGACGAGGACGCCGTGGGCGCGTCCTCCGACGTGGTGCGGCCCGCCGCCTACGGCAAGACCCCGCAGTCGGCGGTGCTGCTGCGCCTGCCGGGCGAGGTGCCGCGCACCCGGACCGCCACGACGACCGCCGACGGCACCTGGTCGTTCCCCGACGTGACCGCGCCGGGCTACTACCTCGTCACCTTCGCCAAGCCGGGCTACGACCCGCAGAGCTTCGTCGTCGACGCGGCCACCGCTGACCCGACCAAGCCGATGGAGGTCGACCTCCAGCCCGGCAACGGCAGTCTGTCCGGCATGGTCCGCGGGCCGAGCGGCCCGGTCGGTGCCGCGACGGTCACCATCAGCGACGGCACCAGCACGCTGACCACGAGCAGCGCGTCGCGCAAGAAGGTCGGCAGCTGGTCGGTCTCCGGCCTGCACACCCCGGGCAGCTACCTCGTGCAGATCACCAGCTTCGGGCTGGGCACCGAGTCCCGGCTCGTGAGGCTGGACGCGGGCGGCACCGCCACGGCCGACGTACGCCTCGTCCCCGGCGTGGCCGCCCTGACCGGCACCGTCGAGGGCCTCGAGCCGGGCGGCGACTTCGGCGGGATCGGCGGCGTGAGCGTCACCGCGACCGACGAGAAGGGCGAGCAGCGGGTCGCCACCACGGTGACCACCAAGGAGCTGGCCGGCCGCTACCAGCTGCCCGACCTGCCCGCGCCGGGCACCTACATCGTCACGTTCTCCGCCGACGGCTACCAGGACCAGACCAGCCGGGTCGACCTGAAGCGGGGTCAGTCCCGCGCCAAGCTCGACGCGGAGCTGGTCGCCAGCAGCGGCGTGGTCGCCGGCGTCGTCAGCGAGAGTCCCGGCGGCGACCGGGTCGTGGGCGCCGGGATGACGCTGAGCAACGACGAGAACACCTACAAGACGACCACGACGGCCGACAACGCCGCACCCGGCCAGCAGGCCGGCGCCTTCCGCTTCAACGGCGTCGAGCCGGGCACCTACCAGCTGACCACCACGTACTTCGAGTTCGAGACCGACGTCCTGACGGTCCAGGTGGGCGCCGGCCAGGCGGTCACGGTGAACCCCGAGATCGAGCGTCTCGGCGGCGGCGTCCTGCCGGCGACGTCCACGATCCGCGGCGCGGCCGTCGACCTCTACAGCGGCGACCCGATCGACTGCACGGACGCCGACCCGTGCCATGCCACCACCACGGACCAGAACGGCGACGAGATCACCGTGCCCTTCGCGGGCGACGAGGAGTACATCCTCCCGGCCCCCGGAGGCACGGGCCTCGAGCCGGGCCTCTACTCGGTACTGGTCTCCGCGCCCGGGTACGAGAGCGCGATCGTCCGGGTCCAGCTGCCCCTGGGCACCACCGCGATCGCCCCGACGGCCGAGCTGACCAAGCTCCCCGTCATCTCCGGGACCCTGCGGGTGGCCAGCGGCGTGCCCGCGGACGACAACCGCACCTGCATCTGGGCGAGTCCCGACGGCGACCCGCAGCCGACCGCGAGCTGCGCGGCCGCGATCGCCGACGGCAGCTGCCTGGCCCCCGGCGAGCCCCGGGGGATCCTGGACCAGGCCACCACGGTCTGCGAGTGGGTCGAGGACCTCGATCCGTACGAGCTCGAGGTGCCCCGCGCGGGGCCGTGGGTGATGACCGCCCGGATGACCGACGGCACCTACGCCCCGCTGACCGGCGTACGCGTCAACCTCGCGCCCGGCTCGACCACGATCCAGAACCTGGAGTTCATCCGGCTGGCCGAGATCCAGGTGATCCCGCAGGCCCTCGACAGCACGGGGGCGATCCAGCCCTTCGCCGGCGCCGATGTCACGATCGCGCCGATCCTGACCGGCGGCGCCACCGGCACCGCCACCAGCGGGACCTACGGTGCCGACGGGCGGGTCCACTTCACCTCGCTGGCGCCGGGCGGCTACCGGCTCACCGCCTCCGCGGCGGGGCGGCGCACGGACACCGGCGACGTCTACGTCCTCGACAACCAGGTCGCGGTCGTCTACCTCACCTTGGGCCGCAGCCCGGGCCTGTTCACCGCGCAGGTGGTCTCGGACGGCAACCAGCAGGTGGGCGGCGCCCTCGTCGAGGTGACCGCGCCCGGCAGCTACGACGGCAGCACGCCCGAGCACATCACCGCGACGGCCACCAGCGACACCGGGGACGGGTGCGTCGCCTTCCGCGACTCGGCGACCGCGATCGTCGCGCAGGGCGACTGCGACGCGACCTACGGCAGCTCCGCGCAGAGCGTGGTCGACTTCGCCTCCGACTACGCCCAGCGGATCCGGGTCACCAAGCCCGGCTACGACGAGCTGGTGCTCACCGACAAGAAGATGCAGTCGGTGCTGACGTTGAACCTCGCCCCGTCCCCGGTCTCGTTCAGCTCCCGGATCACGACCGAGGGGACCGCGCCGTCGTACCCGGACGTGACCTTCGCGGTGACCTCGACCACGACGCCGGTCGGGACCGTGACGGTGACCGCCGACAGCGCCGGCGACCTGCAGTGGCAGGACTCCCGCTATGCCGCCGGCAGGATCCGCCCCGGCACCTACACGCTGACCGCGACCAAGGGCGAGTACGTCAGCGATCCGGTGACCTTCACCTGCCAGGTGGCGACGCCGTGCGCCCCCGACGGCCCGGTCCTGCGCCAGCTCGGCACGTTGCGGGTCGAGGCGCTGGGGCTCGACGACACGGGGAGCCCGGACCCGGTCGACAACGTCATCGTCACGCTGCTGCGCGGCACCCAGCCGGTGAGCACCCAGACCTCGGCCACCGACGGCAACGTGGTCACCTTCACCGGGCTGCGGCCCGGTCCCACCGACTACACCGTGCGGGTGCAGGCGGCGGGCTACGCCTTCGGGGCCGGGACCCTGAGCTGCACGGTCGGGACCGCGCCGGCGACCTCGGCGCAGATCTCGATCGTCCCCGGCGCGCAGACCACCTGTGACGCGACCCTCGACCCGATGGCCCGGATCGACGGCACGGTCCAGGGCGTCCTCGCCGCCGCCCCGGTGACGGACCCGGACGTCGACGTACGCAGCCTGGCCGGCGCGGGGATCACCGCGACCCGCTGCACCGCCTGGCTGCCGGCGGGTCCGGCCGCGCAGGCGGACTACTGCACCGAGCTCGGGTCGATCCGCTTCCCGGCGACGACCGGCCCCGACGGCCGGTTCGCCCTGTCCGGCACCAACCAGGTCGAGGGCATCGCCGACGGCGTCTGGCTGTTGACCGCGCAACAGCCCGGCTGGCGCACGGTCAAGCCGTCCGGCGCTCCGGCCACGGCGCTCGCCGGCACCGTGGTGCGGGTCGTCGACGGGAACGACGTGACGACGACCGTGCGGCTGCACGTGATCCCGGTCGACTTCACGGTCGACGTGAAGGACCAGAACCAGACGCCGCTGACCGGCGCCACCGTCCAGCTGCTGCGGGGGACGACCACCGTCGCCACGGCCGCCGCGGTCGGCGGCACCGCCGGCCGGTACCTGTTCGCCGACGCGATCCCCGGCAACTACACCCTCCAGGTCTCCGGCAGCGGCGTCGTGGTGTCGACGGCCCAGGTCGAGATCAAGACCGGCATCAGCGGCCAGGCCTTCGCCATGGCGGTGAGTCGCGCGACCAACAGCCTGAGCGGCACGGTGACCTCGGTGGACGCGCAGAGCGGCCTGTCCGGCGTCGCGGTGAGCCTGCACGCCTGCACCGACGGCGCCTGCGCGTCGGGGGTCGCGAACGGCACCGACGGCCAGCCGCTGGAGACGACGAGCGCGGCCAACGGCACCTTCGTGCTGAGGACCGTGCCCAACGGCAGCTACCAGGTCCGGTTCCAGAAGCGGACGTACGAGGACTCGGTCGGCGGCCCCTACTCCTTCGACCACACCGTCGGCGCCCTCCCGACGCTCCAGGTGACGATGGTCCGGATCCTGCGGGCGGCGCGCGTCGACCTCGTGACGTCCCCGGCCGGCACCGCCCTGACCGGCGCGACGGTGCTGCTGCGGTCGACGGAGTCCGGGGTGACGCCGCTGGGCCCCCAGACGGTCAGCGGGAGCTCGGTGTCCTTCGCCCAGGTGCCCTACGGCTGCTGGAACATCGAGGTGACCCTCCCGAGCGGTCACTTCGGACAGGTGAGCCTGCCGAGCAAGGGATCCCTGGCCGGCGAGTGCCAGGGCCACGTCGTGGTCGGCAGCAACGGCGCCGAGCTCGCCGCGTCGGTCACCGTGGTCGAGACGCCGGTGACCATCAAGGTGGCCGGCACCCCGATCAGCGGCCACAGTGCGCCGACCTCGGCGACCGTCGCGGTCTCGGGGATCACCCTTCCCGACGACCAGGTCGTGGTCGGCAGCACCGGGGGACTGGTGGTCTACCTGCCGCCCGGGACCCACACGGTCAGCGCCGCCGCGCAGCCGTCGACGTTCTGGCCCTCGGTCAGCCAGAGCGTGACCGTCACCGCCGGCGACGCCGCGAAGGCGGTCAACCTGACCCTGGCCGAGAGCACCGGCGCGCTCACCGTCCGCACCCGCCTGGTCGGCACGTCGACCGCCGTCGCGGGCACGGTCACGATCGCGCCCGGAACCGGACAGACCGCCGGCGTGCCCGCGGCGTACGCCACCGGGGTGGCCACGACGGGATCGGTCGACCTCGCCCTGCCGGCGGGCGCCTGGCACGTCACCGCCACCACGAGCGACGGCCGCACGGTGACCGAGCAGGACGTCGCCGTCTCCGCGGCGACCCAGAGCGTGACGCTCGACCTGCCCGCCCCGCCCACCCCCTGACCCGGCGCGAACGGGCACGGGATTCGCGTCGACCCGGCGCAGAAGAACCCCGTCGCGGGGCCGAGACGCCTCGGATACCCCTGCCCGGAGCCGATCTACAAATTTGCGCGCGCTCGGCGTGTCGAGTGGAAATTACACGTTTGTAGTTACTCACGATCTCTTCCCAGGCGCTGTGACGCATGTGAAAGTTGCTACTCGTGTGACACCTTCCCCGCACACACGTCTGGAGCAGAAGCATGTCGCCGTACCCCACGGAGATCCCTGAGCACACCCGGCGGAGCCGGTTCGTGACGCTGTGCCAGCAGGCCCTGGCCCTGGCCGTCGTCGTCGCCGTCCTCACGCCCGCTGCCCGCACCGTGACCATGGAGGTCCGCCCGGCCGAGCCGGGCGGCACGTCCGTTCCCGGCACGGTCAGCCTGCAGGCCGCGACCACCCCGGTGACGGTGCCGACCGGCGCCGTCGACCCGACCGTCACGTCGTACCCCCTGACCGCGTCGCCGCAGGGCGTCAGCGGCCGGGTCACGCTGCGCGGCAGCGTCAAGGAGCTGGCCGACGGCGGCGACAAGGTCACCAGCGACGCGCTGCCGGTCGAGGGCTACGGCACCGTCGGAGTGACCTGGGCGCACGGCAGCGACGTCCCCGAGGACGGCATCACCGTCGACGTCCGCACCCGCACCGGCGACACCTGGAGCGAGTGGACCGCCGCCGAGTACCACGACGAGCACGCCCCCGACCCCGACAGCGCCGAGGGCCAGCGCTCCCGCCCCGGCACCGAGGCGGTCCTCGTCGGCGACGTCGACCAGGTCCAGGTCAAGGTCGAGACGACCGACGCCGCGCCGGCCGACCTCCAGGTCGCCGTCATCGACCCGGGTACGCCGAGCGCCACCGCGCAGGAGCAGCCGTCGATCGACACGGCGGCCACCGCAGCCACGGCCCGGGGCACCACGGGGAGCACCGAGGGCACCGACGGCGCGATCGCGCTCCAGGCGGCCCCGACCGGGGTGGCGCAGCCGCAGATCTACTCGCGGGCCCAATGGGGCGCCGACGAGAAGCTGCGCGACAGGGGCTCGCTGCGCTACGGCACGATCAACGCCGGCTTCGTCCACCACACGGTGAACGCGAACGACTACCAGCCGGCCGACGTGCCGGGCATCATCCGCGGCATCTACGCCTACCACGTGAAGACGCGGGGCTGGAGCGACATCGGCTACAACTTCCTCGTCGACCGGTTCGGTCGGATCTGGGAGGGCCGGGCCGGTGGCGTCGACAAGCCCGTCGTCGGCGCCCACACCCTCGGCTACAACGACTACGCCTTCGCCATGTCGGCGATCGGCAACTACGAGACCGCGCAGCCCACGCCCGAGATGCTCAACGCGTACGGCGCCCTGTTCGCCTGGAAGCTCTCGCTGGCCGGCGTCGACGCCTCCTCGATGAGCCAGAAGGTCGGCAAGAGCACCTTCGCCGCGATCAGCGGGCACCGCGACGCCGGCAAGACGGCCTGCCCCGGCAAGTACCTGTACGCGCAGCTCCCGACGATCCGGGCGCTCGCCGCGCAGGTGCAGCAGGGCGCGTCGCTCGGCCAGCTCAACGGCAACTACATCGGCTCGGCCAACCCGGACATCGTCGTACGCAAGGCGGCGAGCGGGCGGCTGATCCTCCACGACCTCGACAAGTCCGGCGGCCGGTGGACGATCGCCGGCACGGTGAAGACCAACGTCTGGGCGCCGTGGGCCAAGCAGGTGCTGCGCGTCGGCGACTGGGACGGCGACGGGCTCAACGACCTGATCGCGATCCGCAAGAGCGACAAGGCCGCCGTGCTGTTCCGTGGCGCGGGGGGCGGGATGTTCCAACCGGAGCAGGTGCTGCCGAGCAGCTTCGCGGGCGTGAAGATGCTCGCCGCCGTCGGTGACGTGACCGGCGACCAGGTGCCGGACCTGATGGGCCAGCCGAAGGGCGGGCAGATGCAGGTCTACCCGGGCAACGGCGTCAACGGCTTCCTGCCGGCGGTCGCGGCCGCGGGCCAGGTGCCCGGGAAGCGATTCGTGCCGATGGGCCGCTGGAACAAGGACGGCGTCCCGGACGCGCTCGTCCGCGCCGGTGCGACGCTCTCGCTCTACCCCGGCATCCTGCCGGGCGGGTGGGCGCCGGCGAAGACGATGAAGACCGGCCTCAGCGGCTACGACTGGGTCATCGGCCTCGGCCCGATGGCCAGCGGTGGCAAGGTCGTCGTCGTCCGCAGCAAGGCCACCGGCTCGCTGTACGCCGTGGAGAAGGCGAAGGCCAAGAAGCTCGGTGCGCCGCTGTTCTTGAAGAAGCGCAAGAAGTTCGATCTCGCGGGCTAGACGGTATGACCTAACCCAAGTGGGTCACGTCATACCGTCTAGTCCCGCGGACCGATCCGTCCTGGTCGTTCAGGCGGGGAAGCGGGCCGTGGCGTGCTCGGCGACGTACGTCGCCTCGAGCCGCTCCGGCTCGGCCCGGGCGACCAGGACGAGCGAACCGCCCGCCAGGAGCGGTTCGCAGAGGATCGCCGGCTCCGCGACGGGGTCGGCGACCGCGAGCAGGCGGCCGTCGCCGACCAGACCGGCGACGGCCGCCTCGCTCCACAGCCCGGCCTGGCTCAGCGTCCGGCCGCCCGCGTCGAGGGCGAGGTCGTCGGCCTGCGGCGGGTCCCAGGCCTGGAAGGCGTCGGGCTGGGACCAGATGTCGACGCCGACGTCGCTCACGCCGGACGGGACCGGCTCCGCGAACCGGACGCCGAGCGGCAGCAGCGCACAGGCCAAGACAGCCAGCTCACTGCTCCGTTCGGCCCACGGGGCGAGCGTGTCCGGGCCGCACACGACCGCGGCAAGGGCGTCGGCGTCGGCGTCGGCGACGGTCAGGCCGCAGTTCCAGGCGGCGCCGAGGAAGACCGTGCCGAGCCAGTGCGGCGGCAGGTCGACGGCGATCCGGTCGCCCCGCTCCAGGCCCAGCTCGTCGATCAGCAGCGAGCTCGCCTTGGCCACCCAGTTCGCCCAGGTGGTGACCGACAGCTCGACCCGCTCACCGCTCGCGTGGTCGTAGAAGGTCACCAGCGGTTGACCGGGGTCGGTGCGTAGGCGGGCGGCCAGGACGGCAGGGAAGGTGGTCGGCGTCGTCACGGCCCGAGCCTAGGCGTGGGTGGCGTGACCGGGGGCCGTAGGGTTCGGCCCATGGTCCTCGACGAGATCCCCGGCTTCTGGGCCGTGGTCCCCGCCGGCGGCGCCGGGACGCGACTGTGGCCGCTGTCGCGCTCGCACGCGCCCAAGTTCCTCCACGATCTGACTGGCACCGGCCGCACGCTCCTCGAGCAGACCCACGACCGCCTCGCACCACTGGCCGGAGGGCGAGTGCTCGTCGTCACCGGCGACGCCCACCGCGCCGCGGTCCGCGACCAGCTCCCCCTGCTCCCCGACGACGCCGTCGTCGCCGAGCCCTCCGGACGCGACTCGATGGCGGCGATCGGCCTCGCCGCCGCCCTCCTCGAACAGCGCGGAGCCGAGGTGATGGGCTCCTTCGCAGCCGACCACGTGATCCCCGAGCCCGAGCGGTTCGGCGCCTCGGTCGCCGAGGCCGTCGCCGCCGCCCGCGAGGGCTGGCTGGTCACCATCGGCATCGAGCCGACCTTCGCCTCCTCCGCGTTCGGCTACATCCGCCAGGGCGAGCAGCTTCCCGGCCACCCGTCGGCGCGCCGCGTGGTCGAGTTCGTGGAGAAGCCGTCGGTGTCGGTGGCCGAGGAGTACCTCGCGACCGGTCGCTACCGGTGGAACGCCGGCATGTTCGTCGTACGGCCGACGGTGCTGCTCGACCTCCTCGCCGAGCAGGACCCCGGCTTCACCGCCACCCTGCGCACCATCGCCGCCTCGCCGGACCGCCTCGTCGAGCTCTGGGAGACCCTCCCGAAGGTCGCCATCGACCACGCCGTCGCCGAGCCCGCGGCTGCCGCCGGTCGGGTCGTCACCATCCCCGGCGGGTTCGCGTGGGACGACATCGGCGACTTCGACTCGCTCGCCACCCTGCTCGGCGACGACGACGCCTGCAGCGTCCTCGGCGACGCCGCACTCACCCGGCTGCTCGACGCCAGCGGCATCGTCGTACCCGGCTCGGGGCGGACCGTCGCGGTCATCGGACTCGACGACGTCGTCGTCGTCGACACGCCCGATGCGCTCCTCGTCACCACGCGGGCCCGGGCACAGGAGGTCAAGAGGGTGGTCGCTGCGCTGAGGGAGCAGGGCCGCACGGATCTGGTGTGAGGGGTGCGGTCACGCAGGGGTGACGCGCTGCGTGAACGACTCACGGTGTTGGTTTGGCTCGCTTCGCTCGCATGTCGGGCGCCCTTTGGCGCGTGATCTTCCCTCGCTGCGCTCGGTACGGATCTGGTGGGAGGGGTGCGGTCATGCAGGGGTGACGCGCTGCGTGAACGACTCACGGTGTTGGTTTGGCTCGCTTCGCTCGCATGTCGGGCGCGCTTGTGCGCGTTGCCTTCCTCCGCTGCGCTCGCTGGCGCTCGCTCCGCTCCGTCCAGGCAACGCGGCGCGCCCGACGACATCCAGCCGCACGTGATGCGTGCATGCATCACATGCGGCTGATTCTCGTCGCGCCGCCCGCCGTTTCTGGACGGAGGAGCGAGCGAGGAACGAGCGAGCGGGGGAGGAAGAAACGGCGTCAAAGGCGGCGCGACATGCCGGAGCGAAGCGAAGGCGAAATCAATACGCGTAGGGCTCGGGGGCGTCGGTGAACGGGTACTTGTCCATGAACTTCTTCAGCGCGGCGCCGCTGACCTCGGAGCAGTACTGCCAGGCGCCGTACTGCTTCTGGGTGTCGGGGTCGACGCGCCAGTGGGTGAAGGCGATGTGCTGGCCCTTCGGGAAGGACTTGCCGATCTCCTTCTCGTCCGCCTTGGTCCACGGGGCGACCTTGAACTTCAGCCGCTGGTTGGTGTCGTTGGCGTCCATGATCTTGGCGATGGCACGCATCGCGGAGACCTCGGCGGAGTCGTCGTTCGCGGTGGTGTCGTACCAGAGGATCGTGTAGCCGTGCTCGCTGTTGTGGATCAGCTGCTCGAGCTCGGGCCGGGAGTCCTCGGAGTAGAAGCGGTCGCCGATCGGGGTGGGGGCGACGCCGGCGACGTTCCAGTGCGCGCCGAAGGCGGGCGGGGCGTCGGTGTAGTCGACCTGCTGGCCCTCGGGGACGTGCTCGCCGCTGCCCGTGGCCTCCTTCTCGGTGATCTCGCCGCACACGCTGGCGGCGGCGCCGATCTCGGCGACGCTCTTGCCCTTCCACTTCTGGTCGTTGACCATGTCGCGGACCTTCGGGTAGAGCGCGGCGCCGACGATGACGAGTGCGACCACGACGCAGACGCCGACGATGGCCATGCCCTGGCGCTTGTCGGCACGCTTCTGCTTGCGCCGGATGTCGTCGATGACTTGGCGGCGCTCCGACTTCTCGGACTTGCTGGACTTGGCCACGTGCGGGGTACCTCGTCTTGGTCGTGATGGGCAGGCCGACAGGCGCGCCCGTGCGGCGAACGCGGTGAGTCTACGGAGTCACCGGTCGAAACCGCAGGTCGGTGTCGACATCGTCGGTCTCGGCGCGGTGCCAGCCGTGGGCGAAGGCGACGATGTCGGCGGCGGCGCGCCGCTCCCTCGTCACGAGTACGACGTCCGCCGCCGTCGCGCGGGCGGCGATCCCGGCGCGGGCGAGCGCCGAGACGAGCTCGTCGGCGTCGACCGGGCTGCCGAACGGGGTGCGCGCGGCGGGGTCGGCGGCGACCGCCTGGATGACGGCCTCGCGGGCGCCGTACCCGAACAGGTCGGCCCCGTCGGCCCGGATGAGGGCGCGGGCGCCGGGGCCGTCCTCGCCGGGGGCGAGGACCAGGTCGGCGCGCCCGCGCAGCACGGCGCAGGGCCGGGCACCGAGCTTGCCCTGGGCGAGCTCGACGGCGGAGGCGATCTCGTCGGCGACGGCGGGTGCGGTGACGGCGAGCTGGTTGCCGTGGGCGTCGACCCGGCCGGCGAACGACTCGAGCACGGCCAGGCCGGCGGCACCGATGGCGATGTCGGTCTGGCCCTCGCGCCAGGCGCGGCCGGCGGTGTCGGTGACGACGACGCCGACGTTGACGCCGCGGCGCTCGGCCACCGCGGCCCGCAGCCGCCGGGCGGAGGCGTCGGGGTCGAGCGGGAGGAGCACGACGGACCCGGCGGTGACATTGGACGCGTCGACGCCGGCCGCGGCCATGGTCAGGCCGAGACGGTTGCGCACGATGCGGGTCGGGCCGCGGCGGGCGACGAGGCGCTCGGTCTCGGCGTCGATCCACGCCTCGCGGTCGCCGTCCTCGATGCGGCCCTCGGCCTTGCTGACCACCTTGCTGGTCACGACGAGCACGTCGCCGTCGCGCAGGTCGTCGGGACCGAGCGCGGCGAGCAGCGCGGTGGCGAGGTCGTCGCCCGGACGGATCTCGGGTACGCCGTCGGGGGCGGTCACGCCCAGCATCAGCGCACCAGCCCGATCGCGGCCGCGGCCATCGCGGCGGTGGCGTCGTGGTCGGTCATCATCAGCGGTACGGCGGCCGCCCGGATCCCCGCCGCCTCGAGCCGCGCCACCTGGGCGGCGTCGCGCTCGTCGACCAGCCAGCCGTCGAGCACCCCGCCGGCCGCGCGGGCGCCGTAGTTGAGGCCGACGCCGGCCGCGCTGACCTCGACGCCGATGGAGGTGAGCATCTGCTCGGCCATGCCGCGCACGTGGCTGGAGCCGACGATGGGGGACAGGCCGACCACCTTCGCCTCGGTCGACCGCACGGCCTCGCGCAGGCCGGGGACGCCGAGGATGGTGCCGACCGACACGACCGGGTTCGACGGCGGCAGGACGACCAGGTCGGCGCCGGCGATGGCGTCGACCACGCCCGGCGCGGGCGTCGACTGGTCGAGGCCGACGAACACGACCTGCTCGGCGGGGACCTCGGCGCGCAGCCGGACCCAGTACTCCTGGAAGTGGACGACCCGCTTCCCGCTGGCGCTCTCGGCGTCGGCGACGGCGACGTGGGTCTCCACGCGGTCGTCGGTCATCGGCAGCAGGCTCAGTCGGTCGCCGTACGTCGGCGTCAGCCACCGACGGCACAGCGCCTCGGTCACCTGGGAGAGCGGGTAGCCGGCCTCGAGCATCTGGGTGCGCACCAGGTGCGTGGCGATGTCGCGGTCGCCGAGGCCGAACCAGGTCGGCTCGACGCCGTACGCCGCCAGCTCCTCCTTGGCGCTCCAGGTCTCGGCCCGGCGGCCCCAGCCGCGCTCGAGGTCGATGCCGTCGCCGAGGGTGTACATCACGGTGTCGAGGTCGGGGCAGACCTTGAGGCCGTGGATCCACCAGTCGTCGGCGTTGTTGGCGACCACCGTCACGTGGGCGTCCGGGGCGACACCGGGTAGGGTTCCGGCCGCGATGCCGTGGAGCAGGCCCTGCAGGAACCGGGCCCCGCCCATGCCGCCCGAGAGGACGGTCAGCCGCCGAGCAGGTCGGCCCGGGGATCCATTGGCTGTCGCGTGAGGTGTCGAGTCCACGGGGGACAACTGTGCCGTGCCCGGAAAAGGCTGCGAGCACGGGGCTCCCCATAGCAGACTCAACCTTGACTGTTTGGGTATGACACGTATGTAATTACAGAGATGTCGTTCGGGGCATCGGGTCGAGACGTAAGGGGCGAAATCGTGAGGGAACTGTTCCTGGTCGAAGCAGAAACCGATGAGCTGGGGTGGCAGGAGCGCGCGCTGTGCGCGCAGACCGACCCCGAGGCGTTCTTCCCGGAGAAGGGAGGATCGACGCGTGAGGCCAAGAAGGTCTGCCAGACCTGCGAGGTGCGCATCGAGTGCCTGGAAGCCGCGTTGGGCAACGACGAGCGCTTCGGGATCTGGGGTGGCATGTCGGAGCGTGAGCGCCGCAAGCTGAAGAAGCGCGCCGTCTGAGGCGTACGACGCGCGGTCGGTCCACCCTGACGGTTCGCCCCCTTCGGGCCGTCGGTCGTAGGGTCTGACCTCGTGTCGCAACAACCCGAGGTGGCTGTCCTCCTGGTCAGCCACGACGGCAGCTCCTGGCTGCCGGCGGTCCTCGACGGCCTGCTCGCGCAGACCGCGCCCCCCATGCGCGTGGTGGCCGTCGACACCGGCAGCAAGGACGGCAGTGCCGACCTGGTCCGGGCGGCACTGGCCGGCCGGCTGCCCCTCGAGCAGCGGTCCCTGGCCGGCGACACCGGGTTCCCCGATGCGGTCGCCGAGGGGCTCCTCGTGCTGGCCGAGACCGGCACCCGTCCCGCGTGGGTCTGGCTGCTCCACGACGACGCGAACCCCGCGCCCGACGCGCTGGCCGCGCTGCTCGCCGTCGCCGCGCAGCGTCCCGACGCGGACATCCTCGGCCCCAAGCTGCGGGAGTGGCCCTCGCTGCGCCGGCTCCTCGAGCTCGGCGTCACGATCAGCGGCACCGGCCGGCGCGAGACCGGCCTGGAGCGCGGCGAGTACGACCAGGGCCAGCACGACGAGGTCCGCGAGGTGCTCGCGGTCAACTCGGCCGGCATGCTGGTACGTCGCGAGGTGCTCGAGGAGCTCGGCGGCTTCGACAGCGCGCTGCCGATCTTCGGCAACGACATCGACCTGGGCTGGCGCGCGGCCGCGGCCGGGCGCACCACGCTGATCGTTCCCGACGCCGTGGTCTTCCATGCCGAGGCCGCGCACCGCGGGATCCGCCGTACGCCGCTGACCGGGCGGCACACCCACTTCCAGGAGCGTCGCGCCGCGCTCTTCACGCTGCTCGCCAACGGCCGCGGCGCGACGCTCCCGCTGCAGGTGCTGCGGCTGACCCTCGGCTCGCTGCTGCGCGTCCTCGGCCTGCTCGGCGTCCGGGCGGTCGGCGAGGCGCTCGACGAGCTCGCGGCCCTGCTCTCCGTGCTGCGCCACCCGGGGAGGATCCGGGCCGCGCGCCGGTCCCGGGCCGGCACCGACCGCGCGCGGGCACGCCGTCTGCTCGCCCCGTGGTGGCTGCCCTACCGCCACGGCCTCGACTTCGCCTCCGACCTCGTGGCCGCCGCGACCAACCAGGCCGCCGACGTCGCCGACCGCCGCCGGATCGCCGCCGCCGAGCGCGACGCCGCGGCCGGCCCGCCGCCGGCGCGTCACCGCGACGAGGACGAGGACTTCGCCGACACCGGCATCGTGGTCCGCTTCCTCACCAACCCGGTCGCCGTCGCGACCGCGATCACGGTGCTGGCGCTGTTGATCGGTGTGCGCGACGTGGTCGGCGGAGTGGCCGGCGGCGCGCTGTCGCCCGCACCCGACGGCGTCGGCGCGTGGTGGGCGCTGCACCTCGAGGGGTGGCATCCGATCGGCTTCGGCAGCAGCGTCCCGGCGCCGCCGTACGTCCTCCCGCTCGCCGTCCTCGGCCTCCCGTTCGGGCCGTCGCTGCTGATGTCCCTGCTGATGGCGCTGTCCGCGCCGATCGGACTGTGGGGCGCCTGGCGGTTCCTGCGGGTGGTGGGTCGCCTGGTCACGCCGTACGGCGCGCCGCGCTGGCTGCTGCTGTGGGGCTCGGTCACCTGGGCGCTGGTGCCGCTGGTCGCCGGCGCCTGGGGCGGCGGTCGCTGGGGAGTCGTCGTCGCATCGGCCGTGCTGCCGTGGATGGCGCATGCCGCGCTCGGCTTCGCCGACCCCGACGCCGGCCACCGCTGGCGGGCCGGCTGGCGCACCGGACTGGCCCTCGCCCTGCTCACCGCCGTCGCACCGCCGGCGTGGCTCGTGGTCGCGGTGCTCGTCGCCGTGCTGCTCGGCTGTGCGGTGCGGCTGCTGCCCAGCGAGCTCGGGGAGCGCTCGGTGTGGGGACCGCCGGTGCTGGCGCTCGCGGTCCCGCTGCTGGTGCTGCTGCCGTGGTGGCTGCCGGCCCTGCTCGAGGGTGGGCTCGCCGGCACCGTGCTCGACATCGGTCGCTGGCCGACCACCGCCACCTCGGGGTGGGACCTGTTCGCCGGCCGCCTCGGCGGTCTCGGTGCGCCGGCCGCGATCGGGCTCGTGCTGCCGGTGCTGGCGCTGCTCGCGCTGATCCCGCGGGCCACCCGGATCCCCGTGGTCGTGTGCTGGCTGGTCGCCGCCATCGCCGCCGTGGTCGCCGTCCCCTTGGCGATCACGACCGTCGACATCGCCGGTCCCGTCGGGCAGCAGCCCGGCCTCGGCGCCGTGCTGCTGGTGCTGCAGGGCGCCTGGATCACCGCGATCCTGCTCGGCGGCCTCTCCCTGCATCACCTCGGCGACCAGGCGAAGCCGGCCCAGGCGATCCTGGCGCTGGCCGGCGTCGCCGGGCTGGTCGCGCCGCTGGTCGGCCTGGTCTGGTTCGCGGGCTGGGGTGCCGAGGAGCTGCGCGACCCGCCGGCGTCCGACGTCCCCGTCTACATGGCCCAGCGCGCAGAGCAGGCCGAGCAGAACGGCGTGCTGGTGCTGCGGGGCAGCAAGGACACCGGCCTGAGGTACGACGTCCACCGCGGCGACGGCCCGACCGTCGGCGAGGACGAGATCGCCGCGCTGAGCCCCGAGGACGAGAAGGTCACCGCGACCATCCGCTCCCTGGTCACCTCACCCGATCCCGACGCCGTGGCCCGGCTCGCGGACCTCGGCATCCGCTATATCGTCCAGGCCGCGCCCGCCGACGGCTCGGTCGCCGCCGGCCTCGACGCCACCACGGGTCTCGTGCAGGCCAGCTCCGAGCGCGGCACCCGCGCCTGGCAGGTCAGCCCGGAGCCCGGCCCGCTGCCCGGCCACCACGCCTGGCTGCGCTGGCTCCTGCTGCTGGTCCAGGCGGTCGCGATCCCGGTGCTGATCGTGCTCGCCCTCCCGCCGCTGCGAAGGAACCGCGATGAGTGATCCCCGGCAGGACCCGCCGAGGTCGGGTGGCCGCCGCGCGGCCGTGGCCCGCCGCCGGCGAGTCGACATCCTCGTGGCGCTCGCCGTCGTGCTGCCCGTGGTCGTGACGCTCGCGCTGGCCGCGATCGGCCATGAGCAGAACCCGGTCGCCGGGCCGCAGCCGCCGAGCACCTCGGAGCTCACCTCCGCCACGGTGGTCTGCCCGAGCGGCACCCGCGCGACGAGCGCGACCCGGGTCGGTCGCACCCCCGGGGTCGCGGGCGGCGAGCTCTCGGTCCTGGTCGCCCCCCGAGACGGGGCCGAGGTGGTCGCCGGCGCGCCGGTCAGCGCCTCGGCGGGCGGCACGGGCGTCGTGGTGGACGGGTCCGGGTCGGTCGTCCTCGACGGCAGCGGCGCTGCCGCGCCCGGTCTCATCGCCGGCCGCGACGACCCGCTGGCCGTGCCGGAGTGCCGAGCCCCGGCGTACGACGAGTGGCTGGTCGGCCTCGGCGCCACGGCCCGCTACGCCACCACCCTCGAGCTGGTGAACCCCGACGACGGCGAGGCGGTCCTCGACGTGGCGCTGCTCGGTCCCGACGGACCGGTCGAGGAGCCCGCTCTGCGCGGGATCCAGGTGCCCGCGCACGGCGTCCAGCGCATCGACCTGGCCGCCTCGGCGCCGCGTCGCGAGCTCACCGCCGCCCACGTCACCGTGACCCGGGGCCGGGTCGCGGTGACCGCCCGGACCACGCGCGACCAGCTCGGCCGCGGCCGGGTGAGCACCGACTTCCTGCCGACCCAGGCCGCCCCCGACACCGACAACCTGATCCTCGGCATACCCGGGGGCGCGCGCGGCGCGACGCTGACGGTCGCCAACCCGGGGGAGAGCGAGGTCCGCGCGCAGGTCCGGCTGGTGACCGCCGACGCGACCTTCACGCCGACCGACGCACCCGAGGTCACGGTCGGACCGCACGCCCTGCGGGAGGTCGCTCTCGGCCCGCTGCTGTCCGGCGAGAGCGGGGCCGGCGTGGTCGGCGTCGTCGTCGAGTCCGCCGACCCGGTCGTCGCGTCGGTGCGCCTGGTCTCGCGCAGGGACCTGGTCCTGCTCGCCCCCGCGATCGAGGTGCGCGAGCCCACCGCCGCCGTCGTGCCCGCGGGCGAGAAGACCCTGCTGCTCGGGCACGCGATCCGCACGGGTGTCGTCCACGTGACGTCGTACGGCGCGGACGGGGCGGCGCTGCGCGAGGACCAGGTCGAGATCGCCCCCGGCCGGACCGCCTCGCTGGCGCTCCCGCCGGAGGCGGTACTGGTCGCCGTCGAGCCGCGCAACACCCGGATCGCGGGCGTGATCTCGCTGCCCACGACGAGCGGGCAGCGGGGGCTCGCGACGCTGCGGCTGCGGCCCGCCGAGACCCACGCCCGGATCCCGGTGGTCTCACCGGAGTAGCGCGGCGCGCGGCAGCGGGAGGTCGGTGCCTACAGGCCGGCTCAGTCGTCGTCGAGGTCGGACGGGTAGCGGGGGTCGACCTCGTGCGGCTCGATGCCGAGCAGCTCGGCCACCTGCTCGACCACGATCGCCAGCACGATCGCCTCGAGGTCGGCACGGTCGGCGGCCCGGTGCTCCAGCGGCCGGCGGAAGACGACCAGCCGGGTGGGTGTCGTACCCGACCCGCGCACCAGCGACGACAGCGGCACCCGCCCCGAGTCCCAGTCGTCGGGGAGCTGCGGCGCGTCCTCGACGGCGTACTCCACCAGGCCGAGGTGCTCCGACCAGCGCTGGTCGATGTCGGTGACCACGTCGAGCATGATCTTGTCGAACACCTCGCGGCGGCTGCGCGGCAGCGGTGGCCGGTGCCCGGTCGCCGTGAGCGGCTGCACGGCCGGTCCGCGCATCCCGCGCCCACGCCGGTCGCGGCGTCGGCGGGGGACCAGCTCGTCGTGCTCCATGCCGCGAGCCTATCCGCGGCTCGCCCGGGGGAGCGGTAGCGTCTGCGCCGTGAGTGTGACGGCCAACGCGGGACCGCGGAGCCTGCGAACCTGCTCGCGCACGGCCTGCGGCCGTCGCGCGGTCGCCACCTTGACCTATGTGTACGCCGACTCGACCGCTGTCCTCGGGCCGCTGGCGACCTACGCCGAGCCGCACGCCTACGACCTGTGCGACATCCACGGCGAGCGGCTCTCGGCGCCCCGCGGCTGGGAGGTGGTCCGGCTCGCGCTCGGCACCCAGCAGCCCGGCCCGAGCAACGACGACCTGCTCGCCCTCGCCGACGCGGTCCGCGAGGCGGCGCGTCCGGTGCGGCGCGAGCCGGTCGAGGCGCCGCGTGAGCCCGGTCGCGAGGTGGCCCGCAAGGGGCACCTGCGGATGCTCACCACCGACTGAGTGCGACGGGCTACTAAGGTCGGGGCATGGTCACGACCAGTCCTGACAACCTCGGCAAGGTCTTCAAGGCCTACGACGTGCGCGGCCTCGTGGGTGAGCAGCTCGACGAGGAGCTGGCCCGGGCGACCGGTGCGGCGTACGTCGAGGTGCTCGGTGTCGAGGCGATGGTGATCGGCTACGACATGCGGCCCAGCTCGCCCTCCCTCGCCGGGGCGTTCGCCGACGGCGCGACCGCGGCCGGAGCCGACGTGACGATGATCGGCCTGGCCTCGACCGACCAGCTCTACTTCGCCTCGGGCCACCTGAGCCTGCCGGGCGCCATGTTCACCGCGAGCCACAACCCCGCGGCCTACAACGGGATCAAGATGTGCCGCGCGCTGGCGCAGCCGGTCGGCATGGAGAGCGGCCTGGCCGAGATCCGCGACCGGGTCGCGGCCGGCGACCCGCCGGCCGCCGGGGGACGCACCGGCTCGATCAGCTCCCACGACGTGCTCCAGGCCTACGCCGCCCACCTGCTCGCCCTGGCCCCGGTCGCCGGTCGCCGGCTGAAGGTCGTCGTCGACGCCGGCAACGGCATGGCCGGCCACACCGCGCCGGCCGTCTTCGGCCGCCTCGCCGACCAGGTCGAGATGGTGCCGCTCTACTTCGAGCTCGACGGCACCTTCCCCCACCACGAGGCGAACCCGATCGAGCCGGCCAACCTGGTCGACCTGCAGAAGGCGGTCATCGCCGAGCGGGCCGACATCGGCCTGGCCTTCGACGGCGACGCCGACCGCTGCTTCCTCGTCGACGAGCGCGGCGCACTGGTCTCGCCGTCCACGCTGACCGCCCTGATCGCCGCGCGCGAGCTCGCCAAGGAGCCGGGCGCCACGGTGATCCACAACCTGATCACGTCGCGCGCGGTGCCCGAGATCGTCACCGAGCTGGGCGGCAAGCCGGTCCGCACCCGCGTCGGGCACTCCTACATCAAGGCCACGATGGCCGAGACCGAGGCGATCTTCGGTGGGGAGCACAGCGGACACTTCTACTTCCGCGACTTCTGGCGTGCCGACTCCGGCATGCTCGCCGCGCTGCACGCGATGGCCGCACTGGCCGAGGCCGACCGGCCGCTCTCCGAGCTGCTCGCCGGGTACGCCCGCTACCCGCTGAGCGGCGAGATCAACAGCACGGTCGCCGACCAGGGCGCGGTGCTCGCCGCGCTGGAGTCGGCGTACGGCGACCGGGACGGGGTCGCCGTCGACAGGCTCGACGGGCTGAGCGTGGCCCATGCCGACTGGGCGTTCAATGTGCGCGCCTCCAACACCGAGCCGCTGCTGCGGCTCAACGTCGAAGGGAAGGACGAGCCCACCATGGCCCGAGTGCGCGACGAGGTCCTCGCGATCATCCGGAGCGGCAAGTGAGCGCCGAGCAGGGCGGGATCGCGGCCGAGCTGCTGGCGATCATCGTCTGTCCCTCGTGCAAGGGCGAGCTCGCGGTGACGCCCGCGGGGGAGTCGGTGGAGCTGGTGTGCCAGGGCTGCGGCCTCGCCTACCCGGTGCGCGACGGCATCCCGGTCCTGCTGGTCGACGAGGCACGTAAGCCGGCCTGACATGGTCTGGTTCGACGAGTCCCGGCTGGACGACGAGGCGGCGCTCACCGCCGCCGACCTCCGGCTGCGCACGCTGGCCGAGTCCGGCTCCCGGGTACGCCGGGAGGTGGACGGGTGCGCCGAGGCGATCGCCGAGGCGGTGGCCCGCTCGATCGAGACCCGCCCACGGGCGGTGATCGCGGCGGGACCCGACTCCCGCCTGCTGCGGGCGGTCCTCGAGCCGTTCTGCCCGGTGCCCTTCGTCGCCTGGCCGTCGCCGGCGCTGCCCGGCTGGGCCGGCAGCCTCGACCTCGTCGTGGTGCTCGCCCCCGAGGGCGGGGACGCCGGCACCGCGCTGGCCGTCGCCGAGGCCGCGCGCCGCGGCTGCCAGCTCGTCGTGGCCGCGCCGCCCGGGTCGATGGTCGCCGAGCACGCGACCGGGCGCTGGACCACGCTGCTGCCGACCAGGACCGGCGACCAGCTCGCGACCGCCGTCGCGATGCTGTCCTTCCTGGACCAGGTCCACCTCGGTCCGAGCGCCGGGCCCGAGGCGGTCTCCGAGGCGCTCGACACGGTCGCCATCGCCTGCTCGCCGCACCGCGACATCTCGATCAACCCGGCCAAGATGCTGGCGATCTCCCTGGCCGACGCCGCTCCGCTGGTCTGGGGCGGCTCGGTGCTCGCCGCCCGGGCCGCGCGCCGGATCGCGGAGTCGATCCGCCGTACCTCCGGACGCACCGCCCTCGCCGGCGACGCCGAGCACCTGCTCCCCGTCGTCGAGGCCGCCCGGCCGCGCAACGTGTTCGCCGACCCGGTCGCCGACGGCACCGGCGATCGCCGTCCGGTGCTGGTCATGCTCGACGACGGCGTCGACGACCCGGTCGTCCGCGACCAGCGCCAGCGTCTCGAGGACGCCGCCCGCAGCCAGGACGTCCGGATCGAGCACGTCTCCTCCGAGGCGACCGGCGAGGTGGCCCGGTACGCCTCGCTGCTGCTCAGCGGCACCTATGCCGCGGAGTACCTGCGCCTCGGGCTCGTGGAGGACTGACCCGCCCGGACTCGGGTTGTCTGACACTTGGTCTCCCCACAGGGAGTTCGGGTACCAAGGAGAGATGGCCTCAACTCCTCGGGACCCGTGGCTCGACAACGCGAAGATGGGCCTGGTCACGCTCGTCGTGATCGGGCATCTGCTCGCTCTGCTGCCGGCCGACGGCCCGGGCGGGCGGCTGTACGACTTCGTCTACCTGTGGCACATGCCGGCGTTCGTGTTCCTCTCCGGCTACCTGTCGCGCGGCTTCCGGTACTCGCCGGCGCGGGTGTGGCAGCTGGTGACCACCCTGCTGGTGCCCTACGTCCTCTTCGAGGGCGCACTGGCCTGGTTCCGGACCAACGTCGGCGACGAGCGTCTCTCGGACCTGTGGACCGATCCGCACTTCCCGCTCTGGTACCTGCTCGCCATGGTCGTCTGGCGCCTCGCGACCCCGCTGTTCCGGCCGCTGCGGGGCGGCGTGCTGGTCGCGGTCGGCGTCAGCGTCGCCGGTGGTCTCCTTCTCGCGGGGGACTGGACCCGGTGGCTGGACGCGCCGCGGATCGTGGGCTTCCTGCCCTTCTTCGTGCTCGGCCTGAAGACCACTCCCGAGGCACTGGCGTGGCTGCGCGGCCGCTTCCCCGCCCTGCTCGGCGTCGCGACCTTCGTCGCGCTGTGGGTCGCCGCCGGCTCGCTCGACGCCTGGGCCGGCCGTGACTATCTCTACCAGCGCCCCGTCGCCCTGCTCGACGACCCGACGTCGACGGTGGTCCTCACCCGCCTGCTGATCCTGCTCGCCGGGGTGGCCGGCGCGCTCGCCTGGCTGAGCGTCGTACCTCGGATGGGGGGCTGGTTCAGCCGGATGGGCTCGGCGACGCTGGTCGTCTACCTCTGCCACGGGTTCGTGGTGAAGGAGCTGGAGTACCTCGGCTTCGTCGAGTGGGCCCACGATCGCACCTGGCTCGGCCTGCTCGCCGCCGTCGGCGTCGGCATCGCCGTCGCGCTCACCCTGGCCGCCCCGCCCGTACGCCGGGTGCTCGAGCGGGTCGTCGACCCCTTCGACGTCGCCCACCGCCGGGTGCGGGAGGCGGTCCAGCTGACCGGGGTCGTCCACGAGCAGGAGCGGGACGCCGCGGAGGCGGGGCTGGTCGCCACGGGCCGGTAATCTTCGGGCCATGTCTCTCCCCACGGACCGCGCCTGATGAGCGCCGGCCTGTTCGGTCTGCTCGACGACGTCGCCGCCATCGCCAAGATGGCTGCCGCGTCGATGGACGACGTGAGTGCCGCGGCCGGCAAGGCGACCGCCAAGGCCGCCGGGGTGGTCATCGACGACACGGCGGTGACGCCGCAGTACGTCCAGGGGGTGGCGGCCGCGCGCGAGCTGCCGATCGTGAAGAAGATCGCGATCGGCTCGATCCGCAACAAGCTGCTGATCATCCTCCCCGCGTCGCTGCTGCTCAGCGAGTTCCTGCCGGGTCTGCTGCCGATCATCTTGATGGTCGGCGGCACCTTCCTCGCCTACGAGGGCGCCCACAAGATCTGGCACCTGCTCGGCGGGCACGACGACCACGAGACCCCCGTCGCCGAGATCAGCCCCGAGGCCGAGAAGGAGCTGGTCTCGGGAGCGATCCGCACCGACCTGATCCTGTCGGCCGAGATCATGGTGATCGCGCTGGCCTCGGTCGAGGACGAGGGCTTCTGGACCAAGCTCGCCACGCTGCTCGTCGTCGCCGTGGTCATCACCATCGCCGTCTACGGCGTCGTCGCGCTGATCGTGAAGATGGACGACGCCGGCCTCAGCCTCGCCCAGCGCTCCTCGGCCCTCGCCCAGAAGGTCGGGCGCGGCCTGGTCGCCTCCATGCCGCGACTGCTGGCGATCATCTCGGTCGTCGGCACCGTCGCCATGCTCTGGGTCGGCGGCCACATCCTGCTGGTCAACGTCCACGAGGTGGGCTGGTGGGATGCGCCGTACACCTGGGTCCACGACCTCGAGCACGACATCGAGCACGCCGTCCACGGCTTCCTCGGCAGCGCCCTGGCCTGGCTGGCCAACACCGGCGTCTCCGCGGTGATCGGCCTGGTCGTCGGCTCGATCGTCGTCGGGATCGTGCGGGTGCTGCCGTTCTCCGGCGACAAGGACCCGATCGAGCGGTACGACGGCGGCGAGCCCGCCGCGCACTGACGCGGGCCCGCCGTCGGTCGCTCAGACCGCCGGCAGCTGGAGAGTCGCGTCGACCGCGGCCGCGAGCTCGCGGCCCTTGGTCTCGAAGTGGCGGCGGAAGTAGCCCGTGTGCTCGTCGTGCTCGTGGAAGTGGTGCGGCGTGAGCACCGCCGAGAACACCGGGACGTCGGTCTCGAGCTGGATCCGCATCAGCGCGTCGACCACGCTGGAGGCTACGAAGTCGTGGCGGTAGATGCCGCCGTCCACGACCAGGGCCGCCGCCGCGACCCCGGCGTACCGGCCGGACCGGGCCAGGCGGCGCACCTGCAGCGGGATCTCGAACGCGCCCGGCACGTGGACCACCTCCACGGCGTACCCGCGCGGCGCGAGCTCGGTGCGGAAGGTCTCGACGGCCACGTCGACGATGTCGGAGTGCCAGCGGGCCGCGACGATGGCGACGGTGCCGGTGCCGGTGGGAGCAGTGGGTGACATGGGTTCTCCTGTTCGCGTGTCACCCAGGGCGTGACGACGCGCGGTGGGGGGTTCCACCCCGCCCTGAGAACGTGTGGGAGCAGCGTACTGGTCGCCCGCAGGAGGCCGAGTCCGGGCCGGGCCGGAGCGGGCCCGTGGAGGGACGAGGGACCCGTCGATGATTGCCGGGGGCCGAGTGAGCGCTTGTAAGGTGTCTCACGTCATGCGCGGGAGATCCCGACGATGCGCAGATGCGCCGCAGGACCCAGCTGTCACACGACACTCGAACCTCGAGGATCACTCATGGACTACAAGGTTGCTGACCTGAGCCTGGCCGAGTTCGGCCGCAAGGAGATCGAGCTCGCCGAGCACGAGATGCCCGGCCTGATGGCGATGCGCGCCCGCTACGGCGTCGACCAGCCGCTCAAGGGCGCCCGGATCGCCGGCTCGCTGCACATGACCATCCAGACCGCCGTGCTGATCGAGACGCTCACCGCGCTCGGCGCCGACGTCCGCTGGGCCACCTGCAACATCTTCTCGACGCAGGACCACGCCGCCGCCGCGGTCGTCGTCGGCCCCAAGAGCACCGGCGGCACCGTCGACGATCCTCAAGGCACGCCCGTCTTCGCCTGGAAGGGCGAGACCCTGGCGGAGTACTGGGACGAGGCCGAGAAGGTCTTCGACTTCACCGACGCCGACGGCACCAAGGTCGGCCCCAACATGCTCCTCGACGACGGTGGTGACATCACCCTGCTCGTCCACAAGGGCGTGGAGTTCGAGAAGGCCGGCGCCGTGCCGGGCCAGGACTCGACCGACAACGAGGAGTTCAAGGAGGTCCTCCGGGTCCTCGCGCGCTCGCTCGACAACGACCCGCAGCGCTGGACCAACATCGCCAACGGCATCAAGGGCGTCACCGAGGAGACCACCACCGGTGTCCTGCGCCTCTACGACCGCTTCAAGGAGGGCTCGCTCCTCTTCCCGGCGATCAACGTCAACGACTCGGTCACCAAGTCCAAGTTCGACAACAAGTACGGCTGCCGCCACTCGCTGATCGACGGCATCAACCGCGGCACCGACGTGATGATCGCCGGCAAGACCGCGGTCGTCTGCGGCTACGGCGACGTGGGCAAGGGCTCCGCCGAGTCGCTGCGCGGCCAGGGCGCTCGCGTCATCATCACCGAGATCGACCCGATCTGCGCGCTGCAGGCGGCGATGGACGGCTACGAGGTCAAGCGCCTCGAGTCGGTCGTCGACTTCGCCGACATCTTCATCACCACGACGGGCAACTTCGACATCATCCGGGTCGAGCACTTCGAGCGGATGAAGAACCAGGCCATCGTCGGCAACATCGGCCACTTCGACAACGAGATCGACATGGCCGGTCTCGCGAAGATCCCCGGCATCGTCAAGGACGAGATCAAGCCCCAGGTCCACCAGTGGATCTTCCCCGATGGCAAGAAGGTCATCGTCCTCTCCGAGGGCCGCCTGCTGAACCTCGGCAACGCGACCGGCCACCCGTCGTTCGTCATGTCGAACTCGTTCACCAACCAGGTGCTCGCGCAGATCGAGATCTTCACCAAGACCGACGAGTACCCGATCGGCGTCTACGTGCTCCCCAAGCACCTCGACGAGGAGGTCGCCCGCCTCCACCTCGACGCCATCGGCGTCGAGCTCACCGAGCTCAACCAGGCGCAGGCCGACTACCTCGGCGTCCCCGTCGAGGGCCCGTACAAGTCGGAGCACTACCGCTACTGAGTCGTCTGGCGCGAGCGCGTCGCCGCCGGTCGGGGCTTCCGCTCCTGGCGGCGCCGCGCTGTCGCGCGCTGGTGTCGAGGAGGCCCGGCACCGTGGTGGTGCCGGGCCTTCGTCGCGCTCCCGCCTAATATTGCGGGCGTGACCCCGTCCACCAGCGCGCCGTACCCCACGAAGGGGCGTGTCCTCGTCGTCGACGACGACGCCCCGCTCGCGGAGATGCTCGGCATCGTGCTGGGGCAGGAGGGCTTCGAGAGCCGGGTCTGCCCGCGCGGGGACCTGGCGCTGGCGGCGTTCCGCGAGTACCGCCCCGACCTGGTGCTGCTCGACCTGATGCTGCCGGGCAAGGACGGCATCGACGTGTGCAAGGAGATCCGCGCCGAGTCCGGCGTGCCGATCGTGATGCTGACCGCCAAGGGCGACACCGTCGACGTCGTGGTCGGGCTGGAGTCGGGGGCCGACGACTACGTCGTCAAGCCGTTCAAGCCCAAGGAGCTGGTCGCGCGGATCCGGGCCCGGGTCCGACGTACCGACGCGGTCGCGCCGGAGACGCTCACCATCCGCGACGTCGAGATCGACGTGGCAGGACATGCCGTGACCCGGGGCGGTGTCGAGGTCTCGCTGACGCCGCTCGAGTTCGACCTGCTGCTGTGCCTGGCCCGCAAGCCGGGTCAGGTCTTCACCCGGCAGGTGCTGCTGGAGGAGGTCTGGGGCTACCAGCATGCCGCGGACACCCGCCTGGTCAACGTGCATGTGCAGCGGCTGCGCTCCAAGGTCGAGCACGATCCCGAGCACCCCGAGATCGTGCTGACGGTGCGTGGTGTCGGCTACAAGGCCGGCTCCGCGTAGGCCCGCGGCGGCCGGGCCGGGCCGCCGCGCGCTCGACGGACTGCGCCGGTGCTGGGGGTGGCTGGCGCCACGGTTGCGGCGGGCGCTGACCTTCTGGCGGCGCTCGATCCAGGCGCGAGTCGTGGCGAGCACGGTCGTGCTGTCCGCGGTCGTGGTCAGCGGCGTCGGCTGGCTCCTGCTCCAGCAGACCCGCGACGGGCTGCTGCGGCACCGGGCCGAGGTGGTGCTCGGCGAGGTGGACGCGGAGGTCGCCGACGCCCAGGACCGGCTGGAGGCGGCCTCGGGCCGCGAGGTCAACGCCAGTCAGCAGCAGCGCGACCTGGTCGACCCGATCATCGAGCGCGGCGACAGCCGTGGGTACGCCGTGGTGCTGGCCGGCCCCGAGGGGGAGGCGCCGGCCCTGCGGACCGGGGGCGGCGAGTACACCAGCGGCCTCGACCTGGTCAGCGTCCCGGCCGCGCTCGAGGAGCACTTCGACGGCCCGCGCCGCGCGACCGCCTGGACCTACACCGAGATCGTGCGCACGGCCGGCACCGGCTCCGACGCCCCGACCGCCCGCGTGCCCGGGATCGTGGTCGGCTCGCAGGTGCAGCTGCCGTCGGACGGCAAGACCTACACGCTCTACTTCCTGTTCCCGCTCACCGAGGAGCAGGAGACGCTGAACCTGGTGACCCGGGCTCTGCTGACCGCCGCCGGGCTGCTGCTGGCGCTCGTCGCGGGCCTGACCTGGCTGGTGACCCGGCAGGTGGTCACCCCGATCCGGCTGGCCCGCCGGGTCGCCGAGCGGCTCGCCGCCGGCCGGCTGCAGGAGCGGCTGCAGGTCACCGGCGAGGACGACATCGCCCGGCTGGCGTACTCCTTCAACCAGATGGCCACCAGCCTCCAGCGCCAGATCCGCCAGCTCGAGGAGCTCAGCTGGGTGCAGCGGCGGTTCGTCTCCGACGTCTCCCACGAGCTGCGCACCCCGCTGACGACCGTGCGGATGGCCTCCGACGTCCTCCACGACGCCCGCGAGAGCTTCGACCCGGCCACGGCCCGCTCCGCGGAGCTGATGCAGGCCGAGCTCGACCGCTTCGAGAACCTGCTCGTCGACCTGCTCGAGATCAGCCGCTTCGACGCCGGCGCCGCCGTCCTCGCGACCGAGAACGTCAACCTCGGCGACCTGGTCCGACGCGTGGTCGAGGCCGCGCAGCCGCTGGCCGACCAGCGGGGGATCCGGGTGGAGGTCAAGGAGCCGCCGCATCCGGTGCAGGCCGACGTCGACGTACGCCGGATCGAGCGGATCGTGCGCAACCTGGTCACCAATGCCATCGACCACGCCCTGGCCGACGACCCGACCGAGGCCGTGATCGTGCGGCTGGAGTCCGACGAGGAGTCGGCGGCGATCACGGTGCGCGACCACGGTGTCGGCCTGGCGCCCGGCGAGGCGTCGATGGTGTTCAACCGGTTCTGGCGCTCCGACCCGGCCCGGACCCGCACCAGCGGCGGCACCGGCCTCGGCCTGGCCATCGCGCAGGAGGACGCGCACCTGCACGGCGGCTGGCTGCAGGCATGGGGCAAGACCGGACAGGGCGCGCAGTTCCGGCTGACCGTGCCGCGGCACGCCGGAGGGACACTGCGGCACAGCCCGCTGCCCCTGGTGCCCGTGGACGCCATGTCGAGCGACGCCGCGGTCGTGGTCGGGCCTGCCGGCGTCGTACCGGAGGAGGGGGAGCGATGATCCGCTCACGAGCTCTCGCGGCGCTGGGCCTGGCCCTGACCGTGCTGGCGGGATGCAGCTCCCTCCCGACGTCGGGACCGGTCGTCCAGAGCCCCGGCACCGACCGCACCGACACCCGCCGCGCCAGCGACATCGATGCCCGGCCGCCGCTCGCCGGCGCGTCCCGCACCGAGGTCGTCACCGGGTTCCTCGACGCGATGACCGCGTGGCCGGTACAGACCAGCGTCGCGAAGCAGTACCTCACCGACGAGGCCGCCGCCGGATGGAACCCGGAGCAGGAGACGGTCATCTACAGCGACTCCCTGCCCGTGCGCGAGAGCGGCGGCACGGTGTCGGTGCAGCTGACCGGCGCCGACCGGCTCGACGCCGTCGGAGCCTGGCGCGGTGCCATGTCCGCCGACGAGCTGACCCTCGGCTTCCGGGTGGCGGTGCAGGACGGGGAGTACCGGATCACCGACCCACCGGACGCGCTCGTCGTACCCGCCTCCTGGTTCCGTCAGCGCTACCACCAGGTCTCGCTCTACTACTTCGACCCGGTCGCGAAGATCCTCGTGCCCGAGCCGGTGTTCGTCCCCGAGGGGGATCAGCTCGCCACCAGCCTCGTCTCGGGCCTGCTGGCCGGGCCGCCGCCGCTGGCACAGGGAGTGGTGCGCTCCTTCCTGCCGGCCGGGCTGAGCGTCGGGCTGTCCGTGCCGGTCAGCGACGCCGGCGTCGCCGACATCTCCCTGGTGGGGGAGGCACAGTCGGTCACCTCCGAGCAGGCCGAGCTGATGCTCGCCCAACTCGCCTGGACCCTGCGCCAGGACCCGTCGGTCACCGCGCTGCGAGTCAGCGTCGACGGCACGCCGCTGCCGCTGCCGGGCGGCGTCGCGCAGTACTCCGTCGACGCCGCCGCCGCCTTCGGCCCCGCCGGACCCGGCGGCGGCAAGACGCTCTACGGCATCAGCCAGGGCCGCCTCGTCTCCGGCGGCAAGGACACCGCGCTCGCCCCGGTGAGCGGCACGCTCGGCGACCAGGGAGCCGGCCTGATCGCGGTCGCCGTCAGCCCCGACAACGAGGAGGCCGCCGGGATCGACGCCGACGGGGGCCGGGTGCGGCTGGCCCACGTCCAGCAGTCGACGTCCGAGCCCGCGGCGCAGGTGCTGCTCGACGGCGGCACCTACGCCCGCCCGAGCTGGGACCACGCCGACCGGCTGTGGATGCTCGAGCGGCGCCCGAGCGGCGCGGTCGTGTGGCTCTACGACGGCGCCGAGGTGCGCACCGTCCGGGTCCCCGGCATCACCGGAACCCGCGCCCGTCGCCTCGTCGTCAGCCGCGACGGCACCCGTCTGGTCGCCGTCGTCCGGGTCCCCGGCGAGGGTGACCAGGTCGTCGGTGCCCGGGTGTTCCTCAACGGCCGCGGCCAGGTCGCCCGCGCGGGCCGGCCGTTCGTCGTCCGCCCTCCCGAGGGCAGCCCGATCACCGACCTCGCCTGGGCCGGCCCGATCCGGGTCGCGCTGCTCACCGCCACCGTCCCCGGCAGCCTCTACGAGGTCGACGTCGTCGCCGCCGACGGCGCCACGGTCGGCGTCGACGTCCTGTCCACCATCGTCACCGGCGAGGTCCTCGGCCTCGCCGCGTCGCCGGTCGAGGACGCGCCCATGTACGCCGTGTACGCCGACCGGTTCGTCGACCTGATCCGCCAGGAGAAGCACGCCGCACCCGACGGGCTCTCCCAGCTCGACTACGCCGGCTGACCCCTCTCCACAGCCCGGGCCGGACCGGTTGCCCGCGTGGGACGGGCCTGCTGGGGTGGTCCGATGGCCACGGCGCAGCTGCTCGTCGACGGATTCGTCGACCTGGTGCTCGGCTCACGGTGTGTCGGGTGCGACCGCCCGGGACGCCCGCTGTGCCCGCCCTGCCGCGCCGCCTGCCTGCTCCGGGCGCAGGACGCCGGCCCGCACTGGCCCACACCGAGCCCGGCGGGCCTGGTGCCGCCCCACGCCGTGGGCGAGTACGCCGGCGTGCTCCGGGCCCTCGTCCTGGCCCACAAGGAGCGCCGGGTCCACGCCCTCGCCCGGCCCCTCGGCGAGCTGCTCGCCGGCGCGGTCGCCGCGGCAGCGCCGCCCGGACCGCTGGTGCTGGTGCCGGTGCCCTCGCGCGCGGCGAGCGTGCGCCAGCGCGGCCACGACCCCACCCTGACCATGACCCGCGCGGCCGCGCGGTGCCTGGGGCCCCGGGCACACGTCGCCCGGCTGCTGCGCCTGCGACCCGGCGTCGTCGACCAGGCCGGGCTCGACGCCGCGGCCCGTGCCGCCAACCTCGCCGGCTCGATGACCGCGCCCACGGCCGCCGTACGACGGCTGGCCCGGCGCCGTCCCCGCGCCCACGTCGTGGTCTGCGACGACGTCCTCACCACCGGCGCCACCCTGCGCGAGGCACAGCGTGCCCTGGAGGCCGTCGGCGTACCCGTCCACGCCGCCGCCGTGGTCGCCGCGACCCGGCGCAGGACGAAGGGGCTGAACTTCGGATGAAGGCTTTCGTCGTCACCAGCGACGGACTAACGTCTGGTCATGGAGTCCGCCCGGGTCCGTGGTTGCGTCGCCCAGGCCGGGCGCGAGCCCAGCCAGGTGCGGCAAGCCGATGCCAGTCGCAGGCGAAACGGTCCACGTAAGCCGGCCCCCGGGCCGGTGATCACGGTGCGGCTTAGTCGTCAGTCCTGCCTCGGACCGGACGTCAGATGCGTCCGGACCCGGGAGAGGGCCGGTAGTGGCAACAAGCTGCGGAAGCCCCAGCAGGCGGGTGTGGGGACGAAGACCAGGTCGGCCGGGCGGACTCCACTGTCTGGCGCTCGCTTCGCTCGCGCATGTCGGGCGCGCTTGTGCGCGTTGCCTTCCTCCGCTCCGCTCGCTCGTTCCTCGCTCGCTGCGCTGCGTCCAGGCAACGCGGCGCGCCCGACGGTGGCGCCCCGCAGCTCGCTTCGCTCGCGCAGGGCGCCGCGTTCCCCCAGTTCTGGTGCCGGTCGAGCAACTGGCCAGCACCTCTCGCTTCCTGCCTGGGCGGCAGGAGAACCCATCACGCCGAAATCCCCTTGGAGGTAACTGATGGATGTTGTGGTCACCGGACGGCACTGCGAGATCTCGGACCGGTTCCGAGAGCATGCCGCGGAGAAGCTCACCAAGCTGGAGAAGCACGATCACCGGATCATCCGGGTGCATGTGGAGGTGGACTGCGAACCCAACCCGCGCCAGCACGACCAGGCGGTGCATGTCGAGCTCACGGCCTTCTCCAAGGGGCCCGTCATCCGGGCCGAGGCCGCCGCGGACGACAAGATGGGGGCGCTCGACCTGGCCCTCGACAAGATGGCCGCGCAGATGCGCAAGGCCGCTGACCGCCGGCGGGTCCACCGCGGGCGTCGTACGCCGGTCTCGGTCGGCAAGGCGCTGTCCGACGTACCCACCACCGTGGTCGAGGAGGACGACGAGGTCGCCATCGACCGGCAGGTCGGCCCGATCACGGTGACCGGCGACGGGCCGCTCGTGGTCCGCGAGAAGACCCACCCGGCGAGCCCGATGACGCTCGACCAGGCGCTCTACGAGATGGAGCTCGTGGGTCACGACTTCTACCTGTACGTCGACAAGGAGAGCGAGCGCCCCGCCGTGGTCTACCGTCGCCGCGGCTACGACTACGGAGTCATCTCGCTCGACGTCGGCACCGACGAGGGCTGACGCCTGGATCCGGACGGTACCGGCAGGCAAGCGGGAGGTCGTGTCATGATGCCGCTGTGGCGGATGGTACTTCGCCGGCCGCAGCACCGGGACAGCCCGTGAGCGAGCCGGTACGAGTCGTGGTGGTCGACGATCAGGAGCTGTTCCGACGTGGGCTGACCATGCTCTTGGGCATCGAGGACGGCATCGAGGTCGTCGGCGAGGCCAGCAACGGCATCGACGGCGTCAGCCTCGTGGTCGGCAGCGTGCCCGACGTGGTGCTGCTGGACGTCCGGATGCCCAAGCAGTCCGGCATCGAGGCATGCGTCGCGATCAAGGAGGCGGTCCCGATGACGAAGATCATCATGCTCACCGTCTCCGACGACGAGGCCGACCTCTACGAGGCCGTCAAGAGCGGTGCCTCGGGCTACCTCCTCAAGGACTCGTCCATCGAGGAGGTAGCCCAGGGCATCCGCGTCGTGGCCGACGGCCAGTCGCTGATCAGCCCGTCGATGGCCGCCAAGCTGATCGACGAGTTCAAGACGATGTCGAAGCCCGATCGCACCGCCGGCACCGCCCTCAAGCTCACCGAGCGGGAGCTCGAGGTGCTGCGGTTCGTCGCCCGGGGGCTGAGCAACCGGGATGTGGCCGCGCAGCTCGCGATCAGCGAGAACACGGTCAAGAACCACGTACGCAACATCCTCGAGAAGCTGCAGCTGCACTCACGGATGGAGGCGGTCATGTACGCCGTACGGGCCAAGCTGGTCGAGCTGGAGTAGGTCGGCGCCGGCCGTCCTCGCCTGCTGCATGAACCCCATCCCGGCTGTGACGGCAGAGGCAGGTGGGGCGCAACCACCAGCTGTCGGCGGCTGCTCCTAGGGTGGCCCCGTGCTCACCACGCAGTCGCTGTCGCTCGCGCAGGCCCGTCGGATCGCCCTGGCCGCGCAGGGCTTCCTCGACCCGGCCCACGCCACGCCGACGCTGCGCACCTTCGACCGCACCCTGACCCGCACCGGCGTGCTCCAGGTCGACAGCGTCAACGTGCTGCAGCGCGCCCACTTCATGCCGCTCTACTCCCGGATGGGCGGGTACGACGTCGGGCTGCTCCAGCGTGCGGCGAGCGGGCGTGACCGGCGGGTCGTGGAGTACTGGGCGCACGTGCAGGCGTTCATGCCGGTGGAGCTGTGGCCGGCGATGAGGCACCGGATGGACGACTACCGCGCGCGGCGCGGCAAGTGGTTCACCGTCGAGGAGGGCGACGACCTGGAGAGGGCGCTGCTCGCCGAGATCACCGATCGGGGCGCCAGCACGGCGCGAGAGCTCGACGACGGGCTGCCGCGCACGAAGGACCACTGGGGCTGGAACTGGTCGCGGACCCGCCGGATGCTCGACCACCTCTACATGACCGGCGAGCTGGCCATCGCCGGACGCAACAGTCAGTTCGAGATCCGCTACGACCTGCCCGAGCGGGTCCTGCCGGCCGCGGTCCTGGCCGCGCCGGCGATGACGGCCGCCGAGGCCCACCTCGAGCTCGTACGACGAGCGGCCCGGTCCCACGGTGTGGCCTCGGCCAACTGCCTGGCCGACTACTACCGGATCCGGGTCGGGGAGGCCCGGGTCGCCATCGACGAGCTCGTGGCGGCCGGCGAGCTGGAGCCGGTGGCGGTGCAGGGCTGGAAGCGTCCGGCCTACCTGCACCGGGAGGCGCGTGTGCCGCGCCGGATCGGGGCGCGGGCGCTGCTGAGCCCGTTCGACCCGGTGGTGTGGGAGCGGGACCGGGCCGAGGCGCTGTTCGACTTCCGCTACCGGATCGAGATCTACACGCCGGCCGCGCAGCGGGTGCATGGCTACTACGTGCTGCCCTTCCTGCTCGGCGAGCGGATCGTGGGGCGGGTCGACCTCAAGGCCGACCGGGTCACGGGGCGGCTGCTGGTGCAGTCGGCGTGGTCGGAGCCGCACGCCCCCGCCGAGACCGCGGGTGAGCTGGCCGCCGAGCTGGACCGGCTGGCCGGGTGGCTGGGCCTGGCCGGGATCGAGGCCGCCGCGAAGGGGGACCTGGCGCCCGCACTCGTCGCCGCGCTCGCCTGACCGTGCGGACCACCCGGTACTACGCCAGCGACCGCCACTCCCGCGAGGACGCCGAACAGCTCGAGGCCACCATCAGCACCCTGCGCCGGCTCACGCTCGACGCGTTCGTGCGCGGGTCCCACGCTCGGCCCACCGGGGCAACGTACTAAGGTCACCGCCGTGACCCAACGCACTCTCGTCCTGCTCAAGCCCGACACGGTCCGCCGCGGCCTGGTCGGCGACGTGCTGGCCCGGTTCGAGGCCAAGGGGCTGAGCATCGTCGCCATGGAGCACCGCCACATCGACGCGGCGATGGCCGACGCCCACTACGCCGAGCACGTCGAGCGCGACTTCTACCCGCCGCTGCGCACGTTCGTCACGAGCGGTCCGCTGGTGGCGCTGGTGCTCGAGGGCGACGAGGCGATCGAGGTGGTCCGCGCGCTCAACGGCGCCACCGACGGCCGCAAGGCCGCCCCCGGCACGATCAGGGGCGACCTGTCGCTGTCGAACCGGGAGAACCTGGTGCATGGCTCGGACTCGCCGGAGTCGGCCGCGCGTGAGATCGGGCTCTGGTTCCCGGGGTTGGGCTGAGCCGCGGCTGCAGGAATCACCGCTTCAGCGGGGATTCCCGCGCTCCCTGCCCGTTGCAACGGGCAAGAACCGCAAGAACACGTCAGTGGCTGTGACGGCTGTGACTCCTGAGACGCGGCGCGCCCGTACGGCGTGCCTGCGCGGCTGAGCCGTCGACGTTCCTTACGCTCGCAGGCGGAGGCCGCCGGATCGTGCGCTCGGCAGCCTCCCCGGCGCACGGCGGGCCGGCTTCCCCGACGCGCGCGGACGGATCTGCCCGACGAGGGCCGGTTCGGTGACGTCTTGCGAGGAAGCGTGAGGGCGAACTCCATCATCGGCCGCGACATGGCCGTGGACCTCGGTACCGCCAACACGCTCGTCTACGTCCGCGGCCGGGGCGTCCTGCTCGACGAGCCGAGCGTCGTGGCGCTCAACGACGGCACCGGCGAGGTGATCGCGGTGGGGCACCAGGCCAAGCAGATGCTGGGTCGTACGCCGGACAGCATCACCGCGCTGCGTCCGCTGCGCGACGGGGTGATCGCCGACTTCGAGGCGACCGAGCAGATGCTGCGCCACTTCATCGCGCGCGTCCACCGGCGCCGGTACTTCGCCAAGCCGCGCATGGTCATCTGCGTGCCGAGCTCGATCACGCCGGTCGAGCAGCGCGCGGTCAAGGAGGCCGGGTACCAGGCCGGTGCCCGCCGCGTGTACGTCGTCGAGGAGCCGATGGCCGCCGCGATCGGCGCCGGGCTGCCGGTGCACGAGGCGACGGGGAACATGATCGTCGACGTCGGCGGCGGTACGACGGAGGTCGCCGTCATCTCGCTCGGCGGCATCGTCACGTCGCTGTCGATCCGCACCGCCGGCGACGACCTCGACGCCGCGATCATCGCGTGGATGAAGAAGGAGCACGGCGTGATGCTCGGCGAGCGCACCGCTGAGGACGTCAAGATCACGCTCGGCTCGGCGTTCCCGCGCCCCGGCGAGCCGCGGGGCGAGGTCCGTGGCCGTGACCTGGTCACCGGCCTGCCGCGCACCGTGGAGGCGACCAGCGCCGACATCCGGCAGGCGCTCGAGGAGCCGCTGCACGCCATCGTCGACGCGGTCCGGGTCACCCTCGACCAGACGCCGCCCGAGCTCGCCGGCGACATCATGGACCGCGGCATCGTGCTCACGGGCGGGGGAGCGCTGCTGCGCGGCCTCGACGAGCGGATCCGCCACGAGACCGGCATGCCCGTCCACGTCGCCGAGGACCCGCTGGTCTCGGTCGCGATGGGCGCGGGCCGCTGCGTCGAGGAGTTCGAGGCCCTCCAACAGGTGCTGGTCACCAACCAGCGGCGGTTCTGATGGCGATCGACACCCGCCCACCCACCCCCACCCGAGCACCGGTACGCCGTACCGGCGCCTCCCGCGACCCCGAGCGCGACGCGGGGCGCCCGGCCCGCTCGCTGGTCGTCGCCCTGGTGCTGGCCTGCGCCGCCCTGATGGTGGTCGACAAGGCCGACAGCTCGCCGCTCGACGCGGTGCGCCGCGTGGTGGGGGAGGTCGTCGGCCCGGTCCAGGCCGGCGTCTCGACCGTGGTCCGACCGCTCGTCGACCTGCCCGGGGCGCTGCGGAGCAACGGGTCGCTGCGCGACGACGTGAGCAGGCTCGAGGCCGAGAACGCCGGCCTGCGCAACCAGCTCGTCAAGGCCGGGTACGACGACCAGCGGCTCGCCGACCTCGAGGGCCTGCGCGCCATCGCCCGTGACGTCGGCTACGCCCTCGTGCCGGCCCGGGTGATCGCGATCGGCTCCGCCCAGTCGTTCTCCAGCACGCTCACCCTCGACGCCGGGGCCGACGCGGGCCTGCATCCCGACATGACCGTGGTCGCGGCGCGGGGCCTGGTCGGCCGGATCACCTCGGTGACCGCCCACACCGCCACCGTGCTGCTCATCGTCGACGACAGCTCGCGGGTGGGCGGCCGGATCGGCGACAACGGCGAGCTCGGCTTCGTCAGCGGGCACGGCACGCTCGGCACCGACGACCGCCTGGAGCTGGAGCTCGCCGACCACAACGTGGTCCCGAAACTGGGCCAGCCGATCCTCACCTGGGGCAGCGAGGGCGGCTCGCCGTACGTCGCCGGCGTGCCGATCGGCACGGTCGGCAAGGTCTACGAGTCCCTGCGCGAGACGTCCTACCGCGCCGTCATCACCCCGGCCGTCGACTTCACCGCGCTCGACCTGGTCGGCGTCGTCGTGCCGTCCGGCACGTCCACCGCCACCATCGAGGCCGACGGGAGCCTCCGTTGAACCGCCGCGGCCGCCTGGCCGCCACCCTCCTCGCGGTGTTCGCCGCCCTGCTGCTGCAGGTGACGGTGCTCCCGCACTTCGCCTGGGACCTCGGCGGCCTCGGCGTCGTGCCCGACCTGGTGCTGCTCGTCGTGGTCGCGACCGCCATCGCCACCGACACCCGCTTCGCCACGCTGACCGGCTTCTGGGCCGGCCTGCTGCTCGACGTCGCACCGCCCGCCGACCACCTGGCCGGCCGCTGGGCGCTGGCCCTGATGGTCGTCGGGTACGTCGTGGGCCGGCTGGTCCACGACAACGCCGGCGATGCCCAGGACGCAGCGCTGGGGAGCCGCTTCGCCCCTTTCAGCACGCGCCGCCCGCCGCTGCCGCTCGCCCTGGCCGCCGCCGCGGGCGGATCCTTCGTCGGCACCTCGGTGTTCGCGCTCACCGGCCTCCTGCTGCGCGACTCGGCCGCCGCGATCGGCGACCTGCTGCCGGTCGCGCTGGTCGCGCTGCTGCTCGACGTCGTGGCCGCGCTGGTCGTCGTACCGGCCACGCGGTGGCTGCTGGACCGCGCCACCCGCGACGGCCTGCCGCGGGCCTCCCGGCGGATCCGGGTTCGAGCGTGAGCGCAGCCGCCTCCCACCGCAGCCGGCTGCGGCTGATCGTCATCCAGACGCTGGTCTTCTCGCTGCTCGCGACCCTCGGCGCGCGGCTCTACTACCTCCAGGTGATCTCGGGGGAGAGCTACCAGGGCAAGGCCGCCTCGCAGTCGGTCCGCGAGATCGTGGTGCAGCCGCAGCGCGGCCTGATCGTCGACGCGATGGGTCGCCCGCTCGTGACCAACCGGCTGATCTGGGCGGTGTCGATCGATCGGACCCTGATCGGCAAGATGTCGGCGGCCGACCGCGCCGAGCTGCTGGCCCGCACGTCCGAGGCGATCGGCATGAAGGTCGACAGGATCGAGGCCAAGCTGCTGCTCTGCGGCGACAGCGGGGCGGTGGCCGGTCAGTGCTGGAACGGCTCGCCGTACCAGCCGGTGCCCGTCGCCCAGGACGTCAAGGAGGGCGCGGCGCTGCGGATCCTCGAGCAGCCCGAGGACTTCCCGGGCGTGGTCGTCGACCGGCAGAGCGTGCGCGAGTACCCCTCGCCGTACGGCATCAACGCAGCCCACATGCTCGGCTACCTCAGCCCGATCACCAAGGACGAGCTCGAGTCCGCCGAGGACGCCGGCGACAGCTCGGTGAACGGCGCGTCGGTGGTGGGCCGGGCCGGCGTCGAGAAGGAGTACGACGAGTGGCTGCGCGGGCAGCCCGGCTATCAGCAGGTCGCGGTCGACTCCAGGGGCCGGGTCCGTCAGGACGTCTCGGACCTCGAGGCCCAGCCCGGCGACACCCTGGTCACCTCGATCGACGCGAAGGTGCAAAGCGTCGTCGAGGAGCAGCTCGCCGCGATGATCGCGAAGCAGCGCCAGACCCGCGACCCCGTCACCAAGCGCGACTTCGAGGCCGACTCGGGCGCCGCCGTGGTGCTGGAGGCGAAGACCGGCCGGATCGTGGCGATGGCCAGCCAGCCGACGTACGACCCCTCGGTGTGGGTCGGCGGCATCACCGACAAGCAGCTCAAGAAGCTCTACTCCGAGGCCGCCGGCACGCCGCTGCTGGCCCGCTCGTTCCAGGGCCAGTTCGCGCCCGGCTCGACGTGGAAGCCGTTCATGACCGTCGGCGCGCTCACCCACGGGTACTCGCCGTCCACCGTCTTGCCGTGCTCCTCGGCGGTGCAGATCGGCAACCGCGCCTTCCACAACCACGAGTCGGCGGCGTACGGCCCGATCACCTTCGCCCGCGCGCTCGAGGTCTCCTGCAACACCTTCTTCTTCCAGGTCGGCATGCACTTCTGGCAGACGCTCGGCTCCGACCCCGACGACGAGAACGCCAAGGACCCGTTGGTCGAGCAGGCCGAGAGGTTCGGCTTCGGCGAGCGCACCGGCGTCGACCTGCCGGGCGAGGCGTCCGGCCGGGTCGCGGACCGCAAGTGGAAGCGCAAGTACTACGAGTCGATGAAGGGCTACTACTGCGGCATCGCCGACAAGCCACAGGACGCGGGACCGAAGGGGACCTCCGACTTCGTCTACAAGTTCGCCCGCGAGTTCTGCGTGGAGGGCTGGAAGTACAAGATCTCCGACTCCGCGAACTTCGCGATCGGCCAGGGCGACACCATCGTGACGCCGCTGCAGCTGGCCCGGGGGTACGCCGCGATCGCCAACGGCGGCACGCTGTGGGAGCCGCGGGTCGGCAAGGCGATCGTGTCGCCGGATGGGAAGGTGATCCGCGAGATCGAGCCGGAGAAGGAGCGCAAGCTCAAGGTCCCGGCGTCGGTGCTGAGCTACCTCGACGAGGCACTGCAGGGCGTCGCCACCCGCGGCACGATGAGCTGGAAGCTGCAGGGCTTCCCGCTCGACCAGGTCGAGATCCGCGCCAAGACCGGCTCCGCCGAGGTCTACGGCAAGCAGTCGACAGGCTGGGTGGCGTCGTACACCAAGGACTATGTCGTCGTGATGATGATGAGCCAGGGCGGCACCGGCTCCGGGTCGACCGGTGAGGGCGTCCGCGCGATCTGGGAGGCGCTGTACGGCGTCGACGGCGACCAGGTGCGCCCCGATCAGGCGGCCATCGCGGGCGTCACCCCGCCGGCCCGGCTGCCGAGCTTCGGCGACGACGGGTCGATCCTGCCGCCGTCTCGGGACAAGGACTGACGCGATGGGCAACCGGATCCAGGCCAGCACCCGCCGTACGACGGCCTCCCGGCGGGTCGGGCGCCTCCAGTGGGCCGACCTCGACCTGGTTCTGCTCGGTGCCGTGCTGGTGCTCTCCCTGCTCGGCTGCCTGCTGATCTGGTCGGCCACGCTCGAGCGCGACGACCTCACCGGCGGCGACACGCGGGCGTTCCTGGTCAAGCAGGTCGTCAACGTCGTGATCGGGATCGGGCTGATGCTGCTGGTGGTCGTCACCGACCACCGGTGGGTGCGGATCCTCGCCCCGATCGGCTACCTGCTCGCCGTCGGGGGACTGCTGCTCGTGCTCGTGCTGGGCTCGACCATCAACGGCTCCCGCTCGTGGCTGATCCTGGGCGGGATGTCCTTCCAGCCCTCCGAGCTGGCCAAGCTGGCGGTCGTGGTCGGCATGGCGCTGGTGGTGGCCGAGCGCAGCGAGGGCCGTTGGCGTGACCGGGTCGGCACCTTCGACGTGCTGCTCATGCTGCTCGTCGCCGGCGTACCGGCCGCGCTGATCCTCGCGCAGCCGGACCTCGGCACCATGCTGGTGCTCACCGCCACCGTCTTCGGCGTGGTCGCCGCCTCCGGCGCCCACCGCCGCTGGCTGGCGCTGCTGGCCGGGGGCGGCGTGCTGGCGGCCGTCGTGGCCGTGTCGAGCGGGATGCTCAAGGAGTACCAGGTCGACCGGTTCCTGGCCTTCACCAACCCCGCCCTCGACCCCAAGGGCGCCGGCTACAACGTCGAGCAGGCCCGGATCGCGGTCGGCAACGGCGGCCTGCTCGGGCAGGGCCTGTTCCACGGCTCGCAGACCCAGTCCGGCTTCGTCCCCGAGCAGCACACCGACTTCGTCTTCACCGTCGCCGGCGAGGAGCTCGGCCTCCTCGGCGCCGCCGTGATCGTGGCCCTGCTCGGCGTCGTGCTGTGGCGCGCTCTGCGCATCGCCACCCGCACCGACGACGTCTTCGGCAGGATCGCCGCGGCCGGCATCGCCTGCTGGTTCGGCTTCCAGGCGTTCCAGAACATCGGCATGTGCCTCGGCATCATGCCCGTCACCGGCGTCCCGCTGCCGTTCGTGTCGTACGGCGGCTCCTCGATGTTCGCGGGCATGCTCGCCGTCGGGCTGCTCCAGAACATCCACCTGCGCACCCTCTCCGCCCCCGCCTCGCGACTCACGCCCCAGCAGCGGGTACACGTCCGGGGCTGAAGGTCGTCGACGTCCATCGGCACCAAGACGATCTCGACGTGGCTGGTCGCTGATCCCGACCACGCCTCCGGCACAATGGGGGCCGTGCTGACCGTCCGCCGTGCGCCGCGCTCCCGCGTGCGTCTCTCGGCGACGCTCGGCAGCGTCGAGAGCGTGACCGCGCTGGTGCTGGCCCACCTGGCGGCCGGGGGCGAGCTGCCGTCGGCCTGGTGGCTGGCGAGCTTCGCGGCTCTCGTGTACGCCGCCAGCGGCGTCGTGCTGCGTGAGCGAGCGCGGATCCGACTGGTCCTGCCCGCGCTCCTCGGCGCCCAGGTCCTCGGTCACGCGTGGCTGGTGGCCCTCGCCCCCCACGCTCATGGCGGTCACGGTCACGCGATGTCGGCCTTCCTCGGCCTGACCCCGGAGATGCTCGGCGCCCACCTGCTGGCGGCGGCGGTCACGGGAGCGATGTGGGTGCTGCGCCGCCGGGCGGTGGAGGTGCTGATGCGCTGGACCCGGCCGGGCGTCGTACCGCTGCCGAGGCTCCGGCGCCCGGCCGCGCCCGCCCCACGACGCGCCCGGACCGCGCGCTGCTACCGCGCGCTGGCGCCGACCCGCGGCCCTCCGGCACGCGCCGTCGCGATCGCCTGACTCCGCGTGTCGGGGCAGGCCGTTCGCCGCGCCCTCCGTACACCCGAGTCAACCGAAAGAGACATCCATGCAGATCCGACGCTTCACCCTGCCCACCCTCGGCGCCACCGGGGCGCTGGGGATCGTCGCGCTCACCGCCGCCGCGGCGAGCGCGCACGTCACCGTCACACCCGACACGACCGCCGCCGGCGCCTACTCCGTGCTGACCTTCAGCGTGCCTCACGGCTGCGAGGGCTCGGCCACGACCAAGGTCGCCATCCAGATGCCCGAGGACATCACCTCGGTCACGCCGACGGTCAACCCGAACTGGAACGTGGACAAGGTGATGGAGAAGCTGGCCACGCCGGTCACCGACGCCCACGGCAACGAGCTGACCGAGCGCGTGGGCCAGGTGGTCTACACGGCCAAGACGCCGCTGCCCGACGGCTACCGCGACACCATGGAGCTCTCGCTCCAGCTGCCGGAGAAGGAGGGCGAGACGCTGACCTTCCCCGTTGTCCAGACCTGCGAGAAGGGCGAGACCGCCTGGAACGAGATCCCGGCCGAGGGCCAAGACGAGGAGGAGCTGGCGAACCCGGCGCCCGCCGTGACCATCACCGAGGCCGGCGCCGCGGACCATCACGGTGGCGCTGCCGCGTCCGACGAGACCGGATCGGACGAGAAGGCCGCCACCGAGGCGGACACCAAGGCGGACACCAAGGACGACGACGGTGACGGCAACGGCCCCGCGATCGGTGGCCTGGTGGCCGGGATCGGCGGCCTGGCCCTCGGCGGCCTGGCGCTGGCGCGCTCGGGCAAGAAGGCCTGACACCGCCATGACACGGCGTGTGCCGGCGTACCTGCTCGCCGTCCTGGTCGCCGTCCTGACGGTGGTCGGGGCGGCCGGGCCGGCGTCGGCACACGCCACCCTCGTCTCCACCGACCCGGCCGAGGGCGCGGTGCTGCCCGAGGCGCCGAGCCAGGTCGGCTTCACCTTCGACGAGCCGGTCCAGCTGGTCCCCAACGGGCTGCTCGCCTTCGACGCGGAGGGCAAGCGGATCGACCTCGAGCCCTCCGCCAAGGGCGCCGAGGTCACCGGCCGGCTGCCGGGCGAGCTCGCCGACGGGACCTACGTGGTCACCTGGCGCGTGGTCTCCGCCGACGGCCACCCGATCGCGGGCTCGCTGACCTTCCACGTCGGCGCGCCCAGCCCGAAGGTGGTGGCGCCGCAGACCGGGCCGGTCGATCCCGGCGCGGTGCCGACGGTGCAGGCGATCGTGCATGGTCTCGACTACGCCGCGCTGCTGCTCGCGGGCGGGCTGGCGATCTTCCTGAGCTGGACGGCGCGCGGCGTCCGCCTGCCCGATGAGGTACGACGGCGCCTGGTGCGCGTCCTGCGGGGCAGCGCGCTCGTGGCGGTGGTCGCGGCCGCGGTCGCCGTGCCGCTCGCGGGCGCCTACCAGCTCGGCTCCGGGCTCGGCGGCGCCTTCGACCCGGCGTCGTTCGATCCCGGGCTGGTGCAGGACGACCTCCAGGTACTGGCCCTCCAGCTCGCCGGGCTCGGCGTCGCGGCCTGGGCCGCCGGTCAGGCGCGGTCCTCGCTGGTCGTCGACCTGGTCACCGCGCTGGCGGTCTGGTCACCCGCGCTCGTCGGGCATACCCGCGCCTACGAGCCCACACTGCTCCTCGTGCTCACCGACGCGCTGCACCTCAGCGCCGGCGCGGTCTGGCTCGGCGGGCTGGCCGGCCTCGCCCTCGCCCTGCCGGCCGTCGCCGGGCGGCCGAAGGACGCCGCCCGGCTGATCACCCGGTTCTCGACGGTCGCCGCGGGACTGCTCGCCGCACTCGCCGTGAGCGGCGTGCTGATGGGCTGGCGGATCGTCGGCGCCTGGGCGCCGCTGGTCGAGGAGACCTGGGGTCGGCTGCTGCTGGTGAAGGTCGCCCTGGTGCTGGTGGTCGTGGCGATCGCGGCACACAACCGGTTCCGCCTGGTGCCGCGGGTGGCGGGCGACGGCGGGCACGACCAGCGCCGGGTCGCCGCCGGCCTGGTGCGGCGTACCGTCCTCGCCGAGGCGGCCCTGCTCGTCGCGGTCCTCGGCGTGACCGGCTTCCTCACCCAGAAGCCACCGGGCGGGGAGGCACCGGCCCAGGCGCGGACGGCCGACACCGGCGTCGTGACCGGCGTCGCGAGCGACGACCTCAAGGTGCTCGCGGTCCTCGACCCCGGACCGGGCCTGCAGCGCACGCTGATGGTCCAGGTGCAGAACCTCGCCGGCGACCCGCTCGACCTGGCCGCGGCTCCGGCGGTGGCCCTGCGCTCCGACAGTGTCGACCTGGGCACCGTCCCGGTCGTGCCGAGCGGTGCCGGGACCTACACCGCCGACGTGGTCTTCCCGCACACCGGCACGTGGCAGCTGCAGGTCAGCATCCGGGTCGACACCTTCACCAGCCCGGTGACGACGATGGACCTCAGGGTGCGCTGAGGTCGTGGTCGAGGGGCCCGGGCGATCGGCGCGGTGTCGTTCGACGATGAGCTCGCGCGCCGGCTCACGACGCCTCCTCGGCGAGGGTGACGGGTGCGGTCACCGCGAGCTGGTGGAGCAGCCCGTCGACCCGCACCTGCAGGAACAGCCGGTAGTCGCCGGGCTGGGTGAAGACGGTGTGGAAGGTGAGCACGGTGCCGTCGTCAGTGACCTCGGGGGCGCCGTAGGGATGGACGTGGACGAACCCGCGCGAGTCGACCGCGAAGCCGGTCAGGTGGGCGCTGGTGCCGAGGTAGCTGCCGAGCGCGACCGGCTCGCCGTCGGCGTCGGTCACCCGCAGCCGCAGCCGCCCGTTGGGGCCGACCTCGCCGGCCGCCTGCAGCCTGGCCCTCAGCACGCCGTCGTCGCCGGTCTCGGCGGCCTCGCCGCGCGGGACGTCGACCGGCGTCCACTCGCCGGCGACCCGCAGCGTCGTACCGAGGACGATCGGGTTGGCCGCGCCCTGCGGGATGAACTCCGCCACCACGCGCCACCTGCCGGGTGAGCCGAGGTCGACTCGCGCCGTCCAGGTGCCGTCGTCGGCGAGGGTGGGGTGGAGGTGCCGGAACTCGGAGAGGTCGTCGCGCACGACGTACAGGTGGAGCAGCTTGGTCTGCTCCTCGGTGTAGGTCAGCAGGGGAGCGCCGGACGGGTCGAGGATCCTGAACGCGACGTCGCCCGTCCCGTCGGGGCCGGGCAACCGGACCTCGGTCATCCGGTAGCCCTCGACGTCGGCGCTGGTCCCGTCGCCGACCGGGTTGCCGACCGGCTGGACGCCGGAGCCGCCGTCCTTGGCGGGCGTGAGCACGATCCGGTCGGCGTCGCCCGACGGCTCGTCGGAGGAGCAGGCCGCCAGCCCGAGCGCGAGAAGGCTCGCCGCGGCGGCGAGCAGGGGCGTCGTACGGCGGCTCACGGCGCCACCGTCAGCAGCAGGAAGGCCGCGAGCAGCACCAGGTGGACGATGCCGTTGAGCGGCTTGGCCCGGCCCGGTACGACGGTGAGGATGCCCACCAGGGCCGAGAGGATCAGCAGGACCAGCTGCATCGGCTCGAGTCCGAGCGCGAGATCGCCCTCCAGCCAGATCGACGCGATGGCGATCGCCGGGATGGTCAGGCCGATCGACGCCATGGCCGAGCCGTAGGCGAGATTGAGGCTGATCTGCACCCGCTGGAGGAGCGCGGCGCGCACCGCGGCGATGGTCTCCGGAGCGAGCACCAGCATGGCGATCACGACGCCGACGACGGCGTGCGGGAAGCCGAACCAGGCCACCGCGTCCTCGATCGAGTACGACTCCACCTTCGCCAGGCCCACGACGGTGACCAGCGCGACGATGAGCAGGACCAGGCTCACCCGCGTCTCACGAGCGGTCGGCGGGTCGGCGTGGGTGTCGGCATCGCTGTCGTCCTGTGCCGTCCAGCCGCCTGGCACGGACGTCGTGCCGGGGAGGAAGAAGTCGCGGTGTCGCACCGTCTGGGTGAAGACGAACGACCCGTAGAGCATCAGCGACGCGAGCGCCGCGAAGGTCAGCTGCTCGCCGGTCAGCACCGGGCCGGACTCGCTGGTCGTGAAGGTCGGCACGACGAGGGTCAGACCGGCCAGCGTGATCACGGTCGCGAACGCGGACCCGGTGCCCTCCGGGTTGAACACGGCGAGGTGGTGGCGCAGCGCCCCGACCACGAGGGCGAGGCCGACGATCCCGTTGACCGTGATCATCACCGCCGCGAAGACGGTGTCTCGCGCGAGCGTGGAGGTCTCGCCGCTGCCGGAGACCATCAGCATCACGATCAGCCCGACCTCGATCACCGTGACCGCCACCGCCAGCAGCAGCGAGCCGAAGGGCTCGCCGACCTTGTGGGCGACGACCTCGGCGTGGTGGACGGCCGCGAGCACCGCGCCGATGAGGGCGACGCCGATGAGGCTGGCCGCGAGCGGACCGGGGTGCGTGCCCCAGCTCACGGCGAGCACGATGGCCGCGAGAGGCGGTGCGAGCACCGTCCACCCGAGTCGTCCGGAGGTGGAGGCACTCATGGTGCTCGATCCTACGGGTGCCTGCCTCGCCGCCCGCGACGATGCCGCTCGCGCTCCCGAGCACTCGTAGAATCGGGGTCATGTCCGTCGAGTCCGTCTTCCCCCGGCTGGAGCCCCACCTGCTCTCGGTCTCCAAGCCGATCCAGTACGTCGGCGGCGAGCTCAACATGGTCTCGAAGGACTGGGACGCCGCCGAGGTGCGCTGGGTGCTGATGTACCCCGACGCCTACGAGGTCGGTTTGCCCAACCAGGGCGTCCAGATCCTCTACGAGGTGCTCAACGAGCGGGAGTGGATCCTCGCCGAGCGCACCTACGCCGTGTGGCCCGACATGGAGAAGGTGCTGCGCGAGCAGCAGATCCCGCAGTTCACCGTCGACAGCCACCGTCCCGTCGGCGCCTTCGACCTGTTCGGCATCTCGTTCTCCACCGAGCTCGGCTACACCAACCTGCTCACGGCGCTCGACCTGGCCGGCATCCCGCTGCACGCCACCGACCGCACCGAGGCCCACCCGGTGGTGATCGCCGGCGGGCACGCCGCCTTCAACCCCGAGCCGATCGCCGACTTCGTCGACGCGGCGGTCCTCGGCGACGGCGAGGAGGTCGTGCTCAAGATCTCCGAGCTGGTGCGGGAGTTCAAGGCGGAGGGCGCCCCGGGCGGGCGCGAGGAGCTGCTGCGCCGGCTCGCCGTGTCCGGGACGGTCTACGTGCCGCGGCTCTACGACGTCACGTACGACGAGAGCGGCGCGATCGCGGCCGTCGTACCCAACCATCCGGAGGCCCCGGACAGGGTTCGCAAGCACACCTTGATGGACCTCGACCAGTGGCCCTACCCGCGCAACCCGCTGGTGCCGCTCGCCGAGACCGTGCATGAGCGGTTCTCGGTGGAGATCTTCCGTGGCTGCACCCGCGGCTGCCGGTTCTGCCAGGCCGGCATGATCACCCGCCCGGTGCGCGAGCGGTCGATCGAGACGATCGGCGCGATGGTCGACAACGGCATCAAGAAGACCGGCTTCGAGGAGGTCGGGCTGCTCTCCCTGTCGAGCGCCGACCACACCGAGATCGGTGAGGTCGCCACCGGCCTCGCCGACCGCTACGAGGGCTCGAACGTCTCGCTCTCGCTGCCCTCCACCCGCGTCGACGCGTTCAACATCACCCTCGCCAACGAGTTCTCCCGCAACGGCCGCCGCTCCGGCCTGACCTTCGCGCCCGAGGGTGGCAGCGAGCGGATGCGCAAGGTGATCAACAAGATGGTCACCGAGGACGACCTGATCCGCACCGTCGCCACGGCGTACTCCCACGGCTGGCGGCAGGTGAAGCTCTACTTCATGTGCGGCCTGCCCACCGAGACCGACGAGGACGTCCTCCAGATCGCCGAGCTCGCCAAGCGGGTGATCGCCACCGGCCGCGAGGTCTCCGGGCGCAACGACATCCGCTGCACCGTCTCCATCGGCGGCTTCGTGCCCAAGCCGCACACGCCCTTCCAGTGGGCCGCCCAGCTCGACGCCGAGACCACCGACCACCGGCTGCAGGTGCTGCGCGACACCGTCCGCGCCGACAAGCGCTTCGGCCGCGCCATCGGCTTCCGCTACCACGACGGGGAGCCCGGCCTGATCGAGGGACTGCTCTCCCGCGGCGACCGCCGTGTCGGCGCGATCATCGAGCAGGTCTGGCGCGACGGCGGCCGCTTCGACGGCTGGTCCGAGCACTTCTCCTTCGCCCGCTGGGCCGCTGCGGCGGAGATGGCGCTGTCCGGCACCGGTGTGGACCTCGACTGGTTCACCACCCGGGAGCGGGAGTACGACGAGGTGCTGCCCTGGGACCACCTCGACTCCGGCCTCGACAAGGACTGGCTGTGGGCCGACTGGGAGGACGCCCTCGCCGTCGGGTCGGGCGACTCCGACGTCGAGGTCGAGGACTGTCGATGGACGCCGTGCTACGACTGCGGCGTGTGCCCGGAGATGGGCACGGAGATCCAGATCGGGCCCACCGGGCAGAAGCTGCTGCCGCTCAGCGTCGTCTGATCCGGACGGGTCTCAGGCACCGACCCGCTGACCCTCGTCGCGCACCCGCCCGGTGATCTTCTCGCCGTCGCCGCGCTCGACGTAGCAGAAGAAGGCGTCCCCGCTCTCCGGCTCCTCGTCGTCGGCCTCCACCTCGACGCGCGGGACGTAGTCGCTCCTGAGCGCATCGAGGTAGGCCTGGTCCAGACCGGGTAGGTCGCCGCAGAACTCGTGCCACGACAGCTCGTCGTAGCGTGTGACCAGTGCGTCGTCGAACCGCCCGACCCAGATCACCTCACCGGCATGGGGCTCCGCGCAGGTGGCCTTGATCGGGTCGCCGACGAAGTCGAGGTCGATGCACTGGCCGACCCGGGCCTCGTCCGCCCAGACGGTGCGGCTCTCCACGATCGCGGCGAAGACGACGAACCCGATCCCCACGACGAGCGCGAGCGCGCCGACGATCACGCCGGTCAGCGCCGCCCAGCGCCCCGAGCGGCGGCCGCCGCGGGTGCGGACGAGACCCGCGATGCCGAGCCCGATCCCGACGGGTGCGGCGCAGCAGGTGAGCGAGCACACCAGCGCCGCGATCGACAGGCCGTCGTAGGGAGCCCGGGACCCGTACGCACGCCCGTCGTACGGGTTCGAGCCCGGCTCGTAGGACGGGTAGCCGCCGTACGGATCGGTCATCCGAGAGGATCGCTCAGGTCACAGGATTGGCTTGGTCAGCTCGTCGTCCGGCTCGACGTAGCAGACCAGGTGGTCGCCGACCGAGACGTCCTTCGGATCCTCGATGACCGCGTGGAGGTCCTGGAGGTACGGCGCCAGCTTGGCCAGGTCGTCGGAGTCGATCGCCGTGGCGCAGTAGCCGACCATCCCGTTCTCGACGTCGTCGAGGTTGTCGGAGGTGACCTTCGCGACGCCGACGATCTCGGCGTCGTGCTCCTCGGTGCACTTCTTCTCGCGCAGGAGGACGGTGCCGTCGTCCTCGTCGATGTCGACGCACTGCCCGACCTCGGCGTTGCCCGGGGTCACGATGGAGTCGGCGAAGATGAAGAGGGCGGCACCCGCGACGGCGGAGCCGATCGACATCAGCAGGCCGATCACGATGCCGGCGATGGCGAGCCCGCGGCCCTTGCGCTGGCCGCCCTTGGTCCGCGAGAGGCCCACGAACCCGAGGACCACGCCCACCGGCGCGAGGCAGCACAGCAGGCTGGTCACCAGCGCGGCGATGGAGATGCCGTCGGTCTTCGGCGGCATCTCCCCGGAGCCGCCGGGGAACGACCCGGGCGCGCCGTACCCACCACCTGACCCGGAGGCGTAGGGCGCGGGCGGCGGGGGCGGCGCCGGCTGGCCGTAGGGGTTCTGCGGCTGGTTCTGGCCGTAGGGGCTCTGGCCGTAGGGGTCGCTCACGGGCGACACCCTAGTGTCGGTTGCGGTCGAGTAGGGTCGATTCATGCCGAATGGCCGCGAGTGCAGCAACTCCACCCGGACGTCCACACGTCGGACGGTGGCGGTCTGACCGTGGGAGCCCGCCCCCTCTTCTCGATCGTCACGCCCGTCTACGCGCCGCCGCTCGACGTGCTGGAGGACACCCTCAAGTCCGTCCTGGCGCAGACCTTCGACGACTGGGAGCTCATCCTCGTCGACGACCTCTCACCCGACGAGGGGGTGCGCACGCTGCTCCGCCGCTACGCCGCGCTCGACGCGCGGATCCGGGTCATCGAGCGAGAGACCAACGGCCACATCGTGGCCGCCTCCAACGACGGCATCACCGCGGCGCGGGGCGAGTTCATCGCGCTCCTCGACCACGACGACCTGCTGGTTCCGCACGCCCTGCAGGCCAACGCCGACGTGCTGCGCGCGGACCCGCAGATCGACTACGTCTACTCCGACGAGGACAAGACCGAGGACGGCGTCGCCTACTACGACGCCTTCGCGAAGCCGGACTGGTCGCCGGAGCGGCTGCGTGCCCAGAACTACTGCTGCCACTTCTCGGTGCTGCGCACCAGTCTGGTGCGCGAGGTCGGTGGCTTCCGTGCGGGCTACGACGGCTCGCAGGACCACGACCTCATCCTCCGGGTCACCGAACGGGCCCGCGCCATCCACCACATCCGTGAGGTGCTCTACCACTGGCGGGTCGTGGCCGGGTCCGCGGCGGGGGAGTCCACGGCCAAGCCGTACGCCGTCGAGGCCGGCCGGCGGGCGGTCGCCGACCAGCTCGAGCGACTCGGCCTCGAGGCCAGGGTCGAGGCGATCTGGCCCGGGATGTACCGCGTCTCGCGCCCGCTCCCGGCGGAGGTCTCGGTGAGCGTCGTGATCACGACCAGCGGTACGGACGCGATGGTGCGGGGCCGGCGCCGGCTCCACGTCGTCGAGGCCGTGCGCAGCGCGCTGGCCCATACCGAGCACGAGAACGTCGAGATCGTCGTCGTCCACGACGCCGCGATGCGGGACTCGGTGGTGGCCCAGCTGCGCGAGCTCGTCGGCGACCGGCTGGTGCTGGTGCCGGTCGACGAGCCGCCGTACCCCAGCCGGTGGGTCAACCTCGGAGTGCTGGCATCGTCCGGCGACCGGATCGTGCTGCTCGACGAGTTGGTCGAGATGAGCGGCGAGAGGTGGCTCGAGGCACTCGTGGCGCCGTTGGCCGACCTGACGGTCGGCGTGACCGGTGCCAAGCTGCTCCACAGCGACGGAACCATCGCGCATGCCGGGATCACGGGCGCCAACCGCCGGTTCGCCCCGGCCTACCGGTTCGAGCCCGGCCCCTCCGCGGGGCCGTTCGGAGATCTGTGGGTCTCGCGCGAGGTGAGCGCGGTCGCGGGCGTGTGCCTGGCCGTGCGGCGCGATGCCTATCTCGCCGTCGGCGGCATGACCGAGACCATGCGCAACGAGCTCTACGACGTGGACCTCTGCTTGAAGGTTCGCGCGGCGGGACACTCCGTTCTCTGGGTGCCGGAGGCCGAGGGCCTGCACTTCCCGCCGCTCGACGAGGAGACGACCGGAGCCGCCGGCGAGCACGCCGTGCTGTGCGCGCGGTGGGGCGAGCCGAGGCGCGACGACTACACGGACGTGCCCGATGTCACGGCGGGCAAGGCGCGTCGCTGAGAGCCGGAGTCGGCAGGCTCATCAAGTAGGGTGCCAGGCGAACCAGCAACCCCGACGAAGACGGATCGACACCCATGACTTCCGACAGTGACCTGGCCACGAGTCTCTCGACGGGCTCCTCGGACTACGGCAGTGGCTACTACCGGGCACATCTCGGAGGTGAGGGGGACTACCGCTGGGAGAACGACGAGTGGCGCGCGTTCGTCACCGGGATCGCGCAGCGGGTCGTCGGTCTGGTCGAGCCCGCGACCAGCCTCGACGTCGGGTGCGCGCGGGGGCTGCTGGTCCAGGCGCTGGCCCAGGAGGGTGTCGACGCCCGGGGCTTCGACATCTCGGAGCACGCCGTCTCCACGGCCCACGAGGACGTGCGGGCACGACTCTCGGTGCAGTCGGCGGCCGAGCCGATCGAGGGCCGCTACGACCTGATCAGCTGCATCGAGTGCCTCGAGCACATGTCCCTCGACGAGGCCCAGAAGGCCATCGACAACATCTGCGCGGCGACGGACACGGTCCTGTTCAGCTCCAGCCCCGCTGACTTCTCCGAGGCGACCCACATCAACGTCCATCCGAGCTCGGAGTGGGCCGCCTGGTTCGCCGAGCGCGGCTTCTACCGCCGCCTCGACGCCGATGTCACCTTCGTGGCGCCCTGGGCGATGCTGTTCGAGCGCGCCGACCTCAGCAAGCGCAGCATCGTCGAGCGCTACGAGTCGCGTCTCGGAAGGGCCCTCGTCGAGGCCGCCGAGAAGAAGAGCGCCCTGCTCGCCGCGAGCCGGCGGCTGACGGAGGTCGAGAGCTCGATGAGTGCGCGCCGCGTCGCCGACGACGCCGAGGTCCTCGCGCTGCACTCCGACCTGACCGCCCTCGACCACGTGCTCGGGCTGGAGGCCACCGTGGCCCGCCAGCAGCGGGAGCTGAAGAACCTGCGCCGCCGGCTCAAGGCCAACCGAGAGAAGCTCGACGACGCTCGTACGGCGTCGGCGAAGTCCCGTGCCGAGGTCAAGGCGATGCACTCCTCGAGGACCTGGAGGGTCGGTCGCTTCCTGACCGGCCTGGGCGGCCTTCGTCGATGACCGGTGGCGCACCGCTCTTCTCGCTCGTCGTACCGCTCACCGACGCGCTGATCGGCCCTCTGGTCACGACGGTCGACGCGGTGCTCGCGCAGACCCTCGGCGACTGGGAGCTGCTTCTCGTGGACGACGGCTCGACTCCCGAGCTCACCGCCGTCCTGGACCGTCAGGCCGATCGGGATCGCCGGATCCGGGTCGTCGAGAGGACCGAGCGCGGCAACGTGGCCGAGGCGTCGAACGCCGGCATCGATGCGGCGAGTGGTGAGTTCCTCGTCTTTCTCGCTCCCGGCGGCGTCCTGGCACGCAAGGCGCTCGCCGCCAACGCGGAGGAGATCGAGGAGGCCGAGGACGTCGACTTCCTCTACTCCGACGAGTCGCGGCGCACCGCCGAGGACGACGGCGACGAGGACGTCATCAAGCCGGTGTGGTCCCCGGAGCGGCTGCGCGCCCAGAACTACTGCGGTCAGCTTGCCGTGCTGCGGACCGAGCTGGTACGCGCAGTGGGCCGGTTCCGGCCGGAGGTCGGCGCCGCCTACGACCACGACCTGGTGCTGCGGGTCACCGAGCAGGCGCGGAGCATCGTCCACCTGCCCGAGATCCTGTACCGCTCGCAGGACCCGCGGCCCCGGCCCGACACGTCGCCGGCCGTGCTCGCGACCGGCGCCCGCGTCGTCCAGGAGCACCTCGACCGCGTCGGCATCGTCGGTGTCGCGCAGGCGGTCGGGGCCGACCACGTCCGCATCGTCCGCGACTTCCCCGCGGAGCGCACCGTCAGCGTGGTCATCCCGACGCGCGGCTCGTCCGCGCAGGTCTGGGGCCGGCGCCGGGTGCTGGTCGTCGACGCGGTCCGGTCGGCGCTGGAGAACGCGCAGCACCCCCGGATGGAGATCGTCGTCGTCTACGACAGCGACACCCCCTCGGCGGTGCTCCGGGAACTGCGCGAGGTCGCGGGCGAGCGTCTGGTCCTGGTCCACTTCACGGAGTCGTTCAACTACAGCCGCAAGATCAACACCGGCGTTCTCGCGTCCACCGGTGAGCGGCTGATCCTGCTCAACGACGACATCCAGGTCCGCAGCCCGGGCTGGGTGGGTGAGCTGCTGGCGCCGTTGGAGGAGCCGGGTGTGGGCGCGACCGGCGCCAAGCTCTACTTCGAGGACACCAGCATCCAGCACGCCGGCCTGGCCTGGCTCAACGCGAACTGGGACCACCCCTACCGCCTCTTCCCGGGAGACACGCCAGGACGAGGCCGGATGAATGTCGTCAATCGCGAGGTCAGTGGTGTCACCGGCGCATGCACCGGCATCCGGCGCGACACCTACCTCGAGGTGGGCGGCCTCACCGAGCAGCTGCCGCTGAACTTCAACGACGTGGACTTCTGCTGCAAGATCACCGCCCTCGGCTACCGGATCCTCCTCATGGCGCACTGCGAGCTCTTCCACTTCGAGTCTCGCACCCGTGAGCCACGCGTCCACAGGTACGAGCGGGACTTCATCGTCTCGAGGTGGGGCACGCCGGAGCGGGATCCGTACTCACCCGACTACCCCGAGCAGCCGCTCAGCCCCGGCGAGCTCCGCCGACGCGCCAAAGAGCTCGAGTCGAAGGCGGCGCGGCGCCCGGCCGCGAGACGTCGCGACATCTCATCTCGCGGTGCGCGATGATCGCCGCATGAGTCGTCACGACTATGTGGTGGTCGGCGGAGGGATCGTCGGAGCCGCGACCGCACGGGCCCTGACCCTGCGCTTCCCCGGCAAGCGCGTGCTGCTCCTCGACAAGGAGCGGGAGTTCGGCCGGCACCAGACCGGCCACAACTCGGGCGTCATCCACTCCGGCATCTACTACGAGCCGGGCAGCCTGAAGGCCGAGCTATGCCGCGCGGGAGCGGCGGCGACCGAGCGCTTCGCCGACGAGCACGACGTGCCGTGGAGTCGCATCGGCAAGCTCCTGGTCGCGACCACACCGGCCGAGGTCGTCGGCATGCGGGCGCTCGCGGAGCGGGCAGAGGTCAACAAGATCCCGGCGACGCTCCTCGGCGCCGCAGAGCTGCGTGAGCGCGAGCCGCACATCGCCGGGCTCGGTGCGCTGCACCTGACCTCCACGGGAATCACCGACTACCGCCGGATCAACACGGTGCTCGCCGGGCTGGTGGAGCAGGCGGGCGGCACGTTGCTGACCCGGACCGCCCTCACCGGCGTGCGTGAGACCGCGTCGGAGGTCGTCCTCTCCACGACGTCCGGGGAGGTGGTGGCCGACTATGTCATCTACTGCGCGGGCATCCAGGCCGACCGGGTCGCCGCGATGGCGGGCATCGACGTCGACTTCGCCATGATCCCGTTCCGGGGCGAGTACTACGACGTCCGGCCCGAGCGTGCCGACCTCGCGCGGACCCTGATCTACCCGATCCCCGACCCGGAGCTGCCGTTCCTCGGCGTCCACCTGACACCGACCGTCGACGGTGGGCTCAACGTCGGTCCCAACGCGGTCCTCGGGCTCGCGCGCGAGGGCTATCCCAAGCTCTCCTTCGACCGGCGCGACGCCGCCGACATCGTGACGTTCCCCGGGATCTGGCACGTCGCGCGCAACAACGTCCGCACCGGCGCACGGGAGCTGTGGAACTCGGTGTCGAAGCGCGGCTATCTCAAGCTGTGCCAGAAGTACTGCCCCGACCTGCGGCTGGACGACCTCACTCCCCGCGAGGCCGGCATCCGCGCGCAGGCCGTGATGCGCGACGGCTCGTTCGTCCACGACTTCCTGCTGCGCCAGACCGCGCGCGGACTCCACGTCGTCAACGCGCCGTCGCCGGCCGCCACCTCGGCGCTGCCCATCGCCGACGAGATCGTCCGCCGGGTCGCGCAGGCCCAGGCAGCCTGAGCACCCGGGGTCCGTGGATCCCGGGCCCCCTCGGCGTCTCCGGTACAGTTCCCGCGTCCTGACGTCCAGTGCTAGGTCTCTTGCATGTCTGCACCGCTCCGTGTCGCTCTCGTCGGTTCCGGCTCGATGGGGCGCAACCACGCCCGGGTGATCGCCGCCAGCGAGCGGACCGACCTGGCCGTGGTGGTCGATCCCCACGAGGAGGCCGGGCGCGCTGTCGCCGAGCAGCACGGGTCCACCTGGGTGCCTTCCCTCGACGCCCTGGGCAACGTCGACGCCGCCGTGATCGCGGCACCCACCGAGCACCACTTCGACCTCGCCCGCGGTGTCATCGCCAGCGGGCTTCCCCTGCTCGTCGAGAAGCCGCTGTGCCCCTCGCTCGCCCAGACCCAGGAGCTCGTCGACGCCTCGACCGCGGCCGGCACGCCGCTCATGTGCGGTCTGCTCGAGCGGTTCAACCCGGCGGTGATGGTGGCCCTGCGCATGGTCGAGGAGCCGCTCTACGTCCGGGCGACGCGCCACTCGCCGTACGCACCCCGGATCAAGACGGGGGTGGCGTGGGACCTGCTCGTCCACGACATCGACCTGGTCGTGCGCGTCTTCGGCGGTGACCACCCGGACAAGTTCGACGTCGAGGTCGGGCAGTACCACCCGCAGTCGGTCCCGGGGGCCGAGGACATCGTCGAGGCCTCCCTGCGGTTCACGTCGGGCGGCATGGCCTCGGTGTCGGCCAGTCGGATGGGGCAGACCAAGGTGCGCACCATGGTGATCCAGGAGCTCGACCGGATGATCGAGGTCGACCTGCTGCGCCGCGGACTGACCAGCTACCGCCACGCGACGGTCGCCGAGGACGAGGGCCAGAGCGGGTTCCGCCAGTTCACCGAGATGGAGATCCCCGACATCGCCGGCGTCGAGCCGCTCGTCGGACAGCTCAACCACTTCGTCGATCTCGTCGCCGGCAAGGTCGACATCGACGAGGAGCGGGACTCGATCCTGCCGGCGCACCGGGTCGTCGACCAGGTGCTGGCGCTGCGCTCCGCCTGACTTGACCTACGCGGGTGGGAAGGACGGCCGGGTCGGGTCGCTGAGGTCGACGGTCGCCACGACCCGCGCCGGCACCCCGGCGACCACCGTGCGCGCCGGCACGTCCGCGGTGACCACGGCCCCGGCGCCCACGACGGCCTCGTCGCCGATCTCGACGCCCATGTTGACGACGGCGCCGGCGCCGATGAAGACGCGGTCGCCGATGCGCACCGGACGGCGCTCGACCTCGGGGAACTGACGGCCGCTGACGCAGCGCTTCGCCGACGAGTGCGTGTAGATGTGCACCCCCGAGGAGATGTCGCAGCCGGTGCCGATCACCAGTCCGCCGGATCCGTCGATGACGGTGAAGGCGCCGATCCAGGTGCCCTCGCCGATCTCCGGGTCACCGACGATCCAGGCGTGCTCGTTCCACGGGTTGGGGGGCAGCGAGGCGCCCATGGGCTCAGTCGGCCCGGATGAGATCGGTCATCCCCTTCACCACGTCGATCGTCGGCTCGAAGCCGAGGACCTCCTTGGCTCGGGTCACGTCGGCCGCACGGCGAGCGACGAGGACGTCGCGCGGGTTGAAGATCGGCTCGACCTCGGCACCCACGGCGTCGATCAGGATACGCGCGAGGTCGGCGATGGAGGTGTCGATGCCGGTGCCGACGTTGACGGGCACGTTCGCCTGCTCCGACTCCAGAGCCAAGACGACGGAGCGCGCGATGTCGTGGACGTGGATGAAGTCCATCGACTGCTCGCCCTTGCCGTCGATGACCGGCGGCTCGCCGTTGCGGATCCGGTTGACGAAGTGGTTGATCACCGAGGTGTAGTAGGCCGTGGTCTTCTGGCCCGGTCCGTAGACGTTGAAGAAGCGCAGCGCCACCCAGGACAGGTTGCTGCGGCGCTCGTAGAAGCCGAGCAGGTCCTCGCCAGCACGCTTGGCGATGCAGTACGGCGTCAGCGGGTTGAGTACGTCGTCCTCGTGCATCGGCAGCTTCTCGGGGTCGCCGTAGACCGACGCCGACGAGCAGTAGACCAGGCGCTCCACGCCGTGGTCGGCTGCGGCCGCGAACACGTTGTGGTTGCCGATCATGTTGATGTCCATGGACTCGTACGGGTCGGCCTGGCTCTTGTTGATCGACACCGCGGCGGCGTGGATGACCTTGGAGCATCCCTTCATCGCGGCATGCACGGCCCCGCCGTAGCGCACGTCCTGGTCGATCAGCTCGACATCGTCGCCAAAGGCGGCGATGGCGTCGCGGTCGCCGCGGAACATGTTGTCGAAGATCCGGACCTTGTAGTCCTTCTCCAGCAGCATCGGGACGACGTGCAGGCCGATGAAGCCCGCGCCTCCGGTGAAGAAGACGGTCTCGGAAGTCATGTTCGCTGGGGCTCCTCAAGCGCGGTTCGGATGGGTCGGGCGGGCAGCCGACATCGGGAAGGCTACCAACGGGGGAGTCAGACGGTGGTGCGGGACGAGACCAGCTCGCCGAGCACGTCGAGGTGCTGGTCGAGCACCCGCTCGAGGGCGAAGTGGCGGTCGACGACGGCGCGGGCCCGGGCGCCGACCTGGCGCGTCGTCTCCGGGTCGTCGAGGGCCCGGACGATGCGCTCGCCGAGGCCGCCCACGTCGCCGACCTCGCACATGAAGATCTCCTGGCCATCGACCATCGGGACGCCGGGGAAGTTGTCGATACGGCCCCACGCCACGACGGGGACGCCGGCGGCCATCGACTCGAGGGTCGCCGTACCGAGGCCGAGGCCCTGCTCGTGCGACTCGACGCGGGCTGCCGCCAGCAGGTGGGGGATGTCGGACTTGGGGACCGCGCCGAGCGCGCGCACCGCGTGGTCGACGTCGAGCTCCTTCGCGCGCTGCAGGAAGAGGTCGTAGTAGACCCGTCCGACGACGGCGAGGACGGCGTCCGGGTGCTTCTCGAGGATCGTCGGCATCGCCTCGACGAGACCGACCCGGTCGCGGAGGGGGATGACGTGGCCGACCGACAAGATCACGGGCGTGTCGGCGTCGACGCCGATCAGCTCGCGACCCCGTGCGGCGTCGCCGGCGCGGACCCAGTCCGGGTCGACGCCGACCGGGATGGCGACGAGCTCGCGATATCCGCCCCGGTATCGCTCCTCGATGTAGTCCTGCATGGAGCTGTCCATCACGACCAGCGCCGGCTTGTTGAGGCGCAGGCGGGGAGCCACGAGACTCGCGTCGAGGAAGCGAAATGCGTGCCGGTACCGGGCGACCGGGTTCTCCAGACGGGTGTGGATGCTGAGCAGTGTCGGGATTCCGCGGCGCCGGGCGTAGGCACCGGTCGACCAGGTCAGGTCCATGAACTGACCGTGCTGGTGGATCACGTCCGGGCGGAAGTCGTCGAGCAGGGCGGCCAGCCGGCGCCGGATGCTGGGCCGGGTGGCGAAGGAGAGGTCGAAGGAGACCGCGAGCCGGCTCTCGGGCAGGGTGACAGCGGGAAAGCGCACGATCCGGACGCCGTCGCGCACCTCTTCGGACGGGGCGTCCTGATAGGCGGCCGTCACGACGAGGACCTCGTGGCCGCGCCGGGCGTACCCCCGGGCGAGGGCGTCGCTGAGGTGGGCGCTGCCACCGACGCGGGGTGGGAAGAAGTTGTTGACGACGACGATGCGCACGCTGTGCTGCCTCCGATCCGGGCCGGGCGCTGGTCGGACCCTCCGGCTCACGCCCGCAGGCCAGCGCGCCATGGTAGTCGTCCGACGTGGTAGGCCAGCAATCGTCGTAGTGCGACCAGCGGGTACGGTTGCCTCCGTTTGGCCGCGCTCGACCGGCCAGGTCGAGGAGGGACCACCCGATGACGTTGTCGTCTGCCGAGGCTCCCGGGGACGTGCCCGAGCAGGCGCCGAGCCGTCGTACCGGGCTCCGGTCCTGGGGGTCGGGTTGGCGCATCCGCGGGACTCTGGCGGACCGGTTCGAGGTCGTGCTCGCATGGCTCGGCTACCTCGTCCTGGTCGTCTCGGGTGCGACGACGTCCTCCCTCGGCCTGCTGAACCGAGCGGGCGGCCAGGCGACGGCCGGCCAGTGGGGGGAGTCGCTGCCGGTGCGCAGCGACGAGTGGCTCACCGCGGCGCCGCTGGAGTTGGCGACGCTGGCGAACGGCTCGTCGATGCGGTCGCCGCTCTCGAACGGCCCCGATCTGATCTACCAGATGTCCTCGGGCAGCCCGTTCGAGACCTTGCTGTTCCTCGAGGGCAACATGCTGCGACTCGGGGCGTGGCTCCCGGACGGGATGCTCTTCGCCGCATTCCGGGGCTGGTCCTGGCTGCTGCTCGCGCTCACCCTGCCGCCGCTGCTGCGGCGTCTCGGCGCCAACCGGCCGATGTCGTGGCTCGCCGTCCCCCTGTCCATCGCGGCTCCGGCTGCTGTGTGGTGGTCCTTCATGCCGATCCGGGTGCTCGGGATCGCCGCCGCGGGCTGCTACCTGCTCGTGCTGGCCGTCGAGCGGGCCGAGCGTGGCCACTGGTGGCGCGGAATCGGCCTGGCCGCGGCCGCGGGCCTGTTCCTGCCGCGGTTGGTCACCTACTACGTCCCGTGGTCGCTGACGATCGGCGTCCCCCTCGTCCTCGCCACGGGGATCTACCTCATCTGGCGCCGGGAGCATCGCCGGACGGCGCTGCTGGTGATCGGCGCGGGTGCGGGCGTCGGCCTCGTCCTCCTCGTCGGCACGCTCTGGGAGAACTGGGCCGCCCTCCATGCTGAGCTGAACACGATCTATCCCGGCCTGCGCAGGAGCACCGGCACGGCATTGGAGCCGTTCCAGCTGTTCGGCGGACCCGGCCTCTTCGACCTCCAGAACCAGGTCGTGGGCGACACGTTCAACCAGAGCGAGATCAGCAGCGCGTTCCTGGTCTGCGCTCTGGTCGCGCTCCTCATCTGGCCGGTGGCCTGGACGCGCACGCAGAGTCGGGAGCGCGCGGCGCAGGTCGCGCTCGGCTCGTTCGTCCTGCTCGAGCTGTCCTGGATCACGCTGAGCTGGGGCAGCGTCGGGGAGCACGTTCCCGGTCTGAGCTCGGTCCCCCCGGCCAGGGTCGCGCAGACCATCGGGTTCCCGGCCAGCATGCTGATGTGCCTGGTCCTCTCGGGGTGGGCCCGGGGACGGGCCGAGGCCGGTCCGTCCCGGATGTCGCCCGAACTGCGTCGCACCCTCCTCGTCGGCGCTGTCGTCACGCTCGTGACCGGCTACGGTACGAGCCGCCTGCTGGGTGCGATGGAGGACATGCCGGTGTGGCAGGCGGCGGTCGCGGCCATCGTGACCGGGACTCTCGCGGGGCTGCTCACCTGGCGCCCTGCCAGCTGGTTGCCGGTCGCCGTGACCTCACTGGTCGTTGTCCTCGCCGGGATCGGCGCGAACCCGGTCACGTTCGGCCTCGGGGAGGTGCGCAGCGGTCCGGCGGCCGACCGGGCGAGGGCACTGCGCGTCCACAGCCTGGCCGAGCACAGCCGGGTCGTGTCGGACTCGATGGTGACCAACGCCCTCCTCGTCGCCAATGGCGTGCCGACCCTCGGCGGGTACCAGGTCACCGGGCCGGTCACCGAGGCCTGGGACGAGGTGGATCCGGCCGGACGCTACGAGGCGATCTGGAACCGGGGTGCCAGCTATGTGTTCTTCTCCTTCGACGGCAGCCCCGGAGCGGACCCGACGGTGGTCAAGGTGCAGAACGACGTGATCCAGGTGCGGACCGACGCCTGCTGGCTGGCGGACAGCTCGTTCGGCGTCGATCGCCTGGTCTCGCCCGTGCCGATCGACAGCCCCTGCGCCGAGCGGATCGGCCGTCCCCTGGTGTGGAGCGGGATGAAGCAGTTCGTCTACGTCGTCCGTCCGGGCTGATTCCGGGCTGATTCCGGCCCGTTCGGCGCGGAGACCGGGCCCGGCTCAGGCGCCGGCGCGGGCTGTCGCGTTGACCGCAGCGACGATCCGCTCGAGGTCGGCCTGGGACAGCGACGGGTGGACCGGGAGCGAGATGACCTCGCGAGCGGCGATCTCGGTCTCCGGCAGGTCCAGGCCGGCGGCGAACCGGCTCAGTGAGGCCAGCCGGTGGTTGGGGATCGGGTAGTAGACGCCGGTCCCGACCTGGTGCTCCTCGCGCAGGGCGGTGACGATCCGGTCGCGCTCGGCGCCGTCCACGCGGATCGTGTACTGGTGGTAGACGTGCGTGGCTCCCGGCGCCACGGGCGGGATCACGACGCCTTCGAGGTGCGCGTCGAAGAAGGCGGCATTGGCCTGACGGGTCGCCGTCCACGCCTCGATCCTGGTGAGCTGGACGCGGCCGATCGCGGCGTGCAGGTCGGTCATCCGGGCGTTGAAGCCGACGACCTCGTTGGCGTACTGCCGCTCCATGCCCTGGTTGCGCAGCAGGCGGACCTGGCGGGCCAGCTCGTCGTCGGCGACGGCGACCATGCCGCCCTCGCCGGAGGTCATGTTCTTGGTGGGGTACAGGCTGAACATGGCGAAGTCGCCGAACGTCCCCACCTGCCTGCCTTGCCAGGTGGCGAGGTGCGCCTGCGCCGCGTCCTCGAACATCCGCAGGCCGTGCTCCGCGGCCACCGCGCCCAGGCCGTCGACGTCGGCGGGGTGCCCGTAGAGATGTACCGGCATGATCGCCGCGGTGCGCTCGGTGATCGCCGCGCGCACCGCATCGGCAGCGAGACAGAAGTGGGCGGGCTCGATGTCGGCGAACACCGGGGTCGCGCCGGTGAGGGCGACCGAGTTGGCCGTGGCGGCGAACGTGAACGACGGCACGATGACCTCGTCACCCGGTCCGATGCCGGCCGCGAGCAGGCCCAGGTGGAGACCGGAGGTCCCCGAGTTGACGGCCACGCAGGTACGACGCCCCGCGACCGTCTCGGCGAACTCGGACTCGAAGGCCGCCACCTCCGGGCCCTGCGCGATCATGCCCGAGCGGAGCACCCGGTCCACGGCCGCGCGCTCCTCGTCGCCGATGATCGGCTTGGCGGGAGGGATGAACTCGTCGGACATCGTTGGCCTTTCGGTGGGTATCGACAGGGGGCTCAGGACCGGCCCACGCGCTCCTGCCACGCAGTGATCGACGGCAGGAGGAGGGCGGGGAGGCCGGCGAGATCGCGCGACCCGTTCAGCAGGACCGCCGCGAGCTGGTCGTGGCAGTCCTGGGACACCCCCAGCTTGTCGAGCCGGTGGGTGTTGAGGCGGTGGGAGCGGGCCGGGACGCCCATGCTGACGACGTACGGCGGCAGATCGGTGGTGACCGCGGCCTGCATGCCGATCATGCTGCCCGCGGCCACCACGCGACGCTGGTGGACGACGACGCCGAGGCCGAGGTTCGCGCCGTCCTCGACCACCACGTGGCCGGCGGCGGTCACCATCGCGGAGATGGTCACCTCGTCGCCGATGCGGCAGTCGTGGTTGACGTGCGCCTTCGTCATGAAGAAGCCGTCGTCGCCGATCGAGGTCTCGTGGGCCCAGCCACCGCTGACGGTCACGTGCTCCTTCAACACGTTGCGCGAGCCGATGCGCACCGCCTGGCCGCCGACCTCGTCGTCCCATGCGGCCTCGAAGTCGTAGCCGCGCACCTCGGGAAGCCCTCCGATGCACACGAAGGCGGCGACGTAGTTGTCGTCGCCGAGGACGACGGGGCCCTGGAGGACGGCGTACGGACCGATCACGTTGCGCGTGCCGAGTACGACCTGCGGGCCGACGATCGCCGTCGGGTGGATCCGGTTGGCCATGGCCGCTCTTGCCGCGCTCACCGGGCGACGGCGGCGCCGCCGACGACCTCGCGCACCACGGTCGCGACGTAGGCGACGTCGTCCTCGGTGAGGTTCGCATGCATGGGCAGCGCCAGCTGGGTGCGGAAGAGCCGAGCCGCGACCGGGCACGCGTCCCGGGCGTCGTAGACGGGCTGCACGTGACTGGAGTAGGTGCCGAAGTTGCTGCCCACCCCGCGCTCGCGCAGCGCCATCACGACGGCGTCACGGTCGATGTCATCGCCGACGGTCACCAGGTACGACTGCCACGGGTGGGTGCGGTCCTCGAGGACGACGGGCACGCTGAGCTGCTCGAGGTCGCCGAGCAGCGCGGTGTACTGGTCGGCGGCACGGCCGCGCGCCGCGACGAGATCGCCCATCCGCCGCAGCTGGACCCGCATGATCGCGGCCTGGACGTCGGACATCCGGTAGTTGTAGCCGGCCATGTCGAACGACGGCACGGCGAGCGTGTTGCTCCCCTCACGGCTGACCGCGGGCGCGATGCCGTAGGTGTGCAGCTTACGGGCGAGCCCCATCCTGGCAGCGTCGTCGCCGACGAGCGCGCCGCCCTCGCCGCTCGTGATGCCCTTGCGTCCGTGGAAGCTGAAGGCGGCGAGATCGGCGAGCGACCCGGCCGGACGGCCCTTGTAGGTGGCTCCGGCGCTGCACGCGGCGTCCTCGAGGAGCCACAGGCCGTGCTTGTCGGCGAGTGCTCGCAGCTCGTCGTAGTCCGCGGGCTGGCCGACGACGTCGACCGCGATGATGCCGACGGTCCGGTCGGTGATCAGGGCGGCGGCTGCCTCGGGATCGATGGTCCCGATGTCGGGCCGCACGTCGGCGAACACCGGAGTGGCGCCGGTCCACAGCACCGCGTGCCCGGTAGCGGGGAAGGTGTAGTCCGCCACGATGACCTCGTCACCCGGCCCGGCACCGAGGACCTGGAGCGCAAGGTGGAGCGCGGCGCCACAGTTCGAGGTCGCCAGCGCGTGTGCCGTGCCGGCCGCGACGGCGAACTCCTCCTCGAACGCCACGCAGGTCGGACCGGCGCCGGAGACCCAGCCGCTGGCGAAGACCTCACGAAGGGCATCGATCTCCTCCTCGCCGAGGGTGGGCGCGCCCAGCGCGACGCTCCGAGTGGGGATCATGGTGTTCGTCTGCCTTCCAGAGGGGGGCGGTCGGCGCACAATCTATATGGACCAGGGCACGGGATCGTCGTTGCCGGTGGGTCGCCGGGCTGGCCTATGCTCGCGACATGTCGATCGAGAGCCGTTCCCGACCGCAGACGAAGCGCGAAGCAGGTGTCGAAGCACAGCGCGACGTACTCGCGACCCGGCGCAGCCGCTTCCTCGAGTACTTCGACTTCTCGCAGGGCAAGGGCCTCGAGATCGGGCCGCTGGACTCGGGGATCGCGGATGCCGGGCTGCACGACGTCCGCTATGTCGACGTGTTCGACACGGCCGGCACGCGCAAGCACTACGCGGAGGATCCCAACGTGATCCTCGAGCTGATCCCCGAGGTCGACTTCCCGCTCCATGCCGACGGCCGGTTCCGCACCCTGGTCGAGGCGACCGCCCCCGGCGCGCCGTTCGACTGGGTGATCGCCTCTCATGTCATCGAGCACGTCCCGGACGTGATCGGCTGGCTGCAGCAGATCGGCGAGATCACCAACGACGACGGCCGGCTGATCCTGGCGGTACCCGACCGCCGCTACTCCTTCGACCGGCACCGGCCGCCCACCACCACCGGGCAGGCCCTGGAGGCGCACGAGCAGCAGGTCACCCGACCGGGGACCCGCGCGGTCTACGACTTCTTCCGCGCGGCCGTACACGTCGACAGCCGCGCGCTGTGGAAGGGCGCCCGTCCGCCGGGTCGCGACGCCCGGATGCACGACCTGCCGACGACGCTCGAGGTCCTCGAGCTCGCCCGCGCCGGCGAGTACGTCGACTGCCACGTGTGGACCTTCACGCCCCAGTCCTTCCTGGAGCAGGTGCAGGAGTGGCGCGAGCTCGGGCTGGCGCCCTGGTACGTCGAGCGCATCGACGAGGTGCGGGGCAGCGTCGAGTTCCACGCCGTCCTGCGCCGGGCGCCCCGCGGCCCGGACGGCACCGCGGTCGCGCCGTTCGACGAGCCGGAGCTGACCTCGGACCTGCCGGACTGGCTCGACGCCGAGCATCGGCTCCGGGCCGAGGCCAAGGCCCTGCGCGACGAGGTGCGACAGCTGCGTCGCGAGAACAAGCGGCTCACCGGCCGGCTGCGCGAGGCCGAGGTGTCCGTCCCGACCAGGATCCGTCGCGGCGCGCTCCGGCGGGTGCGCGCCCTGAGATCGTCGAGCTGAGCTCCTGATCGGTAGCCTCTCCCGGTGGCTCGACAGCTTCCCGAACAACAGGCACCGCCGGTCCAGCGGATCCGGATCCGGTACGCCAAGCGCGGCCGGCTGCGCTTCACCAGCCACCGCGACGTCAGCCGCGCCATCGAGCGCGCCGTCGTGCGGGCCGGCATCCCCATGGCGTACTCGTCGGGGTTCCACCCCCACCCGCGGATCTCGTACGCCGGCGCCTCGCCGACCGGCGCGGCCAGCGAGTCGGAGTACGTCGAGCTCGGGCTCGCCGAGGCCCGGGACCCGCGCGAGGTGGGGGAGGCGCTGGACGCCGTGCTGCCCGACGGGCTCGACGTCGTGGTGGCCGTCGACGCGGCCACGACGACGGCCGGGTCGCTCGCGGACCTGCTCAGTGCCAGCCACTGGCTGATCGACCTCGGAGGAGCGGCGCCGGAGCGCGCACAGGCCGCGGTCGACGCCTTCTTGGCGACCGAGTCGGTCATGGTCGAGCGGATGACCAAGAAGGGGTTGCGCTCCTTCGACTGCCGCGCGGCGGTCGTGCGGCTGCTGGTGACCCCCGAGGGTGACCTGGACCTGCTGCTCGAGCACGCCGTGCCCGCCGTACGCCCGGACGACGTGCTCACCGGGCTGCGCGAGGTCAGCGGCCTCGAGGTGGCCGCGACCGGGCTGCTCACCCGGGTCGCGCAGGGCGTGCTGGAGCGGGCCACGGAGTCGATCGGCGACCCGCTCGCGACCCGCTGAGGAACCAGTGATGCCGCCTGAGTGAGGGCCGTGTGCGATACTCGCCACAGATCTCCACCCGCGCGCGTCCCACAGGACAGCGAGCGGAGGGATCGACGACGTTCTCGCCGGACGGCAGGTGACTGACCGCCCGGCACGGTGGAGACGGACCACCGCCCGACGCGACGCATACGGCGACCGCGGCAGGCGAGCGGCCCGCTTCCGGCGACGCATGACCGCGGAGGGTGTCGTCCCACGCAGGCTTGTGGCGCCGCCCGTGCGAGCGCCGATGACACCCCGGGCGCGAGCGCCCGGGTGGAGGAGTAGCGCAATGACCGACGCGCCCACCGACACCCCGACCGAGACTCCCGCAGAGGCGCCCGCGCCCGTGGAGCAGGCGGACCGGACGGAGAAGCCGGAGAAGCCCGCCAAGAAGGCCGCGGCCAAGAAGACGGCCGCGAAGAAGACCGCGGCGAAGAAGACCGCGGCCAAGAAGACCGCCGCGAAGAAGACCTCGGCGAAGAAGACCGCGGCCAAGAAGACCGCCGCGAAGAAGACGGCGGCCAAGAAGGCCGCGGCCAAGGCCGCCCCCCCGCCGACCTCCGAGCAGCTCGAGCTCACCCCGGAGGTCGAGGAGGTCGAGGAGACCGCCACCGAGGCCGTGCTGGCCGCTCCCGAGGCCGAGGCTGCCGAGGCGCCCGCGACCGCCGTGCTGTTCCAGGCCCCGGTCGCACGCGCCGAGGAGCCGGTGGCCGAGGAGGAGCCGGCTGCCGAGGAGCCTGATGTCGAGGAGCCTGCGGCCGAGGAGGAGTCGGTCGTCGAGGAGCCTGCGGCCGAGGAGTCCGAGGACGCCGATGAGGACACCGACGAGGACGGCGAGGGCGCCGGCGGCGGTGCCGCGCGCCGCCGCCGCCGGCGGGGTGGCCGGCGCCGCCGCAAGCCGGCCGCGAGTGCCGAGAGCGAGGATGTCGAGGGCGACGACGCCGAGGGCGCCGAGCCCGACAAGGCCAAGGACGCCGAGTCGGCCGAGGGCGGCGAGAGCACGGCCGAGGGCGAGGAGTCCGAGGACGGGGAGGGCGCCACGTCCGGCGGCTCCCCCTCGTCGCGCCGGCGCCGCCGGCGCCGCCGGGCCGGTGAGGGCGGGGGTGACGACGGCGACGACCCGGAGAACACCGTCACCCGGGTCCGCAAGCCGCGCTCGTCCGAGGACGAGATCACCTCGATCTCCGGCTCGACCCGCCTCGAGGCCAAGAAGCAGCGCCGCCGCGAGGGCCGCGAGGCCGGCCGTCGCCGGGCTCCGATCGTGAGCGAGGCCGAGTTCCTGGCCCGTCGTGAGTCCGTCGAGCGCGTGATGGCGATCCGCCAGCGCAAGGACCTGACCCAGATCGCCGTACTCGAGGACAAGGTCCTCGTCGAGCACTACGTGGCGCGGGAGTCCCAGACCTCGCTGATCGGCAACGTCTACCTCGGCCGGGTCCAGAACGTGCTGCCCTCCATGGAGGCGGCGTTCATCGACATCGGCAAGGGCCGCAACGCCGTGCTGTACGCCGGCGAGGTCAACTGGAGCGCGCTGGGCCACAAGGACGGCGAGCCGCGCAAGATCGAGTCGGTCCTGCAGTCCGGCCAGACCGTGCTGGTCCAGGTCACCAAGGACCCGATCGGCCACAAGGGCGCCCGGCTCACCAGCCAGGTCAGCCTCGCCGGCCGGTTCCTGGTCTACGTCCCCGACGGCACCACCTCCGGCATCTCCCGCAAGCTGCCCGACACCGAGCGCTCGCGCCTGAAGACCCTCCTCAAGGAGATCGTCCCGGACACGGCCGGCGTGATCGTGCGCACCGCCGCCGAGGGCGCCTCGGAGGAGGAGCTGACCCACGACGTCGAGCGGCTCAAGGCGCGCTGGGAGGACATCGAGGGCAAGGTCGCGAAGGGCAGCGCCCCCCAGCTGCTGTACGGCGAGCCGGACCTCACCCTCAAGGTGGTCCGCGACCTGTTCACCGAGGACTTCGCCAAGCTCGTCGTCCAGGGCGACGAGGCCTGGACGACGGTCAAGGAGTACGTCGAGCAGGTCGCCCCCGACCTCGTCGAGCGGCTCGAGCACCACGAGTCGGGCGAGGGCGTGCCGGACCTGTTCTCGACGTACCGCATCGACGAGCAGATCGCCAAGGGCCTCGACCGCAAGGTCTGGCTGCCCTCCGGCGGCTCGCTGATCATCGACCGCACCGAGGCGATGACCGTCGTCGACGTCAACACCGGCAAGTTCACCGGCTCGGGCGGCAACCTCGAGGAGACGGTCACCAAGAACAACCTCGAGGCCGCCGAGGAGATCGTGCGCCAGCTCCGGCTGCGCGACATCGGTGGCATCATCGTCGTCGACTTCATCGACATGGTGCTCGAGTCCAACCGCGATCTCGTGCTGCGCCGCCTCGTCGAGTGCCTGGGGCGCGACCGGACCCGGCACCAGGTCGCCGAGGTCACCTCGCTCGGCCTGGTCCAGATGACCCGCAAGCGGATCGGCACCGGCTTGGTCGAGGCGTTCAGCGAGACCTGCACGCACTGCCAGGGCCGCGGCATCGTGGTCCACGACCTCCCGGTCGAGGCCAAGCGTGGGGGAGGCGAGCAGGAGGAGTCCCGCCGCGGCAGCCGCCGCCGCAAGGGCAAGGGCGGTACGCCGGCCGACACGCCCCCCGAGGCGCCCAAGGCGGTGCCGTCCCCGAAGGACATCGCCGCGATGGCCAAGCCGGCCGAGCACGAGCACCCCGAGGCGGAGCAGCCCGTTGCTGAGTCGCCCGTTGCGGAGTGGCCCGTCGCGGAGACGCTCGACGCGGAGGTGTCGGTCGTCGAAGTCGAGGCGCTCGTCGAGCCTGTGGTCGAGGTCCTCGAGCCGGAGCCTCAGCCCGAGCCGGAGCCTCAGCCCGAGCCCGAGCCGGAGCCGGAGCCGGAATCGGAGCCCGAGCCCGAGCCGGCCCCCGTGGCCACCACGACCGTGGTGACCCGGACCCGCCGGCGCGCGGCCACCCGTCCCGCGGGCCCGCCGGCCGAGACCGTCCCCGAGCCGGCCCCGGAGACCGTCCTGGAGACCGTCCTGGAGACTGCGGGCGAGCCGTCGGCGGAGGAGCCCCACGTCGAGCACGTCCCGATCAAGCGCAAGGGCGGCTCGCGCAAGCGCTAGGTGCGTGTGCGCGGCCGGGCCGTGATTTTGGCGGATCCGGCCCGGCTGCGTAACATTGTTCGTCGGTGCGCCGCCAAGGCGCTCCGTTCTGCTGGCACCCGGCATCTCGCGAGGCGTATCCGATCGCGACGCGGGAGGATCCGCAGTGTGCCGTAGACCCAGACGTTGAACCAGAAGGAGCCCGGTGGTGTACGCGATCGTGCGCGCAGGCGCGAAGCAGGAGAAGGTCGCTGTCGGCGACGTCATCGAGATCGACAAGGTCTCCACCCCGGTCGGCGACACCCTGACCCTGCCGGTCGTGCTCGCCGTCGACGGCGACAAGGTGACGGCCACCGGTCTCGACAAGGCGGCCGTGACGGTCGAGGTCCTCGGCGCCACCAAGGGCCCGAAGATCATCATCCAGAAGTACAAGAACAAGACCGGCTACAAGAAGCGCCAGGGCCACCGCCAGAAGTACACCCAGGTCAAGGTCACCGACATCAAGCTCTGACCCCGGTCAGCACGACACCCCAAGGACTGAAACATGGCACACAAGAAGGGCGCGGCGTCCACCAAGAACGGCCGCGACTCGAACGCCCAGCGCCTCGGCGTGAAGCGCTTCGGCGGCCAGGTCGTCAACGCCGGCGAGATCATCGTCCGCCAGCGCGGCACCCACTTCCACCCGGGCTCCGGCGTGGGCCGCGGCGGCGACGACACGCTGTTCGCGCTGATCCCCGGTGCGGTGGAGTTCGGCAAGAGGCGCGGCCGCAAGGTCGTCAACATCGTCCCGGGTGAGTGAGCGACGCTCACTCCGACCTGAGGCTTCGAAGGGCGTCCCGGTGAGGGGCGCCCTTCGTCCATTTCCTACTGAAAGACTGATCCCATGGCCGTGCCCACCTTCGTCGACCGCGTGGTCCTGTCCGTGTCCGCCGGTCGCGGCGGCAACGGCGTCGCGTCCGTGCATCGCGAGAAGTTCAAGCCGCTCGGCGGCCCCGACGGTGGCAACGGCGGTCCGGGCGGCTCGGTCATCCTGCGCGTCGACCCCGACGTCACCACGCTGCTCGACTACCACCACAGCCCGCGCCGCAAGGCCGAGCACGGTGGACACGGGGCGGGCGACCGTCGCAACGGCTCCCACGGCGCCGACCTGGTGCTCGCCGTACCCGCCGGCACGGTCGTCAAGCAGCGCAACGGCGAGATGGTCGCCGACCTGGTGACGCCCGGTGCCGAACTGGTGGTCGCCCAGGGCGGCCGCGGCGGCCTCGGCAACGCCGCGCTGGCCTCCAAGACCCGCAAGGCGCCCGGGTTCGCGCTGCTCGGCGAGCCGGGCGACGAGGTCGAGGTGGTGCTCGAGCTCAAGGTGGTGGCCGACGTCGGCCTGGTGGGCTACCCCAGCGCCGGGAAGTCCAGCCTGATCGCCGCGATCTCGCGGGCCCGGCCCAAGATCGCCGACTACCCGTTCACCACGCTGGTCCCCAACCTCGGCGTGGTCACCGCGGGCGAGACCGTGTTCACGGTCGCCGACGTGCCCGGCCTGATCGAGGGCGCGGCCGAGGGACGCGGCCTGGGCCACGACTTCCTGCGCCACATCGAGCGCTGCGCCGCGATAGTCCATGTCCTCGACACCGCCACCCTCGAGCCGGGCCGCAACCCGCTCGACGACCTCGACGTGATCGAGGACGAGCTGCGCCGGTACGGCGGGCTGGACGACCGCCCGCGCCTGGTCGCGCTCAACAAGGTCGACGTGCCCGACGGTCGCGGCATCGCCGAGCTGGTCGTCGAGGAGCTGCGCGAGCGCGGCCTGCGGGTCTTCGAGATCTCCGCGGTGTCGGGCGAGGGCACCCGGGAGCTGGTCTACGCGATGGCCGAGATCGTGCTCGAGGCCCGGCGGGCCAAGGCGACCGAGATCCCGGCGCGGATCGTCGTACGCCCCAAGGCGGTCGACGACGACGGCTTCACCGTCAAGCGGACCGGTGTCGGATGGCGGGTGCGCGGCGCGAAGCCCGAGCGCTGGGTGCGCCAGACCGACTTCAGCAACGACGAGGCGGTCGGCTACCTCGCCGACCGGCTCAACCGGCTGGGTGTCGAGACCAAGCTGGTCCAGCTCGGGGCCGAGGAGGGCGACGCCGTCCTCATCGGGCCCACCGACGACGCGGTGGTCTTCGACTTCAAGCCCGGCATCGACGCGGGCGCCGAGAACCTGTCTCGCCGCGGCGAGGACGACCGGTTCCACGCGGATCGGCCCGCCGCCGCCCGCCGCCGCGAGATCCAGGAGCAGATGGACGACCGGGCCGAGGGCGAGACCCGGGCCGACGTGGCGCGCCGCATCGACCAGCCCGATGTCTACGGGCCGAGCTCCTTCGAGATCGGCTCCGAGGACGACCCCGACGCGAAGCCGGCGCCGAGCTTCGACGACGACTGGCTCGAGGACGACCCCGGTGAGTGAGCGCGCCCTGGTGACCGGGGCGCGACGGATCGTGGTCAAGGTCGGCTCGTCCTCCCTGACGACCGCCGCCGGCGGCATCGCCCCGGAGCGGATGAGCGCCCTGGTCGACGTCCTCGCCGCCGCCCGCGCGCGGGGCGCCGAGGTGGTCCTGGTGTCCTCGGGCGCGATCGCGGCCGGGCTCGCGCCGCTCGGCCTGAAGCGGCGCCCGCGCGGCCTCGCGGCGCAGCAGGCTGCGGCCAGTGTCGGCCAGGGCCTGCTCGTCCACCGCTACACCGAGGAGCTGGCCCGCCACGGCCTGATCGCCGGGCAGGTGCTGCTCACTCTCGACGACGTCACCCGCCGCTCCCACTACCGCAACGCACACCAGACGTTCGCGCAGCTCCTCGAGCTCGGCGTGATCCCGATCGTCAACGAGAACGACACGGTCGCGACCACCGAGATCCGGTTCGGAGACAACGACCGGCTGGCGGCCCTGGTCGCCCACCTGGTCCACGCCGACCTGCTGGTGCTGCTCTCCGACGTCGACGGCCTGTACGACGGTCCGCCGTCGCGTCCCGGCGCACGGCTGATCTCCGACGTGCGTGGGGCGGGTGACCTCGCCGACGTGGTCGTCGGCTCGGTGGGCGCGGCCGGCGTCGGCACCGGCGGCATGGTGACCAAGGTCGACGCCGCCGCGATCGCCACCGGCTCCGGCATCCCGGTCGTGCTGACCTCGGCCGACTGCGCGGGGGAGGCGCTGGCGGGGAAGCAGGTCGGGACCTTGTTCCACCCCACCGGCAAGCGCCGGCCCACGCGGCTGCTGTGGCTGCGTCACGCCACCGAGGCCAAGGGCGCGCTGGTCCTCGACGCGGGCGCCGTGCGCGCGGTCGTCGAGCGCCGTGCGTCCCTCCTGGCGGCAGGCGTCACGGGAGCGCAGGGCGACTTCAGCGCCGGCGACCCGGTCGACCTGCTCGGACCCGACGGCGCCGTCGTGGCCCGCGGCCTGGTCAACTTCGACGCGGCCGAGGTCCCCCACCTGCTCGGTCGCTCGTCGAAGGAGCTCAAGCGCGAGCTGGGTGCGGCGTACGAGCGCGAGATCGTCCACCGCGACGACCTCGTCGTGCTCACATGAACACCGCGCGAACACTGCTCTGAGCGTCTTCCGCCCGGTGCCGGAGGGCTCCAGGGTTGCGGCGTGTCCCCTGAGTTCATCGTGCTCGCGCTGGTGGTGACCAACGCCGTCGTACGGATCCTCGGGGCCGGTCTGCCGGCGCTCTTCGCGGTCGGCATCCGCTCCCTCGCGTGGGGGACCGGCGGCGACGCGGAGGTCAGCCACGCCGCACCGCACCCGGTCGGCCGGGTGGTCGCGGGCCTGTGCTTCGCGATGGTGCTCGCCGCCGTGGCGCTGGGCATCACCGTCTCGACCGACATCTAGGTCGACCTAGCCCCCGATCGCCTTGAGTGCCCGCCGCACCACCGCGTCGGGCGCCAGCGCCGACAGCCGGTGGACCACGGCGGGGGCCTCGACCAGGAGAGCGGCCGAGCGGGAGGCGCGCACCACCCGCTCCGCGGTACGCCGGCGCCGGGCCGCGAAGGTCGCGAACGCGGTCGCCGCAGGCTCGGCGGCCAGCAGCGACGCGAGCAGCGCGGCGTCGACCAGCGCCTGGCCACCGCCCTGGCCGAGGTGCGGGCGCATCGGGTGCGCGGCATCGCCGAGGACGACGACCGGGCCGTCGGTCCAACGGCGGAGCCGGTCGCGGTCCAGGACGTCGGTGCGGCTGACCGTCACCGGGTCGGTGCCGGCCAGCACTCGGGCCACCGGGTCCGGCCAGCCGTGGAACGCACGGGCCAGGTGGGCGAGCTCGTCGACCGCCGTGCCGTCGGCGGGCTCGCGGACGGTGGCGAACCAGGAGGCCAGGCCGTCGCCCAGCGGCACCACGCCGAGCTCCTGGCGGTCACCCCACAGCTGCCCGGGCGCCAGCCCCGGCGCGGTGGTCAGGCCGCGCCAGGCCGGGTAGCCGGCGTACCGCTCGCGCAGGTCGGGCTGCAGGGTCCGCGCCACCCGCGACCGGAAGCCGTCGGCGCCGACCAGGGCGGTGGCGTCCAGCGGGCCCGCGGCCGTCTCGACCCGCACCCCCGAGCCGGTACGCCGATAGCCGGTGACCGCGCAGCCGAAGGTGACGCTGTCCGGTGCCAGGCCGGCGTACAGGATCTCGACCAGCACCCCACGGCGGATGGCGAGCAGCGGCAGGTCGAGTGAGCGGATGGTCCGCCCGGAACGGGTCCGGACCGTGCCGGGCCCGACGGGATGGCCGGCGGCGCGGACGGCGCCGCCGACGCCCACCCGGTCCAGCGCGGCCAGGGCGGCCGGCCAGAGGGTGATCGCGCCGCCGGCGCTGCCGAGGGCCGGGCGCTCGTCGAGCAGCCGGCACGACCAGGCCGACCCGGCGTGGCGCAGTCCGGCCGCGAGGGCGAGACCGGCGATGCCGGCTCCGGCGATCACCAGCTCGTCGCTCACGCGGCCACGGTAGCGACCGGACTGGGCTCAGTCGCCGACCGCGTCGATCCCGCGCCGCACGATCAGCGGGTCGGGTGCGCCGACGACGCCGGCGTCCTTGTCGTCGTACTCGAACTGGGAGAGGAAGTGGCGCATCGCGTTGATCCGGGCGCGCTTCTTGTCGTTGGACTTGACCGTCGTCCACGGCACCACCTCGGTGTCGGTGCGGCGGAACATCGCCTCCTTGGCCTCGGTGTAGGCCTGCCACCTGTCGAGGGACTCGAGGTCCATGGGGGAGAGCTTCCACTGCCGCACCGGGTCGACCTGGCGGATGATGAAGCGGGTGCGCTGCTCGGACCGGGTCACCGAGAACCAGTACTTGGTGAGGGTGATGCCGGACTCGACGAGCATCTCCTCGAAGGAGGGCACGTGCCTCATGAAGGTCTCGTACTCGTCGGCGGAGCAGAAGCCCATCACCCGCTCCACGACGGCGCGGTTGTACCAGCTGCGGTCGAACAGGGCCATCTCGCCGGCAGTCGGGAGGTGCTGCACGTAGCGCTGGAAATACCACTGCCCCGCCTCGCGGTCGCTGGGCTTGGTGAGCGCGACCACACGGGCGTAGCGCGGGTTGAGGTGCTCCATGAACCGCTTGATGGTGCCGCCCTTGCCGGCGGCGTCGCGGCCCTCGAAGACCAGCACGTGCTTGGACCCGTTGGCCTTGGCCCAGGCCTGGAACTTCAGCAGCTCGACCTGCAGGAGGTACTTCTGCTCGTCGTACTCCTCGCGGGGGAGACGCTCGTCGTAGGGGTAGTTCTCCCGCCAGGTGTCGACCGCCCGGCCGACGGGGTCGATGAGCACCGGGTCGTCGTCGTGGTCCTCCCCGATCCGGTGGCCGTCGATCCCCAGTCGGTCGATGTAAGCGCGTACGTCCTCGAGCACGGTGGCACGCTAGAGGGCATCCGTGAACGGGGGGTGACGACGAGGTGCCCTGCCGGGTTGCCCGCCCTTGTGGGGGGCGCCGTAACCTTGGAGACGCCATGAACGACGCCCGCACGGTCTACCTCGACCACGCCGCGACGACGCCGATGACCGACGTCGCGGTGGAGGCGATGACCGCCCACCTGCGCGAGGTCGGCAACGCCAGCTCGCTGCACGCGTCCGGGCGGCGGGCGCGCCGGGTCGTGGAGGAGTCGCGGGAGACCGTGGCACAGGCTCTCGGGTGTCGCCCGGGCGAGGTGGTCTTCACCTCCGGCGGCACCGAGGCCGACAACCTCGCGGTCAAGGGGCTCTACTGGTCGCGTCGCGACGCCGACCCCCGGCACACCCGGATCCTGGCGACCGCGGTCGAGCATCATGCCGTCCTCGACGCGCTGGCCTGGCTCGAGGAGCACGAGGGAGCCGTCGTCGAGCTGCTGCCCGTCGACGAGGCCGGCCGCCTCGACGTCGAGGCGCTGCGTGCGGCCGTCGAGCGCGAGCCGGAGTCGGTCGCCCTGGTCACGGTGATGTGGGCCAACAACGAGGTCGGCACCCTCCAGCCCATCGACGACGTCGTGGCCATCGCCCGGCCCCACGCCATCCCCGTCCACACCGACGCCGTGCAGGCGGTCGGCGCCGTCCCCGTCGACTTCGCCACCTCCGGCGTCGACGCGCTGTCGCTGTCGGGCCACAAGGTCGGCGGTCCGCAGGGCGTGGGCGCGCTGGTCGTGCGCCGCGAGGTCGAGCTGGCGGCGCTGGTCCACGGCGGCGGCCAGGAGCGCGACGTGCGCAGCGGCACGCTCGACGTCCCGGCGATCGCCGGGTTCGCCGCCGCCGTCGAGCTCGCGGTCAAGCAGCAGAGCGAGCACGCCGGCCGCCTCACCGGCCTGCGCGACGACCTCGTCGCCGCCGTACGACGGGCGGTGCCGGACGCCGTCCTCAACGGCGACCCGGTCGACCGGCTCCCCGGCAACGCCCACCTGAGCTTCCCCGGCTGCGAGGGCGACTCGCTGCTCATGCTGCTCGACGCCCGCGGCATCGAGTGCTCGACCGGCTCGGCCTGCTCGGCCGGCGTGCCGCAGCCCTCGCACGTGCTGCTGGCGATGGGCCGCAGCAGCGACGGCGCCCGCAGCTCGCTGCGGTTCAGCCTGGGCCACACCAGCACCGTCGCCGACGTCGAGGCCGTCGGCGACGCGATCGCGGCCTGCGTCGAGCGGGCCCGCGCGGCCCGAGCCTGAGCCGGGGACCGCGAGATGAGAGTCGTCGCCGCCATGTCGGGGGGAGTGGACTCCGCCGTGGCCGCCGCGCGCGCCGCGGAGGCGGGCCACGAGGTCACCGGGATCCACCTGGCGCTGTCGCGCAACCCGAGGTCGTACCGCACCGGCGCCCGCGGCTGCTGCACCATCGAGGACGCCAACGACGCCCGTCGCGCGGCCGACGTGATCGGCATCCCGTTCTACGTCTGGGACCTCTCCGACCGGTTCCACACCGACGTGGTCGAGGACTTCATGGACACCTATGCGGCGGGGCAGACCCCCAACCCGTGCCTGCGCTGCAACGAGAGGATCAAGTTCGCCGCGGTCCTCGACAAGGCGCTGGCGCTGGGCTTCGACGCCGTCGCGACCGGCCACTACGCCACCGTCCGGACGTCGTCCGACGGCGCGATCGAGCTGCACCGCGCGGTCGACGCCGCCAAGGACCAGTCGTACGTGCTCGGCGTGCTCGACGAGCAGCAGCTGCGGCACTCGCTGTTCCCCCTCGGCGACACCCCGAAGCCGCAGGTGCGGACCGAGGCGGCCGCACGCGGGCTGCTGGTCGCCGACAAGCCCGACAGCCACGACATCTGCTTCGTCGCCGACGGCGACAGCACCGGCTGGCTGCGCGAGAAGCTCGGCGACCGCGCGCCCAACCAGGGCGGCGAGATCGTCGACGAGGCGACGGGCGCGGTCCTCGGCGAGCACACCGGCACCTACGGGTTCACCATCGGCCAGCGCAAGGGGCTGCGGCTCGGGCATCCCGCGCCCGATGGGCGGCCGCGCTACGTCCTCGACATCGAGCCGATCTCCGGCACGGTCACGGTCGGCCCGCGCGAGCGGCTCGCCGTCGACCGGGTCGAGGGTGACCGGGTGCGCTGGTGCGGCCGGCCGCTGGAGATGGGCACCGTGCTCGACGGGCCGGGCGTGACCGTCCAGCTCCGCGCCCACGGCGCCGAGCACCGTGCCGTGGTCCGGGTCGGTGCGGACACGCTGGAGGTCGAGCTGATCGACCACGCGTCCGGCATCGCGCCCGGCCAGGCCGTGGTCGTGTACGACGGCACCCGCGTCGTCGGCTCGGCCACGATCACCCTCGCGGCGCGGGTGCCCGCGTGAGGGCCACCGGGATCGGCTCGTTCCCGGGGGACTCCCAGCGGGACTTCGACGAGGCGCTGGCGCTCGTTCTCGGTGAGCTCGGCCCCGACGGCGGCATCCCGTTCCTGCCGGAGGTGCCCGGTCGCGGGGCGATCGCCGAGATGACCGGCCGCACCCTCGGCCTCCTGGGCGAGCTCGATGCCGACCTGCAGCCGGCCGGCTGGCGGCTCACCGGGACCTCCGGGGCACCGTCGATCGACCAGCGCCGGGCCCGGAGCCTGCTCGCCCAGGACCTCGACACCTTCGAGGAGCGCTGCGCCGACCTCACCGGTCCGGTGAAGGTCCAGGTGACCGGGCCGTGGACCCTGGCCGCCACCGTCGAGCGCCCGCGTGGCGACCGGCTGCTCGCCGACCACGGCGCGCGCCGCGAGCTGGCGCAGGCGCTCGCCGTCGCCGTGGCCGACCACCTGGCCGACGTACGCCGCCGGCTGCCGGAGGCCGCCGAGCTGATCCTCCAGGTCGACGAGCCGGCGCTGCCGGTGGTGCTCGCGGGCGGCGTACCGACGGCGTCGGGGTTCGGCAGGCACCGCACCGTCCATCCGCCGGAGGCGAGCGAGGCGCTGGAGTGGGTGCTGGGCGCGGCGGTGACGGCCGGTGCGACCCCGTGGGTGCATTGCTGCGCGCCGGACGTGCCCATCGGGCTGCTCCGCGGTGCCGGCGCGCGCGGTGTGCTGGTCGATCTCGACCTGCTCGACGCCGACGCGCACGACGCGGCCGCCGAGGCGCTGGAGGCGGGCGACACCGTCGGGCTCGGCATCGTCCCGGCCACCGGCTCACCGCCCGGTGACAAGGTGCTCGTGGAGCGGGTGCTGCGCTGGCTCGACATGCTCGGTCTCGACCCGGAGCAGGTCGGTGGCGGGCTGGTGGCCTCGCCGACCTGTGGACTCGCCGCCAGCACCCCCGCGGGTGCTCGCCACGCGCTGGAGCTGGTCCGGGCGGTTGCGAGGTCCGTGTCAGGCTGAGCGGGTGATCAGCACGCGGGGCTTCCTGCTCAAGAGCCTGGCCGTCGCTCTGGTCTGACTCGCCGACCCGGCGCAAACCGGCTCCCGAAAACGCGCCGACCCGGCGCAAAAGTGACACTTTTGCGCCGGGTCGGCGAGATGCGAGAGTCAGCCGACGTGGACGCCCTCGGGCGCGTCGCCGGCGAGCTCGGTGTGCTTGACGTTGAGCAGCAGCCACACGATCAGCGAGGCGGTCCAGATCATGAACGCGCCGACGAAGAAGGCATGGGTGGCGCCGTCGGCGAAGGCCAATCCGCCGTTGCGCGGGTCGGCCGGGTTGGCCGCCATCAGGTCGCCCAGCTTCGAGGTGGTGAAGTGGGCCGCGACGGCAGACAGGGTGGCCAGGCCGAGCGCGCCGCCGACCTGCTGCATGGTGTTGAGGACACCCGAGCCGATGCCGGCGTCCTGGGTGCGTACGCCGTGGACGGCCACCAGCGTCATCGAGACGAAGGTGAGGCCCATGCCGAAGGACATCAGGACGACGAACGGCGCGATGTCGGTCCAGTAGCTCTCGGAGCCGAACTCGAGGCGGGAGAACCCGAAGAGCGCGGCGCCCGCGAACAGGGTGCCGGTGCCGGCGATGAAGCGCGGGTCCATCCTCGCGATCAGCTTGGAGGCCAGGGTCGCGCCGAACACCATGCCCACGCAGAACGGCAGGAACGCGAAGCCGGTCTTCAGCGGCGAGTAGCCCATGATGTTCTGGACGTACAGCGAGAGGAAGAAGAACATCGCGAACATCGCGGCCGGGGTGATCATCATCGACACGAAGGCGACGGCGCGGGTGCGGCTGGCGAAGATCGCCAGCGGCATCAGCGGGTGCTTCACCCGGGTCTCGGCGATGACGAAGGCGATCAGCGCGAGCACGCCGAGGGCCATCGCGGTGAGCGCGAGCGGGTCGCCCCAGCCATAGCTGGTGCCGTGGGGGTTGAGCGCCGAGACGGTGTCGGGGTCGACGTTGCTGGTGCGGGTGATGCCGAAGACCAGGGCGAGCAGGCCGCCGGTGCCGAGCACGGCGCCGGGCAGGTCGAGTGTGCCGGCGTGGTGGTCGGTGTCGGGCAGCAGCCTCGGGGCGAAGTACGCCGCGGCCAGGCCGATCGGGACGTTGATCAGGAAGGTCAGCCGCCAGCCCCAGTTCGGGTCGAGGTCGGTGAGCCAGCCACCGAGGATCAGGCCGATCGCGGCGCCGATGCCGGACATCATGGCGAACACGGAGAACGCCCGGTTGCGGGCGGGACCGGCCGGGAAGGTCGTGGTGATCAGCGCCAGCGCGGTCGGCGAGGCGAGCGCGGCGCCGAGGCCCTGGAGGCCTCGCGAGCCGAGCAGCATGGCCTCGTCCTGGGCGATGCCGCCGAGGGCGGAGGCGATCGCGAAGATCGTGACGCCGACCATGAAGATGCGACGCCGGCCGTACAGGTCGCCGAGGCGACCGCCGAGCAGCAGCAGGCCACCGAAGGCCAGGGCGTAGCCGGTCACGATCCACGACAGGTTGGAGGCGTCGATCTTGAGGTCGTCGCCGATGTAGGGCAGGGCGATGTTGGCGATGGTGCTGTCGAGCACCACCATCAGCTGCGCGATGCAGATGAGGACGAGTGCCCAGCCGAGATGCTTCCCGGCGGGGGCGACCTGCTCCTTCTCGGGCAGGTCGGAGGCGGTCATTTCGGCCACAGGGATTCCTTGGATGTGAGGAGTTGTGTGTGAGAGCGGTCAGCCGCGGGTGGAGGCCGGGAGGATGACCTGGTCGACGACGCGGGCGATCAGGTCGGGGGTCGGCGGGTCGCCGAGGAGGAAGCCGCGGTGCAGCACGATGCCGGGCAGCGCCGCGGTGAGGATGTCCAGGTCGATGTCGTCGCGGAGCTCGCCCCGGTGGCCGGCCCGCTCGTAGACCTCTCGGGCGACCGCGACCTTGGGGGCGATGAACCGCTCCCGGAACGCCGTGGCGAACTCCGGGTCACGGCCGATGGCGGTGACCACGCTGCCGAGGATCGCGGTCTGGTGCTCGTCGGTGAGCCCGCCGTGTCCGCAGAACATCGCGAGCAGGTCGCCGCGCAGGCTGCCGGTGTCCGCGGGGACCTCCGGCGCCGACTTCTGCGACATGAGGGCGTCGATGACCAGGGCGGCCTTGCCCTCCCAGCGACGGTAGAGCGTGGCCTTGGACGCCTTGGCCCGCGTGGCCACGGCGTCCATGGTGAGCCGGTCGTAGCCCACCTCGACGAGCACGGCCAGCGCGGCGTCGAGGATCTCCTGTTCGCGGTCCCCCTCGACCCGGGGTCGGGCCGGCGCCTCACGACGGCTGCGACGGGGGACCATGGATGAAACGGTACGGTTTCGTTTCAAGTCTGGCAACTGTGATGCCGCCCACGCTCGCCGGGGCGCCGACGCGCCTGCTGTCGGAGGGACGCGGAAGAATGCCCTCATGACCGACGCCGCCGACCTCCCCGTCGACCTCCCCGTCGTCCCCCCCGAGGCCCGCGAGGAGCACGCCCGGCTCGTCGAGGAGGTCGAGGAGGCGCGCTGGCGGTACTACGTCCTCGACCAACCGACCCTGTCCGACGCCGACTTCGACCAGCGGATGCGGCGCCTGGAGGAGCTCGAGGAGGAGTACGCCGAGCTGCGCACCCCGGACTCGCCGACCCAGAAGGTCGGCGGTGCCGTCGCGACCGACTTCACCGCCGTCGACCACCTGCAGCGCATGGAGAGCCTCGACAACGCCTTCTCGTTCGAGGAGCTCCGCGCCTGGCACGCCCGGCTCGGCCGTGACGGCGTCGAGGCACCCGCGCTGCTGTGCGAGCTCAAGGTCGACGGACTGGCGATCAACCTGCTCTACGAGCAGGGACGCCTGGTCCGGGCGCTGACCCGCGGCGACGGCCGTACCGGCGAGGACGTCACTCCCAACGTGAAGACCATCGCGGCCGTGCCCCACCGGCTCACCGGCACCGACGAGTTCCCGGTGCCCGCGCTGGTCGAGGTGCGCGGCGAGGTGTTCTTGCCCGTCGCGGCCTTCGACGCGCTCAACGTCTCGATGACCGAGGCCGGCAAGCCGGCCTTCGCCAACCCGCGCAATGCGGCGGCGGGCTCGCTGCGCCAGAAGGACCCGCGGGTCACCGCCTCCCGCGCGCTCGGCATGGTCTGCCACGGCATCGGCGCCCGCGACGGCTTCGAGCCCCGGGCCCAGTCGCAGGCCTACGAGGCGCTGGGCGCCTGGGGGCTGCCGGTCTCCGAGCAGGTGCGGGTGCTGCCCACGCTCGCCGACGTCCAGGGCTACGTCGAGAACGCCGGGGAGAACCGCCACACGATCGTGCCCTACGAGATCGACGGGGTCGTCGTGAAGGTCGACGACGTCACCCTGCAGCGCCGGCTGGGCTCCACGAGCCGCGCGCCGCGGTGGGCGATCGCCTACAAGTACCCACCCGAGGAGGTCAACACCAAGCTCCTCGACATCGCCGTGAACGTCGGCCGCACGGGCCGCGTGACGCCGTACGGAGTCATGGAGCCCACCAAGGTCGCCGGCTCCACGGTCGAGAACGCCACGCTGCACAACTTCCACGAGGTCGAGCGCAAGGACGTGCGCCCCGGCGACACCGTGATCCTGCGCAAGGCCGGCGACGTGATCCCCGAGATCCTCGGACCGGTGCTGCCGCTGCGGCCCGAGGGCCTGCCGTCGTGGGTCGCGCCGACGACCTGTCCCGCCTGCGGCACCGAGCTGGTCGAGCAGAAGGAGGGCGACAAGGACCGCCGCTGTCCGAACCATGAGAAGTGCCCGGGCCAGGTGCGCGAGCGGGTGTTCTTCGTGGCCGGCCGCAGCGCCTTCGACATCGAGGGCCTGGGCTACGAGGCCGCGGTGGCGCTGCTCGACGCGGGCGTGATCACCAACGAGGGCGACGTCTTCGACCTCAGCGCCGACCAGCTGCGAGCCACCGACCTGTTCACCCGTGCCCCCAAGAAGGACGAGGACGGACCCCAGCTCTCCGCCAACGGCGAGAAGCTGCTCGCCAACCTCGACGCCCGCAAGCAGGTCCCGCTCTGGCGGGTCATCGTCGCCCTCTCGATCCGGCACACCGGGCCCAGCGCCTCGCGCGCACTGGCCCAGGAGTTCGGCTCGATGGAGGCCATCCGCGCGGCTACCGAGGAGCAGCTCGCAGCGGCCGAGGGGGTCGGGCCGACCATCGCGGCTGCCGTGATCGAGTGGTTCCAGGTGCCGTGGCACGTCGAGATCGTCGAGAAGTGGAGCGCCGCCGGCGTCGCCATGGCCGACGAGCGCGACGAGTCCGTCGAGCGCACCCTCGAGGGCCTGACCGTGGTGGTCACCGGCTCGCTGGTCGACTTCTCGCGCGACTCGGCCAAGGAGGCGATCCTGTCCCGTGGCGGCAAGGCCGCGGGCTCGGTGTCGAAGAAGACCGACTTCGTGGTCATCGGCGAGAACGCCGGCTCCAAGGCGGAGAAGGCCGAGCAGCTCGGCGTACCCATCCTCGACGAGGAGGGATTCAAGAGGCTGTTGGCCGAGGGGCCGCACGAGACGGCGGCCGCGGATGACGGGGCGGAGGATGACGGGGCGGAGGACTGACGCACCGTCAGCACCCGCATCCGCCCCGGGCGGGGCACACTGGGCAGGTGAGGTGGCTGCGTCGGATCGCGCCGGTCGTCGTCCTGGCGTCGATGGCGGCCGGATGCTCCGGCGCGGGGCAGCCGGGTGCCGCTCCCACGACGACGCCGCCGGCCCCGTCCGCGCCGAGCGGCGCCGTCTCCCCGAGCGAGGAGCCGTCGGCCGCCGTACCCCACCCGGTGTCGCTGCCCGCGCTCGCGCAGCGGGCCTTCGACGGTCGGGGGCTGCGCCTGGGCGAGCAGGTCGCGCGGACGCCACGGCACCGGCAGTACGCCGTGACCTGGCGCAGCGGCGGCCTGACCGTGTCGGGTCGGCTGGCGGTGCCGGAGGGGCCCGGGCCGTTCCCGGCGGTGGTGCTCGCGCACGGCTACATCGATCCCGCGGTGTACGTGAACGGGCAGGGGATGACCCGGGAGCGGGCCTGGTTCGGCGACCACGGGTACGTCGCCCTGCACGTCGACTACCGCGGCCACGCCGGCTCCGACCCCGACCCGAGCGGCGGGCTCGACATGCGGCTGGGCTACACCGAGGACGTGATCAACGCGGTGCTGGCGCTGCGGGCCTGGGTCGGGCCGGTCGACGACGGGCGGGTCGCCCTGGTCGGCCGCTCGATGGGCGGTGGGGTGGTCTACAACGCGCTCGTCGCGCAGCCCGGCCTGGTCGATGCCGGGGTGGTGTTCGCGCCGGTGAGCTCGGACGCGGTCGACAACTTCGAGCGCTGGACCCGCCCCGACCCGGGCCGGGGGAGCCTCGCGCGCCGGATCCTGCGCCGGTACGGCGAGCCGTCGGCGCAGCCGGCGTTCTGGCAGGGGATCAGCGCCCGGACCTACTTCGCCGACATCACCGAGCCGGTGCTCATCCACCACGGCACCTCCGACGACTCCTGCCCGATCCAGTGGAGCCGGACCACGGCTCGACTGATGGCACGGGCCGGCGTCGACGTGACGCTGCGGACCTATCCGGGCGAGGAGCACGCGTTCGGGCCGCGCTTCGAGGCGTCCATGGCGCGCACCGACCGGTTCCTGCGCCGGCACCTCGCCTGAGTCTCAGCCGAGCGAGCGCAGCCAGCTCTCCGCGGTGGCCGGGTCCGTCAGTCGTACGACGGTCAGCCCGGGGTGGATGAGCGGTGCCCGGTCGACCCAGCCGTGGTCGGGCTCGCGGACCTCGGCGCGGATCCGGCGCAGCGTGCGGCGTACCCGTCCGGCGAAGGAGGCGGCCTCCAACTCGACCCGGACCAGAACGTCGGTGCGCTCGAGCAGTAGCGGGCGCGCCCAGGCCTCCTCGGCCGTCGTCACCCAGCCCTCGAACGCCGCCAGCCGGGCCACGTCGCTCGGTCCGGACAGGTCCGTGAGTGGGACGAGCGGGACGTCGAGGGTGGCCGCGAGGCGCTCCAGGAAGCTGGTCAGCGGGTCGCCCGGGGCGCCGGCCACGACCACGCGCTGCGGAAGGCGGCGCGGAGCGGGGGCAGGGGCGTACACCCGGCGGATTCTAGGGACCCTCGTCCTGCCTAGACTCAGGGGCATGTCTCAACTCACCCGCGACGAGGTGGCCCACCTGGCCGATCTCGCCCGGATCGACCTCGACGACGCCGAGCTGGACCACCTGGCGCCCCAGCTCAACGTGATCCTCGAGGCGGTCGCGTCCATCAGCGGAGTGGCCGGCGACGACGTGCCGCCGACCTCCCACCCGATCCCGCTCACCAACGTCTTCCGTGAGGACGTCGTCCGCCCGAGCCTGAGCGCCGAGCAGGCGCTGTCGGGCGCGCCGGCGGTCGAGGAGCAGCGGTTCCGGGTCCCGCGGATCCTGGGGGACGAGCAGTGAGCGAGCGAACCGAGGAGTCAGCCGAGCTGATCACCAAGACCGCCGCCGAGCTGGCCGATCTGCTGGCCGCCGGTGAGACCACCTCCGTCGAGGTCACCCGGGCGCACCTGGACCGGATCGCCGCCATTGACGGCTCGGCCGACTCCGGGGTCCATGCCTTCCTCCACGTCGACCCCGACGGCGCGCTGGCGCAGGCCGCCGCGTCCGACGCCCGCCGCGCCGCGGGCCAGACCCGCCACCTGCTCGACGGCGTCCCGATCGCCGTCAAGGACGTGCTGGCCACGCAGGGGCTGCCGACCACGTGCGGCTCGCGGATCCTCGAGGGCTGGGTGCCGCCGTACGACGCGACGGTGGTGCGGCGGATCAAGGACGCCGGCCTGCCGATCCTCGGCAAGACCAACATGGACGAGTTCGCGATGGGCTCCTCGACCGAGCACTCGGCGTACGGCCCGACCCGCAACCCGTGGGACCAGACCCGGATCCCGGGCGGCTCCGGCGGCGGCTCGGCCGCGGCCGTGGCGGCCTTCGAGGCGCCGCTGGCTCTCGGCACCGACACCGGCGGCTCGATCCGCCAGCCCGGCGCCGTGACCGGCACGGTCGGCGTGAAGCCGACGTACGGCGGCGTCTCGCGCTACGGCCTGGTCGCGCTCGCCAACAGCCTCGACCAGGTCGGCCCGGTCACCCGGACCGTGCTCGACGCAGGCCTGCTGCACGAGCTGATCGGCGGCCACGACCCGCTGGACTCGACCTCGGTCGACGCGCCGGTGGGCGCGTACGTCGAGGCGGCGCGCACCGGTGCCACGGGTGACCTCGCCGGCCTGAAGGTCGGCGTCATCAAGGAGCTCGCCGGCGACGGCTGGCAGCCCGGCGTGATGGCCCGCTTCGCCGAGACCGTCGACCTGCTGACGGAGCTGGGCGCGGAGGTGACCGAGGTGTCCTGCCCGACCTTCGTGCATGCGATGGCGACCTACTACCTCATCCTGCCGGCGGAGTGCTCCTCGAACCTCGCCAAGTTCGACGCCATGCGCTACGGCCTGCGCGTCGTCCCCGAGGGCGACCCGAGCGCCGAAGCGGTGATGAAGGCGACCCGCGACGCCGGCTTCGGCGACGAGGTGAAGCGCCGGATCATGATCGGCACCTACGCCCTGTCGAGCGGCTACTACGACGCCTACTACGGCCAGGCGCAGAAGGTCCGCACGCTCATCTCGCGCGACTTCGCCGCGGCCTTCGAGAACGTCGACGTCTTGGTCTCGCCGACGTCGCCGACCACGGCCTTCCCGCTGGGCGACAAGCTCGACGACCCGCTGGCGATGTACCTGCAGGACCTCGCCACCATCCCGGCCAACCTGGCCGGCGTCCCCGGCATCTCGGTGCCCGCAGGTCTCGCCGACGAGGACGGCCTGCCGGTCGGCTTCCAGGTGCTGGCCCCGGCCCTCGCCGACGACCGGCTCTACCGCGTCGGCGCCGCCGTCGAGGCGGCCCTGACCTCCCGCTGGGGCGGTCCGATCCTCGCGCAGAACGGAGCGATCTGATGGAGACCCTGGTCCCCTTCGACGAGGTCATCGCGAAGTACGACCCGGCCCTCGGCCTCGAGGTCCACGTCGAGCTCAACACGAACACGAAGATGTTCTGCGGCTGCCCGGCGGTCTTCGGCGGCGAGCCGAACACCCAGGTCTGCCCGACCTGCCTGGGCCTGCCGGGCGCGATGCCGGTCGTCAACGGCAAGGCCGTCGAGTCGGCCATCCGGATCGGCCTGGCGCTCAACTGCTCGATCGCCGAGTGGTGCCGGTTCGCGCGGAAGAACTACTTCTACCCGGACATGCCGAAGAACTTCCAGACCTCCCAGTACGACGAGCCGATCGCCTTCGACGGCTGGCTCGACGTGGAGGTCGAGGGCGAGACCTTCCGGGTCGAGATCGAGCGCGCCCACATGGAGGAGGACACCGGCAAGTCCACCCACGTCGGTGGCGCCACCGGCCGGATCCACGGCGCCGACTACTCGCTGGTCGACTACAACCGCGCCGGCATCCCGCTGATCGAGATCGTCACCCGCCCGATCCTGGTGCCGGCCGAGAAGGCGCCGGCCGTGGCCCGCGCGTACGTCGGCCAGCTCCGCGACCTGATCCTCGCCCTCGGCGTCTCCGACGCCCGGATGGACCAGGGCTCGATCCGCGCCGACGTGAACCTGTCGCTCGCGCTCAAGGGCGCGGACAAGCTGGGGACTCGCTCCGAGACGAAGAACGTCAACTCGCTGCGCTCGGTCGAGCGCGCGGTCCGCTTCGAGATGTCGCGGCACGCCGGGATCCTCGACGCTGGGGGCGCCGTACTGCAGGAGACGCGGCACTTCCACGAGGACACCGGCACCACGTCCTCGGGTCGCGAGAAGTCCGACGCCGAGGACTACCGCTACTTCCCCGAGCCCGACCTGGTGCCGGTGGCGCCCTCGCGCGAGTGGGTGGAGGAGCTGCGCGGCACGCTGCCCGAGAACCCGCTCCAGCGGCGCAACCGGCTCCAGGCCGAGTACGCCTTCTCCGACCTGGAGATGCGCGACGTGTGGGCGGCCGGTGCGCTGCCGCTGATCGAGGCGACCGTCGCCGAGGGCACGGCACCGCAGTCGGCGCGCAAGTGGTGGGTCGCCGAGCTGCTGCGCCGCGCCAACGACGCCGGCGTCGAGCTCGCCGAGGTCGGCGTCACGCCCCAGCAGGTCGCCGAGGTGCAGGCGCTGGTCGACGCCAAGACGATCAACGACAAGCTGGCGCGTCAGGTCTTCGACGGCCTGATCGCCGGCGAGGGCACCGCCGCCGAGGTCATCGAGAAGCGCGGCCTGGCCCTGGTCTCCGACGACGGTCCGCTGCTGGCCGCCATCGACGACGCGCTCGCCGCCCAGCCCGACATCGCCGAGAAGATCCGGGGCGGCAACCACGCCGCCGCCGGAGCGATCATCGGTGCGGTCATGAAGGCGACCCGCGGCCAGGCCGACGCCGCTCGCGTTCGGGAGCTGATCCTCGAGAAGCTGAGCTGAGGTTCGGATCGGGGCAGGTGCGACACCGCATTTGCGGTGTTACACTTGTCGCATGCCCACGACCCTGCGACGTCATGCGATCACCGAGACCGACGCGGTCGCGGCTGCCCTCGCGGCGGCGGCACGGAAGTGGCCCGAGGACCGCGACCGGCCCGCTCGGCTGTTGACTCATCTCGTCGAGATCGGTTTCCACACGATCGAGATCGAGATGGAGGACGAGGTGGAGAGGCGCCGGGCGGCGATCCGGAAGTTCGCCGGCTCCTTCACCGGACTCTTCGGCCCTGGCTACCTCGACGAGGTGCGCGAGGGCTGGCCCGAGTGATCGCACTCGATGCGAGCATCCTGATCGGCGCACTGGACGTCCGCGACGCGCACCACGAGGCGGCGACCACGCTGCTGGAGGTGCATGCCGCCAGATCGTTCGTGATCGGGCCTGTGAACCGCGCAGAGATCCTGATCGGTCCGACCGAAGCAGGGCAGGTCGAGGAGTTCCTGGGTGCGCTCTCGGCCATGGGCGTTGTGGAACTGCCGTTTCCGGCCGATGCATCGGTGCGATTGGCCGGCATCCGCGTGGCGACCGGGCTTCGGATCCCCGACTGCTGTGTCCTGTTGACCGCGCAGCAGTCAGGAGCGGCGGTCGCGACGTTCGACGACCGACTGCGCTCCGCCGCCCGTGCGCTGGGCCTCACGGTCCTTCCCGATGACGAGGAGCCGGATCCACGGAGTTAGACTCCGCGAGACACATCAAGATCACGCCCGTGGTGGGGGAAGCCGGTCGAATCCCGGCGCTGACCCGCAACCGTGGACCGCCCCTCGGGGAGCGGTGAGCCGGAGCACCCGTCATGGCGCGTCCTGACACAACGCTGTCGTGGAGAGCAGCGGGTCAGCGGCACAGACCATCTGGGCCCGCCCGCCGTCTGCAGCGGGAAGGCCCCACATGTCCACTTCCACGTTCGTACGCCGGGCGGTCGCCGCCGTCGCCGGAGGTGCTGTCGTCGCCGGCGGGCTGATGATGGCAGGCCCGGCCCCGGTCGCTCAGGCGGCCGGCCCGGTCAACCCCGAGGCGCAGGGCGCGGCGACCTGGCTCGCGGCTCAACTCGACTCTGACGGCCTGTTCACCTACGTCAATGTCTACGACCCGGCGCAGGCACTCACGACCGATATCGGCACCACTTTGGACTTCGGACTGAGCCTGGTCGAGACCGACTCGGACTCGGCGAGGCTCACCGCACTGCTCGACGACGTGTCCGAGGTGCTCGGCGACTACGTCACCGGCAACCCCGGCGGCCTCGCGAAGGCGGCCGCGCTCTACCAGGCGGCCGGGGAGGACATCACCGACGTCGGCGGGCTCGACCTCAAGCAGCTGCTCGAGGACGCCGTCGACGACACCACCGGTCAACTCGGCCCGTACGACGACACCTACGGCCAGGCGTGGGCCGTGCAGGTCCTGCATGCCGTCGGCAGCGCCGAGACCGAGCGTGCCACCGAGGAGCTGATCGGGCAGCAGTGCCCCGGTGCCGGATGGGGCTACGAGTACGACGGCTGCAACTCGGCCGTCGACGGAACCTCCTATGTCGTCTTGGCCCTGCTCCCGCAGCAGGACGACCCCGAGGTCGCCGCCGCCATCGATGCCGGCGTCGACTGGCTCGAGGACCAGCAGCGCGTCGACGGCGGCTTCGGCGACTGGGGTGTGAACACCAGCGGTGCCACCAGCGAGGCCAACGGCTCCGGACTCGCCGCCTGGGCGCTCGGAGACGCAGGTGAGGACGAGGTCGCGCAGGCGGCCGCGACCTGGGTGGCCGACCACCAGTTCGCGCCAGGTGCCTCCTGCGTCGAGTCCGGTGCCATCGGGTACGACGAGAAGAGCATCACCGACGCTGTGGCCAACGGGATCGCCGACCTTGACCAGCAGTCGTGGGTGATCGCCGGCGCCCAGGCGCTCGCGGGCCTGCAGTACCTGCCTGAGCGTCCCGCGTCCACCGCTACCGTCACGGCTCCGACCGGATTCGTGCGTGCGGGCACCACGGTGGACCTGAGTGTCGCCGGCCTCCGGGACGGCCAGACCGCCTGTGTCAGCGGTGTGGGAGCTGCTCAGTGGCTGGTCGGCAACGGCACTGCGAAGGTCGCTCTGCCCGCTGGCACCATCGACCGCACGGCCACCGTGGCCTGGGCCCGTGGCTCCGCCACAGTGACTCTCAAGGCGCTCGACGCCGCTCAGCTCACCGTCAAGGTGAAGGGCAAGGCCAAGGTCAAGAAGCAGGCCAAGGTCAAGGTCACCGGTCTGGCCGCGGGCGAGGCGGTCACCGTCACCGTCGGCAAGAAGTCGAAGGCCGCCGTCGCCGACGCCGTCGGCAAGGCCGTTGTCCACGTCAAGATCAAGAAGAACGCGGTCAAGAAGGGCAAGGTCAAGGCGAAGGCTGTCGGCCAGTTCCCGGACCGCACGGGGAAGGCCAAGAAGAAGGTCGGCTGAGTTGCTCCCGATCTCGTCACTGCGCGCGGTGGCTGCGGCGGTCCTCGTCGCAGCCACCGTCGTGCTGCTTCCGCAGGCACCGGCCACCGCCGCTGGCTGCAGCGGAACGTCGGGCATCACCGCGGTCGTCGATCCGAACGAGCTCGGTGGCGGGATCAGTGCCGGCTGTGACAGCAACGGGGGCAACCCTGCCACCAACAACTTCGCCGACGCGGGCTACACCCTGGAGTACAGCCAGGCGCCCGGCATGAGCGGCTTCGTCTGCAAGGTCAACGGTCGTCCCGCCGATGGCAGCTGCACCGAGACCGACGCCTACTGGAGCCTGTGGTGGTCCGACGGGCAGTCCGGCACCTGGGTCTATGCCAACCGCGGCGTCGGCGGACTCCGGGTCCCCGACGGCGGCTACGTCGCCTTCGCCTGGCACCAGGGCAGCGGCCGCGCCGCCCCGCCGGACGTCGCTCCGACGCCGCGGGTGGCAGAGGCCAAGCCGACGCCGACACCCAGCGCGAGCACGTCGGACAAGCCGAAACCGAAGCCGTCGGCCACCAAGAAGCCGAAGCCGAAGCCGACGCCGAACGCGACCTCCGCGACGCCGAGCGCGACCCCGACCGCCAGCACGTCACCGAGCGGAACCCCGACGGTCGAGCCGACCGAGACGCCGAGCGCGACGCCGACCGAGATCGCCCCGAGCCCCACCTCCACGACAGGCGTCCCGTCGATCGACGAGATCACCGACGGGCCCGAGGCGACGGCGGCGGCGACCGACGACGAGGGTGACGGCGGTGGCTTCCCGCCGTGGCTGGGCGTCGGCCTGGTCGTGGTGGTGCTGGGCGCGGCGGGCGCCGTACCGGTGCTGCGTCGGCGCGGACGATGAGGCTGGCGCGGGACCTCCACCCCGTGGCGTGGTGGGTCTGGGCGGTGGGGCTGGCCGTGGCCGCGTCCTGCACGACCAACCCGCTGCTGCTGCTCGTCCTGCTCGGCGTCATCACCCTCGTCGTCGTGACCTGTCGCTCCGACCAGCCGTGGGCGCGCTCGTTCCGGCTCTACGTCTGGCTCGGGGTGATCGTGATCGCGGTGCGGATCCTGTTCCGCGTGCTGCTCGGCGGTGACGCGCCGGGCCACGTCCTGTTCACGCTGCCCACCATCCCGCTGCCGGACTGGGCGGCGGGGATCTCGCTGCTCGGGCCGTTCACGCGCGAGGAGCTGCTCGCGGCGACCTACGAGGGCCTGCGCCTGGCGACGCTGCTGATCGCGGTCGGCGCGGCGAACGCGCTGGCCAACCCGAAGCGGCTGATGAAGTCGCTGCCGCCGGCTCTCTACGAGATCGGTACGGCGATGACGGTCGCGATCAGCGTCGTCCCGCAGCTCGCCGACAGCGCGCGCCGGGTGCGGGCGGCGCAGCAGCTGCGCGGGGGACCGGAGGGCCGGTTCCGCCGGATCCGTGGCGTACGACGGCTGCTGGTCCCGATCCTCGAGGATGCCTTCGACCGCTCGCTGGCCCTCGCCGCGGGGATGGACGCCCGCGGCTACGGCCGCACGGGCGAGCTCACCGCCCGGCAGCGGCGCAGCACGGGGGCCCTGATCATCGCCGGCCTGCTCGGCGTCTGCGTCGGTGTCTACGCCCTCCTCGACAGCACCGCGCCGCGCGTGCTGGCGCTGCCGATGCTGGTGCTCGGCATGCTTCTCGCGCTCGGCGGCTTCGCGCTCGCTGGCCGACGGGTGCAGCGCACCCGGTACCGTCCCGACCGCTGGCGGCTCCCCGAGATCGTGGTCGCGGTGTCCGGGATCGCCGCGGGCACGGGGATGTGGGCACTCCAGCGCTGGGAGACCCAGGTCGCGCATCCCGGCGTCCTGGTCCGCCCCGAGATCTCGCTGCTGGCCCTGGCCGCCGCGCTGGTCGCGGTGGTCCCGGTCTGGGCGGCCCCGCTGCCGGTCACCGCCCGGCGTCGCGAGGAGGCACTCGCCTGATGCTGGAGCTGCGCGCGATCACCCTCAGGTACGACGACCCGGAGACCGGCTCGACGGCCACCGTTCTGGACGGGATCGACCTCACCGTCGCCGACGGCGAGCTGGTCGTCCTCGCGGGTCCGACCGGCGTCGGCAAGTCGACGCTGCTCGGCGTGGTGGCAGGCCTGGTGCCGTCGTACTCCGGCGGCACGCTGTCCGGCGACGTCCTCCTCGACGGCGTCAGCATCGTCGACCAGCCGGCCCGGGAGCGCGCCCACGCCATCGGGTACGTCGGCCAGAACCCCGCCGCATGGTTCGTCACCGACACGGTGGAGGAGGAGCTGGCGTTCGGGATGGAGCAGCTGGGTCTGCCCGCGCCGACGATGCGCCGTCGGGTGGAGGAGACCCTCGACCTGCTCGGCATCGCCGACCTGCGCCACCGCGATCTGCGGACCCTGTCCGGCGGCCAGCAGCAGCGGGTCGCGATCGGCGCGGTGCTCACGACCCACCCGCGACTGCTGGTCCTCGACGAGCCCACCTCCGCGCTCGACCCCACCGCGGCCGAGGACGTGCTCGCGACGCTGACCCGGCTGGTCCATGACCTCGGGGTCTCGGTGCTGGTCGCCGAGCACCGCCTCGAGCGGGTGGTGCCCTTCGCCGACCGCCTCTGTCTCCTGGGTGGCGACCCGGCGCATCCTGGCACGCTCCTGGCCGGCGACCCGGCGGAGATTCTCCAGGACGCCCCGATCGCCCCGCCCCTGGTCGAGCTGGGCCGGCTCGCCGGCTGGCACCCGCTGCCGCTGACGGTCCGCGACGCCCGGCGCCGCGCGCCCGCGCTCAAGGAGCGCCTGGGAGAGCCGCCCCACCGCAAGCGGCCGGCCACCGGCACCGACCCTCTCGTCGACGTACGACGCCTGGTACACGCCCACGGCCGGACCCCCGTCCTGCGCGAGGTCGACCTGATCCTGCGTCCCGGCACCGTGACCGCACTGATGGGCCGCAACGGCGCCGGGAAGTCGACCCTGCTCTGGGTCCTCCAGGGCCGCTACGCCGCGGCCTCCGGCACCGTCCGCGTCACCGGTCAGGACCCGGCGGCCCTCAAGCCCGAGGAGCGGCGCGCCGCCACCGGCCTGGTGCCGCAGAGTCCCGCCGACCTGCTCTACCTCGAGACCGTCGCCGAGGAGTGCGCCGCCGCCGACCGCTCGGCCCGTGCCGACGCCGGCACCTGTCACGGACTGCTCGACCGACTCGCACCCGGCATCGACCCGGAGCGCCACCCCCGCGACCTCTCCGAGGGCCAGCGGCTCGCGCTGGCGGTGGCGATCGTGCTCACCGCCCGCCCGCCGGTGCTGCTGCTCGACGAGCCGACCCGCGGCCTCGACTACCCGGCCAAGCGCGCCCTCGCCGGCCTGCTCCGCGAGCTCGCCGCCGAGCGAGGAGCCCCGCGCGCGGTCCTCGTCGCCACCCACGACGTCGAGTTCGTCGCGCAGGTCGCCGACGACCTCGTGGTGCTCGCCGAGGGCGAGGTGGTCTCCGCCGGACCCGTGGTCCCCACCGTCTCCGAATCGCCCGCGTTCGCCCCCCAGGTCACCAAGGTGCTCGGTGCCGGCTGGCTGCGGGTCGACGACGTCGCTGCGAGCCTGGCGACCGAGGCCGCCCGGTGAGCGACACCCGCCCGGTGAGCGAGACCCGCGCGGCCGCCGTACCGCTGCGGCTGCGCTCGAGCGTGGTACTCGCCATCACCTCGGTGATCGGGCTGCTGATGCTGGCCTGGCCACTGCTGCTCGACGTGCCGGCCGACACCGAGCGGGTCGACCCGCCGTTCCTCTTCCTGCTCCTGCTGCCCGTGATCCTCGGCGTGGTGCTGGCCGAGATGAGCGAGGGCGGCATGGACGCGCGGGTGCTCGCCGTGCTCGGCGTCCTCAGCGCGGTCAACGCGGTGCTCCGCCTGGTCAGCGCCGGCACGGCCGGTCTGGAGCTGGTCTTCTTCCTGCTCATCCTCGGCGGGCGGGTGTTCGGAGCCGGGTTCGGCTTCGTGCTCGGCTGCACCTCGCTGTTCGCCTCGGCCCTGATGACCGCCGGCGTCGGCCCGTGGCTGCCGTTCCAGATGCTCGTCGCCGCCTGGGTCGGGATGGGCGCCGGGCTGCTCCCGCGCGGGGCTCGCGGGCGCGCCGAGATCGCCCTGCTCGCGGCGTACGGCGTCGTCTCGGCCTACCTCTACGGTCTGCTGATGAACCTGCAGGGCTGGCCGTTCATGGCCGGCATCCAGGTGCCGGGGCAGGACTCGACCGAGATCTCCTACGTCCCGGGCGCGGGCGTGCTCGAGAACCTGCACCACTTCGTGGTCTACACGCTGCTGACCTCGACCGGCGGCTGGGACACTGGTCGCGCGATCACCAACGCGCTGGCGATCGTGCTGCTGGGTCCGGCGGTGCTGGTCACCCTGCGCCGTGCGGCCCGCAAGGCCCGGATCGACCGCGAGCCGGCTACGGCTCGATCAGCAGGATCCGGTCGTCGTCGGGGCCCGGCGTGCCGCGACCGTCCTCGTTGCTGGTGGTCAGCCACAGCCGCCCGTCCGGCGACCGGACCACGGTCCGCAGCCGACCGTACTCGCCGGCCGCGCCCTTCTTCCCGGCGAAGTACGCCGTCGGGTCGCTCACCTGGCCGTCGGCGACCTTGATCCGCCACAGCCGCTCGCCGTTGAGCGCGGCCATCCAGAGGTACCCGCCGGCGTACGCGAGGCCGGAGGGGGAGGCCTCGTCGGGGGACCAGGTCAGTTCGGGCCGAGCGTACTTCGCGGGACCGCCCTTGCCTTCGACGACCGGCCAGCCGTAGTCCTCGCCGGGCAGGATCCGGTTGAGCTCGTCGGCCTCGGCGTCGCCGAACTCGGACGCCCAGAGCAGCCCCTTGTCGTCCCAGGCGAGGCCCTGGACGTTGCGGTGTCCCCACGACCACACGGCAGTGCCGAACGGGTTGCCGGGGGCGGGCTCGCCGTCGGCGGTGATCCGCAGGATCTTGCCGGCGTACGACTCCTTGTCGCGCGCGAGCTGGTCGTCGCCGGTCTCGCCGGTGGACACGTAGAGGAAGCCGTCGGGGCCGAACGCCAGCCGGCCGCCGTCGTGGATGCGCCCGTTGGGGATCCCGGTGAGGACCGGCTCGGTCGGGCCGAGGTCGTCACCGACGAGCTCGGCCCGCACGACCTGGTTGTCGTCGTCGGTGCAGACGTAGAAGTAGACCAGGCCGTCGGAGGCGAAGCCGGGGGAGACGGCCACACCGAGCAGGCCGGCCTCGCCGCCGGGAGCCGTCTCGGGGATGGTGCCGGCCTCGACGACCTCGCCCTCCTCCTTCGTGGTCGCGCCGTTGCCACCGACCTCCGGCGGGGTGACGAGGAGGACCCGGCCGCTGTCGCGCTCGGTGACCACGCCGCGGCCGTCGGGCAGGAAGTCGATGCCCCAGGGCGTCGCGAGGCCGCTGGCGACGGTCGCGACGACGTCGGGAACGCCGTCGATCGTGAAGATGACCTTGCCGTCGACCGCCGACCCGGTCGGCGCCGCGGTCGCGGTGCCCATCACGTCCACCTTGCTGACGTTGCCGCCCTGGCCGCAGCCGGCGGCGAACAGCGCCAGCACGGCCAGGCCGGCGAGCCGCCTCACGACAGCCGCTCCAAGAACTCCAGCAGCAGGCCGTGGACCCGCTCCGGCTGCTCCAGTTGGACGAAGTGGGAGCCGGACAGCTCGACGTACCAGCTCTGCCTGCCGTTCTCGCTCAGCCGCCGCGAGGCGCTGGCCATGTCGCGGGCGCCGGCGAGGACGTCCCAGGTCGCCGAGACGAACATGGTCGGCACGTCGATCTGGCTGAGCCGCACGCGGGGGTGCCGCGAGGTGCTGATCGCGAGGTGGGCGTACCAGTCGACCGGGGTGGTGGCGAACTCCTGCAGTCCGATCGCCGCCGCCTCGGGGTCGGCTACGGGGAACATGAACCCGGTCCGGCCCAGCAGCCGCACCGTGCTCGCGTTGATCGGCAGGCGCCGGACCAGGGGGTTGACCGCCCAGCCGGCACACTGCGCGATCCGGCAGGCGTTGACGGTCATCGCGCGGGCGAGCAGGCGCGGCAGGTGCAGCGGGCCGAGCATGGTGGCGAAGGTGTCGCCGGGCACGCCGCACATCGCGAAGATCCCGCGCACCCGCTCGGGGTGGCGGTAGGTCAGCTCGAAGGCGGTGTTGACGCCCATGGACCAGCCCATGAGCACCGCGCTGTCGATGCCGAAGTGGTCCATGACGGACAGTCCGTCCTGGACGAAGTGCTCGATCTCGACGTGCTTCGGGTCGGCGGGCCGCTCCGAGCCGCCGACGCCACGGTGGTTCCACGACACGACGCGCACTCCGCAGTCGGGCTCGAGCAGCCACGGCCACAGGTACGGGTTGGTGCCGAGGCCGTTGCAGAGCACGACGGTGGGTCCGTCGATCTCCCCGTCGGGGTCGTTGGTCCAGGTACGAACGTGGGTCCCGTCGTCGGACAGGATGTCGCGGAAGGCGATCGACGCGGTTCGAACACGCTGCTCGGGTCGGGGAGCGGAGGTCGACATGGCGCCGATTGTGCCGGACCCGGCTCGGAACGGGCGGCTCCTCAGGCGTGCAGCGAGACGGAGTCCTCGAGGACAGGGGCACGACGAGCGTCGGCGCGGGCGGCGAGGAAGGCCTCGACGTCCTCGCGCTCGGCACGACGCTGGGTACACGCGGTGAGCGCGACCATGGCGTTGCGGCGGGCCCGCCGCTGGAGGGCGACGGACCAGGTGTGGGCGAGACGGACCACGGGCTCAGGCAGTGACATGGGGGCGTCGACTCCGGGTGGGGGACGGGCGGTGTACCGAACCTACGTCGGGGGTGGGAGCCTCAGGTCACGTCGGAGTGACATTCAGGGAAACGCTGATCGATCCCGCCTGCTGCGCGTCGCGCGGGTCGCGCCCACGCTGGCGACCACCACGCACCCGATGGCCACCCACTGCACGGGTGCGAGCGACTCGCCGACCACCGCCAGCCCGGCCAGCGCCGCGGCCGCCGGCTCCAGGCTCATCAGCACGCCGAACGAAGCGGCGGGGAGGGTGCGCAGCGCGGTCAGCTCGGCGCTGTAGGGCACCACGGAGCTGAGCAGGCCGACGGCGGCGCCGAGGAGCAGCACCCGCTGGTCGGTCAGGTCGGCGGTGTCGACCGTGAGCAGCAGCGGGGTCAGCAGCAGCACGGCGACCAGGCTGGCCACGGCCAGCCCGTCGATGCCCTCCCAGCGCCGGCCGGTGGCCGCGCTGGACAGGATGTAGCCGGCCCAGGCCGCGCCCGCGAGGACGGCGTACATCACGCCGAGGGGGTCGAGGTGGCCCCGCTCGAAGCCGAGCAGGAGGACGCCGAGGGCGGCCAGCACGACCCAGCCCAGGTCTCGCGGTCGCCGGAACCCGATCGCGGCCAGGACGAGCGGGCCGATGAACTCGATGGTGACCGCGACGCCGATCGGGATCCGCGAGAACGACTGGTAGATGCCCCAGTTCATCGCGCCCAGGCAGGCGCCGTACCGGGCCACGATCAGCCAGTCCTCGCGGCTGCGGCCGCGCAGCCGAGGCCGGGCCCAGAGCAGCAGCACCAGCGAGCTGGTCGCCAGCCGCAGCCACACCACTCCGTTGGGGGCGATGTCGTCGAAGAGCAGCTTCGCGAAGCCCGCGCCGAGCTGCACCGAGCCGATCCCGAGCAGGACCAGCCCGATCGCCACGCCGAGGGGCGGACCGTGGCGGAGCGTCGACTGCACCTACTGAAGGTAGGACGTCTGCCCGCGAGGCGACGAACCGCCGGCCCCCACGGGCCGGCGGTTCGTCGCCCCACGGGCGTGCCGGCTACTTGGCGACGACGACGCCGTCGATGGTGACCTTGCGACCGGACGTGCTGACGACCTTCACCTTGAGGTTCCCGGTCTGGACGCTGCCGAGGTCGAGGACCGGGACGGTGACCCGGCCGGCCTTGCCCTTGAGGCCGATGGTCCGCACGACCTTGCCGTTCCAGTACACCTTGACCTTGCCGCCCTTCTTGGCCTTGACGACGATCAGGTCGAGGTGGCGGGCCTGGACGCCGGCGAGGGTGAGCTTGCGGCCCTTCTTCCTGGTGACGGTCGCGGTGTCGTTGAACGCGCCGGCCTTGGTGGTCCGCTGCCACTTCTTGCCGCTCAGCGCGGTGTCGTCGAGCGGGACTGTCGTGCAGCGCTCGGCGGAGCGGAAGCCGAGGTTGCCCGCCTTGTCGACGCCCTGGGCCTGGAAGCAGTAGGTGCTGCCGAAGGCGCCGGCGAAGGGCTGCGTCGAGGTGGTGACGTTGTTCCCGATCACCTGCTGCTGGCCGAAGCCGCCGTTCCAGGCCGCCGAGCGGACCATCACGTCGGTGCTCTTCACACCCGAGAGCGAGTCGGTGACCTGCCACGCGACGTCGAAGATGGGGGCGCCGACCTGGGCACCGGGTGCGGTGACGGTTGCGACCGGGCCGGTCAGGTCGAGGAAGTCGGCCTGGACGTAGGAGCTGAAGCCGTCCTCGACGACGCCGACAGCCACCGCGTTGCCCTCACGGTCCAGGTCGGCGGCGAAGGCGCCGTTGGCAGGACCGGCGTCGTACTGGCCCCAGGGGAGCACCGGGCTGGTGTGGTGGCGCAGCGTGAGCTGGTCGGCGTCGTCGTGGACGACGACCTGGTGGCCCCGGTCGGAGATCAGGCCCACGTGCGGCTGGCTGGTGATGGTCTTGGGCTCGGCGAGCGCGGCGGTCCCGAAGCCCTGGTTCGGCTTGGCGACGGCGGCGCGGATCACGTAGGTGTTGCCGTTCTCGAACGCCGTCCAGGTGGCCTGCATGGTGCCGTTCGGGCTGACCGAGAGATCGCGGTACGACGTGCCGACCCCGGTCGGCGAGACCAGCTCGACGTTGCCGAGGGAGCCGTCGGCGCCGACCCGGACGACGATCGCGCGGGTCTTGGCGTTCTCGACGCCGCCCATCAGCACCGCGCCACGGCCGTCGTCGGCCAGCTCGGCCCGGGTGGCCTTGGCGGTGTCGCCGAGCCACGGGATCGGCTTCGGGCCCAGCCAGCCCACCGAGGCGTTGCGCCGGGTGACCATGATCCGGTCCTGGCCGCTCTCGTTGTCGTCGTACGACATCAAGACGTCGCCGGCCGGGTTCACGTCGATCGACGGGGCGAAGGTGTGGAAGCCGAGGTTGAGGACGGTCGGGGCGCCGGTCTTCGGCCACGCCGCGGTCTGGACCCGGTCCGCGCCGCCGTGCTCGGTGTCGAAGGCCACGTGGACTCGGCCCTCGGCGTCGATGCCGGCGTCGATCGAGTCGATGGTCTCGATGTCTGTGCTGGCGCTGAGCAGGGTCGAGCCGTCCCAGCTGCCGTTGGCGAGGTAGCGGGAGCCACGGACCTTCTGCTCGCCGCCCTGGGTCTGGTTCCACACCACGGCGAGGTCGCCGCGGTCGTTGGCGACGGCCTGCACGTCGTGGGCGTCGGTGACGGCCGCGGCCGTCACCTGCTTCGGGGCGCCCCACACGCCGTCGGTGGCAATGGCGGCGTACACCTTGGTGCCGCCGACGACCGGCTTGGTCCAGGCGGCGAGCGCGTCGCCGGAGCCGAAGGCGGCGACGTCGACCGAGGTCGGTACGTCGCCGGAGCCGCTGACGTTGCCGCCGTCGAGGCCACCCACGGCCCGGGCCGGAGCGCTGCCGAGGGTGAGGGTGCCGACGGCGAGGGCGGCGGTGGTGAGTCCGAGGAGCTGGTTGCGCATGGTCGTGCCTTTCGCTGGGAGGTGATCCGATGTGGGGGTAGGAGCAGCGCGGAAGGCGGACCTTGCAGATTTTCTCGACGACTTTTGCGATGACTTCCGTCGGCGGTCGGGGTCACAGTGGGAGGAGCAGCCGATCGGGTGAGGAGGCGCGTGATGACCACGATCGTGATGGTGGGCACCCGCAAGGGGCTCTGGGTGGGTCGGTCCGATGACCGGGCCGACTGGGACTTCACCGGTCCCCACCACGACATGGAGGAGGTCTACTCCTGTCTGGTCGACACCCGTGGCGCGACCCCACGGCTGTTCGCCGGCGCCTCGTCGAGCTGGCTCGGCCCGCAGCTGCGCTGGTCCGACGACCTCGGGGCGAGCTGGCAGGAGACGCCGAACGGCGCGATCCGGTTCCCGGAGGGCGCCGGCGCGACCGTCGAGCGGATCTGGCAGGTGGTCCCCGGCGTCGGCGAGGGCGTCCTGCATGCCGGCACCGAGCCCGGCGCGGTCTTCACCTCACGCGACGGCGGTGCCAGCTTCGCGCTCGAGGAGGGCCTGTGGAACCACCCGCACCGCCCGCAGTGGGGTGAGGGCTTCGGCGGTCAGGCCTTCCACACGGTGCTCCCGCACCCCACCGACCCGGCCTCGATGACCGTCGCCATCTCCACCGGCGGCGTCTACCGGACCACCGACGGCGGCGCCTCTTGGGAGCCCCGCAACCAGGGCATCCGCGCCGACTTCCTGCCCGAGGACCAGCGCTATCCCGCGTTCGGCCAGTGCGTCCACAAGGTCACCCGCCATCCCTCGCGCCCCGAGCGGCTCTACGCCCAGAACCACGGCGGCGTCTACCGCTCCGACGACGAGGGCGGCGCCTGGACCTCGATCGGCGACGACCTGCCCAGCGACTTCGGGTTCCCGATCGTGGTCCACCCGCACCGGCCCGACACGATCTGGGTGTTCCCGCTCGGCGGCGGCGACCGGCGCTATCCGCCTGGCGCCGTGCCGCGGGTCTGGCGCTCCGACGACGCGGGCGAGTCCTGGGCGGCGTACGGCGCCGGTCTGCCCGACGCCTTCTACGTCGGTGTCATGCGCGACGCCCTCTGCGCCGACTCCCACGACCCGGCCGGCCTCTACCTCGGCGCCCGCAACGGCTCGGTCTGGGCGTCCACCGACGACGGCGAGTCCTGGCACCAGATCGCGGCCGACCTGCCCGATGTGATGTCGGTCAAGGTCGGGGTGGCCTAGGTTCCTGTCATGCCCGCCTTCTCCCAGACCCACGAGACGACGATCGCCGCGCCCGCGGCCACCGTCCACGCGTTGATCGACGACTTCCACGAGTGGATCACCTGGTCTCCCTGGGAGGGACTCGACCCCGACCTGCGCCGGACCTACGACGGCGCCGGGGTCGGGGCGTCGTACGCCTGGGCGGGGAACAGCAAGGCCGGCGAGGGCCGGATGACCTTCACCTCGATCACGCCGTCCCAGGTGGTCGTGGACCTCGAGTTCCTCAAGCCCTTCAAGGCCCAGAACGTCGTCACCTTCGACCTCACGCCTGTCGGCGACGCCACCCGGGTCGCCTGGACGATGAGCGGTCAGCGCAACCTGCTGTTCGCGGTGATGGGCAGGCTGTTCTTCGACAAGGCGATCGGCAGGGACTTCGACAAGGGGCTGGCCTCGCTCAAGGCGGCGGCGGAGGGGTGAGTTTTCTCGTCCGATCCCCGACCGTGTCACCGGCCGGCCGGTGACACGGTCGTCAGGCGAACAGGCGTAGCCTTGAGGGCATGCCCACCCTTCGTTCCGCGACGTCCACCTCGGGCCGCAACATGGCCGGCGCGCGTGCCCTGTGGCGCGCGACCGGCATGACCGACTCGGACTTCGGCAAGCCGATCATCGCCATCGCGAACTCGTTCACCGAGTTCGTCCCCGGTCACGTCCACCTGCGTGACCTCGGCAAGATCGTCGCGGAGTCGGTGGTAGCCGCCGGCGGTGTCGCGAAGGAGTTCAACACCATCGCGGTCGACGACGGCATCGCGATGGGCCACGGCGGCATGCTCTACTCCCTGCCGAGCCGCGAGCTGATCGCCGACGCGGTCGAGTACATGGTCCAGGCCCACTGCGCCGACGCCATCGTGTGCATCTCCAACTGCGACAAGATCACCCCCGGCATGCTGCTGGCCGCGCTGCGACTCAACATCCCGGTGGTGTTCGTGTCCGGCGGCCCGATGGAGGCCGGCAAGACGGTCGCCATCGAGGGCGTCGTCCACAGCAAGCTCGATCTGGTCGACGCGATGTCGGCCTCGGCCAACGACGCGGTGACCGACGAGCAGCTCGACGTGATCGAGCGCTCCGCCTGTCCGACCTGCGGCTCGTGCTCGGGCATGTTCACCGCCAACTCGATGAACTGCCTGACCGAGGCGATCGGCCTCTCGCTGCCCGGCAACGGCTCGACGCTGGCCACCCACGCCAAGCGCCGCGCGCTCTTCGAGGAGGCCGGCCGGGTCGTCATGGACCTGTGCCGCCGCTACTACGACGAGGACGACGAGTCGGTCCTGCCGCGCAACATCGCCACCCGCGAGGCGTTCGAGAACGCCGTCGCGCTCGACGTCGCCATGGGCGGCTCGACCAACACGGTGCTCCACCTGCTGGCCGCGGCCCGGGAGGCCGAGCTCGACTTCAACGTCCACGACATCGACGCGATCTCGCGCCGGGTGCCGTGCCTGTCCAAGGTGGCGCCGAACTCCCCGAAGTTCCACATGGAGGACGTCCACCGCGCGGGAGGCATCCCTGCCCTGCTGGGCGAGCTGCGCCGCGGCGGCGCCCTCCACGAGAACGTCCACTCGGTCCACTCCGCCGACCTCGACACCTGGCTCGGTCGCTGGGACATCCGCGCCGAGTCGCCGTCCGCCGAGGCCCTGGAGCTGTTCCAGGCTGCGCCCGGTGGCGTCCGCACGACCGAGCCGTTCTCGACCGAGAACCGCTGGGGAGAGCTCGACACCGACGCCGCCGAGGGCTGCATCCGCGACGTCGAGCACGCCTACTCCGCCGACGGCGGCCTGGCGATCCTCAGCGGCAACATCGCGGTCGACGGCTGCGTCGTCAAGACCGCCGGCGTGGCCGAGGACGCGCTGGTCTTCCACGGCACGGCGATCGTCTTCGAGTCCCAGGAGGCGGCCGTCGAGGGGATCCTCGGCAAGAAGGTCGAGGCCGGCCACGTCGTGGTCATCCGCTACGAGGGTCCCAAGGGCGGGCCCGGCATGCAGGAGATGCTCTACCCGACGGCGTTCCTCAAGGGCCGCGGCCTGGGGGCGACGTGCGCGCTCATCACCGACGGTCGGTTCTCCGGCGGTACGAGCGGACTCTCCATCGGCCACGTCTCACCCGAGGCGGCCGGTGGCGGCCTGATCGCGCTCGTCGAGGACGGCGACCCGATCTCGATCGACATCCCCAACCGGACCATCCACCTCGACGTCGACGAGCACGTGCTCGCCGAGCGCCGGGTGCTGCAGGACAAGCGCGACAAGCCCTACACGCCGCTCGACCGCGACCGCTACGTGTCGGCCGCGCTGCGGGCCTACGCCTCGATGGCCACCGCGGCCTCCGACGGTGCCTACCGACGCGTCCCGGAATGATCCCGGCCTGACCGATGGGCAAGGTCCACGCACGCCTCGAGGGACGCCTGCGCGCGTTCGTCGAGCGCCAGCACGTGTTCTTCGTCGGGACCGCGCCGCGTGCCGATGACGGGCACGTCAACGTCTCGCCGCGCGGCATCCCCGGCACCTTCGGGCTGATCGACGAAGAGACCTTCGCCTGGGTGGACACCTCCGGGAGCGGCAGCGAGATCATCGCCCACCTGCGCGAGAACGGCCGGATCGTGGTCATGTTCTGCGCCTTCGACGGTCCACCCCATGTCGTCCGCTTCCACGGCCGCGGCCGGGTGGTGAGCCGCTACGACGACGGGTACGCCGACCTGGTCGCGCGCTTCGACGAGGTCCCGGGCGCCCGCGCGGTGATCGTCGTCGACATCGAGCGGATCTCCGACGCCTGCGGCTACGGCGTCCCGCTCATGGACTATGTCGGCGAGCGCGACCTGCTGCCCCGCTACTTCGACCGCTTGGGCGTCGAGGGCTCCGCCGACTACCGCCGCCGCAAGAACCGCACCAGCATCGACGGCCTGCCTGCCTTCGACTTCGACCCGCTCGACGAGTGGGCGACGCTCGCCGGCCTGGGCCGGATCCGGGAGCGGCTGGCCGAGCAGATCGACGGCTGGCGGGCGCCCCACGCGTGGGCGGTGGCCCTCGACGGCCAGATCGCCCACGCGAACCTGCCCGGCGGCCAGCACGCCCTGGCGGCCGTCGTGCTCGCGACGGTGCTCAAGCACGACGGGGCCACCGCGACCCTCGAGGTGAGCCGTCAGCAGCTCGACGAGGCGATCACCGCCCTCGCCCCGGCGACCGCCTGCACCGAGGTCGAGCATCCCAACCTCGCCGCCTGGCGGGCGCTGCGCGACGCCCATGACGAGCGCGGCGGCGCGATCGCCGCCGTCTTCGTCCGCGACGCCGCCGACCCGGAGACGTCCGCCACCGACACGGCCCTGCGCGCCCGCTGGTGACCGGGCCGCACCGCCTCGCCGCCGTCCTCATCGTGGGGCTGGCGCTGCTGCTCGCCGCGTTCACCGACCCGGGGCACGGCACCCGCGACCGCACCCCGACGCCCCGGGCCGTCGTACCCCTCACGCAGGTGTCCCCGCCGTCCGTGGCCCCCGCCGCCCCCGTGCCGCCCGCGCTTCCGTCCAGCACGCCACGCTGGCAGACCGAGCGGGTGCTGCCGGACCGCGGGATGCTCGTCGCCTACTACGGCACGCCCGGCACCGGCTCCCTCGGCGTGCTGGGGGAGACCTCCCCGAAGAAGGCGTTCCGCCGGCTGCAGCGCGCCGCGGCGCCCTTCGAGCGCCCGGGCCGTCCGGTGCGCCCGGTGTTCGAGCTGATCGTCAGCGTCGCCGACGGCCACCCCGGCAAGGACCGAGACTTCAGCCACGACATCCGCAAGGCCGCCGTCCGCGAGTACGTCGACGCCGCCCGCGAGCTCGGCGCACTCCTCGTGCTCGACCTCCAGACCGGCCGCACCGACTTCCTCGAGGTCGCTCAGCGCTGGGAGTGGGCGCTCGAGCAGCCCCACGTCGGCCTGGCCATCGACCCCGAGTGGCGGGTGCGCCGCGGTCAGCGCCCGGCCCAGGTGATCGGGAGCGTCGGCGCCGGCGAGGTCAACCGCACCAGCGCCTGGCTCTCGCGGCTGGTCGTCGAGCACGACCTGCCGGAGAAGCTGTTCGTCGTCCACCAGTTCCGCACCTCGATGGTGCGCCACATCGGCCGGATCAAGGCCCGCGACGGCCTCCAGCTGCTCCAGCACGTCGACGGCTTCGGCAACCGTGCCCAGAAGCTCGCCACCTACCGCGCCGTCGCGCGGCCCGACATCTTCGCGATGGGCTTCAAGCTGTTCTACGACGAGGACTTCAACCGGATGGGCGCGAAGGCCGTCCACCGGATCCGCCCGCGCGTCCGCTTCGTGTCCTACCAGTGAGGGGGTCGCCACTCGTGGAGACCAACGTGTACGGCCAGAGGATCGGTGCTCCGGTCCCGTACTGGGAGCCGCGGCCCTGGCCTGAGCCGGTCCTGCTCGAGGGTCGGTACGTCGCCGTCGAGCCCCTCGGCTCGGCCCGCTACGCCGAGCTGTTCGCCGCGACCTGCGGTGAGGCCGACGCGGACCTGTGGACCTATCGGCCGATCGCGAAGCCGCGCACCCTGCCCGAGCTGTGGATGCATCTCGCCGCGCACCTCGACGACCCCGCGACGGTGACCTTGGCGCTGGTCCCGCTGGAGGGCGATGCGGCGGGCACGGCGGCCGGCATCGCGTCGTACCAGCGGATCGAGCCTGCCCACGGTCAGGTCGAGGTCGCCGGCGTCCTCCTCGGCCGCGCGCTGCAACACACCCGCGCCGCCACCGAGGCGACCCACCTGCTGATGCGGCATGCCTTCGGCCTCGGCTACCGCCGCTTCGAGTGGAAGTGCGACAGCCTCAACGAGCCGTCGCGGCGGGCCGCGCTGCGGCTCGGGTTCGTCGAGGAGGGCCGGTTCCGCAACCACATGGTCACCCAGGGGCGCAACCGCGACACCGACTGGTTCTCGGTCACCGACGCCGAGTGGCCCGTCGTACGCGCTCGTCACGAGCGGTGGCTGGACCCGGGGAACTTCGATGCCGCCGGGCGCCAGCTGACCTCGCTCTCAGCGTCCTAGTCCGAGAATGACGTCAGCCACACGCGCGGCAGCACCCGGGTGGGTGCTTGGGTGGACGACATGGACCAACGGATCAGCTTCATCACCCTCGCGGTCGACGACCTCGACGCCACCCGTCGCTTCTACCGCGACGGCCTGGGGTGGGTGCCCGAGCTCGACGTGCCCGGCGAGGTGCTCATGTTCAAGACGGGCCGGCTGCTCGTCTTGTCGCTGTGGGAGCGCTCCCACTTCGAGGCCGAGGTCGGCGCGACGATGCGAGGACCGGGCGTCGCGCCGATCACCATCGCCCACAACCTGCCCACGCCGGCGGGCGTCGACGAGGTGCTCGCGGCGGCGCGGGAGGCCGGCGCGCCCGTGGTCCACGACGCCGTGCAGCGTGACTGGGGCGGCTACTCCGGCTACTTCGCCGATCCCGACGGCTACCGCTGGGAAGTCGCCTACAACCCCGGCCCGGTCGGGAAGGTGGTGCTGCCCTGACCACGCGCCGACAACTCGACAGTGGAGCCGGCCGCCAGCCGCTCAGTCGCCTGCGGAGAGCCGTGTGCTGCGCCGGGAGGTGCGGCGGGTCTTGGATCGGGCGGCGGTGGGGGAGACCTCCCACGAGGTCCGCAAGGCCGCCCGCCGCCTGCGCCACGTCGCCGACGCGGTGGGCGACGCCGGCCTGGCCCGAGGCGGTGGCCGCACTCCCCGGGGTCGACGAATCCTGAGACCGCTGTCTTGCCATCTGAGACGTGTGCGACACTGGTTCGACGGCACGACGTGCGGCGGCTACGGTGATTCCATGCATGACCTGCTTCTCGTACGCACCGGGCGCGCCGGCTGATCCTGACCAGGACAATCCGTCAGTCAATCGCCAGCGCGTCCACCCCTCGTTGCCCAGCAACCGAGGGGTTTTTTGTTGAGTTACGACCAGCAGTTCAGCCCACCACAGCAGACAAGGAACGACTCGGATGAGTGAGCAGCAGGGCTCCGGCGCCGAATCCACGGCACAGGGCATCACCGGGGCGCAGAGCCTGGTCCGGTCCCTCGAGGCGGCCGGGGTCACCGACATCTTCGGCATCCCGGGGGGCGCGATCCTCCCGGCGTACGACCCGCTGATGGACAGCAGCATCCGCCACATCCTCGTGCGCCACGAGCAGGGTGCCGGTCACGCCGCCCAGGGGTACGCCGCGGCGTCCGGCCGGGTCGGCGTCTGCATGGCGACGTCGGGCCCGGGTGCGACCAACCTGGTCACGCCGCTCGCCGACGCCCACATGGACTCCCTCCCGATGGTCGCGATCACCGGCCAGGTCGGCGCCTCGCTGATCGGCACGGACGCCTTCCAGGAGGCCGACATCCGCGGCATCACGATGCCGATCACCAAGCACAGCTTCCTGGTGACCGACCCCGCGGAGATCCCGACCAAGATCGCCGAGGCCTTCCACATCGCCTCGACCGGCCGCCCGGGACCGGTGCTCGTCGACATCACCAAGTCGGCGCTGCAGTCCGGCACCATCTTCCGGTGGCCCGCCGAGCTGAACCTGCCCGGCTACCGCCCGGTCACCCGGCCGCACGCCAAGCAGATCCGCGAGGCCGCCCGGCTGATCCTGGAGTCGCGCAAGCCGGTGCTGTACGTCGGCGGCGGCACCATCCGCTCGGGTGCCGCGAAGGAGCTGCTGGCCCTCGCCGAGCTCACCGGCATCCCGGTGGTCACCACGCTGATGGCGCGCGGCGCGTTCCCCGACAGCCACCCGCAGCATCTCGGCATGCCCGGCATGCACGGCACGGTGGCCGCGGTCGCGGCGCTGCAGAAGAGCGACCTGATCATCAGCCTCGGCGCCCGCTTCGACGACCGGGTCACCGGCAACCTCGACTCGTTCGCGCCCGGCGCCAAGGTCATCCACGCCGACATCGACCCCGCCGAGATCGGCAAGAACCGGTACGCCGACGTCCCGATCGTGGGTGACGTCCGCGAGGTCCTGGTCGACCTGATCACCACCCTGCGCACCGAGCAGGACGCCGGCCGCTCCGGCGACTACGAGGGCTGGGTCGCGTTCTGCGCCGGCGTGAAGACGAAGTACCCGCTCGGCTACGACGCGCCGGCCGACGGCGGTCTCGCCCCGCAGTACGTCCTCGAGCGCCTCGGCGCGCTGTCCGGCCCCGACACGATCTACACCGCGGGCGTGGGCCAGCACCAGATGTGGGCCGCGCACTTCGTCGGCTACGAGCGTCCCAACACCTGGATCAACTCCGGCGGTCTCGGCACGATGGGCTTCTCCGTGCCGGCCGCGATGGGCGCGAAGGTCGCGATGCCGGACCAGACCGTGTGGTCGGTCGACGGCGACGGCTGCTTCCAGATGACCAACCAGGAGCTGGCCACCTGCGCGATCAACAACATCCCGATCAAGGTCGCGGTCATCAACAACGAGTCGCTCGGCATGGTGCGGCAGTGGCAGACGCTGTTCTACGGCCAACGCTATTCCAACACCGACCTGCACACGGGGCCGGACCGGCGGATCCCCGACTTCGTGAAGCTGGCTGACGCCTACGGCTGCGTGGGCCTGGCCTGCGAGTCGCCCGACGACGTCGACGCGACGATCCAGAAGGCGATGGAGATCAACGACGTGCCCGTGGTCGTCGACTTCCGGGTCCACCGCGACGCGATGGTGTGGCCGATGGTCGCCGCCGGCACCAGCAACGACGACATCAAGTACGCGCGCGACCTCGCGCCCCAGTTCGACGAGGACGATCTGTGAACACCCCACGAAGTTCTGCGACCGGGGCGCTGCGCGCCGAGCGGCACAACTCCGCGGGGACCCCGTTCGCGTCGTGCCTGATGATCTGCGACAGCGAAAGGAACTGAGGTGGCCAAGCACACCCTGTCCGTCCTGGTCGAGGACAAGCCCGGCGTCCTGGCCCGCATCTCCGCACTGTTCAGCCGCCGCGGCTTCAACATCGAGTCGCTCGCGGTCGGCCCGACCGAGCACGCCGAGATCTCGCGGATGACCATCGTGGTCAACGTCGACTCGTCGCCGCTCGAGCAGGTCACCAAGCAGCTCAACAAGCTGGTCGAGGTCATCAAGATCGTCGAGCTCGACGCCGGCGCCTCGGTCAACCGCGAGCTGGTGCTGGTCAAGGTCGCCGCCACCGCGGAGAACCGCGGCGAGGTCCTCGACGTCGTCCAGCTGTTCCGGGCGAAGGTCATCGACGTCGCCTCGGACGCGATCACCATGCAGATCGTCGGGAACGACGGCAAGATCGCCGACTTCCTGCGCGTGCTGGAGCCCTTCGGGATCCGCGAGCTCGTGCAGTCCGGCATGGTGGCCATCGGCCGCGGGCCGCGCTCCATCTCGGAGCGCAGCAAGCCCGTCGCCGTACCGGTGCCGCCTGCCGCCAACGCCTGAACCCACCCCACCACCAACCAGCAAGGAGAAGCCCGACGTGGCTGAGATCTACTACGACGACGACGCCGACCTGTCCCTCATCCAGGGCAAGCACGTCGCCGTCATCGGTTACGGCAGCCAGGGTCACGCCCACGCGCTGAACCTGCGCGACTCCGGCGTCGACGTTCGCGTCGGCCTCAAGGAGGGCTCGAAGAGTCGCGCCAAGGCGGAGGAGGAGGGCCTGCGCGTCCTCACCCCGCGCGAGGCCGCGGAGGAGGCCGACGTCATCGTCATCCTGGCCCCCGACCAGGTCCAGCGCCACCTGTACGCCGACGACATCGCCCCGGCGCTCGCCGAGGGCGACACCCTGGTCTTCGGCCACGGCTTCAACATCCGCTTCGGCTACATCAAGCCCCCGGCCGGCGTCGATGTCATCCTGGTCGCGCCGAAGGCTCCGGGCCACACCGTGCGCCGCGAGTACGTCGCCGGGCGCGGCATCCCGGACATCATCGCGGTCGAGCAGGACGCCTCGGGCAAGGCCTGGGACCTCGCGAAGTCTTACGCGAAGGGCATCGGCGGCACCCGCGCCGGCGTCATCAAGACCACCTTCACCGAGGAGACCGAGACCGACCTGTTCGGTGAGCAGTCGGTCCTGTGCGGTGGTGTCTCGCAGCTGGTCCAGTACGGCTACGAGACCCTCACCGAGGCCGGCTACCAGGGCGAGATCGCCTACTTCGAGGTCCTCCACGAGCTCAAGCTGATCGTGGACCTGATGTGGGAGGGCGGCATCGCCAAGCAGCGCTGGTCGGTCTCCGACACGGCCGAGTACGGCGACTACGTCTCGGGCCCGCGCGTCATCGACGCCCGCGTCAAGGAGAACATGCAGGCCGTCCTCGCCGACATCCAGAGCGGCGCGTTCGCCGAGCGCTTCATCGCCGACCAGGACGCCGGCGCGCCGGAGTTCATCGCGCTGCGCGAGAAGGGCGCCCAGCACCCGATCGAGGCGGTCGGCAAGACCCTGCGCTCGCACTTCTCGTGGGCCCAGAGCGACGACGACTACACCGAGGGCTCGGCCGCGCGCTGACCCGCGCACGAACGCCCCCGGATCCGCCACGCGGATCCGGGGGCGTCCTGCATCCTCACCCGCTGATCACCAGCAGCACGGCGCCCGCGCCGACGAGTGCGACGCCACCCCACTGCAGTGCCGAGAGCCGCTCGCCGAGCAGGGTCACGCCGAAGATCGCCACGAGCACGACGCTCAGCTTGTCGACGGGGGCGACCAGGGATGCGTCGCCGACCTTGAGCGCGCGGAAGTAGCAGATCCACGACGCGCCGGTGGCCAGTCCCGACAGCACGAGGAACACCCAGGTCCGGGTGCCGACGTCGCCGGGGGAGTGGAACTTGCCGAGGGCCAGCAGGATCAGGCCGAGCGTCACCAAGATGACCACGGTGCGCACGAAGGTCGCGACATCGGAGTCGATCTCCTTGACGCCCACTTTGGCGAAGATCGCGGTGAGCGCCGCGAACACCGCGGACAACAGCGCCCAGAACCACCAGGTCGAGGTCAGGTCCATGTGAGCTCCGTAACGTCATTCGTTCCGTGGGCTCGAGCCCACGGAACGAATGACGTTAGCGCAGGTCGACCTCAGTGGAGGGCGATGGTGACGCTCGTGCCCTTGGCCGCGGAGTCGGCGGTGGCGACCTGGTCGCCGTACTGGCCGGCCGCGACCGGACCGCCCGTGTCGACGACGAGCTGGTCGGCATGGGCGCCGCCGGTGCCGATCAGCTGCTGCCGGACGGTCGAGCCGGCGGGCTCGGCGAAGGCCGTGGTCGCCGAGGACCGGTCGGCCCACACGGTGACCACCCAGCCCCCGGGTGTGGTGACCGTCGGGCTGCGGTGTGCGGCGGTCGCGCTCGTCTCGCCGGCACCGGCCACGGACGCGACGGGTCCGCCGGGATCGGTGCCGGAGTAGGCCAGGACGGTCAGCGTCGCCTTCACGGCCGTCGTACCGAAGGACACCGTGACATTGCGGCCCGCGTCGTTGGCCGCCGCGACCTTCTGCCAGACCACCGTCGTCATCGCGTCCGTCGTCGCCGGCTGGCCCACCTGGGTCCACCCCGTGGGCGCGGCCGGTACGGCGGTCGTGGCCGCCGAGACCACCGCGACCAGTCCGTCGCCGGCCTGGGTGGTCGCGGGGATCGGGGTGACGATGCTGGTCGCGTTGGTGACCTTGCCCGTCGCGTCGCGGTACGCGACCGGGCTGCTCACGCCCTCGATCACGACCGGCTGGGTCGACGATCCGGTGCCGCCGTGCTCGTCGGTGACCGTCAGCGTGACCTGGTAGGTCCCGGGCGTGGCGTAGAGGTGGCTGGGCTGTGCGCCGGTGGCGGTGCCGCCGTCGCCGAAGTCCCACGACCAGCCGACGACGGTGCCGTCGGGGTCGCTCGACCCCCGGCCGTCGAAGCCGCAGGTCTGCCCCGAGCAGGACAGGGTGAACGACGAGGTCGGCGCCTGGTTGGCGAGCGGGCCGAGGAACATGGTGCCGCTCGACCACACCGGGCTGGTGTCGATGCCGGTCCCGGTCACCCGGGTCCACGACCCGCTGGTGACACCGTCCGTGACGGACAGGCGCCACAGCTGGTTGGTCGACATACCGGCCCACAGCTGCCCGTCGGCGTACACCAGATTGCGGACGTCTTGGAGCGCAGGGAAGGTCGACGACGCGACCGTGAACTCGGCGGCGCCCACGACGAGGCTGTCCGGGGAGAACCAGCGCCAGAAGACCCTGGTCTGGCCCGAACGGGTGTAGTAGATCCGGTTGTTGGCGTATGCCAAGCCGGTCAGGCCCGAGATCTGGGCATAGAGGTTCGGCACCCGGCCGCGATAGGTCTGCGAGCCGCCACTGGCCGTCACCGTGCTCCACGCGGGGTCGTTGTACGGGTCGATGACGGTGTCGGGGCCGAAGGCGGTGCCGTTGAAGGTCCGGTAGTGCAGCTTGTTGTCGGTCCAGCCGTACACCAGCTTGGTGCCGACCATGAAGGCGCCCTTCACGTTGCTCCAGCTCGCGCCGCCCGTCGTCGTCACGGTCGTCGGCGTGGTGATCGACGTGCCGAGGAACTGCCGGGTCGTGACGGTGGTGCCGGAGAGCCGGTAGAGGCTGCGCGGCAGGACCGGGTCGGCCTGGGCGACCGGGGCCGACCCGCCCTCCACAGGGAAGAAGGCGAGCCGGGCCCGGCGGTACTGGCGATCGCCGATGTACTCGGTGTCGCTGCCGACGTAGATGCCGTTGTCGGTGGCCAGCAGCTCCTCGGCGCCGACGCCGCGCGGGTGGCGGCCGGGGTTCCAGCTCAGCGGCAGGCCGTTCTGCGGGTCGAGCGCCGCGAGCCCGGGGCGGGGCACCTGGCCGGCCTGCTCGTCCGCGCCGCTCTGGATCGCGTTCATCCACTTCTGGTGGCCGCCGACGTACACCGCGTTGTCGGCGATCGAGACCGACAGCAGGGAGTCCTGGCCGGTGGCGGCCTGCCAGGTCGGCTGCACGTCCTGCCCGGTCACGGCCACGTCGAAGCGGGCCGCCGAGTCGCACAGGGTGCCGTTGTAGCCGGCGCCGCTGGAGGCGATCACGAAGTAGGAGCTGTCGGGCGAGAAGTCGACATCGCGCACATAGGAGTCGAAGGCGTTCTTCTGGCATGCCGGCGTGTAGCGCAGGGTCTTCCAGTCGGGGTCGACGTACGCGCTGTCGGCACCGAGGCGGATCAGGGCGACCTGGTCGCGGTCGAGGCCGTCGGCGTGCTTGAAGTTGCCGATCGCGACCAGCCGCGTGCCGTCGGGGCTGGCGGCCAGCTTGCCGACACCGATTGGCGCCTTCGCCGTACCGGAGGGCCAGTTGTGGTTGGTGTCGACGGTGACCTTGAGGTAGTCGTCGACCGTGCCCGTGGTCGCGTCGAGCGAGGCCAGGCCGGTGCGGGGCAGTGTGGCGATGGTGGTGAAGGTGCCGGCCACCAGCAGTCGATTGCCGACCAGCGCGAGGTCGAGGACGGCCCCGTTGGGGCTGGGGTTCTTGAACGCGGTGACCAGCGCGCCCGTCGTGGTGTCGATCTTGATGACGTTGCGGACCTTCGTGGTGCCCGCCAGCTTGAAGGTGCCTCCGACGTAGAGGGCGCTGCCGTCCGGCGACGCGACGATCGCGTTCACGCTGGCGTCCAGGCCCGGTGCGAAGACCGGGTCGATGACCCCGGTGGCCCGGTCGTAGGCGAAGAGGTACGGCGTCGGCAGCTGCGCGCTCGTCCCCGGGTTCTGCGCGAGGGTGAACGTGCCGCCCACGAACACCCGGCTCCCGACCTCCGCGATCGCCAGCGTCCTCCCGTCGAGGATGTTGGGCGTCGCCGCCGGCACCGTCGATGGGATCAGCCGCTGGTGTGCCGGCGCCGCCTGCGCCGGTGGGCCGGACGCCCCGGTGGTCAGCAGCGCGGCCACCAGCGCCAGCAGCAGGCCGACGAATCCGGTCTGAAGATGTCCACGACGCATGGTGCCCCCAGTTGACTCGACCGAGACGGCACGACGCTCGCACCTTTCCGGCCCCGGCGACTCACCCATCTTGGGCATCTGCATGCACGCCGACCCGGCGGAACCTAACGCGCGAATTGCGCTGACCCGGCGCAAAGTGACTACCTGGACGGTCACTTTGCGCCGGGTCGGCCGTGTTCAGCTGCTCGTCTGCGCCGGGTCGGCTACTTGACCTCGGAGCGGAGCACCAACCGGATGCCGATCAGGAGCGGCAGCGCGATCCAGAGCACGGAGGTGATGCCCAGCTGCGCCCAGTCGTGGCTGGTCAGGCCGCCGTCGAAGAGCAGGAAGCGGGTCTGGTTCAGGTCGAACCAGCCGGCGTTGTCGGCCCACCAGTCCTGGGCGGCGGCCAGCGCGCCGGACAGGCCGGGAAGCACCAGGTTGACCACGAAGTAGCCGACGATCGCGGCCGGCGAGCTGCGGAAGAGCAGGCCCAGCGCGAAGCCGAGCAGCATGCCGATCTCATTGGCGAGCACGATCTGGGAGAACCCCGAGACGGAGATGTCCCACACCGGGTCGACGCCGGTGATCATCGAGGTGACCAGGTTGCCGAGGGCGCCCACCCCGAGCGCGACCAGCATGCCGACGAACCCGATGGCCAGCGTGTTGAGCAACTTGGCGGCCAGCACCCGAGATCGTCCCGGCACCAGGGTGAAGGTGGTCAGTGTGGTGCGCTGGCTCCACTCACTGGTGACGGCGAGCACGCCGATCACCGGGAGGATGATCGACATCGGGCTGCCGATGGCGGCGGCGAAGGACTCGAAGGTCAGATCGTCGCGGTTGCCGACGAGCAGGGTGATCACGGTGGCGATCGCGGACGTGAGCACGATGCTGGCCATCAGCCAGAAGCCGGAGCGGGTGTCGAACATCTTGCGCAGCTCGACGCTCTGGATCCGGCGGAACGGCGTCCGCGCGGGCACCGGGCGGTTCCGCGCCGGGGCAGGGACGGCGGACGTGGTGTCCGGGCCGGTCACGGTCGTGGCGGTCATGCCGCTGCTCCTTGCGTGGGGGTGGTGTGGGTGACGCTCTCGCGCTGGCTCTCGGCCGTGAGCGCCAGGAACATCTCCTCGAGGCCGGCGCCGTCGGCGGCGCGCAGCTCGGTGACGGGGATGCCGGCGGCGAACGCGGCCTGGCCGACGCGGGTGAGGTCGGCCTCGGCGAGCACGGCGCCGCCCGAGGTCGGCCGCGCGACGATCCCGGCGGTGGTGAGGGCGGTGGCGAGCGCGGCGCCGTCGGCCGCGCGGACCAGGGTGCCGGCGCCGGCGAGCAGCTCGTCCTTGGTGCCCTGGGCGACGATGCGGCCGTTGCCGATGACGACGAGGTCGTCGGCGATGACCTCGATCTCGTGCAGCAGGTGGCTGGAGAGCAGCACGGTGCCGCCCTGGTCGGCGAAGCCGCGCAGCAGGTCGCGCATCCAGCGGATGCCGGCCGGGTCCAGTCCGTTGGCGGGCTCGTCGAGGATCAGCACCTCGGGGTCGCCGAGGAGTGCGGTGCCGATGCCGAGGCGCTGGCGCATGCCGAGGGAGTAGTTGCGGACCCGCCGGCTGGCCTCGTCGGGCGTCAGGCTGACCCGCTCGAGCATCTCGTCGACGCGGGTGCGCGGCAGGCCCATGGTGAGCGCGGCGATGGTGAGGATCTCGCGCCCGGTGCGACCGGCGTGCTGCGCCGACGCGTCCAGCAGTACGCCGACCTCGCGGCCCGGGTCGGGCAGGTCGGCGAACCGGCGGCCCAGGACGCGGACCTCGCCGCTTCCCGGCGCGGTCAGGCCGACCATGACCCGCATGGTGGTGGACTTGCCGGCTCCGTTGGGCCCGAGGAACCCGGTGACGCGGCCCGGCGCGGCGCTGAACGACACATCGTCGACGGCCGTGAAGCTGCCGTACGACTTGCTGAGGGACTCGACTGTGATCATGTCCCGAAGCCTGTCGCTCGCGGGCAGCTCGTCGCTTCGGGCAGATCCCTTGACCCATCCCTGACCTCACCCCCGAGGCCCCTAGGGGGCGGCGCGGGAAGCAATCAGGGGTACGTCGCGTTGCAGCCGTCGTGCGTATCGAGATCTGGGCCGACGTCGTGTGTCCGTGGTGCTACATCGGCAAGCGCCGCCTGGAGAGGGCGCTCGCCGACTTCGAGCATCGCGACGACGTCGAGGTCGTCTACCGCTCCTACGAGCTGGACCCGTTCGCGCCCGAGATCGGCACCGAGACCACCGTGCAGGTGCTGGGCCGCAAGTTCGGCGCCGACGAGGCCGGCACCCGGGAGATGATGGCCCGTGCCGACGAGGTCGCTGCCGGCGAGGGCCTGGAGTTCGCGCACGCCGACGCGCTGCACGCCCGCACCCTGACCGCCCATCGGCTGCTGCACCTGGCCGCCGCGGAGGGCCGGCAGCACGAGCTGATGGAGCAGGTCCTCGCGGCGTACTTCACCCGCGGCGAGTCGCTCGGCGATCACGACGTGCTGCGGCGCGCGGCGGCCTTCGCCGGGCTGGCCGCCGATCGGGTCGAGGAGGTGCTCGGCAGCGACGAGTTCCGCGACGAGGTGATAGCCGATGTCGCGCAGGCCCGGGCCTACGGCTCCAGCGGCGTACCGTTCTTCGTGCTCGACGGCCGCTTCGGCATCTCCGGCGCCCAGCCCACCGAGGTGTTCGAGCAGGCGCTCGCGCAGGCCTGGGGCAGCCGGGGTTGAGTCGGTGCGGGAATCCCCGCTTCAGCGGGGATTCCCACGCTTCTTGACGGTTGCAACGGTCAGGAAGCACCAGAGCAAGTCAAGAAGTGCCGCTCACGGCAGCAGCAGGACGACGGTCTCGGCGACGCACGCCGGCTTGGCCTCGTCCTCGATCTCGACGGTGTGCTGCACGGTCAGCTGCTTGCCGCTGGGGAGGTCGACGACCTCGCCGAGCTTGACGTGCAGCCGGACCCGCTTGCCGACGAGGAGGGGAGTGGGGAAGCGGACCTTGTTGACCCCGTAGTTGAGCTTGGCGCCCGGGGTGCGCAGGGTGAACACCTGGCTGCCGAGCCAGGGGACGAGCGACAGGGTGAGGTAGCCGTGCGCGATGGTGCCGCCGAAGGGCCCCTCCTTGGCGCGCTCCAGGTCGACGTGGATCCACTGGTGGTCGCCGGTCGCGTCGGCGAACTGGTTGACCCGGCGCTGGTCGATGGTGACCCAGTCGCTGGATCCGAGGTCGGTCCCGGCCGCCTCGGTGAGCTCCTCGAACGTCGTGAAAACGCGCATGGCCTGACTCCTTTGTCGACAGCGGACCTGATCTTCCCGACCTTAGGGCTGCGAGGCGGCGGTGGTCAGCCTTTGGCGCGCTCCCGGCTCGCCGAACGAGAGGCGAGACCCTCCATTAGGCAAGCCTAACCATCCGGAGTACGCTCGTCCTTTGTGCTCGCCAACTTCCTGATCGGACTGCGCGAAGGCCTCGAGGCCGCGCTGGTCGTCAGCATTCTGGTGGCCTATCTCGTCAAGTCGGACCGTCGCGAGCTGCTGCCGCGGATCTGGGCGGGCGTGGCGATCGCGGTCGCGGTCGCCCTGGCGTTCGGGGCCAGCTTGACGTTCGGGCCGCGCGGACTGACCTTCGAGGCCCAGGAGGCGATCGGCGGCACCCTGTCGATCGTCGCCGTCGCGTTCGTCACCTGGATGATCTTCTGGATGTCGACCGCGGCCCGTGGGCTCGGTACCGAGCTGCGCGGCCAGATCGACCGGGCAGCCGAGGGCGGGCGCTGGTCGCTGGTCGTGGTGGCGATGCTCGCCGTCGGCCGCGAGGGCCTCGAGACAGCGCTCTTCCTGTGGGCGGCCACCCAGGCCGGCACCCGCGACACGATCGGCTCGGTGACGCCGACCTGGGAGCCGCTGGTCGGCGCGCTGCTCGGGATCCTGGTCGCCGTGGCACTCGGCTACCTCATCTACCGAGGCGCGATCCGCCTCAACCTCACCGTCTTCTTCACCTGGACCGGCGCCTTCCTCATCCTGGTCGCCGGTGGCGTGCTCGCCTACGGCATCCACGACCTCCAGGAGGCGGGGATCCTCCCCGGTCTGCACAACCTGGCCTTCGACGTCTCCGGCGCGATCCCGCCGTCGTCCTGGTACGGCACCCTCCTCAAGGGCGTCTTCAACTTCTCGCCCGCCACGACCTGGCTCGAGGCCACCGCCTGGGTGCTGTACGTCGTCCCGGTCGGCGTGCTGTTCCTCTTCCGCACCCGCATCGTCCGTCCCACCCCTCAGCTTCAGGAGCAGTGATCCATGCGCAAGACCCTCCTCGTCTCGGTGGCCGTCCTGGCCGTCGCCCCTGCCCTCGCCGCCTGCACCGAGAACGCCTCCTCCGGCGGCGGTGACGGCAAGAAGGCCGATGCCCGGGCCCTGACGGTCGGCTCGAGTGCCGACGCGTGCGAGCTGTCGGCGACCGAGGCGCCGGCCGGCACGCTGAGCTTCGACGTCACCAACACCGGCTCCGACGTCACCGAGTTCTACCTGCTCGGCAGCGACGGGCTGCGCATCGTCGGGGAGGTCGAGAACATCGGCCCGAACCTGACCAAGAAGCTGACGGTGAACGCGCCCGAGGGCGACTACTTCACCGCCTGCAAGCCGGGCATGGTCGGCGAGGGCATCCGGGCCGCGTTCACCGTCACCCACTCCGACGACGAGCAGGAGGTCAGCGCGTCCGACCAGGAGCTGATCGACCAGGCGCAGAACAACTACCGTGCCTACGTGCAGGACCAGTCCGCCCAGCTGCTGGAGAAGACCAAGGAGTTCGTCCAGCTCTACGAGGACGGCAAGGACGACGAGGCCCGCACGCTCTACCCGACGGCACGCGAGCACTGGGAGCGGATCGAGACCGTGGCCGAGTCCTTCGGCGACCTCGACCCGAAGACCGACGCCCGCGAGGCCGACGTCGACTTCGCCGCGGGTGAGAAGTGGACCGGCTGGCACCGCATCGAGAAGGACCTGTGGCCGCAGGACGCGAAGGGCTACACGGCGCTCACGCCCGCCGAGCGCACGACCTACGCCGACGACCTGCTCGCCAACACCGAGGAGCTCGACAAGCGGATCCAGGCCACCGGTGCCGACGCGCTGACCTACCCGATCGACGCGATCGCCAACGGCTCGATCGGCCTGCTCGAAGAGGTCGCGAACGGCAAGATCACCGGTGAGGAGGAGGCCTGGTCGCACACCGACCTGTGGGACTTCCAGGCCAACGTCGACGGTGCCCGGATCGCCTACGAGGGCGTCCAGGGCCTGCTCGAGACCAAGGACGCTGCCCTCGCCGAGGAGCTCACCACCACGTTCGACGCCCTGCAGACGCTGCTCGACGAGTACCGCGACGGTGACGGCTTCGTGCTCTACACCGACCTGACCAAGGACGACACGAAGAAGATGACCGACGCGGTCAACGCGCTGTCCGAGCCGCTGTCGAAGCTCACCGCGGCGGTGACCTCCTGACCGGGAGCTCCCGCGTCAGCCGGCGCGGTCTCCTCGGTGGCGGCGCGGCCGCCGCCGGGGTGGCCGGCGCCTTCGCGGCCGGACGGCTCGCGGCTCCCGACACCGAGAAGGTGGCGGCGCCGGTGGCGTCGTACCCCTTCCACGGGGAGCATCAGGCGGGCATCGCCACGCCCGCCCAGGACCGGCTGCACTTCGTCGCTCTCGACGTGACGACCGACGACCGCGACGCGCTGGTCGCCTTGTTGAAGGCTTGGACCGAGGCCGCCGCACGGATGACCGTGGGCGAGTCGGCCGGCCCGTTGGGCGCCGTCGAGGGTCCCGGCAACGCCCCGCCGGACGACACCGGGGAGGCCCTCGACCTGCCACCCAGCAAGCTCACCATCACCTTCGGCTTCGGCCCGGGCCTGTTCGTCGATGCCGACGGCAAGGACCGGTTCGGCCTCGCCGAGCGCCGCCCCGAGGCGCTCGAGCAGCTGCCGCGGTTCTCCGCCGACGTGCTCGACCCGGCCCGCAGCGACGGCGACCTCTGCATCCAGGCCTGTGCCGACGACCCGCAGGTCGCCGTCCACGCGATCCGCAACCTGGTCCGGATCGGGTTCGGTACGACGGCCGTGCGCTGGTCCCAGCTCGGCTTCGGCCGGACGTCGACCACCTCGACCAGCCAGTCCACGCCTCGCAACCTGTTCGGCTTCAAGGACGGCACCGCCAACATCAAGGCGGAGGAGACCGAGGCTCTCGGACAGCATGTGTGGGTCGGGGCCGGCGACGATCCGAAGGCGGCCTGGCTCGCCGGCGGCTCCTATCTCGTCACCCGGCGGATCAACATGACGATCGAGGTCTGGGACCGTCAGTCGCTGGACTCCCAGGAGCAGTTCGTCGGCCGCACCAAGAGCACCGGCGCACCGCTGTCCGGCGGCGAGGAGATGACCGACCCGGACTTCGCGATGCAGGGCTCGACCGGCCCGATCATCCCGGTCGACGCCCACGTGCGCGTCGTCCATCCCGAGACCAACGACGGGGTGCGGATCCTGCGCCGCGGCTACAACTTCGTCGACGGCAGCAACGACGTCGGCGGCCTCGAGGCCGGCCTGTTCTTCATCGCCTACCTCCGCGACCCGCGCACCCACTTCATCCCGCTGCAGCGGGCGATGTCGAAGTCGGACGCGCTCATGGAGTACCTCCGCTTCACCGGCCAGGCGCTGTTCGCCGTCCCGCCCGGCGTCGACCGGGGCGAGTACGTCGGCCAGGCCCTGTTCGAGGTCTGAGCACGCCGCGCGGACTCGCCTGCGGGTACGCCCCGGGGGCGGGTAGGCTGGCGGCCGAGCCCGCACAGCGCCGTGCGCCCCTTCTCGAACCACTCCTGCGAAGGACCCCCGCTGTGACCGACCCGACCGCGCGCCCCGTCGTCCTCATCGCCGAAGAGCTGAGCCCTGCCACCGTCGAGGCGCTCGGCCCCGACTTCGAGATCCGGCACTGCAACGGTGCGGACCGCGCGGACCTGCTGGCGGCGATCGTGACGGCCGACGCGATCCTGGTCCGGTCCGCGACGAAGGTCGACGCCGAGGCACTGGCCGCCGCGACCCGGCTCAAGGTGGTCGCGCGGGCCGGGGTCGGCCTCGACAACGTCGACGTCAAGGCCGCCACCCAGTCCGGCGTGATGGTCGTCAACGCGCCGACGTCCAATATCGTCTCCGCCGCCGAGCTCGCCGTCGCGCTGATGCTCGCCGCGGCCCGCCACGTCTCGCCGGCCCACGCCGCGCTGCGCGGCGGCGAGTGGAAGCGGTCGAAGTACACCGGCATCGAGCTGTTCGAGAAGACCGTCGGCATCGTCGGCCTGGGCCGGATCGGCGTCCTCGTCGCGCAGCGCCTGGCCGCGTTCGGCATGAACGTGATCGCCTACGACCCCTACGTCCAGGCGGGGCGCGCCGCCCAGGTCGGCGTGCGCCTCGTCGACCTCGACACCTTGATGGCCGAGTCCGACTTCATGTCGGTCCACCTGCCCAAGACCGCCGAGACGGTCGGCCTGATCGACGCCGAGGCCTTGGCGAAGGCCAAGCCGTCGCTGGTCCTGGTCAACGCCGCGCGCGGCGGCATCGTCGACGAGGGGGCGCTGTACGACGCCCTCAAGACCGGCCGGATCGCGGCCGCCGGCCTCGACGTCTTCGCCCAGGAGCCCTGCACCGACAGCCCGCTCTTCGAGCTCGAGAACGTCGTCGCCACCCCTCATCTCGGCGCCTCCACCGACGAGGCCCAGGAGAAGGCCGGCATTGCGGTCGCCAAGTCGGTGCGCCTCGCGCTGTCCGGCGAGCTGGTCCCGGACGCCGTCAATGTGCAGGGCGGCGTCATCGCCGAGGACGTGCGCCCCGGCATCCCGCTGACGGAGAAGCTCGGCCAGATCTTCACCGCCGTCGCCGGCGAGGTCGCCCAGCAGCTCGACGTCGAGGTCCGCGGCGAGATCGCCGACCACGACGTGAAGGTGCTCGAGCTCGCCGCCCTCAAGGGCGTGTTCAGCGCGGTCGTCGAGGACCAGGTCTCCTACGTCAACGCCCCGCTGCTCGCGGCCGAGCGCGGCATCGTCGTACGCCTGGTCATGGACGGCGAGAGCGGCGACCACCGCAACCTGATCACCCTGCGCGGCACCCTCGCCGACGGAACCCAGGTCTCCGTCAGCGGCACCCTGGTCGGCATCGCCCAGAAGGAGCGACTGGTCGAGGTCAACGGCTACCTGGTCGACATCGAGCCCACCGAGCACCTCGCGTTCTTCACCTACGTCGACCGCCCCGGCATGGTCGGTACCGTCGGCCAGATCCTCGGCGACTCGCAGGTCAACATCGCCGGCATGCAGGTGTCCCGCGAGACCAAGGGCGGCGACGCGCTCGTCGCGCTCTCCGTCGACTCGGCCATCCCCGCCGACGCGCTCGCTCAGATCGAGGCGGCGATCGAGGCGACGTCGATCCGGGCAGTCGACCTGGTCTGACCGGGCTGCAGGAACTCCCTGACGAGTACGCCGCTCAGCGCACCCGGAACCGTGCCACGGGGCCTGCCACCGAGGTGCCGACGACGTTGGTGGCGCTCAGCGTCACCCGGTACTTGCCGGGCTTGAGCCGCTTGAGGACGGTACGCACGGCCGCGGCGTCGAGCCGGCGGAGGACGGTGCTCTTCTTGCCCGCGACCTTGGCCTTCACGACCAGGGTGTAGCCGGTGATCGCGGCGCCGCCGTCGAGGGGAGCGCTCCACGCCACGACCGCCTTGCGTCGCTTCACCTTCACGCTCAGCGCGGCCGGCTGCCCGGGAGCCGTCGCCGGCGGGGGATCGGTGCCGTTGGGCGTGAACGCGTAGCTCACGGCGAAGAAGGCCGGCGAGCTCCAGTCCGCGAGGATCCGGTACGTCGTGCCCTTGGCCACCGGCACCGTGCGGGCCGCACCGACGGGGAAGTAGGCGAGGGTGCCGAGACCGGTCGCGTCGAGCAGGTACGGGTAGGGGACGTCCGCCCATACCCGCGTCGACTGGAGGCTGTTGGGGACGGTCAGGGACAGGGAGCCGCTCGCGGGGGCGGTCCAGCGGAACCAGGCGGAGTGCGAGCCGACGGTCGAGCCGTACAGCGGGTACTCGAAGGGCTCGGTGGTCATCTGCCCGGCCTCGACGTCGAAGGAGCCGCTCGATCCGCTCAGCGTCGTGGGGGTGGCGAAGGAGTCGTTGGCGGGCTGGGCCGCCGCGGCCAGGGAGGCGGAGATGCTGGTGGCGGTGCTGGTGGCGGCCCCGCTGGGACGGCCGACCTGGAGGAGATAGCTGCGCCCGGGCCGTACGTACTGGTTGACATAGCCGATCTCGCCGGTGCTGCCGTCGTGATAGCTGTCGCACACGACCACCTCCGGCGTACCGGACGTGACGTCGAACAGCCGCATCCGAGCCGACCAGGTGTTGTGGTTGGTGATGAGCAGCCGGCCGGTCTGGCTGGGGGTGTACTTGAACCAGACGGTCTGCTGCATGCCGTACTCGCAGTCGGGCGGATCCGGCTCGCCCGGCTCGGTGTCGGCCATCAGCAAGGTGACGGGCTGGTGGTCGCTCAGGATCAGGCTCGAGGCGTTGGCACGGTCGTTGTTGGCCGGTGGGAGCGCCTGCAGGAGCACCGTGTAGGCACCCGAGGCGGCGCCCCATCCCGCCAGCCGGAGGTAGTACGTGGTGCCCGCCGTCAGCGCCCGCTCCACGCGGGACTTGCTGTCGTTGTCGGACTTGTCGTCGTTGCAGGCCAGGGTGCTGCCGGCCTGGTTCTCGATCGAGAGCACCGTGTCGAAGGTCGCGTAGCTGAGGTCGAAGACGTAGGTCGTGGACGCCGGTGGCGTGAAGCGGTACCACACGGAGTGGCCCGATCCCGGGACCGAGGAGTACGGGCCGGTGCATCCACTCAGAGCGCCCGTCTCGGCGGGCTCGGTGGTCGCGTCCGCGGTGGTGTTGCCGAAGACGTTGGTGGTGAAGTAGTTCCAGGTCGTCGCATCGGCCCGGTTGTCGTTGCTCGGCGCCGCCGCGCGCGCCGGACCACCGTGGACCAGCAGTCCGGCCACCAGGAGCAGGGCGAGGACGCCGGGCAGGCGGCGTACGGTCGAGGTGTTTCCCCAGGGCGTTCCCACGACGCTGATTGTCGGGCTCCGTGACCCGCGCCGTCGGTAGGGATCGGTCGTAATCAGGCGACCAGCACCGGCTCCGCTCCGGCCGGCGGGGCGGCCGCGCCGCCTCGTCCCGAGGTGACCACGGCCCAGGCCTCCGCGATCCGTCGTACCGCCTCGACCAGCTGGGGGGCGGCCATCGCGTAGGGCAGCCGGATGTAGCGGTCCAGCCCGCCCTCGGGCGCGAACGAGGGACCGGGCGCGAGCAGGACGCCGTGTCGCTCGGCCTCGGTCGACAGCGTGGTCGCGGCGGCGAGGGGCAGGCGGCACCACAGCGCCATCCCGCCGGCGGGGGGCCGGAACTCCCACCCGGGCAGGTGGACGGCGAGCGCGCCGGCCATCGCGTCGCGCTGCTCACGCAGCCGGGTGCGCTGCCCCCGCAGCAGGTCGCTCAGGTCGCCGGTCAGCAGCCGGGCCAGCACCAGCTGCTCGAGCACCGGGACGCCGAGGTCGAGCCCGACCCGGGCCCGGGTGAGCCGGTCGACCAGCGCGTGCGGCGCCCGGATCCAGCCCAGCCGCAGACCGCCCCAGATGCTCTTGCTGGCGCTGCCCACGCAGACCGCGTCCCTGGCGAGTGCCGCGAACGGCGTGCCCGCCGCGGTGTCGTCGTCGAGGGCGAGCAGGTGGTGCGCCTCGTCGACCACGGCGACGGCGTCGTGGCCGGCGAGCAGCCGGGCGTACCGCTCGCGGTCGGGCTCGGACATCACCAGCCCGGTCGGGTTGTGGAAGTCCGGCATCACATGCACCAGCCGTGGCCGGTGCCGGGCCACCGTCGCGGCGACGGCGTCGAGGTCCCAGCCGGACGGATCCAGCGCGACCGTGGTCAGTCGCCCGCCCCCGGTCCGCAGCGCCTGCACCGCGTTGGGGTAGGTCGGCGACTCCATCAGCACCCGGTCCCGGGGACCGGCCAGCGCGCTGCCCACGACCGCGGTCGCGGCCAGCGCGCCCGGGGTGACGATGATCTGCTCGGGCGCGGTCGGCAGTCCGCGGGCGTCGTACGTCGCCGCGATGGCGGCCTGCAGGTCCGGCATGCCGGCGGGGAAGTAGCCGTGGCCGCCGAGGTGGGCGGGCAGGTCGGCGGCCGCCTCGGCGTACACGGCCGCGATGCCGGGTGGAGCGGTCGCCGCTGCGCAGACCAGGTCGATCACGCCGTCGCCGACGTCGCTGGGCCACAGCGCCCGGTCGAGCGCGCGGGTGCGCCCGCCCGGAAGCCGGGTGAAGGTTCCCGCGCCCTGCCGGGCCTGCGCGTAGTGGGACTCGCGCAATACGGCGTAGGCCCGGGTCACGGTGGTGCGGGAGACGCCCAGCGCCTCGGTCAGGTCGCGCTCGCTGGGCAGGCGGGTGCCGTAGCCCACCCGGCCGTCGCCGATCAGCTCGCGCAGCGCGTCGGCCAGGCCGACGTACGCCGGCGAGCGGTCGAACCCGTCGACCAGCGTCGCCAGCCGCGCCGCGGTCAGAGTGGACTGCGTCATGCAGGCCACTGTCTCATGATTGGCTATTTCAGAACAGTCCAATCTTCGTCACGCTGGTGTCATGTCGATCGCCGCGTCCGCTCCCCGGGCCGCCGTCCAGCTCGCCGACCTCGGCCCCGTCGCCCAGCTCCGCGCCGGACGGTTGCCCCGCCGCCTCGTGCAGCTCTACGTCGGCCTGTGGCTCTACGGCGTCAGCCTGGCCCTGATGGTGCTCGGCGACATCGGCCTGGCCCCGTGGGACGTGCTCCACTCCGGATTCATCCGCCACGTCCCGATCACGCTCGGCCAGGCGGTCGTGCTGTTCAGCTTCGTGGTCCTCGTGCTGTGGATCCCGCTGCGCGAGAAGCCCGGCCTCGGCACCCTCTCCAACGCGATCGTCGTCGGCATGTCCGCCGACGTCACCCTCGGCATGTTCGACGCTCCGGACAGCATGGCCGTCCGGATCGCGCTCATGGTCGCCGGCATCGTCCTGTGCGGCCTCGCCACCGCCCTCTACATCGGCGCCCAGCTCGGCCGCGGCCCCCGCGACGGCCTGATGACCGGGCTCGCGCGTCGTACCGGACTCTCGATCCGGCTGGTCCGCACCGGCCTCGAGGTCGCCGTCGTCGCCATCGGCCTGGTCCTCGGCGGCACGCTCGGGCTCGGCACGGTCGCGTACGCGCTCACCATCGGGCCGATCGCTCAGTGGATGATGCCGTGGTTCCTGGTCGACCTGGAGTCCTGAGCCGGTCCGTTCGGTCCGCGGGATCGGTGGGATCCCTGAGCCGGACCCTGATTTGCCCACGTGAGCCTGCATGAGCAGAGGGTTCGCTGGATAGGCTCGGGCCATGACCACCGACGGTTCCCAGGCCGCTGCCCCCGAGCCGGCCCCGCTCGCCCCTCCCGAGCCCGCGATCACGCTGACGGCACCGGCGGCGCCGGCGCCGGTTGTGGAGACCCAGGCGCCCAAGATGGCGCCCCAGGTCGAGGCGGCGATGGTGCCCGAGCTCGACGCGAAGGTCGACAACTTCCTGGCCTCTCTCGCCGCGGCCAAGGCGGGCAGCCCGGAGTTCGCGGCGCAGGCCGAGAACGTGCGCACCATGGGTGACGCCGACATCCGCAAGGCGGCGGAGACGTCGAACCGGATGCTCGACAAGCCGGTGACCGCGCTCAAGTCCGGTGGCATCGCGCAGGGCTCCACCGTCGGCAAGACGCTGCTCGAGCTGCGTCGTACGGTCGAGGACCTGGATCCCGGCCAGGCGACCGGCGTCAAGAAGTGGTGGGACAAGCTCCCCTTCAACGACAAGATCGAGGACTACTTCCGCAAGTACCAGTCCTCGCAGAGCCAGCTCAACGGCATCCTCCACTCGCTGCGCAGCGGGCAGGACGAGCTGACCCGCGACAACGTGGCGCTCAACCTGGAGAAGACCAACCTCTGGGGCGTGATGGGGCGGCTCAACCAGTACATCTACGTCGCCGAGAAGCTCGACGCGAAGCTGTCGGCCAAGATCGCCGAGCTCGAGCTGAGCGACCCCGAGACGGCCAAGACGCTGTCCCAGGACGTGCTGTTCTACGTCCGGCAGAAGCACCAGGACCTGCTCACCCAGCTCGCGGTGTCGATCCAGGCGTACCTCGCCATCGACATCATCATCAAGAACAACATCGAGCTGATCAAGGGCGTCGACCGGGCGACGACGACGACCATCTCCGCGCTGCGGACCGCGGTCATCGTCGCGCAGGCGCTGAGCAACCAGAAGCTGGTGCTCGACCAGATCACGGCGCTCAACACGACGACGTCCGCGATGATCCAGCGCACCTCGGAGATGCTCAAGGAGAACTCCGCGGCGATCCAGGAGCAGGCGGCGTCCTCGACGATCGGCATCGAGCAGCTGCAGGCGGCGTTCGCCAACATCTACGCGACCATGGACTCGATCGACGAGTTCAAGCTCAAGGCGCTCGACAACATGTCGACCACGATCGGCGTCCTCGAGAACGAGGTGCAGAAGTCGAAGGCGTACCTCGACCGGGTGCAGCAGCACGACGCGCGCAACGCCGCCGGCACGCTGGACATCGGCTAGGTCGAGGAGCGCAGGGGACAGGGCAGATTCCGGGTGGGGCTGAAGTCGTGGTGGCGCAGGTCTCGGGGCGTCGCGCAGGAGCCGGCGTACGTCGTGCCGCCGGCGCCGACCGAGCAGGACATCCGGGCTGCCCTCAACCAGGTGGCCGCGATGCTCACCGACAACAACGCGCCGCCGGTCGTCGTGTCGCGGGTGCAGCGGATCGCGCGCACCATCAACCAGACGCTGCCGCGGCTGAGCCAGCTCGGGCTCGGCAGCGAGGAGAGCTACTCGGTGGTGGCGACGGCGACCGACTACCTCCCTGAGGCACTCCAGTCCTATCTCCGGCTGCCCCGCGACTGGGCCGACACCCGGCCGATCGACGGGCCGAAGACGGCGCTGCTGGTGCTCATCGAGGCGCTCGAGCTGCTCGGCGCGACGATGGACCAGATCCTCGACGCCGCCAACCGCGCCGACGCGCAGGCCCTGATCGCCCACAGCCGCTTCCTCGACGCCAAGTTCGGCCACTCCTCCTCGGGCGGCCCCGACCTCACGCTGGGAACCTCATGACGACGCTCACCGAAGCCCTCGACGCCCTCGTCGCGACGGCCCGCGCGGCCGGGCTCGACGAGGCCGCCGCCCGCGCCGAGGGCGAGGCGGTCGCCGCCACGGTGTCGGAGCGCTCCCGCAGCGCCTTCGTCGACTGGTGCGCGCAGACCGGGCGCGAGCGCTCCGCCGAGGTGTACATGCTCGCGGCCAAGCGCGGCAACCGGTTCCGCGCCGGCCCGACGCCGCTGATGGCGCAGCTGCTGCTGGCCAAGTCGGCCGCGTCGGCCGACTACGCCGGCGCGCTGGCCGACGTCGCGATCGCCGGCTCGGCGCTCGGCGAGCCCGGGCCCGACGCCGTCGGCGCCGCCACCACGGTCACCACCGCCCAGCTCGGCGGGGGAGCGGCCGGGCTCACCCCGTCGTCGAGCGCCCCCGGCGCCTTCGACCTGCCGGCGCGCCAGCCGGTGCCGGGCCTCGGGGACCAGATGCTCGACCAGGTCCGCCGCGTCGGGGAGCAGGTCCGCCGCCAGCTCGGCGCGCTCAACGAGGCAGGCGCTCCACCTATGGACTCCGCGCCGTCGGCTCCGCCGCAGTCGCTGGACGGAGCGGAGCGAGGAACGAGTGGAGCGGAGGAAGCGGCTGCGTTGGCAGCGGAGCCGACAGCTCCGGCGGAGCCGGAGCAATCAACACAGCCCACCAAGAGCGTCGAGGAGCTGCTCGCCGAGCTCGACGGGCTGATCGGCCTGGCCAACGTCAAGGGCGAGATCCACCGCCAGGCCGCGGTGCTGCGGGTCGAGGGGCTGCGCAAGCAGGCCGGCCTGGAGTCCCCGACGATCACCCGCCACCTCGTCTTCAACGGCAACCCCGGCACCGGCAAGACCACGGTGGCCCGCCTGGTCGCCGGGATCTACCGCGCGCTCGGGCTGCTCACCAAGGGCCAGCTGGTCGAGGTGGACCGCTCCGAGCTGGTCGCCGGGTACCTCGGCCAGACCGCCGCCAAGACCGCCGAGGTCGTGAAGTCGGCCGAGGGCGGCGTGCTGTTCATCGACGAGGCGTACTCCCTCTCCGGTGACCAGTACGGCAAGGAGGCCATCGACACCCTGGTCAAGGAGATGGAGGACAAGCGCGACGACCTCGTCGTCATCGTCGCCGGCTATCCGCTCCCCATGGCGATCTTCATCTCCGAGAACCCGGGCCTCGAGAGCCGGTTCCGCACCACCATCGACTTCGCCGACTACACCGACGACGAGCTCGCGGCGATCTTCGAGTCGATGGTCAAGGATGCCGACTACGACGCCGGCGAGCCGGTGTTGACCCGGCTGCGCGAGATCCTCGCCGACACCGAGCGTGGGCCGTCCTTCGGCAACGCCCGGTTCGTCCGCAACCTGATGGAGGCCGCGATCGGCCACCACGCCTGGCGGCTGCGCGACATCGCCGAGCCCACGCTCGAGCAGCTGCGCGCGCTCGAGCCCGACGATCTCGTCGTCGACCCGAACGGCGAGAGCGGGCCCGATGCCGTCGCAACCGACGGTGAGGTCACACCGCCCGACCACGTCGAGCCGGCCGAGCCGGTCGATCCCTTCACCGACGCCCCCGAGGAGGAGTCGTGAGCCAGACCGCCACCCCAGCGGCCGCCCCACCGCCCCCGGCCAACGCGCCCGCCGCCGCACCGGCACCCGCGGCCGCCCAACCCGCGCCGTCGTACGTCGACACGCCGGCGCTGCTCAACCGCTGGCAGCTGATCGGCATGAGCGTGGCGATCGTGTTCGGCATCGTCAGCGCGCTCGTGCAGTTCGTGGGCTGGCAGTCCGACGGGCGGGCGGCCGACGACACCGAGCAGCTGCTGCGGGTGCAGGAGATCAAGACCTCCCTGTTGCGTGCCGACGCCCTCGCGACCAATGCCTTCCTCAAAGGTGGCCTCGAGGACCCCGCCCAGCGCAAGGAGTACGACGCGGCGATCGACGGGGTGCTGAAGGAGATCGCCGACGCGGCCGAGGCGCAGCCCGCGGACCGCAAGGCCCTCGCGGCGCTGAACGTCGAGGTGACCGAGTACGCCACCGGCGTGGCCCAGGGACGCGACAACAACCGGCAGAACTTCCCGATCGGGGCGGAGTATCTGAGCACCGCCAGCGTCGAGCTGCGGGCGAGCGCGCTGCCGATCCTCGACGAGCTGATCAAGGCCAACCAGCAGCGGGCCGAGGACGCCATGAACGGACAGCACCCGATCTGGCTCTTCCTGTTCGGCGTCGTGATCCTCGCCGCCCTGGTGTGGCTCAACCGCGAGCTGGCCCGGCACTTCCGCAGGCGCATCAACAAGGGCATCGCGGTGGCGGCCGTCATCGTCCTCGTGGTCACGCTGATCACGGTGGCCGGCGCCTGGATCCGCGACAGCTCCAACGACAGCCTGCGCGACGGCGAGTTCGCGACCGCCGTCCACGAGGCCAACGCGCGCACCGCCGGCAACGACGCGAAGGCCAACGAGAGCCTGCGGCTGATCAAGCGCGGCTCCGGCGCCACCTATGAGGACAACTGGAAGACCTCGGCCGAGGCCGTCGTCGACTCGGACACCGGCGCGGCGAGCGACTGGCAGGCCTACACGAAGGTCCATGGCGAGATCGTGGCGCTCGACGACGCCGGCGAGTGGGAGCAGGCGCGGGCCAAGGCGATCGAGGAGAGCGGGAAGGCGTTCCAGCCCTTCGACGACGCCACCCGCGCAGCCGTCGACAAGAACGGCGCCGTGGCGACCGAGGACCTGCGCAGCGGGCGCTGGTTCGCCCTGCTGCTGAGCGGGCTGACCCTGCTCCTCGGGGTCGGGGCCGCGCTGTCCGTGGCCCGAGGTATCGGCGAACGGCGGAGGGAGTTCTCATGATCCGGGTCCGGTTCCTGGTCGCGACGGCGGCGATCGCGCTGCTCGCGGGGTGTGGGTACGACGCCACGCCGCTGCCGAAGGCCGACGAGAGCCCGGCGGCGTCGCCAGGCCCCGCGGCCACGCCCGTCGAGTGCGCCAACCCCACGCAGTCCTACGATCCCAGCGCCGACAAGGGGGCGGCGGTCAAGCAGCTCACCAACAAGGGCCGGCTGGTCGTCGGCGTGTCGGGCGACACCTACAAGATGGGCTTCACCGACCCGACGGACGGCAAGCTCAAGGGCTTCGACATCGCGTTCGCGCAGGAGATCGCCAAGGCGCTCGGCGTCACGCTCGACCTGCGGGTGATCTCTGCCGCGCAGCGGATCCCGATGCTCCAGAGCGGCGAGATCGACATGGTGGCCCGCAACATGACGGTCAACTGCGACCGCTGGACGAATGTCGCCTTCTCCGCGGTCTACTACAACGCCACCCAGAAGGTGCTGGTCGGCAGCGACGAGGCCGGCGGGTACAGCGGCCCGGCGAGCCTGGCGGGCAAGCGGGTCTGCGCGCCGACCGCGACGACGAGCGTCGCCAACATCAAGAAGATCGAGCCGGACGTGATCGCGGTCGAGGCCGCCAACCACACCGGGTGCCTGATCAAGTTCCAAAACAGCGAGGTCGACGCGATCACCGGCGACGACACGGTGCTTGCGGGTCTCGCGGCGCAGGACCCCTACACGGCGGTGCCACCGCAGGAGAAGCTCACCGACGAGCCGTACGGCCTGGCGTTCAACACGGACGACGTGGCGCTGGTCCGCTTCGCCAACTCGGTGCTCGACCAGATGCGCGCCGACGGTCGCTGGGCGCAGATCTACGACGAGTGGCTCAAGCCCACGCTCACGGTCGACGCCACGCCCCCTGCGCCCGTCTACGGCCGGTGAGCGTGGACCAGGCCACCATGACGACCACGGCGCCCACCGCCCCCGGCAAGCTCGGGGACGCGCTGGAGCCTGCCGTGATCCAGGTCTACCTGGGCGAGCTCGACACCTGGCTGCGGGTACGCCGCTCCGAGCTCGGCGAGCTCGACCAGGCCGCGCTGGCGGTGGGGCGTGGGGGCGAGCTGGCGGGCGACATGTCGCTGGCGCTGGCGTTGTGGAAGGCGATCTCGGACCGCTACCAGCTGGTCTTCGCGACCTGGGACGGCGGCCGGGTGCTCCAGCAGGAGCGGGAGCGGATCTCGGCGCTGATCTGGGGCCGGCTCGACGGGGCCACCGAGCTGCCCGGCGGGCTGGCGGTGTCGTTGCCCGAGGCGGGGCGGCTGTGCGACGCGCTGACGGGTCAGCTGCGCAGCCGGCTGGCTCTGGTGCCGGGCGCCGACGAGCAGGCGGCGCGGATCCGCGACCTGCGGGCGCAACTGGAGCGGATCCGCGACCAGGTGGGTCTCGAGCCGGCGCTGACCCGCGACGCGGCCGTCAACCGACTGGCCGAGCTGATGTCGCGGCTGGAGGGGATCACCGCCAAGGCCGAGCGTGGCGGCGACGCCGGCGGCATGCTCGGGCCGCTGGAGGTCGAGGCGACCACGTTCGAGCGCGACCTGATCGTCGGCAACGCCCGGCGCCGCGACGCCCGCGACCAGGTGATCTCGGCGCGTGAGCTGCGCAGCGACCTGGAGGCGCGGGCGGCGGCGCTGCGGAAGCTGGCCGAGACCTGCGTGGCGACGGTCGACCCCGCGCCGCGGTACGCCGTCCCCGACGTCGACGCCCTCGGCCCGGTGCCGGTCACGCCCGACGCCATCGGCCCCTATCTCGAGCGGCTCGACCGCGTCTCGCAGGCCCTCGAGGTCGCCCAGCACGCCTATGCCGCCGCGCTCGACGAGCACACCCAGCTCGTCGCGCTGCTCGACGCGTACGTCGCCAAGGCCAGCGCGTGCGCCGTGGCCGACCACCCCGACCTCGTGGCGAGCGAGCGGTCCGCCCGCGACCTGCTCGAGCGCCGACCGGCGCCGATGGCGGTCGCGAAGCAGCTCGTCACGACGTACCAGACCTGGCTAGTGAAGGAGACCAGCTCATGAGCGCAGGCGCCTGCACCCAACCCGGCTGCACGGGCAGCATCGTCGACGGCTACTGCGACGTGTGCGGCATGCCCGGCACCCCAGCGGTGCCGGCCGCCCCGGCCGCGGGGGAGGACGCCACGGTCAAGGCGCCGATCGCCGCCGCGGTGGCGTCCGGCAACCCGGCGAGCGTGGCGGCCTCGACCTGCCAGCAGCCCGGCTGCACCGGCACCATCCTCGACGGCTACTGCGACGTGTGCGGATCGCCTGCCGTCCCCGGGGCCAGGGTCGCCGAGGCGACCGCGTTGGCCGAGGCGCAGCCGCTCTCGGGACGCGAGGGCACGTCCGCCACCGCCGCGAGCCGGGTCCAGTCGGCCGCGATCGGGTCGAAGCGCGCCGGCGCCACCGGCAGCACCTCGACGCGGCGCACCCGCACCGGCTCGCAGCGGATGCGCGCGGCTCGGATCGGGGCCGGCCTGACCGTCGTACCTCCCGCGCCCCCGGTCGACGCCGCCAAGGCGATCATGGCCAACCCGCAGGTGCCCGAGGACAAGCGCGCCTGCGCCAAGTGCGGCAACGCCGTGGGCCGCAGCATCGACGGCCAGCCGGGGCGCAGCGAGGGCTTCTGCCCCAACTGCGGCCAGCAGTTCTCGTTCACCCCGAAGCTGCAGCAGGGGGACCTGGTCGCCGGCCAGTACGAGGTGGCGGGCGCGCTCGCCCACGGCGGCCTCGGCTGGATCTACCTGGCCCGCGACCGCAACGTCTCCAACCGCTGGGTCGTGCTCAAGGGCCTGCTCAACTCCGGCGATCCCGACGCGCTGGCCGCGGCGATCGCCGAGCAGCAGTTCCTCGCCCAGGTCGAGCACCCGCTGATCGTCGAGATCTACAACTTCGTCACGCACGAGGGCGCCGGCTACATCGTGATGGAGTACGTCGGCGGCAAGTCCCTCAAGCAGATCCTCAAGCAGCGGATGGTCGCCAACAACGGCGTCTACGACCCGCTGCCGGTGGACCAGGCGCTGGCCTACATCCTGGAGCTGCTGCCGGCGTTCCAATACCTCCACGACCTCGGCCTGGTCTACTGCGACTTCAAGCCCGACAACATGATCCAGGTCGGCGACGCCATGAAGCTGATCGACCTCGGCGGCGTACGACGCATCGACGACGAGGAGTCGGCGATCTACGGCACCGTCGGCTACCAGGCGCCCGAGGTGGCCGAGGTCGGCCCGTCGGTGGCCTCCGACATCTACACGATCGGCCGCACCCTGGTCGTGCTGTGCATGGAGTTCCGCGGCTACCAGGGCACCTACCTGCACAGCCTGCCGCCGGTCGACGCGACGCCGCTGTTCCAGCAGTACGACTCGCTCTACCAGCTGATCGCCAAGTGCTGCGCGCCCGACCCGGCCGACCGGTTCGCGTCCGTCGACGAGATGCGCACCCAGGTGCTGGGCGTGCTGCGCGAGGTGGTGGCCCGCAGGCGACAGGGTACGGCGACCACGTCGGCTGCCTCGGTCCTGTTCGAGTCGCCCGCGACCGCACGGCAGATCACCGAGTGGAGCCAGCTGCCGGACCTGCGCACCGACACCACGGACCCCCAGTACGGGTGGCTGAGCACGATCGGCGCCGACGACCCGAAGCAGCGGCTCAAGGACCTCGAGTCGGCGCCCGAGGACACCGCCGAGGTGTGGCTGGCCCGCGCCCACGCGGCGCTCGTGCTCGGCGACCCGGTGCTGGCCAAGGGCCACGCCCAGAAGCTGCTCACCGACGATCCTTGGGAGTGGCGGGCGCTGTGGATCGAGGGCCTCGCCGCGGTCCAGGCCGGCGACTGGGAGACCGCGAAGGCGTCGTTCAACGCGGTCTACCAGCAGGTGCCCGGTGAGCTGGCGCCCAAGCTCGCGCTCGCCTTCGCCTGCGAGCGCGGTGGTCTGCCGGAGGTGGCCGAGGGGCTCTATCTCGTGTGTGCCTCCACCGACGCCGCCTACGTCCCGCCGGCCGCCTTCGGCATGGCGCGGGTCCGCGCGGACCGCCACGACGTCCCTGGCGCCGTGGCGGCGCTCGACCTGGTGCCGACCACCAGCCGCGGCTACACCGAGAGCCGCCAGCAGCGGGCCGAGGTGCTGCTGTCCGGCAGCGCACAGGACATCACCGTGCTCGATCAGGCGATGCGCACCATCGACTCCTCGAGCGTCGACCAGGCGACCCGGCAGCGGTTCACGGTGCGGATCCTCAACGAGGCGCTGCCCGTCGTGTCCGCGGGCACGGTGCCGGCAGGCGCCCGGATCGGCGCCGTCGAGGCGACCGAGGCCGGCGTGCGCGACGGGATCGAGAACGCCCTGCGGCTGCTCGCGCGCGACGCCGTCGACCTCAAGGATCGGGTCACCCTGGTCAACCAGGCCAACGCCGTCCGGAACTGGAGCCTCACGTGAACTGCCCCTCCTGCCAGGCCGCGCTCGCCCCCGGTGCCCGGTTCTGCGAGAACTGCGGGGCGCAGCTCGGTACGACGCCCGCCCCCGCGCCCGCGGCGGCGGTCTCCGCCGACCACCCGCTCGGCGACGCGCCGATCAGCGCGCCCACCCGCAAGCCCGCGGCCGCGCTGCCCGACCCGCCGGCGCCGGCCGGCCGGCGCCCGTGCGCCGAGTGTGGGGGAGAGGTCGGCCCCGACCTTTACTGCCTCGAGTGCGGCACCAAGGCGCCCAGCGAGCGCGACCACTTCCAGGAGCAGCCGGCGTCCTGGGTCGCCGGCGTCTGCGACAAGGCGATCGCCAAGAGCCGCAACGAGGACGCGATGGCGCTGCTGGCCGGCGCCGAGCCGGGCTCGCGGGCGGTGCTGATCGTGATGGACGGCGTCTCCAACTCCATCGACTCCGACGTCGCGTCGCTCGCCGGGGCCCGCGCGGCCCGCGAGGTGCTGCGGATGCCACTGCCGGCGGGGATGGGCACGCCGGAGAGCCGCGACGCCGCCGTACGCAAGGTCTTCACGGACGCCGCGGCCGCCGCCAACACCGCGATCGTCGCGGTCACCGACCCCGACTCGCCGAACCCCGCCTCGGCGACCTTCACGGCCGCCGTGCTGGAGGGCCGGCGGATCACCTGGGCCAATATCGGCGACTCCCGTTCGTACTGGCTGCCCGACGACGGCACGCCCGTGCAGCTCACCGTCGACGACTCCGTCGCGCAGGCCCAGATCGCCTCCGGCGTGGCCCGCGAGATCGCCGAGACGGGGCCGCAGGCGCACGCGATCACCAAGTGGCTGGGCCGCGACTCCGAGGACCAGAAGCCCACCGTCGGCGCCCTCGAGGTGGACCGCAGCGGCTGGCTGCTGGCCTGCTCCGACGGGCTGTGGAACTACGCGTCCGAGCCCGAGGCGCTGGCCGCGCAGGTCCGCGCCGCCGCCACCAGCGACCCGCTCGCCCTCGTGCTCGAGCTGGTCGCGTTCGCGAACGGCTCGGGCGGGCACGACAACATCACCGCCGCCCTCGCTCGGGTCGAAGTTCCGGGCCTCGGGCACAATGACCAGACGCCGACCCCAGGAGGAGAGCCGAGCGATGGCTGAGTTCAGCGCCGCCGTCTACCAGAACGAGTTCCTGCCCGACGGCGGGACCGACGTCAACGCGATCGTCACGATCACCTGCCAGGGCGCCGGCACCGCCGGTCAGTCCGGAGCGGGCAGCGCGGGCGAGATCATCATCGTCGACACGTCCGGGTCGATGGGCCCGGCGACGATGGCCGCCGCCAAGGAGGGCGCCCAGGCTGCGCTCGCCGAGATCGTCGACGGCACCTACTTCGCCGTCATCGCCGGCGCCGATCGGGCGATGCTGGCCTACCCGCAGGTGTCCAGCGGACCCGGCATGGTGCAGATGGACGCCCGCACCCGCCACGAGGCCTCGGCGGCGATCGACCGCTTCGTCGGCAGCGGCGGTACGGCGATCAGCACCTGGCTCGACCTCGCCGGCCAGCTGTTCTCCTCGGTCAGCGCCGTCACCCAGCGCCACGTCCTGTTGCTCACCGACGGCGAGAACCGGGAGCGCCCGGGCCGTCTCGACGACGCGATCAACCGCGCCACCGGCTACTACCAGGCCGACTGCCGCGGCGCCGGCACCGACTGGCAGGTCGCCGAGATCCGCCGGATCGCGCAGGCCCTGCTCGGCACTGTCGACATCATCCCCAGCCCGGTGGAGATGAAGGCGCAGTTCCAGGAGATCATGCGCAACGCCATGGCCCGTGGTGTCGCCGACGCGTCGCTGCGGGTGTGGACGCCGCAGGGCGCCGAGGTGCTGTTCGTGCGCCAGGTGTCCCCGACCGTCGAGGACCTGACCAACCGTCGTACACCGGTCAACCCGCTCACCGGCGACTACCCCACCGGCGCCTGGTCCGACGAGTCGCGCGACTACCACGTCGCCGTCCGGGTGCCGGCCAAGGCGATCGGCCAGGAGCAGCTCGCCGCCCGGGTGCAGCTCGCGCTGGGCAGCGACGTCGTCGCGCAGGGCCTGGTGAAGGCGACCTGGTCCAACAACTCCGAGCTCACCACCCGGATCGACCAGCAGGTCGCCCACTACACCGGCCAGGCCGAGCTCGCCCAGGCGATCCAGGAGGGCCTGGCGGCCAAGGCGGCCGGCGACGAGGCGACCGCCACCACCAAGCTCGGTCGCGCCGTCCAGCTGGCCGCCGAGACCGGCAACGACGAGGCCACCTCCAAGCTGCGCAAGGTCGTCGACGTCGACAACGAGGAGACCGGCACCGTCCGGCTCAAGCGGGCGGTCGAGAAGGCCGACGAGATGGCCCTCGACACCGCGTCCACCAAGACCACGCGGATCCGCAAGGAGCCGACAGCATGAACCACCCCACGAAGTTCTGCGCTTCCCCCGCTGCGCTCCTCCAGCGCACAACGTCGCGGGGACCCCGGTGAGCACCTGCCCGTCCGGGCACGAGTCGGCCTCGGACGACTACTGCGACGTCTGCGGCCTGCCGATCCCGGCGGGTGGCGGTACGTCGGCCCCGGACGGGGCGGGGGCGGCTCCGGCGGCCCCTGCCGCTCCCGCTCCTCCCGCCGAGCCGGCCGCTCCCTCGACGGCCGAGTGCCCCAACTGCCAGGCCGCCAACCCGCCGAACGCACTGTTCTGCGAGGCCTGCGGCTATGACTTCACCACCGGCTCGATGCCCCGCCCGGTCACGCCGTCGGTCCTCGACCTCGGTACGCCGGCCGGCACCGACGACGCGGGCACCTCCGAGGCCGGGAAGGCCGCCGCGCCGATCGCGCCGCCGCTGGCCGAGGCATGGGTGGCCGAGGTGTGGATCGATCCGGACTGGTACGCCGATCAGGAGTCGACCGACCCGCTCCCGTCCGCGGGGGTGCCGACCGTCGTACCGCTGCGCGCCACGTCGATCCTGGTCGGCCGGACCTCCCGCAGCCGCGGCATCCACCCCGACATCGACCTCGCCGCCGACAACGGCATCAGCCGGCGCCACTGCCAGCTCACCACCGACGGCACCCGCTGGTGGGTCGAGGACCTCGGCTCCTCCAACGGCACCTATCTCGGCACGGCCGTCGGCGCGCTGCCCCAGGATCCGCTGCCGGCGGGGGAGAAGCGGGAGATCGCGCCCGACGCGCGGGTGTATCTCGGCGCCTGGACCCGGATCGTGATCCGGCGGGCGCAGCCCGGCGAGGTCTGACACGATCGCCCCATGGCGATCAAGGACCAGGTCATCCTCATCACCGGCGGCGCCCGCGGCATCGGGCTCGAGACCGCGAAGGCGCTGGCGGCGAAGGGGGCCCGGCTGGCCCTGACCGACCTCGATGCGCCGGCGCTCACCGAGGCGGTCGCGGCGATCGGCGCCGACCGGTGCGAGGGGATCGTGGCCGACGTGTGCGACCTGGCCGCGATGGAGGCGGCGGTAGCGACCACGGTGGACCGGTTCGGGCGGATCGACACGGTCCTGGCCAACGCCGGCATCGCCAGCTACGGCTCGGTGATGGCGATCGACCCGGCCGCCTTCCAGCGCACCGTCGACATCAACATCGTCGGCGTCTTCAACACCGCGCGGGCCTCGGTGCCGGCACTGGCGCAGAGCAGGGGCTACCTGCTGGTGGTGTCGTCGCTGGCCGCCTTCGCCGCGGCGCCCGGCCTGGCGGCGTACAACGCCAGCAAGGCCGGCGTCGAGCACTTCGCCAACGCGTTGCGCCTCGAGGTCGCCCACCAGGGGATCGCGGTCGGCTCGGCGCACATGTCGTGGATCGACACCCCGCTGGTGCAGGACGCGAAGAGCGACCTGCCGACGTTCCAGGAGCTGCTCAGCAAGCTGCCGCCGCCGCTCAACCGGACCACCGGCGTCGAGGCCTGCGTCAAGGCGTTCGTGAAGGGCGTCGACAAGCGCTCGCGCCACGTCTACTGCCCGGGCTGGGTGCGCGGTGCCGGCCTGAACCGCAACGTGATCAACTCCGCCGCCGGCAACCGGCCGATCCTCAAGCTGGTGCCCGACCTGCTGCCTCGGATGGACGCCGAGGTGCGTGCGCTGGGCCGTTCGACCAGCGCCCGCAACATCGCCAACGACGAGCGGGCGCAGGGTCGGGGCGAGTCCTGAGCGTCAGCGCCGGGTCGCGATCAGCGCGGAGGCGTCGGGGGCCACCATCACCTCGACCGTGGTGAACCGCTCGTCGGTCAGCCACTCCTCACGCAGCGTGTCGACCCGCCCACCGGTGATCGGCGGCCACATCTCGCACGGGAAGAAGTCGTCGAGCACCACGATGCCGCCCGGCTCGACCAGGTCGGCGATCTTGTCGACGCCCACCGCCGACGGGTCGCCCGAGTCGAGGAAGAGCAGCGAGAACGGGCCTTTGTCCAGGAGGGTGGACCAGTCCGCCTCGAGGACGTCGACCAGCGGGTCCTCGTCGAAGATCTCGGTCGCGGCCGCGGCCAGCTTGGGGTCGAGCTCGGCGGTGAGGATCCGGGCCTTGTCGTGGCGCACGCCCGAGCGCAGCCACGCCGTACCCACGCCGCAGCCGGTGCCGAACTCGGCCATGGTGCCCTCGCGGGTCGCCGCCAGCGCCGCCAGCAGCCGGCCGGTCTCGTTGCGGCAGAAGGACACGTAGCCCGCGCGCCGGGACACGTCGAACGCGCGGTGGACCACGTCGGGCAGCTCGGGAGGCGCGCTCATGTCTTGAGTCTCACTCGGCGGTCAAGAGTCGGGATGCAGGTCTCGGATCGTGGGCGTGGCGGGGTCGTCGGTCCCACACGCACCGTGGGTCACGCCGGTCCCCGGACATCCGGGGATTCATGCAGCCCCCGACTGCCCCCCGCCCCGACCGCCCGCATGCTGGACGAAACGCGGACAGAGCACCCCGCCCTGCCGTACAGTCGACCCATCATGCGGAGCGCCCTTCTCGTAATCGTGCGCCGCGGCGAGGCCTGAGAGAGGCCACCTCGCCGCGGTGACTGCGGCGTATCCCGAGACCGCGTCGGGCTTCTCGATCCAGCTGAAGTCCCGGCACGTCTCCGCAGATCACACCGCGGCGGGCCCACCGATCGGCGATCGCGCGATCCGCAGCCCCGTCGCAGTCGAGCTCACGTGAGATCCACGAGCTGACGCCCACCCGCCGCGGTGGGAGCGGCCAGGACTGACCAGCACCCGTCAGATCCCGCTCTCCACCGTTCCCGAAGGACGGCAGCCATGTTCAGCACGACCACCTCCCGTCCGACCCACTACCGCGATGCCCGCGAGTGGGGTCCGGCCAAGCACGACCCGGAGCACCCGTTCCACCTGGCCCAGCTCGACACCCCCGCGCTGGGGACTGACCTGCGAGACGGTGACGCGGGCCTCCCCGACGACAACTAGGTTCTCCTCCATGAGCGACTCCTCTGCTGCAGCCACCGTCACCACCGGCCAGGTCGCCCTCGGCGTCATCCCCGGCGACGGGATCGGCCCCGAGGTGACCGCCGAGGCCCTCAAGGTCCTCGAGGTGGCGGCGCCGGCCGACCTGAAGTTCGCGCAGACCACCTACGACCTCGGGGCCGAGCGCTACCTGCGCACCGGCGAGGTGCTGCCCGACAGCGTGCTCGAGGAGATCCGCGGCCAGGACGCCCTGCTGCTCGGCGCGGTGGGCGGCAAGCCCAACGACCCGAACCTGCCCCCGGGCATCCTCGAGCGCGGCCTGCTGCTCAAGCTGCGCTTCGAGCTCGACCACTACGTCAACCTGCGCCCCTCGCGGATCTATCCGGGCTCGGTCTCGCCGCTGTCCGACGCGGTCCTCGCCAGGGGCGACGTCGACTTCGTCGTGGTCCGCGAGGGCACCGAGGGCCCCTACACCGGCAACGGCGGCGCCCTGCGCGTCGGTACGCCGGCCGAGGTCGCCACCGAGGTCTCGGTCAACACGGCGTACGGCGTCGAGCGGGTCATCCGCGACGCCTTCGAGCGGGCCCGCAAGCGCCCCCGCAAGAAGCTCACCCTGGTCCACAAGACCAACGTGCTCGTCCACGCCGGCCAGGTGTGGTGGCGGCTGTTCCAGCAGGTCGCCGAGGAGTACCCCGACGTGACCACCGACTACAGCCACATCGACGCGGTGATGATCTACCTGACCACCGACCCGCAGCGCTTCGACGTCATCGTCACCGACAACCTGTTCGGCGACATCGTCACCGACCTCGCCGCCGCGATCAGCGGTGGCATCGGGCTGGCGGCCTCCGGCAACGTGAACCCGGACCGCACGGCGCCGTCCATGTTCGAGCCGGTCCACGGCTCGGCGCCCGACATCGCCGGCCAGCTCGTCGCCGACCCCACCGCCGCGATCCTCTCCGGCGCGTTGCTGCTCGACCACCTCGGCCACCCCGCGGCGGCGGCCCGGATCGAGACGGCGGTGCTCGCCGACCTCGAGGCGCGCGAGCCGGGCACCCAGCGTCGTACGCCCGAGGTGGGCGACGCGATCGCCGCTCGAGTAGCGGGCTGAGGGCGCGCAGGAATCGCCGCTGACGCGGTGAAACTTGCGCTTCACGCCCGTTGCAACGGCCAAGAAGCGCAGGAAACGCCGCTGAAGCGGCGATTCCTGCACCCTCCCGCCCCGCGTTAACGAGGACTAACCTGATGACCATGCAGATCACCACCACGCTCTCTGCGAACCCGACCGACGACGCCCGCCTGGCCGAGATCCTGGCGAACCCGGGTTTCGGGGTGCATTTCTCCGACCACATGCTCACCGTCGAGTGGACGCCGGAGCGCGGCTGGTACGACGCCCGGATCACGCCGTACGGCCCGGTCACCCTCGACCCCGCGGCAGCGGTCCTGCACTACGCGCAGGAGACCTTCGAGGGGATGAAGGCCTACCGCCACGACGACGACTCGCTGTGGCTGTTCCGGCCCGGCGCCAACGCGGAGCGGATGAAGCGCTCCAGCCACCGGCTCGCGCTGCCCGTGCTCGAGGTGCCCGACTTCCTCCAGGCCGTCGAGGAGCTGGTGAAGATCGACGAGCGCTGGGTGCCCGGCAACCCCGACGGCGGCGAGAAGAGCCTCTACCTGCGCCCGTTCATGTTCGCCTCCGAGAAGTTCCTCGGCGTGCGCCCGGCCCAGCACGTCACCTTCATGGTGATCGCGAGCCCGGCCGGTGCCTACTTCAAGGGCGGCATCAAGCCGGTCACGCTGTGGCTGACCGAGGAGTACACCCGTGCCGGCCGCGGCGGCATGGGCGCCGCCAAGACCGGCGGCAACTACGCCTCCTCGCTGGTCGCCCAGCAGGAGGCCTACGCCGAGGGCTGCGACCAGGTGGTCTTCCTCGACGCCCAGGAGGGCAGGTACGTCGAGGAGCTCGGCGGGATGAACATGTACTTCGTGTTCGACGACGGCTCGATCGTCACGCCCGAGACCGGCACCATCCTCGAGGGCATCACCCGCGCCTCGATCATCGAGCTCGCCGAGAAGATGGGCCACCAGGTCACCGAGCGGAGGTTCGGCATCGACGAGTGGCGTGAGGGCGTCGCCAGTGGCCGGATCACCGAGATCTTCGCCTGCGGCACGGCCGCCGTGGTCACCCCGGTCGGCTCGCTGAAGTACGCCGGCGGCGAGACCCCCGCACCCGCCGGCCAGGACCTCACCATGCGGATCCGTGACGCGCTGGTCGGCGTCCAGCTCGGCCGTGCCGAGGACACCTTCGGTTGGATGCACCGGATCTCCTGAGCCCGTCCCGGGCCCGGTCGGCACCTTCTGTGGAGAACTCGCCGGACTGACGGAGGGTGGTGCCACCATCGCTCCATGACAGCTCTCGGGAGGATGGGGCACGATGGTGGACATGACGCTGGAGGCAGACCTCGACTGGGCGCCGCGCGGGCCGGTGACGGTCGCGGACCTGCTCGACCTGCCCGACGATCCGGACGCGCGGGGGCCGATCCCGCGCTACGAGCTGATCGACGGGATGCTGATCGCGTTGGCGCCCCCTGACGTCCGGCACACCTACGTCGCCTCCGGGCTGCGTGAGGTCCTGCGCCGCGCCGCGCCGCCCGGCCTGATCGTGGTCCAGGCGCCGACAGGGGCGATCATCGACGACAACACCTGGGTCGAGTCCGACATCTTCGTGGCGCCACGTTCGGCCCTGGAGCAGCGCTACTACGAGGGCGTCCCGCTGCTCGCCGTGGAGGTGCTCTCGCCGTCCAACCGGCTCTACGACCTGACCACGAAGTTCAGCCGCTACGAGCGCGCCGGGGTGCCGTCGTACTGGATCGTCGATCCGGGCGAGCTGCGGCTGGTCGCCTGGGAGCTGCGCGAGGGGCGGTACGCCGAGGTCGCCGACGTGGCGGCCGACGAGACGTGGATGGCGATGGTGCCGTTCGAGGTCGCGATCCGTCCCGGCGTCCTGGTCGACTGAACGGGCGGACCGATGGCGCACCCGATCATGTTCCGCGACGACGACCCCGGTCTGGCCGAGCTGCGGGCGATCTGCCTGGCGCTGCCGGGGGCCGAGGAGCGGATCAGCCATGGCCGACCGACCTTCCGCGCCGGCAAGATCTTCGCGGTCTTCGGCGGCAGTGAGAAGATCCGGCCGGGGGAGCACCGGAGGGTGTCGAGCGCGTTCATCTTCACGCCGGACGCGGTCGACCTGCCGGCCCTCGACGAGGACCCGCGCTTCTTCGTGCCGGCCTACTACGGCCCCTACGGCGGCCGCGCGATCGACCTCGCCGACCCGGCCGTGGACTGGACGGAGGTCGCCGAGCTGGCCGACGCGTCGTACCGCCGGGTCGCGCCCAAGCGGCTCGTCGCGGAGCTCGACGCACGATCTGAGTAGCCGCACCCCCTTCCGTGGTTCGGTCACGCGCCCTCGCCCGGCCGCGCGGTTGAGGGGTCGGGGCGGCCCTCGCCGGTAGCCTCGGGGGGTGACCCTGCGCCCCGAGAGCAGCGCGCCCGCACAGGTGGGCCGCTATTCACTGCTCACCAAGCTCGGCGAGGGCGGGATGGGCATCGTCCACCTCGCTCAGGGACCCGACGGACAGCGGGTCGCGCTCAAGGTGCTGCGCCCGCAGGTCGTGGGCGACCAGGAGGCCCGCAACCGGCTGGCCCGCGAGGTCGGCTCGCTGACCCGGGTGCGCAGCCCGTGGGTGGCGGAGATGCTCGACGCCGACCCGTGGGCCGAGGTGCCCTACGTCGTCACCCGCTACGTCCCGGGCTTCTCGCTCCACGAGCACGTCGCGGCCGAAGGCCCGGTCACCGGGCGTGACCTGCTCTGGCTGGCCGGCTGCCTCGCCGAAGGGCTGGCCGCCGTCCACGCGGCGGGAGTGCTGCACCGCGACGTGAAGCCGGGCAACGTGCTGATGGAGGGCCGCACTCCGATCCTGATCGACTTCGGACTCGCGCGCGTCGCCGACGACGTCCGGCTCACCCAGACCGGCTGGCTGCTCGGGACGCCCGGCTACCTCGCCCCCGAGATCCTGTACGGCGACGAGGCGACCCCCGCCGCCGACGTGCATGCCTGGGCGGCGAGCGTCGCGTACGCCGCGAGCGGGCGGGCGCCGTACGGCCGCGGGCCGGCGATGGCCGTCATGGACCGCACCCGCCGCGGCCAGCACGACCTGGCCGGCATCGAGAGCCCGCTGGCCGAGGTGCTCGCCGCGGCGCTCGACCCGGAGCCGCTGGAGCGGCCGCTGCTCGAGGAGCTGCTGGCCTGGCTGCGCCCGCAGAGCACCCGGCCCGAGCTGTCGCCGGTGCCGCCGCCGGGTGCGCTCTTCACCGGGGCGACTCCGCTGGCCGACGACTTCACGCTGCCGCTGGCGCTCGCCGCGCAGGGGAGCGCGCCGGTCCCGCCCGGACCGATCACGCCGCCGACCGTGCCCGCGCCGCCGGAGTCGGCGGCGCCCGGCACCCAGGTCCTGCCGACCGCCGTCGAGCCGCCGCCTCCCGCGCCGCCGACCACGGCGGGTCTCGCGGCTCCGGCCCTGCCGCCGCCGCCGGACGCCGCGATGGCGCGCCTGGAGGAGCAGTTCGACCAGGCCTGGGATCTCGAGCAGGCGTTCGCCCCGCAGCCCACGGCGCCGCTGGGCGAGCGGATCCGCCGCTGGATCGCGGTCGGGCTCGGCGCGGTCGCGCTCGGCGCCGGCTTCGCGGCCGCCCCGTGGGTCGCCGCCGCGGTGGTGGTGCTGACGGTGTGGCTGCTGCGGGCCGGGTCGCTGGCGGCATCGGCGGTCGCGAGCCGTCGTACCGTCCGCGGCGCGAAGTGGTACGACGGGCTGCGCTGGGTCACGACCAGCCCGTGGCATCTGGTGCGTGCCGTGACCGGCACCGCCGTGCTGGTGTCGTGGAGCGCGGGGCTCGGCGTGGCGGCCGGTCTGCTCGGCTACGCGCTCGCGCTCGAAGTCCCGAGCACGCTGCTGGCCGGCGGCGCCACGCTCGGCGTCGCGCTGTGGTCGGGGCCGGGCAGCAGCCGGTTCCGCTCGCCGGTCGCGCGGGTGCTCGATCCGCTCGCGCGGCGCCCCGTGCCGTGGCTGCTCAGCTGCGCGCTGCTGCTCGCGGTCGCGGGTGGGCTCGGCGTGCTGGTCGCCGGGAACGGCGTCGCCTGGCTCCCCTGGACCAGCGGTCCCTTTGGACTCTGAGCCGGCCGACCGGGCATCCGTGGCACACTGACCTCGTGAGCATCATCACCGTCACGATCCTTGGATCAAAGAGGTCGCGCAGCGACCGTCGCGAGATCATTAGTTAGCGCGTCCGACGACCCTTGTCGGACGCGCCAGCCTCTCGTTCTCGGGAGGCTTTTGTTTTGCCCAGGTGACACCCAGCGAGAGATCCCCGATGACCCAGCAGCTCGACCTCCACGGCTCGTTCCACGTCTACGACACCACCCTGCGCGACGGCATGCAGCAGGAGGGCCTCAACCCCACGGTGGCCGACAAGCTCGCCATCGCGCGGCACCTGGACGGGCTCGGCGTGGGGTACATCGAGGGCGGCTGGCCGGGTGCGAACCCCAAGGACACCGAGTTCTTCCGGCGCGCGACGCTCGAGCTGGACCTGAGGCACGCCCGGCTCGCGGCCTTCGGCTCCACCCGCCGCGCGGGACTGCTCGCCGCCGACGACCCGCAGGTCGCCGCGCTGCGGGACAGCGGCGCCGGCGTCGTGACCCTGGTCGCGAAGTCGCACGTCGGCCACGTCGAGAAGGCGCTGCGGACCACGCTCGAGGAGAACCTCGCGATGATCCGCGACACCGTGGGCCACCTGCGCGCCGAGGGCCAGCAGGTGTTCCTCGACGCCGAGCACTTCTTCGACGGCTACCGGCTCGACCGGTCCTACGCGCTCGAGGTGCTGCGCACGGCCTACGACGCCGGCGCGGACGTCGTCGCGCTGTGCGACACCAACGGCGGGATGCTGCCGGGCTGGGTCTCCGACGTCGTCCACGACGTCCTCGAGACCACCCAGGTCCGGGTCGGCATCCACTGCCACAACGACACCGGCCTCGCCGTCGCCAACACCCTCGCCGCGGTCGAGGCGGGCGCGACCCACGTCCAGGGCTGCATCAACGGCTACGGCGAGCGCACCGGCAACGCCGACCTGGTCAACGTCGTCGCGAACCTGGAGCTGAAGCTCGACCAGCAGGTGCTGCCGCCGGGCCTGCTCACCGAGGCCACCCGGATCGCGCACGCCGTCGCCGAGGTCACCAACGTGCCGCCTGCCGCGCGGCAGCCGTACGTCGGCGCGTCGGCGTTCGCCCACAAGGCCGGGCTGCACGCCAGCGCGATCAAGATCGACCCCGACCTCTACCAGCACATGGACCCGGCCGGCGTCGGCAACGACATGCGCCTGCTCGTCTCCGACATGGCCGGGCGCGCGACCATCGAGCTCAAGGGCAAGGAGCTCGGCTTCGACCTCTCCGACAACCCCGAGCTGGTCACCCGGGTGACCAACCGGGTCAAGGAGCTCGAGCTGCGCGGCTACACCTTCGAGGCCGCGGACGCCTCCTTCGAGCTGCTCCTCGCCGAGGAGGCCGACGGTCGGCGGCCGTCGTACTTCGACGTCGAGAGCTGGCGGGTGATCACCGAGACGCTCACTCATGCCCGGCCGGAGGACGAGGCGGTCTCCGAGGCGACCGTGAAGCTGAGCGCCGCCGGGGTGCGCTACGTCGTGACCGGCGAGGGCAACGGCCCGGTCAACGCGCTGGACCAGGCGCTGCGCTCGGCGATCGAGCAGGCGTACCCGGAGATCGCGAAGTTCGAGCTGATCGACTTCAAGGTGCGCATCCTCGACCAGGGGCACGGCACCGACGCGATCACCCGGGTGCTGATCGAGACCACCGACGGTGCGTCCTCGTGGGTGACCGTCGGCGTCGGCGCGAACGTCATCGAGGCCTCGTGGGAGGCGCTCGCCGACAGCCTCACCTACGGACTGCTGCGCCACCACCAGGACTGATCCCGACGACCCGGGCGACCAGGTCGTTCCAGCCGGCGACGACCTGCGCCTCGCTCATCCCGCCGGCGTCCATCTGTTGGCGCAGCACGGGGACGGCGAGCGGGGCGACCAGCGCGGTCGAGAGGTAGCCGAGGTCGCCCTGCACCCCCAGCTGGGCGAGCAGCATCCGGACATGGAGCGAGACGAACCCGAGCACCGCGTAGTTCTCGCCCCAGGTCGAGCCGGCGGCCTCGATCAGCGCGGCCTGCTCGCGGTGGTGGCGCAGCCGAGAGACCCCGAACGCCAGCAGCCGCTCCATCGGCGGCGCGCCGGGACCGAGCGGAGGCGGCCCGCTGATCACGCTGGCCTGCCACTCCTCCTCGCGGTGGTTGAGCAGCGAGGCCATCAGACCCTCACGGCTCCCGAAGCGCCGGAACACCGTGCCCTTGCCGACGCCCGCCCGGGCCGCGACCGCCTCGGTGGTGAGGTCGTCGACCCCGCAGGTCTCGATCAGCTCGGCCGCCGCCTGCAACAGCGCCTCGCGGTTGCGGGCGGCGTCGCGGCGTACGACCGGCGCGGTGGTGAGCAGGGGGAGGTCCTTGGTCATGGCATGTCCACCCTAGTGTCGCGTCAGGTTGATTCGCCGCCATGTTCGGCGGCCCTGGCACGCACCTCGCGGCGTTGCCGACGCTTGACAGACAACCCGGTATGGCGGCGCGCCGGCGCGTTGCGATGCACGCACCAGGACCACCGGCCATGTCAGCGCTTCAACCTGACACGACACTAGGCGGCGGTGCCGACGGCGGTTGGTGAAAAAGACCCCGCGACTCCGGGAATGAAAGCGGACCACGGTCCGTTTTGACTCTCATGACTGACACCCAGAGCACCCGCGTCGCCGTTCTCGTCGGATCCCTGCGCGCCGACTCCCTCAACCGCAAGCTCGCCGAGATCCTGCGTGACGAGGCCCCGGCCGGCGTCACCCTGGACATCGTCGAGGGTCTCGACCAGGTCCCGTTCTACAACGAGGACCTCGACGGCGCCAACGCCCCGGCCGCTGCCGTCACGCTGCGCGAGCGGGTCGCCTCCGCCGACCGCGTGCTCGCGGTCACCCCCGAGTACAACGGCACCATGCCCGCCGTCCTCAACAACGCGATCGACTGGATCTCGCGGCCCTACGGCGCGGGCGCGATGGTCGGCAAGCCCTTTGGCGTCATCGGCGCCACCCCCACGCCGTACGGCGGCAAGTGGGCCCACGGCGACACCGCCCGCTCCGCCGGCATCGCCGGCGCGATCGTGGTCGAGGACGTCACCGTCTCGCAGCCGGCCGTCGACGTCGACCCGACCACCGACCCCGAGGTCCGCGCGAAGCTGCTCGCCGCGCTGGGCACCCTGGTCGGGTTCGCCCCCGAGGTGAGCGCGGCCTGACCCTGGCCTAGGGTCGGGTCGTGGCCGAACTCCACGACCTGACCGCCCTCGAGCAGGGGGCGCTGATCCGAACCGGTGAGATCAGCCCCGTCGAGCTCACCGAGCACTACCTCGAACGCGCCGCGCGTCTCCCGCAGGAGTACGTCGACGGCGCGTTCGTGCTCCGCGACCCGGACACGGCACGACGCCGGGCCCGGGAGGTCGCGGCCGTCGGGCCGGTGGGGGAGGGCGCGTCACCGCTGGCCGGTGTGCCGACGGCGATCAAGGACCTCAACCTGACCCGCGGTGTGCCCACGGCGTTCGGGTCCCCGGTGTTCGCCGACTACGTGCCCGACGTGTCCGACGGGGTGGCGCTGGCGATCGAGGACGCCGGGATGGTGAGCCTCGGGAAGACCAGCACGCCCGAGTTCGGCTCGCCCTGCTACACCGAGCCGGAGGGGCGTCCGCCGGCCGTCACGCCATGGGACACCACGCGGATGGCGGGCGGCTCCTCGGGCGGTGCCGCCTCCGCCGTCGCCGCCGGTCTGGTGCCGCTCGCGCAGGGCTCCGACGGCGGCGGGTCGATCCGGATCCCCGCGTCCTGTTGCGGCCTGGTCGGCCTCAAGCCGACCCGCGGCCGGATCAGCGGCTTCCCGATGTACGGCGACCCGATCGGCCTCGCCGTCGCCGGCCCGATCGCCCGCACCGTCGCCGACGCCGCGGCGCTGCTCGACGTCCTCGCCGGCCGCCGCGCGGGCGACCCCACCTGGGCCCCGGACCCGTCCGGCCCCTTCCTGTCCGCGGCGGGCCGCGAGCCCGGCCGGCTGCGGATCGCCCGGTTCGACCGGCCGGTCATCGCCGAGGCAGAGGTCCATCCCGACGTGCACCAGGCCTACGACGACGCCTCGCGCCTGCTCGCCGCGCTCGGCCACGTGATCGAGGACGTGCAGGTGCCGCTGCCGCCCGAGGCGGTCGGCGTCTTCGAGACCTGCTGGGCCGTGCTCACCGCGCTGTCGACGGTTCCCCTCGACCCGGCGCAGCGCCAGCAGCTCCGGCCGCTCACCCGCTGGCTCGGCGAGCGCGGCGAGGCGGTCTCGGGGCCGGAGTTCGGGCTGGCGATCGGGGCGATGCGCCGCCACGCCGCCGACGCCCTGGTGGCGCTGGCGCCGTACGACATCGTGCTCACGCCCACCCTCGCCACGCCACCGCTGCCCGTCGGCGCGATCCGCGACGACGCCGACCCGGCGGCCGACTTCGAGGCGCAGAAGAGGTTCACGCCGTGGACCTCCGCCTGGAACGTCACCGGGATGCCGGCCATCTCGCTGCCGCTCCACCAGACCCCCGACGGCCTCCCGGTCGGCGTGATGCTCGCCGCCCGCCCGGCCGAGGAGGAGCTGCTCATCTCGTTGGCCGCCCAGGTCGAGGCGGTCGCGCCGTGGAAGGAGCGCCGCCCGCCGCTGTGGTGAGGCTCAGCCGAACCAGGCCGGCGCGGCCGCCCGGAACTCCTCGGGGGTCAGGGAGCCGGCGCCGTCGGGGATGACGGCGAGGACCGGGACGCCGGTGAGCCGCGGGAGGTCGGTGCGGTTGCAGGTCTCGGCGACGCCGGGCTCGGCCGGCCAGGCACCGACGACCAGGCCCGCGGGCTCGACCTGGACCGCTCGCAGCGCGGTGGTGGTGAGCTCGGTGTGGTTGAGGGTGCCGAGGCCGGCGCGGCACACGACGACGACCTCGACCGGCGAGCCGTCGGCGCGCATCAGCGCGAAGGTCAGGTCGCGGGCGAGGTCGAGCAGGGTGCCGCCCTCGGTGTCGAGGCGCACCAGCAGGCCGCCGGCACCCTCCACGACCACGAGGTCGTACGACGGCAGCAGCTCCCGGATCCGGGCGACGTGCTCGCGCACGGTCGGGATCGCCACGCCCTGGCGGCGGGCGGCGGTGTCGGGGGCCAGCGGCTCGTCGAGGGCGACGAGCTGCACCGCGTCGGCACCCGCGAGGCGGGCGACCGTGTCGACGTCGGGGACGTCCGGCTCGGCGCCGCCGATCCCGGTCTGCACCGGCTTGACGACGAGCACCCGCTCCCCGGCGGCAGCAGCCCGGACGGCGATCGCCGCGGTCGCGACCGTCTTGCCGACCCCGGTGTCGGTGCCGGTCACCACGACGACTCGGGTCACTGGTGCTCCTTGACCAGGCCGACGAGCACCTCGACAGCGCCGGCCCAGTCGTCCTCGGCGACGCCGGCGGTGACGGTGATCCGCAGCCGCGAGATGCCGTCGGGGACCGACGGCGGGCGGAAGCAGCCGACCCGCAGCCCCGCCTCCAGGGCCGCCGCCTGGGCGGCGACCGCGGCCCGGGGTGACGACATCGGCACCGACAGCACGGCACCCGCGGGGACCACGACGCCGAGGGCGTCGGCCAGCGCGGCGACCCGGGCGCGCACGGTCGTGCCCAGCTCCGGGCGCTCGCGGATCGCCCGCAGCGCGGCCAGCGCGCCCGCGGCCGGCGCCGGCGCCAGGCCGGTGTCGAAGATGAACGGCCGCGCCCGGTTGACGAGGTGCTCGCGCAGCGCGGCCGAGCCGAGCACCGCGCCGCCCTGCGCGCCGAGTGACTTGGACAGCGTCGCCGTGACGACGACGTGAGGCAGGCCGGCGAGGCCCAGCGTCGCGACGAGTCCCGGGCCATGCACCCCGACGCCATGGGCCTCGTCGACGACCAGCAGGGTGTCGTACTCCTCGCACAGGGCGGCCAGCTCGACCAGCGGCGCCGCGTCGCCGAGCACCGAGTAGACCGACTCGACGAGCACCATCGCCCGTTCACCCGCCCCCGAGGCGGCGGCCAGGCCGGTGCGGACCGCGTCGACGTCGCTGTGGGGTACGACGCTCAGCCGGGCCCGCGAGAGCCGGACCCCGTCCACCAGCGAGGCGTGGATGTGGGCGTCGGAGAGGACCCGGGTGGTGCGGTCCGCGAGCGCCGCCACGATCGCCAGGTTGGCGTGGTAGCCGGTGGAGAGGACCAGCGCCGCGGGCTGCTCGAGGTAGTCGGCGAGCTCACGCTCCAGGTCCTCGTGCAGCGCGAAGGTGCCGGTGACCAGGCGCGAGGCGCTGGCGCCGGATCCCCACGTCCACGCGGCATCGGCGGCCGCCCGCCGGACCGAGGGGTCGCGGGCCAGCCCGAGGTAGTCGTTGCCGGCGAGGTCGATCGTCGCGTCGTCGGCGGGCCGCGCGCGCAGCCGGCGGGTCAGGCCCGCCTCCTCGCGCCTGCTCGCCTCGGCACCCAGCCACTCCTGCCACACGCTCATCCGGCCCCCACCGCCGCTCCGATCCCTGCGACGAGCCGGTCGAGCTCGTCGTCGCCGATGATGTACGGCGGCATCGCGTAGACCAGGTCGCGAAACGGCCGCAGCCACACGCCGGCCTCGAGGGCCGCGTCCGTCGCCGCGACCACGTCGACGTCGTGGTCGAGCTGGACGACGCCGACCGCGCCGATGGTCCGTACGTCGGCCACCCCGGGGGCCTCGCGCAGCGGTGCCAGGCCCGCGCGGAGCCGGTCGCCGATCGCGGTGACCGTACACTTCCAGTCGGAGTCCAGCAGCAGGTCGATGGACGCGCTCGCGACCGCGCAGGCCAGCGGGTTGGCCATGAAGGTCGGGCCGTGAATGACGACACCCGCCTCGCTGCCGGAGATCCCGCGCGCGACGGCGTCGGTGGTGAGCACCGCGGCCAGGGTCAGGTAGCCGCCCGTCAGCGCCTTGCCCACGCACAAGACGTCGGGGGTGACCAGCTCGCTGACGAACAGGTGGCCGGTGCGGCCGAAGCCGGTCGCGATCTCGTCGAAGACGAGCAGCAGGCCGTGCGCATCGGCGACCTCGCGGAGGATCCGCAGGCACTCGACGGGGTAGGGCCACATGCCGCCGGCGCCCTGCAGCAGCGGCTCGACGACGACGCCGGCGAGCTCGTGCGCGTGGCGGGCGGCGAGGTCTCGCACCTGATCGGCCCATGCGGCGATCGCGGCCGGGCTCGCGTCGTGTGCCGGGGGCCGGGGAGCGAAGAGCTGGTTCGGGAGCGTCCCGGTCCACATCGCGTGCATCCCGCCGTCGGGGTCGGTGACGCTCATCGGGTGGAAGGTGTCGCCGTGGTAGCCGCCACGGACGGTGAGCATCCGGGTGCGTTCGGGGTGGCTGACGCCGCGCTGGTACTGGAGCACCATCTTCAGCGCGACCTCGACGCTCACCGAGCCCGAGTCGGCGAGGAAGACCCGCTCCAGCGGCTCGGGGGTGATCGCGACCAGGCGCCGGCCCAGCTCGACCGCGGGCTCGTGGGTGAGCCCGCCGAACATGACGTGGCTGAACCGGCCCGCCTGCTCGGTGACGGCGGCGTCGAGTGTGGGGTGCCGGTAGCCGTGGATCGCCGACCACCACGACGCCATCGCGTCGACCACCCAGCGCCCGTCGGTCTCGAGCGCGCAGCCCCGGGCGGCGGTGACCAGCCGGACGGGGGTCGGCGCGGTCATCGACGTGTAGGGGTGCCAGAGGTGCTCCCGGTCGAACGCGAGCAGGTCGCCGGCCACGGTGACGGTCATGATCAGGCGTTCGCCGGGACCCCGGTGCCCGCCCCGCGGGTCCGGATCTGTGGTCCGCAGGTCCCGCCGGAGGCGCACCCGCCGCACGCGTCGCCGCAGCCGTGGGACGCCGCCGTGCGGTCGTGGGTCGCGATCAGCTCGTCGAACGCGGCGGCGTCGAGACCGAGGATCGTGAAGCCGTTGTCCCGGAGCATCTCCAGGTCGGCCTTGGCGTCTTGACCCTCGGAGGTGAGGTAGTCGCCGAGGAAGATCGAGTTCGCGACCTGCAGCGCGGTGGCCTGCAGCGTGCGCAGGTGCATCTCGCGGCCGCCGGCGATCCGGATCTCCTTGTCGGGGCACACGAAGCGCGCCATGGTCAGGATCTTCACGCAGCGGATGGGGGAGAGCTCCCAGGTGTTCTGGTAGGGCGTCCCGTCGAACGGCATCAGGAAGTTCACCGGGATCGAGTCGGCGTCGAGTGCCTTGAGGGCGAACAGCGCCTCGACCAGCTGCTCGTCGGTCTCGCCGAGGCCCGCGATCAGCCCCGAGCACGGCGACAGGCCGGCGTCCTTGGCCCTGCCGATGGTGTCCACGCGGTCGTCGTAGGTGTGGGTCTGGACGATGTTGTCGTGGTGGGACTCGGCGGTGTTGATGTTGTGGTTGTAGGCGTCGACCCCCGCCGCCTTGAGCCGCGCGGCCTGCCCGTCCTTGAGGAGCCCGAGGCAGGCGCAGACCTCGACGCCGTCGTACTCGTCCTTGAGTGCCTGGGTCATCTCCACGACCTTGTCGATGTCGCGCTCCGACGGACCGCGGCCCGACGACACCATGCACACCCGGGTCGCGCCACCGCGCAGCCCGGCGCCGGCCTGCTCGAGCGTCTCCTCCTTGGAGAGCCAGGAGTACTTGAGGATCGGCGCCTGCGAGCCCATCGCCTGCGAGCAGTAGTTGCAGTTCTCGGGGCACAGGCCGGACTTGAGGTTGACCAGGTAGTTGACCTTCACGGTGTTGCCGAAGTGCTGGCGCCGCAGCCGGCCACCGGCCGCTACGAGGCTCATCAGGTCGTCGTCGGGCGCCTGGAGGACGGCGAGCGCGTCGGCCTCGGTCGCCGCGCCCCCGGTGAGGATGCGGGTGGCCAGCGCGTCGAAGTCGGTGGTCGTCATGGTGCTCCTCGGGTGGTTCGTGCGGCGAACTGAACGGTGTTCAGGTCGCTCAGGATAGCCGGGATCGGCCCGGACGTCGAGGAGGTCGTGCAGGGCCCGGCCTGCTGTCGGAGCGGTGCCTGGTCGGGCTGGGTGCAGCACCTCACCCGGTCTCGTGACGCGTCCCTTCGGCCGTCATCCGCGGCCTCGTTCCTCGGCCCCGGCGGACTCGTCTCCCAGCCCCCGCGCGTGCAGCGCGTCGCCCGTCGCCCGGGCATGGGCGACGACCCGGATGACGAGCGGCGTGAGGTACGCGCGCGGGTTCCGCTCGAGGCCCCGGGCCCGGGCGGCGTCGCGGGTCTCGCCGGCGATGGCGAGCGTGAGCGGGATGCCGCGGATCATCAGCGAGAACGCGAGCGCGACCAGCTCGGGGTTGACGCCGAAGCGGCGGAACGGGCCGAGCCAGCGGGTGACGGCGTCGACCATCCGCTCGACCGAGGTGGTCGTGGTGAAGACGGTGGCGAGGAGCAGCAGCGCGACCAGCGCGCCGACGACGACGAAGGCGTGCTCGGCGCCCCGCTGCCAGGTCTGGTACGCCGCCAGCAGGGTCATTGCGATCACGACGCCGCGCAGCGCCCGCAACGCCCGGCCCAGGCGGACCCGGGCGACGGCGCAGCCCAGCACGGCCAGAGCCAGCAGGCCTCCGGTCGTCGGGACGCCGCGGAAGGCCACGGCGACGATGCTCAGCACCAGCAGCCCGAGCAGCTTGGCGCCGACGGGCAGCCGGTGGAAGACCGAGGTGCCGGGCTGGTAGTCGCCGAGTGGGCTGGCGGTCATCCGGCGCTCGCGCGGTAGTGGTCGACGACCTCGGTGGGCACGCCGTCGGCGACGACCGCGCCGTCCTCGACGAGCAGCACCCGGTCGCAGCGCAGGGCCAGGTCGAGGTCGTGGGTCGCGAGCACCAGCTGCTGGGGGAGGCCGAGGAGCAGGTCGCCGATCATCCGGGCGTTGCGCAGGTCGAGGAGTGTCGTCGGCTCGTCGGCGACCAGGATCGTGGGGTCGGTGGCGAGCACGCCGGCCAGGGCGAGCAGCTGGCGCTGGCCGCCGGAGAGGGTGTGGACGCTGCGGTCGGCCAGCTCCTCGAGTCCGTACGAGGCCAGCACCTCGCGTGCCGCCGAGGTCCGCTCCTCGCGTCCGCGTACCTGGTGGCGCAGTGAGAGTGCGACGTCCTCGACGACGGTGGGCATCACCAGCTGGGCGCTGGGGTCGGTGAACACGAAGCCGACCCGGCGGCGTACCTCGCGGCCCTTCCGTGCCACGTCGAGCCCGTCGACGACGACTCGCCCCGAGGTCGGCTCGACCAGGCCGTTGACCAGTCGGGCGAGGGTGGACTTGCCGGAGCCGTTGGGGCCGATCAGTGCGATCCGCCGCTCGGCGAGGTCGAGGGTCGTCTCGCGCAGGACCGTGACCTCGGGGACCGGCCCGCCCGGTGTCGCCGCCCGGACGACGACCCGGTCGAGCTCGATCCGGCTCACGCCGACTGGGTCGCCGGCTCGTCCGTGCTGGCCGGGCTGCGGCGGGCGACGAGGTCGGGGAAGGCCCGATGCACGGCGGTCGCGACCAGCGCCATCACGACGTTCTTGGCGATGTCGCCGGGGAAGTAGGCGGCGTCGAAGCTGAACGCCTCCTTGAGGCTGAGGTCCGCGCGCCAGGCGAGGTTGAGTGGCCCGAGCGTGTGGACGACGAGGAAGCTGCTGAGCAGGCCGCAGGTGAAGACGAAAGCGAACTGGGTCGCGTTCTGCCGGTTGCGGTAGACGAGGAAGCCGCACAGTGCGGCCGCGATCGGGAACGCGACCAGGTAGCCGGCGGTGACGCCGCTGTAGTGGGAGATGCCGGACGCGCCGCCGGAGTAGATCGGCAGCACCAGGCCGGCGACGAGGTAGAGCAGCACGCACAGGAACCCGCGCACGGGGCCGAGCACGGCGCCCGCGAGCAGCACGCCGAAGGTCTGCAGGGAGTAGGGCACGCCGATGCCGGTCTTGATGTCCGGCAGGATGGCGCACACCGCGATGAGCGCGGCGAAGCCGGCGATCAGGGCGACGTCGGTGGTGGGGGTACGGCGAGTCATCGGGTCACTCTCGGGTCCGGGGGAGCGCGGTGCGCGCAGTTGAACGGTGTTCAGGTTAGGCTGGCCATCGTGCCCGGGTCAACGTCGGCCCGGGAGACGAGACGACGTCGAGGAGGAGCAGCGGTGCGGTATCGGAGGGCTGACGTGGTCGCCCGGGCCATCGAGGTGCTCGACGCCCACGGCCTCGACGCACTGTCCATGCGCCGCCTCGCCGGCGACCTCGGTGTCCAGCCCGGCGCGCTCTACCACCACTTCACCAACAAGGACGCGCTGCTCGCGGCCATCGCCGACGAGATCCTGCGCCGTGGCCGCCGGCCCGCCGAGATCATGGCCTGGGACGCCGAGCTGCAGCTGCTGTGCCTCGGCCTGCGCGACGCGATGCGCCGCCACCGCGACGGTGCCGTCCTCATCGCCCAGGTCAACCGCGCCGACGCCGAGGCGCTCGAGCGCCCGCTGCGCGCGGCCCTGGAGCGGGCCGGCGCCGCCGACGACCTCGCCCGGGTGGGTGCGCGCACCCTGCTGCGCTACGTCCTCTCCCACGAGGACGCCGACGACCGGGACTTCGCGCTCGGGCTGGGCCTGCTCCTCGACGGGTTGCGCGCGCGGCTGGCCTGAGTCGCCTGAGTGGCCTGTGGACGGGGCTGCGAATGCCGGGGATCGAAACGACGGTCTGCGGCATGTTCATGGAAGCGGTGGTTCTGCCAGTGCATGCAGATGTGCATGCCCGGTGCCGGGGCCGACGTCCGGCTCGTCCCGAGCTGACGCACCGGCCATCTCGCGACGCCTCTCGTTATCGTGGCGGTAACGACGAGGAGGCACAGTGGACGAGATGGCACCGAAGACCCAGAAGCCCGTCACGGTCGTGCTCTTCGGCGCGACGGGAGACCTGGCCCGCCGCAAGCTGCTGCCGGGGATGCTGCACCTGTTCGAGACCGGCCTGCTGCCCCAGCTGCAGATCGTCGGCACGTCGCTCGACGAGTACACCACCGAGTCCTTCGTGCAGTTCGTGCATGAGGCGGTCCTGGAGTTCTCCGGCGACGACGGCGACATGGCGGCGTGGCCGGAGTTCGCCACGCTGCTGCACTGGGCGCCCGGCGCCGAAGGCCCCGCCGGGCTGAGGGCGGCGGTCGAGAAGGCCGAGTCGGAGTGGTCCGGCGACCGGGTGCGGCTGCACTACCTGAGCGTGCCGCCGAAGGCCGCGCTGTCGGTGGTCAAGACCCTCGACGACGCCGGGCTCGCCGAGGGCAGCCGGATCATCATGGAGAAGCCGTTCGGCGTCGACCTCGCCTCGGCCAAGGCGCTCAACGCCGAGCTGCACCAGACCTTCGACGAGTCGCAGATCTACCGGATCGACCACTTCCTCGGCAAGGAGGCCGCCCAGAACATCCTCGCCTTCCGCTTCGCCAACGGTCTGTTCGAGCCGATCTGGCACCGCAACAACATCGACCACGTGCAGATCGACGTGCCCGAGGAGCTCGGTCTCGAGCAGCGCGCCAACTTCTACGAGTCGACCGGCGCCTACAAGGACATGGTGGTCACCCACCTGTTCCAGGTCCTCGCGTTCACCGCGATGGAGCCGCCGACCTCGCTGCACCCCGAGGCCATCAACGAGGAGAAGAACAAGGTCTTCCGCTCGATGATGCCCATCGACCCGGCCAACGTGGTGCGTGGCCAATACCAGGGCTACCGCGACATCGAGGGCGTGGCGCCCGAGTCGGAGACCGAGACGTTCATCGCGCTCAAGTGCTTCATCGACAACTGGCGCTGGGCCGGCGTGCCGTTCTTCCTGCGCACCGGCAAGCGGATGGCCGAGGGGGCGCGGATCATCTCGATCGCGTTCAAGGAGCCGCCCCGCTCGATGTTCCCGAGCAACTCGGGTGTGGGCGACCACGGACCCGACCACCTCACCTTCGACCTCGCCGACAAGGCCAAGATGTCGCTGTCCTTCTACGGCAAGCGGCCCGGTCCCGGGATGAAGCTGGACAAGCTCTCCATGCAGTTCGCGATGGGCGACACCACGTGGGCGGGCTCCGTGCTCGAGGCCTACGAGCGGCTGATCTACGACGCCGCGCGCGGCGACCAGACCCTGTTCACCTCCGCCGAGGGCATCGAGCGGCTGTGGGAGGTCTCCGAGCCGCTGCTCGAGAGCCCGCCGGTGGTCCGGCCCTACCGTCAGGGCAGCTGGGGGCCCAACCAGATCCACCAGCTCGTGGCGCCGTACGCCTGGCGGCTGCCGTTCGAGCGGCAGTGGCGCAACCCGAACGCGATGGGCGGCTGAGGCGCTCAGTCGATGACGCCGGCCTCCCGGGCCAGCCGCACAGCATGCACCCGGTTGGTCGCGTGGAGCTTGCGCATCGCGTTCTTGAGGTACGACTTCACGGTGCTCTCGACCAGTCCGAGCGAGGCGGCGACCTCGCGATTGCTCTGGCCGAGGGCGACCTGCGCGAGGACGTCGACCTCACGGGCGGCGAGACCGGTCGGCACCACGGCCGTGGTACGACGGGCAGCCGGTGCCGCGGGGGAGTGGCCGTGCTCCACCCGGCTGCGGACCTCCTCGAGACGGGCGCGCAGGACGTCGTCTTGGACCAGCGCGGCGAGGTCGGCGAGCTCGTCGGAGATGTCGCGCAGGTCGGCCCGGGTGAGCGCGACCTCGGGCGGCGCGTGGCGGGTGACCGGCTCGAGGCCGGCGAGGCGGCGGCGGACCTCGTCGTCGACGGCGATCTCGCGCTCGACCCGCCGCACCAGGGGCACGAAGGCGTCGTACCAGACGTCGCCGAGATGAACCTGGGTGCGGTGGCCGATGTAGACGACCATCCGCGCCGTGCGGTCGACCATGATCGGCAGCGCGGTCACGGTCTCGAGCTCCTCGGCGCGCACCGGGACGTCGTACTGGTGGGTGATGCCGCGCGCGTCGTAGTAGTTCGTGACCGACGCCGGCCGGCCCAGGAGTAGCGCCTTGCCGCCCAGACCGTAGCCGGAGCGGACCCGCAGCCCGCGCAGCGCGCTGGTCTTGGCGCCATGCAGGGCGGTGACGTCGATGGCCGCGCCGCCGGTGGTGACCGGGCCGCCGAAGGCCATGTCGCCGCGCCCGGCGGCGTGGAACTCCGCGATCGTGCGCGCGAGGTCGAGGGCCATGCCCTCAACGGTAGGTGAGGGTGGTCACACCGGCAACGCCGCTACCTCCTTTGGGAGGTAGGTGTAGTCGTCGAGCGGGAACCTGGTCGCCTCGCGGAACGCCGAGACGGTCGAGGTGGGCCGGAGCAGGACCGCCTCGCCGTGCTGGTTGAAGTAGTAGCTGCGCGCGGTCGCGCAGCTCCCGGCGTTGAAGACGGAGTTGTCGAGCAGGCCGGTCATCCGGTCGAGGAAGGCGTCGTTGGCCTCCTCGGTCACCTCGAAGCCGGCAGCGTCGCGCTCGCGCATCGCCGTCAGGAGCCGCCCCATGTGGGCCATCTGGGACTCGATGGTCGTGAAGTAGGACAGGCCCGAGTAGGAGTAGGGGCTGTTGAGCGAGAAGAAGTTCGGGAACCTCGGGACGGTGATGCCCTCGTAGGCGCAGAACCGGTTGTCCCGCCACCAGGCGCCGAGGTCGCGGCCCTCCCGGCCGACGATCCGGATCGCCGGGAAGTTCGCGTCCCACAGGTTGAACCCGGTGGCGAGGACGAGCACGTCGAGATCGACCCGGTGGCCGTCGGAGGTGACGATGCCGGCGGCGTCGACGTGGTCGATCGATGTGGTCTCCAGGGCGACGTGCGGCTTGGTGAAGGTTGGGTAGTAGGTGTTGCTGAACGTCGGCCGCTTGCAGCCGAAGTCGTAGTCGGGGGTCAGCTTGGCCCGCAGCTCCGGGTCCTCGACCTGGCGCCTCAGGTGCGCCTCGCAGACCCGCTTGCCGGTGGCGTTGGCCCACGGCAGGTCGCGGAAGTGCAGCACGCCGGCGACCATCAGCACCTCCAGGATCGAGGTGCCGACCAGCCGCGTCACGCGCTGGGTCAGCGGCACCTTCGCGAACGCGCCGCGCACGATGCCCGGCACCGGTCCGTCCAGCTTCGGGCTCACGTAGATGGGCGTGCGCTGGTAGACGGTGAGGTGGCCGGCAACCTCGGCCAGCTCGGGGATCAGCTGGACGGCGGTCGCGCCGGTGCCGATGATGCCGATCCGCTTGCCCTCGAGCTCGATGTCGTCGTCCCAGCGGGTGGTGTGGACGACGGTGCCCTGGAAGTCCTCGATGCCGGAGATGTCGGGGAGCCTGGGCTGCGAGAGGAAGCCGGTCGCGGTCAGCAGGAACCGGCCACGGACCACCTCGCCGCCTTCGATGGAGACCTCCCAGACGGAGGACTCCTCGTCCCAGCGCGCGTTCTCGACGACCGTGCCGAAGCGCATGTGGCGGCGCAGGTCGTACTTGTCGGCGACGTGGACGGCGTAGCGCTTGAGCTCCGGCCCGGGCGCGAACAGCCGTGACCAGTGGGGATTCGGCTCGAAGGAGTAGGAGTAGGTCGAGCTCGGGATGTCGACGGCCAGGCCGGGGTAGCGGTTGATGTGCCAGGTGCCGCCGAGGTCGTCCTCGCGCTCGAGGATGACCAGGTCGTCGTACCCCTGGCGGTGGAGCTCGATCGCGGCGCCCATGCCGCCGAAGCCGGCGCCGACGATGACGGCGTCGTGACAGTGTCCGTTGCTGGGGTTGCTCATCGGGTGGTCCTCTCGGTGGCGGCGCTGTTGAGGCGATCGGTGTAGCCGGCGCGCTCGGTGGTGTCGGTGTGCAGGGCGCGGTCGTCGCCCACGACCCTGCGGACGCGGTCGAGCACGCCGGTGGGGATGAGCGTGGTCGTGGCGGCCAGCGCGCCGACGTACCGCGGCACGGCGATCTCGGCCTCGCGGCCGCGCACCGAGCCGACGACCGCGTCGGCGATCCGCTGCGGGCTGACCTTCGGGATCGGTCTCATGTCGAGGCCGGAGGCGAGGTCGGTGTCGACCGCGGAGGGGAGGACGGCGGTGAGCGTCACGCCGTGCGGCGCCATCTCGAGCCGGGTCGCGGCCGTCAGCCCTACCACCGCGAACTTGCTGGCGTTGTAGACCGCGAGCCCCGGGATCGGGAACTTGCCCGCGAGCGAGGCGACGTTGACGACGTGGCCGCGGCCGCGCTCGACCATGCCGGGCAGCACCCGGCGCATGCCGTGCAGCACGCCGTGGACGTTGACCTCCATCATCAGCCGGTCCAGCGCGGGATCCATGTCCAGGAAGGCGCCGTTGGGCATCACGCCGGCGTTGTTGACCAGGACGTCGACCGGGCCGTGTGTCTCCTCGGCGGCGGTCACGAAGGCGTCGTACGACGCGGCATCGGCCACGTCGAGGTGGTGGGCGCTCGCGCCGGTCTCCTGGGCGGTCGCTTGCGCCGTGGGGAGATCGAGGTCGCCGAACGAGACGCGCGCGCCGCGGGCGAGGAAGGCCTCGACGGTGGCGCGGCCGATGCCGCGGGCGCCGCCGGTGATCGCGACGTGCGCGCCGGCGAGGTCGATCGGGATGGGGCGGGTCATCGCAGGACCTCCAGCTGGTCGACGAGGGTGGGAGCGGAGCGGGCAGCCGTGTCGCGGACCCGTTGCACGCGGGAGCCGTCCATGAAGTTCGCGCCCATGGCGTCGAGGTCGGCGGCGGTCGGCTCGACCCGGACGACCCGGGCGCCTGCGGCGCGCAGCTGAGCGACCTCGCGGTCGACGCGGCGGGTCATCGCCCGGCGCAACAGCCGCTCGACCCGGGTGAGGCCACGCGCAGGAGCCCCGCCGTGGCTCGACATCGGGGCCACGACGACCACCTCGTCGATGCTGCCGTCCCGGACCTGGGGGAGCAGCAGGTCGGCGGAGGTGGGAGAGACGGCACCGCCGTCGAGGTACGTGCGCTCGCCGATCCGGACCGGCGGGAACCAGCCGGGGATCGCCCACGAGGCCGAGATCGCCTGTCCCAGCGCGGTCTTCGGCGCATCGACGTGGCCGAGCGGCACGCGCTCGCCGGTGCGGGCGTCGGCCGCGACCAGCCACGTGCGCGGGTGCGTCGTCCAGCCGGTCGCCGGGTCGGCGAGGGCCTCGCCGAGGTCGACCAGCCACTGCGCGTCCCCGCCGCCGCGGGGGAGCAGGCCGGCGAGCCCGGAGAGCAGGTCGCCGCGTCGGGTGAGGGCTGCGCGGGTGAGGCCGAGGCCGGGGAGGCTGGGTCGCGGTAGCCCCGGGAGAGCGCCCGGCGCACGCGGCGAGGACAGGTGGTCGGCGACGAGGTGGTCGCTGCCGTCGTGGATCGCGCTGCCCGGTACGCCGGAGCCGAGCAGGGACGCCAGCTCGGCACCGGCCGACGTACCGATGAGGACGTCGGCGGCCCGCGGGTCCCAGCCCTGCCGCTCCAGCTCGGCGAGCACGGCGGCGGTCCAGGCGAAGCCCAGCGTGCCGCCGCAGCCGATGACGAGTGCGCGCCCCATGCGGCCTCCAGACTGAACGGAATCAGATGTCAGTTCCGGAACGTATCGTCAGTTCCGCCGATCTGCAATAGGCTCCGGTGTCATGACGGCGACCACGGAGGGGCTCTCGCGGCTGGAGCGGCGCAAGGCCGAGACCCGGCGCGAGATCATCGAGGCCGCCTTCACCTGCTTCGCCGAGCAGGGCTATCACGCGACCGGGATCGCCGACATCGCCGCGCGCCTCGGCATCGGGCACGGCACCTTCTACCGCTACTTCGCCAACAAGCGGGACATCGTCGAGCACGTCATCGACGACCTGATCGGCCGCATCGTGGAGGCGCTCGGCGCCGAGAACGCGCCCGACGCGGTGAGCACGCTGGAGGAGTACCGCGCGCAGACCGCGCGGATCGGCACCGCGCTGGCACAGATCTTCAGCGAGGACCCGCGCGTCGCCCAGCTGCTGCTCTCGGCCGCCGGCATCGACGACGCCATGCGAGAGCGGATGCTCGACCTGTTCGCGATGACCACGCCGCTCACCGCGGCGTATCTCGAGCACGGCGTCCGGCTCGGCTACCTGCGCGCCGACCTCGACGTCGAGCCGACCGCCCAGGCGATCAACGGGATGATCCTCGGCTCCGTGCTGGCCGGCATGCGCGACCCCGCCCTCGCGCAGCAGGAGCGGTTGAGCGCCGCCATCCGCGCGGTGATGTACGACGGGATCGCGGCGCGCTGAGGGCGGGCGCGAGCCGGCCCGTGCAGCGCGCCATGCCCCGCGGCGGAGCCGACTCAGACCGACAGCAGTCGCTCGCACTCCTCGACCAACCGCGCCCGCAGCGGCGCACCCCGCTCGCTGAACCCCCGCTGCGCCTCGGCGTACGCCGCCTTGCCCTCGGCCGTCTCGATCCGCACCGGCTCGAATCCCAGGTCCGCGAGGTCGTACGGCGCCGCGCGCATGTCGAGCGTGCGGATGTCCCAGGCCAGCTCGAAGCAGTCGGCGACGAGATCGGAGCCGATCATGGGGGAGAGCCGGAAGGCGTGCTTGTAGAGGTCCATGCCGGCGTGCAGGCAGCCGGGCTGCTCGAACGCCGGGCGGTCGTCGCGGCCGGGGCTCAGCGTGTTCAGGCCGCGCGCCGGGGGCGTGAAGAAGCGGTAGGCGTCGAAGTGCGAGCACGCGATCCGGTGGCCCTCGACGACGTCGTCGGTGCCGGCGGGCCCCAGGCGCAGCGGCCAGTCGGCGTGCCGGGTCTGGTCTTCGGCGAGGCGGTAGACCATGGCCCACTCGTGCAGGCCGAAGCAGCCGAAGTGGGGGGTGCGCCCGGCGGTGGCCACGAGCAACGCATGCAGCGACGAGATGAGCGGGCGTTGCGAGGCGACGTACTCCTCGGTGACCCCGCCGTCGCCGTAGCCCTTGAGGCCGGCGTACTCCGCGGCATCCTCCAGGACGACGCCGAAGCCCGGGTGCCAGCGGCGCAGCTGGGCGGGGCGGAAGGAGTAGTAGGTGAACAGGAAGTCGAAGACCGGGTGCTTGACGGCGGCCTCGCGGCGGGCGAGGTGCGGGGCGACGTAGCGGTCGATGCGGGCGGCATGCTCAGCGGCCCGCTGACGCCATTCCTCCGCATTCACGACGAGCAAGCGTAGGTCGATAGGCTCACCGGGTGCGCATCGTCAGATTCACGACTAGTCAAGAGATCGGACAGGGTGAGCCGTCGTACGGCGTACTGGTAGGCGATCTCGACGAGTACGGCCAGCCCGGAGACGACGCCGTCATCGTCGGCCTCGTCGGCGACCCGCTGTACCAGGGGATCAAGCTGCTCGAGAGGGAGCATCGGCTCGAGGACGTGCGGCTGCTCGCGCCGGTCCTGCCGCGCAGCAAGGTGGTCGGCATCGGCCGCAACTACGCGGCCCACGCGGCCGAGCTCGGCAACGACGTGCCGTCGGAGCCGCTGATGTTCCTCAAGCCGAACACCAGTGTCATCGGGCCGGGCGACGCGATCCGCTACCCGCGACAGACCCAGGACCTGCAGTACGAGGGCGAGCTCGCCGTCGTCATCGGCCGGATCTGCCGCGACGTCCCGGCCGAGCAGGCGACCGACGTGATCCACGGCTACACCCTCGCCAACGACGTGACGGCCCGCGACCTCCAACGCTCCGACGGGCAGTTCACCCGGGCCAAGGGCTTCGACACGTTCTGCCCGCTGGGCCCGTGGATCGAGACCGACCTCGACCCCCACGACTTCACCAAGGGTCGCCGCGTGCAGACCTTCCTCAACGGCGATGTCGTCCAGGACGGTACGACGGCCGACATGGTCTTCGACGTCCCCGCCCTCATCGCCCACGTCTCCAGCGTGATGACGCTGCTGCCCGGCGACGTCATCCTCACCGGCACCCCCGAGGGTGTCGGCCCGATGCAGGTCGGCGACGAGGTGGAGATCTCGATCGACGGCCTGGGAACCCTCACGAACAAGGTGGAAGCACGCGCATGAGCAAGGTACGAGTCCGGATGGCGCCGTCCCCGACGGGCAGCCCGCACGTCGGCATGATCCGCACCGCCCTGTTCAACTGGGCGTTCGCCCGCCACCACGGCGGCACCTTCGTGTTCCGGATCGAGGACACCGACAAGGAGCGCAGCACCGACGAGTCGCTCGAGTCGATCCTCGACCTGATGCGCTGGCTCGGCCTCGACTGGGACGAGGGCCCGGGCGTGGGCGGCCCGTTCGCGCCGTACCAGCAGAGTGAGCGCGGCGACCTGTACGCCGACGCGCTGGCCAAGCTCAAGGACAGCAGCCACACCTACGACTGCTACTGCACCAACGAGGAGGCCGCCGCTCGCCGCAAGGCCGCCGGCTCCAAGGTGCAGGGATACGACGGCTTCTGCCGAGAGCTGAGCGCCGAGCAGGTCGCGACGTTCGAGGCCGAGGGACGCAGGCCGGTCGTGCGGTTCCGGATGCCCGACGGCTCGATCACCTGGCACGACCTGGTCCGCGGCGAGGTCACCTTCGAGACCGAGTTCGTGCCGGACTTCGCGCTGTGCCGGGCCAACGGGGACCCGCTGTACACGCTGGTCAACCCGGTCGACGACGCGCTGATGGAGATCACCCACGTGCTCCGCGGCGAGGACCTCCTGTCCAGCACTCCGCGCCAGATCGCGCTCTACGAGGCGCTGAAGGCCGTCGGCATCGCCAAGGCGACGCCGGAGTTCGGTCATCTGCCCTACGTCATGGGCGAGGGCAACAAGAAGCTGTCCAAGCGCGACCCCGAGGCGCACGCGCTGGCCTACCGCGACCAGGGCTACCTGCCCGAGGGCCTGCTCAACTACCTCGCCCTGCTGGGCTGGGCGATCGCCGCCGACCGCGACATCTTCAGCCTCGAGGAGATGGTCGAGGCGTTCGACATCGCCGACGTCGTCGCGAACCCGGCGCGCTTCGACCTCAAGAAGTGCGACGCCATCAACACCGCCCACATGCGGCTTCTGTCGACCGACGAGATCACCCATCGGGTGCTGCCGTTCCTCAAGCGCGACGGCGTTGTCAGCGACCCGGTCGGCGACGCCGACGCCCAGCTGCTCGAGCTCGCCATGCCGCTGGTCGCCGAGCGGATCAACAAGCTCGCCGAGGCCAGCAGCATGCTCGGCTTCCTGTTCGTGTCCGAGGACGACTTCGCGGTCGACCCCGACGACGCGGCCAAGCAGATCGGCGACTCCGGGATCCCCGTGCTGCAGGCGTCGTACGACGCACTCGCCGCGCTCCCGACCTGGTCGACCGACGCGATCCAGACCGCGCTGCAGGGCGCGCTCGTCGAGGGACTGGGCCTCAAGCCACGCAACGCCTTCGGCCCGGTCCGCGTCGCCGTCACCGGTCGCCGGATCTCGCCGCCGCTCTTCGAGTCGATGGAGCTCCTCGGGCGCGACCGCAGCCTCGGGCGGTTGCAGCGTGCCCTCGGCTGACCCAGCCGGACTCAGCCCGGCTCCGTGGAAGGCCGCCTACTGCGCGGCAACACAGCGGCGCGCTGGCTGCGTTGCCGACGCTCGGAAGACGCCCAGTCTGCCGTCGCGACGGTGCCTTGCCATCACACCACTGTGGTGCCGCTCGTGACGGCGCCCTTCCACGGAGCGGGGCTGAGGTACGACGAGCTCCACCGCCGCGGGCCGGCCGGCTCGTGGCCGCCGCTCGTCGGCATCCCGCTGCTGGTGGCGATCTTCTTCGCCTCCCAGCTGGTGCTCAGCATCGTGGTCACCTTGGTGCTCGTCGCCGGGGGTGACAGCTCCGGCGAGGCCGTCGACAAGCTGACCGGCGACGTCGCGACCCCGTCCTTCCTCGCCCTGGTCAACCTGGGCTGGGCGGCCGCGATCCCCGCGGTGTGGGCGGTGGCCCGGCTGCTGCACGGCCAACGGCCCGGTTGGGTCACGTCGGTGGCGGGCGTGCTGCGCTGGCGGTGGTTCGCGGTCTGCCTGGGGCTCGCCGTGGTCGCGCTCGGCCTCGCGCTCGTCGCGTCGGCCCTGCTGCCCGACCAGGGCGCGGGCTCGCTCGACACCGGCGGTGGCGCGAACCCGTGGACCTCCACCGTCCGCGACTTCCTGCTGGTGATCGTGCTGCTGACGCCGCTGCAGGCCGCGGGGGAGGAGTACGTGTTCCGCGGCTACCTCGCGCAGGCCTTCGGCGGGCTCGCCGCCCGCGCCGGGGCCCGCGTCGGCGCGGCGGTGGCGGTCGTCGTACCCGCGCTGCTGTTCGCTCTCGCCCACGGTCTCGGCCAGGACGTGCCGGTCTTCTTCGACAGGTTCGCCTTCGGCATCGTGGCCGGACTGCTCGTGATCCTCACTGGCGGCCTCGAGGCCGGCATCGCGATGCACGTGCTCAACAACTTCCTGGCCTTCGGCCTGGCCCTCGCGTTCAGTGACATGACCGACGCGCTCAACCCCACCGGCGGCAGCTGGTGGTCGATCCCGGTGACCCTCGTCCAGGAGGCCGGCTACCTGCTGCTCGCGCTCTGGGCGGCCCGCCGCCTGGGCATCCAGAACCGCTCCAGGACGCCCGGCGGCGGGGTCATTTTGGAGGCCGAGCCGGCCGACAGGTAAGGTGGGTCTCCGGTTCGCCGGCCTCGGCCGGGGGATCGAAACCATGGGATATGGTGTAATTGGCAACACAGCTGATTCTGGTTCAGTCGTTCTAGGTTCGAGTCCTAGTATCCCAGCGAGGCTCTCGCGAGAGGCAGGTCACGCCACCACGATTTGGCTGGTCAGACAGGGAATCGCTAGAGTTCACGCCGTTGTCGCGGAGAGATCCGGACAGCAAGATGCCCCCGTTGTGTAGCGGCCTAGCACGCCTGCCTCTCACGTAGGTAGCGCCGGTTCGAATCCGGTCGGGGGTACAGCTTCGGGCCCGGTCCACCTGGACCGGGCCCGACTGCGTTCTCCGCCGATCAGGATTCGTCGGTGGCCGGCCTCGCCGCCGAGCTCTTCTTCGCGGCCCGCGTCTTCGGCGGCGTCGGCTCGGTGCCGACGACGGCGAACACCGGCGCCGTGACCCTCTCCAGCGCGGCGACGGTGTCGGCGTGCCGCTCGGCGAGCTTGGCGACGACGCTCGCGAGCTCGGCCTGGGCCTCGGCGAGCGTGTGCATGGTGTCGGCGAGCTCGCGCTGGCGGACGATGAAGTCCTGCAGCGGTTGGGCGGTGGAGCTGGCGAGGCTGGTGACCGCGCCGGCCATCCCGGCGACGGCGCCGGCGAGGTCGCCGACCTGACGGGCGAGCTCGTCGGGCTGGGTGACCCCGGTGACCGCGGTGTCGCGCACGCCCTTGAGGACGTCGGTGGTGAGCTTGAGGGCGATCTGCTGGGACTTGATCAGCAGGTCGAGGGGATTGATCGGAGCGTCCGCCATGGGAGCAGCGTGGCAGAACCGGCCCCCTCGGGGTCATCGTCATGTCCGATTTCCGCGAGCCACGGTCGGTGGCGGGCGGCAGGATGGGGACATGGACAGCACAGTGACCACGCCGGAGCAGCTCGACTTCGAGCGCTGCTACACCGCCGTGCAGTCGCGCGACCGCCGCTTCGACGGCGTCTTCTACACCGCCGTGCGCTCGACGGGGATCTACTGCCGCCCGTCCTGCCCGGCCCGCACCCCCGCGTCCCGCAATGTCTCCTTCCACCGCACGGCTGCCGCGGCCCAGGCCGCCGGCTACCGCGCCTGCAAGCGCTGCCTGCCCGACGCGACGCCCGGCAGTCCGGACTGGAACGTCGCCGCCACCGTTGCCGGCCGGGCCATGCGGCTGATCGCCGACGGTGTCGTCGACCGCGAGGGGGTCGAGGGTCTCGCCGCCAGGCTCGGCTACACCTCACGCCATCTCTCGCGGCTGCTGACCAGCGAGCTCGGCGCCGGCCCGCTCGCGCTCGCCCGCACCCAGCGCGCCCAGACCGCCCGCGCGCTCGTCGAGAGCACGACCCTCAGCCTCGCCGACGTCGCGTTCGCCGCGGGCTTCTCCAGCGTGCGGCAGTTCAACGACACCATGCTCGAGGTGTACGACGCCACGCCGAGCCGTCTGCGCGGCCGGAAGTCGCCTGCCGGCAGTCAGGTACCGGGCGCGATCGACCTGCGGATCGCCGTACGTGTGCCCTTCCGCGGCTCCGCGCTGCTCCGCTTCCTCGCGGACCGCGCGGTGCCGGGCGTCGAGGTCGCCGAGGTGCGCGCCGACGGCAGCGGCGCCTATGCCCGTACGCTCGACCTGCCCCGCGGCCCGGGTGTCGCACGGATCGAGCTGGCCGACCTCGACGGCGTCGGGTCGTCGTACCTGCCGGTGCGGCTGATCCTCGACGACCTGCGCGACACGACGGCCGCGCTCGCGCGGATGCGCGCGCTGCTCGATGCCGATGCCGATCCGGTGGCCGTCGATGCCCACCTGGCCACCGATCCGCTGTTGGCGCCGCTCGTGGCCGCCCGGCCCGGACTCCGGGTGCCGGGCCACGTCGACGGCGCGGAGGTTGCGGTGCGCGCGGTCCTCGGCCAGCAGGTCACGGTCGTCGCGGCGCGCACCGCCGCGGCCCGCCTGGTCGCCGCGCACGGGCAACCCGTCGAGACCGGGATCCCCGGCCTGACGCACCTGTTCCCCGACGCGGCGACGGTCGCGACGCTCGCGCCCGAGGAGTTCCGGATGCCGCGCGCCCGCGGCCGGGCACTGGTCGGGCTGTGCGCGGCGATCGCGGCGGGCGACGTCGTGCTCGACCGCGGCCCGGACCGCGGCGACGTACGACGCGGCCTGCTCGCCCTGCCCGGCATCGGCCCCTGGACGGCCGACTACATCGCGCTGCGCGCGCTCGGCCACCCCGACGTGTGGCTGCCGACCGATGTCGGCGTACGCAACGCCCTGGCGCCGCACGGCGTCGTGGACCCCGAGGGATGGGCGCCCTGGCGCTCGTACGCCCTCCTGCACCTGTGGACCTCGCTGGAAGGATGAGCACTGTCATGTGGACCGTCATCGAATCGCCCATCGGGCCGTTGCGCCTCGTCGAGCAGGACGGCGCGATCACCGCGATCGAGTTCTCGCCGTTCCGTGACGGCGTCCGGCCGCTGGGCGTCCATGGCGCCGACCAGCCGGTGCTGGTCACGGCCGCGCGCCAGCTCGCCGAGTACTTCGCCGGCGAGCGCACGGAGTTCGACCTGCCGCTCGCGCCCGCCGGCAGCGCCTGGCAGCGCCAGGTCTGGGCCCAGCTGCTCGGCATCGGGTACGGCGAGACCGCGTCGTACGGCGAGATCGCGGCCCGTCTCGGCAAGACGAACGCCGCCTCGCGAGCCGTCGGCACCGCCAACGGTGCCAACCCGATCCCGATCGTGATCCCGTGCCATCGGGTGATCGGCGCCAACGGCACGCTCACCGGGTATGCCGGCGGATTAGAGCGCAAGCAACTGCTGCTCGACCTCGAGCGCGACGAGGACGCCCTGTTCTGAGCCTGCGGTCACGGATCCCAGCCGAGACGCTGCTAGGGGCTCGACACCCCCAGAGGAGCGTCCGAGTCAGGACGGGTCGTCGTAGGTCACCTTCAGCGCGCAGAGGCCGTTGTTGAAGCTCTTGAGGTTCGACATCGTGATCGCGAAGGAGTGCTGGTCGTCGACGATCTGGTCGACGGCCGTGGTGGTCGTGGTCACGACGATGTTCCCAGCGCCGCCGGAGGCGAGGGGGGTCGTGCCGTCGGAGCTCAGGCCGGTGGAGGTGGGTCGGTAGCGCACCAGGTTCAGGGTGTAGGCGTCGGCCCCGCCGCCGTCGTACACCGCGGCCGTGATCGAGGTGATCCGCGACCCCACCGGGAGGGTGAGCGGCACGCTGCCGCCGGCGGTCGAGGAGTCGAAGTTCGTGACGCAGCCGTTCGTGGTGCCGTAGCCGGCCGTCGTGGAGCCGGTCAGCACCATCGCCCACGGACTGATCGACAGCGTGTGACTCGTCGGGACCCGGCGGTAGTAGCCGACGACGTCGGCGTTCACCTTGGTCTTGCCCTTGGTGCCGGCGAGGGTGATCTGGCCGCCGCCCAGGCTGACGGCGGCCTGGGTCGCCACTGCCTTGCGGGCCGCGGACCAGGCCAGCACCGGGGTGCGGGGCGGGCCGCCCCCGGTCGCCCAGGTCCGCAGGGCGCCGGGCTTGGATCCCTTGGCCTGGAGGGCGAGCGTGACAGCGACGGCGTCCGGCGGGACCCCGCAGCGCTCGGCGACGGGCACGACGACCTGACGCTTCTTCTTGAGCTTGACGACCGGCAGCGCGCACGGGGCGACCGGCACGTAGACCGATCGGTCGCCGGCGGCCGCGGGGCGCGCGAGCGCTGGTCCGGTCGAGAGGACGGTGGTCGCGGCGGCCACCGCGAGACTGGCCGCGACGGCGGTGATGGTCGACCTGGACATGGGCGTCTCCCGAAGGCGTGGGTTGATGGAGAGTACTACTCCGGGCCCGCCCTTCGGAAGGCTGTCGGAGGGCTACTCGGCGGCAGCGCGCCGCAGCGACTCCGAGAGTCGCTCGGCGGCGGCGAGCACCGCGGGCGCATGCATCCGGCCGGGCTGGCGGGAGAGCCGCTCCAGCGGGCCGGAGACCGAGACCGCGGCGATCACCTTGCCGCCGGGGGAGCGGACGGGTGCGGACACCGAGGCGACGCCCTGCTCGCGCTCGCCGACCGACTGCGCCCAGCCCCGGCGCCGGATCGCGGACAGCTCGGCGGCGGAGAACGCGGAGTTCTGCAGGCCGCGGTGGATCCGCTCCGGGTCGTCCCAGGCGAGCAGTACCTGGGCGGCCGAGCCGGCGCGCATGGTCAGCTGGGAGCCGATCGGGATGGTGTCGCGCAGGCCCGAGGGGCGCTCGGCGGCGGCGACGCAGACGCGGTGGTCGCCCTGGCGGCGCCACAGCTGCGCGGACTCGCCGGTGATGTCGCGCAGCCGCGCGAGCACCGGACCGGCGGTGGCGAGCAGCCGGTCCTCGCCGGCCGCGGCGGAGAGCTCCGCGAGACGCGGCCCGAGCACGAAGCGGCCCTGCATGTCGCGGGCCACGAGGCGGTGGTGCTCGAGCGCGACCGCCAGCCGGTGGGCCGTCGGCCGGGCCAGGCCGGTGCCTGCCACGAGGCCCGCCAGGGTGGCCGGGCCGGACTCCAGTGCCGTGAGCACCAGGGCCGCCTTGTCGAGAACGCCGACGCCGCTCGAGTTGTCCATATGGCAATACTGCCGTCTCGGATCCTGGGATGCAAGAGTACGCTGGATCACGGTCGACGGCAGAGGTGCCGTCGACGACCCGAACGAGGAGGAGCGAGTCATGGGCAAGACCCTGGCGGAGAAGGTGTGGGACGAGCACGTCGTCCGATCGACCCCGGGGGAGCCGGACCTCCTCTACATCGACCTCCACCTCATCCACGAGGTCACCAGCCCCCAGGCCTTCGACGGCCTGCGCCTGACCGGCCGCAAGGTGCGTCGTCCCGACCTGACCCTGGCGACCGAGGACCACAACGTCCCGACGATCGACTGGGACCAGCCGATCGCCGACCCAGTGAGCAAGACCCAGGTCGACACCCTGCGCAAGAACGCCGAGGAGTTCGGCGTGCGGCTGCACCCGCTCGGCGACGTCGAGCAGGGCATCGTCCACGTCGTCGGCCCGCAGCTCGGCCTGACCCAGCCCGGGATGACCATCGTGTGCGGTGACTCGCACACCAGCACCCACGGCGCCTTCGGCGCGATCGCGTTCGGCATCGGCACGTCCGAGGTCGAGCACGTCCTCGCCACGCAGACCCTGCCGCAGGCCAAGCCGAAGACCATGGCCGTGACCGTCACCGGCAGCCTGGCCGAGGGGGTGACGGCCAAGGACCTGATCCTCTACCTGATCACGCAGACCGGCACCGGCGGCGGCCAGGGCTACATCGTCGAGTACCGCGGCGAGGCCATCGAGGCGCTCTCGATGGAGGGCCGGATGACGGTGTGCAACATGTCCATAGAGTGGGGCGCCAAGGCCGGTCTGATCGCGCCCGACCAGACCACCTTCGACTACATCGAGGGCAAGGCCGAGGCGCCCAAGGGCGCCGAGTGGGACGCCGCTGTCGCGCACTGGACGACCCTGGTCACCGACGCCGACGCGACCTTCGACAAGGAGATCGTGATCGACGCTGCCGACGTGACGCCGTTCGTCACGTGGGGCACGAACCCGGGCCAGGGCGCGCCGTTGGGCGCCAACGTCCCCTCGCCGGAGGACTTCGAGGACCCGTCCGACAAGGTCGCCGCCGAGAAGGCCCTGGAGTACATGGGTCTCGAGGCCGGCCAGCCGCTGCGCTCGGTCAAGGTCGACACCGTCTTCGTCGGCTCCTGCACCAACGGCCGGATCGAGGACCTGCGCCTCGCCGCCGACATCATCAAGGGCCACAAGGTCGCCGACGGCACCCGGCTGCTCGTCGTACCGGGCTCGGTGCGGGTGCGCAACCAGGCCATGGAGGAGGGCCTCGACCGGGTCTTCATCGAGGCCGGCGCCGAGTGGCGGGGCGCGGGTTGCTCGATGTGCCTGGGCATGAACCCCGACACGCTGCAGCCGCAGGAGCGCTCTGCCTCGACGTCCAACCGCAACTTCGAGGGTCGCCAGGGCAAGGGCGGACGCACGCACCTGGTGTCGGTTCCCGTCGCCGCGGCCACCGCCGTCAAGGGCACGCTGGCCTCTCCGGCCGACCTGTCCGCCGAGCTGGTCTGAGAAGGAGACAGCGTCATGGAGAAATTCACCTCCCACACCGGTACGGCGCTCCCGCTGCGCCGCAGCAACGTCGACACCGACCAGATCATCCCGGCGGTCTACCTCAAGCGCGTGACCCGCACCGGCTTCGAGGACGGCCTGTTCGCCGCGTGGCGCAACGACCCGGAGTTCGTGGCCAACAAGCCCGAGTACCAGGGCGTCTCGATCCTCGTCGCCGGTCCCGACTTCGGCACCGGGTCCTCACGCGAGCACGCCGTGTGGGCGTTGATGGACTACGGCTTCAAGGTCGTGCTCTCGAGCCGCTTCGGCGACATCTTCCGCGGCAACTCCGGCAAGGCCGGACTGCTCTCGGTCCCGGTCGAGCAGGACGTCATCGAGCAGCTGTGGGCGGCGATCGAGGCCGCGCCCACCACGCAGATCACCGTCGACCTCGAGTCGCGCACGGTCACCTGCGGCGACCTGGTCGCGCCGTTCGACATCGACGACTACACCCGCTACCGGCTGCTCAACGGGCTCGACGACATCGGCATCACGCTGGGCAACGAGGCCGACATCGCGGCGTACGAGAGCGGTCGTCCGAGCTGGAAGCCGGTCACCCAGCACGCATGAGAACGGGCTGAAACCGCTCTACGACGGGCCGATTCGCGACTTTCGCTGAATCGGCCCGTCGCCTTTCCGCATTCGCCCGGAGAGCGTCCGACGGCCGCCGAGAGCGAAAAAGGGTCCGAAACAGCCGAAATAGCGCCGAAATCGCGAAAAAAGACGCACCAACTTCGGCGTGGTGATTGTGACTGTGCCTGGTAGTGCCTAGCGTTCCCATGAAAGGACGGCTGGGCGAGGGCTCGGCCGCAACACCCAAAGGGACGCCCAGCGCGGCGTTTCGGAAGGACAGGTAGTGAACAAGTCTCAGTTGATCGACGCGCTGGCCGACCGGTTCGAGGGAAGCCGCAAGGACGCGGCGCACGCTCTCGACGCGGTTCTCGACACGATCACCCGTCAGGTCGCCAAGGGCGAGAAGGTCGCCATCACCGGCTTCGGCTCCTTCGAGAAGGCCGTCCGCAACGCCCGTTGGGTCCGCAACCCGCAGACCGGCGAGCGGGTGAAGACCAAGAAGAAGTCGGTCCCGAAGTTCAGCGCCGGCGCCGACCTGAAGAACGTCGTCTCCGGCGCCAAGAAGCTTCCGGCTCTGCCGAAGCCGGCCAAGAAGGCCGCTGCCCCGGCGAAGAAGGCCGCGACCGCGGTTGCCAAGAAGGCCGCTGCCCCGGCCAAGAAGGCCGCGACCGCCGCGAAGAAGGCGGCTCCGGCCAAGAAGGCGCCGGCCAAGAAGGCGCCTGCGAAGAAGGCTCCGGCCAAGAAGGCGGCTCCGGCCAAGAAGGCGCCCGCCGCGAAGAAGGCTCCGGCCAAGAAGGCCCCCGCCAAGAAGGCTCCGGCCAAGAAGACCGCGAAGAAGGCCTGACGCCTGCTTCGCCGATCACGCCGAACGGGCCGCACTCCTCACAGGAGTGCGGCCCGTTCGGCGTGTCAGGACCGTTGCGTGAGCGGCCCGATCGCCCGCAGTACGGCGCTCGAGGCCTCGCCGACGCCGAGCGCGATCGCTCCCGCCAGGCTGTCGACGTCGTCGACGTCGCGGCGCAGTGTCGCCAGCTCCCCGCCCAGGGGACGGGCGCCGGACCCGGCATGCGCGGCAGCCGATCCGGCACCGAAGCGCGGGGCGAAGTCGTCGTACGCCGCGGAGTAGAGGGTGGTTCCCGTCGTGTCGGCGTCGCGCACGAAGCACGGTCCGGGCCGGGACCCCGCGTCGGCGAGCGCGGCGGCGAGGTCGCCGGGCACGAGCGAGGGCAGGTCGGCGCACAGCGCGACCGGACGCAGGTCCGGCCTGCTCGCGCGCAGCCGAGCAGCCGCATGGCGCAGCGCCGGGTTGAGGCCGCCGCCCGGATCCGTGCAGGTGCGCGCCCCCCGGGCGGCCAGGGTGGCGGCGAAGTCGGCGTCGTCGCTGACGACCAGCACGCCCGCCACTGCGTCGGTTCGCAGGCACGCATCGACGACATCGGTGGCGAAGGCGGCGGCCAGTCGCGCCCGCTCGGCGTCCTTCAGCGTCGACAGCCGGGACTTGCCGGTGCCGGGTGACTTCACCGGGAGCAGCACGGCGAAGGAGCCGGGACGCGTGAACACCCCTGAATCCTGTCAGGCCCCGTCGACGTGCCCGGGAGTGGCCGGTGTCACTGGACGGTAACCTGCATTCTCGTGAGCGTGCGGAAGCTGCAGGAGAAGCGGGGCTGGGCCTTCAACATCGCCGTACCCATCATCAAGCCGACGCTCATCGCGACCACCCGACGCGAATGGATCGGCGGCGACAACATCCCGCGCACGGGCGGCTTCATCATCGCCCTCAACCACATCTCCCACGTCGACCCGCTCACCGCCGCGCACCTCGTGTACGACCACGGCTACAAGCCGCGCTATCTGGCCAAGTCCGGCCTCTTCGACAACAAGGCGCTCGGCTACTTCCTGCGCAGCGCGGGCCAGATTCCGGTGAAGCGGGAGACCAAGGACGCCGTCGGCGCGTACGCCGCCGCGGTCGACGCGGTGCATGAGGGCCAGTGCGTCGTGATCTATCCCGAGGCCACGATCACGCGCGACCCCGACATGTGGCCGATGAAGGGCAAGTCCGGCGCCGCCCGGATCGCCCTCGCGACCGGCTGCCCGGTGATCCCGGTCGGGCAGTGGGGCGCCCACGAGATCCTGCCGCCGTACACGAAGCGCCCGCACCTGATGCCTCGGCACAAGGTGGTGATGCGGGTCGGGCCGCCCGTCGAGCTCGATGACCTGCGGGCCAAGGAGCGCACGATCGCCGTCGTCAACGAGGCGACCGAGCGGATCATGACCGCGATCACCCACCAGCTGGAGCTGGTGCGGGGCGAGAGCGCGCCGGCCGAGCGCTACGACATGGCTGTGCGCGGCGACCGGTTCAAGAAGAGCAAGAAGGCGGGCAGCTGATGGGCAACAAGGTCGCGGTGCTCGGCGCCGGCTCCTGGGGGACGGCGTTCTCGATCGTGCTGGCCGACGCAGGCAACGACGTGAGCATGTGGGCTCGGCGGGAGGAGGTCGCGGCCGCCATCAACGAGCAGCACGAGAACGTCGACTACCTGTCCGGCATCGAGCTGCCCCGCCGGATCACCGCCACCCACGACCCCGAGCAGGCCCTGGCCGGCGCGGACGTCGTCGTGCTCGCCGTCCCCTCGCAGTCGCTGCGTGACAACCTGCCGACCTTCCTGCCCTACGTCGAGCCGGACGCCGTCCTCGTCTCGCTGATGAAGGGTGTCGAGCTCGGCACCCTCAAGCGGATGTCGGAGGTGATCGCCGAGGTCGGCGACGTCGGCGCCAGCCGGATCGCCGTCGTCAGCGGCCCCAACCTGGCCCGCGAGATCGCCCGCCGCGAGCCCGCCGCCTCGGTCGTCGCCTGCGCCGACGAGAACGTCGCCACCCTGCTCCAGAGCCGGCTCCACTCGCCGGCGTTCCGGCCCTACACCAGCATCGACGTCCTCGGCTGCGAGTTCGGCGGCGCCTACAAGAACGTCGTCGCCCTCTGCGTCGGCATGGCCGTCGGCCAGGGCTTCGGCGACAACACCACCGCCTCGCTGATCACGCGCGGCCTCGCCGAGACCGCGCGCCTGGCCATGAACCTCGGCGCCAACCCGCTCACCCTGATGGGCCTCGCCGGACTCGGCGACCTCGTCGCCACCTGCTCCTCGCCGCTCTCGCGCAATCGCACCTTCGGCGAGAAGCTCGGTCAGGGCATGACCGTCGAGGAGATCTACGCCTCCACCCGCCAGGTCGCCGAGGGCGCCAAGTCCTGCTCCTCGCTGCGCGCCCTCGCCGCCCGCACCGGGGTGGACGCGCCGATCGTGGATGCGGTCGACGAGGTGGTCCAGGGGCGGATGACGACCTCGCAGCTGATGGATGCGTTCATCTCGCGGGACACGAAGGCCGAGTTGAGCTAGTGTCCCGTCCGGTTGTTCCGCTAAGAAATATCGGGGATTCGGGAATTTCGTAGGCTGGGCCGGGTTCTGAAGAGGCAAGAGCCTCGACAGGATGGAGCCGGTGATGCGACGAGCAGGACGACCGACGGTCACGATCGAGTTGACCGACGACGAGCAGGAGACACTGCAACGGTGGGCTCGGCGCCACTCGTCGTCGCAGGCGTTGGCTCTGCGTTCGCGGATCGTGCTGGCCTGCGGCGAGGGAAAGACCAACACCGCGATCGCCGAAGAGTTGGGCTGCAACCAGGTCACGGTCGCCAAGTGGCGCCACCGGTTCGCCGCTGATCGCCTCGAAGGCCTCGGAGACGCGCCCCGTCCGGGTGCGCGACGCAGGGTCAGTGACGAGGTCGTCGAAGCGATCGTGGTCGACACGCTTGAGGAGACCCCGAAGGACGCCACTCACTGGTCGACCCGGGAGCTGGCCCAGCGGCACGGCATCGGCCGGCAGACCGTGTCGGAGATCTGGCGGGCGTTCGGGCTCAAGCCCTGGCGTCAAGACGAGTTCAAGGTCTCCCCGGACCCCGACCTGATCGAGAAGATCCGCGACCTCGTGGGCCTGTACATGTCTCCTCCCGTCGCGGCAGCCGTGTACGCCGTGGACGAGAAACCCCAGATCCAGGCCCTGGACCGCTCGGCCCCGATCCTGCCGATGCTGCCCACCACCCCGCAGAAGGCGACTCACGACTACCTCCGCAACGGCACCCTGGACCTGTTCGCCGCACTGAACATCGCGACCGGCACAGTGATCACCGACCTGCGCAAGTCCCACAAGGCCGCCGACTTCATCGCGTTCCTGGACAAGATCGACACCGAGGTCCCCGACGAGCTCGACGTCCACGTCATCCTCGACAACCTCTCCACCCACAAGACCCCAGCAGTCCACGACTGGCTGCTGCGCCACCCGAGGTTCCACTTCCACTTCACCCCGACCTACGGCTCCTGGATGAACCTCGTCGAGCGGTGGTTCTCCGCACTGACCACCAAGAAGCTCCAACGCTCGGCCCACCGCAGCATCAAGGCCCTCGCCGACGACATCACCGCCTGGGTCGAGGCCTGGAACGAGAACCCCAAACCCTTCGTATGGCACAAGACCGCCGACGAGATCCTCGAACGCCTCGCGGGCTACTGCCGCGCGATCAACAAATAGCTACCGGAACAACCGGACAGGACACTAGGCATCGATCCGGTCCAGCGCCTGCTCGAGGTCCGCCCACAGGTCCTCGACGTCCTCGATGCCGACGGACAGCCGGACCAGTCCCTCGGGGATGGTGGCCGGCTCGAGCTTCCACCGCCGCCGACGCTCGAAGGTCGACTCCACGCCGCCGAGAGAGGTGGTATGCACCCACAGCGAGGTCGCGCGGACCAGGAAGTCGCCGGCGTCGGCGCTGCCGGCCAGCACGGGCGCGACGATCGCGCCGAAGCCGGGGTAGCGGACCTCCGCGACGGCGGGGTGGTCGGCGAGGCGGCGGGCGAGCTCGGCTGCGTTGGCGGCGGCGCGCTCGAGGCGGACGTGGAGAGTGCGCAGGCCGCGCAGGGCCAGCCAGGCCTCGAACGGCCCCGGTACGGCGCCCGCGAGGTCGCGTCGGCCCTTGAGAGCGCCGTACACCTCGTCGTCGGCAACCACGATCGCGCCCATCAGGACGTCGCTGTGGCCGGCGATGTACTTGGTGGCGGAATGCACGACGATGTCCGCGCCGAGGGACAGCGGCTGCTGGAGCAGGGGAGTGGCGAAGGTGTTGTCGACGACGACGCGGATGCCGAGCTCGTGGGCGGCGGCGGTCAGGGCGGGGATGTCGGCGATCTCCAGCGCCGGGTTGGTCGGCGACTCGAGCCACAGCAGGCCGCAGTCCTCGTCGGCCTGCAGCGCGGCGATCACGGCGGCGGTGTCGGTGACGTCGACGAGCGTCGCCCTCAACCGGCCCCGGGACTCGGCGTCGGCGAGGGCGGTCACCGAGCCGTTGTAGGCGTGCCGCGGCGCGATCACGCTGCTGCCGATGCCGACCAGGTCGAGGACCGTGGTCACCGCGGCCATGCCCGAGGAGAACGCCAGTGCCCGGCCGCCCTCCAGCGCGCCGAGGGTCGCCTCGAACGCCGACCAGGTGGGGTTGCCGTAGCGGCCGTACTCCAGGTCACCCGTGGCGCCGTACGTCGATGTCATCGTGATCGGCACGTTCATCGGCTGGTCGGGCTCGTGCGGCGGCCGCCCGGCCGTGACGGCGACGGTCGCGGGGCGGAGTGGGCGGGGTGGGCGGGGTGCGGACTCGGATCCGGACATGTCCCAAAGGTAGGGTCTTCGCCGATGAGCTCTCCCACCGGCCGCCGTGTCCGCGTCGCTGTCGTCTTCGGCGGTCGCTCCAGTGAGCACGCCATCTCGTGCGTGACCGCCGGGAGCGTGCTGCAGGCCATCGATCGTGAGAAGTACGACGTCGTCCCTGTCGGCATCGCGACCGACGGGCGCTGGGTGCTGGAGGTCGACGACCCGCAGCGGCACCGGATCACCGGTGCCGGGCAGCTGCCGTCCGTCGACGCAGACCGAGCCACGGTCGCCCTGGCCCGGACGACCGCCGGCACCGACCTCGTCGTCAACGAGCCGGCGGAGACACCGCGGGCGCTCGGGGAGGTCGACGTCGTCTTCCCGCTGCTGCACGGCCCCTGGGGCGAGGACGGCACCATCCAGGGCCTGTTCGAGATGTCCGACGTGCGCTACGTCGGCTCGGGCGTCCTCGCGTCGGCGGTCAGCATGGACAAGGCGTTCATGAAGGTCGTCCTCCAAGACGCCGGCCTGCCCGTCATGGCGAGCGAGACCGTCACCGCCCGGCAGTGGAAGGCCGACGCGCAGGCCGTGCGCGCGCGCGTCGCCGCCCTCGGCTACCCGCTGTTCGTGAAGCCTGCCCGCGGCGGCTCCAGCATCGGCATCGCCAAGGCCCACACGCCCGACGAGCTCGACGACGCCATCCAGGGCGCGCTCGAGCACGATCCGAAGGTGCTCGTCGAGGTGTCCGCCGAGGGCGCCCGCGAAGTCGAGTGCGGCGTACTCGAGGCCCTCGACGGCGGCGTCGAGACCAGCCTGCCCGCCGAGATCCGGATCACCGGCGAGCACGAGTTCTACGACTTCGAGGCCAAGTACCTGCCCGAGGAGCACACCGAGCTCGACGTGCCCGCGATCCTGCCCGACGGCGTGGAGGAGCGGATGCGCGCGATGGCCGCGGCGGCGTTCACCGCGGTCGGCTGCGAGGGCCTCGCCCGCGTCGACTTCTTCCTCATGCCCGACGGCTCGCTGGTCGTCAACGAGCTCAACACGATGCCCGGCTTCACGCCGCTGTCGATGTTCCCGCAGATGTGGGCCGCCACCGGCGTCGGGTACGGCGAGCTGGTCGACCGGCTGCTCACGCTGGCGCTGCGGCGCGACACCGGCCTGCGCTGAGCACCGAGATCAGTCGCAGTCGTCGACGAGCGTGAGGTGCTCCTTGACCAGCGGCGCCAGCACCGCCATCGCGGCCGGCCCGGCGTTCGGCCGGTAGCGCGCGGGGATGCGTACCTCGATCCGCGGCCGGTAGCCGGCGGTGGTGAGCGTCAGGTCGAGGTCCTGGTCGGTGTACTGCTCGTCGGGAAGGTAGTAGCCCACCCCATTGGCCGACTCGCAGGACGCGGTCTCGTCGAAGCCCTTCGGCGTGCCGACGCCGCAGCGCACCACGATCGCCGGGTCGCCGTACGCCGCGGCAGGGGCGTCGGCCGGCTCGAGGGCGACCCGCTTCTCGTCGTACAGCGTCGCGGGCAGGTCGGCGGCGAAGGCGTCACAGGTGGCGCGGTCGGCGGCCGGCAGCTCGGGTACGTCGACCTGCACCGGCCCGCCGCACCCGGTCGCGACCAGGGCGAGCGGCAGAGCGAGGGCGGCGAGCGTCAGATGTGGACGACCGGGCACGTGAGCGTGCGGGTGATGCCCTCGAGGTTCTGCACCTTCGAGACCACGAGCTTGCCCAGCTCGTCGACGTTGCGGGCCTCGGCACGCACGATCACGTCGTAGGGTCCGGTGACGTCCTCGGCCAGCGTCACGCCGGCGATCGCGCCGACCTCGCGGGCGACCTCGGCCGCCTTGCCGACATCGGTCTGGATCAGGATGTAGGCCTGCACCGTCATGGGGTCACGCTCCCGCCGGATTGGTGTGGTGGAACTGCCTCAACCTACCGCGCGCCCCCGACGGAACAGAACTCGCGAGCCGGCGGATCTACTCGTGGGTACGTCTGGTGGGATGGGGGCATGGCTGACCCGATCGCCCCCGAAACGACGCTGGCGGACCTCGGCGAGTTCGGGCTGATCGCCCGGATAGCCGAGCTGGTCGCCACCACCGCGCCCGGGGAGGACGTGCTGGTGGGACCGGGCGACGACGCCGCGGTGCTCCGTGTCCGCAAGGGCCACGTCGTGGTGTCCACCGACGTGCTGGTCGAGGGCCGGCACTTCCGCCGCGACTGGGTCGACGCCTACGACGTCGGGCGCCGTGCCGCCGCCCAGAACCTGTCCGACATCAACGCCATGGGCGGACGGGCCCAGTGGCTCACCGTCGGGCTGGCCGCGCCCGCCGACCTGCCGGCCCAGTGGGCGCTCGACTTCACCCGCGGGTTCGCCGAGGAGTGCGCCTCGGTCGGCGCCGGGCTGGTCGGCGGCGACGTCACCCGGGCCGACCAGGTCGTCGTCTCGGTGACCGCGATCGGCGTCTGCACCGTCTCCCCGGTCCGCCGCTCCGGCGCCGCCCCCGGCGACGTGCTCGCCCTCTGCGGCCGCCAGGGCTGGTCCGCCGGCGGCCTCGCCGTCCTCGGCCGCGGCTTCCGCTCGCCGCGCGTGCTCGTCGAGGCCTACCGTCGCCCCGAGCCGCCGTACGCCGCCGGGCCGGTCGCCGCCGAGGCCGGCGCCACCGCCATGATCGACGTCTCTGACGGCCTGCTCGCCGACGCCGCCCACCTCGCCGAGGACTCCGGCGTCAGCATCGACGTCGAGACCGCCGCGTTCGACGTACCCGAGCCGCTCCTCGCCGTCGGCCAGGCCACCGGCGCCGACCCGCTCCAGTTCATCCTCGGAGGGGGAGAGGACCACCCGCTGCTCGCCACCTTCCCGCCCGACGTCGCCCTGCCCGACGGCTGGACCCGGATCGGCTCGGTCTCCGTCCGCGGCGACCTGTCTGTCACCGTCGATGGCGGCGCCTACGACGGTCCTGCCGGCTGGACCCACTTCTGACCGACCCGGCGCGAATGAACTCCCGATGCGGCCCGACCCGGCGCAAAACGAACCGCGAAAATGTGTTCGTTTTGCGCCGGGTCGGCGGAAAAACACCGACCCGCCACGACGAGCGCGGCGGGTCGGTGAGAGAAGGAGCGTCAGGTCAGCGGGTGACCTTGCCGGCCTTCAGGCAGCCGGTGCAGACGTTCATGCGCTTCGGGGTGCCGTTGACGACGGCGCGCACGCGCTGGATGTTGGGGTTGAAGCGGCGCTTCGTGATCTTGCGCGACCACGGCCGGTTGTTGCCGAACGTCGGCTTCTTGTCGCAGATGTCGCACACGGCGGCCATGGTTGTCACTCCTGGATCGCGGATCTAAGTTTCACGGGCGGCCCGCGCGCTCAAAGGGCGCTTCGGGCAACCGGATGAGAATAGCCGACCGGGTCGTACCCGCCGAAATCGGCGCGGTGTCCTCTAGGGTGACCCCGATGGACGAGCGGACGGTGCCCGGGGAGGGGCGGAGTGGGATCGCGCTCTCGTCGGTGGTCCGGTTCGTCGACATCGCGGTCGACGCCCTGGCGGGCGCGCGCGAGGAGATCGACGCCCTCAACGTCTACCCGGTGCCCGACGGCGACACCGGCACGAACATGTACCTGACCGTCGTCGCCGCCCGCGACGCCATCCGCAACGCCCTGGGCGAGGACGTCGAGCGCCCGGACGAGGTGGCCGACGTCGGGGTGCCCGTCGCCGCGCTGGCCCGCGGCGCGCTCCTCGGTGCGCGAGGCAACTCCGGTGTGATCCTCAGCGAGATGCTCGGCGCCGCCGCTCGCCGCATCGCCGGCGCGAGCGCCGCGGAGCGCAACGCGATCGTCATGGCCGAGGCGCTCCAGCAGGCGTCGAGCGCGAGCTACGCCGCCGTGGGAGAGCCGGTCGAGGGGACCATGCTGACCGTGATGCGCGCCGCCGCCGATGCCGGTACGACGGCCGCCGCCGAGCCCGGGGCGCGCAGCAGCGACGTGCTGACCGCCGCGGCCGCGGCCGCTCGGGAGGCACTGGGTCACACGCCCGAGCAGCTCGAGGTCCTCGCGCACGCGGGGGTGGTCGACGCCGGCGGCCGGGGTCTGTCGGTGATCCTCGACGCGGCCGAGACGGTGCTGACCGGGCGCCGCCCGATCCCGGTGACCGCGCCGCTCGGCAGCCACGTCATCCCGGTGCCCCACGTCGAGCCGGCGGCCGACGAGCTGAGCGCGGACGGCCCGGCGTACGAGGTGATGTACCTCCTCGACACCGACGACGACCAGGCGCCGCGGCTGCGCGAGCGGCTCGGCGAGCTGGGCGACTCGGTGGTCGTGGTGGGGCGCGACGGGCTGTGGAACGTGCATGTGCATACCGACGACGTCGGCGCCGCGATCGAGGTGGGCCTCGAGACGGGCCGTCCGCATCGGATCCGGGTCACCCACTTCGCCGAGCAGATCGCCGCCCAGGCCGTCGCTCAGACCACAGCGGAGATCCCGATCCCCCTCGCCGGGCGCCGCGTCGTGGCGGTCGCGGCCGGTCCGGGCCTGGCCGAGCTGTTCGAGGAGGCCGGCGCCGAGGTCGTCCGCGGTGGTCCCGGGCGGCGGCCGTCGACCGGGGAGCTGCTGGAGGCGATCACCAGGTGCGGCGCCAGCGAGGTCGTCGTGCTGCCCAACGACGAGCCGACGATCCGGGCGGCGCTGGCGGCGGCGAGCACCGCCGAGGTCGACCACGGCAGCCGGGGCCTGCGGGTCGCGGTGATCCCGACGTACACCCAGGTGCAGGGCCTGGCCGCGGTCGCGGTCCACGAGCCCGGCCGCGGGTTCGACCAGGACGTCACCGAGATGACGGCGACCGCCCGCCACGTGCGCCACGGCGCCGTGACCATCGCGGCCCGGCAGGCGATGACGATGGCTGGGCCCTGCGAGCCCGGCGACGCGCTCGGCGTCATCGCGGGCGACTTCGCCGTCGTCGGCGACGACCTCGGCTCGGTGGCGCTCGTCGTCCTCGACCGGCTGCTGGCCGCGGGCGGCGAGCTGGTCACCATCGTCAGCGGCGCCGACGCCGAGGGCCTGGCCGACCGGGCGAGTGCCTGGGTCGAGGAGTTCCACCCCCATGTCGACGTCGTGGTGTACGACGGTGGCCAGGAGCGCTACCCGCTCCTGATGTCCGTCGAATGAGAGAGCACCGGTGATCACCCTCGACTCCCCGCTGACCACGGTCCTCGGCGCGGCCACGCCGGCCAAGCGCAAGCGGTTCGCCGACGGCCTCGGCCTGCGGACCGTCGGCGACCTGCTGCGCCACTTCCCGCGCCGCTACCTCGAGACCGGCTCGCTGACCCGGATCGACAACCTGCGCATCGGGCAGCTGCTCTGCGTGGTCGGCGAGATCGACGAGTGCGAGATCAAGAACTACCGCGACCGCCGCACCGGCCGCACGGCGTACCGCGTCGAGGCGGTGCTGCGCACCGGCGGCCCGCGGCTGAAGATGACCTTCTTCGCCAAGAACCAGGGCACCGCCGGCTGGCACGCTCGCCGGGTCGCCGTCGGCAACCGCGGGGTCTTCCTCGGCAAGGCCGACCGGTTCCGCGACCAGTGGCAGCTGGTCAACCCGGCGATGACGATCTTCGGGATGAGCGACGAGGAGGAGGGCAGCGGCGTCGAGGACGTGCTCGACTTCGGTCCGCTGTTCCCGATCTACCCGCTCACCAAGGGCGTCGAGACCTGGGACATCGCCCGCGCGGTCACGTTCGCCCGCCAGGTGCTGGAGCCGGTCGCCGAGCTGCTCCCCGACGACCTGCGCGAGGAGTACGACGTCCTCGGGATCCGGCAGGCCTACGACTGGGTGCATCAGCCCGACGACCGCGACCAGGTCGCGCTGGCCCACCACCGCTTCCGCTTCGAGGAGGCGCTGGTCACCCAGCTGGTGCTCGGGCGCCGCCGGCGTGCCCGTCGCGCCGAGGGGGCGACCGCCCGCACCGGGGGAGTCGGCGAGGTGCTCGCCGCCTTCGACGCGCGGCTGCCGTTCGAGCTCACCGCCGGCCAGGCGTCGGTCGGCAGGGAGATCGAGCACGACCTCGCCCAGCCGCACCCGATGAACCGCCTCCTGCAGGGAGAGGTCGGCTCCGGCAAGACCCTGGTCGCGCTGCGGGCGATGCTCCGCGTGGTCGACTCCGGCGGCCAGGCGGCGCTGCTGGCGCCCACCGAGGTGCTCGCCCAGCAGCACTACCGCTCGATCGCGGCCATGCTCGGCGACCTCGGCGAGGGCGGCACCATCTTCGGCTCGGGCGACGGCACTCGCGTCGAGCTGCTCACCGGCTCGATGACCAAGACCCAGCGCACCGGCCCACTGTCCCGGATCGCCAGTGGCGAGGCCGGCATCGTGATCGGCACCCATGCCCTGCTCCAGGACCAGGTGATGTTCGCCGACCTGGGCCTGGTCGTGGTCGACGAGCAGCACCGCTTCGGCGTCGAGCAGCGCGCCGCGCTCACCGACAAGGCCGCCGCGCCGCCCCACCTGCTCGTCATGACCGCCACCCCCATCCCGCGCACCGTCGCGATGACCGTCTTCGGTGACCTCGAGACCTCGACCCTGACCGAGCTGCCCGCCGGCCGCGCGCCGATCCAGACCAATGTCGTCCCGCTCGCCGAGCAGCCCGGCTGGATCGGCCGGGTGTGGGAGCGGGTGCGCGAGGAGGTCGGCAAGGGCCACCAGGTGTACGTCGTGTGCCCCCGCATCTCCGGCGACGAGCCCGAGGCCGGGCAGGTCGACGCCGTCGACCTGCCCGACGAGGACGCACCCACCGAGGAGCAGCCCCGCCCGCCCGCGGCGGCCGTCGAGGAGGTTGTCGGCCGCCTCGCCCAGGGCCCGCTGGCCGGCCTCCGGGTCACCGGCATCCACGGCCGGCTGCCCGCCGACGAGAAGGACGCCACCATGCGGGCGTTCGCCGCGGGGGAGGTCGACGTCCTCGTCTCCACGACGGTGATCGAGGTCGGCGTCGACGTCGCCAACGCCACCACCATGGTGATCCTCGACGCCGACCGGTTCGGCATCTCCCAGCTCCACCAGCTGCGCGGCCGGGTCGGTCGCGGCGGCCTGCCGGGCCTGTGCCTGCTGGTCAGCCACATCGAGGCCGGCTCGCCGGCCCGCGCGCGGCTCGAGGCGGTCGCCTCGACCACCGACGGCTTCGTGCTCAGTCGGATCGACCTCGAGATGCGGCGCGAGGGCGACGTCCTCGGCGCCTCCCAGGCCGGTGGCCGCTCCAGCCTCGAGAACCTGCGCGTGCTGCGCGACGAGGACACCATCGTCGCCGCCCGCGCCGCCGCCGAGGGACTGCTCGACGCCGACCCGGGGCTCGGCCAGGCGCCGGAGCTGGCCGCCGCGGTCCGCGACCTCGAGCAGTCCCAGCTCGCCGAGTTCGTCGACAAGTCGTGAGGAGCCCGAGATGACCCGGATCATCGCCGGCCGCGCGGGCGGTCGGCGACTCCAGACCCCTCGGGGCGACCACACCCGGCCCACCAGCGACCGGGTGCGCGAGGCGCTGTTCTCTGCGCTCGAGGCCTGGGCCGGCTCGCTCCACGACCTGCGCCTCCTCGACCTGTACGCCGGCTCCGGCGCGATCGGGCTCGAGGCCTGGTCCCGTGGGGCGGGGGCCGTCACGCTCGTGGAGGCCGACCGGCGTACGGCGGACCTGATCCGCGCGAACGCCCGCTCGATCGGGTGCGACGCGGCGGACGTGGTGGCCCGCTCGGTCCACACGACGCTCGCCGAGCCTGCCCGGTCGGCGTACGACCTGGTCTTCAGCGACCCGCCCTACCCGCTGGCCGACGAGGCGGTCGCCACCGACCTGGCCCTCCTCGTCGAGCACGGCTGGCTCGCCGAGGGTGCGCTGGTGGTCGTCGAGCGCTCCCGCCGCAGCCCCGAGCCGGCCTGGCCCGCCGGTCTGGTGCCACTGCCCGGGAAGCGCCGTCAGAAGAAGTACGGGGAGACGGTGCTCTGGCTGGCGCAGCGCCCCGATAGCCTCGCCCCATGACTCGCGCGGTGTGCCCCGGCTCCTTCGATCCGGTCACCAACGGCCACGTCGACATCTTCCGCCGGACCGCCGGGCTCTTCGACGAGCTGGTCGTCGCGACCGGCACCAACATCTCCAAGTCGCGGCTGTTCGACCCCGAGGAGCGCCTGGAGATGCTCCGCGAGGCGTGCGCCGACCTCCCGAACGTGACCGTCATGGGCTTCACCGGGCTGATCGTCGACTTCTGCCGGGAGATCGACGCCCACGCCATCGTCAAGGGCCTGCGCGGGGGCAACGACTACGAGTACGAGCTGCCGATGGCCCAGATGAACGCCCACCTCACCGGAGTCGAGACCATCTTCGTGCCGACGACCGCGAGCCTCGGCTACGTGTCGTCCAGCCTGGTCAAGGAGGTGGCCGTCCTCGGCGGCGACGTCTCCGCGCTGGTGCCCCCGGCGGTGCATGAGCGACTGACCGCGAAGCTCGCCTCGCGCGAGGCTTGATTTGGCCGCGTTCGACACCGACCACTAGCATCGACGTGATCTGTTGTGCCCGGACCTGGAAGTGAACCCCTGAACACCCTGGACCCGAGAGCGCCGCTCGTGCTCGACACTCGCGAGCTCGGCCGCCGCCCGGGGTCCCAGCGTCAGGTGTCGCGGACGGTTCCGGCTCCAGCAGATCTGGGCATCGAAGTCCTCTCCGTCCCCGAGGGCGCGCCGGTCGAGCTCGACCTGCGCCTGGAGGCGGTCATGGAAGGCGTGCTCGTCACCGGGACGGCCTCGGCCGCCCTGGAGGGTGAGTGCGTGCGGTGCCTGGAGCCGATCCACGACGAGCTCGAGGTGACGTTCCAGGAGCTGTTCGTCTACGACGACATCCGTGACTCCGAGGGAGCAGAAGAGGACGACGAGGTCAGCATGCTCCAGGACGACCTGCTCGACCTGGAGACCGTGCTGCGGGACGCGGTGGTGCTCGCGCTACCGTTCCAGCCCGTGTGCCAGGACGACTGTCCCGGGTTGTGCCCCGAGTGCGGGGTGCGACTCATCGACGAGCCGGACCACACGCACGAGGCTGCGATCGACCCGCGCTGGAATGCACTGTCGGCGCTGACCGACGAAGCTCAGCAGGACCCCACGAGCTGAAAGCTGTGCTCGCCCCGAGCGCACCCGAACCAAGGAGAAGACAGTGGCTGTTCCGAAGCGGAAGATGTCGCGCAGCAACACGCGGCACCGTCGCTCGCAGTGGAAGGCTGTCGCCCCGTCGCTGGTGACCTGCGCCAACCCGGCCTGCGGCGCCAAGCACCTCCCGCACCGCGCGTGCGGCACCTGCGGCCAGTACGGCGCGCGCGCCGAGCGTCGCCAGGTGCTCTGACCCACCCGGTCGATCCAGGCCCGTCGAGTCAGGCCAGCGGCATCACCAACTACGTCGAGCTGCGTCGAGCGCTCGGGGATCCGACACTGGACCCCGAGCTGCTCGAGCGCGCGATGACGCACCGCTCCTACGCCTACGAGAACGGTGGTCTCCCCACCAACGAGAGGCTGGAGTTCCTCGGCGACTCGGTGCTCGGCGTCGTGGTGACCGAGACCCTCTACCTGGCCCACCCGGACCTCTCCGAGGGCCGGCTCGCCAAGCTGCGCGCGGCCGTGGTCAACGCCCGCGCGCTGGCCGGCGTCGCTCGCGACATCGGGCTCGGCGCCCACATCAAGCTCGGTCGCGGCGAGGAGGCGACCGGCGGTCGCGACAAGGCCTCGATCCTGTCCGACACGGTCGAGGCGGTCATCGGCGCGGTCCACCTCAGCGGCGGGATCGAGGTCTCCTCGACCCTCGTCCACCGTCTCTTCGACCCGCTCATCGAGGCGGCCTCCGCGCTCGGGGCGGGCCTGGACTGGAAGACCTCGCTGCAGGAGCTCGCGGCCGACCAGTCGCTCGGCGTGCCGGAGTACGTCATCGAGGACGACGGCCCCGACCACATGAAGACCTTCACCGCGCAGGTCCGGGTCGGCGACACGCTCTACGGCAACGGCACCGGCCGCTCCAAGAAGGAGGCCGAGCAGGGCGCCGCCGAGACGGCGTACGGCGAGATCGCCGCCACCCTCGGTCTCGACGCCGACGGCCGCGCCGCCGGCAGCTGACCTTCCTGCGATGCCCGAGCTCCCCGAGGTCGAGGTCGTCCGCGCCGGCCTCGAGCGCCACGTCACCGGCGCCACCATCGCCATGGTCGAGGTCCTCCACGACCGTCCCGTCCGACGCCACCCGAGCGGCGCGTCCGGCTTCGCGGCCGCGTTGGCCGGCCGCCGGATCGAAGGCGCGCGACGGCGCGGCAAGTACCTCTGGCTCCCGCTCGACGACGGCAACGCGATCCTCGGCCACCTCGGCATGAGCGGCCAGCTGCTGGTCCAGCCGGTCGACGCGCCCGCCGAGCGACACCTCCGGGTGCGCTTCGCGCTCACCGGCACCGACCACGGCCGCGAGCTGCGCTTCGTCGACCAGCGGATGTTCGGCGGCCTCTCCGTCTCGCTCGACGGCGCCGGCCTGCCGCCCGAGATCGCCCACATCGCCCGCGACCCGCTCGACCCGGAGTTCGACGACGATGCCTTCGTCGCGCGGCTGCGCAGGCGCACCTCCGGCGTGAAGCGCCTGCTGCTCGACCAGGGGCTGATCTCGGGCGTCGGCAACATCTACGCCGACGAGTCGCTGTGGCGGGCCCGCCTGCACGGCGAGCGCCCCGGCGACCGCCTCACCCGCGCCAAGGCCGTCGAGCTGCTCGGCCATGCCCGCGACGTGATGAACGAGGCCCTCGCCCAGGGCGGCACGTCCTTCGACGCGCTCTACGTCAACGTCAACGGTGAGTCGGGCTACTTCGACCGCTCACTGCACGCCTACGGACGCGAGGGCGAGCCCTGCGGCCGCTGCGGTACGCCGATCCGCCGGGTCGCCTTCATGAACCGGTCGTCGTACTACTGCCCGCGCTGTCAGACGGCTCCGCGCTCGGCGAGGACGAGGGCGTAGCCGTGGTGGGCGGGGCCTTGGGCTCCCTGGGCACCCGCACGGTGATCCAGCGCTTGACCGCCGTGTGGGTCGAGGTGCGCAGCACCCGGACCAGCACCCGCACCCGCCCGGTGTACGACGACAGGTCGTAGCTCGCGCCGCCCTGCTCGTCGAGCCGTCGGATCCCGATCCGCACCAGGCGGCCGTCGGCGGCGCGCCGGCTGATCGTGATGGCGTCCCCGGGCCCGGCGCCGACGGCGTGGGCGTCGACGACCGTGCCGTCGGCGCTCAGGGTGAGGATCGGCTGCACCCCGATCCGGCGCTTGCGGGAGAGCAGGGTCCGGTCCGGCTCGGTGTCGCCGTCGGTGTCGACCTCGACCCGGAACCGGTAGGTCGTGGTCTCGAGGAGCGGGCCGGTCGCGAAGATGGCGGTGCCGTCGTGGCCGGTCACGGCGGTGCCGGCGCGGGTCCAGCCGGTCGCGCCGCGGCGCTGGAGCAGGGTGATCTTGGCGCCCTCGACCACCTCGCCGTCGTCGCGCACCAGCCCGGTGACGCTGGCGCGGCCGCCGGTGACGACTCGCCGGGCGGACGTCGTGGCGCCGACGGAGGTCGCGGTCACCGGGGGAGTGGTGGATCCCGTGCTCGAGTCGCCGGTGCCGGGGCTGGTGGGGTCGGTCGAGCCGTCGCTCGACGGCGTGTCGGACCCGGAGAGAGGAGCCGTCGGTGTCGTGGCGGCGGGGTCGGTGGCACCGGCGTCGGGCACGGCCACCGACGCGTCGCCGGTGGCCGAGGAGGGCTCGTCGGGCCGGGCCGACGTGTGTGCGTCAGCTGTGGGCCGCTCGGCCTGTTCGCTCTGCGTGGCGCCGGCCGTGGGGGTGGGGGTGTGCGGGGGCGCCTTGGTCTGCGGCGTCACGGGACGGGCCGGCGGGACGCCGACGCCACCGAACGCGTCGTGGGCCATGGCCTGCACCGAGTGGGGCAGCCGCTGGGTGTAGGCGGCAGCGGCCATGCCGCCGGTGAGGGTGACCGTCGCGAGGAGCGCCGCGCCGCCGACGCCGATGCGCCCGACGATGCGGCTCCCGCGTCCGACCCGGCCACCACGACCGCCGTGGGCAGGGGGATGGCCGGCCGCCCGGAAGGCGGCGACGAACCGTGCCTCGTCGGCCAGCTCGGCCGGCGTACCGGGGGCGCGCAGCGCCCGGACCAGCGCGGAGTCCTCGAACTCCTCCAGGCCGTCGTGCTCCGTGCTCATCTGCTCACCCCCCTCGTGGTCCGGCTCTCATGTGTCTGGGCCAGCTTCTTCAACGCCCGGTGGACGTTGACCGCCACCGTGCCCGGCTTCTTGTCGACGATCGCTGCGACCTCGCTCACCGAGAGGCCGGCCACCACCCGCAGCATCACCATCTCGGCCTGGGCCGCGGGCAAGGTGGCCACCAGGCGGACGGCCGCCTCGGTGTCGACCCGCTCCAGGGCGGCGGCCTCCGCGCTCGGCGCGGTGCCGATGTCGATCACCTCGGCGGTCGGCACGCTCGGCCGCGCGGCGCGGGCCCGGCCGGCGTCGATCGCGCGATGTCGTCCGAGCGTGAAGAGCCAGGCCCGGAACTCCGCCGGTCCGCCGGAGAAGCGGTGCAGGTCGCGTACGACGTGCAGCCAGGTCTCGGCGGCGACGTCCTCGGCGGTGTCGCGCTCACGCACCCGCAGGTAGCGCAGCAGCGGCGGGTGCAGCAGGCGCCAGACCTCGCCGAACGCGCCCTCGTCGCCGTCGAGGGCCCGGGCCAGCGGCTCGCCGAGAGGATCGACGGTGCGCGGGGGCACAGGCGGGGTCAGGACGCCTCCTCGCTCGACGGTCAGGGCACGGACGGCAGCAAGTCTCGAAACGCCCCCGAGCTCGCCCACCGCCATCGATCCTGACACACCACCGTGAGCGGGACGGGCGGTCGATCCATTACATGCCGCGGCGCGTCCGGCCCGTGTAATGCTCCGGCGCCTCGCCCCGCTGTGCTGGGTGTCAGGTTCGACGACACCCAAGGAGTACGAATCATGCACACCAATCTTCGGCGTACGGCGGGCGCACTCGCCCTCGTGACGGGCGGCGCCCTGTGGGCAACGACCGTCGTCTCCGGGACGGCGTACGCCGACGACCCCGCGCAGTGCAACGGCAAGCCTGCGACCATCGTCGGCACGTCGGGCGACGACGTGATGACCGGCACGCCCGGCGACGACGTCGTCTTCCTCGACGCCGGCAACGACAGCTTCAACGGCATGGGCGGCAACGACACCGTCTGCGGCGGTGACGGCGACGACACCATCACCACGGGCGCCGGGAGCGACTGGGTCGACGGGGGCGCTGGGAACGACACCATCAGCGTGCTCGCCGGCAACGACACGGTCCTCGGCGGCGAGGGCAACGACACCATCGTCGGCGGCGACGGCAACGACACGATCGACGGCGGCGACGGCGACGACCGCGTCGACGCGGGCTCGGGCGACGACAAGGTGAGCGTGCTCGCCGGCAACGACGTCGTGTTCGGCGGCGACGGCGACGACACGATCACGGCACAGGTCCCGGTGGCCGACATCCACGCGGGCGCCGGCGACGACATCGTCTACGTCACCTACCTCACGACGACCCTGCGGATGAACGCCGGCGACGACACCGTCGTCTTCGACCGCACCTCGGGCGACCTCAAGGGTGGCAAGGGCGAGGACGCGTTCATCGTGGCCGCGCCGCAGCCCGCGACGGGTGAGCCCGCCGAGCCGGGCCTCAACACGGTCGCCACGTCGCTGGTCAAGGGCGGCTCGGGCGTCGACTCCTTCAGCCTCGCGCCGCTGACCACGCCGGTCCGCGTCGACGTGGCGCTGGGCCTGGCCACCTGGGAGGGCGGCAACAGCGTGCGCCTCAAGGGCCTGCAGTCCTACTCCGGCGGCGCCGGCAACGACACCCTGCTCGGCAGCGACAAGGGCGAGACCATCAAGGGCAAGGCCGGCGACGACGTCGTCCGCGGTCGCGGTGGCAACGACGTCCTCAAGGGCGGCAAGGGCGTGGACGTCGTCTACGGCGGCGCCGGGCGCGACAAGTGCACCGGCGAGGTCCAGCACGGCTGCTGACCCGGTGCTCGGCGCTGAGCACCCCTGAGCGTGCCGGGAGGGCCCGGGTCTCCGGGCCTTCCCCGTTGCGGTGACCCGCGGCCTTCCCGGCACTCGCCCTGGCTCCCTTCCGGGACGCACCCCCAGGTTTGACCGGGCCGTCTCGAAGTGGGACTCTTGGAGACGGCCCCCCACGGGCCGACACCCGTCGAACCGGAAGGCTCAACTTCATGGCCAAGGCGCTGATCGGCCACCTGAACAGCGACCTCCGCGACCCCCGTATCGCCCTCGAGAATGCTCGACTGCGCAACCGGGTCGCTGAGCTGGAGTCCCTCGTCCTCCGCCTCTCCGAGGAGAACGACAAGCTGATGTCGGCCCGCGCGGCCGAGATCCTGACCGGCGACGCGGAGATGCAGCCGGCCTGAGCAGGACTCCGACGACGGACTCCCGTCGTCGCCCCAGGTGCCACCAATCACGGACCACCCCACGCCGCACGCCGGCGCCGGGTGGTCCGAGTGTCTTTTCGCCGTCGGCCGCGCTCCGGGGTGCGGCGATCCGTCGAGCCCGCGGGGTAACGTGAGGCCTGCCGAGCTTCCCCCGCGTCGGAACGACCTTGCCCGACCCCGAAGGGAGACCGCGTGTACCTGAAGAGCCTGACCCTGAAGGGGTTCAAGTCCTTCGCCTCCGCGACCACCCTCCAGCTCGAGCCCGGCATCACCTGCATCGTCGGCCCCAACGGCTCCGGCAAGTCCAATGTCGTCGACGCCCTCGCCTGGGTGATGGGCGAGGCCAGCGCCAAGAGCCTGCGCGGCGGCAAGATGGACGACGTCATCTTCGCCGGCACCTCGGGCCGCCCGCCCCTGGGCCGGGCCGAGGTCGTGCTCACGATCGACAACTCCGACGGCGCGCTGCCGATCGACTACACCGAGGTCACCATCAGCCGGACCATGTTCCGCACCGGTGGCTCCGAGTACGCCATCAACGGCACGACCTGCCGCCTGCTCGACGTCCAGGACCTGCTCAGCGACTCCGGCATCGGCCGCGAGATGCACGTCATCGTCGGCCAGGGCCAGCTCGACCAGATCCTGCACGCCACCCCCGAGGACCGGCGCGGGTTCATCGAGGAGGCAGCGGGTGTCCTCAAGCACCGCAAGCGCAAGGAGAAGGCGCTGCGGAAGCTGGACTCCACCGAGGGCAACCTCAACCGGCTCAACGACCTGCTCAGCGAGATCCGGCGCCAGCTCAAGCCGCTGGGCCGCCAGGCCGAGGTCGCGCGGCGGGCGGCGACGGTGCAGGCCGACGTCCGCGATGCCCGGGCGCGGCTGCTCGCCGACGACCTGGTGACCGCCCGGACCTCTCTGGAGCAGGAGCTCGCCGACGAGAGCGTGCTGCTCGCTCGGCGCGAGGAGGTCGAGACCGGGATCGCGACGGCGCGTGAGCAGGAGGCGACGCTCGAGGCCGCGCTGCGCGAGGACCTGCCGGCCCTCTCGGCCGCGCAGGAGACCCTCGCGTCGCTGACCGCCCTGCGCGAGCGCTTCCGCGGCACCCAGAGCCTGGCCGCCGAGCGGGTGCGCAACGCCGCCGGTGCGCAGGCCGAGGGCGAGCAGGCCGGAGCCGGTCGCGACCCCGACGAGATCGAGGCCGAGGCCGGGCGGCTGGCCGCCCAGGAGGCCGAGATCGCCGCCCGGGTCACCGAGCAGCAGGCCGCGCTCGAGCAGGCCGTCGCCGCCCGGCGCGGCGCCGAGGACGCCGCGGCCAACGAGGAGCGCCGGGTCGCCGGCCTGCTCCGCGCCGCCGCCGACCGCCGCGAGGGCCTGGCCCGGCTGCACGGTCAGGTCAACACGCTGCGCTCGCGCGCCCACGCGGCCGAGGAGGAGATCGGCCGCCTCGAGGCCGCGCGTGCCGGCGCGCTGGCCCGCGCCGAGCGCTCCCAGCGCGACTTCACCGCGCTCGAGACCAAGGTCGCCGGCCTCGACGCCGGCGAGGAGGGCCTCGACGCCGAGCACGAGGCCGCCGTCGCCGCTCTCGACGACATCGAGGAGCGGCTGGTCAAGGTCCGCGAGGAGGCCCAGCAGGCCGACCGCGACAAGGCCGGCCTCAGCGCGCGCAAGGAGGCGCTCGAGCTCGGCCTGGCCCGCAAGGACGGCGCCGGCGCCCTGCTCGCCGCCTCCGACACCATCTCCGGCCTGCTCGGCTCGGTCGCCGCGCTGGTCGCCGTCCGCGGCGGCTACGAGGGCGCCGTCGCCGCCGCCCTCGGCGCGGCCGCCGACGCGGTCGCCGTCACCGACGCCGACACGGCCGTGGCCGCGATCGACCATCTCAAGAGCGACGACCTGGGCCGGGCCGGGATGCTGCTCGGCGGGGGAGCGGCCGAGACCACGGCCGCCTGGCCGGCGCTCCCGCCCGGGACGTCGTACGCCGTCGACGTGGTGGAGTGCCCCGCCCAGATCCGGCCCGCGCTCAACCGGCTGCTGCGCAAGGTCGCGGTCGTCGACGATCTCGACGCCGCCCGCACCCTGGTCGGCGCCCTTGCCGACGTGGTCGCGGTGACCCGCGCCGGCGACCTGCTCGGCGCCCACTTCGCCTCGGGCGGCTCCCACGCCACCCAGAGCCTGATCGAGATCCAGGCCGCCGTCGACGAGGCCGCCGAGGCGCTCACCGAGGCGGTCGCCGATGCCGAGCGGCTCGGCTTCGACCTCGCCCGCCTCGAGAACGAGCGGGTCGAGGGCCGCCAGCGCGTCGACGTGGCCCTCGCCCGGCTCCACGAGTCCGACGCCACCTTGGCCGCTGTGGCCGAGGAGCTCGGCCAGCACGGCTCGCTGGCCCGCGCCGCACGGGCCGAGGCCGAGCGGATGACCGAGGCCATCACCCAGGCCGAGACCTCCCGTGAGCAGGCCCTGGTCGGCCTCGCCGAGCTGGAGCAGCGCCTGGCCACCGCCGAGCAGGACAGCGACGAGGAGCCCGACACCACCGAGCAGGAGCGCCTGGTCGAGGCCACCCGTGCCGCCCGGCAGTCCGAGATGGAGGCCCGCCTGGCGCTGCGCACCTCCGAGGAGCGGGGGCGCGCGCTGCACGGTCGGGTCGACCAGATGCGCAAGGCCGCCGAGTCCGAGCGCCAGGCCCGCGCCCGTGCGGCGCAGCGGCGCACCCGGCTGCTGGCCGAGGGCCGCGCCGGTCAGGCCGTCGCCACCGCCGTCACCTTCGTGCTCGCCCGCCTCGAGGCCTCGATCGCGGAGGCCACCGCCCGCCGGCAGTCGGTCGAGGACTCCCGCCGTGGCCGCGAGCAGGAGCTGATGGTCGTGCGCCAGACCCTGCGCGACCTCGGCAAGGAGCACCAGGACCTGGTCAGCTCGGTCCATCGCGACGAGATGGCCCGCGCCCAGCAGCGGATGCGGATCGAGCAGATCGAGACCAAGGCGCTCGAGGAGCTCGGCCTCGAGCCCGACGGCCTGGTCGCCGACTACGGCCCCGACCAGCCGGTGCCCGTCCTCGAGCCGCCCGTCGAGGAGGAGGCAGACGACGCGGAGCCCCGCACCGTGCCCTACGTCCGCGAGGAGCAGGCCAAGCGCCTCAAGACCGCCCAGAAGGCGCTCGGCATGCTCGGCCGGGTCAACCCGCTCGCGCTGGAGGAGTTCAGCGCCATGGAGGAGCGTCACCAGTTCCTCTCCGAGCAGCTGGAGGACCTGCGCGCCACCCGCAAGGACCTGCTCGACATCGTCAAGGACGTCGACGTGAAGGTGGAGCAGGTCTTCACCGAGGCGTACGCCGACGTCACGAAGGCCTTCGACCACACCTTCGCCCGGCTCTTCCCCGGCGGCGAGGGCCGGCTGGTCCTCACCGACCCGGCCGACATGCTTGCCACCGGCGTCGAGGTCGAGGCCCGGCCCCCCGGCAAGAAGGTCAAGCGCCTCTCCCTGCTCTCCGGCGGCGAGCGCTCCCTGGTCGCCGTGGCCTTCCTGGTCGCCCTGTTCAAGGCCCGGCCCTCGCCGTTCTACATCCTCGACGAGGTCGAGGCCGCCCTCGACGACACCAACCTCGGTCGCCTCCTGGAGATCTACGAGGAGCTGCGCGAGAACTCCCAGCTGCTCGTCATCACCCACCAGAAGCGCACCATGGAGGTCGGCGACGCGCTCTACGGCGTGACGATGCGCGGCGACGGCGTGTCGGCGGTGATCAGCCAGCGGCTGCGGGACGAGTCCGCATGAACCACTCCACGGTGACCCCGGCATGAGCGAGCCCGACCGCGCCCGACCCGACCGGTCGGCGTACCGCGTCTGGCGCACGGCGACCACGCGCTGGTCCGACGACGACGTCTACGGCCACCTCAACAACGCGCGATACTTCGACCTGATCGACACCGCCGTCAACGCCCACCTGCACGACGCCACCGGCACCGACATCCGCCGGCTGCCGGCGATCGGCGTGGTCGCCGAGGTCACCTGCCGCTACTTCGCCGAGATGGGCTACCCCCGCCCGATCGACCTCGGACTGGCCGTGGAGCGGCTCGGGACGTCGTCGGTCGTCTACCGGGTCGGCCTCTTCCAGGGTGCCCCCGAGGGGGAGGGCGCGCTCGCCTGCGCGGAGGGCCGGTTCGTCCACGTGTACGTCGACGACACCGACCCCGCCCGGCCCACCACGCCGGTGCCCGACCTCATCCGCGAGGTGCTCGCGCCGCTGGTGCGGGAACGGTGAGGCTGCTGCGCCGGACCTGGTGGACCACGCGCCACGCCGCCTGGTCGTCGACCGGGCCGACGAGCCGGTCCCGGCAGCGCCGGTAGCGGTCGACGTCGTCGGCGGTGGGCGCGCCGAGCGCCCGGTCGAGGGCCTCGGGCAGGTCCGCACCGGAGCGCACCACCGGTCCGGGCGCCTCGTCACTCGCCCCGTCGCCGAGGGTGACGACGGGGTCGCCGGTGACGAGACGCTCGGCGAGGAGCTGGGCGTCGTCGGTCACGAGCAGGTCGGCAGCGCGCAGGAGCACCTCGATCGCCGGGTGGCGGCGCACCGTCAGCAGCAGGGGGTCGAGCTCGGCGAGACGATGTGCGTCGGCGTTGGTGCGCACCCCGAGCGCGACGTGGCAGCGCTCGGCCCACGCGCCCAGCGCCGCGATCTCGGCCGGACCGAGGCCGGCGGGCGCCGTACCGCTGGTCGTCAGCCACAGCACGAGGCGACGGCTGTCGAGCTCGGCGCGCACGGACGAGAGTGCCGCACGCAGGTCGTCGGGCAGGTCGGCCTCGGGACGCAGCAGGAAGGCGTGCCGAGGCTGCCCGGTCGGCCACACCTCGACCGGCATGCCGTCGTCCTCGCGGGTCGTCTCGTCGGCGCGGGTGTCACGTCCGCGGCCTGTGACGACGACGTGCCGTCGGGCGCGGGGTGCGCGCGGCGGGGGGAGGGGCGAGAGCAGATGCTTGGCCTCGCGGGCGGCGTCGGGGACGGGGAGCCCGTCGCCGACGTCGATCACCCGGTGCTGGTCCAGCACCAGCTGCCAGGGGAACGCCAGGTCCACGCTGTGGCGCACGAACACCTGGCCGCAGCGGACGAGATGCTCCTGGCCGGCCCGGCTGGCGAGCGGCAGCACGACGACGTTCTCGCCGGGCAGGTCCAGCTCGCGGGACCGCGTGAGCACGACCTTCCGGATCGACGGGTCGTATCGGACCTCCTCGAAGATGGCGCGCTCGTTGCCGGTCAGGGTCTGCTCGGTCGTCGAGACGGGAAATGCCCACCAGTGGTCGAACCGCGGCGTGACCCGGTCCTCGGCCGGCAGCTCGACCCGGTTGAGCAGCCACAGGTAGTCGACGAAGCCGTTGGGCAGCGTCCGGATCCGAGACGTCCGGGCGAGCTTGTCGGCGGGGGCGACCCGCAGCAGGTTGCGCTCGAACAGCGCGACCGGCGCGTCCGGGACGTGCTCGAGGATCCGCTCCTGCCAGCGCCCGAGGTCGGCGGTGAACGTGTTCTCGCCGATGAAGTTCCGCTTGAGGAGCGGGAACCCCTGGGCCACGAGGTCGAAGAAGTCGGCGGAGTAGAGCGGATGGAAGGGGTACAGCGCCGGGACCAGGGTGTCGTAGTCGAAGCCGGCGTTGATCAGGTAGTCGCTGATCCCGATCTCGTACTTGAGGATCACCAGGTCCTTGTGCCTCTGACGAACCACCGCGCCGAGCCGCCGGCGGAAGCCGGGGTCCATGAGCACGGGCCTCCGGAAGCCGACGAGGTAGGAGCTGAGGTGGGTCCGGTAGTGCGGGTTCCACCGGTCCCGCTCGGTCCGCAGGGTCTTGGCCTGCGCCAGCGGGATCGGCTCGGTGTGTCCCTCGGCGCGGGCGAAGTCGCGCTTGGTGACCTGCATGCCCCACCAGTCGGCGGAGCTGGCGTCCAGGTGGGCGAAGGTGTCGTCGAGGCTGCGCAGCAGGTAGCAGCTGTCGTTGGCGAACAGCATCTCGTCGTACTGCTCGATGGTCTCCCAGCCGACCAGCTCGGTCGCCAGCATCGCGTACGAGCCGAAGTCGTAGCGGCCATGGGGGATCGCCCAGGCACCCGCGGTGATCCCGGCCAGCCGGTCCAGCTCGGCACGGGCCATCGCGCCGTCGGCCAGGTAGTAGACGTCGGCGTGGCGGCTGAGCTCGCGCACGTACTCCACGACGTAGTCGTCGACGACGCCGTCGACGTCGAAGGCCGCGAAGAGGCAGACGCGTCGTGGCCGGTCCGACCTGTCCGGTCTGTCAGTCGACCGGCGCGGGGGCGCCGGTGCGGTGGCGAGCCCGGCCCGCTGCCCGACCAGCAGGTGGAACAACAGCGGGTTGATGTCGTCGCGGGTGGGATCGAGATGCTCGCACCAGTACCACCACACGTCGAAGTCGACGCGTGGGCTGAGCAGCCAGCGCCAGCCGATGCGGCAGAAGTGCTCGATCGGGCCCATCCGCTCGTCCCGGAGCACCTTCAGGTCGTGGTTGGCGCGCGCGTAGGCCTGCGGATCCATCGTGCCGGCGCGGCGGATCAGCTCGATCTCGCACGCGACGAGCGCCTCGGCACTCGGTGTGGCGTCCGTGTCGGAGGCAGGGGGCAGCCCGGAGTCGAGGACGCGGGCGAGCAGCGCGTCGGCGGCGTCCGCGTCCTGGCGCGCCTGGACCTCCCACGCGGCCACCAACGACCGCCAGGACTGCCTGAACTGCTCCAGCGTGAGGGTGGGTCGTGTCATGGGTGGTCGGCGGCGACCGAGCGCAGGTGGTGCAGCAGCGGGTTGTCCGTCGCGGACATCTCGCGGTGCTGACGTCGGTAGGAGCGGGTGTTGAAGGCGGGCCCGGGGTCCCGGTCGCTTCCGGCGCCGTGACGCAGGTAGTGCAGGGCCGGGCTGATCCCGCTGGCCGCGGCCCCGGGATAGCGACGCAGGTACCACGGGCCGTCGAAGAGCTCCGAGGCCTCGATCAGCGCCACATCGGCGCGCTCGGCCCTGGTCGGCGCATCGGGGAACACCCAGCGACGCAGTGAGCCCACCCACAGGCGGCTCCGCTCGCGCTTGCGCAACCCGTCCGCGGCCGCGACCGCCAGCCGGGTCAGCCGTTCCTCGGCCTGCCCGGCCGTGGCGAGCAGCTCGCGGTCGGCCTCCTGCTGCTGACGCAGGGCCGCCAGCTCGAGCCGGGACGTCGAGAGGTCCTCGCGGAGCCGGGCGAGCTCGCGCCCGCTGTCGGCAAGGATCTCCGGCTCCACCGTCTGCTGCCCTCTTCGTCGCCTCGCTGTCGGTCGCTCGACGCTAGCACCAGCGTGGCTCTCCGCGAGAACGGGCGCGCGCGGCCCGGACGGCGTCGCGGCTTGGGGGCGCCGCGTACGATCGGAGACACCGTTTGCCCGGAACGATCCCTGCTCGGAGGAGTCGAAGGTGCTGTTCGTTGCGCTTGGCGTTGTGCTGAGTCTTGCCGTGTCGGCGCTCGTCGCGGTCTATGTCGCCTATCCGCAGCGCGGGGAGCAGATGCCCGTCGTCCCGTGGCTGGGCGACGCCCTGGGCCGTGCCGTCGACTCGGCGCCCGTGCTGGCCGACGACGAGCGCGACCTGCAGCGCCTGGGCTGACCTGAGCGGGTTCCCCACCCGTCGTTTCGGCCCCGGCCGGGCGGCGTGATGGGATGAGCGCATGCAGGATTGGCTCTACCTCGTCATCGGGATCGCCGTCGTCGGCGTCCTCGCGATCCTCGGCTTCGTCGGGACCCGGGCGCGCCGCGCGCCGCGTGTGCCCGAGGCGACCACGGACGTCATCGTCCCGCCGGCCACCACCGTCGAGACGGCAGCGCCCGAGGCGCCTCCGATCGAGGACACCGCGGTCCAGGCGCCGGAGGTCGAGGAGCCGGAGGCCGAGACCCCGGGGGTCGAGGAGCCCGCCGCACCGACCCTGGAGACACCGGAGAAGCCGGCCTCGCGCCTGGTCCGGCTGCGCCAGCGGCTGGCGGGCTCCAACGCGCTGGGCCGCGGCCTGCTCGGCCTGCTCAGCCGCGAGAAGCTCGACGAGGACACCTGGGAGGCGATCGAGGACCTGCTCCTCGCCGCCGACATCGGGGTCGCGCCCACCCAGGAGCTCGTCGAGCGGCTCCGCACCCGCCTGCGGGTCGAGGGCGGCCAGGCGCCCGACGCACGCGCGGTGCTCCGTGAGGAGCTGATCAACCTGGTCGACCCGGCCATGGACCGCTCGCTGCGGGTCAGCGGCGAGGGCGAGGCCCCCGGCGTCGTCCTGGTCGTCGGCGTCAACGGAACCGGCAAGACCACCACCGTCGGCAAGCTGGCCCGGATCCTGGTCGCCGACGACCGCACGGCGCTCCTCGCCGCGGCCGACACCTTCCGCGCCGCCGCGACCGAGCAGCTGGCCACCTGGGGCGAGCGGGTCGGCGTCGAGGTGGTGCGCGGTCCCGAGGCCGGCGACCCGGCCAGCGTGGCGTTCGACGCTGTCAAGCAGGGCGTGGACCGCGGGGTGGACACCGTCGTGGTCGACACCGCGGGCCGGCTGCAGAACAAGCAGGGTCTGATGGACGAGCTCGGCAAGGTCAAGCGGGTCATCGAGAAGCAGGCGCCGGTCACCGAGGTGCTGCTCGTGCTCGACGCCACCACCGGCCAGAACGGCCTGATCCAGGCCAAGGTGTTCTCCGAGGTCGTCGACGTGACCGGCATCGTGCTCACCAAGCTCGACGGCTCCGCGAAGGGCGGCATCGTGGTCGCGGTGCAGCGCCAGCTCGGCGTACCGGTCAAGCTGGTCGGCCTCGGCGAGGGGCCCGACGACCTGGCGCCGTTCGACGCGGCCGCCTTCGTCGACGCGCTGCTGGGCTGAGTCCGGGCGCCGCGGGGTTCATCACGCCGTAACCGACCGGCCCGACCCGTAACCGGGCTGAAACATCGGGCGGCCGGCCCCGAAACGTCGGCCCCCGATCGTTCGGTTCATGGAAAACGGCTACTACACCTGGATGTTGGTGTCGGCCTCGCTCGTCCTCCTGATGACTGCCCCGGGCCTGGCGCTCTTCTACGGCGGCATGAGCCGGACCAAGTCGGTGCTCAACATGATGATGATGTCCTTCAGCGCCCTCGGCGTGGTGGGCATCGTGTACGCCCTGTGGGGCTGGTCGATGTCGTACAGCACGACCTTCGCCACCGCCGACGGCGCGACGGGCAAGGAGATCGGCAAGCTCTTCTCCAACCCGTTCACGCAGTTCGGGCTCGAGAGCACCGATCCCGCGAACTACGTCTTCGTCGCCTTCCAGCTGACCTTCGCGGTGATCACCGCGGCGCTGATCAGCGGTGCGGTGGCCGACCGGATGAAGTTCTCGGCGTGGCTGGTGTTCCTGCCGATCTGGGTGACGCTGTCGTACTTCCCGCTGGCGCACATGGTGTGGGGCGGCGGGTTCCTCAGCGGCGTGGAGGGCGGCCTGGCCGATCTGCTCTTCTCCGGCGACGGCGGCGCCGAGGTGGCGCCGATCGACTACGCCGGCGGCACCGTGGTCCACATCAACGCCGGTGTCGCGGGCCTGGTCCTCGCGCTGCTGCTCGGCCGCCGGCTCGGCTTCGGCAAGGAGCCGATGAAGCCGCACAACCTGACCCTGACCATGATCGGCGCCGGCCTGCTCTGGTTCGGCTGGTTCGGCTTCAACGTCGGCTCGATCGTCAACCTGGACGACTACACGACCGAGACCGGCCTGGTCTGGCTCAACACCACGCTCGCCACCTGCGCCGCGATGATGGGCTGGCTGCTCGTCGAGAAGCTCCGCGACGGGCACGCCACCTCCCTCGGCGCCGCCTCCGGCGTCGTGGCCGGCCTGGTCGCGATCACGCCGTCCTGCGGCAACCTGGTGCCGTGGAGCGCCATCGTGCTCGGCCTCGTCGCCGGCGGCATCTGCGCCCTCGCCGTCGGCCTCAAGTACCGGTTCGGGTACGACGACTCGCTCGACGTCGTCGGTGTCCACCTCGTCGGCGGCCTGGTCGGCACCATCGGCGTCGGCTTCCTCGCCTCCAACGACGGTGGCCTGCTCACCGGTGGCGGCGCCCAGCAGTTGGTCGTCCAGGTCGTGGTCGTGGTGTTCGCGATGGTCTGGTCCGCGATCGCCACCCTGGTCGTGGGTCTCGGGATCCGAGCCGCGATCGGCCTGCGGCTCCCGGAGGAGGACGAGGTCGACGGGATCGACTTCGCCGAGCACGGCGAGGCCGCCTACGATCTCACCACCGGCGGCGGTGCCGCTCGTCGTACCTCGCTCCTGAGCACGTCCACCCCTTCGGAGGTAAGCGCATGAAGCTGGTCACCGCGGTCATCAAGCCGCACAAGTGGGAGGACGTCCGTGAGGCGCTCGAGGCCTTCGGCGTCACGGGGATGACGGTCAGCGAGGTCAGCGGCTACGGCCGGCAGAAGGGCCACACCGAGGTCTACCGAGGCGCGGAGTACGACATCGCGCTGGTCCCCAAGATCCGGATCGAGATCGTCGTCGACGACGCCGACGCGGCCGACATCGTCGGGATCATCACCAAGACGGCCCACACCGGCCGGATCGGTGACGGCAAGGTCTGGGTGAGCCCGGTCGAGTCCGTGGTGCGGGTCCGCACCGGCGACACCGACACCGCCGCGCTCTGACTCCCAGCGCAACGTCATTCGTTCCGTGGGCGATCGCCCACGGAACGAATGACGTTGTGTTGCGGCACCGGCTTCACCCGCGCGTAACCGGTGCCGGGAGACGCGTTACACGTGCGAAACAAAGTCCCCGCACAGTGTCGGGGTGCCCGATCTGCTCCTCGTCACCGCCGCCGCACCTGCCTCGGCGGCCGGTGACACCGCCTGGCTCCTCGCCGCGGCCGCCCTGGTCCTGCTGATGGCGCCGGGCCTGGCCTTCTTCTACGGCGGCATGGTCCGCTCCAAGAGCGTCCTCAACATGATGATGATGGTCTTCGGGGCCCTCGCGGTCGTCATGGTGGTGTGGGTCCTCGTCGGGTACTCGGTGGCCTTCGGCGACGGCCTCGGCGGCGGGCTGGTCGGCGACCCGACCCAGTTCCTCGGGTTCAAGGGGATGCTCGAGGCCGACCCCGACGCGTCGTACCCGATCACCCTGTTCGCCGCCTTCCAGGGCCTGTTCGCGGTCATCACGGTGGGTCTGATCGCCGGCGCGATCGCCGACCGCACCCGGTTCGGGACCTGGCTGCTGTTCGCGGCGCTGTGGACCGTGCTGGTCTATGCCCCGGTCGCGCACTGGATCTTCGGCGGCGGCTGGATGGCCGGGCGGCTGGGCGCCCTCGACTTCGCCGGAGGTACGGCGGTCGAGATCAACTCCGGCGCCGCGGGACTCGCCGCGGCGCTCGTGCTGGGACGCCGGGTGGGCTTCGGGCGCGACCCGATGAAGCCGCACAACCTGACCCTGGTGATGGTCGGCGCGGGCCTGCTGTGGTTCGGTTGGTTCGGCTTCAACGCCGGCTCCGCGCTCGCGGCCGACAACACCGCGGCGATCGTCTTCGTCAACACGCTGCTCGCCGGCTGCACCGGGCTGCTGGCCTGGCTCGGCGTGGAGCGCTTCCGCGACGGCCACGCCACCTCCTTCGGCGCCGCGTCCGGCGTGGTGGCCGGTCTGGTCGCGATCACGCCGTCCTGCGGCTCGGTCACCCCGTTCGGCGCGATGCTCGTCGGCGTCGCGGCCGGCTCGATCTGCGCGCTGGCCGTCGGGCTCAAGTACACCTTCAAGTACGACGACTCCCTCGACGTCGTCGGCGTCCACCTCGTCGGCGGCCTGGTCGGCACGATCCTCATCGGCCTGCTGGCGTCGTCCTCGGTGACCGGCGTCGACGGCCTGCTCTACGGCGGGGGAGTCGACCAGCTCGGCAGGCAGCTGGTCGCGGCCGGCGTGACCCTCGTGTTCTCCTTCACCATGACCGCGCTGCTGGTGTGGGTGCTGGAGCGGACCGTCGGCTTCCGGGTCGACGCGGAGCACGAGGTGGCCGGCGTCGACCTGGCCATCCACGCCGAGACCGCCTACGACCTGCACACCGCCACCGGCGGTGCCCGCCCCCACTTCGGCCACGGCCAGGGATGACCGCAGCCGAGCGGGCCGCCCGGACCGAGGCGGCCGACGCCCTGTGCCTGGGTGCGTACGACGCCGCGGGCGGCCCTGACACCGGCGTCGCCCTGGTGGCGGTCGGCGGCTACGGGCGGGCCGAGCTGGCGCCCCACTCTGACCTGGACGTGGTGCTCGTGGCCGACGAGGGCGTCGACGAGGAGCGCTGGCACGAGCTGGCGAGCAAGGTCTGGTACCCGCTGTGGGACTCGGGGGAGAACCTCGACCACGCGGTCCGTACGCTGCCGGAGATGCTCGCGGCGGCCGAGGACGACGTGCGGGTGGCGTCCGGGCTGCTCGACGTGCGCCACATCGCCGGTGACCACAGCCTGGCACTGCGGCTGCGGACCACCACGCTCGCCCACTGGCGGCGCCAGGCCCGTGAGCGGCTGCCGGAGCTGCGTGAGCTGGTGCGCAGCCGGCACCGGCTGGTCGGCGAGCTCGCCCACCTCTCGCTGCCCGACCTCAAGGAGGCCGAGGGCGGGCTGCGCGACGCGACCGTGCTCAAGAGCCTCACCGCGACCTGGCTGGTCGACGTCCCGGCGGCCGACCTGGAGCGCTGCCGCCAGCAGCTGCTCGACGTCCGCGACCTGCTGCACGCCGCAGCCGGCCGGGCCTCCGACCGGATCGCCCCCGAGCACTGGGGTCCGCTCGCCGAGGCCCTCGGGCTGTCCGACGAGGCATCCGCGCAGCGCTACGTGCGCGAGCTCGGGCGACGGGTGACCCACCTGTCGCGGCTGGCCTGGCGCCGTGCCGACGACGCCGTACGACGCACCCCGGCGGCCCGGCCGCGGCGCCCGGAGCTGGAGCGGGTGGCGCCCGGCGTCGCGCTCTCGCGGGGCGAGATCGTGCTCCAGGCCGGCGTGAAGCCGGCCGCTGACCCGGTGCTGCTGCTCCGTGCGGCCGCGGAGGCGGCGGTGCGCGACGTCGTGCTCGCGCCGCCGACCGCGGCCCGGCTGGTCCGCGAGTGCCCGCCGCTGCCCGAGCCGTGGCCGGAGGAGGCACGCCGGCAGCTGGTGCGGCTGCTCGCGGCCGGGCCCGGGCTGCTGCCGGTGTGGGAGACGCTCGACGAGACCGGCGCCCTGGACCGGATCCTGCCGGAGTGGGAGCGGATCCGGCTGCTGCCGCACGCCTCGACCATCCACCGCTTCACCGTCGACCGGCATGTCATCGAGACCTGCGTCGAGGCGGCCGCGCTGATCCGCGACGTGTCGCGGCCCGACGTGCTCGTCGTGGCCGCGCTGCTCCACGACATCGGCAAGGGCGAGCTGACCGAGCACAGCGTGGCCGGCGCCCCGATCGCGCGCGCGATCGCCACCCGGATGGGCTTCGAGCCCCGCGAGGTCGAGCTGATCGCTCTGCTGGTGCGCTGGCACCTGCTGCTCGCCGACATCGCCACCACGCGCGACCCCGACGACCCGGCCACCATCGACACCCTCCTCGAGCACGTCGACGGCCCCGACGAGCTGGCCCTGCTGACCGCGCTCACCGAGGCCGACGCGAAGGCGGCCTCGCCCAAGGCCTGGTCGTCGTGGCGGGCCGGCCTGGTCCTCGACCTGTCCCGCCGGGCCCGGGCCGCTCTGGAGCGGGGGAGTGCGCCACCGGCGTTCACGGTCGAGGAGGTCCCGGTCCCGCCCGGCGTCGTCGACGGCGACGTCTCGATCGTCGTGGAGCCGGTGGTCGACGGCTCGCGGGTCACGGTCGTGGCCCAGGACCGGGTCGGCCTGCTCGCCGACGTCGCCGCGGTGTTCGCGCTGCGCCGGGTGACCGTGCGCGCCGCCCGGCTGTGGTCGCAGGGGGAGTTCGCCGTCTCGATCTGGGACGTCGCCGAGAGCAGCCTCGACCCCGGTGCCCTCGGCGACCAGCTGGACGCGGTGACCTCGCGTCGGGTGGACCCCGCCGCCCGGCTGGCGGCACGGCAGGTGCCCGGCGAGCTGGATCCGGCGGTCGTCGTTCGCCCGGAGGCGAGCGATCACGCGACCGTGATCGAGGTCCGGGCGGCCGACCGCCTCGGCGTGGTCCACCTCGTCAGCGCGGCGCTGGCGGCCCTCGACATGACGGTCCGTTCCGCGCACATCTCCACCCTGGGACCGCAGGCCGTGGACGTGTTCTACGTCCAGGAGGTCGCCGCGGGCGCACTGTCCGAGACCCGGGCGGCCGCGGCCGCCCATGCGGTACGCCGGGCGGTCGGCGGGGCCGGCGTACCTTCGCCACGCCCGCGCTGAGGTCGACCCGGACCGGTCATGCCCGTCGGCGAGTCATCTAGAGTGGAACCTGGCCGTTTTCCGTCTCCCTCGAGGACTCGCTCTTGTTCGCCACACTGTCCGACCGCCTCGCCGCGACCTTCAAGAACCTCCGCGGCAAGGGCCGGCTCTCCGAGGCCGACATCGACGCGACCGCCCGGGAGATCCGGATCGCGCTGCTCGAGGCCGATGTCGCGCTCCCGGTCGTCAAGGAGTTCGTCGCCGCGGTCAAGGAGCGCGCCCGGGGCGAGGAGGTCAGCCAGGCGCTGAACCCGGCCCAGCAGGTCGTCAAGATCGTCAACGACGAGCTGGTCGCGATCCTCGGTGGCGAGACCCGCCGGCTGCGCTACGCCAAGTCCGGCCCGACGGTCATCATGCTCGCCGGCCTGCAGGGCGCCGGCAAGACCACGCTCGCCGCCAAGCTCGCGCTGTGGCTCAAGGAGCAGGGCAAGACCCCGATGCTGGTGGCCTGCGACCTGCAGCGTCCCAACGCCGTCCAGCAGCTCCAGGTCAACGGCGAGAAGGTCGGCGTACCCGTCTATGCGCCCGAGCCGGGCAACGGCGTCGGCGACCCGGTCTCCGTGGCCAGGGCCTCGATCGAGGAGGCCAAGCGCAAGCTCCACGACGTCGTCATCGTCGACACCGCGGGTCGCCTCGGCGTCGACGCGGAGATGATGGGCCAGGCCGCCGCGATCCGCGACGTCGTGCAGCCCGACGAGGTGCTCTTCGTCGTCGACGCGATGATCGGTCAGGACGCGCTGATCACCGCGCAGGCCTTCCTCGACGGCGTCGGGTACGACGGCGTCGTCCTCACCAAGCTCGACGGCGACGCCCGCGGTGGCGCCGCGCTGTCCATCCGCCAGGTCACCGGCAAGCCGGTCATGTTCGCCTCCTCGGGCGAGAAGATGACCGACTTCGACGTCTTCCACCCCGATCGGATGGCCTCGCGCATCCTGGACATGGGCGACGTCCTCACCCTGATCGAGCAGGCCGAGAAGGCCTTCGACCAGGACGAGGCCCTCAAGGCCGCCGAGAAGCTCACCCAGGGCGACTTCACCCTCGACGACTTCCTCGCCCAGATGCAGCAGCTCAAGAAGCTGGGCTCGATGCAGAAGATCCTCGGGATGCTGCCCGGCATGGGCCAGATCCGCGAGCAGCTCGAGAACTTCGACGATCGCGAGATCGACCGGATCGAGGCGATCATCCGCTCGATGACGCCCGCCGAGCGCGCCAACCCCAAGCTGATCGACGGCTCGCGCCGGGCCCGCATCGCCAAGGGCTCGGGCCGCTCCGTCTCCGACGTCAACGGCCTCGTCGACCGCTTCTTCGAGGCGCGCAAGATGATGATGCAGATGGCCCGCGGTGGCGGGATGCCCGGGATGCCGGGCATGCCCGGCATGGGCGGCCCCGGGGGCGGGAAGCGGGTCAGCGCCAAGCAGAAGGCGAAGCAGGCCAAGGGCAAGGGCGCGCGCCGCTCCGGCAACCCGGCCAAGGCGGCGCAGGAGGCCGCGGCCGCCAAGGCCAAGGCCGCCGAGGCGAAGCCGAACCCGTTCGGCATCGGCCAGGACATCGACTACGAGGCGGCGGCCGAGAACCTGCAGCTGCCGAAGGACTTCTCCAAGTTCCTCAAGTGAGGGCCGGCGAGCCGAAACCGAGTAGGTCAGGAGACGAGATGTCCTCCACGCTCATCGTCGACGGGGCGAACGTCGTCGGCGCGCGTCCGGACGGCTGGTGGAAGGACCGGTCGGGCGCCGCGGCCCGCCTCCACGAGCAGCTCCTTGTCGCCGACATCGAGTACGACGTCGTGGTCCTGGTCCTCGAGGGTCAGGCCAAGGGAGGCGTACGCGCGGGCCGCGACGCCCATGTCCGCACCGTGCATGCGCCCAAGGACGGCGACGCCACGATCCTCGCGGAGGCCCGCAAGGCGGCCGAGAGCACCGGTCGGGTCGTGGTGGTCACGGCCGACCGGGCGCTCGACGCGCGCGTGCATGGGGTCGGGGCGACGACGCTCTCGCCGACCTGGCTGCTCTCGCGGCTCTGATGCGGCGCCCGGTAGCGTCGGCCACGTGAGTGCGCTGCGGTTCTCCGGTCCGGTCCTGCCCGACGGCGAGACGCGGGAGGTGTACGTCGTCGACGGCCGGATCAGCTACGAGCGCCCGGCCGGGCTGGCGGGTGCCGAGAGCGCCGGCGAGGGCTGGATCGTGCCGGGCCTGGTCGACGCCCACAACCATCTCGGCCTCGAGGACGGGGGAGCGGTCGACGACGCCGAGATCGAGCGGACGGCCATCGCGGACCGCGACAACGGCGTGCTGCTCACCCGCGACTGCGGCTCGCCGGCCGACACCCGCTGGGTCCACGAGCGCGAGGACCTGCCGCGGCTGATCCGCTGCGGGCGCCACGTCGCCCGCACCCGCCGCTACCTGCGCGGCTACGGCGTCGAGGTCGAGCCCGACGGCCTGGTCGCGACCGTGGCGGAGCAGGCGCTCGACGGCGACGGCTGGGTGAAGCTGGTCGGCGACTGGATCTCTCGCGAGGAGGGCGACCTGATGCCGTCCTTCCCCGCCGACGCGGTCATCGCCGCGATCGAGGTCGCCCACGCCCAGGGGGCGAAGGTGACCGCCCACTGCTTCGGGGCCGACTCGATCGCCCCGCTGCTGGCTGCCGGCATCGACTGCATCGAGCACGGCACCGGGCTCACGAGCGCGCACATCGAGCAGATGGTCGCCGGCGGTGTCGCGCTGGTCCCGACCGTGCTGCAGACCGACAAGTTCCCGGAGTTCGTCTCCGCCGCGCGGGACAGGTTCCCGGCGTACAGCACCACCATGGAGTCGCTGCACGCCCGCCGGCGCGCGGTCCTGATGGATGCGTACGACGCCGGGGTGGCGCTCTACGTCGGCAGCGACGGCGGCGGGTCGGCGCGCCACGGCGTGCTCCACGAGGAGATCCTGGCGATGGCGGCGATGGGCCTGCCCAACGAGTACGTCCTCGGCGCCGCCTCGTGGCGCGGCCGGGCCTGGCTCGGCTGGAACCCGGGCCTCGACGAGGGCGACCCGGCGGACTTCGTGATCTACCCGCGCAACCCGGTCGAGGATCTCTCGGTGCTCATCGAGCCGTCGCGCGTCGTCCTGCGAGGTCGGGTCGTGGCCTGATTTCGGTCCGGCCGCCGAGCCGTGGCAGACTGTCCGACTGAGTTCTGCGACGTCCGGTCCCTCTCAACCGGTGGTGGCAGGACCCGTCCGAGTCCGGGCGCCGGTGTTCCCCACCTGGCCGTCCTGGCTCACCCACCACCAGTTCTCAAGGAGACACCACAAACGTGGCCGTCAAGATTCGTCTGAAGCGCCTGGGCAAGGTCCGGGTCCCGCAGTACCGCATCGTCATCGTCGACTCGCGCAAGAAGCGCGACGGCGCGGTGATCGAGGAGATCGGCAAGTACCACCCCAAGGAGGACCCGTCGTACATCGACGTCGTCTCCGAGCGGGCGCAGTACTGGCTCGGCGTCGGCGCGCAGCCGTCCGAGGCCGTCGAGGCCATCCTCAAGATCACCGGTGACTGGCAGAAGTTCAAGGGCGTCGGCGGCGCCGAGGGCACCCTCAAGGTCAAGGAGCCCAAGCGCGACAAGCTCGAGATCTTCAACGAGGCCCTCAAGGAGGCCGCCAGCGAGCCGAAGGCCTCGGCGACCACCGCGAAGAAGAAGGCCGAGAAGAAGGCCGACAAGGTCGAGGAGAAGGTCGAGGAGGCGCCCGCCGCGGAGACCGCCGAGACCCCGGCCGCCGAGAACGCCGAGGCCTGAGCCGATGCTGGCCGACGCGCTGGAGCACCTCGTCCGCGGAGTGGTCGACCACCCCGACGACGTGGTCGTGCGCGACAAGCAGCTGCGCCGCGGCTCGGTGCTCGAGGTCCGGGTCCACCCCGACGACCTCGGCAAGGTGATCGGTCGCAGCGGTCGCACGGCGACCGCCTTCCGCACCGTGATCTCCGCGATCGCCGGGAACAGCGGCACTCGGATCGACTTCGTCGACACCGACCGCCGCTGAGCTGAACAGTCCGAGCGACCCCGCACCGATGTGCGGGGTCGCTCGCATCTCCGGGAGAATGCCCACATGGAATCGCTCGAGGTCGTCGTCGGCCGGATCGGCAAGCCGCACGGCATCCGCGGTGAGGTGACCGTCGACGTGCGCACCGACGAGCCCGAGCGCCGGTACGCCGACGGCGCGGTGCTCCAGGTCGAGGCGCCGCGCGGCTCCGCGTTCGCCGCCCGCACCCTCACCGTGAGCCGCACCCGCTGGCATCAGGGCGTGCTCCTCGCCAGCTTCGAGGAGCTGCCCGACCGCACGGCCGCGGAGTCGGCGCGCGGCGCGGTGCTGCGCGCCGTCGTACCCGCTCACGAGAGCCCGGAGGACCCCGACGAGTTCTACGACCACCAGCTGGTCGGCCTCGCCGCCTACGACCTCGCCGGCACGCACCTCGGCGAGGTGGTCGGCCTGACCCACGGCGCCCAGGACCTGCTCCGGATCTCGACCCCGGACCGCCGGGAGGCACTGGTGCCGTTCGTGAGCGCGCTGGTGCCCGAGGTCGACCTCGCCGGAGGCCGTGTCGTCATCGCCGACCGGCCCGGCCTGGTCACGCCCTTCCCCGACGACGGGGACGACGCGTGAGGCTCGACTACCTCACCATCTTCCCCGACTTCTTCGCGCCCCTGGAGCTCTCGCTGCCGGGCAAGGCGGCGGCGAGCGGGCTGCTGGAGCTCGGCGTCCACGACCTGCGGCGGTGGACCCACGACCGGCACCGCACCGTCGACGACACGCCGTACGGCGGCGGCGCCGGCATGGTGATGAGGCCCGAGCCGTGGGGTGAGGCGTTCGACGAGCTGCTCACGCCCGGCACGACCGTCGTCTTCACGACCCCGTCGGGGGAGCGGTTCGACCAGCGGCTGGCCGAGGAGCTCGCCACCCGCGAGCGCCTGGTCTTCGCGTGCGGGCGCTACGAGGGCATCGACCAGCGGGTGATCGACCACGCGCGCGAGGTCGCGGAGGTGCGCGAGATCAGCCTCGGCGACTACGTCCTCAACGGCGGCGAGGTGGCGGCCCTGGCGATCACCGAGGCCGTGGTCCGGCTGCTGCCGGGCTTCATGGGCAACGCCGCGTCGCTGGTGGAGGAGTCGCACGCCGAGGGTGGGCTGCTGGAGTACCCCGTCTACACCAAGCCGCCGCAGTGGCGCGGCCACGACGTGCCCGCCGTGCTGCGCTCGGGCGACCACGGCAAGATCGCGGCCTGGCGCCACGAGCAGGCCCTACGACGCACCGCCGAGCGCCGCCCCGACCTGCTCGCGCCGTGCGTGCTCGACGACGGGACCCCGATCGTGCGGGCCACCCCCGGCGACGCGGGGGAGATCCTCACCCTCCAGCGGGCCTGCTGGGTCCAGGAGGCCCAGGCCAACGACACCCTCGACATCCCCGCCCTGCAGGAGTCGCTCGACGACGTCCGTGCCTGGATCGGGGAGTGGGACACCTATGTCGTACGCCGCGCCGGGCGGCTCGTCGGCGCCGTGCGGGGCCGGCTCGAGGGCGAGCACACCTGGGACATCGGCCGGGTCATGGTGGCGCCCGACCTGCAGGGCAGCGGGCTGGGGCGGATCCTGCTCGAGCACATCCAGGCGGTGGCGCCGGCCGGGGTGAGGTCGTATCTGTTGTTCACGGGGGCCGCGAGTGCCCGCAACCAGCGGCTGTACAAGAAGGCGGGGTTCCGGCTGCGCGCCGGTCTGCCCGGACCCCCGCACACGGTCACGCTGACCAAGAAGGTGCCGACCGGGGACGCCCGCCGTCACCCGGCCGTCACGCAACCGGGCGACCTGTAACCGGTCCGAAACCTACGCCGCACCCCGGCGAAACTCCGCGCCGCGATGCTCTCCTCGGATGCCGGCAGCAGGGCTGCTGCCTCGCGCCACGTTTCCCGAGTAGAGCAGAGGTTCGCTTATGACTACCGATCTCGCATGGCAGCTGCTGTGCGCCGCCCTGGTGCTGTTCATGACCCCAGGCCTGGCGTTCTTCTACGGCGGCCTGGTCAAGCAGAAGTCCGTCGTGTCCATGATGATGCTGAGCTTCGGCTCGATCGCCGTGGTCGCCCTTCTCTACGTCCTGATCGGCGGTACCGGCATCGCCGGCAACGGGACCAGCGGCGGAAGCAAGCTGTTCGGCAACCCGTTCCAGGACTTCGGCATGAGCGACCTCATGTCCGGTGTCGGCGGCGGTGAGGCGGGCAACGCCTTCGGTGGGCACGCCTTCCTGGTGGCGTTCTGCATCATCACGGTCGCGCTGGTCTCCGGCGCTGTCGCCGACCGTGCCCGGTTCTGGCCCTGGATGCTGTTCGCGACGCTGTTCACCACGTTCGTCGTGTTCCCGACCTTCCGCTGGATCTGGGGCGTCGACGGCGAGGGCACGTTCTACGGCTGGCTCGCGAACGACGTGTGGGGGCTGGGCCAGGGCGCGCTCGACTGGGCAGGTGGCACCGTGATCCACCAGTCGGCGGGTGCGGCCGCGCTCGCCCTCGCGCTGGTCCTGGGCAAGCGCAAGATCGGCTTCTCCAAGGAGGAGACGGTCGCTCACAACGTCCCGCTGGTGCTCATCGGCGCCGCGATCCTGTGGTTCGGCTGGTACGGCTTCAACACCGGCGTCTACGGCGCCGACGAGGGCCAGACCTCGCTGATCTTCTTCAACACCCTGGTCGCCCCGGCTGCCGCGCTGCTCGGCTGGATCGCCGTCGAGGCGTTCAAGGACGGCAAGGCCACCGCGGTCGGCGCCGCGTCCGGCATCGTCACCGGCCTGGTCGCGATCACCCCGGCCTGCGCCTTCCTGACGCCCGTCTGGGCCATGGTGCTCGGTCTCGTCTCCGGCGCCATCTGCGCCTTCGCGGTCGATCTGAAGTTCAAGCTCGGCTTCGACGACACGCTCGACGTGGTGGGCATCCACCTGGTCGCCGGCTTCATCGGCTGCCTGTGGGTGGGCATCTTCGGCGCCGAGGCGCTGACCGGCGGCAGCCTGCTGTTCGGCGGCGAGGTCAAGCTCTTCCTCGCCCAGCTGCTCTCGTCGGTGACCGTCATCGCCTTCTCGTTCGTGGTCACCTTCGTGTTCGCCACGGCGATCGAGAGGACGATCGGCTTCCGCGTCAAGGAGGAGGACGAGATCGCCGGCATCGACCTCGTTCTGCACGGCGAGGGCTACGCGCTCGACTGAGAGCCGTCTGCGCGTCGCGGCAGGCCCGTCCCGGCTCCCGGGGCGGGCCTGCCGTCGCGCTATGACTCGCGCATCCGGCGCGACGACCCCTGGATCCGCGTGCTCAGGTCCGCCACCTCGTCGAGGACTGCGCCGGCCAGCCACACCGGAGCCCGGTGCGAACGCGGTGCCCGGCGCAGCACCCCGGCGCTCGTCAGCCTGTCGATCGCCGAGGCTGCCTCCGAGACGGGTACGTCGATGCGCTCGGCCACCGATGCGGCGTTCACGATCGGCGCCTCGGTCAGCAGGTCGAGCGCCCGGTGCAGGGTGGTGCCGGGGCGCGAGCCGCCCACGGTGTCGGCCCAGTCCTCGCGGATCGCGTGCAGGCGGGTCGCGGTCGCCCAGGACTCGGCCGTCGCGATCCGCACCGCCGAGGCGAGCATCGCGATCATCGTGGCGGCCGTGCCGCGGCGATAGTCGACGAGTGCCGCGAAGTACCGCTCGCGGTGCGCCACCAGGGCGGACGCGATCGGCACGGTGAGATGACGGGTGGCTCGCCGTCGGCGCAGCACCGCATGGATCAGGGCGCGTCCGATCCGGCCGTTGCCGTCGATGAACGGGTGGATCGACTCGAACTGCGCATGCACGATCGCGGCCTGGACCACCGGCGGCATGTCGTCGCGGTCGGCGTAGGCGACGAGGTCGTCGAGGTAGCCCGGCACCGCCTCCGGGGGCGGCGGCACGTGCAGCGCCCCGAGCGGGGACCAGTCGCTGCCGCCGACCCAGTTCTGCGTCGTACGGAACGTCCCGGCCCGGTGCGCCTCCGACGGGTTGCGCCGGAACAGGTCGTGATGGGCGCGCAGGATCGCCTCGGGCCGGATCGATCGGGTGGCGTCGGCATCCCGGATCATCCGGGTGAGCGCTGCCGTCGCCGACGCCATCGAGACCGCCGACGCGTTGGCCCCGACCCCCAGCAGCGCGCGGCCGTAGTCGGCGAGGCTCGCGTCGACGTTCTCGATCTTCGAGGAGTCGACCGCCTCGGTGCGCAGCTGGAGGTGGTTGAGGGCGCGCAGGGTGCGGCCATGCACGAGGTCGAGATGGCTCAGGTCGCCGACGCTCGCGGTGGTCATCGCGCTCAGCGACCGGTCCAGGGGCAGCTCGAGGTCGCGCACGTACGGCGGCAGGGCGACGTCGATCTCGCGCACCAGCCGGTCCGCACGCGGCCCCCGGGGCACCCGCTGCCGCCAGGGCCGTGGCTCGTACGTGTGCGGCGCCCAATCCATGGGGCCATCCTCTCCGGTCCGTGTCACGAGCGGATTTCGTCCCGCGCGTCGGGCTGTGGGAGGATTGCTGGTCGGTGTCACGGACGCTTCTGCCACAGGGGAATCGCCGACCGGGACGCCTGATCCGATCCATCACCGTCAACCGCGGCTGACCTGTGCGCATTCGCGAGGAGAGCAATGAGCAACCCCACCCCCGCCGTGGTCACCGACCTCGGCAACGCCGCCAAGCGCGACGACGTCCCGGCCTTCCGTGCCGGTGACACCGTCAAGGTCCACGTCAAGGTCATCGAGGGCAGCCGCTCGCGTGTCCAGGTGTTCCAGGGCGTCGTGATCCGCATGCACGGCTCCGGCATCGGCCGGACCTTCACCGTCCGCAAGGTCTCCTTCGGCGTCGGTGTCGAGCGGACCTTCCCGCTCCACTCGCCGATCTTCGAGTCCATCGAGGTCGTCACCCGCGGTGACGTGCGTCGCGCGAAGCTCTACTACCTGCGCAACCTCACCGGCAAGAAGGCCAAGATCAAGGAGCGTCGCGAGGTCTGACCTCCGCTCCAGCGCTACCACGAAGGCCCGACCGGCACGGTCGGGCCTTCGTGCGTTCGGTCTGGGACGTGCTCCTAGACTCCTACCTCGTGACGACCGACGACTCCGCCCCGGACTCCGCCGAGGTCCCTGACCCGAAGGCGACCGACGAGGCGGACTCCCGGTCCTCGTCCGCGCAGCGCAAGCACCTGCCCGTGTGGCAGGAGAGCATCCTGCTGCTCGCGGTGGCGCTGGGCCTGGCGATCGTGATCAAGGCGCTGTTCGTGCAGGCCTTCTACATCCCGTCGGAGTCGATGGAGCCGGGCCTGGTCAAGAACGACCGGATCCTGGTCCAGAAGGTGTCCTACTGGTTCGGCCGTACGCCGAAGCGCGGCGACGTCATCGTGTTCCGGGACCCTGGCGAGTGGCTCGGACCGAGCGACAGCCAGGGCCCGACCGGCGTCGCGAATCTGCTGTCCAAGGTCGGCCTCTACCCGACCGGCGGGCACCTCGTGAAGCGCGTCATCGGCACCGAGGGCGACGTCATCGAGTGCTGCGACGACCAGGGTCGGATCAAGGTCAACGGCAAGGCCATCGACGAGTCCGGCTACCTGGGCCCCGATCCGGGTCGGTGCAACGCCGAGATCGACGACTTCATCGGCGCCCGTGAGGGTGGTCAGTCGCAGCCGTGCGACTGGGTGATCGGGCCGATCCCGAAGGGCAAGCTGCTGGTCCTCGGCGACAACCGCGGCCACTCCGCGGACTCCCGGGCGCATCTGTGCAGCCGCGACGAGGACCCCTGCACCCAGAGCCCGTGGGTCGACACCGATCTGGTCGTCGGCAAGGTCTTCACCCTGATCTGGCCCCGCGACCGCTGGCGTTGGATCAGCCGCCCCGAGGTGTTCGAGGGCGTTCCCGACAACCCGTCGGCCGACCTGCTGGAGAAGGCGAAGAAGGCCGACGCCGTCCCCGGGACCTAGGAGGCGCCGGGCATGTCCACGCTGCCCAGGGGAGCGACGGTCCGGCGCGACGCCGGCATCTACGGCTACGAGCGTGCGCTGCGGCGCCACGGCTTCGAGCCGGTCGCCGGGGTCGACGAGGCCGGCCGCGGCGCCTGCGCCGGCCCACTGGTGGCCGGCGCGGCGATCCTGCCCGCCGGCAAGGCGGGGATCGTCCCCGGCCTCGCCGACTCCAAGCTGCTGACCGCCGCCGCCCGGGAGCGCTGCTACGACCAGATCGTGCGCCGGGCGCTGGCCTGGTCGGTCGTGGTGATCCCGCACGACGAGTGCGACCGACTCGGCATGCACGTCGCCAACGTCCAGGCGCTGCGGCAGGCGGTCGCCAAGCTGGACCTGCCGGCGTCGTACGTGCTGACCGACGGGTTCCCGGTCGACGGCCTCGGCGCCCCCGGCCTCGCCGTGTGGAAGGGCGACCGGGTCGCCGCCTGCGTCGCCGCCGCGTCGGTGCTCGCGAAGGTCACCCGCGACCGGATCATGCTCGAGCTCGACGAGCAGTGGCCGGCGTACGACTTCAAGACCCACAAGGGCTACATCACCGCCATCCACGCCGCGGCGCTGGAGGAGCACGGGCCTTCGCCGATCCACCGGATGAGGTTCGTCAACGTGCGACGCGCGGCGGGACTGGAGCCGCTGCCAGGGGGAGAGGGCTAGAGTCGATGCCGTGAGTGCCGAGGAGCTCGAGAAGTACGAGACCGAGCAGGAGCTGAACCTCTACCGGGAGTACCGCGACGTCGTCGGCATCTTCAAGTACGTCGTCGAGACCGACCGCCGCTTCTACCTGTGCAACTCGGTCGACGTGAAGGCCCGCTCCGAGGGCGGCGACGTGTTCTTCGAGGTCACCATCGCCGACGCGTGGGTGTGGGACATGTACCGGCCCGCGCGCTTCGCCAAGAACGTCAAGGTGCTCACCTTCAAGGACGTCAACGTCGAGGAGCTGGCGACCTCCGACCTGGAGCTGCCCAAGCCCTGACCGCGGCGGGACTTCGTCCTGATTCTCCGCGTTGTCCTCCGCTCGGCACGCCGTCCGCCGTACTTCTGGGACGGAGGGTCGAGCAGCTGCCCTCTGCGTGACGGCGCACTGGGGAGGACGCCTTGGGGCTGCGGGCATGGCGCAGGGGGCCGAACGGTCCGGACGAGCGCGGCGCGGTGACGCTGCTGGCGAGCCTGCTCGTCGTCGTACTGATGGTCAGCGCCGCGTTCGCGGTCGACCTCGGCGCGATGCGGGTGTCGCGCTCCGACGTCCAGGCCGTCGCCGACGTGGTGGCGCTGGACCTGGCCCGCGAGCTGGGCGGTCGCTCGGTGGCCGAGCTGACGCCCGTCATGACCGAGCGGTCACGGACCGCGCTCGCGCGCAACCGCGGCGTCCTGGGGCGCGACGTACGTCTGGCGGTCGAGCTCGGGGACGTGGGCGTCGGCGGCGGGTTCCACCCGGTCGCGACGGGCGTGCCCACCGCCGTCCGGGTGCGCGCCACGGCCACCGTCGACTTCGCCTTCGCCGGCGTCCTCGGTGACAGCTCGGGGACCGTGAGCCGCACCGCTGTCGCCAACGCGGTCCAGTCCGCCTGCTATTCGGTCGGCTCCTACGCCGCCGCCGTCGACACGCGCAGCTCCGCGGTCCTGGATCCGCTCATCGACAAGCTCGCCGAGCAGACCGGCGTCTTCTCCAACGGGTACGGCGTGGGCCAGGCGATCGGCTACCAGGGACTGGTCGGCGCCACCGTCGCGCTCGGGCCCGTGGCCACCGCGCTCGGCCTCGCCTCGGTCAGCCAGCTCGCCACCGCGACCGTCGACCTCGGGGCCTACTACAACGCGCTGAAGGTGGCCGTCGGCCCCGGCAACGCCGTCGCGTTCCAGATGCTCGCGACGATGGCGAGCCTCACCAACGCCGGGCGCACCGTACAGCTCGGCAGGATCCTCGGCATCGACTCCGGCTCGGGCGCGCTCGCCGCCCTGCGGGCCAACGTCTTGGATCTGGTCGTCGGCTCGCTGTACGCCGTCAACGGCACCAACGCCGTCGACCTGTACGTCAACAACGTGCTCGAGCGGCTCAGCTTCCTCGGCGTGAAGGTCAAGGTGATCCAGGGACCGCACCTGTACTGCGGGCGGCCGGGGTCGTCGTTCACGACCGGGTCCGCGGCCGACACCGAGCAGATCAACGTCTCCGGTCAGGGCATCTTGAACCCGGTCACCGTGACGACGCAGGTCCCCACGATCGCCGGTGTCACCCTCGCTCCCGCGACGTTGACCGCACCGATGTGGAGCAACATGCCGTTCACGCTCTCGGTCGCCTCGACGGAGAGCACGCTGACCTCGGTGCGCTGTGGGGAGAGCCCGGGCATCGGCCTCGACGTCAGCAACAAGCTGGCCAGCCTGACCCTGCGCGACGTCCAGTTCTCCGAGGCGGCGTTCGACTCGACGGTGCGGGTCAGCGTGGCCGGTATCGGGCTGCTCGACGTCGCCGTGCGAATCACCGTGCGCAACGCGAACGCCTCGACCATCGACGTGACCCTGGGGCGGACGGCGAAGGTGCCGTTCGCGATCGACGTACCGCCGCAGTCCTATGACACGCCGTACGCCACCCAGTCGGCCAGCCTGAGCGCGTCGACCACGCTGAAGACGGGTGTCTCGGTCAACGTCGCGGCCAAGGCCAGCATCCCGCTCGCCGGCATCTGGGCCGGCGCCGACCTCGGCCTCCTGGTGCCGGATGCCAGCCGCCTGCTGATCGCGAAGACCGTCGTCGACGCGGTCGTCAACGCCTCGTTCTCCCTCGCCGATCCCGCCAGTCTCACCCACAAGGTGTTCGCGCCACTGCTCTCGCTGGCGGGGCTGCGGCTCGCGGGTGCCGACGTGGTGCTCCTCAGCCAGCCTCCGATGGACTGCGGGCGGCCGGCGCTGCGGGGCTGATCCGGGCGTAGTCCGAACGAACTAGGACCCCTCCTCCGGGCGGCTCGAATGAACCCTGTTTCGTTCCCCCGCCGCCGCGGTTGCCACTACTGTGAGCCGCACGCCACTCGGGGGCGACATGGGAGGCGAGTCGGGGAGGCCGGCTGATGAGGCATTGTGTGCTGGGGACGGGTGCGTCTGCGCGCCGTGACCGGGGAGCGGCCGCGGTCGAGTTCGCGCTCATCTTGCCGATCCTGGCGGCCTTGGTGTTCGGCATCATCAACTTCGGCGACATCCTGAGTGCCCGTCAGTCGGTGAGCCAGGCCGCGGCCGAGGGCGCCCGTGCCGGTGCGGTGTCCCAGAAGTCCACGGACGCCGACAAGGTGGTCGACGCGCAGACGGCAGCCGAAGCCGCACTGCGTTCGCAGGGAGAGTTGAAGAACGGTCAGTCCTGCGGCTCCTGCGACATCAAGATCGGCACGACCTACCGGCCACCCGGCGCCAAGCCGACAGACCCGGACATGGAGTGCGGCCCCGGGGCCACGTGCGTGTGGGTCACCGTCATCGTCGATCATAAGGCGCTCGTCCCCGGGTTCACCTTCGGGTTCGGCGGCAAGCTTCGTTACACCGCCAGTGCGAGGGTGAGCTGAGATGCGGATCGGCGGCGGGCCCGGGGGGCCCGGCGACCCCGACGAGCGTGGAGCGACCGCCGTCCTGGTGGCGGCGCTGATGGCCGGTGTGCTCGCCGTGTCGGCCGCGTTCACGATCGACCTCGGTCAGCAGCGGGCCGTCCGCACCGACATGCAGTCGGTGGCGGACGTGGCCGCGCTCGACCTGGTCAGACTGCTCACGGACAAGCCGATCGGCGACTACGTCCTGAAGGACTTCACCGACGGACTGACCGCGTCGATCGAACGCAACAACACGACGCTCGGGGACGAGATCACGACGACGGGGTCCTGCTATCGCAGCCCGGGGAACGCCGGCAGCGGCAGCCTGGACCTCAAGTCGGTCGACGTCGGCGCCTGCTGGGAGTTCCTGGACGGCGACGGTGAGGTCACCTGGGACGCGGGCGTCGTACCGAAGAAGGTCAAGGTGTATGCGAAGTCGCGCACCGGCTTCGCCTTCTCCGGCGTCACCGGAGTCTCCGGGGGCGGCGGCATCCGGAGTGCGGTGGCTGAGCTGCCGGACCGGACGATGTGCTTCGAGATGGGCTCGTACGCCGCCGCACTGTCGCTCGGCGACAGCATCCTCGGCCCGCTGGCCAACTGGCTCGGCATCGCCACCGACCTCAAGGTGCTCAACTACAAGGGTCTGGCGACCGGGAGTGTCTCCCTGCTCGACCTGATCGAGGCCGATCCCAGCATCGGTACGCCTGAGGCGTTGCTCTCGCCGACCGGGATCAGCGTCGGAACCCTGCTGAACGCCACGCTAATCGCGCTGGAGAAGAAGCAGGGCAGCGGCTCCACCAACACTGCTGCCGCGATCTCGGTGCTGAAGGGTCTGCTCGACGTCGGCGCCGGACTGGCGCTCGATGCCACGGTGGTCATCTCCGACGTGATCAGCATCGACGCCGGCGATAGGGCGTCGCTGGCCACCGAGATCAACGTCCTCGAGCTGATCACGCCGTCGCTGGCCATCGCCAACGGCAAGAGCTTCGTGACCTCGGAGATCCCGTTCAACCTGGCGCCCGTCCTCCCGCTGGCCGGGAAGATCGAGCTCTCGGCGATCCAGGGGATGCAGAAGGCGTGTGGGCACCCCTGGCCGAACGCCACCGACGACTGCGCGGTCATCAACGACACCGCGAACCCCATGTACGGCGCCTGCATCAACCAGTCTCAGGTCCGCGTCACCCTGCGTCTCGACAAGACGACGCTGCCGGTCGTGAACGCGACCACGAACCCGCTCGTCCAGGGCCAGCTCAACGCCTCAGTCGGCCCGATCGTCTTGTCGGGTGGCGTCGGCAACGCGAAGGGCGTGCTGACGAGCATCGACCAGTGCGGTCCGCCCGACAAGACAACGGTGGACGCGGTGGCTGGCCTGCTCGGCATCGACCTCAGCGTGCCGTTGGGAGTGGACGGATCGTTGAGCGTGCCGATCCTGAACGACGTCCTCAACCTATTGAACGACGTGCTGCACCTGCCGATCCTGTCGAACGTGCTCGACATCCTCGGTGGCCTCCTCCTCGGGGGGAAGAAGTACGACACGAAGGACTACGCGCTGACGGTCACGCTCAACAACGTCCGCGCCGATCTCGTCTCGGACTCACCCGGCATGACGGGGCACGGCACGCCCCAGCTGGTCAGTCCGGCCAACGACCGCTCGACCGACCTGGCGACCGACAACCCGGTGAGCGTCCCGGACCCCGCGCAGCCGATCTCGCTCGGCAACCTCCCGCTCCCGTTGCCCAAGCTCAGCGGGAAGGCCCAGGTGTCGCTGACCTACAAGTCGCGGTGGCGCGACACGTTGTTGGGGTTGCCGACCGGGCCCTGGCATCCCAGCACGGGCTACGACACCGTCACGAGCCACCTTGTGGACCTGGACCTGAAGGATCTCGGGACGCTGCCGGGGCTGGGTGCCGTCGGCGGGGTTCTCCAGTCCGCGCTCAACGGCATCGTCTCGGGTCTGAACGCCAACCTCGTCACGCTGCTGAACAACCAGCTGGGTCAGCTGATGCCGCTGCTCGGGCTCTCTGGCGCCGGCGCCGACCTCTACAGCGTGAAGCGCGGGGCGGGCGTCGGCTGCGGCGGGATTCCCAAGCTCATCGGCTGACGCGGTCGTCATCAGCTGTCGTTGCCCCATCCGCCTCTCGGGTGGTGCAACGACGCGTCGTGCGTCCCCAGGCCCGGGCGGGACGCACCATCGTCCACAGCCTGCTCGCGCGTGCCGCGGCCTGCCGAGCCACCGTGGACCAGGCTGGGGCGATGACGACAGGACGAGCCCGCCGAGCGATCGGCGCGTACGGCGAGGACGTGGCCACACGCCACCTGACCGCGCTCGGCATGGTGCTCCTCGAGCGCAACTGGAGCTGCTCCGAGGGCGAGATCGACATCCTGCTGCGCGACGGTGTGACCCTGGTGGTGTGCGAGGTCAAGACCCGCACCTCCCTCGTCGCCGGCACCCCGCACGAGGCGATCACCGACGCCAAGCTCGAGCGGCTGCGACGACTGGGGGAGCGGTGGGTGCACGAGCGCGGCGTCCGCCCCGACGGCATCCGCATCGACCTGGTCGCCGTGCTGCGACCGGCGCGCGGCGCGGCGGTCGTCGACCATGTGCGAGGACTGTGCTGACCAGGTCGAGTCCTACCCTCCCGCGGACCACGCCGGGGAGCTCGACCACTTCCTCGCCGGGGCTCCGGCGACCGTGAGGCGGCCAGCCTTCTCCGCAAGCCCCGTGTGTCACCTGCATCCCAGGTGGTGACGTCGGCCGTCCACAGCCGGCAGGAACGACGCGTCCTTCCACAGCCACGCCGCCGTCAGCGACCCGGCGTCGGGGCTGCGAGGCATCGTGCCGGTCATGTCCACATCTGCAGCGCGATCCGCGTACGACGACCTCCGGCCTCACCGTGGGGGGTGGGTCTGATGCCCTTCGCGACCGCCAGGTGCGTGGCGCTCGACGGAGCGGTCGGCCACCTCATCGACGTGCAGACCGACGTCTCGGTCGGGCAGCCGACGACGGTCGTGGTCGGCCGGGCCGACACCTCGCTGCGCGAGGGCGTGGACCGGGTGCGGATGGCGTTGATCAACACCGACCTGCACTGGCCCGCGACCAAGCGCTGCACGTTCCTGTTCTCGCCTGCCGACCTGCGCAAGTCCGGCACCCACTTCGACCTTGCCATGGCGGTCAGCCTGCTGGCGGCGGACGGACAGCTGGAGCCGGGCTGGCTGGCGGAGCGGGCCTTCATCGGTGAGCTGACCCTCGCCGGTGGGTTGCGTCCCACGCTGGGTGTGCTGCCCATGACCCTGGCCGCGGCCGCCGCGGGGATCCGTCGGGTCTACGTTCCCGAGCCCCAGGTGGCCGAGGCGACCATGGTGCCCGGGATGGAGGTGGTCGGCGTGCGCTCGCTCGGACAGGTCGTCGCCGAGCTGGGTGGCGACGACCTGCCGCTCGCCCCGCCGGTCGCGGCCTCGACCGGTCTGCCGCTGATCGCCTGGCGCGGCGACGAGCGCCTCGACGACCTCGACTTCGCCGACCTGCGCGGGATGCGTGAGGAGAAGTACGCCGTCGAGGTCGCGGCCGCCGGCGGTCACCCCCTGCAGCTCTCGGGACCGAAGGGGTGCGGCAAGACCAGCCTGGCCGAGCGGATCCCGACGATCCTGCCGGACCTGACCCCCGACGAGTCGCTGGAGCTGACCGCGCTGCACTCGCTGGCCGGCGACCTCGAACCGGGGGCCGGCATGATCGTCCGTCCGCCCTTCGTGGCTCCGCACCACGACGCGAGCAAGGTCAGTGTGATCGGTGGCGGATCGGGCCGGGTGCAGCCCGGCGAGATCAGCCGCGCTCACGGTGGGGTGCTCTTCCTGGACGAGTTCCCGCACTTCCGCTCCGACATCATCGAGGCGCTGCGCCAGCCTCTCGAGAACGGCGACATCACCATCGCCCGTCGCGACGAGTCGGTGACCCTTCCCGCCCGGGGGTTGCTGGTCCTCGCGAGCAACCCGTGCCCGTGCGGCAACTGGTCGGCGCTCGCCCGGGCCAACCGATGCACCTGTGCGGAGACGGTCCGCCGGGCTTACCGGGCGCGGATATCGGGCCCGATCGTCGACCGCATCGACATCGTTCGCAACGTCCACCCGTCCGGGCCCTCCAGCCACGACCCCTTCCGCACCGTCGAGTCATCGGCCGAGGTGCGTCTGCGGGTGGCCGCGGCCCGGCGACGACAGCACGAGCGGTACGACGGCCGGGCCTGGCGCCTCAACGGCCAGGTTCCGAGTCCGCGGCTCAAGGACACCTGGCCGCTGCCGCCCGATGCCCAGCGGGTGATCGACGCCGAGCTGCTCGGCGGGCGGCTGAGCGCTCGCGGTGCGGTCCGCGTGCATCGCCTGGCCTGGACGGTCGCCGACCTCCGGTCAGTGCGCACGGGTCGCGACGTCACGCCCGGCGTCGACGAGGTCCGCACGGCCCTGCGGCTGCGCACCGGCCAGTCGCTCGACCTGGCCATGTTCCGCGCCGACGCGGGCGACGCGGGCGACGAGGGCGTCGCGTGAGCGACCTCGAGCGGGAGCGGCTCGCCCGCGCCACGATCAACCTGGTCACCGAGCCCGGCGACCTGCGCTGCCTGGGACTGACCCGCGAGCTCGGCGGCGCCCGGTTCCTCGAGGTGCTGCGCGAGCAGCCCGACCTGCGCCCCGAGCTGACCGCCGCGGCCGGCCGACTCTCGAGCGTGCAGCCCGAGCGGGTCCTCGAGCACGCCGCCCGCCGCGGCATCCGGTTCCTGATCCCCGGCGACGACGAGTGGCCGGCCTCGCTCGGCGACCTGGCGGGCGCCGGTGTGCTGCACGCCCGTGGCGAGGTCCCGGTCGGACTGTGGGTGCGGGGCCCGCTCCGGCTCGACCGGCTCGACGCCGCCGTGGCGGTCGTGGGCTCGCGCTCCTCGACCGGGTACGGCGACCAGGTGGCCGGTGAGCTGGCCGCCGTCCTCGGCCGAGCCGGGCGCCCGGTCGTGTCCGGCGCCGCGTACGGCGTCGACTACGCCGCCCACCGCGGCGCCGTCACCGCCGACGCGCCCACCGTGGCGGTGCTCGCCTGCGGGGTGGATCGTGCCTACCCCGTCGGCCACCGCCAGATGCTCGACCACCTCGCCGAGCACCACGCAGTCGTGTCCGAGGCTCCGCCCGGCGCCGCTCCGTTCCGGATTAGGTTCCTCTCGCGCAACCGGATCATCGCCGCCCTCACCCGCGGGACCGTCGTGGTCGAGGCCGCCATCCGCAGCGGCGCGCTCAACACCGCCTCCTGGGCCGACCAGCTCCATCGGATCGTGATGGGGGTCCCCGGCCCGGTCACCAGCACGGCCTCCGAAGGCGTCCACGAGCTGATCCGGGTCGGCGCCGCCTCGCTCGTCACTCGTGGGGAGGACGTGCTCGAGCTCCTCGGCGCGTCCGGTGAGGACCTCAGCGAGGTCGCCCGGGCTCCCGCCGGCCCCCGTGACCGGCTCTCCGTGCGCGCCCGCCAAGTCCTCGACGCGGTCCCGGTGGCGGCGCCGGCGCCGACGGCCTCGGTCGCGGTGGTCGCGGGGCTCGGCACGGAGGAGGTCGAGCGGCTCCTCGGTGCCCTGGCCGCCGACGGGCACGTCGAGCGGCTCCCGGCGGGTTGGCGTCTGGGAGGAGGTGATCGACCTACGATCGACCGGTGAGTGCTGACGCCGAGGAGGCGGCCGCGGACCAGGCGGCTGGAGACCAGGGGGACGCCCTGTCGGAGGCGTTCACCCGGGTGCTGGGCGACTACGAGCGCCACCTGGTCGCGGAGCGCGACCTGACCTCCCACAGCGTCCGGGCCTATCTCGGCGACATCGCCGGGCTGCTCGACCACGCCGGCCGGCTCGGCCTGGTCGGCGTCGACGAGCTCGACCTGCGGACCCTGCGCAGCTGGCTGGCCAAGCAGCAGACCCTCGGCCTGTCCCGTACGACGCTCGCTCGGCGAGCCACCGCCGCGCGCGTGTTCACCGGGTGGCTGGCCCGCACCGGCCGGACGCCCACCGACGTCGGTTCGGCGCTCGGGTCGCCGCGCCCGCACCGCACCCTGCCGGACGTGCTGCGCGTCGACGAGGCCGCGCGGCTGATCGGCGCGGCGACCGAGCTCGCCGACGACGGGAGTCCCGTCGGGCTGCGCGACGTGGCGATGCTCGAGCTGCTGTACGCCACGGGCATGCGTGTCGGTGAGCTCTGCGGGCTCGACGTCGACGACGTGGACCGTGACCGCAACGTCGTGCGGGTCTTCGGCAAGGGGCGCAAGGAGCGCACGGTGCCCTTCGGCCACCCCGCCGCCGGCGCTCTCGACCACTGGCTGGGTCGGGGTCGGCCGGGCCTGGCCCGGCCGGGGTCGGGGCCGGCCCTGTTCCTGGGGGCCCGCGGCGGCCGGATCGACCAGCGCGCGGTCCGCACGCTGGTCCATCGCCGGCTCGCCGACGTCCCCGGCGCCCCGGACCTGGGGCCGCACGGCCTGCGCCACACTGCCGCCACCCATCTCCTCGAGGGCGGCGCCGACCTGCGCTCGGTCCAGGAGCTGCTCGGGCACGCGTCGTTGGCGACCACCCAGCGCTACACCCACGTCACGACCGACCGACTGCGGCGGGCCTACCAGCAGGCGCACCCGCGAGCCTGATCGCGGGTCAAGCAGGCGAGGTGAAGGGTGAGCCCCTGCCGCTCGGCTGCTCCCGATCGTCGTCGCGCTCATCGGCTCGCTCCGAACTGCGTAGCAATCGTGGCAATCCCACGACGGGCGGGCATCGCGACCGATGCTCGTCCGGGAGCGGGAACGTCCCGCCACAGGGGGAGCAGGCGGACCGGGCCGGCGCCGACGAGACGGAGCGGATCGAGGTACGTCGAAGCGGCCAGCCAGCCCCAGTGCAGGCAGGCGCGGCGGAAGCAGTGCGACCCGGGCAGCTCGAGGGTGCCGATCGCCGCGCCGGCGGCGAGAGTGGCGCCGACGGCGACCGTGGCGGCCACCGGCTCGTAGGTGGTGCGGGTGGCGCCGTGGCCGACGACGACCACACCGCGACCGGCGATCCGGCCGGCGAAGACGACCGTGCCGGGCAGGGCGGTGCGGACCGGCTGGCCAACCTGCCCGGCGAGGTCGACGCCGCGGTGGCCGGCGCCGTAGGGCGTCTCGGGCGGGTCGAAGTAGCGCACGACGTCGGGGTCCGGCTGGAGCGGCCAGACCCCGACCGGGTCGTCGGCGCGGGCGGCGTGGGCGGCGCGGGCCGGGGCGGGAAGCAGGAGCAGGACGAGGAGGAGGGGGAGGAGCAGGGCGGAGGGCGAGCGGGTCATGGGGACAGGGTGCGGCGGAGATGCGACAGGGGTGGGGAGGGAGCGTGGGGCTGTGGAGAAGAGGTGGGGTGGGAGGGGGCTGTGGAGAGTCCAGGTCACGGATTGGTACGACGAGCGCCCGACGCCGTACGCTTGGAGGCACCGGTCCGCCCTGGACCGGAATTCGCTCGTCCGCAGACCACGACGGGGCCGCTCTCGCCAGAGACAGTGCCGCGATCGCCCGTGGGCGTCGATCCTCAGTCCGTCAGGCCTCCCGGTCCGGCGGTCGGATCGCGTGCAGACGACAGGACCAACTGAAAACAACAGCAACAGGAGAAATCATGGCTGTCGTGACCATGCGCCAGCTCCTCGAGAGCGGCGTCCACTTCGGACACCAGACCCGTCGTTGGAACCCGAAGATGAAGCGATTCATCCTCACGGACCGCAACGGCATCTACATCATCGACCTGCAGCAGTCGCTGGCCTACATCGACCGCAGCTACGCCTTCGTCAAGGAGACCGTGGCCAAGGGCGGCACGATCATGTTCATCGGCACCAAGAAGCAGGCCCAGGAGGCGATCGCCGAGCAGGCGACCCGCGTCGGCATGCCCTACGTCAACCAGCGCTGGCTGGGCGGCATGCTCACCAACTTCGCGACCATGAACCAGCGGATCAACCGCCTCAAGGAGCTGGACGACGTCGACTTCGACGACGTGGCCGGCTCGAACCGCACGAAGAAGGAGCTCCTGCAGATGAAGCGGGAGCACGCCAAGCTCGAGAAGACCCTCGGCGGCATTCGCGAGATGTCCCGGGTCCCGTCGGCCGTGTGGATCGTCGACACCAACAAGGAGCACCTCGCCGTCGAGGAGGCGCGCAAGCTGCGCATCCCGATCATCGCGATCCTCGACTCCAACTGCGACCCCGACGACGTCGACTTCCCGATCCCTGGCAACGACGACGCCATCCGCGCGGTGGGTCTGCTGACCCGCGTCATCGCGGACGCCGCGGCCGACGGCCTCATGTCCCGCTCGGGCGCCGGCTCGGCCTCCAGCCCCGCCGCCGAGGAGCCCCTCGCCGCGTGGGAGCGCGAGCTCCTCGAGGGTGACGCCGCCGCTCCGGCCGCCGAGGCTGCGACCGAGACCCCCGCTGAGGAGGCCCCGGTCGCTGTGGAGGCTGCGGTCGCCGACGAGGCCCCGGCCGCCGACGAGGCGCCCGCTGCCGCTGCCGAGGAGACCCCCGCGGCCGACGCTCCGGCCGAGGCCTGAGCCCCCCTCCCGTCCACCCCTTCGAGAAATCAACGAGGATCCATGGCATTCACTGCTGCTGACGTCAAGAAGCTCCGTGAGCTGACCAGCGCCGGCATGATGGACTGCAAGAAGGCGCTCGACGAGACCGACGGCGACTTCGACAAGGCCGTCGAGCTGCTGCGCGTCAAGGGTGCCGCCAAGGCGGCCGCCCGCGGCGCCGAGCGCGAGACCTCGGCCGGCCTGGTGGCCAACGCCGGTGGCGCGCTCATCGAGCTGAAGTCGGAGACCGACTTCGTCGCGAAGAACGAGGAGTTCATCAAGGCCGCTCAGCAGATCGTCGAGGCGATCGACGCCGGCAAGGCCACCGACACCGAGTCGGCCAAGGCGCTGCCGCTGGGCGACAGCACCGTCGGCGAGGTCGTCGAGGGTCTCGCGATCACCATCGGTGAGAAGATCGAGCTCGGCAACGTCGCGTACTTCGACGGTCCCGTCGCGGTCTACCTGCACAAGCGCGCGGCCGACCTCCCGCCGGCCGTCGGCGTCATCGTCGAGTACGACGGCGACGAGACCGCTGCCCGGGGCGCCGCCATGCAGGTGGCCGCCCTCAAGGCGCAGTACCTCACCCGCGACGAGGTCCCCGCGGACATCGTCGCGGCCGAGAAGGACGTGCTGACCAAGAAGACGATCGAGGAGGGCAAGCCCGAGGCTGCCGTCGCGAAGATCGTCGAGGGGCGTCTGGGTGGCTTCTTCAAGGAGCTCGTGCTCCTCGAGCAGGAGTCGGTCTCGGAGTCGAAGAAGACCGTCAAGGCCGTCCTCGACGCCGCCAACACCACCGTGAAGCGGTTCGCCCGCTTCGAGGTCGGCGCGTAGCCGATCGACAGACGGCCGGCGGTCACCCTCGGGTGACCGCCGGCCGTCTGCGATTTTTCACCTGTGCTGCCACGGACCACGCGGTAGGTTTGTGCCGCCCGGCCATCGGACATGTGTCGGACCTGCAGCGCTCGTACTCGCGGGCGCACCTCGATGTCAGAAGGAGACGTCAGTGGGACTCATCCAGGCTGCAATCGGTGCGATCGGCGGCACGCTCGCCGACCAGTGGGTCGACTTCTACGGCGTCCCGGACGGCGTCGGCTCGACGGTCGCGATCTTCCCGGCCGTCGTCAAGGGCCAGAACGCCGGCCGCGGCAGCAACACCCAGGGATCCGAGGGTGTGATCACCAACGGCTCCAAGATCGTCGTGCCCGAGGGCTACGGCCTGGTGCTGATGGAGGACGGCGCCTTCACCGGCTTCGCCGCCGAGCCGGGCGCCTACATCTGGAACTCCGAGGACCCGGCCTCGCAGTCGATCTTCACCGGCGGTGGCCTGGTCGACTCGCTGATCAAGCAGAGCTGGGAGCGCTTCAAGTTCGGCGGCCGCCCCTCGGCCCAGCAGAACGCGATCTTCGTGACGCTCAAGGAGCTGCCCAACAACAAGTTCGGCACCCAGTCGGAGATCTACTGGGACGACGCCTTCCTCAACACCCAGGTCGGCGCGATCACCCGCGGCACCTACACCCTCAAGATCACCGACCCGCTGACCTTCATCCGCAACTTCGTGCCCGCCGAGGTCATCGGCGGGCGCAGGCAGTTCGACTTCACCGACATGGACAACCCGGCCGGTGAGCAGCTGTTCAACGAGGTCGTCGGGTCGCTGGCGCCGGCGTTCTCGATGTACACCAACGACCCCGCCAAGGGGAACCGGATCTCCCGTCTCCAGCAGGACTCGATCGGGTTCGCCCAGTCGCTGTCCGCGGCGGTCGAGCAGAACTACCAGTGGCGCACCGACCGCGGTCTGGAGATCGTCAAGACCGCGATCATCTCGATCGAGTACGACGCCAACACGCGTGAGCTCCTCAAGAACGTCCAGCGTGCCGACGCGCTGTCCGGTTCGCGCGGCAACTCCAACCTGCAGGCGTCGGTCGCCGCCGGCTTCGAGGCCGCCGGTGAGAACGCCGGTCCCGGTGGGCTGATCGGCATGGGGATGGCGGCGGGTGGCGCGGGCCTCGGCGGCCTGCAGCAGCCGGTCCCGCCGGCCCAGGCTCCGGCTGCCCCGGCGGCGGCCGCGCCCCCGGCCGCGCCGGCAGCGCCGGCCGCTCCGGCAGCCCCCGCGGCGGACGACCCGATGGCGGTGCTCAAGCGGGCGAAGGAGATGCTCGACGCCGGGCTGATCACCCAGGAGGACTACGACGCGGCAAAGGCGAAGGCGCTCGGGCTCTGAGATGACCCAGGAGTCCGCTGAGCCGAAGCAGCCCACCTTCGACGGGCCGCCCCTGTCGCTGGAGGAGGAGCTTGCCGCGGCCAAGGCCGAGCCCGAGCCGGGCCCGAGCATCGAGACCGTCAACGAGTCGCTCAAGGACGGTCTCAACCGCTGCCCGAAGTGCGGCTCGACCGACGTCCAGCTGCGCGGCTCGACGGGCATGCTGGTGTGCCTGTTCTGCCGCAACGAGTGGCAGGAGGCGCGGGTCGAGGAGGAGTTCGGGCTCGGTGAGGGCATCGACCAGCTCCAGGGCACCGTCATCGCGAGCGGTGCCGGTGACATCCAGGCCGACGCGGCCGACCAGCTCACCTTCAAGTGCGAGGCGTGTGGTGCCGAGGTCGTCGTCGACACGGCTCATGCGCTCAACGCGCGCTGTCACTGGTGCCGGCACACGCTGAACGTCAACCAGCAGATCCCCAACGGCGCCGTGCCCGACGCGGTGCTGCCGTTCCGGTTGACCAAGGACGAGGCGGTCGAGAAGATCCGCGAGTTCGCCTCGAAGCGGCGGCTCTTCGCGCACAAGCGGTTCAAGAAGGAGTTCGTGCCGGAGAACGTCCTCGGCGTCTACCTGCCCTACCTCGTGATCGACGCGCGGGCGGAGTCCCAGTACTGGGGCAAGGGCGAGGTGCAGACCCGGCGCTGGACGGAGAAGCAGGGCGACAACAACGTCACCTACTACGCCGCCGACGTCTACCAGGTGGCTCGCCAGGTGTCGTTCACGGTCGACGACCTGACGGTGGAGGGCTCCTCGGAGCGCGCCCAGATCGGGCCGGCGAACACCAACAACATCATCAACACGATCCTGCCGTTCGACACGAAGAACGCGGTCAAGTGGAACGCCAGCTACCTCGTGGGCTTCACCAGCGAGAAGCGCGACCTCAACGTCGAGGCGGTCCGCCCACACCTCGAGGACCAGCTGCTCTCCATCGGTCGCTCGCAGGTCCGCTCGTCGCTGGGCCGGTTCGACCGGGGCGTGCGCTGGGAGCAGGAGAAGCTCGAGGTCGGCGGTTCGCGCTGGGTGTCGATGTACCTCCCGGTGTGGCTGTACTCCTACCGCCAGGAGAGCAACGGCATGCTCCACTACATCGCGGTCAACGCCCGCACGGGGGAGACCATGGGCAGCATCCCGGTCTCCCAGCCCAAGCTGCTCCTGGCGGCATTCACGGTCGGCACCTTCCTCGAGGGCATCGCCGGCGCGATCCTGGTGGCGATGGCATGACACTCGACCTGATCACGGCGCTCGTCCCGGCGCTCATCTCGATGGCCTCCGACGACGACGGCGCGGTCTGGCTGCTCGCGGCCGGGCCGGCGGGCGGCGCGGCGACGTACTGGGCCTTCTACCGCTACTACCGCAACACCGACAAGTCCCATCAGTTCGAGCGCGACACGATCATCGAGGCGCAGCCCGTCCAGGGGGGCGAGGAGAAGGTGGGGCACATCTCGAAGACGCGGAACTCCGACATCGACGGCGACAACAGCGGGAACTACCGCAAGCGGGTGCAGCGGGTGCAATGAGGGGGTGACGCGCCAACCCCGGTAAGGTCGCTTCGTGCCCGGTTACAAGCGCGTCCTCCTGAAGCTCTCCGGTGAGGTGTTCGGCGGTGGCAAGGTCGGGGTCGACCCCGATGTCGTGCAGGCCATCGCCCGCGAGGTGAAGGCGGTCGCGGACGCCGGCGTGCAGATCGCCGTCGTCACCGGTGGCGGCAACTTTTTCCGCGGCGCCGAGCTCCAACAGCGCGGCATGGACCGGGTCCGGGCCGACTACATGGGCATGCTCGGCATCGTGATGAACTGCCTCGCCCTCCAGGACTTCCTGGAGAAGCAGGGCGTCGAGACCCGCGTGCAGACCGCGATCACGATGGGCCAGGTCGCCGAGCCCTACATCCCGCGGCGCGCGATCCGGCACATGGAGAAGGGCCGCGTGGTCATCTTCGGCGCCGGCATGGGCCTGCCGTACTTCTCCACCGACACCGTCGCCGTGCAGCGCGCGCTGGAGAGCCGGTGCGACGTCGTGCTGGTCGCCAAGAGCGGAGTCGACGGCGTCTACAGCGCCGACCCGAACGTGGACCCGACCGCGACCAAGTACGACGAGCTGACCTACGACGACGCGATCGCCCAGGGCCTGCGGATCATGGACCAGACCGCGTTCGCGCTGTGCGGTGAGAACAAGCTTCCGATGATCGTCTTCGGCATGGCGCCCGAGGGCAACATCCTGCGGGTCGTGCAGGGTGAGAGGATCGGCACGCGGGTCAGCGCAGGCTGAGGTCTCGCCCGATCGGCACAGGCTCGACCAGCACCAGACGAAGGAGAACCGGTGATCAACGACACCCTCAACGAGGCCGACCAGAAGATGGGCAAGTCGGTCGACGCGACCCGTGAGGAGTTCGCGGCGATCCGCGCGGGCCGTGCGCACCCGAGCATGTTCAGCAAGATCATGGTCGAGTACTACGGCACCCCGACGCCGATCCAGCAGCTCGCCTCGTTCACGGCTCCCGAGCCGCGCATCATCATCGTCGCGCCGTTCGACGTGAGCGCGATCGGCAACGTCGAGCGGGCGATCCGTGACTCCGACCTGGGCATCAACCCGTCCAGCGACGGCAAGCAGCTGCGCTGCGTCTTCCCCGAGCTGACCGAGGAGCGCCGCAAGGAGTTCATCAAGCTCGCCAAGGAGAAGGCGGAGGGCGGCAAGGTCGCCGTACGCCAGGTGCGCCAGAAGGCCAAGCAGGGCCTGGAGAAGCTCGAGAAGGACGGCGAGGTCGGCAAGGACGACGTCACCGGTGCCGAGAAGCGTCTCGACGGTCTCACCAAGAAGCACACCGACGCGATCGACGAGCTGCTGAAGAACAAGGAAGCCGAGCTGCTCGAGGTCTGACCTCGACCACGCTCCCACCCTCGATGTCCTCGACAACGCCGTCGAACCCTGCCCCGCAGAAGGACCACGGTCGTGCCGGCCGGGACCTGAAGGCGGCGGTCGGGTCCGCGGTCGTGCTGCTGAGCGCGATCGCGGCCTCGCTGCTGTTCTGGAAGCCGGCGTTCATGGCGATCGTCGCGCTCGCCGTGGTCGTCGCGGTGTGGGAGCTGCGCAAGGGGCTGCTCGCCAAGGACATCGACCTGCCCGAGCAGCCGCTGATGATCGGCGGCGTCGTGATGGTCGTCGTCGCCTACCTGTGGGGCTCGGCCGCCCTGGTGACCGCGACCGCCGTGAGCGCGCTGGTCATCATGCTGTGGCTGTTGCGTCGTGGCATCGACGGCTACGTCAAGAACGCCACCGCCTCGGTCTTCGCGCTGGTCTACGTGCCCTTCCTGGGCTCGTTCGTGGCGCTGATGCTCGCCGAGGGCGGCCGTGACGGCGGCGGTCTCGACGACCCGGGCGTGAAGGGCATCATCACCTTCATCCTGGTCACGATCGCCTCCGACATCGGCGGGTACGTCGCCGGCGTGCTCTTCGGCAAGCACCCGATGGCGCCGGTCATCTCGCCCAAGAAGTCCTGGGAGGGCTTCGCGGGCTCGACGCTGGCCACCGTCGGCGCCGGCGTCGCACTGGTGGTCTACCTCCTCGACGGCGACTGGTGGATCGGCGTCGCTCTCGGCCTGATCGCCGTCGTGATGGCCACTCTCGGCGACCTGTGCGAGTCGGTCATGAAGCGCGACCTCGGCATCAAGGACATGAGCCAGGTCATCCCGGGCCACGGCGGTCTGATGGACCGCCTCGACTCGCTGCTCGCCACGATCGCCCCGATCTGGCTGCTGCTGCACTACGGCATCTTCACCTGACCGTCCCGGCCACCTCGCCGAGCACCGTCATCGCCGAGCCCAGCTGCTCGTCGCTGAGGTACGGCGCCGGCCCGAACCGCAGGTACGGCCCACGGCTGTCCGTCAGCACGCCGCGCTCGGCGAGGGCGGCCTGCAGCCGCGCCGCCTCGGGCGTGAACAGCGTGAGGAAGCCGCCGAACCGGTCGGCCGGCGTCTCCCGGTCGCGGGTGATGAGCTCGTCGGGCAGGTCGAGGCCGTCGAAGGCGGCGGCGAGCAGACCGCGCTGGTGCAGCGAGATCTCGCGCAGCCGTGGGGGAGTCAGGCCCTGCTCGGCGAAGAAGTCCAGGACGCGGGCGGCGCGGTAGTGGCTCGTCGGGTCGTACGTCGATCCGGCGAACCGGTCGCTGCCGCGGGCGTAGGCGATGAGGCCGGCGGGGGTGTCGCTGAGGTCGCCGAACTCGGCGTACCAGCCGGTGATCACCGGCCGCAGGTCCTCGGCGTGGGCGGGGAGGCGTAGGAAGCAGTTGCCCTCGCCGAGCTGGAGGTACTTGTAGCCGCCGCCGACGACCCAGGCGTCGCCGAGGCTCGCCTCGGCGAGCGAGAGGGGGACGACGCCGAGCTGGTGATAGGCGTCGACGAGCAGCTCGGTGCCGGTGCGGGCGCAGGTGGCGGCGACGAGGTCGAGACCGGGGACGCGCTGCGAGGTCTCGAAGAGCACCGAGGAGACCACGACGGCGGCGGTGCGGTCGTCGACGGCGGCGGCGATCCGCTCGGCCAAGGTGGCGACCGGCCGGGTGGGCACCTTGACGACCTCGAGCCCGGCCTCGGCGAGCCGGTCCAGCTGGCGGCGCGCGGAGTGGAACTCCCCGTCGGTCGTCACCAGCCGTGGCCGCGAGCGCAGGTCGAGGGCGGACAGGAAGCGGACGACCAGCTCGTGCGTATTGGCCCCGAGCGCGACCGCGGCGTCGGGGTCGCCGAGCAGCGAGCGCACCCCGGAGCGCAGCCGCTCGGCCCGTTCCTGCGCGCGCCCCCACTTCTCGTCGACCGCGAGCGCCGCGTCGTCGTACGCCTCGAGGACGGCGTCGCGGGCGACATCGGGCCAGGCCTGGTGGGAGTGCCCGGTGAGCAGCAGCCGGTCGGCGACCCGGAACCGGGTGTAGTGCTCGGCGAGGCTCACATCTCGCTCCGGTGCGGATCGGTCACCGACCCACTCTCACAGAGGGTCGACCTCGCTGCCAGTACGACGCGCTCGGCGTCGGTTGAGCGGCGGATATCCGATCGTTGGTGCCTGGCCGCTACGATCGCCCGGACATGAGTGACGCAGGTGAGGGCCGCGCGGGCGGCGAGACGGCCGCGCCGGACGAGAGGTCTCGGCGCCCCGACTGGTTCCACCGCGGGCACCCCGTCTTCTTCCCGCTCGCCGGGTTCTTCACCGGCATGGTCGCTGTCATCGTGGTTCCGGGGCTGTACGCCGCGATCATCAAGTGGGTCGCCGGCTACAAGCGGGTCGAGGAGCTGTTCCCGTTCGTGCTGCTGATGTTCGTCGTGCCGATGGGGATGCTGGTGCCCCAGCACACCCGGCGGTTCGGGCGCTACATGCTGCTCGGGATGCTCTCCACGCTGCTGGTCGTGGTGGGCGTCGGCGTCGCCGTCGTGTGGTTCCTGCTCAACAAGGACGCCTGAGCGGACCTCGGGGGATTGGGTCCCCGCGTGCGCGGGTGGGAGAATCGTCGCGATGTCCGACCAGCCCGACGCGCAGCCGCGCTCGCTTCCTCTCGTCCTCGCGGAGCCGCGCGGACGCAAGAAGCCACCTCGGCACCTGGCGGACCTGACTCCGGCCGAGCGCAAGGACCTCCTGGTCGAGATGGGGCTGCCCGGGTTCCGGGCCAAGCAGCTCGGCATGCACTACTTCGGCCGACTGATCCACGACCCTGCCGAGATGACCGACCTGCCGGCCGCCCAGCGCGCCGAGCTGGTCGGTGCTCTGCTGCCGGACCTGATGGACCCGATCCGAGAGCAGAGCGCGGACCGGGGCAAGACGGTCAAGACGCTGTGGAGGCTCTTCGACGGCGCCCTGGTCGAGTCGGTGCTGATGCGCTACCAGGACCGCGCCACGATCTGCATCTCGAGTCAGGCGGGCTGCGGGATGGCCTGCCCGTTCTGCGCGACCGGCCAGGGCGGCCTGCAGCGCAACATGTCGACCGCCGAGATCGTGCATCAGGTCGTCGTCGGCGCCCGCGCCATGGCCAACGGTGAGGTCGCGGGTGGACCGGGGCGGCTCTCGAACGTCGTCTTCATGGGCATGGGCGAGCCGCTCGCCAACTACAAGGCCACCGTGGGCGCCGTACGCCGTCTCACGGAGCCGGCACCCTCCGGGCTCGGCCTGTCGGCCCGCCACGTGACGGTCTCGACCGTCGGCCTGGTGCCCCGGATCAGGCAGCTCGCGGGCGAGGGCATCCCTGTCACGCTCGCGCTGTCCCTGCACGCCCCCGACGACGAGCTGCGCAACGACCTGGTCCCGATCAACACCCGCTTCTCCGTCGCCGAGACGGTCGACGCCGCCTACGAGTACTTCGCGAGGACCGGTCGGCGGGTGTCGATCGAGTACGCCCTGATGCGCGACATCAACGACCAGGGCTGGCGGGCCGACCTGCTCGCCGACGTGTTGTCCGCGGACGGCCGTGGCACGGGCTGGGTCCACATCAACCCGATCCCTCTCAACGAGGTGCCGGGGTCGCGCTTCACCCGGTCGCGCGAGGAGGACATGGACGAGTTCGTCCGCCGCCTCGAGGCCAAGGGCATCGCGACGACCATGCGGGACACCCGGGGCAGCGAGATCGACGCGGCCTGCGGGCAGTTGGCCGCCGCGGAGTAGCGCGGCGTCGATAGCCGGACATCTGGCCGATCGAGCATGATCGACGTCATGACAGATCCGGCTCCGCAACGGGTGCGAGCCGCGAGCGCGGCGTGGGTCTTCGTGCCCGCGGGAGCGCCGCGGGTCGAGACGGAGGAGTACCTGCTCGTCCGGCACCCCGACTGGAACGAGCGGCCGGTGCAGGTGGCCTGGACCCGGGCCGGGCGACCGGTGGCCGAGGTCGTCGACGACGTGCTCACGCGGGCCCGGGGCCTGGTGGACCCGGCGGTGCCGGCGACGGCTGAGGTGGCGTGGTGGGTGCGGCTGGACGCGCCGGAGGGGCTCGAGCGGGAGCTCGTCCGCCGGGGAGCAGTGCTCGACGAGACGGTCGACGTACTCGCGCTGGACCTCGCCGACGCCGACCCGGCGACACCCGCGGCCGGCGTCGAGCTGCGCTGGAGCGACGACGTGGAGGTGTTCGTCGACGCCGTCGGCCTGACCACCGAGGTCCTGGGCGGCACGCCGACCGACCACGCCTCGCTGGAGACGGTCTTCCCGGGCGAGCGGGCCAAGGTCCGCGGCGGGGGCGGCGGAGCGGTGGTGGCGTACGTCGAGGGCCGGCCGGTCGGGTCCGGCGGCCTCACCGTCGTCGGGGCGGACGGGCGGCTGTGGGGTGGGGCGGTGCTGCCCGAGTCGCGGGGGCGGGGCGTCTACCGGGCGCTGCTCGCCGCCCGACTGGGGTACGCCGCGGACCACGGCGCCGACCTCGCCCTCGTGAAGGGCCGGGTGCAGACGTCCGGACCGATCCTGCGCCGGGCGGGCTTCACCGCGCACGGGCAGGAGCGTTCCTGGCTGCTGCCGGTCCACTGACCGGCCGGGCAGCCGGGGCCGGGACGGGGTCACGCCAGCGGGTTGCCCACCACCAGCTCGACGTTGCGGTCCTCGGCGGTGCCGAGCCCCGCGCCGTGGTCGTGCCAGTCGTTGGCGGCGAGCTCGCGGGCCAGGCCGGCGAGCTGCTCGGCATCGGCGGTGCCGGCGCCGGCGGACGCGGGGCCGGCGTGGTCGACCATGGTGGTGAAGATCGACAGGGTGCCGTCGCGGTTGTCGGCGACCTCGATGATCCGGGCCTGCTGCGGCCAGTCGATGTGGGAGGCGGTGGTGATCTCCCACAGGCCGCCGCCGGCGGGCCGGGGACGCGGAGTGATCTTGTTGCGGTGGGTGTGGCCGTTGACCCAGGCGATGACCGACGGGGTGGCCAGCAGGGTGTCGAGGACCGTGGCCCCGGTGACCCGGGTCTCCAGCGAGCCGCCGGTGGCGACGAGCGGGTTGCCCATGGTCTCGGAGGTGTGGTGGCTGAACACCAGCACCACCTTGTCCGAGGACTGCGCGAGCAGGGTCTGCAGCCAGGCGAACTGGGCCTCGTCGAGCGAGCCGTCGGCGTACCCGTTGGGGTTGACGGTGTCGAGGACGACGAAGCGGAACCGGCCCTGGTCGAAGGAGTAGAACGCCGTGCCCTGCTGCCGGTTCGCGCTGGTGAAGCCGTGGCCGAGGGGCGCGCCGCCGAGCAGGAAGTGCTGCTCGACGATCTGCTGGCGGGTGAGCAGGCGCCGGTTCAGGTCGGGCGTGACGACCCGGACGCCGCCGTTGAGGACGCCGCCGAGCAGGCCGGTGAGCACGGCGCCGGGATCGGCGGTGAGGTCCTGGAGCAGCTGGCCCGGGTCGAGGCCGAGCGGCGGCGAGACGATCTTGAGGGCGCCGAGGGCGATCAGGTTGAGCTGCAGCGTGGAGGCGGGGAAGTTGCCCTGCGAGAGGCCGTCGTGGTTGCCGAACACGGAATACCACGGGAACCTCAGGCCCTCGGCGGTGAACGGGCGGCGGGCGGCGCCGAGCAGGCCGGGGACGACCGGGAAGCCGTACTCCGAGCGCGGACGGTCGACCGGCTTGCCGATGGGGTTGCCGTCGGGATGCCAGTACGCCGGGTCGTAGGTCGCGCGGCTGCTGTCGGCCACGCCCTCCCAGGTGCCGAGGTTGCCGGAGTCGAAGCGGACCTGCCCGCCGTTGAGGACGCTGATGTTCCAGCGGACCTCGTTGAGCTGGGAGTTGTCGGAGTTGTCGCCGGTCTGGATCGCGAGGGCGAACGGCCTGCCGGTCACCGGGCCGCTGCCGATCCGGTTGATCGCCTTGACCATCGAGTCGGCGACGTGACCGGTGAGCATCTCGTGGGGGCGGTACGACGACGTGAACAGTCCGGTGGAGGGCAGCGGGCTCGGGTCGTCGAGCCGGTCGGTCCACTCCAGGCGCAGCGGCGACTGCGCGTCGACGATGTGGACGTCGCTGAGCTGGACGAACGAGATCAGTCCCTGGCGGCGCGCGGCTCGCCCGGCGTCGCTGAGGACGCCGAGGGCGGTGCGGGCGACGTGCGGCTCGCCGGAGGCGGCGATCACGGTGCGGTAGCCGCGGGCGCCGGCGGGAGCGGTGGCGTAGGTCCGGCCGAGGGTCGCCGGTGCGAGCGGGTCCGCCGAGGCGGGGGAGCGGAGCACGCCCGGGAGCGTGGTGGCGGCGGCCGCGAGACCGCCGGCGGCGATGGCGTTGCGGATCAGGTTCCGACGAGAGATCTCCACGAAGCAGGCAACGACGCGGAGGCGAGCCGGGTCACGTCGTACCCCAGGCGTTCACGAACGGGTCGCCGGACACTCGCGCAAAACCCAACCTGCCGTTGACGGGCGGTGCCTAGCGTCGCTGCCATGAACGAGGTCATGGGGGAGCAGCGGAAGCTCCGCGTCCTGGTGGTCGCCGAGTCCTTCCTCCCGCAGGTCAACGGGGTGACCAACTCGGTGCGCCGGGTGCTCGAGCACCTCGCGGCCGAGGGGCACCATGCCGAGCTCGTGGCGCCGACCGGCCCGGACACGTACGCCGGCTTCCGGGTCCGTCGCGCCCGCGGCGCCAACCTGCCGTTCTACCCGGACTTCCGGCTCGGCCTGGAGCCCCGCCGGCGGCTGCGCCAGCGGATGCTCCGGTTCCGGCCGGACGTCGTCCACATCGCGTCGCCCGCGACGCTCGGCTACCAGGCCGCACGTGCCGCCGGGGAGCTGGGCATCCCGACCGTCGCGATCTACCAGACCGACCTGGTCGGCTTCGCGCAGCGATACGACGTCCCGGGGGGCGTGCGGGCGGCCGCCGGCCTCACCCGGCGCATCCACCAGCAGGTCGACCGCACCCTCGCCCCGTCGACCGCGAGCATCGACCAGCTCCGGGCCCTGGGCGTCCCCGAGGTGTACCGGTGGGGCCGGGGCGTCGACCTGGTGGCCTTCCACCCGCGGCACCGCGACGAGGCGTTGCGGAGCCGGATCGCGCCGGACGGCCGTCTCCTGGTCGGGTACGTCGGCCGGCTGGCCGCCGAGAAGGAGCTGGACCTGCTCGTCCACCTCGTCACCGACCGGCGCTACGCGCTCGTGGTCGTGGGCGGCGGCCCCGAGGAGCAGCGGCTGCGCGGCCTGCTCGGCGACCGGGCGAGCTTCCTCGGCCTGCTGCACGGCGACGAGCTGAGCCGGGCCTACGCCTCGCTCGACGTGTTCGTCCACACCGGCCGCTACGAGACCTACTGCCAGTCGGCGCAGGAGGCGCTGGCGTCCGGTGTCCCGGTGGTCGCCCCGGCCGCGGGGGGACCGGTCGACGTCGTCGCGCACGGCGCCACCGGCCTGCTCTACCGTCCCGGTGACGGGGCGGCGCTCGCGGCCTCGGTCGACCGGCTGGCCCGCGACGCCGGGCTGCGCGGCCGGATGGGGGCGACCGCGGTCCGGGCCGTGCAGGAGCGGTCGTGGCACGCGATCAGCGAGCAGCTCGTCGCGCACTACCGCGCGGTGGTCGGCGACCAGGTCAGCGCGCGGGCGGCCTGACGGTCACGAACAGCGCCGCGGCGTCCTCGACCGTGTCGACGAGATGGACGTGTTGCTCCATCGCGCGACCCCGGGAGAGCGCCTGCAGCAGTGGCCAGGCGGGCAGCTCCTCGGTCCAGTACCGCCGGCCGACGAGCACCATCGGCGCGACCGCGGCGTCGGTGGCGTAGTAGTTCTCGCACGCGTCCTGGAAGATCTCCTGGACCGTGCCGCCGGCGCCGGGCAGGAACACGATCCCGGCGTCGCACACCATCAGCAAGATGGCCTCGCGCAGCGCGTTGCGGAAGTACTTCGCGATCGCGGTCGCGAACAGGTTCGGCGGCTCGTGGCCGTAGTGCCAGGTCGGGACGCCGAGCGAGGGGCTCGGGTCCGCGACGAGGGCGAGCGCCGCGCGGGCCGCGGCGACCCAGTCGTCGACCGAGGGCCGGAAGGACGGTACGTCGGCCAGCCGGCGCAGTGCCTCGGCGAGCGTCTCCGGCGGTGCCGTCGCCATCCGGCAGCCGAGGTTGGCCGCCTCCATCGCGCCCGGCCCGCCACCGGTCGCCACGACATGGTCGCGGCCGAGGAGGGCGCCGAGACGGGCCGCTTCGTCGTACGCCGGGGTGCCGCGGTCGGCGGCGTGCCCGCCCATCACGCCGACCAGGCCGCGGCCGACGCCGGCGACCCAGGCGCCGAGCGCGGTGTCGATCGCCTGGTCGTGCAGCACTTCGGCGAGCGCCTCCGCGGGGCCCGAGGTCGCCAGCGCCCAGTGGTAGGCGCGGCCGTCGAGGGTGTCGGCGTAGCGCGGCGCGTCGTAGAGCTCGTCGGGGGTGTAGAGGTGGGTGCGGGTGATGTCGAGCCCGGCGACGTGGGTGCCGGCGACGGCTCCCGCGCCGGCCTCGAGGGTGTGGTCGTCGTCGGTGCGGCACTCGACGACGACGCTCCGGGCGCGGGTGCTCCTCACGGTGCGTGACGCTACCGTGCCGGTTCCGCGCTGCCTGTCTGCCTTGTGAGATGAGGTTTGTCTATCGATTAACTTGACTTTAACCTTGGTGAGACATCGCCCCGAGTGATCGAGGGGCCACCGACAGGAGCCACCGATGACCTACCGTCCCGAGACCCTCGCCGTCCACGCCGGCCAGGAGCAGGCCGACCCCGCCACCAACGCGCGCGCGGTGCCGATCTACCAGACGACGTCGTACGTCTTCAACGACACCGAGCACGCCGCGAACCTGTTCGCGCTCGCCGAGCCGGGCAACATCTACACGCGGATCATGAACCCGACGCAGTCGGTCTTCGAGGAGCGGCTGACCCAGCTCGAGGGCGGCGTGGGCGCGCTCGCCACCGCCTCCGGCTCCGCGGCGACGACCTACGCCGTGCTCAACCTGACCTACGCCGGCGACAACATCGTCGCGCTGTCCACCCTGTACGGCGGCACCTACGCGCTCTTCGCGCACACGCTGCCCCAGTTCGGCATCGAGGTCCGCTTCGTCGACCCCGAGAAGCCCGAGGACCTCGCCAAGCACGTCGACGAGAAGACCAAGCTGGTCTTCGCCGAGACGGTCGGCAACCCCAAGATCAACGTCGTCGACGTCCGGGCCTGGGCCGACGCGGCCCACGCGCAGGGCCTGCCGCTCATCATCGACAACACCGCGCCGACGCCGTACCTCGCCCGCGTCTTCGACCAGGGCGCCGACGTCGCGGTGCATGCCGCCACCAAGTACATCGGCGGACACGGCACCTCCATCGGCGGCATCATCGTCGACTCCGGCAACTTCGACTGGGCCGCCCACGCCGAGCGCTTCCCCGGCCTCACCCAGCCCGACGGTGCCTACCACGGCGTCGTGTGGACCGAGGCGGTCGGCAACCTCGCCTACATCATCCGGGCGCGCACCGTGCTGCTGCGCAACACCGGCGCCGCCGTCGCACCACTCAACTCCTGGCTCTTCCTGCAGGGACTGGAGACCCTCCACCTGCGCATGGAGCGGCACAGCGCCAACGCGCTCGCCGTCGCCGAGTACCTCCAGGCCCACGACGCGGTCTCCTGGGTGAGCTACCCCGGCCTCGCGGACAGCCCCTACAAGGCCGTCGCCGACCGCACCTTCACCGGCAAGGGGTACGGCGGCCTGGTCAGCTTCGGCGTGAAGTCCGGCCGCGACGGGGGCAAGCGCTTCGTCGAGGCGCTCGGCCTGTTCAGCCACCTCGCCAACATCGGCGACACCAAGTCGCTGGCGATCCACAACGCGACCACCACCCACTCCCAGCTCACCCCGGAGGAGCTCGAGGCGGCCGGCGTGCCGGAGGACATGGTCCGGCTCTCGATCGGCATCGAGAACGTGGACGACATCGTCGCCGACCTCGAGCAGGCCCTCGCCGCGTCGAAGTGAGGCGGAGGTAGGTTCATCGCCCGTGGGGACGATGGGATACGTCGAGACCCAGCGGGTCGTGCTCGCCACCGAGCACGACCCGCTGGTCCTGACGGGTGGTTCGGTGCTGGAGCACGTCGAGGTCGCCTACGAGACCTATGGCGAGCTGAACGCCGCGCGGGACAACGCCGTGATGGTGTGCCACGCCCTGACGGGCGACGCCCACGCGGCCGGCCTGCACCTCGGCGCCAAGCGGCGCGGCTGGTGGGACAACCTGATCGGCCCCGGCAAGGCCGTCGACACCGACCGCCTCTTCGTCGTCAGCGCCAACCTGCTCGGCGGCTGCTCCGGCACGACCGGTCCGTCCTCGACCGACCCGGCCACGGGGCGGGCCTACGGGCCGGACTTCCCGGCGCTCGACATGGCCGACCTCGTCGCCGTCCACCGGCGGCTGCTCGGCCATCTCGGCATCGACCGGCTGCACGCGGCGGTCGGTGGCTCGATGGGTGGGATGCAGATCCTCGAGTGGGCGCTGCGGGAGCCGGACCGGATCGACCGGGCCGTCCTGGTCGCGGCCAGCTCGCGACTGACCACCGAGAACATCGCGTTCTCCGCGGTCGCCCGGGCCGCGATCCTGGAGGACCCCGACTTCCACGGGGGCCGGTACGCCGAGCACGGCGTCACGCCGCGACACGGGCTCAAGATCGCCCGGATGATGGCTCACATCACCTATGTCTCCGGGACCTCGCTGGCCGAGAAGTTCGGCCACGCCCGCGACACCTCCGGGTCCGAGAAGCGGCTGGCCGCCGACTTCGAGGTCGAGCACTACCTGCAGCACCAGGGGGAGAGCTTCCTGGATCGCTTCGACGCGCTGTCGTACCTGCACCTGACCCGGCCGATGGACTACTTCGACCCGTTCGGCACCCACCCGGACGTCGTACCGTCGACCCGGTTCCGGCTGGTCTCCTTCGACTCCGACTGGCGCTTCCCGACCGCGCACTCGCTGCGGATCCGCGACCGGCTCGCCGCCCGCGGCGTCGCCGTGGACCACACCGAGGTGGCCTCGCGGTGGGGACACGACTCGTTCCTGCTGGAGCCACCCGGCTACCACGACCTGGTGCGCTCCTTCCTCGACTGAGGGCCGCCGCCCTACCATGGCGAGATGACGCCCCGGCCGGTGCTCGACAGGTTCTCGGTGGTCGACGCCGACGACCTCGACGAGTTCCGGGCGTCGGTGTCGCGGGCGCTCACGCCCCACCGGCTGGTCCCTCTGGAGCCGTCGGGCCGGGTCGCCCGGGCGTCGGTCGCCGTCGCGCCCCTCGGTTCCCTCTCCCTGGTCTACGGCGAGCACCGGGGCGCCGAGCTCGGCGCCACGCTGACCGAGCAGGTCGACTACTACGACGTGAACCTGTCGTGGGGCGGGCGCAACCTGATCGCCTGCGGTGACGACGAGGTGGTCGTCGACGACGTCACGGCTGGGATCATCTCGCCGCGGATGCAGGCCCGGATGAGGCTGAGTGCCGACTATCGCCAGCTGCACGTGCGCTTCGAGAGGTACGCGCTGGAGCGACACCTCGAGCGGATGCTGGGCCGGACCGTGGTCGCGCCGATCCGGTTCCGGATGGCCATGGACCTGCGGGGACCGGCCGCGGCGTCGTGGGCGCGGGCGGTGCGCCTGCTGGTCGACGACCTCGACGAGCCACTGGGGCTGGCGGGAGCCATCGACGAGTCCAACCCGTTCGCCGGCTTCCTGATGACCGGGCTGCTGCTCGCGCAGCCCCACAACTACAGCGACCAGCTCGCCGAGCGGCGCCACGGCGCGCACCGGCCGACCCCGGTCAAGCGGGTGGTCGACCTGATCGAGGCGCACCCCGACGAGGAGCTGAGCGTCGAGCGACTGGCCGAGGAGGCCGGCGTGAGCGAGACCGCGCGCGTGATCGCGTCGGTCGGCGACCTCGACCACGCCTTGCGCGACGCCCTGCCGCTCGACTACTACCGCTACTTCAGCGGCGCGGGCGAGCTGCTGGTCGAGCTGGACTGGCGCGGCACGTCCGCCGGCCACCCGGCGCACATCTCGATGTACCAGCCCGACATCGAGGACGCGGTCGACGCCGGCGCCCGCGGGAGCGGCAACGTCGAGGTCGACCAGGGCTGGTCGGTCGTCAACCTGCGGCCCCACGAGGGCGGCGTGGAGGTGACCGCCCGGCCGTGGAGCCAGTCGCGGACCGGTCAGTGGTCGCACGCCGGCGAGGAGCGGACCATCACCGCGTCGTATGTCATCGGGGCGGACGGCGCCAACAGCTTCGTCCGCGCCACGCTCGGCATCGAGCGCAGCGACAACGGCGTGGACGACCGCTGGCTCAACGTCGACACCGAGCGGCTGCGCGAGCTGCCGGAGCGCTTCGCCCGGACCACGCAGTTCTGCGACCCGGAGCGTGGCCACATGTTCATGCCGATCGGGCGCAGCCGCCAGCGCTTCGAGCTGGCGGTGCTGCCCGGCGAGGACGAGGCGGACTACGAGGACCCCGCCTTCGCCTGGCGATGGCTGGAGGAGACCCACGGGCTCGGCCCCGAGGACGTGCGGATCCTGCGCCAGGTCGTCTACACCTTCCAGGGCCGGATCGCCGAGCGGTGGCGCGAGGGTCGGGTGCTGCTCGTCGGCGACGCGGCGCACACGACGCCGCCGTACATGGGCCAGGGGGCATGCTCCGGCATGCGCGACGCCACCGCGATCACCGAGATCTCCACAGCGCTCGGCAAGGTCGCCAACACCCATGACCCGGTCGAGGCGGCCGCGCGCGACGAGGCGTTCTCGACCGGATCGCGCTGCGGCCGGAGGACCGGATCGCGGGTGCGGTGCTCGTCATGCACGGCGGCGAGGACCCGATCGTGTCGCGTGAGGAGCAGCAGCCCTTCCTGGACGCGGCCCTCGGCGTGGCCGACCTGCGCGAGTGGGACGACGGCGACCACACCGTCTACCGGCACGGCGAGGAGCGCAATGCCCTCGTCGCGGACTGGTTCGCCGACCACCTCCGGCCGGCCCGCCCCACCCTGCTGGACGAGGTCCGGGCGAGCTTCGCGGCGACCCCGGATCCCCGCACCCGGACGATCCTGGACGCGGTCACCCGCCATCTCCACGCCCTGGTGGGCGAGCTGCGGCCGACGCTGGTGGAGTGGGAGCAGGCGGTCGACTTCCTGACCGCGGTCGGGCACAAGTGCGACGACACCCGGCAGGAGTTCGTGCTGCTCTCCGACGTGCTGGGGGTCTCCATGCTGGTCGAGACGCTCAACGGCGGCGACCACGGGACCGAGAGCACCGTGCTCGGACCGTTCCACATGACCGAGTCGCCGCGCCGGGCGCTGGGGGACTCGATCAGCGAGGTCGGCCCGGACCGGCCCGCCGTCGTGACCGGCGTGGTCCTCGACCTCGCCGGCCGGCCGGCCCCCGGGGCGAGCGTGGACGTGTGGCAGTGCGACGAGGACGGCTACTACGACGTCCAGCGGCCCGACGTGCAGCCGCCGGGCAACGGGCGCGGGATGTTCACCGCCGACGGGGACGGCGGGTTCCGGTTCCGCACCGTGGTGCCCTCGCACTATCCGATCCCGACCGACGGTCCCGTGGGTGCGCTGCTGCGCGCCAGCGAGCGCCATCCGTACCGCCCCGCGCACGTGCATCTCATCGTCGACGCCGACGGCTTCGAGCCGCTGACCACGCACCTGTTCGTCGCCGACGGTCCGTACCTCGACAGCGACGCGGTGTTCGCGGTCAAGCAGAGCCTGGTTCGTGAGTTCGTGGTCGTCGAGGACCCGGCCGAGGCGGAGAGGTATGGCGTGCGCGCGCCCTTCCGTCGGGCACACTTCGAGGTGCGGCTGGCCGGCCGGCGAGATGAGGAGACAGTGTGAGCGGGTTCGTCCACGAGGCCCTGCTGATGCGGGTGGTCTTCGGCTCCGGGGCCGTCGACCGGGTCGCCGAGGAGGTCGACCGGCTCGGGCTGCGTCGGGTGCTGGTGCTGTCCACGCCCCGGCAGGGCGCGCTCGCTGCGCTGGTCAGCGACGTGTTGGGGGAGCGGGCCGCCGGGACCTTCGACGGGGCCCGGATGCACGTCCCGGTGGCGATCGTCGCGGCAGCCGTCGAGGTCGTCGAGGAGCTGGGTGCCGACGGCTGTCTCGCGATCGGCGGCGGCTCGACGATCGGCCTGGCCAAGGCGCTGTCGCTGCGGCTGGGCCTGCCGTCGGTGGCGGTGCCGACGACCTACGCCGGCTCCGAGATGACGCCGGTCTGGGGGCTCACCGAGGACGGCCGGAAGACGACCGGCCGCGACCCGGTCGTGCTGCCGCGCTCGGTCGTCTACGACCCCGACCTGACCCACGGGCTCCCGGCCGCGGTGTCGGGGCCGAGCGGCCTGAACGCGATCGCCCACGCTGTCGAGGCGCTCTACGCGCCCGACCGGACGCCGGTGGTGGAGGCGCTGGCCGAGCGCGGGGTGCGCGACCTCGCGGCCGCGCTGCCCCCGGTCGTCGTGAACGGTGCCGACGGTGCCGCGCGCGCCCTGGCCCTGGAGGGCGCCTGGCTGTGCGGCGCCTGCCTCGGCGCGACCACGATGGGCCTGCACCACAAGCTGTGCCACGCGCTCGGCGGCATGCTCGACCTTCCCCACGCCGAGACGCACGCGATCGTGCTGCCGCACGTCGCCGCCTTCAACCTGCCCGCCGTACCCGAGGCCGACGCCGCGCTGGGCCGGGCCCTCGGCGTCGAGGACGTCCCGGCCGCGCTGCGCTCCCTGGCCGAGCGGGTCGGGGTGCCCGACGGGCTGCGGGCGCTCGGGGTGCGCCACGAGGACCTGGCCCGGGTCGCGGACGAGGTCCTCGCGGCGCCGTACCGCAACCCGGTCGCGCCGACCCGGGCCGACCTCGAGACGATCCTGGAGGCGGCCTGGCGCGGCCGCTAGAAGGCCTGCGCCATCAGGTCGCCGAACAGCTCCTGCGGATCGACCTCGAGCCCGCGGCGCTGGAACCAGGTGCAGACGTTGGTGCAGTCGCGCAGCAGGAAGTCGAAGCCCTGGACGTTGCCGACCAGGTCGACCAGCTGGGGCAGGTCGATGACCACCAGCCGCTCGCCGGCGGCCAGGATGTTGTACGGCGACAGGTCGCCGTGGACCAGCCCGGCCCGCACCAGCGTCTGCATGGCCGCACGCAGCTGGTCGAAGTACGACGCCAGCAGCGCCGGCCCCGGGCGGGTCTGCGCCAGTCGCGGCGCGGTGTCGCGCCCGTCGGGCCCCTCGACGGTGATCCACTCCATCAGGATCTCGGTGCCGTCGATCTGCACCGGGTAGGGGACCGGCAGCCCGAGCGACCAGCAGCGGTGGAGCGCCGACCACTCCGAGATCGCCCACTCGCCGGCGGCGACCTCGCGGCCGAAGGTGCTCTTGCGCTTGAGCGCCCGCTCGTCGCGGGAGCGCTTCATGCTGCGACCCTCGGTGTAGGTGGCCGAGCGGTGGAAGCTGCGGTGATCGGGCGAGCGGTAGCGCTTGGCCGCCATCACGACGCTCTGCGCCGGGTCGTGCGGGTCGGTGCGGTCGACCAGGTTGACGTCGGCCTCCTTGCCGCTCTTCAAGATGCCCAGGTCGGTGTCGACCGCGCCCTGGGACGTGACGACCCAGTCGGGGCGCGGCTCGGGGCCGCGGGACAGCGGCTCGACGTCGAGCCAGGTGGACCAGCGCTGGCCGGGGCCGAGCTCGTCGTACGCCTCGAAGTCGAAGACGAAGCGCGGGTCGATGTCGGCGACATCAGGGGTGGAGGGGTGCTCCTGGGTCACGGTGGTTCCTCGGGGTCGAGAGGGTGCGGACTGAGGGCAGGCCGACGACAGCGATCGACATGTCACGCTCCTCTCGACGGGTCCGCGGGGCTCGCGGACGGACGGGCCCACCCTGCCGTGCCCGCGTCGGGAGTCGCAACCGATTTCCGCGGCGTAGATTGACCGGGTGCGCCGACTCGCTGCCCCGTTGGGCCTCCTGCTCGCCCTCCTGCTGTGTCTGCCCGGTCTCACCGCGGCCGCCGCCCTCCCGGGCCTCGAGGCGAGGAGCGACGGCAGCGGGTCCGCGCAGGGCACGGATCCGTACTGGCCGCTCGACGGCAACGGCGGCACCGACGCGCAGCACTACGACGTCCGGGTGCGCTACGACTTCGCGAGCGGCCGGCTCCGGGGTCGCACCGCGATCACGATGACCGCGACCGCCGACCTGCGCAGCTTCTCCCTCGACCTGCTGCTGCCGGCCACCAAGGTCAAGGTCGACGGCCGCAAGGCCCGCTTCCGCAAGGCCGGCAAGCACGAGCTGCGGGTGAGGCCGTCGACCCCGATCGCCGCGGGCGCGTCCTTCCGCGTGGTGGTGCGCTACGCCGGTCGACCGGCCGCCTACCGCTACGCCGGCGAGCGCAACTGGCTCGCCAGCCGTACCGAGGTGGTCGCGATGAACCAGCCGCACATGGCGTCGTGGTGGTTCCCGTCCAACGACCACCCCAGCGACAAGGCCACCTTCGACGTGCGGGTCACCGTGCCGAAGGGCAAGCAGGTCGTCGGCAACGGGGTCCGCGTCGGCCGCACGGTCAAGCGCGGACTGGCCACCACCCACTGGCGGATGAGCGACCCGATGGCGACCTACCTCGCCTTCTTCGCCGCCGGGCGCTACGCGATCGACAAGGGCACGACCGCCGCCGGCATCCCCTACTACAACGCCGTCTCGCGCGGCCTCGACCCGAAGCTGCGCGGCTACGTGCGGGGCGTCCTGCGTCGTACCGGCGCCATCACCGACTGGCTGCAGGCCCAGCTGGGGCCGTACCCGTTCGCCACCACCGGCGGCCTGGTGACCGGGCTCGACGTCGGGTTCGCGCTGGAGAACCAGACCCGGCCGACGTACGGCAGCTGGATCTATCCCGGCGTCATCGTCCACGAGCTGGCCCACCAGTGGTTCGGCGACAGCGTCGCCGTGCAGCGCTGGCGCGACATCTGGCTCAACGAGGGCTTCGCGACCTACCTGGAGGCCGCGTACGCCGCCGCGCACGGAGGACCGTCCGTCGAGGTCTACCTCGACCGGATGTACGACAAGTACTGCACCACGCCGACCTCGGAGTTCTGGCGCCTCGACATCGCGAACCCCGGCGCCGACCACATCTTCGACGAGGCGGTCTACGACAGGGGCGCGATGGCACTGGCCGCGCTGGGCAACCGGATCGGCGCCGACGACCTCGGCACCGTGCTGCGGACCTGGGTCGCCACCCACCACGACGGCAACGCCACGGTCGAGCAGTTCCAGGCGCTCGCGTCGAGCGTCTCCGGTGAGGATCTGACCGGGTTCTTCAACGCCTGGCTGCGCGATGGGAAGGTCCCGGCGCCGGGGCTCGCCAACGGCCTGCAGGACGTCACCTGCGGTTGACCACCGCAGCGAACCTCGAAACTCCCTAGATCAAGGGCGAAAGTCCTCAGGTGCCATGGCACAAGACATCACGCACGAAAGTCCTCGAACCGGTGGAGGGGGTCTCAGGTAGGGTCCGCCTGTCATGTCTCAGGACATAGGTGACAGTTCTGCATCACGACATCGGTGACACTTCTCGCGGATCAGGTGGTGACACCTCGTCGTGAATCTGAGCGCAGCGGCCAAGCAAGAACGCCACTTGTACGCGGCATGACAGGTCGGATCATTCGGCGATCAGAGTGGCGACGGCCTCCAACAGTTGCTCGATTTCAGGTCCGTGTCCGAACAGCATTCGGCTACCACCGATGTCGAGCAACCTTCTGATCGAATCTGTTTCGCGAGCGGTGTCTTCGCTGAAGCCTTCGGGAGCACGAGTGAGCTTCCCGAACGCCGTGCCGACGAGGTCGCCGGCCAAGAGGGTCCCGTCGTTGACGAGGAGCGAGAGGTGGCCGGCGGTATGGCCCGGGGTTTCGAGTATCCGCAAGCCGCGAAGGTTCGCCCCGTCCGCAACGGGAATGAAAGCGAAGTCGGGTTGGTCGGCACCGTGCGCGTGAACTTTCGCATGCGGCGCGGCAGCCTGGATCGCCCGCAGGGGAGCGTGATCTGAGCCGGCTCCGGCGGGAGTCGGACCTGCGGCAGCGGCTGACCGCGCGCCGGTGACGGTCTATCGTCGGGAACATGACCGCTCGACTGAACCCCTACCTCAGTTTCACGGGTGATGCCTCGGACGCCCTGGCGTTCTACCAGGACGTGTTCGGCGGCGATCTCACGATCAACCACTTCGGCGACTTCGGCACCGACGACCACGGCATAGGCGACCAGGTCATGCACGGCCAGTTGGAGACAGCGTCTGGCCTCACGCTGATGGCCGCCGACATGCTGCCGGGCGAGACGTTGCGGCCCGGAAACAACCTCGCGGTCAGCCTCGGCGGGAACGACACCGAGGAACTGCGCGGCTACTGGCAGGCGCTGTCGGACGGAGGGACCGTGACGGTCGACCTGGCCACCCAGCCGTGGGGCGACGAGTTCGGGATGTGCATCGACCGGTTCGGGACCTCGTGGGTGGTCAACATCGCCGGGGGCGCCTGACCTACCGGATCCGCGCTGCGCCCGGTCGGTCAGGATGTCCGTCGGTACCGGAGGTCGGCGATGCCGCGGCCGGCGGCAGTCCCCTTGCGCTCGAACCTCGTCACCGGCCGCTCGGCCCAGCGATCGACCACGCCACCCTTGGTCGACCGCGCGAACACTCTCGAGTTCTTCGATCACGAAGGCACGCTCATCGCGGAAGCGGACTGGCCCGCCCCCGGCGTTCGGCTACGTGGGAGCGGATCGACTTCGCAGACCCGAACCGTCACCGATGTCCTGAGACATCACACAGGTAGGGTCCGCCGACCGGTTGACTTCGAACATGTGTTCGAATAGAATCGGGGCATGATCTCGGACCTCTCTCACGCCACGGCGGAGCAACTGCTCCACGCGGCCGAAGACAGTGTCCGGACGACCCGTCAGGTCGAGGTCGACAAGCTCGAGGTCCTGCTCGCGTGGGCCGATCTGCACTCCGGGGACCCGCAGGACCAGCCCAACGCGGTACCGGTCAAGCGTGGCGGGCCACGCCTGATCACGCTGGGTGGGGACGGGACACCCCAGGTCGCGGACCTGGCGTTGGTCGAGATGGCGATCGCCCGTCACGAGAGCGTGATGGCGACCCGCAGTGCGCTCGCCGACGCGTTCGACCTACGCCACCGACTCCCGACAGTGTGGGCCGGTGTCCGCGACGGACGCTGCGAGCTGTGGGTGGTCCGCAAGATCGCCCGGATGTCACGACGCCTGGATCGCCACCAGGTCCACATCGTCGACACCGCCCTCGCCGCCGCCCTGGACGAGGCGCCGGGTCGGATCCTGACCATCGCCGAGGCCAAGATCATCGAAGCCGACACCGTCGCCCACCTCGAGCGGATCCAGGCCAACCAGGCCAAGAAGGGCGTGTGGTACCCGACACCCCGCCCCGGCTCCCAGATCGACGACCGGCTCGACGGTGCTGACAACACCGCGGGCCTGGGGACCGTGTTCGCGCGGATCGACGAAGCCGACGCACGCGCGCACCAACAGATGGTCGAGGACCTCGCCACCGCCCTGGCCGAACACGCCGAGGTCCCCGACGGAGCCGAACCACTGGGCGTGGACCACTGGCGAGCCGAGGCGTTCGCGATGCTCGCCGACCCCGCCGCCGCCCTCGCGTTCCTCCAAACAACTCACCAGACATCTCGGGACGGTTGCAGCACAACCTCCTCGATGACCGGAGACCCGGAGGACGCGGAGGTCGAGGAGGTCGTGGAGGTCGTGGAGGTCGAGGAGCGAGCCTCACGAGAGGCCCCCAGCACGACCGCGGACCTGGTCGTCCACCTCACCATGGACCAGGGCGGGGTCTTCGGGCCCGTCGCCCGCGTCGAAGGCATCGGACCGAGACTCCTGGCCCAGGTCCGCGACCTGTTCGCCCGTCACGCCCACGTCACCCTCACCCCGGTCATCGACCTGCACACCGGCAGGTCGGTCAACGGCTACGAACACCCCACCGACGTCAAACACCGCACCCAGCTCCGCACGATCGGGGAGCCCTTCCCCCACGCCACCAGCCTCTTCACGAAGCACGGCCGCCCACACGACCACGACCACACCGTCGCCTACCACCCACACGGGCCACCCGGGCAGACCGGTGACCACAACGACACCCCACTGACCCGACACCACCACAGAGCCAAGACGCATGTCCGCGGGTACACCGTGCTGCAACTCGGACCCAATACGTGGATCTGGGGCACACCCCACGGCCTCTACCGCCTCGTCACCGGCGGCGGCACCCGACCCATCACCCAAGCCGAGTACCACCTCCACACCCAGCAGGCGATCACCCTCGCCGCCGACTACGCCGCCTGGGCCTCCGCGCGCCTCCCGTGTGACCCCTGGTGCGTTTGGTACCAATGTGCTGATCTGTGCCCTCGGGCGCACCCGCACACGGACGGAGACACCCGCACATGGACGCCAAGAAGCTGATCGCGCTCGTGGTGATCGTCTTCCTCGGGTTCTGGATGTTCACCGACCCGAGCGGACTCGCCGACACCTCGAAGGCCGCCGCCAGCAGCGGGTGGGACCTGACGACCCAGGCGTTCAACGGGGTCATCGACTTCGTCGGCGCGATGGACTGACCGACGGCGCCGAGTCGATGGTGCTGTCGTTCGTCTCCGGCGTCGTGGGCCGGATGGGTGACCCGAAGATCGCCAAGCACCTGCTGCGCGACGAGGGCGAGGTCGTCGTCGACGAGGTGACCCACCACTGGTTCGCCTACGTGCGGCCCGCGCTGGAGACGGGGCTGGCGCTGGTGCTGCTCGTCGGCAGCTGGTTCGTGTCCGTCCACGTCGCGTGGGCGCTCATCATCGTGGCCGTGGTGTTCCTGCTCCGCGCCGGCTGGGTCGCGCTCGGCGTGCTCCGGGATCGGTTCGTGATCACCAACATGCGCGTCTTCCGGGTCCACGGCGTGCTCTCCCAGAGTCTGGCGACCATGCCGCTGAGCCGGATCCTCGACATCTCGGTGCAAAAGCCGCTGCACGGCCGGCTGCTCGGCTTCGGGCACTTCTGCTTCGAGTCGGCGGCCCAGGAGCAGGGCCTGCGCGACATCCGGTACGTCGGCCGCCCTGACGAGCGCGACCTCGCCATCCAGCGCGTGGTCCAGCGGGCGGGACTCCGGGGACCCCGCGTCCCGAACTGAGCGCCGTCCGTAGGATTGCGCCCATGACGCAGCAGCCGTTCTCCCGCCCTGGAGCGATCGACCTGTCCGCGCTGAAGCGCACCCCGCCCGCCGGTGGCGCGCCGGGGGCGCCCGCGGGTGGCTCCGGCTCCGGCGGCTCGACCTCGGCGTACTCCGTCGCGGTGGACGAGGCCAACTTCCAGAGCGTGCTCGAGGCGTCGATGACCGCTCCGGTCGTGCTGGTCTTCGCCTCGCCGTCGCAGTCGCCCGAGAGCGCGCAGCTCGCGCTCGACGTGGCCACCGTCGCCGACGAGTACGACGGCCGCTTCCTGGCGGCGAGCATCGACGTCGACGCGGTGCCGCAGCTGGCAAGTGTCGTTGGGCAGGCGATGCAGATCCCCCAACTGCCGGTGCCGCTGATGCTGGTGCTCCTCGACGGCCGCCCGGCCACCCAGCCGATCCCGGGCGCCGCGCCGATCGACGACATCCGGGCGCTGTTCAACCAGCTCGCCCAGCAGCTCACCGCCCAGGGCATCACCGGACGGCACCAGCCCAACGCCTTCGGCGCCGCCGGCGGCACCGAAGTCGCCGAGGGCGAGGAGCCGGAGATCGATCCGCGCTACGTCCCGGCGCAGGACGCGCTGGCGGCCGGTGACATCGACGCCGCGGTCGCGGAGTACCAGAAGCTGGTCGACGCCAACCCCGTCGACCACGAGGCCGCCGCCGGGCTGGCGATGGCGAAGGTGCTGCAGCGCACCCAGGGGGTCGACCTCAACGCGGCCCGGGCCGCGGCGGCCGCGGCCCCCGACGACGTCGACGCGCAGACCATGGTCGCCGACCTCGACATGCTCGGGGGCCACGTGGAGGACGCCTTCGCGCGGCTCGTCGAGCTGGTCCGTCGTACGGCGGGCAAGGAGCGCGACCAGGCCCGCGAGCACCTCGTCGGCCTCTTCGGGGCCGTCGGCAACGACGACCCGCGGGTCCTCAAGGGCCGCCAGGCGCTCGCCTCCGCGTTGTTCTGATGGGCTTCGGGCGCGGCGCGGGGTACCTCCTGCGCGGGCTCCGTCTCTGGCGCGAGCGCCCTGCGCTGATGCTCCTCGGCATCCTGCCCGCAGTGCTCGTCGCCGCGCTGGTGGCCGTGCTCCTCGTCGTGCTCGTGGTGTACGCCGACGACCTGGTCGGCTGGGCGACGCCGTTCGCCGACGGATGGGACGGCGCCGTGCGCGGGCTGTTCCGCGGCGCGCTCTACCTGCTGGTGCTGGCCGGCGCGGTGATGCTGGCGATCGTCACCTTCACCGGGCTCACCCTCGCCGTCGGCGACCCCTTCTACGAGCGGATCTGGAAGGAGGTCGAGCTGTCGCTGGGCGGCGAGGTGCCCGACCGTGGCGTCGGCTGGGTCCGGGGCGCGCTCGACGGCCTGGTGCTCGTCGTGCTCGGCATCGTCACCACGATCGGGGTCTTCCTGCTCGGGCTGGTGCCCGTCGTCGGCACCGTGGTCGGCGCCGCGCTCGGTCTGGTCGTCTCCGGCCGGCTGCTCGCCGGCGAGCTGGTCTCCCGCCCGCTCGAGGCGCGCGGCATGGACCGCGCGGCCCGCGCGGCGCTGATGCGCCGGCACCGCGGCGCGATGCTCGGCTTCGGGGTCTGCGTGCAGGCCTGCTTCCTGGTGCCGCTCGGCGCGATCCTGGTGATGCCCGCGGCGGTGGCGGGTGCGACCTACCTCGCCCGCGAGGCGCTGGAGCTCAGCCCGCGCTGACCCCGTCGAAGGCCGCCAGGACCGCCCGCACGGCCGGCGAGTCGGCCATCGTCCGGCGGTGCAGCGCGTCGATGAGGCGCACCGGCTCCGGCTCCGCCACGGGTACGGCGACCAGGTCGTCGCCGAGCGCCGCGCGGCCCATGCGGGGGATCAGCGCGACGCCGAGCCCGGCGCGGACCAGGGCGAGATGGGACTCGAACTCCGCGGAGACGTGGGCGATCCGCGGCGGACGGCCGGTGCCGTCGTACATCCGCGAGAGCCACTGGCGGCAGATGGTGCCCTCGGGGGTGGCGATCCAGCCGACGCCGAGCAGGTCGTGGGGCGTGACCCCGGGCCGGGCCGCCAGCGGGTCGTCGCGGTGGACAATGAGGTCGGCGACGTCGCCGTGCAGAGCGGTGGCGGCGACATGGTCGGGGATCGCGAGCGGGACGCCGCCCCAACGATGCACGATCCCGAGCTCGACCTGCCCGCTCGCGACCAGCTCGACGACGTCCCACGGCTCGGCCTCGCGCAACGTCAGGGTCAGGCCGGGGTGGGCGTCGCGCAGGCTGCGGGCGATCGGCGCGACCAGCCCGCGCATCGCGGTGGAGAAGGCGGCCAGCCGGATCCGGCCCGCGACGACGCCGGCGCGCTGCTGCAGGCTCGTCTCGAGCTGCTCGAGGTCGGCGAGGACCTGCTCGCCGGCGTCGACGAGGTGCTGGCCGTGGCTGGTCAGCATCACGCCGCGGCCGACCCGCTCGAGCAGGGGGACCCCGGTCTGCCTCTCCAACCGCTTGACCTGCTGGGAGATGGCGCTCGGGGTGTACCCGGTCGCAGCGGCCGCGCCGACCACCGAGCCGTGGGTGGCGACGGCGCGCAGGCCGGCCAGCGCGTCCAGATCGATCATGCAGCGACGCTACATCTTTCGCGGCAGATCTGTTTGCTGGTACTTCAACGTTCAGACCGGAATGCTGGACGACGTGAGTCGCCGTGACCAGTCCCTCGCCGCTCTCGTGGCCGTCATCTGGGGCTTCAACTTCGTCGTCATCGACTGGGGCATGGGCGAGGTCCCGCCGCTGCTCTTCCTCGCCGCGCGCTTCCTCGCCGTGGTGGTCCCGGCCGTGTTCCTGCTCGACCCGCCGCCGGTGCCGTGGCGGACGGTGGTCGCGGTCGGGACCTTCATGTCGCTGGGCCAGTTCGCCTTCCTCTACGTCGCCATGGACGCCGGGATGCCGCCCGGGCTGGCCGGACTGGTGCTCCAGGCCCAGGTGGTGCTGACCATCGTGCTCGCCGCGGGTGTACTGCGTGAGCGGCCCACCCGACCGCAAGCACTCGGCGTGGTGCTGGGCGCGGTCGGGCTGGTCGTCGTCGGCCTCGGCCGCGGCGGTCACGTCCCCGCGGTCGCGCTGCTGCTGTGCCTGCTGGCGGCCCTCATGTGGGCGATCGGCAATGTCGTCTCCCGCGCCTCGGGTGCCACCGGTGGGCTGTCCCTGACCGTGTGGTCGGCGCTCGTCGTCCCCGTCCCGCTGGTCCTGCTCTCCCTCGTCGTCGACGGCCCGGCGGCGGTCGCGGACGGCGTCGGCGCCTTCGGCTGGCGGGCCGCGGTCTCCACGCTCTACACCGCGGGCCTGGCCTCGCTGGTCGGCTACGGGATCTTCAACACGCTGCTCTCGCGCAACCCGTCGGCGGCGGTGGTGCCGTGGATCCTGCTCGTCCCGCCCGTCGCGATCGGCTCCGCGTGGGCACTGCTCGACGAGGTGCCGTCGGCCGGTGAGCTGGCCGGGGGAGCGGTGCTCGTGCTCGGGGTGCTGGTCGCCCAGCGACGGCCGATCAGCGCCCCGACTCCGTATAGGCCGGACCCGCCCCGGCCAGGCTCGCCAGAGCGGCCCGCACCCGCCGCGCGGTGAAGTCGGCCGCCCGCTCGTCGATCTCGACGAGGGTGAGGAAGTCGGCGGTCTTGATCTCGCGGGCCTGCGGCACGATCTGCTGCACGATCGAGGCCGGATGCACGCCGCCGTCGAAGACCAGGCACAGCGCGTCGTCCCAGCCGCCCCACGGCGGCAGCCAGTCGGTCAGCACCAGCGGCCCGGCCTCGATGGTGAGGTCGAGCTCCTCCTCGACCTCCCGGCTGACCGCGACTCGAGGCGACTCGCCGACCTCGACCACGCCGCCGGGCAGGTCCCAGTCGCTCTTGTAGGTCAGGTTGCACATGAGCACCCGCGGCTCGGCCCCGTCGGACCCGTCGGCGTCGCGCACCAGCATCTGGCCGATCCCGCGCTTGCGGGGGAGGAACGAGTTGAGCAGGGCCCGGAACCCGCCCGGCTCGTGGACCGGGACGTCGTCGACCAGCCGCGCGTAGACGACCACGTCGCCGGCCCGGCCGCGCTGCACCCCCTCGCGGCGCAGGCCCGACCAGGTCGCGATCCGCTGTGCCTCGGCGTCGTCGATCGCGACCTTCACCTCGACCCGGTCGTGGTCGGTCAGGGCGGAGGCCACCTGGCGGCGGACCACGTCGACGGCTGCCTGCCAGCCGCGCTCGGTCAGGTCCGAGGTCCAGGTCAGCCGGGCGATGCCGTCGTCGACGGTGGCGTGGCTGATCTGTGGCTGCTCGGACACGAGGTCACCCTATGGGTGAGCGCAACCAGAGTGTCGCGAGAGGGGGCACCACGAGGTCGGCGTACGCGGGGCTGCCGCCGGGCGCGCCCGACTCCAACGGCCCGGCCGGGTGGGCGTGGACCACGCCGAGGTTGCCGACCCCGCTGCCGCCGTACGTCGTCGCGTCGGTGTTGAGCAGCTCGACCCAGTCGCCGGCGGCCGGGAGGCCGAGGCGGTAGTCGTGGGGGACCGCGGCGAGGTTGGTGACGCAGACCAGGTCCGGGCTGCCGGCGTCCCCGGCGCGGCGGACGAACGAGAAGACGTTGTGGCCGGCGTCCTGGGCGTCGATCCAGGCGAAGCCCGCCGGGTCGTTGTCGAGGCGCCACAGGGCCGGCTCCGCGCGGTAGCGGGCGTTGAGGTCGCGCACGAAGTCGCGGACGCCGGCGTGGTCCGGCTTGGCGAGCAGCCACCAGTCCAGCTCGCGCGCCTCGGCCCACTCGGTCTCCTGGGCCAGCTCGGTGCCCATCATCACCAGCTGCTTGCCGGGGTGGGCCCACATGTAGGCGAGGTAGGCGCGCAGGGTGGCGAGCTGCTGCCAGCGGTCGCCGGGCATCTTGCGCACCAGTGAGCCCTTGCCGTGGACGACCTCGTCGTGACTGAGCGGGAGCACGTAGTTCTCGGAGAAGGCGTAGACCAGCGAGAAGGCCATCTCGCCGTGGTGGTAGGAGCGATGCACCGGGTCGTGCGCGAGGTAGCGCAGGCTGTCGTGCATCCAGCCCATGTTCCACTTGAACCCGAAGCCGAGCCCGCCACCGGACGTCGCCCCCGTGACCCCCGGCCAGGCGGTCGACTCCTCCGCGATCGTCACGATCCCCGGGACCCGCTTGTAGGCCGTGGCGTTGAGCTCCTGCAGGAACCGCACGGCCTCGAGATGCTCGTGGCCGCCGTGCTCGTTGGGCGTCCACTCGCCGTCCTTGCGGCCGTAGTCGAGGTAGAGCATCGAGGCGACGCCGTCGACGCGCAGGCCGTCGACGTGGAACTCCTCGAGCCAGTACAGCGCGTTGGCCACGAGGAAGTTGCGGACCTCGGGGCGGCCGAAGTCGAAGATGTGCGAGCCCCACTCGGGGTGCCAGCCGCGCCGCGGGTCGGGGTGCTCGTAGAGCGGCGTGCCGTCGAAGCGGACCAGCGCCCAGTCGTCGGTCGCGAAGTGGCCGGGCACCCAGTCCAGGATCACGGCGATGCCGGCGCCGTGCAGGGCGTCGACGAGCCGGCGGAAGCCGTCGGGGTCGCCGAAGCGGGCGTCGGGGGCGAAGTAGCCGGTGACGTGGTAGCCCCAGGAGCCGCCGAACGGGTGTTGCATGACCGGCATCAGCTCGACGTGGGTGAACCCGAGATCGGCCAGGTACGCCGGGAGGTCGGCCGCCAGCTCGTCGTACGACCAGAAGGAGCCGTCGGGGTGCCGCTTCCAGGAGCCGAGATGGAGCTCGTAGGTCGCCATCGGCTCGGCCACCGGCTGCCTGGTGGCCCGGGCGGCGAGCCAGGCGTCGTCCTGCCAGGCATGGGTGCTGGTGAAGACGCGGGACGCGGTCGCGGGCGGCACCTCGGCGTAGCCGGCCATCGGGTCGGCCTTGTGGCGCCACAGACCGTCGGCACCCTCGATGACGTACTTGTACGAGGCCCCGGACCCGACGCCGGGGACGAACGCCTCCCACAGGCCCGAGCCGATCGGGCTCAGCCGGTGGGCGTTGCCGTCCCAGCCGTTGAAGTCGCCGACCACGCTCACGTTGCGGGCGTTGGGGGCCCAGACGACGAAGCTGACACCTGGCTCCGGCTCCTCGCGGACGTGGGCGCCGAGGACGTGCCACAAGAGCTCGTGCCGACCCTCCCCGATCAGGTGGAGGTCGATCTCACCGAGGGTGCTTGCGGAGGTGCTGCGCTCAGCGGGCGGCATCTCCCCGAGTCTAGCCGGGTGCGGGTCATCGGGAATGATGCGTGCGTGAGCGAACGCATCGGCCGGCGGTACACCGTCCTCGTCCCCGCGGTCCTGGCGATGCTGTCGATGATCGGTCCGTTCAGCATCGACACGCCGTTCCCGGCGTTCCCGCAGATGGGGCGCGACCTCGACGTCGACACCGGCGCGCTGCAGCTCATCGTCACCGTCTACCTCGGCTCGTTCGCGCTGATGAGCGTGTTCCACGGCCCGCTCTCCGACGCCGTCGGCCGGCGCCCGGTGATGATCGGCGGGATCCTGGTCTACGTCCTCGCGTCGCTGGGCTGCGTGGTGGCCGGCAGCCTGCCGGTGCTGCTGCTGTTCCGCGCCCTGCAGGGGTTCAGCGCCGGTGGCGCGACCATCGTCAGCCGCACCGTGATCCGCGACCTCTTCGACGGGCCGCAGGCGCAACGGCTGATGAGCCGGGTCTCGGTCATCTTCGGCCTCGCGCCCGCCGTAGGGCCGCTGCTCGGCGGGGCACTGCTGCAGCTGGGGCCGTGGGAGCTGATCTTCGCCTTCCAGGCCGGCCTCGGCGTGCTGCTGATCTTGTCGGTGCTCTTCCTCCTGCCCGAGACCCACCCGCGCGAGCGCCGGGTCGCGCTGCGGGTCGGCGCCGTGCTCGGCGGCCTGGTCGAGGTCGGCCGGGTCGGCGCCTTCCACCGCCTCGGCTGGGCCACCGCCCTCATCTTCGGCGCGCAGTTCCTCTACATCGGCGGCGCCGCCATCTTCGTCGTCGACGTCCTCGGCCAGGGTGAGCTCGACTTCTGGAAGCTGTTCGTGCCGATGATCGGCTCGATGATGCTCGGCTCCTGGCTCTGCGGCCGCGCCGCCGGTCGGATCTCCGCACGCCGCGTCGTCTCCTGGGGCTGCACGACGTCCTTCGCCGGCGGCGTGGTCGGGGTGGTCGTCGCCGGCGTCGGTGCCGGCGATCGGCTGCCGTGGGCGGTCGTGGGTGTCTCGCTCATCGCCCTCGGCAACGGGATCACCTATCCCACCCTGCAGCTCATGCTCCTCGACCGCTTCCCGAGCCGCCGCGGCGCCGTCGTCTCGCTGGCCACCTTCGTGGCGCTGGTCCTCAACGCGGTCACGGCCGTCGCCGTCGTACCCGTCATCGGCGGCTCGGCCCTCGGCTTCGCCGTCGCCGCCCTCGTCGGAGTCAGCGCCGGCCAGCTGCTGTGGGCGTGGCACTGCGCCCTCGAGGACCGCGATTTCGCGGTCTCCGGGGACGTGGGCGAGCGGGAGCCGGTGGAGCTGCTGTAGGTGCGAGGTGCGCGCGGCCGGCTCGGCAACGCCGGTTACCGCGGCTGGGGCCGCCCTGCCGACCTCCGGTCGCGCAGCATCGCTGACGCCGAGCTGCGGGCACGCCGCGCCGAGACGCTGGCGCTGGCCAGGGCCGCCGATCCGATCCCGATCACCGAAGCGGTCATGGTGGCGTGGGCGTGGATCGTGGCGGACTGCAAGAAGGCGGGGGTCCACCGCGCTGTCCGGCTCACGGACTCACTGATCGCCGCCACGGCCATCGAGCACGGCATCCCGGTGGTGACCCAGGACGACGACTTCGAGGTCCTGGCCCGCGCGCATCCGCGTCTCGAGGTCTGCCGGGTCTGAGGTCTCAGCCGGCGGTGAGCCGAGCCACGCCCGCGAGCGGGATCGGCAGCCAGGTGGGCCGGTTCCGCGCCTCGTAGACGCACTCGTAGACCGCCTTGTCGACGACGTACGCCGTCAGCAGCGCCCGCTCGACGTCCCCGAGTCCGCCCTCCCCGCCGTACGCCGCCAGGAACGCCTTGCGGTTGCGCCGGGCCCACTCGTCGGCCCGGACGCCGCGCTGGTGGAGCACGTCGGGGTCCTCCTCGGGCATCGACTCGGCGACGGCATGGGGTGCGTAGTCGAACGAGCGGAGCATGCCGGCGACGTCGCGCCAAGGGGAGTCGGGCAGGACCCGCTCGGCGAGGGGCTTGGCGGGCTCGCCCTCGAAGTCGACCAGCTTCCAGCCGAGCACGGTGCGCAGGGTCTGGCCGAGGTGGAGGTCGCCGTGGACCCGCTGGACCGGTACCTCGCCCAGCCCGGCGACGGCGGCGAACACCTCCCGCGCGGCGCCGGCGTACTCCGCCAGCTCCGGCACCACCTCGGTCGCTGCCGCCAGTCGGTCGCCCATGGCGGTGGCCAGCTCGGCGCCGGCGAGCGTCACGGTCGGGAAGGAGGCGCGCAGCTGCGCATGCACCTCGGCGAGGGCGGCCCCGAGGCGGGCGGCCTCGCTGGCGAAGTCACCGCCGACCTCCTCGGCGTGCAGGTCGGCCTCGGCGAACAGGTCGCGCACGCTGGCCAGGGCCAGGTCCCAGCCGTCGCTGGCGGTGCGCAGGAACTGCTGGAGCATCCCGAGCTGCAGGTCCTCGACCTCGATCCAGCCGTAGAGCTGGGCGACGTGGGGCGACCCGGCCTCGGTGAGCACCCGGTGGGTGGTGATGTCGGGGTTCTCGCCGGGCGTCACCTTGCGGAACAGCTTGAGCACCGAGTCCTCGCCGAACAGCACCGAGGAGTTCGACTGCTCGCCGCTGAACAGCGATCCGGGGGCGTCCAGGTCGAGATCGTGCCCGGGCAGCCGCACGAAGCCGGGCCGGGTGCCGAACGCCGCCAGCAGGTGGGCCGTCGCGGACCGGTCGGCCGGGGCGTCGTACGCGAATCGGCCGTCCTCGGCGGGCCAGCGCCCGACCAGCGCGTGCTCGAGCCGATCCTGCGGCTCGTCGTACAGCGCGAGGGGGACCTGGTAGAGCTCCCGGTCGCCGCCGTCGTAGCTCACCTCGGCCAGCAGCAGCGCCACCTCCGGCGCGGCGCCGAGGCGGAGCAGCTCGCGGGTGCCGGTGACCGTGAACGCGCGTCCCTTGCCGCCGAACCAGCGGCTGCGCTCGAGGAACGGCGCAAGGAGCGAGGCAGTCACAGCACCGGCCTCCCCGTCGTCTCCGGATCCGTCAACCGGAACCAGTAGAAGCCGTGCCCGCTCAGCGTCAGGAGATACGGGAGCTCGCCGATCCGGGGGAACGGAACCCCGCCCAGCAGCTCGACCGGCACCCGCCCCTCGAAGCGGCGCAGGTCCAGCTCGACGGGCTGCGGGAAGCGGGAGAGGTTGTTGACGCAGAGGATGACGTCGTCCTCGGCATGCACGCGGACGTACGACAGCACGGTCGGGTTGGAGCCGCCGAGGTCGGTGAAGGTGCCCAGGCCGAAGGCGTCGTGCTGGCGCCGGATGTGGATCATCCGGCGGGTCCAGTGCAGCAGCGAGGAGGGGTTCTCCAGCTGCGCCTCGACGTTGACGCTCTGGTAGCCGTAGACGGGGTCCTGGATCGCCGGCAGGTGCAGCTTGCCGGGAGTGGCGGAGGAGAAGCCCGCGTTGCGGTCGGGGGTCCACTGCATCGGCGTACGGACGCCGTCGCGGTCGCCGAGCCAGATGTTGTCGCCCATCCCGATCTCGTCGCCGTAGTAGAGGACGGGGGAGCCGGGCAGCGAGAGCAGCAGCGCGGTGAACAGCTCGATCTGGTTGGTGTCGTTGTCGAGCAGGGGAGCGAGCCGGCGGCGGATGCCGATGTTGGCCTTCATGCGGGGGTCCTTGGCGTACTCGCCCCACATGTAGTCGCGGTCCTCGTCGGTGACCATCTCGAGCGTCAGCTCGTCGTGGTTGCGCAGGAAGATCCCCCACTGGCAGCCCGACGGGATGTCCGGCGTCTGCTCCATGATCTCCGAGATCGGGAACCGGGACTCGCGGCGCACCGCCATGAAGATGCGCGGCATCACCGGGAAGTGGAAGGCCATGTGGCACTCGTCGCCACCCACGTCCGGGTTGCCGAAGTACTCCACGACGTCGGTCGGCCACTGGTTGGCCTCGCACAGCAGCACCCGGCCGGGGTAGTTGTCGTCGACGAAGCGGCGCACCTTGCGCAGGAACTCGTGGGTCTCCGGCAGGTTCTCGCCGTTGGTGCCCGGGCGCTCGTAGAGGTACGGCACCGCGTCGAGCCGGAAGCCGTCGAGCCCCATGTCGAGCCAGAAGGCCATCGCCTCCAGCATCGCGTCATGCACGGCCGGGTTGTCGAAGTTGAGGTCCGGCTGGTGGTGGAAGAAGCGGTGCCAGTAGTACTGGTTGCGGGTCTGGTCCCAGGTCCAGTTCGACGGCTCGGTGTCGACGAAGATGATCCGCGCGTCCTGGTAGAGCTCATCGGTGTCGGACCACACGTAGAAGTCGCCGTACGGCCCGTCGGGGTCGTTGCGCGAGGCCTGGAACCACGGGTGCGCGTCACTGGTGTGGTTCATGACGAAGTCGATGATCACCCGGATGCCGCGCTCGTGGGCGGCGTCGAGGAAGGCGTGGAAGTCGTCGGTGGTGCCGCACTCCGGGAGGATGTCGGTGTAGTCGGCGACGTCGTACCCGCCGTCGCGCAGCGGCGAGGTGAAGAACGGCGGCACCCACAGGCAGTCGACGCCCAGCCACTGCAGGTAGTCGAGCTTCTCGGTGAGCCCACGGAAGTCGCCGGTGCCGTCGGCGTTGGAGTCGCGGAACGAGCGGACCAGCACCTCGTAGAAGACCGCGGTCCGGAACCACTCCGGCTCCTCGTTCAAGACGATGGACTCGGCCGTGGTCATGCGCGCCCCCTCACGGTCAGGATGTGCGCCGGCTGCGCGGGATCGAGCCGGACGTAGCTGTTCTCGGTCCAGGTCCACTCGCTGCCGCTGAGCTCGTCGTGGACCGTGAACGAGGTGCCGGGCTCGAGGCCGAGCGCGGCCAGGTCGAGGTGGACCATCGACTCGCGGACCTGGTGGGGGTCGAGGCTGAGCACCACGAGCACGGTGTCGTCGCCCGCGGTCTTGGACCAGCAGACGACGTGGTCGTCCTCGGTCTGGTGCAGGCGCAGGTTGCGCAGCAGCTGGAGCGCGGGGTGGGCGCGCCGGATCTCGTTGAGCCGGGTCACGTACGACGCCAACGGGCTCGGCGCCGCCCAGTCGCGGACCCGGATCTGGTACTTCTCCGAGTCGAGGTACTCCTCGCTGCCCGGCTTGACCGCGACGTGCTCGCCGAGCTCGTACCCGGCGTACATGCCCCACGACGGCGAGGACATCGACGCCAGCACCGCGCGGATGCGGAAGGCGCCCGGTCCGCCGTACTGCAGGAACTCGTGGAGGATGTCGGGGGTGTTGACGAAGAAGTTCGGCCGGATCCGATGGGCCGACTCCTGGGAGACCTCGCGCAGGTAGTCCTCGACGTCGACCTTCTCGGTGCGCCAGGTGAAGTACGTGTAGGACTGGTGGAACCCGATCGCGCCGAGGGTCTGCAGCATCGGCGGCTTGGTGAACGCCTCGGCGAGGAAGAGCACGTCGGGGTCGGTACGTCGGACCTCGGCCAGCAGCCACTGCCAGAACGCGACCGGCTTGGTATGCGGGTTGTCGACCCGGAAGATCCGCACGCCGTGGTCCATCCAGTGCCGTACGACGCGCAGCACCTCCGCGGAGATGCCGGCCGGGTCGTTGTCGAAGTTGACCGGGTAGATGTCCTGGTACTTCTTCGGCGGGTTCTCGGCGTACGCGATCGTCCCGTCGGCGCGGGTGGTGAACCACTCCGGGTGCGCTGCGGCCCACGGGTGGTCCGGGGCGCACTGCAGCGCCAGGTCGAGCGCGACCTCCAGGTCGAGCGCCCTGGCCGCGGCGACGAAGGCGTCGAAGTCCGCGATCGTGCCCAGGTCGGGGTGGACGGCGTCGTGGCCGCCGTCCCTGCTCCCGATCGCCCACGGGGAGCCCTTCCAGTCCGCCGGCGTGGGCTCGCCGTCGGGCAGCACCGTGTTGTTGGGGCCCTTGCGGTTGACCGCGCCGATCGGGTGGATCGGCGGCAGGTAGACCACGTCGAAGCCCATCGCGGCGACCGCGGGGAGCCGCTCGGCCGCCGTACGGAAGGTGCCGCTGACGACCTCGCCGGTCACCGGGTCGTAGGTGGCGCCCTCGGAGCGGGGGAACAGCTCGTACCAGCTGCCGAACAGCGCGCGGGGGCGGTCGACGAAGACCGGGAACGGGCCCTCGACGGTGAGCAGGTCGCGCAGCGGGTGCGCCTCGAGCGCGGTGATCACCTCGGGGGACTCGAGCTGGGCGAGGCGGGCCTCGACCGGCCGGGCGGTGTCGCCGGCGGCGGCGATCGCGGCCCGGACGGTCTTCTGCTCGGCTTTGGTGAGCCCGCCGCCGGCGAGCACCCGCTCGAACAGCAGCCGGCCCTCGGCGAACATCAGCTCGACGTCCACTCCGGCGCGGATCTTGACGCCCGCGTCGTGGAACCAGGTGCCGAGCGGGCTCGACCAGGCGTGGATCTCGAAGGACCAGGCACCTTCGGTGTCGGCGCTCACCCACGCCTCGTAGCGGTCCACGCTGAACCGGTCGCGGGTCGGCAGCGCCTGCATCCGCACCGGTGGTCGTCGTACGCCGTCGGGGCCGGTCAGCACCACCTCGGCTCCGAGGCGGTCGTGTCCCTCGCGGAACACGGTCGCGCTGACCGGGAAAGGCTCACCCAGGGCGGCCTTGACCGGCAGGCGGCCGTTCTCGGTGGGGTTGTTGGTGCCGGCCTCGAGGACCGGCTCGACGTCGATCACGGGGATGCGTCCGACCATGACTCGAACCTATCGAGTCGCTAGTCAGACGTCAGGTCCCAGGCGTCGATCTGGTCGCCGGCCGAGAGCGCCGCGCCGTCGGCGGGCAGGTCGATGAGCGCGTCGGCGCCGGCGAACCAGCCGAGGAAGCCCGAGCCCGGCGGACCCCACGGTGCGACCGTCCCGGTGGTCCGGTCGAGGCGGGCGCGGCGCAGCTGGCGCTTGCCCCGGAGCGGCTGGAGCGGCTCGGTGAGGGTGGCCCGGACGACGGCGCGGTACGGGCGCGGGTGCCCGAGGGCGAGGCGCAGCGCCGGCCGCACGAACACCTCCCACGAGGTCAGCGCGCTGACCGGGTTGCCGGGCAGACAGACCACCGGGGTCGTCTCGTCCAGGAGGCCCGATCCCTGAGGCATGCCGGGCTGCATCGCCACCTTCACGAACTCGACCCCGCGCGGCCCCAGGCCGTCCTTGACCACCTCGTAGGCCCCGGCGCTCACGCCGCCGCTGGTGAGCACCAGGTCCACGTCGCCCCCGGCGAGCTCGCCGTCGAGCAGCGCCAGGAAGGTCGGCACGTCGTCCTCGACCCACAGCCGGCGCACCGCCACCCCGCCGGCGTCCTCGACCGCGGCCGCCAGCAGCACGCCGTTGGCGTCGCGGATCTGCCCGGAGCCGGGCGCCGGGTCCTCGGCGAGCTCGGACCCGGTCGAGACGACCAGGACGCGCGGGCGTCGTCGTACGACGACCTGGTGGACGCCGAAGGCCGCCAGCACCCCCAGCTGGGCCGGCCCGAGCGTGCTTCCCGCCGCGAGGACCTCCTGGCCCACCGCCAGGTCGGACCCGGCGGTGCGCACGAAGCTGCCGGCGGGGCGGGCCGCGCGGATCTCGACCGTCCCGGTCCCGCCGTCGGTCACCTCCACCTCGACCACCGCATCGGCGCCCCGGGGGACGGCCGCGCCGGTCATGATCCGGCGTACGGTCCCCGGCGCGAGCTCGCCGACCGGCGCACCGGCGGGGATGTCGTCGCCCACGGGGAGGCGGACGGGGGAGTCCGGGGTCGCCGACGCGACCTCGGCGGCACGGACGGCGTACCCGTCCATGCCGGAGTTGTCGAACGCCGGCAGCGGCTCGGGCGCCGTCACCGTCGCTGCGAGCACCCGCCCGCGCGCCTGGTCCAGCGGGACCGTCTCGGTCGGCCAGGGCCGGCCCGGACCGTGGGCCGCCGCGAGGAGCGCGGCGACGTGACGCTGGTGATCGGGGACCGGGCGGAGGGGCGCTGGCGTGCTCATCGCGATCAGCCTAGGCCCCGGCCGAGCCAGTGAACGACGGGCGAGGCGGCCCCCATGACTCCACCCCGCCCGTCTGCACCACCACAACGGCGGTGGGCACCCCCGCGTTACGCGGAACCCGGTGTCACATCAACCGACTTCGGGTGGACGCGTATTGGATCGTTCAAGTCCGATTGGCTACCGTCGGTCCATGCGTGCGATCCGGAGGTTCACGGTCCGCCCCGTCCTGCCCGACGCGCTCGCCTCGCTGGGCGAGCTCGCGGCCAACCTGCGCTGGTCGTGGCACCCGCCCACCCAGGCGCTGTTCGAGACCATCGACGCCCGGCTGTGGCAGGAGTCGGGGCGCGACCCGCTGCGGATGCTCGGCGAGGTGAGCGCGGAGCGGTGGGCCGAGCTGGTGGCCGACGAGGACTACGTGCGACGGGTGGCCGACGCGCGGGCCGACCTGGCGGCGTACCTCTCCGAGGACCGGTGGTACCAGCGGGCCCGGGCCGCCGAGCCCGACCGCACCTGGCCGAGGTCGATCGCGTACTTCTCGCCGGAGTACGGCATCACCGCCGTGCTGCCGCAGTACTCCGGCGGCCTCGGCATCCTCGCCGGCGACCACCTCAAGGCCGCCAGCGACCTGGGCGCGCCGATCGTCGGCGTCGGGCTGCTCTACCGCCACGGCTACTTCAAGCAGGCGCTCTCGCGCGACGGCTGGCAGCAGGAGAGCTACCCGGTCCTCGACCCCGACGGGCTGCCGCTCTCGCTGCTCCACGAGCACGACGGCAGCCGTACGACGATCGCCATCCGGATGCCCGACGGGCCGGACCTGCTCGCCCGGGTGTTCGTGGCGACCGTGGGCCGGGTGCCGCTGCTGCTGCTCGACACCGACGTCGAGGAGAACCCGGAGTCCTACCGGCTGGTCACCGACCGGCTCTACGGCGGCAACACCGAGCACCGGCTGCGCCAGGAGCTGCTCCTCGGGGTCGGTGGCGTGCGGGCGCTGCGGGCCTTCTCCCGGATCACCGGCGCCCCCGAGCCGGAGGTGTTCCACACCAACGAGGGCCACGCCGGCTTCCTCGGCGTCGAGCGGATCCGCGAGCTGACCGCCGAGGGCTCGGTGGACTTCGCCACCGCTCTGGAGGCGGGCCGCGCGTCCACCGTCTTCACCACCCACACCCCGGTGCCCGCGGGCATCGACCGGTTCCCGCGCACGCTGGTCGAGCAGTACCTCGGCGAGCACGGCGCCACCCCAGGCGTCCCCGTCGACCAGGTGCTCGCGCTGGGCGCCGAGGACTACGACGGCGGCGACCCCGGCGTGTTCAACATGGCGGTGATGGGCTTCCGGCTCGCCCAGCGCGCCAACGGCGTCTCCCAGCTCCACGGGCACGTCAGCCGCGGCATGTTCAACGGCCTGTGGCCGACCTTCGACGAGGCCGAGGTGCCGATCACCTCGATCACCAACGGCGTCCACGCCCCCACCTGGGTCGCCCCTGAGGTCGTCGCCCTGGCGGCGGCGCAGGGCGCCGATCCCGAGGGCGACGACGCGGCCGCGTTCTGGGCGGCCTTCGACAAGGTGCCCGGCGTCGACGTGTGGCGCACCAAGCGGCTGCTGCGCGAGCGGCTCGTCGACGACGCCCGCCGCCGGGTGCGCAAGTCGTGGGAGAAGCGGGGCGCCTCGCCGGCCGAGCTCGGCTGGATCGACGACGCCCTGGACCCCGACGTGCTGACGATCGGCTTCGCGCGGCGGGTGCCGTCGTACAAGCGGCTGACGCTGATGCTGCGCGACCCCGAGCGGCTCAAGGCGCTGCTGCTGCACCCCGAGCGCCCGGTCCAGCTGGTGGTCGCCGGCAAGGCCCATCCCGCCGACGACGGCGGCAAGCGACTGATCCAGGAGCTGGTCCGCTTCGCCGACGCCGAGGACGTGCGGCACCGGATCGTCTTCCTGCCCAACTACGACATCGCGCTCGCGCAGCCGCTCTACCCCGGCTGCGACGTGTGGCTCAACAACCCGCTGCGCCCCTACGAGGCCTGCGGCACCTCCGGCATGAAGGCCGCACTCAACGGCGGCCTCAACCTGTCCATCCTCGACGGCTGGTGGGACGAGTGGTACGAGCCGGAGTTCGGCTGGCCGATCCCGTCCGCCGATGGTCTGGAGGACTACTCGGACCAGCGCGACGACCTCGAGGCGGCCGCCCTCTACGACCTGATCGAGAACGAGGTGGCGCCGCGGTTCTACGACCACGACCACGAGGGCGTGCCCGCCGGCTGGGTCGAGATGCTGCGCGCCACCTGGGCGAACCTCGGGCCCAAGGTGCTCGCCACCCGGATGGTCCGCGACTACGTCGAGATGCTCTACGCGCCCGCCGCCGCCAACGCCCGCGCCCTGGCCGCGGTCGAGAACGGCGCCCGCGACCTGGCTCGGTGGAAGTCCCGGGTCCGCTCGGCGTGGGAGGGCGTGCGCGTCGAGCACGTCGAGGCCGAGGGCATCGGCGACGTCGCCGAGGTCGGCGCCGTTCTCCACGTCCGCTCCTACGTCGCCCTCGGCGAGCTGTCGCCCCAGGACGTCGAGGTGCAGCTGGTCCACGGGCGGGTCGACGCTGAGGACGACATCGTCGCCGCGGCCGTCGTACCGCTGTCCCTGGTCGAGTCGTACGACGGCGGCCGGCACCGCTTCGACGGCGACGTCGTCCTCGGCCGCTCCGGCCCCTTCGGCTACACCGTCCGGGTGCTGCCTGCCCACCCGCTCCTCGTCGCGCCCGCCGAGCTCGGGGTCGTCGCGTTCGCCTGACCCGGCGCAAGCTGACGTTCAGGCAGCGCCGACCCGGCGCAAGATGCTCTCCGGGCTGACCGGCTCGGCCCGATTCTCGCGTTGTTTTGCGCCGGGTCGGCCGAAAACCAGAGCCACTTTGCGCCGGGTCGGCGTCAGACCTCACTCTCCTGCATCACGACCACGCTCCGCGCCCCGATCGTCAGCACCGACCCCACCGCCACCCGGGTCCCGGCGGGAAGGCCCAGGTCCGTCGAGAGCACCACGGACCCGGCATGCACCCAGTCGTTGTCGGGCAGATGCACCTCGACGGCGTCGGCGTCGGCGTGGAACCAGATCAGGAACGAGGTGTCGATCTGCTGCTCGCCGCGCGGCCCGGGCTCGCGCAGCGGCCGGCCGGACACGAACATCCCGATGGTCCGCAACGAGGGGTCGTACCAGTCCTCGTCGGTCATCTCGCGGCCCGACGGGTGCAGCCAGGCCAGGTCCTTGGGGCCGCCGACGATGGCGGGCCGGCCCTCGAACCAGTGCCGTTGCCGCAGCGCGTGGTGCTCACGCCGTAGCGTGAGCGCGGCGCGGGTGACCTCGTACACGTCGAGCCAGGCGTCGTCGGCACGCCAGTCGACCCAGGAGATCTCGTTGTCCTGGCAGTAGGCGTTGTTGTTGCCGCGCTGGGTGCGGCCGCGCTCGTCGCCGGCGGTCAGCATCGGCACGCCGTTCGACAGGCACAAGGTGGCCATCAGGTTCGCGGCCTGCCGCCGCCGCAACGCCACCACCGAGGGATCGGCGGTCTCGCCCTCGACCCCATGGTTCCACGACCGGTTGTTGTCGGTGCCGTCGCGGTTGTCCTCGCCGTTGGCCTCGTTGTGCTTGGCGTCGTAGGACACCAGGTCGCGCACCGTGAACCCGTCGTGGGCGGTGACGAAGTTGACCGAGTTGTACGCCGAGCGCCCGTCGTCGGCGTACAGGTCCGAGGAGCCGGCGAGGCGGGTGGCGACGGCGTGGGTGCCGTCGGACCGCCCGCGCCAGAAGTCGCGGATCGTGTCGCGGTACTGGTCGTTCCACTCCACCCACGGCGGCGGCATCTTGCCGACGAGGTAGCCGTCCATGGAGGTGTCCCACGGCTCGGCGATCAGCTTGACGTGCCGCAGCACCGGGTCCTGGCCGATCGCGATGAGCAGCTTGCAGGCCATGTCGACCGGGATCCCGTCGCTGCCGGCGGTGCGGGTGAGCGCCGACATCAGGTCGAACCGGAAGCCGTCGACGTGCATCTCGGTGACCCAGTAGCGCAGCGAGTCGAGGATCAGCCGCAGCGCCAGCGGGTCCTCGGTGTTCACGGTGTTGCCGCAGCCGGTCACGTCCCAGTACGTGTCGTCGTACCCCTCGGCCGACGGCACCCGCCGGTAGAACCCGCGGTCGTCCAGGCCCCGGAAGGAGTACGTCGGCCCCTCGGCCCCGGCCTCGGCGGTGTGGTTGTAGACCACGTCGAGGATCACCTCGATGCCGGCGGCGTGCAGGGCGCGCACCATCTCCTTGAACTCGGTGACCTGCCCGCCCCGGTCGCCGGTGGAGGAGTACGACGCGTCGGGGGCGAAGTAGCTGATCGGGTTGTAGCCCCAGTAGTTGACGGTCCCGCGCTCCAGCAACGCCTGCTCGGAGAAGAACTGCTGGACGGGCAGCAGCTCCACGGCGGTGATCCCGAGGTCTCGCAGGTAGTCGGTGACGACCGGGTGCCCGAGCCCGGCGTAGCTGCCCCGCAGCGACGGCGGGATCCGGTCGTGCAGCTTGGTGAACCCCTTGACGTGCAGCTCGTAGATGACCGTGTCGCGCCAGCGCCGCCGCATCGGGGTGTCGTCGCCCCAGTCGAACGCCGGGTCGACGACCACGCTCTGGGCGTCGCCCTCGACGCCGGCGACGGCCAGGGCGTACGGGTCGAGCAGCAGCGTGTCGGGATCGAAGCGCAGACCCTCCTCGGGTTCCCAGGGGCCCTCGACCCGGAAGCCGTAGCGGGTGCCGGGCGCGACGTCGGGGACCGCGCCGTGCCAGATGCCGAGGGACTGCTCGGTCAGCGGCAGCCGGCGCTCCCCGGACTCGTCGTCGAACAGGCACAGCCACACCTCGGTGGCCGCGGGGGAGTGGACGGCGAAGTTGGTGGCCTCGGGTGACCAGGTCGCGCCCAACGGCCAGTTGCGACCGGGCCACACGGGGGCCCGCTCTCCGAGGGTGCGCCAGAGGCCGGGAGTCACCCGGCCCATTGTGCCCGCGTCCACCACCGGGGCCGCGACGCGCCCGGGCGGCACGCCCAGCTGGCGGGTTCAGGTGACCCGACCGGTCGGGACGCGGCAGAATGCGGACGGGACCGGGTCCCCACCTCAGAAGGAGGCCCCGGTACGCCGCGATGAGAGGGAGCTGATGACTGTGGAGTTCGTGCGCCTGGAGGTTGCCGACGGCGTCGGGACGATTCGGCTCGACCGGGCCAAGGCGATGAACGCCATCAGCATCCAGGTGCAGGACGAGCTGACGCTCGCCGCGGCCGAGGCGACCGACCGCGGCGACGTGCGCGCGGTCGTGGTCTGGGGCGGCGAGAAGGTGTTCGCCGCGGGCAACGACGTCAAGGAGATGGCCGACATGTCCTACCCGGACATGGTCGACCGCGTGCAGAAGCTGCAGGACGCCGTCAACGCGATCGCCCGGATCCCCAAGCCCGTGGTGGCGGCCGTCAACGGCTACGCCCTCGGCGGTGGCTGCGAGCTGGCGATGGCCGCCGACATCCGCATCGCCGCCGACAACGCCGTGCTCGGCCAGCCCGAGGTCCTCCTCGGCATCATCCCCGGTGCCGGCGGCACCCAGCGGCTCCCGCGCCTGGTCGGGCCCAGCAAGGCCAAGGACCTGCTCTACTCCGGTCGGTTCGTGAAGGCCGAGGAGGCGCTCGCGATCGGCCTGGTCGACCGCCTCGTCCCCGCCGCCGACGTGTACGCCGAGGCCCTCGCCTGGGCGTCGCGGTTCGCCACGGCCGCGCCGTACGCGCTGCGGGCGATCAAGGAGAGCGTGGACCGCGGCCTGGAGGTCGACCTCGAGACCGGCCTGCAGATCGAGCGCCACAGCTTCGCGGCGATCTTCGCCACCGAGGACAGCCGCACCGGCATGCGCTCCTTCGTCGAGAACGGGCCCGGCAAGGCCATCTTCGAGGGACGGTGACACAGGTGAGTGGCAGCGACGACCACACGACGGCAGACGGGGCCACCGAGTCGCAGGGCGGTACGCCGTCCCCCAGCCGCTCGCTGACCACGGCCCGGGTGCGCGACAACGTGGCTCGCGTCGTGTGGATCGTGTGCATGGCGCTGGCGCTGGTGCTCGCCGTCGCGGCCTTCACGTACGCGCTTGAGGCCAACGAGGACAACAGCCTGGTCAAGCTGGTCCGCGACCTCGCCGACGTCTTCGACCTGGGCTTCTTCGATCTCGACAACCCGGTGAAGGCGTTCGACGGCGACAACGCCGTGGTCAAGACCGCGCTGTTCAACTACGGCCTCGCCTCGGTGGTCTACCTCGTGGTCGGCCGGGTGCTCGAGCGGGTCATCCGCCCCTGAGCCCACGTGTGCGCGTGTGGCCGACGCCACGTGGACGAGGTTCCCGTCGTTGGTGACCGGGCGGTAGCCTGCGAGACGCTGTCCTCAGCGGACCAGAGCTGTTCCCTGCCCGATCACGCGGCAGGGCTCACGTTGCACAGGAAGGGGCCGGTCCGGCCACAACCATGACTCTCTCCAACATTGTCGTCCTTGTGAAGTACGTCCCCGACGCCACGGGTGACCGGAAGTTCGAGGCGGACAACACTGTCGACCGCGTCGGCGTCGACGGTCTTCTCTCCGAGCTCGACGAGTACGCCGTCGAGCAGGCTCTCCAGATCAAGGAGAAGCGCGCCGACGAGGAGATCACCGTCACCGCGCTGACCGTCGGTCCGGCCGAGGCCGAGGCCGCTGTGCGCAAGGCGCTGCAGATGGGTGCCGACAAGGCCGTCCACGTGCAGGACGACGCGATCGCCGGCTCCGATGCCGTCGCGACCTCGCTGGTGCTGGCCAAGGCGATCGAGAAGATCGGCGTACCGGAGCTGATCGTCGGTGGCCTCGCGTCGACCGACGGTGGCCTGAGCGTGGTCCCGGCGATGCTCGCCGAGCGTCTCAACCTGCCGCAGGTCACCCTGGCGGCCGTCGTCGAGACCCAGGGCGACCAGGTCCGGATCAAGCGCGACGGCGACACCGCCACCGAGGTCATCGGCGGCACCCTGCCGCTCGTCCTCTCGGTCACCGACCAGTCGGGCGAGGCGCGCTACCCGTCGTTCAAGGGCATCATGGCGGCGAAGAAGAAGCCGCTGGAGGCCCTCACCCTCGCCGACATCGGCGTGGACGCCTCCGAGGTCGGCCTCGACGCCGCGTGGACGAAGGTCGACAACGTGACCGCTCGTCCGCCGCGGACCGCCGGCGAGATCGTCAAGGACGAGGACGGATCGGGCGCCACGGCGCTGGTCGAGTTCCTCGCGTCGAAGAAGTTCATCTGAGAAGCCAGAAGGGATCGAATAGTCATGTCTGAAGTCCTCGTTCTGGTCGACCACGTCGACGGCGCGGTCCGCAAGCCCACCTACGAGCTGCTCGCGATCGCCAAGCGCATCGGCTCCCCGTCGGCCGTGTTCATCGGTGGTGCCGACAAGGCGGCTGCGGCCGCCGACGCGGCCAAGGCGTACGGCGCTGACAAGGTCTACGTCGTCGACGACGCCGAGATCAAGGGCTACCTCGTGGCTCCCAAGGCCGAGGTGCTCCAGCAGCTCGCGGAGAAGACCTCGCCCGCCGCGATCTTGATCCCGGCCTCGGCCGAGGGCAAGGAGATCGCCGGCCGTCTCGCGATCAAGCTCTCCTCGGGCCTGATCACCGACGCCGTCGACGTGCAGGTGAACGGTGAGGAGATCGTCACCACCCAGTCGGTCTTCGCCGGCAACTTCACCGTCGACGCCAAGGTCGTCAAGGGCACCCCGATCATCGCGGTCAAGCCCAACGCCGCTGCTCCCGAGGAGGGCGCGGGCGCGGGTGCGGTCGAGCAGTTCGCCGCGACGATCTCCGACGGCGCCAAGACGGCCCAGATCGTGGCCGCGCAGCCGCGTCAGGCCACCGGTCGTCCCGAGCTCACCGAGGCCGCGATCGTGGTCTCCGGTGGTCGTGGCACCGGCGGTGACTTCACCGCGGTCGAGGGCCTCGCCGACGCGCTCGGCGCGGCCGTGGGTGCCTCGCGTGCCGCGGTCGACTCGGGCTGGAAGCCGCACACCTTCCAGGTCGGCCAGACCGGCAAGGTCGTCTCGCCGCAGCTCTACGTCGCCAACGGCATCTCGGGTGCGATCCAGCACCGCGCCGGCATGCAGACCTCGAAGACCATCGTGGCCGTCAACAAGGACGAGGAGGCCCCGATCTTCGAGCTCGTCGACTTCGGTGTCGTGGGCGACCTCCACACCGTCCTCCCGGCCGTGACCGCGGAGGTAGAGAAGCGCAAGGGCTGAGCCACTCGCTCGCCCGGTCGCGGGACGTCGTACTCCGGTACGGCGTCCCGCGGTGTTTCGGGCGGTCGGCGCGAGCGGGACTCGCTCGCCCACCTGCCAGTTAGGCCCACTAAATCCAGTGGCTTAATGTTCTTCGCGTGAAGACCGTCGCCGCCGCCCTGCTGATGCTGGCCACCTTCCTCGTGGGTCCCACCCCGAGCGCCGCGGCCGACGACACCTGGCAGCCCACCACCGGGCCGACGTTCAACAACCCGATGGGCGGGGTCAAGGCGCGCACCAAGGTGGTCCGGCGGGTCCACGCCGCGATCCGGCACGCGCCTGCGGGCTCGACGATCCGGATCGCGACGTACAACATCGACCGCAGGGACACCGCCCGGCTGCTGGTCAAGGCGCACCGGCGCGGGGTCCACGTGCAGATCGTCGTCAACGACAACATCGTCGGGAAGACCATCCGCGGCCTCCAGGCGCGCCTGGGCGGCAACCGCAAGGCGGAGAGCTTCCTCTACATCTGCAAGAGCGCCTGCCGCAACGGCTCGCGCGTCGGCAACCTGCACATGAAGGTCTACTCCTTCAGCCAGGCAGGCGCCGCCCGCTCTGTCGTGATCAGCAGCTCCAGCAACCTCGGGTACGGCGCGGCGGCGGGCCAGTGGAACGACGCGCTCACCATCATCAACGACGACGCGCTCTTCGCGGCATGGACCGAGGTGTTCGAGCAGCTCAAGCGCGACAAGACGGCGAAGCCCCGGCACCTGGAGTACTCCAGCGAGACCGTCGGCGCCGACTTCCAGCGGGTCCGCCTGGAGCGGCGCGCGACCCGCGACCCGCAGCTCAAGCGGCTGCGCCGGGTCGGCTGCGCGGCGCCGGGCGGCTTCGGCGACGGCCAGGGGCACAGCGTGGTCCGGGTCAACATGTACGCCTGGTACGCCGGCCGCGGCGAGGCGCTGGCCCGTGAGCTCGCCTCGATGCGGGCCGAGGGCTGCGACATCGCCGTCGTGGGCTCGGTCGTCAGCGCGCAGGTCGTCCGGATCCTGAGGAAGGCCCAGATCCCGGTCCGGATCGCCGACTGGGACTGGGGCCGCAAGCTGTCGACGGCCGGCGACGAGATGGTGTTCGGCGCCCGGTGCTACTCGCACCTGAAGTACGTCACGGTGAACGGCACCTTCCGCGGCGCCGCCACGCGCGTGGTGTGGACCGGCTCCGAGAACTGGTCGCCGCCCGGGCTGAGCAGCGACGAGGTCACCTTCGAGATGCACGACCCCGCCGTCGTGGCGGCGTACGACGCCCAGTGGCGCAAGATGTTCGCCAGCAAGCGGATCACCCACAAGCCCGGCGTCAAGCCCACGTCGCGCCCCTGCGCGTAGTCCTCACTATCCTTGACCTCATGACTGCCGAGGTCGAGGTCCGCGAGGTCGCCCAGCGCGCCCGGGTCGCCAGCCGCTCGCTGGCGCTCGCCACCCGCGCCCAGAAGGACGCCACCCTGCACGCCATGGCCGACGCCCTGCTGGCGCGCGCCGAGGAGATCCTCGCCGGCAACGCCGAGGACGTCGCCCGCGCCGAGGCCGACGGCACGCCGCCCAACATCATCGACCGGCTGCGGCTGACCACCGAGCGGCTCGAGGGCATGGCCCAGGGGCTGCGCGACGTCGCCGGGCTGGCCGACCCGGTCGGCGAGGTGGTGCGCGGCAGCGTGCTGGCCAACGGCCTCGAGCTGCGCCAGGTCCGGGTCCCGTTCGGCGTCGTCGGGATGATCTACGAGGCGCGGCCCAATGTGACCGCCGACGCCGCGGGCATCTGCCTGAAGTCCGGCAACGCCGTGCTGCTGCGCGGCAGCTCCTCTGCCCGGTCGAGCAACGCCGCCATCGTCGCCGTGCTGCGCGACGCCGTTGCTGCCTCCGGCCTCGAGGCCGACGTCGTCCAGCTGGTCCCCGGCGACACCCACGACAGCGTCAAGGCGCTGATGCGCGCCCGCGGCCAGGTCGACGTGCTGATCCCGCGCGGGGGAGCGGGCCTGATCCAGTCGGTCGTCAACGAGTCCACGGTCCCCGTCATCGAGACCGGCGTCGGCAACTGCCATGTGTACGTCGACCGCGCGGCCGACCTCGACAAGGCGCTCGCGATCGTGGTCAACGCCAAGACCCACCGCAGCAGCGTCTGCAACGCCGCCGAGTCGCTCCTGGTGCATGCCGACGTCGCCGAGGCCTTCGTGCCCCGCGTGGTCGCGGCGCTGCAGGAGGCCGAGGTGACGATCCACGGTGACGACGCGTTCGGCGGGTACGACGGCGTGATCGCGGCCACCGACGAGGACTGGGGCAGCGAGTACCTCTCGCTCGACATCGCCGCCCGCGTCGTACCGGACCTCGACGGTGCGCTCGACCACATCCGCACCTGGTCGAGCGGTCACTCCGACGCGATCGTCACCGAGGACCTCGCCGCCTCGCGCCGGTTCGTGGCGGAGGTCGACTCAGCCGCGGTGCTCGTCAACGCGTCGACCCGGTTCACCGACGGCGGCGAGTTCGGCTTCGGCGCCGAGATCGGCATCAGCACCCAGAAGCTGCACGCCCGCGGCCCGATGGGGCTGCCGGAGATGACCTCGACCAAGTACGTCGTCATCGGCGAGGGCCACATCCGCTGAGGCGAGCCGCCACCGCCCTCACGCCATCGCGGCCACGGCGAGCACCGACACCGCGGCCGAGGCCGGGGTCCGGTGGGGCACCTCGCCGAGGACCAGATGCGCGAAGCCGAGCGTGAGCAGGCAGTTCACGTGGCGAACCCAGGAGCACGAGGTGGACGGCCGATGAATCCCCGCGAGTCGCAAGGGGTCTGGCGTCCGGACACTTCCGGCAACCGGGTAGGTTTCGCGGCATGGCAGGCTCCCCGGACCGGATCTACGCCGACCCGTCGGTCGAGCGACTCTTCACCGGGGCGACCGTCATCACGTTCGTGCGCACGGTCATCACCCTCGCGATCGCGGTATGGGCGGCGTACGACCACAGCCTGACCCTGATCGTCGTCGGCCTGGTCACCTACTGGGTCGGGGACAGCATCGACGGGGAGTGGGCGCGCTGGCGCGACTGCGAGACCCGGATGGGCGCGGTCGTCGACATGATGTGCGACCGGCTCAGCTGCGGGGCGCTGTACGTCGGCCTGGTCTGGCTGCAGCCCGGTGGCTGGATCAGCGATGAGCCGATGCAGTGGATCGGGATCCCGATCGCGATCTATCTCTTCGAGTTCATGGTGATCGACATGTACCTGTCGCTCGCCTTCCTCGCCTGGCCGATCCGCAGCCCCAACTACTTCCACGTCATCGACCGGCGGATCTACCTGTGGAACTGGTCGCGGATCGGCAAGGCCGCCAACTCCGGCGCCTTCGCCGTGATCCTGCTGGTCAGCGGCTGGGTGTGGCTCGGCACGATCATCGCGATCGGCCTGCTCGTGCTCAAGTGCGTCTCGTTGCGCTGGCTGCTCCAGCTCGGCGTGCCGGTGCCGACGCGCGAGGACAGCCCCGAAGGGTCCCCGGCAGCATGATCCTGTGGCTGACGACGTTCGCCTTCAGCATCGCGTCCGCCCTGCTCCCGTTCCTGCCCATCGAGGTCTACATCCTCGGCGCCGGCGCCGCCGAGGCCGGTACGGTGACCGCGATCTCCCTCGGCATCGCCGCCGGTGCGGGCGCCACCATCGGCAAGATCATCTGGTACGAGCTCGCCCGGCGCGGCGCGGAGTCCGCCTGGGCCCAGAAGAAGCTCTCGAAGCCCAAGATCAAGGCGTCGTACGAGAAATGGGTGGCCCGGATGCAGGGCCGGCCCTGGTACGCCGCCGGGATCATGTTCGTCGCGGCCTCGGCCGGCATCCCGCCGCTGCTGGCGATGGCGGCGGTCGGCGGGCTGCTCAAGATGCCGATGTGGGTGTTCGTCCCGACCGTCTTCGTGGGCCGCAGCATCCGGTTCTCGCTGCTCTTCTTGGGCGTCGACTTCGCGATCCACTGATCCCCGGAGGTCGAGGAGCTCGCGCAGCGAGCGTCACCAGACCCCCGCAATGGTCGTCCGCGGCCGTCCTTTCGATAGCATGCCGCCATGCTCAGCCAGATCAGCCAGGCCGCCGTCCTTGTCGCCCGCGCCGCGGAGGAGCACGGCGAGCCCGCCGTGAACCCGTGGTTCATCGGTGGCGGTGTGCTGGCATTCCTCCTCTTCCTGCTCGTCGGCCTGGTCTGGTTCGGCGGCGGCCGCGACCACAGCTGAGGGCGGGGCAGACAGTGGTGGACCGGTGACGGACGCGCCGCGCCGTACCCGGATCGGCGTGATGGGCGGCACCTTCGACCCCATCCACCACGGTCACCTCGTCGCCGCCTCGGAGGTCCAGGGCTGGTTCGACCTCGACGAGGTCGTGTTCGTGCCCACCGGCCAGCCCTGGCAGAAGGCGGACCGGCAGGTCGCGCCCGCCGAGCACCGCTACCTGATGACGGTCATCGCGACCGCCGCGAACCCCCGGTTCACGGTCAGCCGGGTCGACATCGACCGCGACGGACCGACGTACACCACCGACACGCTGCGCGACCTGCGCGCCCAGCGTCCCGACGCCGACCTGTACTTCATCACCGGCGCCGACGCGCTGACCGACATCTTCAGCTGGCGCGACGTGGACGAGCTCTTCGAGCTGGCCCACTTCGTCGGCTGCACCCGGCCCGGAGCGGAGATGGACCCGGCCACCCTGGCCCGGATCCCGCACGACCGGGTCACCATGGTCGAGATCCCCGCGCTCGCGATCTCGTCCACCGACTGCCGCGAGCGACAGCGGGCCGGCCAGCCGGTCTGGTACCTCGTCCCCGACGGCGTCGTCCAGTACATCACCAAGCACGGCCTCTACCTGGCCGCATCCGGAACGGAAACCCCATGACCGCCACCGACCACGCCGTCCGGCTCGTCCACGCGGCGGCGCTCGCCGCCGCCGACAAGCTCGCGACCGACCAGCTGGCCTTCGACGTCAGCGAGCAGCTCGCCATCACCGACGCCTTCCTGCTCGCCAGCGGCGCCAACGACCGCCAGGTCCGCGCCATCGTCGAGGAGATCGAGGACAAGCTCCGCGAGCTCGAGGCCAAGCCGATCCGCCGCGAGGGCCACCGCGACGGCCGCTGGGTGCTGCTCGACTACGGCGACGTGGTCATCCACGTCCAGCACTCCGAGGAGCGCGAGTTCTACGCCCTCGAGCGGCTCTGGCGCGACTGCCCGACCATCGACCTGCCCGCCGAGGTCCACGGTCCGGTGCCCCCGGTCGCCGAGTGACCGGCCGCCGCATCGTCCTGGTCCGCCACGGCCGGACCGCCTGGAACGCCGAGCGCCGGATCCAGGGCCACCTCGACGTCGAGCTCGACGCCACCGGCCGCGAGCAGGCCCGCACCATCGCCCCGCTCATCGCCGCTCTCGACCCCACCTTGGTCTGGTCCAGCGACCTGGCCCGCGCCCGGCAGACCGCCGAGACGATCGCCAAGGAGGCCGGGCTGGTGCCGTCGTACGACGAGCGGCTGCGTGAGTTCCATCTCGGCGACTACGAGGGCCTCACCCACGCCGAGCTCGACGCCCGCGACCCCGACGCGTTCGCGCGCTTCCAGCGCGGCGAGTGGGACGCCATCCCCGGCGCCGAGACCCCCCGCGAGGTCGCCGACCGCTTCGCCGCCGCCATCCACGACCTCGCCGCCGCCCTCGCCCCCGGCGAGACCGGCATCGCCGTCTCCCACGGCGCCGCCACCCGCTCGGGCCTGGTCACCTTCCTCGGCTGGCCCTTCGAGCTCGCCCGTGACCTGCGCGCCCTGCGCAACTGCGCCCGCGTGGTGCTCGAGCAGCGCTCGACCGGGCGGTGGGCGCTCGCGTCGTACAACGGGTGACCCCCGATTTCACCCTGGCTGGCGGGTGTGGCTAGTATTTCCGTCGTTGCCCCGCCCTCGGGTGGAGCGATGACCCCGGGGGTGTGGCGCAGCTGGTAGCGCACCTGCATGGCATGCAGGGGGTCAGGGGTTCGAGTCCCCTCACCTCCACCGGTGGAAGTCCGCAGGTCAGAGAACTGTCTCTGACCTGCGGACTTCATCGTTTTGGCCAGTGCTGGAGTTCCGAGCCCTCACGAAGGGTCGAACCGCCTTGAACAGGCTCCGGCACCACAAAAGGACGCAGCACCAGCCGCGACCTCGGACTCTGAGGACCCGACGGCCCGGCCGCACCAGCGAACTGAGCAACGACATGTAGGTATTCGATCGGATACCGTAGGAGCATGGCCGGGCACACCCTCTTCGAAACAGCCCGCCGGGCGGCGGGTCTGACGCAGGCTGCGCTCGCGGCACGCTCGGGCACGTCCCGCCCGACGCTGTCCGCGTACGAGAACGGCCGGAAGTCACCCAGCCTCGACACTGCAGAGCGGATCCTCGCCGCGGCAGGGTTCGAGCTGGCCGCGGTACCGGCCGTTGAGTTCCGGGAGGTAGCAGGGGAGCGCGGCCGACCCGTCTCGGTGCCCACCCGACTGCCGCGACTGCCGTTGGAGCAGGCGGTCGCGACGGTGGAACTCCCGCTGCATCTGAACTGGTCCGACCGAGGTCGGCGCTACGACCTACGGAAGCGCCGTCAGCGCGCTCGGGTCTACGAACTCGTCCTGCGTGAGGGAGGGCCGGACGATGTCCTTGCATACATCGATGGGGCGTTGCTGGTCGACCTGTGGGACGAGCTCGTGCTACCTGCAACGGTCCGGCAGGCGTGGGAGTCCGTCGTGACCGGCCATGGCGCTGAGCAGGTGGCCTCGTGACCGGAGCCGAGCACCTGACGGCTCTCCATGTTGAGGTTGCCGAGACCTTCTTCGCGCTCGAGGAAGCGGAGGGCTACCTCGTCGCCGGCGGCGCTGCGCTGGTTGCGTCCGATCTGGTCGCGCGACCTACCGAGGACATCGACCTCTTCGCCTCGGCACCGATCACCTCGGTGATCGCCGCCCGGGACGCGCTCGTCGAGGCGTTGCGCGCCCGAGGGTACGACGTCGCCGTCCGCCAGACCGGGACCACGTTCTGCCGGATGGTTGTCACCGGGGGAGCGGGGGAGCTCTTGGTGGATCTGGCGATCGACTCTCCGCCGGTCGCGGCTCCGACGATGACGATCCTCGGGCCCACCCTGGCACCGCTCGAGCTCGCGGGCCGCAAGTTGCTCGCGCTGTTCGGCAGGGCCGAGGCCCGTGACTTCGCTGACGTGTACATGCTCGCGCAACGCTTCGGCCAAGCCGCGCTCCTGGAGGAGGCGGCTTCAATCGACGCAGGTTTCGACACCGCCGTGCTCGCGCAGATGATGCGCACCATCAGCCGTTTCGACGACGACGAGATCCCACTTGCCGCCGGCGACGTTACCGCCGCACGCGGGTACTTCCGGGGCTGGGCGCTCGACCTCGGTGAGACCCCCACGTGATGGTGAACGCGGACGCATTTCCGGTCCCAGGTCGTCATGCTGCTGCGTGGCCGCTACTACGGGCGGATGACCCCACCGGACTCCCCGACTTGGCCCGCGCCCGCCAGGCCCGCGCCCACCACGCTCGTGCTCGACCCCGTCGAGCTCGCCCGCATCGCCGCCGCTCTCGAGGCCGACATCGCCCCGTCCACGCGGAAGATCTACCGGATCACATGGAGCCTGTGGAGTCGCTGGTGCGATGCCCGAGGCATCCAGGCCCTGCCCGCCGACCCCGGCGCCATCGCCGTCTACCTCACCGAACGCGCCGCCGCCGGGATCTGCTACGCACCTTCGAGGTGGCCTGCTCGGCGATCGCCTACGAACACCGCAGCGCCGGACTGGCCAACCCCACCGCCGACCCGACCCTGCGCCGCGTCCTGCGCGGTCTGCGGCGCACCCTCGGCTGCGGCACCCAGCGGCGTGCGCACCCGCTCACGCCGGCCGAGATCCGTCGCATCGTCACGAGACTGGACCCATCCCAGCCGATGGCTGCCCGCGACCGTGCCCTCATCCTGCTCGGCTACGCCTCGGCGCTGCGGCCCAGCGAGTTGTCCGCGCTCGCCTCCGCCGACATCACCCCAGCCGCCGGTGGTGTGCTGCTGACCGTGCGTCGGTCCAAGACCGACCAGGACGGCCACGGCGAGGTCGTCGGCGTCGCCCACGGCCGGCATCCCGCCACCGACTCGGTCGCCGCCCTGTCACAGTGGGCCCGCCTGAGTTCTCGCGACTCCGGGTCCCACGATCACCGACCGGCCGGCTGCGGGTTCGTCTTCCTGCAGATGACCTCGGCCGGCACCGTTCTCGACCGACAACTCTCCCCGAGCGGTGTCAGCAAGGTCGTCCAGCGTCGCGCCGCTGAAGCCGGGCTCGGTCACCTGCAGGTCTCCGGGCACTCGCTGCGCGCCGGGCACGCCACCACCTCCGCCCGCAACGGAGCCGCACTGGACCGCATCGCGGCACAGACCCGGCACCGCCGACTCGCGACCCTGCTCGACCACTACATCCGCCCCGCCGAAGCGCTCGACCGTAGCACCAGTCGCGACCTCGGCCTGTGACCGTGGTGCCACGAGCAGCGACACTCGAGAGGCTCGGGATGCTCGTCGGGGCATAGGACGTTGGTCCGCGGAGATCGGCGCGCGCACCTGTATCCACGGGTTAAACTCCTGTGTTAGGAGGTGCTCGCCATGGCTGCCCGGAACGTCCCGCTCACCGACCACGGTCAAGAGTTCGTTGACGCGGTAGTGAAGCGCGGCGACCACGAGAACGCCGCCGAGGTCGTTGACCTCGCATTGCGCCAGATGGAGCAGAAGCAGCGCGCACACGACACCAAGGTCGAGGTCTTCCGCCACGCAGCCCGCGTCGGCTTGGACGACTTGGACAACGGCAGGTACACGAGGGTGCCGCTGGGCGAGTTGGACGACCTCATCGCAGATGTGGGTCGGCGAGCCGCCGAGCGGGCTTCGCGGGTTGATGGCGACTGAGGCTCGGCTCAGCCAGTCCGCACTGTCCGATATCGAAGGCATCTTGGCGTGGTCACACGCGGAGTTCGGGCAGGAGGCCCGACAGCGGTACGAGGCACTGATCTCAGCCGCGATACGCCACGCCGCCCAGAGCTACGGCAGCGTGCTGTTCAAGCCCCGCGCCGAACTGGAGACCGCGGTCCTCAGTTGGCACCTCTCCAACAGCGCCTCACGCAGCACCGGTGGACCAGTGAGAAAGCCCCGCCACCTCCTGCTGTGCCGATGGGAGAAAGACACCCTCGCAGTGGCGCGCGTGCTGCACGAACGCCAGGACCCGACACTCCACTACACGCCGGACAGCGACTGGGCGTAGAACGCGACTCGGCAGGATTGAGCCCGTGAACGATCGGCAAATCGAACTGGATGGTCTACGGGCCGAGAACGCGCGTCTGCGAAAGCTCCTCAAGCTCACCGACACCGAGGTCGCTCCTGCTCGCGGCACCCAGTCCGCGTGGTTCGACAAGGCACCGGGGCCGGTGGACGCAGGTTCGTCGTCCCAGGCGAAGGTCGAGTTCTACGCCGCGTTGTTCGGTGCGAGGCGCGACGTCTACGCCGTTCGCTGGGAGAACGCCCGCACCGGCAAGTCGGGATGGGTGCCTGCAGTCGCCGGTGGATGGCGAAAGGGTCGACCCGCGTCTGACATCCGGCACCTGCCGCTGACACCCGACGTGCTCGCCGCGCACCTGACCGGCGACATCCACATCGGCCTCTATCCGATGCTCCCGCGCGACCAGGCCTGCTGGCTTGCCGCCGACTTCGACGGGCAGGCTGCGATGCTCGACGCACTCGCCTACCTCAAAGCCGCGCGGGCGGTCGGGGCCCCGGCGGCCTTGGAAGTCTCCCGGTCCGGGGTCGGCGCGCACGTGTGGATCTTCTTCACCGATCCCGTGCCAGCGGCCATTGCCCGCCAACTCGGGATGGCGCTGGTCCGCGAGGCGATCGCGATCCGTGGCCGGATGGACCTGCGCTGCTACGACCGGCTGTTTCCGTCCCAGGATGTCCTTCCTGGTCAAGGGCCCGGCAACCTGATCGCGGCGCCGCTGCACGGCAAGTCACGCAAGTTCGGCACCACGGTGTTCCTCGACCTGCGCACGCTGGAGCCGTTCGAGGACCAGTGGGACTACCTCTCCACGCTGGAGCGGCTCACTCCGAAGCATGTCGCGAGACTCGCTTCGGCGCTCCAGGAACCCACCGTCGGAGCACGGGTCACCCGGGCCCAACCAGCCCGGTCGACCAAGACCCAGCCGAACCCGGCGCCGATCGTGCATCTCCATCTCGATGGGACTGTCAGGATTCCCGGCTCGGAGTTGACGCCCTCGCTGTACGCGACGCTGAAGCACGCGGCATCGACCTACAACCCGGAGTTCTACGACCGCCAGCGTCGCCGTCAGTCGACCTGGAACGTCCCGCGGATCATCACCTCCTACGACGAGACACTCGATGACCACCTCGTCCTTCCCCGTGGTCTACTCGCCACGGCCACCAGGCTGATCGATGAGGCCGGCAGCAAGCTCGAGGTCAACGACGAGCGGACTACGGGGGAGAGGTTGGAGCTCGCGGCTGCCGTCGAGCTGAGGTCACAGCAACAGGCAGCTGTGGAGGCCGTGGCTCCGCACGAGTTGGGCCTGCTGGTTGCGCCACCAGGATCAGGCAAGACCGTCATGGCTTGCGCGGTCATCGCTCAGCGTGCGGTTCCCACACTCGTTCTGGTGGACCGCAAGACACTCGCCGACCAATGGCGCCGCCAGATCACCGACCTCCTCGGCCACAAGCCCGGCCAGCTCGGCGGCGGCCGCTCCAAGCTCACCGGCATCATCGACATCGCCACCTTGCAGACCCTCGCCCGCCGGACCGATCTCGCCGACAAGCTGAGCGCCTACGGCCAAGTCATCGTCGACGAGTGCCACCACGTCCCGGCTGCCGCGTTCGAGAACGCCGTCCGCGCGATTCCTGCTCGCTACTGGGTCGGGCTCACCGCCACCCCCTACCGCCGCGACGGTCTCGACGACCTCATCGGCTTCCAGCTCGGCCCCGTCCGGCATACATTCGCCCACGCCGATCCCGACACCCTCGAAGGCGCCACCGCCGAGCGGCCGCAGCCCGTGCTCGTGGTCCACCCCACGTCCTTCCAGTTGGAGGAGCCGGTCGACTTCTCCGTCCCAGGCGCGATCGCGGGCGTCCATCGGGCTCTGGCGGAGGACGAGGCCCACAATGAGCAGATCCTCAGCGATGCCGTCGAGGCCCTCGGGCGAGGCCGGCACTGCCTGATCCTCGCCCAGCGCACCAGCCACGTCGACCACCTCGCCGCTGCCCTCGTCGACCGAGGACACGACCCGGTCGTCCTCAAGGGCGGCATGGGCGCCAAGCAACGCGTCGCTGCCCACGAGCGACTCAAGCCATCCAACGATGGGCCACCACTGCTCGTTGTTGCCACCGGACACTTCGTCGGCGAGGGCTTCGACTGCCCCGCCCTCGACACCTTGTTCCTCGCCGGGCCGGTCTCGTTCAAGGGGCGTCTGGTCCAGTACGCCGGCCGCGTCCTGCGTGCCCACCCCGGCAAGCAGACCGCCGAGGTCCACGACTACGTCGACATCGACGTTCCCGTTCTCGCCGCAGCACTCACCAAACGCGCGCCCGGGTACGTCAGTCTCGGATTCCCCGATCCCCGAAGGACCCCGAGGTCAACTTGACGAGCTGGCCTCGCGGCCAAACGGCACCAGATTTGTCCCAGTTCGTCCTCACGAAACCTCCGAGCCGGCCCCAGACCGGCCGAGCTGCGACGTACAATCAGTCCAGATCGGCGGCCCACTTGATCACGGCGTGGTTGAGGAACTCGCTGCCGTTGTCGAAGTCCAGACCGGTCACTGCGAACGGCACCTGCGTGACGCCGGCCTTCAACGCGCCGAGGATGTGGACGTGGGCGTTGTTCCTGACGCTGCGGGTGAACACCCAGCCAGTGTGGACATCGGTGAGGTTCAAAGTGCGGGCGAACTCGCCCTTCAACGTCGGTCCGCAGTGCGCGACGGTGTCGCCTTCGAAGAACCCGGGCTCGGTCTCGACCTCATCACCGGCCTTGCGGACCTTGATCGAAGAACGCAGTAACGGTGAGGGTTTCGTCGTCGAGACGCCCCGGATCGCATCGGTTGCCTTCGCGCCCTTCAGGTACCGGTCGATCGTCGCCGCCGACATGGACAACAACTCGCGACGCACGGCGTCGCTGTAGCGGTCCGCGCCATCGACGAGCTCCCCGTGGCGTTCCAGGCCGGCGAGTTGGAGTTGCATCGAGACCACCAGGTACTTCCCGCACTGCCCACCGGAGGCCGCCCACACCTTCTGCAGCACCTTCACCGCGTCGTAGGAGTACTTCGGTGCCCGAGGCTTCCTGGGCTGCACGGCGACCGTCCGGCCCGCGCCAGGAGTCCGGTCCGCGGCCGCGACCAGCCGACGACGTGCGTTGTCACGCGACCACCCCGTCACCGAGACCACGTCGTCGAGGACCCGGCCCTTGTCCTTCTTCGAAGCCTTCGCGTACGCCTTGGCGTACTTCGTGGTGACCTCGGCACGAGACGTCATCGACAACTCACTCCTCATACCCGAACACGCTCACCGCTTCGCGGGCATTCCTACGTGAGGCACGGACAGCGTTTCGCGGGCAGTTTTCGTGAGTCTGTCGACCCCTTGCACCTTGGATCGCGCACGACAACACTGAGCGCTACCACAGCGCACTCGGAGACCGGCCACCGATCGGCCGCGTGCCGACCTGATGGCCGGACGCATCTAAAGCCGCCGAGTATTTGTTACTCATGACCTCGACAGGCTTGGGCTGGCAAGGTTCGGGGCCTCACCGGAACCACCTGGAGGTCGTCCATGTCGATCATCGTGAACCGCCGCCGCCGGCGGCTCGGCGCCGCAGGGTCGGTCGTGGTCCTAGTCGTGTCGTTGTCGTTGTCGTTGTCGTTGTCGCTGACGGGCTGCGGGGGAGCGGGGTCTCCCTCGGTGGGAGAGGTGCTCGACGTCGCTGACGGTGGGGGAGCCGTGGACACCGACGGCGATGGTGAGGACGACCTGTCGATCGAGCGCGACGGGGAGGACATCTCCTTCGACGACGGCGAGAACCAGCTGGCCGTCACGCAGGATCTACCCGCTGACTTCCCCAGCGACATCCCGCTGGTGGACGGCCGCGTGAGCCAAGGCACGGCGATCACGACGGGGGGCTCGGCCGGCTGGGTCGTCGTGATCCTCCACGAGGCGTCCGTGAAGGAGGCCGTGGACCGGGTCGCTGCGGATCTCGACGGCGCCGGTCTGACGGAGACCAGTCGGTTCGGCGCCGACGATGGCGCGGTCCTCGGCTACACCGGCGACACCTACGTGGTGCAGGTGGTGTTCTCGGTCGATGACGGTGACACGCTCGTGTCCTACACGGTGGCCGAGGTCAGTTCGACGCCATGACACGTCTACACGGTCGGGGGCCACTGCTGCGCAGTGTGGAGGAGATGCTCGGCACGAGACGGGCTAGTTGTCTGATCGGGTCGAGGGGCAGTGGCAGGACCGGCCTCCTTGACGCGGTGGCCGACCGCATCGACGGCTCGGTACGGCGGGTGAGCGGTGGTCTCCTGGCCCCGGTCAGCGCTCAGCTCGGGTACGACGCCGGCGGCATCACCGCCTACACCCGCATCCCCGGTGACCTGGTCGCCAGGGGTGCGGTCGTGCTGGTCGATGACGCCGATGGGGTGGATCGCGCCGGCGGCGTGCTGCTTGCCCAGCTTGGCCGGGCCGGTGTACCCCTCGTTGTGGCGGCGTCCGAGACCCACCATCTGCCCACGCCGCTCGGCGACGAGGCGGTCCGCGCGGGTTGGCCGGTGCATCGGCTTACGCCGCTGTCCGATGACGCCATCCTCGCCATCGCCGCTGACCTGCTGGGTGATGACCTCTCAGCCGAGTCGGCCGCGTACCTGCTTGATCGCTGTCAGGGAGTGCCCGGGATCGCGGTCGAGCTTCTCGGCAGCGCCGCTGCGACAGTGTGTCACGGCCAGGGTGGGGTGGAGATCGGGCATCCTGGAGTCACTGCGCGGCTGGTCGAGCTGCATGCGCCGGCGATCCGTGGCCTCGGGCCTGCCGACCATGAGTGGCTGGTCCGGCTCTCGCTTGCCGAGCAGCTGCCCGCGGCGATGTTGCCGCCCGTGGTACTCGATCATCTCGTCGCCGCCGGAATCGCGGCTCGCGCCGGCGATCGGGTCGCGGTCGCCGGTCGGCTGCTTGCCGATGTCGTTCTTGATGAGTTGACGGTCGATTCATGGCGGCTCGCTTGCTCCTCCCTCGCCGAGGAGCTCGCCGACAAGTTCGCTGACCGCGATCCGGAGTGGTCTGATCTCGCCTGCCTGCTTCGCGTGCGCGCGGGAGAGGCGCTCGAGTGTCGCGTTGGCGTCGTCGCAGTACAGCGTGCCGTGAATGTTCAGCGATGGGCCGATGCCTCTGACCTGCTCGCCGGCATCTCGCCCGGGTCCATCACCCCTGAGGACGAGACGACCCTCGCGCTGCTGCGTGGTGCGACCTTGTCTGGTACTGGGGAGCACGAAGCGGCCAACCGTCATCTCCAGGCAGCGGCACAGGACCCCCGGGCCACACCGGAGGTGCTGATCCGGGCTGGCGCCGAACTCGGATTGCTGCACGCCGTACGACGTGCGGACCCCGGTGCCGCGATCACGGCCGTCGAAGTGGTGGCAGACAGGCTGACCGGCGCCGACCGGGCCGCCCTCGACGCGGACCTCGTCAAGTGGCATCTGATGGCAGGGCGAGAGCCGCCGCCCCTTCCCGGCGCCGAGCGCGCCGCCGATCTCGACGGTCGGCTGGGCGTCGCGGTGATCTCGGCGATGATCTCCTCGCTCGACGGGCGCCCTGAGGTCGCCCTGCAGCATGTCGCTGACGGGATCGCGCTCGCGGAGCAGGTCGACGCACCCGGGCATTCCGTCGACCTTCTGGGGCTCTCCCACTACCTCGCGCTGGCCTTTGACGGTCAGCTGACCGTCGCCGAGGAATGGGCTGTTACCCGGAGGGACCAGGCAGCGCGTGCCGCGGCCCCGTCGCTCGGGATGTGGGAGTTCGCGGCGGCGGAGCTGGGCCTGCACGCGGGGCGACTGGACTGGGCCCAGACGATGGCCGGCCGAGCCGGGCGTCACCTCGCCTGGCAGGACTTCACCGGGTTGCGCACGCCGGCGAATGCCCTCCGCGCCGCGCTCGATGCTCGTCGCGGAGCGCTCGACGCGGCCCTGCGGGCTCTCGACGACCTGCCGGCCGAGGCCGGTGCCGACATCAAGGTCGATCTTCACGTCGCCCGGGTGCATGCCGAGCGGCACAAGCTCGCAGCTAGGCCGGGCGAGGCGGCCGCGGTCCTGGCGGCCGCGGGACACCGCGCCATCTCCGAGTCGCACCGCCACCTCGGTGTCCTGGCCCTCGACGAGGCGTGGATGCTATGCCCCGATCCCACGCTGGTCGATGCGCTCGACACCCACGCGCCGACCAGCCCACTGGCTAGCCTCTTCGCCCAGCGGGCGCGCGCGTGGCACCGCCGGGATCCGGCCGGTGTCGAGGAGACGGCCCGGGCCTTCGCGAGCACTGGATTCCCGTCCCGTGCCGCCCAGGCCTGGACCTTGGCCGCGGCCCTGCACAGCGAGCGCGGCGACCCGGATGCTGCCGGGCGTGCCCGTCGCGCTGGCGCTGTCATCGTGGCAGACGCCGGATGCAGCTCGTGGCCCGGCGACGGCGACGCCGCCGCCCTCACCGCACGAGAGGTCGAGATCGCGCGGCTCGTCGCAGCACGCATGCGCAGCCGGGAGATCGCGGTGCGGCTCGGACTGTCGGTGCGGACCGTCGACAATCATGTCGGCCGGATCCTGCGCAAGCTCGGCTTGGCCCGCAGGTCAGAGGTCGAGCATGTCTTCCCCGATGTCGATCGGAGCCACTGAGGCGTCCAGCACCCCGCCCAGCTCGTCGCGACGGATGACTCCTAGCTTGCGGAAGCACGCGGACAGGTGGTTGTCGACCGTGCGTGCCGAGAGACCGAGCTCCTCGGCGATCTCGCGACTCCGCATCCGGTTCGCGGCGCGACGGGCCACCTGCCATTCGCGCCGGGTCAGCCGTTCCGCCGAGACGGGTGCGGGCTCGGGCCAGATCGGCAGGCCCCACTGCGTCATCAGCGTCTCGGCGCGGCGTAGGGATGCCCGGCTCGCCGCCTCGCGGCCCTCTTCGCGCTGGAGCCGCGCCGCGGTCCGCCACAGGTGCGCCGCCCGCCCGGGCATCGGCAGTGCCTCCAACCGCTCGGCTGCCGTCGTGACCGCGGGCAGGTCGCCCGCGAGGATCGCCTCGGCCCGCTCCGCGCAGAGGGTGAGCAGCTGTGAGCGATCTGCGTACGCCGCCAGGTCGGCCGCGACATCGGCACGCGGATCCAGCATGAACGCCTCGTCGAGGGCGAGGACGCCTGAGTACGCCTCACCGTCGGCGATCGCCTGGCGACCGACCCGGGCCATCTCGTCGGCTGCCGCGGCTCGCAGCCCCGCCCACCGGTGGCGCTCCGCCTCCACTCGGGCGATGCCGACCGCGATGCGTGGCAGGCCCCGCTCCTCGGTACTGAACCGCGCGACCAGCGCATCGGCCTCCGCGAGCCGCCCTACACGAGCCAGGCCGGCCACGTGGAGGGCCAGGCACGGCATCGCCAGACCGGTTCCATCGCGCCAGGCCAGGTGCTTGCCTGCGGCGACGGCCAATTCGACGGTGTGGTGATACTGCCCGGAGTGCAGCGAGATCTTGGCCCGGTTGTAGCTCCACAGACCGGCTCCGGAGCCTCCCTCACCGCGTGCGCGGCGGTACTCCTCCTCGGCAATCGACCGGGCCAGCGCCATCTGGCCGTCGTAGACCACGGGGAGGAACTCGACCAGCACCCGCATCGTCCGCTCGAACTCCGGATCAGCGCCCACCGGCTCCTCGGGTGCGTCGGCGACGATCTGCCGGGCGCGGCGCAGCTCGCCGGCCATGACGGTGCTCAGCGCGCGGGTGCTCGCGTCGTGGCGTTCCAGGTCGCCGCCCTCGCCTTGTGGTTCGCCGACGAAGGCCCGTCGGCGTTCGATCACGGCCCGCACCTGGTCCCGCGCCGGACCGTCGGGCAGCCGGTCGGCGACCACGGCGATGCGCTCGCGCAGAGCAGCCTGGTCAGACATCCGTTCCCGCAGCAGCATGCCCCATTCCTGCGCGATCGAGGTGAGCAGGTCGGGGTCGTCAGTGGTGGCCGCTGCACGATCCAGGTCGGCGAGCGCGTCAGCCGGGTCGTCCCCCGCGGCAGCGCCGGCTCGGGCGCGCAGAAGCAGCGAGACAGGTTCGGTCCGTTCGGCGACCAGGTGACGGCACAGATCAGGTCGACCCCACCGCAGGAACCAGGTGCCTGTCTCCAGAGTGGTCTGAGCGTCGTCCTCCTGGCCGGCGAGGAGAGTCAGGCGACGTCGTACGTCCTCCCAGGAGCGGGTGCCGGGTAGCCCGGCCAGCCCCACTCCCGCTAGGTGCGGCCACCGATCCGGGACCAGCTGTGGCAGGACCACGTCGATCACCAGGTCGCCTCCCGGCGACAGCGACCCGTTGTCGACGCGGGCGAGACCGCGACCGACCAGATCAGCGACCACCGAGCCCGGCGTCGCCGGCGGAAGTGGCAGGCGGCCGGCGAGAACCAGCGCGGCGAGGAACTCGGCCCCGTCCGGTGCCAGCGCTTCGAACTGGTGACCGCGCAGCGCCAGTGATCGCGGTCCCGGTCGGAACCTCCCGAGGTCGACGCCGTGGTCGAGCGCCTGCGCGACCAGATCCGCGGCGACGGCGGGCAGACCCGCCGCGCGGGTGAGCAGACCGGCGACCCAGACCGGATCCAGGTCGGCGCCGAGCCGGTCCGTCGCCAGGCTGAGCAGGGCGTCGTGGTCCAGCGGAACGACCTCGTCACGGTCCCAGGTCGTGGTCAGGTCGAGAAAGGCCGGCGCCACGGCAGCCAGGTCGCTCACCCCGGCGACCACCGTCGCTCCGGCGCGGACAGCGTGGCTGAGCAGGACGCTGGAGGCGAGGTCGAGGCGCTCCGTGTCGTCCACCACGATGCTGCGATCAGCCAGCCACGGCGCGAGGTGGGTGTACACCGTCCGGGCGTTGGTGGCGTCGATGCTGGAGGACGCGAGAAGCTCGGCGAACGGGACGAATGGAACTCCCTCGACGGCATCGCCGCCATGCACCACGGACGTGCCGACTGCTGCGGCGACCGCGGCTAGCACCGAGGACCCGCCGGCACCGGGGACGGTGACCAGCAGCGTCGAACGGTGGTCCCGAGTCCGAGCGACGATCCTCTCCAGCAGCACCTCACGTCCGAACAGCACCCGCCGACTCTAGTGAGCGACGACTCCGACGGTGGCCGGTTCGGGCATTGTTCCCCGAACCGGCCACCGCACGGCGCCTACGACATGCTCCGACGGCTCACCTCACCTTGAACTTCGCCACGCCGCCGTGACCGCTCGCGACCCCGATCGCCGTGACCCGCCACCTTCCCTTCGCGGCGCGCCTGAGCTTCAGGTTGGCCTTGATGGCGCCGGAGGCGTTCGCGTAGACGACCTTCGTGAAGAGCCTGATGCCCTTACCTTTCGAGGTCCTCGCCTTGACAATGACCGCCTCTCCCGGTGCGAAGCCGGAGCCGCCGAGCTTGACCTTCTTGCCCGAGCGAACCTTCTTGGCCGCCACCTTGAGCTTCGCCTGGTTGTCGACGACGTCGCCTTGTGCGTGGGGGTGCCAGGTGGCCGGATTGTTGACGTCCACGCCACTGGGCCCGGTCCCGCCGGTGGAGAGCTGAAGCATCTGGCTGGCCGACTTCGCGCCGTTGCTCACCCGCACCTCGACGGTGCCGCCGAGCCCGGCCGGCACCGTGAGGCTGCCCTGGACGGCGCCGGAGTCGTCGACCTGGACGGTGCCAGCCGGGATGCCGCCCACCGTCACACTCGCCTGCGCGCGTGGCATCGCGGGTGCAGTCGCCAGCAGATTCGTGCCGGTGAACGCCACCGACTGACCGACCTGTGCGGTGGCCCGATCGAGGACCAGCTCGGGCGTCGCGGTGAGGTCGTAGACCGCCGTGGCCAGGATCGGTTGCGGATTGACGACCTGGTCGCACTCGAAGGAGTACTCCGCGAAGTCGCCGTTCGTGTCCTTGCCGTTGAACAAGAGCTCGACGCTCTTCACCCGGTGGTGGTAGACGCCCGGATCGACGTAGTCCGTCTCATACTCCAACGCGGGGAACGCGAGCGGCAGGTCCTTGTCCAGGTTGGCCACGTAGAACTCGTCGTAGAAGTTCAGCGGGTACAGATGCTCGCTGACGAACTGCAGCTTCCAGACGGAGACCCAGACGTCGGTCATGTCCTCCGGGAGAACATTCGCCGGCAGATCGCCCAGCGTCACGTCCACGGTGATCTCGTCGCGCGAGGCGATCGGGGTCGGCATGGCGAAGGTGAGGCTCGGGCTCCACGTCCGCTCCGGACCGATCTGGGTGTTGTGGCCGAACGGGGTGTCCCGGACTTCGCAGCCGGCGAACTGCACGGTCGTGGTCACCGTCGCGGCCTGCGCCTGGCCGGGGACCACGGCGAGCATCGGGGCCACTATCGCGGCGAGTGCGATCCCGCCGCCGACCGCGACACGGCGCAGGCGGGGGTGACGAGGGAGGGAGGCGGTCATGAGAAGTCCTCACAGTTCACTGTCGTGTCGTCGTACCTGATGGAGAGAGGGGCATCGGAGCCGACGCCCTTGAGCACCAGCCCGGCCTGCAGGCACTGCGCCTCGGCCTGGTCCTGGGCCTGCTCGGAGACCATCACCAGCCGGCCATCGTCGATCTCGTAGTCCGTGAGGCCGAAGACGCCCACCAACTGCTTGGCGGTGATCTCCAGGACGCCGTCCTCGCCGACGGCGTCGAGAGCGTCCTCGATGTCCTCGCCGATGTCCTCGCCGATGTCCTCACCGGTGTCCTGGCCGCCGTCCGAGCTTCCCGTGGCGGTGCCGGTGGAGCCTGCCTCCGTGGGCGGATCTTCGTCGGAGCCACAGCCGGCCAGGCAAGCGAGCCCGGCAACCAGGACCGCGGTGGCCGCCAGTGACGGAAGTCGGGTGCGTGTCATGGCGGAGACCATGGCACCAGCGGTGGGGGGCGGTCTCTGAGCAACTACTACTCAACCGGCCCCATGGTGTCCGCCGCCCCATTCGCCGGCGATCCCACGCCGTCCTGGTCGTGACCCGGGACCACGACGGTGTGGGTGCTCCCCGCGGGTTCACCGTGCAGGTGATGTGCTGATCCCGCTCGTCCTCATCTGGCCCGGAGCTTGATGGTCGTGCGTACCGGTTGGAGGATCGTGGTCGCCGAGACCTGGCCGCTGTAGCTGGCACGGACCTTGAAGGTCGCCTGCCCGTGTCCGCGTACCTTGGCGCCCTTCACCTTCACCTTCGTCGCCATCAGACACTGCGCGTCCACCGGCACCGATCTGCGCGCGACGACGCGCTTGCCCTGCTTGATCGTGAGGTCCACCGTGCCGCCGCACACCTCGGGTCCGGGGGAGAAGGGCCCCGTCACTCGCCCCTTCAGCCGGTACTTGTACGGCGCGGACCGGTCGCGCTTCGGCTTGGCCTTCAACGTGAGCGTCGGTGTCAACTGGGTCGGCGGGTCGACGCGGACGATCCCCAGGCTGTGGGCGCCTCCGGCGCCGATGGCGACATATCTTGAACCCGCCGGCGGCGCCGTGAGCGCCCCCTGGCCGACGTCGTCCTTGCCCCAATGCACCACGACGCCGTCGCTGCGCAGGGCGATCCCGAACTGTCCGCCCGCACTGGTCGCTGTGAACCGCGTGCCCGGTGGGGGCTGCGGCAGATCGGTCACGACCCCGAAGACGTCGGCGCCCCAGGCGACGAGGTGTCCGTCCGTGGTCAGCGCGAGTGACCATGCGTCACCGGCCGAGATCGCCGCGTAGCTGCCTGGCGGCATCAGCGGTACGACGGTCTGGCCGCTGCCGTTCGCGCCGAAGGCGACGATCTGGCCATCCGAGCGCAGCGCGAGCGAGTGGTGATCGCCCGCGGCGAGTGCCGTGTAGGCCAGGCCGACCGGGAGCGCGGGCGGGCTCGCCTGGCCGTCGGCGTTCAGCCCGTAGCCCTGTGCGGTGCCGTCGGAACGCAGCACCAGGGAGTGGAAGCCGCCCGCGGCGACGGCCGTGTAGGTGGTACCACCGCCGGGTGCCGGGATGGTGGCCTGTCCCTCGACGTTGCGGCCGACGGCCACGACGGATCCGTCCGACACCAGTGCGAGGGTGTGCTCGCCGCCGGCTGCGATCGCGGTGTACCGGTCGCCGACCGCGGCGGGCAGGTCACGCTGGCCCCAGAAGTCGTAGCCGGCGGTGTCGACCTTCCCGTCCGAGCGCAGCGCGAGCGAGTGGGCGGCACCGGCCTCCACCGCCGTGTAGGTGACTCCTGCGGGAAGTGCGGGGAACACCAGCCGGCCGAGGCTGGGGTCGCCAGCGGTCCGGAGCAGGCTTCCGCCCTGGGTGACGGGGACGCCGGGCGGCTCCGCGCTCGCGAGCCGTCCGTCTGCGATGCCCAGCAGCGTCAGGGCGAGGCCGACCATGATCGTGAGGGCGACCCGTGCTGAGCGGGGGCGGGTGGACAGGTCGGGCATGGCGGTCCTCCGGTTGGTGACGACGGGCCGCGACGGCCGGCCGGTGCCCGAGGCTGCCACCGCCGCGGCTCACGGTCGTCAGGGTGGCGACCCGGACATTAGGAACCACCTACGCTGTCGCGGGTGCAGGAGCGCACGGAGCAGATGGCAGCGGTCACCGACTGGCTGCGCGACGGGCGCGCTGTGCTGATGGTGGTCGGGGAGCCCGGCGTCGGCAAGACCGCCCTCCTCGACGCCACGATGCCGACCACCGCCCGGCGATGCTGCGCGAGGTACGCTGACGGCGTCGTCCCGTTCGGAACGGTCCGTGCCGTGCTGGCAGCTCTCGGCATTCCGCAGCCCGCCGACCTCCGCGACCTGACGGCCCGCCCGGCAGGACCCGGTCTCGAGCAGCGCTTCATCGGCGCCGCGGCCGGCCTCGGCGAGCTCCTGGCCGGGCACCTCGTCGTGCTGGACGACGCCCACTGGGCGGATCCCGCCAGCCTTCGGCTCCTCGGTCACGCGATGCGGGGGGCGACCGACCCCACCCTCGCGGTCACCACCCGGCCGTGGAACGCCGAGCACCATCGCGGTGTCGCGGATCTGTTCCGCAACGCCGGTCCGGTCACGGTGACAGTGCCGCCCCTGACCCCCGCCGGCGTGCGCAGCATGCTCGACGCGGCGGCGGGGTCGTCGTGGTCGGAGGCCGAGATCGCCGAGATCCACCACCGTACCGGCGGACTGCCGCTCCTGGTCGAGGCTCTCGCCGGCACCAGCAGCGAGACCGACCTCGCGTCGTACGTCGCGCGCGAGCTCGCGGGCCTCGGGCCGGCCGCGGCCAGCGTCGCGCGTGCGGTCGCCGTGCTCGGCGGGACTGGCAGCCTCGCCGACGTGGCGGCGGTCAGCGGCACCGACCCGGCCGTCGTGGCCGACCTGGTCGACGCGATCGCGGCCGCCGGCCTGCTCGGCAGCGGTCCCCAGCTCCGGATCCGGCATCCGTTGATCGAGGAGCTCGTCGCCGCACACGGAGGCCCTGGGTCCGCCCGCTCCGCCTACGCGCGCGCCGCCCGGCATGCCCACGCCACCGGCCGCGACCCGGCACGAGTCGCCGCGCTGCTCATGCACTCCTGGCCTCTCGGTGAGGCGTGGGCGACCGAGGCCCTGCTGGAGTCGGCCCGCGCGGCACGGCGTACCGCGGACGCCCGTCTCGCGCGAGTCCTGGTGGATCGGGCCCGCGCCGAGCATGCAGGCGACCCGAGTGGCGCGGACGATCGGGGCGAGCTCGCCACCATCGAGGCCTGGACCGCCCTTCAGCTGGACCCCGCTCCAGGGGCGGTGCTCCTGGCGGAGGAGATCCTCGCCGTCCAGGAGCGGTCCGGAGCCCAGGGATGGGCAGAGCGGACCCGCGCGGACCTGGTGGAGTTCGCCATGCTGACCGGTGACGCCGACCTGGCAGGCACCCACTCACGAGCCCTGCTCGCCGCGGCCGGCGACGACCTGGCGCGCCAGGTGCGCGGTCTGCGCGCCTTCCTGGGTGCGACGTACCTGGACCCGACCACCGACTCCGAGCGGGTCTCGGCGCTCCGCGGCTCTCGGCAGCTCTTCGTGTCCGACCGGGTCGACGCCCTGCCTGTGCTCGCCCACGCGGCGGTCACTTTCGCAACCGCCGGCCTGGACATGGAGGCGGAGCGCGCCGTGGAGCGGCTCGGCCGGGTGCGGTTCGAGCACCACCCCCAACTGCTGGTCGAGCTCGGGCTCGCCGGCGTGGCGCTGGCGCAGCTCGAACGCCTCGACGACGCTGCCCGCGTCTTCGCCGACATCGGCCGTGCCGCGGTTCGGTACCGGATCGACGACATCGCCGCCAACGCCCGCACCTGGACCGCCCGGATCGCCGCATGGCGGGGGGACGCCGATACCGCCCGTACCGCTGCCCGGGAGCTGGGGGCGGGCTCGGTGTGGCCGGTGCTGCGCCCCGTCGCCGCGGCAGCCGCGCTCGCCGGAGCGTTGCTGAACGGTACCGGAACCGACCTTGCGGCCGCGCTCGCCGCCGGCCGAGCGGAGCTCGATGAGCTGGCCGTGCCACACGGCCCAGGCGTCGCCGACCTGCTCCTGGTCTGTGCCAAGGCTGAGCACGCGCTCGGCCACCCCGCGTCGGCCGCTCAGCTCGTGACCGATGCGGCCGCCGCGTATCCCGTCGGTGACTGGCTGGCCCCGTGGCCGCTGGTCGCCCTCCAGGTCGACGCTGGACCCACCCTCCAGGCCGACATGTCGGTCGTTCACCGATGGGCGACGCTGGCCCGACCACTGACCGGGTCCCTGGCCACGTCGTGGCCGACGCCGTGGGCAGACCTGGACACGTCGTCCCCGAACGCCGCCGGCACTCCGCCTCCGCTGCGCACCGAACTGCTCCTCCTGCACGGACGCACCCTGCGCCGTGCAGGACGTCACGGCGCTGCCCGGCTCGTGCTCCACCACTCCCTGGGAGCAGCTCTCGCCGCCGGACACCACCGGCTCGCGGAGGCGGCCCGCGACGAGTTGCACCTCGCCGGTGGACGCGCACGCAACCAACCACGTCCCTACGGCCTGACCCCGGCCGAGCAACGGGTCGCCGTCCTGGCCGCCGAGGGTCGCAGCAACCGCGACATCAGCCAGATCCTGGTGATCTCGGTGAAGACCGTCGAGACGCACATGGCCAGACTGCTCGCCAAGACCGGCCGCCGACGTATCGACCTCGCGGCCGTGGCTGCCGAGATCGCCCGTTCGTCCAGCTCACCTGGAGACTCCGCCCCTGACCCCTGACGACCCGGTTCGAGGCCATCGATCAGCGCCGATCAGTGCCGCCCGCGGGTGCGCCACTTGCGGTCGGGCTGACCCTGGTCCGTCAGGCGCGTGATCACCACTCGGTCACTGCGTGAGCCCTTCGCCGTGGCCAGGCCGGCGATCCAGATCCGGCCGCGGGGGTCGATGGCCACGTCGGTCGCGGTCGTGGCAGGGGTGCCCTTCAGCTTCCCGGCGCGGTACACGCCGTTGCTCGCGAAGCCGAGGTCGAGGCTGCCGTCGCTGAGATAACGCACCGCCGCCAGCCTCGGGTAGGAGTCCCCGACGCTCACGACCCGGCCGCCGACGTCCACCGCCATGGCGTTGCCACCCTCCAGGTAGCCACTGGTCACGTCCGTCAGCACCGGCGTGCCGTCGAGAAGGCCATCGGCGTCGAAGCGCTGCAGGAAGAACTGCCCGTGCGTCGTCCCCGTCACGGTGTAGCCGCCGCTCGTCCCTGCCGCGAGCCCGCGACTCAGCGCTCCTGTCACCGGAAGGTCGAGCGTGCCGGAGGTGTAGCCGCCGGCGTCACCGAACGACGAGTCGAGTACCCCGGAGGGGCCGAACCGGGCGAGCCCGGTCTCCGAGGGCTGCCCGATCCCGCGGAACACGCGGAGCTCGACGACGAGCCTGCCGGCCGCATCGATCACGGTCTCGCCCGCGGCAGTGCCGACGTACGCGCTCTCCTGGGACCCGTACACCGAGAGCCGGACGATGCCCTGACTGCCGAAGCCGGCGTCCAGCTGTCCGGCATCGTCGAGCCGAGCCACGAGCGCGGCCGACGGGCTCGTGCTCCGTCCTGACACGACGAGGCGGCCCGCGGTGTCGATCGTGACCGCTGAGCCGGATGCGTGGGCGATCGACACCATGCCGCGTCGACCGAAGGACTTGTCGAGCTTCCCCTTCTTGGTCAGGCGCAGCACGACCAGCCGGGCACGATCGCCGCTGCTCCCGTTCGACGACCCGACGACGACGATCCGGCGTCGGGAGTCGATCGCGATGTCCGAGACGGAGAGGTTCTTGCGGACCTTCAGGCGGGCGATCCCGTCGCCGGAGAACGACTTGTCGAGTCGGCCCTTCTTGGTGTATTTGACGAGTGCGAGGGTCTTGCCGGAGGTCGTGGCGACCACGGGACGCTGCCGGTCGTCGACCGCGATCACGGGACCGCTGCCGACCGAGGTCGTACCACGACCGTACGACGTGGTCACCGGCGTCGACACCGTGCCCGCGGGGTCCTTCGCCGCCTCAGCCGGCCACCAGCCGGCGAGGGCGAAGGCGAGCGCGAGTACGCCGACTGACACGGCTCGTCGTCGCGAGCCGTAGAGCGGCCGCCTCCAGAGGTCGGTCGCTCGTGCAGAGCTCGTCGGCGCGGATGATGTCGTGGCGTACGCAACCATGGATCCACCGTAGGACGGCTCACGCGTCCTTGCTGGCGTTCAGGGATGCCCACGGTTCTCCACGTCGAAGTCCTCACCGGGCCGGACCGCGACGAGCCCGACCTCGACCGGCAGACCATCGACCAGAACCCCTGGCAGCACGCCCACACGCCCCCTGTAGACAAAAAGACACGTTGAGTCCAAACTGGGACTCGATGTCTGAGAAGTCCTCTGAGCGAGCGCACCGAGCAGTCCTCGCCTCCATTGAGGTGTTTGCTCGGTATGGCTACGCGAAGTCCACCATGCAGGATGTAGCGACGGCAGCCGGGCTTTCGCGTGCATCGCTGTATCACTACTTCGACAACAAGGAGGCGCTGGCGAGGGAGGGGGCTCGCGTTGTGCTGTCGCAGGCGTTGAACCGCGCGCAGGCCGCCCTCTCGCAATCAGATCGCGACGTTGTATCTCGTTTGGACGCCGCGATGAATGCCTACATCCGCGCCTTGCAGGAGCACAGCGAGTCGGGTCGGCACGGGGTCGACTTGTTGGATGAGACTCGGGCGATGGTCCAGGACGTGGTCCAGGACGCGGACGATCAACTGCGGAGGATGCTCGTCGAATCGATCGATCAGGCTGTGGGGCAAGGGGCGCTCGATCTCGCCCGGGTTGCCGTCACACCCCCCGAACTCGTGAGCTTCCTCATCGGAGCGGCCGATGCGATCAAGCGCACCGACACCGAGCCCCAGGGCAATCAAGGACTCCGTGCGACGCTGTTCCGAGTGCTGAGGGCGGCGGTCATCGCCGAGCCTCCGAATGCAACGCCGGACGGGAGCGGCTTGCCATGAGCATCGCAACGACCCGCTCCGGGCCGATTCGAGGCACGGCTTCCCGCGGCATTGCCGCCTTCCTCGGCATCCCATACGCCGCCGCACCCACAGGTGAGCTGCGTTTCGCCGCACCCTCACACCCGCCCCGTTGGGATCAGATCCGGGAGTGCATGACGTTCGGTCCTGTCGCACCGCAAGCGGCACCTGCCCCTGGGGTTCCGTCTCCGTGGCAGCCCAGCGACGGACTCGACTGCTTGAGCCTCAACGTATGGGCGCCAGATGACCCTGGCTCGGATTCGCCTGTCATGGTCTGGATTCACGGCGGGATGTGGTCCCATGGCGCGGCGCGACTGCCCCAATACGACGGCGGGCGACTCGCCCGATCGGGCGTGGTCGTCGTCACCTTGAACTACAGGGTCGGAGTCGAGGGCTTCGGCCACATCGAAGGCTGCCCGGACAATCGTGGGCTCCTCGATCAGATAGCGGCGCTCCGCTGGGTCAACGAGAACATCGCAGCCTTCGGTGGCGACCCTCGCAATGTCACGGTGTTCGGCCAGTCGGCCGGAGCGGGATCGATCGCCCACCTCATGTCCTCACCTCGGGCCGAGGGCCTGTTCCATCGTGCGATCGCACAGAGTATCCCCGGCGGGGTCTGGACTCGCGCCGAGGCGCAAGCCACGACAGAAGAGCTTGCCGCACTACTCAACATCAGCCCGACGCGACGCGGTCTGTCCGCCTTGCCGAGCCGGACTTGCCTGGTGAACTGGATTCTGGAGCCACCCTCTCGCCGCGTTGTGAACTGTTTCAGGTCCATGTACGGGACGTGGTGGGCAGTGCCCAAGGCATGAATGCGCTCCTCACTGAGTGCGCCTTGTCAGAGCTGCGTCTAGAGCAGCTCGACATCAGCGGCGCTGCGCTGGTCGACGTGAGCATCGCTGACATTCATGCCACCCAAGTCGTCGCACCGAGAGTGCGGATGCGCCGCGTCCGGATTGCGGGAGGCCGCGTAGGAAGCCTCGATCTCAGTGGCGCCGAGGTCGACAGCCTCGAACTACGAGACCTCCATATCAACTACGTGAATCTCGCAGGAGCGCGCCTTGAGGACGTGCTTGTCGCTGGCTGCACATTCGGAGCCATGGACGTTCCTGATGGGAACGTGCGCCGTGTCCGCTTCACTGGATCCTCCGTTGATGAGGTCGATACACGCGAACTCCACGCGACCGACCTCGACCTGCGGGGCGCCGGCGTGCCGATGTTCACGAGCGTCGCCGACCTACGCGGAGTCACTCTCAGCGAGCCGCAGCTTGCCGCCATGCTCGCGCAGTTGGCGGCTCATGTCGGGATCGACGTCGGCGACACGCAGCCGTAGCGCTGAGTCCGGCCACGTCAGGCGATCTGTGCGGTGAGCGCCGCTCCCTCGATGCCCGCGACGCACGCCGCCTCGTCGGCGTCGGAGGCGTCGCCGGAGATCCCGACCGCCCCGATGAGGGTGCCCTCGCTCGTCCGGATGAGTACGCCGCCCGGCACGGGAACCAGATGGCCGCCGATCGCGCTGGTGGCGGCCGCGATGAAGTACGCCTGCGTCTCGGCCCGTTCCATGAGCGCTCGGGAGCCGACGCCGAGGGCGAGGGCGCCGTGGGCCTTGCCGTAGGCGATCTCGAACCTCTTGTTCGCGGCGCCGTCCTCACGGGCGACGGCCTTGACGTGGCCTCCGGCGTCCAGGACGACGACCGTCAGCGGGGCGAGACGCTCCCGCGCGGCGTACCCCCGCGCGCCGCTGACGATGCGCTCCGCAGTCTCCAGGGAAATGCTCATGCGTGGCTCCTCGTGTTCTTGACGGTGGTGCGGCGACGATGAAGGACGGGCTCGGTGTAGCCCCGCGGTTGGGCTGCGCCGTCGAGCAGCAGCTCTCGTGCTGCGAGGAAGGCCTCTCCGTCGTACGACGGGGCCATCGGACGGTAGCCGGGGTCACTGGCGTTCTGCTTGTCCACCAGAAGCGCCATCCTGCGCAGGCTCTCCTCGACCTCGGCGGCGTCGACCACCCCGTGGAGGAGCCAGTTGGCGACGTGCTGGGACGAGATCCGGCAGGTCGCGCGGTCCTCCATGAGTGGGGTCCCGGACAGGTCGGGGACCTTGGAGCAGCCGACGCCCGCGTCGACCCAGCGCACGACGTACCCGAGGGTGCTCTGCACGTTGTTGTCCAGCTCGCGGAGGCGGTCCTCGGCGGACCAGTGCGACGGATCGGCCAGGGGGATCTGGAGCATGTCGCTGCGCTGGGTGCGCGGTCCCTGGGCGGCGAGCTCGCGTTGGCGGCCGGCCACGTCGATCTCGTGATAGTGGAGCGCGTGCAGGGTCGCGGCGGTCGGCGACGGGACCCAGGCACAGGACGCCCCGGCCGCGGGGTGTCCCACCTTCTGCTCGAGCATGGCGTGCATCGCGTCGGGTGCGGCCCACATGCCCTTGCCGATCTGCGCCTTCCCGGCGAGGCCACAGGCCAGTCCGACGTCGACGTTGGAGCTCTCGTACGCCGCGATCCAGGGCAGCGACCGCATGTCGTCCTTGCGGGCCATCGGACCGGCCAGCAGGGACGTGTGGATCTCGTCGCCGGTCCGGTCCAGGAAGCCGGTGTTGATGAAGGCGACCCGGTCCGATGCCGCGGCGATGCAGGCCGCCAGGTTCAGCGAGGTGCGTCGCTCCTCGTCCATGATGCCCAGCTTGATGGTCGAGGACCCGAGACCCAGCGTCTCCTCGACTGCTGCGAAGAGCTCGCAGGTGAGACCGACCTCGTCGGGGCCGTGCATCTTGGGCTTCACGACGTACATCGAGCCGGCGCGGGAGTTGGTGGCCCGCTCGCCGCGTCGCAGGTCGTGACAGCTGCACAAGGCGGTGACGAACGCGTCCAGGATCCCCTCGAAGACGGGCGTGCCGGACGGGTCCAGCACCGCGTCGGTCGTCATGAGATGACCGACCTGGCGGATGAACATGAGGGAGCGACCCCGGAGCTCGACGGGCTGCCCGGAGGCCGTCGTGAGGTGGCGGTCCGGGTTGAGCCTGCGCTGAACGGTCTCCCCGCCCTTGACGACCTCCTCGGTGAGGGTGCCCTTCATCAGCCCGAGCCAGTTGCGGTAGGCCCCCACCTTGTCGTCGGCGTCGACGGCCGCGACGGAGTCCTCGAGGTCCATGATCGTGGTCAGCGCGGCCTCGACGAGGAGGTCGCTGACCCCCGCGGGGTCGCTCGCCCCGATCGGGTGGGTGTGGTCGATCTGGATCTCGACGTGCAGGCCGTGGTGCACGAGCGCCACCGCCTCCGGAGCCTGCGCCGGGCCGCGGCGTCCGACGAAGGCCGAGGGGGTCTCGAGGCGGACCTCTCGGCCCGCGACGGTGGCCACGAGGCCGTGCTCGTCCACGGCGTAGCGGGTCACGTCCGCGTGACTGACCCCGGCCAGGGGGGCCACCTGGTCGAGGAGGTCGCGTCCGCGCCGGATGACCTCGGCGCCGCGGGCCGCGTTGTACGTCGCCCCCGGAGCGAGGGCCCCGGTGACCGGGACGGCGTCGGTGCCGTAGAGCGCGTCGTACAGCGATCCCCACCTGGCGTTCGCCGCGTTCAGGGCGTAGCGCGCGTTGCTCACCGGTACGACGAGCTGAGGCCCCGCCGTCGCCGCGATCTCGGGATCCACGCCGGAGGTGGTGACCTCGACGCCGGTCGGAACCGGCAGCAGGTAGCCGATCTCGTCGAGGAAGCGCTCGTACGCCGCGGGGTCCAGGTCGGCGTGCGTGCGGTGGTAGTCGTCGATCGCGACCTGGAGCTCCTCCCGGCGATCGAGCAGGCGCTGCTGCCTGGCGCCGAGCTCGACCACAGCCCGCTCGAGGCCCGCCCAGAAGTCGTCGGGACCGACGCCCGATCCGGGGAGTGCCTCGCTCTCGACGAACCGATGGAGACTGCCGTCGACGTCGAGAGCTCCCACTCTCACCCGGTTGCCCATGAGGACCTCTTCCAGCTCGGAACGTGAACAAGGCACGCCATGCTGACAGCGCGGATGCGGGGACGAGAAGGCCTTCAGGACGCAAGCCGCAGAGCGTCAGCGCCAGAGCAACTGATCGTCTAGGGTCAGCCCATCCGCAATGGTGAGTAGCTCAGGAGGCAGCGTGGGACAGGTCTTCAGCGTGACGAACGTCGTCCAGTTGCGCACGCTCGTCGCCGTGGTGCGGCACGGCTCCTTCTCCGGCGCCGCGAAGGACCTCGGGTACTCGCCGTCCGCGGTGTCCCAGCAGATCGCGGCCCTCGAGCGCACCTGCAAGGTCGAGCTCTTCGAGCGACGGGCGCACAGCGTGCATCCGACGCCGATCGCGCGCCAGATCGCCGAGCGCTCCAACGAGGTGCTGATGGCGCTGGACCGGCTGCGCGACCAGATTCGCGCCATCTCGCAGGGCTGGGCCGGGAACATCCGGGTCGGCGCCTTCGGCACCGCCAGCCAGCATCTGCTGCCGCCGGCGGTGAGCAGCTTCGTCAAGGACTTCCCAGGCAGCGAGGTCGTGCTCGAGGAGGGCCTCCCCACCGAGCTGCTGCGTGCGCTGGCCGCACGAGACCTGGACGTCGCGCTCGTCTACTCGCACGGTCCCTCCCAGCGGAAGTGGAGCCAGGAGGTCACCTTCGTCGAGCTGCTCAAGGAACGCATGGTGCTGGTCCTCCCCGAGGCGCACCGGTTCGCGGACTCCGGGCCGGTGTCGATGGCCGACCTGAGCGACGAGAAGTGGATCGCCAGCCACGAGGGCACCCCTGGCGCCGAGCTGCTCGAGGAGCTGGGCGCGGCCGCGGGCATGGTGCCGAACGTCGGCTTCCGCACCAACGACCCGGACGTCATCGAACGGCTGGTAGGCCAGGGCGTCGGGGTGGCCCTGCTGCCCGCGCTCGGCTTCGTGCCGATGGAGGGGATCAAGGGGGTTCCTCTCGCCGATGCCAACGCGATGCGGATCGTCTATGCCGCGTTCTCGGCCGATGGCGCCACGCCCCTGGTGGAGGCCTTCGTCGGCTCGCTGCGCGACATCGCCGCGTCCCTGGAGGGCATGCTCCCCTGATCCGGACCGGGCTCTCGTGCGTCGAGAGCCGGTTCGTACGCGACGACCATGGGTCGTCGTGTGCTGTGCTGCGCCCTGTCGAGGCAGGCATCACGGTTCCTGATGCTGACGCATGGTGGCTTGCGCCCTCGGACCCTTTCTTTCCCCACGGGCAAAAGGAAGCATTCCGGCATGACGACAGCAGACGTCAACGAGGCGCGATAAGTGCGCGAGCTCGATTACCAAAGGAGCCCGATTAGATGAGTCGAGAAGTGCAGGTTGCTGCAATCCAGTTCACCCGTCGATTTCGTGACGTCGAGTACAACGTCGACCGCGCGGAGGAAATGGTCCGGAAGTCCGCTGCTGAAGGCGCCAAGATCATTTCGCTTCCGGAGCTTTTCTCGACCGGTTACCTTCCGGGATACATCGAGGACATCGACGTCGACGACACCTCGGTGAAGAGCCTCTGGGATCTCGCCGAGCAGATCCCGGACGGCCCCACCACGCAGCGGATGATGGCGCTGGCCAAGGAGCTCGACGTCTACCTGATCTCGCCGATCTGGGAGATCGACGCCGCCTTCCACACCTACTACAACACCGCGGCGGTCATCGGCCCGGAGGGCCTGCTGGGCCGCTACCGCAAGCGTCACATCCCGTCGATCCCCGGCATGCAGGAGCGTCACTACTTCACGCCGGGCAACATCCCGTACCCGGTCTTCGACACCCCGTACGGCAAGATCGGCGTCGCCATCTGCTTCGACCGCCATTACCCCGAGGTGTTCCGCATCCTCACGCTCAAGGGCGCCGAGATGGTGTTCGTGGTCAACAACACGCCGACCGCCTTCGGAAACCGGAACTGGATTCCCGAGATCCACGTCAATGCCGTGGCCAACTCGATCTACATCATCCAGAACAACGTGTGTGGCCAAGAAGACCATTTCAACTGGTTCGGCGGCACCGCGATCATGGGCCCGAAGGCCGACCTGCTGGTCCAGCTCGGTGCCGAGGAGGGGATCGCGTCGTACAACATCGACCTCGACATGATCCGCAAGTCGCGCGAGCACTACGGCAGCATCCGTGACACCCGCTGGGAGGACTTCGGGATGAGCCCCGACGAGTCCGGCCACTACGACCCCGCCACCGGCTGGGTCTGAGGAGGAGGACGACATGCCACTGGGTGCACGAATTCTCCCGCCGGCGCCGGCGCCGGACGAGGCTCTGGTCAAGGAGCTCGCACAGATCAGGACCACCGACCTGTCCGACGTGATGGGCGGCTCCTACACGATGAGCGCGCAGATCGCGCCGGTGCATCGTCCGGTGACGCGCATCGCCGGACCTGCTCTCACCGTGTCGGTTCCGACCAACTCGGAGTTCCTCATCAAGTACGCGCTCAACACGGCGCGCGCCGGGGACATCGTCGTGGTCAACGCGGTCAGCAACATGACCTCGGTGCTGGCCGGCTCCAACATGATGCGCGGCCTGCTCCACCGCGGCGGCGCCGCCGCCATCTTCGACGGCATCGTGCGCGACGTCGACGAGATCGCCGAGGACGGACTGCCGGTCTTCGCTCGTGGCATCGGCTGCGCCGAAGGTCCCTGCGGCCCCGACCAGGGCGAGGTCAACGTGCCGATCGCCTGTGGCGGCATCGTCGTGTCGCCGGGCGACATCGTCGTCTGCGACGAGGAGGGCATCGCGGTCGTGCCCGTCGCGTTCGCCACGGAGGTGATCGCCGCTGCCCGCAAGCTCGAGGCCAGGCACGATGCCGCCCAGGCGTCCCTGCTCAAGGGCACCCAGGCGAACATCGAGAAGATCGAGGCGACCCTGCGCGAGGCCGGGATCGACTTCCCCGGCGCGAGCTAGCAGGAGTGCCGGGCGGTCTCTGATGAAGATGCGTGGCCCCTTGGGGCTTCTGACGGCGACCCACGTCGTCAACGACTTCTACGTCGGGGCCGTCCCGGCGCTGCTGCCCTACTTCGCGACGGAGCGGGACTACGGCTACGCCGCGGTCGGGGGCGTGCTCCTCGCGGCGACCCTGCTGTCATGCGTCCTGCTGCCGAGCTTCGGCATGCTCAGCGACCGGCACCGGCTCCGGTGGATGGTCCCGGGAGGCATGCTGACCGCCGGTCTCGGCGTCGGGCTGTCGGGGCTGGGGGACAGCTATCTGTTCACCTGCCTCGCGCTGGTCCTGTCGGGCGTCGGCGTCGCGGCCTACCACCCGGAGGCGGCCAAGGCCGCCCGGTCGGCAGTCGGTCAGTCGGCCAAGGGGATGAGCATCTTCTCCGTCGGAGGCAACATCGGGCTCGCGCTCGGACCCTTCGCGGTGGCTCTCGTCATCGGCATCACCGGGCTGGCGGGCACCTTCATCCTCGCGCTCCCGGCGGTGGTGATGGCCCTGGTGTACGCCGGCGCGCGGCCACGTGGAGCCACGGCACCCAGCCGCGCCACCCGAGCGAGCGCCACCGGGGTCCGGGCCACCGACGACTGGCGCAGCTTCGGTCTCCTGGTCGCGGTGATCATCGCGCGCGCGGTCGGATCGGTGGGGACCGGGTCGTTCGTCGCCCTCTACCTCATCGAGGAGTTCGACCGGTCGCCGACCGAGGGCGGCCTGGTGATCGGCGTGTTCAGCGGCTTCGGCGTCGCCGGCACGCTGTTTGGCGGATGGCTGGCGGACCGGGTCGGCCGGGTGGCCGCCCTGCGGGCGACGTACGTCCTCGCCCCGGTGGCCATGGTCGGCGTGATCCTGCTGCCGGCGTACCCGCTCGCGCTGGCCGCCACCGCCCTGCTGGGCTTCAGCTGGTTCATGCCGTTCGCGGTGCAACTGGTCCTCGGGCAGGACTACCTGCCCAACCGCCATGGGACGGCGAGTGGCGTCACGCTCGGGTTCAGCATCACCGCCGCGGGCCTGTTCACGCCGGTGCTCGGCTCGATCGCCGATGCGCACGGACTCACCGTCGCGCTCTGGGTGGGCGGGGCCGCGCTGGTGGCGGGCCTCGTCTTCGCCCTCATGCTCCCCACGGATTCGCATCAACCGACAGAACAGAAAGTTGGAGGAAGAACATGACCAAGCAGGCCTTCGGCCCCGTCTCCGCGGCCCCCTACTCGAGCGGCATCACGACCGGAGACCTCGTCTTCGTGTCGGGCCAGGTGGGTCAGGGGGAGACCGTCGCGGAGCAGACCGCTGCCGCGCTGGCCAACCTGACCACCGTGCTCGCCGACGCCGGGCTCGACCTGAGCGACGTGGTCAAGACGACGGTGTTCCTGACCGATGTCACGACCATCGCGGAGATGAACGAGGTCTACCGGGCCACCTTCCCCGAGCCGCTTCCGTGTCGCTCCACCATCGGGGTGAGCGGGCTGCCGGCGCCCGAGTTCAAGGTCGAGATCGAGGCCGTCGCCGCCGTACGTCCCTGAGAGATCCCGCAGGCAGGCGCCGCCTGCCTGCGGAGTCTCCGAGAGTTAGCGTCGGTGGTGATCTTGATCACCACCGACGTGGCTCAAGCGGTTGTGGCCCCCGGTTCGGCCTCCATACGCTGATCGAGATCTGATCCCTCCGGGCCCGCCGGCTCTGCTACAGACGAGTGAGGAACCGATGAATGGCACAGACCTGCTGAAGGTCGTAGACCTGGAGGCGCAGTTCAACACCAGACGAGGGGCGGTACGCGCCGTCGACGGGGTGTCCTTCACCGTCGCCGAAGGCGAGACTCTCGGCATCGTCGGCGAGTCGGGGTGCGGCAAGAGCGTCACCTCCCTGTCGTTGATGCGGCTGATCCCGAAGTCGGCCGGGGAGATCGTGGGTGGCCAGATCCTCTTCGAGGGCGAGGACATCCTGCAGATGAGCGAGCGGGAGGTCCGGCGGATCCGCGGCGACAAGATCGCGATGATCTTCCAGGACCCGATGACGTCGCTGAACCCGGTGCTGACGGTCGGCAAGCAGCTCATGGAGACCCTCCAGCTGCACCTGGGGATGAACCGGAGCGCGGCTCGCGCCCGGGCCACCGAGCTCCTCGAGCTGGTCGGCATCCCGGGCGCGGCCCAGCGTCTGGACGACTACCCACACCAGTTCTCCGGAGGAATGCGCCAGCGCGTCATGATCGCGCTCGCGCTCTCCTGCGACCCGAAGCTGATCTTGGCCGACGAGCCCACCACGGGTCTCGACGTCACCATCCAGGCGCAGATCCTCAGGCTGCTCAGCAAGCTCGCCACCGAGACCAAGACGGCCTGCATCCTGATCACCCACGACCTCGGTGTGGTCGCCGGCATGACCCAGCGGATCCATGTGATGTACGCCGGTCAGATCGTGGAGAAGGCTGACACCGGGGAGCTCTTCGCCAACCCGAAGATGCCCTACACCTGGGGGCTCCTGCGGTCGATCCCTCGGCTCGAGGGCGAGCGCGAGCGGCTCCGGCCCATCCAGGGCTCTCCTCCCGACCTGGCCGGCTCCCGCACCGGCTGCATGTTCGCTCCCCGGTGCCAGTACCGCAGGGACATCTGCCTGGAGCAGGTACCGCCGCTGGCGGCGGTCCCGGGCGCCAAGCCCGACCATGAGGCGCGATGCTGGGGGACCCAGGCCGGGGGCTGGCTCACCGACCTCGACTGGACCAATGACGTACTCGACCGGCCCCTGGCGGAGGCAGACCTACCGTGATCACGACCAAGGGCGAGGAAGAACTGTTGGCGGCGCCGAAGAGCACCCCCCCGAAGCTCCTCGAGGTCAACGACCTCAAGGTGCATTTCCCCATCACGTCCAGCGGCCTGCTGCGCCGTCAGATCGGCGCCATCCGTGCGGTGGACGGGGTCAGCTTCTCCGTTGACCGCGGTGAGACGCTCGGCCTGGTCGGCGAGTCGGGCTGCGGCAAGTCCACGACCGGTCGCGCCGTGCTCCAGATCTACCGTCCGACCGCAGGCTCGGTGAGCTTCGACGGGGTCGACCTGGCAACCCTCCAGGGCGAGCAGCTGCGCCGCATGCGCCGGCGCAGCCAGATGATCTTCCAGGACCCCTATGCGTCGCTCAACCCACGCATGACGGTCGCCGAGATCGTGGGCGAGCCGCTCAAGGTGCATCGGCTGGCCGCGGGCAAGGAGAAGGCCAAGCGCATCGACGAGCTGCTCCAGATCGTGGGGCTGAGCTCCAAGGTCGCCGACCGCTATCCGCACGAGTTCTCCGGCGGCCAGCGGCAACGGGTGGGCATCGCCCGGGCGCTGGCGGTCAAGCCGGACTTCATCGTGGCCGACGAGCCGATCTCGGCGCTCGACGTCTCCGTGCAGGCCCAGGTGGTGAACCTTCTCGAGGACCTGCAGAAGGAGTTCAACCTCGCCTACCTCTTCGTCGCCCACGACCTCTCCGTGGTGCGCCACCTCAGCGACCGGGTCGCGGTGATGTACCTCGGGAAGGTGGTGGAGATGGCGGATCGTGACGACTTCTACGATCGCCCGCTGCATCCCTACAGCCAGGCCCTGCTGTCGGCGGTCCCGGTGCCTGACCCCGTGGCGGAGGCCACGCGCGAGCAGATCATCCTCACCGGGGATGTCGCCAGTCCGGCGAACCCACCCTCGGGCTGTCGGTTCCGCACCCGTTGCTGGAAGGCGCAGGAGATCTGCGCCGAGGTCGAGCCGATGCTCATCGAGCACGAGCCGACGCACTGGATGGCCTGTCACTTCCCGGCCGCCACCTGACGCGCCGGCAGACCCACGGACCACGAGAGCCGCCACCCGGAGGGTGGCGGCTCTCGCTGGCTGTGCGGGAGGGGTGTCAGGACCGGCAGAGGTCGCGGGCTGCCCGGACGATGGTGTCCTCATCCAGCAGCACCGTGTTCGCTGCCGGACCCAGCGGGATGAAGGAGTCCTCGCTGTTCACCCGAGCGGCCCGACCCTGGAAACCGACATCGTGGAGAACAGCGAGGACAGACTCGGCGACCCCGCCCGAGCGACGGGTCTCGTCGACGACGAGCACGCGCTCGAAGCCGTCCGCCAGGCGCACGATGTCCTGGACGGGCAGCGGCGTGAGCCAGCGCAGGTCGACGACGGTCGTGGCGACGGACTCCTGGGAGAGACGGTCCGCCACACGCAGGCTCATCGGCAGGCCGTTGCCGAAGGTGATCATCAGCAGGTCCCGGCCGGCGCCGTACACCCGCGCCCGGCCGAACGAGTCACGTCGTGACCCGGCCTCGCCGATCTCGTGCGGTCGGGCCAGCCAGGCGCGATCGCCGTCGTGGTGCAGGTCCTTGGAGTGGTAGAGCGCGATGGGCTCGAGGAACACGCAGACGCGGCCCTCGTCACGGGCCAGGGCGATGCAGGTCGACAGCAGCTCGGGCGCGTCTGCCGGATGGCTCGGTACGGCGAGGACCAGGCCGGGGATGTCCCGGAGCACGGCGACGGAGTTGTCGTTGTGGAAGTGACCGCCGAACCCGCGCTGATAGGCCAGCCCGGCGATGCGGACCACCATGCCGTTGCGGTACTGGCCGTCGGAGAAGAAGGCCAGCGTCGCGGCCTCGCCCCGGAGCTGGTCCTCGGCGTTGTGCAGGTAGGCGAGGTACTGGATCTCGGGGATCGGCAGCAGCCCGGACAGCGCCGCGCCCAGCGCGGTTCCCAGGATGCTCTGCTCGTCGAGGAGCGTGTCGAAGACCCGGCCGGCGCCGAAGGCCTTGCGCAGTCCGCGCGTGACGCCGTAGACGCCGCCCTTGACGGCCACGTCCTCGCCGAAGACGGTTGCCTCGGGTCTGGCCCGGAGCTCGTCGGCGAGGGTGGCGTTGATCGCCTGAGCGAGGGTGAGGCCGGGCTCGCTCGTCGGCTGGAGGTCGCGCCGGGGGAGCGGGAGGTCGGTGCTCACCGGCGGGTAGGCGATCGGCGCCATCACCCGGGCCGCCGAGTCCAGACGCTTGGCGTCCAGCATCGTCTCCGCCGCCGCGCTCACCTCGCGCCGGACGAGCTCGTACCGCTCCAGCACGGCCTCGGGCGTGATCGCGCCGCGCGCGACCAGGGCACGAACGGTCGCCAGAACGGGATCGCGGTCGTAGTCGGCCAGGATCTCGGTCCGGGAGCGATAGGCCAGCTCGGCATCGGAGCCGGCGTGGCCCATGAACCGCACGGTCCGCAGGTGCAGCAGTGCCGGGCGGCGTTCCCTGCGCACCCGGTCGGCCAGCTCACGGACCGTGGCCAGGGCATCCTCGGGACTGCTCCCGTCGGCGTACGCGTAGTCGATCGCCGGCAGGCTCGACATCGAGCGGGCCGTCCACCCGCTGGGCGTCTTGGTGGAGATGCCGATGCCGTTGTCCTCGCAGACGAACAGCAGCGGCAGCGGCACGCCCTGGTGACTGCACCAGCTCGCGGTGTTGAGGGCGCCGACGGAGGTGGAGTGGTTCGCGGACGCGTCGCCGAAGCTGCAGACGACGACGGCGTCGTCGGGCCAGGCCGCCGCAAGGTCCAGCGCGTGCGCACGGCCCAGGGAGAAGGCCAGCCCCACGGCTCGGGGCAGGTGCGACCCGATCGTCGAGGTCTGCGGGATGATCGCGTAGTCGGGATGGCCGAAGACCTTGTGACGCCCGCCCGAGATCGGGTCCGACGCGGCGGTCGCCATCCCGCTCAGGACGTCGGTGACCGGGTCGGACCCGGGGACCTGCGCGGCGCGAGCGGCGAAGAAGCCGCCCGAGCGGTAGTGGAGCAGCGCGGGGTCGGTCGGCCGAAGCGCCATCGCCACGATCGCGTTGCTCTCGTGGCCGGCCGACCCGATCGTGTAGAAGCCCTGGCCCTTCGACTGCAGCCAGCGGGCCGCGAAGTCGAGGTGCCGGGCCTGGATCTGCGCCTCGAGGAGGGCCAGCAGGTCGGTGGTGGGAACAGCACGGTCGGGCGCGGGCGTGGTCGCGGTCGGCTCCCAGTGCTGGAGCCGACGGATGAGGTGCTCGTCGATGGACTCGATCATGACGACGGCCTACGCGACATCGATGTGGACCCGGTCGACGCGGCCCTCGCCGCGCAGCCGCATGGCGGCGCGGACGCGTTCCTCGGCCATCCGCTGTGCCGCGACATGCGGGGTGATCGAGTGCCGCTCGCTGGCGCCCAGGACCTGGACCGTGTTCGCGCGCAGCTTGTCGGTCACCATCGAGAAGATGCCGTCCGGGTTGACCGCGAACGGGGAGTGACGCGCGTCCATGGAGTACGCCGCCGCGACGATGCCGCCGGCGTTGGCGATGAAGTCCGGGACGAGGGGGATGCCCCGCGCGTGCAGGATCTCCTTGGCCCGCGGGGAGGTCGGCAGGTTGGCCCCTTCGACCACCAGTCGCACCGTGGTGGCACGAGCGACCTGCTCGCCGACCAGATCCTCGCGCGCGCAGGGAAGGAGGATGTCGGCGTCGACGGTGAGAACGGCCTCCACGTCGAGCAGCGGGCCGCCGTACTCGCGAAGGCAGCCGTCGCCGTGCTGGGTGCGGAGCCGGGCCAGCCGGTCGACGTCGATGCCGGCGGGATCGTGGATCGCGCCCTCCGCGTTAGAGATGGCCACGATGGTGGCGCCGAGCTCGGCGAGCCGGCGACAGGCGGCCCAGCCCACCGCTCCGTAGCCCTGGACCGCGACCCGGGCGGAGGCCAGGGGGATGCCCTGGGACAGGCAGGCCGCGTCGACGGCCTCGGCCACACCGAATCCGGTCACCCCGAGCTCGTCGTACGGAAGGCCGCCGAGCTCTCGGGGCAGCCCGACCGCGGCACCGCGGCCGAGCTCGTCGAGGAGGATGGCCGCGTCGCTCTCGGTGAGGCCCATGTCGAGGCCGAAGACGTACTCCGAGGGCACCTCGTTGCGCAGCGTCCGGCCGAAGGCCCGCAGCGCCGCCTCCTTGTCGGGCGAGGCCGGGTCGAAGCGCACCCCGGCCTTGGCGCCCCCGTAGTAGAGGTCGACCGCTGCCCACTTCCAGGTCATGGTCCGAGCGAGCCGGGCGACCTCGGCGACCGTCAGGGTCCGGTTCATCCGGGTGCCGCCCTTGCCCATGCCCCGAGCGGTGTTGTCGAGCACCAGGACGCCCCGCATGCCGGTGCGGCGGTCGGACACGCAGACCACCTTCTCGGGGCCCCACTCGTCCATCTGGCTCAGCATGTCTTCCATCTGTCTTGCCTCTCTCGGCCGCGCAGGTCAGACGGAGAAGTCCACGCCCTGCGCGAGGGGGAGCTCTCCGGAGTAGTTGATGGTGTTGGTGGCTCGGCGCATGTAGGCACGCCACGAGTCGGAGCCCGACTCGCGCCCGCCCCCGGTCTCCTTCTCGCCGCCGAAGGCGCCGCCGATCTCGGCCCCCGAGGTGCCGATGTTGACGTTGACGATGCCGCAGTCCGAGCCGGCGGGCCCCAGGAAGGTCTCGGCCTCGGCCTGGTCCTGGGTGAAGATGCTCGAGGACAGTCCCTGAGGGACCGCGTTGTTGACCGCGATGGCCTCGTCCAGGGTGTCGTAGGGCAGCACGTAGAGAATCGGCGCGAAGGTCTCCGCCCGTACGACGTGGGTCTGCTCGTTCATGTGCACGACGGCGGGCTGCACGTAGTAGGCGTCGGGGGCGGACTCCTCGAGCACGCGCCCGCCTCCGGCGACGACCTTGCCGCCCTCGTCGCTCGCCTGGGACAGGGCTGCTGCCATGGCGTCGTGGGCGCGCCGGCCGATCAGGGGGCCGACCAGGGTGCCCTCGGCCAGCGGGTTGCCGATGGGGAGCCGCGCGTACGCGTCCGTCAGCGCCTGCAGGACATCGTCGACGACACTGCGGTGGGCGATCACGCGCCGCATGGTCGTGCACCGCTGCCCGGCGGTGCCGGCCGCCGCGAAGACCACGCCCCGGGCGACCAGGTCGAGGTCGGCCGACGGCGCGACGACCGCGGCGTTGTTGCCACCGAGCTCGAGGATGGCCCGCCCGAAGCGGTTCGCCACGCGCGGGCCGACGAGACGACCCATCCGGGTCGATCCGGTCGCGCTCACCAGCGCGACGCCGGCGTGGTCGACGAGGCGCTCGCCGACGTCGGGTCCGCCGACCAGCACCTGGCTGAGATCGGCAGGGGCGTCCGCCTCGGCGATGGCGCGCTGCAGCAGCGAGGCGCACGACACAGCGGTCAGGGGAGCGAGCTCGGAGGGCTTCCAGACGACGGAGTCGCCGCAGACCAGCGCGATCGCGGTGTTCCACGCCCACACGGCGGCGGGGAAGTTGAACGCGCTGATGACTCCGACGACGCCGAGCGGGTGCCACGTCTCCATGAGCCGGTGCCCGGCCCGCTCGGACGGCATGGTGCGACCGTAGAGCTGGCGGGACAGACCGACGGCGAAGTCGCAGATGTCGATCATCTCCTGCACCTCGCCCCGCGCCTCGGAGGTGATCTTGCCGACCTCGAGGCTGATCAGGGCGGCCAGGTCCTCCTTGTGCTCGACCAGGAGCTCGCCGAAGCGCTTCACGAGCGCGCCGCGGGCGGGCGCCGGCACGGTCCGCCACTCCAGGAACGCAGCCTGGGCGCGCTCGGTCGCCGTGTCGACGGCCTCGGCGCCCACCCAGGCCAGGGAGTGCAGGGGCGCTCCGTTGATCGGCGAGGTGAGGACCTGGTCGCCGCGCCAGTCCGCCAGGCTCACACCGCAGGCACTGGTCGCGTCGACCGCTCGCTGCGCGAGGTCGTGTGCTGCGGGAAGGTGCTGGATCGAGCTCATGGGTACTGCTCCTACTCGACGGAGGTGGTCACACGATGTTCAGTTCGGGACGGATCTCGCTGTGCTGGAAGCGTTCCGCGGTCAGGCCGGTGACGTCGACGAAGGGCGTGCGGCCGAGGTACAGGTCGCGCATGACCTCGCCGACGGCGGGGCCCATGAGGAATCCATGACCCGAGAACCCGGCGGCGTACAGGAAGCGGGAGACCCCGGCGGCCTCGCCGATCACGGCGTTGTGGTCGGGGGTCATCTCGTACAGCCCGGCCCAGCCGCTGGCCATGCCGACATCGACCAGGGACGGCGTGCGGCGCTCCAACGCCGTCGCGAGTCCGGGCAGCCAGTCGTCGGACCGCGTCATCTTGTAGCCGGGGGTCTCGTCGGGGTCGGACATGCCGACGAGGAGACCCTGGCCTTCGCGGTGGAAGTAGTAGCTCGTGGCGAAGTCGATCGTGAAGGGCGTGTCGTCGGCGATCCACGGAGTGGGATCGGTGACCAGGATCTGCCGGCGCAGGGGAACGATGGGCAGGTCGACGCCCGCCCACGCGCCGACGGCCTGCGACCAGGCGCCCGCGGTGCAGATCACGGCGGAGGTCTCGATGCGGCCTTTGCCGGTGCGCACGCCGGTGATCTCGTCGCCGACGACGTCGATGCCCTGGGCCTCGCACTGGGTCACGATCCGCACCCCGAGCCGGCGCGCGGCGGTGGCATAGCCGAGGACCACGGACTCGGGCGTGCAGTGCCCGTCGGTCGGCGAGAAGGCGGCGGCGAGAAGACCGTCGGTGTCGATGAGGGGGGAGAGCGCCTTGGCCTCGGCCGGGTCGATCATCCGGCTCGGCACGCCCAGCTCGTTCTGCAGCCGGACGTTGCGCTCGAACGCCGCCACGTCGTCGGCGGAGTCGAGGAGGAAGAGATAACCCACCTGGTGCAGGTCGATCTCCTGGCCGAACCGTTCGCCGAACGCCTCGAACGTCTGGAGGCTGCGAGCGCCGAGGGCGATGTTGACCTCGTCGGAGAACTGGGCGCGAACTCCGCCGGCCGCCTTGCACGTGGATCCGGAGCCGAGCGTGTCCCGCTCGACGACCACGATGTCCTTCACCCCCGCGGCGGCCAGCTCGTAGGCCGTAGCGAGGCCCATGACGCCGCCACCGACGATGACGACGTCTGCCCGGCCGCTGGGGACTCCTCCGCTGGTGCTCACCTCCTCATCGTCACGCCCGCACGGGGTTCAGAACCAGCGAAGGATCGTGAACCTGATCCTTTAGCGATGCTGATCCTCGGGATCATCGGGCCGGGGGCTCATCCGGGCGCGCTCCGCGCTCGGACTCCCTACAGTCGGCAGGGTGACCTTGAACCTCGTCCAGCTGGCGACCTTGCGTGAGTTCGTCCGGCGGGGCAGCCTGGCCGCGGCCGCCGAGGCGCTGGGCTACACGGCGGGGGCGGCCTCGCAGCACATCACCGCGCTCGAACGGACCGTGGGTACCCAGCTGCTGCGCAAGGCCGGACGCAATCTCGCCCTCACCGACGCGGGGCGGGTCCTCGCCGAGCACGCCGACCTGATCCTGGTGGCGGAGGCGAGGGCGGTCGCGGCGCTCGCGGAGAGCATGGACGCCGTGTCGGGCTCCCTCGTGGTCGGGACCTGGGGGAGCACCGCGGCCGCGCTGCTGGGACCGGTGCTGACCGAGTCCGCCCGCCAGCACCCGCGGCTGTCGATCCGGAGCCGTGAGATCGACGTGGACGACGCTGCCAAGGAGGTCTGGCTCGGTGACGTGGATGTCGCCTTCGGCCTGGACTACGACGACGCGCCGATGCCACGCGATCGTCGGATCCGCGTCGTGAGACTGCGTAGCGAGCAGTTCGCGCTGGCTGTCGGGACGGCGCACCCGCTCGCCTCGCGCGCGTCGGTGAGCCTGCCCGACCTGGGGGACGCGGACTGGATCCTGCCGACCGGACGCACCACCTATGGCATCGCGCTGCGTGCGGCCTGTCGCAGGCACGGCTTCGAGCCTCGGGTCGCGCACGAGGTCACCGACACGGCAGCCACCGTGGCGCTTGCCGCGAAGGGTCTGGGGATCGCGCCGGTGACGGACCTGATGCTGCAGCTCAACCCGGCCGTGCAGATCCGTCGGATCCGGATCGAGGAGTCGATCGAGCGGCACATCGTGCTCATCCTCCCCGAGGGCATCCGCCCGCACTCGACGCTGGCGGCCCTGGTCGAGGTGATCCGTGAGGTGGTCGCCGGCTCAGAGCGTCATGCGGCTGTGCATCCGCCCCGCCACCGCGAGGTCCTGCCAGGACATGCCGGTGCCCTTGAAGACGCGCACCGCATCCCCGGGGAGGGTGAGCTCGCCGAGGACCAGACTGCGGAGGGTGCGGAGATCACGCTCGTCGAGCGCGCCTGAGTCGATGGCCTGAATGACGTCACCGGCCTCGCGGAGGGCGGACGCACGGGACTCGACCACGACCATGCCGCGCGCCATCGTCGTGTCGTCGAGCTCGCGCGCATCGGGTTCGTAGGCGCCGATGGCCAGGACCGTCGTCGTCGGACGCAGCAGGCCGCCGTCGAACAGCGGCACTCGCGAGGTCGTGCAGCAGGCCACGACATCGGCCTCCGTCACCGCGTCCGCGGCGGCGAGCGATGCGTCGATCCCCAGCTCGTCGAAGATCCGCTGAGCCAGGCTCGTCGCGGCCGACGACGTCCGGCTCACCACGTCGACGTGCTGAAGCGGAAGCACCGCGGCAAGGCTCCACACGTGCGCCCATGCCTGGACGCCGGCCCCGAACACGACGAGCCGGCCGGCGTCGGTGGGTGCGAGATGCCGCGCGGCGAGCGCGGAGACGGCCGAGGTCCTCAGCGTGGTGAGGAAGGTGCCGTCGAAGGTCGCCACGGGGGTCAGGGTCTCGGCGTCCATGAGGACGTACACCGCCTGGACGAACGGCTTGCCGACAGCGGGGTTCCCCGCGGCCAGGGTGACCAGCTTGAGGCCGGCGTAGGAGCCGAGCGCGGTCGGCATCATGAGCAGTGTGCCCGCGGGCACCGAAGCACTCGTGCGCATCAGATCCCGCTCGGGATCGAAGCCGGCGAGCAGGCTCGCCTCCAGGGCGTCGACGGCGTCCACGACCGTGCATAGCTCAGCCATCTCCGACGCCGACACGAAAGGCAGATGCATGGCCCGGACGATAGACGCGGGCGAGCTCCGGGCACCACGCGACGAGGCGCCGTGAGCATCAGAATCGCTCGCAGGAACGATCACCGACGCGGTTGCTCTGGAGGTGATGGAGCCCGTCTCGCCGACGGTACGGTCCAGGAGCCGAAGGAAGAGAGACTACTGATGAGCGCCACCACCACACTTCCCGCCCTCGACCCCCACGACCCCGCCGGGCTGGCCGACCTGATGACCGCCGACGAGCGAGCCGTCGCCGGCTCCGTGCGTCAGCTCTGCGCGACCCATGTCGATCCGTACGTCGCCGACTGGTTCGAGCGAGGCGAGCTCGACGACATCCGAGGCCTTGCCAAGGAGCTCGGCTCCCTCGGTCTGCTCGGCATGCATCTGACCGGCTACGGCTGCGCGGAGATGTCGGCCACCGAGTACGGCATCGCCTGCCTGGAGCTCGAGGCGTCGGACTCCGGCATCCGGTCGCTGGTCTCGGTGCAGGGCTCGCTGGCGATGTTCGCGATCTGGCGCTGGGGCAGCGAGGAGCAGAAGCAGGAGTGGCTGCCCCGCATGGCCGCGGGGGAGGCCATCGGCTGCTTCGGTCTCACCGAGCCCGACTCGGGCTCGGACCCGGGCAGCATGCGGACCCGGGCGGTGCGCGACGGCGCCGACTGGGTGATCGACGGTCGGAAGATGTGGATCACGAACGGCAGCGTCGCCGACGTCGCGATCGTGTGGGCGCAGACGGAGAGCGGCATCCGGGGGTTCGTCGTACCGACCGACACGCCGGGCTTCTCGGCTCCGCTGATCAAGCACAAGCTCTCGCTGCGCGCCTCGGTGACCAGCGAGCTCGTCCTCGACGGCGTGCGCCTTCCCGCGGACGCGATCCTTCCCGAGGCCGCCGGCCTCCGCGGTCCGCTCTCCTGCCTCAACGAGGCGCGGTACGGCATCGTCTGGGGCGCGATGGGCGCGGCCCGGTCCTCCCTGCATGCCGCCCAGGCGTACGCCGGCGAACGGACCCAGTTCGGGAGGTCGATCTCGTCCTTCCAGCTCACCCAGCAGAAGCTCGCCGACATGTACGTCGAGTACACCAAGGGAGTCCTGCTCGCCTTCCACCTCGGCCGGCGCAAGGACGCGGGCCTGCTGCGCCCCGAACAGGTGAGCCTGGGCAAGCTCAACAACGTGCGCGAGGCGGTGGAGATCTGCCGGACCGCGCGCACGATCCTGGGTGCCAACGGCATCTCGCTGGAGTACCCCGTCATCCGGCACATGAACAACCTCGAGTCGGTGCTCACCTATGAGGGCACGGTCGAGATGCACACCCTCGTCCTAGGCCAGGCCGTGACCGGGCAGGCGGCGTTCCGGTGAGCGCCATCGAGCGGATCGACCTCATCGGCCTCGACACCGTGAAGGCCATCGCCGAGTCGATGTACGAGGAGTTCAAGGAGCCGACCCACGCACCTCCGGCCCTGCTGCTCCGGATGGTGAAGGCCAGGCAGCTGGGCCGCAAGACCAGCACCGGCTTCTTCGAGTACGCCGCATGACGACCTACCGCCTCGCGGTGATCCCGGGCGACGGCATCGGCCCGGAGGTCATCGCCGAGACCGTGAAGGTCCTCGACGCCGTTCCTGGCGACGCGACGTTCGACGCCACGCACTACGTCCTGGGCGCCGAGCGCTATCTGGCCACCGGAGAGGTGCTGCCCGACTCCGTGCTCGCCGAGATCCGGGAGCACGACGCGATCCTGCTCGGAGCGCTGGGCGGCCGGCCCGGTGACCCCGACCTGCCGCCCGGGACCTTGGAGCGCGGGCTCCTGCTCAAGCTGCGCTTCGCACTGGACCACTACGTCAACCTGCGCCCGGCGCGGATCTTCCCGGGCGTCGGGTCGCCACTCACGGACCCGGGGCAGGTCGACTTCGTCGTCGTCCGCGAGGGCACCGAAGGCCCGTACACGGGCAACGGCGGGGCGCTTCGCGTGGGCACGGCGGCCGAGATCGCGACCGAGGTGAGCGTCAACACGGCGTTCGGCGTCGAACGGGTCGTGCGTGACGCGTTCGCGCGTGCCGCGAGACGCGAGCGCAAGAAGCTCACCCTGGTCCACAAGACCAACGTGCTGGTCCATGCCGGCGCGGTCTGGACGCGTGTCGTGGCCGAGGTGGCCCGGGAGTTCCCGCAGGTCACCGTCGACTACCTCCACGTCGACGCGGCCATGATCTTCATGGCCACCGACCCGTCGCGCTTCGACGTGATCGTCACCGACAACCTGTTCGGCGACATCGTCACCGACCTGGCCGCGGCCATCACCGGTGGCATCGGGCTGGCGGCCAGCGGCAACATCAACCCGGACACGTCGGTCCCGAGCATGTTCGAGCCGGTCCACGGCTCCGCTCCCGACATCGCCGGACAGCAGAAGGCGGATCCGACCGCTGCGATCCTGTCGGCGACGCTGATGCTGAGGCATCTCGGCCTCGATGAGGCAGCCCTGAGGATCGAGGATTCCGTCGTGGCCGACCTGGCCGAGCGGACCGGGACCCGCAGCACCTCCGAGGTGGGCGATGCTATCGCCACGCGGGTCGCTGGTGGATGAGGAAATGATGACGAGAGGGGAGACAGCGATGCTCGACATCGTCCTTCGGAGCAGGCAGGTGGTCACGCCCGACGGCGTCGTGCCCCTGGACATCGGGATCAAGGGAGAGGCGATCGACTGCCTCGCCCGGTGGGGGACCCTCGACGGGCACCGCGTCATCGACGTCGGCGACTCGATCGTGGTCCCCGGCGGCATCGATCCGCACGTCCACTGCAGCCAGCCGCTCACCCCGCTGGGCCTGAAGCCCCAGCCCGGGTCGGTGCACAACTGTCACAGCCAGGCATTCAGCGCCTCACCCACCGAGGTCAGTCGGGCCGCCCTCTTCGGAGGCACGACGAGCCTCGTCGACTTCGCGGTGTGGATGCAGGAAGGCACTCTCGCCGAGGCGCTCGAGCGCAACGAGAAGAAGTGGGCGTCGCTGTCGTACACCGACTACGCCGAGCATCTGATGCTCCTCGGCGACATCCCGGAGCGGATCCTCGACGAGCTGCCGGCGGTCGTGCGGGGCGGCAACCCCACCATCAAGATGTTCACGACCAACGTGATCGCCGGCTCGAAGGGGCGGCGGGTCCACTGGGGCCCGATGCTCGACGTCTTCCGCACGCTGGCCCCGTTGGGCGCCACCGCGGTGATCCATGCCGAGGACGACGACCTGGTCATGCACAGCTACGACCAGCACTTCGCGTCGGGGGAGACCCACTTCACCCATCTCCCCGAGGTGCATACCCAGCTGTCGGAGGAGCTCGCGGTCCGTCAGGTGCTGCGGCTGGGTGCCGAGGCCGGCGTACGGCTGTACATCATGCACGTGAGCAGCGAGCGCGGCGTGACGGCGATCCGCGAGGCGAGAGCCGCCGGTCAGGACGTGCATGCGGAGACGCTGCACCAGTACGCCCTGTTCAACCGCACGAACTACCACGAGGAGCACGGCCAGATCTTCCACACGTGGCCCTCGCTCCAGGAGGCGAGCGACAACGCGGCCCTCTGGGAGGGCATGCGCGACGGCACGATCGAGACGGTGGCCACCGACGGCATCGTGACGACCTTCGAGCAGAAGATCCGGGGAGCCCGGATCGACGACCTGACCGGTGGCAGCGCGGGCATCGAGGAGCGGATGGCGGTGACCTACTCCTCCGGTCTCGAGCGTGGCCTCTCCCTCGAGAGGCTCGCGGAGCTGACGTCGACCAACGCGGCTCGCCTGCTCGGGATGTACCCCAGGAAGGGCGTGATCCTGCCGGGCAGCGACGCCGACCTCGTGGTGCTGGAACCGCGGGAGCCGGCCCCCCTGCGCGTCGAGGACCTGCACCAGACCGACTACAGCCCCTGGGAGGGGCACGAGGTCAGGGTCTGGCCGGTCATGACCGTCCTGCGCGGCGCGGTGGTGATCGAGAACGGCGAGCTGGTTCCCGAACAGCCGGGCGGCCTGCGCATCCCGCGCACGACGTCGCCCTCCTGACCCACGCAAGAGAACCCGGCTCGAGCGCTGACTCGAGCCGGGTTCTTTCTTGTCGTCGGGACCGGCACCGCCGGCTCCGGGCCCCACCCACGGACGAGCCCGGTCCGAGATCGACTCGGACCGGGCTCGTCGCGGTGGGGCCTGGACTACTTGGCGGCGGGCTCCAGGCTCTCGTAGGCCACGAGCTTGGAGATCCCCTGGATGGGCGTCCAGCCGGCGATCCGGTCACCCGCTGCGTACGTCGTGTTCTTCAGCGCGATCGGGATGGTCCAGTACTCGTCCTTGAGCTCCTGGTTGATCTGCTCCAGGCGCGCGTTCCGCTCGCCCTCGTCGACGATCTTCGTCAGCTCGTCGAAGTAGCCTTCCATCTTGGTCGGGTCCCAGTAGGCCCGCAGGCGGCCGCCGGCGTCGGGCGAGAGCATGTTGGTCTGCATGTTGGTCAGTACCGAGGGACGGTTGGACGTCGGGAACCCGGTGACGACGACGTCGTCACCCGAGGTGAGGCTGCCGTCGAGGATCTTCTCGCTGAGCTGCGCGAAGTCTCCGGGCACGATCTTGACGTTGACGCCCACCTTCTCCCAGAACCCGGCGATCGCCTCGTTGACATCTCCGGCCTCGGGGGTGTCGGGGAAGGTCATGGTCTGCAGGATGACCTTGGACCCGTCGTAGCCGGCCTCGTCGAGCAGCCGCTTGGCCTCGTCGGGGTCGTAGTCGTAGGGCTTCAGGTTCGGGTCGTGGCCGAGCGTCGCCGGGCTGAAGGGCGTGCTGTCGCCCGGCGAGCGGCGGCCGACCTCCTCGGGGTAGAAGGCCTTGATGACCTCGTCCATGTCGATCGCGAGGGCGAGCGCCTTGCGGAACTCGAGCTTGTTCGTGATCTTCTTCGGGTCGTAGCTCTCGAAGAAGTAGACCTGCGAGAAGACCGTGTCATCGACGGTGAGGATGTCGAAGCCGTCGCTCTTGACGGTGGGCACCTGGTCCGGCGTGAGAGCCACCATGTCCGCCTCGCCCGACTTCAGCATCGCGAGCCGGGTGTTCTGGTCGGGGGCGAGCACGATGTTCAGCTTGTTGAACTTGGGCTCGCGGTCGGGGTTCCAGTAGTCGCGGTTGGCCTTGTAGGTGATGGACTGGCCGACCGAGCGGCTGTCGAACTTCCACGGGCCCGATCCCATCGGGTCCGACTCGAACCCGTCGCGGCCGACCTTCTCGACGTGGGCCTTCGGCAGGAGGAGGGCGTTGCCCTCGATCGGGCCGAGCAGCGCCGGGATGTTGACGTCGGCCCGCTTCAGGTTCAGCTTGACGGTCAGGCCGTCGACGATGTCGACGCTCGCCAGGTTGTTCAGGAGGGAGCCGCAGACCTGGCCGCACAGAGCCTCGGGGTCGGCGTACTCCTTGAGCGTGAAGTCGAGGTCGGCCGAGGTGACGTCGGTGCCGTCGTGCCACTTCATCCCCGAGCGGAGGGTGAGCGTCCAGACCGTCGCGTCCTCGTTGGGCGTGTAGCTCTCGAGGGCGCCGGTCTCGGTCGACAGCTTGCCGTCGGGGTCGGCGCCGATCAGGAAGTCGAACATCGGCCCGTAGTAGACGAGACCGTTGGAGTCGTGGAGCGGTGGGTAGAGCTTCTCCTTGTTGAACGACGCGTGGGCGACGGTCACCGTGCCGTCGTCGCCGCCGGTCCCCCCAGTGCCATCAGTCGAGCAGCCCACGGCGAACGCCACAACAAGGCTGAGCACGATGGCGATTGCGCCTCTTCGTACGAACATGCTTCGTCCTCTTCGTAGATTGGGGTCGTCACCCACGTGGCGAGTCTCCGAGAACAGATGGTTCACCGTAGGGATGCTGGATGCTAGGCACGGCCGGTGCCCGGCGACCATCGGCCCAGGCTCACGGTCTGTGGTCCCCACGGTCAGCGAATGCGGTGCTCGATCTGTGGTCGCGCAAGGAAGCCCGTCGGTACGCTCCGGTTCACCCTGCAGGTCCATTCGGAGAAGAGGAATCTGGCATGCCGCTGAGTATCGAGGACAAGCTCGCGATCACCGATCTGTTGAACCGGCTGACCTTCGCGGTCGATGAGCGTGACCCCGAGAAGTGGGCGGCCTGCTTCACCGAGAACGGATCGTTCCAGAGCCCGAACGGCAAGTGGTCGGGCCAGCAGGCGCAGCGCGAGCTGATGACGGGGGAGCTGGGCTTCCCGCGCCGCCAGCACATCGTCACCTGCCTGCTGATCGAGGGGGACGGCGACCGCGCCACGGCGCGAGCCAACGGCCCCGTGTTCGAGGAGGACGGGGGCAGCTACTACCCGATGAACTTCTCGGGACAGGAGCACCACGTGGTCCGGGTCGACGGGGAGTGGCTCATCGAGAGCACGATCCGGCACCGCCCGAAGAATCCCTCGTGACCGTCGGGGACGAACTCTGCTACGTCAGCGCGCACGAGCTCGCGCGCCGGATCCGGGACCGCGAGCTGTCGCCCGTCGAGGTGCTCGAGGCGGTGATCGCTCGGATCGAGGCGCTGAACGAGGAGCTCGTCGCCTTCTGCTCCCTCGACCACGAACGGGTCCGGGCCGCCGCGCGGGAGGCGGAGCGCGCCGTCGCCCGGGGCGACCGGCTCGGGCCGCTGCACGGCGTACCCGTCAGCGTGAAGGACCTCATCTTCACCAAGGACTTCCCGACCGTCGGAGGATCCAAGGCCTACGTCGGCTTCACGCCCGTCGAGGACGACGTCGTCGTCGAGCGCCTCCGTGACGCCGGGGCCATCCTCGTCGGGAAGACCAACACGCCGGACTTCGGCTACGGTCCGAGCTTCGATCCCGTCTACGGCACGACGAGGAACCCCTGGGACCTCACCCGGACGCCCGCGGGCTCGAGCGGCGGCTCGGCGGTCGCCGTCGCCACCGGGATGGGACCGGTGTCGCTGGGCAGCGACGGAGGAGGCTCCATCCGGGTGCCGGCCAGCTTCTGCGGTGTGGTCGGCGTGAACCCGTCGTTCGGGCGGGTGCCGCTCTATCCCGGTGCCCGCGACACGCGCTATCCGGGCTTCAGCGGGTGGGAGTCCCTCGAGCGGATCGGCCCCATGGCGCGGACCGTCACGGACGCCGCGCTCGTCCTCGACGTGATCAAGGGCCCGGACCCGCGCGACCGGCACTCACTCCCGGCCACGGGCGAGGCCTACGCCGAGGACCTCGAGGTCGACCTGAAGGGGTGGCGCATCGCCTGGACCCTCGACTGGGGGACGGGCGCCCGCGTCGACCGGCCGGTCGCCGACCTCGTCGAGCGCGCGGCACAGCGGTTCGCCGACCTGGGCGCGGTCGTGGAGAACGCCAGCCCCCGGTTCGGGAACGCCCACAGCACCTTCGACGCCATCAGGGCACTCGATGCCGACCTGGCGGCGATGGCGGGCCTCATCGACCGCTATCCGCCGGGCACGGCGCCGTCGCGTTTCGTCGACATGGTCAACACCGACCGGCTGTTCGTCGACGCCTCGCGCGCGATCGCCGCGCGCAAGGACATCTACAACGCCTTCTGGCGCTTCTTCGAGGACTACGACCTCCTCCTCACCCCGACCGCACCGGTCGCGGCGTTTCCGCTCGATGTGAGCGGGCCGGCGGAGATCGGGGGCGAGCCGGTCACGGATCCGATGTCGTGGGTGCAGTACACCGTCCCGATCAGTCTGACCGGGAACCCCTCCGCGAGCATCCCCTGCGGCTGGACCCCGGACGGGCTGCCCGTCGGTCTGCAGATCGTGGGCAACCACCTCGACGACCGTCGCGTCCTCCAGGCCTCGCGTGCGTTCGAGCTCGCGCAGCCGTGGGCGCAGCGCCGCCCGAGGTGACGGTGGGGATAAGGGAACGTGGGGCTCGACCGGTGGTCGGCGAGTTCCGCTCTGCGTAGGCTCGGAGCACCCCCGAGGGCGGGGCCAGATGGACGACTGATGAGAGACAAGGACGAGCTGGAATGCCGCTGAGTATCGAAGACCAATTCGCGATCAACGACCTGTTGAGCCGGCTGAACTTCGCCATCGACGACCGTGACGCAGACGCCTGGGTGGCGTGCTTCACCAAGGACGGTTCGTTCGAGAACCCGGAGTCGGTGTGGGCCGGCGAGGAGGCGCACCGGAAGCTGGTGGCGGACCAGATCGGGCTGCCGCGCTGCCAGCACATCATGACCAACCTCCTGCTGGAGGGTGACGGAGACCGTGCGACGGGGCGCGCCAACGGCGCTGTCTTCGAGGAGGTCGACGGTGTCTACTCGCTGTCGAACTTCTCGGGCCAGGAGCACCACTTCACGCGGGTCGACGGACAGTGGCTCATCGAGCGCACGATCCGCCACCGTCCGAAGAAGAAGAACGTCTGAGTCCGGTCCCGGGGTGCAGGCGTGGCGGACTCGTCCGCCCGCCTCACCTCGACGGAAGTGAGGAAGCACCATGGCGTTGTCAGTCGAGGACCAGATGGCCATTCGCGATCTCGTCAGTCGCATGGAGCTCTCCGTCGACGACCGGGACGCCGATGCCTGGGTCGCGTGCTTCACCGCCGACGGCGCGTTCGTGGGCCCGAGCGGCACCTGGGCGGGTGAGCAGGCACATCGTGACCTGGTGGCCGCGCAGCTCGCCCTGCCGCGGGCCCAGCACGTGGTGACGAACCTGCTGATCGACGGCGACGAGGACACGGCGACCGCGCGGGCGAACGGTGTGGTGCTCGAGGAGCAGGACGGTCGCTACGTCGTGTCGAACTTCGCCACCCAGGAGCACCACCTCACGAGGGTCGCAGGCGCCTGGTTGATCGAGCGCACGATCCGTCATCGTCCCCGTTGAGCCGCGCAGTGCCGACGCCCGCCGTGACCGGTGAGCTCGTGACCTTCGTCCGAGAGACCGGCTTCTCCTCGCTGCCCGCCGAGGTCGTCGAGTTCGCCAAGCTGTGCATCCTCGACCAGGTGGGCGCCCAGGCGTACGGCTCGACGCTCCCCGTGGCGGCCCTGGTGCGTGACCACGTCCTCACCGGTTCGGCCGGCACCTGCACGGTCGTCGGATCGTCGAGGACGGCGTCCGCGGAGGGGGCGGCGATGGCCAACGCCGTCGCGGGCCACGGCTTCGAGCTCGACGACGTCCATCTGCCGTCGCTCAACCACCCCGGCGTCGCGGTGGTCCCGGCCGCCCTCGCCATGGCGGAGACGGTGGGCGCGACCGGCGAGGACCTCGTCACCGCGGTCGCCCTGGGCTACGAGGTCATGTGCCGGGTGGGCCGCGGGCTGGCGCCGTCGTACGTCGCGGACCGGGGCTTCCATCCGCAGGGCGTCGTCGGGCCGCTGGGCGCCGCCGTCGCCGCCGCGGTGCTTCTCGACCTGGCGCCCCGGCAGATCGAGAACGCCATCGGCCTCGCGGTCAGCCACGCGGGCGGCACCCTGCAGTACCTCGAGACCGACTGCGACAGCCCTCGGCTCCACGCCGGGCTGGGCGCGATGGGCGGCGTGCGCAGTGCGTCGCTGGCCAAGGCCGGCTTCCAGGGACCAGGACAGATCATCGAGGGCCGCTACGGCCTGGCCCGAGCGTATGCGGACGCGGTCGACCTCGACCTGATGACCGACGGCCTCGGGACCGAGTACTCCCTGCGCTACACCACCTTCAAGGTGCGGCCCTACCACGCGCTGGTCCACGCGGCCCTCGACGCGACGGTCGAGGCGTTCTCGACGGGCGTCGACGTGTCCGTCGCCGAGATCGAGCGGGTCGTCTTGGGCGCGACCTCCCGGATGAGCAGGTTCGTCGGCGGCGAGAGCGTCCAGGACTCGCTCGCGTCGCTGGTGGCGCACGCTCTCGACGACGACCGCGACCGTGCGGCGAACCTCGCCCGACGAGTCGAGGTCGTGGCCGACGACGAGTGCGAGCGCGAGTTCGCCGGTGGCGGCCAGCGGGGGACCAAGGTCATGGTCAAGGCGGCGATCGTGCTGCGAGACGGACGGGTGCTGCGGGCCGGGTGCTACGCGAAGGGGTCCTACGAGAATCCCCTCGCGCCCGCCGAGCTGCGGGCCAAGGCGGAGAGCCTGCTGGCGAGGGGCCGCCTGGAGCAGCAGGCCGCGACCGTGTCCGCCCTGGTGCTGGACTGCGACAGCCTGACGGCGGTCGGCGACCTCACCGAGCTGCTCCGGGCGCCTGACCAGTGACGGTCCGGCCGAGCGTGGGGCATCAGGTCTTCTGCTGCTCACGCCCGTCGGCTTGGGGGCTCGGCGTCTTTCCACGGCCCTGGAGGGCTGCAAGCATTCACGTGTGACGGCAACATCTGCAGCACGAGAAGGCTCCTTCGCCGACGCGGAGGAGAGCTCCGGCGGTCGGAGGCTGAATGTCTGGCGCGAACGCGGCCGGCGCAAGGAGCGGAGATCGGGGCGGAGCCGGCTCGGTCGAATGCCCAAGCTCGCCACCGGCATCCTGCTGGTCGCCGTGCTGGTCGCCGTGTTCGGCCCGATGCTCTCCCCCTGGGACGCGACGGAGTCCAACCTGATCGCGCGCCAGCTTCCTCCCGCCTGGCTGGACGGCGGCACGAGCGCCCACTGGCTCGGCACCGACCGGCAGGGACGCGACATCTTGACGCGGGTCATGGTGGGCTCGCGGATCTCCCTGACGATCGCGGCGCTGTGCATCCTGATCAGCTGTGTGCTGGGGACCGCGCTCGGTCTCCTCGCGGGCTACAAGGGCGGCTGGGTGGACTCCGTCATCTCGCGGCTCATCGACGGCATGTCGGCGTTCCCCCCGGTCCTCATCGCGCTGGCCGTGGCGGTGACCGTGGGCAGCAACCTGTGGATCGTCGTCGGTGTCATCAGCCTGGTGCTGTGGTCGCGCTACGCGCGGCTGGTGCGGGCGGAGACACTGTCGTGGAAGGAACGTGAGTTCGTCCTCGCGGCGGTGGTCACCGGGTGCCGACCTCTGCGCATCGTGCTTCGCCACGTGCTCCCCAACCTGGTCAGCACGGTCATCGTGTTCTCCACGCTGCAGGTCGGCTACGTCATCTTGTCCGAGGCGACACTCAGCTTCCTCGGCGCCGGCGTCCCGCCGCCGACGCCGACCTGGGGCGGCATGATCGCGGAAGGACACAACTACATCGACACCCTCTGGTGGATGTGGGTCTTCCCCGGCCTCGCGATCGCGGGCGTGATCGTCTCCGTCAACGTCCTGGGCGACTGGCTCCGCGACGAGTTCGACCCGAGGCTGCGCCAGGTATGAGCGCCGGCCGATTCCAGCACCAGCCGAAAGGTGGCGTCGCGTCATGACCCGCTTTCTGATCAGCCGCGTGATGCAGGCCCTGCTCACCGTGGTGGTCCTGACCTTCGTGATCTTCCTGATCGGGCGCCTGACCGGCAATCCCGCGGACACGATGCTCCCCAACGACGCTCCGGCCGCCCAACGCGAGGCCCTGATCCAACGGATGGGTCTCGACGAACCGCTGCTGCAGCAGTACTGGCTCTACATCAGCGACTTCGTCCGAGGAGACTTCGGCACCTCGGTCCGCACCGGCGGTCCGGTGATCGACGTCGTGATTCCCCGGCTGGTCAACTCGATCGCCCTGGTCGCCGTCGGGTTCGCGCTGGCCCTGCTGATCGGGATCCCGCTCGGCGTTGCCGCGGCCGTGCGTCCCAACCACCTCGCGGACCGCATCGCGATGAGCGTCGCCCTGGTCGGTCAGTCCGTGCCGTCGTTCCTCAGCGGCCTGCTGCTCATCCTGCTCTTCGGAGTCACGCTGGGCTGGCTGCCCACGAGCGGCATGGGCGACTGGCGGTACTACATCCTCCCGGGGCTCACCATGGCGTGGTTCCTCGTGGCCGCGATCGTGCGCCTCATGCGCTCCAGCATGCTCGAGATCCTGGGGGAGGACTATGTGCGCACCGCGCGGGCGAAGGGCCTGAGCGACATCACGGTCATCTGGATGCACGCCGCTCGCAACGCGCTGCTGCCCGTGGTCACCTACATCGGCATGATGTTCGGCATCGCGATCGCGTCGGCGATCTCCACGGAGGTCATCTTCAACTGGCCCGGCCTGGGACGCCTCGCCTATGAGGCCGTCATCTGGCGTGACTTCCCGCTGCTCCAGTTCACGGTCGCCGTCTGGGCGCTGATCATCGTCATGATCAACCTCCTCGTCGACATCGCGTACGCCTATCTCGACCCCCGCATCAGCCTCACCAAGAGCACCACTGCCTGAGCTCCCATGGAAAGCGATGGTCTTGCCTCGGGGCACGAGCGGCCCGCTGCCCGTACGACAGCGGGCCTGCTGAGGGATCGGGCGTTCGGACCGTACGTGTCCAGCAAGCTCGTGTCCGTCATCGGGCTGTGGATGTACAACCTCGTCGCCGCGCTGTGGGCGTACGAGCTGACCGGGTCGACGGTGTTCGTCGGCCTGGTCAGCGTGGCGGTCTTCGGTCCCCAGGTGATCTTCGCGGCCTGGTCCGGCGTCGCGGCCGACCGTGGGGATCGGCTTCGGCGCATCGTGTTCGGCCGTCTCGTCTGCGCCGCCGCGTCAGGCACGCTCGCGTCGTACGTGGCCGTCGCCGACCCACACGACGGCGCCGCCGTGTGCGCCCTCCTGGTGGCTTCGCTCGCCATGGGGTGCGGCCTGACGATCGGCGGGCCCGCGATGCAGGCACTCGTGCCGACCATGGTGAACTCGTCGGAGGTGGCCAAGGCCGTCACCATCGACTCGATCCCGATGCTGCTGGGGCTCTCGCTGGGCCCCATGCTGGGAGCCTCCGTCGCGGCCGTGGCCGGTCCGGCGTCCGCCTTCGCCACCGCCGCCGGGGCCCAGATCGTCTTCGCGCTCGTCGTCGCCCGGCTGCGCGTGCCCCGCAAGGACCTCCCCGACCTGGACCTGGACCTGGACGTGGATCACGGGCTGGGGGGAGGCTTCCGGTTCGTCCGGACCGACCGGGTCGCGCCCCTGGCGCTGATCGCGGTCGCGACCGCGGGGGTCGGCGCGGACCCGGCCATCACGCTGACCCCGACGGTGTCCGAGCTCCTGAGGGGCGACGACTCGCTGGTGGGCGTGCTCGCGTCCGCCTTCGGCCTGGGCGCCGCGACCGGAGCCCTGTCCCTGGTGCAGCTGAGGCGATGGATCCCCGCACCCGTGACGATGGCGGCGGGTCTGGCCATCATGGGCGTCGGCGCGCTGACGGTGGCCCTCTCCGGATTCACGTCCCTGACCCTCGCCGGGTTCTTCGTCGACGGCGTCGGGATGGCCTGGGTGACGACCAGCGCGACGGTGATCTTGCAGATGCGCACCCCCGATGTGCTCCGCGGCCGGGTGATGGCGCTGTGGATCGTCGCGTTCGTCGGATCCCGGCCGCTCGCCGGGGTGGTCCACGGCACCATCGCCCAGGTCGTGTCGACTCCCACGGCACTGGCCACCTCGGCCGGACTGGCGCTGGTCGTGGCCGCGCTGTGTCGTCCCAACCGGCTCGCGTCGGTGCCACGGACCTGAGGCGCTGCTCGCTGGGTCAGCCGGCCGTGGTCCGGCGGACGGCGCTGCCCGGCCGGGCAGCGAGCACGAGGGCGCCGTCATGGACGACGGGCTCTCCGCCCACGAGCAGGTGCCGAACTCCCGTCGACGTGCGGACGCCGTCGTCGTAGGTGGCGCGGTCGGACAGGGTGGCCGGATCGAACACGACGATGTCGGCGTCGGCGCCGATCCCGAGGTGTCCCTTGGCGCTCATCGCGGGCACCGACGGGGAGAGGATCTGCGCGGGGTACCAGCTGCAGCGGGCCACGACCTCCGACAACGGGCGGCCGGCCTCACGGTGCAGGAGCCGGACTGCCCTGGCGAAGGTGCCTGCGGTCCGCGGGTGTGCGGCGGCGCCGGGGGACAGCGGCCAGGCGGCGGCGTCCCGGTCCGGCCGGTCCCAGGTCAGGGGCATCGCGTCACTGGCGACGGCGGCGTCCCGGTACGTCAGGGCGTGCAGGAGGTGGCGCCGGTCGGCGTGGTCGCTCTCGTCGAGCCAGTGGACGATCGCCAGGGCGCCGGGGTCCGACGCCCGCAGCCGGACCAGGTCGGCACGGTCGCGTACGCGCCTGCCCAGCCGCACGTGCGACAGCATCGAGGGCGAGAGTGCCTGGCGGGCGAGGACATCGGGATCCAGGAAGGCGGCACCGATCGCGGTGGACCCGGCACCGTAGGGGTAGGCCTCCGTGGTGATCCGCGAACCTGCCGAGCGGGCGCGCTCGACCTGGGCCAGCACCCGGTCCACGTGCTGACGGGAGGTGCTGTGTACGTGGCAGTAGTGCATGTGGGCGCCGGTCTCCTCCGCCGCCCGCACGATCTCGGTCGCGCCGTCGACCACGGAGGTCGAGTCGATGTCGATCAGCGAGCGGGCGTGGGTGAAGGTGGGTACGCCGTGCTCGGCGGCGAGCCGGGCGACGTCGAGGTACTCGCCGGGGTCGAGCTCGGGGGCGTATCCCACGAGCACGCCGACTCCGAGCGCGCCGTCGGTGAGATCGGCGCGCAGGCGCTCCGTGATGGCGGCTCTCTGATGGGGTGAGGCCGGTGCCTGCCAGGCAGTGCGTCCGAGATGTTCGAGGATCTCCTGCACGGCGCCGGTCCCCGCGGCCCGGGCGAGCACGATCATCCGCGCCTGAGCCCATGACGCGCTGAAGCCGTAGTTCAGGGGCCGGCCCTCGGCCGCGGCGGCGGCGTACGCCCTGCCGACCGGCGAGCAGCCCGCCTCGAGCTCGAGCGAGGTGGTGACGCCGTCCAGGGCCTGCAGTCGGTGTCCGGCGAGGTCTTGGGCGTGGCTGTGCAGGTCGACGAAGCCGGGGGCGACGACGAGCCCCCTCACATCGAGCCGTCGGCCGCCTCGGAGGCGTTGACCGACAGCGCGGATGCGACGGTCCGCGATCGCGACGTCGAGAACGGCGTCGAGGCCGGATGCCGGATCGACCACGCGGCCGCCCGTGAGGACCAGATCAGTCATGGACCGCACACTACTTTCTGACAGTGATTGACAAAAGGCTGAATGCGACACAAACTTTCGACATCACTCGCGCGGCTCGGCGCCGGATCCCCGTCGGAGGAAACCCGTGAAATCGCTCATCAGGCTCGCTGCGGCGGCCGCACTCGCTCTGGTCTTCGCCTCATGCGCCACGTCCGAGTCGGACCCGGCCACCGAGGGCACCTTCAGCTACGGCATCAACACCGATCCGGGGACGCTCAACCCGCTGATGTCGATCAATGCCGCGGCCCGCAAGGTCAACAACTTCGCCTACGACCAGCTGCTCTACTTCGATGCGGACGGCGCGCCGCACGGGTGGCTCGCCGAGAAGTGGACCGAGACGCCGACGTCGGTCAGCTTCACGCTGAAGCCCGGCATCACCTGTGCCGACGGCAGCGACTTCCTCGCCTCGACGGTCGCGGCGAACTTCGCCTTCATCTCCGATCCCGCCAACGCCAGCCCGGTGCTCGGCGTCTTCGTCCCGGCCGGGCTCGAGGTCACGGTGGACGACGCGTCACGGACGGTGACGCTGAGTGCCGAGACGCCCAGCTCGTTCCTGCTGTTCCAGACCGGAACCCAGCAGCTGGCCTGCCAGGCGGTGGTCGACGATCCGTCGGCCTACGACGCGAAGACCGACGGGACGGGGCTCTACGACCTCGACACGGCGGTGGCCAACGATCGCTACGTGCTCAGCAGGCGCAAGGACTATGCATGGGGCTGGGACGACACCACGGCCGACACCGAGGGCCTGCCCCGGACGGTGACCCTGCGCGTCGTCGCCAACGCCTCCACCATGGCCAACCTCCTGCTCTCCGGAGAGCTCGACGCGGGCCAGGTCACGGGCGACGACGTCAAGCGGCTGTCGTCCGACGAGGACTTCACCGCGCTCGGCGGCCACGAGCCGATCGGTCAGCTCTGGTTCAACCAGGACTCGTCTCGGTCCACGGCCGACCAGGACGTCCGCCGGGCCCTCGTGGCCGCCCTCGACCTCGACGAGCTGCGCACGCTGATCACCGGCGGCACCGGGGTCGCCGAGACCAGCCTCGCCTCCTACGCCGGCGCGGCGTGTGACTACGACAGCGTCTCGGGGAACGTGCCCGAGCACTCCGCGGACTTCGCCCGGACCGCCCTGGACAAGGCCGGCTGGAAGCCCGGAGCCGGAGGCGTCCGGGCGAAGGCGGGCCGACCGCTGGAGATCACCCTGGTCTACAACAACGGCACCCCGGGGCAGAAGGCCGCTGCCGAGCGGATCCAGCAGACCTGGCAGGACCTGGGGATCAAGACCGTGCTCAAGGGAGGTGACTCGAGCTTCGTCATCGCCAACACGCTCACCGAGGACCGCACCTCGTGGGATGTCTCGATGCTCAACGTCGGCGCCCAGATCCCCTCTACCGTGACCCCCTTCATGACCGGCCCCGCCTTCCCGGCCAGCAACAACTTCTCCGGCAACGCCGACCCGACGTACGACGCCCTGGTCGCCGAGGCGAACCAGACCGCTGGGCCGCAGAGCTGTGAGCTGTGGAAGGCCGCGGAGGAACGCGTGCTGTCCCAGGTGGTCGTCGCGCCCTTCGCGGCCTCGCCGGTGGACACCTTCCTCGGCACGAGGATCTCCCGTACCGACGCCGAGGACTGGACGATCCGCGGCCCGGCGGTCCGGATCGGGTCATGACCGCACAGGTGATGGAGGTCGTGCCGGCCGGCCGCGAAGGCGGTCCGGTCGACCGGCCCGGCCCGACCGGGGCGTTCGGCGGGCATCGGCTGGTGCGCTACGCCGTGCGCCGGATGCTGCAGCTCGCCGCGTCCCTGCTGGTCCTCGCGCTCGCCGCCTTCGCCCTGCTGCGGCTGATCCCGGGCGACCCGGCGCGGGCCTCGCTGGGACCGACCGCGCCGGTCGAGCAGGTGGCGGCCCGCCGAGAGCAGCTGGGGCTGGACGGCTCGATCTGGCGGCAGCTCGCGGACTACTGGACGGGCCTGCTGCACGGCGACCTCGGCCGCTCCCTGTCCACCGGCCTGCCCGTCCGCGACGTCATCGTGGATCGCTTCCCCGCCACGCTGTGGCTGGTGGCGCCCGCGGTGCTGCTGGCGATGGCGCTGGCCTTCATCAGCGGGACGGCCGCGGCCGCTGTCTTCCGCGGCCGCCGCCACCGCCGGGCAGCCGCCGGATACACCGCCGTCACCGGCGTGCTCAGTGCGGCGCCCGAGATGCTGACCGGCACCTGCCTGATCGCGGTCTTCGCGCTGGCCATCCCGGTGCTGCCCGTGGCCGGCAACGAGAGCGCGACGTCCTACGTCCTTCCCGTGGCGACCCTGGCGCTGGCGCCGACGGCCGTCCTGTCCCGCATCGTGCGGGAGGAGACCGCCGCGATCCTCGATCAGGACATGGTGCGCACCGCGCGGGCCAAGCGGCTCGGCCGGCTCCGGCTCTACGGCGTCCACGTCCTGCCCAACGCGGTGACGGCCTCCCTGACCGTCGGCGGGCTGATCACCGGTGCGCTCATCGCCGGCACGGTCCTGGTGGAGACCATCTTCTCCTGGCCCGGCCTCGGCAGCGCGGCCGTGTCCTCGATCGTCAACAACGACTACCCGCTGGCCCAGGCGGTCATCCTCGCCTTCGGGTCGGTCGCGCTGGTGGTCAACGCCGTGGTCGACCTGGTCATCGCGGCCATCGACCCGCGCAGCACCCTCGCCGGGGCGTCGTCATGACCGGCGCCGGCAAGCGGCGAGGGGCCGCGCTCGTCCTGGTCCTGGTCGCCGTGGCCCTGGCGCTGCTCGCACCGCTGGTCCTGGGCGAGGCGGCCGAGCGGATCGACGTCGGGCACATCGCGGAAGGCCCCACGGACGGCCACTGGCTGGGCACCGATGCCGGCGGCCGGGACATCCTGGCCCGGATCCTGGTGGCCAGTCGGCTCTCGGTGCTGATGGCGCTGGCCGCAGCCGGCGTCGGGGTCCTCGGCGGTACGGCGGTGGGCTCGCTCACCCTGCTCCTGGGGGCGCGCCTCGGGCGGCTGGTCAGCGCCGCGGTCAACGTCGTGGTCGCCTTCCCCGCCCTCCTCGTGATCTTGTCCCTCAGCGTCATCCTGGGACGCGGCGCGTGGACGTCGGTGCTGGCGGTCGGCCTGGCGGTCGTGCCGATCTATGCCCGGATCGTCTCGGTGCAGATCGCCGGAGTCGCCGGTCGCGACTACGTCGCCGCAGCGAGACTGCTCGGCCTGTCCCGGCTCGCCGTGCTGTGGCGGCACGTTCTTCCCGCGATCCGCCGGCCTCTCATGGCGGCCGCGGCGACGACCGCGGGCAGCACGCTGATCGTCTTCGCGGGCGTCTCCTTCATCGGTCTCGGCGTCCAGCCGCCCAGCTACGACTGGGGCGTGCTGCTCAGCGAGGGGGTCTCCAAGATCTATGTCTCCCCGGCGGGAGCGATCGGTCCCGGGGTGGCCGTCGTCCTGGCGGGCCTGGTCTTCGTGGTGTTGGGGGAGACCGCGTTCCGCGAGGAGCCGTCGGGCCGCAAGGATCTCGCGGAGCCGCGCTCCCGCGACGACGTGGCGGTCGCTGACGTGGCGGTCGGTGGTGCGGCGGACGGTGGTGCGGCGGACGGTCGGGATGGGGGCGTCGAGGTCTCCGAGGAGGCGGTGCTCAGTGTCCGAGGCCTGCGCATCGAGTCCTCCGACGGGCGGATCCTGGTCGAGGACGTCGATCTCGACGTCGCCCCGGGGGAGGTGGTCGGGCTGGTGGGGGAGTCCGGCTCCGGGAAGTCCCTGACCTGTGCAGCGGTCACCGGGATCCTCGCCGAGGGCCTCACGATGACCACGACCCGGTTGCGGGTCGGGGGAGAGGACCTCGGCGGCGCCGAGCAGGCGGTGGCATCCAGGAGCGGACAGCGCCACCTCGGGCGGACGGTCGGCATGGTGTTCCAGAACCCGATGTCCTCGTTGAACCCCGTGCTGCGGGTGCGCACCCAGCTCGCCGAGCCGGCCTGGCGCAGCGGCGGCCGGAGCCGCAGGGTGGCCCGCGGAGCGACCGACCTGATGCTCGAGGAGGTCTCCGTGCCGGAGCCGGAGCGTCGCTGCCGCCAGTACCCGTTCGAGCTGTCGGGCGGCCTGCGGCAGCGGGTGATGATCGCGATGGGCCTGGCCGCCGACCCGGCGCTCCTGGTCGCCGACGAGCCCACCACTGCTCTCGACGTGTCGGTCCAGGCCGACGTGCTCCGGCTGATGGCTCGGCTGCAGGCCGAGCGCGGCATGGCGATCCTCTTCGTCTCGCACGACCTTCCGGTCGTGACCGCGCTCTGCAGCAGGGTCGTGATCATGCGCCACGGGCGGGTGATCGAGTCGGCGACGACCGAGGACCTGCTCGCCGGACGGGCGCGCAGCGGCTACGCGCGCGACCTGCTGGCTGCCATCCCGTCCATGGACGACCCGCCGGGGACGTCGTTCGCCACGCTCGCGGAGCCGTCCGCCGCCCGCCTGAGGATTCCGGAGCTCCTGCCATGAGCCGGCTCGAGATCGAGGGGCTCTGCGTCGACTACGGCTCCGGCCGCCAGCGGCGCAGGGTCGTGGACCAGGTCAGCCTGAGCCTGGCCAGCGGGTCGATGACCGGCTTGGTGGGGGAGTCGGGCTCGGGGAAGTCGACCATCGCCCGCGCGGTGGTCGGCCTGGCTCCGGTCTCGGCCGGGCACATCCTGCTCGACGGCGAGCCGTTGTCCGCCCGTCGTCGTACCGAGGTGCAGATGGTCTTCCAGGATCCCGAGTCCTGCCTCGACCCGCGCATGTCGATCGGTCGGTCGGTGGCGGAGGGGGTCGCGGCCCACGACCGCAGGATCGGCCGTCGCCGCGCCGAGCGGGCCCGCCACGGCGAGGCCGCTGACCTGCTCGAGTCGATGGGGATCCCTGCCGGCCGGTGGGACGAGCGGCCGCAGGCCTTCTCCGGTGGCCAGCGGCAGCGGATCGCCCTCGCCCGGGCGCTGGCCGCTCGGCCGTCGGTGCTCCTCGCCGACGAGATCACCTCCGCGCTCGACGTCTCGGTGCAGGGCTCGGTCCTCAACGCGCTGCGCGACATCCACGAGCGGACCGGGACCACGGTCCTCTTCATCAGCCACAACCTCGCGGTCGTCCGGCGGCTCTGCCCGCGGCTGGCCGTGCTGTCCGCGGGCCGGGTGGTGGACGCGGGTGAGACTCTCCAGGTCCTGGCGTCCCCGACCTCGGACTACACCCGACGCCTGACGGCGGCCGTGCCGCGGCTGGGCGTGCCGCTCAGCGCGTGGGACGGAAGCACGGGGGCAGTGCGGTGACAGTGACTGACTACTCTCCGGGAATGACATCACTTCGGCAGCGACAGAAGACGAACCGACGGGCGCGGATGATCGAGACCGCGCTGAGCCTGTTGGCCGAGCGCGGCTTCGACGGCATGACCATCGAGCTGGTCGCCGAGGCGATCGACATGTCGCCGCGGACCATCTACCGCTACTTCGCGACGAAGGAGGAGCTGGTCCTCGCACCGTTCGCGGAGACCTACGCGGCCGTCGCGCGGGCGGTCCGTGAGGCCGCCCCCGAGCACGCGCTGTACGACGTGCTGCGCGACGCCTGGTCGGCCGCCATCCGGGACCTGTTCGACCAGCTCGACGACGAGACCTTCCGCACCATCGTCGCCCAGACCCAGTCGGTGGCCTCGGTGGCCGCACGCGGACTGCTCGAGGTCCGCCGGCTCGAGGTCGAGCTCGTCGAGATCATCGCGCAGCGGCCGGCCTACCGGGGCCGGACCCAGGTCGAGATGACGATGGCCGTCGTCATCTTCAACACCGCCGTCCGGATCGCTCAGGACGAGTGGATCGACGCGGGTGAGAGCACCGAGCGTCTGGTGGACCGGATCCACGACGCGGTGGCCACCCTGCCGGATGTCCTCGCCCACGCCACCGGCCACGCGCTGGTGAGCCCCTCCCACGCCCATGACCCCGATCGCCAGGAGAGATAGAAGATGTCCGCCACTGCGCCCTTGCTCGACCGGACAGCCCAGGTGAGTGCCTGGCTCACCGACCGACTGCCCCAGCTCATCCAGCGCCACGGCGTCCCCGGGGCCACGGTCGCCGTCTCCTGCGGAGCGGGGTCCGACGTACACGTCGGGGTCGGCGGAGTCACCAGTCTGCGGACCCGGGTACCGGTCACCGCCGACACCGTCTTCCAGATCGGCTCGGTGACCAAGGTCCTCACCGCGACCCTGGTGCTCGACCTGGCCGAACAGGGGCGCATCGACATCGACGCGCCGATCCGGCGATACCTGCCCGGCTTCGCGGTCGCCGACGCGGAGGCCTCGGCGCAGATCACCACCCGCGAGCTGCTGACGCACACCTCGGGCGTCTTCGGCGACGCCTTCGTCGACGTCGACCGGGAGGCCGGCGCACTCGAGGCGTTCCTGGCCGAGGTGGTCCCCTCGCTCGAGCTGGACGTCCCGCGAGGCAGCGGCCTGCTGAGCTACTCCAACGCCGCCTTCTCCATCCTCGGCCGCCTGGTCGAGGTGGTGGCCGGCGTGCCCTACCTGGACCTGCTGGCCGAGCGGATCATGGACCCGCTCGGGGTCACCGAGTGGGCGGGGACGCCCGACCAGGCAGTCCTGCGCCGGGCCGCGGTCGGGCACCTGCCGACGGGTGTCGACGGTGCGCCGGAGCCGACCACCCGCTGGCGGCTGCCGTCCACCATCGGACCCGCCGGTGGGCAGCTGGCGATGAGCGCGCGCGCACTGGTGGCATTCGCCCGCGGTGTGCTGGACGGCCGGCTGCTCACGCCGGCGAGCGTCGCGGAGATGCTCGCTCCCCAGGTCGATGTGCCTCGCAGCGGCACGCTGCCCGCTCACTGGGGGCTGGGCTGGATGCTCTTCGACTGGCCTGTCGCGGGGAACGCTCGAGCGCGGGTGGTGGGCCACGACGGCGGAACCATCGGCCAGGCCAGCGCGCTGCGGCTGGTGCCCGAGGCCGGCGTGGTGGTCGCCACCATCGCCAACGGAGGCGGTTCCCTGGCGTTCAACCAGGCCGTGCAAAGTGAGCTGCTGGCGATCACCGCGGACGTGTCGGCTCCTGAGCCGATCACCGTGCCCGAGGCGCCCGAGCCGGTGGATGCCTCGTTCGCGAACGGCACCTACGTGAACCTGATGACGTCCACGCGGATCTACGCCGACGGTGGACAGACCTGGGTGGCGGTCGAGCCGCTCACCCCCGAGGCCGAGCAGCTCGTCGACCCGCGGCCCTTCCCCGTCGTTCGGCTGGACGCCACCCATCTGGTCGCGGTGCGGCCGGTCATGGGCGCTCACGAGGTGCTGCTGCTCCTGGGTGATCCTGACGACGGCCCGGCGCGCTACCTGGGACGCACCGGTCGGCTGACGGCGCGGGTGGACTCATGAGTTGCCGGCTGCACCCTGCTGCGAACGCGGAGTCCTCTCGCGCCGCCGACGCCTGGGTGATCGGGATCCGCGACGGCCGACCGGGCGACGCCCACGGCCTGCGAGAACAGCTCGACCTGCTCGGGTTCGACCCGGCGCCGGACGGCGCCGCCGTGGTGCTGGCGCCCGGCGGCGCCCCGGCGCCGCTGGTGGTCGCCGTACCGCTTCGGGCCGAGCCCGACGAGGACGAGCTGCGCCGGGCCTCGGCACGGGCCTGGCGCGCGCTGCCCGCCGCGGCCCGGGTCGTCGTGGATCTCCACCCCGCGACGTCGGCTGCCGCCGCGGCCGTTGCGGAAGGGGTGCTGCTCGCCGACCATCGATTCACCCTGTACGCCGGCTCGCCCGCTCCCGACCGAGACGTCCACGTCCTGGCCCGCCAGGTGGCTGCTGAGGAGCTCGACCGCGCCCTGGGGCGGGCGCGGGTCGTGGCCGAGGCCGTGCTCCGCGCCCGTGACTGGGTGAACACCGGGCCGTCGGACCAGCGGCCCGCCGACCTCGCTGCCCAGATCGCCGCCGCGGCGCCTCCCGGGGTGGAGGTCGACGTGTGGGACCACGAGCGACTCGCCGCCGAGCGCTGCGCCGGGCACCTGGCCGTCGGTGGCGGCTCGGCGGCGCCGCCCTGTCTGGTTCGGCTGAGGTACCGGTCACCGGCTGCCCGCGAGCACCTCGTGCTGGTCGGCAAGGGCGTCACCTTCGATGCCGGCGGCCTGTCGCTCAAGCCCGCGACCGCGATGGAGGACATGAAGTTCGACATGGCCGGCGCCGCCGCGGTGGTCTCGGCCCTCTGCGCCATCGCCGACCTGGGCCTCGAGGTGAGCGTGACGGCGTACGCCTGTCTGGCGGAGAATCTGCCCGGTCCCGGGGCGTTCAAGCCCGGCGACGTGCTGCGGATGCGCAACGGCACCACGGTGGAGGTGCACAACACCGACTCCGAGGGGCGCCTGCTGCTGGCCGACGGGCTGACCCTCGCTGGCGAGGACGGCGCCGACGCCGTCGTCACCGTCGCCACGTTGACCTATGCGGCGATGATCGCGCTCGGGATCCGGACGACGGCGGTGTTCGACAACGACGCCTCGCTGTCCGCGCGTGTGCTCGCCGCCACCGCGCGTGCCGGTGAGCCGGCCTGGCGGATGCCGATCCCCGTCGAGATGAAGGCGCAGGTGTCCTCCAGCCGGGTGGCCGACGTACGTCAGCACAACGCGGACGCACCCCACGGGGGAGCCTGCTTCGCCGCCGGCTTCCTGCGCGAGTTCGTCGCGCCGGGCACGGCATGGGCACATCTGGACATCGCCGGACCGGCCTTCAACGCCGGCGAGCCCTACGACTACACGCCCACCGGTGGCACCGGCGCCATCGTCCGATCGCTGGTCGAGCTGGCCGTCGGGACCGCGACGAGCCGCGCGGAGGAGGCGTGACCCGCCAGCGTCCGCGATGGTCGGAGCTGCGGCCACTGCTCAACCTCCAGGTGCCCAAGGCGAGTGCGACCGAGCGGCGCCTCGCCCGGGCCGCCACCGTGTCGGACATGGCCCGGCTCGCCCGGAAGCGGGTGCCGCGCTCGGTGTTCGACTACGTCGACGGCGCTGCCGAGGACGAGATCGCGCTGGACCGGATGCGCGACGGCTTCCGCACGGCCCGCCTGCGACCTCGGGTGCTGCGCGACGTGAGCACCGTCGACACGAGCAGGGTGCTGCTGGGCGGCACGAGCGCGCTGCCCATCGTGCTCGCACCCACCGGCTTCACCCGGATGATGCACCACGAGGGAGAGATCGCCGTCGCTCGGGCCGCGAGCCGGATGGGCGTTCTTTACACGCTCTCGACCATGGGCACCACCTCGATCGAGGCGCTCGCGGACGCCGTGCCGACCTGCCGGCGGTGGTTCCAGCTGTACCTGTGGCGCGATCGCGGCGCCAGCAAGGACCTGGTACGGCGCGCAGCCGACGCCGGCTACGACACCCTGGTCCTGACCGTCGACACGCCGGTCGGCGGCGGCCGGCACCGGGACACGCGCAACGGGCTCACCATCCCACCCAGCCTGAGGGCGCGGACGCTGCTCGATATGGCCCGGCGGCCCTGGTGGTGGGGCAATCTGCTGACCACGGAGCCGTTGCGCTTCGCGTCGCTCTCGGATCGTCCAGGGGCGCTCGGCGACCTGATCGCCTCGATGTTCGACCCCTCGGCGACCATCGAGGATCTCGTCTGGCTGCGTGAGCAGTGGCCCGGCTCGCTAGTCGTGAAGGGCATTCAGCACGTCGCGGACGCCTGCGCCGTGGTCGACGCCGGTGCCGACGCGGTCGTGCTCTCCAACCACGGGGGTCGCCAGCTCGACCGCTCGCCGGTGCCCCTGCAGCTGTTGGGCCCGACGGTGGCCGCGCTCGAGGGTCGGGCCGAGGTGTACATCGACGGCGGCGTGCTCAGCGGGGCCGACGCCGTCGTCGCGGTGGCGCACGGCGCTGCCGGAGTGCTGGTCGGACGGGCCTATCTCTACGGGCTCATGGCCGGCGGTGAGCGGGGCGTGGTCAGGGTCTTGGAGATCCTCGCCGCCGAGGTCACCCGCACCCTGCAGCTGCTCGGCGTGCCCTCCTGGGGGGAGCTCACACCGGAGTACGTCGAGCTGGGCTGGTCCGAGTGACCGCGTGAGGACCGTGGGGGTCCTCACGCGGGAATGGCAGGAGCACGGACGCACACCGGACGAGCAGGCGTCACCTACAGGCTTAGGCTCGCCGGATGACGAGCGCACGAGCGAGGGGCGGGGTCTCGTACTGGTGGGCCGGCCTCGGCCTCCCGGAGCCGCGCGATCCGCTACCGGGCGACGTCGAGGCCGACGTGGTGGTCGTCGGCGCCGGCTACACCGGGCTGTGGACGGCGTACTACCTCGCCGAGATCCGTCCCGACCTCGACGTGCGCGTCCTCGAGCAGCGCTTCGCCGGGTACGGCGCGTCGGGCCGGAACGGCGGGTGGCTGTCGGCGTCGGTGACCGGCGGGCTCGACGGCTACGCGACCACCCATCCGCGCGCCGACGTCGCCCGCTTCCAGCTCGCCATGAACGACGCGGTCGACGAGGTGATCCGGGTGGCGCGGCGGCACGCCATCGACGCGCAGGTACGGCGTGGCGGGACCCTGCTGGTCGCGCGGAACGCCGCCCAGGAGACCCGGGCCCACCAGGCCGCGAGGACCGCGGAGCGGTGGCCGGAGACGGGAGCGCGGCTGCTGACCGCGGCGGAGGCGGACGCCCGGATCCGGGTGACGGGCGCCCGGGCGGCGGTCTGGGAGCCGCACTGCGCGCGGATCGACCCGGCGCGTCTCGTCGACGGGCTGGCGCGGGTCGTGCGGGAGCGCGGCGTACGGATCCACGAGGGCACGACGGTGCGCTCGATCGCCGCCGGCGGGGTGGAGACCGACCGGGGCACGGTCCGGGCGCGGCACGTCATCCGGGCGACCGAGGGGTTCACGGCCGGGCTGGCGGGGGAGCGGCGGACCTGGGTGCCGATGAACTCCTCGATGATCGTCACCGACCCGCTGCCGGAGGCCGCCTGGGCCGAGATCGGGTGGGCGCACCACGACACCCTCGAGGACTTCGCCCACGTCTACTCCTATGCCCAGCGCACGCCCGACGGCCGGATCGCGATCGGCGGCCGCGGCCACCCCTACCGCTTCGGCTCGCGCACCGACCTCGACGGCGACATCCCCGACCGCACCGTCCAGCACCTGCGCGCGGTGCTCGGCTCCTGGTTCCCGCAGACGAGGGACGTCGGCATCGCCCACGCCTGGAGCGGCGTCCTCGGCGTGCCGCGCAACTGGCGCGCCACCGTCGGGTACGACGCCGCGAGCGGCCTCGGTCACGCCGGAGGGTACGTCGGCACCGGCGTCACCGCCACCAACCTGGCCGGCCGCACCCTCGCCGACCTGGTCGCCGGGGAGCGCACCGACCGGACCACGCTGCCGTGGGTCGACCAGCGGGCCCGGCCCTGGGAGCCCGAGCCGCTGCGCTGGCTGGGCATCCACGGGCTGTACCGCGGCTACGGGCTGGCCGACCGGCTCGAGGCGCGCGGCGGGCGTCGTACCTCGTGGATCGCGACGCTCGCCGACCGGGTCAGCGGGCGGTCGTGAGTTGGGTCGTCCTCCCGGGGCCTCACGTCGAGTCGAGGCTCCGGGTCCTGGCTATCCCGGCGGCGGTGTGCTCAGCCCTCGCCCGAGGGCCCGCGATGGCGCGGGTCGAGGCGCTCGGGGTCGTGGGCGACCTCCTCGTTGCGCCGCCGGTCGGCGACGAAGGCCCAGAGCAGGCCCGCGACGATGAAGGCGGCGACGACCACGCCGAGGATGATCCAGCCGGGTGAGATGTCCATGGTCGGGCGGTACCCCTGTCGTCGGGGAGCAGTCACGACACGCATCGTCGAGTCTTGACTGATTCAAGAAAGATGGCATGCTGGTCCCATGACGGCGCCCGACTTCCAGCAGCAGCTGCGGGACGTCGAGCTCCGGGTCACCCGACCCCGGCTCGCGGTCCTCGAGGCGGTGCATGCGCACCCCCACGCGGACACCGAGTCCATCATCTCCGCGGCGCGCGCCTTGCTGCCGGAGGTCTCCCACCAGGCGGTGTACGACTCGCTGCACACGCTGACCCATGCCGGACTGGTGCGCAGCATCAAGCCGGCCGGCTCGGTCGCGCGCTACGAGACCCGCACCGGCGACAACCACCACCACGTCGTGTGCCGCTCGTGCGGCGAGATCGCCGACGTGGACTGCGCGGTCGGCCACGTGCCGTGCCTGACCGCGTCCGACTCCCACGGGTTCGTCATCGACGAAGCCGAGGTCATCTATTGGGGCCTGTGCCCCGACTGCTCATCCCGCCCCCAGTAGGTCCCGGAAGGAACCCGATGCCCGACAACAACCAGCACACCGAGCCCCTCGTCAGCGAGGGCCCGCAGGACGCCGAGCAGCCCCAGGCGAAGTGCCCGGTCATGCACGGCCTGACCCACCCCACGCAGGGGTCGGCCAACCAGCAGTGGTGGCCGAACAAGCTGAACCTGAAGGTGCTCGCGAAGAACCCGACCGTCGCGGACCCGTTCGGTGGCGAGTTCGACTACAAGGCCGCCTTCCTCGCCCTCGACCTCGAGGCCGTCAAGGCCGACATCAAGGTCGTGCTGACCGACTCGAAGGACTTCTGGCCGGCCGACTTCGGCCACTACGGCCCGCTGTTCGTGCGGATGGCCTGGCACGCCGCCGGCACCTACCGTGCCACCGACGGACGTGGTGGCGCCGGACACGGTCAGCAGCGCTTCGCCCCGACGAACTCGTGGCCCGACAACGGCAACCTCGACAAGGCTCGCCGCCTGCTGTGGCCGGTGAAGAAGAAGTACGGCAAGTCCCTGTCCTGGGGCGACCTGCTGGTCCTTGCCGGCAATGTCGCCCAGGAGGACATGGGCTTCCCGATCTTCGGCTTCGGCGGCGGCCGCCCCGACGTCTGGGAGGCCGACGACGACGTCTACTGGGGTCCCGAGACCGAGTGGCTCGACGACGAGCGCTACACCGGTGAGCGCGACCTCGAGGACCCGCTGGCCGCGGTCCAGATGGGCCTGATCTACGTCAACCCCGAAGGCCCCAACGGCAACCCCGACCCCCTGGCGTCGGCCGTCGACATCAAGGAGACCTTCGGTCGGATGGGCATGACGGTCGCGGAGACCGTCGCGCTGATCGCCGGCGGTCACACCTTCGGCAAGACCCACGGCAACGGCCCCGCCGAGGCCGTCGGCCCCGAGCCGGAGGCCGCCCCGATCGAGGAGCAGGGCCTCGGCTGGAGGTCCTCGCACGCCTCGGGCAAGGGCATCGACGCCATCACCTCGGGCCTCGAGGTCACCTGGACCTACCACCCGACGCGCTGGGACAACGAGTTCTTCCACATCCTCTTCGGCTACGAGTGGGAGCTCTTCGAGTCGCCCGCCGGCGCCAAGCAGTGGCGACCCGCGAACAGCGGCGGCTCCGACATGGTGCCCGAGTCGTTCGGCGACGGGAAGCGCGAGCCGCGGATGCTCACCTCCGACATCGCCCTGCGCGAGGACCCGGAGATGCGCGAGATCTCGCTGCGGTTCAAGGACGACCAGGCCGCGTTCACCGACGCCTACGGCCGGGCGTGGTTCAAGCTGACCCACCGTGACATGGGCCCGAAGTCGCGCTACCTCGGTGCCGACGTCCCGGCCGAGGACTTCGTCTGGCAGGACCCGATCCCCGCCGGCACGGCCCTCTCCGACGACCAGGTCGCCGAGCTGAAGAAGGCGATCGCCGCGGCCGGTCTGTCCGTGTCGCAGCTCGTCTCGACGGCGTGGGCCTCCGCGTCGACGTACCGCGGCTCCGACAAGCGCGGTGGCGCCAACGGCGCCCGGATCGCCCTGGAGCCGCAGCGGTCGTGGGCGATCAACCGTCCGGCCGAGCTCGCGCCGATCCTCACGACGCTGCAGGAGATCGCGACCGCCCAGGGCGCCTCCCTGGCCGACACGATCGTCGTCGCCGGCTCGGTGGGCGTCGAGCAGGCGGCCGCCGCCGCGGGCGTCACCGTCACGGTGCGCACCACGACCGGTCGTGGCGACGCGACGCAGGAGCAGACCGACGTCGAGTCCTTCGGCTACCTCGAGCCCAAGGCCGACGGCTTCCGCAACTACCTGCCGAAGTCGAGCAAGTACCCCAGCGAGTTCGCCCTCGTCGACCGGGCCAACTTGCTCGGCGTCAGCGCGCCGGAGCTCACCGCCCTCATCGGCGGCCTCCGGGTGCTCGGCACCAACTGGGACGGCTCGGACCTGGGCGTGCTCACCGAGAGCCCGGGCGTGCTGACGAACGACTTCTTCGTCAACCTGCTCGAGCTCGGTACGACGTGGACCGCCGTCGACTCCTCGGAGGAGGTCTTCCGCGGCACCACCGAGGACGGCCGCACCTGGACCGGCAGCCGCAACGACCTGGTCTTCGGCTCCAACTCCGAGCTGCGGGCCCTGGCCGAGGTCTACGCCAGCGACGACGCGAAGGAGAAGTTCGTCCACGACTTCGTCGCCGCCTGGACCAAGGTGATGGACGCGGACCGCTGGGACCTGCGCTGAGCGCCTGACCCGCTGACGCACTGCGCGGAGGCCGCCCCACCCGGGGCGGCCTCCGTGTCTTTTGTCGGACCGCCCGGCAGGATGGGCTCATGACCGACGCTCCGGACAACAGCGGCATCACCTACGTCCACGTCCCCGACAAGCACCGCTACGAGATCCACGACGGCGAGACCCTGGCGGGCTTCACGCAGTACCGGCTGCCGGACGACGTCCACGTCGACTTCGTCCACACCGAGGTCGACGACGCGTACGGCGGCCGCGGGCTCGCCGGCGAGCTGGTCGCCGCGGCGCTGGCCGACGTCCGCGAGCAGGGCAGGCGGATCGTCGCGCACTGTCCCTACGTCGCCCGGTGGATCACCAAGCACCCCGAGTACGACGACATCACCGATCCGGCTGCATGAGCGCGACCGAGCCTCGCCGCGACGTCTTCCTCGACAAGGCGCACCCGGCGTCGTACCAGGCAGCGGCGGCGCTCGCCCTCGAGGTGGGCGCCGCGGCGGAGGCGACCGGTCTGGACCGCCGACTCGTCGAGCTGATCAACATCCGGATCTCGCAGCTCAACGGCTGCGCGTACTGCCTCGACCTGCACCGCCGTCGCGCCGTCGAGGCCGGGGAGTCGGAGCGCCGGCTGATCGTGCTCGACGCCTGGTCGGAGACCGCGCTGTTCACCGAGCAGGAGCGCGCCGCGCTGCAGCTCGCGGAGTCGATCACCCGGCTGCCGGAGCCCGACGAGCGGCGCTACGCCGAGGACGAGGCCCGCGCGGTGCTCGGCGACGCGGCCTACAGCGCGGTCGCGTGGGTCGCGATCACGATGAACGCCTTCAACCGGATCTCCATCACCAGCCACCACCCGGTGCGGTAGCGCACGCCTCCGAGCCACCCCAGCACGGCCGACCCGGCGCAAACGAGCTGCTCGACGTGGCTGACCCGGCGCAAACGAGCTGCTCGACGTGGCTGACCCGCCCCAGACTCACTCGCACCAGGGCTGGCTTACTCCCGGTCGGCGTCTCCCGCGGGTCTGTTTCAGCCGGGTCAGTGTATCCCGCGGGTCTGTTTCAGCCGGGTCGGCGGAAGGGGGAGTCAGGTGATGGTCAGCCCGCCGTCGACGGGGAGCGTCTGGCCGGTGACGTAGCCGGCGGCGTCGGAGGCGAGGAAGACCACGGTGGCGGCGAGCTCGCGCGGGTCGCCCTTGCGGCCGGCGGGGATGCGGGCCTGCTGGGAGTCGAGGTAGCCCGGCGGGTAGGTCTCGGTCATCTCGGAGGCGAAGAAGCCCGGCGCGATGGCGTTGACCCGGATCCCCTTGCGACCGGTCCACTGCTGGGCCAGGTCGCGGGTCAGGCCGATGATGCCGGCCTTCGAGGCGGCGTACGCGGCCTGGGGGAGACCGGCGGTGGTGATGCCGAGCACCGACGAGATGTTGATGATGCTCGAGCCCGGCTGCATCACCCGGCCACACGCCTGGGCCATCCAGTAGCTGCCGTTGAGGTTGATGTCGATGACCTGGGTGAACTGCTCGGGTGTCTCCCGGGTGGCCGGTACGGCGGTGCCGACGCCGGCGTTGTTGACCAGGATGTCGACCCGGCCGAACTCGGCCGTCGCCGCGTCGACGAGTGCCTGGCAGGAGGCGGGATCGGCGACGTCGGTCTGCACGCACAGCGCTCGGCGGCCGGCGGCCTCCACGAGCGCGGCGGTGTCGGCGAGCCGGTCGACGCGACGCGCGCCGAGGGCGACGTCCGCGCCGGCCTCGGCCAGCGCCTTCGCGAAGTCGACGCCCAGCCCGGAGCTGGCGCCGGTGACGACGGCGACCTTGCCGTCGAGGCGGAAGAGATCGATGACGGTCATGTCCGCACGGTAGTGCGCCTGCTCGACGGCCGCGATGCGGACCCAGCGCTGCTCGAACCCCGACGGCATAATAAGGTATGCCTTACTTAATCCTGAGAGGCATGTCTCGATGATCCATCGCTCCTCCCATGTCCGCTCCCTGCTGGCCGGCGCCACCCTGTCCGTCCCGGTCCTGGACGTCGTCGAGAAGGCGCTGGCGAGGTGAGCGCCGCGGAGATCGCGATGAGCGTCCACCACGCCCAGGTCCTCGACGCCGTCGACCTGACCGGCGGCATGCGGCGTGTGGTGTTCGGGGGCGAGGGACTCGCCGGCTACCGGTCCACCGGAGTCGGAGACGAGTACATCCGGCTGCTCTTCCCTGCCGACCCCGACCAGCGCCCGGACCTGCCCGGCGTCGTCGACGGCAACCTCGACTACGGCTCGATCGACCTCGACCGGCTGCGCACCTACACGGTGCGCGCGTGGGACGCCGCGGCGCGGCGGCTCAGCGTGGACTTCGTCGTCCACGAGGGTGGCGTCGCGGCCACCTGGGCCCGCCAGGCCACGCCCGGTCAGGTGATCGGGTTGAACACGCCGACCGCGCTGTACGCCCCGCCGGCGGACCTGGAGTGGCAGGTCCTGGTCGCCGACTACGCCGGGCTGCCGGCCGCCGTACGGCTGGCGGAGACGACGGACGTCGCGACCCGGCTGGTGCTGGAGGTGCCCGGCGCGGCGTACCAGGTCGAGGTCGGGGCGCGCCCTGACCTCGAGGTGGTCTGGGTCCACGGCGGCAACGGCCACGCGCCGAGCCGGATCGAGGAGATCGTCCGCTCACTGCCACGGCCCGAGGGCGTCGGGTACGTCTGGGTGGCGGGGGAGTCGAAGGTGCTGCGCGGCGTGCGCAAGCACCTGCGCCACGAGCTGCGGCTGCCGGCGACGTCGTACAAGACGGTCGGGTACTGGATCGAGGACGCGGAGAAGTGGCGCGAGCGCTACGACGGCCTCGACGAGGACACCCGCGCCGCGCTCGACGCGATCTGGGAGAAGGGCGGCGACGAGGAGGACCTGGAGGACGAGTACGACGCCCGCCTGACCGAGCTCGGGCTGTGAGCCCGGCGCTCCCAGGCCCGGTCTCCGGCGCCCCGCTCGTGCTTCCCCTGGGCAGTCATGGCTGAGCCGGCCACCCCGACGGCGCAGGGCCTGCTGCGCGACGCGATCACCACCCACCGCGGCCGGGTCGCCCTCGCGACCGTCTGCGCGATCGGCCACCAGGCGGGCGAGGCCCTGGTGCCGGTCGTGGTCGGCCTCGCGCTCGACCGAGGCATCAGCGCCCGCGACGACCGGGCGCTCCTCGTCTGGCTGCTGGTGCTCGGCGCGACCTTCGCCCTGCTGTCCTTCTCCTACCGCTGCTTCGACCGTACGGCGACCCGCGTGGCCGCCGACGCGGAGGTGGCGCTGCGCCGCCGGGTCGCGGCCCACCTGCTCGACGTGCGCGGCGTCGGCCCCCACGAGAGCGGCTCCGGCGGCCTGGCGGAGGTCGCCTCCTCCGACGTGCGCACCGTCGCCGAGAGCTCGAGCGTGCTGCAGATGTTCGCCGCCGGTGTGGCCGGGATGCTCGTCGCCGTCGTGGCGCTGCTGCGGATCCACGTCGTCGTCGGCCTGGTCGTCGTGGTCGGCGTCGTGCTCGTCGCCCTCCTGCTGCACCGCGTGTCCACCCTGCTCGAGCGACGGGTCGTCGCCGACCGCGCGGCCAGCGCCGAGGCGGCCGACGCCGCCGCCGACCTGCTCTCCGGCCTGCGGGTGCTCAAGGGCCTCTCCGCCGAGGACGCCGCCGGTCGCCGGTTCCGGGGCGTCAGCGGCCGGGCCCTGGTGGCGGCGCTGCGCAGTGCCCGCGCGGGCGCCGGCTTCGAGGCCCTCGCCGCCCTCGCGCCCGCGCTGCTGGTCGCGGCCACGGTCGCCGTCGCCGGCGGCCTCGCGCTCGACGGCGAGCTCAGCCTGGGCGCGCTGGTCGCCGCGCTGGGTCTGGCCCAGTTCCTCTCCGGACCGCTGCAGCTGGTCGCCTACACCTTCGCCGAGCTCGCGACCGTGCGCGCCGCGGCAGTGCGGGTGGCGGGGGTCCTCGCGACCGACCCGCCGGCGTACGGCGCCGCGGCGGTCGCACGACGTCCCGACGAGATCTCGGTCGACGGCCGGGTCCTCGATCTGCCGAGCCCGCTCCGGCTCCGGTCCGGCGTCCTGACGGGCGTCGTCGGCAGCCCCGAGCGGCTCGAGCGGCTCGCGGCGGCGCTCACCGGCGAGCCCCGCCCCGACGGCGACCTGGTCCGGCTCGGTGAGCTGGCACTGAGCGCGGCCGACCCCGCCTCGCTGCGGGACGCGCTGGTCGTCGTACCCCATGACGTGCGGCTGTTCACCGGCACCCTTGCCGCCAATGTCGGTGACTCCGCGACGGTCGGCGCCGCACTCGACGCGGCCGCTGTCACCGACGTGCTCGACGTGCTGCCCGGCGGCCTCGACGCCGAGGTCGGCGAGGGCGGGCACCTGCTCTCCGGCGGCCAGCGGCAGCGGGTCGGCCTGGCCCGGGCGCTCGCGCTCGATCCGCCGATGCTCGTGCTGCACGAGCCCACCAGCGCGGTCGACTCGGTCACCGAGGCGCTGATCGCTGCCCGCCTCGGCACGCTGCGCGCCGGGAGGACCACGATCGTGCTGACCACCAGCCCGGTCCTCCTCGACGCCTGCGACGAGGTGCTCTGGCTCGACGACCGGGTCGCCGTCGGCACCCACCACGCGCTGCTCGAGCACGGCGCCTATGCCGCGGCGGTGCTGCGATGAGCACCCTGATCGGTGTGGCCTCCGGGCGGGCCACCCTGCGCGAGCTGCGCCGGATCCTGCGCCCCCGGGCGGGTCTGGCCGCCGCGGCCGTCGTGATGATGGTCGTCGCGGCCGCCGCGGGCATCGCGGTGCCCCTCGTGATCGGGCGGGTCGTCGACGAGGTGCTCGGGACCGGTGGCTCGCTCACCGGGTCCGTGGTGCAGCTGGTCGTGCTGGCCGCGATCGCCGGCCTGGCCGGGCTCGCGGCCGAGCTGCTGATCGCCCGCGTCGGCGAGCCCGCCGTGGCCGAGCTGCGCGAGGAGGTGCTCGAGCACGCCCTCCACCTGGACTACGGCGTCGTCGAGGACTCCGGCACCGGCGACCTGCTCGCCCGGGTGAGCCAGGACGTGCGCGCGCTCGCCGACGTGGTGCGGGCGGTGCTCAGCCGGTTCGGCGGCGCCGCGATCACCCTTGCGCTGAGCCTGGTGGGTCTCGCCGTCGTCGACTACCGCTTCGCGCTGGCGGCGCTGGTCGCCGTACCGATCCAGGCGGGGGCGACCCGCGGCTACCTGCGGCTCGCCGGGCCGACGTACCGCTCCCTGGCGCGAGCGGAGGGGGCCGAGGTGCAGCAGCTGCTCGAGTCGGTGCAGGCCAGCGGCACGGTCCGCGCCCTCGGCCTGGGGGAGCGGCACCGCACCGCGATCCGCGACCGAGCGCTCACCACCCGCGGACTGCGTCTCGACGCGGTGCGGATGCGCACCGTCTTCTTCCAGCGCCTCAACCTCGCGGAGTACGTCGGGACCAGCGCCATTCTCGGCGTCGGCGGCTGGCTGGTGGCGCGCGACGCGGTCACCGCGGGCGCGGCGACGGCCGCCGCGCTGATGTTCATCCGGCTGTTCAACCCGATCAACATGGTGCTGGCGCTGCTCGAGGACGTGCAGTCCGCGGCCGCGGGCCTGGGTCGTCTGGTCGGCGTCCTCGAGGCGCCGCGGCGCACGGCGCCCGAGGGGGGTGAGCTGCCCGTGGCCGACCGCTCGGTGCGCTTCGAGGACGTCGGCTTCGGCTACCACCCCGACCACCCGGTGCTGCACGGGCTGTCCTTCGAGGTCGCACCGGGGGAGCGGCTCGCGGTGGTGGGCGCGAGCGGCGCCGGCAAGAGCACGCTCGGCGCCCTCGTCACCGGGCTGCGGCTGCCGACCGACGGCAAGGTCTGGCTCGGCGGCGCCACCACCGGCGAGCTGCCGCCCGAGGTGCTGCGGCACTCCGCCGCCCTGGTCACCCAGGACGTCCACCTGTTCCGCGGGTCCCTGCGCGACGACCTGCTCCTCGCCCGGCCCGAGGCCACCGAGGAGCAGCTGGTCGCCGCGCTCGACCTGGTCGGGGCGCTCGGCTGGGCGCGGGCGCTGCCCGACGGGCTCGACACCGCCATCGGCTCCGGCGGTCACCCGCTCACCGCGCTGCAGGCCCAGGAGGTCGCACTCGCCCGGCTGGTGCTGGCCGACCCGCCGGTCGTCGTCTTGGACGAGGCGACGGCGGAGGCCGGCAGCGCCGGCGCCCGTCAGCTCGAGGAGGCGATCGAGCGCGCGACCGCCGGGCGCACGACGATCATCGTCGCCCACCGGCTCAGCCAGGCCGCCCGCTGCGACCGGATCGCGGTGATGGAGCACGGCCGGCTGGTCGAGCTCGACACCCCCGAGGCGCTACGGGAGGCCGGTGGGCCGTACGCGCGGCTGTGGACCGCCTGGGCGCGGGGCGCGGAGGCAGGGCGGTGAGCGGGCCACTGGCCGCGTTGTGGCAGCGCTACCGGCGCTACCGCGGGCGGTTCGTGCTGGCGGTGGCGATGTCGACGCTCAACAAGGTCGCCGACGTCGTCCCGGAGCTGCTCATCGGCGCGGCGGTCGACGTCGTCGTCCGCGGATCCGACTCCTTCGTCGCCGGCCTGGTCGGGGCCGAGTCGCGCCATGCCCAGCTGGCCTGGCTGGCCCTCATCAATATCGTCGTGTGGGTGGTCGAGTCGGCCTCGGAGTACGCCGCCGCCGTCCTGTGGCGCGGGCTCGCCCAGGCCGTCGAGCACGACCTGCGGGTCGAGGCCTACGACCACGCCCAGCACCTCCACCTCGGCTGGCACGAGTCGCGGACCGCGGGCGCGACGCTCGCCACGCTCAACGACGACGTCAACCAGCTCGAGCGGATGCTCGACATCGGCCTGCCGGCGATCCTGCAGACCGCGCTGAACGTGCTGCTCGTCGGGATCGTGTTCGCCGTCGCCTCCTGGCAGCTGCTGCTCTACGCCTTCTTGCCGATCCCCGTCATCGTGCTGGGCTCGCTCGTGTTCCAGCGCCGCCTCGAGCCGCTGTACGACGACGTCCGCGAGAAGGTCAGCGACCTGTCCGGCGCCCTGAGCGCCAACCTGGCCGGCATCGCCACCATCAAGTCCTTCACCGCCGAGGAGCGCGAGCGGGACCGGATCGAGGAGGTCTCCGCCGCCTACCGCGACACCAACCTGCGCGCGATCCGCTCCTCGGCCGCCTTCGTCCCGCTGGTGCGGATGGCGATCCTCGCCGGCTTCACCTGCACCCTGCTGCTCGGTGGCTGGGCGACTCTCGACGGCGACCTCGAGCTCGGCCTCTACTCCGTGCTGGTGTTCATGACCCAGCGGCTGCTGTGGCCGATGACCGACGTCGCCGAGGTCCTCGACCTCTACCAGCGCGGCCGGGCGTCGACCGCGCGGATCCTGGCGCTGCTCGCCGAGCCGGTGACCGTGCCGGCCGGCGCGCGGACCCTGGCGCGGCCGGTCCGCGGCCGGGTCGAGCTGCGTGGCGTCCGGGCCGGGTACGCCGACGGGCCGGACGTCCTGCACGACCTGGACCTCGTCGTACCGGCGGGGGAGACGCACGCGATCGTCGGCCCCACCGGAGCCGGCAAGTCGTCGCTGCTGCGGCTGGTGCTGCGCTTCGACGATCCGCGGGCCGGCGCGGTGCTGCTCGACGGCACCGACGTGCGCGACCTCGACTGGGACTCGCTGCGTGGGTCGGTCGGCTACGTCGCCCAGGACATCTACCTGTTCTCCGGCACCATCGCCGACAACATCGCCTACGGCCGTCCCGACGCGAGCCGGGCGCAGGTGGTCGCCGCGGCGGAGGCGGCCGCCGTGGCGTCGTACGTCGACGGGCTGGCCGACGGCTACGACACCTGGGTGGGCGAGCGGGGCGTGACCCTGTCCGGCGGCCAGCGGCAGCGGATCGCGCTGGCCCGGGCGCTGCTGCGCGAGCCGGCCCTGCTGGTGCTCGACGAGGCCACCAGCGCGGTCGACAACGAGACCGAGGCGGCGATCCAGCGCTCGTTGCGCGTCGCGGGCGAGCGCTGCACCACGATCGTGGTCGCGCACCGCCTCTCGACGGTCCGTCATGCCCACCGGATCTGGGTCCTCGACGGCGGCCGGGTGGCCGAGGCGGGCACCCACGACGAGCTGGTCGCCCTCGGCGGCGCCTATGCCGCGCTGTGGCGGGTCCAGACGGGTGAGGCCGAGGCCTGAGTCGGGTCCGTCGGCGACTATCCTTGGGCCGTGAGTGAAACGGTCGCATCCCCCGAGGTCCACTACGACGTCCATGCCGTCGAGGAGAAGTGGCTTCCGGTCTGGGAGCGCCTCGACGCCTTCCGCGCCGTCGACGCGACCGTGCTCGCGGGGGAGAAGCCCAAGTTCTACGGGCTGACCATGTTCCCCTACCCCAGCGGCGACCTGCACATGGGCCACGCCGAGGTGATGGCCCTGCACGACGTGCTGTGCCGCTACAAGAGGTTCCGCGGCTTCGAGGTCCTCAACCCGATGGGCTGGGACTCCTTCGGCCTGCCGGCCGAGAACGCCGCCATCAAGAACGACGAGCACCCGGCGACCTACACCTACGCCAACATCGAGACCCAGTTCAGCTCGTTCAAGAAGTACGGCCTGAGCTTCGACTGGTCCCGCCGCCTGCACACCTCGGACCCCGAGTACTACAAGTGGACCCAGTGGCTGTTCCTCAAGCTGCGCGAGCAGGGCCTGGCCTACCGCAAGAACTCAGCCGTCAACTGGTGCCCCGACGACCAGACGGTGCTCGCCAACGAGCAGGTGCTGGCCGACGGCACCTGCGAGCGGTGCGGCGCCGAGGTCACCAAGAAGGAGCTGACCCAGTGGTACTTCAGGACCACCGCGTACGCCCAGGAGCTCTACGACTCGCTCGATGACCTGCAGGACACCTGGATCGCGAAGGTCGTCAACGCCCAGCGCAACTGGATCGGCCGCTCCGAGGGCGCCCACGTGTCGTTCGACGTCGCCGGCCATGACCCGATCATCGTCTTCACGACGCGTCCCGACACCCTGGTCGGCGCCACCTTCATGGTCGTCGCCGCCGACGCCAAGCTGGCCCAGCAGCTGGTCGCGCCCGAGCGGGCGCAGGCGCTGGAGGACTACCTCGCCGACGTACGCAAGGCCTCCGACATCGACCGGCTCGCCACCGACCGCCCCAAGACCGGCGTCGACCTCGGCGTCACCGCCACCAACCCGCTGACCGGCGAGCAGATCCCGGTCTGGGCGGCCGACTACGTGCTGGCCGACTACGGCACCGGCGCGATCATGGCGGTCCCGGCCCACGACGAGCGCGACCGCGAGTTCGCCGAGAAGTTCGGGCTCCCCATCGTCGCCGTCTACGACGACGAGCAGCCCTACGACAAGGCCGCCGAGGTGTCGAAGGCGATCGCCGCCGTCGAGGCGAGCGGGCACGGCGAGGGCACCGTCAACTTCCGGCTGCGCGACTGGCTGCTTTCGCGCCAGCGCTACTGGGGCGCGCCGATCCCGATCATCCACTGCCCCGTCGACGGTGAGGTGCCGGTCCCCGAGGACCAGCTGCCCGTCGAGCTTCCCGAGCTGCGCGGCGCGGACCTCAAGCCCAAGGGCACCTCGCCGCTGGGCGCGGCCCGCGAGTGGGTCGAGGTGGCGTGTCCGACCTGTGGCGGCCCCGCCGAGCGCGACACCGACACGATGGACACCTTCGTCGACTCGTCCTGGTACTTCTTCCGCTACCTCTCGCCCCACGACGACGCCCAGGCCTTCGATCCCGCGCTGGCCAAGGCCTGGGGGCCGGTCGACTTCTACCTCGGCGGCTCCGAGCACGCCGTGCTCCACCTGCTGTACTCGCGCTTCTTCACCAAGGCGCTGCGCGACATGGGCCTGATCGACTGGGACGAGCCGTTCTCGGCCTATCTCTCCCAGGGCACGGTCATCAACAACGGCCACAAGATGAGCAAGTCGCTCGGCAACGGCGTCGCGCTGGGCGCCCAGCTGGAGGAGTACGGCGTCGACGCGGTCCGCCTCACCCTGGTCTTCGCCAGCCCGCCGGAGGACAACATCGACTGGGCCGACGTCTCGCCCGCCGGGTCGGCGAAGTTCCTGCAGCGCGCCTGGCGGCTGTCCGGTGACGTGACGTCGGCTGCCGGCGTCGACGTCTCCAGCGGCGACGTCGCCCTGCGCAAGGTGACCCACAAGACCGTGGAGGAGGCCGGGCACCTGCTCGACTCCTACCGGTTCAATGTCGTCGTCGCCCGCACCATGGAGCTGGTCAACGCGACCCGCAAGGCGATCGACGCGGGCTGCGGCCCCGCCGACCCGGCCGTGCGCGAGGCCGCGGAGACGGTGGCGATCCTGCTGTCCCTGGTGGCGCCGTACACCGCCGAGGAGATGTGGGCCCGCCTCGGCCACGAGCCGTCGGTCGCCCAGGCCGCCTGGCCCACCGTCGACCCGGCGCTGCTGGTCGAGGACGCGGTCACCGCCGTCGTCCAGATCCAGGGCAAGGTGCGCGGCCGGCTGGAGGTCGCCCCCGACATCAGCGAGGCCGACCTCGAGGCCGCCGCGCTCGCCGACCCGGCCGTCGTCAAGGCGATCGACGGGCGCGAGGTGCGCAAGGTCATCGTCCGCGCGCCGAAGCTCGTCAACATCGTCGTCTGAGCCCGGCGACGATTCTGGCGGTTGCGTCACCCAGGTCCGCGACACGAGCCGATAGCCTCAGCGACATGTCGATCGTCGTGGTCACCGACTCCACCTCGACCGTCCCGGTCGAGGTGGCCGCTGCCAGCGGGGTCCAGGTGGTCCCGCTGCAGGTGGTCATCGACGACGACGTCTACGACGAGGGCGCCGAGGAGGTCACGCCCGAGCGGCTCGCTGTCGCGCTCAGGGAGAAGCACGCCGTCAGCACGTCCCGGCCGGCGCCCACGGTGTTCGCGGAGCTGTACGCCCGCCTCGCCGCCGAGGGCGCCACCGAGATCGTCTCGATCCACCTCTCCGCCGAGGTCAGCGGCACCTTCGAGTCGGCGCTGGTCGGCTCCCGGCAGGCGCCGGTGCCGGTCACCTGTGTCGACACCCGGCAGGTCGGCGTCGCGACCGGGTACGCCGTCGAGTCGGCCCTCGCCGTCATCGCCGCCGGCGGTACCGCGACCGAGGCCGCCGAGGCCGCTCGTGTCCGCGCCGCCGCCGCTACCTCGCTCTTCTACGTCAACACCCTCGAGTACCTGCGCCGCGGCGGACGGGTCGGTGCCGCCGCAGCCGTCTTCGGCGGCGCGCTCGCAGTCAAGCCGCTGCTCGGCATCGTCGACGGCGTGATCTCGCCGCAGGCCAAGGTCCGCACCGCAGCCAAGGCCATCGCCCGTCTCGAGGCGCTCGCCGTCGAGGCCGCCGGAGAGGCGCCGGTGGAGGTCTGCGTCGCACACCTGGCCGCCGAGGAGCGGGCCGCGGCGATGGCCGCCCGGCTGGCCGAGGAGCTGGGCGAGCAGATCGTGCCGGCCCGGTCGGGCGAGGTCGTGCGCTGCGTCGAGCTCGGTGGGGTGCTGGGCGCGCACGTCGGCCCCGGCATGCTGGCGATCTGCGTGGCGCCGGTCGGCTGAGACGCTCCTGTCCCTCTGGTCACGCAGGGGTGCGTCGGCTGTCCACAGGCGGGGATCGGACGATGCTCGTCCCCAGGCCGGCCGGCTCCGCCGGCCGGATGAGCGGAGCCCGACCTAGCGTGCCGCCATGTCCGTACGACGCTCCGCCGCCCGCTCCAGCCCGCCCGCCGACGCCGCGGCCCGCCGGCTCGCGCTGATCGCCGCCGACCTCGGGGTCGCGGTCCCGGCTCCGGAGGATCCGGCGACTCCGCGGGAGCCAGGGGAGCCGGCGGATCCGGTCGAGCCCTGGTGGGCCGACCACACCCGGGTGTCCGATCCCGCGCGGTCCGGGCGCCCGTTGGCGCTGGTCCCCGAGGTGCCCGACACGGTGGTCGGTGGCGCGATGGCGGACCGGACGGGGCCCGAGGCTCCGCAGCTGCCCGAGCCGGGCCGGCACGCTGCCCGCCGGGCCCGACTCCGGCGCCTGCCACGCGCCGTCGCCCCGCTCGTCGACCGGCTGCCGACGCTCGGGGTGGCTCAGGTGGCGGTCGTCGCGCTGGCGGTCGCCTTCGCGCTCGCCGTGACCACCTGGTGGGTGCTGCGCGACCGGGCCGAGTCGCTCGCCCCGGTCTCCGCCGAGCCGACCGCCCCGCTCGTCGGGGCCACGCCCGCCCCGCCCGCGGCGACGGCCCCGGCGGCCGCCACGGCTCCGGCCACCTCGGCGCCGAGTCCGGCCACCGTCACCGTCACCGTCGACGTGGCGGGCAAGGTACGGCGGCCCGGGATCGTCGTCCTGCAGGCGGGGGCGCGGGTCACCGACGCCCTCGAGGCGGCCGGCGGCGCCCGGAGGGGCGTCGACCTGACTCCGCTCAACCTCGCCCGGGTGCTGGTCGACGGGGAGCAGATCGTGGTCGGCGGGCGTGCTCACCCGGTGGACGCGAGGGCTGCCGGCGCCGCGACCGGCGGCGGTGCCGCGCCCGGAGGTCCGCTGGTCAACCTCAACACCGCCGGTCAGGCCGAGCTGGAGTCACTGCCCCAGGTCGGGCCGGTGACGGCCCAGTCGATCATCGCCTGGCGTGACGCCCACGGCGGGTTCACCAGCGTCGACGAGTTGCTCGAGGTCGACGGCATCGGCGACAAGACCCTTGCCCAGATCGCCCCGCGCGTGACGGTCTGAGGAGCGGCGATGACCCGGACCGGATCAGGTGGCGCCGAGCAGCGCCCGGTGCAGCACGGCGATCAGCTCGCCGCGGGTGATCATGCCGACGAGGCGGCCCTCCTCGTCGACCACGGGCACGTTCTTGTACCCCTCGGTGGTCATGATCGGGACCAGGTCGGCGACCGGGGTGTCGGCGGCGATCGTGGTGACGTCGGTCCGCATGATCGAGTCGACCGACTCCAGCTCGACGATGTCGCGGGTGAACAGATCGATGATCGAGACCACCCCGACGACGTGCCGCTCGGCGTCGATCACCGGCAGCGTCTTGACCTGGCGTTGCACGAGCAGGGTCCGAGCGCGATAGATGGACTCGAACGGATGCACCACCACGACGTCGGTGTTCATGATCCGCGAGACCGGGATCGAGCCCAGCCGCCGGTCGAGGGCGTGGGTCTCGGCGTCCCGCACGATCGAGACGATGTCGGCCGGAAGCACGTCCAGCCGGTCGGCGAGGCGCTTCATCGCCTGCTCGACGTCGGGCGTCGTGATGCCGAGGGCCGCGGCGGCGGCAGAGGCGGCCGGGGGAGCGCTCGGCCGGTGCGGGTACCTCCGTCCGCTCAGGTTGTTGACCGCCACCGCGATCGCCAGCAGCACCACCGTGTTCACCGCGACCGGCGTGAGCACGAACAGCAGCCCCTGCTCGTGGATGGCCGGGGTGGCGGTGGCGGCCAGCAGGGCGCAGGCGCCTCCCGGCGGATGGAGGCAGCCGAGCAGCATCATCGCGCCGATCGCCGTCCCCACTCCGAGTGCGGCGGCGAGCAGGACGTCGTCCACGAGCCAGTGCGCGCCCAGGCCGATCGCGGTCGACACCAGATTGCCCCCGAGCACCGGCCACGGCTGGGCGAGGGGGCTGGCGGGCACCGCGAAGAGCAGGACCGCGCACGCCCCCATCGGCGCGACGATGAACGGCAGCAGCTCGGGACCGCCCGGGACGGCCTGCGCCGTCGCGCCGGCGACGGCGATCCCGAGGAGGGCGCCGAGCGCGCCGCGGGCGAGCTCGGCGGAGCTGTAGCGGGTCACTCGCGGAACCTTAGCCTCGATCCGTGGACGGGCGCCCGAGCGAGCGGCACCGCAGGGCTGCCGTCGCAAGGCGTGGGCGCGACGGCGATCTGGTTGCACCATCGAGCGTCCACAACGAGGACAGCCGCGTCCCACGTCCAGCTGCCCGAGCGGTGGTTGCCCGATCCGCGGATGCCCGTGTTGGGCGCGGCCGCGTGGCTGGGCGCCATCGCGGCGCACCAGTCGGGACGGGGCGCGGGTGCCGGTCTCGTCGCGCTGGGCCTGGTGGTCTGGGCGCTCGCCCCGCGGTTGCCGCCGGGCGGGCTCCGCCTGCTGCTCGCGGTGCTGGCCGTCGCGGGCGCGGCGGTGACCGGCACGACGCTGCGGCACGACGCCGTGCGCCGCTCGCCGCTCCACGACCTCGCGGCCGAGCGCGCCACCGCCGACCTGGTCGGCACCGTCGTCTCCGACCCACGGGAGATCACGGGGCGCGCGGGGCCGCAGGTCGTGGTCCGGCTCCGGGTGCGAGAGGTGACGGCTCGCGGTCGCCGGTTGCGCATCGGCGGCAGCGTCGTCGTCATCGGCGCCCCCGGCTGGGCCAGGGCAGTCCTCGGCGAGCGGGTCGTCACCGAGGGGCGGCTGGTCACCGCAGACGACCCGGCGACGGCGGCGCTGCTCACCGGTGCGCGCGCCCCGGTACGGATCCGCGGCCCCGACCCCTGGTGGCGGGCATCCGCGGCCGTGCGCGCCTCCCTCCGGCGCGCGGTCGCGCACCGGCCACCCGACCAGGCGGGTCTGGTGCCGGCCCTAGTCGACGGTGACGACGCTGGGCTGCCGGAGGCGCTCGAGCGTGACTTCCGTACGACGGGCCTGACGCATCTGACTGCTGTCAGCGGGACGAACCTGACGCTCGTCGTCGGCGCGCTGCTGCTGCTCGCGCGGGCGGCGGGAGTGCGCCGCCGGTGGCTGGCGGTGGTCGGCCTGGCCGGGATCGTCGGGTTCGTGCTGCTCGCCCGCACCGAGCCGAGCGTCCTGCGGGCCGCGGTGATGGGTGCGGTCGGGCTGTTCGCCTTCGGCCCCGACGGGCGCCGGCGCGGCCTGCGGGCCCTGGGCGTCGCGGTGGCCGGCCTGGTCCTGGTGCAGCCGGAGCTGGCCGTCTCCGCCGGGTTCGCGCTGTCGGCGCTGGCGACCGCGGGCATCGTGCTGCTCGGGCCGTCGCTCACGCGGGCGCTGGCGCGGTGGCTGCCGAGGGCCGTGGCGGAGGCGGTGGCGATCCCGACCGCGGCCCAGCTGGCCTGCACGCCGGTCATCGCCGGTCTGTCGGGCCAGGTGAGCCTGGTGGCGATCGGTGCCAACCTGCTGGCGGGTCCCGCGGTCGGTCCGGCGACCGTGCTGGGCCTGGCCGGCGGCCTGGCCGGACTGATGTGGCCGGGAGCGGGACGGCTGTGCGGGACGTTGGCCGGCTGGAGCGTGGGCTGGATCATCGCCGTCGCCGAGCGCGCCGCCGCCCTGCCCGGTGCCGCGATCGGCTGGGGGACCGGGGCGCTCGCCCTCGGGATGCTCGCCGTGCTCTGCCTGCTGGTGGCGCTGGCGCTGCCGCGGTTGGTGCGTCACCGCGCCGTCGGTGTCCTGCTCGCCGTGCTGTTGTTGCTCGTCGTGCTCGGGGTGCCCGGCCGGCTCTGGCCCAGGTCGGGGCCGTGGCCACCGCCGGGGTGGGTGCTGGTGGCGTGCGACGTCGGCCAGGGCGACGCCCTCGCGATCGCCGTCGGCCCGCACTCCGCGGTGGTCGTGGACGCCGGACCCGATCCCCGGCCGGTCGACCGCTGCCTGGACCGGCTGGGCGTGGAGCAGGTGCCGCTGGTCGTGCTCACCCACTTCCATGCCGACCACGTCGACGGACTCGACGGGGTCCTCGACGCACGTGCCGTGGGCGCCATCGAGACCACCGCGCTGGCCGACCCACCCGGCGGCGTGGACCTGGTCCGGCGGGCGGCGGCCGCCGCCGGGGTGCCGGTGTCGGTCGCGTCGTACGGCGTCACGCGGAGGCTCGGCGATGCCACCGTGCAGATCCTCCACCCCGACCTGCCGGGCCCGGTCGAGGGGCCTGGTGACGGCAGCACCGCCAACGACGCCAGCGTGGTGCTGCTGGTCGAGGTGGCCGGTCTGCGCCTGCTGCTGACCGGTGACCTGGAGCCGCCCGGCCAGGCCGAGGTGGCGGCGCTGGTCGGCGACCTGGACGTCGACGTGCTCAAGGTGCCCCACCACGGCAGCTCCCACCAGGACCTGGCCTGGCTGACCGGGCTGCGGCCGGAGGTGGCGCTGATCTCGGTAGGGGTCGACAACGACTACGGCCACCCCTCGCCCGAGGTGGTCCGCGGACTGGAGACCGCCGGGGCGCGAGTGCTGCGCACCGACCGTGACGGAGACGTCGCGGTGGTGGCCGACGGCTCGGGTGGGATCCGGGTGGTGAACCGGCGCTGAGCGACTCTCCAGGTGCCGGGAGTCGTGTCGGGGGCGTGTGGGAGGGTGAGCACATGCAGGCCGAGGACGTGCTGGGTCGGGTCATCCTGGTCACCGGCAAGGAGGAGTTCCTCGGCGCACGGACGGTCGACGACGTGAAGGCCGTCGTGCGCGCCCACGACGCCGAGGCCGAGTTCGCCGACAGCTCGGCCTCCGACCTGACCTTGGCCACCCTGGGAGAGATGGCGGCGCCGTCGCTGTTCTCGGCGGTGCGCTGTGTCGTGGTCCGCGGCCTGGAGAACCTGCCGGAGGAGTCGGTCGCGGGCCTGCTGGGATACGCCGCCGCGCCCGTCGACGAGGTGGCCCTGGTCCTGGTCCACGGCGGCGGCCAGAAGGGCAGCGGCGTGCTCACCAAGCTGCGCAAGCTGAAGCCGGTCATCGAGCACAAGTCCGAGGAGCTGAAGCCGTCGGACTACCCGGGCTTCGTGGCCAACGAGGTGCGCCGCCACGGTGCGAGCATCGACCGCGAGGCCGCCGACGTGCTGATCGAGGCGATCGGCCGCGACCTGCGCTCGCTCGCGGGTGCCGCTCACCAGCTCACCAACGACTTCCCGGGTGAACGGATCGGCGAGGCCCAGGTCCGCCGCTACTTCGGTGGGCGAGCCGAGGCGAAGTCCTTCGCGGTGGCCGATGCCGCCTTCGCCGGCCGGGACCGGGTGGCGTTGGAGGAGCTGCGCTGGGCTCTCGACGCCGGCACGGCCGCGGTGCTGATCACCTCAGCCTTCGCCGGCAGCGCCCGCGGCCTGGCCCGGATGGTCAGTGCTCCGCGCGGCATGCGCGAGGCCGACCTGGCCCGCGAGGTGGGCGTCCCGCCGTGGAAGCTGCGCTCGCTGCGCGACCAGGCCCGCGGCTGGACCGACATCGGCCTGGCCCGCGCCATCCGCGCCGTCGCCCAGGCCGATGCCGACATCAAGGGCGCGGCCAGCGACGCGTCGTACGCCCTCGAGCGGCTGGTGCTGACGATCACCGCCCTCCGCCGCTCCTGACCGCGGGAGGTCGAGGAGGTCGCGCAGCGACCGTCACGAGACCCGGCGAGATGGTGCGGGGACTGTGCTGCGCGGCGGGCTCCGTGAAATCACGAAGGGAGCCCCCGGACGGGGACTCCCTTGACGTGATGGCTCCGGACCGGAGCCAGGGCCGGGCCTCAGAGAGAGGCGGCCTGCTTCGAGATCGACGACTTGCGGTTCGCGGCCTGGTTCTTGTGGATGACGCCCTTGGAGGCGGCCTTGTCGAGCTTCTTGGTGGCCTCGCGGCTGAGCGCGAGAGCGGCGTCCTTGTCGCCGGCCTCGGCGGCCTCGCGGAACTTGCGGATCGCGGTCTTCAGGCCGGACTTGACGGCCTTGTTGCGCTGGTGACGCTTCTCGTTCTGCTTGTTGCGCTTGATCTGGCTCTTGATGTTCGCCACGGGTTACTCGCCTCTGTGTCAGGTGGGATGCTGGTTCTGGTCCGGAGCGCGCCTCGGTCGCCTTGGTCCCGACCGCCGGACGGCGGGCAGGAGGGAACGCGGAGACGCGACCAGCAAGGCTAACAGTGGGTCGATCCGCCGCCCAAATCGGGCGGCCGCTCAGGAGCCCCAGCCGCGCCGCTCGGCCAGCCAGTGGTCGATGACGTCGCGCTGCCAGGCCTGCGCGGCACGCAGGTGCGGCGAGGTGGCGGGGACCGGCTGGTCGGCGTTGGCGGCGAAGAAGCCGAGCAGGAGGGCGAGGAACACGTCGACGTCCTCGGCCGGCACGCCGGCGAGCAGCGGGTGGGCGGCGATGTGGGCCTCGACATCGAGGCCGTCACCGCGGGGGCCGACCAGGAGCAGCAGGGAGTCGAGCCAGGCGGCGCCGACGCTGGGCCAGTTCCAGTCGCACAGCAGGGCGGTGCCGTCGGCGCGGATCAGGATGTTGTCGTCGCGGACGTCGGTGTGGACCACGGTGTCACCGGCGACGACCTCGGCGTACCGGTCGGCCAGGGCGCGCAGCTCGGCTCGCCGCGGGTGGGCGATCCGGTCCCACAGCGCCGGCCAGGAGGCGAAGTCCTCGACAGCGCTGTCGAGGGCGATCCGCGGCGCGGGGGTGAGCGTCTCGGCGATCGTCACCGCCATCGCCGACGCGTCGGCGAGGTCCTCGGCGGTCCAGGGGCGGCGCGGAGCCCGCGCGTCGACGTACTCGGTCGAGAGAAGGAGCCAGTCGGCGACCTCGTCGGTCCACAGCAGCCGCGGCGCCGGTACGGCGGCCGGCAGCGTCGCGAGCTTGCGGGCCTCCTCGCGGTAGGCGTCGGCGAAGACGCGCTGCGCCTTGGTGGAGGCCGCCTTCACGAAGGCGCGGGTCCCGTCGGCGCAGGTCAGCACCGAGGCGAACCCGGGCGTGAACCCGCTGTCTTGGGAGACGGCGTCCACGACCGGCGAGCCGAGCCGCCGCTCGACCGCTCGACGCACGAGCGGTGGCAGGTGCGCCCAGGACAGGCGCCGGGCGGTCCGGCCGTGAGGGATGACGGTGGGGAACACGGGCCCATCATGGCGGAGGGCTCGAGGACTCCCGACCGGCGACGGTTTAGCGAACCGGAGCGGCATCCGGGACAATGGCCGCACCATGTCTGCCGCCGCCCCGCAGCCGGGTCACACCGACCCCGCGATCATCCGCAACTTCTGCATCATCGCGCACATCGACCACGGCAAGTCGACGCTCGCCGACCGGATGCTGCAGCTCACCGGCGTGGTGGGCGAGCGCGAGGCGAAGGCGCAGTACCTCGACCGGATGGACATCGAGCGCGAGCGCGGCATCACGATCAAGTCCCAGGCCGTCCGGATGCCGTGGACGGTCACGGCCGACAACGAGGCGGGCGCCGAGCCGGGCACCTACGTCCTCAACATGATCGACACCCCGGGCCACGTCGACTTCACCTACGAGGTGTCCCGATCGCTGCAGGCGTGCGAGGCCGCGATCCTGCTCGTCGACGCCGCCCAGGGCATCGAGGCGCAGACCCTGGCCAACCTCTACCTCGCAATGGGTGCCGACCTCCACATCATCCCGGTGCTCAACAAGATCGACCTGCCCAGCGCCAACGTCGAGAAGTACGCCGCCGAGCTGGCCAACCTGGTCGGCTGCGAGCCCGAGGACGTGCTGCTCACCTCGGCCAAGACCGGTGTCGGCGTCGAGGCCCTGCTCAACGAGATCGTGAAGTCGGTCCCGGCGCCCGTCGGCGACGCGAGCGCCCCGGCCCGTGCCCTCATCTTCGACTCGGTCTACGACACCTACCGCGGCGTGGTGACCTACGTCCGGGTCGTCGACGGCGAGCTGTCGCACCGCGACAAGATCAAGATGATGTCGACCGGAGCGCTCCACGAGATGCTCGAGGTCGGCGTGATCAGCCCCGAGCCGATGAAGGCCGCCAAGCTCGGCGTCGGTGAGACCGGCTATCTGATCACGGGCGTGAAGGACGTGCGGCAGTCCCGGGTCGGTGACACGGTCACGGTCAACGGGCGTCAGGCCGCCGAGCCGCTGGGCGGCTACGAGCACCCCAACCCGATGGTGTTCGCCGGCCTCTACCCGATCGACGGCGACGACTACCCGACGCTGCGCGACGCGCTGGAGAAGCTCCAGCTCAACGACGCCGCGCTCACCTTCGAGCCGGAGACCTCGGGTGCGCTGGGCTTCGGCTTCCGCTGCGGCTTCCTCGGCCTGCTGCACATGGAGATCACTCGCGAGCGGCTCGAGCGCGAGTTCAACCTCGACCTCATCTCGACCGCGCCCAACGTGGTCTACGAGGTCGTCATGGAGGACGGCACGCAGTTCACCGTCACGAACCCCAGCGAGTACCCCGACGGCAAGATCGCCGAGGTCCGCGAGCCGATCGTCGACGCCACGGTCCTCGCGCCGGCCGACTACATCGGCACGATCATGGAGCTGTGCCAGCACAAGCGCGGCACCCTGCAGGGCATGGACTACCTGTCCGAGGACCGGGTCGAGATGCGCTACACGCTGCCGATGGGCGAGATCGCCTTCGACTTCTTCGACCAGCTCAAGTCGAAGACCAAGGGCTACGCCTCGCTCAACTACGAGTTCTCCGGCGACCAGGCCGCCGACCTGGTCAAGGTCGACATCCTGCTCCAGGGCGAGCCCGTCGACGCCTTCTCCGCGATCGTCCACAAGGACGCCGCCTACTCCTACGGCGTGATGATGGCGGGCAAGCTCAAGGAGCTGATCCCGAGGCAGCAGTTCGAGGTGCCGATCCAGGCCGCCATCGGCGCCCGGGTGATCGCCCGCGAGAACATCCGCGCCATCCGCAAGGACGTCCTCGCCAAGTGCTACGGCGGTGACATCACCCGCAAGCGCAAGCTGCTCGAGAAGCAGAAGGAGGGCAAGAAGCGGATGAAGATGGTCGGCCGGGTCGAGGTGCCCCAGGAGGCCTTCGTCGCCGCGCTGTCCACCACCGGTCCGGCGGGCGACAAGCCGAAGAAGTAGGCATGATCCCTGCCGAGCTGGACGACCAGCGCCACCTCGGGCCGCAGTGGGCGGCGTGGCTGGACCGGCTCCCGGTGACCACGCAGGCCGTCCTGGACGAGTGGGAGCTGACGCCGGAGGGGGAGAGCTGGCACGGCTTCTGCTCCCTCGTGCTGCCGGTCACCACCGCCGACGGCACGTCCGCCGCGCTCAAGGTGGGGCTGCCCGACGACGAGTCCGAGCACGAGCATCTCGCGCTGCGGCGCTGGCGCGGGCGCGGTGCGGTCCAGCTGCTGCGCGCCGATCCCGGACGCCGGGCGCTGCTGCTGGAGCGGCTCGAGCGCGAGGACCTGACCGAGGCATGGGACGTCGAGGCGTGCGAGATCGTCGCGAGCAGGTACGCCGATCTGCACGTGTCGCCGATGCCCCAGCTGCGCGCCCAGGCGTCGTACGTCGAGCGCTGGACGACGGCGCTGGCGCGTGACGCCGGGACCGTCCCGATCCCACGCCGCCTCGTGGACCAGGCGCTGGGCCTGGCCCGGGACCTGGTTGTCGAGCCGCCGACCGCCGTGATCCACGGCGACCTCCACTACGGCAACGTGCTGCGCGGTCGCCGAGACGGCGAGGACGCCTGGCTGGTCATCGACCCGAAGCCCACCAACGGCGACCCGCACTACGAGCTGGAGCCGATGCTGCGCGACCGGTTCGACGAGTACGCCGCGCCGTGGGCGGTCGGCTCGGTCCGCGACGGCATCCGGCGTCGGTTCCACGCCCTCGTCGACGCCGCCGGACTGGACGAGGCACGGGCCCGGGACTGGGTCGTGGTCCGCTCGGTCCTCAACGCGCACTGGGCCCACGAGGACGCCGTCCGCGCCCGCCGGGCGCTCACTGCCGCCCAGCGACACCACGTCACCGCGTGCATCACGGTCGCGAAGGCGGTGCAGGACTAGTGTCCGGGACACTAGGAGTCCTCGTCGCCCTCGCCGACGGCCGGTGCCGGCCTCGGCGTCAGGCAGGAGAAGACCGCCGGTCTCCTACCGCGAAGGTAGCCTCACGTCATGTCGTTCGTACGCAGCATCAGTGTCGGCCAGCCGCAGGACAAGGAGTGGGCCGGCCTCGGTCGCACCTCGATCGACAAGCGACCCGTGACCGCCCCGGTCGCGGTCCACGAGCTCGGGATCGACGGCGACTCGGTCTCCGACACCCAGCACCACGGTGGGCCCGACCAGGCGGTCTACGCCTACGCCCGCGAGGACCTCGACTTCTGGGAGGCCGAGCTCGGAGTGCCGATCCGCGACGGCCAGTTCGGCGAGAACCTGACCACCGAGGGGATCGACCTCAACGGCCTGGAGATCGGGACCCGGCTGCGGGTGGGGGAGCCCGGGGTGGGTGTGCTGCTGGAGGCGGTCTACGTGCGCACGCCCTGCAACGACTTCAAGGGCTGGATGGGCGAGAGCGGCTACGATCCGCGGGCCTGGGTCAAGAGGTTCACGCGCGAGGCGCGCCCGGGTCCCTACCTGCGGGTGCTGGAGACGGGCATCATCGCCCCCGGCGATCAGCTCGAGGTGGTCCACGCGCCGGGTCACGGCCGCACGATCCGGGACATGTTCGTGGCGCTCAACACCGACCGCAGCCGGCTTCCGGACCTGCTGGTGGTCGAGGGCCTGCTGCCCAAGGTCCGCGACAAAGCCGAGGAATTCGTCCAGAGGACGGCCGGTTCGCTACCCCCGGCGGAGCCGGTGGCCTAGGTTACTGCTCAGTCACACCGGTCTTGGACGAGCAGACGAGCAACGCAGGGAGCGTCATGCCCATCATTCACGACACCAATTTCCTCGAGCACATGCCGGCGAACTGCGCGGTGCAGTTCCTCGACCGGGTCGAGAGGAGTGCCGACCGGGAGGCCTTCCGCTTCCCGCGGGGTGAGGCGTGGGAGTCGGTGACCTGGCGTCAGGCCGGTGACCGGGTACGCCGCCTCGCGGCGGGCCTGCTCGCGCTCGGCCTGGAGTCCGAGCAACGGGTCGGCATCGCGTCGTCCACCCGCTACGAGTGGATCCTGGCCGACCTGGCGGTGATGTGCGCGGGTGGTGCCACCACGACGGTGTACTCGTCGACGGGCGGCGAGGACACGGCGTACATCCTCAGCGACTCGGCGTGCCGGATCGTGTTCGCCGAGGACGAGACCCAGCTGGCCAAGCTGCGCGAGCACCGCGCCGAGCTCCCCGAGCTGACGAAGGTGGTCAGCTTCGAGGCGGCACTCGCGGACGGTGCTGACGAGGACTGGGTGATCTCGCTCGACCAGCTCGCCGAGCTCGGCGACGCGCACCTCGTCACGAACGCCGACGCGGTCGACGTGGTCGCGAAGGCGATCGGACCCGATCAGCTCGCGACCCTGATCTACACCTCCGGAACCACCGGCAAGCCCAAGGGCGTGCGGACGCTGCATCGTGCCTGGGTGTTCGAGGGCGAGGCGATCAAGGCCCAGGACATCCTCCATGAGGACGACCTGCAGTTCCTCTGGCTGCCGATGGCCCACTCCTTCGGCAAGGTGCTGCTCTCCACCCAGCTCGCCTGCGGCTTCGCGACCGCGATCGACGGCCGGGTCGACAAGATCGTCGACAACCTCGGCATCGTGAAGCCGACCTTCATGGGCGCCGCGCCGCGCATCTTCGAGAAGGCGCACGCGCGGATCGTGACCATGCAGGCCGCCGAGGGCGGTGCCAAGGAGAAGATCTTCCTCAAGGCGTTCGAGGTCGGCCGCAAGGTCGACGCGCTGAGGCTCGCCGGGAGGTCCGTGCCGCTGCCGCTCAAGGTGCAGCACGCGCTCTTCGACAAGCTCGTCTTCAGCAAGGTCCGCGAGCGCTTCGGCGGCCGGGTGAAGTTCTTCATCTCCGGCTCGGCCGCGCTCAACGCCGACATCGCCGCCTGGTTCCATGCGGCCGGCGTGCTGATCCTCGAGGGCTACGGCATGACCGAGAACGCCGCCGGCGCGACGGTGAACCACCCCGATGCCTACAAGCTCGGCACCGTCGGCCAGCCGTTCCCCGGCACCGAGGTCCGCATCGGCGAGGGCGGTGAGGTCCAGCTCAAGGGGCCGCACGTCATGGCCGGCTACCACAACCGCCCCGAGGCGACCGGCGAGGCGCTCACCGAGGACGGCTGGCTGCGCACCGGCGACAAGGGCGAGCTCGACGCCGACGGCTTCCTCACGATCACCGGCCGGATCAAGGAGCTCTTCAAGACCTCCGGCGGCAAGTACATCGCCCCACCCGCGATCGAGGCCAAGTTCAAGGCGATCTGCCCCTACGTCAGCCAGTTCATGGTCTTCGGCGCCGAGCGCAACTTCGTCTCCGCGCTGATCACCCTCGACCCCGACGCCATCGCCGGCTGGGCCGCTGAGAACGGCAAGGACGGCAAGGACTACACCGCCCTGGTCAACGACGACGCCGTGCAGGCCATGGTCGGGGAGTACGTCGACCAGCTCAACGCCCAGCTCAACCGCTGGGAGACGATCAAGAAGTGGAAGCTGCTCGACCACGACCTGACCATCGAGTCCGGTGAGCTCACCCCCTCGCTGAAGGTGAAGCGCAACGTCGTCGAGACCAACAACAAGGACCTCATCGCGTCCTTCTACAGCTGACACAGCAGGCTCACAGGCCCGGCCCCGAGACTCAGGGCATGAGCCACCACCACGGAGTCGACGAGACCGAAGAGCACGACCTCGGGCTGTCCCACGACCTGCCGAAGATCATGGCGCGTCGTAGCCTGCTCGGCCTGCTGGGCGGGGTCGGCGCCGCCGCCGCGCTGACCGCGTGCGGTGCCGACGACACGGCCGCGTCCTCCAGCACGACCGGATCGTCCGGTACGACGGGCCAGGGCCAGCCGCCGAACGGCGCGCCCCCGGGCGGCATGGGCGGCATGGGCGGCGACAGCAGCGTCGAGGTGGGGGAGGGCGAGATCCCCGAGGAGACGGCCGGCCCGTACCCGGGCGACGGCAGCAACGGCCCCGACGTGCTGAGCGAGTCCGGCGTCGTCCGCAGCGACCTCACGTCGAGCTTCGGCAGCGCCTCCGGCGTCGCCGAGGGCATCCCGACCACCGTGAAGCTCAAGGTCTACGACCTCGACGGGGACGAGGTGACCCCGCTCGCCGGGGCCGCGATCTACCTGTGGCACTGCGACCGCGAGGGCTACACCGTCTCCCTGAATGTCCCTGTCTGACCTGTCGGCTGGGAGGATGGCCGGGTGCCGTCCGCATTGCCCGAGGGGGATCCCGTCCCGTCCGACGGGTCTCTCCCCGAGCGGGCGCTCGCGGAGCTGGGCGCGCGCCCGTTGGCGTTCTACGTCCACGTCCCGTTCTGCCGGGTGCGCTGCGGATACTGCGACTTCAACACCTACACCGCCGAGGAGCTCGGGCCCGGCGTGTCCCGGTCGTCGTATGCCGCGCAGGCGGTACGCGAGGTGCGCCTGGCCCGGCGGGTGCTGGGCCGGCGCGACCTGCCGGTCGACACGGTCTTCCTCGGCGGCGGCACCCCGACGCTGCTGCCGCCCGAGGACCTGGGCCGGATGCTGCGGGCGATCGACGAGGAGTTCGGACTGGCGCCGGACGCGGAGGTGACCACCGAGGCCAACCCCGACTCGGTCGACCTGGCCTACCTCGAGCGGCTCCGAGAGGCCGGCTACACCCGGGTCTCCTTCGGCGTGCAGTCCGCGGTGCCGCACGTCCTGGCCGTGCTGGACCGCACCCACGACCCGCGCCGGGTGCCGGGCGTGGTCGAGGCGGCACGGGCCGCCGGGTTCGAGCAGGTGAGCGTGGACCTCATCTACGGCACGCCCGGGGAGAGCAACGAGGACTGGGAGGACACCCTGGAGGCGGCGCTCGGCTGCGCCCCCGACCACGTGTCGGCGTACTCCCTCATCGTCGAGGACGGCACCGCCCTGGCCCGCCGGGTGCGCCGGGGCGAGCTGCCGATGCCGGACGACGACGACCTGGCCGACAAGTACGTCCAGGCCGACGAGCGGCTGGCCGGCGCGGGACTGGGCTGGTACGAGGTCTCCAACTGGGCGCGCGACGACGCCGCGCGCTGCCGCCACAACCTGGGCTATTGGGCGGGCGCGGACTGGTGGGGGATCGGGCCGGGCGCGCACTCGCACGTCGGCGGGGTGCGCTGGTGGAACGTCAAGCACCCGGCGGCGTACGCCGGCCGGCTGGCCGAGGGCGTCACGCCGGCCCATGCACGCGAGGTGCTGGACGCGGAGACCCGGCGCGTGGAGCGGGTGCTGCTGGAGGTGCGGCTGCGGTCCGGGCTGCCGGTCGACGTGCTCGAGGAGGCGGGGCGCGCCGCGCTCCCGGGTCTGGTCGCCGACGGACTGGTCGAGGACCGGCCCGACCGGGTGGTGCTCACGCGGCGCGGCCGTCTGCTCGCGGACGGGGTCGTGCGTCGGCTGCTGACGTGAACTCCTACTAACTATAGTGTTACACTCGACTTTATGAAGAAGTCGGGTGACGTCGTCGACTCCGTGATCGGCCCGGTCATCGGGTACGTGCCGGGGGCCTTCGACCTGTTCCACGTCGGGCACCTCAACGCACTGCGCCAGGCACGGCAGTGGTGCGACGTGCTCGTCGCCGGCATCGTCGCCGACGAGGTGTGCCTCGCGACCAAGGGCGTCCTCCCGACCGTGCCCCTCGCCGAGCGACTCGAGATCGTCGAGGCGATCGGCATCGTCGACGCCGTCTACGCCGAGAGCACCGCCGACAAGACCGACTCCTGGCGCGACGTCGGCTTCCACCGGATCTTCAAGGGCGACGACTGGCAGGGCACTGCCAAGGGACGGCGCCTCGAGGAGCAGATGGCCGCCCTCGGCGTCGAGGTCACCTACTTCCCCTACACGCTGCAGACCTCGTCGACCGCGCTGCGCAAGGCGCTCGCCCACCGCGGAGTCTCGACGGCATGAGCGTCGCCGTCTCCGACGACGGCCTGCTGGTGCCGCCCGGGCCTGCGCCCCTGGTGGTCGAGATCGACGGCCACTACGTCTGGTCGCTGACCCCGGCGCGCGACGGCCGGCCCGCGACCGGGGGAGTGCTGGTGCCGTGGCCGGGCGTGCTCCGCCCGCACCTCAGCGGCCGCGGCCGGGTCCGGGTCACCGACGCCGCCGGCGTCGCGGTGCTGTACGACGCCGAGGTCGGTCTCGGCTCCGGCGAGGGCCCGCTCGCCGTGGTCGACGGGTCCGGGCACCGCCTCAGCGTCGACAAGGTCGGCCACCTGGCCCGCTCGTTCGCCGCCACCGACGAGGCGGTCCGCGACGAGATCCTCGCCGGCACCCGCCGTGCGATCGACGACCTGCGCGAGCATGCCGGCGTGGCGGCGTACCTCAACTACGGGGCGCTGCTCGGGGCGGTGCGCGAGGGCCGGATGCTCGGGCACGACTCCGACACCGACCTGTGCTACCTCTCCGAGCACACCTCGCCCGCCGACATCGTCACCGAGTCGTACCGGATCACCCGCGCGATGCGGGCCCGCGGCTGGCGGGTGCTGCGGATGTCGGGCGGCGACGTCAAGCTCTTGCTGCCGCTGTCCGACGGCCGGGTCTGCCACATCGACGTGTTCTCGGCGTTCCACATCGACGGGACCTTCTACCAGTTCGGCAACCGCAGCGGCCGGCTCCCGCGGGAGGCGATCGTGCCGTTCTCGACGATCACCCTGCACGGGCACGAGTTCCCCGCGCCGCGCGACCCTGAGGCGATGCTCGCGTTCCTGTACGGCCCGCACTGGCGCACCCCGGACCCGTCCTTCAGGTACGCCGACCCGCCGGCCGGCGTACGGCGCCTCGACGGGTGGCTGCGCGGCTTCCGCACCGAGATGGGCCGCTGGACCGAGCTCCACAACGGCCCCCGGCGGGCCGCGGTGCCGCGGACGCCGTCCTCCTTCGCGCAGTGGGTGGCGCCCCAGCTGGGCTCGTTGCCGGTGGTCGATCTCGGCACCGGAACCGGCCGCGACGCGCTCTGGTTCGCCGCGTCGGGGCGCCGGGTCACGGCCCTGGACTTCTCGCGGGGCGCACTCGGCGTCGCCCGGCGCCGGGCCCGTCGGACCGGGGTGGCGCTGGAGGTGGACCAGCTGATCCTCGGCGAGCTCCGCTCCACCCTGCTGCTGGGCACCCGCCTGGCCCGCGATCCCCACCACCTCTACGCCCGCCATCTCGTCGGCTGTCTCGACCCCGCCGCCCTCGACCAGCTGTGGCTGCTCGCCCGGATGGCGCTGCGGCCCGGCGGCGGCCGGCTGTTCCTCGAGCTCGCGGTGGGTGAGCCGAGTGCGAGCGACGGCCTGATCCGCCGTACGCCGGTCGAGGTGGTGCGTCGCGGCATCGAGGCCGCCGGCGGCCTCGTCGAGCGCCTCACCACCGGTCCCGGCGAGGACATGTTCGACCTGCCCGACCCGGCCGTGTGCCGGATCCGCGCCGCCTGGCCGGCGCCCGCACTCACCCAGGAGGAGTCATGACCGATCTCGCCCACCGGGCCCGCCTGGCCCGCCGCCGGCTCCGCGAGCACGCCAGCCTGCGCGAGCGGGTCCGGGTGCTCGAGGAGGAGGTGCAGGAGAACCGTCAGCTGAACCGGCGCATCGCCGAGCTCACCGACGTCGTCACCGAGCTGCTGATCCCGTTGGAGGCGCGGGACCGGGAACGGGTCGACGAGGTGCTGGACCGGTTCCGCTCGGGGCTGTGAATGGGGCGGGGTCGGTGCGTCTCGTGACCGACTCACGGTGCCATTTCGGCGCTCGCTTCGCTCGCGCATGTCGCGCCGCCTTTTGGCGCCGTTTCTTCCTCCCCCGCGCGCTCCCTCGTTCCTCGGTCGCGCGCTCCTCCGTCCAGAAACGGCGGGCGGCGCGACGAAACCCCCTCGTGGGACTGATCGCGTCCTGTCACGCAGTTACAAAGTCGATCAGCTCCTCGACCCGCCCGAGCAGCGTCGGATCGAGGTCCTGGAACCCCCGCACCCCACCGAGGATGTGCTTCCACGCCCGGGCGATGTCGGCCTGGTCGCGGTGCGGCCAGCCGAGCTGCTGACAGGTGCCCTTCTTCCAGTCGATGCCCCGGGGCACCTTCGGCCACGCCTCGAATCCGAGTCGTTGCGGCTTGACCGCCTGCCAGATGTCGATGAACGGGTGCCCGACGATCAGCACGTCCTTGCCGACGGGCGACTTCATGATGTTCTGCGCGATCCGGCTCTCCTTGGAGCCGGCGACCAGATGGTCGACCAGCACGCCGACCCGTCGCTGCGGACCGGGCTCGAAGTCGCGCAGGTGGTCGGCGAGGTCGTCGACGCCGCCGAGGTACTCCACGACCACGCCCTCGATCCGCAGGTCGTCGCCCCACACCTTCTCGACCAGCTCGGCGTCGTGGCGGCCCTCGACGAAGATCCGGCTGGCGCGGGCCACGCGCGCCTTCGCGTCGTGGACGGCGATCGAGCCGCTCGCCGTACGTGCGGGCTTGACCGGGCCCGGCTGCGTGATCGGCGGCACCAGGATCACCGGCTTGCCCTCCAGCAGGAAGCCGGTGCCGAGCGGGAAGGTGCGCCGCTTGCCGTGCCGGTCCTCGAGAGTGACGGTGTCGAGGTCGCGGTCGACGGCCACGATCTCGCCGCACCAGTCGGTGGTGACCTCCTCGACCACGAGCCCGGCGTCGGCCGCCGTCTCCACGGCCCGGCCCCGCTTGGGGACCTTCCAGTCGCCGGCCAGCACGTCGGTCCCGTAGCGATCCACGACGGACCAGCCTAGGCCGAACCCCCGCACTTCGCGGCCTGAACACGCGGGGTCTCAGGCCAACGGCAGCTGGCGCCGCACTCGGGGCAGCTGGGCGTAGCCCCGCCCGATGGCGTGGTGCAGCGCCTCGACGGGGAGCGGCCACTCGGCGGAGGCGAGTGCCTCGGCCTCGGGCACGCCGCGGGCGGCGAGGTCGCGGATCGTCTCGGCGACGGCGCGCAGGTCGTCGCACTGGTCCTCGACGAAGCGCCGGTCGACGATGCCGCCATGACCGGGGACGACGACGGTCGAGGGCGTGGTCAGGCCGAGGACGAGGTCGAGGGTCTGCGGCCACTCGAGCGGCCACGAGTCGGCGCCCACGGACGGCGGTGCGGACTCCTCGACCAGGTCGCCGGCGAGCAGTACGTCGGCGTCGGGGACCCGCACGACCAGGTCGCCCGCGGTGTGGCCGCGGCCGGGGTGGACCAGCTCGACCTGGCGGTCGCCGAGGTCGATGACGGCGGCGCTGGAGAAGGTGTGGCCGGCGGGGGGCGCGGCGGGGTCGGTGCGCGCGGCGGCCTCCTCGGTCGCGTGGACCGGGACGCCCTCGTACCGCTCCCGGAAGGTGGCGTTGCCGAGGACGTGGTCGAAGTGGTCGTGGGTGTTGACGACCGCGACGACCGGCCCGGCGCGCAGGTCGCCGATCGCGGCGATGGCGGCCCGGGCCTCGGCGGCGGTGGCCAGGGTGTCGACCACGACCAGGCCGCGCTCGCCTCCGACGGCGACCAGGTTGACGTCGTACGACGGAACGCGGCGGACCCAGACCCGGTCCGCGACCTCGGTGAACGGCACGCCGTCAGGCTACGGGGGTCTCGTGCCGGTTGCTGCGCGACCTCCTCGATCTCCGAGGATCAGCAGAGTCCGGCGTGCAGCTCCGTGCGCAGCAGCTCGCCCAGGTCGTGGGCGGTCGTGGCGGGCCGGGCGAAGCGCAGCACGGTCTGATGGGCGCCGGTGAGGTCCACCCAGCGCAGCTCGACGCCCTCGGCGTCCAGGCCGGTGAGCTGGACGCCGACGACCTCGCCGAGGCGGGTCTGCGTCAGGGAGGCGACGGCGCGGCGCAGCTCGTCTTGGTGGCAGTGGTTGGCGTGCTCGGTGGAGCGTTGGAGGAAGCCCCGGTTGAGGTCGTGCTCGGGGGAGGTGAAGGCGGTGAGCGGGACCCGGACGCGGGTCTCGTCCGGCGCGTCGTCGGGGGCGCTGGCCCGAGCGAGCAGCACGAAGTCCAGCTCGAGGCCGACCCGCATCCGCACCTCGTCACAGCACTCGCACTGCTCCAGTCCGAGCGCCTCGAGGCGCCCGGAGAGGGTGAGCATGGCGTCCCGGTCGGTGGAGCGCGGGCTGCCCAGGCCGCTGCTGACGGTGAGCAGCGCGCCGCGCCGGTCGGTGGCGGCTACCGCGAGGGCGGAGGAGGCGGGGCAGGAGAGCATCGGCCGTCCGCCGTGGTCCTGCATCTCCAGCACGGAGTCCTCGAGCCCGGCGGTCACGTCGTCGAGGCCGTCGACGACCAGCTGCACCTCCTGGGGGCAGGCCAGGATGCTGCGCGCCGCCGCGGCGAGCCGTCGTACGTCGAGACCGGGGTCGACCGTCATGTCCGCTCCTTGCAGATCCGGGACGAGAAGATTAGGTGAGCCTAACCTAGTTGAATCTCGGGATGGAAGGAAGGGTGTGGCCGCCGGTCCGGGCTTTCGGCCGGCTCGGCGCTAGGATTGGCACTCCCGATGATGGAGTGCCAAGTCGCAGGAGGTGGGCATGCAGGAGGAGCGCAGGCTCGCCGTGCTGCGGGCGATCGTCGAGGACTACGTCTCGACCGAGGAGCCGGTCGGCTCCAAGGCGCTCGTGGAGCGTCACCACCTCAACGTCTCGCCGGCCACGATCCGCAACGACATGGCGGCGCTCGAGGAGGAGGGCTACCTCCACCAGCCCCACACCAGCGCGGGTCGGGTGCCGACCGACAAGGGCTACCGGCTCTTCGTCGACCGGCTCTCCACGGTCAAGCCGACCACGCAGGCCGAGCGCCGGGCGATCGCGGGCTTCCTCGAGGGCGCGGTCGACCTCGACGACGTCGTCCACCGCTCGGTCCGGCTGCTTGCCCAGCTGACCCGGCAGGTCGCCGTCGTCCAGTACCCCACCCTGTCGCGCTCCACCGTGCGTCACATCGAGGTGGTCGCGCTGACACCGATGCGCCTGCTGCTGGTGCTCATCCTCAGCTCCGGCCGGGTCGAGCAGCGCCTGGTCGAGCTCGACGACGACCTCGACGACGACGAGCTCGGCATCCTCCGCTCCCGGATCAACCTCGCCGCCACCGGCGAGGTGATCGCCGACGCCGTCGCGGCCCTCGACGCGCTGGTCCGCGACGACACCGGCGCCCCGACCGGCTCGCCGCCCACCGTCGCCGTGGTCGACACCCTGGTCGAGGCGATGAGCGACCACCGCTCCGACGAGCGCGTGGTGGTCGGCGGTACGGCGAACCTGGCCCGCTTCGGCGACAGCTTCGACACCTCGATCCGCCCACTGCTCGAGGCGCTGGAGGAGCAGGTGGTGCTGCTCAAGCTGCTCGGCGAGGCGACCGGCAGCGGCGCGGTGACGGTGCGGATCGGCGCCGAGGGGCCCTACGAGAATCTGGCCTCGACCAGCGTCGTCGCCACCGGCTACGGCCCCGACGACGCGCTTGCCGCGCTCGGGATCGTCGGCCCCACCCGCATGGACTACCCCGGAACGATGGCGGCGGTGCGCGCGGTCGCGCGCTACGTCTCCCGCATCCTCGACGAGAGCTGAGAGAGCGACACACGTGAGCCAGGACCCCTACGAGCTGCTGGGCGTCGCCCGCGACGCGGACGCCGACACGATCAAGAAGGCGTACCGCAAGCTCGCCCGCCAGCTCCACCCGGACGTCAACCCCGACCCGGCGAGCCAGGAGCGGTTCAAGCAGGTCACCGCCGCCTACGAGGTGCTCACCGACCCGCAGAAGCGGGCGGCGTACGACCGCGGCGGCGACCCGTTCGGCGGCGGCTTCGGCGGCCAGGGCGCGGGCTTCTCCTTCACCGACATCATGGACGCCTTCTTCGGCGGCCAGGGCGGTGGCGCCGGCGCCGGCGCCGGGGGCCGGGGTCCGCGGTCGCGGGTTCGCCGCGGCCAGGACGCCCTCATCCGGATCGAGGTCGAGCTCGCCGAGGCCGCCTTCGGCGTGTCCCGCGAGCTGAAGGTCGACACCGCCGTGCGCTGCACCACCTGCGGTGGCGAGGGCGCCGCGCCGGGCAGCCACCCGGTCCCGTGCGAGACCTGTCACGGCCAGGGCGAGGTCGCCCATGTGCAGCGCTCCTTCCTCGGGGAGATCCGCACCCTGCGCCCCTGCGCGGCCTGCCGCGGCTTCGGCACGGTGATCCCCGACCCGTGCCGCGAGTGCGCCGGCGACGGGCGGGTCCGCTCGCGTCGCAGCCTCACCGTGAAGATCCCGGCCGGCGTCGACAACGGCACCCGGGTCCAGCTCAGCGAGCAGGGCGAGGTCGGGCCCGGCGGCGGCCCCGCCGGCGACCTGTACGTCGAGATCCACGTCGCGCAGCACGAGATCTTCGAGCGCCACGGCAACGACCTGCACTGCATGGTGTCGGTGCCGATGACCGCGGCCGCGCTCGGCACGACGATCGAGATGCCCACGCTCGAGGCCGACCTCGACCCCAGCGTGGACATCGAGCGGTACTTCGACCTGCAGGTCCCCACCGGCACCCAGTCCGGCCACCAGGTGGTGCTGCGCGGGCTCGGTGTGCCCGGCCTGCGCGGCGGTCGCGGCGACCTCGCGGTCACCATCGCCGTCGAGACCCCGACCCGGCTCGACCCGCGCCAGGAGGAGCTGCTGCGCGAGCTGGCGGCGATCCGCGGCGAGGAGCAGCCCACCGGCGACGTCCGGCCCGCGCACAAGTCGATGCTCGGCCGGCTGCGCGACGCGTTCACGACCCACTGAGCATGACCCTTCCCCAGCACCTCGTGCCGTCGCTGGACGGGGTGGTCCCCGGCTCCGCGGTGGTGGTCGACGGCGACGAGGCGCACCACGCGGTCGTCGTACGACGGCTCCGGGTGGGAGAGCGGCTGTCCCTCGCCGACGGCCTCGGACGGGTCGCCACCGGTGAGGTGAGCGCCACCGCCAAGCGAGCGTTCACGGTCATGGTGGGTGAGGTCGAGGACCACCCCGAGCCGCGGCCGTCGGTCACCGTCGTCCAGGCGCTGCCGAAGGGCGAGCGCGGCGAGCTGGCCGTCGAGGTGCTCACCGAGATCGGCGCGGCCCGGATCGTCCCCTGGGCCGCCGCCCGCAGCGTCGCCGTGTGGAAGGGCGAGCGCGCCGCCAAGTCCCACGCCAGGTGGCAGGCCGCCGCCCGCGAGGCCGCCAAGCAGGCCCGGCGCGCCTGGCACCCGGAGGTGCTGCCGCTGGCCGGCACCGACCGGGTCGCCGCGCTGGTCGAGGCGGCCGATGTGGCGGTGGTGCTGCACGAGGACGCCACCGAGCCGCTGGGCGCCCTCGCCCTGCCCGCCGACGGCGACCTGGTCGTCGTCGTGGGACCCGAGGGCGGGCTCACCGAGGAGGAGGTCGCGACCTTCGTCGCGCACGGCGGGGTCGCCGTCCGCCTCGGCACCGAGGTGCTGCGCACCTCCACCGCCGGCGTCGCCGCCGTCGCCGCGCTGCTGTCGCGGACCCCACGCTGGGGCTCGTGACTCCTCAGGTCGGGTCCACGGATCCAGGCAGGCTCAGTGTGCGAGCAGCGTCTCCACCCGCGCGACCTCCTCGTCCAGCCCGGCCCGCTCGGCGCCGGTGAGCCTGCGGACCAGCTCGACGACCACGACCCGCCCCTCCTCGGCCCGCCACAGCCCGGCGAACCAGCCGTCGACATGCACCGACATCGCCTGGGCGCCGTTGGCCCCCATCCACCGCCGGCGATGCTCGGGCGCCGTCACCCGGTCGCGGGAGGCGTGGGAGAGCCACAGGTTGTCGTAGGCGCCGAACAGCCGCACCGGCGCCGGGGCGTCCTCGTCGGCGACCGGGGCGCCTGCGACGTCGTACAGCACCTTGCCGTCCTCGTCCTCATGCACGTCCACGTCGTCCATCGCCTTGAGGACCGAGCCCAGCCGGGTGATCCCGGACCAGGCGGTGACGTCGGCGGCGGTGCCGGGGCCGTAGGCGCGCAGGAACCGCCGCACGATCGCCGGCACGTCGGGCGGCGCGAGAGGCAGGCCGGTCCAGCGCTCGGCGAGGTCGTAGGCGACCGCGGTCGAGCCGGCCGGCTTCCAGCAGCCACGCGGCGGGAGCTGGACGAGCACCTCCGCGACCCGGGCGACCTGGCCCAGCTGGGTCGCGGTGTACGCCGGGAAGCGCTCGGCCAGCGCCGCGCCCAGCCGGCGCTGGGGGAGCGGGCCGTCGGCCAGGATCTCGTGGACCGCCGCCGAGAAGGCGGCCCGGTCCACCTCGCGCGCGGAACCGATGCTCTGGCTGGCCCGGATCTCCCGCTCACGCACCGGCGCGGCCCAGACCGGGAGCGTCACCGCGTCGGCCGGCAGGTGCAGGTGGACGGTGTCGCGCAGGCTGAGCACCCGCACCAGCGAGCGGTCCTCGATCGCCGCACTCACCGAGATCGGGTCGAGGTCGGTGAGACGCGCCGCCAAGGACAGGTACGGCGACAGCGGCTCCTGCGCCTGCAGCCCGACCAGGTGCTCGACCATCGCGGCCGGCGTCGACGCGACCCGCTCGAGCAGGTGCTGGCGCAACAGCAGGGTGCGGTTGAGCCGGCGCCGCGAGAGCCTCACCTGATCGTGATCCGCTTCGTGTCCTCGGTCGGGCCGCCGCCCTCGCCGCCCGAGGGGTCGTCGGTACGGGCGACGAAGGTGTAGCTGCCGGGCGGCAGCTCGCTCACGTCGACCTCGCTCGTCCACGGGTAGAGCCTGTCGGCCCAGCCCTCGGCGGTCGCGAAGCCGTCGAGGACGACCTTGCCGGAGGAGTCCTGGACCTCCCACGGCACGGTGCCCTCGAACGAGCTGGCCCGGCCGGTGGCCGTGAAGGTGTCGCCGACGGCGGTGCCCTCGGCCGGCTCGGTGACGTTGACCAGCGCCAGCACGTCGAGCTCGGGTCGGGCCGTCGCCTCGGACGAGACCCCGAGGTAGGAGACCTCCTTGCCGTCGAGGAAGAACCCGACCGGCGCCGCCGTCCGGGTCGGCGTCGTGGCGCCGGGGGCGAGTGGCGCGGTCTGGACGGTCCACACCAGCTGCTGGACGGCGAGCTCCGCGTCCTCGGCGCTCATCCCGGCGGGCCGCTCGGTCCACTTCGCGTCCGTCAGCACGACGCTGAACATGCCGTTCTCGCCGGTCCCGTCGAAGTGGACCTCCGGCTCGAGACTCCCGGAGGGCAGCAGGGTGCGGTAGTCGGGGTCGTCGGGGGCCCGCTGGAGCAGGGTGGCGAGCTCGCCGGGCCCGCGGACGACGTGCGCCTCGGCGTACAGCGCGGGACGCTGCGGGGTGTCGCCGACGTAGTAGGTCAGCATCGTCGTCTCCGGCGGCTGCTCGTCGGTGGCCGACGGGCTGGTCGGGGCGTCGGAGGTCGCCGCCGTCGACGGCGGGTCCTGGGTGGCGGGCTCGTCGTCGCCGCAACCCGCGGGCACGCCCAGGGCGAGGACGGCGCCGGCGGCGGCGAGGGCGCGGGGAAGGCTCACGCCTCGATCCTCCCCCGATGCCACGGACACTCGGCGGAGGACGGCGGCCCGCGTGTCGGCCCGGGCGTTTCGCCTCCCCGCGGTGCCGAGGTGATGCACCATGAGCGGCGTGGGGGATCGTGCCGGGACCGCTTCGACCACCTTCGCCGACGCCCTGGGGAAGGCGATGGCGCGGCGTGGTGTCACGCTGACGCACCTGCGGGACCGGCTCGCCGAGCGCGGGCATCCGGTCTCGCTCACCGCCCTGTCGTACTGGCGCTCCGGGCAGCGCGAGCCCGAGCGGGTCACGTCGCTCGAGGCGATCCCCGAGCTCGAGGCGGTGCTCGACCTGGAGGAGGGCACCCTGAGCCGGCGGCTGACCGGCCGCGCGCGGCGCCGGGTGGGTGCGGTGGAGCCGTTCGACGAGCTCCTCGGCGACCCGGCGGTCGACGCCGTGATCGGCGAGGAGGACGTGTGCCGGGTGTCCTCCCACCTCGTCGTCGACGTGGGGGCGCAGGGCGAGATCGTGCGCGCCCGGGTGCGACAGGTCGTCGTGGCCGACCGCGAGGGCGTCGACGGGGTCACGCTCTTCGTGGGCCCGGACGTCGGGACCCAGGAGAACGTGGTCGTGATGACCGCCGTCGCCGGCTGCACGATCGAGGAGACGCACGACCTGGAGAACGGCATCCGCGGCTCCCGGCTGGTCTTCGAGCGCCCGCTCGCGCTGGGGGAGTCGACCATCACCGAGATCGAGGCCACGACCGAGGGCCTCGATCTCGAGACCGACTACGCGTTGGCCGCCGAGCAGCGGCTCGAGGAGGCCCTGGTCTGGGTGCGCTTCCATCCCGACCGGATCCCGGCGCGGTGCTGGGTGTACTTCTCCGAGGGCGGGCTGCGCCACGCCTGGCCGGCCGACCTCGCCGGCGGCCGCAGCGTCCACTACCGGCAGACGGCCTTCGGTCCGGGCTACCTCGGCGTGCGGTGGGAGTGGTGAGCACATCTAGAGTGGGCCGGGTGACGGATCCCGACTGCCTGTTCTGCAAGATCGTCGCCGGCGACATCCCGGCCGAGATCGTCCACACCGGTGAGCGCACCGTCGCCTTCCGCGACATCAACCCCCAGGCGCCGCTGCACGTCCTCGTCGTGCCGCGCGACCATGAGCCGAACGCCGCCGCCTCCGCCCAGGCCGACGCCGCGATGTTCGCCGAGATCGCCACCACCGCGCGCACCGTCGCCACCGGTGAGGGGTACGACGACTACCGCCTCGTCTTCAACACCGGAGCCGGCGTCGGGCAGACGGTCTTCCACACCCACGGCCACGTGCTCGCCGGTCGGCCGATGGGCTGGCCGCCGGGCTGATCAATCGAGTGGGCGCGGCGCCGCCCTGCCACGTACCATGGAGGGGCCGCATCGTCGTACCTGAAAGGCCGCCCGTCCTCGGGCATCCATGACCGACTCACCCACCTCAGTGACCGCAGCCACCCCGGCTGCCCCCGCCCGCCAGACCGTGGTCGTGCCCAACAGCATCGACATGGTCACCTTGTTCGGGCCGGGCGACGAGCACCTCGGCATCATCGAGAAGCGGTTCGGCGTCACGGTCCACGTCCGGGGCAACCGGATCACGCTGGCCGGCGACGTCCACGAGATCGAGCTGGCCGAGAGGCTGATCGACGAGCTGGTCGCGATCCTGCGCACCGGCCAGGGCATCACCGCCGAGGTCGTCGAGCGCGTCGAGGCGATGCTGCGGGTCCAGACCGCGACGTCCGAGCGCCCCGCCGACATCCTCTCGCTCAACATCCTGAGCAATCGCGGACGCTCGATCCGACCCAAGACGCTCAACCAGAAGCGCTACGTCGAGACCATCGACAAGCACACCATCACCTTCGGCATCGGCCCCGCCGGCACCGGCAAGACCTACCTCGCGATGGCCAAGGCCGTGCAGGCGCTGCAGGCCAAGCAGGTCAACCGGATCATCCTCACCCGCCCGGCGGTCGAGGCCGGCGAGCGGCTCGGCTACCTGCCCGGCACGCTGAGCGAGAAGATCGACCCCTACCTCCGCCCGCTCTACGACGCGCTCCACGACATGCTCGACCCCGAGTCGATCCCCAAGCTGCTCGCGGCCGGGACCATCGAGGTCGCTCCACTGGCGTACATGCGGGGACGAAGCCTGAACGACTCCTTCATCATCCTCGACGAGGCGCAGAACACCACGCCCGAGCAGATGAAGATGTTCCTGACCCGCCTCGGCTTCGGCTCCAAGATCGTGGTGACCGGTGACGTCACCCAGGTCGACCTGCCGTCCGGCACGACCTCGGGCCTGCGGATCGTGGAGGGGATCCTCGACGGCGTCGAGGATCTCGCGTTCGTGCGGCTGACCAGCCACGACGTGGTCCGCCATCAGCTGGTGGCGCGGATCGTGGCGGCGTACGACGACTTCGATGCCAAGAAGCAAGCGCAGAAGGCCGCTAAGAAGGGCGACAGGTGAGCATCGAGATCCTCGACGAGTCCGGCAGTGGGCTCGACGTGAAGCACTTCTCCCAGCTGGCGCGGTTCGTGATGGACCAGATGCGCGTCCACCCGCTCGCCGAGCTGTGCATCAAGGCGGTCGACGAGGACACCATCGCCGAGCTCAACGAGAAGTGGATGGAGAAGCAGGGGCCGACCGACGTGCTCGCCTTCCCCATGGACGAGCTGCGGCCCGGCCTGGTCAACGAGGAGCCCGAGGAGGGCGTCCTCGGCGACCTCGTGCTGTGCCCGGTGGTGGCCGAGCGCCAGGGCGAGGCCGCCGGCCACGGCACCCTCGCCGAGCTCGAGCTGCTCACCACGCACGGCATCCTCCACCTGCTCGGCTACGACCACGCCGAGCCGGAGGAGCACGAGGTCATGTTCGGCCTGCAGGACCAGCTGCTGGCCCAGTGGCGCGCCCAGCCGGCCACGTGATCGCCGACAGTCTGTGGCCGCTGGGAGCAGCGGCCGTCCTGGTGGTGCTGGCGGGGCTGTTCGCGGCGGCGGACGCGGCCCTGGCCGGCTTCTCGCGCGCCCGCGCGCAGGAGATGGTGGGCGAGGGACGCGCGGGAGCCCAGCGCCTCGTCGTCGTCCTCGAGGACGCCCCGCGGCATCTCAACACCGCGCTGCTGCTGCAGCTGCTGTGCGAGATCGCGGCGATCGTCGTCGTCACGCTCTACGTCGACGAGCGCCTCGCCGCCTCCTGGTGGGCGCGGGCGGGCCTTGCTCTCGGCGTGATGCTGGTCGTGTCCTTCGTCGTGATCGGCGTGGCCCCGCGCACCGTCGGCAAGAAGCATGCCGAGACCGTCGCCGTCTGGTGCGCCTGGCCGCTGTCGGCGCTGACCACCGTGCTCGGGCCGATCCCGCGGCTGCTGATCCTGGTCGGCAACGCGATCACGCCCGGCCGCGGCTTCCGGGAGGGCCCGTTCCAGACCGAGACCGAGCTGCGCGAGCTGGTCGACATCGCCGAGGCCACCGAGCTGATCGAGGCCGGCGAGCGCAAGATGATCCACTCCGTCTTCGAGCTCGGCGACACCACCGTGCGCGAGGTGATGGTGCCGCGCGGCGACGTGGTCTACATCGAGTGCCACAAGAACCTGCGCCAGACCATGTCGCTGTTCCTGCGCTCCGGCTTCTCGCGGGTCCCCGTGGTCGGCGAGAACCTCGACGACGTGCGCGGGATGGCCTACCTCAAGGACGTCGTGCGCCGTGACTTCGAGGCCCCCGACGTCGAGCTGACCCAGCGGGTCGAGGAGGTGATGCGACCGGTCGTCTGGGTGCCGGAGTCCAAGCCGGTCGACGACCTGCTCCGCGAGATGCAGCTGCGCCGTCTCCACGTCGCTGTCGTGGTCGACGAGTACGGCGGCACCGCCGGCCTGATCACCATCGAGGACCTGCTCGAGGAGATCGTCGGCGAGATCACCGACGAGTACGACGAGGCCGAGGTCGAGGTCGAGCACCTCGGCGACGGCGGCGACGACCCTCAGGGCAAGGTCCGGGTCTCCTCGCGCTACCCGGTCGACGACCTCGTGGAGATCTTCGGCTTCCCGATCGAGGAGGAGGACGTCGACTCCGTGGGCGGCCTGCTCGCCAAGCGCCTCGGCCGGGTCCCGATCCCCGGCTCGGTGGTCGAGGCGCACGGACTGCGCTTCGAGGCCGAGCACGCCGCCGGTCGCCGCAACAAGATCGGTACCGTGCTGATCTCGCGGGTCCCGCAGGACGAGCTGGTTGTCGACTGACAGGATGCGGGCTGTGTCCCTGCTGCGTCGGGTCGCGGTCCCGCTCCTGCTGTGGGCCGCCGCCACCCTCTACGGCTGGTGGCGTGTCCCGGTGGCCGCCCGGAACCGGATCTGGGCCGAGGACGGTTCGGTCTTCCTCTACGGCAGCCTGTCGGGCGCGTGGCCGTGGCGGCCGTACGACGGCTACCTGCACGTGGTGCCCCGGCTGGTGACCGACGTGGTCGTCGCCGTCGTGCCGCCGGGACGGTGGGACGACGCGATCACCCTCGCCGCGGTCGCGCTGGTCGGGCTGGTGTGCGCGCTGACCTGGCTGCTCGCCGAGGACGTGATCGAGAGCCGGTGGGTGCGGGCGCTGGTCGCGCTCGCGCCCGTCCTGCTGCCGGCCGGAGCCACCGAGGTCCTCGGCAACCTCGCCAACCTGCACGGCTACGGCCTGTGGCTCGGGTTCTGGCTGGTCCTGCACCGCCCGGCGTCGCGTGGCGCCGCCGTGGCGTGGGCCGTGGCCGGCCTGCTCGTGGGGCTGACCGAGGTCGTGGTCGTGCTGCTGGTGCCGCTGATGGTGCTCGGATGGCGCGACCGGCTGCGCTGGATCCCGCGCGCGGGACTGCTGGCGGGCGGTCTCGCCCAGATGCTGGTGACGGTGCTCGACCCGCGTCCCGACAAGGGCGACGCGCCGTTCTCGCTGCCGGGCCTGGTCGTGGGATTCGCCGGCCACACCGGGTCGGCGGCGTGGACCGACAGCGGCCGGCTCGCGGGCCGGCTGGTCGACCTGGCCGGGCCGCTGGGGCTCTTCGTGCTCGTCTTGCCGGCGGTCGTGGCGACCGGTCTCGTCCTGCGTCGCGGTGAGCCGCGCCTGCGCGGCGCCGCCGTCGGGCTGCTGCTGGGAGCCGGTCTGCTGTGGAGCGCCGGCATCGTGGCCAACGGGTACCCGATGGAGTTCGCCGGCCAGAGCGCGGACCAGTGGCGCGCCGGCGGCGTGCTCCGGTACGGCACCATCGCCGGCCTCTTCCTGCTCGCCGCCCTGCTCGTCGCCCTCGACCTGGCCCGGACCCGCGGTCAGCGGCTCGTGGCCGGGGGCGTCGCCGTCGTGGTCCTCGGGGCCGCTCTCCTCGCGGCCCGGCCGGAGTCCGCGGTCCGCGAGCAGGGACCGGCGTGGCCCTCGACCGCCGAGCTGGACGAGCGCTGCGCGGGCACGGCGGGGAAGATCGAGGTCCCGATCGCGCCGATCGGCTGGGCGCTCCGGGTGTCGTGCGAGCGCTAGTAGGCATCTCCGTTGATTCGTCGGGGGTCTGGTTGCGAGGCGGTGGGGTCGTTGAGGTAGAGGCCGCAGGCGGTGTCGAGGGCTTCTTCGGGTGTGCCTGAGGGCCAGCCGTTGGGAAGGGCGGCTTGCTGGTAGTCGTCGTGGCTGGCGCGGTAGATCGCGAAGCCCCAACGGCTGGCCGAGCCGGCGTAGCGCAGCCGGAACAGGGGCAGCCGTTCGCCGTCGGTCAGGGTGGTGTCAACGTAGGCGAACCCGCCTCGGTAGCGGGTGTGAACCTCGGCGATCTGGGGCCACCGTTCCCGGGCGCGGGCCAGGATCTTCTGCCGCATCGAGATCTGGGTCGACTCCGGGATCTTCGCCACCTGCTGATCATCCCTGAGCGGCTTGGAGCAGATCAGCACGGCACGCAGCGGCGTGGCGCCACGGCCGGCGCGACGGGGTACGCCAGAAATGGATATGCCAGTTGCTTCCCCCTACGTCGTGGCCCTGACCGAGTCCGACCGCGAGACGCTCCAGGCTCGGCTGCGGGCCGCGACCACCCCTCAACGCGATGTGCTGCGTGCCCGGATCGTGGTGCCGCCGCGGACGGTGACACGAACGCTCAGACGCCCGCGACCTGGGCGTCCATGTCGACACCGTGCGCAAGTGGCGACGCCGCTACTGCACCGACGGGCTCGATGGTCTGCGAGACCTGCCGCGGCCGGGACGGCCACCGGCCTTCACCGCGATCGAGGTCGCCTCGGTGAAGGCGCTGGCGTGCAGCGAGCCCTCCGACCACGGACTACCGCTGACCCGCTGGTCGACCACCGAGCTGGCAACCCAGGCCAACGCCCAGGGCCTCATCCGGCCCGACCGGCCGGTGAGTGTCTCCACGGTGCGGCGCTGGCTGGCCGTCGATGCGATCAAGCCCTGGCAGCACCGCTCCTGGATCTTCCCTCGCGACCCCGACTTCGCGACCAAGGCCGCCCGGGTTCTCGACCTGTACGCCCGCCGCTGGAACGGCCGCCCACTCGGCGAGAACGAGTACGTGATCAGCGCTGATGAGAAGTCCCAACTACAGGCGCTACGCCGTCGTCACCGCGGACTACCACCGGCACCGGGACGCGCCCGCCGAGTGGAGTTCGAGTACACCCGCGGCGGCACCCTGGCCTACATGGGCGCCTACGACGTCCACCGCGCACGAGTGTTCGGCCAGATCGCCCCCAAGACCGGCATCGAGCCCTTCGCCCAGCTCGTCGAGGAGGTGATGACCACCGAGCCCTACGCATCCGCCAAGCGGGTGTTCTGGGTGGTCGACAACGGCTCCTCCCACAACGGCTGGCGCTCGATCCTGCGAATGGAGGACGCCTGGCCGACCGCGCGACTGATCCACCTGCCCGTGCACGCCTCGTGGCTGAACCAGATCGAGATCTACTTCTCGATCCTGCAACGCAAGGCCATCAGCCCGGTCCACTTCGCCAGCCTCGACGACCTCGCCACCCGGATCCTGGCCTTCCAGAGCCGCTACAACGCCACCGCCGAGCCCTTCGACTGGCGCTACACCCGAGACGACCTCAACAAGCTCCTCACCCGGATCGCGGCATGACCCCCGACGAATCAACAGCGACGACCACTAGCGGCCGGCGTCCTGTCTGAGCCGGGCACCGGTGCGTCTCGCGACGTCGATCCGGGCCGTCCCGGGCGCAGCCGCAGGCCGAGAGCCACGACTATGCGCCGGGAACGATCCGGATGTCGCGCTCGGCGCCGTCGCCGAGAGCGGCGAGCGCCTCCTGGTAGCCCGCGCTGTCGTGGGCGGCGACCGCTGCCTCGACGCTGTCGAACTCGATGACCACCACCCGCTGCTCGAGCCCGGCCTCGTAGACCTGCTCGGGCACGCCCCGGGCCAGGAACCGGCCACCGTGCTCGGCGAGCACCGGGCCGGCCAGGGCGGCGTAGGCCGCCATCTTCTCGTCGTCGTGGATGGCGCGGTAGTTGCTGATCCAGTAGGCAGGCATGGCCCCATCCTGCACCCCTGAGAGGATGGCCCCATGCCCGACCTCTCCGCCGAGGACCACAAGCTCGTCACCCTCGCCCGTGCCACCCGGGCCCGGATCCGCGCCGCCGAGGGTGCCGCCGTCCGCGACACCGACGGCCGCACGTACGCCGCGGCGACCGTCGAGCTGCCCTCGCTCCGGCTGAGCGCCGTCCAGGCCGTCGTCGCGATGGCCGTCGCCTCGGGCTCCACCGGCCTCGACGCGTGCGTCGTGCTCGGCGACGCCCAGCAGCTCACCGAGCCCGACGCCGCCGTGCTCGCCGACTTCGCGGGCGCCTCCGGCGTCGTCGTCCACCTGGGTGACGCCCGCGGCACCATCGCCACCACCGTCACTGCCTGACACAGGGCGAGCTGGGACGGTGAGACTCCCTGCCTGGCGCATGACAGATGTCATGCCCGGGTCGTGACGCCTGCCAGAGGTACCCGGCCCCGCCGCCGACGAGGCTGGGGCCATGACGACGACGACCACGAACCTGCTGGCGGTCCGGCTGGCCGGGGTGACCAAGGACTTCGGCCAGGTGCAGGCCGTCCGGGGGATCGACCTGGAGCTGCACCCCGGTGAGATCGTGGCCTTCCTCGGCCCGAACGGCGCCGGCAAGACCACGACCATCGACCTGGTGCTCGGCCTGAGCCGGCCCACGAGCGGCACCGTCGAGGTCCTCGGTCTGGAGCCGCGCGCGGCGATCGCCCGCGGCCTGGTCTCGGCCGTGATGCAGACCGGCGGCCTGCTCAAGGACCTCACCGTCCGCGAGACCGTGGCTTACACCGCCAGCCTGTTCGCCGACACCCGCCCGGTCGCCGACGTGCTCGAGCGCGCCGGCATCACCGGCATCGCCGAGCGCCGGGTCGGCAAGTGCTCGGGCGGCGAGCAGCAGCGGCTCCGGTTCGCCATGGCGCTGCTCTCCGACCCCGCGCTGCTGCTCCTCGACGAGCCGACGACCGGCATGGACGTCGAGGGCCGCCGCGCGTTCTGGAGCTCGATCCGCGCCGACGCCGCCACCGGCCGCACCGTGCTGTTCGCCACCCACTACCTCGAGGAGGCCGACCAGTACGCCGACCGGATCATCCTCATCAGCAAGGGTCGGGTCGTCGCCGACGGCACCGGCCCGCAGATCCGCGCCCTCGCCTCGGGCCGCACCATCCGCGCCTGGCTCCCGGGCGCCGACGACGCGGCCGTCGCCGCGATCACCGCGCTGGGCGGCGTCGACCACGTCGACGTGCGCGGCGAGTCGGTGAGCATCCACGCCAAGGACAGCGACTCCGTCGCCCGCTACCTGCTGACCGAGACCGGCGCCCGCGACATCGAGATCACCGCCCAGGGCATCGAAGAGGCCTTCCTCAGCCTGACAGGAGACAACTCATGAGCACCGCCACCATCGACCCGACCAGCCGCCGGGTCCCGCCGCTGGGGGGCTTCACCACCACCGTGCTGCGCATCGAGCTGCGCCGCCTGCTGCGCAACCGCCGCACCATCGTCTTCACGCTGCTCTTCCCCGGCGCGATGCTGCTCGCGTTCGGGGGCCAGCAGGGCTGGCAGGACAAGGTCGGCGACGGCAACGTCGCGGCCTACATCCTCGCCTCGATGGCACTCTACGGCTCCGCCCTCACCGCGGCCGCCGGCGGCTCGATGGTCGCCCTCGAGCGTTCTCTCGGCTGGTCGCGCCAGCTGCGTCTCACCCCTCTCCATCCGGTGGCCTACATCCTGATGAAGGCCCTCGTCGCCCTCGTCATGGGCGCTCTTGCCATCGCCGCGGTCAACGTCGTGGGCGCCCTGCAGGGCAAGGCGCAGATGCCGACCCACGTCTGGGTCGAGTGCGCCGTCGTCACCCTCTTCTGCACGCTGACCTTCGCGGCCCTCGGCGTGTTCGTCGGCTACGTGGTCCCCGGCGAGAACGCCATGCAGATCCTCGGGCCCGGCCTCGCCCTCCTCTCGTTCCTCGGTGGTGTCTTCATCCCGCTCGACAACTATGCGGAGGTGGTCCGACACATCGCCTACGGGACCCCGATGTACGGCGTCGCCGAGATCGCCCGCTGGCCGCTGACCCACGAGCTGCCCTGGTACGCCGTCGTCAACGCGGTCGCCTGGTTCGCGATCTTCGTGGCCGGCGCGGCGTGGCGGATGAGCAGGGACACCGCGCGGGTCTGAGCCCGCGCCCGGGGACTAACGTGACGACCGTGGAGACACCGGGCCAGGTCCAGCCGCCCCGCCCGATGGGACGGCTCGGGCCGATGTTCGCGGCCATCTGGCTCGCGTTCCTCCTCGACCCGGTCCGGGCGGCCTGGGCCGACCTGCCCGCGCCCCGTGCCTGGCTCGGGCTGGTCGCGACCCTGGCGTTCGCCGCGACCTACCTCGCCCTGTGGATCGCGATGCGCACCGACCGGGCCCGGCTCGTGCAGGTGCCCCCGCTGCGGACCAGGCTGGCGTGGACGGCCGTGCTGAGCGCTCTGGCGGTGGCGATGGTGGCCGCGCTCGGGCAGGTCGGCACGGCCAGCGTGGTCTACCTCGCCGTCACCGTCGTGATGCTCTTCGCGGCGGTCGTCTTCGTCCCGGTGGTGGCGGCCCTCGCGGCGGCGGTGCTGGTCACGGGCGTCACGGTGCCCGGGTGGGAGCACAGCCCGTGGCTGGCCTTCTCGATCATCGCGGCGTCCCTGGCGGTCTTCGGGGTGCGCTCGATGATGAACCGCAACCTGGAGCTGGTCCGGGCGCACGAGACGAACGCCGAGCTGGCAGCCGAGAGCGAGCGCAACCGCCTGGCCCGGGACCTGCACGACATCCTCGGCCACTCCCTCACCGTCATCACGATCAAGGCCGAGCTCGCGCGCCGGCTGGTCGACGTCGACCTGGAGCGCACCCGCGCCGAGCTCGCCGACCTCGAGCGGCTGAGCCGCGACGCCCTGGCCGACGTACGACGGGCGGTGGAGGGCTATCGCGAGCTGACCCTGCCCGGGGAGCTCGCCCGGGCCCGGACCGCGCTCGAGGCCGCCCAGATCCGGGCGAGCCTGCCCAACAGCACCGACGAGGTGCCCAGCGAGCTGCGCGAGCTCTTCGCGTGGACGGTGCGCGAGGGCGTGACCAACGTGGTCCGGCACTCCGGCGCCCGGAGCTGCGAGGTGCTGCTCACCCCGGACCGCGCGGAGGTGCGCGACGACGGCACCGGGCCGGCCGACGTACCGGTGCGCGGGTCGGGGCTCACGGGGCTCCAGGAGCGGGCCGCCTCCCTGGGCGCCCGGCTGGTGACGACCAGGCTCGACCCCGGCTGGTCGTTGGCGGTGGTCGTCGAGTGAGCATCCGGCTGCTGCTCGCCGACGACCAGGCACTCGTCCGCGGCGCCCTGTCCGCCCTGCTCGGCCTCGAGCCCGACCTCGAGGTGGTGGCCGAGGTCGGCACGGGAGAGGACGCCGTCGCCGCGGCCCGCACGCACACCCCCGACGTCGCGCTGCTCGACGTCGAGATGCCCGGCATGGACGGGATCGCGGCGTGCGCGGCGGTGCGCGCGGCCAGCCCCGGCACCCGGGTCCTCATCGTCACCACGTTCGGCCGGCCCGGCTACCTGCGCCGCGCGCTGCAGGCCGGCGCCTCCGGGTTCGTCGTCAAGGACACGCCGGCGCCGCAGCTCGCGGACGCCGTACGTCGCATCCACCAGGGCCTGCGCGTCGTCGACCCGGGTCTGGCCACCGACTCGCTGCTGACGGGGGAGTCGCCGCTGACGGCGCGGGAGACCGACGTGCTGCGCGCGGCCCGCGACGGCGCCTCCGTGGCGGCGATCGCCGCCGAGCTGTTCCTCTCGGAGGGCACGGTGCGCAACCACCTCTCCGCGGCGATCGGCAAGACCGGCGCGACGAACCGCACCGAGGCCGCCCTCGTGGCCCTCGGAAAGGGCTGGCTGTGAGATGCGTCCTGATGGTTGAGTGAGGTCAACCACCCGCCGATCCCGCTGTCCGCGCACAGGAGTAACGTTCAGAACCATGTCAAACCGCTCTTGGGAGGAGCACGCACAGGCCGTCCAGCGGCTCTCCGACTCCTACGCCGCCATCCCGGCCGGCCAGCCGGTGCGGCTCGCGAAGCGCACCACCAACCTGTTCCGGGCCCGCGCCGCCACCAGCGCGCCGGGTCTCGACGTCAGCGGCCTGGCCGGGGTGATCGAGGTGCTGCCCGACAGCCCCGACGGTCCGGTCGCCGAGGTCCAGGGCATGTGCACCTACGAGGACCTGGTCGACGCGACGCTGCCCCACGGCCTGGTCCCGCACGTCGTCCCGCAGCTGCGCACGATCACCTTGGGCGGCGCGGTCACCGGCCTCGGGATCGAGTCGACCAGCTTCCGGCTGGGGCTGCCCCACGAGTCGGTCCTCGAGATGGACGTGTTCACCGGCAGCGGTCAGGTCGTCACGACGCGCCCCGGCGACGACCTCTTCGATGCCTTCCCCAACTCCTACGGCTCCCTGGGCTACGCGACCCGGCTGCGGATCAAGCTGGCCGCGGTGCCGCCGTACGTCGCCCTGCGCCATGTCCGCTTCGACGACGCCGGCCTGCTCGCCAAGACGATCGCCGAGGTCTCCGCCACCCAGGAACACGACGGCGAGCCGGTCCACGGCCTCGACGGCGTCTCCTTCGGCCCGGGCGAGCACGTCCTCACCCTGGCGCGGTGGACCGACGAGCCGGGCGCGACGTCCGACTACGCCGGGCAGCAGATCTACTACCGCTCGTTGCAGACCTGCGATCGCGACCGGCTCACGTTCCACGACTACCTGTGGCGCTGGGACACCGACTGGTTCTGGTGCTCGGGCGCCTTCGGCGCGCAGAACCCGCGGATCCGCCGGTTCTGGCCGCGCCGCTACCGCCGCTCCGACGTCTACATGCGGATGCTCCACCTCGACCGGCGCTTCGGCATCGCCGACCGCCTCGACCGCCGCGCCGGGCGTCCGCTGCGCGAGCGGGTGGTCCAGGACATCGAGGTCCCGGTCGAGCGGCTCGCCGAGTTCCTCGCGTGGTTCGACGAGGAGATCGGGATGCGGCCGGTCTGGCTGTGCCCGCTCGCGACCACCCGGTCCTGGCCGCTGTACCCGCTCGAGGCGGGCAAGGTCTATGTCAACGTCGGCTTCTGGGGCACCGTCCACGTCGGCCCCGAGGCCGTCGACGGCCCGCGCAACCGGGCGATCGAGGCGAAGGTCCACGAGCTCGGCGGCCACAAGTCGCTCTACTCCGACGCCTACTACGACAAGGCCACCTTCGACGCGCTCTACAACACCGCCGAGCTCGCGGCGGTCAAGCGCGTCCACGATCCCGACGACCGACTGACCACTCTCTACGACAAGGCGGTGAGGAGCCGATGACGGCTCAGCCAGGCAAGGGCATCGCGCCCACGATCGCATCCCTCTTCCCGGGTGGCCTGCCCCTGTGGCTCAAGGCCTACGACGGCTCCTCGGCCGGCGACCTCGACCTGCCCTACGGCGTCGAGCTGGTCAGCGAGCGCGGCCTGTCCTACATCATGACCGCGCCCGGCGACCTCGGCCTGGCTCGCGCGTACGTCGCCGGCGACCTGGTGCTGCACGGCGCCCACCCGGGTGACCCGTACCCCGCCTTCTCGCTGCTCAAGGACCACACCGACTTCGGCATCCCCGGTCCGCTCGAGCTGGTCGGCATCCTGCGCACGCTCGGCCTGAGCCACCTCGTCCCGCCGCCCCCGCCGCCGCAGGAGCACCTGCCCGGGTGGCGCCACCGGCTCGAGGGCCTGCGCGGCCTGACGAGGTGGAGCCGGCACTCGCAGGAGCGCGACGCCGACGCGATCCACCACCACTACGACGTCTCGAACACCTTCTACGAGCACGTCCTCGGTCCGTCGATGACCTACACCTGTGCGGTGTTCCCGACCGAGGACGCCACCCTCGAGGAGGCCCAGGAGCACAAATACGACCTGGTCTGCCGCAAGCTCGACCTGAAGCCGGGCCAGCGCCTGCTCGACATCGGCTGCGGCTGGGGCGGGATGGTGCGGCACGCCGCGAGGCACTACGGCGTCAAGGCGCTCGGCGTGACCCTCTCGCGCGAGCAGGCCACCTGGGCGCAGGAGGAGATCAAGAGGCAGGGCCTCGACGACGTCGCCGAGGTGCGCCACTCCGATTACCGCGACATCGTCGAGGGCGACTTCGACGCGGTCAGCTCGATCGGCCTCACCGAGCACATCGGGGTCGCCAACTACCCGGCGTACTTCTCCTTCATGCACGACAAGCTCAGGCCGCAGGGCCGGATGCTCAACCACTGCATCACCCGCCACGACAACGTCGACCGGCGTACCGGTGCGTTCATCGACCGCTACGTGTTCCCCGACGGAGAGCTCGCCGGCTCGGGCACGATCATCGAGGCGGTCGAGGACGCCGGGCTCGAGGTGCAGCATCACGAGAACTTCCGGGTCCACTACGCCAAGACCCTCGCCGGCTGGTGCCGGAACCTCGCCGACAACTGGGACGCCTGTGTCGCCGAGACCGACGAGGGCACCGCCCGGGTGTGGGGTCTGTACATGGCCGGCTCCCGGATCGCGTTCGAGCGTAACGAGATCCAGCTTCACCACGTGCTGGCGACGAGGAGCGACGACGGGGTCAGCGGGTACCCCCTACGGCACGACTTCGGTGTCTGAGCCGTGCCTCGATAGCCTGGGTGGGTGAGCACCCGCGCCCAGCAGCACGCCGCCACGGTCCGTGACCGTGAGCAGGTGACGCCCCACCTGGTGCGGCTGACCCTCGACGTCCCCGACTTCACCTCGACCGAGATCTCCGACGAGTGGGTGGGCCTGGTCGTGCCCGGCCAGTTCCAGAGCCGCTACTACACGGTGCGTTCGTTCGAGGCCGGGCAGATGGTGCTCGACGTCGTCGTCCACGAGGTCGGGTTGGTGACCGAGTGGGCGTCGGGCGACCCGGTCGGCCAGCAGGTCGTGCTCACCGAGGCGAAGGGCTCCTTCCTGCCTCCCGACGACGCGGCCTGGCTGCTCCTGGTGGGCGATCTCACCGCGCTCCCGGCGATGGCCCGGATCGCCGCCGAGCACGGGGACCGACTCCCGGTGCGGATCCACGCCGAGGTGCCCGCCGACTCGCGGATCGAGGGCTACTTCCCTGAGGGCGTCGAGGTGAGCTGGCTGCCGCTCGGCGACGAGAGTCGGCTCGCGGCGGTGGTCGAGGGGATCGACTGGCCCGCGGGCGAGGGCTACTTCTGGATGGCCGGCGAGTCGGCACAGATGCGCGCCATCCGCAAGCATCTGATGCGGGAACGCAGGCTCCCCAGCACGCACTACGACGTGATGGGCTACTGGCGCTCGGTCGCCAAGCGCCAGCCGCGCGCCGTCGACCCGGGCCCGATCTGGCGGGCCGGCAAGGCCGCCGGGAAGTCCGACGAGGAGATCTGGGCCGACTACGACGCGGCACGGGAGGCACAGGGATGAGCGAGCACGACGACGACTTCGACGAGGACGAGTTCGACGAGGACTTCGGGGCACTGCCGCCGCCGGCCGCGCCGGTCTTCGCGACGGGCGACGTCCCGGAGGGCTACCGCAGCGGCTTCGCCTGCTTCGTCGGGCGCCCCAACGTCGGCAAGTCGACGCTGACCAACGCCCTCGTCGGCCAGAAGATCGTGATCACCTCCGACAAGCCGCAGACCACCCGCACCGTGGTCCGCGGCATCGTGCATCGCCCCGACGGCCAGCTCGTGCTCGTCGACACCCCGGGCCTGCACCGCCCCCGCACCCTGCTCGGCGAGCGCCTCAACGACCTGGTCAAGACCACCTGGGCCGAGGTCGACGTCGTCGCCGTGTGCTTCCCGGCCGACGAGAGGGTCGGGCCCGGTGACAGGTTCCTCGTCACCGAGCTGGCCAAGGTGCGTCGTACCACCAAGATCGCGGTCGCCACCAAGACCGACCTGGTCGCCCCCGACCGGATCGGCGAGCACCTCCTCGACATCGCCGAGCTCGGTCGCGAGACCGGCACCGAGTGGGCGGAGATCGTCCCGGTCTCCTCGGTCTCCGGCAACCAGATCTCGCTCCTGGGCGACCTCCTCGTCGGCCTGATGCCCGAGGGCCCGCCGCTCTACCCCGACGGCGACCTCACCGACGCCCCCGAGGAGATCCTCGCCGCCGAGCTGATCCGCGAGGCCGCCCTCGACGGCGTCCGGGACGAGCTCCCGCACTCCATCGCCGTCGTCGTCGAGGAGATGAGCCTGCGCGAGGGCCGCCCCGACGACAAGCCGCTCCTCGACATCCACGCCAACCTGTACGTCGAGCGCGACTCCCAGAAGGGCATCATGATCGGCAAGAAGGGCGCCCGCCTGCGCCAGGTCGGCACCGCCGCCCGCCAGCAGATCGAGGCGCTGCTCGGCACCCCCGTCTACCTGGACCTGCACGTCAAGATCGCCAAGGACTGGCAGCGCGACCCGCGGCAGCTGCGGAAGCTCGGGTTCTAGCGCGACCCGTCAGAGAGGGGCTCGCTGCGGGGATGATGCGCTGCGTGAGGGACTCACGGTGTTGGTTTGGCTCGCTTCGCTCGCATGTCGGGCGCCCTTTGGCGCGTGATCTTCCTTCGCTGCGCTCGCTTCCTCGCTGGCGCTCGGTCGCTCGCTTCGCTCAGTCCAGATCACGCGGGGCGCCCGACGACATCCAGCTGCACGTGATGCGTGCATGCATCACATGCGGCTGATTCTCGTCGCGCCGCCCGCCGTTTCTGGACGGAGGAGCGAGCGAGGAACGAGCGAGCGGGGGAGGAAGAAACGGCGTTGGCAGGCGGCGCGACATGCCGGAGCGAAGCGACGGCCAAATTACTCAGCCGTCCAGCAACGCCCGAACTTCTGTCCCATCGCCCACTGCTCCTTCGTCGGCCACTCGTAGCCCCACTTGAACGTGAGCGGGTCCTTGGCGACGTCGGCGGCGGCGTCCTCGCACCTGGTCCGGCCGGCGGCCTGCACCTTCTTGGCGCCCGGGTAGTCGGTCTCGTCGAAGGCGACGACGTCGATGGCGCGCCAGGAGTGCTTGGCCGAGCAGCGGACCCGTTCGAAGTCGTCGGCGTCGGGTGCGGCGGTGCCGCACATGGCGTACCTGTCCGGGACATCCTTGGCCAAGGCGCCCTTGAGGTCGCCGTCGAGGTCGGCGAGCCGGGAGGCGCCGTCGAGGAGGACGGCGTCGCAGCGGTACCAGGTGGCGCCGGCGTCGGACTGCTCGACGGTCGGGGTGAACCAGATCGAGCGGATCATGCTCAGCCGCAGCTGGGTGAGCGTGCCGCCGGCGTAGGTCAGCAGCTGGGCGGGGCAGGCGGAGGACACCTGGGACTGGACCCGGTCGGAGTCGACGGCGAGCAGGTGTCCGTCGACGACCGCGTCGATCGTGCCGATGGCGAAGGTGACGCTGGTGTGGGGCTGGGCACAGTCGGTGGCCTCGACCGTGGAGGTGGGAGCGACGGCGGCGTCGTAGGGCAGGGCGTAGCAGGCGCCGGCGGCGGGGCTGGGATCGGGCGTGGCGGCGGTGGTCTGGGTGGTCGGCTCGGCCCGCGGCTCCTTGCCGTCGTCGCCGTCACCGCTGCTGCAGGCGGCGAGTCCGGTCACGGCGAGCAGGGCCGCGGCGAGGACGCTGGTCCGGCGCGGCCAGGGGGTCGGGTTCCGCATCGCCTCGCTCGCTCGCCTCACTCGCTCGTCCTCGCCCAGCACACCGACCGCCGGATCCCGGCCTCCCACTCGGCCTTGTGGAAGAAGGTGAACCCGTACTCGAACTCCGAGGGGTAGTTCAGCCACGCCTTGACCGAGTTGGAGCAGAAGGAGCGGGTGCGGCTCTCCATCACCCGGTCGCCCGGGTAGGTGTCCTCGGGCTGGCCGAGCTTCACGGTCGTGACCGCGCGCCAGTCGTGCTTCTGCGAGCAGGGCACCTTCTCGCCCTCGCCGACCGACGGCCCGCGCGCGCAGCTGAGCCACACGTCCGGGGGCCGTCCGGCGAGCATGCCCTGCGCGGTCTTCGGGAGGGGGCGGTACGACGTGCTCGCGGTGCTGCCGCCCAGCACGTCGCAGCGGTACCACCGTGCGCCCTTGCCCCAGGCCTTCTCCGAGGGCCGGAACCAGGCCCAGCTCAGCGTCGTGCGCAGTACCAGGCTCTCGTCGGCTCCGACGAACTTCGCGAAGGCGGCCGAGCAGGTCCGGTAGGCGAACCGGCCGAGCTCCTTGTCGTCGTAGTCGACGTCGTCGAACTCGGCGGGCAGCTCGCCCGTCGCGAAGGTCTCGGCGGTGTGCTCCTGGGCGCAGGACACGGTGCGGGTGGCGTTCGTCGGGTGGGCGACGTCCTCGGGCGTCAGCGAGCGGCACACGCCGTTCGCGGGGACGGCGAGCGAGTCGACCTGGTCGTCGTCGGTGTTGCTGCCCTGGCTCTGGGTGCCGCACGCGGCGAGGACGGGGGTCAGCAGGGCGAGTGCGAGCAGCGTGACGGCTCGGTGCAGCACTCGGTCCAGCCCCTTCGGTGGTCAGTCGGTCAGGAGTGCCGCGATCGTAGCGCCCAGCGCGTAGGCCGCCTCCAACGCCGCGTCGTCCACATCCCCGAGGACGCCGAGGACGTCGTACCCCTGGCGCCAGCCGAGCGCGCCCACGATCGACTGCACCGACCGCTCCGCGCCGGTGAGGTCGTAGCGCCCGTGCAGCCACAGCCCGTACGGCCGTCCGGCCGTCGCGCCGGCGCCGTCGGCCGGCGCCCCGCTCGGGTCGAGGGCGCCGCCGACGGCGAGGAAGGTGGAGTCGAAGAAGTGCTTGAGCGCGCCGCTCATGTAGCCGAAGTTGGCGGTGGTGCCGAGCACGTACCCGTCGGCTGCCAGCACGTCGTGCGCGCTCGCCGCCAACGCCGCCCGTACGACGACCTCCACCGTCCCGGCCGCCCGCACCTCCTCGTCGCCCGCGCCCGCGACGACCTGCTCGAGCAGGGCCTGCATCGAACGGCTGGGGGAGTGGTGGACGATCAGCAGCCGAGGCATGTCGCCAGCCTAGGCCGGTCGGCTGCTAAGGTGAGCCCATCATGACGCGAGCCCTCCTTCTTAGCGGCCGCAGCGAGGTCTGAAAGCCGGACCCCTCGTTGCGGAGTGAGTTGCGCGCCCGGCGCCCATCTGGAAGCTCTCACCACCCCGAGGAAGTCATGACCAAGCCGAGCGTCACCATCCCGTCCCAGCAGACCAGCGGGATGCCGTACCACCGCTACACCGCCTTCGAGCCCGTCACCGTGCCGGACCGCACCTGGCCGGACCAGAAGATCACTCGCGCCCCCCGGTGGCTCTCCACCGACCTGCGCGACGGCAACCAGGCGCTCATCGACCCGATGAGCCCCTCGCGCAAGCTGACGATGTTCGAGCTCCTGGTGAAGATGGGCTACAAGGAGATCGAGATCGGGTTCCCGGCCGCGAGCCAGACCGACTTCGACTTCGTGCGCCAGCTCGTCGAGGAGGACCGGATCCCCGACGACGTACGCGTGTCCGTGCTGACCCAGGCCCGCGAGGACCTGATCGCGCGCACCGTCGAGTCGCTCCAGGGCGCCGCCAAGGCCACCGTCCACCTCTACAACGCGACCGCGCCGCTGTTCCAGCGGGTCGTCTTCGGCGTCACCGAGGCCGAGTGCATCGCGATCGCGACCCGCGGCACCGAGTGGGTGATGAAGTACGCCGACCAGCTGCTCGCCGACACCGACTTCGGCTACCAGTACAGCCCCGAGATCTTCACCCAGACGCCCACCGACTTCGCGCTCGAGATCAGCGAGCGGGTCTCCGACGTGTGGCAGCCCGAGGCCGGGCGCGAGATCATCCTCAACCTGCCCGCCACGGTCGAGATGTCGACCCCGAACACCTACGCCGACCAGATCGAGTACTTCTCGCGCCGGCTGACCCGCCGCGAGCACTCGATCATCAGCCTGCACCCTCACAACGACCGCGGTACGGCGGTCGCGGCCACCGAGCTCGCGCTGATGGCCGGTGCCGACCGGGTCGAGGGCTGCCTGTTCGGCCACGGCGAGCGCACCGGCAACGTCGACCTGGTGACCCTGGGCATGAACCTGTTCAGCCAGGGCATCGACCCGCAGGTCGACTTCTCCGAGATCGACGAGATCCGCCGCACGGTCGAGTACTGCACCCAGCTGCCCGTCCACCCGCGCCACCCGTGGGCCGGCGACCTGGTCTACACCGCCTTCTCCGGCTCCCACCAGGACGCCATCAAGAAGGGCCTGGAGGACCTGGACCGGATCGCTGCCGAGCAGGGCAAGCCGGTCGGCGAGATCCCGTGGGAGGCGCCGTACCTGCCGATCGACCCCAAGGACGTCGGCCGCACCTACGAGGCCGTCATCCGGGTCAACAGCCAGTCCGGCAAGGGCGGTGTCGCGTACGTCCTCAAGGCCGAGCACAGCCTCGACCTGCCGCGACGCGCGCAGATCGAGTTCAGCCGGGTGATCCAGCAGCACACCGACGCCGAGGGCGGCGAGGTCACGCCGGAGGACATCTGGGCGATCTTCCGCAAGGAGTACCTCGACCGCGAGACGCCCTACAGCCTGGTCGCCTTCTCCTCGACGACCGACCAGGACGGCGACGACCGCCAGGAGGTGCAGCTCCGCGTCCGTGGCGAGGAGCGGACCTTCACCGGCATGGGCAACGGACCGGTGGCCGCGTTCGTCGACGGCATGCGCCAGGCGGGCGCCGACATCCGGGTGCTCGACTACGCCGAGCACGCCCTGTCGTCGGGTGGCGACGCCCTGGCCGCGGCGTACGTCGAGTGCGAGATCGCCGGCGAGATCGTCTGGGGCATCGGGATCCACCACAACATCGTCACCGCCTCGCTGCGGGCGGTGGTCTGCGCCGCCAACCGGGCGCAGGCGATCACGATCCCGTCCTCGGCGGCGGGCGCCTGAGCATGGGTCGCGCCGCGCTGGCCTCCGAACAGGTCGGACAGGTCTTCGTCGAGGGCCGGCGCGGCCGCGACCGCCTCGAGTTCACCGAGTACGGGGCGGGCGACGCCTGGGTCGTCCTCCTCCCGCCGCTGTTGGTGCCGCGGCGGGTGCATGACCGCACCGCCCGGATGCTCGCCTCCCACGGCCTGCACGTGCTCGTGCTCGACCCGCTCGGCCACGGCCGCTCCGACCGCCCGGCCGACCCGCTGTCCTACTCGGTGCCCGCGTTCGCCGACCAGGTGGTCGCCCTGCTCGACCACGTCGGCGCGGCCCGGGCCGTCGTGGGCGGCAGCTCGATCGGTGCGAACGTCGCCCTCGAGGTCGCCGTCCGCGCTCCCGAGCGGGTCGCCGGGCTGCTGCTCGACGGCCCGGTGCTCGAGAACGCCCTCGGCGCACAGCTCGCCCTGCTCACCCCGGTCCTCACCACGGCCCGGTTCGCGCCGTTCGCCCTCACCGCGCTGCGCCTGGCCACCCGCCCGCTCCCGCGCCGGCTCGCTCCCGAGTGGGTCCGACTCGTCCTGGAGACCCTCGACGCCCGCCCCGGAGCCGTGGCCGCCCTCGTCCACGGTGTGCTCTTCGGCCGGTTCGCTCCGTCGTCGGCCGAGCGTGCCGTGCTGGGCGTGCCCACGCTGGTCCTCGCCCGCACCGCCGATCCCTTCCATCCGGTCGGCGATGCCGAGAGGGTGGCCGAGGAGATCGCCGGCGCCGTGCTCGAGCGGACGGAGGCGCCACTGGAGTGGCGGCGGCGTCCCGAGCGGCTCGACCTCGTGGTCACCCGGTTCGTGCTCGAGTGTGTGCGCCCGGCGCGGCGAGGGCGTCGTACCCGGTCGTCCTGACCCGGCCGCGGATGGGAACGACCTGCGGGCCGGCGCCGGGGTGGCGCCGGGCTTTCGGCCGCCCGAGGCCGCACAATGGAGCGGTGCCGCTCTACCGTGACGACGCGATCGTCCTGCGCACCCGCAAGCTGGGTGAGGCGGACCGCATCGTCACGTTGCTGACCCGCGAGCACGGCGTGGTCCGGGCGGTGGCCAAGGGCGTGCGTCGTACGACGTCGCGGTGGGGCTCGCGTCTCGAGCCGTTCACCCACGTCGACCTCCAGCTCGCCGAGGGGCGCAACCTCGACACGATCACCCAGGCCGAGACCCGGGCCGCGTACGCCGCCCCGCTGGGCGCCGACTACGAGCGCTACACGGCCGGGACCGCGATGCTCGAGACCGCCGAGCGGCTCGTCGTCGAGGAGCGCGAGCCCGCGCGCCGGCAGTTCGCGCTGCTGCTCGGTGGACTGAACGCGATGGCGGCGGGTGCGCGCAACCAGTGCCACGTGCTCGACTCCTACCTGCTGCGAGCCCTGGCTATCGCCGGCTACGCCCCCACCTTCGTCGACTGCGCCCACTGCGGCCGCCCGCCCGTCACCGCGACCGGTGAGCTCGGCCACCACCGCTGGTTCAACCCGTCGATGGGTGGGGTGCTCTGCTCGACCTGCCGGATCCCCGGCTCCGCCACCCCCGCCCCCGAGACGCTCACCCTGCTCGGCGGTCTGCTCGCCGGCGACTGGTCGGTCATCGAGGCCGCCGATCCCCGGCATGTCCGCGAGGCCAGCGGACTGGTCGCGGCGTTCGTGCAGTGGCAGTTGGAGCGGGGGCTCCGGTCGCTGGCCTACGTCGAGCGCTGACGTGGTGCTCTTCGGGGGTGGGCCGGTGACAGGTTTCTCAAGGGATGCAGCGATCCCGACGCTTCCCCGTTCAAATTTGAACGGGGAAGCGTCGGTTCTCCTGCATCCCTTGAGAAACCCCACCCCGGGCACTGAGAGACTGCTCCCGTGACCCGCTCGACCCGTCGTACCCGTGCCGCCGCGGCAGCCGCCGCCACCCGTGGCCCGGTCCGTCCGCCGACGCCCCACCCGTCGGGTGCCCGGCCGCCCGCCGTACCCGCCGAGCTGGTGCCGCACCACGTCGCGGTCGTGATGGACGGCAACGGCCGGTGGGCCAAGGAGCGTGGCCTGCCGCGCACGAAGGGGCACGAGGAGGGGGAGTCGAGCCTGTTCGACGTGGTCGAGGGCGCGATCGAGATCGGTGTGAAGGCGATCTCGGCGTACGCCTTCTCCACCGAGAACTGGTCGCGCAGCCCCGAGGAGGTCACGTTCTTGATGGGCTTCAACCGCGACGTGATCCGCCGCCGCCGGGACGAGATGCACGAGCTCGGCGTCCGGGTCCGCTGGGCCGGGCGGGCGCCGCGGCTGTGGAAGTCGGTCATCACCGAGCTCCAGGTCGCCGAGGAGCTGACCCGGCACAACGACGTCCTCACGCTCACGATGTGCGTCAACTACGGGGGGCGCTCCGAGCTCGGCGACGCCGCGCGTGGGCTCGCCCGGGATGTGGCCGCCGGCCGGGTCAACCCCGACAAGGTCGACGAGCGCACCCTCGGCCGCTATCTCTACGTCCCCGAGCTCCCCGACGCCGACCTGATCTGGCGTACGTCGGGCGAGCAGCGGCTCTCGAACTTCATGCTCTACCAGGCGGCCTACGCCGAACTCGTCTTCTCCGACGTGCTCTGGCCCGACGTCGACCGCCGTCACCTGTGGGCGGCGATCGACGAGTACGCCCGCCGGGACCGGCGCTACGGCGGCGCGGAGCCCAACCAGGTCGGCTGAGCACTTCCGTCCCTCTGGTCGGGCGAGGGGGCGTCGATCGTCCACAGGGGCTGCCTGTCCGACCACCGTCCACAGCGTCGCGACGATCGGTTCCGAGACGGTCAGGTACGTCGCCACCGTGGTGTCATGGATCCGCTTCGCGTCATCACCGCACAGTCGGGCTTCTTCACCCGTCAAGAGGCGCTCTCCAGCGGTTGCTCCGAACGTCAGATCGCAGCAGAGGTGCGACGAGGCGGCTGGGTGCGCTTCCGGCACGGTTGCTACGCGTTCGCCGGTGAGTGGGCGGCGCTGGACCCGGTCGGTCGCCATCGGGTGCGATGCAACGCGGTCCTTCGCTCACTGGGAGACAACGTCGCCCTGAGCCATGTGTCGGGCGCGGTCCGGCACGGGATCGACGTGTGGGGCCTGGACCTGGACCGTGTACACGTCACCAGACTCGACGGCGGGCCGGGACGGATCGAGGGCGATGTCATCCATCACGAGGGCCTTGTCTGCGACAGCGATCTGGAGACGGTCGAGGGGCAGCGGGTCTTGACGGCTGCTCGTTGCGTTCTCGAGGCGGGGTCGCGTGTCACCAGCGAGGTCGCCTTCTGCCTGATCGAGTCGGGACTGCGGGCGGCGGCGTACTCACCGGAGGACGTCGCCGCGTCCTTCTCGCTGCTGCGGTACTGGCCGTTCATGCAGCACCTTCACGTTCCGGTCCGGATGGCCGATCCCAGGTCGGGATCCGTCGGCGAGTCCCGCGGCATCTGGACGTTCTTCACCGTCGGGATCCCCGCGCCCGACCGGCAGCGCGCGGTGCATGACGCCCAGGGTGACCTCGTCGGTACCACGGACTGGTGGTGGGACCGCTTCGACACCTTCGGCGAGTTCGACGGCGAGTTCAAGTACGGGCGGCTCCTGCGTCCCGGGCAGCAGCCGGGTGAGGTCGTGTTCGGGGAGAAGGTTCGTGAGGACCAGATCCGCGAGGCGACCGGCGCGAAGGCGTTCCGGTTGATCTGGCGAGACTACGATCGCCCCGGCAACATCCGTGCTCGGTTCGACCGGCTCGTCGGCCGCGTTGCCTGATGGGTGAACGGCGCCGGGCCGGCGTCGGCTGCAGGTTTCTCAAGGGATGCAGCGATGTCGCCGCTTCCCAGTTCAAATACGAACGGGGAAGCGGCGGTTCTCCTGCATACCTTGAGAAACCTGCACCCGCTGGACCCCGCTTGCGCCAGGTGGCTAATGCTCGTCGTAGTGCCCGCCGTGGACCGCGTGCCGGTGCCCGTCGTGGACGTAGTCGACGTGGTCGTCGTGAGGAACCGCGAGGTGTCCGCAACCGGGGCCGTGGGCATGCGGGTGCTCGCCGCACGCCTCGTGTGAGGGGGCGGCCTGGCCGGAGGCGAACGGCTCGCGCAGCCGGGCCCGGTGCCGCTGCCAGATGCCGATCGGCCAGGCGACGGTGTAGCAGGCGAGAGCGAGCAGCACGATCGTCGGCCCGGGCGCGACATTGACCTGGTACGACGCGAAGGTGGCTGCGACGAGGCCGCCGACGGAGGCGAGGGTGCCGAGCACCATGGCCGCGCCGATGGTGGTGCGGAAGGACCGGGTCAGCTGCTGGGCCGTGGCGACGGGGACGACCATCAGCGCGGAGACGAGCAGCAGGCCGACGGTGCGCATCGCGACGGTGACGGACACCGCGGCGAGCACGGCGACGAGCACGTTGTAGACACGCACCCGCAGCCCGGCGACCCGGGCGAACTCCTGGTCCTGGGCGACGGCGAACAGCTGGGGGGCCAGGCCGAGGCAGAGGCCGACGACGGCGACGGCGAGCACCAGCGTGACCAGGACGTCGCCGGGCGAGATGGTGGTCAGCGAGCCGAAGAGGTAGCGGTTCAGTGCGGCCGCGCTCTGCCCGGCGAGGCCGCTGATGAAGATGCCGCCGGCGAGACCGCCGTAGAACAGCAGCGCCAGGGCGACGTCGCCGTTGATCTGGCCGCGCTCGCGGATCACCTCGATCAGCACCGCCCCGAGCACGGCGACCAGGACCGCCGTCCACAGCGGCGACGCGCCCGTCGCCAGGCCGAGGGCGACGCCGGTGACGGCGACGTGGCCGATCCCGTCGCCCATCAGCGCGAGTCGGCGCTGGACGAGGAAGGTGCCGATCGCCGGCGCGGCCAGGCCGGTGAGCAGCGCGGCGATGAGGGCGCGCTGCATGAACGGCTGGCTGAACAGCTCGACGGCGTTCACAGGCGATCTCCCGGCAGGTGCGACTCGGTCCCCAGGGGCGTCGACGGGTGGGGGACGGGGTCGTGATGGTGGTGGTGCGTGTGCGGCTCGGCGAACCAGGGCTGATGCACCTCGTGGTCGCGCAGCGGGGCGCCGTCGTAGGCCACCCGTCCGTCGCGCAGGACGACGGCCCGGTCGACGAGCGGCGCCAGCGGCCCGAGCTCGTGGGCGACGAGCACGATGGTCGCGCCGCGCTCCTTGAGCCGGCCGAGGGTGTCGGCGAGCACCTGCTGGTTGGGCAGGTCGACGCCGGCGGTGGGCTCGTCGAGGAAGAACAGCTCCGGCTCGCCGGCCAGCGCCCGGGCGATGAGCACCCGCTGCTGCTGACCGCCGGACAGGTTGGTCACGGCGTCGCGGCGGCGGTCGGCGAGCCCGACGACCTCCAGCGCGTCGTCGATGGCCGCGCGGTCCGCCTTCGACAGCGGCCGCAGCAGCCGGCGCCGGGTGAGCCGGCCGGCGGCGACCACCTCCCACACGGAGGCCGGGACGCCCGAGCCGGCGGTGGCGCGCTGGGGGACGTACCCGATCCGGCTCCACGCGTCGTACGCGTCGAGCGGCGTGCCGAACAGCCGCACCTCGCCGTCGATGAGCGCTCGGAGTCCCACCATCGCCCGCACCAGGGTGGACTTGCCCGAGCCGTTGGCGCCCATCAGCGCCACGAAGTCACCCGGTACGACGGCCACGTCGATGCCGCGCAGCACCGGCCGCCCGCCCAGGGCGACGCTCGCGTTGCGGACCTCGACCGCGGGCGTGGCGCTCATCGACAGCCGTTGGCGGAGCGGAGCGTGGCCAGGTTGGCCTGCATGAGTGAGAGGTAGTCCTCGTCGGCGGTGGCGTCGGTGAGGCCCTCCACCGGGTCGAGCACCCCGTTGGTCAGGCCGAGGTCGTGGGCGAAGCTCTCGCCGAGTGCCGGCTTGAGCGGCTCGCTGAACACCGTGGTGATGCCTTCCGTCTTGATGAGCTCCTGCAGCTCCCCGAGGACCGCGCCGGTCGGCTCGGCGTCGGGGGACAGGCCCACGATCGAGGCGACGTGCAGGCCGTACTTCTCCAGGTAGCCGAACGCGTCGTGGGACACCACGATGGTGTCACGCTCACAGTCGGCCAGACCAGCGGTGTAGGACTCGTCGAGCTTGGTCAGGTCCTGGCGCAGCGCCTTCGCGTTGGCGCGGTAGTCCTCGGCGTGGTCCGCGTCGACGTCGGCGAGGGCGTCGGCGAGGGCCTCGGCCAGGTCGGCGACCCGCAGCGGGTCCTGCCAGAAGTGCGGGTCGAGGTCGCCGTGGTCGTGCTCCTCCTCCGAGCCCTCCTCGGCGTGCTCCTCGTGATCGGCGTGCTCGTCGGCGTGCTCCTCGAACGGCACCGGGTCGACCACCTTCGTGGCGTCCAGCGTCGCGCCGGTCGCGTTCTGCTCGACCGCGTCGTCGACGGCCGGCTGGAAGCCCGACTCGTAGACGACCAGGTCCGCGTCGGCGAGGTCGGCCGTCTCCTTGATGGTCAGCTCGAGGTCGTGCGGCTCGGTGCCGGGCCGGGTGAGCAACTCCACCCGGGCGCCGGTGCCGTCGGCGACCCGCTCGGCGACGTACGCCAGTGGGTAGAAGGCCGCCGCCACGGTCACCTCGCCGTCGCTTCCGGTGTCGTCGCTGAACGCCGAGCAGCCCGCGAGGAGCGGGGCGGCGAGGGAGAGGGCGGACAGCGTGACGAGACCGGAGAACAAGCGCATGAGAATCATTCTCAACAAACTCGTCGGTCCGGTCAAGTCGGCGCCCTGCGTAGAGTGCGGTCGTGCTCGTCGTGAACCGCTTCCGCGCAGGGGAGGACCCGGCCGGTCTCCGGGCCGACCTCGAGCGCGTCCACGCGCTGCTGGCCGCCCAGGCCGGGTACGTCGACGGCTGGCTCGGCCGCAACCTCGACGAGCCGGACCTGTGGACGCTGACCACGCGCTGGGCCCACGTCGGCGCGTACCGTCGCGCCCTGTCGACGTACGACCTCAAGCTGCACGGCGTGCCGGTGCTCAGCCGGGCGATCGACGAGCCCGGCGCGTACGAGGTGGTGGAGCCCGGCGGAGTGCTCAATGTGGTGGAGCCTCGCGTAACCTAGGGGCTTCGCTCCGCGCGACCCTCACACACCCGCCCGACAGCCAGCCGGGCTCGTCCCACACAAGGAAATCACCGTGGCCAAGCCGCCCCCGTCCACCGTCGACCAGGTCGTCTCCCTCGCGAAGCGCCGAGGCTTCGTCTACCCCTGTGGCGAGATCTACGGCGGCACCCGCTCGGCCTGGGACTACGGCCCGCTGGGCGTGGAGCTCAAGGAGAACATCAAGCGCCAGTGGTGGCGCTCGATGGTGCAGAGCCGCGACGACGTCGTCGGCCTCGACTCCAGCGTGATCCTGCCGCGGCAGACCTGGGAGGCGTCGGGGCACGTCGCGACCTTCACCGACCCGCTGACCGAGTGCCAGTCGTGCCACAAGCGGTTCCGTGCCGACCACCTGCAGGAGTCGTACGCCGAGAAGAAGGGGATCGAGGACCCCGACACCGTCCCGATGTCCGACATCGCCTGCCCCAACTGCGGCAGCCGCGGCGCCTGGACCGAGCCGCGCCAGTTCTCCGGCCTGCTCAAGACCTACCTCGGCGTGATCGAGGACGAGTCGGGCCTGCACTACCTGCGCCCGGAGACCGCGCAGGGCATCTTCCTCAACTTCGCCAACGTGGTGACCTCGCAGCGGATGAAGCCCCCGTTCGGCATCGCGCAGATCGGCAAGAGCTTCCGCAACGAGATCACGCCGGGCAACTTCATCTTCCGCACCCGCGAGTTCGAGCAGATGGAGATGGAGTTCTTCGTCAAGCCGGGCGAGGACGAGGAGTGGCACCAGTACTGGATCGACACCCGGACCAGGTGGTACACCGACCTCGGCATCGACGCCGACAACCTGCGCCACTACGAGCACGCCAAGGAGAAGCTCTCCCACTACTCCAAGCGCACCGTCGACATCGAGTACCGCTTCAACTTCGCCGGCTCCGAGTGGGGTGAGCTCGAGGGCATCGCCAACCGCACCGACTTCGACCTGTCGACCCACGCCGAGCACTCCGGCAAGGACCTGTCGTACTTCGACCAGGCGTCCAACACCCGCTACGTGCCGTACGTCATCGAGCCGGCAGCGGGCCTCTCGCGCAGCCTGATGACCTTCCTCGTCGACGCGTACGCCGAGGACGAGGCCCCCAACACCAAGGGCGGCGTCGACAAGCGGACCGTGCTGCGCCTCGACCCGCGGCTGGCCCCGGTCAAGGCCGCGGTGCTGCCGCTGAGCCGCAACGAGGACCTCACGCCCAAGGCCAAGGCGGTCGCCACCGAGCTGCGTGCCCTGTGGAACGTCGACTTCGACGACGCCGGCGCGATCGGCAAGCGCTACCGGCGTCAGGACGAGATCGGCACGCCGTACTGCGTCACCGTCGACTTCGACACCCTCGAGGACCAGGCCGTCACCGTCCGCGACCGCGACACCATGTCCCAGGAGCGGGTCTCGCTGAGCAAGCTCACGTCGTACTTCGCCGAGCGGCTCGTCGGGTGCTAGGGACGACCCGGCAGTACGACGCCGTCGCGAGCGGCGTCTCGCGCCGATCTGGCAAGGCCGCGGAGCGACAGCGTGCCGGATCGCACTCTGGGCGACGCGAACGCAGCCAGGTCGGATGCGAGACGCCGCGCAGCGGGCGGCGTGCTGCCGGGTCGTCCCGTTGCGTCCGGTCCGTCGCCGTGTCGGCGCTCGCCCTCGTGGTGGGCGCCGGCCTCTCGGGCTGCGGATCGGACGACAGCAAGAAGACCGAGAAGGCCGAGCCGCGCCCGACGGCGACCGCCAGTGCGCCGGCCGACTACCTGCCGGTGCCCGCGGGCGTCACCCTCACCGAGCCGGGCGCCCAGCTCGGGCTCGGCGAGGAGGGCGTGGTCGCCTTCCAGCGCCGCCAGGACGAGGTCGGGGTGCTCGCCGTGACCGTCGAGCGGATCGAGCGGACCTCCTTCGAGAAGTCCTTCCCGGGCTGGAACGTCGACGCGGCGACGGCGGCGCGGACGCCGTACTTCGTCCGGGTGAAGGTCACCAACGCCGGTGACGTCGACCTCGGCGGGATGCGGCTCGACAACGTGCTGTGGGCCGACGACGGCACCAACCTCGAGGCGCCGAACTACTACACCGCCGAGCAGCTCCCGGTCTGCTCCGGCGACCCGCTGCCGACGCCGTTCGCTGCCGACGCCACCGCCGAGCTGTGCCAGGTCTACTTCATCGCCCCGACCCACACGCTCGAGAACGTCTCCTTCCCGCCCTTCGGCGGCCTGGACGCGGTCACCTGGAGCGGCGAGCTGAGCAAGGTCAAGAAGCCCGTCAAGAAGCCCGGCAAGAAGGCCGACACGTCGGCCGAGAAGGACGAGATGGCGTCGTGAGCGGCCTGCGTCTGGGCTCGCTGGAGGTGCCCACGCCGGTGGTGCTCGCCCCGATGGCCGGCATCACCAATGCGGCCTACCGTCGGCTGTGTGCCGAGCACGGCGCCGGGCTCTACGTCTGCGAGATGATCACCAGCCGTGGCCTGGTCGAGGGCGACGAGACGACGAAGCGGATGCTCGTCTTCGACGACGCCGAGACGGTCCGCTCGGTGCAGCTCTACGGCACCGACCCGACGTACGTCGGCCAGGCGACCACAATCCTGTGCGAGGAGTACGGCGTCGCCCACGTCGACCTCAACTTCGGCTGCCCGGTCCCCAAGGTCACCCGCAAGGGCGGCGGTGGCGCGCTGCCGTGGAAGCGCAACCTGCTGGGCGCGATCCTCGAGGAGGCGGTGGCCGCCGCGGCGCCGTACGACGTGCCGGTGACGATGAAGACCCGCAAGGGCCTCGACGACGACCACCTGACCTACCTGGACGCGGGCCGGATCGCGCAGGAGACCGGCGTCGCCGCGATCGCGCTGCACGGGCGCACCGTCGCGCAGGCCTACTCCGGTCAGGCCGACTGGGAGGCGATCGCCGATCTGGTCGCGAGCGTCGACATCCCGGTGCTCGGCAACGGCGACATCTGGGAGGCCGCCGACGCGCTGCGGATGGTCGAGCAGACCGGGGCCGCCGGCGTCGTCGTCGGCCGCGGCTGCCTGGGCCGACCCTGGCTGTTCCGCGATCTGGCCGCCGCGTTCGCCCCGGCCGTCGAGGCGGTTGCGCAGCAACCGTCACGAGACGCCGCGACGACGCTGCCGACCCTGGGCGAGGTGGCCGCCATGATGCGCCGGCACGCCGAGCTGCTGTGCGAGCACATGGGGGAGGAGCGGGGCTGCAAGGAGTTCCGCAAGCACGTCACCTGGTACCTCAAGGGCTTCCGCGCCGGCGGCGAGCTGCGGCGCTCGCTGGGCCTGGTCGACTCGCTGGCCGTCCTCGACCGGCTGCTCGCCGAGCTCGACCCGGCCGAGCCGTTCCCGGCCTCCGAGCTGGGCGCTCCCCGCGGCCGGCAGGGCGCCCCGCGGACCCGGGTCGTGCTCCCGGAGGGCTGGCTGGACGACACCGACGGGCTCGGCGACGGTGGGTCCGGCGTCCTCGAGGACGTCGACGAGACCACCGGCGGGTGACCCGGCTCACCCGCTGAGCGGTCTCACTGATTGGTTGAAGGCTTGATCGGTGTGCTCTACTCGCACGATGCTCTGGCGAAGGTCAGGGTCCTCGGGATGCATCTGTAAGCGACAGCAAAGGAATCAGCGCGTGGCCACCAGCCACAAGCGGGAAACCGCGCGACGTACGCCCCGAGCCGCGCTTCTGGCCGGCTCGCTCGCCGCCTTGGCGACCACTGCGGTCGTCACCGGAGGCGTCCTCAACTCCGCGACCCCCGGCTCGGACCTGGTGGCGGTCGACCGCTCGAAGGCTGCCGCCGGCTCCGTCGGCGACACCGGCACCCGGCTCCCGCTGCTCTCCCGCAGCACGGACCGCTCGGCCGACGCCATCGGCACCGAGCTCGACGCCCTGCTCTCCGACGCCGCGACCACCCAGGCCATCGCCGACGCGAAGAAGCGGACCTGGACCGACGCGGACCTCAACCTGTGGAACCGCCCGGACAAGAAGGCCAAGCAGGTCGGCGAGGTCGAGGAGGGTGAGAAGGTCCTGCTCACCGGCCGCACGTACGGCGAGCGCACCGAGATCGTCCTCGACGGCAAGTCCCGCTGGGTCACCACCGGCCACTTCACCGACGAGAAGCCCGCCACCCTCGGCGGCGCCTGCACCAACGGCACCACCGTCCCGGCCAGTGTCAGCGAGAGCATCAAGAAGGTCCACGAGGCCGTCTGCGCCAACTTCCCCGACGTCAGCGTCTACGGCACCCTTCGCGGCGGTGGCGGCGACCACCCGCGCGGCCGGGCCGTCGACATCATGATCTCCGGGCCCGAGGGCTGGAAGATCGCCGAGTTCGTTCGCGCCAACTACGCCGCCCTCGGCGTCTCCTACGTCATCTACTCGCAGAGGATCTGGTCGGTCGAGCGCTCCGGCGAGGGCTGGCGCGGCATGCCGAACCGGGGCTCGGCCACCGCCAACCACTTCGACCACGTCCACGTGTCGGTCTACTGACGCACCTGACCGCGAGTACACGGCGGCCCCGCCGTGTCGGGACGGACGCCTCCTTGGGGGTTTCGTCTCGGGGTGTCTCGGGTGCAGGTTTCCCAAGGGATGCAGCGCTGTCGACGCTTCCCAGTTCAAATTTGAACTGGGAAGCGGCGGTTCTCCTGCATCCCTTGGGAAACCTGCGCCGGAGCCTGGGGCCCGGAGCCGGCCCCTGTGGATAGCCACTCGCCCGTATCGCATCCCCGAGGCATGCTGCCCGCATGATCCGACGCGCCTCCCGACCACGCATCCACAGCCAACGCGACCTCGACCTGACCTGGCGGTCGTGGGTGCGCCGCCGTGAGGGGCCCTCGCCCGGCACGACCTGCCTGCTGGTGTTCTGCGACGGCCGCACGACGCGGCGGGCGGTGACCTTCACCGACCTCGACGGACCACTGGACGAGGAGCTCCAGCAGCGGCTGGCCGGGTGGCTGCGCGGGGTGGTCGGTGACGACGAGGGCTGGCGGGTCGCCTTCCTCATCGCCCGGCCGGGCCCGCCGTCCGTCGGCGAGCGCGACCTGGCCTGGGCCACCTCGCTCCATGCGGCCACCCGCGTGGCCGGGGTGGTCTGCGAGGTGGTCCACCTGGCCGCCGGGCGCGAGGTGTGCCCGCTCCCGCTCGACGCGCTGCCGGCTCGTGCCTTCGACCTCTGAACCCGGGCTGGCGGGGCGGCCGTCCCCGATAGGGTCGCGTGGTGGACCAGGTCGAGCAGCGCTACGACGCGCATGCGCGCGAGCGGATCGTGCCCGAGCCGCCGAAGCGGGTGGAGGCGCCGGAGCGGCTGCCGTTCGAGCGCGACCGGGCGCGGGTGGTCCATGCGGCGTCCTTCCGACGGCTGGCGGCCAAGACCCAGGTGGTCGGTCCCCAGAGCCACGACTTCGTGCGCAACCGGCTCACCCACAGCCTGGAGGTCGCCCAGATCGCCCGGGACCTCTCGCGCGCGCTCGGCACCCACCCCGACATCACCGAGACGGCCGCGCTTGCCCACGACCTCGGTCACCCGCCGTTCGGCCACAACGGCGAGCGCGCGCTGGCCGAGCTGGCGTCGTCGTGCGGCGGGTTCGAGGGCAACGCCCAGACGCTGCGGCTGCTGACCCGGCTCGAGGCCAAGACCCCGGGAGCCGGCCTCAACCTGACCCGGGCCACGCTCGACGCCTGCACCAAGTACCCCTGGGGCCGGGAGCGAGCGGTCGAGCACGCCGGCAAGTTCGGGGTGTACGACGACGACCGCTCCGCCTTCGAGTGGCTCCGTGCGGGGGCGCCGGCCGGCGGCCGCTGCCTCGAGGCGCAGGTGATGGACCTCGCCGACGACGTCGCCTACTCCGTCCACGACGTCGAGGACGGCACCGTCGCCGGCAAGGTCGACCTGACCCGCCTGGATCCGGCGGCGGTGTGGGACACCGTCCGGGTCTGGTACCTCCCCGACGCGACCGACGCGGAGCTCGACGACGTCCTCGGCCGGCTGCGGGCCGTGGGGAGCTGGCCTCGGGCGGCCTACGACGGGGGGCGGGCCGGCCTCGCCGCGCTCAAGAACCTCACCAGCGACCTGATCGGCCGGTTCTGCGGTGCCGTGCAGCAGGCTACCTTCGCCGCGGCCGAGGGTCCGTTCGTGCGCTACGCCGGCGACCTCGTGATCCCGGCCGAGACCTGGGCCGAGATCACCGTGCTCAAGGGGATCGCGGCCCACTACGTCATGGAGGCCGCCGACCGGGTCGCGCTGCAGGTCCGGCAGCGCGAGCTGCTCGCGGCGCTGGTGGAGGTGCTGCTCGACCGGGGTCCGGACGCCCTCGACGAGATGTACGCCGCCGACTGGCAGGTCGCCGCCGACGACGCCGCCCGGACCCGGGTCGTCATCGACCAGGTCGCTTCACTCACCGACGCCAGCGCCGTAGCCTGGCACGACCGTCTGCTGGGCTGAGCCGAGAGAACGGGGAGACCCCGATGCGCAAGGTCACCTACTCGATGGGTGTCTCGGTCGACGGCTTCGTCATCGGCCCGGACGGCGAGTTCGCCTGGACCGCGCCGAGCGAGGAGGTGTTCCGGTTCAGCACCGACGAGGTGGGCGCTGTCGGGATGCACCTGCTGGGCCGGCGGCTCTACGAGGCGATGCTGGTGTGGGAGCACGAGGACGAGGTCCCCGGGCTCGGCTTCTCGACCGGCGAGTTCGCCCGGCGGTGGCGGAGCATCCCGAAGGTCGTGTTCTCCACGACGCTCACCGAGGTGGAGGGCAACGCGCGCCTGCTGGCGGGCGGTCTGGTCGAGGAGATCGAGCGGCTGCGGTCCGAGCCGGGGGAGGGCGACATCGCCATCGGCGGCGCGGACCTCGCGGCCCAGGCGATGGCCGCGGGCCTGGTCGACGAGTACCGGATCCGGGTCTACCCGGTCGTGGTCGGCGGCGGTACGCCGTACTTCCTCCGCGACGAGCGGCGGGTCGACGTCGAGCTGGTCGAGGCGCGCGCCTTCGAGTCCGGCGTCGTCTTCCTGCACTACCGGGTCGTCCGGTAGTCGCGGGTCGCGCGGGAAGCAGAACGGCCCGTCGCGCTGACGCGCGACGGGCCGATCCGGTCGACCGGGGTCAGCCGGTGACCGGGATGTGCTTCTTGACCGGCTTCGGCGACGGCGCGTCGCCGGGGACGGGCGCCTGGTCGCTGGTCACGTTGCCGCAGGTCGCCGAGGCGACGGTGAGCTTGATCTGGTCGAGGATGTTGACGTACAGCGCGTCAACGGTGAAGGTGCCGTCGGCGTTCGCCGTCTGCCGGTTCACGATCAGCTCCACGACCGGCGGGACGCCGGCGATGTCGAAGACCTTGACCGACTGGTTGGCCTTCTTGGTGTCCACGTTGACCGGCAGGCCCAGGGCCCTCAGGTCCGCGATCGTGGTGGTGCCGGTGTTGCCGGTGCATCGGGCCTCGACGGCGCCCGCGCCCACGACCTTGAGGTTGCCCCCGAGCACGTCGCACAGGGCGGTGAGCTGGTCGGGGTCGGTCAGCTTGGTGACGTCGAGCGCGCCGAGCGCGCTCAGGTTGAGGGGCGTGCCCTTGGTGCTGTCGGCGATCGTGTCGAGCGCCCCCTGGAGCTGCGGAAGGATCGTGTCCAGTGCGTCGCCGACCGGCCCGGTGATGCCCGCGAGGGCCGTCGTGAGCTGGGTGCAGGCCGAGTTGAGCTGGGTGGTGAGCGTGCCCTGCGGGTCGATGGTCTTCAGCAGGCCGTCGCCGACCGCGAGGTCGGTGACGCTCGCGCTGGCCGCGCCGTTCTGCGCGGACGTGTTGACGATGCCGCCGCTGGCGACCGGGTTGTCGGGAAGCCCGATGAGGGAGTCGGTCTTGAGCGAGCCGTCGGTGGAGCTGACCGCGGGGGTCCGCGGGATCACGCCGTTGCCCGCGATGGACAGCTCGAGGCCGAAGGCGGACGACGGGGTGCCCGCCGCGGTCGCCGTACCGCCCGTGAGAAGGGCCGCGGACGTCGCCGCTCCCGCCGCCAGGAGGAGCGCGCCGGCCAACGGAGCCAGGTGCCGCTTGTTCTTCATGGTGTTCCCTTCATCTTCATCACTTGTCCCCGAGGTGGAGCAGTTCGTGGGGGTCAGGCCGCGTCGACCATGACCGGGGTGCCGATCGGGACGGCGCGCAGCAGGTCGAGGGCGTCATCGGGCACCCGCACGCAGCCGTGGCTGACCGCCTTGCCGAAGACCGACGGGTCGGTCCAGCCGTGCAGCGCCACCGTGCCGGGCCCACCGCCGTACGAGTCGAGCGTCTCGCTGTGGCTGCCCAGCGGCATGATCACCGGCGAGAACGGCTGCTTGTCGTCGATGATCTGCCCGAGCACGAAGGTCCGGCCGACGGGCGTCGGGGTGCCGGTGGCGCCGATCGCGACGGTCCAGGTGCCGACCAGGGCCTCGTTCTCGTAGAGCTCCAGCTCGCGGTCGCCGAGATGGACCTTGACCAGGAAGCGGCTGTGGGCCTCGGCCAGCTCGGAAGCCCGGATCCACCCGGTCGAGCCGTTCGGCTTCGACGGCAGCAGCACCTGCACCCAGTCGCGGTTGCGAGCGATCACCGGCAGCCACACGTCGCCGAACTCGGTCGGCCTCACCTTGCCGAAGGGCGTGCCGTCCGGCTCGTCGTACAGCGCCGTCGCCCGTTTCGGATGCACGACGGTGCCCTTGGGCACCTTCGTGGGCCGCGTGTCCCGCGGCGCCGCCTCGATCGTCGTGTGCGTGGTGCTCACGGGGAGCTTCTCGATGTCCAGGTCGATCGGCGCCGTCGCCGCCGCGGCCGGAGTCGGCTCGTCCCCGCCGTCCTTGAGGACCATGACCAGGGTCGAGAGCGCGAAGAGCAGCACGACGAGCGTCACCGGCCAACGGGTACGGCGGCGCGACTCGTCCATGCCCGGTCCCTCCCCGAACGCTCATCCGCAGACCCCCTCGTGCGGTCCTCCCGGTCGAGCAACGACGCAAGGCGACGAAGGTCACGCCGGCCGGCGGGAACGGGCCACTGTCCACAGCGACGTCGGCTGCCGGTCCCGGTGCGAGGAGCGCTCAGTAGGATCGCCGCATGGTCGGCCGGATTCGTGACGAGGACATCGCCGCGGTCCGTGAGCGGGCCAAGATCGACGACGTCGTGTCGTCGTACGTCACGCTCCGCAACGCCGGCGGCGGCTCGATGAAGGGGCTGTGCCCCTTCCACGACGAGAAGTCCCCGTCCTTCCACGTGACGCCGAGCCGCGGGTTCTTCCACTGCTTCGGCTGCCAGGAGGGCGGCGACGTCTTCACCTTCCTGATGAAGATCGACGGCCTCAGCTTCGGCGAGGCCGTCGAGCGGATGGCCGACAAGTACGGCGTCCACCTGCGTCGCGACGAGTCCGGCGACGACGAGCGCCCCAAGGGCCCGCAGCGCCGCCGGCTGGTCGAGGCGCATGCCGTCGCCCAGGAGTTCTACGCCGAGCAGCTCGGCACGCCCGAGGCGCTGGTGGCGCGGCAGTTCCTCGCCGAGAGGGGCTTCGACCAGAACGCCGCGCTGACCTTCGGTGTCGGCTTCGCGCCGCGTGACGGTGAGGCGCTGTGGCGCCACCTGAGCGGGCGGAAGTTCACCCGCGAGGAGGCGGTCGCCGCCGGGCTGGTGGCGATGGGTCGATCGCTCTACGACAAGTTCCGGGGCCGGCTGCTGTGGCCGATCCGGGAGACCAACGGCGACACCATCGGCTTCGGGGCGCGCCGGCTCTTCGACGACGACCGGATCGAGGCGAAGTACCTCAACACCTCCGAGACGCCGATCTACAAGAAGAGCCAGGTGCTCTACGGCATCGACCTGGCCCGCAAGCCGATCGCGCTGACCTCCAAGGCGGTCGTGGTCGAGGGCTACACCGACGTGATGGCCTGTCACCTCGCCGGCGTCGAGACCGCGGTCGCCACCTGCGGCACCGCCTTCGGCGACGACCACGCCCGGGTGCTGCGGCGCTTCCTCGACGACCACGCCGAGCTGCGCAGCGAGGTCGTGTTCACCTTCGACGGCGACGAGGCCGGGCAGAAGGCCGCCCTGCGCACCTTCGAGGGCGACCAGCGCTTCGTGTCCCAGACCTACGTCGCGGTCGCCCCCGACGGCATGGACCCCTGTGACCTGCGGATCAGACGGGGCGACGACGCCGTCCGCGAGCTGATCGCGAGCCGGCGTCCGCTGTATCGCTTCGTCCTCGAGAACGTCGTCAAGCGCCACGACCTCGACCGTGCCGACGGCCGCATCGACGCCGTCCGCGATGCCGCCGCGCTGGTCGCCTCGGTACGCGACCAGTCCAAGGTCACGGCGTTCGCCCAGGAGATCTCGCGGCTGATCGGCGCCGACATCGACACCAACCAGGTGCTGGCCGCCGTGAGACGCGCCGCGGCGAAGAGCTCCCGGGGCGAGCGCGGGATGGGGACCGCTCGTGCCGATGAGCGCCCCCCGGAGCACTCGGCGGGCGCGACTCGGATCCCCGACCTGCGGGATCCGCGGTTCGGCATCGAGCGCGAGACGCTCAAGCTCGTCCTCCAGCATCCGGTCGCGATCGGCCGCACCAGCGCCGACATCGGCCTCAACGACTTCGTCCATCCCACCTACCGCGGCGTCTGGGAGGCGATCACGTCCGCCGGGGGCGCGGTGGCCGGTCAGAACGACGCCGGCTGGGTCTCGCACGTGCGCGCCGCGGCGAGGGAGCCGGCCGTGTCGTCGGTGATCAGCGCGCTGGCGGTCGAGCCGATCCCGGCCAACCGCGACATCGACGCCGGCTACATCGCCACCCATCTGTTCCGCCTGCAGGAGCTCACCGTGCTGCGCCGCATCGACGAGGTGAAGTCGCGCCTGCAGCGCACCAACCCGCTCGACAACCCCACCGACTACAACAAGATGTTCGGTGAGCTCGCCGCGCTGGAGCAGCATCGGCGCACGCTGCGCGAGAAGATCGTCGGTGCTCCGTGAGGCCGTGGACATGAGGTGGGCGCCGCTGCCCTCGCGCCGCCCCCCGTTCCCCGTCGGCGCGGGGGAGCGGCTGCTCGCCTGGGCCGACGTCCGGGGGACCGGCGACGGTCCCCGGCTCGTGGGCGGCACCCGTGACGCCCTCTACCTGCCCCACCGAGTGCCGTGGGAGCAGGTCGCCAGCGCCGACTGGGACCAGGACGAGGCGGCCCTGCGGGTCGTCGAGGTCGCTCGCTTCGGCGAGCCCAGCCCGGTCCACCTGCTGCGCCTCGACGACGCCGGCCGACTGCTCGAGCTGGTCCGCGAGCGGGTCACCGCCAGCATCGCCGTCCAGCGTCACGTCCCCGTCGCGGGTCGCCGCCAGGTGCGGATCTTGGCCCGGCGGGCGCCGGGGACCCGCGGCGAGCTCTCCTGGTTCGTCGAGTACGACGACGGTCTGGACCCCGCCGATCCCCGGGTCGACGCCGTGGTTCAGGAGGCCCTCGCCGCGGCCCGGGCCGACGTCACCCCCTGATCCCCACCTCGATTTCGGGCGTGGGCCGCGTCCTTGCTAGTGTTTCCCCGCTTCCACCCCCTGGGTGGGGAGCAGCCTTCCCCCGTAGCTCAACTGGCAGAGCATGCGACTGTTAATCGCAGGGTTATTGGTTCGAGTCCAATCGGGGGAGCCAACGCAAAAGCCCCGCCGGGTCCGCCCGGCGGGGCTTTTGTCATGTCTGGAGCGTGATTCCGTGCCAAACGTCCAGATGTAGGCGTGATTTCGGAAGACCCGGTTGACGAACCAGGCGCCGCCCGATTGTGTGAGCACACACTTTTTGTGAGACCCCTCACATTCGTGGCCGTCGGTGCCACCGGCGTCACCGCCCAGGTCACGGTCACCGCGACCGGCCCGGGCGACCAGGAGACGCCGTCCGGCGTGGTCACCGTCCGCGATGTTGACGTCGTGGTCGGCAGCGGCGAGATCGACGACGACGGTGTCGCCACGATCGCGCTGAAGGCCTTCGCCTCGGCCGGCTCCCACTCGCTGACCGCGGAGTACGGCGGCGACGCCGGCTTCCAGCCCAGCGTCTCGGCACCCGCCACCCTGGTGGTCGGCAAGATCGCCTCGAGCATCACCGCCAAGGTGAAGAAGGCCAAGAAGGTCAAGGTCGGCAAGCGGGCCAAGATCAAGGTCAAGGTCGCCGCCGCGGGAGCCGACGTGTCCGGAGCCGTCGTCGTGACGGTCGACGGCAAGCAGGTCGCCACTGCCACGGTGGGGACCGACGGCAAGGTGATCGTCAAGCTGCCCAAGGCCAAGGCCGGCAAGCACAAGGTGGGCGTGACCTACGCCGGGAGCGCCTCCGCGGAGGGCTCGGCGACGACGGTCAGGCTCAAGGTGCGGCGCCGCTAGGTTCCGTCGCCGCCAACCGCCCGGGCCGACGACGTCGTGACGTCGTCGGCCCGGGTGCGTCTCAGCTGCCCGACCTGCCCGCGGAGGAGCCGTCCTGGGGCGTGTCGCCTCCCTCCTGCTGCGACGTCCCGGGCGGCACCTGGCCGCCGTTCGGCGGGCCGTTCTGGCCGTTGCGCCCGCCCCAGCCGGGGAAACCGCCCTGGCCGGGCCCGCCCATCCGCTGGTGGCGGACGTCGGGGCCGTCGTCGTGGCCGGCGACCAGCGCGGTGCCGGCACCGGCACCCGCCCCGAGGACGAGGCCGGCCAGGCCGACCGCGATCATCGCGCGCAGGTTGAACGCCCGGTCGCGCCAGCGGGTCTTGAGCACCGGCGCCGGGGGAGCCGGCGCCACCGGCGCAGGAGGTACGTCGACCGGATCGGTGGGCGGCTGCGGCTTCGGGTCGGGGGTCGGGTCGGGGGTCGGGTCGTCGTGCTGGCTCATGGCTCCACGCTCGCCCCGGTCCCTGTGCTGACCCTGTGATCGGGCCGTGAAGAGCCGCAGGATCCGCACAAGGGATCCACAGGATCCACACAGGCTGGTGGCACAGTCTGCTGTCATGACCCAGACCGCGACCCGCCCCGACGGCACCCCGCTGCGCGCTCTCGTCGTCGACGACGAGGTCAACATCGCCGAGCTCGTGGCGATGGCGCTGCGCTACGAGGGCTGGGTGGTCGAGACCGCCCACACCGGCACCGCCGCCGTCACGGCGGTGCGCAGCCACGGCCCGGACGTCGTCGTCCTCGACATGATGCTGCCCGACCACGACGGGATGGAGGTGCTGCGCCGGATCCGCGCCGACGACCCGAGCGTCCCGGTGCTCTTCCTCACCGCCCGCGACGCCGTCGAGGACCGGGTCGCCGGCCTCACCGCCGGCGGCGACGACTACGTCACCAAGCCGTTCTCCCTCGAGGAGCTGGTCGCCCGGCTCCGGGCGCTGGTGCGCCGTGCCGGGACCGCCGTCGAGCAGAGCCGCTCCACCCTCGTGGTCGGAGACCTGGTCGTCGACGAGGACAGCCGCGAGGTCACCCGCGCCGGCGAGGAGATCTCGCTGACGGCGACCGAGTTCGAGCTGCTGCGCTACCTGATGCGCAATCCGCGCCGGGTGCTCAGCAAGGCCCAGATCCTCGATCGGGTCTGGAACTACGACTTCGGCGGCCAGGCCAATGTCGTCGAGCTCTACATCTCCTATCTCCGCAAGAAGATCGACGCCGGTCGCGAGCCGATGATCCACACCATGCGCGGCGCCGGCTACGTGCTCAAGCCGGCCGGCTGATGGACCGGCTCTGGCCGCACTCGCTCACCGCACGGCTCGTCATCACTGCGGTGGCCCTGGTTGCGGTGGTGTCGCTGCTCGTCGGCACGGTCACCACCCTCGGCATGCACGCGTGGCTGACCAACCGGCTCGACTCCGACGTGGCCGAGAGCCTGCGCCCCGGCCCGGGCGGCCGCGTGGCTCTGTTCGGCTCGCCGGGCACCCTGCAGGCCACGTTCACCGACAGCGCCCGGGAGGGTGAGGTCGTTCGGGTGCGCAGCAACGTGATCCAACCCGAGGCCCTGGATTCCGCCGTGCTCTCGGTGCTGGCAGATGTCGGCAGCGACCCGACCACGGTGGAGCTGCCCGGCTTGGGCACGTACCGCGTCATGCGGGGGCGGGACGAGCGGTCGGGCATCACCGTCGTCGTCGGACTGCCCACCGACGACGTCGACGAGGCGACCGCCTCGCTGGTCCGCCTCGAGGTCGTCCTGGCCCTCCTCGGGATCGTCGCCGCCGCGCTCGCCGGCACCGCCGTCGTACGGCGCCAGCTGCGTCCCCTCACCGAGGTCGCCGCCACCGCCCACGCGGTCGCCGAGCTGCCGCTGGCCGAGGGCGACATCGGCGTGACCGAGCGGGTGCCCGGGCGGCTGACCGACCCGCGGACCGAGGCCGGCCAGGTGGGCCTGGCGCTCAACCAGCTCCTCGAGCACGTCGAGTCCTCCCTCTCGGCGCGCCACCGCAGCGAGCAGCAGGTCCGCCAGTTCGTGGCCGATGCCTCCCACGAGCTGCGGACCCCGCTGACCACGATCGCCGGCTACACCGAGCTGGCCCGGCGGCGCGGCGACGCCGACACCTCGGCGGTCGCGCTGGCGAAGGTCGAGGAGGAGGCCGCCCGGATGACGGCCCTCGTCGAGGACCTGCTCCTGCTGGCCCGCATCGACGCGGGCCGTCCGCTCGCCGCCGAGCCCGTCGACCTGACCCGGCTGCTGCTCGAGGCGGTCGACGACGCGCGCGTGGTCGACGCCGACCACCGGTGGCGGATCGTGCTGCCCGTCGACGGCGAGCCGGTCGAGACCGTCGGCGACGAGCACCGGCTGCACCAGGTCGTCACCAACCTGCTGACCAACGCCCGCAAGTACACGCCGGCCGGCACCACCGTCACCGTGACGGTCCGCGGCGACGGGTTCGACGTCCACGACGACGGCCCCGGCTTCCCGCCGGACCTGGTCGACTCGGCCTTCGAGCGGTTCACCCGCGGCGACGCGGCCCGGCACCGCTCCGACGGCGTCGGACTGGGCCTGGCGCTCGTCCAGGCGATCGTCACCGCGCACGGCGGGACGGTCGCGCTGCACAGCGTCCCCGGGGACACCCGGATCAGGGTGCGTCTGCGCTGAGCACTCACAGGCTGCTCACAGATCGACCCGATGGTCGGCACAGTCCGCCTCGGCATCGTCGTCCCCGTGATCGCTTCGATGCTCCGACGGGTGCGCCCTCCCTGGCGCGGACGCCGTCGTCTGGTCCTCTCCCTGGCCGCCCTGGTCGTCCTCTGTGCCGTCGCCGGCGGCTGGCTGCTGTTCCGGGGGGATGAGCCCGCGGCCGCGACGTCGACGACGGCGACGGTGCAGACCCAGACCCTCAAGCAGACGGTCACGGCGAGCGGCACGATCGCCGCCGCGACGACCGCCGAGCTGTCGTTCGACGTGAGCGGGACGGTCACCGCGGTCTACGTCGAGCCGGGCGAGAAGGTGAAGAAGGGCCAGCGGCTCGCGGCGATCGACGACGACGTCCTCCAGGCCGAGCTCGATGCCGCGGAGAGCTCGCTCACCGCCGCGCGGACCGCGCGCTCCGAGGACATCGACGACGATGCCTCCGAGGTGCAGCTCGCCGCTGACAGGGCCGCCGTGCTCGCCGCCGAGTCCAAGCTCGCCGAGGCCCGGGAGGCCGTCGACGACGCCGTGCTGCGCTCGACCACCAGGGGCACCGTGACCGACGTCGGACTCGAGGTCGGCGACACGACCGGCAGCGGCTCCGGTTCGATGACCGGCTCGACCGGCTCCGGCAGCGGCTCGGACACCACCGGCACCATCACCGTCGTCTCGACCGGCAGGTTCGTCGTGAACGCGACCGTCGCCAGCGCCGACATCGAGAAGGTGAGCGTCGGGCTGCAGGCGGAGATCGCGGTCAGCGGCGTCGACGAGACCGTCTACGGCACGGTCCAGCAGGTCGGCCTGGTCGCCGAGACCGACTCCAGCGGCGCCGCGGTCTTCCCCGTCACGATCCAGGTGACCGACCAGCGCGATGACCTCTTCGGCGGTACGTCGGCCGACGTCGCCATCGTCGTGAGCCAGCGCACCGACGTGCTCACCGTCGACAGTCGCGCGATCCGGACCGACGGCGACTCGACGTACGTCGAGAAGGTCGCCGGCAGCACCACGGAGCGCACCGAGGTGGAGGTCGGCGAGACCTCGGGCATGGCCACCGAGATCACGTCCGGCCTCAGCGAGGGCGATGTCGTCGAGGTCGCCGGCTTCGCGGGACCCGGCGGCAGCGGCGGCGACCAGCAGATGCAGCAGCTCCGCGAGCAGATGCAGCAGAACGGCGGCTTCCCCGGCGGTGTCCTCCCGGGCGGCGGCACCGGCGGGTTCCCGGGCGGTGGTGCGCGGTGAGCGCCCTGATCGAGATCTCCGGCGTCCGCAAGACCTACACGTCCGGCAGCGTGGAGTTCGAGGCGCTGCGCGGCATCGACGCCACCATCGACGAGGGTGAGTACGTCGCCGTGATCGGTCCGTCCGGCTCCGGCAAGTCGACGCTGATGAACCTGCTCGGCTGCCTCGACGTGCCGACCGAGGGCCACTACGTCCTCGCCGGCGAGGACACCGCCGAGCTCGACGAGGCCGCCCTCGCGGTGATCCGCAACCGCCGGATCGGCTTCGTCTTCCAGCAGTTCCACCTGCTGCCGTCGATGTCGGCGTGGCGCAACGTCGAGCTGTCCCTGGTGTACGCCGGTGTGCCGCGTCCCGAGCGCAGGGATCGGGCGATCGAGGCCCTGGCCAGGGTCGGTCTCGCCGACCGGATCGACAACCGCCCCGGCGAGCTCTCGGGCGGCCAGCAGCAGCGGGTCGCCGTGGCGCGCGCCCTGGTGACCGAGCCGGCGCTGCTCCTGGCCGACGAGCCGACCGGGAACCTCGACTCGACGTCGACGCGCGACGTGCTGGGCCTGTTCGACGAGCTGCACGAGGCCGGCCGGACCATCGTGCTGATCACCCACGAGCAGGACGTCGCCGCGCGCGCGGGGCGCAACCTGGTCATCGACGACGGCCTGATCACCGTCGACCGGCTCACCTCGCGGGTTCCGGCATGAGTTGGTGGGAGACGGTCCGGTCCGGACTGGCGGCGATCAGGTCGCACCGGCTGCGCTCGTCGCTCACCGTGCTCGGCATCGTCATCGGCATCTCCTCGGTGATCTTGACCGTCGGCCTGGGGCAGGGTGCGCAGAAGGAGGTCAAGGACCAGATCGACGCCCTCGGCTCCCACCTGCTCATCGTCTCGCCGGGCAGCACCACCAGCAGCTCCGGCGTGCGCGGCGGCTTCGGCTCGGCCTCGACGCTGACCATCGCCGACGCCACCGCGCTCGCCGACGCGGACGCCGTACCCGACGTGGCGGCGGTCGCACCGGTGTCCACCGGCTCGGTGTCCCTCGTCAACGGCGACACCAACTGGACCACCTCGCTCGCCGGCACCACGACCGCCTGGCTCGGCGTGCGCAGCCGCGAGCTGAGCGCCGGCCGGTTCTTCACCGCCGCCGAGGCCGCCGAGGGTGCGGCGGTCGCCGTGATCGGCGCCGACACCGCCTCGGAGCTGTTCGGCCGGCAGAGCCCGGTCGGCCAGCAGGTGAGCGTCAACGGCACCCGGGTGACGGTCGTCGGCGTGCTCTCGTCCTCCGGGGCGTCCTCCTCGGGGGCGAGCGAGGACGACGTGGCCGTCGTGCCCGTCGGGACGGCGAGCCGGCTGACCGGCAGCACCTCTCGCTCGGTGTCGACCATCTACGTCGAGGCCGACAGCGAGTCCACGCTGGCGGCGGCGTACCAGGAGGTCCAGGCGCTGCTCGCCACCCGGCACGGCGTGAGCACCGCGGACGCCGACTTCTCGATCGCCACGCAGGACTCGCTGGTCGAGACGGCGAACTCCACCAATCGGACGTTCACCGTGCTGCTCGCCGGCGTCGCCGGCATCTCGCTGCTCGTCGGCGGCATCGGCGTCATGAACATCATGCTCGTGTCCGTCACCGAGCGGATCCGCGAGATCGGCCTGCGCAAGGCGCTGGGCGCGGCACCCCGGATCATCCGGCGGCAGTTCCTCGTCGAGGCATCCCTGCTCGGCCTGACCGGCGGCGTCGTCGGTGTCGTGATCGGCATCGTCGGCGCCCAGATCCTGCCGCACTTCATCGACCAGGCCGTCTCCGTGTCGCTGTTCGCGACCGCGGCCGCCCTCGCCACGTCGCTCGCGATGGGCGTCGGCTTCGGTGTGTACCCGGCGAGCCGGGCCGCCCGGCTGACTCCCATCGACGCGCTGCGCAGCGAATGACCCGTCCCCGCACCACCCATCCAGGAGCATCCATGACCAGCACGACCCTCATCCGGCGTACCGCACGCCCGCTCGCCGTCGTCGCCGCCGGAACAGCCCTCGCCGCCGTGCTGACCGGCTGTGGCGGCGACGACTCGCCGGCCGCCGCCTCCGACACGTCGGGCTCCCAGAACGCCCAGGGCCAGGGCGGCGGTCCCGGCGGCGGGATGCCCGGCACCTCCGGACTGATCGCCGCCGTCAACGGCGACGTGCTGCAGGTCCGCGGCCAGGGGCAGAGCTCCGGCCAGACCGCGGTCACCGTCACCGACAGCACGACCGTGACCGACCAGGCCGCCGGCACGCTCGCCGACGTCACCACCGGCGTCTGCGTCGTCGTCCGTACGGCGGACAGCGGCGCCACCGCCAGCACCGACGCCGCGCCCACCGAGGTCACCGCGGCCTCGGTGTCCGTGACCGCCGCGGGCGCCGACGGCACCTGCGCCGGCGGCTTCGGCGGCGGCCCGGGCGGCGGCAACGGCGAGCGGCCGAGCGGAATGCCGACGGACCTGCCGTCGGACGTCCCGACCGACGGCTCCGGGATGCCCGGCGGTCGCCCCGGCGGCTTCGGCACCGTCGGCAAGGTGACCTCGGTCAGCGACAGCGGCTTCGTCGTCGAGGGCATGAACGGCGACGTCACGGTCACCGTCGACGGCACCACGACCTACACCCACCAGGTCGCCTCCGACTCCTCGGCCCTGACCAAGGGCCGCTGCGTGCGGGTCGAGGGCGACGCGGACGACGCCGGTGCGCTCACCGCGACAGCGATCCAGGTCAGCGACGCGGTGAACGACCAGTGCGGGCGCTGAGGAGGGCGCCGCGCCGGGTCGTCGTACCGCTGGCGGTGCTGGCGCTGGCGGGTACCGGCTTCGCGGCGTACGGCGCCACCGGCGACGGCGCCGTCTCGTACCGCACGGTCGCGGCCGCGACCGGCGACGTCGAGCAGACCCTCGACCTGTCCGGCGTGATCGGCGCGAGCGGCCGCTCCGACCTCGCGTTCGGCACCTCCGGCGAGGTCGCGCGGGTACCCGTCGCCGTCGGCGACGAGGTCGCGCAGGGCCAGGTGCTCGCGGTCCTCGACCGTGCCTCGCTGCAGGCGGCCCTGGACCAGGCGAAGTCCGACCTGGCCAGTGCGAGGGCCCAGCTCGCCGACGACGAGGACGCCCAGACCGCCTCGGTCTCGACCGCCAGCACGAGCACCTCGTCGGGCGAGAAGTCGTCGGGCGGGTCGCCGACCAAGGGCACGACGGGGAGCAGCCCGAGCCCGACCGCTCCCGACCTCACCGCGCTCTCGGCCCAGCAGGACGCGGTGACCGGCGCGCAGTCGGCGGCCAGCAGCGCGCTGGAGAGGTCGACCGCCGCCCTCGCCACCCAGGAGGAGGCATGCCGAGCGCCGGCGACCCCGGCGACCCCGGCGCCGACGTCCTCGGCCGATCCGACCGACGAGACCGGCGGCGAGCCGACGGACGACCCGGACGGCGGCTCGACCGGCTCCGGCGGGCTCGACGACGCCTGCGCGAAGGCGCTCGCCGTCGTCCAGTCCGCCCAGGCCGCCACCGCGGACGCGCAGCAAGCGCTCCAGGACGCGATCTCGACGCTCACCACGACGCTCACCGCCGCGCTGGGCGACCTCGCCAGCGGCTCGAGCGGCTCGGATGACACCGACAGCACCGCCGCCGCCGCCGCTGCCTCGGGCACGAGCGCCCCCGCCACCTCCCCGGGCAGCAGCCCCCCGGGCAGCGGGTCCTCGGACGGCATGACCGGCAGCGCGACACGCACCGTCACAGCGGCGACCCTGGCCGGCGACCAGGCCTCGATCGACAAGGCGAGGTCCGAGCTGGCCTCCGCCCGGGCCGACCTGAGGGCCGCCGTCGTCCGCGCTCCCGCGGCCGGCACCGTCACCTCGCTGTCCGTGGCGCAGGGCGACGACGTGTCGGCCGGCGACACGGTCGCGGTCGTCGTCGCCCCCGGGGTGACGACGGTGTCCCTGGAGGTCTCCGGGACCCAGGCGGCCCAGCTGCAGAGCGGCACCCCCGTCGAGGCCACGCCCTCCGGCGCGACCGAGCCGCTGACCGGCACGATCAGCCGGGTCTCGAACGTCCCGACGAGCACGGACTCCGGCACCGATGCGACGTACGCCGTCGACGTCACCCTCGACCAGCACGACCTCGGCCTGCCCGAGGGCCTGCCCGCGGCGGTCGAGGTGGTGGTCGGCAGCGTGGAGGACGCCGTGACCGTGCCCGCCTCGGCGGTCAGCGACGGCACCGTCACCACCCTGGTCGACGGCAGGGCGCAGCAGGTCCGGGTCACGACCGGGATCGTCGGCAGCACGCAGATCGAGATCGTCGACGGGATCGAGGCGGGTACCGAGGTCGTGCTCGCGGACCTCGACGCCGACCTGCCCAGCGGTGACACGCAGAACCAGCGCGGCTTCGGCGGTGGGCTCGGCGGGGGCTTCGGCGGCGGCACCGGTGGCCCGCCGAGCGGCGGCATGATCATGATGCGGTGAGGACACCGGAAACCGGTGGCGCCGGGCACCCCCGCAGGGTGACGCTGGTGGCGTGACCACCACGACCTGGACGAGCGCCGTGTGGGCGACCGACGACTTCGCCGCTCACCTTCGCGCCTTCCTGGCCGACGCCCTCGGCGTCGTCGACCGGGTCGACGTCGTCGCGCTGCGCCCCTGGTCGGCGCTGTGGCGGGTCAGGGCGGGCAGGCGCACGTCGTACGCCAAGCAGAACTGTCCCGGCCAGGCCCACGAGGCCCGGCTGATGGCCCGGCTCGCGAAGGTCGCCCCCGACCGGGTGGTGCCGGTCCTCGCCGCCGATCCGGTCCGTGACCTGCTGCTCACCGCCGACCTGGGCCCGACCGTCCACGCCCGCGGGGGAGCGGCCGACCCCGCGACCTGGGCGCGGATCGTCGCTGCCGCCGCCGACCTGCAGCGCCGGTCCGTCGGCGAGGTCGACGACCTCCACCTCACCGTGCTCCCACCCGCCGACGCCACGACGTACGTCGCCGACGCGGTCGGCCGCCTCGTCGCCCTGCCCCCCGCCGACCCCCGCCGCCTGGCTCCCGAGGTCGCGGTGCTGCTCGAGGCCCTGCTCCCGCAGGTGGAGCGCTGGTCGGACCGGGTCGAGGACCTCGGCCTGCCGCTCACCCTGCTCCACAACGACCTGCACGCCGAGAACGTCGTCCTGGCCCCCGACGGCGGCCTGCGCTTCTTCGACTTCGGCGACGCCCTCATCGGCGACCCGCTCGCCGGTCTGTACGTCCCCCTCACCATGGCCCGCGAGTCCCTCGACCTCCCCGCCGACGACCCGCTGCTGTGGCGGATCGCCGATGCCGCCCTCGAGGTGTGGTCCGATCTCGCCAGTCCCACCGACCTGCGCGCCGCCCTCCCCGCCGCGCTCCAGCTCGGTCGCCTCGCCCGCGTGGAGTCCTGGCGCCGCTGTGTCGCCACCATGACCCACGATGAGCGGGCCGAGTTCGGCTCCGCGCCCGCCGTGCGCCTGGCCTCGCTGCTCGACCCGCCGACGCTCGGTGGGCGGGCCGCACTAGGGTGAGCCGCGCGGGCCGGTAGCTCAGTCGGTCAGAGCAGAGGACTCATAATCCTTGGGTCGTGGGTTCGAGCCCCACCCGGCCTACTCCGCGTCACTCGCCCCAGCCCATCGGGAACACCTCGAACGGCGCGGCGAAGGTCACCCCCAGCCGCGAGCCGGTCGCCCGCGACATCCCCTCGAGGAACTCGCGCGGGTCCCAGTGCTCCCACCCCAGCCCGTCGATGTACGCCGCATGCGCCTTCAGCGACTCCACGCCGGCGTCGAAGGTGGCGGTTGTGTCGACCGCGTGGGTCGCCTCGGGAGAGCCGAACGCCCACACCTCGCGTACGCCGCCCCACGGCTCCAGCGCGTCGGGACCGCCGAGCTGGTCGGCGAAGACCCACCGGTTCCCTGCGTCCCGTACGGCGTCCACCACGGCCCGCCCGACTGCGATGTGGTCGGCCTGGTTGAGGTTGCGCCCACCCCAGGTGTCGCGGAAGTTCCCGGTGATCACGATGTCGGGCCGGTGTCGGCGGACCTCCGCGGCGATCACCGCGCGCAGCGCGACGCCGTACTCGAGGACGCCGTCGGGCTGGCGCAGGAAGTCGACGACGTCGACGCCCACCACCTGCGCGGACGCGACCTGCTCGGCCTCCCGCACCTCACGGCAGGCGTCCGGGTCGAGGCCGTCGATGCCGGCCTCGCCGCTGGTCACCATGCAGTAGACGACCTGCTTGCCCTGCCCGGTCCAGCGCGCCACCGCGGCCGCGGCGCCGAACTCCATGTCGTCGGGATGAGCGACGACGCACAGCGCCCGCTCCCAGGTCTCGTTCAGCGACTCCAGCGGGGACGGTGTCTCGGCCATGCGTCGAGCATGGCAGGTTCACTGTGCTGCTGACAGGCCTCGGTCAGCCAGCCGAACCCGAGTGCCGTCGTCCGGTGACAGCACGCCGTATCCGCTCACGGCTTGCCGGCTACCCAGACGAGGCGTTGTCGATGAGGAGCCTGCCCTGATCGGCGACGAGGAACAGGGTGACCCGTTCGGTGCGCCGGCCCTCGCCCTTGCGCACGTAGGAGTAGCGGTAGGTCACCGTCATCCGGGCCGGATCGGCGGAGAGGTCGAGGATCCTCGGGTTCTTCACCGTGCCCCAGAACCCGAGGTAGTCCGGGCTGTTCGCCTGGTACGCCGGCGTCAGCAGCTCGAAGCCGCGAGCCGGGTCGGTGCTCGCCGTGTCGACGTAGTCGCGGGCGAACTCCTCCAGCTCCGCCGCTGTCGGCGCGCTCGTGGTGGTGGGCGCCGTCGGCGTCGCCGCGGTCGGGGTGTCGCGCGCCGTGGGGGTGTCGTCGTCCTTCGGCCGCAGCGCCAGCGCCGCGACGACGAGCAGCACGACGACCAGGGCGGCGACCGCGGCCACCGCCCTCCCCGCCGTGCGCCGGGCCGCGGGCACGGCCGGCAGCGCCATGGTGTCCTCGGCGGGGTCGGCCGTCCGGGCCAGCTGGTCGCGCATCTGTGTCATCGTCGGCCGGGCCGCCGGGTCCTTCGCCATGGTCCGGGCCAGCAGCGGTGCCAGCCAGCCGGCCGCGGGCACGGTCGGCGGGTCCTCGTGGGCGATCCGGTAGACCACGGCGAGTGGCCCGTTGTCGAGGTCGTCGCGGTGGTACGGCGGCCGCCCGCTCAGCAGGTGGACGAGCGTCGCGCCCAGCGACCACACGTCGCTGGCCGGGGTCGCCTGCCCACCGGTCGCCACCTCCGGCGCCAGATAGGCGGGGGAGCCGGTCACCAGCCCGGTGCGGGTCAAGGTGGCGTCGTCGCTCCCGCGGGCGATGCCGAAGTCGGTCAGCTTCGCGCCGTCCGGCCCGGCGAGGATGTTCGACGGCTTCACGTCGCGATGCACGATGCCGAGCCCGTGGGCCTGCGCGAGTGCGTCGGCGACCGGCGCCAGCAGTCGCGCCGCGTCGTCGGGGGACAGCGGAGCCTCGCGGACCAGCGCCGACAGCGGCCGCCCGTCGACCCGCTCCATCACCAGCCAGGTCCCGCCGGCCTCGGTGACCAGGTCGTAGACCGCGACGACGTGCGGGTGGCCGAGCTGCGCGGCGAGGCGGGCCTCGCGCTCGGCACGCACCGCGTCGTCGCCGGGACCGGACGTCGTACCGAGCCGTTTGAGGGCGACGGTGCGGCCGAGCAGCTCGTCGTGCGCCGCCCACACCGCGCCATGCGCGCCGTGCCCGATCTCGTCCTGGAGGGTGTAGCGCCCCGCTACCCGCTGGCTGGTCATCGTCCTCGCAACGTACCCGCGTCCGGTGAGGAGAGCCCAGTGGGCCGCCCGAGGGCCGATGCGGCACCCTTGGAGAGGGGGACGAACCCCGCCGAACCAGCGAAGGAGAGCACCGACGTGTCCGTCGACACCACGCTTCTGGACGACCTCGAGTGGCGCGGCCTGCTGGCCGAGTCCACCGATCGTGCCGCGCTGCGCACAGCGCTGAGCGGGGGGAGCGTCCGGTTCTATGTGGGCTTCGATCCGACCGCGCCGAGCCTCCATATGGGCAACCTGGTCCAGATCCTCACCGCGATGCGGCTGCAGCGGGCCGGCCACACGCCGTTCGCCCTGGTCGGTGGCGCCACCGGCATGATCGGCGACCCGCGAGACTCGGGGGAGCGCACGCTCAACTCGCTCGACACCGTGCAGGAGTGGACGGCGCGGGTGCGCGGCCAGATCGAGCCGTTCCTCTCCTTCGAGGGGGAGAACGCCGCGACCATGGTCAACAACCACGACTGGACCGAGGGCCTGTCGGTCATCGACTTCCTGCGTGACATCGGCAAGCACTTCCCGGTCAACCGGATGCTCGCCCGCGAGACCGTGAAGCGGCGCCTCGAGTCCGGGATCAGCTACACGGAGTTCTCCTACGTCCTGCTGCAGTCGATGGACTTCCTGACGCTCTACCGCGAGCGCGGCGTCACGCTCCAGTTCGGCGGCTCCGACCAGTGGGGCAACCTCACCGGTGGCGTCGAGCTGATCCGCCGCGCCGAGGGCGGCACCGCCCACGCCTTCGCCACGCCGCTCATCACCAAGGCCGACGGCACGAAGTACGGCAAGACCGAGGGCGGCGCGCTCTGGCTGGACGCGGAGATGATGCCGCCGTACGCCTTCCATCAGTTCTGGCTCAACGTCGAGGACGAGAAGGTCGGCGAGCTGCTGCGGGTCTTCACCTTCCTCCCGCGGGCGGAGATCGAGGCGCTGGAGGCCCGCCATGCGGAGAAGCCGTTCCTCCGCGAGGCGCAGAAGGTGCTGGCCGACGAGGTGACGACGTTGGTCCACGGCGCCGACGAGACCGCCCACGCGAAGGCCGCGGCCGAGGCGCTGTTCGGTGGTGGCGACGTCACCCGGCTCTCCGCGACGACCCTCGCCGCCGCCCTCGGCGAGGCCGGCACGGTCGACATCGACGGCACTGCCGGCATCCCCGACGTCGTGGAGCTGCTGACCCTCACCGGCCTGGCCAAGTCCAAGGGAGAGGCGCGGCGCACCATCGCCGAGGGCGGGGCGTACCTCAACAACGTGCGCGTCGACGATCCCGAGCAGGTGCCCGTCGCCGCCGACCTCATCGCCTCGTCGTGGCTGGTGCTGCGGCGCGGCAAGAAGCGGTTCGCCGGCGTACGGGTGCGCTGAGCGCGCCCGCATCCCCCCTCGTGGGCGGTCCCTCCGGGGGCCGCCCACGAGGCGTCTTCGGGCTCCTCGGAGGCCGGCTTGAATCGCTGTGGTCCGGGTCACGTCGTTTCGATTTGTGCTTCTGACCGGGTGTGCGTAATGTTCTCTTTGTCGCCGGGTGCGGCGGGAAGCAAGACGGCGGTCAGCCGGAGGGCTTCCGGCCCCGCGACCACCAAGTCTCGAACTCTCAGGTCTCGGGCGTCGGTCAGAAAAGCAAGTCCACACGGATTTGGCACAGACCGGAGTCAGACTCTAAGGTTTCGGACTGCATCAGCTCGAAGACGAACTGCCCGCAAAGCAGGAAACTTCGAAGCGTGTGATGTTTGAGAACTCAACAGTGTGTCATGCATAGATTGTTGTGATGTTTGTGTGCATCTGGTCCCTTTGGGGGTTGGGTGTGTGTTTTCGGCAATGATGATTCTGTGGACGATTTTGTCAGCAGGTCTGTTTGTCAGGTATTGAGTTTTCTTATGGAGAGTTTGATCCTGGCTCAGGACGAACGCTGGCGGCGTGCTTAACACATGCAAGTCGAGCGGAAAGGCCCTTTTGGGGGTACTCGAGCGGCGAACGGGTGAGTAACACGTGAGTAATCTGCCCTGTGCTCTGGGATAGCCACCGGAAACGGTGATTAATACCGGATATGACTGTTGCCCGCATGGGTGGTGGTGGAAAGTTTTTCGGCGCAGGATGTGCTCGCGGCCTATCAGCTTGTTGGTGAGGTAATGGCTCACCAAGGCTTTGACGGGTAGCCGGCCTGAGAGGGTGACCGGTCACACTGGGACTGAGACACGGCCCAGACTCCTACGGGAGGCAGCAGTGGGGAATATTGGACAATGGGCGGAAGCCTGATCCAGCAACGCCGCGTGAGGGATGACGGCCTTCGGGTTGTAAACCTCTTTCAGTACCGACGAAGCGATCTTTTGTGGGGAGTGACGGTAGGTACAGAAGAAGGACCGGCCAACTACGTGCCAGCAGCCGCGGTAATACGTAGGGTCCGAGCGTTGTCCGGAATTATTGGGCGTAAAGGGCTCGTAGGCGGTTTGTCGCGTCGGGAGTGAAAACAGCCAGCTTAACTGGTTGCTTGCTTTCGATACGGGCAGACTAGAGGTATGCAGGGGAGAATGGAATTCCTGGTGTAGCGGTGAAATGCGCAGATATCAGGAGGAACACCGGTGGCGAAGGCGGTTCTCTGGGCATTACCTGACGCTGAGGAGCGAAAGTGTGGGGAGCGAACAGGATTAGATACCCTGGTAGTCCACACCGTAAACGTTGGGCGCTAGGTGTGGGACCTATTCCATGGGTTCCGTGCCGTAGCTAACGCATTAAGCGCCCCGCCTGGGGAGTACGGCCGCAAGGCTAAAACTCAAAGGAATTGACGGGGGCCCGCACAAGCGGCGGAGCATGCGGATTAATTCGATGCAACGCGAAGAACCTTACCTGGGTTTGACATACACCGGAAGCCTCCAGAGATGGGGGTCTCTTTGATACTGGTGTACAGGTGGTGCATGGCTGTCGTCAGCTCGTGTCGTGAGATGTTGGGTTAAGTCCCGCAACGAGCGCAACCCTCGTTCCATGTTGCCAGCGGGTTATGCCGGGGACTCATGGGAGACTGCCGGGGTCAACTCGGAGGAAGGTGGGGATGACGTCAAGTCATCATGCCCCTTATGTCCAGGGCTTCACGCATGCTACAATGGCCGGTACAAAGGGCTGCGATCCCGTGAGGGGGAGCGAATCCCAAAAAGCCGGTCTCAGTTCGGATTGGGGTCTGCAACTCGACCCCATGAAGTCGGAGTCGCTAGTAATCGCAGATCAGCAACGCTGCGGTGAATACGTTCCCGGGCCTTGTACACACCGCCCGTCACGTCACGAAAGTCGGCAACACCCGAAGCCGGTGGCCTAACCCTTGTGGGGGGAGCCGTCGAAGGTGGGGCTGGCGATTGGGACGAAGTCGTAACAAGGTAGCCGTACCGGAAGGTGCGGCTGGATCACCTCCTTTCTAAGGAGCACACCGTTCTTGACAGCCGAATGTGTTGTTGGTCTATAGGGGTGTTCGGATAGTGGAACACAACAATCGTTGGACGGTATTAGCCGTTCGGTAGGTATGGCACGCTGTTGGGTGTCTGAGGCATCAGACGCCGCCAGGCTGGTAACTCTTCTCCACTGTTTGTCGGTGGGGTGGGGGGCTTGGTTGGGGCTGGTTTGGCTTCTGGTTGTTTGATTTCTTCATAGTGGACGCGAGCATTAATATTAGTGTTTGTTTCGTGATTGTTTTGTGTGTTCTCTTAATGAGGTTTGTTCTGCAGGGAGCCGCTGGCATGATGTGACTGCTCGACTTCGACCGTGTTTGTTCATGGTGGGGGTGGGGTTGTTGTGTGTGTTGGTGGTTTGTTGTGGGCAAGTTGTTAAGGGCACATGGTGGATGCCTTGGCATCGAGAGCCGATGAAGGACGTTGGAGCCTGCGATATGCCCTGGGGAGTTGGCAACCGAGCGTTGATCCGGGGATGTCCGAATGGGGAAACCCAGCTGGAGTCATGTCCAGTTACCCGCATCTGAATGAAATAGGGTGTGTGGAGGGAACACGGGGAAGTGAAACATCTCAGTACCCGTAGGAAGAGAAAACAAAAGTGATTCCGAGAGTAGTGGCGAGCGAAATCGGATGAGGCTAAACCCATGTCGTGTGATAGCCGGCAGGCGTTGCGGTGTGGGGGTTGTGGGAGTGTTGTTTCTGCCTCTGCCGGGGTGGAGCGCAGTGAGAAACCAAAGGCGAGGTCGAAGTCCGTTGGAAAGCGGTGCCGTAGCGGGTGATAGCCCCGTAGACGATAGTGTTTGGCTGTGTTCAGCATTTCCCAAGTAACACGCTACTCCTGAAATGGTGTGTGAATCTGGCGGGACCACCCGTTAAGCCTAAATACTCCTCGATGACCGATAGCGGACCAGTACCGTGAGGGAAAGGTGAAAAGTACCCCTGGCGGGGAGTGAAATAGTACCTGAAACCATGTGCCTACAATCCGTTGGAGCCTTGTGTACTTGTGCCGGGGTGACAGCGTGCCTTTTGAAGAATGAGCCTGCGAGTTAGCGATATGTGGCGAGGTTAACCCGTGTGGGGTAGCCGTAGCGAAAGCGAGTCCGAATAGGGCGTTTGAGTCGCGTGTTCTAGACCCGAAGCGGAGTGATCTATCCATGGGCAGGTTGAAGCGCCGGTAAGACGGCGTGGAGGACCGAACCCACTTCAGTTGAAAATGGAGGGGATGACCTGTGGATAGGGGTGAAAGGCCAATCAAACTCCGTGATAGCTGGTTCTCCCCGAAATGCATTTAGGTGCAGCGTTGCGTGTTTCTTGCCGGAGGTAGAGCACTGGATAGCCGATGGGCCCTACCAGGTTACTGACGTTAGCCAAACTCCGAATGCCGGTAAGTGAGAGCGTGGCAGTGAGACTGTGGGGGATAAGCTTCATAGTCGAGAGGGAAACAGCCCAGACCATCGGCTAAGGCCCCTAAGAGGTGGCTAAGTGGAAAAGGATGTGGAGTCGCAGTGACAACCAGGAGGTTGGCTTGGAAGCAGCCACCCTTGAAAGAGTGCGTAATAGCTCACTGGTCAAGTGATTCCGCGCCGACAATGTAGCGGGGCTCAAGCCATCCGCCGAAGCCATGGCAGTTCCATCTGTTTGAAGACAGGACCCAGGCGTCTCCTTGAGGGGCGTCCAGGGGTGGGGCTGGGTAGGGGAGCGTCGTGTCACGGGTGAAGCGCCACAGTGATGTAGGTGTGGATGTGACACGAGTGAGAATGCAGGCATGAGTAGCGAATCACGGGTGAGAAACCCGTGCGCCGATTGATCAAGGGTTCCAGGGTCAAGCTAATCTGCCCTGGGTAAGTCGGGACCTAAGGCGAGGCCGACAGGCGTAGTCGATGGACAACGGGTTGATATTCCCGTACCGGCGAATTGGCGCCCATGATGAGCCCGGTGATGCTAACCACCCGAAGCACTTGGTACTGATCCCTTCGGGGTGAGGGCTTGGTGTGGAGCGTGGGATCCGATCCGGTAGTAGTCAAGCGATGGGGTGACACAGGAAGGTAGCCCAACCGCCGCGATGGTAGACGGCGGGTAAGCATGTAGGACGGGGCTTAGGCAAATCCGGGTCCCAGCCCTTTGGTGGGTGAGTCTGAGATGTGATGCCGACCCCGTAGGGGGGAAGTGGGTGATCCTATGCTGTCGAGAAAAACCTCTAGCGAGCCATGAGCCGCCCGTACCCGAAACCGACTCAGGTGATCAGGTAGAGAATACCGAGGCGATCGAGACAACCATGGTTAAGGAACTCGGCAAAATGCCCCCGTAACTTAGGGATAAGGGGGGCCCGAGGTGTGTACCCACGTGCTGGGGAAGCGCCGGAGGCCGCAGAGACCAGGGGAAAGCGACTGTTTACTAAAAACACAGGTCCGTGCGAAGTTGTAAGACGATGTATACGGACTGACTCCTGCCCGGTGCTGGAAGGTTAAGAGGACCGGTTAGACGCACTTGTGTGTCGAAGCTGAGAATTTAAGCCCCAGTAAACGGCGGTGGTAACTATAACCATCCTAAGGTAGCGAAATTCCTTGTCGGGTAAGTTCCGACCTGCACGAATGGAGTAACGACTTTCCTACTGTCTCAACCATGGACTCGGCGAAATTGCACTACGAGTAAAGATGCTCGTTACGCGCGGCAGGACGGAAAGACCCCGGGACCTTTACTATAGTTTGGCATTGGTGTTTGGTTCGGCTTGTGTAGGATAGGTGGGAGACTGTGAAGTGGCCACGCCAGTGGTTGTGGAGTCATCGTTGAAATACCACTCTGGTCGTACTAGATGTCTAACCTAGGGCCATGATCTGGTTCAGGGACAGTGCCTGATGGGTAGTTTAACTGGGGCGGTTGCCTCCCAAAATGTAACGGAGGCGCTCAAAGGTTCCCTCAGCCTGGTTGGCAATCAGGTGTTGAGTGTAAGTGCACAAGGGAGCTTGACTGTGAGACAGACATGTCGAGCAGGGACGAAAGTCGGAACTAGTGATCCGGCCACTGCGAGTGGAAGCGTGGTCGCTCAACGGATAAAAGGTACCCCGGGGATAACAGGCTGATCTTCCCCAAGAGTCCATATCGACGGGATGGTTTGGCACCTCGATGTCGGCTCGTCGCATCCTGGGGCTGGAGTAGGTCCCAAGGGTTGGGCTGTTCGCCCATTAAAGCGGCACGCGAGCTGGGTTTAGAACGTCGTGAGACAGTTCGGTCCCTATCCGCCGCGCGCGTAGGAAACTTGAGAAAGGCTGTCCCTAGTACGAGAGGACCGGGATGGACGAACCTCTGGTGTGCCAGTTGTACCGCCAGGTGCATGGCTGGTTGGCTACGTTCGGAAGTGATAACCGCTGAACGCATCTAAGCGGGAAGCACGTTTCAAGATGAGGTTTCCCACCCCTTTTGTGGGTTAAGGCCCCCAGCAGAACACTGGGTTGATAGGCCGGAGGTGTACAGCAGTAATGCCCAGCCGACCGGTACTAATAGGCCGAAGACTTGCCACAACAAACCCCCAACACACTCAACAACACCAAACAAACACATTGTTCTGTTGAACATGTTGGTGCGCGCGTCCACATTGAAGATCCAACCCCGACCACATGATTGTTGTGTGGGAACCCGTTGCTGGGTATATCGGGGTTCATAGAGTTACGGCGGCCATAGCGGCAGGGAAACACCCGGTCCCATCCCGAACCCGGAAGTTAAGCCTGCCAGCGCCGATGGTACTGCAACCGAGAGGATGTGGGAGAGTAGGACGCCGCCGGACAAACATTCAGGTAGGGGCCACCCATCGGGTGGCCCCTACTCTGTTTTTGGGTCGAGCGCGTCTGCGGTGCGATGATGGACCAGCAAGGGGTGCTGTCGCGCACCTCTCGACGCGCCTTCGACGTGTTGTGCACCTAGATTCCTCAATAGCGATCTCGAGTAGTAGTCCCAGGAGACTGACGTGGCAGAGCAGCGTGGCCGTCGTGACGGCGCGGGCGCCCCCCGCAAGGGTGGGCCTCGGCAGGGTGGAGCTCCCCGCAAGGGTGCGAGCTCGCGCAGCGGGGAGGACCGCAAGCCCTACGACCGGAAGCCGAGCGGAGATCGCAGGCCCACCTCGGATCGCAAGACGAGCGGCGACCGTCGTCGCTCGGACGAGCGCAAGCCGGCCGGCCGCAGTGGCCCGCCGACGGGTGAGCGCGGGCCGCGGATGGAGCCCGCCGAGCGCACCGAGAGGCAGGCGGTCTACGACGGTCCGCCGCTTCCGGAGGACGTGTCCGGCTCGGAGCTGAGCGCGTCGGTGCGCGCTCACCTGAAGGGACTGCCGGAGAAGCTGGCCGCCCGGGTCGCGCGGCACCTCGCGGCCGCGGGCCAGATGGTCGACGACGAGCCCGAGACCGCCTACCAGCACACACTGGCGGCCAAGGCGCGGGCGCCGCGGATCGCGGTGGTGCGGGAGGCGGTGGGCGAGGCGGCGTACGCCGCGGGCCACTATGCCGAGGCGCTCGCGGAGCTGCGGGCGGCGAAGCGGATGAACGGCGCGACGGCCTATCTGCCGATCATGGCCGACTGCCACCGCGCGCTCGGCAACCCGACCCGGGCCCTGGAGCTCGCGAAGAGCCCGTCGGTGGCGAAGTTCGTGCCGGCGGCGAAGGCGGAGATGACGCTCGTCGAGGCGGGTGCCCGGCGCGACCTGGGCCAGCTCGACGCGGCGTTGCGCACGCTCGAGGTCTCGCCGCTCAACACCAGGACCCGGGAGTCGTGGGTGGTCCGGCTGCGCTATGCGTACGCCGACACGCTCGAGGAGGCGGGTCGTCTGAACGACGCGCTGACCTGGTTCCACAAGACCAACGCGATCGACTCCGACGAGATCACCGACGCCGCCGAGCGGGCCGAGGCGGTCGAGAAGCGGATCGACGAGGGCCGAGCCTCACATCAGTGATGGGAGGCTGAGCTGCCGCGAGGGACGCCGGCAGCTCAGGGACGACCGGCGATCGTGACGATCGCCTGTCGGTTGCCGGCCGGTTGCGTGTCCCAGCGGATGTCCTCGCGGTAGGCGATCGTGACCCGGTCGACGACGGCGAGCGCGGCCTCGTCGGCCTCGACGCGGACGACGATCGAGTCGCCGCCGACCATCCGCTGGCCCTCGGGGTTGACCAGGTCGGCGCAGAACTGGTCGGGCCGGGTCGTGACGCCGATGGTGCCGCGCCGGCACAGCAACGGGGTCACCTCGAGCCTCACATCGCTGGTGGTGTGGACCCGGACGCCCGAGACGCGCAGGGTGCGGGCGAGGTCGGCGGGCGCGGCGAACATGCCGACGTAGAGGGGCGTGCCGACGACGCCGTTGGCGTTGACGACCTTGTCGGAGACGGGAAGCTCCTCGGGGGTCACGGCGTACCAGACCAGCCAGGTCAGCAGCAGGGCGCAGGCGACCACGAGTCCGGCGATGCGCCAGGGGCGCGACTGGAACGAGGGGCGGGGAACCTGGGAGGTGTCGAGCTCCCGGTCGCGCCCGGGGGCGGGACGCTCGGCGCGACGGCGACCGGGGGCGGGCGCGGTGCGGGGAGTTGTTCCTTCCTCGGTCATGGCCGAAGCGTAGGACACCGGGAGCCGCCCACGTCGTACTGTCACACTCCTGCGCATGACGTTCCCCGCTCCCCGGATCCCCGAGGAGCCGTACGGGTGCTGGACGAGCTGCTCGCGCTGGGCGGCTGATTGCGGCAGGGTGTGTCCAGACACGCGGGCCTTGCACTGGTGTCGCGCCGTCCCATGGGCCACAATGGGAGCACAACATCACAGGTGTCACTCCGCAACGGTGCCCGCACGCGTTCGCGACCTCGACACCTCCGTTGAGACCGCTGGGGAAGGCGTATCTCACGCCGGAGGTAGAGGGAGAGCGAGGGTTCGTGGTGACCGGAAGCATGAGTGCGACCAGGGGCGTGTTCTACGTCCACTCCGCGCCGTCCGCGCTGTGCCCGCACATCGAGTGGGCCGTGGGCGGTGTCCTCGGTGTGCCCGTCAACCCAGACTGGACGCCGCAGCCGGCGCAGTCGGGGACCTACCGGGCGGAGTTCTCCTGGACCGGCAAGGTGGGCTCGGCAGCCGAGATGGCCTCCGCGCTGCGCGGATGGAACCACCTGCGCTTCGAGGTGACCGAGGAGCCGACCTCGTCGACCGAGGGCGCCCGGTTCTCGTACACGCCCGACCTTGGCGTCTTCCATGCGGTGATGGGCCTGCACGGCGACATCATGATCCCCGAGGACCGTCTCAAGGCCTCCGTGGTTCGTGCGGCCCTGGGCGAGGTCACGCTCGAGAACGAGATCGACAAGCTCCTCGGCAAGCCCTGGGACGACGAGCTCGAGACCTTCCGGCACGCCGGCGAGGGAGCGCCCGTCCGCTGGCTGCACCAGGTGGTCTGACGGCGCCGTGGTCTGAGGGCGTCTGCACGCGTCCTCGCCTCGTGGCTCGGACTGCTCGACGAACTCACAGCGCCCCGGCTCGGGATCGAGCCGGGGCGCTTGTCGTGCGGGAGCAATCGGAGGTCAGGGCCGCTGGACGGGAGGGGTTCCAGCGGCCCTGGAACGGGGAGCGCGTCGCGGTCCGGGCCAGGCCCGGCGCGGGCGCACTCGGGTCAGGACGGCGACCCGAAGACGACGGCGACATTGGCGCCGCCGAAGCCGAAGGAGTTGTTGATCGCGGCGATGTCGCCCAGCGGCAGGTCACGCGGCTTGGTGGCGACGTCGAGCTCGACGCGCTCGTCCTGCTCGTCGAGGTTGATGGTCGGCGGCGCCGTGCGGTGGTGGATCGCGAGCACCGTGGCAACCGCCTCGAGCGCGCCGGCGCCACCGAGCAGGTGACCGGTCATCGACTTGGTGGCCGAGACGACGAGGTCGTCGGCAGCCGAGCCGAGCACGGCGTGCAGCATGAGCGACTCGGCCACGTCGCCCTGAGGCGTCGAGGTCGCGTGCGCGTTGACGTGGGCGATGTCGCTGGGGACCACGCCGGCGTCCTGGACGGCGGCCCGGATGGCGCGGGCGCCACCGCGACCGGCCGGGTCGGGCTGGGCGATGTCGTGGGCGTCGGCGGTGATGCCGGTGCCGAGGACCTCGGCGTAGATCCGGGCGCCGCGGGCCTGGGCGTGCTCCAGCGACTCGAGCACCAGGGCACCGGCGCCCTCACCGAGCACGAAGCCGTCGCGGGCCACGTCGAAGGGACGCGAGACCGTGGTCGGGTCGCCGGCGTTCTTCGAGAGGGCCATCATGTTCGCGAATGCGGCGATGGGCAGCGGGTGGATGGCGGCCTCGGTGCCGCCGGCGATCGCGACGTCGACCCGGCCGAGCCGGATCTGGTCGGCGGCCAGTGAGATCGCCTCGTTGCCCGACGCGCAGGCCGAGACGGGCGTGTTCACCGGGCCGCGGGCGCCGAGCTTGAGGCTGATGGTCGCAGCCGGGGCGTTCGCCATCAGCATGGGCACGGCGATCGGGGAGACCCGGCGCGGACCCTTCTCGAGCAGCACCGCGTGGTTGGACAGCAGCGTGTGGACTCCGCCGATGCCGGAGGCGAAGGCGACGCCGAACCGGTCGCCGTCGAGGTCGCCGGACTCCTTGACCGTGTCGAGGCCGGAGTGGGCCCACGCCTCGAGCGCGGCCACGAGGGCCAGCTGCGAGGAGCGGTCCAGCCGACGGGCGACGACGCGGTCGAGGACCTCGGTGGGGTCGACGGCGGCCGGGGCGCCGATCGTCACGGGGAGACCCTCAGCCATGTCGCCGAGGGGGCGGACCCCCGAGCGACCGGCGAGCAGGCCCTCCCAGGTGCTGGCGACGTCGCCGCCGAGCGGGCTGGTGGTGCCCAGGCCGGTCACGACAACACGAGTGCGGGACATGGCTGATGGTCTCCCTTGGTGAGTCAGGTGGGGATCAGGCGGCGCGGTTGCGCTCGATGTAGGCGACGGCGTCGCCGACGGTCTTGAGGTTCTTGACCTCGTCGTCGGGGATGGTGACGCCGAACTTCTCCTCGGCCTCGACGACGACCTCGACCATGGAGAGCGAGTCGACGTCCAGGTCGTCGCTGAACGACTTGTCCAGCTGCACGCTGTCGGCCGGGATGCCGGCGACCTCGTTGACGATCTCGGCGAGGGCTGCGCGGATCTCTTCGGTGCTCATTCTCTTCTTCTCCCGTGGTTGATGGGCGGTGCTGGGTGGTGCAATCCGGGGGCGGGCCGTAGGCCCGTCAGGGGACGACGACGACCTGGGCGGCGTACGCCAGGCCGGCGCCGAAGGCGATGAGCAGGGCGGTGTCGCCCGACGTCGCGTCGCCGTCGTCGATCATCCGCCGCAGGGCCATCGGGACCGACGCGGCGGAGGTGTTGCCGGCGTCGATGATGTCGCGGGCGATCTTGACCGAGTCGGGCAGCTTCAACGAGCGGGCCATCGCGTCGGTGATCCGGTTGTTGGCCTGGTGGGGGATGAAGCAGTCGAGCTCGTCGGCGGTGACGCCGGCGCGGTCGAGAGCCTGCTGGGCGACCTTGGCCATGCCGTAGGAGGCCCAGCGGAAGACCTCGTTGCCCTTCATCGACAGGCACGGCATCGTCGGCTCGCCCGAGGCGAGCACGTCGCGCCAGTCCGGCGTCCGGATGTGGTCGTAGTGCTCGCCGTCGGAGCCCCAGACGACCGGTCCGATGCCGGGGGTCTCCGACGGGCCGACCACGACCGCGCCCGCGCCGTCGGCGAAGATGAACGCCGTCCCGCGGTCGGTGGGGTCGGTGATGTCGGAGAGCCGCTCCACGCCGATGACCAGGGCGTGACGGGCGCTGCCGCCGCGGATCATGTCGTTGGCGAGGGCGACGCCGTGGCAGAAGCCGGCGCAGGCCGCGGAGATGTCGAAGGCGGCCGCCTGGTCGGTGCCGAGCTCGTAGGCGATCGCCGTCGCCGCGGACGGGGTCTGCAGCAGGTGGCTGACGGTCGCGACGATGACGCAGTCGATCTGGCGGGCGTCGATGCCGGCGGCATCGAGGGCCTGCTGCGCGGCCGCGACGCTCATCGCGACCACGGTCTCCTCGTCGGTGGCGAAGCGGCGGGTCTTGATGCCGGAGCGCTGCTGGATCCACTCGTCGCTGGAGTCGATCGCGTCGACGACCTCGGAGTTGGGCACCAGGCGGGAGGGGCGGTAGGCGCCCACGCCCAGGATGGCGGCGTGTGACGAGCCGGTCTCGGTCCGCAGCGTCGTCATGCGGGCACGACCTCGGCCTGGAGGGCGTGCCGCGCGCAGAAGGCGCGCGCCTCGTCGAGCTGCTCGGGCCCGGTGAGGGCGAACGTCTCGACCGCGGGCTCGTGGCCGCGGAAGTAGCGCTTCGCGATCCCGGTGAGGGTGCCGGCCGGCGGCAGCTCCAAGACGCCGGTCACGCCGAGGTCGGCCATCGTCGCCAGGCACAGGTCCCAGCGGACCGGGCGCGCGATCTGGCCGACGATCCGGTCCAGCACGTCGCGGCCGGCCTGGAGGGCGGTGCCGTCGGAGTTGGTGAGGAACGGGGTGTGGGCGTCGGCGACGGAGACCGCGCGGGCCAGGCCGGTGACATGGTCCACGGCGGGAGCCATGTGGGGGGAGTGGAACGCGCCCGCGACCGAGAGCGAGCGCAGGCGGGCGCCCTGGGGGCCGTTCTCGGCGAAGGCGGCGAGCTGCTCCGTCGTACCGGCGGCGACGATCTGGCCGGGGCCGTTGTCGTTGGCGGCGGTCAGGCCCTGCGCGGCGATCGCGGCCAGCACCTCGTCGCGGTCGCCGCCGAGGACGGCGGTCATGCCGGTCGGGGTGACCGCGGCGGCGTCGGCCATCGCGTTGCCGCGCTCGCGGACCAGCACCATGGCCTGCTCGGCGCTCAGCACGCCGGCACCGACGGCCGCGGTGATCTCGCCGACGCTGTGGCCGGTGACGGCGGCCGGCGAGACGCCGAGCTGCCGCGCGGCGACCAGGCCGGCGGCGACCAGCAGCGGCTGGGCGATCTTGGTGTCGCGGATGGTGTCCTCGTCGGCCTGGGTGCCGTAGTGGGCCAGGTCGAGCCCGGCGACGGCGGAGAGCCAGTCGACGTAGGCGGCGGCGACGGCGTCGTCCTCCAGCCAGGGCGAGAGGAATCCTGGCGTCTGCGCGCCTTGTCCGGGGGCCACGATCACGAGCACGCATCCAGCCTGCCGTCCGGGGGTGGAGGACCGCGCCTGCGTCGTCCACGAACTTGGCGGCGCGTCCTTGTGGGAGTCCTACAAGGACGTGGGATCACGCGGACTGCCGGCCCAGCACGAGGGCCAGCTGGAGCGTGAGCGCGTCGCGGGGGACGGACGGCGTGAGCCCGGTCAGATCGGCGATCTGGCCGAGGCGATAGCGCACCGTGTTGGCGTGGACGAACAGCGAGCGGGCGGTGGCCTCGATGCCGGCGCCGTTGGCGAAGTAGGCGACCAGGGTCTCGACCAGCTCGCCGCGGGAGTCGGCGAGAGGACGGTAGAGGTCCTCGATCGCCTCACGGCGGGCGAGGTCGTCGCCGGCCAGGATCCGCTCGGGGAGCAGGTCGTGGGCGGACACCGGTCGAGGGGCGTCCGGCCAGCCGGCGGCGGCGCGCAGCGCGTCGAGGGCGACCCGGGCCGAGACGTGGGCGTGGGCGAGGTCGGTGGCGATGGGACCGACGACGACGGCGCCCTCGCCGAACAGGTGGACGACGGTGCATGCGTCCTTCTCAAGGTGCCCGACGCCGCCGAGGATCACCACCAGCAGGTGGCCCTGAACGGCGCTGAGAGCATCGAGACCACCTTCGCGCGCGGCCCGTCGTATGTCGTCGAAGACGCCGGTCTGGGGCGCGGAGGCCTCGGGCGGGGCGGTGCCGACGACGACGGCGACCTCGCCGCGGGAGGACCAGCCGACGGCGCTGGCGCGGGAGAGCACCGCCTCGTCGGTCTCGGCGCGCAGCACGGCGTCGACGGCGAGCGCCTCGAGCCGGGCGTCCCAGCGGCCGCGGACCTCGGCGGCACGGGCGTAGACCTCCGCGGTGGCGAACGCGACCTCGCGGCCGTAGCGCAGCACGGCGGCATGGACGTCGGGGAGCACCTCGGGGTCCAGCAGCCGCTCGATGTTGGCCTCGACCTCGTCGATGGTGAGCTTGATCAGGTCGACGGTCTGGTGCAGGTCGACGGTGCCGGCCATGGTCCGCGGGGCGGCGCCGAAGACCTGGCCGACCAGCGCGTGGTCCTGCGGGTCGGAGCTGCCGCCGTCGGCGAACCAGTCGACGAAGCCCTGCACGCCGGCCTGGACGATCATCCCGACGTAGGACCGCTCCTCCGCGCTCAGGTCGCGGAACCAGGTCAGCTCGACGTCCATCCGCGACGTCGCCGCGGTGCTCAGCGAGCCGGTCGCGGCACGCAGCTGCCGGGTGGCCTCGGCCCGCTGTGCCGAACCGGTGGGGGACATGACGCAAGCCTAGTGTCCCGTCCGGGACCCGAGGGGAGCGGTGGCGCCCACCTCGCGCAGGCGGGGTGTCGGGGCCGCGGGCCGGCGTGGTTGAATCATGCACCACTGCTAGCAGGAGCGAGCATTCGCCAGACGAGTGACTCCACGGGAGCGCGCGAGCCCGTGGAGCTGGTCATCTGGCCGAGCGCGGAGGGGGCGGCGATGTCGGTGGGGTACGAGGTCCAGTACGTCACGCTGCACGGCAAGCGCCGTGCGTACGTCAAGCGGGGCTCCGGGCCCGCGCTGCTGCTGCTGCACGGCCTGGCCTGCGACCACACCACCTGGGCGCACCTCATCGACGACCTCGCCGAGCGCTACACCGTGATCGCGCCCGACCTGCTCGGACACGGGCGCTCCGACAAGCCGCGCGCCGACTACACGCTCGGCGGCTACGCCAACGGGATGCGCGACCTGCTCACCGTCCTCGGCGTCGACAAGGTCACCGTCGTCGGCCACAGCTTCGGCGGCGGCGTCGCGATGCAGTTCGCCTACCAGTTCCCCGAGCGCACCCAGCGGGTGATGCTGGTCTCGACCGGTGGTCTCGGCCCCGAGGTGACGCCGATGATCCGGCTGATCCAGGTGCCCGGCTGGTTCCGCGCCGTCGGGCTGCTCACCCTGCCCGGCATCCGGCACGTCGAGACCCTCGCCCTGCGCACCGCGTCCGGCCGCCTCACCTTCGGCCCGCTGCGCAAGTACACCCGCGACCTCGACGAGGTCGCCGACATCGTCGAGTCGTGGAAGGACCGGCGCACCCGGTTCGCGATCCGCCACCTGGTCCGGGCGGTCATCGACTGGCGCGGCCAGATCGTCACCATGGCCGACCGGGCCTACCTCAGCGAGGCCATGCCGATGGCCGTGCTGTGGGGCGTCGAGGACCAGGTGATCCCCGCCGCGCACGCCGAGAACGCGCGGGCGCTGGCGCCCGACGTGCGGGTGGACGTGCTGGCCGACGCCGGCCACTTCCCCCACAAGGACCATCCCGAGGAGTTCGTCCGACTGCTCGACGACTTCATCGCCACGACCGAGCCGGCGTCGTACAACCGGGCGCGGTTCCGGCGCATGCTCAAGGCCGGCGCGAGCGCGCCGCTCGGACCGCTGGCCGCGGTCGCGGCGGCGCAGGCACGCGACGAGGCGGTCACCCCTGCCTGAGCCTGATCCTGCGCTCCCGTGCTGACCACCCTGACGAGCGTCTTGTGCCTGCTGGCCGTGGTGCGGGCCCTCGACGGCGTCCACTTCTTCGGCGCGGTGGCCGAGACGGTCATCGCGCTGCTGCGCACCCGCCGCTCGCTGGTGCTGGGTCTGGTCGGCGTCACCCTGGTGGCCTCGATGCTGATCACCAACGACATGGCGCTGCTCACGCTGCTGCCGCTCACCGTCGTGACCCTGCGGGCCACCGGCAACGACGACCTGCTGACCTTCGTCTTCGTGATGGAGACGGTCGCGGCCAACCTGGGCGGGATGATCACGCCGTTCGGCAGCCCGCAGAACCTGTACCTGTACCAGTTCTACGGTCTCGGGCCGGGTGACTTCTGGCGGATCATGGTGCTGCCGTTCGTCGCGTCGGTGGTGCTCATCGTGCTCACCTGCCTCTGGGTACGACGCACGCCGCACGAGCCGGTCGTCCTCCCTCACCGCGTGGTGCTCGGGCGGACCCTGCTCTACCTCGCGCTCTTCGCGCTGACCGTGGCGATCGTGGTCCGGGCGGTGCCGGCGTGGGCGGGGCTGGCCGTCGTCCTGGTGCTGCTCGTCGCGGACCGGTCGGCCCTGCTGAAGGTGGACTGGCTGCTGCTCGCCGTGCTGGCGGGCTTCTTCGCGGTCGCGGACGGCCTGGCCCGGGTGCCGAGCGTGGCCGCCGCCCTGGGCGACGTGCTCGCGTGGGATCCGCTGCTGGTCAGCGCGCTGGCCAGCCAGGTGCTGTCGAACGTGCCGACGGCGGTGCTCGCGGCGCCGTTCACCTCCGAGCACGCCCAGCTGCTGGTCGGGGTCAACGTCGGCGGCGTCGGGACCGTCGTGGCGTCGCTGGCGAGCCTGATCACGCTGCGCCAGCACGCCGCGGAGCGGCCGGGGGAGACCTGGTCGTTCCTGAGGGTCTTCACGGTCGTCAACGGCGTGTTCCTGGTGGTGCTGCTGGCGATCACCCGATCAGCGGTCGCGGCCGGCTGGCTGTGAGGCTGTCCAGCGCCTGCTCCAGGCTGCGCCAGCCCTCCTCGTCGGGCACGGAGACCCGCACCGCGCCCGGGACGCCGAGCGAGGACCCGGGACGGACGGCGATGCCGGCAGCCGCGAGCCGCCGGACCAGCTCGACCTCGTCGGGCACCCGGACCAGCACGAAGTTCGCGTGGGACGGGACGACGTCGTACCCGCGGCGGGTGAGGAGGTCGGCGACCCGGGCGCGCATGTCGAGCGTGTGCGTGCGGACGGCGTCGTGGTGGGTGGGGTCGCGCAGCGCCGCGAGCGCGGCGGCCTGGGCGAGCCGGTTGACCGAGAACGGGGCCCGGATGCCGCTGAGCACCGCGACGACGTCGGGCGGCGCGATGAGGTAGCCGACGCGCAGCCCCGCCAGGCCGTGGGCCTTCGAGAAGGTCCGCAGCACGGCGAGCCCGCCGCCCGCCACGAGCGGGATGGCCGTGGTGGCGCCCGGGGAGGCCGCGAAGTCGACGTACGCCTCGTCGACGACGACCAGGCCCGCGGGCGAGTGCTCCCGGAACCGGCGGATCTCGGCGCGGGAGACCAGGGTGCCGGTGGGATTGTGCGGGTTGACGACATAGGCGATGTCGGCCGGGACGCGCGCCATCGCCGCCAGGTCGTGCCGGTCGCCGACGAGCGGGACCGAGACGACCGACCCGCCGACGACCCGGGTGCTGATCTCGTCGACCCGGTAGGCGGGCGCGGCGCACACGGCAGTGCCACCTCCGGCCAGGTAGGCGAGGGCGAGCAGGAAGATCAGCTCGTCGGAGCCGTTGCCGACCAGCACCTGGTCCTCGGGTACGCCGTGGCGCCGGGACAGCTCCGCACGCAGGTCGCCGGCCAGCGCGTCCGGGTAGCGGTGCGCGTGCCGGATCTCGTCCAGCACCGCGTCGACCACGCGCGGGCTGGCGCCGAGCGCGCACTCGTTGGCCGAGAGCGAGCCGGCGGCCGAGGGAGCCTTCGCGCCGGGGACGTACGGCGCGACCTCGGCCAGCCAGGGCCGGGCGCTGAGCGCGGTCATCCGGTGGCTCCGAGCCGGGCGCGGCGGGCGGTCCGGTACAGACGTCCGGCCCGGTACGACGAACGCACGAGCGGTCCGGACAGGACGCCCGCGAAGCCGATCTCCTCGGCCTCGGTGGCGAGCTCGACGAACTCCTGAGGCTTGACCCACCGTTCGACGGGGTGGTGCCGGGCCGAGGGTCGGAGGTACTGGGTGATGGTGACCAGCTCGCAGCCGGCGTCGTACAGGTCCCGCAGTGCGACGGAGACCTCCTCGCGGGTCTCGCCCATGCCGAGGATGAGGTTGGACTTGGTGACCAGTCCGAAGGCCCGGGCGGCGGTGAGGACGTCGAGGGAGCGTTCGTAGCGGAACGCGGGGCGGATCCGTTTGAAGATCCGCGGCACGGTCTCGAGGTTGTGGGCCAGGACCTCGGGGCGGGACTCGAAGACCTGGGCCAGCAGGTCGGGTACGCCGTTGAAGTCGGGCACCAGGTTCTCGACGCCGGTGTCGGGGTTGAGGTCGTGGATCGCGCGGACGGTCTCGGCGTAGAGCCAGGCGCCGCCGTCGGGGAGGTCGTCGCGGGCGACGCCGGTGATGGTGGCGTACTTGAGGCCCATGGTCTGGACCGACTCGGCGACGCGTCGGGGCTCGTCGCGGTCGAGGGGTTGGGGCTTGCCGGTGTCGATCTGGCAGAAGTCGCAGCGTCGGGTGCATTGGTCGCCGCCGATGAGGAAGGTGGCCTCCTTGTCTTCCCAGCATTCGAAGATGTTGGGACAGCCGGCCTCTTGGCAGACCGTGTGGAGTCCTTCGGACTTCACCAGCTTCTGCAGGGCGGTGTATTCGGGTCCCATCTTCGCGCGGGTCTTGATCCACGACGGCTTGCGCTCGATCGGGGTCTGCGCGTTGCGGACCTCCAGACGCAGCAGCCGCCGTCCCTCGGGCGGAGCGGACATCAGATCTCCCGCTCGAGAAGGGCGCGCAGCTCGCGGGCGTAGCGGCCGGCCTCGGCGCCGTCGATCACCCGATGGTCGAAGGTGACGGTCAGGTTGAGCATCCGGCGCACCGCGACCCCGCCGGCGAGCGCGACCACCCGGTCGGTGGCGCGATGCACCCCGATGATCGCGGTCTGCGGCGGGTTGATCAGCGGCGTCGCGAGGATGCCGCCGCTCTTGCCCGGGCTGGTCACCGTGACCGTCGCCCCGCTGATGTCGCGTACGGCGATCCGCCCGGCCCGGGCCCGCTCCGCGAGGTCGGCGACCTGGGCGGTCAGCTCCTCGGGGGAGTGGGCGAGCGGGTCCCGGAGCACCGGTACGACGAGCCCGCGGGGGGTGTCGACGGCGAACCCGACCGCCACCTCGTCGTAGGTGAGGATCTCGTCGTCGACGACATGGGCGTTGAACAGCGGGTGCGTGGCGGCCAGCTCGGCGACGGCACGGCACGCGTGGGCGAGCAGCAGCCGCATGTCGACCCGGGTGACGTCGCACTCCTCGACGACATGCACCCCGGGGATCTGGGCGTGGGACTGGGCCATCCGCTCGGCGATCGCCTTGCGGATGCCGGTCAGCGGCGTGCGGGTCACCGCGACCGTGGTCATGCCGGACTGCCCTCGGCGAGCAGGCTGGCGTCGGACAGGCTGCCGCCGGACAGCGCGGCGAAGCGCTGCTGGAGGTCGCGCGGCGTGATCCCGGTGAGGTCGTCGCCGCACACGTCGATGACGACGGTGCCCTGGTGCATCATCAGCAGCCGGTCGGCGTGGTCCAGCGCGTGCTTCATGTCGTGGGTGACCATGAGGGTGGTGATCCCACGTTCGCGGACCAGCCGCTCGGTCGCGGCATTGACCCGGGCCGCGCTGTTGGGGTCGAGCGCGGCGACGTGCTCGTCGAGCAGCATCACCGCGGGGGCGCCGAGACAGGCCATGGCGACCGCGATCGCCTGTCGCTGCCCGCCCGAGAGCGAACCGGAGACCGCGCCCAGGCGGTCCTCCAGGCCCATGCCGAGAGGCGCGAGGAGCTCCTGCGCGGCGGCCCGGACCTTGCCGGGCGACGTACGACGCAGTGGGAACCGGCCGCGTCGTCCGGCCAGGGCGAGCGCGAAGTTCTCCTCGATCGTCAGGTTGGAGACCATGTTGTCCTGCGGGTTCTGGCGGACCCGCGAGACCAGGCCGATCCGGCGCCACGACGGCAGCGTGGTGACGTCCCGTCCACGCACCAGCACGTGGCCCTCGTCGGCGAGCAGGTTGCCGGCGATCATGGCGAGCGTCGTGGACTTGCCGGCGCCGTTGGACCCGATGATGGACACGAAGGTGCCGGCCTCGACCTCGAGGCTCAGGTCGTCGACCGCCGTGACGAGCTCACGGCCGGGCGCGAGGAAGCGCTTCGAGCAGCCGACCAGCTGGAGGTCGGGGGTGGGGTCAGATGAAGCTCGCAACGCGATCCTCCTCGTAGTACCGGGTTCGGGCGATCCGGCTCTGGCGGCGGCCGGAGGCGGTGAGGGTGCTCAGCCAGCTGCGGCCCTGGCTGCGCACGGCGATCACCACGACGACGACGGCCGCGGTGAGCAGCTGGAGCAGGTTGGGGTTGAGACCGATCTGCAGCGACGTCGCCACCGCGAACCGGTAGACCACGACGCCGGCGACGAGCGCGAGCAGGATCGGGAGCACGCGGCTGGAGCGGGTGAAGCTCAGGCCGAGCATCATGCCGGCCAGGCCGATGACGATGACGCCGTTTTGGATGGTGACGTCCATGAAGCCCTGGTTGTGGACCACCAGGCCGCCGGAGAGCGCCGCCAGGGCGTTGGCGACCGCGAGGCCGACGGCCTGGCGCAGCTCGGTGCGGACGCCGAGCCCACGGGCGGTCTGGATGTTCTGGCCGGTGGCGACCAGGGACAGCCCGTAGTCGGTGCGCAGGAACCAGAGCAGTACGCCGAGGAGCAGCACGGCGACGCCGGCCCCGGTGAGGATGGTGCCCTCGCGGTAGCTCAGCCCGGCGTCGTCGGCCCAGGAGAATGCGGTGGTGGTGCCGAACAGGGACAGGTTGCCCGAGCTCATGATCACCAGACACATGGAGTACGCCGCGGTGGCGACCAGGATGCTCGCGAGCAGCACGTTGAGCCGCAGCTTCATGTGCAACAGGGCGGTGACCAGTCCGGTCGCGGCACCGGCCAGCATGGCGACGCCGAGCGAGACCACCGGGTGATGGCCGTCGATCGAGAGCACGGCCGCGGTCGACCCGCCGACGCCGAAGGAGCCCTGCAGGGTCAGGTCGGGGAGGCTCATCACCCCCATCGCGAGGTAGATGCCGAGCACCAGCGGGACGTAGAGCAGTCCCACCTGGACGGCGATCTCGACGAGATTCCAGATCATGGCTTCCTCCTGCTCACTGCGTGGTGAGAGCGGCGTCGCTGATCGCCGCGGGGATGTCGATGCCCAGCGCGGTGAGCTTGGTCCGGTTGAGGTCGAAGCCGCCGGTCTCGGGGACGACGACCGCGGTGGTCGCGGGGTCGGCGCCGTCGAGGATGGCCAGGACCTGCTTCGCGACCTCCTGGCCGACGACCTCGTAGTCGTAGGACGACGAGAGCACGGCGCCCGCGGCCACGGCCTCGCTGGTGCCGCCGTAGACCGGCAGCTTCGCGTCGTCGGCCACCTTCATCAGGCCCTCGACGGCGCTGATGGTGGTGGTGTCGCCGGGGATCTCGATCGCGTCGACCTTGCCGACCAGACTCTGCGTGGCCTGGGTGATGTCGGAGCCGTTGCTGATCGTGGCCTCGACGTACTCGATGCCGAGGTCGTCGAGGTGGGCGCGGGCCTTGTCGGCCTGGGCGTCGCCGGCGGGGTCGCCGAGCTTCCAGATCAGGCCGACCTTGTCGAGGTCGGGGAGCAGCTGCTTCATGGCGTCGATGTCGGGGACCGGGTCGATCACGTCGGCGACGCCGGTGACGTTGCCGCCGGGCTCGTCCATCGAGGCGACCAGCTTGGCCTCGACCGGCGTCGAGGAGGCGGCGAAGACGATCGGGATGTCCTTGGTGGCGGTGGCCATCAGCTGGGAGGCCGACGTGCCGACGGGGACGATGACGTCGCAGCCCCCGGAGATGAACTTCTGCGCCAGGGTCTGCTCGGTCGCGGCGTCGGCGTTGGGATTCTGCACGTCGAGCTTCAGCCCGTCGTCGATGGCCTCCGCGAGCCCGGCCCTGATGCCGGTGAGCAGATCGTCGATGACGGTGGCCGTCGCGTACTGGTCGACGCAGACCTTCGCGTCGGCGGCGTCCGTGGCACCCCTACCGCCGTCCTCGCCGCAGGCGGCGAGCGTCGTGCAGGCGAGGGCGGAGGCGGCCAGGGCGAGGTAGGTGCGCTTCACAGGGACTCCTTGGTGGTGGGTGGAACCCGAGAGCCGGCCGGCGCTGGCCGGCGGCGTGGTCATCCGATCTCCGCGGCCACGGCGGCCACGGCCTCGGCGAGCACGGCGACGGTGCGGTCGACGTCGGCGCGCTCGAAGATGTAGGGCGGGCAGACGCCGAAGCGGTCGCCGCGGTAGCCGTCGGCGTTGCCGCTGAAGGACGGGTTGATCAGCACCCCGCGCTCCTGGCAGGCGCGGGCGATCCGCTTGCTGACGCCGAGCTCGTAGGGGAACGGCTCCTTGGTCGCCCGGTCCGCGACGACCTCGATCCCGGCGAGCATCCCGAGTCCGCTGATCTCGCCGACCATCGGATGGTCGCCGATCGCGGCCCGGAGCTCGGAGAGCAGGTAGCCGCCGACCTCCCCGGCGCGCGCGACCAGGTCGTGCTTGCGGATGTGGCGCAGCACGGCCAGGCCGACCGCGCACGAGAGCGGGTTGCCGCCGTAGGTGAAGCCGTGCTCGAACATGCCGCTGCCCCGGGCGACGGCGTCGTGGATCTCGTTGCGCGCGATCACCGCGCCGAGCGGCGAGTAGCCGCTGCTGATGCCCTTGCCGCAGGTGATCAGGTCGGGCACCACGCCGAAGTGCTCGATCGCGAAGTTGCGACCGGTCCGGCCCATCCCGCTGAGCACCTCGTCGACGATCAGCAGCACGTCGTACCTGTCGCAGATCTCGCGGACCCGCTCGAAGTAGCCGTCGGGCGGCACCATGCCCATCGCCGCCGCGCCGACGATCGGCTCGGCGATGAAGGCGGCGACGTGCTCGGGGCCCTCGTTGAGGATCACCCGCTCGACGTCGTCGGCGCACGACAGCGTGCATGCGCTGCTCTGGGCGCACAGGGTGCAGCGGTAGCGGTACGGCGGCGCGGCGTGTGCGAACGGCAGCAGCATGGGGGCGTAGCCCACGCGCCGCATGACGTGTCCGGTCGCGGAGAGCGCGCCGAGGGTGTTGCCGTGGTAGCTGCGCCAGCGCCCCACGACCTTGTGCTTCGACGGCTTGCCGGTCTCGACGAAGTAGTGCCGGGCGAGCTTGATCGCGGTCTCGTTGGCCTCGGAGCCGCCCGAGGTGAACCGGACGTAGTCCATGCCCTCGGGGGCGAAGTCGGCGAGCTCGCGGGCCAGCTGCTCCTGGGGCTCGCTGGTGAACTGGCCGCAGAAGCTGACCTTGGCGGCCTGCTCGGCCATGGCGTCGAGGACCTCCTGGACGCCGTAGCCGATGCTGATGACGATGTTGCCGCCGGACGAGGCGTCGAGGTAGCGGTTGCCGTCGACGTCCCACACGTGGACGCCGGAGGCGCGCTCGACCGCCGGGGCGGGATGGACCAGGTCGCGGTGGAAGACCTGACTGGCCGGGGACGTGGTCATGCGGTCACGGTTCCTCTCGGGGACGAGTGCAGCGCGCGGGCGGCGTGGACGATGTCGGCGACGGACGGGACGAAGGCCGTCTCGAGCGAGGCGGCGAAGGGCACCGGGGTCGCCGGGGGCTGCAGCAGCCGGACCGGGAACCGGGTGCGCCCCTCGGAGGTGTCGAGGAGGCCGGCGCACAGTGCCGCGGCGGGACCCGAGCCGGGCCAGGACTCCTCGACGACCAGGAGCGCGCCGGTGCGCTCGGCGCTGGCGCGGACCAGGTCGACGTCGAGTGGCGCGACCGAGCGCAGGTCGACGACCTCCGCCTCGACGCCGTCCCCGGCCAGCTCGGCCGCGGCGCGCAGGGCGCGCTGGACCATCAGCCCCGAGCCGACGACGGTGAGGTCGGCGCCGTCGCGGCGCACGGCCCCGACGCCGAGGGGTACGGCGAGGGCCCGGTCGACCTCCGCGCGGGCACCGTGCAGCAGGCTCATGTGCTCGAGGACGACGACCGGGTTGTCGTCGCGGATCGCCGAGCGCATCAGCGAGTAGGCGTCCTGCGGGGTGGTGGGCATCGCGACCTTGAGCCCCGGGAAGGACATCAGCATCCCGACGCAGCTCTCGGCGTGGCCCCGGTGCGGCCCGACGCCGCACTTCGCGCGGACGACGAGGGGCACGGTGACCTCGCCGCGGGTGCGGAAGGCGACCGAGGCTCCCTCCAGGGCCAACGGGGTCATCGTGAGCGCCAGGAACTCGGCGAACATCAGGTCCACGATGGGGCGACTGCCGGCCATGGCGGCGCCGACGGCGGTGCCGACCATGGCCGCCTCGGAGATCGGGGCGTCGATGACCCGGCCGTCGGCGCCGAAGGCGTCCCACAGTCCCTTCGCCGACTGCATCGGGCCGCCGAAGACGCCGATGTCCTGGCCGATCAGGTAGACCGAGGGGTCCGCGGTCATCTCGTCGGCGACCGCCGCGACGATCGCCTCGCTCATGGTCATCCGGGTCACGAGGCGCTCCTCAGCTCGGCGCGCACGTGCTCGGCGTACGCGCTGGTGGTGGGGGTGGTCCGGTCGTCGTCGCGTGCCTTCGCGGCGACGACGACGGCCTCCATCCGGTCGTGCGCGGCGGTGCTGCGCGCGTCGGCGTCGGCCGGAGCGAGGACGCCCTCGGCGATCAGCTGAGCCCGGAACCGGGCGATCGGGTCGCGCTCGGCCCAGGTCGCGACCTCCTCGGGGCTGCGATAGGTCTCGGGGTCGTTCATGTAGTGCCCGCCCATCCGGTAGGTCAGGGCATGCACGAAAGCCGGGCCACCGCCGGCCCGAGCCCGCTCGACGGCGCTGCCGACCGCGGTGCGCACGGCGCGCAGGTCGTTGCCGTCGACGTCCTCGGCGGCGATGCCGAGCGCCCGGGCGCGGTCGGACACGCGTCCGCCGGCCAGAGCGACCGCTGACGGCAGCGAGGTGGCGTACTGGTTGTCCTGGCAGACGTAGACGACCGGCAGGGCCAGCATCGCGGCGAGGTTGAGGGACTCCGCGACGATGCCGCTGTTGGCGGTGCCGTCGCCGAAGGCGCACACGGCGACGGCACCGGGACTGGTGCGGGCCAGGTGCAGGGCGGCGCCGGTCGCGTAGGACACCGAGGTGCCGAGCGAGCCGGAGAACATGCCGATCGAGCGGGCGCCGGGCGCGGGGCAGATGTCGCCGCGCCAGTGTCCGGCGGAGCTGCTGCCGCGCGTGCCGAAGACACCGGCGGCGAGCGTCTCGGGGGAGACACCGCGCTGGAGGGCGACCGCGCAGGTCCCGCGGAAGTGCGGCGCGACGACGTCGTCGGGGCCCAGGTCGGCGTACGCGCCGACGAAGACGGCCTCCTCGCCCCGGGCCTCGTGCCAGTGGCTGTTGTGGCGGCACATCGCCTGGTCGAAGGCGCGGGCCTCGACCATCGTGTGCCACAGGTCCAGCTCGGTGGTCATGCGGACGCGCCGATCTCGGCGACGACCTGACCGATCCGGACGGTGTCCTCGGGCTCGACGTGCAGCGCGGTCACGACGCCGGCGACCGGTGCCTCGATCTCGAGGTTGACCTTGTCGGTCATCACCTCGGCGATCGGCTCGCCGGCCGCGACGGTGTCGCCGACGGCGCACAGCCAGGTCGCGAGGACGGCCTCCTCGACGCCGTCGCCCAGTTCTGTGATCGAGACGGAAGTGCTCACCGAAGTCCTTTCGGTCGGGGGAACAGGTTGCTAATGTGGTGTTACCGATTCAAGAAGTGGTACTACCAATTGAGTGAATAGTGATCTGGCCCACGACCGGATGTCAAGAGGGTCGGCGAATCCGGGCCCGGCTACAGTCGCTGCGCCCCCGGCAGGAAAGGCCCCTCCATGACGATCGAGAACGACGCAGGCGCGCTCAGCGAGCTGTTCGCGGACGACCCGGTCTCGGCGTCGCTCGCCCAGCTGATCCAGCGGATGCGCCCCGGCGAGCGGCTGCCCAGCGAGCGCGACCTCGCCGTGCAGCTCGACGTGAGCAGGACCGCGCTGCGCGACCGGCTCGGCATGCTCGAGGGTCTCGGCGTGCTGCGGCGCCGGGCCGGCGCGGGGACCTTCGTCGAGACGCTGCGTCCCGACGCGCTCTCGGTCGCGCTCAACCTCGCCATCAGCTCCTCGCACCTGCCGCTGGAGTCGCTGGAGTCGGTCCGGATCGCGCTGGAGCGCCAGGCTGCCGCCGAGGCGGCGCGCCGCGCCGACCCGGTGCTCATCGCCTACATGAAGCGCGCGATCGACACGATGGCCGTGACTGAGCAGCGCGCCGACGTCTTGGCGGCCGACCGGGCCTTCCACCAGTCGCTGCTGCGCGCGGCCGGCAACCCGTCGCTGACGTTCTTCGCCGACGCGCTGTCCAGCGTTCTCACCCAGGATCTCGCCGAGCGCAGCGAGCGCCTCAGCAACGAGCCGCTGAGCACCTCACGCCAGGCGCTCCTCGTCGACCATCACACCCGGATCTACGACGCGATCCTCGCCGGCGACCCGGAGGCGGCGATGCGCGCGGTCGACGAGCACTTCGACGCGATCAGCCACAGCTGAGAAGAGCCGTGCGGGGCATCCCGGAGAGGGCGCCCCGCACGACTGCTGTGAGCACGTTCTCGGCTCAGGCGTCGCCGCCCTCCTGCAGCACGCCGGCGACCGCGGTCGGGTCGTCGATCCGGTACCGCTCGACGGCCTCCTTGACCCGGCCCGGGTCGATCTCCCCGGCGTCGGCGAGCGCGGCGAGCGCCTGCACGACGACGGACGGGGCGTCGACCTGGAAGAACCGGCGGGCCGCGGGCCGGGTGTCGGCGAAGCCGAAGCCGTCGGCGCCGAGCACGTGGTAGTCGGCCGGCACCCACTGCGCGATCTGCAGCGGTACGGCGGTCATGTAGTCGGAGACCGCGACCACCGGGGCCTGGCTCTCGCCCAGCGCCTCGGTGACGTACGGCGTGCGGTGCGCCTCGTCGGGGTGGAGCAGGTTCCACTTCTCGGCGGCGATGCCGTCGCGGGCCAGCTCGTTCCACGAGGTGACCGACCAGGTCTCGGCCTGGACGCCCCACTCCTCGGCGAGGAGCCGCTTGGCCTCCTCGATCCAGGGGAAGCCGACGCCGGAGGCGAGCAGGCGGACCCGCGGACCCTCGGCGGCGCCGGAGTCGGAGACCCGGTAGATGCCCTTGAGCAGGCCGGCGACGTCGAGGCCCTCGGGCTCGGCGGGCTGGGCGACCGGCTCGTTGTAGACGGTGAGGTAGTAGATGACGTCCTCGCCGCGCGGGTGCGCCTCGCTGGCGCCGTACATCCGCTCCAGGCCGGCACGCATGACGTGGCCGACCTCGTAGCCGAACGCCGGGTCGTAGTGGACGACCGCGGGATTGGTGGCGGCGAGCAGCGGCGAGTGGCCGTCGGCGTGCTGCAGGCCCTCGCCGGTGAGCGTGGTCCGGCCGGCGGTGGCGCCGATCAGGAAGCCGCGGGCCAGCTGGTCGGCCATCGCCCAGATCGAGTCGCCGGTGCGCTGGAAGCCGAACATCGAATAGAAGATGTAGAACGGGATCATCGGCTCGCCGTGGGTGGTGTACGACGACCCGGCGGCGATCGCCGAGGCCATCGCGCCGGCCTCGGAGATGCCCTCGTGGAGCATCTGGCCGCTCGTCGACATCTTGTACTGCAGCAGCATGTTGCGGTCGACGGACTCGAACTGCTGGCCGTGGGGGTCGTAGACCTTGGCCGAGGGGAACATCGCGTCCATGCCGAAGGTGCGGTACTCGTCGGGCGCGATCGGGACCAGACGCTGGCCGATGCCCGGGTCCTTCATCCAGTCCTTGAGGAGCCGGACCGCGGCCATGGTGGTGGCGACCTTGTGGGTGCCGGCGCCCTTCTTGAGCTCGGCGTACACGCTGTCGCCCGGGAGGGTGAGCATGGTCGAGCGGTCGACCCGGTTGGGCAGTGAGCCGCCGAGCTGGCGGCGCCGCTCCATCATGTACTCGATCTCGGGGGAGTCGGCCCCGGGGTGGAAGAAGGGCGCGGCGCCGGTCGCCTCGTAGGCCGTCTCGAGGTCGCGGTCGCTGATCGGCAGGTAGAGCCGGTCGCGGAACTTCTTGAGGTCGTCCTGGGTGAGCTTCTTCATCTGGTGGGTGGCGTTCTTGCCCTCGAGGGCGTCGATCGTCCAGCCCTTCACCGTGTGGGCCAAGATCACCGTCGGCTGGCCGACGTGCTTGGTGGCGGCGTCGAACGCGGCGTACACCTTGCGGTAGTCGTGGCCGCCGCGCGGCAGCTTCTCGATCTGGCGGTCGGTCATGTGCTCGACCATGGCGCGCAGCCGCGGGTCGGGGCCGAAGAAGTGCTCGCGGTTGTAGGCACCGGACTCGACCGAGAAGGTCTGGAACGCGCCGTCGGGCGTGGAGTTCATCTGGTTGACCAGTACCCCGTCGACGTCGCGGGCGAGCAGGGCGTCCCACTCGCGGCCCCAGATGACCTTGATGACGTTCCAGCCCGCGCCGCGGAAGTTGGCCTCGAGCTCCTGGATGATCTTGCCGTTGCCGGTGACCGGGCCGTCGAGCTGCTGCAGGTTGCAGTTGACGACCCAGGTGAGGTTGTCGAGCTCCTCGCGAGCCGCGATCCGGATCGCGCCGAGCGACTCCGGCTCGGCCATCTCGCCGTCGCCGAGGAACGCCCAGACGTGCTGCTGGCCGGTGTCCTTGATGCCGCGGTTGTCGAGGTAGCGGTTGAACCGCGCCTGGTAGATCGAGTTGATCCCGGTCAGGCCCATCGAGACGGTCGGGAACTCCCAGAAGTCCGGCATCAGCCGGGGGTGCGGGTACGACGGCAGGCCGGCGCCCCGGCCGTGCTGCACCTCCTGGCGGAACCGGGACAGCTGCTCCTCGGAGAGCCGGCCCTCGAGGAAGGCCCGGGCGTAGATGCCGGGGGAGGCGTGGCCCTGGATGAACAGCTGGTCGCCGCCGCCCGGGTGCTCCTTGCCGCGGAAGAAGTGGTTGAAGCCGACCTCGTAGAGGCTCGCGCTGGACTGGTAGGTCGCGATGTGGCCGCCGACCTCGAGGCCCTTGCGGTTGGCGCTGGACACCATGACCGCGGCGTTCCACCGGATGAACGCCCGGATCCGGCGCTCGACGTCCTCATCGCCCGGGAACCACGGCTCACGCTCGGGCGGGATGGTGTTGATGTAGTCGGTGCTGCGCAGGGCCGGCACGCCCACCTGCGCCTCGCGGGCGCGCTCCAGCAGGCGCAGCATGACGTAGCGGGCTCGCTCCCGGCCGCGCTCGTCGACGAGCGCGTTGAACGAGTCGATCCAGTCCTGCGTCTCGTCGGGGTCGATGTCGGGGAGCTGGGTCGGCAGGCCCTCGTGGATGACCGAGGGGGTCGACGCCGCGCGCACGGCCGGGGTGGTGCCGTCGGTGTTCGTGTCGGAGGTCACGTCACCCATCGTTGCACCTCCTCCGAGGGCAGAAAATCTACCCGTCAGTACGGGATCGGGACCGTTCTGCAGGCCCGAGGGTTGCGCCGCAGCCCCTGACTCCGCTGGACTACTCCCCAACCCGCACCCCGCGGGACGTTCGTCGTACCCGAACCACTGGAGGACTCACCGTGACTTCGACCGCCACCGGCGGCACCAGCTCATCCGGCCCGACCGGACCCGCAGAGAGGATGGGCCTCAAGCAGGGGATGGTGGTCCAGGAGCTCGGCTGGGACAACGACACCGACGACGAGCTGCGCGTCGCGATCGAGGACGCCATCGACGGCGACATGGTCGACGGTGACTACGGCAATGTCGTCGACGCCGCCCTGCTGTGGTGGCGCAACGACGACGGCGACCTCGTCGACGGCCTCGTCGACGCCCTCACCGACCTCGTCGGCGGCGGCGTGATCTGGCTGCTGACGCCCAAGATCGGTCGTCCCGGCGCGGTCGACGCCGCCGACATCGCGGAGGCCGCCCCCATCGCCGGGCTCTCGCAGACGACCGCCGCGGCGGTCAGCAAGGACTGGGCCGCGACCCGTCTGGTGGCGCCGAAGTCGGTTGCCTGACCCCGTGGGCTTGAATAGGGGCATGGGGAAGATCGCGAACCGGGTCACCGGCCGGGTCAGGGACACCGGAACCAGCCTCAAGATCCTCACCGAGTCGGGGATCGTGCGCCCCTATTCGCCGCTGGTGCTCGCCGGCATGGCCAACGCCCTGCGCCGCTGGAGCACCACGCCCGCGGGCGGGTTCAAGACCATCGCGCTGCGGATGCCGGGACAGGTCGCGATCGTCGACGAGCTCGGCTCGCTGACCTTCGGCGAGCTGCAGACGCGCACCAACGCGCTGGCCCACGGGCTGCGCGAGCGCGGCGTCCGGGCCGGCGACGGCGTGGCCGTCATGTGCCGCAACCACCGGGGCTTCGTCGAGGCGTCCATCGCGATCAGCAAGCTCGGCGCGGACGTGCTCTACCTCAACACCGCCTTCGCCGGGCCCCAGCTGGCCGACGTCGTCGAGCGGGAGCGGCCGCGGGTCGTCGTCCACGACGAGGAGTTCACCGGGCTGCTCGCCGGGGCCGACATCGCGGACCGGGTGCTCGGCTGGGTCGACGGCGACGCCGGGCCGGACAGCCTGGAGGGGCTGATCTCGGCGGGGCTCGCGGCCGGCCGGACCGACGACCTGGCCGCACCGGCCAGCAAGGGCCGCACCATCATCTTGACCTCGGGCACCACGGGTACGCCGAAGGGCGCGCCCCGTCCCCAGGGCGGCCTGCCGGCAGCGATCTCGCTCCTCTCGCGGATGCCGCTCAAGAGCGGCTGGAGGTGCCAGGTGGCGGCGCCGCTGTTCCACACCTGGGGGTTTGCCCACTACCAGCTCGCGATGATGCTCGGCACCACGCTCGTGCTGACCCGGAGGTTCGACCCCGAGGACGCACTGCGTCTGCTCCGCGACGAGCGGTGCGACTCGTTCGCGGTCATCCCGGTGATGCTCCAGCGGATCCTCGCGCTGCCCGACGAGGTGCTCGACCGCTACCCGCTGCCCGACCTCAAGGCCGTCGCCTCCTCCGGCTCCGCGCTGCCCGGTGACCTGCCGACGCAGTGGATGGACCGCTTCGGCGACAACCTCTACTCGATCTACGGCTCCACCGAGGTCGCCTGGGCCTCGATCGCCTCCCCGCAGGACCTGCGCGAGGCGCCCGGCTGCGCGGGCCGGCTGCCCCACCAGACGGTGGTCCGGATCCTCGACGCCGAGGGGCGCGAGGTTCCCGTGGGGGAGTCGGGGCGGATCTTCGTCGGCAACAGCCTGCAGATCGAGGGCTACACCGGCGGTGGCGGCAAGGAGATGGTCGACGGGCTGATGTCGTCCGGCGACGTCGGGCGCTTCGACGCCGAGGGTCGCCTCTACGTCGAAGGCCGCGACGACGAGATGATCGTGTCCGGCGGCGAGAACGTCTTCCCGAAGGAGGTCGAGGACTGCATCGCGGCCCACGACCGGGTGGCCGAGGTGGCCGCGATCGGCGTCGACGACCCCGACTTCGGCAAGCGGCTGCGGGCCTTCGTGGTCCGCGTCCCCGAGACCGAGCCGGTCTCCGCCGACGAGCTCAAGGACCTGGTCAAGCAGAACCTGGCCCGGTTCAAGGTGCCGCGCGAGATCGTCTTCCTCGACGAGCTGCCCCGCAACGCGACCGGCAAGGTCCTCAAGCGCGAGCTCGTCGCGATCGAGCCGGCCGAGTGAGGCCCGACGTGGCAGGACCGCCCAGCGCCGCGACCGGCATCGAGATCGGTGGTCTCGCCCCCGACTTCACGCTGCGCGACCAGTTCGGCCAGGACATCACGCTCTCGTCGTACCGCGGAGTGAAGGCGGTCGCCCTCGTGTTCTACCCGTTCGCGTTCAGCGGCGTGTGCAGCGGCGAGATGCACGGCATCCGCACCCGGCTCGACGAGTTCCTCACCTTCGACACCGAGGTGCTGGCGATCTCCTGCGACCCGGTCTACGCGCTGCGGGCGTTCAGCGACGCCGACGGACTCAACTTCGGGCTGCTCAGCGACTTCTGGCCGCACGGCGAGGTGGCCCGGGCGTACGGCGTGTTCGACGAGCGCGGGGGGAGCGCCGAGCGGTCGTCGTACGTCATCGACAGGGCGGGGCGCCTGAGCTGGTCGGTCCACAACCCGAAGCCGGCCGCACGCAGCGCCGACGACCTGCTCGCGGCCCTGCGCGCCGCCGCGGCATAGGCACTTCGGGCCGTGGTTGTAGTCACTTCGGGTCATTTTTCAACTATTTGGCCGTGACCCGTTGGACAGAGCGGATCGGGCCGCTACTGTTCTACTCGTTGAACCGCTGGTGACCCGAGACGCCAGCGGTTCAGCTCATTTTTCCCGGTGCTCAACGGGCGCGCTCGTTTCGGTCCTAGCACGCCGCTTCGGTACGCTGGCCCGGCTTCTGGGGCGTATAGCTCAGCGGTAGAGCCCCTCGCTTACAACGAGGTGGTCGGGGGTTCGATCCCCTCTGCGCCCACCGGCCGCCAGGTTGTGGCAACACCTCGTCAGCAACTGTGCGAAGGTGACGCCATGTCGCTTCGGGTGTCGCCGGCCGTTCCCGCCGTGCTGCTGTCATTCCTGCTCACGGGAGGCACGATCGCGCTCGCCGCACCGGCGCAGGCCGACCGGTGGACGCACCAGGACGAGGCCGGCGACGTGACCCACCAGGTCGAGACCGAGACCTCGCTGTCGGTCGAGACCGTGCCGGAGCATACGAACGGTGACATCACCGGAGTCGTCATCGACCACCGCCGCACCAAGCTGGTCATCGAGCTGCACACCCGCGCGAAGGTCACCGGCGCCTTCGGCATCAACGCCGTGCTCCGCACGCCGGGCCAGCGCTTCCTGCTCATGTCGGTCCGGATGCCCGGGATGGGCGGCACCCACCTGATGACCCTCTCCGACAAGCCCGACAAGCGGTGCAAGGGGCTCAAGCGCAAGCTCATCGCCGACAAGACGGCGATCCGGCTGACCGTGCCGGGCTCGTGCATCGGGGACCCGCGCTGGGTGCGGGTCGGGGCGACCCTGACGACCTTCGGCATGTTCACGGGCGAGAGCTACGACGACGACGCGCTGCGCACCGGCACCACGCTGTGGGACGTGCCGGCGATGTCGCCGAAGATCAAGCGCTGACCGGCCGGGCTGCGGTCGGGCAGGACAGCGGGGCCCGGGCGGGCGAGGTCAGAACATGAGAACCCTCTCACCGGCGGCTCATGCCTGCCTCACGCCGGCTCGAGACAGTGGCGGTGTCGGCGAGGACGTCGACGTCACCGATCGAGGAGGAACCATGAAGAAGCCCCTGATGGTCGCGATCAGCAGCCTGGCCGGCGTCACCGCCGCCGGGGTGGCGGCGGGCGTGCTCGTGTGGCCCGCGCAGGCCAGCGGCGCTGACGCGCACCCGGCGTTCAAGCGGGAGCAGGACGCCCCCGACATCGTGCTGGCCGTCGACGACGACCCGGACGGCGACGACCTGCGGGCCCGCGTGGGCGATGACACCGGCACCTCGGCCGCGACCCACACCCGGACCCGGGCGGGCGACACCGGGACCCGGACCCGGAGCCGGACCGGGGCGCGCAGCGGGCGCGACCACAGCCGCACCGGGCGGGCAGTGCGGGACTGGACCAACGACGGTCCCGGGCCGAAGGTGCGGGACTGGACCCGCGACCACACCAACGACAGGTCTCGCCACAACACCCGCGGCTGAGATGAGCGGCACGCTGTCGTCCTGGGACTTCGCCGAGGGCGACGCGATCACCCCCGAGCTGACCGCGCTGCGCTCGCTCGGGGGCGGCTCGGCGTACGAGGCCTATCTCGCCTTCGACGAGATCACCTACGGCCCGGTCGTGGTCAAGGTGGTGCGGCCCGCGGAGGTCGCCGACGAGCACACCCTCGACAGCCTGGTCCGCGAGGCCACCGCGCTCGACGTCGCCCACCATCCGGTGACCGTGCGCGGCCTGAGGTACGACGTCGGCGGGCCCCGGCCGCACCTCGTGCTCGAGCACGTGGAGGGCCCCAGCCTGTCCGGGCTGATCCGCCGGCACCGACGGCTCTCGCCGCAGCAACACCTCCCGCTCGCGGTCGACCTCGCCTCCGCGCTGCACTTCTTCCGGCACGCCGACGTGTGCCACCTGGACCTCAAGCCCAGCAACGTGATCATGGGCTCGCCCGCGCGGCTGATCGACTTCTCGGTCGCGCGGCAGGCGGCCCACGCCGCCGAGATCACCGGGCACGTCGGCACCGACGCCTACATGGCACCCGAGCAGGCCGCCCCCGGCGGCGCGTACGGCGTACCCGGCCACGCGAGCGACCTCTGGGGCCTGGGGACCACCCTGTTCCACGCCATCGCCGGGTACCGGCCGTTCCGCGACGGCGACCCGGCCGCGGCCGAGCCCGCCGACCGGTTCCCACAGCTGCTGGATGCGCCGGCGGAGCTGCCGGCCGACGTACCCGCGGCGGTGGGGAGGCTCGTCCACGCACTGCTGGAGCCGGACCCCGTGAACCGGCCGCTGCCGCGTGAGATCGTCGCTGCGCTGGAGCCCGAGATCGCGGCGCTGCCCGCGCCGCGGCTGCACTGGAAGGGCTGAGCCTCCGGCGTCAGCGCTCGAGCCGGTAGCCCATCCCGCGCACCGTGGTGATGGCGGCGGCGCCGAGCTTGCGGCGCAGGTAGCCGACGTACACGTCGACCACGTTGGACCCGGGGTCGAAGTCGAGGCCCCAGACGTGGTCGAGCAGCTGCTCGCGGGAGAGGACCTGGCCGGCGTTGCGCAAGAAGATCTCGGCGAGCGCGAACTCGCGCGCCGACAGCTCGATCTCGCGGCCGGACACGGTGGCGCGGCGGGTGCGCAGGTCGAGCTCGATGCCGGCGGCGCTCAGGGAGTCGAGAGTGCCGTTGCCGGAGGGGGTGGCGGCGGCCTGGCGCAGCCGGAGGCGGACCCGGGCGCTCAGCTCGGCGAACCGGAACGGCTTGGGCATGTAGTCGTCCGCGCCGCCCTCCAGCGCGGTCACGGTGTCGGCGACCGAGTCGCGGGCGGTGAGCACGATGACGGGGACCCGCGAGCCCTGGGAGCGCAGCTGGTCGAGCAGCTCGAAGCCGTCGATGGCCGGCAGCCCGATGTCGAGGACGACGAGGTCGACGTCGCCGGCGAGGGCATGGTCGAGCCCGGTGCGGCCGTCGTCGGCCACGGTGGTGCGGTGGCCCTCGGCGCGCAGGCCCTTGGCGACGAAGGAGGCGATCCGCTCCTCGTCCTCGACGATCAGGATGTGGGCCACGTCAGCACCTGGGTCTGCTCCGAGTCGGCCGGATCGGCGAGATGCGGTGGGAGCGGGACCGGGAGGACGGCGGGGACCTCGATCACGAACCGGGCGCCGGGGGCGGAGCCGGACGGGTCGACGTACGCCGTGCCGCCGTGGGCCTGCGCGATCGCGCTCACGATGGAGAGCCCCAGGCCGAAGCCCTCGTCGCCCTCGGGGACCGCCGCGCGGCCGAACCGCCCGAAGATCCGCGCCTCGTCGCCGGGGGCGATGCCGGCGCCGTCGTCCTGCACCCAGCAGCGCAGGGTCGGGCCCGCCACCGCGGCGCCGATCGCGATCCGGCCTCCGGGGGCGGTGTGCTTGACGGCGTTGTCGGCGAGGGCGAGCAGCGCCTGCGTGATCCGCTGGCCGTCCAGGACCAGCTCGGCCGGGAGGTCGGGCGAGGCCTCGAGCCGCCAGCTCCGCTCGCCGAGGGCGCTGGCCTTGGTGAGCACGGCGGCGAGGAGGGCGGACGGGTCGGTGGCGCCGGGGGTGAGGAAGTCCGGGCGGTCGCTCTTGGCCAGCACCATCAGGTCGCCGACCAGGCGCGACATCCGGTCGACCTCGTCGAGCAGCAGCGCGCGGGTCTCGGCGACCTCCTGGGGGTTGCCGGGGTCCAGCAGCTCGAGGTGGCCGCGGAGCACGGTGAGTGGCGTCCGCAGCTCGTGGCCGGCGTCGTCGAGGAACTGCCGCTGGCCGGCGAAGGCGTGCTCGAGCCGGTCGAGCATCCCGTTGACCGTGCGGGTCAGGGCGGTGATGTCGTCGTTGCCGCGCTCGGGGAGGCGGCGTGAGAGATCGGTCGCGGTGATCGATTCGGCGGCGAGGTGCAGGGTGCGCAGCGGGCGCAGCAGCCGCCCGGAGACCCAGGCCGCGGTGGCGGTGACCAGGGCGGCGGACAGCAGGGCGACCAGGATGTAGGTGCGCATCGTCTGTCCGAGCCCGCCGCGGTCCTCGGCGAGGTAGGTGACCACGAGCAGCGCGCCGCGCTGGCTGCCCTGGGCCACCGGCTGGGCGGTGATCCGGACCTCGCCGCGGTCGGTGTCGAGGTAGGTCGTGCCGCCGTCGACGACCAGCGGCGCGACGGCCTCCTGGAACCTCGGGTCGTCGACGAGGTCGTCCTCGGGGAACTGCACGAGCGTGCCGTCGCCGATCCAGCCGACGAGCAGCTCGTCGTCGTCGGGCACGTTGCGGGTCAAGAAGCCCTCGAGCAGCTCGCGGACCGTGGCGAAGTCGCCGGTGCGCTGCAGGGCGACGAACTCGTCGAGCTCCTGCTCGACCTCGCTCTGCAGGGTCTCGGTCAGCGCCCGGCTCTCGACCCAGTAGACGATCAGCCCGGCGCCGGCGAGGGCGACCGTGACGAGCAGCGCGACCGCGGCGGTGATCCGGATCCGGACGGACAGGCCCGAGCGGGCCGGTGCCGTCGGGTCAGTCGACGGGTCAGTCGTCATCGTGCCCGCGGCCGCCCCGGTCACCACGCCGGTCGCCACGCCGGTCGTCGTCCGCGTGGTCCTCCCGGTCGTCGCCGTCCTCGTGCCGGTCGTCCCGGTCGTCCCGGTCGTCGTCGCGTCCCCGGCGGTCGTCATCGTCGTCATCGTCGTCGTCATCGTCGAGGTCGGGCTGCGGCGTGATCACCTCGGTCCGGGGGGTCGTCGGCTCGCTCTCGGGCGTCGTCGGCGTCACGGGGACCGTGGGGCTCGGTGTAGCGGCCGGGGCGGCGGGCCCCAGGTCGAGCGGCGTCCGGGCGGGTGGCTCGTCGGCACCGGCGCGGACCACCGCGCCCGCGGCGAAGCCGGCCAGCACCATCAGCGCCGCGACCGGCAGCAGGACCTTCCACGCACGACTCATGACCCGATCATCCTGCCCGATCGTGGGACGTCGGTGAGAGCCGGATGAGAGTCCTCTCATCCGGCCCGCGACTGCCTCCTTTCGGAGGCAGCGCGGGGTGGGGCGACGGGCCTAGGGTGGTGGGTGTCACACCCGTGACCCGCGTCCGATGCCAGGAGGCCCGTGTGTTCGTCCCGTTCAGCGTCAACGACTTCCTCGACCGCGCCGTGCAGGTGTACGGCGAGCGGGTGGGTGTCGTCGACGAGCCGACCCAGCCCGCGCCCGGCCAGGGCGAGCTCACCTACGCGCAGATCGGCGAGCTGGCGCGGCGCCAGGCCGCGAAGCTCGACGAGCTCGGGATCGGCGTGGGGGAGCGGGTCGCGATCGTCAGCCACAACAGCAGCCGGCTGCTGACCTCGTTCTTCGGGGTCAGCGGCTGGGGCCGGGTGCTGGTGCCGGTGAACTTCCGGCTCAGCCCCGACGAGGTGCAGTACATCGTCGAGCACTCCGGCGCCCGGGTGCTCTACCTCGACCCGGAGCTCGAGGAGTCGCTCGCGGGCGTGACGTGCGAGCAGAAGTACGTGCTGGGCGACGACGACGCGCTGTACGCCGCGCCCGGCGCGGAGCCCAAGGCGTGGGAGCACGACGAGGGCGCCACCGCGACCATCAACTACACCTCGGGCACCACCGCGCGCCCCAAGGGCGTGCAGATCACCCACCGCAACATCTGGGTCAACGCGCTGACCTTCGGCCTGCACGCCGGGATCGGTGACCGCGACGTCTACCTGCACACGCTGCCGCAGTTCCATGCCAACGGCTGGGGCATGCCGTTCGCGATGACCGGCGTCGGCGCGCGGCACATCATCTTGCGCAAGGTCGACGGCGCCGAGATCCTGCGCCGCGTGCGCGACCACGGCGTGACGGTGATGTGCGCCGCGCCGGCGGTGGCGGCCGCCGTACTGGAGGCGGCGCAGACCTGGGAGGGCGAGATCCCGGGGCGCGACCGGGTGCGGATCATCATGGCCGGCGCCCCGCCGCCGACGAAGACGGTGATCCGGGTCCAGGAGGAGCTGGGCTGGGAGTTCATCCAGATCTACGGCCTCACCGAGACCTCCCCGCTGCTGACCATCAACCGCACCCGCGCCGAGTGGGACGATCTCTCGGCCGAGGAGCGCGCGACCCGGCTGACGCGCGCGGGCGCCCCGGCGATCGGCGTACGGCTGGCGATCGACGAGTCCGAGGAGGGCGCCGGCGAGGTGCTCGCCCAGTCGAACGTGATCCTCGAGGGGTACTGGGAGCAGCCCGAGGAGTCGGCCGCGGCGCTCGAGGACGGCTGGTTCCACACCGGCGACGGCGGCTACCTCGGCGACGACGGCTACCTGACCATCGCCGACCGCAAGAAGGACGTCATCATCACCGGCGGTGAGAACGTCACCTCGATCGAGGTCGAGGACACCCTGTTCTCCCATCCGGCCGTGGCCGAGGTCGCGGTGATCGGCGTCCCGAGCGAGAAGTGGGGCGAGACGATCAAGGCGCTCGTCGTCCTCACCGCCGACGCCACCGCCGGTCCCGAGATGGAGGCCGAGCTGATCCGCTGGTGCAAGGACCGGCTCGCGGGCTACAAGTCGCCGACGTCGGTGGAGTTCCGCACCGAGCTGGCGCGGACGGCGACCGGCAAGCTGCAGAAGTTCAAGCTGCGCGCGCCCTACTGGGAGGGCAGATCCCGCCAGGTGAACTGAGCCGGCGGCTCGGGTGGACGCGCGGCGAGGTCGCGCAGCCGGGCGACCCGGGCGTCGTCGGCGCCGACGATCTCGGCGACCCAGCGTCCGGCATCGGCGAGGTCGAGGCTCGGGGCGCCGTAGGACGCCATCTCACCGATGTCGACCCAGTCCTTGGGGCGGTCGAAGAGCGCCTTGAACACGGTGAGATCCGTGGCCGAGAGGATCGGGACCTCGGCGTCGAGCATCGGCACCCACAGGGCGCGGTCGGTCGCGACGTGGTGGAACTCGTGCTCGGCGAAGAACAGGTCGAGGGGCATCGGCGGCGGCTTGTCGACGTCCCACATGATGCGGACCTGGCCGTCGCGCTCGATGGCGGCCAGGTGCGCCTGCGTCCAACGAACGTCGTCAGGAAGGAGGGACAGGACACGCGCCGCGTCCTGCTTGGGCAACAGGATGTTGAGGTCGATGTCCTGAGTCGAGCGCGGCTCCGTCACGTGGTAGGCCAAGGCGAGGGCGCCGCCGATCGCCGTCCGGATCCCGTCTGCTTCGAGTCGCTGCTGCACCTCGACCGCCCGCTGGAGCACCACGACGTGGTCAGGCATCGACAGACACCTTCCTCCAGACGTCATGGGGGAAGGTGAGTGGGCCACGGTCGCGGCGCGGCAGCGCCATGCCGAGGGCGGCCACCCTCACGAGTATCTCGGCCTTCTCCTGGGCGTTCGGCACGGTCCATCGCTGTGGTGCGCGCCCCGACTTCTCGACGTAGTCGACGTGGAAGCCGGCGACGTCGACGGCCCGAAAGAAGATGTCGACCCGAGGCTCGCGCCGGCCCCGCTCGTAGGCGCTCAGCACGCTGGCCGTGATCCCCAGCCGGGCGGCCATCTCGGCCTGGCTGAGCCCAGCGCGCTGTCGCAGGCCGAGCAGGTCGGTGCCCCGCGGGGGTCGTTCGTCCATGAGCGGCATACGCCCATCTTAGCGTTTTCGCTAAGTCGATCAAGGGGTGTCGCCGAGGCGCCAGGTGAACTCCTCGGCCGGGATGGCGAAGGCCGCCCAGCCGGCGGAGCTCCAGGCCTCGACGGTCGCCCGCGCCCAGGCGGGATCGGCGGCCTCGACGATGTCGACCTCCGTGCTCGCCGGGCTCGGTGCCGGCGGCCCCAGCGGCTGGCCGCTGATCGGGTCGGCGAGGCCGTCCGCGCCGTCGACGCAGGTCACCCGGCGCAGGCCGATGCCGAGGCGCCGCTGGTGCTCGGCCAGGCTGAGCGCGGCGATGCCCGCGGCGCCGTACCCGACGACGGAGACGTGGTCCGGTGGATGCACGGCCGATTGGCGGGCGTAGCGGACCGAGCGGAGCAGGTCGCGTCCGTCCGCCCAGGTGGGTACGACGACGCGGACCCCGCCGCGGGTGGCGATCCGGCTCGCCAGGGCGCCCACCGCGTCGGCGTCGGTGCGGACCGCGGGGTGCCACAGGAGGAGGGTGTCCAGGTTGGGGTGGCCGTGAACGGCCACGTGGATGCCGGGCGCCTGCTGATCCTGCATGGGACCACCGTAGGCTGACTCCCCACAGGTCCGCGGTGCAGGAACCCGGTGTGAGACCGGGGCGGTTCCGCCACTGTGACCCCGTCGCCCTCGTGGCGGCGGGCAGCCAGACACTGGCCGCGGACACACCTACCGATGAGGGGCGCGAACCCCGAGGAGGCTTTGAGCGTCATGGCGCGCATCGCACTGCTGTCCACGTCCGACACCGACCTGCTGTCCGCGCGGGCCAGCGGCGCCGACTACGGCTGGGCCAACCCGGCGCGCAGCGACCTCGCCGCGCTCGTGCTGCTGGCCACCGGCGCCGACCTGGTCGTCGTCCGGCTGCTCGGCTCCCCGCAGCAGTACGACGCCGAGCTGGCCGCGCTGCGCGCGACCGGCCGCCCGCTCGTGGTGCTCGGTGGCGAGCTGACGCCGAGCGCCGAGCTGATGGAGGCCTCGACGGTGCCGGTCGGGATCGCGGCGGAGGCGCACCGCTACCTCGCCGAGGGCGGCCCGCGCAACCTCACCGAGCTGCACCGGTTCCTGTCCGACACGGTGCTGTTGACCGGCGAGGGCTTCGAGCCGCCGGAGGTGATCCCGGCGTGGGGGCTGGTCGAGCGGCCCGCGGTGGCCGGGGACCGGGCCACGGTGGGGGTGCTCTTCTACCGGGCGCACCAGGCCAGTGGGAACACCGCGTTCGTGCATGCGCTGTGCGACGCGATCGACGCCACCGGCGAGGCGGTCGGGGTGCCGATCTTCGCCGGATCGCTGCGGGCGGCGCCGGACGAGCTGTTCGCCGCGCTCGGCGACCTCGACGCGCTGGTCGTCACGGTGCTGGCGGCGGGCGGCTCGACGCCGGCCTCGGTCAGCGCGGGTGGCGAGGACGAGACCTGGGACGTGGAGCGGATCGCCGCCCTCGACATCCCCGTCCTGCAGGGGCTGTGCCTGACCAGCAGCCGCGCCGAGTGGGAGGCCTCCGACGACGGCGTCACCCCACTCGACTACGCCAACCAGGTCGCCATCCCCGAGTTCGACGGGCGGATCAGCACCGCGCCGTTCTCGTTCAAGGAGCTCGACGAGGCCGGGCTGCCGTCATACGTCGCTGACCCGGAGCGGGCCGCGCGGGTGGCCGGGCTCGCGGTCAACTACGCCCGGCTGCGGCGGATCCCCAACCAGGACAAGCGGATCGCGCTGATGCTGTCGGCGTACCCCACCAAGCACTCCCGCATCGGCAACGCGGTCGGCCTGGACACGCCCGTCTCGGCGGTGCGGATGCTGCGGAGGCTGCGCGAGGCGGGGTACGACGTCGGCGACGGCTTCGGTGTCCTCGACCTCGACGACGACACGGTCGCCGGCGACACCCTGATCCACGCGCTGATCGCCGCCGGCGGACAGGACGAGGAGTGGCTGACGTCGGTGCAGCTGACCGACGCGCACGTGCGGATCTCCGCCGACGACTATCGGTTCTGGACCGCCGATCTGCCCGAGGACCTGCGCGACGCGATGGTCGAGGCGTGGGGTCCGGCGCCGGGGCGGCTGTTCGTCAACGACAGCGACGAGATCGTGCTCGCCACCTTGCGCGCCGGCAACATCGTGCTGATGATCCAGCCCCCGCGCGGCTTCGGCGAGAACCCGGTCGCGATCTACCACGACCCCGATCTCGCGCCGTCGCACCACTACTTGGCGGCGTACCGCTGGGTCCAGCACGGCTTCGGCGCGCATGCCGTCGTCCACCTCGGCAAGCACGGCTCGATGGAGTGGCTGCCGGGCAAGAACGCCGCGCTGTCGGCCTCCTGCGCCACCGACGCGGCGATCGGCAGCCTGCCGCTGATCTACCCGTTCCTCGTCAACGACCCGGGCGAGGGCGCGCAGGCCAAGCGCCGCGCGCACGCCACGATCATCGACCACCTCATTCCCCCGATGGCCCGCGCCGAGGCGTACGGCGACATCGCGCGGCTCGAGGGCCTGCTCGAGGAGTACGACAAGATCTCCGCGATGGACCCGGCCAAGCTGGCCGCCATCCGCGGCGAGATCTGGGCCCTGATGCGGGCTGCCGAGCTGCACCGCGACCTCGGGCTCGAGGACCGCCCGGAGGACGACGACTTCGACGACTTCCTGCTCCACGTCGACGGCTGGTTGTGTGAGATCAAGGACGTCCAGATCCGCGACGGCCTGCACGTCCTGGGCCAGGCCCCCGACGGCGAGGCCCGGGTCAACCTGGTGCTCGCGATCCTGCGGGCCGCGCAGGTGTGGGGCGGACAGGCACAGGCGGTGCCGGGGCTGCGGGCCGCGCTGGGTCTGGCGCCGGACGCGCCGACGGTCGAGGTGGACCGGGTCGAGGCCGAGGCCCGGTCCCTGGTCGAGGCGATGGAGAAGGCCGCCTGGGACCCGGCTCGGGTCGACGAGCTGCACGCGTCCCCCGACGTGCGGAAGGTGCTGGCGTTCGCCGCCACCGAGGTGGTGCCGCGGCTGGCCCGCACCACCGACGAGCTCGACCACACCCTGCACGCGCTGGCCGGTGGCTTCGTGCCCGCCGGGCCGTCGGGCTCGCCGCTGCGCGGCCTGGTCAACGTGCTGCCGACCGGCCGCAACTTCTACACCGTCGACCCGCGCGCGGTGCCCTCGCGGCTGGCCTGGCAGACCGGGCAGGCGATGGCGGAGTCGCTGGTCGCGCGCTATCTCGCGGAGGAAGGGGCCTACCCGGAGTCGGTGGGCCTGTCGGTCTGGGGCACCTCGGCGATGCGTACCTCCGGCGACGACATCGCCGAGGTGCTGGCGCTGCTGGGCGTCCGGCCGGAGTGGGACGAGGCGTCGAAGCGGGTGCATGCGCTGACGGTCATCCCGCTGGAGGAGCTCGGCCGCCCGCGGATCGACGTCACGGTGCGGATCTCCGGCTTCTTCCGCGACGCCTTCCCGCACGTGGTGGCGATGCTCGACGACGCGGTGCAGCTGGTCGCGGACCTGGACGAGCCGCTCGACCAGAACTTCGTCCGCGCCCACGCTGCCGCCGATCTCGCGGAGCACGGTGACGAGCGCCGCGCGCGGACCCGGATCTTCGGCTCCAAGCCGGGCTCCTACGGCGCCGGCATCCTGCAGGCGGTCGAGTCGGGCAGCTGGCGCGACGACGCCGACCTGGCCGAGGTCTACACCGCGTGGGGTGGCTTCGCCTACGGGCGCGACCTCGACGGCGTACCCGCCTCCGACGACATGCGCGCCAACTACCGGCGGATCAAGGTCGCGGCCAAGAACATCGACACCCGCGAGCACGACATCGCCGACAGCGACGACTACTTCCAGTACCACGGCGGCATGGTCGCGACGATCCGGGCGCTGACCGGATCCGCGCCCAAGGCGTACGTCGGCGACTCGACCACGCCGGACGCCGTACGGACCCGGACGCTGCAGGAGGAGACCAACCGGGTGTTCCGCGCGCGGGTGGCGAACCCGCGGTGGATCGGCGCGATGCAGCGGCACGGCTACAAGGGCGCCTTCGAGCTGGCGGCGACGGTCGACTACCTGTTCGGCTTCGACGCGACCGCGGGCGTGGTGCACGACTGGATGTACGAGTCCCTGGCCCGGTCGTACGTGTTGGACGAGACCAACCAGGAGTTCCTGCGCACGTCGAACCCGTGGGCGCTGCGCAGCATCGTGGAGCGGCTGCACGAGGCTGCGGATCGGGGCCTGTGGGAGTCGCCCGACCCGGAGCTCCTGGCGTCCCTGCAGGCGGCCTATCTCGAGGTCGAGGGAGATCTGGAAGACCGATGAGTGTGTCTGTGCGGGTGCTCGGCTTCGGGATGGGGCCGCAGCACGTCACGCCGGAGGTAGCCGCGGCGCTGGCGGAATGTGACTACGCGCTCGCGGTGGCCAAGGGCGAGGACGACCCGCTGCTGGCGGTGCGGCAGGCGGTGTGCGACGCGTACGGCGTCGAGCTGGTCGTCGTACCGGACCCGGAGCGGGACCGCTCGCCCGGCCTGGACCGCGCGGGCTACGAGGGCGCCGTCGCCGACTGGTACGCCGCCCGGCTGGCCGCCTACCGTGCCGCGCTGTCCGCGCGGGGTGGTGGGTGCGCCTTCCTGGTCTGGGGCGACCCGTCGCTGTACGACGGCACGATCCGGATCGTGCGCGAGCTGGGGGTCTCCTTCGACGTGCTCCCCGGCGTGAGTGCGCCGCAGGTGCTGGCGGCCCGGCACGCGATCGTGCTGCACGAGGTCGGCCAGCCGGTCCACGTGACGACGGCGCGGCGGCTGCGGGCCGATGTGGCCGCCGGGCAGCGCAATGTCGTGGTGATGCTGACCTCCGGTGTCGACCTCGACGGGTTCGAGGACTGGTCGATCTGGTGGGGCGCCAACCTCGGCGGTGTGGGGGAGCGGCTGGTGTCCGGCCGGGTCGGTGACGTGGTGGGCTCGATCGAGGCGGCGCGGGACGCGGCCAAGGCGGAGGCCGGCTGGGTGATGGACCTGTTCCTGCTGCGCGGCCCTGTCGACGGGGGAACCGATGGCGCTGCCTGAGCGGGACGTGCTGCTGTGCCGCGACTGCTGCTGTGGCACCACGAAGAAGCACCCCGACGCCGACCACCGCGCCCAGCGCGACGAGATCGAGGCGCTCGACGACCCGGCCGGGCGCCGCGGGCCGCGGGTCCGGGTGCGTGTGGTCGACTGCCTCGACGAGTGCGATCGTTCGAACGTCGTCCTGGTCCGGGACTTCACCTGGTTCCCCGGTGGCCGGCGGCCGAGGGACACCTGGCTCGGCGGAGTCCTGTCGCCGGATGCCACGGATGCGGTCGTCGACTGGGTCCGCGAGGGTGGTCCGGTGCCCGGGGTGCTGCAGCGTCACGTGTTCCGCGGGAAGCGCGGATGACTTCTTGGCCGAAACCTGCACTTCTTGCCCGTTGCACCGGTCAAGAAGCGCAGGAATCACCGCTGAAGAGGCGATTCCTGCACCCCCGGAGCCCCCGATGACCGGGGCCGCCCTGCTGGTCGCGGGGATGACCTCCGACGCCGGCAAGAGCGTGCTGACGACCGGGCTGTGCCGGGCGTTCGCGCGGCGGGGGATCCGGGTGGCGCCGTACAAGGCGCAGAACATGTCCAACAACTCGATGGTCGTGCGCGGCCCCGACGGCGCGCCCGGCGAGATCGGGCGGGCGCAGTGGGTGCAGGCGGTCGCGGCGGGCGTCGAGCCCGAGGTCGCGATGAACCCGGTGCTGCTCAAGCCCGGCAGCGACCGGCGCAGCCACGTCGTGCTGATGGGGCAGCCGGCGGGCGAGGTGTCCTCCCGCGACTGGCACGACGGGCGCGCTCGGCTCGCGGCCACGGCCTTCGACGCCTTCGACGACCTGCGCGAGCGCTTCGACCTGGTCGTGGCCGAGGGCGCGGGCAGCCCGGCGGAGATCAACCTGCGCTCCACCGACTACGTCAACCTGGGGCTCGCCCGGCACGGGGACGTGCCGACGATCGTGGTCGGCGACATCGACCGCGGCGGTTGGTTCGCGTCCGCCTACGGCACGCTCATGCTGCTCGAGCCGGAGGACCAGGCGCTGATCGCGGGGTACGTCGTCAACAAGTTCCGCGGCGACGTCGATCTGCTGCGGCCGGGGCTCGCCGACCTCGAGCAGCGCACCGGCCGCCCGACGTACGGCGTGCTCCCGTGGCACCCCGACCTGTGGCTGGACTCCGAGGACGCGCTCGACCTCGCCGGGCGGCGGGCGGCGCCGGGCGCGACCACCCGCAAGGTCGCCGTCGTCCGGCTGCCGCGGATCAGCAACTTCACCGACGTCGACGCGCTCGGGCTGGAGCCGGCGCTGGACGTCGAGTTCGTGTCCGACGCGGCGCGGCTGGCCGACGCCGACCTGGTCGTGCTGCCGGGCACGCGGGCCACCCTGGCCGATCTGGTCTGGCTGCGCGAGCGGGGACTCGACACGGCGATCCAGCGGCACGCGAGGGCGGGGCGGCCGGTGCTCGGCATCTGTGGCGGCTGCCAGATGCTGGGTCGCCGGATCGAGGACCCCGACGGCACCGAGGGCACCGCGGGCGCGGCCGTCGACGGCCTCGGCCTGCTCGACCTGACCACCCGGTTCGCGCCGGAGAAGCGCCTCGCGCTGCACGAGCCCGCCGGCTACGAGATCCACCACGGCCGGATCACCGGCACCACCGTGAGCGGGACGGTGACCGGCACGATGGTGCACGGCAGCCTGGAGGACGACGCGACCCGCGCGGCGTACCTCGCCGCCGCGCTCGACGTCGCGTCCGCGGCGTCCTTCCCCGCGGCCCGAGCGGCTCGGCTGGACCTGCTCGGCGACCTGGTCGAGGAGCACGTCGACCTCGACGCGATCGTGGAGCTCACCCGATGAGGGTGCTGCTGCTCGGCGGCACCGGCGAGGCCCGTGACCTCGCCGCGCGCCTCGTCGCGGCCGGCATCCCCGTCGTCTCGTCGCTGGCCGGGCGGGTCGCGCGTCCGCGACTGCCCGTCGGCGAGGTGCGGATCGGCGGCTTCGGCGGGGTCCCGGGGTTGCGGGACGCCCTGGCCGACTTCGACGCGGTCGTCGACGCGACCCACCCGTTCGCCGCCGGCATCTCCCGCAACGCCGCGGCCGCCTGCGCTGCGAGCGGCGTGTCGCTGCTGCGGCTGGAGCGCCCCGGCTGGGCCGAGCGGGCCACCCCGTCGTGGATCTGGGTCGACACCCACGAGCAGGCCGCGACCGTCGCCGGCGAGCTCGGCAGCCGCCCGTTCCTCACGATCGGCCGCCAGGAGCTGGCCCGGTTCGTCCCCGCGCTGGCCGAGCGCCAGGTGCTCGCCCGCGTCGTCGACCCACCCGACCTCGTGGTCCCGCCGGACTGGGAGCTGCTGACCTCACGCGGTCCCTACCCGCTCGAACGGGAGCGGGAGCTGATGGCCGACCGCGACGTGCTGGTCACCAAGGACTCCGGCGGCGAGCTGACCTGGCCCAAGATGGAGGCGGCCGCCGAGCTGGGCATCCCCGTGGTCGTCGTACGACGGCCGCCGGCGCCGGACGGCGTCGACACCGTCACCGATGCCGACGCCGCCCTGGCCTGGGTGCTCAGGCGGCAGCAGCGGCCTTGAGTGCCTCGGCGAGCGTGGTCGCCGGCCGGCCGAGCAGCCCCTCGAGGTCGGCGGGCTCGACGTACAGCTCGCCGCGGCCCAGGCCGAGGTCCGCGTCGGTGAGGATGGCGGCGAACTGCTCCGGCACGCCGGCGCCGACGAGGACCTTCGTGAGCTCGTCGGCCGGGAGGTCGGTGTAGGTGACGTCCTTGCCGAGGACGTCCCCGACGGTGGCGGCGAGCTCCTCGAGGCTGAACGCCGCACCGCCGAGCTCGTAGACGGCCTTCGGCTGCTCGAGCAGGAGGGCGGCGGCCGCGGCCTCGGCGAGGTCGGCGCGGGTGGCGGCGCTGACCCGACCGTCACCCGCGGCGCCGAGGACGCCGTGCTCGGCGTAGGTCGCGAGCTGGTCGGTGTAGTTCTCGAGGTACCAGCCGTTGCGCAGGAAGGTGTGCGGCAGCCCGGAGGCGAGGATCGCCTCCTCGGTGGCGCGGTGCTCGGCGGCCAGTGCGATGCCGGAGGTGTCGGCGTGCGGGATGCTCGTGTACGCCAGCAGGGCGGTGCCGGCCGCCGACGCGGCGTCGATGACGTTCTGGTGCTGGGGGAGGCGCTGGCCGACCTCGCTGCCCGAGATGAGCAGCACCCGGTCGGCGTCGGTGAGCGCGGTGGCGAGGGCCGCGGTGTCGGCGTAGTCGACCCGCCGAGTGGTGACGCCGAGGGCGGCGAGACCGGAGAGCCGCTCCTCGTCGCGGCCCAGCGCGACGACCTGGTCGGCGGGGACGCCCTTGGCGAGGAGAGAGGCCACGACCTGGCGGCCGAGGTGGCCGGTGGCTCCGGTGACGACGAGGGACATGGGGTGGCCTTTCGAGCGGTGGGGTCGTGCCTGTCGACCCCTTCAACGGACCGTTCGGGGAGTTGCTTCCCATTGGTTAGTACGCACTTTGAAGTAAGGTACTTCCGTGGGGGAGAGTGCCGAGACGATCTTCGAGCAGTTCCCCGGCGGCGTGTTCCCCGCGGCCTGCTCGAGCCGGGTGCTGCTCGACCACGTGATGAGCAAGTGGGGCGTGCTGGTGCTGGTCTCGCTCACCGACGGGCCGCAGCGCTGGAGCGACCTGCGCCGCCGGGCACAGGGCATCAGCGAGAAGATGCTCGCCCAGACCCTCAAGACGCTGGAGGCCGACGGACTGGTGCATCGCGAGCAGCAGCCGGTGATGCCGCCGCGGGTCGACTACAGCCTGACCCCGCTCGGCGAGGAGCTGGCCGAGGTGATGGTGCCGCTGCTGCGCTGGGTCGGCCGCAACGCCGACACGATCATCGGGACCTGAGCCGCGCGGCCGCGGCGGCCGTCAGCACCGCGCCGACGCCGATCCGGCGGGCCAGGGTGCGGGCGCGGTCCAGCTCCGCCCGGTCGGGCGGGGGACCGTCGCCCATCACCGCGCGGTGCTCGATGCGGCCGCCGTAGTCGTTGGTGCCGCCGAGCCGGGTCCCGAGGGCGCCGGCGAAGGCCGCCTCGACCGGGCCGGCGTTCGGGCTGGGGTGGCCGGCGGCGTCACGGCGCCAGGTCCGCCAGGCCGTGGCCGGGTCCGGGCCGAGCACCGTGGCGAGCGCGGCGGTCAGCCGGGAGCCCGGCAGGTTGAGCAGGTCGTCGAACCGTGCGGCCGCCCACCCGAAGCGCTCGTAGCGGGCGCTGCGGTGTCCGACCATCGCGTCGAGGGTGTTCGCGGCGCGGTAGCCGAGCAGCCCGGGCACGCCGGCGACGGCACCCCACACGAGCGGCGCGACGACCGCGTCGCTCGTGTTCTCGGCCAGCGACTCCAGGGCCGCCCGGACCACCTCGGTCTCGTCGAGCCGGCGGGTGTCGCGGCCGACCAGATGGGTGAGCTGCTGCCTCGCCTCCGGGAGGCGGCCGGCGGCGAGGAGCCGGGAGACCTCGGCGGCCTCCCGGTCCAGGGACGTCCCGCCGAGCACTGCCCAGGTGGCGACCGCTGTGGCGAGCGTGCGGGGGAGGGCACGTTCGGCCACGATCCCGAGCACGACGGCGCCGCCGACCAGGGTGGCGACGTACCCGACACCGGTGGGGCGGTCGTCGCGCCAGATCCTCTTCTCGAGAGTGGCCGCCACGCGGCCGAAGCCGGCGACGGGATGACCACGCCGCGGATCGGCGAGGAGCCGATCCGCGGCGTAGCCGAGCAGCAGACCGGCGGCCCGAGCGTTCAGAGGCTGGCGGCGAGCTCGCGGCGCGCCGTGCTGGCCGCGGCCTGGTCCGACATCCGGCCGATCAGCGCGGTCAGGCCGATGCCGATCCCGGCCCACAGGGTGGCCAGGGTGGCCAGTGACGCGCGGCGGAAGTACCACAGCGTGTCGGCCGGGAAGTCGCCGAGCTCGTTGACGGTGGGCAGCAGCAGCCCGGCCACCACCACGACGACCAGGTACCCGCCCGCGACGATGAGACCCGCGGTCCAGCCGTCGAACCGGGCGAGCAGCCTGTTGGCCACGACCACCATCGCGATGGCGGCGAGGACCGAGATCAGCAGCAGCCCGAAGTACGACGCACTGCGGCCGCCGATCGTGTCGCCGCTGCCGACGGCGGGCGGCGTGGCGGGGTACTTGGTGAACGGCACCAGCGCGACGGCGACGAAGCCGACCAGCACCACCAGCGCGGTGGAGCCGCGCGCCGACAGGCCCCCGAGCCGGCCGAGCACGGCGGCCGCGGCCAGCGACACGAGGCCGCCGAGGGCGGCGCCGACGGCCAGCATGCCGGTCAGCAGGCCCCAGCTCTTCTGGTTGTCGCGGGAGATCTCGACCATGCCGGACTGGTCCTCGTCGGCAGCGGCGGCCTCCTCGGCGGCGACCTCCTGTGGCGTCATCTGGGCGGCGGCCGCCTCCTCGAGGCCGATCGCGTCGTCGACCTGCGGCTCACCGAAGGCGAACGCGACGACGAAGGCGATCAGGCCCGCCACCAGGCCGACGGCGAGGCCACGGATCAGGAAGGAGGCCGGGCTCAGGACAGAGCTCTCCTCGGAAACGGTGCTCATGCTCGCGCCCCCGCTCAGTGACAGGGGTAGCCGAGCAGGTGGCGGGCGTCATGCACCCACTCGTGGACCGCGTTGCCCGCCGGGAGCGAGATCGCGCCCTGGTCGGCGCTCACGAAGAAGATCGCCAGCATCGCGAGCAGGCCGAAGAAGACGACCCAGGTGCCGAGCTGGAGCAGCGGGACGACCGGGACCTGGACGACCGGCGCGGCGAGAGGGGTGGCAGAGGACTGCGACATGTGGTGCCTCCTCAGGGATTCAGCGTCCCTGGTCAATGGGTGTGAGGTGTGTGCAGGCACTCGTTCCTGACTTCACCGCACCCGACCCGGAGGGCGGAGCGGTGTCACAGTAGCGCGACTGTGCCGGAGTCCCACCGGCTTCCTCGTGCCTGCATGACGGACTCTAGGGCACGGGCTCGACTATTTCGGGGAGTGTCCTCCAAATGGACTATTGCCGTGGGGGACACGCGTCTGGGAGCGTCTCTCCGGCAAGTGGGCGGACACCATGGGGGACACGAACATGCGCGCGCGGAGACTCATCGCTGTGCTTTCCATCGGCCTGTCCTTGGGCGTGTCGTCCGGTTGCGGTCAGGCCGAGCATGACTCCGGGCCGACCACGGCGGCCGCGTCGGACGGACCTGTTGCGGGAGCACCGAACCCCGCGCCACCGGCTCCGAGCGCTGCGGACGGGGGAGCGACCAGCTCGGCGGACGCCGTCCCCGACGAGGTGCGTCTTCGTGCCCGCCCCGAGTCCCGTGCCGTCCAGGAGTGGGCTGCGGCGTACGCGAAGATCGTCAACGCGGGCGACGGGACGCAGTCGGCTGCCGCGAAGGTCATGACGCGTGACGGGCTGGACCGGATGAGGTTCTACACCCGGCAGGACTGGGGGCGGTACTTCCCGGGCCCGCTCCCGATCACGGTCACCAGGATCGGCAAGCCGTCGGGTGACGGCGTGACCTGGGTCCACGCCTGCGCCTGGATGCGCGGGTGGTCCCAGGCCTCCGCGACGGACCCGCAGCGCGAGGAGCGCGAGATCATGCCGGTCAAGCTCGGCCTGAAGAGGAAGGGCGACGCCTGGCTGGTCGACGGCATGAGCAACGGGAAGGACGGCTCCTGCGCGGGCGTGCGGGTCGAGGGACAGCCCGGAGGGCGGGCCGGATGATCAGGCCGGCCCGAGACCTCCGTTCTCTCAAGGCGGTCATCGCGCTCGCGATGGCCGTGGGCCTGCTGGTCGTCGCGCCCACTACCGAGGCGGTCGCGGCGGACCCGGACGGAGTCGTCACCGGCACCGTGACCGACGCCGGGACGGGCGCCCCTCTCAGCGACATCCGGGTGACCCTGGAGTGCGAGTACGTCGACGACGAGGGCACCCAGTACGAGTACTCGTACTGGGACTGGTGCTACGACGACTCGGACGAGCTCGTCGGCCAGACGACGACCGGCTCCGACGGCAGCTACTCGCTGACGGCCGCGCCGGGCAGCTACCGGGTGTGGTTCGACTCGGGCCGGCGCGACGCGGAGGGCAATGTCAGCAACGGGCCCTATGCCAGCGACGAGAGCGACACCTTCGTCGTCACGGCGGGGGGAACGACCGCCGGGATCGACGGGGTGCTGACCCGACGAGGCGCCATCTCGGGAACGGTCCGTGCGGCGGACGGCGCGCCCCTCGGCGGCGTCGAGATCTGTGCCTACCGCTCCTACGGCGAGGACTACTGGGAGTGCGACGAGTGGGCGTTCACGGGGCCCACCGGGGAGTACCACCTCTACGCCGGCGACGGTGAGTACCGGGTCGGCTTCTCGCACGCCATGTGGAAGAGCGTGTTCTACGACGGCGCCGACACGGTGCAGGAGGCGCAGACCCTCGCTCTCCCCGACGGCGGCAGCCTCACCGGGATCGACGCCACCCTCAGTGCCCGGGGCTCGATCCGCGGCCACGTGCAGGACTCGACCGGATCGCCCGTCGAAGGCGTCGCCGTGCGTGCCTATCGGGAGTATGTGGAGGAGTACGACGAGGAGACGTACTCCTACTGGGACGACTCCTTCAGCACCGTCACCGACGACGACGGGGACTACGTCGTCGGTGTCGATGCGGGGCAGTGGCGGGTCGGCTTCTCCGGCGACGACTGGAGGCCCGAGTACTACGACGACGCCGCCACGGTGGAGGACGGCCAGAGCCTGAGCGTCGCGGACGGTGTCGCGACCTCCGGGATCGACGCCGTCCTCGCGGAGCGGGGCGCGATCGAGGGAACCGTCACCGATGCCCAGGGCCAACCGGCCGAGGACATCTGGGTGGGCGCCTACGAGGAGTACGCCGACGAGGGCTACTCGGAGTGGGATGCCTCCTTCTCCACCTCCACCGACGGCGACGGTCACTATCGGCTCCCCGTCGACGACGGCACCTGGCGGGTGGGGTTCTCCGACTTCAGCGGCGGCTACGCCACGGAGTTCTTCGACGACGCGGCACTCGTGGAGCTGGGCACCGACGTCCCCGTCGCCGATGCGGCCACGGTCGTGGGCATCGATGCCGCGCTGGGGCCGGCGGCTCGGATCACCGGCACGGTCACCGACTACGCCGGGTCACCGGCGCGCTGGGCCGAGGTCGACGTCTACCAGCTGGGAACGGACGGCACGTGGCGTGCCCTCGACTCCTACGACTCCACCGACGCGACCGGCTCCTACTCGGTCGGCGGCCTCGCGCCGGGCACCTATCGCGTGCGGTTCTCCGACTACTCCACCTACCCGACGCAGATCCGTTGGTTCGAGGACGCCGCGACCCTGGAGAGCGCCACCGACATCGTGCTCGAGGCGGGGGAGACGTTCACGGCCGATGCGGCCTTCACGCTGGGTACCGGCATCGCGGGCACCGTCACGGGCCCCGACGGATCCCCGTTGAGCGGGGTGAGCGTCAACCTCTACGACCAGTACACCAGCGGGTCGTACTCCTACTGGTCCTTCACCACCTCGCGGACCACGGGCACCGACGGCAGCTACGCCTTCGCCGATCTCACCCCCGGCACCCCCTACCGGCTGCAGTACCAGCCGCAGGTCGGCAACGCCGTCTCCGAGTACTACGACGACGCGGCGAGCCTGGACACGGCCACCACGATCGTCCCGGTGCAGGACGAGGTCTGGACCGCCGACGCCGTGCTCGGCGCCGGCGGCTCGATCACCGGCACCGTCACCGGCGCGGACGGGCAGGCGCTCAGCGATGTCGACGTGACCGCCTACCGGCTGGACGCGAACGCGTCGTGGACCACCGAGCGGTGGGCGGTGAGCGACGACTCCGGCGGGTACACGGTGAGTGGACTGCGCGCGGGCACCTATCGTCTCCAGTTCCAGCCGGCCGGCGGCGACCACTACGCCAGCTACCTCGGCGGCACCACCGACTTCGAGCAGTCGACGAGCCTGACCGTGGTCGTCGGTGAGTCCACCACCGCCGACCAGCAGCTGGGGCGCGCCGGATCCATCTCCGGCACCGTCACCGACGACGACGGCGCGCCCCTGGACGAGGTGTACGTGTACGCGTATTCGGCCGCGTCCGGCACGTCGAGAGGCACCAGCACCGACGCCGAGGGCCGCTATACGGTCGACGGACTCGCCCCGGGCGACTACCTCCTCCAGTTCACGCCGCCCTACGGCACGGCGTACCTCGGGGAGTACTACGACAACGTCCGGTCCTACGGCGATGCCGCCCCGCTCACCGTGACCGCGGGGGCGTCGGTCACCGCCGATGCCGCGCTGGGGACAGGTGGGAGGATCGCCGGCACGGTCACCGACGGCGCGGGCGACCCGGCCACGAACGTCTGGGTCGCGGTCTACGACGAGAGCGGCACGCAGGTCGCGGACGCGTCGGTCGACGGCGACGGGACCTACTCGGTGAACGTGCTCCCCGGTACCTACCGCGTCCGCTTCTCAGGGGACGTCGGCGGTGCCTACCTGGACGAGTACCACGAGGCCGCCACGACGTTGGCCGCGGCGACCCCCGTCGAGGTCGCGGACGGCGCGGCGGTACAGGTCGACCACCAGTTCGGCCTCCCCGGCACGATCTCGGGCGTGGTGACCGGGGACGGTGGCCAGCCTTTGGCGGACGTGCGCGTACACGTGGGTTCGGGCTCCTCGGACGACTATCGCTCGCTCTTGGCGACGACCGGCGCCGACGGCGGCTACACCGTCCAGCTTCCTCCCGGCACCTACTGGCTGACCTTCGAGTCGACCGACGGGCGCTACGAGGACGGGACCGCCGACGAGGTGGCGGTGACCGCGGGCGACGACGTCACTGTCGACAGCACGCTGAGCCTGCAGTACGGCCGGATCACCGGCACGCTCACGGGTCTCGACGACGGGCCGGTCGCCGACGTCGGGGTGTACGCCTATCGCCAGACCGGTCCCGGCGACTGGTCGTACTCCACGTCGACCAGCACGGACAGCAGCGGGAGGTACCTCCTCGGCAAGCTGACGGCCGGCACCTACCGGGTCAGCTTCGAGACCAGCAACGAGGACTTCCACGCCGGGGAGTACTTCGACGACACCCAGGAGTGGAGCAGCGCCTCCCCGATCACCGTCGGCATCGGCGACTCGGCCACCGCCGACGCCGCTCTCGCCGCGACCGGCGGCGTCGTCGCCGGCACCATCACCCTGCCCGGCTCGCAGACCGCGACCTACACCTACGGGTACGCCTACCTGTATCGGGCCACGGGCGAGGGACAGTGGAGCCAGGCCTACGCGACGTCGTTCTACCGATCCACCGGCCAGAACACCGCGGCCTACCGCTTCCGGCATGTCGAGCCGGGCAGCTACCGGCTGCAGGTCGTCCCCGGCGACGGCCATCACGTCGCGCTCTACTATCCGGCGAGTGACGCCGTCGCCGACGCGGCCGACATCGCGGTCACCGTCGGCCACGTCACCACGGCGAACGTGACGGTGCCGGTCGGCGCGTCCGTCCACGGGTCGCTGACCGGCACCGACGGCGCACCCGCGGCGAACGTCTACGCCTCCGTCGACCGGATCGACCCCCAGACCGGGGCCGCCACATTCGCGGGCAGCGCCTACACCGACGCCCAGGGCTCCTACCGCATCGGCGGTCTCGTCGAAGGCACGTACGTCGTGCAGTTCGTCTCGTCGTCGACGTACGTCGGCGAGTACTTCGACGACGTCACGACGCAGGACGAGGCCCACCGCTTCGAGCTGGTCCTCGGCCAGTCGGTGATCGCGGACGCCGAGCTCGACCTCCAGCTCGCCAACACGTCGGCGCCGACGCTCACCGGCGAGCTGCGCGTCGGCGAGCTGCTGACCGCCGACCCGGGGACGTGGACCTATCCCGACGCGACGTTCAGCTACCAGTGGATCCGCGGATCCAGCCGGATCTCCGGGGCCACCTCCTCGACGTACGCGACCGTCGCCGCCGATCTGGGCCAGCAGGTCCGCGTCGAGGTCACCGCATCGAGGCCGCGACACAACGACAGCGTCGCCCAGTCCGCGGCGGTCGGACCGATCGACTACGGCGTCATCACCGGCCTGACCGCGCCGGCGACCTCGGGAACGGCGCGGGTGGGCGAGCAGCTCAGCGTCAGCGCCGGCACCTGGAAGCCGTCGAACCCCACGCGTGCCTACCAGTGGCTGCGCGACGGCGAGCCGATCGAGGGTGCCACCGCAAGCAGCTACCAGCTCGGCGCGGCCGACCTGGACGCGCGCATCTCGGTCCGCGTCGAGGCATCCCAGACCGCCTACCACCCGACCACCGTCACGACGGCGCAGACCGACCAGGTCGGGCTCGGCGTCATCGACAGCCTGGAGGGACCGAGCATCGAGGGCACGCCCCGCGCGGGCGAGACGCTCACCGCGAGCGGGGACCGCTGGCGGGCCGCCGGCTTCACCGAGCAGCAGACCCAGGTAGACGTGGCCTACCAGTGGCTGCGTGACGGGACGCCCATCGTCGGCGCGACGGAGTCGACCTACGCGCTGAGCGTCGACGACGCCACCCACCGGATCTCGGTGACGGCCACCGCGACGAAGGCCGCCTACGCGCCGGCCGAGGCGACGTCCGGGCAGACCGGGAAGGTCACCTACGGCGTGATCGCCAACACGGCCGCGGCCACGGTGGCCGGAACGCCGCAGGTCGGCCGGCAGCTGAGCGTCGAGCTGGGCGAATGGAACACCGCCGGGGTCGACTTCGGATACACCTGGCTGCGCGAGGATGGCGTCACGCTGGGCTCGGGTGCCAGCTACACGCCGGAACCCGACGACATCGACCACCGGATCTCGGTGCGGGTGCGGGGCACGAAGGCCGACTGGGAGCCGGGCGAGACGACGACCGCAGAGGTCGGACCGGTAGACATCGGGCAGTTCGCCAACCCCGTCGCCCCGGTCGTCTCGGGCACGCCGCGCGTGGGGGTGGAGCTCACGGTCTCCCCCGGAGACTGGGAGCCGAGCCCGACGAGCACCACCTATCAGTGGCTGCGCGACGGGAGCCCGATCCCCGGCGCGACGACCAGCCGACTCACCCCCGGTCCGGACGACGTCGATGCGTCGATCTCGGTCGAGGTGACCGTCTCGCGCACCGGCTACGCGTCCTCGACCGTCACGACCGTGCCGTCTGCGCCGGTGGCGTTGGGTGTGATCGTCAACGAGCAGCGCCCGGTCATCGAGGGCACCGCGCGGGTCGGGGAGACCCTGGCGACCGACGACGGCACCTGGGACGTCGACGACCTCGAGGTCGGCTACCAGTGGCAGCGTGACGGCGAGGCGATCGCCGATGCCACCGGCTCGACGTACCTCCTCGTCCCGGCGGACGCACAGGCCGCGATCTCCGTGGTGGTGACGGCCTCCAGGGCCGGCTACGCGCCCACCTCCCGCGCCTCCACGGCGACCGGTCCCGTCGCCTACGACGTCATCAACAACCTCAGCCCACCCGTCGTCAGCGGAACCGCGAAGGTGGGGGAGACCCTCGCGGCCACCGAGGGCGAATGGGACCAGGCGGAGGTCACGGTGACCTGGCAGTGGCTCCGTGACGGAGAGCCCATCGCCGGTTCCACCGGCCAGTCACGTGTCCTGAGCGCCGGCGACCTCGGGAAGCGGATCAGCGTGCGCGCCACGGCAGCCAAGCCGACCTACGACGCCGGCAGCGCCGATTCGGATGCGACGGACGTGGTCGTCGTGGGCGACCTCACCAACGAGACGCTCCCGTCCGTCTCGGGGGTCGTCCGGGTCGGCGAGACGGTGACCGCGATGCCCGGAGGCTGGGCTCCTGAGCCGACCGACTACCACTACCAGTGGCTGCGCGAGGGAGCGCAGATCGACGGGGCGACGTCGTCGACGTACACACCGACCGAGGGCGACCTCGACGCCCACCTCTCCGTGACGGTCACCGCCGACCGTGAGGGCTACGCACCGGCTCAGGCGACCTCGCCGGCCACCGCCGCGGTCGGTGCGGCCAACCACGCTCCCGTGCTGATGGTCGACATCTCACCCAGCGCCACCGGTGTCGCGCCGTTCGACCTCGGGCTGCTGTTCGGCGCGACCGACGAGGACGGCGACCCGCTGTCCTACAAGGTGGAGTTCGGCGACGGCTCTCCCGCCCTGACCGGCTCCGAGCCGCCCGTGACGCCGTTGGCCCACCGCTACGGCCAACCCGGCATCTACCAGCTGAAGGTGTCGGCCAGCGACGGCATCCGCACCGTTGCCAGGACGACCACGATCTCCGCCGTCCTCCCCGAGCCCGTGGCGGCCGACGCAGGCGACGACCTGGTCGTCGTCGAAGGCGAGGCGGTCGCCTTCGACGGATCCGGGTCGCGGCCCGTCGGCATGATCTCGTCGTACCAGTGGGACTTCGGCGACGGAACCACCGGAACCGGGCCGAGCCCCAGCCACACCTACGCCGAGCCGGGGCGGTACACGGTGACCCTGAGTGCCGGCGCCGCCGGCGAGACCAGCACCGACGAGGCGACCGTGACGGTCACCCCCGAGCCGCCGTTCGCGGGCATCCTCGCGACCGTCACGGACCCCGCCGGAACCGCACTGCCGGACGCCACGGTGCTCGTGATCCGGGGCGACGGATCGCGCATCACGGCGCGGACCGACGCCGCCGGCGAGGCCCGGCTCCGCGGTCTGGACGACGCCCAGTACACGGTGTTCGCCGTCGCGGACGGCTTCCGACCCGGTCAGGCGATCGCCGAGGTCGCGAACGGCAACGCAGCGGTCTCGATCACCCTGGAGGAGGGGCCGGTGGCCACCGCCGAGGTGGCCACCGAGCGGATGACCCCGGAGCAGATCGAGGCCGTGGGCATCGACCCCGACGACCCGGCCAACCAGAACGTCGTGGAGTTCGAGATCCACCTCCCCTTCACCTCGACCGGAGGCACTCCGCCACCGGTCACCGGCGTCGCCAACTCCTCCGGCTTCATCGGCTGCCCCTCCATCGACGGCGTCCCGGTCACCTGCGGCGGCGGCTGGGGTGGCGGCGGTGGCGGAGGTGCCTGCAGCTGCACCGGGTCCTTCTCCACCGGCGGCTACACCTACGAGTTCTGGGGCACCAGCGAGTACCTCGTCTGGCTGGTCATCCCGGGGCGTGCATCCTGGCTGAAGGAGTTCTTCGACGTCTCCCTCATGGTGACGAACCTCAGCGAGGGCGAGGACTTCGTGCTCACCGACGGCGTCGCGAGACTCGCGCTGCCGAGCGGTCTGACGCTCGCGCCGACGTCGTTCCCGCAGTCGCCGAAGGTCGACTTCCCCGACATTCCGGCGGGGGAGAGCCGCACGATCCACTGGTACCTGCGCGGTGACGTCGAGGGCGAGTACCCGATCGAGGCGTCGTACGCCGGGTTCCTCCAGCCCTTCGACATGCCGATCAACATCACGGCGCGCGCCGCGGACCCGATCAAGGTGTGGGGAGGCTCGGCCTTCAAGCTGAAGGTCCATGCCGACAAGTACGCGACCAAGGACCATCCGTACCACGTCAAGGTCGGCATCGAGAACGTCGCCGACGTCGCGATGTACAACGTCACGCTGGAGCTGCTCACCGGCGGCGCGCAGCTCAACTACATCTACCAGCCACGAGAGCAGCTCGCGCACACCCGGCCGGTGCTCGCGGCGGGCGAGACCCTGGAGTACGACTACATCCTGGTTCCCCAGATCACCGGAACCCTCGTGCTCGACCAGGCCTTCGTCGCCTACACGACCGGTCTCGAGTTCAGCGGCGCCGAGATCACCGAGAACGACACCGATCGCGTCCGGCCCGACATCGAGTCCGTCTCCTTGAACCACAAGGTCGGGCTGGTCTTCGAGGACGTGGCGGGCTCGTCGGACCGCCAGGTGTTCAGCACTCCCGACGAGGCCACCGAGTTCCCCGCGGAGCCGGACGCCGTGACCTGGGTGCGTGACACCGCCGACGGTCGCAAGCGCGGGTTCGTGTCGGACGTCGATCCCGCCGACGAGCAGTACTTCGCGCTCAGCCCCGTCATCGCCGGCAAGCCGGAGATGAGCCACCCCATGGTGCTCGCGCGCGCCAACTCGCTCTCCTCCTCCGTCCTGGCCGATGCCAGCTATGCGACGAAGAGCGGGAAGCCCCACACCTGCGGCGAGGTCGGGACCTTCACCGCCACCGTCAGCGCCTCGGACGACTTCGGGCTCGACTGGCTCGAGTACGAGGTCACCGACGCGAGCGGCACCCGGCCCGTCAAGCGGGTGTTGGTCCCGGAAGATGCCGACGACACCGCGTTCTCCGTGCCGGTCGAGGTGGTGCTGGCGACGGGCGGGACGGTCTCCATCAGGGTCCGCGCCCAGAACCTCGCCGGCGACCTGGGCGAGTGGACGACGCCGTACACGCTGGACGAGTCCTGCCCCGTGCATCGGGCCGTCGTCCTCGCCGCGGGTCTCACCTCGTCCCTCAACGACAGCTCCTCGGTGGTCACCGACTCCGACTGCGCCCGTGACGGCGACGAGCGCGACGCCTGGAACAAGACGTGGGCGGCCAACGCCTGCGACCAGGCCGGCAGCAAGGGGTACGGACCCGGCGCCGGTGTGAAGGGCAACGTCCTGGCGCAGCTGGAGCAGGCCGGCTACGACCCGGGCCAGTCCCGGGGCTCCTTCTTCCGCGACGTGCTGGAGTTCTCCTACACCGGCGCCATCAGCGACGGGCTGAACGGGCAATGCTGGTTCATTCCCCAGGACTACGCGGCGTGGAACACCGTCGTCGAGCTCGCCGAGGTGGGGACCCGCATGACCGAGGCCGCCAACGAGTTCTACGACGAGCTGGTCACGTACAGCAACTGCTGGCGGGAGAAGCGCGGAGAGATCCTCGACTTCTCCTTCATCGGTCACTCGGAGGGCGGCTACGAGTCCCTGGCCATGGCCAGGATCGCGGCAGGCAAGGCGATGAACGACGACCCCACGGACGACGTCCGCGTGTCCGGCGTCCTGACCGTCGACGGCGCCGTCCACGGGGCGACCATCCTCACCCAGCTCGCGCTCCAGGACTGCGCGCTGCCGCTCGTCGGGATCCCCCGGGAGGTCATCAAGGCCTCGATGGCGATCAACAGCGTCACCGTCCCCGCCGTGGCCGCGGTCGCGAGTCGTGGTCAGACACTGCAGCTCATGGCCGCCGAGCAGCTCGCGGCGGCAGCGGACATCGCCACCATCCGGGCCAACGGCACCTACGTCATGAACGTGACCAATGCGTACGACGGCTGCCTGAAGTCGCAGGCCACGATCAGCGGCGCCGCCAGCGACAGTCACATCTACGAGGTCTGGGGCGACGGCTGGAGCGGCACGAACGCCCACGGTGCCCTCAACAAGCATCGGGTGGATCCGGCCGGGCCGGATGCCGGATACCCGCTGGTCGAGGTGATCGGCGGCGTCTCCCCGGCACCGCTTCCGCGGATCCTCGACCAGGGGCCGGATCTCCTCGGGCCCGACGGACGCACGCCTGCCACGGCCCCGGCGAGTGCCGGACGCAAGGGCGCGAGCGCCCGCAGCAGGGTCGCCGCAGCCGCTGCCGCGGGTGGGGCGAGCATCCGGGTGCTGATCCGCGACGACGCCGGCCGAGAGCTGCCGCACACCCAGGCGGCGCTCGTCGACGGCCTCGGGAACGTCCGGAGCATCGCCGTGTCCGACGACACGGGGTGGCTGGACCTGGCCGCCGACCCCGGCCACTACTCGCTGGTCACCGCCGCGGACGGACACCTGGGCAAGGAGCAGCAGGTCACGCTCGTCGACGGAGTGAACGGCGACGTGACGGTGAGCCTCGCCGAGGGCGCCGTGATCACCTCCGTGCTCAAGGATGGCGCCGGTGCCGCGAAGGCGAACGCCATCGCCGCCCTCTACGACGGCGATACCCTCCTGGCCGCCACCATCACCGATGAGAACGGCCGCGCCGTGTTCGTCGTCCCGCCCGGCAGCTACGGGCTGCGCTACTTCGACGCCGAGGAGGACGACGAGCTGGGCCCGGGCGCACTCCCGGTGACGCCCGAGATCGGCAATCCGGACGCGGGCGAGATCACCTACCGGGTCGGCGCGCCGCTGCCGCCGACACTGACCTCGCCGGCGCCACCCGCGACGGCGACGGTCGGCACGGCCTACTCGTTCCAGGTCACGGCCACCGGCTCGCCGACGCTCTCGATCGTCGGCAGCCTGCCGCCCGGGCTCACGCTGTCGAGTGCGGGGACGCTGGGCGGGACTCCCACGACCGACGGGGTCTTCGAGTTCGCGATCCGTGCGACGAACGCCGGTGGCGTCGTCGACTCGCCCACCTACACCATCACCGTGTCGGCGTCGCCGGACACGGGCACTCCCGCGCCGACGATCACCTCGGGACCCCCGCCGGCCGCGGCACAGGTCGGCACGCCGTACTCGTTCCAGCTGACGGGGACCGGTGACCCGACATACTCCGTCCAGGGGAGCCTGCCGCCAGGACTGGCGCTGGCCGCCGACGGCCTGCTCAGCGGCACCCCGACCGTCGCCGGGACCTTCGCCTTCACCGTCCGTGCGGCCAACGCCGGCGGGTCCGTCGACTCGCCCGGCTACACGATCCTCGTCTCCGCGCCGACGGCGGACCCCGGTCCGCTGGCGTTCCCGACCGTGACGAAGCCGCGGCTCAAGGGCAAGGCGAAGATCGGGACGAAGGTGCGGGTGCGCCATCCGCTGGGGCTTCCGGCCGGGTGGACGGCCAGCTACGTCTGGCTGCGCAACGGGAAGGTCATCAAGCGCGCCAAGAAGCCGACGTACAAGGTCTCCCGCGCCGACCGGGGCAAGCGCCTGTCGGTGCGGATCACCTACAGCGCGCCGTCCTACACGCCGTGGACGGTCAAGACCGCGAAGTCGAAGAAGGTCAGATAGCGGCGCGTCCGAGGGCGCGCACGCGCTCGAGCTCGCCCAACATCCGATCCGTGGTGGACGGTGGCCGGACGGCGATCCGCACCCAGCCACCGTCCAGGCCGGGGAAGGTGTCGGCCCGTCGTACGGCGATCCCGCGCTCGCGCAGCGCCGCATGCACGCCCTCGCCGACCTGCGCGAGCACGAAGGACGCGGCGGAGGCGAGGTGGCGGATGCCGAGGTCGGCCAGGCCCTTCTCGAGGTGGTCGCGCCACTCGCGGATCCGCTCGGCCCTGCTCGTGGCCTCCTGGGCGGCCTCCGGGGTCGTGCAGGCGATCACCGCGGCGGCGGCGGTCGTGCCGACCGACCAGGGCGTCTGTGCTCGCGCGAGACCCGCGATCACCCGCGGCTCGCCGACGGCATAGCCGGCGCGGATGCCGGGGATGCCCCAGTGCTTGGTGAGGGAGCGGAGCACGACCAGCCCCTCGAGGGGTACGCCGGCCAGGGAGTCCGGCTCGCCGGGCACGCAGTCCATGAACGCCTCGTCCACCACGACCAGGCGTCCCGGGCGCCGCAGCGCCCCCAGCGTCGCGGCGCCATGCAGGACGCCCGTCGGGTTGGTCGGATTGCCCACGACGACCAGGTCGGCGTCCTCCGGAACCAGTGCCGGGTCGAGGGCGAACGGCTCGCGCAGCACCACCGGCGTCACCGCATGGCCCGCCTGCTCCAGAGCCGCATGCGGCTCGGTGAACTGCGGATGCACCACCACCGGCCGCCGCCAGTCCCGCAGCCGCGCCACCAGCGTGAACGCCTCCGCCGCCCCCGCGGTGACCAGTACGTCGTCCTCCGCGCGCCCGTGGTGCGCGGCCACGGCGGCCCGTGCGGCGCTCGGGTCGGGATAGGCGCCGACCTCGTCCAACGACGCGCGCAGGGCGTCGTCGAGCCAGGGCGGTCGCGCGCCGTCGTACACATTGACGGCGAGGTCCAGCATCCCGCGCGCCTCGACGTCGCCGTGGTGGCGCAGCGGGTCAGCCACGATGCACCGCCTCCGCGAACCGCTGCGCCAGCTGGGGATGACCGGCCCAGTGCGTGTGGAGGTACGACGCGTGCAGGGTCGGCGACGCGAAGCCGACGTCGTCGCCGTCGATCGTCCAGGCGGGGGTGCCGGTCGTCGCCGGAGTGATGGTCGTGCGGTGGAACTCGTGCCCGCTCACCTGCTCGCCGGCGCGGGTCAGCAGGGTGTCGGCGGGCGCGGTGGCGACGGGGTAGCGGAGCGTGAGCCGCTCGGTCATCGTGGCGTCGGCGTCGAGCACATCGGCCATGGGGGCGCCGTCGAGGCTGCGGCACAGGTAGAGCAGGCCCGCGCACTCGGCGACCGTCGGCAGCCCGTCGCGGACCGCGGTGCGGATCTCGGCGAGCAGCGGCGTGTTGGCGGCCAGGTCGGCGGCGTGGACCTCGGGGAAGCCGCCGCCGAGGTACAGGCCCGCGGTGCCGTCGGGGAGCGCGGGATCGCTCGCCGGGTCGAAGGGGACGACGTCGCAGCCGTGGGCGGCGAGGAGCTCGGCGGTCTCGGCGTACCGGAAGGTGAAGGCTCGGCCTGCTGCGACCGCCACTTTGCGCCGGGTCGACGCGATCGCGGTGTCAGTTCGCGCCGGGTCGGCGGTCCAGGGCGTCGCGGCGAGTGGGGGCGCGCTGCGGGCGAGGGCGAGGACGGCGTCGAGGTCGACGTGCTCGGTGACCACGTCGGCCAGCCGGGCGACGACCTCCTCGGACTCGCCGCGCTCGGCGGCGGTGACCAGGCCGAGGTGGCGCGACGGGGTGGCGATCGAGGGGTCGCGGGGGATCGCGCCCAGCACGGGCAGGGAGATCGAGGAGCGGACCTCGTCGGCGTGCCGGGGAGAGCCGGCCTGGTTGAGGATCACGCCGGCGACCTCGACCGACGGGTCCCAGGTCGCCATGCCGTGGACCACCGCGCCGACCGAGCGCGAGGAGCGGGAGATGTCGACGACGAGCACGACGGGGGTGCGGGTCAGCGCGGCGACATGAGCGGTGGAGGAGAAGCCGGCGCCGCCGATCCGGCCGTCGTACAGACCCATCACGCCCTCGACCACGGCGACGCCGGCGCCACGGGCACCGTGCAGCAGCAGGGGCGCGACGAGGTCCTCGCCGACGAGGTGCGGGTCGAGGTTGCGGCCGGGACGGCCGCAGGCGAGCGCGTGGTAGCCGGGGTCGATGTAGTCGGGGCCGACCTTGTGCCCGCTCACGACGTGCCCGGCCGCGGCCAGCGCGGCCATCAGGCCGGTCGCGACGGTCGTCTTGCCCTGCCCGGTCGCGGGGGCGGCGACGACGATCCGCGGCAGGGTCACCACTCGATGCCCTTCTGGCCCTTCTGGCCGGCATCCATCGGGTGCTTGACCTTGGTCATCTCGGTGACCAGGTCGGCGAGCTCGACGAGCTGGGGGTCTGCGCGCCGGCCGGTGATCACGACGTGCTGGTGGCCGGGGCGGCTCGCGAGCGTCTCGACCACGTCGTCGATGTCCACCCAGCCCCAGTTGACGGGATAGGTGAACTCGTCGAGCAGGTACAGGTCGTGCTGCTCGGCCGCGATCCGCCGCTTGATCTCCGCCCAGCCCTCGGCGGCGTCGGCGGCGTGGTCCTCCTCGGACCCGGCCTTGCGCGACCAGGACCAGCCGGAGCCCATCTTGTGCCACTCGATCCGGCCCTTGCCGGCGAGGTCGCCGGGCAGGTGCTCGAACGCGGTCTGCTCGCCCAGGCGCCACTTCGCCGACTTCACGAACTGGAACACCCCGATGTCCCAGCCCTGGTTCCAGCCGCGCAGCGCGAGCCCGAAGGCCGCGGTCGACTTCCCCTTGCCGTCGCCGGTGTGCACCATCACCAGCGGGCGGTTGCGGCGCTGGCGGGTGGTCAGCCCGTCGTTCGGTACGACGAGCGGCTGGCCCTCAGGCATCGTTGCTCTCCCTTGCTTGCCAGGTGTCCTCGTGGATGGCGTCGGCGAGCGGGCGGCGGGATCGCCAGCCGTGCCGCTCCAGGTCGGGCACGGACTCCAGGTGGCTGACCGTGCCGAGACAGAGCCAGGCGATCGGCCGCACGTCCTCGGGGATGCCCAGCAGGTCGCGCAGGAAGGGCTCGCGGTAGAAGGACACCCAGCCCAGGCCGAGTCCCTCCGCGGTCGCGGCCAGCCAGAGGTTCTGGATCGCGAGGACCGTGGAGTAGAGGCCGGCGTCGGCGATCGCGTGCCGTCCGAGCACGTGCGGGCCGCCGCGCGCCTGGCTGTGGGTGACGACCACACCGAGCGAGGACTCGCAGATGCCCTCGACCTTGATCCGGTCGAAGGTGGCCCGGCGCTCGGGCGGCAGGCTCGCCGCGAAGGTGTCGCGCTCGTGTGCGACGTGGTCGCGGAAGGCGCGCCGGGTGGCGGGATCGCGGACGACCACGAAGTCCCAGGGCTGGCTCATCCCGACGCTCGGCGCCCGGTGCGCGGCCTCCAGCACGCGGTGCAGCACGTCGCTGGGCACGGGGGAGCCGGTGAACTCGGCGCGGACGTCGCGCCGGAGGTCGATGACGTCGTACAGGCCGGCCGTCATGCCGCCCGCCGGGTGACGTCGACGAGTGCCTCGGCGCTGACCTCGCCGATCGGGAGGTGCTCGGCGCCGAGATGCTCGGCCAGGGTGGCGGCCAGGCCCATCCGCATCGGGCCCGACTCGCAGTCGACGACGACACTGGCGATGCCGGCCTCCGCCAGCAGGCCCGCGGCCATCCGGGACCGGACGACCGCGTCGGCGCCGGAGGTCGCGCGGCCGTCGGTGACGACCACGAGCAGCGCACGGCGCTGGGGGTCGCGGGTGCGCTCGACGGCGAGCAGGTGCGCGGCCTCGAGGAGTCCCTCGGCGAGCGGGGTGCGCCCGCCGGACGGCAGGTCCGCCAGACGCTGGGCGGCGGCGTCGACGGAGTGGGTCGGTGGCAGCGCCACCTCGGCGGCGGCGCCGCGGAAGGTGACCAGGCCGACCTTGTCGCGGCGCTGGTAGGCGTCGAGCAGCAGGCTCAGCACCGCCGTCTTCACCTGCGCCATCCGTCGCCGCGCGGCCATCGACCCCGAGGCATCGACGCAGAAGAGCACCAGGTTCGACTCCCGGCCCTCCCGTACGGCGACCCGGAGGTCGGCCGGCGCCAGCAGCAGCCGGCCCTCGGTCCGGCCGCGGGCGACCTGGTGGGGCACCGCCGCCCGGATGGTCTCGGTCAGGTGGATCGCGCCGCCCGCGCCGGTCGGGGTCGTCGCGCCGATCCGGCGGCCGTTGCTGGTGCGGGCCCGGCTACGCCGTCCCGCGGTGCCGGCGCCGACGCCGCGGACGGTCAGCAGCCGGGTGCGGTACGCCGACCCGGTCGGCGCGACACTGCTCGGCGCGCTGCCCGTGCCGTCGCCCCCGGTGGGCGGGGCGCGGTCAGGAGCGTGGACGTCGACCGGATCGCCGTCGCCGCCGTCGCCGGCAGCGCCGTCACCGTCGTCGGCAGCGCCGTCACCGTCGGGTGCGGGGCCCTGCGGTTCGGGCTCGGGCCCGTCGTCGGGCCCGTCGTCGGGCCCGACGTCGGGCCCGTCGGGCTCGGGCTCCGGCGGCAGGTCGTCGTCGCCGAGCACCTGGTCGAGCAGGTCCTCGTCCAGCCCGGGCGCGTCGAAGGGCTTGCGCCGGCGGCGGTGGGGCAGGGCGAGCCGGGCGGCGACCCGGATGTCGTCGAGGGTGACCTGGGAGCGGCCGGACCAGGCGGCGTGGGCGACGGCGGTACGGGCGGTGACGATGTCGGCGCGCAGGCCGTCGACGTCGAAGGCCGCGCAGACCTCGGCGATCTTGAGCAGCCCGGCGTCGGTGAGCCGGACCTCGCCGACCAGCGCGCGGGCGGCGGCGATCCGGCCGCGCAGGGCGGTCTCCGCGGCGTCGTAGCGGGCAGCGAAGGCGGCGGGGTCGGCGTCGTAGGCCATCCGGCGGCGGACCACCTCGGCCCGTAGTGCCGGGTCGCGCGGCGCGGCGACCTCGACGGTGAGGCCGAACCGGTCGAGCAGCTGGGGGCGCAGCTCGCCCTCCTCGGGGTTCATCGTGCCGACGAGCACGAAGCGGGCCTCGTGGGTCATCGAGACGCCGTCGCGCTCGACGGTCGCGCGGCCCATCGCCGCGGCGTCGAGGAGCAGGTCGACGAGGTGGTCGTGGAGCAGGTTGACCTCGTCGACGTACAAGATCCCGCGGTGCGCCTTGGCGAGCAGGCCGGGCTCGTACTCGGCCCTGCCCTCCGCGAGCGCGCTCTCCAGGTTGATCGAGCCGGTGACCCGGTCCTCGGTGGCGCCGATCGGCAGCTCCACCAGCGGGACCGGCCGGTCCTCGACGGGCGGGAGCACGGCGGCCAGGGCGCGCACGATCGTCGACTTGGCGGTGCCCTTCTCGCCGCGCACCAGCACGCCGCCGACCTCGGGTGCGATCGTGGTGAGGATCAGGGCCAGGGCCATCGGGTCCGGTCCGTCGGGGCCGTCGGCCCCGACCACGGCGCTGAACGGGAAGTGTCGGATGGTGGGGGAGCTCATCTCAGGCGCTCCTTCCGAGCGAGGCGTTCGGGTGAGTAGAGGTACGACTCGGCGTCCGACGCCGACGCCAGCGCCGGGCCGACCAGGATCACGGCGGCCTGCCGCAGTCCGGCGTCCTCGACGAGGCCGGCGATGGTGCCGACGGTGCCGCGCAGCACCAGCTCCTCGGGCTGGGACGCGCGCGAGACCACGGCGACCGGACAGTCCTCGCCGTAGTGCGGCGCCAGCTCGGCCATCAGCGCGGCGGTGCGGGTGATCGCGAGGTGCAGCACCAGGGTGGCGCCGGTCGCGGCGTACGCCGACAGCGACTCGCTCTCCGGCATCGCGGTCGAGCGGGCCTGGGTCCGGGTCAGCACCACCGACTGCGCGACCAGCGGCACGGTCAGCTCGCGGCCGACGATCGCGGCCGCGGCGGCGTACGCCGGCACGCCGGGGGTCACGTCCCACGGCACGCCGGCCGCGTCGAGGCGCCGGGTCTGCTCGTGCAGGGCGGAGTAGAGCGAGGGGTCGCCCGAGGTCAGCCGGACGACGTCGCGCCCGGCGACGTGCGCCTCGACCATCACGGCGGTGATCCGGTCCAGGTCGAGGTCCTGGGTGTCGACCCGGTCCGCGTCCTCGCGGCAGTGGGAGAGGACCTCGGCATCGATGTAGGTGCCGGGGTAGAGCACCACGTCGGCCTTGCTGAGCAGGGTCGCCGCGCGCAGGGTGATCAGGTCGGCCGCGCCCGGGCCGGCGCCGACGAAGTGCGCGGTCACTGGGGGCTCTCCTTGGTCCAGGCCCACTGCACGACGGCGCGGGCCGGCGTCCAGCCGGTGAACCGCCCGCCCAACGGGGTGACGTGCTCGACGGCGAGCCGGGTCAGCTCGCCGCCGTACGCATGGAAGGCGTCGACCAGCAGCCGCTCGGTCTCCAACGTGACCCCGTGCGCGACCAGCCGGCCGCCGGGAGCGAGTCGGTCGCGGCAGAGGTCGAGCAGCCCGTCGGCCGTCGCGCCGCCGCCGACGAAGACGGCGTCGGGGGTGGGCAGGTCGGCGAGGGCGCCGGGGGCGCGGCCGGTGACGACCTGGAGGCGGGGTACGCCGAGCCGGCCGGCGTTGCGGCCGATCCGCGCCGCTCGCTCCGCGTTGCCCTCGACGGCGGTGGCGGTGGTGAGCGGGTGCGCGCGCAGCCACTCGATCGCCACCGACCCGGCGCCGGCGCCGACGTCCCAGAGGTGGTCACCGGGGCGCGGGGCGAGCCGGGCGAGGGCGCTGGCGCGGACGTCGCGCTTGGTCAGCTGGCCGTCGTGCTCGAAGGCGTCGTCGGGCAGGCCGGTCGTCCAGGACGCGAGTCCGGGGCCGGCGACCGAGATCGCAAGGACGTGCAGACGGGGGACCGGACCGTCGCCCGGGTAGGGGGTGCGGCTCTCGTCGCCGCTGCCCAGGTCGCCGAGCACCTCGATCGTGCTGGCGCCGAAGCCCGCATCGGCCAGCAGGGCGGCGACCGCGGCGGGCGTGGTCTGGTCGGAGGACAGCACGAGCAGCCGGCGGCCGGGCGCGAGCTCGCGGCGCAGCGCGTCGACGTCACGGCCGACGAGCGTGACGACGGCGGACTCCTCGGCGGACCAGCCCATCCGGGCGCGGGCGAGGGAGACCGAGGAGACGGCCGGGACGACCTCGACGGCGTCGGCGCCGAGCAGCCGGACCAGCGTCGTACCGATGCCGGAGACGAGGGGATCGCCCGACGCCAGGGCGACGATGCTGCGGCCCTCGTGCTCCTTCAGCACGCCGGGCAGCGCGCTGAGCGGGCGCGGCCACGTGCGGCGTACCTGTCCGGGGACGGCGGGCACCAGGTCGAGGTGGCGCTCGCCGCCGAGCAGCACCTCGGCGTTGTCCACCAGGGTCCGGGATGCGGGCGGGAGGTGGCCGTCAGCGCCGATGCCGACGACGGTGATCAGTCGACCCATCACTCCACCCACCGCGGCGTCCAGACCGTGCCGTCGGGCTCCACGCGGGTGGCGGAGGCGCCGATGATGAGCAGGCATTTCATGTCGATGCGGTCGGTGTCGAGCTTCTCGAGTGTCGTGACGGTGAGCGACTCCTCGGCGCGGCCGACGTCGCGACCGACGACGACCACGGTGTCGGGGGAGCGGTGCTCCAGCAGGATCTTCTGCATCTCCACGACCTGGTCGCGGCGCGAGCGCGAGGCGGGGTTGTAGATCCCGAGCACCAGGTCGGCCTCGGCGATCGCCCGCAGCCGGCGCTCGACGACCGGCCACGGCTTGAGTCGGTCGGAGAGGCTGACCACCGCGAAGTCGGCGCCGATCGGCGCGCCCGCGCGGGCCGCGACCGCCTGGACCGCGCTCACCCCGGGGAGGACCCGGACCGGCACCGTCGCGTGCTCCGGGTGGGCCGGGTCGGCGGCCGCCTCGAAGACCGCGGCGGCCATGCCGAAGACGCCCGCGTCGCCGCCGGACACCACCGCCACCCGCTCGCCGCCCAGCGCCAGGTCGAGTGCGAACCGGGCCCGGTCGACCTCGACGGTGTTGCCGGAGGCGTGGCGCTGGAGGCCGGGGCGCTGCGGCACCCGGTTGACGTACGGCGCGTAGCCGACCACGTGGTCGACCTCGGCCAGCGCCGCGCCGGCCTCGGGGGTGAGCCAGTCGTCGGGGCCGGGACCGAGTCCGACGACCAGCAGCTCCGCGGGCGCCGGACGTCGAGGAGCCTGCGCAGCAGGCGTCTCGAGACGCTGCCCGGTGGTCTCGTGACGGCCGCGGGCGGCCGCCTCGACCTCCGAGCGGCGCGCGGCGTCGCCGGGCACCACGATCAACGAGAAGTAGGGCACCGAGTCGGCGTCCACCTCGGCCACCGGCAGCCAGCGCTCCTCGGGCTGGGAGGCGCGCTCGACGTACAGCGCACCGTCGAGCCGTCCGGCCGCCGCGAGCGCAGCGCGGACGGCGGGGAAGGTGCGCCCGAGCTTCATGATCACCGCGCCGTCGGTGTCGGCGAGGCGGCGGGCCAGCTCGGCCTCGGGGAGGGTGCCGGGGAGCACGGTGAGGACGTCGGTCTGCCGGACCAGGGGCGCCGGGACGGTGGCGGTGGCGGCGGCGAAGGCCGGGATGCCGGGCACCACCTCGACGGGGAACCGGTCGCGGAGCCGGTCGACGAGGTACATCGACGAGCCGTAGAACAGCGGGTCGCCCTCGGCGAGCAGGACGACGTCGCGGCCGGCGTCGAGATGGGCGGCGAGCCGGGCCTCGCACTCGTCGTAGAAGGCGGCCAGCGCGCCGACGTACCCGCCCGGGTGGTCGGTCGTCCCGGTGGTGACGGGGTAGCGCAGCTCCTCCTCGATCGCGTCGGCGGGGATGAGATCGGCGGCGATCCGGCGGGCGTGCGACTCCTTGCGCACCCCGGCGTGGAAGGCGACGACCGGGGCCGCGCCGATGAGGCGCTCGGCCTTGCGGGTGATCAGCTCGGGGTCGCCGGGGCCGATGCCGACGACGTGGAAGCGCCCGGTCACTCCTCCTCCTGGGCCAGCGCGTTGACCGCCGAGGACGCCATGGCCGAGCCGCCGCGGCGGCCCCGGACGGTGACGAACGGGATGTCGATGCCGTGGTCCACGGGGAACGACGCGAGCGCGTCCTTGGACTCGGCCGCGCCGATGAACCCGACGGGGCAGCCGACGATCGCGGCCGGACGGGGGCCACCGGCGAGGACCATCTCCAGCAGGTGGAAGAGCGCGGTGGGTGCGTTGCCGATCGCGACGACGGCGCCGTCGAGGAGCGGCTCCCACAGCGATACGGCGGCCGCGGTGCGGGTCGTCGACCACGCCCGCGCCAGCGCGGGGACCCGCTCGTCGGTGAGGAAGCAGTGCACCGGGTTGTCGGCGGGCAGCCGGCCGGCGGTGATGCCCATGGCGACCATCCGGGCGTCGCACAGGATCGGCGCGCCGGCGTTCAGCGCGGCCCGGGCGGCGGGCACCAGCCGCGGATGGACGACCAGATCTCGCACCAGGTCGGTCTGCCCGCTGCCGTGGATCATCCGGACCGCGACCCTCTCCGCCTCGGCGGGGACCCCGGACAGGTCCGACTCGCGGCGGATGGTCGCGAACGAGTCGACGTAGATCGCCGGCCCGTCGGCGATGTAGTCGTAGCGGCGCGGCGGAGCGGTGGGGTCGGTCATTCAGCTTCCTCGGGGACGAGTACGCCGTGCCACGGCGTGACGATCACGGTCGGTGCGGCCCAGGCCGCGATGGTCGGGGCGTCCAGCCCGTCGTCGGGTACGGCGACATGCCGACCGCCCGCGACCGGGCCGAACGGGAGCGGGCCGGTCGCGACGGTGGCGCCGGTGGCGGCGGGCGCGGGCGCGGTGAGCGGGACGGACAGCTCGGGGACGTGCCACGGCGCGTCGGGTCCGGTGCCGCGGGCGGCCAGGAACGCCCGGGCCAGCGTGACCAGGGCGGCGGGCGCGTCGGCCAGAGCCCCGATCTCGCCCCAGCACACGCCGACCCGCAGCTGCGCGGTGCCGGCGTCCAGCGCGACCAGGCCGAGGTCGAGGTGCTTGTCGGCGAGGTCGCCGCGGCCGTCGTCGAGGGTGAACAGGAAGCGGCCCGGCAGCCCGGCCAGCGCGGCGTCGGCGAGCAGCAGCGCGTCGAGCGCGGCGAGCACCGGGCGCAGGTCGGCGCGGCCGCCGGCCAGCCCGGTCTGCGGCGAGACCAGCACGTTGCGGACCCGGTCGTGGGAGCGGGACGGCAGCAGGCCGGTCCGCTCGAGGGCGGCCAGCGCGGGGCCGGCCAGCAGGCCGGACGAGGTCAGGGGCATGGCGCGGACCTGGAGGTTGGCGCGGCCGGTGACCCGGACCCGGCCGTCGCCGTACTCCTCGGCGACGGCGGCCAACGCCCTCAGCGCCGAGACCGGCACCCGGCCGCCGGGCACCCGGATCCGCACCAGGCCGCCGTCGTCGGCCGGCCACGGGTGGACCACGCCGGGGCACCGGTCGGGGCGGCTGCGGGCCATGTGCGCCAAGTGACGGAGTCCTTCGAGGCCGGGGCTCCTCGCGATCGCCCCACATCGACCTCGCGACGGTCGGGCCGCAAGGGCCAGCAGGTCTTCGGACTCGGGATCATCCGGTTCGGAGCGTCTTCCCAGACCCCGGGAGGTCCAGTGACATCGTGCTCCGGCCGTCACCCACACCGCTGCGCGTCAGTCCCGGACTCGCACCGGGTTCCCTTCGCTGGCACCGGCACCATAGCAACCGCCCGCCGCGGCCCTCTCGGTAGCCTGACCGCCATGCCCTCGCTCAAGGACGTCGTCGACCTGGTCCACGGCTGGTACCCGCCCGCGACGGCCGACAGCTGGGACGCCGTCGGGCTCGTGTACGGCGACCCCGAGCAGCCCGTGAAGAAGGTGCTGCTGGCGGTCGACCCCACTCCCGAGGTCGCGGCGGAGGCCGCGGACTGGAAGGCCGACCTGCTGCTGGTCCACCACCCGCTCTTCCTCAAGGGCGTCCACGGCGTCGCGGCGACCACCCCGAAGGGCCGCACCCTGCACACGCTGGCGAAGGCCGACTGCGCGCTGCTGACCGCCCACACCAACGCCGACCAGGCCGTCGGGGGCGTGTCCGAGGCGTTCGCGGTCGCCCTCGGCCTCAAGGACCTCGCGCCGATCATCCCCGCGTCGGGCGAGCCCTGCGACAAGCTCACGGTCTTCGTCCCGGCCGACGCGGCCGCACCGGTGCGGGCCGCCGTCGCCGAGGCCGGAGCGGGCCAGATCGGCGACTACGACTTCGCCTCCTTCACCAGCGCACCCGGCGAGGGCCGGTTCCGCCCGCTCGACGGCGCGACGCCGATGATCGGGACCGTCGGTGAGCTGGAGACGGTGGAGGAGGTGCGGATCGAGGTCGTCCTGCCGCGCGCCCGCCGGGCGGCCGTGGTCCGCGCGATGCTGGCGGCCCATCCCTACGAGGAGCCGGCGTACGACGTCGTGGAGCTCGCCGATCCCCAGCTCGCCGGCGTGGGCACCGGGCGGGTCGGCAGCGTCGAGCCGACCACCCTGGCCGGCTTCGCCGAGGCGGTGGCCGCGGCGCTGCCGCCGACCCAGCACGGCGTCCGGGTCGCCGGGGACCCGGAGCGCCCGGTGAGGCGGGTCGCGGTGTGCGGGGGCGCCGGCGACTTCCTGCTCGACCGGCTCGCCGGGTCGGGCGCCGACGTCTATGTGACCAGCGACCTGCGCCACCACCCGGCGGCGGAGTTCCTCGAGAAGGGTGGCCCGGCGCTGGTCGACGTGGCCCACTGGGCGGCCGAGTGGACCTGGCTCCCGGTGGTCGACCAGCTGCTTCGCGAGGCGCTCGGCGACGCGGTGGAGACCCGGGTGAGCGCGATCTGCACCGATCCTTGGACAATGCGCCTGTGAGGATGCATCTGTGAACGCCGACCCCGCCGCCCAGCTCCGCCTGCTCGACCTGCAGGCCCTCGACGCCCAGATCGACCAGCTGCGCCACCAGCGCGGCAACCCGGCGGAGGCCGCGGAGATCAAGGACCTGCTCGGCAAGCGGGTCGACGTCGACGGGCGGCTGCGCGACCAGCGCATCGTCGTCGACGACCTCGCGGTCGCCCAGGTGAAGGCCGACGCCGACGTGGAGCAGGTCAAGGCCCGGCGTACCCGCGACCGCGACCGGATGGACTCCGGCGCCATCGCCGACCCCAAGGCGCTCGAGCGGATGCAGCACGAGCTGGCGTCGCTGGAGCGCCGGATCTCGACGCTCGAGGACGAGGAGCTCGAGGTGATGGAGCAGCTCGAGGAGGCGCAGTCCGCGCTCGCCGAGCTCACCTCCGCGATCGAGGACCTCGACGGCCGGCTCGGCACCCTCACCACGGCACGCGACGAGAAGGTCGCCGCGCTGGACGCCGAGATCGAGTCCGTCTCCGGTGGCCGCGCCGCCATCGTCGCGGCGATCCCCGAGGACCTCCTCGCCCTCTACGAGAAGCTGCGCGCCAGCAAGGGCGGGATCGGTGTCGGCGCCCTGCGAGCCCGGCAGTGCAGCGGCTGCCAGCTCACCCTCGACGCCGGCGAGATCGCCGAGATCCGCGCGACGCCCGCCGAGACGGTGCTGCGCCACGAGGAGTGCCAGCGGATCCTGGTCCGCACCTCCGAGAGCGGCCTGTGAGCGCTGCGCCCGGGCGGGTCGTCGTCGAGGCCGACGGCGGCTCGCGCGGCAACCCCGGGCCGGCGGCGTACGGCGCGGTCCTGCGGGACGCGGCGACCGGCGCCGTGATCGCCGAGGACGCCCGCACGCTGGGGGTCGCGACCAACAACGTCGCGGAGTACTCCGGGCTGGTCGCCGGCCTCGCGCTCGCCGTCTCGCACGCGCCGGGCGCGGTCGTCGAGGTGCGGATGGACTCCAAGCTGGTCGTCGAGCAGATGTCCGGGCGTTGGCGGATCAAGCACGCCGACATGGCCGTGCTGGCGGCCGAGGCGCGCGAGCTCGCGCCCGCCGGTACGACGTACACCTGGGTGCCGCGCGCCCAGAACTCCCACGCCGACCGGCTCGCCAACGAGGCGCTCGACGGGAAGCGGTCGGGCGTCAGCGTCTCGAGCCTGCCCGGTGACGGCGTGCCCGACGAGCCGGAGTCGGCGGCCGAGGAGGCGTCCTCGCCGGCGACCGGGCCGGGCCAGCCGACCACGATCGTGCTGGTCCGCCACGGCGTCACCCCGCACACCACCGGTCGCCGCTTCTCCGGCGGGCTCGGCGGCGACAACCCGCCGCTCTCGGAGGAGGGCCGGGCCCAGGCCGCCGAGGTCGCCGCGTGGCTCACCGAGCTCAAGGACAGCGTCGACGTCGTCGTGGCCTCGCCGGTGCGGCGTACCCGGGAGACGGCCGACATCGTCGCGTCCGCGCTGGGACTCGGTGTCGAGGAGGAGCCGGCCTTCGCCGAGATGGAGTTCGGCGAGTGGGACGGGCTGAGCTTCACCGAGGTCGCCGAGCGGGACCGGGAGCGGCTGGACGCCTGGTTCGCCGACATGTCCGCCGCGCCGCCGGGCGGCGAGTCGTTCGTCGTGGTCCGGGAGCGGGTGCTGGCCGGGCTGAGGCGGCTGCTCGAGGCCCACGCCGGGCGCACCGTGGTCCTGGTCAGCCACGTCACACCGATCAAGACCCTGGTCGCGCACGCCCTCGACGCGCCGCTGGAGACGCTGTTCCGGATGGAGCTCGCACCCGCCGCGGTCTCGGTGCTCGCGTTCTACCCCGACCCGCGCACCGGTGAGCAGAAGGGCTCGATGAGGTTCTTCAACGCCCTGGCCCCCGGTCGCCGTACGCTGCGCGACACCGGGCGCTGGTGACGCTCAGAGCGCGCTGACGACCACGTCGAGCTGGGTGCCGGTCTTGCCCGGAGCACCCAGCTCGACGGTCCAGCCGAGGTCCCGGAGCGTGTCGGCGAAGGCAGCCGGCGTGCGCGGGTCGGCGCCGTCCTCGAGCAGGGCCCGGACGATCCGGCCCTTGGTGGCCTTGTTGAAGTGGCTGACCACCTTGCGGGTGCCGTCGTGCTCGTGCAGCACCCGCACCGTGGCGACCCGCTTGGCCAGGTCCGGGCCCGGCTTCCAGAAGCTCGCGTACATCCCCGAGCGCAGGTCCACCAGCAGCCCGCGACCCAGCGTCTCGGTCATCACGGCCGGCAGCGCCTCGCGCCACACCGCCGCGACCGGACCCAGCCCAGGCAGGGAGGCGTCGCCGGAGAGCCGGTACGACGGGATCCGGTCGCCCAGCCGCACCATGCCGAACAGGCTGGAGGCGACCGCGAGCCGCGAGGTCGCGCGCCGCTTCGCTCCGGCCGAGAGGGACCCGACGTCGAGGGCGTCGTACAGGACGCCGGTGTAGATCCGGTCCGCACGTGCCGTGGGTGCGGACGTCAGGTCCGCGTTGCGGTCGACGAGGTCCGCCTGGCCGGCCGAGAGGCCCAGCACCTCGGCCGCCTTGGCCGGATCCTCCCGGCACAGCGTGACCAGGGCGTCGAGCACCTCGCGGCGCGCGTCGGTGAGCGCGGGGGAGGACAGCGCGGCGAGGTCGAGCGGCCGGCCCCGCCGGGGGACCGCCTTGCCCTCGCTCGGCGGCAGCAGGATCAGCACGGGGCCAACGATAAGGTCACCGACATGCCGAGCAATCTCGTGGTCCGGGTCAAGGCGAGCTCTCCGGAGATCCAGGAGGGTCTCGCGGCGATCGCGAAGGAGCTCGACCTCCCGGGGGAGTTCCCGCCCGATGTCGTCGCCGCGGCCGAGCGCGCGGCGGCAGGCGTCGTGCTGCCCGAGCTGGACCGCACCGACCTGCCGTTCCTCACCATCGATCCGGCGGGCTCGATGGACCTCGACCAGGCGCTCCACCTCGAGCGCGAGGGCGACGGGTACGTCGTCCACTACGCCATCGCCGACGTCGCCGCCTTCGTGCGGCCGGGCGACCCGGTCGACATGGAGGCCAACGAGCGCGGCGAGACGCTGTACGGCGCCGGCACCCGGATCCCGCTCCACCCGCCCGCGCTGTCGGAGGCAGCGGCCTCGCTGTTGCCCGACCAGGTCCGCCCGGCGCTGCTGTGGACGATCCGCCTCGACGCGGACGGCGTGACCACCGACGTACGCGTCGAGCGGGCGCGGGTGCGCTCGAGTGCCCGGTGGTCGTACGTCGAGGCCCAGCAGGCGCTCGACGACGGCACCGCCGGGGAGGTGCTCGAGCTGCTCCGCGAGATCGGGAGACTGCGCGAGCAGCAGGAGGTGGCGCGCGGCGGGATCTCGCTGCCGTTGCCGGAGCAGGAGGTCGACGAGGCCGACGGCAGCTTCCGGCTGGTGTTCCGCGAGCAGCTGCCCGTCGAGCTGTGGAACGCCCAGATCTCCCTGCTGACCGGCATGGGCGCGGCCTCGCTCATGGTCGGCGCGAAGGTCGGCATGCTGCGCACCCTGCCGCCGGCCGACCCGCGCGACGTCGCCCGGCTGCGCCGGGTCGCGAAGGGTCTGCGGATCTCCTGGCCGCAGGAGATGGACTACCCGGACTTCGTCCGCTCGCTCGACCCGACGCTCTCCCAGCACCAGGCGATGGTCGTGGCCTGCACCCGACTGCTGCGCGGGAGCGGGTACGCCGCCTTCGACGGCGAGCTCCCCGAGCAGACCCGCCACTGCGCGATCGCCGCCGAGTACGCCCACGTCACCGCGCCGTTGCGCCGCCTCGGCGACCGGTACGCCGGTGAGGTCTGCCTCGCGATCTGCGCCGGCACCCCCGTCCCCGACTGGGTGGCGAGTGCGCTGCCCGGGCTGCCCAAGATCCTGCAGGACTCCGCGCGCCGGGCCGGCTCCTACGAGCGCGCGGTGCTCGACCTGATCGAGGCCGCGGTGCTGGCCGACCGGGTCGGCGAGACCTTCGACGGGGTCGTCACCAGCCTCCGCGACGACGAGCCGACCACCGGTGTGGTGATGCTCGCCGAGGTCGGTGTCGAGGCGCCGGTGACCTCGGCGCAGCCGCTGCCGCTCGGTGAGGACGTCACGGTCACCCTGGCCAGCGCCGATCTCGCGGCCCGCAAGGTCGCCTTCACGCTGCCGTGAGGGTCCTGGTCACCGGTGGGGTGAGGTCCGGCAAGTCCCGGCACGCCGAGTCCCTGCTCGCCGACGCCGCGAGCGTCATCTACGTCGCCGCCGGTCCGGTGTACGACGATGCCGACTGGGCCGCCCGCATCGCCGCCCACCGGGCCCGTCGGCCCCCCACCTGGTCGACCGAGGAGACCCGCGACGTGGCCGGGGTGCTCGGCGCCGCGGCCGAGCCGGTCCTGGTCGACTGCCTCGGCACCTGGCTCACCGGCGTCGTCGACGACGCCGGGCTGTGGGAGGCCCCGGTCGAGGACGTCGAGGCCCAGGTCCTCGGACACCTCGACGGGCTGCTCGCCGCGCTCAGCGGCACCGGCCAGCGGGTGGTGCTGGTGACCAACGAGGTCGGGCTGGGCGTCGTACCGGAGCACCGCTCGGCACGGGTCTTCCGCGACCTGCTCGGCACGGTCAACCAGCGGGTCGCCGCGGCCTGCGACGAGGTTCACCTGGTGGTCGCGGGGCGCGTGCTCCGCCTCTGACGCGGCGCGGGCACCAGCGTGTGACCGCGATGTCTAGGTGCCCGCCAGCCCGACCAGCAGCACGGCGAGCGCCAGCTCGATGCCCGCGCCGAAGACGTCGCCGGTGACCCCGCCGAACCTGCGGACGGCGTGCCAGGTCAGCACCGCGACCACCACGAAGGCGGCCGCGACCGTGACCGGACCCCGGACCGGGTCGACCACCAGCGACAGGGCGCCCAGCCCCGCCCAGCCCACGACCGCGACGACGACCGGCACCCGTCGGGTGAAGCTCACGCCCAGGCCGTCCGGCCGGGCCGGCGGAGCCAGGGTGCAGGCGGTGATCCACAGCGCGGCCCGGGAGGCGCACACCGCGGCACCGGCGACCACGGCCGAGCGCACCTGTCCGCCGAAGGACACGAACGCCGTCAGCGCGGCGGCCTGGGCCCCGAGGACGAGTACCAGCGCGGCGACGCCGGCCGGGCCCGCCGTACCGCTCTTCATGACGGCCAGCGACCGCTCGCGGTCGTACGACGACGTGAGCCCGTCCGCGACGTCGGAGAGCCCGTCGAGATGCAGCGCCCGGCTGCCGACCGCGAGCGCGGCGAGCGCGGCGAAGGCGACGGCCAGGGCAGGCAGGTCGAGGTGGCCGCCGGCCCACACGATCACGCCGACCACCGCGCCCAGCGGCAGCACGGCGAGCGGCGCGAGCAGCAGCGCGCCGGTCGCGACGCCGGGGGAGACCCGGAGCACCGCGGGGACCCGCAGCGCCGTCAGCATCCCGATCGAGAGCCGCAGGCTGCGGCCGACGACGGCGACGCTCACCCGGCGTCCCCGCGAAGCCGTTCGGGGGAGCGAAGCGGAGGAGAGGAGCGCCGTGGGGTGGTCATGCGTCCTCGGCGGGCGGCATCAGGTCGGCGAGGAGCGCGACGTCGCGCAGCAGCGCGACCGCGGAGCGCAGCACGGGTACGGCGGCCACCGCGCCGGAGCCCTCGCCCAGCCGCAGCCCGAGGTCGAGCACCGGCTCCAAGCCGAGCTTCTCCAGCGCCAGCGCCTGCGCCGGCTCGGTCGAGCGGTGGCCGGCGGCGAACCACGCGGCGGCGCCGGGCGCGATCCGGTCGGCGTACAGGGCGCAGGCGACGGACATCAGGCCGTCGAGCAGGACGGGCACACCGGCCTCGGCCGCCTCCACGAGGTAGCCGACCGTCGCGACCAGGTCGGCGCTGCTCAGCGCGGTGAGCGCGTCCATCGGGTCGTCGATCCGGGTGCCGGCCCGGTCCAGCGCCTGCTGGACGACGACCTGCTTGTGGGTGAGCGCGGCGTCGTCGACCCCGGTGCCGCGGCCGGTCACCTCGGCGGCCGGCAGCCCGAGGACGGCCGCCACCATGGCGGCGGCCGGGGTGGTGTTGCCGATGCCCATGTCCCCGGACAGCAGCAGCTGGGCGCCCGCGGCGATCTCCTCGCGGGCGACGGTGCGGCCGGCCGCGAACGCCTGCGCGGCCTCGGCCGCGCTCAGCGCGTCCTCGACGTGGATGGCGCCGCTGCCACGGCGCACCTTGTGCGCCCGGACCTCGTCGGGGACGCCGTCGAGGTCGTCGTCGACGCCCAGGTCGAGGACCCGGACGTGGACGCCGTGGGCGGCCGCGAGCGCGGAGACGCCGGCCTTGCCCAGGACGAAGGTGCGCACCATCGCGGGCGTGATGGCCGGCGGATAGGCGGAGACGCCGTGCTGCGCGACGCCGTGGTCGCCGGCGAAGATCACCAGCCGCACGTTCTCCAGCGGCCGCGGCGGTACGACGCCCTGGGCCGCGGCCAGCCACACGCCGAGCTCGCCCAGCCGGCCCAGCGCGCCGGCCGGGGTGGCCAGGCCGGAGAGGCGCTCGGCGGCGGCCGAGCGGATGTCGGGATCGGGCGCGGGGAGGGGGCTCATGGTGCCGAACGCTACCGGCGTCCGGGCGCGCGGCGGCGATCTGCCCAGCGCGGACTCAGGTGAAGAGCATCACCAGCACTCCGGCCAGGACGAGCAGCGCGAGGACGAGCGCGACGCCCGACCACTCGTGCTCGTCGCCGTCCTCCAGGTCAGGTGCGTTCGCGGTCATGGCTCCCCCAGGTGACGCGGTCCGAGTGACGCTACCGGTCCAACGAGTCGGCAGCGTGAACAGCACGCTTCCGTTCTCGGATCAGGGGCCACCAGTGGTCGCTAGGGTCCGGGCGTGGCCCACACCGTCCTCGTCGTCCCGGTCCCCGCGCTGGAGGGCTACGTCCGCGCCCGCTGGGAGCACTACGACGCCGCCTGGCTCTCCCCGGACCCGGCGTTCACCCACGCCCACGTCACCGCGCTGGCGCCGTTCCGGCCCGACCCGAGCGCGGCCGACCTGGCGCGGGTGGCGGCGATCGCCCGCGCCACTCCGGCCTTCGACTTCGTCCTCGACGAGGTCACCGCGTTCCCCGACGGCATCGTCCACGCCGTGCCCTCGCCCGCGGCGCCCTTCGCCGCGCTGACCGACCGGCTGTGGCGGGCCTTCCCGGACTGCCCGCCCTACGCGGGCGAGTTCGCCGACGTCGTCCCGCATCTCACCCTGGACCGCCTCGGCCCCGACGTCTCGATCGCCTCGGTGGCCGCCGACCTCGCCGGGCGGCTTCCGGTGCGGACGCGGGCGGACCGTCTCGAGCTACACCGCTACGCCGAAGGCGACTGCCGGGTGTGCGCGAGCTGGCCGCTCGGTGCGGTCGGTGCGGTCAGTGCGGTCACTGGGCCAGCTTGAGGCCGACCACGCAGCCGACCAGCCCGAGCAGCAGCAGGATCCGCGCCAGGCTGACCGGCTCCTCACCACTCACCATGGCGATGACCACCGTCAGCGCCGCGCCGATCCCGACCCACACGGCGTACGCCGTGCCCACCGGCAGCGTGCGCATGGCGTAGGCGAGGCCCGCCATGCTCGCGATCAGGGTGAGGACGAAGACCACCGACGGGACCAGCCGACTGAGCCCCTCGGAGCGCGACAGCGCCGTCGCCCACGCCGCCTCGAGAGTCCCGGAGACCACCAGGACGAACCACGCCATGACCACCACGTCCTTCGTGGCCGTCTTGTCGCGCTCCGGGTACGGCTCCCTCGTCCGGCAGCCGGTCACCGGCTGTCCATCGATTCTATGTCGCGCCGATCGACATCGCCCGCCCGGGCACTGCTAGGCTCATCGGCGTTGAAGAGTCTCCGCATGGAGGCTCCTGCTCTCTCGGTGGGGGCAGAACATCTTGTCGCTCTTGGTCTTCGGTTCAGCTGGGCATCAGGCAAGGGATGTCTTCAGCACCAACGGATCGGCAGCTCGCCGGTCCGGAACTCGAAAAACCAAGGAGAAAATCATGGCTCAGGGCACCGTCAAGTGGTTCAACAGCGAGAAGGGCTTCGGCTTCATCGCCCCGGCCGACGGCACCCCGGACGTCTTCGTCCACTTCTCGGCCATCCAGGGCAGCGGCTACAAGTCGCTCGACGAGAACCAGCAGGTCGAGTTCGACGTCACCCAGGGCCCGAAGGGCCCGCAGGCGGAGAACGTCCGCGCGATCTGACGTCCTACGTCTGACGCTTCGCGAGACCCCCGGCACCCGGTGCCGGGGGTCTTCGCATGTCCGAGCGCAGGTGCGCGACCGCCTGCGTTCGGTGCCCGTCACCGTCCCCAGCCGCGCTCGCCGTCGGCCGGCGGGCCGCCCGGGCCGCCGCCCATCTGGGTGCTCGGTGCCTCGGTGGCGGTCACGGAGCCGGCGTCGGTGCCGTCGACGGACACGGTGTAGGACTCGCCGGACGTGAGGCCCCGGGCCACCACGACGTACGACGAGGTGCCGGGCGCCGAGAAGGTGACGACCACCTCGCCGGAGCCGTCGGTCACGGTGACCTCCGCGCCGGCGGCCGCGTCGGAGTCGACGGTCACGACGTCGGGCGACTCGAGGGTGCCGTTGACGTCGATCGGACCGTTGCCGCCGCCCCCGCCGTTGTTCGGGGTGGTGATCGTGACGACGCCGCCCGACAGGGTGGCCGAGCCGTTGGAGTCGATGCCGTCGCTGCCGGCGTCGATATGGACCTCGCCGCCGCTGACCGTGAGCAGCACGCCCTCCTCGGCCGACTCGCTGCCGCCCTCGACCGTGCCGCTGGTGGCGTTGATGCCGTCGTCGCTGGCCACGATCGAGACCAGTCCGTCGGTGATGGTGATGACGGCGGCCTCCAACCCCTCCTCGGAGCGAGTGACGTCGATCGTGCCGCCGGCGACGGTGATCGAGCCCTCGGCGTCGGCGCCGTCGGAGCCGGCCGAGATGGTCGTCGTACCGCCGTCGACCTGGATCCAGCCGAGCTCGCCGGCGTTGTCGTTGTCGGACTTGAGCGCGTCGCCGCCGGCTGCGACCGCCACCTCGCCGTCCTCGACGACGAGGTAGTCCTTGCCGCGGATGCCGTCGTCCACGGCGTCGACGGTGATGGTGCCGGACAGGACGACCAGGCCGTCCTTGCTGGTGATGGCGTCGTTGCTGGCGCCGGTCACGCTCAGCGAGCCGGTGCCGGCGATGGTCAGGTCGGCCATCGAGAACAACGTCGCGGTCGGGGCGTCCTCCTCCTCGTCGTCCGTGGCCGAGGCGGCGGCGTCGGACAGCGTGTTGGTCGAGCCGTCCGCGAGGATCACGACCGCCTCGTCGGCCTCGGTGATCACCACCGGGGAGGTGGTGGCCGAGGCGATGTCGACGCCGTCGAGGACCAGGCGCACCTTGCCCTCGCCCGCGCTGTTCACGACCACCTGGCCGTCGCTGAGGCTGCCGGAGAGGAGATAGGTCCCGGCCTCGGTGATGGTCACGACGTCGCCGTCGACGCTCGCGCCGGAGCCGTCGACGCTGCTCGCGCCGTCGGCGAGCGCGATCGTCGTGGCCCCCGCGGCGTCGTACTCGCCATCGTCGGTGTCGGCATGGGTGTCGGCCAGGGTGTGTGCCGACGTGGTCGCACTGACGGCGGCCGTGTCGGCGGTGGTGCTCGCGGCTCCGCAGGCGGTGGTCGTGAGCAGGGCGAGGGTGGCGACCGCGGCACAGATGCGGCGGCGGGCGGTGAGCTTCATGGGGGTCTCCTGGGTCAGGCGGCGCGGGCGAGGTCGAGGTGGCGGTCCATCGCGTGGTGCCACTTAAGGCGGGGGAGCTCGGGGTGCAGCGCGGCCATGCCGACGCCGAACTTCGAGATCGCGACCGGTCGGTGGCCGCGGGACCAGAGCAGGCGGTCGACCGACGAGGGGGTCGACCCGGTCTTCGTCTCCACGATCGCCAGGTGCGGCCGGTCGAGGTCGTGCTGGGAGTGGATCGAGGTCCAGCCGAGGTCGACGTCGAGGGTCACCCGGCTCGCGGAGGCGGGCAGGAGGAGGGTGGTACGCCGATAGCCCGTCGTCAGCACCGGCCGCAGCGGCACGTCGGCCAGCGCGGGCACGGCCCCGGCCACGAACTCCCGGCCCTCCGGAGTCAGCCGGACCGCCTCCGGGTGCGGGATCCGCTGCTTCACGGTCAGTCCGCGTGGCCCGACCGTCTTGACCTCCAGCCAGCAGCCGCCGGTGCCCAGGTAGGCCCGGGTGCGGACCTTCCAACGGCCGCGACGCCGGCGCCCCGAGGTGAGGAAGCTGTCGTGGGCGTCGGTGTCGAAGTAGGTCGACCGGTAGCCGAAGGCGCGCTGCCCGTCGATCTGGAGGACCCGGGTGTCGTGGGGGACCAGCGCGAGCAGCGCGTCCGCCTCGTCGGTCGGCAGGACGTACTTGCGATCGACCCGGGCGAGCAGCTCGGCCTCCTCGACCAGGGCGTCGAGCGAGATCGGGGCGAGTACGTCGAGCGCGGTGGCGGCGAGCTCGCTCATCGCACCGACTCCAGGGTGCGCGCGTCGGTGGCCAGGTGCGCCGAGCGTGCCGGCGACCCGGACGCCGTGGCGCGGTGCCGGACGTCGACCAGCGTGGTGTCGTTGACCAGGTCGGCCCGCAGCACCTTCGCCGAGATCACCTCGGCGCCGAGCAGCGACTCCAGGTTCGCGAGGAGAGCCGACTCGTCGGTGTGCGCGCGGTCGAGCAGCAGCTGCTGGGTCCGGGTCCGCTGTGCCAGCGACGGGTGGTCGCCGATCGCCAGCGTGGCGAGGACCGCGGCCATCAGGGTCACGCCGACCCAGCCGGCCGTCGTACCCAGGCCACCGAGGAGACCCAGCGCCAGGGCCGCGAAGTAGTAGGCCACCTCATGCTGGGCCAGCTCCTCGGAGCGGAGCCGGATGATCGAGAGGATGCCGAACAGTCCCAGGCCCAGCCCGGCTCCGATGGTGGTCGAGGTCAGCGCCGCGGACACGGCCAGCACCCCCACGTTGACCGTCAGGTAGGCGACGATCAGCTCGGGGCGCCGGTGGCGCGGCAGGAACAGGGCGAAGACGAGGACGCAGATGGCGGCGGCGTCGGCGAGGTACAGCGAGTAGGCGGGCATCGGTGAACTCCAGGTGGTGTCGAGATGAACACCACCCAGTAGGCCGGGCCCGGTTGTCCGGGGCGTCAGCCGACCCTGTGCGTTGTCTGTGAGGACCGGGACCGGTGGCGGCGCCCTCGCCCGCCGCGCTGTGGGGAAGCTGTCCCAGGCCTGGACAGGGTTCTCTGCCACCGGATCCGGGACGGCCGGGTGATCGACAGCGTGTCGCCGGGGAAGTGACTCGGGCGAGCCCTCGCCCGCCGTACCCTCACCGGGTGGCCGACCTCACCGAACCCTGTCCCAACTGCGGAACCCTGATGCGCTGGGAGACCTCGCACGAGCGGTGCGACGGCTGCGGCTACATCCGGCCGTGCTGCGAGGGCGCGCCCTGCCACTGACGCCGGTTCGCAGCCGGGTCAGACGTGGCCGCTGAGCTGGGCCAGCCGGGTGGCGAGTCGGTCGACGAGGGCGCCCGCCTGCTTCGCACTCAGCCCCTCGCCGCTGCTGGTCGACACGGGGAGCACGTCGACCGAGAGCCGGGCGCCGCCGGCCAGCGCGCGCAGCTCGTCGACCTTGTCGCCGAACGGCGTGCCGCTGCCGGGGGAGTAGGAGCGGACCACCTCGTCGACGTCCTCGGCGAACAGGTCCGCCTTGGTCACCGCGATGACCAGCCAGATCGGCTGGGCGCTGCGTACGGCCATCGAGGCGATCCGGTGCGCGGTGATGGTCCAGTCCTCGAGCTCGGCGGCCAGCTGGTCGGCGCGTGTCGCGGTCGCCGCGCCCGTCGTACCGCCGGCGCGGCGCGGCGTGGCGTGGCCGTTGGCGACGACGTGGATCACCCCGTCGACCGGCTCGTCGTGGAACACCTCGTCGAGCGCGCCGAGCCGGGTGGCGGCGTTGTCGCCCGGCACGACCAGGAAGCGGAAGCCGCGGAGCCGGCGCGAGCGCCGGGTCCGCCGCTCCATCACCGCCGAGCCCACCTCGGCCGTGCCGTCGGCCGGGTTGCGCCGCGCGAGCCGGTCGGCCAGCTGGGACTTGCCCACGCCCGTCATCCCGGTCACCGCGACGGTGGGATAGCGGCGGCGCAGCACGTGCCTCATCCGCTCGGGCGCGGCGGCCAGGGCGCCGAGCATGCCGGTGGCGACGGTGGCGGTGACGGCCGCCAGGCCCGGCTTGGGCAACCCCGGCCTGGACAGGACCGCACGGGAACGACCACTCGGCGACACGAGGCCTCCTCCGGCTGCTGACGTTGGTGGGTCGAGCCTACGTTCCGCCGACCAGCGGCAGGCGCGCCGGCCGAGGTCTCGTGGCGAGACGACCCGGTATGGCTGCGCGCCGGCGCCTTTGCGTGTGTGCAGCTGGGCATCTCCCACCACCACGCTGTGGCCGCGACACGCTCGCTAGCCTCGACCCATGGCCACCTTCACGCTCACCTGCATCGGCGACGACCGCCCCGGACTGGTGTCGGACCTCTCGGCCCGCCTGCACGCCCACGACGCGAGCTGGAACCGCAGCCAGATGGCGCGGCTGGCCGGCAAGTTCGCCGGCATCCTGCTGCTGGAGGTCCCCGACGCGCGCGCCGACGCGCTCGTCGCCGAGCTGGCCGGGCTGGAGAGCATCGGCCTGCAGGTCACCGTGGCCCGTACCGACGTGCCTGGCGTGGAGCCGGCCGTGCTGGTCGACCTCGACCTGCTCGGCGCCGACCGCCCCGGCATCGTCGCCGAGATCTCCGCGGCGCTGGCCCGGGAGCGGGTGGGCATCCGCGACCTGATCACCGACGTGCGGGACGCGCCGATGGCCGGCGGCCGGCTGTTCGAGGCCCGGGCGGTGCTCGAGGCGCCGCCGACCACCCGGGTCGACGACCTGCGTGCCGTCTTGGAGGCGATCGCGGACGAGCTGATGGTGGAGATCACGCTTGCCGATAGGGTGTGACCCGCGACAACTGAACAGGCGCCGTTCGTAGCCGAAGCAGGAGAGACCTCGCCACCGTGCGGGGCGCCGTAGGAGCAACTCTCCCCGAGAAACTCTCAGGCACCGTCACTGCCCGTGCGAGGCGACTCTGGAAAGTCAGGACCCGTGTCCTGCGCCCAAGGTGCAAGCCGTTCGCGGTGAAGCTCTCAGGCACCCATGACAGAGCGGGGAGGCACACCTCGACGACGGGAGCCTCCGCATGACCACGAACGACGCCTTCGACCAGCACCTCGCCGACTACGACCCCGACGTGTACGCGGCCATCACCGCCGAGCTCGCCCGCCAGCAGGGGACCCTCGAGCTGATCGCCTCCGAGAACTTCGCGCCGGTCGCCGTCATGGAGGCCCAGGGCTCGGTGCTGACCAACAAGTACGCCGAGGGCTACCCGGGCCGCCGCTACTACGGCGGGTGCGAGCACGTCGACGTCGTCGAGCAGCTCGCCATCGACCGGGTCAAGGAGCTGTTCGGCGCCGAGGCGGCCAATGTGCAGCCGCACTCCGGCGCCCAGGCCAACGCCGCCGCCATGTTCGCGCTGCTGGACCCCGGCGACACCATCCTCGGCCTCGACCTCGCCCACGGCGGCCACCTCACCCACGGGATGCGGATCAACTTCTCCGGCAGGCTCTACGACGCCGTCGCCTACCACGTCGACCCCGACGACTTCCGGGTCGACCTGGCCGAGGTCGAGCGGCTCGCCCTGGAGCACCGGCCGAAGCTGATCGTGGCCGGGTGGTCGGCGTACCCGCGCCAGCTGGACTTCGCCGAGTTCCGCCGCATCGCCGACCTGGTCGGCGCCCGCCTCATGGTCGACATGGCGCACTTCGCCGGCCTGGTCGCCGCCGGCCTCCACCCGAGCCCGGTGCCGCACGCCGACATCGTCACCACGACCACCCACAAGACCCTCGGCGGCCCGCGTGGCGGCGTGATCCTGTCGACCGCGGAGCTCGCGAGGAAGATCAACAGCGCCGTCTTCCCCGGCCAGCAGGGCGGTCCGCTGGAGCACGTGATCGCCGCCAAGGCGGTCGCCTTCAAGATGGCGGCGTCCCCGTCGTTCCGGGAGCGTCAGGAGCGGACCCTGGAGGGTGCTCGTCTCCTCGCCGCGCGGCTCACCGAGCCCGACGTGGTCTCGGCCGGGGTCTCCGTCCTCACCGGCGGCACCGAGGTGCATCTGGTCCTCGTCGACCTGCGTGCCTCGGAGCTCGACGGTCAGCAGGCCGAGGACCGCCTCCACTCGATCGGCCTCACCGTCAACCGCAACGCCGTCCCCTTCGACCCACGCCCGCCGATGGTCACCTCCGGCCTGCGCATCGGCACGCCGGCGCTGGCGACCCGGGGCTTCGGCGCCGAGGCGTTCACCGAGGTCGCCGACATCATCGCGGAGGCGCTCCAGCCGTCGTACGACGAGGGCGTGGCGGCCGAGCTGCAGACCCGGGTCGCCGTGCTGGCGGCGGCACACCCGCTCTATCCGGGGCTGGGCTGAGGCACCGGGGCGACCCGATCCGCACCAGCGGTCAGGCCATCTCGACAGCCGCGACCCGACCGTCCTCCACCTGCCAGCGCTGGTCGAGCCGGACGGTGTCGAGCAGCCGGCGGTCGTGGGTGACCAGCAGCAGTGCGCCGTCGTACGACTCGAGGGCCTGCTCGAGCTGCTCGATCGCCGGCAGGTCGAGGTGGTTGGTGGGCTCGTCGAGGACGAGGAGGTTGACGCCGCGGGCCTGCAGCAGCGCCATGGCCGCGCGAGTGCGCTCGCCGGGGGAGAGGCGGGCGACCAGGCTGGTGACCTGGTCGGCCTTGAGGCCGAACTTCGCCAGCAGCGTGCGTACGTCGGCCGGCGTCAGGTCCGGCATCGCGGCCTCGAAGGCGGGGCCGAGGGGGAGGTCGTCGTCGAGGCCGGTGCGGGCCTGGTCGATCTCGCCGATGGCGACCGAGGCACCGAGGCCGGCGCGGCCGGCGTCCGGGGCGAGCCGGCCGAGGAGGAGACGCAGCAGGGTGGTCTTGCCGGCACCGTTGGGGCCGGTCACGCCGATCCGGTCGCCCGCGCTGATCTGGAGGGAGGCGGGGCCGAAGGTGAAGTCGCCGAGCCGCGCGACGGCCCGGTCGAGAGTGGCGACGACCGAGCTGGACCGGGGCGCGGCGGCGATCGAGAAGCGCAGCTCCCACTCCTTGCGGGGCTCCTCGACCTCCTCCAACCGCGCGATCCGGGACTCCATCTGGCGCACCTTCTGCGCCTGCTTCTCCGAGGACTCCGACTGCGCCCGGCGGCGGACCTTGTCGTTGTCGGGCGACTTCCGCATCGCGTTGCGCACGCCCTGCGAGCTCCACTCCCGCTGGACCCGGGCGCGGTTGACCAGGTCGGCCTTCTTCTCGGCGAACTCCTCGTACGCCTCGCGGGCATGGCGCCGCACGATCGCCCGCTCCTCGAGGAAGGCGTCGTAGCCGCCGTCGTACACGGCGACCTGGTGTTGCGCGAGGTCGAGCTCGACGACGCGGGTGACCACGCGCGAGAGGAACTCGCGGTCGTGGGACACCAGCACCACCCCGGCGCGCAGCCCGCGCACGAAGGTCTCCAGCTGCTCGAGCCCGGCGAGGTCGAGGTCGTTGGTCGGCTCGTCGAGGAGCACCAGGTCGAAGCGGCTGAGCATCAGTACGGCGAGCGCCGCCCGGGCCGCCTGGCCACCCGACAGGGCGGTCATCAGCGCGTCCGGGCCGACGTCGAGGCCGAGGTCGGCCAGCATCGGCGGCAGCCGCTCGTCGAGGTCGGGGGCGCCGCTGGCCAGCCAGTGGTCGAGGCTGTGGGCGTAGGCGTCCGCGACCGCCGGCGACTCGTCGCCGTCCGCCAGCGCCGCGGCGGCCTGCTCCATCGCGGCGGTCGCCGCCGCAGATCCCGTGCGCCGGGCGACGTACTGACCGACGCTCTCGCCCGCGATCCGCTCGTGCTCCTGGGGGAGCCACCCGACGAAGGCGTCGGAGGGAGCCGTCGAGACGCTGCCCTCCAGCGGGGCGAGGTCGCCGGCGAGGATTCGCAGCAGTGTGGTCTTGCCCGCGCCGTTGGCGCCGACCACGCCCACCACGTCGCCCGGCGCGACGGTCAGGTCGAGGGCCTCGAAGAGGGTGCGGTGAGCATGACCGCCGGCGAGGCTCTTGGCTACCAGGGTCGCGCTCATGGGGCGATCGTAGTTTCCGGGCGCTCAGGTCACGACGCAGGGCGAGCTGCCCAGCGCCCAGGGGAGCGCGGCGTGCTCGGCCATGCGCCGGTCCAGCGCCCAAGGCTGTGGTCGCTGCTCTCGATGAGCACTTCAGGCTGTACGACGTCGCGGCCGACGAGCTGGTGTTCACGCTGGCCGGGCAGCCGATCACCCGGCAGGCGTTCGGGCACGTCTGGAGGTCTGCGGCGAAGGCAGCCGGGCGGAGTGAAGCCACGGCCACCGGGATGCACGCACTGCGCCACTACTACGCCTCGCTGCTGATCCGGTTCGGCGAGAGCGTGAAGACGGTCCAGGTCCGGCTCGGGCAGGCGACCGCGGCCGAGACGCTCGACATCTACAGCACCTGTGGCCCGACTCTGACGACCGGACGCGGGAGGCGATCGACAGCGTGATCGCGAATCGTCTTGGGGACTCTGTGGGGACTGTGGACGGCTGATCTCAGAGTTTCGCAGGCCAAGCGGCATCTGGCGGACGGGCTGGCCTGTAAGCCGGGTTCTGTCCCCTGTCACCAAGGGGGCGACCATCCATCTAGGGCTGCCGTTGCCGACAGCCTCGAGCGACCTACCCGCACACTCGGACGAGCCGCCCTCGAACGTGTGCTGTCTGGTCTTGCTCCGGGTGGGGTTTGCCTAGCTGCGCCGGTCGCCCGGCGCACTGGTGGGCTCTTGCCCCGCCGTTTCACCCTTACCTCGCCAGGCGGCGAGGCGGTCTGCTCTCTGTGGCACTGTCCCGCGGGTCACCCCGGGTGGGTGTTACCCACCACCCTGCTCTGCGGAGCCCGGACTTTCCTCGGGATCCGACGCCTCACGGCGATGGATCACGCGGTCGCCCGGCCAGCCCGTCCGTCGCACACTCTAGGGAACAACCGGGTCCGCTGGACAGTTGAGGGCCACATGAACGAGATGCCCGAGATCACGGTGCTGCCGCCGGTCATCTTCCCGGGTACGACGGCACGACACGAGGCGGCGTACCGCACCGCCCACGACCTCCTGTCCCGCCGCGCGCCGCGCGAGGCCCTCCAGGTGCTGGAGCCCGCGCTGGAGCAGGAGCCGGAGAACCGGGGGCTGCGGTCGCTGCGGGCGTGGGCGTACCTGATGCGGGCCCAGCTGCAGAAGGCGGCCGACGAGCTGACCGGCCTGGTGGCCGAGGACCCGGCCGACGCCTGGAGTCGGCACGCGCTGGGGCGGGCGCTGGAGCGCCAGTCGAGGTACGACGACGCGCTGCCGCACCTACGACTGGCGGCGGCGATGACTGGTGACCCCGAGCACGAGTACGACGTGCTGCGGGTCGAGCGGCTGGCGGGTCGGATCTCCTGACGGTTGCTGCGCAACCTCCCCGATCTCCGGGTAGGTTCGGAGCATGGCGAGCGACGGTGAGTACTGGTTCTGCCTGACCCACCACCGGGTCGAGGGTGTCGAGGGCTGTCCCAACAAGGACCGGCTCGGTCCGTACCCCACCGAGGCCGAGGCCGCGCGGGCGTTGGAGAAGGCGGCCGAGCGCACCGAGGCGTGGGACGAGGACCCGGCCTGGAACGACGACGCCGAGGACAAGTAGTCCGTTGGCGTTCGCCCGCCGCCGCCGGATCCGCCCGGTGGCGATCGACCCTGCCACCGGACGGCGGATCTCGCCGTGGCCGTTCGTCGGCCTGGTGCTGCTGGTCTCGTCCTTCTTCCTGTACGCGGCCTCGGGCCTGCTCGCTCCGGCCTGGGCGGTCGTGGTCCTGCTGCTGACCTGGCTGGTCATGCTCGTGCTGTGCTTCGTGTGGTGGACGGCGCACCCGAAGCGCACCGTCGTCCTCGGGTTCCTCTCGTTCGTGTGGTGGTGGGTCGCCGTCACCGCCGGCGGCATCTTCTTGGACTGGACGGCCTGAGGTGGCCGAGCCGCGGCGCCGCCTCGCGCCGGAGGGGCGCCGCCTCGCGCCGGAGGCACGACGTGCGCAGCTGATCTCCGTCGCCGAGGACGTGTTCGTGCGGCACGGCCACCAGGGCACCGCCGTCGAGGACATCGCCGCCGCGACGAGCTCGACCGGGCGGTCGTCGCGGCTGCCGGGGGAGAGGCGGAGGTGGCGGGCCGGCTGCGGGCGGGCTTGCGCGCCTACTGCCGGTTCGTCCGCGACCGCGGCACGCCGGGGGAGGTGCTCTTCGGCGTACGCCCACGCCGTCTCGGGCGCCGCCGAGCAGCTCGCGAAGTGGTGGCGGCGCCACCCCGACGTCGACCTGGAGACCATGGTCGAGCGGACCATGGACGCGCTGTGGACCGGGCTCGCGGCGAACCGCTGAGGGTCGGCCCCGCTTCGCGCGGAAGGCTCCCGGCCCGTTGCGCAGCCCAGCCACAGCGCGGCTGACGCAGGGCGTTGGGGCAGGATGTCCCCATGGCCATCCACATCACCGACGACGCCGTCGCCGACGAGCTCCTGACGGACAACCCGTTCGCGCTGCTGGTCGGGATGATGCTCGACCAGCAGTACCCGATGGAGCACGCCTTCCTGGGTCCGCAGAAGGTCGTCAGCCGGTTCGGCAGCTTCGACCCCGCGGCGATCGCGGCGGCCGACCCGGAGGAGTTCGCGGCGCTGTGCTCGACGACGCCGGCGATCCACCGGTTCCCGGGGTCGATGGCGGCGCGGCTGCAGGAGCTGGCCCGCATCGTGGTGGACCAGTACGACGGCGACGCCTCCCGGCTGTGGACCGAGGCCGTGGACGGCAAGGATCTGCTCAAGCGGATCCAGGCGCTGCCCGGGTTCGGGGCGCAGAAGGCGAAGATCTTCACCGCGCTGGTGGCCAAGCAGCTCGAGGTCCGTCCGACCGGGTGGGAGAAGGCGGCGGGCGACTACGCGCTCGACGGCTTCCGCTCGGTGGCCGACGTCGTCGACCCGGTCTCGCTGCAGAAGGTGCGCGACTACAAGAAGGCGGCCAAGGCCGCGGCCAAGACCGCGACCAAGACCGCGACCAAGACCGCGACCAAGACCGCGGATTGAGGCGTTCCTGAACGCCTGCTGAGCCGGTGCTGAACAGGTCCTGAACGCCCCGATGCGCAGGGGGCTGGGAGCGCCGTGGCAGAATGGCAGAGCGGTCTTGACGCCTCCGGTCTTTGCCGCGCCCTTGAACCGTCAGCATCGAGAGGTGTTCGTGTCCTCGAACCATCGTTCGGTCCCGCCCGCCCTGCTCAGCCACCCGTCGATCGCCGCGCTCATCGAGCACGCTGCGCCGGCCGGCCGGGTCGGCGCGGAGGATCTCCGCCAGGCATTCGCCGCCGCTGAGGTCGCCCCGGCCCAGCTCAAGGGCCTGATGGCCCACCTGTCGGGCCTCGGCATCTCCGTCGAGCTCGGCGCGCCCGTCGAGCAGCGTGCTGTGGCCGCTGCCGCGCGCAAGGGTGCGTCGGCGACCGCGACCACGGCCAAGAAGCCGGTCCTCGCGCCGCCCGAGAAGGCGACGCCCGCCCCGCCGGCCCAGCCCGCGGCGACGAAGGCGGCGCCGGCCGAGGGCAGCGCCCCGGTCGACCTCGGCGACGTGGAGGTGGAGGCCGCCCCGGCGGTCGGCCCCGACGGCAAGAAGGTGCTGCCGGACATCCCCGACGACCAGTTCGAGAAGGATGTCGTCGCGGACCCGACGATCAAGGAGGACGAGAAGAACGCGTCCTTCATCGTCTCCTCCGCCGACGAGACCGACGAGCCGGCCCAGCAGGTCATGGTCGCCGGCGCGACCGCCGATCCGGTCAAGGACTACCTCAAGCAGATCGGCAAGGTGCCGCTCCTCAACGCCGAGATGGAGGTCGAGCTCGCCAAGCGGATCGAGGCCGGCCTGTTCTCGGAGGAGAAGCTCGGCAAGGGTGGCAAGCTCTCGCCGAAGGTGAGCGAGGAGCTCGAGTGGATCGCGGAGGACGGTCGCCGCGCCAAGAACCACCTGCTCGAGGCCAACCTGCGTCTCGTGGTGAGCCTCGCCAAGCGCTACACCGGCCGCGGCATGCTCTTCTTGGACCTGATCCAGGAGGGCAACCTCGGCCTGATCCGCGCGGTGGAGAAGTTCGACTACACCAAGGGCTACAAGTTCTCGACGTACGCCACCTGGTGGATCCGTCAGGCGATCACCCGCGCGATGGCCGACCAGGCCCGGACCATCCGGATCCCCGTCCACATGGTCGAGGTCATCAACAAGCTGGCCCGAGTCCAGCGGCAGATGCTGCAGGACCTGGGCCGCGAGCCCACCCCGGAGGAGCTCGCCAAGGAGCTCGACATGACTCCGGAGAAGGTCGTCGAGGTCCAGAAGTACGGCCGCGAGCCGATCTCGCTGCACACCCCGCTGGGCGAGGACGGCGACTCCGAGTTCGGTGACCTGATCGAGGACTCCGAGGCGATCGTCCCGGCCGACGCGGTGTCGTTCACGCTGCTCCAGGAGCAGCTGCACGCCGTCCTCGACACGCTCTCCGAGCGCGAGGCGGGCGTGGTCAGCATGCGCTTCGGCCTCACCGACGGCCAGCCCAAGACCCTCGACGAGATCGGCAAGGTCTACGGCGTGACCCGCGAGCGGATCCGCCAGATCGAGTCGAAGACGATGTCGAAGCTGCGGCACCCGTCGCGCTCGCAGGTCCTGCGCGACTACCTCGACTGATCCAGCATCACCCGATCGACGCCCCCGCCGGGTCTCCCGGCGGGGGCGTCGTCAGTCTCCGGCGGGCACGATCATCGGCGTCCCCGCCACCGGGTCCGGTACGACGACGCACGGCAGCCCGAACGCCGCCTCGACCACGTCCGCGGTGACCACCTCGGCCGGCGGCCCCTCGGCGAGGATCCGGCCGGAGGCCATCACGACCAGGTGGTCGCTGTAGCGGCAGGCCAGGTTGAGGTCGTGGAGCACCGTGACGATGGTGCGCCCGGTGGCGCGGTTGAGGGTGCGCAGCAGCCGCAGCAGGTCGACCTGGTGGCTGATGTCGAGGTAGGTGGTCGGCTCGTCGAGGAGCAGCAGGTCGGTCTCCTGGGCGAGCGCCATCGCGATCCAGACCCGCTGTCGCTGCCCGCCGGACAGCGCGTGCAGTGGCCGGTCCACCAGCTCGACGGTGTCGGTCGCGCTCAGCGCGTCGGCGACCGCGGTCTCGTCGCGGGCGCTCCAGTGGCGGAACCAGCCCTGGTGCGGATGCCGGCCGCGGGAGACCAGGTCGGCCACCGTGATGCCGTCGGGCGCCACGGGGGTCTGGGGGAGCAGGCCCAGGATCCGGGCGACCTCCCGCGAGCCGCGGTCCAGGATCGGGGTTCCGTCGAGCAGCACCTCGCCCGCCGATGGGCGCAGCAGCCGGGCCAGGCCGCGCAGCAGGGTGGACTTGCCGCAGGCGTTGGCTCCCACGATCGCGGTGACCCGGCCGTCGAGGACGTCGAGGTCGAGCGCGTCGACGACGGTCCGGTCGTCGTATCCGAGGGACAGCGAGCGTGCTGCCAGTCGTGGGGTCATCCGCCCATTCCTCTCCGGTTGGTCGTGGCGATCAGCCACAGCAGGTACGGCGCCCCGATCGCGCCGGTCACGACGCCGGTCGGCATCTCGACGGGGAGCACGGTGACCGCGACGTAGTCGGCGACCAGGCACAGCGCGGCGCCGGTGGCCGCGGCGGCGACGATGCCGCCGCGGGCGGGCCCGAGCAGCCGGTCGGCGACCGGCCCGGCGACGAGGGCGACGAAGGTGATCGGCCCGGCGACGGCGGTGGCGAGCGCGGTGAGCAGCACGCCCACGCCGATCAGCGCGAGCCGGGTCGGCTCGAGTCGGGTGCCGAGCCCGCGGGCGGTGTCGTCGCCCAGCCCGACGGTGCGCAGCATCCGCTGGAGCACCGGCACCAGCGGCACCAGCGCCAGCAGGCACCACAGCAGCACCTCGTTCTCTGCGTCGCCGGCCTGGCCGATCGAGCCGGTGAGCCAGTGCAGCGCCTCGCGCGCCTCGGTGAGCGAGGTCCGGGTCAGCAGGTAGCCGGTGATCCCGGTGGCGAAGGCGGACATGCCGATGCCGATCAGGATGAACCGGTAGCCGCTGATCCCGTCGCGCCAGGCCAGCAGATACATCGCCAGCGAGAACACCAGCGCGCCGGCCAGGGCCAGCGCCGGGATGCTCAGCCCCGACAGCGCCGGCACGGCGATCCCGGTGACCGCGAACATGCTGGCCCCGGCGGAGATGCCGACGAAGTCGGGGGAGGCGAGCGGGTTGCGCAGCAGCTGCTGGAAGATCGTGCCGGCCGCGCCGAGCGCGACGCCGACGCCGATGGCGGCCTTGACCTGCGGGAAGGTCAGGTCCCGCACGATGAAGTCGACGGCCGGGCTGTCACGGGTGCCGAGCAGCGAGCCGAGCACCTGGTCGAGGCTGAGTCGCACCGAGCCGAAGCACAGGGTGACGATGCCGAGGAGCACGACCACACCCCCCAGCAGAACCGGTACGACGAGCGCCCGCCCCGCGCGCCGGCGGCGGCTCCGGCGCAGGGCGGCCCGGGCCGGCTGGGTGGGAGCGGACTGGACGGCGCTCACAGCTCGGCCAGCCGGCGGTAGCGGACCAGCCCGATGAAGAACGGCGCGCCCAGCACGCCGAGCACGACGCCGACCTGCAGCTCGCCGGGGGAGCCGAGGATCCGGCCGGCGATGTCGGCGCCGAGCAGCAGCAGTGGCCCGAGCAGCAGGGAGTAGGGCAGGATCCACCGATAGTCGGGCCCGCAGATCGCCCGGGCCACGTGGGGCACGACCAGGCCGACGAACACGATCGGCCCGCAGGCCGCGGTGGCCGCGCCGCACAGCACCGCGACGACCGCGAACAGCCCGATCCGGGTCCGGGTCAGCGAGATGCCGAGGCCGCGGGCGGCGTCGTCGCCGAGGGCGAGCGCGTTGAGGGAGCGTCCGCAGAGCATCCCGGCGGCCACGACGACGACGATCACGGGGGCGACGCCGGTGACGATCGGCGCGTACCGGCCGGCCAGGGAGCCGACCTGCCAGAACCGGAACTCGTTCTGCGCCTGGAGGTCGGTCAGCAGCAGCCCGGTCGTGACGGCGCTGAGCCCGGCGGTGATCGCGGCCCCGGCGAGCGCCATCTTCACCGGGGTGGCGCCCTCGCGCCCGAGCGAGCCGACGGCGTACACCAGGACGGTCGCGGCCAGCGCCCCGGCGAACGCGAGCACGACGTGCGCACCGATGCCGGTGACGCCGAGCAGCACGATGCCGAGCACGACGGCGAGCGCGGCGCCGGCCTCGATCCCCATGATCGACGGGTCGGCGAGCGGGTTGCGGGTCAGGCCCTGGAGGATCGCGCCGGAGACGCCGAGGGCGGCGCCGACCAGGATGCCGAGCAGGGTGCGGGGCACCCGCAGCCGGACCGTCACGGTGTCGTCGGTCGTGACCGCGCTGAGGTGGCGCAGCGCGTCGATGACGTCCCCGAGGCCGATCGAGCGCGAGCCCTGGGTGATGCTGAGGAAGCCGACGACCAGCAGGAGCGCGGTCAGCGCGAGGAGGCCGAGCGCTCTGCCCGAGTGACCACTAGTCACCGATCGAGTCGTCGAGGTCGGCCAGCTGGTCGGTGAGCTTGGTCAGCGCCTCGGCGTAGTGCCCGTAGGTGTGCAGCCAAAAGCCCGGCCACTCCACGATCTGGCCGGCCTTCGCGGCGCGGATGGAGCTCCAGGTCGGCTGCGCCTCGACCGTCTTCTCGTCGGCGGCGAAGCTGCGGTTGTCGAACATGAGCACGTCGGGCTGGTACTTGTCGGCGTTCTCCCAGCTCAGGTTCTCCCAGTACGGGAAGTCCGGGTTGGGGGAGTCGGGCTCGATCACGTCGAGGCCCCACCGGTCGAAGTCGAGCAGCTCGGGCGCGTACTCCGGGTTGGCGACGTAGAGCAGGTCGCTGGCCGGCGAGACCGCGAGCGCGGTGAAGTCCTTCTCCTTCATGACGGCGACGAAGGTGTCGCGGGCCTCCTCGAAGGCGGCCTTGTCCTGGGCGCCCTGGGAGTCCTCGACGTCGGCGCCGAGACTCTCGGCGAGCTTCTCGTAGCCCTCGGTGAGGTCCAGGATCGAGTCGCCCTGGGTGGCGCCGACGACCGGCGCGAGATCGGCGAGCTTCTTGCTCTTGGCCTTCACGCCGTCCTCGAAGCCGGAGTGCGCCTTCTCCGCCGGCCACCAGTCCGCCACGATCAGGTCGGGCGCCAGCGTGGAGGCCTTCGCGACGTCGATCGAGCCCCATTCCTCGCCGAGGATCTCGATGCCGCTCAGGTCGAGGCCCTGCAGATTGGGGTCGGTCTTCACCGACTCGTCGCCGTAGATGCCGACCGGGCGGATGCCGTACGACATCAGCGCCGCGGCCTCCGCGGCGTGGGCGATGATCCGGGTCGGGACCTGGTCCAGCTCGACGACCTCGCCCGACCCGTCGGTGAAGGTCCACGGCCCGTCGGGCGTCGCGGAGGCGCCGGAGGCCGGCCTGGCGTCGTCGTCACCGTCGGCGACGTCGGAGGAGCAGGCGGACAGGGCCAGGGCGAGCCCGGCGGTCGCGGCCGCGAGGACGGTCAGGCGAGAGTGCATGAGGTAAGGCTAGCCTCATGTGCCGAGGCGGGTGACGGCGTACCAGAAAAGCACTGCGGCCCCGAGCCAGCTCGGGGCCGCAGGGATGCTGAGTGAGGTCAGTCGGCGACGGGCGCCGGCTTGTCGGTGAGCCTGTGGGTCTCGTCGTGGAAGGCGACGGCGATGTCCTTGAGGGCGTCGCCGTGCTCGCGGGCGTGGTGGGCACAGAAGAGCAACTCTCCGCCGGAGGCGAGCTCTACGCGAAGGTAGGCCTGGGCGCCACAACGGTCGCAGCGGTCCTCCGCGGTCAGCGGGGCTCTGGGAGCAACAGCAGTCGTCATCTCGGGCCTCTCTTTCGTGCGATCTCCACCCTCATCGGGCGGTCGTCCGGATCAACGTAGCGACTGGACCAAAGATTCCCGTCTCCATGTGGTCCATTCCACTTCGCGTTCCCCCATCATCCAAGCACCTGTCGGGCGACGTATCGGTGATTTTCCACTGCCTGAAACAAGCTTGTGACCATCCGATCGGCCAGGGCTGCCTAGCCCCCCGGCGTGTCGCGGGTAGATTCGTCTCCTTGGAAGTACCCGTGATCCACCGTGAGGAGCCGGTCATCGCCGACAACACCTACAACGCCGCCCACCTGCTGGTCCTCGAGGGCCTCGAAGCCGTGCGGAAGCGTCCCGGGATGTACATCGGCTCCACCGACACCCGGGGGCTGATGCACTGCCTCTGGGAGATCATCGACAACGGCGTCGACGAGGCCCTCGGCGGCAACGCCGGCCGGGTCGAGGTGATCCTCCACGCCGACGACTCCGTCGAGGTGTACGACGACGGACGCGGCATCCCCACCGACAAGGAGCCCAAGACCGGGCTCCCCGGCGTCGAGGTCGTGGCGACCAAGCTGCACGCCGGCGGCAAGTTCGGCGGCGGCTCGTACGTCGCCACCGGCGGTCTCCACGGCGTCGGCCTGTCGGTGGTCAACGCGCTGTCGAGCCGGATGGACATCGACGTCGACCGCTCGCCGGCCAGCCAGGGGCTGAGCTTCCAGCGCGGCGTGCCCGGCGTCTTCGACGGCGAGGGCCCGACGGCCGGCTTCACCCCGCAGTCGGGTCTGACCCGCAAGGGCGGCCGGGTCGCGAAGGGCCGGTCCGGCACCCGGATCCGGTTCTGGCCGGACCGCCAGATCTTCACCAAGGACGCCGAGTTCGTCCTCGACGGGCTGATCGGGCGCGCGCGCCAGACGTCGTTCATCGTCCCCGGTCTCGAGCTGGTCATCAACGACCAGCGCGCCGCCGACAAGGCCGCGTGGACCGAGGAGCGCTTCCGCCACGACGGGGGCATCGGCGAGTTCTGCGACTACCTCGCCACCGGCGAGCCGGTCACCGAGGTGCTCCGGCTGCAGGGCAGTGACGTCTTCACCGAGACCGTCCCGCTGCTCGACGACCAGGGCCACATGACCCCGCAGGACGTCGAGCGCGAGCTGACCGTCGACGTCGCGGTGCGCTGGGGTGCCGGCTACGACACCGAGCTGCGCTCCTTCGTCAACGTGATCGCCACCCCCAAGGGCGGCACCCACGTCTCCGGCTTCGAGAGCGCGCTCACCAAGACCTTCAACGACGCGATGCGCGCCACCAAGGCGCTCAAGGTCAACGACGACGACGTGATCAAGGACGACATCCTCGAGGGGATGACCGCGGTCGTCACGGTCCGGCTCGCGGAGCCGCAGTTCGAGGGCCAGACCAAGGAGATCCTCGGCACCCCGGCCGCGCGGACCGTCGTACGCAAGGTGGTGGCGGCCGAGCTCAAGGAGTTCCTGACCTCCACCAAGCGGGCCGAGAAGGCCCAGGCCAAGCTGCTCATGGAGAAGGTCGTCGCGGCCTCCAAGACCCGGATCGCGGCCCGCCAGCACAAGGAGACCCAGCGGCGCAAGAACGCGCTGGAGTCCTCGACGCTGCCCGCCAAGCTCGCCGACTGCCGCTCCGGCGACAACGAGCGCACCGAGCTGTTCATCGTCGAGGGCGACTCCGCGCTCGGCACCGCCAAGCTGGCCCGCAACGCCGAGTTCCAGGCGCTGCTGCCCATCCGCGGCAAGATCCTCAACGTCCAGAAGGCGTCCGTGGGCGACATGCTCAAGAACGCCGAGTGCGCCTCGATCATCCAGGTCGTCGGCGCCGGCTCCGGGCGCACCTTCGAGCTCGACGCCCGCCGCTACGGCCGGATCATCTTCATGGCCGACGCCGACTCCGACGGCGCCCACATCCGCACCCTGCTCGCGACCCTGTTCTTCAAGTACATGCCCGACCTGGTCAAGGCCGGGCGCGTCTACTCCGCCGTCCCGCCGCTGCACCGCATCGAGATATCCAGCCCGAAGAAGGGCCAGGAGAAGTACGTCTACACCTATTCCGACGACGAGCTGCAGCGCAAGCTCGCCGAGCTCAAGAAGAAGAACGTCCGCTGGAAGGACCCGGTCCAGCGCTACAAGGGCCTGGGCGAGATGGACGCCGACCAGCTGGCCGAGACCACGATGGACCCGCGTCGTCGTACCCTGCGACGGTTGACGGTCGACGAGCTCGAGGTCGCCTCGGAGGTGTTCGAGCTGCTCATGGGCAGCGACGTCGCGCCGAGGAAGGAGTTCATCATCCAGGGGGCCTACGAGGTGGACATGGAGACGCTCGACGCGTGAGCCTCGAGGACCCGGTGGGCGCCTCGCTACGGGGCGCCCACGCCCGGTTCGCGCGGGGAGCGGGCCGGGCGCTGCGATACGACGCCGCGGTGGCGTCGTTCGCGGCGGTGCCGCCCGACCCTGCGGCCGGGGACTGGGCCGACCTCGCGGAGCTGGTCGGGCCGGGTGGGCTCGCCGACCTGTTCAGCTCGCCGGCGACGCCGCCACCCGACTGGGCGCCGGTGTTCACGCTGGCGGGGCTGCAGCTCGTGGCGGGTGACCTGCCGGAGCCCGCGGCGACAGGAGTCGAGGTCGTGGAGCTCGGGCCGGGCGACGTACCGGACATGCTGGCCCTCGTCGAGCGCTCCCGCCCGGGGCCCTTCTGGCCGCGGACCCACGAGATGGGCACCTACCTCGGCGTGCGCGAGAGCGGCGTGCTGGTCGCGATGAGCGGCGAGCGGCTGCGGCCGCCCGGGTGGAGCGAGATCAGCGCGGTGACGACGGCGCCGCAGGCGCGCGGGCGCGGGCTGGCGGGGCTGCTGGTGACCGAGGTGACGCGGCGGATCCGGGCCCGCGGAGAGCGGGCGTTCCTCCATGTCGCTGCCGACAACGCGCCGGCCCTGCGGCTCTACGCGGCCCTCGGGTTCGAGGTCCGCCGCGAGGTGGTCTTCCGCGGGTTCCGGGTGCCGGGCTGACTCGCCGACGGATCCGCCGGGGGTGGCATGGGCGGAACCCATGATCGCCTGCATCGTCGTGCTGATCGCCCTGGTGCAGCTGATCCGGTGCACCGGCGCCCGCGCCGTCCGGGCGCTCAGGCGGCGAGCCTCCGCGCGTGCGCCACGAGCGCCGCGTGGAGGTCGCGGACCGCGGCGCGGCTCACGTTGTGCTGGTCGCCGGCAGTGGTGCGGAGCCGGTCGACGGCATCCAGCACGGCCACCATGCCGGCAGCAGGTCCAGTCCCTGGCGGCTGATCCGCGCGCCGCAGCGACCCGTGCCGCGTCACGGCGGCGACGTACTCCAGCTGCTCGATCCTCACGGCGACCCCTCATATACATTAATCTGAGTGAATTACTATAGAAAGTCTGGTGCGGCACCTCGGTGCCGCCTCCAGGCGGAGTGGAAGGCGCGGCCGATGGCTCCGTCGTCCATGGCGACGGCGAATCGGGCCGTTTCGCCTTGTCTGATCCGTCAAAGTCGAGCAATCTGATCCACATACCCGGATTGAGGAGCAGTGATGACCAGCAGCCCGACCCGGCATGGGCCAGCGGACGACGGCCAGCGGCACGGTCCGGCTCGACGGGGTCGCGGTGCGCACGGACCGGCTGACGCCGTACCACCTGACCTTCGAGGGGCCGCAGACCTACGGCGCCTTCGCGCAGCTGCTGCACGCCGCGCTGGACGCGGAGTCGGCCGGCGCGGCCAGTCTCGCCGTCGCCGCGGCCCGGGCGGCCACGACCAGCGCCAGCCTGGAGGCGGGCACGCGGCTGTTCGAGGTCGCCGGCACCCGGTCCGCGCTGGACTCGCTGAACCTGCACCGGCACTGGCGCAACGCCCGCACCCACACCCTGCACGACCCGGCCGCCTGGAAGGTGCGCCACCTCGGGCACTGGGCCCTCGACGGCCGGCTGCCCCCCAACCACGGCCAGCTCTGACCACGACACAGAAGGACGACATGACACAACAGCTCACGTTCCACTGGTTCCTGCCCACCCACGACGGCGTGTACTACCGGCTCGACGCGGTGCTGGCTCAGATCCCGGACCCGCAGCCGCAGATCTACTACGGCGGCTCCTCGGAGGCGGCGGGGCGGGTGGCCGCCCGGCACGTCGACGTGTACCTGACCTGGGGCGAGCCGCCGGCCGCCGTACGGGAGAAGATCGAGTGGGTGGCCAAGCTGGCCGCCGACGAGGGACGCGAGCTGCGCTTCGGCATCCGGCTGCACTCCATCGCCCGCGACACCTCCGCGGCTGCCTGGGCCGAGGCGGACCGGCTCCTCGACGGCATCAGCGACGAGCAGATCGCCCAGATGCAGGCCGGGCTGCGGCGCAGCGAGTCGGTCGGCCAGGCCCGGATGCTGGAGCTCAACGGCGGCACCAAGGACGCGCTGGAGATCCACCCGAGCCTGTGGGCCGGGGTCGGCCTGGTGCGGGGCGGCGCCGGGACCGCCATGGTCGGCAGCTTCACCGAGATCGCCGACCTGGTCGAGCAGTACGCCGAGGTGGGCATCTCCGAGTTCGTGATGTCCGGCTACCCCCACCTCGAGGAGGCCTACTGGTTCGGCGAAGGCGTCTTGCCCGAGCTCGCCCGGCGCGGCCTGTGGTCGCACCCGTCGCCGGCCGCCCCATCGGCCGGGGCGGTGCCCTTCGGCGCTCGGCAGGTGGTCGCGTGAGCACCGCGGTCGTCGTCGGCAACCCCAAGCCGGCCTCGCGCACCCTGAGCGCCGCCACCCTGCTCGCCACCGAGCTGACCGGCGCGGCGCCCGACCTGGTCGTCGACCTCGCCACCGCGGGAGCCGGGTTGCTGGCCTGGGACGACCCCGAGGCCCGCGACCTGGTCGAGCAGGTCGGGACGGCGGACGTCGTGGTCTTCGCGTGCCCGACCTACAAGGCGACGTACACCGGGCTGCTCAAGGTCTTCCTCGACCGGTTCGAGGCACGGCCGCGGCCCGCGGTCGCCGTACCCCTGATGCTCGGGGCCGGTCCGGGCCACGCCCTCGCCGCCGAGCTGACGCTGCGCCCGGTGCTGGCCGAGCTGGGCTTCGCCACCGTGCGGGGCCTCTACGTCCTCGACAGCCAGCACGACGACCCGGGCGCCTACGCCGCCTGGCTGGCCCAGGTCCGGCCGGTGGTCTCCGCCCTCGACCGATCGGGGGCCTCCTGATGAGCGTCACCGTGCTGACCACCAACCAGGATCTCGACCCGGCCCGGCTCCGGGAGGCCGTCGGCGTCTTCCCGAGCGGCGGGTCCGGGAGGCTCACGGCCGCCGCCTGACCTGTGCCAGCATGAGCCCATGAGCACCGCCGACCGCACCGCCGTCGTCAAGCTGCTCAAGGCCCGGGGAGCCAAGGCGCGCCGGGGACACCTGCGGATCCCGGTCGGCGAGCTGTTCTGGTACGTCGACGTGCTGGCCGACGGCGTCGGGCCCACCGCGCCGCTGCGGCTCGAGACCGGCTGCTGGACGAGCCGGCTGCCGCCGGAGCCCGACGGCGGCGCCGTCGACTGCCCACTGCTGATGGACGTGCCGCTCGGCACTGACCCGGTCGGCGCCACGACGGCCCTGCTGGACCGGATCACCGGGCTCGGCGACCTCGCCGCGCTCGGCGCCGGCCTGGGCGGGCTGCCCGGCGCGCTGGTGGACCAGCGGCTGCGCGACCTGCTGTGATCAGAGCACCTGGTCGAGCAGGCCCGTGTCCACGTCGTAGATGAACCCGCCGACCTTGACCGTGTCGGGGATCAGGGGATGGGCGCGGACCCGCTGGACGTCGGCGGACAGCGCGGCCGCCTGGCCGTCGGTGACCGGCAGCGTGAGCCAGGACGTGTCCTGGCCGGTCGACGCGTCGAGTCGCTCCCGCAGCGTGGCCTCGCTGTTGCTGGCCACCGCGCAGCGGGTGTGGGGGATGACCATGATCCGGTCGACGTTGAGCATGTGGACCGAGATCACGAGCGCGTCCAGGGTCAGGTCGTCGACCCGGCCACCGGGGTTGCGCAGCATCTTCGCGTCGCCGGGCTTCAGGCCGGTCAGACCCAGGGGGTCGATCCGGGAGTCCATGCAGGTCACCAGCGCGAGGCCGGCTCGTGCGATTCCGTCGAACCCGCCGTCGGCGAAGTCGGCGGCGTACTCCTGGTTGGCCTTCAGCAGATCATCGAAATCACCCATGACCGCAGATTATCCGCCCGCGCGCAGCACCTCGGCGGTGTCCACGTCGCGGGTGTGTGCTCTGGACAACACCGCCACGGCCAGCACGGCGGCGGCGAACGCCGCCACGGAGGCGCCCCGGAAGACCGCCTGCTCCTGCAGGATGCCGAGCTCGGTGAGGCCGAGGCTCGGGTCGGCGGCCTGGGCGGCGTAGAGGCGGCGCAGGCCGATCGTGGTCAGCGCCGAGATGCCGACCAGCATGCCGACCATCCGGGCGACGACCACGAGGGCGCTGGCCAGGCCGTGGGCGTCGTCGTCGGTGCTGGCCAGGATCGCGGCGTTGACGGGAGCCAGGGCGAGGCCGAAGCCGAGACCGCCCACGACCAGCGGGACGGTGGCGGTGAAGCCCTCCAGGCTGTGGGCGTCCCACCCGCCCATCACGACGAACGAGCCGCTGGCGGCGAGCATGCCGACGGCGGTGAGGACACCGGCGTTGGTACGCCGCAGCAGCCAGCCGCCCAGCACCGCGCCGATCGGCAGTGCGGCCAGGAAGCGCAGCAGCACCAGCGCCGCACCGAGCTGGGAGTCGCGCTCGGTGGTGGTGCGGGCGAAGAGCGGGATGTCGACGAGAGCGGCGATCAGGGCCCAGCCGACCAGGAAGCTGACCACGAGGGCGCCCCATGCGGGCATCGGCCGCAGCGCCCCACGGGGCACGATCGGCGCCGCCGCCCGGCGCAGATGGGCGACGAGCAGGACCAGCGCGATCGCCGACCCGGTCAGGAACCAGGGCCCCTGCGGGGAGAACACCGCCACCTCGGGGTCGGCGGTCGCGAAGGCCAGCACGATGCCGCCGAGGACGACCGCGAGCAGGCCGGCGCCGAGCAGGTCGGCCGCGAGCAGGTGCCGCAGCCAGTCGCGCAGGTCGACCAGCGCCCGCGGCCGGAGCCAGCACCAGGCCACGAGCAGCACGAAGGCCACGATGCTCGCGACGCCGACCGGGGTGACCCAGCGGCTGCCGCCGTCGACGTACGGGATGAACAGCCGGCCCCAAGTCAGGTCGCGCTGCAGGCCGCCCGGCTCGGCGAAGGTGAGGAGGCCGGAGACCAGGGTCGTCGCGAGCAGCAGCAGCGCGACGAGTCGGTCGAGGACGCGGCGGGGATCTCGGGACGGTCGCCGTGCGACCTCCTCGACCTGCGAAGCGGCGCGGGCGACCAGGCCGACCGCGACCACGAGCAGCGCGCCGACGGCCAGGTTGATCGCGAAGATGCCGCGCCAGGAGGTGAAGGACAGCACGAGGGCGCCGAAGAGCGGGCCGAGCACGCTGCCGAACTCCTGGACCGCGGAGACGATGCCGAGGGGGAGGCCGCGCCGCTCGACCGGGTACAGCGCGGCCACCAACGACATGGTCGCGGGGACCAGCCCGCCGCCGCCGACGCCCTGGAGGAACCGGCCGGCGACCATGCTCGGCAGGTCGTAGGAGATCGCGGTGACCAGCGAGCCGACCGAGAACACCACCAGCGACATCGCCAGCACCGGCACCTGTCCGCGCAGGTCCGCGATCCGGCCGATCAGCGGCAGGATCGCGACGTACCCCAGCAGGAAGCCCGACACGATCGGCGCCGCCCGCTGCAGCTCCTCGACCGGGATCCCGGCGCCCGCCATCATGTCCGGCAGCGCCAGGACGACGACATAGGTGTCGACCGCCGCGAACGCGACGGCGATCGCGCAGAAGGCCAGCAGCAGCCGGTTCGCCGCGCTCATTGGTGGCGGCTCACTTCGGAGCCGAGATGTCCTTCGTGACGTCGTAGGCGGTGACCTCGATGGTGTACGTCAGCGGCTCGGAGTCCTTGAAGAAGACGCCGGTGAGCCGGGCGGTGCGCAGGTGGCCCTCGTCGTCGAGGCGGTAGGTCGCCTCGAAGTCGTCACCCTCGGCGCAGGGCAGGATCGTGCGGATCGAGTCGCCCGTGGCCGTGCCGGCGTAGGTGTGGAAGATCTCCTTGTTGTCCTTGCCGCCGCGCTCGGACTTTCCGGCCTTCACGTCGGTGCTGCTGGTGAGCACCGTGGAGACGCCGGTCGTCGGGTCGAGCAGCTGGGCCGGGTCGGGGGCGCACAGGTCGGCCGGCTGGTACTGGTCGGTCCACCCCAGGATCGGGGCGTTGATCCACAGCGTGCCGTCGACCGACACGACGTCGATCGAGCTCGCGTCGAATCCGCTGACCCGGCCCGCGACGGTGCCCTCGAAGGCCGGCGGGTCGGCGACGATGGTGCCGCTCGCGGCCGAGAGGTAGTCGGTGCCGGGGTCGTCGTCGGTCGAGAGCGAGACCTCGATGCCGCTGGTGTCGTCGAGCAGCCTCTTGGCCTTGGCGCCGGCGTCGGACCACGACTCGGTCTTCGACGAGCCGCCGCCGTCGTCACCCGAGCAGGCGGTCAGGCCGCCGACGGCGACGAGGGCGGAGAGCAGGCCCGCGGCCACGCGGGTCGAGGTCGTCGTCATGCGCTCACCCTGACACACCCAGGGTCACGGCCAGCGGACCAGCCGCTGCGGCGAGCGCCTGGCTGCTCGGCACGCCGGAGCCGTCCCGGCGGCCGGTGGCCTCGGGCAGGTCGACGGGCGCGCCGCTCGCGGCGCCGGCCCGGGCCGGCGCGGGTCCGGCCCAGGCGAAGACGATGCCGTCCTCGCCCTTGAGGAAGCGGTGGCAGCGCACGCCGCCGGTCGCCCGGCCCTTGGCGGGGTACTCCCAGAAGTCGGTCACCTTGACCGAGCCGGGCTCGGTGCCGGGCAGAGCGGTCGAGGAGCCGGACGAGGTCACCAGGACCACGCCGCCGGGCGAGTTCAGGTCGAGCGCGCCGAACCAGACCACCCGCTCGCGGTCGGCGACCCGGACGCCGGCCATGCCGCCGCCCGAGCGGCCCTGGGGGCGAACCGAGTCGGCCGGGAAGTGGAGCAGCTGGGCGTCGGAGGTGACGAAGCAGAGCTCCTCCTGGCCGGTCCTCAGCTGGACCGCGCCGACCACCTCGTCGCCCTCCTTGAGGCCGATGACCTCCCACTCGTCCTTGCTCAGCACCTCGGGGTTGACCCGCTTGACGACGCCTTGTCGGGTGCCGAGCGCGAGGCCGGGGCCCTCGGCGCTCAGCGTGGTCAGCGCGAGCGCCCGCTCGCCGGCGGCCAGCTCGAGCACCTCGGACAGCGGCAGGCCGCCTTGGAGGTTGGGCTCGTTGGCCGACGGCGGGATCGCCGGGAGGTCGAGGACCGCCAGCCGGACCAGGCGCCCGGCGGAGGTGAGCACGCCGATGTCGGCGCGGGCCGTCGTACGGATGGCGGAGACGACCACGTCGTGGTTGGCCCGGTCGCCGCCGGTGCCGATCTCGTCGGCGTTGCTCGTGCGGGCCAGCAGGCCGGTGGAGGACAGCAGCGCGAAGCACGGGTCGTCGGCGACCTCGAGCGGCGCGGCCGCGGCGGCGACGGCGGTGGTGCCGGCCGACTCCAGCAAGACGGTGCGCCGCGGGGTGCCGAACGTCTTGGCGACCTCGGCCAGCTCGGTGGACACCAGCCTCTTGAGCAGCCCCTCGTCGGCGAGGATCGCGTCGAGCTCCTCGATCTCCTTGCGCAGCTCCTCCTGCTCCTTCTCCAGCTCGAGGCGGGAGAACCTGGTGAGCCGGCGCAGCTGCATCTCGAGGATGTACTCGGCCTGGACCTCGGACAGCTCGAAGACGCTCATCAGCCGCTCCTTGGCGGCCGCCGAGTTGTCGCTCGTGCGGATCACCTGGATGACCTCGTCGATGTCGAGCAGGGCCAGGAGCAGGCCGTCGACCAGGTGGAGCCGGGCGGCCTTCTTGTTGCGGCGGAACTGCGAGCGGCGGCGGACGACGTCGTAGCGGTGCTCGAGGAAGACCTCCAGCATCTCTTTGAGGCCCATGGTGCGCGGCTGGCCGTCGACGAGGGCGACGTTGTTGATGCCAAAGGAGTCCTCGAGCGGGGTCAGCTTGTAGAGCTGCTCGAGCAGCGCCTCGGGGACGAAGCCGTTCTTGACCTCGATGACCAGGCGCAGCCCGTTCTCGCGGTCGGTGAGGTCCTTGATGTCGGCGATGCCCTGCAGCTTCTTCGACTGCACGAGCACCTTGATCCGCTCGACGACCTTCTCGGTGCCGATGTTGTAGGGCAGCTCGGTGACCACGATGCCCTTGCGGCGCCCGATGCTCTCGATCCGGGCGGTGGCGCGCATCTTGAAGATGCCGCGACCGCTCTCGTAGGCGTCGCGGATGCCGTCGAGGCCGACGATCTTGCCGCCGGTGGGCAGGTCGGGCCCCGGGATGAACCTCATCAGGCCGTCGATGTCGGTCTTGGGGTGCTGGATGAGATGGCGCAGCGCCTGGACCACCTCGACCAGGTTGTGGGGCGCCATGTTGGTCGCCATGCCGACCGCGATGCCCGTCGTACCGTTGACCACCAGGTTGGGGATCGCCGAGGGGAGCACGGTGGGCTCGTACTCGCGGCTGTCGTAGTTGGGCTTGAAGTCGACGGTGTCCTCGTCGATCGACTCGGTCATCGCGACGGCGGGAGGCGCCATCCGGGCCTCGGTGTAGCGCATCGCCGCCGGCGGGTCCTCGCCGCCGGGAGAGCCGAAGTTGCCGTGACCGTCGACCATCGGCAGCCGCAGCGCCCACGGCTGCGCGGTGCGGACCAGGGCGTCGTAGATCGCGCCGTCGCCGTGGGGGTGCAGCCGGCCCATGACCTCACCGACGATGCGCGCGCACTTGGAGTGGCCGCGGTCGGGCCGCAGGCCCATGTCGTTCATCGTGTAGAGGATCCGGCGCTGCACCGGCTTCAGCCCGTCGCGCGCGTCGGGCAGGGCGCGGGAGTAGATGACGGAGTAGGCGTACTCCAGGAACGACGACTGCATCTCGTCGCGGATGTCGGTGTCGAGGATGTGCTCCTCGAAGTCCTCAGGGAGGGGATCTGCCTTCGTACGCCGTGCCATGGGCGGCATTCTTCCGGGTCGGTCCGACATGCGGGTCGGGGGCTCGCCGATCAGGTCGGGGTGATGTCGTCCGCGTGATCGGCGGCGTCCGCGGCGGTGTCCACAGGGGGGTTGTCCACAGCCACCACGTTGTTCGAGCGTATGTTCGAACCGAGGCGGTAGGATCGACGTACGTCGACTCTCGGGAAAGGCTGCACGATGACCGTCGCACCTTCGCTGGTCCAGCCGCTGCTGGCCGCGGTGGCCGACGCGCGCGCGGTGCTCGATCGAGTCGCCGACGTGCAGCCGCTCTACCTGTCCACGGCGGAGAAGGAGCGTCTGCTGCTGGAGTCCGTCGCGCTGGTGGCGCAGGCCGACGAGCTGCGGCTGCGCTGTCTTGCCGATGCGGGTGACGTCGCGGCCGAGCACGGCGCCCGCGATGCCGGTGCGTGGCTGGCGCATGCCGCCCGTCTCGACCCGGCGGCCACGAGCGCCGACCTGCGGCTGGCGAGCTCGCTGCAGGAGCGGCCGCTGGTGGCTGCCGGCCTGCGCGCCGGTGCCGTGAACGCGGCGCAGGCGCGTGCGATCGCCTCCACCGTCGCCGATCTGCCCGAGCGGCTCGGGACCGAGTTGCGAGCCGATGCCGAGGCCCGGCTGCTCGAGTACGCCGCCGAGTTCGGCCCGGTCGAGCTGCGCCGTCTTGGGCGCCGGATCCTCGACGTCGTGGCCCCGGAGATCGCCGAGGCCGAAGAGGCCCGCCGGCTGGAGGCCGAGGAGGCCGCGGCGCGTGATCGGGCGTCGTTGAAGTTCCGCAACCTGGGTGAGGGACGCTCCCGCCTGTCGGGCGTTCTGCCGACCGGGGCGGTGGAGCGACTCAAGGGGTACCTCGACGCCCACACCAACCCTGCCCGGCCCGATCATGACCGTTCGGCGCAGGCCAACGCGGAGGCGGCCCGCTCGCCGTTCCACCGTCGCCGGGCGTGGGCGTTGATGGACCTGCTCGAGCTCATCGACCCCGAGCGGCTTCCCGAGCACGGTGGGGACGCGACCACGGTCGCGGTGACCATCGACATCGACCAGCTCCGTGCTGACCTCGCCACCGCGGGCCTGCTCACCGGTGAGGGCCAGGAGGCCATCTCCGCGGCCGAGGCACGGCGTCTGGCCTGCCAGGCCCGGATCATCCCCGTGGTGCTCGACGGCCGGGGCCGTGTGCTCGACCTGGGGCGGTCGGCCCGGCTGTTCCAGCCTGCGCAGCGGGCGGCGATCCGGCTGCGCGACCACGTGTGCCGGGCCGAGGGCTGCTCGATCCCGGCCCGCTGGTGCCATATGCACCATCTCGACCCGGTGCGCCGTGAGGCGCCTGTTCTACCGAATGGAGGTGAGAGACCTCCGTCGCCGGTCTGTCGCAGCAGTCCGGTGAAGCTGAGGGCAGCCTGATCCGGGAGGTGCCGGGGAGGGTGGGAAGCAGCCCTGACAAAGCCGGGACGGTCCGGGATCACCAGACGGGCCGGGTCCGGCGAGCGTGATGAGAAGGAGTACGCGAGGAACCAGTGTCAGACGCCTCGTTATGTGGAGCCGGCTCAAACTTGGTGGATATGGGCCGGTGTACGGTGCGCGACGCCGAATGGGTCGGGTGCGTCGTCCGGCCAGCCGCAGCCAGTGGTCTGGTCAGCCCGTGGTGAAGGTCTGCGGCGTAGCCGCGGGGGCCGTCGGGGTAAAGCTGGGCTCCTCCCTCGTCGAGCGGTAGCAGGTGAACACGGGAACCATCCCGGTCGTGTCCCGGAACAGCACAACAGGCCCCGCAGCCAGCGGGTCCGGGTAGGCACACCGTCGGCCGAAGCGTCGGGATGGGGCGGAGCCGCCGTAGTAGTCCGAGGCCGGGAAAGCCGGTCACGCGACGTGCATCGCGGGCGTCATGGCGAAGGGCGGCAGCGAGTCAGGCAACGAAGGGACTGTCATGTCAGAAGACGCGTCGGTGAATATCGACGCCATGCTGGAGAGCCCCTATGGGGCCGAACGGCGGGTACTGGAGATTCAGACCAAGTTCCACCAATGGGCGGCGGCCGATCCTGGCCGCCGGTTCGATGATCTGTTCAACCTCGTGGTGGACCCGGCCTTTCTTGCTTTGGCATGGGAGCGGGTCCGGGGGAACAAGGGGGCACGTACTGCCGGGATCGACGGCAAGACAGCGGGTGAGATCGAGCGCTCTGAACGTGGAGTGAGCGGGTTCTTGTCCGAGTTGCGCGGCGATCTGAAGTCCCGCGCGTTCGAGCCGCTCCCGGTTCGGGAGAGGAAGATTCCGAAAGCGGGCGGCAAGGTCCGTCGGCTGGGGATTCCGACCGTGCGGGACCGGGTGGTGCAGGCGTCCTTGAAGTTGGTGTTGGAGCCGATCTTGGAAGCGGACTTCGATCCGTGCAGTTATGGTTTCCGTCCCCGACGCCGAGCCCAGGACGCGATCGAGGAGATCCGCCTGTACGCCCGCACCGGCTATGAGTGGGTGTTCGAGGGCGACATCGCGGCTTGTTTCGATGAGATCGACCACACGGTCTTGATGGACCGTCTACGTCGACGGGTCGGGGACAAGCGCGTCCTGGGGCTGGTCAAGGCGTTCTTGAAGGCGGGCCTGCTGGACGAAGAAGGACTCAACCGGGACACCCATACCGGCACCCCTCAGGGCGGCATCCTGTCGCCGCTGCTGGCCAACCTCGCCCTGAGCGTGCTCGATGAGCACTTCGCCGCAGTCGCGGCGCAACTGCCCAACGCCAGCGCCCGTTACCGACACCGCAACCGAGGAGGAGCGACCTATCGGCTGGTCCGGTATGCCGACGACTTCGTGGTCATGGTGTTCGGGACCGAGCGACACGCCCGGCAGTTGTGGGACGAGGTCGCGGACGTCTTGGACCGGATCGGGCTCCGGCTCGCGCCGGACAAAACCCAGGTCGTCCACATCGACGAGGGGTTCGACTTTCTCGGGTTCCGCATCCGGCGGCACCAGCAACGAGGAAGCGACCGGCGACACGTCTACACCTACCCGTCAGCGAAGTCGATGGCTTCGATCAAACGGAAGGTCAAGGCGGTCACCAGCACAATCACGACCAGCGACGTGAGCGAGGTGTTTCGACGTCTCAGCAGCATCACTCGCGGATGGGCCATCTACTTCCGGCACGGGGCATCAAGCGACGCCTACTCCAACCTCCACGACTACCTGTGGTGGAGCGTGTGGCGATGGCTACGCAAGCGACACCCCAAACGGCCCACGAAGTGGATCTTCCGGCGCTACTACAACCGCCAGCACGGCTGGTGGCCCCGAGCGCAGGACGGCGTGAACCTGTGGCAACCCGCCACGATGACGATCGTTCGTCACCGCTACCGGGGAGCCGCGATCCCCACGCCATGGACCCAACAGCCAGTAACAGCACCGTCCTGAGGGACTCGTGGAGAGCCGGATGCGGTGAAAGCCGCACGTCCGGTTCGGGCAGGCGGTCGGGGGAAACGGACCCGGAGCAATCCCGACACCGCGCCCCCGGCCGACCTCACTGGGCGGGCGGCGGATCGACCGACCTGGACCTGGGCATCAGCCTGTGTGGACACCACCACCAACGCATCCACGACCACCGCTACACCCACGAACGACTGCCCGACGGCGACATCCGCTTCCACCGACGCACGTAGACCGGCGGTCGCGATATCCGGCTGGGACCGCCCCACCGACCCGATAGATTCTCCCTGTGAGCCCCGGCGACCCGACCCCCACCGACGAGATCGAGGCGCCTCCGGCGCACTGGGAGGGTGACGTCCTGCTCCGTGACGGGCGGACGGCCCACATCCGGCCGATCCGTCCCGAAGACGACGAGCTGCTGGTCGAGTTCTACGCGCGCGTCTCCGACGAGTCGAAGTACTACCGCTTCTTCTCACCGATGCCGGTGCTGTCCGAGCGCGACGTGCGCCGGTTCACCCACGTCGACCACCGCGACCGGGTGGCGCTGGTGCTGCTCCTGCAGGAGCGGATGATCGCGGTCGGCCGGTACGACGTGGTGGCCAACCGCGAGGCCGAGGTCGCCTTCCTCGTGGAGGACGAGCACCAGGGCCGCGGCATCGCCCAGCTGCTCCTGGAGCACCTCGCCCAGGCGGGTCGGGAGCGCGGGGTGGAGCGGTTCACGGCGGAGGTGCTGCCCGACAACTCCCGGATGATCCAGACCTTCCGCGACGCCGGCTACAAGGTGGTCAGCGGCTACCACGACGGTGTGATCACCCTCGAGTTCCCGATCGACCCGACCGACACGGCGATCGGCGTGATGCACGGCCGGGAGCACGCCGCCGAAGCCGCCTCGATCCACCGCTTCTTCCACCCGCGCTCGGTCGCGATCATCGGTGCCAGCCGCCGGCAGGACACGATCGGCCAGGTGCTGGTGCGCAACCTGGTCAACGGCGACTTCACCGGCCGGGTCTACGTCGTCAACCCGAGCGCGCCCGCGGTGTCGGGCATCCCGGCGTACAAGAACGTCAACGAGATCCCCGACGACGTCGACGTCGCGATCGTCGCGGTCCCGGCCGACGCGGTCACCGACGTGGTGCTCGACTGCGCCAACAAGGGCGTCCACGGCCTGATCGTCATCTCGTCGGGCTTCGCCGAGACCGGCGAGGAGGGCCGCAAGCGGCAGCGACACCTGGCCGGGCTGTGCCGCTCCTACGGCCTGCGGCTGATCGGCCCCAACTGCCTGGGCGTGCTCAACACCGACCCGGTGGTGCAGGTCAACGCCTCGCTGTCGTCGGTGATGCCGGCCCGCGGTCGTGCGGGCTTCTTCTGCCAGTCCGGAGCGCTCGGCTCGGCCATCTTGGAGAAGGTCAAGAACCGGGGTCTCGGCATCTCCACCTTCGTCAGCGCCGGCAACCGTGCCGACGTGTCCGGCAACGACCTCCTGCAGTACTGGGAGGAGGACGACGCCACCGAGGTCGTGATGATGTACCTCGAGTCGATCGGCAATCCGCGCAAGTTCTCCCGGATCGCCCGCCGGGTCTCGGCGCGCAAGCCGATCGTCGCGGTCCGGTCGGGCCGCACGACGCAGGGCGTGCCGATGGGCCACACGGTCCGGCGGATCGGCGCCCCGCAGGCCGCCGTCGACGCGATGTTCCGCCAGGCCGGCGTGATCCAGGTCGACACTCTCGACGACATGTTCGACGTCGCCCAGCTCCTCGCCCACCAACCCCTGCCCCGGGGCAGAAGGGTCGCGATCGTCGGCAACTCCGACGCGCTCGGGCTGCTCGCCGCCGACGCCGCCTCGGCGGTCGGCCTGGTCGTCAACCGCTCGGTCGCGCTCGGTGCCGACGCCACCGCCGAGGACTTCGAGGACGCCCTCGACGACGCCATCGACGATCCCGACGTCGACTCGGTCATCGCGGTCTACATCCCGCCGCTCGACGTGTCCGGCGAAGAGGTCGCCAACGTCCTCGCGGCGGTCGGGGAGCAGTCCGACAAGCCGCTCGTGTCCTCCTTCCTCGGCGCCGAGGGCATCCCGGAGCTGTTGCGGGTCCCCGACGTCGCCGGCTCGTCGGCGGGACGCGGCTCGGTGCCGTCGTACCCGGCCGTGGAGGCGGCGGTCCGGGCCCTGGCCCGGGTCGTGGAGTACGCCGTGTGGCTGCACGCCCCCGACGGCCCGGTGGCCGACGCCGGCGAGGTCGACACGCACAGCGCCCGACGCCTCGTCGACCGGGTGCTCGCCGACCCCGAGGTGGTCGCCGCCGACCGCGAGGTCGAGCTCGACCAGGACCAGGTGACCGCGCTGCTGCGGGCCTACGGCATCGAGCTGTGGCCCTCCGAGGTGGTCGCCGACGTCGACGAGGCGGTCGCTGCCGGCGAGCGGCTCGGCTGGGACGTCGTGCTGAAGTCGACGCTGTCGTCGGTGCGCGAGCGGCCCGACCAGATCCACGTGTGGCGCAACATCCCCGACCCGCACGACATGACCGAGGCCTGGGACTACCTCGCCGGCCTCGTCGACCCCGCTGTCGGGCGCTTCGTCGTGCAGCGCAACGCGCCGACCGGCGTACCCATCTCCGTGCGCTCCTTCGAGGACCCGCTGTTCGGACCGGTCGTCTCGTTCGGCATCTCCGGTCCGGTCATCGATCTGCTGGGGGACTGGTCCTACCGGATCCCGCCGCTGAACGCCCACGAGGTGGCGTCGATGGTGCGCGAGGTGAAGAGCTCGCCGCTGCTGTTCGGCTACCGCGGCGCCGACCCGGTCGACGTGGCGGCGATCGAGGACCTGATCACCCGGGTCGCCGTGCTGCAGGGCGACCTGCCGCAGGTCAGCGCGCTGGAGCTGTCGCTCGTGCTGGCCGGTGTCGACACCGCCGCGGTGCTCACCGCCTCCGTCCGGGTCGCCGCGGTCAAGGACCCGCGGCCGGACTCGCTGGTGCGGCGGATGCCCGACCTGGTCACCACGATCCCGGAGTAGGAGTGGTCCTTCGTCGGCGTCGACGGCGGGCGTGCGAGGATGCCGCCATGACTGACCGGGACCGGAGCGCCGAGCTGAGCGCTGCGATCAACCGCACCGGCTACTACCCGGAGGTCGTCGCCGACGCGGTCGTCGACGCGGTCGCGGGCGAGAACGTGGTGTCCTACTACGTCCACCACGAGCCGACCTTCGAGCGCGACGAGGTGCGCCGCCACCAGACGGTGGTCGTGCTGACCCCGTCGCGGCTGATCCTGGCCCACACCGACGAGCACGCCGGCGACGACCTGCTGCCCGAGCCGTACACCTCCACCTCGACCGAGGCGGTCAGCCTGCGCTCGGTCGCCTCCGTGGTCGTCACCCGGATGACCACCAACCCGACCGCCGGCCCCCGCCCGCCCGCCGAGGCGGTGCTCACCATCGGCTGGGGCGCGGTCAACCGGGTCGACCTGGAGCCGGCGGACTGCAACGACCCGCAGTGCGAGGCCGACCACGGCTACACCGGGACCCTGTCCTCCGACGACTTCTCGCTGCGCGTCTCGGCCGCGGCCGACGGCACCGACGCGGTCGGCGGGCTGCTCTCGTTCGCCGCGTCGCTGTCGGCGCTGACGAGGGGCTGACCGGGTGGAGGTCGCGTCGTTCTGCGAGCCGGCGTACGGCGTGCGCTCCCTCGGCGACGTCGTCCCGGCCGCGGCCCATGCCCTGGGCAGCCCGCTCGGCCCGGCCCCGACCGGGTTGGTGCTGCCCGATGCGGCCTCGTACGTCGTCTTCCTGATCGACGGGCTCGGCGCCCGGCTGCTCGAGCGCTACGCCCACGCGGCGCCGTACCTCTCCGCGCTGCTGGAGACCTCCACCCCGGCGACCGCCAGCGTCCCGTCGACCACCTCGACCTCGCTGACCACGCTCGGCACCGGCCTCACCCCGGGCGCGCACGGCCTGGTCGGCTTCACCACCCGGATCCCCGGCACCAGCGAGCTGCTCAACGCACTGCTCTGGGACGGCGACGTCGACCCGATCCAGTGGCAGCCGCACCAGACCGCGTTCTCGTCGCTGCAGGCGGCCGGCGTGCGGGTGACGGTGGTCAACAAGCGCGAGTTCAACGGCAGCGGCCTGACCGTCGCCGCGCACCGGGGCGCGGAGTACGTCGGCGTCGACCGGGTCGGCGAACGGATCGCGGCCGTGGTCGGCGCCTCCGCTCCCGCCCCGCGACAGCCCGCGCTCACCTATGTCTACGACGGCGACCTCGACTGGACCGGCCACCGTTGGGGTGTCGCCTCCAGCCAGTGGCTCCAGCAGCTCGCCATGATCGACCACGAGGCCGAGCAGCTGCGCGAGGCGCTGCCCGCCGACCGACGCCTGGTCGTGATCGCGGACCACGGCATGGTCGACGTGCCCGCCACCTCACGGCTCGACGTGTCCGCCGATGCCGACCTGCGCTCCGGGGTGGCCCTGGTCGGCGGCGAGGCGCGCTTCCGCCACCTCTACTGCACCGGTGGCGCGGTGCCCGACGTGGTCGCCACCTGGCGCGAGCGGCTGGGGGAGCGGGCCGAGGTGCTCAGCCGCTCCGAGGCGATCGGCCGCGGCTGGTTCGGGCCGGTCGACCCGTCGGTGCTGCCGCGGATCGGTGACGTCGTGGTCGCCTGCCGCGGCGACTTCGCGGTGCTGTCGACCGACGGGTTCCCCTACGAGAACAAGCTGATCGGCATGCACGGCTCGCTTACCCCGGACGAGATGTTGATCCCCGTCCTCGTCGACTGAGCCGCCTCGCCTGATCAGGTGAACGGCAGCGGCTCCGGGGAGAGGCTGACCGCGCGGGCCCGGGCCGCGGTCATGCCGCGCCGGTGGTGCTGGCGGCACAGCACCTCGTAGGCGACGTCGACGTCGTCGACCTCGGCGGGCTCGTGCTCGGCGGGGTCGACGTCGCCGACCACGATCACCTCGCCCTCGGTGACCATCACGCCGTTCTCGGTGCGGGCGTTGTGAGTGGCGCGCTTGCCGCACCAGCACAGCGCCTCGACCTGGAGCACCTCGGTGCGGTCGGCGAGCTCGACCAGGCGCGCCGCCCCGGGGAACAGGCGGGTGCGGAAGTCGGTGAGGATGCCGAAGCAGAACACGTCGATCTGCAGCTCGTCGACGATCTTGGCCAGCTGGTCGATCTGCTCGGCGGTGTAGAACTGCGCCTCGTCGCAGATCAGGTAGTCGATCCGGGCGCCCTGGGTGAGGGCGTCGACGGTGTAGCGCCAGAAGTCGAGGCCGGGCGCGACCTCCTCGGCGTCGGCGACCAGGCCGAGGCGGGAGGACACCATGGCGGTGCCGGCGCGATCGTGGCTGGTGAACAGCCGGCCCCGCCGTCCGCGGGCCGCGTGGTTGTGATTGGTCTGCAGAGCCAGTGTCGACTTCCCGGCGTCCATCGTCCCGGTGCGGAAGATCAGCTCGGCCACCGGCGCATCCTCTCACCCATCTGGATGAAGAAATCCACCACATCCCGTGAAGTCCTGCTGAATCGGCTGCGTTGTGCCGATTCGAGGAGAACACTAGGGAGGTCACGGAACAGGAAGCAGGTGGACAGTGGAGGTCGCCGACTGGCTCGGCGGACGCCGGGTGCGTCGAGTCGTCACCATCATCTCGGTGCTTGCGGCCATAGCCGTCGTCCTCACGACGACCGGAGTCGTCGGTGGGCGTCCCTCGTCGCGCCCGAGCGCGGAGCCTGCCGATGCCGTCACCGGCGCCGAGAGCGCCGCGCTCGAGGCTCCCGCGAGTGCGCCGCCGGCGGCCGTCGAGCCTGCCGCGGAGAGCGCGCCGCAGGTGGTGATCCGCAACGTCTCCAGCGCGGCAGGAGCCGGCGACCGGCTGGCCGACGTACCCGCCGCGGCCGTGGCGGCCTACCAGCGGGCGGCGACGGTCATCAACGCGGCGGCTCCCTGCAACCTCGACTGGCTGGTGCTGGCGGCGATCGGCCGGCTCGCGTCGAACCACGGCCGGGGCGGCGACCTGAGTCACCAGATCACCGTCGAGGGGCGAGTCGAGCCGGCCCTGGTCGGCCGGGCGCTGAACGGCAGGGGCGGGCGCAGCCAGGTCTCCGACACCGACGCCGGGGACCTCGACGGCAACCCGCGCTGGGACGCGCCGCTCGGCCCGATGGCCCTGCTTCCCGAGACCTGGTCGCAGGTCGCGGTCGACGCCGACGCCGACGGGGTGCGCGACGTGCAGGACCTCGACGACGCCGCGCTGGGTGTCGCGGTGCTGCTGTGCTCCAGCGGCCAGGACCTCGCGCGCCCGAAGCCGCTGCGCAAGGCTCTGCACGGCTACGACGCCACGCCCCGCTTCGCGCGGACGGTGGGCCGCCTGGTCGAGGAGTACCGCGCCGAGGCCGCCGCCCAGGCCGCCGCCCAGGCCGCCGTCGCGACCGCCCTCGCGACCGCCCCGGTCACGGTGCCCGTCGGGGCGTCGCCCGCGTGCTGTGCCGAGTGGGTGACGGTGCTGGCCCGGACCCGCTCGGCCCTCGGCGTGCTGCCGATGGTGCCCACGCCGGCCGCGCCCGCCGTGCCGGCGGTGCCGCTGTCGACCGAGCCGCAGCCGACGCCCGGCCCGGGGCCCGAGCCGACGCCGGAGCCCACGCCGGACCCGGAGTCGCCCCTCGACGAGCTGCCCGTCGACGAGCTGCCGACCGAGGAGCTGCCGACCGAGGAGCTGCCGACCGAGGAGCTGCCGACCGAGGAGCCCACCGCCACGCTCGCCCCGGAGGCCGGCACGCCCTAGCTTTCCGCCGACGGTCCGGCTCGGAGAGCGTCTAGGGTGAGGTCGTGACGATGGACGCACTTCTCGGGACCAGCGACCTGCCGCACCAGCTGCCGCGGTTCGCCGACATCGACGATCACGACTACGCCCCGGCGATCGAGGCGGCGATGGCCGACCAGCTCGCCGCGGTCGCCGCCATCAGCGCCGATCCGGCGCCACCGACCTTCGCGAACACCCTCGTCCCGCTCGAGCTGAGCGGCACCACGCTGACGCGGGTGCTGCGGGTGTTCTGGAACAAGGCCGGCGCGGACGCGAACCCGGTGATCGACGGCGTGCGGGCGCAGTTCGCGCCCCGGCTCGCCGCCCACACCGACGCGATCCTGCTCGACCCGGCGCTGTGGGCCCGGCTCCAGGCGGTGTACGACGACCGGGCGGGTCTGGACCCGGAGGCGGTGTACCTCGTGGAGCGCTATGTCACCGAGTTCCGCCTGGCCGGCGCCGCGCTCGGCGAGGACGACAAGGCGCGGCTGCGCGAGCTCAACGAGCGGATCTCCAGCCAGGAGACGGCCTTCGAGCTGGCGCTGCAGGCCGACAGCAACGACCTCGCCGTCGTCGTCGACGACTCGGCGGCGCTCGACGGCCTGACGCCGGGGGAGGTGTCGGCGGCCGCCGCGGCCGCGGAAGCGCGCGGCCTGACCGGGAGCCACCTGCTCACCCTGGTCCTGCCGACCGCGCACCCGCACCTCGCCGCGCTCACCGACCGCGACCTGCGCCGCCGGCTCTCCGCTGCCCAGCGCAGCCGCGGCAGCCGCGGCGGCGACCACGACACCCGTGCCACGGCGCTCGACATCCTGCGGCTCCGTGCCGAGCGCGCCCGGCTGCTCGGGTTCGACAACCACGCGGCGGCGGTCACCGCCGACAACACCGCCGGTACGCCGCAGGCCGTGCGCTCGCTGCTCGAGCGGCTCGCCGTACCCGCGGCCCGCAACGCCCGCGCCGAGCAGGACGCGATGTCCGAGCTCGCCGGCTTCCCGGTCGAGCCGTGGGACTGGCCGTTCTACGCCGAGCGGGTCCGCAGCGCCCGGTACGACGTCGATCTGGCCGCGCTGCGCCCGTGGTTCGAGGCCGAGCGAGTCCTGCGCGACGGCGTCTTCTTCGCCGCCGGCCGGCTCTACGGCCTCACCTTCGAGGAGCGGCCCGACCTGCCGGGCTACCACCCCGACGTCCGGGTCTTCGAGGTCAGCCGCGACGGCACGCCGATCGGGCTCTACCTGCTCGACCTCTACACCCGCGACACCAAGCGGGGCGGCGCGTGGATGAGCAGCTTCGTCACCCAGTCCGGCCTGCTCGGCGTGGACTCGGCCGTGGTGGTCAACAACCTCAACGTGCCGAAGCCGGCGGCCGGTGAGGCGACCCTGCTGACCTGGGACGAGACCCGCACCCTGTTCCACGAGTTCGGCCACGCGCTGCACGGGCTCCTGGCCCGGGCGACCTACCCCAAGTTCGGCGGGACCGCCGTCTTCCGCGACTTCGTCGAGTACCCGTCCCAGGTCAACGAGATGTGGCTGCTGTGGCCCGAGGTGCTCGCCAGCTACGCCGTCCACCACGAGACCGGCGAGCCGATCCCCGCCGACGTCGTCGAGCGGCTCCGTGCCGCCGAGGCCTTCAACGAGGGCTTCGCGACGAGCGAGTATCTCGCGGCCGCGCTGGTCGACCTCGCCTGGCACGAGCTCGGGCCCGACGACGTCCCCACCGACGTCGCCGAGGTCGCCGCCTTCGAGCAGCGCGTCCTGGCCGCCTCCGGGCTCGACAACCCGGCGGTGCCGCCGCGCTACTCCACGCCGTACTTCGCCCACAGCTTCAGCTCCGGCTACGCCTCGGCGTACTACTCCTACATCTGGAGCGAGGTCCTCGACGCCGACACCGTCGCCTGGTTCGGCGACCACGGCGGGCTGACCCGCGAGAACGGCGAGGCGTACCTGCGCCACGTCATCGGCATCGGCGGCACCCGCGACCCGCTGGAGTCCTATGCGAGGTGGCGGGGCCGGCCCGCGCCGATCGAGCCGCTGCTCGCCCGGCGCGGGCTGACCTGAGCGCGGCTCAGAACGTGTGCTCAGGACCCGGGAACGCGCCCGACTTCACCTCGGTGTCGTAGGCGCGGGCGGCGTCGAGCAGCACCGAGCGCAGGTCGGCGTACTGCTTGACGAAGCGGGGCAGCTTTCCGGTGCGCAGGCCGAAGGCGTCCTGCCAGACCAGGACCTGGCCGTCGCACCGGTTGCCGGCGCCGATGCCGATGGTGGGGATGTCGAGCTTGGCGGTGACCTCGGCGGCGACGTCGCCGGGGACCATCTCCATCACGACCGAGAAGGCGCCGGCGTCCTGGACGGCGAGGGCGTCGCGCAGGATCCGTTCGGCGGCGTCGCCGCGGCCTTGGACCCGGTAGCCGCCGAGGGCGTGCTCGGACTGCGGGGTGAAGCCGATGTGGGCCATGACGGGGATGCCGCCGCGGGTCATCCTCTCGATCTGCGGGGCCATCTCGACGCCGCCCTCGAGCTTGACGCAGTGCGCGCCGCCCTCCTTCATGAACCGTACGGCGGTCAGGTAGCCCTGCTCGGGCGAGGCCTGGTAGGAGCCGAACGGGAGGTCGCCGACCACGAGGGCGCGCGACACGGAGCGGCTCACCGCGCGGGTGAGGGGGAGCAGCTCGTCGACCGTGACCGGCAGCGAGGTCGCGTTGCCGAGCACGTTGTTGGACGCGCTGTCGCCGACGAGGAGGACCTCGACGCCGGCCTCGTCGAAGACCTGCGCGGTCAGCTGGTCGTAGCTGGTGAGCATCGAGAAGCGCTCGCCGCGCTGCTTCATCTCATGCAGGTGGTGGGTGCGGATCCGCCTGATCGGCGCGGACCCGGAGGCCGGGGGGGTGCCGCCGCCGTACGGCGCGGTCTCTTCGGGGGTGGTGCTGCTCATCGTCGAGCTCCGTTTCTGGTGACTCGCGGCCCGCAGGTGCGGGTCCACGTTCGTTTGACGGGCACTGACGAGGCTAGTCCGGTACGACGGCCCGGCGCGCTGTGTGCTCGGTCACCCCGCAGCGGCCGCGTCGGCGGCGGCCTCGAGCTCGGCGACCACGATCCGGCGCATCCCGAGCAGCGCCCGGCTCGCGGCCTCGGCCCGCCGCGCGTCGGGGTCGGCGAGCAGGTCGTGCAGCCGGGCCGGGACGACCTGCCAGGACAGTCCGAACCGGTCCTTGAGCCACCCGCAGACCGACTCCTGCCCGCCGTCGGCGAGCGAGTCCCAGTAGTAGTCGACCTCCGACTGGTCGCGGCACACGATCGAGAAGGACACCGCCTCGGAGAACGCGATCTCGGGTCCGCCGTTGACCCCGCGGAAGGTGAGCCCGTCGAGGGTGAACTCGCCGGCGACCGGGCCGAGGTGCGTGATCGAGGAGTTCGGGAAGATCGCGGTGTAGAAGCGCGCCGCCTCCTCCAGTCGGTCGTCGAACCACAGGCAGGGCTGGATGTGGCTGCTCGCGAGGCTCATGCCGGGTCAGACCGGCGCCGCGCCGCCGACTCATCGGGGTGCCGCTCGCCGAGGCGCCCTCCCTAGACTCGCCCCGTGGACTTCTACTCGGCCTACGCCCACGGGTTCGCCCGGGTCGCGGCGGTGACCCTGCCCGTCGCCATCGCGGACCCCGCGACCAACGCCGCCCGGATCCTCGAGCAGGCCCGCGCGCTGCACGACGACGGGGTGGCGGTCGCGGTCTTCCCCGAGCTGGGCCTGACCGGGTACGCCGTCGACGACCTCTTCCTCCAGGACACCCTGCTCGACGCGGTGCGCGAGGCGGTCCTCGACCTCACCGTCGCCTCGGCGGACCTGCGGCCGGTCCTCGTGGTCGGGGCGCCGCTGGCGAGCGGCAACCGGGTCTTCAACTGCGCCGTGGTGATCCACGGCGGCCGGGTGCTCGGCGTCGCGCCGAAGTCCTACCTGCCGACCTACCGCGAGTTCTACGAGGCCCGCTGGTTCGCGGCCGGCGCGAGTCAGCGCGCGGCCGAGGGCCGCATCGAGCTCAACGGCGAGCAGGTCCCGTTCGGCAACGACCTGATCTTCTCCGCCTCCGACGTGCGCGGGCTCGACCTGCACGTCGAGGTCTGCGAGGACATGTGGGTGCCCATCTCGCCGAGCGCGAACGCCGCGCTCGCCGGCGCGACGGTGCTCGCGAACATCTCCGGCAGCCCGATCACGATCGCCCGCGCGGAGGACCGGCGGCTGCTGGTGCGCAGCGCGAGCGCCCGGTGCAACGCCGCGTACGTCTACGCCGCGGCCGGCCAGGGCGAGTCGACGACCGACCTGTCGTGGGACGGCCAGACCATGGTCTACGAGATGGGCGACCTGCTGGGGGAGAGCGAGCGGTTCCCCGACGGGCCGCGGGCGACGGTGGTCGACGTCGACCTCGACCGGCTGCGCCAGGAGCGGATGCGGCAGGGCACCTTCGACGACAACCGCGAGGCCGAGGGCGTCACCGCCCGGCACTTCACCCGGGTGGAGTTCGAGCTCGAGCCGCCGGTCGGCGACATCGGGCTGCGCCGCAAGGTCGCCCGGTTCCCGTTCGTGCCCGACGACCCGGCCCGGCTCGCCCAGGACTGCTACGAGGCCTACAACATCCAGGTCTCGGGCCTCGAGCAGCGCCTGCGCGCCATCGGCCAGCCGAAGATCGTGATCGGCGTGAGCGGCGGCCTCGACTCGACCCACGCGCTGATCGTCGCGGCCAAGGCGATGGACCGGCTCGGCCGCCCGCGCAGCGACATCCACGCGTTCACGATGCCGGGCTTCGCGACCGGCGAGACCACCAAGTCGTATGCCACCCGGCTCTCGCTGGCCTTGGGCTGCACCTTCGCCGAGCTCGACATCAAGCCGGCCGCGACCCAGATGCTGCACGACCTCGACCACCCGTTCAGCGACGGCGAGCCGGTCTACGACATCACCTTCGAGAACGTCCAGGCGGGCCTGCGCACCGACTACCTGTTCCGCCTCGCCAACCACCGCGGCGGGATCGTGCTCGGCACCGGCGACCTGTCCGAGCTCGCGCTCGGCTGGTGCACCTACGGCGTCGGCGACCAGATGTCCCACTACAACGTCAACGCCGGCGTGCCGAAGACGCTGATCCAGCACCTGATCCGCTGGGTGATCGACACCGACCAGCTCCACGACGGGCACTACGACGACGAGGCGGATCAGGTGCTTCAGGCCATCCTGGAGCAGGAGATCACCCCCGAGCTGATCCCCGGTGGCGAGCAGCGCACCGAGGACTCGGTGGGCCCCTACGCGCTGCAGGACTTCACCCTCTACCACGTGCTGCGCCGCGGCTACCGGCCGGGCAAGATCGCGTTCCTGGCCCACCACGCCTGGGGGAGCGGCGAGGCGTCGTACGACCTGGCGACGATCCGCAGGTGGCTCGAGGTGTTCGTCCGGCGCTTCTTCAGCAGCCAGTTCAAGCGCTCCGCGCTCCCGAACGGACCGAAGGTCAGCGCGGGGGGCACCATGTCGCCGCGCGGCGACTGGCGGATGCCGTCGGACGCCAGCCCGGCCGCGTGGCTGGCCGAGCTGGCGGCCGACGTCCCGGCCGAGTAGGCCCGGCCCCTACGATGGGTGGACGTGCATGACTTCGCGGCGCAGGACCAGCGGGCCCTCGACGACCTCGCCGCCTGGATCGCCGGCCGGCTGACCGATCCGGCGCGGTCCGCGCCGCTCGCCGCCGTCTCGCGGGTCCCGCTGCCGGCGGTGGGCGCGGCGGGCATCGGCATCGAGGCGACGTGGGCGGTGCTGCGCGACCGGATCCTGCCGACCGCCTTCCCGGCCGATCATCCGCGCTACCTCGCGTTCGTGGGCGGGGCGCCGACGCCCGCGGCGGTCCTTGCCGACGCGGCGCTGTCGGCGGCGTCGGTGTACGCCGGCAGCGAGCTCGAGGCGGGCGCCGTGGTCGCGGCGGAGCGGGCCGCCGTCCGGTGGCTGTGCGACGCGGTCGGCTACCCGTCCGAGGCCCACGGCACGTTCGTGAGCGGCGGGACGACGGCGAACCTCAGCGCGCTGGTGGCCGCGCGCCACGGTCGGGCCGGCGCCGTACCGACGACGATCGTGGCCGGCGCCGGAGCCCACGCCTCGATCGACGCCGCGGCCGCCATCATGGGCTGCACCGTGGTGCGGGCCGGGTCCCCGGACGCCCCGCTGCGCGGGGCGGACCTCGAACCGGTGCTGAGCGCGCTCGACCCGGCCACGGTGGTCGCCGTGGTGGCGAGCGCCGGCGCGACCAACACCGGCGCCGTCGACGCGCTCGACCAGATCGCCGAGTGCTGCGCCGGGCACGGCGCCTGGCTGCACGTCGACGCGGCGTACGGCGGCGCCGCGGTGCTGGCCCCGTCCGTGCGGGCGCTGTTCGACGGGATCGAGCGGGCCGACTCGATCACCATCGACCCGCACAAGTGGCTGTTCACGCCGTTCGACTGCGCGGGCGTGCTGTACCGCGACCCGGCCGTCGCGCGAGCCGCGCACCGCCAGCAGGCGGACTACCTCGACGCGGCGCACGACGACGGCGCGGACAACCCGGCCGACTACGCCGTCCACCTGACCCGGCGGGCCCGGGGCCTGCCGGTGTGGGCCTCCCTGGTCGCCAACGGAGCCGACGCCTACCGCCGCGCGGTCGAGACCTGCCTGGCGACGGCCCGGTACGCTGCCGACCGCGTCGTGGCCAGCCCGGTCCTGGAGCTCGCCGTCGAGCCCCGGCTGTCCGTCGTCCTGTTCCGGCGCCGGGGCTGGACGCGGAGCCGGTACGAGCAGTGGTCGAGGGAGGCGCGGGCGGCCGGGCTCGCGCTGGTGACGCCGACGGTGGTCGGCGGCGCGACCGCGCTGCGGCTGTGCTTCGTGAACCCCCACACGTCCACCGAGGACGTCGACCGGGTCCTGTCGGCACTCGAGCGGGAAACCGCTCAGGAACGCCGCGAGCCGGTCGACGGGAACCGTGGGCCGATCGCGGCCCTCCAACGGGCGAGGGGGTGAAGGGGGCGTGGGCCGCAGAGCCGGTGCCGAGCCGCGCGCACCCCGGGTCGCCCGGGCCGAGCGCGTGGTGGCCCTCCTGTCCTGGGGCTGGCTGATCGTCGGGCTGGGCGTCAACCAGGTGGCGCAGTCCGCCACCCACGCGACGAGCCAGGCGATCCTGCTCACAACGCTCACCATCTTCTTCCCGATGCTGCTGGTGCGGCTCGCGCTGGCCGCGCGGCTCTACCCGGGCCGCCGTACCGGGCTGCTCCTGCTGCTCGCCGCGGTGCTGGCGTGGTCGGTGGGCTCGATGTCGGTGAACGCCGCGAGCGCCGCGACCCGTGCGCACTTCCCGGCGCCGGGGGAGTGGCTCTTCCTCGTCTCCTACCTCGGCATGGCCGGGTACCTCATGCTCGACGTGGACCGGCGCCAGCTGCGCCCGACTCGCGGGTGGCTCGACATCGCCGTCATCTGCGGCGCCACCTCGTGCCTGGCCTCGCTGCTCCTGGTCACCCCGGTCCGGCTGGCCTCCGGGCAGGAGGGCGTGCCGCTGCTGCTGGCGCTGATCTACCCGCTGGCCGACACGGTCCTGGCGCTCGCGGTCCTCGGCCAGGCGCTGCTCCAGGCGCGCTCGGACCGCTGGAGGTCGGCGATGCTCGGCGTCGCGTTCGTCCTGCTGGCGTGCGCGGACTCCGGCTTCGCGCTGCAGGCCTCGGCGCGCACGTACGACTTCGCCAACGTCAGCAATGCGCTGTGGGGCGGCGCCTTCGCGCTCCTCGTCGCGGCTGCCTGCCGTCCGCCGCAGTCGGTCATCCGGACCGTCCCCAAGGCGGCCGGGACGACGGTCCTGGTCAGTGCCGGAGCCGTGGCCACGGCGGTGCTGACGGTCCGGCCCGACGAGTCGCTGGCCTACTACACGCTCCCGCCGGCGCTGCTGACGATGCTCACCGTGGCCTGGCGGATGGGCCTGGCGCTCAAGGACGCGAACCGCGCGACCGAGGCCTTCGCACTGTCGCAGACCGACGACCTCACCAAGCTGCCCAACCGCCGGGCGGTCCGGGTGCGGCTGGAGGACGCCCTCACCGACCGCAGGCCGCTGGCGCTGATGCTGCTGGACCTCGACGGCTTCAAGGAGATCAACGACGCCCTCGGACACCACGTCGGCGACACCGTGCTGCGTCTGGTCGCGGTGCGGATGCGCGAGGCGGTCGACCAGCACGCCATGGTCGCGCGCCTGGGCGGCGACGAGTTCGCGATCATCCTGGGGGCGGGCGACGAGATCGAGCTGCTGGAGACCGCGCACCAGGTGCTGCGCGACCTCGCCCAGCCGATCGCGGTCGACGGCATCGAGATCTGCCCGTCGGGGTCGATCGGCATCACTGTCGCCGCCTCCGACGACGTGGACAGCGGCGAGATGCTGCGGCGCGCGGACGTCGCGATGTACCAGGCCAAGAACGCGAGCATGGGGGCGGCGCTGTACGACGCCGAGCTGGACGAGTTCTCCCGCTCCCGGCTGCAGCTGGCCGAGGAGCTGCGCAAGGGGATCGCCGACGGCCAGATCGAGGTCTGGTACCAGCCACAGCTCGACGTCGCGGCCATGCGGATCTCCGGCATGGAGGCGCTGGTGCGCTGGCGCCATCCGGTGCAGGGTGTGATCAGCCCGGTGTCGTTCCTGCCGGCGGCGCGGCGGGCGGGGCTGATGCCGGTCCTGTCGACGGCCATCGCCCGGCAGGCCGTCGAGGACCACCGTCGCCGCCTGGCGGCCGGCCTGGACCTGCGCGTCGCCGTCAACTGCGCGCCGACCGAGCTTCTCGGCCAGGCGTTCCTCCCGCAGCTCTACGCCGCCGTCACGGAGAGCGGCATCCCGGCCGAGGGCCTGGTGCTCGAGGTCACCGAGGACTCCTTCCTCGCCGACCCCCAGCACACCCGCGAGGTGCTGCAGGACCTGCGCAGCCACGGAGTCCAGGTCTCGATCGACGACTACGGCACCGGCTTCTCCTCGCTCACCTACCTGCGCAACCTGCCGGTGCAGGAGCTCAAGATCGACCGCTCGCTGGTCCGCAACGTGGCCGTGGACGGCCGCAGCCGGATGATCGTGGCCTCCACGATCCAGCTCGCGCACGCGCTGGACATGCGCATCGTCGCCGAGGGCGTCGAGAACGCCGCGGACCTCGAGGTGCTGGTCGAGCTGGGCATCGACACGGTGCAGGGCTACCACCTGGCGCGGCCGATGCCGGCCTCCGAGGTCGAGCGCTGGGTACGAGGCTGGAGGAGCGAGGACCTCACCCGCGCGACGCACCTCGCGGCTGCCAGGATGGGATCGTGAACGCCGCCCCCCTGCGCTTCGTGCTCGACCCGGTCGGCGAGGAGCTGGCCGCCGCCTTGAGGTGCGAGGCCGACGTGTTCTTGGACCGCTACGGCAACACCGCGGAGGAGTTCGCGGTCGAGTACGGCCCCTATCTCGACTCCACCGGCTTCATGACCGTGCTCGACGAGCGCGACGAGGCGGTGGCGACGGCCCGGTTCATCGCCTCCGGTCCGGCCGGGCTGAAGACGCTCAACGACCTCGCGCGGGAGCCGTGGGGTGTCGACGGCGAGCGCTCGGCACGTGCCGCGGGCGTCGACCCCGAGCGGACCTGGGACATCGCGACGGTCGCGGTCCGGCCCGGTGCCGGACGCGAGGGCCTGTGCGCGGCCGCGCTCTACCACGGCATCGTCACGGCCGCCTTCGCCAACGACATCGACTTCGTCGTGATGATCATGGACTCGCAGCCGCGGCGCCTGCTCACCGCGCTGGGCATGCAGACCCAGGTGCTGCCCGGCACCGCGACGGGCGAGTACCTCGGCTCGGAGAGCAGTACGCCGCTGTGGGCGAGCCTGCGCCGGATGTTCGAGCGCCAGCGCCAGGAGGACCCCGACGCCTACCGGCTGATCTTCCAGGGGATCGGCCTCGACGGCATCGCGCTGCCGACGGACTGGGCGCGGCGCTCGCACCGGGCCACAGAGGTGAGCGCTCACGCCTCCCGGCGGTGATCACCCCGCATCATCCGCGCCATCGAGAAGCAGCACACGGCGAGCGCGAGCATGCCCAGGGCGAGGTAGGCCATCTGGTCCACGCTGAACAGGTTGACCGCGAGCAGCACGAACCAGACGCCGAGGACGTCCGCGCCGAGCTGCGGCATGGCGGCGACGAGCAGCCCGATCAGGAGCGTGATCGCGCCGACCCACATCACCGCGTCGGAGGCGTTGCCGGGCAGGAGGTTGTTGGCCCACGTCGAGATCGAGCCCGCCCACGTGGTGCTCTCGGTGACGGCGTTGGTCATCATGTCGAGTCCCCACAGGACGGGGAGCGCGACGAAGGTCGCCCAGAGGGCCACGCGGCTCTGGTGGGCGGCGTCGACGGTGGCGAAGTGCGTGAGGTCGTGCATCTCCTCGCGCATGTCGTGGGTGAGGTGGTCCCACGCGTGCGTGCTGGCCATGGTTGGCCCCTTTCTCGAGCGGCCCCTTTTGTAAGGGACATCACATTCGACGGTAGACCTGTGGCGATCTTTCGACAAGACTCGTGTCCGTTGGAAATCGGGGGGAGCAGGTCATGGACGAGGCGTTCGGGCAGCGGGTGACGCGTGTCGGCTCCCTCGCCGACCCGATACGACGGGCGCTGTACCGCTTCGTCGCCGAGCAGCCCGGCGCGGTGAGCCGGGACCAGGCGGCCCACGGGGTCGACGTACCCCGGCACACGGCGAAGTTCCACCTCGAGCGGCTGGTCGACGAGGGCCTGCTCGTCACCGAGTTCCGCCGGCTGACCGGACGGACCGGGCCCGGCGCGGGGCGGCCCGCGAAGCTCTACCGCCGCTCGCGCCGCGAGCTGAGCGTGAGCGTCCCGAGCCGGCGCTACGACCTCGCCGGCCAGGTGCTCGCCGACGCGGTGGAGCGCACCCTCGCCGGGATGCCGATGCCGGACGCGCTGGCCGCGGCCGCCGACGACGCCGCCGACGCGGTGACCGCCGCCGCCGACGGATCGCTCGTGGAGACCCTGACGCCGCTCGGCTACGAGCCGCGCGCCGAGGACGACGGCTCGCTGTGCCTGGCCAACTGTCCCTTCGACCGGCTCGCCGCCGACCACCGCGAGCTGGTCTGCGGCGTCAACCGGAGCTTCCTGACAGCGCTCGCGCGGCGCTTCGGCGCCGGCGTCGAGCCGGTCGCGGCGGAGCCGGGGTGCTGCGCGCTGATCAGACCGTCAGGTGGATCAGCGTCGGACCGGGCGCGGTGAGCGCCTCGGCGACCAGCGCGCCGAGGTCCGCGACGCTCGCTGCCCGCACCCCGCGGGCACCGCAGGCCCGGGCCAGCGCGGCGAAGTCGGGGGAGGCGAGGTCGACGCCCAGCGGCGCGATCGCCCGGTCGAGCATCTGCTCGCGGATCTCGGCGTACCCGCCGTTGTCGACGACCACGACGGGAAGCGCCAGGCCGAGCTCGACGGCGGTCATCAGCTCCGGCACGGTGAACATCGCCGCGCCGTCGCCGACCACCGCGATCACCGCGCGGTCCGGGGCGGCGACCTTGGCGCCGATCGCGGCGGGCAGGCCGTAGCCGAGGGTCGCGTAGCCGGTGGGGTAGAGCAGCCGGTGGGCCGGCGTCATCGGCCAGAAGTGGACCGTGCCGTAGTAGGTCACCTGCGAGCTGTCGCCCGCCACGACGGCGTCCGAGGGCAGCGCGGCCCGCAGCTCCCCCTGGATCCGGGCCCAGGGGCCGGCCTCGCGGTCCGCGCCGGCGAGGACCCGGGCCCTCAGGTCCGGGTCCGGCGGCCGGACGACGCCCGCCTCGCGCAGCCGCCCGACGAGCGCGGTCAGGAAGGCGGCGGCGTCGCTGTGGACGGGGACGTCGGCGGGGACGTTCTTGTGCAGCTGGCCGGGGTCGAGGTCGACCCGGACCACCATCCGTCCGGAGCCGCCGGGCGCGACCACGCCGCCCCACAGGTCGGAGTCGCCGAGCTCGCTGCCGACCACGAGCAGCACGTCGGCGTCGTCGATCACCGCGTGGGCCTCCGGCAGCCGCACCGACGCGCCGAGGGCGCCGGGGTGCTCCTCGTCGACGACGCCCTTGCCGTTGACGGTCGTGAGCACGGGGAGCCCGAGGTCGAGGAGGGCGGCGAGCGCGGGCGCGGCGCCACGGCTGCCGCCGCCGGCGACCACGAGCGGCCGGGCGGCCGCGGTGAGCAGCCGGGCCACCCGCGCGACGGCGTCGGCGCCGGCCGTGGGCGGCGCGCCGGGCGGGCGGACCGGGCAGGCGCGCCGGGTCCACGGTCCCTCCAGCACGTCGACCGGCACCTCGAGGTGGACCGGTCGCGGACGCGAGGTGCGCAAGCCGTCGAAGAGGTCCGCGACGGCCTCGGGGACCTCGTCGGCCGACTCGACCCGCACGCTGCGCGCGCAGACCGAGGCCAGCGTGGCCTGCTGGTCGCGCATCTCGTGGAGCCAGCCGATGTCGGCGCCGACCGTGCCCCGCACCGGGCCCGGGGAGACGGCGAGGACCGGCACCGAGTCGGCGTACGACGTGGCGAGGGCGGTGATCGCGTTGGTGATGCCGGGCCCGGAGGTCGTGATCACGACGCCGGGCCGGCCCGAGGTGCGGGCGTACCCGTCGGCGGCGTACCCCGCGCCCTGCTCGTGGCGCGGAAGGACGTGGCGGATGCCGGAGCCGGCCAGGTGCCGGTAGATCTCCAGGCTGTGGGTGCCGGGGATGCCGAAGACGTCGCGCACCCCCTGGGCGAGCAGCGCGTCGACGACGGCCGCGCCGCCGGTGCTTCGGTCCTGGTCCCGCAACACGTTCGTCACGGGTCGACACTAGGCTGCGGCCATGGGTAAGCAAGAGGACTTCGTCCTGCGGGCGCTCGAGGAGCGTGACGTCCGGTTCGTACGGCTGTGGTTCACCGACGTGCTGGGCTTCCTCAAGTCCGTGGCGGTCGCGCCGGCCGAGCTCGAGGGCGCCTTCTCCGAGGGCATCGGGTTCGACGGGTCGGCGATCGAGGGCTTCGCGCGGGTCTACGAGGCGGACATGCTGGCCCTGCCCGACCCGACCACCTTCCAGATCCTGCCGTGGCGCAGCGCCGAGGGTCCGGCGACGGCGCGGATGTTCTGCGACATCGTGATGCCCGACGGCTCGGCGTCGTACGCCGACCCGCGCAACGTGCTCAAGCGCACCCTCGGCAAGGCGGCCGAGCAGGGGTTCACGTTCTACACCCACCCCGAGATCGAGTTCTACCTGTTCAAGGACGAGCCGAGCGCGGGCGACGAGCCGGTCCCGATCGACCGCAGCGGCTACTTCGACCACGCCGCCCACTCCCACGGCTCGGACTTCCGCCGCGAGGCGATCACCATGCTCGAGGCGATGGGGATCTCGGTGGAGTTCAGCCACCACGAGGGCGGCCCCGGGCAGCAGGAGATCGACCTGCGCTACGCCGACGCGCTGACGACCGCCGACAACATCATGACCTTCCGCACGGTCATCCGGGAGGTCGCGCTCAACCAGGGGATCTGGGCGACCTTCATGCCCAAGCCGTTCACCACGCACCCCGGCTCGGGCATGCACACCCACCTGTCGCTGTTCGAGGGCGACCAGAACGCCTTCTACGAGGCGGGGGCGGAGTACCAGCTCTCCAGGACCGGCCGTCAGTTCATCGCCGGCATCCTGCGCCACGCCAGCGAGATCAGCGTCGTGACCAACCAGTGGGTCAACTCCTACAAGCGGATGATGTTCGGCGGCGAGGCGCCGTCGTACATCTGCTGGGGTCACAACAACCGCTCGGCCATGGTGCGGGTGCCGATGTACAAGCCGATGAAGGGCCAGTCGACCCGGGTCGAGCTGCGCACCATCGACTCGGCGTGCAACCCCTACCTCGCCTATGCCGCGGTGCTGGCCGCCGGTCTCAAGGGCATCGAGAACGACTACGAGCTGCCCCGCGAGGCCGAGGACGACGTGTGGGCGCTGACCGAGCGCGAGCGGCGCAGCCTCGGGATCGAGCCGCTGCCCAAGAGCCTGCACGACGCGATCGCGGTCGCCGAGCACTCCGAGCTGCTGGCCGAGACGCTGGGGGAGCAGGTCTTCGAGTTCTTCCTGCGCAACAAACGGGCGGAGTGGGACGAGTACCGCGGCCAGGTCTCGGCCTTCGAGCGCGACCGCATGCTGCCCGTGCTGTAGGGCTGGGATGAACCGGGCTTCGCAGCGCACCGAGCTGCTCCGGCTCGGGTTCGTCGATCTCGACCGGGCGCTCGCCGACCTCGAGCTGCTCGGGCCGGGCGCCACGGATCTGCTCGCGCTGCTGGGCCGCACCGCCGACCCGGACGCCGCGCTGCACGGGCTGGTCCGCCTCGCCGAGGCCGCCGAGCAGACGGCGGACCGGGCCGAGCTGCTCGCCGCCGTCCGCGACGACGAGGGTACGGCGATGCGGCTGCTGTGCGTGCTGGGCGCGAGCGCGGCGCTGGCCGACCACCTCGCCGTCCACCCCGCGCACTGGCGCGAGCTCGCCGACCCCTCCCTCGGCTCGACCCGCCCGGCCGCCTGGGCGGTGCGCGCCCGCCTCGTCGAGGCGGTCACCGGCAAGCCGGACCAGGAGGCCGTCGACGCGCTGCGGGTGGAGTACCGCCGCCATCTGCTGCGGCTCGCCGCCCGCGACCTGACCCACCACCTCGGGGTCGACGACGCGGCGGCGGAGCTGGCCGAGCTCGCCGCCGGGACCCTGGACGCTGCGCTGGTCGTGGCCCGGGCGCGGGTCGGGGAGCCGGCGTCCGGCGTACGGCTGGCGGTGGTGGCGATGGGCAAGTGCGGCGGGCACGAGCTCAACTACGTCTCCGACGTCGACGTGCTCTTCGTCCACCAGGGTGACGAGCGGGTCGCGGCCCGGCTGGCCGCGCAGCTGATGCAGGTCTGCGCGGACCACACCGCCGAGGGCACCATCTGGCCGGTCGACGCGGCGCTGCGCCCGGAGGGCAAGGCCGGGCCGCTGAGCCGGACCCTGGCCAGTCACCAGAGCTACTACGAGCGCTGGGCCGAGCCGTGGGAGTTCCAGGCATTGCTCAAGGCCCGACCGGTCGCGGGCGATCTCGCGCTGGGTCGCGAGTTCGTGGCGATGGTCGCGCCGCTGGTCTGGTCGGCCGCCGACCGCGACGGCTTCGTCGACGCCGCGCGGGCCATGCGCCGTCGGGTCCTCGACCACATCCCGGCCAGGGAGGCCGAGCGCCAGCTGAAGCTCGGTGCCGGCGGGCTGCGCGACGTCGAGTTCGCCGTCCAGCTGCTGCAGCTCGTCCACGGCCGCGCCGACGAGTCGATCCGCCCGCCGACGACGCTGAGCGCGCTGGCCCGGCTCACCGAGGGCGGGTACGTCGGCCGCGAGGACGGCGAGGCGCTGCACCGCGCGTACGCCTTCTTGCGCCAGCTCGAGCATCGCATCCAGCTGCACCGGCTCCAGCGCACCCATGTGGTGCCGTCCGACGAGGCGTCGCTGCGCCGGCTCGGGCGCAGCCTGGGCTTCTTCAAGGAGGCGCGAAAGCAGCTCGAGGAGACCTGGCAGGAGCACCGCCGCGAGGTCAGCCGGCTGCACCAGAAGATCTTCTACCGCCCGCTGCTCACCGCCGTGGCCCGGATCGGCGCCGACGAGGTGCGGCTGTCGTCCGAGGCCGCGGGCGCCCGCCTCGCCGCCCTCGGGTACGCCGACCCACAGGCCGCGCTGCGCAACCTGGAGGCCCTGACCAGCGGCGTGAGCCGCACCGCCGCGATCCAGCGCACGCTGCTGCCCGCGATGCTGCAGTGGTTCGCCGAGTGTCCCGACCCCGACGGCGGCCTGTTCGGCTTCCGCCGGATCAGCGAGGCCCTGGGCCGCACCCCGTGGTACCTCTCCACGCTGCGCGACGAGGGCGAGGCCGCCGAGCGGCTGGCCCACCTGCTCGCCACGTCCCGCTACTGCACCGACCTGCTCGAGCGCGAGCCGGCCGGCGTCCGGCTGCTCGGCGGCGACCTCCACCCGCTCGGGTCGGCCGCCCTCACCGACGAGATGCTGGCGACCGGCGGGCGCCAGGAGGGCTTCGAGAAGGGGGTGCGCGCCGTGCGCGCCGTACGCCGTCGTGAGCTGCTGCGCATCGCTGCCGGCGACGTGCTCGGTCTGGTCGACGTCGCCGACGTCGGCTTCGCGCTCACCCGGCTCACCGACGCCACGCTCGAGGCCACGCTGCACGGCGCGATCGAGTCGACCGCCCGCACCCGCGGCATCGAGGCGATCCCGACCCGGATGGCGCTCGTCGCGATGGGCCGCTACGGCGGCTTCGAGCTGTCCTACGGCAGCGACGCCGACGTGCTGTTCGTCCACGACCCCGTCGAGGGCGCCGACGCCCACGAGGCCACGACCTTCGCGCGGCTGGTCGCCGAGGAGGTGCGCCGGGTGCTCGCCGTGCCCGGTCCCGACCCGGCGCTGGTCGTCGACGCCGACCTGCGGCCCGAGGGCCGCCAGGGGCCGCTGGTCCGCACCCTCGACGCGTACGCCGCCTACTACGCCAAGTGGTCGCACGTCTGGGAGGCCCAGGCGCTGCTGCGCGCCGACGCCGTGGTCGGCGACCGCGACCTGCGCGAGCGGTTCACCGCGCTCATCGACCCGCTGCGCTACCCGGCTGGCGGGCTCACCGACGACGACGTGCTCGAGGTGCGCCGGATCAAGGGGCGCGTCGACAAGGAGCGGCTCCCGCGTGGCGCCGACCCCGCCCTGCACCTCAAGCTCGGCCGCGGGGGACTGGCCGACATCGAGTGGACCGTCCAGCTGCTGCAGCTGCGCCACGGCGCCGAGGTCCCCGGCCTGCGCACCACCCAGACCCTGGCCGCGCTCACCGCCGCGGCCGAGGCCGGGCTGATCACCCACGACGACGCGCAGACCCTCGGCACGTCCTGGCGACTGGCCACCCGGGTCCGCAACGCGGTCCTGCTCGCCCGCGGCCGCGCCGGCGACGAGTTCCCGCGCGCCGTGCTGGAGCGCCGCGCCGTCGCCGGGATCCTCGGCTACCAGCTCACCGAGACCGACCGGCTGCTCGACGACTACCTGCGGGTGACCCGGCACGCGCACGCCGTGGTGGACCGGGTCTTCTGGGAGTAGCCCGGTGGAAAAAAGGCGTCAGGCCGCGACCTCTGGGGGGGTCGGTCGCGGCCCGACACCGGACATCATAGACACATCACCGGATCGTTGGGGCGAGAAGGGCCGCGGTTGACCTGACAGGTGTCCACCCGCGGCGCCCGGTCGAGACGTCACGCTGTTCAGGTACCTGCGACGACCAGTAACGTCTGGCCCACCGATACCGGAGGTATGCCATGCTCCCCGCTGCTGCACCCACCGCGCCGGCCGGCGGCGCCGCGCTCGACCAGGTCCTGATCGCGGCGGGCGCCTTCGCCGCGATCTACGTCCCGTTGGGGATCTTCCTGCTGAGGGAGCGGGAGGGGAGGCCGACGCTGCTGGGCCGGCTCGCCGACCGGGTGGCGGCGCTCGACGGGCTGCCGCGGTGGGCCGGGCTGCCGGGCTATCTCGCGCTGGTCTCGCTGATCGCGTGCGCGTTCGGCGTCTACTGGGACGTGCCGATCCACATGCAGAACGGCCGTGACGAGGGGCCGCTGGCCAACCCGTCGCACTTCCCGATCATGTTCGGGATCTTCGGCTTCCTGGCCTCGGGCGTGATCTCGGCGGGACTCGCGAAGGCGCCGCTGCCGCGTCGTACGGTCCAGCTGACGCCGGGGTGGCGGGTGCCGATGGGCACCATGGTGCTGCTCGGCGCCGGCCTGATCGCGGCGGCGGGCTTCCCGGCCGACGACGTGTGGCACCGGCTGTTCGGGCAGGACGTCACCGAGTGGGGGCCGACCCACGTGATGATGATCGGCGGCGCGGTCACCTGCGTGCTCGCGCTGCCGCTGCTGTACGCCGAGGCGGCTCAGGTCGGCCGGCCACCGCTGCGGGGCCGGGCGACCCGGCTCGTGATGACCGCGGTCCTCGGGCTCTGCGTCATCCCGGTGGCCTTCTTGATGGAGTTCGACCTCGGCGTGCCGCAGTTCCCGGCGACCACGCTGTTCATCATCTCCGGGTTCTTGACCGGCTGGATCTTCGTCGCGGGCCGGATCTTCCTGGGCCGGGGCGGCGCGCTGGTCACCTGGGCGACCTACCTCGGCATCCGGGTGCTGATCTACGCGATCACGCTGCCGGTCCCCGACATCCACCGGGCGCACTGGCTGCTGTTCCTCGGCTCGGCACTGTGCATCGAGCTGCTCGCGCTGGCCTGGCGCGACCGCGGCCCGGTGTTCGCCGGCGTCGCCGGCCTGCTCGCCGGGACGCTCGGCCTGGCGACCGAGTGGTGGTGGATGGACCTGTTCCTGCCCTACCCGCTGCCGCCCGAGGGAGCGCAGCTGCCGTTGATGCTGGCGGTCGGCGGCGTGGCCGGGGTGGGCGGCGGCCTGCTCGGCTGGTCGTTCGCGCGCCACGTCGAGCGGATCGGCCGCTTCGGGCCGAGCGCCGAGCCGGGCAGTGCGGCGCCGCGGCCCGCTCGCTGGGTCGGTACGGCGGGCACGCTGGTGTTCATCGCCTCGATGGCCGTCTTCGCGGCCCCGGCCGGCGCCGGGGAGGTCGACGTGGTCAAGCAGTGCGACGGCGACGAGTGCCGCACGACGTACCAGCCGGTCGAGGGGACCGGCGTGATCATGGGCCACGTCTCCTACGACGACGACTGCATCGGCGAGCAGGGCTGCACCAGCGTGGTGACGGTGCGTGCCGATCCCGAGCGGGTCGACGACGCGATCTGGTTCTCCGCGCTGGCCTACCAGGGCAGGAAGGAGCCGGAGTCGCAGCGGCTCGGCGACGGCGTGCTCAGCGTCGCGATGGAGCCGACCGGGCGCGCGGGGGAGTACCGCAGCGCGGAGCCGCTGCCGCTCTACGGCCGCTGGAAGGTGCTGGTCCGGCTGCACCTGCCGCTGCGCACCCTGGTCTCGATCCCCGTCCACATGCCGGCCGACCCCGCGATCACCGGCCCGGCCGCCGGCCTGGTCCAGGTCGACGACGGCGCCGACGTCGCCTTCGTCCACGAGCCGTTCATGCTCCAGCGCGAGCGCAAGCCGGACGTGCCGGTGTGGCTGTGGACCACGATGTACGGCGTGGTCATCGCCTCGTGGCTGGGCCTGCTGGTCTTCTACGGCTGGCTGTTCGCCGCGGCCGCGGGGGCGGCCGGCACGCCTGCGCGCGAGGAGGTCGCGCCGGCTTCCTGAGCGCGCAGGCGCCTGTGGTTTGCTTAGGTTATGCAAACCTCAGTGTCGACGCGGCGGCCGGCCGTCGTCGTGGCGACGCTGCTGCTCGTGCTCGTCGCGGTGGCGCTCAGCCTGGCCCTCGGGGTGCGGGGGGTGGCGCTGCACGACACCTGGCGCGCCCTGGTCGACCCGGTCGCCGGGAACGTCGACCACGACGTGATCCGCGGCCAGCGGGTGCCGCGCACCATCATCGGCGTGCTCGCGGGCGCCGCGCTCGGCCTCGCCGGCGGACTGGCCCAGGCGATCACCCGCAACCCACTGGCCGACCCCGGCCTGCTCGGGCTCAACGCGGGTGCCTCGCTCGGCATCGTCGTGGCGGCGACCGCGTTCGGCGTGCTCAGCCCACTCGGCACCGTGTGGTTCGGCTTCGCCGGCGCCGCGCTCGCCGCGGCTGTCGTGTTCGCGATCGGACACGGTCGCCCGGTCCAGCTGGCGCTCGCCGGCGCGACCGTCACCGCGCTGCTCGCGCCGATCTCCAATCTGCTGCTGTTCCGCGACGTCGACGCGTTCAACGTGCTGCGCTTCTGGTCGGTCGGGGCGCTGACCGGGCGCGACGTCGACGCGGTCTCCGCGCTGTGGCCGTTCCTGGTGGTCGGCGCCGGCCTCGCGCTGTTCGTCGCCCATCGGCTCAACGGCCTCGCGCTGGGCGACGACGTCGCCACGGCGCTGGGCCAGAGCGTGACCACGACCCGGCTGCTGGCGGGCGCCGCGGTCGTCCTGCTCGCCGGCACGGCGACCGCGCTGGCCGGCCCGATCGCCCTGGTCGGCCTGGTCGTGCCCCACGCGGCGCGGCGGCTGATCGGCACCGACCACCGCTGGCTGATCCCGCTCTGCGCGCTGCTCGGTCCGGTGCTGCTCGTCGCGGCCGACATCATCGGCCGGCTGGTGCGCCAAGACGAGCTGGAGGCCGGCGTGGTCGCCGCGCTGATCGGGGCTCCCGTGCTGGTCGCGGTGGCCCGGGGCCGACGGGTGGCCGGCCTGTGAGCGCGCTGGCCGTGACCCGGCTGCGCCGACGTCAGCGCTCCCGAGCCGGCGCCGTCGTCCTCGTCGGCACCCTCGCCTGCCTGGTGCTGGTGCTGGTCAGCCTCGGCATGGGGGTGGCCGGCGTACCTCCGGACCGGGCGCTGCCCGCGATCTTCGGCGTCGGCGACCGGTTCGACCTGCTGGTCGTCCAGAAGCTCCAGCTCCCGCGCTCGCTCGCCGCGATCCTGGCCGGTACCGCCTTCGGCCTGGCCGGCGCGCTGTTCCAGTACACGCTGCGCAACAACCTCGCCAGTCCCGACCTGCTCGGCATCTCGGGCGGTGCCTCGCTCGGCGCGATCACCGCGATCCTCGGGTACGGCGCCACCGGGCTCGCGATCACGGGCTCGGCGCTGCTCGGCGGGCTCGGCACCGCGACCGCGATCTGGCTGCTGGCCTGGCGCGGAGGGCTGCACGGCCTGCGGTTCGTGCTGGTCGGCGTCGGCATCTCGTACGTGTGCGCGTCGCTGATCTCGTGGCGCCTCGCCGAGGCGGACCTGCGCGGGGGCGGCACCGTGCTGCTGTGGACGGTCGGCAGCGTCGCCGACATCCGGGACGGCATGCTGGGCCTGCTCGCGACCGGCGTCGGGGTGCTCGCGGTCCTCGCGTTCGTGGTCGGCCGCTGGCTGCGGCCGCTCGCCCTGGGCGACGATCACGCCCACGGCCTGGGCCTGGCCCCGAACCGGGCCCGCCTGCTGGCCCTGCTCGTCGGCGTCGGCCTGGTCGCCCTGGCGACCGCGGTGGCCGGGCCGATCGCGTTCGTCGCGCTGGTCGCCCCCGCGATCGCGCGCCGCCTGGTCGACGACGGCGGCCCCGCGCTGGCGGCCTCGGCCGCCGTCGGCGCCCTCCTCACCCTCGGCTCCGACGTGCTGGGCCAGGCCGCGCCCTTCGGGATCTCGGCTCCCGTCGGGGTCGTCACGGGCCTGGTCGGGGCGCCGTACCTCCTGTGGCTGCTGGCCCGCAGCGAACGAAAGGCAACCGGATGAGCACCGCCATCACCGCGACCGGCCTCACTCTCGGCTACCGCGGCCGCACCGTGATCGAGGGCCTCGACCTCACCCTGCCGCCGGGCCGGGTGACCGCGATCGTCGGCCCCAACGCGTGCGGCAAGTCCACCCTCCTGCGCGGCCTGGCCCGGCTGCACCCGCACACCGCCGGCACCGTGACCGTCGACGGCACCGACATCGGCCGGCTCTCGCGCAAGCAGCTGGCCCGGCTGGTCGGCGTGCTTCCGCAGTCCTCGATCGCGCCCGACGGTGTCCGGGTGGCCGAGCTGGTCGGCCGTGGCCGGTTCCCGCACCAGGGCTGGTTCGGCCGGCACAGCAGCGACGACGACGCGGTCGTGATGCGCTCGCTCGCCGCGACCGGCACCGCCGAGCTCGCCGAGCGGCGGCTCGAGGAGCTCTCCGGCGGTCAGCGACAGCGGGTCTGGATCGCGATGGTGCTGGCCCAGGAGACCAGCGCGGTGCTGCTCGACGAGCCGACGACCTACCTCGACGTCACCCACCAGCTCGAGCTGCTCGACCTGCTGGCCGACCTCAACGAGGAGCGGGGAACCACCGTCGTGATGGTGCTCCACGAGCTCAACCACGCAGCGCGGTACGCCGACCACATGGTCGTCATGTCCGCCGGACGGGTGGTCGCGCAGGGTGCGCCGGCCGACGTGCTCACCGTCGACTCGGTCCGTGACGCGTTCGGGCTGGACGCCCAGGTGATCGCCGACCCGGTGACCGGCGGGCCGCTCGTCGTACCGCGCGGACGTCCACGGAAGGGGGTCGTCGCGGCCCGCTGACCAGATTCGTTTAGGCTAGCCTGACCTAACCCCGAGAACGAGGAGACACGCGTGCGTACGACACGTGCCGTCCGCCGCGCGGCCGCCCTGGTCGCCGCTCTGGCTGCGCTCACCGCCCTGACCGCCTGCGGCCAGGAGAGCGACGACGACCGGGCCGAGGGTGGCGCCACCACCGGCGAGGCCACCGACAGCTTCCCGATCACGATCGAGAACACCTACGGCACCACCACCATCGAGAAGGCGCCCGAGCGCGTGGCCACGTGGGGCTGGGGCTCCACCGAGGCCGCGATCAAGGCCGGCGTCTACCCGGTCGCCGTCGCCGAGCAGCTGTGGACCGTCGGCGCCGGCAAGCTGCTGCCCTGGGTCGAGGAGGCGTACGACGCCGCCGGCGTCGACCACCCGAGGCTGCTCACCGACGACGGCTCCGGCACGGTGGTGCCCTACGACGAGTTCATCGCCGCGAAGCCGGACCTGATCCTCGCGCCGTACTCCGGGCTCACCGAGGAGCAGTACGACACCCTGAGCGACATCGCTCCCGTCGTCGCCTTCCCCGAGGGCCCCTGGACCACCCCGTGGGACGAGACCATCCGGATCACCGCGAAGGCCTTGGGCCGCAGCGAGCAGGGCGACGAGATCCTGTCCGACATCGACGCCTACTTCGCCGACGAGGCGAGCAAGCACCCCGAGTTCGCGGGCAAGACGATCGCCGGCATCTGGGCCAACCCCAACAACCTGTCGATCTACACCGGCCTCGACCCGCGGGTCGCGATCATGACCAAGCTCGGCTTCGAGGTGGCCCCCGGCGTCGCGAAGCTGGACACGTCCGACGGTGGCTTCTACTACGAGATGAGCTACGAGAAGGCCGACGAGATCGACGCCGACGTGATCATCAGCTACCACGAGACGGAGGCGGACGCCGAGACCCTGCTCGGCAACCCCAAGGCCCTCGCCGTGCCCGCCATCAAGTCCGGCTCGGTCGCCAAGGTCGTCGGTCGGGTGAATGTCTCGTCGGTCTCCCCGCCGACCGCGCTCAGCTACGACTGGAAGAACGGCCTGCCGACCCTGATCGACACGCTCGCGGGCGTCGTGAAGTAGCCCGCCCGTCAGGCGTCGACCGTGATCGTGCCGAGGGACTCGATGTCGAGCCGGTAGCCGCGCCCGGCGACCAGCGGCTCGGCGTCGGTGAGCGCGCCGGCGAGGACGAGCGAGCCGGCGGGCAGGGCCTCGCCGCGGGCCGCGAGATGGTGGGAGAGGTGGACCAGGGCGGCGTACGGGTCGCCGAGGACGGCGGCGCCCGTCGCCTCGTGCCGGACCTCGCCGTCGACGCTCACCGTGCAGCGCAGCGCGGCGAGGTCCGCGACCCCGGCCGCCGGGTGCAGGTCGCCGACGAGGAGGCCGGCCGCGCTGGTGTTGTCGGCGACGACGTCGGCGAACCGGAACCGGTACTCGGCGTAGCGCGAGTCGATGACCTCGGCGGCGATCCCGACCGACGCGACGGCGGCCCGCGCTACGGCGAGGGTGAGCGGGGAGGAGACCGGCTCGGCCAGGACGAAGACGATCTCGGGCTCGATCCGGGGCTGGATCCAGCCGGGCAGCGCGGCGGCGAGAGCGGCGGGCTCGAGCCGCATCGCGTCGGTGAGGAACCCGATGACCGGCTCGGCGACACCCATCCGGGCCTGCTTGGCCGGGCTGGTCAGGCCCAGCTTGGCGCCGATCGGCCGCTCGCCGGCGGCGAGCCGGAGCGCGCGGTCGTGGTCCTGGACGGCGTAGGCCCAGGTGGCGTCCAGGTCCGGTTCGGCCGCGGTGAAGGGCGGCAGCGGGCCGCGTGCCGCGCGGGCGTGGGCGAGGGTGGCCGCCGCGGCGGCGGGATCGAGACTCACCAGGCCATGGTGGCACTCGCCTCGTCGTACCCTCCGATCGACAGCCGCGCCTGGGACGAACGTCCCGATCCACTCTGATCGTCCGGTCCCGGGCCGAAGACACGGGCATGCTCCGCGACGTGACCGACGACGAGCGGCTCCGGCTCATCATCGAGGCGGCGCCGAGCGCGATGGTGCTCGTCGACGCGCGCGGGCGGATCGTCCTGGTCAACTCCGAGGCCGAGCGGGCCTTCGGCTACTCCCGCGACGAGCTGCTCCGGCTCGGGGTCGAGGACCTGATGCCCGAGCGGTTCCGGGCGCGGCACGGCCACGAGCGAGCGTCGTACGCCGTGCGCCCGGACCGGCGTGCGATGGGCGTGGGCCGCGAGCTCTTCGGCCTGCGCCGCGACGGCACCGAGATGCCGGTCGAGATCGGCCTCAACCCGATGAGCATGGGGGAGGAGCGCTACGTCCTCGCCTCGATCATCGACATCACCGAGCGTCGGCGCGGTCAGGAGGTGCTCGTCGCGGAGCGGGAGGACGTGCTGCTGCGCTCCATGCTCGACACCATGCCGTTCAGCATCATCGCGACCGACGCGAGCGGGCGGATCCGCACCGCCAACCCGGCCGCGGCCGACCTGGTGGGCTGGCCCCAGGACGAGCTGATCGGGTGCTCGCTGGTCCGGATCGACGGCGCCCGGCGCCAGCTCTACCCCGATGGCACGCCGGTGCTGGCCCACGCGCTGGGTGACGAGGCGGAGTGGACCTACCGGCGCAAGGACGGCACGCCGGTGCCGGTCCACGAGTGGATCGTGCCGCTCGCCCCGGAGGACGGCGCCCCGGGCGGCTTCCTCGTCGTGGCCCACGACATCACCCACCGGATCGAGGCGCGCGAGCGGATCGAGCACATCGTCACCCACGACAGCCTCACCAACCTCCCGAACCGCTCGCTGCTGGTCCGCCACCTCGACCAGGCGCTGGAGCGGGCCGAGTGCGGCACCACCGAGCTGGCGCTGGTGCTCATCGACCTCGACCAGTTCAAGCGGATCAACGACTCGCTGGGGCACCACATCGGTGACGAGCTGCTGATCGTCGTAGCCGAGCGGCTGCTGGCCTGGACCCGGTCCCACGACCTCGTCGCCCGACTGGGGGGCGACGAGTTCGTGATCGTGTTGGAGGACCTGGTCCCCGGCACCGACCTGGACCGGCGCCTGGCGGACCTGATGGCCGACGTGCTCGCGCCCGTCGTGCTCCACGGCTACGAGCTCGCGGTCACGGCCAGCGTCGGCGGGACGCGCTGCCCCGCCGACGGCCGTGACCCCGGGACGCTGCTGAAGAACGTCGACATCGCGATGTACCAGGCCAAGGCGGCCGGCCGCAACGAGATCCGCTGGTTCGAGCCGGCGATGCTGGCGGAGAACAACGACCGGCTCGCGTTGTCCGCGGCGCTGCGCCAGGCACTCGACCACGACGAGCTCTCGCTGGTCTACCAGCCCCAGGTGGACCTCCTCACCGGCGAGGTCGTCGGCGTCGAGGCGCTGGCCCGCTGGACCAGCCCGACCCTCGGTCCGGTCCCGCCGGACCGGTTCATCCCGGTCGCCGAGGACGGCGGCATGATCGCCCAGCTCGGCGGCTGGGTGCTCGCCACCGCCTGCTCCTCGCTCGCCCGGGTCCAAGAGCAGCTCGGCCGCCCGCTGCGGCTCGCCGTCAACGTCTCGCCTCGCCAGCTGCGGGGACGGGCCTGGCTCGACGACATCGCGACGGCCATCGAGCTCGCCGGCATCCAGCCCTCCCAGCTCGAGGTCGAGATCACCGAGGGCCTGCTCATCGAGGACCACGGCGACGTGGTCGCGATGCTGGAGTCGCTGCGCTCGCTCGGCGTGTCGATCGTGGTCGACGACTTCGGCTGCGGCTACAGCAGCCTCGCCTACCTGACCCGGTTCCCCATCGACAAGCTCAAGATCGACCGCTCGTTCGTCCAGGAGATCAGCACCGCCGAGAACGCCGCCATCGTCGACGCCATCATCGTGATGGCCCACGCCCTCGGCATGACCGTGGTCGCCGAGGGCGTCGAGACCCCCGCCCAGGAGCGGTACCTGCGGGAGCGGGGGTGCGACGAGGTGCAGGGCTACCTGTACAGCCCCGGCGTCCCCGCCGGCTCGCTGGAGATGGTGGCCCGGGCGCTGTCGCGTACCTAGATGACCAACTCTTGCCCTGGGGCGTCGCGGCCGGGTGCCGTCGGTCGTGGCCCGGCGGTAGACACGCCGGCCACGCAACCGCCGGCTCAGCCACGAGCAGGCGCGCCTGCTGCCGCGCGAGGCCCTGCCGGCCATCGCGCGGCCGGTGCTCCCCGGTCGCTGAGCCCCCGCCCGGCCGGCTTGGCGTCGTACATCGCCCGGTCGGCGGCGGCCAGCAGCGAGCGCGGCGTGCTGGTGCGCTCCGAGACGACGGCGCCGACGCTCGCCGTGATCCGGTCGTACGGCGCGTCCGCGGCCTGACCGTAGGGCAGTGCCACCCGCCGGCGGATCCGCTCGGCGCACAGCTCCAGCTCCGCCGGGTCGCCCAACCCGGGGCAGAGCACGACGAACTCGTCGCCGCCGAGCCGCGCCACCGTGTCGCCGGGCCGGGTCACGTCGGTGAGCCGGCCGGCGATCTCGACCAGCAGCAGGTCGCCCTCCTCGTGGCCCCACGCGTCGTTGACCGACTTGAAGCCGTCGAGGTCGAGCAGCAGCACGCCCACCGTCTCGGGCGGCTCCTGGCGCAGCAGCTCCTCGAGGCGCTGGTTGAGCAGAGCCCGGTTGGCCAGGCCGGTCAGCGGGTCGCGCAGGGCCAGGTCCCGCAGCTCGGCGATCAGCTCGTTGCGCGAGTCGCGGAACAGCGCGAGCGTCAGCACGACCACGGCGAGCGCGCCGACCATGCCCTGCGCCAGCAGCGCCTGCTCCTGCGGCGCCATGTCCTGCAGTGCGCCGCGGTCGAGCAGCGTGGCGCCCATGATCGTGGCGCCCGCGCCGGTCAGGAAGACCGTGCTCGTCGTGGTCGAGAACCGCAGCGAGACCCACATCGCGGGCAGCATCACCCCGAAGGCGTTGGGGTGGCCGGGGTTGAGCCAGAACACCCGGGCGAACACGACGCAGACCAGCGCGGCGCACGCGAGCGTCTCGGCCACCCGGGTCAGCGTCAGCGCCGGCGGCCGCCATCGGGCGTCGCGCAACCGCAGCACCACCGCCACCCCGGCCAGTGCGGTCACGCCGTTGCGGACCGCGAACAGCGCGAACGTGCGCAGCAGGTCGTCTTGGCCCTCGGCGGCGAACCAGAGCACGGCCAGCGCCGCCGCCACCAGGGTGCCGGCCACGATCGCCCCGACCAGCCGGCCGAGGTCGGCCGGCTCCCGCAGCCGGACCGGGCGGTCGCCGTACCGCAGGACGGCGGCCGTGACCGCGGCCAGCGCGACGTTGACCAGCACGAACCAGGCCGACAGGTCAGCCGCGGCGCCGGTCGTCAGGTTGACGCCGAAGGTGAGTGCGGCGAGCCCGGTCCAGTGGAGGGCCGCCGGCACCCGTGGGAGGCCGGATGCGTGCAGCCCCCAGAGCACGGCGACCGCGGCGGCGGGCCACACGAGCGACACCTCGCTGCCCTCCACCCGGGTCGCCCGCCCGGCGAGGATGGCCAGCGCGTACGCCACCGCGAACCCGGGCCCGGGCAGCATGGCCTTGGAGACGCGTCGTGCCACGGCTCGTGCTCCCCTCTCGTCGACGGCTCTCACGGGGCACATCGGCAGGAGGGACGACGACCCAAGCAGTCAGCATTCGATCACGTTGACGGCCAGGCCGCCGCGTGAGGTCTCCTTGTACTTCGTCTTCATGTCGCGCCCCGTCTCGCGCATCGTCTTGAGAGCCTTGTCGAGGCTGACCTTGTGGGCTCCGGAGCCGTGGATGGCGAGCCGGGCGGCGTTGATCGCCTTGACCGAGGCGATGGCGTTGCGCTCGATGCAGGGGATCTGGACCAGCCCGCCGACCGGGTCGCAGGTGAGACCGAGGTTGTGCTCGATGCCGATCTCGGCGGCGTTCTCGACCTGCTCGGGGGAGCCGCCGAGGACCTCGCACAGGGCGCCGGCGGCCATCGCGCAGGCCGAGCCGACCTCGCCCTGGCAGCCGACCTCCGCGCCGGAGATGGAGGCGTTCATCTTGGCCAGGATGCCGATCGCGGCGCCGGTCAGCAGGAACCGGACGATGCCGTCGTCGACCTGCTCGGGCGTCAGGTCCCTGGCGACGAAGCGCACCCAGTACTGCAGCACCGCGGGCACGATGCCGGCGGCGCCGTTGGTGGGCGCGGTCACGATCCGGCCGCCGGAGGCGTTCTGCTCGTTGACCGCGAGCGCGAACAGGTTGACCCAGTCGATGACGTCGAGCGGATCCTGACTGCCGGCCGCGCAGAGCTTCGCATGCAGCTCGGGTGCGCGACGGGGGACCTTGAGGCCGCCCGGGAGGACGCCCTCGCGGTGGCAGCCCTCCTCGATGCAGGCGGCCATCACCCGCCAGATCTCCAGCAGCCCGGTCCGCACCTCGGCCTCGGTGCGCCAGGTCAGCTCGTTGGCGAGCATCACGTCGGAGACGCTCATCTCGGCCTCGCGGCACACGGCGAGCAGCTCGCCGCCGGTCGTGAACGGGTGCGGCAGCACCGTGTCGTCCACGACCACCCGGTCCGCGCCGACCTGGGTCTCGTCGACCACGAAGCCGCCGCCCACCGAGTAGTAGGTGCGAGCGCGCAGCTCGGCGCCCTCGGCGTCGTACGCCGTGAACACCATGCCGTTCGGGTGCGCGGGCAGCGACTGGCGGCGGTGCATGACGACGTCGTCGGCCTCGAAGCGGACGGCCCGCTCGCCGGCGATCCGGAGCTGCTCGTGCTCGAGGATCGCGGCCACCCGGGCGTCGTACGTCGCGGTGTCGGTGGTCGCCGGGTCGTCACCCTCGAGCCCGAGGATCACGGCCTTGACCGAGCCGTGGCCGTGCCCGGTCGCGCCGAGCGAGCCGAACAGCTCCGCCCGCACCCGCGCGACCCGCGGCAGCTCCCCGTCGACCGCGAGGCCGGTGGCGAAGGTGCGCGCCGCCCGCATCGGGCCGACCGTGTGGGACGACGACGGCCCGATGCCGATGGAGTAGAGGTCGAAGACGCTCAGCGCCATCGGGTCACTCGCTCCTGCGTTCCATGATTCGACGGTACAGCCGCCCGCATGGACCCCGCTGTCACGTCGAGGCGATCAGGGAGTCGTAGGCCGCCGCGTCCATCAGCTCGCCGGTCGCGGTCACCTTGACGACGAACAGCCAGCCCTGGCCGAACGGGTCGCTGTTGACCAGGCTCGGGTCGGCGTCGACGGCGTCGTTGACCTCGACCACCTCGCCGGTGACCGGGGCGTACAGGTCGCTGACCGACTTGGTCGACTCGAGCTCGCCGCAGGACTCGCCGGCGGTGACGGCGGTGCCGACGGCGGGCAGGTCGACGTACACGACGTCGCCGAGGGCGTCCGCGGCATAGGCGGTCACGCCGACCTTGGCGGTGTCGCCGTCGACGGCGATCCACTCGTGCTCGGCGGTGTACCGGAGGTGGGTGGGGTTGCTCATGGGGTTCTCCTGCTCAGCGGCTGCGGGTGTAGAAGGGGAGCTCGACGACGTCGGCGTCCTCGAGGGTGCCGCGCAGCGACACCTGGAGTCGGGTGCCGACCGCCGACAGGGCGACCGGCACGTAGGCCATCGCGATCGGCCTCTCCAGCGTGGGGGAGGGCGACCCGCTGGTGATGACGCCGACCTCGGCACCGCCGGCCGGGTCGAGGACCGGGTAGCCGGCGCGCGGGGAGCGGCGACCGGTGGCGGCCAGGCCGACGAGGACCCGTTGGGGGCCCTCCGCCTTGCGCTTCGCGAGCGCTGCCTGGCCGACGAAGCCCTCGGGCTTGTCGAGGACGACGACCCGGCCCAGACCGGCCTCGTACGGCGTGGTGGCCCGGTCGAGCTCGTGGCCGTAGAGCGGCATCCCGGCCTCGAGGCGCAGCGTGTCGCGGCAGGCGAGTCCGGCGGGGACCAGGCCGTGTGCCTCGCCGGCCGTGCTGAGCGCCTCCCAGACGGCGGCGGCGTCACCCGGCTTGCAGTAGACCTCGAAGCCGTCCTCGCCGGTGTAGCCGGTGCGGGCGAGCAGCACGTCGATGCCGGCGACCGTGCCGGCGTCGATCGCGTAGTACCTCAGCGACGGCACGTCGAGCTCGGTCAGCCCGGACAGGATCTCCGCGGACGCGGGGCCCTGGACCGCCAGCAGCGCCCAGTGCGCCGACGTGTCCCGGACCGTGACGTCGTACCCCCCGGCGCGGGCGACCAGCTCGGGGGCGACGACCGCGACGTTGCCGGCGTTCGCGACGACGAGGTAGTGCTCCTCGGCGAGCCGGTAGACGACGAGGTCGTCGATGATCCCGCCGTCCTCGGCGCAGATCATCGAGTAGCGCGCCCGGCCCACGCCGATCGCGGACGGCCGGCCGACCAGCGCGTGGTCCAGCGCGTTGCCCGCGCCGGGGCCGGTCAGCTCGATCTCGCCCATGTGGGTGAGGTCGAACAGCCCGGCCGTCGTCCGCACGGCGCGGTGCTCGACGCTCTCCGAGCCGTAGCGGACCGGCATCTGCCAGCCCGCGAAGTCGGTGAACGACGCGCCGAGGGCGATATGGACGTCGTGGAGCGGAGTGAGCCGTGGGGTCACGGAAGGTGTGGTCATCGGGAGGCTTCCTCGTGGAGCGCACGGCGTGTGCCGCGCGCGTGGCTGGGCTGCCTCCCCGCTCTGTCATCGCTACCTGAGAGCTTCACCGCCCGTCGGGCGGCTTGCACCGTGGGTGCGGGCCGGTGGGTCCGGTCCGTCTTTCCAGAGTTCGCCTCGTCCCGGCGGTCAGGGGGCCTGAGAGATTCTTGGGGAGATTTGCTCCTTCGGCGCCCGTCCTCGTGGGACTGGGACTCTCCCGCCGGGGTTCGAACGGCGCGATGTTCAGTTGTGACGCCGGTCATGGCGTGGGGCGAGCATACGGCATCCGGCGGCCGGTCCCCGTACCATCGGGCGGTGCCTCGCCCCGACTCCGCCGAGCGGCTGACCGGGATCGACCCGGACGAGCTCGCGATCACCCTCAAGGTCCTCCGTCAGGTCCCGCTGCTCGACCCCGAGCACGAGGACGTGCGCACCATGAAGCGGGCGGCGTCGTACATGTACAAGCTGATCAAGAAGCAGCGGCGCGCCGAGATCCGGCTGGAGCGGCAGCGTCACGACCAGGACGTCATCGAGAGGACGGCGACCGGCTCGCCGATGCGGATCGACGACGAGACCGCCGGCATCCCGCTGGTCTCCACCGCGCAGGGCGCGTTCGCCGGTGAGCTGCTCACCGCGCGTGGGTGCTACATCTGCAAGGAGGACTTCACCCTGGTCGACGCGTTCTACCACTGGCTGTGCCCGCGCTGCGCCGCGATGAGCCACGCCAAGCGCGACCAGCGCACCGACCTCACCGGCAAGCGCGCGCTGCTCACGGGTGGTCGCGCCAAGATCGGCATGTACATCGCGCTGCGCCTGCTCCGCGACGGCGCGCACACCACGATCACCACCCGGTTCCCGAAGGACGCCGTCCGCCGGTTCGCCGCGATGGAGGACTCCGCCGAGTGGCTGCACCGGCTCAAGGTCGTCGGCATCGACCTGCGCGACCCCACCCAGGTCATCGCGCTGACCGACGACGTCGCCGCGGACGGCCCGCTCGACATCATCATCAACAACGCGTGCCAGACCGTACGACGCCTGCCGGGCGCCTACACGCACCTCACCGAGGGCGAGCTGGCGCCGCTGCCCACCGGGATCGAGCTGCCCGAGATGGTGGCCTTCGACCGGATCTCCGAGGCGCACCCGGCGGCGATCGCCGGCGCCCTGGCCGACCACGCCGTCGCCCACCACGAGGGGGAGTCGGCCGAGGCGGCGCTGGCGGCCCACAATGCCGCCTCGATGACCGCGCTCGCGCTGAAGGCCGGCGGCGCCTCGCTCGAGCAGCACCTGGCCGGCACCGCGATCGACGCCGGCGGGCTGATCCCCGACATCCAGGACAACAACTCCTGGACCCAGGTGCTCGACGAGGTCGACCCGTTGGAGCTGCTCGAGGTGCAGTTCTGCAACTCGATCGCGCCCTTCCTGATCAACTCCCGGCTGCGCCCGGCGCTGCGGGCCGCCGTCCAGAACGGCGCCCGCCGCGCGTACATCGTCAACGTCTCGGCGATGGAGGGCCAGTTCTCCCGTCGCTACAAGGGCGCCGGGCACCCGCACACCAACATGGCCAAGGCCGCGCTCAACATGATGACCCGCACCTCGTCGGGCGAGATGTTCGAGACCGACCGGATCCTGATGACGGCCGTCGACACCGGCTGGATCACCGACGAGCGACCGCACCACGAGAAGCTGCGGATCGCCGCCGAGGGCTGGCACGCGCCGCTCGACCTGGTCGACGGCGCGGCCCGGGTCTACGACCCGATCGTGCGTGGCGAGGCGGGGGAGGACCTGTACGGCTGCTTCGTGAAGGACTACGAGCCCTCGCCCTGGTGAGCTGCCGGTCCCGGATCCCGATCCGACCGGTATGTCATCACCCATTTTGGGGATCGACCTGCATGTGGCGTCCCTTTGCGAGAAAGTAGAGCCCATGCGTCGTCTGCTCTGCCTCCTGACCGTTCTCGCCGTCGCGCTCGGCGTGCTGTCCGCGCTCTCGCCCGCGGGCGCCGCCGCCCGCCCGAGCGCTCCCTGGGTCTCCGGGCAGGCGGTGCAGCCCGACGGCACCGTGACGATCACCCTCGACTGGGACGCCGCGCCCGGCGCGTCGGCCTACGACGTCTACGCGCTGAAGGGTGAGGGCGAGCCGATCCTGGCGGGCCAGATGGTCTACCGGGCGGTCTCCGGCACGCGCACCGCCGTGCCGGGCCTGGCCCCCGGCACGACGTACTGCTTCGCGCTGATGACCAACGCCGGTGGCGCGGGCAGTCCGCGGGCCTGCAAGGTGACGCCGCCGATGTCCCGCGCCGTCGTGCCGACCGCGCTGGCGACCACCGCGGCCACGTTCAACGTCGCCTGCGGATCGAAGAAGAACTGCAACGGCGGCTGGAAGTGGAAGAAGCGGCAGAAGAAGGTCGTCGCCGACATCGACCGGATGAACGCCGACATCATGGTGTTCGTCGAGGGCCACCTCGCCCACAAGTACGGCAAGAAGAAGCGCTGGATCGGCAAGGTCATGAAGAAGCGCGGCTACACGCTGGCCTGCCAGACCCAGAAGAGCAAGAAGCGCAAGCTGTTCAGCCAGACCGCCTACGTCCGCTCCAGCGCGTACGCCGTCGTCGACCCGAAGCACAACAGCAAGGGCACCCGCTTCACCAGGTTCGGCGACCGCAACCACGGGTTCTGCCACGCGCTGGTCCAGCACCGGGCGACCGGCAAGCAGGTCGCGGTCGCCGCGGTCCACCTGCGCGACGGCAAGTCCGACGGCACCCGCCAGCAGGAGACCGCCTACGTGCTCGGCCGGGTCAACGGCGCGTTCCCGGGGGTGCCGACGATCCTGCTCGGCGACTTCAACTCCCACCGCGGCCTGGACCGCCGCGGCCAGACCGACACCCCGCGCCTGGTCATGGAGGGTGCCGGGTACGCCGACTCGGTCGACGTCGCCGCCCACCTGACCTACCCGTACCTCAACTCCGCGCACGCCTTCAAGGCCGACCCGCCGCGCTCGACGACCTGGCCGACCCACGTCGACCGGATCTTCGTCTCGCCGGGCATCACCGTGCCGAGCTGGGAGAACATCGCGGTCCTGGCGGGCGGTCGCTACGCCACCCCGATGGCCTCCGACCACAACCCGGTCCGGGCGACCCTGTACCTGCCCTGATCCGCACCGCGCCCGGTGAGGCCCTGGACCGGGGCGTCCTGGGCGTCGGTCACCTCGCCAGCGTCTCAGCCGCGCGGCACCGACGCCGGGTCGCCCGTGAGCACCCGCAGCGCGAGTGCCGTGGTCGCCTCCATGTCGAGGTGGCCGACCACGCGCTCGACCCGGGCGATGTCGAGGGGGAGCAGGCCCGGCGTACCCGGGACGTCGGGGGTCAGGCCCAGGTCGAGGTCGGTGCGCCCGGCCATCATCCGCAGGTTGAACTCGTAGGTGTCGCGCGCGCCCGGCGCCGAGAGCCGCTTGAGCACCGTCGCGCCGGTACGCCGCGCGCCGGTCTCCTCGGCCCACGCGTCCAGCGCCGCGACGACCGAGCGGCCCTCGTCGTGCTCGATGTCGGCCCAGATCTCGCGCATCGAGCCGATGTGGGAGAGCAGGTAGGCGGCGGTCTTCTCGCCGATCCCGGGCACCCCGGGCAGGTTGTCGCTGGCATCGCCCCGCACCGCGGCGAACTCCAGGTAGCGCTCCGCCGGCACGCCGTACATCGAGCGCAGGTGGGCCGAGGTGAGCAGGGGAGAGCCGTTGATCCCGCCGTTGATCAGCCGCAGCACCCGGGTGTGCTCGCTGATGTGGGCGAACGAGTCGCGGTCGGAGGTGATGATCACGCAGTCCCAGCCGTTCTCGCCGGCCCAGGTCGCGGCCGACGCGTTGACGTCGTCGGCCTCCAGGCCGGGCGGGGTGAGCGTGGCCAGGCCGAGCGCGTCGAGCAGCGCCCCGGCCCGGTCCAGCTGGTCGACCAGGTCGGGGTCCTTCTCGGCCCGGCCCGCCTTGTAGTCGGGATAGGCGTCGCGGCGGTCCGACGCCACCCGGTCGTCGAGCCCGAAGATCACCGCGTCCGGCGCGAACTGGTCGATCGACTCGATGATCTGGCGCAGCATGCCGTGCAGCGCCCACGCCGGCCGCCCGCCGCGGTCGCGGTGCCGGGTGTGGGCGCGCGCGTGGTGGTTGCGGTGCAGCAGCGACGGTGCGTCGACGGCGAGCAGCAGTCTGCGGGGGCGGTCCGGGATGGGGTTCATGGCGATCGTCCCCGACCCTAGATGAGTAACTCCAAGCTCTCGCACGCCGAGCCCCACCCAGCATCCACGTCGGCTGCGTTGCCGACGCTCGACGTGCGCCCGGCATGCCCTCGCGCCGACGCCTTGCCGACGCGGCGCCGAGCGGCGCTCAACGCACGACCCCTTGGCGTTGCTCATCTAGTGGCTAGGCCTTCCGGTACGCTTCGAACATGCGTTCGGTCCGAGCTGGTGTGGCGGCGGCCCAGGAGTGCCTGCCGCTCGACCTGCCCCCGCCGGAGCCGCCCGTGGCTCGAGCCCGCCCGGCGGCGAAGGCCGGCGCGGACGGCGAGGACGTCCGGATCCGGCTGCGCAACGACGCGCTCGCCTCCCACGGCTGGCCGGCCGGGACCGAGCTGCTGGTCTCGACCGACCGGCGCCCGCGCCGCGGGGAGGTGGCGCTGGTGCGCGAGGGCGGTCGGCTGAAGATCGGCGTGCTCGAGATCCAGTTCGGGCGCTCGGCGCTGCGCACCGACCACGGCGCGACGCTGCTCGGGTCGTCGGCTCGGATGGTCGGGGTCGTGACCGTGGCAGGCGCCCCGCTGGCGGGGATGCCGGTGCTGCGTCCGGCGTCCGGGTGAGCGCTGTCTCAGTCGGGAGCGATCACGATCGTCCAGGCGATCGCCTTGCCGGAGGCCGCGCTGGCCGTGGCGGTGTGCGCGGGCCAGACGCCGGGGGTGGCCGGACCGCCGTCGGCGGTCAGGCTGCACACCTGACCGCTGCCGCTGCTCGTCGCGGTCCGGCGCACCGTCACGTCGGTGGGCACCGACCAGGTCGCGGCGGAGTTCACCTTGGTGACCCAGTGGTGGAGCACCCGTGACCCGGGCACGGTGACCGACGCCGCCGGCGCCAGGTGGCCGGTGCCGGTGCTCGTCTCGGCGCGGGAGGCCACGGCCGTGACACTCGCGCCGTCGTAGGCCAGCAGGGCGACGTCGACCTTGCTCGTCGCGTCGAGGCCGACCGTCACGCTGGAGCCCGCGGTGCCGGCCGCGGCGGCCCGGGTGAACACCCACGAGCGCAGGCCGTCGTCGGTGAGCGTGCCCGCCAGGGCCCAGCCGGCCGGCGTGGTCGTGGTGGCCAGCCGGTTGGTGGCGACGAGCAGGACGAGCACGTCGCCCGCCCGCACGGCCGCCGGTACGACGACCGTCGCCCCGGCCGCGTTGCGGCTCACGCCCGTCGCCGCCCGGAGCTCGACGCTGCCGCCCGTCGGCGGGTCCGTGGCGGTCACCGTGACGGTGTCGTCGTCGCTCGCGCCCGCGTCGTCGGTCACGGTCAGCGTGACGGGGTAGCTGCCCGCGCGGGCGTAGTCGTGCGTCGGCGATGCTCCCGTCCCGGTGGTGCCGTCGCCGAAGTCCCAGGCGTAGGAGGTGAGGGTGCCGTCGGGATCGGCGGACCCCGCGGCGGAGAACGTGCAGGAGAGCAGGTCGCAGCTGCCGCCGGCGTGCGCGGTCGGCGGCCGGTTGCCCGGCGGACCGGCCGGGGCGGAGAGGGCGACGGAGAGCTCCGCGCCGCCGCTGACCCGGCGTGCGCCGCTCACGCCGAGGACCGTGACGGCCGACGACCGGCTCGTCGTGGTGCCGTCGCCGAGCTGGCCCGAGGAGTTGTGGCCCCACGCGCGCACGGTCCCGTCGGCGAGGGCGGCCAGGCCGTGGTCGCGGCCCGACCCGATCGCGACCGCGCCGCTCACGCCGAGGACCGTGACGGGACGGGTCCGCTGGGTCGAGGTGCCGTCGCCGAGCTCGTTGCGGTAGTTGCGGCCCCACGCCAGGACCCGGCCGTCGGAGCCCAGCGCGTAGGAGTGGTGGGCGCCGGCGGCGACCGCGGCGGCGCCCGTGGTCACCTGGACCGGGGCCGGGCGGTCGACCAGGGTGCCGTCGCCGACCTGGCCGTAGGCGTTCCAGCCCCACGCCCACACGCTGCCGTCGGTGCGCAGCGCCAGGCCGTGATCCCGGCCGCCGGCGACGGCGGTGACGCCGGTGAGGCTCCCGACCCGCACGGGCGTGGAGCGGTTGGTCGTCGTACCGTCGCCGAGCTGGCCGTCGCCGTTGAGCCCCCAGGCCCACACCGTGCCGTCGGTCGCGACGGCGTAGCTCATGTCGCGACCGGCGGCGACGTACGCGTAGGTCCGGGTGCCGCTCACCCGGACCGGCCGGTTGCGGGTCGTGGTGGTGCCGTCGCCGAGCTGTCCGGCGTGGTTGTAGCCCCACGTCCAGACCGAGCCGTCGGAGCGCAGCGCCAGCGAGTGGTAGTGACCGGTCGACACCATGGTGACGCCGCTCAGCCCCGCGACCGGCGCGGGCGCGGCGCGGTTGCCGCCCGTGGTCGTGCTGCCCAGCTGCCCCATCTGGTTGCTGCCCCAGGTGAGCACCGTCCCGTCGGAGCGCAGCGCGACGGCGTGCTCGCGGCCGGTGTGGACGTCGACGATGTCGGTGAGGCCGGGCACGGCGCCGGCCGTGCGGTGCGGGGTGGTGGTGCCGTCGCCGAGCTCGCCGAAGGCGTTCCCGCCCCAGGCGTAGGGCGTGCCGGCGGTGGTCGGCGCGGCTGCGCCGGCCGGCGGGACGGTGCCGGCCGCGAGATGCGGGAGGTGGAGCAGGAGGCTCACCACCAGCCCGACGAGGATGCCGTCGAGCACGCGGGTGAGGAGGCGGGCCACGTCTCGACGCTAGGCCGGGTGGACGGTGGCCGGCCTCACCAGGATCGGGTAGAGACTGGGTGGGTGAACCCCGACCTGCTGCTGGCCCGCCGCGACCTCGCCTTCCTGCTCCACGAGTGGCTCGACGTGGCGGCGCTGTGCGCGCGGGAGCGGTACGCCGAGCACAGCCGCGACACCTTCGACGCGGTGCTGGACCTGTCCGCCGAGCTGGCAGCGGAGCACTTCGCGCCCCACAACGCGCTCAGCGACGCCCAGGAGCCGCGGTTCGACGGCGAGACGGTCACGATCATCCCCGAGGTGGGCGCCGCGGTGCGCGCCTTCGCCGAGGCCGGGCTGGTGTCGGCGGCGATGGACGAGTCGGTCGGCGGCGGACAGCTGCCGCGGGTGGTCCAGCAGGCCTGCTTCGCCTGGTTCCAGGCGGCCAACGTGGCGAGCTCGGGCTACCCGATGCTCACCATGGCCAACGCCAACCTGCTGCTCGCGCACGCCTCGCCCGAGCAGGTCGCGCGGTTCGTTCCGCCGATGCTGGACGGGCGCTGGTTCGGCACCATGTGCCTCTCCGAGCCGCAGGCCGGCTCCTCGCTGGCCGACGTCGCGACCCGCGCCGTACGTCAGGACGACGGGACTTTCCGGCTGTTCGGCAACAAGATGTGGATCTCGGGCGGCGATCACGAGCTGGGGGAGAACATCGTCCATCTGGTGCTCGCCCGGATCGAGGGCGCGCCGCCCGGTGTGCAGGGACTCTCGCTGTTCGCGACGCCGAAGTACGTCGTGGACGCCGACGGTGCCCGCGGCGAGCGCAACGACGTCACGCTGGCCGGCCTGAACCACAAGATGGGCTTCCGCGGCACCGTCAACACGGTCCTCAACTTCGGAGAGGGCCGGCACCGGCCGGGAGGCGCGCCCGGTGCCGTCGGCGAGCTGGTCGGCGAGGAGGGCCGCGGTCTCGCGGTCATGTTCCACATGATGAACGAGGCCCGGATCGGGGTCGGCGCGGGCGCCGTCGCCCTCGGCTACACCGGCTACCTCCGCGCCCTCGCCTACGCCCGCGGGCGGGTCCAGGGCCGCCCGCTCGCCGGCAAGGACCCCGCCGCGCCGCCGGTCCCGATCGTCGAGCACGCCGACGTGCGCCGCATGCTGCTCGCCTCGAAGTCCTACGTCGAGGGCGGGCTCGCTCTCGTCCTGCGCGCCGCGCTGCTCCTCGACGAGCAGCACACGCATCCCTCGACCGAGGCGCGCGAGCGGGCGGGCGCGCTGCTCGACGTACTGACCCCGATCGTGAAGAGCTGGCCCTCCCAGTGGTGCCTGACCGCCAACGACCTCGCCATCCAGGTCCACGGCGGCTACGGCTACACCCGGGAGTACGGCGTCGAGCAGCTCTACCGCGACAACCGCCTCAACCCGATCCACGAGGGCACCCACGGCATCCAGGCCCTCGACCTGCTCGGCCGCAAGCTGGTCCAGGCCCGGGGCACCGGCCTCCAGGTCCTGCTCGACGCCGTCCGCGCGACCGTCGGGCGGGCGCGGGAGTCGGGAGACGCCGTGCTCGCGGGCTACGCCGAGCGGGTCCTCGCCGCCGCCGACGGCCTCGCCACCGCGGTCGCCGCGGCCTGGGAGTCCGGCGACCCGTCGGCCGCGCTGGTCAACGCGACCACCGGCCTCGAGGCCGCCGGCCACCTCGTCGTCGCCTGGACCTGGCTCGACCAGCTGGTGGCGGTGGGCGAGCGGACCGGTGCCTTCTACGACGGCAAGCGCGCCGCCGGCCGCTACTTCCTCACCCACGAGCTGCCCAAGGTCGGCCCGATGCTCGACCTGCTCGGCAGCGGCGACCAGCTGTTCAACGAGGTGGACCCGGCCGCCCTCTGAGCATCGGGTCTCCTCGGGGCCGCTCCGGTCAGGAGCCGTCCTCGGTCAGGGTCGCGGCCGGCAGCCAGTCGGCCCCGAGGAGCTGGGCGAGGTCGGCGAGCCCGGTGGTGTCGCTCCCGACCGTGTCGGAGGCGGCGGCGATCCGCTCCACCATCACCTTGCCGACCTGCTCCTCGACGGTGCCCTCGGCGTACGCGATGTGCCAGGGCGAGACCTGGTGGTCGCGGTGCGTGCGGCCGGTGACCTGTCGTCCGGCGATGCCCGAGAACCGGGCCTGGTGGAAGACGCCGACCCGGGGCTCGGTGCTCGCCCGGCGGCCGTCGGCGAGCGTCTCGCCGGCGTGCAGGCTGATCGAGGCGACCGTGGTGAAGACGCAGACCTTCGCCTCCCCGGTCTGGAACCGGAGCCGCTCGCCCTCGGCGTCGAACCGGTCGCGACCATAGATGGTGGCGACCGCGATGCCCGCGTCGCGCAGCCGGTCGGCGATCGGGTCGGCGGCGGTCGCGACGAACTCCACCGAGCAGGCCACCTGTCGCTCGGCCTGGACCTGCTGGGCGATCCAGTCGACCGTCGAGTCGACCCGGATCAGGCCGGCCTTCTGCCGGAAGCGCAGCAGCGCCGCCCGGCCCTTCGCGACGTTGCGGCCGCGTCGCGCGATGTCCATCTCCCGGCAGAACTCGCCCCATTCGGCCTCGTACGCCGTCCGCTCCGCCGGCGTGAGCGTCACCGGCATGCCGGAGATCGGCACCGGGCCCCACGGCGCGGCGCGGTGCAGCATCGCCGGCGGTCGCTCCTCGGCGAGCCAGCCGCGCACCAGCTTGAGGTCGGCGGCGCGCCGCGCCGGATCGGTCGTCCACGTCGCGCCGTACCGTCCCTGCTCCACCCCGACGCCGTGGCGTTCGAGCGCTTCGGCGAACGTGGCGCCGGGCTGGGTCGCCGTCGTCCAGGCCTTCATCGACTCGCCGAGGACCTGGGCGTAGGCCGGAGCGAGGTAGGGCAGCTCCAGCGGCGTGTGTCCGGGCGTCGCGGTCGTCGCGATGACGAAGGGCGCCTTGTCGTGCGGCTTGGCGTGGCCCGAGATCCGGGCCCAGAGCCTCCACCGCTTGGTCGTCGTACGGCGCAGTGCGTGCGCCTCGTCCGCGATGATCACGTCCCAGGTGTGGTCCGTGACCTTGTCCAGCCGGTCCCACGTGATCACGACCCACTCGAGGCCGCCGTCGCCGAGCGCGGTGATGGTGCGGCACCAGTGGCCGATCGTGATCGCGGCCGGTCGATCGGCCACGACGAGCACCCGTCGCGCGCCGCGCAGGTCGCCGACCGCGCTCGCCCCGAGGACGGCGGAGATGGTCTTGCCGACACCGGGCTCGTCGGCGAGCAGGAACTGTCGTCCGCCCGCTTCGGCACGGGCCGCGATCGCGTCGGCAGCCTCGAACTGGATCCTGCGGGGCTCGAGGGTGTCGGTCGGCTGGGGGTTCGGGGTCGGGTCGTCGGGGTTGAGGCCGTTCTCGACGAACCGGCCGAGGGTGTGCGGGCCGGGTGCGTAGGGCCGCAGGTGCATGGGGAGCCTGCGGCCGACGTACAGGTGGGTTCTGACGGCCGGGTGCCAGGTGGCGCCGTCGACCTGCGTGCCGTACGGCACGTCGAGCACCCACACCCGCTCGCCCGGCCCGGCCGTCGGCAGCGGCCGCTGCTGGCGTGTGCCGCCGCGGCGACGGGTGCTGGATCGGCGGGAACTGGCCACCCCCGGACGCTACCGGGGTCGGCCTGTCGACGAGCCCGCCACGCCGTCGTAGTCGGGCAGCGCCAGCCCGGTCCCCGCCCCGGACATCGGCGACGCGCTGAACGCCGCATCCCCGAGGAGTCTCACCCGCCCGACGTGCCAGCGGTCCATCACCACCTGGGCGACCTGGTCGAGGTAGAGGTCCGGCGCGTCGTCGAGGTGAGCCAGGAGCCGATGCTGGTCTGACCGGACGATCAGCCGCCACTCATCGGTGCGGCCAGCCGTTCCCGACCGTGCGGCGCGTACCAGCCGTCGAGCTCGGGTCCCCGAGGCACGATCCCCGTCGGGTTGATGTCGCGATGCACGAGGTAGTAGTGCCGCTTGATCTGCTCGAAGTCGATCGTCTCCCCGAAGCCGGGCGTCTGGAACAGGTCACGGGCGTAGGCCCACAGCACCGGCATCTCGGACAGCTTGTTGCGGTTGCACTTGAAGTGACCGTGGTAGACGGCGTCGAAGCGCACCAGCGTGGTGAACAGCCGCACGTCGGCCTCGGTGAGCTGCTCGCCCATCAGGTAGCGGCGCTCGCGCAGCCGTTCCTCGAGCCAGTCCAGCGCCACCCACAGTCGGTCGTACGCCGCGTCGTACGCCTCCTGGGTACCGGCGAAGCCGCACCGATAGACGCCGTTGTTGACCTCGGTGAAGACCCGCTCCATCACCTCGTCCATCTCCTCGCGGCACGCCTCGGGCCACAGGTCCGGCGCGTCGGGGCGGTGGTGGTCGCGCCATTCGAAGAAGAGGTCGTGGGTGATCGAGGGGAAGTCGTTGGTCACCAGTGCCCTGGTCGGCACGTCGACCATCGCCGGCACGGTGATGCCGCGCGGGTACGACGGGTCGCGGGCGAAGTAGGCCTGCTGCAGGCGCTCGTAGCGCAGCACCGGGTCGACACCGCCCGGGTCGAGGTCGAAGGTCCAGCTGCGCTCGTCGTGCGTCGGGCCGGCGAGACCGAGGGAGAGCACATTCTCCAGGCCGAGCAGGAGGCGCACGATGATCGCCCGATTCGCCCACGGGCAGGCCCGCGCGGCGACCAGGCGGTAGCGCCCCGGCTCGACCGGCCAGGTCGGGACCTCGAGGTCACCGACGCGGGGGTCCTGGCTGCGTCCCGGCTCGCGGGTGATCCGGTCCGGGACGTAGGTCATGTCGCGTTCGAAGGACTCGCCCTTCGCGGCGTACACCGCCATCGCTCGGTCCTCGTCCTTCTTCGTGCTGAGCGCGCTCTGGTGAGTCACGTCGCTCTCCTCGGTGGTCGATCCCGGATGCACGCACGGTACCCGCTCCCGGTGACACGACCCGACCGCGTGGGGGCATCGGCGGCAAGGGCGGGCCGGACGGACCCGGCGCCACCCGCGATCCAGGCCGGCCGCCGGATGCAGGGGTGGAAATCGGTGGTGACGTACCCCTCTGGGACACTGGCTCCTCCCCAGGACGGCCGAGCGGAAGGGTGGGGACGACGTGAGCGACATCGCCGGGGAGCTGGCGCGGGTCAAGGGCGCCTTCGCGCAGCCCACGCTGACCCTGCTCCACCAGCGGCAGGCGCCGGTCGTGATCACGATCTTCCGGGCCGCGTTCGGGCGCAACAACAAGCCGATCCCGACCGCGCGGCTGCACACGCAGGTGGAGGAGCACCTCGCCGAGATCGCGTTGGCGGGGGAGGCGGAGGTCCCGTCCGGGAGCGGCCGCGACATCTGCCAGCGCTGGATGCGGGGGCAGTGGCTGGTGCGCTCGCTCGACGAGCAGGGCAACGAGGTCTACTCGCTGACCTCTCACGCGCAGCAGGCGCTGGAGCTGGTCAAGAACCTGGCGCGCGACCGGGCCACGCTCAGCGAGCACCGGATCGCGACCATCCTGGGCACCGTACGACGGTTCAACGCCGAGGCGAACCCGGACCGCGGCGCGCGCGTGAGCCTGCTCAACGAGGAGATCGCGCGGCTCAAGGCCGAGCGCGACCGGCTCGTCGACGGCGCGGAGATGATCAGCGCGACCGAGGACTACATGGTCGAGGGGTTCACCGAGCTGCTGTCGCTCATCTCCGCGCTGCCCAGTGACTTCGCCCGGGTCGAGGAGCGGTTCGCGACCATCCGGGCGGAGATCCTGGCGGCGTTCCGGGCGGAGGACCGTCCGGCGGGCGAGGTGATCGACGAGTATCTCGCGCGCGCCGACGCGCTGATGACGGCGACGCACGAGGGGCGGGCGTTCGAGGGGGCGTTCGCGCTGCTGCGCGACGACGCCCTCGTGACCCAGCTGCGCGAGGACCTCACGGCCCTGCTCGAGCACCCGCTGTCCGACGGGATCCTCGGCGATGCCGACCGGGCCGAGCTGCGGGGCACGGTGCGGCTGGTGCGCGACGGTCTCGACCGGGTGCTGGCCCAGCGCAGCCGGGTGACGGCGACGCTGAAGGAGTACATCGTCTCCCACGACGCAGCCCGCGACCGGGAGCTGGAGCAGACCCTGCGCCAGGTCGAGTCCGAGCTGATGACCTGGCTGGCCCAGACCGGACCGCGGGCCACGCACGAGGTGTCCCTGCTGCCGTCGAGGGTCAGCGTCGACCACCTCCGGGAGCGGTTCTACGATCCGGCCGACGACGCGCTGCCCGACCGGATCACCGCCGCCGACCCGACCGAGGCGCCGGTGCTCTCGCTTGCCGAGCTGATGGCCCAGGGCGGTCCCCAGCTCGGGTCGTTGCGGCAGCGTCTCGACGACGCGCTGCGCGACCTGCTGCCGGCCGGCTCTCTCGGCGAGCTGTTCGACACGCTCGAGCCGTCCTTGCGGCGGCCCGTGGAGATCTTCGGGCTGCTGCATCTGGCGGCCAACCGGCAGCTGGCCGCCGAGGAGGCGCTCGAGCCGTTCGCCGCCGTACGTCCCGACGGGTCGCACCGGACCTTCGCCGTGCCACGCACGCCGCTGCCCGACCCGGACCTCGACCGTCAGGAGTCCACCGCATGAGCATCGACGCCGATCCCGACCTCGGGTCCGGGTACGACGAGGTCGAGGACTTCGAGGTCGTCGACGAGCGCTCCGTGTCGCTCTTCGAGGGCGACGAGGGCGGCCTCGAGTACGCCCAGCGTCAGGCGCTGGTCGCGCTGCTCAAGCAGCGGTTCATCAGCGCCCGCACCCACCCGCGCGACTACCAGACGCTGATCGACGACGAGCGGGTGTTCCGCTCACGGCTCAACGACCTCTTCCTCGACCTGCAGATCGATCGCGACCGCGAGGTCGCGTGGAAGCGGCAGGCCGTGGCCGAGGGCGGGATCCGGTTCCCGACCCTGCTCCACGACACGGCCTGGTCGCGGGAGGAGACGCTGGTCCTGGTCCACCTGCGCGACCGGCTGCGCGCGGGCCTCGCCGGCGGCGATGCCCGGGTGTACGTCGACCGCGAGGACATCGTCGACTATGTCGCCAGCTACCGCCCGGCCCACGCCACTGACGAGTCCGGTGATGAGAAGCGCGCCCGCAACGCGGTCACGGCCGTGGCCAAGGCCGGGCTGCTGATCGCCACCGCCTCGGAGGAGAGGTTCGAGATCAGCGAGGCCGTCGAGCCGCTGCTGCCGCTGGAGCTGCTCCAGGAGCTGCTCGAGGCGCTGCAGCAGGCCAACGGGACGACCACCGAGCCGGAGGCGGCGGTCGAGGCCGATCTGTTCGACGAGGAAGAGGACGACTGATGTCCATCGACGAGGGTCTCGACACCACGGGGCTGTTCGAGGAGCAGACGGTCGCGGCGCCGGTCGACGACACCGTGCAGTGGCGCGCCTCGCTGCTGCAGCTGGTCAACTGGGGTGGCTTCGGCGGCCTGACCACGGTGCCGCTCGCCGGCGACGCGACGATGATCTCCGGCGCCTCCGGCGTCGGGAAGAGCACGATCCTCGACGCCTACACGGCGCTGATGATGCCCTCCGACACCAAGTTCAACGGCGCCTCCAACGACGCCGTGGCCGGCCGGGCCCGCAGCGTCGGCCAGCGCAACCTGCTGTCCTACCTGCGTGGCGCCGTCGACGTCATCGACGACCCGAAGACCGGGCGGCCGGTCGAGAAGCTGCTCCGCGGCCGGGGGGCCGACACCTGGGGTGCGGTGGCGATGACCTTCGTCAGCGACCAGGGCGGCCGGTTCACCGCGCTGCGCACCTACTACGTCCCCCGCCGGGCCTCCCGCTCGGGCGACGTCCTCATGCAGATGTGGACCCACGAGGGCACGCTGCCGCTCGACAAGCTCGAGGCGGCGGTCCCCGAGAAGTTCCACGCCAACACCATCAAGAAGCTGTTCCCCGGCATCCGCGTGCATCGCACCTACGCCGACCTCTCGGCCGTGCTCCACGCCCGGCTCGGCATCGGCGCCAACGGCGACGGATCCAAGGCGCTGCGGCTGCTGGCGCGGATCCAGGCCGGCAACCAGGTCCGCAGCGTCGACGAGCTCTACAAGGACATGGTGCTCGAGCGTCCGGCGACCTACGCCGCCGCCGACCGGGCGATCGAGCACTTCGACGACCTCGACGCCGCGCACGCCGCGATGCGGACCGAGCAGCAGAAGCTCGAGCTCCTCGAGCCGATCACCGAGATGCACGAGCGTCGTACGAACGCCGCCCGGCGCCTCGCGGAGCTCGACTCCTACGGCATCACCCTCGCGGGCGACCAGACGCCGCTGCGGTACTGGCTGTTGCGCACCCATCTGCGCCTGATCGAGACCGCGGTGGCCACCAATCGCGATGCCCGATCGGCCACCGTGCAGGCGCTGGCGGCCGCCCAGGCCGCCGAGCTCCAGCTCACCGGGGATCTCGACGCGGCCAAGGAGGCCCATCGGGCCGCCGGTGGCGGTGACCTCCAGGCCCTGGCCGCTCTCGCGGACGCGGAGCGGGTCCTGCGCGAGGAGCGTGGCAACCGGCTGGCCGAGCTCGAGGAGCGGGTCTACCCGCTCGTCGGGCTGACCGACGTCGATCCGCCCGACCTGGAGTCCGCGCTCGAGGACGCCGGTGCGTTCGCGATCTTGCAGGAGCAGGCTCGCGAGCGGGTCGGGGCCGGCGAGAAGGAGCAGAAGCGGCTGCAGGGCGAGCGGGAGACGGTGCTGCGCGAGCAGCAGTTCCCGCTGACCCAGGAGCAGGCGGTCCTCAAGCAGGAGCGGGCCTCGCTGGAGAGTCGGGCGGGCCGTGTGCCGTCCTACCTCCACGACCTGCGCACCGCCGTGGCCCGCGCCAGCGCGATGTCGGTCGAGGAGCTGCCGTTCGTGGCGGAGCTGATCGACGTCGCGCCCGAGGAGGTCCGCTGGCGCACGGCGGTCGAGACCGTGCTCGGCGGCAGTGCCCGGATGATGCTGGTTCCGCTCGACCGGCTCTCCGAGTTCTCCGCGGCGATCGACGATCTGCGCCTCCCGGCCCGGCTGACCTTCCAGGGGGTCGAGCTCGACCTCCCCGGCACCGGTCCGTCCGACCCCGAGCGGGTGGCCGGCAAGCTGCTGTTCAAGGACTCGCCCTTCGCGGGCTGGGTCCAGCAGCACGTCGAGGAGTCGGCTCGCAACGCGCTGTGCGTCGCCACCGCTGCCGAGCTCGACGGCCCCGGGTTCCGGGTGACCCTGGCGGGTCAGACCCGCAACGGGCGCCGCGGCGCCCACGGTCGCAACGACCAGCGCAACATCATCGGCTTCTCGAGCGAGGACGCGATCGCCGAGATCGACGCGCAGCTGGCCGAGATCGAGCAGCGGCTGGCTGAGATCGACGGCCGGCTCGCCGAGCTGGGGCGCCGGTCCGGCCTGGTCGACCTGCAGCGCAAGGCCTACGACGCCATCGTGATGGTCCGGTTCGACGACGTCGACGTCGCGGGCAGCGACCGCCGGATCGCCGACCTGGAGGAGCGCCGGGCCGCGATCCTCGCGTCCGACGACCGGCTGCAGGTGCTGCAGGCGCAGATCGACACACTGACCGAGCAGCTCGACACCGCTCGCCAGGAGCGCTTCGGGCTCGACCAGCGCCAGCGCGAGCTCAACGCCGACCACGGTGAGCTCGCCGACTCCGAGGACATGATCAAGGACCGCCTGATCGCGGTCGAGAGCGCCGGTGCCGTGGTCCTCGAGGAGGAGCAGGAGGCCGCGCTGACCGCGGACTTCGCGGCTGCGGCGGCTCCCGCCGACCCCGAGGACCTCGACCGGTTCCTGGAGAACTCCCAGCGACTCGGCGATCGGCTGCGCACCGCGCTGGCCGACGCGGAGGCCGAGATCCGGCGCTGCGAGGAGGACCTCGGCAACATCTTCCGCAGCTACAAGTTCACCTGGGACTCGCCCAACCTGGGAGCCACGGCCGACTCCTATCCCGACTATGCCCGCATCCTCGAGGAGATCCGGGGCAAGGGCCTGGCCGAGCGCCGCTCCGAGTGGCGCCGCCGGCTGACCGAGTGGAGCGGGCAGGACCTGGTGCCGCTGCTGGGGGCCATGTCGTCCTCGGTGGAGGAGATCGAGGACCGGCTGGAGCCGATCAACGCGATCCTGCGCCGCCTCGAGTTCGGCGCCTCCGCCGACCGGCTCCGGATCCGGCTGCGCCGCCTCGCGCCCGCCCACGTGCAGGTGTTCATGAAGGACCTGCGCACGCTCTCGTCCGGCGCTACGACCGAGCTGAAGGAGGAGGACCTCGAGCGGAGGTTCACCGAGCTCAGCCGGTTCATGCGCCAGCTCCGCCGGCCCGACCCGACGGCCGGCGACGGGCCGACCGACCGTGACCGCCTGCTCGACGTACGACGACACGTCGAGATCAGCGCCGAGCGCTACGACCACCTGACCGGCGAGCTGCGGGCGACGTACCGCACCCTGGGGGAGAAGTCCGGTGGCGAGAGCCAGGAGCTGGTGGCGTTCATCGTCGGGTCGGCGCTGCGCTTCCGGCTCGGCGACGAGATGCGCTCGCGGCCACGGTTCGCTCCGGTGTTCCTCGACGAGGGCTTCGTGAAGGCCGACTCCGAGTTCGCCGGCCGCGCGGTGCAGGCCTGGAAGGGCCTGGGCTTCCAGCTGATCATCGGTGTCCCGCTCGACAAGGTGACCGGTCTCGAGCCCCACATGGACGAGCTGCTGGCGATCACCAAGAACACCACGACCCACCAGTCCTGGATCACGCCGATCACCGACGTGGTGCAGCAGGGCGAGGCGTGAAGACTCCGGACGAGGTGCTGATCGAGATCGAACGGCGCCTCGATCGGACGTGGAGCCAGGTCGTCACGGGAACCCCGTGGGCGCCCGACCTCCGACTGGGCACCTCGGGGCTCACCGGGCGCCGCCTTGCCGAGGTGTGGAGCGAGGTCCAGCCTGTGGCGCTGCACTGGGAGGAGTGGGCAGCGCGGGCCGGGCTGTCGGACGCACTCGATCGCCGGACCGCCTCCCTGCACGGCACTCAGCAGTCGCTGCCGGCGTCGCTGTGCGTCGCCGACATCGAGACCGCCGCACGACTCGTCGGACGCGGTTGGACGCAATGGCTCGTGAGCGCACGTCAGCGCGCCGCAGCCCTCGCCACGATGTTCCCGTTCCACGCCGATCCGGCGGGAGTCCTGCGCGCGACACGCGACTACAGCGACGTCGACTTCGATCTCCTGCTCCGAACGGCCCGCTGGTTCGCACGACCGCACGAAGCCGGGCTGACGGCTCGCCAGGTGCCGGTCGACGGGCTCGGCACGAAGTGGTTGGCGGCTCGTGAGTCCCTGGTCCGCCGGGTCGCGGGTCTGGACAGCCTCGACCTCGAACGCGGCCGTCCGCCCCGCGTGCATCTGACCTACCTGGATCCTGCGCATCTCGCCCAGGACGGCGCGCGACGCCACGACATCGCGACCGTTGGCGACGTCGACGCGGTCGCATATCGCCCGCGCGTGGTCATCATCTCCGAGAACCGGGACACCGCCCAGCTGTTCTGGCCGGTCGAAGGAGGCATCGCCCTGGAGGGTGAGGGGCGGGGTGCCGGCGCCATCGCCGCCCTGCCCTGGGTCAGAGAGGCGCCGACCGTCTGGTACTGGGGGGACATGGACGCCGACGGGCTCGAGATCCTGCACAGCTTCCGGGCCGCCGGCCTGGTCGTGCGATCCCTGTTCATGGACCTGGCGTCCTATCAACTGTGGGAGCGGTACGGCGTCGGTCACGACCACAGCGGGAACCAGATCGGCCCGCGCACGCCACGCGACGTCAGCCTGCTGGAGCCCGGCGAACGAGAGCTCTACGAGGCACTGTGCTCCCCGGCCTGGGCTCGCCACCGGCGCATCGAGCAGGAGCGGATCCCACTCGGCGCGGCGGCAGAGGCGGTCCGTGCGGGTTCGGCGCATTCGTCGGGCTGACCTACGCAGGCCCGCGAGGCTCAGGGCTCGTTGCCCTGCAGGTCAGTGACGTGGGTGCCGTCCGGGGAGGCGATGGTGATCCACGCGCCGTTGTCGGCCGGCCCCGGCCGGCCGACGATCGCGGTGCACAGCAGGGCCTGGCTGCCGCACAGGCGTCGGACAGTGGCGCCGTCGAGGCCGCCGAGGTCGAACGGCTTGCGGCCCGACGCGCCCGGTCCGCCGTCGGTCATCGACGTCCCGTCCCACACGAGTGTCCGCGGGCCGTCCGCGCCGGGGACCGTGAGCACGGCCTGGCCCTGGAGCAGGATCACCTCATGGACCCGCGGTGAACCGTTCTCCTTCACCAGCGCCTCGGTCAGGGCCCTCGTGCCGGCCGTGGAGAACAGGTCGACGTCGCCGCTGCCGTAGCTGTGGACTTCGGTGCGTGTGGTCGTCGTGGTGGTCGTGGACGTCGTCGTCCGCTCGTCGTGGAGTGCGCTCACGGCGAGCGCGGCGATCCCCGCCCCGGCGCCGCCGAGCACCGCGACCACACCCGCCACGAGCAGGCCGACGCGGCGGTGCAGCCGCCGGCGCTCGCCGGCGGCGTCGTACGCCGGGTAGGTGGCGCTGTCGTACGGCGAGGGCGGCGGCGAGGGCGGCGGCGAGGCAGCGCTGCCCGCGGGTGCGTCGTACGGACGCCACTGGTCGCTCATGCGCCGATCCTAGGGAAGCCGGGCCCGGACCCGGATCGGCGCAGCCTCTGCCTTCACTGCTCGCGCTGCCCCCACGGGGCGCCGTACGCCGTGAGCAGGTCGAGGAAGGGCACCGCGTCGAAGGCCTCGGGACCGAGCACGCCGGCGCCCTGCCACACGCCCGTGGCGAGCAGCTCCAGCGCGACGACCGGGTTGACGGCGGTCTGCCACACGACGCACTGGTGGCCGTACTCCGCCATGGACCAGGCGTTGTCGACCACGTGGTAGAGGTATGTCGAGCGGGGCTGCCCGTCCTTGCCGGTGCCGGTGACCCACAGCCCGGCGCAGGTCTTGCCGGTCATCCGCGGCCCGACGGTGGCGGGGTCGGGGAGCACCGCGGCGACCACGTCGCGGGGCGACACCTCCACCCCCTTCACCCGCACCGGGTCGGTGCGGTCGAGGCCGAGGGTGTTGAGGACGCGCAGGATGGTGATGAACTCGGCGCCGAGCCCGTACTTGAAGCTCGCCCGCCGGCAGTCGACCCAGCGGGGCATGAGGAGCACCTCCTCGTGCTCGACGTTCACGCACTCGACCGGGCCGATCCCCTCGGGGAAGTCGAAGACCTCAGGCTCGGAGAACGGGGGAGTGGTGAACCAGCCGCGGTCCCTCTCCCAGATCACCGGCGGGTTGAGGCACTCCTCGATCGTGGTCCACATCGAGAAGGACGGCGCGAAGATCTCGTTGCCGTCGTCGTCCGTCACGACCAGGTTCGCGCCGTCGCGGGTGTCGAGCTCGTCGATCTCGGAGAACAGGTGGTCCGCGGCGTAGCGCGCGAACACGTCCGAGAGGCCGGGCTCCACGCCGATCCCGACCAGCGCCAGCCGCCCCGCGGCCTCCCAGTCCGAGGCGACGGCGAACTGCTCGTCGCCGAGCTTGACCCCCGTCTGCTCGTACGGCGCGGTGGGGTGCGGCCGCGAGAGCGACATCGCCATGTCGAGGTAGTCGGCGCCGGCGTCGAAGGCTCCCTGGAAGATCGACATGTTGAAGACGGGGTCCACCGCGTTCATCACGTGCGTGATGGCGTGGGCCCGGCACAGCTCGGTGACCGAGGCCGCCGACGAGGCGTCGACCTGCGCGGCGGCGTACCGGTCGTCGACGGCGGCCGCCCTCTCGGCCCGGGCGAGGTCGTAGTCGGCGACCACGAGCGCCTCGAAGAAGGCGCGTCGCGCGGCGATCGCGGTGAAGGCGCCGCCGACCCCGCCGGCGCCGACGAGGAGGATCCGCATCCCGGTCATCTGCTCACGCTCCCGTGTAGGACATGACGTGCTTGATCCGGGTGTAGTCCTCGAGCCCGTACAGGGACAGGTCCTTGCCGTAGCCGGAGTGCTTGAACCCGCCGTGCGGCATCTCGGACACGAACGGGATGTGGGTGTTGATCCAGACCACCCCGAAGTCGAGGCGCTTCGACATCCGCATCGCGCGGCCGTGGTCGCGGGTCCACACCGAGGAGGACAGGCCGTACTGCACGCCGTTGGCGAAGCGCACCGCCTCGGCCTCGTCGGCGAACCGCTGCACGGTGATGACCGGGCCGAAGATCTCGTTCTGGACCACCTCGTCGTCCTGGCGCAGGCCGGAGACCACGGTGGCGTCGTAGTAGTAGCCGCCCTCGCCGCCGGCGACGGTGGGCCGGGTGCCACCGGCCTCGACCCGCGCGTGGTCGGGGAGCCGGTCGACCAGGCCCGCGACCCGGGCGAGCTGGTCGGGGTTGTTGAGCGCGCCGTACGCCGTCTCGGGGTCGTCGGGCAGACCGGTAAGGGTGCCGCGGGCCTGCTCGGCGAGGGCGGCGACGAGCTCGTCGTGGATGCCCGCGCCGGCGAGCACCCTGGTGGCGGCGGTGCAATCCTGGCCGGCGTTGAAGTAGCCCGCGCCCGCGATCGCGACGGCCGCCGCCTCGACGTCGGCGTCGTCGAAGACCACGACCGGGGCCTTGCCGCCGAGCTCGAGGTGGACCCGCTTGAGGTCGGTGGCGGCCGATGCGGCGACCTCCATGCCGGCCTGCACCGAGCCGGTGATCGCCACCAGCCGGGGCGTCGGATGCTCGACGAGCGCGCGGCCCGTCGTACGGTCGCCGCACACGACGTTGAGCACGCCGGCCGGCAGGAACTCGGCGGCGACCTCGGCGAGCAGCACCGTGCTGGCCGGGGTGGTGTCGCTCGGCTTGAGGACGATGGTGTTGCCGGCGGCCAGAGCCGGCGCGATCTTCCAGATCGCCATCATCAGCGGGTAGTTCCACGGCGTCACCTGGCCCACGACGCCGATCGGCTCGCGGCGGACCCACGACGTGTGGTCCTTGAGGTACTCACCGGCGCTGCGGCCCTCCAGCACCCGCGCCGCGCCCGCGAAGAAGCGGAGCTCGTCCACGCTGGGCGGCAGCTCCTCGTCAGCGGTGACGCCGATCGGCTTGCCGGTGTTGCGGCACTCGGCCCGGACGAAGTCGTCGGCGCGGTCCTCGATCGCCTGCGCGATGCGAAGGAGCGCCTCCTGGCGCTCCTTCGGAGTCGTCTCGCCCCACGTCTCGAAGGCCCGCTCGGCCGCTCGCATCGCGCGGTCGACGTCCTCGGCGCCGCTGGCCGGTGCGGTGGCGTAGGGCTGGCCGGTCGAGGGGTCGACGACGTCGTACGTCGCTGCGGAGGCGGCGTCGACGCACGCGCCGTCGATGAGGTTGCGCAGGGCGGTCATGGGTGGCGAGCGTAGCCAGCATGTCCGTCACACGGAACCCCATGAGCAACGAAATCCGTTGCGAAGTCCACAAATCGCTACTGATTCACTTGCTGTTTCGGAGGTGGAGGGCCAAGATGGTCGGGTGGTAGACGCAACGGCGCACGACGCCCTCCAGAAGTCCGCGCGGGATCACCTGTGGATGCACTTCACCCGCATGTCGTCGTACGACACCGCCGAGGTGCCGATCATCGTCCGCGGTGACGGCGCCTACGTGTGGGACGCGCAGGGCCGCAAGTACCTCGACGCCCTCGGTGGGCTGTTCGTGAGCCAGCTCGGCCACGGCCGCACCGACCTCGCCGAGGTCGCGGCCAAGCAGGCGAGCGAGCTCGCCTTCTTCCCGCTGTGGTCCTACGCCCACCCCTCGGCGATCCAGCTCGCCGAGAAGATCGCCGGCTACGCCCCGGGCGACCTCAACCGGGTCTTCTTCACCTCCGGCGGCGGCGAGGCCGTCGAGTCGGCGTGGAAGCTCGCCAAGAACTACTTCAAGCTGGTCGGCAAGCCCGGCAAGCACAAGGTGATCAGCCGCGCCATCGCCTACCACGGCACCACCCAGGGCGCGCTCTCCATCACCGGCCTGCCCGGCCTCAAGGCGCCCTTCGAGCCGCTGGTGCCCTCGACCTTCCGGGTCCCGAACACCAACTCCTACCGGGCCTCCGAGATCACCGGCGGCTTCCACGACGCCTCCGACGCTGCGTCCTTGGAGGCCTTCGGCCGCTGGGCCGCCGACCAGATCGCCGTCGCCATCGAGAACGAGGGCGCCGACACCGTCGCCGCCGTCTTCCTCGAGCCGGTCCAGAACGCCGGCGGCTGCTTCCCGCCGCCGCCCGGCTACTTCCAGCGGGTCCGCGAGATCTGCGACCGGTACGACGTGCTCCTGGTCTCCGACGAGGTCATCTGCGCCTACGGCCGGCTCGGCCACATGTTCGGCGCCGAGCGCTACGGCTACCAGCCCGACATCATCACCTCCGCCAAGGGCCTCACCTCCGGCTACGCCCCGCTCGGCGCGATGATCGCCAGCGACCGGGTCTACGAGCCGTTCGCCCACGGCACCGAGACCTTCCTGCACGGCTACACCTTCGGCGGCCACCCGGTCTCGACCGCGGTCGCGCTGAAGAACATGGAGATCTTCGAGGACGAGAAGATCAACGAGGGCGTCCGCGAGCGCGAGGGCGCCTTCCGCGGCACCCTGGAGAAGCTGCTCGACCTGCCCATCGTCGGCGACGTGCGCGGCGACGGCTTCTTCTACGGCATCGAGCTGGTCAAGGACAAGGTCACCAAGGAGACCTTCGACGAGGACGAGTCCGAGCGGCTGCTGCGCGGCTTCCTCTCCAAGGCCCTCTACGACTCCGGCCTCTACTGCCGCGCCGACGACCGCGGCGACCCGGTCATCCAGCTCTCGCCGCCGCTGATCTGCGGCCAGGAGCACTTCGACGAGGTGGAGCAGAAGCTCCGTGCGGTCCTCACCGAGGCGGCGGGGCTGCTGTAGCCGCGGGGACGCGCAGCAGCACTGCCACCACGCAGCGGCGGTCAGGGACGGTGGGGTTCCCGGGCCGCCGCTTCGTCGTCGACTCGCCGCGTTGGGGGAGGCTCAACGTCAGGCAGCGGCCTTCTTGCGCGTCGCCAGCATGTTGCCGAGCACCAGGAACATCGAGATGAGGAACATGACGGTGCCGACGACGTTGACCTGCATCGGGATGCCACGCTGCGCGACGCCCCACACGAACATCGGGAAGGTGACGGTCTGGCCGGCGTTGAGGTTCGTGATGATGAAGTCGTCGAAGGACAGCGAGAAGCTCAGCAGGGCGGCGGCCGCGATGCCGGGGAAGACGAGCGGGAAGGTGACCCGCCAAAACGTCGTCCACTCGCTGGCATAGAGGTCCATCGCGGCCTGCTCGAGGTTCTCGTCGAGCCCGGAGAGGCGTGCCTTGACGGTGACGATGACGAAGGACAGGCAGAACATCACGTGGGCGATGAAGATCGTCACGAAGCCCAGCCGGCCGCCGAATCCGCCCGCGACGAACAGGGCGAGCAGCGAGGAGCCCATCACGATCTCGGGCGAGGCCATCGGCAAGAAGATCACCGTGTTGGCGACCGAGCGGCCGACGAAGGTGTGCCGGACCAGCGCGAAGGCCGCGAGGCTGCCGATGAGGGTGGCCACGATCGTGGCGAGCAGGCCGATCTCGATGCTGCGTACGACGGCCGAGCACATGCCGTCGGGACGGCACGGGTTGGCCCAGTTGTTCCAGGTGAAGTCGCGGAACGCGTAGACGTTGCGGGACTTGCTGTTGTCGTTGAAGCTCATCAGCATCACGACGGCGATCGGCACGAACATGTAGACCAGGACCAGCAGACCGGCCGCCAGCACCAGGTGCTCGCCGATCCACCGCCCGGCCCGCTGCAGCCCGTTCACCGGGGTCCCCACGAAGACGCGAGTGCAGCGAGCGGTGTGGTGGGGTGGTTCATACCAGGTCCTCCGTCCCCGCGGTGCGGATGTAGACCATGACCATCGCGACGATGATGGCCATCAGGATCACCGACAGTGCGCCGGCCGTGGCGTAGTCGCCGGTGCTGGTGAACAGGTTCTGGATGACGTTGCCGACCATGCGCTGGTTGGGACTGCCCAGCAGCGCGGCGTTGATGTAGTCGCCGGCGGCCGGGATGAAGGTCAGCAGGGTGCCGGCCACGACGCCCGGCTTCGACAGCGGCAGGGTCACCTTGAGGAAGCCGCGGGCGGGTGAGGCGTAGAGATCGCCCGCCGCCTCGATCAGCCGGCCGTCGATCTTCTCCAGGCTGGCGTAGAGCGGCAGCACCATGAACGGCAGGAAGTTGTAGACCAGGCCCGCGATCACCGCGACCGGGGTCGCCAGCAGCCGGCCGTCGTCGCCGAGCAGGTGCAGGAACTGCAGGGTGTCCACGACGAACCCGTCGTCGGCGAGGATCAGCTTCCAGGACAGGGTGCGCACCAGGAAGCTGGTGAAGAACGGCGCGATCACCAGCACCAGCAGCAGGTTGCGCCACCGCCCGGCCTTGAACGCGATCGCGTAGGCCAGCACGTAGCCGAGCACCAGACAGATCGCGGTCGCGGCGGCGGCGTACCACAGCGAGCGGAGCAACGGCTCCCAGAACTGGTCGAGCGCGTCGAGGAAGTTCGCGAACCGGTAGTCGACGCTGTAGCCGGTGAGGACCGAGCCCTTCGGGTCGAACAGGCTGGTCGCGAGCAGCGAGTAGAACGGGATGACGAAGAACAGCCCGAGCCACACCGCCGCCGGCAGCATCAGCCAGTAGCCGGTGAGCCGGCCCCGGCGCATCAGGACTCCTCGACGACGCCGGCGTTCACGTCCTGGCTGGCCGGCAGCAGGAACGCGAACTCGGGCCGCCACGACACGTCGACCTTGGTCCCCTTGTGGAGCACGGCGCGCCGGCCGGTGTTCTGCTCGAAGGACATCAGCTCCTGGCCCCAGGGCATCATCACGAGGTACTGCGTGCTGACCCCCACGAAGCTGACGTCGGTGATGATGCCGCCCGTCATGTGGTTGCCGGGGGCGTCGATCGGCTCCCCGGCCGGGGCGACGAGCACCTTCTCGGGCCGGATGCCGACCCAGCCGTCGCCGGCGCTGGTGTGGGCCCGGTCGGCGGCGATGGAGACCTGGGTGCCGTGCATGTCGACCCGGACCACGTCGCCGTCGGCGCTGACCACGCTGCCGGGAATCAGGTTCGACTGGCCGAGGAAGTTCGCGACGAAGGTGGTGCGCGGGTTCTCGTAGAGCTCGGCGGGGGAGCCCATCTGCTCGATGATGCCGCCGTTCATGACGGCGATGGTGTCGGCCATGGTCATCGCCTCCTCCTGGTCGTGCGTGACATGCACGAAGGTGAGGCCGACCTCGGTCTGGATCCGCTTGAGCTCGATCTGCATCGCCCGGCGCAGCTTGAGGTCGAGGGCGCCGAGCGGCTCGTCGAGCAGCAGGACCTCGGGCCGGTTGATCAGCGCCCGGGCCAGCGCGACGCGCTGCTGCTGGCCGCCCGACATCTGCGGCGGCTTCTTGCGTGCCTGCGACTCGAGCTCGACCAGCGCGAGCATCTCCTCGACCTGAGCGTCGACGTCCTTGACCTTGCGACGGCGCAGGCCGAAGGCGACGTTCTCGTGGATGTCGAGGTGCGGGAAGAGCGCGTAGTTCTGGAACACGGTGTTGACCGGCCGCCGGTAGGGCTTCTCGTAGGTGATCTCGTCGTCGCCGAGGTGGATCGTGCCCGACGTCGGGACCTCCAGGCCGGCGACCATCCGCAGCGTCGTGGTCTTGCCGCAGCCGGAGGGACCGAGCAGCGCGAAGAAGCTGCCGGCGGGGACCTCGAGGTCGAGGGAGCGCACGGCCGTGAAGGTCGCGAACTCCTTGGTGAGCGCGGTGAGCCGGAGACTCCGGCCGTTGTCAGCCGCCAATGACATCGGCGAAATCTCCTTCGTAGGCGCGGATCTGGAACTCCTCGAGGGCCATGAACGAGTGCATCGTCTTCAGCGACTCGGCGGACGGGAAGATCAGCTGGTTGTCGACGAGGCTCGGATCGATCTCCTCCATCGCCTCCTGGGCGCCCTTGACCGGGCAGATGTACCAGACGTACGCCGCGAGCTTCGCGGCCACCTCGGGCTCGTAGTAGTAGTTGATCCACTCCTCGGCGTTGCCCTGGTGGGTCGCGAGGTTGGGCACCAGCATGTTGTCGGACCAGATCATCTGGCCCTCCTCGGGCGAGACGAAGACGAGGTCGTCGTTCTCGGCGGCCGCGACGTCGCCGGACCATGCCTCGCAGGCGAGGATGTTGCCGGCGGAGAGGTCTTGGATGTAGTCGTTGCCGGTGAAGGCGCGCACCTGGCCGTCGCTCCGGGCCTTGCGGAGCCGGTCGATGGCGTTGTCCCAGTCGGTCTGGCTGAAGTCGGCCGGGTCGGTGCCCTGAGCCAGCATGATCAGGCCCATCGTGTCGCGCATCTCGGTCAGCAGCGAGATCCGCCCGCGCAGGTCGTCGCGGGAGAGCAGCTCCTCGAAGGAGCGCACCTCCTTGACCTTCGACTTGTTGTAGGCGATGCCGGTCAGGCCGCTCTGCCACGGTGCGGAGTAGGTGCGCTCGGGGTCCCAACCGACGCCCTGCAGTGAGTCGATCAGGTTGGCGTGCAGGTTGGGGACCTTGGCCACGTCGAGCGGCTGGATCCAGCCGACCTGGATCATCCGGGCCGCCATCCAGTCGGTCAGCATGAACAGGTCGCGCTTGGAGGACTGGCACGAGCCGAGCTGGTTGACGACCTTCGCGAAGAACTCGAGGTTGTCGTTGACGTCGGCGGTGTAGCTCACCGCGATGCCGGTCCGGTCCTCGAACTCGGTGAGCGTCGACTTGTCGTCTCCGTCGTCCTCGTCGATGTAGCCGGGCCAGTTCGACACGATCAGCTGCTTGTCGGACGACGACAGGTCACGCACCCGGCAGGTCGCGGGATCCTGCTTGCGGTCGGGCGTGCCGAACAGTGGCAGCACGCCGAGGCTGGCGCCTCCGAGCAGGATCCCGGCACCTCCGCGTAGCGCCGACCTGCGACTCAGACGGGCATTGACCACCGATTGCACCTCCCCAGTACGGAACTTGCTGATCGTGGCATGACCTAGGTCACATGACAAGCGATTCCGAAGCCGATTCACGAGATTGCAACGGATTCCGTACCTGGCTGTTGCATGGAGGGGGTCAACCCTGTGAGGATCAGCAGGTGCCCAAGCCCAAGTCGCCGCCCCTCGATGACGTCTCGAAGGCGATCATCGCCGAGCTCCAGGAGGACGGCCGCCGCTCGTACGCCGCCATCGGCAAGGCGGTCGGCCTCTCCGAGGCGGCGGTGCGCCAGCGGGTCCAGCGGCTGGTCGACGGTGGTGTGATGCAGGTCGTCGCGGTCACCGACCCCACGGAGATCGGCTTCGCCCGCCAGGCGATGATCGGGATCCGCGCCACCGGCGAGCTCGAGCCGATCGCCGACGCCCTCGCCGAGGTCGACGAGATCGACTACGTCGTGATCACCGCCGGATCGTTCGACCTGCTCGCCGAGGTCGTCTGCGAGAGCGACGAGCATCTGCTCGAGCTCATCTCCCGGCGGATCCGCACCATCCCCGGGGTGCTGAGCACCGAGACGCTGCTGTACCTCAAGCTGCGCAAGCAGACCTACTCGTGGGGCGTGCGCTGAGAGGCGCTCAGCCGAGCGCGACCCGGACGGCCAGGCCCAGCAAGCACAGGGCGACGGCCAGGTTGGCGAGCCGGGAGAGCGCGGTCGAGCGGACGGCGGATCGGTAGGGTCGCCCCATGAGCGCAGACTGGCGGGCCGACACCGTCGAGAAGATCCGGTCCCTGATCGTGGCGGCGGAGCCTGCCGTGGTCGAGGAGGCCAAGTGGAAGAAGGCCTCGAACCCCGCCGGCGTGCCGACCTTCTCGGCCGACGGGCTGATCTGTACGGTCGAGACCTACAAGGACAAGGTCAAGGCGACCTTCGCCAAGGGCGCCGCGTTGGCGGATCCGACCGGCATCTTCAACGCCAGCCTCGACGCCGGCACCCGCCGCGCGGTCGACGTACGTGAGGGCGAGGCACTCGACGACGACGCCTTCGTCGCGCTGGTCCGGGAGGCCGTCGCGCTCAACCGCGGCTGATGCGCTTCGTCGGGATCGACCTCGCCTGGGGCGACCGCCGGCCCACCGGGCTCGCGGTGGTCGACGGCTACGGCACCCTGGTGACGGTCAGCGCGGTGCAGGACGACGACGAGATCGTGGCCGCCCTGGCGCCCCACGTCGAGGGGGAGTGCCTGGTCGCGATCGACGCGCCGATCGTGGTCGCCAACGCCGCCGGCAATCGTCCCGCGGAGGCCGCGCTCAACAGGGACTTCGCCCGCTTCGACGCCGGCGCCCATCCGTCGAACACCGGCAAGCCGGAGTTCCGCGAGCAGCCGCGGGCGGCGCGGGTGGCGGCGCGGCTGGGACTCGACATCAACCCGCGCTCGCGCCGGCCGCGCCGGGCGATCGAGGTCTACCCGCACCCCGCGACGGTCGCGCTGTTCCGGCTCGGGCGGACCCTGAAGTACAAGGACAAGCCCGGTCGCGACCTCGAGCAGCTGCGTGCCGAGCTGGTCGTGCTGATCGGACTGGTCGAGGGCCTGGTCGCCGCCGAGCCGCCGCTGCACGTCGCGGCGCTGCCGGCCTGGCAGGAGCTGCGGGCCGCCGCCGAGACCGCGACCCGCAAGAGCGAGCTGCGTGTGGTCGAGGACCAGGTGGACGCGGTCGTGTGCGCCTACGTCGGGCTGTTCGCCGAGCGGCGGCCCGAGCACACCACGACGTACGGCGACCTGGCGTCCGGCTACATCGTGACCCCGACGCTGCCCGACGACCTCGAGCCCACCCCGCGCCCGCGCCGGGGCGCCGCGCCGCTCGACGTCGGCTCGGCGGTGCGCCGCTACGCCGAGCTCGAGCCCGGCCTGCGCCTGGTCACCGACGGCTTCGTGGCGCTGGTGACCTCGATCCTCGACGACGCCGGCATCAACTACCTGACCGTCACCGGCCGCACCAAGTCGGTCTCCTCGTTCGCGGCCAAGGCGGCGCGCACCGTCGAGGGCCGCCCGCTCTACACCGACCCGCTGCACGAGATCACCGACCAGGTCGGCGTCCGCGTGATCACCTACGTCCACAGCGACGTGCAGGCCGTGGTCGACCTCCTCGACGACCAGGTCGTCGTCCACGACGACCGCGACCTCGGGCAGGAGATCGCCAGCGAGGGCAGGTTCGGGTACTCCAGCCGACACCTGCTCGTCGGCCTCGAGCCGGGCTCCGACGGGCCGCTGCAGGGCCATCAGGCGGCGATCCAGATCCGCACCGTGCTCCAGCACGCGTGGGCGGAGTTCGAGCACGACATCCGCTACAAGGGCAGCGTCCCGGCCGAGCACGTCCTCGAGCTGGACCGCCGGTTCACCCTGGCCGCCGGCCTCCTCGAGCTCGCCGACCGCGAGTTCTCCACCATCCGCGACCTGCTGCAGGGTCCGGCCGGCGCGTCGGCGGACGCGGAGGAGGAGCCCCTCGACGAGGACGACCCGCGGATCAGCCCGCGCGAGCTGGCAGCCTTCCTCGCCGGTCAGTACGCCGACGCCGGCTGGTCGCGCACGGACCACTACACCTGGATGTCCGCGCTCGTCCTCGAGCTCGGCATCACCTCGCTCGCCGCGCTCGGCGAGACGCTGCGCTCGGTGGACGAGGACGCGCTGCGCGAGCGGATGGGCTACCGCTACCCGCCGGGCGCCGTACGCCGCCTCGACGACGCGCTGCTGTGGGTCCACGGGGACCGGTACGCCGACCTGCGCGGCAACGCCCACCGCGCCGCCGCGCTGCGGGCCCGCTGGGCGCGGATGCGCGGCGAGGACTGAGATGCCGGGCGAGCTGTACCTGCTCGAGCTGGACGGCATGCAGCAGTCGGCCGTCGACCTGGCCGACCCGACCCGGCTGGTCTTCGACTACGTGCGCCGGATCGGTGACCTGATCGACGCCCTGCCCGCCGGACCGCTGCGGGTGCTGCACGTCGGCGGCGCGGCGATGACGCTGCCACGCTACGTCGCCGCCACCCGGCCGCGCTCGGCGCAGATCGTGCTGGAGCCCGCGGCGGACGTCGTGGAGCGGGTGCGCGCGGAGGCGCCGCTGCCGCCGCGCAGCGGGATCAAGGTGCGCCCTGTCACCGGCGAGGCCGGCATCCTCGCGGTCCGCGACGACTCGCAGGACGTGGTCGTCCTGGACGCCTTCGCGGGCGGGCAGGTGCCGGAGTCGCTCACCTCGACCGGCTTCGTGGCACAGGTCGGCCGGGTGCTGGCGCCGGGCGGCATGTTCGTCGCGAACCTGGTCGACCGGCCGCCGTACCCACGGGTGCGGGGGTTCGTCGCCGCCGCCCGGAGCCTCGGCGAGGTGGTCGTCGGCGCCGAGCCCGCGACGCTCAAGGGCCGCCGGCCGGGCAACCTGATCATCGCCGCCGGCGGGGTTCCGGACGGTGCGTTCGGTGAGCCGTCGCCGCTGGAGTACCGGGTGTTCCGGGGGCGCGCGGTCGCCGACGCCTTCGGCGGCGGCGTCCCGCGCTAGGGACGCTGGTCGAGCAGGTCCGCCAGCACCCTGGCCTGGCTGAGGTCGAGCTGCTTCGACGCGGTCATCAGCGTCAGCGGCCCGGCGTTGTGCAGGTCCCGCAGGTGGTCGAGGGCCGCCGCCTGGTCCGGCTCGGCGAGCTCGGCGCGATAGCGGCGCGCGAACTCGTCGTGCCGCTCCGGGTCGTGGCCGTACCACCGCCGCAGCTCGGTCGACGGCGCGACCGCCGTGAGCCACTCGTCCCACGGGGCGTCGTCCTTGCGCTGCCCGCGCGGCCAGAGCCGGTCGACGAGCACGGCCGTCCCCTTCGCGGGGCGGCCGTCGCGGACGTGGGCGACGCTGACGGGCTGGCGGGCGACCATGACCCCGATGCTAGGCGTCGGCTCAGGCGTCGGCTCAGGCGTCGACGGGCCGCTCGTTGTAGGCGCCGGCGAGCTCCTGGCCGGTGAGCGCGTGGATCGCGTCCATGATCTCGTCGGTCGCCTCGCGCCGCGCGCGGCCGGGTGCCATGCCCTCGAACCGCCCGGCGAAGTCGATCGGCCTGCCGAACCGCACGCTCACCTTGGCCCGCCGCGGGAACCGCGCGTCGACCGGCTGCAGCTCGTCGGTGCCGCTGAGCCCGACCGGGACCACCGGTACGCCGGCCGTCAGGGCCAGCTGCGCGACCCCGGTCCGGCCCCGGTACAACCGTCCGTCGCGCGAGCGGGTGCCCTCCGGGTAGATGCCGAACGCCTCGCCCCTGCCGAGCACCTCGAGTGCCACGTCGAGCGAGTTGAGCGCCGCCCGGGTGTCGTTGCGGTCCACCGGCACCATGCCGAGGCCCTCGAACCAGGCCTTGCTGACCCGTCCTCTCACGCCCGTCCCGGTGAAGTACTCGGCCTTCGCCAGGAACACGACCTTGCGCGGCGCGACGATCGGGATCACCACGCTGTCGGCGAAGCTGAGGTGATTGCTGGCGAACAGCACCGGACCGGTCAGCGGCACGTTCGCGACGCCCTCGATCGTCGGCCGCCACACCGCACGCGCCAGGGGTGGGACCACGGAGTGGAGGACCTCGTACAGCACGGGAACAGCCTAGGCCGTGTCTCCCCGGGTCCGCGTCGTGGCGACCTCGATCATCAGGGGGAGAGCGACATCGAAGACGTGCGCGGACGAAAAGCCGAGCGGCGCGCATGCCCAAGACGTGACCGCGCTCACTTCCTACGGTGGCCGAAGCCGGGCTGCATCCGAGGAGCCCACCCAGCACACGGAGCCACCATGAGCGAACCCACCGAGCGCCCGCTGAAGATCGCCGTGACGGTCGACGATTTCGTCCTGTGGGACGGGGTGCCGATGCCGGCGGACACGAGCCCGGCCGCGATCACCCGCTCGGTGGCCACGACCCTCGCCGACTACGGGCTGTCGGGGACCTACGGCTTCTCCCACACCTTCCGGCTCGACCGGGAGCCCGAGCACATGGCCGCCTTCGACGCGTGGGTCGACGCGGGCCACCATCTCGGCAACCACACCCACGAGCACGCGCCCCTGCGCTGGCTGTCGGACGACGCGTTCCGGCGCGACTTCGAGACTGCCGAGAAGCACATCGGGCACCTGATCGAGGCTGCGCCCCGCAAGTACTTCCGCTACCCGATGGACATGTCGTCCGGCTCCGAGCGTCGTCGAGGACAGGTGCAGCAGCATCTGGTCGACAACGGGTACACGAACGCGCCCATCACCAGCTGGTTCAGCGACTTCGCGTTCATCGTCCCGCACTTCCGCGCCATCACCCTCGGGGACCGCGAGGCGCAGCGGCAGGTACGGGACCTGCACGTCGCGACCGCGGTGGAGATGCTGCACCGGCACGCCGACACCGCGCGGACGCTCTTCGGCGCGGACGCCCCGCTGATCTGGCTGGTGCATGGCACCACGGTCGCGCGGGACACGCTGCCGGCCATCTTGGAGGCGTTCCTCGAGCGGGGCGTCGAGTTCGTGTCGCTCGACGAGGCGATGACCCACCCCGTGAACTTCGCGATGCCGCCGTGCGTCGAGAGCTTCAGCAACCATCTCCAGCGGTTCGCCCTCGCCGGCGGCCTGCCCAAGCCGGACCTCGAGCCCGCGCTGCTCGGCGAGATCCTCGGTCTCGCGCCGATGCCGGGTCACGACACGATGGCCAGCTACGAGAACGGCGTGTTCAGGCCGATGGCGCGGCGGCTCGGCGTCACCTACGACTGGGACTGGTCCTAGGCCCAATGCCGTCAACTTAAGGACGGGGCGGGTGGGTCAAGGACCGAGTGCGGCGTGTCGGCGTGGGGTGCAACGGAGCCCGGGTTAGAGATGCAACGACCAAGAAGCTTCTCCTTCCCCGGGAGCTCCGTTGCCTGTTCATCATGTCATCCCCAACATCAGTTCCCGCGTCAGTTCCCACGCCGCTGGACGTGAGGAGCGCTCGCGAAGCGTGTACGCACCGGGTCATCTGGGCGAGTTGACCCAGATCGTGTCGTTCGAGATGGTCGACGCGGTCCTTGCCCAGACCCGCAGGGTCCAGCAACGCACCCGTGACCTTCCCTCCCGGGTCGTGGTCTACCTCCTCCTTGCCGGTGCACTGTTCGCCGAGTGCGGCTACCGGCAGGTATGGGCCCGGCTGGTCACGGGTCTGGATCCGGCGCTCGGGCCCCTCGCCAGGCCGTCCGCCGCGGCGCTGGCCGCAGCACGCCGCCGTGTCGGCCCGGCACCGTTGCGAGAGTTGTTCGCTCTGCTGACGACGTCGGCCGCGGCCCCTGGCACGAAGGGCACGTGGTGGCGCGGGCGGCTGGTGTGCGCGATCGACGGCACCATGATGTGCTGCCCCGACACCGAAGCGAACCTGAGGGTGCACCGCAAGGGCCGGGGCTATCACGGCGGCACCGGATACCCGATGATCCGGCTGCTCGCGTTGGTCGCGTGCGGCACCCGGACCCTGCTGGCCGCGACGTTCGGCCCGACCAGCCGTGGCGAGACCCGGTTCGCACTCGACCTGCTCGGTGCGATGGGCCCGGGGATGATCGTGCTGGGCGACCGCAACTTCGCGGCCGGCGACCTCATCACCCAGATCGCCGCAACCGGTGCCGACGTGCTCATGAGAGCCAAGAACGGCCGTGGTGCTCGCAAGCTCCCAGTGTGCCACCGTCTGGGCGACGGGTCCTACCTGTCGCGGATCGGTCCGGTCCAAGTCCGCGTGATCGATGCAACGATCACGATCACCACTCCCGCAGGCCAGCGCGAGGCGTCCTACCGGCTGATCACCACCGTCATCGATCAGTCCTGCAGGGCCGAGGAGATCGTGCGGCTCTACCACCAGCGGTGGGAGATCGAGACCACCTACTGCGAACTCAAGTCCACCATCCTGGGCGGGCGAGTGCTCCGCGCCCGCACCCCGACCGGTATCGAGCAAGAGGTCTACGCACTGTTGGTGGCCTACCAGGCCATCAGGATCGCGATCGCTGACACCGCGATCGCCCGCCCCGAGCTCGACCCTGACCGGGCCAGCTTCACCGTGGCGTTCAACGCCGCACGTGACCAGATCATCAAAGCGGCCGGGATCATCGCCGGCGCTGTCACCGACATCGTCGGCGCCATCGGACGCCAGATCCTGGCCGACCTTCTGCCCCAACGCCGAGCCCGTACCGCCCCACGGGTGGTGAAACGAGCGATCTCAAACTACGCCCCACACACCGCCAGCGGACGGCTCCGCGGCCCCAGCCACCACACCGACACCAGAATCAACATCCTCACCGGCGCGCCACCGTGACAACCACCATGTCGGCTTAAGTTGACGGCATTGCTGCTAGTCCGGGACGCACGTGCGGTAAGCGTCCGCAAGGCTCCTATACGTCGAGTACACGCCCAGAGCCTTCCCGAGGAAGCTAGTGGTGTTCCCGATCACACTCACGACGTAGTCCGAGGACCGAATAAGGAAGTCACTGCCCTTGTCGACGAACTCAGATGCAAGCGTCGTCGCCGTTGATTCAGCGTCCACCGGCACCGGGAAGTTGTCCTTAGCCAGTTGCACTGCCGCCGACAGACATGCCCGCGACTGCTCGATCACCTGGCAAGCTGAGTCGTCGCCTTGTCCGCACCAAACCTGATATCCATCGATAACGACGAAGTAATCGTGGGCTGCGTCGCTCAGCTTCTCGTCCGGGGTCTCGGTAGGAGAGGAGCCGGAACATCGGGGCGCGTAGTACACCGTGTCAGGATCTCCCACTTGACCGACCCAGGGGGCGACAAGTACGGAGCCGCAGGCCAAAGGATTGTCTGGATCGGCGATCGGTCCGTCCGCAGAGCCCCAATCGACGAATCGTGCATCCACGATGCAGCTGCCCTGCCAACTGTCGCAAGCCGAAATCTTGCCGCTCGTCCAGGCTCCCCGAACTGCTGCCGACCCTGACTCGACGTGGAGCCCAGACGTGTCGAATCGGATGTCGGCATTGTCAAGAACGAGCGGTCCGCCACGACCGATGAGGCCCTCCCAATCTTCAGCGGGACTCGTCGCCGCGCCGTCGCCGTTCGTGTCGCCACCAACGGAGTCGTCGAAGATTGAGGTGAACACGACGTAATCGTCCGGAGTGCCAGCGGCAACCAGCTGCCCTGTGACGGTGAGGCTTGCTCGTGTCCCGAAGTCGCAGCCGCCGACACTGCCATTGCGCCACTCAAGAAACTTCAAGCTCGATCCAGCCTCAAGCGTCAGCGTGGCGTCGTCCCCAACGTCAAGCCCATCGAAGGGTGCCTGGCCGCAGTCTGCTGCGTCGACGACGATGGCTGGGCCAGTCATGGCCGGCCCGATGGTGAGGTCACCTGTCAGGACCCCCGACAACGCCATGATGTTCGCGACGTTCGCTGATCCGGTGTTGCCCGAGATCTGCGCAGGCTTCAAATTGGCGCCGCGGATGCTGTAGGCATTCGCTGCGCTCTCCACGCTGTTCGACGTGACCGTTGGAGCAGGTGTCTCGGAATCGTCGCCCGTGTCCACGAGGAGGCCGTACTGCCGGCCTTTGCCGTTCGCGTAGAAGGTGTTCACACCATCGCCGCCGACGACGACGGCGTTGCTCGTCACTGTCGTGGTGCCGCGAGAGCCCTGCTCAACGCTGAGATACTCGCCGATCTCATTCTCAGCCACGGTCACCGCGCCCGAACCAGCCTGACCAGAGTTCCCCACGTACATGCCCCGCGAAGCGGCAGAGTTCCTTACTTCGACCGGAGCGCCCGTGGTGCTCGCACCCAACCAGGGTGCCGTCACATGGGAGAGGGACACGGCCCCCGCTGAGTTGTAGATCCCGAGATCACCGCCCCGAACATTCAGCCACCGGAGGTTGAGCCCGTCCTCCGACTGGTTGCTAGAAATGCCGCTCCAGTATCCGTCCGAAGCATCGGTGGCTGCACCATCTTCGTTGGTATCACCACCTACTGAGTCGTCTGTGATCGACGTGACCCAGATCGGTTCACCGCTTGTTCCGCTGGCGGCCAGCCCGCCCTCAACGATCAATCCCACGCTTCCGTTGTTGACCTTGACAACCACTCCAGGTTGCAGGGTCAACGTGAACTCTGCGGGGACGCTTACGCTACACGTGAGCCGATGGACGCTTTCGGAGGACCACGTCTCATTCGCAGTAGTCGGACCACAGTGCTCTATGACCGCGGGTGGCGCGATGGTTGGGGTCGCGCTGGCCTGCGCAGACTTCGCAGATTCGTTGCCGGTGGTGTCGATCGCGGTGACCGCGAACCAGTACTGGGTGCCATTCGACAGGCCCGTTGCGTCGTACTCCAGGCCGCTGATCGGCGAACCCGTCAACTTGGCCCAGGGCCCCCCCGAAGAGGTCGACCGATACACGTGATAGCCCGCCAGATCCCCAGCGGTCACTGACGACCACGACAGGTGCACGGTCGTGTCGCCCGGAGTCGCCCCGAGGCCAGTGGGCACGGGAAGCGAGGTCGTGTCGACGGGCGGAGCAGCGGTGATTGTGATCGACCTCGATCCCGTTGCTACCGCCGCGGCACCCTCGTGGCTGCGTCCAACAGCTCTGAGTGTGAGCGCCCCCGGCACGTCGGTTGGGACCGTCAATGCGACCGATCCGTTCGCTGACTGGATGCCGGTAGCTAGCTGAATCCAGCTACCACCGCTCTGCCGCTGCAACTCCACCGGGCGCCCGGCCCGGGCCGGCGTGAACGTCGCCGTCGCCTTCACCGACGAGTTCTGCTGCGCCGATCCCACCAACGACAACGTGCCCGACTGCTGCTGAGTAGTGATCCTCTTGCTGGAGGTGCTCGTCGCGGGGTACCGGTTGTTCCCGATCTTCATTGCCTTCGCATACACGCGATACGTGGTCGTCGACGCGCGAACCTGCGTGGAGAAGGAGAACTTGCCCTTGCTGTTGGTCTTGCCTGAGGCAACCTTGACCCAGTCCGACCCCTTCTTGCGTTGGAGGACGACCGCTCGGGATTTCCGTGGCGGAAGGCTTCCGGTGAAGGTCACGGATTCGCCGGCGATACCCGCCGAGATCGATGCCTTGATCGTGCCGGCGGCGTGGGCGGGCGGCACGAAGACGACCGCAAGGCTCAGCAGCAAGCCAAGGAGGGCAGCCACAATCAGCCCGCGCTCCAACCGGATTCGAGCAGTCATCAGACCCCCATGCACTCAACGACCGACCCCGAGTCGAAACGCCTACAGAACGGGCCGCAGCACCCCTGCCGCGGCCACCTGACTAGCAAGCTGGCCCCGATTCTGGCAGAGCACGGCCGGGGCCGCCACCGACCGGATCATCCTTGGACGCTGCCGGTCGTCGCGAGAAGACGGGCATGCCGAGGTTGGTGGCGGTGCGCCGCATCTGAGTGAGCTTCTGCTCGGCGGCGGCGAGGCTGGTACGCAGGCCGTCGACCTCGCCGAGCCAGCCACGCTGCTTCGCCTCGGCGATCCGCTCTTCGAGGCTACTGATGATGCCCCGGAGCCGGTCGTGCTGGTCGGGGTCGGGGCGGAGCATCGGGCAGCGGATGCAGGCATGTTCGTGCTGGCAGCCCGTGCCGTACGCACGCCCGCAGGTGCCAAGTTCGAGCTTGCGTTGGGCGAAGTGGCTGAGGAACTCGTCCCACTCGCTGTCGGTGGGTTCGCGGTACTCGTGAGACGGGCGGAGTGCTCGCCGGCGGGCGATGTATGCACGGTGGTGTTCGATCACGTTCTGGTCGTAGACCGCGACGTAGGTCTGGGTCGTCGCGATTGACTCGTGGCCCAAGATCTTGGCCGTGATGTGCACCGGCAGGCCGGACGCGACGGCCTCGGTGGCGAAGATTCTCCGGAAGTCATGTGGGCTGAACTTCGCTGGCGTGCCGTCGTTGTTGGTGATCTTCGCGCTGGTGACCAGGTCGTCGAGCAACCTGATCACGTAGGAGGAGCTCATGGCGGTTCTGCCCGTGCCGTAGGGCCGTTGGAACAGGTACGGGAGCTCGGGGCTGTGCATACGCTCGGCGCTGTCGTAGCGGCTGACCAGCGGCAACTGCTCGTTGTCGCCGCGGACGTGGGAGATGATCTCGGCGAACGCGACCGCGAGCTCCGGCCCGATGACCAGGAGTCGCTCCTTGTCGGTCTTCGACGGGGTGATCTGCAGCATCGGGATCACCTCACCGGTCGACGGCAGCCGATAGGACACGAACGAGCGGTGGGTGATCTCGAGGACCTCCTCGATGCGCGCCCCGGTATGCCGCAGGACCTCGACCAGAGCCCACGACCAGAACGCCCGGTCGGCCTCCAGGCTCAGGTTTCTCCGGTTGTCTTGCCGTCGGCCGCTTGTGCCGGCGCGGGGAGGCGTTTCGACGTACACGTGTCCCCGGTTGATGTTCCTTCCTCCGCTCTGGTCGTCGCTCAGCGCCACCCGTCGGAGCGTTTGGTCGGCGGAGCTGAACGGTTCGCCGGGAGGGGTCGCGGAGGCGGCCTCGAGGAGGGCCTTGGCCGCAAACCGGTGGTCGCGGGCTGCGTCGACGAGGCGGGGAAGCAGCGGCGCGAGTTCGCGGATGCGCTGGTGGGTGCGTGACCGGGAGTGCTTGAGCATCTTGGTCATCCCGGCGAGGTCGCGGGAGTCGACCGGGGATGGTGCGGCCCAGGTGGCCCACCGGGCGGGGTCTTCCAGCGCCCAGTGGGAGAGGTCGGCGTAGAAGGCGCGGACGGCCATGAGGATCGTGTAGGGGTCTTCGCGCTTCTTGCCGACGCGGTTGCTGCCGTAGAGCACGGGGCCGCTGAGTCTGGTCTTCCAGCGACGGGCGACGTCGTCGGTCAGGTGGAGCGAGTCGATGCCGGGCTCGTGGATTTCCAGGTCGCGCCAGAACAGCAGCACGAGCTTGGCTGCCAGGTAGCGGATGGAGTTGTAGTCCATCGCGGCCCGCCGTTCGTAGAGGTAGGCGACGAACAGGTCCCTGATCGGGCGGCATACGACGTCGTAGCGGTCGACCATCTCCTCGATGGTCAGCTGCCCTCGCCGGGACGCCGCGACGATGGTCGGTGGGCTGTCCGCAGGCAGGATGGCGGCTTCCCGGAGCAGCGTGTACCAGCGGGGGTGGGACCGGCCATGGTAGCCGTCCTGTGCGCGGTGGGCCTCGATGCAGTCCAAGAGGGTGATGTCGGCCAGCGTGCCGCCGTTGTGGACCAGCATCCTGGTGAGCTGGTTCATCGCCTTGCGCCGGTCGCTCGGCAACATCCGCGCATCGGCGTCGCACAGGCGCCCGATGGTGGCGAACCCGTTGTGGTCACGAAGTTCACGTAACCGTTCGTAGAGCCTGGGTGTGGCCTGGGTGGCGTAGAGCCAGGCGTAGTCGGGCCGGATCACGTCCAGCATCAGGAGCCTGCCCACCGCGGTGACGAGGCGCTTGTGCTTGTCGGGCTCGGCGGCCAAAGCGGTCCAGTCCCTTCCGGCAGCGTCCGCACCGGAGGCATGCCACCTTTGCTGCCACGACTCCCCAGGGAACCTCAGCAGCCACCCGAGAAGAGCTTCCGCGAACAGAACCTGGCTGCCGACCTGCTTCGGCGATGGCGTGCCGTTCGCGAACTCCAGGTCACGGACGGCGAGAATGACCTCCTCGTAGCTCATCTGGGAGGCGGCCCACACGGTCGTTCGGGCGATCGCCGGCGTGGGCAGCGCCGGGGTCGGTGCCTTGGGGCGTAGGCCGCCGTTGCTGGCCGGAACGTTGCGAGATGGACGCGCGGCCTTCTGCAGGTGGGCGACCGCGTCGACGTGATCGCTCATGACCGTGTCCCGCCGAACAGCACCGCGAGCACCTCGGCGGAGTAACCCGCCGAGTCGACCGGCGGCGCCGGAGGTGTGGGCGGACGTTCGGCACGGCCGCGGTGATGGGCCAGCACCCGTGCGACGACTTTCTCCTCCCGCGGTCGCAGATAGACCTGAGTCGTGGTGATGTGCGCGTGCCCCAGCACCCACTGCACATCGGTCAAGGACATGGCTGGGTCGTCGACCATCCGCTGAGCGGCCGTATGCCTCAGATCGTGAAGAGTCCACGCCGTGCCCAACGACTCGTTCGCGCGCTGCAGCATCCGCCGCACCGCGGAATACGTCAGTGGACGCACCGGCTTTCGGCGGGTCAGCCACAACGCCTGCTCGCCGTCCGGTCGCTGAGTCTGCTGCTCATAGAGTCGAAGCCAGACGAACGCATCGGCGGAGGCCGGTAGCCACTGCAACCGGCCCGATCCCTTCCGGTGGACCCCGATGCGCTGGTCGCCGGGGTTCACTCGGTCCACGGTGACGCCGAGGAGCTCCGAGGCACGGGCGCCGGTCGAGACGTAGAACGCGAGCAGTGCCCGGTCACGGTCGGAGCGGAGCGTCGCGAACAGCTCGTCGAAGAGCCGGTCAGGCAGGTGGCGTGGGATCCGCTCGGGCATCTTCTGCCGCAGTGGGGCGCGCGGCCCCGGAGCGAAGGGCTGCATCGGATTGTGGTGCGCTCGCGACCTCCGTCCGGCTCGGTGGTCGGCGTCCGGGACCGGGTTCAGCAGCGTCCCCTCACCGGCGCGGAGCCGGTCGGCGTAGAACATCTTGATGACCGCCAGGGCGTGGTTGATCGTCGCGGGCGCGTACCCGCCCGGCCGAGCGGCTGGGCCGACGAGTCGCATCCAGAGCACGAAGTCGCGTGCCTCGATTCGACTGGCGCGCTGCCAGGGCACGTTGATCGCGGCCAGGAAGCGCCACCATCGCAGCAGCGCCATGCCGTAGGAGCGCAGCGAGCTGGGGCTCGCGCCGCAGGCCAGCATCGTGGCGAAGAACTCGCTGACCTCCTCGACTGGCTCGCCGCTGGCATCAAGCAGCACCGTTCCCGGTGCCGTTTCGATGGTTGCCACTGCTCCGATGGCCGGGATCACCAGGCCCGTTACCTCGCGTTCCATGCACGCGTCCTTCCGCTTCTCTTTCATTGCGAGGAAGGGCAGCACGCACAGGCTCGGAGACGGTGGAGCACCGAAGCCATCGGCGAGTCGTGCCGCACGGCTCGCCCGGCGACGGCTCAGGACGCTCAAGTTGGTGCGGTCAATAGGTCGTGCGCGAGCGTCTTCACCTGGGCCGCTTCGTCCATGTCCATGCGGACCGAGACCTCGCGAGAGAGGAAGTCAGTAAGCCCGTTGGCGCCGCCAATCGCCGCGGCCGATGAGACAAGGCGGAGCTCGAAGCCAGCGGCGGTGATCTGGTCAGCGAGTCCGTCCCACAGCCCGGCCGGTGCCTGACCCTGGAGCAGGGAGGGACGGGGGAGCTCCGGCACGGGGTCGCCTGTGGTCTGAGAGATGTCCCAGACATAGGTCGGCTTGACGCCGATCATGCGGGTGCGGGCGTACTCGCCAGACATCGGCTTCTCGTTGCGCGCCAGACGACGCCAGGAGCTCGGGTCGTCCGGAGTGAACGACGCAAACCGGCCGGTCACCGGCGCGAGGATGCCGTAGCCGTGCTGGCCCTTCGCAACGCTGCGTCCGAGCGAGAGCCATTGGTGGAAGCCGGCAACGTACGTCGGCGTCGGCTCGGGCACCCGACCCTCGTTGTACGCCGCGAAGTGCTGTGCCGCGATCAGCATCGAGTTCCCGAAGCTGCGCCCACGGAACTGTGCGGCGAAGGTCAGGGCGCGCTTCCAGTCCTCACCGGTCACCAAGGCAGCGACGGACTCCGACAGTTGCTCCTGGAGGGCTTCCAACTTGGCTTCGCGGGCCGCTCGGCCCCGAACTTGAGCGGTCATGACGCTGCTCCTGTCATGCGGCCGGTGGTGTCGAAGAGCTCGAGCTCGGCGGGGTGCATCTGGTGTTGGATGACGAAGGAGCGGTTCTTGATCCGCCACAGGCCCTGGCCGGTGCCGAGCGTGGGGATCAGGGACTGCTCGGTGCCGGTGAGTCCGAGTGCTGCCGAGGTTGCGCCGAGTTGGTCGGACTCCTGGCGATAGACGATGCGGGTTTCGGCGTTCGCGAGAAGCGATGAGGCGAGGGCGCGCATGGCGGAGCCGGAGTCGCCGACGTTGTCGAGGTCGGTGAGCTTGTGGAAGATCAGCATGTTCGCGATCCCGTAGTGCCGCGCGAGCCTCCAGTGGGCGTCCATCCGCCGCAGCAGTGCGGGGTGGGACATCAGCCGCCACGCCTCGTCGTACACGACCCAACGCTGCCCGCCGTTGGGATCGAGCAGGGCGGACTCCATCCACGCCGAAGCGCAGGTCATCAGCACGGAGATGAGCGTGGCGTTCTCGGTGACGCGGGAAAGGTCGAGGGAGACCATCGGGAGGCTCGGGTCGAACGCCACGGTCGAGGGGCCGTCGAAGAGGCCGGCGAGGTCGCCCGCCACGAGGCGCCGGAGAGCGTGACCGACCAGTCGTCCGTCCTCCGTGAGTCGGCCGTCGGGATCGTCAGCCGGATCCGGGGTGAGGAGCCGGTCGACGACCATCGGCAGGACTGGGATGTCGGCCCCGCGCACGGTGCGGTCGATGGCGATGTCGACGGCCGTGTGCTCGAGAGGACTCAGACGCCGGTCGAGGACGGTCTCAGCCAGGGCTCCGACGAGGTCGCGGCGACGCGATGCGATCTGACTCGCCCACTGGGCATCGTCGTACCCGGTCGGACGGTGGCCCTCGTCGAGGGGATTCAGACGGTTGGCCATCCCATGGCCCAACGCAATGGCCCGCCCGCCGACCGCCTCAGCGACAGCGGTGTGCTCCCCTTTCGGGTCGCCAGGGACATAGACGCGTCGGCCGAACGGGATGGACCGCGTGTAGAGGCTCTTGGCGAGGCAGGATTTGCCGGAGCCGACGATGCCTGCGAGGACGAGGTTGGGTGCGGTGATCAGGCCGCGGGCGTAGAGGATCCACGGGTCGTAGACGAACGAGCTGCCGGAGTAGAGATCCTGCCCGACGAAGACACCTTCGCTGCCGAGCCCGCCTTCGGCGAGGAAGGGGTAGGCGCCCGCGAGCGTGGCCGAGGTGTCCTGATGGCGTGGCACGCGGAATCTGCCGGGCGTCCGCAATGTGGCGGCGCCGGATTCACCGGCACGGGGGAGTGTCACGGTCGCCCGCTTCTCCGCAGACAGTTGCTCGGCCTTGCGCCTCGCTTCGGCACGCCGAGCCTCGCGGTCGGCGGACAGGAGTTCGCGCGCGGCCGCCTTGCGGAGCTTGCGATCGTTCCGCCGTTCTCGTCCCGGCGAGACGAGGATGGCTGAGTGGAGGCGCCCGTCCTGCCAACCGGTCACAGCGACAGCCCTGGCTGGTGCGGTGAGCGCTGGGCCGGTGCGAACGATGGGTAGTCGTGGATGTCGTAGGCGATCGTGGACTCGATCTCGTGCGCCCGATCTACGCATTCGGCGATCTGGTGGATCATCTCGGCTGCCCGATGAAGCTCCAAGGACTCCCTGTACGACGCTGCGCGCCCGGCGTTGGCATCGCCGTTCATCCATGCTTGCTTGCGTGTCGGCTCGTCGTGGAACTCCCCGAGCTGGTGCAACGACTGTCTCAGGGACGCGAGGGCGGAGCTGATGGAACCCAGGACTGCGTAGATCGAGGTCGGGTCGTCGATAGTGCGCGTCGCGTGAGCGAGGCCGCGGACAGGAAGTTGTCATCTGTAGCGAATCGGCGCGACAGCTCCTCGCGATTCGCCGCCGACGCGCTTATTGCGGCGAGGTGACCAACAACATTGCCCACCGCGGCGGCCGCCGCGACGTCGACTCGAGCAGCCATCAGTTCGGCCTTCCAAACCGGATGTTCGCCCGGCTCTAGGAACTCCATGGCAAATAGTCCGGCCACCGGGTCGTGAGCCAGAACGGCGGGCGCCGACCCTGGCACTTGTTCAGCGGCGAAACGTAACCAAGAGACTTCCACGGCGTTGCGATCCACGGGCGCGTGCCAAGCGTCAGCCACGCGGAGGGTCGGCAGCGCTGCCTTAACGCAGATGCTCCTCACGCCAGGCACATCCGCACGCCACAGATCCGAGGAGACGCCTCCCGTGAGTGGCGTCCAGCGAACGGTTTGCCCCTGGTCGACGAGATCTGCATGCGACAGAAAGGTCAGCATGGCCTCCGGTGGCGACGTGGCTGGCGTTGGCGTGCCGCTCAAAGCTCTCCCGCTCCGATCGGACGCAATGCAAGGCCAGCGCCGGCCAGACCCGCGAACGGGATCGTCTCGTCCTCCGCAATGCGAAGCAGCTGGTTGTACTTGGCGAGGCGATCGGACGTTCGAAGAGATCCGATTTTGATCTGACCCGCCCCTGTCCCCACAGCGAGGTCGGCTAGAAAGTCGTCCTCAGTCTCGCCTGACCGGGCGGATACCACCGCCTGATAACCGGACTTCCGAGCTGCGTCTCGGCCACTGGGCCCGACAGCACGATCCCGCCGGCGAAGCCCACCGCAAGCAGGGACGAGGTGAGCGAGAGCGCCACTGCCGTTCGATCTTCGGGCAGTTCGTCGCGGATGATCGCAAACGCAAGCGGCAAAGTGCCACCGCCCAGTCCTTGGACGACCCGTGCCGCGATCATCACCTCGATTGTCGGAGCGACACTGGCCATCACAGCTCCGAGTGACATGGCAATCAGGCTGATGACAAGGAGGCGACGCTTGCCGTAGGAGTCGCCGAGCCGCCCGATGATCGGCGTTGCGACGGAGGCCGATAGCAGGAAGGCGGTCAGTATCCACGATGCTGTTGCCTGGTCAGTGTCGAGCTTGGCCTGCACTAGGGGCATCGTCGGAACTGAGACCGATTGGAGCAGTGAGTACGCCATCGCTCCGGCGGCCAGGACCGCGAAGGTCACTCGTCCCTGTCTGCTTCTTGAGCGGTCTGCTGACCAGCGTTGATCGGTCCGGGTTCGACCAGGCCTGTCCTTGGGGGGCGTTTCGGGTGGGCGCGGCATTCCTACAAGTCTCTGCTCGGGGATGAGAAGGGGTATAAGGTCGTCACGCCAGCACGGGGACCACGTCGCGGGCGAACAGGTCGACGCCGGAGGTGTCGAAGGCAATCTCGGGGAAGAACATGATCGCGTACCGCATCCCCAAAGTTGCGAACTCGCGGAGCTTGGCGGCGACCTCGTCCGAGCTGCCTACCAGCGCCGATGCGGAGGTGCGTTTGACGTACTCATCGGCGTTGCGATCGCCGATGGACCTCGCTATCTGGGCGCGGTGCCACTCGACACGATCAAGTGCCTCGGCTGCGGTGTCGGCGATGTAGACGGTGAAGTTCGACGTGCGTGCGATGGAGTCGTAGTCCCGTCCGATCTGGCTGCAGTGGTCCCTCAAGACATCGGACTTCCGGGCGAAGATCTCGGCCGATCCGAGGAAGTTGGCATAGTCCGCGAACCGGGCGGTCAGCCGGAGCGTGACCTGTTCTCCTCCGCCTGCGACCCAGATGGGAATGTTGTTGTCGGGTGATGTGCGCTGGAGTGGAAGTGGGCGCACGACAGCCCCGTCCACCTGGTAGTGCGTGCCCACCTGAGTGACAACGCCTGAGGTCCAGGCATCCCGGAGGATCTGGAGCCCTTCACGCAGGCGTCCCAGTCGCTCTTTCACCTCAGGGAAGCCGTAGCCGTAGGCACGCCACTCGTGCTCATACCAGCCACCGCCGACGCCCATCTCCAGACGGCCGCCCGAGACGTGATCAACGGTGGCGGCAACCTTGGCGAGGTAGGCCGGGTTGCGATACCCGATGCAGGTACACATCTGGCCGAGCCGGATGCGGCCCGTCGACGCTCCGAGCGCGGACATCAGTGTCCAGGCTTCGTGGGTGGCCTCGGAGGTGACCTCGGGGAAGGTGTGGAAGTGGTCATAGACCCACAGGGACTCCCACGCCGGATCGGCGTCGAGATGCTTGGCGACGGCGAGGATGGTGCTCCACTGGGCATGGTCGGGGACACCGACCAAGTCCAGGCGCCAACCTTGTGGGACGAAGACACCGAATCGCATCTGGGACCTTCCGACGCCGATGGGGTCGCTCGATGCGACTCCGCACACCTACGATACTTATCGATCGTTCGAGAGTCCTAGTCGCTGGCGAAGTCTTGACGGACCCGGGTTCGATCGGGTCTAGTGAGGCAGGTTTTAACGATCGATCAGTGAGGCGGCTCATGACTGCGACAGAGGTGCTACGCCTCGATGATCTTGTGGAGCGCACCCGCGGGTTCATCGCAAGCGACGTCTTGCCGGTGGACGACGAGTACGACGGTGACGCCGAGGCCGCAGGCGGCGACGACCTTCGGGTCCGGCTTCAGTCTCGAGCGCGGGCACTGGGCCTGCTGTCACCCAACGGTCCGACCGAGTACGGCGGACTCGGGCTGAACATGTCTGAGCGCGCCCGCGTGTTCGAGGAGGCCGGCTACTCGCTGTTCGGGCCGTTGGCGCTCAACATCAACGCACCCGACGAGGGGAACATCCACTTGCTGGATCACGTCGCCGTCGACGGGCAGCGCGATCGCTATCTCAAGCCGCTGGTGACCGGCGAGCTCAGGTCGGCCTTCGCGATGACCGAGCCCGCGCCCGGCGCCGGCGCCGACCCCGCCGCGCTGCGAACGCGCGCAACGGCGGTCTCGGGAGGATGGGTCATCGACGGCTTCAAGCGGTTCATCACTGGCGCCGACGGCGCCGGGATCTTCATCATCATGGCTCGCACCAGCGGCGAGCCCGGCGACAACGCCGGGGCGACGATGTTCCTCGCCTCAGGTAAGGCCGAGGGGATCAGGGTCGAACGGCACGTCCAGACGATCGACCGCGCCATGATCGGAGGCCACTGCGAAGTGAGGTTCGAGCGCCTGTTCGTGCCCGACGAAGACGTGCTCGGTGAGGTCGACGAAGGCTTCAGGTACGCCCAGGTGCGACTTGGCCCAGCCCGGATGACCCACGTCATGCGCTGGACCGGCGCGGCCAGGCGGGCACACGAAGCCGCGATCTCCTACGCGGCGGACCGCCAAGCGTTCGGGGCCGTCCTGGCCGACCTCGGTCAGGCCCAGCAGATGATCGGCGACAACGAGATCGACCTGGCGGCGACCCGCGCCCTGCTGCGCGAAGCGTGCGCGGAGTTGGACACGGGAGGACGGGCAGCCAAGGCCACCTCGATCGCCAAGACCTTTGCCGCCGAGGCGCTGTGTCGTGTCGCGGATCGCTCGATGCAGCTCTGCGGCGGGCTGGGCATGTCACGTGACCTCCCGGTTGCCAAGATCGCACGCGAGCTGCGGCCCTTCCGTGTCTATGACGGACCCTCGGAGGTGCATCGCTGGTCGCTTGCACGCCGCGCGGTCCGTGAGGTCACGGCTCTCAGAGCCGGTCGGCCATGACCGCGGGCGCCGCAGCGGCGGGGACTCTGCTCTCGGTTGGTGAGCTCGCTTCGGTTGCCCGGGTCATGACAGAGGCGGGAGAGCTGGTCGAGGGCGAGTTGACCGCGCAGCTGATCGCGGGGGGCCGGTCGAACCTGACCTACCGACTGGTGTCAGGCGATCGCGCCTGGGTCATGAGGATGCCGCCAAGGGTGGGGCGAACGCCATCAGCGCATGATGTTGTCCGCGAGTTCCGGGTCACGTCGGCACTAGCGGCAACTGGGGTGCCTCTAGCGCGGGCTGTGGCGGTCTGCGAGGACGAGGGGATCCTCGGGGGGGCGTTCGCAGTCTGGGAGTACGTCCCGGGACACACGATTCAGACCTCAGCTCAGCTCGACGAGTTGAGCGAGAACACCGTTGCCGGGATCTGCCACTCGTTGGTCGAGGCACTCGCAGGGCTGCATCGGGTCGACTACCTTGCGGTCGGGTTGGACGGCTTCGGCCGACCTGATGGCTACGCCGAGCGCCAGCTACGACGCTGGGCCGGGCAGTGGGAGATCGTGGGGGCAGCCCGCCTGCGCCCCGCGGCCGCAAGCCTGATCGACCAACTGTCGATGGCCGTACCGAAGCAGCGGAATGCGACGATCGTGCACGGCGACTTCCGTATCGACAACACTATCCTCGACCTCCGGGACGCAGCGCCGACCGTCGCGGCGATCGTCGACTGGGAGCTCAGCACCATCGGAGACCCCATCGCAGACGTGGCGATGATGTGTGCCTACCGGAATCCGGTCTTCGACCTGATCGTCGGCGCACCGAGCGCCTGGACCAACCCGCGCCTCCCCTCGGTCTCGGAGCTGGCCAGCGCGTACCAAACCGCCGGCGGATTCGAGCTGGCCGACTGGGAGTTCCACCTTGCCCTCGCCTACTTCAAGATAGGCGTCATCGCGGCCGGCATCGACCACAGGTACAGGGCCGGCGCCGCCTCGGGTGCTGGCTTCGACACCGCGGGCGAGGCAGTTGCCACCTATCTCGACCTCGCACATGCGACCCCGCGGGCTACAACATGAAGACGGCGCTGATCACGGGCGCATCCCGTGGCATCGGGCGGGGGATCGCACTCGAACTGGCTCGGCAGGGTTACGGGCTCACCGTCAGCTCTCGGAACGAGTCGGACCTGGCCGAGCTGCGCTCTGCCTTGTTGCAGGCGGGCGCACACGGAGTGGCGTACCGGGCGACGGACCTCGCGAACCGTGACGAACTCCCGGCCCTGGTCGACCTGCACAGCGACACCTTCGCGACCATGGACGCGCTCATCCTCAGCGGCGGCGTCGGGACCGCAGGACCGATCCAACAGCTCCAACCCGGCCGCGTCGACAAGACGATGGCGGTCAACTTCCTCTCCGCGCTCGCGCTCCTCCAAGCATCGCTACCTCTCCTGCGCGCGGCGGCGGAGACAGCCCCACACGGTGCTCGAGTGATCCTGCTGTCCTCGATCACCGGCGTGTACGCCGAACCTGGGCTGGCCGTCTACGGGGCATCAAAGGCCGCACTCGTCTCGCTCGCAGAGACGTTGAACGCCGAGGAGTCGGGCAACGGCGTCATGGCGACAGCCGTGGCACCTGGGTATGTGGCCACCGACATGTCGGCGTGGACCACTGACACCATCCCTGCCCACCATATGATCCCCGTCGAAGATGTCGCAGCCGCTGTCAGCATGATCCTCAGCCTGCATCGCACCACCTCGATCCCGCGACTCGTGCTCTCGCGAAGCGGGACCTCGGGCTACCGTGCCTAGCTCGCGGCCCATCGACGAGACAGAGCCCGGTGGAGCAGGTCAGCCCACCGGCACGGTCGCTTCACTGTCCAGCGGCGCGCACCCGCACTACGGCTGGGTCGCGCTGTCCAACACGACACTCGGCATGCTGATGGTCTCGATCAACATGTCCATCGTGATCATCGCCCTGCCGGCGATCTTCCGTGGCATCGAGCTCGACCCGCTCCAGCCGGGCAACGTGAGCTACCTGCTCTGGCTCCTGATGGGCTTCCTCGTCGTCTCGGCCGTACTCGTGGTCACCTTCGGACGCCTGGGCGACATGTTCGGCCGAGTGCGGATGTACAACCTCGGCTTCCTGGTCTTCTCCGTCTTCTCGGTGCTGCTGGCGATCGACCCGTTCACCGGCGAGAGCGGGGCACTGTGGCTCATTGTCATGCGGGTCTGCCAGGGACTGGGCGGCGCCATGATCTTCGCCAACGCAACGGCAATCGTCGCCGATGCCTTTCCCGCTGAGCGACGCGGCTTCGCCCTCGGGATCAACCAAGTCGCCGCCATCGCCGGCTCCTTCCTGGGGCTCGTCATCGGCGGCCTCCTGGCTGAGTGGCACTGGCGCGCCGTCTTCTGGGTCAGCGTCCCCATCAGTGTCATCGCGACGGCCTGGGCCTACCGCTCGCTCCACGAGCTCGGCGAGCGCCGCCCGGCCCGGCTGGACATCCCGGGCAACCTCACCCTGGCAGTCGGCCTCACCTCGCTCCTAGTGGCCATCACCTACGGCGTCCAGCCCTACGGTGACCACAGCACCGGCTGGACAAACCCCTGGGTGATCGGCGGACTGGTCCTCGGCGCGCTGGTACTGGTGGGCTTCGTGATCGTCGAGCAGCACGTTGACCAGCCGATGCTGTCCATCGAACTCTTCTCCATCCGGGCCTTCAGCATGGCCAATCTCGCCGGACTGATGGCATCGATCGCACGAGGCGGCCTGCAGTTCATGCTCGTCATCTGGCTGCAGGGCATCTGGCTCCCACTCCACGGCTACAGCTACGAGTCGACACCGCTGTGGGCCGGCATCTACCTCCTACCGCTCACCGTCGGATTCCTCGCCGCGGGCCCGCTCTCAGGCTGGCTCTCGGACCGATACGGCGCCCGCCTGTTCGCAACCTCGGGCGCCCTCTTGGTCGGAGCAACCTTCCTGATGCTGGTCGTCTTGCCGACCGATTTTGCCTACCCGTGGTTCGCAGTCATCATCTTCCTCAACGGCCTCGGCTCGGGAGCCTTCGTGACACCGAACGCGACAGCGGTCATGAACTCGGTATCACCTGGAGACAGGGGCGCCGCGGCAGGGCTGCGTGGCACCGTCTACAACACCGGCTCAGCGATGTCGATCGGGATCTTCTTCTCCCTCATGATCGTCGGCCTGGCCGCAGCCCTTCCGCGCTCGCTGTTCGACGGCCTTGTCGCCTACGGGGTCTCGGAGCAGGTGGCTGCTGACGTCAGCGAGGCTTCCCCGGTCGGCTCGCTGTTCGCCTCGTTCCTCGGCTACAACCCGATCAGTTCCCTACTCGGCCCTTCAGGTGCTCTCGACGACGTCACCGGACACGACGCCCAGATCCTCACGGGCCAGACGTTCTTCCCCCACCTGATGGCCGAGCCCTTCCACCAGGGCCTGATTGTCGTCTTCGGCAGCGCCGCCGTGATGATGCTGATCGCCGCCCTCGCCTCGTGGGCAGCGGGCGGAAGGTACGTGCACGAGGACGCGGTCGCGGCTGTCCCAGCCAACGCCGAAGCCGGCGGCAAACCATACGCTTGAAAGGAGCTCCGATGCGACTGCCTCAGTCCGTCATCGACATCATCGAAACAGGACCGCTAGCACATCTGGTCACCCTCAACGTCGATGGAAGCCCTCAAGTGTCGGTCGTCTGGATCGGCCTCGAGGGCGACGATCTGGTCAGCGGACACACCGACCACCACCTCAAGATCCGCAACATCGAGCGCGACCCCCGGATCGTCTTGTCGTTCCTGGCGCCAGCGGCTGACGGTGCGCAAGGGATGGCACCGTACGTGGTGCTGAAAGGCACAGCCAGCGTCGAACAGGGCACCGCGGTGAACCTCCTGGATCGCCTCAGCAGGGTCTACGTCTCTGCCGAGTCCTCCTTCCTCGACGCCGAACGCAAGGGTGGGACCGGCAAGCATCGAGGATGGCAAGAGTCAGGGGGCTACGTCCTGCGCTACCGCATCGACAAGGTCGGGGGTTTCGGTCCCTGGGCCGATCCCACGTCCAGACCCTGAGGTTGTGCTCGCCGAACGTCCGAGCGCCCGAGAGTGGGTCGGTCCCAGCCCACCCCCTGGCGGGAGGTCAGGGCTTGGGATGGCGACCGAAGACGACCGTCTGGGCGCTCATGAAGAAGCCCCCGACGCCCTGGACCATGCTGACCTCGACCCCGGGCACCTGGGCATCGGCAACGCCCCGGACCTGCCGGATCGCCTCCTGCATCGCGAACATGCCGTAGTGGCCGGTGTGGGTGTAGGACAGGCCCCCGCCGTTGGTGTTCAGCGGCAGCCGTCCCCCGGGCAGTGTGTTGCCTTCGGCGATGAAGGCGCCCGCCTCGCCCCGGCCGACGAAGCCGGTGTCTTCAAGCGCCATCAGCGGCAGGTGCGCGAACGCGTCGTAGATCATGAGGTGGTCGACGTCGGCGGGGGTGATCCCGGCAGCTTCGAACGCCTTGCGTGATGAGGTCCGGTAGCCCTCCGAGGAGGACAGGTCATACATCCCGGAGATCATCGGAGCGTCCATCGCCTCACCCGTTCCCCACAGGTAGACGAGCTTGCCAGGGTCAGCATGCTCAAGCGCGCGGTCCTCTGTGGTGACCACGACCGCGCCGCCGCCGTCGCTGACCAGGCACACCTCAGGGCTATGGAACGGATAGGCGATGACGCGTGAAGCCAGCACATCCTCGACCGTGAGCGGGTCGCGTCGCGCCGCGCGTGTGTTCAGCGCTGCCCACTTCCGCTGGGCGACGGCGACCCCGGCGAGCTGCTCGTGGGTCGTCCCGGTGTCCTTCATGAAGCGCAGTGCCGGAAGTGTGAAGCGGTGGGCAGCGATGCCATTGCCGTAGGGGTTCTCGAACTGGCCTTCGACCGAGGCAGGATCTGCCGCCCGGGGAGCCATGCCGATGCGCGAGCGTCCCGCCTCGCCGTGGATGACCAGGGCCGCAGTGCACAGACCGGCCCGAATCGCGGCGGCGGCGTGAGCCACGAACATCAGGAAGGTCCCGCCGCCCAAGGGGGTGCCGTCCAGCCAGGTCGGGTGGATGCCCATGTGGTGTGCGTAGCCGACCGGGCCGGGGCTGAAGTAGGCACCGGGTGCAGCAACGCCGTCGATGTCGTGGATGGTCAGGCCGGCGTCTGCGATCGCGCGGTGTGCTGCATCCACGCCCAGTTCGAGATTGGACATGTCGGGGACTTTGCCCAGCCGTTCGGACTCGGACGCACCGCTGATGACGATGTTCTGCATGTTCACGCTTCCTGGCTTGGAACGAAGACGGGGATCATCCAGTCGCCGCGCGGTTCGAAGCGAACTGTCAGCGGCATGTCGAGCTGGAGTGCGTCAGGATCGGATGCGACCTCGCGGACCGTCGACATCATCAAGGGCCCTTCTGCCAACTTGACGATCGCGATCACGAACGGACCCTCATCGGCGAAGCCCGGGACGGGGATGTGGCTGATCGTGTAGGAGTGCAACGTCGCCCGACCTGTAACCGTCACCCACTCGACAGCGTCGGAGGCGCAGTGCGGGCAGCGGTTTCGCGGGTAGAAGTAGTGCTTGTCGCAGGTGGTGCACTTCTGGATCTTGAGGTAGCCCTCCTTTGCTGCCGCCCAGTAGGGCATGGTCTCGGGAGTGGGCAGGGGTGCAGGGCGCGCGTCGGGTGCCACGCTTGCCGACTGACTCATCCGGGTCTCCTGTTCGCTGAGGTGCCTCCGCGCCTGTTGCCCAGGAAAGATGGGCAAACCGCAATGCATCGGCGACAAGATAGTAGCCAATCTGCTTGAGTGCTGATATGACTGGGGGGTCGTTCCAGGTGGCCGATGGTGCCGTCGGGCCAAACAGCAAGCGCGATCTCCTAGTCCGCCGTCGGAACTGGGACGGTGGCGGAGAACGAGACCTACCCTGAAGGAGTTGCGGTGCTGCGTCATGAGTTGGTGGGCGAGGTCGGTTCGCCGGTCGAGCAGGAATGGAGCCAAGACGACGCCATGTTGTACGCCTTGGCGGTTGGCGCTGGCCAGACGGACCCTGCCACCGAGCTCGACTTCACCACCGAGAACACCGAGGGAACACCGCTGAAGGTGTTGCCCACCTTCGTCAACACCCGCGTTCGTGGGGGGATGGTGGCCCTGGGTGACTTCCACCCGAGCGCCGTGGTCCACGGTGAGCAACGGTTTGAGCTTCACGCTGACATCCCCGTGAGCGGTCGGCTGTCCTACACGGCCGAGATCGTCTCGATCTATGACAAGAAGAGCGCCGCGGTGGTTAACCGACGCTGTCTTCTCACCGACCTGGAGACCGGAGGACTGCTCGCCACCGTCGAACAGGCACTGTTTATCAGAGGCGAGGGAGGGTTCGGCGGTGACGCCGGGCCCCGGGCAAGCTGGACGATGCCCGAGACTGCGCCCGACCTCGTGGTGGAGTACCAGACACGCATCGACCAGGCTCTGCTCTACCGGCTCACTGGTGATCGCAACCCACTCCACAGCGATCCCGCCTTCGCGCAGAAGGGGGGCTTCGATCGGCCGATCCTGCACGGCATGTGCACCTACGGCTACGCGGGGAGGGCCATCCTGCACTCGGTGTTCGGCTCTGATCCGTCGCGCTTCGGTGGGATGGAGGCGCGCTTCTCCAGTCCGGTGCTGCCGGGTGACCCGCTGCGCGTGGAGATCTGGACCGATGGCGCCGCCGGCTTCTTCCGTGCCCGGTCGGGGGAGCGGACCGTGCTCGACCGCGGCCGGTTTACTCCGCGTGCCGAGCCGAACCAGTAGCCAGCCGAGCACACGTCAACGTCACTGAGAGGACATCATGGGACTGCTTGAGGGCAAGGTCGCCGTCGTCACGGGGGGAGCCAACGGCATCGGTGCCGCGATCGTGCGTCGGTTCGCGCGGGAAGGTGCCAGTGTGGTCGTCAACGACTACGGCGTCGCTCCGGACGGCACAGGCCAGGACAACGGAGCCGCGGCGGCGATCGTCGACGAGATCGTGGCCGCTGGAGGTGCGGCTGTGTCGGACTTCGGCGACATCGGTGAACCTGCGACCGGGGCACGCCTGGTGGATCGTGCCCTCAGCGAGTTCGGTCGCCTCGACATCGTGGCCAACCCAGCTGGCTTCTTGCGCGATCGCATGATCTTCAACATGGAGGAGGCTGACTGGGACGCAGTCGTCCGGGTCCACCTGAAGGGGCACTTCAACACCGCCAAGCCCGCTGCGGCCTACTGGCGAGGCGTGCGTGACCCGGAGGCGAACTTCCGCTACATCGCCTTCACCTCACGCTCTGGGCTCGAAGGCTCACCTGGCCAGTCGAACTACGGGTCGGCGAAGATGGGGGTCGTCGGCCTTACCTACGCGCTCGCTCAAGGGCTTGCGCGGTACGGCGTCACGGCGAACGCGATCTCGCCATCTGCCGCGACTCGGCTCATCGCCACCGTGCCCGATGACCGCAAGCTCGACAAGCCCGCGGACGACGACCCGCGTCGTTCGGCCGACAACATCGCCACCGTGGCGACCTACCTCGCCTCCGAGGGGTCACGGTGGCTGACAGGCCGCGTGCTGCACTCCGGTGGCTTTGACGTCGGTCTCTACAACAACCCGGAGATCGTTCGGCAGGTCACCTCGACCGCGCCGTGGAGTGTCGAGCAGCTCGGTGCGCAGATGGAAGCCGTCTTCAGGCCCGAGGCTGATGGGCTACCACCGAGCGTCTTCCAGGCTCAGACCAAGTCGTGAAGCCAGGAGTGACCCGACACTCTAGGTGAGGTGGGGTCATGACCTCAGTTGCGATCAGCTCCCATTGCTCAAGATCACCAATGTCGTGCAGCGCAAGGTAGAGCCGCGAGCATCCCGCTTCGGCGAAACCCGAGATCCGGTCTACCGCCTGTGCTGGCGAGCCGATCACACCCTTGTCGTCGAAGTAGAGGGCAGCCCCCGGCCTGTTCTCAGGGCACGGCGCTAGGACTCAGCGCGAGTGGAACCAACGGCGGCCAGCTGTAGCGCGGAACGCTCGATCGAGGTTTGATCGCGATCGAGTGACATCATCAAGGGTGGAGAAGGACAGGTTGAACTCGTTGGCATATGTCGCCGCAAGCGCAGGAGTTGCGGCGATGGCCGAGTCCACCGATGGCGACTCGAGGATGCGGCCGTTGGAGGGGCCAGGACTGTTCTTGACGGTGTGACGAGTCCTCGCATGGGAGAAAGGGTGCGTCTGGGGCCGGCATTCCAGAGTCCGGTGATGATGGCGAGTTGCTCCTCGAGGTCGTCGAAGCGTTCGCGGAGCGATGGGACGGGGATCCCGTAGGCGTCGTGCTCTGCTTGGAGCCGGCCGGCGCCCACACCGAAGTCGACGCGCTCACCGCTCATCCTGGCCCACGCTCGCCACGGCGATCGCCAGCGGTCCTGGTCGTCGAAAGGTCACGCTGGTCATGAGAGTGCCCAAGCGGACCCGGTTGGTCTCGCGGGCGAGTGCCCCGAGGAGGGCCCACGCATCGGAGGGTCCAGGCGGGCCTCCGGAGACTGCAGGGTCGGTGGTCGGGTAGTGATCTTCGCAGAAGGCGCCCGAATAGCCGAGCCTCTCGGCCAACTGTGCTGCTGCAAGGAGGTCTTCCTAGTCCGCTCCCTGATGGGGAGAACATGCAACTCGATGGTCATTGCCACCTCATGCGTCTTGGTGTGGGACCAGGGCCGTTCGCGAGGTCGGTGTTGGTCGGTGTTTGCAGACTCGGTTGACCTGCGGGTCAGCCGTTCAGAGCGGAGTAGATCGCATCGAGGTAGGCGCGCGAACTCTCCGACCCGACCAGCATCGCTGGTTGCAGCTGGTTCATGACGTAGCCGATACTCACACCGCGAGCGACGTCGTTGATAGCGAGCGAACCCCCATAGCCGCCCCAGAAGCAGACGTCGTTGTCCGGGAGATGGTCGGTCAAGCTCGACAGCCCAAGCGCGTAGCCGATTCCGAAACGGACACCAAGCGCAGTCACGAGGTCGAGGCCGTCGGACTGCTGCTCGAAGATGCGCCGGATGGTTTGCTCTGACAGGAGCCGTACTCCATTGAGCTCACCGCCGTTGCTCACGACTGCCTGCGCAACGGCAACACCCCGGCCAGTTCCGTGGCCGTTGGCAGCACCGAGCTCTGCGCGTCGCCAAGAAGTCGTGTTGACGGCGGGCATGGTGACCATGCCGCTGGCGAACGACCTGGCCGCGACACTGCCCGGCTCCGGGACATGGCGAGGTGGCGGCGGGCTCTGCAGGTGGACGATCTCTGCCACGCGGTGGTCGTCCTCCTCGGACAGACCGATGTGGAAATCGGCCCCGAGTGGACCGGCGATCTCTTCAGCGAAGAACGCGCCCAAGGTGCGTCCGTCGACCCGACGGACCAGCTCGGCGAGCAGCGTGCCATAGCTGACCAGGTGGTAGCCCGACGCTGTGCCCGGCTCCCACCAGGGAGCTTGCTCGGCCAGCAGACTCGCCGCCTTGTCCTGGTCGTAGAGATCCTCCAGCGTGACCGGATAGTCCCACCCAGAGAGCCCGGAGGTGTGCGACATCAGGTGACGCACCCGGATGCTGTCCTTGCCGTTCGCGGCGAACTCGGACCAGTAATCGGACACAGGGGCGTCGAGGTCGACCTTGCCCCGATCCGACAACACCAGGACGCAGAGCGCGCTCATCGTCTTGGTGGTCGAGAACGTGTTCGCGATGGTGTCGGACTCCCACAGCTGCGTCCTGGCGGCATCCTTGTAGCCGCCCCAGATATCGACGACGACCTTGCCGTGCTCGACGACACAGATCGAGGCGCCCACCTCGACCTCGGAATCGATTCGCTTCTCCAACTCATCGCGGAGCGAACTGAAACGCTGGTCAAAGGTGCCTTCGACGGTCGCCATGGCGCCTCCTCGTCAATCATCTCTCGAGCGGGTGATCTAGGGGTCGAACGAACGATAAGTTAGTCTGCGAGTGTGACGAGAGCAACCCCTCGTTGTGACGCTTGACACGAACGTGGGTTCCCGACGAGATTGGCTCCAATCATGTCTGCTTTCGCCCCTCTGGCATGTCGCGCGAGTTGCGCGCGCATGCTCAACCCGGTGAACCCAAGTGGGAGTCTTATGTCTGAGTTGAACGATATCGATGCTGTTGCCCAGGCGCGTCGGATGTCCTATGGAGCGCAGCTGGCCCGCCATGCCCGCAAGTTTCCCGACCGTGTCGCCTACCGGTACGGGGAGCGGAGCATCACGTTCGCGGGGATGGACCGGCGGGTCAACCAGGTCGCCAACGCGCTGAGTTCTCGAGGCGTGCGCCGCGGCGATCGTGTGGCGGTGGTGATGCGCAACTGCATGGAGGTCATCGAGACCTACTTCGCAACCCTCCGGCTGGGCGCGATCGTCGTTCCGGTGAACTTCCGGTTGGTCGCACAGGAGGTCGGGTACATCCTCGACAACTGCGGCGCCAGCGCGCTCGTGGCAGGGGAGGACCTGGCCGACCTGTGCGCCGAAGCACTGACCGAGGCGACGCCGCCTCGTTGCGTGCTGGTGGTCGGCGACGTGCCGGCCTCCCTGGCAGCGGTCGCGGAGTCCTACGAGGCCGTCGTCTCTGGCGCGTCGACAGAGGACCCGCTCGTGGAGGTGGAGGAGCACTCGCCGTCCTTCATCATCTACACCTCGGGTACGACCGGGCGGCCGAAGGGCGCGGTTCTGAGCCACTTCGGAATGGTGGTCAACGCGTTCAACCTGCTGGCTGCGATGGGAGGCTCACGCCGTGATCCCGACATCGTGATGTTGGCGGTCCCGATGTTCCACATCGCAGGGGTTAACGGGAGCCTGCGCCCGGTGCTGGACGGGGCAACCGTGGTCGTCGATACGGCCACCACCTTCGATCCTGAGGCGGTGCTGGATCTGGTGGAACGGGAGCGGGTGACGAACTGGTTCCTGGTGCCCAGCCAGTGGGAGCTGGTGTGCAACGTTCCTGGGGTGAAGGAGCGGGACCTGGCGCTGCGGGTGCTGTCGTGGGGTGCGGCGCCGGCGACCCCGGCGCTGTTGACGAAGCTGCAGGAGTGCTTCCCCCAGTCGCCGGCTTTCAGCGGATTCGGCCAGACCGAGATGAGCCCGACCACGGCCATGCTGCGCGATGTGGATGCGGTCCGGAAGATGGGGTCGGTCGGTACCCCCTTGACCGGAATCGAGGTCCGGATCGTCGACGACAACATGAAGGACGTCCCCGTGGGTGAGGTGGGCGAGATCGTCTACCGAGGCCCGACGGTGATGCTGGGGTACTGGAACAACCCCGCGGCGACCGCTGAGGCGTTCGAGGGTGGCTGGTTCCACTCCGGCGATCTATGCCGGATGGACGAGGAAGGGTTCATCTACGTCGTCGACCGCAAGAAGGACATGATCATCTCCGGTGGCGAGAACATCTACTGCGCGGAGGTCGAGAACGCGATCTCTCTGCATCCGGGCGTGGCGCAGGTCGCGGTGATCGGCGTCGACGACCCGAAGTGGGGGCAGACGCCGTGCGCGATCGTGGTTGCCGTCGATCCGGCGAATCCGCCCACGGAGGAGGACATCATCGACCACTGCCGGACCCGGCTGGCCTCCTACAAGAAGCCGACCTCGGTCGTCTTCGTCGACGGGCTGCCGCTCAATGCCAGCGGGAAGGTGCAGAAGTTTCGGCTGCGCGACCAGTTCGCCGGCAACAAGAGCGCGGTGGGCTGAGCGCGCGCACGGGCCGGGGGAGATGCGATCGACCGATGACAGAGCGGCTTGCAGGCCGACGTGCCTTGGTCACCGGTGGCGCGTCGGGAATCGGGCTGGCGGCGGCGGAGCGACTCCACATGGCCGGAGCGCGCGTGCTCCTGCTGGATACCAATGAGGAGGCGGGTCACGCGGCGGTCCAGCGACTGGGTGCGCTGGTTGAGTTCCGTGCCCTGGACGTCGCCGATCCGCAGACGTGGCGCCGACTGGAGTCCGATGGTCTCGCGCGCTTCGACATTGCGATCCTCAACGCCGGTGTGCCCACGCGCATTCGTGACGTGGATCAGATCGACGACGAGCTCTACCGCAGCGTCTCGGGCGTCAACATCGACGGGGTCTTCTTCGGAGCCCGTGCCGTGGTTCCCTTCATGCGGCAGCGCGGGCGGGGGGCCATCGTCGCCACCGCTTCGCTGGCGGGCCTGATCGCGCTCCCTCAGGACCCGGTGTACGCCATGGCCAAGCACGCGGTGGTCGGACTAGGACGGGCGCTCGCCGCCCAACTGGAGCCCGTAGGGGTCACCGTCAATGTTGTGTGTCCAGGCATCACGGACACCCCCATTGTCAGCGACTCAGGTCGCGCCACGATGACGGAGAACGGCTTTCCTCTCATCCCTGTCGGCAGAGTGGCCGACGCGATAGTTGGGTGCGCCACCGGCACGGCGACCGGCCAGGTTCTGGTGGTTCAGGCGGGTCGCGATCCCGTTCCGCACTCCTTCCGGCGTGTGCCCGGTCCACGTCAGGAGGGTGCTGAGGGCCCGATTCGACCGCCGGAGGAGTTCGTCGGCGCCGACCAGTAGTTGACGGAAGGAGCGCCAGCATGGGCGTGGACACAGAGTTCGACGTTGTCGTCTTCGGCGCAACGGGCTACACGGGCAGGATCGTCACCGAACACCTTGCGCGCCGCTATAGCACGCAAGGTGACCTGAGGTGGGCGGTCGCTGGACGCTCACAGGAGCGCCTCGCCCAGGTCCTCGCGGAGATCGGAGCGACCGGCACGCCCATCATCGTGGCCGACGCGCAGAGTCGAGACGAGCTGATCGAGATGGCTACCCGGGCAAGGGCTGTCATCTCCACCGCTGGCCCTTACCTCGCCCATGGCTCGGAACTGGTCGCCGCGTGCGCGGAGACCGGCACCGACTATCTCGACCTGGCCGGCGAGTCCTATTGGGTCTACCAGATGCTCACCGCTCACGAGGTAACGGCGAAGCGGAGCGGCGCCCGGCTCCTGTTTTCCAGCGGTTTCGACTCGATCCCCTCCGAGCTCGGAGTCTGGTACTGCCAACAGGTTGCGATCGACGAGCTCGGCGCCCCGGTGCCGCTGGTCAAGTGCCGACACCGTGCGTGGGTCGGCGTGCCGCCCTCGGGCGGTTCACTGGCCACCGCGGCCATCATGCTCGACACAATGCGGGAAGACCCCAGCGTTCGTGAACTCCTGACCGATCCGTTCCTCCTCACCTCCGGGTTCCGGGGCCCCGAGCAGCCATCGCTGACGGTCGAGGAAGACGATCCCGACGTCGGGCCGGTGATGCCGTTCAGTATGGCGCCCATCAACGTCAAGGCCGTCCACCGCAGCAATCTCCTCATGGGATTCCCCTACGGCCGGGACTTCGTCTACGACGAGAAGAGGCTCGCCGGCATGGCCGGCCAGGCCGGTGGCCTCCTCCTGAAGGCCGCGCAGAATGGTCCGGGTGTGCATCGGTTCCGGCCGAGCTTGGCGCCGGGCGAAGGCCCGGCCGAGGAAGATCGGGTCGGGGGGTACTTCGATGCGTTGTTCATCGGCGTCGCTGCCGATGGAAGCCAGGTTCGAATCGGGGTGTCTGGGGACGAGGACCCTGGATATGGAGGGACCGCCAAGATGATCGCCGAGACTGCGCTGTGTCTCCTGGACTCTCCTGATGTCGCGGGCGGGGCTTGGACCCCTGTGGCGGCTCTTGGAGGGAGGTTGTCCGAACGGTTGCAGCGGCACGGCGGTATCTCGATTCAGCGCGAATAGCCGCCTGCTCGACCACCTGTAGGTGTCGTTGGGCGACGGTCGCCTGAGTGGCGCTCACCCGAACCCGACCCTTAATCTGTTCGAACCCGGAGCTAGTGGTCATGACCGTTGATTCGTCGGGGGTCTGGCTGCCAGGCGGTGGGGTCGGCGAGGTAGAGGCCGCAGGCGGTGTCGAGAGCTTCTTCGGGGGTTCCTGAGGGCCAGCCCGTCGGGAAGGGCTGCCTGCTGGTAGTCGTCGTGGCTCGCGCGGTAGATCGCGAAGGCCCCAACGGCTGGCCGAGCCGGCGTAGCGCAGCCGGAACAGCTTGAGGTGGTCACCATCGCTCGAGGTCGCGTCGACGTAGGCGAACCCACCGCGGTAGCGGGTGTGGGCCTCGGCGATCTGGGGCCAGCGCTCGCGGGCCCTGGCCAGGACCCTTCTGCCGCATCTAGATCTGGGTCGACTCGGGAATCTTCGCCACACGCTGATCCTCCCCGATATCCGCCACAGGCGGGGGCCGGCACGGCGTGGCACCACGGCGGGTACCGGGGTGCGTCAGAGATGGATATGCACCTGACTTCCCCCTACGTGGTGAACCTGACAGACCCCGACCCGGGCGGTGCTGCAGGCCAGACTGCGGGCGGCCACCGCCGCCCAGCGCGACGTGCTGCGGGGCGCGGATCGTGCTCGCTTCGGCCGCCGGCATCGCGAACGCCAAGATCGCCCGCGACCTGGGCGTTCACGTCGACACCGTGCGCAAGTGGCGGTGCCGCTACTGCAGCGACGGGCTCGACGGGCTGCGGGACCGGCCACGGCCAGGACGACCACCGTGCTTCACCGCCCTCGAGGTCGCCGGCGTGAAGGCGCTGGCATGCAGCGAACCGGCCGAGCAGGGCCTGCCCCTGGCGCGCTGGTCGATCACCGAACTGGCCGCCCAGGCCACCGCCCAGGGACTGGTCCGGCCCACGGTCTCAGCGGCGTCGTCGGCGGCGTAGGGGCGGGGCGGTGGGTGTCTCGACCGTGCGGCGCCGGCTGGCCGCCGACGCGATCAAGCCCTGGCAACACCGGTCCTAGTGTCCCGTCCGGTTGTTCCGCTAAGAAATATCGGGGATTCGGGAATTTCGTAGGCTGGGCCGGGTTCTGAAGAGGCAAGAGCCTCGACAGGATGGAGCCGGTGATGCGACGAGCAGGACGACCGACGGTCACGATCGAGTTGACCGACGACGAGCAGGAGACACTGCAACGGTGGGCTCGGCGCCACTCGTCGTCGCAGGCGTTGGCTCTGCGTTCGCGGATCGTGCTGGCCTGCGGCGAGGGAAAGACCAACACCGCGATCGCCGAAGAGTTGGGCTGCAACCAGGTCACGGTCGCCAAGTGGCGCCACCGGTTCGCCGCTGATCGCCTCGAAGGCCTCGGAGACGCGCCCCGTCCGGGTGCGCGACGCAGGGTCAGTGACGAGGTCGTCGAAGCGATCGTGGTCGACACGCTTGAGGAGACCCCGAAGGACGCCACTCACTGGTCGACCCGGGAGCTGGCCCAGCGGCACGGCATCGGCCGGCAGACCGTGTCGGAGATCTGGCGGGCGTTCGGGCTCAAGCCCTGGCGTCAAGACGAGTTCAAGGTCTCCCCGGACCCCGACCTGATCGAGAAGATCCGCGACCTCGTGGGCCTGTACATGTCTCCTCCCGTCGCGGCAGCCGTGTACGCCGTGGACGAGAAACCCCAGATCCAGGCCCTGGACCGCTCGGCCCCGATCCTGCCGATGCTGCCCACCACCCCGCAGAAGGCGACTCACGACTACCTCCGCAACGGCACCCTGGACCTGTTCGCCGCACTGAACATCGCGACCGGCACAGTGATCACCGACCTGCGCAAGTCCCACAAGGCCGCCGACTTCATCGCGTTCCTGGACAAGATCGACACCGAGGTCCCCGACGAGCTCGACGTCCACGTCATCCTCGACAACCTCTCCACCCACAAGACCCCAGCAGTCCACGACTGGCTGCTGCGCCACCCGAGGTTCCACTTCCACTTCACCCCGACCTACGGCTCCTGGATGAACCTCGTCGAGCGGTGGTTCTCCGCACTGACCACCAAGAAGCTCCAACGCTCGGCCCACCGCAGCATCAAGGCCCTCGCCGACGACATCACCGCCTGGGTCGAGGCCTGGAACGAGAACCCCAAACCCTTCGTATGGCACAAGACCGCCGACGAGATCCTCGAACGCCTCGCGGGCTACTGCCGCGCGATCAACAAATAGCTACCGGAACAACCGGACAGGACACTAGGGATGCACTGATCTTTGAGGTAGACCGGCCCGTCGTGTGACCGGGCGGCGGTGATGGCGAAATCATGGGGTCGTGGACAGCGACCAGCCTTCCTTCACTGACGTCGAGTACGGCAACCGTCGACGTGTCTCCAAGCGTGAGCAGTTCCTGGAGACGATGGACGCCACGATCCCGTGGGAATCGTGGGTCGGGGTGATCGAGCCGCACTACTACACCGACAGGCCCGGCAAGACCGGCCGGAAGGCCAAGCCCATCGAGACCATGCTGCGGATGTATCTGCTCCAGGCGTGGTTCTCGCTGTCCGATGAGGGCGTGGAGGACGCGATCTACGACTCCTATGCGATGCGCAGGTTCATGCGTCTGGACTTCGCTGTGGAGCAGGTCCCCGACGCGACCACGTTGCTGCACTTCCGCCACCTGTTGGAGGAGCACAAGCTCGGCGAGAAGTTGTTCGCGGCGCAGAACGAGATCTTCGAGCGTGAGGGCTGGATCATGCGCGGCGGGTCCATCGTGGATGCCACGATCATCGCCGCCCCGTCCTCGACCAAGAACGCCACCGGCACCCGGGACCCGGAGATGCACCAGACGAAGAAGGGCAACCAGTGGTACTTCGGGATGAAGGCCCACATCGGCGCCGACGCAGGTAACTGACTGGGGAAACTGGGTACGTCCACTCTGTGTCTACGACCGCGGCGAACGTGCACGACCTCGATGAGGCACACCATCTGGTGCGTGACGATGACGAGGTCGGCTATGTCGACGCGGGATACCAGGGAGCCGAGCGGCGGCCGGAGATCGCCGACGATCCGCATCGTTCGAAGATCGAGTGGCGCATGGCCGCCCGCAAAGGGCGGCTCAAGACGATGGCCGAGCCCGACCGTGCCGAGCAGTCACGCCAAGCGGGTGTGCGGGCCAAGGTCGAGCATCCGTTCCTCATCGTGAAGAGGGACTTCGGGTTCGCCAAGACCCGCTACCGCGGGATCGCGAAGAACCTCAACCACCTGCACGTGTTGTTCGCATCGGCGAACTGGCTGATGAGGGCCCGTGCCGTCGCCCTGACCCCGGCGACGGCGTAGCGCCAGCCTGCCCGTAACCGCCCTTGCGGCCCGGTGTAGTGGCCGCCAGGGCCGGGCAGGGCCCACGTCGAGCCGCTCTTGGGGCCGGCCGACCCTGACAGCCGCCGGTCGCTCTGAGAATGGCGCGTTGATCAGCGCATCCCTAGATCTTTTTGGCTCTCCTGACGTACCTGTGGGTGTCTGAGCGCGCCTGAACGAGCCGCACGCCGCTTCCTGTCTAGGTTTCTGAGCTGTCTAGGAACAGGAACCAGGTGCACAGGAGAGCGGCGTGCGTGATGTCAGCCTATGGCGAGGCGTGTTCGGGGTCGAGAAGACGGTGATCGAGAAGGTCGAGTACGACGAGGACGCCCAGGTCCTGATCGCTCATGTCCGACCCACCAGCAGGCAACAGGGCCGGTGCGGGATCTGTCGGCGTCGGTGTCCTGGCTACGACACCGGGCCGGGACGGCGTCGCTGGCGGTCGCTCGACCTGGGCACGACGGTCGCGATGCTCGAGGCAGACACCCCTCGGGTCCGCTGCCGCGACCACGGTGTCGTGGTCGCGCATGTCCCGTGGGCTCGGCACGACGCCGGTCACACGCTGGCCTTCGATGATCAGGTCGCCTGGCTGGCGACGCGGGCCTCGAAGACCACCGCGACCGAGTTGATGCGAATCGCGTGGCGCACTGTCGGGGCGATCATCACCCGGGTCTGGGCTGACATCGATGCCCAGCATGATCGTCTGGCCGGCCTACGGCGGATCGGGATCGACGAGATCTCCTACAAGAAGGGCCACAAGTACTTGATGGTCGTGGTCGACCACGACACCCGACGCCTCGTATGGGCCGCCCCGGGACGCAACTCAGCGACCGTGCGGGAGTTCTTCGACCTCCTCGGCCCCGAACGCTGCAAGCTGATCACCCACGTGAGCGCGGATGGAGCCGACTTCATCGACGCCATCGTCGCCCAGATGTGCCCGGCCGCGGTCCGGGTCGCTGACCCGTTCCACATCGTGAAGTGGGCCACCGACGCCCTCGACGAGGTCCGCCGCGAGGCATGGAACGACGCCCGCAAGCAGGCCAGGAAGGAGCCGAAGCGTGGTCGTGGACGCCCACCCGCGGACGCGCCGCCCCGGCCCGGCAACGAGCGGGCCAAGACGCTCAAGGGTGCCCGGTACTCGTTGTGGAAGAACCCCGAAGACCTCACCGAGAACCAGCAGACGATGCTGGCCTGGATCGCTGCGACCGACCCGAGGCTGTATCGGGCCTACCTGCTCAAGGAAGGGCTCCGGATGGTGTTCCGGGTGCCCTACAAGGCCGCCGTCGCTGCGCTGGACCGCTGGGTCAGCTGGGCCCGTCGCTGCCGGATCCCAGCGTTCGTGAAGCTGCAGAAGAGCATCGTCAAACACCGCGCCCGGATCCTCGCAGCGATCGAGCACGGCCTGTCCAACGGGCTCATCGAGTCGACCAACACCAAGATCCGCCTCATCACCCGCATGGCCTACGGATTCCACTCCGCCCACGCTCTGATCGCCCTCGCGATGCTCAACCTCGGCGGCTACCGCCCAGCACTCCCCGGCCGAAACTGACCCACAGATGCGTCAGGAGAGCCCAAAGAAGGCCTGCGCACCGTGTTCCGACTGCCGCCCGACGAAGCAGCCGACGCGCTCGATCGATGGATCGCGTGGGCGCGACGATGCCGCATCGAGGCCTTCGTCAAGATCCAGCAGCGCATCGCCAAGCACCGCGCCGAGATCCTCGCTTCGATCGAACACAGCCTGTCCAACGGGCTGATCGAGTCGGTCAACACCAAGATCCGACTCATCACGAGGATGGCCTTCGGGTTCCGATCACCCGACGCCCTGATCGCGCTCGCGATGCTCAACCTCGGCGGCCACCGGCCCGTGCTGCCCGGCCGATGACCCACGGATCAGTCAGAAGAGCCTCATTTTCCCGGAAGGTTCGCCTGCGACAAGTAGGCGGCCGCTCTGCGGAGGACCTCGACTTCTTGCTCGAGCAGCCGGTTGCGGCGCTTGAGCTCACGCAGTTCGGTGTTCTGGTCCTCGGTCATCCCGGGCTTCACGCCGTCCTCGACATCGGCACGGCGCATCCACGAGTTCAGCGTGGTCTGGTGGATCCCGAAGTCCTTCGCAATCTGCTCCAACGGGGTCTTCGGATCCCGGCTCCTGGCGACGCGCACGACGTCGTCACGGAACTCGCGGGGGTAGGGCTTGGGCACAGCGACATCCTCTCAAGCCTGCCCATCAGGCAAGCCAGGTCAGTTGTCACCTATCCGTGCAGCAGTCCCGCACGTGCTTGAGGTCGCATGCCTCTGGTTGTCCGCCGGTGCATCGGGCGCACATCCCGCACAGCTGCATGCCGCCCGACACGACGGTGTCGCCGACCTTCACCTGGCTGACTCCGGGCCCCACGGCTTCCACGATGCCGGCTCCCTCGTGGCCCAGGAGCAGGGGGAGTGGGAAGAAGTCGAACTCCTGCGTGCGGATCGTGCCGTCGGTGTGGCATACCCCGGCGGCCTTCCAGCGCACCATGACCTGGCCGGGCCCGGGGTCGGCGACCTCGAGCACGTCGACGGTGAGCGGGGCCCCGGGGGTGACCGCAAAGGCGGCGAGAGTGCTACGTGGCATGGTGGTTGTCTCCTACTTCCGGTGGCGAGTCTGTGCTGGCGATGGCGCGCCAGCTGGTGGTGTAGGCGTGCTCGGTTACATGCTCGTGCCACGCCGCGGCGTCGCCGTTGTCTGGGTCCTCGTAGATGGCGAGGTGCGACATGAAGCGCTCGGGTGTCGCGCCGTGCCAGTGCTCTTCGCCAGGCGGGGTGTAGACGACGTCGCCCGGTCTGGCGACGAGCACGGTTCCGTCACGAGCGCCGACTAGTGCCACACCCTGCTGGATGTAGAGCGTCTGCCCGACCGCGTGCGAGTGCCAGGCAGTGCGAGCGCCGGGCGCGAAGTGGACCGAACCGATGTTCACTCTCGACTGCTTGCCCCTCGCGGAGACGATCGGATCCATGAAGACGTCGCCTGTAAACCACTGCGCCGGGCCCTTCACGCTCGGCCGTCTTGGTTCGATGTTCACTCGACTCACTCTCGCTTGGCCGGGGCCCGAAGATGCCCGCTCATTCGGCGCTAGCTCTCACGCTCGGTGGAGATGCCGGCATGCGTGCGCAACCGCTCGTGCAAGCGTGCTTGCAGCGCTGATAGCGGAGTCCATATCCCGGAGGCGACATCGGGGGAGTCCAGGAGACACAGCGCAGTCTCGGCGATCATCTTGGCAGTGCTGCCGTACCCGGGGTCCTCGTCGCCGGTCACCGCGATCCGGACCTGGCGGCCGTCCTCTGCCACGCCGATGTACAGGGAATCGAAGTAGCCGCCTGCTCGCTCCTCGACGGTCGGCCCTCCTCCCGGTTTCGGCTGGTCAGGCACGTGCCCTCGTGCTTTGGCCTCTGCTTCTTGAAGGCTGTTGGTTGCCCTGCCTGCCATAGCCGTCAGGCGTCGCTCGTCGTAGAGGAAGTCTTGTCCGTAGGGGAATCCCATGAGCATGTTCCCGCGGTGCACGGCCTTGGAGTTGACCGGCGCCATGCCGAAGGGCATCACCGGACCGATGTCGGGGTCGTGCTCCTCGGCTGCTTCGGGCTGTTCGGGGCCGCGGAAGCCCGGAGTTAGGAGGAAGGGATCTGCGAGCCGGTCATAGAGTGTCGGGTCGTCCCTGACGGCCTCGAGAATGCCTGCCCCGGTGACGAGTGATCCGCCCGAGGGGCCTCCGCCGACGTAGGCGCGATGCCGGCACTTGACCAGTGGTACGGGCGCTCCGAACTCCTCGCGGGCAATCTCCTGGCACAGCCACACACCGAGCTCTGAGGGGATGGAGTCGTAGCCGCAGGAAAAGAGGATTCGGGCACCGCTCATGCGTGCGTCGTACTCGTAGGCGTCGATCATCTGGCGCACCCAGTCGGACTCGCCGGCAAGGTCGACGTAGTCGACACCTGCCTGCACACACGCAGCCACGAGCGCCTCGCCGTGGGGTTGATAGGGGCCCGCCGTGGTGATGACGACGCGGGCGCGCGCCACCAGGGCGTCGACCGATGCGTCGTCTTGGAGGTCGGCAACGATCACGGGAGTGTCGAGTGGTGCTCCCACCCTGTCGCGCACTGCCGTCAGCCGCTCTGCGGAGCGGCCCGCGAGCGCCCAACGGGGACTCCCCGCGGTGTAGCGACGGCTGAGGTACTCGGCCACCAGCCCGCCGGTGTAGCCGGTTGCGCCATAGAGGACGATGTCAAAGTCTGGCTCCGAACCCACGGTCAGCCCCCTCCTTCTCGATTCCTGTCATCCACCACATCCCACGGCCAACCAATCGCGGCCAACCAATCGGTTGCACAGCGACTCGTGGGGGTCTACTGCGACTCTGGCCGCACAGAGACGCCTGCATGAGCTTCCAGCCGATCACGAAGGCGCCCCTGAAGAGCCGAGACCGGGGTCCATACCCCGCCGGCCACCTCCGGAGAGTCCAACAGACACAGGGCCGTCTCGACGAGCATCTTGGAAGTGCTGCCGTGTCCGGGGTCCTCGTCCCCGGACAACGCAACACGGACCTGTCGGCCATCGGGGGCGACGCCGATGAAGAGCGCTTCGAAGTGCCCTCCGGCACGCTCTTCACGCGAGGGACCCTCGCCCGACCCACGATGGCCAGGTGCGTCTCTCCGGGCCTTGGCATTGGCTTCCCGCATGTTTCCTGCGCGTCCGATCATGTCGGCCAGCCGCTTCTCGTCGTAGACGAAGTCCCGGCCGTAGGGGAAGCCCATCAACATGTTGCTGCGGTGGACCGCCTTGACGTTGATGGGTGCCACCCCGAACGGCAGCACGCGGCCCACGTCTGGATCGTCAGCCTCGACCATAGGCGAGGGCTGCTCAGGGCCACGGAAGCCCGGAGTGAGGAGGAACGGATCGGTTAGCAGTCCACGGGCGTTGGGGTCGGTCCGCAGTAGATCGACGATGCCCGACGCGGATGCCAGCGAGCCACCGGATTGTCCGCCGCCGACGAAGGCTCGGTGGCGACACTTGACCAGCGGCACCGGGGTACCGAGTTCCTGCTGGGCAAGCTGCTGGCAGTACCAGACTCCGAGCTCGGAGGGGATTGAGTCGAACCCGCTGGAGAAGAGGATCCGGGCGCCGCCGACTTGGGCCGCCGCCTCGTGAGCACCGATCATTTGGTGGATCCAGTACGACTCGCCGGTGATGTCGAGGTAGTCGGTGCCGGTCGCCACGCATGCAGCCACCAGCTCCGAGCCGTGGGCGAGATAGGGACCCGCGGTGGACACGACGGTCCTGGTGCGCGACGCCATCGCGACGAGGGAGTCGGGGTCGTGAGCGTCCGCCACCACCAGCGGAGTGTCAGCCGGTGCCCCCGCAGCTTGCAGGGCTTCCTCCAGGCGGTCGCGTGATCGTCCGGCCAAGGCCCACTTCAGCTCTGGCCGTGACCCATGACGACGCACGAGATGCTCGACCACCAGCCGCCCGGTGTAGCCCGTGGCTCCGAACACGACGATGTCGAGCTCGGCGTCTACCTTCGCGTTCGCACGCATTTCCTACCGATTCCTTTCGCGGCCGCAACCCGAGCCGCCGCCCGCGCGCCGACAACCGGGGTGCACCGGATGCTTCCTCGTTCAAGCCCCATGCGGAACATGCGGACGGGGTCCTCGGTGCGACCCGAGAACCCCGTCGACGTGGTCCTAGACGCGCTCGTAGATGGTGGCGTTGGCCTGCCCGCCGCCTTCGCACATGCTCTGGAGTGCGTAGCGGCCCCCGGTGCGCTGAAGCTCGTGCACCAGCTTGGTGGCCAGGATCGCGCCCGTGGCGCCCAGTGGGTGCCCGTGGGCGATCGCTCCGCCGTTGACGTTGGTGCGATCCAGGGAGGCGCCGGTCTCCTGCGCCCAGGCGAGAACGACGGGGGCGAAGGCCTCGTTGATCTCGAACAGGTCGATGTCGTCGATGGACAGACCCGACTTCTCCAGCGCCTTCTGCGTCGCCGGGATGGGACCGGTCAGCATGTAGATGGGATCGCTGCCGGCGAGCGCGAGAGTGTGCACGCGCGCCAGCGGCGTCAGGTTGTGGGTCTTGACAGCGCGCTCTGAGGCAATGAGCAGGGCGCTTGCTCCCACAGAGGTCTGGCTGGACACGGCGGCAGTGATCACGCCGCCTTCGCGGACGGTCTTGAGGCCGGCCATTGCTTCGAGGGTCGTGTTGCGACGCACGCCCTCGTCGTCGGTCAGCCCGCCGATCGCGGCGATCTGCGTCTTGAAGACGCCCTCGTCGATCGCGCGCGCCGCGCGCTGGTGGCTCTCGACCGCGAATCGCTCGAGGTCCTCGCGCGTGTGGCCCCACTTCTCGGCGATGAGCTCGGCGCCTCTGAACTGCGAGATCTCCTCGCCGGGGTAGCGCTTCTGGAAGCCCTCGCCGAGGAAGGGCACTCCCAGTTCCTTCAGCACGATGTGGTTGGCGACGCCCATCTTGAGCATGCCCATGTTCTCGACACCCGCGGCGACCACGAGGTCCTGGGTTCCCGACAGGACACCCTGCGCTGCAAAGTGCACCGCCTGCTGGGACGACCCGCACTGTCGGTCGATCGTGACGCCTGGCACGTTCTCGGGGAGGCCGGCCGAGAGCCACGCCAGCCGCCCGATGTCGCCCCCCTGGGGGCCATGCTGCTGGACGCAGCCCATGATCACGTCTTCGACCGCTGCGGGGTCCACGCCGGTGCGCTCCACCAGCTCCTTGAGCACGTGTGCGGCCAGGTCGGCCGGGTGGATGCCAATCAGGGCACCCTTGCTCGTGCCGATGGGGGTGCGGACCGCTCCGACGATGTAGGCGGCATTCGACTCAGCCACGGATCTTTCCCTTCTTAGCGAACGAATCTGATAGATCGTACGATAAGTGGATGAGAATGGGAAGACGGCGAACGCGCCGAGTAGGCAGCGGCCGTCAGCGGTGCCGGAAGTGTGGGCGCCTCTTCTCAAGGAAGGCGCGGGTGGCCTCTTGACGGTCCTCAGTGAAGGCAGTGATGAGCTGCTGACGATTCTCGAACTCGACCTGCGCTCTGAAGCTCGGGTTCTCCAGAGCGATCCACATCCCTTCCTTGGTCAGCTCCACCTGGGCAGGCCCGTTGAGCATGATCTCGTCTGCCTTGATCATCGCGGCATCGAGGAGTTCCGCCTGTTCGGCCAGCTCGACCACGAGCCCGATCCGATGCGCCTCCGTAGCGGTGAAGCGTCGCCCAGTGAGCATGAGTTCGTGTGCGTTGCCGGCGCCGACGATACGGGGCAGCAACCACGAGACTCCCATGTCACAGGCGGAGAAGCCTGCGCGGATGAACGAGGCTGCGAAGAGGGCATCGGGGGTCGCGATGCGGATGTCGCTTGCGCACACCCAAGCCAGGCCGCCTCCGGCCGCCGCGCCATTGACCGCGGCGATGATGGGCTGGCGCAGATAGTGCAGCTTCTCGCTGATCTGGGCGATCTCCTTCTGCCTGGCCAGACTGGCCAGCGTGCGGCCACGCTGCTCGACCAGATCCTCGCCTCCATAGGCCTTGAGGTCGAGTCCCGCGCAGAAGGCCCGTCCGGCACCGGTCAGCACGACGACGCGGCAGGACCCGTCGCCGTCGATGTCATCGAGCGCGGCGTGCATCGCCTTGACCATCTCGTCGGTGATGGCGTTGAGGCTGTCGGGCCGGTTGAGCGTGATGAGCTTGACCCCAGGTCGCGGGGTGGTGACCAAGAGGGCGTCGGGCATTGTCATGGGCATGGACCATAGCGGGCCGCAACAATGGATGAGGGCCGTGACGGGGACGAGGAATCGTGAGTGGACATAGAGAGAGTGGAGGCGGCATGGAGTTCAAGGACCTGATGGCAAGCAGGTGGAGTTGCCGCGGCTTCCGCGCCGATCCGGTGCCTGACGACGTCCTCACCCACATCTTCGAGGTTGCCCGACGGACCGCGTCGTGGTGCAACACCCAGCCGTGGTCGGTCTATCTCTTGCGGGGCCAAGCGCTTGAGCGCACCACTCGCGAGTTGCTCGCGCATGTCCTGAACAGTGCGGTCCGATCATCGGGTGTGAGTCCGGACTACGATCTTCCTGCTGAGTATCGCGGCGTCTACCTAGAACGCCGGCGTGAGGCAGGGTATGCGCTCTACAACAGCCTGGGCATCGAGAGGACCGACCACGATGCGCGACGTGCCGCGATGCTTGACAACTACTCGTTCTTCGGAGCGCCAGCGGTCGCCATCGTGACCGCCGATCGGGGCCAGGGCACCTACGCAGTGGCCGATACCGGTGCCTATGTCGCCAACCTGATGAACGCCGCATGGGACGAGGGAGTCGCCTCGATCGCGCAGGGTGCGATCGCGGTGTACGCCGACAAGGTGCGCGACCTCCTGGATATACCCGACGAGCGCGGGATCCTGTGCGCGGTCGCCTTGGGGTACCCCCACGTCGAGCATCCGGTCAATGGCTTCCGGACCTCACGCGCCGACCTGTCAGAGATGGTGGAAGAGGTGCACTGGTGATGACGTCGTCACTGGTCAGGATCTCGAACGAGAGAGGTGTCTCGACGATCACGTTGAACCGTCCCGATCGTCGCAACGCCATCGATCAGGCAATGGCGGACGCGATCGGCGCGGCACTCGACGAACTCGATGACAATCCCCGACTGCGGGTCGGTATCCTCGCTGCGGAGGGATCGGTCTTCTCGGCTGGCACCGATCTGAGCCAGCGGGTCAGCCCGGCAACGACCAGGGGTGGCGAGTACGGGATCATCCGCAGGATGCGCACCAAGCCGCTCATCGCAGCGGTGGACGGACCGGCCCTTCGGCGGAGGCTTCGAGATCGTTTTTGTCGTGTGACCTTGTCGTGGCCAGTTCCGCCGCGGTGTTCGCCTTCCGGAGGTTGCCCTGGGGTGGTTGCCGCGTGCGGCGGACTTCTCCGCGCTCCAGATCGGCTGCCACCCAATATCGCCGAGCTCGTCCGCCAAGAACTCTCCGGCCGCGGTCCAGGCGTCGGTGCGCGCGCTGCAGGAGGCCCGCTGGCCGATGGAAGGCGCCGGATGGCCGGCGACACGAGAAGCCGCCACCACTATCCGGCATCACTCCGATCGCGAGGAGGGGATCGCGGCGTCCTTCGAGACGTGCCCGCCCGCCTGGGCAGTGGGAAACGTGATGGGTCCTCGCGTCGGCGAGGCTACAGGTAGCGGTCCTTGAGCTTGTTTTTGACGAGTTTGCCTGTCGGCGTCCTGGGGAGTTCGTCGGTGAAGTCGACCGACCGCGGAGCCTTGAAGTGGGCAATGCGGCCACGCACGTAGTCGATGAGCTCCTGCTCGAGGCCGGGGGAGCCTTCGACTCCATCAGCCAGCTGCACGACCGCCTTGACCTGCTCGCCCATGTCAGGATCCGGCACGCCGATGACGGCCACGTCGTACACCGCGGGATGCAAGGCGAGCACGTTCTCCGCCTCCTGAGGGTAGATGTTCGCGCCGCCGGAGATGATCATGAACGCCCTACGGTCCGTCAGGTACAGGTAGCCGTCCTCATCGAGGTGGCCGACGTCACCGGTGGTGCTCCAGTGCTGATGCACCGGATGCTGTGCGTTGCGAGTCTTGTCCGGGTCGTTGTGATATTCGAACGGCATCTCCTGGCGCTCGAAGTAGACCAGACCGTCGGTGCCTACAGAGACCTCGGGATGCTCCTCGCGCGAGTCGTCGCAGATGTGGAGCGTGCCCAGGACCGCCCTACCCACCGAACCACGCTTGGCCAGCCAGTGCGTCGAATCGATCACGGTAATGCCGTGACCTTCGGTCGCGGAGTAGAACTCCTCGAGCACGGGCCCCCACCACTCGATCATCTTCTCCTTGACCTCGACCGGACACGGTGCCGCCGCGTGGATCGCGAACTTCATGCTGGAGATGTCGTACTTCTTGCGTGTGTCCTCTGGCAGTTTGAGCATGCGCACGAACATCGTGGGCACCCACTGGCTGCGATTGGCTCGGTACTTCTCGATGGCGGCCAGGGCATCCTCAGGATCGAACCTAGGCATCACGATGGTGGTGCCGCCGAGCTGGTGGATCATGGCGCAGAAGCGCAACGGCGCCGCGTGGTAGAGCGGCGCAGGGGAAAGGTACACACTGTCGGCGTCCAGTTGGAAGCGAGGCGCGAACGCAGACAGCAGGTGGTCGCCCGGATCCGAGACCTGGCGGCCGGGTAACGGGATGCGGATACCCTTGGGCTTGCCGGTCGTGCCCGAGGAGTAGAGCATCATCTGGCCCTGAGGTTGAGCGTCCGGGACTTCGGGAGCGGCGGTCGCAAGGAGCTCTTCCAGGGCGGTGTAGCCCTCGATCGGCCCCCCGATGCCAATGTGCCGAACGCTCGGCGTCTGAGCCCGCAGGGCGGCAGCCATCTCGGCCTTGGTATCACCCGACACGAACAAGGCCTTGACGCCGGCATCGTCGATGATGTGGAGATGCTCGTCGCGGCTGAGCGAGGAGTTCAGCGCGGTGAAGTACAAGCCGCTGCGCATCGCGGCCCAGTAGACGTCGAAGTACCCGGGCGTGTTCTCGGCCAGGATGGCAACGCCGTCTCCCTCACGCAGCCCCAGCGTTCGAAGTGCGTTCGCGAGCCTCGCGGACCGCTCGTCCAACTGTGCGTAGGTGATGGTCTCGCCGGTATCGGCCATGACGATGGCCGGCTTGTCGGGCGTGGATCGTGCATGGGTGCCTGGATACATGGGGCCTCAGTGTGTGTGGGCGATATAGACGTCGCACGGGGCATGGTGGGCGACGTCGGTCGCGATGCTTCCGAGCACCCTTGCCAGGCCCTGCACCCGCTTGTTGCCGACGACGACGATGCTGGCCTCGATCGCCTCAGCCACAGTCACCAGCGCTTCGGCAGGTTTGCCCAGCTCCGCGTGCGGGGTGGCCTTCAGGTTCGGGTGCCTGCCCATCAGGTCCTCGATCGCCTGCTTGGCGACGGTGAGCGCGACGTCGCTCGCCGAGAGTGACAATGCGTCTCCAGGAGAGCCCGCACGAAGCTCATCTGGGCTGCTGAACGCGCTGACGACCACGAGCTGGGCGCCCAGCCCGGAGGCTAGACGCGCGGCGCGGTCGGCAGCCTTGCGTGCTGTGTCGCTTCCATCGACGCCGACGATGATCTTTTGCATTGGGCCACCCTCGAATCACTGCTCGTAGCGGGGGCGCGTCCCGCTGGTTCTATTGAACATTCGATCAACACGGAGCATCCTGCGCATGTGCGGTCCAGTCAACTGGCTGCCCGCGCCTCGGAGCGCTGTCCTCGGATCGGGGCCACCGAGTCGAGGGGGATGCCAGGTCGATGAGGCAGGGATATGAGGAAGGACGTTCGCATGGGCGGACAGGCAAGGCAGCGGATCAGCGACGAGCTTCTCGTGCGCTGGAAGCGGCTTCTCGCCCACGATGAGGCTCCGGCGGAACCTCGAAACGCCTCGACGGTCATCCTGGTGCGTGACAGCCTGCGCGGCCCGGAGGTGTTTCTGCTCCGACGTGTAACCCAGATGGCGTTCGCGGGCGGGATGCACGTGTTCCCAGGCGGGGGCGTCGATCCTGGCGACTATGACACCTCCATCCCGTGGGCTGGCCCCTCCCCAGTTGAGTGGGCGCAGCGACTTGGATGCGATGAGTCGGTGGCACAAGCCTTGGTGTGCGCGGGCGTGCGCGAGACCTTCGAGGAGTCCGGAGTCTTGCTGGCCGGTGCGTCGGCCCAGGCCACTGTGGCCGACACCTCGAGTGAGGGCTGGGAGAAGGACCGTGCTGCCCTTGAGGCGCGCGAGCTCTCGTTCGCGGACTTCCTGGCGCGCCGCCGGCTCGTGCTTCGCTCCGACCTCCTGGCCTTCTGGGCGCACTGGGTCACGCCAACTTTCGAGCCGCGCCGCTTCGACACCCGGTTCTTCGTAGCGACCCTGCCGGAGGGCCAGGCCACCCACGCCGCCTCGACCGAAGCCGATCGAGCCCGATGGATCGCCGCGCGTGACGTGGTCGCGCAACCCAATGACCGAGCAATCGCGATGCTGCCGCCGACCTACGTCAACTGTCGCGACATTGCCGCCCACCCTAGTTCTGAGGCAGTCATGGCCGCAGCCGGCCGACGTGAGTTGCGAACGGTCCTCCCAGAGCTGGTGGTGGACGAGGAGGGCGGCGGATGGCTCGTCACACAGCAGTAGTCGCTGCCCGAGGACTCCCCATCGCATCGCGTGACTCTTGTGGTTCGTCTGCACGGGGCGCCCGGGCGGTCGGCTTAGGGTCTGTCCAGAGTCCTAACGGGCGGCGGAGTAGATCCCGCCGTCGATGAGGATCTCTTGGCCGGTCACCATCGCCACGTCGTCGCGTGAGAGGTGGAGGATGAGCGCTCCGACGTCCGCGGGGGTGACGTTGCGACCGCTCGGGTTCCTGGCCGCCATCTTGGCGGCGTATTCCTCGGCGTCAGGGCGAACGCTCTTGATGGCCTCGGTCAGTACCGTGCTGACCGAGATGGTGTTGACACGCACGCCAGCCTGCGCCAAGTCAGCCGCGAGGTACTTCACCAGGCTCTCTGCGAGCGCCTTCGGCGCGCCAACCGCGATGTAGTCGGGGACTGCCACCTTCGAGCCACGGCTTGAGACGAAGTACACCGAGGAGCCGCGTACCAGCAGCGGACGCAACCGCTGGACCAGCGACAAGATCATGGACCCGTTCATCCACACGGCACGGGCAAATTCTTCTTCGGAGATCTCCAGGGTGGCCGCGCGATGAGGCCACACAGCGCAGTGCACGATCTGATCCAGTTGGTCAGTCACTTGTCCGACGCGGTCCACCAGGGCGCTGAGTCCATCAGGTGTGGAGAGGTCGGCCTTGACCAACTCGACACGCACGCCCAGCGCGCTGACCTCGGTGCGCGCACGCTCGGCGGCGGCGTCGTCGGCTGCGTAACTGAGGAGGACATCGGCTCCGTCCTCAGCAAACCGCAGAGCCACCCCCAAGCCAATGCCTCGGGTTCCGCCAGTGATCAGTATTGTCATCGTTGGCTTCCTTCGCGGGGATCGCATGGAACTGCTTGGCTCCACGATTGGAGCCTATCCTGCGGGGTCGTTGATGGCTACCAGCAGTGGGAGCCGCACGTAGCCTTACGACATTGGCGACGCTGGCGGTGCCTCCGATTGGCACCAGTTGTGGATCCCATCGGTTGAGGGCGCTAGAGTCTGATCGTGCGCGCGACACCCGACCCGACGCAGCCAGCCGCAGACGGTGCCGTGGCTGCGGCTGCCTCCGCGCTTCGCGAGATGGTGATGACCCGGCGGCTCCTGCCCGGCCAGCAGTTGCGCCAAGAGGTTCTCTCGCAGTCGATCGGGATAAGTCGAGGCCCCATTCGCGAGGCCCTCCAGGTGCTCGATGCGGAGGGCTTGGTCGTCTACGAGCGCAACCGCGGTTACTTCGTCGCGATGTTCAGCGCCGATGAGATGGCTCAGTTGTACCGCGCTCGTGACCTGCTCGAGACTGAGGTGTTGAGCGCCCTGGGACGGCCTACGGAACGGGAACTAGTTCGCATCGGACGAATCAACAAGAAGCTGCGAGCATCTGGTGCGAACGTTGATGAGCGCATCAGGCTCAACGATGCCTTCCATGAAGCCATCCTCGAGCTTTCGCCGTTGGGGATCCTGGTTGCAGAGATAGCCAGGATCACACGCATGTCTGGCGCCTACCGGGCCCTGTCGTTGAGCTTCCTGCCCGATGTCGGCACGGTGGCCGATGACCACGACCGGATGCTCGATGCCCTAGTGAGCGGCGATGGTGCCCTGCTGGCGGATCTGTGGCGCGCCCACAGGCAGGTGTCGCTGGATCGACTTCTGCCGATCCTGCGCTAGCCGTCTGGGAAGAGCGCGATCCTCCTGCCGATGAAGGCGCCGATTCGGGCGATGGCCTCGTCGGACTCGGGCACCTTGCCGGCGGCGCGCTGGAACACATGGGTCATCTCGTCGAAGATGTCGATCGCGACATCGACACCCGCGTCGCTGAGGCGCTCTGCCAGTCGGGTGGCGTCGTCGAGCAGCACCTCGTGGTCGCCGACTTGGATGCAGGTCGGCGGGAGCCCGCCGAGATCTGCGAGCAGGGGCGCGACCTTGGGATCGCGTCTGTCGTGATCGCGGAAGAAGGCGTCGACCGAGGCCAACGCGCTGGCTCGGGTGATGGTGGGATCCACTTCTGCTCGCGTCGTCATCGAGTCCCCGTCGCATCCGAGGTCGACGAACGGCGAGAGAAGCACCGTGGCGCGGGGGAGTGCGACGCCTGCCTCACGAAGCGCAAGCAGTGTCTGCATGACGAGGCCACCTCCGGCTGAGTCGCCGCCGATCGCGATGCGAGAGGGCGCGATGCCGGTGTCCAACAGCCACTGGTAGGCGGCGAGGGAGTCCTCGACCGCCGCTGGGTAGGGGTGCTCGGGTGCCAGGCGATAGTCGATCGCCAGGCACCGGACTCCGCTGCTCGCTGCGATGTGCCCGATCATGGTTCGGTGGCTGGCCACCGAACACACCATGTACCCCCCGCCGTGAAGGAAGAGCAGGACGGCGTCGCCGTCGGCGGCCGAGCTCGGGACGATCCACTCCCCGGGGACACCCGCGACGTCGACCGGCGTGTGCCGAACCTCGTCGAGGGGCGCTCCCCACGAGCCGAACTGCTCGGCGAGCTCCCGGATCTGTTCCAGCGTCGGCGCTTGGCCGCTTGGCAGTCCCGCGCCTCGGTCTCGCAGCGCGGCATTCATGGCCCGGGCTTGAGTGCTCAGCATCTGATCCTCCTCGGACTAGCTGTGGACTAGTCGCAATACCGTTCAGTTAGCCGCGCGACGGAGATGGTTGTGGTGTTGCCGGGTTGGGGCCAGGTGGCGTGGGCGGCGCGTTTGACGTGCCACTTGGTGTACTTCCTCTTCACGACGCGCGGTGCTGCCCGTCGTCGCCGCTCTGGGTTGAGTCGTCGCAGCAGCCGGCGTAGGAAGTCCAGCCAGCCGGGACTGTCTCGCCCATGCTGGTCAGGGGGGAAAGGCGCCCGGGTGGGCGAGGGTCTGGCGGGTGATCCGTAGCGCGGCAACGAAGCTGACCCGGTCGGGATCATGCCCGGAGTGTGCGGCGGCTTCGGCCATCAGCGAGCGGATCGCGAAGTGGCAGCACAGGTGGCCCCAGATCTCCTGGAGCACCAGGTCCGGCGACTTGGATCGCAGCACAGTCCTCGGGCCGCGTTGGTGGGTCTTGAGCTCGTCGAAGGTCGACTCGATCTCCCACCGTTGCGCGTAGGCCGCGGCCAGATCGGTCGCGCTCGCCTCGCCCGGGTCCACGATGGTGGTGAAGAGCCGATACGACGTGGTGTTCTCGCGGCCGTCGTCGAGGGTGTAGTCGATGACGCGCACTCGCATCGGCTCCGCAGCCCGCGCGGCCTTGGAGTGGGTCTGTTGTAGGTCGGCCAGCCAGGAGCCGTCGGGCAGGTCTTCGACATGGACCGGCTTGGGGGCGGATTTGTCGGTGCGGATCCGCCACAGCAGGTCCGCCCCGGTCGCGATTGCCTTGCGCCACAGGGCGTAGGAGAAGAACCCGCGATCCGCGGTCAGCAGCATCCCTGGCGCCAACCGGTCCACGAGACGATCAGCAAAGACGGCCTCGGATGTCGAGTAGGTGCCGACCTCGGCGGCGAACACCGCGTGCGTGCCACACTCGGCCAACGCGACCACGCGAGCCTGGGGGAAGGCTGCCTGCTCGCCCTTGTTCACCCCCGGCCGGCCGAAGTGCTCGGCATTGACTGCCGTGTCGGCGACATCGAGACACGTGCCGTCGATCGCAACCAGCCGCCGACCGGCGAGCCAGACTCCTGGCATCTCATCGGTGCCGATCGGCTTGGCAACCCGCTCGAACAACTCCTTCAGCGGTTCAGCGCCCAGCCTGGCCCGGGCCTGGAAGATCGCGGACTTGCTCGGCGGGGAGTACTCCTCGGTCCAGCCCGAGGCCCACGAAAGACCATCGGTCAACTGAGCCAGCACGTCCTCATAAGAGGCTCTCCTGACCCTTCCGTGGGTCATTTGCGGCCGGGGAGCACTGGTGGGTGGCCGCCGAGGTTGAGCATGGCCAAGGCGATCAGGGCTTCGGGTGAGCGGAAGCCGAAGGCGACCCGGGTGATCAGTCGGATCTTGGTGTTTACCGACTCGATGCGTCCATTGGACAGGCCGTGCTCGATCGCGGCGAGGATAGAGGCTCGGTGCTTGACGATCCGGCGTTGCAGATCGACGAAGGCCGAGATCCGACAGCGACGGGCCCAGCCGATCCAGACGTCGAGGGCCTCTTCGGCCTCGTCGTGCGGGAGCTGGAACACCAGCCGGAGGCCTTCCTTGAGCAGGTAGGCGCGGTGCAGGCGCGGATCGGTCTTGGCGACCCAGGCGAGCTTGGCCCGCTGCCGGAGGGTGAGGTTCTCGGGGTTCTTCCACAACGCGAACCTGGCGTGTTTGAGTGCCTTCGCCTGGCCGCTGGCTCGTCCGGCGCGGCGCTGGGTGACGGCGCCACGGGCCTCGTTCCAGGCCTGCCGGCGGACCTCGTCCAGCGCGTCGGTGGCCCAGCGGACAACGTGGAACGGATCAGCGCAGCGCACCGCGTTCGGACACCGCTGTGCGACCACCGTGCTGATCCAGTCCGCCCCGTCTGCAGAGATGTGGGTGATCTGGGCGCTGCGCTCGGGGCCGAGGGCGTCGAAGAACTTCTCCAGGGTTGCCTTGTCACGGCCCGGTGCGGCCCACACCAGCCGACCACTGTCGTGGTCGACGACCACGGTCAGATATCGGTGCCCGCGCTTGTACGAAATCTCATCGATCCCCAGCCGTCGCAGGTCCGCGAACCGGTCGTGCAGGGCTTCGACGTCGGCCCAGACCCGGGTGATGATCGCGCCGACGGTGCGCCAGGCGATCCGCATCAGCTCGACCACCGCGCTCTTCGAGCACTGGGTGGCCAACCAGGCCACCTGCTCGTCGAACACGACTGTGTGGCCGGCCGCGTGCCGTGCCCAGGGCACCGCGACGACCGTCGGGCCATGTTCGAGACACCTCACCCGCGGTGCGTCCGCCTCGAGCACGACCTGGATCGTGCCTAGGTCCAGTGCCCGCCACCGTCGCCGGCCTTCTCCGGCGTCGTAGCCAGGCGAAGGTCGCCCGCACCGTCCACAACGACCGCGAGCACGCTTCCGCGGCCGCACATGGGCCACCAACAGCTCTTCGTCCTCGTCGAACTCGATGTCCTCCACGACCGTCTTCTCGACCCCCAACAGGGCGCGCCATAAGGTGGCGTTCTGCACGCCGTTCTCCGCTCACTGGTTTCGGTTCCTCAACAGCTCAGAAACCTAGACAGGGAACGGCGTGCTCACGCTTCAGGCGCGCTCAAGCACCCACGGATGCGTCACAAGAGCCTCATAAGAGCCCTCCGAGTACAGCGCCATCCCGATCGAGAAGTACGCCATCACCCGCGCCGGCAACGACCGATGCCGACGCTCGGTCCGCCCCACTTTGGCGATCACATCGTCGACCAACTCCGGCGGGAACACCCGCGTCAGCACCCCCACCGACACCAGATCAGACAAGCGTCGCTCGGTCTCCGGCTTCCTCCATCCAGCACGCGGCATGCCACCAAACTACACCGTCGTAACCTTAACTGAACGGTATTGGGACTAGTCGGGTTTGTCCACGTGGGCGGGGTTGCTCACGGCGAGGCGGTCTCTGACTGCTTGGCGTACGGTCGCGACGACCTCGTCCCACTGGTCATCAAGTGAGCCGTCGAGGATTGCGGCAGTCAGGGCGTCGTCGTTGGCAAGCTGCAGGGTGCTGAGTCGGTCGTGGTGAGCGATCCGGGCTGCCGGGCCCAGCAGTGACTCTCGATGGAGCATGTCCATCACATTGTTGGCGACGCGCGCATTGAAACCTGCGGCTCCACCGGTGGCACGCACCTCGTCGAGGAACGCCTGAACCCCGCGTGCCAGGTCGCCCGCATCGGGTCGGCCGTAGAGGTCTGGGGTCGTCTGCTGCTCGGATTGCAGGACGTCGGTCCCGCCGCCGGGCCGGTCGTGCCCCAGGGCGAGCAGGACGTCGAACTCCTGCTCGCATGCTCGCCGGCCGATGGCGGCCAGCTCGACCGATGGGCGTTCACCGGTCAGGTGCTGGTCGGCCATGATCCGACACATCAGCCCCCATTTCAGGGTCGAGTAGAGCTCCCACCACGCCAGCTGGTCCGGCGACGGCCGCCAGCCTGCGATCGCTTCATAGCCATCCAGGAGGTCAGCGCGGCTTCCCAATCCACCAACAGGGAGCGGTGAGCCGAAGCGCCAGACCTTCGCGCAGAGCCAGCCGAGGTCCTCGACCGGGTCGCCGAAGTGGACCAGCTCCCAGTCCAGCACGGCTCGTAGACCGTCGGGTCCGATCAGGAGATTGCCGAGACGGAAGTCTCCATGGACCAGTGTCGTTCGTGAGCGCTGCACTGGATGGTCGCGAAGGTGCCGCAGGGCGAGCGCCAGCCCGGGCGGCAGCGCGCCACGGAGGTAGCGCTGCTCGATCTCCTCGAGCGGATCGGTGACGGTCCTGAGCAGTTCGGGCCGCTCAAGCCGCGCGGAGTGCAGCCGGGCGAGTGTCTCACCCAGATGTCGGGCGAGGTCTTGACGCGCGTCGGCGAAGGTCTCGTCTCGGAGGATCTTGCGAGGGATGGTCTCGCCTTCGACGAACTCCAGCACGAGATAGCTCCCGCCGATCACGTCGTCGCTGCCTGAGGCGTAGACCTCGGGGGCGGATACATCGACCGTGCGGGCCGCGGCGAGACCAGCTGTCTCCAGCAGCAGAGTCGGGTTGCCTCGCGAGCTCGGCTCGATACGAAGGACCGCTCTACAGGGGCTGCCCTCGCGAAGGAGGTCGATCGCCCACGTCTCCCGGCTCGCCCCACCAGTCAGCCGGGTCAGGTCCAGGATCTGGACAGGGCCTGCCCATGCCTCCGCCAAGATGGCGGTCAACCTTGCCGACAGGCCCGCCCGTCGTTCGTCTCCCATCGTGTTCCTCACTTGCGGTCGGCCTGGTCCCCGCGCAGGATCGGGCGCAAGACGTCCAGCACATCGACGCTCTCGATCGTGGGCGGGACCTGCACCTGCTTGCCGTCAGCGATCTCGCGCATGGGCTTGCGCAGGATCTTGCCGCTGCGGGTCTTGGGAAGCCCGTCGACAACGGAGACGCTCTTGAGCGCGGCGATGGGACCGATCCCGTCGCGAACCATGGCGTTCAACTCTGCGCCGAGCTGGGCAGGGTCGATCGAGATGCCCGCCTTGAGGACGACGAAGGCTCGGGGAACCTGTCCTTTGAGCTGGTCTTCGACGCCGATGACTGCGCACTCCGCGACTGCCGGGTGGCCGGCGACGACCGCCTCCATGGGGCCGGTAGCCAGGCGGTGTCCAGCGACGTTGATGACGTCGTCGGTGCGTCCCAGGACGAACAAGTAGCCTTGCTCGTCCAGGAACCCGCCATCGCCTGAGAGGTAGTAGCCGTCGAACTGCGAGAGGTAGGACGCGATGTAGCGGTCGTCGTCCTTCCACAAGGTCGGGAGGGTGCCGGGAGGCATGGGGAGCCGGATGCAGATGGCTCCCTCCTCGCCGGAACCGAGGTCGACGCCATCTTGATCGAGGATGCGCACGTCGTACCCGGGCACCGGGACAGAGGGCGATCCAGGCTTGATGGGCATCGACTCCAGGCCACGTAGGTTGGCGGCGATCGGCCAGCCCGTCTCGGTCTGCCACCAGTTGTCGACGACCGGTACTCCGAGCCTCGCGGAGGCCCAGTGGTAAGTGTCGGGGTCGAGTCGTTCGCCGGCGAGGAACAACGTACGCAGCGACGACAGGTCGTGTGCCGCCATGTGTCGACCGTCCGGGTCCTCCTTCTTGATGGCCCGGATGGCGGTGGGCGCGGTGAACAGTGCCCCCACCGAGTATTCCTCGACCACCCTCCAGAAGGCTCCGGCATCCGGTGTCCCCACGGGCTTGCCTTCGTACAAGACGGTCGTCGCACCGCTGATGAGGGGCGCATAGACGATGTAGGAATGACCGACGACCCAGCCGACATCGGATGCCGCCCACCACACGTCGCCCTCGTGGATGTCGTAGACGTTCGCCAGGGACCACGCCATTGCGACGGCATGTCCGCCATTGTCTCTGACGATGCCTTTCGGGCTCCCGGTCGTTCCCGAGGTGTAGAGGATGTAGAGAGGGTCGGTGGCCGCGACGGCGACGCATTCGGCTGGCGCGGTGCGACCAGCGGCCATCGCCGCGTCCCAGTCGGTGTCGCGCGGTGAGCTGAGCTCGGCGCGGGCTTGGGGACGCTGTTTGATGACCACGCCGCTGGGTTGGTGGCGCGCGAGTGCGAGCGCCGCGTCGAGCAGTGGCTTGTACTCCACGACCCGGGAGGGCTCGATGCCGCAGGACGCGGAGACGATGACCACAGGCACGGCGTCGTCGATGCGTGCGGCCAGCTCCTTGGGCGCGAAGCCACCGAAGACGACGGAGTGGACGGCGCCGATGCGTGAGCAGGCCAGCATCGCGATGACCGCCTCCGGGATCATCGGCATGTAGATCACCACGCGGTCGCCGGGGGTCACGCCCAAGTTGAGGAGAGCACGTCCGAACGTGGCGACCTCGTCACGCAACTCACGGTAGGTGTAGGTCTTCTTCGTGTCGGTGATGGGGCTGTCGTAGACGAGGGCAGCGCGTTCGCCGTTCCCGCGGTCGACATGGCGGTCAACGGCGTTCCAACACGTGTTCAAGGTCGCGTCGGGGAACCACCTGTAGAACGGCGGCGTGGAAGCGTCGAGGACTTCGACGGGGGGCGTGACCCAGTCGATGGCTCGGGCGGCATCGCCCCAGAAGCCAGGAGGATCTTCCAGACTTCGGCGGTGTGCTTGTGCGTACTTGCCCACGACTTGTCCTCTCGGCTCGCGGTTCGTTCAGTAGCTGCGCGGCAGGCCCAGGGCCCGCTCGGCCACGTAGTTGAGCACCATCTGGTTGTTGACCGGCGCGATGCGCTGCAGCCGTGACTCCGTCCAGTACCGGCCGACGTGGTACTCGCGTGCGAAGGAGTAGCCACCGAAGGTCTGCATCGCGTCGTCGTTGCACATGAAGGATGCTTCGGTGGCGAGGTACTTCGCGGCGTTGGCCAGCGTCCCGATGTTGGCGGCGCCCTCGTGTTGGTAGGCGGTCAATGCGGTGTGGACGATCGACGCGGCTGCCATGAGGTGCAGGTAGCCCCGGGCGAGCGGGTGCTGGACTGCCTGGTTCTTGCCGATCGGCCGGTTGAAGACCACTCGGTCGTTGGCGTAGCGAATCGCTTGGCCGAGTGACCAGCGGCCCATCCCGAGTGCTTCGGAGGCGAGTAGGAGGCGTTCGCCGTTCAGACTGCCGAGGAGGTGGTAAAAGCCTTGTCCGACCGAGCCGATCACGTCAGAGTCGGCGGCGAAGTGGTCGGTGATGAACAGCTCCGCGGAGGCGACTGCGTTGCGGCCGAGCTTGGGAATCGGCTTGACCTCGATGGTGTCCGGATTGAAGTCGGTGAGGATCAGGGTTAGCCCTTCGCCGGACTTCTGCGACTCCTCGGGGTGGGAGGTGCGGGTTAGCAGCAGCACTTTGTCGGCGCGCAGCGCGCCAGAGTTCCAGACCTTGGTCCCGGTGATCGAGAAGCCACCCTCGACCTTCTTGGCGAAGGTCCTCGTCTTGGTGGTGTCTGTCCCCGCGTCGGGTTCGGTGACACCGAAGCTGACGAAGAGCTCACCGGCGGCCACTCGCGGCAGGATGTCGGCCTTCTGTTGCTCGGTGCCGTGCGCCAGCAGCGTGGGGACGAGCAGCAGGGGAATGTGGACGGCGCTGCAGGCGTTCAGGCCGCCCCCGGATGCGGCGACTTCCTCGAGGATCACTGCCAGGTCGGTCAGCGTGCCGCCGCCCCCGCCGTACTCCTCGGGGATCACCACGCCGAGGAAGCCGGCCTTGGCGAAGGCCTGGAAGAACTCCTCGGGGAACCTCTTCTGCTGGTCGTGCTCCTCCCAGTAGTCGAGAGAGAACCGGCTCGCCAGCCCAGCTGCGGCCTCCCGCAACTCACGGTGGGTCTGGTGGTGAGGGAAACTGATGGCGGCGTTCATGAGGACTCCAGTGCGGTGGGTGGGTGGCGGTGTCTAGCGGCCCTGCCAGACCGGTGGCCTCTTCTCGGCGAACGCACGTGGGCCTTCTTGTGCGTCCTCGCTGAGGTAGACCTCGCGATAGATGACGTCAGCCAGATGTCGTGCCTCCTGCTGCCCGACTCGCGAACAGAGCGCGATGACCTCGCGCGCTGCACGAACGCTGAGCGGTGCGTTGGCCGCGATCTGCTGAGCCATTCCCATCGCCGTGGCGACAACATCTTCGGCCGACGCCACGGCGTTCACGAGGCCAGCTGATAGAGCGCGGTCAGCCGAGATCGGCGCACCGGTGAGGAGGAGCTCGGACATGACGCGTTGGGACACCATTGTGCTCAGCGGCACCGCCCACGGTGAGCCCCGTCCCCGACGCGCCTCGGAGACCTCGAACCAGGCACTGTCGCTTGCCACCACGAGGTCACAGTCGAGCAGGAGCTTGAATCCGCCTGCGGCTGCGGGGCCGTTGACGGCCGCGACCACGGGCTTGGTGGTACGTCCCGAGGACCCCAGCAGCAGTGTCATCTCCTGCGGCGGGACGCCCATCGACTCCGCGGCAAGCTCGACCAGGTCCGCGCCAGCGCAAAAGACTGTGCCCTGCCCGGTCAGCACCGCACAGGCGAGCGTCGGGTCGGCGTCGAGAAGGTCGAATGCCGCACGTAGGCCCCTGCGCATCTCCAGGTTCAGGGCATTGCGCTTCTCCGGCCGTGCGAGTGTGACCACGAGGATCTTGTCGTCGCGTCGGGTCTGGACCAAGTCGGTGACGAAACTCGGTTCGAGGGTCATGACTCCGGCCACTCCACAGGCATCTGCATGATCGACTCCCCAAGGGTCTTTCCCTGCGGGTCCAGGCGCAGCGACCTGGCGGCGCCGCCGTCCAAGGCGTTGCGGAGGATGAAGTTGACCGCCCACAGGTTCGGCATCTCGTAGCGCTCGATCGCCGTGACCGGCAGGTCGGCGAAGTAAGTACCCACCGCCTCGATGGTGAGGACCTGGAGCAGCTTCGGGTAGTCGTCGGCGGAGCGGCAGGCCACTCCGATGTTGGCGTTCGCGCCCTTGTCGCCGGAGCGGGCGTAGGCACGTTCGCCGAGACGTATCTTCACAGGCTTCGACTCCTCTCCGAGTGTGCCGGCTGGGCCAGCGGGGGTTCTGAGACGATGACGCGGATCATCGGTTAGGACACCGTCGTGGTGACGTTGACGAGTTCGCGCGGGATCAGGGCTGGCCAGTGGCTGACAACCTGGCTGACGCGCCCGCGACCACCTCCCACGAATCCAGCGAGGCCGGGTGCCCCGATGTAGGCGGGGGCGAGCTCGATCGCGAGTCGATCGACGTCCTCTCGGAAGCGCCCTCGTACGGCGAAGCGGGCGAGGACCTCCCGCGGCTCGTAGTCGGGCAGTGCGGTTCGAGACCCAACGATTGCCCCCGTGCCGAAGATGTCGCCGCGAGTCTCTTCGAGCCGCAGCCCGAGTCGCTCCACAGTCTTCTCCATGCGGTTCAACGTCGACTGGGCCTTCTCGACCGCGTCGGGCTCGGCATAGGGCCACAGCAGGGTAGTCGTCCAGCCGTCGGCGTATGTCATCGAGACTTTCAGCGTGGGTGGCGGCGGAGCTCCTCGCACTCCGGTCACCCGGACCCGGTCATTGCCGAGGTCTTCGAGAGTCAGGCTGGTGAAGTCCACCGTCACGTCCGGTGTCTCAAACCGGCGGGGGTGCTGGATCTCGTACATCAGCTGCTCGGTGACGGTGGCGATGTTGACCAAGCCCCCAGTTCCCTCGGGCTTGGTGACGACGAAGGTGCCGTCCTCCTCAACCTCCACGAGTGGGTAGCCGACAAGCTCGATACCGGGCACTGACTTCCAGTCGTCTTGGTGGAAGCCGCCGGTGACCTGTCCAGTGCACTCGATGAGGTGACCGGCGACGATCCCGGCCGCGAGGCGGTCCCAGTCGTCCTCGGCCCATCCGTACTCCGCGATGAGCGGTGCGAGCACGAGTGCTGTGTCCGTGGTGCGACCGGCGACAACAACGCGGGCACCGGCCTCAAGTCCCTCGGCGAGCCCACGAGCACCGAGGTAGACGTTCGCCGAGAGCACGGACTCGGCGATGTCGGCGAACGCCCGGCCGTCATCGATGTTGACCAGCGTCGCCTGTCCCCGGACGCGGTCGATGTCGGCGAGGATGTCGTCTCCGCTGACAGCTGCGACGGCGTATTGCTCGCCCACGGCGGCTTTGACCGCCGCGGCGAAACCTCTCGGATTCACGCCGCCGGCATTGGTGACCACCTTCAAGTCGGTGGTGCGAAGCTGGTCCTCTAGGGAGGCGATGACGTTGACGGCGTCGGTCGCGAAGCCCTTCGCGGGGTCGCGTAGGTGCTGCTTCTTCAGGATCGACATCGTGACCTCGGCCAGGAAGTCCATCACGAGGTAGTCGAGAGGTCCCTGTTCTGCGAGGCGCAGCGGAGCGTCGATGTCGTCGCCCCAGAACCCGATACCGCAGCCGATCCGGACTGGCATGAAGTGTGCACCCCTCAAGGACGTGGTGATGGCGTACCGGGGTCAACGTGCGCCGCTGTGTTTGAGCGGCTACGGAGCGACCCCCGATCATGTTCCGATGACACTATAGCCATATTGGCTCCAATATGGGAGACGGTTTCGCGTGGCTTGGCTAATGGCTGGCCTCAAGTCACCCGGGCTCGAAGCATGGACTCGACGCGCAGGGTGCGCGAACTTCTGCGGGCCGAGATCCTCAGCGGCGGCTTCGGTGAGGCCTGTCGCCCTCCCAGATCTTGATAGGCCGCTTCCTCTTGTCCTCTTGCGTGGGAATGTGACCGGTCTCTGCACCTTCGCCGAGTTAGGGCGAGTGCCTAGATGCCGTGCGGAGAGCGGTTCGATGATCCGGATGCGCAATGGAGGCCAGACGGGCTGCGCGCTCGTCGACGCTGCAGTCGCGCAGATCCGCGACGCCGTGTTCAGTGGCGACGAGCTGGACGAGGGCGCGTGGCACCGCCACCGGCGACCCCAGTCGCGACACGATCCGGCTCTGGCCACCCTTGGCGATCGAGGGCATCACAAGGATCGAGAGATTCCGCGGATCGGACTGAGCGATAAGGTGGAAGTCGAGGATGCCGCCGATCAAACCGGTAGGCCGACCGTCGACGTACTCGGTGTTGACCTGGCCGAACATGTCCACCTCGATGGCGCTGTTGACGCTGATGAACGGTGGGCGGTGCACGTCAGTGGTGAGCTGGTGGGTCACCCGGGCGTCCGTCATCCGAATCGCGGGATGGTGGTCGGACCAGGCGTACAGCTCCGCCGAGCCGCCAATCTCGCCGATCGTCGCGCGGGCGCCTTCGGTGGCCTCGAGTAGCCGGCGCGCCGCGTCGCTGAGCTGACCTACCAGGTGCAGCCCGCGTGCGCCGCGGGCCAAGAGCGCTTCGAGGACTGCCGTAGGGGCACTCCCGACGCCCAGTTGGAGCGCTGCTCCGTCCGGGATGAGATCGATGACCTGCAGCGCGATCTCCTTGTCCAGCTGCGTTGGATCCCGACGGGGAAAGGTCAGGAGAGGCTCGCTGGCGGGCACGAGGATGTCCAGCTCGGACTCATGGATCAGTGAGTCGCCGAGGGTGAAGGGCATGTGCTCGTTCACCTGGGCGATCACGAGGTCGGCGGACTTGGCCATGCTCGTAGCGAAGCTCGTGCTGATACCGAAGCTGTGGAAGCCGCGGCTATCTGGTGGGCTGACATGGAGCAGAGCGACGTCGAAGCGGGTGCGGTCGATGAGGTCTGGGACCTGCCGCCAGGTGAGGGGAAGGTACGCCAGTCGCGTAGCGTCGACTGCCGTCTTCGTGAGCGTGCCCGGTGGGAACCAAGTTCGGAGGCTCAGCGAGGAGCCCGCCCGCGTGATCGCGTCGTAGCCACCGAGCAGGACCCCGGTGGTGAGCACCGCGCCGCCTAGGCGCGTCGCCTGTTCGGCCAACTCGCGAGTCAGGGTGGTCGGCTCGGCAGCTCCGCTCTGGATCACGATGTGCGCGCCTGCGGGTACGCGTCCGATAGCTTCAGTGGAGGTGAGGGGGAGGGGGCCACTGTGGGCTCCCGGTCGTGCCGTCACAGCGTGTTCCACGCCAGTACGTCGCTGACTGGGAGGCGGGCAGCGGTGTTGAAGTCTGTGCCCGTGTAGCGCGCGACGGGAATCAGGCCAGTCTGGGTGTACTTGTCGAACGGCACACCGAGGATCTCTGCGGCCTCGGCTTCGTAGCGCAGGTGCATGGTGGTCAGCGTCGTGCCCAGGCCATGTAGGCGGGCCGCCAGCATGAACGACCACACCGCGGGGAAGATCGAGCCATAGAAGGTCGCCGCTTGGTGTGCTGTGAAGGTGTTGTCGTATCGACCGCGCAGCAGAGGTATCACAAGGACCGGCACGTCTTGCAGCATCTCGGCAAGGTGATCGACTGAGGTGTTGACCTGCGTTGCCCGGACGCTTCTTGGGTCATCGGGTGTCAGCCGACTGACGTCGATGCCACCGTATCCTCCTTTCGACCGGCGGTAGAGTTCGGCGAAGGCCACCTTCGCTGCTGGGTCATCGACCGCGATGAACCGCCACCCCTGTCGGTTGGTGCCCGTCGGAGCTTGAAGCGCGATCTCCACACAGGCCGAGATCTCCTCACGTGATACGGGAATGCCAAGGTCGAGCCGTTTCCTGACCGACCGAGTCGTGGTGAGCAGGTCGCGCGCGCTGATCGCGATGGGATTCACCTGGGTGCTCCGCGTGTGTGGTCTTGATCCGCCGCTACTGATCGCTCTGGCCCTTGAACTCGCGTAGCGCGGCGGCGAGCCCCTCGTCGCGCAGCAACGCCCACCAGTACTCGGTCTCGACCGTGGTGTGAAGCAGCGCGTCGGTCTGGGCTCCCAGCATCGCGGCGGCGCGATACCCCTGCAGGTCGGCGAGACGGTTGATCGCCAGCTTCTTCATCTGCAGTGTTCCAGCTGGAGTGCGGGCGATGCGGTGCGCGAGGGCGGTGACATCGGACACGAGCTCGTCGGCGGGAACGGAGTAGTTGGCCCAGCCCCACTCAGCCGCCGTGACCCCCGAGATGTGTTCGCCGGGTTGGAAGGCAACCTGCTTGGCTCGCTTGGGTCCGATCAGTGGCAGCCACATCGGTGTGATGTAGCCACCGCCGATGGGAAGTGAGGAGATTCCGACCTTGGCGTCGTCGGCGATGATGGTGAGGTCGCACAGGGTTGCGAGCTGGGTTCCGCCCGCGAGGCAGTGTCCGTGGACGGCCGCGATAATCGGCTTGGGGTGATCCCAGATACGGAAGAACCGCTCGATGTTGCGACGCAGGCGGTCGTGATCCTGGATCGGTTGGCGACCATTTGATTCACCCACCGCCTCGTCGTCGCCGGCGAGGTCGAACCCGGCGCAGAAGTTCTTGCCCTCGCCACGGATGGCGACCACCCGCGTCGCGTCGTCGTCTGCGAGCCAGTCGAGCGCGGCGAGCAACTCGCCGACTGCCTGCTGGCTGAGCGCATTGGCGCGGTGTGGGCGATTGAGGATCAGCCAGGTCAGAGGGCCGTCTCTACGCAACTCGATGGTTGCATAGGAAGGCAGGTCGTTGGCTGTAGAGCTGTCGGTCATGCCGCTCACCATGTCTCGGTCACCATGTCTCGGTCACAATGCCTGGGTCGTGGTCTCGCTCGTGGCGAGGTCTCGCACCCGCTCACGCAGGATCTTGCCACTCGGGTTCCGGGGGAAGTCGTCTGTGAAAAGCACTTTGGTCGGCTTCTTGTAGTCCGCCAGATGGGCACGGCAGTACGCGAGGATCTCTGCGTCGGTGAGCACAGATCCCGGGGATCGAACCACGACAGCCGTCACGGATTGCCCCCAACGCTCGTGGGGAGTCCCGACCACCACAGACTCGGCGACTCCGTCGATCTCCTCGAGCACGCGCTCGACCTCGCTGGGGTACACGTTGGCACCGCCGCTAACGATCAGGTCGAGCCGGCGGTCGCTGACAGTGATGAACCCCTCGGCGTCCTTAGTGCCGATGTCACCGGAGTGGTACCAGCCATCGCGGAATGCCCCTCGTGATGCCTCGTCGCGGTTCCAATACCCTGAGGCCGCGGCCCGCGACTGGAGGAGGAGTTCACCTTCGTCGCTCACGGCCACTGAGACTCCGGTTGTCGCTCGTCCTACCGTGGCTAGGATGTGCGTCTCACCTGCGAGCGCTCGGAGCATGTCTGCCTTTGTAGTCGCCGCGCCCGCCGCGCCCGATACCTCCGTCATCCCCCAGGCCAGTATCAATCGGCCGGACAACCGCTCGTTCAGCTCCGCGAGCACAGGGGGCTTGGCCTTGCCTCCGCTTTGAAGAAGCGTGGTCAGTGACGGAAGGGTCGTGCCCATGGCTGCACAGGTCTCGGCGAACGCGGGTATCAGCGGGACGGGAACATTGGCGAAGTCGGCGGCACGGTCCAGAATCGTCCGCACGATCCGTTCCGGGTCTGGTTGCCCGGGCATGACGACGGTGCAACCGGACATCAATTGCGGCAGCAGATGGCCAAGGACGGTGCCGGTGAATGACATCGACGCGTTGAACAGCGCGACGCCGTAGCGAGGCAGCCTGTAGGAAATGCAGTTGGATACGTTGGAGGCATAGACGTTGTCGTGGGTCAGTAGCGCGCCCTTGGGAAAGCCGGTCGTGCCGCTGGTATAGGCGACTGCCAGAGGCGCTGACCACGACACAGGCGCCAGTTTCGCCCGGGCAGAGGCGGCGCCCGCGAGGTCGGAGATCGTGGTCTGTGCTGAGCCTCGATCTCGGGCTGCGACGAGGATGAGCTCTCCGCGCATGGTGAGGGCATCGACCTTGTCGCGTAGCGCGTCGGCGAAGATCAGGGCGCGCGGAGCAGCATCGGAGATGATGAACTCTGCCTCATGGGGCTGGTAGCGCTCGTTGATCGGTACCACGACCAGCCCGGCCTTGGCAATGGCCAGATACGCGAGCGCGTAGTCGATCCCGGTCGTCATCCAGCATGCCACTCGATCGCCGGGCGCCAAGCCCAGACCGAGCAACCCGATGGCCGTCGCGGTGGTCTGTCGGTCGAGTTCCGCATACGTCAACTGTTCGGCAGCCGGAACGTCAACGAGCGCTACCTGGTTCGGATACGCACGCGCAATGTTCGAGACGTAGCCTCCAACGCCCAGCAACCTGCGCTCCTTCTTGGTTGGTCCCGCGACACGCCCCGGTTGGAGCCAATATTGGCGAACATACCGGCGCCCCTCCCGTGGGGTCAATTAGCTGTGGTCGGTCCAGATACCGGGCGAGGGCCCCTCGGCGAGACGTGACGTGACGTGCACCAAGCGCAACCAGGGGTGATCGATCGTTCAATGCGCGGAGGCCACTATGTCTCGTTTCCCGCCGCTGGTCCAACGGGACCAGCGGTCGATCAAGTGCCTCTTCTCCATCTGCGAACGAGGTCTGCCAGATGGCACACGCAACACGAGGGTCTTCTCCTCGAGAATGCCTCTGCGGACCAGTAGCTACCAGACTCATGGTGCAGGGAGTCCAATCGGTTGTCGCTGCAGACCCTGGTCTTGGTGGCAAGCTCGGCAAGTTGAGGGACGGCCCTGATGCGGAGGTGCTCATTAGCGCCGACCCGCCGGTCCATGTGCGTCAACGGCGGCAGGCCAACCGTGGACTCACGCCTGAGCGGATCAAGGCCACCGTGGGCATTGTCCCGACTGTCGGCGATGAGTTGGTCGACCAGATCACGCGCGAACCGCCAGTGGCGTTCGTGACGGCCTTCGCAGTGCCGGTCCCCTCCAAGTGCCGAACTGCTGGGCTTGCCGCGCGAGGACCTCCTCCGCCTTCAAGCGATGGTCGATCGACGTCGCGATGACCGCCGTGAACGGGTGCCTCCTTGGGGGACACGCGCGACAACATGCTGGCGATGTATGAGATGTTCCAGTGCCTGCAAGTCAAGCTCGATGAGCGTCGCGAAGCGTCGAGCGATAACCTCCTGGTAGCGGTCACATACCTCGTCGAAGTGGTCCTGCGTCTGGGGCCGCCGGCCCAAGGTCCTGCGCCGTCAGGCGAACGGGGACGTGCCCGTAGTGCCTCCGAATGCAAGTGCCCGTGAGTGATTGGTCCGTGCCTCAGAAGGGATTGCCCGCGGCCCCGCGTGGGTGGGTCAGTTGAGGGATGCCCGTCAACTGGCCTTGACCCGGACTCCCTTGCGGACGTTGGGAAGCGGGTGCGGCAGTGGTGCGAGGTAGAGCCGGTCGGTCTCTTCCCCAGCCAGGTTCAGCAGGCTCTGTTGCAGCACGGCGATGCGATGTCCGGGCGATCTGGGCCGGGTTGAGCGAGTCCCGGTAGGTGATCAGCTCGGCGACCTGTCCCGGGGCGAGCACGCCCGCGAGGACGAGCCGGTCCAGGGGTGTTTGCGGCTAGTCCTAGATGTGATGCCCAGCCAGGTTGTTCAACCTGGCTGGGCATCACGCCGAGCTAGCCGGTCTTGGACGCCCTCGCGTACTCCGCGGCGTACCGGTGCGTGATCTCTGCCCGCGAGCCCATCGACAACCCCTTGCCCATTCCCGCTGAGCATCGCGACCTTCGCGGGCATTCTCATCTGAGGCACCGATGAGGTTTCGCGAGTACTTCAGCTGAGGCTCGTCGGTGCCTTGACTTGGCATGATGGGCACCACATACTCAATGGTGACCGCAAATCGATCGATCGTTCAGCGCGCCACGGTCCTTTCGCGGTAGTCGATCTCGATCCGTTCGGAGGGTAGATGTCCAGTTCAACCACGTCGTCTGACAGCATCGACAAGGATGCCCTGCGTGCGAAGTACGCGCAGGAGCGCGACAAGCGGCTTCAGGCTGGGGGGCGTGACAACTACGTCCAGCTCCCCTCGGAGCTGGCGCTGGACCCCTGGACCTCAGTGGCGCCGCGTGAGCCGGTCACCGATCACGTGACGTTCACGTTCATCGGTGGCGGGTTCTCTGGCCTCTCGGCCGCCGCGGAGGCGCGGAAGCAGGGCATCGAGGACACGCGGATCGTCGAGGTGGCCGGCGACTTCGGCGGCACCTGGTACTGGAACCGCTATCCCGGCGTGTGCTGCGACACGCCGTCGCTGGTCTACCTGCCGCTGCTGGAGGAGACTGGCTACGTACCGACGCGAAAGTACGTGTCGGGAGCCGAGATCTTCGAGCACTGCCAGCGAATCGGCAGGCACTTCGGGCTGTACGACAACGCCCTGTTCCACACCAAGACGCAGGAGATCATCTGGGAGGAGGAGAACTCCCGATGGTTGGTGATCACCGACCGAGGTGACCGCTTCACCACGACCTACCTCGGCATCGCCCCCGGTGGGTTCCCCACTCCGAAACTGCCCGGCATTCCGGGAATCGAATCGTTCGCCGGCAAGCAGTTCCACACCAGCCGCTGGGACTACGCCTACACCGGCGGCGCCCCGGTCGGCGACCCGATGGCTGGCCCGACCCTGACCAATCTGGCGGACAAGAAGGTCGCCGTCGTCGGCACCGGCGCGACGGCGATCCAGGTAGTTCCCGAGGTCGCCCGCGATGCCGCCGAGGTCTACCTCTTCCAGCGGACACCCTCTTCCGTCGACATCAGAGGCAACGGACCTCTGGACCCCGATCAGGTGCGGGCAATCGCATCGGAGCCCGGCTGGCAGGACCGCCTTCACGAGAACTTGATGGTCAACTTCGACGGCCTCTTCGGACGCCCGCCGGCAGGCGTGGACGTGCCCAACCCCCTCGACGACCACGGCTTCATCGGGTTCTACCGCCGGGTCCGGGCCGCGCTCAACGCGGTCCCGGCCGACGAGGCAACGCCCGAGCGGATGGGTACGGCGTACGAGGATGCCGACTTCACGAAGATGGAGGAACTTCGGGAGCGTATCTCCTCGATCGTCGAGGATGGAGATACGGCCGAGAAGTTGAAGCCGTGGTATCCGCGCATGTGCAAGCGACCAACCTTCAGCGACTTCTATCTCCAAGCGTTCAACCGTCCGTCGATGCACCTGGTTGACACCGACGGAAAGGGCGTGGAGCGCGTGACGGAGCGTGGCCTCGTGGCCAATGGCGTCGAGTACGACGTCGACTGCATCGTGTGGGCCTCCGGCTTCCAGGGGGGTGTGATCGACCCCGACTGGATCATCGGCTATAAGGTGATCGGTCGAGGCGGCCAGTCACTGCGGGACGCCTGGGCGGACGAGATGCGTACCCTGCACGGCCTGCAGGTACACGGGTTCCCCAACCTCTTCATCGTCCAGATCGCGCAGGGATCGATGTTCGGCATCAACTTCCCGACCGTGATCGTCGACCACGTGAAGACGATCGGGACCATCCTGAAGCACGCCCGCGACCACGGCTTCAAGACGGTCGACGTGACTGAGGAGGCCCAGAACGCCTGGCTCGAGGTTCTGCGTGACGGCATCTTCGCCTTCCCCAACAACGGTTGCACTCCCGGGTACTACAACAACGAGGGCGGAGAGCCGCTCAGCGACCGGATGATCGTGGGCTACCCGAAGGGCGCCAGGGCGTTCTTCGGCCACATGGACGAGTGGCGCGACTCCGGAGCGTTCGAAGGCTTGGCGTTCGCCTGAGCGCACGAGACGAGCTAACCAGGAGCGGCGCCCGTGCGAGGTTGGGCCTCGTTTCGAGCGACGTCGACAGGCTCTACGACGGGCCCCTCTCGACAGTCGTTCAACAACAGGATCAAGGAATCCGAGACACTCGTTCGGCTGTCAATACGAGCTGAGGGCCAAGGAGAGCGAACTAGAAGGGTCCTTCTCCGGCATCCGACGCCGGGGTCTGCTGCACGGACGGGTGACAGTCGGGGTTAGGCCGCCTGGATGGCGGCGGGCTTCATGATCAACTCGTATTCGACTGGGGTCAACCGCCCGAGAGCGGCCTGCCGACGGCGTCGGTGGTAGGTCCTCTCGATCCAGGTCACGATCGCGATCCGCAGCTCCTCGCGGGTGTTCCAGGACCGACGGTCGAGGACGTTCTTCTGCAGCAGCGAGAAGAACGACTCCATCGCCGCGTTGTCGCCGGCCGCGCCGACCCGTCCCATGGAGCCGACCATGTCGTGGCGGTTGAGCTGGTGGACCAGCTTCCTGGAGCGAAATTGCGACCCGCGGTCGGTGTGCAGGACGCAACCGGCCACATCGACGCCTTCGGCGTTGCGGCGCGCGACGGCGTTGTCGAGCGCAGAGACCGCGATCCTGGACTTCATCCGTGAGTCGATCGAGTAGCCGACGATCCGGTTGGAGTAGACGTCCTTGATCGCGCAGAGGTAGAGCTTGCCTTCACGGGTCCAGTGCTCGGTGATGTCCTATGCCGACCTCCGGACTATGCCGACGTCGGCCATGATCGTGCATGTCGGCGACGGGCAGCCGACGGGAAGGTCGGCATAGTCCTGGCGTCGTGATCACGCTTCAGACACACGGAGTGTCTGGAGGTGAGGTTCGTGACGAAGAGATCGGCGACGGCCCGGCCGTATCCGGTTCGGATCCCGCAAGTGTCGGCGGGTCCACTGGCACCGACGGTGCTGGACGAGTGTCGGCAGTGGTTCGGGGCGAAAGGGTACTCGCCGGGTTCCACAGCAGGGGCCGTGAACCTGGCGCAGCGGCTCAGCGCCTGGATGCAGGAGATCGGCGCGGGCGTCGGTGAAATCAGCGAGGAGCTCCTCGAACGGTTCGTGGCAGCGGAACGTTCCCGCGATCGGCCATGCTCCTCGGTGAAACGCTGGATCGGTGCACTGCGCCGGTTCCTGACAGATGCCGGCTACCTGCGGGCAGCCGAGGTCATCGAAGCGCAACTCACGCCGGCCCAGGCCGCGGTGACCGAGTGGCACGCGTGGATGCAGATCCAGCGCGGGCTGACCGTGAAGTCCATCGCGGCCTACTGCTACTACGCGGCCGGTCTCCTCGACACGGTGACCGACACCAACGGGTCGGTGCAGTGGGACCAGCTCAGCGCGTCGATGGTCAACGCGTACGTCGTTGACCGTGGCCGTCCCTACGGTGTCGTCGCTCGGGCTCACATCGTGGGCTCGGTCCGTTGCTTGCTGCGGTGGGCGCTGAGCACCGGCCGCCTTGACCGCGACCTGACCGCTGGGATCCTCAAGCCCCCCGGGACGAAACGATCGGTTCCGCGGGGTGTGGCCGCCGAGCAGGTCGCGGCGTTGCTGGCCGTCTGTGATCCGGCCACGGCGATCGGGGCACGCGACCGTGCACTCGTCTTGATGCTGGTCCGGCTTGGACTCCGGGCCGGCGAAGCCAGCCGTCTGATGCTCCACGACATCGACTGGGCCAGCGGACACGTGTGCGTCACCGGCAAGGGCCGCGAGCACGTGCTGCCACTGCCCGTCGACGTGGGACAGGCCCTGGAAGCCTGGCTGCGGCTCCGACCGGACGCCCTGGATCGGGCCGTGTTCGTACGCCTGCGGGCGCCACGTCAGATGATGACGACTTCGGGAATCTCGGGAGTCATCGCTCGCCTGTCGGCCTTGGCCGGCATGGAACCCATCTACGCTCACCGGCTTCGCCACACCGCGGCGATGGGCGTTCTGGCCGCAGGCGGCACGCTGACGGAAGCCAAAGAACTGTTGGGTCACGTCTACACCGTCACCACGATGACCTACGCCAAGGTCGACCTCGCCTCGCTACGCGAACTGGTCGTCCCGTTCGGCCAAGTGCCGCGATGACCACCCCCGCGAAGAAGAAAGCGCCGGCGCCGACCCCCACAACATTGCGTGATCGGCTTGATGAATACCTCACGATGCGCCGTGCGTTGGGGTTCCAGCTCAAGGACGTCGAGCGGCAGGTCGGCCTGTTCTGCACCTGGCTCGAAGCCCGCGGTCAGACGGCGACCTTCACTGTCGATGAGGCCGTGGCCTGGGCCCGGCTCAACCCTGACGCGCACCCCTCGTGGTGGTCCACACGACTGGCGTTGGTGCGGCGCTTCGCCGGCTACCTGAACGCGAACGGTGTCGATGTCCCGGTCATCCCGAGCGGACTGTTGCCGGCACGGAAGCCCCGAGCCGTGCCGTTCATCTACAGCCAGGACGAGCTCGATGCGCTGCTCGCCGCCTGCGACACCGTGTTCAGCGACGAGCGGATCGCCGCGACGGTCCGAACTGTCATTGGGCTGCTCGCTGCCACGGGGCTACGGATCGGGGAAGCGCTGAGCCTGTGCGTCGACGACATCGACCACCGCAACGACCTGCTGGTCATCAAAGCGGCGAAGTCTGCTGAACGGCTGGTGCCGATCCACCCGTCGACAACCACGGCCCTGGAGCAGTACATCGCTCTGCCGTCCCGCGTAGCCACCAACCCAGATCCCCACGGTCCGGTCTTCGTGACCGCCAAGGGGACCGGGTACGTCTACGTGACCTTCCAGTCGAGGTTCAAACGAGTACGAGAAGCGGCCGGTCTCGTTCCTCGGGGCAAAGCACGTCCCCGCCTGCACGACCTGAGACACACCTTCGCCACCGCGCACATGACCGCGGCCTACGCCCATGACGGTGACCCTGACCGGGTGCTGTCGCTGCTCGCAACCTGGCTCGGGCACTCCGATGCGGCCCACACGTACTGGTACCTGAGCGCGACCGGGGAGCTCATAGCCCTGGCCGCCGGTCGCCTCGAACTCAACGCCGGCACCGCTGAAGGAGAACCCTCATGAACGCGCTGGCCACCAGTTTGCAGACCTACTTCACGACCTTCGCCCGCAGCCAGCGGGACCTGTCGAGTCACACGATCGGCTCCTACCGCGACACGTGGCGGATGCTGCTGAAGTACCTGACCACGACACTCGGGGTCACCGCCGACGCGATCGACTTCGACGCCATCACCGCGACGAACATCACCGGGTTCCTCGACTACCTCGAACACGAACGCGGCAACAGCGCCAAGACCCGCAACGTCCGCCTGACCGCGATCCGCGCCGTGCTCAGCCGCGCACTGCCCGACCATCCCGAACACGCAGCGACGATCACCCAGGTCCTGGCGATCCCACCCAAACGCACAACCAGACCGGTCATCGAGTTCCTCACCCCTGACGAAGTCGTCGCCCTGCTCGCCGCACCAGACGGGACGACCTGGACCGGACGACGCGATCACGCTCTGCTGGCCACGACCGTGCAGACCGGCCTTCGCATCAGCGAGGTCTGCTCCCTCACGATCGACGACGTCCACCTCGGCACCGGTCCTCACGTCACGTGCACCGGCAAGGGGCGGCGACAGCGCATCACCCCCTTGACCAGTGCGACCGTAGGCGTGATGACGGCCTACCTGACAGAGCGGTCCGCCCGGCCCGGAGCCGCGCTGTTCTGCGGTCCCCGCGGACAGTCCCTGTCCCGCGACGCGCTCGAGCATCGCCTTGCCACCCACGTCGCGGCCGCGGTGATCGCCTGCCCAGGCCTGGCCGGCAAGCACGTCACGATGCACACCCTGCGGCACACCGCAGCGATGAACCTGCTCGCCGCAGGAGTCGACGTCGCCGTCATCGCGTTGTGGCTCGGCCACGCCGACACCCACAGCACCGACGCCTACCTCCACGCCGACATGGCCATCAAACAAGCGGCCCTCGACCGAACTCGGCCACCCGACGTGGAACCCGGGATCTACCGCCCCGAGCCCGACATCCTCGCCTGGCTCGCGTCCCTGTGACTATGCCGACCGCTCGGCACCGAAGGCCCCACCAACACAACCGTTCGTGAGCAACGTCGGCATAATCCGGAGGTCGGCATAGGACCTGCAATGCCGACGTCGGCATTGGATGTCGGAGAGCCACAGCGTGTTCGGGGCGTCGGCGGTGAAGTTCCGTTCCACCAGGTCGTCATGAACCGGCGGTCCCGGTTTCTTGCCGTTGCGCCCGCGTTTCTTCCCGAATGCAGACCACCAGCCCAGGTCGGAGCAGTACTTCCATGCGGTCCGCTCAGCCATCGGCTCGCCGGCATCGCGTGCCTCATCGACCAGGAATCGGTAGCCGAACTCGGGGTCGTCGCGGTGGGCGTCGAACAACGCGTTGGCACGGTAGGCCGCCGTCAGGTCGGCGTCAGTGACCGGGTTCGCGAGCCAGCGGTAGTAGGGCTGACGAGCGATTCTCAGGACCCGGCACGTCACCGCGACAGGAATCCCGTCGGCGGCCAGCTCGCGGACGAGCGGGTATTTTCGGCTCTTGTGACACTTCCGTGGGTGGTTGATCGCGCCTGAACGGCCACACGCCGTTCTCCGCTCTAGGTTTCTGGCTTGTCTAGAACCGAAACTGCAGAGCGGAGAACGGCGTGCGAAATGCCAGCCTATGGCGCGGCCTCTTGGGCGTCGAGGACGCCGTCATCGAGGACATCGAGTTCGACGAAGTAGGCGAGGTAGTCGTCGCGCATGTGCGACCACGACGAGCCGGCCGCGGCCGCTGCGGGCGGTGCGGGACGAGGGCAGCCTGGTACGACCCCGGCGAAGGGCGTCGGCGCTGGCGCGGCCTGGACCTCGGCACCATCGAGGTGTTCCTCGAGGCAGACGCACCCCGGGTGAGTTGCCCGAAGCACGGGCCCACCGTGCGTCAGGTGCCGTGGGCCCGTCACGCCGCCGGCCACACGCTCGCGTTCGACCAGCAGGTCGCGTGGCTGGCGACCCAGTGCTCGAAGTCCGCGATCACCCAACTGATGCGGATCGCGTGGCGCACCGTCGGGGCGATCATCACCCGCGTCTGGGCCGACACCGCCGAAGGGATCGATGCGTTCGCCGGGCTGCGGCGCATCGGGATCGACGAGATCTCCTACAAGCGCAAGCACAAGTACCTGACCGTCGTGGTCGATCACGACACCGGCCGACTCGTATGGGCCAAGGCCGGACGCGACCGCGCCACGATGGAGGAGTTCTTCGACACCCTGGAAGCCTCCGGCGAAGGCCGGTGCGCGCAGATCAGCCACGTCACAGCTGATGGCGCAGAGTGGATCGCGAACGTCGTCCGCGAGCGATGTCCCCAGCCAGTGCGGTGTGCTGACCCGTTCCACGTCGTCGGCTGGGCCACTGACGCCCTCGACGTCGTGCGGCGCGACGCCTGGAACCAGGCCCGTCGCGCGGGAAACACCAAGGTCTATGGGTGGGCTGCTGGTCGTCGACTTGTCGTGTCCACCGGACATGCTCGAGCCCTCAAGAACGCCCGTTACGCGCTGTGGAAGAACCCCGAGAACCTCACCGAGAATCAGCAGGCCAAGCTCGCCTGGATCGCGAAGACCGACCCGAGGCTCTACCGCGCCTACCTCCTCAAGGAGGGCCTGCGCACCGTGTTTCGGTTGCCGCCCGAGGAAGCAGCTGATGCCCTCGATCGCTGGACCGCGTGGGCTCGACGATGTCGGATCGAGTCCTTCGTCAAGATCCAGCAGCGAATCGCCAAGCACCGCGAGGAGATCCTCGCCGCGATCGAGCACGGCCTGTCCAACGGCCTGGTTGAGTCGGTCAACACCAAGATCCGGCTCATCACCCGCATGGCTTTCGGGTTCAGATCACCCGACGCCCTCATCGCGCTGGCCATGCTCAACCTCGGCGGCCACCGACCCGCTCTGCCCGGCCGATGACCCACGGATCAGTCAGAAGAGCCTCATTTTCCCGGCAGGTGCGCCTGGGACAGGTAGGCAGCAGCGCGGCGCAGGACTTCGACTTCTTGCTCGAGGAGCTTGATCCGCTTGTTCGCCTCACGCAGCGCGTCGGACTCATTCGCAGCACGGCCAGCCGGCGACGGGTTGGCAGAGTTGCGGTCGTCGATCGTGAGCCAGCGCTTCAAGCACGACGGCGAGACGCCGAAGTCCTTCGCGACCTGGGCGACCGAGGCATCGGACTCCCGGTAGACCCGGATCACGTCCTCGCGGAACTCCGTGGGAAACGCCTTCGGCATGGTGCACATCCTTCCAGCGTCGACACACATCGACGCAGATCAGATGTCACCTATCCGTGCAGCAGACCCCCGGGCCCGTCCGCCAGCGGCTGTGCCGGGTCAGTGAAGGCAAGCGCCGACCGGTCGATACGGTCCATCTAGGAGACCGTGTTCTTGATGGCCTCCAGGTCGGCAAGACGCCGAGCCGGGTCAGGGGCGACCAGTTTCACCTGAAGGGTGGTGACGCCGGCTGCCCGGTAAGCATCTAGGCGCTCTTTCACGTGGGACAGGGGACCTATGAGCGAGATATCGCGTAGGAGGCTGGTGGGGACGGCCGCTTCTGCATCCTGTTTGCGGCCTGCGAGGTAGTGCTGTTGGATTGCCGTGGCCGCGGCTTCGTAACCGTAGCTTCGGGCCAGGTCGTTGTAGAAGTTGCGCCCGCGCGCTCCCATGCCGCCGAGGTATAGGGCGAGCGAGGGGCGCGCGAGGTCGACCAGGCCGTCGACGTCCTCGCCGATAGCCAGTGGTACCTGCGCGACGATGTCTAACGGTCCGACCGCGGCGCTGCGCCTTGTTCTTCCTCGCTCTAGCGGGCTTCTCCATAGTGCGGGGGACTTCTCGGGGTGGAAGAGAACCGGGAGCCAGCCCTCGGCGAGCTCCGCGGTCATCTCTACACTCTTTGGCCCGATGGCGGCCACCATGATCGGGATCCGCTCTCTCATGGGTTGGTTGATGAGTTTGAGGGGCTTGCCCAACCCAGTGCCGGCGTCCGGAGAGAGGGGTAGCGTATAGTACTTGCCCTCGTGAACCAGCCGCTCGCGACGCCACACCTGTCGACAGATCTGTATCGCCTCGCGCATCCGGCCCAGGGGAGCGTCGTACGGGATGCCATGGAAACCTTCCATGACCTGTGGCCCGGATGCGCCGATGCCCAGCGTGAAACGCCCGCCGGAGACGTAGTCGAGCCCTGCTGCAGTCATGGCGAGCAGGCTTGGCGTCCGCGTGAACACCGGCAGGATGCCTGCGGCGATCTCGACATGGTGCGTGCGAGCAGCAATGTAGCCGAGCTGGCTGACCGCGTCGAAGGAGTAGGCCTCCGGCACGAAGACGATGTCCAGCCCGGCCTTTTCGTAGTCGGCGAGTAGCTCGACCGTTTCGAGGAAGCCCCCGCTGTAGTCGAGCATCATTCCTATGCGCATGGGGCATCGGGTTCTCGGCGCGAGCTCGCTACGGCCAAGCGATGACTCCGTGGTCGACGAGATTGTTCAGCTCGTCGTCGCTGAAGCCCGCGGCCGCCAGAACCTCGCGTGTGTCCGCTCCAGGTCGGCGAGTGGGGCCGGGTGCCTGGGCTGTCGTGTGGGAGAAGCGCGGGGCGGCGGTCGGGAAGACCTTGCCGTCTTGGTGAAGGAAGGTCCCGCGAGCAACGTTGTGTTCGTGGGTTGCCGCTTCGCCGATGGACAGCACAGGTGTCACGCAAGCTTGGGTTCCGGTGAAGTGTTCGGTCCACTCGTCTCGGGAGCGTTGGGAGAAGACCTCGGAGAATCGCTTGCGTGTGATGGGCCAAGTCTCGCGGTCGTTCTGGATCGTGCGGTCGATCTCGTCGTCCAGTCCCAATCCATGCACGAGGGCGGCGTAGAACTGCGGCTCGATGGCTCCCACCGCGACATGGTTGTCGTCGGCGCAGCGGTAGGTAGTGTAGTAGGGCGCGCATCCGCTGAAGATGTTCACGCCACGTTCGTCGCGCCAGGTGCCACCGTTGTACATCCCCAGCGTCATGCCGAGCAGCATGGCCGTGCCGTCGGTCATGGCGGCATCCACTACCTGGCCTTGGCCAGTTGCGCGGGCATGAAGTACAGCGCTGACGATCCCGAGGGCGAGCAACATGCCACCCCCGCCGAAGTCGCCAAGGAGGTTGAGAGGCGGGACGGGGTCGCCGTCCGCTGGGCCGATCGCGTGGAGTGCGCCCGTTAGGCCGATGTAGTTGATGTCGTGTCCGGGCGCGTCTGCCAGTGGGCCGTCTTGTCCCCATCCGGTCATGCGTCCGTACACCAGGCGGGGGTTCCGCCTGAGGCAGTCGTCAGGTCCGAGGCCCAGCCGCTCGGCGACTCCGGGTCGGAAGCCCTCATAGACCGCGTCGACTGAGTCCATTAGCCGGAGCATGGCTTCGGGTGCTCCGGGCTGCTTGAGGTCCACAACCACCGACTTTCGTCCGCGAAGCAAGCAGAGATCGGCCGGGTTCACGCCCCCTCCTGGCCTTTCGATGCGAACGACCTCCGCGCCGAGTCCGGCAAGCACCATTCCTGTGAACGGGCCGGGGCCGATACCTCCGAGCTCGAGTACACGCATGCCCGTCAAGGGCCCTCCAGGGGGCTCAACCATGGTTGACATCAGCGCCCCGTCCACTCGGGCGCGCGCTTCTCGGCGAAGGCACGCGCGCCCTCCTTGGCGTCTTGGGACGAGAAAACGGGCGTGATCAGGCTTCGCTGACGCTCGTTTGCCTCGCCCGGTGGCCAGCTGCGTGCTCCCACGATGACCTCCTTGCTGATTCGGACCGCTAGCGGGCCGTTTGCTGCGATTGCCTTGGCCAGATCAAGGGCGCGCACGAGCGCCTCACCTGGCGCAGCGAGGTGGTTGACCAGCCCGAAGTGGTGTGCTCGCGTCCCGTCGACGAAAGCGCCCGTCAACACAAGCTCCATCGCGATCTGATACGGCACTCGCTCAGGCAGCCGCAGAAGTCCGCCAGCTGCGGCGACGAGGCCCCGCTTGACCTCGGGGAGTCCGAACTGCGCATTCTCTGCCGCCACGACGAGGTCGCAGGCGAGGACGGCTTCGCAGCCACCTGCCAGGGCGTATCCCTCGACCGCGGCGATGAGCGGCTTGCGCGGCGGGGAGTCAGTGAGGCCTAGAAAGCCACGACCGGCGATCGTCGGTGTCTCGCCGGAGAGGAATCCCTTGAGGTCCATTCCGGCGCAGAAGGTGCCGCCGGCGCCGGTGATGATTCCCACGGACAAGTCGTCGCGGGCGTCGAGCTCATCGATGGCTGCCGCGACTCCCTCTGCCATGGCGCGGTTTGCGGCGTTCTTGGCGTCGGGCCGGTTGAGCGTGATGATGGCGGTGCTGTCGATGATCTCGGTGAGAACGGTGTCAGACATCTTGGTACTCCAGGTGCTCGCGTGCTAATCGGACGAGTCTGGAGGCCTATTTCGGTGCCATCCGGATGGCTCCGTCGAGCCGGATCGTCTCGCCGTTCAGCATCGGGTTCTCAATGATGTGTGCGGCCAGGGCCGCGTACTCGTCGGGGTATCCCAAGCGCGACGGATGGGGCACCTGGGCACCCAACGCATCGCGCATCTCCTGGGGCGCTCGCCCAAACAGCGGAGTGTCGAACAGGCCCGGGGCGATGGTGACCACCCGGATCTGTCGGCTGGCCAGGTCGCGTGCGATCGGCAGCGTCATGCCCACGATGCCGCCCTTGGACGCGGAGTACGCCACCTGCCCGATCTGTCCCTCAAAGGCGGCGACGGAGGCGGTGTTGATGATCACGCCTCGGTCTCCGTCGAGAGGCTCGTTGTCACCCATCGCGGCGGCGGCAAGTCGGATCACGTTGAAGTGGCCGACCAGGTTCACGGCGATGGTCCGGTAGAACTTGTCCAACGGATAGGGACCGTCCTTCCCGACAGTGCGTCCTGAGCCGCCCACGCCGGCGCAGTTGACGACCGCGCGCAGCGGTGCGATTGCCACTGCGGTCTGGACTGCTGCTGCAACGTCGGCCTCTTCCGACACGTCGCCGGGGGCGAAAGCGGCGCGCTCGCCCAGTTCCTTTGCCACAGCCTCGCCATCCGAGGACGGGAGATCGAGTAGAACGACGTGTGCCCCAGAGGCGTGCAGCCTCTTGGCTGTGGCCAACCCGAGACCAGAGGCCCCGCCGGAGATCAGGGCCGACACCCCATCCGTACGCATTTGGTTCCCAACTTTCTTCTGGAGGCCGACTAGCAAGGCGGGAGCGCCTGGCGCGCTGTGTGCGCTCAGGCCGCTCCCGCCGTTGTATGCTCGACGAGACTTATCGATCGTTCAGCGAACTGGATGATCACGACACCACAGCGCCGTGCGGCTTGTCAATGAACCGAGCTTCCGCATTAGCCGAGCCTTGCGTGAAGATCGATCGATCGTTAGATTAGCGGGTGACGGCGGTCACACCTAGCGAGGAGCGCTCATGCCTTCGGCCTACACCACGGGGAAGATCAATCAGGTTGCTTGGGTCACTCGGGACCTGGACGCCACCGAGGAGGCGCTGACGAAGCAACTCGGCGTCAAGAAGTGGTATCGCATGCCCCGCCACACCACGGAAGCGAGCGCTACCAACGGCGGCGAGCGCGTCACCGACGTGTCGCTGAGTTACCTCGGTGACATGCAGTTGGAGATCATCGCGCTGGTGTCGGGTGAGAACAACATGTTCGCCGACTTCCTCGACGAGCATGGGGCGGGGATGCACCACGTGTGCTTCGAGGTCAACGATATCGACATCGCTGTGGACGAGGCGGTCGCCAACGGCGCGGAGCTCCTCATGAAGGGCGGCGCGCCGGAGATCGCGGACTTCGCCTACGTGCGGATGCCCGAGGCGACCGGGCCGTCATGTGTCGAGTTCATCCGCTACTACCCCAAGCTGCTTGCGCTGTACGAAGACATCAAAGCAGAGGTTCTGTGAACAACTCCAGAAACACGACGACGGGACGGACCGCATGACCACAGGAATGGAAGTCCTCGACGACATCGAGGCATGCTTCGCGGGAGGCTGGTCGGATGGCCTGCCGGTCATCCCGCCCTACGGCTCCCTGGTCGACAAGATGCTTGAGGCATGCGGCTGGTCGGCCACGGAGTTGGTCGGGCGGATCGAGTCCCAGCACATCGAGATCCGCGGTGAGCACCTCGCGGCCGCAGCCGTGATGGCCGGCTGCAAGCCCGAGTACGGCCGCTTCCTCCGCGCCGTGGGTGAGGCCTTGGTGGAACCGGCGCTCAACCTCTCCGGTGCGGAGGTGACCACCGGCGGCGTGTCGATGACCGTGATCGCCAGTGGCCCCATCGTCGAAGAGCTCGGCTTCGAGCACCGTGCGAACGCCCTGGGCGCAAACAACCGCGTCAACGCCACCGTCGGCCGGTTCGCACAGCTGGTCCGGCTGTTCTGCGGTCGGATGGGCGGCACGCTCGAGACGCACGGCACGATCGGCCACCCCGGGCGCCTGTCGTTCTGCATCGCCGAGCACCCCGTCACCACCTGGCCCAGCTTCCACACCCAGATGGGCCTACCTGCCGACGTGTCCGCTGCCACCGTGTTCAGCACCGAGGGGCCAGTGAGCATCAACAACCACTACGCGGAAACCGGCGAACACATCCTTGAGACGATCGCCGACACTCTCGCACACTACGGCTCGACCAGCCTCTACTACCAGGCCAGCGGCTACGTCATCGTGCTAGCGCCCGACCACATGGAGCTCGTCGCCAAGGACTTCAGTCGCGAGGAGGCCCACCGTTACCTGATCGAGCACGCGGTGCGCCCGACCGACGAGCTCTCCCGGATCGGCCGCATCCCCCACAAGCCCGAAGACCTCTACAAGGTCGTCCCGGGCAGCATGCGCGGGCCCATGCGTGAAGACCTCGGCTCGCACGAACTGACCTTCCTGGAGGCTGGCAAGGAAGGCGGCAAGTTCTCGGCGATGATCCCGCGCTGGGTCGCCGACCTCAAGGGTGCTTCCAAGATCGTTACAGAGGCCTGAAGGCCCGACCAAGAGGAGTTGAGTGAGATGACGGCGACATACACACTGCCCGAGCAGCAGATCGTCAGCTGCGGCGACATCAGCTGCGAGTTCCTTGTGAACCCCATCGCCCGGCCGGCACCCCCGCCGATCAAGGTGAACGTCGCGCCCGAGAAGCGCGAGGTCGTGTTCTGCGACAACTTCAAGCCCAACTCGATGGAGATCATCAAGGGCGCGCAGCAGATCCTCCGCGAACGAGGCATCGCCGTCCGCGACGAGGTCACGGTCAAGACCAACGCGAGCCTGCCGTTCTCCGACAAGGTGCTCGACGAACTCGCCGCCTATGGTGGCCTCATCCTGGTCGGCGTGTCCGACTGCGGCAGTTGCTCGGCCTCGAGCGCTCGGGACTCGCTGCTCTTGCAGCAGCGTGGCGCGGCGGGTATCGCAGTCCTGACCGAGCCCTTCGGGACTCAGACCGATCGCATTTCAGCGGCCTTCGACCTCGACCGCCCGGTTCCGACAGTGGTGCTCGATCACCCGATGCAGAACCTGCTTCCCGAGGAGCTTCACGCCCGTTCCACACAGCTGGCCGACGCCGCACAGAGCCTACTCAAGCTCGCGGACGCCGAGGCTGTCAGTGCCCCGTGAGTAACGCACATCAGTCGACCGACTCCCTCCGATACCGCCGCAGCCCGGCAGGAGGCTGGTGACGATGGCCAGATTGGCAGTCCATTCCGTGGGTGTCGTGCTCCCAAAGCCGCACGACGTGCGGCGCCTCGTCGAAGAGGCTGGCGGCGACCTCTCCGCCTTCAAGGGGTGGCCGCAGGTCAGGATCGGCGGCAAGGACGACCATCCGGCCACTCTTGCATCGGGCGCGCTCGACGTCGCCCTCAAGTCCGCGGGAATCACTAGCGCGGACCTCAAGGCTGTGATCTCGACCGGGATGTCGCGCGAGTATCTTGGGTCCTGGTCGGTGTCCGCTGAGGTGATGCGCCTGCAGCAGGCCGCGAGCAGTTGTCTGCCGATCGACATCTCCTGTGGCTGTTTGGCGACGCTGACGGCGCTATCGATGATCGAGGGGTGGCTTGCAGCCCAAGGTGGCGGGTACGCCGCGATCGTGGCGGGGGAGAGGCTGAGCGGCACGATCGACCGCTCCGATGCGACCAATCCCCACCTCTGGGGTTATGGCGACGGGGGGTCTGCCATCGTGGTCGGTGTCGGTGTTGACGCGCCTGCTTACTGGACTGTCGCATCGACAGGGTTCGCCAGCCACGCCGAGTTCAATGGGCTTGTGCGCGTTGAGTACGGCGGCACCCGCAATCCGATCGTGCCACCAGGCGATAGCAACAGCCGGCGATGGGGCGATGTCCCGCCGGCGCACGTCCGCGAGGTCTACGTCGCGGGCTACCAGGAGGCGTTCGCGGCCGCGCAGCGCGGGACCGACCTCATCCCCGAGTTGGTCGTCTGCAACCAGACGTCGCCGGGCTTTCTGCCCACCGTCGCGGAGAGTGCCGGGTTGACTCCCGACGATGTCGTGGTGACCGGTACCGACTCGGGACACGTTGGCTCCGTCGATATCGGCATCGGCCTCGCTCGGCTGATCGAGGCAGGGGACCTCCAACGTCCGCTGGCACTGTGCGCGAGCACGCCGTTCGCCTACGGCACGGCGATCCTGGCGCCAACCACAGGACGCTGAGGACACCGGCACGTTCGCGCCGCCCCGCACCTGGGGCGGCGCTCATCGCGCCGTCAGGCGCTCACGGAAGGACATGTACATGTGGGACTTCGAGACCGACCCCGACTTCCAGGCTGAACTCGACTGGGTCAAGGACTTCGTCAAGGAGAAGGTCGAGCCGGTTGATGCTCTCGTTGGCCATCCCACCGACACCGAGGACCCCCTCCGGCAGAGGCTGATTCCCCCCCTTCAGGCGGAGGTCAAGTCCAGAGGGCTGTGGGCCTGCCACCTGAAGCCCGAGCAGGGCGGCCAGGGCTACGGCCAGGTGAAGCTCGCCCTGCTCAACGAGGTGCTCGGCGCTTCTCGATGCGCCCCGACGATCTTCGGCTGCCAGGCACCGGACTCGGGCAACTCCGAAATCTTGGCGATGTTCGGGACCAAGGAACAGAAGGCGAAGTATCTCGAGCCGCTCATCGCCGGAGACGTCTACAGCTGCTTCTCGCTGACCGAACCGACAGGAGGGGCCGATCCGACGACCGCCATCAAGTCGACTGCCAAGCTCGTCGACGGAAGCTGGCACCTCAACGGCGAGAAATGGTTCGCCTCCAACGCACGTCACGCCGCCTTCATCATCGCCGCGGTCGTCACCGAGCCCGACGCAGCCCCTCACCAGCGCTCCTCGATGTTCCTGATCCCTCGCGGAACCCCTGGACTGGAGATTCTGCGCAACTACGCAAGCACCGGCCAGCCGGAGGAGTACGGCACCCACGCACACCTACGCTTCAACAACCTGACGCTTCCTCCAGAGAGCCTTCTCGGCGAGCGGGGCGCCGCTTTCCGGATCGCCCAAGAGCGTCTAGGCGGCGGCCGGATCCACCACGCGATGAGAACCATCGGCGCAGCGCGTCAGGCCTTCGACATGATGTGCGAAAGGGCGCTGTCGCGCTCGACCCGCAGCCGACGGCTCGCGGAGTTCCAGCTCGTCCAGCAGGCCATCGCCGACTCCTGGATCGACCTCGAGCAATTCCGGCTCCTCGTCTTGCGGACCGCCTGGCGCATCGACAAGCTGGGCGACTACGAGGCTGTCCGAGGTGAGATCGCAGCCGTGAAGGCGGCGATGCCGCGCGTCCTCCACGACGTCGCCTCGCGCGCCCTCCAGATCCATGGATCCCTGGGAACCACCGACGAGCTGCCCCTGGCACGCAACGTCATCGAGTCCTACCTCATGGGTCTGGCCGATGGCCCCACCGAGGTTCACAAGGTCACCCTCGCGCGCCAGGTACTCAAGGGCTACTCCGGCTCCGACGAAGTCTTTCCCGAGTACACCCGCTCGAACCTCGAAGCGTCGGCCCGAACCAAGCTCGCAGACCTCCTCGCCGACCTCGCCTAGTCCCAAAAAATCCCAGGCCGATCGTCCGCGGGATAGACAAACGACGACGCGCGGCTAGACTTATCGATCGTTCGACGACCCATTGTTCCGCCGCCTTCTGGCCACGGACAACGACGGAAAAACCCAGGAGTGAGGATCGGCCATGCGGCTCGCGGAGTTCAACGCCGAGCATGACGCCTTCCGCAAGATGCTGCGGGAGTTCATCGAGAAGGAGGTCGTGGACGTCTTCCATGACTGGGAAGAGCAGGGACATCCACCCCGCGACTTCTACCGACGCCTCGGCGAACTCGGCGTACTCGGAGTCCAGGTGCCGGAAGAGCACGGCGGCGGTGGAGAGCAGAGTTTCAAGTTCGCCGCGATCGTGATGGAAGAGACCGCTCGTGCCGGCGTGACCTTCGGCAACTACTCGGTCCACACCCACCTCATCTTGCCCTACCTCACCAAGTTCGGGACCGACGAGCAGAAGAAGCGGTGGCTCCCGGCCTTCGCAACCGGCGACATCATGACCGCGCTCGCTATGACCGAGCCCGGCACCGGATCAGATCTCGCGGGAATCCAGACCAAGGCCGTGCTGTCCGATGATGGCTCGCACTACGTGCTCAATGGTGCGAAGACGTTCATTACCGGGGGAGCGCTGGCGGACCTGATCCTCGTCGTTGCCCGGACGTCCTCGCCCGAGTCCGACAATCGGCGCGCGGGGCTCTCCATCCTCTGCGTCGAGACGGCCTCGGACGGCTTCTCGGTCGGGCGGAAGCTCGACAAGATCGGCCGGAAGGCATCCGACACCGCTGAACTGTCGTTCGTCGATGTCAAGGTCCCAGTCGACAACCTTCTCGGCAAGGAAGGCGAGGGCTTCTCCTACCTCTCCCACAACCTCGCCCAGGAGCGCCTAGCGGTCGCCCTTGAGGCCGCGGCCGCGGCCGCGGCGGCGCTGCGGTTCGGGACCGCCTACGCCAAGGACCGCCTCGTGTTCGGAAAGCCGCTGACCTCCTTCCAGAACACCAAGTTCGTGCTCGCCGAATGCGCGACCGAGACCGATGCCGCCCAGCTGTTCGCTGACCGCGCGCTGGAGCTGCATGATCGGGGCGAATTGACGCCTGCCTTCGCCGCAGAAGCCAAGTTGTTCTGTACCGAGGCCGCCAGCCGAGTGGTCGACAAGTGCCTCCAGCTCCACGGTGGATACGGCTACATCACCGAGTTCCCCATCGCCCGCCTCTACGCCGACACCCGTGTGTCACGCATCTTCGGCGGCACGAACGAGGTCATGAAGTCGATCATCTCCAAGTCGATCGGGCTCTGAGGTCGACGTCGCGAATGGGACGGAAGGGAACAACGTGACAGGTGCCGAGACCTCGCCGATCACACGCGGCGACCAGATCCGCCAGCACCTCCATGACTACGTCGCCACAGATGGCGAAGTCGGGTACGTCCTGGACCTGACCGAGCTCGACGGAAGTCCTGTCGCCCTCCACCTCCTCTTGCGCACCTTGGGCCGTCGAACATCCCAGGAGCGTCTCGTCCCGCTCTTGTACACGCCTTGGGTCGACGAGCACCTGCTCGTCGCGTCGAAAGCAGGCGCGGCGCAGCATCCGGACTGGTATCGGAACCTGATCAGCCGGCCCGAGGTGGAGTTCCAGATCCGTCATAAGCGGTTTGCGGGCACCTGGCGACTTGTGCAGGGCGAGGAACGGGCACGCCTGTGGGATCACCTGTGTGCTTCCAATAGGAGCTATGCGCTGTACCAGACACGGACTGACCGGGAGATACCGGTGGTCGCGCTGAAGGTAGTACGCGAACTTGGCCCTGGCTGGCTGCCCTCGCCAAACTAGGCAGGCAGGGAGCCAGGCAGGGGGTAGACCCGTTTGGGTGGGCGCCGGGGGCGCAGGCCCGACTAGGCCGTGCCCGCGGCGCTCTCGGGATCGGCAGACCGCCGCCGGCGCGCCGGCCTGCGCGTCCCGTGATCTGCGACGGAGGCCGCAGCCGGCTTGGCCGAACGCCGAGGTGCCCGCGGGCGATACTCCACGATCGTCAGTGCGATGGCGACGTACCGCTCCACCAGGTTGTCCTCGGATAGATCGCCGGAGGCCTGGTACCACTCGGCAACTGCGTTGCACATCGCGATGATTGCTCGCCGTGCGTCATCGGGGTATGGGGTCTGGAACTTGCCCTCTTCGATCCCCTGCTCGATGACATCGCGGAACTGGCGTGTCGCACGGTCCGCGTTCACGCGGAACTGCTCAACGTGCTCCGGATCCAGGTTGCGGGCCTCGTTGAGCAGGATGCTGCTCTTGACAGGATGATTGATCCGATACCGCACGGAAGCGGCTACCAAGGCCTCAAGCTGCTCGGCGACGTCGTCGCCGACCTGTTCAAGGTTCTCTGCGCAGGCTCTGAAGTAGGATTCGTTGGCCTCGTCCAGGATCGCGGCGAACAGGTGCTGCTTGCTGGGGTAGTAGTAGTACAGCGCGGACAGGCTCAGCCCTGCGTGGCGCGCGATGTCGCGAATCGAGGTCGATCCGTAACCGCGCGAAGCGAACTCGGCGCTGGCTGCTTCAAGAATCGACGCGTGACCGTCTGTCAACGGAGCCGACTGTGCGGCCGGCTGTGGCTTAGACATATCACTCCCAGATGCGGCCCGCCGCGAGGCGAACCGTCGTGCGAACGTTCGACAAGACCTATCGAGCGGCGATCTTACACCTCACCGAGCGGTGCAGACGCCTCTAACTCGCTCGACGCAGTTGGTTGTTCGAGCTCGGGCGGGAAACATGGTCGTAACTGTGCCCTTGTGGGGAGCGTCACGGTCCACTAGCTTATCGAATGTTCGATGATGGCTCGACGTGAGGTTGCCAGCCGATGGAGGCCGGGGCGCGCGGTGCGGAAAGGTGGAGGCCTGTGACGGCAAGCCGCAAGGACTCTGACGCTGCCTCGGAGGCGGCTCCCGTTCTTCTGTCGCGAGATGGTGCGGTGGCGAGCATCACGCTGAATCGACCGCATCGCAAGAACGCGATGGATGTCGATGCCTGGACTGCCCTCAAAGGTGCACTGGAGGAGGTCCGCGACGACGACTCGATCCGGGTCGTAGTGATCGGCGGGGCTGGCGGCAACTTCTGCGCTGGCGCAGACCTGGGGCACGGTGGCCGTGCCACGCGGCACCCGGTCAAGCGCATGGAGTGGATCGGCGACATCGCTGCCACGCTTGTCGAGTTGCCGAAGCCTGTGATCGCGAAGGTCGAGGGCGTTGCGGTCGGCGCGGGCTGGAACATTGCCCTTAGCTGCGACCTCGTGGTAGCGACCCCGGATGCTCGCTTCTCACAGATCTTCGCTCGGCGCGGCTTGTCGCTGGACTTCGGAGGCTCGTGGCTGCTTCCGCGGCTTGTTGGTCTCCAACAGGCCAAGCGGATCGCGCTTCTCGCCGACTTCGTCGGTGCCGATGAGGCACTCGCCCTCGGCCTTGTCACTTGGATCGAGGCGCCGGAGAAGATCGACGAGTTCGTCGCCCTGACGGCAAGCAGGCTCGCCGATGGCCCGCCCGTTGCGCTGGCACAGACGAAGGCGCTCTTGAACACAGCTTCGACGCAGACGCACCGGCAAGCGCTGGCAAGCGAGGCGACCGTGCAGTGCGTCAACTTCGCCACCGAGGATTCGCCGGCCGCAGCCAAGGCGTTCATGGAGAAGACGGAGCCGGTCTTCACCGGTAGATGGGCGACGACGTGAGCGACTACGAACACATCTCGCTTGAGATTTCCGACCGGATCGCCACGATCACTCTCGACCGGCCCGAACGTCTCAACGCGTTCACCAGCATCATGCGCGCCGACCTGATTGCCGCGTTCGACCGAACCGATGCCGACGACGAGGTGCGGGCGGTCATCGTCACCGGTGCAGGCCGGGGCTTCTGTGCCGGTGCTGACCTCAGCGCAGGCAGTGAGACGTTCAACTACGAGGCCACCGACGAGCAGGCGAGCGCCATTCGTCGAAAGGTCGGAGAGGTCGACGGCGTTGCTCGCGACGGCGGGGGATTGGTGTCGCTACGGGTTGCTGCCTCGCGCAAGCCCGTCATCGCGGCCTTCAACGGCCCGGCGGTCGGTGTTGGCGTCACGATGACCTTGCCGATGGACATCCGCATCGCCGCCGCCTCAGCGAGGTTCGGACTGGTGTTTGCTCGTCGCGGGCTGGTTCCCGAGGCGGCGTCGAGCTGGTTCCTCCCACGAGTCGTCGGGATCTCCCAAGCCATGGAGTGGGTGGCCACTGGGCGCGTGTTCGACGCCGAAGAAGCACTGCGGGGGCGTCTGGTCTCGCGTGTCGTCCCGGACGAGGAGTTGCTCCCCACCGCCCGCGCCATCGCGACCGAGATCGCCGAGAACACCTCGGCTGTCTCGGTTGCGGTGTCACGCCACATGCTCTGGGCAATGCTCGGACCGAATGGCTCGCCGTGGGCGGCACACGCACTTGACTCGAAGGGGATCAATCGACTCGGAGGTGGCGGCGACGCAGCCGAGGGCGTCGTGGCCTTCCTGGAGAAGAGGCCGGCGAACTTCCAGATGCGCGTGAGCGAGGAGTTCCCCGAGTTCGTGCCCCAATGGCCGGAGGTCCCGAATGCCTACTAGAACGAGTTATGACGTACGGCGACGCCCGGTCCTTCATCGGAATCCGCGCCGTCGGACATGGAGGAGGAAGCAATGACAACTGAGGTGCAGGTCGAAGCAGACGAGCAACTCGTCCTCAAGGTCGCGCGCCGGGTGGTCACCGAACACGATCCTCGGTCCACGCCAGACGATGAGCTTTACGGGGCATGGTTTGACGCCGGTTTGGCATGGGTTCACTTTCCGGTCGGACTGGGTGGTATGGCGGTATCTCGTGGCCTTCAGGCTGTGGCCGACCAGGTGCTCCTGGACGCCGGCGGCCCGGAGATCTTCCGCAAAAATCCCATCGGCCACGGAATGGCGGCACCGACCATCGTCGAGCACGCCTCAGAGGGGCTTGCCGCCACATTGTTGCGACCGCTGTTCACGGGTGAGGAGATGTGGTGCCAGCTCTTCAGCGAGCCCGGAGCCGGCTCGGATCTGGCTGGCCTCGCCACCTCAGCCCGACTCGACGGCGACACCTGGGTGGCCAACGGACAGAAGGTCTGGACCACCCTTGCCCACAAAGCACGGTGGGCACTGCTGTTGGCCCGCACCGATCCGGACGCCCCCAAGCACCGAGGTCTGTCCTATTTCGTCGTGGACATGAAGGACCCTGGAGTTGAGGTACGCCCGCTACGACAAATGACTGGTCAGGCGCAGTTCAACGAGGTCTACCTGACCGACGTGAAGATTCCTGACAGCCACCGGCTCGGCGCGGTCGGGGATGGCTGGAAGGTCGCGATCACCACACTCATGAACGAGCGCACGGCGATCGGCGGCAACGCTCCCGCGCGTGGCTCGGGGGCGATCGGCGAGGCGCTTCGGCTGTGGGCACAGCACCCTGACCTCCAGACACCCGTTCTGCGGGATCGGCTGGCCGGTCTGTGGGCGCGCGCCGAAGCTCACCGCCTCACCGCCAGTCGTGGCGCTGTGGCAGCGAGCACTGGGTCACCCGGCTCCGAGAGCGCGATCGCGAAACTGGTGGCAGCTGAGCTGGCTCAGGAGATCTACGAGTTCAGCGTCGAGCTGATCGGCCTCGACGGCACCTTGTACGGCTCGTGGGACGTGGACCGTCCGCGCGAGCCGGAAGACACCGAGGGCTGGGTGCAGCAACGACTCCTCCGCTCGCGGGCACAAACCATCGAAGGCGGGACCTCGGAGGTCCTTCGCAACATCCTCGGCGAACGGGTGCTCGGCCTTCCCGGGGACATCCGCGCCGACACCGGCCCGTGGCGAGACATCCCCCGTGGCTGAGCCGACGACCACCGCTGCAGCAAGGCCGGGTCCGGCGCCGGATGTCATGCGACTCATGGCTGCCGCGCACAAGTTGATCTTCGCCCACAGCCCGCGTCGAGTGCTGCCGCTCGGAACGTGGACGGAGGCAAGACGTGCCTGAATCAAGCTCGTTGCCCCTCGCGGGCCGCACTGCCCTTGTGACCGGAGGGGGCCGTGGCATTGGGCGATCAGTTGTGCTGGCGCTTGCCTCCGCCGGTGCAGACGTTGGCCTGACCTACGTGCGCGATGCAGAGTCTGCCCTCGCCTGCGCGGCCGAGGTCGCGGCGATCGGGCGTCGTGCGTTCGCCTATCGGGGTGCGGTCGAGTCCGTGGAGGACAACCGAGCAGTGGTCGGCCAGGTAGTTCAAGACCTCGGGGGCCTCGACATCTTGGTGAGCAACGGTGGCATCGCAAGCCGCGGGAACCGTGTCGCCGACACGGACCCGGCCGAGCTCGAGCGGGTGGTCAAGATCCATGCCATCGGGCCCCACCATCTGGTTCAGGCGGCGATTCCGCACCTGCGCAAGGCGCCACGGTCCGATGTCGTCTTCATCTCGAGCGCGGCGTCCAGCGTGTTTCCCAAAGGCGGTGCGCCCTACAACATGGGCAAGGCTGCAGTGGAGGCTCTGGCCCGCACGTTGGCGCGAGAAGAGCGTGCTAGCGGAATGCACGTGAACATCGTGGCCCCGGGGCTGGTGGCGACGGAGATGGGTGCGCGCTTGATGCGTGCGCGTGCTGGCGTGACGGATCTTGAGGCGCTGGCCGCTGCGTCGCCCTACGGACATGTCTGCCAGCCGGAAGACATCGCCGCGGCGGTGCTCTATCTGGTCGGCCCGGGCGCCAGCTACATCACCGATCAGCGAGTTGTGGTAGACGGAGGAACCTTTCAATGACAGTGCACCACGAGCAGGAGTCCGGTCTCGAGCGCGAGTTCGTATTCTCGGCCGAGCAAGGCGAACTCAGGGACGCGATTCGCAGGTTCTGCGTTGACGTGATGCCCGAGTCCAAGGTCCGGGAGTGGATGGCGAGCCCGGCGGGCTTCGACCCATCGGTCTGGTCACGGCTCGGAGCAGAACTCGGCGTCCTCGGCCTGAATGTGCCGGAGGAATTCGGAGGATCTGCCGCCGGTCTAGTCACCCAGGCCGTGGCGGTCGAGGAACTCGGCGCCGCACTGGTGCCGGGACCCGTGCTCGGGACCGTAGCGCTCGCGCTACCTGCCCTGGTCGCGTTGCGCGACAAGCCGAACGCGGCCGAGTTGATCCCGTCCTTGGTCGAAGGCGCGACCTCGGCGGCGTTCGCGATCCCCGACCGCGCCGGGGCCTTCGACCACTCAGCCATCACCGTCGAGGCGACGGAGTCGGGACAGGAGTGGGTCCTGGACGGCCAGGTGAGCCACGTCGTCGACGCACTCGCCGCTGACATCCTTCTGGTAGCTGCTCGAGTGAAGGACGGGATCGCCCTGTTCTGGGTCGCGGCCGACGCCTCGGGCCTGACCAGGGATGCGATGTCGACCATGGATCTCACCAGGCGCCAGGCGGTCGTCCGGTTACAGGGCGCACCCGCCACTCTGCTCGCCGGAGCGCAGGAGGCTCCCGAGGTGATCGAGGCAGCGTTCCGAACCGCAGCGGTGCTCTTGGCCGCCGAGCAGCTGGGCGGAGCCCAGCACCTGCTCGACCTCACTGTTGACTACGCGCGCACGCGCTTGCAGTTCGGGCGCCCGATCGGCTCGTTCCAGGCGGTCAAGCACCGGTGCGCAGACATGCTCGTGCGGGTCGAGCACGCCCGCTCGGTCGCCTACCACGCCGCCTGGGCCATTGAGTATGGGCTCGACGACGCGCGACTGGCATCGAGCCTTGCCAAGACAGTGTGCTCTGATGCATACCAGGAGGTCGCGGCCGCCGCGATTCAGCTCCATGGCGGCATCGGCTTCACCTGGGAGTACCAGGCTCACCTCTACTACAAGCGCGCCGTCACCGACGCCGCGCTTCTGGGTTCGGCCACTCAGCACCGTGAACACGTCGCCCAACGGGCTCTGGACGGCCAGATCGCCTAGGTGATGGGTGTGGGCCGTCTGGCTGGGAAGGTCGCGATCGTCACGGGCGCAGCTCGCGGACTGGAGGCTGAGCATGCTCGTCGCTTCGTGATGGAGGGCGCTCGGGTTGTCCTGACCGACCTGCTGGAGACCGAAGGCGCTGCCTTGGCCGACGAGCTGGGCGCGAAGGCTGTCTTCCTGACCCACAACGTGACCGACGAGGTGCGTTGGGTTCAGGTGGTCGCGACGGCCGAGGAGGCTTTCGGGCCGGTGAACGTGCTGGTGAACAACGCGGGCGTCGGCTACTGGAGTCCGCTCGGCGACATGACCGAGTCCGCGTACAGGCGCGTGATCGACGTCAACCAGGTGTCGGTGTTCTTGGGGATGAAGGCGGTCGTCGGGAGCATGCGCCGCGCCGGTGGTGGCTCGATCGTCAACACCTCGTCCACAGCTGGGCTGATCGGGTCAGCGAACGGCATCGCGTACAACGCGTCGAAGTTCGCGGTCCGGGGGATGAGCAAGGCGGCTGCGGCCGAGCTTGCCGGGGACGGCATTCGCGTGAACTCCGTTCACCCAGGCTTCGTCGCCACCGATATGACTGCGGGCGCCACCAATAGCTCAGTGGAGGCCGGCAGTCTCCTGCGGCGCTTTGCAAACCCGGCCGAGGTGAGTCGCCTGGTGGTCTTCCTGGCGTCCGACGAGTCGAGCTACTGCACCGGCGCCGAGTTCATCGTCGACGGCGGGCGCAGCGCCGTCTGAGAAGAGGGCCGGCCGCCACGGATCGGCCCGCTGAGAAAGGGAGTATGCGGTGAGCCGTCTGGCTGGGAAGGTTGCCATCGTCACGGGCGCGGCTCGAGGTATGGGCGCCGAGCATGCCCGTCAGTTCGTGAAGGAAGGCGCGCGGGTCGTCCTCACCGATGTCTTGGGGGAGGGCGCGGCGGTTGCCGCGGAGTTGGGGGACAACGCCCTGTTCCTAGAGCAGGACGTGACCAATGGTGCTCGGTGGGGCGAGGTCGTGGAAGCCGCCGAGGACGCGTTCGGCCCGGTGAACGTGCTGGTCAACAACGCCGGCATCGGTCACGCGGCTCCGCTCGGCGACATCACCGAAGCCGACTATCGGCGGGTGATTGACATCAATCAGGTGTCGGTGTTCATGGGGATGAAGGCGGTCGTCGGGAGCATGCGCCGCGCCGCTGGCGGCTCGATCGTCAACATCTCCTCCACCGCGGGGCTCTACGGCGCACCGAACGGCATGGCCTACTGCGCCTCGAAGTTCGCGGTCCGGGGGATGAGCAAGGCCGCCGCCGCAGAGCTGGCCGGTGACGGGATCCGGGTCAACTCGGTGCATCCCGGGCTCGTCCGCACAGCCATGACCGATGCTTTCCTAACCCCGGAGGTCGCGGCAGGCACCCCCTTGCAGCGCTTCGGGGAGCCTGCCGAGCTCAGCCACATGGTGGTGTTCCTGGCCTCAGACGAGTCGAGCTACTGCACAGGTGCGGAGTTCATCGTCGACGGCGGCCGCAGCGCGATCTGACCGCGCGGTGCGTGGTGTTGCCAACGAATCGGATGTTGATCGAAAGGATGTGATCGGTGTGGGTCGTCTGACCGGAAAGGTCGCGATCGTCACAGGCGCGGCTCGGGGCATGGGAGCTGAACATGCCCGCCAGTTCGTCAAGGAAGGCGCCAAGGTCGTACTGACCGACGTGCTGGAGGCGGAGGGTCTGGCCGTGGCCGCGGAACTGGGTGAGGACGCCGTGTTCGTGCCGCACGATGTGACCGATGGTGCCCGGTGGGACGAGGTGGTCGCAACGGCTGAGGCGAGGTTCGGCCCCGTCAGCGTGCTGGTCAACAACGCCGGCATCGGCGGCACAGCGCCAATCGACGAGGTGACGGAGGAGTCATACCGCCGAACCATCGACATCAATCAGGTGTCGGTGTTCTTGGGCATGAAGGCGGTGCTGGGCAGCTTGCGCCGCGCGGGCGGCGGCTCCATCGTCAACATCTCCTCGTCTGCTGGCATCGTGGGCGGAGCGAACGCGGTCGCCTACTGTGCCTCGAAGTTTGCGGTGCGGGGGATGAGCAAGGCAGCCGCAGCGGAGCTGGCTGGCGACGGAATCCGGGTCAACTCGGTTCACCCGGGGCCAATCCGCACGCCCATGACAGCCAAGTGGGCAGCCGGTCAAGAGTCGGGAGCCCCTTTGAACAGGTTCGCCGAGTCGGTAGAGGTGAGTCACCTGGTCGTTTTCCTGGCATCGGATGAGGCGAGTTATTGCACCGGAGCGGAGTTTGTGGTCGATGGTGGGTGGAGTGCGGTCTGATTGGAGCCGAATCGGAAGGCAGTCCCACGAACGGGTTGTGCACCGCGTGGTGCCACCGGCATCGATCGTCGGGGAGCCGCAGCAGCGCCGGGTCCGCGACCAGAAGCATTTGGCCGCGAGGTCCGCGCCCAGTGAACCTCGCGGCCCTTTCGCCGGCGACCCGTACGACCGGGACGGCCAGTTCGACGACGTTGGCCGTCGTGTAGCAGGGGTTGTCCGGCGCGAGTTTGTGGGCCTACAACAGGCCCTGATGCGCGGGGCTGAGCGGAAGGCAGGGACCGGGCTCAGCTCAGTCTCGCTCCACCGATCCACGGCCTGTCGAGCGGCACCAGAGCGTCCGACGGCAAGGGCACGTGGCGCGGATCGGTGAAGCGTCTGAGACACCGCTGGCGAGCGTGCGCTCCCGCACGGACGCGATCGTGGGTTGGCGGGTGAGCTCGCCGAAGTCGACGTCGACGCTGTGCTCGGCGAGGGGTAGGTGGTGGGGCATCAACGCCGTGCTGCTGCTCGCGACCGGGGAGAACCTGACGGGCGCAGAGGGGGTACTCGGCATGCGGGGTGGCCACCGCCGATACCCGCGGCAGTGAACGGGGTTCGCCGGCCTGACAGCCTGCGGCCTGTCGAGCGTCCGGCTCGTCACCAGCGACGCCTCACTCCGGGCTTGGTCGAGGCAATCGGGGCGAACCAGTCCGGCGCCAGTTGGTAGCGCTGCCGCGCTCCCTACGCGTACAAGCTCATGGGCGGGGGAGGGTAGCCCAGACGATGTGGCCGGCTCAAGGCGACGCTGCACGGCGTTGTGAACCGGCCCGACGTCACCGCGGCCCGGCCCCAGTTCGGCCTGCTGTTCGACTACGTCGACCGAAAGCTGCTCGACGTACTCACCCAACTCGACCGTGTCCGTGCGGAGCCTGTTGTCGTACACCGCGTTGCAGAAGGAGTTCTGGACCCAGATCTGGTCCAACAAGACCCCGAGCGGCTCAGCAAGGAGATCCGCCGCCGCTCCCCTACGCGGTGGCAACCCTCTCCTCCCCAACCGTGAGCGCGACCGTCGTCCAGGGGGATTCTGCGCCGCTGCCGAACAAGGAGCACCTAATCGTGCGTTCGACAAGTTGCCTGATCGATCGTATAGTGACGCTCATCACTGAGCTGGTCTTGGCAAGGTGCTCGTGCCAGTTGAACTTGAGGAGAGTGCTTGCGATGGGTAGAGGATTGAGGCGCCGAATTCTGGGGGTTGGGGTTGCCTTTGCGCTAGCACTCGTTGCCGCAGGCTGCGGCTCCGACGACGGTGGAGGCAGCGGTGCCAACACGGGTTCGTGGCTCGACGATTTCGAGCCCATGACTCTCACGCACAGCAACAACACGACCGGAAAGGACGCAACGAGTCTGGGACTGATCGCGATGTTCGAGTACATCGAGGAGCAGACAGACGGCAAGATCAAGGTAGACAGCTACTGGTCCAACTCACTGATGGGGCCCGAGGAGCACCTGAAGGCGTTGGAGAGCGGCGTGGTCGACATCGCTCCCGTGGTCGCTTCGTTCGCGCCCCAGGAGGTGCCTGTCTTCAACTACACCAGCGAACTGGCGAGTCTGGTCAGTCCCAACTTTCCCTTCGGGCAGTTCCAGGGCAATGGCGCACTCCTCGAGTTCGTCACCTCGAACGAAGCCGTGACGGCGGAGTTCGAGCAGCACAACATCTTGCCGGTCGCGAACGGGTCGGCGCCGAGCAGCAGCCTGCTGTGCAAAGACCCCATCGAAAGTGCGGACGACCTGAAGGGCCTCCGGGTGCGGACCCCAGGACCCACCTTCACCGAGGCGTTCGAGGCGCTGGGCATGGTTCCGGTAACGCTGGCCTACGCAGAGCTCTACGAAGGCCTACAGCGCGGGGTGATCGACTGCGTGCCCTACCACGCGCCGTACCTCATCACCTTCGGCCTATGGGAGATCGCGGACTACTTCTATCCGGTCAACCTCCCGGGCATTGGCGGGTCGACGGTGGCGATGAACTTGGACAGGTGGAACAGTCTGCCGGTCGAGGCCCAGCGCATCTTCGCCGAAGGCGCCAAGATCTACGTCACCAAGCAGCTTGAGGTGTGGAACCAGGAGTACGCCACGTTCGCGACCGATGGACCGTCGAAGAATGGGATCATCTTCGGTGATCCGACTCCCATCAACGAGGCGCTGGACGCTCACTTCGACGAGTGGAACGCGGGCCTAGCCGAGCGTGCCCCCGACGGGGTCGACGACCCGCAAGGCGTCATTGACGACTTCGTCGCTACGGCCGACCGGTGGAGCGAAGTCGTCACCGGGTTCGGCTTCGAGGACGCGCCCGCAGCCGAAGGTGAGGGTGAGCAGTCCTACGTTGATGCCACAACGTTCGATCTCGCCAAGTTCCACGACGCGCTTGTGCTGGGGTGGGAGCCGCAGTAGACCGCGAAACGACCCGTGGCTCCTGGCGCGGGGATCGCCGGCCACGGCGATCCCCGCAGCGCAGAGCGGAGGTCGCGACCGCACGGCCGCCGCACACACAACCGGACAACGCAGGAGTAGTCTGTGAGCGAGAGCAGGACTGACCATCACAGCCCAGAGGCTGGCTTGACAGCGGATGCCGCTGGATCAGTGACACGACCGGGATGGGTTCGTGTCCTGGCAGCCGTCTCGACCAGCCTAGCGGTGCTAGCGGCCGTGGCCTGCATCGCCCTGATGATCCAGATCATCGTGGATGTGGTCGGGCGGACGCTCTTCAACCATCCGATGGTCGGGACGCTGGAGGTGACCCAGAACTGGTGGATGGTAACCATTGTCTTCGGCGCCATGGGATACACCCAGCTGCGCGGTGAGCACGTCCGGGCTACGGTGATTCCCGAACTGTTAAGCCCGAACTGGCAGCGAGCAACTGAGGTCTTCAGCCTCGTCTTGTTCTTCCTGCTCGCCCTCATGTTCGCTTACTACAGTTGGAACACGGCGGCGGCGAGCTACGAGTTGCGCGAACTCGCGGCCGGAGGGCCAGAGTGGATCCTGGTCTGGCCCTTCAAGTTCCTGATGCCCGTCGGATTCGCTGCGCTTGCACTCCAGTGCCTGACGACGATTCACGACGTGGCGCGGGGCGGCCCCGGCGAGTCCGGCGGTGACTTTATCTGAGGCCCGCCCGGTAGCGATTCGACCCAACGTCGCGCCCGATGCGGCAGCGACGCGACAGTTCGGGGCGGATGGTCAGGCACCTCATCCCGCAAGTGAGCAACGAAGACAGGACACCGACGATGGCAGAGACTGCCAGCCAAGCGACGGAGCAGGCGGAAGAGACCCACGGCATCGCTTCTGAGGTCGATGCTGGCGGCCCGCCCTCACCCCGAAATGCCCGCATCACGCGAGAGCGGATCGGTTTGGCCTTGCTCGCCCTCGCGCTAGGAGCCGCCACAGTTCTCGCCGTGCTCATCCTCTTCGCGCCCCTCTCAAGGCAGGATATCGGAGCACTCGTGCTCACGCAGACTGTCCTGCTCATGATGGCCGGCGTGCACGTCGCCGTCGCTATGGGAGTGCCGGCCGTTCTCGGGCTCTGGGCTATGGGTGGTTGGCGTGTGATCGAGTTCGCGTTCGAATCCATCCCGCACTCGAGTTCGGCGAGTTGGACGCTGAGCGTCATCCCAATGTTCATTCTCATGGGAATGGTCCTAGTTCACACCGGTATCGCCGCCATGATCTTCGACGCTGCCAAGCAGTGGATTGGCGGCCTGCCTGGAGGCCTAGGCGTCGCGACTGTCTTTGCAGGGGCTGGGATGTCTGCCGCCAGCGGCAGCACGCTCGGCGTGGCGTACGCAACGAGTCGGGTCGGTATCCCCGAGATGCTGCGCGCCGGCTATGCGCCGCGACTTGCGGTGGGCACTGTGACGATGGCTGGCGTGTTGAAGATGCTCATCCCGCCGAGCCTTACTGTCGTCATCTATGCGGGAATAGCGCAGACGCCGGTTGGCCCGCAACTATTGGCCGGCCTCGTGCCTGGGACCATTCTCGCGCTCCTCTTCGCAGTGCTCATCGTGGTGCGGGCGCGTATCAATCCCGAGCTCGCCCCGCGCGCCGATACCTCGCAATTCACCTGGTCGACACGACTGCTCGCACTGGCCCGGCTGTGGCCGGTCTACTTGCTGGCGTTCATCATCGTCGGAGGCATCTACTCTGGTGTCGCCACGACCACCGAGTCAGGCGCCGTCGCCGCGCTGGCAACCATCCTCATCGGCGCTTGGTTTGGGCGGCGCGATGGCCTCAAGAACTACCTGCGGCAGTTAGGCGAGGCCCTCATGAGCACGGTCGCCGCGGTAGCGGCGATCATGTTCCTCATCATGAGCGTCACGTTGTTGACGTTCACGATCTCCATGAGCGGCGTTGTCCAGAAGGCGTCGATGTGGGTCATCGACATTGGGCTCGACGCCACGCCATTCCTCCTCATTCTCGTCGTGATGTATGTCGTCATGGGAATGCTCATGGACGAGTTGGCGATGATGCTCCTCACCGTTCCCATCCTCATCCCCGTACTCGAGCAGCTCGACATCGATCTGATCTGGTTCGGGGTCTTCCTCGTGCTCCTGTGCGAGATCGGGATGGTCGTGCCTCCCGTCGGAATGTTGTCCTTCATCATCCACGGAATCGCGCAACGACCCGAGGTGAACTTGGGCCAGGCAATCTCGCTGATGGACGTATTCCGGGGCGTGTTCTGGTTCGTCATCGTCGCCATCGGGCTCGTCGTCACCCTCATCTTCGTTCCCGATCTCGCTCTCTGGCTTCCCGGGCTCATGGACAATTGAGGGCAATGCCTGAGCAGAGCAACTGGCGTTTTACTGAACGATCGATTAGTCTCAGGCGGTGCTCGACAGTATGAGTCAGACGGAACCGCAGAATGCGCCGATCGGGAGCATTCAAGACGTTTCGCTCACCGAGTTGCTCGATCTTGAGCGGCTTGACGACGGCCTCTTCCGCGGAACCGTGGTCTATGAAGAGCCGTTCAACCTCTATGGTGGCCAGGCCGCTGCTCAGGCGCTCATGGCGGCAGGCCTCACGGTGAAGACGGATCGCGCACCGCACTCCCTGCACGGCTACTTCTTGAGGCCCGGGGACCCATCGAGGCCGATCGTGTTCAAGGTTGAGTCCGACCACGATGGAAATTCCTACTCGGCGCGACGAGTGGTTGCCCTGCAGCGTGGCGAAGTGATTTTCAGCCTTGCCGCTTCGTTCCATCGGCCGGAGGTTGGCAAGGACCACCAAGTCGCACAGCTCCCGACCAGCATCCGGCCAGCTGAGGCCCCTTCGGGCGAGATCAAGCGGCTGGCGTCCTATGAGGTGCGCGTCCCGCCACAGCCGTTCCCCCAAACCCGCGTCTCGACGCGGGTATGGGCCAGATGCACCGCAGACCTACCCGACGCGCCGCTGTGGCATGCAGCTGCGCTCACCTACCTCTCGGACATCCGGACGGGATTGGCACCCCTGGAGGACGGCACCTTCCAGTCGATGAGCAGCCTCGACCACGCGGTCTGGTTCCATCGGCCGGCGCGGGCCGACTCCTGGATCTTGATGGACCTCACGCCCCAAACCACGGCGGGGGGCCGCGGCATGTACACCGGAACGCTGAGCTCACCAAACGGCGTCCTATGGGCGAGCCTCGTGCAGGAGGCGTTGTTCCGACGAGCGCGCACAACCCCGAAAGGACTCGAATGACAAGGATGACAAGGCTCGGACTCACCGTGCCCTTCGACCGCCGACCGCTCGCCGACCAGCAGAGTCTGCTCGAAGATGTCGTGGCCAGTGGATACACCGACCTGTGGTCGGCGGAGGCATCAGGAGCCGACGGTCTGACTCCACTGGCGGCCGCCGCGGTCAGCCATCCCTCGCTCCGGCTCGGTACTGCCATCCTGCCCGCCTATACCCGCAGCCCCGCCCTCATGGCCATGTCCGCTGCCTCCCTGGCTGACCTGGCGCGCAGCGAGGTGGCGATTGGCATTGGCACGAGCTCGAATGTGATTGTCGAGCAGTGGAACGGGGTCGAATTCCGAAATCCCGTCCAGCGTGTGCGCGATGTCGTGACCTTCGTGCGCCGGGCACTCACCGGGGAGCGGGTGGACATGACGTGCGACAGCTTCACCATCAGCGGCTTCCGTCTGGAACGCGTGCCAGCGCAGCAGCCACGGCTCCTCATCGCCGCCCTCCGCCCGGGGATGCTGCGATTGGCAGGGAGCGTGGGCGATGGCGCTATCACCAATTGGCTGGCACCCGGCGACGTGAAGCAGGTGTCCAAGACCGTTCGTGAGGTGAACGCCGATGCCGAGCTCGTGGCCCGGATCTTCGTCATCCCCAGTGAGGACGCTGCAGCAGTGCGAGCGACGGCTAAACGGGCTATTGCTGCCTACCTGAATGTGCCCGTGTACGCCGAGTTCCATCGCTGGCTTGGTCGTGCTGAGCAGTTGGAGCCTATGTGGGCAGCGTGGCAGGCGGGTGACCGCAGGGCCGCTCTTGATGCCATCCCCGACTCGTTGGTCGACGAGCTTTTTGCCTACGGCAGCATCTCCGAGATCGTCGCGAAGATCCGCGACTACGTTGACCAAGGCGTTGACACTCCGGCCCTGGCGTTCATGCCGCCGGAAGGCGAGTCATCCGTCCCCGACAGCGCGGTCGCTCAGATTGGGCGCGCCTACTTTTCCTGACGGCCCCTGTCTGTGTGCCAGAGTGCCCGGCAATCGTGGAGACCCAGCAGGGGTGTGGCGCGATCAGGGATCGACGAAGTCGGGTCGACGCTTCGCGAATCTGGCCGCGACGGCCTCGACCTGGTTGGGGCTGCCGATCAAGGTCGCGATCTCTTGCTGTTCGGCGGCGAAGCCGGAGTCCGTGTCGGCATGGCCCGCGAGACCGAGCAGACGTTTGGCGGCGCGGATGGCGTGAGGGCTCTGGCAAGCGATCGTTCGTGCCAGTTCCTCAGCGGCCGCAAGGGGGTCTTCGTCGACTCGAGTCGCGAGCCCGATGCGGACGGCTTCTTCGCCGTTGACCACCTTGCTGGTGTAGATGAGCTCCGCGGCGGTGTCGGGTCCGACCAGGCGCGGGAGCACCTGGGTGCCCGTCATGTCCGGAATCAGGCCCCACCCGACTTCGAGTGCACCGAGCCTCGCGTCGGGGTGGACGACGCGAATATCGGCGCCCAGGGCTATCTGCAATCCTCCTCCGAGGGCGTTGCCGCGGACGGCAGCGATCACAGGCACCGGGATCTCCGACCAGACGTAGGCCGCCCGCTGGCCCCGCGCCTTGGCGGGCCCGGCGGAGGGCAGAAGCTTCGAAGAGGTGTCGAGGTCCCCGCTCCGCATGGCGGAGAACGAGTCGAAGTCAAGGCCGGCGCAGAAGTCAGGCCCCTCCCCGCTGAGCACTACTGCGCGCACGCTGCTGTCGTCTTTGAGCGACTCGCCGACGACCACGAGAGTCTCGAACATCAAGGAGTCCAGTGCGTTGCGCTTCTCGGGCCTGTTCAACGCAACGGTCGCGATGCCGTCGTGCTGCGACACATGGACCCTGTCGGTGGCGTCCGTCACGTCCTGCCCTTCCCATCCGGTCGACTTAGTGACACCCTAGCCGAACGATCGATAAGGAGATACACAGGTGGACTTCGAACTGCCGGCCGACCTGGTCGCCAAGCTGACCCAACTCGACGCGTTCATCGAGCGGGAGATCGTCTCGCTGCAAGCGCAGGACGACAACGAGCGCTTCTTCGACCACCGCCGCGAGTGGGCCCGCACCGACTTCGAGAACGGTGGCGTAGCGCGACCTGAGTGGACTGAGCTGTTGTGGGAGATGCGCCGTCGTGCCGATTCTGCAGGCTGGTTGCGCTACGCGCTCCCCAACGACGTCGGTGGTCAAGACGGCACCAACCTCGACATGGCGGTGATCCGTGAGCACCTCGCACGCAAGGGTCTGGGGCTGCACAACGATCTGCAGACTGAGTCGTCGGTGGTGGGCAACTTCCCCGTCATTCACATGCTTCTGGCTTTCGGCTCAGCCGAGCAGAAGGAAGAGTTTCTCGAACCGCTGCTGGTAGGGGCGAAGCGTGTCGGGTTCGGGCTCACCGAGCCGGATCATGGCTCGGATGCGACCTGGATGGAGACGACCGCGGTCCAGCAGGGCAGTGACTGGGTCATCAGTGGGGCCAAGCGGTTCAACTCCGGCATGAACCACGCGACGCACGACATCGTGTTCGCGCGCACCAGCGGCAACCCTGGTGACGCGCGCGGCATCACGGCATTCTTCGTACCGGCACAGGCGCCCGGACTGAATGTCGAGTTCAACTGGTGGACGTTCAACATGCCGACGGACGCCTCAGAGGTCACCCTCAAGGACGTGCGCGTGCCTGGTACGGCCGTGTTCGGTGAGGTCGGCGAGGGTCTGCTGGTCGCGCAGACCTTCGTGCACGAGAACCGGATCCGTCAAGCTGCCTCCGGCGTGGGCGCCGGCCAGTACTGCGTCGACCGCAGCGTCGAGTACGCGCGGAACCGGCTGAGCTTCGGTCGGGCGCTCGCGACTCACCAGGCAATCCAGTGGCCGCTCGTCGAACTCCAAACAGAGGCCGAGATGCTGCGCTGGCTGGTTCGCAAGACCGCTTATGACTTGGACCGCGCGACCCAGCTGGAGCTGAGCGACAAGGTCTCGATGTGCAACTACCGCGCCAACCGATTCGTGTGCGAGGCCGCCGACAGGGCGATCCAGGTCCACGGCGGGATCGGCTACACCCGTCACATGCCGTTCGAGCACATCTACCGCCACCATCGGCGCTACCGCATCACCGAAGGCTCTGAGGAGATCCAGATGCGGCGCGTCGCCGCCCGGCTCTTCGGGTTCGGCGGATCGCCGACCACGGGCGCCGGCAAAGCCACGGGCTTGCCACGGACTCTGGGCTGATCATGAAGACTGTTGGAATCTCGAGGAGGAGACCTCAATGTTGAGCAACAGGGTGGCGCTGGTCACCGGAGGGAGCCGCGGGCTGGGCAAGGTGGTTGTCGAGGCCTTCGCAGCGAACGGCGCAGACGTGGTGATCGCCAGCCGCAAACTCGACAACTGCGAGGAGCTTGCCTCCTCCATCCGTGAAACCTACGGCCGCAGGGCTCTTGCCGTTGCCTGCAATGTCGGTGAATGGGACGACTGCGACCGCCTCGTCGACGCTGCGTACGCGGAGTTCGGCCACGTCGACGTACTGGTGAACAACGCCGGCCTATCGCCGCTCTACCCCAGTCTGGACCAGGTCAGCGAGGAGCTCTTCGACAAGGTCATCGGGATCAACCTCAAAGGACCGTTCCGGCTCAGCGCCTTGGTCGGAAAGCGGATGGTGGAAGGCGATGGTGGATCGATCATCAACATCAGCTCGCTGGCGGCCGTGCGCGCTGAGCCGACCGCGCTCCCGTACGCCGCGGCCAAGGCCGGCCTGAACAACATCACGCTCGGCTTTGCCCGAGCGCTCGGCCCGAAGGTGCGCGTCAACGCGATCCAGTGCGGTCCCTTCCTCACCGACATCTCCCACGCTTGGACAGACGAGATCCTCGAGCGTGTTGCGAACAACCGGCTCCTCGCACGCGCAGGCGAGCCCGAGGACATCGTCGGAGCCGCCCTCTACTTCGCCAGCAGCGCCTCGGCCTTCTGCACCGGTGCCATACTCCCTCTCGACGGGGGCACGAAGTGACTCGCGCAGTCCCCACGGCGTCGGAGCAACCGCGACCGTGAACAGATCTTGGAGATTCCAATGGCGGGCCTCGAAGGAGCCGTTGTCCGTCGAGGACGTCCGGAAGCGGGCACGTCGCCGCTTGCCTGACATGGCCTGGGCCTACATCGACGGTGGTGCCGACGACTTGGCAACGGTGAGGGCGAACGTCAATGCCTTCGACGCTTGGACGCTCGCGCCTCGCGTGCTCACAGGTAAGACCGCATCGGACCTCTCGGTCGCTATCCCGGGCGCCACCCTGGGGTTCCCGCTGCATATCGCACCAACCGGCCTGTCGGGACTCGCGGACTGGCGAGGCGAGCCTGCGATCGCGCGCGCCGCTGAGCGTGCCGGCACGGTCTCGGTGCTGAGCACCGCCGCCAGCTACACGCCCGAAGAGTTCGCTTCCTCGTGTCAGCCGCGTCACTTCTTCCAGCTCTATCCACAGCGAGTCGGGAGCGACGACGAGCGATCAGCGAGTCGGCGCTTGGTCGACCGTGCGGGTGCCGCGGGCTTCCAGGCGCTGGTGGTGACGGTCGATGTACCGACCTACGGCAACCGAGAATGGGAGCGGCGAGCCGGGGTGGGCTCGCCGCCCACCTTCACCCCCCGCCGCATGCTCAACGCCGCGCGACACCCGTCCTGGACGTACGCAATGGCGCGGCATGGCCGGATCTCCGCCCGCCTCTTCGTCGAGCACGGTGGTCTCGCAGCTGCAGTGAGGTCAGCCGCCGCGACCCAGGGGCTGTTCCGCGGCTTCGAGTGGTCGGACCTGGACTGGATCCGCGAGACATGGCCGGGTCCGCTGTACGTCAAAGGAGTGCTGCGATCCGACGACGCGGTCCGAGCACGCGACCGCGGCGCAGACGCAGTGATCGTGTCCAACCACGGGGGACGGCAACTCGACGGGGCGATCACCGCGCCTGCCGCCCTTCCGGGCATCGTCGAGGCGGTAGGGCGGGACTTCCCTGTCTTGGTCGATGGCGGCATCCGCAGGGGAACAGATGTGGTCAAGGCGCTATGCCTCGGCGCCCGAGCGGTGGGGATAGGCCGGCCGGCCGTCTACGGCCTGGCCGCGGGTGGACAGGAAGGCGTCGAGCATGTACTGCGGCTGCTTCGAGCTGAAGTCGAACGGGCGATGACACTGCTGGGCGCTGCCTCGCTTGCCGACCTCGGACCCGACCTGCTCGTGCGCGCAGACCTCGCGGAGCGTGAACGTGTCTCCCACTGAGTTGATCCTTGTCCCCCATGAGGGATACGCGCTCCACCGTCTCCCCGCACGGTACGAGTGGGCCTTCTGGACGACCATCGATAGAGAAGCCGACGGAGACCGCGTGCGGTTCGCCGCGACCGACCAGAGCGTGTATAAGGGAGTGCGCCCCGACTGGCGCCTGCTGCCCGGCCTCAAGGCGCTCCAACTACCGAGCCTGGGCTCTGAGTACCTCCGCGACCTGCCCACGCAGACAGCTGTCTACAACGCGGCGGGAGTTGTTGAGGACACCACGGCCGAGACCTGCCTGCTCGGAATTCTCGCGTCTCTGCGCGCATACGGCCGGCACGCCGCACAGATCAGGTCGGGTGCGTTCATACCCGGCTGGGTAGATCGTCCCGACTCTTGGGCCGACGAAGTGCGTGGCCTGTGGGGCAAGCACGTCGCCCTCCTTGGATACGGCGGCGTTGGCAAGGCGATCGCGCGCCGGCTGCGTGCCTTCGACGCCATGATCGACCCTTACGCGCGCTCGGCGCGGGTCGAGGACGGCGTGGTGGTCAGGCACCTGGCAGAGCTCCGGCCGCGACTCTCCTCCTACGACATCGTGGTGATCGCCCTTCCCGGTGCGCCGTCGACCATGCGACTGGTTGATCGCGACTTCCTCACAGCCATGAAGGAACACGCGCTGCTCTCCAATGTCGGCCGAGGCGCCGTCATCGACACCGACGCCCTGGTAGACGCCCTCCGCGCGGGCCGCATCGCTGCCGCTCTCGATGTCACAGATCCCGAACCGTTGCCACCGGGGCACCCGCTCTTCAACGCACCGAACCTCGTGCTCACCCCGCATGTTGGAGGAAACTCGGACTCCATTCCCCAGCGGCTTCTTGACCTGGTCGTGCGACAGATCGATGCCTTCGTCACGGGCGGCGAACTCACCAATCGCGTCCACCGGGCTTGAGCCTCCGGACGTATCCAACCCGTGACCCGACCAGTCCTTGACAGTGCTGTGACGGGTCCCACATAGTAGGCAAATCGATCGATCGTTCAGGACTCGGAGAGCGCCCGATCGCATGCGGAGGTGACTCCACTGCCGCGAAGCGGCGGCCTCACATGAGGCAGCAGCAGTTGCTAATCAGCGATCACAATGATCGATCACAATCATCCCGAAGGAGACCGGTTCGTGAAGACGCGAGTGGCGCAGAGGGCCAGGTTCATGGCTGTCGCAGGCGCATCACTGCTAGCAGCAACGACGCTGGCAGCATGTGGCGGCGACGACGAGGCTGGCAGCGCCGGCAGTTGTGGAGATACCGGAACCGCCGCCACGGGAGACCCGGTGAAGGTGGTCGTCATCATCGACGAGGATGCCGCGGGTCTGTCGCAGCAGCCGGGAGTCCACGCGGGTGCCGAGGCCCGCGTGTGCCGGATCAACGAAGAGGAGAACGGTCTGGGTGGTTCCGGCCGTCCGATCGAACTCGTCTTCTGCAAGACCGAACTGGACCCGAACGTCGCGGTCAACTGCGCCAAGGAAGCTGTCGACGACCCGGACGTGGTCGCTCTCGCTGCCACCAACGTCGGCATCGGGGACCTCGGTACCGTCGCCGAGGACGCCGGTCTGGCCAACATTCCCGCAATCGCCTACACCGACAACGACCGTACCCTGTCCAACGTCTTCCCCGTCAGCTCTGGCGTTCAGGCATCGCAGGGCGGCCGCGCGGCGATGGCCTACCTCGATCACCCCGACGCCAAGACGATCAACTTCGCCGCCGTACAGACGGCCAACAGCCAGGCCGCCGCTGAGCTCGCAACCGATGTGATCGAGTCACACGGCGGTCCGGCGATCAGCAAGCTCGTTCAGGTGCCACTGACGGCCACTGATGTCACCGCACAGGTGCGAGCTGTCAGCGACGGTGCTGACGTTGCGATCCTGTCGCTGCTTTCAGCTACCACCCAGCAGGCGCTGCTGGTGCGGGACCAACTCGGCATCGACGTGCCGTTTTACACCTCGGGCCTGGCCCTTCCCAACGACGCGATCACCAACCTCGGTGCGGCCGCGGAGGGCACGCCGCTGGCCATGATGCACCCGACCGACGATGTGGACGTGCCGGGGAACAAGGCCTACCTCGAGGACCTCGACGCGATCGGTGAATCGGGCGAGTCCGGTGACAACACCAAGGCATCCTGGCTCTCGCTCGACCTGCTGAATGTTGCCACCCAGGGGCTGGAGACCATCGACCGCACCACTGTGCTGGAGGCGCTCAAGAAGGTGAGCTCTTACGACGGCGGCGGCCTGACTCCGCCCCTTGACTTCACCAAGCCGGGTCCGGACCCGAAGTACCCAGCCCTGAAGACCATGAGCTACTTCCCGGCGATCGTCGAGGACGGAAAGGTCGTCGCTGGACGCACCAAGGAATACGAGCCGATCTTCGGCACGAACTAAACAGGCCCTCTCGAACGATTCTGCACGAGCGGAGTAAATGGTGGAGATCCTGAGCTACGCCCTGCTCGGCCTCGGCGCTGGCGGCGCGTATGTCGTCGCCGCGCTGGGGCTAGTCCAGGTCTACCGAGGCTCTGGCGTCCTGAACCTGGCGCACGGCGCGATTGCATATGCCTCGGCGACGCTGTACGTATTCTTGACAGCCAAGCAGGAGTGGCCCATGGCGCTGGCCGCCGTGGTGTCGGTGCTGCTTGCATTGGTAATCGGCGTGCTGGTGCAGCTTCTCGTGATGCATCCGCTGCGGACCGCCCCCGCGCTGGTCAAGATGATGGCAACGTTGGGGGTGCTCGCCATCGTCCAGCAGGGCATGCTTCTGACCTTCGGGGAGGAGATCTCGAGAATCGTCGTGCCGTCGTTCTATCCACGGGGTGCGCTGAGTATCGGAGACAGCCTGCAGATCCCGTACGACCGGCTGATCTTGGTGGGCTTGGCGATCCTGCTGGCCGCGGCACTGGCGGTGCTGCAGCGCCGAACCCGGCTGGGTCTGGCGACCACGGCGGTAGCGGAGAGCCCGGTCGTGGCGGGATCGTTCGGGATCGCGTCTGGCAGTGTGGCGGTCGCCAACTGGGCGGTGGGCGCCGCCCTGGCGGGCCTGGCAGGCGTGATGCTCGCTCCCATCGTCAATGTCGTTCCTCAGGCGACGTTCATCCTCCTGATCATCCCGGCTCTCGCGGCGGCCATGATCGGGCGATTCGAGTCCTACCTGTGGACGACCATCGGTGGGCTCGGGCTTGGGATAGGACAGGCGCTCGTGACCCGATACCAGTCCGACATCCTCCCGCCGAGCCTGGCCAGTGGCTGGTCGGATGCCGTCCCGCTGGCAGTCATCATCACGGTGCTGATGCTGCGCGGTTCGGCCTTCCCTGTGCGGGGCGAGTTGGCAACACGGATGCCGATGCTGGGTCGCCGCACGATCGGGATCGTGCCATTGCTCGGCCTCATCGTCGTGGGGTGCGCCGGGGTGATGTTGCTGAGCGGCAGCCTCGCCACTGGTGTAACCCGTTCGGCGGCAATGGCGCTGGTCGGTCTGTCGTTGGTGGTGCTGACCGGTCTAGCCGGCCAGACATCGCTTGCGCAGATGGTGATCGCCGGCCTCGGCGCATTGGAGGCGGCCCGGATCAGCTATGCGTTCGGATGGCCGTTCTTGGTCGTGGTGGTGCTCGGCGTCATCGCAGGCACACTGACCGGTGCTGTGTTCGCCGCGCCGGCGCTGCGGACGCGCGGACCGGTGCTGGCGATCGCCACCATCGGTCTGGCGGTTGCGTTCGAGAACGTTGTGCTCGTGAACGGGTGGTTCACCGTGGACGGCTACAGCGGTACGCCCATCGAGATGCCAGCCATCGGCCCCCTGGCGATCGACGGCGTGAATCATCCGCAGCGGTACGCGGCGTTCACACTGGTTGTGTTGGCGCTGGCCGCCTACGCGGTGGCTAATGTTCGGGGTGGACGAACGGGCCGGCGGTTGATCGCTATGCGCAGCAGCGAGCGAGCCGCGTCCGCAGTTGGGATCTCCCTGCCGCAGATGAAGTTCATCGCGTTCTGTATCTCCTCCGCTCTGGCGTCGCTAGGCGGTATCCTGATCGCCTTCTCGAGTTCTACTGCGACCTACACCCGGTTCACGCTGGTGGAGTCGCTGAACGTGGTGATGTTCACCTTGATCGGCGGTGTCGGGTACGTGCTCGGCGCTGTGGTCGGTGGCTTGATGGCCCCCAACGGCATCATCACTGTCATCTTCAGCGATGTGAGTGTTCTGGAGCGGATCTTGGTGATCGCGTCCGGGTTCTTCCTGATCTTGACGTTGGCGCTGAACCCGCATGGTCTGGTGGCCGCGGCTGACATCAAGCGATCGCGTGGCAACAAGCCGCGCCGTAAGCAGCCTCGTCGGGTGGTGCCTGCGCGTGCCGGTCGCTCGGGGGAGGAGCTGGCAATCAGTGACCTGACCGTACGCTACGGACCGGTGACTGCGGTCAAGAACCTCTCGCTGGTGGTCCGGCCGGGCGAGGTCGTCGGTCTGGTCGGACCCAATGGCGCGGGCAAGACGACGGCGCTGGATGCGATCACAGGCTTCCTGTCGCCGGCATCGGGTTCGGTACGCTTGGGAGAGCGTGACCTGACACGGATGTCTGTGCACCAGCGGGCCGGTCGGGGGATGGGCAGGTCGTTCCAAACAGTCGAGGCATTCAATGACCTCACGGTGGCCGAGAACCTGGCGGTGGCTGGCAACCGCGTCTCCTGGAAGGACTGGGTCCTGGATCCGCTCTACCACCGGTCGATCGAGCTGGATGAGCGCATCCACGACGAAGCGATCGCGCTGGGGGTGGACTTGGACGTCATGCCCGATGAGCTCAGTCAGGGCCATCAGCGTCTGCTGGGCGTGCTTCGTGCCCTCGCCTTGGAGCCGTCAGTGCTGCTGCTCGATGAGCCCGCTGCCGGCTTGGACACCAGCGAGACCGAGAGCCTGGGACGGGTGTTGCGTCAGGTGGTCGAGCAGCGGGGGATCGGAATCTTGCTGGTCGAGCACGACATGAGCCTGGTCGCGGCAGTGTGCGACCGCGTTGTCGCTCTGGACTTCGGCGCCACGATCGTCAGCGCACCGACAACCGAAGCGCTGGCCGACCCGATTCTGCGTGCCGCCTACCTGGGCGACCTCGAGTCCGATGAGGTCGAGGAAGTAGCTGCCGCTCAAGCGGGAGGAGGAGCACAGTGACTGTGACAACCACCCACGCTCTGTCCGCTCGGGGACTGACCGCCGGATACGGCGCCATCGACGTGCTCCACGGGATCGACCTGCACGTCGATCCCGGCGAACTGGTTGTGATCCTCGGCGCCAACGGCGCGGGGAAGACAACGACCCTGGCCGCACTGGCGGGGGTCATGGCATCGCGTGGGGATGTCGAGTACTTCGGGAAAGCCACGAAGGCACCCTTGCACGTTCGCGCCAAGAGCGGTTTGGCCTACCTTCCCGACTCGCGCGGCATCGTCAGAGCGTTGACAGTGCGTGACAACCTCCGCTTGGCCAAAGTCGACCCGGACGCTGCCTACGCGATCAGCCCCGAACTCGCGGCGCTGCAAGGCCGCCTCGCTGGCCACCTGTCGGGGGGCGAGCAGCAAATCCTGGCACTGACCCGTGCGATGGTCGGCAAGCCGAGACTGGTTCTGGCCGACGAGGTCTCCTTCGGCCTCGCACCGATCGTCGTCAAGCGGATGTTGTCCATGGCCCGCCAGGCTGCCGAAGCGGGCAGCGCGGTCCTGCTAGTGGAGCAGTTCGCGGCACAGGCATTGGCCGTCGCCGACCGAGCCTATGTCCTCCAACACGGCAGGGTAGTGATCGAAGGAGATGCCGCGACCCTCGCGGCGGACCTCGGCGCGGTCGAAGCAAGTTACCTGGGCGTGACGCCCAACCGACCCGATGAGACCGCTAACCACGCGGGAGTGGAGACAACCGGATGAGCATGGTCACTGTGGTCCTGGAGCTGGAGTTCAAAGAGGAAGCGTTGGACGCGGCGCGTGCCCGCATGGAGCAGTCTCTCGCCGTCACCCGCGGCTTTGACGGGTGCTCCGGCGTCGAGGTACTGATCGACGCCGACAACGAGGCTCGATGGATGATCATTGAGAGGTGGGAGTCGGCAAGCCACGATGCCGCGTACATGGCCTTCCGTGCCAGCCAGGGTGCCTCCGACCTACCGCCGCTGCTGGCAACGAAGCCACGTCGCGCCTACTACCGGAACGAGTGATACTTCTCGGCACGTCGACCCGACCGGAACTTGGCGGGGTTGTCGAACGATCGTTAAACGACTAGACTTTCCATCGGTTCGCCTCCTGTGCGTGCCGCGACGAGGAGCGTGAGAGCCCTGTCGCCAGGGTTCGAGGAAGAGAGCGAGTGTGACTGTGGTCAACGGCCGAGTGGCGATCGTGACGGGCGCTGGACGGGGGATAGGCGCCGCCACTGCGGTGCGCCTGGCGCAAGACGGCTTCTCCGTCGGTCTGCTGGATCTCGACGACACGGCAGCAAAGAACGTCGTTGAGGCTATCGAAGCATCCGGGGGCCGCGCCTTGGCAGTTCCGGCAAATGTGGCCGATGAGGCCGCGGTGACTGCGGCGGTTGAGCAGGTCGCCGTCGAACTTGGCCCCCCGGTTGTGCTAGTGAACAACGCCGGCGTCACACGGGACAACCTGTTGTTCAAGATGTCGCGAGACGACTGGGACACGGTGATGAATGTGCATCTGCGCGGTGCCTTCCTGATGTCGCGGGCCGTCCAGAAGCACATGGTCGACAGCGGTTGGGGGCGGATCGTCAACCTGTCCTCGACATCAGCGCTGGGCAATCGGGGACAAGTCAACTACTCCGCGGCTAAGGCCGGCTTGCAGGGGTTTACGAAGTCACTGGCCCTTGAGCTCGGCAAGTTCGGAGTGACAGCGAACGCCATCGCTCCGGGCTTCATCCAGACAGAGATGACCAGGATCACTGCCGAACGGATGGGAATCTCGTTCGAGGACTTCGTCGAGCGCGCCGCCGCCGCCGCCGCTGTCGGCCGAGCCGGGGTCCCAGAGGACATCGCCAACGTCGTCTCCTTCCTGGTGAGCGAGGGCGCAGGCTTCGTATCGGGGCAGGTCATCTACGTCGCGGGCGGACCCAAGGCATAGGCGGCGTTCGCCCCACGCTGAGCGACGGCCAGACCGTCTGAAAGGAACATGCACACCATGTGGAGCTTTGAGAACAATCCCGAGTGGCAGCCCGAGTTGGACTGGATCGAAACCTTCATGCGCGAGAAGGTCCAGCCCCTCGATTACGTCCTGGGTCCGACATCTGACTTCAAGAACCCCGATTTCATCCAACTGGTGCGCCCGCTCCAGGCCGAGGTGAAGGCCCGCGGGCTGTGGGCGTGCCACCTCGGCCCCGAGCTCGGCGGACAAGGTTTCGGCCAGCTCAAGCTCGCACTGATGAACGAGAAGTTCGGCATGTCCCGCTTCGGACCCGTCGTTTTCGGAGCCCAGGCACCCGACAGCGGCAATTCGGAAATCCTCGCCCACTTCGCCACCCCCGAGCAGAAGGACAAGTACCTCACCCCGCTGCTCGCCCAAGAGATCAAGTCCTGCTTCTCGATGACCGAGCCGCAAGGCGGCGCCGACCCCACCGCCTTCACCACGCTCGCGGTGCGCGACGGCGACGAATGGGTGATCAACGGCGAGAAGTGGTTCGCCTCGCACGCCGAGCATGCCGACTTCTACATCATGATGGTCGTCACCGACCCCGACGCCGCCAGCCCGTACGACAAGGCGTCGATGTTCATCATCGACGCGGGCACACCAGGCCTCGAGCTTGTGCGCAACTACGGCTTCTACGGCGAGGTCGCCCCTGACCACGCACACATGCGCCTGACCGATGTCCGGGTTCCGCACTCGGCGATGCTGGGAGAGCAGGGCAAGGCCTTCGCGATCGCCCAGACACGCCTCGGCGGTGGCCGACTGCACCACGCGATGCGCACCGTCGCTCAGGCCCAGCGCGCCTTCGAGATGATGTGCGAGCGGGTCCTGTCCCGCACGACCGCAGGAGAGTCGCTCGCGGCGAAGCAGATGGTGCAGGAGAAGATCGCCGACAGTTGGGTGCAGCTGAGGCAGTTCCGGCTACTCGTCTTGGAGACAGCCTGGCTCTTCGACCAAGGCACCGACAAGGGAGCGATTCGTAGGAACATCTCGGCGGTGAAGATGCAGATGCCGACGGTCCTGCACGACATCGCCGCAAGGGCGCTGCACCTGCACGGCTCCCTCGGAATCAGTACCGAGATGCCCTTCGCGGGCTGGGTCGTGAACTCCTTCCACGTCGGCTTGGCCGATGGGCCGACCGAAGTACACAAGATGGTCGTCGCCAAGTCCGTTCTCAAGGACTTTAAGGGGTACGACGGACACTTCCCGTCCTACATTCGCTACGAGCAGGAGCGACAGGCCCACGAGCTCTACGGCATCGAGGACTAGCGTGTCCTTCGGTAGTGAGGATCAGATCGCCGGTGCGGTCGACCTAGATTCGCTCAGCGTGTGGATGGACCGGGAGGGCCTGGGAGCCGGCGCCATTAGCGACGTCCAGCTTCTCGCGGGTGGCACACAGAACATTCTGGTGCGTTTCCGCCGAGGTGACCTCGATGTCGTGCTCCGCCGCGGACCGCGCCACCCCCGTCCCGAGACGAACAAGACCCTCCAGCGGGAGATCCGGGTGCTCGGGGCGCTCGCCTCGACCGATGTTCCGCACCCCCGCTTGATCCGCGGCTGCCTCGACCAGGATGTGCTCGGGGGGGCCGTCTTCTACCTCATGGAGCCCATCGAGGGCGTGAACCCAGCGGTGGAGGTTCCGCCGGCAGTCGCTGCCGACCAGGCCCTCCAACGCAGGCTCGGGTTCTCCGCGGTCGACGCTGCCGCGTCACTTGCGAGCGTCGACTATGAGGCGGTCGGCCTCGGTGACTTCGGCCGGCCCGAAGGCTTCCTGGAGCGTCAGGTGCCTCGTTGGATGGATCAGTTGGCCTCCTACGAGAAGTTCGAGGGCTGGGGTGGGCCCGACATCGGCGACGTCGAGGGCTTGGCGCGATGGCTTGACCTGAATCGCCCGCCCCAAGGGCGGCCCGGCATCATGCATGGCGACTTCCACTTCGCCAACCTCATGGTGAACCCGTTGGGCGACGTGGTGGGGATCGTGGACTGGGAGCTCGCCACGGTCGGAGATCCGTTGCTTGACCTTGCCTGGCTCATCATGTCGGTGCCAGATCCCGATCACCCCGGTCCACTCGCACAGACGCTCGGGCGACTCACCGGCCTGCCGACCCAGTCCGAGTTGGCAGCGAGGTATGCCGAGCGGACCGGCCGCAGCGTCGAGCATCTTCAGTGGTACATCGCGCTGGCCGGCTTCAAGCTGGCCATCATCATCGAGGGGACGTGGGCGCGAGCCTGCGCTGGACTCGCGCCGCGACCGGTCGGAGAGGCCCTCCACGCCCGCGCAGGCAAGTTGATCCAGCGCGCCCTTGAGACAGCAACAAGCCAGTGAGGAGCCAAGCCTGTGATCAGCACACGTTTCACCCAGGCATTCGGTGTCGACCACCCCGTCGTCTGCGGAGGAATGACCGGAGCCGGTACCGCGGAACTCATCTCCGCGGTGGCCAACGCAGGGGCGCTCGGATTCCTCACCGCACTCACCCAGCCCTCCCCTGAAGCGCTCGCAGCAGAGATCGGCCGCACACGGAACCTGACCGACCGACCCTTTGGGGTCAACCTGACGATCCTGCCCACTATCAAGCCAGTTCCCTACGACGAATACCGTGCTGCGATCATCGATTCCGGCGTCAGAATCGTGGAAACCGCCGGGTCGAGCCCGGAGCCGCACATGCCCGACTTCAAGGCCGCCGGCGTCAAAGTGATCCACAAGGCCACCAGCGTCCGGCACTCGCTGTCTGCCGAACGGCATGGCGTCGACGCCATCAGCATCGACGGATTCGAATGCGCCGGGCACCCAGGGGAGGACGACATTCCAGGCCTGGTCCTGATCCCCGCCGCAGCCCGCCGCCTCTCGGTACCCCTCATCGCCTCCGGCGGTATCGCCTCCGGCCGCGGACTTGCCGCCGCACTTGCGCTCGGCGCCGACGCCGTCAACATGGGCACACGGTTTCTCGCAACTACCGAGGCACCTGTCCACGACAATGTCAAGAGGCAGCTCGTGGCCAACACCGAACTCGACACGATCCTCGTGCTTCGCGAGTTCAACAACACCGTCCGCGTGGCGCGCAACAGCATTTCGGAGAAGATCGCGGAAATCTCGCGGCGCCCCGGCGCGACGTTCACCGACGTCGCCGACCTCGCTTCAGGTGTCCGGAGTCGTACCAATGTCCTGGGAAACGGAGACATGGAAGGCGGCGTCTGGACCGCAGGTCAGTCCCAAGGCCTCATCGATTCGGTCGAGACCTGCGCGCACGTCATCGAGGCTGTGGTGACTGAGGCAGAGTCCGTCATGAGCGAACGCCTGCCCTCCCTCGTCAGGGGTTAGGTGCACACCCGTGGTCGACGAGCACAAGGTCCTGCAAGCCCACCTCCCCGACCTACCCAACCTGCGCGACCTCGGCGGTCTGCGCACGGTCGACGGCGCCGCTACCGTGCATCGGCGTCTGTATCGGAGTGCGACCCCCTTCTACCTGGACGACCCGCAAGCGGCGTACTTGGTCGGTGATGTCGGTCTTCGGGTCCGCATAGACCTGCGGGGTGAGAAGGAGATTCTCACCGCGACGAGCCAGCCACTCAGCGGCCTCGAGCAGAGCGTGCTCAACGCCCCGATCGTCGCCGGTGGAACGCGCCTGGACGTCATAGAGCACCCCGTTGAGGCGATGCTCACCCACTACTTGTCTTATCTCGAGCATGCACAGGAAAGCTTCGCTCGCATCGTTGACTCATTGGCCTCGCCGACCAACGCGCCGGCGCTCATCCACTGCACCTTGGGCAAGGACCGGACCGGCGTCGTGGTTGCAGTCATTCTGTCAGCCGTGGGCGTTGTCGACGACGATGTCGTGGCCGACTACATGCGCACCGGCGGAGAGAACGACGCGCTCCTCACGCGCCTTCGCCAGCTTCCCGCATACCAGCGCAGGATCGACACTCTCCCGGCAGAGGCTTTGGGAGTGTCGCCCGAGACGATGACAAGGTTCCTGGCGGAGATGAGGCGCAGATACGGCAGCGCGGCGCACTACCTGGGGCGCATCGGCGTCGATGCCCCAACCTTGAAGGCACTGCAATCACAGTTAGTCGCGACCGGGCAGCCCGGCGCTCACCTCGATGGGAGTACGGCATGAGCGCCGACCAGAGTGCAGACGTACGCGACGTCATCATCATCGGATCGGGGCCCGCGGGCTACACCGCGGCGATCTATGCCGCCCGGGCGCAGCTCTCCCCGCTCGTCTTCGAGGGCTCGGTGACTGCCGGCGGCGCGTTGATGAACACCACCGAGGTCGAGAACTTCCCCGGCTTCCAGAACGGCATCGTCGGCCCCGCGCTCATGGACGAGATGCGCGCCCAGGCCGAGCGGTTCGGCGCCGAGCTGGTCCGCGACGACGTGGTCGCGGTGTCGCTCACGGGCGACATCAAGGAGGTCACGACCGCGGACAACGGCGTGCACCGCGCCCACGCGGTCATCCTCGCCACCGGCTCGGGCTACAAGAAGCTCGGCCTGCCCGACGAGGACCGCCTGTCGGGCCACGGCGTGAGCTGGTGCGCGACCTGCGACGGCTTCTTCTTCCGCAACCAGGCGATCGCCGTGGTCGGCGGCGGCGACTCCGCGATCGAGGAGGCCACCTTCCTCACTCGCTTCGGCGAGTCGGTGAACCTCCTGGTCCGCCGCGACACCCTGCGGGCGAGCAAGATCATGCAGGAGCGCGCGTTCGCCGACCCCAAGCTCAACATCATCTGGAACACCTCCGTCGCCGCCATCAACGGCGCGGACAAGGTGGAGAACCTCACCCTGCGGGACACCGTGACCGGGGAGGAGTCGACCCTGGAGGCGACCGGACTGTTCGTCGCGATCGGCCACGAGCCCCGCTCGGAGCTCCTGACCGGGCAGGTCGACCTCGACGAGAACGGCTACGTCGTGGTGGAGCACCCCTCCACGCGCACCAACCTCACCGGCGTCTTCGCCTGCGGGGACCTGGTCGACCACCACTACCGCCAGGCCATCACCGCCGCCGGCTCCGGCTGCGCCGCGGCTCTGGACGCCGAGCGCTACCTCGCCGTCCTCGGCCACCTCCCCGCAACAGACGAGGCGGCTTCTGCGAACCGATCTTCGCTGGACGAGCAGGCCCTGGGCGTGACCTCTCCCGGTTCGGCGCTGCTGTGAACCTAGGACCGGGGACTAGCCGTTGTGCCCGCTGGCTGTCGGTCGGTCGGCGAGTCTGCCGTCTCGCTTGCCAAGGCGTGGCCACCCTGACTCCAGGAGCGGCCCTTGCCGGCGCCACGATATTCGGCGGGGAGCAAGCGCTGCCGATCCTCTTCGGTCCCGACCAGACTCAACGCTCCGTGACCGCATCACCTGCGAGAACACTCGACGCCGAGGTCCGCGGGCACCTTGCGAAGGAGGTCAGCGAGGGGGTTCGGTCGATCGAGGCTTACCTTCGAGCCAACGTGCTTGCCGACGGCGATCGGTAGTCGTCGGAAGCGATCAGCAGTGGCACCCGGTGCTCGCTGACTCAGAACTCTGCATTACGCAACGGCAGGCAGAGAGTGCGAGCACCTCGTGCCTGGCGGTCCGAGCATGCGCGAATCCCGGCTACTTGCCAACAACTCCCGAGCGGCGTGCAGCCAGGAACAGGGCCAGCGCCCCGGCGGTCCCTGAGTAGGCGGCCCCTGGGCCTCCCCGCCCATGTTTGAGTCAGAACGCGGGTTCCTCATACGTTGTCGCACGTGCTGCGGGGAACGGAGTCGGCGACCGCGTAGCCGAGGACAGGGTCAGATTCAGCGTCTGTTGGAGAGCAGCGCGCTGTAGCGGGGTTGCTGAGCCTGGCTATGGGACCGGCTGGCGTTGGGAGGTTCACCAGGTCGGTCAACGTGGTTTCCAGCCTGGAGCGCCGACCTACACGGACCGGCCCGTCACAGTGTCGGGGGTGGGCATCGACGAGGTTGCTGTTGCCGCGCAGCGGTTCACGTGTCAATGGCCATGTTGCGGTCCCCACTGGTGGCCAACTAGAAGTCCCCACCCCTCGCTGAGTTTCAGCTGGTCTTGAGTCGGGTTCCTCCGTTCGCTCGGGCCTGTCTCATTCGGTAGGAGTCGCCGTCGGTGACGACGGTGTGGCAGTGGTGCAGGAGCCGGTCGAGCATGCTGACTGCGGTGGTGTGCTCGGGCAGGAACCTGCCCCAGGACTCGAACGGCCAGTGCGATGCGACGCCGAGCGAGCGTCTCTCGTAGGCGGCCGCGACGAACCGGAACAGCAACTGTGCGCCGGTGTCGTCCAATGGTGCGAAGCCGAGCTCGTCGACGAGTACGAGGTCGTGGCGCAGCAGGGTGTCGATGACTTTCCCGACCGAGTTGTCGGCCAGTCCTCGGTAGAGGGTCTCGACGAGGTCGGCGGCGGTGAAGTACCGCACCCGGTGCCCGTGCTCGACCGCGGCGATGCCCAGAGCGATGAGCGTGTGGGACTTGCCGGTGCCGGCCGGGCCGATCAGGCACACGTTCTCGGCCGCGCGGATCCACTCCAACGACGAGAGGTAGTCGAAGGTGGCGGGTGGGATCGAGGACGCTGCCACGTCGAACTCCTCGAGCGTCTTGGTCACAGGGAACGCGGCTTGCCGCAGCCTGGTCCGGGCATTGGACGCCTCTCGTGAGGCGATCTCGGCCTCGATGAGGGTGCGCAGGAACTCCTCTGGCTTCCACCGTTGGGTCTTGGCGGTGACCAGCAGCTCAGGTGCCAGTCGGCGCATCGCGGCCATCTTCAACCGCTTCAATCCCTCGTTCAGGTCAGCGGGCAGCGGCGGTGGCGTCGTCGCGGTCACGACACCTCACCCCCATCCGTCCCATCGATCCGGTAGGCATCCAGCGACCTGGTCGGGACGGTGGGAAGGGTCATCACCAGCGCCTGCCCGGCCGGCGTGGGCCGGGGTGCGTGGCCGTTGGTGGCCAGGATCGACCGGACGTCGTCGGCACGCCATCGTCCGAACGCGACGGCCCGCTCGAGTGCCGCGATCAGCGGCTCGCTGCCGTGCGCGGCGCCCAGGGTTAGCACCTCGGCGATCTCGCTGCCCAGCTTGGTCACACCCGCGGCGGCGGCACCGACCAGGAACTGCTCGGCGACCGGACCCAACGCGAGGAACTCCCGCTCGGCCGGCGTCCGCGGTCGGGCGCCACGGTGCGGTGTGGCCGGCCGGGGACGGTCGTAGTGCGCGTCGTCGATGCTGACCTCGCCCGGTGCGACCAGCGCGTGTTCGGCGTGGACCTCACCGGTGACCGGCTCGATGACCCGCAGCACCCGGTCCCGCTCGTCGACCAGCACCGTGACGATGGTGCCGATCAGCCGGTTCGGGACCGAGTAGCGGGCCGACCCGAACCGGATGCAGGACAGCTTGTCGACCTTCCGGGTGATCGGTGTGGGGCCGACCTCGAGTCGCAGTGACGGCAGGTCGCCGAGCAGGTCTCGCTCGGTGGCCAGTCGCTCCGCCGGGACCGCGTGGATCTCACTGTGACGACGCCCGTTGACCTCGACACCCCACGCTCGTGCCCGCTCGTTGAGCCCGGCATAGCCGCCAGCCCACGGATCCCCCTCGAGCTCCAACGGCGTGAGGAGGTCGTCCTTGGCGTAGCCGACCAGGTTCTCCACGATGCCCTTCGATTCGGGGTCCGCGGCGTGGCAGAAGTCGGGCCGGAACCGGTAGTGGCTGGCGAACCGGACGTAGTCAGGTGCCGGCACCACCACGTTCGCGACCACGTTGCCCTTCAGGCACGCCATCCGGTCGGCCAGCACGAGGGTCGGGACACCGCCGAGCTCCTCGAAGCACTGCGCCAACAGGCCCAGTGTGGTGGCCTGCTGCTCGTCGGGGGCGAAGCGGACGAACCGGTAGCGCGACCAGGCCAGCACCGCGCAGAACACATGGGTCCGACGTCCCGCGACCAGCTCGGTGCCCCAGTCGATCGCCAGCACCTCGCCCGGCGTCCAGATCGCCGGACGCCGCCCAGCGGCACGGGCCTGCCCGATGCGCCACTGACTCTTGGCGTCGGCCACCAGACGTCGGAAGTTGCGATCCGACCCCTCATAGCCAGCAGCGCGGGCGGCCGGCAGCAGCCTCTTCGCGCTGATCTTCGCCGCAGTGTCGTTGACCTTCTCGGCGACCAACTGCGCGACCGAGTCGTAGTTGCGACCACGCTCGACTCGCAGGGCTGGGAGCTCGCCGCGGCTGCTGGCCTGGTGGGCCTCGATGACCCGCCGAACTGTCTTGTGGGTCGTGCCGCACATCGCGGCCGCTCCTCGGTAGCTGCCCACCTCGCGGTAGGCCGAAATGATGTCCATCCGTTCACTCTCGTTCTTCAATGGAGACCCCTGCGTGGTGACGACGGCTGACTAGGCATCACCACCGTCGCCACGCAGGGCCTCACGAGCTGTCACGACACGCGAAGAACGAGGAGTGAGGACTTCTACATGGCCACCACCGGGGACCCGGCATGGCCACCAGCGGGGACCGCTACCTGGCCACCAGTGGGGACTTTTTCATGGCCACGGACATCACGGCGCAGCGCCTTCCCCAGGTTGTGGGTGACCTCATCGGTGGCTTGGGCAGAGAAGGAAGACCCCGACATCGGTGGCAGGGAAGGTCTGCGGAAGGTCGGCTACTCCAAGGAACGCAGGGTCGACCCCAGGTCGTGGTCGGGTTGCTGGTCGACCGGTGCGGGTTCCCCCTCGGGGTCGGCTGCTTCGAGGGCAACAAGACCGAGACGCTCACGATGATCCCGATCGTCAAGCAATTCCAAGAACGCCACGACCTGTCCGACATGGTCGTGGTCGCCGATGCCGGGATGCTGTCCGCGACCAACCTGAGGGAGCTGGATGAGGCGCACCTGCGGTTCATCGTCGGGTCCCGGGTGACCAAGGCGCCGGTCGACCTGGAATCCCACTTCCGCTGGCACGGCGATGCGTTCACCGACGGGCAAAATCCTCGACACCATCATTCCGATGAACCGCTGGGTCATCGAGAACGACTCGAAGAAGAAGCGCGAACCCGTGCGGGATCCCGAGCAGCATCCCGAGTCCTGGCGTGCGGTGTGGGCGTACTCGGCGAAACGCCCTGCTGACGGCACGAACCGCCCCGGCATGTCCGGAGACTCTGGACTCGCCGGGATGCTTCTACGTCTCCTGGGGTCAGCGGCTCCGGCCCGGATGCTGGCTCGGTGCTTGTTGTTGGGGTTGGCGATCGGCGTTGCGTCGTCCGAGGCTCGGCCAGGGCTCGATGACTTCGGCTGGCGGGGTCATGGCCAGTGCGTCCCGCAGCTGGGCGCGGTTGCTGGTGGAGAGGACTCGTGGGTCCTCGGTGATGGTGGGCTGGTGACCGGCGAGCGCGGTGAGGGCGCGCACGGCGGGCCCGTCGCGGCGGATGCGGCCGTAGATGGGCTGGTCGATGGTGCCGCGTCGCGCGACCCTCAGTGCGGTGGTCTTGCGGCCGGCCTCGCGGCGTAGCGCGGCGGCCCACGTGCCCAGCGCTGTTTCGGTGGCGGTGAGCAGGTCGCGGGCCTGGTGATCGCTGAGGTCACCGATGTATCCCTTCTTGACGGCGACGCTGATCTCTTGCTGCTGGTCCCGCACGAGGGGATGGAGGCGTGGGCCGGTGGCGTCGTGCAGCCCACGAGTGGCATAGAGGGCGTCGTCGAGCAGATCGTGCAGGTGCTCTTCCCGACGCAGCTCGGGTTGGAGATGGGGAGCGTCGGCGAATCTTGTGTGGAGCCGGGCAAGGAGGTTGACCTGGTTGTGGGCGACCGCCAGCGCGGTCTGAGCCGCCCCGCGAAATTCGGACAGTGAATTTCGGTGGTTGATTACGCGGCGCTATGCGCTGCGTACCAAGCTTCTTCGACCTCGTTCGGGGTGCGGTAACCGACCGCAGAGTGAAGCCTTCTGGCGTTATACCGTAGTTCGATATAGCGGGTAATGTCAAACCGAGCAGCATCGCGAGTGGGGTACGAGGTCCGGTGAACTCGCTCGTTCTTCAGGGTCGAGTTGAACGATTCCGCCCAAGCATTGTCATAACAGATCCCGGTGCGCCCAACGGACCGCAATATCCCGAGCCGTGTGGCGTGTTTCGCGTATTCGTCCGACGTGTATTGAGTGCCGCGATCGGTGTGCATGATGGTAATTCCGGGACGGATATGACCATTGCGTGCAGCCATATCCAACGCGGCGGTGACCAACTCGGTGCGCATGTGGTCGGCCATCGCGTAGCCCACGACCTTCTTGGTGAAGCAGTCCAGCACGGTCGCCAGGTACAACCATCCCTGCCAGGTGCGGATGTAGGTGATGTCGCCGACGAGCTTGGAAGCTGGCGCCGCAGCGGTGAAGTCGCGTCGGACGAGGTCGGGAGTCTCGCCGGCGTCGCCGGCAATCGTCGTGACCGGACGCCATGGACGGGGCTGGCAGGCCACCAGACCGAGCTCGCGCATGATCGAACGGACTGTCTCGTCATCAACGTCGTGACCCCACCGCAGCAGGTCGGCATGGACCCGTCGGTAGCCGTAGGTCTCATCAGACTCGGTGAACGAGAACCGGACCAGCACGGCAAGCTCGGCCCTTCGCACCGCCCGCGCCGACGGCGGCCTGGTCTTCCACGAGTGGTACCCCGATCGGGACACACCCGCCCAGCGGCACATCGAGATCAGCGGATAGTTGCCCTCTTCGGATTCGATGAACGCGTACTTCACGCTCACCGGTGCTTCTTCGCGAAGAAGGCCGTTGCTTTTCCCAAGAACTCGTTCTCAGCGCGCAACTCACGCACCTCGGCCTCGAGCGCCTTCAAACGGGCACGCTCCGAAACCGACAACTCCGCCTCCGGAACTGGATGCGCCTTCTTGTACGCGTTCACCCAGTTACGCAGCGTCTGCTCGACAACCCCGTTCTCGCGGGCCACCACAGCGATCGGCTGTGAAGTCCTGATCACTTCCTGGACACACGCGTCCTTGAACTCCTGAGAATACTTCTTCGCAGCCAACGGAATATTGCCTTTCAGTCAATCCCAAGAATTCTATCTTGGGGCCAACTGTCCGAGAAGCGCGGAGCGTGTCAGTCGCGGCAGAGAGCCGGTGGGGTAGTTGCAGATTGCGGTGCGCCATCGGGTGCAGGAAGGACTCCAGGGTGCGCTGGCCAGCGGCGAGGTCGGCGGGGACCTGCACCAGATGCACGGCCTGGTCGAACTCCGGCGGCCGGGTCGGTGGGGCGAAGGAGAGGTCGAGGCTCTGGTGGTCGCCCGACCACTGCGCGAGCCGTCCGATGGAGGAGGCGACGAGCCGAGCAGTGGCCACATCGGCCGGGGAGCCGTCGTCGGGGACCCGATGGTCGTCGAGGGCACCGGCGCTGAGTAGCCGCTGGTCGAGGACGGCGATGGCCTCGACGACCTGCGCGGTGTCGCCGGCCAGTGCGGCGTGCGCGGGCATGGCCGTGCGCCATGGCCGGGCCTCGGCGGTGTTGAGCACGTGGTTGGCCGCGAGGGTCTCGCGGGCCGCGTTGACCCACAGACGCGCCACGGGGTCGGAGGTGCCGGTCAGGGCGTCGCTGGGGGCCATGCGCTGTTCGGTCGGCATGCGGGGGAGCCGCTCGAGCACGTAGGCCAGCTCGATGAGTGGCTGGCGTTGCAGGGCATCGAACCTGACCGGCGTGGATGCCGCGGGGTCGGTGTTCTTGACCTGGACGGAGAACTGGTTCCACAGCCGGTCCTTCAGGGCGCCGATCACGATGTCGCGGCTGGTGAGGATGATCGGCTGCGCCGCGGGGTCGGGGGAGTGCGCCGGCCCCCGGAGTAGCCCGGTGAGCGCTTGGGCTGCCCACTCGGCGCTGTCGCCGTAGGACGGCCCGTGCTGCGACCCGCCCACCGATGGCGAGGTGGTCATTGGTGTCGCCTGGCTTCGGTGAGGAGGTCGCGGACCCGGATGACACGCAGGGTCGTGGCCAGGTCGGCAGCATCGGTCAGGAGCCGTCCGAGCAGTCCGGTCAACGCCTCGTAGGCACGCTCGGCGTCGGTGAATTCAGGAGCGGGGGACAGGACGGCAGGGGTGTGCAGCCCGCAGTCGGTGAGCTCGATGAACGCTTCGGAGAGGAGCAGGCGTGCCGGGCGGGCGATCTGGAGGTCGACGCCGGCGGCGGCGAGGTCCTCCAGCAGCACGTAGGTCTCGGCGAAGCCCGAGCTCTCGGCAAGGGACGGGGTTGAAGAGGTGGTGAACATGGTGGCTGCCTCCTGATGAGTGCGGTCGGAACTGGTCGTTGACACGAACTTGGCACCGAGAGTGGGCCGGGCGCCCGGATGCGCGCTGAAGCTGTGGAGAACCTGCCTCTGCGGCGATCCTTCGGGCAGAAGACGGCACGTGCTCATCACGCTGTGCCTCCCGCCCCACTCAGCGTCCCGGGCTGGCCGGTGTGGAAGGAGTGGGCGTACTGGGGGACCACGCCTGCTGCTCGCGGGAGGTGCCGTGTCGGGCAAGGACGACCATCTCCTCGGCCACTGCAGCGGTGCGGCGCGCTGTGCTGCCGGCTCGGTCCACAACGGTCTCCACCAGGGCGGTGGCCTCGTCGGCTCGGTGCAACTGCCCGCCGGCGGTATGCGCGGCTCGCTCGACCATGCGCGGCTCGATCTCGCGGGAGCCTGACAGGGCGGCGATGGTCATCTCCTGGCACGCCGCGCGGGCGTCGGCAGCGTGACGTCCGATCGTCTCGGCCGCCGGCCGGGCCAGGTCGACCAGCTCGCTGAGCACCGCGATCCTGGGCCGCAGCTGGGCGAGGCTCTGTGTGGTCTGGGGGTCACTGGCGGCCACGGGGTCACCGGCCAGATCGTGGACGCACCGCTCGGTGTCCACGAGCGCGTCACTGGCGCGACCCAGGTGAACGACGAGTTCGGCACCTACCTCGTCGATGGCGGAGCACCGCTTCTTCAGCCGGGTCAGATGGTCGATGGCTGCCTCCATGTGAAGCGGATTCTCACCTGACCTGGCGGCGTCCTCCTCGGCATCGGCGAGCACGGTGAGCGCAGACCGGGTGAGGTCTCGCAGCTCATCGACGTCGGCGCGGGCCTGCCGCAGTGAGTGCTCGGCGGCGAAGATCGCGCTGGTCGCATCAAGGGCTGTCTGCGCGGTCATCAGCGCCCTCCGGCCCGTGGGGAGTTGTCGGTTCTGCGGCCAGAGCCGGGGAGGATCTGGCACAGCTCATCGAGTCCGCTCAGCAGTTGCTCCAGACGCTCACGGATCTCGGCCACGGAATCAGGACTCGGCCTGGTGCCGGTTGTGCAGGCGGGGTTCATGGCTGGCTGTCCTTCGGGGTTCGGACGCGGTTCGCCTACCTAGGGCGAGCGCACGACCGCTGGGGATCAGCACGCCCTGGGCAGGTCCGTCAGGGGCCTGGCGGATTCGGGTCCACAGGCTCCGCGTCGGCTCAAGAACGTGCCGCGTCGACTTCAGGGCCCACCAAGGCCCGCCCCTGGCCGGGATGTGCCGAAAAGTGCCAGGACTTTCGGGGGGACGTGCCGCTGACCAGCGGAAACGTCCCGTGACGCAGCCCTGTCCGTCCACGTCCCCCCACCTCTGGGGACGCCGTGACGGACAGTCCGTAGGACCCCTGAGAGCGACCTTTCCGACGTGCTCGATCACGACGGAAGGAAGCGCAGAGATGAACATCGGACAGATCCTCGGCCTGGACGAGGACAGTGAACTGCTGGAGCTGGCAGGCGAACGCTGGGCCACCTGGACACGGGAGCATCCACCGCTGCGGGTGGTCGACGACTTCGCCGACCTGCGCGGCTGGCTCAGGGTCGTCGATCGTCAAGCAGCCGACGCCGTACTGCTGCCCTTGGCGATGCTCGCTGCCCCCGACGGCGGCGACGACATCGCCGCCGCAGCCGCGTTGGTCAAGTGCCTGCTGCCCGGGGCATGCGCCGAGGCCGGACGACTCAGTGACCTACTCGCCCAGGGCCAGATCCCCGGCGCCGATCTCGGGCCGCGCACCGGACTGGTCAACGAGCTGATCGCCTCCCAGCTGTGGATCGAGGTCCGCAGCTTCCCGTGGCGGCGGCTGCGGAAGGTGACCGCGAACATCCTGGTCAACACCCGGGTCGGGGTGCTGCGCGAGCTCGGCGACAACGCCCAGCTCTGGCGTACCGACCGAGCCTGGGCCAACACCAGCCTGCTCGATGACCTGGCTGGCAGCAGCGGTGACGGGCACACGCCGGGTCCGAGCATCGACCCCGCCGTGGTCGCCGCGGGGAGCCTGCTGGGCGCGGCGCCGCATTCGGAGCTCCTCGGCGACCCCGCCGTCGTGGTGACCGAGCAGACCTCACGCGATGAGCTGGTGGACCTGCTGGCGTGGGCGTGCGAGCACGAGGTGATCAGCGACGAGGACCGCGCGCTGCTGCTGTGCCTGGTCGCTGAGGCCGCCAAGGTCGAGACCAGCCGCACCAGCCGAGGCCGCGGCGGCCTAACCGGCAACGAGCTCTCCACCCGCGTCGCGCCGAAGGTCGGCGTCTCCGAGGCCACCGTGCGTCGCCGCACCTCCAAGACCATCCGCGCCCTGGCCGCCGCAGCCCCGACGAGGTTCGCCGGCCATGACTGATTCGCCGCAGCTGATCCTCAGCACCACCTCACCTGCCCTAGGCACCCGAAGGCGGTGAGAACCATGCAGCACACCATCGAAGACACCAGGTCTGCGGCGCACGAGCGCAGCGCCCACGCGACCACCCGGTCAGGCGTTCGGCCGGCGGTATCGGTCGACGAGCTCAAGCGGGCCTGGCACGCCGTGCAGGCCGGCCAGTTCCGCCGTCCCACCACGACCGCACCCAGAGCGACGAAGTCGCGCAGTGGCGCAGCGGCCGAGTTGGAGTGGGAGCCCGATCCCGGCGAGCATGTGGTCGCCCTGCTCGGTGCCACCGGCTCGGCCGGCACCAGCACGGTCGCGCTGGCACTGGCCCTGGCGACCGAGCGTCCCGCACGGGTCGTGGAATGCGGCCCCGCCATCGCCTCGGGCCTGGCCGCGGCCAGCACTGCCGAACTCGGCCTGCACACCAGCGGCTGGCGCCAGGGCAAGCGCGACGACGTCCTGATCGAGCGCACCAGCGAACTCGCCGCCGGCCCGGCTGAGGTCCCGCTCCCCAGCCCGTGCGGACCCCACCAGCTGACTCTGCTCGACATCGGCTGGGAGGCCAGCCAAGTGCTGATCGGGCCGAGCTGGATCACTACCACCATCGGCGAGGCCCCGGCGCTGGTGCTGGTCACCACCGCGACCTTCGGCGGCTTCCGGCGCCTCGACGCTCTGGCCGGACTCCTCCTGCAGAGCCACCCGTCGCTGAGGCACCGGGTGCACCTGGCCGTGATCGGCCCACCGCGCAAGAAGTGGCCGCGAGGACTCGAGCACACCGGCGGCACCCCACTACGCGACCTGCTGGCGGCAGAGCGCGTCGTGGAGATCCCCCGCGACCGCGACCTCGCCACCAACGGCCTGGACTCACGGCCCCTGCCTCCGGCCGTGCTCGCCGCTGCCGCCCGGCTGCTGCCCCTGATCGAGCCCGGCCATCACCCGGCACGCCCCACCGCCGACACCACCAACCAGCAGGTCACGGAATCGGGGCGCGTCTCGGGCGACCCCGCAGAGAGGAACCCATCATGGAGTCACTGAGCAACTCGGCGATGATCATCGCCGCCCAGGTCTGCCCCAAGGCGCCACCTGGCGCGGCCGGGCCGGTCAACGAGATCACCGGCTACGTCCTGTGGGGCGTCATCATCCTCTTCGGGCTCGGCATCGTGATCGGCATCGGCGCGGTCATCGGCGGCCGGATCTTCTCCATGCCCCATGCCTCCAAGGTCGGCGTGATCTCCATCGTGGTGGTCTTCGTGGCCGCGATCGGCTACCTGGTCCTGCCCGGCATGCTCAACGGCATCCTCGGCAAGGGCTGCATCTGACATGCGCTCTGCGACTACTGCCCGCAAGGACACGAAGGCCACCAACGCCAGGACTGGCCCCACCGGCGGCACGGGGAGCGTGGGTGCGGAGTGGGATCGTCGCCGGCTGCTGGTCATCTTGGTCGCCGCCGTGCTGGTTGCAGCGCTCCTCCTCGCCGGCCTGGCCCACGGGATCTACCTGGCCATCACCGGTGTCAAGGACCAGCACAGTCCTAGCGACGCCGGGCTCACCGTGCTCAGTGACCCGCCAATCGCCGACCGGGCGCCGACCGGCACAGCTCGTGGTGCCGCCTACCGCGACCAGATCGCCGCCGCGCCGATGCTGGAGGTGAACCAGCAGGCGATGTTCCCCGCCGACCCGGCAACCGCCACCGTTCCCGGGATCGCGGTTCCCGGCGGCCTGGCGCCGGGGCCGGCCCAGATCCAGTCCGGCTTCCCCCACACTCCCGCAGGGGCGATCGGACAGCTCGCACAGGTTGACGTGGCGGTCCTGCAGGCGATGAGCCTGCCGACCGCGCACGAGGTCTACCAGGCTTGGGCGCTGCCCGGCGGCATCGGCGCCGAGGGTTGGTGGATCAGCCAGAGCGTGACCGGGTTCTTGTCCAGCGCCTCGATGGGGGAGGTCCTCGATGCCGGCGCGTGGGTCGAGGCCGAACCGGCCGCTGCGTTGGTCAAGGGCGCAGACGGCCCGGACTGGGTCACGGCCTGCGTGCTGCTCAAGATCACCGCGACCTACCGACAAGAGGCCCAGGTCGCTTTCGGTCACTGCGAGCGGATGCAGTGGGTCGGCGGCCGCTGGATGATCGCCCCCGGTCTGCCCCCGGCACCGGCTCCCTCGACGTGGCCAGGAACCGACGCCGCCAACCGGGCCGGCTGGCAGCCATGGATCACAGCCCATGACCACACCGAGGACCAGGGCGAGGACCAGGGCGAGGACCAGGGCGATGACCAGGGCGATGACCAGGGCGATGAGTAGGGCGATGAGTAGTCCCAGGAGTGGCTACGGATCTACCCGCCGGTCGTCACGTCCCGCGCTGGTCGCGGCGATCTGCGGAGTCGCGGTCCTGTTCGGCATCGCGATCTGGCTGCTGGGCGGCGAGGACCCCAAGCCCACGAGCCCCGGCGCCGAAGCCGGCGGGGTGCCCTCTGCGGGCGCAAGCACGACCGGCGAGGGACCCGAGATCAGCCAGGACGTACCGGCGGTTCCAGGCTCCGAAGGGGTGGCGCTGCCCGAGGGCAGCGAGGTCACCGAGGGCTACCCGAGCGGGTTCCCGGCCTCCGACCTGGGGCCGGTGGCAGCACAGGCGGCGATCGCCCGGGCCCAGCTCGGCTTCGACTACGACCAGGCCGTCCAGGTCGCCGGCATCTATGCCGCACCCGAGGCCAGGGGAGTGCTCGAGGATCGTGCTCGGGCCGCTGTCGCGCTGCGCCGCGGACAGGCCGGTGTGCCCGAGCAGGGCGAGGTGCCCAGCCCGGCCTCCTACGCGCTGACCCCGATTGCGTTCACGGTCGAGAAGCTCGACAGCGGCCACTACGCGGTGAACCTGCTCAGCTACGTCTCCCTGACCGGCGTCGGCGGCGCGACCAAGGACTTCCTCTACGCCGGCACCCAGCTCTTCGACTGGACCGGAGACGAGGCGGACGGTGACTGGAAGGTCGTCCAGGGAACCCAGGCAGACCTCGACCACCTGATCACCGCCGGCCAGCCGCCGGCGGTGGCGCCCGGGACCCCGGAGTACGACCAGGCGGGCTGGATCGCCATCGGCGGTGAGCAGCAGTGAACCGAGTCTTGAATCACCTCCGCCCGCGCACGCTTCGGTTCCGGCTGACCCCCCTGCCTCTTCTGCCTGTCCTGCTGATGACCCTGCTGTTGGCCGTACTGCTCGGCACAGTGGCCGCACCCGGTGCCTCCGCTGCCAGCAGCAGCCCGCTCGCAGTGAGCACACCCGGTCAGGTATTGGGCCAGGTGTCGGTTCGGCACGGCCTTACCAGCGGTGTCACGAAGGCGACCACGGGGTTCAACGCTCGTGCTGGCCTCGCCAAGGACATGGCCCCTACCGCACTTCGGGGCGGTCTTGGGGAAGGGCTGCCGAGCGGGATTCCAGGGGTGGACGGATGCGGCCTGCTGGACGCCTTGTGCGACGTGGCTGGTGACCTGATCGGCCTGCCGGGACTCCCCGGGCTGCCCGGCCTGGGCGGACTGCTGAGCTTGGGCAACACCATCCCCGGCCTACCTGGCATCTCCAACCCGTTCGCCGCGCTGGGCGAGATCGTCGCCAAGGCTGCGGCCGATGCCTGGACCGCGGCGATGCTGGCGATCTGGCAGGCCGGCCTCTACGTGCTGAGGATCGTGCTCTCCTTCTCCGAGCTGTTCCTGACCCCTGACCTGAGCCCCGACGGCCCCGGGCGCGACGTCTACGCCTACGCCTTGTGGCTGGCCCTGGCACTGGTGGCGATCATGACGCTGATCCAGCTCGGCGCCGCCGCGTTCAAACGCGAGGGCAAGACGCTGGCCCGGGCGCTGATCGGCTCGGGCCAGTTCGTCGTGGTCTGCGCCTGCTGGTTCCTCTACTGCGCCACCGTCATCACCGCCTGCGCCGCCTTGACCAAGGCACTGATGAAGGCACTGCTCAAGGTCAACACCTGGCCAGACTTCGACCCCCTGGGCGGCATCAGCGTCCAGAGCCTGTCCGACGGCGTCGTGGCCACCGTGCTCGGTCTCCTCGGGCTGGTGCTGTGGATCGCTGCGATCGGGCACATCCTGGTCTACTTCGCCCGCGCCGCAGCCCTGCTGATCCTCACCGCCACGGGGCCGCTCGCGGCCGCCGGCCTGGTCTCCGACGCGGGCCGGTCGTGGTTCTGGAAGTCACTGAGGTGGTTCCATGCCGCCGCCTTCACCCCGGTGCTGATGGTGCTCGTGCTGGGCATCGGCATCCAGATGTCCAACGGCGTGGCCGCCCACCTGGCCGACGACACCGCCAAGTCCATCGGCACCGCCCTGCCCGCGGTGATGCTGATCTGCGTCAGCGTCGTCGCACCCCTGGCGCTGTTCAAACTGTTGGCCTTCGTCGACCCCGGTACCCCCTCGGGCGCCAGTTTCCGCCAGGGCATGGCCTTCCAGGGCGGGCTCCAAGGTCTCCTGGCCGGCGGCAGCAGCGGCGGTGGGTCGGCGGCAGCCTCGGCCAGCGACTCTCACGGCCGCTCCGCAGGCGAGCAGGGAGCCGAGGATTCCACCAGCAGCCGCTTCAGCGGCGCCTCCCAAGGGATGCTGGGCAAGCTCGGCCCCGTCGGGGCCGGTCTGGCAGCCGGGCTTGGCGCCCTCCAGAGCGCCGGCTCCAAGGCGACCTCCCTGGTCTCCGATGAGGCCAATCAGGCCGGGGTGGGTCACCACACCTACGGCCCAGACTTCTCCGCCGCCCGCGCGCGCAAGGGCAACACCAGCCGACCCGGCCACCCCCGCTCGGAGGACGGCGACGACGCCGGCAATTCAGGCGAGGACGGCGACGGTGACGGCGGTACGCCCACCGCGCCGATGCCTCCGCTGCCGCCTAGCCCCGACTTGTCGACAACCACCTCGGCACCACCCACCCCGCCTTCCCCGACCCCGGACCAGTCGAGCTCACCGAGCGGCGGTGACCCAGGCGGCCACTCAGGCGGAGGCCAGGGGCGTCCGCCAGCCGGGGGAGCTAAGAGGTTCCGCCAATAGGTATTGAGCGGTGAGGGCGTGTCGGTCACGCAGGACAGGCACGAGCCTCGGTAACAGAAGGGGTGTCTGACGCCACTTCTCTTCCCCGAGGTGCTCGTGCCTGCCCTGCCATCTTTCATCATCGAACCGCTGTGGGACCAGTTCGCCGCGCTGATCCCTGAACCCATCGACGCTCATCCCCTTGGGTGTCACCGACCGCGTATCGCGGACCGGGTTGTGTTCGACAAGCTGGTCCAGATCGCGGTGCTCGGCGCCGCCTACGACCGCATCGCCGACACCACGTGCTCGGCCACCACGATCCGTCGGCGCCGTGATGAGTGGATCGAGGTCGGGATCTTCAAGACGCTGGAGCAGATCTGTCTGGACGCCTACGACCAGATCGTCGGTCTGGACCTCTGCGATGTCACGGTCGACGGGTGCATCGTGAAGGCTCCCTGTGGTGGCGAGGCAGCGGGCAGATCCCCGGTAGATCGCGGGAAACAGGGAACCAAGCGGTCCCTGTTGGTGGAAGCTGCCGGCATCCCGCTGGGGTGTGTCGTCGCGGGCGCGCACCGCAACGACTCACCGCTCCTGCGCCCCACCTTGGAGCACCTGGGCCGCTTCGACCTGGGTTTCGGTGATGGGCTGCCCGACGACATCACGGTCCACCTCGACGCTGGCTACGACAGCCGCAAGACCCGCGACCTGCTCGACGAGCTCGGCTGCGAGGGCGTGATCAGTAAGAAGGGCTTCCCGCTCCAAGCCGGTGCCCGGTGGGTCGTGGAGCGGACCAACTCCTGGCACAACCGCGGGTTCAAGAAGCTCGCCATCTGCACCGAGCGTCGCACCCAGGTGATCGAGGCCTTCATCGCGCTGGCCAACGCCGCGATCATCATCCGACGACTCGTCCGCCAGGCCTGGATCACCCACCGCTGGGACGGTCGACCAGCACGACAACCATGACCTATTGGCGGAACCTCTAAGCCGCCGACCGGCGGTGGGGGAGGAGCCGGCGGAGCGGGCGGTGCCGGTGCCGGGGGTGCCGGTGCCGCGGGCGCGGTGCCACCCGTGGCGTGAGCACCCACCTGCCTCATCAGAGCTTTCAGCAGGAACCCCGCAAGAGGACCCGGAGCAGAGCCCTCCGGGGCAAGGACCGGATCAGGACGTGAGCAAGTGAGAGGACCGAGCGCATGGCGACGACGTATGCCGACTACTCCAAGGACCGGATCGGGTGGTTCTTCGGGATCTCCGGTGCCCAGCTCGCGATCGTGGCGGTCGGGGTCCTTCCGGTGCTGTGGGCGATGCGTGAGGGCGCCTGGGTCTCGGCGCTGCTGCTGGCGGCGATCTGGCTGGCCGTCTTCTTGGTGACGGTCGTCCCGGTCCGTGGTCGCTCGGCGACCGGCTGGATGATCGCCGCGACCGCCTACGCACTGGGCGGTCTGACCGGCTGGACCGCCTTCCGGTCCAAGGCCTCGGCGGGCCGGGTCGAGGATCTCGACGTGCCGGACCTGCCCGGCGTGCTGCAAGGAGTCCAGATCCACGACGGCCCTCCGCACGGATCGAACCTGCAGCGCGTCGCGATCATCGCCGACCACGCCACCAAGACCTGGGCGGTGACCGCCGCGATCGTCCATCCGGGCATCGGGATGGTCGACGCCGAGGCCCGGCACCGCTACGGCCAGGCTCTGACCGAGCTGATCGACGTCGCGGGACGGACCGAGAAGATCGATGAGCTCATCTTCGTGGTCCGTACCGTCCCCGAGGACGGCGCCGAACGCGACCTGTGGGTGAGCAGTCACCGCCGCCCTGCTGCTCCGCCGCTGGCCGAGCGGATCAACGCCGACCTCGCCCGGGGCCTGACCCAGGCATCAGTACGCACCGAGCAGTTCCTCACCATCGTGGTCCCCGAGACCCGCATTGCCCGCTCGGCCAAGGAGTCCGGCGGCGGCCTGGAAGGCCGCGCCCGCGAGATGTACCTGCTCATGGGCGAGATCGAGGCCCAGCTGCGCGGCCCGATGGGCATGACCTCGGTGTCCTGGCTGACCTCACCCGAGCTCGCCCTGGCCTGCCGCACCGGCTTCGCTCCCGGCGACCGGGCCGGCATCGTCGAGGCCCTGGCCCTGCGCGACCGCACCCCGGACGCCGAACCGCCGATCAACGCCCGCGTGCCGTGGGCAATGGCCGGCCCCTCGGGCGCCGACCCGCTGGTGCGCCACTACAGCCACGACGCCTGGAACTCGGTCAGCTCCACCATCAAACTCCCCGCCACCGGCGCCGTCATGGGAGCCCTGGCCCCGATCCTGACCCCGAGCGAGGCCGGCGAGCGACGCTCCTTCGCCGTGGCCTACCCGATCGTGCCCGCCTCCAAGGCCGACCGGGCCTCGGGCAACGCCGAATGGGCAGCCGACACCGCCGAGGCCCTGCGCGGCCGCCTCGGGATGAAGATGCGCGCCAAGCAGCGTCAAGACGCCGCGAAGGCCCGCGGCATGGACTACAAGCTCGCCAGGGGCAACTACCTGATCCGCCCCTACGGGGTGTGCACCGTGACCGTGCCCAAGACCCTGCGGATCGCCGAGTTCGGCCGGCGCCTCGACGTCTCGGTCCGCCGCGCCGGATTCTCCCCGCTGCGACTGGACCTGGCCCAAGACACCGCCTTCGCCGCCACCGCCGTGCCTCTGGGCATCGGCCTGACTCGCACCGGAGACGCCTGATGACCAGCCCGCGCCGCACCGGCCGGCGACGTGGTCGGGACATGACGGCACTGCTGGCCGACTTCGGCCACGACCTCCCGCGCTCGCCGGCCCCGCTCCCGCCGGTCAAGGAGCCGAAGCTGTTCAGGTACGCGCCGCGCCGCGGCACCGCCCACCGCGGTCGCGGGTGGGCGGCTGCCACCGCCCCGGTGGTGGCGTACCGGATGACCACCGACCAGGCGCCGGTCTACTGGCCCTTCATCTCCGCGCCCGCGCTGCCGCCGACCGGGGCACAGATGGGCGTCGACCAGCTCTCCGGCGGCTCCTTCTACTGCGACCCGTTCGGCTGGGTGCTGCGCGACGACGTCCCGGTCACGAACCCCAACATCTTTCAGTTCGCCAAGCCCGGCACCGGCAAGGCCGGCACCACCAAGGCCTTCTGCACCCGGATGATGCCGTTTGGCTACAAGACCCTGGTCCTGGGCGATCCCAAGGACGAGTACGAGTCCCTGTGCCGCGCCCACGGCGTGGAGCCCATCGTGATCGGCCCCGGCATGGGCGCCCGGATCAACCCGCTGACCATGGGGCCACTCGGACACGGCTGGGAGACCCTGCCCGCCGATGAGGCCCGCCAACGCGCCACGATCATCTTCGCTCACTGGCTCACCCTCATCCGTGGCCTGGTCGGCTCCATGAAGGTCGGCCACCAGCACGTCCCCTTCGGGCCCGATGAGGCCGACGTGGTCCGCAACGCCCTGCAGATCCTCACCGGCTACGCAGCCGGCGACACCCACTTGCGTGAGACCACCATCCCGCAACTGTGGCACCTGCTGCACAACCCCACCGCGGACCTCATCGCCGCGTGCGAGTACGGCTCGACCAGGCAGTTCCTCGACGAGACAAGGCTCTTGCGCAACGCGCTGGGCCAGCTCGTCACCGGCACCCTCGCCGGATTGTTCGACGACCACACCAACATCGCCATCGACTGGCGTGCCCCGATCCAATCGTTGAGTTTGTCCCGTCTCGACGACCTCGGCGACGAGGCAGTCGGCATCGCGCTGCTGTGCCTGAACTCCTGGGGCCGTGGCCTGCGCGAGATTGCGGAGCCCGGTGACCTGCGGATCGTGGTCCGCGACGAGGTGTGGAAGCAGATGCGTCTCGGCGTGACCGCGGTGATGAGCTTCGATGCCGACCTGAGGCTCTCCCGCGGCATGGCCGGCAGGGGCGGTGACATTCAGTTCGCCAACTGCCACAAGCCCTCCGATCTGCTCTCGGTCGGCGACGCCGACTCCCAGGCCGCCGACATCGCCAAGGACCTCCTCGAGCTCGCCGACATCAAGATCCTCGGCGGCCAGAAGCCCAAGGTCGCCCGCGAGCTGGACTCCATGCTCGGCCTGGGCCAGATCGCCCAAGACCTCGTCACCGGCTGGGCCATGCAGGACAAGGGCCGAGCCCTGTGGTGCGTAGGCGACTCCGTCTACAAAGTCGCCACCGTCCTCCACCCGATCGAGAAGCAGCTCTACTACACCAACGAGGCCCTCGAGGCAGCCTTGTGAATGTTCCCCGGAAATCTGACGGATCGTCAGCGAGCGTGAACCTGCACATCGGCCAGGACGGTCGCGGGGTGGGCCCGACGTGAAGAAGATTCTCCTGCTCGGCCTGCCGGTCGTGATGGTGATCGCCGGCATCCCGATCTTCGCGCTGCTGGCGATCACCACCTTGACCACCCAGGCGGCCGCCAACTGCCACGCCCCTACCTACCAAGCACAGGGCACCGGCACAGGCCCGAGTCGGGGAGCTGGTCTTGGTGCCATCGACGGACCTGTCGGAGGGCCGGTCACGGGCAGGATCGGGCTGGCCCAGGCGAACATCCCGAACCGGTCGGGGCTGGAGGGTCTGCGCTCCTCCATGCCCAAGGTGCTCTCCACCGACCCGGACTTCGTCACGCTCAACGAGATCGGTGGACGCAGCCTCACCCAGATCGAGGCCGCGGCCCCCGGCTACACCGCCTTCCGAGGCCCTCGCGAACCCGGCCCCGGCGGAGAGCAGTCCCTCGGCAACGCCGTGCTGTGGAAGAACGCAGCATGGGACAAGAAGAACGCCGGCCAGATCAAGATCGTCGAGGACGACAAGACCTACTACCAGGGCCGCAAGGTCACCTGGGACCGGTTCGCCACCTGGGTCCTGCTGCAACGCAAGAGCGACGACGCCGTGGTCTCGGTCATCGCCGTGCACCACATGACCAACCCCCACAAGATCCAGCGCCAGCACGGCAACCCACCACTGACCCGACCTGAGCAGTACGGAGCAGGGATGGACACCCTGCTTCAACTACGCGACGCCCTGGCCGAGCACGGGCCGGTCCTGATCGCCGGGGACATGAACACCCACGCCTCCTACACGAACCTGGAGTGGGCCGCGGCAGCGAAGATGAAAGCAGCCGGCTACGCCTGGGCCAATCACTCGGTCGACTTCGTCTTCTTTCCCCGCCACCAAGGCGTGCGACTGGCGAAGTCATGGACCGGCACGATGGCCTCAGACCACCAGTGGGTCGCCGCCCGCCTGACCATGAACGGCGCCGGACCCACCACCACGACCAGCACTCGCTCCGCCGCCACAACCACGGGCTCCACGACCGCGGGCGCCACAACGGGCAAGGCAGCGGCGCCGGCCCGTGCTGCCACCGCCTCCTCAGCCGGTGCGCGCGGCCGGCTGATGCAACTGCGGTTCGCCGAGGGCTACCCGACCATCACCGCCGAGCAGGCCGACAACGCGATCACCATCGCCCAAGTCTCCCGTGACCTCGGCGTACCGCGCCGAGGACTGCAGATCGCCCTGGCCACAGCTATCCAGGAATCCAAGCTCGTCAACCTGCCGGGCGGTGATCGCGACTCCATCGGCCTGTTCCAGCAACGCCCCTCCACCGGATGGGGGAGCCGTGCCCAGATCAGCGATCCGATGCTGGCCACCCGGGCGTTCTACGGCCGCGCCGACCACACCAACAACACCGGCCTGCTCGACATCGACGGCTGGCAGAGCCTCCCGCTGACCCAGGCCGCACAACAGGTCCAACGCTCCGGGTTCCCCAACGCCTACACCCAATGGGAGCAGGTCGCCGCCGACATGACCGACCTCCTCGGCGGCGACCTGCCCGAAGGTCCTGGAGACGCTGGTACGACCGGACAGTGCGCCGACGACGGGGCACCGGTCACGCTGGCGACCTTCAATATCCTCGGCGCCAGCCACACCGACGGTAAGCCCGGCACCGGCCTGGGCGGCGGGGAGAACAAGGACATGCCCGCCTGGGACGTTCGCCTACCCAAGGCGATGACCCTGTTGGAGACCTCCGGCGTCACGATCGCCGGTCTTCAGGAGGTCCACCCGCCCCAGAGCAAGGCCCTGGAACGCGACTACGCCGACCGGTGGGGGATGTACCCGACCAACAACCTGCAGAACAAGGTGGTCTGGGACCGCGCAGCCTGGACGATGACGGACGCCCGGCTCGTCGACATCCCTTACTTCGGTGACGCTGAGACCCCGATGCCGCTGGTCCAGCTCACCTCCACCACCACCAATCAGGTGCTGTGGGTCTGGAGCATCCACAACCCGATCGGCGCCAAGAAGCACCGCGTCGAGGCCCTGCGTCGCCAACTGGCGACCATGACCGACCTGAGGAGCACCGGCGCACCGGTGGTCATCGTGGGCGACTTCAACGACGCCAGCGACGGCAAGGACGCCTCCCACTGCGTGCTGGCGCCGGTCCTGGACAACGCGTTCGGCGGATCGAGTGATCCGTGTCGCCGGCCCAAGGCCGGCGCTGCGGTCGACCACATCTACGGCGCCAACCTCACCTGGGCCTCGGCCCGCGTCGACGGCTCGACCCGGGACAAGAAGATCAGCGACCACCCCTTGGTCGTCGCGACGACCGCCGGTGCTGCCAGCAGCTGTCCCGCCACCGGACTCGCGGCGGAGAAGGGCCTCACCCCGGACGCGGTGCTGGTGCTGCGCTCGATCGACGCTCGCTTCGGCACCCACACCTACCACGGCCTTGGGGAGCGAGCGAACAACGCCGGCTCGGACCACGCGACCGGCCGCGCGGTCGACATCATGATCAAGGACTGGCAGAAGCAGTCTGGGGTCGACCACGGTGACCGCATTGCCGCCTGGGTCCGCTCCAACGCCCGCGAGCTCGGCGTCACCTACGTGATCTGGCGGGCCAAGATCTGGTCGACCGGCGACAAGGACTGGCGCCCCTACTCCCATCCATCCGGGGCCACCGATCCGACCAACATGCATATGGACCACGTCCACGTCAGCGTCGCCGGCACCAAGGGAACCCTCGACTGCGGTGCGGCCGCCGGGAAGGTCGTCTACCCCGTCCCGGCCGCCTACAGAGGCAAGGACGCACACAACTGGCACGCCACCGGTCCGAACTGGAGCAGCTGGCACACCGGCACCGACTTCGGCGCCCCGTGTGGCACCGCGGTCTATGCCGCCCACGCCGGGACCATCGAGATCGACACCAGCCAAGGCTGGGCAGGCCCCTGGCTGGTCAAGGTCACCACCGGCCCCTCCTCGCTGACCACCTGGTACGCCCACATGCAACGCGTCGAGGTCAGCCGCGGTCAGAAGGTCACGCCCGGACAGCGGATCGGCCAGGTCGGTGACCGCGGCAACACCGAGGGATGCCACCTTCACTTCGAGGTCCATCTGAAGAACGGCTCCATCTACGGGCCGGACAACACGAATCCCTCGACTTGGCTCGCTCAGAACGCCACCGTCCCGTGACCGCCGAGGCCCTCGGTTTCTCCCTAGGTCCTGAGACCGAGGAGGTAGGCAGTGCAACGACAGCGCAGACCGGACCGCGTCGGCGGGGCTGGGAGCTCGCAGTCGGGATCGTCGTCATTCTGGCCCCTGGCGAAGGGGGGAGCAGGTAAGTGACAACCACACCTGGGAACGATCCCTCGACCGGAGCCCCGATCGGCACCGACCTCGGGCCCATCTCCCTAGCACGGGCGCGTCGAACCCTCTTCGTAGGGAGCCAGGTCCAGGTCGTCTACCTGCGTCCGCCGTTGAATGCCGAGCTGCCCGACCCCGACGTCCGCACCGTCACCAAGCAGACGGCCTACGAAATGATCAGCACCCGCGATGGAACCGGACGCGGTGTGCATCTGGAGTGGAAGAAGCAGCAGGCTGAGATCGACACATCGGGCAACATCGTGATCAGCGACGAGACCGGCGTCCCCTACGTCGCCTACCGCCCGCTCAGCCAGGGCGCCTCTGCGATCCCCTCACCGCTTGTGAGAGTGCCGGCGGTCGAAGCCATTGCCGCCGCGAAGAGCTCTGAGGACCCAGCGACCCTCGACCAGCTGGCACGACATGGCAAGGTCGCCGTGCGCTTGGCGGCGGCACAGAACCCGAGCCTCACACCAGAGACCCTCGACGTTCTGGCCAGCGACCAGGAGGTGCGAGTACGCCGACTGGTCGCGCACAACCCGCTGACCCCCGCGGAGGCCCTGGACCGGCTCGCGAACGACCCCGACGACGCACCCGCGCTGACCGACACCAAGGTGAGCTGGTTCGTCGCACACAATCCCAGCACCCGGCCCCAGACCCTGGACCGCCTCGCCGACCATCCGGATACCGCGGTCAAGGCACAGGTCGCCGACCACACGAACACCTCGGCCGAGACGCTGCGCCGTCTGGCGAACATGCCCTCACCGATCTACAACGGGTTCCGGCAGCACATCGGCGGCAACCCCCACACCCCGCCAGATGTCCTGGACAGACTCGCCCAGACCGACGGCTTCACCCAGATGCAGGTAGCGAACAACCCGGCAACCGCTGCTGCCACTCTGATCCGGCTCGCCGAGTCCCAGACGCCGGACGTGCGCTCGAAGGTCGGGGCGAACACGTCGACGCCCCTCGAGGTCCTGGTCCACCTCGCGGGAGACTCGAACCGGTATGTGCGTGCCGGTGTCGCGAGGAACCCCTGGTCCCCGGCCGCGGTCCTTGCCGCCCTGTCGCAGGACACCGACCCCAGCGTCCGAGCCCAGACAGCCGCGAACCCCAGCACTGACGCAGACAGCTTGAACCGCCTAGCCACCGACTCCGACACCGACGTCCGGCGCCGACTCGCAACAAACCCAAGCCTCCCGGCGCCGGCCGCTCGGGTGCTGGCAGCGGACGCAGACGTCCTGGTGATCTCCCGGCTGGAGAGGAATCCCGCCGCGAGTGACCTCGCTCTCGGCGAAGAGACGACGAGCCTCGTCGACGAGGCCCCGTCTCCGGGCGAGGCGGCAGAGCGGCTGCAACAGTCTCAGCGTCTCGGACGACCAGAAGCTCCGGTGCATCCCTCGAACGTCGCACCGCACCGCTCGGCCCCCTAGCGAGCGACATAGCGCCCGGTCCAGCCCGTGACGTGTAGCGCCGCCAGCCTCACCCCCGGCGATCCGCTCGACGGGACACGGCTCGACCAGAACGCCAGCCGCAGCTGATCGATGCAAACCAACTGCGGTCGGCCTGGGCGGCTGATCGCCTGAGCATGACGTGACGCCCTAGGTGGAGGTACGAGGCCGCGAGAAGAGGGTCGGGAGGCGACGGCGGGCATGCAGCGTGAACGACGCAGAGATCCCTATCCGTGGAGCTGGGAGATCCCGGCCGCGCTCACCCCCGGCGTAGCGATCGTGGTCGTGGCCGGTGTCCAGCTGGGACGGTCGGTGGCCAACCTGATAGCGGGCGCTGGCTGGACCTGGCCCGTCCCCGACACCGGCGGTGAGACCGGCTTGGTCTCCTCACCGATCGGTGCCGCGTTCTGGACCAGTCTGCCGGGCATCCTCGCCGGTGATGCCGGAGCCGGCCTGCCCGATGGTGCAACGAACGACCTTGCCGGCCCCGGTCTGCTCTGGACGACACTCGGTGTGAGCGAGGCGGTGTTGGTGGCCCTGGCCTGCTGGGCCGCGATCAGTGCTTACCTGCGCTGGGGACCGGGGCGGATGCGGGGCATGGCCACCGCAGCCGAGGCCGAGAAGCTGCTGGGCGTGACCCGGTTGCGCAAGGTCGCCGGGCTCGTCCGCCCCGACCTGCACGGTGGACACGGTGTGTCGACTCCAGTGCATCGGACCGCGGGCTACCCCGAGACCGAGCCCTCGGGTAGCCAGATCGGCCGGGGACTGAGCAGTCCCTGGATTCGCGACAGGCGCGGGCGATGAGGCTGCGCTTCGACCCCGCAGATGTCGGTTGGCGTGTCGGCCGGGCCCACGAGCCGCGCGGCCACGACCTGTGGGTGCCGTGGGACCGCACCGCCGGCGTGATCGGGCCACAGGGGTCGGGGAAGACCCTGGACCTGCTCACGCCGGCGTTGCTCGGCGCACCGGGCGCGGCGTTGGTGACCTTGACCAAGGTTGAGGACCTGCTGTTGAGCCTGACCGAGCGCTCCACCGGCGAGCGGCCGTGTGTGGTCCTCGACCCGTTCGGCCTAGCCCACGGTGTTGCCACCGAGCTCGTGTGGGACCCGATCGCGGGGTGTGTAGACCCCAAGATCGCCGAACGCAGGGCCAAGGCCTTCACCGCCGGCACGGTCAAGGGGGCGATCCACGGCGGCACGGGCGACGACGCGGCGCGCTTCTATGCCGCCGAGGCGTCCAAGGTCATGCAGGCCTACTTCCACGCTGCCGCGTTGAGCGGCAAGTCCCTCGACGACGTGCTCCGGTGGGTGGCCAACCCCCAGGCGGCGACCGACCCCGGCGAGATCCTGCGCCGCCATCCCCATGCCGCACCCTTCTGGCACGGCCTGCTGCATGGCGCCTTGAGCGGTGATGACCGCACGGCGGGGAACACGATCACCACCGTCCAGCAGGCCATGAGCCTCTTCTTCCAAGCCGACATCCGCCGCCGCTGCATCCCGTCACCGGGCAGGGCAGGCACCGACCTGTCCGAGGTGATCCGTCGGGGCGGCACGATCTACCTGCTGGGCCGCGAGGACCCCTACGCCAGTGCCAGTCCGTTGATGACCGCGGTCGCCGAGCATGTGCTCGACACCGGCCTGGTGCTGGCCAACAACTCACCGTGGGGCGGACGGCTGTGCCCACCACTGCTCTCGGTTCTCGACGAGCTGCCCTCGACCGCGCCGCTGCCCACGCTGCGCACCCGGATGTCCAACGAGCGCGCCCTGGGACTGTCGTTCATCTGGGCGGCCCAAACCAGGCCGCAGCTGACCAGCATCTTCGGCGAGCACGAGGCCAGGGCGCTGCTGGGCCTGACCAACGTCCTGGTCATGTTCGGCGGCTCCAAGGACGTGGCCTTCAACCAGGAGATCTCCGATCTCCTCGGCACTGTCCGCATCGCGCGGCACTCCTATCAGTCCGGCTCGATGGGTGGGCGCACCACGTCGGGCGACGACATTCCGATCCTGCGCCCCGAGGAGGTCCGCCAGCTTCCCGAACGCCAGGCACTGGTGGTCGCGGAGAACGGCAAGCCGATCATCGCCAAGCTCACGCGCTGCGTCGAGGGCAAGGCCGGCGAGCAGCTCCTGGGCCAGCAGCGAGCCCTCCGTGAACGGCTCACCGCCGACCGGGACATGGTCGTCACCACCGAGGCCCGCACGAGCGCCGCGGTCGTCGAAGCACGACGCCTGGGCCTGATCGAGGACGCCCGCCCAGTTGCCCACCGCGTCGGGGAGGACTGATCGCGATGCCCGCACCACAGGCCACCCGTGCTCCGCATCCGATGATCTATCCGTTTCCGGTCCCCGGGGCGCAGGTCCGGCTGGCCTACCGTGAGCTCCACCTCGCGGTGAACGGGAGTGATGAGCAGAAGAAGCAGATCGGGAACCCCGCTCTCCTGCCGCGACCCTGGGACCCGGCCACCTGCCTGGACCCCGAGCTGCGCTACCAGGTGTGGGCCTGGCTCGAGGACGTCGTGGTCTGGCTCAACCACGAGTACACCTGGGACGTGGGCGCGATGATCCCGACCTGCTGGCCCGCCCATCCTCACCTGGTCCACGAGGTCGCGGTCGTGGCCGACCAACGAAGACGGGCCGGTCTGGCGATGACCAGCGACGCGCTCGAAGAGTGGCATCGCTACTGCCTGCCCGCCGTCATCGACCGCCTCGGCACCCGCCTCAAGGCACACTGCGACGATGACCACGTGCCGTGGCCAGGCCGCAGCCGACACAGCCAGCACATCTCCGAACGCGACACCACCCGTCGCACGGACCTCTATGCCGCCGACCTCGACGCCCTCCCGCGCCGCGGCCGCACCCAGCAGGCGCCCGCTCCGCCGCGGCTCGGTCTGGTCGACCTGGAGACCGGGGAGATCACCACCGAGTTCGCCGGTCCCAACGAGCCCGGGAATCCCGAACGGCAAGGTGAGGACGATGAGTAAGCCCGGCCCCGACCGGCCCGGCGAGCACACCGACACGATGCGCGCCGCCGAGCGAGCAACAGCGATCAGACGGGCCCAACGCGCCCTCACCGCACTGGCCGACCATCCCGACACCACCCGAGCCCAGCTCGGCGCAGCACGAGACCAGCTCAACGACTGCTACCGGCTCGCCGACCCCGACGCCGTATGGGCAGCCGTCGAAGCCATCGAGGCCATCGCCGCCGAGGTCTACGGAGCACCCGGCGACGACGAGCCCGCCCCCCGAGCAGTCGGCCGATGGGTCTCACCCCGCGGGCGGTCCCGTCCGGCCAAACCCCGGCGTCCCCGCCACGTGCGCTGGTCCTAGCCCGGCTACCCGTGGTGAGCACGGCTGAGCTGACGTTCGAGGTGCTGGGTCAGTAACACGGCCGACTCCACCGTCAGCACCAGCCTCGGCCCGAGGTCCTCCGCTGGCTCGATGCGCAGCCACTCCAGCCGCTGGCCCACAGCGCTTACCCGCACGATGGTCAACGTCGTTGCCTCCGTGGCCGTCGGGACCGCGGCCTGCTCCGTGGAGGCCAAGACGTCGAGCCACGACGGCTCGCTTCGGTGATAGCAATCCTCCGGGTGGTCACTGGGGTGATGCTCAGAGGCGCACCACGCAGGGCAGTCATCGGTACGCCACGTCAGAGTCGGAACATTCATCGCTACCTCCTGCATCGGGGACGAAGGTGACCTCGACTGTTTGCCCGTCACAGGGTGTCGAGGAGTCGGTCGAGGCTGGCGATGAGTCGCCGGGCGCTCTCCGTGCTGATGGCAATCGTGCGCCCGGGCGGCTCGGAGGTGAGGTGGACCCAGGTGTCCGCGCCCACACCGCGGGTCGAGGCGCCCACGACCAGTTCGGTCGATGTTAGGGGACCGCCGCTGCCGTGTTGCTGGACGACGGGCACCGTCACCAGGGACGAGTCGTGCCAGCGCTCATCGGGGGGATCGTCGGGCGAGTGGGTCTTCGTGCACCAGGTCGGGCAGGGCGGCGCCTGCCACCACTGGTGAGTGTCGTCGATCATTCACACCACCTCCATAAGCGGATATTGATACTATCCGCTAGATGCGATGGCCGCGCAAGACCCGACAATGGAGGGGTGCGCGCGCTGAGCATGGACCTGCCGCCCGACGTCGCTGCTGCGGTCGAGGCCTTCGGCGTGCCGGCGCGAGTGGCGATCCTACGGTTCGTCTCGGCTCAGGAGTGGGTCACGCGAAGCGCCGTGGCGACAGCGCTCGGCATCCACCCCAAGACCGCCCAGCTGAACCTCGCGGCCCTGACCGAGCTCGGCGTGCTGGCGACCACGCCCGCCCGCTCGGTCGCTCGATCCGGCCAACGGGTCACCTACCGTGCTCGTCCGGAGCGCATACGCGAACTCCAGGCAGCACTCAGCTCCTACATCGAGGCTAGCTGAACCCGGCTGAGCGCTGCTGCTCGCGGCACCCTTGGCGGGAACCGGCTACAGCGTAGGTGGTTCGGACAGCTCGCTGGCCCGCCCGCCGATCCGCACTCCGAGGTCCTCGAGCTCATCGAGCAGGTCGCTGGCGCCCCAGATCTGGTTGCGCGTCCTGGTGGTCAACGGGCGAATCACTCCGGCCCCCGCAAGCCGGTCGATCGCACGGTAGGTGGCCGCCGTCGACAGGCCCAGCCGGGACTCGAGGTCCTCGGCGGTGAAGACTGGCACGGACGGCAACGAGGTCAGGGCCGTGGCGGGCGCGCTGCCCGCGCGTGGACGCCCGGCCAGCTCGTGCCACTGGTCGGGCATCGCCGCGACCCGGGTGCTGGTGGTCAGCGCCTCCTGAGAGGCGACGATCGCGGAGCGGGCGAAGGCGTGGACGATGGGTCCCGCATCACCGGTCCGATACTGGTTGAGCGTGTCGAAGTAGTAGTCGCGCCGGGCGACCAGAGCCGAGGCGATCGGCACGACGACATGTCGGGCCACGCCGCGCTGCCGGATGACCGCGGCGGCCAGGGCGCGGCCGATCCTTCCGTTGCCGTCGGTGAAGGGGTGGATCGACTCGAACTGCGCGTGCGCGATCGCGGCTTGAGCGATGACGGACAGGTCCGTGCGGTTGGCGAACGCCACCAGGTCGGCCATCAGTCCCGGCACGTCGGCCGGAGGGGGAGGGACATAGAGGGCGTTGCGAGGTGAGTGGTTGGACCCGCCGATCCAGTTCTGCATCTCGCGCCAGCGGCCCGCGTGCTCCTTCTCCGAGGGGTCCTCGGCCATAAGTCGTCGGTGTGCCCCGGTGATCCGCTCGACGTCGACCGGACCTTCCAAGAGCTGATCCATCGCCCCGGAGGCGGCCACCATCGAGCTAGCCGAGGAGTTCGCTCTCACCCCGTGCAACGCCCGCGCGAAGTCCTCGATGCTGGCCTCCTCGTGCTCGATCTTGGAGGAGGCCACCGATTCTGCGCGCAACAGCAGGGTCGCCAGCGGCCGCAGGTGCTCCCCACTGACCTCATCGAGCCGCGCCACCACCCGCAGCGCCTCGTCACACTCGGCCAGCAGGTCGTTGGGAACGCCCGGGTCCAGCTGGGCGATGGCGGGCGGAACTGCAACCACGACATCGCGCAGCGTTCGGTCCTCGACGCTCCCACCGCGATGGGTCTGCCGCCACGCCACCTCGCGGTAATCGTGGGGCGGCACCACGACATGCAGGCGTGCCGACCAACGAGCCCGTGGGCCCTCACTCAACTGACAACACCTCCCGCATAAGTCTCGGTTGACCACTGTAACTGAGAATAACGGCAGGCGTGTTCTCAGATGCGAGTCGGAGTGACTCGCTTCTGAAGCTGGAGCCCACCCCTTGACGAGAGATCGAACAAGTGTGCGACTGATGTCTATGGGTCCGACGGGTGAGGCTGAATGGATGAGGGGATACGCAGATGGAAGGGCACAGTGTCGTCTCGCGCTGGGGCTTGATGTGGCCCGCCGGCGCTTGCTCGCGACGGCCTCACCTGCCTACGAGAGCGGATGGGATTGGGCGGTCTTCGACTACGCGAACGGTCTTAGCCTCGATCCGTGGATCGACTCGGGGTTCGCGACATGGGTTGCGGCGGGCCTGGACGTGAAAGTGCCTCCTGGCTGGGAGAATCGTGATTGCTGAAGTCGCGAGTCGCTCGAGCCGAAGAGGCACTGGAAGTGAAACTACATCAAGAGTGGTCCCGAGCCACGCCGGTCTTCGATGAAGACCACCTCGTGTCGCATGCCGGACTGGTGCCGGTGATGGCGTTGGCCGAGCAGTCCGGACTCTCCGGGCTCCTCGCCGACCGGGTGTCGATCAAGTCCTCGCTCGTCCGCTCGGCTGGGGTGAACCCGGCGGGGAAGATCGCCACGATCATCGCGGGCATGGCCGTGGGCGCCGAGTGCATCGAGGACCTCGACATCGTCCGCGCCGGCGGGATGAAGGAACTGTTCGGCGGGGTCTACGCACCAGCGACGCTGGGCCAGTTCCTCCGCTCGTTCACCCACGGACATGTCTCCCAACTCGCCTCGGTCGCGCGCTCGCACCTGGTGAACCTGGTCGCGTCCACCGAGCTGCTGGACGGGGTCGGTGAGCAGGCGTTCATCGACATCGACTCGCTGTTGCGCCCGGTCTACGGCTACCAGAAGCAAGGAGCGAGTTACGGCCATGCCAAGATCGCGGGCCGCGCGTTGCTCCGCAAGGGTCTCTCGCCGCTGGTCACCACGATCAGCACCCCCACCAGCGCTCCTGTCGTGGCCGGTGTACGGCTACGAGCCGGGAAAGCAGGATCGGGCAAAGCAGCCGCATCCATGGTCGAAGAAGCGATCCGGACTGCCCGCGCCTGCGGCGCCGGAACGAGCACCGGAACGAGCACCGGAACGAGCACCGGAACGAGCACCGGAACGAGCACCGGAACGAGCACCGGGAAGATTCTGGTGCGGGGCGACTCCGCGTACGGCAGCAGTGCCGTGGTCAACGCCTGCATCAACGCCGGTGTGGAGTTCTCGGTCGTGCTCAGACACAACGACGCTGTTGCCGCCGCGATCTCCCGGATCCCCGACGATGCGTGGCAACCGGTGCACTATCCCGGCGCCGTGGCCGATCCCGACACCGGTGAGCTGATCTCCGATGCCGAGGTCGCCGAGACCTCCTACACCGCGTTCGCACAGAACAACCCGGTCACCGCACGGCTCATCGTGCGGCGGGTGCGCGACAAGACCAACCTCGATGCCGGCCTCGAGGAGTTGTTCCCGCTCTGGCGGCATCACCCGTTCTTCACCAACAACACCGAGCCCGTGACGGCCGCGGACATCACCCACCGTCGTCACGCGGTCATCGAGACCGTCTTCGCTGACCTGATCGACGGACCGTTCGCGCACATGCCCTCAGGCAGGTTCGCCGCGAACCACGCCTGGACCCTGTGCGCGGCCATGGCCTACAACCTGCTCCGCGCGACCGACACCCTGGCCCCACGCACCCGCAACACCGCTGGACAGAACATCCCGATCCCCGCTCGAGGCACGACCCTGCGGCGTCAGATCATCAACGTCCCAGCTCGCCTAACCAGGCCGCAGCGCCGCCCCGTCCTGCACCTGCCCGCACATTGGCCCTGGGCCGAGCGCTGGCTCCAGACATGGGACCGCGTCTTCGACACCGCCCACGGACCACCGATCACCACCTGAGCGATCCACCAGCCGCAAGGCACGACCCGAGGAACCCCGACAGTGGAAGAGCTGGGCAGACCAGCACCACACCCCTGCCCAACTGCCGCCGCCCAACCCAACCGCGTCAGCCACCACCTACCCCGACTCACCCGCCGAGTCGATCCACGGATCGAGGCTTAGGCACGAGCCCGTCGAGCGGGGAGCCTAGCCATGCCGAGCAGACCGCTCTCCTTTGAGAGGAGTGCTCTCATCGGGCTCGAGGCCAGCCCCTACCGCATGATCGCCGAGGGCGCCACGGACGAGGAGATCGTCGCGGCGCTCGTCGAAGAGGCCAGCCAGTACCCCAAGCGCACCAAGCGGGAGATCAGGCTCTATGGCCGGGGAACACCGAAGCTGCGAGCCGACCTGATCTCGATTGCGCTCGGCTCGACCCTGTGTCCGTGGCCATGAAAAAGTCCCCACTGGTGGCCAGGTCAAGGTCCCCACTGGTGGCCAGATAGAAGTCCCCACTCTTCGCGTGTCGTAGCCGACGTGAGGGCCCTGCGTGGTGACGGTGGCGGTGCCAACCAGTCACCGAGCACCACGCAGGGGCTTCCATTGAAGAACGCGAAGGAACGAATGGACGTGATTGCCGCCTACCGAGACGTAGGCACCTACCGGGGAGCCGCAGAGATCTGCGGCACGACCCATAAGACGGTGAAGCGGATCATCACCGCGCACGAGCTGGCCAGCCAGGGTGGGAGTCCGCAGGTGCGGGCGCCGCGAGCCAGGAACTACGACGGGGTCGCCGACCTGGTCGCGGAGAGTGTGAAGAAGACCGCGGGGAAGATCAGCGCGAAGCGGCTACTGCCGGCGGCGCGCGCTGCCGGCTATGCGGGGTCGGACCGCAACTTCCGGCGGCTGGTCGCCCAGGCCAAGAGCGAGTGGCGACGGGGTCATGCCCGTGCCGGTGGCCGGCGTCCGGCGGTGTGGTCGCCGGGTGAGGTCCTCGCGATCGACTGGGGCGAGGAGATCATCGGCGGGCGGAAGGTCCACGTGTTCTGTGCTGTGCTGGCGTGGTCACGGTTCCGGTTCGTCCGGTTCGCCGCCGATGAGCAGCAGGCCACGACGCTGGGGATGTTGGCGGAGTGCTTCGAGGTTCTCGGCGGGGTCCCGAAGGTCGTGCTGGCCGACCGGATGGGGTGCCTGAAGGGAGGGGTGGTCGCGAACGTCGTCGTGCCTGCACCGGACTACGTCCGGTTCGCGACCCACTACCGGTTCCGGCCCGACTTCTGTCATGGCGCGGACCCGGAGTCCAAGGGCATCGTGGAGAACCTGGTCGGCTACGCCAAGGACGACCTGCTGGTCCCGCTCGAGCTCGACCCTGTTCTTGGCGAGGACCCGTGGGCTGAGGGCATCGCGGGGCTCAACGCCCGCGCCGTGGCGTGGTGTGAGGAGGTGAATGGTCGTTGCCATAGCGAGATCCACGCGATCCCGGCCGAGCGGCTCGACACGGAGCGGGAGCTGCTCGGTGAGTTGCCGTCGCTGCGGCTGGAGGTCGGTTCGAAGCCGATCACCCGCAAGGTCGACAAGCTGTCCTGCATCCGGTTCGCCTCAGCGCGCTACTCGGTCCCGAACCGGCTGATCGGGGCCACGGTCACGGTGCTGGTCGACGAGCGGGACCGGGTGCTGCGAGTGGTCGAGCCGGTCACCGGCGAGGTCCACGCCGAACACCAGTTGGTGGCGCCGGGCGAGACCTCGGTCGTCGATGCCCACTACGACCGGCCACGCCCGGACACTCCGCGTCGCGGAGCACGCCCCAAGACGGTAGTCGAGCGGGAGTTCCTGGAGTTGGGGCCAGTCGCCGAGGCGTTCCTGACCGGCGCCGCGGCCGCGGGTGTGACCAAGCTGGGCAGCGAGATCGCCGAGATCCTCACCCTGGCCGCCGCCCATGGCACCGAACCACTGCTGGCCGCACTCGAACGGGCGGTCGCGTTCGGGCGGTGGCGTTCGGGCGGTGGCGTGCCGACGACGTCCGTTCGATCCTGGCCACCAACGGCCACGCACCCCGGCCGACCGCCGCGGGGCAGGCGCTGGTGATGACCCTGCCCACGGTGCCCACACGGTCGCTGGACGCCTACCGGATCGACGGGACGGATGGGGGTGAGGTGTCGTGACCGCGTCGACCCCACCACCGCTGCCGACGGACCTGAACGAGGGATTGAAGCGGTTGAAGATGGCCGCGATGCGCCGGCTGGCACCCGAGCTGCTGGTCACCGCGAAGACCCAACGGTGGAAGCCCGAGGAGTTCCTCCGCACCCTCATCGAGGCCGAGATCGCCTCGCGTGAGGAGTCCAACGTCCGCACCAGGATGCGGCAAGCAGCCTTCCCTGTGAGGAAGACGCTCGAGGAGTTCGACGTCGCAGCGTCCTCGATCCCACCAGCGACGTTCGACTACCTCTCCTCGTTGGAGTGGATCCGCGCAGCCGAGAACGTGTGCATGATCGGCCCGGCCGGCACCGGGAAGTCCCACACCCTCATCGCACTCGGCATCGCCGCCGTCGAGCACGGTCATCGGGTCCGGTACTTCACCGCCGCCGAGCTCGTCGAGACCCTCTACCGCGGGCTGGCCGACAACAGCGTCGGAAAGCTCATCGAGACCCTGCTGCGCAACGACCTCGTCCTCGTCGACGAGCTCGGGTTCGCGCCCCTGGACGACACCGGCGCCCAGTTGCTGTTCCGGTTCGTCGCAGCCGCCTACGAACGCAGGTCGCTCGGCATCGCGTCCCACTGGCCCTTCGAGTCCTGGGGACGGTTCCTGCCCGAGCACACCACCGCGGTCAGCATGCTCGACCGGCTCCTGCACCACTGCCACACCGTCGTCACCGACGGCGACTCCTACCGCATGCGACAGGCCCGAGCGAAGGGAGGAACCCGACTCACGACCAGCTGAACCCCGAGCGAAGGGTGGGGACCTTTAGTTGGCCACCAGCGGGGACCTCAACTTGGCCATTGACACCGATGCGGTTCTCGACGGGGTCGTTGCGAAGTCTCCGTGCTCACGTCGAACCTCGCCAGACGCTGGCAAGCAACGTCCCTTCGTCTGCACCACAGCGCAACTGTGGGCACTGCACGATGCAATGCCCGAGCACCTACGAGCGGCCATCCTGACGGGTGCCTTCCTCGGCACGCGGGATGCCGATGTATGCGGCCTACTGGTGAGCGATCTGGACTTCATGCGCGGTGTCTGGCAGCCGTTGGCGCAGTACCCGGGCGAGCCGCTCAAGACTGACAACTCGACCACGCCGGTCCCGTTCCCTCAGTCGCTGGCGCTCCGACTCGCAGCCCATATCGAGGCGTACCCCACTACCGGGCCGAGCAAGGAGAAGAAGTGGCTCTTCTCGAACCTGTGGGGCCAGCAGCTCACTCCGTGGACTCTGCAGCGGGCCATCCGGGCAGCGCGGACCAAGGTGCGAGGTCTGCCCGAAGACTTCCGTTACCACGATCTTCGGCACTACTTCGCTTCCATGCTGATCGCCTCGGGCGCCGATGTGAAGGTCGTCCAGGCGCGCCTGCGCCACGCCTCGGCCTTCACGACCTTGGTGACCTACTCGCACCTGTGGCCCGGCAGCGACGAGACCACCAAGGCTGCAGTGGATGCCATCCTCTCGGCGCGTGTGGCCGAGCTCGAGAGCGACCAGGACGACCAGGAAACCGGGGGAGCTGAGTAGGCAACTGAGGCGAGTCGAGCGGGTCTCTCTGGCTGGAGTGGTCGCTGGGGCAGCACCCACACCCGTAGGTAGCCGAGGTCGACGATCCGAAGGGAGTCAGGGCATGGATGAGGTCATCGCCGGCGGCAGCCGGCTCCGGACGCTGGAACCGGCGCCGCCACGGGCTGCGGCGGGAGTGCTGCGGGGGAGATCCGCATGATGTTCGCGGCAGACCCCGACGAGTCCGGCCGTGAGTCTGATCGGCTGGCCCGGGTCGTGTTGACCAAGTGCACCGAGGCAGGAGACTCGCACATCGCTGCGCTGGTCGACGAGCTCGGCGCCGTACCCGTGGTCGACCTCATCGGTGACGGCCTCCCGGGTGGAGCATGGAACGCACGCCATGCGCAGTCGGTCAACGAGGTCGACCCGGCGCTTGAGCTTGAACGAGCCGGGCGAGAAGGCATCCGGCTTATCGTGCCCGGTGATCCGGAGTGGCCCCGGCAGGTCGCCGGCCTACAGCGGTGCTCGCCGCAGCATGAACGCGGAGGAATGCCCATCGGCCTGTGGGTCCGGGGTGAGGGCTCGCTCGCGGAGACAACGGCCTCCGCCGTCGCGATCGTCGGTTCCCGGGCAGCCACCCCGTACGGGATGGAGCAAGCACGTTCCCTCAGCGCCGACCTCGCCACACACCGGGTGACGATCGTCAGCGGGGCAGCCTATGGCATTGATCAGGCGGCACACCGCGGCGCACTCGCCACCGGAGGTACCACGGTCGCAGTCCTGCCTTGCGGCGTCGACCGCGCCTACCCGGCGGCCCATGCCGCACTCCTGACCGCCATTGCCGAACACGGCCTGGTGGTGTCTGAGTATCCTCCCGGTGCGGCTCCCACACGGGAACGGTTCCTGGCACGCAATCGGCTCACCGCCGCGTTGAGCGAGGGAACGGTCGTGGTCGAGGCAGCCCCGCGAAGCGGGGCGCTGACCACGGCGCGATGGAGTGGCGAGCTGAACCGACCCGTGATGGCCGTCCCCGGTCCCGTCAGCAGCATCACCTCGGAGGGCGCACATCACTTGGTTCGCGCCGGTCAAGCCACCATGGTGACCCGAGCCGAGAACGTCCTCGAGGATCTCGGCGCTATCCCGGCGGCTGGGGAAGCCGGGGTCGATGCCGAGAGTCGTACCACGCACCGGCGCCCGCCACCCGAGCGCACGGCAACGCCAGGCCAGACCCAGCGACAAGCCTCACCGCCGCGATGACCAGGGAGGCAAGCCACGGGGACAAGGCGCGCCGGCACCCCGGCCGTCGCCGGCCAGCCCCCACGCAGGGCAAAGGCCCGGTGAGAGTCCGAATGACTTCCCACCGGCCCTTCTTTCCGTCTGCTCCTGAGGACAGATTGAGGACCGGGGACCTGCTCACACGGTGTTTGCGCAGGTCAGAGGCCCTCTACGTCCTAGATGTCGTAATAGAGCTCGAACTCGTGCGGGTGCGGCCGCAGCTGCACCGGTGCGATCTCGTTCTCGCGCTTGTACGACGTCCACGTCTCGATCAGGTCGGGCGTGAAGACGTTGCCGACGGTGAGGAAGTCGTGGTCGGCTTCGAGTGCCTCGAGCACGGCGCCGAGGGAGGTCGGGACCTGGGCGATCTCGGCCATCTCGTCCGGCGGGAGCTCGTAGATGTCCTTGTCGACAGGGGCGGGCGGCTCGGTCTTGTTCTGGATGCCGTCGAGGCCGGCGAGCATCAGGGCCGAGAAGGCGAGGTAGGGGTTCGCCGACGGGTCGGGGAAGCGGGCCTCGACGCGCTTGGCCTTGGGGTTGCTGCCGGTGATCGGGATGCGGATCGAGGCGGAGCGGTTGCGTGAGGAGTAGACCAGCGAGATCGGGGCCTCGTAGCCGGGAACCAGGCGGTGGAAGGAGTTCACGGTCGGGTTGGTGAACGCGAGCAGCGCCGGGGCGTGGTCGAGGATGCCGCCGATGTACCAGCGGGCGAGGTCCGAGAGGCCGCCGTACCCGGTCTCGTCGTAGAACAGCGGCGAGCCGTCCTTCCACAGCGAGGAGTGGACGTGCATGCCCGAGCCGTTGTCGCCGAAGATCGGCTTCGGCATGAAGGTGACCGACTTGCCCTGCTCCCAGGCGGTGTTCTTGATGAGGTACTTGAACTTCATCACGTCGTCCGCGGCCTTGAGCAGCGTGTCGAAGCGGTAGTTGATCTCGGCCTGGCCGGCGGTGCCGACCTCGTGGTGGGCGCGTTCGACCTGGAGGCCGCAGGCCTCGAGGTTCTTGACCATGTCGGCGCGCAGGTCGCTGTAGTGGTCGTACGGCTCGACGGGGAAGTAGCCGCCCTTGAGGCGGGTCTTGTAGCCCTTGTTCTGTCCGTCGTCCTTGCCGGAGTTCCACCAGCCCTCGACGGAGTCGATGTGGTAGTAGCCCTCGTTGACGCCGGTGGAGTAGCGCACGTTGTCGAAGATGTAGAACTCGGCCTCGGGCGCGAAGAAGGCGGTGTCGGCGATGCCGGTGGACGCCAGGTAGGCGAGCGCCTTCTTGGCGATGTTGCGCGGGTCGCGCGAGTAAGCCTCGCCTGTGATCGGGTCGTGGATGAAGAAGTTGACGTTGAGGGTCTTCGACTTCCGGAAGGGGTCGATGTACGCCGTGGTCGGGTCGGGGAACAGCGACATGTCCGACTCGTTGATCGCCTGGAAGCCGCGGATCGAGGAGCCGTCGAAGCCCAGGCCGTCGTCGAAGACGGACTGGTCGAAGGACGAGGCCGGCACGGTGAAGTGCTGCATCACACCGGGCAGGTCGCAGAAACGGACGTCGATCATCTCGACGCCCTCGTCCTTGATGTACTTGAGCAGCTCTTCGCTGTTGTTGAACATTCGGTCCTCCTCGGCTGCGGCGCCGCGGCCCAGCCATCGGTTCAGCCTATGGCGATCGGGGCACCGGTACGGCGATGTGGCCGGCACCCGCTCCCGGCAACCTACCGAATCACCTGTTGCGGTCGCAGTACCGCCTTGTTTCGTCCGTGTTAACAACGCGCCCATGCCGAACTGCCCCGACCCTCGGCGGGGGCGGGGCAGCTCGGGGAGGGTCCGGTCAGCGGATGAAGAGCATCTCCTGGTACGTCGGCAGCGACCACAGGTCGTCGGCGACGACGGCCTCGAGCGCGTCGGCGGCCTCGCGGACCGCGAGCATCGCGGGCAGGACGTCGTCGCGGTAGCGGGCCGCCTCCTCGAGGCCGTGGTGCTTCGCGGCGCCGGCCTGGGCGGCGACCAGGCCCGCGATGCCGGTGCGCAGCGCGGTCACCAGCTCGGTGACGGCGAGCAGGTCGGTGGTGTCGGAGTCGACGCCGGCCGCCTTGAGTGACGCGACGTTCGTGGCGAGCTCGGTCTGGTAGCGCACGGCGGCCGGGAGGATCGTCGTACGCGCGATCTCCTCCGTCAGGTTCGCCTCGACGTTGATGGTCATGACGTACTGCTCGACGCCCACCTCGAAGCGCGACTCGAGCTCGGCCTCGCTGAAGACGCCGTACGTCGAGAACAGCTTCTTGGCCTCTGGCGTCTGGTACTCCGGCAGCGCGTCGACCGTCGTGCGCAGGTTCTTCAGCCCCCGCTGCGCGGCCTCGGCGTGCCACTCCTCGGAGTAGCCGTTGCCGTTGAAGACGACCGCGCCGTGGTTCTCGACGACCTTCGCGAGGACCGACTGGACGGCGTCGTTGAACTCGGTGCCGGCCCTGACGGCGGCCTCCAGCTCGGTGGCCAGGTAGTCGAGCGCCTCGGCCATGATCGTGTTGATCACGACCATCGGCGCGGCGACGGTCTGGTTCGAGCCGGCGGCGCGGAACTCGAATCGGTTGCCGGTGAAGGCCATCGGCGAGGTGCGGTTGCGGTCGCCGGCGTCCTTGGTCAGGTCGGGCAGCGTGTCGACGCCGACGGACAGGACCCCCTTCTGCTTCGACGAGGTGGCGCCACCCTTGGCGATCTGCTCGAAGACGTCCTGGAGCTGGTCGCCGAGGAAGATCGAGATGATCGCCGGCGGGGCCTCGTTGGCGCCCAGGCGGTGGTCGTTGCCGGCGCTTGCGATCGAGAGTCGCAGCAGGCCGCCGTACAGGTGGACGGCCCGGATGACCGCGGCGCAGAACACGAGGAACTGCGCGTTGTCGTGGGGGTTGTCGCCGGGGTTGAGGAAGTTGCCCTGGAGCTCGTTGCCGAACGAGAAGTTGACGTGCTTGCCGGAGCCGTTGACGCCCGCGAACGGCTTCTCGTGGAAGAGGCACTCGAAGCCGTGGGTCTTCGCAACTGACTTGAACGTCGACATGATCAGCTGCTGGTGGTCCGAGGCGAGGTTGGCGCGCTCGAACACCGGCGCGATCTCGAACTGGCCCGGCGCGACCTCGTTGTGACGGGTCTTCGCCGGCACGCCGAGCTTGAACAGGGCGCGCTCGGTGTCGTGCATGAAGCCCAGCACCCGCTCCGGGATGGCGCCGAAGTAGTGGTCGTCGAACTCCTGGCCCTTCGGCGGCTTCGCCCCGAACAGGGTGCGGCCCGCGTTGAGCAGGTCGGGACGGGAGTGTACGAAGGACGAGTCGACGAGGAAGTACTCCTGCTCAGGACCGCAGTACGACACCACGTTGTCGATCTTCTCGTGCCCGAAGAGCGCCAGGATCCGCTGAGCCTGCTCCGACATGGCGTTCTGCGAGCGCAGCAGCGGGGTCTTGTGGTCGAGCGCCTCTCCGGTCATCGAGACGAAGATGGTCGGGATGCACAGGGTGTTGCCGTTGGGGTTCTCGAGGATGTACGCGGGCGACTGCACGTCCCAGCCGGTGTACCCGCGCGCCTCGAAGGTCGCCCGGATGCCGCCGTTGGGGAAGGAGCTGGCGTCCGGCTCGCCCTGAACCAGGGTCTTGCCGGAGAACTCCCAGACCGCCGTACCGTCGCCGACCGGCTCCATGAACGAGTCGTGCTTCTCGGCGGTGAGGCCGGTGAGCGGGTAGAAGACGTGGGCGTAGTGCGTGACGCCCTTCTCCATCGCCCAGTCCTTCATCGCCGAGGCGACGATGTCGGCCACGGCCGGGTCGAGCTTCTCGCCGCGCTGGATGGTCGCGGCGACCGACTTGAACACCGACTTCGGCAGGCGCTTCTGCATCACCGAGAGGGAGAAGACGTTCTCGCCGTAGATGGCGCCCGTCTTCTCGTCGACGTCGAAGAACGCCGCCGGCGCCTCGTTCGCCTCGATGGTGCGGATCGCGCCCAAGCGGGTCGGGTTCGAAGTCATGTGGAAACTCCCAGGTGGTCTCAGCAGATGCCATCGCACAGGCGACGTAACGGTGACCGTAGGGCGTCCAGATTTCGCAGGGTTGCCCTCATGTTTCGGGCGTGTAACAGGTTGCCCGAGGGCCTTCGCTAGCGTTGGGGGGTGATCGAGAACGCATCGTGGGGTCGCCGGATCCTCGCCCTGCTCGTGGACTGGCTGCTGAGCACCCTGGTCGTCATCGTGATCTTCGGGCTCGACGAGTACTCCGAGCCCGGCTCCTTCGCCTCCGGCGCGGTCCTCATCGTCTTCGTCGTCGAGTCCGGGCTGCTCACCTGGCTCGGCGGCGGCTCGGCCGGCAAGCTGCTGACCGGGCTGTGCGTCGTCCCCGCCGACGGGCACCTGCGCCGCCTCAGCCCGATCAAGGCCATCGGCCGGCAGGTCCTGGTCGCCCTCGTGATCCCGCCGCTGGTGTTCCGCCCCGACGGACGTGGCTTGCACGATCTCTTCGCCGGTACCTCGACCGTCACCTTCGCGACGTTGCGCACGCTGACCAAGTAGGTCAGTAGCCGACGAGCTTGGGTTTGGCCTCGATGGCACGAAGGGGCTGGCCGGTGCCGTCGATGGTGACAGTGCCTGGGATCGCCTGCCAGCCCCCGTCACCGACCCGGTAGCGCCCGGTGTAGGTCGTGGACAGGCTGGGCTGGTAGTCGCCCTTGCGCTGGTAGTTGTGGGTGATGGTGAGGTCCGGGTAGGCGGCCCCCGGCTTGGTCGTGCTGGTCGACTCGCCGTCGCCGAAGTGCCAGGTGAAGCTGGCCGGGGTGGCCTCGAGGGTCACGGGTTGGTCGAGGAGGGTGACGGTCGTGCTGATCGGGGTCGTGCTGGTCGTGTAGAAGTTGGTCTTGAAGTTGACCAGGGTCAGTCCGTCGGGTGGCTGGATGACGAGGGTGCCGGCGGGGAGCTTGAGCTCGGCGAAGGCCTTCTGGACGTCGGCGACGGTGAGTGTGGGCTGCTGGTCATCGGCGTTGCAGAAGACCGCCGCGTCGGTGCCGACCACTGGAGTGGCCCCGGGACATGCGGCTTGACCGATGGTGATGTGAGGACCGGCAGGAATCTGGCCTGTCGGTTGTTGCGGGCCACCTGGCGGCGGAGTATGTGACTTCGTCCCAGTGGCGAAGAGCCCACCTGTTGTGGTCCCCGCCGCGACATCTGGATCGTTGTCCGCGGCTGCGGGCGCGACCATCAGAACGAACAAAAACGTGACCAGTGCGAAAGTCATCCTCATTGTGGCTCCAAGACGTCAGTGCGCCAGGCGCCGTCGAGCCAGATCAGGTAGCTCAAGTACTCGGTGGTGCCAGGCGTCATGATCTCGCGGCTCCCGTCACCATGGACGATCGTCTGCTCCGCGTTGCGGACGTTGTAGCGCGCTTCGATGCCCTGGAGCGACTTGTCCGCAGCCTCAACCTGCTTGATCTGGGTGACGGTCAGTTCGTATTCGCCGCCTTCGGCCCGGCCACCGCTGCTGTACAGGTCGTCGACTATTGCGATGCCTTTGTCGCAGCCCTCGCAGGTCTTGCCCGACACCGCCCGCAGCGCCTTCACATCCCCTGTGACCTGCGCGTAGTTGATCAACTCCCAGTAGTACTCGATGAACGCCCGAGCTCCCGCCTCGCTCGCCTCCGTCGCTGCCCCGGGCAGCTCCGGCTCTACCGGCTCCACGGCATCCGAGGTGGGCGCCTCCATCGTTTCGGTGGGACTCCACGACGACGTCGGATCAGTCGGCGACGGTTCGTCGTCACTGCACCCGCCCAAGAGCAGCACCACGGTCGCCGCGACGGCGGCGGTGCGGATCGTCGTACCCATGGGTCCTCCCGAGATGTGCAAGCGCCCGGACCGGGGACGCGTGGTGACGCTATCCCGATCCGGGCGCTTGCGCCACTGAGAGGTGGCGAGCTGTGGAAAGCCGTTCAGCGGCCGCGCAGGTTGCCGCGCATCCCCTTCATCGACGTCGGCACCGGGCCGCGGGGCAGCGGGACCTTCGGGCGCTGGGCGTCGAGGGCGCGAAGGCGCTGGCGCAGCTCGGTGATCTCGGCGGGCTTGACCTGGCGGCCGAGCTTCTGGACGTGGCGGACCAGCTTGTTGAGCGGGACCTGGCCCTCGTCCTTGCCCACGAGGACGTCATGCACGGGGTAGTCACCGGCGACCCGCTCGTGCTTCCGGTGCTCGCTGGCCATCAGCGCCTTGAGGCGCGCGGGATTGCCCTCGCCGACGAGAACGATCCCGGGCGGGCCGACGACGCGGTGGACCATGTCCTGCTGCTTGGTGAACCCGACGACCTCCTCGATCACCCAGCCGCGTCGCAGCATGGTGAGCGCGCGGGCGGCGGCGCCGAGCTGGCCGTCGAGGCGCGCGAACGCCGCCTTCTGCGCACGGCGACCGAACACGATCATCACGGCGAGCAGGCCGATGAGGAAGGTCGCGATCCCGCCGAGGATCCAGCTGAAGACCGAGTTGTTGTGGGGGAGCACCAGCCGGAACAGCGCTAGGCCGAGGCCGCCGAACACCAGGAACGAGCCGAGCATCCACCAACGGATGGCCGGATCGACCTCCCGCGACATCTTGTAGGTCTCGAGGATCTGCCGGCGGCGGCTCAGCGTGGACGGATCGACAGGCGTGTTCGACATGGGGTGCTGCGGTCTCCTCAGGCGGAACGGCGGACGTCAGGCAGTCGCTTCGGCGCGCGCGTCACGCGCGGCCATCGCCTGACGATACAGACGACCCGCCCGGTACGACGAACGCACGAGCGGTCCGGACAGGACGCCCGCGAAGCCGATCTCCTCGGCCTCGGTGGCGAGCTCGACGAACTCCTGAGGCTTGACCCACCGTTCGACGGGGTGGTGCCGGGCCGAGGGTCGGAGGTACTGGGTGATGGTGACCAGCTCGCAGCCGGCGTCATACAGGTCCCGCAGTGCGACGGAGACCTCCTCGCGGGTCTCGCCCATGCCGAGGATGAGGTTGGACTTGGTGACCAGTCCGAAGGCCCGGGCGGCGGTGAGGACGTCGAGGGAGCGTTCGTAGCGGAACGCGGGGCGGATCCGTTTGAAGATCCGCGGCACGGTCTCGAGGTTGTGGGCCAGGACCTCGGGGCGGGACTCGAAGACCTGGGCCAGCAGGTCGGGTACGCCGTTGAAGTCGGGCACCAGGTTCTCGACGCCGGTGTCGGGGTTGAGGTCGTGGATGGCGCGTACGGTCTCGGCGTAGAGCCAGGCGCCGCCGTCGGGGAGGTCGTCGCGGGCGACGCCGGTGATGGTGGCGTACTTGAGGCCCATGGTCTGGACCGACTCGGCGACGCGTCGGGGCTCGTCGCGGTCGAGGGGTTGGGGCTTGCCGGTGTCGATCTGGCAGAAGTCGCAGCGGCGGGTGCATTGGTCGCCGCCGATGAGGAAGGTGGCCTCCTTGTCTTCCCAGCATTCGAAGATGTTGGGGCAGCCGGCTTCTTGGCACACGGTGTGGAGTCCTTCGGACTTCACGAGTTTTTGTAGGGCGGTGTATTCGGGTCCCATCTTCGCGCGGGTCTTGATCCACGACGGCTTGCGCTCGATCGGGGTCTCCGCGTTGCGGACCTCCAGGCGGAGGAGCTTGCGCCCCTCGGGTGTCGCACTCACCCGCTCAGCCTACTCGGGGATAGCTGACGACCGGCACCGCCACCTTGGCCGGGTCGGGCCGCGGCTCGTAGTCGGGGGTGGCGACGTAGTCCTTCCACTCCAGGAGCTCGGCCAGGTGCCGTCGTACCGAGTCGACGACCTCGCGCACTGGTACGTCGCGCCCGAGCTCGGCGCTCAGCGACGTGACACCCGCGTCGGCGATGCCGCAGGGCACGAAACGGTCGTACCAGCCCAGGTCGACATCGCAGTTGAGCGCGAAGCCGTGCATCGCCACGCCCTTGCGGACCCGGATCCCGATCGCGGCGATCTTGCGCTCGCCGCCCCTCTCGTCGGCCTTGAGCCACACACCGGTACGACCGGGGATCCGCGCGGTCGTCACCCCGAACTCGGCGCAGACCGCGATGATCGCCTCTTCGAGGCGGCGGACGTAGTCGACGACCTTGACGTGATCGGGCAGCCGGACGATGGGGTAGCCGACCAGCTGGCCGGGGCCGTGGAAGGTGATCTTGCCACCGCGGTCGACCTCGATGACCGGTGCGCCGCCGGGGTCGGCGGGGCGCTCGTGGGCCTCGGTACGGCGGCTGGCGGTGAAGACCGGGGGATGTTCGACGAGGAGCACGGTGTCGGTCACCTCGCCGGCCACGACCTGCGCGTGCAGCTCGCGCTGGAGGTCCCACGCCGTGACGTAGTCGATGAAGTCCGGTCCGAGTCCGTCCTCGCGGAAGGTCAGCGTCACGCCGTCGAGCCTACTCGGGGACCTGTGGATGAACGGACCCACCTGTCGGAGGTCCGGTCCAAGATCGTTCCCATGCTGATCTCGGGCCCTCGGGCCGTCCTTCTCGGAACCGCCGCGGTGGTCCTCACGGTCCTCGCCGTGGTCGTCGGCCTGGTGCTGCGTGCCGAGACCCCCTCCCCATCCCGTACGACGACCGCCACGCCGCGAGCCGTCCTCGCTCCGGCCGCGGGGCGGGTCGGCGTGGCTCGCGCCGTCGGCTCGCTGGCGGTGCTCCGCGATTGGGATCGCTCCCGGGCGCGGGCCTGGGCGGACGGGGATCTAGCGGCGCTCCGGGCCCTCTACACGCGCGGATCGCCGGTAGGGGCACGCGACGTGGCGATGCTGCGGGCGTGGGTGCGCCGGGGGCTGCGGGTCGAGGGCATGACCATGCAGGTCCACGCCGTCGAGCTGCGGCGCCGCACCGACCGACGGATCGTGCTCGTCGTGACCGATCGGCTCGCGGGCGCCGTCGGCGTGCGGCCGAGGTCCGGGGAACGGCTGGCGCTGCCTCGCGACGGACCCTCGACCCGGCGCCTGGTGTTCGTCAAGCCCGGCGACGCGTGGCTGCTCGCGTCGGCTCAGGCCGCGGAGCCGCGGAGCCCGGTCGCGAGCACCGACCCGACGTCCGGGTCGGCGAACCCGTAGCCGAGGTCGAGCAGCGCTGCCGCACGAAGGTTCAGCGAGGCGAGCACCTCGTCGGCCATCGGTCCGGCAGCCAGCCGGATCGCGGCCGCGGGCGCCGGCAGCACGGCTGGGCGTCGGACCAGCCTGGCCAGCGCCCGGGTGAACTCGGCGTTGGTCGGTGTGTTCGGCGCACACACGTTGACCGGACCCGACGCCGTCGGGTGCTCGATGAGAAACGCGACGGCGCCGACCCAGTCGCGCAGAGAGATGAGGGGGTAGTACTGATGACCGTTGCCCAGGCGACCGCCGAGACCGGCGAGGAACTGGAGACGCTGCTGACGCAGCGGCGGGTTGCGGCGGTCCTGCACGGGAGCGGTGCGCAGCAATACGACGCGCGCGCCGGCCCCGCTCGCCGGCCGAGCGGCCGCTTCCCACTCGCGGGCCACGCGGGTGAGCAGGGCGTGGCCGCGGGTGTCGGAGGACTCGGTCAGCTCGGCGGTCCCGTGATCGCCGTACCAGCTGACGCCGGAGGCGTTGACCAGCGTCGGCGGAGTCGGGGCCGCGGCGATCGTGGTCGCAAGCAGCCCGGTGGTCGTCCGTCGGCTGGCGAGGACCTCACGCGCCCACTTCTTGGAGTGGGGGTTGCCGATCAACGGTGAGCCGGCCAGGTTGACGACGACGTCGGCGGCCTGGACCAGGTCGCTGTCGACGACGCCGCCCTGCGGGTCCCAGCGGGACTCGTCCGGCCCCGGGTCGCGCCGGACCAGTCGCGTCACCCGGTGCCCCCGGTCGAGCAGCTCGCGGACGAGATGCTGACCGAGGAAACCGGAGGCCCCGGCGACCACGACGTGCATGGGGGCGTTCCTCAGACCTCGAACTGACCGGCCTCGAGGCGCTTCTTCAAGTCACGCAGGAAGCGACCGGCGTCGGCGCCGTCGACCACACGGTGGTCGTAGGTGAGCGCGAAGTAGACCATGTGGCGCACGGCGATCGTCTCGCCGAGGTCCTCGTCGTCGATCACCACGGGCCGCTTCACGACCGCGCCGGGGCCGAGAATGGCGACCTGTGGCTGGTTGATGATCGGGGTGTCCCACAGCGCACCGAAGCTGCCGAGGTTGGTGATGGTGAAGGTGCCGCCGGAGAGCTCGTCGGGACCGATCTTGTTGGTCCGGGTGCGCTCGGCGACGTCGGCGATCTTCTTGGCGAGGCCGGAGATCGACAGGTCGCCGGCGTCCTTGACGACCGGGGTCAGCAGGCCCTTGTCGGTGTCGACGGCGAACGCGACGTTCTCGCGGTCGTAGTAGGTGATCTCGCCCTTCTCGGTGTCGAGGTTGGCGTTGAGGGCCGGGTGCTGCTTGAGGGTGTCGATGGCCGCCTTGGTGAAGAACGGCAGGTACGTCAGCTTGACACCCTCTCGCGCCAGGAACTCCGCCTTCACGCTCTCGCGCAGCCGGGCGATGTTGGTGACGTCGATCTCGACCACCTGGGTGAGCTGCGCCGAGACGTGCAGCGACTCCACCATCCGCTCGGCGATGATCTTGCGCAGCCGGCTGACCTTGACGGTCTGGCCGCGCAGCGGCGACGGCGCGACCGACGCGGCGGCGGCCGTGGGTGCTGCCGCCGGAGCGGCCGGGGCAGGGGCCTTCGGCGCGGCGGCCTCGAGGACGTCCTGCTTGCGGATCCGACCGCCCACACCGGATCCGGTGACCTGGGCGAGGTCGACCCCGTGCTGGGCGGCGAGCTTGCGGACCAGCGGGGTCACGTAGCCGGGGCCGTCACCCGCCTCGGCTGCCGGAGCCGGAGCTGCCGGAGCCGGAGCGGCCGGAGCCGGAGCTGCCGGAGCCGGAGCTGCCGGAGCCGGAGCTGCCGGAGCCGGAGCGGCCGGAGCCGGAGCGGCCGGAGCGGGAGTGGGCTCAGCTGGAGCGGGAGTGGGAGTGGGCTCAGCCGGAGCGGCCGGTGCCTCAGCAGCGGGAGCGGGCTCCTCCGGCGCAGCGGGAGCAGGGGCAGCAGGGGCAGCGGCGGCCGGAGCACCCGACCCGATGATCGCGAGCTCGGCGCCGACCTCCACCGTCTCGTCCTCGGCGGCCTTGATCTCGAGCAGCGTGCCGGCGACCGGGGAGGGGATCTCGGTGTCTACCTTGTCGGTGGAGACCTCGAGCAGCGGCTCGTCGACGGCGACGGCGTCGCCGACCTGCTTGAGCCAGCGGGTGACGGTGCCCTCGGTGACCGACTCGCCCAGGGCGGGCAGGGTGACGGCGGTGCCCTCGGCGGAGCCCGACGCGGCGGGCTCGGGAGCGGCCGGGGCTGCCGGCGTTTCCGGGGCGGCGGGGGGCGCCGGAGCCTCGGCAGCCGGAGCCGGCTCGGCCGGAGCGGCCTCTGCGGCCGGAGCCGCGGGAGTCTCGGCGGCCGGAGCCTCGCCCGCGTCGCCGACGACGGCCAGGACGGCGCCGACCTCGACCGTGTCGTCCTCGTTCGCGCGGATCTCGACCAGCGTGCCGGCGACGGGGGACGGGATCTCCGTGTCCACCTTGTCGGTGCTGACCTCGAGCAGCGGCTCGTCGATCGCGATCTGGTCGCCGACCTGCTTGAGCCAGCGAGTGACAGTGCCTTCGGTGACGGACTCACCGAGCGCGGGGAGAGTGACTTCGGTCGCCATGGGGCTCATCCTTGCACCACGAGCGAGCCAACTCGCAACGGCCCACCCACGGTTCGGGCAAACTGGAACCATGGGTTTGTTCGACCGGTTCCGAGGGCGCTCGAAGGTACGCACGAGTAACCCCGCACGGGATGCTGCGCGTACCGGTTCCACACGCGTGCGCGCGTCCGACCGCGCCGACGAGGAGCACCTGCGTACTTGGCTCCAGGAGCGCCGTGGTGTCGAGGGGTTCGTCGAGCCGCGCACCGCCGTCAGTGAGATCACCTTGCTGCTCGTGGCCCACGACGGGGAGTGGACCCGGCGCCGGGTCCCGTCGATCAACTGGGCCCACGACTTCTGCAACCGCCACCAGGTCCCGTCGTACGACGCCGCGGTGGTCGGTGTGCCGCAGCGGATGCGGGACTACAACTCCCGGGTCAGGCAGGCCCAGAAGCAGCGGGAGAAGCAGCGGGACCAGCAGTCGCGCGACTCCTGAGGTACTCCAGCAGGGTCGCCACGCCGTAGCCGGTCGCCCCGGTCGTGAGATGTCCCGCCGGGCCGCCCTTGTTGAAGGTGGGGCCGGCGATGTCGAGGTGCGCCCACGGCAGGCCCCCGGTGAACTCACGCAGGAACGCTGCGGCGAACAGGCCGCCGCCCCAGCGGATGCCGTCGTACTGCGCGAGGTCGGCGACGGTCGAGCTGTGGATCCGGCCGTCCATGAACTCCGGGATCGGCATCGGCCAGCCGTCCTCACCGGCCGTGGCGCCCGCGGCGAGGACGGCGGCGACGACGTCGTCGTCGCCCATGACGCCGGCCATCTTGTCGCCGAGCGCCATCACCATGTGCCCGGTGAGGGTGGCGATGTCGAGGATGACGTCCGGCGCGGCCTCGACGGCGCGGCCCAGCGCGTCGGCGAGCACGAGCCGGCCCTCGGCGTCGGTGTTGGTGACCTCGACGGTGGTCCCGTCGTACGTCGTCAGCACGTCGCCGGGGCGCATCGACGCGGCGCCGACCATGTTCTCGGCGAGCGCGGCGTAGGCGGAGATCCGCACCGGCAGGCCGAGGCGGGCGGCGGCGAGGGTCGCCTGGACGACGGCGGCGGCGCCGGCCATGTCCTCCTTCATGGTGGCCATGGACGCGGCGGGCTTGATCCACAGCCCGCCGGAGTCGAAGGTGATCCCCTTGCCGACCAGCGCGACATGGGCGACGGCGTCCTTGGGGGCGTAGCTCAGCTCGACCAGCCTCGGGGGCGCGGCCGAGCCGGCGCCGACGCCGAGCAGGCCACCGCAACCGAGCTCGCCGAGGCGGTCCTCGTCGAGGACCTCGACCTTGACCTTGGCGACACCCTTCGCCAGCCCCTTGTTGGTGGACCTCACGACCGCGGCGATGGCGTCGGCGAAGGCCGGCGGGGTCAGGTCCCCCGGGGGCGTGTTCACCCAGTCGCGGGCGCCCACGACGGCGTCGACCAGGACCTGGGCGGGCTCGACGGCCGCCGCGACCTCGGTACGACGCGCCGCGGGCGTCAGCACCACGACCTCGGCCGGCGTGGTCGGGGTCGCGGGCTTGCTCTTGTAGGTGGTGAAGGCGTACCCGCCCAGCCGGTAGCCCTCGACGACCGCGCGCACCAGCTGCGGCGTGTCGGCGGGCAGCGCCAGCGCGACCGAGGCCGCGTTGGTGACGGCGCGGGCGGCGTTGCCGGCGGCGCGGCGTACCGCGGCGGCGTCGGGCTCGGCGCCGAGGCCGACCAGCACCAGCAGGGGCGAGGCGATGGCGCCACCGGTCGGCACCTTGGCGACCTCGCCGAGCGCGCCCTTCGCGCCGACGGTGGCGAGCAGGCCGGCGAGCTTGCGGCCGTAGGCCGCGGCCACGTCGTCGGCACCGGGCGCCAGCCTCCCGTCGGGCAGCACCCCGACGACGACCGCTTCGGCGCGGGTCTTGGCGGGGCTGGCCGTGCGGAGGGCGAAGGTCGTCACCGCCGAAGGATATCCAGCGATAGATTGCCGACCATGGCCGACGTGACCCCGTCCCCGCTGACCAGCCCCCTGCACGACCGGCACGAGGCGCTGGGCGCCAAGTTCTCGGAGTTCGGCGGCTGGCTGATGCCGCTGGAGTACCCCACCGGCGTGGTGAGGGAGCACACCGCGGTCCGCGACGGCGTCGGGATCTTCGACGTCAGCCACCTCGGCAAGCTCGTCGTCCGCGGCCCCGGCGCGGTGGAGTTCCTCAATGCCACGCTCACCAACGACCTGCGCCGGATCGGGCCGGGCCGGGCGCAGTACAGCCTGGTCGTCGACGACGCGACCGGCGGGATCGTCGACGACGTGTTCACCTACTACCGTGACGACGACCACGTGCTGGTCGTCCCGAACGCGGCCAACAACGACGAGGTACGACGCCGCCTGCTCGCCGCCGCGCCGGAGGGCGTGGAGGTGCTGGACCACCACCGCGACTACGTCGTGCTGGCGGTCCAGGGGACCAGGTCCGACGAGGTCGTGGCGGGCGTGGGCCTGCCGGTCGGCCACGACTACCTGAGCTTCGTCGAGGCGCCCTTCGCGGGCGAGCAGGTCGTGGTCTGCCGCACCGGCTACACCGGCGAGCGCGGCTACGAGCTGATCGCGCCGTCCGAGGCCGCCCCGGCGCTGTGGGACGCGCTGATGGCGGCCGGCGAGCCGTACGGCCTGGTCCCGGCCGGGCTCGGCGCCCGCGACACGCTGCGCACCGAGATGGGCTACCCGCTCCACGGCCAGGACATCTCGCCGGCCATCACCCCCAACGAGGCCCGCCTGGGCTGGGCCGTCGGCTGGAAGAAGCCGGCGTTCTGGGGCCGCGACAAGCTGCTCGCCGAGCGCGAGGAGGGCCCGCGCCGCAAGCTGGTCGGCCTGGTCTCGACCGGCCGGGCCATCCCGCGACCCCACATGAGCGTGCGGCTGCTGCGCGACGTGCCGCTCGGCGAGGTCACCTCCGGCACCTTCTCGCCGACGATGAGGAAGGGCATCGCCCTGGCCCTGGTCTCGACCGTGGTCGACGACGACGCGGAGGTGATGGTCGACGTGCGCGGACGACCCGAGGTCTTCCAGATCACCAAGCCGCCGTTCGTGCAGCCCTCCGTGCGAGAGTCGTGACCATGAGCCTTCCCGAGCAGCCCGCGCCGTACCGCCCCACCGCCCCGGCCGAGAACCCCTGGCACTGGCGTCTCGAGGACGCGTCCGGCGCCGAGGTGACGCTGAGCGGCGCCGACGCGCAGGAGTACGCCGAGGTCGCGTTCCCCAACCAGGGCGATGCCGAGTCGTGGATCGGCGAGACCTGGGGCGCGCTCGCCGACCTGGGGGTCACCCACGTGACGCTCTTCGAGGTCGACCGCGAGGTGTACGGCCCGATGTCCCTCAGCGCGTGACGCCCTGGATCTCGACATGAGCACCCACGACTTCCGCCAGGTCGACGTCTTCACCGCGGAGCCGCTGCTCGGCAACCCGGTGGCGGTCGTGCACGGCGCCGACGAGATGACGGATGAGGAGATGCAGCGGTTCGCGCGCTGGACCAACCTCAGCGAGACCACCTTCCTGCTGGGGCCCACCGACCCGGGCGCCGACTACCGGCTGCGGATCTTCACGACCGAGACCGAGCTGCCGTTCGCCGGCCACCCGACCCTGGGCTCGGCGCACGCCTGGCTCGAACACGGCGGCGTGCCGGCGGGGGAGCGGATCGTGCAGCAGTGCGGGGTCGGCCTGGTCGAGCTGCGCCGTGGCGGCGGCCGGCTCGCGTTCGCGGCCCCCGACCTGCTCCGCTCGGGACCGGTCGAGGACGCGCTCGCCGACGAGATCGCGGCCGCGCTCGGCGTCGCGCGCGCCGACCTCCTGGACCTGGCGTGGGCCGACAACGGCCCGGGCTGGGTCGGCGTCCGGCTCGCGAGCGCGGCGGCCGTGCTCGCGCTCAACCCCGACCACGCCCGGCTCCCCGTCGACGTCGGCGTGGTCGGCCCGCACCCCGAGGGCGCCGAGTGCGCGGTCGAGGTGCGCGCGTTCGTGCCCCACGCCGCCGGCATCGCCGAGGACCCGGTGACCGGATCGCTGAACGCCTCGCTCGCGCAGTGGCTCACCCGCGACGGCACCCTCCCGCCGTCGTACGTCGCCGCACAGGGCACCGCCATCGGCCGGCGCGGCCGGATCTTCGTCGACACCGACGACACCGGCACGATCTGGGTCGGCGGCGACACCCGGACGACCATTCACGGGACGCTCACCCGCTGAGCATCGTCCGCCGACTAGCCTGACCACGTGCGCGCGTACCTCGACCTCGTCCAACGCATCCTCGACGAGGGCACCGAGAAGGGCGACCGCACCGGCACCGGCACGCTCAGCGTGTTCGGGCACCAGATGCGCTTCGACCTCACCGCGGGCTTCCCGCTGGTGACCACGAAGAAGATCCACACCCGCTCCGTCTTCGGCGAGCTGCTGTGGTTCCTGCGCGGCGACACCAACGTCCGCTGGCTGCAGGAGCGCGGCATCTCCATCTGGGACGAGTGGGCCGACGAGAACGGCGACCTCGGCCCCGTCTACGGCGCCCAGTGGCGCTCCTGGCCCACCCCCGACGGGGGCCACATCGACCAGCTCGCCCAGGTGATCGCGCAGATCCGGGCCAATCCCGACAGCCGCCGCCACATCGTCTCGGCGTGGAACCCCAGCCAGGTCGACGACATGGCGCTGCCGCCGTGCCACAGCCTGTTCCAGTTCTATGTGGCCGAGGGCCGGCTCAGCTGCCAGCTCTACCAGCGCTCGGCCGACGTCTTCCTCGGCGTGCCGTTCAACATCGCGTCGTACGCCCTGCTCACCCACATGGTCGCCCAGGTGGCCGGTCTCGGGGTCGGTGACTTCGTCCACACCCTGGGCGACGCGCACCTCTACTCCAACCACCTCGAGCAGGCCCGGCTCCAGCTCACCCGCGAGCCGCGGCCGTCGCCCACGCTGGTGCTCGACCCCGCGGTGAGCGAGATCGACGCCTTCGAGCTCGAGGACATCACCGTCGAGGGCTACGACCCGCACCCCGTGATCAAGGCGCCGATCGCCGTATGAGCACACCCGCCGGGCGGCGGGTCACCATGGTGGCCGCCGTCGCCGAGAACGGTGTCATCGGCGCCGACGCGAACATCCCGTGGAAGATCTCCGAGGACTTCGCGCACTTCAAGGCCACCACGACGGGCCACGTGCTCGTCATGGGCCGCACCACCCACGAGGGCATCGGTCGCCCCCTGCCCGGCCGGACGACGATCGTGCTCACCCGCGACCCGTCGTACGCCGCCGAGGGGGTGGAGGTCGCGCATTCGATCGCCGACGCCCTCGCGCTCGCCGACCGGCTCCTCGACGGGCAGCCCGCCGACCGGCAGGTGATGATCGGTGGGGGAGCGGCGGTCTACGCCGCAGCGATGCCGTACGCCGACGAGCAGATCCTCTCCGAGATCCCGCTCTCGCCCGCGGGAGACACCCACTACCCCGAGTTCGGCGAGAAGCGCTGGCGCGAGGTGCGGCGCGAGCCGCGCGACGGCTTCACCATTGTCTGGTGGGAGCGTGTCTTCGCGTGTGGCGGCGCCTGAGAGGGTAGGGACATGGAGCTCCGTGTCTTCACCGAACCGCAGCAGGGCGCGACGTACGACGACCTGCTGGCCGTCGCCCTCGAGGCCGAGAGGCTCGGCTTCGGCGCCTTCTTCCGCAGTGACCACTACCTCCACATGAGCGGCGACGGCCTGCCCGGCTCCACCGACGCCTGGACGACGTTGGCCGGCCTGGCCCGCGACACCACCACCATCCGGCTCGGGACGCTGATGACCAGCGCCACCTTCCGCCACCCCGGCGTGCTCGCCATCCAGGTCGCCCAGGTCGACGAGATGAGCGGCGGGAGGATCGAGCTCGGCCTCGGCGCGGGTTGGTTCGCGCAGGAGCACGCGGCGTACGGCATCCCGTTCCCCGACACCCGCCAGCGCTTCGAGCGGTACGCCGAGCAGCTCGCCCTCATCACCGGCCTGTGGACCACGCCGGTCGGCGACCGGTTCGCGTTCGACGGCGCGCACTACCGCCTCGAGGACAGTCCGGCGCTGCCGAAGCCGGTGCAGACCGGCGGCCACCGCGGCGGCGTGCCGCTGCTGGTGGGCGGGCTCGGCAAGAGGCGTACGCCGGCCCTGGCCGCGGCGTACGCCGACGAGTTCAACCTGCCGTTCGTCGACGAGGAGACCACCGCGGCCCAGTTCGGCCGGGTCCGTGCCGCGGCCGAGGAGATCGGCCGCGACCCCGAGACGATCACGTGGTCGAACGCGCTCGTGCTGTGCGTCGGCCAGGACGAGGCAGAGCTCGCCCGCCGCGCCGCCGTCATCGGCCGCGAGGTCGACGAGCTGCGGGCCAACGGGCTGGGCGGCACGCCGGACGAGGTGATCGCGAAGATCAGGCGCTACGAGGCGCTGGGCGCCCAGCGGATCTACCTGCAGACCCTGGACCTGGCCGACCTCGACCAGCTGCGTCTGGTCGCGGCGGAGGTCATGCCCCACGTGTGAGCGGGTGCCGGAGTGAGGGGAAACCGGCGAGGGGCGATAGCCTTGACCCATGACTTCTGCACCCTTCGGCACCATGCTGACCGCGATGGTCACGCCGTTCCTCGAGGACGGCTCGGTCGACCTGGACGGGGTGCAGAAGGTCGCCAGGCACCTCGTCGACCACGGCAACGACGGCATCGTCGTCTCCGGCACGACCGGTGAGTCCCCGACCACCACCGGCGCCGAGGACGGCGAGACGCTCGCCGCGGTCAAGGACGCGGTCGGTGACCGCGCCAAGGTGGTCGCCGGGGTCGGCACCAACGACACGCGCCACTCCGTCGAGCTCGCCAAGCAGGCCGAGAAGGTCGGCGCCGACGGGCTGCTGCTGGTCACGCCGTACTACAACAAGCCCAGCCAGCCCGGCGTGCTCAACCACTTCCGTCAGGTGGTCGACGCGACCGCCGTGCCCGTGATGCTCTACGACGTCCCGGGCCGCACCGGCACCAAGATCGCGCTCGAGACCTACGCCGCGGCCCGGCAGTGGGACAGCGTCGTCGCGGTCAAGGACGCCACCGGCGACCTGTCCCGCACCGCCCGGCTGGTCGACCTCGGCTACGCCGTCTACTCCGGCGACGACGTCAACACCCTGGGCTATCTCGCCTACGGCGCGACCGGTCTGGTCTCGGTCGTCGGCCACGTCGCGGGCAGCCAGCTGCGCGCGATGATCGACGCCTTCCGTGCCGGCGACCACGCCGAGGCACTGCGCATCCACACCGCCCTGGTCCCCGCCTTCGAGGCGATCATGGGCGTGGCCAACTACGGCGCCACGACCGCCAAGGGCGCGCTGGAGCTGATCGGGGTGCTCGACAACCGCCTGGTCCGGCCCCCGTTGCTGGAGCTCGGCGACGCCGAGGTCGCCGACCTCCGCACGGGCCTCGCCGCGGCGGGCCTGCTCTGATGAGCCACCCGCACCCCGAGCTGTCCACGCCGCCGAAGCTGCCCAAGGGCGGTCTGCGCGTCATCCCGCTGGGCGGCCTCGGCGAGGTCGGCCGCAACATGACCGTCTTCGAGTACGACGGCCGGCTGCTCATCGTCGACTGCGGTGTGCTCTTCCCCGACGACCACCAGCCGGGCGTCGACCTGATCCTGCCCGACTTCGCGGCCATCCGGGACCGGCTCGACAAGGTCGAGGCGCTGGTGCTGACCCACGGGCACGAGGACCACATCGGCGCGACGCCGTACCTGCTGCGCGAGCGACAGGACATCCCGCTCGTCGGCTCGCAGCTGACCCTCGCGCTGGTCAACTCCAAGCTGCGCGAGCACCGGCTGCGCCAGACGCCCTTCTACACGGTCAAGGAGGGCGACCGGATCTCGTTCGGTCCCTTCGACCTGGAGTTCGTGGCGGTCAACCACTCGATCCCCGACGCGCTCGCGGTCGCGATCCGCACCGGCGCCGGCATGGCGCTCCACACCGGCGACTTCAAGATGGACCAGCTGCCGCTCGACGGCCGGATCACCGACCTGCGGGCGTTCGCCCGGCTCGGGGAGGAGGGCGTCGACCTCTTCCTCACCGACTCCACCAACGCCGAGGTGCCGGGCTTCACCACGGCCGAGCGCAAGATCACCCCGGTCCTGGAGCAGGCCTTCGCCGAGTCGAAGCAGCGGATCATCGTCGCCTGCTTCGCCTCCCACGTGCATCGGGTCCAGCAGGTGCTCGACGCGGCGGTCAAGCACAACCGCAAGGTCGCCTACGTCGGCCGCTCGATGGTCCGCAACATGGCCATCGCCCGCGACCTGGGCTACCTCACCATCCCGCCGGGCGTGATGGTCGAGGCCAAGGAGCTCGCCGAGCTCGCCCCCGAGCGCCAGGTCCTGATCTCGACCGGCTCGCAGGGCGAGCCGCTCAGCGCGCTGGCCCGGATCGCCCAGCGCACCCACAACTTCGTCCACCTCGAGGAGGGCGACACCGTCGTCCTCGCCTCGAGCCTGATCCCCGGCAACGAGAACGCCGTCTACCGGGTCATCAACGGCCTGGCCCGGCTCGGTGCCCGCGTCGTCCACAAGGGCAACGCGCTGGTCCACGTCTCCGGCCACGCCAGCGCCGGCGAGCTGCTCTACTGCTACAACATCGTCAAGCCGCGCAACGTGCTGCCGGTCCACGGCGAGGTCCGCCACATGCTCGCCAACGGCGACCTGGCCAGGCAGACCGGCGTCGAGAACGTCGTCTACGCCGAGGACGGCGTGGTCGTCGACCTGGTCGACGGTGTCGCCTCCGTGGTCGGCAAGGTCGAGTGCGGCTACGTCTTCGTCGACGGCCAGTCGGTCGGCGACGTCACCGAGTCCGAGCTCAAGGACCGCCGGATCCTCGGCGAGGAGGGCTTCATCTCGGTGATCGTGGTCGTCGACTCGGTGGCCGGCAAGGTCTCCGCCGGCCCCGAGATCCACGCCCGCGGCCACGCCTGGGCCGATTCGGACTTCGAGCCGATCAAGCAGCCGATCGTCGACGCCGTCAACCGCTCGCTCAGCGAGGGCACCACCGACACCTACCAGCTGCAGCAGAACGTGCGCCGTACCATCGGGCGCTGGGTCAGCGGCACCCACAAGCGCCGCCCGATGATCATCCCGGTGGTCGTCGAGGCCTGATCTCGCGCCCGTAGGAATCACCGCTTAAGAGGTGATTCCTGCACTTACTGACCGTTGCAACGGTCGGTAAGTGCAGGGATACCCGCTGAAGCGGGTATCCCTGCACCCCCTGGTCCACCCCTACTGCTTGCCCTTCAGCTTGATCGTGACCTTCTGCGAGAAGGGCGCGACCGTGGCGTCGCCGGGGTAGCTCACGGTTGCCTTGACCTTGCGCTTCCCCTTCTTCCACAGCTTCTTGAGCTGCTTCTTGGCCTTGACCGTCAGCACGCCGTTGACGACGGTTCCGGTGTAGGTCTTGCCCTTGATCGTGACCGTCACCGTGCCGGTGGGCGCGGTGCCGACGACCTTCATCGTGACTGTGCCCTTCTTGGCCTTGGCCGTCGGCAGCACGGCGGCGGTCCCGGGCGTCGGCGGCGTGACGACGGGCGCGGTGCAGATGCTCAGCGCGACGTTGTCGATGTACCAGCCGTCGATGCCGTTGCAGCCGTCCATGCCGAAGTCGAACCGGAACTGGACGGTGTCACCGGGCTGGGCGATGTCGGCGAGGTCGATGGTCGAGGAGCCCCAGGCGCCGGTGGGCTCGCCACCGTCGGTGCCGGTGAACGCCGTCTGGCCCTCCATCGGGTTGGTGTTGCCGCCGGACGCCGTCTCCAGCCGGCCGCCCGGGGCGTTGTAGAGCCACGCCGTGTCCGGGACCAGGTCGTACGGCGACCCGTTGACGCTCACCTTGACGTTGCCACCGTCGAACTCCACCTCCGTGGCCACGTAGTGGTCGAAGGAGAGCCGCGGCAGCTCGCCGTCGGGCACGGTCAACGTCGGTGTCGCCACGCTCACCCGCGACGAGTAGTCCTCGTTGTCGTTGTTGCAGCTGCCGTAGTTGCCGTCGTCGCCCTTGTCGTTGAAGTAGAGCACCGACGGGCCGCCCTTGTGCGGCGTACCGCCCTCGGTGACCAGCGGGAGCTGGTTGGTGACGGTCGGGTCGAAGTGGGCGTGGAGCGCGTCCACGGACGTGGTCCACGAGGCGGGCAGACCGGACTCGAAGCCCTCCGACCACAGGCTCTTGGTCACCGTGCCCTCACCGCAGCCGATCGTGCCCTTCTTGAACATCGGCCGGAAGTTGCACTGCACCGGCTCGACCCGCAGCTCCGTGGCGTCCGCCACCGCCGCGACCTGTTGGCAGTCGGCCGCGGTGATCGCCGGGAGCGCACCGCCGTCGGCCTCGCCGCCGCCGGTCTCGCTGGTGCCCACGGCGAGCTTCTTGAGCGTGGTCAGCCCGGTCAGGTCGGCGCAGGACGACTCGAGACCGTCGGCCAGCTCGGCGAAGCCGGACGTCGAGGTCAGGTAGTTCGTCTGGGTGTGCCAGAAGATGTTCGCCGCCTTGTCCAGCCCGATGCCCTCGACCGGCACGCCGTTGTAGGTCCCTCCGTCGACGAGCAGGGCGTAGGTGTGGTTGACCACGCCGGAGTTGGTGTGGACGCCGCCGCTGTCGCCCGTGTCGCAGTAGTACTCCTCGTCGCTCAGCTTGGCCGGGTCGCCGTAGCAGTTCGGGTTCCACATGTCGCGGATCGCGCCGCCGAACGCGGGGTCGCCCTCGCCGGAGAGCCAGCGGTAGGAGTCGATGATCCCGCCGGGGGAGTCCGCCGGGCCGACGTCGATGGTCACCGGCTCGTCGACCGACTTGATCGCGGTGCCTGAGTCACCGTCGATCTGGGCGGCCGGGAGAGTGAAGGTGGCACCCGGCATGTCCCACGGGTCGTAGGCGGGGTCGCCGCCGACGATGATGCCCACGGCGCCTGCATCGACCGCGTTGGCGTCGAGGCCCTCGTAGTACTCGGCGAGGCTGTCGGCGTCACACTCGGTAGTGAGGTTCTCGTCGACATAGACCCAGTTGCCGTCGATGTCGTCGGCGTTGGTGAACGGCGAGCAGCCATCGGTCGGCAGGTCGTCGTGCGGCAGGTCCGAGGCATCCTGGCCCACGACGAGGGTCACCTCGGTCGGGGCAGTCGGGAAGGCTGGGCCGCCGGACGCCTTGACGGCGACGCAGTCGCCGGCGATCTCCTCGGGAGCCACGATCGAGATCGCGATGCCGATGCTGTACTTCGAGCAGTCACCGACGGCTCGCACGACGTCGGGCGCCTCGTTGTAGCGGTCGTTGAGCATGTCGACCGTCTCGCCCCAGATGTCCGAGTACGCCTCGTTCATCGCGCCCGGCTGCCACTGGTAGAGCAGGCCGGAGGTCTTCTCGGTGTAGGCGTGACCCCACTCGTGCGCCACGGTGTCGTCGGAGGAGACGCCCGAGCAGTAGTTGGTCGAGATGCCGTTCCAGTTGGCGTTGGGGCACTGGATCGAGGGGTCGTTGTTGACCGTGATCATCTTCGCGCCGGCGCCGTCGTAGGAGTCGCGGCCGAAGGAGTTCTTGAAGAACCAGTAGGCCTCGCCGGTGCCCTGCACCTCGTTCTGCTGGTCCTCGTCGAGGTCGTCACCGGTACGGCTCACCGGCCAGTCGTCACCCTCCACCCAGATCGGGGGGCTGCTGATGGACTCCTCGTGAAGCTCGCGGTCGAGGTCGTGGGCGATCATGGAGTACCGGTTGACCGGCTTGCCCGTGGCCGCGTCCAGGACCACGGTCTCGCGGACCTGCTTGGCGTCGGTCACCTCGACCACCCAGGCGAGCAGGTTGCGACCCTCGACGCCCTGGATGGCGCCCATCCGGTAGATCGAGAGGTCGGCCTTCGACGCCGTCAGGTCACCGCTGACCTTGGCCGCGTCGCGGCCACCGGCGGGCCCGGCCTTGACCAGCTTCTTCGCCTTGGCGACCGCGGCCGCCTCGTCGAGCGCCGGCGTCGTCGCGACGTTGATGCCGGGGGCGACGTAGCCACCGACGGAGGTCAGGTCGCCCTGGCGGTCGACGTGCGCGCGCAGCTTGCTCGCGAAGACGGGCAGACCCCGGTAGGTCTGGGTGAAGTCGACGGTGTAGCCGGCCGGGGACTCGCTGACCGTTCCCGGGCTCAGCTCCATGCCCGAGCCGCCGAAGGCACGGCCGTACTTCTTCACGTAGGCCGTCGCCTTCTCGGCCGCGCCGGCCGCGGATCTGGCCGCCTTGGTCGACGGGAACAGGTCGTCGGTCGCGCGGATGAAGCTCGTCCGCTCAGTGGCGGGAGAATTGGTGACGGTGACCTTGCCGGCCGCCTCGTCGCGCATCTCCTGGACCACCGAGGGGTCCGGCGGGGCCGCCTCGACGGCTGTCGACGGGACGACCGCGAGGGCCGCTCCGACGAGGGAGAGTCCGACGCCCTTCCTCAGGGCGTCTGCCAGGTTGAGTCTCACGAATGTTCTCCTCGAGATAGAACGCGCCGTCGGCAGGTCGAGGTGAGGATCTGCTCCTCGGCACTTCTCGGCACCCTAGGGGGCCAGAATGTGGAGGGTCCAGAGGTGCAGCGCAAAGTCTTCGTCGAGATGATGTTGGAACCGGAGAACCTTCAGGCTCGCACCGACACGCGCCCCTGTGGTCCCTGGGACTGGAGTGACGATCGCCTAGGTTTGGTGTCATGGCGACCCGTACGTCTTCCCCGCCGGCGTCGCGCAGCAGGACCAGCTCTTCCTCCCGCTCGGGCGTGAAGAAGACAGCCAGCTCGCGTACCCGGAGTACGACCACCAAGAAGCGCCCGCCGGCCAAGAAGTCGGCGGCGAAGCGGCCTGCCCCGCGGGCGGTGCGCAGCGGCCCCGGACCGGTGCTGCGCGCCTTCACCGCGCTCGGCAGGGGAGTGGTCGCCCTGTGGCTCGCCTTCGCCCACGGCATCGGCGCGGTCACCCGCGGCGTGGGCCACGGCGCCCGCGACATCGACCCCGAGCAGCGTCGCGACGGATTCGGGCTGCTCCTGGTCGCGGTCGCCCTGATCATCACCGGCGCGGTCTGGTTCGAGGTGCCCGGCGGCGTCATGGACTTCACCCGCGCCGCCGTGTCCGGCTCGGTCGGCAAGATCGGCTGGCTGGTGCCGCTGCTCGTCCTGGCCGCCGGCTGGCGGGTCATGCGCGACCCGGTCGGCAACGGTCCGGCCGGACGCCAGGTGATCGGCTGGACCGCGCTGTCCTTCGGCCTGCTCGGCATCGTCCACATCGCCAACGGCAGCCCCGAGCCGGTCCAGGGCGACACCATGCCGCTGCGCGACGGCGGCGGCGCGGTCGGGTACGTCGTGTCCGCCCTGCTGCTCGACCTGCTCCGGGCGCCGGCGGTCGTCGTACCGCTGCTGGCGCTGCTCGCCGTCTTCGGCGTGCTCGTCATCACGGGCACGCCGCTGTACCGGGTGCCCGACCGGCTGCGCGAGATCGGCGACCTGCTCCTCGGCCGTCACCACGACGAGGATGCCGCGCCGCTCAGCATCGACGACACCTTCGAGCGGATGGGCGACCCGGCGTACGACTCCCCGGTGCTGGCCGAGCCGAAGCGGCGGCGCCGCAAGAAGGACGAGGAGCCGAGCCCGGCCGAGGAGTCGATGGAGCTGCTCGCGCCTATCGACGCGCCCCTCGCCGAGGCCGAGCCGGTCGACCCGGAGGCGGGCTCCAACGCCCTCATCGCGCGCCGGCTGGCCCAGTCCGCGACCACCGACGACGAGACCGGCGAGCTCGAGCCGCCGCCGCACGCCGACCTGCCGCAGCGCGTCGAGCAGCTGGCGCTGTCCGGCGACATCGTCTACACGCTGCCCGACGCCAGCGCGCTCAAGCCGGGCGACCCGCACCGCGCCCGGTCCAAGGCCAGCGACGACGTCGTCAGTCGGCTGCAGGGCGTCCTCGACGAGTTCAACGTCGACGCCCAGGTCACCGGCTACACCCGCGGCCCGACGGTCACCCGCTACGAGATCGAGCTCGGCACGGGCGTGAAGGTCGAGAAGATCCTCGGCGTCCAGCGCAACATCTCCTACGCCGTCGGCTCTGAGGACGTGCGGATCCTCAGCCCGATCCCCGGCAAGTCCGCGGTCGGCGTCGAGATCCCCAACACCGACAAGGAGATCGTCTCCCTCGGCGACGTGCTCCGCTCCAACGTCGCGCGCAACGACCACCACCCGTTGGTGGCCGGTCTCGGCAAGGACGTCGAGGGCGGCTTCGTCGTCGCCAACCTCGCGAAGATGCCGCACCTGCTCGTCGCGGGCGCCACCGGTTCGGGAAAGTCGAGCTTCATCAACTCGATGATCACCTCGGTGCTGATGCGCTCGACGCCCGACGAGGTACGGATGATCATGGTCGACCCCAAGCGGGTCGAGCTGAACGCCTACGAGGGCGTGCCGCACCTGATCACGCCGATCATCACCAACCCGAAGAAGGCCGCCGAGGCGCTCGAGTGGGTCTGCCGCGAGATGGACATGAGGTACGACGACCTCGCCAACTTCGGCTTCCGACACATCAACGACTTCAACAAGGCCGTCCGCGAGGGCAAGGTCGAGGTGCCGCCGGGCAGCGAGCGCACGCTGACGCCGTACCCGTACCTGCTGGTGATCGTCGACGAGCTCGCCGACCTGATGATGGTCGCCCCGCGCGACGTCGAGGGCTCGATCGTGCGGATCACCCAGCTCGCCCGTGCCGCCGGCATCCACCTGGTGCTCGCGACCCAGCGCCCCTCGGTCGACGTCGTGACCGGCCTGATCAAGGCGAACGTCCCGTCCCGGCTGGCGTTCGCGACCTCCAGCCTCGCCGACAGCCGGGTCATCCTCGACACCCCGGGTGCGGAGAAGCTGGTCGGTCAGGGTGACGGCCTGTTCTTGCCGATGGGCGCCTCGAAGCCGATCCGGGTGCAGGGCTCGTGGGTCAGCGAGCCCGAGATCCACCAGGTCGTCAAGCACTGCAAGGGCCAGCTCGAGCCGAGCTACCGCGAGGACGTCACCGCGCCCGCGGCCTCCAACAAGGTGCTCGACGACGACATCGGCGACGACATGGACCTGGTCGTCCAGGCGATCGAGCTCGTGGTCTCCACGCAGTTCGGGTCCACCTCGATGCTGCAGCGCAAGCTCCGCGTCGGCTTCGCGAAGGCCGGCCGGCTGATGGACATCCTCGAGAGCCGCGGCGTGGTCGGCCCCAGCGAGGGGTCCAAGGCCCGCGACGTCCTGGTCAAGCCCGACGAGATCGATGCCGTGATCATGACCATCCAGGGCGAGGGGTGAGGGAGATGACCGAGACCGTGAGCCAGCCGTCCGCGCCGCAGATCGAGGTCCGCCGCACTGTCGCGCTGTCGGCCACCGTCGGCGGCTTCGCCGGCCTGCTCGCGATCGCGTTCGGGGTGCGCGCCTTCAGCAGCGGCAGCGCCCTGGACTGGCTGGCCTTCGGCGTACTGGCGCTGGTCGCCGTCGCCCACGTCGCGGCCCTCGTCGACGGCCGGGCGCCGCTGCTGGTCGCCGACGACCACGGCGTGCGGCTGCGCCACGGCGCCGAGTGGCGCGGCATCGCCTGGCCCGAGATCGACTGCCTCGAGCACCTCCCGCGCCGCGGCCTGGTCCGCGACGGGCACATCCTCGTCGACGGGTACGACGACCAGCAGCTCGTCGTACCGCTCACGTTGGCGACGCGCGTGGTCGGCGTCGACTCCGGCTCGCTGAGCGACGCGCTCGCCGACCTCGCCGCCGGCCGTGCCGACGTCGTGGAGGTGGTGCCGGGCATGGCCGACGACGACGCCGCGCCGCGGCCCGGATCGGTGCCGAGCCTGAGCGAGCTGTACGCCGAGGACGAGCCCGCCGCCCCCGAGGAGCGCCGCGGCATCGCGGCCCGGGTGGCTGCCGGCCTGAGCGGCCGCACGGCCCCCGTCGAGGCCGTCGAGGCCGACTTCGAGGACACCGGCGAGGTGATCCTCGCCGCGGACACCGAGTCCACCGACGAGCTCGCGGCCGTACCCGCGGACGTCGAGGACGACGCGCCCGCCCCCGACCGGCCGACCACCCTCGCCGCCCGGGTCGAGCTGGACCGCCCGACCCTGGTCCGGGCATCCGTCGTGGACGAGGTCGCCGAGGTCGGCGCGACCGGCGACGTCACCGTCGTCCTCGACGACCTGGCCGTGCGCCCGGCCGCCCAGCCGGTGATCGGCCCGGAGCTGAGCGCGGCCCGTGACCGGCTCCGGCTCACCATCGACCAGCTCTCCGAGCGGACCCGGATCCGGCCCCACGTCATCGAGGCGATCGAGGTCGACGACTTCGCCCCGTGCGGCGGCGACTTCTACGCCCGCGGCCACCTGCGCACCCTCGCGCGGGTCCTCGGCATCGACGCTGGCCCCCTCGTGGCGTCGTACGACGAGACCTACGCCGACGCCCCGGTCGACCCGCGCCGCGTGTTCGAGGCCGAGCTCGCGACCGGCGCCGGCGGCTCGATCCGCAGCACCCGCGGCGGCCGCAACTGGTCGGTGCTCATCGCCGCGGTGATGGGCGCGGTGCTCATCTGGTCGGTGGCCAAGCTGGTCATGGGCGGTCCCGCGCCGGTCGGCGACACGCCCGTGCTCAACCAGAGCGGCGGCATCTCCAAGGCCGCCGCCGCCAAGGGTGACCCGATCAGGCTGACCCTGGTCGCGGCCGGCGGGGGAGCCCAGCTGGTCATCCGCGACGCGGCCGGCGAGATCGTCTTCGACGGCAACCTGGCCTTCGGCCAGACCTCCGAGCTCAAGGTGGTGCCGCCGGTGCGGATCTGGAGCTCCGACGGCTCGGTGACCTACGCGATCGGCGACAAGAAGCCGCAGGCGCTCGGCGACACCGGCGCCGAGGTCTCCAAGACGCTCGTGGCCCCCTGAACCGGCCGAGTCCGACGACACCACCGAGGAATGCCGGCGGGCCACCGTCCGCCGGTATTCTCGACCGGACATGACCAGCACACCCACGAACCCCGTCTCGGTCGCGCTGCTCACCCTCGGGTGCGCGCGCAACGACGTCGACTCCGAGGAGCTGGCCGGCCGCCTCGCCGCGGACGGCTTCACGCTCGTCGACGACCCGGAGGACGCCGACACGGTCGTGGTCAACACCTGCGGCTTCGTCGACGCGGCCAAGAAGGACTCGATCGACACCCTGCTCGCGGCCGCCGACCTCAAGTCCACCGCTGATCACGGGGGCCGCGTCCAGGCGGTCGTGGCGGTGGGCTGCCTGGCCGAGCGGTACGGCGAGGAGCTCGCCGACTCGCTGCCCGAGGCCGACGCCGTGCTGGGCTTCGACGACTACCAGGACATCTCGGGGCGGCTGCGCTCGATCCTCGCCGGCGAGCGGCCGCATCCCCACGCCCCGCGCGACCGGCGGCTGCTGTTGCCGATCAGCCCCGCCGAGCGGCAGGCCGTCGTGGAGACGCCGGCCGCCGACGTCGACATCGCGATCCCCGGCCGCTCCGCGATCCGGCGCCGACTCGACGGCGGCCCGATGGCCCCGCTCAAGCTGGCCAGCGGCTGCGACCGGCGCTGCACCTTCTGCGCGATCCCCATGTTCCGCGGCTCCTTCGTCAGCCGCCGCCCCTCCGACGTGCTGCAGGAGGCCCACTGGCTGGCCGAGCAGGGCGTCAAGGAGCTCTTCCTCGTCTCGGAGAACTCCACCTCCTACGGCAAGGACCTCGGCGACCTCGGCCTGCTCGAGACGCTGCTGCCCGAGCTCGTGGCGGTCGACGGCATCGAGCGGGTCCGGGTGTCCTACCTGCAGCCTGCCGAGACCCGCCCCGGACTGGTTCGCGCGATCGCGTGTACGCCCGGCGTGGCGCCGTACTACGACCTGTCGTTCCAGCACGCCAGCGCCACGGTGCTGCGCCGGATGCGCCGCTTCGGAGACCCGGAGAGCTTCCTCGGCCTGCTCGACCAGGTCCGCGGGCACGCACCGGAGGCCGGTGTCCGGTCGAACGTGATCGTCGGGTTCCCCGGGGAGAGCGAGGAGGAGTTCCAGACGCTGTGCGACTTCCTGGTCGCCGCGCGGATGGACGTGACCGGCGTGTTCGGCTACTCCGACGAGGACGGCACCGAGGCCGAGAGGCTGGCCGGCAAGCTGGACGACGACGAGATCGACGCTCGCGTGCGGCACCTCAACGACCTGGTCTCCGAGCTCACCGCGCAGCGCGCCGAGGAGCGGATCGGCAGCACCGTCGAGGTATTGGTCGAGGAGTTGGACCCCGACGGCACCGGCGACGGCACCGTCGAGGGCCGCGCCGCCCAGCAGGGGCCCGAGGTCGACGGCACCACCCGGATACACGGCGTACCGGATGCGCGGGTGGGCGACCTCGTGCGCGCCGTCGTCGTCGCCTCCGACGGCGTCGACCTGATCGCCGAACCGGCAGGAGGAGCCTCATGAGCGAGACCAGCACCGCACCGGCCAAGCCGAGCAACTGGAACCTCCCCAACGCGCTGACCACGCTGCGGATCATCCTGGTGCCGTTCTACGGCTGGGCGCTGCTCACCGACGGCGGCGACTCGATCACCTGGCGCACCGTCGCCTGGGCGATCTTCTTCGTCGCGATGGTCACCGACAAGATCGACGGCGACATCGCCCGCGCCCGCAACCTGATCACCGACTTCGGCAAGATCGCCGACCCGATCGCCGACAAGGCGATCACCGGCATGGCCTTCATCGGCCTGTCGATCATCATGGACACCTGGTGGATGTGGACGATCACGATCGTCGTGCTGGTCCGGGAGTGGGCGGTGACCCTGCTGCGCCTCTCGGTCCTCAAGTCGGTCGTCATCGCCGCCGCCCAGAGCGGAAAGTGGAAGACCGCCGCCCAGGCCCTCGCCCTCGGCTTCCTCACTCTGCCGCTGCTCGAGGTCGGCGACGAGGTGGGCTGGCTCGACGTCCCCGGTGAGGTGGTCTACGCCGGCGCGATCGCCCTGCTCCTCGTCGCCTTCGTGCTGACGATCTGGTCCGGCTACGAGTTCTTCCGCGACGTCTGGAAGCAGCGCCACTCGATCCGCAAGCCGTCCGCCGGCTGATCCGTCGCTGAGATCGTGCGGTCGGGTGGACCGCAAGGGCAAGATCTGACGGCTGGGCGTTGCCTTTTCGTCACTTGATTTTCCTCAGGCTCTTGCCAGGGTGGCCGGCACCCGGCCTAGGTTAAGGAGCCTTCCCCCCGTTCTCGCCGGCATCTCTCGGGCGCGCGTGATCGGCTGTCCCTGCCGCTTTGACGACCTCGGAAGTAGCTCATGCGTTCAGTGAAACAGCTCTTTTTCGGCTCTCTCGGCGCAGCGCTCGCCGTGACCGGCCTCACCGCACTGCAGGCCACGCCGGCCCACGCGAATCCGGGAGGCACCGGCCTGGTGATCTCCGAGGTCTACGGCGCGGGCGGCTTCGCCGCCAGCGGCGAGCTGCCGCCGTCGGCCTTCACCCACGACTTCGTCGAGCTCTACAACCCGACCGGGACGGCCGTCGACGTGACCGGCTGGGCCGTCTTCTACGGCAGCCCGACGCGCAACTCCGGCGCCACGATCAGCAACAAGGTCGAGCTGACCGGCTCGGTCCCAGCCCACGGGCACTACCTGGTCCAGGGCGGGGGCAACGTCGCCAACGGCGCACCGATGCCGGCGGCCGATGTCAGCGGTGGCCTGAACATGGGGTCCGCGTCCGGACTGGTCATCCTCAGCGACCAGACCGCCAACCTGGCCCTGCCGACCGGTGACATCACGAACGCGACGGGGGTCATCGACGCCGTCGGCTATGGCACCGCCAACACCTTCGAGGGCGCGGCCCAGGGAACGGCCCTCTCCGGCACCGCCGCGGCGCAGCGCGGCGCGACCGGCGCCGACACCGACACCAACAGCGCCGACCTCACCGTCGGCGAGCCCACGCCGACCAACAGCCACGAGAACGCGGTCCAGCCGCTCGAGGCCGCGTCCCAGGGCGAGGTGACCGGCTACGACGGCGTGGCACTGACCCAGGTCAACCTGTCCGCGACGGGCGGTCTCGCGCCGTACACGTGGGCGATCACGGAGGGCACGCTGCCCACCGGCGTGACGCTGAGCGCCGCCGGCGCACTGACCGGTACGCCGAGCGGTGTCGGCTCGTTCCCGGTGACCGCCACGGTCACCGACAGCACGGCGGGCACGCCCGCCACCGACACGGTCGCCTTCACGCTCACTGTCGCCGCTGCGCCCTCGACCCTGACGATCGCCGAGATCCAGGGCACGGGCGCCGCCTCGCCCAAGGTGGGGCAGGTCGTCACCACCACGGGCGTGGTGACGGCGATGTACCGGGACCCGTCGTTCGCCGACTCCAGCTTCGACGGCATGTACATCCAGACCGGTGGCACCGGCGGCGCCAGCGACACCACGCCGGGGGCCTCCGACGCGATCTTCGTGTACGGCCCCAACGCGATGCCCGCCGGCGTGGCGATCGGTGACTCGGTCGAGGTGACCGGTCCGGTGAGCGAGGCCTTCGACGCCCTCACCGAGATCACGCCCGGCGCCGGCGGAGTCGTGGAGCTCGCCGAGCCGCTCCCCGCGGTGACGCCCCTCGCGATCGCCTACCCCACGACCGAGGCGGACCGCGAGGCCCAGGAGGGCATGCTCCTCGCGCCGACGGACGACTTCACGGTCACCAACTCCTACAACATCAACACCTTCGGCGAGATCGGGCTGGCGACGGGCGAGCGCCCCCTGCGGCAGCCGACCGAGCACGCGGCCGACACGGACACCGCCGCCCTCGACGAGATCAAGGCCGACAACGCCGCCCGCGCCGTGGCCCTCGACGACGGCACCTCGCTCAACTACATGACCAACGCCGCCGCCAAGAACCAGCCGCTGCCCTGGTTGACCACGACCAACGCGGTCCGGGTGGGCGCCGCGGTGACGCTGACCGGACCGGTCGTGCTCGACTACCGCAACAGCACCTGGAAGTTCCAGCCCATCTCGCCGATCTACGACGACGGCGCGGCCACGGCGACCTTCGAGGACACCCGGGCCGGGAACCTGGCGCCGGGCGCGGTCGGTGGTGACCTGAAGATCGCGACGTTCAACGTCCTCAACTACTTCAACACCACGGGCCAGGCGTACGACGCGCTCCCCAGCACCGGCTGCGACTTCTACAACGATCGTGCCGGCAACCCGATCGCGGTCAACCGCTGCGGAACCCCGGCCGCGAGCAACGGCAACGGTCCCCGCGGTGCGGCGACCGACGTCAGCCTGGCGCGTCAGCAGGCGAAGATCGTGACCGCCATCAACGCGCTGAACGCCGACGTGGTCGGCCTCCAGGAGGTCGAGAACTCGCTCAAGCTGATCGGCGAGACCGACCGCGACGACGCGCTGCGCTCGCTGGTGACGGCGCTCAACGACGCGGCCGGCTCCCAGGTGTGGAAGTTCGTCCACAGCCCGGGCGAGGCCACCCTCGCCGGAGCGGTGGCCGAGCAGGACGTGATCCGGCCGGCGTTCATCTACCGGGCGGCCAGTGTCGAGACGGTCGGCAGCTCCGACATCCTCTTCGGCACGACCGAGTTCGCCAACGCCCGCGAGCCGCTGGCCCAGGCGTTCAAGGCCAAGGGCGCGCTCGACAGCGACGCGTTCGCCGTGATCCTCAACCACTTCAAGTCGAAGGGCGACAGCGACCCGGCGGCGACCGGCGACAACGCCAACGACGCCGACACCGGTGCCTTCAACGGCGACCGGACCCGGCAGGCGTACCGGCTGCGTCAGTTCGCGGACGACTTCGCCGCCGAACGGGGCATCGACGCGGTCTTCCTCGCGGGCGACTTCAACTCCTACTCCCAGGAGGACCCGATCCGGGTCCTGACCAAGCGCGGCTACCACCTCGTCGACTCCACCCTGGACCCCGAGGAGGAGAGCTACTCCTTCTCCGGCCTGTCGGGATCGCTCGACCACGTGCTCGCCAACGACGCCGCGCTGGCGATGGTGACCGGCGCGGACGTGTGGGACATCAACGCGGCCGAGTCGCCGGCGTACCAGTACAGCCGCTACAACTACAACGTCACCGACCTGTGGCAGCCGGACCTCCCGTTCGCGGCGTCCGACCACAACCCGGAGGTCATCGGCATCGACGTCCCGGACGTCGGTGGACCGTTCAAGCGGGTGCAGGTGCTGGGCACCAACGACTTCCACGGCCGGATCCTGCCCTCCGGCGGCGACAGCGCCGGTGCGTCGGTGCTGTCGGGCGCGGTGAAGTCGCTGCGGGCCGACAACCCGAACACGGTGTTCGCGGCGGCCGGCGACCTCGTCGGCGCGTCGACGTTCGAGTCCTTCATCCAGGACGACAACCCGACCATCGACGCCCTGAACAAGGCCGGTCTCGATGTCTCGGCGGCGGGCAACCACGAGTTCGACCGCGGGTACGCCGACTTCGTCGACCGGATCCAGGACCGGGCGAACTGGACCTACATCGCGGCCAACGTCGAGGAGCCGGCCGGCCAGCCCGACAAGCTCGCCGAGACCTGGACCAAGACCGTCGACGGCGTGAAGATCGGCTTCGTCGGGGCGGTCACCGAGGACCTGCCGTCGCTGGTCAGCCCGGCAGGCATCCAGGGCGTCACCGTGACCGACATCGTCGACGCGACCAACGCCGCCGCCGCGAAGCTCAAGAAGAACGGCGCCGACCTGGTCATCCTGCTGGTGCATGAGGGCTCGCCGACGACCGACTGCTCCTCGCCGAGCTTCACCGACCCGTCGACCGTGTGGGGCAACATCACCCAGAACACCTCGGCCGACGTGGACGCGATCATCTCGGGGCACACCCACCTGCTCTACAACTGCTCCTACACCGTCGACGAGTGGGCGAGCGAGGGCCGCGACGTGACGAAGCGCCCGGTCGTCTCCGCCGGTCAGTACGGCCAGAACCTCAACCAGCTGGTCTTCACCTATGCCGGTGACGACCTGGTGGCCGTCGCGCAGGACGTGATCGGCATCGCCGGCACCGGATACCCGAGCGACCCGAAGGTCGACCCGATCGTCGACTCCGCCGTCGCCCAGGCCGACGTGCTCGGGGCCGCCGTACTCGGTCAGATCGAGGGCCCGTTCAATCGCGCCAAGCTGCAGAACGGCACGACCGAGAACCGTGGTGGCGAGTCGACGCTCGGCAACCTGGTCGCGGAGGTGCAGCGGTGGGCCACCGAGCAGCCGGAGTCCGGCAGCGCCCAGATCGCCTTCATGAACCCCGGGGGTCTGCGCCAGGACATGACGGGCACCGGGAGCGGCAGCCCACGGGACCTGACCTACAAGCAGGCAGCGGTCGTGCAGCCCTTCGCCAACACGCTGGTCAACATGCAGTTGACCGGAGCGCAGATCGAGACCGTGCTCGAGCAGCAGTGGCAGCGCACCTCGGCGGGCGCCGTACCGTCCCGGCCGTTCCTCCGGCTGGGGGTCTCGAGCGGGTTCACCTACACCTACGTCGAGACCCCGGTGACGGTGAACGGCACGGCCACCTTCCAGGGCGAGGTGACCGGCATGTGGCTCGACGGGGTCCCGATCGACGCCGCCCAGGTCTACTCGGTGACGGTCAACTCGTTCCTCGCCTCCGGCGGTGACAACTTCTTCGAGCTGGCCAACGGCGCGAGCAAGAAGGACACCGGGAAGATCGACCTGCAGGCGATGGTCGACTACATGGCCGCCAAGGCATCCGGTGCGGCGCTGCCGGTCGACGCCAGCCAGCACGCCGTCGAGGTGGCCTTCCCCGCCGATGCGCCGGCGTCCTACGCCCCGGGCAGCCACGTGCAGTTCGCTGTGGGGTCGTGGGCGATGTCCACCGCGGCCGACGCCACGGACGCCGAGGTGCAGGTGCGCCTCGGCGACCAGGTCCTCGGCAGCGCGCCGGTCGACAACACCATCGGGGACGAGGTCTACGACCAGTACGGAACGGCCGCGGTCGACGTGGTCCTCCCGGCTACGACGCCGGGCGGGGCTGCCACGCTGACCCTGGTCGGCGCGCAGACCGGCACCGAGGTGAGGGTCCCGATCGCGGTGACCGGCGGTGGGGTCGTCACCCCACCCGCGCAGCCGCAGGCCGTGGTGCTCGCCGTCAAGGTCAAGCCGAAGAAGGTCGTCGTCGGCAAGACGAAGGCCAAGGTCGTCGTCACGGCACTCGACGCCGCGGGCGCGCCGGTCAGTGGGACGGTGAGGATCAAGGTCAAGGGTCAGAAGGCCAAGACCGTGACCCTGGTCGCCGGCAAGGCCAAGCTCAAGCTCAAGAAGTTCACCTCGACCGGCGCCCAGCGGGTCAAGGTCACCTTCCCGGGCACCGCGACGCACCTGCCGAACAAGACGGTGACCACCTTCTGGGTGGTGCGGCGCTGATCGGACACGCCTGAGCTGGCCGAGGGCCTCGGTCGGTGCCCCGTGACACGATGCGGTCATGGAGTCACCGGCCGAGGCCCTCGTCCATGCCCTGCGCGACGCGGGGGCCAGCGTCGCGACGGCCGAGTCGCTCACGGGTGGGCAGTTGGCGGCGCGGCTGACCGCCGTCCCCGGATCCTCGGTGGTGTACGCCGGCGGCGTGGTCAGCTACCAGACCCACATCAAGGTCGAGGTGCTCGGCGTACCGCAGGACGTCGTCGACGGCGCCGGCGTCGTGTCGGCCGAGTGCGCCGAGGCGATGGCCGCCGGGGCCCGCCGGCTGCTCGGGACGGCGTACGCCGTGAGCACGACCGGGGTGGCCGGCCCCGACCGGCAGGAGGGCAAGCCGGTCGGCACCGTCTTCGTCGGCGTCGCCGGTCCCGGCGGCACCCGTGCGCTGGCCCTCGAGCTGTCCGGGGACCGCGCCCGGATCCAGGCCGCGACCGTCGAGGCGGCCCTGTCCGCTCTCGCCGAGGAGCTGGCCGCGCCGCGCTCAAGGGCCGGTCAGCCAGCGGAAGATCCAGGGCTCGGGTAGCGTTGGGTCCACGACCCGACCACCCACCCCCCAACCCACGGAGAGGAGTTCGCGATGGTTCTGTTTCGCCGATCGCTCGGTGACATCCTGCGGAGTCGGCGCGCCGAGCTCGGACTGACCCTCCGTGAGGTCTCCGGGGCGGCCCGGGTGAGCCTGGGCTACATCTCGGAGATCGAGCGCGGCCAGAAGGAGGCGTCCTCCGAGTTGCTGGCCTCGCTGTGCGACGCGCTGGAGATGCCGCTGTCCGATGTGCTGCGCGAGGTCGCCGACGCGGTGGCCCTCGAGGAGGCCGCGGCCCTGGTGGCCGCCGCGCCCACCCCGATCACGCCGCGCCGGGCCCCCGTGGTCGCCTCCGCCGCCTGAGTCGCGCAGCCAGCTCTGTCGTCCAGCCTCGCGTCAGGTCGGCCGGTTCAGCGGCGCGCCATCGCCTCCAGCCGGGCGATCCGGTCCGCCATCGGCGGGTGGGTCGAGAACATCCGCTGCACGTCCGCGGCGCGGAACGGGTTGGCGATCATCATGTGACTGGCGTTCTGTAGCTGCGGTGTGGGCGCCAGGGGAGCGCGGGCCGTGCCCGTCTCCAGCTTGCGCAGCGCCGAGGCGAGGGCCAGCGGGTCGTCGGTGAGGCGGGCGCCGTCCTGGTCGGCGTCGTACTCTCGGGTGCGGCTGATCGCCATCTGGATCACCGCGGCCGCGAACGGCGCGAGCAGGGCGGTGCCGATCATCACCAGCGGGTTGGGCCGCTCGTCGTTGCTGCCGCCGCCGAAGATCGAGGAGAACGCCAGGAACTGGGCGACCGAGCTGATCACGCCCGCCACGGCGGCCGCGACCGAGCCGGTCAGGATGTCGCGGTTGTAGACGTGCATCAGCTCGTGGCCGAGCACGCCGCGCAGCTCGCGCTCGTCGAGCAGGCCCAAGATGCCCTCGGTGCAGCACACGGCGGCGTGCTGCGGGCTGCGACCGGTCGCGAACGCGTTCGGAGCCTGGGTCGGAGAGACGTACAGCGCCGGCATCGGCTGCCCGGCGCGCTCCGAGAGCTCGCGCACGATCCGGTACATCGCCGGCTGCTGCGCCTGCGAGACCGGGTAGGCGTGCATCGCCTTGATGGCGAGCTTGTCGGAGTTCCAGTAGCCGTAGGCCGTGGTGCCGACACCGATGAGCGCGAAGATCCAGATGAACGCCGAGCTCCCGGTGGCCGCGGCGATCAGTCCGCCGACGGCGAGCAGCAGCGCGAAGATGGCGCCGAACAGGCCGGCGGTCTTGAGGCCGTTGAAGTGGCGGTGCATGCCTGGTCAACGAACGGCGGTGGGTGGGACGTTCCGGCTCCTCGAGGAGACCCGGGTCACGCGATCGGCTGGCAGCGCGGGCACCAGTACGTCGTGCGCTCCCGGCCGGGCTCACCGACCGGGCCGGCCTCGATCGTGGTGCGACAGCGCAGGCACGGCCGGCGCTGGCGCCGGTAGACCCACACCGGGTTGCGTCGGTCGCCGGTGGTCAACGGCTGGCCGTGCTCGAGCCCGGAGCGCAGCAGCAGCCGGGCGCGGCGCAGCAGTCGCAGCGGGTCGGCGACCGCGCCGACCGGGGACCGGGGGTGGAGGCCCTGGACGAAGCAGACCTCGGACATCCAGATGGTGCCGAGCCCGGCCACGACCCGCTGGTCGAGCAGGGTGGTGCCGAGGGCCCGGCCGGGGCTGGCGGTGAGCCGGGCCAGCGCGTCGGCCTCGTCGTCGGCGGTCCAGGCGCCGAGCAGGTCGGGTCCGAGGTGCCCGATCACCTCCGCCTCCTCGGCGCTCGGCAGCAGCTCGACCAGGCCGAGCAGGAAGCCGACCGCCTCGGCCCGCTCGGTCGTCAGCACCACGCGGGCGTCGGCCGCGGGGCCGGGCCAGCGCGCGCCGGGCGCGACCACCCGCCAGCTGCCCTCCATCTTGAGGTGGGTGTGCAGGGTGAGCCGGACGCCGTCGGGCATCGTCAGCCGGGTCAGCAGGTGCTTGCCGTGGGTGGCGGTCCGCGCGACCGTGGCGCCGGTGAGGTCGGTCGTGGCGAGCCGGGGGACCCGGAGGTCGGAGCCGGTGAGCACCTGGCCGGCCAGCGCCCGGTCCAGCCGGTCGGCGGTACGGCGGACCGCGTCTCCCTCAGGCACGACCCGCCTCAGGCCCGGACCCGGAGCCCGCGGGGCGTGGCGACGAACCCGGCGGCCGCGAGCGCGTCGCGCAGCGGTCCGCCGCTGCCGAGCAGCGCCGTGCCGTCCGCCCTCTCGACGGTCAGCTGGCCGAGCGTGCCCCGGCGCACGGCCGTCGAGAGGGCCTCGGCTGCCGGGGCGAGCAGGTCGGGCTCCTCGGTCCAGGTGAGCAGGGTGCGCCCGCCGCGCTCGACGTAGAGCACCAGCGCCCCGTCGACCAGGACCACGAGTGCGCCGGCCTTGCGGCCCGGGCGGTGTCCGACGCCGTCCTGCTCGCGTTCGGAGGCCGGCCACGGCAGCGCCGCGCCGTAGGGATTGGCCGGGTCGGTGGCGGCCAGGGCGGCGGCGACCGGCTTGGCGTCGAGGCCCTCGCCGACCGGGGTGGTGAAGGAGCGGAGCCGGTCGACCGCGCCGGCGGTGCCGAACTGGGCGGCGCCGAGGCCCTCGACGAAGTACCCGCGGCGACAGCGGCCGGCGTCCTCGAACGCGCTGAGCACCTTGTAGACCGCCGCGAAGCCCCCGGGCACCCGCTCGTTGACGACCGCGCCGCGGGTCACCACGCCGTGGCGCTCGAGGAGCTGCTCGGCGGCGGCATGGGCGCGCCGGGTCGAGTCGGTGTCGATCGGGGGCAGCAGCGCCCAGCGCCCGGCGGTCTCGGGAGGTCCGGTGCGGGCGACCCGGCCAGGGCGAGCGGGGGCGCGTCGGGTGCGGTGGGCAGCCCGACCGGAGCGGGTCAGCGCGCGCACGGGGGTGAGTGTGTCGTTGGTGAGATGGCCGCTCCACACCAGTGCCCACAGCGCGGCGCTGAGCGTGTCGTCGCTCGGAATCTCGGTCCCTGAGGAGGCGAGGGACGAGCCGTCTCGACGGGCGCCGGCGTCGACGCAGCCGCGGGCGACCTGGTCGGCGACCTGCCGGAAGAACCAGGCGCCGCCGGGCGCCAGCACGTCCAGCACCCGCTGGTGGAGCGGGTCCTCGACCGGCCCCGGCACGGGCAGGGTCAGCTGGGCCCGGTCGGCCAGGTGGAGCGAGACCCAGCCGTCGCTGCCGGGCAGCGCGCCGTGCCCGGCCCAGACCACCTCGCCGGTCGCGGTCAGCTCGTCGAGCATGGCCGGCTCGTAGTCGCGCACCCGGGCCGGCAGCACTAGTGACTCGAGCGCACTCGCCGGCATCGGCGCTCCGGCGAGCTGCTCGATGGCGTGGAGCAGCCCGTCGACGCCGCGCGGCCCCCGTCCGGTGGTGATCTGATGCCACGCGGTCGAGAACCGGGCCAGCGTGGCCGGCTCGACCGGCTCGATCTCGTGACGCAGCCGGGCCAGCGACCGGCGCCGCAGCCGGCGCAGCACCTCGACGTCGCACCACTCCTCGCCCGCCGAGGAGTCGAGCACCGGCACCGGCCGGAACTCGCCCGACAGGACCCGTCCTTGCGCCTCCAACCGCTGGAGGGTGTGGCGCACGACGGCCACGCCGAGGCCGAGCCGGGCCGCCACCTGCTCGACGGTGAACGGCCCGTGGGTGCGGGCGTAGCGCCCCACCAGGTCGGCGAGCGGGTCGTCGACCGGCTCGGTGAAGGCGGTGGGTGTGCCGGGTGGGGCTGGGATGCCGAGGCCGTCGCGCAGCCGGGCGACGTCCTCGACGACGGCCCACGCGTCGCCGTAGGCCATCCGGACCTCGACCACCCGTCGGGCGGCGACCAGGTCCGCCAGCCAGTCGGCCACCGGTGCGTCCTCGCGGGCGCGGGTGGCGACCTCGGCGGCCGTGAGCGGCCCGAGCAGACGGAGCAGGTCGACGAGGCCTTCGGCGTCGCGGGCACGACGCTCGGGGACGGTGCGTTGGAGCTCGGCCTCGACCTCGGCCAGCACGTCGGGGTCGAGCAGCTCGCGCAGCTCGGCGCGACCGAGCAGCTCGGCCAGCAGGCCCTGGTCGAGGGTGAGCGCCGCGGCCCGGCGCTCGGCCAGGGGCGAGTCGCCCTCGTAGACGAACTGGGCGACGTAGCCGAACATCAGCGTGCGCGAGTACGGCGACGGCTGGGTCGTCTCGACCTCGGTGACGGTGACCTCGCGCTGGTCGACTCGGCGCAGCAGGGCGGTCAGGCCGGGCAGGTCGTAGACGTCGTTGAGCACCTCGCGGACCGTCTCGAGCACGATCGGGAACGCGGGGTAGCGGGCGGCGACCTCGAGCAGCGCGGCCGCCCGCTGGCGCTGCTGCCACAGTGGGGAGCGGCGGCCGGGGTCGCGGCGGGGGAGCAGCAGAGCGCGGGCGGCGCACTCGCGGAACCGAGCGGCGAAGAGCGCCGAGCCCCCGACCTCGCGGGTGACGATCTCCTCGATCTCGTCGGGCTCGAACGCGATCAGGTCGGCCCCGGGTGCTTCGGCGTCGGTGTCGGGGATCCGGATCACGATGCCGTCGTCGGCGGCCAGCGCTTGGCCGTCGACGCCGTAGCGCTCGCGCAGCCGGGCGTTGATCGCCAGCGCCCAGGGTGCGTGGACGGCGGTGCCGTAGGGGGAGTGGACGGCCAGCCGCCAGTCGCCGAGCTCGTCGCGGAACCGCTCCACGAGAACCGTGGTGTCGCTGGGCAGCACCTGGGTGGCCTCGACCTGCTCGCGGAGGTAGCCGACCAGGTTGGCGGCGGCGTTCTCATCGAGCCCGACCTCCCGGGCGCGGGCCTCGGCGGTCGCGTCGGGCAGCGCGGCGAGCTCGCGCGTGAAGGCGCCGATCGCCTCGCCGAGCTCGGTCGGGCGGCCCGTGGTGTCGCCCTTCCAGAACGGCAGCCGGCCGGGCACGCCCGGCGCCGGCGTGACGATCACCCGGTCGTGGGTGATGTCCTCGATCCGCCAGCTGGTCGCGCCGAGCGCGAACACGTCACCGACCCGGCTCTCGTAGACCATCTCCTCGTCGAGCTCGCCGACGCGTCTGTTGCCCTTCCCCGATGTCGCCGTGTCGCCCGCGAGGAAGACGCCGTAGAGCCCGCGGTCGGGGATGGTGCCGCCGCTGGTGACCGCGAGCCGCTGGGCGCCGGGGCGCCCGCTGACCAGGCCGGTGACCCGGTCCCAGGTGATCCGGGGGCGCAGCTCGGCGAACTCGTCGGAGGGGTAGCGCCCGGCGAGCAGGTCGAGCACCGCGTCGTACGCCGGCCGGGGCAGGTGGGCGTAGGGCGCGCTGCGCCGGACCAGCGTGAACAGCTCGTCGACGTCCCACTCGTCGACGGCGGTGGCGGCGACGACCTGCTGGGCGAGCACGTCGAGCGGGTTGGCCGGGACCCGCAGCGCCTCGATCCCGCCGGTGCGCATCCGGGCGACCGCGACGGCCGCCGGCGCGAGGTCGCCGCGGTGCTGGGGGAAGAACACGCCGGCCGAGGTCTCGCCGACCTGGTGGCCGGCACGGCCCACTCGTTGCAGCGCGCTCGCGACACTGGGCGGGGAGGCGATCTGGAGGACCAGGTCCACAGCGCCCATGTCGATGCCGAGCTCGAGGCTGCTCGTGGCGACCACCGCCGGCAGCCGTCCGGACTTGAGGTCGTCCTCGACCAGGGCGCGCTGCTCCTTGGAGACCGAGCCGTGGTGGGTGCGGGCCAGCACCGGTGGCGCCCCCGCGGCCGCACCCGACTGGGCCATGACCTGCGCGGGCGGGGTGATCCCCTCGGTGGTCAGCTCGGCGGCGATCTCGTTGAGGCGCGCGGTCAGCCGCTCCGCCGTACGTCGACCGTTGGTGAACACGATCGTCGAGCGGTGCTCGCCGATCAGCTCGGCGACCCGCTGCTCGACGTGGGGCCAGATGCTCGCCCGCGCGGGCGTGGCGGTCGGGTCGTCGTCCTCGATCACCTGGCCGAGCTCGGTCATGTCCTCGACCGGGACCTCCACCCGCAGGTCCCACTCCTTGTGGGTCGGCGGCGCCACGATCTCGACGGCGGCGGTGCCGCCGAGGAAGCGGGCGACCTCCTCGGTCGGCCGCACCGTCGCGGACAGCCCGACCCGTTGGGCGGGCGTGTGGAGCAGCGCGTCGAGCCGCTCCAGGCTGAGCGCGAGGTGGGCGCCGCGCTTGGTGCCGGCCACGGCGTGGACCTCGTCGACGATCACCGTCTCGATCCCGCGCAGCGTCTCGCGGGCCTGGCTGGTGAGGATGAGGAAGAGCGACTCCGGCGTCGTGATCAGCACGTCGGGTGGCCGGGTCGCGAGCCGACGGCGCTCGTTGGCGGGGGTGTCGCCGGAGCGGATGCCGACGCCGACCTCGGGCAGCGGCTGCCCGGGGTGGAGCCGTTCCGCGGTCTGGCGGATGCCGGTCAGCGGCGCCCGGAGGTTGCGCTCGACGTCGACCGCCAGCGCCTTGAGCGGGGAGACGTAGAGGACGCGGGTGCGGTGCAGCTTGTCGGCGGGCGGTGGCGTGGTGAGCAGCCGGTCGAGACCGGCGAGGAAGGCGCTGAGGGTCTTGCCCGACCCCGTGGGCGCGACGACGAGGGTGTGCTGGCCGCGCGCGATCGCGTCCCAGGCGCCCGCCTGGGCGGCGGTGGGCTCGGCGAAGGCGGCGCGGAACCAGGCGCGCGTCGCCTCGCTGAAGCGGGCCAGGGGATCGTCCATTCCGTCATCTTCGCGCACACCACCGACACGACCGCCACCATGGGCGGGTGGCTGTGGAGGAGGGAGCCCGGCGACCCCTACCTGACCGCTACGGCGGCCGCCCGCCCGTCCGCGACGAAATCGAGTGGGGTCAAACGACCTCGGTTGTGGGCGACGCCACGCCGCCGCCGTTGGCGGTGGCCGGGACGTGCCGCTCGAGCACCAGGGCCATGAGGGCGATGGCGGCGCAGCCGGCCACCATGACGGCGACGTACGCCGCCGCGAGATCGTGCTGGAGCAGGAACCCGGCGACCACCGGACCGGCGATCGCGCCGCCCTGGAAGGCCGCGGCGGTGATCGCGTTGTAGCGCCCGCGGGTGTGGTCGGTCGCGAGGTCGTTGGCCATGGCCGGCACCGTCGGCTGGAGCAGGGTCTCGCCGAGGGCGAAGACCGCCATGTAGGCGAGCACGCCGGCGATCGCGAGGCCGCCGCCCGGGACGACGCCGGCCGCGCCGAGCAGCCCCCACGCCACGGCCCAGATCGCCGCCATCACGACCATCACCCGCGTTCGCAGATGCCGCTTGATCCGGTTGAGCACCGAGAACTGCAGCACCACGATGACCACCGTGTTGACCGCGAACGCCAGGCCGACCGTGCGCGTCGACACCTCGGCGGCCTGCCGCGCGAAGCCCGGGAACCCGGCCTCGTGCTGGCCGTAGCCGATGAAGGTGCCGACGAAGGTGAGCAGGGTCAGCCAGCGCACGGCCGGCTGCCGGAGGATCGCGAGATAGCCGACTGCGGCCGGGATGGAGTCGTCCTCGGGGGCGCTCGCGCGGCCGTGGACGTGGCGCAGCGGGCCGAGCAGCAGCGCGAGCGGGACCAGTCCGGTGAGCGCGTCGCCGACGAAGATCGCGGTGAAGGTGCCCGGCCGGTCGACATCGGCGAGCAGCCCGCCGACCACGCCGCCGACGCCGATGCCGAGGTTGACCAGGGCGAAGTTGATCCCGAAGTACTGTTGGCGCAGCTCGCCGCTCACCACCGCCGCGATCAGCGCGTTGAATGCCGGCCACGAGACGCCGAAGTTGAAGCCGACCAGCACCAGCGCCGCGGCCGCGACCGCCGGCGTGGTCGCGAAGGCGAGGGTCAGGTTGCCGGCGATCATGGCCGCCAGGCCGACGAGCAGCACCGCGCGGGCGCCGTACCGGTCGACGAGGGCGCCGCCGGGACCGGTCACCAGGAAGCCGACGATCGCGATCAGCGCCATCAGGGTGCCGGACAGGCCGAGCGTGAAGCCGCGGACCTCGTGCAGATAGATCAGCGTGAACGGCAGGGTCAGGCCGCGGCCCAGGGTCTGGATCGCGACCGTCGACAGCAGCCAGCGGCCCTCGGCGGGCAGGGCTGCCCAGAACGACCTCACGTGGCCGGCAGGGACGCGGCGTACGACGCCCCGCGGTGGACCCACGCGGCCAGCGCCTCGTCGGTGGCGAGGTCGGCGAGGTCGACACGCAGCCAGCCGCTCATCGACCGGCCCCGCATCTCCATCGGGTGGGCCGGCGTCGTGGCCACCAGCTCCTCGCCCTCGACCGGGTCGACGCGCACCATCAGGCCGCCCTGTCCGCTGGCCGCGACGGCCATGTTGCCGGCGACCATGAAGCCCAGTCCACCGAACATCTTCCTCTCGGTCAGCTCGCACCCGGCCGCGCCCGGCTCCTCCGCGAGGAGGTCACGGAGCCGCCCGGCCAGCTCTTCGTCGTACGCCATGGGACGAGGCTAGAACCGGCCGCCGACGGTGGACCAGCCGATTACGGGCACCTTCGCGCCGTCTCGCCCGCCCTGCCGCACATCTCGTCCAGCGGCGCCGGCCCCCTCCGCCATCGCCCGGCCCGCTCGCCGCCCGGCCTCGGTGAGCCGGGCGGGCAGGCGGGGCGAGGGCGGCGGACCTCTCGTGGTGCAGAAACCTGCACCCCGAGCACCCCGCCGCCTCAGCCCCGCGCCATCGGCGGCGAGACGACGCTCGCGTCGCCGCGGCGGTACAGCAGCGCCCGCCGCCCGCCCGCCTCGGTCGCCTCGCCCCGCACGTCGGTGGGTACGACGAACCCGTCGGTGCCGAGCACCTTGCGGCGGAAGTTGCCGAGGTCGGGCGGGGTGCCCCAGACCGCGGCGTACACCCGGCGCAGCTCGGGAAGCGTGAACGGCTCGGCGACGAACTCGGTGGCGAGGGTGGTGTACTCCAGCTTGGCTCGGACCCGCTCGCGGGCGTCGAGCAGGATCTGGCGGTGGTCGAAGGCGAGCGTCGGGCCGTCGTCTCCCTCGAGCAGATCGTCGACCACCCACCAGCGGGCGTCGGCCGCGTTGGTGCCGGCCTGTGGCTCCGGCAGGTCGGGGGCCAGGGCGACGTGGGCGATCGACACGACGCGCTGGCGGGGGTCGCGGTCGGGTGCGGAGTAGGTCCGCAGCTGCTCGAGATGCCCGGGGAACCGCTCGACCCCGGTCTCCTCGCGCAGCTCACGCCAGGCGGCCTGCTCGGCGTCCTCGTCGGACTCGACGAAGCCCCCCGGCAGCGCCCACGAGCCGGTGAAGGGCTCCTCGCCGCGCTCGACCAGCAGCACGGCGAGCGCGCCGTCGCGGATGGTGAACACGGCCAGGTCGACCGCGACCGCGAACGGCGGGTGCTCGGTGGGGGACGTCATCGGGCCACCTCCACGCCGGCCGCGGCCAACTCCTCGAGCGCCGCCTTCGACGAGTCCGGGGCGACACCGGCGTGCAGGCCGTCGAGGAGCCGGACCCGGAAGCCCGCCCGCACGGCGTCGAGCGCGGTGGCGCGCACGCAGTAGTCCGTGGCGATGCCGGTGACGTCGACCTCGGTGACGCCGGCGTCCCGCAACACCTCGGCCAGTCGCGCTCCGTCCGACGCCACGCCCTCGAAGGCGGAGTACGCGGGCTCGCCCATGCCCTTCACGACGTGGTGGGTGACGGCCGAGGTCACCAGCTCGGGGGCGTACTCCGAGCCGGCGTCGCCCTGCACGCAGTGCACCGGCCAGGTGGTGACGAAGTCCGGCTCCTCGCCGGGGGCGTGGAAATGGCCGCCGTTGGTCTCGCCCGCGTGGTGCCAGTCGCGGGAGGCCGCGACCACGGCGTACTCGCCGGCGTGGGCGGCGAGGTGCTCGCTGATCCGACCGGCGACCTCGCGGCCGCCGGCGACGCCGAGCGAGCCGCCCTCGACGAAGTCGTTCTGGACGTCGACGACGACCAGAGCCCGGATGCTGTCCATGGCTGTCTCCTCTCGAAGCGTGGTGGTGAGGTACGCCGGACCGGCGGCGACCGTGCGCGCGTCGGCCGGCAGGGTGGCCAGGGTCGCGGCCGCGAACGCGCGGACCTCGCTGAGCGTGGGTCGGTGGACGACCTCGCCGCCGCGGATCAGCGGGACCTGGACCGGTCGGGCGCCGGGGCGAGGTGGGGGAGCGTCCTGGGCGGTGAACCACTCGGCGAGCAGGATGCCGCTGCCGTCGTACTCGCGGAAGGCCTGCTTGCGTCCGCCCACCGAGCCCTTGTCCTTGGACTTCTTGGCGACCGAGCGCAGTGGCTCGCCCGGGGCGTCGGCGATCGCGACCAGCTTGTAGACCATGCTCGCGGTGGGGTGGCCGGAGCCGGTGGCGACGCGGGTGCCGACGCCGTACCCGTCGATGGGGGCGTCGGCCAGCGCGGTGATCACGAACTCGTCCAGGTCGCTGGTCACGACGATCCGCGTCGAGGTCGCGCCCAGCGAGTCGAGCAGCACCCGCGCCTTGTGGGACTCCTCGGCCAGGTCGCCGGAGTCGATGCGGACCGCGCCGAGGTCGGTGCCGGCGACCTGGACGGCGGTGCGGATGCCCTCGGCGATGTCGTAGGTGTCGACGAGCAGCGTCGTGCCGACGCCCAGGGCCTCGACCTGGCTGCGGAAGGCGTCGGCCTCGGTGTCGTGGGCCAGGGTGAAGGCGTGCGCGGCGGTGCCGGCGGTGGGTACGCCGAAGCGGAGCCCCGCCGCGAGGTTGCTCGTCGTCGCGAAGCCCGCCAGGTAGGCGGCCCGCGCGGTTGCGACCGCCGCCTCCTCGTGGGTGCGCCGCCCGCCCATCTCGATGATCGGTCGGCCGCCGGCCGCGTCGACCATCCGCGCGGCCGCGCTGGCGATCGCCGTGTCGTGGTTGAGGATGCTCAGTGCCAGTGTCTCGAGCAGCAGGCACTCGCCGAGCGTGCCGGTGACGGTGAGGATCGGGCTGCCGGGGAAGTAGAGGTCGCCCTCGCGGTAGCCGTCGACGTCGCCGGAGAACCGGAAGTCCGCCAGCCAGCGGGCGGTCTCGGCGCCGACGACGCCCTGCTCCCGCAGCCAGGCGAGCTCGTCGGCGTCGTAGGTGAAGTGCTCGATCGCGTCCAGCAGCCGGCCCAGTCCGGCGAGCATCCCGTAGCGCCGGCCCTCGGGCAGTCGACGGGCGAACGCCTCGAACACCGCCGGGCGCCCGGCGCTGCCGTCGCGCACGAAGGCGTCGAGCATGGTGAGCTCGTAGCGGTCGGTGAGCAGTCCGGTCCGGTCCATCACAGCTCCTCGGTGTTGTAGTCATTATGACTATAACGCGGTGGTCTAGCGTTCACCAGCATGGCGGGTGCCTCTGATGCCTACGAACGGCACCTCGCCGAGCACGAGCGCGACCGGCGCCGGGCCCAGGGCTCGTTCTACACCCCGCCCGATCTCGTCGCCTGGATCCTCGACCGCGCGCTGCCCGGTGCTGCCGCGGTGCTCGATCCCGCCTGCGGGACCGGGCACTTCCTCGTCGCCGCTGCGGAGCGCCTGGGCGTCCGCGCGGTGCATGGCTCCGACCTCGACCCCGAGGCGGTGCGGATCGCCCGTGAGCGGCTGCAGGCGCTGGATCCCACCGTCTCGGCCGCCGAGATCCAGAGCAGGGTGGTCGTCGCGGACGGGCTGGTCGCCTGGGAGGGCGCCACCTTCGACGCCGTGGTCGGCAACCCGCCGTTCCTCGGGCAGCTGCGCCGCCGCTCCGCAGGGCGGAGCGAGTCGCACCGCCGCGGACTGGGCGCCTACACCGACACCAGTGCGGTGTTCCTGCGCCGGGCGCTCGACCTCGTCGTCCCGGGCGGCACGGTCGCGCTGGTCCAGCCCCTCTCCGTCCTCGCTGCCCGCGACGCCGGCCCGGTTCGCGCCGCGGTCGCCGAGCGCGGGGCCGTGACCGACCTGTGGTGCAGCGAGCGGCCGGTGTTCGACGGGACGCCGGTGCTGACCTGCGTCCCGGTCGTACGGATCGGCGCCGAGCCGGCCACCGACCCCGACGGCTGGGGCACCCTCGCCGCGCCCGGCTTCGGCATCCCTGCCGTCACCCCGTCCGGCTCCGGCACGCTCGGCGACCTCGCCACCTGCACCGCCGACTTCCGCGACCAGTACTACGGCCTCGCGCCCTTCGTCCACGACCACCTTCCCGGCGGCATCCCGCTCGTCACCACCGGCCTGATCGACCCCGCCGAGCTGCGCTGGGGGAGCGTGCCGACCCGCTTCGCCCGCCAGCGGTACGACGCTCCGTCCGTCGACCTCGCCGCCCTGCGTGCCGCCGGTGTCCTCGCCGGGTGGGCCGACACGCGGCTGGTGCCGAAGCTGCTGGTCGCCGGGCAGGGCCGGGTGATCGAGGCGGTCGCCGACGAGGAGGGCGCCTGGCTGCCGTCGGTGCCGGTCGTGAGCGTCGTGCCCCACGACCGGGCGGACCTGTGGCGGCTGCTGGCCGTGCTGCTGGCGCCACCGGTCGTCGCTCACGCCGCCGCCCGCTACCTCGGCACCGGGCTGACCCCCGGCTCGGTCAAGGTCAGCGCCCGCCAGCTCGGCGGGCTGCCGCTGCCGGGCGACGCCGACGCGTGGCGCGCGGGCGCCCGGCTCGCCGAGGCCGCCCAGGGCGGTGACGCGGCCGAGCGCGCGTCGTACCTCACCGAGGTGGCCGAGGTGATGACGACGGCCTACGGCCTGCCGGCCGACCACGAGGTGGTCGGCTGGTGGCTCGAGCGCCAGCGGCGCGCCCCGGCCGGTGTCGATGATTCCGGTCGGCGCGGCCGGTCCACCTCGGCATGAGCGCGTTTCTGGCCAACGGAGTCGAGCTGTTCGCGGGCATCTGCGTGCGAGACCACGCCCGGGCCCGGCCGTGGTACGAGGCCCTGCTGGGCGGGCCGCCGTCCTTCATGGCCCATGAGAGGGAGTCTGTGTGGGAGTTGGCGCCGCACCGGTGGTTGGTCGTCGAGGAGCGCCCGGAGCGGGCGGGGTTCGCCACCCAGACGCTGTTCGTCGCCGACCTCGACACCCGGGTGGCCGCCATCGCCGCGCGCGGCCTCGAGCCGGCCGCCCGAGAGGTGTACGGCGACGGGGCGCGCAAGGTGGTCTATCGGGACCCGGACGGCAACGAGGTCGGCTTCGGGGGTGGTCCCGGACCACTGGTGGACCACTAGGGAGTGGCTCCTTATTCGCGAAGCCAGATCGTGATGGCGCGGAGCACGACGCCGCCTCTGTAGACGGTGGCGAGCTTGTCGTAACGGGTGGCGATGCCGCGCCATTGCTTGTGGTCGTTGAAGGACCGCTCGACCACGTTGCGTCGCTTGTAGGTGATCGGATCGAAGGCGGGCGGGCGGCCACCTGCTGAGCCGCGGCGGTGGCGATGCCTGATCTCGTCGGCTCGTTGCGGGATCACGGTCTTGACCCGCTTGTTCCGCAAGATCGCGCGGTTCGCTCGCGAGGAGTAGGCCTTGTCGCCGATCAGGGCGTCGGGTCGTGTTCGCGGCCGGCCAGGTCCGATCCGCTCCACGGCGAGGTCGGCCAGCAAGAACTTCAGCATCGGAGCGTCGCCGGCCTGGCCGGCGGTCAGCCCGATCACCAGCGGCCGTTTGCGGCCGTCGACGAGTTGGTGGATCTTGGTCGACAACCCGCCCCGGGAGCGTCCGATCGCGTGATCGGGAGGCTCGTGGGCGGGGTCCGTGGCTGAATTCTTGTAGTTCGACTCAGCCCCCTGTGAGGCCGGCCGGACGCTCCTCGCGCGACAACGTCGTGGCGTGCTGGTGGGCCCGGTTGATCGTGGCGTCCACCGAAACAGTCCAGTCGACCTCGCCGGCGGCGTCGGCCTCGGCGATCAAGTGGGCATGGATACGGTCCCAGGTGCCGTCCTTGCTGAAACGACGGTGTCGCTTCGACACGGTCTGGTGCGGGCCAAAGCACTCGGGAAGATCGCGCCAACTGATCCCGGTCCGCAGCCGGTAGATGATCCCCTCGATCACTTGGCGATGGTCGCGGAAAGGGCGACCACGCTGCCCGTCCGAGGACGGCATCAACGGCTCGATCCGACTCCACTGAGCATCGGTGAGCACTGCAAGACGCGACATGTACGCAGCAAATCAGTCTTGCACCCCTGGATTAAGGAGCCGCGCCCTAGCGCAGTGACGTGCAGAGAACCTCGGGCTCGGTGACCAGCGGGTACGCCGCCGGCGGGGTTGGCAGGCCGCCGGGATTCTCCACGCGGTAGAACATCCAGAACCGGTCGAGGTTCGGGAGGCTGAACCTCACGGTCCGGGACTCGTCCTTCCCGTAGGTCCCGGAGAACACCGTCCGGTTCTCCCACCCGCTGCGCCAGATCTCGATGGTCGCCCGGCCGTCGGGAGCCGACCTGCCTGCGATACCGAACCGTGCCCGCAGGGCGATGCACTCATGGTGGACATGGAACTTGATGTAGCCGGTCTCGGGCACGGGGTCGGCGACGTAGCCGTCCTTCCGTCGCTCCCAACCGGTGTTCTGGAACACGCGTGCCTTCGCCAGGTCACGCCACGCATAGACGGCGACGCGCACCTTGGTCGACCTCGTGCGGGGGCCGTCGGTGCTCACCACGCGGTATTCGCGGACGACGGCCTTCGTCGTCCTGTCCTTCAGGCTGTAGGTCCCGTCGCGCTTCACCGTGGCGGTGCTCTGTGTCTTCCACGCCGAGCCCGTCCGCCTCTGCTGCAGCGAGACCCGGGTGATCTTCGCGCCCGTGACCGTGCCGGTGATGAGCACCCTCTTCCCGCGCCTCACCTGGGTGCTCCTGGCGAGGATCGTGATCGCCGGCTCGGTCGCGACCGTGCGGACCGTGCGGATGGCGAGTTCCGTGGATGTGGAGACGGCCGGCGTCGCCAGGGTGAGGGCGGCGGTGAGCAGCAGTGTCGACGTTCCCGCGCTCAGCAGTCGCATGAGGGGCTCCGTTCGGGAGAGGTCGGTAGGGACTGGAAGTCTCCTTGCTTTTCATCGATCCCGCGACCCGCGTCCCGCAAACACCGGCCTACCGTCCGCGCAGCCGCCGGCTGAGCAGCCCGGCGGTGGCGACCACCGCGCTCGCCAGCCGCTCGCGCTGGCGCTGGTCCAGGTCCTCGGTCGGGTAGGTGATCGCCACGCCGGCGACGGGCATCTCGTTGTGGTCGAGTACGGCGGCCGCGACGCTCGCCATCCCCTCGGTCACCTCGCTGTCCTCGACCGCGAAGCCGCGCTGGCGGGTCTCGGAGAGGACCGAGCGCAGGGCGGTGGGTGAGGTGGGGCCGACGCCGGTGCGGTCCACGAACGACGCCCGGTCGGGATAGAGGGCGCGGACCTGGCTGGGCGGCAGCCGCGCGAGGATGGCGCGGCCGCTGGCGGTCAGGTGGGAGGGCAGGCGGACGCCGACGTCGGTGATCAGGGGCGGCCGGCCGGGGGCGCGCTCCTCGACGACGTAGAGCACGTCGCGACCGTGGGGGACCGCGAGGTGGGCGCTGTGGCCGGTGCGGTCGACGAGGCTCGCGAGTGGGCGGCGGGCCAGGCGCTGCAGCGGGGCCTGGCGTGCGTAGCCGGACCCGACCTCGAACGCCGCGACCCCCAGGCCGTAGCGCCGGTCGTCGGCCAGGTGGACGACGAACCCCTCGTCGGCCATCGCCTGGAGCAGGTGGTACGTCGTGGACCGCGGGATCCCGAGCTCGCGGGCGATGCGCTCGACGGGGACCGGCTCGGGTTGGCCGGCGAGGAAGCGCAGGACCCGCAGGGCCCGGGTCGCGGCGGGTACCTGGGCCATCGGGCAGCTCCTTGACACTCGGTCGGCCGAGGTAGGGAGTCTCGGATCTGAGACCCATCATGACGCTCGACCCTGGCGGGCGCCAGCCCCGGGGCACAAGATCGTGACATGGAGAGAGTGACGGTGGGAACGGGCGCGGTCTCGTTCGACGACGTGGTCGCGGTCGCCCGTGGTGGCGCCGGTGTGGTGCTCAGTGACGAGGCCCTCGCGGCCATCGACAAGGCGCGAGCGGTCATCGAGGACCTCGCCGCGTCCCCGACGCCCCACTACGGCGTCTCCACCGGGTTCGGCGCCCTCGCCACCCGCCACATCGCCCCCGAGCTGCGTGCCCAGCTCCAGCGCTCGCTGGTCCGCTCGCACGCCGCCGGCAGCGGCCCCGAGGTCGAGCGCGAGGTCGTGCGCGGCCTGATGCTGCTGCGGCTCTCGACCCTCGCGACCGGCCACACCGGCGTACGACGGGAGACCGCCGAGCTGCTCGCCGCGCTGCTGACCCACGGCATCACCCCCGTGGTCCACGAGTACGGCTCGCTCGGCTGCTCCGGCGACCTGGCGCCCCTCGCGCATTGCGCGCTCGCGCTGATGGGCGAGGGCCCGGTCCGCACCGCCGACGGCGAGCTCACCGACGCCGCCACCGCGCTCGCCGCGGCCGGCCTGACGCCGGTCGAGCTGCAGGAGAAGGAGGGGCTGGCGCTGATCAACGGCACCGACGGCATGCTCGGCATGCTGGTGCTCGCGATCCACGACCTGACCGACCTGCTCAAGGTCGCCGACATCTCGGCGGCCATGTCGGTCGAGGGCCAGCTCGGCACCGACCGGGTCTTCGCCCCCGAGCTGCAGGCAATCCGCCCGCACCCCGGCCAGGCGGCGTCCGCCGCCAACCTCACCGCGCTGCTGCGCGACTCCGGCGTCGTCGCCTCCCACCGCGGCCCCGACTGCAACCGGGTCCAGGACGCGTACTCGCTGCGCTGCTCGCCCCAGGTCCACGGTGGCGTCCGCGACACAGTCGCCCACGCGGCGTCCGTCGCGTCGCGCGAGCTGGCCTCGGCGGTCGACAACCCCGTCGTCCTCGCCGACGAGCGCCGAGTGGAGTCGAACGGAAACTTCCACGGGGCGCCGGTCGCCTATGTGCTCGACTTCCTCGCGATCGTCACCGCCGACCTCGCCTCGATCGCGGAGCGGCGTACCGACCGCTTCCTCGACAAGGCCCGCAACCACGGACTCCCGCCGTTCCTCGCCGACGACCCGGGCGTCGACTCGGGTCTGATGATCGCGCAGTACACCCAGGCCGCGATCGTCTCCGAGCTCAAGCGCCTCGCCAACCCGGCGTCGGTCGACTCCATCCCGAGCAGTGCGATGCAGGAGGACCACGTCTCGATGGGCTGGTCGTCCGCGCGCAAGCTGCGCCGGGCCGTCGACGGCCTGACCCGGGTGCTCGCCATCGAGCTGATGACCGCCGCCCGCGCGCTGAACCTGCGTGCCCCCCTCGAGTCGAGCCCCGCCACCGGCGCCGTCGTGGACCTGCTCCGCGGCGCCGGCGTCGGCGGCCCCGGCACCGACCGCTTCCTCGCCCCCGAGATCGACACCGCCTACCAGCTCGTCGCCGACCGGTCCGTGACCACGGCCGTCGCGAGCGTGATCGGAGAACTCGCATGACCACCCAGCAGGACAACCCGCGCCTCCCCGTCCACGCCGCCACCGGCACCGAGCTCACCGCCAAGAGCTGGCAGACCGAGGCGCCGCTGCGGATGCTGATGAACAACCTCGACCCCGAGAACGCCGAGCGTCCCGAGGATCTCGTCGTCTACGGCGGCACCGGCAAGGCCGCCCGCAGCTGGGAGGCGTACGACGCGCTCGTGCGCACCCTGCGCGACCTCGAGGACGACGAGACCATGCTGGTCCAGAGCGGCAAGCCGGTCGGCGTGTGGAAGACCAACACGTGGGCCCCCCGCGTGCTCATCGCCAACTCCAACCTGGTCGGCGACTGGGCCAACTGGGAGGAGTTCCGTCGGCTCGAGGAGCTCGGCCTGACCATGTACGGCCAGATGACGGCCGGATCGTGGATCTACATCGGCACCCAGGGCATCCTGCAGGGCACCTTCGAGACCTTCGCCGCGGTCGCCGACAAGCGCTTCGGCGGCACCCTGGCCGGCACCATCACGCTGACCGCCGGCCTCGGCGGCATGGGCGGCGCCCAGCCGCTCGCCGTGACCATGAACGACGGCGTCGCGATCTGCGTCGACGTCGACGAGTCCCGCATCCAGCGCCGGATCGAGCACCGCTACCTCGACGTCCGGGCCGACGACCTCGACCACGCGCTGCGGCTGGCGATCGAGGCGCGCGACGAGCGCCGGCCGCTCTCGATCGGTCTGCTCGGCAACGCCGCCGAGGTGTTCCCGAAGCTGCTGGAGACGAGGGCGCCGATCGACATCGTCACCGACCAGACGTCCGCGCACGACCCGTTGTCGTACCTCCCCGTCGGCGTGCCCTTCGACGAGTGGCACCAGGCCGCCCAGCGTGACCCGGAGGGCTTCACCAAGGACGCGCAGGCGTCGATGGCCGCGCACGTGCGGGCGATGGTGGAGTTCCAGGACGCCGGTGCCGAGGTCTTCGACTACGGCAACTCGATCCGCGACGAGGCCAGGAAGGGCGGCTACGAGCGGGCGTTCGAGTTCCCCGGCTTCGTGCCGGCCTACATCCGACCGCTGTTCTGCGAGGGCAAGGGCCCCTTCCGCTGGGCCGCGCTCTCCGGCGACCCGGCCGACATCGCCGCCACCGATCGCGCCATCCTGGAGCTCTTCCCTGAGAACGAGCGGCTCCACAAGTGGATCGGCATGGCGCAGGAGCGGGTCCACTACCAGGGCCTGCCGGCGCGGATCTGCTGGCTCGGCTACCAGGAGCGCCACCTGGCGGGCCTGAAGTTCAACGAGATGGTCAAGAGCGGCGAGCTCAAGGCGCCGATCGTGATCGGCCGCGACCACCTCGACTGCGGGTCGGTGGCGTCGCCGTACCGCGAGACCGAGGCGATGCTCGACGGCTCCGACGCGATCGCCGACTGGCCGCTGCTCAACGCGATGACGGCCGTCGCCTCGGGCGCCACCTGGGTGTCGCTGCACCACGGCGGCGGCGTCGGGATGGGTCGCTCGATCCACTCCGGCCAGGTCTGTGTCGCCGACGGCACCGAGCTCGCGGCTGCGAAGATCGAGGCCGTGCTGACCAACGACCCGGGCATGGGCGTCATCCGCCACGTCGATGCGGGCTACCCGCGCGCGATCGAGGTCGCCGCCGAGCGTGGCGTCCGGATCCCCATGCAGGAGGGCTGAACCCGTGACCCAGGTTGCCGACTTCGAGCAGATGTGGCGCGACCTCGTGCCCGTCGGACGCTCGGCGTCCTCCGGCGGCTATTTCCGCCAACCCTGGCACTCCGCCGAGCTCGAGCTGCGGGCCTGGTTCCGCGAGGCCGCGCTCGCGCGCGGGCTGGAGGTCGAGGAGGACCCGTTCGGCAACCTGGTCGCGTGGTGGGGACCGGCCGGTCCCTCGGTCCTGACCGGCTCCCACCTCGACTCCGTCCTCGACGGCGGCGCCTACGACGGCCCGCTCGGTGTCGTCTCCTCGTTCGCGGCGCTCGACCTGATGCGCTCGCGCGGGCTCACCCCCGCCCGGCGCCTCGGTGTCGCCGCGTTCGTCGAGGAGGAGGGCTCCCGCTTCGGCCGGGCATGTCTCGGCTCCCGGCTCGCCGTGGGCGCGACGACATGGGACGTGGCGCGCGAGCTCACCGACCGCGACGGCGTCCGGCTCGGTGACGTCATCGAGGGTGGGGAGTCGAGCCTGCTCGACGGCGTCGAAACGTACGTCGAGCTGCACGTCGAGCAGGGCCGCGGGCTCATCGAGCTCGACGCGCCGGTCGGCGTCCACAGTGCGATCTGGCCGCACGGCCGCTACCGCTACGACATCGCGGGCCGCGCCGACCACGCCGGCACCACCCGGATGGAGGACCGCGCCGACCCGATGCTCACCTACGCGATGACCGCGCTCGCGGCCAACAAGCAGGCCCGGCTCTCCGGGCAGCGGGCGACCTTCGGCCGGATCGACGTCCGGCCCAACGGCACCAACGCCGTGCCCTCCCACGTCACCGCGTGGCTCGACGCCCGCGCCGAGTCCGACGACGCGCTGGCCGCGCTGGTGGCCGCCGTCGAGAAGCAGGCCGTGGAGCGCGCGGACCGTGACGGCACCACCGTCACCGTGACGCCCGAGTCGGTCAGCGGCGAGGTCGCCTTCGACGTCGCGCTCCGGGACTCGCTGGTCGCCCGGCTCGGCGGGGTTCCGGTGCTGCCCACGCAAGCCGGGCACGACGCCGGGATCCTCCAGGACGCCGGCATCCCCACGGCGATGCTCTTCGTCCGCAACCCCTCGGGCGTCTCGCACTCGCCGTACGAGTCCGCCGAGACGGCCGACTGCCTGGCCGGCGTGCAGGCGCTGGCCGACGCGCTCACCGGCCTGGTCGGCCCATGACCGCCTACCTACTGGAGCGGGCGTGGGTCGGCGGCCGGGTCCGCGACACCGTCCGGGTCGAGGTCGAGCACGGCCGGATCACCTCCGTCGAGCCCGACGCGACCCGCACCGGCGTCCCCCTGCGGGGACTGACCCTGCCGGGGCTCGCCAACACCCACAGCCACGCCTTCCATCGGGCGCTGCGCGGGCGCACCCAGACCGACCGCGGCACCTTCTGGACCTGGCGCGAGCAGATGTACGCCGTCGCCGGGCGCCTCGACCCCGACACCTACTACGAGCTGGCCAAGGCGACCTACGCCGAGATGGCGGCGGCCGGCTACACCTCGGTAGGGGAGTTCCACTACCTCCACCACCAGGCCGACGGGACGCCGTACGACGACGCCAACGCGATGGGCAACGCGCTCCTCGCCGCGGCCCGCGACGCCGGCATCCGGATCACCCTGCTCGACACGCTCTACCTGTCGAGCGGCTTCGGCGCCGCGCCCGAGGGCGTCCAGCGCCGCTTCTCCGACGGCACCGCGGAGGCCTGGCACGAGCGCGTCTCCGCACTCGCCCCGCTGACCGGCGCCGCCTCCCTGATCGGTGTCGCCGCCCACTCGGTGCGCGCGGTCCCCGCCGACGCGCTCAAGGCGTTCACCCCCTACGTCGAGGACGGCGTGCCGGTCCATGTCCACCTGTCCGAGCAGGTCAAGGAGAACGCCGACTGCGTCGCCGCCCACGGCGTCACGCCGACCCGGCTGCTCGCCGAACACGGCTTCCTCGGCCCGATGACCAGTGCCGTCCACGCCACGCACCTGACCGACGAGGACGTCAGGCTGCTCGGCGAGGCGCGGGCGTTCGCGTCCTTCTGCCCGACCACCGAGCGCGACCTCGGTGACGGCATCGGCCCGGCGCGAGCGCTGCAGGAGGCCGGTTCGGTGCTCACCCTCGGATCCGACAGCCACGCGGTCATCGACGCGTTCGAGGAGATGCGGGCGGTCGAGCTGGACGAGCGGCTCGCCACTCGGGCGCGCGGTCACTGGACCGCGGTCGAGCTGCTCCGGGCCGGTACCGCCGACGGCCACCGCAGCCTCGGCTTCGCCGACGCCGGCGACATCGCCGTCGGTCAGCGCGCCGACCTCGTCACCCTCGACCTCGCGTCCCCCCGCACCGCCGGCACCGGCGGCGACGTGTACACCGCCGTCTTCGCCGCGAGTGGCGCCGACGTCACGCACGTGCTCGTCGACGGCAAGGTCGTCTTCGAAGGAGACCACGGCCAGGTCGGCCGCGACCTCGCCGACGTCATCGGAAGGATCTGGGCGTGAGCCTGCTCATCACCAACATCAGCGAGCTGGTGACCAACGACCCCGCGGCCGCCGAGTCAGGCGATCTGCTCGGCGTCCGCACCGACGCGGCCGTCGTCCTCGCCGACGGCGTCGTCGAGTGGGTCGGCGCCGCGGCCGCCGCGCCCGCCGCCGACGAGGTCTTCGACGCGCAGGGCCGCGCCGTGCTGCCCGGCTTCGTCGACAGCCACAGCCACCTGGTGTTCGCCGGCGACCGGGCCCTGGAGTTCCAGGCCCGGATGGCGGGGGAGTCGTACGCCGCCGGAGGCATCCGCACCACCGTCGCCGCGACCCGCGCCGCCTCCGACGACCAGCTCGCCGCCGGCGTGGCGCGCCACGTCGCCGAGATGCGCCGCCAGGGCACGACCACGCTCGAGATCAAGTCCGGCTACGGACTCTCGGTCGCCGACGAGGCCCGCTCGCTGCGCGTGGCCCGCGAGTTCACCGACGAGACGACCTTCCTCGGCGCGCACGTCGTGGCGCCGGAGTACGCCGACGACCCGGCCGCGTACGTCGACCTGGTCACCGGTCCGATGCTCGCGGCGGCCGCTCCGCACGCCCGCTGGATCGACGTGTTCTGCGAGCGCGGTGCCTTCGACGAGGACCAGGCCCGCACGATCCTCGCGGCCGGTGCCGCCGCCGGCCTGAGGGGCCGGCTCCACGCCAACCAGCTCGGTGCGGGTCCCGGCGTACGTCTCGCCGCGGAGCTCGGCCTCACCGCCGTCGACCACTGCACCTATCTCACCGACGACGACGTCCACGCGCTGCGCGACGCCGGCACCGTCGCCACCCTGCTGCCCGGCGTCGAGTTCAGCACCCGCCACCCGTACCCCTCGGGCCGACGACTCGTCGACGCCGGTGTCACCGTCGCGATCGCCAGCGACTGCAACCCAGGCTCCTGCTACACGAGCTCGCTGCTGTTCTGCATTGCGCTCGCCGTCCGGGAGATGGGGATGACGCCCGCCGAGGCCGTCTGGGCCGCCACGGCCGGTGGCGCCGCCGCGCTCGGCCGTACCGACGTCGGCCGCGTCGTCCCCGGCGCCCGCGCCGACCTGGCCCTGCTCGACGCGCCCACCCACGTCCACCTCGCCTACCGGCCGGGCGTGCCGCTCGTGGCGCGCACCTGGAGCGGCTGACTCTTCTAAGGTGGGGGCGTGAGCCGCCGACGCGCGACCTGGCTGGCGATCGGGGGCGTCCTGGTCGTCGTACTCGTGGCGGCCCTGGCGCTCTTCCAACCCTGGCTGCTGTTCGTCGACACGACGGCCGACGAGGGCGACGACCCCGCTGCCGTCGTCGGTACGGCGTCCGGCGGGCTCGCCGACACCGCCGTGCCCTCGGCGTCGGGCGACGAGCGGACCCGGGTCGTGCTCGTCTCAGCCGACTTCATCGACGCCGAGCACGGCACGACCGGCCGCGCGACCGTCTATCGCCGCAGCGACGGCAGCCGGTTCCTGCGGATCGAGGACCTCGACACCTCCAACGGTCCCGACCTCCACGTGTGGCTCAGCGACCAGCCGAGCGGCGGGTCCTGCGGCGGGTGTCGGGACTCCTGGAGCAGCTACGACGACGACGCCCACGTCGACCTGGGCGAGCTGAAGGGCAACCAGGGCAGCCAGAACTACGAGATACCCGACGACGCCGACCTGTCCGCGATGCGCTCGGTCGTCATCTGGTGCGACCGGTTCAACGTCGCCTTCGGAACCGCGCCCCTCACCTGACCCGCGGCGCGTCCGGCTACCGTGCGGGCATGGACCTGCCCGAGGACCACGCCCACGCGGCGATGCCGAGCGCGCGGCGTGACCGGTCGGTCGTCGTCGACGGCTGGTTCGCCAGCCACGCCGACGCCGGCACGCCGGGCCCGCACCTGCGGCTGCGCGCCTCCGACTTCGAGGACCTCGTCATCCGCACCGACCAGGTCCCGATGCTGTGCGTCCTCCTCCAGACGGTCGCGGAGCGCATCGACGCGCGGTGGGCGGCCGAGGGAGAGGCGGCGACGCCGGCGATCCTGGCCGCGCCCGATCCCCAGGACCCCGCCGTGGAGCGGGCGACCGCTCTCGACCGGCTCCGGTTCGCCGCGGCCGTCGGCGAGCGTGTCGACGAGGTGCTCGCGCTGATCCGCGCGGCCGACAGCACCGACGAGGCCGTCGATGCCGTCGCGGCCCTCCTCGAGGTCGACCGGCCCAGGCGCTGGTCCGGCTCGCCCGGTTCAACCTCCTCGGCCTGACCCGGCCGGCCACCGAGCGTCGCTGGCAGTTGATCGACGGCGATTGACCGGATCCCCGCTCGTAGCGGGGGCTTCCGGGCCCCGAGGATGGTCGCGTGACGAACGAGACGACCGCCGAGATCACTCCCGACACCAAGGACTGGACCTGGGTGCTCGACCGAGCGTGCCCCGACTGCGGGTTCGACTCCGCCGTTGTCGACCGGGTCGGGTTCGGCGACGTCATCCGCGACAACGCGGACTTCTGGGTCTCCGTGCTCGAGGACCCGCGGGCCGGCCGGCGACCGGCGCCCGCGGTCTGGTCGCCCACCGAGTACGCCTGCCACGTCCGCGACGTCCACGGCGTCTTCCTCGGGCGCGTCGAGCAGCTGCTCGCCGAGGACGACCCGCGGTTCGCGAACTGGGACCAGGACGAGACCGCCGTCGCGCAGAGGTACGACGAGCAGCGGGCCGCGGCCGTCGTACCGGACCTGGTGGCAGCGGCCGACGCGGTCGCCGACGCCTACGACCGGGTGCCCGACGACGCGTGGGGCCGCCCCGGCCGGCGCAGCGATGGCAGCGTCTTCACCGTCGAGACCCTCGGCCGCTACCACCTGCACGACCTGGTGCACCACCGCTGGGACGTCCGGTGGATCATGGCGGAGTGAGGCACACCGAGTTCTGGGCACGCATGGACCGCAACCTCGGCGCGGCCTACGCGCGGGTGTGGGCCGACAGCTTCGTGATCGGCGCTCTCGACCACCGCACCCCGAGCGAGGCCCTCGCCGCCGGCGTCTCGCCGAAGGAGGTCTGGCGCGCGGTCTGGGAGGTGCGCGAGCTCCCGGAGAGCGAGCGGTGAGCGGGCTGGCCGAGCCCGACCTGGTCCTCGGCGGGGTGCAGCGCCGCACCGTCCGCGTCCTGGTCCTCACGCAGGCGGTCGGCGCGGTCGGCATCACCATCGGCATCGCCACCGCGTCGCTGCTCGCCCGCGACCTGTCGGGTGCGGAGTCGATGGCGGGACTGGCGCAGACCGCGCAGGTGCTCGGCGCCGCGGTCATCTCGTTCCTGCTGGCGCCGCTGATGGCACGCCGTGGGCGTCGTACGGGACTGATGACGGGGTACGTCCTCGGGGCGGTCGGCGCCGTCACCGCCGTGCTGGCGGGTGTGGCCGGGTCGATGTTGCTGCTGCTCGTCGGCGCGACGATGCTCGGCGCGACCACCTCGGCCAACAACGCGGCGCGGTACGCCGCCACCGACCTCGCCACCGACGACAATCGCGCGCGCTCGCTGTCCCTCGTCGTCTGGGCGACCACGATCGGCGCCGTCGCGGGGCCCAACCTCACCGGTCCGGCGGGATCCTTCGCCGACGTCGTCGGCATCCCGGAGCTGACCGGCCCCTTCGCGATCGGCGCGATCGGCATGCTCACCGCCGCCATCGTGGTAGGGGTGCTGCTGCGTCCCGATCCGCTGCTGACCGCGCAGGAGGCGGCCTCGCGCGCGGCCGCACCAGGCGTCGTGCGGACGGGATCGTCGTGGAGCCGGGCCGCCGCCACCGTGCGCGAGCGCCCGATCCTCGGCTACGCCATCGCCGGACTCGCGCTCACCCACGCCACGATGGTCGGTGTGATGGTGATGACACCGCTGCACATGGAGCACGGCGGGTCCGGGCTCGAGGTCATCGGCGTCGTCATCAGCGTCCACGTGCTCGGCATGTTCGCCTTCTCGCCGCTCGTCGGCATGCTCGCCGACCGGGTCGGCCGCCCGCCGGTGCTGGCTGCCGGGGGAGTCGTGCTGCTCGCCGCGCTGCTGCTCTGCGCCTCGGCTCCCAGCGGGATGTCGTGGGAGGTGACCGCCGGGCTGTTCCTGCTCGGCGTCGGCTGGTCGCTGGTCATGGTGTCGGCGTCCACGCTAGTCGCCGAGCACGCTCCGCTCGACGTACGCACCGACGTGCAGGGCGTCTCCGACCTCGTCATGGGCCTGACCGCCGCCGCTGCCGGCGCGGTCGCGGGCGTCGTCGTCGGCGGTGCGGGCTACCCCGCGCTGGCGCTGGGCAGCCTGCTTCTCGTCGTCGGCGTGCTCGGCTGCGCCGCCCGGGCCGTCGCGGAGTCGCGCGCCGCCGCGACACGCCGACTCGCCTGACCTGACTTCGAACACCTGTTCGGCTAGGTTGGTCCCACGGCAGCGGCCGGATCGATCGGGTCCCTCGGCTGTCCACAGGTACGACGTACGGCCGGATTGTCCACACCCACGACACGACTGACCAGGTTCTGTCGGGACCCCGCCCTAGCGTCGCCTTCGTACCTGGCCCACCACGACACGAAGGACTGAGGACCATGGCTGGAGACGACCGGCAGAAGGCGCTCGAGACCGCTCTGCTCAACATCGAGAAGCAGTACGGCAAGGGGTCGGTGATGCGGCTCGGCGACGACTCGCGCGCTCCCCTGGACGTGATCCCGACAGGCTCGATCGCGCTCGACGTGGCGCTCGGCATCGGCGGCCTCCCGCGGGGCCGCGTGGTGGAGATCTACGGCCCGGAGTCCAGCGGTAAGACCACGGTCTCGCTGCACGCCGTCGCCAGTGCCCAGGCCGCCGGCGGCATCGTGGCCTTCATCGACGCCGAGCACGCGCTCGACCCCGAGTACGCCAAGGCCCTGGGCGTCGACACCGACGCCCTCCTGGTCTCGCAGCCCGACTCCGGTGAGCAGGCCCTCGAGATCGCCGACATGCTGATCCGCTCCGGCGCCCTCGACCTGATCGTCATCGACTCCGTCGCCGCGCTCGTGCCCCGCGCCGAGATCGAGGGCGAGATGGGTGACAGCCACGTCGGTCTCCAGGCCCGCCTCATGTCGCAGGCCCTCCGCAAGATGACCGGTGCCCTCAACCAGTCCAAGACGACCGCCATCTTCATCAACCAGCTGCGCGAGAAGATCGGCGTCATGTTCGGCTCGCCCGAGACCACCACCGGTGGTCGCGCGCTGAAGTTCTACTCCTCGGTGCGCCTCGACGTGCGCCGCATCGAGACCCTCAAGGACGGCACCGACATGGTCGGCAACCGGACCCGGGTCAAGGTCGTCAAGAACAAGGTCGCCCCGCCGTTCAAGCAGGCCGAGTTCGACATCATGTACGGCAAGGGCATCTCCCGCGAGGGCAGCCTGATCGACGTCGGCGTCGAGGCCGGCCTGATCCGCAAGGCCGGCGCCTGGTACACCTACGAGGGCGACCAGCTCGGCCAGGGCAAGGAGAACGCCCGCACCTTCCTCAAGGACAACCCCGACCTGGCCAACGAGTTGGAGAAGAAGATCCTCGAGAAGCTCGGCGTCACCCCCACCGTCGACGGCGACGTCAACGACCTCTCCGACGAGCCCATCGGCGTCGACTCCTTCTGACGCGATCGGGTTCCGTAGGTTCCGCCTTCGCGTGGCGGCAACACGGCGGCACGACGGGAACGGCGAAGGCGGCGCCGGCACCCGCCCGAGCCACCATGACCACGAGGAGGCGACCGATGCGCAACGAGGAACCCCCCGAGGGCGACGGCTGGACCGAGGACGCCGACCCCGAGTCCGTCGCGCGCAAGATCCTCCTCGACCAGCTCAGCCTCAAGGCCCGCAGCCGCCACGAGCTCGAGGACCGGCTGGCCCGGCGCAACGTCCCGGCCGAGGTGGTGACCCGCCTGCTCGACCGCTTCGAGGAGGTCGGCCTGGTCGATGACGAGGCCTTCGCCCGCGCCTGGGTGGAGGGCCGGCAGCGCAGCCGCGGCCTGGCCCGCACCGCCTTGGCGGCCGAGCTGCGCCGCAAGGGCGTGGCCGACGAGACCACGAAGACGGTGCTGGCCGAGGTCGACCCGGACGACGAGGCGCAGACGGCGGCGGTGCTGGTCCGCAAGAGGCTGCGGGGCATGCGCGGTCTCGACCCGCAGGTCGCGACCCGGCGCCTGGTCGCGATGCTGGCTCGCAAGGGCTACGGGCCGGGGGTGGCCTACGCCGTCGTGCGACGCGAGCTCGGGGCAGCGGCGGAGCTGGACGACGCCGATGCACAATGGGCGCGTGACGACTGACGCGGCGCCGGCGCTCGAGCGCGAGATCTTGACCTACGACCTGTTCGGCACCGCGGTGCGCGACCTGGCACAGCAGGTCGTCGACGACGGCTTCGAGCCGGACATCGTGCTGGCGATCGCCCGGGGCGGGCTCGGGCTGGCGATGGGCCTGGGGTACGCGCTGGACGTGAAGAACCTGTCGGCGGTCAACGTCGAGTTCTACACCGGCGTCGACGAGCGCCTCGACGTGCCCATGATGCTGCCGCCGACGCCGGCCGCGATCGACCTGACCGGCATGAAGGTGCTCATCGCCGACGACGTCGCCGACACCGGCAAGACGCTCGAGGTGGTGCGCGACTTCTTCGCCGACCACGTGGCGGAGGCGCGGACGGCGGTGGTCTACGAGAAGCCGTGGACGGTGATCCGCCCGGAGTACGTCTGGCGTCGTACCGAGGCCTGGATCGACTTCCCCTGGTCGTCGACGCCACCCTTGGTCGACCGTCGCGGCGGGCAGGCGCACTGACATGGGCTTCCCTCTCTCCGACCTGACCTCCGCGCTGCGCGTCGCGCCGGGCCCGATCGCCCTGGGTGAGATCGACACCGACGCCGCCCCCGGCTTCGACGGCGACAAGAAGGACGGCGAGGCGGCGCTGGCCGACCTCGGGCCGGACCTGGCCGAGCTGCAGGAGCGGCTGTTCGCCGACGGCAAGTCAGGCGGTCGGCGCAGCATCCTGCTGGTGCTGCAGGGCATGGACACCTCCGGCAAGGGCGGCACGCTGCGCTCGACGGTCGGCCTGGTCGACCCGCAGGGCGTGCGGATCACCTCGTTCAAGGCGCCGACGCCAGAGGAGCGCGCCCACGACTTCCTGTGGCGGATCACCAAGGCGCTCCCGCCGGTGGGCCTGATCGGCGTGTTCGACCGCTCCCACTACGAGGACGTCCTGATCGCGCGCGTGCGCGGGCTCGCGCCGCCGGAGGAGATCGAGCGGCGCTACGACGCCATCAACGCCTGGGAGGCCGAGCTCGCCGCCGAGGGCACCACGATCATCAAGTGCATGCTGCACATCTCGGCGGCCGAGCAGAAGGAGCGCCTGCTGGCGCGGCTCGACGACGAGACCAAGCACTGGAAGTACAACCCGGGCGACGTCGACGAGCGGGAGCTGTGGCCGGCCTACCAGGAGGCATACGAGATCGCGATCGCGCGCACCAGCACCGACGTCGCGCCGTGGCACGTGATCCCGGCCGACAAGAAGTGGTACCGGAACCTGGCGATCGGCGCCCTGCTCCACGACGCGCTGCAGGCCTTCGACCTGGGTTGGCCGAAGGCCGACTTCGACGTGGCGCACGAGAGGCAGCGGCTCCTCGACGAGTCGGCGCTGTGACCGGCGGGCGGATGGAGCAGGTCAAGGTCACCCGGTACGTCACGCCGCTGCGCGAGGGCGGCAGCCTGCCCGGCATCGTGGAGGCCGACGACCTCGGCACCTACGTCTGCAAGTTCCGCGGCGCCGGCCAGGGCACGCGGGTGCTGGTGGCCGAGGTGGTGGTCGCGGGGATCGCCCGGCTGCTCGACGTACCCACGCCCGACCAGGTGGTGCTCGACCTCGACCCGCAGATCGCGCGCTACGAGGCCGACGAGGAGGTGCAGGACCTGATCAACGCCAGCACCGGTCTCAACCTCGGCATCGACTTCCTGCCCGGCTCCTTCGGCTACGACCCGACGACCGGTCCGGACGCCGACCTGGCCGGACGCGTGCTCTGGCTCGACGCCTTCACCACGAACGTCGACCGCAGCTGGCGCAACCCCAACCTGCTGGTCTGGCGAGGCACCCTGCAGGCGATCGACCATGGTGCGTCGCTGTACTTCCACCACTCGTGGTCCGGCGGCCCTGGCGACCCGGCGCGCTTCGCGGCGCAGCCGTACGACGCCTCCGAGCACATCCTGCGTGGTTTCGCAGCGCAGGCGGTGACCCAGGACGCCCACCTCGCGGCCCGGCTGACCGACGCGTCGCTGGCCGAGGTGCTGGCCGAGGTGTGCGACGACTGGCTGGAGCCGGTCCCGGGCGCGGAGACGCCCGAGCTGCTCCGCGAGCGCTACGTCGCCTTCCTGACCGCCCGCCGCGACGGCGGCCGGGCCTGGCTCCCGGCGCCGGAGCTGGCGTCGTGAAGCCGTACCAGTACGTCACCCTGCGCTGCGTCCCGCGCGTCGAGCGCGAGGAGTTCGTCAACGTGGGCGTGGTTCTCCACTGCCCGGCCGAGGACTACCTCGGCGTCCGCTCATCGGTGGACCCCGAGCGGATCCGTGCCCTCGACGCCGAGGTCGACGTGGCGGCGGTCCGGACCGCGCTCGACGCGGTCGAGCGGGTGTGCCGCGGCGAGGCCCATGCGGGCTTCGGCGTGGGCGTGCGCGCGACGGCGTACGGCTCCCGCACCCAGAAGGACGACGCCGGCACCCGTTTCGGGTTCCTGAAGGCGCCGAGGAGCACGGTGCTCCAGCCCGGCCCGGTCCACGGCGGCGTCACCGCCGACCCGGCCCGGACGCTCGAGCATCTCCTGGAGCAGCTGGTCCTCTAGCGCGACCCGGCGCAAATCAACCCTGGAATGACGTCGACCCGGCGCAAAGCGAACTTCTTCGGGAGTTCGCTTTGCGCCGGGTCGACGACGTCTACGGGGCAGTTTGCGCCGGGTCGGCTCAGACCGGAACCAGCTCGACCGCGCCGACGGCGTACCGGGCGAGGATGGTGCGGGCGATCTCCGGGTGGGCGCCGAGCGGCTCGGACACGGCGACGGCACCGGCTTCGAGGGCCAGCTCGGCGGCCCGGTCGACCAGGTTGCCGGGCGCCAGGAACAGCGAGGCGACGGCGATGTGGCGGCGGCCCTCGGCGCGGAAGGCGCGCACGGCCTCGCCGGTGGCCGGGGGAGCGCTGGTGGCGTACGCCGCGGTGACGGGCAGCTTGTGGTGCGCGCCCCACAGCCGGGCGAGCCGGGCGACGGCCTGGTTGGCCAGCGGATCGGAGGTGCCGGCGGCGGCGAGGACCAGCGCGTCGAGCTCACGGACCCGGGCGGCGCGCAGCGCCTCGCGGAGCCGCTCGTCGAGCACCTCGAGGAAGCGCGCCTCGAGACCGAGCACGTCGGTAGCGCGGATCTGCAGACCCGGGTGGCGTGTCGTCGCCTCGGCGATCACCTCGGGTACGTCGACCCGGGCGTGGAAGGCCTCGACCAGCAGCAGCGGTACGACGACGATCTCGTCGTACCCCGCCTTCACCAGCCGGTCCACGACGGTGTGGAAGCTCGGCTTGGCGAGGTCGAGGAACGCCTTCTCGATGCGCAGGTCGGGACGCAACGCCTTCGTCGCGTCGACGAGCGCGGAAACGGTGGCGGCCGAGCGCGGGTCGCGGCTGCCGTGGGCAAGGGCGATGAGTGCCGGAGCGGTCATCGTCGGTTCCCTCCCTCTTCGAAGGTGCGGTCCTCCGGGATGCGGGCGGTCATGAGTGGATCCCGCATTCGGTCTTGTTGGTGCCGGCCCAACGGCCGCTGCGCGGGTCCTCGCCGGGGGCGACCCGGCGGGTGCAGGGCGCGCAGCCGATGGACGGGTAGCCGTCGTAGACGAGCGGGTTGACGAGCACGCCGTTCTCGGCGATGTAGCGCTCGACCTGCTCGTCGCTCCACCGGGCGATGGGGGACACCTTGACCTTCTGCTTCTTGGCGTCCCAGCCGATCACCGGTGCGATCACCCGGTTGTGGGTCTCGGCCCGGCGCAGGCCGGTGGCCCACGCGTCGTACCCGGCCAGCGAGTCGGCCAGCGGCTTGACCTTGCGCAGGGCGCAGCACAGGTCGGGGTCGCGCTTGTAGAGCTCGGGGCCGTACTCGGCGTCCTGCTCGGCGACCGACTGGCTCGGGGTGATCGAGATCAGGTTGACCTTCATGGTGGCCGCGACGGCGTCACGGGTCCCGACGGTCTCGACGAAGTGGTAGCCGGTGTCGAGGAAGACGACGTCGACGCCGGGGACGACCTTCTCGGCGAGGTGCGCCAGGACGGCGTCGCCCATCGAGGAGGTGATGCAGAACCGGTCGCCGAAGGTGGCGGCGGCCCACTCGATGATGACCTCGGCGGGGGCCAGCTCGAGCTCGGCGCCCCAGTGGGACACGAGCTCGCGCAGCTCCTCGGGGGAGCGGCCCGCGGTGTGCGACCCGCGGAACTCGCGGGCGGCACGAGTGGTGGCGGTCGTCATGACGCACCCCCCTCTCTGGATGAACTGGTTCCGGGCGGGGTCCGGGGGACCACGCCCAGCATCTTCAGCTGGAACGCGCGCAGGCACGAGCGGCACTCCCACGCCCCGTGGCCCGCCTCGTGGGGCCACAGGTCCTCACCGCCGCAGTAGGGGCAGTGGAAGGGCTGTGCTCGCTCGGACATGGTGCGGAGTCGATCAGGCCGTCGCCAGCGACTTGTCGCCGCGCAGCAGGTCCTCGTCGGTGCGCGCCACCCACTGGGCGAAGCTCTCCTGGGGACCCTCGCGGTCGACGAGGTAGTTCGACACGATGGTCGTGACGTAGTCGTCGAGGCCCTTGCTGGTCACCTTGTGGGCGCGCAGCTTCTTGCCGATCGTGGTGTGCAGACCGATGCCGCCGCCCAGGTGGACCTGGAAGCCCTCGACCTGGTTGCCGTCGTCGTCGAGCACCAGCTGGCCCTTGAGGCCGATGTCGGCGATCTGGGTGCGGGCGCAGGCGTTCGGGCAGCCGTTGACGTTGATGCTGATCGGGGTGTCGAGGTCCGGGAAGCGCTTCTCCAGCTCGCCCACCAGATCGATCGCGCGCTGCTTGGTGTCGACGATCGCCAGCTTGCAGAACTCGATGCCGGTGCAGGCCATCGTCGAGCGACGCCAGTGCGACGGCTTGGCCGAGAAGCCGATCGCGTCGAGGTCGGCGACGATCGCGTCGACCTGCTCGGGAGCGACCCCCAGCACGACGACCTTCTGGTACGCCGTGAGCCGGGCACCGGCGACGCCGTACTTCTCGACGATGTCACCGAGGGCGGTCAGCGCCTCGCCGTTGATCCGACCGACGGTCGGCGTGATGCCGATGTAGAAGCTGCCGTCCTTCTGCTCGTGGATCCCGATGTGGTCGCCGTTGTGGGTGGCGTAGGCGGGCGACTCGTTGCGGACCAGCTTGTGCCCGAGGTACTCGTTCTCGAGGACCTCGCGGAACTTGTCGGCGCCCCAGTCGGCGACGAGGAACTTCAGCCGGGCGCGCGAGCGCAGCCGGCGGTAGCCGTAGTCGCGGAAGATCGAGACCACGCCCTCCCAGGCGTCGGCGACCTCGTCGAGCGGGATCCACACGCCGAGGCGGGTGGCCAGCATCGGGTTGGTCGACAGGCCGCCGCCGACCCACAGGTCGAAGCCGGGACCGTGCTCGGGGTGGACCACGCCGACGAAGGACACGTCGTTGATCTCGGGCGCGGCGTCCAGGCTCGGGTGCCCGGAGATCGAGGTCTTGAACTTGCGGGGCAGGTTCGAGTAGTCGGGGTTGCCGATGTAGCGCCGGCGGATCTCGTCGAGGGCGGGGGTGCCGTCGATGATCTCGTCCTTGGCGACGCCGGCGACCGGCGAGCCCAGGAAGCCGCGGGGGCAGTCGCCGCACGCCTCGAGGGTGTCGAGCCCGACGGCGGCCAGCCGCTCCCAGATCTCGGGCACGTTGGCGATGTCGATCCAGTGGTACTGGATGTTCTGCCGGTCGGTGATGTCGGCGGTGCTGCGGGCGAAGTCGGTGGAGATGCCCCCGAGGGTGCGCAGCGCGTCGGCGCCGAGCAGCTTGCCGTCGGAGCGGACCCGCATCATGAAGAAGCGGTCGTCGAGCTCCTCCTCCTCCATCGAGCCGGTCTTGCCGCCGTCGATGCCGGGCTTGCGCTGGGTGTAGAGACCCATCCAACGGAACCTGCCGCGCAGGTCGGCGGGGTCGATGGAGTCGAAGCCGCGCTTGGAGTAGATGAACCGGATCCGGTTCTCGACGTTGAGCGGGTCGTCGTCCTTCTTGGACTGCTCGTTCTTGTTCAGCGGCTCGGAGTAGCCGAACGACCACTGACCCTCGGCACGACGGGGGCGCGGGACGTCGGTGTGACGGGGCGGCTGGGACTGGAAGCGCAGGTCAGGCATGCGGAGAGGAGGTCCTTCGCTGATGGGCGCCCGGCGGTGAGGGGGCGCGGCTCGGGTGGATGCGGCGGCGACGTCAGCGGGGCCAACACATCATGCTGCGCGTGCGCCCGAAGTCCACGTGGCGTCGAACCACGAGGTGCGCATGAGTGGCAGCAGTGACCATGTCAACGAGTCTCATCCCTCGGACGCCCGGTCCACAAATCTGAATCTCATTATCTGGATGCCATTCTCATTATGCGGACAGATCGACCCGTCTGCCCCGAGGGTTCGGGCCGCGCCTGCGACGCATGTCACACCAGGCGCTGCCTGCCAGCGCGCCAGCGCACCCGCGGCACTACGCTGTGCGCCATGAGCGACAACTCCCTCGACGCCGGCCTTGTCAGCAGCGCCTACAACCAGGCCCTGGAGGTCATCGCCTCCGTCGAGCCGCGCATCGCGGACGCGACCCGCCAGGAGCTCGCCGACCAGCGGGCGTCGCTCAAGCTGATCGCGAGCGAGAACTACGCCTCGCCGGCCGTGCTGCTCACCATGGGCACCTGGTTCAGCGACAAGTACGCCGAGGGCACGGTCGGGCACCGCTTCTATGCCGGCTGCCAGAACGTCGACACCGTCGAGTCGCTCGCCGCCGAGCACGCCCGCGAGCTGTTCGGCGCCGAGTACGCCTACGTCCAGCCGCACTCCGGCATCGACGCCAACCTGACGGCGTACTGGGCGATCCTCGCCCACCGCGTGGAGGGCCCGTGGCTGCAGGACGCCGGCGTGAAGAACATGAACGACCTCTCCGACGCCGACTGGGAGAGACTGCGCCACGAGCTCGGCAACCAGCGTCTGCTCGGCATGAGCCTCGACACCGGCGGCCACCTCACCCACGGCTTCCGCCCGAACATCAGCGGCAAGATGTTCCACCAGCAGCAGTACGGCACCGACCCCGCGACCGGGCTGATCGACTACGACGCCCTGCGTGCCAAGGCCCAGGAGTTCAAGCCGCTCATCCTGGTCGCCGGCTACTCGGCGTACCCGCGGAGGGTGAACTTCGCCAAGATGCGCGAGATCGCCGACGAGGTCGGCGCCACCTTGATGGTCGACATGGCGCACTTCGCCGGACTGGTCGCGGGCAAGGTCTTCACCGGCGACGAGGATCCGGTCCCGCACGCCCACGTCGTCACCAGCACCTCGCACAAGTCGCTGCGCGGCCCGCGCGGTGGCTTCATCCTGGCGACCGAGGAGTACGCCCCGAGCGTCGACCGCGGCTGCCCGATGGTGCTCGGCGGCCCGCTCTCGCACGTGATGGCCGCGAAGGCCGTCGCCTTCGCCGAGGCCCGCACGCCCGACTTCCAGACCTACGCCCAGGCGGTCGCCGACAACGCGAAGTCGCTCGCCGAGGGCCTGCAGATCCGCGGCACCAAGCTGGTCACCGACGGCACCGACAACCACCTCGTGCTGCTCGACGTGTCCTCCTTCGGACTGACCGGGCGACAGGCCGAGTCGGCGCTGCTCGACGCCGGCGTGGTCACCAACCGCAACTCGGTGCCGGCCGACCCCAACGGGGCCTGGTACACCTCCGGCATCCGGGTCGGCACCCCCGCGCTCACCAGCCGCGGCTTCGGTGCATCCGAGTTCGACGCGGTCGCCGACCTGATCGTCGAGGTCCTCACGAGCACCACGCCCGGCACGACGTCGGCAGGCGCGCCGTCGAAGGCGTCGTACGTGCTCGCCGACGGGGTGGCCGACAAGGTCCGCGCGGCGTCGGCGGAGCTGCTCGACAAGCACCCGCTGTACCCGGGTCTCGACCTGGCCTGACCCACCGGGTGGGTCAGCGCCAGGAGTAGCTGACCTCGGGACGCCCGCCGCCCGCGCCGTACCTCAGGCCGCGGGCGGCGAGCCCCTGGTCGGCGAGATGCTCGAGGTAGCGCCGCGCGGTGACCCGCGAGCTGCCGACGGCCGCCGCGACCTCGCTCGCGGACAGGTCGCCGTCGGCCTCGCGGAGCGCGGCGGTGACCGTGCGCAGGGTCTCGGCGCTCATCCCCTTGGGCAGCGGCGCGGTGGCGCTCGGGCGCAGCGAGCCGAGCAGCCGGTCGACCTCGTCCTGCACCACCTCGGCGGGGGCGGCGTCGAGCTCGGCCCGGTAGGCGGCGTACTGCTCGAGCTTGGCGCGGAAGGTCGCGAACGTGAACGGCTTGAGCAGGTAGAGCACGACCCCCTGACCGACCGCCTGGCGCACCACCTGGGTGTCGCGGGCGGCGGTCACCGCGATGATGTCGCACAGGTGGCCGGCGCCGCGCAGGCCGGCCAGCAACCCGAGGCCGTGGGTGTCGGGCAGGTTCATGTCGAGCAGCACCAGGTCGACGGGGGAGCCGTCGTTGCGGGCGGCGTCGAGCGCGCGGACCGCCTCGCGGGCCGAGCGGGCGATGCCGGCGAGCGCGAATCCCGGCACCCGGGCGACGTACGACGCGTGCGCCTCGGCCGCCAGCTCCTCGTCCTCGACGACGAGCACCCGCACGGTCACGAGACCGCGTCCGGGTGCAGCGAGACGGTGAACTCCGCGCCGCCGAGTGAGGAGCGGCCGACCACGACGTCGCCGCCGTGCTTGCGCGCGACCTGGACCACGAGCGCCAGGCCGAGGCCGCGGCCGGTGCCAGGCTCGGCCTTGGTGGTCCAGCCGCGGTCGAGCGCCCGCTCGGCCGCCGCCGCGTCGAGACCCGGGCCGCTGTCGCCGACCCGGACGACGAGCGGCCCGGCGTCCCCCTCGAAGGTGACCGCGACCCGGCGCGGGTCGGAGAGGGCGACCGCGTCGAAGGCGTTGTCGACCAGGTTGCCGACGACGGTGACCAGGTCGCGGGCGGGGATGGTGGTGCCGGCGGGGACGGTGCCGGTGATGGTGAGGTCGATGCCGCGCTCGGCGCCCTCGGCGGTCTTGCCGAGCAGCAGCGCGGCCAGGACCGGGTCCTCGACGGCGCCGACGACCTGGTCGGTGAGCAGCTGGGCGACGTGCAGCTCGGACGTCGCGAACTCGACCGCGTCGTCGGGGCGGCCCATCTCGATCAGGGAGACCACGGTGTGCAGCCGGTTGGCGGATTCGTGGTTCTGCGAGCGCAGCGACTCGGTGAGCCGTCGGACGACCTCGAGCTCGCCGGTGACCGAGCGGAGCTCGGTGTGGTCGCGCAGAGTGACGACGGAGCCGACGTCGCGGCCGTCCCAGCGGGCCGGGGCCGCGGAGACGACGAGCATCCGCTCGCCCGCGAGATAGAGGTCGTCGGACTCGGCGGTGCGGCCGCGCGCGGCGGCGACCAGGCCCGGCGCGAGGCCGAGCTCCTCGACGGGCTGTCCGACGACGTCGTCGGGAAGGGCGAGCAGCCGCCGGGCCTCGTCGTTGATCAGCTGGACCCGGCCCGTCCCGTCGAGGAGCAGCAGTCCCTCGCGGACGGAGTGCAGGACGGCCGAGTAGTACTCGTACATCCGGGCCAGCTCCTGCTCGCCCATCCCGTGGGTGACCCGGTGCAGCCGCCGGCCGAGCAGCCCGGCGCCGGTGAGGCCGAGCAGCAGCACGAGCAGGCCGCAGAGCACCACGATCGTCACGTCGCGGCGCAGCCCGCGGTTGATGTCGCTGACGGTGATGCCGACCGACACCAGCGCCACCACCCGGCCGTCCTCCTCGACGGGTACGACGGAGCGCACCGATGGGCCGAGCGTGCCGGTGTACTGCTGGGTGAAGACGCTGCCCTCGGGCGCGTCGCCGAGGTCGCCGACGAACCTCCCGCCGATCTGGGCCGGGTCGGGGTGGGTGTAGCGGGTCCGGTCCAGACCCATGACCACGACGAAGTCGGTGTCGGTGTCGCGCCGGACCTGCTCGGCCCACGGCTGCAGCTCGGCGGTCGGGTCCGGGCCGCGCAGCGCCTCGCGGACGGCGGGGGAGTCGGCCACGGTCTGCGCCACGGCCACCGCGCGCTGGGTCGCCCGGCTGCGGGAGTCGCGCCGGGCGTCGTACGACGCCATCGCGATGCCGACCACGACGAGCAGGAGCACGGTGCCGACCTGCAGCACCAGCACCTGGCGGGCGACCGGGCGGTCGCGGAGCAGGCGGGGTCGGGGCACGTCGTCATTCTCGCCCAGGCGAGGGCCGTTGATGTGACCTGCGCCACGAACACAACGAACACAACGGTGACGGTCGTCACGACCGGTCGCAGAGTGGCGGAGAACCCCGACCCAGCGACATCCGGAGGAACCATGACCAGCACGGCGCGCGGCGCGCGGACGCACTACCTCTACCTGGCGGTGATCGGCGCGGTGCTGCTCGGCATCGCCACCGGCCTGCTGTTCCCGGCCTTCGCGGTCGAGCTCAAGCCGCTCGGCGAGGGCTTCGTGAACCTGATCAAGATGATGATCCAGCCGGTCATCTTCTGCACCATCGTGCTCGGTGTCGGCTCCGTGGCCAGTGCCGCGAAGGTGGGCCGCGTCGGTGGTCTCGCGCTCGGCTACTTCCTGGTGATGTCGACGGTGGCGCTGTCGATCGGCATGCTGGTCGGCAACCTGCTGCAGCCCGGCGACGGCCTGCACCTGACCGCCGAGGCCGCGGCCACCGCGCAGGAGAAGGCGGCCGAGGGACACGCCGACACCACGGCGTTCCTGCTCGGCATCATCCCGACCTCGATGTTCAGCGCGCTCACCAGCGGGAGCGTGCTGCAGACCCTGCTGGTCGCGTTGCTCGTCGGGTTCGCGCTGCAGCGGATGGGCGCCACCAGTGCGCCGATCATCACCGCTGTCGGCCACCTGCAGCGTTTGGTGTTCCGGCTGCTGGCGATGATCATGTGGGCCGCTCCGGTCGGCGCGTTCGGCGCGATGGCCGCCGTCACCGGGCAGGGCGGCGTGGACGCGCTGAAGAGCCTGGCCGTGCTGATGGTCGGCTTCTACCTCACCTGCGTGCTGTTCGTCGTCGTCGTCCTCGGCGCCCTGCTCAAGGTCATCACCGGCATCAACATCTTCGCGCTGCTGCGCTACCTGGGCCGCGAGTTCCTGCTGATCCTCGCCACCTCGTCGTCGGAGTCCGCGCTGCCCCGGGCGATCGCCAAGCTGGAGCACGCCGGCGTCGACAAGACCACCGTGGGCGTCGTCGTGCCGACGGGCTACTCGTTCAACCTCGATGGCACCGCGATCTACCTGACCATGGCCTCGATCTTCATCGCCGAGGCCCTCGGCACGCCGCTCGCACTGGGCGAGCAGGTCTCGCTGCTGCTGTTCATGATGATCGCCGCGAAGGGCGCGGCCGGCGTCACCGGCTCCGGCATGGCCGTGCTGGCCGGCGGCCTGCAGTCGCACCGGCCCGAGCTGGTCGACGGCGTCGGCCTGATCGTCGGCATCGACCGGTTCATGTCCGAGGCCCGGGCGCTGACCAACTTCGCCGGCAACGCCGTCGGCACCGTCCTGGTCGGACACTGGACCGGCAGCCTCGACCGCGCCCGGCTGGACCGGGTGCTCGCCGGCGCCGACCCGTTCGACGAGACCACGATGATCGACGACCATGTCGCGCCGGAGCCCGAGCCGGAGCGGGTGCCCCTGCCGGTCTGATCCGGAAGATCGAGGCGGTGGCCGGGCGGATCCCCGGGGCAGGGCCGGCCGCCGGATAGCGTGAGGCCCATGGCGGCGGACTCGGGCACCCAGGTCGGGGCGCCGTGGCTCCGCCGCCTCGCCCGCCTGCTGTGGCGCCTGGTCGTGACCACGGTGGGCTCGTGCCTGCGGTACCGCGTCACCGGGCTGGCCGCCGAGGCGGCCTTCTTCGCCGTCGTGTCGGTCCCGCCGCTGATCTTCGCCCTCGCCGGCGGCGTCGGCTACGTCACCGAGCACTTCACCGCGGCCCAGATCGACGACGTACGCCGCGCCGTCGTCGACCTGTTCTCGCGGTTCCTGACCGACACGGCCGTCAACAAGGTGATCAAGCCGACCATGAACGACGTGCTGCGCGGTGGCCGGTTCGACGTGATCTCGCTCGGGTTCGTGCTCGCGCTCTGGTCCGGCTCGCGGGCCCTCAACGTCTTCGTCGACGCCATCACGATCATGCACGGGCTCGGCGGGCACCGGGGGATCGTGCGCACCCGGGTGCTCTCGTTCGTGCTCTACATCCTGGCCGTGATCTCCGGCGCGATCACGCTGCCGCTCGTGGTCGCCGGCCCCAAGCTGGTCCGCTCGTGGCTGCCCAACCGGGCCGAGTTCCTCATGCAGTTCTACTGGCCGCTGATCATCGTGATGTGCGTGTGCTTCCTCGCCACCCTCTACCACCTCTCGGTGCCGGTGCGGACCAGCTGGAGCTTCAACCTGCCGGGCGCGGTGTTCTCTCTGTCGACCTGGATCGTCGGGTCCTACCTGCTGCGCTGGGTGCTCACCGTGACCGCCGAGGACTCCCACTCCATCTACGGGCCGCTCGCCGCGCCGATCGCGATCCTGGTCTGGCTCTACATCGCGGCGCTGGCGGTGCTGATCGGCGCCGGCGTCAACGCCGCCTTCGACGAGGTGTTCCCCCAGGAGACGACGCAACGGGCGCGCCGCGAGCTGCTGGACCGCCTGTTGCGTCGTACGCCGGACCCGGTGGAGTAGGTTCCGGCCGTGGGCGTGCTGAGCGGAGGACCGGCGGAGACCCCCTTGACGGGGAAGGTCGCACTGCCCGAGCGGATCCGCTCCCCGTGGTGGCAGCTGGGGCGCCGGCTGCTGCTCGCCCTCGGCATCCTCGTCGGCACCGTGCTGCTGGTCTACTTCGACCGGGAGGGCTACCGCGACACCGGCGACGCGACCGCGGCCGACCCCAACGGCACCATCTCCCTGGTCGACTCGCTCTACTACACGACCGTCACCCTGAGCACGACCGGGTACGGCGACATCTCGCCGATCAGCGACGGCGCCCGGCTGGTCAACGCGTTCATCATCACCCCGGCCCGCATCGGCTTCCTGGTGCTGTTGATCGGCACCACGCTCGAGGTGCTCGCGCAGCGCAGCCGCGAGCTCTTCCGGATCTCTCGTTGGAGGAAGAACATGGGACACCACGTCGTGGTGATCGGCTACGGCACCAAGGGCCGCAGCGCCGTCGAGACGCTCGTCGGCAACGGACTGGACCGCGAGCGCGTCGTGGTGGTCGACCCGAGCCCGGTCGCGTTGGCGGACGCGCACGCCGACCAGCTCGCGGTCGTCACCGGCGACGCCACCCGCCGCGGGGTCCTCCAGCGCGCCGGCGTCGCGGAGGCCGATCAGGTCATCATCACCACCGGCCGTGACGACTCCAACGTGCTCGCCGCCCTGACGGTCCGGCAGCTCAACCCCGACGCCTGGATCGTCGCCGCCGTCAGCGAGCAGGAGAACGCGCCGCTGATGCGCCAGTCCGGCGCCGACTCGGTGATCACCTCCTCCGACGCGGTCGGCCGTCTGCTCGGCCTCTCCACCCTCTCGCCCACGCTCGGCACGGTGATGGAGGACCTGCTCACCTACGGCGAGGGGCTGGAGGTCGCCGAGCGCGAGCTGCTGGTCAACGAGGTCGGCATGCCGCCCCAGTCCCTGCCCGACCAGGTGATCGCGGTGATCCGCGACGAGAAGGTGTACCGCTACTTCGACCCGGTGGTGACCCTGCTCGCCCGCGGGGACCGGCTGGTCGTCGTACGTCCGGCCAAGGAGCTGCCCTGGGCGCCGCGCCCCGGCACCCACGACGAGGACTTCGCCGCCGACGAGGACTGACCCGTCCGGGGTTGCCCCGCGCAGATCGGGTACTGCGCGTGCGAAGTCCGTATCCGAGGAGGAGGCACCCATGCACCGCAAGAGCACGGCCGAACAGCTGAGGGACGACCTGCGCGACCTCGTCGACGCCGTCGTGCCCGACGTCGAGTCCGCCGTCCACACCGTGGCGGAGAAGACCCCACCCCTACTGCACCAGGGGCGCGCCATCGCGGCCGAGAAGGGCGCCCAGGCGGCTACGTCACTCGCCGGCCGGATCCCCGACCAGGTCCGTGACCGGCTGCCCGACCAGGTCACGGACCGCCTGCCGGCGCAGCCGCGACGTCGGGGACGGGTGCTGCTCGTCGTCGGCGCCCTCGGGCTGCTGGGAGCGGCGGTCGCGGTGCTCGCGCGACGCGGCCAGCTCACGCACGCGGGCGGCCCGGCGTCGTATCCGAGGGCGGTGGCGGAGGACCTCGATCCCACCGACCCGCCGGCCGAGCCGAGGATCGACGGCACCCAGCTCTGACTCCCGGAGGTCATCCGGCGTCATCTCGCCGATTTCGCCACATGTGGCGGTCGCGGCCACTACTCTCGGTCCCGGTTCCCAACCACAGCGTGCCCGACGAACCCCACACTCGCCGGGCACCAGGTGCCCTGTCCGGCCATGCCGGGCAGGGCGCTGCTGGTCGTGGCCGCGACCGCTGGGTAAAGCCTTCGGGAAGTGTGCTCCGGACGCCCTGGGACGGTCCTAGGGTGAGCCAGGACCAGGCGAGTCTCGGGATCGGCCCGGTCGCGACGACGAAGGGATCCGCGCATGTCGATCGTGCGACGTCCGCAGCTCGGCGCTGGCCCCTGCGTCCCCCGCTCCCCGGCTCGTGGCTGTTCCCTGCATCGGGCCGGCCGTGGTGAGGCATCCCCACTCTGCCTGACCACGGGCGGGTGCTCGCCGGGAGACCGCTGAGCGCCTGCCGGACCCGGCTACCCGGGTGTCTGCTCCGTCGCGGGAAGAGCGCACCCGCGACGGAGCAGATGACGCACTTTGGCCGCGGGCCCGATGACGGTCCCGTGGACACCGAGACCCGGACCAACCGCACGGGCGACCGCGACGTCGTCGTGGACCTGACCCGCGACTGCGCGGCCTTCGTGGCCGGTCGCGGCGACGGCCTGCTCCACGTCTTCGTCCCGCACGCGACCTGCGGGCTCGCGACGAGGTCCGGTTCAGCTTCCTGGTCGGGTGAGGTGGGCTACCGGTCGAGCCCGAGCAGCCCGGCCTCGTGCTCGCGCCAGGCCGCGGCGGCCCGTCGCGTGAGGGGGCCGGGGGCCGGCAGCTCACGGTCGTCCCAGCGATGCACACCCTGCACGTCGCGGGTCGTCGAGACCAGGAAGACCTCGTCGGCCCCCGCCGCCACCTCGATCGGCTCATCGACCTCGCGCGCCCCGAACCACTCCAGCACCAGGGCCCGGGTCACTCCGCCGAGGCAGCCACTGGCCAGCGTCGGCGTGCGCACCTGGCCATCGACCACGTAGAAGACGTTGGTCCCCGTCCCCTCGCACAGGTTCCCCGCCAGGTTGGCGAAGATCGCCTCGCTCGCCCCCTTCTCCCGCGCCGCCGCCAGGGCGACCACGTTCTCGGCGTACGACGTCGTCTTCAGCCCCGCCAGCGGTCCCCGCTCGTTGCGCGGCCACGGCACCGTGACCACCGCGGTCGTCTCCGGCGCCGGATCCATCGGGGCCGCCACCACGATCGCCGTCAGCGGGTCGTCACCACGCCCACTGCCCAGCGGCGCATTGCCGCCCGTGACGGTGATCCGCAGCCGACCCAGCGGCAGCGCGTCACCCTCGAGGACGGCGGCCACGCCGCGTCGTACCTCATCGATGTCGAGGCCCACCAGCCCCAGACCCGCCGCCGACCGCTCGAGCCGGTCGAGGTGGCGCTGCAGCGCGAACGGCTGCCCGCCGACGACCTTGACCGCCTCGAACACCGCGTCGCCGACGGTGAGTCCGTGATCGGTCACCGGCACCGCCGGCGCCGTCGGGTCGGACAGGACTCGGCCGTTGATCCACACGCGCATGGAGCCAGCGTAGAAGGGGGCGGACAACGACCGCGCGGGCGTCGACATGCCGGCGGTGGACCCCGTTTTGGCGCGGTTCACGCAATCGGCTACTGTTCTCAACGCACCGCAGGGCGGGCCGAGAGGCAAGCAAGGCAGTGCGATGCGGACGTAGCTCAGTTGGTAGAGCGCAACCTTGCCAAGGTTGAGGTCGCGAGTTCGAGCCTCGTCGTCCGCTCGGAGTGGTCAGACCCACTGCCTGACCAGGCCAGTGTGTGGGGCCGCCGCGGTGGGTTGGCCGAGAGGCGAGGCAACGGACTGCAAATCCGTGTACACGGGTTCAAATCCCGTACCCACCTCACAGACAACTCCACAGGGGCGATTGGCGCAGCGGTAGCGCGCTTCCTTGACACGGAAGAGGTCACTGGTTCAAACCCAGTATCGCCCACCAGATAACCGCAGGTCAGAGGCCCTCTCGGGGGTCTCTTTCCGTTTTCGGGAAAAAAACGGGATCGAAGCGCTGTGTTCGTGGCACCTCCGGATCCCGTGCGATTCACCCGCGCTCGCATCCTGGCCTGCCGATTCGAGAACTGGGATGCACTGAGGGAGATGAGCAACCTCGTCTCCCTGGAGGTCATCGACTGGCACGCCGCGACCCTGGATGCCCTGCGCCCTCTCAAGCGACTCGAACAGTGGAAGATCACGCACCTGCCCAAGATCACGAGCATCGAACCTCTGGCCGAACTCGTCTCGTTGCGCCGCCTGGTCCTGGAGACCATCCCGAGCTGGGACTCGTCCGGCAAGGTCACCCAGGTCGAGTCGCTCCGTTCAACGCAGTGGTTCCCAATGAGTACATGGGTGTCTGAACGACGAGGGCAGGGCGGAGATCCTCGATCCGGATCGACCTGCTGGCTGAACCACTGCTCACGGGGTGGAGTTCGTCGAGGTACCCGGCCAGTACGGACTGCACCTGTTCTGGCTCGCCCGCCAACTGTGGCGGCTGGATCCAGAACGAGCGTTCGCGACCGTTCTGTTTCCCGGGCCTCACCACGACTGGCCCGTGCCGCATCAGCAGGACCACCTCGGCGACCGCACAGACCGGGCGCGAGCCACGGACCGGAGGCGTCCGATCCAGAAATCACCGGCCCACCTGGCGCGCTCATCCGACTCCGCCCCAGCGAGCGCGCCAGACATCTGCAGCAGACGCAGCACGGTGGTGAGGATGAGCCCATCGGCTGAGCGCCATACGAAAGCGGCTACGCGCCGACGCTGAGGGCAAATACTTCGCCGTGGTCCTCGGCGTCGACGGCATCACGCTCGCCCGGAGGCAGTACGAACTGGATCTGCGCGCCGAGCGCGTCGGCGAGCTTGATGAGGGTCGGGGCGGTCGGCGCGATCTGTCCCCGCTCGATGCGGCTGATGTCCGCTTGCGCGATTCCACTCAGCTCCGCTAGGTCCGACTGGCGAAGGTTGCGTGCCTTGCGGGCGGAGTAGATGACATGGCCGAAGGCGTAGGCAACACGGAAGACGCGCTCAGCCTCGCGCCCCTCTGCGCTCTGGTCGGCACGGCGCTCGCGCGCGTACCCGGAGAACTTCTTAGCCATGGTGACTCCTCTCGTCGACCAGTGTATGGGTGATAGCCCATACGAACAATGCTTGCGTCAGCGTCTGCGTCGTGACTTGTCGCGCGGCTGCGCCTTCGCCTGACTCGCTTGGGTGATACGCCACGCGCGAAGCCTCTTGCGCGCTTCCTCGATTTCCTTGTCCTGGCGCCGCGGGCTGTCGTCGCTGCCCTTGTCGTAGCCGTGAAGCAAGAGGATGACCTTCTGCCCGTGGAAGTGTACGAACAGGCGGAGCAGGATCTTCGCGGGCTTCGTCGGCTTGCTGGCTCCCGAGTTGGTGTAGAGGGCCTTGATGGTTGCTGCGTCATGCCTGACCCGGAACTCGTGAAGACCTTCACCGAGGGCCTTCAACCAAGGCGTGCTGGCGAGTGCGACGCCGTCCTTCTCGAGGATCTCCTCGATCGCAGTCGCCAGCGCCTCGAACTCGACTCGCCAAGATCACCCATCCAGACCTCAACGGGACGCCGGCCATCGGCGTCCTCGTAGAACTCGGCGGTCCACGTGCTCACTCGGCCACCGTGCCATTCGGCTCCGACACGAGCGCGGAGAGACGTCGCGCGATCTCGGCGCCACGATCCGCGGCGACGTGCCGGTAGCGCATCGCAGCGCCCGGCGTGGAATGACCAAGGCGACCCATCAACTCGGCAAGCGTCGCCCCAGTCTGGGCGGCAAGCACTGCGCCGGTGTGGTTCTTCAGGTGCGCCTTCACGACTGGGACCAGGTGCGGTGGGATGGCGACATCGCGGACGCCGGCGTCGGACTTGGGCGACCCGTCGACGAATGTCCCGCCGACCCGGACCACGCCGCGGGTGATCGAGACCCGGTTGGCGCGAAGGTCGATGTCGCTGCGGCGCAACTCAGCCAGCTCGCCGAACCGCATCGCACACCAGGCGGCGAGCAGCGCCATCAGCTTGTAGCGATCAGGCAGCGCCCCGACGATCGACTCCAGTTCCTGGAGCGACGCGGGTCGGACCTTGTGCGCACGTTTGACATTGCCGGCGCCCCGGATGTGCGCTGGGTTGTACGTAATCAACGGCTTCGGCGTCGCCGCGGCAGCGGACCCGAGGATGGTGCGCAGCAGGCTGTAGGCCTGCGCCCGGATCGTCTCCCCGGCGATTGGTGAGCCAGGCAACGGCGTCCTTCCTGGCTTCGAAGGTCGTCGGTGCTCGGAGGAGCCGACCATCGGGACCGGTGTAGGCAGATCAGGGGCGGTTTCGCGTCAGCGGGCCGCGGCGTCGACCACGCTCAACGAGACTCCCTCGCCGAGCCGGTACGGGTTGGTGGCCAGCAGCGCGCCGAGCACCCGCCGCATCCGCGAGATCTCGGCCCGCACGGTCACCTGGCGCTCGCTGTCGCCGTACAGCGCCTGGCTGAGCCGGCCCGCCGACACCCCGGCGGGGCCGGCGGTGGCGATGGCGGCGAGCAGCTCGGCATGGCGTGGGGTGAGGGCCACCCGCCAGGGGGAGTCGCCGCCGCGGACCTCGAGGGTGGCGGGGGAGGCGCCCAGGTCCAGGCGGGCCACCAGGGTCTGCGACGAGGTCGAGGGCCGGATCAGCCAGCCGCCGCGCAGGCGTTCGGGCAGGCACAGCCCGAGACCCGGTACGGCGAGCGCCCGGTCGGGTCGAGGGGTCTCCACCCGATCGCGTACGGCGACGCCGTGGTGGGCCGCGACCCAGCCGTGGTCGTCGACCACGAGCAGCGGACCGTTGGCGCCGGAGAGCAGCGGCTCGGCAGTACGCCGCAGCTGGTCGAGGCGCTCCTCGTGGTGGCGCCACAGCCGGGCCTCGGCGAGCCGGACCGACGCGGTGACCAGCGCCTCGATCGCGGGATGCAGGCTCAGTGCGGGTCCACTGACGTCGACGATGCCGAGGAGGGAGCCGTCGATCGGGTCGTGGATGGGGGAGGCGGTGCAGTACCAGGGCACCTGCGCGTTCTCGAAGTGCTCGGCCGAGAAGAGCTGCACTGGCGCGGCCTCGGCGAGCGCGGTGCCGATCGCGTTGGTGCCGACGCTCGCCTCGGTCCAGGTCGCGCCGTCGGTGAACCCGAGCCCGTCGGCCTGTCGCTTGACGCGCGGGGACCCACTGCGCCACAGCACCACGCCGTCGGCGTCGGTGACCACGACCAGGTAGTTCGACGCATCGGCGGCGCTGAGCAGCAGCTCGCGGATCTCGTCGATGACCAATGCCAGGCGCGAGGTGCGCCGGCGCTCCTCGACCTCGGCGGGTGTGAGCGGGTCGCGGCCGTTGCGCCCGTCCGGGTCGATCCCGAGGTTGAGCACCCGGGTCCATGACCGCGCGACGACGGCCCGCGGCCGCTCGGGCGGCGCGGAGCCGGAGAGCACCGCGTCGTGGATCCGGACCAGGTCGCGGGCCCGCATCGCGAGGTCGTGCGTGGCCATGGCACCACCGTAGGCCGTCCAGTGTGATCGAGGCCACATGCAACAACGTGCAACGGTTCCCGGGACGAGGCTCGTGGCGGTCGACTTCTCGGCATGACCCAGCTCGACGACCGGCCCGTCACCACGGCCGACACCGACCCCGCCACCGCCTGGTTCGCGGCCTTCGAGGACGCCCTCACCGCCCGCGACATCGACCGCGCCGCCGGTCTGTTCGCCGCGACCAGCTTCTGGCGCGACCTGATCGCCTTCTCCTGGAACCTCACCACCGTCGAGAACCCCGACGGTGTCGCCGACCTGCTCGCCGCGACCCTGGACCGGGTCGATCCGCGCGGCTTCCGGCTCACCGAGCCGGCCGACACCGCCGACGGCGTCACCACCGCCTGGTTCGAGTTCGAGACGTCCGTGGGCCGCGGCCGCGGTCTGCTCCGGGTCGTCGACGAGGACGGCCCGAAGGCGTGGACGTTCCTCACCACCCTCTACGAGCTCACGGGGCACGAGGAGGCCAAGGGCGTACGACGTCCGATGGGCGCCGAGCACGGCGCCACCAAGGAGCGGGTGACCTGGCTGGAGAGGCGCCAGGCCGAGGACGCCGCCCTCGGCGTCGACACCCAGCCCTACGTGCTCGTCGTGGGCGGCGGCCAGGGCGGCATCGCCCTCGGCGCGCGGCTGCGTCAGCTCGGCGTACCGGCGCTCGTCATCGACAAGCACCCGCGCCCCGGCGACCAGTGGCGCAACCGCTACAAGTCGCTGTGCCTGCACGACCCGGTCTGGTACGACCACCTGCCCTACCTCAAGTTCCCCGACAACTGGCCGGTCTTCGCACCCAAGGACAAGGTCGGCGACTGGCTGGAGTTCTACACGCGGGTGATGGAGGTGCCGTACTGGTCGAACACGGTCGCCACCTCGGCCGCCTACGACGAGAGCGCGGGGGAGTGGACCGTCCACCTCGAGCGCGAGGGCAGGCCGCTGGTCCTCAAGCCGACCCATCTGGTGATGGCGACCGGCATGTCGGGCAAGGCCAACGTGCCGTCGTACCCGGGGGCCGAGGTCTTCCAGGGCGAGCAGCACCACTCCTCGCAGCACCCCGGACCGGACGCGTACGCCGGAAAGCGGGTCGTCGTCATCGGCAGCAACAACTCGGCCTTCGACATCTGCGGGGCCCTGTGGGAGACCGGCGCCGACGTGACCATGGTGCAGCGCTCCTCGACGCACATCGTCAAGAGCGACACCCTGATGGACATCGGCCTCGGCGACCTCTACTCCGAGCGGGCCCTCGAGGCCGGCATGACCACGGAGAAGGCCGACCTGGTCTTCGCGTCGCTGCCGTACAAGATCATGCACGAGTTCCAGATCCCGCTGTACGACAAGATGCGCGAGCGAGACAAGGACTTCTACGACCGGATGACCGCCGCCGGGTTCGACCTCGACTGGGGCGACGACGGGTCGGGCCTGTTCATGAAGTACCTGCGCCGCGGCTCGGGCTACTACATCGACGTCGGCGCCGCCGAGCTGGTGGCGAGCGGCGACGTCAAGCTGGCGCACGGCCAGGTCGACCACCTGACCGAGACGGCCGTCGTCCTGGCCGACGGGACGGAGCTGCCCGCCGACCTCGTCGTCTACGCCACCGGCTACGGCTCGATGAACGGCTGGGCCGCGGACCTGATCAGCCAGGAGGTCGCCGACCGGGTGGGCAAAGTGTGGGGTCTGGGCTCGGACACCACCAAGGACCCCGGCCCGTGGGAGGGCGAGCAGCGCAACATGTGGAAGCCGACCCAGCAGCAGAACCTCTGGTTCCACGGCGGCAACCTGCACCAGTCGCGTCACTACTCCCTCTACCTGGCGCTGCAGCTCAAGGCGCGACACGTCGGCATCGACACCCCCGTGCATCGGCTGCAGGAGGTCCACCACCTCGGCTGAGGTCCCCGATGTGAACCGCGGTCGCGAGATGCGTTAGAGTCTCCGACCGCGGTTCCTATCGGTCCGCGTCCGGGCGATTGGCGCAGTGGTAGCGCGCTTCGTTCACACCGAAGAGGTCACTGGTTCGAACCCAGTATCGCCCACCGGACACCCGAGAGCCGCGCTCACCGAGCGCGGCTCTTCTCGTTGCGGCGGGGCTCAGGCGTCCGCGGCCGCGTCCTTCTCCGTGGCGTCACCGGCGGTGCTCAGCCGGCCGCCGGTGTCCTCCAGGTGGGCGCGGACGAACCAGTGGAAGAGCTCGAGCTGCTCGGTCTGGGAGATGAACATGTCCTGGGTGACCAGGTCGAGCTCGTCGAGCTCCTGGATGCCGTCGCGGTACGTCGAGATGACGCCCTGGTAGACGACGTCGAGGGCGGCGAGGTGCTGCTGGGTGGTGGCGCGGCCGATGTCGTAGTCGTCCCACGGCCGGCGCTCGACGAGGCCGCCGGGCGTGCCCTGGGGCGAGCCGCCGAGGGTGGCGATCCGCTCGGCGAGGGCGTCGGCGAAGCCGCGGACCGTGTCGACCTGGGGGTCGAGCATCTCGTGGACGGCGATGAAGTGCGGGCCGACCACGTTCCAATGCACGTGCTTGAGCGTGAGGTGCAGGTCGGTGCAGGCGTCGAGGCGGCTCTGGAGGAGCTCGACGACGCGGACGGCCGCCTTCTCGTCGAGGCCGGGCGTGGTGAAGTGCAGGGTCTGGTTACGGGCCATGCCCTGTTCAGTACGCCGTCCCGGCCGGATCACACGGGTCCGGAGAACTGCCGCGCGGCAGGCGCGGTCCGCTCGGTACGATCGGGACCCGGCGCGCCGACCGGTCACGCCGACAGTCACGATCCACTCGAGGGAGTCCTTCCGTGCCCGACATCAAGGTCGCCGTACTCAGTCCTGACGCGCGCCAGGAGGAGACGGTCACCACGGGCACGAAGGCCTGGGAGCTGTTCCGCGACGACGCCGACGTCATCGCCGCCCGGGTCGGCGGCGTGCTCAAGGACCTGTCCTACGAGCTGGTCGACGGCGACGAGGTCGAGGGCGTGGCGATCGACAGCCCCGACGGTCTCGACATCCTGCGCCACTCCACCGCCCACGTCCTGGCACAGGCCGTGCAGCAGGTCTTCCCCGAGGCGAAGCTCGGCATCGGCCCGCCGATCCAGGACGGCTTCTACTACGACTTCGACGTCGAGACCCCGTTCGTGCCGGAGGACCTCGCGAAGCTCGAGACCACGATGCGCAAGATCGTCAAGGAGAACCAGCGCTTCGAGCGCCGGGTCACCAGCGACGAGGACGCCCTGGTCGAGCTGGCCGACGAGCCGTACAAGGTCGAGCTGATCGGGCTCAAGGGCAGCGCGGGCGAGGCCGCCGAGGGAGCGTCCGCCGAGGTCGGCGCCGGCGAGCTCACCATCTACGACAACCTCAACCGCAACGGCGAGGTCGCCTGGAAGGACCTGTGCCGGGGCCCGCACCTGCCGACCACCAAGCGGATCCCCGCGTTCAAGCTGATGCGCAGCGCGGCGGCGTACTGGCGCGGCGACGAGAAGAACAAGCAGCTGCAGCGCATCTACGGCACCGCCTGGCCGAGCAAGGACGACCTCGACGCCCACCTGCACCGGCTGGAGGAGGCCGAGCGCCGCGACCACCGCAAGCTCGGGCGCGAGCTGGACCTGTTCTCGTTCCCCGACGAGATCGGCTCCGGCCTGCCAGTCTTCCACCCCAAGGGCGGTGTGATCAAGCGGGCGATGGAGGACTACGTCCGCGAGCGCCACATCGCCGAGGGCTTCGAGTACGTCGGCACGCCCCACATCGCCAAGGAGGGGCTGTTCTACACCTCCGGGCACCTGCCGTACTACGGCGAGGGGATGTACCCGGCCCTCGACGTCGACGGCATGGAGTACCGCCTCAAGGCGATGAACTGCCCGATGCACAACCTGATCTACCGCTCCCGGCAGCGCTCCTACCGCGAGCTGCCGCTGCGCCTGTTCGAGTTCGGCCACGTCTACCGGCACGAGAAGTCCGGCGTGATCCACGGCCTGACCCGCGTACGCGGCTTCGCCCAGGACGACTCGCACTCCTACGTCACCCCGGAGCAGGCGCCGGCCGAGGTCGAGCACCTGCTCGACTTCATGCTCTCGCTCCTGCGCGACTTCGGGATCGACGACTTCTACCTCGAGCTGTCGACTCGCGACGAGTCCAAGGACAAGTTCATCGGCTCCGACGAGGACTGGGCGAAGGCGACCCAGGTGCTCGAGGACGTCGCCCGCGCGACCGGGCTCGAGCTGGTCCCCGACCCGGGCGGCGCGGCGTACTACGGCCCGAAGATCTCGGTGCAGGCCAAGGACGCGATCGGCCGCACCTGGCAGATGGGGACCGTCCAGTACGACTTCAACCAGCCCTCGGCCGACCGCTTCAACCTCGAGTACGTCGCCGCGGACGGCAGCCGTCAGCAGCCGGTGATGATCCACTCGGCCAAGTTCGGCTCGATCGAGCGGTTCATGGGCGTCCTCGTCGAGCACTACGCCGGCGCCTTCCCTCCGTGGCTCGCCCCGGTCCAGGTCCAGGGCATCCCGATCGCCGAGCGGCACGTCGACTACCTCCACGAGGTGGCCGCCGAGCTGAAGAAGCACGGGATCCGGGTCGAGGTCGACGAGTCCGACGACCGGATGCAGAAGAAGATCCGCAACGCCCAGCTGCAGAAGGTGCCGTTCATGGTCATCGCCGGTGACCAGGACGTCGAGGCCGGGGCGGTCAGCTTCCGCTACCGCGACGGGCGCCAGGACAACGGCGTGCCGATCGCCGAGGCCGTCGCCCGGGTCGTGGCGGCGGTCGACGCGCGCGAGCAGGTCTGAGCCATGGGCGGCGGCGGTCGCCGGGTGGCGCTCGCCTGCGCCACCACGGCGTTGGCCGGCGTACTCACGGGCTGCGGCGGATCCACGCCCACGGGTGCGCCCCCGCGCCCGCCCGTCACCACACCGACCGCCACCGAGACCGCGGTCGACGGCGCTCCCGCCGGTGACGCGGGCGATCCCGGGGCCGACGCGAGCGACCTGGCCAAGCTGGCCGAGGAGGCCGCCCGCAACGCCGGCCAGGGCCCGACGAGCGACATCGCCCCGCGCGACGGCGAGGTGCTCGGCGGCGACGTGAGCTGGCCGCAGTGCCCGCCCGGGACGGGCATCCCCGAGAAGCAGGGCAAGGGGCTGCCGATGCCGCTGCCCGAGGCCCAGTACGTCGTCCTCGGGCTCACCAACGGCCCCGGCTTCACGCCCAACCCGTGCCTCGCCGACCAGGTCGCGTGGGCCAGGGACAACGACGTGCTGGTCTCGGTGTACGCCGTGTCGAGCTACCCGAGCGCGGCCACGCTGAAGAGGTACGGCGCCGACGGGCCCTACGAGGCGACCGACCGGCTGGGGAGGCTGCGCAACGTCGGCTACCAGCAGGCCCGGTTCAACATCGGCACGATGGGCCAGGTCGGCGTGGTCAGCCCGATCGTGTGGATCGACATCGAGCCGGTGCCGAACTTCGACTGGAGCGCGGACCTGAAGGAGAACGCCGCGGTGATCGAGGGCGTCGCGCGCGGCTACACCGACGCCGGCTTCGCGATCGGCGTCTACTCCACGCCGGCTCTCTACCGCCGCGTCGTCGGCGACCTGAGCCTCGGTGGCGTCCCCGAGTGGCGCGCCGCCGGTCAGACCTCCCGCGCGGAGGCGCTCAACCGGTGCGGAGCCGACTGGTCGATCCAGGGCGGCACCGCCGTCATGGGACAGTGGGTGGCGCAGGAGCGCGACCTGAACCTGACCTGTCCGGGGATCGCGGCCGACCTCGGCCGCTGGTTCCACCGGTTCGCGTGAGGGTGAGCGGCAGCGTGGACGTGGGGCGACGTGAGAGGGTTCGGCAATGACCTCGGAGAGTGCGGAGACCGAGCCGCTCGACGGGCGTCGGCGGCGCTGGCAGGAGCACAACCAGGTGCGCCGTCAGGTGATCATCGACGCGGCGATCGCCGTCCTCGAGCGCCAGGCGCCGGGTGAGGAGGTCCAGGTCCAGGCCGTCGCCGACCAGGCGGGCATGAGCCGAACCGTCATCTACCGCCACTTCGAGGACCGCTCCGACCTCGACCGCGCCGTCCAGCGGGCGATCTGCGAGCAGGTCGGCAACCAGCTGCTCCCCGCCCTGTCGTACGACGGCACGCCGGACCAGATCATCCACCGCATCGTCGGCAACTTCATCCGCTGGGCCGAGGCGCACCCCACCCTGTACTGGTTCGCCGAGCGCGACCTGGCCGGCTGGGGCCCGAGCCCGCTCAGCCAGGCCGTCCAGCAGGTCGCCGAGGGCATCGAGGGGATCATGGCGATCGTCGTCGCGGCGCTCGGCGTCGAGCTCACCGACGACGACCGCGCCGCCCTCGACCCGTGGGTGTTCGGCATGATCGGCGCCGTCTTCGCCGCGGTCCGCCGCTGGCTGGAGCGTGACGTCCGCGAGCCCGGGATCGAGGCCTGCATCGCGATCCTGTCCGAGTCGATCTGGCTGCAGATCAACGGCATGGCGCTCTCGCGCGGCCTCAATCTGCCCGACCTCCCGGTCGCCGAGCTGCTCCAGGCGCTCGGTCCGGCCGACTCCGACACCGGCTCCGAGGGCGGCGCATGACCCCCGTCACCGGTCCCGACGGGCTCGACCGGCTGTGGACGCCGCACCGGATGGCCTATGTCCGCGGCGAGGCCGACCCGGCCGAGGAGCCGACCCACGCCGACCCACGCCCGACCTGCCCGTTCTGCCGGATCACCCCCGACCCGGCAGCCTCCACCGACGACGAGCTCGTCGTGTTCCGCGGGCGCACGGCGTACGTCGTGCTCAACCTGTACCCCTACAACCCCGGCCACCTGATGGTGCTGCCCTACCGTCACGTCGCCGACTACCTCGACCTCACCGACGAGGAGACCGACGAGGTCACCGCGCTGACCAAGACGGCGCTGCGCACCATCCGCGCGGTCTCGCAGCCGCACGCCTTCAACGTCGGGCTCAACCTCGGCGGCGCCGCGGGCGGGTCGCTGTCGGGGCACCTGCACCAGCACGTCGTGCCGCGGTGGTCGGGTGATGCGAACTTCATGACCGTGATCGGCGGCACGAAGACGCTGCCCCAGCTGCTGGGGGACACCCGGGATCTGCTCGCCGGCGCCTGGCCCGCGACGGGCTCAGGGTAGGTTCTCGACCCGTGTTGGAGCGCTTCAAGGAGTTCTGGGCCGGGACCGTGCTGCATCCGGTGGTGCGGCTGTTCATCCGGCTGGGCATCAGCCCCGACGCGGTGACCCTGGTCGGCACGCTCGGCGTCAGCGCCGGAGCCCTGATCTTCTTCCCGCAGGGCGAGCTGCTCATCGGCGTCTTGTTCATCACCGCCTTCGTGTTCAGCGACCTGATCGACGGCCGGATGGCCCGCGAGACCGGCCGGGTCTCGAAGTTCGGCGCCTTCTGGGACTCCACCCTCGACCGGATCGGCGACGGCGCGATCTTCGGCGGCCTCGCGCTCTACTTCGCCGGCACCGGCAAGGACCAGGGCGACAGCTACCTCTACCTCTGCGTGACCCTGTGGTGCCTGGTGATGGGCTCGGTCACCTCGTATGCCCGGGCCCGCGCGGAGTCCCTCGGCATGGACGCCAAGGGCGGCCTGGCCGAGCGGGCCGACCGGCTGGTCTCGATCCTCGTGATGACCGGCCTGGGGGCGCTGTTCGACCTCCCGATCCTGATGTACGTCACCTTGTGGGCCCTGGCCCTGGCGAGCACCTACACGGTCGTCTTCCGGGTGCTGAAGGTACGTCGCCAGGCACTCGCGTCCGAAGGCCAGCCCCCCGCGTAGCGGAGCCGGCCGCCGCCGTACGATTGGTCACATGAGCGAGCAGCAGGAGCACGGCACCACCCGGGTCAAGCGCGGCATGGCCGAGATGCTCAAGGGTGGCGTCATCATGGACGTGGTGACCCCGGAGCAGGCGAAGATCGCCGAGGACGCCGGCGCGGTGGCCGTGATGGCGTTGGAGCGGGTCCCCGCGGACATCCGGGCCCAGGGCGGGGTGTCGCGGATGAGCGACCCCGACATGATCGACGGCATCATCGCCACGGTCTCGATCCCGGTGATGGCCAAGGCCCGGATCGGGCACTTCGCCGAGGCCCAGGTGCTGCAGTCGCTGGGTGTGGACTACATCGACGAGTCCGAGGTGCTGACCCCGGCCGACTACGCCAACCACATCGACAAGTGGGCGTTCACGGTGCCGTTCGTGTGTGGTGCGACCAACCTGGGTGAGGCGCTGCGCCGGATCACCGAGGGCGCGGCGATGATCCGCTCCAAGGGCGAGGCGGGCACGGGTGACGTGTCCAACGCGGTGACCCACATGCGCACCATCCGCGCCGAGATCCGCCGGTTGGGCTCGCTGGCCGACGACGAGCTGTACGTCGCGGCGAAGGAGCTCCAGGCGCCCTACGACCTGGTCGTCGAGGTCGCCCGCACCGGCAAGCTGCCGGTGGTGCTGTTCACCGCGGGTGGGATCGCGACCCCGGCGGATGCGGCGATGATGATGCAGCTGGGTGCCGAGGGCGTGTTCGTCGGCTCCGGCATCTTCAAGTCCGGCAACCCGGCCCAGCGGGCCGAGGCGATCGTGAAGGCCACGACCTTCCACGACGACCCCGACGTCGTGGCGAAGGTGTCGCGGGGGCTGGGCGAGGCCATGGTCGGCATCAACGTCGAGGAGATCCCCCAGCCCCACCGGTTGGCCGAGCGCGGCTGGTGACGCGGCGCTCCATCGGCGTCTTCGCGCTGCAAGGTGACGTGCGCGAGCACCTCCAGACCCTCACGGCGCTGGGGGCCGACGCGTTCGCCGTACGACGCCCGGCCGAGCTCGAGCGCTGCGACGGCCTCGTGCTCCCCGGCGGGGAGTCGACCACCATGGCCAAGCTGGCGCGGACCTTCGAGCTGCTCGAGCCGCTGCGCGCGCGGGTCCGCGACGGCATGCCGACCTTCGGCACCTGCGCCGGGATGATCCTGCTGGCCGACCGGATCGAGGGCGGCACCGCCGACCAGGAGACGATCGGCGGGCTCGACGTGACCGTGCGGCGCAACGCCTTCGGCCGCCAGGTCGACTCCTTCGAGGCGGACCTGCCCTTCGCCGGGCTGGCCGACCCGGTGCATGCCGTCTTCATCCGCGCGCCCTGGGTCGAGCGGACCGGCCCCGACGTCGAGGTGCTGGCCGAGGCCCAGGGCCACCCGGTCGCCGTACGGCAGGGACACCTGATGGCGACCTCCTTCCACCCGGAGGTCGACGGCGACGGCCGGGTACACCGGGTGTTCCTCGACCTCGTCGGGTAGGTCAGCCGTCGTCAGCGGCGTCGTCGCCGCGACGACGCCGTGGCCCGCCGTCGTCGGCGCGTGCGCCACCAGTGGGTCGACGGAGTGCGTGGCCTGACGGTCGTCGCGGTGGTGCCCTTCCACGCCGAGCCGGTCGCCGGGCCGACGTGCTGTTCGTGTGGCCACGGGTAGACTCCACGGCCGGCACCGAGCAGAGCGGTGCGCCGGTTCCCTCTTAGGCACCGGCGCTGCCTAAGAAAACGACACTGTGACCAAGAGGGACGGGTATGTCTGGCCACTCCAAGTGGGCGACCACGAAGCACAAGAAGGCCGTGATCGACGCCAAGCGCGGCAAGCTCTTCGCGAAGCTGATCAAGAACATCGAGATCGCCGCGAAGATGGGTGGCCCTGACCCCTCCGGCAACCCCACGCTCTTCGACGCCATCCAGAAGGCGAAGAAGCAGTCGGTGCCCAACAAGAACATCGACTCCGCGGTCAAGCGCGGCGGCGGCCTCGAGGGCGGCGGCGTCGACTACGAGACCATCATGTACGAGGTCTACGGTCCCCAGGGCGTCGCGCTCCTCGTCGAGTGCCTCACCGACAACCGCAACCGGGCCGCGATGGAGGTCCGCACGGCGGTCACCCGCAACGGCGGCACCATGGCCGACCCCGGCTCGGTCTCGCGGCTGTTCACCCGCAAGGGCGTGGTCGTGGTCGCCAAGAGCCAGGAGGCCAAGCAGGTCTCCGAGGACGACCTGCTCGAGGCGACGCTCGACGCCGGCGCCGAGGACGTCAACGACCTGGGCGAGAGCTTCGAGGTCCAGTCCGAGGCCACCGACGTCGTCGCGGTCCGCACGGCGCTGCAGGACGCCGGCATCGACTATGACTCGGCCGAGGTCCAGTTCGTCGCGACCATGGACATCCCCGTCGCCGACCCCACCGCCGCCGGCAAGGTGTTCAAGCTGGTCGACGCCGTCGACGACCTCGACGACGTGCAGAACGTGTTCACCAACGCCGACATCCCCGACGAGATCCTCGACCAGCTCGAGGACTGATCAGTCGTCCGGGCGTGTCTTTCCGTGCTGACCACGGAAAGCGTCTACCTTGGGTCCGAACACATGTTCGGACGAAAGGTGCTGACGTGCGCGTGCTCGGGATCGACCCGGGGCTGACCCGCTGCGGCCTCGGCGTGGTCGAGGGCTCGATCGGGCGCCCGCTGGCGCTGGTCGACGTGAGCGTGATCCGTACGTCGAGCGACCTGGCCATCCCGGAGCGGCTGGTGACCATCGAGCGGGGCATCGACGCCCGGCTCGACGAGTACCGGCCCGACGCGGTCGCGATCGAGCGGATCTTCGCCCGCTCCGACGTCAGCACGATCATGGGCACCGCCCAGGCTGCCGGCATCGCCATGGTGTGCGCCGCGCGGCGCGGGCTGCCGGTCGCGCTGCACACCCCGAGTGAGGTCAAGGCGGCCGTGTCCGGCAACGGCCGCGCCGACAAGGCCCAGGTCGGCTCCATGGTGGCCCGGATCCTGCGCCTCGACGCTCCACCGAAGCCCGCCGACGCCGCCGACGCCCTCGCCCTGGCCATCACCCACATCTGGCGCGGGGGCTCCCAGGCCCGGATCGATGCGGCCCTGGCGGCTGCAGGAAAGAGGACGCGATGATCGCCTTCGTCCGCGGCCAGGTGGCCGCCCTGACCCTCACCAGTGCCGTCGTCGAGGTCGGGGGGGTCGGCCTGGAGCTGATGTGTACCCCCGGCACCCTCGCCCAGTTGCGCACCGGTGCCTCGGCCACGCTGCCGACCAGCATGATCGTGCGCGAGGACTCGCTGACCCTCTACGGCTTCGCCGACGAGGAGGAGAAGACGATCTTCGAGCTCGTCCAGACCGCCTCCGGCGTGGGGCCCAAGCTCGCCCAGGCGATCGTGGCGGTGCTCTCGCCCGACGGCGTGCGCAACGCGATCGCCTCCGACGACGTGCGCACCCTCACCAGGGTCCCCGGCATCGGCCAGAAGGGCGCGCAGCGGATCATCCTCGAGCTCAAGGACCGCATCGGCGTGGCCCCCGGCACGACGAGCACCGGCTCGGTGGCCGACGGGGCCTGGCGCGACCAGGTCCACCAGGGCCTGGTCGGCCTCGGCTACAACGCCAAGGACGCCGACAAGGCCGTCGACGCGGTCGCCGGCGAGGCGGGGGCGGCGCCCGACGTACGTGCGCTGCTGAGGGCCGCGCTGCGCTCCTTGTCGAAGGCCTGAAAGGCTGCGTAGATGCCCTTCCACGAGGACGACCTGGAGGCGGCGGAGGACGTCCACCTCCGCTCGCTGACCGCCGCCGAGGCCGAGGGCGACGAGCGGGCGGTCGAGGCCGCCCTGCGTCCGCGCAGCCTCGACGAGGTGGTCGGCCAGGCCCGGGTCCGCGACCAGCTCGGCCTGGTGCTCGAGGCCGCGCGGCAGCGGGGGCGGGCGCCCGACCACGTGCTGCTGTCGGGTCCGCCGGGACTCGGCAAGACCACGCTGGCGATGATCATCTCCCACGAGATGAACGCGCCGCTGCGGATCACCAGCGGCCCGGCGATCACCCACGCCGGCGACCTCGCGGCGATCCTGTCCGGGCTCAACGAGGGCGAGGTGCTCTTCGTCGACGAGATCCACCGGATGTCGCGGCCGGCCGAGGAGATGCTCTACCTCGCGATGGAGGACTTCCGGGTCGACGTCGTGATCGGCAAGGGACCCGGCGCGACCGCGATCCCGCTCGAGCTGCCGCCGTTCACCCTGGTCGGCGCCACCACCCGGGCCGGGCTGTTGCCGGGACCGCTGCGCGACCGGTTCGGGTTCACCGCCCACCTCGAGTTCTACGAGCCCGACGAGCTGGACCGGATCGTGCGGCGCTCCGCCGACCTGCTCGGCGTCGACCTCGCCTCCGACGGCTCCTCCGAGATCGCCGGCCGCTCACGGGGCACGCCCCGCATCGCCAACCGGCTGCTGCGCCGGGTGCGCGACTATGCCCAGGTCCGCGCGGACGGCGTGGTCACCCGCCCGGTGGCCCAGGCGGCGCTCGACCTGTACGAGGTCGACGAGCTCGGCCTCGACCGTCTCGACCGGGCGGTCCTCGAGGCGCTGTGCCGCCGCTTCGGCGGGGGACCGGTCGGTGTCTCGACGCTCGCCGTCGCGGTGGGCGAGGAGCGCGAGACCGTCGAGGAGGTCGCCGAGCCGTTCCTGGTCCGCAACGGCTTCCTCGCCCGCACCCCCCGCGGCCGGATCGCGACCCCGGCCGCGTGGAGCCATCTCGGGCTCGCCCCGCCCGCGCTGCCCTACGACGCCGTGGGGCCCACCCTCTTCGAGGACTGACCCCGGTTATCCACACCGAATCCGCCGTCGATCCGTGTCGTGCCAGGGTCCGTGGCTACACTGACCGGCGGTCCCGGGGACGGCTTCGTCCTGCGGTGTCCGTCCGTGCCCTTTGGAGAGGTTTGTCTGTGAAAGACGCTGCGTCCCTGCTGCCGATCGTGGCGATCGCGGCCATCTTCTGGCTGCTGATCATCCGCCCCGCCTCGCGCCAGCGCAAGCAGGCTGCCTCGCTGCAGGCGGGCCTGAGAGTCGGTGACGACGTGATGCTGACCTCCGGCATCTTCGGCACCATCACGGGAGAGGCGGACGACCACCTCGAGGTCGAGCTCGCCCCCGGCATCGTGATCCGGGTGGTGCGGGGCGCGGTCGCGTCCGTGCGCCGCGACGCCGAGCCGGAGACCTCCGATGACCTGACCGACCGTCCCGACGACGAAGAGGAGCGCTGAGCATGGCATCCCGCCGTCCGCGCCCTGGGCGCCACCTGATCGTCTTCTTCCTCGGCCTGGCCGTGCTCTACGGTCTCACCGCGCTCTCGCAGGCCGGCGTGAAGGACCCCGACACCCCCTGGCGCCCCGCGCTCGGGCTCGACCTCCAGGGCGGCACCCGGATCACGCTGACCGCCGAGAAGGCTCCGTCGAAGGAGAACCTCGACGAGGCGCGCCGGATCATCGACCAGCGCGTCAACGGCTCCGGTGTCGCCGAGGCCGCGGTCACCACCCAGGGCGGCCGCAACATCGTGGTCGAGGTCCCGGGCAAGACCAAGAACCGCAACCAGCTCGAGGAGACGGTCAAGCGCCAGGCGCAGCTGCGCTTCCGCCTGGTGGCGTGCTCCGACGTACGCCCGGCCTCCTGCGACACCGGCGCCGGCACCGGAGGCATGGGTCTGGGCCGAGCGCCGCTCTCGCTCGCCGAGGACGACCCGACCGACGCTCCCACCGACGCCGCGACGGAGACCCCGACCGACGGCGCCACGGACACCCCGACCGACGCCCCGACCGGCACGCCCACCGACGGCGCGACCGAGACCCCGACCGCGGGCGACCCGGGCGGCGACGGCAAGGCATGGACCGTCAAGGACGACATCGCCTGGTCCCGCAGCCCCGACCAGGCCGCGATCGCGCTGTTCAACAGCTACACCTGTGACGCCAAGGGCGTGGTCGTCGACGCCGAGGGCAAGCCCGCCGAGCAGGTCGACGACCCCGACCGGCCGCTCGTGGCGTGCTCGACGCCCGACAGGGACAACGGTGTCATCAAGTTCCTGCTGAGCCGCTCGGTCGTCGAGGGAACCGAGCTCGACGACGCCAGCGCCCAGACTCCGCAGAACGGCGTCGGCTGGGTCGTCGCCATCGAGATGGGCAACAGCAAGGACCGCGCCCACCCGAAGGGCTCCGCCGGCGCCTCCTCGGACTTCGAGGCCGTCTCGCGGGCCTTCGCCGGCACCGACGAGCAGTTCGCGGTCGTCCTCGACGGCCAGGTGCTGACCTACCCGGTGATGAACAGCGTCATCACCGACGGCCGCTCGCAGATCGAGGGCGACTTCACCGAGCAGGAGGCGCTCGACCTCGCCAACAGCCTCAAGTTCGGCGCGCTGCCGATCAAGTTCAACGACAAGCAGACCTCGGTCGAGGAGATCGGCCCGTCCCTGGCCGGAAACCAGCTCTCCGCCGGTCTGACCGCGGGCGCCATCGGCCTGGTCCTGGTGATGCTCTACTGCCTCTTCTACTACCGAGGCCTGGGCCTGGTGGTCGTCAGCTCGCTGTTCGTGGCGGCGGCGATCACGTACGCGTTGGTGCTGCTGCTGAGCAAGACCGCCGGCTTCACGCTGACCCTGCCCGGCATCGCCGGCCTGGTCATCGCGGTCGGCATCACCGCGGACTCGTTCGTCATCTTCTTCGAACGCATCCGAGACGAGATGCGCGAGGGCAAGTCGATGCGGGTCGCGGTCGAGACCGGCTGGGCCCGCGCCCGGGTCACCCGGGTCGCGGCCAACACGGTCCAGATCCTCTCGGCGCTGGTGCTCTACATCTTCGCCACCGGCGCGGTGAAGGGCTTCGGCTTCGCGCTCGGTCTCACCACGCTCATCGACCTCGCGGTGCTGTTCTGGTTCACCAAGCCGATGGTGTCCTGGCTCGCGCAGTTCAAGGCGTTCAACTCCGGGCACAAGCTGTCCGGCCTCAGCAAGGAGACGCTGGGCATGGACATCACGCCCTCCCGCCCTCGTCGTACCGCCGTCGCCGGAGGTGACGCCTGATGGGCAAGATGTCCCGCCTGGGCAACGAGCTGTACCAGGGCCGCAAGTCGATCGACTTCATCGCCAAGCCGTGGCTCTTCTACGCCATCTCCGGCTTCCTGGTCGCCGCCGCGGTGCTGGTGCTGTTCCTCAAGCCGCTCAACATGGGCGTCGAGTTCACCGGCGGCACGACGGTGTCGGTCCCGGTCGGCTCCGGCAACGCCACCCAGTCGACGGCCGACGACCTGCGCACGAAGGTCGCGGACTCGGGGATCCAGAACGCCGAGAACCCCACCGTCACCACCGAGGGCGACTCCTCCCTGGTGATCCAGGTCGAGAACCTCAGCGAGAAGCAGCGCGGCGAGATCTCGGCGCTGGTCCACGAGGAGTTCCCGAGCGTCGACGAGGGCGACCTGTCCGTTCAGGACATCGGCCCCAGCTGGGGCCAGGAGGTCGCCAAGCGCGCCGGGATCGGCGTCGCGATCTTCCTGCTGCTCGTGGTCCTGTTCATCTGGGGCTACTTCCGCGAGTGGCGGATGTCGGTCGCCGCGCTCATCGCGCTGATCCACGACGTCATGCTGACCGTCGGCGTCTACGCGCTGTCCGGCTTCCAGGTGACGCCCGCCGCGGTCACCGGTGTGCTCGCGATCCTCGGCTTCTCGCTCTACGACACCGTCGTCGTGTTCGACAAGATCAAGGAGAACACCACCGTTCTCCGCAAGAACACCCAGTCGTACGCCGACGCGGCCAACCTCGCGGTCAACCAGACCCTGGTGCGCTCGATCAACACCTCGATCGTCGCGCTCATCCCGATCGGCGCGATCCTCTACGTCTCCGCCGTCCAGCTGGGCGCCAGCTCGCTGCAGGACCTCGCGCTCGCGCAGTTCGTCGGCATGGGCGTCGGCGTCTACTCCTCGGTCATGCTCGCCCCCCGGGTGCTGGTCCACCTGAAGATGCAGGAGACCGAGATGCAGATCCAGGCGCGCCGGGCCAAGGCCAAGCAGCGCGCCCTCGCCGACCGCTACGCCTCGGTGCCCGTCGGCACCGACGACGACGCGCCGCTCCCCGGTCGCCGCCTCGACGACCCCGACGCGATCCCGGACGAGCTCCTCGAGGAGGAGTTCGAGTTCGAGGTCGAGGAGGACCCGGCCCCGCGTCGTACCGCTCCCAGCGCCGATGCCCTCGGCAAGGGCCGCGTGGTCCCCAGCAGCAGCCGGCCGGTCAACGAGAGCGGCAGCTCGGGCCGCAAGCAGCCGGTGCGCCAGGCGCGGTCCAAGCGCGGCAAGAAGTAGCGCGGTGACCGTCCGCGAGCGCGCGGCCGACGCCTTGGCCCGGCTGGTCCGCGACATCGCGGACTTCCCGGAGCCGGGCATCGTCTTCAAGGACATCACGCCGCTGCTGGCCGACCCGGCCGGCTTCGCCGCGGTCGTCGAGGCGATCGCGGAGATCGGGCGCGACGAGAGCGGCGCGGTCGTCGTCGACAAGGTCGTCGGCATGGAGGCCCGTGGGTTCATCCTCGCGGCTCCGGTCGCGCTGGCGCTCGGTGTGGGCTTCGCCCCGGTCCGCAAGGCCGGCAAGCTGCCGTACTCCACCCACCGCGTGGACTACGCCCTCGAGTACGGCGAGGCGGTGCTCGAGCTGCATCAGGACGCCGTCACGCCGGGGGAGCGGGTGCTGCTCGTCGACGACGTGCTCGCCACCGGCGGCACCGCCGGCGCCACCTGTGAGCTGGTGCGGCGCTGCGGCGCGGAGCCGGTCGGCTTCGCCGTCCTGATGGAGCTGGGCTTCCTCGAGGGCCGCTCGGCTCTCGGCGACGTCGCGGTGCATGCCCTGCAGACCGTCTGAGGCCGACACGAGTGGCCCGCCCACGGGCGACTCGGGTTCCGCGCCGCACTACTAGACTGGCGCCATGACCGAGGAGCGCACGACGCCACGGGTGCCGACGGCGCCCGCCCCGGTCGCCAGCGAGCCCGGCGGCGGGCGCGGTGTCCGCGCCCGCCTGGCCCGGATGGGCAGCCGCAGCCAGGTCTCGAGCCCGGTCCTCGAGCCGCTCTTCCGTGCGGTCCGCACCAACCACCCCAAGGCTGATCTTCAGCTGCTGGAGCGCGCCTATCTCACCGCCGAACGGCTGCACGCCGAGCAGAAGCGCAAGAGCGGCGACCCGTACATCACCCACCCGCTCGCGGTGACCACGATCCTCGCCGGCATCGGCATGACCGAGCCGACGCTGGTGGCCGCGCTGCTGCACGACACGGTCGAGGACACGCCGTACACCCTGGAGGAGTGTCGCCGCGACTTCGGTGACGAGGTCGCGCTGCTCGTCGACGGCGTGACCAAGCTCGACAAGGTCGTCTACGGCGACTCGGCCAACGCCGAGACGATCCGCAAGATGATCGTCGCGATGTCGCGCGACATCCGGGTGCTGGTCATCAAGCTCGCCGACCGGCTCCACAACATGCGCACGCTGCGCTTCGTCAAGCAGTCCACGCAGGAGCGCAAGGCCCGCGAGACGCTCGACATCTACGCCCCGCTGGCCCACCGGCTCGGCATGAACACGATCAAGTGGGAGCTCGAGGACCTCGCCTTCGCGACCCTGCACCCCAAGATCTACGACGAGATCGTGCGCCTGGTCGCCGAGCGCGCGCCGTCACGCGACTCGTTCCTCGCCGAGGTCATCTCCCAGGTCGAGAAGGACCTGCGCGAGGCGAAGATCAAGGCGACCGTCACCGGCCGGCCGAAGCACTACTACTCGATCTACCAGAAGATGATCGTCGGTGGCCGCGACTTCTCCGACATCTACGACCTCGTCGGCATCCGCATCCTCGTCGAGGAGGACCGCGACTGCTACGGCGTCCTCGGCGTGCTGCACTCGCGCTGGAACCCGGTCCTGGGCCGGTTCAAGGACTACGTCGCGATGCCGAAGTTCAACATGTACCAGTCGCTGCACACCTCGGTCATCGGCCCGCAGGGCAAGCCGGTGGAGATGCAGATCCGCACCTTCGCCATGCACCGCCGCGCGGAGTACGGCGTCGCGGCGCACTGGAAGTACAAGGAGGACGGGCGCGCCGGCCACGACACCGATCAACGAGGCCCCGGCGGCCCCATTCCTTCTGGGGACGACATGAGCTGGGTGCGCCAGCTGCTCGACTGGCAGAGCGAGGTCGAGGACCCCGGCGAGTTCCTGGAGTCGCTGCGCTTCGAGATCAACCAGGCCGAGACCTACGTGTTCACCCCCCGCGGCGACGTGATCGCGCTGCCGTCCGGCTCCACCCCGGTCGACTTCGCGTACGCCGTCCACACCGAGGTCGGCAACCGCACCATCGGCGCCCGCGTCAACGGCCGCCTCGTCCCCCTCGAGTCGACGCTCGAGAACGGCGACGTGGTCGAGGTCTTCACCTCCAAGGCCGAGGGCGCCGGCCCGTCGCGGGACTGGCTGAGCTTCGTGAAGTCCCCGCGCGCCCGCTCCAAGATCCGCCAGTGGTTCACCAAGGAGCGCCGCGAGGAGGCCATCGAGCGCGGCAAGGACGAGATCGCCAAGCTGATGCGCAAGGAGGGCCTGCCTCTCAAGCGACTGCTGTCCCACGACTCGCTCACCCTGGTCGCCACCGCGTTCCGGCTCACCGACGTCACCGCGCTCTACGCCGCCGTCGGCGAGGGGAACCTCGGTGCGCAGACCGTCGTACGCAAGGTGATCGAGCTGCACGGCGGCGACGAGGGCGCCCAGGAGGACCTGGCCGAGGCGGTCACCATCACCGGGCGCCGCGGTCGCCCCCGCCGTGCCACGAGCGGCGACGCCGGCGTGATCGTCACCGGCTCACCCGACGTATGGGTCAAGCTCGCCAAGTGCTGCACCCCCGTCCCGCCCGACGCGATCCTCGGCTTCGTCACCAAGGGCGGCGGAGTCTCGGTCCACCGCAAGGACTGCACCAACGCCGCCAGCCTGCTCGCCCAGCCCGAGAAGCTCGTCGACGTCGAGTGGGCGCCCACCGGCCAGTCGACCTTCCTGGTCAACATCCAGGTCGAGGCCCTCGACCGCTCCCGGCTGCTCTCCGACATCACCATGGTGCTCTCGGACGCCCACGTGAACATCCTGTCGGCCAACCTCACCACCTCCCGGGACCGGACGGCGAAGTCGCGCTTCACCTTCGAGATGGCCGACGCCAAGCACCTCGACACCGTCCTCAACGCGGTCCGCTCCGTCCCCGGCGTCTTCGACGCGTACCGCGTCACCCAGTAGTCGCGGGTGCGGGTTTCCCCGCTGAGGCGGGTATCCCCGCGCTTCCGGCCTGTTGCAACGGGCAGGAAGCGTAAGGACAAGTCAGGGAGTGGAGCACTGGCCGCGAAGCTATCCACAGCCGAAGAACCTGTCCGTCCCAACCGCACGAATTGCGGGCAGGGTGGGACGCATGATGTTGGCGAGCGACGATCCACGGCTGCTTCCCGTCCACCTGCGGCGAGAGCTACTGATGACGGGTCACAACGACCGTTCGCTTGCCCGAGACCTTCGAAGTGGCGCCCGTGAACGACCTCGTCGGGGCGCCTATGTCGACGGACCGGCCTGGCGAGCGTTGACTCCGGACCAGCAGTACGCCGTGCGGTGCCGCGCGGCGTACCAGCAGGCGAACACAGGGGTCGTGCTCAGCCACGTCTCTGCGTTGCCGTTTCACGACGGCCCGCTGTGGGGCTTCGACCTCTCGGACGTGCATCTGACGCGCGCGGACGGGTTCTCCGGGCGGCGTGAGGCCGGCGTGAGGCGTCACTGCGGACTCCTCGAGGAGGGTGACGTGGTCGAGACCAACGGCATCTTGATCACCTCGGCGGCCCGCTCGGTTCTCGAGGCATGCCTCGTGGGCTCGGTGGAGTCGGGCGTGGTTGTTGCCAACCACCTACTCCACAGCGGAGCTGTCACGGCCGGCCAACTGCGCGCACGCTACGAGCGCTCGATGGACCATTGGCCCGACTCGCTCGGAACCGAACTGGTCCTGCGCTTGGCAGACCCGCGATTGGAATCGGTCGGAGAGTCCCGGCTGTTCTATCTGTTCTTCCGACGGCACCTCCCGCTGCCCGTGCCTCAGTACGAGGTGTACGACGGCGACGTGTTGGTGGCACGTCTCGACTTCGCCTTGCCCGATCTCGGCGTCTGGATCGAGTTCGACGGGCGGGTGAAGTACGAGCGGCATCTCCGCTCCGGAGAGTCGACGGTGGACGCGGTGTTGCGCGAGAAGCGCCGCGAGGAGGTCGTGGCGGAGCTGACCGGCTGGCGGTGCCTGCGAGTCACGTGGGCCGATCTTGCTGATCCGGCTGCCTTGGAGCGCCGCATCCGGCGGTTGATCGACGCGTGTCGAACCGCTGGCCGCCCTGGGCGGTACTCGGCCTGACAGGCGAGCGGGCGACTTCCTGACCACTACAGGCACTTCCTGACCGTTGCAGCAGTCAGGAAGTGCAGGGATACCCGCTGGAGCGGGTATCCCTGCAGACGGCCTCAGCTGAAGTCGGCCGACGCCTTCTTGGCCATCTCCAGGAACGACCGCCGTCCCTCGAGGTTCTCCTCCAGCTCACGGACCTTCTTCTCGTCCCCACGCGAGCGGGCGGCGTCGAGCTTGGCCTCGGTCTCGGCGATGGCGGCCTCGAGCTTGGAGACCATGTCGTCGGCGCGGGCCGACTTCTCGGGGTCGGTACGACGCCACTGGTCGTCCTCGGCGCGGCGCAGGACCTGCTCGACGGCGCGCATCCGGCCCTCGAGGTCCTTGATCCGGTCACGGGGCACCTTGCCGGCCTCGTCCCACTTGTCGGCGACGACGCGGAAGGCCGTCTTCGCGGCGGCGAGGTCTCCGGACGACTCCAGGGCGGCGGCGATGGCCTCGGCCTCGACCAGCAGCCCCTCCTTGACGACGGCGTTCGCGGCGAACTCCGTGTCGAGGGCGGCGTTGGCGGCGTCGCGGGCACCGAAGAAGGTGTCCTGGGCGCCGCGGAAGCGACGCCAGAGCTCGTCGTCGACGGCCTTGGGGGCCGGGCCCGCGGCCTTCCAGTCGCGCATCAGGTCGCGGTAGCGGCCGGAGGTCGGACCCCACTCGGTCGAGGAGGACAGCGCCTCGGCCTCGACGACCAGGCGCTCCTTGACGACCCGCGCGCCCTCGCGCTTCTCGTCCTGCTCGGCGAAGTGCGACTTGCGCGCCTTGGTGTACGCCGAGCGCGCGGAGGAGAACCGGCGCCACAGCTCGTCGTCGGCGGCCTTGTCGATGCGGGGGAGCTTCTTCCACTCCTCGAGGAGCTCGCGCAGCCGGTTGGCGCCGTTGCGCCAGTCGCGCCCGCCGGCGATCTTCTCGGCCTCACCGGCGAGGCGTTCCTTCTCGGCGCGCGCGTCGGCGACCCGCTGGGCCTTGGCGGCGCGGCGGGCGTCGCGCTGGGTGGCGATGACCGGGCCGAGCTCGTCGAGCTTGCGCACCAGGGCGGCGATGTCTCCGACCGCGTGGACGTCGACGAGCTGCTCGCGCACGAGCTTGACCGACGCTGTCGCCTCCTCGGGCGAGAGCACGCCGGTCAGCACCCGTTGGTGGAGCAGGTCCACCTCGAGCGAGAGGTTGTCGTACCGCTTGGTGTAGAAGGCCAGGGCCTCCTCGGGTGTCGCGTCGGGCATCTGCCCGACCGCCCGCTCGCCATCGGTCGTCTTCACGTAGACGGTGCCGTCGTCGTCGACGCGGCCCCAGTCGGAGGTAGTCACAGTGGCCCATGCTAATCAAAGCCCCAGCCCTCGATAGGCTGGCCCGGTGCTGATCGCCGCTTTCCCTGCCGGACCGTGGGGTACCAACTGCTATGTCGCGGCCACGGCACCCGGTGCCGAGTGCGTGGTCGTCGACCCCGGCAAGGATGCCGCGGCCGGTGTCGCCGAGGTCGTCCGCGAGCACCGGCTCAAGCCCGTGGCCGTGCTGCTGACCCATGGTCACATCGACCACATGTGGTCGGTGACCCCCGTCGCCGGCGCGTACGACGCCACCGCGTGGATCCACCCGCACGACCGACACCTGCTCGCCGACCCGATGGCCGGCATCTCACGCGAGTCGGCCGGGATGCTGCTCGGGGGCGACTACGAGTTCACCGAGCCCGACGACGTGGCCGAGCTCGCCGACGGCGCCAGCCTGGAGCTGGCCGGCCTGAGGTTCCTCGTCGACCACACGCCCGGCCACACCGAGGGCTCGGTCACCTTCCGTACGCCGTGGGATCAGGGGCCGGACATCTCCGAGGTGATGTTCTCCGGGGACCTGCTCTTCCAGGGCTCGATCGGCCGCACCGACCTGCCCGGGGGCGACCACGCGAAGATGCTCGCCTCGCTGAGCGCCAAGGTGCTGCCGCTGGCCGACGACGTCGCCGTGCTGCCCGGCCACGGCGAGCAGACCTCGATCGGCCGCGAGCGCGCCACCAACCCGTTCCTGCTCGACCTCCTCGACGCGGGCGCCGCCGGTCGAGCTACCCGAGGACTGTGATCCCTGATGGCCAAGCCGACCCCGCTCAGCGGGTTCCCCGAGCTGCTCCCCGCCCAGCGCTACGTCGAGCAGCAGGTCGTCGCGAGCCTCGCGCGCACCTTCGAGCTGCACGGGTTCGCCAACGTCGAGACCCGGGCCGTCGAGCCGCTCGACCAGCTCCTTCGCAAGGGCGACACCTCGAAGGAGGTCTACGTCCTGCGCCGCCTCCAGGAGGGCGATGAGGGCAAGGACAAGGGGATCGGGCTGCACTTCGACCTGACCGTCCCGTTCGCGCGCTACGTCCTCGAGAACGCCGGCAGGCTGGAGTTCCCGTTCCGCCGCTACCAGATCCAGAAGGTGTGGCGCGGCGAGCGGCCCCAGGAGGGCCGGTTCCGCGAGTTCACCCAGGCCGACATCGACATCGTGGGGCGCGACACGCTGCCCTTCCACCACGACGTCGAGGTCGCCCGGGTGATGCTGGAGGCGCTGGCCGGGCTGACCTTCCTGCCCGGCTTCCGGCTCCAGGCCAACAACCGCAAGCTGATCCAGGGCTTCTACGCCGGCCTCGGGCTCGACGCGAATGCCATCGACGAGGTGATGCGCCTGGTCGACAAGCTCGACAAGCTGGCGCCCGAGAGGGTCCGGGAGCTGCTCCTGGCCGAGGCCGGCGTCAGCGAGGAGCAGGCCGACCAGGCGCTCGCCCTCGCGACGATCCGGACCACCGACGACTCCTTCGTCGACCAGGTCAGGGCCCTCGGCGTCGAGAGCGAGCTGCTCGACGAGGGCCTCGACGAGCTCGCCACGCTGGTCCGGGCCTGCGCCCCGCTCGCCACCGGCCGCACCCGGATCGAGGCCGACCTCTCGATCGCCCGCGGCCTCGACTACTACACCGGCACGGTCTTCGAGACCCGTCTCGACGGCTACGAGTCGCTCGGGTCGATCTGCTCCGGCGGTCGGTACGACGCCCTCGCCTCCGACGGCCGCACGACGTACCCGGGGGTCGGCATCTCGCTCGGCCTGAGCCGGGTGCTGGTGCCGCTCGTGCAGCGCGGCGTGCTCGCCGCCGACCGCTCGGTGCCGAGCGTGGTCCTGGTCGCGGTCACCGCCGAGGAGACCCGCGCCGAGGCCGACGCCGTCGCGAGCGCGCTGCGGGCCCGCGCCATCTCGTGCGAGGTCGCGCCGAGCGCGGCCAGGTTCGGCAAGCAGATCCGCCACGCGGAGCGCCGCGGCATCCCCTACGTCTGGTTCCCGGACCAGGGCGAGGTGAAGGACATCCGCGACGGGAACCAGGTCGCGGCCGATCCCGCGACCTGGCAGCCTCCTACCCACGACCTGCGACCGCAGGTCCTCACCACCGATGAAGAGGAATCCAAGTGACCCGCACCCTCCCGATGAGGACGCACCGTGCCGGCACCCTGCGTGCCGAGCACGTCGGCCAGAACGTCACCCTTGCCGGGTGGGTGGCCAACCGGCGCGATCACGGCGGCGTGGCCTTCATCGACCTGCGCGACGCCAGCGGTGTGGTCCAGGTGGTCATCCGCGACGAGCAGGTGGCCCACAGTCTGCGCGCGGAGTACTGCCTCAAGGTCACCGGCGAGGTCGTCGCGCGCCTCGAGGGCAACACCAACCCGAACCTCCCCACGGGCGCGATCGAGGTCGTCGCGAGCGACGTCGAGGTGCTCAGTGCGGCCGCGCCGCTGCCGTTCCCGATCAGCGACCACGTCGACGTGGGGGAGGAGGTGCGCCTCAAGCACCGCTACCTCGACCTGCGCCGCAGTGCGCCGGGCGACACGATCCGGCTGCGCAGCCGGGTCAACAAGGCCGCCCGCGGCGTGCTCGACGCCCACGACTTCGTGGAGATCGAGACGCCGACGCTGACCCGCAGCACGCCCGAGGGGGCCCGTGACTTCCTGGTCCCGGCCCGCCTGCAGCCCGGCAGCTGGTACGCCCTGCCGCAGAGCCCGCAGCTGTTCAAGCAGCTGCTGATGGTCGCCGGCATGGAGCGCTACTACCAGATCGCGCGCTGCTACCGCGACGAGGACTTCCGCGCCGACCGCCAGCCGGAGTTCACCCAGCTCGACGTCGAGATGAGCTTCGTGACCCAAGACGACGTGATCGCGTTGGGCGAGCAGATCGTCGTCGCGCTGTGGAAGCTGATCGGCTACGACATCCCGCTGCCCCTGCCGCGGATGACCTACGCCGAGGCGATGGCCCGCTACGGCTCCGACAAGCCCGACCTGCGGATGGGCCTGGAGCTGGTGGAGTGCACCGACTACTTCAAGGACACCCCGTTCCGGGTCTTCCAGGCGCCCTACGTCGGCGCCGTGGTGATGCCGGGCGGCGCCAGCCAGCCCCGCAAGCAGCTGGACGCCTGGCAGGAGTGGGCCAAGCAGCGCGGCGCGCGCGGCCTGGCCTACGTCCTGGTCACCGACGACGGCGAGCTCGGCGGCCCGGTCGCCAAGAACCTCTCCGACCAGGAGCGGGCCGGCCTGGCCGCCCATGTCGGCGCCCAGCCGGGCGACTGCGTCTTCTTCGCCGCCGGAGCCGTCAAGAGCAGCCGCGCCCTCCTGGGCGCCGCGCGCCTCGAGATCGGCCGCCGCGGCGGGCTCCTCGACGAGAGCGCGTGGAGCTTCCTGTGGGTCGTCGACGCGCCGCTGTTCGAGCCGGCCGACGAGGCCACCGCGGCCGGTGACGTCGCGGTCGGTGGGGGAGCGTGGACCGCGGTCCACCACGCCTTCACCAGCCCGCAGGACCTCGAGTCCTTCGACACCGACCCCGGCAGCGCGCTGGCGTGGGCCTACGACATCGTGTGCAACGGCAACGAGATCGGCGGCGGGTCGATCCGTATCCACCGCGAGGACATCCAGAAGCGGGTCTTCGAGGTGATGGGGATCGGCGAGGCCGAGGCCGAGGAGAAGTTCGGCTTCCTGCTCGAGGCGTTCAAGTACGGCGCGCCCCCGCACGGCGGCATCGCGTTCGGCTGGGACCGGGTGGTCGCGCTGCTGGCCGGCACGGACTCCATCCGCGACGTGATCGCGTTCCCGAAGACGGGCGGCGGCTACGACCCGCTCACCGCGGCACCGGCGCCGATCACGCCGGAGCAGCGGAAGGAAGCCGGTGTGGACGCCCGTCCGGCGGAGGAAGACAAGGCCTGAGGCCTGTCCGCCGGACGGTTTGCCGGGGGTCGAGACCAAACCGTTACCGCGTCGCTATCGCCTTGACGCACCAGGTGCGCCTAGTGTCGCGGACGGTGCGTGGCCATGGTGGCCCGCGTCGCATCCGTGACTCACGGCGACGAGGTGAAGATGACGATCCCGGGCTCCGAACTGGAGGTCCACGAGACCGACGCCCCGGTCGGGGACGACTCCGTCGTGTCGGTGGCCGGCCGGTCCCCGACGCAGCTGGCCATCGCCCGGTTCCGGGCCGACAAGCTGTCGATGATCTCGTTCTCGGTGACGGTCTTCATCATCCTGTGCGCGATCGCGGCGCCGATCCTGGTGGCCGTGGGCGTCTTGCACCCCAACGAGTTCCACCAGGAGCTGCTCTCCGACGACGGCGTGGCTCCGGCCGGCCGCTTCGGCGGCATCAGCTGGTCCCACCCGTTCGGCGTCGACCCGGGGGCGGGGCGCGACCTGCTCGCCCGGCTGATGCTGGCGATCACCTCGTCGCTGACGATCGCGCTGACCGGCACCATCTTGACCGTGATCATCGGCTCGGTGCTCGGCATCGTCGCCGGCTTCTCGGGCGGCTTCGTCGACGCCGTGATCGGCCGGATCATCGACCTGACGCTGTCGTTCCCGCAGACGCTGATGCTGCTGGCGCTGTCCGGCCCGGTGGTGTTGATGTTCCGCAAGCAGATCGCGGATCTTCCAGGTCTCGGCTTCTTCCACAGCGCGGACCTGTCCAACGGCTTCTACGTGATCCTCATCCTGGCCGTCTTCGGCTGGCCGCCGGTGGCCCGTGTCGTGCGCGGCCAGGTGCTCTCCATCCGTGAGCGCGAGTTCATCGAGGCCGCGCGTCTGCTGGGCGCCTCACGGCGCCGGCTGTACTTCAAGGAGGTGCTGCCCAACGTCTGGGCGCCCGTCCTGGTCTACGTCACGCTGCTCGTGCCGGCCTACATCTCGGCCGAGGCGGCGTTCAACTTCCTCGGGGTCGGCATCAAGCCGCCGACGCCGACGTTGGGCAACATCCTCGGCGACTCGGTCAGCTACACCAGCGCCGACCCGATGTACTTCTTCCTGCCCGGCGCCCTGCTCGCCCTCATCGTCGTGGCGTTCAACCTCGTTGGCGACGGCGCCCGCGATGCGCTCGATCCCAAGTCACATCGATAACACAAGGACCCGGTGCTCCGCCGAACACGGGACCCGGAGCACCGCGGCGTCGGCCGAGCCGGCGTCACTACCGAAAAGGAGATAGTTGGATGGCCTTCAAGAAGCCATTGGCTGCCGTGGCCGCCACGGCGCTCGCGGCGACACTCGCCGCGTGCGGCGGTGGCAGTGACGACGGCGACAACAGCGGGAGCAGTGGAGGCAAGGCCGAGAAGGGTGGCAACGCCATCTTCCTGGTCGGCGTCCGCAACGTCGAGCACTGGGACCCCCAGCGCATGTACATCGGTCGTGACCTCAACAACGCGGGCCGGCTGTTCTACCGCAGCCTGGTGGCGCTGCCCGCCTCCGACGACCCGGTCGAGGGCACCACGCCGATCGCCGACCTCGCGACCGACACCGGCACCACCACCGACGGTGGCAAGTCCTGGAGCTTCACCGTCAGGGACGGCGTGAAGTGGGAGGACGGCAAGGACATCACGTGTGAGGACTTCAAGTACGGCGCGTCGCGCAACTTCGCGACCGACGTGATCATCGGTGGTCCCGCCAACTACCTGTTCACCTACCTGGACATCCCCACCGGCGACGACGAGCTGCCGCAGTACAAGGGCCCGTACACCAAGAAGGGCCAGGACCTCTACGACAAGGCCGTGACCTGCGACGGCAAGACGATCACGTACCGCTTCAAGAAGGCGTGGCCGGACTTCCCGAACTCGATCGCCCAGCTGCGGTACATGGACCCGTACCGCGAGGACCTCGACAAGGGTGACGCGAACAACTTCACGATCATCTCCAACGGTCCCTACAAGCTCGACGGCGCCTGGAAGGAGGGCACCGGCGGCAAGTTCGTCCGCAACGAGAACTGGGACGCGTCGACCGACCCGATCCGCAAGGCCTACCCGGACACCTGGGACTTCCGCGAGGGTGACACCGACGAGGCGATCTACGAGCAGCTGCTCGCCGACTCCGGTGACGCGCAGTACTCCGTGACCGAGCGTCGTCTCCCGCCGGCGCTGTTCAGCCGCAAGGACGAGGCGGGCGACCGCTACACGCACGTCGAGTCGCCGTACGTCGACTACGTGCTGCCGAACTTCAACTCGGAGGTCTTCAAGGACGCCAACTGCCGCGAGGCGCTGAAGCTCGCGACCGACCGCGCCGCCTGGATCAAGGCCGGCGGTGGCCCGGAGTACTTCAAGCAGGCCGACTCGGTCGTCAACCCGGGTGTGCCCGGCTACAAGCCCAACCCGGCGTTCGACGCCATGGGCGAGTCCGGTGACGTCGACGCCGCCAAGGCCGCGCTCGACAAGTGCGCCGCCCCGAAGCCGGTGAAGATCAAGTTCACCTACTCGGGTGGCACGCCCACCTCCGACAAGCAGGCCTCCGCGCTGAAGGCCGGCTGGGACAAGGCCGGCTTCGACACCGAGCTGGACCCGCTGGAGGACACCTACTACTCCGTGATCCAGAAGCCGGACGCCGACTTCGACGTCACCTGGGGCGGCTGGGGCGCTGACTGGGCCTCGGTCGGCACCGTCATCCCGCCGCTGTTCGACAGCCGGATCAACATCACGCCCGACTCGAACGGCAACGACTACGGCAACTACAAGGGTGGCCCGGAGGTCAACCAGCTGATCGACGACGCCTACGCCGAGCCGGACCTCGACGCTGCCGCCACCAAGTGGGCCGCGGTCGACGCCAAGCTGGGTGCGGACGTCGCCTACATCCCGCTGGAGATCACGCTGTTCAACTTCGTGCATGGAGGCAAGATCACCGGTTACGCCAACAACGTCTCGGTGAACGGCTACGCCGACCTCGCCGTGCTCGGCGTGGAGAAGTGATTCTCCGCTAACCACAAGACAGTCGGGGGTCGCCCCCAGGGCGGCCCCCGACTGTCGGTGCCCACCGGCCGTCTCCTCCCACACCGAGGTCCCCTGTGCTCGCGTACGTCATCCGCCGGCTCTTCGCCGGCGTGATCATGCTCATCGTGATGAGCATCGTCACCTTCGCCCTGTTCTTCGCCTCCCCGATCGACGAGGCGTCCTTCATCTGCGGCAAGAACTGCTCGGCCGCGCAGAAGAAGCAGACCTCCGCCGCGATGGGCTACGACGACCCGTTCGCCGAGCAGTGGTGGAAGTTCGCCAAGGGCGTGGTCAACGGCCGCGACTACCCCGACGACCCGAAGCTGCGCGAGACCGCCCCGGACACGATCGTCCACTGCGACGCGCCCTGCCTGGGCTACTCCCGCGAGCGCGGCGACACGGTCACCAACCTGATCAAGGACACCTTCCCGGTCTCCTTCTCCCTCGCGGTCGCCGCCTTCATCTTGTGGATGGTCGGGGGCATCGTCCTCGGCGTCACAGCGGCCCTGAAGAAGGGCACCATCGTCGACCGCGGTCTGGTCGGCCTGTCCCTGATCGCCTACGCCTTCCCGACGTTCTTCGTCGGTCTCGTGCTCTACAAGTTCGTGGCGATCAAGTGGGGGCTCACCGACATCCCGCGCTACACCTCGATCGCCGACGGCGGCGTCGGCGGCTGGCTGTCCAGCCTGACCCTGCCCGCGATCACCCTCGCCGTGTTCTTCATGGCCGCCTACGTCCGGATGACGCGCTCCTACGTGATCGAGTCGTTCCAGGAGGACTACGTGCGCACGGCCCGGTCCAAGGGCCTGCCCGAGCGCACCGTGACCTACAAGCACGCCCTGCGTGCGGCTCTCACCCCGATCGTCACCATGGCGGGCCTCGACTTCGCCGGCCTGATGGGCGGCGCGATCATCACCGAGTCGGTCTTCAACTACCCCGGCATGGGCAAGCTGGCCGTACGCGCGAGCTCGGACTTCGACCTGCCGACCACCGTCGGGCTGGTCCTGCTGCTGGCGAGCTTCGTCATCGTGGCCAACATCATCGTGGACCTGCTGTACGCCGTCATCGACCCGCGCGTGCGGTTGGGCTGAGAGGAGCTCCCCGAATGTCCACCACCTCCCCGTCCGCCTCCATCACGACGGACACGGCCACCGGCCCGCTCCTCTCCGTGCGTGAGCTGCAGGTCCACTTCCCGACCCAGGACGGCCTGGTCAAGGCCGTCAACGGCCTCACCTTCGATCTCGACCGGGGCAAGACGCTCGGCATCGTCGGCGAGTCGGGATCCGGCAAGTCGGTCTCGAGCATGGCGATCATGGGCCTGCACCGCGGCACGAACGCGAGGCTCGACGGCGAGATCGTCCTCGACGGCGTCAACCTCCTCGACATCGGCGCCGAGGAGATGCGCAAGAAGCGCGGACGCGAGGTCTCGATGATCTTCCAGGACCCGCTCTCGGCGATGCACCCCTACTACACGGTCGGCAACCAGATCGGCGAGGCGTACCGGGTCCACCACGACGTGTCCCGCAAGGTGGCCAAGCAGCGCGCGATCGAGATGCTCGACCGGGTCGGCATCCCCAACCCCGACAAGCGCGTCAACGACTACCCGCACCAGTTCTCCGGCGGCATGCGGCAGCGCGCCATGATCGCGATGGGGCTGATCAACGACCCCAACCTGCTCATCGCCGACGAGCCCACCACGGCGCTCGACGTGACGGTCCAGGCCCAGATCCTCGACCTGTTGCAGGACCTGCAGCGCGAGTTCAACTCGGCGGTCATCATCATCACCCACGACCTCGGCGTCGTGGCGGAGATGGCCGACGACGTGCTCGTGATGTACGCCGGCCGGGCGGTCGAGTACGGCCCGTGCAAGGAGATCCTCACCCACCCGGAGATGCCCTACACCTGGGGGCTGCTCTCCAGCGTGCCGGACCTCACCGGTGACACGGACGCGCGGCTGGTCCCGATCCCCGGCAACCCGCCGAGCCTGCTCAACCCGCCCTCCGGCTGCGCCTTCCACCCGCGGTGCCCCCACCGCGACAAGGTGCCCGGCGACCTGTGCCGCACCGAGCTGCCGTTGCTCGTCCCCGGTCAGCGTGGCGCGGCGCACACCAAGCGCTGCCACCTGCCCAACCCCGACGCGATCTACGCGGCCGAGATGCTTCCGGTCATCGCACCGGACCTGGCCGAGGAGCTGTGATGACGAACGAGACGATCACCCCGGGCCACGGCGCGTCGGTCGCGCCCGCTGACGCGAAGCCGATCCTCGAGGTCGACCAGCTGCGGATGTACTTCCCGGTCAAGTCGCCCGGCCTGATCCGCCGTACCGTCGGCCAGGTCCAGGCCGTCGACGGCGTCTCCTTCCAGGTCGCCGAGGCCACCTCGCTCGGCCTGGTCGGCGAGTCGGGCTGCGGCAAGTCGACGACCGGGCGGCTGATCACCCGGCTCTACAAGCCGACCGCGGGCGCGATCCGGTTCGAGGGCCAGGACATCGCGCAGGCGAACGCAGCGGAGCTCAAGCCGCTGCGCCGCGAGATCCAGATGATCTTCCAGGACCCCTACACCTCGCTGAACCCGCGCCAGACGGTCGGCTCGATCGTCGGGGCGCCGCTGGCGATCCACAAGGTCCTGCCCAAGGACAAGGTGCTGCCGCGGGTCCAGGAGCTGCTCGAGATCGTCGGCCTCAACCCGGAGCACTACAACCGCTACCCCCACGAGTTCTCCGGCGGCCAGCGTCAGCGCATCGGCATCGCCCGGGCGCTGACCCTGCAGCCCAAGCTGCTGGTCGCCGACGAGCCGGTCTCGGCGCTGGACGTCTCGATCCAGGCGCAGGTCATCAACCTGCTCCAGGACATCCAGAACGAGTTCGGCGTCGCGTTCCTCTTCATCGCCCACGACCTCGCCATCGTCCGGCACTTCTGCCCGGAGATCGCGGTCATGTACCTCGGCAAGATCGTCGAGATCGGCGACCGCGACTCGATCTACAACAACGCCCACCACCCCTACACCCAGGCACTCCTGTCGGCCGTCCCCGACGTCAAGCAGGCTGCCACGGGGGGCCGCATCGAGCGGATCCGGCTGCAGGGCGACGTACCGAGCCCGATCGACCCGCCCTCGGGCTGCCGGTTCCGCACCCGCTGCCCGATCGCCCAGGAGATCTGCGCCCGGCACGAGCCGCCGCTGCTCCAGATCGGCCGCAAGCACAAGGTGGCCTGCCACTTCCCGGGGCGCCTCGGCCAGGCGCCTCACGAGCCGCTGACCGCCGGCCTGCTCGGCGTCGACGCCGAGGGCCGGCCCGACCCGGGCGCCAGCCCGAGCACGGACCTGGTCGAGCAGCCCGGGTACGCCGACACCTGGTTCGACCTCGACAACAAGTCGATCGGCCGCGCGTAGTCGGCTGTTCATCGAGTAGCCTCGAGCGCTGGCGAGCGGCGTAGCGAGACGCCTCACCAGCGGGCGCTGGCGCTTCCGTAGGCTTCGTACCGTGGATGACGAGCCCCAGCTGTTCGACACCCCCGGGTCCCGGGGGGCGGCCTCGGGCGGCTCGCTGGCCGACGCCACCCACGCCTCGGCGCCGCTGGCGGTGCGGATGCGTCCGCGCACGCTCGAGGAGCTGGTCGGGCAGGAGCAGCTGCGGGCCCCCGGCTCGCCGCTGCGGCAGCTGGTCGAGGGCGACCAGTCGCTCTCGCTGCTGCTGTGGGGTCCGCCGGGCACCGGGAAGACCACGATCGCCTCGATCATCAGCCAGCAGACCGGCCGGCGCTTCGTCGAGGTCTCGGCGGTCTCCGCCGGGGTCAAGGAGGTCCGGGCGGCGATCGACTCCGCGCGGCGTCAGCTGGTGGCCACGGGGGAGGAGACGGTCCTCTTCGTCGACGAGGTCCACCGGTTCAGCAAGGCGCAGCAGGACGCGCTGCTGCCGGGCGTGGAGAACCGGTGGGTCACCCTGGTCGCCGCGACCACCGAGAACCCCTCGTTCAGCGTGATCTCGCCGCTGCTCTCGCGCAGCCTGCTGCTGCGCCTGCAGTCGCTGACCGACGACGACATCGCGGCCGTGCTCGACCTGGCGGTCGCCGACGAACGCGGCCTCGGCGGCGACCTGGTGCTCGACGAGGCCGCCCGCGACCACATCGTCCGTCTGGCCGGCGGCGACGCCCGCCGCTCGCTGACCTACCTCGAGGCCGCGGCCGGCGCCGCCCGCAGCAAGGGGGTCTCGACAGGATCGACCACCAAACCGGTGATCGACGTCGAGACCGCCGAGACGGCCGCCGACCAGGCGGCGGTGCGCTACGACCGCGACGGCGACCAGCACTACGACGTCGTCAGCGCCTTCATCAAGTCGGTCCGGGGCTCCGACGCCGACGCCGCGTTGCACTACCTCGCCCGGATGATCGAGGCGGGAGAGGACCCGCGCTTCATCACCCGGCGACTGATGATCCTGGCCAGCGAGGACATCGGGCTGGCCGACCCGACCGCGCTGACCACCGCGGTGGCCGCCGCCCAGGTGGTCCAGCTGATCGGCATGCCCGAGGCCCAGCTCACCTTGGCGCACGCCACCATCGCGCTCGCGGTGGCGCCGAAGTCCAACGCCGTGACCACGGCGATCGGGGCCGCGATCGGCGACGTGCGGGCCGGCAAGATCGGCCAGGTCCCGCCCCACCTGCGCGACGCGCACTACTCCGGTGCCAAGGATCTGGGCCACGGCGTCGGCTACGTCTACAGCCACGACGCGCCCTTCGGGGTCGCCGAGCAGCAGTACGCGCCCGACGTGGTCCTCGACGCGGCCTACTACCGCCCGACCGAGCACGGCGCCGAGGCGGCGGTCAAGCAGCGGTGGGAGCGGGTACGCCGCCTCATCCGCGGCAAGTAGGCTACTTCGTCGTGACCTCCGACATCGCCGTCCCGACCTGGCTGGTCGTGGTGACCCTCGTCGCCGTCGTGGCGCTCGCGGTCGCGGCGTACCGGCTGTCCCGGGCCGTGCGCCGGGCGCGCAGCCACACCGAGGCGCTGCTGGAGGCGGCGGCCCAGGACGCCGAGGCGCTGCGCGAGCAGCTGGCCGGCATCGAGACCGAGCTGCGGGCCAGGCAGGAGTCCACACGGCGCCGCGAGCGGACACCGGTCGCGGTGGTGGACGACCGGGAGTACGTCATCACCGACCTCGGCCAGGAGCACGGCCCCCGGGTCCCCGCGCGCGTCGTACCCGCGCCGATGTTCGCCGACATCGTGCTGCGCGAGAGCGTGATCAAGACCGCGGCGCTCGCCGCGGGGCTGCGCCGGGCGCTCTCGCCCGAGGTCCGCAACCGGATCCGGTTCGAGATGAGGCGCGAGGTCAAGCGCTCGCGCAAGGAGCGCCGGCTGATGCTCAAGGCGGCGCGCCGCGACCTGGAGACGCGTCACCGAGCGACCCTGCGCCCCGACGTGGAGGTGTCGTCGTGAGGGCGGGGGTCTGGTTCGCGGCCGGTGCGGCCGCCGGTGTCTACGGCATGGTCCGGGTCCGCCGCCTCGCCGAGGCGTTCACCCCCGACGGCATGCGGGACCGGATCGGCGCCGCGGTCCTCGGCGCCCGGCTGTTCGGCGAGGAGGTCGCCCGGGGCCAGGCCGCGGCCGAGATCCACCTGCGCCAGCGCTTCGACGGCGCGGACGCCGGTCCGCCCCAGCTCATCAATCCCACCACCACACCCAGCAGAGAAGGCACCCGTTGAGCGAGCAGTACCTGAGCAGCGCGGAGATCCGCAACCGGTTCCTCGCCCACTTCGAGGGGCGCGGCCACACCGTCGTACCGTCGGCGTCGCTGCTGCTCGATGACCCCAACCTGCTCTTCGTCAACGCCGGCATGGTGCCGTTCAAGCCCTACTTCCTGGGCCAGGAGACGCCGCCGTTCCAGCGGGCGACCAGCGTGCAGAAGTGCGTGCGGACCCTCGACATCGAGGAGGTCGGCAAGACCACCCGGCACGGCACGTTCTTCCAGATGAACGGCAACTTCTCCTTCGGTGACTACTTCAAGCAGGGCGCCGTCCAGTACGCCTGGGAGCTGATCACCAACGCCCAGGCCGACGGCGGCTTCGGCTTCGACCCCGAGCGGATCTGGGTCACCGTGCTGCCCGAGGACGACGAGGCGCGCGACGCCTGGAAGCGGATCGCGGGCCTGCCCGACGAGCGGATCCAGCCGCGCGGGCTCAAGGACAACTACTGGAACATGGGCGTCCCCGGTCCCGGCGGCCCGTGCAGCGAGATCTACATCGACCGCGGCCCCGAGTTCGGCCCCGACGGCGGCCCCGAGGCCGACGAGGACCGGTTCCTGGAGATCTGGAACCTGGTCTTCATGCAGGAGGAGCTCAGCGCCGTCCGCGCGAAGGACGACTTCGACATCGCGGGCCCGCTGCCGAGCAAGAACATCGACACCGGCATGGGCCTGGAGCGGGTCGCGTACCTGCTCCAGGGCAAGCACAACATGTACGAGATCGACACGGTCTTCCCCGTGATCGAGAAGGCCATGGAGCTCTCCGGCAAGAAGTACGGCGCACCCGGTGGCGACGCTCACGTCGACGACGTCCGCTTCCGGGTCGTCGCCGATCACGTCCGCAGCTCGCTGATGCTCATCGGCGACGGCGTGACCCCCGGCAACGAGGGCCGCGGCTACGTGCTGCGCCGCCTGTTGCGCCGCGCGGTGCGCAACATGCGCCTGCTCGGCTACCAGGACCCCTCGCTGCCCGAGCTGCTGCCGGTCTCCCGCGACAAGATGGGGGAGAGCTATCCCGAGCTGGTCTCCGGCTGGGACCGGATCGCCCAGGTGGCCTACGCGGAGGAGGAGGCGTTCCGCAAGACGCTCCAGGCAGGCACCCAGATCTTCGACCTGGCCGCGGGCGACGTGAGGCAGTCCGGCGCCACCACCATCCCCGGTGACAAGGCGTTCGCGCTCCACGACACCTACGGCTTCCCGATCGACCTGACCCTCGAGATGGCCGCCGAGGCGGGTCTGAGCGTCGACGAGCCGGGCTTCCGGCAGCTGATGGCCGAGCAGCGCGAGCGGGCCAAGGCCGACGCGCGCGCCAAGAAGGGCCAGCACGCCGACACCGGCGTCTACCGCGCCATCCTCGACGCCAACGGCCCGACCGAGTGGCTGGCCTACGAGACGCTCGAGACCGAGTCCCGGCCGTTGGCACTGCTGCGCGAGGGGGCCGCGGTCGGCAGCCTCGGCAACGGCGAGATCGGCGAGCTGGTCCTCGACCGCACTCCGTTCTACGCCGAGTCGGGCGGCCAGGTCGCCGACGCCGGCATCATCGAGTTCGAGGGCGGCGCGCTCGAGGTGCTCGACGTCCAGCGCCCGGTCCGCGGGCTGGTGGTCCACCAGGTCCGCGTCGTCGACGGCGAGCTGCCCGCCGACGCGTCGGTGCTGCACGCGAAGGTCGACCCGCAGTGGCGCATCGGCGCCCGCCAGGCGCACTCCGGCACCCACGTCATCCACGCCGCGCTGCGCGAGGTGCTCGGCCCCACGGCGCTGCAGTCCGGCTCCTACAACCGGCCCGGATACCTGCGTCTCGACTTCGGCTGGCTCAGCGCGCTCTCGTCCGAGCAGGTCCACGACATCGAGCAGGTCGCCAACAACGCGTTGCGCGCGGACCTTCCGGTCGGGTGGCAGTACATGACGCTGAGCGAGGCCAAGGACTGGGGCGCGCTGGCCCTCTTCGGCGAGACGTACGACGACACCAAGGTCCGCGTCGTCGAGATCGGCGGCCCGTGGTCGCGCGAGCTCTGCGGTGGCACGCACGTCGACCACTCCAGCCAGATCGGCACCATCGTGGTGACCGGCGAGGCCAGCGTCGGCTCCGGCAACCGCCGCATCGAGGCGCTCACCGGAGTCGAGGGCTTCTCCTATCTCGCCAGGGAGCGGGACGTGGTCGGCCAGCTCTCCACCCTGCTCAAGACCCAGCCCGGCGACATCGTCGGCCGGGTGGGCGATCTGATGGACCGCCTCAAGCACACGGAGAAGGAGATCGACAGGATCCGCCTCGCCCAGCTGCTCTCCGGCGGGGCCGCGCTCGCCGAGGGTGCGAGCGACGTCAACGGCGTGCGCCTGGTCGCCCAGCGGCTCGACGGCGCCGCGGGCGGCGACGTGCGCACCCTCGCGACCGACGTCCGGGCCCGGCTCGCCGGCGACGCCCCGGCGGCCGTCGTGCTGATCGGCGCGGCCGACGGCAAGGCGGCGATCGTGGCCGCGCTCAACGACGCGGCCCAGGCCCGCGGCCTCGCGGCCGGCGACCTGGTCCGCGCGGCGGCGCCCTTCCTCGACGGCAAGGGCGGCGGCAAGGCCGACCTGGCGCAGGGCGGTGGCACCGACGTGTCCCGGATCGACGAGGCCCTGGCTGCCGTGACCGCGGCGGTCGCGTCGGCGTGAGACACGGCGTCCGCCTCGGCGTCGACCCGGGCGACGCCCGGATCGGCGTCGCTCGCAGCGACCCGTCCGGCGTGCTCGCCACGCCGGTCGAGACGGTGCGCCGAGGCAAGGGCGACCTGCGCCGGATCCACCAGATCCTCGCCGAGGAGAACGCCGTCGAGGTCGTGATGGGGCTGCCCCGCTCGCTCGGCGGCGGGGAGGGGCCGGCGGCCCTCAAGACCCGCGAGTTCGCCGTACGGCTCGCGCGTCGGATCGACCCCGTCCCGGTGCGCCTGGTCGACGAGCGACTCACCACGGTGACGGCTGAGGCTATGCTGCGCGACCAGCGCAAGGGAGCGAAGCGCCGAGCCGTGGTCGACCAGGTCGCGGCCGTCGTCATCCTCCAGCAGGCGCTGGATGCAGAACGCGCGACCGGCACCCCTGCGGGGGAGCTGGTGAGCCCCACGCACGAGGAGACGCATGACTGAGCCGCTGCCCGAGCAGGTCGAGGACACAGGTCACGACCTGCTCCCCGGTACGTCGGCCGGCGGCCGGCGGCGGGCGGAGAGGCGTCGTCGGGGCGGGTGCCTGCCGATGCTGCTCGTCGTGGTGCTGTTCTGCGGCATCGTCGCCTGGTTCGCGCGCGGCGCGATCTCGGACGTGAAGGACATGTTCGCCGGGCCCGAGGACTTCGCCGGGCCGGGCAGCGGCGAGGTCACCTTCGTCATCGACCCCGGCCAGTCGGTCTCCTCGATGGGTGCCGAGCTCGAGGACCTCGGCGTCGTCGCCTCCTCGGAGGCCTTCGTGGATGCCGCGGCCAAGGACGGCCGGTCCACCAAGATCCAGGCCGGCACCTACCTGCTCAAGAGCGAGATGAAGGCCGCCGACGTCGTCGCGATCCTGGTCGACCCCTCGCAGATCGCGCAGGACACGGTGACCATCCCCGAGGGCAAGCGCACCTCCGACATCGTCAAGATCCTGGCCAAGAACACCGACTTCAAGGCCAAGCAGTTCCAGGCGGTGCTGGCCGACCCGGCCGCCCTCGGCCTGCCCGCCTCCGCGGCCGGCAACCCGGAGGGCTACCTGTTCCCGGCGACGTACACGATCACCCCGACCGACACCCCGCAGTCGATCCTGGCCGCGATGGTCGCCAAGGGGCAGTCGGTCATGGAGGACCTCGACCTCGATGCCCAGGCGCAGGACGTCGGCCTGACGGCCCACGAGGTGCTCACCGTCGCGAGCATGCTGGAGTTCGAGGCCAACCGCACCGAGGACTACCCGAAGGTCGCCCGCGCGATCTACAACCGGCTCGAACGGGGCATGGCGTTGCAGTCGGACGCCACGGTCGCGTACGCCAACGGGCTCTCCGGCGAGGTGTGGACCACCTCGACGCAGCGCGACATCGACTCGCCGTACAACACCTATGCCCGCACCGGCCTGCCGCCGGGCCCGATCGGCAACCCGGGCGAGGCGACCATCGACGCCGCGCTGCACCCGGCCGACGGACCGTGGCTGTACTGGGTCGTGGTCAACCTGAAGACCGGCGAGACCGTCTTCTCGACGACCCTGGCCGAGCACAACGCCGCCACCGAGCGGCTGCGTGAGTACTGCAAGACCTCCGACGCCTGCTGATGGTCGTCTGATGCGCTGCGCGGTCCTGGGCGACCCGATCGCCCACTCGCTCTCGCCCGCCCTGCACGGCGCCGGGTACGCCGCGCTCGGCATCGACGCGACGTACGACGCCGTCCGAGTGCCCGCCGGTGGACTGGCCGGCTTCGTGGCCGGCCTCGGTCCCGAGTGGCGCGGCCTGTCCGTGACCGCGCCGCTCAAGCGGGAGGCGCTGGCGCTGGCCGAGGAGGTCTCCGAGCTCGCCGTGCTGGCGGGCGGCGCCAACACCCTGGTTCGCCGGGGGAAGGGCTGGTTCGCCGACAACACCGACGTGCCGGGTGCGGCGGCGGCGATCCGGGAGCGCTTCACCGGGACCCTGTCGGTCGCCACGATCCTCGGCGGCGGGGCGACGGCCGCGAGCGTCGGGCTCGCCCTCGTGGACCTGGGGATCGGCGCGATCACCGTCGCGGCCCGCAACCCCGCCAACGCGGCCGAGGCGGTCGAGGCGATCCGCCGCCACCCCGCGGCGCCGTCGGTCGACGTCGTATCACTCGGCGCCGTTGGTGCGGGCGGTGACGTCGTGGTGTCGACCGTGCCCGTCGGTGCCCAGACGCCCGAGCTGGTCGGGCGCGTGCTCCCGGCGGATGTGGTGTTCGAGGTGACCTACAACGAGTGGCCCACGCCCCTGGTCGCGGCTGCCCTGCACACGGGGGCCACTGTCGTCTCCGGCCTGGACCTGCTCATCCACCAGGCGGTGCTCCAGTTCGGCATGTTCACTGGGCAGGACGGGCCACTCGACGCCATGCGCTCGGCGGGCGAAGCGGCGCTCGCGGCTCGGTAGGTTTCGGCCATGGAATGGGTGCCGGCACTGGTCGGCGTGTTGATCGGCGCGGCGAGCGGGCTGCTCGTCCCCACCCTGATCGCGCTGTGCCCCGAGCCGGAGCACGACCCGGCCGAGAACCCGGAGGACTACCCGGACCATGTCCCGTTCGCCGAGCTCGCCGCCCGGCCCGGCCTGCGGCTGCGCAGCGCCGTCGGGTGCGGGCTCGCGGGCGGCGTGCTGGGTCTGGTGATCGGGTGGGGCTGGGCGCTGCTGTGGCTGCTCGCCCTGGTCCCGGTGTGCTGTGCGCTGACCGTGATCGACTATGTCACCTGGTACCTCCCGTCCCGCCTGATCCGCCCCTCCTGGCTCGGTGCCGGGCTCCTGGTCGGCGTGGTCGCGCTGATCGTCGGCGAGCCGCGGGTGGCGCTGTGGGGGCTGATCGGGTTCGTCGGGCTGGGCGGCTACTACGGGCTGATGAGGCTGATCAGCCCACGCGCCATGGCCGGCGGCGACGTGCGCCTCGGCGCGCTGCTCGGCATCGCGCTCGGCCCCTTCGGCGCCGGTGTCCTGGTCGTGTCCGTCGTGGCGGCCGCGGTCCTCGGCGTCGTGGGGATGGTGCCGCTGCGGCGCCGTGGCACGATGATCGGCCGGCGGGTGCCGTACGGGCCGTTCCTCGTGCTGGGTGGGTTGGTCGCTGTCGTCGTGGGACAGGTCCTCGGCGGCTGAACCCACCGTGGGAGACTGGTGCCCATGTTGCGCTGGCTGACCGCGGGGGAGTCCCACGGCCCCTCCCTGGTCGCGATCCTCGAGGGCCTGCCGGCCCACGTCGAGGTCACGACCGATGACATCTCCGACTCGCTCGCCCGTCGTCGTCTCGGCTACGGCCGCGGCGCCCGGATGAAGTTCGAGGCCGACGAGGTCACCATCACCGGCGGCGTCCGGCACGGTCGCACCCAGGGCGGCCCGGTCGCGATCCAGGTCGGCAACACCGAGTGGCCGAAGTGGGAGACGGTGATGGCGGCGGACCCCGTCGACCCCGCCGTGCTCGAGGCGCAGGCCCGCAACGCCCCGCTCACCCGCCCGCGGCCCGGCCACGCCGACCTCGCGGGCATGCAGAAGTACGACTTCGCCGACGCCCGCCCGATCCTGGAGCGCGCCTCCGCGCGCGAGACCGCGGCCCGGGTGGCGCTGGGCCGGGTGGCCAGCAACTTCCTCGAGCAGGCCACGGGCGCGCGGATCGTCAGCCACGTGCTCGAGATCGGCGGCGTCCGTACGCCGTCGCGCGAGCTCCCGACGCCCGACGACGTCGTCCACCTCGACGCCGACCCGGTGCGCTGCCTCGACGCCGACGGCTCCAAGCTCATGGTCGAGCGGATCGACCAGGCCCACAAGGACGGCGACACCCTCGGCGGCGTCGTCGAGGTCGTGGTCCACGGCCTGCCGCCGGGCCTCGGCTCCCACGTCCACTGGGACCGCCGCCTCGACGCGCGCCTGGCCGGCGCGCTGATGGGCATCCAGGCGATCAAGGGCGTGGAGGTCGGCGACGGCTTCGAGCTCGCCGCGACGCCGGGCTCGCTCGCGCACGACGAGATCGTCCCGACCGAGGAGGGCCTGCGCCGGGTGTCGGGTCGCTCCGGCGGCACCGAGGGCGGCATGACCACCGGCGAGATCCTCCGCGTCCGCGCGGCGATGAAGCCGATCGCGACCGTCCCGCGGGCGCTGCGCACGGTCGACCTCGCCACCGGCGAGGAGGCGGTCGCCCACCACCAGCGCTCCGACGTCTGCGCGGTCCCCGCATCCGGCATCGTCGCCGAGGCGATGGTCGCGCTGGTGCTCGCCGAGGCGGTGCTGGAGAAGTTCGGCGGCGACTCCGTGCAGGAGACCCGGCGCAACGTGCAGTCGTACCTCGACACCCTGCGGTTCAAGTGACGGGACCGCGTGCGGTCCTGATCGGCACCATGGGCGCCGGCAAGACCACCGTCGGCCGGTTGCTGGCCGAGCGGCTCGGCGTCGACTTCGCCGACACCGACGAGCTGATCGAGGCCCAGCACGGCAAGTCCGTCCAGGACATCTTCGTCGAGGACGGCGAGGCGAGCTTCCGGGCGCTCGAGCGGGTCGCGGTCGCGCAGGCGCTGGCCGACCACGACGGCGTGCTGTCCCTGGGCGGCGGCGCGGTCCTCGACCCGGCCACGCGGGCGCTGCTCGCCGACCACCGGGTCGTGTTCCTGCGTGTCGGTCTCTCCGACGCCGTCAAGCGGGTCGGACTGGGCTCCGGGCGCCCGCTGCTGCTCGGCAACGTGCGCGCCCGGGTCAAGCAGCTCCTCGACGAGCGCGCCCCGGTCTACGCCGGCCTGGCCCGGATCACCGTCGACACCGACGGGCGCGAGCCCGTCGAGATCACCGCCGAGATCGTCACCGCCCTCCAGGGAGATGCCGCGTGAGCGAGCCCACCGTGATCCCGGTGCCCACCGCGGCGCCGTACGACGTCGTGGTCGGCCACGGCGTCCTCGACCGCCTCCGTGGCCTGCTGCCCACCGGCGTCCAGCGGGTCGCGGTGATCACGCCCGAGTCGCTGGAGGATCTGCTGGAGCCGTTCGCGGACCTGCTCGACGGCCTCGACGTGATCGTGCTCCAGGTGCCCGACGGCGAGGAGGCGAAGGGCTGGGAGGTCGCCGCGGCCTGCTGGGAGTCGCTCGGCGAGGAAGGCTTCACCCGCTCCGACGCCGTGGTCACGCTCGGCGGCGGCGCGACCACGGACCTCGGCGGGTTCGTCGCGGCCACCTGGCTGCGCGGCGTCGCGGTCGTCCACGTCCCCACCACGGTGCTCGCGATGGTCGACGCCGCCGTCGGTGGCAAGACCGGGATCAACACGCCGGCCGGCAAGAACCTGGTCGGCTCCTTCCACGAGCCGGCCGGCGTCCTGTGCGACCTGGCGCTGCTCGACACGCTGCCGCGCGCCGAGCTCGTCGCCGGCCTCGGCGAGGTCGTCAAGTGCGGCTTCATCGCCGACCCGCGGATCCTCGAGCTGGTGGAGCAGACCGATCCCGACACGCTGACCCCCCACTCGCCGGTGCTGCGCGAGCTCGTCGAGCGCGCGATCCGGGTCAAGGCCGCGGTCGTCGCCGGTGACCTCAAGGAGACCGGGGGAGTCGACGGTCACCCCGGCCGCGAGGTCCTCAACTACGGTCACACCCTGGCCCACGCGATCGAGAAGGCCACCGACTACTCGATCCGGCACGGCGAGGCGGTCGCGATCGGGTGCGTCTTCGTCGCCGAGCTCGCGGCCCGGGCCGGAGGGTTGGCGCCCGACGTCGTCGCGCGCCACCGCGCCGCCTTCGGCCGGGTCGGGCTGCCGACCTCGTGGAGTGGCGCCGACTTCGACACCCTGCTCGCCACCATGCGCGTCGACAAGAAGGCCCGCGGCAACCAGCTGCGCTTCGTCGTGCTGGCCGACCTCGCCCGGCCCGTCGTGCTGGCCGGGCCGGCGGAGGACGACCTGCGCGCGGCGTACGACGCGCTGTCGGGAGGTGCCGCATGACCCGGGTCCCTGAGGAGATCGCGCAGCGATCGTCTCGCAGGGTCCTGGTGCTCAACGGCCCCAACCTCGGGCGCCTGGGTCGTCGCCAGCCCGAGATCTACGGTCACACCACCCACGCGGAGCTCGCCCAGCTGTGCGTCGGCTGGGGCCGCGACCTGGGGCTCGAGGTCGAGGTGCGCCAGACCAACCACGAGGGCGAGCTGCTCGACTGGCTCAACGGCGCGGCCGACGACGACATCCCCGTGGTACTCAACGCCGCCGCCTGGACCCACTACTCGCTCGCGATCTACGACGCCTGCGCCCAGCTGAGCGCACCCCTGGTGGAGGTCCACATCTCCGAGCCCAAGGAGCGTCCCGAGGAGTTCCGGCACACCTCGTACGTCGAGCCGTACGCCGCGACCACCGTCTCCGGGAAGGGCATCGACGGCTACCGGCAGGCACTCGAATTCATCGCAGCCCGGGGTGCCCACTAGAATCGAGTGCTGGCCCTGTGCTTGGGGCCTCGATCTTTGGACATCTCGACAGAAGGCTGGCGCATGGCAACCACGAACGACCTCAAGAACGGCATGGTGCTGAACCTGGAGGGCCAGCTCTGGCAGGTGGTCGAGTTCCAGCACGTGAAGCCGGGCAAGGGACCCGCGTTCGTCCGCACCAAGCTCAAGCACGTCGAGTCCGGCAAGAACGTCGACAAGACCTTCAACGCCGGCACCAAGGTCGAGACCGCCACGGTCGACCGCCGCTCGTTCCAGTACCTCTACAACGACGGCACCAACTTCGTCTTCATGGACGTGCAGGACTACGACCAGCTCGAGGTCGATCCCGCCATCGTCGGCACCGCCGCGGGCTTCCTCCTGGAGAACCAGGAGGTCATCTTGGCCACCAACGAGGGCCGTGTGCTCTTCATCGAGATGCCGGCCTCGGTCGAGCTCGTCGTGTCCTACACCGAGCCCGGCGTCGTCGGTGACTCCGCCACCGGCCGCACCAAGCCCGCCACGCTCGAGACCGGCGCCGAGATCCAGGTCCCGCTGTTCATCGAGCAGGGCGAGAGGATCAAGGTCGACACCCGCGAGGGCGGCTCCTACCTGAGCCGTGTGAAGGGCTGATGGGAGCCCGGACCAAGGCTCGCAAGCGCGCCCTCGACGTCCTGTACGCCGCCGACCTGCGCGGCGAGACGGGCGCCGAGGCGCTCGCGCGGGTGATCGCCGAGGGCGAGCCCCCGGCGAACCCCTACACCTCCGAGCTGGTGCGCGGCGTCAGCGAGCGCTGCGCGCGGATCGACGAGGTGCTCGAGGAGTTCTCCACCGACTGGAGCCTGGCCCGGATGCCGGCGGTCGACCGCAACGTGCTCCGGATCGGTGTCTGGGAGCTGCTGTGGGCCGACGACGTCCCCGACACCGTCGCCGTGACCGAGGCCATGGGCCTGGTCCGCGAGCTGTCGACCGACGACTCGCCGGCGTTCGTCAACGGCGTGCTCGGCGCGATCCAGCGCAAGAAGGCGACGCTGGTCTGACGACCACCCTCGTGCCAGTGTGGGGGCCATGCCGGACACGCTGGACGCCCTGGAAGCCGACGTCGTCGTCATCGGGCTCGGGCCCGGCGGTGAGCACCTCGCCGCGTCGCTCGCCCGAGCCGGGCTCGCCGTGGTCGGGGTGGACCGACGCCTCGTCGGCGGCGAGTGCCCCTACTTCGGGTGCATCCCGTCGAAGATGATGATCCGCGCCGCCGACGCGCTCGCCGAGGCGCGCCGGGTGGCCGCCCTGGCCGGTACCGCGGACGTCCACGCGGACTGGGCGGTGGTCGCCGACCGGATCCGCGACGAGGCCACCGACGACTGGGACGACACCGTCGCGGTCGAGCGGCTGGAGCAGGCCGGCGCGCGGTTCGTGCGCGGGCACGGCCGGCTCGCCGGGCCCGGCCGGGTCGTGGTGGCCACCGCTGATGGCGAGGTCGCCGTCAGCGCTCGACGGGGCGTGGTGCTCAACACCGGCACCGAGCCGGCCGTCCCGCCGATCGAGGGCCTCGCCGACACGCCGTACTGGACCAACCGGGACGCCGTCCGGCTGCGCGAGCTGCCGTCCTCGCTGGTCGTGCTCGGCGGCGGCGCCATCGGATGCGAGCTGGCGCAGGCCTTCTCGCGGTTCGGGGTCGAGGTCACCGTCGTCGAGGCCGGCGAGCGGATCCTCGGTCCGGAGGAGCCCGAGGCCAGTGGTGTCGTGGCCGCGGCCCTCGGCGCGGAGGGGATCGCCGTCCGGGCCGGGGTGGGCGTCACCGCGGTCAGCCATGAGGGCGCGTTCAGCATCGGCCTCGCGGACGGTACGTCGATCGGCGCCCAGGCGCTGCTGGTCGCCGCGGGGCGTCGTACCAATCTCGGCGACGTGGGCCTCGACACCGTCGGGCTCGACGCCGGCGCACGGGTGATCGACGTCGACGAGCGGATGCGGGTCGCGGGCGCCGAGGGCCTGTGGGCGATCGGCGACATCACCGGCGAGGGCGCCTTCACCCACATGTCGATGTACCAGGCGAACGTCGCGATCCGCGACCTCACCGGCGAGGACGGACCGTGGGCCGACTACCGCGCCGTCTCGCGTGCCACCTTCACCGACCCGGAGGTCGGCTCGGTCGGGATGACCGAGGATCAGGCTCGGCAGGCGGGCATCCGCGTGGGCGTCGGCACCGCTCCGCTGCCCGAGTCCAGCCGGGGCTGGCTGCACAAGATCGGCAACGACGGGCTGGTCAAGGTGGTCGTCGACCTCGACCGCGGCGTCCTGGTCGGCGCGACCGCCGTCGGACCGGCCGGTGGCGAGATCATCGGGATGCTGGTGACCGCGGTGCATGCCGAGGTGCCGCTCGTGACACTGCGCGGGATGCACTTCGCCTACCCGACCTTCCACCGGGTCATCGAGACCGCGCTGTCGGCCGTGTCCTGACCGCGGCGCCGCCGGGGTAGGTTGGCGGGCGAGCGCTGCCTATCTCGGAGGTACCCGTGAGTCACTCGTCGACCGACCCCCTCTTCGACCCGCTGACCGACCCGCTCGGGCCGCCGCCCGTCGGACCGCCGCCGTCGCCGGGTCCGCCGCCGGCAGCTCCTCCTGCCGCACCCCCTTCGGTCGTGCCTCCTCCGGTCGCGCCTCCTCCGCCCCCGGCCGCTCCGCCGGTCGCCGTACCTGTGCCGGAGCCACGGCGTTTCATGACCGCCACCGACTTCCTCGACCGCCGCGACCGAGAGACCACGGCCGGGCCGGCGACGTGGGGCTGGCGCGGGCGGGTGCGCCGCTGGAGCGGTGGGCTGGTGAAGCCGGCGATGGGGGCGGCCGAGCGGTCCTACGAGGCCGACCGCGCCGCGATCCAGAAGGACTTCGACGGCCCGCGGACCATCGCCTTCGTCAACCCGAAGGGCGGCGCGGCCAAGACGACCGGGGTACTGGCGGCCGGCTACACCTTCGGCACGGTGCGCGGCGGCGGCGTCGTGGCGTGGGACAACAACGAGACGCGCGGCACCTTGGGGATGCGCGGCGCGCGCGGCTCGCACCGCAACACCACGCGCGAGCTGCTCGAGGACCTCGGCCGGTTCAAGGACGTCTACCAGTCGCGGATCGGCGACCTGGGCGCGTTCGTGCGCTCCCAGGGCGACGCGCACTTCGACGTCCTCGCCTCCGACGAGCGGCCTGACGTCACCGGCGTCATCCATGCCGACGACTTCGCCGAGGTCCATGCGCTGCTCGAGCGCTTCTACCGGGTGCTGCTGGTCGACACCGGCAACAACCTGAGGGCCGAGAACTGGCTGGCGGCGGCCGGCGCCGCCGACCTCCTCGTCGTCACCAGCACGGTCCGCGAGGACACCGGCTACAGCGGTCTGTGGATGCTCGACGCGCTGCAGGACGCCGGCCACGAGAACCTCAAGTACAAGACCATCACCGTGCTCTCGGACCCGAGCCCGCAGGTCGACGCGGCGCTCGCGCGCGACCTGGTGCAGGTCTACGAGCAGCGCACCCGCGGCGTCTACCGTGTGCCCTACGACCCGGCGCTGGTCTCCGGCTCGGTCGTGCCCTACGCCCAGCTCTCCGCCGACACCCGGCGGTCGTGGTTGCGGGCGTGTGCGGCGATGGCGACGGCGTTGTGAGAGGTCGGGTCAGTCCTGGGTGAATCCCTGCTGCCAGGCGGTCGCATGGATCCGCGTGGTGTTGAAGTCGCGCAGCCTGGCCACGAACGGCTCGATGGCCGCAGCCGCATAGTGGTGGGCTGGCCAGCACGCATGAAGGGGAAGCGTCAGGGGCGTGGCTGACGACTGGATCAGGAGTGGGTGTGCCCCGAACCGGGGTAGGTCGGTGACCACGGCGACCCCGAACTGGGCCGAGGCCAGCGACAGCGAGACGCGGCTGTTCATCGGCGCCACGCGCTGTTCTCGGTGTCGAAGTCGCTTCTGGGCACCGCGGCCGGAGAGCTGGTGGGCGACGGCACGGTGGATCTCGCCGCCCGGGTGTCGGACTACGTTCCCGAGCTGAGTGCCTCCGGGTTCGAGACGGCGACCGTCCGGGACCTCCTCGACATGAGGGTGTCCCTCCGGTTCAGCCACGACTACGTCGATCCGGGGTCGCAGGTGCATCAGATGGACCGTGCCGCCGGCTGGCGGCCGCGTCGAGACCAGGACCCGCGTGGCGTGCGCGACTTCCTGACGCGCGTGCGTGGCGACGGTCGTCACGGGGAGCGCTTCTTCTACTGTTCGGCCACGACCGACGTGCTGGCGTGGGTCCTCGAGCGAGCCAGCGGCTCCAGCTACGTGGACCTGATCTCGCAGCGGCTCTGGTCACGCATCGGCGCCGAGCACGACGCCGTCGTGACCGTGGACGAACGAGGTGTGCCCTACGCGTGCGCCGGCGTGAGCGCGACCGCTCGTGACCTCGCCCGGTTCGGGCGCTCCATGCTCGAGAGCGGTGCCAGCTCGGGACGGCGTGTCGTGCCGTCGCCCTGGCTGGGCGACATCCACGACGGCGATCCGTCGACCGGTCTCGACGACGAGATCGGCCGCGAGTTCAGGAGCCACTACGCCCGCGGCACCTACCGCAACCAGTGGTGGGTCACCGGCGATCACAGCGGCAGCTCCTTCGCCCTCGGGATCCACGGCCAGTGCCTCTGGCTCGATCCCACGCGCGACCTCGTGGTCGTCAAGCTCTCCAGCCTGCCCCAGCCGCGCATGCGTCCGGGCGAGCACGCCACTGCGCTGGCCGGCATCGCCGATGCCGTCGCTCCTTCCTCCACCCGCCATCATGAGAAGCACTGAGGTCAACCATGTCGAACAGAAGTGAGCTGCCGCCGACCGTGGAGACCCGGTCGATCGAGCACGTGCCGGAGAGCGAGCGACACGGGCGACCGTGGCACCTGGCGACCATCTGGTTCATGGCCAATGCGCACATCGCGACACTGGCGGTGGGCCTCATCGGTCCGTTGATCGGTGCGAACTTCCTCACCTCCGCGGCCGGCATCGTGAGCGGGGTCCTCTTCGGGACGTTCTTCATGGCGTTCCACTCCGCGCAGGGACCTCGGCTGGGCCTGCCGCAGATGATCCAGTCCCGCGCCCAGTTCGGCTACCTGGGAGTGATGCTCCCCATGGCGCTGGTCGTCGTCATGGTCTTGGGATTCAACGTCTTCAACCTCAAGATCTTCGGTCAGGCACTGTCGATGACCACGGCTGCCTCCGACCGAGTGGGGTACGTGCTGGCCGCGGCCGGGGCTTTGACTCTGGCGAGCGTCGGCTATCGGTGGATCCACGCCGCCGAGAGGTACATGTCGTTCCTCTTCATCGCGCTGTTCGCTCTCCTGACGCTGGGGGCAGCCACCGGTCTCGACCTTCCGGCAGGCTCCTACGAGTCCGTCGCGTGGACGCCGTTCCTGGTGATGTTCGGCATCTCGGCGGGATACCAGCTCGCCTGGGCACCGTACGTGTCCGACTACTCACGCTACCTGCCGGTCGATGTCGGGCACCGCGCGCCGCTGTGGTGGTCCTACCTCGGGTCGGCGGCCGGAGCCGTCTGGCTGATGCTGCTCGGCGCCTATCTCGGTGCCTCAGCGCCCGGCGGCTCCCTCGAGGGCGTGCGCCTGGCCGGGGACCAGCTCTTCAGCGGCTTCGGCGGTATCGCCCTCTTCGTGGCGCTTCTCGGGCTGGTCGGGGTCTGCACCATCAACCTGTACACCGGAAGCCTGACGCTGCTGTCGATGGCCGACGGGATTGCGCGGGTGGGCACGCGGCCGGGCCTGCGGGTCGTCGTGATGCTGGCGGCCAGCGCCGCGGTCCTCGCCGCTGCCTTCGCCAGCTCGGACGATTTCCTGCTGGACTTCCACAACTTCCTCCTGATGCTGCTGTACACGATGATCCCGTGGACCGCCGTCAACCTGACCGACTACTACCTGGTGCGCCGCGGCCACTACGACCTCGCGGGCCTGACCGACCCGTCTGGGCCGTACGGCAACTGGAAGGTGAGCGGTCTGGCGGCGTACGTCGCGGGCTTCGCGGCGTCCATCCCGTTCTTCAGCGTTCCGGGCCTGTACGTGGGACCGGTGGCCGAGCGGCTGGGTGAGGCGGACGTCGCCATGTTCGTCGGCCTCCCGGTCTCGGCGGCGGTGTACCTCGCGTCCGCGGCGATGCGACGGCGCTCCGGCCCGGATCGTCGGTACGGCGGCGGGTACCTCGCAGAGGTCAGCAACCGACGACGAGAGGAGCCCCTGATGGGTCTCGACGACAAGCTGAGCAACAAGGCCGAGGAGATGACCGGCAAGGCCAAGGAGGCGGTGGGCAAGGCCACCGACGACGAGGACCTGGAGAACGAGGGCAAGCTCGACAAGGCCAAGGGCAGCCTGAAGCAGGCCGGCGAGAAGGTGAAGGACGCCTTCAAGTAGGCCGGATGTGCCTCTCCGGGCCCGGCGTGGCGCGAGCCACGCCGGGCCCGGTTCGCGTCGGTGCAGACCCGGTTTGTAAGGTAGGTCCGCAGCAACATCCTTTAACGATCCGTCCTGTGAGGCGGAGAAGGAGGTTCCGTCAGTCGTGCCTGCACAGCAGACCCCGGACACGCCCGTCAGCACGGGTCGCGTCGTCCTCGACGCCGGCGACATCAGCCGGGCGTTGACCCGCATCTCCCACGAGATCCTCGAGCGCAACAAGGGCGCCGAGGATCTTCTTCTTCTCGGCCTCCACACCCGCGGCGTCCCGCTCGCGCGGCGCTTGGCCGAGAACATCGCAGCCGTCGAGGGTACGACGGTCGCCACCGGCGAGCTCGACGTGACGATGTACCGCGACGACCTGCGCTCCAACCCGACCCGCGCGCCGCACCGCACCCAGGTGCCGGCCGGCGGCATCGACGCGAAGACGGTCGTCCTGGTCGACGACGTGCTCTACTCGGGCCGCACGATCCGCGCGGCGCTGGACGCGCTCTCGGACCTGGGCCGGCCCGCCGTCGTACGGCTGGCGGTGCTGGTGGACCGCGGGCACCGCGAGCTGCCGATCCGCGCCGACCACGTCGGCAAGAACCTGCCGACCGCGCGCAGCGAGCGGGTGAGCCTGCGGCTGGTCGAGACCGACGGTGAGGACGAGGTGCGGATCAAGTGAACAAGCACCTCCTCAGCATCGACGACCTGGGCATCGACGACATCGAGCAGATCCTCACGACCGCCGCGGAGATGCACGACGTGCAGAAGCGCCAGGTCAAGAAGCTGCCCGCGCTGCGTGGCCGCACTGTCATCAACCTCTTCTTCGAGGACTCCACCCGCACCCGCTCCAGCTTCGAGATCGCCGGCAAGTGGCTCTCGGCCGACGTGATCAACCTGTCGGCGAAGGGCAGCAGCGCGAGCAAGGGGGAGTCCCTGCGCGACACCGTGCTGACCGTGACCGCGATGGGCATCGACGGCCTGGTGGTGCGCCACGGCGCCAGCGGCGCGGCCGAGCAGATCAGCCGGTGGATCGACGTACCGGTGATCAACGCCGGCGACGGCACCCACGAGCACCCCACCCAGGCGCTGCTCGACGGCTACACCCTCTCCCGCCGGCTCGGCACCCTCGAGGGCAAGCACGTCGCGATCGTCGGCGACCTGACCCACAGCCGGGTCTTCCGCAGCAACGTCAAGAGCCTCACCAAGCTCGGCGCGAGCGTCACCGCCGTCGCGCCGCCCACGCTGATGCCCTCGGGCGTGGGGGACTGGTCGAAGGCCGCGGGCTTCTCTGTGTCGTACGACCTCGACGAGGTGCTGCCGCAGGCGGATGCCGTGATGATGCTCCGCGTCCAGCGGGAGCGGATGAGCGGTGGGTTCTTCCCGACGGCGCGCGAGTACACCGTCGGCTACGGCCTGACCCGCGACCGGCTCGCGCTGCTGAAGCCGGGTACGCCGATCCTGCATCCCGGCCCGATGAACCGCGGCCTGGAGATCTCCCCGGACGCCGCCGACGCCGCCGACAGCCTGGTCCTCGACCAGGTCTCCGCGGGCGTCGCGGTCCGGATGTCCGTGCTGTACCACCTGCTCGCCGGCGAGGAGACCAGCGCATGAGCATCCTGATCAAGGGCGCCACCCTGCCCGACGGCACGACGAGCGACGTCCTCGTCGAGGACGGCGCCATCGCCGAGCTGGGCACGATCACCACCAAGGCCGAGCGCACCATCGACGCCGACGGCCTGCGTCTGCTGCCCGGCCTGGTGGACCTGCACACCCACCTGCGCGAGCCCGGCCGCGAGGACGCCGAGACGGTGCTCACCGGCTCGCGCGCCGCCGCGGTCGGCGGCTACACCGCGGTGCTGGCGATGGCCAACACCCACCCGGTGACCGACACCGCCGAGGCCGCCGAGCGGGTCCTCGACCTCGGCCGAGCCGCCGGTCTGGTCGACGTCCAGCCGGTCGGCGCGGTCACCAAGGGGCTGGCCGGCGAGGAGCTCGCCGAGCTCGGCCTGATGGCCCGTTCGCGCGCGAAGGTGCGCGTCTTCTCCGACGACGGCAAGTGCGTCCACGACGCGCGGGTGATGCGGCGGGCGCTGGAGTACGTGAAGGCGTTCGGCGGCGTGGTCAGCCAGCACAGCCAGGACCCGGCGCTCGCCGGCCCGACGGCCTGCTGCCACGAGGGTGAGCTGTCCGGTCGGCTCGGCCTGCCCGGCTGGCCCGGTGTCGCCGAGGAGGTCATCGTCGCGCGCGACGTGATGCTGGCCCGCCACACCGGCAGCCGGGTCCACGTCGCGCACGTCTCCACCGCGGGCTCGGTCGAGGTGATCCGCTGGGCGAAGGCGCAATCGATCGACGTGACCGCCGAGGTCACGCCCCACCACCTGCTGCTCACCACCGAGCTGCTGAGCGGCTACGACCCGACGTTCAAGGTGAACCCGCCGCTGCGTCCCGACGAGGACGTGCGGGCGCTGCGCGAGGCGCTCGCCGACGGCACCATCGACGCCGTCGCCACCGACCACGCGCCGCACGCGCGCCACGACAAGGAGCACGCCTTCGTCGACGCCGCCTTCGGGATGCTCGGCCTGGAGACCGCGCTGCCGGTCCTCACCACGGTGATGGTGGAGAACGGCCTGCTCGACTGGGCCGGCGTGGCCCGGGTGATGAGCACCAGCCCCGCCCGGATCGCCGGGCTGGGCGACCACGGCCGCCCCATCGCCGTCGGGGAGCCCGCCAACCTGACCCTGGTCGACCCGGCGGCGCAGGTCGTCGTCGACCGCGCGGCCAGCGTCTCGCTGAGCCGCAACAACCCCTGGCACGACCGCAAGCTGACCGGCAAGGTGATCGCCACGCTGCTGCGCGGCACGCCGACCGTCCTGGAAGGAGCGCTCGCATGAGCACACCCGCCCTGCTCGTCCTCGAGGACGGCCGCACGTTCCACGGCGAGGCCTACGGCGCCGAGGGGGAGACCTTCGGCGAGGCCGTCTTCAACACCGGCATGACCGGCTACCAGGAGACGCTGACCGACCCGTCGTACCACCGCCAGGTCGTCGTGATGACGGCTCCCCACATCGGCAACACCGGCGTCAACGACGAGGACCCGGAGTCGAAGCGGATCTGGGTCGCCGGGTACGTCGTGCGCGAGCCCGCCCGGGTCCCGAGCAACTGGCGCTCCCGGCGCAGCCTCGACGACGAGCTGAAGGCGCAGGACGTCGTCGGCATCTCCGGCATCGACACCCGCGCGCTCACCCGCCACCTGCGCGAGCGCGGCGCGATGCGGGTCGGCATCTCCACCGTCGAGACCGACCCGGAGGCCCTCCTCGCCAAGGTCAAGGCGTCCGCCGAGATGGCCGGCGCCAACCTGTCCGAGGCCGTCTCCACCAGCGAGGCGTACGTCGTGCCGGCCCAGGGGGAGAAGAGGTTCACCGTGGCCGCGCTCGACCTCGGCATCAAGGACATGACGCCCCAGCGGATGAGCGAGCGCGGCATCGAGGTCCACGTGCTGCCCGCCACCGCGACCATCGACGAGGTGCTCGCGGTCGAGCCGGACGGCCTGTTCTTCTCCAACGGGCCCGGCGACCCGGCGGCGACCACCGGCCAGGTCGAGCTGCTCCAGGCCGCGCTGAGCAGGGACCTGCCCTACTTCGGCATCTGCTTCGGCAACCAGCTCTTCGGCCGCGCGCTCGGCTTCGGCACCTACAAGCTGAAGTACGGCCACCGTGGGATCAACCAGCCGGTGATGGACCTGACCACCCGCAAGGTCGAGGTCACCGCCCACAACCACGGGTTCGCGGTCGACGCTCCCGTCGGTGAGTCCACCGCGACGCCGTACGGCGTCGCGACGGTCAGCCACGTGTGTCTCAACGACGACGTGGTCGAAGGCCTGGAGCTGCGCGACGCGGCCGGGAGGCTCAAGAGCTTCTCGGTCCAGTACCACCCGGAGGCCGCCGCCGGCCCGCACGACGCGGCGTACCTCTTCGACCGCTTCCTGTCGCTGATGGAGCGCAGCGAGGAACGAGCGGAGCGACTGAAGCGACCATCGAGCACAGTGCTCCTGGAGCAGGAAGGCACGAACTGATGCCGAAGCGCGAAGACATCAAGTCCGTCCTGGTCATCGGCTCCGGCCCGATCGTCATCGGCCAGGCCTGCGAGTTCGACTACTCCGGCACCCAGGCCTGCCGCGTGCTCAAGGAGGAGGGCCTGCGGGTCATCCTGATCAACTCCAACCCGGCCACGATCATGACCGACCCGGAGTTCGCCGACGCGACCTACGTCGAGCCGATCACCCCGGAGTTCGTCGAGAAGGTCATCGCCAAGGAGCGCCCCGACGCGATCCTGCCGACCCTCGGCGGCCAGACCGCCCTCAACGCGGCCATCGCCGCCCACGAGAGCGGCGTCCTGGCCCGGTACGGCGTCGAGATGATCGGCGCCAGCTTCGAGGCGATCCACCGCGGCGAGAACCGCGAGCTGTTCAACGCCATCGTCGAGAAGGTCGGCGGCGAGGTCGCCCGCTCCTTCGTGTGCCACACGATGGACGAGGTCGAGAAGGCCGCCGGCGAGCTGGGCTTCCCGGTCGTGGTGCGCCCGTCCTTCACGATGGGCGGCCTCGGCTCCGGCATCGCCTACGACGAGGCCGACATGCACCGCATCGCCGGCGCCGGCCTCTCCGCCAGCCCCACCACCGAGGTGCTGATCGAGGAGTCGATCATCGGCTGGAAGGAGTACGAGCTGGAGGTGATGCGCGACAAGGCCGACAACGTCGTGATCATCTGCTCCATCGAGAACTTCGACCCGATGGGCGTCCACACCGGCGACTCGATCACGGTCGCGCCGGCGATGACCTTGACCGACCGCGAGTACCAGCACCTGCGCGACCTCGCGATCGGCATCATCCGCGAGGTCGGCGTCGACACCGGCGGCTGCAACATCCAGTACGCCGTGAACCCCGCCGACGGCCGGGTGATCGTGATCGAGATGAACCCCCGCGTCTCGCGCTCCTCCGCGCTCGCCTCGAAGGCGACCGGCTTCCCGATCGCCAAGATCGCCGCGAAGGTCGCCGTCGGCTACACCCTCGACGAGATCCCCAACGACATCACGAAGGAGACGCCGGCCTCCTTCGAGCCGAGCCTCGACTACGTCGTGGTGAAGGTGCCGCGGTTCGCGTTCGAGAAGTTCCCGACCGCCGACCCGACGCTGACCACCCACATGAAGTCGGTCGGCGAGGCGATGGCCATCGGCCGCAGCTTCACCGAGGCCCTCAACAAGGCGCTGCGCTCGCTGGAGAACAAGCACGCGCCCTTCGACTGGGCGTCGCCGCTGGGCGACAGGGCCGCGCTGCTCGAGGCCGTGAAGGTGCCGCACGACGGCCGGCTGCAGAAGGTGATGCAGGCGATCCGCGCCGGTGCCACCCAGGACGAGGTCCACGCCGCGACGAAGATCGACCCGTGGTTCGTCGACCAGCTGTTCTTGATCGACGAGGTCGCCCAGCAGGTCGCCGCGACCGAGTCCCTGGACGCTGGTGCGCTCCGCCTCGCGAAGCGCCACGGCCTCTCCGACGCCCAGATCGCCGCTCTGCGCTCGACTGGTGGGGCGAGCCTGCAGGAGTCCGAGGTCCGCATCGCCCGGCAGACGCTCGGTGTCCGGCCGGTCTTCAAGACCGTCGACACCTGCGCCGCCGAGTTCGCCGCGGCCACGCCGTACTACTACTCCTCCTACGACGAGGAGACCGAGGTCCAGCCGCGGGCCGAGGGCAAGCAGGCCGTGATCATCCTCGGCTCGGGCCCGAACCGGATCGGCCAGGGCATCGAGTTCGACTACTCGTGCGTCCACGCCAGCCTCGCGCTGGCCGAGGCCGGCTACGAGACGATCATGGTCAACTGCAACCCCGAGACGGTCTCGACCGACTACGACACCTCCGACCGGCTCTACTTCGAGCCGCTCACGCTGGAGGACGTGCTCGAGATCTACGAGGCGGAGAAGGCCGCCGGCCCGATCGCGGGCGTCATCGCGACCCTCGGCGGCCAGACGCCGCTCGGTCTCGCCCAGGGCCTGCAGGACGCCGGCGTCCCGATCGTCGGCACCAGCCCCGAGGCGATCGACCTCGCCGAGGAGCGCGGCGCCTTCGGCCGGGTGCTCGCCGACGCCGGCCTCGTCGCGCCCAAGCACGGCACCGCGGTGTCGTACGACGACGCGCAGGCCATCGCCCACGAGATCGGCTACCCGGTGCTGGTGCGGCCGTCGTACGTCCTCGGCGGACGCGGCATGCAGATCGTCTACAGCGACCAGGCGCTCGAGGCCTACATCAACGCCGCGACCGAGATCAGCCCCGACCGCCCGGTCCTGGTCGACCGGTTCATCGACGACGCGGTCGAGATCGACGTCGACGCGCTCTACGACGGCACCGACCTCTTCCTCGGCGGCGTGATGGAGCACATCGAGGAGGCCGGCATCCACTCCGGCGACTCCTCGTGCGCGCTGCCGCCGATCACCCTCGGCAACGCCGAGATCGCCCGGATCCGCGAGGCCACCACGGCCATCGCGAAGGGTGTCGGGGTGCGCGGTCTGATCAACATCCAGTTCGCGCTGGGCGCCGACGTGCTCTACGTGATCGAGGCCAACCCGCGCGCCTCGCGCACCGTCCCGTTCGTCTCCAAGGCGACCGGGACCCAGCTGGCCAAGGCGGCCGCCCGGCTGATGCTGGGGGAGTCGATCGCCGAGCTGCGCGCCGCCGGCGTGCTCCCCGCCGAGGGCGACGGCGGCACGCTGCCCGCCGACTCGCCGATCGCGGTCAAGGAGGCGGTGCTGCCGTTCAACCGGTTCCGCACCAAGGACGGCCAGTTCGTCGACACCGTGCTCGGCCCGGAGATGAAGTCGACCGGCGAGGTGATGGGCTTCGACGCCGACTTCGGGACCGCGTTCAGCAAGTCGCAGGCCGCGGCGTACGGCCCGCTGCCGACGTCCGGCAAGGTGTTCATCTCGATCGCCGACCGCGACAAGCGGACCATGGTGTTCCCGGCCCGGGTGCTCGTCGACTACGGCTTCGAGATCCTCGCCACCCAGGGCACCGCCGAGGTGCTGCGCCGCAACGGCGTCCAGGCCACCGTCGTGCGCAAGCACTTCGAGGGCAAGGGGCCCAACGGCGAGCCCACCGTCGTCGACATGATCCTGGCCGGCGACATCGACCTGATCGTCAACACCCCGCACGGCTCGACCGGCGGCGGCGACTCCCGCATCGACGGCTACGAGATCCGCTCGTCCGCCGTGCTGACCGGTACGCCGTGCATCACCACCGTGCAGGGCCTGGCCGCCGCGGTCCAGGGGATCGCCGCGGTCCGGGGCGGCGAGATCGGCGTGCGCTCCCTGCAGGAGTGGAACGCCGCCGCCGAGGCGGCCCGGTGACGCTCTACGACAAGGTCTTCGAGCACGTCCTGGTCAAGATGGACGCCGAGCGGGCGCACCACCTGACCTACGACGCGCTGCGGGCCGGCGGCCCGGTGCTGTCCCGCGTGCCGATCCCCGGGGCCGCGCCGGTGCGGGCGATGGGCCTCACCTTCCCGAACCGGCTGGGCCTCGCGCCCGGCTTCGACAAGAACGCCCGGGTCTACGACCGGATGGGCGCCTTCGGCTTCGGGCACGTCGAGATCGGCACCGTCACCGCGCTGGCCCAGCCCGGCAACCCGCGCCCGCGCCTGTTCCGGCTGCCGCAGGACCGCGCGATCGTCAACCGGATGGGCTTCAACAACGACGGAGCGACCGCGGTCGCGGCCCGGCTGGCGAAGCGGAAGCGCACGTCCGGTGGGCTGGTGCTGGGCGTCAACATCGGCAAGTCCAAGGTCGTCCCCGACGACGACCAGGCCGCGGTCGAGGCCGACTACGAGACCTCGACCCGGCTGCTCGCCCCCCACGCCGACTACCTCGTGGTCAACGTCAGCTCGCCCAACACCCCCGGGCTGCGCAACCTGCAGGCGGTCGAGAAGCTCGCCCCGCTGCTGGCCCACGTGCGTCGTACCGCCGACGAGGTGACCTCCGCGCCGCTGCCGCTGCTGGTCAAGATCGCGCCCGACCTGTCCGACGACGACGTGCATGCCGTCGCCGACATGGCGCTCGACCTCCGCCTCGCCGGGATCATCGCGACCAACACCACGATCTCCCGCGAGGGCCTGCGCACACCCGCCGCGAAGGTCGAGGAGATCGGTGCCGGCGGCCTGTCCGGGGCGCCGCTCACCGAGCGCTCCACCGAGGTGCTGCGGCTGCTGCGCGGTCGGGTCGGTCCCGAGGTGACCCTGATCGGCGTCGGCGGGATCGGCACAGCCGAGCAGGCCCGGGAGCGGGTCGCGGCCGGCGCGGACCTGGTGCAGGCCTACAGCGCGCTGATCTACGGTGGACCGACGTGGCCGCGCCGGATCTTGAGAGGCCTGTGAGATGAGCTTCGGGGACTACCAGATCGAGCTCTACCTCGGTGCGCTCGGCGGAGTGCTCCCCGCTCACCCGTTCGACTACGCCGACCTGGAGGCCCGGGCGCTGGCCGCGCTGCCGCCCGAGCTGCGCACCTACGTCGCAGGGGGAGCCGGTGACGAGGCGACCCAGCGCGCCAACGTAGCGGCGTTCGAGCGGTACGCGGTCGTGCCGCGGATGCTCCGCGCGCCGGCCGAGCGAGACCTCTCGGTCGAGCTGTTCGGCCGTACGCTCACCAGCCCGCTGCTGCTCGCACCGGTCGGGGTGGTCGGCATCTGCACGCCCGACCAGCACGGCGACGTCCACGCCGCCGAGGTGGCGGCGGCGACCGGCGTACCGCTCATCGGCTCCACGCTGATGAGCGATCCGCTCGAGCAGGTCGCCGCCGCGGCCGGTGAGGCGGGGAAGTGGTTCCAGCTCTACACCCCGAAGAACCGTGACCTCGCCGCGAGCCTGGTCGGCCGTGCTGAGAAGGCGGGCTACGAGGCGATCGTGGTCACCCTCGACACCTGGGTGCCCGGCTGGCGGCCGCGCGACCTGGCGAGTGGGAACTTCCCGCAGCTGCGCGGCAAGGCGCTGGCCAACTACACCTCGGATCCCGTGTTCCAGCAGATGACCGGCCCGAACCCCGACCCCGGCACCGTCGTGATGACCTGGGTCGGCACCTTCGGGCACCCCGTCACCTGGGACGACCTGCCTTGGCTGCGGTCGCTGACCGACCTGCCGATCGTGCTGAAGGGGATCTGCCACCCCGACGACGCGCGCCGGGCGCTCGACGAGGGCGCCGACGGCATCTACTGCTCCAACCACGGCGGCCGGCAGGCCAACGGCGGGGGAGCGGCGCTCGACTGGCTGCCCGACGTCGTCACCGCGGTCGACGGCCGGGCGCCGGTGGTCTTCGACTCCGGGGTCCGCACCGGCGCCGACGTCGTCAAGGCGCTCGCCCTCGGTGCCGACGCGGTCGCGATCGGCCGGCCCTACGTCTACGCCCTCGCCCTCGGCGGCGTACCCGGCGCGGTCCACCAGATCCGTGCCCTGCAGGCCGAGGCCGACCTGATCATGGCCGTCGACGGCTATCCCACCCTGGCCGACCTCGGCCCCGAGGCCCTGCGGAGGCTCTCATGACGTTCGGCGCCCGCCTGCACGCCGCGATGGCGGACCGCGGTCCCTTCTGCGTCGGCATCGACCCCCACGCGAGTCTGCTCCAGGCCTGGGGGTACGACGACGACGTCGCCGGGCTCGAGCGGTTCGCCCTGGGCGCGGTGGCGGCGGTCGCGCCGTACTGCAGCATCGTCAAGCCGCAGTCCGCCTTCTACGAGCGCTTCGGCAGCCGCGGCGTCGCCGTGCTGGAGCGGGTGATCGCCGAGTCCCGCGCCGCCGGCGCGCTGGTGCTGCTCGACATCAAGCGCGGCGACATCGGCTCCACCTCCCAGGCCTACGCCGACGCGTACCTCGACCCTGCCTCGCCCCTCGCCTCCGACGCGGTCACGGTCAGCCCGTTCCTCGGCTTCGGCTCGCTGCAGCCCTTCGTCGACACCGCCGTGAAGTTCGACGCCGGCCTGTTCGTGCTGGCCGCCACGTCCAACAAGGAGGGCCCCGAGGTCCAGGAGGCCGTCACCGGCGGCCGCAGTGTGTCGGGCACCATGCTCGAGCACCTGCGCCGCCTCAACGCCGACGCGACCCCGCTCGGCTCCTTCGGTGCCGTCGTCGGCGCCACCCTCGAGGACGACCGCGGCCTCGACCTGGCGTTCAACGGCCCGATCCTCGCCCCCGGGTACGGCGAGCAGGGCGGCACCACCGCCGACGTCCGCCGGATCTTCGGGGCGAGTGCCGGCAACGTGCTGGCCAGCTCCTCGCGCGGCGTGCTGCGGCTCGGCCCCGACGTCGCGGCGATGCGCGACGTCGTGCTGCGCACCAACGACGAGCTGCGCGCCCTGCGGGGCTGAGCGTGCGCCGTACCCTGCTCGTCGCGGCGGCCGTCCTGGCCGCGGTCGTGGTCTTCCTGCTGGTCCGCGGCAGGGGCGAGGACGACGCGTTCGCGGCGTACTGCTCCGCGGTCGCCGACCACCGCGAGGAGGTCGGCGCCGCGCTCGGTGCAGGTCCGACCACCGGCCTGCTGCGCGCGCTGCCCAGCTTCGAGGCGCTGGCGGACATGTCGCCCGACGACATCGCGGGGGACTGGAGGCTCGTCGTCGAGCGGATCACCGCGTTGAAGAAGGCGCTCGACGCCGCCGAGGTCGACCCGGCGACGTACAGCTTCGACCAGCCGCCCGACGGCCTGCCCGCCGCCGACAAGTCGGCGATCGACGCCGCCGCGGCAGCGCTGGGCGCGGCGGACACCGCCACCGCGCTGGCGCATGTCGAGCAGCAGGCGCGCGATGTCTGCAAGACGCCGCTGAGCATGTAGGAGAGCAGGCCGCCCCGCATTGCCCGTCACGTCCGGCAATGGCTAGATTGACGCTGCTGCCCCCGTTGACCGAAGGACATCTCTCTCGTGGCCCTGCCCCCGCTCACCCCCGAACAGCGCCAGGCTGCCCTCGAGAAGGCCGCCGCCGCCCGCCGGGAGCGGGCCGAGGTCAAGAACCGGCTCAAGAACTCCGGCGCCTCCATCCAGGACGTGCTTCAGCAGGGCCAGGTCAACGAGGTCATCGGCAAGATGAAGGTGCTCGACCTGCTGCAGTCGGTGCCCGGCCTCGGCAAGGTGCGCGCCCGCCAGGTCATGGAGCGGCTCGGGATCGCGGAGTCGCGCCGCGTGCGCGGGCTCGGGGCCAAGCAGGTCGCCGCGCTCGAGCGCGAGTTCGCCCCCGAGGCATGAGGACCCTGTGACGGCGAAGCTCTTCGTGCTCGCCGGACCCACCGCGGTCGGCAAGGGCACCGTCGCTGCTGCGATGCGCGAGCAGCACCCCGAGATCTACCTGTCCGTCTCGGCCACCACACGTCGGCCGCGGCCGGGCGAGGTCGACGGCGTCCACTACCACTTCGTGTCCGCCGAGGAGTTCGACCGCCTGGTCGCCGAGGGCCAGATGCTGGAGTGGGCCGTCGTCCACGGCGTCAACCGGTACGGCACCCCGCGCGGTCCCGTCGACGAGGCCCTGGCGGCCGGCCGGCCCGCGCTGCTCGAGATCGACCTCCAGGGCGCCCGCCAGGTGCGGGAGTCCGCGCCGGACGCCGTGTTCGTCTTCCTCAAGCCCCCGTCGTGGGACGAGCTGGTCCGCCGGCTGGTCGGTCGCGGCACCGAGGACGAGGAGGAGCGGGAGCGCCGGCTGGCGACCGCGCGCGAGGAGCTCGCCGCCGAGGAGGAGTTCGACGTGACGATCGTCAACCGCGAAGTTCATGCTGCCGTCGAGGAGTTGGTATGCTTAATGGTTGATTCCGCCCACAACCAGTGAGGACCTACGTGTCTGCACCGAACATCGCCGCCGAGGGTGTCACCAACCCCCCGATCGACGACCTGCTGTCCAAGACCGACAGCAAGTACAAGCTGGTCCTCTACAGCGCCAAGCGCGCCCGGCAGATCAACGCCTACTACTCCCAGCTGGGCGAGGGCCTGCTCGAGTACGTCGGTCCGCTCGTGGAGACCCACGTGCAGGAGAAGCCCCTCTCGATCGCGCTGCGCGAGATCAACGAGGACCTGCTGACCTGCGAGGACATCGACCCGGCCGAGCTCGCTGCCGAGCAGGCCGCCGCGGCCGAGGCCCCGTCCGCCGCCGCCGAGTGATCTGACGATCGCCATGTCCCGGCCCAGCGCGGTCCCTGAGGAGGTCGCGCAGCGACCGTCTCGAAGGGTGGTGCTCGGCGTCGCGGGTGGCATCGCCGCCTACAAGGCGTGCGAGCTGCTGCGACGGCTCACCGAGTCCGGCCACGACGTGAGCGTCGTACCGACCGCGGCGGCACTGGAGTTCGTCGGCGCGCCCACCTGGGCCGCGCTGTCGGGCAAGCCGGTGTCCGCCGAGGTCTGGGACGGCGTCCACGACGTGCCCCACGTCCGGCTGGGGCAGACGGCCGACCTGGTCGTCGTCGCGCCGGCGACGGCCGACCTGCTGGCCAAGGCCGCCCACGGGCTGGCCGACGACCTGCTCACCAACACCCTGCTCACCGCGCGCTGCCCGGTGGTGCTCGCCCCGGCGATGCACACCGAGATGTGGGAGCACCCGGCCACCGCCGCCAACGTCGCCACGCTGCGCTCACGCGGCGTGATCGTCATCGAGCCCGCCGAGGGCCGGCTCACCGGCGCCGACACCGGCAAGGGCCGGCTGCCCGAGCCGGCCGAGATCTTCGAGATCGCCCGCGACGTGCTGGCCCGCTCCGTGGATGCCGGCGCCCTCGACCTGGCCGGACGCCACGTCGTCGTCTCCGCCGGCGGCACCCGCGAGCGGCTCGACCCGGTCCGCTTCCTCGGCAACCGCTCCTCGGGTCGCCAGGGCTACGCCCTCGCCCGCGCCGCCGTCGCCCGCGGCGCCGAGGTCACCCTCGTCGCCGCCAACGTCGACCTGCCCGACCCGGCCGGCGTCAAGGTGGTGCGCGTCGAGTCGACCGCCGAGTTGCGCGACGCCGTGGTCGGCGCGACGGCCGGCGCCGACGCCGTCGTGATGGCCGCCGCGCCCGCCGACTTCCGCCCGACCGAGCTGTCGGACGTGAAGATCAAGAAGGCCGACGACGGATCGGCTCCGTCGATCACGCTGCAGCAGAATCCCGACATCCTCAAGGAGATCTCGACGCACCGGGCCCGACCGGAGGCCGTGATCGTCGGGTTCGCCGCCGAGACCGGCGACGCCACCGGCAGCGTGCTCGACCTGGCCCGAGCCAAGCTGGCCCGCAAGGGCTGTGACCTGCTCGTCGTCAACGACGTGAGCGGGGGAGCGGTCTTCGGGAGCATCGACAACGAAGCGGTGATCCTCGGTGCCGACGGGTCCGCGGTCGACGTACCGCACGGCTCGAAGGCAGCCCTCGCCCACCTGATCTGGGACCAGGTCGTCTCACGACTCTCCTGAGACTGCCCGGCATCACCTCGACCGGCCCGTATCGTTGGACCACCGCCCACCCCGCCCCCCAGCCAGGAGTTCTCCCCACCATGACCGGACGTCTGTTCACGTCGGAGTCGGTGACCGAGGGTCACCCGGACAAGATCGCCGACCAGATCAGCGACACCGTGCTCGACTACCTGATCGAGCACGACCCCAAGAGCCGGGTCGCCGTCGAGACGCTGCTCACCACCGGCCTGGTCGTCGTGGCCGGCGAGGTGACCACCGAGGCGTACGCCCCGGTCGCCCAGCTGGTGCGTGAGAAGATCCTCGAGATCGGCTACGACTCGTCGGACAAGGGCTTCGACGGCAACTCCTGCGGCGTGCAGGTCGCGATCGGCGCGCAGTCGCCCGACATCGCGCAGGGTGTCGACACCGCCGAGGACGTGCGCCTCGGCGGCTCGTCCGACGAGCTCGACAAGCAGGGCGCGGGCGACCAGGGCCTGATGTTCGGCTACGCCTGCGACGACACCCCCGAGCTGTTCCCGCTGCCGATCAAGATCGCGCAGACCCTCGCGGAGAAGCTCACCGAGGTCCGCAAGGACGGCACGCTGGCCTACCTCCGGCCCGACGGCAAGACCCAGGTCACCATCGAGTACGACGAGGACGACCGCGCGGTCCGCGTCGACACCGTCGTGCTGTCCACGCAGCACGCCGAGGACGTCACCCAGGAGCAGCTCAAGGCCGACATCACGGCGCACGTCATCGAGCCGGTCCTCGAGCAGTTCAAGACCAGCGTCCCGTTCGACGGCTACAAGCTGCACATCAACCCGACCGGCAAGTTCGTCGTCGGCGGCCCGATGGGCGACGCCGGCCTGACCGGCCGCAAGATCATCGTCGACACCTACGGCGGCATGGCCCGCCACGGTGGCGGCGCGTTCTCCGGCAAGGATCCGTCCAAGGTCGACCGCTCCGCCGCCTACGCCATGCGCTGGGTCGCCAAGAACATCGTCGCCGCAGGCCTGGCGCGTCGTGCCGAGGTCCAGGTCGCCTACGCCATCGGCGTCGCCAAGCCGGTCGGCGTCTTCGTGGAGACCTTCGGCACCGGCGTCGTCGCGGACGAGAAGATCCAGGAGGCCGTGCTCGAGGTCTTCGACCTGCGCCCCGCCGCCATCCTGCGCGACCTCGATCTGCGCCGGCCGATCTACGCCAAGACGGCCGCCTACGGCCACTTCGGTCGTGAGCTGCCCGAGTTCACCTGGGAGCGCACCGACCGCGCCGACGCCCTCAAGGCCGCCGCGGGCATCTGATTTCACCGACCCGGCTCAAACTGGCCCGGGAATTGCGCCGACCCGGCGCGAAAGTGACACTTTCGCGCCGGGTCGGCCTGGTTTGAGGAGCCTGTTTGCGGCGGGTCGGCGATGGGTCGGATGTCGCTGGTAGAACTGCCGCCATGACCCCCACTCCCGACGAGCCGGCGCTGGAGCTGCCCGGTCTCGTCCGGGACCGGGTCGCCGAGGGGCGGGCCAAGGCGGCGGCGACCAGGGCGCGGCGGGTGGCCGAGGCCGAGATCGCCGAGGTGGACCCGGTGGCGCGGGTGGTGCTCGACCTGCCGCTGGCCCATCTCGACCGCACCTTCGACTACGCCGTGCCCGCCGCGATGACCGACGGCGCGGTGGCCGGCACCCGGGTCAAGGTCCGCTTCGGCGGCCAGGACGTCGACGGGTTCGTCCTCGCCCGGGCGGCGGCGTCCGACCACGACGGCCGGCTGGCGCCGCTGCGGCGACTCGTCAGCGCCGAGCCGGTGCTCAGCCCCGCGGTGGCGGCGCTGTGCGAGCGGGTGGCCGAGAGGTACGCCGGGGTGAGCGCCGACGTACGCCGCCTGGGGGTCCCGCCGCGGCATGCCACGACCGAGAGGGAGCAGACGCCGCCGGAGCCGCCCCTGGCCTACGACGGCGCCGCGGCCGAGCGTGCCTGGGCCGCCTACCCGGCGGCGGCGTCGTTCCTGGCCCACCTGCGTGAGGGTCACCCACCCCGCGCGGTGTGGTCGGCCGGACCCGGCGAGGACTGGCCCGACCTCCTGGCCCACCTGGCCGGTGCGGGGCTCGCCGCGGGCCGGGGGAGCGTGGTGTGCCTGCCCGACCACCGCGACGTCGCCCGCCTCGACGCCGCGCTCACCGCGCTGCTCGGCGAGGGGCACCACGTCGCGCTGCACGCCGACCCCGGCCCGGCCGCCCGCTACCGGGAGTTCCTCGCGGTGGCCCGGGGCGAGCGACGGATCGTGGTCGGCACCCGCTCCGCGGCGTTCGCCCCGGTGCGCGACCTCGGCCTGGTCGTGGTGTGGGACGACGGCGACGACCTGCACGCCGAGCCGCGGGCGCCGTACCCCCACGTGCGGGAGGTGCTGCTGCTGCGTGCCGAGCAGGAGCGCACCGCCGCGCTGGTCGGCGGCTTCGCCCGCACCGTCGAGGCGCAGCACCTGCTGCGCACCGGCTGGGCGCGGGAGATCGCGCTGCCGCGCGCCACGGTCCGGGAGCGAGCCCTGATCGGCGTGAGCGGGGCCAGCGACATCGCGCTCGACCGCGACCCGACCGCGGGTGCGGCCCGGGTGCCGAAGGAGGCCCACGACGCGCTGCGCTGGGGGCTGGAGCGGGGGCCGGTGCTGGTGCAGACGCCGCGGGCGGGCTACGCCCTCCGGCTGGCCTGCGAGCGCTGTCGTACGCCGGCCCGCTGTCAGGCCTGCGCCGGACCGCTCGAGCTCACCGGCCCGACCACGCCACCACGGTGCCGCTGGTGCGCGACCGAGGCGCCGGCGTGGTCCTGCCCGGAGTGCGGCGCCACCGGCCTGCGGGCGCCGGTCGTCGGCGACGCCCGCACCGCCGACGAGCTCGGCCGCAGCTTCCCCAAGGTGGCGGTCGTGTCGTCCTCGGGCGACAAGATCCGCTCGCAGGTCGGTCCGGAGCCGCGGATCGTGGTCGCCACGCCCGGGGCGGAGCCGGTCGCGGAGGGCGGGTACGCCGTCGTCGTGCTGCTCGACACCTGGTGGGCGCTGGGCCGCGACACTCTGCGCGCACCCGAGGAGGCGCTGCGTCGGTGGTGCAATGCGGTCGGCCTGGTCGGCCGCGGCGGTCGGGCGCTCGCGGTGGGGGACCCGGGGGTCCCCGCGCTGCAGGCGCTGGTGCGCTGGGACGCGGCCGGGTTCGCCGCCCGTGAGGCGGAGGAGCGGCGCGAGGCCCGGCTGCCCCCCGCCGCCCGGATCGCCACGGTCACCGGACCACCGGGTGCTCTCGACGACCTGCGGGCGCTGCTCGACCTGCCTGCGGCGACCGAGGTGCTCGGACCGGTCCCGACCCGCGACCCGGAGACGGAGCGACTGGTGCTGCGCGTGCCGCGCGCCGACGGGGTCGCGCTGGCTCGGGCGCTGGGGGAGGCGCAGCGGCTGCGCTCGGCGCGCAAGCTGGAGCCGGTGCGGATCCAGGTGGACCCCTGGGAACTCTGAGCCCGCGATGGGCAGCCACTAGGCTGACGCGGTGGCGATCCGACCCATCCGACTCTTCGGCGACCCCGTCCTGCGCAAGCCCGCGATCGAGGTCGTCCACTTCGACGCCGAGCTGCGCCAGCTGGTCACCGACCTGACCGACACCATGCTCGACGCGCCCGGCGCCGGCCTGGCCGCGCCCCAGATCGGTGTGGGCCTGCGGGTGTTCACCTGGTACGTCGACGGCGAGGTCGGGCACCTCGTCAACCCGAGCCTGCGGTTGTCGGACGAGACCCAGGACGGCCCCGAGGGCTGCCTGTCGCTGCCCGAGCTGACCTACGACTGCCTGCGCGCGCTGTCCGTGGTCGCGAGCGGCTTCGACATGCAGGGCGAGCCGGTGACGATCGAGGGCTCCGACCTGCTCGCGCGGGCGATCCAGCACGAGACCGATCACCTCGACGGGATCCTGTTCATCGACCGGCTCGACGACGCGGGCCGCAAGGCCGCGATGAGGGAGATCCGCGAGTCGGAGTGGTTCGGCCTGGACAAGCCGACGATCAGGGTCTCCCCGCATGCGACGGGAGGCTTCGGTCGATGAGGGTGGTCTTCGCCGGCACCCCCGAGGTCGCCGTCCCTGCGCTCGACGCGGTCGCCGCGTCCGGCCACGAGCTGGTCGGCGTCGTCACCCGTCCCGACGCGCCTGCCGGCCGCGGCCGCAAGCTGACGCCGAGCCCGGTGGCGCAGCGAGCCGAGGAGCTCGGCGTACCCGTGCTCAAGCCGGCGCATCCGCGCGACCCCGAGTTCCAAGACGCGCTGAAGGCGCTGGAGCCGGACTGCTGCCCCGTGGTGGCGTACGGCGCCCTCATCCCGCGCAGTGCCCTCGACATCCCGGTCCACGGCTGGGTCAACCTGCACTTCTCGGTGCTGCCGGCCTGGCGCGGCGCGGCGCCGGTGCAGCACTCGATCTGGGGTGGCGACGAGTACACCGGCGCCACCACCTTCCGCATCGTCGAGGCGCTCGACGCCGGCCCGACCTTCGGTGTGATGACCGAGCGGATCCGGCCCACCGACACCGCCGGCGACCTGCTCGGCCGACTGGCCGAGGGCGGCGCGAGCCTGCTGGTCGCCACCCTCGACGGCATCGCCGACGGCTCCCTCGAGGCCCGTGAGCAGCCGGCCGACGGGATCAGCCTGGCGCCGAAGATCAGCGTCGACGACGCCCGGGTGGACTGGAAGGAGCCGGCGGTCGGCGTCGACCGCAGGATCCGTGCCTGCACCCCCGGCCCCGGCGCCTGGACCATCCTCGACGGCGAGCGGGTCAAGCTCGGCCGGGTCGAGATCGTCACCGGCGGTCCCTCGCTCGCGCCGGGCTCGATCCAGGTGGGCAAGAACGAGGTCCTGGTCGGTACGGCGACCGACCCGGTCCGGCTCACCGAGGTGAAGGCGTTCGGGAAGAGGCAGATGGGAGCGGCCGACTGGGCGCGCGGCGTACGACTGCCGGAGACCGCGGCCTTTGAGTAGGCAGCGGCGCCGGGCGGTCGACCCGGCCCGGCTGGCGGCCTTCGAGGTGCTGAAGGCGGTGCGGGTCGACGACGGCTACACCAACCTGCTGCTCCCCGCGGCCCTCGCCCGGCACGGCCTGACCGGCCGCGACGCCGCCTTCACCACCGAGCTGGCCTCAGGCACGATCCGTCGGCAGGGCACCTACGACGCCGTGCTGGCCGCGTGCATCGACCGGCCGCTGCGCAAGGTCGAGGCGAAGGTGCTCGACGCGCTGCGGCTGGGCGTCCATCAGCTGCTCGCGATGCGGGTCCCGACCCACGCCGCGATCGACACGACGGTGACGCTGGTGCGCGAGCAGGCGAGCCAGGGTGCGGCCGGGTTCAGCAACGCCGTGCTGCGCAAGGTGGCCGCCCGGGACCTGCCGACCTGGCTCGCCGAGATCGCACCGGACGATCTGGCACTCGCCCACAGCCACCCGGCCTGGGTGGTCGACGAGCTGCGCCGCGCGCTCGGCGACCGCGACGACGAGCTGCCCGCGCTGCTGGCCGCCGACAACGACACGCCGAGGGTCACCCTGGTCGCCCGGCCGGGCCTGGCGTCGCGCGAGGAGCTCCCCGGTACGCCGACCCCGTACTCGCCGTACGGCGTCGTGCTGGACGGCGGCGACCCCGCGGGCATCGCGGCGGTGGCCGAGGGTCGCGCCGGGGTTCAGGACGAGGGCTCCCAGCTGGTCGCGCTGGCCCTGGCCGGAGCGCCGGTCGAGGGCCGCGACGAGCGCTGGGTCGACCTGTGCGCGGGGCCGGGCGGCAAGGCGTCGCTCCTCGCGGCGCTGGCCGCCGGGCGGGGAGCGAGCCTGACCGGCGTGGAGCTGCACCACCACCGGGCTCGGCTGGTCGCGCGGGCCGCCGCGTCGAGTGGCGGCCTGGCCGGCGTCGTGCGGGCCGACGCCACCCGCGCGCCGTTCGGCGACGCGAGCGCCGACCGGATCCTGCTCGACGCGCCCTGCACCGGGCTCGGCGCCCTGCGTCGCCGTCCCGAGGCCCGCTGGCGACGTCGCCCCGCCGACGTGACCGAGCTGGCCGGCCTGCAGCGGGCCATGCTGGCCGAGGCGGTCCGGGTGCTGCGGCCCGGTGGCGCGCTGCTGTACGCGACCTGCTCGCCGGTGCTCGCCGAGACCGCCGACGTCGTCACCGCGGCGCTGGCGGCCGACCCGGGGCTGCGGCTCGACGACGTGACCGCCGCGCTGCCCGCCGTACCGGACGCGGAGGGGCCGCTGCCCGGCACGGTCCAGCTCTGGCCGCACCGGCACGGCACCGACGCGATGTTCCTCGCGCTGCTGCGCCGGGATTGATCCCGGAATAGCCGAGAGTGGTTGACGGTTCAACCACCTGTGACATCTGCCAAGAAGATCGGGTTCCTCTCGTTCGGCCACTGGACGCCGAGCCCGCACTCCCAGACCCGGACCGCCGCGGACACCCTGGTGCAGTCCATCGACCTCGCCGTCGCGGCGGAGGAGCTGGGCGCGGACGGCGCGTACTTCCGGGTCCACCACTTCGCCCGCCAGCTCGCGAGCCCGTTCCCGCTGCTCGCGGCCATCGGTGCCCGCACCAGCCGGATCGAGATCGGCACGGGTGTCATCGACATGCGCTACGAGAACCCGATGTACATGGTCGAGGACGCGAGCGCCGCCGATCTCATCTCCGGCGGGCGGCTGCAGCTCGGCATCTCCCGCGGATCACCGGAGCAGGTCGTCGACGGCTGGCGGTACTTCGGCTACGCGCCCGCCGAGGGCGAGACCGAGGCCGACATGGCGCGCCGGCACACCGAGGTGTTCCTGGAGGCGCTGCGCGGTGAGGGCTTCGCCGAGCCGAGCCCGCGCCCGATGTTCGCCAACCCGCCCGGCCTGCTCCGCCTCGAGCCGCACTCCGAGGGCCTGCGTGACCGGATCTGGTGGGGCGCCGCCTCCAACGGCACCGCCCGCTGGGCCGCCGAGCTCGGCATGAACCTGATGAGCTCCACGCTCAAGGAGGACGAGAGCGGCCAGCCGTTCCACGTCCAGCAGGCCGAGCAGATCCGGGTCTTCCGCGAGGCCTGGGCGTCGGCCGGGCGCGCGGGTGAGCCGCGGGTCTCGGTCAGCCGGTCGATCTTCCCGCTCGTCTCCGACGAGGACCGGATGTACTTCGGCGGCCGTCCCGACGACGACCAGGTCGGCCAGATCGACAACATGCGCGCGATCTTCGGTCGCTCGTACGCCGCCGAGCCGGACCAGCTGATCGAGCAGCTGCGCGGCGACGAGGCCATCGCCGAGGCGGACACGCTGCTTCTCACCGTCCCCAACCAGCTCGGCGTCGACTACAACGCACACGTGCTCGAGTCGATCCTCACCCACGTCGCGCCGGAGCTGGGCTGGCGCTGACCTGCGCCAGGTGCTCACTCGACCCAGACCAGTCCCTTGCCGAGCTCCTGGACCTCGGCGTCGGCGGTGCCCCGGCCGCCCTGGACGCTGATGAAGATCCCGTCGTGGACCTCGGTCACGTAGACGCCCGGCTCGGCGCCCTTGTCGGGGGACGAGAGCCACTCGTCGCGCTCGGCTGCGTCGCGGATCACCAGGCTGGCCACGCCGCCGTCGTCGGCGGCGCAGGCGGCCTTGTCGTCGATCAGGAACCACTCACAGGTCCAGCCGGACGGCACGGTGACCGGCGCCTCGTCGAGCCGGCCGAGCATGCCGAGGGCGTCCGCGTCGGCCATGGAGACGGCGACGGTGATCCCGGGCCAGTCCTCGCTCAGCGTGCCGAAGCCGTCGGACCACCACGCCTCGATCCGGTCGGTGGGCCCGGAGACGACGGCGACGAAACCGCTGCCGGCGCCGGGCAGCGTGCTCGCGCCCAGCTCGTAGAGGCCGTCCTCGTCGGACCGGATGGTCGCGACGAGGCCGTCGCCGAGGTCGAGCACCTGGCCGACCTGCAGCCCGGCGACAGGAGCGGTCGTGGGGGCCGTGGCGACCGAGCGGTCCCGCGCCGCCGTACCGCCGCCCGACAGGACGCCTGCCGCCACCGAGACGCCGGCGACCACGGCCACGCCGGCCACGGCGCCGGAGAAGGCGAGGCGCCGACGCCGGCGCAGCCGCTCCCCGGAGGCCAGGGAGGTCGCCGCGAGGTGCTCGAGGTCGGGGCGCTCGTCGCGCAGCCGCTCGCGCAGCGCCGCGGCGATGAGGGGGTCGAGGGAGTCGAGATCGGTCATGGGTGGGTCCTCTCGGAGATCGGGTCGATCAGGGGGCGCAGCCGCAGCAGGGCGCGGCGGGCGCGGGTGCGCACCGCCGACTCGCTGATCCCGAGGCCGGCGGCGGTGTCGGCGACGCTGTGGTCCTCCCAGTAGCGGAGCACCACGACGGCGCGGTCGAGCGGGGCGAGGCCGGCCAGCGCGGCGAGCAGGTCGACTCGCAGGTCCGGGTCGGGACCGGTCTCCGGCGGGCCCAGGTCGGCGTCGGTGAGGTCGCTCGGCCGCTCGCCGCTGCGGCGCAGCCGCCGGTGCGACAGGAAGGTGTTGAGCAGCGTCGTACGGGCGTACGCCATCGGGCTGTCCGTCGTGCGCACCCGCCGCCAGCGAACGAAGACCTTGGCGTAGGTCGCCTGGGTGAGGTCCTCCGCAAGGTGATGGTCGCCCGTCAGCAGCATCGCCGCATGGTGGAGCTGGGTGCCGGTCTCGCGCACGAACGCGGAGAACTCCTCGGCCTGCCGGTCTGCCTTCACACCCACCTGACGCTCCAGACCCCGGGCCGCGTGACAGGTCAGACCAGCACGTGGCGCGGGTAGCCCCGCGCGTCGAGCCGGTCGAAGTCCACCCGCTCACGATAGGCCCCGTCTAGGTTGGTCGGATGCAGCCCTGGCAGCAGCGGACGACCCGGATCGCGTACGAGAACCCGTGGATCCGGGTCCGCGAGGACGAGGTGGTCCGTCCCGACGGCAGCGAGGGCATCTACGGTGTCGTGGAGGTGCGCAACCCGGCGGTGTTCGTCGTGCCGCTCACCGAGGACGACGAGGTCGTGCTCGTCGAGATCGACCGCTACACGACCGGTGAGCGGGCGTCGCTCGAGCTGCCGGCGGGCGGGTCCGACGGCGAGGATCCGCTCGTGGCCGCGCAGCGCGAGCTGCGCGAGGAGACCGGGCTGGTCGCCGAGCAGTGGCAGGAGATCGGCCGGATGAACGCGCTGATCGGCGTCGCGCATGCGCCGGAGGTGGTCTACCTCGCCCGCGGCCTGCGGCACGTCGGCGACGACGCCATGCTCGAGGACGGCATCCGCGCCGTTCACCGGGTGCCCCTCGCCGACCTGCTCGCCCGGGTCGGCCGCGGCGAGATCGCCGACGGCGAGAGCCTGGCCTGCCTGCTGCTCGCGTTGGTCGCCCTGGGCCGGGTCGGCTGACGGTACCCTCGCGCCATGGCGTCCCCCGCGGTCGAGATCGAGGTCGAGAGCCGCGTGGTCCGGGTGAGCAACCCGGACCGGGTCTACTTCCCCGAGATCGGCGCCACGAAGCTCGACCTCGTCGAGTACTACCTCGCCGTCGGCGAGGGGATCGTCAATGCCCTGTGGGAGCGCCCGTGCATGCTGCACCGGTTCCCGAAGGGCCTCGACGGGGACAAGGTGCATCAGAAGCGGCTCCCTGCCGGCGCGCCCGACTGGGTCGAGACGGTGCAGCTGTTCTTCCCGCGCTGGAAGCGCACCGCCGACGAGCTGTGCGTGACCGAGCTGGCCTCGGTGATCTGGGCGGTGCAGATGTCGACCGTCGAGTTCCACCCGTGGAACAGCCGCCGCGGCGCCACCGAGATGCCCGACGAGTGGCGGATCGACCTCGACCCGGGCCCGGCCTCGACGTACGACGACGTCCGCAGGGTCGCCCACGTGGCCCACGAGGTGCTCGACGAGCTCGGCGCCGTCGGCTATCCCAAGACCAGCGGCAGCAAGGGCCTGCACGTCTACGTGCGGATCAGGCCCGAGCACGACCACAAGGGCGTACGTCGCGCCGCGCTCGCCTTCGCCCGCGAGGTCGAGCGGCGGGCTCCCGAGCTGGTCACCACGACCTGGTGGAAGAAGGACCGCGACCCGGCGGCGGTGTTCGTCGACTACAACCAGAACGCGCGCGACCACACCATCGCGGCGGCGTACTCCGTGCGCGGCCTGCCCGACGCCCGGGTGTCGACCCCGATCCGCTGGGACGAGGTCGACGACGCCGACCCGCGCGAGTTCACCATCCGCACGGTCCCCGCGCGGTTCGCCGAGCTCGGCGACCTGCATCACGACATCGACGACCACGTCTTCGACATCAGCCCGCTGCTGGAGTGGGCCGAGCGCGACGCGACCGGCGACGAGGAGGAGCCCGATGACTGACCTCCACGGCCCGGCGCTCGATGCCGCACCCGGACAGACGACGATGGGCGACGCCGCCACGGTGCTGCCGGGCGTGGTCGCGATCGGTCAGGCGCTGAGCTGACCCGGTCGGTCGGCGCTCAGGCCGCTGTCGGCGGTGTCCTCGGGCTCGGCGTCGCCGTCGCGCCCGTCACCGTCCACGGCTCCCGGGTCGGGCATCGTCTCGCGCTCGACGGCCCGTTTGCGGGCCTCACTGTTCATCATGGGCATCGGGTGCCTCCCCCCAAGAGGTGCTGGTCCTCCCATGATCGACCCATCTCGGCCAGAGGCAAGGGATATCCGCGCGAGCCGCGGGGATCGGGCTCAGGGGCGCCGCCGCCTCGATCAGGCCCGACGTACCGCACGTCCTAGACTGGCCGCCCGTGGGCCACATCCAGATCACTCCGTCGATCCTCAACTCCGACTTCGCCCGACTCGGTGAGGAGGTCGCCCGGATCCCGGGCGCCGACTGGGTGCATGTCGACGTCATGGACAACCACTTCGTCCCGAACCTGACCTTCGGGCCGGCGATGGTCGAGGCGCTGGCCCGGGTGAGCCCGGCGCCGCTCGACGCGCACCTGATGATCGAGGACGCCGACCGCAACGCACCGGCGTACGTCGAGGCCGGCTGTGGCTCGGTCACCTTCCACGTCGAGGCGGCGAAGGCCCCGGTGCGGCTCGCGCGCGAGATCCGGGCGGCCGGCGCGCGGGCGTCGATGGCGCTCAAGCCGGCGACCCCGATCGAGCCCTACGAGGACCTGCTCCCCGAGCTCGACATGGTCCTGATCATGACCGTCGAGCCCGGCTTCGGCGGCCAGCGGTTCCTCGACCTGTGCCTGCCCAAGATCCGCCGTGCCCGCGCGCTGATGGAGCGGCACGGCCTCCAGACCTGGCTGCAGGTCGACGGCGGCGTCTCGCTGGAGACCATCGAGCGCTGCGCGGAGGCGGGCGCCGACGTGTTCGTCGCCGGCTCGGCGGTCTACTCGGCCGAGGACCCCGACGCGATGGTCGCCGCGCTGCGCGCCCAGGCCGAGAGCGCGGCGTCCCAGCGACGCTAGATCTCGGGCGGCGCGCCGACCTCGAGCGCCACGTCGGGCCGGTTGCCCTCGACCCAGGCGAGCACCTGCTGCAGCGCACCCAGCGCCTCCGGTCCGACCACGACGCTCAGCGCCGCGGCCGACGGTGTGATCGCGAAGGCGTGGGCCAGGTCGGCGCTGATCCCCGGGGTGCCGCTCACGGTGACGTCGCCGTCGTGGCGGGCGACGAAGCGCAGCACCGGCAGATGGCGGGCCTCCTCGACGTACGGCGGCACGATCTGCCACCAGCGCACCTCGACCAGGGCGACGTCGGGCCAGGCGAGCAGGGCCGCGACGTCGGCGCCGCGCACGGTGACGCCGACGCCGTCGAGCTGCACGTCGGTCGCATGGCGCAGGCGCGCGCGGCGTCCGGCGAGGCGATAGCCGCCCCAGCCGAGGATCACCAGCCCGGCGAGGGCGAGCATCACCGCATCGAGGCGGTCGAGCGACTCCAGACCCCGGCCGAGGATCGCGACGAGGGGAGCGACGATCAGCACGCCGCCGACGGCGAGTGCGACGAAGGCGATGAGCGGGCGGCCGCCCGCGGGGGCGGGCAGGCGGACTTCCATGCCCCGGACCCTAGCCGTGGGTCCAGACTCAGCTCTCCAGCGCCGCGTCCAGCGTGATCGGAACGGCGCTCAGTGCCTTGCTCACCGGGCAGCCGACCTTGGCCGCGCCCGCGGCGGCGTCGAAGCCCGCGGCGTCGAGCCCCTCGACCTCGGCGCGCACGGTCAGCACGATCCCGGCGATCTGGAAGCCGCCGGCCGGGTCCGGGCCGAGGGTGACGGCGGCGGTGACGTCGAGCGCGATCGGCGTACCGCCGGCCTGGGCGATCTCGTTCGACAGCGACATGGCGTAGCAGGCCGAGTGTGCGGCGCCGATCAGCTCCTCGGGGCTGGTGGTGCCGTCGGCGTCGTCGGCGGCGCGCTTCGGGAAGGAGACGTCGAAGGTGCCGGCGCCCGAGGAGGTCAGCTCGACCTGGCCGGTGCCGTCCTGCAGGCCGCCGTTCCAGGCGGTGCGTCCGGTGCGAGTGGGCATGGAGAACACCTTTCGTCGGGGTTGTCGGTTTCCCAAGGTATGTCGGGAAACCTGCACTTCCCAGCTCGAATTTGGACTGGGAAGCGTCGGGCTGGCTGCATCCCTTGAGAAACCGACGCCCGGCGCTACCCCACTGACAGCACGCAGTCCGCGAGCACCGGCGACCCGTCCCGCTCGCCGCCCGCGATGCTCGCCGAGCCGATGATCGAGGAGCCCTCCCGCCAGCCCGCGACCCGGATCGTCTCGCCCGGGAACACGACGCCGGCGAACCGCCCGGTGAAGCCGCCGACCTGGGTGGCGTCGCCGCCGAGCAGGCCGTCGGTGAGCTCGCGCAGCACGATGCCGTAGGAGCACAGTCCGTGCAGGATCGGGGCGGGGAAGCCGGCGCCCTTCGCGAAGCCGGGGTCGGCGTGCAGGGGGTTGCGGTCGCCGCACAGGCGGTAGAGCAGGGCCTGGTGCGGAGTCACGGCGTACGACGACACGTGGTCCGCGTCCCGGTCGGGCACCATGACCGGGGCAGCAGCGCCCCGGTCGCCGCCCCAGCCTCCCTCGCCTCGCACGTAGATCGACGAGCGCACCCGCCACAGCTCCTCGCCGGAGCCGTCCGCGCCGGCGGTGGCGACGCCCTCCTGCCAGATCACCGCGGCCTTGCCCTTGTCCCAGACATCGGTGATCGAGGTCCGCACGGTCGCGGTGCCGGACGTGGGCAGTGGCCCGGACACGGAGATGGACTGCGAGCCGTGGACCACCTGGGCCAGGTTGATGTCGCACCCGGGCAGGTCGAGCGGCGGCGGGTCGGTCTCGTGGAAGGTCGGGGCGACGACGCCGAAGGAGGGCAGCACCTGCAGTGCCGCGTCGTCGAGGGTGTAGCGCAGCGCGGCGGGGGACAGGTTGTCCCCGGGCCGCGAGCCCGCGCCGATGCCGAGGTGGTAGAGCAGGACGTCGGACTCGGTCCACGAGAAGGTGCGGGCGCCGAGGTCGGCGCCGATCGCGATGGACGGGTCAATCGGCATGGGCGATGTCCTCTGCGGCGAGATATCCGAACACGATGGCTGGCCCGATCGTGCCACCCGGGCCGGGATAGGTGTTGCCCATGACGGCCGACGAGACGTTGCCGGCGGCGTACAGGCCGGGGATCACCGAGCCGTCCTCGCGCAGCACCCGCGCCCGCTCGTCGGTGACCAGGCCGCCTTTGGTGCCGAGGTCGCCGGGGACGATCTTCACGGCGTAGAAGGGGCTCCTCTCGATCGGCGCGAGCGAGCAGTTCGGCTTCACGGTCGGGTCGGAGTAGTACTTGTCGTACGCCGACTCGCCGCGGTGGAAGTCCTCGTCGACGCCGGAGCGGGCGAAGCCGTTGAACCGCGCCACCGTCGCGTCGAGCGAGCCCTCGGGCAGGCCGACTCGAGCGGCCAGCGCGGCGAGCGTGTCGGCCCGGACGATCACGCCCTCCTTGTACCAACGCCCCGGGAACGGCTGCCGCCCGGGGACCCCGGCGAAGAGGTAGTGGTTGCGGTAGGTCTGGTCGAAGACCAGGTACGACGGCACGTGGTCGACGCCGGTGGCCTGCCCCCGGTAGATCTCGTGGGTGGCCTCGACGTAGGGGAGGGCCTCGTTCATGTAGCGCGCGCCCGCGGAGTTCACGATGATCGAGCCGGGCAGGTTGCGCTCGGCCAGGCAGAACCATGCGCGGCCGGGGAGCGGGATGGTCGGTCCCCACCAGGCGTCGTCGAGCAGGTCGGTGGCGGCACCGGCCGCCGTACCGGCGAGCAGGCCGGCGCCGGTGTTGGACGCGGCACCGGTCGACCATGCCGACGAGGTCGGCTGGGGGAGGAACTTCTCGCGCAGTTCCTGGCTGTGCTCGAAGCCGCCGGAGCCGAGGATCACGCCGCGCCGCGCCCGGATCTCGCGCCGCTGCCCGGCGGACTCCACGACCACGCCGACCACCCGGTCGTCCTCGACGAGCAGGTCGAGCAGCGCGGTGTCGTACGCGACGGGCACCCCGGCGTCGACCAGGCCCTTGCGCAGGCCGATGGCGATCGCGTTGCCCATCGCGAACATCCGCTTGCCGGTGAGGATCGCCAGCAGCCGCTTGACCATCACCTTGACCATGGTCAGCGGGCCGCGCAGGGTGCGCAGACCGAGGCTGATCTTGCGGAAGTCGGCCTGGGTGACGATCAGGTTGGCCGGCGCCTTGGTGTACGGCGGGTGCAGCCGGTCGAGCTCGTCGCCGAGAAAGCGGGCGTCCATCGGCACGGGTTCGACGCTGCGCCCGCGCGCTCGCCCACCCGGCTGCTCGGGCAGGTAGTCGGCGTACTCGGGGACCCAGGTGAACCGCAGCGGGGTCTGCTCGCGCAGGAAGTCGAGGACCTCGGGACCGCGGTCGAGGTAGGTGTCGCGGCGCGCCTTCGGCACGACGTCGCCGACGATCGAGTCGAGGTAGGTCCTCGCGGCCTCGTGGTCGTCCGGGTCGACCTGGCCGGCCGCCCGGAGCGCGTAGTTGCCGGGGATCCATACGCCGCCGCCCGAGCGGGCGGTGGAGCCGCCGAAGTGTCCGCTCTTCTCGACCAGGACGGTGTCGAGACCCTGGTGGGCAGCGGCGAGCGCGGCCGACATGCCGGCGCCACCGGCGCCGACCACGACGACGTCGTAGGAGTCCTTCATGGCAAAACTGTAACAGGTTCTAGTTCACGGCCGGGGTGGACGGGGTTTCGACTCCTGTCCTACGGGCACCTGCCGAAGAGCATCATTCGTCCACGACTCCGTCTGGGAGAGATACATGAAGAAGCTGAATGCACTCGGGTGCGCCTTCGCGGCGACGCTCGTCGTCGGTACGGCGGCACCGGCCCTGGCGGCGGATCTCGTCGGCACGCCGAAGAAGGACAAGATCGTCGGCACCGCCGACGCCGACCGGATCCTCGGCATGGGTGGCAACGACAAGCTCTGGGGCGGCGAGGGCAACGACCGCATCGAGGGCGGGCCGGGCAAGGACAAGATCCACGGCGGCAACGGCAACGACTACCCGCTGCTCGGCGGCGACGGCAACGACAAGATCTTCGGCGAGGGCGGCAACGACAGCATCGAGGGCGGTCTGGGCAACGACAAGATCAACACCGGCGACGGAGCCGACTCCGCCAGCGGCGGCGCGGGCAACGACAAGATCCGTGCCGGCAACGGCGACCCGACCCAGGTCGACGCCGACCAGGGCGGCTATCGCGGCAGCTACCTCAGCGGCGACGAGGGCAGGGACAAGCTGTGGGGCGGCTTCGGCAACGACGACCTCTACGGTGGCGACGACAACGACAAGCTGAGCGGCTCGGAGGGGCAGGACTACCTCGGCGGCGGCCAGGGCAACGACAAGCTCCTCGCCGGCGGCGGCAACGACAGCCTCTACGGCGACACCGGCGACGACAAGCTCAAGGGCGGCCCGGGCAACGACAACCTCTCCGGCGGTCCGGGCAAGGACAAGATCATCGGCGGTGCCGGTGACGACCGGTTCTGGGAGGAGGCCGGCGAGGGCGACCTGATCAAGGGCGGTGCCGGCAACGACCTGCTCGGCGACCCCGAGGGTGGCTACCTGCACGGCGAGGTCAAGGCCTTCGGTGGCGCCGGCGACGACACCATCGTGATCGCCGACCCGGTCGAGGGGACGGTCGTCAAGCCCGGTCCCGGCAACGACAAGGTGTACGTGAAGAACGCCTACAAGGGGATGCGGATCAGCTGCGGCCCCGGCCTCGACACGATCTACTTCAACGTCAAGGTCAAGAAGGTCAAGACCAAGGGCTGCGAGACCGTCGTCTACGGCAAGGACGCCTTCCACTGGGACGCCGAGGGCGCCCAGGACGTCTGGTGGCGCCACATCGCGCGCTGAGCTCAGGCTGAGCGACACGCGGGGCGTCGGGCCTTCGGGCCCGGCGCCCCGTCCACGCGCCGGGTCGTCCGGGATGGGGCCGCGCGGGCTGGGTAGGTTGACGGGGCGCCGGGCGCTCGTCGTCCCGGCGCGAGCAGATCCTCTCGCTATGTCTTGGGAGTTCACATGAGGAAGATCAATGCGGTGGGATGCGCCCTCGCGGCCACCCTCGCGCTCGGGGCGAGCGCTCCTGCTGTCGCGTCGGACCTCGCCGGCACGCCGAAGGGGGACAAGATCGTCGGCACTCCCGGCGACGACCAGATCCTGGGGCTCGGCGGCAAGGACCGGCTGTGGGGCGGGGACGGCAACGACCGGATCGAGGGCGGTCTCGGCAACGACCGGATCTACGGCGGCAACGGCAATGACTACCTGCTGCTCGGCGGTGGGGGCAACGACCGCATCCACGGCGAGGGTGGTGCCGACGTCATCTACGGCGGCCTCGGCAACGACCGGATCGACACCGGCGACGGCGCCGACGAGGCCCACGGCGGCGAGGGCAACGACCGGATGCGGTCGGGCAACGGCGACCCGACCCGGGTGCTCACCAACTACCTCGGTGTCGTCGTCGGGTACGAGGGCGCTGACCTGTACGGCGACTCCGGCCGCGACCGGCTCGTCGGCGGGACCGGCAACGACTCCCTCTACGGTGGCGCCGACGACGACCGGATCAGGGGCGGCGCCGGGGCCGACTACCTCGTGGGCGGCACGGGGGACGACCGACTGGTCGGCGGCGGCGGCAACGACTCGCTGGTCGACGACGACGACATCGAGGGCACCGGCGGCGGGGACGACCGGCTCAAGGGCGGCGCCGGTGACGACTCGTTCCAGCTCAGCGCGGGTCGCGACCGGGCCGTCGGCGGCGTCGGCAACGACCGCTTCGAGTCGGTGCATGAGGGCGAGGGCGACCTGATGAAGGGTGGCGCCGGCAACGACACCTTCGGCTACTACAGCAAGACGCAGTACGGCGAGTACGTCTCGGTGCTGACCGGCCTGTTCAGGGCGCTCGGCGGCGCCGGCGACGACATCTTCTACGTCGGCGACCTCGCGCCCGGCGCCGTGGTCAGGCCCGGGGCGGGCAATGACACGGTGTACGTCAAGAACCCGGTCAAGGGGATGCGCCTGTCCTGCGGCAAGGGGGCCGACACCGTCTACTTCAACATCAAGGTGAAGAAGGTCCGGACCAAGGGCTGCGAGAACGTGGTCTACGGCAGCGACCCGTTCCACTTCGACCCCGACGGCACGGTCGGCCTGCGCGGCTGACGCCCGCACGAGAATCCTGGGAGAGCAGATGAGGAAGACCAACGTGGTGGGCTGCGCGCTCGTGGCCAGCCTGGCGACCGGGCTCGCCGCGCCTGCCGTGGCGCAGGACTTCGTGGGCACGCCGAAGGGGAACAGGATCGTCGGCACCCCCGCCGCCGATCGGGTCCTGGCGCTGGGCGGCAGGGACCGGGTCTGGGGCGGCGACGGCGACGACCGGATCGAGGGCGGCGCCGGCAGCGACCGCCTGTTCGGCGGGAACGGCGCCGACCAGGTCTCCGGCGGGGCGGGCAACGACCGGCTGTTCGGCGAGGCCGGCGCCGACTACCTCGAGGGCGGGACCGGCAACGACCGGATCGACACCGGCGACGGGCGGGACCAGGCCTGGGGCGGAGCCGGCGATGACCGGATCCGGGCCGGCAACGGCGACCCGACCATCGTCGACGACGACCGTCCGGGCTACCGCGGCGCGGGCTTGGCCGGCGACGCGGGCAGGGACCGGCTGACCGGCGGCGCAGGGAACGACGAGCTGAGCGGCGGCGCCGGCAACGACCGGCTCAAGGGCGGTCTCGGCAACGACGTGGTCGTGGGCGGTGACGATGACGACCGGGCGCTCGGCGGCGTCGGCGACGACGTGGTCGATGGCCAGGCCGGGGACGACAAGGTCAAGGGCGGTCCCGGCAACGACCTGGTCGTCGGCGGTGCGGGGCGCGACCGGATCCTCGGCGGTCCCGGCGACGACAGCCTGCGCAACGGCATCGACTCCGACTTCGACTGGCGCTACTTCAGCTACGGCGACTCCCGACTGGTCGCCGGCGAGGGCGACGTCCTCAAGGGCGGGCCCGGCAACGACGCCTTCGGCGACGACGAGCCGGGCGCCCTGCTGACCGGCCTGTTCAAGGCGCTCGGCGGTGCGGGTGACGACACGATGTGGCTCGGCGACCTCGACACCCGCTCCGTGATCAAGGGCGGGGCCGGCAACGACACGTTCTACGTCAAGGACCCGGCTCGGGGCCTGCGGATCAGCTGCGGCGCCGGCGTCGACACCGTCTACTTCAACGTGAGGGCGAAGAAGGTGCGCACCCGGGGCTGCGAGAGCGTGCAGTACGGCGCCACGCCGTTCTACTACGACCCGGGCGCCGCGCACCCGGTGTGGTGGCGCGCGATCGTCGACTGATCGTCGACTGATCGCGGCCGATCGCCAGCGACTCCCGCCACGGGGCGTCGGACCCGCCGGTCCGGCGCCCCGCTCGCGTCGAGGGCCTCCGCTTGTGCCAAAAGTAGAACCTGTTCTAATCTGGTGGGGCACAGACTGTCGCAGACACAGGAGCTCCCATGAACCAGGACTTCGCCCCCGAGGTGACCGCCGTCCTCGACGGCGTGCGTGACCTTCTCCCGACGATCCGCGAGCGGGCCGAGGAGGGCGAGCGCCTCCGGGTGATCCCGGACGCCTCGATCAAGGAGCTCGAGGAGACCGGCTTCTTCCGGCTGCTCCAGCCGAAGCGGTACGGCGGCATCGAGGCCGACCCGGTCGCCTTCTACACCGCGGTGCGCGACATCGCCTCGGCCGACGGCGCCACCGGCTGGGTCTCCAGCGTGGTCGGCGTCCATCCCTGGCAGGTCGCCCTGTTCGCCGACGAGGCGCAGCAGGCCGTGTGGGGCGACGACCAGGGCGTGCGGCTGTCGTCGTCGTACGCCCCGACCGGCAAGGCCGTCATCACCAAGGGCGGCTTCACGCTGTCCGGGAAGTGGAGCTTCTCGTCCGGCTGCGACCACTGCAGCTGGGTCCTGCTGGGCGGCCTGGTGTTCAACGAGGAGGGCCAGGTCGTCGACTTCCGCACCTTCTTGGTGCCGCGGGAGAAGTACCAGGTCGTCGACGTCTGGAATGTCGTCGGCCTGCGCGGCACCGGCTCCAACGACATCGTGGTCGAGGAGACCTTCATCCCCGAGGCGTTCACCCTCTCGATGGGGGAGACCGGCGCCTGCCGCGGCCCGGGCCAGGCGGTCAACACCAGCGACCTCTACAAGCTGCCGTTCCACTCGATCTTCACCTCGACCATCGCGACGCCGATCATCGGCATGGCGCGGGGCGCGTACGCCGAGCACGTCGAGATGCAGCAGAAGCGGGTGCGCGCGGCGTACCTCGGCGAGAAGGCGTCCCTCGACCCGTTCGCCGCGGTCCGGATCGCCCGCGCCTCCTCGGAGATCGACGCCGCCTGGGCGCTGCTGATCAACAACATCCGCGAGGAGCAGGCCCACGTCGCGAAGGGCGAGCAGATCCCGCTCGAGCTGCGACTGCGGGTGCGTCGCGACCAGGTGCTCGGCACCGCCCGCGCGATCGAGGCGATCGACACGCTCTTCGAGGCCTCCGGCGGCCGGGCGCTCGCGGAGGGCACCTACCTCCAGCGCGCCTGGCGCGACGCCCACGCCGGCCGGGTCCACGCCGCCAACGACCCCGAGCGCGCGCTGCAGATGTACGGCGGCCAGCAGTTCGGCCACAAGGTCGACCCGGGGATGTACTGATGAGCGACGTCACCAAGGAGACGACCCGCCGTACCGCCCAGGTCAAGACCGAGGCGACCGGCGAGATCACCCTCAACTACTACGAGGCGGGGGAGGGCGCCGGGCTGCCGCTGGTGATGCTGCACGGCGGCGGCCCCGGCGCCTCGTCCTGGTCGAACTTCGGTCCGGCTCTCGAGGGCTTCGCCGCGCACTACCGCACGATCCTGGTCGACCAGCCGGGCTTCGGCGGGTCCGACAAGCCGCCGGTGGTCGGCAACTTCTACCGGTTCGCGGCCGACGCGGTCGTCGCGCTGCTCGACCAGCTCGGCATCGAGAAGGTGCATCTGCTCGGCAACAGCCTCGGCGGCGGTACGGCGATGCGGCTTGCGCTGACCTACCCGGACCGGGTGGGCCGGCTGGTCCTGATGGGGCCGGGCGGGCTCTCGCTGAACCTCTTCCACGCCGACCCGACCGAGGGCGTGCAGCGGCTGATGGACTTCGGCGCCGACCCCAGCCGTGAGTCGCTGCGCGCCTTCATCTCCAGCATGGTCGTCAACCAGGCGCTGGTCACCGACGAGCTGGTCGAGGAGCGCTTCGCCGACGCGACCGCGCCCGGCGCGCAGGACGCGATGCGGTCGATGGGCATGTCGTTCTGGAACCCGGAGACCGCCGAGGACGGCATGCTCTGGCGCGAGGCGCACCGCCTGCGCAAGCACACCCTGCTCACCTGGGGGCGCGAGGACCGGGTCAACCCGCTCGACGGCGCGTTCGTGGCGCTCAAGCTGATCCCGAAGGCCCAGCTGCACGTCTTCCCGAACTGCGGTCACTGGGCGCAGATCGAGGCCGCCGACGAGTTCCGCGAGATCACGGTCAACTTCCTCAACCGTCACAAGGAGCGCTCCTGATGTCGATCGACATCAAGTCCATGGGCTACATCCGGGTCGCCAGCACCGACCTCGCCGCCTGGCGGACCTTCGCCGGCAAGGTCCTCGGCCTGGCCGAGGGGCGCGGCCCGAACCCCGAGCACCAGTACTGGCGCATCGACGAGGTCTCCGCCCGCGTCGTCGTGTTCCCCTCCGACGTCGACCAGCTGGACTGCACCGGTTGGGAGCTCGCCGACCACCAGGCGCTGCAGGCCGCCCGTGAGCACCTGCAGAAGGCCGGGGTGGAGATCGAGGAGGGCACGAAGGAGGAGCTCGACGAGCGCCGGGTGCAGGAGCTGGTCCGGTTCCGCGACCCGTGGGACAACGTCTTCGAGCTGTTCCACGGCATCACCTACGAGGCGCGGCCTGTCGTCACGCCGTACGCCGCCACCTTCGTCACCGGCGAGCAGGGCATGGGCCACATCGTGGTGCCGGTGCTCGACGACGTCGAGGCGCTGCGGTTCTACACCGACGTGCTCGGCTTCCGGCTGCGCGACTCGATGAGCATGCCGGGCGAGTTCGTCGGCAAGGAGGCGGGCAGCAAGGTCTGGTTGCGCTTCCTCGGCGTCAACCCGCGGCACCACTCGCTGGCGTTCTTGCCGATGCCGAACCCGAGCAAGTGCGTCCACGTGATGCTCGAGGTCGACAAGCTCGACCACGTGGGCCGCGCGCTGGAGCGGGTCCGCAAGCACGGCGCGCCGCTGTCCGCGACCCTGGGCCGACACATGAACGACGAGATGATCTCGTTCTACGTGAGATCGCCCGGGGGCTTCGACGTCGAGTTCGGCACCGAGGGGATGACGGTGGACGACGCCCGCTGGGTGGCCCGCGAGTCGACCGCCGTCTCGTACTGGGGCCACGTGTTCGGCGGGCAGTGAGTGGTCACTAACGTGAGTGACGTGAGCGAGATCCCCGAGGGCATCAGCCCCGACGCCCGGGAGACCTGGCCGCACCCCGAGCTGATCCAGTCCTGGCTCGGGGACGCGGAGGTCGACTTCGAGCTGCGCCCCGGCGAGGAGGTCGCGGTCCACGACGACCCGGAGGCCCAGGCGGCGGCGCGCCGGTTCCGCGACACGCTCGGGTGCTTCGCGTCGGGGATCACCGTGATCACCACGATGAGCGGCGACGAGCCGGTCGGCATGACCTGCCAGTCGTTCTCCAGCGTCTCGCTCGACCCACCGCTGATCACCTTCATCCCGGCGCGCAGCTCGCGTGCGTGGCCGGCGATCCAGCGCTCCGGCCGCTTCTGCGTCAACGTCCTCGCCGCAGACCAGGAACAGGTCTCCGGCCAGATGGCGACCAAGGGCGTCGACAAGTTCGCCGGGATCTCGTGGCAGCCCGCCGCGGCGACCGGCTCACCCGTCATCGAGGGCACCCTGGCCCACCTCGACTGCACCATCCACGCCGTCTACGAGGGCGGCGACCACTTCATCGTGGTCGGCCGGGTCGAGCACCTCGAGGCGCACCCTCACGACGCCGCGGTCACCGAGCCGCTGCTCTACTTCCGGGGCCGGTACCGCACCACCGGCTCGTGACCCGGCCCGGCTCCGGGCGTTGAGTCCTTGTTCGAGTACGACGAGCCGGTCTGGGGGGATCGATGAGGATGCGCGGGCCACTCGGCGTGCTGGTGGTGGCCGCGATCCTGCTCGCCACCAGCCTGTCGGGCACCGCGACCGCGGCTCCGGCCGGCCCGGGCGAACCGGTGGCGCCCGCCGTCGACGCGCGCCCGGTGCCACACACCGGCGTCCGCGACTTCTGGACGCCGAGGCGGATGCGCGAGGCCGTCCCGCTCGACCTCGACCCCTCCGGCGACCGGGTCCCGGGCCCGGGACCGGCGGTGGCCGGACGAGCCGCCGCGCCGAGCGGGCTGCGCAGCACCGGCAAGCTGTTCTTCAGCGACTCCGGCGGCACCGCCGTGTGCTCGGCATCATCGGTCAACACGCCCGAGCGCAACCTGGTCATCACCGCGGGGCACTGCGTCCACGGACTGCGGCTCGGCTGCGCGGTGCTGTGCGGCGCGCGGCACTACTACGGCAACTTCCTGTTCGTGCCCGGCTACGACCACGGGACCGCGCCCTACGGCAGCTGGGTGGGCGTCCAGGTCGTGGCACAGCCGACCTGGGTCGGATCCGAGGACGAGACGCACGACCAGGCGCTGATCCAGGTGGCACCCCAGGGCGGCGCGAACCTGGTGGACGTGGTCGGCGGCAACGGGCTGGCCTGGAACTACCCGGGGCGCGAGGACGGGGTACGCGTCGTCGGGTGGCCCGCCCAGGTGCCGTACGACGGCGAGAGCCGGCAGGAGTGCGGTGGGTCGACGCTGGCGTCGCAGTACACCTCCACCCCGGGCGACGCCCAGATCGCGTGCCCGATGACCGGGGGTGCCAGCGGCGGCCCGTGGTTCCTGCGGATGGCCAGCGCCGACACCGGGTTCATCTTCGCGGTGACCTCGCGTCGGCCCAAGGACGGCACCCCGGTCCTGTTCGCGGTGCCCTTCGACTCCTCGATCGAGACGCTGCTCGCCGCCGCTCGGGTCTCCGCCCGCCCGGTGGCCGCGCGGCCGGCGGCGCGGGCGGCGGCCCGGCCGAAGCGCCGGCTGCGGCTGGTCGCCACGGCCGCCTCGGTCGGCTACGGCGAGTCCTATCAGCTGGTCGCCGAGACCCGTCGGGTGCGCCGGATCGTGCTCCAGGTGCGGGCCGCCCCGGGCACGCCCTGGCAACGGGTCGCGCGCGCCCGGGTGCGAGCCGGAGTCAGGGTCTTCACGCAGGCGCCGCCGCCCGGCACCCGCTGGTACCGGGTCAAGGAGCGGGGCACCAAGCGGCACAGCAAGCCGGTCGCGGTGAGCGTCGGCGCCTGCCCGCTGCCCCTGGACCGAGCTCCGAGCGTGGTCGCCGCGGTCCGCTGCACCAGCCCCGTCGGCTGATCAGAGCTCGACGGCGGCCCGGTGCCGGTGTGGCGCGCCGTAGAGCTGGCCGAGCGCGTGTGCCCGCTTGAACACCAGGTGGGCGTCGTGCTCCCAGGTGATCGCGATGCCGCCGTGCAGCTGGACGCACTCGCCGGCAGCCAGGGTCGCTGTCTCGAGGGCGTACGACGACGCGGAGTGGGTCAGGAAGGCCGCCTCGGCCGGGTCCGACTCCGGGTCCGCGAGCGCGTACGACGCCGCCCAGCTCGCCGAGCGCGCCATCTCGACCCGCGCCAGCACGTCGGCCATCCGGTGCTTGAGGGCCTGGAAGGAGCCGATCGGGCGGCCGAACTGGACCCGCTCCCCGAGGTAGGCGACCGTCATCCGCAGCGCCCGCTCGGACAGGCCCACGGCGAGGGCCGCCGTGGCCGCGGCGCCGACGAGCCCGGCCCGGGCGCGGGCGGCGGCGCCGTCACCGATCACGGTCAGCTCGGCCCCGGTGAGGTCGAGCCGGGCGAGCCGGACGCTCTGGTCCATCGACTCCGCCCAGGTCGCGGTCGCGCCGGTCACCTCCACCAGGTCGGCGCCCCGAACGGCGAGCACCACCGCGGCCCGGTCGCCGTCGAGCACCGGTCCGTCGTCGAGCGCGACCGTGGCGATCTCGCCGGCGGCGAGCCGGGGGAGCAGGCGCCGCTTGGCCTCCTCGGTGCCGCCGGCCAGGAGTGCCTCGGTGGCGACCGTGGTGGCGAGCAGCGGGCTCGGCGCGATGGTGCGACCGAGCTCCTCCAGGACGACCGCGGTCTCGAAGAAGGAGGCTCCGACGCCGTCGTACGCCTCGGGGACGGCGAGCGCCGCCACGCCGATCTGCTCGCACAGGGTCGCCCAGAGCGCCTCGTCGTACCCGCTGGGGGAGGTCGACGCGGCGCGGACCGCGGCCGAGTCGGCGCGCTTGTCGAGCAGTCCGCGGACCGTCGCCGCGAGCTCGGCCTGCTCCTCGCTGAGCTCGAACCTCATCTGGTGCTCCGCAGCGTCGCGAGGATCCGGGCGCGGTGCTCGGCGGGCGTGCCCCAGGCCGTGACCAGCGCTCGGATCTTGGTGAGCCACACGCTGAGGTCGAACTCCTGCGTGTAGCCGATCGCGCCGTGGACCTGCAGGCCGGTGCGGGAGGCGAGGTACGCCGCGTCGGCGCAGCCGACCTTGGCCGCCGAGACCGCACGCGGCGTCGGCTCGATCGCGGCGCCGTAGACCAGCGGACGGGCGAAGTCGAGCGCGATCCGCACGTCCGCGAGCTGGTGCTTGACGGCCTGGTAGGAGCCGATCTCGCGGCCGAACTGCCGGCGCTGCTTGACGTAGGTGACCGCGTCGGCCAGCACCCGCTCGCCGGCGCCGAGGAGCTGCGCCGCGGTGGCGAGGACGGCGAGGTCGTACGCCGCGGCGAGGTCGCCGTGCTCGACGGCCTCACCCGGGGTGACGTCGAAGAGGTGCCGGGTGCGGTCGACGGAGGTCAGCCGGGCGCCGGCGGTGGCGGTGTGCAGCGCGTCGTCGACGACGGCGTACACCTCGTCGGCGACGTCGGCATCCAGTGCGCGCGGCATGGCGACGGTGGCGATGGACTCGACCTCGCGGCCGAGCGCGAGCGGCAGGTAGGCGGCCGCCTCGGCCCACGGACCCGGCACGGCGTGCCGGCCGAGAGCCTCGAACGCGACGCAGACCTCGACCGGGGAGGCCTCCGTGGCCAGCATGGTCACGCCCTGCTCGGCCAGCCGCTGCCACAGCTTCAGGCCGGGGGCGTGGTCGCCCTCGGCCCAGGCGCGGGCGGCGGCGACCGGGTCCGCCGCGGCGAGCAGCGACTCGAGGGACGCGGCGAAGTCCCGCTGGTCGGTGGTGAGCTCGAACCTCATCGCTGGGCTCCCTTCGGCTCGCGCGGGAGTCCCAGGATCCGCTCGGCGATGATGTTGCGCTGGATCTCGTTGGTGCCGGCGTAGATCGGGCCGGACAGCGAGAAGGTGTAGCCGTCGAGCCACCGCGACTCCAGCTCGGCGTCGGGGCCGAGCAGGTCGAGGGCGGTCTCGTGGAGGGCGATGTCGAGCTCGCTCCACCAGACCTTGTTGACCGAGCCCGCCGCGCCGACGTCGCCGCCATCGCGCAGCCTCGTCACCGTGCCCCAGGTGTAGAGGCGGTAGGCCTCGGCCCTGAGCCAGGCGTCGACGACCCGGTCGGCGACGCGCGGGTCCGGGCGCTCGTCGTACAGCGCCACGAGGCGGTCGGCGGCGGCGGTGAACCGGCCGGGGGAGCGCAGCGACAGGCCGCGCTCGTTGCCCGCGGTGCTCATCGCGACCCGCCAGCCGTCGCCGGGCGCACCGACGACGTCGGCGTCGGGGACGAAGACGTCGTCGAAGAAGACCTCGGCGAAGCCGGCCTCGCCGTCGAGCTGCGCGATCGGCCGGACGCTCACGCCGTCGGCGTCGAGCGGGAACAGGAAGTAGGTCAGCCCCGCGTGCTTCTGGGCCTCCGGGTCGCTGCGGAACAGGCCGAAGCCCCACTGGGCCAGAGCCGCGCGAGAGCACCAGATCTTCTGGCCGTTGAGCACCCAGCCGCCGCGCTCGTCGTCGCGACGCGCCGTGGACGTGAGCGAGGCGAGGTCGGAGCCGGCCTCGGGCTCGCTCCAGCACTGCGCCCAGACCCGCTCGCCGGTCGCCATCGACGGCAGGAAGCGGTCCCGCTGCTCAGGCGTGCCGTGCTCGAAGATGATCGGCGCGAGCAGGAAGATCCCGTTCTGCGACACCCGCAGGGGAGCGCCGGCGCGGTAGTACTCCTCCTCGAAGACGACCCACTCCACGAGGGACGCCTCGCGGCCGTGGTACTCCGTCGGCCACGACACGACCGACCAGCGGTCGGCCGCGAGCTTCGCCTCCCAGGCCTGGTGCAGGACGAAGCCCTCCGCGGTGTCCAGCGAGGGAAGCGGCTCGGCCGGCACATGGGCGGCCAGCCAGGCCCGGGCCTCGGCCTGGAAGGCCAGCTCGGACTCGCTCAGTTCGAGATCCATGTCAGTCGGTGTTCCTCATCGGCGTGGAGGTCGTCACAGTCGAAATGTAGGCCCCGGCGCTGCCCGAACCAAGCATTTGCTTGGTAGACTAGCAGCCATGAACCTCACCGAGGGGCCCGAGGACCGTGCGTTCCGCGCCGAGATCCGGGAGTGGCTCGGCGACCACCTGAGCGGCGAGTGGTCGGCGCTGCGCGGACTCGGCGGTCCCGGCCGTGAGCACGAGGCCCACGACGAGCGCCTGGCCTGGAACCGCCACCTCGCCGAGCACGGCTGGACCGCCGTCGGCTGGCCGACCGAGCACGGCGGCCGCGGGCTGTCGCTGTGGCAGCAGGTGATCTTCCACGAGGAGTACGCGCGGTCCGACGCGCCCGCCGGCGTCAACCATCTGGGCGAGCAGCTGCTCGGCCCGACCCTGATCGCGTTCGGCACGCCCGAGCAGCAGCAGCGCTTCCTGCCCGAGATCGTCGGCGTGCGCGAGCTGTGGGCGCAGGGCTACTCCGAGCCCGGCGCCGGCTCCGACCTGGCCAACGTGCAGACCCGCGCCGGGCTCGACGAGTCCACCGGCGAGTGGGTGATCGACGGGCAGAAGGTGTGGACCTCACTGGCCCACCTCTCCGACTGGTGCTTCGTCGTGGTCCGCACCTCGCCGGGCTCGGTGCGACACCAGGGGCTCTCGTTCCTGCTGGTGCCGCTGCGCCAGGACGGCGTCGAGGTCCGGCCGATCGAGCAGCTCACCAGCGGCTCGGAGTTCAACGAGGTCTTCTTCACCGGTGCCCGCACCGCCGGGGACCTGGTCGTCGGCGAGCCCGGCCAGGGCTGGGGCGTCGCGATGGGCCTGCTCGGCTTCGAGCGCGGCGTCTCGACGCTCGGCCAGACCGTCGGCTTCGCCCGTGAGCTCGACAGTGTCGTCGCGCGGGCCAAGGAGAACGGCTCGATCGACGATCCCGTGCTCCGCGACCGGCTTGCCGCCCTCAAGACCGAGCTCGCCGTGATCCGCAGCTTCGCGCTGCGCGCGCTCGCGCTCGTCGAGGGTGGGCAGGACTCGGCCGCCGGAGGCGGCGCGGGCTCGATCTTCAAGCTGGCCTGGGCGAACTGGCACCGCACCCTCGGCGAGGTGGCCATGGACGTCGCCGGGCCCGAGGGCCTGCTCGCGCGCGGCGGGTCGTCGTACGACCTCGACGACCACCAGCGTCTCTTCCTCTTCTCGCGGGCCGACACGATCTACGGCGGCAGCGACGAGATCCAGCGAAACATCCTCGCCGAGCGCGTGCTCGGCCTTCCCCGCGAACCCAAGGGAGCCTGAACCTCATGACCGCGATGCGACCGGAGCAGTCCACCCCCGACTACGTCCCGGGCCACGACCTGCTCGCCGGCAAGGTGGTCGTCGTGACCGCGGCGGCGGGTGCCGGGATCGGGGCGGCCGTCGTCCGCCGGGCGCTGGAGGAGGGCGCCAGGGCCGTCGTCTTCAGCGACACCCACGAGCGGCGGCTCGCCGAGGCCGAGGAGGCGCTCGCCACGGAGTTCGGCGCCGACCGGGTGCGTCAGCTGGTCTGCGACGTGACGAAGGAGGCCGACGTCACCGCCCTCCTCGACGCCGCCGAGGAGGTCGGCGGCGTCGACGTGATGATCAACAACGCCGGCCTGGGCGGCACCGACTCGATCCTCGAGGTCACCGACGAGACCTGGAACCGGGTCATCGACATCACCCTGACCGGAACCATGCGGGCCACGCGCGCGGTCGGCCGGCGGTTCGTCGCCGCGGGCAAGAAGGGCGTCATCGTCAACAACGCCTCCGTCATCGGCTGGCGCGCCCAGGAGGGCCAGGCTCACTATGCGGCGGCGAAGGCCGGCGTGATGGCGCTGACCCGCTGCTCGGCGCTCGACCTCGCGCCCCACGGCATCCGGGTCAACGCGGTCTCGCCCTCGCTGGCCATGCACCCGTTCCTGGAGAAGGTGACCTCCCCCGAGCTGCTCGTCGAGCTCAAGCAGCGCGAGGCGTTCGGCCGCGCCGCCGCCCCGTGGGAGGTGGCCAACGTGATGGTGTTCCTCGCCAGCGACTACTCGTCGTACCTCACGGGCGAGGTCATCTCCGTCAGCAGCCAGCACGCCTGATCCCTCACCCCCCTACGCTCTCTCAGCAAGGAGTCCTGTCATGGCCGAGGCCTATCTCGTCGACGCGGTCCGCACCGCCGTGGGCAAGCGCGGCGGGGCGCTCGCCGGCGTCCACTCCGCCGACCTCGGCGCCCACGCGCTGGCCGCCCTCGTCGAGCGCACCGGCATCGACCCGGGCGCGGTCGACGACGTCATCCTCGGCTGCTGCGACACCATCGGCTCGCAGGCCGGCGACATCGCCCGTACGGCGTGGCTCGTCGCGGGCCTGCCCGACCACGTCCCCGGCGTGACCATCGACCGGCAGTGCGGCTCCTCGCAGCAGGCGGTCCACTTCGCCGCCCAGGGGGTGATGTCCGGCACGCAGGACCTCGTCGTCGCCGGTGGCGTGCAGAACATGAGCGCCATCCCGATCTCGGCCGCCATGCTCGCCGGCCAGCAGTACGGCTTCACCACGCCCTTCGCCGAGTCGCCCGGCTGGCTCAAGCGGTACGGCGACCAGGAGGTCAGCCAGTTCCGCTCCGCGGAGATGATCGCGGAGAGGTGGGACATCTCGCGCGAGGACATGGAGCGCTTCGCACTGTCCTCGCACGAGCGGGCCCGCGCCGCGATCGACGCCGGCCGGTTCGCGAGCCAGATCGCGCCGTACCAGCTCGAGGACGGCACCGTCTTCGACACCGACCAGTGCCCGCGTGACACCTCGCTGGAGAAGATGGCCGGCCTCGAGCCGCTCGCCCCCGGCGGCCGGATCACCGCCGGCGTCGCCTCGCAGATCTGCGACGGCTCCGCCGCGATCCTGGTCGCCTCCGAGCAGGCGGTCCGCGACCACGGGCTCACCCCGCGGGCCCGGATCGTGCATCTCTCGGTGCGCGGTGACGACCCGGTCTGGATGCTCACCGGCCCGATCCCGGCGACCAAGCACGCGCTCGCGAAGTCCGGCCTGAGCATCGACGACATCGACGTGTTCGAGTGCAACGAGGCCTTCGCGTCGGTCGCGCTGGCCTGGATGAAGGAGACCGGCGCGCCCCACGAGAAGGTCAACGTCAACGGCGGCGGCATCGCGCTGGGCCACCCGATCGGCGCCACCGGCGCCCGCCTGATGACCACGCTGCTCAACGAGCTCGAGCGCACCGGAGGGCGCTACGGCCTGCAGACCATGTGCGAGGGCGGCGGCCAGGCCAACGTCACCGTCATCGAGCGGCTCGGCTGATCTCGCCGGCCGCCGGGGTCAGCGGCGGCGCCGGCGGCGCTCGGTCTCGAACACCAGGCGCCTGATCCGGTCGCCGTGCATGGCCGGGTCGACGAAGGTGATCGCGACACCGAGGCCGCCGCTGGCGAACCGGATGTGGCGCACCACCCGTGCCGCCTGGACCAGGTTGTCGCCGTCGACCCGCACCGTGGCCTCCACGCTGGTGCCGACGGGCGGCGGCTCGATACGGACGGTCGCCATCAGGCCGCCCTCGCTGACGTCGACGACCACACCGAGCAGCTCGACCTGGTCGGCCCGGTCGGCCTGGTCGTCGTCGTCGGGGGTCCAGCGGAGCAGCACCGGCATCGAGATCCGGGCGCGGAAGTAGGCGCGCTGCTGCAGCCGGGCGACCGGTGAGCTCGGGCGGAGCAGCCACACGTCGCCGTACGCCCGGCGCCCGGGACGGGTGCTCACCGGGCACTCCATCCGCCCGAGCGGGTAGGTCCAGGCCAAGGTGACGTCGAAGTGGTGCTCGCGCGGGTCCAGCCCGCTCGGGCAGGCGACGACCAGCGTCGTGGAGCCGTCCGGCTGCGGCTCGAGGTCGAGAACCCGGGTCTCCAGCGCCAGCGGCTCACCGGCCGTGGGGCGCAGCGTGAGCGCGACCGTCTGCAGCACTCCGGGATGCACGTCCGGCGGTACGTCGCGTGCCGTCTGCTGCATGTCGTCCCGATCGGCAGCAGGGCCGCCGAGCTGAGGGACTCAGAGCACCGTCCACCAGATGCCGACGATGCCGGGGACCAGGCCGAGCAGCAGCCAGGGCGACTTCCAGGAGCGCCCGTTGATGACCAGCGTGGCCGCGATGCCGCCGACCATGAAGGCGGCCGCGATCACGTTGAGCCCGATCCGGGCATCGAGCCGGTCCTGCGCCACGTGGTCGGCGGCGATCACGAAGCCCACGGACAGGTGGAGGATGGTGGTGACCACCAGCACCGACACGACCCGGCGCTGCACCCGCTGGAGGCGCTCGACGTCCTTCGGGTCCGGTGCCTTGCGCGGTGCGTCGGGGTCCATCAGGTGACGCCGCCGGGGTGCTGCGGCGCCCTCGCCGGTGGTCGGCCGCGACGTCTGGTTCATGCCTCCAGGATATCCAGTGGCACCGGCGGGCCCGGCACCGGATGCTGCTGCCATGGAGCTCCGGTCCTTCGGTGCCGACGACCTCGAGGACGTCGCCGCCTGGACGGCGCTGGTCAACGCGATCAGCGAGGTCGACCCGCCCTGGGAGCGGCGCCACACGCCGGCACTGGGTGCCGCGCGGCGTGCATCCCCGCTGTGACGCAGGCTAGCGGCCTGTCGCGGACGGCCGGCGACGACGGCCCGGGCCGTCGTCGTACGGATCCGCCCGGTGCGGTCACGGCTGGTTGCAGAGGTACGTCAGGGCCTGGTCGACCTGGGAACGCTCGGCCGTGGCCTTGCGGTTCTTGCGCTTCAGCTTCCTGACGCGCTTGTCCTTGTCGGCCTTCTTGGCCCTCTTGATCTTCTTCTTCAGCTTGGTCATCTTCTTGGTCAGCGTGTCGGACCGGTCCTGGAGCTGGACGTGCTCCGGCGACCCCACGCACCCACCCGGCGCCGAGGCGACCCAGCCGACATTGCCCCACGTGGTGCAGTTGTTGGTGGGATCGTCGTAGGTGAAGCGGCCGATCATCCGGCCCGGATCGATGGATCCGTCGATCTCGAGTGCGTTCACCTGCTCGAGACCGGGGGACATGTTCGAGAAGAACAGGGAGTCGTCCTCGTAGCCCGCAGGTGTGCTGATGGGAATCGGACCGTTGAGGGTGTAGCTGTAGGTGGTGCCGGCGCACGCGGAAGCGGCCGGGAAGACCGCGTCGGTGACGCTGAACCGGCTGATCGACCGGCCGTCGGCCGAGACGGTGACCTCGACGCGCCCGGCGCCCGGGGGGCTGTCGTACAGCACCTTGCCCGGCAGCGGGTAGCCCACGTAGGTGACTCCTGCTTGGGCGTACGTCGGCCCCGGCAGCAGCGCGGCCTCGGTGGCCTCAGCGCGCACCGGGGTGGCCACCGCGAGGGACGCCAGTGCCAGCGCCGCCGTGGCGGCGGACGCGACGAACACGTGGCCCGACTTCTTGCCTGTACGGATCATGGCCATACCCTCAGCTGTCGGTGAGTGAGCTGAGCCGCACGCTAGCCCCCCGTCCGGCCCGCACGCAGCCGATCGGCAGAACTCGCTGCCTGACGGGGTCAGTGCGGAGAGCTCGATCTCGGCGATGTCGAGCCAGGACCCGTGTTCGGAGGTGAGCTGTTGCCGCGACGCGCCCTAGGAGTAGCGGTGGCTCTTCGCGGCGTGCCCGCGCTCGCGCGTGCAGGTGCGGCCGCTCATGTTGCGGTGGCCGCACAGGCCGTCGTCGGCGTCGTCGTCCGGTGCGGCCGACGCGGCGGGGGCGAGCGGCGCTGCGCTCGCCGGCTTCGCACGCTTCGCCGCCGGGTCGGGCCGGCCGGCGCGGGCCTGGGTCTCGGCGTACCGGGCTTCGCGCATCGCGCGCACTGCGTCCATCTTGCTCATCGGCGACTCACGTGACCGACCCTAGGGGAGCGGTCCGACAGTTCCCACGGGGGGCCGGGCGAGGGGCACGCGCTCGGGCACGAGGGCACGTCGAGTTCACCCGACGTACGACGACGCCCGCCTCAGCGCCGCGGCCGCCTCGGCCACGATCCGCTCGATCAGCTCCTCGCACGACGGCAGGTCGTCGATCACGCCGACCACCTGACCGCTGGCCAAGACGCCGGCCGAGGTGTCGCCCTCGACCAGGCCGGCGCGCAGCATGGTGGGGGTGTTGGCGGCGAGCGCCAGCTGGCCGAGGGTGCGCCCCTGGGCCTTCTTCATGGCCCGCCCGTCCTTGAGCAGCTGGACCCACGACATCTCGGAGGACCTCTTGAACTCCAGCGTCCGCCGGGCGGTCGGGCCGAGCCGGCGCACCGCGGAGGTCTCCTCGAGCGACTCGACGAGGTCGGTGCGCAGCATCCGGTGCGGCATGCCGTCGACCTTGCTGGTGACGACGGTGTCGGAGAGCCCCTTGGACAGGTAGAGCTCCTTGACCGCCTGCGGGACCGCGGAGTCGCGGGTCAGCAGGAAGCGGGTGCCCATGCCGACGCCGGCGGCGCCGTACGACAGGGCCGCGGCGAGGCCGCGGCCGTCGAAGAAGCCACCCGCGGCGATGACCGGTATGTCGACGGCGTCGAGGACGGTCGGGAGCAGCAGGGTCGTCGGGATGGCGCCGGTGTGGCCGCCGCCCTCGCCGCCCTGGACCATGACCGCGTCGGCGCCCCAGCCGGCGACCTTCCTGGCGTGCTTGGCCGCGCCGATGGACGGCATCACGACGATGTCGTGCTCCTTGAGCCTGGCGATCAGCTCCGGCTTGGGGGCCAGGGCGAAGGACGCGACCTTCACGCCGTGGTCGATGAGCAGCCGGCAGCGGTCGGCGGCGTCACCGGCGTCGGCACGCAGGTTGACGCCGAACGGTCTGTCGGTGCGGCCCTTGACCTCGATGATCGCCTGCTCCAGCTCGGCGAAGGTCATCGTCGCGGACGCGAGGATGCCGAGGCCGCCGGCGTTGGCGGTGCCGGATACCAGGCGCGGGCCGGAGACCCAGCCCATGCCGGTCTGCACGACCGGGTGCGGTACGCCGACCAGGTCGGTGAACGGGGTGCGGATCTGCTGGTCAGTCATGGGGGATCTCCTTGAAGCGAAGGCCCCTCGGGTCCAGCATCTCGCGGATGAGGAGCAGCTCCTCGGACGACGGCTCGCGGGTCGTCGCGACATCGGCCGGGACCTCGAGCGCGAACCCGGTCGCGTCGACGACCTCGTCGACGGTGACGCCCGGATGCACCGAGCGGAGCCGCACCGTGTCGTCCGTGCCGCCCAGGTCGAAGACCGCGAGGTTGCTGACGATGCGGTGGATGTCGTTGAAGCGGGACGCGGCGGGACCGGCCTCGCGGGCCCGGCGCGGGCCGACGCCCGACACCGTGTCGACGCGCTCGACGAAGACCCGGGGGGAGTGCCGCGGAACCCAGTACGACGTCCGGTGGCCGACCGTGTTGCCGGGAGCGCCGCGGGAGCCGAGCAGCTGGCGCTTCGGCTGCGCGAACGGGCCGATCGCGGAGATGTTCTGGTTGCCCTCCCGGTCGACCTGGGTGGCACCCATCATCACGTGCCGGCGACCGTAGGCGATCACGTCGAACACGCGCCGGAACGGGATCCAGCCCTCGACGACGTCCGCGCCGCCCAGCGGCGGGGTGCCGCCCAGGAGGACCGACTCGCCGTCGCTGATCACCAGGTCGGGGTTGGATGTCAGCTTGGCCAGCCGGACGCCGAGCGTGGGCAGCAGGCCCATCGGACTGGCGAAGATCTCGCCGTCCTCGCTGAAGGCGTCCGCGATCGCGGTGGCGCACACGTCGGCGCGCGTGAGGTCGTTGTCGCTCATCGGGCGCTCTGCGCTCGCTGCGCTCGCGCCGCTCCCGCGCTCGCGGCCAGCGCCGCTGAGCTCGTTCCTCGCTCCGTCGCTGCCGCTCACTTGGTCGCCTCCTCGGTGAAGGCACGGACCGCGGCCTGGTAGGCCACCTCGTCCCCGGCCAGGAAGCGGTCGTGGAACGCCTGCCAGTCCTCGTCGGAGCCGGACGCCGCCGCGGCGTACGCCCGCTGGAACCTCTCGTCGCGCTCGTAGTCGGGTGTGCAGGTGGAGAAGTGCGCACCGTTGGGGGTCTCGACGACGCCGGTGACCATCATCCGGCTGAGCAGCAGCCGCTGGACGGGCGCCTCGACGGTGAGGCCGGCGGTGTCGACGACCCGCTCGGTGCTCACGTAGGTCTTGTCGGCGGCCATCGCGAACAGGTCGTCGAAGTACGGGTCCGGCCCGAGGTAGGACGCGTTGCCGTGCCTGTCGGCGCGGTTGAGGTGGACCAGCGCGGCGTCCAGCCGGAGCGCGGGGACGGCGACCAGCTCCTCGGGACCGTGGCCCTCGTCGTACGGGCTGGTGACGGTCCTGATCCAGGGGTTGTTGACCAGGACGTCGGAGCCCAGGCCGGCGCGCATCGGCAGGAACGGCAGCCGCTGGGCCGCGGCCTTGAGCCCGGTCTGGAACATGCCCTCGTCGAGCTCGACGATCTCCGGGATCGACGCGGCCTGGCGGGCACGCTGGAAGTTCGGCTCGAGCGGGACCGTGTCGAGCGAGACGAACGCATAGACCAGCCTGCGGATCTTGCCGGCGCGGGCGAGCAGGCCCACGTCGGCGCCGCCCCAGCTGACGATCGCCAGGTCGGTGAGGTCGGAGTTGTAGATCGCGCGGACCAGCGCCATCGGCTTGCGCCGCGGGCCCCAGCCGCCGATGCCGATGGTCATCCCGCTCTCGAGGGAGCCGACCACCTCGGCGATGGTCATCTGCTTGTCCCGTGGCTTGCGGCTCACTGCTTGCTCTTCTCCGTTCCCGCGAACTCGTCGCGGAGCTCGTCGCTGACGCCCATCAGGTTCAGCTCGAAGGTGAACCCCTGCTCCCAGCGGTAGGACTTGTTGACGTCGATCGGGTCGATCCCGTTGAGTGCCTCCTTGGCGGCCCGGATCACCCGCGTGTCCTTGGCGGCGATCTCGCCGGCGACCTTGAGCGCGGCGTCGTCGAGCTGGTCGCGGGGGACCACCTCGAGGACGGAGCCGAACCGGACCAGGTCGCTCGCGGGGATGGTGCGCGCGGTGAAGTAGAGGGCGCGCATCAGGTGCTGGGGGACCAGGCGCGCCATGTGGGTGGCGGCACCGAGAGCGCCCTGGTCGACCTCGGGCACGCCGAAGTAGGCGTCGTCGCTGGCGACCACGACGTCGGCGTTGCCGACCAGTCCCACGCCGCCGCCGACGCAGAAGCCGTTGACCGCCGCCACGACCGGGACCGAGCACTCGTAGACGGCCTTGAAGGCGGCGAAGCAGCCCTTGTTCGCGCCGAGGAGGGCGTCGAAGCCGGTGGTGCTCTGCATCTCCTTGATGTCGACGCCCGCGTTGAAGCCCTTGCCCTCCGCGCGGAGCACGACGACCTTGGTCGCCAGGTCGGCACCGGCCTCGTCGAGGGCGGCGGCCACGTCGAACCAGCCCTGGACGGTGAGGGCGTTGACCGGGGGCGCGTTCATCGTGATGACGCGGATCCCGTCGGGCCGCAGCTCGCTGGTGACTGTCATGCCGGCATGCTACCAAGCATTTGCTTGGTATCGTGTCGTCTGTCCCGAGTTCGGGTGGACGAACCGACGTCGCAGAGGAGACCGAAGTGAGCAGGTTGCTGGAGGGCCGGGTCGCGATCGTGACCGGCGCCGGACGGGGCATCGGACGCGCCCACGCGCTGGAGCTGGCGCGCCACGGCGCGAAGGTGGTCGTCAACGACTTCGGCGTGTCGGCCGCGGGCGAGGGCACCGACGAGTCGCCCGCCCACCAGGTCGTCGCCGAGATCGAGACGATGGGCGGAGAGGCCGTGGTCAACGGCGCCGACGTCGCCGACTTCGCCGCCGCCGAGGCTCTCGTCCAGCAGGCGATCGACGCCTTCGGTGGCCTCGACATCCTGGTCAACAACGCGGGCTTCCTGCGCGACCGGATGCTGGTCAACACCAGCGAGGAGGAGTGGGACGCCGTCGTCCGGGTCCACCTCAAGGGCCACTTCGCCCCGCTGCGCCACGCCGGCGCCTACTGGCGGACCGAGGCCAAGGAGGGCCGCCGGCGCGCGGCGCGCGTGATCAACACCTCGTCCGGTGCCGGCCTGCAGGGCTCGCTCGGTCAGGCGACGTACTCCGCCGCGAAGGCGGGCATCGCCGGCATGACGCTGGTCGCCGCCGTCGAGATGGGCCGGTACGGCGTCACCGTCAACGCGATCGCCCCGGTCGCCAGGACCCGGATGACCGAGGGGGCCTTCGACACCTCCGCGATGGCCCTGCCCGAGGACAACTCGCCCGTCGTGGCGTGGCTGGCCTCCGCGGAGGCCGGTGACGTGACCGGTCGGGTCATCGAGATCGACGGCTCGGTGATCACGGTCGAGAACGGCTGGACGCACGGCCCCTCGCGCGACAACGGTGCGCGCTGGGAGGCGGAGAGAGTCGGTCCCGCCCTCCGGGGTCTGCTCGGCGAGGCGCCGACGCCGGAGCCGGTGTACGGCACCGCCTGAGGTGCCAGTTTCGCCGGCCGGCCGGCGAAGCTCCCGACCAGCGCAGACCAGTGCGGGCGCCACTTGCTTTGTTCGAACATCTGTTCGAACATGGGCCGATGAGCACCCGCCCCCTCGAGATCGACGACCCGCGGGCGGTCGTCGACCGGCTGCGCGGCCGGATCGCTGCCCTCGAGGGCGGTCCGGCCCGGCTGCCGGTGCCGGTCGAGCCCATGCTCGCCGGGCTGGTCCGGCTGCGCACGGGTGGGGTGTACGGCGTCGACTCCGCGACCCTCGGCCTGGCGCTGGCGGCCGGCGCCTCGCAGGCCGGGGAATGGGTGGGGTTCGCGGGCTGGGACGACTTCGGCGCCGAGGCTGCCCAGCAGCGTGGGATCGTGCTCGGCCGCACGGTCCTGGTGCCCACGCCCGGGGAGCACTGGCTCGAGGTGACCGCGGCCCTGGTCGACGTGCTCAAGGTGGTGGTGCTGCGCCCGCCCGGTGGCGTCGACGCCACGTCCGCCTCGCTGCTCGAGGCCCGGCTGCGCGCCCGGTCGGCGGTGCTGGTCGTCCAGGGGGAGTGGCCGCGCTGTGAGGCCCGGCTCAGCGCCGAGCGGGTCGCGTGGGAGGGCATCGGCCACGGTCACGGGCGGCTGCGAGAACGCCGGGCCACCCTCGTCGCGCGCGGTGGCGGGCGAGTGCCGGTGCGGGCGGAGGTGGTGCTGTGACGCGGACGATGGTGCTCTGGTGCCCCGACTGGTCGGTGACCGCGGCGTTGCTCGAGTGCGCCGACGGGCTGCCCGACGACGCCCCACGCCCCGACGTGGCGGCCCCGGCCGTCGTGCTGGCCAACAACAAGGTGGTGGCCAGCAATGCCGCCGCCCGCGCCGAGGGCGTACGACACGGCCACCGGCGCCGTGACGCCCAGGCGCGCTGTCCCGAGGTGGTGCTGCTCGACGCCAATGCCGACCGTGACGCCCGGTGGTTCGAGCCGGTGCTGGCGATGGTCGAGACGGTGCGGCCGGGGGTGGCGCCGCTGCAGCCCGGGCTGCTCGCCGTCCCCGCCCCGGGGCGCTACTTCGCCCGGCGCAGGCTCGGCGGCCGGATCGCCGACCAGATCGACGGCGAGGAGGCCGCGGCCGCGGTCCTCGCCGAGCACCTCGTGGCGGCGGGGGTGTGGGACAGCCGGTTCGGTGCGGCCGACGACCTCTACACCGCCGAGCGGGCCGCGCGCGAGGCGCCGCCGCAGGCCTGTCTCTCGATCCCCTCGGGGTCCTCGGCGGAGTTCCTGCGCGGCCTGCCGGTCACCGTGCTCGCCGACGACGGGCCGGAGGGCGCCGAGCTCGCCGACCTGCTGCGCAGGCTGGGGCTGGCGCTGCTCGGCGACTTCGCCCGGCTCGGGGCCGGTGAGGTCGCCAACCGGTTCGGCAGCTACGGCACTGACGTGTGGCGGCGGGTGCAGGCCCGGGAGGTGACCCGGCTCGCCTCGCGCACCCCACCGCCCGAGCTGGCCCGCGAGATCGCCTTCGAGCCCCCGCTCGACTCCGCCGAGGCGGTCACCTTCAGCGTCCGCACCACCGCTGAGCGCTTCGTCGCCGGCCTGGCCGAGCGCCAGCTGGTGGCGACCTCGGTGCGGATCGAGGCGGAGTTCGAGGAGGGGGTCTCCGCCCGGACCTGGCTGCACCCCCGCTGCTTCGGCTCCCGTGACCTCGTCGACCGGGTCCACTGGCAGCTCCAGGCCGGGATGACGGCCTCGGGGCTACGCAGCCGCAAGACCACCGGCGAGCCGATCACCTCCGCGGTCACTCTCGTCCGCTTCCTGCCCGACGTCGTCGAGCCCGCCGGGGACCACGCCGACGGGCTGTGGGGCGGGGGTGCCGAGGAGCAGGTGGTGCGCGGCGTCGCCCGGGTCCAGGCGATGGTCGGGTACGACGCCGTCCGGGTCCCCGTGCTCCAGGGCGGGCGCGGTGCCGCCGACCGCCAGTCGCTGGTGCCCTGGGGCGAACGGCCGATCGGGCTGCGCCCGGTCGATCGGCCCTGGCCCGGCCGGATCCCGGGGCCTGCGCCGAGCCGGGTGTTCGCCGCGCCGCTCGCGGCCGAGGTCGTCGACGAGGCGGGCGTCTCCATCGCGGTCACCTCGCGCGGGCTGGTGACCGGCGCGCCCGGGCGGATCCGGGTCGGGCGGCACTGGTGCCCGGTCGCCTCGTGGGCGGGGCCGTGGCCGGTCGACGAGGGCTGGTGGCTGGCGTCGTCCGGCTCGGCCGGTCCGGAGGAGCCGTCCTGCGGACCGGGGCGGGCCGCCCGGTTCCAGGTGGTCGGCGTCGACGGTCGGGCCTGGCTGCTGTGCTGGCGCGAGCTCGGCGGCTGGGAGGTGGAGGCCGCCTATGACTGAGGCGCTGGATATCCGGGAGGGTGCCGCCTACCCTGCTGGAGGGAGGTGGCGACGTCTGGAGGAAGTCATGGGACGGACCGGGAAGCCGGCTGACCTCGTCGGGCGCAACCTGCGTGCGCTGCACGGTGCGCTCGAGCACAGCGTGACGATCCAGATGACCCGACTGCAGAGCCTGATGGACGACCTCGTCGCCCGTGGCTCCCTGACCCGGGCCGAGGCCGACAACCTGCTCGGCCAGCTGGTCAGCACCGGCAAGGCCTACTCCCAGGCGCTGCTGCAGGTGCTCGACACCGTGCGCCAGCCGCCGAGGCTGCCCGTCCCGAAGCTGCCGATCCCGCCCCAGCTGCGTCCCGGCCGCCGGCGCGCCGACCTCGCCCCGGCTCCCGCGACCGCCGTACCCGACAACGTCGAGTCCCTCGTCGTCCCCGACCTCGCGACCCTCACCGTCGCGCAGGTCAAGCCCCGGCTGGCCGGTCTCGGTCCTGACGACCTGCGGCGGGTCCGCGAGCGTGAGATCGCCGGCAAGAGCCGCAAGGGCGTGCTCGGTGAGATCGACCGGCTGTTGAAGGGTTAGTGGTCGTCCCCGGAAGTTCTCCAGACGGCCCCGTTCTGGCCCGCCTGTAACGGATCCGCGAGCCGCTCCGCTGTGAGGGAGGGAAGATCTTCGGGACATCAGGAGTGTGGGAATCGTGCAGTTGGCATGGGCTCGGTCGGTCGTCAGTACGACGCGGGGGCTGGTGGCGATGGCGGTCGCGGTGCTGCTCGCGGCGGCTCTGCTGGTCGCCGGGCCGGACCGCACCGAGGCGGCGGGCGCGAACGCGGCGGCAGTGAGGCGCGCCCCGAACCCGGCGTACGTCGTGACGCCGGGCATCGTGTTCAACCACCCGTTCCGCAGCACGAAGAAGAAGACCAAGATCCAGCGCAAGATCATCAAGACCGTCAAGAACGTCCCGGCGGGGGAGACGATCCGGCTGATGACGTGGAACTTCGACTCGCCCAAGCTGGTGCGCAAGTTCATCAAGGCACACCAGCGCGGCGTCTCGGTGCAGATCATCATGGCCCGCGGGCTCGCGAAGTCGCAGGGACCCGGTCGCTCGTACCCGACCCTGCGCAACGCGCTGAAGAAGGGCAACGCGGACCGGCCGAAGGCGCTGCGCAGCTGGATCCGCACCTGTGCCTCGACCTGTCGCGGCAAGGGCGGCGCGATGCACGACAAGCTGATGCTGGTGAGCCGCTCGGGCGCGACCAGCTGGATCGCGATGCAGGGGTCCGGCAACTTCACCGGCGCCGCGGCGGTGCAGCAGTTCAACGACTGGACCACCATCACCGAGAACCAGCCGCTCTACGACGGCTGGATGGCGATGTGGAAGCAGGCGAAGAAGGACAAGGTGGCCAAGGTGCTGCGGTTCACGGTGCCCAGCACCACCACTCCGGGCTCGACCATCACGACGATGTTCGCGCCCCACAAGAAGAAGACCGACCCGGCGCTGAAGGTGCTCAACCAGGTCCAGTGCACCGGCGCGACCAACGTCCCGGGCGGTCGGACCAAGGTGCGGATCGCGAACGCGGTCTGGGGTGACGCGCGGGGGGTGAAGGTCGCTCGCAAGGTGCGCGCCCTGGCCAACGCGGGTTGCGACGTCCACATCGTCTTCATGATGATGCCGCTCAAGATCCGCAACATCCTGCGCGGCCTGCCGGCGAAGCAGATGGTCTACATCACCGGCGCGACGGCCAACAAGTTCAAGGACCGCTACGTCCACCTGAAGGGCCTGTCGGTGCAGGGCAACGTCGCCGGCCGTCCTGACGGCAACGCGGTGCTGTCCAGCAGCGAGAACTGGACCCAGCTCGGCTGGCACTCCGACGAGCAGAACGTCATCTTCTGGAACGACGCCGCGCTGGCGGCGAAGTACGCCGACTGGGTGGACCTGATCTATCGGCAGGCACCGCGCAATCTCAACAACTACGTGAACTCCGCCGACCCGAACGGCCGGATCGTGCCGGGAACCGAGTTCCTCGCTCCGAAGGACTACCCGTTCACGGAGCTCGAGCTCGACTGAGCCACGTCCCAGCGGTTGGCGATCAGCTTGAAGCTGGGCGTGTCGTCGAGCGAGGTCATCGCCTCGTAGATGCGCTCGTACTGCGTCGACGCGATCCGCCACACCCCGTCCGGGTCGCGGCGGTAGGTGTCGAGGTAGTAGCCGCCGCCGCGGATCTGGACCTGGAAGTCCGGCACGATCACCGTGTCCTCGAACGCCCACGACCCGGTCGCGGTGTCGCTGTCGACATCGATCTCGGGGTGGTTGGCGATGTGAACGGTGATGACGCCGGGGCCGAGGTTCTTGGTCATGTAGGCGACGACCGCATCCCGACTGTCGAAGTGCAGCGGCTCGCCCATCGCCTGCGTGCCGTACCGCGCGCGGACGTCCTCGGCGAGGCAGTCGGCGTACTCGTCCCACTGCTTCAGGTCGAGGGTGCGGAAGTAGCGGTGCTTGAGGCGCTTGATCTCCTCGATCGCGACAAGGTCCATGACCGCACTCTAGAACGTGTTCTAGGTGTGAGCCACTCGCTAGGTTGACCCGGTGAGCGACGCGCTGGATGACGGACCCTTCTTCCACGGCACGAAGGCCGACCTGCGCGTGGGGGACCTGCTCACCGCGGGCTTCCGGTCCAACTACCGGCCCGAGGTCGTGATGAACCACGTCTACTTCACCGCGCTCCCCGACGGTGCGGGCCTGGCCGCCGAGCTCGCTCCCGGCGACGCGGAGCCCCGGGTGTACGCCGTGGAGCCGACCGGGGCGTTCGAGAACGACCCGAACGTCACCGACAAGAAGTTCCCCGGCAACCCCACCCGGTCCTACCGCAGCCGGGATCCGCTGAGGGTGGTCGGCGAGGTGCATGACTGGACGCGACTGACGCCCGAGGCGCTCCAGGGGTGGCGGGACCGGCTGGCGCAGCTGCGCGACAGCGAGCGGGGCGAGATCATCAACTGACCGGTGGCGCCCGACTCAGGTGCCGTCGTACGCCGCCTCCAGCTGCCCCACGTCGATCTTGCCCATCGTCAGCATCGCCCGGCACACCCGCTGGTTGGCCTCGCTGGTGTAGTCGCCGCTGAGGTCCTCGAGCTCGACGGGCACGACCTGCCAGGAGACGCCGTACCTGTCCTTGCACCAGCCGCACGCGCCGGGCTCGCCGCCGTCGGCGGTGAGGAGGTCCCAGTAGTGGTCGACCTCGGCCTGGCCCTGGACGCGGAGGTAGAAGGAGAAGGCCTCGTCGAGGTGGAACTCCGGGCCGGCGTTGAGGCCGATGACCTCGTGGCCGGCGACGGTGAACTCGACGACCTCGGCGACGGAGGTGCCGGGCTCGGTCCACGCGGTGACGACGCGGCCGACGGACGAGCCGGGGATGTGCTCGGCGTAGAACCGAGCGGCCTCGACGGCCTTGTCGTTGCCGAACCACAGGTGGGTGCGTACCGAAACCATGGTGATCTCCTCGTGAGGACCCTCCGGGCGAGGGTCGCTGCCAGGATCGACCGGGCGGCGGTCCGAGAGTCATCGGCTCAGGGTGCGGTCGGCCGCAGGGATCTCGGAGGCGAAAGGTCCTGCGGCAGGCCCTGTGGAGAAATTGCGTTCGAACACCTGTTCGACTAGAGTGGACTCATGGACGCACCCCTCACCGCTGCCGAGGTCCGGTCGTACGCCGACCGGCTGCTGGCGTCGCGCCGTGAGGGATCGACTGCGGAGCAGGTCGACCTCATCGCTGCGCTCGAGGAGCTGAAGTCGGCGTCCTGTGCGGTCCAGGCCGAGATGGCGGTGACCTTCGACGCCCAGCGCCGGGCCGAGCAGGCGAGAGCGGGGATCCCGGCCAGCAGGCAGGGGCGGGGGATCGCGGCCGAGCTCGGGCTCGCTCGGCGTGAGTCACCCCATCGCGGCCAGTCCCTGCTCGGCCTGGCGAAGATCCTCGTTGCCGAGATGCCGCACACCCTGGCGCGGCTCCGCGACGGTTCGCTCAACGAGTTCCGCGCAACGCTGCTGGCGCGGGAGACCGGCTGCCTGAGCGCCGAGCAGCGTGCCTTCGTCGACGAGGAGCTGTGCGCCGACCCGCGCGCCTTCGACGGCGTCGGCACCCGTGAGCTTCTGGGTCGGGTACGACGGATGGCCGCCGAGCTCGATCCTGCCGCCGTCGCGCGCCGGGCGCGCAAGGCCGAGGCCGACCGCAATGTCACCATCCGCCCGGCGCCGGACACGATGGCCTACCTGACCGGGCTGATGCCGGTCGCGCAGGCAGTCGCGGTCTATGCGGCCCTGCGCAAGGAGGCGACGAGTGCCCGGGCGGCGGGCGACCCGCGATCGGTCGGCCAGCTGATGTCCGACCTGCTGCTGGCCAAGGTCACCGGGCTGCCCGACACCGGCGACGAGGACCAGGCGCCCGCCGTGCCGATCACGATCAACCTGACCATGTCCGAGGAGACCCTGGCCGGTGGTCACGCACCTGCGGTCCTGTCCGGTGAAGGAGCTCAGGGCGAGGTGATCCCCGCCGAGGTGGCCCGTCACCTGGCCGGGCGGACGTACGAGACGGGAGCAGCGGCCTGGTTCCGTCGGCTCTACCGCAACCCCCTCGGACAGCTGGTGGCGATGACCAGCCGGCAGAGGTTCTTTCCCGAAGGTCTCGCCGAGCTCCTCGCCCTGCAGGGGCTGGGGATCTGCGCGAGCCCCTACTGCGACGCCCCGGTGCGACACGCCGACCACGTCGTGCCCGTCGACGAGGGCGGTGCGACCAGCGTCGCCAACGGCCAGGGACTGTGCGAGGCCTGCAACCACGCCAAGCAGGCTCCGGGATGGCGACAACAGGTGGTCTCGCACCCACGTGAACGCACCGCGGTCGAGACCGTCACACCGACGGGCCACCGCTACCTCGCGACCGCGCCCGCCCCACCCGGGTGGCGAGAGCCACGCTTCGTGCGGGTCGGACCCGGCCGCTACGAGCTCGTCGCCTGAGCCACGCCATGGGCTGGAACAACCCACCGGTCCCGTGGCGCGAGCTCGAGCGGGGGCTCTCCGGGCGCGCGTCGGGGCTCGAGGCGCCGGTGTCACGCAGGAAGCGACCGCGAGACGAGCCCGAGCGGGTCGTCAGGCCGGACCGCGCGACGCCGTACGCCGAGCTCCACTGTCACAGTCACTTCAGCTTCCTCGACGGCGCCAGCTCGCCCGGCGACCTGATCAGGGAGGCGGTGCGACTCGGCCTCGACGGGCTGGCACTGACCGATCACGACGGCTTCGCGGGGGCACCGCTGTTCGCGGAGGCCGGCACCGACTACGGCCTGGCCACGGTGTACGGCGCCGAGCTGACCCTCGACGTGCATCGCGCCCAGAACGGCGTCGCCGATCCCGAGGGCACTCACCTGCTGGTCCTCGCGCGCGGAGTGGAGGGCTACCACCGGCTGTCGGGGGCGATCACCGAGGCGGGGCTGCGGGCGCCGGAGAAGGGCAGTCCCGCCCACGACCTCGACGAGCTCGCCGAGCAGGGGCGCGGGCACTGGGTGGTGCTGACCGGGTGCCGCAAGGGAGCGGTGCGCCAGGCCCTCGCCCACGGGGGGCCGGCCGCGGCCGTCCGGGCGCTCGACGAGCTGACCGACCGGTTCGGTCGTGAGCACGTCGTCGTGGAGCTGATGGCCAGCGACCATCCCGGTGGCGAGGAGGTCAACGACCTGCTGGCCCGGATCGCCGACGACCGGCGAGTGCCGGTCGTGGCCACGGGCAACGTCCACTTCGCGGTCCCCGGGAAGCGGCGGCTGGCAGCGGCGATGGCGGCGGTGCGGGCCCGGCGCAGCATCGCCGAGCTCGACGGCTGGCTCGACCTGTCCGGTGGCGCGCACCTGCGCAGCGGGGAGGAGATGCTGCGGCGCTTCGCCCATCGTCCGGACGCGGTGTACCGCTCCGTCGTCCTCGCGGGGGAGCTGGCCTTCGACCTGCGCAAGGCCTCGCCACGGCTGCCGAAGCAGGGCATCCCGGAGGGGCTGACGCCGGCCGCGCACCTGCGCGACCTGGTGGAGAAGGGCTTCGCCCGGCGCTATGGAGGCAAGGACTGGGAGGCCGAGGCGCGGGAGCGGATCGAGAGGGAGATGGAGGTGATCCTCGAGAAGGACTTCGCCGGCTACTTCATCATCGTCCACGACATCGTCGCCTTCGCCCGCGAGGAGAGGATCCTGTGTCAGGGCCGGGGGTCGGCGGCCAGCTCCGCGGTCTGCTATGCGCTCGGCATCACCGCCATCGACTCGGTCGAGTACAACCTGCCCTTCGAGCGGTTCATCTCCGCCCACCGCGAGGAGGAGCCGGACATCGACGTCGACTTCGACTCCGAGCGGCGCGAGGAGGTGATCCAGTGGGTCTACGACACCTACGGCCGGCGCAACGCCGCCCAGGTGTGCAACGTGATCAGCTACCGGCCGCGGATGGCGATCCGCGACGCGGCCAAGGCGCTGGGCTACTCCCAGGGCCAGCAGGACGCCTGGTCCAAGCAGGTCGACGGCTGGGGCCGGGAGATCGACGCGGAGGTCGGCCTACCGGCGCAGGTGCGGTCGCTGGCCGAGGAGCTGATGGGGGCACCCCGCCACCTCGGCATCCACTCCGGCGGGATGGTGCTCACCGAGCGTCCCATCGGCGAGGTCTGCCCGATCGAGAAGGCCCGGATGGACAAGCGGACCGTGCTGCAGTGGGACAAGGACGGCTGCGAGTCGATGGGCCTGGTCAAGTTCGACCTGCTCGGTCTCGGCATGCTCGGCGCCCTCGACCACATGATCCGGCTGGTCGAGGAGCACCTCGGGGAGCGCTGGGAGCTCGACACCATCCCGAAGGAGGAGCCGGCGGTCTACGAGATGCTCGGGCGCGCCGACTCGATCGGCGTCTTCCAGGTCGAGTCCCGCGCCCAGATCGGCACCTTGCCGCGGCTGCGCCCCCGCAAGTTCTACGAGCTGGCCATCGAGATCGCGCTGATCCGGCCGGGGCCGATCCAAGGCGGCGCCGTCCACCCGTACATCCGGCGCAAGACCGAGCGGGAGACGGACTGGGAGTACGACCACCCGTCGCTGGAGCCGATCTTGGAGCGGACGCTCGGCGTACCCCTGTTCCAGGAGCAGCTGATGCAGATGGCCAAGACGCTCGGTGACTGCACCGCCGACGAGGCCGACCTGCTGCGCCGGGCGATGGGCTCCAAGCGCGGGATCGAGCGGATCGAGAGGGTCAAGGACAAGCTCTACAAGGGGATGCGGAAGCGCGGGATCACCGGCAAGAAGGCGGACGCGATCTATCTCCGGATCCTCTCCTTCGCCGACTTCGGGTTCGCCGAGTCCCACGCCCTCAGCTTCGCGCTGCTCGTCTACGCCTCGTCGTGGTTCAAGCTCCACTATCCGGCGGCCTTCCTGGCCGGGCTGCTGCGCAACCAGCCGATGGGCTTCTACTCGCCCCAGTCCCTGGTCGCCGACGCCCGGCGCCATGGTGTCGTCGTGCTTCGCCCCGACCTCTTCCACTCGGCGGCGCAGGCCGGTCTCGAGCCCTGCTCGCCGTCCGGGACCGACCCGCTCAGGGAAGACGACGCGCTGGCCGTGCGCCTCGGGCTCGACGAGGTGAAGGGGATCGGGAAGCAGGTCGCGGCTCGGATCGTCGCCGAGCGCGACCAGGCGCCGTACGCCGACATCCCTGATCTCTCCCGTCGCGCCGGACTGACCCGTGCCCAGGTCGAGGCACTCGCCACGGCCGGCGCCCTCGACGGCTTCGGGGGCGACCGGCGCCAGGCGCTGTGGATGTCGGGGTTCATCGAGAGCAGGGGGCAGCTGCCGGGAAGCACACCGGCACCGGCTGCTCCGCTGCTCCCGGAGATGTCCGCGTGGGAGGTCACGTTGGCCGATCTCTGGGCGACCCGCATCTCCACCGACCTCCATCCGATGGCGCACTTTCGCGAGACCCTGGCACGTCTGGGGATCCACGCCATCGGCGGCATGGAGAGCGTCGAGGCGAGGCGACGCATCCATGTGGCGGGCCTGATCACGCACCGGCAACGGCCTGGTACGGCCGGAGGCATCACCTTCCTCAACCTCGAGGACGAGACGGGGATGCTCAACGTCGTCTGCTCCGAAGGGGTGATGAAGGCGCACAAGACGGCGGCAAGGAACAAGATCGCCGTCGTGATCCGCGGTCTCGTCGAGCGCCAGGACGGCGTCACCAACCTGGTCGCGGACCGGGTCGAGCCGCTCGACGTCGTCCTGCCCGGTGCGGGCGCCGCGCTGCAGGCGCGGCAGTCGTCACGAGACTTCCGGTGAGGCCGATTCGGGAGAGTCCGACGGCCTGCGGTAGTGTTCCGTTCGCCTCGGAAGGTGATCCTGAACGGGGCATCGGGCTGTAGCGCAGCTTGGTAGCGCATCTGACTGGGGGTCAGAGGGTCGCAGGTTCAAATCCTGTCAGCCCGACCGAAGAGAACGGCTCCGACCAGCGAAGACGCGGGTCGGAGCCGTTCCACGTCAGGACGATCCGGCAGCACGCCGATGCGGCGGATGTCGCGACGCGGGCTGCGACCCGTCGTATCCTTGGACCCTCTCGGGACCCCCACCCCCCATTTGTTGAAGGCTGCTCGAGACATGCTCCCCTCTGCCGCCCTGCTTCGCGTCCTCTCGATCGAGTACGGGAACTGGTGAGACCGATGCGATTCACCGACATCGTCGACTGGTACGAGGGTCGGCTCGACCCGGTGGCCGCACAGAGGGTCCAACAGGCGCTCGACGCGGGTGACGAGCGGACCTGGAACGCGGTGCGGTGGCTGCAGGGGTTCAACGCGGCCGCGGCGTCGCTCCAGCTCTCGTCCCCGCCGCCGATCGTGCGGCAGAACCTGCGCCAGGCCTTCCGCGACTGGGCGGCATCCCGGCCGGTCGAGCGCACCTCGCCGCGCTGCGTGGTCGCCGCGCTGGTCTTCGACAGCCGGCAGGGCCCGGCCCGCACCGGCACCCGCTCCGGCGCCGACGAGGCCTTCCACCTCGCCTTCGGCAGCGACGACGTCGACGTCATGCTCGACGTGACCCCGCTGGGTGAGGACCGGGTCCGGGTCGAGGGACAGGTGCTTCCGGCCGACACCGAGGCCTCACCGGTCTTCGAGGCCACCGTCGTCGCCGGCGGCGAGACCTTCCGGACGGTGGAGGGCGACCGGCTCGGCCGGTTCTCCTTCGCGTCGGTCCCCGACGACCTCGCCGAGCTGGTGGCGCAGAACCACGAGCTGCGGATCAGCGTCCGGCTGCAACCCCAGCCGTGACCCCGATCTCGACCCCGATCGACACGCCCCGCCGGACCCGCTGAACTTTCTCACGTCCGCACGGATCTTTTGGAGCCGACCGGCGCACTGGTGTGTCGACAAGGCCGGTCCGCGACCGGCAGGGCGGGTGCGAGGTAGAGGTGACTGGTGGGCGCTGAGCAGATCCGCTGGAGTTCCGGCTCCGAGGCGACGCGCGGGCTGCGGGACGCACTGCAGGCGGCCGTGCTGCCGCTCGGGCTGCCCGGCAGCGCGCCGGTGCGCGAGCGTCGCGAGATCCTGCTCCACCAGCTCGACGACTACCTGCTGCCGCGCCTGGCCGAGCCCGACCGTCCTCTGCTGATCGTGGTCGGCGGGCCGACGGGCGTCGGCAAGTCGACCATCGTCAACACGCTGGTGGGGGAGCGGGTCACCCAGTCCGGGCTGATCCGGCCCACGACCCGCTCGCCCGTCCTCATCCACCACCCCGACGACGCCGCGTGGTTCGCCCACGACGGGATCCTCGCCGCCTTCGACCGGGTCGACCATGCCACCGACGACCCCCACGTCCTTCAGCTGGTGTCGACCACGGCGGTGCCGCGCGGCACGGCACTGCTCGACGCGCCCGACTTCGACTCGATCGACGACGCCAACCGGCGACTCGCCACCCGGCTGCTCGCGGCGGCCGACATGTGGCTCTTCGTCACCTCCGCGAACCGCTATGCCGACCAGGTCCCGTGGCACCAGCTCGACGTCGCGCGCCAGCGCGACACGCCCCTGATGGTGGTCCTCAACCGGATCCAGCCCGAGGACCTCGAGGTCGTCTCGACCGATCTGGTCCGCCAGCTCGACCGGCGCGGCATCGGCCGCGGCAAGGTCGTGGTCGTCGAGCACGGCCGGATCGAGGACGGCCTGCTGCGGACCGACCAGGTCGACGCCATCCGCGGCGCGATCGAGGAGCTCTCGGACGCGCCCTGGATCCGCCGCGAGATCGCCGCCCAGTGCGTGGCCGGCGCGCTCCGCGAGGCGGGCAAGATCGCCGGCCAGGTGGCGACGGCGGCCGACGAGCAGGTGCGCGCGATCGGCGAGCTGCTCCGCGTCGCCGACCAGACGTACGACGCCGCGCAGACCGCCCTGGTCCGCGCCGCCACCGACGGCTCGGTGCTGCGCGGGACCCTGCTGGCACGCTGGCAGGACCTGGTCGGCACCGACGAGCGGCTCTCGACCGCCGAGCTCATGCAGCGGGTCCGCGACCGCGGGGTCGCCGTCGCTCCCGAGCAGCTGGACGCGATCGAGCTCGCGCTGGACCTGGCGCTGGAGGCGCTCGTGCTCGAGCACGCCGAGCGGACCGCCGACGCGACCGGTCGCGAGCTGCGCGCGACGCCGTACGGCGCGCCGCTGCTGGACTGGTCCGACGACGACCTCACCCGGCCCGGCCGGACGCTCGCGTCCCGCAGCCGGTCCGCCGTGGCCGCCTGGCGCCGGGCCCTCGGGAGCGGCGCCGCCGGTGCCGACCCGAACGGGACGGCCGCCCGGCTGCTGTCGGTCGCCCTGGCCGTCGGCGCGCTGACCGGGCCCGGCTCGGTCGCCGCGGCACGCAGCAGCCTGGACGCGATGCTCCACGGCCTGATGGCGCTCGAGCGCGACCGCTACCTGCAGCCCGTCATGACCTGGGGGCTCACGCCCGACGCGCCCCGGCGCCTGCGCGCGGCGCGGAGCGCGATCGAGCAGATCGGCGCACGACCGATGGAGAGGAAGGTGCCGGCATGACCGGTGGACTGGGTGCCGTGTTCCGGGACGCGCCCGCGTCGTTGGTGCGCCGCGACTCGTCGCTCGAGCGCCGGCTCGACGGCCTGCGGACGGCGGTGAAGGAGGCGCGCGGCCGGCTCGACGACTCCCTGCTCGACGAGATCGAGGCGACCGCGGCCCGCGCGGACGGCCGTCTGGGCCTGTCCGGGCGGCACACCGTGGTCGCCATCGCCGGCGCGACCGGCTCGGGCAAGTCGACCACCTTCAACGCGCTCGCCGGCGTGCCGCTCTCCGAGTCCAGCGCCCAGCGACCCACGACCGCCGTGGCCAAGGCCCTGGTCTGGGGCGAGCCCGACGACGAGGTGCGCGACCTGCTCGCCTGGCTCGGCGTGCCGGCCATCAACCAGCACTTCCGCTCGACGCTGCTCGAGTCGCCGCCACGCGGGATCCTGCCCGAGGGCCTGATCCTGCTCGACCTGCCCGACCACGACTCGGTCGAGACCGCCCACCACCGCGAGGCGGAGCGGGTCATCCAGCTGGCCGACGCGATGATCTGGGTGGTCGACCCGCAGAAGTACGCCGACGCGGCGATCCACCAGCGCTTCCTGCGTCCCCTGGCCGGGCACCGCGCGGTCACGATGGTCGTCATGAACCAGGTCGACACCGTCGCCGAGGACGAGCGGGCCGGACTGCTGCGCGACCTGCGCAAGGTGCTGGTGGCCGACGGCATGCGGGACCCGCGGGTGCTCGGCATCAGCGCGCGCCGCGGCGTCGGGGTCGACGAGCTGCGCGCCGCGGTCCGCCGCCGCGTCGAGGACAACCAGCACGCCGAGGAGCGGATGGCAGCCGATGTCGCCGCCGCCGCGACCACGCTCGCCCGCGCCGCCGGTGACGCGCCGCGCACCGTCCCGGACGTGTGGGTCGACGACCTGGTCCGCCGGGTCACCGACGCCGGGGGCGTCCCCGGGGCCGCGGCCCGGATCGAGCGGGTCGAGCCTCGCGACCGCACCGAGGTCCGGGTCGGCCCGGTCGACGGTGCGGCCGTGAGCGCGGCGGTCCGCTCGTTCGCCGACCAGGTCGCGCGCGACCTCACCGACGTCTGGGGGGCGCCGGTGAGGTCGGCCGCGACCGGGCAGCTGCCCAGGCTCACCGAGCGGCTCGACGCCGAGCTCGGCGCGATCCGCCCCGGGCCCGGCTCGGCCGCCGGCCGGGGCAGCCTCGCCGCGGCGGCCACGGCGGCGCTCGTGGCGCTGGCCGGCGCGGGCATACTCGCCGCGAGTGGCCGGCCGGCCATCGCGGGCGTGCTCGCGGTGCTGGCGGTGCTGATCGGAGTCGGTGGCCGGCTCGCCGCCCGCTCGGCGCTCCGGCGCCGCGCGGTCGAGGACGGCCGGGCGGTGAGCGCCGAGTGCGAGCGGGTGATCGGCCGCGTCGTGCGTGCGCACGTCGTCGATCCGGTGCAGGCCGAGCTCGCGTCGTACCACCGGTTCCGGGCGGGGCTCGACGCCGCGGATGTGACCCGCACGACACGCTGAGCGGCGTTTCGCGAACGGGGGTATCAGGTGTGAGAACGCCGGAGCCGAATGTCGTGACGGGGCGTCCGAGCACCCGTTGGATCGAACGTCGGAGTGGGGGCTCGGGGCCCGTTTCCGCGAGACACCCACCAGACGTCGGACGTGTGACCCACGACCCGACGCCTCGACCGAAGTGAAGGACCATGGCCATCCCCTCCTATGGCGTACCCGCCGCTCCTGAGAACGACGACCCGGACGCCCCCGTGGCCAAGGTCATCCCGCTGCGAACGCTGCGGCGTCCGACGGAGGCCGAGCCGACCGACGCCGAGCTGCTCGAGCGCTGCCGGCAACGGGACCCGGAGGCGTGGGATCTGCTCGTCGGGCGCTACGAGCGGCTGGTCTACTCCGTCGCCCGGCGCAACGGCCTCTCGGCCGACGACGCCGCCGACATCACGCAGGGGACCTTCCTGACCCTGATCGACTCGCTCGACCGGATCAAGGACGAGGAGCGCCTCGCGTCGTGGCTGATGACGGTGACCCGCCGTCAGTCCTGGCGGGTGCGCAACCTCAGCCGCCGCGACGTGCAGCTCGAGGTCGCGCCCGAGGAGGTCGACGAGTCCCAGGAGGACTGGGCCTCGACCCTGGCGCTCCACGACGCGCTCGCCGAGCTCGGCGGGACCTGCAAGGACCTGCTCGAGGCGCTGTACCTCGACCCCGAGTCGCCCAGCTACGCCGAGATCGCGCAGCGCTTCGGGCGCTCCATCGGCGGCATCGGCCCGCTGCGGGGACGCTGCCTGGAGAAGCTGCGCGGCATCCTGACCGAGGAAGGTGCCTGGTGAGCCGCCGGACGTCGTTCACCGAGATCGTCGACTGGATCGAGGGACGCCTGCCCGCCGAGCGCGCCCGGACCGTCGCCGAAGCCGTCGGCCGCGACGACCAGGCCGCCGAGGCCGCGGCCTGGGTCGAGGAGTTCCTCGCGACCGCCGGCCGCCTCAAGCTGGAGGCGCCGCCGACCGACGTGCGCGACCGGCTGCGCGGCATGTTCCGCGAGCCCGCGAACTTCCCGGCCGACCAGGGCTGGAGTCGCGCCCGGCTCCTCTACGACACCCGTGGGGCCCAGGTCGCCGGGGTGCGCGGGGCCGACGGTCCCGGGCAGTCGCACCTCGCCTTCGAGAGCGACGCCGGCCGGTTCGTGCTGGAGGCCGGGCCCGAGTCCGACGGTCACCTGGAGCTGCGCGGGCTGCTGCTCGCGGAGCGGAACCCGGTGGCTGCCGAGGTCACCCTGCTCGAGGACGGCGTCGTACGCCGCCGCGCCGTCTCGACGGCCGACGGCCGCTTCGAGTTCGCCGAGGTCCCGGTGTCGGTCGACGAGCTGCGGATCGCCGTCGACGGCGTCCGGGTCGCGGCACCGCTCGAGCTGACCAGATCCTGACGTGAACCGCACGGACGAGGTGACCCGCCTGCTCGACGAGGCGGAGCGGATCCAGCACCAGGACCTGCCCCGGTGCGCCGAGATGCTCGACAAGATCGCCGGGCTGCTCGCCGGCCACGACGATCCGGCGAGCCGGGCCCGCCTGGGGCTGCTGCGCGGCGAACTCGAGCTCGACCGCGGCAGCCTGATCGGTGCCATCACCGCCTTCCAGCTCGCCCGGATGGACTGGCTCGCGGCCGGCCGGGCGCTCGAGGCACGGGAGGCCATGCTGGGGCGGACCGCCGTCATGCTGGCGGCGGGGGAGTACGCCGACGTCGTGCTCGTCGTCGGCCGGATCCTCACCGGCATCGAGCGGGGCAGCGCCGGCGACGAGGAGATCGCCACCCGGCTGCACGTCCGCGCCCACCAGCAGCTCGGCTCCGCGCACGCCGCGGTCGGCGACCTCGCCGCCGCCGTACGCCACTTCGATCTCGCCGACGACCTCGCCCGCCGGATCGGCGATCGGCACTCGGTCGCCAAGATCGGGCTCCAGCGGGGCCGGGTGCTCGTGGCCGACGGCCTGGTCCACCGGGCCCTCGACGTGCTCTGCGACGCCCGGCGCGAGCTGCTCCGCGAAGGAGCCACCCTCGACGCCGCGAAGGCCGTGATCCCGATCGCCGAGGCCCTCGCCGCCGCCGGAACGCCGGTCTCGGCGATGGAGCTGCTGGAGCGGATCGCGCCCACGCTCGAGGCCCAGGGCGTCGGGCTGGCCGAGCGTGACCGGGTCCTGGCCGAGGCGCTGCTCAGCGCGGGACTCGCGGAGGAGGCCCTCAGCAAGGGCGCCTCCGCGCGTGACGCGTTCCGCGACTCCGGGCGGATCGCCGACCTCGGTCGCACCGAGCTGGTCTGCGCGGCGGCCGCCCTGCGGCTGGGACGCACCGACGCCGCCGAGCGCGCACTCGACGCGGCGGAGCGGCTCAGCGAGGAGTGCGGCGACGTCGTGACCCGCGACGAGGCGCGGCTGCTGCTCACCCGCATCGCCCATCTCGAGGGCAACCAGGCCACCGTCGGCCTGCGACTGGCCCGGATCCAGGGCGACGACACCACGCTCGAGGTGAACCGGGTCCGAGCGATGGTGCTGGCGGCCTGGGTCGCGACCGACCCGTACGACGCAGAGGTGCGGATCGCGCGTGCCTCCGCCGAGGTCGACCGGCTCGCGCGACCCGAGCTGCGCATGGAGCTGCGCCTGGCGCGGGCCCGCTTCCTGCGGCGTGCCGGCCGGTCCAGCGACGCGGCCGACGAGCTCCGGGCGGCGTGCGCCATGCAGCCGCTGCTCGCCCAGCGACCGCGCGCGACGTCGAGCCGCGGCGGCCTGCTCGCCGAGGCGAGCGACGAGCTGATCGACCTGCTCGTCGCCGACGGTCGGCACTCGACGGTGATCGAGGCCTGGCAGCGGGTCCGCGCGTCGAAGGCCTCGGCGTTCTCGACGCTGCGTGAGCACACGGCCGGCTGGCACGTCGACGACGCCGCCGGCGCGATCGCCGACACCGACGACCTGATCGACGCGGCGCGCAGCCGGACCACCGATCGGGGACGGGCCGACGCGCCCGACCTGCCGGCGGTTCCGGAGGGCCCCGCCGTCGACTACTACGTCATCGGCAACGACGTCATCGCCTTCGTGATCCGCGAAGCCCAGGTCTTCGTGCGCAGGCTGACCGGGATCAGCTCGGAGACGGCGCGGCTGGTGGACGGGTGGCGTCACGAGTGCCACATGGTCGCGGCGCTCGGCGCCACCGGCCCGACCTCCTCGCGACTGGACGCGCTCTACGAGGTGCTGGTCGCGCCGCTCGCCGACCTGCTCAGCGACATCGAGGTCGAGCCGCTCTCGGTCGCCGGTCACCGGCACCTGCTCGGAGTGCCCTTCGACGCGATGCTCGACGTCGGCGCGCCCTGGCGCGAGCGATTCGCACCCGCGCCGGACCTGGTCGAGGAGCCGTTCGAGGCATCCGTCACCGGCACGTCGGTGCTGGTGCTCGCGCTGCCCGACGACGACGCCCCGGAGATCGCGGCGGAGGCGGAGATGATCGCCACCGTCCTCCCCGACGCCGAGGTCCACCGCGGCGACGCCGCCACCTCGAAGGTGCTCGCCGAGCGCGTGGTGGACGCGGACGTCGTCCACCTCGCGACCCACGGGCGCTTCCACGCCGGCAACCCGCTCTTCTCCGCGCTGCGGCTGGCCGACGGCTGGCTGACGGCCGCCGAGCTGGTCGAGGGCGGCTTCGCGATGCACGACCGGGTCGTGGTGCTCAGCGCCTGCGGCTCCGGTCGTGCTGCCGGGAACCTGGTCAGGCCGATCGGCCTGGCCTGGGCCTGCCTGAACGCCGGTGCCGCCGGCGTCGTCGCCTCCCTGTGGGTGGTCGACGACGCGGTCACCGTCGAGCTGATGACGGAGTTCTACCGCCACCTGGCTGCCGGCGCGGCGCCTCGGCACGCGCTGGGCATGGCTCGCCGGCGGGTCGCGGCGGCGTACCCGCATCCGTACTACTGGGCCGCCTTCCGCTACTTCACGCCGGCGTCGTAGCCCGGCGCATGCACGCCCAGGTCGTGGTAGCACGGGTGGCAGCGGCAGGTCGGCTCGGTGGCCGGGGGCGTCGTCCTCACCCCCCACCAGTGCGCCGCGGGGTCCGCTCTGATCCATCGGACGTCGGCCCCGCGAGGTGACCTGGGCCACGCCCCGGGAAAATCTAGCCTCACCGGGATCAGGGCGCCCGGCTCGCGGCACCAGTGCGAGGTGAGCATGCAGCAAGCGCCGAGGACCGTTCGTGCCGACGTCCTGCAGGACTGGCGGGCCAACCGGTCCGACCATCGCGGCCGGCTGGTCATGGCCGCCTTCCGGCTGGCCCATCTGGCCAGCCGGAGGAGGTACGGCGCGGGGCGGCTCCCCGCGACGGCGTACGGCCTGCTCTACCGGGTCGTCGTCGAGTGGGTGCTCGGCATCGAGATCCCGTGGAAGACCTCGATCGGGCCCGAGGCCCGGCTGCGGCACGGTGTCGGTCTGGTCATCAACGACCACTCGGTGATCGGGGCGCGGGTGCTGCTGCGCCACGGGGTGACGATCGGCAACTCCTCTCCGGGCGGCGCCTGCCCGGTGATCGGCGACGACGTCGAGATCGGTGCCGGTGCGGTCGTGATCGGGGGCATCACCGTCGGCGACGGGGCCAGGATCGGCGCCAACGCCGTCGTGACCAAGGACGTGCCGGCGGGAGCGGTCGCGGTCGGCAACCCGATGCGCCTGCTGTGAGCGGTCTGCGAGATCGGTGAAAGAAATCCGCGATCACTGGATCAGGACCGGCGCGGGGACGCACTGGTGAGGGGACACCACCCCCCAGCAGAAGGCCCGACCCACCGATGAACGTGCGCATGCACCCCTCCAGCCAGGCGCCCAGCCGGCCGGACGGATCGGTGCGCTCGGCCGCCGACCTGCCCACCTGGCCGGTCGCGGTGCTGTTCGGCGGGCTGCCGCTGTGGTGGGTCAGCGGCGTGCTGGACGTCGTGACCATCCCGTTCGCGCTGCTGATGGCCTGGCTGCTGACCCGCGCCGACGGCGTCCGGGTGCCGCGGGGGTTCGGCTGGTGGCTGCTCTACTGCGCCTGGGCGCTTGCGTCGGTCGTGATGCTCGACCGGGCCGCCGGGATCGTGCTCTTCGGCTACCGCTGGCTGCTGTGCGTGGCGGCCGGCGTGATCTTCGCCTACGTCTTCAACGCCCGCGCCACGCTGACCTCGCGCTACCTCTCGGGCACGCTGACCCTCTGGTTCCTCTACGTCACGCTCGGCGGCTACCTCGGGCTGGCGCTCCCGACCGGGTCGCTGCGCACCCCGGCCAGCCACCTGCTGCCGGGGGCCGCGCGCGCCAATGAGCTGATCGGCCAGATGACCGTGCGGCCGTTCGCGCAATACAACCCCAACGGCTTCCTCGAGGTGTCGCCGCGGCCCACCGCGCCCTTCCTCTACACCAACAACTGGGGCAGCGTCTACTCGCTGCTCGCACCGTTCGTGGTCGTCTACCTGCTGCACACCTGGCGCACCCGCCGCGGTGCCGCGGTCGCCGTCCTCCTCCTCGTCTCGACGATCCCGGCCTTCCTCACCCTCAACCGCGGCATGTTCATCAGCCTCGGCATCGCGGTGACCTACCTGGCCGTCCGGGCCGCGCTGGCCCGCAAGCTGCGGATCGTCGCCGTGGTCGCGCTGACCGCGGTGCTGGGCGTCGTGCTGTTCAACGTGCTGCCCGTCAGCGAGCGGATGGGGCTGCGGCTCAACGAGGAGGCCGAGGGGACCAGCAACACCGCCCGGATCTCGCTCTACGAGCAGTCGGCGGCCGCGGTCATGTCCTCCCCGCTGCTCGGTCACGCGACGCCGATCCCGTCGGCCAACCCCGAGGAGCCGAGCGTCGGCACCCAGGGCCAGCTGTGGATGCTGCTCGTCTCCCACGGGCCGGTCGCGGCGCTCGCGTGGGTCACCTTCTTCCTCGCGATGTACGCCCGGGGTCGCCGCCGCGGCGACCCGATAGGCGTCGCGGCCTGCACCACGCTCCTCGTCGGCACCGTCCAGCTGCTCTTCTACGGCATGTTGCCCTACGGCCTGCCGCTGCTCATGGTCGCCGCCGCCGTCGCGGCCCGCGGTCGTGAGCTCCCCGCCACCACCGAAGGAGACCTTCCATGATCGCGACGGCCTGGCCCCGCGTCGGCGTGGTGATCCCCACGCGCAACCGTCCCGAGCTGCTCCGCCGGGCGATCGCCTCGGTCGCCGCGCAGGACTACCCGGGCGTCGTGGAGACCGTCGTGGTGTTCGACGGCACGACGCCCGACGCCGACCTGGCGTCGTACGACAGCGCTCGGCCGGTCCGCGTCGTCGCCAACGACCGCACCGCGGGGCTGTCGGGCGCCCGCAACACGGGGATCGTGGCCCTCGACACCGAGTACGTCGCGTTCTGCGACGACGACGACCACTGGCTGCCGTCGAAGGTGGGGCGCCAGGTCGCGCGCGCCGAGCAGCCGGACCGTCCCGAGATGGTGACCTGCTCGATCACCGTCGACTACGACGGCACCCGCACCGACCGCTTCGCGGGGACCGACACGGTCACCCACGCCGAGCTCACGCGGTCGATCTACGCGATGCTGCACTCGTCGTGCTTCTTCTTCGACCGCCGCGTGCTGGTCGAGGAGATCGGCCTGATCAACGAGGAGCTGCCGCAGAGCCAGCTCGAGGACTGGGACATCAAGCTGCGCGCCGCCCAACGCCGCCCGATCGCTCACATCGACGAGCCGCTGACGGTGGTGCAGTGGGGCCGGACCTCGATGTTCGCGCGTCGCTGGGACTCCAAGAACGCCGCCCTGCGGGCGATCCTGCAGCTGCACCCGGCGATCGCCGACGACACCCGGGGCGCCGCGCGCGTCTACGGCCAGCTCGCCTTCGGCACGGCCGCGGCCGGTGAGCGCGCCGAGTCGTGGCAGTGGATCCGGCGCACGGTCCGCACCGATCCGCGTCAGTGGCGGGCCGCCGTCGCGCTGGCGGTCCTGCCCCACCCGCCCAATGCGGAGCGCGTGCTCAACACGCTGCACCGGTTCGGGAGGGGCGTGTGAGCACGCCGACTCGCCACGACCCCGACACCTCGACCCCGACCGCCTCCAGCAGACAAGGAACCCGGACAGTGAGCGCAGACCTGCAATCCACGGTGGAGATGGGACGCCTCGTCCTGCTCCTCCGGCGCCGCTGGGCGGTGGTGGCGCTGGTGACGGCCGGGCTGATCGCCGCCGCCTGCCTGTGGCTGGTGGTCGCGCCGAGCTCGGCGACCGCGTCGACCCAGGTCAACGTCAACGTGATCTCGACCGACCCGTTCGCGGCCCAGCGCACCTCCTCGGACCTGATCGACGCGGCGACCGAGCGGCAGATCGTGCTGTCCTCCGAGGTGATGGACCGGGCGGCGGCCGATCTGGGCAAGGGCACCACGGCCGGCTCCGTGCGCGGCGGTCTCGACGCCCAGATGGTCACCGGCTCCACCGTGATGCGGATCAGCTGGACCGGCGCGAGCCCGCGCCACGCGCAGGCCGTAGCCGACGCGGTCGCCACGGAGTACCTCGCCTACCGCGGCGAGCAGGCCGCCGCCCGCCAGCAGGACGCCCTCGAGCCGCTCCTCGCCCGCCGCGACGCGCTCACCGCGCAGCTGCAGCAGACCGAGGACGGTCGGACCGCGATCCTCAGCGAGCTCAACCTGGTCCTCAGCCAGATCACCAAGGTCTCCGGCCTGGCGACCTCCGGCGGCACCGTCCTGGTGAAGGCCGCTGACGCCACTCCGACCACCGGCACCAAGGCGTCGACGCTGCTGCTCGGCGCCGGCGTGCTCGGTCTGATCCTCGGCGCGGTCGCGGTCGTGCTCGACGACATGGTGCGCCGCCGGGTCTACGACGGCGGCGACGTCGCGGCCGGCAACGGAGGTCCACTGCTCGCCCGGCTGCAGGCGCGCGGCATGGCCGAGCTCGACGACCCGACCGACGCCGACGCCCTGCGCTCGGTCTGGCACCGGCTGCGGATCCAGATCGCCGACGACATCCCGGTGATCTTGGTGATCGGGGCGTCCGTCGGCGCGCCGGTCACCGAGGTGGCCCGGGCGCTCGAGCTGGCGGCGGCCGCCGTCGACGACGCGAGCCCGCAGGTGTCGCGCCGGGTGCGCGCGCTGGCCGTGCCCGCCGAGGAGGGCTACGCCGTGGCGCTCTCGCTCGCACCGCGCGCGACGGTCGTCGTCCTCGTGGCCGAGGACGGGCGGACCACCGTGCGGTCCCTGGCCACCCTGGCCGACCACCTGCGCGCCGTGGGCGTCGAGCCCGCCGGCACCATGGTGGCGCACCGGCTCGGCGAGGCCACCGCCTCCGCGGAGCCGGCCCCGGCCGCCCCGGCGCCTCAGAGCGCCCCGGCCGCCGAGCTGCGAACAGAGGACGCACGATGAGCATGCTCGCCGAGCGTCGCGAGGCCGCGCCGCGCTGGATGAAGGACGTCGCCAACCTGACCACCCGCGGCTACGCCCTCGGGACGTCGGGCGCACGACCGGGGCCGGACTTCCTGGTCGTCGGCACGAAGCGTGGCGGCACGACCTCGCTGTACAACTACCTCCAGCAGCACCCGTCCCTGCTCGGGCTGTTCCCGCAGCCCCGGGGCCGCAAGAGCACCGACCACTTCTTCGCCTCGGGGCAGCGCAGCGACCGCTGGTACCGCTCGCACTTCCACACCCAGGCCTACCGGGCGCGCGTCGCACGTCGCGAGGGCGAGCGGCCGCTCGGCGGCGAGGCGTCGCCCTACTACCTGTGGGACCCGAGGATCGCCCGGCGGGTGCATGCGGCCTACCCGCAGGTCAAGGCGATCGCCCTGGTCCGCGACCCCGTCGAGCGGGCCTGGTCCCACTACCAGGAGCGCACCGAGAACGGCGTGGAGCCACTCGCCTTCGCCGACGCCCTGATCGCGGAGGAGTCCCGCACGGCCGGTGAGCTGGAGCGGATGCTCGCGGACCCGGCCTACCACAGCACGGCGCACGACTGGTACGCCTACCGTGCCCGCGGCGTCTACCTGCCCCAGCTGCGGAACTGGCTCTCGGTGTTCCCGGCCGAGCAGCTGCTGGTGCTGCGCAGCGAGGACATGTACGACGACGTGCAGTCGGTCTTCGACCGGATCTGCGCCTTCCTCGGGGTCCGGGAGTTCGCGCTGCCCGACGTGCGAGCGCGCAACGCCAGTCGCACCAAGTCCTCGGTGCCGGAGCCGTGCCGCCGCGAGCTGGCCGAGTTCTTCGAGCCCCACAACCGCGCCCTCGAGGAGTTCCTCGGCCGCGACCTGGGCTGGACCACGCCGGGTTCGCTGCGGTGAGCGGCCTTCATCCTCAGCCCGGATCCACCGACCTGGGCGCGCTCGCGCACCTCGTCGAGCAGCTGTGGGCGCCGGCGTTCGCCACGGGCGACCTGCGCCTCGAGCTCGGCCGGGGCGCGACCCCGGGCTGGGAGGACGTCGAGACCTACCGGGCGCTGCCGTCGATCGCGGCCGCGACCATGCTGCTGCCCGCCGCGGACCGCCGGGTGCTGGCCGGCTCGCTGCTCAACTTCCGGCGGCTCCGCGACGCCCGCACCCAGGTCCAGCGCCGAGTGCTCGGCTCGGTGGTGGGCGGCGGCCTGCCGCTGCCGTTCCCGCACGTCCGGGTGCAGGCACGCGCCGGCGCCGACCGGGTGCCGCTGCTGACCGAGCAGGTCGCGGCCGACCTCGGGCTGCCGCGCGTGCATGCGTCGATCGGGGTGCGCACCGGCTCCAACCGCAAGGCGACGCTGCAGCTCGTCGACGACACCGGCGCGGCCGTGGGCTTCGTCAAGCTCGCCTGGGACCGGGCCAGCACCGAGGCCGTGGCCCGGGAGGCCGCGGCCCTGGGCGAGCTCGACGGCGGCGCCGGCGGGGTCCGGGCGCCGCGCCTGCTGGCGCGGGGGACCTGGCTGGAGCGGCCCTACCTGGTGACCGCGCCGCTGCCGGCGGCAAGCCGCCGCCCGGACCCCGCCCGGCTGCCCAGCGCGGAGGAGATCTTCGCGCTGTGCCCGGTCGAGCGCCGCGACCGGGCCGGCCGGACCACCCAGCTCAACGACCTGCGAGACCGGCTCGACGCGCTGCGCGACGCCGGGGCCGACATCGAGCTGGTCGACGCCGTCACCGACCTGCTGCTGCGGATCGCCGACGTCGAGGTGCCGGTGGCGGCCCGCTGGCACGGCGACCTCACCGCCTGGAACACCGCCCGCGACGAGCAGGACCGGCTGTGGTGCTGGGACTGGGAGTCGTCCGAGGCCGACGCGGTGGCCGGGCTGGACGCGATCCACTGGGTCGCCGGCGGCGCGACGCTGACGGGTAGCCGCTACGACGGCGCGCTGCTCGACACCGCGCTCGCCGAGGCCCGGCCCGCGCTCACCGCCGCCGGTCACTCGCGGGACACGGCGCTCGTCGTGCCACTGCTCTATGTCGCCACGCTCGTCGAGCGCGCCGTCTCGCTGGCCGCCGGGAACGGTCGCTGGGACGACGCCTGGCTGCGTCGCGACGAGGCGGTCGCGCTCGTCGCCCACGCCCGCTCGCTGGCGCCGGAACGGGCCGGGGCCGATGTCGGCCGTTGAGACCACCCGACCGGAGGTCGGCGCCGAGCTCCGCTCGGCCGCCCGCGGCGGCGTGGTCACCGTGGCCGGCGCGGCCACCAGCACCGCGATGGGCTTCGTGCTCACGATGGTCCTGGCCCGGCAGTTCGGCGCCACCGGCGCCGGCGTCGTCCAACAGGTGATCGCGGTCGCGACCCTGGCCCTGGCCCTCGGTCGGGTCGGGACCGACACCACCGCGGTCTGGCTGCTGCCGCGGCTGCGGACCCAGCAGCCGGCCCACCTCCGCGCGGCCTGCGCGACCCTGCTGGTCGTCGCCGCCCTCGGCGGTACCGCCGTGGCGCTCGTGTGGCTCGCCGTCGACACGCTCGGCGGCGGAGCGGTCCTGGGCGATGCCCGGGTCGACGACGGGTTCTCCGCGGTCGCCTGGGCGCTGCCCTTCGGTGCCGTGATGATGACCGCGCTCGCGGCGACCCGCGGCTTCGGCGGCGTGCTGCCGTTCAACCTGATCGGCAACATCGCCGTCCCGGGTCTGCGTCCGCTCATCGTGATCGTGATCGGCGCACTCGGCGGCTCAGCCGTCGCCGCCGCCACCGGGTGGGCGGTCGTCCTGGTCCCGGGCGCCGTCCTCGCGGTGCTGGTGCTCGCTCGTCGTCTGCGCGGCGCCGAGCGCGCGCTCGGCACGCCCGGCACCGCGCGACCGCCCCGGGCGCTCGTGCGCCAGATCTTCGGCTTCGGGCTGCCGCGCACGGTCTCGACGCTGCTCGAGCAGGCGCTCGGCTGGCTCGACGTCGTCCTCGTCGGCATCCTGCTCGGGCCGGCGGCCGCCGGTGTGTACGGCGTCGCGTCCCGCTTCGTCGCGGGCGGCCTGGTCATGATGACCGCGCTGCGCATCGTGGTCGCCCCGCAGTTCAGCGCCCGGCTCGCGGCCGGTGAGAACGCCGAGGCCGGGCGGCTGTACGCGATCACCTCGACCTGGATCGTCTTCTTCGGCGTGCCGGTCTACGTGTTGCTCGCCTGCTTCGCCCCCTTCGTGCTCTCCATCCCCGGCCCCGAGTTCGCCAGCGGCCGCATCGCGATGGTCGTCCTCTGCGTCGGCGGTGTCGCGCTGCTCGCCGCCGGCAATCTGCAGTCGCTGCTGCTGATGACCGGCCGCAGCGGCCGGGCCCTGGTCAACAAGGTCGTCGTCGTCGCCACCAGCATCGGCTGCAACCTGCTCCTCATCCCGGCCTGGGGGATCGCCGGCGCCGCCGCCACCTGGGCGCTGTGCTGGATCCTCGACGGCCTGCTGTCGGCGGTCCAGGTCAGCCGGCTGACGGGGATCCGTCCCTCGGCCGGCCGGATCGCGATGGGGGTGGGTGCCGGCGCGGCCGTCGCCGGCCCCGCGGCGCTGGTCGGCATCGCGGTCGGCGGGCAGTCGCTCGCCGGCTTCGGCGTCGCGCTGCTGCTCACCGGCGTCGGCATCGTCGTCGCCGCGCGAGTGGGCCGCGGCTTCTTGCACCTCGACCAGTTCTCGGGCATCGTGCGCCGGCGCAGCGGGCGGTCAGGAGGGTGACGGCGAGGAGGACGGAGAGGCGATGCCGTCCCGTCACGCGCTCCTCCGCACCCAGGTGCGCATCGAGTCGACGAGCAGCGTCGACCGGCCGCCGGACCAGTCGTCGCCGAGCCGGGGCTGGCCGCCCCAGCCGCCGACCTGGAGGTTGATCCGCAGGTTCCAGCGCTTGCCGGCGTCGTAGTAGTCCTCATACCAGCTGGGGGAGCCCGCGCAGAAGGCCGAGGTGACCTTGCCGTCGATCCACATCACGATCAGGCCGGGAGTCTTGCGGATGACGTAGTCGTGCCAGCCGGTGCCGGTGCGGTCGCCGAGTCCGGCGAGGTCGAAGCGGCGGGCGGAGACCTGGTGGCGGGCGCCGTAGGCGGTGTGGATGCTCTGGCTGATCCGGGCGGGCTCGCCGGGCCGGCGGGTGGTCTCGGCGAGGTCGATCTCGCCGCCGCTGCGGTCGGTGGGGCGCAGCCACAGCGGCGCGGCCCACAGGCCCTGGCGGGAGGGCGCCTTGGCCCGGATGCTGACCTGGAACGTCGTGGGGAGCGAGTAGCGGCCGTTGGTGTCGACGAACCCGGAGGTGAAGCTCCGTCCGCCCGCGGACTCCTGGCGAGCGGTGATCGCGAGCCGGCCGCGACGGGTGGAGACGTTGCGCCCGAGCAGGTACGACGACTCGTGGTCGAGTCGGGTCCGGTCGCGGACGTTCCAGATCTCGGGTCGGAGCCGGTCGAAGCCCTCGTTGAGGTCGGTGCGCCACTTCGCGGACCTCCTCGGCAGGTCGACGCGGAGGGTCGAGCGCGAGCGGCCGAGCAGGCAGCCGCGGCTGGCGGCGGGGACCTGCTGCAGGTCGGCGAGGGTGAGCGGGCCCGAGGGCGTCGGCGCGGCGCTGGGCGTGGGCGCGGCGGCGCCGTGCGCCGCCGCGTCGGAGCCTTCGAGGCCCTCGAGGCCCTCGAGGCCCTCGGAGCGCAGACCCGCGTCGTCGAGCCGCACCACGACCACGGCGACCGAGAGCACGGCCACCAGCGCCAGCCCGAGCCACACCCGGCGGCGGCGACGGGGAGGGGCGGGCATCGGCCGGAGTCCCTCCCATGTCGGAGCCGGGGTCAGCGAGGTCATCCCGCGCCGGTCGCGAGTGCCTGCAGCCGGAACGTGATGTCCGGGGTCGCTCGGTAGTTGAGATGCGTCTCGACGGCGATCTCGTTCGCCCCCGGACGCAGCAGCGCCAACGGTACCTCGACCACGACCGGATCCGCCTGCGCCACGGCATCGCGGATGGCCGCGGTGGCATAGGTGGTGGAGGTCAGCGGACCCGCGGGCAGGTTCTTGCGGGCGACCTCGACGCCGTTGACATAGACCGCCGCACCGTCGTTGGCGACCGCTATCAGCTTCAGCGAGGCCAGCGCCGAGGGGTCGGCGACCTCGACGGTGTGCCGGAAGTAGGCGGCGAGCGGGCGCTCCTGGGTGGTCGCGAAGGTGTCGATCGGGGTCGCGATCGAGGTGGTGCCCCAGCCCAGGGTGGCGGAGCCGGTGGACCAGGCACTGTCGTCGAACTCCGGTTGTGCCCAGCCCTCGCCGGGCGCCGCGGCCCGGTACCACCAGGACCAGGCGGCGTCGACCGGGACCAGCTCGCTGACCTGGGCGACGGTGAGCACCGGCGTGCTCGCCGAGACGTTCCCGGCGCGATCGGCGGCACGGACGAAGTAGCGGGCGGTGCCGTCGTAGGGAAGCGTGACGGTGGTGGCGGTCGTGGTCGCGATCGGGCGGTCGCCGCGCAGCACCTGGTAGCGCACCGCGCTGGGGTCGCTGCTCGCGTCCCAGCCGAGGGTCACCGTGTCGCTGGTCTGGCCGACGACGCGCAGGTTGCCGGGCCGGGAGGGCGCGGTGACGTCGCGCGGACTGAACCGGGCGAACCCGCCCGAGGGGTCCTTGGCGCTGCGTGCGGAGGAGGCGGTGACGAGGTCGCCGCCCATCCAGACCCGGCCGTTGGAGTCGGCCGTGATCGCCCAGATGCCGCTGCCGATCCGCGACTTGAAGGTGGGCGTGAAGCCGGGGATCCGCTCACCGGTGGCGGCGTCGAAGGCTCCGGCCCAGTGGATGGTGTCGGCCTGGCTCCACGGGCTGGAGTTCAGCGGCCACGTGACCGCGTCGGTGTAGGAGTTGGAGTTGCAGTGGCACCCGGCGTACATGACGTCGCCGTTGCGGCCGAAGGCCTGCAGGTCGCCGTGCGGGTCGAAGATGGTGGTCTTCTGTCGCGCGAAGGTCGTGGGCGAGAAGCCGAACATGCTGTGCTCCGAGCCGCCGACCCAGATCTGGCCGGGGCCGGTCGCGACCGCGCGCTGGTAGTCGTTGCTGCTGCTCCAGGTCGGGTTCCAGGCCGGGGTGGCCAGCGAGCCCGTGCCGGCCACCAGCACGGCCGCCGCGCGCCGCGCGGCGACGGTGCCGCCCTTGGCCTGGGAGAAGAACCCGACCGCGTAGACCTGCGCGGAGTTCTCCGACCCGGCGACGCTGGCCACGGTCCCGTTGAGCTCGGGGTTCCAGCCGGCGACGGCCGAGCCGTCGGCGACCCGCAGCAGGCCGAGGTTGCGCATATAGGCCCAGTTCGACTGGCTGCCGCCCTTGAGGTGGGTGAAGCCGCCGCCGACGACCAGGTTGTCGCCGACCACGGCGAGCGAGCGCACGGACGCGACGCCGCCGGTGAGGCGGTTCTCGACCTCCGTCGACCAGCCGGTCGCGGTCTCGCCGGTCAGCGGGTCGAGCGCGACGATCGCCGTGGCCGGCGCTCCGTTCACCCGGCTGAACAGGCCACCGGCCACGATCCGGCCGTCGGGCAGGGTGGCCAGGGTGCGGATCTGCTGGTCGAAGGTGGGACGGAACGACGAGATCCACTCGCCGGTCGCGACGTCGAAGGCGGCCAGGTAGGGCTGCTCCCACTGGCTGCCGTCGTCGGCCGTGACATAGCGGAAGTTGCCCGCGACGAACATCCGGTTGCCGGACTGGGTGAAGGCCTGGACCTCGACGTCGCCCTCGGCCGAGGCCGGCGACGCGACGCCGGTGACGCCCCAGTTGAGCGAGTCGGCCAGCGAGGCGGCCTGCGCCGGCTGCGTGACGGCTGCCGTGCCGGTGTCGGGGATCGCGGTGAACGCGGTCGAGGTGACGTGAGGGCGCAGGTAGACCTGGGTCACCGGCAGGGCGCTGCCGCCGTTGGTGGGGGAGTAGAGGTAGGCCGAGTTCGCGCTGGACCCGATCGCCTTGGTGCCGTAGCCGAAGCCGTAGTTCCATCCGGTGATCTCGCGACTGCGGGTGTCGACCCACGTCCAGGTGCTGTCGGTGCCGAAGGTGTTGCTCGTGCCGCCGGTCCTGGTCGTGCCGGCGATCGTGTACGACGTCAGCGGATGCACGGCGTCGAAGCTCCACACCCACCGGTCGCGCTTGGCCAGCTTGAAGCGGGTCTCCTGCCAGCTCGAGCCGGCGTTGTTGGCCGCGCGGCGCAGCCGGATGCCGTCGCCGAGCGCGTCGACCCGGCCGCCGTCGAGCAGCTGGTCGATCGTCGTGCTCGCCATCTGGTGGACGTCCTGGCCGCCGGCGTACCCCGGGTCGAGCAGACCCGCGTCGGCGTTGCGGCCGTCGTAGTCGGTGGTCCACCCGTTGCGGCCCTTGCCGACCAGCACCCAGCCGCCGCCGTCGGTCGTCTGGTCGCAGTAGGCCTGCATCGGCTCGGCCATGGCGGGGGTGAGCAGCCAGTAGGCGCCGCTCGGGGCGCTGGACCGCTTCTGCTTGATCTCCCAGCAGGAGCCGGCTGCGGTCTCGGGCGCATTGCCGAGCTGGGCGGGTGCGATCGTCTGGCTCGCCACCGAGACTGCTGCCGCGGCGGAGGTCGGGTCACCGAGCCCGACGAGGCCGGCGCCGAGGGCGAGGGTGCTGAGGATCGCGGCAGGGACGCGAAGGTTGGGCAACGGGGGATCCTGACGTGTCGGGCATGGGAAGGTGTGGCCCATGCGGGGACGAGTCTGCTCGGCGCGGGCGCTCGAGGTCCTCAGCAACTTTGTTGAAGAAGAGACGGGGGCACGGTGAGACAGGTCACATCGCGAGTCGGGCTGGTGCTGGTGACGGTGGTCCTGGCGGCGGGCTGCTCGGGCGGCGAGGATCCGGGCGGAAGCGCTGCCTCGAGTGCGCCGGCCGAGGGAACCGACGCGACCCCGAGCGGCGGCGCCACCCCGGGCGGCCCCTCGAGCGGTCCGCCCTCCGCAGGCCCCCAGGTCCGCGGCAAGGGCGTGCCGGCCGCGACCGCGTCGGAGGCGACGGACACGGTGGGCAAGGCGATCATCTCGCTGAACGACGCCTTGGGCACTCCGGCCGAGGCGTCCTCGATCCTCGACGACGCGGTCGTCACCGGCGCGGCCCGCGAGGCGCTGCTGGCCCAGGCCGCCGAGTACGAGGAGAACGGCTGGACGGTGAGCGGCCAGCCGAGCATCGTGCGCACGGTCGTGCGGGGGCAGGGCACCCGGGTCCGGGTCAAGGCCTGCGTCGACCAGTCGGCGGTGGTGGTCACCGACGGTGCCGGCAACCGTCTGCCGACCGGCACGGGTGCGGCGCGGACCTGGATGATCTTCACCCTGGTCCAGGCCGGCTCCGGCTGGCAGGTGGTCGAGCAGACCTTCCCGGCGGACCCGGACTGCTGATCGGGAGGCTCAGGCGACGTGCGGCATGGCCAGCGGCGCGCCGTCGAGGACCCGCCCGCTGCGCCGGATGACCCTGAGCGCGGCCGCCTCCAGGAGGTGCTCCAGCGCCAGCTCGCCCGGCTCCGGTACGGCGACCACGAGCCCGCGCTCGGCCAGGCCCTGGACCATCCGCACCTGGTGGTCGTCGACGTGCTCGCCGTGCTCGGCACGCCGCGGCAGCACCACGGGGACCTTGCCCGCGTCGAGCGCGGTGAGGATCGAGCCCGCGCCGCCGTGGGTGATCACCACGTCGGCGGCCCGCATCGAGGTCGTCATCTGCTTGGCGGTGAGCCACTGGTTGCGCTCGGCGCCGTCGCTGCCGAGCGTCTCGCCGACCTGCCAGGTGACCTCGACGCCGGCGGGGACCGCGGCGACGATGGCGTCCACCGCGCGGGGGAAGGGGAAGTGCTCGCTGCCGAGGGCGACCATGGCGCTGCGCAGCGACACCTCCTCGAGGTCGTCGGCCAGCTCGAAGGCGCTGAAGGCGTCGAGGCCGTGCTCCCAGGGAGCGGGCCAGCCCGGCTGGGGGGCCAGCAGCCGCGCCTTCGGCAGCATCGCGGCCAGCCGACCGGTGACCGAGGGGCTGTCCATCCGGGCCACGGACTCGACGTACAGGATCGGTGTGCGCAGCAGCGCGGCGGCCAGCAGGTGCGGCGTCGACTGGGCGGCGCCGGTCGAGACGACGACGCAGGGCCGCAGCCGGCGGTGCAGCGCGACGGCGAAGCGCAGGTTGCGCAGGGCCTTGAGGTACTCGCCGGAGCGGACGAGCGGCGACCACGTGACGCTCTCGCGAGCCAGGCGCTCGTCGGTCTGGATGTGCCGCGGCACGACCCAGTGCCGGCCCGCCCGCGGGACCTCGAGCGCGTCGACGACGAACTCGAGCTCGTTGAAGTGACCACCGACCGACGACGTCAGCAGGACCGGCCCCTGCCGGTGGGCACGGTCCGGGCGGACCAGGTCGGGTGCAGTCGTGGCCATGCTCCGAAGCAACCCCAGCAGGGCGCCGCGGTGGTGCTGGATGGGAAACCTTCAACAATCTTGCCGAAAGCGATGGATCAGACGCCGCAGATTCCTGCACTGGAGAGGGGAGCACCGGGAGCCCGGGGCTCGGTGAGACCAGCTCGACAGTGAGGAACCACGATGACGACACGCCAGGCCCCGCCGCGTCCAGCACCGCACGCGAGGCCCGCCCGTCATCTCGGGCACGTCGCCGCCGACGCGCAGGTCCGCCGCTACCAGGCGCAGCTGCACGAGATCAACGCCACCGTCGCCGGCCTCGCGTCGGCCGCCGAGCTGTTGCCGATGCTGCCGGCCGGGGAGCGCGACCGCTTCGAGGCGATGATGCTCAGCGAGCTGCGCCGCCTCCAGCGGGTGGTCGCCGGCGAGCCCGAGACCACCGGGGGCGAGATCGCGGTCGACGAGGTCGTCGCGCCCCTGGTCGCCGCCCACACCGCCCGCGCCCGCCGGGTCCGGTGGCACGGCTCCGGCCTGCACGCGGCCGGCAGCGCCGACGTGCTGAGCGAGGCGGTCAACGTGCTCCTCGACAACGCCGCCCACCACGGCGCGGCCGACGACATCCGGGTCGAGGCCCGCCAGCAGGCCGACCGGGTCGAGCTGCGGGTCCGCGACAGCGGCCCCGGCGTCCCGCCCGAGCTGCGTGCCGGCCTCTTCGGCTGGGGCCGGCAGCGCGAGGGCTCGACCGGACAGGGCATCGGCCTGGCCGTGGCCCGCGGCCGGCTGCGCGAGTGGAACGCCGACCTGCGCCTCGAGGACGTGGCGCCGACCACCTTCGTCATCGACCTGCCAGGCGCGTGCCGGTGAGCGCGGTCGGCACCGTGGAGCGCCGGGTCGCGATCCTCGACGACCACGAGCTGCTCGCCGAGTCGCTCGAGATCGCCCTCTCCGTCCACGGGTACGACGTGCGCCGGGTTCCCGTCCCGGCCGACGGCGGTGCGCCGCGGACCCTGGTGGACGCGCTGGTGCGGCTGCGCCCGCGGGTGCTGCTGCTCGACCTCGACCTCGGCAGCTTCGGCGACGGCGTCTCGCTGATCGCTCCGCTGCGCGAGGCCGGGGTGCGGGTCGTCGTACTGACGGGGGAGATGGACCGGGCCCGCTGGGGCCGGGCCCTCGCCGAGGGCGCGCACACCGTGCTGTCCAAGGCGAGCGCGCTGATCGAGGTGATCTCGACGGTGCGCCGGGTCGACGACGGCCACGCCGTGCTGACCCCGCAGGCGCGGGCCGAGCTCGTCGCGGCCTGGCGCGACCGGGTCGCCGAGCGCGGCGCCGACGAGGTCCGGCTGGCGCGGCTCAGCCCCCGCGAGGCCCGCGTCCTGGCCCTGCTGATGAAGGGCATGCACGTGCGTGACATCGCGACCGACCGCGTGGTCTCCGAGGCCACGATCCGCTCCCAGGTCCACGCCATCTTGACCAAGCTCGACGTGTCGTCGCAGCTGGCCGCCGTGAGCCTCGCGCACCGCAGCGACTGGCGCCCGCCGGCGCATGCGTAGCCCGATTCCGAGAAATCTCGGCGCGGGTGGATCAACCCGCGCCGCAGCCCGCACTGGAGAGGTGTCAGGTCGTTCGACCCCACCTCGCGGGCGACCTGACACCCCATCCATGACCGACACAGGGAGCAACTCCGTTGGCCAACCCGACTGATGACGCCGCCACGAACGCCGGCGACCCCGCGCCGGCCGAGAGGCCGAGCTGGCCGGCGTTCATCCCGCACCGCGAGATCGACGGCCTGCTCGAGCGCGTCGAGAACGCCGCGAGCCTGGAGCCGGCCGAGGCGGCGCGCCTGCTGCGCATGATCTCCAAGGAGGCGCAGCGGCTGCGCGCCATGGCGCTGCGGATGACCACGGAGAAGCTCGCGCAGGCCGACCGGGAGGCCAGCGGGATCCTCAGCGAGGCGCTCAACCACGCCGACTCGATGCGGAGCATCGGGCTCGCGACGCTCAACTCCCGGCTCGACGAGGCGGACCAGCTGATGGCGACGGTCCGCGAGGCCTTCCGCCTGGAGCTGCGCGCCACCGATCTCAAGGACGCCTGACCGGCGCCCTCGCTGACACCACCCGACGACCCCCTTCCCCTGGAGGAACCCGATGTTCAACCGCACGCGCAACCAGAGCGGACAGCAGTCCGCGATCGCCTCGGCCTTCGACGACGTGCTCGCCGAGCTCGGCTCGAAGTCCGAGGAGCCGGCTGCCGCCGATCTCCCCGAGACCACCGAGACCGCCGAGACCGTCGAGTCCACCCCGGCGGCGTCCGCGCCTGCCCCCTCGGTGACCGACCGGATCACCGAGCACGCCGACACCCTGCGCGCGACCCGCGACGCCCAGCACAAGGCCGAGGAGATGCTGGCCCTGGCCGCCACGGCGCGCAGCGAGGCGACCGACCAGGCCGAGCAGATCGTGCTCGAGGCCAAGACGGCCGCCGAGCAGGTCCGCGCCGCGGCCGACGAGGAGGCTGAGCGCACCCGCCGCGAGGCCGTCGACTGGGTCAAGGAGCAGCGCACCCGGGTCGAGAGCGCGACCGCGCTGCTGACCCGCAACGCCGAGCGCGACGCCGAGAACATCCGCACCGAGGCGATGCGCTCGGCGATGATCGAGGCCGAGCAGACCGCGCGCCTGTACGTCGGCGAGGCCGCCGCCCGCGGTGCCCGCGACGCCGAGGAGATCCGGGGCACCGCCCGGGAGGTGCTGCACCGCGCCGCCGAGCTCGGCGCCGACCTGCAGTCCTCCCTCGGCGAGCTGGTCCAGGTGCTCCAGCTGGCCACCGGCGCGGTCAGCGACCAGCTGCGGGCGATCGACGACCTGCTCGACGAGGTGCGCCGCGACTCGTCCCCCGCCGCGCCCGCCGCGCCCGAGCCGCAGGCCGAGGAGCCCGCCGCGGCGGCCGAGAGGGACCAGCCCGACGACGAGGCCGACCAGACCGAGAAGGCCGAGAAGGCCGAGAGGACCGGGGCGGAGGAGTCGGCCGACGGCTCCCGCACCCTCGGCGCGATCTTCCGCGACCAGGCGAGCTGACCGCTCTCCGCGCGCTTCCCCGCCACCGCACGACCCCGTACTTCCAGTGAGGACCAGCAATGACCACGACTCACCTTGACCCCACCGACCAGTCCTCGGTGTCGTCGGTGGCCCGAGGCGGCTTCCGGGCGCTCGGCGCCCTGATCTGGCGCCGTCGCTGGGTCGTCCTGCTGGTCTTCGCCATCGTCATCAACGCGGTGGCGGCCGGTCTGGTGATCGCTCCGCGGGAGTACACCGCCTCGGCCCGCGTGGCCGCGACGCCGCCCGCGACCGCGACCACGGGCTCGCCGGCCAGCTACACCGACCTGCTCGGCACCGTCGCGGACGTCGCCCGGTCCCGCCCACTCCTCGAGGACGTCGCCGCCAAGGTCTCGCACCGCTCGGTCGCCCAGCTGCGCGACGAGGTCGAGGGCAAGGTCATCCCCGGGACGGTCATCATCCAGGTCTCGGTCCACGACACCGACCCGGACCGGGCCGCCGAGATCGCGAACCTGGTCGTCGCGGCGCTGCCCGAGCACGACCCGAGCAGCGGCTCCTTCGAGTTCAAGGTGACCGAGGACGCCGTCGCGCCCGACCGGTTCAGCTCGCCGAACGTGCCCCTGACCGCGCTCGCCGGCGTGCTCCTCTCGCTCCTGCTCGCCATCGCGGCCGCGGCCGTCGTCGACCGGCTGTTCCGCACCGTCACCGACGTCGAGGAGGTGGGCGAGATCACCCAGACCGCCGTGCTCGGCGTCATCCCGAGGCCCGACGACCTCGACAGCGTGCCGGCCATCGAGCCGCGCGCCGACGAGTTCCAGGCGCTGCGGGCGCTGCGGATCGCGATCGAGTTCGCCAGCGTCGAGGACCCGAGCCGCCTGCTCGTGGTGTCCTCGGCCAGCACCACCGAGCCCGACGCGGGCTGGCTCGAGGTCAACGTCGCCGCCGCGCTCGCCGACGTGGGCCACCGGGTCCTGGTCATCAACGCCGACCGCGACGCCAAGGTCCACCCCGCGCTGGAGAACCCCGGTGAGCCCGGCCTGTACGACGTGCTCGCAGGCTCGTGCGACCTGCGCGACGTCGTCATCGACGGCCCGGCGCCGCGCATCGACGTGCTGCCGCTCGGCCAGGCCCACCTGGCCGCGCCCAGCCTGCTCGAGATGCGCTTTCGCGGGATGCTCGACGACACCGAGGGCCTCTACGACGTGGTGATCGTCCACGCCGCCTCCGTCGCGAGCTCCGAGGACGCCCGGATCATGGCGATCCACGGCGCGATGGTGCTCACCGTGCCCTCCGGCCGGGTCCACCCGCGCTCGGTCCAACGCGCCGTCGAGCACCTGCGCACGATCCGGCTCCGGGTCCTCGGCACCGTCCTCGTCGGCGCGCGTCCCGGTCGCCGCAGGCGTCGCCCCCGCTCGTGACCTCTCGGACCGACATCCCCGAGGAGGGGCATCGATGAGTACCACCGCCCAGGCTCCCCCCGACCGGTCGGAGCACCCCGAGACCTTCGCCGGCATGGACGGCTTCCTGGCCCATCTCGAGTACGCCCTCACCGTCGACCCCGACGAGGCCCCGCAGGTCCTGCGCTCGCTGGCCGACCATGCCCGCAGGGTGCGTGGCAGCACCTTCCACCGGACCACCGAGATGCTCGACGAGGGCAGCCGTGAGGCCGACCGGATCGTGGCCCGGTCGACCGCCCACGCGGCGCAGATCCTGCGCTCGGGGCTGGTCGCGCTCGACAGCCGGGTCGATGAGGCCGAGCAGCTCGGCGCCGCCGCCCGCGCGGCCGTCGAGGTCGAGCTGCGGGCCGGCCGGCTCGCCCCCGAGACCACGCGATGAGCGCCCAGCAGAGCTCGCCGGAGCTGGTCGGCCTCACCGCCGCGCCCGTCCCGCCCGTCCCGCCCGTCTCGAGCGACCAGGGCGAGGTGCCGTTCTTCGAGGTGCAGCGGCACAACCGCCTCCGCGGCGCCACGGAGGCGGTCGCCGCCGCGTCGCTGCTCCTGATGCTGCTGCCCGTGGTGACCCTGATCGCCGTACTCGTGGTCGGCACCAGCCGGGGGCCGCTGCTGTTTCGGCAGCAGCGGGTCGGCCACGGTGGCCGGGTGTTCGAGGTGCTCAAGTTCCGCACCATGTACGCCGACGCCGAGGCCCGCGCCGCCGAGGTGTTCGCCCAGCACAACGACGGCTCCGGCCCGTTGACCAAGCTGCGGGTCGATCCACGGGTCACACCGGTCGGGCACTGGCTGCGCCGGCTCTCCCTCGACGAGCTGCCCCAGCTGTGGAATGTCGTCAACGGCACCATGGCACTGGTCGGCCCGCGCCCGAACACCCCGACGGAGGTCGCCCGGTTCGCGCCCACCGAGCACCGCCGCCACGCGGTGCGGCCCGGCATGACCGGCCTGGCCCAGATCAACGGGCGCAGCGACCTGGACTGGGACGAGGCGATCCTCCTCGACCTCGAGTACGTCGACCACCGCTCCTTGCGGATGGACCTGCGCATCCTGCTGCGCACCCTGCCGGCCGTGTTCGGCGGCCGCGGAGCCTACTGAGATGCGGGTGCTGCACGTCGTCGAGGCCCTCGGCGGGGGAGTGCTGAGCTCGGTGCTCAGCATGGTCGACGCCACCTCCGACATCGAGCACCACCTGGCGATCTGGCACCGCCGCGACCACGCCGACACCGGCGACCAGCGGGCGGCCTTCGCCGGCGTCCACGATCTGCCCGGCCCGCCGCACCGCGCCGCCCGCTCCCTGCGCGAGCGGGTCGCCGAGCTGGCGCCGGACCTGGTCCACGCGCACTCGTCGTACGCCGGGGTGCTGGCCCGCTCCTCCGACCTCGGCGCCGCGGTCGCCTACAGCCCGCACTGCTTCGCCTTCGAGCGCACCGACCTGGGCACGGTGAGCCGGGCGGCGCTTCGCGAGGTCGAGCGGTCGCTGGTGCGGCGTACCGACGTCCTGGTGGCGTGCTCGCCCCACGAGGGAGCCCTCGCGGCCGAGCTGGGCTTCCGGCGGGTGGTGACCGTCCCGAACCGAGCCCTCCGGCCACCCGACGTGCGGGTCCGCCGCGGCGAGCCCTTCCAGGTGGTCGCGGTCGGCCGGGTCACCGGGCAGAAGGACTGGCGGCACCTGATCGAGGTCAAGCGCGAGGCCGACCGCCAGGCCGCCGTCGCGGGCTCCGGCCCGCTGCGCTGGGCGTGGCTGGGCAGCGGTGACGCCGACGGCGAGGCCGCGTTGCGCGCGGCGGGCGTCGCGGTGTCGGGCTGGCTGCCGCGCACCGACGTCGTGGCACGCCTCGGCGCCTCGCACGCCTACCTGCACACGGCGGCCTGGGAGGGCGCACCGGTCAGCATCCTCGAGGCCGCGGCGGTCGGCCTGCCGATCGTGGCGCGGGCGATCCCGCCGCTGGTCAGCGACGACGTCCCCGGCCTGGAGCCGACCGTGGAGGGGCTGGCCGAGCGGCTGCTCGACCTGCGCGATCCGCTCGCCTGGACCCGGGCGCACCGCCGGTCGCTGGCGTTCTCCGCCGAGCACTCGGTGTCGGTCCAGCGCTACCGCCTCCACGCCGCCTATCGGCACGTGCCGGCCACCGCTCGCCCGGAGATTCGTCGGGCCCGGATGGATCAGGACCGGCTCCCCGACGCACTGGTGCGGTGAAGGCAGGCCCCGACGGGGGTCATCCCCCCTGACCAGAGCGGAGCACGACGATGACGCAGGCTCTCGATCCCGCGGCCGTGCCCGGGACCGATCTGTCGCAGCGGCTCCGGGTCACCGTGGTCCAGCAGGGCGGTGTCCTGGGCGGGGCCGAGCGCTGGCAGCTCGCGCTCGCCGAGGCGACCGACCGCCTGGACCTCGACGTGATCGCGCTCGGCGGCGGCCCCACCGCCGAGACCTGGCAGCGTCGCGGCGTCCGCGTGTCCACCGTGCGCTCGGAGCGGCGGGCCGCGCGGATCCCGCGGCTCGCCGCGCGGGTGGGCGCGGTACTGCGCTCCTCAGGGCCCGACGTCGTCGTCGCCCACGGGGTGAAGGCGGCGCTCGCCACCGCGCCGGCAGCTCGGGTCCACGGCATCCCCGTCGTCTGGGTGCGCCACGACGGCTCCTTCGCCGGTTGGCCGACCGCCCTCCTGGACCGGGCCACCGACGGGCAGATCGCCACCGGTGCCTGGCTCCTCGAGGGACGCCGGCTGAGCAGGTCCCTGCTGCTCAACCCGCCCCGGACCACCGGCCACCTGACCCGTGAGGAGGCCCGCATCGCGCTCGGCCTCGACGTCCCCCGTGGTCGGCTGGTCGCCGCGATGGGCACACGGATCGTCCACGGCAAGGGCATCGACGACGCCGTCCGGGCGCTCGCCGATCCCGCCACCGCCGCGTGGGATCTCGCGATCGCCGGCATCCACGACCCCGACGACCCCGGCGAGCAGGACCGGCTGACCGCGCTGGCGGCCGAGCTCGGCGTGGGGGAGCGGGTCCGCTTCCTCGGTGAGGTGCCGGGCTTCGGGCGCCTGGCCCGGGCCTTCGACGCCGTCCTGGTCCTCACCAAGCCCACCGAGGCCATGCCCTGGCATCGCGAGGCCTTCGGCATGGCCGCCTTCGAGGCGCTCACCGCCGGGGTGCCCGTCGTGGTCACCCCGCCGCTGGGCGCGATGGCCCAGGAGGGCGGCGTCGAGGTCCGGCCCGGCGCGCCGGCCGACGTCGCCGCTGCCCTGCGGGCGCTCGCGGACCCCGACACCCGTGCCCGACGCGGTACGACGGGCGCGCGGATCGCCGCGGCGTACCCCGACGCCCCGAGCGCGGCGAGCGCGCTCGTCGACTTCCTCGCCGCCCTCGCCCATCGTCCCGGCGTCGGCCTGACCTCGAACAGGCCCGCGATCAGCGTGGTCACGACGGTGCTCGACGACGAGGCCGCCGCCAAGGAGCTGCTGTCGGCGCTGGTGCCCCAGCTGGGTCCCCACGACGAGGTCGTCGTGGTCGACGGCGGCTCCACCGACGAGACCGTCGGCGTCGTGCGCGCCTTCGCCGCGTTCGACGACCGGATCCGCCTGCTCGTCGCGCCGGGCGCCGGGATCTCCCAGGGCCGCAACATCGGAATCCGCGCGGCCACCCACGACCGGATCGCCTGCACCGACGCGGGCTGCGTGCCCGCCCCGGGCTGGCTCGCCGCCTTCCGGCGCGCCTTCGCGCGGCACCCCGAGGTCGACCTGTGGACCGGCACCTACCGGGTCGAGGCGCGCCACCCCTGGGAGCACGCCCTCGCCGCCGTCGGCTACCCGAGCGTCGAGGAGCTGGCCCGACCGACGCTGCTCGCCCGCACCTACGGCCGCCTGTTCGGGCGCGCGTTCGACGCGTCCATGCCCACCGGGCGCTCGGTGGCCTTCGCCCGGGTCGCCTGGGCGGGCGTCGGCGGGTTCCCCGAGCACCTGCAGACCGGCGAGGACGTCCTGTTCGGCCGCAGCATCGTCGCCTCCGGTGGCACCGCCCGGATGGCGCGCGACGCCGAGGTGAGCTGGGCGCAGCGGCCGACCTTCCGCGCCAACCTGACCATGTACCGCCGCTACGGCGAGGGCAGCGGCAACTCGCTCGACCCCCGCCTCCTCGGTCGCGACCTCGCGCGGGTCGCCGCCTACACCGCGGCCGCGGGCATCGCGGTCCGGGGCTCGACGAGCGCGCGGGCGGCCGCCGGCGCCGGGCTGGCGGCGTACCTCTCCCTTCCGCTCGCCCGGGCCCTGCGGGGACCCGATCCGGTCCGCTCGGTCCCGTTGGTGCCGCTCGTCGCGGCGGCCCGCGACCTGGTCAAGGCGTACGGCGCGCTGTCGGCGGCCGTGCGGCGGGGGGACCGTTCGCGATGACGCCTCCGGCCCGCCTCCCGGTGCCCGCGCTGGCGGTCGTCGCCGCCCTCGCGGTGCTGCCGTTCGGCGGTGCCTTCTCGGTCGGGCTGAGCGTCGCCTTCGTCGCGATGAGCCTGCCGGCCGCGATCGCTGCCTGGCTCCTGATCACCGACCAGCGCCCGGTGCCGGCGTCGCTGCTGCTGCTGGGCCTGGCCCTGGGGATCGTGACCAGCGTGGTCGCGGCCGCCGGCGGAGTGAACCCGGCTGACGCGATCACCCGGGTCGTCATCGCCTGCATCGGCCTCGGCTACGCCGTCGGCCTGGTCATGGCCTACCGGCCCGGCTTCGAGCGCGGTGGCCTCGACCTGCTGGTCGTGATGGGCGGCTGTGTGGGTGCCGACGCGCTCCTCGGCGCGGGCGCGCTGCAGGCGGCCGCCGGGGGCTGGGTCGTCGACGGCCGGCTGACCGGTCCGTTCGCGCAGCCCAACGAGCTCGGCATCTTCTGCGCGGGACTGCTGCCCGTGGCGGTGACCTGTCTGGTGAGCGCCGGGTCGCGGGCGCGGACCGCCGTCCTGGCCGTGGCCACCTCCTGCATCGTCTCGGCCTGGGTGCTGAGCATGTCCCGCGGCGCCTGGATCGGCGGGAGCGTCGCACTGGTCTGCCTCGCCGTCGGGGTCCCGCGGACCCGTCGGCTGCTGCGGCGGGCGGGAGCGGCGGCGGTCGCCGTGTGCGCGCTGGCGCTCGTCCTGCCCCCGAGCCTCCCCCTGCTCGGCATCCTCGGCACCAGGCTGCGCTCGATGGGCGACACCGGAGCCAACGAGTACGACGCCCGGCCGCTGATCTGGGGCGAGGCGTGGCGGCAGATCTCGGACCGCCCGTGGCTCGGGGTCGGCCCCGACGGCTACCGGGTGGCCGCGACCGACTCCGTCAGCACCGTCTCGGCGTACGGCGCCGACCATGCCCACGACCTCTATCTCACCGTGCTGGTCGAGCGCGGTGTGCTCGGCATGAGCGCCGGGATCATCGTCCTGGCCGGCTGCCTGCTCGCCGCCCGGCGCCACCTGCTCTCCCGAGCCGGCGCCGACGAGGAGTCCGCGGTCCTCTCGGCCCGCAGCCTGGCCGTGCTGGCCGGGCTGCTGGCGATCGCGGTCCACGGGGTGTTCGACATGCCGCTGTGGAACCCGATCGTCTACGGACTCACCTGGACCCTCCTCGGCATGGCCGTGCTGGCCGAGACCGTGCCGCTCGTCCGCGCCGTCCCCACCCCCAAGCAAGAAGCGAGGACCACCCCATGACCACCGCAGGACAGGCCCAGCGACAGCGCGAGCGCTGGCGACACATCGGCATCCTGGTCGGTGGGCTCACGCTGGCGGTCGCCTTCGGGATCCAGCTGATCCTGCTGATCCCGACGACCTACACCGCCACCAGCGCGGTCGCGCTGCGTCCGCTCTCCGCGGACGTCCCGGCCGACACCGTCGAGATGCTGGCCCACGAGTACGGCGTCTCGCTCAGCTCCGCGGAGACCGCCGACCTCGCCCGCGCCGCCTCGGGCCGGGGGGCCGGCTCCAGCGACGCGGACGTGTCGGTGAGCACCGTGCAGGACCCGGGCACCGCCACGCTGCGGATCGTCGTCTCCTCGACCAGCCGCACAGCGGCCATCGAGGCGGCCAACGAGCTCGCGTCGTACGCCGTCGCGCAGGGCGACGACGACACCACCACCCACGTGGTGCCGGTGGTCGAGGCGGGCGTCGCCGGCGTGACCTCGGTGCCCCCGCGCAAGCTCTACATCGCCGCCCTGCTCTGTCTCGCGGCGCTCGTGCTCGCGGGCGGGCTGTACCGGATCCGGGAGCGGACATGAGGATCCGGCCGCCGGCCCGGGTGCTCATGTACCACGGCGTCGACCACCTGGCCCGGGAGCGCGACCCCCACGGCATGTTCGTGACCCCCGCCAACTTCCGCGCCCAGATGGAGCATCTGCTCGACGCCGGCTTCGTCCCGGTGACCGAGCCGGCCTATCTCGCCGCGCTGGCGGGCGCCCCGCTTCCGCGCAAGGCGGTGCTGATCACCTTCGACGACGGCTACCAGGGTGTGGGGGAGCACGCCGCGCCGATCTTGGAGGCCCTCGGGATCCCCAGCGTCCTCTACGTCCCGGTCGACCTGCTGGGCGGCCGGGCCGAGTGGCTGGACGAGGGGCTGCGCTACCCGCTGCTGTCGGCGGAGGAGGTGCGGGAGCTCCGTGCCCGGGGGATGGCGATCGGGGCCCACGGCCTCGACCACGCCGACCTGACCCGGATGGACGACGCCGCGCTGCGTCACCAGGCCCGCGAGACCCGCACGGCCCTGGCCGACCTGCTCGGCGAGGAGGTCGCGAGCTTCGCGTTCCCCTTCGGCGCGCACGACGAGAGGGTGCGGGCCGCGGTCGAGGCGGCCGGCTACCGGGCGGCGTTCTCCGTCCACGAGCCCGCGGGCCGCTTCGGCATCCAGCGCGTCGACGTCAACGCCACCGACACCCTGCGCACGCTGCGGGTCAAGCTGCACGGCCTCTACCCGGCGGCGCGGCGCACCTCGCGGCACGTGCCGCGCGCCCGGCGCCTGGTCCACGACCTCCTCGGCAGCGCGTACGACGCGCCGGGCGCCGCCGTCGGCACCGGCCGGCTCGAGGCGGCGACATCATGAGACGGCTGCTGCGCCGTGCGCTCGTCGTGCTCGCCGTCGTCGTGCTGTGGGTCGCCGGCACCCTGGTCCTGCAGTGGACCACGGCGCAGTCCGCCGACCGCGCGGCCGCGCCCCGGCCGGCTGCCGCGCCCCGTGCCCAGCCCGCGGAGCCGACACCGACACCCGCCGCCGCTCCCGATCCCGAGCTGGGCGTGCAGCTCTCCGCTCACCACCGCCCCGGCCCCGGCTACGCCCGCAAGGTGCTGGCCCGCCTGGCGAGGTCGGGTGCGGGCTGGGTCCGGGTCGACGTCGGCTGGGCGACCCTCCAGCCGACCCGCTCGGGTCCCTTCGAGCGGTGGTACGCCGAGCTGATCGACGACGTGCTGGCGAGCGCGCGCGACCACGACCTGCGGGTGATCCTCGAGTTCTGGCAGACCCCGAGCTGGACCAGCCCCAACGGGAGCCTGTACGCCCCGCCCAGCGACCCCCGCGCCTACGCGCGCGCCATCGGCCGCGCCGCCCAGCGGTGGGGCCACCTCGTGGACGCCTGGGAGATCTGGAACGAGCCGAACTTCGAGGGCTTCTTCGAGGGCGCCGACCCGCAGACCTACACGGACCTGCTCTGCGCGGCCTATCCCGCCGTCACGGAGTACGACGACGCGCCGGTCCTCTTCGGCGGCATCATGTACAACGACGCGCCGTGGCTCACCCGGGCCTACGAGGCCGGCGCCGCGGGCTGCTTCGACGCCGTGGCGGTCCATCCCTACATCGGGCCCAGCGACGCGGCGCCCGAGACCGCGTCGGTCGGCGCGGTCTGGCGGCTCACCAGCACCCCCATGCTCCACGACGTCATGGAGCAGTGGGGCGACGGCGGCAAGCAGATCTGGATCACCGAGCTCGGCTGGTCGACCGGCACCGAGAACGACGGCAACGCCTGGGACCGTCCGGTCTCGGTCCCGCAGCAGGCCGACTTCCTGCGCCGGGCCGTGCGGCTGGTCCGCACCGAGTACCCCTATGTCGGCCCGATCATCTGGTACCGCGACGTCGACGGGTCGAGCAGCCGCTACCAGGACGGGTTCGGGCTGATGCGCGCCGACCTGACGGCCAAGCCCGCGCTGCGGGCCTTCGAGGCCGCCGTCCGCGGAGACTGAGTCTGCCCCGGGCTCCGAGCGTTCTGGCCCTCCTGGCGCCCCATCGTCAGGAGGGCCAGAACTTTTCCAGCTCGATGGATCACCGGGGCGCCCTGCGCGCACTGGTGAGATGCCATGGTCGAGTCCGGACGTTCCCGCGCGCCCTCCCCGGGGGAGGGCCCTCTCGGCCTGCCCGGCCCCGCCGAGGGACCGGTCGAGCAGATCACCGGCTGGGACCAGGGCCTGGCCTACGTCGAGACGGTCCTGGCCCAGCTGGTCGCCGACCGCACCGAGGCCGCCGACCTGATCCGGGCCGCCGCCCGGGTCGCCGCCGTCGACGAGGCGCACGCGCGGGCGCTGGCGCACGTCGTCGGCGAGGCGGTCCGCGCGGCGCTGCAGGCCGACACGGACCGGGCCGCCGCGCGACTCGAGGTCGCCGAGCGGATCCGGGAGGTGCTGTCGCTGCGCGCCGTCGCCGCCGAGGTACACGAGCGACTCACCGACGCGCTCACCGCCGTGCGGTCCGGCGAGCGCGAGCTCGCCGAGGTGCTCCCCGAGGGGAGCAGGTCATGACCGCCGTCGTCACCGCGGAGCCCACGGTGAGCGCCGTGGCGGGTTCCGGCTGGCTCGGGCTCGGCGCCGTCGCGGCCAAGACCTGCCAGACCGCGGTGCTGCTGGTGTTCGCCGCCGTCCTGGCCCCCGACGAGTTCGGCATCGTCTCGCTGGCGGCCGTGCTGCTGAACGTCTGCGTGGTCGTCGCGGACCTCGGCACGAGCACGGCGCTGGTCCCGTTCCGCGGCGACGCCGAGCGCGCCGCCCGCAGCGCCCTGTCCCTCGCCCTCGCGCTGTCGCTCGCCCTGGTCGCCGTGGTGTGGACCGCGGCGCCCTGGCTGGCCACGACCCTGCAGATCGGCGACCAGGGCGCCGCGGTGCTGCGCGGTGTCGTGCTCTGCCTCCCGTTCGCGGCCGCGTCCGGGGTCAGCGCCGAGCTGCTGCGCCGCTCCCTCGACTTCCGGCGCCGGGTCCTCCCCGACATCGGCGGCAATGTCGTCGGGGCCCTCGTCACGGTCGCCGCGCTCGCGGCCGGCCAGGGCGTCTCCGCCCTCGTGATGGGCCAGCTCACGCAGGCGGTGCTGATCCTCGTCCTGTTCTGGGCGCTGCGCCGTCCGGTGCTCCCGGGCTGGTCCGGCGGCGACGTCCGGGCGCTGCTCGCCTTCGGCGGAGGTTGGGCCGGCAGCGGCCTGCTGACGCTGCTGATCCTCAACCTCGACTTCCTCCTCGTCGCGCATCGACTCGGCGCTCACGATGTCGGCACCTACTCGATGGCGTTCCGGCTCGCCTACATGCCCTACCTGCTCATCGCGATGGTGATCGGCGGCAGCCTGTTCGCCCACCTCAGCCGGATGCGCGGCGCCGCCGTGGGCCGCGCCGCCGTCGACGCGGCGATCCTGGTCCAGGCCCTCGTGGTGCCGCTGTACGCCGGCCTGCTGGTCCTCGCCCCCGGCCTGACCCTGCTCGGGGAGCAGTGGGCGCCGGCCGTTCCCGCGCTGCGGTGGCTCGCCGTCTACGGTCTCGCGCTGAGCGCGCTCGAGGTGCTGGTCGTGGTGCTCAAGGCCGCGGGCCGGACGACCGACGTCCTGGTGCTGACCGCGCTCCATCTCCTCCTCGTGCTCGTCCTGCTGCTCCTGGTGGTGGACCGTGGCATCACCGCCGTCGCCGCCGCGCAGGTCGTGGCCGTGGCGCTGACCGTCCTCGCCGCCGGGGTCCTGGTCGCCCACCGGGTCCCCACGATCGCGTGGCGCGGCCTCGCCGGCGGACTGCTCCCGGTGAGCGCCGGCGGTCTCGTGCTCGGGCTGACCGCTCTCGGCGTCGGCACCCTCGTGCCGGTGGCGCGCGGCTCGCTGATCGGCGTCCTGGCGGCGGGCTCGGCGTCCCTGGCCGGCTACCTGGTGACGGTCGTGGTCCTCGACCCGGCCGACCGCACGGGCCTGGCCCGCACGCTGCGGCTGCGCCGGGCGCCGCGCCGGGTCGGTGCCACCCTGGTCCTGGCCGCGGGCGTCGCGCTGTGTCTCGGCACCGCCGCCCTGGCCGTGCTGGCGCCGGTCCCCGTGCTCGCGGCGCTGGCCGGGGGTGCGGTGGTCGCCGCGGCGGCGTACCGCCTCGAGTGGGCGGCCCTACTCCTGGTGGTCGCGGAGCCGTTCGGCGACCTGCTGCGCGAGGTCCATCCGGCGGCGGTCAAGGCGGTCGGCCTGCTCCTGTTCGGCTCCTGGCTGCTGCGGCTGCTCGCCGGGGCCCGGTCGTCGCTGCCCCGGCACCCGGCCGGCGGCGCGCTCGGCGTCGTCGTGCTGGCGCTGCTCGCGTCGTTCGTGGTGCGCGGCATGGATCTCGCGGTCGGTCTCGACCACGCGGTCAGCTACGCGTCGTACGCGCTGGTCGTGGTGGCGCTCGTCGACGCCGTGCGCGGCGGACGGCCGGGTGCCGAGGCGGTGGCCCGGCGCCTGGTCATCTGCTTCTTCCTGTCCTGTACCGCGGCCGGCGCGGTCGCGACCCTCGGCTTCCTCACGACGGGCGGTCGCGCCGCCGGCCCGCTGGAGGACGCGAACGACCTGGCCTTCTTCCTCGTGGCCGCGCTGCCGTTCGCGTTCGTGCTCGCCCACCGGCGCTCGCCGGCGGCGGTGGCCGGCGCGACCGGCTGCGCCGCGATCCTGGTCGTGGCGACCTGCGCGACGTTCTCCCGGGGAGCCCTGCTGGCGATCGTGGTCATGCTGCTCGCCGCGCTGGCCCTGCGGACGCTGCGACCGACCACCGTCGTGGGCGTCGCGCTCGCCGCGTCGATCGCGCTCGGACTGCTGTGGGCGACCCACGCCGATGTCGTCGCGCGCAGCATCGCCGAGAAGGAGCACGTCGCCGCCGCCAACGTCGACTCCCGCTACACCACCTGGACCATGGCCGCCGAGATGACGGCCGACAGCCCGCTGCTCGGCCAGGGGCCCGGCGGCTTCGCGGCGGCGACGCCCGGGTACGTCCCCGGCGACGTCGGCGCCGTACCGCAGACGGTCGTCCACAACATGTACCTCGACGTCGCCTCCGAGCTGGGCCTGCTCGGGCTGGCAGCCTTCCTCGCCCTGCTGGCGTACGCCGTCCGGGGCGCCGCCCGTGCCCGGCGCGTCACCGAGCGGCGGCTGCTGGCCGACGCCGTCCTCGTAGCGTTCGCCGGCACCCTCACCGCGGCCTGCTTCTTGAGCGAGCAGTTCTACCTGCCGATCTGGCTGCTCATCGCCCTCGGCGTCGCCCTCGACCCCGGCTCCTCCGCTCCCGAGAGGCGGACCTGAGCATGCGCGTCCTCCAGCTGATCACCCAGGACCGCGGCGGCCCGGTCGACCACGCCGTCGACGTGGCCGCCGAGCTCGCCCGGCAGGGTCACGACAGCCATCTGGTCAGCCCGCCCGGCCCCCATCTCGCCCCGCTGGCGGCCCGGGGCGTGACGGTCCACGTCGCCGGCATCGACCGGGCCGCCGACCTGCGCGGCGCGCGGGACGTGAGCCGGATCGTCGCCGCGGTCGCCCCCGACGTCATGCACCTGCAGGACCGCCGCGCCGGGCTGGTCGGGCGCGCCCTCGCCGGAGCGCGCTCGCTGCCGTCGGTCTACACGCTGCACGGCGTGCCCGACCAGCTGGCCGGCCTGGTGCCCGGCAACCTCCCGATCGCCGCGACGCGGCGGCGCGACCGGCTGCGCTACCTCCGTCTCGAGGGCCTGCTCGCGCGTGCCCCGCGCTCCGCGGTGGTCACGCCCTGCCGGGCGCTGGCGGCCTACGCCCGCGACCACGTCGGCATCGCCGGGGCGCGCGTCCACACCGTCCCCAACGGCGTCGGCCGGACCTGGCTCGACCAGCCCGCGCGCCCGGCGGTGGCGCCCGCCGCGGTCCGGGTCACGTGGCTCGGTCTGATGCAGCCCGTCAAACGGGTACCCGACCTGGTCGCCGCGGTCGACCGAGTACCCGGCGTCCGGCTCCGGCTGGTCGGCGACGGCCCCGAGCGAGCGCGGGTCGAGGCGGCCGTCGCCCGCGCCGGCCACCCGGAGCGGGTCTCGTTCGCCGGCTTCCACGACGACCCCGCGGCCGTGCTGCGCGACGCCGACATCGTGGCGCTGCCCTCCGCCGCGGAGGCCTGTCCGATGGCCCTGCTCCAGGCGATGGCCCTGGGTGTCCCGGTCCTTGCCACCCGCGTCGGCGGCGTCCCCGAGGTGGTCCGCGACGGGCTGGACGGCGTGCTCGTCAAGCCCGGCGACGTCGACCAGCTCGCCCGCGCCCTCGCCGACCTCGCCGGGGACGCCGACCTCCGTCGCCGGCTCGGCGCGCAGGCCCGCCAGCGGGTCCACGACCACTATCTGGTCGACCGCACCACCCGGGCGCTGGTCGACGTCTACCAGGGCGTGGCCGGATGAGGATCCTGACCGTCATCCCCGAGCTCGGCGCCGGCGGTGCCGAGGTCGTCGCCGTGACCCTGGCCCGGGCCGCGGCCGAGGACGGGCACCAGGCCCGGATCGCCAGCGCTCCCGGGTTCCGGGTCGCGGAGGTCCGGGCCGCCGGCATCGCGCACACCGCCCTGCCCTCGGTCGGGCGGCGCCCCTGGGCCCTGGCCCGCACGGTCGCCCGGCTGCGCGGACTCCCGGTGCCCGACCTGGTCCACGCCCACAACCCGAAGGCCGCGCTGCTGTGCCGCCTCGCCTTCGGGCGCCGGGTGCCGCTCCTCGTCACGCTGCACGGCGTCGCCGACCACGAGCTCGGCGCCGCCGCCCGGATCCTGCGCCGGGCCGCGGACCACGTCGTCGTGGTCTCCCCGCACCTGCGCGAGCAGCTGACCGGCCGGGGCTTCCCACCGGGCCGGGTCACGGTCGTCCCCAACGGCGTGGACCGGCTGCCGCCGTACCCGCGGCTCCGGGCGCGCGCCGAGCTCGGCATCGACCCCGACGAGGTCGTGGCCCTGTGCCCGGCCCGGCTGGTCGACCAGAAGCGCCACGACCTGCTGATCGAGGCCTGGGCCGCGCTGGAGCGACCGCCCCTGCTGCTCCTCGCCGGCGACGGTCCCAACCGGTCCGGCATCGCCGCGGCCGTCGCCCGGCGCGGCCTGGGCGACCGGGTCCGGATGCTCGGGGAGCGCTCCGACATGCCACGCCTGCTCGGCGCGAGCGACCTGCTCGCCCTGGCCACCGACTGGGAGGGCCTGCCGATCGCGGTGCTCGAGGCGCTGGGCGCCGGCCTGCCGGTCGTGGCCTCCGACGTGCCCGGCATCACCCACCAGTTCGGGGCCGCGGTCCATGCCGTCGCGCCGGGCTCTGCCGCCGAGCTCGCCGCCGGGCTGCGGGACGTGCTGGCCGACCCGGCGCTTCGCGCCCGGCTGTCGACCGCCGCCACCGCGCTCTTCGACCAGCGCTTCGGCGCGGACCCGATGATCGCCCGCTACCGCGACCTCCATCTCACCATGACCGGGAGTCCGGTCCGGATCCCCACCACGACGGGAGTTTCACCATGAGTCCCAGCAGGAACCGCCAGAGCCGCTGGCTGCTCTACCTCGGCGCCGGCTGCATCGCGACGGGGCTGGTCACCGGGCCGCTGCTCATGTCGGGCGTCATCGGCGGCGACGGAGGCTCCGACGGCGACAGCCCGCGGCCCGCGGCTCCCGCCGTACCCGCGACGCCGACCGACGGGGGAGCCACCGCCGGCACGGCCGGCGTGGGTCCCGAGATCGTGTCCTGGGGCCAGGAGGGCCGCCAGCTCGCCGTCGTCTTGCGCAACGACTCCGACCAGGTCCTCGACGAGGCCCGGGTGCGGATCACCGGCCGCAATGCCGCGGGGCGTGCGGTCGTGGCGACGGCCGGCCCCGAGAACGACGTGTGCTGCACGGTGTTCGGCCTGCCGCCGGGCGAGGAGTTCGCCGTCTACGCCCCGATCGACCCGGCCGCGGCCGAGATCACCGACGTCGCCGTCGAGTACGTCTCCACCGACTTCCGCGCGGTGCTCCCCGAGGAGGGCCGGGTCGTGGCGAGCAAGGGCAGGCTCCGGCGCAGCGCCGACAACACCGTCGTGACCGCCACGCTGAGCGCCGAGGGCCCGGTCGGCGACCACGTCGCGGCCCAGGCGATCCTGGTCGACGCCGAGGGCAACCTCGCCCAGGTGATCTCGGGGCGCTACTGGTGCTACGAGCCCGGGACCCGGCGCCGGATCCGGCTCGAGCTCTACCGTCCGGTGCCCGCGGGCCTGCGCCTCGACAAGGTGATCGCCCACTCCATCCCCGACGGCGTGCCCCACGGCTCGAAGGGCCGGTGCTGACCGGTGGAGGTGCTCGTCACCGGTGGCGCCGGCTACATCGGCAGCACGGTCGTCTCCGCGCTCCTCGACGCCGGGCACCAGCCGGTCATCCTCGACGACCTGTCCTCGGGCCGCGAGGAGTTCGTCCGCGGCCTGCCGTTCCACCGCGGTGACATCGCGGACCGCGAGCTGGTGCGGGCCGTGCTCGCGGCCCACCCCGGCCTCCGGTCCGTGGTGCACTGCGCGGCCCGGGTCGTCGTACCCGAGTCGGTGGCCGACCCGGTCGGCTACTACCGCACCAACGTCTCCGGCACCCTGGACCTCGTCGCCGCCCTGGCCGAGGAGGGCGTGACCGACCTGGTGTTCAGCAGCTCGGCCGCGGTCTACGCCGCCGGCGACGACCCCGGCGTCGACGAGACCGCCCCGCTGGGTCCGGGCAGCCCCTACGCTCGCACCAAGGCCATGATGGAGGCGATCCTCGCCGACGTCAGCGCGGTGACCGGTCTGCGCAGCCTGGCGCTGCGCTACTTCAACCCGATGGGGGCCGATCCGGCTCTGCGCACCGGCCCCCAGCAGGCGGTGCCCCAGCACGTCCTCGGGCGACTGGTGGAGTGCAGCCGCCGGGGCGAGGCCTTCCATCTCACCGGCGTGGACTACCCGACGCCCGACGGGACCGGCATCCGCGACTACGTCCACGTGTGGGACCTGGCCCGAGCTCACGTCGCCGCCGTCGAGCAGTTCGACCGCGCGCTCGACGGGCGCCGGCACCAGGCGATCAACCTCGGCACCGGCCGCGGCACCAGCGTCCGGCAGCTGGTCGACGTCTTCGCCGCGGTCACGCACCGGTGCGTCGAGGTCCTCGAGGCGCCCCGCCGGGACGGCGATGCCGTCGGCGCCTACGCCCGGTGCGAGCGAGCCGCCGAGCTGCTCGACTGGAAGGCCGAGCTGGACCTCGCGGCCGGCGTCCGCGACGCGCTGGCATGGTCGGCCCGGCGGGCCGAGCTGCTGCCCGACCTCGCGGAGACCGGGCGATGAGCACGCGTCTGCTCGACGAGCTGCGTGCCAACCCGGCGCTGGTGGTCGACGAGGCCACCCGGACCGCGGACCGGGTGCGGATCCTGCGCGAGGTCGAGGGCCGGCTGTGGGCGACGGCGAACGGGATCCCGACCGCCGAGACGGTCGCGGTGGGCCGCTCCGGCGCCTGGCTGGTCAGCCGTCGCCTCGATGACCGGCCCGGCGTGAGCCTGGCCTACCTGCAGGCGGCGCTCGAGGTCGCCCAGCGGATCCAGCAGGCCCCGTGGCCGCGGCTGGAGCCGGTGGCCGACGCCTGGAGGGCGCCGCGGTCCGCGGCACTCGCCAACGCCGCGCGGATGCTGACCGGACGGGTCAGTCCTCGGGAGTACGTCGCGACCCGCGCCGCCGCGCAGGGCCTGCCCCGCACGGCGATGATCCACAACGACTTCCACCGCAACAACGTGCTCGACCAGGGTGCCGGCGCGGGCGTCGCGGTGATCGACTGGGAGTACCTCACGCCCGGACCGCCGCACCGCGACTTCCTCCAGCTGCTCGTCAACGTGCGCGACGATCACCTCGCCCACGACGGCTGGGAGCTGCTGCTGCGCTCCGTCCCGCGCGCCGAGCATCCCATCATCGCCCGGCAGTTCCCCTGGCTCGCACTGCGCACCTACGCCTCGCAGCTCAGTGCCACCGAGCCGGACCGCGACGCCGACCAGCGTGCCCACAACCGGCGGCGCTGGCACCAGGCCAAGGAGTGGTCGGCATGTCTTTCCTGACCGCGCCGCGGACCTGGACCGCCCGGGTCGCCCTGGCCGATGCGGCCCGGGCCCGGATCCGGGACCTGGCCGGGTACGTCGACGCGCGCAGCACGGCGTACTGCACGACGGCAGCCTGGCTCGCCGCCGCCGCGGCACACCTGCCCGGCGAGCCGGTCGTGCTCACCGTCGGCCCCGACGACGACTCCGTCGCGGGACTGGTCGCCCTCAGCCGGTCGCGGCGCCGGGGGATCTGGCGCATCGAGCTGCTCGGCGGCGAGCTCAACGACTACGGGCAGCTCCACCACGACGGCGAGGAGGCCGGCCTCGCCCTGACGGGCGCCCTCGTGGACTGGGTGGAGCGCGAGCACGCCGCCTGGTCCCTCGACCTCGCGCAGCTCCCGGAGGACGACCCCGTGGTCGCGGCCCTGGCCGCCCGCCTGCCGCGGGCGCGGATCGAGCCGGGCCCTCCGATCCCGCAGATCAGCGGCATCGGCAGCGACTACGTCGTCAGCCGCAACCGGCGCCGCAAGGCCAACAACGCCCTGAACCGGATCGCGGCCGACGGGCGCCACGCCGAGCAGCTCGTGGTCCGCGACCCCGACAGCCTCGAGCGCTGGCTGCCCGTCGTGATCGACGTACGGCGCCGGCGCGACCACGCCTGCGGTCGGCGCAGCCACCTCGACGACCCCGCGGTCCGCGCCTTCCACGAGACCTTCGTGCGCGACCTGTGCGCCGCGGGCGCACTCACCCTCGACCTGCTCCTCGTCGACGGCACGGTGGCCGGCTACGGCATGGTCGTCGAGGAGCCCGGCGTCCACCGTGTGTTCGACGGCCGCGTCGCCGACGGGCTGGAGCACTATCGGGGCGCCGTCGTCTGCGACCTCGCGGCGACCGCGCGCGCCTCCGCCGACCCGAGCGTGACGACCTTCGACTGGCTGCGCGGGCGCACCGACGGCAAGTTCGGCAACCACGAGGTCCGGCGGGTCGGCGTCGTCGCGACGTCCGGGGCGGCCCTCGAACGGCTGGAGCGGTGGGAGCGCAGCGCCCGCACCCGGCTCAAGGCCGCGCTGCCCACCGCCGCACGGCGCAGGATCGTCGAGCGATGAGCAGCACCACGACGGCCCCGCCGGACTCGAGCCTGCGCCGCACCGGCACGACGGTCGCGGCGCTCGCGGCGTCCGAGCTGCTCGGCAAGGTCGCCACCTTCGTGATGTTCCTCCTGCTGGCCCGCATCCTCGGGCTGGCGGAGTTCGGCGTGCTGTCGCTGGGCTTCGGGCTCGGCCTGCTGCTCGCCGTGCTGTCGTCGTCGGGCCTCGACTCCCGGCTGATCCAGCTCGGCAGCGCGCAGCCCGAGCTGCTGGACCGCTGCTACGGAGCGCTGGTCGCGATCCGGGTGGTGCTCAGCGCGGCGATCACGGTGGTCACCGGTGGGATCCTGCTGCTCACGATGCCGGTCACCGAGGCGGTGACGGTCGGCCTGATCGTGGTCGCCTGCCTGGCCGACACCTTCATCGACGCCTCCCGGGGCTGCTGCGGCGCGCGCCAACAGCAGCACCTGTCCGCGGTGGTCCTGGTCATCCAGCGGTTCCTCTCGCTGGCCCTGGTGGCCGGCGCCCTGGTCGTGGCGCCGCGCGCCGAGGTGGCCGCCCTCGCCTACCTCGGCGGCACCCTCGGGGGCGTGGTCGCCATGCACCTCGCCGCGCGGCGCGCCGGGGTGCGGCTGCGGCTGCAGGGGAGCCGGCCGCAGGTCCGGCAGCTGCTCCAGGCCGTGCCCGTGATGGGTCTCAACGCCTTCGCCTCGATGGGCCTGTTCCGCATCGACACGGCCCTCGTCGGCGTCATGCTCGGCACCACCGCGGTCGGTGTCTACGCCGCCAACTACCGGATCTTCGAGACGGTGACCTTCGTGACCTGGACCCTGTCCCGCGGGGTCGTCCCCGTGATGGCCAGCCGGCCCCACGACCTGGCCCACGTACGACGCTGGGGACAGCTGTCGATGCTGGCCATGCTGACGGTCTACCTGCCCTACGGCGTGCTGATGGCGCTGCGCGGCGACGACATCGTCACCGCTCTCCTCGGCGCCGAGTACGCCGACCCCGGGCTGCTCGTCGCCCTCGCCCTCGCCCCGGCGTTCTTCGGCATCGCGCACCAGTGCGCGTCCTTGCTGCTCGCGCTGCGCCCGGACCCCATGGTGCTCGTCGCGAGCGTCGTCGCGCTGGTGGCCAATGTCGGCCTCAACCTGGTGCTCATCCCGTGGTGGGGCCTGATGGGCGCCGCGGTCGCCACCACCGTCTCGTTCGCGATCCAGGCCGGGGTGCTCCTGGTCGTCGTCCATCGGCGGATCGGCTCGGTCGTCCCGCGCCGGCACCTGCTCGGCATCGGTGTCGGGTGCGCGGCTGCGGCCTGGTGCTCGACGGTCCCGCCCCTGCTGCTCGCGGTGCTGGCCGCCGGGGCGGCGTACCTGATCGCGACGGCGGTGGTGAGCCTGGCCGCCGACCCGGCGCTGCGTCGGGAGACTCAGAGGTTGCGGCGCCACTGACGCAGGCACCACGCCATGCACACCGCCCAGGCGGCCACGACGAGCAGGTCGTCGAGGTGGACGCCGTGGGTGGCGCTCAGGCTCACGACGATCGGGCCCGAGAGTCGTGAGCTGCCGGCCAGCGCCTGGACGCTGATCGCGCTGATGAGAACGGCGAGCAGGGCCAGCTGCGTGCGTTGCGACATGGTCGGGTCATCGTAGTTCGGGCCCGCCGCGGCCCCGCCGAGCGCCCCGGGTGATGTCAGATCCGATATCGCCGCTCGTGAAATGCACACGAGTGTTGGCGCCACCGGGCATGGTTGACGGCGCACCGGTCCGCAGATGTGGCCGGCTGAGGGGGACGCACGGCATGTGGGGGATCGTCGCGTCGTTCGAACGACGGGCGGACGGCGACGCGGAGCTGTTGGACACGTGGTGGCGGGCGGCCGGCCGGCTCGGCGCCCGCCGGGTGGCGGCGGTGCCGATGGCACGCACCGTGCTGGCCAACTCCCTCGCGATCGTCCACTTCGGCGAGGTGTCCGACATCGAGCACCTCGCGCAGCTGATGCGCCAGCTCGGCGGGCGGGAGGTCGCGCAGCTCCAGGACGACGCGCTGAGCGTGGTCGACGGGCCGGACCGCACGCTGACCACGGCGCTGACCCGCGCCCTCGGCGAGCGGGCCTGGGGTCTGTCCCCGACCTCCGCCGGCGCCCTCGACCTCGCAGACCGCCCCGAGCTGGTCCAGGTGTGCTCCACCGCGATGACGTGGTTGATGACCGTCGGGGTCGCGGACCCCGCGCTGCCCCAGGTGGCCGGCCGGGAGGACGTGCTCGCCCTCTTCCGGGCCGGTGGCGTGCTCCAGTGGCGCGCGTTCGTCGCGGCCGCGATGGCGGCACCGTGGTCCGGAGCCGTCGACGACCTTCTCGCGATGCTCGACCCGGAGCTGCATGCCGCCGAGATGCGCGCGTTGCGCGCGGTCAGCGACCTGGTCCGCCGCATCGTCGAGGACGACGAGCGCTCGGCCGTCGCCGCCCACATCCGCAACGCCATCGCCGAGACCGGCCTCACCCAGCGGGAGTTCGCCGCCCTGATCGGGACCTCGTCGTCGCGGCTGTCGACATACGCGACCGGCGCGGTGACGCCGTCGGCGGCGATGCTGCTGCGCATCAACCGGGCGGCCCGGCGCGCACGCCGGGGTGAGGCTGTCGACTGAGGGCGCTCGGATTTTCTTTACCAACTCTTCGTGAGAATCGCGTCATGAACCGGCCCCTGGTCCGTCCAGGTGGATGTCGGCTCCGGTCGGCGCCCCCCTGTGGACCTCCCAGAAGGCGACTCAGCGATGACCCTCTCCCCAGACCTGCCCCGTGCGCTCCCGACCCGCCCGCTGCTGGACGACCTGGTCGACAGCCTGCGTGAGCGCGAGGCGGAGGTGGCACGGCGATCGTCGGCGGCCTGGGAGCGGTGGCACCGCTGGGAGACCGAGCGCGGCAACGGCAGTGGACCGACGCACTTCAGCGCGGTCCTGGCGAGCTTCGTCGCGCTGGCGGTGCTCGACGACGCCGCGGACGTCGGCCGGGTCGCCGACCTCGGCCGCGAGCTGGGGCACGAGCGCGTGGCGTCACTCCAGCACCGCGCCAGCCGGCTCGTCGACACCGACGTCGACCGTCCCCTGACCACGGCTGTCGTCCACCGACTGCTGGCCCACGACTGCAGCCGTGACCTCGGGCGCGCCCTGGTCTTCGCCGACATCGACGTCGACGCCGCGCCCCGGATCGGGCTGGACGCCGTCCGGGCGGCGCTGGTCGCGTTCGGCCGGGGCGGATCGGTCGTCGAGGGCCGCCACGCGCTCGGGCTGATCGCGGCCGAGCCATGGGGTCCCCACGCGCAGGGCCTCGTCGACCGGGCCGACGAGAGCGACCGGGAGCTCGTGGCCACCCTGCTCACCTGGTGTCGCGAATGGCGCACCGACCACGACCGCCGGCTGGTCGGGCGGCAGGTCCAGCGGCTGGTGGCGCTGAGCGGGGTGACCCAGCGCCAGTTCGCCGCGCGGATCGGCACCTCGCCCTCCCGACTGTCGAGCTACGTGACCGGCTCGGTCACGCCCTCGGCGACCCTGCTGCTGCGGATGCAGCGCTCCGCCCGCGCCTTCCAGCACGAGCTGACCGGGGCCGCGCCCGTGCGGGTGTGAGGCCGGCCGCGACCGGTCGCGCCGGGACCTGGCCTGAATCCAGGCGCTACGACAGGTACCAGTCCGGCAGCGGCCCGGGCGCCAGGTCCGTGTCGTCGCCGGGGCGGGTGAGGGTGAGCACCGCCCGGACGATCTCGGGGCGGTCGTGGAGCGCGTCGGCGATCGCGCCGAGGCGCTCGGCGACGTCCGACTCGGGTGCGTCGCCGACCAGGTCGACGGCGGCGACGAGGAAGATCCGGTCCGCGCCGACCCACTCCATGTGCAGGTAGCTGATCCGCGCGATCTCGGGGTGCTCCAGCAGTGCGTGCAGCGCCATGTTGCGCGCGAGCGGCGTGACCGCCTCGCCGGTGAGGAAGTCCATGTTGCGGCGGATCAGGAAGAGCGCCACCACCCCGAGGAGCACCCCGACCAGGATCGAGCCGAGCGCGTCCCAGATCGGGTCGCCGGTGAGCTGGTGGAGCAGGATGCCGACGAAGGCGACGGCCAGGCCGACCAGAGCGGCGAAGTCCTCGGCGAAGACCGCGCGCAGCATCGGGTTCGAGGTGATCGTGAGGTAGCGCAGCGGGTGCAGCCGACGCGGTACGGCGGCGTCCCGGGCCTGACTCAGTGCCTGGAGGAAGGAGGTCCCCTCGAGCACGAAGGCGAGGCCGAGCACGGCGTACGCCCAGGTGTACGCCGGCGCCTCCTCCTCGGCGTGCAGCGACTGGACGCCGTGCCAGATCGACACCGCGGAGCCGACCGCGAACAGGCCGAACGCCGCGAACATGGACCACACGTAGCCGACCCGGCCGTAGCCGAGGGAGTGCTCGTCGTCGGGCGGCCGGGCGGCCTTGCGCTCGCCGACGAGCAGGAACACCTCGTTGCCGGTGTCGGCCCACGAGTGGGCGGCCTCGGCGGTCATCGACGCGGAGCCGGTGAGGCCGGCGGCCACGGACTTCGCGACGGCGATCAGCGCGTTCGCGGTGAGCGCGACGAGAACCGTCACCAGGCTCTCGCCGCCGGCCGACTCCTCGGTGGTCCTCACCCGGCCCATTGTGCTGGCTCAGTCCATGCTGCGCGGGTCATGGCGCGAACTCGCGCGGCGCGTCCCTGCGGGATCGGTACCCGATGCGCACCGCGGCAGTAGTGTGCGTACATGGACCGTCGGATCTTCGGGATCGAGAACGAGTACGGCGTCACGTGCACGTTTCGCGGACAGCGGCGGCTCAGCCCCGACGAGGTCGCGCGCTACCTGTTCCGCAAGGTCGTGAGCTGGGGCCGATCGAGCAACGTCTTCTTGCGCAACGGCGCCCGGCTCTATCTCGATGTCGGCAGCCACCCCGAGTACGCCACGCCGGAGTGCGACGACATCGCCGAGCTGGTGACGCACGACAAGGCGGGGGAGCGGGTCCTCGAGGGACTGCTGCTGGACGCCGAGCAGCGGCTGCACGACGAGGGCATCGCGGGCGAGATCTACCTGTTCAAGAACAACACCGACTCGGCCGGCAACTCCTACGGCTGCCACGAGAACTACCTCGTCAGCCGGGCCGGCGAGTTCAGCAGGCTGGCCGACGTCCTCATCCCGTTCCTGGTGACGCGGCAGATCGTCGTGGGGGCCGGCAAGGTCACCCAGACGCCGAGGGGCACGAGCTACTCGGTGAGCCAGCGCGCCGAGCACATCTGGGAGGGCGTCAGCAGCGCGACCACCCGCAGCCGGCCGATCATCAACACCCGCGACGAGCCGCACGCCGACGCCGAGAAGTACCGCCGCCTGCATGTCATCGTCGGGGACTCGAACATGAGCGAGACGACGACGATGCTCAAGGTCGCCTCCTGCGACCTGGTGCTGCGGATGATCGAGGAGGGCGTGGTGATGCGCGACCTCACCATGGAGAACCCGATCCGGGCGATCCGGGAGATCTCCCACGACATGAGCGGCCGGCGCAAGATCCGCCTGGCCAACGGCCGCGAGGCGAGCGCCCTCGACATCCAGGGCGAGTACCTCGCCAAGGCCCGCGACTTCGTCGACCGCCGCGGCATCTCGACCCCGGTCCTCGAGCGGGCCCTCGACCTGTGGGAGCGCGGCCTGAAGGCCGTCGAGTCCGATGACCTCAGCCTGGTCGACCGGGAGATCGACTGGGTGATCAAGTGGAAGCTGATCGACCGCTACCGCGCCAAGCACGGCATCCCGCTCAGCCACCCCCGCGTCGCCCAGCTCGACCTGGCCTACCACGACATCCACCGGGGCCGCGGCCTCTACTACCTGCTGGAGAAGCGGGGCGCCGTGGCGCGGGTGACCAGCGACCTCAAGATCTTCGAGGCCAAGTCGGTCCCGCCGCAGAACACCCGCGCCCGCCTGCGCGGCGAGTTCATCCGCCGCGCCCAGGAGCGCCGCCGCGACTTCACCGTCGACTGGGTCCATCTCAAGCTCAACGACCAGGCTCAGCGCACGGTCCTGTGCAAGGACCCGTTCCGGGCCCACGACGAGCGGGTGCAGCGCCTGATCGACGGCATGTGACACCCGCCTTCGTGTACTCGGTAGGGTTTGCGCGTGCTGATGCGCCTGCGACGTCCTTCGATGCTCCTCCTCTCGACCCTCCTGCCCGCGAGCCTCGCGCTCGCGGCGTGCGGCGGGTCGGACTCCGACCAGGCCAAGGGCCTCGACGCCGTCACGATCAGTGGCCAGGTCGGCGAGTCGCCGAAGCTGGACTGGACGTCGATCATGACGGCCGGGAAGCCGGTCACGAAGGTGCTCACCGAGGGTGACGGCGCGGCGCTGAAGAAGGGCGACGTGGTCCGGGTGGAGTTCACGCTGGCCGACGGCTGGACCCACAAGGTCCCGTTCGACAGCTACGCCGCCGAGTCGCTCAGCACGCTGGTCAAGGTCGGCGCGGAGAAGGAGCCGCAGACCCTCACCGACCTGCTCTCCCTCGGCTTCGCCGACCAGATCAAGGCCGGCCAGAAGGTCGGCAGCCGGATCGCGGTGACCGTCGGCAGCGACGTCGCCTTCGGCGGCTACCTCGGCAGCCAGGCCGCCAGCCTCCTCGCGGGCCTCGACATCGGCAACGAGGACGGCCTGCTGTTCGTGGCCGACATCGCCCAGATCGCCGGCCCCGAGGGCAGCGAGGAGGCGGCTCCCGCCTGGGCGCCGAAGATCGTGGAGGACGCCGGCCTGCCGGCCGGCCTCGACTTCACGGGCGTGCCCAAGCCGAGCGGTGACCTGAGGGTCGCGACGCTGACCAAGGGCACCGGCCCGGTGGTCGCCAAGGGCCAGACCATCCTGGTCAGCTACCTCGGCCAGATCCCGGGCGCCGAGAAGCCGTTCGACGCCAGCTACGCCGACGGCCGCGGCCTGGAGGCCGTCGTCGGCGGCAAGGGCGCGTCCGTGGTCAAGGGCTGGTCCAAGGCTCTCGTGGGGCTTCCCGTCGGGAGCCGGGTGATGATCGAGATCCCGCCGAAGCTCGGGTACGGCGACAAGGCCCAGGGCGACGACATCCCCGCCAACTCGACGCTGTACTTCGTCGTCGACATCCTCGACGCCGCCGACACCCCGCCGGAGCCTGAGCCGGAGCCGAGCACCGACGCCAGCCCGACCGACGGCGCCACCGACCCCAGCGCCGAGCCGAGCACGGATGCCAGCCCCGAAGAGTGAGCGTCTCCTCAACCTGCTGATCATGCTCCTGGTGCAGCGCCGGCCGATCGCCAAGGAGCGGATCCGCGAGCTGCTGTACCCGGACTCGCGCCCGGACGCCTTCGAGAAGATGTTCGAGCGCGACAAGGACGAGCTGCGCAGTCTCGGCGTACCCGTCGAGGTCGCGACGATCGACCCGCTCTTCGAGGACGAGGTCGGGTACCGCATCCCGCCGGAGGCGTTCGCGCTCCCCGACGTCGAGCTCACCCCCGAGGAGGCCGCCGTCGTCGGCATCGCCTCCCGGGTGTGGCAGCACGCCACCATGGCCCAGGCGACCACCGACGCCGTCCGCAAGCTCACGGCGGCCGGCATCGACGTCGACCTCGACGCCCTCGAGATCGCCCGGCCGCTGCTGACCGCCGAGGAGCCGGCGTTCGAGAGATGCTGGGTCGCGGTCTGCGAGCGCACCGCCATCGAGTTCGACTACCAGCGGCCCGACGCCGACGCCCCGATGCGGCGCCGGGTCCAGCCGTGGGGCGTCGTGCGCTACTCGGGGCGCTGGTACCTCGTCGGGTACGACGCCGACCGCGCCGCCGAGCGTGTCTTCCGGCTGTCCCGGGTCCACGGGGAGGTCGCGCTGGTCGGCCCGGCCGGGGCCTACGACGTCCCGCCGGAGACCGACGTACGCGAGATCGCCCGCCGGATGGCGCCGCCGGTGCCGAGCACGACCGCCGTGCTCCTCGTCCGGGAGGGTGCCGGCCACGGCCTGCGCCGCGCGGCCCAGCGGGTCGAGGTCGGCGTCGCCGGGCCCGACGACCGCACCGCGTGGGACCGCGTCGTCCTCGTGCGCCCCACCCAGGGGCTCGCCGACGAGGTGCTCTCGCACGGACCCGATGTGGTCCTGCTCGAGCCTGCCGCCACGCGCGAGCAGGTCGTCGCGCGGCTCGCCCAGGTGGTGCGATGACCCGCACCCCGGCGCCCGGAGCCCGCGACCAGGTCGCGCGGCTGCTGACCCTGGTGCCGTTCCTCCACCATCGCGACGGGGTCCGGCTGGAGGAGGCGGCCCAGCTCCTCGGTACGACGCCGAAACAGGTCGTGCAGGACCTCAGGGTGCTGTTCATGTGCGGCCTGCCCGGGGGGATGCCGGACGACCTGATCGACGTCGACCTCGACGCCATCGTGACCGAGGAGGGCAGCCCGGTCAGCGAGGGCGTGATCCGGGTCGAGAACGCCGACTACCTGGCACGGCCGCTGCGGCTGAGCGCGACCGAGGCCTCCGCGATGATCGTCGCGCTCCGGATGCTGCGCGACACGGCGCCGACCGGCGCCAGCCCCGAGCTGGTCGACCGGGTCCTGGCCAAGCTCGAGGCGGCCGCCGGCGCGCCCCACGTCGAGATCACCCCGTCGCCGCGAGACGCCCAGCAGGTCGTCGCCGCCCAGCTCACCGCCCTCGTCGACGAGGCGGTGACGAGCGGGCGGCAGCTGCGGCTGCTGTACTTCGTGCCGTCGCGCGACGAGGAGTCGGAGCGGGTGGTGGACCCCTACGGCGTGGTCACGCACGGCGTGTTCTCCTACCTCGACGCCCACTGCCACCGTGCCGGGGACGATCGGCTGTTCCGCCTCGACCGGATCACCAAGGCCGAGCTGCTCCCGACGGCCAGGCAGGCCCCACCGCGAGGACCGCGCGACCTCAGCGACGGCCTGTTCACCGACGACGCGGTCCCGGACGCGACGGTGGTGACGCTGCGTCTCGAGCCACCGGCGCGGTGGGCCACCGACTACTACCCGGTCCGCGACGTGCGCGTCCACGACGACGGATCGGCCGACGTCGACCTGGTCGTGGTCGACCGGCGCTGGCTGACCCGACTGCTGCTGCGGCTCGCGCCGCACGCCAGCGTCGTCCAGCCCACCGAGCTCACCGGCATCCTCACCGCTCGCGCACAGGAGACCCTCAGCCTGTATCGCTGAGGGCAGCGTAGGATGGACGCGTCAGCACAACCCCGACGATCGAGAGTTGGTCCCCGCCGATGTTTCCCCTGATCGGAATGCCCCAGGGAGCCGAGTGGCTCGTCATCCTGGCGATCGTGGTGCTGGTCTTCGGCGCCGCCAAGCTCCCGGACCTGGCCCGCGGCACGGGTCAGGCGCTGCGGATCTTCAAGGCCGAGACGAAGGGGCTGCGCGACGACGAGGACGAGAAGAAGCCCACGCCGCCGGCCGCCGAGCTGCCTGCCGCCGAGGCGCCTCGGCTCGATGACGTGGCCGAGGGCGAGATCGTCGAGGACCGCCGCGAGAACAACGCCTGACCTTGGCGTTCACGGGTCTTCTCAAGCTCTTCATCGGAAAGCCCGTCCATCCCGTCGGTGACGACGGGCGGATGGCGCTGTCCGACCATCTCCGGGAGCTGCGCGCGCGCATCCTCAAGGCGGGCTTCGCGGTCCTGCTGGCGTTCATCGTCGCGCTGTTCTTCTTCGGCCCGCTCTTCGATCTGGTCTGGGAGCCGTACCGCTCGGCGCAGGAGACGTTGCCGGAGGGCTCCAGCCTCGGCACCAGCTCCGGCCCGGCAGCCGGCTTCCTGCTGCACCTCAAGCTCTGCGGCCTGGCCGGACTGATCGGCTCGAGCCCGGTCTGGCTCTACCAGATCTGGGCGTTCATCGTCCCCGGCCTGCACCCGAGCGAGAAGCGCTGGACCGGCATCTTCGCGGTCATCGCCGGACCGCTCTTCCTCGTCGGCGTGGTGCTGGGCTACGTCACCTTGCCAAAGGGCCTGGAGATCCTGATCGGCCTCAACCCCGACGGCCTGACCAACCTGGTCGACTTCGACGACTACCTCACGTTCTTCAGCCGCACCCTGCTCGGCTTCGGCATCGCCTTCGAGATCCCGATCTTCGTGGTGCTGCTCAACATGGCCGGCATCCTCAAGGGCAAGACCCTCGGCGCGCACCGGCCCTGGATGATCGTCGGGACCTTCCTCTTCGCCGCCGTGATGACGCCGTCGGGTGACCCGTTCACGATGACCTTCATGGCCGCGCCCATGGTGGTGCTCTTCCTCGTCTCGGAGGTCATCGCCCGCCTCAACGACCGCCGCCGCGCCGGCAGGACCATCAACGCGGGTCTCTCGCCCGACGAGGCCAGCCCGCTGGACCTGTGACCCGGCGCTAGCCTTCACCCGTGCCCCGCGCGATCGTCTTGACCAACCCCACCTCGGGGAAGGGGCGCGGCGCCCGGATGCGCGACGAGGCGCTGCCGCGGTTCCACGGCGCCGGCTGGCGTACGACGGCCCTCACCGGCCGCGACGCCGACGAGGCCCTCGACCTGGCCCGGGTCGCCGCGGCCGAGGAGCCGGACGTGCTGGTCGTCTGCGGCGGCGACGGGATGGTCAACCTGGCGATCCAGGCGGTGGCCGGCACCCACGTCCCGCTGGGGATCCTGCCCGCCGGGACCGGCAACGACTTCGCCCGCTACTTCGACCTGCCGCGCGGCGACGGGGCCGCGGCCGCCGTACGGATCATCCACGGCGTCCCCCGGACCGTCGACCTGGCGCGGATCGGCGAGCGGTACTTCGGCGGCGTGCTCGCCGCCGGCTTCGACGCGGTCGTCAACGAGCGCGCCAACCGGATGCGCTGGCCCAAGGGGCAGATGCGCTACAACCTCGCCACCGTCGCGGAGCTGCGGACCTTCCGGCCGCTGCGCTACCTCCTGGAGCTCGACGGCACGGAGCGACAGGTGGACGCGATGCTGGTCGCGGTCGGCAACGGTCCGTCCTTCGGCGGCGGGCTGCGCATCACCCACGGTGCCGAGCTCGACGACGGCCTGCTCGACGTGGTGCTGATCAAGCCGGTCAGCCGGGTCGAGCTGCTCCGGACCTTCCCCAAGCTCTTCGACGGGAGTCACGTGACCCATCCGCAGTACGAGCGCCACCGGGTACGACGGGTGACCGTCGCCTGCTCCGGCATCGTCGGGTACGCCGACGGCGAGCGCTTCGGCCCGCTGCCCCTGACCGTCGAGTGCGTGCCCGCCGCGCTGCAGGTGATCTCATGAGTGAGCACGACGAGGACCTCAGCCCGGCGCAGCGCTACGCGTCGTACCGCAAGGACCGGGGGCACCCCGTCTTCCGGGACTTCGCCGCCGGCTACTCCTTCCCGCTCGACGACTTCCAGGTCGAGGGCTGCAAGGCGGTCGAGGACGGGGACGGCGTGCTCGTCGCCGCGCCCACCGGCGCCGGCAAGACGGTGGTGGGGGAGTTCGCGGTCCATCTGGCCCTGGAGACCGGGCGCAAGTGCTTCTACACGACGCCGATCAAGGCGCTGTCGAACCAGAAGTACGCCGACCTGGCCGCCCGCTACGGCAAGGACAAGGTCGGCCTGCTGACCGGCGACACGACCGTCAACGGTGAGGCTCCGGTGGTCGTGATGACGACCGAGGTGCTGCGCAACATGCTCTACGCGCGCTCCCGCACCCTGGTCGGGCTCGGCTTCGTGGTGATGGACGAGGTGCACTACCTCGCCGATCGCTCCCGCGGCGCTGTCTGGGAGGAGGTGATCATCCACCTGCCCGAGTCGGTGTCGGTGATCTCCCTGTCGGCGACGGTCTCGAACGCCGAGGAGTTCGGCGAGTGGCTGGAGACGGTGCGCGGCTCGACCCGCACCATCGTCGCCGAGCGGCGCCCGGTGCCGCTGTTCCAGCACGTGATGGTGGGCCGGCGGCTGCTGGACCTGTTCGCCTCCACCGACGTCGACGCCGCCGCGGGCTTCGTCCGCGAGGGCGCGCCGGTCAACGACGAGCTGGTGAAGCTGGCCCGCGACGACTGGGCCTCGACCCGGCTCAAGGGCCACCGCCAGCCCCGCGGCTCGCGCCAGGGTGGGCCCGGCAGTCGCAACGTCGGCAACGGCCGCCGGATCTGGATCCCCGGGCGCCTCGACGTCGTCGAGCGGCTCCGGCGCGACAACCTGCTCCCGGCCATCGACTTCATCTTCAGCCGCGCCGGCTGCGACGCCGCCGTGCAGCAGTGCCTCGACGCCAACCTGCGACTGACCTCGCCGGAGGAGCGCGACGAGGCGATCGCGTACGTCGAGCGCACCCTCGGTGGGCTGCCGTCCGACGACCTGCACGTGCTCGGCTACCACGACTTCCTCGACGCGGCCTCGCGCGGCGTCGCGGCCCACCACGCCGGGATGCTGCCCGCGTTCAAGGAGTGCGTGGAGGAGCTCTACCTGCGCGGCCTGGTGAAGATCGTGTTCGCGACCGAGACCCTCGCGCTCGGCATCAACATGCCCGCGCGCACCGTGGTGCTGGAGAAGCTGAGCAAGTGGAACGGCGAGACCCACGCCGACATCACGCCGGGGGAGTACACCCAGCTCACCGGCCGCGCCGGGCGCCGCGGGCTCGACGTCGAGGGCCACGCGGTCGTGCTCTGGCAGCCGGGGATGAACCCGCGCGAGCTCGCCGGCCTCGCCTCGACGCGGACCTACCCGCTGCGGAGCAGCTTCCGGCCGTCCTACAACATGGCGGTCAACCTGGTCCACGCCTACGGCCGTCATCAGGCCCGGGAGCTGCTCGAGCAGTCCTTCGCCCAGTTCCAGGCCGACCGCGCCGTCGTCGGACTGGCCCGCCAGCTGCGCAAGGCCGAGGACGCGCTGGCCGGGTACGCCGAGGCGGCGCAGTGCCACCTCGGCGACTTCATGGAGTACTCCGGCCTGCGCCGCAGGATCTCCGAGCTGGAGAAGGAGTCCAGCAAGGTGCGCCGGCAGGACCGCCGCGGCGAGGCGATGGCCTCCCTCGAGAGGCTCCGGCCCGGCGACGTGATCGTCGTACCCGTCGGGAAGTTCGCGGGCCCGGCCGTCGTCGTCGACCCCGGCCTGTCCGAGCACGGCCACCGCCCGCTGGTGATCACCGCCGAGCGGCAGGGCCGCCGGCTCGCGATGATGGACTTCCCGACGCCGGTCGAGCCGGTCGCCCGGATCAAGCTGCCCAAGCGGGTCGACGCCCGCAACCCGCAGCAGCGCAAGGACATCGCCCAGGCGGTGCGAGAGGCGGTGCGGGCGCTGCCGCTGTCGGTCAGCCGTCCGCGCGCCGAGCGCGGCCCGGTGGACGAGGACGTCGCCCGCCAGATCCAGGCGCTGCGCGCGCAGGTGCGCGAGCACCCCTGCCACGGCTGCGCCGAGCGCGAGGACCACGCCCGCTGGGCCGAGCGCTACGCCAAGCTCCAGAAGGACGCCGGGCTGCTCTCGCAGCGCATCGAGCGGCGCACCAACACCGTCGCGCGGACCTTCGACCGGGTCTGCGAGGTGCTCGAGGCGCTCGACTACCTGCGCGAGGACGAGGTCACCGAGCGCGGCCGCGGCCTGATGCGGATCTACTCCGAGCTCGACCTGGTCGCCGCCGAGTCGCTGCGCACCGGCCTGTGGGACGACCTGTCCGCCTCCCAGCTCGGCGCCGTGCTGTCCGCGCTGGTCTACGAGGCCCGCCGCCCCGAGGACGGCCCGGCCCCGGTGCCCGGCGGCGCCATCGCGGTGACCATCGAGGCGATGACCCGGCTGTGGGGCGAGCTCGAGCGCCTCGAGCGCGAGCACCGACTCGACTTCCTGCGCAAGCCGGACGCCGGCTTCGCATGGACGGCGTGGCGCTGGGCCGAGGGCCAGGAGCTCGACGAGATCATCACCCGCAACGACCAGACCGCGGGCGACTTCGTGCGCCAGATGAAGCAGCTCATCGACTTCGCCGGCCAGATCGCCGACGCCGCCGCCGGCACGCCGGTCCGCGACACCGCGCGCCAACTGGTCAAGCTGCTGCGGCGCGGGATCGTGGCCACCGAGTGACGCTCCTCGCCGTGCCCTGAGGCGCTGCCCCGGCGCGGCTCGCGGCTCAGCTGGCCGTCGTGGCGGCCAGCACCCCGGTGAGCCGCTCGACGGGCGAGCTCAGCGACCACCGTTCGACCAGGGCCGCGAGCCCGTCCGGGTCGACCGGCGTGCGCGGCAGCGCGAGGTGCTCGCGCGGCAGGTCGATGTCGCGAGCGACCGCGACCACCCGCGGCGCCACGGCGAGGTAGGCGGCGGCGTCGCGGATCTTGGCGCGCGGCCCCGGCCCGAGGTCGCTGGCGGGGTCCTCGACGGCGGCGAGGATGCCGGCCAGGTCGTCGTACTTCTGGAGCATCGAGGCCGCCGTCTTCTCGCCGACGCCCTTGACGCCGGGCAGCCCGTCGGAGGCGTCGCCGCGCAGGGTGGCGAAGTCGGCGTACTGGTCGGCGCGCACGCCGTACTTGTCGAGCACCCAGGCCTCGTCGACCCGCTCGTGCCGGCCGACCCCCTTGCCGACGTAGAGCACGCGGACGGCGGCCGCGTCGTCGACGAGCTGGAACAGGTCGCGGTCGCCGGTGACCACGTCGACCGGCATCCCGGCCCCGGTGGCGAGGGTGCCGATGACGTCGTCGGCCTCGTAGCCCGGCGCCCCGACGACGGCGATGCCGAAGGCGTCGAGCACGTCGCGGATCACCGGGACCTGCAGCTCGAGGGGGTCGGGGACCTCCTCGACGTCGGGGGCGCCGGCGACCTCCTCGACCACGCGGTGCGCCTTGTACGTCGCGATCAGGTCGACGCGCCACTGCGGCCGCCAGTCGTCGTCCCAGCAGCAGACCAGGTGGGTCGGCCGGTACTGCTCGGTCAACTGGGAGATGTAGCCCAGCAGGCCGCGCACCGCGTTCACATTGGTGCCGTCCGGCGCGAGGATCTCCGGGGAGCCGAAGTAGGCCCGGAAGTACAGGCTGGCCGTATCGAGGAGTAGAAGGCGCTCAGTCATCGAGGTGCAGCCTATTAGGGTGAGCCCCGTGAGTCAGAGTGGCAACCCAGCGGTCGAGGCGACGGACCGGCAGATCCTGGAGCTCCTGGCCAAGGACGGACGGATGTCGTACACCGACCTCGGGCGGGCCACGGGACTGTCCACCTCGGCGGTGCATCAGCGGGTCAAGCGCCTCGAGCAGCGCGGCCTGATCCTCGGGTACGGCGCGACGGTCAACTACGCCGAGATCGGCGTCCCGCTGACCTCCTTCATCGCGATCCGCCCGATCGACCCGTCCCAGCCCGACGACTGCCCGGAGCGGTTGGTCGGCATTCCCGAGATCGAGTCTTGCTGGTCGGTCGCGGGGGAGGAGTCCTACCTCCTCAAGGTCCGCACCACCACGCCCGTCGAGCTCGAGCTGCTGCTCGGCCGGATCCGCTCCGCGGCCAACGTCTCGACCCGTACGACCATCGTGCTCTCGACCTACTACGAGAACCGTCCCGTCGGTCACTGATCCGGCTGAGCGCGCCGCCACGGCGTGTCGCGTCGCGACACGCCGTCGATCGGCGGATTTATCGGGGGATTCTGCGGTTCCGGCGGGCCCTGCTGACCTGCGAGAACGCATATCACCGCAGGTCAGGCGACGGTTGACAGGAGAGGTAAGGGTCACCAGAGTGTGGTGACGTTCGCTCGTGCAGGTCGTGGCCGGCGGACCGGCGTCCGAGTGGCCGTATGTCGGCGGAGTAGCACCAGCTCCGCACGGGACGGTTCGCGGAGGTCGGTTCGCTCCTCGAGAGCGAGCCGGAAGGACCCGGGTCTCCCTAGACAACGTCGCGTGCGTCGGCAGCCAGTCGGGAGCCGGGACGGTCCGAAGGTGGCCCGGGTCCTTCCGCCGCCTGCAGAGCGCCGTAGGCTCTCGCCGTGGTGCAGCGCCCCCTTCTTCCTGCTGTCGGCCTGGCAGCCGTCGGCGGCGTGCTGCTCACCGCCTCCTTCGAGCCGGTCGCCGTGCCCTGGCTGCTGCCGCTGGGCGTGGCCTGCTACGCCCTCGCGACCCGCGGTCTGGCCCCACGCCGCTCCGGCCTGGTGGGCCTGGTGTTCGGGGTGGCCTTCTACTTCAGCCACATCTCCTGGATGAAGGACTCGATCGGCGCCGACGCCTGGCTCGCGCTGGCGAGCGTGGAGGCCCTCTTCTACGGCCTGCTCGGCCTGGTCGTGCCGCTGCTGCGCCGACTGCCGGCCTGGCCGCTGTGGCTGGCCGCCGCCTGGACCGCGATGGAGACCGTGCGCAGCGGCTGGCCGTTCAGCGGGATGCCGTGGGGCCGGCTGGCGTTCGCGGCGATCGACACCCCCACCGCCCCCGCGGTGGCGTACGTCGGGATGACCGGCCTCTCCTTCCTGCTGGCCCTGTCCGGCTTCTGCCTGGCCCGGCTCGCCGAGGCGGCGCTGGCCGGCGAGCGCCGCCGGCTGTGGGCCGCGGCGGCGGTCGGCGTGCTGGCGGTCCTGGTGACACCCGCCGTGGTGCCGTACGACGTCCCCGAGACCGGCTCCACCACCGTGGCCGTCGTCCAGGGCGACGTCCCCGGCCCGGGCAACGACATCCTCTGGGACCACCTCGGCGTCACGCGCAACCACGTCGACGCGACCGTGCGCCTGGCCGCCGACGTCGACGCGGGGCGGGTGCCGCGGCCGGACTTCGTGCTCTGGCCGGAGAACTCCACCGCCGTCGACCCGTTCGAGCCGGGTGAGGTCAACACCGGGATCCGCGAGGCCGTCGCCGCCGTCCGGGTGCCCGTCGTGGTCGGCGGGATCGTCGACGGCGGGCCGAAGTACGTGCTCAACCAGGGCATCGTGTGGGACCCGGAGACCGGGCCGGGGGACCGCTACACCAAGCACCATCCGGTGCCCTACGGCGAGTACATCCCGTTCCGCGACATCTGGAACCCGACGTTCGGCCAGCTCGCCCTCATCACCCGGGACATGAGGAGCGGCACCCGCACCGAGCCGCTGCGAGTGGCCGGCGCGAAGGTCGGTGACGCGATCTGCTTCGACGTGGCCTACGACGACGTGATGCCCCCGCAGGTGCGCGACGGCGCCGAGCTGCTCACGGTGCAGACCAGCAACGCCAGCTTCATCTTCACCCACCAGATCGAGCAGCAGTTCGCGATCACCCGGCTGCGGGCGATCGAGGCCGGTCGCTGGCTGGCGGTCGCCTCGACGAACGGGCAGAGCGGCGTGATCGCACCCGACGGCAGCGTCGTGGCCTCGGCGCGGCCGCGGACCACGAGCGTGCTCGTGGAGAGGGTAGGGCTCAGCACCGCCCTCACCCCGGCGATGCGGCTGGGCTCCTGGCCGTCACGGATGTTCACCCTGCTGACGCTCGGTGCTCTCGTGTCAGGTGCCGTGACGTACCGTCGAGGGAGACAGTTCGACGGTCCCCGACAGGAGGCTGTGACCGGCGAGCCGACTGCCGATTCCCCGACCCCGAGTGAGGCACCCGTTGTCTGAGCAGCACTCCACCCTGGGCCGCACGGTGATGGTCGTCCCGACCTACGACGAGGCCGCCAACATCGCGTGGATCGTCGAGCGCGTCCGTACCGCGCAGCCGCACGTCGACGTCCTCGTCGTCGACGACGGCTCGCCCGACGGCACCGGCGCGATCGCCGACGGCCTCGCCCGGACCGACCCGCAGGTCCACGTCCTGCACCGCACCGCCAAGGGCGGCCTGGGGGCGGCGTACCTCGCCGGCTTCGCGTGGGCCCTCGACGCCGGCTACGACGTGATCGGCGAGATGGACGCCGACGGCTCCCACCAGCCCGAGCAGCTGCAGCGGCTGCTCACCGGGCTGCGCGACGCCGACCTGGTCATCGGGTCGCGGTGGATCCCCGGCGGCTCGGTCGTGAACTGGCCCTGGCAGCGCGAGCTGCTCTCGCGCGGCGGCAACCTCTACGTCCGGATGCTGCTCGGCATCCGGGTGCGCGACGCGACCGCCGGCTTCCGGCTGTTCCGCCGCTCCACGCTGGAGCGGATCCGCCTCGACGAGGTGCGCTCCACCGGCTACGTCTTCCAGACCGACCTGGTCACCCGGACCCTGCAGGCCGGGCTGGTCGTGCGCGAGGTCCCGATCGAGTTCGTCGAGCGGGTCCGCGGCGAGTCCAAGATGAGCGGTCAGGTCGCCCTGGAGTCGCTCAAGCGGATCACCTGGTGGGGCCTGCAGCAGCGCTGGCAGCGACTGAAGGCCCCCGCGACGTCGACGAGGGAGCTGCAGCGCAGCACCCGATGAGAGGCAGGACGCAGTGAGCAGGAGGAGCATGCGGAGCCGGCGCGCGGCAGCGCTGCTGTTCCTCGTCTTCGTGGTGATGCCGATCCTCGAGATCGTCGTGCTCATCGAGGTCGGTCAGGTGATCGGCCCGTGGTGGACGATCCTGCTCCTCGTCCTCGACAGCCTCCTCGGCGCCTGGCTGATGAAGCGCGAGGGCCGGCGCGCCTGGCTGGCGCTGCGTGAGCGGGCCGAGACCGGCCGGATGCCCCACAAGGAGCTCGCCGACGGCGCGCTCGTGATGCTCGGCGGCGCCTTCCTGCTCAGCCCGGGCTTCGTCTCCGACGTGCTCGGCCTGCTGCTGATCCTGCCCGTCACCCGGCCGCTGTTCCGCGGCCTGCTGGTGTCGTACGCCGGGCGCCAGGTCGCGCGGCGCGCAAATGTCACTCGCCCCGGACCGACCGTGGTCCGGGGCGAGGTCATCGACGAGCAGTAGTCGAGCCGGTCAGGCCTTCGCCGGCTTCTTCTTGCGGGCGTTGGCGCGGTGCAGGTGCGCCGGACCGATCTCGCCGCCGCGGAGCAGCTCCAGACGCTCGGTGAGGATCTCCTCCAGCTCCTTCTCGGAGCGGCGCTCGAGCAGCATGTCCCAGTGCGTGCGCTGGGGCTTCTCGGCCTTCACCTCACGCTCGATGCCGGCGGTCGACTCGGCCTCCAGCCCGCAGCGCGGGCACTCCCAGACGGCAGGCACCTCGGCCTCGATGGACATGGTGATCTCGAACTCGTGGCCCTGGGGACACTTGTAGCCGACCTGCTGCCGGGCTGCGAACTCGATACCCCGCTCGTCCTCGAAGGACTGGCCCCCCAGTCGGGCACCGCGCAGTGTGCGCTCAGCCATCAGACTTCACCTCCCATGTTTCGTCTATCCACTCAACGCTACCCAGCGGGAAAAGGTTCCAACCCGGATCGGACCAGACCAGGACCCTGGTCCAGACCAGTCGGGACCCGGGGCCCACCTCAGATGACCGCGGGTCGGGCGTTGCCTGCCTGGCGGATGCCCCGCTCGGTGTCGACCCGGAGCAGCAGCAGGCCGCCGAGGACGAAGAAGGCGATGAGCGCGAAGATCGCGGGCCGGTAGGAGTCGGTGAGCTGGTAGACGAGGCCGAAGGTGAGGGTGCCGAACCACGAGGTGCCGCGGTCCATGGCGTGGTAGAGGCTGAAGTACTCCGCCTCCTTGCCGCGCGGGATGAACAGCGAGAAGTACGACCGGGCCAGCGCCTGGGTGCCGCCCAGCACGATGCCGATGGCGACGCCGAGCACCAAGAACGGCACCAGCTGCCCCTCGGGCACGACGAGCGCGACACTCACGATGCCCATCCACCCGACGATGCCGGCCAGGATCACCCTCTTGGCGCCGTAGCGGGCCGCCGCCCGGCCGAACCCGACGGCACCGAACATCGCCACGAACTGCACGAGCAGGTAGGTGCCGAGCACCGTGCCCTCGCCGAAGTCGAGCTCCTCGATGCCGAAGGTCGACGCCGAGGCGATCACGGTCTGGATGCCGTCGTTGAAGAACAGGTAGGCGAGCAGGAAGGTGAGCGCGACGGGATAGTTGCGCAGGTCCTTGAGGGTGGCGCCCAGCTGGCCGAACGAGCGGCCCAGCAGGCCGCCCCCGACGTCCACCACGGCGACCGGCTGGTGCTTCTTGATGCCGCGCCACGGGATGACCATGAAGGCCGCCCACCACACGGCCGCCGAGAGCAGGGAGAGGCGGACCGCCATCTCCTTGTCGAGGCCGAGCGCGTCGTGGAAGGTCACGACGGCGAAGTTCACGGCGAGCAGCAGCCCGCCGCCGGCGTACCCGTAGGCCCAGCCGACCGACGAGGTGCGATCGCGCTCGGCCTCGGTGGAGATCAGCGGCAGGATCGAGTCGCTGACCACGATCGCCGCTCCGCTCGCGAGGTTGGCGACCATGAACGCGATGCTGCCGAACAGCCAGCTCTCGCCGCTCATGAAGAACAGCAGGGCGGCGGCCGCCGCGCCGAGCCAGGACAGGCCGACCAGCAGGTCCGGCTTGCGCTCGGTGCGATCGGCCAGAGCACCGATGATCGGGAAGATGAGCGCGCTGAGCAGCGTCGAGAAGGTGATGACGTACGACGGCAGCGAGCCCGGCGCGATGGAGAGCCCGAGCACGTGCAGCCGGCCGTGCTCGCCCACGGCGTTCTCGGCCACCGAGATCAGGTACGGCGCGAAGAGCACGCCCGCCACGGTGGTCTGGAACGCGGACGCGGCCCAGTCGGTGAAGTACCACGCCCGCTGCTCGCGTGCGCGGTTGAGCGGCCCCAGGTCCGCGATGCTCATGTCGTCCCTCCCCGCGCGGACCACCACTGGCCGCGTCCCTGGAGGACATCCTTGAGCAGATCGGTACGGTCCGTGAAGAGCCCGTCGACACCGCGGTCGAGCAGGGCGGTCATCTCGGCCGGATCGTCGATGGTCCACACGTGGACCTGGTGGCCCGCGGCGTGGGCGCGCCGGACGAAGCCCGGCGTGGTGACGGTGAGCCCGCGCTGTCGGTGGGGGACCTGGAAGGCCGCGAAGCCGCTGCCCGCGAGCAGCCGGGCCAGCCGGGTGCTGGGGGAGAGCCGGAAGGCCACGATCTGCCACGGGTCGGCCGCGGTCGGGACGCGACCGTCGGTCAGCGCCCGGAACCGGCGGATCCGCCCGCGCGAGAACGACGCCACCAAGAGCCGGTCCCATAGGTCGCGCTCGCGCACCAGCCGGGCCAGGGCGTCGACCGCGCCGTCGGACTTGAGGTCGATGTTGAACCGCGCCGCCGGGAAGGCCTCGAGCAGCTCGACCAGCGTCGGGACCTGCTCGCGCCCGCCGATCCGGGCCCGCCGTACCTCGGCCAGGGTGAGGTCGCGGACCGCTCCCCGCTGGTCGGTGACCCGATCCAGCACCTCGTCGTGGAAGGCCAGCAGCACGCCGTCGGCGGTCAGGTGGACATCGGTCTCGAGGTAGTCGTAGCCGAGCGCGGCGGCGTGCCGGAACGCGGCGAGGGTGTTCTCGAGGCCCTCGATCTCGGGGTGGTAGGCGCCGCCGCGGTGGGCGAAGGCCAGCACCCGGCCGGACTGGAGGTACATCCTCAGATGTCGCGGAAGGTCTCGATCTCGGCGCCGAGCGAGCTGAGCCGCTCGGCCAGGTCCTCGTAGCCCCGATGGATGACGTAGGTGCTGCGCAGCACCGAGGTGCCCTTGCTGGCGAGCATCGCGAGCAGGACGACGACCGCCGGGCGCAGCGCGGGCGGGCAGATCAGCTCGGTGCCGGTCCACGACGTCGGACCTTCGATCTGCACCCGGTGGGGGTCGAGCAGGGTGACCCGGCCACCGAGCTTGTTGAGCTCGGTGAGGTAGATCGCCCGGTTGTCGTAGACCCAGTCGTGCAGGTACGTCGTGCCCTCGGCCACCGCCGCGATCACCGCGAAGAACGGCAGGTTGTCGATGTTGAGGCCGGGGAACGGCATCGGGTGGATCTTGTCGCCGGGCGCGACCAGGTCGGAGGGGTGCGTGGTGATGTCGACCAGCCGGGTGCGGCCGTTGGCGGCGAGGTACTCCTCGGACAGGTCGTAGCGGAAGCCCATCCCCTCGAGCACCGCGAGCTCGATCTCGAGGAACTCGATCGGCGCGCGCCGTACGGTGATCTCCGAGCGGGTCACGATCGCGGCGGCCAGCAGCGACATGGCCTCGATCGGGTCCTCGCTGGGGGAGTAGTCGACGTCGACGTCGATGGACTCGCGGCCGGTCACCGTGAGCGTGGTCGTGCCGATGCCCTCGACCTCGACCCCGAGCGCCTGCAGGTAGAAGCAGAGGTCCTGGACCATGTAGTTGGACGAGGCGTTGCGGATCACGGTCGTGCCCGGATGCAGGGCGGCGGCCATGAGGGCGTTCTCGGTCACCGTGTCGCCGCGCTCGGTGAGCACGATCGGGCGGGCGGGGACGATCGCCCGGTTGAGCTGGGCGTGGTACCAGCCGTCGGTCGCCTTCACCTCCAGGCCGAAGGGCCGCAGCGCCGACATGTGCGGCTCGACGGTGCGGGTGCCGAGGTTGCAGCCGCCGGCGTACGGCAGCTCGAAGGTGTCGGTGCGGTGCAGCAGCGGGCCGAGGAACATGATGACCGAGCGAGTACGGCGCGCGGCCTCCTCGTCGATCCGGGTCAGGTCGAGATCCTTGGGCGGGACGATCTCGAGGTCGTTGTCGGCGTTGATCCACCGGGTCTGCACGCCGATGCTGTCGAGCACCTCCAGCAGCCGGTTGACCTCCTCGATCCGGGCCACCTTGCGCAGGGTGGTGCGCCCCCGGTTGAGCAGCGAGGCGCACAGCAGCGCGACACCGGCGTTCTTGGAGGTCTTGACGTCGATGCTGCCCGAGAGCGTGGTGGGGCCCTTGACCCGCAGGTGGGTGGGGCCGGCGCCGAGCGCGACGATCTCGGAGTCGAGGGCGGCCCCGATCCGCGCCAGCATCTCCAGGGACAGGTTCTGGTGTCCCTTCTCGATCCGGTTGATCGCGCTCTGGCTGGTGCCGAGGCGTTCGGCGAGCTGGGCCTGGGTCAGGCCACGGTGCTTGCGGGCGTCGCGGATGAGGTTGCCGATCCGGCCCTTGTAGTCCTCGTGGGACGGGTCCAAGGTCATGCCACGACGGTAACTCACATGTGAGATAACGCAAGACGCCACGACGATCTGGAAGGATCCTCCCATGCGTGCCACGACCATCCACGGCGCCCGGGACATCCGGGTCGACGAGGTGCCCGACCCGACCGTGCGCAAGCCCACGGACGCCATCGTCCGGGTGAGCGCGGGCTGCATCTGCGGCTCCGACCTGTGGCCGTACCGCGGCGAGAACCCGATCCGGCCCGGCACCACGATCGGCCACGAGTGCATCGGCGTCGTGGAGGAGATCGGCAGCGAGGTGCGCGAGGTGCGGGTCGGCGACTTCGTGGTCGTCCCGTTCTGCCACTGCGACAACACCTGCGCCCACTGCCGCAACGGCGCCCAGTCGGTCTGCACGAACCTCGGCTTCACGGCGAGCGGCCAGGCCGAGTACACCCGGGTCAACCAGGCCGACGGCAGCCTGGTCCGCACCGGCGGCGTCCCCGACGCCGAGCTGGTGCCGTCGCTGCTCGCCCTGTCCGACGTGATGCCGACCGGCTGGCACGCCGCCGTGTCGGCCGGCGTGAAGGCCGGCGACACGGTCGTCGTGGTCGGCGACGGCGCGGTCGGGCTCTGCGGTGTCCTGGCCGCCTCGGTCATGGGCGCCGAGCGGGTGATCGCGATGTCACGTCACGAGCCCCGCCAGGTGGTGGCCCGCTCGTTCGGCGCCACCCACGTCATCGCGGCCCGCGGTGAGGAGGCCGTGGCCGAGGTGCTCGAGCTGACCGGCGGAGTCGGCGTCGACGCGGCGCTGGAGTGCGTCGGCACGGACGACGCGATGACCACCGCGATCGAGGTCACCCGCCCCGGTGGCGGCGTCGGCTTCGTCGGGGCGCCCCACGGCGTCGAGCTGTCCGCGCGCCGGCTCTTCGACAAGAACGTCGGCCTCCGCGGCGGCATGGCGCCGGTGCGCCGCTACCTGCCCGAGCTGCTCCCCATGGTGCTCGAGCGCCGGATCGACCCGGGCCGGGTGTTCGACCTGACCCTGCCGCTCGAGCAGTCGCCGGACGGCTACCGCGCGATGGACGAGCGCCGCGCGATCAAGGTACTGCTGCAGCCCTGAGCGGCGGCCAGGTGGCCCGGGTCCCGGTGCCGGCTCAGGCGACCGACCGGCCCCGCGGCTCGGGAGCGGCCGCGGCCTGGGCCCGGCGGCCCGTTCGGCCGGCGACGAAGACGACACCGAACAGGGCGCCGATGGCGAGCACGAACAGCAGCACGAGCGCCAGCAGGACGACGATGGCGAGGAGACTCATGAGGCCCACCCTCGCATGGCCTAGGTCACAGCCCAAGGGTGATGCGGGTCACATCTACGTCGAGGCGAGGATGAGCACGGCGGGCAGCCCGACCGCGAGCACGAGCACGGCGACCAGGATCAGCACGAGAGCCAGCAGCCCGGGGGAGCGCTGTCGCCGGAAGCCGATCGCGCCCTTGAGGAAGGTCAGCGCGGGCGCGGCGTAGTAGACGTCGACGACCTGGCCCGGCCCGACCTGGAACTGCTGGGCCGCCTGCCCGTAGGTCCACATCCACTGGGCGTGTCCGGACACGGTGTGGACGCCCGGCGGCACCGGATAGACGTTCTCGCCGTAGCGCGCCGGCACCGGCCAGCCGTTGATCTGCACGCTCGGCGTGATCATGCTCAGCATCCGGTTGCCCTGCAGGTGCAGGCGGAGGTGGCCGGGCGGCGGGGGAGGCGGCTGGCTCATGGGCACCGACCCTATGCGCGACCGACCAGGTCCGTGAGCGCCGCCCAGGCGGCCGCGCCGAGCCGGCGGTCGGCGTGCTCGGTGCCGCCGCGCCGCATCCTCTGACCCGCCACCACGACCTCCTCGCCGGGCAGCACGGCCCGGTGCCCGGCCTCGGCGTCCGCGACGAGCGCGGTCGGGCGGCCGTGCCGGGCACGACGGAGCACGATCTCCTCGGCCTGCTCCCGCGCGGGCCAGACCTGGTCGTCGTCGCCCGCCACCAGGACCACCTCGGGGATCCGCTCCACGGGCAGGGTCGCGGCCGCCACCTCCTCCGGCGCGGCGGCCCGCGAGCGGGCATAGAGGTCGCGGTACGCGGGCGGGTCGGTCGGCGGCTCCCACGGGACGAAGCGCACGAAGGGCACCGGGGTGCCGTCCAGTGTCCAGTGGGAGGTCTGTCGCCCGTCGTCGGTGACGCCGGCCCAGACCACGTCGGACGGCGCGAACGCCGCCACCCCGTCGACCGGCGCGCCGGTGAGCGAGGCGGTCGCGAGGGCGGCCTCGGCGCCGAAGGAGAGGCCGACGAGCAGTACCCGGTCGCACTCCGCGGCGAGCGCCTCGGCTCGGGCCGCGAAGGTCTCCAGCGGGATCTCCCATGGGCCGTCGTGCTGCCCCGGACCGCCGAACCAGCGGATCGACTCCGCCAGCACGCCCTGCTCGGCGAGCACCCGGGCCCGCTGCTCGTCGACCCGGCCACTGGAGCCGCCGAGCACCAGGGCTCCCACTCCGAGAGGGTCGTCAGGCTCCCAGCGGACGCCGACGGGTGCGGACAGCTCGATCCGGCGGGCCATGGACGCGACCCTACTCACTGCCGTGGCCGCCGTCCGGTTTGCGAAGATGGTGCCGTGGCGATCGATCCGGAGCGGCTGCGCACCCTCACCCTGCTGCGGCGGGTGCGGGACCGGATCGACCGGGAGTACGCCCGTCCGCTCGACGTGGAGGCGCTGGCCCGCGACGTCCACCTGTCGGCCGGACACCTGAGCCGGGAGTTCAAGCGGGCGTACGGCGAGCCGCCGTACTCCTACCTGATGACCCGCCGGATCGAGCGGGCGATGGCGCTGCTGCGCCGCGGCGACCTCAGCGTCACCGACGTCTGCTTCGCGGTGGGCTTCACCTCCCTCGGCACGTTCAGCACCCGGTTCACCGAGCTGGTGGGCGTGCCGCCGAGCGCCTATCGCGACGACATGCCGCCGCCCGAGGAGGGCGTGGCCGAGCCGCCGTCGTGCGTGACGAAGAAGGTGACCCGGCCGGTGCGGCGCGGTGGCGCGCAGACCAGCCCGGACCTGCCTGCGTCATCGGTCAGGAATCGAGAAGCCCCGCGCTTCGAGTCGCCGTTAGCGTGAGCGGCATGGACATCAGCATTCAGCACAGCTTCCTCCCGCAGACCGACCCCGAGGCGTCGCTGGCCTTCTACCGCGACGTGCTGGGCTTCGAGATCCTCAACGACGTCGGCTACGGCGAGATGCGGTGGATCACCGTCGCCCCCAAGGGCGCAGCCGGCCCCTCGCTCGTGCTCGCCCCGCCCGCCGCCGACCCCGGCATCACCGAGGACGAGAAGCGCGTCATCGCCGAGATGATGGCCAAGGGCACCTACGCCACCATCGTGCTGCGCACGGACGACCTCGACGCGACCTTCGAGCGGATCCAGGCCACCGGCGCCGAGGTGATCCAGGAGCCGATCGACCAGCCGTACGGCGTGCGCGACTGCGCGTTCCGCGACCCGGCGGGCAACCACGTCCGCATCAACCAGGCAGGCTGAGCCCGGGCCGGCTCAGGTCACGATCACCAGCCGCTGGGTGGCGCGGGTCATCGCGACGTACCTGTCGACGGCGCCCTCGATCCCGGTGCCGAGGCGGTCCGGCTCGACCAGGACGACGAGGTCGAACTCGAGCCCCTTCGCATGCTCGGGGCTCAGCGAGCGGATCCGGGCGGTGGCGGAGAAGTCCAGGGCGCCGATGACGCAGGCGACGCCCTCGGCGTGGCTCCGCTCCCACTCGGCCAGGATCGCGTCGAGCTCGGCGCGGCCGACCCACTCGACGGGGACACCGGTGCTGCGGACCGACGTCGGCACGTTGGCGTCGGGGAGCACCTGCCTGATCACCGGCTCCGCGGCCGCCATCACCTCGGCGGGCGTGCGGTAGTTGATGGTGAGCGTGGCGAGGTCGATGTCGTGCAGTCCGGCGCGCTCGAGCCGCTCGGTCCACGACTCGGCGAAGCCGTGTCGGGCCTGAGCGCGGTCGCCGACGACGGTGAGGCTGCGTGACGGGCAGCGGCGCAGGAGCATCTGCCACTCGGCGTCGGTGAGCTCCTGGGCCTCGTCGACGATCACGTGGGCGAAGGGGCCGGCGTACCGGTCCGGGGCGTGCTGCTCGTCGGGCGCCAGCGCGCCGCGCAGATCGGCGCCGCGGAGCATCGACATGATCATCATGTCGGAGTCGTCGGTCGCGATCAGGTGGTCGACGACGCGGTCCATCTCCGCCCTCTCCCGGGCCGCGGTGGCCTCGCTCCGCCTCCTCTCGCGCGCCGTGTCGGGGTCGCCGAGGCGGGCCCGGGCGGCGTCGAGGAGCGGCAGGTCGGCGGTCGTCCAGACCTGGGGGCCGTTGCGCCGCAGCGCGCGCACCTGGTCGGGGGAGAGCCAGGGAGCGCAGTGCCGCAGGTACGCCGGCACCTCCCACAGGTCGCCGACCAGGTCGCTCGCCGCCAGCATCGGCCACGCTCTGGTGACGGCGTCGACCAGCCCGTCGTTGCGGCGCAACGAGCGACGCAGCTGCTCCTCGGTCGCATCGACGTCGTCGTGCTTGTCGACGAGGATGTCGAGCAGCGCCTCCCAGACCTGGTCGCGTGCCTCGTTGTGGGGCGTGCCCGGGTCGGGCGCGCCGAACGCCTCGGCCCAGTCGCTCGGGCTCAGCCATGCCTGCGACCACTCGGTCTCGACGACCATGCCCTCGCTCGGCGGCTCCTCGTAGAGCCGGACGGCGGGCTCGACCGCTCCCACCATCGCGGCGTCCGCCTTGAGGCGGGCCACCTCGGGATCGCGCTCCTCGGTCGCTGTCCGACCTTCGTCGACGAGGTCACGCAGGGTGCAGGTGCGCACGCCCTCCTCGCCGAGGCTGGGCAGCACGTCGGCGACGTACGCGAGATAGGGCTCGTGGGGTCCGACGAAGAGCACACCGCCGCGGCCCGGGCCGAGCCGCGGGTCGGCGTAGAGGAGATAGGCCGCGCGGTGCAGGGCGACCACGGTCTTGCCGGTGCCGGGACCGCCGTCGACGACGAGGGTGCCGCGCGAGTCGGCCCGGATGATCGCGTCCTGGTCGGCCTGGATCGTGGCGAGCACGTCGCGCATCCGCTCCGAGCGGCTGCTGCCGAGGCTGGCCACGAAGGCGGACTGGTCGTCGAGCGCGGCGCCACCCGCGGCCAGGCCGGCGGGGCTGAACACCTCGTCCCAGTAGTCGGTGACCCGGCCCTTGGTCCATCGGTAGCGGCGGCGGCTGGCCAGGCCCATCGGGTGGGCATGGGTGGCGCCGAAGAAGGGCTCGGCGGCGGGGGAGCGCCAGTCCACCAGCAGCCGGAGGCCGTCGGCGTCGGTCAGCCCGAACCGGCCGACGTACACCGTCTCGCCGTCGGTGCTCACCATCCGGCCCAGACACAGGTCGAGCCGGTAGCGGCGCAGCGCCCTGAGCCGGGCGCCGAGGCGATGCACCTCGAGGTCGCGGTCCATCGCCTCCTGGCCGGTGCCGCCCGGCTGGCGTCGTACGTCGGCCAGACGGTCCTCGAGGTCGGCGACGTTCTGCTCGAGGCTGGCCTCGACGGCGGCGAAGTGGGCCCGGTCGGCGGCGACGAGCGCCGGGTCGGCCTTGGCGGGGTGGTCGTGCAGGTCGAACGCGTCGGTCAAATCCTCAGCTCCCATGGGGTCTTGGGGTTGTCTCCGCTCGGCGGAGACCGGGATTCTGCCCGCTCCCGGGGGCCTTGCCGCAAGCCCCCCTGTGCGCTATATGTTGATAAGGGAGGGGAGATGTCGGAGCCGCCCGGTAGAACCGTGACCATGAGCAGACACCTCCAGATCACCTTCGACTGCCACGACCCGCGGGCGCTCTCGACCTTCTGGCGCGAGGTCCTCGACTACGTCATCCCCGGGCCACCGGGCGTGCCTCTCGCCGCGGGTGAGGACCCGCTGGCCGCATGGGACGTCTTCCTCGAACAGGTGGGGGTCCCACCCGCAGAGCGCAACGCCCGGTCGGCGATCGAGGACCCCGCCGGCGTCGGCCCCCGGGTCTTCTTCCAACAGGTCCCGGAGGACAAGGTCGTCAAGAACCGGGTTCACCTCGACGTCAGAGCGGCGCCGGGGCTGGCGGGAGCGGAGCGGATGGCGGCGCTCGAGGCGGAGTGCGAGCGACTGGTCGGTCTGGGCGGGCGTCGGCTCGAGCGACACGAGCCGGCGCCGCCGATGGCCGGCGGACACATCGTGATGGCGGATCCGGAGGGCAATGAGTTCTGCCTCGACTAGGGGTGTCTCCCCAATCGCCGCCGTCGCGACCGGCGGCCGATCTGGTAAAGCGGCGGAGCGATGTCGTGCCGGATCGCCCTTCGAGCGACCCGATAGCGTCGGCGCATGGAGCGACGACTGGCGGTGGTGACGGGCGGCAGCCGGGGGATCGGTGCGACCACGGCTCGGATGCTGGCCGCGTCGGGCTGGAGCGTGCTGCTGACCTACCGCTCGGAGCGCGCCGCGGCCGAAGCGGTCGTGGCCGACTGCGCCGCAGCCGGCGCGTGGGCCGAGGCGGCGCGGCTCGACGTCGGCGACGAGGCCGCCGTCGAGCGGGTCTTCCGGGCACTGCCGGCTGAGGCGGGTCCGCTGCGGGGACTGGTCAACAATGCCGGGATCGTGGCGCCGACCTCCCGCGTCGCCGACCTGTCCGCCGAGAGGGTGCGCCGGGTGCTGGCGGTCAACGTGCTCGGGACCCTGCTGTGCGCCCGCGAGGCCGTGCGGCTGATGGCGCAGCCGTCCGGCCCCGGGGGAGCGATCGTGAACGTGTCGTCGCGGGCCGCGGAGCTGGGGTCACCGGGGGAGTACGTCGACTACGCCGCCTCGAAGGCCGCCGTCGACACGATCACCCGCGGCCTGGCGCTCGAGGTGGCCGAGCAGGGGATCCGGGTCAACAGCGTGCGGCTGGGGCTGGTCGAGACCGAGATCCACGCCCGCAACGGCGAGCCGGGGCGCCTGGAGCGGGTCGCGCCGTCGGTGCCGATGGGACGTCCCGGCACGCCCGCCGAGGCCGCGGCGGCGATCTGCTGGCTGCTCGACGACGGGGCGTCGTACACGACGGGCGCGGTGCTCGACGTGTCCGGCGGGCGCTGACCGGGACCGGCGGCCGGACCTCACCCGACGGGCGCCACGCTGACCTTGGTTCCGAGTATCTGCCCCGTGGCGTCGCGGAAGGTCAGGGTCACCTGGCGTACGCCGACCGCCTCCGGCAGCGCTGCGCCGTAGCCGTGGGAGTCGGGCCGCACGGGCAGGGTGCGGTCGACCCCGGCCGCCTGGACGCGGACCTGGGTGGCGGTGGGCCACGGCGAGACGCCGTAGACGAGCGGCTCACTGTCGGTGAAGTAGCCGCCCAGCTGCTCGGGTGAGGTGAGCTCCTGGGGCGGCACGTCGTCGCCGGCCCAGATCTCGCCGCCGCACCCGTACTCGAGCTCCTGCTTCGTCGGCGCCCCGATGCCGTCCCAGACGCCGTCGCTCATCGCGTAACAGACCTTCCCGCTCGACGAGGTCGCCAGCCAGAACGCGAAGACACCGTGGTCGGTGTCGAACTGGGCGACCAGTGCCGGCTCGTCGAGCTCGCCGAGCCCGTTCCCGGTGGTGTTGGGCTGGCGGGCGAAGTCCTTGATCACGCTCGACACGACCTCGGTCGGCCCGCCGATCGCCACGGCCGTCGCGGTGCCGATGGTGGACAGGGCCAGGCCGAGCCCGATCGCGGTCCGCCGCCGGGTCCGCCGGCGTCGTACCTGGTCGTGGGCAGTGACGGCGCGCTCCTCGGCGAGGATCCGCGCGAGAGTCGCCTCGACCCAGACCGGGTCGAGCGGCGGGGGAGTCGGGGCAAGTGCGGTGACGAGGTCCGTGGTCATCGGAGTCCACCTTCGGTGAGAGGTCGGTTGCGGGCGGCGGTGCGGGGGTCCGCCGGCAGGTCGGGTGCGCTGAGCGCCGCGCGGGCGCGGTGGGCGCGGACCCGGAAGGTCCCGGGCCGGACGCCGAGAACAGCGGCGGCGGCGTCGGGCGAGAGTCCGTCCCAAGCCACGAGCAGCAGCGCCTCGCGCTGGCTCTCCGGCAGGGCTGCCAACGCCTCGAGCGCGGCCATCCGCTCGGTCGCGAGCATCGCCGCGTCCCGCTCCGGCCGGGCCGCCCCGTCGAGCAGGGCGAGCCGGTCGGTGAGCGCCGTACGACGACGGGCCGAGCGCCGGCTGTTGCCGATCACCTTGCGAGCCGTCGCGATCAGCCACCCGATCGGCGGGTCCGGCACGTCTCCCCAGCGCCGCCAGGCCTGCACGAAAGTGTCGGCCACGATGTCCTGCACGTCGTCGGTGGCTACGTGCCGGCGCACGTAGGCGGCGACGCGCGGGCCGTCACGGCGCCATGCCTCGCTGAACTCGGCTTCCTCGGAAGTACTCATGTCCTCGTAGTGTCCGGCTCGGTGCCGGTGTTACACCCGACCGTGTCGTCGCCATGATCGCGATCCGCGCCATGCCACCATCCTGACTGTGCGCAACGAGCAGCGGATCCCCACCCGAACCCCCGAGTCCCGCGCGTTCGCTGAGCGCGTTGCCGTCGTCATGGACCTCACCGCCCGCCTCAACGCCCTGCCGTTCACCGACCTTGGCGAGCGCCGCCGGCTCCTCACCCAGATCCTCGGCCCCGACCTCCCCGCCGACCTCACGATCCTGCCGCCGTTCTACTGCGACCACGGCCTCGCCGCGTCCTTCGGCGAGCGCGTGTTCATCAACCAGGGCTGCTACTTCCTCGACCTCGGCGGCATCACCATCGGCAGCCGCGTCCTCATCGGCCCCCACGTCACCCTCAGCACCGCCGGCCACCCCGTCGCGCCCGCCGAGCGCTTCGACTTCCTCACCCACGCTCCGATCACCATCGAGGATGACGTCTGGATCGGCGCCGGCGCGACCATCACCCCCGGCGTCACCATCGGCCGCGGCTCGGTCGTCGGCGCCGGCACCACGGTGGCGGCCGACGTACCGCCGATGTGCGTGGTCACCGGGACCAGTGTCGTCGTACGCAAGGTGCTGGGGGAGTAGACCTCGGCGTGGCAGGCTGCTGGGCATGAGCGACAGGTCCGCGGAGGCAACCACCCATCCGGAGTCCGGCCTGGCGGACGACGCCTTCGCGCCTCGCTGGGCCGACGACGACCGTCCGCGGATCCCGCGCGTGGCCGGCGAGCGTGAGGCGCTCACGGCGTACCTGGACTACTACCGGGCGACCGTGGAGATGAAGTGCCGCGGGCTGACCGCAGAGCAGGCGCGGACGAGGTCCATGCCGCCCTCGACGATGTCGCTCCACGGGTTGGTCCGCCACCTGGCCGGGTGCGAGCGCTGGTGGTTCCAGCAGAACTTCGAGCGCCGCGAGGTGCCGTACCTCTTCTTCACCGAGGAGAATCCGTCGCTCGACTTCGACCTGCCCACGGACGCGGACTTCGCCGCCGACCTGGCGACCTGGCGCGACGAGTGCGCCGTCTCCCGCGAGATCGTCGCCGCCCATGAGCTCGACGACACCGCGCGCCCGCTGGACTGGCATGAGGACGTCGACCTGCGCTGGCTGGTGCTCCGGATGATCACCGAGTACGCCCAGCACTGCGGACACGCAGACCTGCTTCGTGAGGGCGTCGACGGGAGGACCGGAACCTGAGCGAGCTGGGCCCTGGGCCGGTGACTACGCCTTGCTCGCCACCATCAGGTAGGTCTGCGCCTTCAGGTCGAACGTGTTCCAGCGCCGGTCTTGAACACCTCCCGGATTTCTGGTCATACTTATGACTATGAATGAAACGCTGTCGATCGCAGAAGCGAAGGCGCATCTCTCCGAACTGGTCGGCCGCGTCGACCGACAGCACGAGCGGGTCACCGTCACCGTGCATGGGCGCCCGTCCGCAGTTCTGCTTTCCCCTGACGACCTCGAAGCTCTCGAGGAGACGATCGCAGTCCTGTCGGACGAGGCAGCGGTACGACAGTTGGCAGCCTCTGACGCCGAGCTTGCGCGCGGTGAGGGGGAGTCCGAGCAGAACCTGGCTGACGCCATGCGCCGTCGCGGACATGTTGCGTGACGGCGGAGCGCTTCGAGCTCATCATCTCGCCGACCGCGCGACGACAACTGACCGAAAGACTTCCTGAGTCAGTCGCGTTCGCAGCTTATGACTTCATCGTCGGGCCATTGCTCGACAACCCTCACAGAGTCGGAAAGCAGCTGCGTCCACCACTTGAGGATCGCCACAGTGCTCGGCGCGGCACCTATCGCGTGATCTATCGGATCGATGACGGACGGCGCCGAGTGACGGTCGTCGGCGTCGTGCATAGATCTGCCGCCTACCGATGATCCAAGGCCCACGCCGCCGCAGTTCCGGGCCCGCGGCCGCAGCGGCCGCGCCGATGGCGACCTGCCCCCCGGTTGCCGGCGAGCACGTGTGCGGTCGTGACGGCTGTGGTCGTGTTGCGGCGTCGGCGTTCGTCGAGGCTAATCTGCTGCGATACGCCATGAACACGCCGACACCGGGGCGACGTCTCGGAAGCCATCTGCGCGCTGATGACCTGCGGGAACGGTGCGATCGTCCCGAAGCGGGAGTTCTCGCACGTAATGCAACTCCCGATACTTGAGTGCCGATAAGTGACACAGAGTTCCGCGTTATGTTCGCACCGCTGCAAGCGGAACTGCTGAGAGCGGCGGAAACAGGTGCGATCGAGGGATTCCTCACTCAAATGCGGGCAAACGCAGCCAAACGCGACAACCGTAGTTGTCGCTTCCGAGACGGGAAACGGCGCACGGGGCGACAACTTGAGTTGTCGCTACAGCGGTCCCGGACGTAGGCCGATGGGCGCTCGGACATGAGTACCGAGCATGGATCACACGCAAGGCAGTTGGCGCGGCGACTCGCCGGAGTCCTCGACCGCATGGCGACCGGCCCTGAGCGGCCAATCGCCCATCTGGAGGGGGTCCGCCACGTGCGCGAACTCCTCGAACTGGTAGAGCAGGGCCTCATCACGGCAGCACTGACCGAGGGTCACGACTTCGGGGCCGTTGGACGCGCTCTCGGCATCTCCAGACAGGGCGCGAGGAAGCGCTACCAAGGCCGGCAGCTGCCCGACGACCCGTTCGACCGCTGGATCGCGCTACAGAAACGACAGCAGGGCAGACACAAGCCACGCCGCAAGGCAGCCTGAACCCTCTAGAACGGCCCCGGAGCACCGATCCGGGGCCGTTTCGGCGTCCGAGAGGGCGCCCGGGGAGCGCGGTGGAGCCGCGCCTTGGTCCCCTGCGAATAGTTCTCCCGCATTGCTGCTCGTGGGCCGCCCGCGTCAACGAAAGTCGGCGCCGAGGCATTTCGTTGAAGTCGACCTCAACGAAAGTCGAGCGCGGCCTATTTCGTTGGATAGCGAGCGCAATTCAACGAAAGTCCGTGGTTGCGACAACTGGGGTTGTCGATTTTCAACGAATTATTGACTTCTGGAATTCGGGGCCGCGAGGGTTCTGTCAGCCGGTGAACTACATCGGCGTAATTCGGAAGGGTGGTGATCGGCCATGGGTGTGGTGATCACGGGTGATGTGCTGGGGGAGCGCTCTCGGTCGGGGACGTTCGATGACGGCAAGGGCTGGTCGGTCCGGGAACTGCTGGTGCTCGACGGTCTGGAGACGGTCTCGGTTCGTCTGGAGGACTATTTCGGGGAGGTTCCGGCTCGCGGTGAGCGGGTGGCGATCGACTGCGAGTTCCGCTCGGGCAAGTTCCGGGGGCGCGTCCGCCTTCCTGCTGTCGAGGCTGCGTTGGCTGCGCCTGCTGGCAAGTAGTCGGGTGTCGTCGTGCGGGTGCTGTGGTCGGTGCTGCGGGGTGCCGCGTGCCTGACCTTCTGCGCCTTGCTCGTGCTGCTGGTGCCGTCCTCCGCTTGGTCGGCTACCGGCGCGCATGGGTCGTCGGTGCCGTCACGACTGTCGTCGGATCACTGTGGTACTTCGGGCGATGAGCCGCCCGGCGAGGAGCCGCACGTGTGCGTGCCGGGGCCTACGGAGACGGCGACGGTGACCGTCACGGAGACGGTTGTTGAGCAGGGTGAGGCGACGTGCGGGAGCGGCGATCTTCCGGCGTGTCGTGTTGATCTTCCGCCAGGTACCGAAGCGTGGGCGCTTCTGGCTGGCGGGCTCACTGTGGCGCTTCTCGGGGCGCTGCTGGTGACCACCTGGGGGTCCTCGGGTGATTGAGAACGTATGGCTGCTCTTGGTCCAGGCGCTCGTGATTGTGCGGGCGTGGCAGCTGCTGCTCCATCTGGCGAGGGGATGACGTGGAATCAGTGGAACTGATCCTCGAATGCCTCGTCGGGGGGCTCTCTGTCGGGCTGCTGGGTGCCTTGATCAAGGGAAGGGGGTGAATGACGCATGAGTGCTCCGACTCCGACGAGCATCGTGAGCGATGCCGTTGACGGCCTCGGTGACGACCTGCTCACCATCGCGGGTGTGGGTCTCGGCATCGGTGCCGTGATCTTCGCGGTCCGCAAGGGCTGGAAGGTCGTCAAGGGCTTCATCGGCTGACCGACGCGTAGCGGGTCAGTGGCGGGCCGGTGCGTCCTTCTCGGGGGGATGTACCGGCCCGGTCGCTGTCTCGGCTGCGATTCGGCAGTCAGAACACGGGCGCGACTTGCCCCACGCAAACGCTGTCATTGCTGCGGCGATCACTCCGAGAGGCCCCGGCAATACGAGGGCAAACGCGGCGATGACGAGAACGGAGAGGACCGCATGCGTAGTTGGGGATCTCATGGTTGAGCACGTTAGCGGTCGGGTGCTGCTTCGGCTGCTGGTTGTCGTGCTCGCCGGGACTTTGGTCCTTGCCGGTCCGGTCGGGAGGGCATCTGCCGAAGGCGGTGTTGTCGTTGGCCCTACAGTTGGGCAAGCGCATTTCGAGAAGTGGTCCAGATTCAATGTCACGGGCTGGGAGTGCGACCTAGTCGCGTATTGGTCAACGGACGAGACCGGCGGGAACTTTATCCGCGGAAGTTATTCGTGTCGGACCGGGTATGCGCAGGGTGATCTGCACATTGATATTGACGTCGATCCTGAGCCGATACCGGGGCAGCCTGATTGCGCTGGGCGAACCGTCATTGTGGGTTCAAAGAATATCGATGAGGCTGATGAGCGTGCTGGTGCTTTCGGTCCGGTGTTCGTTGGTGAGAACTGCGGACCCGTGACGCAGGCGTGCTTCGTACGGCTCTCAGGCGGTGGAATTGCGGATGGGTGGAGTAACGAGAGCGAGCGCAACTGCGTTGGTTTCGAGCTGGGTGCTCCACCGACGATCGATCCGCCTGTCGAGGCGCCGGGCGGTTGTCCTGTTGGGCGTCCCGCTGATGTCGCGGTCGGGCCGTGGGTGGAGCAGCCGTATCCGGGTTCCACGTGGCAGGACTGGGGCCACTATGACGTGACGGTGACGTGGGATGGGCCGGGAGTCGGCAGTCCGTCGAGTGGCGACGTTCGGTTCTATCTGTTGGTCAGGCCCGCGGCGTCGGGTTTCATCGGCTGGGGTACCACGTATCCCACGCAGACTGTCAACGCGTATACGAGTTCGTTGGAGGGCTCTCTAGTCCGGTTACAGCAGTCCAAGTTTGCGACCGGTGGCATGTTGTCGAGCCCGATGACGTTCCAGTTCGGATCGAAGGGCACGAACAATCACACCACTCCGGTGGGTCCGCCTGGCCAGGTCGTCGGGTTCGGTATCGCGTTCGGCGATGTCAACGGGGGGCTTGCTGATTATCAGGTGCCCGTTCTCGGCACGTTGGATTCGAATACGACGTACCGGGCCGGTTATACGAGCGGCGCGGCCTGTCACTGGTACTGGGGTGCCAAGGTTGTCACCTCCGGTAGTCCTTCGGCGGACCCGATTAGTCCTGTTCCCGGGCCGCCTGGCGAGGAAGTTGACCCGCCTGTTGTGCATGTGGGTCCGCCCGGGTCTTGTCCTCCGGAGGCTTCGGTCTGCGTTGAGCAGGATCCGCTCCCTGGCCCGCCGTCGTCGGTGCCGGACCCGGAGAGCGAGTCCTGTGAGTTTTCGATCACTGACCCGTCCACGTGGGGCGGTCAAGTGATCTGTGCGATCGTTTGGCTCGGCAAGCGTCTCCTTGGGATGTTGGGTGACCTGCTCGACGGCATCGCCGGTCTTGTGGGGGCTCTGCTATCGGGCCTTCTCAACCTCCTTCAAACGCTGTTCGTGCCGAACGGTGACTTGTTGTCGGCGCGTATTGAGGGGATCAAGGATGCGCTGACGGATGGTCCGGTGGGGGATTGGACTGGGGCGTTTGAGGGCGCGTTCGGGTTGTCTGGGTCTCCTGGGGGTTGTGAGGGTCCGGCGGTGGATCTGACGGCGCTTGGTGTGCCGAATGTCGAGGAGATTCGGCCCTTCGCGGCGTGCTCGGGCAAGGCTGCTGATGCTGCTGGGATCGTGCGGATGGTCGCGTCGGTAGGTATCGGCATCACCGGGGGTATGGCGATCGCGCGGATGGTGCTCGCTGCCCTGGGTATCCGGGTCGGGGCGCCGGGCGCTGGTCGGGGTGGTGACGGCGGATGATCTTGGACGCGATCTTCGCGGTGGTGCTCGGGGTGATCGAGCTCGTGATCAGTCTGTTCACGACGCTGGTGCCTGCGGTGCCGGGCTGGTTCGTGACCGCGCTCGGTCAGGTCGACGGGCTCATGGGGTACGTGTGGGCGCTCGACACGTGGCTGCCTGTCGGGCTGCTGCTGACGATCGCGGCTGCTGTCGCTGCGGCCTGGGCGGTCGCCGTGGTGATCGGCGGGATCCGGTGGGTCGTCTCCTACTTCCTCGGCGGCGGGGGTACGACGTGACGCCGGACTGGGTGGCGGAGTGGATGGTCGGCCTCGCTGTGCTGGGCGTGACGTTCATCGCGGGGTGCTGGTGGGGGCTGTGGCTGGCGGCGACCCGGTGGGCGCGGATGGAGCGGTTCGCGACGTGGGCGCATGACGCGCAGATGCGTTTGAACGAGGTCGATTACGAGATGAGGGGTGTGAAGCGGTGAGCATGCTGACGGTGGGTCTGATCGGCGGGTGGCTGGTCACGGGGCTCTGTGACTGGTTCGCGACGCGGAAGGCCGTGAGGCGGGCGTACGAGCGGGGCTGTGACGACGCGATTCGGCAGGTGTCGGCGTGGTAGCGGTGCTCGTGGTCGTCGGCCTCGTCGTGGGGCTCTTCGTCGCTCGGTCGCGCCGCAAGGCAACCCTGGCTGGCCTCAACGGGGAGCGGCCTACGTTCCATGTCGAACCGCCTTCTCGGCGGGTCGCGAAGCGGAAGCACGAAGCATTGTGAGGCGGGATCCGGGGCCAGGGTGTGCCTGGGAGTGTCCGACCCATGGGCGGGAGTACCTGTGCGTGATCGAGCGCGGGCATGTCCGGTGTCCTCCCTGCGGGGCCTGGTGCTGCTCGGGGAAGGGAGACGAGTGATGGACCTGACGTACGTGTGCCCGGCCTGCGGCTGGTGTCAGGAGCCTCACCCGGACTACGGGTGGCAGCCGCACGACGCGCGCGCCGTCGAGGTGCACCGTGAGCAGTTGTGCCCGGGTTGGAAGGAGCGCTGATGTTCGCTAACGAGCGGAAGCGGGCGATTCGTCGTGGGTGGCCGATCATGGGGTATGTCGGGCCGAATGGGTCGGGCAAGTCGGCGGCGATGGTCTGGGACACGTTGCCGTCGTTGCTCGCTGGTCGTCCGGTGCTGGCGACTGTGCGTCTGCTGGATTTCGAGCGGCCTCGGGAGTGCGAGGGCTGTGACGAGTCTGGGCATGAGATCCCGGTGTACGAGCCGGTGCCGTGTCCTGAGGGGATGACGGTCGCTGACTGGGTCCGCGCAACGACGTTGGACGAGCGGCGGCGGTTGGTGGGCTACCGGGTCCACGGTGCGGCGCACCCGTTGTACGTGCCGCTGACCGACTGGGGACAGGTCCTCGACGGTCGCGGGATGGATGTCCTGATGGACGAGGTCACGGGTGTGGGGTCGTCGCGTGAGTCGATGTCGATGCCCGCGCCGGTGGCGAACATGCTTGTGCAGCTGCGGCGTCGCGACATGGTGTTGCGGTGGTCGTCGCCGGCGTGGGCGCGGGCGGACAAGATCATTCGTGAGTGCTCGCAGGCGGTGACGTACTGCACCGGGCATCTGCCGAAGAGGTCGGGTGATTCGGACCGGATGTGGCGGCAGCGGAGGCTCTATCGGTGGCGGACGTTCGATGCCACGGTGTTCGAAGACTTCACCGCTGGGAAGCGGGATCAACTCGACACGATGCTGGGGGACTGGCATTGGGGTCCGTCCTCGGGTGTGTTCGATGCGTACGACACGTTCGATGCGGTGTCGACGATCGGCACGGTGACTGAGGGCGGGACTTGCTATCGGTGTGGTGGTCGTCGTCGGGCTCCGTCGTGCTCGTGCCCGGATCATCGTGGTGAGGCTCGGGGTGCCGGGTCGGGCAGGGGGAGCGGTGGGGTCCCCGCGGAGCGGGGTGCCGCGTCCCTGCCCGGTCCCGGTCTCGATGGTCACGCGGGTGGTGGGGCAAAGCACCGGGCTGGTCTCGACGTGCTCGCGACCGCGTCAACGAATGTTGACGGCTGAGCGGTCGGCGGACGGGTCACGCGGGTGGGTTGGTCACTGGGTCTGTCCCTTGTTCATGCTGCTCTTGGTGCGTTTCGTCGGTGTCGATCGGCGGTGGGCGCCGGATCGGCAGGATGGGCCGCAGTAGCGCGGCGGTCGGCCTTTGGCGTGTTGTACGAGTTGGGCTCCGCAGTAGGCGCACAGTCCGGGGTCGATCGCCGCGACCGGGGTTTCGTACGGGGCTCCGTCCTCGCGGGTTCGTCGTCGTGCGCCGGCCATTACTGGTCCTCCTGGCGGTCGTGTCGCTGGAGACGGCGACCGACTTCCAGTGACAGGGCGATGACGACAGCGCACGTGAGGATGAGGGCCAGGTATGCGACGGCTAGTGTCACGAGGAGCGCGATGGGCGCGCTTGTCATCACAGGTCCCTGACGGCTTCGGCGTTGTTGACCTGGGCGCGGATCTTGTGGAGTCGCGAGGCGAGTACGTCGGTCGACTCGACGCCCTCGCGTCTCCCGCCGACGATCCCGGCGTGCTCGACGTGGGCGGCGATGTCGTCGCAGGTCTCGCAGTCCTCGAGGTCGCATCCTCGTGCGGCATGCAACGCGCGGACGGTCTGGGCGAACGCACGCACGCCGTCGTTCGGCAGGGCCGCGCAGGTCTCGCATCGGCAGATACGGGGGGCGGTGAACACGATGGGCTGGGAGTCGATCATCGTTCACGCCTCCTGTCCGTAGATGGTGCGCTCGGCGTCTCCCAGGCGGGCGATGATGACGGCGAGCACGGCGAGGTCGTCGTACTCGCTGAGCCGGTCGAGGGCCTTGATTGCGTCCTTGGCGTCGGTGTTGCCGACTGTGTCGAGCCATGCGGCGGTGTCGCGGATGGTCTTCAGTGCGGCGGCGGTGCGGGCGTCGGTGGGGATCTTCATGGTGTTTCTCCTGGTGCTGTGATCGGTGCCCTGGTCCGGTTGGCCGGGGCGGCTGACCATCCGCGGAGCTTGCGGAGCGGGTGGCCTGCCGCGAGGCGCAGCGATCACGGCCCGTGGAGGCTCGCGATCAAGGGAGAATTCCCGGAGGCATCGGCAGAGACCGGGCGAGCAAGGTCGAGGCGTCCGACAGCCGGTTGTGCTGGCGCTGGTCCCTACGCGGGTCAGTGGGCCGGAGGGACGCGAAGCGCCCTTGATCGTGAGTGGGCCGTGATAGCGGAAGGCGGGTGGCCTACGGCGGTTCAGGTCTATGGGGCTGGTGCCGGATCGGCCCGCAGGGTCGATAGGCGTGTCGGTCCCACACTCGGCTTGCCGGGTCCGGTTGGGTGGTGCCCGTGACTTCCCCGGCCCTCGACGTGCCCATGACGGCGCGCCAGGTCGAGCGGATCGAGGAGCGGGCCGCGCAGGCTCTCTCTGATGAGAAGTACGTGACCCGGCGCGGTGCCCGTTACGCGGCCTTGCGGACCATCTGGCGCGTCTCTGAGGTCACTCGTCTCGCGACCTGCCGCCGGGTAGGTACCGGCGACGGGATCGAGGTCCGAGTCAAGGGCACGCCCGGTCAGCCTGGTGCGCGGGCCGCGATCGCCGGTATCCAGACCTGCGGATCGGTGTGGGCCTGCCCTGTCTGCTCGGAGATCGTCAACGCTGACCGTCAGGCCGATATCGACGCTGCCGGTAGTGCGTGGCTGGAGGCCGGGAACTCGATCTCGTTCGTGACCTTGACGCTGCGTCATCGGACCTGTGGCCGGGGGACCGGCTGCGAGTTCCGGGAGGTCTCCAAGCGCGGGCGCGTCCTGTTCCGGGAGTGCATGGTCCACGGCCTCGCGGCGTTGTGGGATGACCTGTCGGGCGCGTGGGCTGATGTGACGGGTGGCCGGTCGTGGCACGGGTCGCCGGTCAAGCGGCTCGGTGCTCGGGCGGCGAAGGTGATGACCGATGGTCTGCACAATCACCGGGCGATGGGCGTCACGATGGATGACTGCGGCGGCATCTGCTCGCAGCCGGTCCACGGGCCGCGCACTGCGGACGCGGCCGGGTTCGCCGCGCATCACTCGATCGTGGGTTATGTCAGGCTGGCGGAGGTCAAGCACGGTCGCAACGGCTGGCACCCGCACCTGCACGTGCTGGTGTTCCACCACGGGAAGACCACCGACGCGGACCGGGAACGACTCCGTGGCGACCTGTTCTCGGAGTGGTCGGCGGCACTGGAGGCACGGGGTCGCTCGGCGGTCGAGCACGACGCTGAGGGCAACGCGGTCTCGATCGACGTTCGCCCGGTCGAGTCGGCGGCGTACATCGCGGACTACATGACGAAGACTGGGTACCAGCCGAACGTGACGGCGATGCGCGCGGCAGCGTTTGAGGTCACCGGCTCGCACGCGAAGACGGCTGGCAAGGGCGGCATGACGCCGTTCCAGATCCTCGCCGGGATCGTCTCGCATGAAGCGAACGTGACCGTGCTACCTGACGGTGAGACCTGGGTGGACAAGCGCACCGGCCAGCTGCTCACTGAAGACGAGGTCGAGACGTCCACGCGCAACCTGCTGCGCTGGCGCGAGTGGGAGCACGCCTCGGCTGGTCGCCGTCAACTGACGTGGTCCCACGGACTGAGGGCGCTGCTCGGCCTTGGTGCCGAGGAATCAGACGAGTCGGTCGTTGACAATCACGCCCTCGGCGGGGAACCTGTGGACCTAGGGTGCGAACTGCCGATAAGTGACATTATGACATTGTGCAGAAGAACGAGACCCGCTTTCTGGCGCTTCACCTGTGGCCCCCGCGCCCGTTCGCCGGCTCGCAGCACACCTGACCTCCGAACACCGTCGACGTGGTCGACGCGGCGATCGGTGCTGCCGCTCAGTTCTGTCAGCGCCATCCTGAGCGATCCGCCCACGAAACGATCCCGGCAAGAACGCGTTCGGTGATCTCGTCGGCCGGCGAGATCACGGCAAACTGACATAACGTCACCCACAACCGAGGCGATGCCCGGACCGCGGACGCCGTCTGCGGCGCGACCGACGAGAGGATCGCCTCGACCTCGGCCACAGGTGAGTTCCAGCCCGTTCACCTACTGCCCGACCCGGCCGTCGACGCACTCGCGCAGCAGGTCCGCGTGTCCGCAGTGCCGGGCGTACTCCTCGACCCGATGCACCATCAGGTCCCGTACGACGACCTGGGCGCGTCCCAGCGTCGACGACAGGTCGCCGACACCGGCGAGCACCGCGTCGGTGGCGGCCTGCTCGCGCGCCAGGTCGGCCCAGGCCGCGTCGACGACCTCGACCTCACCGACGGCGCCGTCGAAGTCGCCGTCAGGCTCGCCGTACAGGCCGGGCAGTGCCGGGCCGTCGGTGACCCAGTTGTGCCAGTCGCGCTCGACCTCGGCGAGGTGGCGGACCAGGCCGAGCAGCGACATGGTCGACGGTGGGACCGAGCGGCGAGCGAGCTGGGTGGGGTCGAGGCCCTCGCACTTGAGACGGAGGGTGAGGCGGTAGTGGTGGAGATAGTCCTCAAGGGTGGCCCGCTCCCCCTCGGCGGCCGGGCCGTCGCTCTCGCGAGGATCGTCGGCGGCGTCGAGCCACATGTCCGGGTGGACGGTGGCCTGGGTCCAGCGGGTGGTCACGGCCGGATCCAGCCCCGGCGCAGGCCCTCGTCGACGAGCAGTCCGGTGACCTCGCCCAGGGAGGTGGATGCGGCGACGACGCCGGCCTCGCGGGCGCGGACGGTGGCCTCGGAGGCGCCGGCCATGCCCCAGGTGCCGCCGCCGTTGAGCCAGTTCAGCAACATCGGCTCGAGGCGGTCCATCGCCTTGCCGAACCGGGCCTCGGGGGTGGCGGCGGACTCGAACTCGTCCCACAGCGCCCGCATCGAGGCGGCCTGGTCGGGCGGCAGCAGGCCGAACAGCCGTTCGGCGGCCGCGAGCTCGCGCTCCTGCTGGTCGTCGGCGGCGCCGGGGACGAACACCGGACTGTCCCCCGCGTAGATCTCGACCAGGTCGTGGACGACGACGAGCTTGACCGCGTGGCCGACGTCGATCGGCTCGTCGGCGTACTCCGCGAGCAGGACGACCATCAGCGCGAGGTGCCAGGAGTGCTCGGCGTCGTTCTCGCGACGGTCCGCGGCGGCGAGGGGCGAGGCACGCAGGACGGTCTTGAGCTTGTCGGCCTCGGCGAGGAACCTCAGCTGAGCGGCCAGGCGATCGGGTACGCCGGCCGGGAGGGGCTGGCGGTCGATGAGCAGGGCGTCGTCGTCCATGTCCCCCACCCTGCCACGGTCCGGTCTCAGAGCTCGACGTCGGCGAAGTGCTCGACCACCGGGAAGGGCTCGTAGAAGCGATGCAGCAGACCGCGCCACGTGCCGTACTCGGCCGAGCCTCGGAAGCCGACGGTGTGGTCCTCGAGCGTGTCCCACTCGACCAGCAGCAGGTAGTGGCTGGGCGTCTCGAGCGAGCGACGAAGCGCGAGGCTGCGGAACCCGGGCATGGCGGAGATGATCGACCTCGCCTGGCCGAACGCCTTCTCGAAGTCGGTCTCCTGGCCGGGTCGGACGGGCAGGACGGCGTGCTCGAGGATCATGGCCCGATCCTGTCAGCCGACCCGCGGCACCGCCTGCTCGACCAGCGCGCTCGCCCACCGCTCGGGATCGTCGGCGGGCGGCATCAGGGCGGCCAGCGAGATCCCGAGGCCGGCGTACTCCTCCATCTCGCGGGCGAACCGGTCCGGTTCGGCGACCGGGTCGCCGAACCACAAGACGGTCTTGCGGATCTCGTCGTAGTCCCGGCCCACGTCGTCGCAGTGGCGGCGCAGCACGTCGAGCTTGGCGGCCACGCCGGCGGGTCCCTCGCCGGTGAAGAGGTTGCACGCGTCGCCGTACTGCGCAACCAGGCGCAAGGTCTTGCGCTCCCCCGACCCGCCGATCAGGATCGGCACCCGGCCGCGCGCGGGCTGCGGAACGCTGATCGTCTCGGCCAGGCGGTAGTGGGCGCCCTCGAACGGACCGTCGTCGTCGCTCCACATCTGGCGACAGATCCGCAGGGTCTCCTCCAGCCGCTCGAAGCGCTCGGCGACCGGCGGGTACGGCACACCGAGGCCGGCATGCTCGCGCTCGTACCAGGCGGCTCCGATCCCGAGCCAGGCCCGCCCACCCGAGAGCACGTCGAGGGTGGTCGCGATCTTGGCGAGCAGGCCCGGGTGGCGGTAGGTCACCCCGGTCACGAGCAGGCCGAGCTCGATCCGCTCGGTGCGACCGGCCAGGAAGCCGAGTGTCGTGTAGCCCTCCAGCATCGGCTCGGCGGGTCCGCCCGAGACCTCCATCTGGAAGTAGTGGTCCATCACCGTGAACAGGGCGATCCCGCCCTGGTCGGCGATCTGTGCGGTGCCGGCGAGCCGCTCGGCAAGGCGGCGGTCCCACTCGGGGTGGCTGAAGCTCGCGTAGTGGATACCCAGGTCCATGCCGCCAACCTACGCCCGGACACCCCGCCGGCGGGCTCAGGTTCGCTGCGTACCATGCGCCCCATGCGCTCTCGCCTGCTCGCCGGAGTCCCGGCCCTGCTGCTCCTCGCGTCGCTGTCCGCCTGCGGCGACGACTCCTCCGACTCCTCCGCCTCCGACCCCGAGCAGGCCGAGACGACCACGCCGTCGGCCGCCGCGACCACCACCGCGGGTGCGCCGGACGCCGCCGGCCAGTGCGACTGGGAGCAGGACGGCGAGGCCGCCCGGAAGGTCGACCTCCCCCCGACCACCCCCGAGTACACCGGCGACGTCACGGCGGTGCTGACCACCTCGATCGGCAAGCTGACCGCGACCCTCGACGCGACGAAGGCCCCCTGCACCGTCGAGTCGTTCGCCTCGCTCGCGAAGCAGGGCTACTTCGACGACACCTCCTGCCACCGCCAGGGCAACGACCCGGGCTTCGAGTTCCTGCAGTGCGGCGACCCGTACTTCGACCCGACGGCCGCCGACGCCGACCCGAGCACGGGCACCGGCGGTCCGGGATACACCATCCCCGACGAGGTCGACGGCACCGAGACCTACCCGGCCGGCACCCTCGCCATGGCCAACACCGGCCAGCCCCACAGCGGCGGCGGCCAGTTCTTCATCGTCTTCGGCGACTCCCAGTTCCCGCCCGACTACACGGTGTGGGGCCACCTCGACGCCGCGTCCCTGAAGACGCTGACGAAGGCCACCGCCAGCGGCAACGACGGCTACTGGGCACAGAGCGGCGGCGGGCGGCCGAACACCCCGGTCACCTTCGAGAGCATCAAGGTCGGCTGAGCCGGGCTCAACCCGCGGTCAGCGCGACCGATCGCTCCCACAGCGCCCGGGCCAGCGCCTCGTCGTCGGCCTTGCGCGACATCCGGGCCGGCGCCGGCCAGCCCCACAGCTCGGTGCGCCCGTGCGGACCGACGTAGCTGCCGCCGGCGACGTCCATGGTCGCGGCGTAGACGATGCACAGTGCGCCGCGCCAGGCGGGCATGCCGACCAGCTTCTGTCCGTAGTGGCCGATCGCGGTGACGACAGGATGGCCGGAGCCGCTGGTGATCGCCGTGGCGGAGGCACCGGGGTGGGCGGCGACGGCCCGGACCGGTGAGCCCTCGGCGCGCAGCCGGCGGTCGAGCTCGCGCATGAGGAGCAGGTCGGCGAGCTTCGAGTCGCCGTACGCCTGGAAGGGGCGGTAGGGACGGCGCTGCCAGCCGAGGTCGTCGAGGTCGATGCGACCCGAGCGGTGCTCGCGCGAGCTGACCACGACGACGCGGTCGGTCAGCAACGGCAGCAGCAGCCGGGTCAGCAGGAAGTGACCGAGGTAGTTGGTGGCGAAGTGCAGCTCCACGCCCTGCGGCGTCACGGCGTGCGGTACGCCGAGCACGCCGGCGTTGTTGACCAGGACGTCGACCGGCCGGCCGTCCTCCACGAGCCCGGCCGCGAAGGCGCGCACCGAGTCGAGCGAGCTCACGTCGACCTGGCGCACCTCGACCCGCCCCTTGTCATGGCCGGGCACGGTCCGCGCCGCGGCCGAGGCCTTCGCGACGCTGCGGCAGGCCATCACGATCTCGGCGCCGCGGGAACCGAGGATGCGGGCGGTCTCGAGCCCGAGGCCTCCGTTCGAACCGGTGATGACGAACCGCCGGCCCCGCTGGGGCGGCACCTGGGTCCACGCACGCATGGCCCGAACCCTCCCACATCCTCGCTGCAGCCGGTTGAGTTCTAGGCTGGCCGGATGAGCCTGACCCGCGCCGAAGCCGAGCACCGCGCGAGCGTGCTCACCGTGACGTCGTACGACGTCGAGCTGGACCTCGCGCGCAGCGAGGAGACCTTCGGGTCGGTGACCACGATCCGGTTCCGCAGCGAGCGGGCGCAGACCTTCGTGGACGTGAAGCCACGGGCGCTGCACGTCGTCCGGCTCGACGGTCAGTCGCTCGACGTCGACGACGTGAAGGACGGCCGGGTCCCCCTCGACCTCACCGCCGGTGAGCACGAGCTGGTGGTCGAGGCGACTATGGGCTTCCGCAACGACGGCGAGGGCCTGCACCGCTCGGTCGACCCGGCCGACGGCGAGGCCTACGTCTACGGCATGTCCTTCATGGACGCGGCGCCCTCGGTGTTCACGTGCTTCGACCAGCCCGACCTCAAGGCGCCCTACTCGATGCGGGTCACCGCGCCCGCCGACTGGCTGGTCGTCGGAAACGCCCCCGCGGTCGATGCGGGCTCCGACGGTGCCACGAGGCAGTGGACGCTCGGCCCGACGCCCCCGCTGGCGACGTACTTCGTCACGCTGGTCGCCGGTCCGTACCACCTGATCCGCGACGAGCACGACGGCATCCCGTTGGGGCTCAGTGCGCGGCAGAGCCTCGCCGCGACGCTGGACCGTGAGGCCGACGAGCTGTTCACGCTGACCCGGCAGTCGTTCGACGAGCTGCACCGGCTGTTCGGGGTGCGCTACCCGTTCGGCGACTACCACCAGGCGTTCGTGCCCGAGTTCAACGCGGGCGCGATGGAGAACCCCGGTTGCGTCACGATCCGCGACCCACTGCTCTTCGAGGGCAGCAGCACGCGCGCCGACCGCAGCTTCCGCGCCGCGCTGGTCGCCCACGAGATGGCGCACCAGTGGTTCGGCAACATCGTCACCCCGACGTGGTGGGACGACCTGTGGCTCAACGAGTCCTTCGCCGAGTACATGGGCTACCGGGTCATCGCCGACGCGACGGAGTACGCCGACGGCTGGCTGCACCAGTCCTACGCCCGCCGCACGTGGGGCATCACCGCGGACCAGCGCCCGACCACGCACCCGGTCGCCGGCAACGCCGCACCGGACGCCCTCTCGGCGCTGCAGAACTTCGACGGCATCTCCTACGCCCGCGGCTCCAACGTGCTGCGCCAGCTGGCCCACCGGCTGGGCGACGAGGCCTTCCTCGGCGGCGTGCGCGAGCACTTCGCCCTCCACCGGTTCGGCAACGCGACCATGCACGACCTGTTCGCGAGCTGGGAGCGGGCCGCAGGCGGCGCCAGCCTCGACGGCTTCGTGAAGGACTGGCTGCTCACCCCCGGCGCGGATCGGCTCGACGTCGACCGCGCGGCCGGGGTCGTGCGGCGTACCTCTCCCCCGGCGCATCCCGCCGAGCGTCGCCACGAGCTGGTCGTGGCCACCCATGGCCCGGACGGGTGGACCCAGCGGCCGATCGTCGTCGACGGCCCCGCGACGCCGTTCGAGGCCGGCGACGCCCCGGTGCTGCTCGACGCGACCGAGACCACCTGGGCGGTCAGCCCGCCGGACGCGCTGACGATGGCGGCGCTGCCCGCGCTCGCGCCGGCGATGACCGACCCACAGCTGCGCGCGACCATGTGGAACAGCGTCCGGCTCGGCCTGTTCGAGGGGGCGCTCTCCCCCGCCGACGTGGCCGAGCTGCTCGCCACCGCGCCGCCCGTCGAGGACACCGCCGACGGAGTCCGCAACCTGCTGCCGTGGGTGCTGGAGACGGTGCTCCCGATCGCGCCGGCCGGGACGACGGAGCGGTTCCATGCCGCCGTACGCCGGGCGGCCGAGGCCGCGGAGGCCGGCTCGGAGCTCCAGCTGTCGGCGTTCCGGGCCACCGTGCTGTCGGCTGCCGAGGCCGGTGAGCTGGAGCGCTGGGCGTGCGGCGAGGACCTGCCCGAGGGGATCGATGGCGACAGCGACCTGCGCTGGAAGGCCCGGCGCCGGCTCGCGGAGCTGGGCGCGACCGACCGGGCCACGCTCGACGCCGCGCTCGAGGCCGAGCGCAGCGGCGCGGCCACCGTCCACCACGCGCGGGCGGTGTCGTCGCTGCCCACGACGGAGGCCAAGGAGTTCGCCTGGGCGCGGGCCACCGGCGAGGTCTCGGTCCCCAACTACGAGGTCAAGGCCGCCGGCAACGGCCTCTGGCAGGCCGGGCAGCTCGACGTCACCGCGCCCTTCGCGGCCGCCTACTTCGACCAGCTCGCCATCATCGTCGGCGCCCACCAGGGCTGGGTGCAGGGCGAGGTCGTCGAGGCGTACTTCCCGATCACCCACCTCGACGACGCGACCGCGGCCGCGGCCGTGGCAGCGCTGGAGCAGGACCTCCCCGGTGCCGTACGCCGGCGGCTGACCGACCGGCTCGACGAGCTGCGGCGGCGCCGGGCCGTGCTGTGACCGGGGTGAGGGCGCGGCGCCCAGGTCCCACGACCCGGCTGCGGGTCCAGGAGCACCGCGGCGACGACACACGACGGCACGAGGACCGGGTGCTCACCGAGGAGCCGCTCGAGATCCGGCTCGCGTGGCCCGGCGGGCCGGCACGACGGGTGTGGACCACGCTGCGCACGCCCGGGCACGACTTCGAGCTGGCCGCCGGCTGGGTGCATCACGAGGGCCTCGGGCGGGCCGCCGGGGTCGCCTACTGCACCGACGTCGAGCTGCGCCCCGAGCAGGAGTTCAACGTCGTCACGGTCACCCTCGAGACCGTCCCGACCCGGGTGCCGAGCCAGCTCGACGCACTCAGCGCCGGATCAGCCGCGTGCGGCGTGTGCGGCACCGACGAGGTCGACGAGGTGCTCGCCCGCCGGCCCGCGCCGCCCTGGTCCGGTCCGCTCCCCTCCCCCGAGCTGGTCCGGCGCCTGCCCGACCTGATGCGGCCCCAGCAGCGGCTCTTCGAGCGGACGGGCAGCGCCCACGCGGCCGGATTGTTCACCGCCGACGGCACCCTGGTCGCCACACGCGAGGACGTGGGGCGGCACAACGCCGTCGACAAGGTGGTCGGGGCGCGGCTCCTGGCCGGCGCTCCGCCGGCCGAGGCGGTCCTGGTCATCAGCGGGCGGGCCGGCTTCGAGCTGGTGCAGAAGGCCGTCGCCAGCGGCATCGGCACCCTGGTCGCGGTCGGCGCGCCCACGGGGCTGTCGGTCCGGCTGGCCGAGGCCGGCGGGCTCGCGCTCTACGGCTGGACCAAGGGCGACCGGACCGTCCGATACGCCTGATCCGGCGTGCCCCGAGGGGTTCTGTCGGGCCCTCCTGTTTGACTGAGTCCATGGCCATCCTCCTCGCTCTCCTCGTCGGTCTCCTGCTCGGTGCGGGTGTCGGCTGGATGGTGCGCCACGCCACGACCCCGACCATCCCTCAGGGCGAGGCTCCCGAGGTCGTGGCGGCTCGTCACGATGCGGTCGTCGCAGGCCTGCGCGCCGATCACGAGACCGCGCTGGCCGCGCTGCGCCATGACGTCCAGCGGGCCCAGCTCCAGGGCGAGTCCCGCACGGCCGAGGCCCGCGCTGAGGAGGCGGCCGCCCGGGCCGCCGTGCAGGCCGAGCTGACCGGCGCGCTGGCCACGGTCGACGAGCTGCGCGACGCCGTCGACGACGCCCGGGCGCGCTACCGCGCCCTCGTCGAGCAGCAGCGCCAGGCCCAGCAGGAGCGTGAGCGCGGCGAGTCCGGCCAGACCCAGGTCCTCAAGACGCTCACCCCGGTCGTCGAGCACCTCCGCTCGATGCAGCAGAAGGTCGACGAGCTCGAGAAGGCCCGGGTGCGCCAGCACACCGAGCTCGCCACCCAGATCCAGCACACCCAACGCTCCGTCGAGGACTCCCGCAAGGCCGCCGACACCCTCGCCTCGGTCCTCAAGAACAACGCCGTCCGCGGTGCCTGGGGCGAGACCCAGCTGCGCACCCTCGTCGAGACCGCCGGCCTGCTGAACCGGGTCGACTTCGAGCTGCAGCACTCCGTCGAGGCCGACTCCGGCGCCCGCCGCCCCGACATGGTGATCAACCTGCCCGGCGGCAAGCAGATGGCGATCGACGCCAAGGCTCCCTACAACGCGTTCATGGGCGCCCAGCGCGAGGGCCTCGAGCCCGAGGCGCGTCAGCGCCTGCTCGACGACCACGCCCGCAAGGTCCGCGGCCACGTCGACGTCCTCGCCCAGAAGGGGTACTGGACCGGCCTCGCCGTCAGCCCCGAGTTCACCGTCGCCTTCATCCCCAACGAGCAGCTGCTCAACGCCGCCCTCGAGGTCGATCCGTCGCTCATGGAGCACGCCTTCAAGCAGGGCATCGTCCTGGCCACCCCGACCAACCTGTGGGGCATGCTCAAGACCGTCGCCTTCACCTGGAAGCAGGAGGCGCTCACCGAGGACGCCCAGGTGCTCTTCGAGCTCGGCCAGGTGCTCTACCGCCGCATCCTCAGGCTCTCCGAGCACGTCGACAAGCTCGGCCGCTCGATCCAGCGCAGCGTGAAGGACTTCAACAGCTTCACCGGCTCCCTCGAGCGCTCCGTCCTGCCCGCCGCCCGCAAGCTCAACGCCGCCGACCCGGTCGCCACCATCCCCGCCCCGAGCGAGATCGAGGAGACGCCCAAGGCGCTCACGTCGGGCGAGTTCGCCGCCCTCGCCGACCTCGACCGCGAGGAGCTCACCTTCGACTTCGACGTGGCCGTCGACGCCGAGATCGTGGACGACGCGCAGGCCGGCTGAGGACCTGCCTCCACGACCGTCCGTCCGCGCGACACCGGGGCCGGCCGTCCCTCCGGCCGCCGCAGGCGCCGGACGGGACACCCCGCGCGGCGATGTCGGGGTGCCGTCGGCGTGTGCAGGACATGCGGTGCCCGAAGCTGAGAGGCGCCGACGGCGGGGTCCTCGCTTCGAGCCGTGCGGGGTGTCTCGGTAGGTGCCGGAGGCGGCCGGAGGGACGGCCTCAGGCGGTGGCGGCCGGAGGGACGGCCTCAGGCGGTGGCGGCCGGAGGGACGGCCTCAGGCGGTGCCGCGCGGCTCCACCCCGCCGGACAGGTCGACGGTGCGGCGGGCGTTGGCGAGCGAGGTGACCGTGGCGGTGCCGATCGTCCCGGTGCTGTCGAACACCTCCGCGGCGCCGACCGCGATCCCGTCGGCTGCCATGTGGTCGGTGGCACGCAGTCCGAGCCGGGTGCTGTCCGGGAGCCGGCACAGCGCCAGGTCGATGTCGGTGTTGATGTGCTCGACGCCGCGGCTGCCCCAGTTGGTGACCATGCTGGTGGCGTCGGCGATCGAGGCGACGGCCTGGAACGGCGTGCAGTCCTCGCCCTGCACGATGGGGATCGCGGTCTGCCAGGTCTGGTGCCGGCCGGCGTTCTGGTGGTCGCCGAAGTCGTCGGACCACGCGGCCGCGCTGGCGAACCAGGGCACATGGTGCTCGCCGGGCTCGGGCAGCAGATCGGTGGGCGGCGGGGTGGGCCGCTGCCCCGGTGCCGTCCAGACCTCGCCGGCGACGTCGGTCGAGGGGGCGAGGAAGGTCGCGCCGGCACGGGCGACGATCTCGCCCTCCTGCTCGACGACGGCATCGAGCAGCACCAGCCGCGGGCCCTCGCGGACGATCCGGGCCGACGCGGTGGTGGTGATCATCCGGGCGGGACGGAACAGGTCGACGTGGTACCGCGCGGGCACCAGTCCGCCCCGGCCGGCGTCGGTGACGGCATGCTCGAGTGCCCGGGCGAGCAGGCCGCTCACGGCGACGCCGTGCATCTGGTCGTCGCGCCACAGGCTCTGCGCGAGCGGCAGCGGGTCGAAGCCGGCGGTGGACTGCTGGAACCAGGCGAACTGGAACGCGTTCTCGTTCACGGGGAGCATCATGCCCCCTCAGGTCACAGCCGCGGAGCAGGACCCCCGGGGATCGGCGCCCGTGGGTCGTACGGCGTGCGCGTCCAGATGAACGTGGCGCACTCCAGATGCCCGACGGTGCCGTCCGCGCGGCGCACGACACGGAGGGTCTCGCCGCGGTGGTAGCCCGCAAGGCCGCGGAACCCGTCGCCGGCGGGCTCGAAGCGCTCCTCGGTCTCCCCGGAGCGCAGGTCGTGCATCCGCAGCTCACCGTCGGCCCACTCGATGCCGAAGCCGGTGTTGCCCCAGAACCAGACCCCGAGCACCTCCGTGACGAGCTCGGGGACCGGCCGCGGCGACGGCCGCCACGGCATCACCGTCCCGGACGCGGGCCCCGGCTCGGCGGCGAGGAGCAGCCCCGGTACCCGCTCGGCGCCGAGGCCGGTGGTGGCGTCGGTGAGGGCCACCACGGCGTCGCGGGTCGACCGGTCGACGAACAGCGAGGCCATGAAGCCGGGCATGGAGCCGGTGTGACCGACCAGGGTGCGGCCGTCGACGGAGAGCAGCCGCAGCCCGAGTCCGTACGCCTCGGCGGGAGTGGCGCGCTCGGCCATCTCGGCGAGCGTCGCCGCGGCGAGCACCTCGGGGTGCCCGGTGACGAGGAAGTCCGCCCACCGCAGCAGGTCGCCGACGGTGCTCCACAGCTGTCCGGCCGGCGCCATCGCGCCGGTGTCGGAGTGCGGCTCGGCGGACAGGGTGTGGGCGAAGTGGTCGACGCTGCGGCCGGGCGCGTGGTCGTCCGGCGGGTGGTACGACGTCGCGCTCATCCCGAGCGGCTCGAGCAGCCGCGACCGCACGACCGACCACCACGACGCGTCCCGCAGCCGGGCGACCGCCTCGCCGAGGAGGGCGAAGCCGAGGTTGGAGTAGTGGTAGCACTCCCCTGCCGCGGCGACCCGACCGGAGCCGTCGTTGGCGGCGAGCAGGTCGGAGACGGAGCCGCCGTCGACGCGCTCCCACCACGCGCCGGCGGGCTCGCTCTGCAGGCCCGCGGTGTGGGCGAGCAGCTCACCCACCGTGGCCGAGCCGTAGCCGCCGGGCACGAACCGTCCGATCGGGTCGTCGAGCCCGAGCCTCCCCTCGTCACGGAGCTGGAGCACCAGCACCGCGGTGAGGGTCTTGGTGATCGACCCGATCCGGTACGACGACGCGCTGGTCACCTCACGCCCCGCCAGCACGCTCACCCAGCCCTGCCACACCGGCGTGCCGCCGCGGGCGACTGCTGCCGAGACGGAGGGCAGCCGGCCCGCGGCCTGCAGCGACGCCAGCGCGTCGTCGTACGAGGTCACTCGACGTAGGCGTCCATCGGCGGGCACGCGCAGACCAGGTTGCGGTCGCCGTAGGCCTGGTCGATGCGGGCGACCGGGGGCCAGTACTTGTCGGGCGAGATGCCTGCCGGGAAGACGGCCACCTCGCGGGAGTAGGAGCGGTCCCAGTCGCCGACGAGCGCGCGGGCGGTGTGGGGCGCGTGGTGCAGCGGCGAGTCGTCGACCGCCCACTCCCCCGAGCCGACCTTGTCGATCTCGCCCTTGATCGCGATCATCGCGTCGCAGAACCGGTCCAGCTCGGCCAGGTCCTCGGACTCGGTGGGCTCGACCATGAGCGTGCCGGCGACCGGGAAGGACATGGTCGGGGCGTGGAAGCCGTAGTCGACGAGCCGCTTGGCGACGTCGTCGACCGAGACGCCGGTCTCGGCGGTGATCGGGCGCAGGTCGAGGATGCACTCGTGGGCGACCAGGCCGGACTCGCCGCGGTAGAGAACCGGGAAGTGCTCGCCGAGACGGGCGGCGACGTAGTTGGCCGAGAGCACCGCGACGGCGGTCGCGCGGGTCAGGCCCGCGCCGCCCATCATCCGGATGTAGGCCCACGAGATGGGCAGGATGCCGGCGGAGCCGAACGGCGCCGCGCTGATCGCGCCGGTGCCCTCACGCCGAGTGGCGTCGGGGTGCAGCGGGTGCGTGGGCAGGTACGGCGCCAGGTGGGCGCGCACCGCGACCGGGCCGACGCCGGGGCCACCGCCGCCGTGGGGGATGCAGAACGTCTTGTGCAGGTTGAGGTGCGAGACGTCGCCGCCGAACCTGCCAGGGGCGGCGTAGCCGAGCAGCGCGTTGAAGTTCGCCCCGTCGATGTAGACCTGGCCGCCGTGCTCGTGGACCAGGTCGCACAGCTCGGTGATGGTCTCCTCGTAGACGCCGTGGGTCGAGGGGTAGGTGACCATGATCGCGGCGAGCGTCTCGGCGTGCTGCTCGCACTTCGCGCGCAGGTCGGCGAGATCGACGGTGCCGTCGTCGGCGGCCTTGACCACCACGACCTTCATGCCGGCCATCACCGCGGAGGCCGGGTTGGTGCCATGGGCCGAGGACGGGATCAGGCAGACGTCGCGCTGGCCCTGGCCGTTGGCCCGGTGGTAGTTGCGGATGGCGAGCATGCCGGCGTACTCGCCCTGGGCGCCGGCGTTGGGCTGGATCGAGACCCGGTCGTAGCCGGTCACCTCGGCGAGCCAGCCCTCGAGCTGGTCGATCAGCTGTCGATAGCCGTCGGCGTCCGCGGCCGGCGCGAACGGGTGCAGGTTGGCGAACCCGGCCAGCGAGATCGGCTCCATCTCGGTGGTCGCGTTGAGCTTCATCGTGCAGGAGCCGAGCGGGATCATGCCGCGGTCGAGCGCGTAGTCGCGATTCGAGAGCCGCGCCAGGTAGCGCAGCATCGAGGTCTCGTTGTGATGGGTGTTGAACACCGGGTGGGTGAGGAACCCGGTGGTGCGCTCGAGGTCCTCGGGCAGCCCCGCGTCCCCCTCCGCCGACACGGCGGACACGCCGAAGGCGCCGAGCACGGCGACCAGGGTGGCCTCCCCCGCGGTCTCGCCGAAGGCGACGGCGACCGTGTCGGCGTCGACGATGCGCAGGTGGATCGACGCCTCGCGGGCGGCGGCCACGACGGCCTCCGCGCGCCCCGGCACCCGGACGGTGAGGGTGTCGAAGAAGGAGTCGTTGACGACCTCGACGCCCGCGGCCGCGAGCGAGGCGGCGGCGCGGCGGGCCAGGTCGTGGATGTCCCCTGCGATCGCTCGCAGTCCCTCGGGACCGTGGTAGACGGCGTACATGCCCGCGGTGACGGCGAGCAGAACCTGGGCGGTGCAGATGTTGGACGTCGCCTTGTCGCGGCGGATGTGCTGCTCGCGGGTCTGCAGTGCCAGACGGTACGCCGGACGGCCCTCCGCGTCGACCGAGACGCCGACCAGGCGCCCGGGCAGCTGGCGCTCGAGACCCTCGCGCACCGCCATGAAGCCGGCGTGCGGGCCGCCGTAGAACAGCGGGACGCCGAGGCGCTGGGCCGAGCCGACGACGACGTCGGCGCCGAGGGTGCCGGGGGCCTCGAGCAGGGTGAGCGCGAGCAGGTCGGCCGCGACGACGGCCAGGCCGCCGCGCTCGTGGACGGCGTCGACGAGCGGCTTCAGGTCGGCGACCCGGCCGGAGGCGCCCGGGTACTGGACCAGCACTCCGCAGACGTCGCCGTCGGGCAGCCCCGCGGAGAGGTCGGCGACCAGGATCTCGATGCCGAGGCCCTCGCAACGGGTGGCGACCACGTCGATGGTCTGCGGCAGCGCGTCGGCGTCGACGACGAACGGGCCGTGCGCCTTCGCCCCCTTGTTCCTGGGGAGTGCGCGGTGCGCCAGGGCCACGGCCTCAGCCGCGGCGGTGCCCTCGTCGAGCAGCGACGACCCGGCGGTGTGGAGGCCCGTCAGGTCCGCGACCATGGTCTGGAAGTTGATGAGGGCCTCGAGCCGGCCCTGGGAGATCTCCGGCTGGTAGGGCGTGTAGGCGGTGTACCAGCTCGGGTCCTCGAGCACGTTGCGCCGGATCACCGCCGGGGTCACGGTGGCGTGGTAGCCCAGACCGATCATCGACTCACCGGGGACGTTCGCGCCGGCCAGCGCCCGCAGCTCGGCCGCGGCCGTCTCCTCGTCGACGCCGGCGGGCAGTCCCAGCGGGTCGGTGGACCGGATCGACTTCGGGACGGCCGCGTCCATCAGCGCATCGAGGGAGGCGTGGCCGAGACGGTCGAGCATGGTCTCGACCTGGGTGTCGTCCGGGCCGATGTGACGGGTGACGAAGGGGGCGCTCATGGCTAGGCGTGCTCCTGGGGTGGGGTCGACATCGATCGAGCCCTCCCCCTCTGTCAGCGCATCACTGCACCTTCAGAGTCGCCTGCTCCACACGGTCCTGGCGCCTGAGAGGTTCCGGGGAGGGATTGCCCCTTCGGCGCAGGCACGGGACCTGACTCTCCCGTGCGGCATCAACAGCGGCTACAGCCTACAGGTACGACGACCCGTCAGCCGACGTTGCGCGCCGCACGACGGGCGGCGAGCTCGTCTCCGGTGATCGGCGTGGCCGGGGCCGACTCGTTGGCGTGCTCGCTCGGGAGCTCGGCCAGCGTGCCCTCGATCTCGCGCCACACACCGCCGATCGCGATGCCGAACACGCCCTGTCCGCCCTGCAGCAGGTCGATGACCTCGTCGTTGCTCGTGCATTCGTAGACCGAGGCGCCGTCGCTCATCAAGGTGACCTGGGTGAGGTCGTCGGTGCCGCGCTCGCGCAGGTGGCTGACCGCGGTGCGGATGTTCTGCAGCGAGATGCCGGCATCGAGGAGCCGCTTGATGATCTTGAGGATCAAGATGTCGCGGAAGCTGTAGAGACGCTGCGAGCCGGAGCCCTTGGCTCCGCGCACGCTCGGCTCGATCAGGCCGGTGCGGGCCCAGTAGTCGAGCTGGCGGTAGGTGATGCCGGCGGCGTTGCAGGCGGTGGGGCCGCGGTAGCCGAGGTCGCTCGGCAGAGGCGAGACGTCATCGGTGAACAGCAGACCCTGCTCCTGCGCGGCAGCGGTCGCCGCGGTCACGTCCTGGCCGACCTTCTCGGGCTGCTGCTCGTTCACGGATCCTCCAGGTCGGGCGCTTCAGGCAAGGGGGGATTGCACTGCTGTCATTTCGACTCTCTCACGGTACGGCCGGGGTGTCGGGCCGGTCAAAGACGTGACCGGGCGTGTCGCCGAAAACCCTCACCCTGAGGCTGAGACTCACCCCTCGGCGCCGAAGTCCTCGGGCGAGACGTGGTCGAGGAACTCGCGGAACGCCTCGACCTCGTCCTCCTCCTCGGCCGGCGCGGCGAGCCCGGCCTCGGCGAGTACGTCGTCGGAGCAGTAGATGGTCGTGCCGGTGCGCAGCGCGAGCGCGATCGAGTCGGAGGGTCGGGCGCTGACCTCGACGCCGGAGGCGAAGACCAGGGTCGCGTAGAAGACGTTGTCGCGCACGTCGGTGATCCGGACCTCGCTCAGCTCGTTCCCGGTCGCGGTGAGCACGTCCTTCATCAGGTCGTGGGTCAACGGCCGCGGGGGGACGACGCCCTGCTGCGCGAAGGCGATCGCCGTCGCCTCCACGGCGCCGATCCAGATCGGCAGGTAGCGCTCACCGCCCACCTCCCGCAGCAGCACGATCGGCTGGTTGGAGGGCATCTCCACCCGGACACCCATCACGTCGACCTCGCGCATGCGTCCAGCCTACTGCGTCGGGGGTGCGGACTCAGATGCGGCGCAGGCCCGCCTTCACCAAGGTGGCGTGCAGTCGCACCGACAGCGCGGCGATCTCGCTGACCGCCTCCTCGGCACGCGCGCTCGCCCCGGCGTCGCGGCCCTTGCGGGGCGTGACGACCTGCTGAATCAGCCCGACCTCGCGATCGGCGGCGGAGCGGAAGGCGCGCAGGTGTCGCGGCTCGATGCCGTAGTCGGCCAGCTCGCGCGCGGTCTGGGCGATCACCAGCGCGTCGGTGTCGTAGTGCCCGGTCGGCGACGGGCTGATCAGCGCGAAGGACTCGAGCTGCGCGAGCAGGTCCTCGTCGATCTCGGCGACCTTGACCAGCTCCTTGCGCGAGAGCCGCAGCCGGTCGGTGCGGCGGAACGACTCGGGCGCGGGCAGCCCGTCGGCCCCGAGCGCGACGGTCGGCACGGTCGGGACGACCGGCTCCGGCTCCGGCGGGGTCAGGCCCCGGTCGATGGCGTCGAGATGCTCGCCGATCACCTTGAGCGGCAGGTAGTGGTCGCGCTGCATCCGCAGGATGTAGCGCAGCCGCTCGATGTCGGCCTCGGAGAACTTGCGGTAGCCCGCGGGCGTGCGCTCCGGCTTCACGAGCCCCTCGGCCTCGAGGAAGCGGATCTTGGGGATGCTGATGTCCTCGAAGTCGGCGCGCAGTCGGTCGAGCACCTGGCCGATGTTGAGCCGTGGCTCCCGCTCGCCCCGAGCGACGGCAGCAGTCATCCTGCGACCGTCCTCAGACGCTCTCGTGGCCCGCGAAGAAGACCAGTCGGTACTTGCCGACCTGGACCTCGTCGCTGTCCTTGAGCTGGACCTTCTCGATCCGGTCGCGGTTGACGTAGGTGCCGTTGAGGCTGCCGGCGTCCTCGACCGTGAAGCTGTCGCCGTCGCGACGGAAGACCGCGTGCCGGCGAGAGACGGTGACGTCGTCGAGGAAGATGCCGCTCTCCGGGTGGCGACCGGCGCTGACCTCGTCGGCGTCGAGCAGGAACCGGCTGCCCGAGCCCGGTCCCTTCTGGACGACGAGCAGCGCGTGGCCGACCGGCAGCGCGTCGACGGCCGCGGCGTCGACCGGGCTCAGGGCCCGGTCGGACGTCTCGACGCCGGCGGCTCCGCCGCCGAACTGGATCGTCGCCGTGGCGTCGGTCACAGGCGCCGGCTCAGGGGCGACCAGGCGGTTCCCGCACTGCGAGCAGAAGCGGGCGTCATCGGGGTTCTGCCGACCACAGGCGGTGCAGAACGGCATCAGTTGCTCCTCACGGTGGGTCTGCTACGAACCTACCGGATCAGTTGTCGAGCTGGGCCTCATATGCGGCAGCGTCGAGCAGCCCCTCGAGGGCGCCGGCGTCGGCGGGGACGACCTCGAAGAGCCAGCCCGCGCCGTACGGGTCGTTGTTGACCAGCTCGGGCGTGGCGTCGAGCGCCTCGTTGACGGCGACGACCTCGCCGCTCACCGGGGCGTAGACGTCGCTGACGGACTTGGTCGACTCGAGCTCGCCGCAGGACTCACCGGCGGTGACGGCGGCACCTACCTCCGGGAGCGAGACGTAGACGATGTCGCCGAGGGCGTCCTGGGCGTAGTCGGTGATCCCGACCCGCACCGAGCCGGCGCTCTCGCCCGGCTGCCGCAGCCACTCGTGCTCGACGGTGTACTTCAGGTCCGCGGGGTTCGTCATGGCCCGAAGGCTACTGCCCCTGGTCCGGAACGGCATACGAAGGCTCGTCGCGTCGCACCACGGACTCGATGTCCACCGTGCGCAGCTGCTGGACGGCCACCACGGCGCCGTCCTCCTCGAGCTGCTTCTTGGGGCCGAGCGCGAAGGTCATCGCGTTGGCCAGGGCGCCCGGCTCGCCGATCGCCACCACGACGTACGGCGCCTCGATCCGCTCCCCGTCGACGACGAACCCGCCGTCGGACTCCGTGAACGAGGTCTGCGCCACGACCCGCACGGCGCCGTTGATCTCGATCGCCTCGGCACCGACGGTGCGCAGCTCCTGGATGGTGTCGAGCAGGGAGCCGAGCCGCACCCGGCCGTCCTGCTCCTCGATGGTGACCCGCAGGCCCGGGCCGGTGACCGGTACCAGGCCGGCCAGGATGTTGAGGTCGTCGACCTCGGCGTCGGCCTGGTCGATGGCGGTCTGCCGCTTCGAGGAATCGTCGCGCAGTCCGCCGGCGACCTCCTCGAGCCGGTCGATCTCGGTCTCGGTCCGCTGGCGGGTCCCGGCGAGGCCGTTGAGCAGGTCGATCAGCTCCTGCTCGCGCAGGCCGGCATAGGTGTCGTCGGTGCCGGCGGTGCGCACCTGGGTCACGGCGCCGAAGCCGAGCAGGGCCAGCAGCGCCGCGGCGACCAGCTGCCGGCGCGAGGGGCGCAGCAGCGCCGCCCGGAGCCGGTCGACGGGACCCTGGTCGACGGGGCTCCGCTCGGCGTCCTGGTCAGGCATGGAAGATGTGCCTGCGGATGGCGGCGACGTTGGTGAAGATCCGGATGCCGAGGACGACGATGACGCCGGTCGAGAGCTGGCCGCCGACGCCGAGCCGGTCGCCGAGGTAGACGATGCCGGCGGCGATCACGACGTTGCTGAGGAACGAGACGACGAAGACCTTGTCGTCGAAGATCCCGTCGAGGTAGGCGCGCAGCGCGCCGAAGACGGCGTCGAGGGCGGCGACCACCGCGATCGGGAGGTACGGCTCGATCGTGCGCGGCACGTCGGGCTGGAACACGAAGCCGAGGACGACGCCCACCACGAGTCCGAGAACCGCGATCACGGCCCGTCACCTCCCTGCTGCCCCTGGGGCTTGGTCTGCTTCTGCTCGGCCGACCGTAGCCGCTGCAGCGCGCCGGGCGCGGCAGGCAGATGCAGGTCGTCCACATTGTCCATCTTCTGCTCGAAGCCGTACTGCCGGGCCAGGTTCAAGAACCGCAGCCCGGCCTGGCTGTCGGCGAACCCGGACGCGAGGCTCTGGCGCTCGCCGATGGCGAGCACCGTGAACGGCGGCGCCACCCCGACGCCGTTCACCTCGATCGCCTCGCCGACGTTGGTGATCCCGCCGTGGGCGTTGAGCCGCTGGCCGTTGACGGAGATCGCCTCGGCGCCGGCCTCCCACAGCCCGTCGACGAGCAGGGCGAGGTCGGAGGCGCGCAGCTGCTCCTCGGCGCCGGCGTACGGCGGGTCGTCGACGGTGACCCGGACGCCGGGGCCGGTCACCGGGCCGAACCCGGTCAGCGCGGCGAGCCGGGTGCGCCTGGCCTGGAGGTCGCTGTAGCGCGTCCCGAGCGAGCGCAGCGCGTCCTCGGCCGCGGCGTTGGCCGCCCGCAGCTCGGCCAGCTCGTTCTGCATCCGGCGCACAGTGGCGCGCCGGGACTCGATCCGCTCGATCAGGCTGGCCCGGCTCGCGTCGTCGACGTCGGCGTTCTGGGAGGTCTGCACGGCGGCCACGGTCACCAGCATCGCGAACAGGCCGACCACGACGACGACCGCGACCCGGTAGCCGCGGCGGGGGGCGGCCTCGGTCCGGGCCGCGCCCGCCTTGGACGCCGCGACCTGGTAGTCGCGGTCCAGTGCCTCCTGCGTGATCAGGGTCAGCAGGGGCGTTCGAGACCGGTCGAGGGTGTCAGGCATGGGTGCGTCGCTCGGTCGTCGCGAGCAGCCTGCGCACCTGCCAGGCGTAGAGCACGCCGGCCCACCAGTACAGCCCGATCCCCCACAGTGCGAAGGCCCACCCGAACACCTGGGCCAGGGTCGCGAACCGCCCGTCGCCGTCGCCGAGCAGGAGCAGCGGGAAGGCGTAGAGCAGGTTGAAGGTGGCGGCCTTGCCGAGGAAGTGGACCGGGAGCGCGCTGTAGCCGCGGGTGCGCAGCAGCGGCACCAGGCCCCACAGCAGCAGGTCACGCAGCGGCAGCGAGAGCGCGACCCACCACGGGATGATGTCGCGCATCGCGAGCCCGACGACGACGGCGAGGATGTAGAGCCGGTCGGCGATCGGGTCGAGCAGCCGGCCGAGCTCGGAGGTCTGGTTCAGCTTGCGGGCCAGCCAGCCGTCGAGGAAGTCGGTGACGCCGGAGACCATGAGGACGACGAGGGCCAGCACGTCGGCCTCCGGGCCGAGCACCAGCCACAGGAACAGCGGGACGCCCAGCAGCCGCAGCAGGCTGATCAGGTTGGGCAGCGTCAGCACGGTCACGATGATGACTCCTCCGAGTGCGCCGCGTCGCGGATCTCCCCGACGAGCTCCTCGATCACGTCCTCGAGGGCGGCCACGCCGAGCGTCGTGCCGACCGGGTCGACGACCCGGGCCATGTGGGCGCCGCGGCGCTGGAGGACCTCGAGCGCGTCGTGCAGCAGGGTCTCCTCGGTGACCGTCGCGAACGGCCGGATCCAGCGGTCGGCCACGGGGCGCTCGCGGCGCTCCTCGTCGGGCTCGAGCACGTCCTTGATGTGGAGGTAGCCGAGCAGGTCGAGCTCCTCGCCCGCGGCGACGACCGGGAACCGGCTGAAGCCGGTGGCCGCGCACAGCGCCTCGACGTCGGCGCCGGTGGAGCCGCGGACCACGGTGGCCAGCGAGTCGGGTCGCATCATGACCTCGGCGACGGTCTTCTCGGTGAAGCCGAGCGCGCCGGAGAGCCGGTCGTACTCGTCCTCGGCCAGCAGGCCCTCGCCGTGGGACTCCTCGACCAGCGCGGCGACCTCCTCGCGCGTGAAGGTGCTGCCGATCTCGTCCTTGGGCTCGATCCGCAGCAGCCGCAAGATGCCGTTGGCGATCGCGTTGATCGAGGCGATGATCGGCCGCAGCACGGTCACGATGCCGAGCATCGGCGGGCCCAGGATCAGCGCCGCCCGGTCGGGGCCGGCGATCGCGATGTTCTTCGGCACCATCTCGCCGAGCACGACATGGAGGAAGACCACGATCGTCATCGCGATCACGAACGCGACCGGGTGCAGCCAGTCCTCAGGCACGTGCAGCTCGTGGAAGACCGGCTCGATCAGGTGCGCGAGCGCCGGCTCGCCGACCGCGCCGAGACCGAGCGAGCAGATCGTGATGCCCAGCTGGGCGCCCGCCATCATCTCCGAGACCCGCTCCATGGCGGTCATCGTGATCCGCGCCATCCGGGAGCCGGCCTGCGCGCGTGGCTCGATCTGGCTGCGGCGCGCGGAGATGAGCGCGAACTCCGCGCCGACGAAGAAGGCGTTGGCGGCCAGCAGCACGACCGCGAGCAGCACGCCGCCGAGGTCACCCATCGGTCGCGACCTCCTCGACGCGCAGCGAGATCCGGTCGACCCGCAGGCCGTCCATGTGGTCGACGCTCAGCACGGCCTGCCGGTCCGGCTCGTCGTCGTCCTCCCCCGCCGTCGGCAGCGGTACGACGACCGCGTCACCCGGCTGCGGGATCCGGCCGAGCAGCTTGAGCACGAGCCCCGCCACCGTGTCGTAGTCCTCGCTCTCGGGCAGCTCGATCCCGGTGAGGTCCTCGACCTCGTCGGGGCGCAGCAGGCCGGAGAGCGACCAGGTGCCGTCACGGCGCAGCCGGCCACGGCTGCCGAGCCGGTCGTGCTCGTCGGCGATGTCGCCGACGATCTCCTCGATGACGTCCTCGAGGGTGACGATGCCGGCGTGGTCGCCGTACTCGTCGAGGACGATGGCCATCTGGAAGCCGTCGGCGCGCAGCAGCGCGAGCAGCGGGTCGAGGCGCAGCGAGTCGGGCACCAGGATCGGCTTGGCCATCAGGTGCTTGACCTTGGTGGTGGCCCGCTCGTGGAGCGGCAGCGCGACGGCGTTCTTGACGTGGACGGTGCCGACGACGGCGTCGGTGTCGTCGAGGACGGGGAAGCGGGAGTTGCCGGACTCGCGGGCCAGCGTGATCACCGCGCTCGCGCGGTCGTTGGCGTCGAGCGAGCGGGTCCGCACCCGCGGCGTCATGATCTCGCCGGCGCTGCGGGTGCCGAACTCGACGGAGCGCTCCATCAGCTCGGCGGTGTCGGCATCGAGCGTGCCCTCGTCGGCGGAGTGCTGGATCAGCGAGGCCAGCTCGGTGGAGCTGCGGGCGGAGCGCAGCTCCTCCTGGGGCTCCACGCCGAGGCGGCGCACGATCGCGTTGGCGCTGCCGTTGAGCACCTTGATCGGGCCGCGGCACACGGCGGTGAAGGCGCGCATGGGACGCTGGGTCAGCCGGGCGGTGGTCAGCGGCAGCGCGATGGCGACGTTCTTGGGGACCAGCTCGCCGATCAGCATCGTCAGCAACGTGCTGAGGGTCAGGCCGAGCGCGACGCCGACGGGGCGGACCGCGCTCTCCGCGACGCCCGCGGACGCCAGCGGCCCGCGCAGCAGCTCGGCTATCGCGGGCTCGGCGAGGAAGCCGATGGCCAGGTTGGTGATGGTGATGCCGACCTGGGCTCCGGAGAGCTGGGTCGACAGGGAGCGCAGCGCCTTCTGCAGGCCGACGGCCGACGCGTCGCCGCCGGCGGCGGCCCGGTCGACCTGGCCGCGGTCGACGGTGACGAAGGCGAACTCGGCCGCGACGAACAGGCCGCACGCGAACACCAGGAGGATGGCGAGTCCCAGCAACAGCCAGGCGGTCATCGGGTTCTGCGGCTCCTGCCCACGGTTCGGTACCAGTCGATCGGCTCTGGGCCGCCCACCCTACCGGGTGGCGGGCAGCTCCTCGCCCACCCGCGCCCAGCTGCCGTCGGCCTCGAGCCGGCGGATCAGCCGGGCCGGCACGCCGCCGACGACGGCGTGGTCGGGCACCTCGCCGCGGACCACGGAGCCGGCGGCGACCACGGCGTTGCGCCCGATGGTGGTGCCGGGCAGGATCATCGCGCCGTGTCCGATCCAGGTGCCGGAGCCGATGGACACCGGCTGGTGGGTGCCGAACTGCAGCCCGACCGGGACGTCGGGGTCGGCGTAGCCGTGGCTGGCGTCGGAGACGAAGACGTCCTGCCCGAACCACACGTCGTCGCCGATCGAGATCGACTCGTGGGCGGTGATCGTGATCCGGGCGCCGAGGACGCAGCGCTCGCCGATCACCAGGCCGCGCTCGGGCAGCACCTCCTGGGTAGGCCCGTAGCCGACGCTGAGGGTGGCGTACTTGCCGATCAGCGTGTCCCGTCCCACGTGGATGGCACGCGCGTTGACGACGTCGGCGAGGGGGAAGGCCAGGCACGCGCCGGGGCCGAACGTCGCGAAGGTCTCGGCCAGGGCGGAGTCGGGCGAGACGTCGCCCATCCGCTCGGCCCACCGCCAGGCGGAGTGGACGGAGCGGTTCACGAGGCGGCGGAGCGGGCGCCGGAGATCGAGCACCGGCAGAGGTTACCGAAACGCAACATCCGAGCGGGTCGCCACGTTCGTCGACCGAACGTTCGTAGCCGTAGTATCTGGCAGTGCAGAAGCCCCACGTCATCGCCTACTTCGCCGACGACCCGACCCGGGTCTACCAGCTCCTCCAGTGGCTCCCGGTGCTGGAACGGCTCGATGACACCCATCCCGTGGGCATCGTGACCCGCGACCCGCAGACCCACTCCGTGGTCGAGGAGCGCACCTGGCTGCCGGTCCATCTCGCGCCGGGCTTCGCCGACCTCGCGGCGACGTACGACGAGCTGGACGCCAAGGTCGTCGTCTACTGCAACAACTCGATGCTCAACTTCAACTCGCTGCTCGACGGGCGGATGCTGCACGTCCACATCAACCACGGGGAGAGCGACAAGCAGTCGATGGTGTCGAACAACGCCAAGTCCTACGACCGGGTGTTCGTGGCCGGCGAGGCCGCCGTGCAGCGGCACCGGGCGGCGTTGATGGAGCTCGACGAGCAGCTGCTGGTGCGTGTCGGCCGGCCGCAGCTGGACCTGCGCCCCGCTCCGCTGCTGCCCGCGAGCGAGCGTCGTACCGTCCTCTACGCACCCACCTGGGAGGGCGACGCGGACTACAACGCCTACACCTCGGTCGACGTGTTCGGCGCCGACATCGTGCGCTCGATCCTGGCCGTGCCCGACGTCCGGCTCGTCTACAAGCCGCACCCCAAGGTCACGACCAGCCTGACGCCCGCGATCCGCGAGGCGCACCAGGCGATCCTCGAGCTGGTCGAGCGGGCCGCGGAGCGCGAGCCGGAGGCCGGGCACGCGGCGATCTGGCAGGGCGACATCCTGGCGGTGTTCCCCGGCTGCGACGCGATGGTCACCGACGTCTCCTCGGTCGGCCTGGACTGGCTCTACCTGCAGACCGACAAGCCGATCCTGATCACCGACCGGCACCACGACGCCGAGCGGCTGCGCCACGAGGTGCCGGTCAGCCGCTGCGCGGACGTCATCGACACCGACGGCCTGCCCGGCCTGACCGAGCTGCTCGCCGACCGGCTCGAGCACGACGAGCACCGGATGGCCCGCGCGGCCATGCGCCACCACTACTTCGACGACAACGGTGTCGGCGACAGCACGGTGCGCTTCGTCGAGGCGCTCACCGAGCTCGTGGAGCTGCGTGACCGGCTCCAGGGCGAGCTGCAGACCGGGCCGGTCGGTTCTGTCGGGGCCGCCTGACAGGCTGGGGTCCATGCCCGACACCCCCGAGGTCTACGCCGCCGAGGACCTGTTCGCCGGCTGGCTCGACGAGGCGTCCCGCGCCCCGGGCGAGCCGCTGCGGGTCCAGGTCGGCTCCGCGCTGCAGTCCTTCGAGCCCGAGACGGAGCCGCGGTTCACCGATCCGGCCCACGTCCAGGAGTTCGTCGACCGGGTGCTGGGCCATCTGGTCGCCACCGGGAGCCGCTACGACGACGGCGCCGGCCTGGACCTCGCCGGGGTGCCGGTCGTGGTGCGGGCGCGCCGGGGCCACACCCGCGCCCACTACGAGTACGACGAGCTGCCCACCCGCGGCGTGATGGCGATCCCGCCCCGCGAGGTCGGCGGCGCCTGGTCGCTGCGCGCCGCCGTGGTGCTCCACGAGGTCGCCCACCACCTGGCCGGGGCGCTCGGGCACGGGCCGGAGTTCCGCACGACCTACCTCCGGCTGCTCGAGGACGTCGGCCTGCCGGTGCTGGCCGACCTGCTCCACACCGCCTACCGGCTGCACGGCCTCGACACCGGCGTCGACGGCGAGGACCGCACCCTGCTGCGGATCGGCCGGCTGCTGCGCCAGGCCGAGCGCACGTCCAACGCCGCCGAGCGCGAGGCCTTCTTCGCGAAGGCCCAGTCGCTCGCCACCCGCCACCAGATCGCCCTCGCGGTCGCCCGGGCCACGGCCGGCGCCGAGGAGAGGCGGGAGGAGCCGACCTGGGAGACGGTGCTGATCGGTGAGACCGGCAAGCGCTCGCTGGCCCGCTACGTCCGGCTGATCTTGGAGGTCGCACGCGCCAACGACGTCCGGGTGGCGATCTACACGAGCAACACGCGGGTCACGCTCTACGGCTTCCCCTCCGACATCGCGGTGGTCCAGGCGCTCTACGCCACGCTGGTCACCCAGATGGTCGCCGACGGCGACGCCCACCTGCGCTCGGGTGCCCACAAGGCCGACCAGCGCGAGGTGTGGAACGCCCGGCGCCGACGCTGGGAGCTCAAGCCCGTGCATGGCGCCACCGCCCGGGCGGCGTTCTACGAGGCCTGGGCCGACCACGTCGGCGAGCGGCTGGCCGCCGCCCGCGCCGCCGCCCGCGCCGCGGCGGTCGCGGCCGACGCGCCGGTCGCCGAGGGGCCGACGTCGACCGAGCTCGCGATCCGGGCCCGGGAGGTCGAGATCGTCGACTACTTCGGCCGGATGCAGCGCGACCACGGCATCCGCGGCACCTGGAAGGGCACCGCCCACGCCGGTCACGCCGCCCCGGGCTCCCGCGACGCCGGCACGCGCGCCGCCGCGCGGGCCAGCCTCGGCACCGAACGGGCGATCACGGGCCGAGGCTGAGCCGGGGCTGCTTGCGGGAGGACCGGGCCGGCCGCTACAGCGGCGGAGCGACCGGCGGCTCGCCGGAGGGCGGCTCGCCGGTGGTGGGGCTCTCGAGCGGCGCGACGTTGCCGGACACCTGGTCGGTGGGGTCGCTCGGGTCGTCCGTGCTCGCCCCGGAGGCGCCGGCTCCGGGAGCGCCGTCGTCGGGCAGCGGGGCGGCGTGCTCGGGGGTGCCTCGCGGGCCGAGGAGCTCGGCGACCCGGGCGGGGCGCAGGCGGGAGAACTTCCGCGGCTGGGAACGGGTCCGGTCGAGGACGGCGACCTCGAGATCCTCGACGGGGATCACCCGGTCGTCGTCACCGGTGTGCCCGAGGGCGGCGACGGCCACCGAGAGCGCCGCGTCCAGCGTCGCGCCCGGCGTGTAGTGCTCGGTGAGGTACGCCGCGACGGTCTCGCTGTCGCCGCCCATCACCGCGAACCCGTGCTCGTCGGCGACTCGGCCCTCGTAGGTGAGCCGGTAGATCTGGTCGTCGGCGGCCGTGGCGCCGACCTCGGCCACGAAGATCTCGACCTCGTAGGGCTTCTCGCCGCCGGAGGAGAAGATGGTGCCGAGGGTCTGGGCGTAGGCGTTGGCCAGCCCGCGGCCGGTGACGTCGCGGCGGTCGTAGGCGTAGCCGCGCATGTCGGCGAGCCGGACCCCGGCGATGCGGAGGTTCTCGAACTCGTTGTAGCGGCCGACGGCGGCGAACGCGAGCCGGTCGTAGAGCTCGGAGACCTTGTGCAGGGCCTGCGAGGGGTTCTCGGTGACGAGGAGGACGCCGTCGGCGTACTGCACCGCGGCCAGGGACCGGCCGCGGGCGATGCCCTTGCGGGCGAAGTCCGCCCGGTCCTTCATCAGCTGCTCGGGCGAGACGTAGAACGGGGTGCTCATCTCAGGCCTCCTCCCCCGCGCCGGGCAGGGGTGCGAGCGGTCCGTCGGGGCGGTCGAAGCGGGCGCCCACGACCTGGTCGGCGAGGGCGCCGATGGTGGTCTCGTCGAGCTGGACGGCGCCGTCGGCGGTGACGACCCACACGATCGGGAAGATCCGCCGGGTCAGGTCGGGACCGCCGGTCGCGGAGTCGTCGTCGGCGGCGTCGTACAGGGCCTGCAGGCAGACCCGGACGGCGTCGTCGGACGACAGGTCGTCGCGATAGAGCTTCTTCAGCGCGCCGCGGGCGAACAGCGAGCCCGAGCCGACCGTGAAGAAGGAGGCCTCCTCGTGGCGCCCGCCCGTGACGTCGTAGCCGAAGATCCGGCCGATGCCGCTGTCGAGGTCGAAGCCCGCGAACATGGGGACGACGGCCAGGCCCTGCATCGCCATGCCGAGGTTGGCGCGGATCAGCGCGGAGAGGCGGTTGGCCTTGCCGTCGAGGGAGAGGATCGAGCCCTCGATCTTCTCGTAGTGCTCGAGCTCGACCTGGAACAGCCGGACCATCTCGACCGCGAGACCGGCGGTGCCGGCGATGCCGACCACGGAGTACTCGTCGGCCGGGAACACCTTCTGGATGTCGCGCTGGGCGATCACGTTGCCCATCGTCGCGCGCCGGTCGCCGGCCATCACCAGGCCGCCGGGGAAGGTGACCGCGACGATGGTGGTGCCGTGGGGAGCGAGCTCGGCGGCGCTGCCGGCGGGCAGCGAGCGCCGGGCCGGCAGCAGGTCGGGGGCGTTCTCGGCCAGGAAGTCGCTGAAGGAGGAGGTCCCGGGGCGCAGGAAGGAGCCCGGGATGCGCGCGTCGCTCATTCGCCGCCCTTCTGGATGAACGACTTCACGAAGTCCTCGGCGTTGGTCTCCAAGACGTCGTCGATCTCGTCGAGGATCGCGTCGACGTCGTCGTCGAGGGCCTCCTTGCGCTCGGCCACGTCGGACTCGGGAGCGACCTCCGTCGTCTCCTCCGCCTCGTCGGACCTGCGCGGCTGCTTCTGCTCCTGGGCCATGACACCAGCCTAGCCACTCAACGGCTGAGCGCGCGGACCAACTCCTCAGCAGTGGCACAACGGTCGATCAGCTCGCCGACGTGGGCCTTGCTGCCGCGCAGCGGGTCGATGGTCGGCACCCGCTGCAGCGACTCGCGTCCGGGCAGGTCGAAGATCACCGAGTCCCACGAGGCGGCGGCGATATCGGGGGCGTACTTCTCCAGACAGCGGCCGCGGAAGTACGCGCGGGTCTCGGCGGGCGGGTTCGTCATCGCCGAGTCGACCTCGGCGTCGGTCAGCAGCCGCTGGATCCGGCCGGCGCCGACGAGACGGTGGTAGAGCCCCTTCTCGGGCCGGATGTCGGAGTACTGGTAGTCGATCAGCTGGAGCTTCGCGTCGTCCCAGGCCAGGCCGTCGCGGGAGCGGTACTGCTCGATCAGCTTCAGCTTCGCGACCCAGTCGAGCTGGTCGGCCAGCGACATCGGGTCGGACTCCAGGCGGGCGAGGACGTCCTCCCAGCGCGCGAGCACGTCGACCGTCTGGGGGTCGGCGTCGGCGCCGTAGCGGTCCTCGACGTACTTCTTGGCCAGGTCGAGGTACTCCAGCTGGAGCTGGATGCCGGTCAGCTTGCGGCCGTCGGCCATGGTCACGGTACGACGCAGCGAAGGGTCATGGGAGACGGCGCGCAGCGCCGCGACCGGTGTGTCGACGACCAGGTCGCGGGTGATGAACCGGTCCTCGATCATCGCGAGGACCAGCGAGGTGGTGCCGACCTTGAGGTAGGTCGCGATCTCGGACAGGTTGGCGTCGCCGATGATGACGTGCAGCCGCCGGTAGCGCTCCGGGTCGGCGTGGGGCTCGTCGCGGGTGTTGATGATCGGCCGCTTGAGGGTCGTCTCCAGCCCGACCTCGACCTCGAAGAAGTCGGCGCGCTGGCTGATCTGGTAGCCGTGGTCGCGCCCGTCCTGTCCCTTGCCGACCCGGCCGGCGCCGCAGAACACCTGGCGGCTGACGAAGAAGGGCGTCAGGTGCCGGACGATGTCGGCGAAGGGGGTCGAGCGGCGCATCAGGTAGTTCTCGTGCGCGCCGTACGACGCACCCTTGTTGTCGGTGTTGTTCTTGTAGAGCACGATCGCCGGGTTGCCGGGCAGCTGCTGGGCGCGCCGGGCGGCGTCGAGCATGACCTGCTCCCCCGCCTTGTCCCACCGCACGATGTCGAGCGGGGTGACGACCTCGGGCGTGGAGTACTCCGGGTGCGCGTGGTCGACGTAGAGCCGGGCGCCGTTGGTGAGGATGACGTTGGCGAGGCCGAGGTCCTCGTCGGTGAGCTGGGTCGGGTCCGCGATCTGGCGCGACATGTCGAAGCCCCGCGCGTCGCGCAGCGGCGACTCCTCCTCGAAGTCCCAGCGCGCCCGGCGCGCCCGCACGGTCGCCGTCGCATAGGCGTTGACGACCTGCGACGAGGCCACCATCGGGTTGGCGGTCGGCTGGCCCTGGACCGAGATGCCGTACTCCACCTCGGTGCCCATCACGCGGCGCACGCTCATGCCACCCAGCCTACGGGTACGCACGACGCCCCGGCACGGGTCCGTGCCGGGGCGTCGTGCGTCAGAGCGGGCTCAGCGGCTCTTCGCGACCTTGACGGCGGCGGTGACGCCGAGCGCGACGAGGGCGACGATGATGAGCTTCTTCATGGGATGGCTCCTTCAGGAGTCGGCGGGTGGTCGGGACCATCATGACAAGCCCGTGGGAATCCGCACAGGGCGACGCGCGGCGCGGGCGTCGAGCCGGACCCCGCCGGTCCCGGGCCCGACGGTGCTGCTGTACGCCCACCACGACGTGCAGCCGACCGGTGAGGCCGGCGCGTGGACCAGCCCGCCGTTCGAGGCGACGCGGCGCGGCGAGCGGCTCTTCGGCCGGGGCGCCGCCGACGACAAGGCCGGCATCGGCGTCCACCTGGCCGCGCTGGCCGTGCTCGGCCGCGAGCTGGGCTGCAACGTCCGGATCCTGGTCGAGGGCGAGGAGGAGATCGGCTCCCCCAGCCTCCCCCAGCTCCTGGTCGAGCACCGGGACGCGCTGGCCGCCGACGTCGTCGTGGTCGCCGACTCGGTCAACTGGGCCGTCGGCACGCCCTCGCTCACCACGTCGCTGCGCGGCATCCTCGACCTCGAGGTCACCGTCGGCGTGCTGGACCACGACCTGCACTCCGGGGCGTGGGGCGGCGCCGTACCGGACGCCGCCGGCGCGCTGGTGCGCACCGTGGCCAGCCTCCACGACGCCGACGGGGCCGTCGCCGTCGAGGGTCTCCACGGGGAGGTCCTCACCCCCGGCGTCGAGTACGACGAGCAGGTGCTCCGCGCCGACGCCGGTGTCCTCCCGGCCTCGTCCCTGCCGGGCCGCGGCTCGCTCACCGCGCGCCTGTGGCGCCAGCCGTCGATCACCCTCATCGGCACCGACCTGCCGCCCGTCGGCGACGGGGCCCACGTGCTGCGCGCCCGCGCGACGGCTCGTCTCTCGGTGCGGATCCCGCCGGGCGTCGTACCCGAGGCGGCGGTCGAGGCGGTCACCGCCCACCTGCGCGCGCACGTGCCGCACGGCGCCGAGGTCGCCACGACGCTGCGCGCCTCGGCGCACCCGGTGGACCTGGGCGACGACAGCGTCGCCCACGCCGTGATGACCGGCGCCCTGCGCGACGCGTGGGACGCCGAGCCGGTCGACATCGGCGTCGGCGGCTCGATCCCGCTCATCCACCTGCTCGCCGAGACCTTCCCCGAGGCCACCGTCCTGGTGAGCGCCGTCGAGGACCCGGACACGCGCGCGCACGGCATCGACGAGAGCCTGCACCTCGGCGAGTTCCGCAAGGCGTGCCTCGCCGAGGCACTGCTGCTCGACCGGATCGCGTCCGGTCTCGCCGCCACCTAGAGGTACTGACCCGTGTCGTTGACCGTGTCGATGGACCGGCCCGGCTCGGTGCCCTGCTTGCCGGTGATGAGCGTGCGGATGAACACGATCCGCTCGCCCTTCTTGCCCGAGATCCGCGCCCAGTCATCGGGGTTGGTCGTGTTGGGCAGGTCCTCGTTCTCCTTGAACTCGTCGACGCACGCCTGGAGCAGGTGGGAGACCCTTAGCCCCTTCTGGTCGTGCTCGAGGAAGTCCTTGATCGCCATCTTCTTGGCGCGGTCGACGATGTTCTGGATCATCGCGCCGGAGTTGAAGTCCTTGAAGTACAAGACCTCCTTGTCGCCGTTGGCGTAGGTGACCTCCAGGAAGCGGTTCTCCTCGGTCTCGGAGTACATCCGCTCCACCGTCGCCCGGATCATCCCGCCCACGGTGGCCTTGCGGTCGCCGCTGAACTCGGCGAGGTCCTCGGCGTGCAGCGGCAGGCTCTGGGTGAGGTACTTGCTGAAGATGTCGCGCGCCGACTCGGCGTCGGGGCGCTCGATCTTGATCTTCACGTCGAGCCGGCCGGGCCGCAGGATCGCCGGGTCGATCATGTCCTCACGGTTCGAGGCGCCGATGACCAGCACGTTCTCGAGCAGCTCGACGCCGTCGATCTCACTGAGCAGCTGCGGGACGATGGTGTTCTCGACGTCCGAGGAGACGCCGGAGCCGCGGGTGCGGAACAGCGAGTCCATCTCGTCGAAGAACACGATGACCGGCGTACCGGTGCTGGCCTTCTCGCGGGCCCGCTGGAACACCAGCCGGATGTGGCGCTCGGTCTCGCCGACGTACTTGTTGAGCAGCTCAGGACCCTTGATGTTGAGGAAGTAGGACTTCCCCTCCTGGCCGGTCTTCGCGGCGACCTTCTTGGCCAGCGAGTTGGCCACGGCCTTCGCGATCAGCGTCTTGCCGCAGCCGGGAGGGCCGTAGAGCAGGATGCCCTTGGGCGGCTTGAGCTCGTGCTCGGCGAACAGCTCCGGGTAGAGGTAGGGCAGCTCGACGGCGTCCTGGATCGCCTCGATCTGGTTGCCGAGGCCACCGATCGTGTCGTAGGTGATGTCGGGGACCTCTTCGAGGACCAGCTCCTCGACCTCCGACTTCGGGACCTTCTCGTAGACGTACCCGGCGCGGGAGTCGAGCAGCAGCGAGTCGCCGGCGCGCAGCGTCTCGGCGAGCAGCGGCTCGGCGAGGCGCACGACGCGCTCCTCGTCGGCGTTCGCGATGACCAGGACGCGCTCGCCGTCGGCCAGCACCTCCTTGAGCATGACGACCTCGCCGACCGTCTCGTAGTCGAACGCCGCGACCACGTTGAGCGACTCGTTGAGCATCACCTCCTGGCCACGCCGCAGCGTGTCGAGCTCGACGCTCGGGCTCACCGTCACCCGCAGCTTGCGACCACCGGTGAACACGTCGACCGTGTCGTCCTCGTTGCGCTGGAGGAAGGTGCCGAAGCCTGCCGGCGGCTGGGCCAGCCGGTCGACCTCCTCCTTGAGCTTGAGGATCTGGTCGCGGGCCTCGCGCAGCGTCCCGGCCAGCCGCTCGTTCTGGGCCGTCACCGCCGCCAGCGACCGCTGGGCCTCCGCGAGCCTCGCCTCGATGGAGCGGGCCGCGCCGGACGGGCTGTCGACCAGGCGACGCCGCAGGTCGCCGACCTCCTCCTCGAGGTAGCGCACCTGGTCCTCGAGCTCCTCACGGCTCGGGGAGCGGTGTCCGCCGCTCGTGCCTTCTCCCATGCTCGTCATGGCACACCTCCTTGGTCCGACACTACTCGGGCGAGTGTTACAAGGAAGTGATTAACGGCGTTTGGGCACGAACACCGCGTCTCGGGGCGGAATCGTCGCGGTTTGCGACCACACCGCAACGTCCGCGGGCTCAGTCGTCCGCCGACATCTCCGCTACGCCGGGCGGCCGGGGCCCGGCGTAGTCCGGGCCGTACGCCCCCGGTGCCGGGCGGCGCTTCTTGAGCGGCGCCCGCTCGCCGGGAGCCATCCGGCGGGCGGTGACGAGGAAGGCGGTGTGCCCGATCATCTTGTGGCCCGGGCGCACGGCCAGCCCCTCGACGTGCCAGTCGCGCACCAGCGACTCCCAGGGCGCGGGCTCGGTGAACCCGCCATGCACCCGCACCGCCTCCACGAACTTCGACAGCTGGGTGGTGGTGGCGACGTACGCGCACACGATGCCGCCGGGCAGCAGCGCATCGGCGGCGGCGTCGAGGCAGTCCCACGGGGCCAGCATGTCGAGGATGATCCGGTCGCAGCGCTCACCCGACGCGGGCAGCGCCTCGGCGAGGTCGCCGAGAGTCAGGCTCCAGGCCGGATGGTCGCCGCCGAAGAACTGCGTGACGTTGCGGCGCGCCACGTCGGCGAACTCCTCGCGACGCTCGTACGACGACACCCGGCCGTGGGGCCCGACCGCCCGCAGCAGCGAGCAGGTGAGCGCGCCGGAGCCGACGCCGGCCTCGACGACGTGCGCGCCGGGGAAGATGTCGGCCATCGCCACGATCTGGGCGGAGTCCTTCGGGTAGACCACGGCCGCGCCGCGCGGCATCGACACGACGAACTCCGAGAGCAGCGGGCGGAAGACGAGGTACTCCCCGCCGACCGACGAGGTGACCGCGAAGCCCTCCTCGCGACCGATCAGCTCGTCGTGCTCGAGGTGGCCCTTGTTGGAGAAGAACCGCTTGCCGGGCACGAGCTCGAAGTTGTGCTTGCGGCCCTTGCCGTCGACCAGCCGGACCCACTCGCCGGCCCGCAGGGGGCCGCGGTGGACTCCGGACCAGGCCTCGGGAGGGACGTCGCCAGTGGGGCTGGGGGGCGCATCGGTCACCGGCGCAATCTACCGGCTCCGGGACCGGCCTCTAACGTCGGACAGCGCGGATCAGGTCGGCGGCGGCGAGCACGCCGTACACCCGGCCCTCGTCGTCGAGCAGGACGTACTCCGACGCGGGGGTGGACCGGACCTTGTCGAGCAGGGCGGCGCCGGTGATCCGCACCGGCAGGGCCAGGCCCGGCTCGAGGGTGCGGGCGACGCTGGAGACGGCGACCCAGGGCGCGCGCTCCGGGGGCACGGCTCGCGCGGCAGTCTCGTCGACGACGCCGACCGGGCGCCCGTCGGCGGTCGTGGTGACGATGCTGCCGGCGCCGGCCTCGCGCGCCTGGCGCATCGCCTCGGCCAGCGGGAGGTCGGCGGCGACGGTGAGGGCGCGCCGCGCGAGGTCGCTGGCCACCACGCCGTTGAACTGGCGGGTGATCCCGGCGACCGCGAGCGCCCGGCTGGCACCGGACCACAGGAACAGGGCGACGACGAGGAGCACGAGCGGGTTGACGAGAGAGCCGTCGCGCGAGGACCACAGGGCCCACACCGCGACGAGGACGGCGGTGCCCCGACCGGTCCAGGCCGCGACGGCGGTGCCGGTGTGGACTCGACCGGTGATCGCCCAGACGCCGGCCTTGAGCACCCGGCCGCCGTCGAGGGGCAGCCCCGGGACCAGGTTGAGGACGCCGATCATCAGGTTGGCGCCGGCCAGACCCTCGATCACGAGCCGGAGCAGCCCGTCGGGGGTGACGAACCAGGCGGCCAGCGCGGCGGCACCGACCGCGATCGAGGTGATCGGGCCGACCACGGCGATCCAGAACTCCTGGCGCGGTCGCCGCGCCTCGCCCTCGATGGACGTGGCGCCGCCGAGGAAGTGCAGCGTGATCGAATGGACCGTGAAGCCGAACCGGCGGGCCACCACCGCGTGCGAGGCCTCGTGGAGCAGCACCGCGAGGTAGAGCGCGATCGCGAAGGCGATCCCGACGACGTAGGTCCACGCGCCGAGGCCCGGCTGCACCTGCTCGACCCGCGGGCTCATCACCACCGCGATCAGGCCCGCGATCAGGAACCATGAGCTCGACACGAGTACGTCGCTGCCGGCGATCCGGCCGATCCGGAACATGCCCCGGGGCAGGGGCGCACGCTCCTGGGCGGATCGCTGGTCTCCGGACACATGACGAGGCTATCCGGCCAGCGGCTGCCGGACGTCCTCGGCGCTGGTTCCTCGCGCCCGGTCGCGTGGCGATGTCGGAGGGCTGGCCTAGTGTCGAGCGCATGACCAGCACCGCAGCTCCCGGCATCGAGCCGGCCGACCCCTCGGAGCGGGGCGGCACCCGCGTCGACGGGGTCGAGGTGCTCGGCGCGCTCTCCCCCTCGCGGGTCGGCGACTTCCTCAACTGCCCGCTGCTCTACCGCTTCCGCAGCATCGACCGGCTCCCCGAGCCCGCCTCGCCCGCCGCGGTGCGCGGCACCGTCGTCCACCGGGTCCTCGAGCAGCTCTACGACCTGCCCGCCCCCGACCGCACCCCCGAGCAGGCCGACCGGATGCTCGCTCCCGCCTGGGCCGAGCTCCAGGAGCTCGAGCCCGCCGTCACCTCGATGTTCCCCGAGGACGGCCCGGAGATCACGGAGTGGCTCGCCTCCTGTCACGACACGCTCGCGAAGTACTTCGACCTCGAGGACCCCACCCGCCTCGAGCCCGCCGAGCGGGAGCTGTACGTCGAGACGCTCACCGACGCCAAGCTCCTGCTACGGGGGGTCATCGACCGGGTCGACGTCGCGCCCGACGGCTCCATCCGGGTGGTGGACTACAAGACAGGCCCCTCGCCCAACGAGATGTTCGAGGGCAAGGCGCTGTTCCAGCTCAAGTTCTACGCGCTGGTGCTCTGGCGGATGCGCGGGGTCGTGCCGAAGATGCTCCAGCTGGTCTACCTCGGCAACAGCGAGGTGCTGCGCTACGAGCCGGACGAGCAGGACCTCCTCGCCACCGAGCGCAAGGTGCTGGCCGTCTGGGACGCGATCAGCGCGGCGACCGAGAAGAAGGTGTTCGAGGCCCGCAAGGGAGCCGGCTGTCGCTGGTGCGCCCACCAGGCGATCTGCCCGGCGTACGGCGGCACGCCGCCGCCGTACCCGCCGCCGCGGGTCAGCGAAGCGAGCCCAGCTCCGCCGGAGTGACGTCCTCGAGGGTCTCGCGGAAGACGCGCCCCGGACCGGGCAGCACGGGGACGTGGTTGGGCACCACGAGCACCTGGCATCCGGCGGCCGCGGCCGAGGTGGCGCCGGTCGGCGAGTCCTCGATCGCGACGCAGTCGGCGGGGTCGACGCCGAGCGCGGCGGCCGCGGTGAGGTAGGCCTCGGGGTGCGGCTTCCCGTTGTCGACCATGTCGCCGGTGACGATCACGCGGAAGGTCTCCGGCGGGAGGTGCTCGAGGATCGGGGCGACGAACCGCTGGTAGGACATGGTCACCAGGGCACACGGCACGCCGGCTTCGTGCAGCGCGAGGAGCAGCTCCCGGGCGCCCGCGCACCACGGCACGGCGTGCCGTACCTGCGCGACCACGCCGTCGAGCAGCATCTCGACGACCTCCCCGGCCGACTGCGCCAGGCCGAGCTTGGCCTTGATGTACTCCCCCGACGCCATCAGCTCGTTGCCCACGAGCCGCATCGCGTCCTCGTGGGTCCAGGTGCCGCCGTGCTCGGCGGCGATGGCCTCCTCGGTGGCCATCCAGTAGGGCTCGGTGTCGACGAGGGTGCCGTCCATGTCCCACAGGACCGCAGCAGGCAGGTTCACGACACCAGCCTAGGAGATTGAGCGTCGGCTCGGCGACGGGATCCGGGCGCTCTCCGAGGGATCTCAGTCCTCCGGGTCGTACCCCAGGTTCGGCGAGAGCCACCGCTCGGTCTCCTGCACGGTCCAGCCCTTGCGCTCGGCGTAGTCGGCGATCTGGTCGCGGCCCAGCCGCCCGACGACGAAGTACTGCGCGTCGGGGTGGCTGTAGTAGATGCCGGACACCGACGCGCCAGGCCACATCGCCATCGACTCGGTGAGCTCGATGCCGGTGTTGGCGTGGACGTCGAGCAGCTCCCAGATGGTGCGCTTCTCGGTGTGGTCCGGGCAGGCGGGGTAGCCGGGGGCGGGCCGGATGCCGGTGTACTTCTCGGCGATCAGGTCCTCGTTGCTCAGCTGCTCCTGCGGGACGTGCGCCCAGAACTCGGTACGCACCCGCTGGTGCAGTCGCTCGGCGAACGCCTCGGCCAGGCGGTCGGCCAGCGCCTCGAGCAGGATCGCGGAGTAGTCGTCGAGCTCCTCCTTGAACGCCATGATCCGCTCGGTGGTGCCGATGCCGGCCGTGACGGCGAACGCGCCGACCCAGTCGCCGCCGCCGGACAGCTCGCTCCCGATCGGGGCGACGTAGTCGGCGAGCGACCGGTTCGGGACGCCGGCGCGGTGCTGGCCCTGCTGGCGCAGCTGGTGCAGCGTGGCGCGTACGGCGGCGCGCGACTCGTCGGCGTACACGACGACGTCCTCGCCCGTGCTCGCGGCCGGGAACAGGCCGTAGACCCCGTTGGCCGTCAGCCACTTCTCCGTGACCAGCTTGTCGAGCATGGCCTGCGCGTCGTCGTACAGCTTGCGGGCGGTCTCGCCGTGGGTCGGGCTGTTGAGGATGTCGGGGAACTTGCCCTTCATCTCCCAGGCGTTGAAGAACGGCTGCCAGTCGATGTAGTCGCGCAGCTCGGTGAGGTCGTAGTCGGCGAGGACGTGGACGCCGGGGGCGCGCGGCTGCGGCGGGGCGTAGCCGTCCCAGTCGATCGGCGACTTGTTGTCCTGGGCGTCGGCGAACGACAGCTGGGGGCGCTCGGACTTCTGGGAGTGCCGGGCGCGCAGCGAGTCGTAGTCGGCCTTCGTGGCCTCCAGCAGCGCCGGGCGCTGCCGGTCGTCGAGCAGCGCGGCGGCGGTCGGGACCGACCGGGAGGCGTCCTTGACCCAGACGACCGGACCGTCGTACTTCCGGTCGATCTTCACCGCCGTGTGGGCGCGCGAGGTCGTCGCACCGCCGATGAGCAACGGGATCTCGAGTCCGACGCGCTGCATCTCGGCCGCGAAGCCGACCATCTCGTCGAGGCTGGGGGTGATCAGGCCGGACAGGCCGATGATGTCGGCCCCGACCTCCTTGGCCGTGTCGAGGATCTTCTGGGCCGGCACCATCACGCCGAGGTCGATGACCTCGTAGTTGTTGCACGACAGCACCACGCCGACGATGTTCTTGCCGATGTCGTGCACGTCGCCCTTGACGGTCGCGAGCACGATCGTGCCGTTGGTGTCCTTGGCCTGGGCGAGCTCCGGGTTGGCCGCCTTCTCCTCCTCGATGAAGGGGATCAGGTAGGCGACGGCCTTCTTCATCACCCGGGCCGACTTCACGACCTGCGGGAGGAACATCTTGCCGGCGCCGAACAGGTCGCCGACGACGTTCATGCCGTCCATCAGCGGGCCCTCGATCACCTCGATCGGGCGGCCGCCGCGGGCGGCGATCTCCTGCCGCAGCTCCTCGGTGTCGCCCTCGACGAAGCCGTCGAGGCCCTTCACCAGCGCATGCGTGATCCGCTCCCCCACGGGCAGCGCGCGCCATTCCTCCTCGGCGGCCTCGACCTTCTCGCCGCTGCCGCGGTACGCCTCGGCGAGCCCGAGCAGGCGCTCGGTGGCCGCGAGCGTGTCGTCGGTGCGGTTGAGGATGACGTCCTCGATCGCGTCGCGCAGGTCGGGGTCGATCGTGTCGTACGGCACCAGCGCGCCCGCGTTGACGATGCCCATGTCGAGGCCCGCCTCGATGGCGTGGAACAAGAACACCGCGTGGATCGCCTCGCGCACCGCGTTGTTGCCGCGGAAGCTGAACGAGACGTTCGAGATGCCGCCGGAGACCTTGGCGCCGGGCAGGTTCTGCTTGATCCACCGGGTCGCCTCGATGAAGTCGACGCCGTAGCCGGCGTGCTCCTCGATGCCGGTCGCGACCGCGAACACGTTCGGGTCGAAGATGATGTCCTCGGCCGGGAAGCCGACCTTGTCCACCAGCACTCGGTAGGCACGCTCGCAGATCGCCTTGCGGCGCTCGAGGTTGTCGGCCTGGCCGTCCTCGTCGAAGGCCATCACGACCGCGGCCGCGCCGTACTTCTTGCACAGGTTGGCCTGCTCGACGAACTTCTCCTCGCCCTCCTTCATGGAGATCGAGTTGACGATGGGCTTGCCCTGGACGCAGCGCAGGCCGGCCTCGATGACCTCCCACTTGGAGGAGTCGATCATCAGCGGGACCCGGCTGATGTCGGGCTCGCTCGCGATCAGCTTGACGAAGCGGTCCATCGCGGCGACGCCGTCGATCATGCCCTCGTCCATGTTGACGTCGATGACCTGGGCGCCGGCCTCGACCTGCTGCGCGGCCACCGAGAGGGCGGTGTCGTAGTCGCCGTCCTTGATCAGGTTGCGGAACCGGGCCGAGCCGGTGATGTTGGTGCGCTCGCCGACGTTCACGAACAGGCTCTCGTCGGTGATCGTGAACGGCTCCAGGCCGGACAGGCGCATCGCGGGCTCGTGGGTCACCGGGCGGCGGACCGCACGGCCCTCCATCACCCGGGCGATCTCGGCGATGTGGTCCGGCGTCGTGCCGCAGCAGCCGCCGACGATGTTGAGGAAGCCCGCGTCGGCGAACTCGACGAGCACCTTGGCGGTGTCGGCCGGTGCCTCGTCGTACTCGCCGAAGGCGTTGGGCAGGCCGGCGTTCGGGTAGACCGAGACGAAGGAGTCGGCCAGCCGGGAGAGCTCGGCGACGTACGGACGCATCTCCGCGGCGCCGAGGGCGCAGTTCAGGCCGACCGCCAGCGGGCGGGCGTGACGGATCGAGTCCCAGAACGCCTCGGTCACCTGACCGGACAGCGTGCGGCCGGACGCGTCGGTGATCGTCCCGGAGACGATGACCGGCCAGCGGCGGCCGGTCTCCTCGAAGAGGGTCTCGACGGCGAAGATCGCCGCCTTGGCGTTGAGAGTGTCGAAGATGGTCTCGATCATCAGCAGGTCGGCGCCGCCGTCGACCAGTCCGCGCGCGCAGGTCAGGTAGGCCTCGGCGAGCTGCTCGTAGGAGACGTTGCGGGCGCCCGGGTCGTTGACGTCGGGGCTGATGGACGCGGTGCGCGTGGTCGGGCCGATCGCACCGGCGACGTACCGCTTGCGGCCGGTCTCCGCGGCGACCTCGTCGGCCACGCCGCGGGCCAGTCGCGCCGACTCGAGACTGAGCTCGTAGGCGAGCTCCTCCATGCCGTAGTCGGCCAGCGCGATGGCGTTGGAGCTGAACGTGTTGGTCTCGATGATGTCGGCGCCGGCCTCGAGGTACTCGCGGTGGATGCCGCCGATGATGTCGGGCTGGGTGATCGAGAGCAGGTCGTTGTTGCCGATCAGGTCGGACTCCCAGCCGGCGAACCGCTCCCCGCGGTAGCCCGCCTCGTCCGGCCGGTCCCGCTGGATCGCGGTGCCCATCGCGCCGTCGAGAATGACGATGCGCTCCGCGAGCAGCGCCGTGAGCTCGTCGGTCGCGTCGGGCTGCCACGCCGCGTCGTGCGGCTGGTACTGAGCCATGAACCCATCCTTCCAGAGTGTGGAAGGCGCCCTTGGTGTCTCGGCCGAGCGTGGCGGACGGAGCACTCGGTGGCCCGTCCGTTGCAACGCCTCTCGGCTGGTGCCGATGCTACCCGTGTTCTCGTGACTAGGCTGGTGCAGTGATGGAGATCGAGACGGTCCCCGAGCTGGTCCGGCCCGTGGTGCTCGCGGCCTTCGAGGGATGGAACGACGCCGCGGAGTCGGCGACCGCCGTGGTGGACCACCTGATGAGGGCCTGGGACGCGCGGGTCGTGGCCGCGATCGACCCCGACGACTACTACGACTTCCAGGTCAACCGTCCCACCGTCGGCATCGACGAGAACGGCTTCCGCAAGCTGACCTGGCCCAGCACCCACGTCGCCGTCGCCTCTCCCCCCGGCCTGGACCGCGACGTGATCCTGGTCCGCGGGATCGAGCCGAACATGCGCTGGCGACAGTTCACCGCGGAGATCCTCGCCACCATCGACGATCTCGGCGGGGAGCTGTTCGTGACCCTGGGGGCGCTGCTCTCCGACAGCCCCCACACCCGCCCGATCCCCGTCTCCGGCTCCACCACCGAGGCGGACCTGATGGACCGGCTGGTGCTGGAGCAGTCGACGTACGAGGGACCGACCGGGATCGTCGGCGTGCTGCAGGACGCGTGCGCCCGGGTCGACATCCCGGCGGTGTCGTACTGGGCCGCGGTCCCCCACTACGTCGCCCAGCCGCCCTGCCCCAAGGCCACCTTGGCCCTGCTCACCCGGCTCGAGGACCTGCTCGAGATCCCCATGCCCCTCGGCGACCTGCCCGACGAGGCCCGGGCCTGGGAACGGGGCGTCGACGAGCTGGCCGAGGAGGACGAGGACATCGCCGACTACGTCCGGTCGCTGGAGGAGTCGCGCGACACCGCCGACCTGCCGGAGGCGTCGGGTGAGGCGATCGCCCGGGAGTTCGAGAGGTATCTCAAGCGGCGGGGCGAGGAGAGGTAGCCGGGGTGTCGGTTTCTCAAGGGATGCAGACGAAACTGCACTTCCCCGTTCGAATTTGAACGGGGAAGTGTCGGTATCTATGCATCCCTTGAGAAACCTGCCGCCAGTCCGCTAGAGCGCCAGTCCGCTAGAGCGCCAGCCCGAGCGCGGCGTCGAGCACCGGAAGCAGCGCCACCGCCGCCTCGGCGTCGCTGGTGTCGGCGAGACCGTCGGTGCCGAGCGTGGCGGCCACCCAGGCATCGACCGCGGCGCTCGCGCGGGGCGCGTCCAGGTCGTCGGCCAGCGCTGCCAGGATCTCCTCGACGACCGGCGCGGCGGGCGCACCCGCGCCGAGGGCGAGGGCGCGGCGCCAGGCGGCGATGTCGTCCACGGCCTGCCACAGGTGGGCATCGGTCCACTCCCAGTCGGTGCGGTAGTGGTGGCGCAGCAGTGCGAGCCGGATCGCCATCGGGTCGATGTCGCTGTTGCGAAGCGCGGAGACGAAGACCAGGTTGCCGAGCGACTTGGACATCTTCGCGCCGTCGTAGGCGACCATCCCGGCGTGGCTGTAGACCTTCGCGAACGGCTCGCCGGTCACGACCTGGACGTGGCCCGCGCACATCTCGTGGTGCGGGAAGACCAGGTCGCTGCCGCCGGCCTGCACCTCGAAGGCGCCGCCGAGGTGCTGCAGCGCGATCGCCGCGCACTCGACGTGCCAGCCGGGCCGGCCGCGGCCGAACGGGCTCTCCCACGAGGGCTCCCCCTCGCGCTCGCCGCGCCACACGACGCAGTCCAGCGGGTCCTTCTTGCCGTCGCGATCCGGGTCGCCGCCGCGCTCGGCGAAGAACCGGAGCATGGTCTCGCGGTCGTAGTTCGACTCCTCGCCGAAGGCGGGGTCCGCGGCGACGGAGAAGTAGAGGTCCTGCTCGACCCGGTAGACCGAGCCGGCGGCCTCGAGCCGCTCGATCAGCTCGATCACCAGCGGGATCGACTCGACCGCGCCGACGTACTCCGCCGGCGGGAGGACGCGCAGCGCCTCCATGTCCTTGCGGAACAGCTCGGTCTCGCGCTCGGCCAGCTCGACCCAGTCGACCCCGACCTTGTCGGCCCGCTCGAGCAGCGGGTCGTCGACGTCGGTGACGTTCTGGACGTAGCGGACGTCGTGACCGGCCGTGCGCCAGGCCCGGTTGAGCAGGTCGAAGGCGACATAGGTGTTGGCGTGGCCGATGTGCGTGGCGTCGTACGGCGTGATGCCGCAGACGTAGAGACGCGCGGTGCCGTCGGGACGGCTCTCGACCTTCCCGCCGGTGGCGGTGTCGTGGAGGACGACCTGGGGTCCGGTGACCGGGAGCACCGGGAGGCCCGGTGCGTTCCATGCGCGCATGCCTTGATGTTAGGGGTTGGCTCTAGAACGGCGGCCACGGGATCGCCGGCCAGCTCCCCGAGGGGCCGGGAAGGACGCCGGCTGCCAGCAGTCGTTCGGTACGACGCTCCAGCGCCCGGATCTCGTGCTCGGCGAGATGCGTCGTCAGCCGCTCGCCCAGCTCCCCCCGGACCGCGCCGAGCACGACGGTGACCACCTCGACCTCCTCGGTGCTCAGCGGCCGTCCGGCCCAGCCCCACAGAACGGTGCGCAGCTTGGGCTCGTGGTGGAAGGCGACGCCGTGGTCGACGCCGTACCGGTGGCCGCCGGGCATGGCGAGGACGTGGCCGCCCTTGCGGTCGGCGTTGTTGACCAGGACGTCGTAGACGGCGAGGCGGCGCAGGGCCGGTGAGTCCTCGTGGACGAGGGTGACCGGGTGGTCGCGCTCGTCGAGCCCCTCCACGACCTCCAGCCAGCCCTCCGGCACGTCGCCGGAGCGGACCAGGGTGACCGCGTCGTCGTCGGGGTCGACCTCCTGCCACTCCTGGAGCATGCCGGGACCGTGCGGGCCCTCGCCCCACCAGGTGCGCGGGACCAGGTCCCAGCCGGTGGCCGCGGAGACGGCGTACGCCGCGATCTCGCGGTCGGCCAGCGTCCCGTCGGGGAAGTCCCACAGCGGCCGCTCCCCCGCGACCGGCTTGTAGACGACCTCGCGCCCGTCGAGCTCAGCCAGGAAGGTCGCATTCGAGGCCGGCATGATCCGGCCGCGGATCTCCAGGCTCACTGCTCGGTGGTGGGCTCGCGCCGCTTGAAGCCGTTGGCGCGCACGCACAGGTGACCCTCGGGGTCGATCGGCTGGCCACAGAACGGGCAGGTCGGGCGGCCGGCGCCGACGACGTTCTCGGCGCGGCGGACGAACGCCCGGGCCTGGCCGGGCTCCAGCCGCACCAGCAGCAGCTCGGCGGGGTCCTCGCCGTCGGTGAGCTCCACCGGCTCCTCGCCCACGGGGAACACCTCGACCACCACCCGCTCGTCGTCGGGGTCCCAGGACAGGGTCATGGTGCCGGCGCGGAACTCCTCCTCGATCGGCAGCTCCAGGGGCTGGTCGTCGGCGAGCCCGAACGGCGCCATCGCGGGTACGACGCCCTGGGCCCGCCCGTCGGCGATCACCTCGTCGAGCAGCTCGTCGATCCGCTCCGCGAGCGCGATCACCTGCTGCTTCTCCAGGGCCACCGACACCAGCCGGCCGCCGGCGCGCGCCTGCAGGAAGAAGGTGCGGCTGCCGGGCTCGCCGACGGTGCCGGCGACGAAGCGCTCGGGCGGGTCGAATCCGTGGACGATCGGCATGCTCCGAGCCTAGTGGTCAGCCGCGTCCGGGCCCGCGCCGCCACCGACGACCGCACCCTGAGCGCGGGAGCGCCGCTTGCGCCCCGGCTTCGGCGCGAGCCAGGACAGGTCGCCGTCGTGGGTGTTGCTGGCGAGCACGTACGGCCGATCGGGCGCGTACCGGATCACGGACACCGAGGCCGGGTCGACGTTGATCCGCTGGAACAGGTCGAGGTGCATGCCGAGCGCGTCGGCGAGCACCGCCTTGATGATGTCGCCGTGGCTGACCGCCACCCACACCGCGTCGGCCCCGTGCTCGCGGACGACGGCCGCGTCGAGGCGTCGTACGGCGGCCACCGCGCGGTGCTGCATCGTGACCATCGACTCGCCGCCGGGGAACACGACCGCCGAGGGCTGGCGCTGCACGGTCTGCCACAGCGGCTCGCGCAGCAGCTCCTTGATCGGCCGGCCCTGCCACTCGCCGTAGTCGCACTCGGCGAGCGCCTTCTCGGTCACCGCCTTCGTCACGGCGTGGCCGCGGTCGCGCTGGGCGGTCGCGATCGCCCGGGCGGTCTGCCGGCACCGCTCCTGCGGGCTGGTGACCAGGGCAGCGACCGGGACCGTGCCGATCCGGGCGCCCGCGCGGGCCGCCTGCTGGGCGCCGAGGTCGTCGAGCCGGACGCCCGGCGTACGGCCGGCGAGGACGCCCGAGGCGTTCGCGGTGGTCCGGCCGTGGCGGACGAGCAGCAAGGTGGCCATGGCGGGGAGCCTAGCCATAGCGTTGGTGCGTGATCGTCGACAGCGCCGTCTACCGCCAAGGCGTCCGCCTCCCGGTGGACTGCCACCTCCACGACTATGCCGCCCTGCGGGCCGCCGCCAGCGCCGAGCACGACTTCGTCTGGGTCGGGCTCTACGAGCCCAGCCACATCGAGCTCGGCGAGATCGCGAAGGCTTTCGACCTCCATCCGCTCGCCGTCGAGGACGCGGTCGTCGCGCACCAGCGACCGAAGCTCGACCGGTACGAGAACAACCTCTTCCTCGTCCTCAAGACGCTCTGGTACGTCGATGAGGACGACGCCGTGGAGACCGGCGAGATCAACGTCTTCATCGGCGCCGACTTCGTGATCACCGTCCGCCACGGTCGCGGCTCGGCGCTCAGCGACGCCCGCCACGATCTCGAGCGCAAGCAGACCGTCCTCGACCACGGGCCCTCGGCGGTGATCTACGCCGTGTGCGATGCCGTCGTCGACGGATACACCGCGGTCGTCGCCGAGCTGCAGGTCGACGTCGACGAGGTCGAGGCCTCCGTCTTCTCCGACCGGCGCACCCAGGACGGCGACCGGATCTACATCCTCAAGCGCGAGCTGTCCGAGGTACGCCGCGCGGTGCTCCCCCTGCGCGAGCCGATGCGGCGCTTCGCCACCGGCACCGTCGACCTCGTCGAGGCCGAGGCGGCGCCCTTCTTCCGCGACGTCAGCGACCACCTCGCCCAGGCCGCCGAGGAGATCGACACCCTCGACTCGCTGCTGTCGTCGGCGTTCGACGCGCACGTGTCCCGCATCGCCATGCAGCAGAACGACGACATGCGCAAGATCTCCGCGGGCGCCGCGCTGGTCGTCGTACCGACGCTGATCGCCGGGGTCTACGGCATGAACTTCACGCACATGCCGGAGCTGGACTGGACCTTCGGCTACCCGTTCGCCCTGCTGCTGATGGCCTCGACGATGGCGGGACTGTGGATCTTCTTCAAGAAGTCCGGGTGGTTCTAGCTGTGCAGCACCCCGGTGCCGAGCAGGACCAGCACGGCCGCGCCGAGCATCACCCGGTAGACGACGAACGGCGTGTAGGACTTCGTGGTGACCCACCTCAGCAGCCACGCGATGGCGGCGTACCCGACCACGAAGGACACGACCGTGGCCACGGCGGTGGGCCCCCACCCGTAGTCGGCCTCCCCGGCGTGCGCGACCCCGACATCGCCGATCTCCTTCAGCTCGAACACCCCCGCGCCGACGACGGCCGGGATGGCCAGGAGGAAGGCGAACCGGGTGGCCGCCTCCCGCTCGTAGCCCAGGAACCGCCCCATCGACAGGGTCGCGCCGGAGCGGGAGACACCGGGCACGAGCGCGAGCGCCTGGGCACCGCCCATCAGCGCGGCGTCGCGCAGGCGCATCTGCTTGATCGCCTTCTCGTTGCGTCCGATCCGGTCGGCGAGGCCGAGGACCAGGCCGAGCACGATCAGGGTGCAGCCGATGATCCACAGGTTGCGGAAGTCGCGCTCGATGACGTCCTTGAGCAGCACGCCGAGGATCACGATCGGCAGTGAGCCGACGATGATGTACCAGCCCATCCGGGCGTCGAGGGCGCCGCGGTACTCCGGCTTGAACAGCGACAGCACCCAGGCGCGGGCGATGCGCCAGATGTCCTTGCGGAAGAACACCAGCACGGCCAGCTCGGTGCCGATCTGGATGACCGCGGTGAACGCCGCGCCGGGGTCGCCCCAGCCGAACAGGTCGGGGAAGATCCGCAGGTGTGCGCTGCTGGAGATCGGGAGGAACTCGGTGAGTCCCTGGAGCACGCCGAGGAACACTGCCTGCAGGTAGTCCGCCACGACGCGCCATCCTAGGGACTGCCCGGTCACGACCGTCATCGGCGTGCCCGGCGCGTCCCGCTCGGCCGGGCGGATACCTTGTGCCCCATGCAGCAGCGGTACGTCGGCGCCAGCGGCCTCCGGGTCTCGCGCCTCGCCCTCGGCACGATGACCTGGGGCAAGGACACCGACGAGCACGAGGCGCGCGACCAGCTGGCCGCGTTCGTCGAGGCCGGCGGTACGACGGTCGACACCGCCGCGGGCTACACCGACGGCCGCTCCGAGGCTCTTCTCGGGTCCCTGCTGGGCGACGTCGTCCGGCGTGAGGAGGTGGTGCTGGCGACCAAGGCCGGCATCTGGCGGCGCGGCAGCGAGCGGCTCACCGACACCTCCCGCGGCGCGATGCTGCGCGGGCTCGACAGCTCGCTGAAGCGGCTCGGCACTGATCACGTCGACCTGTGGCAGGTCCACATCTGGAGCGACGACGTCCCGCTCGAGGAGACGCTGGGGGCGCTCGACCTCGCGGTGAGCAGCGGCCGGGCGACGTACGTCGGCATCTCCAACTTCACCGGCTGGCAGACCGCCCGCGCGGCCACTCTGCAGGAGGCTGTCGCCGGACGGGCCCGGATCACGTCGACCCAGATGGAGTACTCCCTGGTCAACCGCCGCGTCGAGCGGGAGGTGCTGCCGGCGGTCGAGGCGCTGGGCCTGGGCCTGTTCCCGTGGTCGCCGCTGGGTCGGGGGGTGCTGACCGGCAAGTACCGCACCGGCACGCCGTCGGACTCCCGGGCGGCCTCACCCGTGTTCGCGGGCTTCGTCGACGCCTATCTCGACGAGCACAGCCGCGGCATCGTCGAGGCGGTCGCCCGCGCGGCCGACGGCCTCGGCTGGACCCCGCTCGAGGTCGCCCTGGTCTGGGTGCGCGACTCCCCCGGCGTCACCGCGCCGGTCGTCGGCGCCCGGACCGCCGCCCAGCTCGGGGGCGCGCTCGGCTCGGAGGCGAAGGTGCTGCCTCCCGAGATCCGGGCCGCCCTCGACGACGTCTCCGGAGGTGCCGCATGACCGTCTCCCTGCTCCGTCCCGGCGTGATGCGCGGCCTGGGCCGCGGCGTCGAGTGGGAGTTCGACCGGGTCACCTTCGACCGCGAGTTCTCGCGCAACATGGTCGCCAAGCTGCTCGTCGAGCGCGCCGAGCACGGCGGCTGGGAGCTCGACCGGGTGCAGATCGGCCCGGACGGGCGGCGCCGCGTGGTGCTGCGGCGCAAGATCATCCGGGCCGTCCGCACGGCCTGATCCCCGATTCCCCCCCGGGTCGGCGGATCTGCCGCAGCAGCCCGCCACGCGCCGGGCGAGCCGAGGGTTCAGGCCTGGTCGAGGAACCGGTCCAGGACGCGCGCCCCGAACTCCAGCGCGTCGACGGGGACCCGCTCGTCCACGCCGTGGAAGAGCGCGGTGAAGTCGAGCTCCCCGGGCAGGCGCAGCGGCGCGAACCCGAACGAGCGCATCCCGAGCTTGGTGAAGTGCTTGGCGTCGGTGCCGCCGCTCATCAGGTACGGCGCGACCAGCGCCTCGGGGTCCTCCGCCAGCAGGCTGCGGGTCATCGCGTCGACCAGCGCGCCGTCGTACGGCGTCTCCCAGGGCGCCTGGCGCGACACGAAGTCGACGTCGACCCCCTCGCCGGTCAGCTCGGCCAGGGTCGCGAAGAACTCGTCCTCGAAGCCCGGCAGGAACCGCCCGTCGACGTGGGCGGTGGCGTCGGTGGGGATCACGTTGACCTTGTAGCCGGCCTCGAGCATGGTCGGGTTCGTCGAGTTGCGCAGCACGGCGCCGAGCATCCGGGCCGCGCCGCCGAACTCCTCGACCAACGCGGGCGCGTTCTCCGGCGTGGCCTCGACGCCGGCGAGCTCGCCGACGGTGGCGAGCAGGGTGCGCATGGTCGGCGTGAGCCGGACCGGCCAGTCGTGGGCGCCGATCCGGGCCACCGCCGCGGCCAGCCGGGTGACCGCGTTGTCGTCGTTCAGCATCGAGCCGTGGCCCGCGCGACCGCGGGCGCTCAACCGCATCCAGGCCATGCCCTTCTCGGCGGCCTCGATCAGGTACAGCCGCCGACCGCGCACCGTGGTGCTGAAGCCGCCGACCTCGCCGACCGCCTCGGTGCAGCCCTCGAACCACTCGGCGTGGTTCTCGACCAGCAGCTGCGCCCCGTCGTGGCCACCCGCCTCCTCGTCGGCGGTGAAGCAGAGCACCACCTCGCGCTCGGGCACCCGCCCCGCGCGCTGGCGGGCCCGGACCACCGAGAGCAGCATCGCGTCGAAGTCCTTCATGTCGACCGCGCCGCGCCCCCAGACGCTGAGCCCACCTTGAGGGCAGTCCCGCACCTCCCCGCTGAACGGGTGGACGGCCCAGTCCTCCGCCGCCGCCGGTACGACGTCGAGGTGGCCGTGCAGCAGCAGCGCCCCCCGCTCGGCCGTCGCCGAGGTCGCGGAGCCGCCCCAGCGGGCCACGACGTTCGCCCGGCCCGGCTTCGTCTCGATCACCTCGGCGGCGATCCCGACCTCGTCGAGCAGGGTCGCGACGTGCTCGGCGGCCTTCCGCTCGCCGGTCGACTCCCCGCCGCCGTAGTTGGACGTGTCGATCCGGATCAGGTCGCGGCACAGCTCGACGACCTCGGCCGCGACGTCGTGGTCGGGCGCCGGCGTGGGAGTCGTCGATTCGGCCATGCGACCATCGTCGCACGGCCTCGGCGGCTAGCGTTCTGCCGTGGCCCCCCGCACATGGAAGCAGTACCGGACCCCCAAGGAGCCGAAGCCGGTCCGCAGCCTCGAGGAACGCACGATCCGGCGGACCGGCGGTCCCCCGGTGCGGCTGATCGTCGGCGGCGTGGTCGCGGTCGTCGCCGTGACGACGCTGATCTTCGTCCTCGCCGCCGGGGACGACGGCGCCGACAAGCCGCAGACCGACAGGGGCTTCGACGCGCTGGTGGCGGCGCTGCAGGAGGAGCGGGGCTCGTCGCTGGTGCGCAACGCCATCATCTATCCGGACTACGCCGTGGTGGACGTGCCCTACAAGCTGGACGACACGTCGGACGAGCGCGAGATCAGCTACTACTGGAACGGCGAGCTCAGCGAGTCCACCAAGGGCACGGGACACGAGGAGGCCTTCGACCTCGCCGACGTCGACAGCGCCATCCTGGACGGCCTGTGCCCCCACGCGCAGAAGCTGATCGAGGACCCGAAGGACTGCTCGATCTACATCTCGAAGCCGGATCCCGAGGACCCGACGCCCGAGTGGATCACGGCCTCGACGAGCAACGAGTTCAACCAGAGCGCGTCCGTCGACTTCGCCCTGGACGGGACGGTCGTCGAGGAGCGGCCGCCGTCCTGACCCTCAGCCGGCCGGTCGGTGACGTCAGGTGCGGGCGATCCGGTACGCCCCGGGCGCGCCCTCCGGCACCGCGGGCCGGGCCGGCGCCACCGGCTCGACCCGCCGGTACGACGCGCCCCGGGCCGGGCGTGGGTCCGCCTCGCCCTTGTTGGGCCACAGCGCCACGGCCCGCTCCGCCATCGCGGTGATGGTCAGCGACGGGTTCACCCCCAGGTTGGCCGCGACGGTGGAGCCGTCGATGACGTGGAGGCCGTCGTACCCGTGCAGACGGTGGTACGGGTCGACGACGCCGTTCCGCGCGGACTCGCCGATCGGGCAGCCGCCGATCAGGTGGCCGGTCGCGGGGACGTTGACCAGGTCGGCCCAGGTGCCGCCGGGGATGCCGTCGACCTCCTCGGCGACCTTGCGCGCGACCGCGTGGCCCTGCGGGATCCAGACCGGGTTGGTCGCCCCGGTCCCCTGCCTGGTGGTGAGGGTGCGACCCCACGGCCGACGGCGCAGGTACGTCGTCAGCGAGTTGTCGAGGCTCTGCATGACGAGCAGCACGATGGTCTGCTCGGACCAGCCGCGCGGGTCGTGCAGGCGGGGCAGGTCGCGGCGCCGGCGCCACATCTCCCGCAGCCCAGCGAGCGCCCGGTTGCGGCCGTCGGCGGGCACGTCGGTCAGGGTGGCCATCAGCAGGCCGAGCAGGTTGCTGCCGCGCCCATAGCGGACCGGCTCGACGTGCGTGTGCTCGTCGACGTGCAGCGAGGAGGTGATCGCCACGCCGCGGGAGTAGTCGACCTCGTCGCCGCGGGCCCGGACCCCGAGGATCGCCTCGGAGTTGGTGCGGGTCAGCTCGCCGAGGCGCGGCGAGACGGCGGGCAGGCTGCCGTGGTCGCGAAGCCGGTGGAGCAGCCGCTGGGTGCCGAGCGACGCCGCGGCGAACACCACCTGGTCGGCGGTGAAGGCCCGCCGGCCGCGGCGGAGCTTGCCGTCGGTGCGGCGGGTCGTGACGTCGTACCCACCTCCGGGGCGGGGCCGCACGTCGGTGACCGTCGTCATCGGATGCACGACGGCGCCGGCCGCCTCGGCGAGATGGAGGTAGTTCTTGACCGTCGTGTTCTTGGCCCCGACCCGGCAGCCGGTCATGCAGGCACCGCAGTCGGTACAGGTCGTGCGCTCCGGGCCCGCGCCACCGAAGAACGGGTCCGCGACCCGCTCGCCCGGACGCTCCCCGAACAGCACGCCCACCGGCGTCGGCCCGAAGCTGTCGCCGACACCGAGGTCCTTCGCCACCGCCTTCATCACCAGGTCGGACGGCGAGCGGCGCGGGTACGGCGTCATGCCGAGCATCCGCCGCGCCTGGTCGTAGTAGGGCGCCAGCTCGTCGGCCCAGTCGGTGATCCCCGCCCAGTGCGGGTCGTCGAAGAACGCCCGGGGCGGCTCGTAGAGCGTGTTGGCGTAGACGAGCGAGCCACCCCCGACGCCCGCGCCGGTGAGCACCAGGACGTCCTTGAGCAGGGTCATCCGGAGCAGGCCGTAGCAGCCGAGCGCCGGGTTGAAGACGTAGTCGCGCACCTTCCACGACGTGGTCGGCAGCTCGTCGTCGCCGAAGCGGCGGCCGGCCTCGAGCACGCCGACCCGGTAGCCCTTCTCGGCCAGCCGCAGCGCCGTGACGCTCCCCCCGAAGCCGGAGCCGACCACCAGGACGTCGTAGTGGGTCATCGCAGCGCTCCCTCGGCGACCCGGAAGTCAGCCGCGTCGACCTGAGCCGTGCGCCGCTGGTATTCGCGCACGGTGCCGGGCCAGTTGGTCGTGATCCGCCCGCTCGGGTCGCGGTACCAGCTGTGGCACGAGCTCCACACGCTCTGCCCCAGCCGGCGCTGCATCTCGGCGTCGTACGCCGCGGCCCGGTCCGCGCGCACCTCGACCGGGCCGCGCTGCCCGACCTCGGCGACCGCCCGGGCGACGTACCCGGCCTGCGCCTCGAGCATCGCGATGATCGAGCTGCCGCCGAGATTGGTGTTGGGACCGTAGAGGACGAACAGGTTGGGGAACTCGGGGACCGTGATCCCCAGGTGGGCGCGGGCGCCGTCTTGCCACGCGTCGGCGAGCAGCCGGCCGTCGCGGCCGCGGATCTCCATCGGCGCCAGGAAGTCGGTGGCCGCGAAGCCGGTGCCGAAGACGATCGCTTCGGCCTCGTGCAGCACCCCGTCGGCCGTCCGGATGCCGCCGGTCTCGACGGCCTCGATCCGGTCGGTCACGACGTCGACGTGGGGGCGGGTGAGTGCCGGGTACCAGTCGTTGGAGAACAGCAGCCGCTTGCAGCCCAGCGGGTAGTCAGGCACCAGCCGGGCTCGGAGCCCGGGATCGGGGACCTGGCGGCGCAGGTGCAGCTGCCAGGCCCGGTGCAGCACGTCGGCGAGGCGGCCGTCGGAGTCGAGGGTCCGGTTCAGCTGCTCGGTCAGGCGGAAGACGCCCTCCCGGGTGAGGTGGTGCAGGCGCGGGTGGCGGCCGAACCGGCGCCGCTGGCGGACGGAGTAGGCGCCGTCGGGCTTCGGGACGACGTACGGCGCCGAGCGTTGGAACACCGTGAGCCGGGCCACCCGGTCCACGATCGCCGGCACCAGCTGGACCGCGCTGGCGCCGGTGCCGACGATGGCGACCCGCTTGCCGGTCAGGTCGACGTCGTGGTCCCAGGTGGCGGTGTGGCAGACGGAGCCCGGGAAGTTGTCGAGGCCGGGCAGGGCCGGGAGCACCGGACGGGACAGCTGGCCGACCGCGGAGACGAGGACGTCGGCGCGCAGCTCCTCGCCGCCGGCGAGCCGGACCGTCCACTGCTCGCGGCCGTCGTCCCAGGTCGCGCCGCGCACCTCGGCGCTGGTGCGCACCAGGTCGCGCAGGCCGCTGCGAGCGGCGTGGTCGCGGATGTAGTCGAGGATCTCGGGCTGGCGGGCGTAGCGGTGCGACCAGTCGTGCTTGGGGGCGAAGGACCACGAGTAGAGCACCGACGGTACGTCGCAGGCCGCGCCCGGGTAGCTGTTGTCCCGCCACACCCCGCCGACCTCGGCGGCCCGCTCCAGCACCGTGATGTCGGCCACGCCCGCCGCGCGCAGGTGGTGGGCGGCGGCCAGGCCGCCGAAGCCGGCGCCGACGACGATCACGGAGGTGTCCATGACGGCACGCTAGGGACCCCGGCGGGTCGGTGCCAGCGACCTCCGGCCAGCCGATCCATAATTCCGGCCATGATCTCCGCGCCCTTCGAACCCGCCGCCGCCCGCGACTGGCAGTTCCCGCGTCATGTCGCCGGGACGGCGCTGCTGGTCGCGGTGGGCGCGGACGCCGGCGTGCCCGCCTCCGTGCTGCTGCGTGGCAGCGGACTCGGCGCACGCGACGTCGCCGACCCCCAGCGCGAGGTGACCGCGGAGCAGGAGCTCCGCGTCGTCCGCAACCTGCTCGCCGCCGCCCCCGGCGTCACCGGCGCGCGGGTGGGTGCGGCGTACCACGCCTCGACCTTCGGCCCCCTCGGCTTCGCCCTGCTCAGCAGCCCCACCCTCGGCGAGGCCGCGAACCTGGCGCTGCGCTTCCTCGACCTCAGCTTCACCTTCACCATCCCGTCGGCCAGGGTCGAGGACGATCAGGTGGTCGTGCGGGCCGACGACCGCGGCGTCCCCGACGACGTACGACGCTTCCTGGTCGAGCGGGATCTCACCGCGATCTGGACGGTGCTCCGCGAGATCTGCGGTGACGTGCCGGGCCTCGACGCCGTCTGGGACCCGTCCGGAAGCACCCTGCGCTTCGCCACCCGCTGGCTCGACCACCCGCTCCCCCAGGCCAACACCCACGCCTGCGCGCTCGCCGAGGCCCTGTGTCGCGACCTCGTCTCACCGCGCCGCGGCCGGGACGCCTTCACCGGCCAGGTCCGTGTCCTGGTCGCCCAGCACCTCGAGTCGGGCGCGCCCATGGCCGAGGTCGCCGCGGCGCTCGGGCTCAGCGAGCGCTCGCTGCGCCGCCGCCTCGCCGAGGCCGGCGCGTCGTACCGCAGCGTGCTGGACGACGTCCGCTCGACCGCCGCCGAGGACCTGCTGGCCGAGGGGCTGCTGCTCGACGACGTCGCCCTGCGACTGGGCTACGCCGAGGCGTCCAGCCTGGTCGTGGCGTACCGCCGCTGGACCGGGCGCACCCCGCGCGGGCGAGGCTAGTGCTCAGCCGAGGAGAGCCTTCGGCGTCCAGGTCGGCCACGACGTCTCGCCGACGACGAGGCCACGCTGATACCTCGCCACGACGCGGAAAGGGGTCAGGCGGTCGGTGTTGTCGTAGAACGCCGCCCGATCGGTGATGTCACGGGCAGCAGCGACGAGATCCCAGAGTCGCTCGTACCGCTCGCGGATCTTCTGCTCGGGCACGTCGTGGCCGCCCTTGCGCACCCGATGACCGACACGGGCGATGCTGGTCCCCAGCGGCACCATGATCACGTGCAGGTTCACTCGGTAGCCGACGCCGACCGCACGGGCCACGAGATCGACCTTCGAGAGATGGCTGAAGACGGTCTCGGTGATGAAGGACCGTCGAGATGCCATGAGCCAATCGCGCTGCTCGGCAGCCACCCGGGACGCCTCGTAGGCATGCTCCAGCTGAGCCTCGGGCCACCGCTCCGCGGCGAGGACGTCCGCGTTGACGAACGGCAGACCGGTCGTCGGGCAGAGGACGGAGGTGGCGAGCGTGGACTTGCCTGCACCGTTGGGGCCGGCGAGGACGTGCAGAACCGGGGCGCTCACGCCCTCTATTTCTTCGCGACCGGCGTGCGGGCGCCGTCAGCGGCCTCGACGAAGGTCTCGCCGTGCTCGTCTGCGACCACCCAGCTCCCGTCCGGAGCCGCGAACTGCTCGTCGATCACGAGGTTGGCGATGCCGTCGGCGATGCGGTCGTCCCACTCGACGCGGACGATGGCCTGCTCGCGGTCGTTGAGCCCGTCATAGGACCCCTTGCCGGCGAGGACCAGCTCGATGTCGCGCTGGCTCACGCCGGGAGCGTCCTCGAACTCGCGGCCGATGCGCGCCCAGTAGTCGATCTGCTGGGCTGCCGAGCGGGAGTTGAGCGCACCCTTCGCCTTTGCCGCGGCGAACAGGTCGCCGTCGATCCGGGTCGGCATCGTCGCCATGCGTCCACTGTAGCACTCTGCTACTGCCGAGCCGGGCTACTGCCGAGCCGGGCTACTGCCGAGCCGGGCTACTGCCGAGCCGGCGGGCCGGACGACAAAGGCCCCGCGTCTCTGACCTGCAGAGACCCGGGGCCTTGGTGGTGTCCGAGGGGGGACTTGAACCCCCACGCCCTAATACGGGCACTAGCACCTCAAGCTAGCGCGTCTGCCAATTCCGCCACCCGGACGAGTGCGGTGAAACCGTAGCAAAGCCTGGCCGCAGACGCGGAATCGCCACCCCGATTCCGAGCAGGCGCGTGCGACATCTGCAAGGAGCTGTGCGGCGGTTGGCGCGGTGCGCGTGGCACCGACACGCCGGGCGCCCTTGAACCAGGTCCCGGGAGATGCCACGGTGGGAAAGGTCTCTGACCTCGAACCGAGAAGGCAAGCCATGCTCACCCTCACCGAGAATGCCTGCACGATCGTCAAGCAGATGACCGACGCCCCCGATGTCCCCGACTCCGCGGGACTGCGCATCACCCAGGCCGAGGCCGGCTTCGCCGTGTCCGCGGCCGAGCAGGCCGAACCCGGCGACCAGGTCGTCGAGCAGGGCGGCGCCACCGTCTACCTCGACCCGGGCTCCGCCACCCAGCTCGACGCGATGGTGCTCGACGCCGGCATCGACGAGGCCGGCACGTTGCAGTTCGGGCTGCTGGCCCAGATGCACGACTGACGGGGTCGCTCTGGGATCGTGGGGCCATGCAGGACCTGCGCATCGCCTTCGCTCCCGGAGTGACCCCCGACAAGTGGGCGCGGGTCTGGCGGGAGCGCAACCCGCGCACCCGGCTCCACCTCCTCCCCGTCGAGGAGGACCGGCAGCGCACGGTTCTCGACGACGGCGCCGCCGACCTGGCACTGGTGCGGCTGCCGGTCGACCTCGAGTCGCCGGCACCCCTGCACTGCGTGCGCCTGTACGACGAGCTGCCGGTCGTCGTCGCCGGCCGCGAGCACTTCGTGGCGGCCGCCGACCCGGAGACGCCGATCCCGCTGACCGAGCTGGCCGAGGAGCAGCTCGTGCTGCCGCACCCGTCGGGCTGGACGCCCTCCGTGGCTCAGCTGCCCTTCCCCGAGATGAGCGTCAAGGACGCGATCGAGGTCGTGGCCTCGGGCACCGGGATCGTCATCGTCCCGATGTCCGTCGCGCGGCTGCACCACCGCAAGGACGTCGTGCAGCGCCCGGTCGACCTCGCCCCGACCACGGTCGCCCTCGTCTGGCTGCGGTCCGCCGACAGCCCGGTCCACCAGGACTTCGTCGGCGTCGTACGCGGCCGACGGGCCGGCAGCAGTCGCTGAGCCTGCTCAGCTCCATCGCGGTGTTGTGGACAGCGCGTCCCCTTTGTGTCGGACCCTCTTGATCTGATGTCGGCATGGTCATTGATCGGGCGATGGCGGACCTGACGGGTCTGCCGGCGGAGGGGGTTCTCGGCTTCGTCGAGGCTGCTCATGCTGCTCGCCTGGAGGCCGAGCGGCAGGTGGTGGTGGCGGCCTATCAGTGGGCGGTGCTCCATCATCCTGACCGGCTGGCGCCGGGCGATCGGCGTGGCCGACAACGTGCCCGGCGTCTGGGTGGCGCCGGGACTCCGTTGGTCACCGAGCATGCGGCAGCGGCGTTCGGTGCGCGGATCCAGACCAGTCCCTATGGTGCGCGGCGGTTGATCGCGGACGCGGTCGACCTTCATATGCGCCTCCCGAGGCTGTGGGCGGGGCTGCGGGCCGGCACCGTGCGGGTCTCTCATGCCCGGTGGGTGGCCGCCGCGACGCGTGAGCTGTCGGTCGAGGAGGCCGGCTGGGTGGATGCGGAGGTCGTCGAGACCGCGGATGGCCGGTTGGCGTGGTCACGGTTCGAGGCACTGGTCGAGGGCAAGGTCGCCGTCGCCGCTCCCGAGCTGGCCCGGGCTCGGGAGGAGGCCGCGGCCAAGGAGCGGTGCGCGCGAATGTCGCGGGTCAACAGACACGGGATGGCGACCTTCACGATCAGGGCGGACGCGGTGACCATCGCGGGGATCGATGCCGCCGTGTCGGCGGTCGCCGAGGGGTTGAAGAGCCAGTTGCCCGACGCAAGCGTGAACGACCGCCGGGTCGCGGCGGCCGTCGTGTTGCTGAACCCGGCCGCTCATCACGATCTCGACGGGATCGATGTCGCTGCCGGGCCGGTCAAGGTCCGGGCGAAGGTCTATCTGCACCTGTACGCCGATTCACCGATCGTGCGGATGGAGGGCCACGGCCCGCTCACGGTCGGTCGGGTGATGGAGATGCTGGCCGGCACGGCCGCGCGGGTGCAGGTCACGCCGGTGCTGGACCTGGCGGGGATGGCGCCGGTCGATGCCTACGAGATCCCGGCCCGGCTGCGTGAGGCGGTGCATCTGATCCATCCCGCGGACGTGTTCCCGTTCGCGGCGAACACGAGTCGTCGGATGGACCTGGACCACGCCGTGCCCCACAGCGAGGGCGGGCCCACCGGCCTCGGCAACCTGGGGCCGTTGACCCGGACCCATCACCGGATCAAGACCCATGCGGGCTGGCAGGTGCGACATCCCTTCCCCGGGATCGTGATCTGGCGCGATCCCTACGGGGCCCACTACCTGGTCGACCCGACCGGCACGAGACGCGTCACCACCCCACCGGCCGGTGAGGAGCTGACGCGTGCCGACATCATGGTCACGGAGCTGCTGCTCAACCACGCCGCCTGACTCAGCCGAGGTGGGTCGCGGCCCACTCCCCCAGGACTCGGGCGCTGCGGTCGACGAGCGCGGCCCACTCGCGGGCGCCCTCGTCGGCGTTGTCGGAGACATGCTTGACCAGCCGGACCGGCACGCCGAGCTCCTGGGCGACGTACGCGACCGCGTAGCCCTCCATGTCGACCAGCTGGGCCTGCTCGGCCAGCCGGCTCCGGACGGCGGGGTCGGTGACGAAGACGTCGCCGGTCGCCAGCACGGTCTCCCCCGGCCCGACGACGAGGCGCTCGCGCGGGTCGTAGCCGAGCGCCCGGATCGCGTCGGCGTTGATGTCGTGGTTGAGGACGGTGCCGACCTCGTGTAGCCCGTGCTCGGCGCCGAGCCCGTCGTGCAGGCCCCCGGCGGTGCCGAGGTTGACGATCTCGAGGTCGGCGAGGTCGCTGCGGATCGCCAGGTGCCGGGCCAGGGCGGTGGCGGCGGCGGTCTTGCCGATGCCGGTCACCAGCACCTCGAGGCCGACGGGGACGTACGCGACCTCGGCGCGGGTGGCGGCGACGATGAGGGGGCGGGGCACGGCGGTCACCCTAGCCCGACCCGGCAGGATGGCGCCGTGGTCACTGTCGTCGCGCGCGCCCCCGGCCGGGTCAACCTGATCGGCGAGCACACCGACTACAACGGCGGGCTCTGCCTGCCGTTCGCGATCCAGCTCGCCACCACCGCGACGGTCACCGCCCGCGCCGACGACCTGCTCCGGGTCACCAGCGCCGAGGCCGACCCGGACGACCCCCACTGGCAGGAGTACGTCGTCGGCGTGGTCGCCGAGCTCCGCCGCGCCGGCTGGCAGGTTCCCGGCCTCGACGTCACCCTCACCTCGACCGTGCCGCTCGGCGGCGGGCTGTCCAGCTCGGCCGCCCTCGAGTGCGCGGTGGCGACCGCGGTCGCCGGGCTGCTGCGGCTCCCCCTCGACGACGCCCGACGACGCGAGGTCGCCGCGGCCTGCCGCCGCGCCGAGACCGACCAGGTCGGCGCACCGACCGGCGGGATGGACCAGCTCGCCAGCATGCTCGGGTCGGCGGACCACGCGCTGCTCATCGACTTCGCCGACGCCACCGCACCCGTCACCACCCCCGTGCCTCTCCCCCTGGCGAGCGACGGACTGGCGCTGCTGGTCACCGACACCCGGGTGCGCCACGCGCTGCGGGCCGGCGACGGCGGGTACGCCCAGCGCCGCCGCGAGTGCGCGGCCGGGGACCCGCGGCGGTTGCGCCACGTCGCCACCGAGAACGACCGGGTGCGCGCGGCCGTGCGGGCCATCGGCGACCGCGACTGGGCCGGCCTCGGCACCCTGATGACCGCATCGCACGCCTCGCTGCGCGACGACTACGAGGTCTCGGTCCCCCAGCTCGACCTGGTCGTCGACACCGCCCTCGGCGCCGCGGCGTTGGGCTCGCGGATGACCGGCGGCGGCTTCGGCGGCTGCGCGATCACCCTGACGCACGAAGACCGCGCCGGCGCCGTACGAGACGACATCGACGCGGCCTTCGCCGACGCCGGGTGGCCACGGCCGGTGCATCACGAGGTGCGACCGGCCGCGGGGGCCCGGCTCCGCAGCTAGCTCATTTGAGCTCGGCGCTCGACAGACCGAGCACCCGGCGCGCCACGATCAGCTGCTGGATCTGCTGGGTGCCCTCGAAGATGTCGAGGATCTTGGAGTCGCGCGCCCACTTCTCGAGCAGCTCCTCCTCGCTGTAGCCGACCGACGCGCACAGCTCGACGCACGAGAGCGTCACGTCCGAGCCGACCCGGCCGGCCTTGGCCTTGGCCATCGACGCCTCGAGCGAGTTGGGCTTGCGGTTGTCGGCCATCCACGCGGCCTGGAGGGTGAGCAGGCGGCCCGCCTCCCAATCGGCCTCGAGCTGCAGGAACTTCGCGGCGGCCGCGCTCTGCAGGAGAGCCGGGCGGTCGTAGTCGACCTCGATGCCCGCCTCCTTGAGCAGGTCGCGGGTCAGGTCGAGCGAGGCGCGGGCGCAGCCCACGGCCATCGCGGCGACCAGCGGCCGGGTGTTGTCGAAGGTCGCCATCGCGCCGGCGAAGCCCTGCTCGACGTTGACCTCCGGCGAGCCGAGGAGGTTCTCCTTCGGCACCCGCGCGTCGGTGAAGGTGATCACCGCCGTGTCGGAGGCCCGGATGCCGAGCTTCTCCTCGAGCCGCTCGACCTTGACACCGGGCGTGCCCTTCTCGACCACGAACGACTTGATCGCCGCCCGGCCCAGGGACTTGTCGAGGGTCGCCCACACGACGATGCAGTCGGAGCGCTCGCCGGAGGTGACGAAGATCTTCTCGCCGTTGATGACGTACTCGTCGCCATCGAGGACGGCGGTGGTCGAGATGGCGGCGGAGTCGGAGCCGAACGACGGCTCGGTGATCGCCATCGAGGCCCAGCGGCCCTTGAACCGCTCGAGCTGCTCGTCGTTGGCGACCGAGGCGATCGCGGAGTTGCCGAGGCCTTGGCGGGGCATCGACAGCAGGAGGCCGGTGTCACCCCAGCACATCTCGGCGACCGAGGTCACCGAGGCCAGGTTGGCTCCGTTCTTGACGGTCTTCTTGTCCGAGTCGTCGGCGTCGCGACGTACGCCGGTCGCGCCGGCACCCTCGCTCGCACCGGACTCGGAGAGCCCGTCGATCATCGCCGCGAGCATGTCGAGCTCCTTGGGGTACTCGTGCTCGGCGATGTCGTACTTGCGCGAGATCGGTCGCAGCATGTTCATCGCGACCTGGTGGGCCTGGTCGACCAGCGCCCGATGCTTCTTCGGAACCTCCAGGTTGATGGCCATCAGACCAGCACCGTCCCTTCCATGATGCCGACGGCACGCAGGTCGCGGTACCACCGCTCGACTGGGTGCTCCTTGACGAACCCGTGGCCACCGAGCAGCTGGACGCCGTCGAGGCCGATCTGCATGCCCTTGTCGGTGCATGCCTTGCGGGCCAGGGCGACCTCGCGGGAGAAGTCCTTGCCTGCCGCGGCGCGCGACGCGGCGCGGTAGGTCAGCAGGCGCATGCCCTGCAGCTCGATCGCGATGTTGGCGACCATGAACGCCACCGACTGGCGGTTGGCGATCGGCTCGCCGAACGCCTCGCGCTCCTTGACGTACGGCGTCACGTAGTCGAGCACGGCCTGGCCGGTGCCGACCGCGAGCGCGCACCAGGCCAGACGGGAGAGCCGCACGCACTCGGTGTACGTCGACCCGTCGGTCTCCCCGAGCACGGCGTCGGCCGGGACCCTCACGTCCTCGAGGACCAGCTTGGTCATCGACGCGGCCCGCACGCCCATCGCCGGGTCGCCCTCGACGGCGAGGCCCTCGGTCGAGGACTCGACGAGGAACAGCACCGGCGTGCCCTCGAGGCTGGCGCCGACCACGAAGAGCTCGGCGCCGTCACCGCGGGCGACCAGGCTCTTGGTGCCGTTGAGGACGTAGCCGTCGGCGGTCTTCCGGGCGGTGGTCGCCGGGCTGAGCACGTCGAAGAGCACGGTGGGCTCGGTGAGCGCGAGCGCGGCGGCGGGCACGGTGCCGTCCTCGGCGCTGAACGCCGGGAGGTAGGTCTGCTGCTGGGCGTCGGTGCCCCACAGGCCGATCGCGGTGGCGACCGAGCCGGGCGCGAGGGTCGCGACGGCCAGACCCATGTCGCCCTTGGCGAGAGCCTCGGCGACCAGCGTGCCGGCCATCGCCGAGCGCTCCTCGGAGACGCCGCCGAGCGCCTCGGGCAGGCCCAGGATCGGCAGCCCGATCTCGAGGCTCGCCTTGAGCACGTCGTCGGGCGCGGCGCAGGCCTTGTCGGCCTCGAACGCGGCGGCCCGGACGACCTCGGCGAACTCGGTCACGACGTCGACCAGCATCTGCTCGTCCTCACCGGGAGTGAGGTCGAAGACGCCGCTGGCGGCCGCGTTCGTCGGCCGGGCCCCGGGCTGGCCCTTCTTGCCGGCCTTGGCGAAGGTCCGGCTGGCGTTGGTCATCGTCTTGAACCCGGTGCGGGTGACGGAGAACACCGCCTGCTCGGCCGGCTTGCGGAGGCGGACCTTGTCGAGGAGGTCGGTCTGGGCGAGCCGGTTGAGACCGGCGACGAGGTAGCCGATCGGGTCACGGCTCTCGCTGCTCGGGACCCCGTGCTTGCCACCCGGCTTGAGGTTGCTGATCAAGGACATGACGCTAAATGTAACTGTGAGTTACACATTGCGCTACAGATAGCCGGAAATCACCGGGTGTGATCTGGGCGTCAGTCGAACCCGACCGGGATCGTGGTCCGCGGGAGCGTGAGCAGCACGCTGCCCGTGCCGCCGGTGCTGGTGCGCGTGGTGACCCGCCGGGTGCCGGCGATCACCAGCGTGCCGCCCCGGAACGACGCCGGTACGACGAACGCCACGTCGGGCGCCGGGGTGTCCGGGGTGAGGTCGCGCCGCGGGTACTCGCTCCCGTCGACCGCCTCCAGGTGCAGCTCGGTGAGCTCGAAGCCCCGGGGCGCCGGGTCGTCCGGTGTCGTGTAGGTGACCTCGACCGTCAGGTATGCGCGACCGGGGTCTCGCAGGCCGCGTGGTCCGTTGAAGAAGAACAGCCGCGCGGCGCCGACGTGGACCGAGCGGACCGCGTCGGCGCCCAACGGAGCGTTCGCGGTCGGGCGCAGCACGAGGTCGGCGTCGATGCTCGTCCTCAGCCGCGGTCGGGCGAGGACCTCGATGTTGCGGCCGGTCGCGGTGCCGTCGGTCAGCGAGACCCGCTGGTCGTAGCCGTCGGCATCGAGCCGCAGCTCGGCCGTGGCACCGTCCGGCACCGCCACGACGTACGTCGGCCCGCCGGCCGGCACCGGGACCGGGGTGCCGCCGCCGACCACGACCTGCAGCCCCACCGCGGACCAGGGCGGGCAGGGCTCCTCCTGACAGGGACCGTCGGCGAGCGTGAACGCGCGCAGTCGGCTGCCGGGCGCGGCGACCAGCATCCCGGTCTCGCCGTCGGCCTGGTCGGGAGCGCCCAGGCCGCTCACCCGCACCCCGCCGGTGCGACCGGCCATGGTCGCGGTCGTGACGCCGGCGCCGTCCGCGGCTCCGGTGGCCACGACGGTGCCGTCCGGGACGATGCGCGGCTCCTGGCTCTGCGGAGTACCGGGCCGGCCGGCACCGGGCGACCCGGCACCGTCGCCGCGTGAGACGACGATCGCGCCGACCGTGAGGGCGGCGACGACCACGACCGCCAGGCAGAGGAATCCCGCGACCTCGAGTCCGGAGCGCGACCGACCGACCCGGCCCGCGGGAGCCGGCACCGGCAGCAGCGGCAGCGGCAGCGGAGGCACCGGTTGTAGCGTGCCGCTGCGGACCGTGCGGTCGGCGGGAAGCACGGTCCGGGCCTGCGGGCCGACCACCTCGTGCTCCGGGACCTTGCCGAGCGCGAACAGCAGCGCCGCCAGCGCCCAGCGGGCGTTGACGACGTCCGCACCGCCCCGCAGGCGGGCCAGCCGGAACGCCTGGGCGTCGAGGGTGTGCGCGGGCTGCGCGCCGTCGGCCAGCTGGGTGAGTGCCCGGGCGAGCGTGCCGAGCCGGATGGCGTCGGTGAGCAGGTTGACCTGGCCGTCGGTCGTCGGGCCGTCCGGGGCGTAGTCGTCGAAGGCGGCACGGAAGTCCTGCGGGTCCTCGAGCACCACCGGTCCCAGCCGGGCCACCAGAGCCGCCAGCTCGTGGTGGGTCTCCACCGCAGCACCATGACACCGGCGGCCGCCGGTCGCCCGTGCTCGCGCGATCTATACCGAGTTCGGGGGACGGCAGGACCCGGCACGCGACCGTACGTTCGAGGGCACGGACGATCACCGGTGGCGGACACCGGTGGCGGACAGCTGGGGGCGACAATGCGAAGGATCCTCGTGGCGACCGCGGCGGCCCTGATGACCGTGGTCGGCCTGGCTCCACCGCCCGCGGTCGCGGCGAGCCAGACGGTGGTCGTCGACGGCTACGCCTTCCCGCCCGGACTGCGCTACGTCGCCGGCGCCTGCTCGGGCACCGGACCGGCGTCGCCGTATGCGGCGTACCGGAAGGGCAGCGTGCTCGGCGACCACGCCATCGGGCTGGCCTTCTCCGGGAGGACCGGCACGATGGGCGGCGTCGCCGCGTGGGTGCCGAACCCGAGCGACCTGCTGGACGCCGCGCTCGCGACGTACCACCCGAGCCCGCTCCCGGGCGCCGGGGTCGACGGCCACATCGTCATCCAGTTCGACGTGCTCGGCGACGGGTTCGACTCGTACTGGCTGGAGGGCCGCTACGACGTGTCGAGCCTGACCGGCTGGCACGCCGGCGACGACGTCGCCGACATCCCGACGGACTGGTACTGGTCGGACGACGCCACCTTGTCGGACGAGGACCTGACCCTCGCCGAGCTCGCCGACGACTGGGGTCCCGGCTCCGGTGGCGCCTGGCTCAACTTCGACTTCGGCTGCCGCGGTCGCGACTTCTACTTCGACGACCTGCGCCTGCGCACCCCCGCCGGCACGACCACCTACGACTTCGAGGGCGTGCCGACGCAGGCGTTCATCTCGGCCGCGCCCACCCACCACAGCACCGCGCTCGAGCGCGGCATCACCCGACTCGACCTGGTCAACGGCCAGGACCACTTCCTGCTGGCGGACGCGAACACGCCCGGCGACGGCGTGTGGTCGCCGGGCTACGTCCCGGGCACGGCGACCCTGTGGGCCCGGCCCTGGGGCGCACCGGACTTCTCCCCCGTGGCCAGTGCCGGCTTCCAGAGCGGCTCCTACGCCCACTTCCACATCCAGCCGGCCCGGCAGACCGAGTACCAGGTGCGCACGACGGGCGACGACACCTTCGAGGCCGGCACCTCGGCGACCCTGCTGGTCACCGTGGCCCGCCAGGTACACGCCCGTGCGCCGGCCACCCGGGTCCGCCAGGGCCAGCGGATCCGGGTCAAGGGCCGGATCGTGCCGGGCGACGCGGGCGTCCGGGTGACCCTGCAGCGCAAGGTGGGCAAGCACTGGCGTGCCGTGGACCGGGCGAAGACCCGCCGGGGCGGCCGGTTCGTCCTCGCGGTCCCCGCGAGGACGACCGGCCGATGGACAGTCCGGGTCGCGGTGGCCGGGGCCGGCGGCAACCTCCCGAGCGTCACGTCGAACACCCTGATCAAGGTGCTGCCCCGGCCCAGGCCCAAGCCCCAGCCGGTCCCGCAGCCGGTGCGGGTTCCCATTCCGGTGACCCACGTGCCGACCGACGAGCCCAAGGGCACGGTGCCGCCGTCGGCGCACCACCGGGTGCCGCAGGCCGCCGCCCCGGCGAGCGCCGTGGCCGCCCTCCCCGAGCGGAGTCCCGAGCGTCGCTCGCCCTAGACACGGCCTAGCATGAGCCCATGCCCGACGACCTCGACGACACCGCACCGGAGGCGGTGCTGGCGCCGTACGGACCGCTGCCGCGCAACGGCCGGGTGCGCCCGATGACCCGCTGGGGAACGCCGGTGATGCACCGCCCCCAGGCCAAGGTCGAGGCCTACGACGAGGCGCTGCGCGCGCTGGCCGCCGACATGGTCGCGAGCATGTACGCCGCCGACGGGGTCGGCCTGGCCGCGTGCCAGATCGGCGAGGACGTCGCGATGTTCGTCTTCGACTGCCCCGACGCCGAGGGGCAGCGCGTGGCCGGCGTGGTCTGCAACCCGGTCCTGGTCGAGCCCGAGGGGGTCTCCCGGCGGCTGGACGACAGCGCCGAGGGCTGCCTGTCGTACCCCGGCGCCTTCGTCGACTGCGCCCGGCCCGACTACGCCGTGGTCGAGGGCACCGGGCTCGACGGGGCGCCGGTGCGCTTCGAGGGCGACGGCCTGCTCGCGAAGTGCCTGCAGCACGAGACCGACCACACCCTCGGCACCGTGTTCGGCGACCGGATCTCGGCCAAGGCGATGAAGAGGCTGCGCAAGCAGCACGACGCGGCCGCCGAGGACTACCCGCCGGAGTGGCCCACCTGAGCCCCGCCCTCGGATAGCGTCTGGCCATGCCCGTCGATCCCTCCCTGGCCGGCCTCCTCGAGGCGATCGCGGCCGGCACGCCCCTGTCCGAGCTCTCCCCCGTCGACGCCCGCGCGGTGTTCCGGGCGATGACCGTCGACACCCGCCCGCCCGGGAGCCTGGTCCCGGTCGCCTCGGTCGAGGACGACAAGGTCGCCGGCGCCGACGGCCCGCTGGCCGCGCGCGTCTACCGCCCGGAGGGCTCGGGTCCGTTCCCGACGGTGGTGCTGCTGCACGGCGGCGGCTGGGTGATCGGCGACCTCGACACCCACGCCCCGATGGCCCACGCGATCTGCGCCGGCGCCGGCGCGGTCGTCGTCGCGGTCGACTACCGGCTCGGCCCGGAGGCCCGGTTCCCCGCGGCCGCCGAGGACGCGATCGCCGCGGTGCGCGACGTGCAGTCCCGGCTGGCGTCGTACGGCGGCAACGCAGTGCTCGCCGTCGCCGGCGACTCCGCCGGCGGCAACCTGTCAGCAGTCGTCACCCAGCACGTGCCGGGCCTGGCCGCGCAGCTGCTCGTCTATCCGGCCACCGACATCCTCGGCGAGTTCGCCTCGCGCACCGAGAACGCCCACGGCTACTTCCTCGACGAGCCCACCATGGCCTGGTTCCTCGGCTGCTACGCCGACGCCGACACCGACCTCCTCGACCCCCGGCTGTCCCCGCTGCGCGGCGAGCTCGCCGGGCTGCCGCCGGCCGTGGTCGTCACGGCGGAGTTCGACCCGCTGCGCGACGAGGGCATCGCGTACGCCGACGCGCTGGCCGCGGCCGGCGTGCCGGTGCGGCAGACGACCTACCCCGGCCTGATCCACGGGTTCTTCGACATGGGGCCGTGGTCCCCGGCCTGCCAGGACGCGGTCGACGACACCATCACGCGGTTCGCGCAGCTGCTCCGGGACGCTCAGGCCTGAGCGGCGTGGCTCGGCAGGACGCAGGCGGCGTCCAGGCCGAGCACCCGGTTCAGCCGGCCGAAGGAGAGCCAGGAGCCCAGGCACATCGACAGCTCGACGATCTCGCGGTCGGTGTAGTGGGTGCGCATCCGCTGCCAGAAGCCGTCGTCGATGCCGTGGTGGTCGAGGGCGTAGCGCTCGGCGTACTCCGCGGCGAGACGGGTCCGGTCGTCGAAGTCCCGGGTGGTGCGCCAGTCCTGAACCGCCCGGGCGAAGCTCTCCTCGACCTGCTGCCCGTCGCGCTCGGTGCGCCAGTCCTGGCAGAACAGGCAGCCGTTGAGCTGCGCGATCCGCAGCCGCGCCGCCTCGAACTCGCGCAGGCCGAGCGTGCTGTGCTCGTAGACGCTCATCGCGAGCGTCGCGGCGGCCGGGCCGATGCCGGGGACCAGCTCGCCCCAGACGTAGTCGATCGGGTCCTTGCCGTCGGGGATCTCGAGGAACATCAGGCCTCCTCGCCGATCGTGCGCAGGTAGGTCGACGGCGCCAGCGGCACGTCGAGACCGTCGTACAGGCCCGGAGCGGCGGTGCGCAGCCACGGGATCGCGTTGACCAGCCGGTTGGCGGCCGTGGCGTTGCCGCCCGCGGCGCGGTTGCCGCCCTCGTCGGTCGCCTCGACGTTGATCTCGATCCGCGGCCGGCCCTCGATGACCACCCGGTGCGCGCCGTCGCCACCGTCGGGCGGCAGCGGCCAGTCGGTCGCGCAGGCGGCACTGATCCGGGTGACATGTTCGACCACGATCCTCGGCTCGCCGCCGACGATGCCCTGCACCTCGAACCGCAGGCCGCCCTGGGTGCCGGCCTCGAAGTCGCCGAGCGCAGTGGTCACCGACGCGTCCAGCGCCCGGCGCTCCACCGTCTCGCGCAGCTCGTCGACCTCGACGCCCAGCGCTCGCGCGATCAGCCGGATCTGGCCACCCCACACCATCGACGGGATGCCCTCGGCCACCATCGGCGGCTCGTAGTCCATCGGCTGGCCCATGCCGACGATGGAGCGGACCGAGTCCTCAGCGTCGTAGGTCGAGTAGTCGAAGATCTCCTGGCAGCGGACCTGTTCGATCTCCGAGGCCAGGCCGCTGACCAGCGCGGGCAGCAGGTCGTTGCCCCAGCCCGGGTCGATGCCGCTGACGAACAGCGCGCTGCCGCCGTCGGCGCACGCCTTGGCGAGGGGGTCGGTCAGCTCGGCGGGCGCACTGCGGTGGTCGTAGAGCGCGTAGACCGACGGCGTCACGACCACCGCGCCGTTGCTCAGCGCCCGGGCGATGTCGACGACCGCCTCGTCGGGCCGCAGCTCGCCGGACGCCGTGTAGGTCACCGCGCCGCCGTCGTCGAGCGTCGCCAGCGCCGCGTCGACGTCAGTGGTCGCGGCGACCCCGAGGGGGCGCCCCAGGTCGGCGAGGTCGCCGGCGTCGCGGCCCACCTTGGCCGGGTCGCTGACGATCACCGCCGACAGGCTCAGCCCCGGATGCGCCGCGACCGCCCGGATCGACGCGCGACCCATGTTGCCGGTCCCCCACACCACGACCGGAAGTGCTCGGTAGAACGTGTTCTCATCCGCCATGGACGGGACCCTAGGCCGCCCGGGGGCCGAGCGGTAGTGCGACAGCGTGTCAGTTTTTGAGAAACCTCACCGACGAGCGGTGACGTAGCAGGCCACGGCCGTCGCGGCGGCCACGTTGAGCGAGTCGACGCCGTGCTCGATGGTGCGCGCCATCGGGATGATCGCCCGCCGGTCGGCCGCCTGCTCCCAGCGCCCGGACAGCCCGTGGCCCTCGGAGCCGAGCACCAGCGCGACCTTGTCCCGGCCGGTCACCGCCTCCTCGATCGGCACGGCGTCCGACGCCAGTGTGAGCGCCACGGTGGTGAAGCCGCGCTCGCTGAGGCCCGGCAGGGCGTCGTACCAGTCCGGGAGGCGGGTCCAGGGCAGCGCGAACACGGCGCCCATGGCGACCTTGATCGCGCGACGGTAGAGCGGGTCGGCGCAGCGGGGCGCGAGGAGGACGGCGTCGAAGCCGAGGGCCGCTCCGCTGCGCAGGATGGCGCCGACATTGGTGTGGTCGACGATGTCCTCGAGGACCAGGACCGAGCGCGCGCCGGCCAGCACCTCGTCGAGCGTGGGCAGCGGGCGGCGCTCGAGGGACGCGAGGGCGCCACGGTGGACGTGGAACCCGGTGACCTGCTCGGCGAGGGCCTCGGTGAGGACGTAGCAGGGCGCGTCCGTGCGGTCGAGGACGTCGGCGAGACCGTCGAGCCAGCGCGGCGCCATCAGGAAGGAGCGAGGGGTGTAGCCGGCCTCGACGGCGCGCCGGACGACCTTCTCCCCCTCGGCGAGGAACAGCCCGTGCTCGGCCTCGAGGTGCTTGCGGAGCTCGACGTCGCGCAGGTCGCGGTAGTCGCCCAGCCGCGGGTCGGCGGGGTCGGTGACGTCGACGAGCTCGGCCATCGGGCAGCCCTCAGAAGGCGTCGGGGTGGGCCACCGCGACGACGTCGCCGACCACGATGATCGCGGGCGGCTTCACCGCCTCCTCGGCGAGCCGGTCGGCGAGGGTGCCCAGGGTGGCCAGGACGGTGCGCTGGGTCGGCATGGTGCCGTCGCAGACGACGGCGACGGGTGTGGCGGCCGGGCGGCCACCGGCGACGAGCGCGTGGGCGATGTGGGGGGCGTTCTCGACGCCCATCATCACCACGACGGTGCCCCGCATCCGCGCGAGCGCCTCGTAGTTGACCAGCGACTCGGGGTGGCCGGGCGGCAGGTGGCCGGAGACGACGGTGAACTCGTGGGTGACGCCGCGGTGGGTGACCGGGATCCCGGCGATGCCCGGGACCGACACGGGTGAGGTGAGACCCGGGATCACGGTCACGGGTACGCCGGCCGCCCGGCAGGCGATGATCTCCTCGAAGCCGCGGCCGAAGACGAAGTTGTCGCCGCCCTTGAACCGGACGACGCGCTTGCCTGCCTGCGCACGCTCGACGATGATCCGGTTGATCTCCTCCTGCTGCGCCGAGCGGCCGCGCGGCAGCTTGGCGACGTCGACCAGCTCGACGTCGCTGGGCAGGTCGCCGAGGAGCTCACGCGGGGCGAGCCGGTCGGCCACGACCACGTCCGCCGCCATCAGCGCCTTGCGCCCGGCGATCGAGATCAGCTCCGGATCGCCCGGACCGCCGCCGACCAGGGTCACCCCCGGCGCGCGCTCCGGTGTACCGGCGCGGTGGTGGGGCGCCGCGATGGTGCCGTCGCGCAGACCGGCGAGGATCTCGTCGCGCACCGACGCCGAGCGCCGCGGGTCGCGGTTGCCGACGACGGCGACGGTGATCCCGGCCTCGCGGCCCACGGCGGGCGTCCACGCCGTACCGAGGGTGGCGTCGTCGGAGCGCACGCAGAACACCCGCTGCGCCTCGCACAGCGCGGACACGTGGTCGTTGACGGCACGGTCGTCGGTGACCGCGATCACGTACCACACCCCGTCGAGGTCGGCGTCCGCGAAGGCCCGCTCGTGCCAGGTGATCTCGCCCGAGCCGACCAGGCCCTCGATCGCCGGGGTCACCGACGGCGACACGACGTGGACGTCGGCGCCGACGGCGATCAGCTGCGGCACCCGGCGCTGGGCGACGTGCCCTCCACCGACGACGAGGACGCGGCGCCCGGCGAGGCGCAGACCGGAGGGGTACGGCGGGAAGTCGCTCACGCGGCCATTCTCCCGGCTGTCGGCGACCGACCGTTGGCCCGGGCCAGCCACCGGACTACCGTCGGGTGACATGAGTCTCGATCGCCCGGTCGCCCCGGACCCCTACACCCTGCTTCCCGTCGTCTCGTCGTTCACCGTCACCAGCCAGGACGTCACCGACGGCCAGCCGCTGAAGGACGATCAGGTCGCCGCCCACGGCAACACCTCGCCCCAGCTGTCCTGGTCGGGCGCGCCGGAGGGCACCAGGTCGTACGTCGTGACCTGCTTCGACCCCGACGCCCCCACCCCGAGCGGCTTTTGGCACTGGGTCCTCGTCGACCTGCCCGCCGACGTGACCTCCCTCGACGCCGGCGCGGGCGCGGAGGGTGCCGCCCTGCCCGGCAGCGCATTCATGTGCCGCAACGACGGCGGGCCGAAGGCATTCATGGGCGCCGCGCCGCCGCAGGGCGACCAGGTCCACCGCTACTGCTTCGTGGTCCATGCCGTCGGCGAGGAGACGCTCGGCGTCGACTCCGACACCTCGGCCGCGGTGGTGTCGTTCAACCTGGCGTTCAAGACGCTCGGCCGGGCCATCGTCACGGGCACCTACCAGCACTGAGTGCCTCGGAGGTCGCGCGCAACCTCCTCGACGTCCGAGCTCTACAACCCCATCGACTTGGCGATGATCAGCTTCATCACCTCGGACGTCCCGCCGTAGATCCGGGTGACCCGGGTGTCGGCGTAGAGCCGGGCGATGGGGTACTCGTTCATGTAGCCGTACCCGCCGTGCAGCTGCAGGCAGCGGTCGATGACCCGGCCGGCGACCTCGGTGCAGAACAGCTTGGCGGAGGCGGCGTCGACAGCGGTGAGCTCACCGAGGTCGTGCGCCTCGAGCGCGCGGTCGCAGACGGCCTGGGCGGCGTCCACGTCGCTCTGGCAGGCGGCCAGCTCGAACTTGGTGTTCTGGAAGGACGCCACGGTGGTGCCGAAGACCTTGCGCTCCTCGACGTAGGCCTGGGTGAAGCGGATCGCGGCGGCGGCCTGGGCGTAGGCGCCGTAGGCGATGCCGAGACGCTCCTGGGGCAGGTTCTGGCCGAGGTAGGAGAAGCCCTCGTTCTCCTCGCCGAGCAAGTCGGCGGCCGGGACCATGACGTCGGTGAAGGACAGCTCGGCGGTGTCGGAGGTGCGCAGGCCGAGCTTGTCGAGCTTGCGGCCGACCGCCCAGCCCTCCGACGTGGTGTCGACGCAGAACAGCGAGATGCCGAAGCGTCGGTTGCTCTCCAGCGGCGGCGAGGTGCGGGCGCAGACGATGACGCGGTCGGCGAGGACGCCGCCGGTGATGAACGTCTTCGCCCCGTTGAGGACGTAGTGGTCGCCGTCGCGCTTCGCCGTGGTCTGCATCCCGGCGAGGTCGGAGCCGGTGCCGGGCTCGGTCATCGCGATCGCCCACATCTGCGTGCCGGCGACGTAGCCCGGCATCCAGCGCTCGAGCTGCTCGGGGGTGCCGAGCTTGAGGAGGTACGGCAGGCACAGCTCCACGTGGACGCCGGAGCCGCCGAGGTTGACGCCCGCGCGAGCACACTCCTCGGTGAGGATCGCGGAGAACTTGAACGAGTGGATCCCCGCCCCGCCGTACTCCTCGGGCACCTCGATCCCGAACACACCCAGCTCGCCGAGCCTGGTGTAGAGATCGCGCGAGACCTGGCCCGCGTCGTACCACTCCTGGTAGTGGGGGACGACCTCCGACTCCAGAAAGCTCCGGATGGTCCTGCGGTAGTCCTCATGGTCCTCGTTGAACACTGTGCGGCGCATGGCCTCATGCTGCCACCGGGGTCAACGCACCGAGGTGCCTCCCGCCTCGCGGAGCAGCTGCTCGAAGGGCGTGGGCGCCGCGAACTCGTCCTCGACCGTACGACGCCGCGCAGCCGCCGCCGGCGTCGCCCCGGGCCCGAGCAGCGCGGCCAGCTCGCCGGCCGCCCGCTCGACCCGCTTGTCGAGCGAGCCGTCGTCGGTGGCGCCGAAGTCCTCGCTGGCCGCGAAGACGCCGGTGGGCACCACGACGGCCCGCAGGTAGGCGAACAGCGGACGCAGCGCGTGGTCCAGGACCAGGCTGTGCCGCGCGGTCCCCGCCGTGGCGGCGATGACGACCGGCTTGCCGTCGAGCAGGCCGTTGTCGAGAACGTCGAAGAAGGTCTTGAACAGCCCTGCGTACGACGCCGAGAACACCGGAGTCACCACGACCAGGCCGTCGGCGTGGCGCACCGCCTCGATCGCCTCGGCGAGCTCGCCGGTCGCGAACCCGGTCAACAGGTGGTCGGCCAGCGCATGGGCCAGCGGCCGGAGCTCGACGTGGCGGACCGCGACCTCCTGGCCGCGGGCGGTCACGGCCTGCTCGACCGCGTCGCCGAGCTTGCCGGCGAGCAGCCTCGTGGACGACGGGACGGAGAGTCCCCCGGAGACGACGACGATGGTCCGGCTCATGCCCGAGCCTCCTCTCGGTCGCTGGTCCCGGTCATGGTGTCCTCGGCATGGACGGCGAGGTCCTTCGCGCCACCGGCCGCGGCGACGAGCGAGGCGTGGGTGGGCGCGTCAGGGATGTCGGCGGGCCGGCCCTCGGCGAAGCCCTTGCGCATCTCGGGCAGGATCTCGCCGAGCAGGTCGAGCTGCTCGAGCACGGTCTTCAGCGGCAGTCCGGCGTGGTCGACGAGGAACAGCTGCCGCTGGTAGTGCCCGGCGTACTCCCGGAAGGACAGGGTCCGCTCCAGCACCTGCTGGGGTGAGCCGACGGTCAGCGGGGTGTGCTCGGTGAACTCCTCCAGCGAGGGGCCGTGGCCGTAGACCGGGGCGTTGTCGAAGTAGGGCCGGAATCGCCGGACGGCCTCCTGGCTGTCCTTGTTCATGAAGATCTGTCCGCCGAGGCCGACGATCGCCTGGTCCGCGCGGCCGTGGCCGTAGTGCTCGAACCGCTCGCGGTAGAGGCCGACCATCTGCGCGGCGTGCGAGGCCGGCCAGAAGATGTGGTTGTGGAAGTAGCCGTCGCCGTAGTACGCCGCCTGCTCGGCGATCTCGGGGCTGCGGATCGAGCCGTGCCACACGAACGGCGCGACGCCGTCGAGCGGTCGCGGGGTCGAGGTGTAGCCCTGCAGCGGGGTGCGGAACCGGCCCTCCCAGTCCACGACGTCCTCGCGCCACAGCCGACGCAGCAGCGCGTAGTTCTCGACGGCCAGGTTGATGCCCTGGCGGATGTCCTTGCCGAACCACGGGTACACCGGGCCGGTGTTGCCGCGGCCCATCATCAGGTCGACGCGGCCGTCGGTGAGGTGCTGGATCTTGGCGTAGTCCTCGGCGATGAGCACCGGGTCGGTCGTGGTGATCAGCGTCGTGGCGGTGGACAGGATGATGCGCTCGGTCTGCGCGCCGATGTAGGCGAGCGTCGCGGTCGGGTTGGACGCGATGAACGGCGGGTTGTGGTGCTCGCCGGTGGCGAACACGTCGAGCCCGATCTCCTCGGCCTTCTTCGCGATCGCGACGGTGGCCTTGATCCGCTCGTGCTCCGACGGGCTCTGCCCTGTCGTCGGGTCCGTGGTGACGTCGCCGACGGTGAAGATGCCGATCTGCATGGTCCGCTCCTGGCTGGATGGTAGTCAGTCACCCGCCCAAACAGGTGACATGTCAACTATATTCCCCGGGCCAGCACCAGCACCGCCCGGTCGTCGTCACCACGCTGGACCTGGTCGATGATCCGCTGGGCCGCGCCCTCCCACCCGGTGAGGTAGGACACCCGCGCGGTCTCCTGCAGCCAGGCGATCCCCACGTCGATGTCGGCCGAGCGGGACTCGACCACCCCGTCGGTGTAGAACAGCAGCGCGTCGCCCGGCGCCAGCACCCCCGCGCTCTCCAGCACCTCGGGCGTCTCGCTCACCCCGAGCGCCGTCCCGCGCGCGTTGTCGATGCGCCACGCCCGCTCCCCCGCCGCCCAGATCAGCGCGGGCGGGTGACCGGCGCTGCGGATCAGGTACGCGCCGGTCCTCAGGTCGAGGTCGAGCTGCACCGCCGTCGCGATCGCCTCCTCGGAGGGCTGGCACAGCAGGTAGGCGTTGGCATCGCCCAGCAGCTCCGCTCCCGGCACCACGCGGATCAGACTCTCCAGTGCTCCCGCGAACTGCAGCGCGGCCGGTACCGCCGTCTCCCCACTCCCGCACACGTCGACCAGGACCGTGCGCAACAGGTCCCCGGACTCCTGCAGGTCGCCGACGATGAAGTCGCCGCCGTACGCGTGGCCCTGGGCCGACAGCATCGCGGACTGGTGCCGCCAGCCGTCGGGGAGCGCCGGCATCCGGCCCCGGGCGAGCAGTCGCTCGCGGAGCCGGGCCCAGTCGGCAGCATCGTCCATCGGCTCAGCGTAGGGCGCACGGGGTCACCTCCTTAGACTTTCTCCGTGACCGACACGAGAACCGTCGACATCCTGGGCGAGCCGTGGACGGCGGAGACCATCTCGCTCGAGGACGACTTCGAGGGCGAGGTCGTCGCCACCCTGGTCAGCCGCCCCGCCGCGGAGCCGACCGAGCTGGCCACCCTGCACGTCCACGGGTTCTCCGACTACTTCTTCCACACCGAGTACGGCGAGTGGTGGCTCGAGCGCGGACACGCGATGTACGGCCTCGACCTGCGCAAGTACGGCCGCTCGCTGCGCGCGCACCAGTCGCCGACGTACGTCGGCGACCTGAGCGACTACTTCGCCGAGCTGGACGCGGCCTGGCAGCGGATCACCGTGCGCGACGGGCACCGGCACGTCGTCCTCTCCGGGCACTCCACCGGCGGCCTGGTCGTCGCGCTGTGGGCCGACGAGCGCCGCCCGCCCGAGCTGGCCGGGCTGCTGCTCAACGCGCCGTGGCTCGACCTGCAGGGCAAGGCCTGGATGCGCTCCCCCGTCGCCAACCGGATCATCGCCGAGGTCGGCCACCGACAGCCGCTGCGGGAGATGTCGCGCGACGTCAGCGGCTACTACGCCCGCAGCCTGCACCGCGACCACGAGGGCGAGTGGGACTTCGACCTGACCTGGAAGCCGGTCGAGTCGTTCCCGGTGCGCTTCGGCTGGCTGCGCGCGGTCCGGCAGGGCCACGCCCGGCTGCAGGCCGGGCTCGACGTCCCCGCACCGGTGCTGGTGCTCTCCTCGGACCGCACGGGGCACCCCACCGCGATGGGCGAGGAGGTCTTCTCCACCGACATCGTGCTCGACGTCGAGCAGATCCGGCGCTGGTCGGTCGCCGTCGGCCGCCACGTGACGTACGCCGCCGTGCCCGGCGCCGTCCACGACGTGGTGCTCTCCCGCAGCGGGCCGCGGGCCCGGGCCTACGCCGAGATCGAGCGCTGGCTGAGCGCCTACGTCCGGACCTGACGCCGCGCTCAGCTGCAGCGGTAGACGCCGTCCGAGCGGGTGTAGCAGTCGTCGAGGTTGCTCTCGGCCCACACCCCGAAGACGATGATGGCGGCGACGCCGAGCAGGAAGAGGCCGAAGCCGATCCAGCCGATGATGATGCCGGCCATCGCCAGCCCGCCGCCCTGCTCGTTGGTGCGCCGGATCTGGCCCCGGGCCACGTGGCCGAGGATCGCGCCCACGATGCCGGTCGCGCCGAGGCAGGCGGTGAGCGAGATGATGCTGACCACCAGCGACCCGATCGCCATGCCGTTGGTCGACGCCGGCGCCGGGTATCCGTACGGCGCCGAGGGCTGGCCGGCGGGCTGGCCGTAGGGCTGACCGTAGGGCTGGTACGGGTCGTTCCCGGGAGGCGGAGTCGTCATGGCGGAAGGATCCCACGCGGCCCCTTCCTCGACCACTAGGGTCTCCCCCATGGATCCCGTGACCGGACTCTCCCTGGGCCGCATCGCCATCGGCGTCGGCGCCCTCGCCGCCCCCTCCTCGACCGCGCGCGTGTTCGGCCTCGACCCGGCCGCGAACCCGCAGCTGGGCTACATGGGACGGATGTTCGGCGCCCGGGAGATCGCCCTCGGCGCGGTCACGCTGGTGTCTCGCGGGCCGCTGCGCCGCAACCTCACCGCCGTCGGCATCGCCGTCGACGGGGCCGACCTCGCCAACGGCGTGATCGAGCTGGGCCGGCGCAACGTGTCCAAGCTGGCGAGCGGGCTGCTCATCGGCGCCGCCGCGGGCGCGGTGGGCTCCGGCGTCCTCGCCCTGGTCCGCGGACGCCGTACGACGCCGGCCGGCTGACTCACCACACCATCGTGACCACGGCCACCAGGCCGACGACCACGATCGCCGCGCGCAGCGCGCTCGGCGGCAGCTTGCGGCCGACCGCGGAGCCGAGCAGGCCGCCGCACACCGCGCCGACGCCGACGAGCAGCACGAGCAGCCAGTCGACCTTCGCCTCGCTGCCGAGCAGGCCGAGCTCGGCCACCACCACGAAGACCAGACCCGCGACGCCGTTGACCACGGCGACGAGCACGTTCTTGACGCCGTTGAGGCGCTGCAGCGACTCGTTGACGCCGATCCCGAGCAGGCCCATGAGCAGCACGCCCTGCGCGGCGCCGAAGTAGCCGCCGTACACACCGGTCCCGAAGACGGCCAGCGGCACCCACCAGGAGCGCTCGACGGCGCCCTCCTCGCGGTTCGCGGCGCGGGCGGCGACCATGCGGGACAGCCGCGGCTGGACGATGACCAGCACGATCCCGAGCAGGATCAGCGCCGGTACGGCGGCCTTGAACGCGCCGGGCGGCAGCACGAGCAGCAGCACGGCGCCCAGCACGCCACCGGTGGTGGAGAAGACGAGCAGGCGCAGCACCCGCTCGCGCTGGCCGGCCAGCTCACGGCGGTAGCCGACCGCGCCCGCGATCGAGCCGGGCACCAGACCCAGGCTATTGGACATGTTGGCAGTCACCGGTGGCACGCCGATCGCCAACAGCGTGGGGAAGGTGATCAGGGTGCCCGAGCCGACCACCGCGTTGATCGTGCCGGCCCCCACCCCGGCGAGCAGGACCGCCGCGATCTCGAGGAGGGTCACTCGGTGGCGGGATCCTTCTGCCCGGGGTGGGCCGCGCTCTCGGCCTCGGCGATCGCCTCCTGGACCGCCTCGCTGGTCCCGGCGTCCGGGAGGACCGGATCGGTCGGGCCCATGTCGACCCGCTTCGCCGGCCCCGGCGTGGACCGCGGGATCCCCGCGACCTCGTGGATCGAGGAGCCGAGACCCTCGAGCGCCTTGGTGATCTCCGAGGGGATCACCCACACCTTGTTGGCGTCGCCCTCGGCGATCTTCGGCATCATCTGGAGGTACTGGTAGGCCAGCAGCGACTGGTCCGGGCGGCCGTCGTGGATCGCCTGGAAGACCGTCTGGATGGCCTGGCCCTCACCCTGAGCGCGCAGGATCTGCGCCTCGCGCTCGGCCTGGGCACGCAGGATCTGCGACTCCCGCTCGCCCTCGGCGTTGAGGATCGCGGACTGCTTGTTGCCCTCGGCGGTCAGGATCGCGGACTGGCGCTGACCCTCGGCCGTGAGCACGAGCGCTCGCTTGTCGCGCTCGGCGCGCATCTGCTTCTCCATCGCGTCCTTGATGGACGGCGGCGGGTCGATGCCCTTGATCTCGACCCGCTTGACCTTGATGCCCCAGCGGCCGGTCGTCTCGTCGAGCACGGCGGACAGGCCGCTGTTGATCGACTCGCGGCTGGTCAGCGTCTGCTCGAGGTCCATGCCGCCGACGACATTGCGCAGCGTGGTCATGGTGAGCTGCTCGATGGCCTGGATGTAGTTGGAGATCTCGTACGTCGCCGCGATCGGGTCGGTCACCTGGAAGTAGATGACGGTGTCGACGTCGACGGTGAGGTTGTCCTCGGTGATCGCGGCCTGGGGCGGGAAGCTGACGACCTGCTCGCGCAGGTCGATGACGTAGCGGACCTTGTCGACGAACGGCACCACGAAGTTGAGGCCGGCCGGCAGGGTCTCCTTGTACTTGCCGAACCGCTCCACGATGCCGTTATAGGCCTGTGGGATGACTCGGATCGACTTCGCGATCACGGTGATCACCAGCAGGAGCAGGAGAATGAGCAGGACCAGGACGGTCATCGGGGCTCCTCGAGTCGGAGGTCGGACACGGGACGGACGTGGGCCGTGGCGCCCGCGATGGAGACGACCTCCACCGCCTGGCCGACGGCGATGCTGGACGCCGGGGGCTCGGCCACCGCGAGCCAGGACTCGCCGCCGATCTTGACCCGGCCGGGGCGGTGGTCGGCGACCGGCTCGGTGACGATCCCGCGACTGCCGACCAGGCTGGCGGGCCCCAGCACCAGGTCGGGGCCGCCGTGCAGGCGGCGCAGCAGCGGCGGGCGGACGGCGGCGAGCAGCAGCACCGAGGCGGCTGAGGCGACCAGCACGCTCACCACGACGTTGTCGGTGACCAGCGCGGTCGCGACGCCGGCCAGGGCGCCACCGGCGAGCATCAGCAAGAACAGGTCCAGGCTCACCAGCTCGGCCAGCGCCAGCACGATGCCGACGCCCAGCCAGGTCTCCCACAGGTGGTCCCGCAGCCAGTCCATGAGGGGAGCCTAGCCGCGATGGTGTTGCTTGCGGCGGGCGGCGTAGCGACCGTCGTGGTGCTCGAGCACCAGGGGCATGCCGAACGTCGCCGAGAGCGCCTCGGCGGTGAGGGTGTCCTCGACCGGTCCCTGCGTGACGACCCGGCCGTCGCGGAGCATGAGCACGTGGGTGAAGCCGGGAGGGATCTCCTCGACGTGGTGGGAGACCAGCACGGTCGCGGGCGAGAGCGGGTCGTAGGCGAGCACCGACAGGGTGGAGACCAGGTCCTCGCGACCGCCCAGGTCCAGGCCCGCCGCCGGCTCGTCGAGCAGCAGCAGCTCGGGGTCGGTCATCAGCGCCCGGGCGATCTGGACCCGCTTGCGCTCGCCCTCGCTCAGGGTGCCGTAGGTGCGCTCGGCCAGCGCGGCGACGCCGACCTCGCGGAGCAGGGCGTCGGCGCGGTCGTGGTCGACGGCGTCGTACGACTCGTTCCAGCGGCCGAGCACGGCGTACGACGCCGTGAGCACCAGGTCGCGGACGGTCTCGTTGCGTGGGATCTGCTCGGCGACGGCCGCGCTCGAGACGCCGATGCGCGGGCGCAGCTCGAAGATGTCGACGGTGCCGAGCAGCTCGCCGAGCAGCCCGACGGCGCCGGAGGTGGGGTGCAGCTGGGCGCCGGCGATCTGCATCAGGGTGGTCTTCCCGGCGCCGTTGGCGCCGAGCACGATCCACCGCTCGCCCTCGCGGACCACCCAGCTGACCCGGTCGAGCAAGGTCGCCTGCCCACGACGCACGGACACCTCGGCGAGCTCCAGCACGGCGGACATGCGAGCCACCTTAACCAGTGCGCCGGCAGTAAGGTCGGCGGGTGAGCGCACTCCCCGTCTCTGCCCGGCTGGCCTGGTGGGGAACGGCCTGGCTGCGCGGGCGGGTCGGCCCCGACGAGGTCCTCGACGCCGTCCACGGCGACGACGTGACCCATGTCGTGACCGGGTCATCCTCCCTCCTGGTCGAGCTGGCCGCCGCGCGCAACGCGGGGGCCGACGGGGTCGCCGCGGCGTTCCCCGCGCCCGGCGACCCCGCGGGCCTGCGCGGTCCGCGGGAGCTGACGACCGCGGCGGTCGAGGCCGGCGAGGTGGTGCTGCTCCCCGGTGCGGGACTGGTGCCGCGCCAGGTGGGCCGGGCCGTCGAGTGGACGGTGCTCCCGGCCGAGCGGCGTCCGCCGCCCGACCTCGGCGAGGCGGACCGGCAGCTGCGCTCGGTGCTGCTCACGACGGCCGACCTGCTGGCCGACCTCGACGTCGCCCGCTGGCAGCCGCTGGTCGCCGACGAGCTGCACAACCTGCGGACCGGCACGCCGCTCACCGCCCCACCGGGCACCCCCGGCCGCTGCGTCGACGTCGCCGGGCGCGCCCTGCACCTGGAGGCGGTCGTCGAGCTGGCCCTCCGCGACGACGGCGGAGCGCTGTCGGCGAGCGCGGTCGCCGCGCGCCGGCAGGCCCTGGAGCCGCTGGAGCGCGCCGCGCGGCATGCGCTGACCGCGGCCTGCTCGCCCGACGGCTGGCCACCGGCGTCCGACGACGCCGGTCACCGGTAGCCTGCACCCCGCGATGAGCCCTCACGACGACACCCTGCTGATCACCGTCACCGGCGCCGACCGGCCCGGCGTCACCTCCGCGGTGCTGGAGAGTCTCGCCGGCTCCGGTGTCACCGTCGTCGACCTGGAGCAGATCCTGATGCGGGGGCGGCTCGTCCTCGGCGTACTCGTCACCGCGCCCCGCGACCGCAAGCGGCTGCGCCGGCAGCTGGAGTCGAGCGTCGAGGCGCTCGGCATGAGCGTCGAGATCGAGAAGGGATCCGGCGACAACCGCTCCCGCCACGAGGACCGCGCCCACGTCACCGTCATCGGCGCGCCGCTCAAGGCCTCCGCCATGGCCGCCATCGCCGGCCGCATCGCCGACTGCGGCGGCAACATCGACCGGATCGAGCGGATGGCCCGCTACCCCGTCACCGCCCTCGAGCTCGACGTCTCCGGTGCCCGCCCCGACCGACTGCGCCAGCTGCTCTCCGTCGACGCGGCCGCCCACGGCATCGACGTGGCCGTCCAGTCCGCCAACCTGCTGCGCCACGGCGTCCGGCTGATCGTGATGGACGTCGACTCGACCCTGATCCAGGGCGAGGTGATCGAGATGCTCGCCCAGCACGCCGGCTTCGGCGCCGAGGTCGCCGACGTCACCGAGCGCGCCATGCGCGGCGAGCTCGACTTCGAGCAGTCCCTGCGTGCCCGGGTCAAGCTGCTCGCCGGGCTCGACGCCTCGGTCCTCGACCAGGTGTACGACGCCATCGTCGTCAACCCCGGCGCCCGCACCATGGTCCGCACCCTGCGCCGCCTCGGCTACCGCTTCGCCATCGTCTCCGGCGGCTTCAGCCAGATCACCGACCGCCTCGCCCAGGACCTCGGCATCCACCGCGCCCGCGCCAACACCCTCGAGATCGTCGACGGCAAGCTGACCGGCGAGGTCGTCGGCGCCGTCGTCGACCGGGCCGGCAAGGCCGCCGCGCTGCGGGAGTTCGCTGCCGACCTCGGCGTCCCCGAGGACGCCACCATCGCCATCGGCGACGGCGCCAACGACCTCGACATGCTCGCCGCCGCCGGCCTCGGCATCGCCTACAACGCCCGCGCCGTCGTCCGGGAGGCCGCCGACACGGCGCTGAACGTGCCGTACCTCGACGCGATCATGTACCTGCTCGGCATCACCCGCGAGGAGATCGAGGCCGCCGACGCGGCGGCCGGGATCGTCACCCCCGCACCCCCGGTGTGACTGTGGCCGTCGCTTCGCTCCGGCATGTCGGGCGCCGAGAAGCGCTCAGCCCCGCCCCACGTGAAATGACACCAACCGGCACCCGACCGGGACGACGTCGTCCCAGGTGCCGTCCACGGTGAACAACGCGGCCGCGCTGGTGGGGAACGCGCCGAGCTCGACCTCACCTGACGCCTCGCCCTCGCCGTCGTCGAGGAGCTGCACGAGCATCGCCACGGTCGGGTTGTGGCCGACGACCACGACGGTCGAGGCGTCGGTGGGGGTGGTGCGGACCAGCTCGAGGACGCCGTCCTCGTCGGTGCCGTAGAGGCTGCCGTCGATCTGCGGGGCGAGGTCCCAGCCGGCACCGGCGGCGGCGACCTGCCAGGTCTCGCGGGTGCGGGCGGCGTACGACACGTAGGCGACGTCGGGCCGGACCCCCGCTCCGGCGAGCCAGGCGCCCAGCGCACGGCCGTCGTCGCGGCCGCGGGGGCTCAGCACCCGGTCGACGTCAGAGGGGGCGAACTGCTCGGCCTTGGCGTGTCGGACGACGACGAGCAGCCGTTGCTTCTCCACCCGGGCATCGTAGACCCCGTGACGCCGTACGGAATCACCCATCTGGTGCCGCTGGGCGTGTTCGCCGTGGGGCTGGTGGTGGCCGTGGTGCTGGGGCGCCGGGAGGTGGCGTACGACGGACCGAGCCGGTTCAGCCGGATCGGTGCCCTGCTGATCCCGGTCGCGACGGTGCCGCTCCAACTGGTGGACCTGGTCTGGAACTTCGACCTCGACGTGACCCTGCCGCTGCACCTGTGCGACCTGGCGTGGATCGCGGCGACCTGGGCGCTGTGGACGCACCGGCCGCTGCCGGTGGCGCTCACCTACCTCTGGGGCCTGACCCTCACCGTCCAGGGCGTCGTGACGCCGTCGCTCAACGAGGACTTCCCGCACCCGCGCTACGTCGCGTTCTGGGCGCTGCACCTGCTGATCGTGTGGGCGGCGGTCTACCTGGTGGTCGGACTGCGCAAGGCGCCGCGCTGGCGCGACTACCGGGCAGCCGTGCTGACGACGCTGGTGTGGGCGGTGGAGACGTACGCGTTCAACGTCGTGGCCGACACCAACTACGGCTACCTGATGCGCAAGCCGGGGACGTCGATCCTCGATCTCCTCGGGCCGTGGCCGTGGTATGTGCTCGAGGAGATCGGGATCGTCGTGGTGGTGTGGGCGCTGCTCACCGTGCTCGCGCAGTGGTGGGCGCGCCGTCAGGGGTAGCTCAGGCGCCCATCGCGTGGAAGCCGCCGTCGACGTGGACGATCTCGCCGGTGGTGGCGGGGAACAGGTCCGAGAGCAGCGCGCAGACCGCCTTGGCGGTGGGCTCCTGGTCGGTGTTGTCCCACCCGAGCGGCGACTTGGTCGACCACATCGACTCGAGGTCCGCGAAGCCGGGGATCGCCTTGGCCGCGAGGGTGCGCAGCGGGCCGGCCGAGACCAGGTTGACCCGGATGCCCTCGCCGCCGAGGTCGCGGGCCAGGTAGCGGGCACACGACTCGAGGCCGGCCTTGGCGACGCCCATCCAGTCGTAGACCGGCCAGGCGACGCTGGCGTCGAAGGTCAGGCCGACGACCGAGCCGCCGTTCGTCATCAGCGGTCGGCAGGCCACGGCGAGCGACTTGAGGGAGTACGCCGAGACCTGGACGGCCTGCGCGACGTCCTCCCACGGGCCCTCGAGGAACTTGCCGCCGAGCAGGGTCTCGGGGTTGCCGTAGGCGATGGAGTGGACGACGCCGTCCAGGGTCGCGTCCGGGCCGAGGGCCTCGCGCACGGCGTCGGGCAGGGCCGCGAGGTGCTCGGCGTCGGTGACGTCGAGCTCGATGACGGCCGGCAGCTCCGGGAGCCGCTTGACGATGCGGCGGGTGATCCGCAGCGCCTGGCCGAAGTTGGAGACCAGGACGGTCGCCCCCTGCTCCTGCGCGAACTTCGCCACCGCGAAGCCGATCGAGGTGTCGAGGGTGACACCCGCGACGAGGATGCTCTTGCCCGCAAGGATTCCGCTCATGCTCAGTGCCCCATTCCCAGTCCGCCGTCCACGGGGATCACCGCGCCGGTCACGTACGCCGCCTCCGGGCTGGCGAGCCACAGCACCGCCCCGGCGATCTCGGTCGGGTCGGCGTACCGACCCAGCGGGACCTGGTTGCGGATCCCTTCCTTCTGCTCGTCGGTCAGCACCGCGGTCATGTCGGTGTCGACGTAGCCGGGCGCCACGACGTTGGCCGTGATCGAGCGCGGCCCGAGCTCGCGCGCCATCGAGCGCGCCATGCCGACCAGGCCGGCCTTCGAGGCGGCGTAGTTGACCTGGCCCGGCGAGCCGAGCAGGCCCACCACGCTGGAGATGAAGATGATCCGGCCCCTCCTCTGCCGCAGCATGCCCTTGGCGGCGCGCTTGGCCAGACGGAAGGAGGCGGTGAGGTTGGTGTCGATGACCGAGGCCCAGTCGTCCTCGGACATCCGCAGCAGCAGCGTGTCCTTGGTGATGCCGGCGTTGGCGACCAGCACCTCGATCGGGCCGTGGGCCTCCTCCGCGGCGGCGAAGGCCGCCTCGACGGCCGCGGCGTCGGTGATGTCGGCGGTGAGCTCGAGCGCACCCTGCGGCGCACCTCCGCTCCGGGTCGTGACGGCGACCTTGTCGCCCGCGGCGAGGAAGGCCTCGGCGATGGCGCGGCCGATGCCGCGGTTGCCGCCGGTGACGAGGACGGAACGTGGTTGGCTCACGCTCTGTGACGCTAGTGGCGCGGGTGCTCCGGGCTCACCGGCGGCAGACACCAAGTTCCCTGCGGTCCCTTGTAGGGGTCCTACAAGGGACCGGTTCGGGACTACTCGTCGTCCTCCAGCCGGAACCCGATCTTCATCGTGACCTGGAAGTGCTCGACGGTGCCGTCCTTGACCTGGCCACGAACCTGCGTGACCTCGAACCAGTCGAGGTGGCGCAGGGTCTGGCCGGCACGCTCGATGCCGTTGCGGACGGCCTGGTCGATGCCGTCGGGGGACGTGCCGACGATCTCGCTGACGCGGTAGGTGCGGTTCGACATGCCAGCAGCGTACTCAGCAGGCGCCGGGCGTAGGGTGGGGGCATGGACGCCATCCGCATCACCACGGCCGGCTCCAGCCCGCGAGACGACCTGGCCCGCCGCCAGCGCAGGTATGTCATCGCGATGTCGATCCGCACGCTGTGCTTCGTCGGCGCGGCGATCAGCGGCGCCGCCGGCATCCACTGGCTGTGGCCGATCCTGATCGCGGGCGCGATCGTGCTGCCGTACGTCGCCGTGGTGATGGCCAACGCCGAGGACAGCCGCAGCAGCGCGCTCCCCCTCACCGGCGGCGGCGACGCCCAGCGCCAGCTGGGCGCGGGCGAGGACACCGACCAGGGCGGGCATGGAGCCTGACGTCTGCTCGGCCCGGGGCTGCCGCGCGCCGGCCGTGTGGCAGCTGCTGTGGAACAACCCGAAGCTGCACACCCCCGAGCGCCGCAAGACCTGGCTGGCCTGTGCCGACCACCGGGAGTCGCTCGAGGCCTTCCTCGGCGCGCGCGGGTTCCTGAAGGACACCGTCCCCCACGACCAGGGCTGATCAGCCGCCGATCGCCGACATCGGGCGGTCCGGCTGGAGGAAGGTGGGGTCGTCGATGCCGTGGCCGGGGAGCTTGCCCCACATGGCCGCCCGCCACCGGGCGGCCAGCTCGGCGTCCGAGGCGCCCGCGCGCAGGGCCGAGCGCAGGTCGGACTCGGAGCGGGCGAACAGGCAGTTGCGGACCTGGCCGTCGGCGGTGAGCCGGACCCGGTCGCAGTCGCCGCAGAACGGGCGGGTGACCGACGCGATCACGCCCACGGTGGCGGGGCCGCCGCCGACGCGGAAGAGCTCGGCGGGGGCGCTCCCCCGCGGCTCGGCGGCGGGCGAGAGCCGGAACGCCGAGGACAGCGACGCGAGGATCTCGTCGGCCGTCACCATCGAGGCGCGGTCCCAGCCGTGCTGGGCGTCGAGGGGCATCTGCTCGATGAAGCGCAGCTGGTAGCCGCGCTCGAGGCACCAGGTGAGCAGTTCGGGAGCCTCGTCGTCGTTGACCCCGCGCAGCAGCACCGCGTTGACCTTCACCGGCCCCAGGCCCGCAGCCTCGGCGGCGGCCAGGCCCTCGACGACGTCGGCGAACCGGTCGCGCCGAGTGATCTGGTGGAAGGTGGCGCTGCGGACCGTGTCGAGGCTGACGTTCGCGCGATCCAGGCCGGCGTCGGCGAGCGCCTGGGCGGTCCTCGCCAACCCCAGCGCGTTGGTGGTGATCGACATCTCGACGTCGGCGTCAAGGGCGCGGACCTGGCGCACGATGTCGACCAGGCCGCGACGTACCAGCGGCTCGCCTCCGGTGAACCGGACCTCGCTGACCCCGAGCTCCCGGACCGCGACGCCGATCAGCCGGACCACCTCGGCGTCGGTGAGCTGCTCGTCGGTCGGCATCCAGTCCAGGCCCTCGGGCGGCATGCAGTAGGTGCAGCGCAGGTTGCAGCGGTCGGTCAGCGAGACCCGGAGGTCCGTCGCGATCCGTCCGTGCTGGTCGAGGAGTGGCTGCACACCCCCAGTCTAGGTGCAATGCCGTCAACTTAGAGGTTCCGCCAATAGGTCATGGTTGTCGTGCTGGTCGACCGTCCCAGCGGTGGGTGATCCAGGCCTGGCGGACGAGTCGTCGGATGATGATCGCGGCGTTGGCCAGCGCGATGAAGGCCTCGATCACCTGGGTGCGACGCTCGGTGCAGATGGCGAGCTTCTTGAACCCGCGGTTGTGCCAGGAGTTGGTCCGCTCCACGACCCACCGGGCACCGGCTTGGAGCGGGAAGCCCTTCTTACTGATCACGCCCTCGCAGCCGAGCTCGTCGAGCAGGTCGCGGGTCTTGCGGCTGTCGTAGCCAGCGTCGAGGTGGACCGTGATGTCGTCGGGCAGCCCATCACCGAAACCCAGGTCGAAGCGGCCCAGGTGCTCCAAGGTGGGGCGCAGGAGCGGTGAGTCGTTGCGGTGCGCGCCCGCGACGACACACCCCAGCGGGATGCCGGCAGCTTCCACCAACAGGGACCGCTTGGTTCCCTGTTTCCCGCGATCTACCGGGGATCTGCCCGCTGCCTCGCCACCACAGGGAGCCTTCACGATGCACCCGTCGACCGTGACATCGCAGAGGTCCAGACCGACGATCTGGTCGTAGGCGTCCAGACAGATCTGCTCCAGCGTCTTGAAGATCCCGACCTCGATCCACTCATCACGGCGCCGACGGATCGTGGTGGCCGAGCACGTGGTGTCGGCGATGCGGTCGTAGGCGGCGCCGAGCACCGCGATCTGGACCAGCTTGTCGAACACAACCCGGTCCGCGATACGCGGTCGGTGACACCCAAGGGGATGAGCGTCGATGGGTTCAGGGATCAGCGCGGCGAACTGGTCCCACAGCGGTTCGATGATGAAAGATGGCAGGGCAGGCACGAGCACCTCGGGGAAGAGAAGTGGCGTCAGACACCCCTTCTGTTACCGAGGCTCGTGCCTGTCCTGCGTGACCGACACGCCCTCACCGCTCAATACCTATTGGCGGAACCTCTTAAGCCGACATGGTGGTTGTCACGGTGGCGCGCCGGTGAGGATGTTGATTCTGGTGTCGGTGTGGTGGCTGGGGCCGCGGAGCCGTCCTCTGGCGGTGTGTGGGGCGTAGTTTGAGATCGCTCGTTTCACCACCCGTGGGGCGGTACGGGCTCGGCGTTGGGGCAGAAGGTCGGCCAGGATCTGGCGTCCGATGGCGCCGACGATGTCGGTGACAGCGCCGGCGATGATCCCGGCCGCTTTGATGATCTGGTCACGTGCGGCGTTGAACGCCACGGTGAAGCTGGCCCGGTCAGGGTCGAGCTCGGGGCGGGCGATCGCGGTGTCAGCGATCGCGATCCTGATGGCCTGGTAGGCCACCAACAGTGCGTAGACCTCTTGCTCGATACCGGTCGGGGTGCGGGCGCGGAGCACTCGCCCGCCCAGGATGGTGGACTTGAGTTCGCAGTAGGTGGTCTCGATCTCCCACCGCTGGTGGTAGAGCCGCACGATCTCCTCGGCCCTGCAGGACTGATCGATGACGGTGGTGATCAGCCGGTAGGACGCCTCGCGCTGGCCTGCGGGAGTGGTGATCGTGATCGTTGCATCGATCACGCGGACTTGGACCGGACCGATCCGCGACAGGTAGGACCCGTCGCCCAGACGGTGGCACACTGGGAGCTTGCGAGCACCACGGCCGTTCTTGGCTCTCATGAGCACGTCGGCACCGGTTGCGGCGATCTGGGTGATGAGGTCGCCGGCCGCGAAGTTGCGGTCGCCCAGCACGATCATCCCCGGGCCCATCGCACCGAGCAGGTCGAGTGCGAACCGGGTCTCGCCACGGCTGGTCGGGCCGAACGTCGCGGCCAGCAGGGTCCGGGTGCCGCACGCGACCAACGCGAGCAGCCGGATCATCGGGTATCCGGTGCCGCCGTGATAGCCCCGGCCCTTGCGGTGCACCCTCAGGTTCGCTTCGGTGTCGGGGCAGCACATCATGGTGCCGTCGATCGCGCACACCAGCCGCCCGCGCCACCACGTGCCCTTCGTGCCAGGGGCCGCGGCCGACGTCGTCAGCAGAGCGAACAACTCTCGCAACGGTGCCGGGCCGACACGGCGGCGTGCTGCGGCCAGCGCCGCGGCGGACGGCCTGGCGAGGGGCCCGAGCGCCGGATCCAGACCCGTGACCAGCCGGGCCCATACCTGCCGGTAGCCGCACTCGGCGAACAGTGCACCGGCAAGGAGGAGGTAGACCACGACCCGGGAGGGAAGGTCACGGGTGCGTTGCTGGACCCTGCGGGTCTGGGCAAGGACCGCGTCGACCATCTCGAACGACACGATCTGGGTCAACTCGCCCAGATGACCCGGTGCGTACACGCTTCGCGAGCGCTCCTCACGTCCAGCGGCGTGGGAACTGACGCGGGAACTGATGTTGGGGATGACATGATGAACAGGCAACGGAGCTCCCGGGGAAGGAGAAGCTTCTTGGTCGTTGCATCTCTAACCCGGGCTCCGTTGCACCCCACGCCGACACGCCGCACTCGGTCCTTGACCCACCCGCCCCGTCCTTAAGTTGACGGCATTGAGTCTACGTGCCGCCCCGGTTGGCTCCCGGCTGGTGCCGACACCGCAACCGGCCGTGGCTACGGTTGTCCCGTGTTCTCCTGGCTGTCCTCGTGGCGATTCCTGCTCAGTCGCCGCTGGGTGCTGTTCTTCCTCGCGATCATCCTGGTCGGCTGGGCCACCTGGTGGCTCGGCGAGTGGCAGTTCGGGCGCCTCGACGACCGCAAGGAGCACAACGCCGTCGTCCGCGCCAACGAGCACCGCGACCCCATCGACGTCGCCGAGGTCCTCGCTCCTGGCCGCAGGGTCGCCGAGGACGACGAGTGGCGGCTGGTGACGGCGAGTGGCGAGTACGCCCGCGACGACACCGTCGTGGTCCGCTACCGCACCCGCAACGGCTACCCGGGGGTCGAGGTCATCGTCCCCCTCGTCACCGCCGACGGTACGACGCTCCTCGTCGACCGCGGCTGGTACGGCACCGACAACCCCGTGATCAAGGGCGCCGAGCTGCCCGCGCCCCCGGCCGGTGAGGTGACCGTGACCGGGTGGGTCCGGGCCGACGGCACCGGCGGCAGCACCGAGGTCGACGACCACTCCACCCGCGCGATCGCCAGCGGCCCGATCGGGAAGGCGATCGGCCACACCGTCTACACCGGCTTCGTCGCGCTGAAGTCGGAGGACCCGAAGCCCGCCACGGCGCTCGCGGCCGTCGAGCTCCCCGACCTCGGCGAGGGACCGCACTTCTTCTACGGCCTGCAGTGGTGGTTCTTCGGGGTGCTCGCCGTCGGCGGCTTCGGGTACCTCGCCTGGGACGAGCGCAGGCTCGGGCCGCGCGGCCAGCGGGTCGGCACCAAGCGCCGCTCCGGCGGCCCCTTCTCGCGTCAGAGGGAGCGCAGCATCCCACCGTCGACGGGCAGCATCACGCCGGACACGTACGACGCCGCCGGCGACAGCACGAACGCCGCCGCCCGCCCGAACTCCTCCGGCAGCCCGTAGCGCCGCAGCGGGATCTGCGCCGACGCCGCCTCCCGCGCCGCGTCGGCGTCCCCGCCGGCCGCGTCCAGCTCGGCGACCCGCTCGGTCGCCAGCCGGCCCGGCAACAGTCCGTTGACCCGGATCCCGCGCGGACCGAGCTCGTCGGCGAGCGTCTTGGCGGCCATGGCCAGGCCGGGGCGAAGGCCGTTGGAGATGGCGAGGTCGAGGATCGGCTGGCGCACGCTGCTCGACAGCACGAAGGCGATCGAGCCGCCGTCGCCGAGGACCGCGCCGACCTCGCGGGCCAGCCGGACCGCGCCGAGGAACACCGAGTCGAAGGCGGAGCGCCACTGCTCGTCGGTCATCTGGGTGAGCAGTCCCGCCGGCGGTCCGCCCACGCTGATCAGCACCCCGTCGACCCGGCCCCAGGCCTCCCGCGCGGTCGCGACCAGCCGGCCCGGGGTGTCCGGATCGGCATTGTCGGCGACCACCCCGCGGGCGGACCCACCGAGCTGCGCGGCCGCGGCCCGCACCGACTCCTCGTGTCGGCCCGAGATCACCACGCGCGCGCCGTCGGCGACCAGCGCATCGGCGGTGGCCCGGCCCAGGCCCCGGGTGCCGCCCGTGACCAGGTAGACGCGGTCTGTCAGCTGCAGGTCCATCAGGAAGACTCCATCGACTCGATCTCCTCGGCGATCCGCGACACCGGTACGACGTCCGGGGCGCCCTTGCGCGCGGCGTCGGCCGTGTGGTCGTCGGGCTGCCGCTGGCTCTCGCGCTCCGCCTCCACCCGCTTGAGATAGTGCTGGAGCTCACGGGCGTGCTGGTCGGCGTCCCAGCGCAGGTGCCCGCGGACCAGGTCGGCGACGTACGGCGCCGCCGCGACCCCGCGGTCGAAGGTCTCGAACGAGACCCGCAGTCGCCGGGTCAAGATGTCGTCGAGGTGCCGGGCGCCCTCGTGAGTGACGGCGTACACCGCCTCGGCCATCAGGTAGTCCTCGGCGCCGGGCAGCGGCTCGCCGAGGTCGGGCTCGGCGGCGATCAGGTCCAGCACCTCCAGCACCAGGGAGCCGTAGCGCTCCAGCAGGTGCTCGACCCGGTTGATCGCGAGCCCGGACTGGGTGGCGAGCGCGCGGCGCTGGTTCCACAGCGCCTGGTAGCCGTCGGCGCCGACCAGCGGCACCGTCTCGGTCACGCACTCCCCCGCCTTGCGGCCCAGCACCGTCTCCAGGCCATGCACCGCCTCGTCGACGGCGTCGGCGGCCATCACCCGGTAGGTGGTGTACTTCCCGCCCGCGACCACCACGAGCCCCGGGACGCTGTGGGCGACGGCGTGCTCCCGGGAGAGCTTGGACGTCGCCTCGGACTCGCCCGCGAGGAGCGGGCGCAGGCCGGCGTAGACACCCTCGACGTCGTCGCGGGTCAGCGGTACCTCGAGCACCCGGTTGACGTGCTCCAGGAGGTAGTCGATGTCGCTCGAGCTCGCCGCCGGGTGGTCCTTGGAGAGCTCCCAGTCGGTGTCGGTGGTGCCGATGATCCAGTGCCGCTTCCACGGGATCACGAACAGCACCGACTTCTCGGTGCGCAGGATCAACCCGGTCTCGCCGCGGATCCGGTCGCGGGGCACGACCAGGTGGATGCCCTTGCTGGCGCGGACCTTGAACTGGCCGCGCTCCCTGGCCATCGCCTGGGTCTCGTCGGTCCACACACCGGTCGCGTTGATCACCTGGGAGGCGCGGATGTCGAAGCGGTGGCCGGTCTCCAGGTCGATCACCTCGGCACCGACGACCCGCTCGCTCTCCTTGATCAGCCCGAGCACGCGGGTGCGGGAGGCGACCGCGGCGCCGTACGTCGCGGCGGTGCGGGCCAGGAACATGGTGTGCCGGGCGTCGTCGACCTGGGCGTCGTAGTAGCGGATCGCGCCGACCAGGGCGTCCTTGCGCAGCGACGGGAACGCCTTGCGCGCGCCGCGGCGGGTGAGGTGCTGGTGGACCGGCATCCCGGCGCCGTACCCGCTCGCCTTGGACATCGCGTCGTACATCGCGACGCCGGTGCCGGCGTACCAGCGCTCCCAGCCGAGCCCGGTCAGCGGGTAGAGGAAGGGCACCGGGCGCACCAGGTGCGGCGCCAGGCGCTGCATCAGCAGGCCGCGCTCCTTGAGCGCCTCCGCGACGAGGCGGAAGTCGAGCATCTCCAGGTAGCGCAGGCCGCCGTGGACCAGCTTGGAGCTGCGGCTCGACGTGCCGGAGGCGAAGTCACGGGCCTCGACCAGGCCCACGGACAGGCCGCGGGTGGCGGCATCGAGCGCGGCGCCGGAGCCGACGACCCCGCCGCCGACGACGAGGACGTCGAGCTGCTGGGTCGCCAGCCGCTTGAGGGCCGCGGTACGGGCGCGGGGAGAGAGTGCTGCGGGACTCATCCGTCGACCTCCACCCAGTCGAGGGTTCGCTGGACCGCCTTCTGCCACTGCGCGTACCCCGCCGCCCGCCGTTCCTCGTCCCACTGGGGCTCCCAGCGGGTGTCCTCACGCCAGTTCTCGCGCAGCTCGTCCGTCGAGGACCAGTAGCCGACCGACAGCCCGGCCGCGTACGCCGCGCCGAGGGCCGTCGTCTCGGGCACCACCGGCCGCGACACCGGTACGCCGAGCACGTCGGCCTGGATCTGCATGCACAGGCCGTTCAGGGTCACCCCACCGTCCACCTTGAGCACCTCCAGCTCGACGCCGGAGTCGGCGCACATCGCCTCGACGACGTCGCGCGACTGGTAGCAGATCGCCTCCAGCGTGGCCCGCGCGACGTGCGCGTTGGTGTTGAACCGCGAGAGACCGACGATCGCGCCGCGCGCATCGGAGCGCCAGTAGGGCGCGAACAGGCCCGAGAACGCCGGGACGAAGTAGACCCCGCCGTTGTCGTCGACCTGCCGCGCCAGCGACTCCGACTCGGCGGCGCCGCTGATGATCCCGAGCTGGTCGCGCAGCCACTGCACCGCCGAGCCGGTGACCGCGATCGAGCCCTCCAGCGCGTACACGCACGGCTGGTCGCCCAGCTGGTAGGCCGGCGTCGTCAGCAGGCCGGACTTCGAGCGGACGATCTCGGTGCCGGTGTTGAGCAGCATGAAGTTGCCGGTGCCGTAGGTGTTCTTCGCCTCGCCCGGCGCGAAGCAGACCTGGCCGACCGTCGCCGCCTGCTGGTCGCCCAGGATCCCGGTGATCGGCACCTCTCCGCCGAACGGGCCACGCGTGCGCGTGACGCCGTACGGCGTGGTCGCGGACGACTCGCGGATCCGCGGCAGCATCGCTCGCGGGATCCCGAAGAACCCGAGCAGCTCGTCGTCCCAGTCCAGGGTCTCCAGGTCCATCAGCATGGTGCGGCTCGCGTTGGTGACGTCGGTGACGTGGACGCCCCCGTCGGGGCCGCCGGTGAGGTTCCACAGCACCCAGGTGTCCGGCGTGCCGAACAGCGCGTCGCCGCGCTCGGCCGCATCTCTCAAGCCGACGACTTCCTGCAAGAGCCACTGCAGCTTGCCGCCGGAGAAGTACGTCGCCGGCGGCAGCCCCGCGCGCTGCCGGATCACGTCGCCGCGACCGTCGCGGTCGAGCGCCGCGGCGATCGCGTCGGTGCGGGTGTCTTGCCACACGATGGCGTTGGAGAGCGGCCGACCGGTGCGCCGGTCCCACACGATCGTGGTCTCGCGCTGGTTGGTGATGCCGACCGCCGCCAGGTCCTCGGTCCCGAGCCGGGCCCGGCCGAGCGCCGTCTGCACCACCGCCGAGGTCCGCTCCCAGATCTCCACCGGGTTGTGCTCCACCCAGCCGGCCCGGGGCAGCACCTGGGTGTGCTCGAGCTGGTGGCGGGCCACCTCGGCGCCGTCGTGGTCGAACACCATGAACCGGGTGCTCGTCGTACCTTGGTCGATCGCCCCCACGAACCGTGCCTCCGCCATGACCTGAAGCCTACGGACTCCCCGGGACGGGTCAGGGACATTCCGGATGCGGGTCGCCGATGCCCTCTGTCAGGGTGGACACATGACGACGCCAGTCGCGGCCCGGGCCATCGACCTCTACAAGCGCTATGGATCGGGCGACTCCGAGGTCCGGGCGCTCGACGGGGTCTCGCTCGACATCGGGGCCCGCGAGTTCACCGCGATCATGGGGCCGTCCGGCTCGGGCAAGTCGACGCTGATGCACTGCCTCGCGGCGCTGGACACCCCGACGGCCGGTGAGGTGCAGGTCGGCGACGTCGTCTTGTCGCGGCTGCGCGACAAGGCGCTGACCGCGCTGCGGCGCGAGCAGATCGGGTTCGTGTTCCAGTCGTTCAACCTGGTCCCGACGCTCACCGCGCGCGAGAACATCCTGCTCCCCCTCAGCCTGGCGGGGCGCAAGCCGGACCAGGCCTGGTTCGACACCGTCATCGACACCATCGGCCTGCGCGATCGGCTCGGGCACCGGCCGTCGCAGATGTCCGGCGGCCAGCAGCAGCGGGTCGCCTGTGCCCGAGCACTGGTCAGCAAGCCCTCGATCGTGTTCGCCGACGAGCCGACCGGCAACCTCGACAGCGCCTCGGGGGCCGAGGTCCTCGGCTTCCTGCGCCGCAGCGTCGACGACTTCGGGCAGACCATCGTGATGGTCACCCACGACGCCGTCGCGGCGTCGTACTGCGACCGCGTGGTGTTCCTCACCGACGGGCAGGTCGTCGACGAGCTGCTCGAGCCCAACCGCGAGCTGATCCTGGAGCGGATGACGTGCTTCGGCTGACCCTGCGCAACCTGTTCGCCCGCAAGGTGCGGCTCGTGATGAGCGGGCTGTCGGTCGTCTTGGGAGTGGCCTTCCTCTCCGGCGTGCTGGTGTTCAGCAACGGGCTGTCCACCACGTTCGACGGGATCATCCACGGCTCGACGCCCGACGGCGTGGTGCGCGCCGTCGACACCGAGTCCTTCGACGGCGGCGTCTCCGGCCAGACCAGCCGGGCGCTCACCCCTGACGACGTGGCCCGGCTCGCGGACCTGCCCCAGGTCGCCCGCGCCGACGGCGACGTGGCCGGGTTCGGCATGAGCCTGCTCGCCGGCGACGGCACCCTGGTCGGCGGCACCGGCGCGCCGACGCTCGCCTTCAACCACACCGACGGCCCGAACATGGACGGCGAGCGCGCGCTGCTCCTCACCTCCGGCCGCTGGCCGGAGGGCCCCGGCGAGATCGTCCTCGACGAGGCCGCCGCCAAGGCCGGCGACTACCGGGTCGGCGACCAGGTCGGGCTGCTCGCGCCGTTCGGCACCCTGGAGCGCACCGCCGAGCTGGTCGGCACCGCCGAGTTCAACGGCGGCGGCACGGCGGGCGCGACCCTGCTGATCTTCACGACCCAGGAGGCCCAGGAGCTGTTCCTGGGCGGCAAGGACGTCTACAACCAGATCAGCCTGACGGCAGCCGACGGGGTGTCGCAGGAGCAGCTCGCCACCGCGGCGGCGACGGCGCTGCCCGACGGCTTCGAGGCGGTCACCGGCGACCAGGTGGCCGAGGAGTCGCAGGACGCCGTCGGCACCTTCCTGGGCATCATCAGCACCTTCTTGCTGGTGTTCGCGATCATCGCCGTCATCGTCGGCGGCTTCATCATCGTCAACACCTTCTCGATCCTGGTCGCCCAGCGCACCCGCGAGCTCGCCCTGCTCCGCGCCCTCGGCGCGGGACGCGGCCAGGTGACCCGCTCGGTCCTGCTCGAGGCGCTCGTGCTCGCCCTGGTCGCCACGACGCTCGGGATCGGGCTCGGCCTGGTGCTGGCTCGCGGCCTGGCCGCGCTGTTCCGCTCCGTCGGCCTCGACATCGCCAGCGCCGCTCTCGACCTCACCCCGGGCGCGGTCGTCACCAGCTATGTCGTCGGCGTCGGCGTGACCATGGCGGCGGCGTACCTGCCCGCCCGGCGCGGCGCGCGGGTGGCCCCCGTGGCGGCGATGCGCACCGACGTCGTACCGGAGCGGGGGTCGCTGCGGCGTCGTACCCTCGTCGGCGGGGTGCTGCTGCTCATCGGCGCCGGCTTCGCCGCCGTCGGCGTGGCCGGCGGGCCGGGCTCGGACGCCGCATGGATCGGCGTCGGCGCGGTGATCTGGATCCTCACCGTCGCCGCGATCAGCCCGGTGGTCGGCAAGCCGGTGCTCGCCCTGTGCCGCGCGCTGTTCGGCGCGGTCTTCGGCACCACCGGTCGGCTGGCCGGCGAGAACGCCCTGCGCGACCCGCGTCGTACCGGCGCCACCGCCTCGGCACTCATGATCGGCCTGGCCCTCGTCTCGACCATCGGCGTCCTCGCGGCCTCGCTCAACGCCTCGGTCGACGACGTGGTCGACGAGCAGTTCACCGCCGACCTCCTCGTGCAGAACTCGAACTTCCTGCCCTTCTCGACCGAGATCGGCGACCAGGTCGCGAAGGTGCCGGGCGTCGCCGTCGTCAGCCGCCAGCAGTGGACCGGCGCCCACGTCGCGTCCGGCAGCCACGAGGGCGAGACGGTCGGCGTGGCGGGGAACGACGCCGAGTACGCCCGGATCTACCACCAGGACGTGGTCTCCGGCGTCGCGTCCCCGACCGGCGCGCAGGCCGTGCTGTTCCGGTCCCTCGCGCGGTCGCTGGGCCTCGAGGTCGGCGATCCGCTCGACCTCGGCTTCCAAGGCGGTACGACGCTGCACCTCACCGTCGCCGGCATCGTCGAGTCCGGCGAGACCACCTCCGAGGTCAGCATCCCGCTCGACCAGCTGGTGGCGGCCGGCGTACTGCGCCAGGACTCCACCCTCAGCGTGCTCATCGCCCCGGGGGCCGACAAGGCGGAGGTGCGCGACGCGGTCGACGCCGCCGCGGCCTCGGCCCCCATCGTCGGCGTCTTCGACAAGGAGGGCTTCGCCGACCAGATCCGCGACCAGGTCAACCAGCTGCTGTACATCATCTACGGCCTGCTGACCCTGGCGATCGTGATCGCCGTCATCGGCATCGTCAACACCCTCGGTCTCAGCGTCATCGAGCGGACCCGCGAGATCGGCCTGCTGCGCGCCGTCGGCATGAGCCGGGCCAAGCTGCGCCGGATGATCACCCTCGAGTCGGTCGCCATCGCCGTCCTCGGAGCCGTTCTCGGCATGGTCCTCGGCCTGCTGATCGGCATCCTGCTCCAGCGCTCGCTCTCCGACGACCTGAGCAGCCTCGGCCTGCCCCTCGGCCAGCTCGTGGCGTTCCTCGTCGTGGCGGTCGTGGTCGGCGTGCTCGCCGCCGTCGTCCCCGCGATCCGGGCGAGCCGGCTGGACGTGCTGGAGGCGATCGCGAGCGAGTGAGCCCGAGTGACACCTCAGGCCAACGCCACCAGGTCCGCGTAGTCCGGGCTCCACAGGTCCTCGACCCCGTCGGGGAGGATGAGCACCCGGTCCGGCTCGAGCGCGTGGACGGCGCCCTCGTCGTGGGTGACCAGCACGATGGCGCCCTCGTAGCGGCGGATCGCGTTGAGGACCTCCTCCCGCGAGGCGGGGTCGAGGTTGTTGGTGGGCTCGTCGAGGAGCAGCACGTTGGCAGCGGAGACGACGAGCGAGGCCAGCGCGAGCCGGGTCTTCTCACCGCCGGACAGGACGCCCGCCGGCTTGTGGACATCGTCGCCGGAGAAGAGGAACGAGCCGAGGACCGAGCGGGCCTCGGTGTCGGTGAGCTGGGGCGCGGAGGACTGCATGTTCTCGAGCACCGTGCGGGAGACGTCGAGCGTCTCGTGCTCCTGGGCGTAGTAGCCCACCTTGAGGCCGTGCCCGGCGACGACCTCGCCGGTGTCGGGCTTGTCGACGCCGGCGAGGATGCGCAGCATCGTGGTCTTGCCGGCACCGTTGAGACCGAGGATGACCACGCGCGAACCCTTGTCGATGGCCAGGTCGACGGCGGTGAAGATCTCCAGGGCGCCGTAGGACTTGGACAGGTCGTGCGCCGAGAGCGGCGTCTTGCCGCAGGCGGCCGGGGTGGGGAACTTGATCGCCGCGACCTTGTCGGACTGCCGCTCCCCCTCGACGCCCTCCATCAGCCTCTCGGCGCGCTTGAGCATCTGCTGGGCGGCCGACGCCTTGGTCGCCTTGGCGCGCATCTTGTTGGCCTGGTCGGTGAGCGTCTTCGCCTTGTTCTGGGCGTTCATCAGCTCGCGCTTGCGGCGCGCCTCGTCGGTCTCGCGCTGGGTGAGGTAGTTCCTCCAGCCCATGTTGTAGACGTCGATGACCGAGCGGTTGGCGTCGAGGTGGAAGACCTTGTTGACGGTCTCCTCGAGCAGCGCGTTGTCGTGGGAGATCACGATGAAGCCGCCCTTGTAGGACTTCATCCAGTCGCGCAGCCAGGTGATCGAGTCGGCGTCGAGGTGGTTGGTCGGCTCGTCGAGCACGAGCACCTCGGCGCTGGAGAACAGGATCCGGGCCAGCTCGACCCGACGTCGCTGGCCGCCCGAGAGGGTGCCGAGCGGCTGGTCCATCAGCCGGTCGGGGATGCCGAGGCTCTGCGCGATCTGGAGCGCCTCGGTCTCGGCGGCGTACCCGCCCCCGGCGTCGAGCTCGTCCTGCGCGCGCTGGAACCTGCGGAACGCCTTGTCGCGCTCGTTCGGGTCCTCGGAGGCCATCGCGATCTCGGCGGCCCGCATCCGGCGTACGGCGTCGTCGAGCCCGCGCGCGGACAGGATCCGGTCGCGGACGATGATCTCGGGATCACCCACCCGCGGGTCCTGCGGGAGGTAGCCGAGCTCGCCACTGTTGCTGACCGATCCGCCGGCGGGGAGGGCGTCGCCGGCGAGCACCTTGGTGAGGGTGGTCTTGCCGGCGCCGTTGCGGCCGACGAGACCGACCTTGTCGCCGGGGCCGACGCGGAAGCTGACGTTCTCCATGAGGAGCCGCGCACCGACGCGTACCTCGAGCTGGTGCACCGTGATCATGACGTGGTCCAGTCTCCCACGACGGTTCGGCACCCCCTAAACGGCGCGGGCGTCCTCTAGGGTGCTGCCGTGGTGCGATTCAATCCGAAGGCCCGCCTCGACCAGTCCCGGGTCCGTGACGCGGGCGCCGGGAGCGGCGGTGGCATGGGTGGCGGTCTCGGGGGCGGCGGCATGCGCCTCCCGATCCCGGGCGGCAAGGGCGGCATCGGCGGCCTGATCGGCGTGATCCTGGTCGTGGTCGTCACCCTGCTCCTGGGCGGCAACCCGCTCAGCGGCGGGGGCGGCACCGGCGGGCTCGGCAGCGTCTACTCGCCGTCGCGGTTCAGCGACGCCCAGCAGGGCACCGATCGGTACGCCGGGTGCAAGACCGGCGAGGACGCCAACGAGAGCCAGGACTGCGCCCGGGTCGCGATCGAGAACTCGCTGACCGACTACTGGGGCGCCGAGCTCGGAGGCAAGTTCCGCCCCGAGCGAGCGGTGGTCACCTTCACCGGCTCGGTCGACACCGGCTGCGGCGCGGCGTCATCGGCGGTCGGGCCGTTCTACTGCCCCAGCGACGAGACGATCTACCTCGACACCACCTTCTTCGACGACGTCCTCGAGGGCCAGCTCGGCGGCCCCGACGGCAGCTTCGTGGAGTTCTACGTGCTCGCCCACGAGTACGGCCACCACGTCTCCAATCTGCTCGGCTACATGGGCCAGGTCCGCAGCCAGCAGACCGGGCCGCAGAGCGACGGCGTCCGCCTCGAGCTGCAGGCCGACTGCTACGCCGGGATGTGGGCCAAGCACGCGACCACCACCGAGGACGCGTCGGGCGAGAAGCTGATCCTCGACCTCACCCAGGACGACATCAACCAGGCCATCGACGCCGCCAAGTCGGTCGGCGACGACTACATCCAAAAGCGCGCCGGCGGCCGGGTCGACGAGGAGGCGTGGACCCACGGCTCCTCCGCGCAGCGGCAGAAGTGGTTCATGGTCGGCTTCCAGGAGGGGACCCTCGACGCCTGCGACACCTTCGCGGCGAGCAAGGTCTGATCCCTACAGCTCCAGCAGGGCCTCCATGTGCCCGAAGGTGCGCTGCAGCGCGCGCAGGTGCGGCGCGACGGCCGGATGCCGGTACTTGCCGGCCAGCGCCCCCTCGCCGCCCGCGACCCGGGCCAGCGCCCACTCGGCGCGGTTGAGCGCGGTGTAGACGGCGACGACCTGGGCGCCGAGGACGACGCTGTCGCGGTCGGCGACGCCGTCGGGCAGGCCGAGCAGGTAGGCGTCGAGCAGTGGCTCGAACTCCTCGCGCGAGGACAGCGAGAGATAGCCCAGGTCGCCGCCGACCGGGCCGTGGCCCAACGTGCCCCAGTCGATGGCGACCGCGTCGTCGTCGGCTCGGCCGGGGACGTTGAGCGCGGTCGGGTCGCCGTGCTGCGGAACCTGCGGCAGCCCGTCGAGCAGGGTGAGCAGCCGCTCCCGGTGGCTCCACAGGTGCATGGCGACGTCGGCGACGGTGGTCCGGGCGAGCGTGGTCCAGCCGCCGCGGCGCGCCACCCGGGCCAGCCGGTCGCGCAGCAGGGCGGTCGCGAGGAAGGTCGGGTGGCCGAGGTCCGCGCCCGAGAACCGGCCCAGGGACAGGGCCAGGAACAGCCCGCTCGACGCGGCGTCCTCGACCCAGTCCCGGACGATGGTGACGCCCTCGTCGTCCTCCTCGACCGAGGCGCCCGCCGAGCGCAGCCCCGGCGTCGCCGAGGTGAGGCCGGTGAGCAGGACGTCGGCCTCGCGTCGCCAGTACCCGGCGTGGGTCCGCTCGGAGAGCACGGCCGGATCGCCCGCCGCGGGCGCGCCGAGCCGCTTGATCACCACGGGCCGCCCGCCGAGTGCGGTCCGCCACACGCCCACGGTGGAGGTCCCCGTGCCTCCGGGGAGCGCCACCCAGTCGGGCTCGGGCTGCCACATGCGGCTGAAACTAGCCGATGTCGCGCTCCCGGAACCGCCACCACGCCACGCTGAGCAGCACGGCCGCCACGACGCTCAGCCCCGAGACGCTCCCCCAGCTCCACGCGTCGGCGGGCAGCGACGGCACGTGGGAGTACGGCGACAGCCCGGTCAACCAGCCCGGCAGCCGCAGCAGGTCACCGAGCAGGCTGAGGGTCACGAAGGCCGCCGGCCAGACCCAGACCAGGACCGACCAGCGCAGCCCGGCCGCCAGCGAGAGCACCGCCAGCGCGCCGACCACCCAGGCGGCGGGCACCCAGGCGAGGGCGGCGAGGAGCAGGAAGGCGAGCGCCGCCAGGGCGCCGGCCACGAGCAGGTAGCAGGGCAGCAGCCACCAGCGCACCTCGCCGTACGCCCGGACCTGGGTGTTCCATCCCAGCGGCGAGAGCCAGCTCAGCCAGCCCGGACCCGTGTCTCCTGCGGCGCGGAGCACGAAGAGCACGGCGAGCGTCCCGGCGGCGTACGCCGCGCAGGTGCGCGCGCTCGCGGAGAGCTGGGCACTCACCGCGGCGATGCCCGCGGCCACCAGGGCGGTGCCGGCCCACAGCGCGCCGAAGGCGAGGGAGCCGACGAGACCGAGGCCGGAGAGGGTGTTGCCCAGCGCGGTGAGCAGGCCGAGCACGACCGCCAGCGCCGCGGCCCCGAGCAGGGTCGCGACGAGCGGCGCGTGCCGTCCGACTGCGGTGCCGCCGACCAGCTCGGTGCGGCCGGTCTCCTCCTCCACCCGGGTGTGGCGACGCACGACCACGACGAACAGGGCCGCCACGAACACGGCGTACAGCACGGTCATCTTGGTCATCGCCAGCTCGCCCTCGCTGGTGACGTCGAGGATCGGGCCGTAGAGCGCGACGATGGCGGGGCTGGCGTTGATGGCCTCGGCGGCGCGCACCCGGTCGGCCTGGTCGGTGTACAGGCCCGGAGTCGCGGCGGCCGACGCGACACTCATCACGACGAGCACGGCGAGTGCCACCGGCGCGAGGATCCGGTCCTGGCGCAGGCCCAGCCGCAGCAGCAGGGACCAGCCGGTCACCGCCCGGCTCCGGCGCGATCCCGGTAGGCGTCGAGGAACAGCTCCTCGAGGCTGGGCGGCGTGCTGGTCAGCGCCGTCACTCCGGCCGCGGTCAGCGCGGACAGCACCGCGGCAGGCCATCCTCCCCCTGCGAGAGACTCGATCCATGCAGATCGCGACCGACGACCCACGCCGGCCCGACGTCTTGGGCCTGCTCGAGGAGCACCTGGCCGACATGTACGCCACCTCGCCGGCCGAGAGCGTGCATGCCCTCGACCCCGACGCCCTCGCGGCGCCGTCGATCACCCTGTGGACCGCCCGCGACGCCGACCTGCTGCTCGGCTGCGTCGCCCTCAAGCGGCTCTCCGTCGAGCACGCCGAGCTCAAGTCCATGCGGACGGCGACCGCGGCCCGCCGCCGCGGGGTGGCCGGCCTGCTGCTCGACCACGTGCTGACCGTGGCTCGCGACCGCGGACACGCCCGGGTCAGTCTGGAGACCGGCATCGAGGACTACTTCGCACCCGCCCGGGCGCTGTACCTCACCCGCGGATTCACCGAGTGCGCCCCCTTCGAGGGCTACGTCTCGGACCCGAACAGCGTGTTCCTCACCCTGACGCTCTGAGCCCGGCGTTCTCCACGCTCACCACCAGCGCCTGGGCATCGCGCAGAGCCTGCTCGAGCACCGCCCGCCGCGGATCCGGTACGGCGAGCCACGGGCCGACCACCGCGAGCGAGCGCAGCCGCGGGTCGGCGAGGACCTCCTCCACCGCGCCCCGGTCGCCGCCGGTCACCACCTCGGGGACCCCGGCCAGGATCGCGGCGGCATGGTCCGCGGCCGCCTCGTAGGCGACCCGGGCCTGGTTGGCGCGGCGCCGGGCGAAGCGCTGCTGCGACTGCCCGCCCGCCTTGGTCCGGCCCTGGACGTGCCGCTGGCCGACCTTGCTCGACGCCAGCGCCCCGGCCTCGACCCGCGCGAGCGCGAAGCCGCCCTTGCGCACCAGCAGCACGCCCCAGACGGGCGGCGGCACGGCGTGCTCGGCCACCTCGTCCGGCGGGCCGTCGTACGCGAGCGAGAAGGGCAGCCGGGCGGTGAAGGTCGAGCCGTCCGTACCGGCGCCCTGCACGCCGCCGTCGACCGTGGCCAGGACCGCGCCACCGTGGGACGCCGCGAAGTTGGCGAGCCAGCGCGGCCAGCGCGCGGGCGGGACCAGGACCTCGGGCATGTCCGGACCCTATCGAGAACAACGTGTGGGATTTCCGGGGATGGTGATCGACCACCGGCGCCAGCGGCTCCGGGCCTGAGGCTCTCAGACGTTGAAGCCGAGGGCGCGCAGCTGCTCGCGGCCGTCGGGGGTGATCTTGTCGGGGCCCCACGGCGGCATCCAGACCCAGTTGATGGCGACGTCGTTGACCAGGCCCTCGAGCGCGGACTCGGTCTGGTCGGTGATCACGTCGGTCAGCGGACACGCGGCCGAGGTGAGAGTCATGTCGAGGACGAGGTTCGAGCCCTCGTCGACATGCATGCCGTAGACGAGGCCGAGGTCGACGACGTTGATGCCGAGCTCGGGGTCGACGACGTCCTTCATCGCCTCCTCGATGTCGGCGAGCGCCACGTTGGAGGAGGCGTTGGACGAGCCGCCGGCCTCGGGGACCTCGGGCAGGTCGCTGTTGTCGATGGACTCGCTCATCAGTTGTCTCCGTCTCCCGCGAGGGCCTGCGCCGTCGCGTCCTTCCACGCCATCCATGACAGCAGGGCACACTTCACCCGGGCCGGGAACTTCGCCACACCGGCGAACGCGATCCCGTCCTCCAAGACGTCCTCGTCGGGCTCCACGGCACCCTTGCCCTGCATCAGGGTGAGGAACTCGTGGTGGATCGTCATCGCCTCGTCGACGCTCTTGCCGACCACCAGGTCGTAGAGCACCGAGGCGGAGGCCTGCGAGATCGAGCAGCCGAGCGCGTCGTAGGACACGTCGTCGACGACACCGTCGGCCAGGTGGACCCGCAGGGTCACCTCGTCGCCACAGGTCGGGTTGACGTGGTGCACCTCGGCCGTGTGGTCGGCGTGCTCACGAAGCCCCTTGCCGTGGGGGTTCTTGTAGTGGTCGAGGATGATCTCCTGATACAGGGCATCCAGGTCGGTCGCAGACATCGCTCAGTCCAACTTGAAGTAGGAACGGGTGTATTCCAGCGCCTCGACCAGGGCGTCGATCTCGCGCGGCTCCGTGTAGAGGTACGACGACATCCGCGTCGAGCTCTGCACCCCGAAGCGGGCGTGGGCCGGCTTCGCGCAGTGGTGGCCGGCGCGGACCGCGACGCCGCGGCTGTCGAGCACCTGCGCGATGTCGTGCGGATGCACGCCGTCGAGCTCGAAGGAGATCGCGCCACCGCGCTCGGCCGCGTCGAGCGGGCCGAGCACGGTCAGACCCCTCACCGACTGCAGGCCCTCGAGGGCGTAGCCGGTGATCGCCTTCTCGTGCGCGTGGATCGCGTCGAGCCCGATGTGGCCGAGGTACTCCACCGCGGCCCCGAGGCCGATCGCCTCGACGATCGGCGGAGTGCCGGCCTCGAACTTGTGCGGGATGCCGGCGTAGGTCGAGCCCTCCATCCGCACCGTCTCGATCATCTCGCCACCGCCGAGGAACGGCGGCAGCGCGTCGAGCACCGCGCGGGAGCCCCAGAGCACGCCGATGCCGGTCGGGCCGACGACCTTGTGGCCGGTGAAGGCGAGCAGGTCGGGCCGCTCCTCGGCCGGCATCGCGGCCAGGTCGATCGGCAGCTGCGGCGCGGCCTGCGAGGCGTCGACGACGACGATCGCACCCACGGCGTGCGCGCGACGGGCGATCTCCGCGACCGGGTTGATCGTGCCGAGCATGTTGGAGACCCAGGTCAGCGAGACGACCTTGGTGCGCTCGGTGATCAGCTCGTCGATCCTCGTCAGGTCCAGGCGGCCGTCGTCGGTGATCCCGAACCAGCGCAGGGTCGCGCCGCTGCGCTGGGTGAGCAGCTGCCACGGGACGATGTTGGAGTGGTGCTCCATCTCGGTGATGACCACCTCGTCGCCCGCACCGACCTGCAGCGGGCCCGCCCAGGCCAGCGTGTTGGCGACCAGGTTGAGCGCCTCGGAGGCGTTCTTGGTGAAGATCACCTCGTCGCGGTCGGGCGCGCCGAGGAACGCCGCCACCTTGTCGCGCGCGGCCTCGAACGCCTCGGTCGACTCGGCGCCGAGCTGGTGCATGGCGCGGGCGATGTTGGCGTTGTGGCGCTCCAGGTGGTCGACCATGGTGTCGATCACCACCTGAGGCTTCTGCGAGGTGTTGGCGCTGTCGAGGTAGACCAGCGGCAGCCCGCCCGCGAGCGTGCGCTCGAGGATCGGGAAGTCCTTGCGGATGACCGCCAGCTCCGGGAGGAGCCCCTCCAGGGTCACGGTCAGACCCCGGCGGTGGTGAAGCGCTCGTAGCCGTTGGCCTCCAGCTCGTCGGCCAGCTCCGGGCCGCCCGACTCGGCGATCCGGCCGTCGACGAACACATGCACGACGTCGGGCTTCACGTAGCGCAGGATCCGCGTGTAGTGCGTGATCAGCAGCAGGCCCTTGCCCTCGCGACCGGCGTAGGCGTTGATGCCGTCGGAGACGACCTTCAGCGCGTCGATGTCGAGCCCGGAGTCGATCTCGTCGAGGATCGCGAACTTCGGGTCGAGCAGGTCGAGCTGGGCGATCTCGGCGCGCTTCTTCTCGCCGCCGGAGAAGCCCTCGTTGACCGAGCGGCTGGAGAACGCGGGGTCGAGGTTCATCCGGTCCAGGGCGCCGTTGACGTCCTTGACCCAGGTGCGCAGCTTGGGCGCCTCGCCGTCGATGGCGGTCTTGGCGGTGCGCAGGAAGTTGGCCATCGAGACGCCGGGCACCTCGACGGGGTACTGCATCGCCAGGAACAGGCCGGCGCGGGCCCGCTCGTCGGGGCTCATCTCGAGCAGGTTCTCACCGTCGAGGAGGACCTCGCCGCCGGTGATCGTGTACTTCGGGTGACCCGCGATGGAGTACGCCGTCGTGGACTTGCCCGAGCCGTTGGGACCCATGATCGCGTGGGTCTCGCCGTCCTTGATGGTCAGCGTGACGCCCTTGAGGATCTCCTTGGCTCCATCCTCGGTGTCGACCGACACCTGCAGGTTCTTGATCTCGAGGGTGCTCATGCGGGGGTGACTCCGTTCAGGGTCGTGGTGACGTCGACGTAGATCTCGCCGTCACGCACTTCGACAGGGAAGGTGGCGACGGGCTCGGTCGCCGGGAAGGTGGTGGGCTTGCCGGTGCGCAGGTCGAAGGTCGACCCGTGCAGCCAGCACTCGATGGTGCAGTCGGCGACCTCGCCCTCGCTCAGCTGGACCGCGGCGTGGGAGCACAGGTCCTGCAGGGCGAAGACCTCGTCGCCGTCACGGGCGATCGCGACGTCGTAGCTGTCGACGGTGACGGCGAGGGCCTCATCGGTGGGGACCTCGCTCAGCGACGCGACACGTTCGAAGCTCACAGCGCACCTGCGTGGACGTTCTTGGCGAGCTCCGCCTCCACGGTCGCCGCGAGGCTCTCCTCGAGCTCCGGTACGCCGATCTGGCGGATCAGGTCGTTGAAGAAGCCATGCACGACCAGGCGCTGCGCCTCCTTCTCGGAGATGCCGCGCGAGCGCAGGTAGAACAGCTGCTCGTCGTCGAAGCGGGCGGTCGCCGACGCGTGGCCGGCGCCCTCGATCTCGCCGGTCTCGATCTCCAGGTTGGGGACCGAGTCGGCCTGACAGCCGTCGGTGAGGACGAGGTTGCGGTTCTCCTCGTAGGTCTCGATGCCCTCGGCGACCTTGCGGATCAGCACGTTGCCGATCCACACGGTGTGCGCCTTCTCGCCCTGCAGCGCGCCCTTGTAGACCACGTGGGACTTGGTCCGCGGGGCGGTGTGGTCGACGAAGAGCCGGTGCTCGATGTGCTGGCCGGCGTCGGCGAAGTACAGGCCGAGCATCTCGACCGCGCCGCCCGGGCCGGCGTAGTCGGCGGTGGTGTCGTGACGCACCACGTCGCCGCCGAAGGTGATGTCGACGTGCTTGAACTGCGCGTCACGTCCCACCCGGATGTGGCGGTGCCCGACGTGGACGGCGTCGTCGGCCCAGTCGTCGATCGAGACGACGGCCAGCTGGGCGCCGTCCTCGACCACGATCTCGACGTTGTCGGCCAGCGTCATCGAACCCTCGAAGCGCAGCACGACGGTCGCCTTGCTGAACTTCTCGGCCCGGATGACCAGGTGCGCCGCGGTCGCCTCGTCGGTGCCGGTGCCCTTGATGGTCACGAACACCGGGCGCTCGAGCACGGCCTCGGCCGGGATCGTGACGGCGAGGCTCGACTTCGCCTCGGCCAGCGCACGGGCCGAGATCCGGTCCCACGGCACCAGGCCGGACACGCCCTTGAGCGAGTCGTCGTCGAGCCGGTCGGCCCGCACGTTGCCCGGAGCGTCGAAGGACGCCTCGAACGACGTGCCGGCCAGCGGCGCGTCCGCGTGGATGCCACGCAGCCGCTTGAGCGGGGTGAACCGCCAGATCTCCTCACGACCGGTCGGCACCTCGTGGGCCTCGACGTCGAAGGATCCTTCGGGGTGGAGGTGGCTCTCGATCTTCTCGAGGGCACCTTCGAGAACTTCGGCGGTCATCAGCCGACGGCACCTTCCATCTGCAGCTCGATCAGTCGGTTCAGCTCGAGGGCGTACTCCATCGGGAGCTCCTTGGCGATCGGCTCGACGAAGCCGCGCACGATCATCGCCATCGCCTCGTCCTGCTCCATGCCACGGGACATGAGGTAGAAGAGCTGGTCGTCGGAGACCTTGGAGACCGACGCCTCGTGGCCCATGGACACGTCGTCCTCGCGGATGTCGACGTAGGGGTAGGTGTCGGAGCGGCTGATCTGGTCGACCAGGAGCGCGTCGCACAGCACGTTCGACTTGGAGCCGTGGGCACCCTCGTTGACCTGGATCAGGCCGCGGTACGACGTCCGGCCGCCACCGCGGGCCACCGACTTCGACAGGATCGAGGAGGAGGTGTTGGGCGCCGCGTGGACCATCTTGGCGCCGGCGTCCTGGTGCTGGCCCTCGCCGGCGAAGGCGATCGACAGCGTCTCGCCCTTGGCGTGCTCGCCCATCAGGTAGACGGCCGGGTACTTCATCGTGACCTTGGAGCCGATGTTGCCGTCGACCCACTCCATCGTCGCGCCGGCCTCGCAGACCGCGCGCTTGGTGACGAGGTTGTAGACGTTGTTGGACCAGTTCTGGATGGTCGTGTAGCGGCAGCGGCCGCCCTTCTTGACGATGATCTCGACGACCGCGGAGTGCAGCGAGTCGCTGCTGTAGATCGGCGCGGTGCAGCCCTCGACGTAGTGGACGTAGGCGTCCTCGTCGACGATGATCAGCGTCCGCTCGAACTGGCCCATGTTCTCGGTGTTGATCCGGAAGTAGGCCTGCAGCGGGATGTCGACATGGACACCCTTGGGGACGTAGATGAACGAGCCGCCCGACCACACCGCGGTGTTGAGCGCGGCGAACTTGTTGTCGCCGACCGGGATGACCGTGCCGAAGTACTCCTTGAAGAGCTCCGGCTGCTCGCGCAGCGCGGTGTCGGTGTCGAGGAAGAGCACGCCCTGGGCCTCGAGGTCCTCACGGATCGAGTGGTAGACGACCTCGGACTCGTACTGCGCGGCGACACCCGAGACCAGACGCTGCTTCTCCGCCTCCGGGATGCCGAGCTTGTCGTAGGTGTTCTTGATGTCCTCGGGCAGGTCGTCCCAGGTCGCGGCCTGCTTCTCGCTCGAGCGCACGAAGTACTTGATGTTGTCGAAGTCGATCGCGGAGAGGTCCGAGCCCCACGTGGGCATGGGCTTGCGGTCGAAGAGCTTGAGGCCCTTGAGGCGCAGGTCCAGCATCCACGACGGCTCGTTCTTCTTCGAGGAGATGTCGCGGACGACGTCCTCGTTGAGACCGCGCTTCGCGTTGGCGCCGACGTCGTTCTTGTCGGACCAGCCGAACTCGTAGCGTCCGATCCCCTTCAGCTCCGGGTTGAGCTCTTCGATCGAGGTCATGACGTGACCTGCTCCTTCTGTGTTGAGGGGATGCACGTGGTGCAGACCCCGTCACCGTGGGCGATGGTGGCCAGGCGCTGGACGTGGGTGCCGAGGACCCGGCTGATCGCCTCGGTCTCGGCCTCGCACAGCTGGGGGAACTCGTGGGCGACGTGGGAGACCGGGCAGTGCTGCTGGCACAGCTGCTCCCCCACGCTGTTTCCATTGATCGGGGCGAGCTCGCGGACGGTGGCGGCGTAGCCCTCGTCGGAGAACACCAGCGCCAGCACCTGCGCGGGCGAGGCACCCGGGTTGGCGGCCGCGACCACCGGGAACTTCTTCTCGATGAACGACGCCCGCCGCTCGGCGAACGCCCGGACGGCCTCGTCGCCGCCGGTCTCGGCCAGGAAGCGGATCGCCTCGGTGGCCAGGTCGTCGTACTGCTGGTCGAAGGCGTCGCGGCCACGCTCGGTCAGCGCGAACACCTTGGCCGGGCGGCCCCGGCCCCGGGAGCCGACCGGACGGGGGTCGCGCGCGACGACCGCGCCCTCGGCGAGCAGCTGGTCGAGGTGACGGCGCACCGCGGCCGGCGTCAGCTCCAGGCGCTCGGCGAGCGCCGCCGCGGTCGACGGACCGTTGACGAGGATGGACCGCGCGACGCGCTGACGCGTCGGCTGGTCGCCTTCCTCGGGGGTCCGCACGAATTCCACAACGCCAGTGTGCCGTTATTGATTCCGCCCCATCAAGCAAGGCGAGGCTTACTGAGGCAGGCCTAAGTGGAATGGGTCACAAGGCGCGGGGCGGGCTGGTGTGCCGCAGCCACGCCAGCCCCGCGAACGGCAGCACCAGCGGCAGGAAGCCGTAGCCCTGGCCGAAGTGCGACCAGACCGTCTTGTCGGGGAACAGGTCGGTGGCGACATAGCTCAGGGTGCCGACCGAGAGCACGCCGAGCAGCTCGATGGTCACCGCGATCCCGGCCACCCGCCAGCCGGTGCTGCCGCCGAGCAGGAGACAGGTCGTGGCGACCAAGTAGAGGACCGCGGCGAGCAGCGAGAGGGAGTAGGCCAACGGCGCCTTGCCGGGCTCCATGCCGAGCTGGACGGCGGAGCGGCCGGTGGCGGCGACGGCGAACAGGCCGTAGACGAAGACCAGGGCACGACCCCAGCCCTGCGAGAGGACGTACGTCGGCTCAGGCACCACGACCACCCCACACGTCCCACAGCCGCACCTCGAGGCCGGCGACCGTGGCGACGCCGAGCAGCAGGATCGTGGTGCCGACCCGGGAGCGCTCGGCGAGCGCGAAGAAGGCGGCGACCACCGGCACCAGCAGGTTGGTGACCAGGTAGCTGACGAACACCGCCCCCTCGATGTCGCGGTCGGTGCGGGCCAGGGCGACGACTCCCCCGACCAGCTGGACGAGCATCACCACCTCGACGACGGCCAGCCCGATGAGGTGGGAGTCCTGCGCGGCCCGGTCGCGGACCAGGTCGACGACGAGGAGGACGGCGAGAGCGCCGGCGAGGGCCAGCGCGACGCCGTACAGCCAGGGATTCACGGCGGTCAGCGTAGACCGGGAGGGGTCGGCGACAATGACCCGCATGCAGCTCGACCAGCTCGACCAGCTCGACCGCCTGATCGTCGGCACCCTCCTGGAGGACGGCCGCGCCACGTTCGCCCAGATCGGGCACCGGGTCGCGCTGTCCGCGCCGGCGGTCAGCTGGTCGACCGAGGGCGATGTCTCGATCTACTGCCAGGGCTCGACGACGCCGGGCGAGATCCTCCCCGCAGTCGACCCGCTGCCCGAGATGGTCGAGATCGACGCCATGGATCGCCGCTGGCGAGCAACGCACGCCCCTCGATCTTGGGCCGCCGGGTTCCTAGTCTGGTCCGCGTGACCGACATCACCCGCGCCGACGCACTGGTCGTCGCCGCCTGGCAGCCCGCCGGGCCGCTGCTCGACGTACCCGCCGCCCTGGACGCCCTCGACGCCACCGCCGCCGAGGCGGCGGCCCGCGGCGCGCGGCTGCTCGTGTGCCCCGAGCTGACCCTGACCGGATACGACATCGCCCTGCAGGCCGCCGACCTGGCCGAGCCCGCGGGCGGGCCGATGGCGCGGGCCGTGGCGGGGATCGCCCGCAGCCACGGGCTGGCGATCGCGTGGAGCTGGCCCGAGCGCGACGGCGAGCAGGTCCACATCGCCGCCGAGCTGGTCGACCGCGACGGCAGCGTGCTCGCCCGGCACCGCAAGGCCCACCTCTACGGACCGGACGAGGCGGGCGCCTATGCCCCCGGCGACGGCACACCCGCGGTGGGCGAGGTCGACGGCTACCGGGTCGGTCTCCTCGTCTGCTACGACATCGAGTTCCCCGAGCAGGTGCGACTGGTGGCCCTCGCCGGCGCCGACCTGCTGGCCTGCCCGACCGCCCTGATGACGCCGTACGACGCCGTGAGCACGCTCGTCGTCCCGGCCCGCGCCTTCGAGAACCAGATGGCGGTCGCCTACGCCAACCGCGCCGGCACCGAGCACGACCTGACCTACACCGGCCTGAGCTGCGTCGTCGGCCCCGACGGCGTCGACCTGGCCCGCGCCGACGACCGGCCCGGCCTCGTGGTCGGCACCCTCACCGCCGACGCCCTCGACGCGGCCCGCCGCGCCAACACCCACCTGGTCGACCGCCGGCCCGAGGTCTACGGGGGCCTGACCCGATGACGACCGGACAGACCACCCCGGACCCGGCCCACGTCGTGCCCGCTCCGGTGACGATGCTCGGCCCCGACTTCCCGTTCGGGTACGACCTGTACCTGGCCCACCCCGCCGGCCTCGGCTCGGTCCCCGCCGAGCAGCACGGCCGCGAGGTGGCGATCGTCGGCGGCGGGCTCTCCGGGATGGTCACCGCCTACGAGCTGATGCGCCTGGGCCTGAAGCCGGTCGTCTACGAGGCGGACCGGATCGGCGGCCGGCTGCGCTCCCAGCCGTTCGGCGGCCCGCACGGCCCGATCGCCGAGCTCGGCGGGATGCGCTTCCCGCTCTCCTCACGGGCCCTGTTCCACTACATCGACCACCTCGGCCTGCGCACCTCGCCGTTCCCGAACCCGCTCTCGGAGGCGACGCCGAGCACCGTCGTGGAGCTCGGCGGCGAGTCCTTCTACGCCCGCGCGTACGACGACCTGCCGGCCTTCCTCAAGGACGTCGCCGACGCCTGGCACGAGGCGCTCGGCGAGGTCGGCTTCACCGCGGCCCAGCGCGCGATCGCCGAGCGCGACGTACCCGCGCTCAAGGAGCTGTGGAACCGGCTGGTCCTCACCCTCGACGAGGAGACGTTCTCCGGCTTCCTCGCCAGCTCCAAGGCGTTCGGCGCACGCTCCTTCCGGCACCGCGAGGTGTTCGGGCAGGTCGGCTTCGGCACCGGCGGCTGGGACACCGACTTCCCGAACTCGATGCTGGAGATCCTGCGGGTGATCTTCACCAACGCCGACGAGGACCACCAGCTCATCCACGGCGGCGCCCAGCAGCTCCCGGTCGGGCTCTGGCGGGACGCGCCGGAGTGCGCGCACTGGCCGGCCGGCACCTCGCTGGCGAGCCTGCACGGCGGATCGCCGCTGCCGGGGGCCGCCCGGATCGCGCGCGGCGAGGACGAGCGGCTCGAGGTCACCGACCGCTGGGGCACCACCCGCGCGTACGACGCCGTCGTGGTCACCTGCCAGGTCTGGCTGCTCTCCGCGCGGATCGACGTCGACGAGGCGCTGTTCTCCCCCGACCTGTGGATGGCGATGGAGCGCACCCACTACATGCAGTCCTCGAAGACGTTCGTGCGCGTCGACCGGCCGTTCTGGAAGGACGTCGACCCGGCCACCGGGCGCGACGTGATGAGCATGACCCTCACCGACCGGCTGAACCGGGCGACGTACCTGCTCGAGGACGACGGCGCCGCCTCGATCTGCCTGTCCTACACCTGGAACGACGACGCGCTGAAGTGGCTGGCGCTGCCGGTCGAGGAGCGGGTCCGGCTGCAGCTGCACTCGCTGCGCAAGATCTACCCCGGCGTCGACATCGCCTCGCACATCGTGGGCGACCCGATCACGGTGTCGTGGGAGTCGGACCCCAACTTCATGGGCGCGTTCAAGGCGAACCTGCCCGGCCACTACCGCTACCAGCGCCGGCTCTTCTCGCACTTCGTGCAGGACGACCTGCCGGCCCACCGGCGCGGCGTCTTCCTCGCCGGCGACGACATCTCCTGGACCGCCGGGTGGGCCGAGGGAGCGGTCACGACCGCCCTCAACGCGGTGTGGGGTGTCGTGCGCCACTTCGGCGGCAGCAGTGCCTCCGGGAACCCCGGGCCGGGCGACCGGTTCGCCGAGCTCGCCCCGCTGGCCCTGCCCGACGGCCTCTGATCGGGCGTTCCTAGACTGTCGCCGTGCCTCAGCCCGCGGATCCTGCTGTCGAGGTCGACGGACTGGTGATGAGGTACGGCGACACGGTCGCCGTCGACGGCCTCTCGCTCACCGTCGAGCGCGGCACCATCACCGCCGTCCTCGGTCCCAACGGAGCCGGGAAGACGACCACGCTGGAGACCTGCGAGGGCTACCGGCGCCCACAGGGCGGCGCGGTCCGGGTGCTCGGCCTGGACCCGGTCCGGCAACGGGCCGAGCTGCTGCCGCGGATCGGTGTGATGCTGCAGTCCGGAGGCGCCTGGAGCGGGGCCCGGGCCGACGAGATGCTGCGGCACTTCGCTCGGCTGCACGCCCACCCGCAGGACGTCGGGCTGCTGATGGAGCGGCTCGCGCTGCATGAGTGCGGGCGCACGCCGTACCGCAGGCTCTCGGGCGGCCAGCAGCAGCGCCTGGGCCTGGCCCTGGCCCTGATCGGGCGCCCGGAGCTGGTGTTCGTCGACGAGCCGACCGCCGGCATGGACCCGCAGATCCGGCGGGCGGTGTGGGACCTGCTCGAGGAGCTGCGCGCCGACGGCGTGAGCGTCGTGCTGACCACGCACTACCTCGAGGAGGCCGAGCGGCTCGCCGACCGGGTCCACATCCTCGACCGCGGCCGCCTGGTCGCCAGCGGCACGCCGCTCGAGCTGACCCGCGGCGGCACCGTCGCCACGATCCGGATCGTCGTCACCCAGCCGTTCCCTCCGGGGGCTCCCGAGGAGCTGGTCCACGCGTTGGGCGACGGCACCGAGCTGACCGTGCTCGACCCGCTCAGCCTGCAGCTCTCCGGCCCCGCCGACAGCACCACGCTGGCCACCGTCGCCGCCTGGTGCGCGGGCCACGACGTGCTGCCTGAGTCGCTGTCGCTGGGGCAGCGCAACCTGGAGGACGTCTTCCTCGAGCTCACCGGCCGGGAGTCGCTGTGAACATCCCTGGGAGCACCTTCGCGCCCGCGCCGGGCGCCGCGCCCGTCGTCCGTCAGCTGCTCACGCAGGCCGGCATGGAGGCGCGGCTGATGCTGCGCAACGGCGAGCAGCTGCTGCTCGCCGTCGTGATCCCGGTGATCGTGCTGGTCGGTGCCGTCCGCGGCGCGGAGAAGGTCGGGCTCGATCTCGGCGGCGAGCCGATCGACGTGCTGACGCCCGGGGTGCTCGCGCTGGCCGTGATGTCGACCGCGTTCACCTCGCTGGCGATCGCGACCGGCTTCGAGCGGCGCTACGGCGTGCTCAAGCGGCTCGGCACCGCTCCCCTGTCCCGCGCGACCCTGCTCGGCGGCAAGGTGCTGGCCCTGGTGCTGGTCGAGGTGCTCCAGTTCGCGGTGATCGGCGGGGTCGGACTCGCGCTCGGCTGGTCCGGCCCGTCCGGTCTCGGCGGTGTCCTTCTCCTGGTCGTGGTGGCGCTCTTCGGCACCACCGCCTTCGCCTCCCTCGGCATGCTCCTCGCCGGCTCGCTGCGCGCCGAGGCCACCCTCGCCGCCGCCAACCTGGTCTATCTGCTGCTGCTCGCCGGCGGCGCGGTCGTCCTGCCCGCCGACCAGTACGGCGGCCTCGGCGACGTCGTGCGCTGGCTGCCGTCCGGAGCCCTCGGTGAGGCGGTCCGCTCCGCGTGCGCCGGGGCGCTCGCCACCCGCGACCTCGTGGTGCTGCTCGCCTGGACCGTCCTGGGCTCCGCCCTGACCGCCCGAACCTTCAAGTGGGAGTGACCGTGAGCACCGCGACCCGACTGACCGACCTCCAGCGCGGGCTGGGGGCGCGGCTGGTGCCGCTGGCCTGGGCGAACCTGGTCGCCAACATCGGGATCGTCGTGACCGGCGGCGCCGTCCGGCTCACCGGCTCCGGCCTGGGCTGCCCGACCTGGCCGAAATGCACCGAGGAGTCCTACACGACCCACGCGGCGCTCGGCATCAACGGCGTCATCGAGTTCGGCAACCGGCTGCTCACCTACGTGCTGCTGTTCATCGCGCTGGCCGTCGTGGTCGCCGCGTGGCGGCGAGGCGGGCGGGTGCGGGTGCTGGCGCTGGTCGTGCTCGCCGGCATCCCCGCCCAGGCGATCGTCGGCGGCATCACCGTGCTCACCGACCTCAACCCCTGGGTCGTCGCCGGCCACCTGCTGGTCTCGATGGCGATGGTCGGCGTGTGCGTGTGGGCCCTCGACGACCTGGCCGGGCCCTCGCGTGGCCTCGCGTCGGCGCCGGTCCGGCGGCTCGCCTGGGCGACCTTCGCCGTCGGCTGGGTGGTGCTCTGGCTCGGCACCGTCGTCACCGGCTCCGGACCCCACTCCGGCGACCTGGACTCGCGTCGTACCGGACTCGACCCGGAGGTGGTCTCCCACCTCCACGGGATCTCCGTGGGCGTGCTGGTGGCGCTGACGGTCGTGCTCGCGCTGGTCGCGCGGGGCCGCGGGGACCGCTGGGTCGCCCTCTTCGCCGGGGTGCTGCTGGGCGTCGAGCTGGCCCAGGGTCTGGTCGGGTACGTCCAGTTCTTCACCGACCTGCCCGAGGTCCTCGTGGGCCTGCACATGCTCGGTGCCGCGGTCGTGGCCGCCGGGCTGGCTCGGGTGGTCGTCACCGGCTATCCACGGGGCTGAGGCCGCGGGTCGTTCCGCTGACTGACACGTTCCCCGGAACGACGCCTCTGCCGGCAGCGCGACGCAGTTCATGCGCGCCGAGCTCAGTGCAGCAACGGGTCGATCGCGACGGCCACGAAGAGCAGCGAGAGGTACAGGTTCGAGGAGTGGAACAGCCGCATCGGCTGGAGCACGCTCAGCTCGTCGGAGGTCCGCGCCCGCCGGTGCAGCCCGTGCGCCTGCACCAGGAACACGGCGCCCAGGACACCGGCCGCGATCGGGTACGCCGGCCCGGTGGACGCGACCGGCCACAGGGCCAGCGACGTCGCCACCATCACCCACGAGTAGACGACGATCTGCAGCGCGACCGAGCGGGCCGGCTTGACCACGGGGAGCATCGGGACGTCGACCTGGGCGTAGTCCTCGCGGTAGCGCAGCGCCAGCGCCCAGGTGTGCGGCGGCGTCCAGAAGAAGACGACGAGGAAGAGCACGACCGGCACCCAGGACAGCTCGCCGGTGACGGCGGTCCAGCCGATCAGGGCCGGGAAGCAGCCGGCGATCCCGCCCCAGACGATGTTCTGGGTCGTACGCCGCTTGAGCAGCATCGTGTAGACGAACACGTAGAACGCGTTGGCCGTGACCGACAGCACGGCCGAGAGCGGGTTCACCCACAGCGCCAGCACCACCGTCGAGAGCACGCCGAGCACCACGCCGAAGACCAGCGCGGCGCCCGGCGAGACGATGTGGCGCGGCAGCGCCCGGCGGCGGGTACGGCGCATCTGCTCGTCGATGTCGCGGTCGTAGACGCAGTTGAAGACGGATGCGGATCCGGCCGACAGCGTCCCGCCGATCACGGTCGCCACGACCAGGCCGAGCGCCGGCACCCCGCGCGCGGCGAAGAACATGACCGGCACGGTGGTGAGGAGCAGCAGCTCGATGACCCGCGGCTTGGTCAGCCCGACGTAGGCCATCACGACGTCGCGGAAGGTCGCCTTCTGCGGTCCCTCGTCACCGGACAGCAGCTCGGGGCTGGTCGGGTCGACGTAGGTCACGGCAATGTTCCTCGGAGGGGCCTCGCGAACAGGGGTAGAAGCGGTCCGAGTGTAGCCCGAGCGCGTCGCGGGCCCGGCACCGAGCCGGTGTCGTGCTCGACACGGTCCTCGGTAGGCTCGACACCATGATCCCGGACCTGGACTGGACCGACCTCGACCGCTTGGCCGTCGACACCGCGCGGGTGCTCGCCATGGACGCCGTCCAGAAGGTCGGCAACGGCCACCCCGGTACGGCGATGAGCCTGGCGCCCGCCGCGTATCTGCTGTTCCAGAAGGTGATGCGGCACGACCCCGCCGACCCGGCCTGGATCGCCCGAGACCGGTTCGTGCTGTCCTGTGGACACTCCTCGATCACGCTCTACACCCAGCTCTTCCTCGGCGGCTTCGGCCTCGAGCTCGGCGACCTCGAGGCGCTGCGCACCTGGGGCAGCAAGACTCCCGGCCACCCCGAGTTCGGCCACACGGCCGGCGTCGAGGTCACCACGGGCCCGCTGGGCCAGGGCGTCGCCAACGCGGTCGGCATGGCGATGGCGGCCCGTCGCGAGAAGGGCCTGCTCGACCCCGAGGCCGGTGACGGCCCGTCGCTCTTCGACCACCACGTCTACGTGCTCGCCTCCGACGGCGACCTCGAGGAGGGCGTGAGCAGCGAGGCGTCGTCCGTCGCCGGCACCCAGGAGCTCGGCAACCTCACCGTCATCTACGACGCCAACCGGATCTCGATCGAGGGCGACACCCACATCGCCTTCAACGAGGACGTCGCGAAGCGCTACGAGGCCTACGGCTGGCACGTCCAGGTCGTCGACTGGACCGGCACCGACCACAACGACCTCGCCGGCTACGCAGAGGACGTCCCCGCGCTCCATGCCGCCCTGAAGGCCGCCGACGAGGTCACCGACCAGCCGTCGCTGATCGTCCTCAAGACGGTCATCGCGTGGCCGGCACCCAACGCGCAGAACACCGAGGCCGCCCACGGCTCGGCGCTCGGCGCCGACGAGGTCGCCGCCACCAAGCAGGTGCTCGGCTTCGATCCCGACCAGACCTTCGAGGTCCCGGCCGACGTGCTGGCCCACACCCGCGGCCTGATCGAGCGCGGCAAGGCCTGGCAGGCCGAGTGGCTGACGGCGTACGACGCCTGGGCCGGCGCCAACCCGGAGCAGGCCGCGCTGCTGCACCGGCTGAAGGACCGCCGCGTGCCCGACGGCATCGAGGACGCGCTGCCGGTCTTCGAGGCCGACGCCAAGGGTGTCGCCACCCGCGCGGCCTCCGGCAAGGTGATCAACGCGCTCGCGCCGGTCATGCCCGAGCTGTGGGGCGGCTCCGCCGACCTCGCCGGCTCCAACAACACGACCATCAAGGGCGCCAGCTCCTTCCTCCCGCTCGACCGCGGCGTCGAGGAGTGGCCGGCCGACCCCTACCAGGGCCGGGTGCTCCACTTCGGCATCCGCGAGCACGCCATGGGCGCGATCATGAACGGCATCGCCGTCCACGGCGGCACCCGCGTCTTCGGCGGCACCTTCCTCACCTTCTCCGACTACATGCGCGGCGCGGTCCGCGTCGGCGCGCTGATGGGCGCCCCCGTCGTCCACGTCTGGACCCACGACTCGATCGGCCTCGGCGAGGACGGCCCGACCCACCAGCCGATCGAGCACCTCGCCGCCCTGCGCGCGATCCCGGGCCTCGACGTCGTACGACCGGCCGACGCCAACGAGACCGCCGCCGCGTGGCTGCAGGTGCTGCGCAACAGCGACCGCCCCGCCGGCCTGGTGCTGAGCCGCCAGAACGTGCCGACCTTCCCGCGCGGCACCGAGGGCTACGCCAGCACCGACGACGTTGCCAAGGGCGGGTACGTCCTGCTCGACGCCGAGGGCGGCCAGCCCGACGTCGTGCTCCTGGCGACCGGCTCCGAGGTGCAGTACGCCGTCGCGGCCCGCGCCCAGCTCGCCGCGGAAGGTGTCCGGGCCCGCGTGGTCTCGCTGCCGTGCCTGGAGTGGTTCGACGCCCAGACGCAGGCCTACCGCGACAGCGTGATCCCGCCGACGGTCAAGGCCCGGGTGTCGGTCGAGGCCGGCATCAAGCAGGGCTGGCGCGAGTACGTCGGCGACAAGGGCCGGATCGTCAGCATCGACCACTACGGCGCGAGCGCGGACGCCGGAACCCTGTTCCGAGAGTTCGGCTTCACGCCGGAGGCCGTCGTCCAGGCGGCCCGGGAGAGCATCGCAGCGGCTGCCCGCGACTGAACCGGGCACCGTCCACCGCAGAAGGAGGAACCGATGACTGATCGACTGAAGGCCCTCGCGGACGCGGGGGTGTCCATCTGGCTCGACGACCTGTCCCGCGAGCGGATCGAGACCGGCAACCTCGCCGACCTCGTCCGGGAGCGCTCGGTCGTCGGCGTGACGACCAACCCGACCATCTTCGCCGGGGCGATCGCCGACGGCGAGCGGTACGACGCCCAGGTGCGTCAGCTCGTCGAGGACGGCTCCGGCGTCGACCAGGTGATCTTCGCGCTCACCACCGACGACGTCCGCAACGCGTGCGACGTGCTCGCCCCCGTGGCCGCCGCGCACCCGGCCGACGGCCGGGTGTCCATCGAGGTCGAGCCGACCCTGGCCAACGACACCGACGCCACCATCGCCTCCGCGAAGGCGCTCTGGGGGGCGGTCGACCGGCCGAACGCGCTGATCAAGATCCCCGCCACCCTCGAGGGGCTTGCGGCGATCACCGCGACCATCGCGGCCGGGATCAGCGTCAACGTGACCCTGATCTTCTCCGTCGAGCGCTACCGGGCCGTCATGGACGCCTACCTCACGGGCCTCGAGCAGGCCCGCGACGCCGGCGTCGACCTCGCCACGATCCAGTCGGTCGCCTCCTTCTTCGTGTCCCGCGTGGACACCGAGATCGACGCCCGCCTGGACGAGATCGGAACCGACGAGGCGCTCGCGCTGCGCGGCCGGGCCGCGGTCGCCAACGCCCGGCTCGCCTACGCCGCCTTCGAGGAGGTCCTCGCCTCGCCGCGCTGGCAGGCGCTGGCGGAGGCCGGGGCCCAGCCGCAGCGGCCGCTGTGGGCCTCGACGGGCGTGAAGAACCCGGCGTACCCCGACACGCTCTATGTCACCGACCTGGTCGTGGCCGACACGGTCAACACGATGCCGGAGAAGACGCTGCTCGCGTTCGCCGACCACGGCGAGGTCACGGGTGACCAGGTCACCGGCAAGGGCGCCGACGCCCAGGCCGTGTTCGACCGGCTGGCGGAAGTGGGCATCGACCTCGACGACGTGTTCGTCGTCCTCGAGACCGAGGGCGTCGACAAGTTCAAGGTGTCCTGGACCGAGCTGGTCGCCACGGTCCGGGCACAGATGGACAAGGCCGAGGACTGACCGTGGCGGCGGCTCCCGTCGACCCGACCGCGACCACGGCCTGGGCCCGGCTCACCGAGCTGGCCGCCGGCCACCGGCCGGACCTGCGCCGGATGCTCGCCGACCCCGCCTGGGTCGCGCGCTCGACCGTGCAGGCCGCCGACCTGCGTGTCGACCTCTCCAAGAACCTGGTCACCCCCGAGATCTGGAAGGCACTGCAGGCCCTGGCGATCGAGGTCGGCCTCCCGGCGCGGCGCGACGCCATGTTCCGCGGCGAGCACATCAACGTCACCGAGGACCGGGCCGTCCTCCACACCGCCCTGCGGCGGGCGGCGGGCTCCGGCCTCGAGGTCGGCGGCGCCGACGTGGTGGAGCAGGTGCGGGCGGTCCTCGACCGGGTGTACGCCTTCGCCGACGACGTCCGCTCCGGCGCCTGGCGCGGGTACACCGGCCAGCCGATCCGCACGGTCGTCAACATCGGCATCGGCGGCTCCGACCTCGGCCCGGTGATGGCCTACGAGGCGCTGAAGCCGTACGCCCAGGCCGGCCTCGAGTGCCGCTTCATCAGCAACATCGACCCGACCGACGCCGCCCAGGAGCTGGCCGGCCTCGACCCGGCCACCACCTTGTTCATCGTCTCCAGCAAGACCTTCGGGACCCTGGAGACGCTGACCAACGCCCGGCTGTGCCGCGCCTGGCTGCTCGACGGACTCGGTGCCGGCGACGAGGCCGTCTCGCGCCACTTCGTCGCCGTCTCCACGGCTCTCGACAGGGTCGAGGCCTTCGGCATCGACCCGGCGAACGCCTTCGGGTTCTGGGACTGGGTCGGCGGGCGGTACTCCGTCGACTCCGCGATCGGCACGTCCCTCGCCGTGGCGATCGGGCCCGACCGGTTCGAGGAGTTCCTCGCCGGGTTCCGCGCCGTCGACGAGCACTTCGGCTCCGCGCCGATCGAGCAGAACGTGCCGGTCCTGATGGGCCTGCTCAACGTCTGGTACACCGACTTCCTCGGCGCCCAGTCCCACGCCGTGCTGCCCTACTCCCAGCTGCTGCACCGGTTCCCGGCCTACCTCCAGCAGCTCACCATGGAGTCCAACGGCAAGAGCGTGCGCTGGGACGGCACGCCGGTCACCACCGACACCGGCGAGGTGTTCTGGGGCGAGCCCGGCACCAACGGCCAGCACGCGTTCTACCAGCTCCTGCACCAGGGCACTCGTCTCGTCCCCAGCGACTTCATCGGGTTCGCCAACCCGGCGTACCCGCTCATCGATCTCGCCGGCGACACCGACGGCGGCACCGATCCTCATGAGCTGCTGCTGGCCAACTTCTTGGCTCAGACGAAGGCGCTGGCGTTCGGCAAGACCGCCGAGGAGGTCCGCGCCGAGGGTACGACGGAGAAGACCGTCCCGGCCCGGGTCTTCTCCGGCAACCGGCCGACCACCTCGATCATGGCGCCGGCGCTCACGCCATCCGTGCTCGGCCAGCTGATCGCGCTCTACGAGCACATCACCTTCACCCAGGGCGCCGTGTGGGGCATCGACAGCTTCGACCAGTGGGGCGTCGAGCTCGGCAAGCAGCTCGCGCTGCAGATCGCCCCCGGCCTCGCCGGCGACGCCGCCGTCCTGGCCGAGCAGGACGCCTCCACCCGGGCGATGATCGACTACTACCGGGAGCACCGCGCACGATGACCGAGACCCCGCCGCCCCTCGTCGAGGTCCACCCCGACGCCGACGTCCTCGCGACCGCCGTCGCCGGCGAGCTCCTCAACCGGATCGCCGACGCCCAGGCCGCCGGCCACGTCCCTCAGGTGGGGCTCACCGGCGGCACCGTCGCCGATGCCGTCCACCGCGAGATCGCCCGCCTGGCGCCGGCCTCCGGCGTCGACTGGGGGGCCGTGGTGCTCTGGTTCGGCGACGAGCGCTTCGTGCCCGCCGACTCCCCCGACCGCAACCTCAACCAGGCCCGGGACGCCTTCCTCGACGAGGTGGGCGCGTTCCGCGTCCACACCGCGCCCGCCTCCTCCGAGGTCGGCACCGTCGAGGAGTCCGCGGCGGCGTACGCCGACACGATCCGGGCCGAGGGCAGCGGCGACTTCGACGTCCTCATGCTCGGTGTCGGCCCCGACGGGCACGTCGCCTCGCTCTTCCCCGACCACCCGGGCCTGGACGCGGCCGACGCGGTCACGGTCGCCGTCCACGACTCCCCCAAGCCGCCGCCCGAGCGGGTCAGCCTCACCTTCGAGGCGCTCAATCGGGCGCAGTCGGTCTGGTTCCTGGTCAGCGGCGAGGCCAAGGCCGACGCCGTACGCCGCGCCCTCGCCGAGGTCACCCCCGGCGACGAGGCCACGGCCCTGCGTGCGACCCCTGCCCGCGGCGTGGCCGGCAGCGCCGAGACGATCTGGTTCCTCGACGCCGCCGCGGCCGCACTCGTCTGACGCGCGACCCGGCGCAAACTGACTCACCTTGTCGGCCGACCCGGCGCAAAGCATCAGCGCGAGCCCGCCCGACCCGGCGCAAACCTGCACCGATTCAGGCGGCCATCCACAGGTCGGCATACCCGATGATTCGTCCACAGGCCACCGGGGGCACCCGGTCGGCCATGAGACGCAAAGACCTCGAGGGCCTGGCCCTCCTCCCGAACGGCTTTCCCCTTCCACTCGATGTCCCGTTCACGACGACGACCGCACGGACCGAGGCCGGGCTCTGGCCCAGGGACCTGACCTGGCTCGTCGACCAGGGCTTCCTGCGTCGGCTCCTCCAGGGCGTGTACGTCGCCAACCCCGTGCCGGACGGTCTGGACCTTCGCTGCGCGGCGCTCCGGCTCGTCGTACCCGTGGACGCGGTGATCTGCGACCGCCACGCCGGCTGGCTGCACGGCGCCGAGATGGTCCTCGCCCCGAACGAGCACATCAACGTCGCGCCCGTGCGCGTGTTCCTTCCTTCACCCGGTCGGCGGCTGCGCAACGGTCTCGCGGACAGTGGCGAGCGATCCTTCGTCCGTGGTGACGTCGTCGAGGTGAACGGGCTGCGGGTCACCTCGCCACTGCGTACGACGTGGGACCTCGGCCGTCAGCGCTACGTCGAGCCGTCACTCGCCGCGATGGACCAGATGCTCCGTCTCGGCGCGTTCTCGAAGCAGGAGCTCGTCGCCGGCGTACCACGATTTCGCGGCATGCGTTGGGTCACGACGCTGCGCGTCATGGTCGGGTACGTCGACGGCCGCGCCGAGTCGCCTCCCGAGTCGATCCTGCGACTGCGTTGGATCGAGGCGCACCTGCCGGCGCCGACCCCTCAGCTGGAGGTGTTCGACGCGGCCGGCGAGTTCCTGGCCCGCCTCGACCTCGGCAATGAGGAGCTCTGCCTCGCTGCCGAGTACGACGGCGCCGAGTGGCACTCCGATCCCGACCGGCTGCGCCACGATCGCGAGCGCCGGGCCAAGGTCGCGGCTCAGACGCCGTTCATCGTCAAGGCGCTGCGCAAGGAGAACCTGTTCGGGCACCGCGCCGACGCGGAGTCCATCCTCCGCAGGGGCGTCATCGAGGCCCGTCGGCGCTCAGGCAGGTCTCGATGATCGAAACATGTTCCTTTGCGCCGGGTCGGCGACTTCGCGAGTTCGTTTTGCGCCGGGTCGGCGGAAAACCAGAGTCAGCCTGCGCCGGGTCGCGCTAGAAGATGATCTCGCCGGACTTGCGGCGCGAGCGGAGCAGCTGGATGGCCTCGTCGAGGATGACCTCGGCCTCCTTGTCGGAGCGGCGCTCCTTCACGTAGGCGAGGTGCGTCTTGTAGGGCTCGATCTTGGGCGCCGGGGGCGCGTTCTCCGAGTCGAGGCCGGCGGGCAGGCCGCACTTGGGGCAGTCCCACGAGTCCGGGACGGACGCCTCGACCGAGAAGGTGATCACCGAGCGGTGGTCGTTCGCACAGAAGTACGTGACCGCCTGGCGAGGAGCGGCCTCGCCGCGCTCGGCCTCCCCCATCGGACCCGCACCGACGCGACTACCGCGGATCGCGTTCCCACCACCAGCCAACGGATTCTCTCCTCAAGCCCTCGGACGACCCGGGGCGCCCGGGTCGGTTGCAAAGCGATCTGTGCTGTCAGTTCTGATAGGCGAGCAGGAGGCCCAGCGCGATCACGCAGGCGAACCAGATCACGCCGACCCCGACCGTGAACCGGTCGAGATTGCGCTCGGCGACGGAGGATCCGCCGAGCGAGCTCGACACACCGCCACCGAACATGTCCGAGAGACCGCCACCCCGACCCTTGTGCAGCAGCACGAGCAGGATCATGATCAGGCTCGTCAAGATGAGCAGCACAGTCAGAAGCGTCGACACGCCAGGAATCCTACGTCAGGCCCGGTGCTAGGACAGCACCGGCATGTCGTAGAACCGGCAGATCCCGCCGAACTCGTCGGCCGCCAGGCTCGCCCCGCCCACGAGCGCGCCGTCGACGTCGGCCTTGGCCATGATGCCGGCGACATTGGCGGCCTTCACCGAGCCGCCGTAGAGGATCCGTACGGCGTCCGCGGCCTCGTCGCCGAACAGCTCGCGCACCTTCGTGCGGATCGCCGCACAGACCTCCTGCGCGTCGTCGGGGGTCGCGACCTCACCGGTGCCGATCGCCCAGACCGGCTCGTAGGCGATGACCAGACCGGCGACCTGCTTCTTCGACAGCCCGGCCAGGGAGCCCTCGACCTGGGCGTTGGCGAAGGCGACGTGCTCGCCGGCCTGGCGGATCTCGAGGCCCTCGCCGACGCAGACGATCGGCGTGATCCTCTCCCCCAGCGCGGCCTTGGCCTTGGCGTTGACGACCGCGTCGGTCTCGGCGTGGTACTGGCGGCGCTCGGAGTGGCCGACCACGACGTACGCGCAGCCCAGCTTGGCGAGCATGGCCGCCGAGATCTCGCCGGTGTAGGCGCCGGCGGCGTGCGGGGAGACGTCCTGGGCGCCGTACCGGATGGAGAGGCGGTCGCCGTCGACGAGCGTCTGCACCGAGCGGATGTCGGTGAACGGCGGGATCACCGCGACCTCGACCTTGCCGTAGTCGTGCCGCTTGTCGGACAGCGTCCAGGCGAGCTTCTGCACGAGGACGACCGCCTCGGCGTGGTTCAGGTTCATCTTCCAGTTGCCCGCCATCAGCGGGGTGCGGGTCGTGCTGGCCATCAGTCCTCCAGAACCGTGATGCCGGGCAGTTCCTTGCCCTCGAGGTACTCGAGGCTGGCACCGCCGCCGGTCGAGATGTGGCCGAACGCGGCCTCGTCGAACCCGAGGGTACGCACGGCGGCGGCCGAGTCGCCGCCACCGACGACGGACAGGCCGTCGACCTTCGTCAACGCCGCCGCGACGGCACGGGTGCCCTCGGCGAAGGCGGGCTGCTCGAAGACGCCCATCGGGCCGTTCCAGAACACGGTCTTGGCGTCGGCCAGCGCGGCGGCGAAGGCCCGGCCGGACGCGGGTCCGATGTCGAGCCCGAGGGTGTCGGCCGGAATCGCGTCGGCCGCGACGACGCGCGCCGAGGCCTCGTCGCCGAAGCTGTCGGCGACCACGATGTCGGTGGGCAGCACGATCTCGACGCCGAGCTCGCGCGCGCGGGACCGGTAGGCGCGGACCGTGTCGAGCTGGTCCTCCTCGAGCAGGCTGTTGCCGACCTCGAGGCCGTCGGCGTGCAAGAAGGTGAAGACCATGCCGCCGCCGATGAGCAGCTTGTCGGCCTTGTCGAGCAGGTTGTCGATCACGCCGAGCTTGTCGGAGACCTTGGAGCCGCCGAGGACGACGACGTAGGGACGCTCCGGCGCGACGGTCAGACGGCGCAGCACCTCCACCTCGGTCGCGACCAGGCCGCCCATGGCGTGCGGGAGCCGCTGGGCGACGTCGTACACGCTGGCCTGCTTGCGGTGGACGACGCCGAAGCCGTCGGACACGAAGACGTCGGCGAGCGCGGCGAGCCGGTCGGCGAAGGCGCCGCGCTCGGCGTCGTCCCTGCTGGTCTCGCCGGCGTCGAACCGGACGTTCTCCAGCAGCGCGACCTCACCGTCCCCGAGCGCCGCCACGGTCTCCTGCGCCGAGGCTCCGACGGTGTCCGTCGCGAACGCGACCGGCACCCCGAGCAGCTCGCCGAGGCGGGCGGCGACCGGCGCCAGGGAGTACGCCGGGTCCGGCGCTCCCTCCGGCCGACCGAGGTGCGCGGTGACGACCACGCGGGCGCCGGCGCCGGCCAGCGCCTTGATGGTCGGCACGCTCGCGCGGATCCGGCCGTCGTCAGTGATCCGGCTGCCGTCGAGCGGCACGTTCAGGTCGGAGCGGACGAGGACGCGCTTGCCGCGGACACTCTGCAAGAACTCCGGGGCGAGGCCGTTGAAGTCAGTCACAAGCGTCAGAGCGTAGCGCCGACGTGGACGATGAGGTCGGCGAGGCGGTTGGAGTAGCCCCACTCGTTGTCGTACCAGCCCGCGACCTTGACCTGGTTGTCGATCACCTTCGTCAACGGCGCATCGAAGACGCACGAGGCGGGGTTCGTGACGATGTCCGAGGACACGATCGGGTCGGTGGAGTAGACGAGGTAGCGCCCGTCGGCGGCCGCCTTCACGATCGCGTTGACCTCCTCGACGCTGGTCTCGCGCGCGGCCTCGAAGGAGAGGTCGGTCAGCGAGCCGGTCGGGGTCGGCACCCGCAGGGCATAGCCGTCGAGGCGGCCCTTGAGCTCGGGCAGGACGAGACCGATCGCCTTCGCGGCACCGGTCGAGGTCGGGATGATGTTGAGCGCCGCGGCACGCGCCCGACGCAGATCCTTGTGGATGTTGTCCTGCAGGTTCTGGTCCGCCGTATAGGCATGCACCGTGGTCATCAGGCCCTTGACGATCCCGAGGCCGTCGTTGAGCGCCTTGGCCATCGGCCCCAGACAGTTCGTCGTACACGACGCGTTCGAGATCACCGTGTGCGCCGCCGGGTCGTAGACCTGGTCGTTGACACCCATCACGATCGTGACGTCCTCGTTCGACGCCGGGGCGGAGATGATCACCTTCCGCGCTCCCCCACCATCCACATGCGCACGCGCCTTCGCCGCGTCGGTGAAGAAGCCCGTCGACTCCACCACCACATCGACCCCCAGGTCGCCCCAGCGCAGGGCAGCCGGGTCACGCTCCGCGGAGACCTTGATCTCGGTGTCACCCACCACGATCACGCCCTCGGCCGCCTGCACCTGCGCGTCGAGAGGCCCCAGGATCGAGTCGTACTTCAACAGATGCGCCAGCGTCGCGGTGTCCGTCAGGTCGTTCACACCCACGATCTCGATGTCCGCCCCTCCCGCACGCACCGCGCGGAAGAAGTTGCGGCCGATCCGACCGAATCCGTTGATGCCTACGCGAACAGTCACTGCGAACCTCCTGGGAGAGCGGGACCTTGCCGGTCCTCCGACCCTATCCCGGAGGCGTCAACCGCGTCAGGCGTCGCCGGCGAGCATCTCGGGCGTCAGCGACGCCTCGGTGTCCGGTACGCCGAGCTCCTCGGCCCGCTTGTCGGCCATGGCGAGCAGCCGCCGGATCCGCCCGGCGATGGCGTCCTTGGTGAGGACCGGCTCGTGCAGCTGGCCGAGCTCCTCGAGCGAGGCCTGCTTGTGCTCGAGACGCAGCTCGCCGGCCATCTTCAGGTGGTCGGGGACCTCGTCGCCGAGGATCTCCATGGCGCGATGCACCCGGGCGCCGGCGGTCACGGCGGCGCGCGCGGAGCGGCGCAGGTTGGCGTCGTCGAAGTTGGCGAGCCGGTTGGCGGTGGCCCGGACCTCGCGCCGCATCCGGCGCTCCTCCCATGCCATCAGCGTCTCGTGGGCGCCGAGCCGCGCGAGCAGCTGACCGATCGCGTCGCCGTCGCGGATCACGACCCGGTCGACGCCGCGGACCTCGCGGGCCTTGGCCTGGATCCCGAGCCGGCGGGCGACTCCGACGAGGGCGAGCGCGGCCTCGGAGCCGGGGCAGGTGACCTCGAGGGACGAGGAGCGGCCGGGCTCGGTGAGCGAGCCGTGGGCGAGGAAGGCGCCACGCCAGGCGGCGACCGCGTCGCAGGCGCCACCGGAGACCACGGCCGGCGGCAGCCCGCGGACCGGACGGCCGCGCTGGTCGAGCAGCCCGGTCTGGCGGGCCAGCGCCTCGCCGTCCTTGACCACCCGGACGATGTAGCGGCTGCCCTTGCGCAGGCCGTTGCCCTGCACCATGACGACCTCGGAGCCCTGTCCGTAGATCTCGGAGATGTCCTTGCGCAGCCGGCGCGCGGCGGCACCGGTGTCGAGCTCGGCCTCGACGACGATCCGGCCACCGACGATGTGGAGTCCGCCGGCGAAGCGCAGCATCGAGGCGACCTCGGCCTTGCGGCAGCAGACCTTCGTCACCGAGATGTTGGCGAGCTCCGCCTTGACCTGTGCCGTCATCGCCATAGGGGCGATCCTATGGCGGGGGTCAACAACCCTCGAAGATGCGGGCGTACGCCGTGGCCAGCTTCACCGGATCGTGCCGTGGCGTGCCGTCCCCGGCGGCGACGTCGTCGACGACCAGCCGTGCCCCGAGCGCGGCGACGGTCTCCTCGAGCTCGCCCAGGCCGTCGGCGACGGAGGTGCGGTCGGCCAGCACGACGTCGATGCGCAGGTCGGGGGCGTGCTCGGCGAGGACGGCGAGGTGGTCGGCCGGCCCGAAGCCGCCGGTCTCGCCTGCCTGCTCCTCGAGGTTGAGGACGACGACCACGCGCGCGCCGGTCTCCACCAGCGACTCCCGCAGCCGGGGGACGAGCAGGTGCGGGAGCACGCTGCTGAACCACGAGCCCGGCCCGAGGACCACCCAGTCGGCCGCGGCGATCGCGTCGACGACGGCCGGGCTGACCTCGGGGTCGGCGGGCTCCAGCGCGATCTCGGCGATCACGCCGTCGGTGGTGGCGACCTCCACCTGCCCCCGTACCGAGGTCAGGGCGTCGGGATCGCCGGGGGCCAGGCCGCGCACCTCGGCGGTGATGTCCATGGGCGTCATCGCCATCGGCAGCACCCGGCCCTTGGCGCCGAGCAGCCGACCGACCCAGTCGAGGGCGTCGACGTGGTCGCCGAGCAGCTCCCACAGGCCGACGATGAGCAGGTTGCCGACCACGTGGCCGCGCATCTCGCCGTCGCCCGCGAAGCGGTGCTGCAGCACCTTGGCCCAGGTGTCGCCCCACTCGTCGGCGCCGCACAGCGCGGCCAGCGCCATCCGCAGGTCGCCGGGCGGCAGCACCCCGAACTCACCGCGCAGTCGACCGGACGAGCCGCCGTTGTCGGCCACCGTGACGACTGCGGTCAGCTCGTCGACCGTGAGGTCGTCGACCAGGTGGCGCAGGGCGCTCAGCGAGGCGTGCAGGCCGTGGCCACCGCCCAGCGCCACGACCGCCTGGGCGCGCTCACTCACGGCCGAGGTCACGGTGGATCGCGCGGGCGACGTACCCCTGCTCCCCGAGCCGGCGGGCGATCTCCTCGGTCATCGCCACGCTGCGGTGCTTGCCGCCGGTGCAGCCGATCGCGACCCGCATGAACCTCTTGCCCTCACGCAGGTAGCCCTCGGCGACGCCGGACAGCAGCGGCACGTAGCCGTCGAGGAACTCGGCGGCACCCTGCCGGCCCAGGACGTACGCCGACACCTCGGCGTCCTGTCCGGTGCGGGGCCGCAGCTCGGGCACCCAGTGGGGGTTGGGCAGGAAGCGCATGTCGGCCATGTGATCGGCGTCGACGGGGATGCCGTACTTGAACCCGAAGCTGATCACCGAGACCCGCAGCCGGGTGCTCTCGAGAGTGCCGAAGGACTCGGCGATCCGGTCGGTGAGCTGATGGACGTTGAGGCCGCTGGTGTCGATCACCAGGTCGGCCTCGGAGCGGAGGTCGGCCAGGACGCGACGCTCGCGCTGCAGTCCGTCGAGCAGGCGGCCTCCCTGCTGGAGCGGGTGCGGCCGCCGGGCGGCCTCCTGGCGGCGGACCAGCACCTCGTCGGTGGCGTCGAGGAAGACCAGGGTGGTGACGCGACCCGCGACGCCGTGGGCGATCGCGCTGCGCAGGCCCTGGAAGAAGGACCCCGACCGGACGTCGACGACCACCGCGACCGGCTGGGCCGGGCCGTGGCTCTCGTCCACCAGGCGGACCACCTCGGGCAGCAGGCTGGGAGGGAGGTTGTCGACGACGAAGAAGCCGAGGTCCTCGAGCTCCTTGGCCGCGGTGCTGCGGCCGGCGCCGGTCATCCCGGTGACGACCACGAGCTGTCCGTGCGTCTCATCCATGGGCGTCATTGTGCCCAGTGCCCGGTTCCAGGGCCTCCTTGATGGCGGTCGCGGTCCGCGGGCCCACCCCCGGCACCGCCGCGATCTCCTCGACGGTGGCGGCGCGCAGCTTGCGCAGCGAGCCGAAGTGGCGCAGCAGGGTCTTGCGGCGTACCTCACCCAGGCCCGGTACGTCGTCGAGCAGGCTCTCGACCATCGACTTGGAGCGCCGGTTGCGGTGGTGCGTGATCGCGAAGCGGTGCGCCTCGTCGCGGACGCGCTGCAGCAGGTACAGCCCCTCGGACGTGCGCGGCAGGATGACCGGGTCCTCCTCGCCGGGCACCCACACCTCCTCCAGCCGCTTGGCCAGGCCGCAGACCGGGATGTCGTCGATCCCGAGCTCGTCGAGCGCCCGCTGCGCCGCCGCGACCTGGGGCGCGCCGCCGTCGACGACGACCAGGCCCGGCGCGTAGGCGAACTTCCGCGGCCGGCCGGTGTCGGGGTCGACCAGCATCGGACCGGTGCCGGCGTCGGGGTCGCCCGGCCGCAGCTCGGAGCGCGCCTGCTCGTCGAGCAGCCGCCGGAAGCGTCGCGTGATCACCTCGTGCATCGCCCGGACGTCGTCGGAGCCATCCTGGTCCTTGATCACGAACCGGCGGTACTCCCCCTTGCGCGCCAGCCCGTCCTCGAACACCACCATCGACGCCACGATCTCGGTGCCCTGGATGTGGGAGACGTCGTAGCACTCGATGCGCAGCGGCGCCTCCTCCAGCTCGAGCGCCTCCGCGATCTCGGCGAGCGCGAGGTTGCGGGTGGTCAGGTCGCTCGCGCGCCTGGTCTTGTGGAGCGCCAGCGACTCGGTGGCGTTGCGCGCCACCGTCTCCTGCAGCGTCCGCTTGTCGCCGCGCTGCGGGACCCGGATCTCCACCTTGGCGCCGCGCAGGTCGGAGAGCAGCTGCTCGAAGGTGGCGTGCTCGGCCGGGAGGGCCGGCACCAGGATCTCCCGGGGCACGGCGTCGCGCACGTCCTCGGGCGCCACCCCGGCGTACAGCTGGAGCAGGAAGTCCTCGACCAACGCCGCGGTGTCGCCGTCGTCGGTGCGGTCGGCGACCCAGCCGCGCTGGCCGCGGATCCGTCCGCCGCGCACGTAGAACACCTGCACCGCCACCTCGAGCGGGTCCTCCGCCAGCGCGATCACGTCGGCGTCCGAGCCGTCGCCGAACACCACCGCCTGCTTCTCGAGTGCCTTGTTCATCGCGCCGAGGTCGTCGCGCAGCCGGGCGGCCTTCTCGAAGTCGAGCGCGTCGGAGGCGGCGTACATCTCCTGCTCGATGCGCCTCATGAACGGCCGGGTCCGCCCGGCCATGAACTCACAGAAGTCGTCGACGATCGCGCGGTGGTCCTCCGCCGAGATGTTGCCGACGCAGGGCGCGGAGCACTTGTCGATGTAGCCGAGCAGGCAGGGCCGCCCGATCTGGCTGGAGCGCTTGAACACGCCGTTGCTGCACGAGCGCATCGGGAACACCCGCAGCAGGATGTCGACGGTCTCGCGGATCGCCCACGCATGGCCGTAGGGACCGAAGTAGCGGGTGCCCTTGCGCTTGGCGCCACGCCCGACCATCACCCGGGGGAAGTCCTCCGACACGGTGACCGCGAGCCACGGGTAGGACTTGTCGTCGCGGTACTTCACGTTGAACCGGGGGTCGTACTCCTTGATCCAGGAGTACTCCAGCTGCAGGGCCTCCACCTCGGTCCCCACCACGGTCCACTCGACCGAGGTCGCGGTGGTGACCATGGTGGCGGTGCGCGGATGGAGGTTGGCGATGTCCTGGAAGTACGACGACAGCCGCGAGCGCAGGTTCTTCGCCTTGCCGACGTAGACGACCCGTCCGGTGCGGTCACGGAACCGGTAGACGCCCGGCTGGGTGGGGATCGAGCCTGGCTTGGGCCGGTAGCTCAGCGCGGGTGACACGACATGAACCTTACGGAGCAGTGCCGACATCGCTTTATTCGAGTTGGTCGCGTGCTTTACTAGAGTTATGCGCTGTCGGGATGCCTACGGCTACCAGCTCACCACCAGCCCCCTGGCCGCCGACGCCTATGTCGCCGGCATTCGCGACCTGCTGCGGCTGCGCAGCGGTGCCGCCGGCCGGATCGCCACCGCGATCGCCCTCGACCCGACCTTCGCGCTCGGGCACGCGGCACTCGCCCTGCTCGGCCACGAGATGTGCGTCGAGGTCGACCTCGCGGCCCGGCTCGCCGATGCCCGGCTGCACGCCCGCCGCGCGAGCGAGCGCGAGCGCAGCCACGTCCATGCGATCGAGCGGCACCTGGTCGGCGACTCCGCGCCGCTGGTGGCCCACCTGGCGTCGTACCCGAGGGACGCGCTGCTGCTCTCCGTCGCCATGCCGACGATCGCGTTCGCGGGCGTCACCGACGTCCCGGAGCAGGCCTGGCGGATCGTGGAGGCCGCGGTGCCGGCGTACGGCGACGACCCCTGGATCACCGGCCTGCTGGCGTTCGTGCGCCAGGAGCAGCGCCGCTTCGACGACGCGATGGAGCTGTCCTGTCGCTCGCTGGCGGTCGAGCCGTCGGGCGGGCACGCCGCGCATGCGCGGGCGCACGCCCACTACGAGACCGGCGACCACGCCGCGGGCCTGGCCTGGATGGACGGCTGGATCGACGGCGCCGGCGCCGCGACCGACAGCCTCACCCACTTCTCCTGGCACGCCGCCCTCCACGAGCTCTCGATCGGCGACCTCGCGGCCGTCCGGGCCCGCTACGAGCGCCAGCTCCATCCGCGCTCGGCCGTCGGCTGCCGGGCACTGGTCGACAGCGGCTCACTGCTGTTCCGCTGGGCGATCACGCCGGATGCGACCGACGTACCGCCGATCGAGGAGGTCGTCGCGGTGACCGGCCGCGGGGTCCTCGAGCACCCCGGTACGGCCTTCCTCGGCCTGCACGCCGCGGTGGCGCTGCTCGCCACCGGGGACCGGGCTGGACTCCGCGACCTGGCCGTCTGGTGCGCCGGCCACCCGAACGCCACGCACCGCGAGGTCGTCGCGCCGCTCGCGACCGCCCTCGGCCTGCTCGCCGCGGGTCAGTACTCGTCCGCGGCCGACCGGCTCGCCCGGCTCGCGTCGTCGACCTGGCGGCTCGGCGGGTCCGACGCGCAGCGCGAGATCGTCGAGGAGGCCCGGATCGCGGCCCTGCTCCGGGCCGAGCGGTACGACGAGGCGCGGCTGGTCCTCGACACCCGGCTGGACCGGCGGGCGTCGCCGCGCGACCAGCGGTGGCGCGCGGGGGCCGGCGTCGCGATCCGCACCGGCTGACCGGGCTCGACGCTAGGCGGCCAGGATCCTGTCGCCTCGGACATCGATCTCGACCTCGGCCAGGGCGGACGGCGCGGGGCCGCCCTCGACCTGGCCGGTGCTCGCGGAGTACGACGAGCCGTGGTTGGCGCACCGGATGGTGCCGTCCTCGACCGAGGTCACCAGCAGGCCCTGGTGGGTACACACCGCGGTGAACGCGACGTAGCTGCCGGCACTCGGCTGGGTGATCACGATCTTCTGGTCGGCCAGGATGATGCCGCCGCCGACGGGCACCTCGGAGGTCGCCGCGAGCTCGGTCCCGGTCGCGACCTTCGTCGTCGATGAGCCACCGCCGCTGCCGGCACAGCCGGCCAGGGCGGCGGCGACGCCGAGGGCGCCGAGCCCCGAGAAGACGATCCGCCGGCTGGCCCGGACCTCACCGAGGGTCATGCGCGCCGCACCTGCCCGTCGAGGACCGTGACCGCGATCTCAGCCAGGGGGCTCGACGCCGGGCCGCCCTCCACCGAGCCGTCCACGGCCGAGAACGAGCTGTTGTGGCACGGGCAGTGGATGGAGCCGTCGGACACCGAGCCGACCAGACAGCTCTGGTGGGTGCACAGGGCGGTGAAGGCCTTGAACTCGCCGGCACTCGGCTGGGTCACGACGACCTCGTCGGTCTTGAGGATCACGCCCCCGCCGACCGGTACGTCCGCCGTCGCGACCAGACCGCCGCCGGTGGCCTCCGCACCCGCGGTCGCCGTCTGGGTCGCCGTCTGAGTGGGCGTCTGGGTGGGCGACGTGGGCGCCGCGGCGGTCGGGTCGCCGGTCGCGGGGTCCGTCGCGGCGGTCGAGTCGTCGCCGCAGGCTGCCAGCAGGGGGACACCGAGACCGAGCGTCGCGGCACCCGTGAGGGCTCGCCTCCTGCTCACCGTGGAAGTCATGGGCGTCAGGCTACGGTCCGCCCCTGAGAGCGACCTATGAGCCTGCTCTGGCTGCGCTCTTCTTGGCCGCGGTCCGCTTGGCGGGAGCCTTCTTCGCCGCCGTCCGCTTCGCGGCGGGCTTCTTGGCCGGCGCCTTCGTCGCCGCGGCCGGAGCCCGCTTCAATCCCGTCGGCTGGCGGGCCGAGCGGCCCTCGAGCAGCGGCTTGAGGAAGGCTCCGGTGTAGCTGCCGGGCGTCGCGGCGATGTCCTCGGGCGTGCCCTCGGCCACGACGGTGCCGCCCCGGGAGCCGCCCTCGGGGCCCATGTCGATGAGCCAGTCGGCGGTCTTGATGACGTCGAGGTTGTGCTCGATCACCAAGACGGTGTTGCCCTTGTCGACCAGGCCGGAGAGCACGCCGAGCAGCTTGCGGATGTCCTCGAAGTGCAGGCCGGTGGTGGGCTCGTCGAGGACGTAGACCGTGCGGCCGGTGGAGCGCTTCTGCAGCTCGGCGGCGAGCTTGACCCGCTGCGCCTCACCGCCCGAGAGGGTGGTCGCCGGCTGGCCGAGCCGGACGTAGCCCAGCCCGACCTCGGTCAGCGTCTTCATGTGCCGCGCGATCGGCGGGACGGCCGCGAAGAACTCCTGGGCCTCCTCGATCGGCATGTCGAGGACCTCGGCGATGGTCTTGCCCTTGTAGTGGACCTCGAGCGTCTCGCGGTTGTAGCGGGCGCCGTGGCACACCTCGCACGGGACGTAGACGTCGGGCAGGAAGTTCATCTCGATCTTGATCGTGCCGTCGCCGGCGCACGCCTCGCAGCGCCCGCCCTTGACGTTGAACGAGAACCGACCCTGCTGGTAGCCGCGCATCTTCGCCTCGGGCGTCTGCGCGAACAGCTTGCGGACGTGGTCGAACACCCCGGTGTAGGTCGCCGGGTTGGACCGCGGCGTGCGCCCGATCGGCGACTGGTCGACGTGGATCACCTTGTCGACGTGCTCGAGGCCCGTGATCCGCTGGTGCCGCCCGGGGATGGCGCGGGCGTTGTAGATCTGCTTGGCCAGCGAGGTGTAGAGGATGTCGTTGACCAGGGTCGACTTGCCGGACCCGGAGACGCCGGTGACGGCGGTGAACACGCCCAGGGGGAACGCGACGTCGACGTTCTCCAGGTTGTGCTCGCGGGCGCCGATCACCTTGAGCTCGCGGCCCTTGGTGCGCGGGCGGCGGACAGCGGGCACGGGGATCTCGCGGCGACCGGAGAGGTACTGCCCGGTCATCGAGTCGGGATGCTCGAGCAGGTCCTTGACCGTGCCGGAGTGGACCACCTGGCCACCGTGCTCGCCGGCGCCCGGCCCGATGTCGACGATCCAGTCGGCGACCCGGATGGTGTCCTCGTCGTGCTCGACCACGATCAGTGTGTTGCCGAGGTCCTTGAGCCGCACCAGGGTCTCGATCAGCTTCTGGTTGTCGCGCTGGTGCAGTCCGATGGACGGCTCGTCGAGGACGTAGAGGACGCCGACCAGACCCGCGCCGATCTGGGTCGCGAGCCGGATCCGCTGCGCCTCACCGCCCGACAGCGAGCCCGAGGGCCGGTCGAGGGAGAGGTAGTCGAGGCCGACGTCGAGCAGGAAGTTGAGCCGCTCCTGGATCTCCTTGAGCACCCGCTCACCGATCTGCCGCTCACGGGCGGACAGGTCGAGCTCACGCAGGTAGGCGGCCGCCTCGTTGATCGGCAGCGCGCAGACCTCGGCGATGTTCTTGCCGCCGGTCCCGGTGACGCTGTCGCGGGCACCGAGGGTCACCGACATCGACACCGGCTTGAGCCGGCTGCCGGCGCACACCGGGCACGGCACCTCGCGCATGAAGCCTTCGAACCGCTCGCGGCTGGTGTCGCTCTCGGCCTCGCGGTGGCGGCGCTCGACGTAGGTGCGCACGCCCTCGAAGTCGGCGTAGTAGGAGCGCTCGCGACCGTAGCGGTTGCGGGTGACGACGTGGACCTTGGTCGGGTGGCCCTCGAGGATCGCCTTGCGGGCCTTGGGCGCGAGCTGCTCCCACGGGGTGTCGACGTCGAAGCCGAGCTCCTCGCCGAGCGCGATCAGCAGGCGACCGAAGTAGTCGGCGACATGGGCGTGGCTCCACGGCTGCAGCGCGCCCTCGGCCAGGGTCGCGGTCGGGTCGGGCACGACCAGCTCGGGGTCGACCTCCATCCGGGTGCCGAGGCCGGTGCAGGCCGGGCAGGCGCCGAAGGGCGAGTTGAACGAGAAGGAGCGCGGCTCGAGGTCGTCGGTCTCGATCGGGTGCTCGTTGGGGCAGGCCATCTTCTCGGAGAACTTCAGCTCCTGGCCGGAGTCGACGAGGTCGAACACGACCAGGCCGCCGGCCAGGCCGAGCGCGGTCTCGACCGAGTCGGTGAGCCGGCGCTTGGCCGACTCCTTGACCGCGAGCCGGTCCACGACGACCTCGATGGTGTGCTTGTACTTCTTGTCGAGCGTGGGCGGGCTGTCGAGGTTGTGGGTCTCGCCGTCGACCCGGGCCCGGGAGAAGCCCTGGGCCTGCAGCTGGCGGAACAGCTCGACGAACTCGCCCTTGCGGCCGCGCACCACCGGCGCGAGCACCTGGAACCGGATGCCCTCCTCGAGCGCCAGCATCCGGTCGACGATCTGCTGGGGGGTCTGTCGCTCGATCGGGGCGCCGCAGGTCGGGCAGTGGGCGCGGCCGGCGCGGGCGTAGAGCAGGCGGAGGTAGTCGTAGACCTCGGTGATCGTGCCGACCGTGGAGCGCGGGTTCTTGCTCGTCGACTTCTGGTCGATGCTCACCGCCGGCGAGAGGCCCTCGATGAAGTCGACGTCGGGCTTGTCCATCTGGCCGAGGAACTGGCGGGCGTACGCCGAGAGCGACTCGACGTAGCGGCGCTGGCCCTCGGCGAAGATCGTGTCGAACGCGAGGCTCGACTTGCCGGAGCCGGACAGGCCCGTGAACACGATGAGGGAGTCGCGCGGGAGGTCGATCGAGACGTCCTTGAGGTTGTGCTCGCGTGCCCCACGGATGATCAGCTGATCGGTCACTACCGGTCCCTCTTGAGAGTCTCGACGTCTTCGAACAAGTGTTCGCCATCGTACGCCGACGGACAAGCCGCCGCGCACAGGGAACAGCCTCTCACCCACCACCGACACCGGCCCTGTCCCTGCTCGCCGGGATGTGCATGATGGGGTCGTGACCTCCCCCACCGCCGCCCTTGCGGCCGCCACCGAGCGCCTCCTCGCCACCGCCCGCGTCCTCCCTGCGGCCGACTGGGCCGCCCCGTCGCTGTGCGCCGGCTGGAGCCGCGGCCACGTCCTCGCCCACCTCGCGCTCAACGCCGAGGGCCTCGCCGGCGTGCTCCGCGGGATCCGCGACGGTGCGCCCGTGACCATGTACTCCTCCGACGAGGCCCGCGACGGCGACATCGACGTCCTCGCCGCCGCCGCTCCCGAGGTCGTGCTCGAGCGGCTGGTCGCCGGCTGCGCCGCTCTCGCCTCGGTGCTGGACGTCTCCGCCGGCCTGCCCGCCGGCAGCACCTTCGAGCGGACCCCCGGCGGGCGGCTGATGCCCGCGGACGGCGTACCCCGGCTTCGGCTGCGGGAGGTCGAGATCCACCACGCCGACCTCGGCTCCGGCTACTCCGCCGCCGACTGGCCGCCCACCACGGCGATGGCCTTCCTCCACGCCGACGCCGAGCAGTACGACGGCCCCGGCTTCCACGTCGTCGCCACCGACGAGCCGGCCCGCTGGGCCTTCGGCTCCCCCGCCGCCGACGCCCCGACCGTCAGCGGACCCCTCGGCGCCCTGGCCTGGTGGGCGACCGGCCGCGAGCCGGGGTCGGTACTGTCGAGCACGACCGGAACGCTGCCGAGCCTGGAGGGACGATGAGCTACACCGGAGAGGTCACGGTCGGTGGCCCCGCCGACGTGCGCGAGCTGGCCGCGCTGACCATCACCAAGGTCGCCGTCGACGAGACGATGTCGAACAACTGCTACCTGCTGCGCTGCGCCGACACCGGCGAGCAGGTGCTGATCGACGCCGCCGCGGCGCCCGAGGTGCTGCTGCCGCTCATCGGCTCCGCCGGCCTGGCCGCCGTCGTCACCACCCACCAGCACTGGGACCACCACCGGGCCCTGGCGGACGTCGTACGCGAGACGGGGGCGAGCGTCGTCGCCGGCGAGCCCGACGCCGACGCCGTCACCGAGCAGACCGGCGTCCCGGTCGACCGCCGGGTCACCGACGGCGACACCGTCGCCGTCGGCTCCTGCGAGCTCGAGGTGATCCGGATCACCGGCCACACCCCCGGCTCGATCTGCCTGCTCTACCGCGACCCCGCCGGCCACCCCCACCTGTTCACCGGCGACTCGCTGTTCCCCGGCGGCGTCGGCAACACCTTCGGCGACGCCGCCGCCTTCGCCACGCTCGTCGACGACGTCGAGACCAAGCTGTTCGGCACGCTGCCCGACGACACCTGGTTCTACCCGGGACACGGCAACGACTCGCAGCTCGGCGTCGAGCGACCGCACGTCGCGGAGTGGCGCGAGCGGGGTTGGTGAACGGCTCCGTGGAGGAGCAGGTCGCCCTGTACGGCGCCGACGGGCGCCCGACCGGCGAGGCGGTGCCGCGCTCGGCGATGCGGGCCCGCAACCTCCGCCACGCGGCGACCCTGGTCGTCGTACGCAACAGCGCGGGCGAGGTCTACGTCCACCGCCGCACCGACACCAAGGACGTGTTCCCGGGCCGCCACGACTTCGCGGCGGGCGGGGTGCTGCAGGCCGGCGAGGACCCGTACGACGCCGCGGTGCGCGAGGCGGCCGAGGAACTGGGCGTGACGGGGGTGGAGCTGCACCCGCTCGGGGAGGCGGACTACGCCGACGACGACACCGACTACCACGCGTTCGCCTACACCTGCGTGTACGACGGCCCGATCACCTGGCAGCCCGAGGAGGTCGCCTGGGGCGCGTGGGTGAGCGTGGCCCGGCTGCGCGAGATGGTGACGAGCGAGGACTTCGTGCCGGACACCCTCGCCGTTCTCGGCGAGCGCCTTCTCGGGGAGCCGCCGTCGTGGGACTCTCGGGAGGTGACCACCGTGACGTCGCTCGCCACCGCCATGTTCACCGTCGCCGACCAGGACGCGGCCGTCGCCTTCTACACCGGCACGCTCGGCTGGGACCTGCGCTCCGACGTCGCGTTCGGCGAGGACGACGCGGCCGGCCGCTGGGTCGAGGTCGCACCGCCGGGCTCGGTCGCCGTGCTCGCGGTCAACCTCGCCTGGGACGGCTCGGCGCCGGGTGGCGGCGCGATCGGCGTGGAGGCCACCGACGTCCGCGCCGAGCATGCGCGGCTGACCGCGGCCGGCGTGGAGGTCGGTGACTTCCTGGGCGGCGACGGCTCGGTGCCGCTGATGTTCTCGGTCGCCGATCCCGACGGCAACACGATCTGGGTCGTGCAGACCCCGCCGATCACCGCGGAGGTGTGAAGGACGCGCGCGCCCGCGCCACCTCCTCCCGGGTCACGCACCCGACGACGTGGTCGTTGACCAGCCCCATCGCCTGCATGAACGCGAACGCGGTGGTGGGCCCGACGAACCGCCAGCCCCGCTTCTTCAGGTCCTTGGCCATCGCGACCGCGGCCGGCGAGGTGGTGAGCGTCTGCGGCTCGCCCAGCTCCGAGACCGAGGGCTCGAACCCCCAGAAGTAGGCCGCCAGGGAGCCCCGCTCCTCGATCAGCTCGATCGCCCGGCCGGCGTTGTTGATCACCGCCTCGATCTTGCCGCGGTGGCGCACGATGCCGGCGTCGGCGAGCAGCCGGTCGACGTCGCGGTCGTCGTACCCTGCCACCTCCTCGCAGGAGAAGCCGGAGAAGGCCGCCCGGAAGGCGGGGCGCTTGACCAAGATGGTGCGCCAGCTCAGGCCGGACTGGAAGCCCTCGAGGCTGACCTTCTCGAACAGCCGCCGGTCGTCGACGACCGGGAAGCCCCACTCGGTGTCGTGGTAGGCGGGGAACTCCGGCGCGGTGACCGCCCAGGGGCAGCGGGGCAGGCCGTCGGGGCCGGGTACGGCGCGCGCAGCGTTCATGGCGCGAGCCTGCCACGGCCCACCGACGCATGTAACGCAGGCCACCCCCGACGACATGTACCGGGTGGGACCGGCAGCCCCCACGACCGACGGCCGCCGGCTGCATCCTCGGGGGGTGCAGCCGGCGGCCGTTGTCGTGGCCGCCGCGCGGGAGGTGGGTCAGCTGTAGCTGACCTTGACCGTGTCGGTCAGCGGCACGGACTGGCAGCCCAGCCGGATGCCGTCCGCGAGGTCGTCCTTGTCGAGCACGTCGTTGTGGAGCATCTTCACGTCGCCGTCGACCAGCCGGATGGCGCAGGCCGAGCACTCCCCCTCGCGGCAGGAGTACGGCGCCTTGACGCCCTTGGACTCCAAGAAGTCGAGGAGCCTGGTGCGCGGGTCCCAGTCGTCGAAGGTGTACTCCTGGCCGTCCAGCTCGACCTCGAGCTTGACCGGGCCGGCCGGAGCGTCGGCGAAGACATCGGCTCCCGGGCCGTCGTCGTCGGACTCGGCCAGCGCGATCTCGGCCTCGACCTCCTGCAGCTCGGCGAGGTCCCCGAACGGGTTGCCGCCCAGCGAGACGAACTTCTCCTGGTGGCGCAGGCTGCGCGGGACCTCGAGCTCCTTGAGCACCGTGGTGACCATCTTCATGAACGGCGCCGGGCCGCACACGAAGGAGTCGTAGCCGCCGTACGACGACGCGAAGGCCCGCATCTGCGCCTCGGTCGGCAGCCCCTGCACGGACTCCAGCCAGTGGATGACCTGCAGGCGGTCGGGGTGCTCGGCGGCCAGGCGGGCGAGCTCGGAGGCGAAGATGACCGAGCTCTCGTCGCGGTTGGCGTAGAAGACCACGATCCGGCCCTTGCCGTGGGCCAGGGCGGTGCGGGTGATCGACATGACCGGAGTGACCCCGGAGCCGCCCGCGAACAGCAGCAGGTCGGCGTCGAGCGAGGCCGGGGTGAAGATGCCGGACGGCGGCAGCACCCGCAGCGTGTCGCCGACCGCGAGGTTGTCGCAGATCCAGTTGGACGCGTAGCCGTCGGCGGTGCGCTTGACGGTGACGGTGAGGGGTCCGCCGTCGTGGGGGCTGCTGGAGAGCGAGTAGCACCGCGCCGCGACGCCGGTCCGGGTGCTCGGCACCGCCACGGTCAGGAACTGGCCGGGCTTGTAGTCGAACCTCTCCTCCGCGCCCGCGGGCACGGCGAAGCTGATCGACTTCGCGTCGGCGGTCTCCTCGACCACGCCGACGACGTCCAGCACGAAGGACTCGATGTCCACGGAACTCCCTACTACCTACGAAAGAGATGGCTCAGTAGCCGTCGTACGCGCCGACCGGAACCTCTCCGGCCCGGACGGCGTCGTCGATGCTAGCCATCAGCCGCGCGCATGGCTTGTGCACGTCCCGTCCGCCGGGATGCTGATCTCGTCGCACGAACTCCTGACACGCGGCCCGTGCCTCTGCGCTCCATTGCACGGAGGTCTGGTGGTCGCTGTTCTTCTTCACCCGGACCTGCGCCAGGCAGTCCAGGCAGGCCACGTCGACCAGCCGGTCCTCGGTGTAGCGGCGGAGGTCCTCGAGGGTCTCCTCGCTGGTCGGGACGAAGGATGCCATCGCGTCGCCGGTCTCAGGCGTCCGCGGGCGCGGCGGCGTCGGCCGCCGCCCGCCTGGCGAGGTTCTCGGCGACCTCGGCGTGCCAGTACTCGTTGGCCTTGGTGGTGTCGACCTCGAACTCGAAGCGGTCGGTCATCTCCGGCGCGATGTCGGCGACGTCGACGTAGAACTGCTCGTACCAGCGGCGCAGCTGGTAGACCGGGCCGTCCTCCTCGCACAGCAGCGGGTTCTGGACGGCCACCTTGTTCTCCCAGATCGCCACGTCCTGCAAGAAGCCGTCGCCGAAGGACTCGGTGTAGCGCTCGGCGATGTAGGCGCAGGTCTTCTCGTCGAGGCCCTCGGGCTTCTTGACCGTGATGCCGTACTGCAGCAGGAACGAGTCAGGGCCGGTCGGGATGTGGCAGTTGATCAGGATGACCTCGGTGATGAAGCCCTTGTAGTCGACCTCCAGCCAGTTGATCATGTACGACGGCCCGTAGTAGGTCGCCACCGACTTGAGGGTCGAGTTCTCGTCGCCGTACCCGCCGCCCATCGTGTCGGGCCGGCCCTTCGACTCCATGAACTGGGTCGCGGTGTGCCCGTCGAAGATGTTGCGGAAGCTGGTCGGGAACGCGAAGTGGACGTAGTAGAAGTGCGCCATGTCCGCGACGTTGTCGATCAGCTCGCGGCAGTGCGAGCCGTTGATCTCCTTGGTGTGCCACGACCACGGCGTGTAGGCGTCCGACATCACGTCCGGCAGCTCGGGCGGCAGGATGTCGTGGTCGGCCGCGGAGCCCTCCGGGTCGTGCCAGATGAGCAGCTGGCCGTTGCGCACGGTCGTCTCGTAGCGCTGGGTCCGCGCCCGCAGCGGCACCCGCCGCGCGTACGGGATCTCCTTGCACTTGCCGTCGCCGCCCCAACGCCAGTCGTGGAACGGGCAGGCGACGTTGTCGCCCTTGACCTCGCCCTGGGTCAGGTCGCCGCCCATGTGGCGGCAGAAGCCGTCGAGGACGTTGAGCCCGCCGTCGCTGCCCTGCCACACGACCAGCTTGGTACCGAACCCGTGAACGGCGTGCGGCCTGCCGTCGGCGAAGTCCGAGGCCAGCCCCAGGCAGTGCCAGCCGCGAGCGAAGCGGATCGGCGTGGTCCCCTGGTCGAGGCTGCGCGCAGCAGAGATGGCGGTGTCGCTCATGTAGAACACGTTACAGTTTTCGCGTTAGGGTGACAACATGCACATCGACCTGGAGCCGCAGCAGGCAGCGCTGCGCGAGGAGCTCCGCGACTACTTCGCGCAGCTCGTCACCCCTGAGATCCGTGCCGGTCTGGCCTCGGCCACCGGCGAGTTCGGCGAGGCGGGCGTCTACAAGGACGTCATCCGCCAGATCGGCAAGGACGGCTGGCTCGGCATCGGCTGGCCCAAGGAGTACGGCGGCCAGGCCCGCTCCATGGTGGAGCAGCTGATCTTCACCGACGTCGCGGCGATCGCCGGCGTACCGATCCCGTACCTCACGCTCAACACGGTCGGCCCGACGATCATGCGCTTCGGCAGCGAGGAGCAGAAGGAGCACTTCCTCCCGAAGATCCTGGCCGGCGAGCTGCACTTCTCGATCGGCTACTCCGAGCCCGGCTCCGGCACCGACCTCGCCTCGCTCCAGACCAAGGCGACGCTCGAGGGCGACGAGTGGGTGATCAACGGGCAGAAGATGTGGACCTCCCTCATCCAGTACGCCGACTGGCTCTGGCTGGCCTGCCGCACCGAGCCGGACGCCCCGCGCCACCGGGGGCTGTCGATGATCCTGGTGCCGGCCGACGCGCCGGGCGTGTCGTACACGCCGGTGCATACCGTCGCGGGCGTCGGCACGTCGGCGACGTACTACTCCGAGGTGCGGGTGCCCGCGTCCAACCTGGTCAGCGAGCGCGGCGGCGGCTGGGCGCTGATGACCAACCAGCTCAACCACGAGCGGGTCGCGCTGACGTCGGCCGCGCCGCTGCAGCACTCGCTGACCCTGGTCAAGGACTGGGCCCGTGAGACCCACAACCCCGATGGCAGCCGCGTCATCGACACCGAGTGGGTGCAGATCGCGCTCGGCCGCGCGCACGCCCGGGTCGAGGCGCTCTCGCTCATCAACTGGAAGCTCGCGGCCGACGCCGACCACGGTGTCGCGCTCTCGCCCGCCGAGGCGTCGGCGACCAAGATCTACGGATCGGAGCTGGCGACCGAGGTCTACCGCTCGCTGATGGAGGTCGTCGGCCCGCACGCCGGCGTCACCGGCGACTCCCCCGGCGCCGTGCTCGCCGGGCGCCTCGAGCGCTTCCACCGCTCGTCGCTGGTGATGACCTTCGGCGGCGGCACCAACGAGATCCAGCGCGACATCATCGGGTACGTCGGCCTCGGCCTGCCCGCCGCCAAGCGAGCCTGAGGACGAGGACCATGGACTTTCTCTTCACCCCCGAGCAGGACGAGGCCGCGGAGCTCGCCGCCCAGATCCTCGAGGACAAGACCACCAACGCGCGCCTGAAGGAGGTCGAGGCCGGCGGCGACCGGTTCGACCGCGAGCTGTGGGCGACCCTCGGCGACGCCTTCGACTGGACCGAGCTCGACCTGGTCACCCTCGCGCGGGTGCTGGTCGAGGTCGGCCGCCACGTCGCACCGGTCCCGCTGGCCACCCACGCCGCCTGCACCACGCTGCTGACCGGCGCGGGCCTCCCGGCCGACCGGGGGCTCTACGCCGCGGCCGTGGCCGAGGAGCGCGCCCACCTGCCCGCCTCACCGGTCGTCACCGCGACCGACGACGGCGCGCTGACCGGCGTGAAGACGCTCGTCCGGGCCGGTCTGGCGGCCGACGCCTTCCTGGTCACCGCCACCGGTGCGGACGGCGGGGGCGTCTACCTGGTCGAGGCCGGCGCGACCGGGGTCGAGCGAGTGGCGCAGAGGACCAGCGACGGCGACGCCGCGGCCCTGGTGACCTTCTCCGGCGCCGCGGGCACCCGGGTGGGCGGCGCGGAGACGGCCGAGCGCCTGGGCCAGCTCCTCGTCACGCTCGCCGCGGCCGAGCAGCTCGGCGTGACCCAGGGCGCGCTGCGGCTGACCGCCGAGTACGCGAAGACCCGCGAGCAGTTCGGCCGCCCGATCGGCACCTTCCAGGCGGTCTCGCAGCGCCTGGCCGACGGGTTCATCGACGTCCTCGGCCAGCGGCTCACCCTGTGGCAGGCGGTCTGGCGCCTCGAGGAGGGCCTGCCGGCCGCGACCGAGGTCGCCACCGCGAAGCTCTGGGCGGCCGACGCGGGACACCGGATCGCGCACACGACCGTGCATGTCCACGGCGGCGTCGGCATCGACCTCGACGGCGAGGCGCATCGCTACTTCACCTCGGGCAAGCGGTTCGAGTTCCTCTTCGGCGGGGCCACCGAGCAGGCGCTGGCGATCGGCCGCTCCTTCGCGTGACGATCCGCGACCAACGCGGCGACGGCGGGGTGAGCGGCACGTCGTACGCCTGATCAGGGCAGCAGCCAGGCTGCTCAGCCCTCGTACGGGATCTCCGTGCGCCAGTCGGCCTCGTCCTGCTCGATCGCCGCCCGCAGCGCCCGCGCGACGTTGTCGGGGGCGAACGGGCCCTCCTTCTTCAGCAGCCCGCGGACGGTGACCGACACCGCCCGGATCCCGTCGCCCTTGAGGCTGGCATCGATGCTGTGGACCAGGTTCTGCACGCCCGCCTTCTGCACGCCCAGCGAGGCGGCGCCGAACCAGGGCGAGTCGGCCGCCATGCTGCCGGTGACGGTCAACCGGCCGCCGGGGCCGAGGAACGGGCGGGCCGCCTGCAGCACCGAGAGCAGCGCGCCGACGCCGAGCCGCACGTCCTCGAGCAGCTCGTCGGGAGTCAGGCTGAGCGGGTCCTTCTCGCGGTAGGCCGAGGGGTTGAAGTGGACGACGTCGAGGTGGCCGACGTACTCGCCCAGGCGGGTCACGGCGGCCCGGGTGGCGACGTCGTCGGTGAGGTCGACGACGGTGGAGCCGGCCACGGCGCCCGCCGCCTCGACATCGGCGCGCAGCGCGGCGAGGATGTCGTCGTCGGCGCCGAGCAGACCCACCGAGCCGCCCTCCGCGGCGTAGAGGCGGGCGAGCGATCCGCTCACCCCGGGTCCGGCTCCGGCGATCAGCACGTTGCGAGTCATGGGACCAAACCTACGGCTCACCAGCCTCAGCCGAGCGAGCCCACCCCCGAGCCGACCGTGGGGTCGACGACGAAGCTCGGTCGCGGCCCTCGCCGCCGACCGGGCTCCAGCACGCCGATGCGCCGACCGACCCGCATCGCGGCCACCTTGGCCGCCGGGACCAGGCCCTGCTCCCGGGCCGACCGCGGCACGCGGCCCAACCGGCTGCGCAGGTAGTAGTTGGCCGTCCACAGGTGCTCGCGGCGCACCGAGCCGGCCGTCCAGTGCTCGGTGGACAGCGAGACGTTCATCCCGCCGACGTTCTCGACCCGGTGGGGGCTGTTCTGCGGCCACCAGGCGACCTGTCCGGGCGCGAGGTCGAGGACGGCCGCCTGCTCGTCGTACCCGAGGTCGAAGGGCAGCTCCTCCTCGGTCTCGCCGGCGACCAGCCGCTCGAGGTTCTCGTCGCTGACGAAGCGCTGGGCCCGCGGGTAGACATAGGCGCGCTTGCGCCCGCGCAGGTGCCACAGCAGGTTCGGCTGGTTGTCGGCGTGGTAGTAGACCATCGCGGTCGGCGACGACAGGAGCAGCGTCGCCGAGGTGCGGATCGGGGTGAAGCCGGGCACGAGCGCGCGGATCTCGGCGTACAGCCGATCGACCAGGCGGGCGATCTCGGGGTCGTGGCGGTCGACGCCGACCAGGTTGAGCCACAGGTGGCCGCGGGCGACGACCTCGAGGAGGTCCTGGCCGGGCAGGTCGGTCTCGGCGCCGCGGCGCCACTCCTGCGGCCGGGCCGGGTCGTCGCCCATCGTGTACGGATGGACGACCGACCGCGGCAGCCGGTCCAGCAGGTCGGCCAGGGCGTCATCGGTGAACGCCGGCTGCTCGTGCAGCCGGTGCGTGGCCAGGTGCGGACGAGCGCCGAACGCGGCGATGTCGTCGAAGGCCCAGGGCAGCAGGGAGGAGTCGGTCACGCCATACTGGTGCGTCCGGCGTGACCAAAAGATCCGGTCAGATCCCGGCGATCCCGTCCAGCCTCTTCACGGTCGCCTCGAATTCCGCGACCAGGTCGGCCACCACCTCGGCGACCGGGCGCACCTCGTTCATCCGCCCGACGATCTGGCCGATCGGCATCGAGATCACGTCGGGGTCGCCGGAGGCGTTGATCCGGTTGTGGGCGTCGGCGACGAGCAGGTTCTGCAGCGGCATCGGCAGGGGCGCCGGCGCGTCCTCGGACGACCAGGCCTCGGTCCACCTCGTCTTGAGCAGCCGCGCCGGCTTGCCGGTGTAGATCCGGGTGCGCACGGTGTCGGACGAGGTGGCGCGCAGGAAGGCGGTCTCCCAGCCCCTGTTGCCGGCGAGATTGCGGTACTCCTCGGTGCCGAGCCAGATCGAGCCGGTCCACACGCCCTGGGCGCCGAGCGCGAGCGACGCGGCGATCTGGCGGCCCGACCCGATGCCGCCGGCACCGAGGACGGGCACGTCGGGTCCCACCGCGTCGACGATGTCGGGGGTCAGCACCATGCTGGCGATCTCTCCGGTGTGGCCGCCGGCCTCGTAGCCCTGCGCGATGATGATGTCGACCCCGTTGGCGACGTGGCTCAGGGCGTGCTTCGGGGCACCGGCCAGGGCAGCGACCTTGAGGCCCGCGTCGTGGCACTGCGCGATGACGTCCACCGGCGGCGACCCGAGGGCGTTGGCGATCAGCACCGGACGATGCTGCAGCGCGACGTCCACGTGGGAGCGCGCCACCGAGTGCAGCCAGCCGAGGACGCCCTCGCGGCCCTCGCCCTCCGGCAGCGGCGGGACGCCGAGCTCGAGCAGCGTCTTGTCGACGAACGCCTTGTGCCCCTCGGGGATGTACGACGACAGGTCGGCCGAGCTGCCCTCGGTGGGGATCTTCATCGGCATGACCACGTCGACGCCGTACGGCCGGCCGTCGGTGTTCTCGTCCATCCACGTGAGCACCCGGTCGAGCTCGTCGGTGCCGTTGAACCGGACGCAGCCCAGCACGCCCAGGCCGCCGGCGCGCGACACGGCGGCCGCGACGTGCTCGGAGGGGGTGAAGGCGAAGATCGGGTACTCGATGCCGAAGGCATCGCACAGGGCGGTGTGCATCAGGCGCTCACTCCCTCGCTCCGGTCGCGCGAGGCGAGCGCGAGCTCCTTGGCCCGCGGGTACTGCGCCTTGCCCGTCGCGTTGCGCGGGATCTCCTCGACGATCGTCAGTGCCCGGGGCAGCTTGTAGCCCGACAGGTGGGCGCGCAGGAAGGTGCGCAGCTCCTCCAGCTCGAGCTCGTGGCCAGGGCGCGGCTCGACGACGGCGGCCACGCTCTGGCCGTAGGTGTCGTCGGGCAGGCCGACCACCAGCACGTCGTAGACGCCCGGGTGGGCCTTGATCGCCTGCTCGACCTCCTCCGGGTAGACCTTCTCGCCGCCGGTGTTGATGCAGTTGGAGCCGCGGCCGAGCAGGGTGATCCGGTTGCCCTCCTCGATCCGGGCGTTGTCGCCGGGGATCGAGTAGCGCACGCCGCCGATCTCGACGAAGGTCCTCGCCGACTTCTCGGGATCCTTGTAGTAGCCGACCGGCACGTTGCCCGACCGGGCGGTGCGGCCGATCTTCCCGATGTCCGTGGCGGGGTCGAGGATCTCGTTGTCGTCGCCGATGATCACCGTCGTCGGCGGCAGCGAGATGACCGGGCCGTCGGTGGACAGCGCGCTCGCGTCCTGCAGGCCGGTGCCCTGGAAGCCGGTCTCCGAGGAGCCGACCGAGTCGGTGAAGACGGCGTTCGGGAAGTGCTTCATCCAGCGCTCCTTGACCGACTTGGAGAAGATCGCGGCACTGGAGGCGATGGCGAACAGGGTCTGGCCGTCGTACCCACCGGCCTCGTAGGCGTCGATGAGCGGCACCGCCATCGCGTCGCCGGTCATGAACAGCATCTGCACGCCGTGCTGGTCGACCAGGTCCCAGGTGCGCACCGGGTCGAACCTCGGCTCGAGGATGGTGACCTGGCCGGCGAACAGGTGCATGAGCAGCGAGGCCTGCGCGCCGCCGTGCATCAGCGGGCTCAGCGGCAGCGTGACGAGGCTGTCCTGCAGCGCCTTCTTGGACTGGTCGTACTCCTCGAGCGGCTCGGAGGTCATGAAGTCGATGCCGCCGCCGAGCACCCGCCAGAAGTCCTCATGGCGCCACATGACGCCCTTCGGGAAGCCGGTGGTGCCGCCGGTGTAGATGATGTGGATGTCGTCGGGGCTGCGCTCGCCGAAGTCGCGGGCGTCCGACTGGCCGGCCAGCGCCTCCTCGAGCGTGACCCCGCCGTACGACGCGATGTCGCTCGCGTCGCCGGGCTCCAGCGGGTTCGGCACGGCGATGACGGCCTTCATCGTGGCGACCTTGGGCAGCACCTCCGCGACCAGCGGCGCGTAGACGCGGTCGTGGACCAGGCCGACCAGGTCGGCGTTGTCGAAGAGGTACTCCAGCTCGCCGGCGACGTAGCGGTAGTTGACGTTGATCGCGACCGCGCGGACCTTGAGGATCGCGATCAGCGCGATGACGTGCTCGATGCTGTTCTTCGCGTAGAGCCCGACGTGGTCGCCGGTCCCGATGCCCTGCGCCTGCAGGTAGTGGGCCAGCCGGTTGGACTCGGCCTCCAGCTCGGCGAAGGAGATGACGTCGTCGCCCACCTGGACGGCGGGCTTGTCGGGAACGGCGTCGACGGCGTGTTCGAAGAGATCGGCGATGTTCAGGGCCACGACGCGAGACTAGAACACGTTTCACTTTTTCGCTAGCGTTGTTCACATGACCGATTGCCTCGTCGAGCAGGACGGCCACAAGCTGGTCGTCACCATGAACCGCCCCGAGCGCCGCAACGCGCTGTCGGGCGAGATGCTGCGGATCATGGAGGCCGCCTGGGACCGGGTCAACGAGGACCCGGAGATCCGGGTCTGCATCCTCACCGGCGCCGGCGGCTACTTCTGCGCCGGCATGGACCTCAAGGCCGCCGACGACACGCCCCCGTCGGAGAGCTTCGAGTCCGGCGCCTACGACCCGACCACGATCAAGGGCCTGCTCAAGGGCTTCCGGCTCACCAAGCCATTGATCGCGGCGGTCGAGGGCCCGGCCATCGCCGGCGGCACCGAGATCCTGCAGGGCACCGACATCCGGGTCGCCGGGGAGTCGGCGAGGTTCGGTGTCGCCGAGGCCCGCTGGTCGCTGTACCCGCTCGGCGGGTCCGCCGTCCGGCTCCCCCGCCAGATCCCCTACACGGTGGCGGCCGAGCTGCTGCTCACCGGCCGCACCCTGGGCGCCCCGGAGGCCAAGGAGCTGGGCCTGATCGGCCACGTGGTCCCCGACGGCGCGGCGCTCGCGAAGGCGCACGAGATCGCCGACAAGGTCGCCGCCAACGGCCCGCTCGCCGTCCAGGCGATCTTGAAGACCATGCGCGACTCGGAGGGCCGGCACGAGGAGGACTGCTGGGCCGACGACGCCCGGATCGGCGCCGCGGTGTTCTCGTCCGAGGACGCCAAGGAGGGCCCCCGGGCGTTCCTGGAGAAGCGGGCGCCGCGGTTCCAGGGGCGCTGAGGTCGGCGAACAAGCCCCAAGGGCCACCTGAACGGGCGTCGGCTCTGGCCTCAGCGCCAGACGCCACTTTTTCAGGCCCTCCTGACTGATCCGTGGGTCAGATCCGACCGGGGAGGGCTGGCTTGTGGCCTCCGAGGTTGAGCATCGCCAAGGCGATGAGTGCTCCAGGTGAGGCGAACCCGAAGGCCATGCGGGTGATGAGCCGGATCTTGGTGTTGACCGACTCGATCAGGCCGTTGGACAGTCCGTGCTCGATCGCGGCGAGGATCGCGGCCTTCTGATCGATGACGGTGCGTTGGAGCTTGACGAAGATCGGGATGCGGGATCGACGGGCCCAGCCGATCCAGGCATCGAGGGCAGCCGGCGCCTCGTCCGGCGGGAGCTGGAACACCAACCTGAGCGCTTCCTTGAGGAGGTAGGCGCGGTGCAGCCTGGGCTCGGCCTTGGCGATCCAGGCGAGCTTGGCCCGCTGCCGGGTGGTGAGGTTCTCGGGGTTCTTCCACAACGCGAACCGGGAGTCCTTGACCGCCTTGGCGTGGCCGGTGGCCTGCACGTCCTTGCCGTGGGCGCGGCGGGCACGGTGAGCGCGGACGTCGCCGCGAGCAGCGTTCCAGGCCTCGCGGCGGACCTCGTCGAGGGCATCGGTGGCCCACTTCACGACGTGGAACGGGTCCGCGCAGCGCACGGCGTTCGGACATCGTTCGGCGACGACCTGGGCGATCCAGCTCGCCCCGTCGGCGGAGACGTGGGTGATCTCAGCGCAGCGACCTTCGCCGGAAGCCTCCAGCGCGTCGAAGAACGTGCGCAGGGTGGCCTGGTCCTTCCCCGGCGCGGCCCACACCAGCCGGCCGGTGTCATGGCAGACCACCACGGTGAGGTACTTATGGCCGCGCTTGTAGGAGATCTCGTCGATCCCGATCCGACGCAGCCCGGCGAACAGGTCGACCTCTGCCGACGCATCGGCCCACACCCGGTCCACGATCGAGCCGACGGTGCGCCACGCGACCCGCATCAACTCGACCACCGCGGTCTTGGAGCACCTGGTCGCCAGCCACGCCGCCTGTTGGTCGAAGGCACGGGTATGTCCCGCGCCGTGACGAGCCCACGGGACAGCCCGGACCGTGGGGCCGTGTGTGCGGCAGTTAACCCGCGGCGCATCGGCCTCGAGCCACACTCGGATCGTGCCCAGGTCGAGCGCCCGCCAGCGCCGGCGACCCTCGCCGCGGTCGTACCAGGGCGAACGGCGACCGCACCGTCCGCATCTGCCTGCTGACCGCCGGGTGGGCCGCACCGCGGCCACCACGACGCCCTCGTCCTCATCGAACTCGATGCTCTCGATGACCGTCTTCTCGACCCCCAGAAGGGCGCGCCATAGGCTGGCGTTCCGCACGCCGTTCTCCGCTCAGTGGTTCCTGTTCTTCGACAGCTCAGAAACCTAGGCAGGGAACGGCGTGTTCAGTTCTCAGGCGCGCTCAAACCACCCACGGAAGAGTCAGGAGAGCCCTTTTTCAGCGGAACCCCCCAGCCCGGAGCTGCTCAAGGGCGATGGTGTCCACTTCTTCTCAGAAACCTGCTGGCCCGATCCTCAACCGCGCGTGGCCACGTGGGCGTCGAGCCAGGCCGGGAAATCCTCGAGCCCCGGCAAGACGGCGTCCGTGCCGGCGGCGCGCAGCTCCTCGGCCGTGCTCCCGCCGGTGAGCACCGAGACGCTGGTGACACCGGCGGCCCGCGCGCCCTCGACGTCGTGGACGTGGTCGCCGACGTAGATCGACGCGCCCTCGCGGCGCAGCGCGTCGGCCTTGCCGACGCCCCACACCCAGCCCTCGAGCAGGTCGACGTCGAGGCCGGTGTGGTCGAGGTGCAGCTGCGCGTTGGCGGGGTACTTCCCGGTCACGACGACCACCCGCCCGCCGTGCCGACGTACGGCGGCCAGGGCGTCGTGCGCGCCCGGCAGCACCGGCACGCTGGTGATCGCGTGCTCCGGGTAGAGCGCCCGGAACCGGTCGCCGGCGGCCGGGATCGCCTCGGCCGGCAGGTACGGCGCGAGCAGCAGGTCGAGCGGTGGGCCCAGCCGGGCCACCAGCTCGTCGACCGGGAACTCCACGCCCAGCTCGGCGCCGAGCGCGAGGAGCACGTCACGGAAACCGGGCGCGGTGTCGATGAGGGTCAGGTCGAGGTCGAACCCGACGACGAGATCCGGCACGCGCCCACCCTAGGCCAGCCGCGGGTCAGCCGACCGAGCGCTCCCCCGTCCAGAACCGCGCGCGGAGCGCCTTCTTGTCCGGCTTGCCGAGCGCAGTGAGCGGCAGCGCGTCGACGGCGAGCACGTCCTTCGGCGCCTGCACCGAGCCCTTGCGCTCCTTGACCGCGTCCTTGATCTCGGCGACCACCTCGTCGGTCAGCTCGAAGCCCTCGCGCAGCACCACCACCGCGGTCACCGCCTCGCCGAACTTCTCGTGCGGGGTGCCGATCACGCCCACCTGGGCGATCGCGGGGTGCTCGGCGATGACGTCCTCCACCTCACGTGGGAAGACGTTGAAGCCGCCGGTGACGATCATGTCCTTGGTGCGGTCGACGATGTACCAGAAGCCGTCCTCGTCCTCCCGCGCGACGTCGCCGGTGTGCATCCAGCCGTCGCGGAAGGTCTCGGCGGTGGCCTCGGGCAGCTGCCAGTAGCCCGCTGAGAGCAGTGGACCGGCCACGCAGATCTCGCCCGGCTCACCCGGCGCAACGGGATCGCCGGCCTCGTCGAGCAGCGCCGCGCGCAGGTACGCCGACGGCCGGCCGCAGGAGGTGAGCCGGGACTCGACGGGCGCACCCGAGGAGTCGACGTGGTCGCCCTTCGGGAAGTAGCTGATCACCATCGGCGCCTCGGACTGCCCGTAGTACTGGGCGAAGATCGGGCCGAACCGCTCGATGGCCTCCTTGAGCCGGACCGGGTTGATCGCGGACGCGCCGTAGTAGACGGTCTCGAGCGAGGACAGGTCGCGGGTGCGCGAGTCGGGGTGGTCCAGCAGCGCGTAGAGCATCGTCGGCACGAGCATCAGGGAGTTGATCCGCTTCTCCTCGATCGTCCGGAGCACCTCGGCCGGGTCGAACCGGGAGGAGACGAACAGGGTGCCGCCCTTGAGCACCACCGGGACGAAGAAGGCCGCGCCGGCGTGCGAGAGTGGCGTGCACATGAGGAAGCGCGGCTCCTCGGGCCACTCCCACTCCGCCATCTGGATCTGCGCCATCGTCGAGAAGGCGCGCACGGTGCCGATCACGCCCTTGGGCTTGCCGGTCGTGCCGCCGGTGTAGGTGATCGAGGTGATGTGGTCGGGCTCGAGCAGTGCGGCCTGCAGCGGCTGCGGCGCGAAGGTCGCGGCGACCTCGGTCAGGTCGGTGCCGACCTCGGCGAGCTCCTCAGGCACCGGTCCGATCGTCAGCACCTGCTTGAGGCCCGGGCACGTGCCGAGCAGTTCGACGGCACGGCCGGCGAAGTAGGGGTCGACGACGAGCGTGGTGATCCCCGCGTCGTTGATGACGTAGGCGTGGTCGTCGGCCGAGCCGAGCGGGTGCAGCGAGGTGCGCTGGAAGCCCTGGGTCTGCCCCGCGCCGAGGACGAAGAGCACCTCGGGCCGGTTGAGCGCGAGCAGCGCGCCCGGCGTGCCACGGCCGGCGCCGAGGGACTCGAAGGCCTGGATGTACTGCGAGATCCGCTCCGCCGTCTCGCTGCCGGTCAGCGTCACGTCGCCGAGGTGCATGATCGGGCGGTTCGCGTGCCGCTTGAGGGCCGCGACCATCAGGTGGCCGTTGTGGGCAGGAGTGCGGAGCGTGTCGGTCACCCCTGCACACTAGAACGTGTTCTATTCGGTGGGCAAGGACCCCTACCTTGGTCGTGGTCGCCTCCTGCTCGCGACCGATGCGCCGCCTACGCGCCCGGCCTACCGTCGCCCCATGGCGTACGACGACCTGGGCTCCACCCGCGAGGACAAGATCTGGACCTACCTGATCTTCGCCGCCGGCGGGATCCTGCTCCTCACCCTCGGCCCGCTGGTCATGCGCTGGCTCGCCGACGTGCCGTTCGTGCCGTTCAAGGAGCCACTGCGCTGGGTCGGCGACTTCGACGACCCGTGGGCCTGGGCGGCGCGGCCCGCGCTGGGCCTGGCGGCCGGCCTGGTCGTGGCCTTCCTGGTGCTCGTCGACGAGTGGCGACTCGAGGTCCATGACGACGCCGTGGTGGTCGTCCACGACCAGGACCGGCGCCGCCTGGCCCGGGAGGCGGTCGTCGGCGTCCACCTGGACGGCAAGAAGGTGGTCATCGACGGCACCGGCGGGCGCCGGCTCTTCGACAAGCCGGTCGAGGCCGAGCGCGACGTCGTCAAGGCGGCGTTCGCCTCGCGGGGCTACCCACTCGAGTCGGAGTAGGCGTCCGGCTCAGCCGGCCCGCCGCTCGATCGGCGCGACCAGCGGCCGCACCCCACCGAGCCGACGGTGGAACCGGACCTGCTCGGCGTGGGCGTCGAGCAGGTCCCACAGCGCGCGGTGCGCGGCCCACGGCAGCGGGTCGTCCCCACTCGCCCAGCGCTCACCGAAGCTGATCCACACCGGCGTCCACGCCGCCGCGCAGTCCCACGCCCCGCGCTGCGCCTCGACCAGCCGCCGACGCACCTGGAACTCCGTGCGCGGCCCGTCGACGCAGATCGGCGCCGTGCGCACCGGCCACACCCACAGGTCGAGCTCGACCAGCTCCAGCTCGAGGTCCGGCAGCAGGGCAGGATCGACCAGCACCGTGGCGACGTTCTCGTGCGGCTCGCGCCTCATGCGACAGGACGGTAGCCCGCGCCGCCGACAACGGCCAGGGATGGTTCCGGGCTCAGCCCGAATCCACTGATCCGGAATCAGGCCAGCAGCTCGGCGATCCCGCGGACCTCCGCAGCGCTGCGGCACGACAGCAGCAGCGTGGTGACCCCGGTCTCCTCCCACTGCGCGACCCGCTCCTTCACCTCACCGGGCGTGCCGATGATGTGCATGTCGTCGACCAGCTCGTCGGGGATCAGCGCGGTGGCCTTGTCCTTCTCACCGGACAGGTACAGCTCCTGCACCTCGTCGGCCAGCTCGCCGTACCCCATCCGCGTGAAGACCTGGTGGTGGAAGTTCTGCTCCTTGGCGCCCATCCCGCCCATGTAGAGCGACACGAACGGCTTCATCGCGTCGACGACCGCCTGCTTCCCCGCGGCGTCCTCGACGATCTGCAGGTGGCAGGTGGCGGCGATCTCGAAGTCCGCCCGGGTACGACGCGCGCCCGGTCGCGCGAAGCCCTCGTCGAGCCACGGCTGGTACATCCCCGCACTCGCGGGCGTGTAGAAGATCGGGATCCAGCCGTCGGCGATCTCGGCGGTCTGCGCGACGTTCTTGGGGCCTTCGGCGCCCAGCCAGATCGGCAGGTCGGCGCGCAGCGGGTGGACGATCGGCTTGAGCGGCTTGCCGAGGCCGACCGCGCCGGGGCCGGCGTACGGCAACGGGTGGTGGGGGCCGGCGTTGGTCACCGGAGCCTCGCGGGCCAGGACCTGGCGGATGATCGAGACCACCTCGCGGGTCCGGGCCAGCGGCTTGGAGAACGGGACGCCGTACCAGCCCTCGACCACCTGCGGGCCGCTGACGCCCATGCCGAGGATCACCCGGCCACCGGTGAGGTGGTCGAGGGTGAGGGCGTGCATGGCGATCGAGGTCGGGGTGCGGCCCGACATCTGCACGATCGAGGTGCCGAGGCGGACCCGGGAGGTCTCGCGGCCCCACCAGGCCAGCGGGGTGAACGCGTCGCTCCCCCAGGCCTCGGCGGTGAAGATCGCGTCGAAGCCCGCGTCCTCCGCCGCGGCGACGAGCTCGCCGACGCCCTGCGGCGGTTGCGCGGACCAGTACCCCAGCTGCAAGCCCAGTTTCATGGTCCGCATCATGACGGATCGACCAGATCCATTTCTAGAACGTGTTTCACTTTCTGCCGGAACATGTTTCACTTTGGCTCATGAGTCGCACCCTCTCGGCACCGGTGACGGTGTCCTTCGACTACACCCGATCGGTCGGCCCGGTCCTCGGCCGCTTCCTCACCGGTGTCCGCGACGGGCAGCTCGTCGGCGCCCGGCTCAGCGACGGCCGCGTCGTCGTACCGCCGCCCGAGTTCGACCCGGTCACCCACCGCGCCACCGAGGACTTCGTCGACCTGCCGGACACCGGCACCGTCACCTCCTGGACCTGGGTCAGCGAGCCGGTCGCCGGGCAGCCGTTCGACCGGCCGTTCGCCTTCGCGCTGGTCACCCTCGACGGCGCCGACGCCCCGCTGCTGCACGCCGTCGACGTCGCGAGCCCCGACGAGATCAGCACCGGGATGAAGGTCCGCGCCCGCTGGGCCGCCGAGCGCACCGGCGCGATCACCGACCTGGTCTTCGAGCCCGACACGGGAGCGCCGGTCGCCGCCACCGACAGCGGCGCCACCGGCGAGGTCACCGGCATCGTCACGCCGGTCAGCCTCGACTACACCTACGCCGCCTCCCCCGAGGAGTCGGCGTTCTTCCGCGGTCTCGCCGAGGGCCGGATCGTCGGCCAGCGCTGCCCGAGGTGCCAGAAGGTCTACGTCCCGCCGCGGCCGGCCTGCCCGGTCGACGGCGTGCCGACGGTCGAGGAGATCGAGCTCTCCGACACCGGCACCGTGACCACGTTCTGCATCGTCAACGTGCCCTTCCTGGGGCAGAGGATCACGCCGCCCTACGTCTCGGCGTACATCCTGCTCGACGGCGCGGACATCGCGCTGCAGCACCTGATCCTCGACATCCCGGTCGAGGAGATCCGGATGGGCCTGCGGGTCAAGGCGGTCTGGAAGCCCCGCGAGGAGTGGGGCACGACGATCGAGAACATCAGCCACTTCGCGCCGACCGGCGAGCCCGACGCGGACTTCGACAGCTACAAGCACCACCTCTGAGCGGGCGGAAGGACAACCATGCGTGACGTTGCCGTCGTCGGGTTCGCCCAGCGACAGATGCAGGACTACGACGGGTCGCCGACCTGTGCCGAGCTGCTCGTGCCGATCTTCGGCGAGTGCTACGAGCAGACCGGCTGGACCAAGAAGGACATCGGCTTTTGGTGCTCCGGCTCCTCGGACTACCTGGCCGGCCGGTCGTTCTCCTTCGTGAGCGCGATCGACGCGATCGGCGTGCTCCCGCCGGTCAACGAGTCGCACGTCGAGATGGACGCCGCCTGGGCGCTCTACGAGGCCTGGCTGAAGATCCAGACCGGCGAGGTCGACACCGCGCTGGTGTTCGGCTTCGGCAAGGCCTCGGCCGGCGTGCTGCGTCGTACCCTCAGCCTCCAGCTGGACCCCTACACGCTCACTCCACTGTGGCCCGACACCGTCTCCATCGCGGCGCTGCAGGCCCGCCTCGGCATCGACGCCGGCGCGTGGGACGAGGCCGCGATGGCCGAGGTCGTCAACCGGTCGCTGAGCGACGCCGAGAAGAACGAGTACGCCGTCCGCTCGGGCGGCTCGTCCGTCGCGGACCTGCTCGCCCGGCCGATGTTCGCCGACCCGCTGCGCAAGCACGACGCGTCGCCGGTCACCGACGGCGCGGCCGCGATCGTGCTCGCCGCCGGCGACAAGGCGCGCGAGGTCCGGGAGCGCCCGGCCTGGATCACCGGCCTGGCGCACTACACCGACGGGCTCCACCTCGGCACCCGCGACCTGACCGGCTCGGAGTCGGCGTCCCGCGCCGCCGCGGCGGCCGGCGTCCAGGGCGTCGAGATCGCCGAGCTGCACGCGCCGTTCAGCCACCAGGAGCTGATCCTGCGCCGCGAGCTGGGGCTGGCCGACGACACGCGGATCAACCCCAGTGGCGGCGCGCTCGCGGGGAACCCGATGTTCACCGGCGGGGCGATCCGGATCGGCGAGGCCGCTCGCCGGATCTGGGACGGCACCGCCGACAAGGTGCTCGGCCACGCCACCAGCGGACCGGCGCTGCAGCAGAACCTCGTCTGCGTGATGGCCGCCACCACCGAGAAGGGACAGATCTGATGGGCAAGACCCCCGCAGCCGTGATCGGCGTGGGCCAGACCCACCACCGCGCCAAGCGCGAGGACGTCTCCATGGCGGGCCTGTGTCGCGAGGCCATGGACCGCGCGCTCGCCGACGCCGGGATGACCCTCGACGAGGTCGACGCGATCGTCGTCGGCAAGGCGCCCGACCTGTTCGAGGGCGTGATGATGCCCGAGCTGTACCTCGCCGAGGCGCTCGGCGCGGCCGGCAAGCCGCTGCTGCGCGTCCACACGGCCGGCTCGGTCGGCGGCTCCACCGCCATCGTCGCGGCCTCGCTCGTGCAGTCCGGCGTCCACCGCAAGGTGCTCACCGTGGCCTTCGAGAAGCAGTCGGAGTCCAATGCGATGTGGGCGCTCTCGGTGCCCGTGCCGTTCGTGATGCCCGTCCACGCCGGCGCCGGCGGCTACTTCGCCCCGCACGTGCGCTCCTACATCCGCCGCTCCGGCGCGCCCGCCCACATCGGGGCGATCGTCGCCGCGAAGGACCGCACCAACGCGCTCAAGAACCCCTACGCGCACCTGCACAACGAGGGCACCACCGTCGAGTCGGTCCTGGCGTCGCAGATGCTCTGGGACCCGATCCGGTACGACGAGACCTGCCCCTCCTCCGACGGCGCCTGCGCCCTGGTCATCGCCGCCGAGGACGTCGCCGCCGCCTCCCCGAACCCGGCATGGATCCACGGCACGGCGATGCGTTCGGAGCCCACCACGGCCGCCGAGCGCGACCAGGTCAACCCGCAGGCCGGCCGCGACGCCGCCGCCGCCCTCTGGAAGCAGGCCGGCGTCACCTCGCCGATCGACGAGATCGACGCGGCCGAGATCTACGTGCCGTTCTCCTGGTTCGAGCCGATGTGGCTGGAGAACCTCGGCTTCGCCGCCGAGGGCGAGGGCTGGAGGCTCACCGAGGCCGGCGAGACCGCCATGACCGGCACGATCCCGGTCAACTGCTCCGGCGGCGTCCTCTCCTCCAACCCGATCGGCGCCTCCGGCATGCTCCGCTTCGGCGAGGCCGCCCTCCAGGTCCGCGGCGCGGCGGGCGAGCACCAGGTGGACGGGGCGCGCAAGGCCCTCGGCCACGCGTACGGCGGCGGGTCGCAGTTCTTCGCGATGTGGGTGGTCGGCGCCGACAAGCCGGGCAACTGACGGTTTGCCGGAAGGCGGCGGGGGCTAGGGTCACGGCGTGAGCGCGCCGTACCCACCCCCGACGCCACCGTTCCCACCCCAGCCCCGCCCGGCGACCAACGGCGTGGCGGTCGCGGCGCTGGTGGTCGGGATCATCGCCCTGGTCACCGCGCCGATCCCGCTGGTCAACTTCCTGGGCGCGCTGCTCGCGCTGGTCGGCGCCGGCCTCGGCGTGGCCGGGATGATCCGGGGGCGGCGGGTCGGGCGGCGTACCGGGATGGCGGCCTGGGGGCTCGGGCTCTCGGCGGTCGCGCTCGCGGTCGCGTCGGTGGTCGGGTTCGTGACCCTGCGCTACCTGGGTGACCTGTTCGACACCGTCGACCCGCCCGAGCCGAGCGCGAAGATCGGCGAGCGGTTCCGGACCGACGACGGGGACCTCGAGATCACGGTCACCTCGCTGACCTGCGCCGACGGCGACTGCACCTTCGCCTACGACGCCCGCAACCGCAGCGACCGGACCATCTACCTCGACCACATCCGGGTCAAGGCCGTCGTCGACGGGGCGTGGGTCGACCCGAGCCTCGACGGCGGGCTGAGCCTGGCCGCGGGCGAGTCCGGCACGGGCAGCGGGTCGGTCTACCTGGTCGGCGGTCACCTCGACGGGCTGGCCTTCGACGCCGACGACGCGTCGAGCCACAGCGCGGTCGTCGTCGATGCCGGGGACGCCTCGTCCGGTCAGTAGGCTCGACCCCGTGATCGAGCTGCGCACCCCCACTCAGATCGAGCAGATGCGTCCGGCCGGGCGCTTCGTCGCCTCGGTGATCCAGGCCCTCTCCGAGAAGGCCGCGGTCGGCGTCAACCTGCTCGAGCTCGACGCGCTGGCGCACCAGATGATCAAGGACGCCGGCGCGGAGTCGTGCTACATCGACTACCACCCGTCGTTCGGCGCCAGCCCGTTCGGCAAGGTGCTATGCACCTCGGTCAACGACGCAGTGCTCCACGGCCTGCCCCACGACTACACGCTGCGGGACGGCGACCTGCTCTCGGTCGACTTCGCGGCCTCCGTCGACGGCTGGGTCTCCGACTCCGCACTGTCGGTCGTCGTCGGCGCGGCCCGGGAGGAGGACCTGCGACTGATCGAGGTCACCCAGCAGGCCCTCGACGCCGGCATCGCCGCCGCCCGCGCCGGCAACCGGCTCGGCGACATCTCCGCAGCGATCGGCGACGTCGCCCATGCGGCCGGCCTCAAGGTCAACCTCCAGTTCGGCGGGCACGGCGTCGGCCGGACCATGCACGGCGAGCCGCACGTCGCCAACGACGGCCGCCCCGGACGCGGTCTCAAGCTCCGTCCGGGCCTGGTCATCGCGATCGAGCCGTGGTTCCTGCACACCACCGACGAGATCGTGTTCGACCCCGACGGCTGGACCATCCGCAGCGCCGACGGCTCGCGCGGCGCGCACTCCGAGCACACCGTCGCCATCACGTCGGGCGACCCCCTGGTGCTCACCGCCCGCGACTGAGGCGCGGGCCGGCCACTCAGTGGCTGATGCCCCAGATGAACCCGAAGATGCCGGCAGCCACGCCCAGCCCGACGATCAGCCACAGCGAGATCCAGGCGAGGGAGTGCATCCCGTGCTGGTAGTGGTTCTCGGAGAAACCGGGGAACTGCTCGGCGTTGACGTCGCTCATCGCAACCTCCTGGAGATCGGCCTGCTTGCACCCAGAACGCTACTGCATCCCCGGCGTACGACGCGGCCCGCTCCCGCCGGGAGCGGGCCGCGTGCCGACCTGGTGGTGACGCTCAGGAGTAGCTGACCCGCATCTCCTTGATCGCGTTGAGCCAGCCCGAGCGCAGCCGGCGCGGCTCGGCCGCGAGTGTGATGTCGGGGGCCAGGTCGGCGATCGCGTTGAAGATCAGGTTGATCTGCAGCCGGGCCAGGTTGGCGCCGAGACAGTAGTGCGCGCCGTGACCGCCGAAGGCGACGTGCGGGTTGTTCTCGCGCAGGATGTTGAACGTGAACGGCTCGTCGAAGACGGTCTCGTCGAAGTTGGCGGACGCGTAGAACATGGCCACGCGGTCACCCTTCTTGATCGCCTGGCCGGCCAGCTCGGTGTCCTTCTTGGCGGTGCGCTGGAAGACGGTCACCGGGGTGGCCCAGCGGACGATCTCGTCGATCGCCGTCTCCGGACGCTCCTTCTTCCACAGCTCCCACTGGTCGGGGTGCTCGAAGAAGGCATGCATGCCGTGGCTGGTGGCGTTGCGGGTGGTCTCGTTGCCGGCGACGGTGAGCAGGATGACGAAGAAGCCGAACTCGTCGTTGGTCAGCGCGCCGTGGTCGTCGTCGAGGCCGACGCTGATCAGCTTGGTGACGATGTCGTCCTGCGGGTTCGCGCGGCGCTCGTTGGCGAGCTGGTCGAAGTAGACGAGGATCTCCATGGACGCGACCGCCGGGTCGGCATCGATGTCCGGGTCGTCGTACCCCATCATCTGGTTGGACCACTCGAAGAGCTTCTTGCGGTCCTCCTGCGGCACGCCGAGGAAGTCGGCGATCGCCTGGAGCGGGAGCTCGGCGGCGATGTCCTCGACGAAGTCGCCGCTGCCCTTGGCGACAGCCTCCCTGACGATCTCGTACGCCCGGTCCCGGAGGACCTGCTTCAGCGAGGCGATCACGCGCGGAGTGAAGCCGCGGGAGACGATGCCGCGCATCTGCGTGTGGTCGGGCGGGTCGTGGTGGATCAGCATGGCGCGCTGGACCTCGACCTGGTCGCGGGTCATGTCGGGCGCGAACCGGATGATGACGCCGTTCTCCATGGCGGACCAGTTCTCGTTGTCCTTGGAGACCTGGCGGACCTCGGCGTGCCGGGTCAGCGCCCAGTAGCCGGTGTCGAGGAAGCCGGCACGGGCCTCCGGGATCTGCTCGATCCAGCGGATCGGCTCGCTCTCGCGCAGGGCGCGGAACTGCTCGTGCGGCAGGGCCACTTCGTTGATGTCGGGATCGGTGGGATCCCAGTGCGTCGGAATGAGGAGCTCGGTCACGCCCTGAACCTTTCAGTGCTGGACAGCCACGGGGTGGAACACGTTCTAGGGCAACCGTACAAAGCATCACGGCAATACGAAAGGGTTTCGTGAAAGGACTTTCTCCTCGGCCCGCCACAGGTGGGACGAAAGATAGAACGTGTTCTAATCCGGTGCTACCGTGCGGGCATGGGCAACCCTGTGATCGTCGAAGCAGTCCGCACTCCCCTGGGCAAGCGGAAGGGCTGGCTGGCCGGCCTGCACCCGGCCCAGACCCTGGGCTTCGTGCAGGCCGAGGTGCTCCGCCGCGCGGGCGTCGACCCCGCTCTGGTGGAGCAGGTCGTCGGCGGCTGCGTGACCCAGGCGGGCGAGCAGTCCAATGACGCCGTACGCCGGGCCTGGCTCTACGCCGGGCTCCCCCAGGCCACCGCCGGCACCGCCCTCGACGCGCAGTGCGGCTCGGGCCAGCAGGCCACCCACCTGGTCAACGACATGGTCGCCGCCGGCACCATCGACGTCGGCATCGCCTGCGGGGTCGAGATGATGTCGCGGATCCCGCTCGGCGCGAACGTCCCGCCGGGGCTGGGCGACCCGCGCCCCGCCGACTGGTCCATCGACATGCCGAACCAGTTCGAGGCCGCCGACCGGATCGCGAGGAACCGCGGCCTCACCCGCGCCGATCTCGAGGCGCTCGGCCTGGCCTCGCAGGCCAAGGCCAAGGTCGCCGTCGAGGAGGGCCGCTTCAAGCGCGAGATCGCGCCGATCACCGCGCCCGTGCTCGACGCCGACGGCAACCCGACCGGCCAGACCCGCGTCGTCGATGCCGACCAGGGCCTGCGGGAGACCACCGCCGCGGGCCTGGCCGGCCTGAGGAGCGTGCTCGAGGGCGGCCTGCACACCGCCGGCACGTCGTCGCAGATCTCCGACGGCGCCGCCGCGCTGCTCATCATGGACGAGGACAGGGCGCGGGCGCTGGGCCTGACCCCGCGGGCCCGGATCAAGGCCCAGTGCCTGGTCGGCTCCGACCCGTACTACCACCTGGACGGCCCGATCGACGCCACCCAGCGGCTGCTCGACAAGACCGGCATGGCGATCGGCGACGTCGACCTGTTCGAGGTCAACGAGGCCTTCGCCTCGGTCGTGCTGTCCTGGGCCGGCGTCCACGGCGTCGACCTCGACAAGGTCAACGTCAACGGCGGCGCGATCGCGCTCGGTCACCCGGTCGGCGCCACCGGCGTCCGGCTGATCACCACCGCGCTGCACGAGCTGGAGCGGCGCGACCGAAGCACCGCGCTGATCTCGATGTGCGCCGGCGGCGCGATGGCCACCGGCACCGTCATCGAGCGGATCTGACCCGGGCCACGCTGACCCGGGCCGGCACCCGGGTCAGCCCGGCTCAGCGTCGGCCGCGCTTCTCGCGCGGCTGCACCTTGATCTCGATCGGCGTGCCGACGAAGCCGAACTCCTCGCGCAGTCGGCGCTCGATGAACCGCTCGTAGCCCTGGTCGAGCTTGCCGGTGGTGAACAGCTTGAACACCGGCGGCGCGCTCTGCACCTGGCTGCCGAACAGGATCCGCGGCTGCTTGCCGCCGCGCACCGGGTGGGGGTGCTCGGCGACGATCCGGCCGAGGAAGGCGTTGAGCGCGCCGGTGGAGATCCGGGTCTCCCAGCCCTCGATGGCGCGGTCCAGCGCGGGCACCAGCCGGTCGACGTGCCAGCCGGTCTTCGCGGTGATGTTGATCCGCGGCGCCCACTGCACCTGCACCAGGTCGCGGTCGATCTCGCGGTCCAGGTAGTAGCGGCGCTCGGCGTCGACGAGGTCCCACTTGTTGAAGGCGATCACGAGCGCCTTGCCGGCCTCGCGCACCTCCTGCAGGATCCGCATGTCCTGCTCGGCGATAGACTCGTTGCCGGCGAGCACCAGCACGCACACCTCGGCGCGCTCGATGGCGGTGGAGGTGCGCAGCCACGCGTAGTACTCGTGGCCCGAGGCCTCCTTGACCCGCTTGCGGATGCCGGCGGTGTCGATGAAGCGCCAGTCCCGCCCGCCCAGCGAGACCAGCTCGTCGACCGGGTCGACCGTCGTGCCGGCGACATTGTCGACGACGACGCGCTCCTCGCCGGCGAGCTTGTTGAGCAGCGAGGACTTGCCGACGTTGGGGCGCCCGACGATGGCGATCCGGCGCGGTCCGCCGAGCTCCTCCCCCACGCGGTCGAGCGCCTCCGGCAGCACCGCCAGTACGGCGTCGAGCAGGTCGCCCGAGCCGCGGCCGTGCAGCGCGGAGACCGGGAAGGGCTCGCCGAGGCCGAGGTTCCACAGGCCGTAGGCCTCGGCCTCGGCCCGCTCGTCGTCGACCTTGTTGGCGGCGAGCACGACCGGCTTGCCCGACTTGCGCAGCACCCGGACGACGGCCTCGTCGGCGTCGGTGATGCCGACCGAGGCGTCGACGACGAAGAGCACGGCGTCGGCCAGGGTCACGGCCACCTCGGCCTGGGCCCTGATCCGCTCCGCCATGCCGCGCGCGTCCGGGTCCCAGCCGCCGGTGTCGACGAGCGTGAACGCCCGCCCGGCCCACTCGGCGTCGTACGACACCCGGTCGCGAGTCACGCCGGGAATGTCCTCGACGACGGCCTCGCGGCGCCCGAGGATCCGGTTCACCAGGGTCGACTTGCCGACGTTCGGGCGGCCGACGACGGCCAGCACCGGGACCACCCCGGCCGGGGTGTCTTCACTCATCACGCTCTCCTTGCGGGAGCGGGCCGGGCAGGCGCCGCCCCGTCTCGTCCAGGGCTTCGGCCAGCTGCTGCTGCATGTGGGCGCGCAGCGCGGCCGAGGTCATCCGGACATTCTCCCGCGTCCGGGGCCAGGGAGCCGCATCGACGGCGTACGGCTCCCCCACCACGATGTCGATCCGGGCCCCCGGGTGCGGCAGCGAGCTGCTCGATCCACCCGGGTCGCGGGAGCCCACGAAGCTCAGCGGTACGACGGGCGCCCCCGTCACCAACGCGAGATAGGCCGCCCCACCGTGGAACCGCTCCAGGTCGCCTGGCCCGCGGGTGCCCTCCGGGAAGACCCCCACCGCATGACCCTCCCGGAGCACCCGCAGCGCGATCCGCACGGCAGCCGGATCGGTGTGCGTGCGGTCGAGCGGGATCTGCCCCGAGGCCCGCAGGAACGCCCCGAGCGGCCCGGAGAACATCTCGACCTTGGTCAGCGCGTGGACCGGCCGAGGCGCGAAGATCGCCATCAGCGGCCCGTCGACGAACCCGATGTGGTTGCCCGCCACCACCGCCGGGCCGGTCCCGGGGAACCGCTCGGCGTGATGCACCCGGACGTCGTACCGGCGCCGGATCAGCCAGCGCGAGGTCGGCCGGCCACGGACGAGCAGCCCGCGCGCCGGGGTGCGGACCCCGTCGCTGCGGGGACGCTGGGTGTGCGCGCTCACACGCGCTTCGCCACCAGGCCCACCACGACGTCGACGACCTCGTCGAGGCTCAGCTCGGTCGAGTCCACATGGACCGCGCCGTCGGCCATGGTCAGCGGAGCCACCGCGCGGCCGGAGTCGATCCGGTCCCGGGCGAGCAGGGACTCCTGGGTCGCGGTGACGTCCGCGCCGCCGTTCTCCAGGGCCCTGCGGGCCGCGCGGGCGGCCGGGTCGGCGGTGAGGTAGACCTTGAGCTCGGCCCGGGGCCAGACCACGGAGCCGATGTCGCGGCCCTCGACGACGATCCCGCCGCCGCCGATGATCGCGCGCTGGAGCTCCACCAGCCGCGCGCGGACCTCGGGGACCGCGCTGACCGGCGAGACGGCGGCATTGACCTCGTCGCTGCGGATCTCGACAGAGACGTCGCGACCGTCGACGGTGATGGCCGGGGCGAGGGGGTCGGTGCCGGACTCGAGCACCGGCTCCCCCGCGCGCGCGGCGACGGCAGCCGGGTCGTGGACGTCGACGCCCCGGTCGAGCATCCACCAGGTGACCGCACGGTACTGCGCACCGGTGTCGAGATAGCGCAGCCCGAGCCGGTCGGCGACGGCGCGGCAGGTGCTGGACTTGCCCGAGCCGGAGGTTCCGTCCACTGCTACGACCACGTTCACCGGCACATTCACGGGCGGCACCTTACCGGTGGGTCAGCCAGCCCCTCGACTCCAGAGCGGCCCGCAGCTCCTCGGCCCGGCCCTCCACCACGTCGAGCTCGACGAGGCCGACCGGGCGGCCGGGGTCGTGGTCGATCCGGACGTCCTCGATGTTGACGCCGCTGTCGCCGGCGTCGGCGAACAGCCGCGCCAGCCCGCCCGGCTGGTCGGGCAGGGCCACCCGGACCGCCTCCATCGGCAGCGGCGCGGCGCCGTGCTTGCCGGGGATGGCACGGGTGCCGGCCTGGCCGTAGGCGAGCAGCGACTCCAGGCCGACCCGGTCGCCGCCGGCGACCGCCTCCAGGGCGAGGTCGAGTCGGGCGCGGACCTCGGCCAGCAGCGCGGCGACCGCGGTCGCGTTGCCGCTGATGATCTGGCTGTACAGCCGCGGGTCGCCCCCGGCGACCCGGGTGACGTCGCGCACGCCGGTGCCCGACAGCGCGAGGTGCTCGGCCGAGGCGCCCGCGAGGGTGCCGGCGACGAGCGAGGCGATCAGGTGCGGGACGTGCGAGGTGCGGGCGACGGCGCGGTCGTGCTCGACGGGGCTGAGATGGACCGGCACCGCGCCGCACACCAGCGCCAGCGCCTCGACCACGCGGGTCGCCGACGGCGTCGCGTCCGGCCCGGGTGTGATCGCCCACGGCCGGCCGTCGAAGAGCTCGGCGTTGGCCGCCAGCGGCCCGGAGTGCTCGGTGCCCGCCATCGGGTGGCTGCCGACGTACCGGCTCACCGCGGGGTGTCCCGACACCGCCGCCAGCGGACCGGCCTTGACGCTGCCGACATCGGTCACGACCGTCTCGGGCCCGACCGTGTCGAGCACCTGGGTGATGACGGCGCCGAGCGCGTCCGGCGGCACGGCGACCACGACCAGCTGCGGAACATCCTCGGGCGTGCGGGCCCGGCCGGCGCCGAGTCCGGTCGCCGTGCGCACGTGGTCCGGCGTGGTGTCGGTGAGCAGCACCTCGAGCCCGGCGCGACGGCAGGCCAGCGCGATCGAGGTGCCGATCAGGCCGGTCCCGACGATCTCGACCGGCCCCACGAGCACACTCGTCTCAGACACGCAGGCAAGGCTAGTGGTCATCTCCGGAAGTTCTTCGGGTGTCCCGCACCCCGGGCGCGCGCCTCGCGGCGTTGCCGACGCTGGCGAGACGACCCGGTATGGCTGCGCGCCGGCGCCTTGCGATGCACGCACCCGGAGCGCGGGCCACCCCCGCACAACTTCCGGAGATGACCACTAGTGGTCATGCTCAGGCGCCGGTCGTCGCGCCCGGCTGGTAGGACCCGAACGACCAGTGGTTGCCCTCCGGGTCGCGCACGCTGCCGCCGCGCCCGCCGTAGTCCTGGTCGACCATCGCCCGCTCCACGGCCGCGCCGGCCGCGACCGCGGCGTCGAACACCGCGTCGGGGTCGTCGGTCACCAGGTAGACCGCGCCGGTGCCTGCCGGCTGGAGCGGCGCGCCGGGGCGCACGGCGCCGAACATGATCCCGCCGCCCGCGGGCCACAGCCACTCGGCATGGACCACGAGGCCGGACTCGTCGCGGTAGGTGCCGTGCTCGACGAACCCGATCGCCCGCAGCCAGGCGGTCATCACGTCGACGTCGCGGAACTGCAAGGCGGGCCAGAGCCGCACGGTCGCTGCCTTCTCGTCAGTACCCATGCGCCGAGCCTGCTCCCTCGTCGCCCTCGTGGTCTTGAAGGAACGGGAACTCCTCGCGCAGCCAGGTGGTCGGCGTACACCCGGCGAGCGCGGTCCACTCGCGGGTCAGGTGCGCCTGGTCGGCGTAGCCACAGGCGCTCGCCACCTCGGCGAGCGGCCGCCGCCCCAGCAGGCCTCGTGCGGTCTCGACCCGCGCGACCCGCTGGAACGCCTTGGGCGCCAGTCCGCACTCCGCCCGCACCAGCGTGCCGAGCCGGCGGCGGCTGTAGCCGACCTCCTCGGCCACGTCGGCCACCCGGGCCCCCGCCGTCAGCAGCGCCAGCGCACGCGCCACCTCGGCCCGCGGTGCCGGGTCGCCCCCGCGCGCGGCCAGGACGGCCAGGGTCCGGTCGACCAGCGCCACCCGCGCGGGCCAGGACGCCAGCGCGTGCAGCCGCTCGGGCAGCTCCCGCAACGCCGGTGGTACGACGGCCTCGTCCAGGTCGGTCAGCGCCCCGGACAGGTCCGCCGCGGGCCGCCCGAGCAGCACCCGCACGCCCTCGACGCTCAGTGCCAGCTGCACCCCGCGCTGCGACCCGCCGTGATGGATCGCCGCCGGCTCGGTGTGCAGCCCCGAGAGCGACGCCCACGCGGAGTGCAGGCTCGCCGGCCGTCCCGCCCAGGAGACCCGGAGCGGCTCCTCGAGCGGAAGCACCAGGGTGATCGTGGTCGACGGCAGGCCCCGGTGGACGCCGGGCGCGCCGAAGTCGACGTCGTACGGCATCCGTGCGACGACATGTCTCCGCAGGGCGGCGGGCACCGGTGGGACCGGGTTCACCCGACCCACGGTAGGGCTACCGACCGACCAGCTCCAGCAGCTGGCCGAGCTCGTCGTCGGACAGCTCGCGCAGCGTCCCGCCGCGCAGCGTCCCGAGCTCGATCGGCCCGAACCTGGTCCGGCTCAGCTGGCGCACCGGGTGCCCGACCTGGTCGAGCAGCCGGCGCACGATCCGGTTGCGGCCCTCGTGGATGACCAGCTCGATGATCGACTTCTCGGCCGAGGTGTCGATGACCCGCGCCCGGCGCACCTCCACCGGGCCGTCCTCCAGGGTCACCCCGGCGAGCAGCTCGGCGAGCGTGCCCTTGGCGAGCCGCCCGGCCACCTCGGCGACGTAGGTCTTCTCCACCTCGAACGACGGGTGCGCCATCCGGTGCGCGAAGTCGCCGTCGTTGGTCAGCAGCAGCAGGCCCGAGGTGTCGGTGTCGAGCCGGCCCACATGGAAGAGCCGCTCAGGACGGTCGGCCACCAGGTCGGACAGGGTACGGCGGCCCTGCGGGTCGGACATGGTGGACACCACGCCGCGCGGCTTGTTGAGCACCAGGTAGACGTGGTCGGAGATCGGCGGCAGCCGCCTGCCCGACACCTTGATCACCGCGGTGCGCGGGTCGACCTTGGTGCCGAGCCGGGTGACGACCTCGCCGTCCACCTCGACCTCGCCCTCCAGCATCAGCTCCTCGCACCGGCGCCGCGAGGCGACGCCGGACTGCGCGAGCAGCTTCTGCAGCCGGATCTGGCCGTCGTCGTCGACCGCGATGTCACGCGTCATCGCCGGCCTCCTCGGCGACCGGTGCGGGCTCGTCGGCCGCGACCGCGACGCTCTCGCGCAGCTCCTCCTCGACCTCGGCGAGCTCCGGCAGGTGCGGGGCCAGGTCGGGCAGCTCGTCGAGGGACACGATGCCGATCCGCTCCAGGAAGTAGCTGGTGGTGCGGTACAGCGTGGCGCCGTGCTCGCCGTCGCGACCGGCCTCCTCGACCAGCCCGCGGCTGAGCAGGGTCCGCATCACGCCGTCGACGTTGACGCCACGCACCGCCGACACCCGGGCCCGGGAGACCGGCTGCTGGTAGGCGACGACGGCGAGGGTCTCCAGCGCGGCCTGGGTGAGCCGGGCCTGCTGGCCCTCCAGCACGAACGCCTCCACGACCGGAGCGAGCTCCTCGCGGGTGTAGTAGCGCCAGCCGCCCGCGACATTGCGCAGCTCGAAGCCGCGACCCTGCTCGTCGTACTCCGCCGCGAGGGCGGCCAGCGCCTCGACCACCTCGGGCTCCGGGTAGCCGACGACGGTCGCGAGGGCCACCGCGTCCAGCGGCTGGTCGGCGACCATCAGCACCGCCTCCAGCGCGGGCCGCAGCTCGGCCACCGGCCCGGCGGGGGCCTCGACCTCGTCGGTCTGTTCGGTCATCGCTGGCTGGTCAGTCATCGCTCGGACTCTCCTCAGCGGGCGCGTCGTCGGCCGGCGCCGCCCCGTCGAACTCGTCGGTGATCAGGTCCTCCACGTCGACCGCCTCGTCGCCGGTCCAGCGCACCGTCAGCTCCCCCAGCGGCGTCACCTGGTCGAAGGCGACGGCCCCCTCGCGGAACAGCTCGAGCAGGGAGAGGAAGCGCGCCACGGTCGTCAGCGTGTCCGGCGAGTCGCCGCACAGCGCGCGGAAGGTCAGCGTGCCGCTGCGCCGCAGCCGGTCGACCACGATCGCGGCCTGCTCGCGCACGCTGACCGTCGGCGCGTGGATGTGGTGCAGGGTCAGCTGCAGCTCCGGCTTGGGCGTCATCGCCTTGGCCGCCAGGGCCGCGAACGCCTCGAGGCCGATCCCGATCAGCACCTCGGGCAGCAGGCCGGCGTACCGCTCCTCCAGGCCGACCGCCCGTGGGAAGCGGCGCGCCTCGGCCTGCAGCCGCCCGTCGAGGACCGCCGCGACCTGCTTGTAGGCCTTGTACTGCAGCAGCCGCGCGAACAGCAGGTCCCGTGCCTCCAGCAGGGCGAGGTCCTCCTCGTCCTCCACGTCGCCGGCCGGCAGCAGCCGGGCGGCCTTGAGGTCGAGCAGGGTCGCCGCGACCAGCAGGAAGGACGTCGTCTCCTCGAGGGCGTCGTCGGGGAGCTGCTTGATGTGCGCGATGAACTCGTCGGTGACCTTGGAGAGCGCGACCTCGGTGACGTCGAGCTTGTGCTTGGAGATCAAGCTCAGCAGCAGGTCGAACGGGCCCTCGAAGTTCACCAGGTGCACGGCGAACCCGCCGTGTCCCTGCGCGGGCTCGGCGCCCGCCTCGACCTCGCTCACACCTGCATCATGACTCACGCAGGCGCCTGACCAGCGCGGAGCTCTCCCCCTCGGCCTCGAGCTCGCCCAGGACCAGGTGCAGCGCCTCGCGGACCAGGCGACCGCGGTCGACGGCCATGCCGTGCTCCCCGCGCAGGGTGAGCCGGGCCCGCTCCAGCTCCATCAGCTCCGCCGAGGAGACGTAGACCGTGATCTTCTCCTCGTGGCGGACCCGTCCGGTCGGGCCCTTCGGCGCCTTCTCGGGTACGTCGGCCGGCGGGTCCGGAACAGCGCGGACGGCAGGCCCCGACGACTCCGTGGTCGGCCGGAACAGGTCGTCCGCGGCCGGCATGCTCACACGTCGAGGCACCGTACCGCCACCTCCTTCGCGAGCTGGCGGTACGCCTCCGCCCCGCTCGATCCGGAGGCGTACGACGTGATCGGCTCGCCGGCGACGGTGGAGTCGGAGAACTTCACGGTGCGGCGGATGACGGTGTGGAAGACCTTGTCGCCCCACGCCTGGACCAGGCGCTCGAGCACCTCGCGGCCGTGCAGCGTGCGGCCGTCGTACATGGTGCCGAGGACGCCGTCGACCTCCAGGCCCGGGTTGAGGCGCTGCTTGACCTTGTCGATGGTGGCCTTGAGCAGCGCGACGCCGCGCAGCGCGAAGTACTCGCACTCCAGCGGCACGATCACGCCGTCGGAGGCGGTGAGCGCGTTGACCGTCAGCAGGCCGAGCGAGGGCTGGCAGTCGATGAGGATGACGTCGTACTCCGCGATCGCGGGGGCCAGCACGCGCTGCAGGGTCTGCTCGCGGGCGACCTCGTGGACCAGCTGCACCTCGGCGGCCGACAGGTCGATGTTGGACGGCAGCAGGTCCATCCCCGGCACCCCGGAGGGCACGACGACCTCGTCGAGCGTGGCCTCCGGGTCCATGAGCAGGTTGTAGACCGTGCTCTCCATCTCGTGCGGGTTCAGTCCGAGCCCGACCGAGAGCGAGCCCTGCGGGTCGAAGTCGACGAGCAGCACCTTGCGACCACACTCCGCCAGCGCGGCGCCCAGGTTGATCGTCGTCGTGGTCTTGCCGACGCCGCCCTTCTGGTTGCACATCGAGATCACTCGCGCGTGCCCGTGCGCGGTCACCGGCCTCGGGTCCGGCAGCACCGGCATCGGGCGACCGGTCGGGCCCAGCTCCCCGGTCGGGGTCTGCACCGAGGCGGGCTCGGGAGCGTGGCGGTCCGGCAGCGGGAACTGCAGGGTCATGGCGTCCTCGCTCACGGCCGCGTCCTCCGTGCCGAGCGGTACGTCGCTGCCGGGCGCCGGGATCGGCGTCCTCGGCGGCATGTCGGGTGCACTGGATCCTCCGTAGAAGCCGGCCATCGCCCTCACCTTTGTCTGGAGTGGTTGCGGGCTCCTTCCCCAGAGCCCGGGACTGCTCCATCCAACAATGTCGACACGGAGACATTCGGGAGGCGCGCCGCGAGCCAGGGGACGACTCGACTCCGCGCCCCTCCGGTCGCCTCCGCAACCGGTCGTCCACAGGCCCCGATCAGCCGGTCAGGCTCACCATCTCCAGCGTCCGTACGACGGCCTCGCCGGCCTCGTCGCTGGCCGCGAGGTCGACCTCGGCGCGGATCACCCAGTCGTGGTGGCCGTCCGGGTCGTGCAGGGTCTGGGTGACGACCCACCGGCCGGCCTCCTTCTCCACCTCCAGCAGCACGGGCCCGCGCGCGTCGGCGTCGGTGAGCAGCCGGTCGTGCTCGGCGTAGTAGTCCTCGATCGCCCCGTCCCAGTCGGCCTCGCTCCACGCGGCCTCCGCGTCGAGCGCGGCCAGCGCCGGCACGTCGTCGCGGGCGACCAGCTCGACCCGGCGCCACAGCGCGTTGCGGACCATGACGTCGAAGACCCGGCCCTGCTGGCTGAGCGGGCGCGGCGGGGGCGGCGGCTCGTGGTGGCTGACCGCCGCGCTCGCGTGCGACGGGTCGGCGAGCGCCTCCCACTCGTCGAGCAGCGAGGAGTCGACCTGGCGGACCGTCTCCCCCAGCCACTCGACGAGGAGCTCGAGCTCCTCGGTGCGGTACGACGCCGGCACCGTCTGCCGCAGCGCCCGGTAGGCGTCGGTGAGATAGCGCAGCACCAGCCCCTCGGAGCGGGCCACCTGGTAGCGGGAGACCAGGTCGGTGAACCCCATCCCCTGCTCCCACATCTGCCGCACCACCGACTTGGGCGCCAGCGCGTCGGGCGCCAGCCACGGGTGCCGCTCGCGGTAGGTCTCGAAGAGCGGCTCGAGCAGCTCGGCCAGCGGCTCGGGCCAGGTGATGTCCTCGACCAGGGCCATCCGCTCGTCGTACTCGACGCCGTCGGCCTTGAGTGCCGCGATCGCCTCGCCGCGCGCGGCGTGCCGTTGCGCCATCAGCAGCGGGCGCGGCGCCTCCAGGGTCGCCTCGACGACGGAGACGACGTCGAGCATGAGGTCCGGACTGCCGGGGTCGAGCACGTCGAGCACCGCCAGCGCGAAGTGCGAGAGCGGCTGGTTGAGCGCGAAGTCCTCGGGCAGCGCCTCGGTGAGCACGTAGCGCCGGCCGAGCTCGTCGGCCTGGTCGAGCCGGGTCAGCACCTCGGAGGCGACCAGGCTGCGAGCCAGTCGGACCGCCCGCTTGGCCAGGCGCAGCTGGCTGCGCCGCTCCTCGTGGTTGTCCATGAGCAGCCGGCGCAGCACCGGGAACGCGTCCTCCTCGCGGGAGAGCACGTTGACCAGCATCGCGTTGTCGACCTTCATCTGCGACTTCAGCGGCTCCGGCTTCCCCTCGACCAGCTTGTCGAAGGTCTGCTCGGTCCAGACCACGGTGCCCGGCGGCGGCTTCTTGAGCTGCGCCTTGGAGCCGCGCTTGGCCTGCTTCTCCGCGCTCATCGCGGCGTTCTTGGCCGCGGCCTTCGCCTTGGCCAACTCGTTCTCGATGACGTGCTCCGGCGCCTGGACGACGACGTAGCCCGCCGTGTCGAAGCCCGCCCGGCCGGCCCGTCCGGCGATCTGCAGGAACTCGCGGGTGCGCAGCACCCGCTGCCGCGAGCCGTCGAACTTGGCGAGTCCGGTGAACAGCACCGTGCGGATCGGCACGTTGATGCCGACACCCAGGGTGTCGGTGCCGCAGATGACGGTCAGCAGCCCGCCTTGGGCGAGCTGCTCGACCAGGCGCCGGTAGCGCGGCAGCATGCCGGCGTGGTGGACGCCGATCCCCTGCCGCAGCAGCTTGTTGAGGGTCTTGCCGAAGCCGGCGGCGAAGCGGACACCCGCGATCCGCTCGGCGATCTGCTCCTTGCGCTCCTTGGGTACGGCGGTGTCGAGCCGGCCCGGCCCGCTCAGCAGCGACACGGCGTGCTCGACCGCGGCGGCCTGGGTGAAGTGGACGACGTACACCGGGCCCTGGCCGGTGGTGACCAGCTCGGTGAGCTTGTCCCCCATCGGCTCCAGCGACCAGGAGAAGTCCAGCGGAACCGGGCGCTCGGCGTGGTCGACGACCGTCGTGTCCCGCCCGTTGCGCCGCGTCAGGTCGGCCGCGAGGTCGGTGGTGTCGCCGAGCGTGGCCGACATGAGCAGGAGCTGGGCCTGGGGCAGCTCGATGAGCGGGACCTGCCAGGCCCAGCCGCGCCCCGGCTCGCCGTAGAAGTGGAACTCGTCCATCACGACCATGCCGACGTCGGCCCGGTCGCCCTCGCGCAGCGCGATGTTGGCGAGGACCTCGGCCGTGCAGCAGATGATCGGCGCATCGGCGTTGACCGCGACGTCACCGGTGAGCATGCCGACGTCGGCGGCACCGAAGACCTCGACCAGGTCGAAGAACTTCTCGCTCACCAGCGCCTTGATCGGCGCGGTGTAGAAGGTGACCCGGTCGTCGGCGAGCGCACCCATCGCGGCCGCCATCGCGACCAGCGACTTGCCGGAACCGGTCGGCGTGGCCAGCACCACGTTGTCGCCGGCCAGCAGCGCCAGGATCGCGTCCTCCTGATGCGGGTACAGCTCCAGGCCGCGCCCCTCGGCGTACTCGAGGATCCGGTCGTACGCGCCGTCACTCGACTCAGCCATGGCGGGCCCTCGGATGCGCGGTGGCGAAGACCTCGCGCAGGTTGTCGACGGTGACGAGCGTGTAGACCTGCGTCGTGGTGACCGACGCGTGCCCGAGCAGCTCCTGGACCACCCGCACGTCGGCGCCGCCGTCGAGGAGGTGGGTCGCGAACGAGTGCCGCAGCGTGTGGGGCGAGACGTCGCGGGTCACCCCGGCCCGCTCGGCGGCCTTGACCAGCACCGCCCACGCCGACTGCCGCGACAGCCGGCCCCCGCGCGCGTTGAGGAGGAGCGCCGGCGTCGCCGCCGAGACCAGCGCCGGCCGAGCCCGCACCAGGTACGCCGACAGCGCGGCCCGCGCGTAGGAACCCACCGGCACCAGCCGCTCCTTGCCGCCCTTGCCGCGCAGCAGCAGGGTCGCGTCGGCCGGGTCGAGGTCGGGCTCGGCGAGATGGCTGACGTCGTCGACGTCGAGCCCGACCGCCTCCGAGATCCGGGCGCCGGTGCCGTAGAGGATCTCCAGCAGCGCCCGGTCGCGCAGCGCGAGCGGGGTGTCCGGTGCCCCGGCCGCCTCGAGGATCGCCTCGACGTCGGACAGCGGCAGCGCCTTCGGCAGCCGCTTGGCCGGGCTCGGCGGCTTCACGCCCGCTGCCGGGTCGACTCGGGCCAGCCCGTCGGCGACCGCGAACCGGTGGAAGCCGCGCACCGCCACGACCGTGCGGGCCGCGCTCGACGCCCTGAGCGGCGGGTGATCGCCGTCGCCCTCGCGCAGTCGCATGAGGAACTCGGTGACCGTCGTCTCGGTGATGCCGTCGAGCGAGTCGATGCCTGCCGCCGCCAGGTGGGCGCGGTAGCGCCGCAGGTCCCTGCGATAGGAGGTCAGTGTGTTGACCGCGAGGCCCTTCTCCACGGCCAGATGGTCGAGATAGGTGCGGACTGCCCGATCCACCGCTCCCGTCCCGCTCACGCGGTCAGGCTAGCGCCTCCTCCAGCGCGACCGACGCGATGCCCGTGGCCTCGCCGACCGGCGCGTTGGCGAGCAGGCCCGCGTGGGTGTTCAGACCCAGCGCCAGGCTGGCGTCCGCGCGGCACGCGTCGCCCCAGCCCTTGTCGGCCAGCGCGACGGCGTACGGCAGGGTCGCGTTGGTCAGGGCGTAGGTCGAGGTGTTCGGCACCGCGCCCGGCATGTTCGCCACGCAGTAGAACGTCGAGTCATGCACCTGGAAGGTCGGGGCGGCGTGCGTGGTGGGCCGGGTGTCCTCGAAGCAGCCACCCTGGTCGACCGCGATGTCGACGAGCACCGAGCCCGGCTTCATCCGCGAGACCAGGTCGTTGGACACCAGCTTGGGCGCCGCCGCGCCCGGGATCAGCACGGCGCCGATCACCAGGTCGGCCTCCATCACCTGCTGCTCCAGGGTCAGCTTGGACGACGCGAGACCGTGGACCCGGTTGTTGTAGCGCCAAAACGACATCCGCAGCTTGTCGAGATCGGTGTCGAGCAGCGTGACGTCGGCCCCCATGCCGAGCGCGATGTTCGCGGCGTTCTGGCCCGAGACGCCGGCGCCGATGATGACGACCTTGGCGTTCGCGACGCCACCGACACCGCCCATCAGCACACCCCGGCCACCCTGCGCCTTCATCAGCGAGTACGCGCCGACCTGGGGCGCGAGGCAGCCCGCGACCTCCGACATCGGGTACAGCAGAGGCAGCGAACCGGAGGGCAGCTGCACGGTCTCATAGGCGATCGCGGTGACCTTGCGGGCGATCAGCTCCTCGGTGAGCGCCTTGTCGGCGGCGAGGTGGAGGTAGGTGAACAGCACCTGCCCCTCGCGCATCCGGGCGTACTCCTCCGCGATCGGCTCCTTGACCTTGAGGACCATCTCCGCGGTGCCCCACACCGCGTCGGCGTCCGGGAGGATGGTGGCGCCGGCGGCGACGTAGTCGGCGTCGCGGATCGAGGAGCCCTCGCCGGCGCCCGTCTCGACGACGACCTCGTGGCCGTGGGCGACCAGCTCGTGGACCCCGATCGGCGTGATGGCCACCCGGTACTCGTGGTTCTTGACTTCCTTGGGCACACCGACGCGCATGTGGATCTCCTCCCGGTCGCGGAATCCGTCGCGGATTCCCTCATGGAGAGAAATGATGAAGATCAGTCGACCCGCCCGCTAGAGGTACGAGCCGAAATTCGCGCCTGGCGCGGAAACTCGGATCGGATCGTCGACGTTCAGGCCTGTGACGTACGTCGCGCCGAAGCCTGTTCGGCAGGCCGGCCGCGCAGGTGCTCGAAGATCAGGCTGGTCTCGGTCATGGCGACGTCACGGGTGCCGCTGAGGTGGTTCAGCACGAACTCCCGCAGCTCCTCCGAGCCCGCCGTCGCGACGTGGATGAGGAAGTCGTCGGCCCCGGCCAGGAAGTAGACGTTGAGCACCTCGGGCAGGGTCGCCATCGCCTGGGCGAAGGCGCTCAGCTCGCCGCGTGCATGGGGGCGGAGCCGGACCGAGATCATCGCCTGCAGCGGGCGGCCGATGCTGGCCTGGTCCACCTCGGCGTGCGCGCCGCGGATCACGCCCCGCTCGAACAGGGAGCGGACCCGGCCGTGGCAGGTGGACGGCGCGATGCCGATCCGCGCGGCCAGCACGTTGTTGGCCAGCCGGGCGTCGTCCTGCAGCTCGCGGACGATCGCCGCGTCGATCGGGTCCAGCTCAACCACGCGCCGCCTCCCGGTCGCGGCGGACCTGGACGGCGAGCACCGCCTGCACCACCGGTCCGTCGGTCACGTCGCCGGCGAGGATCGCGTCGACCAGGTCGGCGAACGGCACCCAGAGGACCTCGAGGTCGGCCTCCTCGTGGCGCAGCTCGAAGTCGCCCCGGTCGGCCGGCGAGAGGTCCTCGGCGAGGTAGTAGTGGATGCGCTCCGCGGAGTAGCCCGGCGAGCTGAGGGTCGAGAGCAGGTGGGTCCACCGCTCGGCGGCCAGCGCCGCCTCCTCGCGCAGCTCGCGCCGGGCGACGTCCTCCGGGTCCTCGCCCGGGTGGTCGATCACGCCCGCGGGCAGCTCGACCAGTCGGGCCTGCGCCGGATGCCGGTACTGCTTGAGGCACAGCACCCGGTCCTCGGCGTCGATGGCCAAGATCACCGCCGCGCCCGGGTGCTCGAGGACCAGCCGCCGGAACGGCGCCTCGTCGTCGGCGCCCGGCCGGCGGATCCGGTCGGAGCGGAACGCCACGACCCAGTCGTCGCGATGCAGGTCGACGCTGTCCTCGACCGGCCAGGACTCGGGGACGTCGCGCAGCTGCGTCATTCCGCGTCGACGGGCTCGGCGTGCAGGTGGGTGTCGTCGATCTCGAGCCGGGTCTCGCGCTGGCGCCTGATGGCCGCGCCGACCAGCCCCGCGAACAGTGGGTGCGGGCGGGTCGGCCGCGAGCGCAGCTCCGGGTGGGCCTGGGTGCCGATGTAGTAGGGGTGGACCTCGCGCGGCAGCTCGACGAACTCGACCAGGTCGAGGTCGGGGTTGACCCCGGAGAAGACCAGGCCGGCCTCCTCGAGCTGCGTGCGGTAGGCGTTGTTGACCTCGTAGCGGTGGCGGTGCCGCTCCTCGATCACCTCGGCGCCGTAGACCTCGCGGGCGATCGTCCCGGACTTGAGCTGCGCCGGGTACAGGCCCAGACGCATGGTGCCGCCCAGGTCGCCGGCGCCCTCGACGATGGACTTCTGCTCCTCCATCGTCGCGATGACCGGCTCCGGAGTGTCCGGGTCGAACTCGGTCGAGCCGGCCTTGGCGAGACCGAGCTCGGTCCGGGCGTACTCGATCACCATGGACTGCAGGCCCAGGCACAGACCGAGGGTCGGAATGGCGTGGGCGCGAGCATAGGTCAGCGCCCCGAGCTTGCCCTCGAGGCCGCGGATGCCGAAGCCGCCGGGGACGCAGATCGCGTCGACGTCGGAGAGGTGCTTGGCCGCGCCGGCCGGCGTCTCGCAGTCGTCGGAGGCGACCCAGCGGATCTCGACCTTGGCCTCGTGGGCGAAGCCGCCGGCGCGCAGGGCCTCGCTCACCGACAGGTAGGCGTCGTGCAGGTCGACGTACTTGCCGACCAGCGCGATCGTGACGTCCTCCTTCGGGTGGTGGACCCGGCGCAGCAGGTCGTCCCACACCGTCCAGTCGACGTCACGGAAGGGAAGGTTGAGCCGGCGCACGACGTAGGCGTCGAGGCCCTGACGGTGCAGCACCTTCGGGATGTCGTAGATCGACGGCGCGTCGGCGGCCGTGACGACGGCCTCCTGGTCGACGTCGCACATCAGCGAGATCTTCTTCTTGATGCTCTCCGGGAGCTCCCGGTCCGCGCGGCAGACCACCGCGTCGGGCTGGATGCCGACCTGGCGCAGGGCGGCGACGGAGTGCTGGGTCGGCTTGGTCTTCAGCTCCCCCGAGGGACCGATGAACGGCACCAGCGAGACATGCAGGAAGAAGCAGTTGTCGCGGCCGATGTCGTGGCGGACCTGGCGCGCGGCCTCGAGGAAGGGCAGCGACTCGATGTCGCCCACGGTGCCACCGATCTCGGTGATCACCACGTCAACCTGGTCCTCGCCGTACCCCATGGCGAGGATCCGGTCCTTGATCTCGTTGGTGATGTGCGGGATCACCTGGACCGTGTCGCCGAGGTAGTCGCCGCGGCGCTCCTTGGCGATCACCGACGAGTAGACCTGCCCGGTCGTCACGTTGGCGATCTGGTTGAGGTCGGTGTCGAGGAAGCGCTCGTAGTGACCGATGTCGAGGTCGGTCTCGGCGCCGTCGTTGGTGACGAACACCTCGCCGTGCTGGAACGGGTTCATCGTCCCGGGATCGACGTTGAGGTACGGATCGAGCTTCTGCATCGTGACCCGCAGCCCGCGCGAGCGCAACAGCCGGCCGAGGCTGGAGGCGGTCAGTCCCTTGCCCAGCGAGGAGGCGACGCCCCCGGTGACGAAGACGTGCTTTGCCTGTCGAATCGAACCACTACCCGGCGCCATGTTCACGGGATTCCATCCTACTACTCGACGACCTCAACCGTTGCCTCGCCGCGCCAGCTCGAGCAGCTCGCGGGCATGGGCCAGGGCCGTGTCGGACTCGGCGAGGCCGGCCAGCATCCGCGACAGCTCGCGCTCCCGGCCCGCGTCGTCGAGCGTGACCAGGCCCGAGCTGGTCACCGACCCGTCGCTGGACTTCTCCACCAGCACATGCCGGTCGGCGAAGGCCGCGACCTGGGGCAGGTGGGTCACCACCAGCACCTGGGCGTCGGCGGCCAGCCTGGCCAGCCGCCGCCCGATCTCGACCGCCGCCGCGCCGCCCACCCCGGAGTCGACCTCGTCGAACACGAAGGTCGGCACCGGACTGGTGCCCGCCAGGCAGACCTCGACCGCCAGCATCACCCGTGAGAGCTCACCGCCCGAGGCGCCCTTGTGGAGCGGACGCGGCTCCGATCCGGTGTTGGCGGCGAGCAGGAACTCGACCTCGTCGAGACCGCTGCGCCCGAACCGCACCCACCGCCCGTCCAGCTGCAGCAGGTCGGCCGGCGGGTGCGCCGGGTCCGCCGGCGCCTCGGCCGCGCGCGGCGAGACCCGGATGGTCACCACGGCGTGCGGCATCGCCAGCAGGGTCAGCTCGTCGGACACCGCCGTCCCGAGCCGGCCGGCCGCCTTCACCCGCGCCTCGCTCAGCTTGCTGCCGGCGGACGCCAGCTCGCCGCGCAGCCGCGCCGACTCCGCACTCAGCTCGGCGATCCGGTCCTCGGTCGAGTCGAGGTCGAGCAGCCGCATCGCGGACTCCTCGGCCCAGGCGAGCACCTCGTCGACGGTGTCGCCGTACTTGCGGGTCAGCGCGGTCAGCGCCGCCCGTCGCTCGGAGACCGACGCCAGCCGGGCCGGGTCGGTGTCGATGCGGGTGGCGTACGACGCCACGTCGGCCGCGACGTCGGACAGCAGATAGCTCACCTCGGCGACCCGGTCGGCCAGCGTCGCCGCCTCGGTGTCGTGGTCGCGCACACCCTCCAACAGTCCGCGCGCCGCCGCCACCGCGCCGAGGGCGTCGGGCGAGCCGTGCTCGCTGGACAGCGCCTCGCGGGCCTGCTCGGCCGCGCCGCGCAGGGTGTCGGCGTGCCCCAGCCGCGCCTCCTCGGTCGCCAGCTCGGCGTCCTCGCCCGGCTGCGGCGCGAGCGCCGCGACCTCCTCGACCCCGAAGCGCAGCAGGTCTGCCTCCCGGGCCCGCTCGCGGGCGGTCGCGACGACCTCGGCCAGCTCCTTCTCGGTGGCGACCAACCGGTCATGCACCTTGCCGTACGCCGCGAGCAGCTTCTCGAGCGCCCCGAACCGGTCGAGCGCCTGGCGCTGGGTCTGCGCCTTGAGCAGCCGGTGCTGGTCGGACTGGCCATGCACTGCGACCAGCGCCTCGGCCAGCCCGGCGAGCGTGGCGACCGGCACGGCCGCGCCACCCGCGAAGGCCCGGGAACGGCCCTCCGCGCTCACGTTGCGCGCCAGCACCACGCCGTCGTCCTCAGCCTCGCCGCCGGCCTCCTCGACCGCGCTCAGCAGGTCCGGGAGTGCCTTCGCGGCCACCAGCCCCTCGACCCGGGCCTGCTTCGCCCCCGCCCGCACCGCACCGCTGTCGGCGCGCCCGCCCAGCAGCAGGCCGAGCGCGGTCACCACCATGGTCTTGCCGGCGCCGGTCTCACCGGTGATCACCGTCAGGCCGGGTCCCAGCTCGAGCGTCGAGGAGTCGATGACCCCGAGCGAGCTGATCCGGATCTCCTCGATCATGCGTCCTCCCCCCGGGCGCGCGCCTCACGGCGCTGCTCCGCGGCCCCCCGCCAGCCCTCGACGGACAGTCCGAACTTCGCCACCAGCCGGTCGGTGAACGGCGCCGAGTGCAGTCGTACCAGCCGCACCGGTCGCTGCCCACGGCTCACCTCGATCCGGGCCCCCGGCGGCAGGTCGACGCTGCGCCGACCGTCGCACCACAGCACACCGGAGCCCTGGTTGCCCTCGAGCACCTCGATCGCGATGACCGACGACGGCGCCACCACCATCGGCCGCGCGAACAGCGCATGCGCACTGAGCGGCACGATGCACAGCGCCTCCACCTGCGGCCACACGATCGGGCCGCCCGCGCTGAAGTTGTAGGCCGTCGATCCGGTCGGCGTCGCGCACACCACTCCGTCGCAGCCCCACCGCGACAGCGGCCGGTCGTCGATCTCGACGACCACCTCGAGCATCCGCTCGCGGGCCGCCTTCTCCACGCTCGCCTCGTTGACCGCGAAGGTCGAGTAGACGAGCTCGCCCGCGACGTACGCCTTCACGTCCAGCGTGAGCCGGTCCTCGGTGGTGTAGTGCTGCTCGACGATCGCCTCGATCGTCGCTGCGACGTCCTCGTGCTCGGCCTCGGCGAGGAACCCGACATGCCCCAGGTTGACGCCCAGCACCGGCGTCGAGCGCTGGTGGGTCACCTCCGCGGCTCGCAGGATGCTCCCGTCGCCGCCGATCACCACGGTCAGCTCGCACCCGTGGCTCGCGTCGGACTCGGAGTCGGTCAGCTCCACCTCCGGGACGTACTCCCCCGGCGCCAGGTCGAGATCGTCGGCCTCGTGGCTCAGCAACCGCACCACGATGCCGTGCCCGGTCAGCTCCTTGACGAAGGCGCGTGCGACGTCGCGGGCCTCGGCCCGGCCGGTGTGGGCGAGCACGAGCACCCGGCGCTCGATGTCGCTGGTCGCGGACGTCATGGGGTCACCCTCTCATCCGGGCGCGACGTACCGCGCCGCACGACCGCCGCCATCGACTCCTCGTCCACCGTCGCCGGCCCGTGGCGCAGCCACAAGAAGAACTCCACATTGCCCGAGGGCCCCGGCAGCGGGCTCACCGTCACCGCCCGCGCACCCCACCCGCGCTCGGCCGCGGCTCTCGCGACACCCAGCACCGTCTCCACCCACAGCTCCGGGTCGCGGACCACGCCGCCCTTCCCCAGCCGGTCCTTGCCGACCTCGAACTGCGGCTTCACCATCAGCGCCAGGTCGCCGTCCGGCTGGGTCACCCCCAGCAGCGCGTCCAGCACCAGGGTCAACGAGATGAAGGACAGGTCGCCCACCACGAGGTCGACCGGACCGCCGATGTCGTCGGTCGTCAACGTGCGGACGTTCGTGCGGTCGTGGACCACCACCCTCTCGTGCTGTTGCAGCGACCAGTGCAGCTGTCCATAGCCCACGTCCACGGCGACCACCTCGGCCGCCCCGGAGCGCAGCAGCACGTCGGTGAACCCGCCCGTCGACGCCCCCGCGTCCAGACAGCGCCGCCCCTCGACCTGCAGACCGAGCGGCACGAACGCCGCCAGCGCACCCACCAGCTTGTGGGCGCCCCGCGAGACGTAGTCGGGCCCGTGCTCGCCCTCCTTGACCACGATCGCCACGTCGGTCGTGACACCCGTCGCCGGCTTGGCCGCCACCACTCCGGCCACCTTCACCCGCCCCTCGGCGATCAGTTGGGCGGCGCGCTCGCGCGACGGCGCCAGCCCTCGACGGACCAGCTCGGCGTCGAGGCGCAGTCGGCGCGGCGGCACTACGGGACGGCCGGTGCGGCCGGCGGGTCGTCAAGGGTGCGCCGCAACTCGCCGTGCGCCTCCTCCAGCGCGCCCGCATGCTCCTCGAGCGGGCGCTCGGCCAAGCCCGCCACGAGGTCGAGCACCCGGTCGACGGCATCGATCCCGGTCGGCGTCGGCGCCGGAACTGGTACCTCGGTCATGGGTCGAGGCTACCGCGCCCCCGACTCCGTCCCGGGGACCCTTGCCGCACTGATGTCCGCCACCGCACCCTCCTCGTCCCGGTAGGCCCACGCCGTCACCGCCGCCACCCGCCACCAGTCGTCCGCGCTCGCCCCCTCACCTGTCCGCGCCACCTCCAACCGACCACCCACCACGCGTCCGGTCCATCCGCCCAGCCGCCAGCCGCCCGGCGCCTGCTCGGGTGCCCGGTGCGCGACCAGCAGCCCGCCGAGATCCGCTGCCAGGTACGACGGTCGCTCCCTCCGCTGCGCCGCCACCAGCTCGGCCAGCCCGGTCACCCCGGTCAGCACCAGCAACGAGTCGACTCCCGCGTTCCGGGCGCCCTCGATGTCGGTGTCGAGCCGGTCGCCGACCATCAGCGGCCGCCGCCCGCCCACGCGTCGTACCGTCTCATCGAGCAGCGGCCGTGCCGGCTTCCCCGCCACCTGCGGCGTGACCCCGGTGAACCGCTCCATCATCTCGACGAGCACACCGTGCCCGGGCGCCGCGCCGTACGCCGTCGGGATGGTCAGGTCGGTGTTGCTCGTCACCCACGGCAGGCCGTCGCGCACCCGCACCGCCGCCCGCATGATCTCGTGCCAGCGCAGCTGCGGCCCGTACCCGCTCACCACGGCCACCGCGTCCGCCTCCACGTCGACCGGCACCAGCCCCGCCTCCGCCAACGCGCTCTCCAGCCCCGGCCCGCCCAGGCACACCACCCTCGCCCCGGCGTCGAACCGCTCGACCAGCAGCCGCGCGGCCGCCTGTGCGCTCGTCACGACGTCCTCGGTCCGCGCCGCCACCCCCAGCTCCCGCAGGTGCTCGGCGACCACCGCTGCCGGCCGCGACGCGTTGTTGGTGATGAACGCGACCCGCATCCCCTCCTCCCGCGCCCGCCCGATGTGTTCGGCCGCGCCGTCGACCGCCTCCTGCCCGATGTAGACGACGCCGTCGAGGTCGAGCATCGCCAGGTCGTAGGCGTCGGTCAGCGGGTCCGCGGATGTGAGCAACACGAGCCCCACCTTGCCAGCCCGCACCACCACCGGCTCCGTACGATGCCCTGATGGACGCAACCGCCCTCGTGACCCCGCCCTACGTGGCCGGTCCGTTGCGTCTGGAGCCTTTTCCCGCGCTCATGCTGGTGCCCGCCCGCGTCGGCAACCCGACCACCGGTCGTGCCTTCGCCCGCCCCTACAAGGACGTCTCCGCGCGCCTCCTGCGCTGGCAGGCCCGCGGCCTGGTCACCGCCGACGCGGAGCCAGCGCTCTATCTCCACGAGTACAGCTCCAACGGGATGACCGTCCGCGGCCTGGTCGGCGCCCTCGACGTCTCCCGCCGAGCCGCCCACGCCGCGGACCGCGCGGTGCTGCCCCACGAGGGCATCCACCCCATCCAGGCCGACGAGCTCGCCGACCGGATGGACGAGATGCAGCTCAACCCCGCACCCATCCTTCTCGTCCACCAGGGCAGCCCCCGGCTGCGCGAGCTGCTCGCCGCCGTCGCCGGCCGCGAGCCGGACCACGCCTTCACCGACCGCGGTGGCCAGGAGCACCGGATCTGGGCAGAGCGCGCCCCCGACACGCTCGCGGCGATCGCCGCCGAGCTGGCCGGCAGCCGCGCCCTCATCGCCGACGGCCACCACCGCTACGCGGCGTACCTCCGGCTGCAGCGCCGCCGCGTCAGCGACCCCACCGGCCCCCGCCCCACCGACCACGGCCTCGCGATGCTGGTCGACCAGACCGACACCCCGCTCTTCCTCGGCCCGATCCACCGCACGCTCACCGGCACCTCACTCGAGGACCTGCGCGACGCCGCCGAGACCCTCGGCCTCGACTACGACGAGCAGGCTCAGGCTGACGCGGTCCACGCCCTCTCCGCAGCCCGCCTCGCCGCCACCGACGGGGAGCGCTGGGCGGTGATCGGACTCGGGATCGGACCCGACGAGGCCGCGGTCGAGGTCCTTCACCATCGGATCGTCCCGGCGCTCCCGCACGGGCCCGCCGCCGTCGCCTACCACCACACGGTCGACGACGCCCTCGGCGGCGCCCGTCCGGACGCCATCGCCGTGTTGATGCCCGCGCCGTCGGTCGACCTGGTCCTCCGGGTCGCCGAGGCGGACCGGCTGCTCCCCGAGAAGGCGACCTCCTTCCAGCCCAAGCCGAGCCTCGGCGTCCTCATCCGATCGCTGCGCGACGCAGCACCCGGGCCGTCGTGACCTCGACCTCCATCCGCGACGCCGTCTGACCGCCGGTTCGGTAGAAGCGACGGCGCAGAGCGCCCTCCACGCCCACCACGTCGCCGGCATGCCAGGTCCGCATGGTCCGGCGGACCTTCGACGACCAGCCGGCGAGATCGACCACGTCGACCGAAGGCCCCTTGCGTCCCGACGGGCGTACCCGCACGTCGGTCCGAGGCACGATCAGCCGGCAGGTCCACAGCCGGTCGCCACTCGGCAGCACCCGCTCCACCGGCTCTGCGGCCAGCCGCCCACTCAGCTGGACCGTGTTCGCCGTCACCGACGCCTTGACCTCCGTGTCCGCCGACATCCCTCCGAGCACCTCCACAGATCACCGGCGAGCCCCGATGACTCGCCACCCGACGATCCTGCGCCACCCCCTCGACACGGCCGCCCCACGACGCCGCTACCTGTGGAAGGAGCCAGCGACAGGCTGGGCTGTGGACGATCAACGGCACACGGCAGAACCAGAGGAACGAATGATTCTCGCGTGAATCCCCGAAGCATCCCAAAAAGCACTCAGGGCCAGCACACGAGGTGCTGGCCCTGAGCCAATGCTTGTCCGGCGGCGTCCTACTCTCCCACATCCTCTCGGTTGCAGTACCATCGGCGCTGGCAGGCTTAACTTCCGGGTTCGGGATGGGACCGGGTGTTTCCCTGCCGCTATGGCCGCCGTAACTCTATGAACCCCGATATACCCAGCAACGGGTTCCCACACAACAATCATGTGGTCGGGGTTGGATCTTCAATGTGGACGCGCGCACCAACATGTTCAACAGAACAATGTGTTTGTTTGGTGTTGTTGAGTGTGTTGGGGGTTTGTTGTGGCAAGTCTTCGGCCTATTAGTACCGGTCGGCTGGGCATTACTGCTGTACACCTCCGGCCTATCAACCCAGTGTTCTGCTGGGGGCCTTAACCCACAAAAGGGGTGGGAAACCTCATCTTGAAACGTGCTTCCCGCTTAGATGCGTTCAGCGGTTATCACTTCCGAACGTAGCCAACCAGCCATGCACCTGGCGGTACAACTGGCACACCAGAGGTTCGTCCATCCCGGTCCTCTCGTACTAGGGACAGCCTTTCTCAAGTTTCCTACGCGCGCGGCGGATAGGGACCGAACTGTCTCACGACGTTCTAAACCCAGCTCGCGTGCCGCTTTAATGGGCGAACAGCCCAACCCTTGGGACCTACTCCAGCCCCAGGATGCGACGAGCCGACATCGAGGTGCCAAACCATCCCGTCGATATGGACTCTTGGGGAAGATCAGCCTGTTATCCCCGGGGTACCTTTTATCCGTTGAGCGACCACGCTTCCACTCGCAGTGGCCGGATCACTAGTTCCGACTTTCGTCCCTGCTCGACATGTCTGTCTCACAGTCAAGCTCCCTTGTGCACTTACACTCAACACCTGATTGCCAACCAGGCTGAGGGAACCTTTGAGCGCCTCCGTTACATTTTGGGAGGCAACCGCCCCAGTTAAACTACCCATCAGGCACTGTCCCTGAACCAGATCATGGCCCTAGGTTAGACATCTAGTACGACCAGAGTGGTATTTCAACGATGACTCCACAACCACTGGCGTGGCCACTTCACAGTCTCCCACCTATCCTACACAAGCCGAACCAAACACCAATGCCAAACTATAGTAAAGGTCCCGGGGTCTTTCCGTCCTGCCGCGCGTAACGAGCATCTTTACTCGTAGTGCAATTTCGCCGAGTCCATGGTTGAGACAGTAGGAAAGTCGTTACTCCATTCGTGCAGGTCGGAACTTACCCGACAAGGAATTTCGCTACCTTAGGATGGTTATAGTTACCACCGCCGTTTACTGGGGCTTAAATTCTCAGCTTCGACACACAAGTGCGTCTAACCGGTCCTCTTAACCTTCCAGCACCGGGCAGGAGTCAGTCCGTATACATCGTCTTACAACTTCGCACGGACCTGTGTTTTTAGTAAACAGTCGCTTTCCCCTGGTCTCTGCGGCCTCCGGCGCTTCCCCAGCACGTGGGTACACACCTCGGGCCCCCCTTATCCCTAAGTTACGGGGGCATTTTGCCGAGTTCCTTAACCATGGTTGTCTCGATCGCCTCGGTATTCTCTACCTGATCACCTGAGTCGGTTTCGGGTACGGGCGGCTCATGGCTCGCTAGAGGTTTTTCTCGACAGCATAGGATCACCCACTTCCCCCCTACGGGGTCGGCATCACATCTCAGACTCACCCACCAAAGGGCTGGGACCCGGATTTGCCTAAGCCCCGTCCTACATGCTTACCCGCCGTCTACCATCGCGGCGGTTGGGCTACCTTCCTGTGTCACCCCATCGCTTGACTACTACCGGATCGGATCCCACGCTCCACACCAAGCCCTCACCCCGAAGGGATCAGTACCAAGTGCTTCGGGTGGTTAGCATCACCGGGCTCATCATGGGCGCCAATTCGCCGGTACGGGAATATCAACCCGTTGTCCATCGACTACGCCTGTCGGCCTCGCCTTAGGTCCCGACTTACCCAGGGCAGATTAGCTTGACCCTGGAACCCTTGATCAATCGGCGCACGGGTTTCTCACCCGTGATTCGCTACTCATGCCTGCATTCTCACTCGTGTCACATCCACACCTACATCACTGTGGCGCTTCACCCGTGACACGACGCTCCCCTACCCAGCCCCACCCCTGGACGCCCCTCAAGGAGACGCCTGGGTCCTGTCTTCAAACAGATGGAACTGCCATGGCTTCGGCGGATGGCTTGAGCCCCGCTACATTGTCGGCGCGGAATCACTTGACCAGTGAGCTATTACGCACTCTTTCAAGGGTGGCTGCTTCCAAGCCAACCTCCTGGTTGTCACTGCGACTCCACATCCTTTTCCACTTAGCCACCTCTTAGGGGCCTTAGCCGATGGTCTGGGCTGTTTCCCTCTCGACTATGAAGCTTATCCCCCACAGTCTCACTGCCACGCTCTCACTTACCGGCATTCGGAGTTTGGCTAACGTCAGTAACCTGGTAGGGCCCATCGGCTATCCAGTGCTCTACCTCCGGCAAGAAACACGCAACGCTGCACCTAAATGCATTTCGGGGAGAACCAGCTATCACGGAGTTTGATTGGCCTTTCACCCCTATCCACAGGTCATCCCCTCCATTTTCAACTGAAGTGGGTTCGGTCCTCCACGCCGTCTTACCGGCGCTTCAACCTGCCCATGGATAGATCACTCCGCTTCGGGTCTAGAACACGCGACTCAAACGCCCTATTCGGACTCGCTTTCGCTACGGCTACCCCACACGGGTTAACCTCGCCACATATCGCTAACTCGCAGGCTCATTCTTCAAAAGGCACGCTGTCACCCCGGCACAAGTACACAAGGCTCCAACGGATTGTAGGCACATGGTTTCAGGTACTATTTCACTCCCCGCCAGGGGTACTTTTCACCTTTCCCTCACGGTACTGGTCCGCTATCGGTCATCGAGGAGTATTTAGGCTTAACGGGTGGTCCCGCCAGATTCACACACCATTTCAGGAGTAGCGTGTTACTTGGGAAATGCTGAACACAGCCAAACACTATCGTCTACGGGGCTATCACCCGCTACGGCACCGCTTTCCAACGGACTTCGACCTCGCCTTTGGTTTCTCACTGCGCTCCACCCCGGCAGAGGCAGAAACAACACTCCCACAACCCCCACACCGCAACGCCTGCCGGCTATCACACGACATGGGTTTAGCCTCATCCGATTTCGCTCGCCACTACTCTCGGAATCACTTTTGTTTTCTCTTCCTACGGGTACTGAGATGTTTCACTTCCCCGTGTTCCCTCCACACACCCTATTTCATTCAGATGCGGGTAACTGGACATGACTCCAGCTGGGTTTCCCCATTCGGACATCCCCGGATCAACGCTCGGTTGCCAACTCCCCAGGGCATATCGCAGGCTCCAACGTCCTTCATCGGCTCTCGATGCCAAGGCATCCACCATGTGCCCTTAACAACTTGCCCACAACAAACCACCAACACACACAACAACCCCACCCCCACCATGAACAAACACGGTCGAAGTCGAGCAGTCACATCATGCCAGCGGCTCCCTGCAGAACAAACCTCATTAAGAGAACACACAAAACAATCACGAAACAAACACTAATATTAATGCTCGCGTCCACTATGAAGAAATCAAACAACCAGAAGCCAAACCAGCCCCAACCAAGCCCCCCACCCCACCGACAAACAGTGGAGAAGAGTTACCAGCCTGGCGGCGTCTGATGCCTCAGACACCCAACAGCGTGCCATACCTACCGAACGGCTAATACCGTCCAACGATTGTTGTGTTCCACTATCCGAACACCCCTATAGACCAACAACACATTCGGCTGTCAAGAACGGTGTGCTCCTTAGAAAGGAGGTGATCCAGCCGCACCTTCCGGTACGGCTACCTTGTTACGACTTCGTCCCAATCGCCAGCCCCACCTTCGACGGCTCCCCCCACAAGGGTTAGGCCACCGGCTTCGGGTGTTGCCGACTTTCGTGACGTGACGGGCGGTGTGTACAAGGCCCGGGAACGTATTCACCGCAGCGTTGCTGATCTGCGATTACTAGCGACTCCGACTTCATGGGGTCGAGTTGCAGACCCCAATCCGAACTGAGACCGGCTTTTTGGGATTCGCTCCCCCTCACGGGATCGCAGCCCTTTGTACCGGCCATTGTAGCATGCGTGAAGCCCTGGACATAAGGGGCATGATGACTTGACGTCATCCCCACCTTCCTCCGAGTTGACCCCGGCAGTCTCCCATGAGTCCCCGGCATAACCCGCTGGCAACATGGAACGAGGGTTGCGCTCGTTGCGGGACTTAACCCAACATCTCACGACACGAGCTGACGACAGCCATGCACCACCTGTACACCAGTATCAAAGAGACCCCCATCTCTGGAGGCTTCCGGTGTATGTCAAACCCAGGTAAGGTTCTTCGCGTTGCATCGAATTAATCCGCATGCTCCGCCGCTTGTGCGGGCCCCCGTCAATTCCTTTGAGTTTTAGCCTTGCGGCCGTACTCCCCAGGCGGGGCGCTTAATGCGTTAGCTACGGCACGGAACCCATGGAATAGGTCCCACACCTAGCGCCCAACGTTTACGGTGTGGACTACCAGGGTATCTAATCCTGTTCGCTCCCCACACTTTCGCTCCTCAGCGTCAGGTAATGCCCAGAGAACCGCCTTCGCCACCGGTGTTCCTCCTGATATCTGCGCATTTCACCGCTACACCAGGAATTCCATTCTCCCCTGCATACCTCTAGTCTGCCCGTATCGAAAGCAAGCAACCAGTTAAGCTGGCTGTTTTCACTCCCGACGCGACAAACCGCCTACGAGCCCTTTACGCCCAATAATTCCGGACAACGCTCGGACCCTACGTATTACCGCGGCTGCTGGCACGTAGTTGGCCGGTCCTTCTTCTGTACCTACCGTCACTCCCCACAAAAGATCGCTTCGTCGGTACTGAAAGAGGTTTACAACCCGAAGGCCGTCATCCCTCACGCGGCGTTGCTGGATCAGGCTTCCGCCCATTGTCCAATATTCCCCACTGCTGCCTCCCGTAGGAGTCTGGGCCGTGTCTCAGTCCCAGTGTGACCGGTCACCCTCTCAGGCCGGCTACCCGTCAAAGCCTTGGTGAGCCATTACCTCACCAACAAGCTGATAGGCCGCGAGCACATCCTGCGCCGAAAAACTTTCCACCACCACCCATGCGGGCAACAGTCATATCCGGTATTAATCACCGTTTCCGGTGGCTATCCCAGAGCACAGGGCAGATTACTCACGTGTTACTCACCCGTTCGCCGCTCGAGTACCCCCAAAAGGGCCTTTCCGCTCGACTTGCATGTGTTAAGCACGCCGCCAGCGTTCGTCCTGAGCCAGGATCAAACTCTCCATAAGAAAACTCAATACCTGACAAACAGACCTGCTGACAAAATCGTCCACAGAATCATCATTGCCGAAAACACACACCCAACCCCCAAAGGGACCAGATGCACACAAACATCACAACAATCTATGCATGACACACTGTTGAGTTCTCAAACATCACACGCACTCGCGCTTCGACCCTCTCGGGCCTCGGTCGCGGGGCAACCTGTGAAACATTAGTGGTTCGTGTCCTGCTCGTCAACTCCGGGCTTCCGGAGTGTCAGACCGGAGTCTGAACCGTGCTGCGGGCGTAGCGAAATCCTCTTGTTTGGGGCCTTGCCCCGGAGGTTTTCGCTGCGTTCCCCGCAACGAGAAGAACATTAACAGCACACGTCCCCCTCGTTGCAAATCGGGGTGCCCCTCAACCTTCAGAGCGTGCCTCCAGAACGCGTTTGCGCAGGTCAGCGAGCTGTTCGACAACGCGAACGGGTGCGGTGCCGCCGCGGCCGTCGCGCGAGGCGACCGAGCCCTCGACGGTCAGGACGGTGCGTACGTCGGGGGTCAGGTGGGGCGAGATCGCCGCGAACTGCTCGTCGGTGAGCTGGTCGAGCTCGATGCCGAGCCCCTCGCACTCGCGCACGCACGCGCCGGCGAGCTCATGGGCGATCCGGAACGGGACGCCCTGCTTGACCAGCCACTCGGCGATGTCGGTGGCGAGCGAGAAGCCCTGGGGCGCCAGCTCCCCCATCCGGTCGGTGTCGAAGACGAGGGTCGCGATCTGGCCGGTGAAGGCCGGGAGCAGCACCTCGAGGGTGTCGACGGAGTCGAAGACCGGCTCCTTGTCCTCCTGCAGGTCGCGGTTGTAGGCGAGCGGGAGGGCCTTGAGCGTGGTGAGCAGCCCGGTCAGGTTGCCGACGAGGCGGCCGGCCTTGCCGCGAGCCAGCTCGGAGATGTCGGGGTTCTTCTTCTGCGGCATGATGCTCGACCCCGTCGACCAGGAGTCGTGGAGCGTGGCGAAGCCGAACTCCTTGGTCGCCCAGAGGATGACCTCCTCGGCGATCCGGCTGACGTCGATGCCGGTCTGGGCGGCGACGTAGGCGAACTCGGCGACGAAGTCGCGGGAGGCCGTGCCGTCGATCGAGTTCGCGGTGGAGCCGGTGAAGCCGAGCTCGCGGGCGACCAGTTCGGGGTCGAGGCCGAGGCTCTGGCCGGCCAGCGCCCCGGAGCCGTACGGCGAGTCACCCGCCACCCGGCGTCGCCAGTCGCCGAGCCGCTCGACGTCACGCAGCAGCGCCCAGGCGTGGGCGAGCAGGTGGTGGGAGAGCAGCACCGGCTGGGCGTGCTGCAGGTGGGTGCGGCCCGGCATGATCGCCGGTCCCCCGGCGACCGAGCTGAGGTGCCGCTCGGCCTGGCCGGCGAGGGCGTCGACCAGGTCGAGGACCAAGTCGGCGACGGTGAGCGCGTGGTCGAGCAGGTAGCACCGGAAGAGCGTGGCGATCTGGTCGTTGCGCGACCGGCCGGCACGCAGCTTGCCGCCGACGTCGGGGCCGACCTCCTCGATGAGGAGCCGCTCGAGAGCCCCGTGGACGTCCTCGTCGGAGGGGTCGGGCCGCAGCGAGCCGTCGGTGAACCGGGAGGCGAGCGCGTCGAGGCCGCGGTGCAGCTCGGCCTCCTCGTCCGTGGTGAGCAGGCCCGCGGCACCGAGCGCCTTGGCGTGGGCGTGGGAGCCGGCGATGTCGTACAGACCGAGGCGCCAGTCGAAGTGGGTGGAGCGCGACAGGGCGTCCAGCTCCGGCGAGGGTCCGCCCTCGAAGCGTCCGCCCCACAGCTTGCCGGTGTTGGTGCTCATTGCGCTGTTCCGCTCCTGTCAGTCGCGCCGGGCGTGCGCGATCGCCGCCCGCATCTGGTCGATGAGCCGCGGGTCCACCGCGCGGCCGTCATGGTCGAGGTCGTCGGGGGTCCACCAGGCCGCGTCGAAGATCGACTGCGACTCCAACAGGTCGAGCCCGGCGAAGCTGATGGGGGTCTCGTCGAGGACGAGCGCGAACAGCGTCGACTCGTTGACGTAGTCGCGCCCGTTCCAGGAGAACTCCACCTCGAAGGTGCCGAAGGGCTCACCGAGCGCAGCCACGGGTACGGCGATGCCGGTCTCCTCGCGCAGCTCGCGGGCACCGGCCTCAGCGTGGGTCTCCCCCGCTTCCAGACCGCCGCCGATGCTGGACCAGTAGCGCACGTCCGGCAGCGCGGGATCGCAGCCGAGCAGCAGCAGGACCCTGCCCTCGCTGCTGACCGGAAGTACCCGTGCCACTTTGCGCCGGGTCGGCACAATCTCCGGAGCCATTTCGCGCCGGGTCGGCATCAGTCGGTCCCGAGCTCCATCGCGACGTCCTCGAGGAGCGCCTCGCCCTCGTCGCCGCCCTCGGGGTTGGCGGTGATCTGGTCGTAGCCGCCGGCCGGGAGCTCGCCGAAGAGGGTGCCGTGCTCGACGAGGACGGTGCCCTGGTCGAGCGGCTGGCCGGCGTACGCCTCGAGCTTCGCGCGACTGTCGGCGATGTCGAGGTTGCGCATGGTCAGCTGGCCGATCCGGTCGGTCGGGCCGAACGCGGCGTTCTCGACGCGCTCCATGGAGAGCTTCTCCGGGTGGTAGGAGAAGTTCTCCCCCTCGGTGCGCAAGATCGTGTAGTCGTCGCCGCGACGCAGCCGCAGGGTGACCGTGCCGGTGACCAGCGAGGCGATCCAGCGCTGGATGGACTCGCGCAGCATCAGCGCCTGCGGGTCGAGCCAGCGCCCCTCGTAGAGCAGCCGGCCGAGCTTGCGGCCCTCGAGGTGGTAGTTGGCGAGGGTGTCCTCGTTGTGGATCGCGTTGAGCAGGCGCTCGTAGGCCGTGAACAGCAGCGCCATGCCGGGCGCCTCGTAGATGCCGCGGGACTTGGCCTCGATGATCCGGTTCTCGATCTGGTCGGACATGCCGAGTCCGTGGCGACCGCCGATGGCGTTGGCCTCGTTGACGAGAGCCACCGCGTCGTCGTAGCGCCGGCCGTTGATGGCGACCGGGCGCCCCGCCTCGAAGCCGATCGAGACGTCCTCGGTCTCGATGGCCACGGACGGGTCCCAGAACTTCACGCCCATGATCGGCTCGACCGTCTCGAGCGAGACGTCGAGGTGCTCGAGGGTCTTGGCCTCGTGGGTGGCGCCCCAGATGTTGGCGTCGGTGGAGTACGCCTTCTCGGTGGCGTCGCGGTAGGGCAGGTCGTGGGCGACCAGCCACTCGCTCATCTCGTGGCGCCCGCCGAGCTCGTCGACGAAGGCCGCGTCGAGCCACGGCTTGTAGATCCGCAGCTCCGGGTTGGCCATCAGCCCGTAGCGGTAGAAGCGCTCGATGTCGTTCCCCTTGTACGTCGAGCCGTCGCCCCAGATGTTGACGTCGTCGGCCTGCATGGCGCGCACCAGCATGGTGCCGGTGACGGCGCGGCCGAGCGGGGTGGTGTTGAAGTACGCCTTGGCGCCGGAGCGGATGTGGAAGGCGCCGCACGCCAGCGCCGCGAGGCCCTCCTCGACCAGCTGGGGCTTGATGTCGACGGCGCGGGCGATCTCGGCGCCGTACTGCTTCGCACGGGCGGGCACGCCGGCGATGTCGGGCTCGTCGGGCTGACCGATGTCGGCGGTGTAGGTACACGGGATCGCGCCCTTGTCGCGCATCCAGGCCACCGCGACGGAGGTGTCGAGGCCGCCGGAGAAGGCGATACCGACGCGCTCTCCCTGGGGAAGGGAGGTCAGGACCTTGCTCAACTCTGTGCATCCTTTCGGGTGTCGCCCTCGGCGAGTGCGGTGAACTTGTGGGCCAGGGCGTCTCCCCCGGCAGGGTCGCGCCCGATCACGAGCACAGTGTCGTCGCCCGCGATGGTTCCGAGCACGTCGGCGAGCTCGACCTTGTCGATCGCGCTGGCCAGGAACTGCGCGGCGCCCGGCGGCGTGCGCAGGACGACGAGGTTGGCGCTGGCCTCGGCGCTGACCAGCAGCTCGGACGCCAGGCGGGACAGCCGGTGCTGGGAGGCGGCGCTCTCCCCCGTGCCCGTGACCGGGGACCGGTTGCCGCCCTCGGCGGGGACGGCGTACACGAGGGTGCCGGAGGCCGAGCGGACCTTGACCGCGTCCAGCTCGACCAGGTCGCGGCTCAGCGTGGCCTGGGTGACATGCACGCCCCGACCGCCCAGCAGGTCGGCGAGCTCAGGCTGGGAGCGCACCTCGCGGGTCTCCAGGAGCTCGACGACGATCGCCTGCCGGGCGCTCTTCGTCATCGGGGTCAGGGCGTGCTCGCTCATCTCAGGACCGCTTGCCGTCGAGCCAGGTCAGGATCGCCTTCTGGGCGTGGCGCCGGTTCTCGGCCTCGTCCCACACCACGCTCTGCGGGCCGTCGAGAACCTCGGCGGCGATCTCCATGCCGCGGTACGCCGGCAGGCAGTGCATCACGATGGCGTCCGCCTTCGCCGCGGCGACGAGCTCGGGCGTGACCGACCACGGGCCGAACACCGCGCGGCGGGCGTCGCGCTCGTCCTCCTTGCCCATCGAGACCCAGGTGTCGGTGATGACGACGTCGGCGCCGGCGACGGCCTCGCGCGGATCGGCCACCGTGGCCCCCGAGCCGCCGGTGGCGGCGCCGATCTCGTTGGCACGCGCGAACATGGCGTCGTCGGGGACATAGCCCTCGGGTCCGCTGATCCGCACGTGCAGACCGGCGGTCGCGCCGGCGAGCAGCCACGAGTTGCCCATGTTGCAGGCCCCGTCGCCGAGGAAGGCGGCGGTCAGACCGGCCAGGTCGCCCTTGCGCTCGCGGATGGTGAGCAGGTCGGCGAGCAGCTGGCAGGGGTGGAAGTCGTCGGTGAGCGCGTTGACGACCGGGACGCCGGCGTAGGCCGCCATCTCGTCGAGGTTCGCCTGGGCGTAGGTGCGCCAGACGATCTGCGACGCCTGGCGCCCGAGCACCCGGGCGACGTCGGCGACCGACTCGCGCTTGCCGATGCCGGCGAGGGTGCCGTCGACGAGCATCGGGTGACCGCCGAGCTCGGCGATGCCGGCCGCGAAGGAGGCCTGGGTGCGCAGCGTCGGCTTGTCGAAGATCATCGCGACGGTGCGGGGTCCGGCCAGCGGCTGATGGTCGTAGGGCTCGGCCTTGAGCCTCGCCGCGAGGTCGAGGACCTCGGCCTGCTCGGCCGGGGTGAGGTCGTCGTCGCGGAGGAACGAGCGGGTCATGCAGTCACTCCTGCCTGGTCGAGGATGGCGGGCCAGGCCGCCGCGAAGACGGCGACGTCGGCGTCGGCGAGGTTGAGCGGCGGAGCCATCCGGACCCGGTCGGGGGTGGGGGCGTTGAGGAGGAAGCCGGCGTCCTGGGCAGCCGTGACCACCTCGGCGGCCTTCGGCTCGGCGAGGGTCAGCCCGATCAGCAGGCCCTCGCCGCGGGTCTCGACGACACGGGGGTCGGCGGCAGCCGCCTGCCGCAGCGCGGCGCCCTGGAGGCTCGCGTGGGCGAGCAGGTCGTCCTCGGCGATCACGTCGAGGACGGCGAGCGCCGCCGCCGCGGCGACCGGGTTGCCGCCGAAGGTGGTGCCGTGGTTGCCCGGGTCGAAGAGCTTGCCGGCGCCGTGGGTGGCGAGGCAGGCGCCGATCGGGATGCCGCCGGCGAGGCCCTTCGCGAGCGTCACGATGTCGGGGGTCACCGGGGCGTCGACCAGGGCGGGGTTCTGATGGGCGAACCAGCTGCCGGTGCGGCCGACGCCGGTCTGGATCTCGTCGAGCCAGAGCAGCGCGCCGTTCTCGTGGGCGATCCGCTGGGCGGTCGGCAGGTAGTCGCGCGGCGGCACGATGACGCCCGCCTCCCCCTGCACCGGCTCGACCAGCACGGCCGCGGTGTCGCGGTCGACGGCGGCCTCGAGCGCGGCCGCGTCGCCGTACGGGACGAAGACGACGTCGCCGGGCAGCGGCTCGAACGGCTCGCGGTAGGCGAGCTTGGAGGTCAGCGCGAGGGCGCCCATGGTGCGGCCGTGGAAGGAGCCCTCGGTGGCGACGATCCTGGTGCGTCCGGTGCGCCGGGTCAGCTTGAACGCGGCCTCGTTGGCCTCGGCGCCCGAGTTGGTGAAGAACACCCGGGCCTCGGCGCCGAGCAGCGTGACGAGCCGCTCGGCGAGGGTGATCTGCGGCGCGCTGGCGAAGAAGTTGGAGATGTGGCCGAGGGTCTGCAGCTGCTCGGTGACGGCGGCGACCAGGCGCGGGTGGCCGTGACCGAGCGCGTTGACGGCGATGCCGCCGAGCAGGTCGACGTACTCGCGGCCGTCGGCGTCCCAGACGTGGGCGCCCTCGCCGCGCACCAGCACGGTCTTGGGCGGGCCGAAGGTGTTCATCAGCGCGCCGGTGTAGCGCTCGGTCCACTCCCTGTTGCCGGAGTCCGTGGTGGTCACTGCTGCGCCTCCCTCGCCTTGCGGGTCTTGGTCGTGACGCCGGGCAGCACCTGGGTGCCGACGCCCTCGTCGGTGAACAGCTCGAGCAGCACGGCGTGCGCCTGGCGCCCGTCGACGACGGTCGCGCGCTTCACGCCGTCGCGCACCGCCTGCAGGCAGGCGCTCATCTTGGGGATCATCCCGCTGGCCAGCGACGGGAGGATCTCCTCCAGCGCCTCCGGGCTGATCTCGCCGATGACCTCCTCGGGGTCGGGCCAGTCGAGGTAGAGGCCCTCGACGTCGGTGAGGACGAGCAGCTTCTCGGCGCCGAGCGCGGCGGCCAGCGAGGCGGCAGCGGAGTCGGCGTTGACGTTGTGGACGACGCCGTCGATGTCAGGCGCGACGCTGGACACGACCGGGATCCGGCCGGCCTCGATCAGGTCGAGGACCGCCTCGGGCCGGACCTGCGCGACCTCGCCGACCAGGCCGAGGTCGACCTCCTCGCCGTCGACGACGGTGCCGGTCTGCTCGGCGGTGAACAGGCCGGCGTCCTCACCGGACAGGCCGACCGCGAGCGGGCCGTGCTCGTTGATCAGGCCGACCAGCTCGCGCTGGACCTGGCCGACGAGCACCATCCGGACCACGTCCATCGCCTCGGGCGTGGTCACCCGCAGGCCGCCGCGGAACTCGGACTCGATGCCGAGCCGGTTCAGCATGGTGGAGATCTGCGGGCCGCCGCCGTGGACGACCACCGGGCGGAAGCCGGCGAAGCGGAGGAACGCGATGTCCTCGGCGAACGCGCGCTTGAGCGCCTCGTCGGTCATCGCGTTGCCGCCGTACTTCACCACGACGACCTTGCCGTGGTAGGCCTTCAGCCAGGGCAGCGCGCCGGCGAGGGTCTCGGCCTTGAACGGGTCGGGCTTCCCGGGGGCTTCGTTGTTCATGAGGAGTAGGCGCTGTTCTCGTGGACGTAGGCGTGGGTGAGGTCGTTGGTCCAGACGGTCGCCTCGGCGTCGCCGGACTTGAGATCGATGGTGACGGTGACCGACCGACCGGACAGGTCGACGAGCGACGGGTCCTCGGCGGGAGTGCTGTTGCGGCACACCCAGATGTCATTCATCGCGACGTCGAGGTCCGCCGGGTCGAAGACGGCGGCCGTCGTGCCGACGGAGGCGAGCACCCGGCCCCAGTTGGGGTCCTTGCCGAAGACGGCGGCCTTGAACAGGTTGCTGCGGGCCACGCTGCGGCCGACCTCGACCGCGTCCTCCTCGGAGGCGGCGTTGACGGTGGTGATCGCGATCTCGTGGTCGGCGCCCTCGGCGTCGGCGAGCAGCTGGATCGCCAGCGAGCGGCAGGCCTCGGTCAGCGCGGCGGCGAAGTCGGCCGCGCTCGGGGTCACGCCGGAGGCGCCGCTGGCCATCAGCGTGACGGTGTCGTTGGTCGACTGGCAGCCGTCGGAGTCGAGCCGGTCGAAGCTGACCCGGGTGGCGGCGCGGAGCGCGGCGTCGAGGTCGGCGGCGGGTACGACGGCATCGGTCGTGATGACCACGAGCATCGTGGCCAGCGCCGGGGCGAGCATCCCGGCGCCCTTGGCCATCCCGCCGATCGACCAGCCGTCGCCTTGCACGACGACCTGCTTGGCGACGGTGTCGGTGGTCATGATCGCCTCGGCCGCGTCGTTGCCGCCGGCGGCGGACAGCTGCTCGTGGAGGGCGCCGACGCCGTCGAGCAGCCGCTGCCGGTCGTTGACCAGGCCGATCAGGCCGGTGGAGCAGACGACGACGTCGCCGGCGGCGATGCCGACCAGCTCACCGACCCTCTCCGCGACCTGGTGGGTGGTCTGGAAGCCCTCGGGGCCGGTGTAGCAGTTGGCGCCGCCGGAGTTGAGGACGACGGCCCGCACGACGCCGTCCTTGACGACCTGCTCGCTCCACAGCACCGGGTTGGCCTTGCAGCGGTTGCTGGTGAAGACCGAGGCGGAGTCGAACGTGGGGCCCTGGTTGACGACGAGGGCGAAGTCCTTGTTGCCGGTCGACTTCAGGCCGATCGCGGCGCCGGCGGCGACGAAGCCGGCGGGGTGGGTGACGCTCATGGGTTTCCTTCGAGATGGTTCAGACAGGGACGGCGGGGGCGACGGTGTGCCCCGATCGTCGCCAGGCCTCCTCGGCCCGGTCGGCCATCCCGGTCGGGACCAGGATCCAGTCGGTGTCGAAGGTGGAGAGCGTGAAGACCGGGATCTCGGCCTCGGCCAGCGGGGTGAGCAGGCCGACCAGGATGCCGACCGCGGACAGGTCGAGCTGACCGTCGACGCAGAAGGCGGTGAGCGGCTTGTGGTGGGGTGCCTTCTTCGGCACGCTGCGTCCGGCGCAGACCAGCGAGGTCTCGGTGGCCGTGGCCGTGATCGAGAAGACCGAGGACGACTCGGCCCACAGCGGGATCTCGGCGCCGGGGCCGAGGCGGACGACCGCGAGGGTCTCGGGGTAGCGGGACAGGGAGTACGCCTGCTCGGTCTGATCGGTCACGGGGCCAGTCCTACCGTGGTCAGGCCCGTGGTCTCGTCGAGACCGAGGGCGAGGTTCATGCACTGCACGGCGGCGCCGGCGGTGCCCTTGGCGAGGTTGTCGATGGCGCCGACGGCGACCAGCCGGCCGGCGGTCTCGTCGACGGTGACCTGGAGGTGGACGGCGTTGGAGCCCAGCACCGCCTGGGTCTGCGGCCACTGGCCCGCGGGGAGGACGTGGACGAACGGCTCGTCGGCGTACGCCTTCACGTAGGCGGCATGGGCCTCCTCGGCGGTGACCGGGCCGGCCAGCGGCGCCGAGCAGGTGGCCAGGATGCCGCGCGACATCGGCACGAGCAGCGGCGTGAAGCTGACCCGCACCTCGGCGTCGGTCAGTCGGCCGAGGCTCTGGGTGATCTCGGGGGTGTGGCGATGCACGCCGCCGACGCCGTACGCGCTGGTGTTGCCCATCACCTCAGCTCCGAGCAGATGGGGCTTCGCGGCCTTGCCTGCGCCGCTGGTGCCGGAGGCGGCCACCACCACCACGTCCGGTACGACGAGTCCCGCCGCCACCGCGGGAGCCAGCGTCAGCGAGGAGATGGTCGGGTAGCAACCCGGGACGGCGACCCGCTTGGCACCGTGGAGCGCCTCGCGGTTGCCGGGGATCTCGGGCAGGCCGTAGGGCCAGGTGCCGGCGTGGGGGCTGCCGTAGAACCGCTCCCACTCGCCGGCGTCCTCGAGCCGGAAGTCGGCGCCGCAGTCGATGACGACGACAGCGGGGTTGTGCGCGGTGAGCTCCTCGGCCAGCGCGCCGGACTGGCCGTGGGGCAGGCCGAGGAAGACGACGTCGTGGCCGGCGAGCACCTCGACGGTGGTCGGCTCGAGCACCCGGTCGGCGAGCGGCACCAGGTGGGGCTGCAGGGCGCCGAGGCGCTCCCCCGCGTTGCTGCCCGCGGTGACCGCACCGATCTCGACGCCGGGGTGGCCGAGCAGCAGCCGCAGCACCTCACCCCCGGCGTACCCACTGGCGCCGGCGACGGCGATCCTGACCTTGCTCATGTGCATGAACATACAGGGTTGTGCATGAAACCGCGACACCGGTCCGTTGAAACCGGAGTGAAAGCGGGACCCGGCACGCTCGGCGCCATGAACGACATCCTCCACCCTCCCACCGGGGGGCGCGACCTCGCGGTCGACGCCAGCGGTCTCGTGAAGACCTTCGGCACCTTCCGCGCGGTCGACGGCATCGACCTCCAGGTCGCCCGCGGCGAGGTCTTCGGCGTGCTGGGCCCCAACGGCGCCGGCAAGACCACCACCTTGTCCATGCTCGCGACACTGCTGCCCATCGACAGCGGCCGCGCCTCGATCTTCGGCGTCGACGTCGCCGAGCATCCCCACCAGATCCGGCAGCTCGTCGGCGTCACCGGCCAGTACGCCTCCGTCGACGAGAACCTGACCGCCACCGAGAACCTGATCCTCTTCGGTCGCCTGCTCGGCCAGCGCACCCCGCAGGCTCGTCGTACGGCGGGCGAGCTGCTCGAGCGCTTCGGCCTCACCGAGGCGGCGGACCGGCAGATCCAGAACTTCTCCGGCGGGATGCGCCGGCGCCTGGACCTGGCCGCCTCGCTGATCGCCCAGCCGCCCTTGATCTTCCTCGACGAGCCGACCACGGGCCTCGACCCGCGCACCCGCGGCCAGATGTGGGACACGATCCGCGAGCTGGTCGCCCAGGGCTCGACGATCCTGCTCACCACGCAGTACCTCGACGAGGCCGACCAGCTGGCCGACCGGATCGCGGTCATCGACCAGGGCCGCAAGGTGGCCGAGGGCACCCCCGAGCAGCTCAAGACCAGCGTCGGCGACTCGACGCTGCACCTGCGGCTCAGCGAGCGCTCCCACACGGCCGAGGCCGCCGCGATCGTCGAGCGGCTGCTCGGCGAGGCGCCGGTGCTCACTCCCGAGGCGGGCGGGCTCAACATCGCCCTGCCCGACGCCGACCGCGCCGGCGACGTGCTGATCGCGCTGCGCCAGGCCGAGCTGTCCATCACCACCGCCACGGTGCGCCAGCCGACGCTCGACGAGGTGTTCCTCGCGCTGACCGGCCACCACAGCGACACCGACGACCACGAGCTCCACGACGAGGAGGTGGCCTGATGACCACACAAACCCTGCTCCCCGAGACGACCGCCACGCTCGACCGCCCGCTCGCCGACCGGCCGAGCATCCAGGACACGCTGTCCCAGACCTTCGCGATGGCGTGGCGTGCACTGAAGAAGATGCGCCGCAACCCCGAGCAGTTCTTCGACGTGACGCTGCAGCCGATCCTGTTCACCGCGATGTTCGCCTACGTCTTCGGCGGCGCGGTGTCCGGCTCGGTCACCGACTACCTGCCGCTGATGATCCCCGGCATCCTCGCCCAGACCGCGCTGACGGCCTGCATGGCGACCGGGACGCAGATGCGCGAGGACATGGACAAGGGCGTCTTCGACCGGTTCAAGTCGCTGCCGATCGCGCGCATCGCGCCGCTCGCGGGCCCGATGCTGGCCGACCTGCTGCGCTACGGCATCGCCGCGACGATCACCATCGTGGTCGGTCTGGCGATGGGCTATCGCCCCGGTGGCGGTGTCGCCGGCGTGGTCGCCGGCTGGCTGCTCACCGTCGTCGCCGGCTGGTCGCTGGCATGGATCTTCGCGCTGCTCGGCACCGTGGCGCGCTCGGCGCAGGCGGTCCAGGGCATCGGCATGATGATCATGTTCCCGCTGACCTTCCTGTCCAACGCCTACGTCCCGGCGGGCACCATGCCGGACTGGCTGCAGACCTTCGTCAAGATCAACCCGGTCTCGCACGTCGTCACCGCCGTCCGCGACCTGATGAACGACGGCGCCGTCACCGGTGAGGTCGGCTGGGCGCTCCTCGCGTGCGCCCTGGTCGTCGCGATCTTCGCGCCGCTGGCCGTGCGGTCCTACTCCCGGAAGATGTGAACCACGACGTCGCGGGCCTCGTCCATGAGGGCGGGCCCGCGGCGTTCGTCGTACTCGGCGTCGATCCGGGACAGCCCACCGGGCAGCCGCTCCTCGGCGAGGGCGACGGCCCGCGCCCAGGACAGGGTCGGGACGAAGCGCGGGTAGGCGCAGCGGTCGGCGATCACGAGCAGGCGGACGGCGTCGGCAGCGGGCATCGTCGCGAAGCGCAGGCCCCAGGTGCCGAGGGCGAACAGCAGCAGCCCGACGACCGGTATGTCGACGAACCGCCGGTCGCGCTGGACCACCCGAGGCGCCACGGCGGCCAGCCAGCGGTGGAGCGCAGCCCCCTCGTCCTCCCGGTCGTGGACGGCGTGGGCGACCACCGCGACGGTGGTGCCGTAGATCGCCCACGGCGCGATGTCGGCGTCGGCGCCCATCCCCGGGAACCGGACGGCGCTCATCGCCGCGGCGGCCTCGCGGGCCAGCCGGCACCCCTCTTCGACCTCACCGCGCGCGAGGGCGATCTCCGCGCGGGTGACCAGGAGGGTGCCGCGGGCGCTGAAGGCGCCACCGGTGGTGAGGCCGGCCAACACCTCGACCTCGTCGAGGGCGCGCTCGGCGGCGTCCGGGTCGCCGCGCTCCACCGAGGCGATCGCGCCGGTCGCCATCGCCTGGAGGGCGTCCTCGCGGGCGCCGAGCCGGAGCAGGACCGGCACCGCCGCCCGGGCGTGCGGCTCGGCCCTGGCGATCTCGCCCGCCTGGCTGTAGAGGCCGGCGAGCTGGGTGTGCAGCACCGCCCGGCTCCACGGCCCGGAAGAGTCGGTCGCGACGGAGAGGGCCTCCTCGGCGGCCGCGATCGCGGCGGCGACGTCGCCGGCGTTCTCCCGCTCGTGGCTGCGCCACTGCAACGCGAGCTCCCGCACGATCGGGTCGCCCGAGTCGAGCAGGTCGTCGGTCGGGGACAGGAACGGGTTGTCGTCCGGCGCGCCGGCGCCCAGGACGACCAGGGTCATCGCCGCGATTCGCGGGCTCGACGTACCCGGGCCGAGGGCGGCCAGCCGGGCGTGCAGGTCGCCGACCACGTCGAGCTGGGCGATCCAGGAGTTGACCAGGGTCAGGCACAGCGCGGCCCGGGTCTGGTCGTCGCGCTCGCCGGACGGAGAGGTGGCGGCGAACACCTCCGCCGTCGGCTCGCAGAGCATGATGACCCGGGCGTGCTCGCCGCGGATGCTCCAGAAGGAGCCGAGGGCGGCGAGCAGCGAGACCACCGCGTCGGCGTCGGTCGCGGCGAGCGCCTTGCGCAGCGCGTCGGCGAGGTTGTTCTCCTCGGCCGCGATCGCGTCGATCGTGGCGACCTGCTCGCCGGAGAAGATCCTCGGGCCCAGCGTGTCGGCGAGAGCGAGCGCCCAGGCCCGGTGGTCGGCGTGGGCCGCGACCTCCTCACCCGCGTCGACCAGCTGCATCCGGCCGAACTCGCGCACCGTCTCGAGCATCCGGTAGCGCACCGGCGACCCGGTGCCGGTGTCGAGCACGGTGAGGAGGGACTGCGCGGCCAGCTCCTCGACCGAGTCCAGTGCGTCCGGCCCCAGCATCGCCTCGGCGCCCGGGAGGGTGAAGCCGTCGTGGAACACCGACAGGCGGCGCAGGGCGAGGCGGTCGCGCTCACCGAGGAGGTTCCAGGACCAGTCGATGACCGCCAGCAGGGTCTGGTGCCGGTCGGGCGCGCTGCGGTCGCCGCCGCGCAGGAGCGCGAACCGGTTCTCGAGGCGTGTCGCGATGTCGTCGACCGACATGGCCCGCACCTTCGCCGCCGCGAGCTCGATGGCCAGCGGCAGGCCGTCGAGCCGCTCGGCGATCTCCCAGACCGCCTCCTCCGGGAGCACGAGCCCGGGTCGCGCGGCCAGCGCCCGCTGCCGGAACAGGTCGGCCGCGTCCGCGGGCCCGAGCCGGCTGAGCTCGAAGACGTGCTCGGCGGCGATCGAGAGCGGAGCGCGGGTGGTGGTGAGCACCCGGAGCGTCGGGGTCACCGCCACCAGGAAGGCCACCAGGTCCGCGGCCGCCTCGACGAGGTGCTCGCAGTTGTCGAGCACCAGCAGGGTCGGGGCCTGGTCGAGCTGCTGGGCGATGCGGGAGCGTACGTCGCGGCGCTGCTCCGCGCTCAGCACCTGCCGTCCCGCGACCGAGTCACGGACGCCGAGGACCGAGCCGACCTCGCCGACGAGGTCGTCGGGGTCGACGACGCCGACCAGCTCCACGACGTACACCACCGGCTGCTCGGCCTCGGCCGCCACCAGCTGGGCGAGCCGGGTCTTCCCGAGGCCCCCCGGGCCCAGGATCGACACGACCCGGTGGGAGCCGACCAGCGCTCGGAGCCGGGCCAGGTCGTCGGTGCGCCCGACCAGACTGCTGGCGTAGTGGCTCAGGCCGGACCGGACCGGCCGGTCGAGCAGCAGCAGCTCGTGGTGCAGTGCCTGCAGCTCCGGCGCGGGATCGACGCCGAGGCGCTCGGCCAGCCGGGCGCGGTGCTCCTCGTACCGGGTCAGGGCCGCGGGCACGCCGCGGACGGCGGCCTCGCTGCGCAGCAGCGCGGCCAACGCCAGGTCGTCGCCGTCAGTGCCGGCCGCGTCGAGCAGCACGAGCGCCTCGTCGTGGCGACCCAGCGCGGCGAGGATCCGGCCCGCGAGCAGGGCGTGCCCCTCGAGCTGGGGGAGGTACGCCGCCGCCTCGCTCCAGGCGCCCGCGGCGACGGCTCGGCGGGCGGCCTCGACCGCCTGGTCGCTGGCCCACACGTCGACGTCGCCGGTGTCGAGGGCGAGCCGGTAGCCGTGGCCGGCGCGCTCGACGACGCCGGGCGCAGTCGCGGCCCGCGCGCGGGACACGACGACCTGCAGCGCCTTGGTCGGACTGGCCGGCGGCTCATCGCCCCAGATCGCCTCGATCAGAGGCTCCTCGCCCACGGTCTTGCCGCGAGCCTCGGCCAGGGCCGCGAGCAGCGTGCGCGTCCGCTCGCCCGGCACGGCGACGCCGTCCCAGGTCACCTCGTCGGCCAGCCGCAGCCGCGGCCCCGGCTCGCCGGGGCTCAGCGTTGCACCGCTCCCGTCAGCTCGGTGGCGCGGGCCACGGCGGCGTCGCGCGCGGCGCCGGTCTCGGCCTCGGTGAGCGTGCGGTCCGGGGCGCGGAAGCGCAGGGCGAACGCGAGCGACTTGCGGCCCTCGTCGATCTGCTCGCCGGTGTAGACGTCGAACAGCCGGATCGACTCCAGCAGCTCGCCGGCCCCCTCGCGCAGCGCGGCCTCGACGGCCGCCACGGTGACGTCGGCGTCGACGACCAGCGCAACGTCCTCCTTGGCCAGCGGCATCGTGGAGAACTCCGGTCCCGGGAGGACCTCGGTGGCCGCGGCCATCAGCGCGTCGAGGTCGAGCTCGACGGCGGCACTGCGCGCGGGCAGGCCGTAGGCGCGGCACACGTTGGGGTGCAGCTCGCCGGCATGGCCGATCTCGACGCCGTCGATGCCGATCAGCGCGCAGCGGCCCGGGTGCCACGGCATCCGGGCCGCCGAGGCGACCTCGACGGTGACGCCGAGGTCGGCCGCCAGGCGTCGTACGACGGCCAGCGCGTCGGTCCAGCCGGCCTCGGTCCCGGCCCCCCACCAGCCGGCGCGGCGCCGCTCGCCCGCGAGGACGACGGCGAGGTGCTGGGGCTGCACGGGCAGGGCCTCGACCAGCTTCTCGAGCTCGGCCTCGGACGGGCGGGTGTGGACGCCGTAGATGGGTGCGGGACCGTTGTCGGCGGGGAAGGCGACGGTGCCGGTCTCGAACAGCGCGACGCCGGGAGCACCGCGCCCGACGTTGCGGGCGGCGGCCTCGAGCAGTCCCGGCAGCAGCGTGGTGGTGTAGGCCGGCTCCTCGCTGGAGAGCGGGTTGGCCAGGCCGACGGTGGCGCGCAGCGGGTCGTCGGCGGGCAGGCCGAGCTTGTCGAAGGTCGCCTCGCCGACGAACGGGAAGCTGACCACCTCGACCAGGCCGGCGCCGGCGAGGGTGCGGCCGATCCGGCGGCGCAGGCGCTGGGTGCGGGTCAGGCCGCGTCCGGTCGCCCGCCGCGGGAGCACGCTCGGCACCTGGTCGTAGCCGACGATCCGGACGACCTCCTCGACCAGGTCGTAGGGGTCGTTGATGTCGGGGCGCCAGGTCGGCGGGACCACCTCGATGGTGTCGGCGTCCTGCTCGGTGACCGTCGCGCCGATCGCCCGGAGGCTCTCGACGGTGGTCATCGCGGTGATGTCGATGCCGCTGAGTCGTGCGGGCAGGTCGGTGGCGATGGTGACCGTGGGCCGCTCGGGGGCGGTGCCGACCAGGGTGTAGCCGGGCTCGGCGCTCGCGCCGCCGTGGGCGACGAGCAGCTCGACCACGCGGTCGGCCGCGATGCCGGGCAGCAGTGGGTCGACGCCGCGCTCGTTGCGCTTGCCGGCCTCGGACGTCAGCTTGTGGCGCTTGCCGGTGCGGAACATGGAGACGGCGTCCCAGTGCGCCGCCTCGATGAGGATCCGGGTCGTGGTGTCCGACATCTCGGTGGTGGCCCCGCCCATCACGCCGGCCAGACCGATCGGGCCGGAGTCGTCGGTGATGACGAGGTCACCCCCGTTGTCCGCGGAGAGGACGCGGACGGCACCATCGAGCGTGGTGAGTCTCTCGCCCTCCCGGGCCCGGCGGACGCCGAGGGCGCCGGCGACCTTGTCGGCGTCGTAGCCGTGGATGGGCTGGCCCAGCTCGAGCATGACGTAGTTGGTGACGTCGACCGCGAGCGAGATCGAGCGCATGCCGGCCTGCTCGACGCGGCGCTTGATGAACTCCGGCGTCGGCCTGGCCGGGTCGAAGCCGCTGACCAGCCGCGCGGCGAACACCGGGCAGCCGGCGGGGTCGTCGACGACGACCTCCCAGGCCTTGCCGTCGACCTCGGGGAGCTCACGCTCGGCCGGGTCGGTGAACGGCACGTCGCTGTATCCCATCTGATGGAGGGCGAGCACCGCCTCGCGGGCGACGCCGCGCAGCGAGAGCGCATAGGCGCGGTCGGGGTTGATCTCGAACTCGATGATCTCCTCGTCGAGCCCGAGCAGGCCGAGGACGTCGTCGCCGGGCTCTCCCGCATCTGCCGGGAGCACGATGATGCCGTCGTGGTCCTCGCCGATGCCGAGCTCGCGGGCCGAGCAGATCATGCCGGCCGAGACGTGGCCGTAGGTCTTGCGGGCGGAGATCTCGAAGTTCCCGGGCAGCACACCGCCCGGGAGGATGACGACCACGAGGTCGCCCGGAGCGAAGTTGTGCGCGCCGCACACGATCCCCTGCGGCTCGCCCGTGCCGTTGGCGTCACCGACGTCGACGGTGCACCAGTTGATGGTCTTGCCGTTCTTCTGCGGCTCCTTGTCCTGGGTGAGGACGCGGCCGATGACGAGCGGACCGGTGATGTCGGCGGAGTCGATCGCCTCGAGCTTGAGACCGAGCGCGGTGAGCCGGTCGGTCAGCACCTCGGTGGTGACCGACGCGGGCAGGTCGACGAGCTCCCGGATCCAGGAGACAGGGGCCTTCATCCGGGGTCCCCGTTCAAACCGGAACGAAGTGAGGATTTGAATGGGGTGGTCATAGTTCACTCCCGAATGCCGTGGTGAAGCGCACGTCGCCCTCGAACAGGGTGCGCAGGTCCTCGAGGCCGTGCCGGAACATCAGGGTCCGGTCGATGCCCATGCCGAAGGCGAAGCCGGAGTAGCGCTCCGAGTCGACGCCGCAGGCCTGGAGCACGCGCGGGTTCACGATGCCGCAGCCGCCCCACTCGATCCAGCCCTCGCCACGGCAGGTGCGGCAGGCAGTCCCCGTGTCGTCGTGTCCGACGCCCAGGCAGACGAAACAGATGAGGTCGACCTCGGCGGACGGCTCGGTGAAGGGGAAGTACGACGGCCGGAACCGGGTGGTGATCCCCTCGCCGAACATCTGGCTCGCGAAGTGGTCGAGGGTGCCCTTGAGGTGGGCCATCGAGATGCCCTCGTCGATGGCGAGGCCCTCGACCTGGTGGAACATCGGCGAGTGGGTGGCGTCGTACTCGTCGGTGCGGAAGACCCGTCCCGGGCACACGACGTAGATGGGGGCCCCCTCGGTGACACCGCGGGTCAGCATGGTGCGCGCCTGGACCGGACTGGTGTGGGTGCGCAGCACGACGTGGTTGTCGGCGGGCTCGGTCCAGAAGGTGTCCTGCATGGTGCGCGCAGGGTGGTCCGGGCCCAGGTTGAGCGCGTCGAAGTTGAGCCACTCGGCCTCGATCACCGGTCCCTCGGCGACCTCCCAGCCCATCGCGACGAAGATGTCGGCGATCAGCTCGGCGCCGGTGGTGAGCGGGTGGCGGCCGCCGAGCGGGAGCTCGTCGGTCGGCAGCGTCACGTCGACGGCCTCCTCGACCAGGATCCGCGCCTCGTGCTCCGCCTCGAGCACCTCCTGCCGCGCGGCGAGCGCCTTGCCCACGGCGCCGCGGGCCTGGCCGACGCGCTGGCCGGCCTCCTTGCGGGCCTGGGGCGGCAGGGCGCCGATCTCGCGGTTGGCGAGGGCCAGCGGCGAGCGGTCGCCGGCGTGCTCGCCGCGCACCGCCTTGAGCTGCTCCAGGTCGGCCGCGGCGGCGATCGCGGCGAGGGCGGCGTCGCGCGCCGTCTCGAGCTCGGCAGGGCTCACGGCGGCGACCTCCACAGGGTCGTAGTCAGTGTTCGGGCCAGACATATCCAGGCAAGTCTAGGAAGCCGGACCCGCTGCCCGCGAACCGGTATCAGCGGGCGGCGTCGTCGGGGAACCGCTGAGCGATCACGGTCAGCCGGTCGACGTACGACGGCCAGTCGACGCCGTCGGGGACGTTGCTCACGGCGGGGCGCAGCCCGGCCGCGCCGTCGAGCTGCTCGCGGAGGATGTCGAGCTGGCCGGCGTGCCGCTGGAGGTCGCACAGGACGTGGACGGCGATGTGGCGCAGCGTGGTCGAGGCGCGGTCCTCCGGCCACCACGAGACCCTGCCGGGCGCGTCGAGCGGGAGCTCGGTGAGGGCGGCGTCGGCGAAGGCGCCGACCCGGCCGTAGAGGGCGACCAGCTCGGCGGCCGGGATCTCCGCGGGCACGGTCCAGTCGGCCTGGGGGTCGGTGTCGTAGGCGTCGAGCGGGATGACCGCGGGGTGGTCGGGCTCGGGCCAGACCCGTCCGAAGGTCGGGCCGAAGTAGCCGATCTCCACGTTGGCGCAGTGCAGGACCGTGCCGAGGAGGCTGGTGCCGGTGGGCGTGCGGGGCAGCCGGAGCTGCCGCTCCCCCAGGCGCTCGAGCTTCCACAGCAGTGCCTCGCGGGCGCCGGTGAGGTAGCGGCGGAGCACGTCGACGGGCTGGTCGGCCTCGGTCATGGGCTCATGCTGCCATGGTGCGCGCGACCGGCCAGGTCGTGACGATCCGCGCGCCGCCGCCGGGGCGGTCGTCGACGACGATGCTGCCGCCGTGGGCGCGGACCAGGCCGCGGACGATGTAGAGGCCGAGGCCGGAGCCGCCGCCGGTGCCCTCGGTCCAGAACTTCGTGAAGATCCGCTGGCGCAGCTCCGGGGCGATGCCGGAGCCCTCGTCGGTGACGGTGACGGCGACGTGGTCGTCGTCCTCGCGCTAGCGTCCGACGTGGACGCGGACGGTGCCGCTGCCGTGCCGCACGGCGTTCTCGACGACATTGGTGAGCACCTGCATCACCTTGTCGGGGTCGGCGTCGACCGGCGGCAGGTCCGGCTCGACCTCGAGCTCGATGGGGGTCGAGGTGACGACGCTGATCGACTGGCGGACCAGCTCGGTCCTGCCGCCCAGGTCCGTGGGCCGGCGGTGCAGCTGGAGCCGGCCGGTGTCGATCCGGGCGACGTCGAGCAGCTCGGTGATCAGCCGGCTGAGCCGGTCCGCGTCGGCGCTCGCCGTGGTCAGCATCAGCCTCTTCTGCTCGTCGTTGAGCTTCTCCCAGCGGTTGAGCAGCGCCTGCACGAAGCCCTTGACGCCGGTCAGCGGCGAGCGCAGCTCGTGGGCGAGGGTGGCGACCAGGTCGGAGCGGTCGCGGTCGAGTCGCGCCCGGCCGCGACCCGAGCGGAGGTCGACGGCGACGGCGCTCACCGGGCCGGTGCGCGCCTCGCGGTGCAGGCGCGCGGTGACCAGCACCTCGGTGCCGTCGGGCAGCAGCCAGGACTGCTCGGGGATGCCACTGCGCGTCGACAGCCCGCGGTAGGGCGCGTTCGCGTCGGTCCAGGTCCGCGCGTCATGGTCGGTGAGAGCGAGCACCTCGCCCAGCGGGCGACCGACGGCGGCGGCCGGGTCGACGGCGAGCATGGCGGCCGCGATCGCGTTGACCGCGCTCACCGTGCCGTCGGCGCCGGCGACGACGACGCCGTCGGGCAGCAGGTCGAGGGGGTCGGTCACGACCTCATCATGGCGCGGGCGCTGGCGTAGAGACAGACCGCGGCCGCCGTGGCGAGGTTGAGCGACTCGGCGCCGCCGAGGATCGGGATGCGGACGCGGTGGTCGGCCAGCGACGCCAGCTCCTCGGGCAGGCCCCAGGCCTCGTTGCCGAACAGCCAGGCGGTGGGGCCGGCGAGCAGGTCGGCGGCGGCGAACAGGTCGACCTCGCCCGCGCCGTCGGCGGCGAGCACGGTGAGGCCGGCGGCCTGCGCCCGTCGTACGGCGGTCGCGGGATCGCGCTCGACGACCACCGGGAGGTGGAACAGGCTGCCGACGGTGGCCCGGACGGTCTTCGGGTTGTAGGCGTCGACCGAGTCGCCCGCGAGCACGACCGCGTCGGCGCCGGCGGCGTCGCTGGTGCGGATCACGGTGCCGGCGTTGCCGGGGTCGCGCACGTCGGCGCAGATCGAGAGCAGCCTCGGGGCGGGCGGCAGCTCACCGTCGAGGAACCGGCACACGGCGACCAGGCCGGCCGGGTGGACGCTGTCGCTGAGACCGCCCATCGCCCGGTCGTCGACCAGGGTGACCGGGGCGCCGGCCAGCAGGTCGGCGTACTGGTGGGCGGCGGCGGGGGTCGCGAAGACCTCGACGACGACGCCGGCGCCGAGGGCGCCCTCGACGGCCTTCGGACCGTCGGCAAGGAAACACCGCCGCCCGGATCGCTCCGGACGGCGGTGCAGCCTGCGTGCTTCCTTGACGCGGACGTTGCCCGCGCTCAGAGGCGTCATGCTCAGTGCCCGAGGATCAAGCGGAGACCTTCGGCGCGTTGACGTCCTCGGGCAGCGCGGCCTTGGCCTGCGCGACGAGCGCCGCGAAGGCGGGCGCGTCGTTGACGGCGAGGTCGGCGAGGATCTTGCGGTCGACCTCGATGCCGGCCAGGTTGAGCCCCTGGATGAACCGGTTGTAGGTCAGGCCCTCGGCGCGGGCGGCCGCGTTGATCCGCTGGATCCACAGGCGGCGGAAGTTGCCCTTGTTCTTCTTGCGGTCGTTGTAGCTGTAGACCAGCGAGTGGGTGACCTGCTCCTTGGCCTTGCGGTACAGCCGCGAGCGCTGGCCGCGGTAGCCGCTGGCCCGGTCGAGGGTGGTACGACGCTTCTTCGCCGCGTTCACTGCGCGCTTGACGCGTGCCATCTTCTTACTCCTTGTTGCTTAGTTCAGGGGCGGACGACGGCCGGTCAGAGACCGAGCATCTTCTTCGCGCGCGGGACGTCGTTCTTGGCGACCTCGACCGTGCCGGTGAGGCGACGGGTGACCTTGGAGGCCTTCTTCTCGAGGTTGTGGCGCTTGCCGGCCTTCTCGCGGAGGATCTTGCCGCTGCCCGTGACCTTGAACCGCTTGCTGGCACCGGAGTGCGTCTTGTTCTTCGGCATCTCGTCTCTTCCTATCTTCGAGTCAGTCTCAGGCGTCGATCTCGGGGTCGAGGTTCTCGGAGCGACCCCGCTCCTTCTTCTGGGCGGCCGGCTTCTGGGCGACCCGCTCGGCCTGCGCAGCGGCGTCGGCCGCGGCCTCGGCCTCGCGCTCGGCGCGGCGCTCCTCCTTGGCCGCCTTCACCTCGGCCTTGGCCTCGGCCTTCTTCTTGTGCGGCCCGATGACCATCGTCATGTTGCGGCCGTCCTGCTTGGGGTTGGACTCCACGAAGCCCAGCTCCTGGACGTCCTCGGCCAGCTTCTGCAGCAGCCGGTAGCCCAGCTCGGGGCGGTGCTGCTCGCGGCCGCGGAACATGATCGTGATCTTGACCTTGTCGCCGGCCTTGAGGAAGCGAACGACGTGACCCTTCTTGGTCTCGTAGTCGTGCGCGTCGATCTTGGGCCGGAGCTTCATCTCCTTGATGATGACGTTGGTCTGGTTCCGTCGCGCCTCACGGGCCTTCTGGGCGTTCTCGTACTTGAACTTCCCGTAGTCCATGAGCTTGCAGACAGGGGGCTTCCCCATCGGCGCGATCTCCACCAGGTCCAGGTCGGCCTCCTGCGCGAGCTTGAGGGCCTGGTCGGTGGGGACGATGCCGACGGTCTCTCCGTTGGGTCCCACGAGACGGACCTCGGGAACCCGGATCCGCTCGTTGATGCGCAGCTCGGTGCTGATGTGTCCTCCAAACTAGGTGTGTCGGGAGGTCTTCGGCCTGCAAATGAGAAGAGGCTCCCGCTGGTACAAGCGGAAGCCAGTCACGGGCCCCGGGACTCCGGTGTCGTCGTACGACGGCCCCGGCAGGGCTTTCCACGGACCGGACCCGACGACCTGGCGGCCGCTGCGGGTGGGAGACGATGGTGCTGGTCCCCGCTTGTGGATCCGTCACCCCCACTCGCGCAGGCATGACGGATCGGTCAACGCCCGATGCTATCCCGTTTGTTCCGCGCGACGCCAATCCGCGGTCCTTCGGGGGGAGCGCTCCCCCAGCCAGGCCCACTCGCCGTCCTCGAGCCGGACCGGGGTCCAGCGGGCGGCGACCCGGTGCAGGTCGTCGTCGGCGAGCACGAAGGTGTGCGGGCCCGCGACGTCGACGACCAGGGCGTGGGCACCCTCCTGGACCGCGGTGGCGGCAGCGAGGTGGGCGGCGACCGGCACCGGTCGTGCCTGCGGGTCCCAGGCAGCGAGCGCCGCGAGGTCGCTGAACGCGAGCAGCGCGAGCCGCCCGTCGGCCCCGGTGAGCAGCACGGCGGCCATGTCGCTGGACTTGTCGCGGGCCAGGCCGTCCTCGCCGATCTCGGCCTCGCCGAGGATCGCGACGACCGGAACGAGCAGCCGGGAGACAGCGAGGGCCGCGAGCACCTCGGGGTACGACGCCGTGCCGGCCCCGTGGCCCGCGAGCGCCCCGGCGAGCGCCGCGTCCGCGGCGCCGTCGTCGTCGACGTACGCCGAGCCCTGCAGACGGCGGGCGTCGGGACGCTCGTTCGGAGATGCGCTCACCTGACCATCCTTTCACTCCGGCTTCCCACCCGTGGAACGATGACCGGATGCAGCACCAGTCGTCGATCGCGCGCAACCGGCTCGCCGCGCGCCTGCGCGAGGCGGTCACCGCCTGGCGCGAGCCCCTGTCCTCCCCGGTGTTCGTCGTCGACCTCGACGCGTTCGACGCCAATGCGGCCGATCTGGCCCGCCGGGCGGGCGGCACGCCGATCCGGGTCGCGTCGAAGTCGATCCGGGTGCCGTCGCTGGTGAGCCGCGCGCTGGCGGCGGACGGCTTCGCCGGCGTGCTCGCCTACACGCTCGCCGAGGCGCTGTGGCTGGCCGACGCGGACGTGTGCGACGACATCATGGTCGCCTACCCGAGCGTCGACCGGGCCGCGCTGGCCGCCCTGGTCGCCTCGCCGCGGGCGGCCTCCCGGGTGACGATCATGGTCGACGACGTCGCCCACCTCGACCTCGTCGACAGCCTGCGCTCCTCGACGGCGGTGCCGGTGCGGGTGGCGCTCGACATCGACGCCGGGCTGCGCTGGGGCGGCCAGGCGGTCGGTCCCAAGCGCTCGCCGCTCTACGACGTCGGCGCCGTCGCCGCGCTCGCCCGGACCGTGATCGACCGGCCCGGCTTCCACCTGGTCGGGGTGATGACCTACGAGGGCCAGGTGGCCGGCGTACCCGACACGGTGCCGCACCAGCGGGCGAAGTCGGCGATCGTGCGCAAGCTCAAGCAGCTCTCGGTCGCCCAGCTGCAGGTGCGTCGTACCGCGATCCTCGAGGGGCTCGACGCGCTCAAGGGGTACGGCGACTTCGCCGGCATCGAGCTGTGGAACGCCGGCGGCTCGGGCTCGATCGAGTCGTCGGCCGCCGACCCGGTGGTGACCGAGGTGACCGCCGGCTCGGGGCTGCTCGCGCCCACGCTGTTCGACCACTACGCGTCCTTCTCCCCCACCCCGGCGGCGTTCTTCGGCCTCCCGGTCACCCGGCGCCCCTCGGCCGAGGTCGCGACCGTGCATGGCGGCGGGCTGATCGCGTCCGGCCCCACCGGCGCCGACCGGGCGCCGACACCGTGGGCACCGGCCGGGCTGAGCCTGACCGGGCTGGAGGGCGCCGGCGAGGTGCAGACCCCGCTGGTGGGCACCAACGCCGGGACGCTCGCGATCGGCGACCTGGTCTGGTTCCGGCACGCGAAGTCCGGCGAGCCGTTCGAGCACGGGCGGAGCGTGCTGCTGCTGCAGGGCGACCGGTTCGTCGAGGAGGTCTCGACCTACCGTGGCCACGGCCTCGCCTTCTGACGTCCTCGCCGCCGCCCTCTCCCGGCCGCCGACCCTCGGCAACGGTCGGCTGATCTGCATCGACGGGCTGGCCGGCTCGGGCAAGACCACCCTGGCCCGCGGGATCGCCGCGCTCGCTCCGGAGGCGGTGGTGCTCGGCACCGACGAGATGCTCGAGGGCTGGCGCGGCCTGCCGGGGCTGGGCGCGTCGGTCGACGCGCTGCTGCGGCCGCTGTCGCTCGGGCGGCCCGGGCGGTGGCGGCGGTGGGACTGGCACGCCGGCGCCTGGGACGGGACGGCCGTCGTCGAGCCCGGCCCGCTGCTCGTGCTCGAGGGCGTCGGGAGCGCCGCCGCCTCCTACGCCTCGCTCGTGACGCTCGCGGTGTGGGTCGAGGCGGACCTCGACGTGCGGCTGGCCCGGTGGCTGGCGCGCGACGGCGAGGAGATGCGGCCGCACTGGGATGCGTGGCTGGCCGACGAGGAGGCGCTGCACGCCCGGGAGGGGACCCGGGACCGGGCGGACCTGGTGATCCGCACCCGCTGAGACAGCCGCGGGCGCTCAGCCCTGGTGGGCGGCGACGACCGCGCGCAGCTCGCGGATCGCGGTGGCGGCGCGCGCGCCGTCGGAGGCCTGGATGCCGAGCAGCGAGATCCGCTGGTCGTCGCCCAGGTCGAGGTGCGGCCAGGGGGCGCCCTGCGGGAACCGGACGGTGCCGACCTCGGCCCAGCCCAGCCGGCGGGTGCGGTAGCCGTTGACGACCGTGAGTCCGTCCTCGCGCGCGACGACCCGGGACCGGGCCAGGGCGTTGAGCAGCGCCAGGCCGAGCAGGATGAACACGATGACCGTCGCCTTCTCCAGGCTGTTGACCGCGGCCTTGGTCTGGTCGTCGAACTGCACCCACAGCCAGGCGAAGGCGCCGACCAGGACCACCGCGAACACGGCCGCGGCCAGCCGTGGGCCGAGGGGGCGCCAGGTGCGCGGCAGGGCGGGCACGTCGGTGGCCATCCTCAGAGCCGGCAGGCGTGGATGTCGGTGGTGAGGATCGCCCGCGCGCCGAGCGCGAACAGCTCGTCCATCACCCGCTGGGCGGTGGCCCGCGGCACCATCGAGCGGACCGCGACCCAGCCCTCCCGATGAAGCGGGCTGACCGTGGGGCTCTCGATCCCGGGGGTCAGGGCGATGGCCTGCTCGACCTTCTCGGCGCGGATGTCGTAGTCCATCATCACGTACGCGCGAGCCACCAGGACGCCCTGCAGGCGGCGGGTGAACACCTCCAGCGCGCCGGGGTCGGCGCCCTCGCGGGTGATCATCACGCCCTCGGACTCGAGGATGACGTCGCCGAAGACCTCCAGGCCGGCGTTGCGCAAGGTGGAGCCGGTCTCGACGACGTCGGCGATCACGTCGGCCACGCCGAGCTGGATGCTGGTCTCGACCGCGCCGTCGAGCCGGACGACGGCGGCCTCGACGCCCCGCTCGGCAAGGTAGCGCCTCACCACGCCGTCGTACGACGTCGCGATCCGCTTGCCGGCCAGGTCCTCGACCTTCTCGGCGGTACCGGGGCGCGCCGCGAAGCGGAACTTCGATCGACCGAAGCCGAGCTGGAGGGCCTCGGCGGCGGTCGAGTGCGAGTCGAGGAGCAGGTCGCGACCGGTGATGCCGGCGTCGAGGGTGCCCTCGCCGACGTACAGCGCGATGTCGCGCGGACGCAGGTAGAAGAACTCGACGTCGTTGTCGGGGTCGAGCTTGGTGAGCTGCTTGGAGTCCGAGCGCTGGGCGTAGCCCGCCTCGCGGAGCATGCCGGAGGCAGCCTCGGACAGGGCCCCCTTGTTGGGGACGGCGATCTTGAGCATGGGATTCCTAGAGGTGTGCGTAGACGTCGTCGAGCGAGAGTCCGCTCGCGATCATGAGGACCTGGGCGTGGTACAGCAGCTGGCTGATCTCCAACGCAGTGGCGTCCCTGCCCTCATGCTCGGCGGCCATCCAGGACTCAGCGGCCTCCTCGATCAGCTTCTTGCCGATCGCATGGACGCCGGCGTCGAGCTGCCGGACGGTGCCGGATCCCTCGGGCCGCGTCTGTGCCTTCTCGCTGAGCTCTGCGAACAGCTCGTCGAACGTCTTCACGGGAGGTCAGCCTACGGCGTGGCCGTGGCCCGACCTGCGTCGGTCTCAGCCCGTGTAGCCACGGCTGCGGATCTTCTTCAGCGTGGCGGCGGTCTGCAGGGCCGCGGCCGCCGCCTCGTAGCCCTTGTCCTCGCGCGAGCCCTCGATGCCGGCGCGGTCGAGCGCCTGCGCCTCGTCGTCGCAGGTGAGCACGCCGAAGCCGATCGGCGTGTGGTGGTCGACGGAGACCCGGGTGAGGCCGTCGGTGGCGGCACTGCACACGTACTCGAAGTGCGGGGTGCCGCCCCGGATCACGACGCCGAGCGCGATCACGGCGTCGTACGAGGGCGCGAGGGTGTCCGCGGTGACGGGCAGCTCGAAGACTCCCGGAACCCGGACCACGACGGGAGCCTCGACCTTGTGGTCGGCGAACGCCCGCTGCGCCCCGGCGATCAGGCCGTCCATGACCTGGGTGTGCCAGCTCGCCGCCACGACCGCGACCCGGAGGTCGTGACAGTCGGTGGGGGCGATGTCGGGGGCGCCGTGTCCGGCCATGTCAGTTGACTCCTTCGAGATCGAGGTCCGGCAGGTCGTGGCCCATCCGGTCGCGCTTGGTCACCAGGTAGGCGAGGTTGTGGCCGTTGGGGTGCGGCGTGAGCGGCACGCGCTCGCTGACCGTGATGCCGTAGTCCTCCAGCGAGGCGACCTTGTCGGGGTTGTTGGTCAGCAGCCGCACCTCGGCGACGCCGAGGTCCTTGAGGATCTGCGTGGCCGCGCCGTAGTGACGGGCATCGGCCGGCAGGCCGAGGTCGAGGTTGGCGTCGACGGTGTCGCGGCCGCCGTCTTGCAGCTGGTAGGCCTGCAGCTTGGCGACCAGGCCGATCCCCCGGCCCTCGTGGCCGCGCAGGTAGATGACGACACCGCGGCCCTCCTGCACGATGCGGTCCATCGCCTCGTTGAGCTGGGGGCCGCAGTCGCAGCGGCTGGAGCCGAACACGTCACCGGTGAGGCACTCGGAGTGGACGCGGGTGAGCACCGGGCCGCCCTCGGCGAGGGCCGCCGGGTCGCCGTAGACGAGCGCGACGTGCTCGCTGCCGTCGACGGTGATGGTGTAGCCGATCGCGGTGAAGTCGCCATGGCTGGTGGGCAGGCTGGTCTCCGCCTCGCGGACCACGTGGGTCTCGACGCGGCGGCGGTAGCGGACCAGGTCCTCGATCGAGATCATCGCCAGGCCGTGCTCGTCGGCGAAGGCGCGCAGCTCGGGCGCGCGCTTCATGGTGCCGTCGTCGTTGACGACCTCGACCAGGACGCCGGTCGGGGTCAGGCCGGCGAGGCGGCACAGGTCGACGGCGGCCTCGGTGTGGCCACGGCGGACCAGCACGCCGCCCTCGCGGTAGCGCAGCGGGAACACGTGGCCGGGGCGGGTCAGCTCCCACGGCTCGGTCGCGGAGTCCGCGAGCACCCGCACCGTGTGGGCGCGGTCGGCGGCGGAGATGCCGGTGCTGACGCCGTCGCGGGCGTCGACCGAGAGGGTGTACGCCGTGCGGTAGGCGTCCTTGTTGTGGGGCGTCATCAGCGGGATCTCCAGCCGGTCGAGCATCGCGCCCGGCATCGGGGCGCAGATGACGCCGCTGGAGTAGCGGATCGTGAACGCCATCAGCTCCGGGGTCGCCTTGCTGGCGGCGAAGATGATGTCGCCCTCGTTCTCGCGGTCCTCGTCGTCGACGACCACGACGGCCCTGCCCGCCGCGATGTCGGCGATCGCGCGCTCGACCGGGTCCAGTCGCACCGACATGTCAGTTCTCCTTGCTGCTGGGGGTGCTGGTGTAGGCGCGCACGAGCTTCTCGACGTGCTTCGCGATGATGTCGACCTCGAGGTTGACCCGGTCGCCGACGGCACGGAAGCCGAGCGTCGTGCGGGCCAGGGTCTCGGGGATGAGGCTGACGGTGAAGGTGTCCTCGCCGGCCTCGACGACGGTCAGCGAGGTGCCGTCGACGGTGATCGAGCCCTTGTCGACGAGGTAGCGGCCGAGGTCGTCGGGCATCGTGATCTCGACGAGCTCCCAGTGCTCGCTGGGGGTGCGGGCGACCACCTCGCCGACGGCGTCGACGTGGCCCTGGACCACGTGCCCGCCGAGCCGCTTCTCGGCGGTGACGGCGCGCTCGAGGTTGACCCGGTCGCCGGCGCTCAGCCGACCGGTCGTGGTCTTGGCGAGCGTCTCCGCCATCACATCGGCGGTCCAGGTGGTGTCGGTGCGCTCGGCCACCGTCAGGCAGCACCCGTTGACCGCGATCGAGTCACCGAGGCCGGCGTCGGACAGGGTCACGTCGGAGGCGATGGTGAGCCGGATGGCGTCCCCCTGGTCCTCGACGGCGGTGACGGTGCCGAGCTCCTCGACGATGCCGGTGAACATCAGGCGGTTCCTCCCATGGTCGGTCCTCTCATGATCATGCGGACGTTGGCTTCGGCGCCCTCGCCGACGACGGTGGCGTCGGCGAGCCGCAGGTGCAACGCGTCGGCGATCGTGCCGATTCCGAGGTCGCCGACGGCGGCGCGGCCGGCGCCGAGCAGCATCGGGGCGACGTACGTGACGACCTCGTCGACCAGGCCGGCCCGCAGGAAGGCGGCGGCCAGGGTCGGCCCGCCCTCCAGGAAGACGTGGTGGCGGTCGTGCTCGGCGTACAGGGTGCGCAGGGCCTGCTCGGGGTCGCGGGTGCGCAGGTGCAGGGTGGGCGCGGCGTCGTCGAAGACCCGGCGGTCCTCGGGGAGGTCGCGCTCCCCCAGCACGACCCGCAGCGGCTGCTCGCCGACCGGCTGGTCGTCGTCGCCGCGCACGGTCAGCTGCGGGTCGTCGACCTCGACCGTGTTCGCGCCGACCAGCATGGTGTCGCACAGGCCGCGCAGCAGGTGGGTGTCGCGACGCGCGGCCGGCGAGGACACCCAGCGCGACGTGCCGTCGGCGGCGGCGCTGCGTCCGTCGAGCGTGGTCGCGAACTTCCAGGTGACGAACGGACGGCCGTGGGTGTGGGCGAAGGTCCAGGCCCGGTTGACCTCGGCGGCCTCGTCGGCGAGCAGGCCGGCGTCGACCTCGACCCCCGCCTCCCGCAGCGTCTCCATGCCACCCGCGGCCTGCGGGTTCGGGTCACGCTGCGCGATCACCACCCGAGCCACCCCGGCGGCGATCAGCGCCTGCGCACAGGGGCCGGTCCGACCGGTGTGGTTGCACGGCTCCAGGGTCACCACCGCGGTCGCGCCCAGGGCCCGGTCACCGGCGACCTGCAGCGCCTCGACCTCCGCGTGCGGGGTGCCCGCGCCGTGGTGGAGGCCCTCCCCGACGATGGTGCCGTCGGGAGCGAGGAGCACGCAGCCCACCCGCGGGTTGGGGTGCAGCGGCACCCCGGGGGTCGCTGCCAGCGCGAGCGCACGACGCATCGCGTCGTACTCACGGGTGAACGTCTCCGCCACCGGCCACCGCCTCTCGTCGTCCTGGACGCGGACTCCGGGGCTTGCCTGGCGTACGTCGGTCGGCCGCGCTCGGCCGTCCGTCGAACACTCGTGCGTGCACTTCCCATCCGGACTTTGACCGTCGGTCCAGGAATTCCACCTGGTCAACCGATCACTGGCTGCGATCGGGTCGCGGACTGTCACCGCCGGTTCGGATTTTCACCGACCCCAGAGCACGCGAGCTCTTGTGACCATGGTGGCACACCGCGACACGCCGTGGGCAGTGGGTCCGGTCACTGAGAGTCGGTGACGTCGTAGCGTCGCCGCATGTCGTATCCCCCACCGCTCTACGACGGCGACGGCGAGGTCTCGGCGTGGGTGCGCCCCGGCGGCGCGCCGGCGGACCTCGTCCACCCCAACGGCAACCAGGTCCACTACCTGGCGCGCGGCGAGGCGACCGGCGGCCTGTTCGGGCTCTACCGCTGGGAGTTCTCCGAGGCGGTCAGCGGCCCGAGCCCCCACTTCCACCGCCGGATGGCCGAGTCGTTCTACGTCCTGGACGGCGAGGTGCGCATCCAGACCGGCGAGGAGTGGGTCACCGCGCGGCCTGGCGACTTCCTGCACGTGCCGCCCGGCGGCATCCACGGGTTCCGCAACGAGTCCGGCGCCCCGGCGTCGATGCTGTTGCACTTCGCCCCGGGGGCGCCGCGCGAGCCGTACTTCGAGGGGCTGGACCGGCTGGCGCGGGGCGAGGAGTGGACTGCGGAGGAGTACGACGCGTTCATGCGCGAGCACGACAACGTGTGGGTCGAGGAGTAGGTCCGGCCGGTTCAGGCCGACAGGATCAGGCCGCTCGTCGGCACTCCGGTACCGGCGGTGACCAGCACGTGGTGGGCATCGGGGACCGGGTTGACCGAGCTGCCGCGGATCTGGCGCACGCCCTCGGCGATGCCGTTCATGCCGTGGATGTAGGCCTCGCCGAGCTGGCCGCCGTGAGTGTTGACGGGCAGCCGGCCGCCGACCTCGATGGCGCCGTCCTTGACGAAGTCCTTGGCCTCGCCGCGCCGGCAGAAGCCGAGCTCCTCCAGCTGCATGAGCACGTAGGGCGTGAAGTGGTCGTAGAGCACGGCCATCGCCAGGTCGGCGGGAGTGAGGCCGGACTGCTGCCACAGCGCGCGACCGACGACGCCGATCTCGGGGATGCCGATGTCGTCGCGGTAGTACGACGTCATCACGAACTGGTCGCGGCCGGAGCCCTGCGCCGCGGCGGCGATGTACGCCGGCTTCTGGGCCAGGTCGCGGGCCCGCTCGGCGGACACGATGACGAGGGCGACGGCGCCGTCGGACTCCTGGCAGCAGTCGAGCAGGTGCAGCGGGTCGGCGATCATCCGGGAGGCCTGGTGGTCCTCGAGGGTGATCGGCTTGCCGTAGAAGAACGCGGCCGGGTTGGTGGCGGCGTGCCTGCGGTCGGCGACCGCGACCCGGCCGAAGTCCGCGGACGTGGCGCCACACTCGTGCATGTAGCGGCGCGCCTGCAGGGCGACGGTGGCGGCGGGTGTGGACAGGCCGAGCGGATAGGTCCAGGCGTTGTCGAGGCCGTTGGTGTTGACCTGCGCGGCGGCCCAGTTGGAGACCTGGCCGAAGCGGTCGCCGGAGCGCTCGTTGAAGCCGCGGTAGGCGACGACGACATCGGCGACGCCGGTGGCGACCGCCATCGCGGCCTGCTGGACGGTCGCGCAGGCCGCGCCGCCGCCGTAGTTGATCCGGCTGAAGAAGCGCAGCTCGGGGACGCCGAGCTCGCGGGCCACGGCGATCTCGGACGAGGTGTCCATGGTGAAGGTGACCAGGCCGTCGACGTCGGCGGGAGTCAGGCCGCAGTCGGCGAGGGCGTGCCGCACCGCCTCGACCGAGAGCTGGAGCTCGGAGCGGCCGGACTCCTTGGAGAACTCGGTCGCGCCGATGCCGGCGATGGCGGCCTTGCCGGAGAGGGTGCGGGTGCTCACGCGGCCACCGTGACCGTTCCGACGACGTGGTCGCCGAGGGAGACCGCGCCGACCACCTCGATGGTGGCGACGCCGCCCTCGACGGAGGCGACCTCGCCGGTGAAGGTGAAGGTGTCGTAGGGGTACGCCGGCGCGCCGAGCCGGATCGCGATGCCCTTGATCTGCACGTCGGGCCCCGCCCAGTCGGTGACATAGCGCTCGCACAGCGCCGTGGAGGTCAAGATGTTGACGAAGATGTCCTTCGAGCCCGCCGCCTGGGCGATGTCACGGTCGTGGTGGACGTCTTGGAAGTCGCGGGTCGCGATCGCCGTGGAGACGACCAGGGTCGGGGTGATGGGGAGGCTCCACTCGGGAAGCTTGTCTCCGGGCTTCATCGGTCCACCTTCGTCCAGATCGGGAGGGTCAGCTCGTCGTCGACCACGTTCCAGCCCACGGCGACGCGGTCGCCGATCTCGACCGGGCCGGTCATCTCGGCCACCATCCGCACGCCCTCGTCGAGGTCGAGCAGCGCGATGACCAGCGGCAGCTCCTTGCCGGGGACCTGCGGGGCGTGGTGGACCAGGTAGGAGAAGACCGTCCCCTGCCCGGCGGCGACCACGTAGCCGCGGTCGAAGGCGCCGCAGTCCGGGCAGGCCGGGCCGGGCGGGTGGCGCAGCACGCCGCAGGCGTTGCACCTCTGGATGCGCAGCTCGCGGTTCGCCGTACCCTCGAAGAAGTAGGCGTTGTCCCGGTTGACGACCGGGCGCACCGGGCCGCTCACACGTCTGCCTTCGCGCGCGGGATGAACTTCAGGACGCGGAAGAGCATGGTCGCCACCCGCTCGTCGCCGACGTACCAGGTGTTGCGCGAGGTCACGAAGTAGCCGACGCCCATGCCGGTCGCCTTCGGCCCGACGACGGAGTCGAGCGCGGTGGTGACCCGCACCCGCTCCCCGAGCGTCAGGTAGCGGTCGTAGGACTGCTCGCAGTTGGTGCCGAGAACGGCCGTGAAGCCGACGTCGGTGAGCACCCGCATCATGGAGTGCAGCGGGTCGTTCTCGGCGGGCCTGCCACCCAGCCCGTACATGGTCCAGACCTGGGCCATGGATGGCGGCGCCTCACCCTGCCGGAAGCGCGGGTTGTCGACACCCGTCGCCTCGAGCCAGTCGTTGATCGTCGGCTGGTTGACCTCGTCGCGGGCGAACCGCTCGGCGGCCTCGCCCCAGCCCTTGATCCGCTCCGCCTCGGCCAGCACCTTCTCGTGGACGGCGGGGTCCACCAGCTCCTGCGGCGCGCTCATCGCGGCACCCGCGGCAGGCCGAGGCCGAACATCGAGATCAGCTCGCGCTGGACCTCCTGGACGCCACCACCGAAGGTGAGCACCAGGTTCCGCTTGGCCTGCGCGTCGAGGTAGTCGAGCAGGTCCTTCGTCTCCGCTTCCCCCGCGTCACCGTGTCGGTGGACGAGCGCGATGAGGTCGGCGAGCAGGTGCTGGACCTGGTCGGAGGCGAACACCTTCGACGAGGACGCGTCGGCCACCTCGATCTCGCCGGCGGCCGCGGCGCGCGCGACCTCCCAGTTGAGCAGCTCGTTGATCCGGAACACCGCCGTGGCCTTGCCGAGCAGGTCCCGTACGTCGGGCTCGCCGCGGACGCCGGCGGCATCGGCCCAGCGCACGACGCGGTCGCGCAGGCCCTCGATCCGGCCGGCCGGGCCGAGCATGACCCGCTCGTGGTTGAGCTGCGTGGTGATCAGCCGCCAGCCCTGGTTCTCCTCGCCGACCAGCATGTCGACGGGGACCCGGACGTCGTTGAAGTAGGTGGCGTTGACGTGGTGCGAGCCGTCGGCGGTGATGATCGGCGTCCAGGAGTAGCCGGGGTCCTTGGTGTCCACGATCAGGATCGAGATGCCCTTGTGCTTGGGAGCGTCCGGGTCGGTGCGCACCGCGAGCCACAGGTAGTCGGCGTGGTGGCCGCCGGTGGTCCACATCTTCTGGCCGTTGACGACGTAGTACGGGTCGCCGTCACCCTCGACCAAGCGCGCGGTGGTGCGCAGCGACGCCAGGTCGGTGCCGGCGTCGGGCTCGCTGTAGCCGATCGCGAAGTGCACGTCGCCCTCGAGGATCCGCTTGAGGAAGAGGTCCTTCTGCTTCTGCGTGCCGTAGCGGATCAGGGTCGGCCCGACGGTCTGCAGCGTGACCGACGGCAGATGCACGTCGGCGTACTGTGCCTCGTTGGCGAAGATCGTCTGCTCGATCTCGCCGAGCCCGTGACCGCCGTACTCCGTGGGCCAGCCGACGCCCATCCAGCCGTCGGTGCCGAGCCGGCGGACCAGGCGGGAGTACGTCGGGCCGTGGCGGTCCCACGCGCCCTCGACCGGGTCCGGGTCGTGCTGGCCCTCGAACTCCGCGGCGACGCCGCCGAAGTACGCGCGCAGCCGGGCCTTGAGGGAGCGCTGCTCCTCGGTGAGCTCGAGGTTCTTGCTGTCCGCGGACTCGACCGGGACCTGCGCGGCCGTGGTGTCGAGCGCGTGCGCGAGGTCGGTGCCCCACGTCGTGTAGCCGACCAGCGGGTAGGTGATGTCGACGCCCATGCCGCCGTGCAGGTGGTGACAGGTGCGGAAGGCGTACGGCGCGACCCGGCTCGCCCAGTAGCCGGCGACGGCGAGGTCGTCGGCGGCCGGCAGGCCCTCGGCGACCCGCCACACGGCGTTGTCGGCCGCCAGGTCGAGGGTGCGCGAGACGACGTACACGTCGGCCATCTGCAACGAGACGGCCTGGAACTCGGCCAGGGCGCGGCCGAACTGCCGGCGGCCCTTGACGTAGTCGGCGGTCAGGTCGCGCGCGCCGGCGAGCACGCCGGCCGCGGTGACGGCGAGGCCCGCACGGGCCAGGTCGCGCAGCCGCGCGGCGGCGCCGTCGGCGAGCGGCTCGGCGGGGGCCCCCTCCAGGACCACGGTGTGCTGCGGGACGGCGCTGGCCGCGCCGGCCGGAAGCAGGGTGACGCCGGGCGCGGTGGGGTCGACCAGCACGACGACCTCGCGGTCGCCGTCGATCGCGGTCACCAGGAGGCGGGCGGCCCGCTCGGCGAAGGTGACGGCGAGCTTGCGACCGAAGACCGCGCCGTCGACGTAGGTCGCCTCGCCGCGCAGCGCCGGCGCGACGACCAGCTCGCCGGCGGCGATCGCGGGCAGCAGCTCCTTGCGCTGGGTGTCGGTGCCGTGGCCACCGAGGGTGAGCGCGCCGCAGCACAGCGTCTCCCACACCGGCACCCGGACGCCGGCCCGGCCGGCCTCGCGCAGCAGGACGGCGACCTCGGCGAGGCCGAGGCCCTCGCCGCCGTGCTCCTCCGGGACCGGCAGCGCGGTCAGGCCCGCGCCGGCCCAGGCCGCCCAGTCCCGAGCGTCGGACTCGCGCTCGAGCACCTCGCCGAGGACGGCACGTACTGCGTTGATCGCCTCTGCATCCACGGAGAAACTGTAACGTGTTCTAGTGTGGCTCGCATGGGTGCCGTCTCACTGATCGACGTGGCGCGTCGCCGGGTGGCGCTGCCGCCGACCCGGATCCCGCCGGGACGGATGGTCGCGCTGCCGGGACGGGGCGGGTCGACGTACGTCACCGACACGCCGGGCCCGCATCCGGAGTCGCCGACGATCGTGCTGCTGCACGCACTCGGCACGACCGGCCTGCTGACCTGGTTCCCCACCATCGAGTCGCTCTCCCAGCGATTCCGGGTGGTGACCCTCGACCAGCGCTGGCACGGGCGCGGCATCCAGAGCGCGGAGCTCTCGCTCTCGGACTGCGCCGACGACGTGGCCGCGCTGGTCGGCGCACTCGGACTGGGCGAGGTGATCGTCGGCGGCTACTCGATGGGCTCGATCGTGGCGCAGCGGGTGTGGCGCCAGCACCCCTCTCTCGTCGCGGGGCTGGTGCTCGGCGCGACGACCGACCGGTTCCAGCTCACCGCGGCCGAGCGTGGCTTCTTCCTGGGGATGGGCTCCACGATGGTCGCGCTGCGCGGCGTGTCGCGCTCCCGTACGGCGGTGCGCGCCGCGCGGGCCGCCGCGCGTGGGGTCGACCTCGAGGTCTCCGACCTGCACACGTGGGCACTGCGAGAGTTCCGCTCGACCAGCCCGTGGGCGGTGGGGCAGGCGCTCGCCGCGCTCGGGCGGCACCACTCGCGGCCCTGGCTGGGCCGGATCGACGTACCGACCGCCGTCGTGGTCATGATGCGCGACCGGGTGATCCCGACGGACCGGCAGATCGCGCTGGCCCGGGCGATCCCGGGGGCGACCATCCACGAGGTCGACGACGGGCACGCGGGGTGCGTCCTCGGCGCGGAGCGGTTCGTGCCGCGCTTCGTCGAGGCGGCCGCCACCGTCAACGCGCGGCGGCGGGATCTCCGTCGACCGCTGCGCTGAGCCGGGCCAGCTCGGCCGGGAAGTGACGGACCAGGGCGTCGGCGTCGGGCATCGACTCGCGGCAGGCGATGGCGCCGACGTGCATCTGCCCGGCGTTCGACATCACGGTGATGTTGAGGCCGGCGCCGTGGAAGACCGGGCCCAGCGGGCACAGCGCGTCGATCCGCGCTCCCATGAAGTAGAGCGGGATCGGCGGTCCGGGGACGTTGGAGATCACCAGGTTGTGGACGACCGGGTGGCGCTCGGCGAGGCGCAGGCTGGCGTAGGCGCGCACCGCCAGACCGAAGGTCCGGGGCGCGGCGAACTCCGCCCAGTCCTGGAGCGCGTCGGCGCTGATCGCGTTGTGGTGCTCCTTGGCGTGACGGTTGCGCTCGGCCAGCATCGCCAGCCGCTCCAGCGGGTCGCCGACGTCGGTGCCGAGCCTGGTGAACAGCGCTGAGACCTTGTTGGCGCCGGTCGCGCGCCGCGAGCTGTCGCGCACGCTCACCGGAACCGTGGCCAGCAGCGAGGACTCGGGCAGCTCGTCGCGCTCGGCGAGGTAGGCCCGCAGCGCGCCGCCGGAGACGGCGAGCACGACATCGTTGACCGTCGTGGCGGTGAGCTTCTTGATCCGGCGGATCTCCTCGAGGTCGAGGTCGGCCATCGCGATCGAGCGGTGCGAGGTGATGGTGCCGTTGAAGGAGGTCCTCGGCGCGGAGAAGGGTGCGGCCATGGCGGTGCCCTGGCGCGCGCGGCCGATGCTCCTGGTGACCAGCTGGGCCGAGGGCTTGAGCACCTTGACCAGGGTGACCGGGCGGGTCGCCGTACCGATGACGGCACGGCCGAGCAGTTCGCCCCGACCGGGGTCACGGGGATGTGCGGCGTTCTCGGAGACCAGCGGCGGGGAGTCCGGCTCGAGCGAGCACAGGTGGGAGATCAGGTTGGAGCCCGAGACGCCGTCGACGGTCGCATGGTGCATCTTGGCGAACACGACGACCTTCTCGCCCTCGTCGCCGTCGGGCCGGTAGCCCTCGATCACCCACATCTCCCACAGCGGGCGGGAGCGGTCGAGCGGCAGCGAGGCGAGATGGGCGCACAGATCCATCAGCTCGGCGTACCCGCCGGGTGTCGGCAGGGCCAGCCGGTGGACGTGGCGCTCGATGTCGAAGCCCCGGTCCCGCACCCAGACCGGGTGGTCGAGACCGAGCGGGACGCCGCGGATCTTGCGGGTGAAGCCCGGCACGTCGCGGACCCGGACCTCGATCTCACGCCGCATCGCGGCGAACGCGTACGGCGCGGTCATCGTCGCCTGGTCGAGCACCATCACCGCACACACGTGCATCAGCTGGGCGGGCGTCTCCAGGTAGAGGAAGCTCGCATCCAGTCCCGACAGCCGATCCATCCGCCGACCCCCCATGACAACTAGAACGGGTACCAGTTTCTCACAACGACCCGGATACTCTCGGGTCATGGGATTCGTCCGGCGCCAGCTCCTCACCGCCGCACTGACCGCCAACGCCGTCCGGCCCGTCCCCGGCTTCCGCACCGGCATCCCGGCGTTCTTCGCCGGCTGGCTGACCGGTGAGCTCGCGCCCCACCTCCTGGGACTGACCGTCGCCGACGCCGCGGCCCACACCACCGGATCGCGGCGCTCCTGGCGCGGACTCGCGCTGGCCGGTCTGTCGAGCGCGGGGCTCGCGTACCTGGTCCGGCAGAGCCGACAGGCTGTCGACGACGCCGAGGACGCGCTGGTCGAGGGACTCGGCGTCGACTACGTCGAGCAGCTCGACGCCCGCCCGACCCCCGCGGACCTCGCGACGCCGTGGCGACGCCTGGCCAACCCCTTCGCATTCGGCCGGGCGGGGCGCCGCGCTGGGGTCGAGGTACATCGCGACATCCCCTTCGCACCGTACGGGCGGCGGGGGTTCTTGGACATCTACACCTCGGAGGTGACACCGGCCTCGGGCGCACCGGTGCTGCTGCAGGTCCACGGCGGCGGCTGGACGATCGGCACCAAGGAGCAGCAGGGCCTGCCGCTGATGCAGCACCTGGCCGCGCGCGGGTGGGTCTGCGTCGCGATCAACTACCGGCTCGCACCGCGCGACCCGTGGCCGGCACAGATCGTGGACGTGAAGGCGGCACTGGCGTGGATCCGCGCGCACATCGCCGAGTGGGGCGGTGATCCGTCGTACGTCGCGATCACGGGCGGCTCGGCCGGAGGGCACCTCAGCGCACTGGCGGCGGTGACACCGAACGCGCCCGAGTTCCAGCCCGGCTTCGAGTCGGCCGACACCACGGTCCAGGCCGCGATCCCCTACTACGGCGTCTACGACCTCGCCGGCGCGAGCGGGCTGCGCACCGCCGAGCTGATGCGCGACAGGTTCCTCGCGCCGATCGTCTTCAAGAGGTCGCCGCGCTCCGAGCTCGCGGTCTTCGAGGAGGCCAGCCCGCTGCTGCGGGTCACCGCCGACGCACCGGACTTCTTCGTGATCCACGGCTCGCGGGACACCCTGGTCGACGTCAGGCAGGCGCGGGCGTTCGTCGCCGCACTGCGGGCGACGTCGAAGCGGACGATCACCTACGCCGAGCTCCCGGGCGCGCAGCACGCCTTCGACGTCTTCCCCTCGATCCGCTCCCAGCACCTCGTCCGCGCCACCGACCGGTTCCTGCACTGGCACTGGAACGGGTGGCGGCGCGAGCGGTTGTCCACAGGTGCTGGGGACGCATCGGCCTGAGCCCTGATCGAGGTCCACTCTCGCGGCACCCCACCACCTCGTCCCGTCTCGGACGAACCGTGCCCGCGGGAGGCAAGCCGAGCGGAGCAGGCTCCGGGTGGAGCATGAGCAGCTGCTGACGTCCGTCGCCGAGGTCGAGCGACGCCTGCGGGAGCGGGGAACCAGTGGATCCCGACTCAGCGCGGCAGACCCAGGATCCGCTCGCCGGCGACATTGCGCAGGATCTGCGTGGTGCCGCCGGCGATGGACAGACAACGGGTGTTGAGCTGCTCCCAGACGTCGGCGGCGAGCGGGTCACCGGTCTCCTTGCCGATACCGTCCAGCAGGGCGAGGGCCTCGCCCTGCAGGCGGACGACCAGCTCGGACGAGTCCTGGCGGCTGCGAACGCCGAGCAGCTTGGCGACGCTGGACTCCGCGCCGGGGCCGTGGCCGCCGAGGGTGCGCAGGGTGGCGCGGACACCGAGGAGGGCACACACCGTGGCCAGGGCGACCTGACGGCCGACCTCGACCCGTTCGGTCGGAGCCAGGTCGCGCACGGCAGCCAGCTCGACGGCGCGCTCGACGCTCTTGGTGAGGCGGGCGCCGGCCATGGCGACGCGCTCGTTGGCGAGGGTGGTGCGGGCCAGGCGCCAGCCGTCGCCGGGCTCGGCGACCACACACTCGTCGGGGACGAAGACGTCGTCGAGGAAGACCTCGTTGAACAGCGCCTGGCCGGTGATCTCGCGCAGCGGGCGGACCTCGATGCCGGCGGCGCGCATGTCGACGAGGAAGTAGGTGATCCCCTTGTGCCGAGGAGCCTCGATGTCGGTGCGGGCCAGGCAGATGCCCCAGTCGGCCCGCTCGGCGACCGAGGTCCACACCTTCTGGCCGGTCAGCGACCAGCCGCCCTCGACGCGCACCGCGCGGGTGCGCAGCGACGCCAGGTCGGAGCCCGAGCCGGGCTCGGAGAACAGCTGGCACCAGGTCAGCTCGCCGAGCAGCGAGGGCCGTACGAAGCGCTCGCGCTGGGCGTCGGTGCCGTGGGCCAGGATCGTCGGGACCGCCCAGCCGGCGATCACCAGGTCCGGCCGTACGACGCCCGCCCGGCCGAGCTCCTGGTCGATCACGATCTGCGTGGTGGGGTCGGCGCCCAGGCCGTGGGGCGCGGGCCAGTGCGGCGTCAGGTAGCCCGCGTCGACCAGGGCGGGGCGCTGCTCCCCCGCCGGCAGCCCGGCGATCCGCTCGGCGATCGCACGGACCTCGGGGCGCAGGACGACGTCGCGACCCGCGAGGTCGACGTCGACCCGGCGGCGGACGCCGGCGACAGCGGCCGCGGTCACCCGCTCGGCCGCGGCGTCGGCCGAGCCGACGAGAGCGCGCAGGGTGAGCGCGCGGCGCAGGTACAGATGGGCATCGTGCTCATAGGTGAAGCCGATGCCGCCGAGGACCTGGATGCAGGCCTTGGCGACCTCGACGGCACCCTCGAAGCAGGTCACATGGGCGACCTCGGCGGCGAACGCCCACTGCGCCGGATCACCGGAGTCAGCCGCCGCGGCCGCGTCCCAGGCGGCGGCGGTGACGGCCTCGGCGGTCTCGAGCATCTCGGCACACAGATGCTTGATCGCCTGGAAGGCGCCGATCCGCTGGCCGAACTGCTCGCGCACCTTGGCGTAGTCGACCGCGGTCTCCAGACACCAGCGGGTCACGCCCGCCGCCTCGGCAGCCGCCAGCGTGACGGCGAGCAGCCGGCGCCGGTCGTCGGGGCGCCCGCCGCCTCCCGACGCCGATCCGTGCCGGGCGCTCAGGTCGAGCCCGGTCGCGGCCGCGACCTCGCCGTCGTCGAGGAGGAGGTGCGCGTCGGCCGCGCCGCCGTCCCACACCACGCCGCCGGGATGCACCTGCACGCCGTACCGCCCCGGACGGCCGGTCAGCAGGGCCCCGATCGCGGAGCCGAGCAGCCCGCCGGGCACCAGCTCGTGGGCGCATGCCTCCAGGGCAACGGCCTGGTCGAGGACGGTCCCGCCCCCACCGCCGTCCGCCTCGGGTACGGCGATCGCGGCGATCCCCATCGCGTCGGCCGCGGCGCGGACCGCAGCGAAGTCGGCGGACACGTCGCCCTCGGCGGCGCGGACCGCCTCCAGCGGCGACAGGCTGGCCGCCCACTTGCGCAGGCTGTCGGCGAGCTCGACCTGCTCGTCACTGATACCGAGGGACATTCGGACTCCCGCTCTCCAACTAGAACCTGTTCTAACTCTACTAGAGTGACCGGGTGACCGACACCATGCCGTCCGACCTGCTGGACCACGCCCGCAGTGCGAAGGGCTTCATGCCCGAGGACGAGGGCACCCTGCTGCACCGGATCGCGCTCGAGCGACTCCCCCACGGCCCCGCGCTCGAGGTCGGGACCTACTGCGGCAAGTCCGCGATCTATCTCGGCGCGGCCGCCCGCCAGGTGGGCGGGATCGTCTTCACCGTCGACCACCACCGCGGCTCCGAGGAGAACCAGGCCGGCTGGGAGCACCACGACGCCAGCGTCGTCGACCCCGAGCTCGGGCTGATGGACACCCTGGGCCAGTTCCGCAAGAACATCGCGCGCGCCGGCCTCGAGGACCAGGTCGTCGCCGTCGTCGGCCAGTCCACCACCGTCGCCGCCCACTGGCACACGCCGCTCTCACTGCTCTTCATCGACGGCGGGCACGGCGAGGAGCCGGCTCGCGCCGACTACCGAGGCTGGGCGCACTGGGTCGAGGCCGGCGGCCACCTCGCCATCCACGACGTCTTCCCCGACCCCGCCGACGGCGGGCGGCCGCCGTACGAGCAGATCTACCTGCCCGCGCTGGCCTCCGGCGCCTTCACCGAGGTCACCCACACGGGTTCGCTCCGCGTCCTCCAGCGCACCTCAGGAACGGCCGGAGATCCGCTCGGCTGACGAGCACTCGCACTCCAACGCCAGCTCCTCGAAGTGCGGGGCGAGCGACGTGCCGCGCATGATCCCCGAGCCGGGGGTGGCCTGACCGTAGGTCTCCCCGAGCGCGTCGACGGCGAGGATCACCGCGGCGGCGGTGTACGTCGTGTGCTCGTGCGGCCAGTACACGTCGCGCGGCTCGTCGATGACATGGTCGGGGACCGGGCGGGTCCCCTTGAGCTTGCGCTCGTCATAGACCCAGCCGGTCCAATAGCGCCCGTCGGGCTCGCGCAGGTGCTGCATGTCGCCGACCAGGGCGAGCGCGCGGGCGTGGTCGCCCAGGACGTCGAGGGCCATGGCCAGCTCGCAGGTCTCGGCCCCGGTGACCCAGGGGTTGGTGTCGACGCAGTGGATCCCCAGCCCGGGCACCACGAAGTCGTCCCAGCGGCGCGCGAGCAGCGCCCGGGCCGCGTCGCCGCGCACGGCGCCGCCGAGGACCGGGTAGTACCAGTCCATCGAGTACGTCGACTTGTCGGCGAACCGGTCGGGATGGGTGCGCACGGCGTGGCCGAGCCGGCCACCGGCGAGCTCCCACTCGGGCTGCGGGTCGTCCATCAGGTCCGCGAGGGCGACGCCGGCGCGCAGCGAGTGGTAGATCGAGGAGCTGCCGGTGAGCAGGCAGAAGTCGTCGATCGGCGTCCAGCGGATGCCGCCGAAGGGCTCCTGCAGCGAGACCACGAAGTCCAGGCCCGCGCGGACCGAGGACCAGTAGCGCTCGACGAAGCGGATGTCACGGCGCACCAGCCAGTGGTGCCACAGGCCGACGGCGAAGTACGCCGACATGTTGACCTCGCCGCGCTCGTCGTCCGCGACGCCGCCCACGATCTTCATCGGCCACGAGCCGTCGGCGCGCTGCATGGTCGGGATCCAGGCGTAGGCACGCTCGGCCGCCTCGACCTGGCCGCCGACGAGCATCGCCATGGCGGCCTCGACATGGTTCCAGATGTCGACGTGCTCGCCGGTGGTCCACGGCACGGCGCCCCACGGCTCCTGCATCGCCGCGATCGCCGCGGCGGTGTCGGCGACCTGCTGGGCGCTGAGCACGCCGTCGAGGGACGGCAGCCGCGAGAGCGCGACCTCGGGCGTCGCCGTCACTCGGGCTTCCGGAAGTAGAGGACCATCGACTTGCCGATCATCGGATCGAGCACCTTGCCGGCGAGCTGGAGCGTCTTGGGCTGCTTCATGATCTCCCAGACCAGCAGCCGGTGGTACGCCTTGGCGAGCGGGTGGCCGTCGTTCTCGACACCGACGGCGCACTTGATCCACCAGTACGGCGCGTGCAGGCCGTGGGTGTAGGACTTCCCGTCGAACACCATGGCGTCGCCGGGGGTGCCGTCGTTGAGGCGGCCGCCCTTGGTGACCTTGTCGACCAGCTCGAGGTCTGTGTAGATCCTGATGTGCCCGCCGGCAGCGTTGTGGTAGGCCTCTGACAGGCGCCAGTTGATCACCTCGGGCAGCCACCGGGGCACGGTGACGGCAAGGGTGCCGCCAGGGCGCAGGACACGGATCAGCTCGCGGATCGCCGCAACGTCGTCGTGGATGTGCTCGAGCACCTCGGAGCACACGATCCGGTCGAACTCGCCGTCGGCGAAGGGCAGCGCGAGCGCGTCGCCCTGCTTGACGTCGGCCTCGGCGCCCGCGGGCACCTCACCGGCCTCCTTCATGGCGACGAACAGGTTGCGGACGTTCTCGAGCTCCTCGGCGTCGAGGTCGAAGGCGATCACGTCGGCGCCGCGGCGGTACATCTCGAAGCTGTGACGCCCGGCGCCGGCGCCCATGTCGAGGACGCGGTCACCGGCCTGCAGGCCCAGGCGGTCGAAGTCAACGGTCAGCATGTCAGTCTCCTCAGGCCCTCTTCTCGGCCTTCTCGGTCCGGTACTCGGCGATCACGTCCTCCAGCACGGCGGCCGTGCCCGCGGCGACGGCACTCCAGCTGAACAGCTCCTTGACCCGACGGCGGCCGGCGGCGCCCATCTCGGCCCGGCGCGCCGGGTCGTCGAGCAGGCCGGCGAGGGCGGTGGTCAGCGCGCCGACGTCACCGGGCTCCACGACGTCGGCGCACAGGCCGTCGGGGCCGACGACCTCGGGGATGGCGCCGGCGCGCGAGACCACGAGCGGTGTCTCGCAGGCCATCAGCTCGGCGGTCGGGAGCGAGAAGCCCTCGTAGAGCGAGGGCACGCAGGCCAGCTCGGCCGAGCCCATCAGCGCGACGAGCTCGTCGTCGGTGAGGCCGCTGGCGAAGGAGACCCGGTCGACGATGCCGAGCTGGTCGATCAGCCTCTCGGTGACGCCGCCCTCCTTGGGCTTGGTCACCAAGACGAGCTCGAGGTCGCGCTCGACGACGAGCTTCGCGAACGCCTCGAGCAGCACCGAGATGCCCTTGAGCGGCGCGTCGGCGCTGGCCATCGCGAGGATGCGGCCGGGTACGCGGGGCTCGGTGGGCGGCACGAAGCGGTCGTCGACGCCGAGCAGGATGGTCTCGATCCGGGCCGGGTCGACCTTGAACTCGCGAACGACGTCGCGCTTGGACGACTCGGACGGCACGATCACCCGGCGCAGCCTGGGCGCGGTGCGCTTCTGCTGGGCCAGGAAGGAGTACCAGCGCCACACGCCGATCTTCGGCAGCTCGAGGCGCCATCTGGAGCCCTGCTTGCGCTTGGCCCACACGGCGGCGGCGAGCTCGATGCGGCGGTCCATCGTGATCGGGTGGTGGATCGTCGCGGCCAGCGGCAGGCCGACCGTCGAGGGGTCCTCGATGCCGAGCAGCGGCGTCGCCAGGGTCTGGTTGTCGAAGACGATGTCGAAGTCGTCGCGACGCTCCCTGAGCACCTTCACCACGCGCTTGCTGAAGGTCAGCGGCTCCGGGAAGGCGCCGCTGCGCATGGTCAGCCACTCCTCGACGTCGATCAGGTCGCGGTATTCGCTCGGGCGCGGGTTGCGGAACTCGTCGCCGGGCCGGTAGAGGTCCAGGCTCGGCACCTTGGTGAGGGCCACCCCTTCGTCGAGCTCCGGGTACGGCTGCCCGGAGAACACCTCGACGGTGTGACCGAGCGCGACCAGCTCCCGGGTGAGCCGGCGGATGTAGATCCCCTGCCCGCCGACATGGGGCTTGCTGCGGTAGGACAGCATCGCGATTCGCATCAGGTACTTCTCCCCTTTTTCGAGCTCCCGGGGAGCAGGGCCGAAACAGAAACGTAGTGGAACGTGTTCCAAATTATGCGCTACTTGCCGGTAGCCTATCGACTGGGTCCACATCGACCCGTCCGTCACACCAGAGCAGGGGGACCTCTCCGTGAGCATCGCGAACCCGTCCACGTCCGATGACCTCGGATCGGCCGCGCAGCGGGAGCGCCGCAAGCGAATCCTCGACGCGACCTACGAGCTGGCCAAGTCGGGCGGCTTCGACGCCGTGCAGATGCGCGCGGTGGCCGAGCAGGCCGACGTGGCCCTCGGCACGCTGTACCGCTACTTCCCGTCCAAGATCCACCTGCTGGTCTCCGCCCTGGGCCGCCAGTTCGAGGACGCCTCGGCGCGCCTCAACGAGCGCGAGATCCCGGGCGACACCCAGGCCGAGCGGGTGCTCTACGTGCTCAAGCGGATGGCCCGCGGCATGCAGGGCGACCCCAAGCTCACCGAGGCGCTCACCCGCGCCTTCATGTTCGCCGACAGCAGCGTGACCAACGAGATCCACGTCGTCGGCATGGCGATGACCTCGATCGTCACCCACGCGATGCACGGCGGCGTCCCCGCCGAGGACGCGCTCACCGACGACGACGTCGCCATCGCGCGCGTCATCGGCGACGTGTGGCTCTCCGCCCTGGTGGCCTGGGTGACCGGCCGCTCCACGGCCGCGGAGACCGCGGCGCACATGGAGAAGGCCGTTCACCTCATCCTCCGCGACTGACCCCCGGCGGGGCCGTCAGGCCCCGAACGCGTGCGTCGAGGTCACGCCGCCGTCGACCGCGATCTCCGCGCCGTTGATGTACGACGACTCGTCGCTCGCGAGGAAGACGTAGACCGGCGCGATGTCCTCCGGGGTGCCGACCCGGCGCAGCGGCACCTTGCTGGCGCCGTACTCCATGGCGGCGTCGCCCCCATGGACCCGGGTCATCGGGGTGTCGATCATCCCGGGGTGGACCGAGTTGACCCGGATCCCCTTCGGGCCCAGCTCCATCGCCGCGCACTTGGTCATGCCGCGGATCGCCCACTTGGTGGCGGCGTACGCCGTGCATGACGGCATGCCGGCCAGGCCCTCGACGGACGAGGCGTTGATGATCGAGCCGCCACCGTTCTTGCGCATGGTGCGGCTGACCGCCTGCATGCCGAGGAAGACGCCGAGCTGGTTGACCCGCCAGAGCAGCTCGACCTCCTCGGCGGGCATCCGCTCGATGTCGCCGAAGCGCAGGATGCCGGCGTTGTTGGCGAGCACGTTCACCGCGCCGAAGCGGGCGTTGGCGTCCTCGACGAGCGAGGCCCAGGAGGTCGCGTCGCTGACGTCGTGGTGCGCGAAGTGGGCGCTCTCACCCAACGCGTCGGCCAGTGCCTGACCCTGCTCCTCGGCGACGTCGGCGATCACGACCTTCGCGCCCTCGGTCACGTAGGCACGGGCGATCTCGGCGCCCTGCCCCATCGCGGCACCGGTGACGATGGCGATCTTGCTGTCGAGACGTCCCATCAGACGGTGATCCTCATGATCGAGTCGGCGGCGAAGCCGACATTCGGGTCACGGTCGGCGAAGAAGCCGCCGAGCTGCTTGTCGAGGTCGTCGGCTGTCCACAGGTCGCCGGAGGCGTCGAAGCGCTCCTCGACGACCGGGGCGGCGACGACGGCCACCATCCCGCCGTACACCACCATCACCTGGCCGGTGATCCGCTCCGCGGCCGGCGAGGCCAGGTAGGCGACGAGCGGCGCGACGTGCTCGGGCGAGTACGGGTCGACGGCTCTGCCGGACCGGTCCTCGCCGAAGACCTCGGCGGTCATCGCGGTGCGGGCCCGCGGGCAGATCGCGTTGGCGCGCACGCCGATCCGCGACAGGCCGCGGGCGCTCGACAGGGTGAGCGCCGCGATGCCGGCCTTGGCGGCGGCGTAGTTGGCCTGGCCGGGCGAGCCGCCCAGGAACGCCTCGGAGGCGGTGTTGACGATGCTGCCGTAGACCGTGCCGGTCTCGCTCTGCTTGGCCCGGCCGCGCCAGTAGGCCGCGGCGTTGCGCGAGAGCAGGAAGTGACCGCGCAGGTGGACCGCGATCACCGCGTCCCACTCGTCGTCGCCGAGGTTGAAGAGCATCTTGTCGCGGGTCATGCCGGCGTTGTTGACCACGATGTCGAGGCCGCCGAGCCCGTCGACGGCGGCCGCCACCATGGCGTCGGCCGTGGCCCGCTCGCTCACGTCACCGGGTACGACGACCGCCTCGCCGCCGAGCGAGCGGATCTCCTCCGCGGCCTCGTCCCCGGCGCCCGGCAGGTCGTTGACCACGACCCGGGCACCGGCCCGGGCGAGGGCGAGCGCCTCGACGCGGCCGAGACCCGCGCCGGCGCCGGTGACGACGGCGACCTTGCCGTCCAGGCTGGTGCTGGTCACGCTTCGTCCTCCACCAGGGTGATGGCGGCGCGCGGGCAGGCCGCGACGGCGCGCTTGACGTTCTCGACGTTCTCGTCGGTGGTGTGCTCGGTGTGCAGCTGGAGGAAGTCGTCGTCGTCCAGCTCGAACACCTCCGGAGCCATGGCCTCGCACAGGCCGTTGGACTCACACAGGTCGAAGTCGACCTTGATCTTCATGACGGTGCCTTTCAGGTCATCTTCCGGTGGTCCCACGACGCGACCCGCTCGGGGTGGATGATCACGCCCACCCGCTTGGTCGCCTGCTTCTGCACGGCCTGCATCCCGATCTCGCCGAGCGACTCGAACGCGTCGGCCCCGACCATCCGGGTCGCGACCGCCGAGCCGATCTCGAGGATGGTCGCCGGGTCGCGCACGATCTCGGCGCGGCCCTCGATGGAGACGCCGCGCAGCTCGACGTAGTCGGTGCCGTCCTCGACCAGCGCGCTCACCCGCGGGTCGCGCTCGAGGTTGCGGACCTTCTGGCTGCGGCCGTAGGTCCAGAACGCGATCCGGCCCTCGCGCACGACGTAGAAGAGCGTGGTGAGGTGCGGGAGCCCGTCGCGGCCGTTGGCCGCCACCTGCACCTTGAGGTTCTCGCCGAGCAGGGCCTGGATCTCGTCCTCGCTCAGCCTGACCCGGTCGCGTCCGGAGCTCATCAGCTGCCCTCCGAGGAGTGGCCGGGGAACACGTGGGCGCTCGGGTCGACGACCACGGCGGCGTTGTTGACGGCGGTCGCGGCCTCGCCGAAGCCGACGGCGATCAGCCGGACCTTGCCGGGGTACTCGGTGATGTCGCCGGCCGCGAACACCCGCGGCAGCGAGGTACGCATCGACGAGTCGACCACCACGTGGCGCCGCCGGGTCTCGAGGCCCCACTGCTGCAGCGGGCCGAGGTCGGCCACGAAGCCGAGCGCGGCGACCACGGCCTGCGCGGGCAGCACCCGGGACTCGCCGTCGACGACCAGCTCGAGCTCGGCGAGCGGGCCCGCCGTACCGCCGCCGGCGTCGCGGAGCGCGGCCACCTCGGCCCTGGTGACGACCTGGACCGACGAGGCGAGAACCTGGTCGACGGTGCGCTGGTGGGCCCGGAAGGCGTCGCGGCGGTGGACCAGGGTGACCGAGCGCGCGATCGGCTCGAGGTGGATCGCCCAGTCGAAGGCGCTGTCGCCGCCGCCGACGATGACGACGTCCTGGTCGCGATAGGGCTCGAAGCCGGGCACGAAGAACTCGACGCCCCGGCCGATCCAGCCCTCGGCCGCCGGGAGCGGGCGCGGGCTGAACTTGCCGATGCCGGCGGTGATGACCATCGCCTTGGCGCGCACGGCGGTGCCGTCGTCGAGGGTCAGGGTGAGGCCGTCGTCGTCGGTGACCAGGTCGGTCGCCGTCCGACCGAGGAGCTGCTCGGGCTTCGCGGTCAGCGCCTGGGCGACCAGGCCCTCCACCAGGTCCCGGCCCTTGACGTCGGGGAAGCCGGCGACGTCGAGGATCGCCTTCTCCGGGTACATCGCCGTGATCTGGCCGCCGAGCTCGGGCAGCGAGTCGATCAGCGCGACGCGCATCCCGCGGAAGCCGGCGTAGTAGGTGGCGAACAGGCCCGTCGGGCCCGCGCCGACCACGGCCAGGTCACAGTCCATGGTTACTTCCTCCTGGGGTGGCCACGTCAGAACTGTAACGTGTTCTAGTTTGTTTTGTCGTGGGTCGGCGTGTCCTGGCTCGGCGCGTCCTGCTTCGCGGCCCCGGACGGGTCGTCGGTGTCGAGCCGGTCGACCAGCCAGCCGTGGTCGGTGTGGACCATCGTCACGAGCACGCGGTACGGCGTCACGACGGTCTCCTTCTTGCCGTCGCGCACCCGCTCCACGACCTGGTTGAGGAAGACCAGCGCCTCGAGCCGGGTGCGGTTGGCCCGCACCACACCCTGGGCGACGACGCTCGCCTGGACCTTGAGCTGCTGGGCGATGCCCTGCTCCTTCACGTCCCCGATCGTCTTGAGATAGTCCTTCTCGTAGCGCGAGGTCGTCAGCGCGACGGCGGCCTTCACCTCCTCGTCGTACCTGCCGTAGTCGACCGACACCAGCTCCTGGGCGGCCTTCGCCGCGGCCTCGACGCCGTCGCGCCACTGCAGCACGGAGGCCACGACCGGGCGGCCCTTCGGCACGACCAGGCCGGCGCCGTCGACGGCCCGGGCCGGCTCGTCGTCGTCGCCGAGGCGGTCGACGGCGAGCAGCACGAACTCCGCGACCAGCGCGATGGTGACCAGGGCGAGCACCGCGATCAGGATCCGGGTGGTGCGCGGCCGGGCCAGGAGGCCGGGCCGGTCGTCGGCCGAGACGTCGACCGGACCGTCGACCGGACCGTCGGCCGAGACGTCGACCGCGTCGACCGGCGGCTCGTCGGCGGCCGGGCGCGGCGCACCGGCCTGGCCGGCGATCCGCCGCGGGCGGGGGGTCTGTCCGCGCGAGCTGGCGGGCTTGCGGGGGGTGGGGCGGCTCATCTGCTCCTCGTCCTGCGCGCCATCAGCCCAGCGCGACGTACTGGAGGTCCTTGGTCAGCCAGCGACCGCCCTCCCGCACGAGCTCGAGCTGGATGCGGTAGTTGCGCGCCTCCGGCTGGAAGTCCGTCGTCTTGTTCTTCACCGTGCCGCTGGTGGCGACGATGGCCGTCGCGGTGTCCTCGTCGCCGGCGACCAGGCCGGTCCAGACGACCTCGGCGACCATGTTCGACTGCGCCTCGGTGGCGAGCTTCTCGAGGTCCTTGGCGCCCTTGGTGTACTGCGACAGGAAGGTGCCGGTCGCCATCGACTTGACCGCCTCGATGGTGCGCTGGGGGTCCTGGTAGTCGAAGTTCACGAAGGCCGTGACCATCTTGCTCGCGGCGTCGAGCTGCTCGGCGGTGCGGGTCTGCTCGGCGTCGTCGGCCAGCGGGACGGCCTCGACCAGGCCGCGGCCGACGTCCTGGCCCGCGCCGGGGACGACGTCGGTGCCGTTGACCTCGTTGTCGGAGGTGCTGACGTGGAGGTAGAGCAGCAGCAGCGCGACGCAGCCGCAGACGACCGTGGCGGCGTACAGCGCGATGTTGAGGCGCACGCGGCTCCTGTCCTGTGTCACCGGCGGGGTCACCTGCTCGCCACCGGACCGACCAACAGCCACTTCCACGCATCCCCTCCCAGGACGGAGAGGTCCTCCGGCTGCCGCAGCTCGACCGGAGTCCCCTGGTTGTCGACCAGCCCGGGCACCTCACCGGTGGACGGGTCGTAGGTGCCACTGTAGACGCGCCCGGGCGAGGCCCGGTTCTTCCGGTACGCCGGCGCGTACCTGCTCCCACGCATGGAGTACGGCGCACCCGCGGCGCAGCTGACGTCGGCCGGCTTGCGGTCGGTCAGATCCTGGGTCGAGCGCCACTCGGACGGCGGGACGTAGCCCTTCGTGCAGGGCGGGACGCTGTAGTCGAACTGCAGGTTGACGTGCCCCCAGCCGTCGGCGGTGCTGCCGGTCGGGCCACCCGCGATGAGAACCGGGTAGGTGACGAGCAGCTGCTCGATGCCGTCGAGCTCGGTGACCAGCACCTGGTCGACGGTGACCAGGTCGCCGAGCAGCACCGGGATGGTCGGCTCGAGCTCCTCGAGCAGCCGGGTGAGCGCCTTCGCGGCCCCGGGCGTCGCGCTGAGCACCGTGCGCAGGTCGCCGTCGCTGCCCCGCAGCGCCGTGGTGATCGTGTTGAGGTCGCCGGCGAACCGGCGGATGTTCTCCTTCTGGCCCTGCTGGGTCTTCAGCACGGCGAGCCCGCTGTCGAGCAGCTGGATCGTCTCGTCGGTGTGGGCGCTGGCCTCGGCGATGAACGCCGAGCCGCCGTCGAGCAGCCTCTGGAGATCGTCGCCGGTGTCGGCGAACATGGTGCCGAGCTCCTCGACCACCTTCGCGAGGCTGTCCTTGTCGACCGAGCCGACGAACCTGTTGAGATCGACGAGCAGGTCGCCCTCGTCGACGGGCAGCGACTTCTCGTCGCCGACGAAGCGCGCGCCGTCGGCGGCGTAGGGGCCCTTCTCGTCGGGCGGCTGGAAGTCGAGGTACTGCTCGCCGACGGCCGAGAGGTTGTGGACGAAGACCCGCGAGTCGAGCGGTAGCCGGGTGTCCTCCTCGAGGTCGAGGGTGACGTCGACGCCCTTCTCGGTGGTGTCCATCCGCGAGACCCGCCCGATCTTCACGCCGCGGTAGGTCACCTCGCTGCCCTCGAAGAGACCGCCGGAGCCGGGCAGGCTGGCGGTGACGGTGATCCCCCGGCCGGTGATCCGGTCGACGATGCCCAGATAGCCGGCCGCGATGTAGGTGATGCCGACGGCGCTGAGGACCACGAAGGCCATCAGCCGGATCCGCACTCCCCTGCTCATGCCGTCCCCCCGCCCAGCAGGCTCTCCGTCGAGGTCGGGTACGACGAGCGCTGCGCCCCGGTGAGCCCCTTGACCAGCCCACCGAGCAGCCCGTCGGGGCCGAGGACGCCGTTGGAGCCGGTGAGCAGTCCGCCGAGGTCGAGGTTCGGCAGCGAGGTGAGCAGCTTGCAGACCGGGCTCGAGCTGATCGTGGGGTCCTTGCACTTGTTCTGCAGGTCCAGCAGCAGGTTGACGTCGCTGAGCACCTTGAGGCAGGACACACTGGTGAGGCTGCCGCTGCGCAGGCACTTGGTCACCGAGTCGAGGACCTGACCGAGGTCGGGCAGCTCGATCTCGGGCAGCCCGAGCGTCTTGTAGAGGTTCTCGAGGTTGAGGTCCGCACGGATGATCGTGTCGGCGTAGTCGCCCTGGACGATGTTGTTGGCCGCCTGCGGGAACGGGAAGCTCACCAGCAGGTTGAGGCCGGGGGCCAGCTGCTCGTCGGCCTCGGTGAGCCGGCGCAGGATCGGGCTGAGGTCCGCGAGGATCTTCAGCACGTCCTCCTTGCTGGCGTTGATCACCCGGGTGCCGACGACGCCGAGCTTGTCGAGTGAGCGGAGCATCGCGACCAGCTCGTCGTGCTGCGCGGCCAGCACCTCGACGGCCGGGCCGACCGCGTCGAGCGCGTCACCGATCGTCTTCTTCTCGGCGTTGAGGGTCGAGGTCAGGTTGTCGAGCGACTCGAGGGCCGAGATGATGTCGAGCTTCTGCTGGTCGATGGTCCCGACGACCGAGTCGAGCGAGGACAGCAGCGCCCGCAGCCGGTCCTCGCGCCCCGACATGACCAGGTTGGCCTCGCGGGTGATGGTGCCGAGCTGCGCGACGCCGCCCCCGCTGAGCAGGAAGGACAGCGCGCCGAGCACCTCCTCGACCTCCGGATTGCGGCCGGTCTGCGCGAGCGCGATCTCGTCGCCCTGGCCGAGCCGGCCGGTCGGGGCCTCCTGCTGCGGGGCCTGCAGCGAGACGTACTTCTCCCCGAGCAGCGAGACCTGCCGGATGTCGGCGATCGCGTTGTCGGGCAGCTTGACGTCGTCGCGCACCCGCAAGGTGACCTTGGCGTTCCAGCCGGACCGCTCGACCTCGGTGACCTCGCCGACCACGACGTCGTCGACCATCACCGGCGAGCGCGGGACCACGTTGAGCACGTCGCGGAAGTACGCCGTCACCTCGAACGCCTCGTCGGCGTCGACCGGGTGGCCGGGCAGCGGCAGGTCGTAGGCACCGTCGAAGCTGCTGCAGCCGGTGAGCAGGGCGGTGCCGAGCAGCAGGGCCACCAGGACCCGCCAGCGCCGGGCCGCGGGAGAACGCCGGGTCGTGCTCACGAGCCGCCTCCCAGCAGGTTCCGCACCGAGACGTCGTCGCCGGTGGAGTAGGACACGTCGGAGATCTCCGGCACCTTGACGCCCTTCTTCGAGGCCGCCTGCTTGGGCAGGTAGGTCTTGTACTCGGGCGGCAGCCACGGAAGCTGGGTGACGATCGGCTCGATCAGCTTCTCGATCAGCTCGCAGGCCGTGTCCTTGAGGGCGGGCGGCATCGAGGGGTGCTGCTGGATCACACCGCAGATGAAGCCGTCGGCGTCCCACACATTGCCGCCGATGGCGAAGCGGGAGTTCTGGCTGCCGCTGACGTGGTCGAAGCCCATCGCCAGGTTGCCCATCGCGACCGGCGCCACCTCGACGGCGGTCTGCAGGTTGTCCTTCTCGGAGGCGATCGTCGTCATCACCTCGGTGAGCTTCTCGATGTCGGCCACGAAGGCGTCACGGTTGTTCCGCACGAAGCCCTTGACGCTGCCGACCGCCTTCGCGACGGCGGCGACGGCCTTCTGCAGCTCGTCGCTCTCGTCGGCGAGCATCGCCGAGACGCCGGTGAGGTCCTGCATGAACGCACGCACCAGCGTGTCGTTCTCGGCGAGCGTGGTGGTGAACTTGGCGAGCTGCGTGACCGACTCGAACAGCGGGCCGGCGCCGTCGCCGAAGGTCTGCGCCGCGTCGGCGAGGTCCTGGATCATCTGGTTGCCGCGGGCGCCCTGACCGCTGAACGCCTTCGTGCCGGCCTCGAGCAGGTGGTCGAGGGTGCCGTCGGCGTTGACACCGTTGGGCCCGAGCGCCTGGGTCAGCGACTGCAGGCTGGCGTAGATCCGGTCCAGCTCGACGGGCACCGCGGTCTCGGGCAGCGCGATGTCGGCGCCGTCGGCCATCACGTCGCCGCCCTGGAAGACCGGGGTGAGCTGGACGAAGCGGTCCGCGACCAGGGTCGGGGTGACGATGACGGCCTGCGCCTTCGCCGGGACCTGGTACGACGCGTCGTACTCCATGTCGACGCGGACCGAGTTGCCCTCGGGGATCACCGCGGTCACCTTGCCGACGTTGACGCCGAGGATCCGCACGTCGGTGCCCTTGTAGACGCTGACGGCGCGGGGGAAGTGGGCGGTGACGGTCTTCATCTCGGCCGGCGAGCGGACCAGGTTGACCGTCACGGCGACCAGCAGGACGACGGCGACGAGCGCGAGCACGCGCCGGTCGATGCGCTTGAGCACGGTGGACACCATCGCGATCACCCGTCGAACCCGGGGACGAACTCACCGGTGGGCAGGGCCAGCACGTTCGCGGCGTACGCGTCGAACCACGGCCCGGTCCCGATGATGTTGCTGAGGATGGACACGTAGGGACCGAGGGCGTTGAGCGTCGCCTTCAGCTTGTCCTTCTTGGAGACGAGGAAGGACACCAGACCGTCGACCTCCTGCAGCGCGGGACCGATCTGCAACTCGTTGTCCTTGACCACGCCGCGCAGCTCCTTGGCGAGGGTGCGGGCGTTGACGAGCAGCGCATGCACCGCGTCCTTGCGCTTGGTCAGCTCCTGGAACACCAGGTCGCTGTTCTTCATCAGCTCGACGATGTCGTCGCTGCGGTCGGCGAGGACCTTGGTGACCTCCTTGGAGCTGTCGAGGAGGGTCTTGATCTCCGCGTCGCGCGAGGCGATGCTCCGCGAGAGCCGGGAGATGCCGTCGAAGGACGCCTGGATCTCGGGCGCCGACTCGTCGAGGGTGTCGGCCACGGTGTCCAGCGCCCGCGCGAGCTGCTGGGTGTCGATCTCCTCGGTCGTGGTGGTGAGGTCGCCGAACACCCCGACGATGTCGTAGGCGGCCTGGGTGCGCTCGACCGGGATGGTGCCACCCTCGGCGAGCTGGCCCTTGCCCCCGGGCTGGAGGTCGAGGAACTTCTCGCCGAGCAGGTTGAGCACCTCGATCGAGGCGCTGCTGTCCTTGCCGAACTCGACGTCGCCGTCGATCTCGAACCTCACCTTGACCCGGTCCCCGTCGAGGGTGACCGCGGCGACCCGGCCGGCCCGGATTCCGCCGACCTGCACGATGTTGCCCTTGTGGATGCCGCTGGCGTCGCTGAACTCGGCGTAGTAGGTGGTGCCGCGGAAGCCCGGGAACCTGCCGAGGTTGAAGGTCGCGGCGGAGACCACGGCCATGATCACCAGGGTGATCACGCCGAGGCGCAGGACGCGGGCGTCGCGGGCGCGCTGGTGCTTGTTCATCGGTCCTGACACCTCGGCGCCTTGGACTTGAAGGAGAACGTGGTCAGGTAGTCCTGGATCTCCCTGAGGATCGGCAGGTCCTTGATGATCGGGAGCACGATCCGCGCGGAGACGCCGCAGACGTAGTACTGGTACCAGGAGCCGTAGGTGCCGGTGCGGGTCTGGTCGGTCATCGTCTCGGGCATCCGGTCCAGCAGGCTGGCCAGGTTGTCCCGGTTCTCCTTCTTGTTGAGCAGCTTGGCCAGCTCGCGCAGCGCGGCGATGTCCTCCTTGACCAGCGGCCGGCCGCGGCGCAGCAGGTCGGCCACGGCCACGGTCAGCTCGGAGATGTTGTCGAGCGAGGAGCCGATGGTGTCGCGGTCCTCGGCGAGGTCGCTCATCCAGTCCTTGAGCTCGACGATCAGCGAGCTCAGCTGCTGGTGCCTGTCGTCGACCGTCTCGAGCGTCTGGGACAGGTTGGTGATCACGTCGCCGATCAGCTGGTCGCGGTCAGCGAGCGTCGAGGTCAGCGAAGCGGTGTGGTCGAGCAGGCTCTTGACCGTGCCGCCCTCGCCCTGGAGCACCTGGACCAGGTTCATGCTCAGCTCGTTGACCTGGTCGGGGGTGAGCGCCGCGAACAGCGGCTTGAAGCCGTCGAAGAGCACGGTCAGGTCGAGCGCCGGCTCGGTGTTGCCCACCGGGATGGTGGCGCCGTCGGCCAGGGCCGTCGCCTCCTCGGCGCCGGTGCCCTGCTCGAGACTCAGGTAGCGGTCGCCGACCAGGTTGAGGAACCTGATGGTGGCCCGCGAGGCGGTCGTCAGCCTGACCCCCGCGTCGACCTTGAAGGTCACCTTGGCCATCGAGCGCTGGTAGTGCTCGACCTTCTTCACCTCGCCGACGTTGACGCCCGCCACCCGGACGTCGTCGCCCTTCTCCAGCATGGTGGCGTTGGTGAAGATCGCGTCGTACTGGTGGCGCTCGCCGAAGCCGACGTTGCCCATGATCACGGCCAGCAGGCCGGTCACGAACACCGACACCAGCGTGAAGACGCCGAGCTTGATCGCCGCGGCGGTGGTCGCCGCGTTGCGCTGGTTGCCCCCGGGCCTCATCCGACCGCCTTCCCCTCGCGGACGACCGGACCGTAGAGCAGCGAGCCGAGGGCGCCGTACGACGCCGGGTCGTGGCCGGTCTCGCCGGCGAGCATCGCGTTGACCACGCGCTGCTCGGCCGCGCTGCCGGCGTACCCGCTGTCGATGGCGGCGGGCCGGCCGAGCAGGCCCTGCAGCGGCAGCGGCGAGAAGCCGCCCACCTCGTCGATGTCGGAGCCCTGGTCCAGCGCGTACTTCTTGCCCGGCACCGTGAAGTTCGGCAGGCCGACACACCACGGGCCGTGGCCGACCTCGCCGTACGTCGGCAGGTCCCGCTCGTCGTAGGGCCGGAACTGCGGCTGGAAGAACTCGATGTACTGCTTGACCACGTTGCCCTCGAAGGTCTTGGACAGGATCGGCGCGTAGTTGGCGGCCCCGCGGATCAGGCAGGGGAACTCCGGGGAGTACTCAGCGAGCAGGTCGACGAGCGGCGCGGTGACCTGGCCCATCCGGATCAGGTTCTGCTCGTTGTCGGCCAGGAACCTGGTCGCGGTGTCGGACAGGCCGGTGAGGTCGGAGAAGAAGACGTCGAGGTCGGCGGCCTTCTCGGTGACCGTCTTGCTGGTGACCGTGACGTTGTCGAGCACGTCGAGCAGGTCGGGCGCGGCGACGTCGTAGGCGTCGGCGACGTCGGCCAGGGCGACCAGGTCCTTGCGCAGCGTCGGCAGGTGCTCGGAGATGGCGCCGATGTAGTCGCCGAGCTGGTCCATGGTGGCGCCGAGCTGGTCGCCGCGGCCCTCGAGCGCGGTGGCGAGGGCGTGCAGCGTGGCGTTGAGATCGGCGGGACGTACGGCGCGCAGCAGCGGGAACAGGTCGGCGAGCACCTGGCTCAGCTCGACATTGGTCTCCACACGGTCCGAGGAGATGACGTCGCCGTCGCGGATCGTCCCGCTCGCCGCCTCGGGGCGGACCAGCGCGACGAACTTCTGTCCGAACAGCGTGGTCGGCAGGATCCGCACGCCGATGTTGGCCGGGATCCTCTTGGCCGCGTCCTTGTCGAGCGCGAGGGTGATCTCGGCCTGCTCGCCGTCCTGGTCGATCTTGTCGACCCGGCCGACCAGCACGCCGTTGATCCGCACGTCGCCGAACTTGGCGAGCTGCAGGCCGGCCCGGTCGGCCTTGACCGTGATCGTCGTGGAGCTGTCGAAGGTCTTGTTGTAGATCGCGATCGAGAGCCAGATCAGCAGCGCGATGACCGACAGGAAGGCGACACCGGCCACCAGGAGCCGGTTGTGCTCCTTGGCGCTGTCGTGATGGATGTTCACCAGCATCGGCGGCTCACCCCGTGATCCGGACGGTCGTGGTCGAGCCCCAGATGGCGAAGGTGAGGAAGAAGTCGGCCATCACGATGGTCACGATGCTGGTGCGGATCGCCTTGCCGACGGCGCGGCCGACACCGGCCGGCCCGCCCGAGGCGGTGTAGCCGTAGTAGCAGTGGATGAGGATCACCGCGACGGCGAGGAAGAGCAGCTTGAAGAACGACCAGATCATGTCGATCGGCGGCAGGAACTGCAGGAAGTAGTGGTCGTAGGTGCCGCCGGACTGGCCGTAGATCATGGTGACGATCAGCCGCGGCGAGAGGTACGACGCGCACAGGGCCACGATGTAGAGCGGGATCACCGCGATGAACGCGGCGACCATCCGGGTCGTGACCAGGAACGGCAGCGACGGGATGCCCATCACCTCGAGGGCGTCGATCTCCTCCGAGATCCGCATCGCGCCCAGGCGGGCGGTGTAGCCGCAACCGACCGTCGCGGCGAGCGCGATCGCGGACACCAGCGGCGCGACCTCCCGGGTGTTGAAGTAGGCGGAGATGAAGGCGCTGAACTTGGCCACGCCGATCTGGCTCAGCGAGGCGTAGCCCTGGATGCCGACCTCGGTGCCGGCGAAGAAGGCCATGAACGCGATGACGCCCACCGAGCCCAGGATCAGGCTCAGGCCGCCCGCGCCGAAGGCGACCTCGGCGAGGGTGTTGAGGATCTCGCGCGGGTAGCGCTTGATCGCGCGCGGCACCCAGGCGAGCGCCTTGACGTAGAAGAGCAGCTGGTCGCCGTACCCCTCGAGGGTGGAGCGACCGCTCTTGTAGGCGTCGGTGACGAGATCTCCGGCAGCAGCCATCACAGCCCCACCGGCGGAGCGACCTGGAAGTAGATCGCGGTGATCACGGCGTTGAGGAAGAACAGCGCCATGAAGGCGATGATCACCGACTCGTTGACCGCCCGGCCGACGCCGCTCGGCCCGCCGCCCGCGTTGAGGCCCTTGTAGGCACCGATGATCGCGGCCAGCCAGCCGAAGATGATGGCCTTGATCATCGCGATGTAGAGGTCCGGCAGCGACGCGAGGGCGGTGAACGACGACAAGAACGCGCCCGCGGAGCCGCCCTGGACGATCACGGTGAAGAAGTAGCCGCCGCCGATGCCGGTGCCGATGACGATGCCGTTGATCATGAACGCCACGAACATGGTCGCGACCACGCGGGGCGCGACCAGGCGCTCGAGCGGGTCGATGCCGAGGACCTCCATGGCGTCGATCTCCTCGCGGATCTTGCGCGCGCCGAGGTCCGAGCAGATCGCCGATCCGGCCGCGCCGGCGATGATCATCGCCGCCGCCATCGGCGCCGCCTCGCGCACGGTGGCGAGCACGGCGGTCGCGCCCGCGAAGGACTGGGCACCGAGCTGACCGGTCAGGTTGCCGACCTGGAGGGAGATGACCGCGCCGAACGGGATCGAGACCATGATCGTCGGCATCAGCGTCACGCTGGTGACGAACCAGGCCTGCTCGAGGAACTCGCGGAACTGGAAGGGCCGGGTGAGGATCCGCTTGGTCACCTCGACGACCATCAGCGCGATCTCGCCGGGGCCACGCACGACCGCCATGGCATTGAAGGCCACGCCCCGACTCCTCTCCCCCACGATGTTCCCACCGGCCCCGCTCCAGGGACTCGGCGATATTAGAACACGTTCTCGTTGTGACCAAGGTGACATGGCCGCCCCGGTCGCTTTTCGCTCCTCCACCGGCTCAACGCCCGCACTGTGGCCTGAGTCACGCGTGAGGCTTCCGGGGCTCCCCGGGGAGACGCTGCCTAGGATCGGCAGGGTGCACAGCCCCGCGCCCCGGTCGTTCCATCCACTGGAGGTCGTCGGTCGCCACCCCTCCGCCGTCCTCCTGGCCGCCCAGCTGGTCGTCGTTCTCGCCTACCCCGCGCTCTCCGGCTCGGCGACCGGTCGTGCCGTGGTCGGGGTGTTCCAGATGGTGGTCGTGCTCAGCGCCGTGTGGGCGGTGCGCCGGACTCCGACGCTGACCTGGGTCGGTCTGCTCCTCGGTGCCCCGGCGGTGCTCCTGGCGGTGCTCGAGGCGGTCCGGCCGCACGCCGACGGCATCGTGCTGGCCTCCGCGGCCTTCCACGTGCCCTTCTACCTGTTCGTGTCGTACGCGATGATCCGCTACCTGTTCCATGACGACCGGGTCACCGTGGACGAGATCTTCGCGACCGGCGCCGCGTTCACCGTCGTGGCCTGGGCCTTCGCCTACCTGTACGCCGCCGCCCAGGTGCTGTGGCCCGGCTCGTTCGTGGGCTTCAACAGCCCCGACGGCAGCTCGCCCCTGAGCTGGTTCGAGCTGCTCTTCCTCTCCTTCACGACGCTCACCAGCGTCGGGCTGTCCGACGTGTACCCCGTCGTGAACCAGGCGCGCTCGTTCGTGATGGTCGAGCAGGTCGCCGGCGTCTTCTACGTCGCGCTCGTCGTGGCACGCCTGGTCGGCCTCAGCGCTCGCCGCCGCTGAGCAGGTCCCCGACCATCGAGGAGCCCCCGGCGACCTGCTCGCGGGTGGTCAGCGCGCGCACCCGGCGCCGATAGCGCACGACCTGGACCAGGCCGAGGGCCCACAGGACGTACTGGGTCGCCATCGCCCACCGGAACGCCTCCGGCGTGGCGGGCTGCGATCCCGGCGTCAGCACGTCCAGCACCGCGCCGACCGCCAGCACCGCCAACAGCCCCGAGGTGAAGCCGCCCACGTTGATGATCCCGCTGGCACTCGCCGTGCGGTGGTCGGGGTTGCTGGTGCGGGCGACGTCGAAGCCGATCATCGAGCCCGGCCCGCCCGCGCCCACCACGACGATGAGCAGCACCAACAGCGGCAGCGGGGCGTCGCCCGGCCACAGCAGCACCAGCCCCCACACCGTCGCGAGCGCGCCCATGATCATCAGCGCGGTCGTCGAACGGTGCCACGGGTGCCGCCCGACCAGCCAGCCGAACAGCGGGCCGTAGCCCACCGAGGTCGCGACGAGCAGGGAGAGCAGCGCGCTCGCCGTGCCCGCGGAGACGTGCTCGGCCGTCACCAGGAACGGGAAGCCCCACAGCAGGGCCATCAGGGTCGTGCTGAACGGCGTCGAGAAGTGGACCCACAGACCCAGCCGGGTCCCGGGCTGCGCCCACGAGGCGGCCAGGCTGCCGGCCAGCGCCCGCGCCGTCATCGGCACGCCGCGCAGGTGCGGCTGGGTGGGCGTGCCGTGGAGCAGCACCCGCAGCAGGACGAGCACGACGAGACCCGCGAGCGCGCCGCCGAGGTAGGCCCGGGGCCAGCCGACATGGCCGAGCGCCCAGGTCATCGGCGCGGCCGCCGCGAGCGCGCCGAGCTGACCGAGGTTGCCGGTCAGCTGGCTGATCAACGGAACCTGCCCGCGCGGGAACCAGGAGGTCACCAGCCGCAGCACGCAGATGAAGGTCATCGCGTCCCCCGCTCCGACCAGGACCCGGGCGCCCAGCGCCAGCGCATAGCTGTCGGCGAAGGCGAAGGCCGTCTGACCGGCGCTGACCACGACGACCGCGGCGGTGAGCACGGTCCGCGAGCCGTAGCGGTCGACCAGCAGGCCGACCGGGATCTGCATCGAGGCGTAGACCAGCAGCTGCAGCACCGTGAACGACGCCAGCTGGCTGGCCGAGATGTCGAAGCGCTCGGTCGCGGCGAGGCCGGCGACGGCGAGGCTGCTGCGGTGGAAGACCGCCAGGGCGTAGACGAGGAGGCCGACGATCCAGACGACGTAGCGGCGACCCGGGGCAGTCCCAGGCGCAGCGCTCACTCCGCCAGGCTACCGGCGCCCGCCGGCACGGACGGCCTCGACGAGCACGTGCGCCCGCTCACTACCTGCTCGCCGGCGCTCCTTCCTCACTTGGTCGCCTCCATCATCTGCCGCAGCTCCTTCTTGAGCTCCCCGATCTCGTCACGCAGCCGCGCGGCCAGCTCGAACTGCAGCTCCGCCGCCGCCGCCTTCATCTGGTCGGTGAGGTCCTGGATCAGCTGGGCGAGGTCGGAGCTCGGCAGCCCGGCCAGCTCGGCGGCGTGCCCACCGATGTCGGTGCTGCGCAGCTGGGGGGTGGGCGACTTCTTCGGCTTCACTCCCCCGGCGCGGCCCTTCTGGCCGACGTCGGCCCAGGTCTGCAGCAGCTCCTGGGTGGTCTCGTCCTCGCGCGCGAGCATCTCGGTGATGTCGGCGATCTTCTTGCGCAGCGGCTGGGGGTCGATGCCGTGGGCCTCGTTGTAGGCGACCTGCTTGGCCCGGCGCCGGTTGGTCTCGTCGATGGCCGACTCCATGGACGGGGTGATCCGGTCGGCGTACATGTGGACCTCGCCGGAGACGTTGCGCGCCGCGCGGCCGATGGTCTGGATGAGCGACTTGTCGGAGCGCAGGAAGCCCTCCTTGTCGGCATCGAGGATCGAGACCAGGGACACCTCGGGCAGGTCGAGTCCCTCGCGGAGCAGGTTGATGCCGACCAGGACGTCGTAGGTGCCGAGACGCAGGTCGCGCAGCAGCTCGATCCGCTTGAGGGTGTCGACCTCGGAGTGCAGGTAGCGGGTGCGGATGCCGGCGTCGAGGAGGTAGTCGGTGAGGTCCTCGGACATCTTCTTGGTCAGCGTGGTGACCAGGACCCGCTCCTGCTTCTCGGCGCGCAGCCGGATCTCGTGGATCAGGTCGTCGATCTGGCCCTTCGTCGGCTTGACCACGACCTCGGGGTCGACCAGGCCGGTGGGGCGGATGATCTGCTCGACGACGTCGCCCTGCACCTTGTCGAGCTCGTAGTCGCCCGGCGTCGCCGACAGGTAGATCGTCTGCCCGATCCGCTCGAGGAACTCCTCCCAGCGCAGCGGCCGGTTGTCCATCGCGCTGGGCAGCCGGAAGCCGTGCTCGACCAGGTTGCGCTTGCGGGACATGTCGCCCTCGTACATGCCGCCGATCTGCGGGACGGCGACGTGGGACTCGTCGACCACGAGCACGAAGTCCTCGGGGAAGTAGTCGAGCAGCGTGTTGGGCGCGCTCCCGCGCTCACGGCCGTCCATGTGCATCGAGTAGTTCTCGATGCCCGAGCAGGAGCCGACCTGGCGCATCATCTCGATGTCGTAGGTCGTGCGCATCCGCAGCCGCTGCGCCTCGAGCATCTTGCCCTGCCGCTCGAAGGTGGTCAGCTGCTCGCCGAGCTCGGCCTCGATCCCGTTGATCGCCCGCTCCATCCGCTCCGGGCCGGCGATGTAGTGGCTCGCGGGGAAGACGTAGAGCTCCTGGTCCTCGGTGAGCACCTCGCCGGTGACCGGGTGCAGCGTCATCAGCCGCTCGATCTCGTCGCCGAAGAACTCGATCCGCACGGCCAGCTCCTCGTAGACCGGGAAGATCTCGAGGGTGTCGCCGCGGACCCGGAAGGTGCCGCGGGTGAACGCCAGGTCGTTGCGGGTGTACTGGATCTCGACCAGCCGGCGCAGCACCGAGTCGCGGTCGTGCTCCTCGCCGACGCGCAGCCGGACCATGCGGTCGACGTACTCCTGCGGGGTGCCGAGGCCGTAGATGCACGACACGGTCGACACCACGATCACGTCGCGGCGGGTCAGCAGGCTGTTGGTCGCCGAGTGCCGCAGCCGCTCGACCTCCTCGTTGATCGAGGAGTCCTTCTCGATGTAGGTGTCGGTCTGGGGGACGTAGGCCTCGGGCTGGTAGTAGTCGTAGTAGGAGACGAAGTACTCGACCGCGTTGTCGGGGAACAGCTGGCGCAGCTCGTTGGCGAACTGCGCGGCGAGCGTCTTGTTGGGCTGCAGCACCAGCAGCGGCCGCTGCACCTGCTCGGCCACCCAGGCCACCGTCGCGGTCTTTCCGGTTCCGGTCGCACCCAGCAGCACGACGTCGTCGACGCCGGCGTTGAGGCGCTTGGTGATCTCCGCGATCGCCGCCGGCTGGTCACCCGAGGGCGAGTAGTCGGACTGGACGTGGAAGGGCGCGACGCGACGCTCGAGATCGGTGACCGGACGCATGTTGCCAGCGTACGAGGCAGCGCCGACATCGGCTCGGCCGGTGGTTCGGCCGGTGGGCCCGCCCCGAGGTACGCGAGCCGGCCCACCGCCGCACGGACGCCGGTCAGCAGCCGAGCAGGCCGCCGAGCAGGGCGACCACGCCCGTGCTCACGATCAGCCGTCGTACGGTGCTCATGAATGTCCCTCCTGGACTCCGTGCTCGGACCGCCGCGCACAGCGGCGGCCACGTCGGCCCGAGGACGCACTGCTCGGGTCGGCCGCTCGACGGTGGAATCCAGTGCAACGAGGGATCAGTCGAGAGCAGCGTCCCGGCCCCGGGTCGCCCGGTCGGGCCGGACCCGGAGCGCGTGCAGCGCGGTGGCGAGCATCGCGTAGTGCCCGACCAGCATCAGGATCTCGATCCGCTCGCGGTCGTCGAAGTGCTGCTCGAGCGCGGCCCACAGCGCGTCGCCGAGGTCGTCGGTGGCCAGCAGCTCGTCGGTGGCGCGCAGCAGCAGCCGCTCGCGCTCGCTGAGCCCCGGGCGCTCCCCGAAGGACTCGATCGCCGCGATCTCGTCACCACAAAGCCCGGCCCGGCGCGCCAGGCGGCGGTGCTGCACGAGCTCGTACGCCGACCCGCGGCGCGCCGCGACCCGCACGATGACCAGCTCGGACTCCCGCCGCGAGAGCCGGCCGCCGGGCATCAGCCGGCCCGCGAAGTGCAGCCAGCCCCAAAACAGCCGCCGGTGGCGGCCGAGAGTGAGGAAGACCGCGGGTGGCTCGGTGCCCTGCACCCGGCCCGCTACCCGGGCGAAGGCCGCCACGAGCGGGCCGACCTCGCGCCAGCCCCCGGGAGTGATCCGCGGCTGGCTCATGCGGCCCGCCGGGCCTGCTCGACGGCAGGCAGCACCCGGTTGGCGCCGTAGTTGAAGACCCGCATCGCGAGGGCGTAGCCGGGCGGGAACCAGCGCTGCAGCCGGTGCGCCAGCCGGATGTCGGCCGAGGTGTAGACCCAGTACCGGTTGCGCAGCGCGCCCCGCCAGATCGCGGCGGCGGCCTGGTCGGGCGAGACCGCGCGCTTCTGGAAGTGCCGCCGGGCCCGGACGAACGCCCTGCTCTGCTGGTCGATGCCCGCGATCTTGATGGTCTCGACCAGACCGGTGTCCACGCCGCCGGGGCAGACCAGGCTGACGCCGATCCGGTGCTTGCGCAGGTCGTAGCGCAGCACCTCCGAGACGCCGCGCAGCCCGAACTTGCTCGCGCTGTACGCCGCGTGCCACGGCATCGCGATGATGCCCGCGGCCGAGGAGACGTTGACCAGCTGGCCACCGCGGCCGGCGTCGATCATGGGCGGCACGAACTCCTCGATCACGTGGATCGGACCCATCAGGTTGACGTCGACCAGGCGCTGCCAGTGCTCGGGCTCCAGGCTGCGCACGGTGCCCCAGATCGCGATGCCGGCGACGTTGAGCACCACGTCCATCGCACCGGCCCGCTCGGTGATCGACGCCGCGAGCCGGCGTACCTGCTCGTGCTCGGAGACGTCGGCCACCTCGGCCGTGCCGACCCGGGCGCCGCGCGCCCGGATCGCGTCGGCGACCTCGGCCAGCCGCTCGGGCTGGACGTCGGTGAGGTGCAGCACGGCGCCGCGGTCGGCGGCCTGCTCGGCCACGGCCCGGCCGATGCCGCTGGCGGCGCCGGTGACCAGGACCTGCTTGCCGGCCAGGTCGCGGACGGGAGCACGGAACCACATGGACTTCTCCTCAGGTCGGGAACAGCGTCGCCGCGAGGGCGACGAGAGGGTGATGCAGATCGGCCAGTGCGTCGACCTGGTCGAGGGTGATCCGTGCCGTCACCAGCTGGACGATCGCGGCGAGCAGGGCCTCGCAGGCGAACCGCTCCTGCTCGGTGCGCGCCGAGAAGACCTCGGCGAGCGCGACGGCCGCCTCCTGCTGGACCTCGAGCCGGCGGCGCATCATCTCGGGACCGGCGGCGTACACCTCGACGAGGAACAGCCGCGCCCGGCCGGGATCCTCGGCCAGGGCCGCGAGATAGCGCTCGAGCAGCGTGGCGAAGCGCTCCAGCGGCGGGCCGCTCGCCGCCAGCCCGGCCGCGAAGCCGGCCCGGAGAGCATCGGTCGCCCCGTCGTACGCCGCGAGGAAGCACTCCTGCTTGGAGCCGAAGTGCTGGTAGAAGGTCTCGCGCGAGACGCCCGCTCGCTTGATCACCTCGGCGACCGGGGTGGCGACGTATCCGCGCTCGGTCATCGCCTCGGCCAGCGCATGGAACATCCGCGCGCGCTGGTCCGCGGCCACCTCGGCGCGGCTCAGCCCGTGCCGGCCGCGGGGCAGGGTCGCCATGCCCGGGAGACTTTCACGAACACCAGTGTTCGTCAATGCAATTGGCTCGCTGCGCTCGCATGTCGCGCGCGCTTTGACGCGTTGCCTTCCTCCGCTGCGCTCGCTGGCGCTCGCTCCGCTTCGTCCAGGCAACGCGGCGCGCGCGACCAAGCTCAGCTGACCGTCGTGCGCGGCGAGCGTCATTCGCCTGAATGTCGTCGAGTGCAGCGAGGGCGGCCAGCTACAGCAGCGGGCGCAGCGGGGCCAGCACCGCCTCGGTGAACTTGCGATGCACGTCGCGGGCCTCCCACTCGCCACTGGTCAGCTCCAGGCAGTTCGACTGGTCGACCTCGAAGATCGCCTCGAGCTCGCGGGCGAAGGCCTCGTCGATGATCTCGACGTTGATCTCGAAGTTGCCCGTCAGACTGAGCCGGTCGATGTTGGCCGTGCCGACGGTCGCCCAGGTGCCGTCGACGGTGGCCGTCTTGGCATGCACCATCGCGTCGCGGTAGCGCAGGATCCGCACGCCCGCGTCGAGCAGCTGGGTGAAGTGGCCGCGGGAGATCCAGTCGGCCACGATGTGGTTGGACTTGAGCGGCAGCAGCAGCCGGACGTCGACCCCCCGCCGGGCGGCCGCCTTGACCGCGTCGATGAAGTCCTCGTCGGGCAGGAAGTAGGCCTGGGTCATCCACACGTTGCGGCTGGCCCGGTTGATCGCCTCGATGTACATCGCCCGGATCGGGAACATCCACAGTCGCGGCACGTTGCGCTGCACCCGCACCCGCGGCTCCCACGTCGAGGCGGTCTCGAGCAGCAGCGGCCGCTCCGAGGAGCGCAGCCGGCGACGCCGGTTGAGGTTCCAGAAGTCGGCGAACGCCCGCTTGAGGTCCCACACCGCCGGGCCGGTGATCCGCACGTGGGTGTCGCGCCACTCCGACTCGTAGGCCGAGCCGATGTTGTAGCCGCCCACGAAGCCCACGTTGTCGTCGACCACCAGGATCTTGCGGTGGTCGCGCCCGTAGCGCCGCAGGTCGAAGAACCGCCAGCCGGCCGTGTAGACCGGGTAGCGCAGCACCTTCACGCTCGGGGGGAAGCGCTGGAAGGCCGGCGAGACCACGAGGTTCGCGAAGCCGTCGTAGATGCAGTAGACGTCGACGCCGCGCTCGGCGGCGTCGATCAGCGCATGCTTGAACCGCTCCCCCGTCGCGTCGCCCTTCCAGATGTAGGTCTCGAACAGGACCTGGCGCTGGGCACCCCCGATCGCGGCGAGCATGTCGTCGTACAGGTCCCGGCCGAAGGTGTACGTCGTCACGTCCCCGTCACCGACCGCGACCGTGCGCGGGTCGGTGGTCGGGAACGGCTTGGGCCGCTTGCCCCGGCGCCGGTAGGAGTCGACGAGCGACATCGCGATGGCGACGACGAACGGGACGCCGACCAGGGTCAGCAGGACCCGCCGCAGCACGGTCCGCAGACCGGCCAGCGCGTCCCCGTCGTCGTTCGTCACGCGGGTCAATCTAGTGGTTGGGGTTCGGGGCTACGGAGTGCCCTCGCCGCTGTTGGTCCCGCTGAGCAGGTCGAGCCGGTCGACCAGCCACGCGCCCTTGACGAGCTTCATGGTCATGCTGACTCGTTGCTCCTCGATCTTGACGTCGGCGTTCTCCTCGTCGGTGATCGCCTGGTCGACGAAGGCCAGTACCTCGACCTGGGTGTCGTCGACGACCCGTCCCGCCGCGTCGACGACCTGCCCCTTGGCGGTGACCTTCCCGTCGACGATCGCCTGCTGCAGGTCGCCGACGTTGGGCGCCAGCTTGTCCTTGAGCTCGGCGTTGGCGATCTTGTCGACCCAGGCGAAGTCGTGCTCGCCCTCCTTGTAGGAGTACGACGTGATCTGGACCAGCAGCTCCTTGGCCGCGTCCAGCGCTGCCCTCTCGGCGTCCTCGCGCGCGGTGAGCTCGTCGACCTTGGCCAGCGCGTCCTTCAGCGCCTTGTCGTCGCCTCCCGAGCCACAGCCCCCGGCCAGCAGCCCGACCGCGAGCAGCGCGGCGCACAGCAGCGCCAGCGGCGCGCGTCTCGTCCGGCTCACCGCACCGGTCCCGGGGCGTGGGCCGCACCGCGCTGCAGCGTCGCGAACGACGCCGCGCAGCGCCCGTCCTTCTGCAGGGCCCGGCGCTCGGTCCGCTTCGGGTCCAGGCGGGTGGTGCCGTAGTCGCAGCGCGGGTCCATGTCGGGGATCAGCTCGATGCGCAGCTCGCCGTCGCGGACCTTGGACAGCAGGGAGCGCAGGCCCGGCGAGTAGTTCTGCAGCAGCGCGCGCAGGTGGGGCTCGTAGGAACGGAACACGTCGGTGAAACTTACGCCCGTCGACAAGAACCCGGGCAGCACCTGGTCGGCGTCCTTGACCAGCTTGAGCAGCTCGTCGACCTGCCCCGGCCCGCGCTTGAGCAGGTCGCGCAGCTCCGGGTCGTAGTTGCGCAGGAACCTGGCGAACTGCTTGGCGGAGGTCGCGAGCCGGCGCAGCGAGTCGGCGTTGTCGGTCGCGATGGACAGCACGCTGCCGGAGTTGGCGATGATCCGGTCGGTCTCGGGCCACACCTCGTCGAGGGTCTGCAGGATGGCGGTGCCCTGGTCGAGGATCTGGCCGAGGTCGTCGCCGGTGCCCTTGAGGCCGGTGCTGAGCTCGCCGAGCACGATCCGCAGCTTCTTGTCGTCGATCTGGCGCAGCACGTTGTTGACCGCGACGACCGTCGAGCTCAGGCTCTTCGGCAGGTCGGTCGACTCGGCGGGCACGACGTCGCCGGACGCGAGATACGGGCCCTTGACCTGCTGGGGCTGGAAGTCGAGGTACTGCTCACCGACCGGTGAGAGGCTGCGCACCCGGGCCAGCGAGTTCTTCGGGATCTCGGTGCCCGTGGTGATCGCGATGGTGGCCTCGACGCCCGTCGCCGTCGGGACGATCGAGCGGACCTTGCCGACCTTGATCCCGCGGTAGGTGACCACCGAGCCCTCGAAGAGGCCGCCCGTCTGCGCGAGCTGCACCTTGACCTCGACCGGTCGCGAGGTCAGCGGCTGGTCGAGAACGGCCGCGAAGATGTAGGCGGTCGTCACGATGAGCACCACGATGATGCCCGCGAGGCTCAGGTAGAGCCTGTTGCCCAGGAGCTTCAGCATCTCAGGCCCCCCGTCCGAACAGGGCCCCGAGGAGGCCGTTGAGTCCGAGCGGGTCGGGAGTCGTGGTTCCCGTCTCGTCGATCGTCGCGCCGGTCGTCGGCGTACCGCCGCTCTTCGCGCCGGCCTTGGCACCGTTGGTCTTGTTGCCGCCGAGCAGCGGCAGGTTCGGCAGCAGCTTGTCGAGCCCGATCAGGCCGAGCAGGTCGGTCACCACGCCGCTCACGGCGCCGGTGAGCAGGCCGTTGACGTTGAGGTTGTCGACGTGCAGCTCCAGCGCGATGTTGAGGTAGTCGGTGCCGATCACCGCGTCGGCCGAGCCGGCCGCCTTGATCACGGCCTGCAGCGACTTCTCGAAGGTGCCGTTGTTGGCCGCGAACTCGGCCAGCACCGGCTCGAGCTCGCTGAGCATGGTGAGCAGCTGCTGGCGGGTCTTGGTGACCGTGTCGTTGGCCGCGCCGCTGAACTTCTCGACCTCGGCGAGCAGCTCGGTGAACGCGGGGGTCTTCTCGCGCAGCACCTTGGCCGCCGGACGGATGTCCTTGAGCGCCCGGTTGATCGTCTTCTTGCGTCCGTTGAGCGTGGTCGACAGCGAGTTCATCGAGGTGAGCACGCTGTCGATGGCCTGGGTCGTCGAGTTGGCCTGGGTGAGGAACACCGAGGCCTTGTCGAGCAGCGCGCGGTAGTCGGCCTCGTTGCCGTTGAGGGCGGTGTTGAGCTCCTCGGTGACCGTCTGGAGCTGGTCGAGGCCACCGCCGTTGATCAGCAGCGAGGCCTGGGCCAGCGCGTCCTCGACCGACGGCGCGGTCGTGGTGCTCTCCCGGGCGAGCACCGCCTCGTCGGCCAGCACCGTTCCCGACGCCGGGTTGGTGACGTCGACGAAGAGCTCGCCGAGCGGCGTGGTGTAGCGCAGCCGGGCCTGGGCGCCCTCGCGGACCTCGGCGTCCTTCTTCACCGTCAGCGTCGCGTTGGCCGTGAAGTCGGCGGCCTCGATCGACTTGACCTTGCCCATGTCGACGCCGTTGACCTTGACCGGCGCCCCGACGGCGAGGTTGAGCGCGTCGTCGAACTGGGCCTTGATCTCGATCGTGTCGCCGGAGACGCCCGTCCCGGGGATCGGCAGGTCGCGCATGGTCGTGCTGCACGCGGACAGGGTGCCGAGCACCAGCGCCACCAGCACGACCAGGGCGGTCCGCGCCGCCGTGGTCCGGACCGTCCTCGCCGTCAGCCTCATCGCCGTCATCGCTCCCCTCACGATCCCGGCTGCGTGCCGTTGACGAAGTTGCACAGCGGGCCGAGCAGGCCCTTGCACAGCTGCTGCAGGAGCCCACCCAGCGGGTCGAGGATCAGCGGGTCGATCCGGACCGGGAGCCGGTCGCCCTGGATCAGCTGCAGGTTCTGCAGCGCCAGCGGCATCACGCGCAGGATCTCGGCGAGCTGGTCCTGCTTGGTCAGCAGGGTCTTCATCAGCTTGGTCGAGCCGTCCAGGCTGTCCACGATGGACTGGCGGTTGTCGACGGCGAACCTCGCGACCGTGGTCACCGCCTCGTCGAGCGAGCGCAGCGCCTGCTGGAAGTTGCCCCGCTCGTCGGCGAGCAGCTGGGAGGCCTGCGAGACCTGCTGGACGAAGGTGCGCGCGGTGTCCTCGTTGCCGGCGATCGTCGTGAGCAGGACGTCGAGCGACCTCAAGGTCGCGGCGATGTCCTCGCGGTGGGCGGCGATGCCGTCGACGCCGTTGGCGAGGGAGTGGATCGTCTGGTTCAGCAGCGGGCCCCGGCCCTGCAGGGCCTGGGTGCCGGCGTCGATGAACCGTTGCACCGCCTTGGTCGTCTCGGCGTTGCCGCCGATGCCGGTCGCGAAGTCGTTGAGGGACTCCAGCACCTGGTCGAAGTCGACCGGGGTCTGGGTCTTGTCGAGCGCGATCGTCGCATTGTCGACGAGCCTCTGGTCTCCCTTGTGGAACACGGGCGTGAGCTCGACGTAGCGGTCGGTGGCGACCGAGCGCGCCACCACGACGGCGCCGGCGTCGGCCGGCACCGGCTGGTCGGCGTCGACCTCCATGGTCACGAGCACCTTGTCGCCGTCGGGCTCGATCGAGGTGACCGAGCCGACCGTGACGCCCAGGACGCCGACGTCGTTGCCGACGAACAGGCCCGCGGAGTCGGCGAAGTACGCCTTGACGGTGATCTTGTCCGAGCCGCCGACGACGCCGCACCCGGTGGCGAGCAGCACGGCGAGGGCGGCGAACGCGGCCGCGGCGGCGCGCAGGACACGGCCTGGTGCTCCGGTCATCGCTGGCACGTCCCTTCCAGCTTGCAGGTGGTGTCGTCGGCGGGGATGGCCGGCGGCTTGACGTAGAGCGGGAGGTAGGGGCCGCTGCCGGTCGCGTTGGCGACGTACCGGATGGCGGGTGCCATGTTCTCGAGGAGGCTGGTCAGCTGCTTGTCCTGGCTGTTGAGCGTGTCGAGGACCGCCTTGACGTCCTTGAGCGCCGGCTCCAGCTTGCCGTTGGTCGACTTGACGATCGCGGTGAGCGCCTTCGACAGGTCGGTGGTCTCCACGAGCAGCCGGTGGATCGCCTGACGCCGCGCGGTGATCTCGCCGACGACCAGGTTGGTCTGCTTCATCAGCCCGACGATGTCCTGGCTGCTGGCCGAGAGCTGGTCGGTGACCTTGCGGGTCGACGCGAGCAGGTCGCCGACCTGGTCGGAGCGCTTCGAGACGACCTCGGAGAGACGGGCGACACCCTCGAGCGCCGGCCCGATCTCGTCCTGGCTCGCGCCCAGGGTGCCGGCCATCGCGGTCAGCGCCTTGGCGAGGAGCTCGGGGTCGAGCTCGTCGAGAGCGTCGGTGCCCTTCTCGATGACGTCTTGCAGGTTGTAGGGCACCGAGGTCCGCTCGAGCGGAATCTGGCCGCCCGCCAGGCTGCCGGTGCCGTTGGGGTCGACCTCGAGGTAGTGGGTGCCGAGCAGCGTCGCCACCTTGACGGTCGCGGTGGACCGATCGCCCAGCCCGATGTCGGAGTCGAGGGCGAAGGTCACCCGGACGTGGTCGTCCTGGATCTCGATGCCCGTGACCTTGCCGGAGATGACGCCGTGGACCTGGACGTCCTCGCCCTTGCGGAGGCCGGCGGTGTGCTCGAGCAGCGCGGTGTACTTCGTCGTGCCGAAGGTGCTGACGCTGAGGAAGATGACCAGCCCGGCCACCAGTGCGATGACGACCAGGGTCACGATGCCGACGCGCAGCGGGTTGCGCTCGTTCATGGGCTTCATCGGCACGCCGCCGACCACGGGCCGTTGTTGCCGACCGGGTTGATGCCCGTGCTGTCCGCCGTCAGTGCCACGGAGAGCGAGCAGACGTAGACGTTGAGCGCGTTCTCGTACGACGTCGCGCGGCCCAGCGACTCGAAGACCGTCGTGAACGCGGGGATCGCGTCCACCAGGCTGGATCGGGACCGCTCGAACATGTCCGCGACGGTGACCAGGCGGTCGGTCGTCTTCGTCAGGGGCACCTTGACCTCCTTGAGCAGCGAGCTGGTCGCGCCGACGAGCCGGCTGACGCCGTCGATCGACGCCCCGATGGACTTGCGGTCCTCGGCCAGCCCGGTCATCAGCTTGCGCAGCTCGACGACGGTCTGGGAGAGCTCGTCGCCCCGGCCGGCGATGTTGTCGAGGACGGGCTTGAGGTTGGTCATCACCTCGCCGATGACGGTGTCGCGGTCGGCGAGGAAGTTGCTGAGCTGGCCGGTCTGGGCGAGCAGCTGCTCGACCGTCCCGCCCTCGCCCTGGAGCACCTTGACCAGTGAGGTCGCGAGCTTGTTGACGTCACCGGGCTGGAGCACCTTGAACAGCGGCCGGAAGCCGTTGAGCAGGCCGGTCAGGTCGAAGCCGGGGTCGGTGCGCGCGATCGGCACCGTGGCGCCGTCCTCGAGCTCGGCACCGCGCTGCGCGCCCTGGACCAGGGAGATGTAGCGCTGGCCGAGGAGGTTCTGGTAGCGCATGACCAGCTTGGTGGTGTCGAGCAGCGGCTGGTCCTTGACCAGCTCGACCTTGATCTCGGCACCGTCGGTGGTGGCCTTGATGTCCTTGACCTGGCCGACCCGGACGCCGGCCGCCTTGACGTCGTCGCCGACGCGCAGGCCGCTGACGTCGGCGAACTCCGCCTTGAACTCATGGGTCCCGCCGGCGACCCCGTTCTGCATGGTGTTGACCAGCAGGAGCAGCATCAGCCCGCTGACCACCGCGAACGCGGCGAACTTGATCGCGATCGAGCGCAGCCCGGTCATCGGTCCTCCCTCCAGAGCCGCCCGACGCCCGCGGGGTCGGTGCTGCCCGTGCGGTACACGGGCCGCTGGCCACTGCCGTAGTACGGCGGCGGCGAGAGGCGCAGCGTGCCGTCGGTCCTCACGAAGCCGCCGCGGACCGCCTGGGGCAGGTTGGTCCCGAGGAGGATGTTGACGGCCAGCGCGTCGGTGATGCCGGCCCTGCGGTTGTCGTAGACCGCGTCGAGGAGGACCGCCGAGCCGTTGATGAAGTCCACCAGGCTCTTCTCGTTCTTGTCCAGGAAGGCGCGCGACGTCGTCGCCAGGTTGGTCCCGCCGCTGATCAGGGCGGTGATCGCGGCCTCCTGGGTGACGATGGTGTGCAGCGTGACCAGGACGTCGTCGGTCGCGTCGAGCAGGTCGGGCGCGATCTGGTTGACCAGCTGGGCGGTGGAGGCCAGTGCCTGCAGGTCGGCGCGGACCTGCGGCATCCGCGGGTTGATCCGGTCGAGGTAGGCGTTGAGGGTGCGCACGGTCTGCCCGATCTGGCCACCGCGGCCGTCGAGCGCCTCCGCCGCCGAGCCGATGGCCGAGGCCAGCTCGGCCGGGCCGAGCGCCTTGACCAGGCGGTCGATGTCGTCGAGGGCCTGCTGCAGCTCCAGGGTCTCCTGGGTGCCGTCGGCGGAGACCTTCGCGCCCGCCTTGAGCTCACCGGCCGGCGTACCGTGGACGACGAGGTCCACGAAGGTCGTGCCGAACACCGTGGCGGGCAGGATCCGCGCCACGACGTTGCCGGGGACGACGTCGAGGTCCTGCTTCGACATCTCCATGTCGACGGTGACGCCGCCCGAGGCGGCGCGGCTGATCTGGGTGACCTTGCCGACGATGACGCCGTTCATCTTGACGTCGGAGCCGGCGCGCAGCGCGCCGCCGGCGTTGGCGACCTCGGCGCTGACGTGCGGCCGGGAGCCGAACGTGCCGTTGCTGCGCAGGGTGATGAAGGCGCCGATGACGGCGAGCGCGACGATCGCGATCAGGCCGCGGCGGGCCAGCTGGTTGCGGGAGATCTCACGTGCCATGTCCTCACCTCACCCGGAGATCCGGAAGCCCGGGTCGCCGCCCCAGAACACCAGGGTGAGGACCATGTCGAGCAGGACGATCGAGACGATGCTGGCCCGGATGCCGGTGCCGGTCGCCTCGCCGACCGCCTGGGGACCGCCGCCGACGCGCATGCCGTACCAGCAGTGGATCAGTGCCACCGTCAGGGAGAAGATCAGGATCTTGATGATCGAGAAGACGATGTCCCTGCCCTGGATGAACGTCGAGAAGTAGTGGTCGTACTGACCTGGTGACTGCCCGAACAAGATCACGACCGAGGCCTGGGAGGCGAGGTAGCTGCCGATCAGGCCGATCAGGTAGAGCGGCAAGATGGCGACCATGCAGGCGATCACCCGGGTGGTGCAGACGTAGCGCACCGCGCTGACCGCCATCACCTCGAGGGCGTCGATCTCCTCGTGGATCTTCATCGAGCCGATCTGGGCGGTGAACCGGCAGCCGACCTGGGCGCCGAGCGCCAGGGCCGCGATGAGCGGGGCGAGCTCGCGGGTGTTGACGCTCGCGGAGATGAAGCCGGTCAGTGGCGCCAGGCCGACGATCTCGAGGCCGTTGAAGCCCTCGATGCCGATCGACGTACCGGCGGCGACCGAGAGCAGGATCATCACGCCGACGGTGCCGCCACCGACAAGCAGGGCGCCGCTGCCCCAGGCGATGTCCTTGATCTGGCGCAGCACCTCCTTGGGGTAGAGGGCGATCGTCGCGGGGATCTCGCGGAAGACCTTGCCGGAGAAGCTCACGAAGGACCCGAGCATCGCGAGCGTGCTCATCACCGAGTCGGCGAGGCCGACGAGCGCATCGGAGAGCCGGGCGCCGATGCCGCGGCCGAGCTGGACCTCGGACATCAGGCACCTCCGGGGAAGAGCATCACGTAGGCCTGGGTCAGCCCGACGTTGATCACCGCGAGGATGATCACGCTGAGCACGACGGCCTGGTTGACGGCGTCGGCCACGGCCTTCGGGCCGCCGTGGGCGCTCAGACCCTTGTGGGCGCACACGATGATCGCGACGAACCCGAAGAGCAGGCCCTTGAACTCGGCGAGGATGAGGTCACCGGGTTGGGCGAGGCCGACGAACGAGTCGAGGTAGGTGCCCGAGGAGATCTGGCCGCCGCCGACGACGATCACGAACGCGGTCGTCATCGCCGTCATCGCGACGATGATGGTCAGCAGCACCGAGACCAGCAGCGCGGCCAGGATGCGCGGCGCGACCAGCCGCTGGATCGGCGAGATGCCCATGACCTTGAGGGCGTCGATCTCCTCACGCACGGTGCGGGCGCCGAGGTCGGCGCACACCGCGGAGCCGACCGCGCCGGCGATCATCAGGGAGGTCACGAGTGGCGCACCCTGCCGGAGCACGCCGATGCCGTTGACCGCGCCGATGAAGGACTGCGCGCCGATCTGGTTGGCCGCCGCGCCGATCTGCACGGAGGTGATCACGCCGAACGGGATCGCGACCAGGATCGTCGGGAGCAGCGAGACCCGGGTCATGAACCAGCACTGCAGGAGGAACTCGGACCACGAGAACCTGCGGGCGACGATGTCGGAGAAGCCCCACTGGATGGACTCCACGGCGAGCTTGACCAGCTCCCCGGTGGTGATCACCCCAGCCTTGAACCGGCCGGTCAGGTTGTCGAGGACGGACCGTCCTCCGGCGACCACGGCGCTCATCCGGGCAACCGCCTCTCGTGCATAACCACCCCTGCCTGTCTCGCCGGTCGCGAACAGCCCCCCGCGACTGCCTGTTGCTCGATGTAACAGTTATCACGCAATTTGGTCACGGCTCCTGAGGTGTTCACGTGGCGCCATCCGCGGGCCGTGGCGTGGCCGGCGCAGTCCGGCGGCGGCCACGAGGAACGGCACCCGGCCCCGCTGCCCCTGCCACGGGCGGAGGCAGCGAGCCAGCTCCGCGTCGTCGAACGGCCGGCCCGTGAGCGCCCAGCCGACGTCCTTGGCCACGTGGTAGTCGCCGAACGAGACCGCGTCCGGGTCGCCGAGCGCCCGCTGCCGCACCTCGGCGGCGGTCCACACGCCGACGCCGGGCAGCGCGCGCAGCCGCCGCTCCGCCTCCTCCCCCGGCAGGCCGGCGGCCCGCTCCAAGGCCTCGGCGTGCCGGGCGGCGCTCACCACGGTCCGGCTGCGGGCCGGGTCGACGTGGAGCCGCAGCCACTCCCACGACGGGACCTGCCGCAGGGTCGCGGCGTCCGGCTGGACCATCAGCCCGAGCGCGGCACCGGGGCCGGGCGCGGGGACGCCGTGGCGTCGTACGAGAGCGCGGAAGCCGGCGAAGGCCTCCTGGCCGGTGACCTTCTGCTCGATGATCGCCGGCACCAGCGCCTCCAGGACCAGACCGGTCCGGCCCAGCCGCAGATGGGGGTGCCGGCGGCGGGCCTCCTCCAGGACCGGGTGCCGCGGCTCGAAGCCGGTCCAGTCGTCGAGGTCGCCGAGCAGCGCCGGCAGCTGGGCGAGCGCCCAGTCGGCGCCGGGCCCCCAGGCCTGCGCGGTCACCGTGCCCTCGGGGTCCGGCTCGGTGACGGCGAGGGTGGCCACGCCGTCCGGCGTGCGGGAGGCGCGCCAGTGCCGGCCGGCACACGCCAGGCGATGGGTGGGGTCGCCCCGGCCGCGGCGCTGCTGGCCCAGCAGCGCGCCGACCGGAACCGGCCGGCCGGGGTGCCACACGCGCGCCGCGTCCGGGGCGACCGGCTCGTCCGGGGAGGTCACGGGAGCACTGTAGAGCGACGGCAGCTCGCTGCGCTTCGAGTCGCGAGAGACTAGGCTCTGTCACCCAACGACGAATACCTTTCGTTCACCACCGACATTCTTCCTCAGGCTCCGGAGGGCAGTTGAGCATCGACACGACCCGAAGCCGCCGGGCGCGCCTCGACCAGGAGGCGGTGCTCCAGGCGGCCGAGGCGCTCGTCGACCGCGACGGGTACGACGCCCTCACCATGACCTCGCTCGCCGCCGAGCTCGAGGCCCGGGTCTCCTCGCTGTACAACCACGTCGCGAACCTCGAGGACCTGCGCGCGCTCATCCAGGTGCGCGCCATGCGCCTGCTCGGCGACCACGTCCGCGGCGCCGCGATGGGCCACGCCGGCGTCGCCGGACTGCGCGCCCTCAGCCACGCGCTGCGCGCCTTCGCCCGCACCCACCCCCAGCGCTACGCCGCCCTCACCCGGCCCCCGATCGACCGCGAGGCGTTCTACGCCGCCGCACTCGACGCGATCGAGGCGCTCGCCATCATGGGCCGCTCCGCCGGGCTCCCCGACGAGCGGCTGCTGCAGAACGCGATGGCCCTGTTCGCCTGCCTGCACGGCTTCGTCTCGCTGGAGGTAGCCGGCTACTTCGGCGACCTGTCCGGCACGAATGCCGAGCTCGACCTCGACGAGGTCTACGAGCACGTCATCGACGGCGGCGTCACCGCCGCCTCCCTGGACGCCACCGGATGAGTCATGGCGCGACCTCGACATGACTCATCCGGCTGACACCATGCTGCTCCACGACCTCGTCGACGTCTCGCGCCAGGTCGCCGCGACCCGCTCGCGAAAGGAGAAGTCCCAGCTGATCGGTGGGCTGCTGCTGGCTGCTCCAGCCGGCGAGCGGGCGCTGGTCGCCCACCTCCTCAGCGGGCGGCTCCGGCAGCGTCGTACCGGACTCGGGTGGCGGGGCCTCCAGTCCCTGCCCTCCCCCGCCCTCGCGCCGTCGTTGGAGGTCGGCGAGGTGGACGCCGCCTTCGAGGCGATGTCGCTGCTGGCGGGGCCGGGCTCGGCCGGGCTGCGCGCGACCGCGGTGGCCGACCTGTTCGGCCGGGCTACCGCCGCCGAGCAGGAGTGGCTGCGCGCCGTCGCCGTCGGCGAGGTCCGCCAGGGCGCGCTCGAGGCGGTCGTCACCGAGGCGCTCGCCGCGGCCGCCGAGGTCCCGCTGGCGGCCGTCCGGCGGGCGGCGATGCTGGCCGGCGGGGCGACGTACGTCGTGGACGCGGCGTTCCGCGGGCCTGAAGCCCTCGCCGAGGTGGGCCTGACCGTCGGTCGCCCGGTGCTGCCCATGCTCGCCTCCTCCGCCCCCGACGTCGCCGCCGCGGTCGTGAAGGCCGGCGCGGGGGTCGTCGGCGTCGATGCCAAGCTCGACGGCATCCGGATCCAGGTCCACCGCGACGGCGACGACGTCGTGGTCGCCACCCGCAGCCTCGATGACATCACCCACCGCCTCCCCGAGGTCGTCGCCGTCGTCCGCGCCCTGCCCGCCACCCGCGTCGTCCTCGACGGCGAGGCGCTGTGGCTGGCCGCCGACGGCCGCCCGCGTCCCTTCCAGGAGACCGCCTCCCGCACCGCCTCGGCGGCCGCGGCCGAGTCGGTCGTGTCGCCCCACTTCTTCGACGTGCTGCACCTCGACGGCACCGACCTCATCGACCGCCCCGCCCACGAGCGCTGGCAGGTCCTCGAGGACCTGGTCCCCGCCGAGCACCGGGTCCAGCGCTGGATCGGCTCCGACGTCGCCGAGGCCACCGCCTTCACCACCTCGGTGCTGGCCTCGGGCCACGAGGGCGTCGTCGTGAAGTCCCTCGACGCGCCGTACGACGCCGGTCGCCGCGGCTCCGCCTGGGTCAAGGTCAAGCCCGTCCACACCCTCGACCTCGTCGTCCTCGCCGTCGAGCACGGCTCCGGCAGGCGTCGCGGCTGGCTCTCCAACATCCACCTCGGCGCCCGCGACCCGTCCTCCCCCACCGGTTTCGTGATGCTCGGCAAGACGTTCAAGGGGATGACCGACGAGATGCTCGCCTGGCAGACCGCCCGCTTCCGCTCCCTGGAGGTCGCCGACGACGGGTGGGTGGTCACCGTCCGGCCGGAGCAGGTCGTCGAGATCGCGTTCGACGGGCTGCAGCGCTCGACCCGCTACCCGGGTGGGCTGGCACTGCGGTTCGCCCGGGTCGTGCGCTACCGGGACGACAAGTCCGCGGACGAGGCGGACACGATCGAGACCGTGCGGGGGCTCGCCGCGCCTTGACCGGCGACGCCCTCCCGAGATGTTGCAACACCGAGTTGCACGTCTCGTACACTTCCTCCATGGCGACCAACGCACCAGCCACCGACGGACGCCGCAGGGCGGCAGCAGCGCGTCGGAAGGCGCGGCAGGCGGAGATCATCACCGCCACGCGGCAGATCTTCGACTCCAAGGGCGTGCGCGACGTCCAGATCGAGGAGATCGCGAGTGCGGTGGGCATCAACCGGGCGATCGTCTACCGGCACTTCACCGGCAAGGAGGAGCTGTTCGCGCTCACCCTGGTCGGCTACCTCGAGGAGCTGCACGACGCGATGGCGACGGCCGCGGCGAGCAGTGAGCGCCCCGGGGAGCAGCTGGAGCGCATCGTGGGGTCGTTCGTGGACTACGGCGTCGCGCACCCGGCGTTCGTGGACTGCGCGCAGGCGCTCATGGTGCGGCCCGGGGACGAGCTGCTCGACGAGATCGCCGAGGGGCCGCTGTTCCGGCTGGGGCGCGGCATCACCTCGTGCCTGACGGTGCTGTCCGACACGCTCAGCCACGGCGTCGACGAGGGCGCGTTCACGCTCAGCGACGACCCGGTGCTGCTCGCCAACGCTCTCTACGCCAGCGGGCTCGGCGCGCTGCAGCTGGCCCGTCTCGGGATCCTGGTCAGTGAGGCGGCGCCCGGCATCCCGACGGTGGGACAGATCTCGGCGGCGCAGGTGCGCTCGTACCTGGTGCGCTCGGCGCTCGCCCTGGTCACCACCTGACCGCCCCCACCTACGAAGAAGCGGCCCGTCCCCCACGCGGAGGGACGGGCCGTTCGGGCGCGTCTCGTGACGGGCGCTGCGCGACCTCCTCGACGTCCGGGAAGTGCTCAGCGCTCCATGATGGCGACGACGCCCTGGCCGCCGGCCGCGCAGACCGAGATCAGCGCCCGGCCGCCGCCGTTGGCCTTGAGCAGCTTGGCCGTGTTGGCCACGATCCGGCCGCCGGTGGCGGCGAACGGGTGTCCGGCGGCGAGCGAGGAGCCCTTGACGTTGAGCTTGGCGCGGTCGATCGAGCCGAGCGGCGCGTCGAGGCCGAGGCGCTCCTTGCAGAACACCGGGCTCTCCCACGCGGCGAGGGTGGAGAGCACCTGCGAGGCGAACGCCTCGTGGATCTCGTAGAAGTCGAAGTCCTGCAGGCTCAGGCCGTTGCGCTCGAGCATCCGCGGGACGGCGTACGCCGGCGCCATCAGCAGCCCCTCGGCGCCGTTGACGAAGTCGACGGCGGCGACCTCGGAGTCGACGAAGTAGGCCAGCACCTCGAGGCCGTGGGCCTCGGCCCACTCGTCCGAGCCCAGCAGCACGGCGGACGCGCCGTCGGTCAGCGGCGTCGAGTTGGCGGCGGTCATGGTGGCCGCCTCGCCCTTGCCGAACACCGGCTTGAGCGTGGCGAGCTTCTCCAGCGAGGAGTCCGCGCGCAGGTTGTTGTCGCGCTCGAGGCCGCGGAACGGGGTGATCAGGTCGTCCTGCCAGCCCTCGTCGTACGCCGCGGCGAGCTTGTGGTGCGAGGCCACGGCCAGCTCGTCCTGGGCCTCGCGGGCGATCTGCCACTCCAGCGCCGTGAGCGCCTGGTGCTCGCCCATGGAGAGCTTGGTGCGCGGCTCGCCGTTGGACGGGATCGCCAGGCCGATGTCGCCGGGGCGGATGGTGGCGAGGATCGCGAGGCGGTCCTTGGCGGAGCGCGCGTTGTTGAGCTGGATCAGCTTCTTGCGCAGCTTCTCGGAGATCGCGATCGGCGCGTCGGAGGTGGTGTCGACACCGCCGCCGATGCCGGAGTCGATCTGGCCGAGCTTGATCTTGTTGGCGATGTAGTTGATCGCCTGCAGGCCGGTGCCGCACGCCTGCTGCAGGTCGACGGCGGGGGTCTCGGGGGCGAGGCGGGTGCTGAGCACCGACTCGCGGACCAGGTTGAAGTCGCGGCTGTGCTTGAGGACCGCGCCGCCGGCGACCTCACCCAGACGTTCACCCTCCAGCCCGAAGCGCGCCACGAGGCCGTCGAGAGCAGCGGTCAGCATCTCCTGGTTGGAGGCGGTGGCGTAGGCGCCGTTGGAGCGGGCGAACGGGATCCGGTTACCGCCCAGTACGGCGGCCCGGCGAACAGTCTCGGTCATGGGATCAATCCTCACTCAGCGGGGCCCTCCGGAGAACCGATTGAGGGCGAGATCACGAAATGTGGACTCAGAGTTACACATCTAGTTACATGGTGTCATGACTGACAAGTACCAGGGCTTCGTGAGCTCCCCGATCGGCAAGCTCCTCGTCAAGAACCTCGGACTGCCGAACCCCACCAAGCTGGACCGCTACACGGCCGGCGAACCGCTGGTCGACGGCACGGTCCTCGTCGGCGGCCGCGGTCGCCTCATCGAGTCGCTGCCCGGCCTGCTCGACGTGCTCGGCATCGCCTCGGCGAGCGCCCAGGCCGAGGGCGAGAGGTACAAGGGCCTGGTCTTCGACGCCACCGCGATCTCCACCGTCGAGGAGCTCATCGAGCTCCAGGCCTTCTTCACCCCGGTGCTGCGCAGCCTCAAGAGCTGCGCCCGCGTCGTCGTCCTCGGTACGCCGCCCGCCCTGGTCGAGGGCAGCGAGCGGATCGCCCAGCGGGCGCTCGAGGGCTTCACCCGCAGCCTCGGCAAGGAGATCGGCAAGGGCGGCACCGTCCAGCTGGTCTACGTCGCCGACGGCTACGAGGACTCGGTGCTCTCCACGCTCGGCTTCCTGCTCAGCCCGAAGTCGGCCTACGTCTCCGGCCAGGTGGTCCGGATCGGCGCCCATGAGGAGACCCACGGCTCCGCGCTCGCCGACTGGACCCGGCCGCTGGCCGGCAAGGTCGCCTTCGTCACCGGCGCCAGTCGCGGCATCGGCGAGGAGATCGCCCGCGTGCTGCACCGCGACGGCGCGAAGGTCGTCGGCCTCGACGTACCGCAGGCCGCCGACGAGCTGGTCACGGTGATGAACGAGCTCGACGGCGACTGGCTGACGCTCGACATCACCGCGGCCGACGCCCCGCAGCGGATCGCGCACCACCTCCAGGAGAAGCACGGCGGCGTCGACATCGTCGTCCACAACGCGGGCGTGACCCTCGACAAGAAGCTCGCCAACCAGACGCCGGAGCGCTTCGGCAAGGTGCTGCAGATCAACCTGGAGGCGCCCGAGAAGATCACCGCCGAGCTGCTGGAGCAGAAGGTGATCAACGCCAACGGCCGGATCGTCGGCGTCGCCTCGATCGCGGGCATCGCCGGCAACCTGGGCCAGACGTCGTACGCCGCCTCGAAGGCCGGCGTCATCGGCTTCGTCGACTCGCTGGCCGACAGGCTCGAGGACGGCATCACCGTCAACGCCGTCGCGCCGGGCTTCATCATCACCCAGATGACCGCCGCGGTGCCGTTCGCGACCCGCGAGGTCGGCCAGCGGCTCAACGCGATGTCGCAGGGCGGGCTGCCGGTCGACGTCGCCGAGACCATCGCCTGGTACGCCTCCCCCGCCTCGACCGCCGTCAACGGCAACGTCGTGCGGGTCTGCGGCCAGATGATGCTGGGTGCCTGACCATGCCTGACTTCGCTCTTCCCGTGATGCTGAAGGCCGCGCTGCCCGCGGTCCCCGGCGTGAACCAGCTGCCCGGCATCAAGAAGTCAGGCGGCGCGCTGCCCGAGCTGACGCTCGAACGCAACGACGTGCTGGTGGAGCGCTCTGCCGTGGAGCGGTACGCCGCCGTATGCGGCTTCCCGAACCGCGACGTCGCGCCGGTGCCGTACCTGCACATGCTGGCGTTTCCGCTGCACCTGCAGCTGATGACCGACGCGAGGTTCCCCTTCCCGGCGATCGGCTCGGTGCACCTGGAGAACACCATCGTCCAGCACCGCCCGGTCGCGATCGGCGAGACCGTCTCGCTGTCGTTGAGGGCCGACAACCTGCGCGCCAGCACCAAGGGCCGGGCCTGGGACATGAACGTCACCAGCACCGTGGGTGAGGAGGTCGTGTGGGAGTCGGTGTCGACGTACCTGCGCGTCGGCAAGGGCGACAAGGACAAGGGCGACCCGGGCATGGCGCTCGACGCGATCACGGCCAAGGGCCCGGTGTGGTCGCTGCCCGACAACCTCGGCCGCCGCTACGGCGCGGTGTCGGGCGACCGGAACCCGATCCACCTGCACCCGCTGACCGCGAAGGCGCTGGGCTTCCCGCGCCACATCGCGCACGGCATGTGGAGCAAGGCCCGCTGCATCGCGGCGCTGGAGAACCGGCTGCCCGACGCGGTCAAGGTCGAGGTCGCGTTCAAGAAGCCGATCTTCCTGCCCGGCAAGGCGCAGTTCGGCGCCGAGGCCGACGCCGCGGGCTACGACTTCACGCTCGTGAACCCGAAGACCGGAGCGCCCCATCTGCTGGGTCGCACCACGGCTCCGTAGGTCCGTCAGTGGTGCAGGCGCGCCGTCACCTGCCGCGCCTGCTCCTCGGGCATCGGCTCGTAGTGCGCGAAGGCGCGGGTGAAGGTGCCCGCGCCTCGCGTCGCGGCCCGCAGGTCCACGGCGTACCGCACCAGCTCGCGCTGGGGGACGTGGGCTCGCACCAGGGTCCGGCCGCCGGCGACGTTCTCGTTGCCGAGCAGCCGGGCCCTTCGTGCGCTCAGGTCGCTCATCACCGGGCCGACCAGGTCGTCGGGGACGACGACGGTGACGTCGTCGTACGGCTCCAGCATGGAGACGCCCGCCGCCTCGGCCGCCTCGCGCAGGGCGAGGGCGCCGGCGCTCTGGAAGGCCAGGTCGGAGGAGTCGACGCTGTGGGCCTTGCCGTCGGTGAGGGTGACGCGCAGGTCGACGACCGGGTAGCCGGCCCGGAGGCCGCGCTCCAGCTGGGCGCGCACGCCCTTCTCGACGCTGGGGATGTAGCTGCGCGGCACCGCGCCACCCACGACCTTGTCGACGAACTCGACGCCGCTGCCCTCGGGGAGCGGCTCGATCTCGAGGTCGCAGATCGCGTACTGGCCGTGCCCGCCGGACTGCTTGACGTGCCGGCCGTGCCCCTTCGCGGGCCCGGCGACGCACTCGCGCAGTGGGACCAGCAGCTCACGCTGCTCGACGGCGACGCCGTGGCGGTCGGCCAGGCGCTCCAGTACGACGTCGGCGTGCGCCTCCCCCATCAGCCACAGCACCAGCTGACCGGTCTCGGCGTTGTGCTCGACGCGCAGGCTCGGGTCCTCGGCGGCGAGCCGGGCCAGCGCCTGGGAGAGCTTGTCCTCGTCGGAGCGGGTGGCGGCCTCGATCGCGACCGGGAGCAGCGGGTCGGGCATCGACCACGGCTTGAGCACCAGGGGCCGGTCGACGTCGGAGAGGGTGTCGCCGGTCTCCGCCCGGGAGAGTCGCGCGACCGTGCCCAGGTCGCCGGCCAGCACCCGCCCGGCCGGCACCTGGGCGGCTCCGAACGGGTGGCCGAGGGCGCCGATCCGCTCGTCCTCGTCGTGGTCCTCGTGGCCGGCGTCGGCGGCGAAGAAGGACGAGAAGTGCCCCGACACGTGAACGGCGGTGTCCGGCTCGAGGGTGCCGGAGAAGACCCGGACCAGGCTGATCCGGCCGACATACGGATCACCGGCGGTCTTGACCACCTCGGCGACCAGCGGCCCGGCCGGGTCGCAGGACACCCGGCCCACGGTGGCGCCGGCCGGGGTGAAGACCTCCGGCGAGGCGTGCTCCAACGGCGAGGGGAAGCCGTCGACGCACAGGTCGAGCAGCTCGCCCAGCCCGACCCCGGTGGCCCCGCAGACCGGGATCACCGGATGGAGGCCGGCTCGGGCCACCGCGGTCTCCAGGTCGCCGATGAGTACGCCGAGAGCGACCTCCTCGCCGCCGACGTAGCGGTCCATCAGGTCCTCGTCCTCGGACTCCTCGATGATCGCCTCGATCAGCTCGCCGCGGCGCGGGTCGTCGGCGCCGCCGGTCAGCAGCCCGGTCAGGCCGTCGGCGCCGACGAGGTAGACCGGCAGCACCTTCTCGCCGAACGCGTCCCGGGCCTGCGTGACGACGGCGTCGACGTCGGCGCGTGGATGGTCGAGCTTGCTGACCACGACGGCGCGCGGCATCGCGACCTGGTCGCACTCCCGCCACAGCTGCCGGGTGCCGTCGTCGACCTCCTCGTTGGCCGCGACCACGAACAACGCGCAGTCGGCGGCCCGCAGCCCGGCGCGCAGGTCACCGACGAAGTCGGCGTACCCGGGGGTGTCGACCAGGTTGACCTTCACACCGCGATGGACGAGCGGCGCGACCGCCAGCGAGACGGAGCGGCCGTGGCTGCGCTCCGTGTCCTCGGTGTCGCACACCGTCGTGCCGTCGACGGTGCTGCCGGCCCGGCCGATCGCCCCTGCGTGCAGTAGGAGGGCCTCCACGAGGGAGGTCTTGCCCGAGTGGGAGGGCCCGACCAGGACCACATTGCGTACCTGGTCGGGCCCAGTCGCCGCGAGGTCGTGCTCGCCCCGCCTCTCCGCGCGCTTGTCCGCCATGGACCCACGTAACTCCTGTGGCGGCCCGGAGACAACCCCCGAAGCAGGGACGCTCAGCGCGCCGGGCGGATCAGCCCCTCCTGGGCAACCGTGGCGACCAGGGTGCCGTCCTGGGTGAAGATCCGGCCCAGCGCGAGGCCGCGGGCGCCGCTGGCCGACGGGGACCACTGGTCGTAGAGCCACCACTCGTCGGCGCGGAACGGCCGGTGGAACCAGATCGTGTGGTCGAGGGAGGCCATCTGCACCTTGTGGGGACCGTGCTCCGGGTGCGCGGCCAAGGTGGCGCCGAGCAGGGACACGTCGCTGGCGTAGGTGAAGGTCGCGAGGTGCTCCATGGGGTCGTCGCTGAGCCGGCCGTCGACGCGGATCCACACCTGCGTCCGTGCGGGGTGCATCGGGTCCGGGTCCAGACCGAACGCCGAGCTGCCGAGCCAGCGCACGTCGAGCGCCGCCCACTCCTTGCTCAGCCCGTCGTCGCTGCCGCGCTCGGCCATCAGCGTCATCAGGTCCAGGCCGTCCTCGGGCGGCCTCACCTCCGGCATCACGTCCTGGTGCTCGAGGCCCTCCTCGGCGCGCTGGAAGTTGAGCGACTGGTAGTAGATCGGGCGGCCGTGCTGGCGCGCGAGCACCCGGCGGGTGGCGAACGACTTGCCGTCGCGGATCCGCTCGACGTCGTAGATGATCGGGACGTTGTAGTCGCCGGGCAGCAGGAAGTAGGAGTGCAGCGAGTGGACATGCATGCCCTCGTCGACCGTCCGCGACCCGGCGATCAGGGCCTGCGCAGCCACCTGGCCGCCGTAGACGCGCTGGCGGATCGTCTCGGGCTGCTGGCCGCGGAACAGGTCGGTGTCGAGCTGCTCGAGGTCGAGCAGTGCGACCAGCCGCTGGGTCGCCTCCCCCATCACCCGCTCGGTCACGGCGTGTCTCCGGTGTCGTCGGGCCCCTCGAGGCCGGCCAGGAACTGCTCGAACTGCCGGCCGATCTCCTCGCCGGTCGGCAGCGGCTCGTCCTCGGCGAGCAGGCTGTTGCCCTCCTTCTCCGCACGCGCGAAGGTGTCGTACTGCCGCTCCAGCGCCATGACGACGTCGCGGACCTCGTCGTTGGCGGAGAGGTAGCGACCGATCTCGTCCTCGCGTTCGTCGGCGGCGGTGCGCATCTCGGACAGGTCGACGGTGATCCGGGCGGCCAGCTCGACGTGCTCCAGAAGGGACAGCGCGGCGCTCGGGTAGTCGAGCTGGGCCAGATAGTGGGGTACGTGGGCGACGAAGCCCTGGGCGTCGTGGCCCCACTCGCCCAGCCGGACCTCGAGCAGCGCCTGCGCGCTGCTGGGCACCCGGAGCTCGCCACGCCAGGGGCTGGTCCCGGTGAGCAGACCGGGGTCGTTGGCGTGGTGGGTGATCGCGATCGGCCGGGTGTGGGGCACCGCCATCGGCACCGCGCCCATCGACACCACCAGGGAGACGTTGAAGCGCTCGACGACCTCGCGCACGCCGCGGCAGAACGCCTCCCAGCGGACGTCGGGCTCGGGCCCGTGCAGCAGCAGGTACGGCGTGTCGCCGGCGTCGTGCAGCATCCTGACCACCAGCCGCGGCGCCTCGTAGCCCTCGTAGTGGTCGCGCGCGAAGGTCATCGGCGGGCGCCGGGCGCGGTAGTCGTGGAGCTGGTCGGCGTCGAAGGTCGCGACGACGACTCCCCCGCCGTCGACGGAGAGCGCACCCGCCCGGATCAGGTGGCGAGCGCCGAGCGCACCGGCATTGCCGGCGTCGAGGAAGCCGTCGAGCGCGACCACGAGGGAGAGGCTCTCGACGTCCTCCAGCTCGGGCACCTCGTCGACGATGTGGACGAGACGGGGCGATGAGGTCACACCGAGAGCCTAATGGGCACCCGAGTAGGTGCGTTCCATCAGTCCTACCCCCCGTTGCGCCAGCTGCGCGGGAGTGACACCGAGCACGTCGGGCAGCACCTGGGCCTGGTCCGCGCCGTCGGCGAGCCGGTCGAGGAGCAGGAAGAGCATCGGGCGGCCGTAGACGCTGGCGACGTACTCACAGGCCCACCAGGCCACGGCATACCACGCCTCGGCGTCGGGGCCGGCGAACTGCGCGGCGCCGGGCAGGCCGGTGACCGACCCGGCCAGGTCGAGCGCCCGGGAGGGAAGCCGGCGGCGGGACGGCGCCATCGGCTGGACCGAGACGTACTCCGCGACCCCCTCGCTGAGCCACAGCGGCGCGCCCCGCCCCCGCGAGCCGAGGGTGGCATGGGTGAGCTCGTGGCGGACCAGCCGGCCGAGCACGGCGGCGGGCTGGTCGAGGACCCGCGGGTTGAGGAAGATCCGGTACGACGCGACGCCCTGGCGCGCGTCCATCCCGTCGACCGGCACCGCGATGGTCAGGCCGTCCGCGCGGTCGGGGTCGCCGACGGTCTGGTCGGCGAGACCGCGCAGGAACGCCGGGTCGCGCAGTGAGTAGACGACCACACCCGACGGCGTGCCCACGGCGGTCGTGCCGATCACGCCGCGCACGTCGGAGCGACCGCTGCTGGCCGCGTCGAGGACCTTGCCGGCGTTGCGCACGGTGGTGTCGTCGAAGACGCCGAGCACCCCCACGGCCTGCTCGACGCGGATCGGGCCGAGGTCCCAGGGCTGGACGTTTCCCGGATGCGCGGTCTCCCACGAGTAGTCGGTGGTCGAGGTGATCACCAGCCGGCGGCCGTCGGGCGAGGGGGTGAACAGGAACCGGTCCCGGGTACGGGCCGGGGCGGCGTCGTACCCGTCGAGGCCGAGGCTGAGCACCACCTCGACCCAGTAGTCCTCGCTGCCCTCGACCGGGGTGATCGTGTCGGCGGCGACCTCGTAGTGGAGCTCGCCGACCGGCAGCTGGGCCAGGTTGTCGAAGTAGGTCTGCTGCTCCTCGACCAAGCCCGGGTCGGAGCGGTCCAGCGCCTTGCGGAACCGGGCGACGTCGTGGGTGCGCAGCCCGCGCGCCCGCTTGTCCAGCGTCTTCTGCATCAAGGTGGCGACGTCGTCGTACCCGGCGCCGGAGTAGGTCGGCGGGGGCGGGTCGTCGGAGCAGGCGGTGAGCGGGAGCAGGAGCAGGGCCAGGGCCGGGAGGAAGGCCCTAGCGCGAACCGTCGACATCGAGGAGCGCCCGTCCTTCCGGGGCGGGATCCTCGGCGCTGTCCCGAGCGATGTCGTGGAGCACCTCGAGCGCGATCGCCGAGGGAGTCAGCCCGATCCGCTCGAGGATCGCCGCCCGCTTGGCGTGGTCGAGGAACTCCTGGGGGATGCCGTGGACGCGCACCGGGGTGCGGACGTCGGCGGCCACGAGGGTCTGCAGCAGCACCGCGCCGACGCCGCCGATCACGCCGTTGTCCTCGAGCGTGACGACCCGGCGGTGGGTGCGGGCCAGCTCGACCAGGGCGGGGTCGACCGGCTTGACCCAGCGCGGGTCGACGACGGTGACACCGATGCCCTGGGCGACCAGCCGCTGCGCGACGTCGACCGCGGTCTCGGCCATCGAGCCGACCGCGACGACCAGCACGTCGCGGGCGCCGGCGCGGACCAGGACGTCGCAGCCGCCGGCCTTGCCGACCGCCTCGATGTCGGCAGGGGGCGGGCCCTTGGGGAACCGGACGACGGTGGGGGCGTCGGCGACCTCGACCGCCTCGTCGAGCAGCTCGCGCATCCGGGTGGCGTCGCGCGGCGCGGCCAGACGCAGGCCGGGGACGACCTGGAGCAGGGACATGTCCCACATGCCGTTGTGGCTGGCGCCGTCGTCGCCGGTGACCCCCGAGCGGTCGAGGACGAAGGTGACCCCGCACCTGTGCAGCGCGACGTCCATCAGCACCTGGTCGAAGGCGCGGTTGAGGAAGGTCGCGTAGACCGCGAAGACCGGGTGCAGGCCGCCCATCGCGAGGCCGGCCGCGGAGGTCGCGGCGTGCTGCTCGGCGATGCCGACGTCGAAGGTGCGCTCGGGGAAGCGGGCCTGGAACTTGTCGAGGCCGACCGGGTGCATCATCGCCGCGGTGATCGCCACGACGTCGGGCCGGCGCTCGCCGATGGACACGATGTGCTCGGCGAAGTGGTCGGTCCAGATCGGGCCCTTGGGCTTCTCGGCGCCGGTCTGGACATCGAACGGCCCGGGCGAGTGGAACTGGTCGGCCTCGTGACGCTCGGCCGGGTCGTAGCCGAAGCCCTTGCGGGTGATCGCATGCACGATGACCGGGCCGCCGAACCGCTTGGCCTGCCCGAGCGCCTGCTCCACGGCGGCGCGGTCGTGGCCGTCGACAGGGCCGACGTACTTGAGCCCGAGGTCCTCGAACAGGCCCTGGGGAGCCAGCGCGTCCTTGAGCCCCTTCTTCATGGCGTGCAGGGCGTCGTACGCCGCCGCGCCGACGCCGGGCACCGCGGTCAGCCGGCGCTTGACGATGTCGAGGACGTGCTCGTAGCGCGGGTTGGTGCGCAGGCTGGTCAGCGCGGTCGCGAGCCCGCCGATGGTCGGTGTGTAGGAGCGCCCGTTGTCGTTGACCACGATCACGAGCCTGGAGTCGTGCTGGATGGCGATGTTGTTGAGCGCCTCCCAGGCCATGCCGCCGGTGAGCGCACCGTCGCCGATGACGGCCACGGTGTGGCGGTCCTCGCCACGGACCCGGAACGCCTTGGCGATGCCGTCGGCGTAGCTCAGCGCGGTCGAGGCGTGGGAGTTCTCGACCAGGTCGTGCTCGGACTCGGCCTGGCTCGGGTACCCGCTCAGCCCGCCCTCGCGGCGCAGCGTGCCGAACTCGCCGGCCCGCCCGGTCACCAGCTTGTGGACGTAGGACTGGTGGCCGGTGTCGAAGACGATCTTGTCGCGCGGGGAGTCGAAGACGCGGTGGATCGCGAGGGTCAGCTCGACCACGCCGAGGTTGGGCCCGAGGTGGCCGGTGTTGGTGGCGACGGTGCGGATCATCAGGTCGCGGATCTCGGCCGCCAGCTGGGTCAGCTCGTCCTCGGACAGGGCCCGCAGGTCGCGCGGGTCGGCGATGCTCTCGAGGACGGACATGAGGGCCAGTCTAGGCGGTCACAGATCGGTGAACGCGATCGCGGGCTCGTGCAGGCTGCCCAGCCAGACCCGGCCCTCGTGCTCCCGGACACCGGTGACCATGTGGTACGCCGCACCGTGGTCCGCGGGGTCGAGGTCGAGGTCGTGGACGAGGGTGCCGCGGTCGTCGTACGCGACCACGCGGACGGTCCGCTTCGGCTGCGGCTGGAGCGCGGCGGGCAGCCGAGTGGCGAGCTTGCGCAGCGCCATCGGCCCGCGCTGCAGTCGTTCGACGAGCGGATCGACGGGGCTGGCGATGGTGACCCAGATCAGGCCGTCCGAGCCGCGGGCGATGTTGTCGGGGTAGCCCGGCAGGTCGGCGGTGAGGAAGTCACGCGTGCCTTGCCGGTCGCCGCCGAGCCAGTGCCGGACGACGGTGCGGGCGCCGGTCTCGGCGACACAGACGAAGTCGCCGGCGGCGGAGAGCGCCACCCCGTTCGCGAACGCCAGCCCGTCGAGGACGACGGCGACCGTGCCACCGGGGTCGCGGCGCAGCAGCCGGCCGGTGCGGGTGTTGCGGACGAAGTCGTCCTTCCAGCGGGCGATCCCGAACTCGGTCGACGAGTCGGACCACCAGATGGTGCCGTCCTCGGCGAGCGCGGCGTTGTTGCAGAACACCATGGTCGTGCCGCCGACCTCCCCGGTGATCAGCTCGACCTCGCCCGTGCTGGGGTCGACCCAGAGCAGGCCGCGCCGGGCATCGCACACCAGCAGCCGCCCGTCGGGCGCGAACTCGATGCCCAGCGGCCGCCCGCCGGTGTGCGCGACCCGGTCGACCCTCGCGCCGTCGGGACTGACCCGGAAGATCGCGCCGTCCTCGGTGCCGGTGAACACGCAGCCGCGGTCGGGACCGGACGTCGCCACGACGACATCCTCCGCGCCGTGGCCGGGGACGGGGAGCACGGTGAGGGAGGTCACGTGGCGACCCTACTCAGACGACCGGGCCTCCGGGCGGCGGCAGGTCCGCCGGGTCGACTCCCCCGTGACAGGAGGCGAACGGCTCCGGCGCGGTGTCGCCGGAGCCGAACTCCGCCACGAACAGCGCGATCCGCGGGTCGTCCGGGCCGGTCAGCGCGAGCTGGCGACCCCAGACCGTGATCACGACCGGCGCCTCCTGGTCGTCGTACGGCGACAGCATGCCGTTGTCCGGCAGCTGGTCGGCGAGGATCTGGACGTCCGCGGCATCGACCGCGTCGCGGCGGTAGGTCAGCCAGACGGTGCCGTGCTCGAGGTCGTGGACCGCGTTGACGTCCGGCACCGGCTCGTCGTAGACCCCGCACTCCAGCCAGGCCGGCGCGTGGTCGCCGCCCACCGGCGGCTTCTGCGGGTACTCGAGCTCCTCGCCCGGCGCCAGGTGCTGGTTGGTGAGGCCGCCGTACTCCTCGACGGCGGCGAGGGTGCTCGTGTCGACCGCCTCGGCCGTGTCGTCTCCCGCGGAGGCGCCCTCGTCGTCGTCTCGGATCAGCACGAGCGGCACCAGGATCGCGGCCGCCAGCACCAGCACGGCGGCCAGCACGGCGAGCACGATCGGCAGCGGCGAGCGCTTGCGCGGCGGGGGCGGGGGCAGGAAGCCGGGTGGCGGACCGTACGGCGGCGGGCCGTACGGCGGCGGGGGCGGGAAGGGCGGCTGGGTCACCGCTCGAGCGCTCGCTCGACCCGCTCCACCTTGGCGGTGAGCTCACCGGTGAAGCCCGGCCGGATGTCGGCCTTGAGCACCAGCCCGACCCGCGGCGACACCTCGGCGACCACGTCGACGGCCCGCTTGACGACCGCCATCACCTCGTCCCACTCACCCTCGATCGTCGTGAACATCGACGTCGTCTCGTTGGGCAGCCCGGACTCGCGGACCACCCGGACCGCGGCGGCCACCGCCTCGGACACGCCGCCGGTGTCGTCGGCGGCGGAGGGACTGATGCTGAACGCGACGAGCATGCACCCACCGTAGCCAGTCGGGGGGACACAACGTCATTCGTTCCGTGGGCGATCGCCCACGGAACGAATGACGTTACGCCGGGAAAGGCGGCGTCAGCCGCGCAGCAGGTTCCGCAGCACGTACTGCATGATGCCGCCGTTGCGGTAGTAGTTCGCCTCGCCGGGGGTGTCGATGCGGACGACCGCGTCGAACTCGACGCCGGTGTCGGTGGTGACCTTGACCGTCGAGGGGGTGGTGCCCTCGTTGAGCCCGGTGATGCCGGCGATGGAGAAGGTCTCCTCGCCGCTCAGGCCGAGCGACTCGGCGTTCTCACCCTCGGGGAACTGCAGCGGGATGACGCCCATGCCGATGAGGTTGGAGCGGTGGATGCGCTCGTAGCTCTCGGCGATGACCGCCTTGACGCCCAGCAGCGAGGTGCCCTTGGCGGCCCAGTCGCGCGAGGAGCCGGAGCCGTACTCCTTGCCGGCCAGGACGACGAGCGGGATGCCCGCGGCCTGGTAGTTGACCGACGCGTCGTAGACGGTGGTCACCGGGGCGTCGCCCAGCGTGAAGTCGCGGGTGAAGCCGCCCTCGGTGCCGGGTGCGATCTGGTTGCGCAGGCGGATGTTGGCGAACGTGCCGCGGATCATCACCTCGTGGTTGCCGCGGCGCGAGCCGTAGGAGTTGAAGTCGCGGGGCGCGACGCCGTTCTCCGTGAGGTACCTGCCCGCGGGCGAGTCGGCCTTGATCGAGCCGGCCGGCGAGATGTGGTCGGTGGTGACCGAGTCGCCGAGCTTGAGCAGCACGCGGGCGCCGTCGATGTCGGCGACCGGGGCCGGCTGGTCGGGCATGCCGTCGAAGTACGGCGCCTTGCGGACGTACGTCGACGCCTCGTCCCAGGTGAAGGTGTTGCCCTCGGGAGTGGGCAGCGAGCGCCAGCGCTCGTCTCCCTTGAAGACGTCGGCGTAGGAGTCGGCGAACATCTGCGAGTTGATCGCCCCGGCGATGGTCGACTCCACCTCGGCCGGCGAGGGCCAGATGTCCTTGAGGTAGACCGGGTTGCCTTCGGTGTCGGTGCCGAGCGGGTCGTTGAACAGGTCGACGTCCATCGAGCCGGCCAGCGCGTAGGCGACGACCAGCGGCGGGGAGGCCAGGTAGTTCATCTTGATGTCGGGGCTGATCCGGCCCTCGAAGTTCCGGTTGCCGGAGAGCACCGAGACGACGGCGAGGTCGTGCTCGTTGACGGCGGCGGACACCTCGGGGATGAGCGGGCCGGAGTTGCCGATGCAGGTGACGCAGCCGTAGCCGACCAGGTTGAAGCCCAGCTTGTCGAGGTACGGCGTCAGGCCGGCCTTCTCGTAGTAGTCGCTGACGACCTGCGAGCCGGGCGCGAGGGTGGTCTTGACCCACGGCTTGCGGGTCAGGCCCTTCTCGACGGCCTTCTTGGCGAGCAGCGCGGCGCCGATCATGACCGACGGGTTGGAGGTGTTGGTGCAGGAGGTGATCGAGGCGATCGTGACCGCACCGTGGTCGAGCGTGAACTTCGTGCCGTCCTCGAGGGTCACCTCGACGGGGCTGCTCGGCCGACCGCCGTCCTCGGGCGCGCAGCTGAGGTAGTCCACGGCCGGGGTCTGTCCGTCGGCGCCCACCGTCGCCGGCGGGTCGGAGGCGGGGAAGCTCTCCTCGAGCGCCTCGTCGTAGGCGCCCTCGGCGGTGTGGCCGTTGGTGACGTAGTCGGTGAGGGCGCCGCGGAAGGACGGCTTCGCCTCGGACACCAGGACGCGGTCCTGCGGACGCTTGGGGCCGGCGATCGAGGGCACGACGGTCGCCAGGTCGAGCTCGAGCTTCTCGGAGTAGCGCGGCTCGGCGTCGGGGTCGAGCCAGAGGCCCTGCTCCTTGGCGTACTTCTCGACGAGCGCGATCTGCTCCTCGGAGCGCCCGGTCAGGCGCAGGTAGGTCGTGGTCTCCTCGTCGATCGGGAAGACCGCGATCGTGGAGCCGAACTCCGGCGACATGTTGCCGATGGTGGCGCGGTTGGCCAGTGGCAGCGCGGAGACGCCGGGACCGTAGAACTCGACGAACTTGCCGACGACGCCGTGCTTGCGGACCATCTCGGTGATGGTGAGCACCAGGTCGGTGGCGGTGGAGCCCTCGGGCAGCTCGCCCGACAGCTTGAAGCCGACCACGCGCGGGATCAGCATGGAGACGGGCTGGCCGAGCATCGCGGCCTCGGCCTCGATGCCGCCGACGCCCCAGCCGACGACGCCGATGCCGTTGACCATGGTGGTGTGGGAGTCGGTGCCGACGCAGGTGTCGGGGTAGGCCAGCAGCTCACCGTCGACCTCACGGGTGAAGGTGACCCGGGCAAGGTGCTCGATGTTGACCTGGTGGACGATGCCGGTGCCCGGCGGGACGACCTTGAAGTCGTCGAAGGCGCCCTGGCCCCAGCGCAGGAACTGATAGCGCTCGCGGTTGCGCTCGTACTCGATCTCGACGTTGCGCTGGAACGCCTCGGGCGTGCCGAAGACGTCGGCCATGACGGAGTGGTCGATGACCATCTCGGCCGGCGCGAGCGGGTTGATCTTGGTCGCGTCGCCGCCCAGGTCGGCCATCGCCTCGCGCATGGTGGCGAGGTCGACGACACAGGGGACGCCGGTGAAGTCCTGCATGATCACGCGCGCGGGCGTGAACTGGATCTCCTTGTCGGGCTGGGCGGTCTCGTCCCAGCCGGCGAGGGCCTTGATGTCCTCGGCCGTGATGTCCGCGCCGTCCTCGGTACGGAGCAGGTTCTCGAGCAGCACCTTCAGCGAGAAGGGCAGGCTCTCGACGTCGAGGCCCTCTCCCTTGACCGCGTCGAGGCGGAAGATCTCGTAGGACGTGCCGTCCACGTCCAGGGTGCTCTTGGCGCCGAAGCTGTTCTTGCTGGCCATCGCGTCTCCGTCCACATCGACTTCATCGTTGTCGGTAGGTCTGCTGTTCATCCTGCCGCCGCGAGTGGCGGATCGGATAGTGAGGCTGACCTAAGTCTGCAGCGACATCGGAACCCCGATATCTCTTGATATCAAGATACACGATCGGCGGGCACATCACCACGGGCACCCGCCTCGTCCGGCGCGTCCTGCGCGAACTGGGTCCGGTGCAGCTCCTCGTAGCGGCCCCCGGCCGCGAGCAGCGCGGCGTGCGTGCCGCGCTCCACGATCCGGCCGTCCTCGACGACGGCGATCAGGTCGGCGGCCCGGATCGTGGAGAGCCGGTGCGCGATCACCAGCGCGGTCCGGCCGGCCAGCGCCTCGGCGAGCGCGGCCTGCACCGCCGCCTCCGAGGTGGAGTCCAGGGACGCGGTCGCCTCGTCGAGGATGACCACCCGCGGCTGCTTGAGCAGCAGCCGGGCGATGGTCAGCCGCTGCCGCTCACCGCCGGAGAGCCGGTAGCCGCGCTCCCCCACCACCGTGTCGAGCCCGTCGGGCAGCGCGCGCACCAGGCCGGCCAGCCGGGCCCGGGTCAGCGCGTCCCACAGCTCCTCCTCGGCGGCCGAGGGCCGGGCCAGCAGCAGGTTGCCGCGGATGGTGTCGTGGAACAGGTGGCCGTCCTGGGTGACCATGCCGACCGCGGCGCGGATCGAGGCGGCGGTGAGGTCGCGCACGTCCACCCCCGCCAGGCGGACGGCGCCCGCGTCGACGTCGTACAGCCGGGACACCAGCTGCGCGATGGTCGACTTCCCCGCGCCCGAGGAGCCGACCAGGGCCACGACCTGACCGGGCTCGGCACGCAGCGAGATGCCGTGCAGCACCTCCTCGCCGCCGCGGGTGTCGAGCGTGGCGACCGCCTCCAGCGAGGCGAGCGAGACCTTGTCGGCCGCCGGGTAGGCGAACCGGACGTCGTCGAGCTCGACCGCGACCGGCCCGTCCGGCACCACCCCAGCGTCCGGCCGGTCGGTGATCAGCGGCTCGAGGTCGAGGACCTCGAAGACCCGCTCGAAGCTGACCAGCGCGCTCATCACCTCCACGCGGGCGCTGGCCAGCGCGGTCAGCGGCGCATAGAGCCGGGTCAGCAGCAGGGACAGGGCGACCACGTCTCCGGCGTCGAGCGTGCCCTGGAGGGCCAGAGCGCCGCCGAGCCCGTAGACGACGGCGACCGCGAGCGCGGAGACGAGCGTCAGCGCGGTGACGAAGGTGGTCTGCACCATCGCCGTCCGGACGCCGATCTGGGCGACCCGCTCGGCGCGCGCCGCGAACTCCGCCGACTCCTGCTCGGGCCGTCCGAACAGCTTGACCAAGGTGGCGCCCGGCGCCGAGAACCGCTCCGTCATCTGGTTGCCCATGGCCGCGTTGTGGTCGGCCGCCTCGCGCTGGATGCCGGCCAGCCGGTGGCCCATCCGCCGCGCCGGTACGACGAACACCGGCAGCAGCACCAGTGCGAGCAGGGTGACCTGCCAGGAGATGCCGAGCATCACGACCAGGGTCAGCACCAGGGTCACCAGGTTGCCGACCACACCGGACAGGGTCTGGCTGAACGCGCGCTGCGCCCCGATCACGTCGTTGTTGAGCCGACTGACCAGCGCGCCGGTGCGGGTCCGGCTGAAGAAGGCGACCGGCATCCGCTGCACGTGGTCGAACACAGCGGTGCGCAGATGGAGGATCAGGCCCTCGCCGATGCTCGACGACAGCCAGCGCGCCACCAGCCCGAGCCCGGCGTCCAGCACCGCCAGCACCGCGATCGCCAGCGCCAGCCGGACGACGACCGAGCGGGCATCGCCCGCCACGATCGCGTTGACGACGCGGCCCGCCAGCACCGGGGTCGCCACCGCGAGCCCCGCCGTGACGACGCTGAGCACCACGAACCCGACCAGCTTGCGGCGGTGCGGACGGGCGAAGCGCCAGATCCGCCTTGCCGTCGCGGCGCTGAACTCCCGCTCCTCGTCCGGGCCGTTCATTCCCCGGTACACCTGATTCCAGGCGATCGACTCCATGCTCATGTCGGCGACCGTAGAACCTCAAGCCGACATGAGGACAAGTCCGCGCCCTACAGCACCACGGTGGGCTTCACCCGGCTCGGCGTCCACACGCGGTGCCGGCGCGCGACCAGCGAGGTGAGGACCAGCGCACCGAGGAGGTACGCCGCCAGCACCAGCACGGCCGTGGACGCCCGGGCCGGGTCGCCGCCGTACATCAGCTGGCGCAGGCCGTCGACGGCGTAGCTCATCGGCAGCACCTGGTGCAGCCAGTGCAGTGGCTCGGGGATGGTCTGCCACGGGAAGGTGCCCCCGGCGGTCACCAGCTGGAGCACCATCAAGACCAGCGCGAGGAACTGGCCGGGGGTGCCGAGCAGGGCGTTCATCAGATGCACGATCGCGACGAAGGTCGCCGAGATGAGGATCATGAACAGCCAGGTCCGCAGGCTCTCGACGATGCCGACGTCGAGGGTGAGCGCCACCACGGCGAAGGCGAGGGTCATCTGCGCGGCGCCGATCAGGGCGGGCGGCAGCCAGCCGCCGACGGCGATCCGCAGCGGGTGCTGGTTGGCGGCCAGGGCCCGGCTGGAGAGCGGCCGGACCAGCAAGAAGAGCACGTAGCCGCCGATCCACGCCGCCAGGGCCAGGAAGAACGGCGCCAGGCCGGCGCCGTAATTGCGCGCCGCCGCGTCGCTGCGGGCCCGGACGTCGATCGGGTTCGCGATGGTCTCGGCGATCCGCTCGCGCGACTCCGCGGTGGTGGCGGGCACCTTCTGCACTCCGGCGGCCAGGCCGTCGCGCAGGGTGCCGGCGCCGGTGGTCAGCTGGCGCAGCCCCTGGCGCAGCTCGACGGTGCCGTCGTGCAGGGCGCCGGCCCCCTTGTCGAGTCGCGCGGCTCCCGTCCGCAGCTCGCCGGCGCCGTCACGGGCCTGACGGATCCCGGCGACCAGCGCCGGGGCGGAGCGGGCCAGCTGGTCGGCCCCGTCGGCCACCTGGTCGGCGCCGTCCGCGAGCTGGTCGAGCTGCTTGCGCACCTCGCCCGCCTTCGTGTCGGCGCCATGCACCTTCGCGCCGACCCGGTCGTAGACCGCGAGCAGCCGGTCCTGGGCGCCCGGGTCGATCCCGAGCTGGGTCATCTGGGCCACGAGGTCGGCCCGGCCGCCGTCGTACGCCTTGCGGGCCTCGTGGACCGCGCCGGCGATCTTGGTGCCCGCGTCGGCGACCTTCCGGTCGCCGGCGGCCACCTGGCGCGCGCCCGCGGCCAGCTGGCGGGCCTGCTGCGGCAGCGCCGCGGTCCGCGTGGTGAGGGTGGTCAGCCCGTCGTGCAGCCGGGTGGCGCCACCGTTCAGCTGCCGGGTGCCGTCGGCGAGCCGGGCGCTGCCGTCGACGAGCCTGCGGGAGCCCTTCCGGGCCTGCTTGAGGCCGTCTTGGAGCTGGCCGGCGCCGTCGGCGCCCTGCTGGAGCCCCTGGCGCACGTCGGCGATGCCGAGCAGGAAGGTGCCGACCGCCTCCTGGGAGACCTTCTGGCCGATCGCGTCGCGCACCTTGGTGGCGACCGTGGTGGCGATGGTGGTCGACAGGTAGGAGTTGGCGTCGTTGGTGAGCATCGTGATCCGCGCCTGCTCGGGATCCCCGCCCGAGCTGCTGGTCAGGGCGGCGGAGAAGTCGCGCGGGATCAGCAGCGCGAAGTCGTAGGTCCCGTCGTCGACCCCGGCCTTCGCCGTGGTCCGGTCGACCTCGTGCCAGCCGAAGTCGGCCGACTCCAGCAGCTGGTCGGCCACCTCGCGGCCGGCCTCGAGCCGGTTCCCGTCGAGAGCGGTCGCGCCCGCGTCCTCGACGACCAGAGCCGTCGGCACCCGGTTCAGCGCGGCGTAGGGGTCGTGGTTGGCGTAGAGGTAGAGGCCGGCGTAGATCGTCGGCACGGTGACCAGCGCCAGCACGGTGATCCGGCCCATCCGGATGCTCAGCAGCCGGGACAGCTCGCTCCAGGCGATGCGCAGGGTGTTCACGCCGCACCCCCGATCGCCGCCGTGCGGACGACCTCGCCGGCCAGGTCGACCGCCTCGCTGACCGTGACCAGGACCCCGAGGCCGTCGTCCGCGGCGGCTCGCACGGGCGGCCACCAGTCCCGCCGGTGCAGGCCGTGCCGGTCGGGAGAGACCAGCACCAGGAACCGCGCGCCGGGCCGGGCCGCCCCCAGCTCGGTGAGGGAGCGGACCCGGTCGGCGGGCGGCACGTCCTCGGTCCGCAGTCCCGGCCCGGTGGCCAGTCGGTGCGCGCGCAGCCACGACGACGCCGCCCGCGGGCCGGCCGGACGCCCGGCCAGGGCGAGCTCCTCGGCGACCACCACCCGGAACGGCATGCTGTCGTCCGGCTCGGTCACGCCCGGTACGTCGACCAGAGCCACCGCCCGCTGCAGCGCTCCGGGCGACGGGTCCTCCCCGACGACCACCGTGCCGCCGGTCAGGCGCAGCCGCCCGGCCAGCGCGAGCGCCAGCGCCACGTTGCCGTGGCCTGGTCTGCCCACCGCAACGACCACCTCGCCGGGGACCAGCTCCACCGAGGTCGCCTCCAGCAGTCCCGCGACCGCACCGTTCGTCATGACCAGGTTCGCCATGACGGCCAGTCTGCCGCGAGCCCTGCGCCACTCCGGGGAGGTGGGCGTCAGCAGCGCGACGCAGTCGACGTGGTGCGTCGTCGCGAAGGCGCCGACGGCATCGACGTGAACGCGATCGTTCGCGTCCCCGGCGCGCAGTCCCGGCCCTACGCTGAGGCCATGCCTGCGCTGGAGGCCAAGCTTCGGATACCGGCCGCTCGTCGAGCGCTGGTCTCCCGCCCGCGCCTCGTCGACCAACTGCCCCGCGACGCTCAACCCGGTGAAGCGTCGCCGCGGCTGGTGCTGGTCGCGGCACCAGCCGGGTTCGGCAAGACCACGCTCCTCACCCAATGGCTCCGCGCCACCGCCGACTCGGGCACGAGCCACGCTCTGCCGCGCATCGCCTGGCTGTCCCTGGATGCCGAAGACTCCGACCCCCGTCGCTTCCTCGGCCACCTCATCGCAGCGCTGCAGACAACCAGTCCGCCCGCGACCGTGTCCGGCGAGCTCGAGCTCGGCGCCGAGGCAGTCCACCTGCTCGAGGCTGACACCGGACCGTTCGAAGACGTGCTGGTCAGCCTCATCAACGACCTCGACACCCAGGACGGACGGATGGTCATCGCCCTGGACGACTACCACCTCATCGAGAAGGCAGAGGTCCATCAAGCGGTCGGGTTCCTGCTCGACAACCTGCCGCCGCAGGTCACCATCGCCATGACCACCCGCGCCGACCCGCCGCTCCCCGTCGCCCGCCTCCGCGCCCGCGGAGAGCTGGTCGAGCTCCGCGCGGGCGAGCTTCGCTTCACCCACCACGAGACCAGCCAGTTCCTCAACGACACCATGGGCCTTCACCTCGCCCCAGCCTTGGTGACCGCGCTCGGCGAGCGAACCGAGGGGTGGGCTGCCGGCCTGCAGCTCGCGGCGCTCTCCGCCCGCACGCGCGGCGACGACACAGCCGAGGTGACGAGGTTCGTCGAGTCGTTCTCCGGCAGCCACCGCTTCGTCCTGGACTACCTCCTCGACGAGGTTCTCAGTCGTCAGCCCGATGAAATCCGCACGTTCCTGCTTGCCACGTCCGTCCTCACCCAGCTCACCGCCGGTCTCTGCGACGCCGTCACGGGCCGCACCGACAGCCAAGACCTCCTCGAACAGCTGGAAGCACACGGCCTGTTCGTCATCGCCCTCGACGAGGAACGCCGCTGGTTCCGCTATCACCACCTCTTCGCCGACGCTCTGCGAGCCAGAGTGCCCAGCGACCTTCCCGGCCGCGCCGATGCCCTCAACGCCGCGGCCGCCCGCTGGCTGACCGATGCCGGGCTCCTGGCCGACGCCATCCACCACGCCCTCGTCGCGAACGACCACGACTACGCGGCCGACCTGATCGAACTCGCACTCGGCGACCAGCGACGACGACGCCAGGACACCACCCTGCGCGGATGGGCCACCTGCCTCGACCTCGACGTCGTCCGCGACCGACCGCTCCTGGCCACATTCGTCGCCTGGAGCCGCCTGGCCCACGGAGATGTCGACGGCGTCGAACCGTGGCTCGACGCGGCCGACGCCCGCATGGACACCTACCGGCCCGCCCCGTTCCCGTCGCACGGGCCGCTCGCGACCGCAGTCGCCGATCGTGACGCCGAACTACGTGAATTGCCGGCGACGGTGTCGGTGTACCGAGCCGCGGTCGCCCAGGCCCGCGGCGACACCGACGGCACCGTCGCCCAGGCTCGCCGCGCCCTGACCCTTGCCGGGCCGGCCGACCACTTCGCCCGCGGCGCCGCCTTCGGGTTCCTCGGCCTGGCCGCGTGGGCCGCCGGCGACCTCGAGACAGGTGTCGACACCTTCAACGACGCCATCGCCAGCCTCGAGGCGGCCGGCATGCGTGCCGACGCGCTCGGCTCCACCGTCGTCCTCGCCCAGATGTGGCTCGGCCGCGGCCAACCGCACCGGGCACGCGGTCTGTACGAGCGCGCCATCGCGGAGGCGGAGAAGGAGTCCGGGCCGTGGCTGTCCACGACCGGTGACCTGTACGTCGGTCTTGCCTGCGTCCTCTGCGAGGAAGGCGACCTCGACGCAGCCGAACAACACCTCCATACGGCCCGCAGCCTCGGCGACCGAGCCTCGCTGCCGGAGAACCGGCACCGCTGGTTCACCACGGCCGCAGCCGTGCGTCGCGCCCGTGGTGACCTCGACGGCGCCGACGCGCTTCTCGGCCAGGCTGAAGCGCTGTACCTGCCGGGCTACTTCCCCGACGTACGCCCCGTCGCGGCAGCCCGGGCGCGGGTGTGGGTGATGATCGACCGGCTCGAGGACGCCCGCGGCTGGGCCCGCGGCCGAGGGCTCTCGGACTCACCGGGGACGGCCGGCGCCGACGGCCCCGTGCCGTACCTGCGTGAGTACGAGCTCCTCACCCTCGTGCGGCTGCGGTCGGCACAGGGTGCCCACGCCGACGCCAAGGCAATCGCCGGCCGGGTCCTCGACGCAGCCGCGCGCGCGGCACGGAACGGGAGCATTCTCGAAGCCCACCTCGCCCGTGCCCTCGCCCACCACGCCGCCGGAGACCTCGATGCGGCAGCCGTCGACATGGCCGCAGCCCTCACCCTCGGCGTTGCCGCCGGATACCGCCGGCTGTTCCTCGACGAAGGTCCCGCCGCTCACGAGCTCCTCGCTCACGTGGCTGGTCAAGGCCCACCCGAGGCGGGCGACTACGCCCGGCAGCTCCTCACCACCCCATCAGGACCCGATGCACCCACCCCCCGAGATGCCCCCGGACTTGCCGGTCCCTCAGCCGGCGCGCCGGGACTGAGCGACCGAGAGCTCGACGTGCTCCGGCTTCTCGCCTCGGAGCTCACCGGTCCCGAAATCGCTCGGCACCTGTTCGTGTCGGTGAACACGCTGCGCACCCACACCAAGCACGTCTTCACCAAGCTCGACGTCAACACCCGCCGCGCCGCAGTTCGACGAGCGAGCGAACTGGGCCTCCTCTGACCCGCCTGCACACATCACCCACCCGGTCACATCACATGGTGATGTGCGCTCACCACGTCGATTCCTAGCGTTCTCGACATCGCCAGGCAGCCGCCTGGGACCCGATACCAAGGACTCGACATGACCCTCACAAGCAGCCGTCTCACCGCCGCCGCCGGTGCGTGCGCCGTCGTCGCCGGCGCCCTGTACGCCGTCGTCCAGATCAATCACCCGCCCGCCGATCTCGCCCACATCACCAGCCTCGACTTCCGGGTCCGCGAGATCGCGAAGATGACCATGGCGGCCCTCACCATCGCCGGGCTCACCGGGATGCTCGTCCGCAACCGTCACCAGCTCGGCGTCCTCGGCGCCGTCAGCTACGTGCTCGTCGTCATCGGCTACCTCGCCATGTTCGCCAACCAGGTCATCGTCGCCTGCGTCCTCCCCACCCTGTCGGAGACCGACCCCCGCTACGTCCAGGCCTACCTCGACGCAGCCCTCGCCAAGACCTCGGGAGCCGAGCTCGGCGCCGTTCAGACCCTCTTCATGGTCACCGGCATGGGGTACTCCATCGGCGGCCTCCTGTTCGGCATCGCCCTCTTCCGCGCCGGCATTCTGCCCCGCTGGGCGTCGCTCCTGTTCTCCTACGGCACCGTCTCCGCCCTCGCCCTGGCCGTCCTTCCGGAGTCCTTCAACCGGCCGTTCGCCATCCCGGTCGGCCTTGCGCTCGTCGGCCTCGGGTCCTCGCTGTGGCGCAACCGGGTCGACACCCCCACAACCGTCGCCGCTCGGGGCGTCGCGACCGGTGCGGGCTGCGACGAGCCCGTGGGCCGGTGACCGGCCCCACCACCGCGACGACACGCACCAGGCGGCCCTCGGGGGCCGGCTGGCCTGTCGCGGTCGCCTTGGGGGCCATCCGCCGCGCCACCCACGACGGCGGGGGCCGGTCCGGTGTCGACCTGCGTGCCGGTGCCCGATGAGGGCCCCCGACACCGTCGCATACGAGATGACGGTGCGAGGCCACCTTGACGATCACTGGAGCGGACGGCTCGGCGGCTTCTCCATCACGCGGGCTGCCGACGGGACCAGCACCCTTGCCGGCACGGCCGACCAGGCCCAGCTGCACGGAGTCCTCACGGGACTGCGCGATATCGGAGTCGAGCTTCTCCGCCTGAACACCGTCGACCCTGCCAGCCGCGTGTGTGCGCTGTCCCGACCCCTGCGCACCGACCGGCTCACCTTGCGTCCCGCCACCATCGCAGACGTCGAAGCCACCTGGAGCTACCGCCGGCTGGACGAAGTCAACGAATGGCTCACCGGCTGCCCCGACACCCTTGACGGCTACCGCGATCTGTTCACCCGGCCCGCCCGGCTCGCCACCACCGTCATGGTGGAGCTCCACGACGGCACCACCGTCGGCGACGTCGTGTTCCGCCGTCACGACGCGTGGTCCCAGACCGTCGTCGCCGACCGTGCCTCCGGAAGGCAGGTCGAGCTCGGTTGGGTCCTCGACCCCGTCCACACCGGCCGCGGGCACGCCACTGAAGCCGTCCGCGAACTCCTCCGCCACAGCTTCGAAGACCTCGGCGTCCACCGCGTCACCGCTGACTGCTTCGCCGCCAACGAAGCGTCCTGGCGCCTCATGGAACGTCTCGGTATGCGTCGAGAAGCCCACGCCCGCCGCGATGCGCTGCACCGCACCGGGCACTGGCTGGACTCCCTGACCTACGCGCTCCTCGCCGACGAATGGCCCACCGAGCCGCGCCGGGACGTCCTCGGGAGCCGGACATCCGGAGCAGAGCATCACCCACCACAGGAGATGTCATGACCGCCACGGCCGAGCCGCGCACCACAACGACACCCGCGCTGTCCCTGCGCCGCCTGCACGCGATGCGCGGCCAAGCGATCATCGGTGTGCGGTCGCGACCCGGGATGCAATGGGCTCCAGCGCGACGACCTACGACTCTCCCGATGCGGACGCGGCTCGGCTGCGCGCCGCCGTCGAATCCGTCGCCACGCATGATCGGCCGATTCTCAGGACCGACCGCGAGGACCCCATGCGCATCAGCGCAGATCAGGGCCACTTCTTGTCAGCAGGGCGACGCACTCGACGTGGTGTGTCATCGGGAACAGGTCGAAGGCACGCAGCGACGCGAGCCGATAGCCGTGCTCGGCGAAGATCGCGACGTCCCGCGCCAAGGCGGAGGGGTCGCAGGCGACGTACACCACCGCGCGCGGGCCGCGCGCGACGACCTGCTCCACCACGGCCCGCTTGGCCCCTGCCCGCGGCGGGTCGAGCACCACCAGGTCGGCGTGGCCCCAGACAGCGGGAAGTCCCGCTGCCAGCACGGACGCCACATCGCCGGGCACCGCGGTGATCCCCGGGCAGTTGCGCTCCGAGAGCGCGGAGGCGGCCCGATCGCCCTCGACCGCGGCCACCCGGCCGGTGGGTCCGACGGCGTCGGAGAGGAACCGGCAGAACAACCCGACACCGGCATACAGGTCGAGCGCGCTCTCCCCCGGTCGCGGGTCGAGGGCCTCGAGCACGGCGCCGACCAGGGCCTCCGGGGCGCCCGGGTGGACCTGCCAGAAGCTCGCCCCCTGATCCGGCGCGGTGGCGACCTCGAACGCCCTCCCCCGGACCTGGTACGACGGACCGGCGGGCGCCTCGAGCAGGCACGCCTCGACCGGGATCACGTCGTGGGAGCGGTGCTTGCGCATCCCGCGGCCGCCGTCGGGAAGCGGAACGTAGCGCTGGCGGGTGCGCCAGTGCAGCCCGTCGTGGTCACCGGGCACGGCCTCGACCGTCACCTCGACGTCGAGCCGGGCCAGGCGGCGCAGCTGCTCACGGACGACGTCGGCCTTCAGCAGGCGCTGGGCCGGGACCGCGACGTGCTGGAGGTCGCAGCCGCCGCACAGCCCGGGGCCGGCGTACGGACAGGGGGCGTGTACCCGGTCAGGCGAGGGCGTGAGCACCTCGACGGCGTCGCCACGCCAGAACCGGTCGCCCTCGGTGCCCTCGGTGATCTCGACGACGACCCGCTCGCCGGGCAGCGCGTGCCGGACGAAGATCACCCGGTCTCGGGACGGTCGCTGCGCGACCTCCTCGACCTCCTCGACCTCCGGCGCGACCCGCGCGACGCAGTGGCCGCCGTGGGCGACCGGGCCGACCTCGGCCTCGAACCGGCGTCCGACCACCGAGTCGCCACGCGCGGTCCGGGCCCGCGGCCGCCGCGGGGGGCGCCGGGCGGGCCGGCTCATCTCCGGCCCCGCCGGTCGTTGCCGCGGACCCGTCCGCGCCGCAGGTCGCCGGCGTGGATGCGGTGCTCCTCGCGCTCCTCGCGTTCCAGCGCGATCTCGGAGGACCGCAGCTGGTAGGGCACGGAGATGACCATGACGCCGGGGCTGAACAGCAGCCGGCCCTTGAGCCGCAGCGCGGTCTGGTTGTGCAGGAACTGCTCCCACCAGCGGCCCACGACGTACTCGGGGATGAAGACCGCCACGACGCCGCGCGGGTTGGCGCGGCGGATCGCGGAGGCGTACTCGACGATCGGCTTGGCCACCTCGCGGTACGGCGAGTGGAGCACCTTGAGAGGGATGCCGGTGTTGCGCTCGTCCCACTCCTCCAACAGCCGCGCGGTCTCCGACTGGTCGACCGACACGTAGACGCCCTCGAGCGCGTTGGGCCGGGTCGCCTTCGCGAACGCCAACGCGCGCAGGGTCGGCTTGTGCAGCTTGGAGACGAGCACCATCGCGTGGACCCGGGTCGGCAGCGCCTTGTCGGTCTCGTCGGCGGCGAGCTCGCGCTCGACGTTGTCGTAGTGCCGCTTGATGCCCTTCATCACGGCGAAGAAGAAGCCCATCGCGAGCACGGTGATCCAGGCGCCGGCGAGGAACTTGGTCAGCAGCACCACGACCAGGACGACGGCGGTGAAGGACAGGCCGACCGCGTTGATGGTCCGCGAGCGGTAGATCCGCCGACGCTCGGCCACGTCGCGCTCGGTGGTGAGCACGCGGGTCCAGTGCCGGATCATGCCGAGCTGGCTGAGGTTGAAGGAGACGAAGACGCCGACGATGTAGAGCTGGATCAGCTTCGTGGTCTCGGCGTCGAAGGCGATGATCAGCATGATCGCCATCAGGGCCAAGAAGACGATGCCGTTGCTGTAGGCGAGCCGGTCACCGCGGGCGCCGAGCGCGCGCGGGGCCAGGCCGTCCTTGGCGAGGATCGAGCCGAGCACCGGGAAGCCGTTGAAGGCGGTGTTCGCGGCGAGCACCAAGATGACGCCGGTGACCGCGACGACGAAGTAGAAGCCGGGGCTGAAGTCGGAGAACACCGCACGCGCGATCTGCGCGATCACCGCGTGCTGGTCGAAGCCGGCGGGCACCGGACTGCCGTCGCGGGTCAGCCGCTCGAACTCGTGGGGATCCACGAAGCGGACACCCATCTGCTTGGCCAGCACGATGACGCTGATCATCATGGTGATCGCGATCAGGCCGAGCAGCAGCAGCGTCGAGGCGGCGTTCTTGCTCTTGGGACGCCGGAACGCCGGGACGCCGTTGGAGATCGCCTCCACACCCGTCAGGGCCGCGCACCCCGACGAGAATGCGCGAGCCAGCAGGACCACCAGCCCGAACGTCGTGATCGGGTCCTCCCAGCCCTCCTTCGGGGTGATCTCGAGGTCGGCGCTCTCGGCCAACGGCAGCGAGCCGGCCGCCATCTCGAAGAAGCCGAACGCGCACATGCCGAGGATCGCGAACATGAACAGGTAGGTCGGCACCGCGAAGAAGGTGCCCGACTCGCGGATCCCGCGCAGGTTCATCGCCATCAGCAGCAGGACCAGGACCACCGCGACACTCGCCTCGTGGTGCTGGAACGCGGGCAGCGCCGACGCGGCGTAGTTGGCGCCCGAGGAGATCGACACCGCGACCGTGAGGACGTAGTCGACCAGCAGCGCGCTCCCGACCGTCATGCCCGCCGTGGGCCCGAGGTTGACCTTCGCCACCTCGTAGTCGCCGCCGCCGGAGGGGTAGGCATGCACCGTCTGGCGGTAGGAGGCGATCACCGCCGCCATCACGATCGCGACGGCGATGCCGATCTTCCACGACCAGATGTACTGCGAGGCGCCGGCGATGGCCAGCATGATGAAGATCTCGTCCGGGGCGTAGGCCACCGACGACAGCGCGTCACTCGCGAACACCGGGAGCGCGATCCGCTTGGGCAGCAGGGTCTCCCCGAGCTGGGCGCTGCGGAGCTTGCGTCCGAGGAGGATGCGCTTCGATACGTCTCCGACACCCACGAGCGACAACGGTAGGGCATCGCCGCCGGCCGTGCCGCCGCGCATGGTGCGTGGGATAGCGTGCTCACCGTGCATGTCGTGATCATGGGCTGCGGCCGGGTCGGCTCGACCCTGGCCCGCAGTCTCGAGGACCGTAACCACACGGTGTCGATCATCGACTCCGAGCCCGATGCGTTCCGCCGCCTCGGCCCGGGGTTCAACGGGGACAAGATCCCCGGGATCGGCTTCGACCAGGAGGTCCTGGAGAAGGCCGGCATCCGGCGGGCGGACGCGTTCGCGGCCGTGTCGAGCGGTGACAACTCCAACATCATCGCGGCGCGGGTGGCCCGGGAGACCTTCGGGATCCAGCAGGTCGTCGCCCGGATCTACGACCCGGGCCGGGCCGAGGTCTATCAGCGACTCGGCATCACGACGGTCGCGACGGTCAAGTGGACCGCCGACCAGGTGCTGCGCCGGATCCTGCCGGCCGGCGCCGAGCCGGACTTCCGCGACCCGTCGGGCACCATCCGGGTCGACCACATCCCGGCCCCGGAGGTCTGGGTGGGCGCTCGGGTGGGCCAGCTCCAGGAGCAGGCCCGGTGCCGGGTCGCCTGGATCGACCGGCTCGGCGAGGGCCTGCTGCCGGACCGCGACAGCGTCATCCAGGAGGGCGACATGCTCCACCTGGTCACCCGCGAGGAGTCCGCGGACCACGCCTACGAGGTGCTCGGCCGTGGGCCCGAGCACGGTGACTGAAGCAGCCCGAGGGAGCCACGAACACATGAGAGTCGCCATCGCCGGAGCAGGTGCCGTGGGTCGCTCGATCGCCCGCGAGCTGATCGAGAACGGCCACGAGGTCCTGCTCATCGACAAGTCCCCGTCCTCGATCCGGCCCGAGCGCGTGCCCGACGCCGAATGGCTGCTGGCCGACTCCTGCGAGCTGTCGTCGCTGGAGGAGGCCCGCCTCGACAAGTGCGACGTGGTCATCGCCGCCACCGGCGACGACAAGGCCAACCTGGTCACCGCGCTGCTCGCCAAGACCGAGTTCGGCGTGCCGCGCACCGTCGGCCGGGTCAACCACCCCAACAACGAGTGGCTGTTCACCGAGGCGTGGGGCGTCGACGTGAACGTGTCGACCCCGCGGATCATGTCCGCGCTGGTCGAGGAGGCCGTGAGCGTCGGCGACCTGGTGCGCCTGTTCACCTTCCGCAAGGGCAACGCGAACCTGGTCGAGATGGTGCTGCCGGCCGACTCGCCGTACGTCGGCAAGGAGTCCGGTCTGATCCCGCTGCCGGAGAACTGCGCGCTGGTGTCGATCCTGCGCGACGGCCAGGTCTACGTGCCGACCCCGGAGCAGCCCGTCGAGTCCGGCGACGAGCTGCTGTTCGTCGTGCCGGCCGAGGCCGAGGACGAGCTCGAGCGGCTGCTGGCCCCGGGCTCGCACCCGGAGAAGTAGCTCACGGCACCCGGTAGGTCTCCCCGGTCTCCACCGAGGCCAGGAAGACCTGCGGGTACCAGCCCGTGCTTGCGGGCAGGTCGTTCGAGCTGTGCACGAACGCCGCCCACCGGCCGTCGCCGCCGATGCTGAGCGACGTGCCGTCGAAGGTGGCCGGGCTGCCGTCACCGGCCCGCGGCAGGAAGGTCAGCGGGAGGCCGTCCGGGTCGTACGACGCGTCGCGGTCCCACACCACGGGAGCCCCGTCGCAGCCCACCAGGCGCCCGTCGCCGCTGAGCGTGGGCTGCGCGACGACGGGTCCGGCGGCCTGGCACGGGTTGGCCGGCGCGTGGGTCATCGTGCGGACGTCGCGGTCCCACACGTAGAGCGCGGGTGCGGTGGACGCCGCGGGCTCGACCAGGTTCGCCGCGTCCGACAAGAAGGCCACCGTGGTCCCGTCGTCGCTGATCGCCGGGTGGCTGGAGTCGGGATAGTCGGGCTCGCCGCCGCTCGGCGTGCGGCTGATCCGCGTCGCGGTGCCGGACCTCGCGTCCCACAGGCACGCGGCCATCAGGCTGGAGCCGTCCTCGGTGGCGTACCCGCGGAAGACGACATAGCGGCCGTCGGCGCTGATCGCCTCGGCACCGCTCGAGGCCTGGTCGTAGCCACCGGGACAGGCGTCGACCACGTCGGGCTCGGAGGGCGCGAACCGGTCGACCCGATGCACCTCATGGTGCCCGGCGACGGTGGCGGTGTAGGTGAGGTACCGCCCGTCCCCGCTGAGCGAGAGACGGGTACCGGGCGCGAGCTCGCCGGACACCGACAGCCGGGTCAGCCCGTTGCCGGTGCGGGCCAGGAGCCGGTCCCAGAGGAAGACGTCCGCCTTGCCATTGCCGTCGCCCGGCACCAGGTCGTCGGCCTCGGAGACGAAGGCGACGAACCGGCCGTCGGCGTTGGTCGCCGCCGCCGACGAGGCACCCTCCGGCAGCGTGCCGTCGGGACGGACCGACACCCACGCGAAGTCGCCGGTCGTGTCCCAGGTCGCGATGACCCCGCGCGCCGGCTCAGGCGTGACCATGGTGTAGGCGAGGTAGCGGCCCGTCCGGTCGAGCGACGGCTCGACCGACATCGCGACCTGCGGGAAGAGACTGAGCCGGAAGGTGCGCTGGGCGGTCCGCTGGGCCTCGTCGAGGAAGCTGACCGTCACCGGGTAGACACCCGGGACGGCCTCCGGCGCTGGGATGCCCGAGACGTGTGCGCCGGCGAGCTCCAGGCCGGCCGGCAGCCCCACGGCCGACCAGGTGCCGACCCGGACGTCGGCGAGCGCCAGGGGCACGTCGTACGACATCCCGATCCGGGCGCCGGGCAACGCCGCGGTCGTGATGAAGGGCGAGGTCGCCGGAGCGAGATCGGTGGTGACCGCCAGGGTGTTCGCCGGGTAGGCCAGGGTCGTGGCGACGTCGGAGCCGGTCTGGAAGAGGGTGAAGACGGTCAGCAGCCCGTTGATCCGCTTCATCGCCTTGGCCCACACGCTGAGATCCTGGAAGACCCCGGCGTCGTAGAACGCGTCGCCGAGCTCGGCGCGCAGGATGCGGCCGATCGCGCGGCCGTCGCCCAGACAGGTCATCGCCCCGCCGACGGAGGACAGCAGCTCCGCGACCGATCCGGACAGGCCACCGGGCGGCAGGCAGTGCGCGACCGCGACGGCCGCGATCAGGGTGCTGTGCACCGACCCGGCACCGAGCACCGCTGACAGCGCGACCTCCATGCCCTGCGCGGCGAGCCCGTAGAGGAAGGCGCTGGCGTCGAGTGAGCCCTGGATCGTGAACTGTCCGTCAGCGCCGGCCACGTCGTCCACGCTGAAGGTGAACGCCGCCTGCTGGCCGGGAAGGAGCAGCACCGTGTGCTCGCCGGCGAGACCGGAGAGGTCCATGGCCTGGAGGAGCTGCTCCTCGAAGCCCTCGGCCCCGGACAGGGCGAGGGCCGACCAGGGCACCGGCACCGTCAGCAGCAGGCCGTGGCCGCGGTTGTTGGTCACCTTGACGACGTACCGCTCGGAGTCCTGCGGGTCGTGCCCGGTGCAGACGAGGAGCGGGTAGTCGAGCTCCTGGTCCTCGTCGAGATAGGTGCTGCCGGTGACCCACGCAGGCGGGTCGCCGACACAGGTCGGCCGCTCGCCCCGGGTGCTGAACAGCTGGCCCGCGGCCCGGGCCACGTCTCCGCCGACCCAGGTGGCGAACGACTTCGGGCTCAGGTGGGTGACCTGAGCGGTGGCGCTGCGCCGGTCGGCGGAGATCTGGGTCGCCAGCGGGACGAGGGCCTCGCTCTCAGGGTCGCCGGAGAAGAACGAGGCGTCCTGGCCGGACGGCAGCGGCGTCGCGAAGTGCCAGGTCATCGTCAGTGGGGAGCGCGGCTGGCCCGAGCTGAGGTCGAGGTCCCCGAAGTCGACGACGTCCAGGTCGTCGGTCAGCGGGCCGCGGCGGGCGGGGGCCGGCGTCCAGGTGAGCGTGGCCGGGACCGCGCCCGCGGCGCCGGCCGGCACCCGCACCTCCAGGGCCGACCGGCCCCACAGCACGGCGTCCTCAGTCGCCGAGATCGGCACCGACACCGCGGCGTCGCCGCTGTCGTTCGGCTCGGGATCCGGGTCGGAGTCCGGGTCCGGAGTCGGTGGGGTCGGGATGGTCGGCGGGGTCGGTGTCGGCAGTCCCACGCCCCGATAGGTGAAGCGGGCCTTGCGTGAGCGGGCGCTGCTGCGGGACCCGTTGACCACCCGGATCCGGACCGTGCCTGGCTGGGCCGCCGCGGGCGCTCGCGCGACGAGGAGGCGCGAGGACCTCATCCGCACCTTCGCCCGGGTCGTGCCGAAATAGACCTTGGTGCGGCGCGTGAAGCCCCGGCCGCGGATCCGCACCTGCGTACCGCCGGCCTGCGCGCCCTGGGCGGGCGTCACCTTGGTCACGACCGGGCGCGCACCGGCCGCGGACTGCGCGGGCGGCGCTGCCGCCAGCGCTCCGAGCACGACGAGCAGCGAGATCGCCGCTCCCAGCCACCGGCTCCGAGCCGCGTCCATCCCCATGTGCCTGTCCCCCATCGACCGAGCCGTCCCGTGGACGGCCGGGACCGCCGTGTCCCGACGGGAGACTACGGGCTGACGTCGGCCGCCGGGGACGCTTTCTCCAACGGCGTGGCGTTGCGGGCCAACAGCCAGACCATCACCGACCACGAGCCGATCCGCAGCACCCAGCCCAGGCCGGTGCGCAGGATCAAGATGAGCACGACGGCCTGGTCGGCGTCGATGCGTCCGCTGTGGCCGAGCAGCCAGACGGGTCCCTGCAGCAGCACCCCGATCGCGCCGGGCAGCAGCATCACCCAGGTCAGCCGGCTGCACAGCCGCACGACCTGGGAGTCGGCGTGCCAGGCGGTCGGGTCGCCGGTGACGCTGCCGAGCATGAAGCCGAGCATCGGCCAGCCGACCAGGCAGGTGAAGCCGAGCACGACCGTGTAGCCGAGACTGATCAGGATGCCGGGCAGGAAGAAGGCCAGCGCCTGATCGGACTCCGAGCCGCCGGAGCTCTGCGCCCAGCGGACGAACACCCAGCCGATGCCGATGCCGAACACCGCGTTGAGGACGTACTGGGTGCTCGAGCGCTGCACGAGCCGGGCCGCCAGGGCCACGCCGGCGACCACGAGGCTGCCGACCAGGGCCCATTGGAGCTCCTTGGTGGACAGCCACACGGCGGTGAACACGACGCCCGGGATGGCGGCCTCCGCCATCCCGCGCCGCCCGCCGAGCGCGGACGCGAGCTGCCGGCGGACCAGCGCCTCGACGGTGTCGATCCCGATCGCGGCGTTCACAGCAGCTCGTATCGGGGGTTGTAGAGGATCCGGTGGCCGTCCTGGCTGCCGGTCCGGCCCCGGACCTCGAGGGCCCGCCCGGGCTCGATGCCGGCGATCCGGCGGCGGCCGAGCCAGATCACGGTGACGACGCCGGTGCCGTCGTACAGCTCCGCCTCGAGGGCCGGGACGCCGCCGCGGGGGCGGAGGGTGACGGTGCGCAGCGTGCCGCGCAGCCGGACGGGCGCGCGGTCGGGGGCGTCGCCGATGCACACCACGCCGCTGCCGCTGAACGTCTTGCGGAGATCACGGGCCTCGGCCTCGTCAGGGTTGGCCCACTTGCTGATCGTGCGCCGCAGCCGGCTCTTGGTGCGCATGGCGGGGCTAGCTGGTGGGTACGGCGCGCGGGGTGGCGCCCTCGGGCAGTGAGAGCGGGAGCTGCTCGCCGACAGGCATGGCGTGGGCGCCGCGGCGCACCGCGACCTGGGCGATCGCCGCCTCCCAGGTCTGCGCCGAGTCGGGGTCGCGGGCCGGGTCGCCGAGCAGGGTGGCGCGCAGCAGCCATCGCGGGCCGTTGATGCCGATCACCCGCGAGGTCTGGGTGCCGGTGGCGCCGTCGGGACGGGTCATCCGCACCTCGCACACCAGCTCGGTGCCGAACCGACCCTCGCGCTCGGTGGCGGTGCCGCCCCGGCGCGCGGCGTCGGCCGCGATCTGCGGACGGATCTCGCTCCACAGGTCGCCGTTGCGCGGGGCCGCGAAGGCCCGCAGCTCGAGCGCCCCGGCGTCGGTCGCCAGCAGCACCGCACGCACCGCGCCGGACTGCTCGTCGACCTGCACGCGCAGCTCGCGGTCCTCGGTGGGGGCGACCAGCAACGAGCCCAGGTCGAGCCGGGCCACGCCGTCGTCGGGGATGTCGTCGGCGTCGAACGGGCCGGCGCTCGGGTCGCTCGCGCCGACCTCGGAGGCCTCGTCGACCTCGGTGGTCTCCGCCCCCGCGTCCTCGACGGCCTCGTCGGCAGCCTTGCGCCGCAGCCTCACTGTGTCCTCCTCACGACTGGAACCCTCCGGTTGAACCGTAGCCGCCACTGCCACGCACGCTGTCCGGAAGGGCGGTCACCACCTCGAACCGGGCCCGCTCCACCCGCTGGACGACCAGCTGGGCGATGCGGTCTCCCCGGCGCAGCGTGATCGCCTCGACCGGGTCATGGTTGATCAGCAGCACCTTGATCTCTCCACGGTAGCCCGCGTCGACGGTTCCCGGGGTGTTCACGATGGACAGTCCGTGCTTCGCGGCCAGGCCCGAGCGCGGGTGGACGAGCGCGACGTACCCCTCGGGCAGCGCGATCGCGATCCCCGTCGGCACCAGTGCCCGCTCGCCGGGCTTCAGGTCGACGTCGACGCCGCTCACCAGGTCGGCGCCCGCGTCGCCCGGGTGGGCGTAGGCCGGCAACGGCAGCCCGGGGTCGAGCTGCTCGACGGCGATCACCAGGTCAGGGGCGGAGCGGTCGGGCACGGGGAGACCCTAGGGCACGCGTGTCTGGGGCGGGATGGGATCATCCTCCCCGTGAGCGAGAGTGCGAGCTACCAGGAGCGGCTGCGGGTCCCGCTGCGCTGGTGGGCCCAGGGCACGATGCTCGTGGCGACCCTCTGGCTGACCCTGATCGTCGCGCTGATCGGCCACGCCGCCTGGCTCGCCTGGGTGGTGACCGGCGTGGTGCTGGCCGGCATGGCCGCCTGGCTGCGGTCCTACGGCGGAGCCCGGGTCGTCGTGTCCGACGGCTGGTTCCGCGCCGGCCGGGCCCGGATCGAGATGACGTACGTCGGCGCCGCCGAGGCTCTCGACGCCGACCGCACCCGGCGGGTGTCGGGCCCCGAGGCCGACGCGCGCGCGTACCTGCTGCTGCGCCCCTATCTGCGCCAGTCGGTCAAGGTGGAGATCACCGACCCGGCCGACCCGGCGCCGTACTGGCTGGTCAGCTCCCGCCACCCCCGCGCCCTCGCCGGCGCCCTCAACGCCGTCCGGACGGGCGGGTCGGTCGACCAGTAGGCTCGGCCCCATGGCAAAGGACAGCTCCAAGGTCTGGTCGACGTTCTCCCTGGTCGCGGCGCTCGGCGCCGCCGCGGTCGCCAAGAAGGGGCTGGACACCAGCTGGCGGGCCGCCACCGGGAAGAAGCCGCCGGTGAACCCGGCCGACCCCGACGTCGACGTCTGGGAGGCGATCGCGTGGGCGGCCGTGAGCGGAACCTTCGTCGCGCTCGCCAAGATGCTCGCCCAGCGACGGGCGGCCGGCTACTACCTGAAGTCGACCGGTCAGCTGCCGCCCGGGCTGCGCAAGGGCGACACCTGAGTCATCCGTGCGTGAGCGCGCGAACGCGCGAACGCGCCGATGACGGGCGACGATCGAGGAGCGCCGACGACCTCGCGCTGCGAGCGGGCGAGGTCGTGGCGCGAGGTCACCTGAGGTGCTGCACCCAACGCGGATGGCACCGGCCGGGCAGCACACTCGGGCGTCTCGAGAGGGTCGCTGCGCGACCTCCTCGACGACCGGTCAGGCGCAGTCCTTGCAGATCATCTTCTTGGGATCCGCGAGCTGGCTGCGGTGGTGGACCAGGAAACAGCTCATGCAGGTGAACTCGTCATCCTGCTTGGGCTTCACCTCGACGGCGAGCTCCTCGTGGGACAGGTCGGCGCCAGGCAGCTCGAAGGACTCGGCCGCCTCGGTCTCGTCCTCGTCGACCTTGCCCGAGTTCTTGTCGTGGCGGCGCGCCTTGAGCTCTTCGATGCTCTCCTCGGACTGTTCATCCTCGTTCTTGCGCGGTGCGTCGTAGTCAGTCGCCATGACTGGTTGCTCTCTCCCCTCAGCTGGCCGCCATCCGCGGAAGCGTGCGGACGGGCGCGGCAGATTGTGCACCATGGGAGCCACTTCGCGACACCCGGGGCGGTGCGAGTCGGCAGAACAGTCCCCGGCGCGGTCCTATTCCCGCAGGAATCCGGCGGTCCGGACGGCCTCCAGGAACTCGTCGAAACCGTGCTCGGGAGCGCAGACGACGGCTTCCTGGCCGCCGGCCCCGAGGGTCACCAGGAGGCGGGCGCCGGCGAGCCGGGCGATGAGTCCACCGGCGGCGTGGTCCCACAGGTGGACGCCCTCCTCGACGTACCCGTCCAGGGCGCCCTCGGCCACCCGGCACAGGTCGAGCGCGCAGGAGCCGGTCCGCCGGATGTCGCGGATGCGAGGCAGCAGCCGGGCGGCCGCCGCGGCCTGGATCTCGCGCACCGGCCGGGTGTAGTTGAAGCCGGTGGCGACCAGACGGTGGGCGAGCGGCGCGGGTCCGCGCACCGCGAGCGGTACGCCGTCGCGGGTGGGCACTCCCCCGGCGTGGCCGGTGTAGAGCACGTCCTTGGCGACGTCGAGCACCACGCCGGCGACCACCTCGCCGGCGACCTCGGCGGCGATCGAGACGGCGTACTCGGGGATGCCGTAGAGGAAGTTCACGGTGCCGTCGATCGGGTCGACCACCCAGCGCACGCCGGAGCTGCCGACGACGTCGTCGCCCTCCTCGCCGAGGAAGCCGTCGTCGGGGCGGGCCGCGAGGACCAGGCGGCGGATCAGCTCCTCGCTGGCGCGGTCGGCGGCGGTGACCACGTCGATGTCGCTGGACTTCGTGGCGGCCACCGAGACGCCGCGGGTCGCGTGCTCGCGGACCAGGACGGCGGCCGACCGGGCCACCTCCTCGGCCAGGGCCCGGAGCGCGGCGGGCTCGGCCTCGGTCATCGACCGCCCCCGCAGCAGCCCAGCGGGCAGTGGTCGCGCGGCACCGGCGTCAGCGCGCGCTCGCGGGAGGCCCGGGCCAGGACCAGGTCGCGGATCGCCGCCACGAACGCGGGGTGGGTGCCGGCGGACGCCGCCCGGCGGGCAGGGAGGCCGAGCCGCTCGGCGGTCGCGAGCGCCTCGGTGTCGAGGTCGTAGACGACCTCCATGTGGTCGGACACGAAGCCGACCGGGATCAGCACGACGGCCGCGACGCCCTCGGCCGCCAGCTCCTCGAGCCGGTCGTTGACGTCGGGCTCGAGCCACGGGACGTGGGGCGCGCCGGAGCGCGAGCAGTAGACCAGCTCGTGCGCGCGCTCGACACCGGTGGAGGCGGCGACCTGCGCGGCGACGGCGGCGGCGACCTCGAGGTGCTGGGCGACGTACGCGCCCCCCTCCGGACCACTGGACTCGCTCATCGAGATCGGGATCGAGTGCGTGACGAACACCAGCCGGGCATCGTCGCGGACCTCGTCGGGCAGCTCGGCCAGGGCCGTCAGCACGCCGTCGGCGTTCGCGGTGACGAAGCCGGGGTGGTCGTAGTAGGCGCCGATCTTGTCGATCTCCGGCGCCACCAGGTCCTCGGGCACGGCGGCGAGCGCGTCGGCCAGGTTGTCGCGGTACTGGCGACAGCTCGACCACGAGGAGTACGCCGACGTGGCCAGGCACAGCACCCGGCGGACGCCGTCGCGGGCCATCCGCTCGACGGCGTCGGCGAGGTAGGGCTCCCAGTTCCGGTTGCCCCAGTAGACGGGGAGGTCCAGCCCGTGCTCGGCCAGGTCCTTCTCGACGGCGGTGATCAGCGCCCGGTTCTGGTCGTTGATCGGCGAGCGGCCGCCGAACAGGAAGTAGTGCTCCCCCACCACCTCCAGTCGCTCGCGCGGGATGCCGCGGCCACGGGTGACGTTCTCCAGGAACGGGACGACGTCCTCGGGCCGCTCGGGCCCGCCGAAGGACAGCAGCAGGAGCGCGTCGTAGGGAGCCTGTTCGGGATTGGGCACCCGCCCATCGTAGGGAGGACGATGGGCGCGCAATGCTGCAGACCTACCGCCGGATCTTCACGCCCGCCACCGCACGCTTCAGCCTGACCGGGCTGGTCGCCCGCCTGCCCATCTCGATGGTCGGGCTCGGTCTCGTCCTGCTCGCCGAGCACGAGACCGGCTCCTACGGGTTCGCGGGCTCGGTCTCCGGGGTCGCCGTGATCGCCAACGCCGTGTTCGCGATCCCGCAGGGCCGCCTGATCGACCGTCTCGGCCAGGGCCGGGTGCTGCCGGTCGTCATCACGCTGTGGGGCGTCGGCCTGGCGCTGGCCATGGGCTCGCTGTCCTGGGACTGGCCGACCTGGTCGACGTACGCGTTCGCGATGCTGGCGGGCGCCTCGCTGCCCTCGGTCGGCACCTGCGTGCGGGCCCGATGGTCCCATACGCTGGCCGACCGGCCGGCGCTGCTGCACACCGCGTTCTCCTTCGAGGCGGTGGGCGACGAGGCGGTGTTCATCGCCGGGCCGGTCGCGGTCACCCTGCTCGCCACCGCGGTCCACCCGGCAGCGGGACTGGGGACGGCGCTGGTCGTCGGCCTGGCCGGCACCTGGGCCTTCGCGCTCCAGCGCGCGACCCAGCCGCCCGCCCACCCGCGCGCCGACCTGCGCGCCGCCCGACCGCCGATGCCCTGGGCCGCGATCGCGCCGCTCACCCTCGTCGCCGCCGCGCTCGGCGTGGTGTTCGGCGCGGCCGAGGTGGTCACCGTCGCGTTCGCCGACGAGCAGGGCCACCAGTCGCTGGCCGGTCTCCTCCTCGCGGTGTGGGCCTTCGGCAGCCTGCTCGCCGGCGTGGTGTCGGGCGCGATCACCTGGCAGCGCGGCCCGCTCGCCCGGCTGCGCGTCGGCGCGGTCGCGATGGCGTTCGCCACCCTGCCTCTCGCCTTCGTGCCGAACCTGGCCGTGATGGCGCCCGTGCTGCTGCTCAGCGGCCTGGCCATCTCCCCCACGCTGATCGCCACGATGTCGCTGGCCGAGCAGGTGCTCCCGGCGCCCCGGCTGACCGAGGGGATGGCGTTCATCCAGACCGGCCTGGCCGTGGGACTCGCGCCCGGCGCGGCCGTCGCCGGACTCGTCATCGACGACGCGGGCGCCTCCCCGGCGTACCTCGTCTGCCTGGTCGGCGGCATCCTGGTCCTCGTCGGCGCGCTGCTGATCCGGGTCACGCGCCGGCCGGATAGCGTGCCTCCCCATGAGCACACCCCCAACCGGACCGACGGGGCAGAGCGCGCCGGCGAGCTGGCGTAGCTGGTCCGGTCTCGAGTCGGCCGGAGGGCTCGAGGCCGTCGAGCCGGCCGGCTCCGCCGAGGTGGCCGAGGTCGTCCGTCGTGCCCGGGCCGCCGGCCGCACGGTCAAGAGCACGGGCACCGGCCACAGCTTCACCGGCATCGCGACCCCGCGCCACGTCCACCTGCGACCCGAGCGGATGCGCGGGATCGTCGCCGTCGACCGCGACGAGATGACCGTCACGGCGCTGGCCGGCACCCAGCTCAAGGTGCTCAACGCCGAGCTCGCCCGGCTCGGCCTGAGCCTGCACAACATGGGCGACATCGCCGAGCAGACCCTCGCCGGCGCGATCTCGACCGGTACCCACGGCACCGGCGGCCGCACCGCCGGCCTCGCCGCCCAGGTCGTCGGCCTCGAGCTGGTCACCGGCACCGGCGAGGTGCTGCGGGCCACGACCGCCGAGAACCCCGACGTCCTCGACCTGGCGCGGGTCGGCCTCGGCGCGCTCGGCGTGCTGACCACGATCACCTTCGCCGTCGAGCCGCTGTTCCTGCTGCGGGCCGAGGAGCGGCCGATGACGTGGCGCGACGCACTGGCCGCCTTCGACGACCTCACCGCGGCCCACGACCACGTCGACATGTACTGGTTCCCGCACTCCGACCGGATGCTCACCAAGCGCAACACCCGGATGGGCACCGACCTCGCCGCCGCCGAGCCGCTCCCGCGCTGGCGGGCCTGGCTCGACGACGACCTGCTGTCCAACACCGTGTTCGGCGCCCAGACCGCGGCCCTCAACCTGGCGCCGCGCGCCATCCCGGCCGCGAACCGGCTCGCCTCGCGGCTGCTCGGGCCACGCACCTACACCGACATCGCGCACCGGGTCTTCACCACCGAGCGCCGGGTCGTCTTCCGCGAGATGGAGTACGCCGTCCCCCGCGCGGTCGGCCTCGACACGCTGCGGGAGTGCCGCGCGGCGTTCGAGCGCTCCGGGCTGACCGTCTCCTTCCCGGTCGAGATCCGGGTCGCACCGGCCGACGACGTGCCGCTGTCGACGTCGTACGACCGCGATTCGCTCTACCTCGCCTTCCACACCCATCGGCGCGCCGACCACCGCGCCTACTTCGCCGTGATGGAGCCGATCATGCGCGCCCACGGCGGCCGGCCGCACTGGGGCAAGCTGCACACCCTCGCCGCCGACGACGTCGCCGGGCTGTACCCGCGGCTCCCCGACTTCGTGGCCCTGCGCGACCGGCTCGACCCCGACCGGGTCTTCACCAACGCCTACCTCGAGCGGGTGCTCGGTGGCTGAGCCTCCCGCCCGCCCGGCCTGCCCGTGCGACTCCGGCCGCACGTACGACGACTGCTGCCGCCCCTACCACCGCGACCCCGGCACGGCGCCGACCGCCGAGGCACTGATGCGCTCGCGGTACTCCGCGTTCGCCAAGGGGCTCGCGTCCTACCTGCTGCACACCTGGCATCCCGCCACCCAGCCGCCGGCGCTGCAGCTCGACGACCGGATCGAGTGGACCGGCCTCGAGGTCCTCGCCGCCCAGGCCGGCGGCCCCGCCGACAAGCGCGGCATGGTCGAGTTCGTGGCCCGCTTCGCCCGCGACGGCCAGCCCGGCTCGCTGCACGAGATCAGCCGGTTCCGGAGGCAGGGCGACACCTGGCTCTACGTCCGCGGACGGGCCCGCTGGAGGGCGTAGGCTCGACCGATAGCCTGAGCAACCAGACCAGCCCCACCCGATCAGCACCGACGACCAGCACCGACGACCCGAGGGCAGCATGACCGACACGGCGGACCAGGGCGGCACCGGCCGCCCCGTGCGCCTGAGCCTCGCCACTGGCCAGTCCGCCGGGTCCGACCGGCGGCGCCTGCTGCTCGTGGACGACCAGGGCGGTGAGTTCACGCTCGACATCACCCCCGACCTGCGCGCAGCCGTGCGCGGCGACTCACCGCGTCGATTGGAGACACCGATGAGCAGCAGCATCCGGCCCCGCGAGATCCAGACCCGGATCCGATCCGGCGAGTCCGCGGAGGCGGTGGCCGAGGCCGCCGGCACCTCCGTCGAGGCGATCATGCCCTACGTCGCCCCCGTGCTCGCCGAGCGCGAGCACATCGCCGAGCGGGCCCAGAAGGCGTCGGTGCGGCGCACACCCGGCGAGGGGCAGAGCGGTCCGGCCCACAGCCGGGTGCTCGGCGACGCCGTGGCCGCCCACCTGCGCGGGCGCGGCGGCAGTCCCGAGGCCGTGACCTGGGACGCCTACCGCCGCGACACCGGCCGCTGGGTGCTCACCGGCACCTTCGAGACCTCCGAGCGCGGCGGCGTCGCGCGGTTCACCTACGACGCCCCCGGCAACTACGTCCTCTCCGACAACGACGACGCCCGCTGGCTGATCGGCGAGGTGGCCGCGCCTGCCGCCCCACCGGCCCGCGACGACCTCCAGCAGGCCCGGGAGCGCCGGCTCGTCGCCGTACCTGAGGAGCTTCCGCTGGGCGGAGCGGCCCTCGACTCCGTCGACGACGCACTGCCGCTCGGCGACTCCGTCGACCAGGCCCTGGACCTGGTGTCCGGCGAGGCCGCGCAGCCGCTCGCCGACGAGCCGATCCGCGCGACGGCCGAGGAGCCGGACGACGCCGAGGAGGCCCGGTCGGACACCGAGGCGGAGCGGGCCAAGCACCGCCGCCCGGTGCAGAAGAAGCGTGGCCGCGCGTCCGTCCCGAGCTGGGACGAGATCATGTTCGGCGGCGGGGACCAGTAGCAGGTGACCGGCCGGTAACGGAGCCGGGCAAAAGCGCGTAGCGTTCGCGCATGGCCTACTTCGTGACCGGCGCCACCGGGTTCATCGGGCGTCACCTCATCGCCGAGCTCGTCGACCACCGCGAGGGCCCGGTCTTCGTCCTCGTGCGCGCGTCCTCGCTCCCGCGCATGGAGGCACTGATCCGGCAGTGGGGCTCGGACCGGGTGCAGCCGGTCGTCGGCGACCTCGCCCAACCCGGGCTCGGCGTCGACCCCGCCTGGGTCGCCGAGCACGAGGGGAGGATCGACCACTTCTTCCACCTCGCGGCGATCTACGACATCACCGCCGACGACGCGACCAACGACGCGATGAACATCGACGGCACCCGCAACGCGCTCGACCTCGCCGAGTCACTGCGGGCCGGGGTGTTCCACCAGGTGTCGTCGGTGGCCGCGGCCGGCGACTACCACGGCCGGTTCGACGAGACCATGTTCGAGGAGGGTCAACCGCTGCCCTCGCCCTACCACCGCACGAAGTACGAGTCGGAGAAGATCGTCCGCGACGAGGCCACCATCCCGTGGCGGGTCTACCGTCCCGCGATCGTCGTGGGTCACTCCGAGACCGGCGCGATGGACAAGATCGACGGGCCCTACTACTTCTTCCCGCTGATCAAGCGGCTGCGCGACTCGCTGCCCGCCTGGCTGCCGCTCGTCGGAGTCGACCTCGGCGACACCAACCTGGTGCCGGTCGACTACGTCGCCAAGGCGATGGACCACCTCGGCCACCTGCCCGACCGCGACGGCGAGGCCTTCCACCTGGTCAACCCCGAGCCGCAGCCGGTGATCGAGATGATCAACGCGTTCTGCTCGGCCGCCGGCGCGCCGCGCTTCGCCACGCCCGTCGACCGGTCGCTGACCACCGCGGGCCCGCTCGGCCTGATCCCGCGCGCGCTGCGTCCGATCAACCTGATGAACGCCGTCGTCCGCTCCGCCCCGGCCCAGCGGGTCCTCGACCAGACCATCGGGCGGCTCGGTGTCCCGGCCGAGGTGCTCGCCCACTCGTCGTTCCCCTCGGTCTTCGACTCACGGATCACCGAGCGGGCGCTCGCCGGGTCCGGCATCAGCGTGCCGCCGCTGGAGACCTACGTCCGCGCGCTGTGGGGCTACTGGGAGGAGAACCTCGACGACGCCACCGGCCGCGACCCGAAGGCCGTGGCCGCGCTCAAGGACAAGTACGTCGTCATCACCGGCGCCTCCTCCGGCATCGGCCAGGTCGTGGCGCTCAAGGTCGCCCAGGCCGGCGGCATCCCCGTCCTCGTCGCCCGCGGCAAGGAGAAGCTCGAGGCGACGCGCGACATCATCGAGCTGCGCGGCGGTCGGGCCGAGGTATTCCCCTGCGACCTGTCCGACCTCGAGGCGATCGACCGACTGTGCGAGCAGCTGAGCGCCGACCTGCCCAGCGTCGACTACGTCATCAACAACGCCGGCCGCTCGATCCGCCGCTCGCTGAAGCTGTCGCAGGGCCGGTTCCACGACTTCGAGCGCACCATGCAGCTCAACTACTTCGGCGCGATCCGGCTCGTGATGGGCCTGATGCCCCGGCTGCACGAGCAGCGCTCGGGTCACATCGTCAACATCTCCTCGATCGGCGTGCAGACCAACCCGCCGCGGTTCTCGGCGTACGTCGCCTCCAAGGCCGCCCTCGACGCGTGGAGCAATGTCGTCTCCTCCGAGGTCGTCGGGCACGGCATCAGCTTCACCAACGTCCACATGCCGCTGGTGCGCACGCCGATGATCGCCCCGACGAAGATCTACGACAAGTTCCCCACCATCTCCCCCGCGCAGGCTGCCGACGTGGTGGTCAAGGCGATGGTCGACAAGCCCCACGAGATCAACACCGCGCTCGGCACCGCCGGCGAGCTGGCCCACACGATCGCGCCGCGCACCGCCTTCCGGGTGCTCAACCTGGCCTATCAGGTGTTCCCGGACTCCGCCGCCGCCAAGGGCCACAAGCCCGCGTCACAGGCGGCCGCCGCGGCCGAGGAGGCGCCCGCCTCCAACCGGCGCGAGACCGAGCAGATGCTGATGGCCCAGCTGTTCAGGGGCGTCCACTGGTAGCGACGGGCCGGCTCGGGTCGCCCACCCACTCGCTCCAACTGCCCGGATAGAGGGCGGCGCGGACCCCGGCGAGCTCCAGCGCGAGCACGTCGTGGGCCGCCGTCACGCCCGACCCGCAGTAGACGGCGACGTCGGCGCCGGGCACGGCCCCGACCTCGGCGTACGTCGCCGCCAGGGCCGCCGGTCCCGGAACCGGCCGCCCGCGTCCAGGTTGCGGCTGGTCGGCAGGTTGACCGCGCCCGGGATGTGCCCGGCCACCGGGTCGACCGGCTCCACCTCGCCGCGGTACCGCTCGGCCGCGCGGGCGTCGACCAGGACCCGCGCCCCCTGGACGGTCGTCACGTCGACCACCGGCAACGCTCCCGGGACCGCATCGAAGTCGCCAGGCTCCGGCGCCGCGCCGGCGCCGGTCGCGACCCCGCCGCCCGCCTCGCGCCACGCCGTCCAGCCGCCGTCGAGCACCCGGACCTCGGCGTGCCCGTGATGGCGCAGCAGCCACCAGCACCGCGCCGCCGCATGCCCCGACCAGTCGTCGTAGACCACCACCGGCCGATCCGCCCGCACCCCGGCCCGTCGCATCGCCGCCTCGAAGACCGCGACGTCGGGCAACGGGTGCCGGCCGCGCACCCCCGGCTCGGCGGCGAGATCGGTGTCGAGATCGACGTACGCCGCCCCGGGGACGTGGCCCGCGGCGTACTCCTCCGGGCCGCCCGGTCCGCCCATCCGGTACCGGACGTCGAGCACGGTCACCTCCTCCAGCGTGGCGCGGAGCACGTCGACGCTGACCAGGCCTGACCTCATGGCCCGAGCCTAGTGCCGTGTCGTTGCTGGGCGGTGACGTCATCGACCGCGAGCCCTGTGGAGGACGCTCGCGCCGCCGGCCCGGATCGGGCAGGCTCCCCCGCATGATCCAGGAGCCGGTCCCGACCCTGCTCGAGCGCGTGCTCCTGCGCGCGGTACGCGGGTACGCCGCCGCCGAGGGTCGCCGTCAGCTGCCGCCGACCCTCCATGTCGGCATCCCCGGCGCGGAGGTCCGCTCCTTCGAGGTCCGCCCCGACGAGCCGCTCGACCTCGCCCTGCGCACCGAGGTGCTCGAGGCGATGTGCCGCGACCATCTCGACCGCGACGTGGTCCCCCTCGTCTGGCTGACCCGCACCCCCGACGGGCACGATGTCGAGGACCTCGCCTGGGCGGCCGCCGTCGGCTGTGCCGGCCCCGAGCTCGGCGTACGACTCGACCTGGTCGTGGTCACCCGGCGCTCGTGGCGCGACCCTCGCTCGGGCGTCGGGCGGCGGTGGACCCGGCTGAGGCGTACCTGACGCCCGTGTCCCGACTTCCGGAAATGGCCCTCAGCGGTCCCAGGTGTGCACCGGCTCGTTGCCGTGCATCCGCTGCCGGTACTCGCCCAGCACCGCCCGCAGCGCGTCGTAGCGGTCGGCGTCGTCGCGCGCCCCCACCCGCCGGGAGAACCAGTCCGCGGCATTGGTGCCGGCCAGGCAGCGCTGCTCGATCACGTCGAGATAGCGGTGCGCCTCCTCGGACGACACTCCCCACGCCGCCAGGCCCTCACGGGCCAGGGGCAGCAGCCGGCGCACGACCAGCTCGGTGGCCCGCACCCGGCCCAGCTGCGGCCAGTAGACCTCGGCGTCGATGCCGTACCGCGCCGCACTGTGGAAGTTCTCCTCCGCCGCGCTGAACGACATCTGCGACCACAGCGGCCGGTCGTTCTCGGCCAGCGCCCGGACCAGGCCGAAGTAGAACGCCGCGTTGGCGACCGTGTCGAGCACCGTCGGGCCGGCCGCGAGGATCCGGTTCTCCACCCGCAGGTGCGGCAGGCCGCCGGTGATGTCGTAGACCGGCCGGTTCCAGCGATAGATCGTCCCGTTGTGCAGCCGCAGCTCGGACAGGTTGGGCGTGCCGCCCGCCTCCAGGACGGTGAGTGGGTCCTCCTCGTCGATCACCGGCAGCAGCGGCGAGAAGTAGCGGACGTTCTCCTCGAACAGGTCGAACACCGAGGTGATCCAGCGCTCGCCGAACCACACCCGGGGCCGCACGCCCTGCGCCTTCAGCTCCTCGCCGCGGGTGTCGGTGGCCTGCTCGAACAGCGGGATCCGGGTCTCCGACCACAGCTGCCTGCCGAGGAGGTACGGCGAGTTGGCCGCGACCGCGAGCTGGATGCCGGCGATCGCCTGGGACGCGTTCCAGTACGACGCGAACTGGTCCGGGCTCACCTGCACGTGGAACTGGGTGCTGGTGCAGGCCGCCTCCGGCATGATCGTGTCGACGGTGGCGTTGAGCCGCTCCACCCCGCGGATGTCGATGAGAATGTCCTCGCCGCGCGCCCGCAGGATCTGCTCGCTGAGCAGCCGGTAGCGCGGGTTGGCGCTGATCACCTCGGCCCGCAGGTGCTCGGGCGCGAGCGTCGGGAGGATCCCGATCATCACCAGGTGGGCCCCGAGCGCCGCCGCGCTCTCCTCGGCATGGTTGAGGCTGGCCCGCAGCTGCTTCTCGTAGCCCTCGAGCCCGCCGCCCGCCAGCGGTCCCGGCGCCAGGTTGAGCTCGATGTTGAACTGGCCGAGCTCGGTCTGGAAGTCGGGGTCCGCGATCGCCTCGAGCACCTCGGCATTGCGCAGCGCCGGGTCCCCGGCAGCGTCGACCAGGTTGAGCTCGACCTCGACACCCGTCCACGGGTCGTCGGTGTCGAACGCCGACTCGCGCAGCATCCGCTCGAACACATCGAGGCAGCGCCGGACCTTCTCCCGATAGCGGGTCCGATCGCCGGGGGTGAACTCCTGGGCCGCGACGTCGTCTCCCATGCACCGACCTTAGCCTCGATCGGCGGACGGGCGCCGTAGCGAGCGGCAGATCGGTGGATCCAGGCTCAGCCTCAAATCACCTCCGTCAGCCCCTCGTCCCATGCGAACCCGGGTTGCCAGCTCTGCGGCGGCACCGCACCCTGGAGGATCGTGGCCAGCAGCTCGGCCATCCGGTAGCCGGGCTCGGCGCGAACGCACCGGTCGACGGCGACCCAGGCGAGAGCGCCGTCGCCGGCCTGCCAGGCCGCCCAGCCGAGGAGCGCGGCCGGCGCGGCCACGAGGGTGTCGGGAGCCCGCCGGACGGCGTCGGCCCACAGCCGGACATGGGCCCGGGCGGTGGGGCGGGCGATGGCGGCCCAGGCCGCGTCGCGCACTCGGCCGGCCTGCATCACCCACAGCAGGTGGGCCAGATCGGCGTCGCACGGCAGCACCTGGTCCACCACCAGGTCGTGGACCGCGTGGCTCACCCATTCGCCCGCGTCGCGGATCGCCCGCCCGTCGGCCGGCACACCGGCGTCGGCGTAGCGGCCGGCGACGAGGGCCGAGCTGACGGCGGTGGCGGCCGCCGGATCGGGGTCGAGCGAGGAGACCAGGTCGGCTCGGGAGCGGTGGGCGAGCCGACCCGACACCTGGGCGTCGAGGACCAAGGGGTGGGTGGAGAGGTCGTAGGGGTGTCGCCGGGCCGGCTCGGGGCACGCGAGGTCGCGGTAGTGGGAGCGGTCGACGAGCAGCGCGGCGGCGACGACCAGGCCCCAGCGCCGGCAGAGCCGGCGCAGAGCGCGGTGCGCGGCCTCGCCCGCTGCCGGCTCGTCGGTGTAGTAGAGCAGCACGAGATGGGTGGCGCCGTGGCGCCGCGCGGGCTCGAGCAGCACGTGCGCGAGGTCGCGGCGAGCCGCGGGCCGCCGCTCGAGCAGTGGGGGCAGGTCGACGCGGGCGTGGAAGGGGTGGTGGGCGCCGAAGGTCATCAAGACGACGGACTGCTCGGGCCAGAAGCCGAGCACGACCGGAACGGCGGCGAGGAGGTCCGCGGGCTCGCGGACGGTCAGGGCGGTGGCGAGACGGGGTGTCGTGGTCATGGCGAGGACCCTCGCCGGGAGGTCCGACGCGACCTGGGTGCGCGGGGAGGGCCTGTGGAGGAGGGCGTCCGGAGGACCGCTTGTGGAGAGGCGAGGGATCGCGATGTCCGCCGTGAGCACTAACGTGACGTCGGTGCGCCCCCACGCCTCGGTCCTCCACCTGGACCTCGATGCGTTCTTTGCGGCCGTCGAGCAGCGCGACAAGCCCTCGCTGCGCGGGAAGCCGGTGGTCGTGGGCGGCACCGGCGGGCGTGGGGTGGTGTCGACGGCGTCCTACGAGGCTCGCGCGTACGGCATCCGGTCGGCCATGTCGACCCGTGAGGCGCGCGCCCGCTGCCCGCACGCGGCGTACCTCTCCGGCCGGTTCGAGGCCTACCGCGCCAGCAGCGCCGCGGTGATGGCGGTGCTGCGCGACTGCTCGCCCCTGGTCGAGCCACTGTCCCTCGACGAGGCGTTCGTCGACCTCGCCGCCGCCGACCTGCCCGATCTCGAGGTGCCGACGGTGACCGCGCTCGCCGACGACCTCCGCCGGCGCGTCCGCGAGGTCACCGGTGGGCTGAGCGCCTCGGTGGGCGTCGCGTCGTCGAAGTTCCTCGCCAAGATCGCCAGCGACCTGCGCAAGCCGGACGGGCTGGTGGTGATCGAGCCGGGCACCGAGCTGGAGCTGCTGCGTCCCCTCCACGTCTCGGTGATCCCCGGGGTCGGGCCCGCGACGGTCGAGCGGCTGCGCCGCGCGGGCGTGCATACGGTCGCGGAGCTGGAGCGGGTCGGCCTCGAGGAGCTGGTCCGGCTGGTCGGCAGGGCCCAAGGGCAGGGTCTGTTCCACCTGGCGCGCGCGGAGGACGACCGGGCCGTCGTACCCGACCGCGAGACCAAGTCGGTGAGCGTGGAGGGCACCTACGAGACCGACCTCACCGACCGTCAGCAGATGAGCGCCATCGTCACCCGCCAGGCCGGCGAGGTCGCCAAGCGGCTGCGCAAGAGCGGGCTGTCGGGCCGTACGGTCACGATCAAGGTCCGCCTCTACGACTTCACCACGCTGAGCCGCTCCTCGACACTCCCCGCCCCGACCGACGACCCCGCGACCGTCGCCCGGCTGGCGCGGACCCTGCTGGAGGACCTGGACACCTCGGCCGGCGTCCGGCTGCTCGGCGTCGGCGTCTCCGGCCTGGCCGACTGGATCCAGGAGGACCTCTTCGCCACCGAGTCCGAGGAGACCGACGAGGAGACGGACGAGGACGAAGCGGCGGAGCCCGACCAGGCCGGCGCCCGCTGGCGCAGCGCGACCTGGGCGCCGGGCATGGACGTCGTCCACGCCGAGCACGGCCGCGGCTGGGTGTGGGGCTCGGGCAGGGGCGTGGTGACGGTGCGCTTCGAGACGGCCGAGACCCCGCCGGGCCCGGTCCGCTCCTTCCCTGCCGACGACCCCGCGTTGACCCGGTGGCAGTAGCGTTCCGGGCATGCCCGTCCCGCCGAGCGCCCCGCGCCACCCCGTCACCACGACGCACCACGGCCACACCCGCACCGACGAGTACGAGTGGCTGCGCGACAAGGAGGACCCGGCGGTCATCGCGCACCTCGAGGCCGAGAACGCCTACACCCAGGAGCGCACCGCCCACCTCGCCGACCTGCGCGCCCGGATCTTCGACGAGATCAAGGCCCGCACCCTGGAGACCGACCTGTCGGTGCCGACGCGGGTGCGCGGGTTCTGGTACTACGGCCGCTCCTTCGAGGGCCGTCAGTACGGCGCCAGCTGTCGCGTCCCCGTGAGCGACCCGGACGACTGGACTCCCCCGCAGCCCGCCGCCGACGCGCGTCCCGACGAGCCGGCGCTGCCCGGCGAGGAGACGCTGCTCGACCTCGACGCGCTCGCCGAGGGCCACGACTTCTTCTCGCTGGGCGGCTCGTCGGTCAGTCCCGACGACCGCCTCCTGGCGTACGCCGTCGACGTGGTCGGCGACGAGCGCTACACCGTCCGGGTCCTCGACCTGGCCACCCGCGAGCTGCACGACGACGTGCTCACCGACGTGCTCGGCGGCGTCACCTGGGGCGGCTCGCCGGAGCACTTCTACTACACGACCGTCGACGAGGCCTGGCGTCCCGACAAGGTCTGGCGGCACCGCCTCGGCACCGCCCAGGCCGACGACGAGCTGGTGTTCCACGAGCCCGACGGCCGCTACTTCGTGGGCGTCGGTCGCACCCGCAGCCGCCGCTACGTGATGATCGCGGCCAGCTCGAAGACGACCTCGGAGTTCCACGTCCTCGACGCCGCGGACCCGCAGGCGCAGCCGGTCTGCTTCGCCGCGCGCACCGACGGCGTGGAGTACTCCCTCGAGCACGCCGTGGTCGGCGGGCAGGACCGGTTCCTGGTGCTGCACAACGCGACCGGGCCGGAGTTCGAGCTGGGCCACGCGCCCGCGATGCCCACGAAGCCCGCGGACTGGCAGCCGCTGCTCCCCCACGACCTCGCGGTCCGGCTGGAGGACGTCGACGCCTTCGAGAGCCACCTGGTCGTCCAGCAGCGCAGCAGCGGCACCAGCCAGGTCCGCATCCTCGACCTCGGCGAGGATCCCGAGAGCCCGGTCACGGGCGACCGCTTCGTCGAGTTCCCCGGCGAGCTCGCGACCGTGGGCGCCGGCAGCAACCCGGCGTTCGAGCAGCCCACGATCCGGGTGGGGATGACCAGCCTCGCGCGCCCCTCGGCCGTCTACGACCACGACCTGCGCACCGGCGAGCTGGTGCTGCGCAAGCAGGCTCCCGTGCTCGGGGGCTACGACCCCGACGACTACGAGGAGCACCGGCTGTGGGCCAGCTCGGTCGACGGCGTCCAGGTGCCGATCTCGCTGGTGGTCCGCAAGGGCGTGCGGACGACGGACCCGGTTCCCGTCCACCTCTACGGGTACGGCGCCTACGAGGCCTCGATCGACCCCTACTTCGCGGTCGCCCGCCTCTCCCTGCTCGACCGGGGCGCGGCGTTCGCGATCGCCCACGTGCGCGGCGGCGGCGAGATGGGCCGGCACTGGTACGACGACGGCAAGCTCGAGCACAAGCAGCACACCTTCGACGACTTCGTCGCCGCCGCCCGCCACCTGGTCGAGACGGGCTGGACCACGTCCGGGCAGATCGTCGCGGAGGGCGCCAGCGCCGGCGGCCTGCTGATCGGCGCGGTCGCCAACCAGGCGCCCGAGGCGTTCGGCGGCTTCGTGGCGGGCGTCCCGTTCGTCGACACCCTCACCACGATGCTCGACGCGACGCTCCCCCTGACCGTCCCCGAGTACGACGAGTGGGGCAACCCGAGCGACGACCCGGTCGCCTACGAGCGGATCGCCGGCTACGCGCCGTACGAGAACGTCGCCGACCTGCCCTACCCGCCGATCCTGGCCGAGACCTCCCTCAACGACACCCGGGTGCTCTACGTGGAGCCGGCCAAGTGGGTCGCGCGGCTGCGTGAGCGGGCGCCGCGGGCCGACGTGCTGCTCCGCACCGAGATGGCCGCCGGCCACGGCGGCGTCTCGGGTCGGTACCGCGCCTGGGAGGACCGGGCGTTCTCGCTCGCGTGGATCCTGGACCGCCTCGGCCTGGCCGAGGTGGAGCCCGCAAGTTGAGAACTCCCTGAGATTCGTCCTCAGGCGCAACTTCCGGGGTTTCTCGGACGTCAAAGCCGGTGAGAGCAACACCGAAGGTCTCCGGGAATCCCGGGTACCTCCCCGGTGTTGGGAACCACAGGTGCGGATGGGCTCCAGCCGCACGGGCAAGGAGGGACGCCATGGCAGCGACGATGACGAGGACGCGCAACACCGGACGCGAGATCGAGGGACGCGACAGCGTCGGGCTGTACCTCGACGAGATCGCGCGCACCCCCCTGCTCGACGCGGCACGGGAGGTCGAGCTCGCCAAGGCGATCGAGGCCGGCCTGTACGCCGAGCACCTGCTCGCCGAGGGCAGGGTCGGCCGCCGCAAGGGCGGTGCCCCCAAGCAGGCCTCCGAGGCCGAGCTGGAGTGGATCGCCGAGGAGGGCCGCAAGGCCGTCACGGAGTTCATCAACGCCAACCTGCGCCTCGTGGTGTCCATCGCCCGCAAGTACGGCCGGGCGCAGATGCCGATGCTGGACCTGATCCAGGAGGGCAACACCGGCCTGATCCGCGCGGTCGAGAAGTTCGACTACGCCAAGGGCTACAAGTTCTCCACCTACGCCACCTGGTGGGTCCGTCAGGCCATCACCCGCGGCATCGCGCAGCAGGCCCGCGTGGTCCGGCTGCCCGTCCATGTGGTCGAGGAGCTCAACCAGGTCGGTGGCGCTCGCCGTACCCTCGAGCGCCAGCTGGGCCGCGACCCCGAGCCGGCGGAGATCGCCGCCGAGCTCGGCCTCGAGGTCGACCGGGTCCTCGACCTGATGGCGTGGGGCCGCGAGCACGTCAGCCTCGACACCCCGGTCGACGAGGACGGCGACACCTCGCTCGGTGACCTGATGGCCCAGGAGACCGCCCCCGGCCCGGACCTGACGGTGCTCGACGTGGAGGCCCGCGACCGCCTCAACACGCTGGTCGACCAGCTGGACCCGCGCGCGGCCGACATCATCCGCTCGCGCTACGGCCTCACCGACGGCCGCCAGCACAAGCTCGCCGACATCGGCGTCAAGCACGGCATCTCGGCCGAGCGGGTGCGCCAGCTCGAGCGGGAGGCGCTGCAGAAGCTGCGCCGGCTCGGCGACCCCGACATGGCGGCCTAAGCCACACCCGCCAGAGCGTCGAAGACCTCCGTCACACGCTGGCGGAGGTCTTCGCGCGTCCCGGTGTTCTCGATCAGGTACGTCGCCACGGCGCGCCGCCGCTCCCGGCTCGCCTGGGCGGCGATCCGGGCGCGCCCGTCCTCCTCGGTCCAGCCCCGGTCGCGCACCATCCGCTCGACCTGCAGCTCCTCGGGGGCGTCGACGACGATCACGGCGTCGAACTCCCCCGCCCGGCCGGACTCGACGAGCAAAGGGATGTCGTGAACGACGATCGCGCCGGCGGGGGCGGCGGCCTCCTGCTCGGCGTACCTCTCGAAGACGAGCGGATGCACGATCCCCTCGAGACGGCGCCGCTCGGCCTCGTCACCGAAGACCAGGGCGCCCATCCGGGGCCGGTCCAGCTCACCCTCGGGGGTCAGCATCTCGGGGCCGAAGGCCTCGACCACGGCCGCGAGGCCGGGCGTGCCCTTGGCGACCACCTCGCGGGCGATGAGGTCGGCGTCGATGACCACGGCGCCCAGCTCCCGCAGGATCGACGAGACAGTGCTCTTCCCCGAGGCGATCCCCCCGGTCAGTCCGACGCGCACATCCGGACCCTACTGTGATCCCGTGGAGAACGAACGGGTCGCCCTGCTCCTGCCCGGGTCCCACGCGTACGTCGACGCGGTGCTGCGGATGCTCACCGCCGGGGTCTTCCCGATCCCCCTCGACCCGCGGCTCACGCCTACCGAGCAGGAGCGGATCCTGGCCGGACTGGAGCCGTCGGCGGTCGTCCGGACCGACGCGGAGCTGGCCGCGCTCATCGCCGGTCTCCCCGAGCCGGGACTGCCGCTGGGCCGGCCGATGCACTGCACGAGCGGCACGACCGGGGTGCCGAAGGGCGTCTACTCCGGGCTGCTGTCGCCGGAGGACGCCGCCGCGCTGGTCGCCGAGGAGCGCGACCTGTGGGGCTTCTCCCCCGACGACGTGAACCTGGTGCTCAGTCCGCTGTACCACTCCGCGCCGCTGCGCTTCGCGATGGGAACCCGCCTCGCCGGCGGCCGGATCGTGATCCCCGGACCGTTCGACCCGGCCGCGGTGACGGCGGCGATCGAGGCCGAGCGGCCGACCACGATGTTCTGCGTGCCGACCCACCTGCAGCGGCTGTTCGCGCACTGGGACGAGCGCGGCATGCCCGACCTGTCGTCGTTCCGGCTGGTCGCGCACGCCGGCGCGCCGTGCCCGACCGACCTCAAGCACCGCCTCGTCGACGCCTTCGCGGCGGGCTCGACGTGGGAGTTCTACGGCTCCACCGAGGGCCAGTTCACGGCCTGCCGCAGCGAGGAGTGGCTGGCTCGCCCCGGCACCGTCGGCCGCGCCCGCCCCGGCCGCACGCTCCGCACCGATCCCGACGGGACGATCTGGTGCAGCGTGCCGGACTTCGCCCGGTTCAGCTACTTCGGGGCGCCTGAGAAGACCGCCGCCGCCTGGCGCGAGACCCCCGAGGGCCCGGCGTTCTCGGTCGGCGACCTGGGCCGGCTCGACGCCGACGGCTACCTCTACCTCGACGGCCGCCGCGAGGACCTGGTCATCAGCGGCGGCGTCAACGTCTACCCCGCCGAGGTCGAGCAGGTGCTCGGCACCTGCCCCGGCGTCGTCGACGTCGCGGTCCACGGCGTCGATGACCCACAATGGGGCCAGCGGGTGTGCGCGGCCGTGGTCGTCGGCCCGGACGGGCCCGGCGAGGACGAGCTGCGGGCCTTCGCTCGCGAGCGGCTGGCGCCGCCGAAGCGGCCCAAGGAGTACGCCTTCCTGGCCGAGCTGCCGCGCACGCTCACGGGGAAGGTACGACGCAGCGAGCTCCGTCAGGACTGATCCGCGGCCAGCTCCAGCGCGAGCCAGGCGCCGACCCGGGCGGCGGGGTCGTCGAGGTCGAGGCCGGTGAGCCGCTCGATCTCGGCGAGCCGGTTGCGCACGGTGTTGCGGTGGACGCCGAGATCGTCGGCGACGGCTCCGCGGGAGCCGTGGTGGCGCAGGAAGGCGGCCAGGGTGGTGCGGTGCTCGGGGTCGAGGGGCGCGAGGAAGGCGGCGGCGTACTCCCGGCCGAGGGGCTCGGGCACCAGGGCCAGCGGCCCCGCGTCGGCGACCTCCTCCCAGCGCCGGACCGGGCTCGCGGCAGTGGTGCGGTCGAGCGCGTGCCCGGCGGTCTCGGCACCGCGGCGGGCGTCGGCAGCGGACACCGCCCGACCGATCCCGGCTCGCAGCCCACGGTCGGCGACGGCGGCCAGCACGGCCGCGAGCCGGGCCGGAGGCGCGACCGCGACCAGCTCGTCGTCGACCCGGCCGGCGAGGACCCCGTCATCGGCGAGGTCGTCCTCGAGCCGCTCGAGCAGGTCGCCGAGCGCCTCCTCGGGCCCGGCCATCCGGACGACGCGGAGCCGCTCGGGCACCGACCGGCCCCCCTCGGCGGCATCGAGGAGCACCTCCGCCGAGCGCAGGTCGCCGACGCAGAGCAACTCCAGCGCGCGGCCGCGCAGCCGACGCTCGGCGGCGCGGCGCTCGGCCCGGCGCTCGACCGCGAGGCTGAGCAGGACGGCGGCGGTGCTGACCGCCGAGCGCTGCGGGTCGCCGAGCGGACCGGCCAGCCGGACGGCGAGGTACAGCTCCGGGCGCCCGGCCAGGCCGATCGGGCGGACCACCGTGGTGTCGCCGTCGCGGGCGGTGGTGGAGACGGCGCCGAGACCCTGGCCCTTGATCCGGGCGACCTCGGCGGCGACCAGCGCGAGGTCGAGGGTCTCCGGGTGGGTGCCGAGCGGCCCCTCGGCCGGCTCGCCGTCGCGCTGCACGAGCGCGACGCTGGCGTCGAGCAGCTGAGCCAGCCGCTCGACGAGCGGGCGCAGGTCCAGGCCGAGCGCCGCCCGGGTGAGCCGGCGCTGGAGGTCGAGCGCCAGCCGGGTCGTCGCCGCCTCCTGGTCCTGGAGCAGCTCGGCCGCGGCGCGCGACACCGCGACGAAGGGGGTCGCGCGCGGGACCTCCAGCAGTACCAGGCCCCGGTGCGCGCACGCGGTCACCAGGGCGTCCGGCAGCCGCTCGTGGGTGAGACCGGTGCCGAGGCCCAGCGCGGCCGCGCCGGCGTCGGCCAGCCGGTCGACGTAGGCCGCCCACTCCTGGCTCCAGCCGCGGGTGCCGAGGCCGGTGGTGAGCAGCAGCTCGCCGCCCTCGAGGTACGGCGTCGGGTCGGCCAGCTCGCTCGTGGCGACCCAGCGCAGCACCGGTCCGTCGAGCGGCGGGGCGCCCGCGGCCGGGCGCAGGCCGAGCCCGGACCTCGCCACCAGGTCGGCCACGGTCACCATGGTGCCATTCTTGCACAACATGACGATCCAGATTGTGCAGTAGGGACATGGTGGCCGACACGGTCGGCGGCCTACCGTCGTCCCCATGACCGACACCACCTCCGGGCACACCTCCGGCGGCCCTGGCATCACCCAGGAGCGACGCCTCGTCACCGCCATCCCCGGCCCGCGCTCGCAGGAGCTCGCGGCCCGCAAGGCGAAGGCGGTCGCCTCGGGCGTCGCGGTCGGCCTGCCCGTCCAGGTCGTGGCCGCCGGCGGCGGCATCCTCGTCGACGCGGACGGCAACCAGCTCATCGACCTCGGCTCCGGCATCGCCGTGACCACCGTCGGCAACAGCGCGCCGCGCGTCGTCGAGGCGGTGACCCGCCAGGTCGCCGAGTTCACCCACACCTGCTTCATGGTCACCCCCTACGAGGGCTACGTGGCGGTCGCCGAGAAGCTCAACGAGCTCACCCCCGGCACCCACGAGAAGCGCTCCGCGCTCTTCAACGCCGGCGCCGAGGCCGTCGAGAACGCCGTGAAGATCGCCCGCTCGGCCACCGGCAAGCAGGCCGTCGTCGTCTTCGACCACGCCTACCACGGCCGCACCAACCTCACCATGGCGATGACGGCGAAGAGCATGCCGTACAAGAGCGGCTTCGGCCCGTTCGCCTCCGAGGTCTACCGCGCCCCGCTGTCCTACCCGTTCCGCGACGGCGGTCTCGACGGCGTCACCGCGGCCCGCACGGCGATCGACGTCATCGAGAAGCAGGTCGGCGCCGCCAACCTGGCCGCGGTCGTGATCGAGCCGATCCAGGGCGAGGGCGGCTTCATCGTCCCGGCCGAGGGCTTCTTGCCGACCCTGGTGGCCTGGTGCCGCGAGAACGGCGTCGTCTTCGTCGCCGACGAGGTCCAGACCGGCTTCGCCCGCACCGGCGAGCTGTTCGCCTGCGACCACGAGGGCGTCGTCCCCGACCTGATCGTGACCGCCAAGGGCATCGCCGGTGGCCTCCCGCTCGCCGCCGTCACCGGCCGCGCCGAGCTGATGGACGCCGCCCACGCCGGGGGCCTCGGCGGCACCTACGGCGGCAACCCGCTCGCCTGCGCCGCCGCGCTCGCCGTCTTCGAGACGATCGAGGCCGAGGGCCTGGTCGACCGCGCCCGCACCATCGGCAAGACCATGACCGAGCGGCTCGCCGCGCTGCAGGAGAGCGACCCGCGCATCGGCGAGGTCCGCGGCCGGGGCGCCATGATCGCCGTCGAGCTGGTCGAGCCCGGCACGACCGAGCCGGACGCCGACCTCACCAAGCGGGTCGCCGCCGCCGCCAACGCCAAGGGCCTGGTCGTGCTGACGTGTGGCACCTACGGCAACGTGCTGCGCTTCCTGCCGCCGCTCTCCATGCCCGACCACCTGCTCGACGAGGCGCTCGACCTCCTCACGGACGTCTTCCAGGAGAGCTGATGACCACGCTCCACCAGCCCGTCGCCGAGGCGACCGGGCCGCTGGCCGACGCCCGCGAACAGCTGCGGGAGGCCACCACGCTGCTCGGCTACGACGAGGGTCTGCACCAGATGCTCGCGACTCCGCGCCGCGAGGTCACCGTCAGCATCCCGCTGCGCCGCGACGACGGCAGCACCGAGCTGTTCGTGGGCCACCGGGTCCAGCACAACTTCTCCCGCGGCCCGGCCAAGGGCGGGCTGCGCTACTCCCCCGACGTCGACCTCGACGAGGTCCGCGCGCTGGCGATGTGGATGACCTGGAAGTGCGCGCTGCTCGATGTCCCCTACGGCGGCGCCAAGGGCGGCGTCCGGATCGACCCGCGCAACTACTCGCAGGCCGAGCTGGAGCGGGTGACCCGCCGCTACACCAGCGAGATCAGCCCGCTGATCGGCCCCGAGCGCGACATCCCGGCGCCCGACATCGGCACCGACGAGAAGACCATGGCCTGGCTGATGGACACCTACTCCGTCCAGCAGGGCCACACCGTCCTCGGCGTCACCACCGGCAAGCCGATCAGCCTCGGTGGCTCCCGTGGCCGGGCCACCGCCACCTCGCGCGGGGTCGTCCACGTCGCGCTGGCGGCGCTGCGCTCGCGCGGCATCGACCCGAACGGCGCCACGGCGTCCGTGCAGGGCTTCGGCAAGGTGGGCCGGTACGCCGCCCGCTTCCTCGCCGAGGCCGGCACCCGGGTGCTCGCGGTGTCCGACCAGTACGGCGCGATCTTCGCGTCGGCCGGTCTCGACATCGTCGCGCTGGAGGCGCACGTCGACGCCACCGGCTCGGTCGTCGGCTTCGCCGGCGGCGAGCCGGTCCCCGCCGACACCGTGCTCGAGGCCGAGGTCGACCTGCTCGTCCCCGCCGCCGTCGAGGGCGTGCTCCGCGCCGACAACGCCGGCCGGGTGCGGGCGACGGTGATCGTGGAGGGCGCGAACGGCCCGACCACGCCCGAGGCGGACCGGATCCTGCAGCAGGCCGGCCGCCTCGTCGTACCGGACATCCTGGCCAATGCCGGCGGCGTGATCGTGTCCTACTTCGAGTGGGTGCAGGCCAACCAGGCCTACTGGTGGAGCGAGGTCGAGGTCGAGGCCCGCCTCGCCGAGCGGATGCTCGACGCGTGGGACTCGGTCAACGCGGCCGCCACCCGGCTCGACGTCCCCCTGCGCACCGCGGCCACCTGCCTCGCCGTCGAGCGCGTCGCCCAGGCACACCAGCTGCGCGGCCTCTACCCGTGACCCTCACCCCCGACCTGGAGACGACCATGACGAACACCTTCGAGGTCCACGACCCCGCCACCGGCGCGGTCATCGAGACCGTCGTGGACGGCACCGTCGCCGACGCGACCGCCGCCGTCGACGCCGCCGCCGCCGCTTTCCCGGCCTGGGCCGCGACACCGGCCCGCGTCCGTGCCGAGACCCTGCGCCGCTGCTACGACCTGATGATCCGCGACGCCGACCTGCTCACCGGCCTGATCGCCGCCGAGAACGGCAAGTCCGTCGCCGATGCCCGCGCCGAGGTCACCTACGCCGCCGAGTTCTTCCGCTGGTTCAGCGAGGAGGCGGTCCGCGGCGAGGGGACCTACGGCGACGCGCCGGCCGGCAACGCCAAGACCCTGGTGACCTACGCCCCCGTCGGCGTCGCCGCTCTCATCACGCCGTGGAACTTCCCGGCCGCGATGGCGACCCGCAAGATCGCCCCGGCCCTGGCCGCCGGCTGCACGGTGGTCGTCAAGCCGGCCGCGGAGACCCCGCTCACCGCACTGGCCATCGCGCGGATCCTGCTCGAGGCGGGCGTGCCGGCCGGCGTGGTGAACCTGGTCCCGACCACCGACGCCGCCGGCGTCGTGACGGCCTGGCTCGAGGACCCGCGGGTCCGCAAGGTCAGCTTCACCGGCTCCACCGGCGTCGGCCGCACCCTGCTGCGCCAGGCCGCCGACCGAGTCCTCAACGCCAGCATGGAGCTCGGCGGCAACGCGCCGTTCGTCGTCACCGCCGACGCCGACGTCGACGCGGCCGTCGCCGGCGCGATGATCGCCAAGTTCCGCGGCGGCGGCCAGGCCTGCACCGCCGCCAACCGGTTCTACGTCCACGCGGACGTGGCCGACGAGTTCGTGACGAAGCTCTCGACCGCCGTCTCGGCGCTGAAGGTCGGCCCGTCCGCGGACGAGACCAACCAGATCGGCCCGGTCATCAGCGAGAAGGCCCTCACCGGCATCACCAAGCTCGTCGACGCCGCCGTCGCCGACGGCGCGCGCGTGGCGGTCCAGGGCACGGTGCCGGAGACCGGCTGGTTCTTCCCGCCGACGATCCTGGTCGACGTGCCCATGGGCGCGCCGATCCTGTCCGAGGAGATCTTCGGCCCGGTCGCGCCGATCGTCACCTGGACCGACCAGGAGGAGCTGCTGGCGTCGGTCAACGACACCGAGTTCGGCCTGGCGGCCTACGTCTTCGCCGGCCGGCTGCAGGACGCGCTGCGCCTCGGTGAGCGGATCGACGCCGGCATGGTCGGCATCAACCGCGGCATCGTCTCGGACCCCTCCGCACCGTTCGGCGGGGTCAAGCAGAGCGGCATCGGCCGCGAGGGCGCCCACGAGGGCATCCGCGAGTACCAGGAGACGCGCTACTTCAGCGTCGACTGGAGCTGAGTCAGTCACGAGAGTCAGCTCACGGAACCGCCCCTCACCGTCCGCGGCGAGGGGCGGTTCCGCCTTTTCGGGCCCCTTGGACAGAGGTGGTCCCCTGCAACGACGTACTCGTGGCGGACGCCGGACTCACCGGCCCGTTCGCGACTTTCCACGGGTGTCCACGGCAGCGGCCTGACACCGGGCGGGCACCGCCGCGCCGGTAGGATTCCGCTGTGAAGGCCCTGCTGCTCGAGAACATCCATCCGGCCGCCGTCGAGACGCTGGAGGCCCGCGGCTACGACGTGGACCTGCGTGCGGGCTCCCTGTCCGAGGGCGAGCTGATCGCCGCCCTCCCCGGCGTCCACCTGCTCGGCGTGCGGTCCAACACCAACGTGACGACCAAGGTCCTCGAGTCCGCCGGCGACCTCGTGGCCGTCGGCTGCTTCTGCATCGGCACCAACCAGGTCGACCTCAAGACCGCGGCCGCGACGGGCATCGGCGTGTTCAACGCGCCGTACTCCAACACGCGCAGCGTGGTCGAGCTGGTCATCGCCGAGATCATCGCGCTCGCCCGCCGGCTGCCGGAGAAGACCCAGCGGATGCACGAGGGCGTGTGGGACAAGTCGGCCAAGGGCAGCCACGAGGTACGCGGGCGCACGCTCGGCATCGTCGGGTACGGCAACATCGGCACCCAGCTCTCGACCGTCGCCGAGGCACTCGGCCTCAACGTCGTCTTCTATGACACCGCGGACCGCCCGGCCCACGGCACCGCGCGGCGCGTGCGGTCGCTGCGCGAGCTCCTCGAGGTCTCCGACGTGGTCAGCCTGCACGTCGACGGCCGCCCCGGCAACGCCGGCTTCTTCGGTGCCGCCGAGTTCGCGCAGATGAAGCCGAGGGCGCTGTTCATCAACGCCTCCCGCGGCATGGTCGTCGACTACGAGGCACTGCGCGACTGCCTGCAGTCGGGCCACGTCGCCGGCGCCGCCGTCGACGTCTTCCCCGCCGAGCCCAAGGCCCAGGGCGACCCGTTCGACTCGGTCCTGCGCGGTCTCGACAACGTCATCCTGACGCCCCACATCGGCGGCTCCACACAGGAGGCGCAGGAGGAGATCGGCTGGTTCGTCGCCGAGAAGCTCGCCCGGTTCGCCCTCGAGGGCAGCACCGCCCTGTCGGTCAACCTGCCCGCCGTCCAGCCCCCCGAGCTGCCCGCCGGCCGCCGCCTGGGCCTGCTGCACCGCAACGTCCCCGGCGTCCTGGCCGATCTCAACGCCACCTTCGCCGAGGCCGGCGACAACGTCGTCGACCAGCTGCTCTCCACCAAGGACGGGCTCGGCTACGTCGTCATCGACGCCGCCGAGCCGCTCTCCACCGCCGCCCTCGACCGGCTCCGCGCCGCCGAGTACGCCGTGTGGGCGCGCACCTGGTGAGCCACTCGGCTCAGGCCGAGCCGCCCGGCAGCACCGACAGCAGCTCATAGGCCACGTGCGCGGCGGCGATGCCGGTGACCTCGGCGTGGTCGTACGCCGGCGCCACCTCCACGATGTCGGCGCCGACGACATGGAGCCCCTCGAGCCCCCGCAGCACCTCGAGCAACTGGGCGCTGGAGAGGCCGCCGGCCTCGGGGGTGCCGGTGCCGGGGGCGAAGGCGGGGTCGAGGACGTCGATGTCGAGCGAGACGTAGACGGGGCGGTCGCCGAGGCGCTCGCGCATCCGGTTGACGATGTCGTCGATGGGCGAGCGGACGAAGTCGCGGGCGTGGACGGCGGAGAAGCCGAGCGCCTCGGACTCGTCGAGGTCGAGCTTGCTGTAGAGCGGCCCGCGGATGCCCACGTGCATCGCGTGGGTGAAGTCGATCAGGCCCTCCTCGGACGCGCGGCGGAAGGGCGTGCCGTGCGTGTACGGCGCCCCGAAGTAGGTGTCCCAGGTGTCGAGGTGCGCGTCGAAGTGGAGGACGGCGATCGGCCCGTGCCGCTCCGCCTGCACGCGCAGCAGCGGCAGGGCGATGGTGTGGTCGCCGCCGATGGTGAGCAGGGTGCGCGAGGTGCCGGACAGGTCGCGGGCGCCGGCCTCGATGGAGGCGATCGCCTCGTCGAGGGAGAACGGGTTGGCGCCGAGGTCGCCGGCGTCGGCGACCTGCGCCCGGGCGAAGGGCTCGCTGTCCTGGGCCGGGTTGTAGGGCCGCAGCAGCCGCGAGGACTGGCGGATGTGGTTGGGACCGAAGCGGGCCCCGGGACGGTAGGAGACGCCGCCGTCGAAGGGCACGCCCCAGATGACGGTGTCGGCGTCCTCGACGTCGCTGAGCCGCGGCAGCCGGGCGAAGGTGGTGTCTCCCGCGTAGCGCGGGATCCGGGTCGCGTCGACGGGTCCGACGGTCATGCTGTGCCTCCTGGCTGACGGTAGATCGGGCTGGTCCAGGGTGCGCCACGCCGGACACGAACGGGAGGAACGGATCCTCCCATGTCGCCGAGGGTCGTTGGAGGATCAGCCAAGGGCACGCAGCGCGAGGAACAGGTCGACCCGGTCGGCGGTCGAGGCCAGCGAGCGACCGGTCAGCTCCTCGACGCGCCTCATCCGGTGCCGCAGCGTGTTGATGTGGACGTGCAGCACCTCGGCGGTCTCCTGCCACCGTCCGCCGCCGTCGAGGAAGGCGCGCAGGCTGGTGACCAGCGCGGTCCCTCGGTCCCGGTCGCTGTCGAGCACCCCGCCGAGCACGGTCCGGGCCAGCGCCCGCAGCACGTCCGGGTCCTGGGCGGCGAGCAGCAGCGCCGGACTTGCGAGCTCCTCGTGGGTCAGCCAGCCCTCCACCCCACGGGCCACCAGCGCGTCCGCGGCGTGACGGGCCTGCAGCAGGCTCACCCTCAGCTCGCCGACCTCGGCGGCCTGCCCGACACCGACATACCCGGCGAGCGGTGCCCGGGCGACCTCCTCCCCGACCAGGCAGACGACGTCGTCGACCCGCTCCACCACCAGGTACGGCGCCAGCACGCTCGCCACCGTCTCCAGGCCCGCGCCGCGGACGACCAGGCAGCGCAGCGTGCGCCCGACCGGCACGCCGAGCAGCTCGAGGCGCGCGCTCACCGCCGGGGCGGGCACGCCGGTGGCGATCCACTCGACCACCTCCCACGCGTAGCGCTGCTCGGTGGCGCGCACCGCCCGCTCGCGCTCCAACTCCAGGGCGAGGAAGGGCATCGCGCTGGAGACGGCGGCCTGGACGTCGACGTCGAGCGCGGCGAGCGGACGCGGCAGCACCAGCGACGCGTCGGCGAGGCCCTCGCCGATCAGCGCGACCGGGCAGCCGTGCTCGGGGACCGGGCCGTGGGTCGTCGTACCGGCCACCACGGCGACCTCGATGCCGAGCCGGCGGCGCAGCACCCCCAGCACCGAGTCGACGCCGCGCTCGGCGCGCAGCGCGGCCACGATCGCACCGTGGTGCTCGAGCTGCCGGCGCAGCGGGGCCTCCCACTCGACCCGCTTGGCGGCGACGAAGGCCTCCGCGAGCTGGACGAAGGGCACCGCGACGGGCACCACGAAGCAGGTCAGGCCGCGGGCCGCGGCAGCGGCGACCAGGTCGTCCGGCGGCTCGTCGTCCGCGGCCAGCCGGCCGAAGCCGATCGCGATCGCCCCGGCGGTCTCGACCTCCTCGACCCAGGCCGCAGGCGTCTGCCCGAGCCGCTGCCAGGCGCCGGTGGTGAGCACGAGGTCGCCGCCCCGGAGGAACTCCCCCGGGTCGGCGACCTCGATGCTGTGCACCCAGCGCACGGCACGGCCGACAGGACCGCGGACCAGCACCTCGAGGCCGAGCGCCGGGTCGTCGAGCAGCTCGTGGAGCAGCACCGCTGCCCGCTCAGCAGGCGAACTGGCGGCGGTAGTGCTGCGGGCTGACCCCGCGCACCCGGACGAAGTGGTGGCGCAGCGTCGCGGCATTGCCGAAGCCGACCTCGCCCGCGATCCACTCGACGGGCTGGTCGGTGCGCTCGAGCAGCTCCTCGGCGGCGTTGACCCGCTGCCGGGTGACCCAGTGATGGGGCGTCGTGCCGGTCTCGTCGCGGAACCGACGGGCGAAGGTGCGCGGGGACATCAGCGCCCGCTTGGCCAGCGCCTCGACCGAGTGGTCCTCGCCGAGGTTCTCCAGGATCCAGGTGAGCAGCGGGCGCAGGGTGTCGGCGTCGCAGTCGGGCACGGCCCGGGCGATGTACTGCGCCTGTCCCCCGTCCCGGTACGGCGGCACCACGGCCCGCCGCGCGATGATGTTGGCGATGCCGGCGCCGTGCTCCTGGCGCCAGATGTGCAGTGCGGCATCGAGCCCGGCGGCGCTGCCGGCGCCGGTCACCACCTGGCCCGCGTCGACGTAGAGCACCTCGGGGACGACCTTGGCGAGCGGGTACTCCCGCTGCAGGCGCTCGGTGTACATCCAGTGCGTGGTGCATTCACGGCCGTCGAGCAGCCCGGCCTGGCCCAGGACGAAGGAGCCGCTGCACACCGACATCAGCCGGGCACCCCGCTCGGCGGCGGCGCGGATGGTGTCGACGACCGCGTCGGATGCGACGCCGCCCTTGATCGCGGGGATGGCCACCAGGTCGGCCTCCGCGACCCGGTCGAGGCCGTGCGCGGCCTGCATCGTGAAGCCCATCGAGGTGCGCATCGGCCGGTCGTCCTCGGCGCACACCGCGAAGTCGACGGCCGGCACGCCGTCGTCGGTGCGATCGATCCCGAACGCCTCGCAGAGGATCCCGAGCTCGAAGGGGGCGACGCCGTCGAAGGCGATCACGGCCACGTTGGTCAGCACCCGACCACTGTCGCAGCCGGCTGGCAGAAAATCAACGCATGTCGGCTTTTCTGCCACTGGTGGCAGGAAGTCACCAAGAGCATGATTTCTGCCATGGCCACCACACTGATCCTGCTCCTCCTCCTCGTCATGCTGATCGCGGGCTCCGCCGCCCTCGTCACCTGGGCCCGCCATGACCGACTGCTCACCCACGAGCAGCCGACCTGGTTCGACTGACCGCTCCCGGCCGACCTCCCCTCGAAATCACATCGACCCGTCGCGTTCAAACGCGACGGGTCGATGTGATTTCAGCGGGTCAGTTGCCGCCGGTCAGCTTCTCGCGGAGCGCCTGCAGCGCCTCGTCGGAGGCGAGCGAACCGCCGCCGTTGCCGCTCTCCTCGGCCGGGGCCGAGGAGTACGAGCTGGACTCGCCGGCCTCGATCTCGGCCTGCTTGGCGTCGGCCTGCTGCTTGACGTGGGCCTCCCAACGAGCGTGCGCCTTGGCGTACTGCTCCTCCCACTTCGCACGCTGCTCGTCGAAGCCCTCGAGCCACTCGCCCGTCTCCGGGTCGAAGCCCTCCGGGTAGATGTAGTTGCCCTGGTCGTCGTAGGTGGCCTCCATGCCGTACAGCGTGGGGTCGAACTCCTCGACGTCCGCCGCGGCAGCGGTCTCGTTGGCCTGCTTGAGCGAGAGGGAGATCCGGCGACGCTCGAGGTCGATGTCGATGATCTTGACCATGACGTCGTCGCCGACCTGGACGACCTGCTCCGGGATCTCCACGTGGCGCTCGGCCAGCTCGGAGATGTGGACCAGGCCCTCGATGCCCTCCTCGACGCGGACGAACGAGCCGAAGGGCACCAGCTTGGTGACCTTTCCGGGCACGATCTGACCGATCTGGTGGGTCCGGGCGAAGTGCTGCCACGGGTCCTCCTGGGTCGCCTTCAGCGACAGGGAGACACGCTCGCGGTCCATGTCGACGTCGAGGACCTCGACGGTGACCTCGTCGCCCACGGTGACGACCTCGGACGGGTGGTCGATGTGCTTCCAGGACAGCTCCGAGACGTGGACGAGACCGTCGACGCCGCCGAGGTCCACGAACGCACCGAAGTTGACGATCGAGGACACGACACCCTTGCGGATCTGGCCCTTCTGGAGCTGGGTGAGGAAGCCGTGGCGGACCTCGGACTGGGTCTGCTCGAGCCAGGCACGGCGCGACAGGACCACGTTGTTGCGGTTCTTGTCGAGCTCGATGATCTTCGCCTCGAGCGTCTGGCCGACGTAGGGCTGCAGGTCGCGGACCCGGCGCATCTCGACGAGCGACGCCGGGAGGAAGCCCCGGAGGCCGATGTCGATGATGAGGCCGCCCTTGACGACCTCGATGACGGTGCCCTCGACGACGCCGTCGGCCTCCTTGATCTCCTCGATCGTGCCCCAGGCGCGCTCGTACTGGGCGCGCTTCTTTGACAGGATCAGGCGACCCTCCTTGTCCTCCTTCTGGAGGACGAGAGCCTCGACCTTGTCGCCCACCTGGACGACCTCGGACGGGTCGACGTCGTGCTTGATCGACAGCTCGCGCGAGGGGATGACGCCCTCGGTCTTGTAGCCGATGTCGAGCAGGACCTCGTCACGGTCCACCTTGACGATGGTGCCGTCGACGATGTCGCCGTCGTTGAAGTACTTGATGGTCTGGTCGATGGCGGCCAGGAAGTCCGCCTCGGAGCCGATGTCGTTGATCGCGACCTGGGGCGCGTTGTCGTCGTAGCTCGCGAGGGGGGTCGAGAGGGTGCTCGTCATGTAGTCGGTCAGTCCTTGAGGTGGGCAGATGTAGTCGGGATGATGCGGCTGTGCATCGCCGCCCGCAGGGCAGGCCAGAACACAGACGTTCCAGGGTACGCGCCGCCCGCCGTGGGAGTCCAACCGGCGACGACTATCCTCGATCAGCGTGCAGGAGGTCGAGGGCGCTGCGGGCGTCGAGACATGGCCACATCCCCCCGTGACCGCCCATCGGCGCGCGGCCGACGAGCAGGAGTCCCGGCGCGCCAACGGCGCCGACTGGGACCGGTACGCCGACGAGTACCAGGCCACGCACGGCGGCTTCCTCGGCGACATCGGCTTCGTCTGGGGCCCCGAGGGACTGACCGAGGAGGCGGCCGGGATCCTCGGCCAGGTGGCCGGGCGCGACGTGCTCGAGGTCGGCTCGGGCGCGGGCCAGTGCTCGCGCTGGGTGCGCAGCCGAGGCGGGCGCGCGATCGGCCTCGACCTCTCCCACCGTCAGCTGCAGCACTCCCGCCGCATCGACGAGGCGAGTGCCGTCGTCGTCCCCAGCGTGCTGGGCACCGCCACCGCACTCCCCTTCGCCGACGCCAGCTTCGACGTCGTGTTCTCCTCGTTCGGCGCACTGCAGTTCGTCGCCGACATCGACCTCGCCGTCACCGAGACCGCCCGGGTGCTGCGTCCGGGCGGCCGGTTCGCGTTCTCGATCACGCACCCGACGCGGTGGATGTTCCCCGACGACCCCAGCGAGGAGGGGCTGACCGCGACCCAGTCCTACTGGGACCGCACGCCCTACGTCGAGGTCGACGACGCGACCGGCGCGACGTCGTACGTCGAGCATCACCGCACCCTCGGCGACTGGGTCGCGCTGCTCTCCGGGGCAGGCTTCCGGCTGACCACGCTGCTCGAGCCCGAGTGGCCCGAAGGACACGAGCGGCTGTGGGGCGGCTGGTCCGGGACCCGCGGCCGGCTCACGCCCGGCACGGCGATCTTCGGCGCCGACCTCTCCTAGGCTGCACCCGTGGACGCGGAGGAGATCGCCAAGTCGGCCGCGCTCGAGCACCGGCACTGGTGGTACGCCGCCCGCCGGGCCCTGGTGCGTCGTACCGTCCGCGACTGGCCGGCCGGCCGCGCGGTCGACGTCGGCTGCGGGATGGGCGGCAACACCGCGGTGCTGCGCGAGCTGGGCTGGCAGGCGATCGGCGTCGAGTACACCGACGTCGGCGCCCGCATCGCCGCGGCCCGCGGCATCCCGGTGGTGCAGGGCGACGGCCGGCACCTGCCGGTCGCCGCCGCCTCGGTCGACCTGGTCATGTCCACCGACGCGTGGGAGCACATCGACGACGACGTCGCCGTCGCCCGCGAGACCGCCCGGGTGCTGCGTCCCGGCGGCCGGGCCCTGGTCGCGGTCCCGGCGGGGATGGCGCTGTGGAGCGGGCACGACGTCGCACTGGGCCACGTCCGGCGCTACGAGCGCCAGCAGCTGGCCGACCTGGTCAGCGGTGCCGGCCTGGTGATCGACGACCTCCGGTCCTGGAACGTGCTGCTGCGACCGGTCGTCCGGGCCCGCCGGCGCAACAAGCACGTCGCCGAGAGCGAGATGGAGGCGGTGCATCCGGTCCTCAACGCCGGCCTGCGCGCCACCCTCGCCGTCGAGCGCGCGCTGCCGGTCAAGGGGCTGCCGGGCGTCAGCCTGGTGGTCCTCGCCCACAAGCCGTGACGGCTCAGAAACGGTAGATCCGCGGCTCCAGCACGGCGCCGTCGCCGCGACGCAGCTCGGGACGCACGACGTCGTCGTAGGCGATCGGCGTGCGTCGGCGCGGCTTGCCCACGGTGAGCGCGGAGGTCAGCACCCGGGCTACGACGGCCTCGCCCCCGCGGGTGTGGTGGGCCTCGGCATTGACGGTGCGCTCGACGAAGGCGGGGTCGTGGATACCGACGGTGCGGACCGGCTGGGTCCCGGTCCAGCGCAGAGCGATGACGTTGTGATGGTGGCGGCTGTCGATCAGCCGCTTGACCGGGTCGGCGAGGCCGGAGCGCCGCAGGTAGGCGTCGATCTCGGGATCGAACGCCGACGCCTGCTTGGCCTCCATGACCAGCGTCGGCGGCTCCGTCGAGCGGTCGAGCCGGCACCACCACAGGTGGCTGGGGAAGTCGACGATCTTGGCCGCCGACGCCTCGGGCACCTCGATGTAGCCGGCGCGGGCCACCCGGGTCAGCTCGCGGACCACGCCGACCGGGTCGGGGACGTGCTCGAGGACGTGGGAGCAGATGGCGTAGTCGAAGACGCCGTCGGCGAAGGGCATCGCCGCGGCGTCGGCGTCGAAGAGCGGGCGGTCGATGCGGGTGTGCCCGGTGCCGGAGCGCTGGCCGGCATGGGCCTCGCCGGGATAGCGGTCGAGCAGGACGTCGGCACGCCACGACGGCTTGTCGCCGCTGCCCACGTCGAGGACCAGGCCGTCGTCGGAGACCGGAAGGCCGATCCGGCTGTCGTAGAAGGCCCGCAGCCGGTCCTTGATCTCCATGTCACCCCAACCTAGTGGTCGTCGTCGCGTCGCGAACGGACCGGGACGAGACAACGGTCTCGAGCGGCTGCCCGAGACCGTCGTCTCCCTCCTCTGAGAGGAGTCCTCGGGATCAGGCGCCGACGAGCGCCTTCTCGTCGCGGTGGGCCGAGCGCTCCTGCCGGGCGCTCCGGCCGAGGAGGATGCCGGCCGCCACGAGCACCAGGCCGAGCAGCAGGAGCAGGCCGGGGAACATCAGCCTCATCCCGCCCAGCAGCATGCTGTTGGACTTGGCTTCGCTGACCAGCTCGTCGACCTGGGCCTGGGTGTACTCCACCGTGCCGGTGAAGGCGGGGACGCTGACGCCGCCGTAGCGCAGCTCCTGGACGCGGTCCTCGACGCGGTCGACCGGCGAGCCGGTCGCGGGCTCGACGTAGAAGGTGCGGGTCATGGCGTACCACATCTCGGCGTCGACGGACGCCTCGGTGGAGCCGAACACCGAGCCCGGGACCTCCCGGGTCTCGATGACGGTCGGCTCGATGCGCTGCACGAACTTGTAGACGGTGAGCCCGTCGACCTTCTGCTCGCCCTCGAACTTCGCGTCGACGGCCTTGCCGACGTTGTCGTCCCAGACCGGGTAGGCCTTCTTCTTGGTGTCGAAGGGGAACTTGTAGATCAGGCCCTTGCGCACCGTGGGCTCCCGGTCGCCGGCGGCGACCTCGGTCCACGAGTCGCAGGCCTTGCAGTCGACGGCCGCGCCGGAGGTACCGTCGAACGGCGCCCGTTCACGCGACTGCTGGAAGATGCTGCCGTCGGCGCGCTTCACGGTGGTGGAGTTGACCCACACCACGACGCCGTCGGGCGTCTTGGCACCGCTGTCGGCGATGGTGCGCGAGCTGATGTCGAGGTCGGTGGTCTCGGGTGCCAGCACCTCCGGGTCGGAGTTGAAGACCTCGGCGCCCTTCGCCTCCAGCTTGGTGACGCCCTCGTAGTCGGGCGGCACGGTGGCGAGCACCGGGTAGGCGTAGAAGCGGACCAGGGCGGCCGCGACGATCAGGAAGACACCGAGTCCGACGGACACGGCGGCGAGCTTGCTGCGCATGGGCGAGCCTCTCTCAGACGGCCACGCGAGCGTCGCGTGGGTGGTGACGGTCGGGCGGCGCGGCCGCGGGCCCGAGGAGCTGGGTGGTCAGGTCGCACGCCTGCAGGCGCATCTGCGACCAGTCGAACTTGCGGGCCCAGGCCCGGCACGCCTCGGCGCGCAGGGCTCGGGTCTCGGGTCGGGCGGCGTCGACCAGCGCACCGGTCAGCGCCGGGGCGATCCGGGCGACGACGGTGGCCGGGTCCTCGCTGTCGGGAACCAGCCAGCCGCTCTCCCCCTGCCGGATCGAGTCGCGCAGCCCGGGGACGTCGCGGGCCACGGTGGGCACGCCGTGGGCGGCCGCATCGATGACGGCCTGGCCCCAGCCCTCGGCGTCGGACGCGCACACCTGCACCGCCGCCCGCGCGAGGAGGGCGTCCTTCTCGGCGGTCGGCACGAAGCCGTGGAAGCTCACCTGCGCGGCGAGGCCGAGCTCGGCGGCCCGGGCACGCAGCCGATCGCGCTCGGGTCCGCGGCCGATGACGTCGACGTGGAGCGTGCGCCCGGCGAGCTCCGCGCTGTCCTGCGCCTGCCGTACGGCCTCGAGCGCGAGGTCGACCCGCTTGTGGGTGACCAGCCGGCCGAGGACGACGACCCGGTCAGGGTCCTTCGCGGTGACGCCGGCGAGGCCGGAGGCCGGCAGGTCCGCGCCGTTCTCGAGGATCCGGATGTCGCCGGTCCAGCCGAGCTGCTCGCGCATCTCGGCCACGGTCGACGCGGACACCGCCGCGGTGACGTGGTCCCGGTAGACGCGACGCATCGCGACCCGCTCCATCCAGCGGCCGAACGCCGCCACCGGAGCCGGGAAGTGAACGGCGAACTGGGCCTGATGGACGTGATGGACGACGAGCAGGGCCGGCGTACCGCGGCGCAGGACCAGCGGCGAGAACGACGGCAGGCCGCAGGCCGGGTCGATCACCGCGTCGATGTGGCGCCGGTGGCGCAGCAGCCAGGCCAGCGCGAACAGGTAGAAGGAGAGCGCGCCGCCGCCGCGGCGCACCTCGATCCCGTCGCGGACCTCGCGCGCGGCCTGGCCCTCGTCGCGGGCGGTCACCAGACGTACCCGCGCGCCGGCCTCGTGCAACGCCCGGGCGAACTGCCAGGCGTAGATCTCCGCGCCCCCGGCGAGCGAGTGGTCGAGGTCGCGCCAGTTGACGACGACGATGCGCTTCCCGGCCAGCGCCGGAGCCGCCATGTCGCGCGTCATCCCTGGCTCCCCGCGAGCAGGGCGGCCGTGGCCGCTGCCGGCGCCGGGCGGTCGATCGCCCGGCAGCGCCAGGCGATCCGGGCCAGCTCGGCGAAGGACGCGGCTCCGTGGCGCGACGGCACGAAGGTCGACCCAGGTACGTCGGTCCAGGTCACCGGGATCTCCTGGACGACCGCGCCGAGCGCACGCACACGCACCAGCAGCTCGACGTCGAACGAGAAGCCCACCGTCTCCAGGTCCCGCGCCGCCGCCCGGGCCAGGTCGCCGCGCAGGACCTTGAAGCCGCACTGGGTGTCGGCGACGCCCGGCACCAGCCGGCCGGCGAGTCGCCGGTACGCCGCCGCGCCGACCGAGCGCGTGCGGCAGTGCCGGGCCTCGGTCCGGCTCCCGGCGATGGCTCGTGACCCGATGACGACGTCGGTGCCGAGCAGCACCTGGCGCCAGGCGACCTCGAGCGCGTCGAGGCCGGTCGCCCCGTCGGCGTCCATGAAGCACACCAGGTCGGCGTCGGTGGCGAGCAGTCCGACCCGGACCGCGGCGCCCTTGCCACGCCGGACGCACCGGAGCACCCGCACGGGCAGCGCGGCCGAGTCGGCGGCGCGAGCGACCTCGGCGGTGCGGTCGGTGCTTGCGTTGTCGATGACGAGCACCTCCACGCGGCCGAGCACCCCGCGGTGCGCCGTCACGTGACGGCGCAGCTCGCGCAAGGTGCGCGGCAGCCGGCGTTCCTCGTCGTACGCCGGAATGACGATCTGCAGCATCGGACCCTCCCAAGCCGTCTGCTCAACCCACCCCCTCCCGGGTGGGGGTACGACCAACCGCGCTCCGGGCGACCTCAGGTCGCGGGAGCTGCGGCGAAGGGCGCCCTACTTGCTGGCGTAGCTGTAGAGCTTCTCGTTGCTGACAGGCTTGTGCTCGCCCTGAGCGGCGTTGACGCCGGCGACGAGCACGACCGTCGAGGCGAGCGCCCCGACGACAGCGGCGATGATCGTGTTCATGCGACGGCCCCCTCCCAAAGGCCGGCACAGAGCATCACTCCCCATGGCCTTCATGACTGTGATGCTCGTTACTCCCAGTCCGGAGTATCCATGCGACGCCGGCCAAAAGCAAAAGAATCGCGGAACCGTGGCCGATCGACACCAGAATGTGACGCAGGGGACCGATCTCGGCGCCAACAGGCGCGACCGGACCACCGGCGGAGAGGTCGACGAGCAGCAGTCCTCCGCCGTCGTACGCCACCCGTCCGATGGGGATCCCGGGCGCTCCGATCCCCCGCTCGACCAGCACCCAGCGCACTCCTCGGGCGCGCAGCGCCGCCGCCGGGTCGGAGTCCGCGAGGGCCCGCGTGATCGCGACGACCCGGGGGTCCTCGGCCGGCACGACCCGGTCGGCCAGCAGCACGCGGTCGTCGACCAGCACGGTGCCGGGCAGCAGCCGGGGCGCGGGGTCGAGCACGGCTCGCCGACGGTTCCAGGCGTAGCCCCGGTAGGAGCCCTCCCACGGCAGCACGACGGTGGTGTCGTCGGTGCCGACCAGGGCGGCGACGTCCGCCCACGCCCGCGGGTACGACGAGCGCGACAGGTCACCGAGCGCACCCCAGGCCAGGCTCGGCAGGAGCAGGAGCGGGGCCACGACGAGCAGGGCGACGGCGCTCCACAGCGCCCCGACACCGGGCCGGATGCGCGCCCGCAGCGCCGTCACCGCGTGCGCCGACCCGACCGCCAGCACCAGGCCGAGCGGTGCCAGGAAGCGGTGGGAGTCGCGCAGCAGGGCCAGGCCCGGCACCCGGGCGGCGAGGCCCTCCAGCAGGTCGGCACCCCCGGGAAGCGCCGGCACGAGCGCGAGCACGACCGCCGCCGCGCCGAGCGTGGCCCACCGGCGACGGTCCGCACCGCTGCGCGCCAGGCCCACGCACGCGGCGAGCGTCAACAGGCAGGACAGCAGCACGAGCACGGCGCTGGTGCGCTCCTCGGGCACGATCGAGGTCTTCCAGATGCCGCCGAGCGAGAGCACGCTGGCCGCCACACCGGCCGCGGACTCGGCGCGGGCCGCGAAGGCGTCGAAGACGCCCTGGGTCGACACCCGGGCGGTCGTGGCCGTGAGCGCGGGCATCGCCCAGGTGAGGTTCGCGGCGACGGCCAGGACGGCGACCCGCCACCAGGCCCGGCGCTCGCGGCCCAGACCGAGCACGGCCAGCACGCCGACGGCCAGCACACCGCTCGACGGACTGCAGAGCGCCGACAGCGCCAGGGCGATGGCCGCCGGCCCCCCGTCGCGCGGATCGGCGCGCAGCCGGAGCGCGGCCCGCGCCACCCAGGGCAGCAGCAGGTAGCCGAGCAGGATCGCCCACTGGCCGATCAGCAGCCGTTCGCAGACCCACGGGTTCCAGCAGAACAGGGTGATCGCGGCGCCGCGGGCATACCACCGCTGGTCCCCCACCAGGCGGGCGATCCCGAGACCGCCGGCGAGGAAGCCGCCGACGAGCAGCAGCCGCTGGACCACACTGCCCGGCACCAGCTGGGTGGCGACCGACACCAGCGCATCCATCGGGACGGCGCGGGGCAGCGACCCGTCCAGGCCGAGCCAGGCGCTCTTCCAGGGCTGGCGCGGGACGAAGACCATGTCGCCGACCAGCCAGTAGCCGCCGCCGACGAGCAGCGGACCCAGCACCAGCACGGTGATCCCCGCGGTCACCGCGAGGTCCGGGCCGCGCACCGCGCGGCTCACCCCGGTGTCCTGCGCGCGAACCCGGCCGCGAAGCCGAGCGCGAGCGCGGCGCCGGTAGCGAGGTCGACGGCCCGCGACGGCAGTGCCGGGCCGTCCGACAGGGTGAGCACGAAGGCGACCAGGGCGCCCAACAGCACGGTGCCGACGACGGCCTGGACCACCCGCGGCCACCGCGCGAGCAGGACGCCGAGGACTCCGCCGAGCGCCACCACGGGACCGCCGACCAGCCCGGCCACGAGGCCGCCGCCGACCGCGGAGAGGACGGTACGCCGGCGCGACCACGGCGTCGCGGGCGCCGCGAGATCGGCGGCGGCCGTCCCCGCCGGGGGGCGGTGCCGGCGCACGGCACCGCTCACCAGGATCCCGAGCGCGGCGAGCAGCACGAGGCCGAGGACGCCCAGGCCGGCGACGAGCACGACGAGGTAGCCCCGCTGCGGGGCGTAGACGAGCTCGATCTCACCGTCGGTCCCGGCCGGGAGCAGCCAGCCCTGGGCCCAGCCGTCGACCGTGATCGGCTCCAGCCGGTGCCCGTCGACCGTGGCCACCCAGCCCACGTTGACGTTGTGCGGCGAGGAGAGCACGCCGTCCTTTCCGGGACCGACGTCGAGCCGGACCCGGGTGTCGTCGGCCGACAGCAGCCGGATCGAGCGCGAGCGCGGGCGCACCCGCCCCGGCTCCGCGCCGGAGCCGACGGAGTCGAGCGTCAGCCCGACCGGCTGGAACTGCTCGGTCGAGCGCAGCGCCACCCGGTGCGTCCCAGCCGCCAGCTGCAGCGGGCCCGCGTCGTCACACGGCTCGACCGCGAGCTGCCCCGCGGCGACGACGTCGCCGAGGAAGCCGTGGACCCGGGTGTCGACGACCCGACCGTCGACGACCAGCTGAGGGCCGTACCCGCACACCGAGCCGGTCGGCCCACCACCGTCCAGCGGTACGGCGACCCGGGCGCCGCCCAGCCGCAGCTCGCCGATGCCCAGCGGCGCACCGTCGACCCGGCCCGCCGAGCGGCTGAAGGTGATCGTCAGCTCACGGGCCCGGACCGGCTCGAAGCCGCCGAACCCGCGCAGGTCGACCTCGCGGACCACCTCGCCGTCGGTCGTCCGCGCGCGGATGACCGCGTGGTCCGGGAGGACCGCGACTCCGGCGGGCGGGCTGACGGCGATCCGGCGCAGGGTCCGCTCTCGGCCGAGGTCGACGGTGAGGACCGGCGCGTCGTCGCGCGGGTCCGCGACCCATGAGGTCGCGCCGTCGCCGTCGTACGCCATCCGCGGGGAGACGGCGGGGTCCACGGCCAGCCACGACGAGCCGGACATGGTCACGCCGACGGTCGGCTGGAGCAGAGCCAGGGTGCCGGGGCGGCTGCGCGCCACGACCAGGCCGCGGACGTCGAAGCGGCCCGCCTGGTCGAGGGTGAACGTGCGGTCGATGCCGGTGGCCTCCTCGGCCGCCCGGGCGCGGTAGCGATCGCAGTCGGCGCCGAAGACGGTGAGCACACAGGCCCGGCTCTCCGGGGTCGCGGCGAACACCAGGTCGGGCGCCGCGTCGGTCGGCGCGTCCGGCACGACGAGGGTGCGGCTCGGACGCACGCCGTCGATCACGAGCTCGGCGATGCCGATGGCGGCCTGCTTGCTGGTGCCGCCGAGTGCCTCGACTCGGACCCGGTCGGCGTGGACGCCGAGACGCACCGAGCCCTCCCCGGTGAACGGGTCGGCCTCGAGCACGCGGCTGCGCCCGCCCGCGCTCACCCGCCACCGGGTCACCCGCTCGACGTCCTCGACCGTGGGCTGGCTGAGCGTGACCTCGCCGATCGTCCGCGCCCGCCCGAGATCGACCTCGAGCCACTGACCGGCCGCGTCGCGGTAGGGGCTGGGACGCCAAGAGGTCGACGGGTCGCCGTCGAGCGCCGACCACGGCGCGTTCTCCGGGTGTACCGGCCCCAGCGAGCTGGTCCAGGCCCGGGAGCTCGACGCGTCGACGCCGGCGATGCCGACGTACTTCGCCACGACCGGCTTCGCGCCCGCCGAGCCCGGGTAGTTCGGCACCACCCGGTCGCCGTGGAAGCGGTCGGTCGGCGTCATCACGTTGCTCTCCGCGTCCTGGATGCGACCGAAGGAGCGCTCCCGCAGCCGGTAGCCGTCGCCGACCACCTGCGCGCCGGGCCTCCAGTCGTCCTCGCCCTCGAGCACCATGGCCTGCGCGGGGCCGACCAGACCGGAGCCCACCGCGGCGACCGCCGCCTCGACCGAGCCCGCCACGGTCACCGCGCCGTCGACGTCGCGGACGTCGTAGCCACCGGTCCCGGTCTGGGCGCCCTCGGCCGGCTCGACGTCGAACACCTCGATCGCCGGACCGAACTCCAGCTCGCCGAAGGTGGCGACCGAGCGCAGCCCCGGCGAGCGGCCGAGCGCCACGCCGACCAGGCTCGCGGACGTCGCCTGGGAGACGTTGACGTCGAGGTCGTGGCGGACCAGGACGGTGTCGATCCCGAGCCGGTTGAGCAGGTGCCGCAGGTACGGCGAGCCCGACCCGGTCTCGAGGTAGCCCTCCAGCGCGGAGAACAGCCGGATCGTCGCCGGTGGGGTGAGCGGCACCTGGGACCGGGTGATCCACGGGCTGCGCGCGACCGCCTCCATCGGCTCCTCCATGGTCCAGCCCCACTGCTGGATGCCGAAGCCCGAGCCCGGGATCACCCAGGTCGCGCCGCCGCTCCGCCCGGCTTCGCTCGACCGCTTCTCCAGGTAGGCGGCCGCCTCGGTCCAGTACGACGGGATGGCCTTCCACCCGGGTGTGCGGGTGTCGGCCGTGATGATCGGCTGCGCCATGGCGATCAGACCGCCGGCGAGGGCGACGACGAGGCCGCCCGCCGCCCAGCGGCGCACCGCGACCCGGCCGCGACCGGCCCCTGGCCGACGCAGCAGCTGACGGACCAGGTCGTCGACCAGCACGCCGAGTCCCAGCGCGATCGGCACCCGCAGCACCGGGTCGACCTTCGGGACGTTGCGCAGCGGTGCGAGCGGGCCGTCGAGCAGGTCGCGCAGCGCCTGGCTGAGCGGACCGTCGAGGGCGCCGGTGTGGGCGATCACCTGGCAGACCAGGCCGAAGCCGGCGGCGACGAGCAGCGGGGTGCGCCAGGCGCTGCGCATCCGCAGCAGCCCGATGAATCCGGCGACGGCGACGACCCCGGAGCCGAGCACGAGCCACGGCGCGTAGGCCAGGTCGTAGCCGGCCGGCCACCAGCGCTCACCGCCGACCGAGATGTAGCCCACCCAGTTGCTCGCGCCGCGCAGCACCGCGGCGAAGCCCGAGGTCGAGGTCGTCGCACGGGCGTCCTCGACGAAGTCGTAGAACGGCGGGCTGTAGGCGCCCAGCCGCAGGAGCGAGAGGACCCACCAAGCGCTCACCGCTCCGACGAGCGCGAACCAGCCGACGCCGAACCGCCAGCTCAGCCGCCTGCTGAGCAGTGCCCACCCGACGACGATGGCCAGCAAGGCGGCCGGAGCAGCGGTCGCCGTGCCGTTGACGCCGCCGGAGCAGGCGAACGCCGCCGCCGACAGGACCGCTGCGTTCCGCGGCCGGAGCCGGCCCTGAGTCGCCAGGACCACGGGCAGCAGGGCCCACGGCAGCACCGCGCCCGGCAGGATCTCCGCGCTGCGCGTGCCGATCTCCGTGACATGCCTCGGCGTCAGGCCGTAGGCCAGGCCCGCGACGGCGGCAGCCGTCGGCGACGTGTCGAGGACCCGGGCCAGGCGTCGGGCGCCCTCACAGGCCACGATCAGCACCAGCACCGACCACCCGCGCTGCGCGACCCAGCCCGGGATCCCGGCCAGCTCGACGAGCCAGAAGAAGGACCCGTGGGGGAAGAGGTAGCCGTAGGCCTGGTTCTGCATCTCCCCGAGCGAGACCTCGGGGTTCCACAGGTGGAGGGTGCCGGCGAGATGCGGGCCGGGCACCTCGGTGAGCTCGAAGCGCGTGTCGCTGGTCGCCTGCCCCCACTTCTCGGTGAACACGAAGAGCGCGAGAGCGGCGTACACGGTCCACAGCAGGACCCGACCGCGTCGCTCGTCTCCCATCCTCACCCCTCCCCGGGCGCCACGCCTCCGGCGCGTGGCCGGGGTCACTGTATGCCGAGGGGACCGCGGCTTCCCGGATCGGCCGGGCCACCCCCTAACCTGCTCTGGTGACGACGATCTCCCACCCTGCGGGCTCACGCCTCGCCCGGCTGCTGCGCAGCAGCGCCGGCATCGCCATCGCGATGGCCGTGATGAACGTCGGCACCTACGGCTTCCAGCTGGTCTCCGCCCGACTGCTCGGCCCGGGCCAGTACGGCGCCCTCGCCGGCGTGATGGCGCTGATGCTGGTGCTCTCCGTGCTCCAGCTCGGCCTGCAGGCCACCTCCGCGCGCCGGATCGCCGCCGATCCCGAGCACGTCGCCGCCGTCGAGGCGGCCGTGCTGCGCACCGGCTGGCGCACGGCGCTGGTCCTCGGCGCCGTGACCGTGCTGGCCGCGCCGCTGGTGACCGAGCTGCTGCGCCTCGACGGGCTGCTGCCCGCCGTGCTGCTCGGCCTGGCGGTCGTTCCGGCGACGGTGATGGGCGCCCAGGCGGGGGTCCTGCAGGGCGAGCGCCGCTGGCTGCCGCTGAGCCTGGTGTACCTCTCCGTCGGCGTCCCGCGGGTGCTCCTCGGGATCGCCTTCCTGCTGGTGTGGCGCTCCGAGAGCAGCGCGATGCTCGCCATCTTGGTCTCGACCTGGGTGCCGGTCCTGGTCGGTGCCTGGGCGCTCGGCCGCCACCCGCGACGCGAGAGCAGCGTCACCGAGGCGGAGATCCGCCGCGACGTGCTGCGCGAGACGCTCGGCAGCTCGGTCGCTCTGCTGGCGTTCTTCGCCATGGCGAACCTCGACATCGTGGTCGCGCGCAGCATCCTGGACGAGCACGACGCCGGCCTCTACGCCGGCGGCCTGATCGTGACCAAGGCGGTGCTGTTCCTTCCCCAGTTCGCCGTGGTGGTGCTGTTCCCGTCGATGTCGACCGACGGCGAGAGCCGCGCCGCGGTCGTCAAGGGGCTGGTCTTCCTGGGCACGCTCGGCGCGGCCGGGGTCGCGGCGACGTACCTGCTGTCCGGGATCGCGCTGGTCTTCGTCGGCGGCGCCGAGTACGCCGGCGTCCAGGACCGGCTGTGGCTCTTCGCCACCCTGGGCGCGCTGCTCTCGCTGCTCCAGCTCCTGGTGTACGCCGGCCTGGCCAGCCGCGGGGTCTCGACGAAGTACCTCGTCGGCCTCGGCGCGCTGGCGCTCGTCGGCCTCGGCGCGACCGCCTCCAGCGTGACCGGACTGGCCGTCACCGTCGGCTGCGTCGACCTCACCGTGCTGGTCGTCCTGGTCGCCCTGCAGGTGGTCCGGCACCGCCGCGACTGAGCGAGGTTCAGTGCGCGGCCTCGTGCCAGGACCGGCCAGTGCCGACGGAGACGTCGAGCGGGACGGTGAGGTCGGCGGCGCCGGCCATCTGCTCGCGCACCAGTGCCTCGAGCGACTCCCGCTCGCCGTCGGCGACCTCGAAGACGAGCTCGTCGTGGACCTGCAGCAGCATCCGTGAGGCCAGGCCGGCCGCCTTCAGGGCGGCGTCGGTGCGCAGCATCGCGACCTTGATCAGGTCGGCCGCCGAGCCCTGGATGGGGGCGTTGAGCGCCATCCGCTCGGCGCCCTCACGGCGCATCCGGTTGTCGCTGGTGAGGTCGGGCAGGTAGCGGCGCCGGCCCATGATGGTCTCGGTGAAGCCGGTGCGGCGGGCCTCCTCGACGACGCCGGCGAGGTAGTCGCGGATGCCGCCGAAGGTCTCGAAGTAGTCGTCCATCAACGCGCTGGCCTCACGCGGCTCGATGCCGAGCTGCTGGGACAGGCCGAAGGCGGACAGGCCGTAGGCGAGGCCGTAGTTCATCGCCTTGATCTTGGCCCGCATCTGCGGGGTGACGGCGTCGGAGGCGACGTCGAAGACCCGCGAGGCGGTCTCGGCGTGGAAGTCGCGCCCGGAGCGGAACGCCTCGATGAGCAGCTCGTCCTCGGAGAGATGGGCCATGATCCGCATCTCGATCTGGCTGTAGTCGGCGGTCATCAGCGCGGCGTACCCGCTGCCGACGACGAAGCTCTCGCGGATCCGGCGCCCCTCCTCGGTGCGGACCGGGATGTTCTGCAGGTTCGGCTCGGTGCTGGAGAGCCGGCCGGTGGCGGCGATGGTCTGGTGGAAGGTGGTGTGGATCCGGCCGTCGGGCTGGACGGTCTTGAGCAGACCCTCGATGGTCTGCCGCAGCCGGATCACCTCGCGGTGGCGCAGCAGGTGCAGCAGGAATGGGTGCTCGGTCTGGGCGAACAGCCACTGGAGCGCGTCGGCGTCGGTGGTGTAGCCGGTCTTGGTGCGCTTGGTCTTCGGCATGTCGAGCTCGTCGAAGAGCACGACCTGCAGCTGCTTGGGCGAGCCGAGGTTGATCTCCTGGCCGATCACGTCGTAGGCCTTCTGTGCCTCGCCGCGCACCTCTTCGCCGAAGTGCGCCTCCAGGCCCTCGAGGTGGTCGACGTCGATGGCGATGCCGGTCTGCTCCATGCCCGCCAGCACACCGACGAGAGGCATCTCGACGTCGGTGAGCAGGCCGCGGCCGCCGGCCTTCTCGACCTGGTCAGCCAGCTCGGCGGACAGGTCGAGGGCGGCCCGCGCCTGCACCATCGACGCCTTCGCGAGGTTGGCGTCCTCGTCGAACAGCATCCCCTGGTCGTCGTCCTCGGCGAGCGCCAGCTCGCGGTGGAGATAGCGCAGGGACAGGTCGGCGAGGTCGTAGGAGCGCTGGTCGGGCGCGACGAGGTACGCCGCCAGCGCGGTGTCCTCCACCACGCCCGCCAGCGGCCAGCCCTGGGCGGCCAGCGCGTGCAGCGGGCCCTTGGCGTCGTGGAGCACCTTGGGCCGAGCGGGATCGGCCAGCCAGGCCGCGACCGCGGCGTCGTCGGCGGGGGTCAGCGCCGCCACGTCGACATAGGCCGCCCGGCCGTCGGCCAGCGCCAGGGCGAGGCCGTCGACGCGGCCGGTGCCGCTGCCCCAGGCGCCGCGGACCGACAGGCCGACCGTCGCGTCGCCGATCTCGGCGAGCCAGGCGGTCACGGCGTCGGGCGCGAGGGTCGCGCCGTCGAGCTCGACGCCGGTCTCGACCTGGACGTCCTCGCCCGGCGCGACCACGTCGAGGATCCGGGTGCGCAGCTCGCCGCGGAACTCCAGCTCGTCGAGCAGCTCGAGCGCCGCGGCACGGTCCCACTCCCGCAGCACCAGGTCGTCCATCACGACGCCGAGGTCGAGGTCGCGCACCAGGGCGTTGAGGCGGCGGTTGCGGATCACGTCGCCGAGGTGCTCGCGGAACGCCTCGCCCTTCTTGCCGGTGATCTTGTCGGCCTGGGCGATGACGTTGTCGAGGCCGTCGTAGGTGTTGATCCACTTCGCCGCGAAGCCGGCACCGACACCGGGGACGCCGGGCAGGTTGTCGGACTGCTCCCCCACGATGGCGGCCAGCTCGGGGTAGCGGTGCGGCGGGACGCCGTACTTGTCCTCGACGAAGGCGGGCGTCATCCTCGACAGGTCGGAGACGCCCCGCATCGGGTAGAGCACCGTGGAGCGGTCGGTGACCAGCTGGATGGAGTCGCGGTCGCCGGTGAGGATCAGCACCTCCAGACCAGCGGTCTCGTCGGCCAGGGCCTGGGTCACCAGGGTCGCGATGATGTCGTCGGCCTCGTAGCCGGGAACCTTGAGGAACGGGATCGAGAACGACGTCAGCATCCGCTCGATCAGCGGCAGCTGACTGCTGAACTCGCCCGGGGTCTTGTTGCGCTTGGCCTTGTAGTCGGCGTACTCCTCGGTGCGGAAGGTCTGCCGCGAGACGTCGAAGGCCACCGCGACGTGGGTGGGCTGCTCGTCGCGCAGCACGTTGACCAGCATCGAGGTGAACCCGTAGACGGCGTTGGTGTTCTGGCCGGTCGCCGTCGAGAAGTTCTCGACCGGCAGGGCGAAGAAGGCGCGGTAGGCCAGTGAGTGGCCGTCGAGGAGAAGGAGTCGCGGGCGGGTCGTCTCCGTCATGAGCTGGGGCACCCGGCGACTCTACCGAGCCCCGCCGACTATCGTTTCGGGCCATGACGACCATCGACGAGATCGCCGACTTCATGCGCACCCACCTGGGTGCGCTCAACGAGCGGATGGGCATCGAGCTCGTGGAGATCACCGCGGACCGCGTGGTCGCGACGATGCCGGTCGAGGGCAACACCCAGCCCTACGGCCTGCTCCACGGCGGCGCCTCGGTGGTGCTCGCGGAGACCCTCGGCTCGGTGGCGGCCGCGATCCATGCCGGACCGGACCGGTTCGCCGTCGGCACCGACATCAACGCCACCCACCACCGCTCGGCGACCTCGGGCGTGGTCACCGGCGTCGCGACGCCGCTGCACCGCGGCCGGACCATGGCCAGCTTCGAGATCGTCGTCAGCGACGACGCCGGCCGACGGGTCTGCACCTCGCGGATCACCTGCGCGCTGCTGGAGCGCGACCCGAGCCCCACGGCCTGATCGCGCTCCCGCTTACTCCGGCAGGGCGAGTCGCTCCGCGCGGGCCCGGCGCAGCGAGCGGCGGGCCGCCAGCACCCGGCTGCGGCTGCCCTCGGCCCCGCCCTGCTGGCGCTGCGGCGAGACCCGGCTGCGCAGCAGCGTGGTCGGCGCGATCCGGTACATCACGACCGGCGCCAGGCCGAGGCGGGCCATGAACCGGTTGGACTCGCGCGAGGAGTGCGGCACGGCGGTGACGACGTGCAGGATGCCGTTGTCCTCCGCGAACGCGGTGGCGGCCTCCATCAGCGCGTGCCCGACGCCGTGGCGGCGGCACGCGTCGAAGACCCGCGGGTGGATCGACTGGACGCAGGGCTCGAGGTTGAGCGGTGAGAGCGTCGTGATCCGCAGGTAGACCGCGCCGGCCAGCTGGCCGGCGTACTCCACGACGACGAGACGCTGCTCCGGCGACGCGGCCGCGGCCTTGACGATCAGCTCGATGTCGGCGACCTGCTCGGCCGGGTCGGCGCGGCGCACGGCGTCGCTCCACAGGTCGGCCAGCGCAGGGGCGTCCTCGCGCGTGGCCATGCGCGTCGTGAGCGAGTAGCGACTCATCCGGACCTGCCCTTCTCGACCCCCGACGCGGACCCGCCCCGTGCGGGGCGGTCAGGCGGAACCTTACGCTCACCGGGCCGCACCGCACAGGGGGATGCCCACTCCTCGTTTTCAACAAGACTTCAATCTCGGATCCGAGAAATGTGCTCTGCGCCACGCCTTCTGGACCCGTTCGTCGCGGCCTAGAGTGCCGACCATGCAGAAGTCGCGCATCACCGCCCTGGCCCTGACCGCCCTTGCCACCTTCGCGCTCGCCGCGTGCGGCTCGGAGGACAGCGCCACGTCCGCCACCGGCGCCGACCTGGTCAAGAAGGACACGCTCACCGTCTGCTCCGACGTGCCGTACCCGCCGTTCGAGGACTTCGACAAGTCCAGCGACACCGGCTTCAAGGGCTTCGACGTCGACATCGTCTCCGAGGTCGCCCAGCGGCTCGACCTCGACCTGGCCATCAAGGACTCCTCCTTCGACGCCCTCCAGAGCGGTCAGGCCCTCAACGCGAAGCAGTGCGACCTGGCCGCCTCGGCGATGACGATCACCGACGACCGCAAGAAGAACCTCGACTTCTCCGACGGCTACTACGACTCCAAGCAGTCGCTGCTCGTCCCCACCGACAGCAAGATCGCCTCGATCGCCGACCTCGAGGGCGTCAAGGTCGGTGTCCAGCAGGGCACCACCGGCAAGACCTACACCGAGGAGAACGCCAAGGGCGCCGAGGTCGTGACCTTCCCGAGCGACGCCGAGATGTTCCAGGCGATCAAGGCCGGCCAGGTGAAGGCCCTCCTGCAGGACCTCCCGGTCAACCTCGACCACACCACCGACGGCGCGTTCAAGGTCGTCGAGACCTACGACACCGACGAGCAGTACGGCTTCGCCATCAAGAAGGGCAACAGCCAGCTGGTGAAGGACGTCAACGGCGCCCTCGAGGAGATGCACTCCGACGGCACCTACGACGAGATCTACGACAAGTACTTCTCGACCGACGACTGAGCCGGGACCGAGCCGCAGGACAGGGCTGATCCGACCCCTCGCGGAGAGGAACAACTGGGGTGACCCGCAGACAACGCGCGCTCCTGGTCCAGGTGTCGCTGTACGTCGTCCTCGTGGCGGCGGCGATCGCACTGGCGCTGGTGGCCGACTGGTCCACGATCAGGCAGAACTTCTGGAACCCGGACGGCGTCAGCTGGGCTGACGGCAACTGGGGCGACCTGATCGCCATCGGCCTGGTCAACACGGTCAAGTACACCGCCATCGCCTTCGCCGGCGGCCTGACGCTCGGGCTCGTGCTGGCGCTGATGCGCCTCTCGCCGGTCGCGCCGTACCGCTGGCTGGCGACGGCCTACATCGAGTTCTTCCGGGGGCTCCCGGCACTGGTGGTCATGATCTTCATGTCGACCGGCCTGCCGATCGCCTTCGGCTGGACGCCGCCGGGCGGCACCATCGGCGCCGGCCTGATCGGCCTGATCATGGTGGCCGGCGCGTACATGGCCGAGACGCTGCGCGCCGGCATCCAGGCCGTGCCGAAGGGCCAGACCGAGGCCGCCCGGTCCCTGGGCATGCGCCCGGGGGCGACGACCGTCAAGGTCGTGCTCCCCCAGGCGTTCCGCATCGTCATCCCGCCGCTCACCAACGAGTTCGTGCTGCTGATCAAGGACACGGCGCTGCTGTTCCTGCTCGGTGCCGCGGCCGACCAGCGCGAGCTGACCTCGGTGGCCCGGGACTTCCTGTCCAGCGGCCCGTCGTCCGGCACGGCGACCAGCCTGATCCAGGCCGCCCTGCTCTACCTGATCATCACGCTGCCGCTCACCCAGCTCGTGGCCTGGCTGGAGCGTCGCCAGAGGAAGGCCGTCCGATGACCGCGTCCGCCCAGCCCGCCGCCGTGCCCGCGATCGAGGTCCGCGGCCTGCACAAGCACTACGGCCGCCACGAGGTCCTCAAGGGCATCGACTTCCACGTCGACGCCGGCCAGGTGGTCTGCGTGATCGGCCCCTCGGGCTCCGGGAAGTCGACGCTGCTGCGCTGCGTCAACCGGCTCGAGGAGCCGTCGGCCGGCGAGATCCTGATCGAGGGCCTCGACATCTGCGACCGCAGGATCGACCTCGACGAGGTCCGCTCGCGCATCGGCATGGTGTTCCAGCAGTTCAACCTGTTCCCGCACCTGTCGGTCCTCAAGAACCTGACCCTCGCCCAGCGCAACGTGCGCGGACGCGGACGGGACGAGGCCGTCCAGACCGCCCGGCAGAACCTCGCGAAGGTCGGCCTGTCGGACAAGGAGTCGGCCTACCCGGCACACCTGTCCGGCGGCCAGCAGCAGCGCGTCGCGATCGCCCGGGCACTGTCGATGAACCCGGACATGATGCTCTTCGACGAGCCCACCAGCGCCCTCGACCCGGAGCTGGTCGGCGACGTCCTCGGCGTCATGAAGGAGCTCGCCCAGGAGGGGATGACGATGATGGTCGTCACCCACGAGATGGGCTTCGCCCGCGAGGTCGGCGACAAGCTGGTCTTCATGGACGGCGGGGTCGTCGTCGAGGAGGGCCTGCCGGTCGACGTACTGGCCCACCCGCAGCACGAGCGGACCCAGTCCTTCCTCTCCAAGGTCTTGTAGAGGTCGTTCGTCGAGTAGCCCGCGAGGGACGAGCGGCGTGTCGAGACGCCGGGAGCGTCTCGACACGCCGCTCGCCAGCCAGCCCTCGCGGCTACTCGACGAACGATGCCGGCCTACACGTCGCCGCCGAGGTAGGCGGCCTTGACCGCCGGGTCGACGGCGAGGTCCGCACCCTTGCCCGACCGGACGATCTCGCCGGTCTCGAGGATGTGGGCGTCGTGCGAGCGCTTCAGTGCCTGGGCGGCGTTCTGCTCCACGAGCAGCACCGTGGTGCCCTGCTGGTTGATCTCCGTGACGATCGTGAAGATCTGCTGGATCAGCTTGGGCGCCAGGCCCATCGACGGCTCGTCGAGCAGCAACAGCCGGGGCCGGGACATCAGCGCCCGGCCGATGGCCAGCATCTGCTGCTCGCCGCCGGACATCGTGCCCGACACCTGGTCGATGCGCTCCTGGAGGCGCGGGAACAGGGTGAGCACCCGCTCCATGTCCTCCCGGTAGGCCGCGGACTTGCGGTCGTTGCGGGTGAACGCTCCCATCTCCAGGTTCTCCCGGACGGTCATGCCCACGAAGCAGCGCCGGCCCTCCGGGGACTGGCCGATGCCGAGCTTGACCCGGTCGTACGGCTCGACCGAGGTGATGTCCTTGCCGTCGAACCGGATCGCCCCGGCCCGGACCTTGCGCAGCCCGGAGATGGTCTTCAGCGTCGTCGTCTTGCCGGCACCGTTGGCGCCGATCAGGGTCGTGACGGTCCCCTCGGGGACGCTGAAGCTGATGTCACGGATCGCCTCGATGTGTCCGTAGTTGACACAGAGGCCCTCGACCTCAAGAAGCATCTTCTTCGTCCACTCCCAGGTAGGCGGCGATGACCGCCGGGTTGTCACGGATGTCGGCAGGGCTGCCCTCGGCGATCTTGCGCCCGAACTCCAGCACGACGATCCGGTCGGTCACGCCCATGACGAGCTTCATGTCGTGCTCGATGAGCAGCACGGTGAAGCCCTGGTCGCGGACCCGGCGGATGAGGTTCATCAGCTCGACCTTCTCGGCCGGGTTGAAGCCCGCGGCCGGCTCGTCGAGGCAGATGAGCTTCGGGTTGGTCGCCATCGCCCGCGCGATCTCCAGGCGCCGCTGGTCGCCGTACGACAGGTTGGCGGCCAGCTCGTCGGCCTTGCGATGGATGCCCATGAAGCGCAGCAGCTCCATCGCCCGCGCGTGGCCGTCCTCCTCCTCGCGCCGGTGCTTCGGCAGTCGGAACAGGGCCGAGAGCATGCCCGTGCTGTGCTGCGCGTCCGCGCCCACGAGCACGTTCTCCAGCGCCGTCATGGTCGGGAACAGTCGGATGTTCTGGAAGGTGCGCGCGATCCCGGCCTGCGTGATCTTGTGCTTCTTCAGCCCGACGATCGAACGTCCCTGGAAGCTGATCCCCCCGCTGGTGGGCCGGTAGACGCCGGTGACCGCGTTGAAGCAGGTCGTCTTCCCGGCGCCGTTGGGCCCGATCAGGCCGAGGATCTCGCCCTCCTCGATGTGGAACGACACGTCGTCGAGAGCCGTGAGGCCGCCGAACTTCAAGGTGACGTTCTGGACCTCGAGAATCGCCTCAGGCATGTGCGTTCTCCTCTCCCCCGGCGCCTTCCTCGATCTCCTCGAGCTCCTGTTCCAGGTGTTTGGCCCGCACCGTGCGTCTGGGCGGCAGCAGGCCCTCCGGGCGCAGGGTCGCGAGCAGTACCAGGGCGAACCCGAACAGCAGCACCCGGAAGTCCTCGACGAACCGGAACCGCTCGGGCAGGTAGGCCACCAGGAAGGCGCCCAGCAGGACACCCCACCGGTTGCCCTGGCCGCCGACGACGACCGCCGCGAGGTAGAGGATCGAGTAGAGCAGCAGGAACGACTGTGGGTTGATGAAGCTCTGCCGGCTGGCGTAGAGGCCACCGGCCAGGCCGCCGACGAACGCGCCGGTCGCGAAGGCGAGCAGCTTGAACTTGAAGGTCGGGACTCCCATCAGCTCGGCGGCGTCCTCGTCCTCACGGGTCGCCTCCCAGGCCCGGCCCACCCTGCTGTTCTTGATCAGGATGTCCGCGAACAGGATCACGATCACCGCCGTCAGGCCAACCCAGTAGTAGGGGACGGCGTCGGCGTACCCGAAGATCAGGAACTTCGTCGGGTGCTCGGTGTCGAGCAGGACCGTGCCGTCGCCCCAGAACAGGTGGGGTACGCCGAACAGCCCGGTGCTCTCGTCACCGATGTTCGGCGGCCGGCCGATGTTGTTGATGCCCTTCGAGGCGCCCAACCAGTCGGTGTTGACCGCGACCAGCCGAATGATCTCGCCGAAACCGAGCGTCACGATCGCGAGGTAGTCGCCTCGCACCCGCAGCGTCGGCGCGCCCAGGATGACGCCGGAGATCATCGCCGCCGCCACGGCGACCGGGATCGCCAGCAGCAGCGGCCAGCTCGCGTGGAACGAGGTCAAGATCGCGACGGTGTAGGCGCCGATGGCGTAGAAGCCGACGTAGCCGAGGTCCAGCAGGCCGGCGTACCCGACGACGATGTTGAGGCCGAGGGCCACCAGGCAGTAGATGCTGACCGTGAACAGCACACCGGCGAAGTCGGTGCCGGAGGGCGAGAGCAGCGGCGGCTCGAGCAGTGGCAGCGCATAGGCGAGGAGCGCCAGCAGGACCCAGATCAGGATCTTGACCGGCTTGGGAAGGGCGTTCAGCTTCGTCTTCATGCCCGTGCCTTTCCGAGGGACTCACCCAGCAGGCCGGTGGGCCGCACGAGCAGGATCAAGACGAGGAGCACGAACGCGATGACGTCGCGCCACTCGCTGCCGAGGATCGCCTGGCCCCAGTTCTCGGCGACGCCGAGGACCAGGCCGCCGAGCAACGCGCCGCGCAGGTTGCCGATGCCGCCGAGGACGGCCGCGGTGAAGGCCTTGACGCCGAGCAGGAAGCCGACGTCGAACTTCGTCGTCTCGATCTTCAGCATGTAGAGGAAGGCCGCGACGCCGGCCATCAGACCACCGATGAGGAAGGTCATCTGGATCGTCCGCGTCGGGTTCACGCCCATCAACGCGGCGGTCTCGGGGTCCTGGGCGGTGGCCCGGATGCCCTTGCCGAGCCGCGATCGGCGGACGAACTGGTCGAGCAGGATCATCATGGCGAGCGCCGCGACCACGACCAGGACGTCGATCGAGGAGATCCGCACTCCGGCGACGTCCCAGCGCGGCGCGTCGATGACGCCGGCCATGGAGTTGTTGATCTTGGCCTTGCCGACGTACTCGCGCAGGTTGTCGTCGAGGCCGAACCAGCCCGCGATCTTGTCGCGCAGGCCCATCAGCTCGGCAAGGAAGAACGAGCAGCCGATCGCCGAGATCAGTGCGATCAGGCGCGGCGCGTCGCGCTTGATGAGCGGGCGGTAGGCGATCCGCTCCAGGGCGACGGCGACCAGCGCCGACATCGCCATCGCCGCGAACAGCGCGGCGATCAGGATCGCGATCAGCTGGAGTCCGTTGGCATCACGGCCGCCGAGCGCCATGACCACCCACAGCATCGCGAAGGTGCCGTACATGAACACCTCGGAGTGGGCGAAGTTGATCAGCTGCAGGACGCCGTAGACCATCGTGTAGCCGAGCGCGATCAGCGCGTAGATGGCTCCGAACGCGAGCCCGGTGATGGTGAGCTCGGGCAGGTTGTTGAAGAAGAATTCGAAGTTCAGGTTCACCCAGGCCTCCTGGCCTCAAGGTCCGGACACTGACGCGGCCGGGGAGATGTGGTCCCCGGCCGCGCCGTCGTCGTGTGGTCAGATCCGACCGACGGTCACTTGATCTCGCCCTCGGGGACGATCGCCCCGTCCTTGACGGTGTAGGCGTAGACGTGGACGTCGGACGGCTCGCCCTTGTCGTCGAACTTCAGCTGCTTGGTGATGCCCTTCTCGTCGTAGTCGTTGACGAAAGTGAGCATGTCCTCGCGGTTGTCGATGCCGTCCTTGATGCCGGCGAGGAAGATGCTCGCGGCGTCGTAGGACTCGGCGGCGTAGGTGCCAGGCGCCTCACCGAACTCCGCCTGGTAGTCCTTGGCGAAGGCGGCGACGGCCGGGTCGGTGTCCGGGATGCAGGGGCAGGTGATGATGGTGCCCTCGGCGGCCTTGCCGGCGTCGAGGTAGGCCGGGTCCTTCACACCGTCCGCGACGACGAACTTGCCCTCGTAGCCGCCGTTGCGCAGCTGGCCGATGAGGATCGTCGCCTCGGCGTAGTAGCCACCGAAGAAGACCGCGTCCGGCTTGGCGGCGGTCACCTTGGTGACGGTCGCCGAGAAGTCGGTCTGCTTCTGCTGGATGGTGTCGGTGCCCTTGACCGCGTCGCCCAGGTCGTCCTTGACGATGCCGGCCAGGCCGGCGCCGTACTCGGAGGCGTCGTCGATGACGAACACCGACGAGGCCTTCAGGGTGTCCTTGATGTAGCGCGCGGCGGCCGGGCCCTGGGTGGCGTCGTTGCCGAGCGCGCGGTGGAAGGTCTCCCAGCCGTTCTCGGAGAGCGCCGGGTTGGTGGCGGACGGGCTGATCGTCGGGACGCCGACCTCGGCGAAGATCGGGCCGGCGGCGGCCGACTCACCGGAGAACGACGGGCCCACGACGCCGATGATGGAGTCGTCGCCGGCGACCTCGGTCGCCAGGGCGGGGGCCGCGTCGGGGCTGCCCTGCGAGTCGTACTTGACGTACTCGACCTTGCAGTCCGCGTCGTCGTTGTACTGGTCGATGGCCAGCTGGGCACCCTGGATGATCGGCTTGCCAAGACCCGCTGCGTCACCGGTCTCCGGTCCGAAGAAGGCGAGCTTCAGGTCACACGCCGCATCGCCGCCACCGCCGCCACCGCCGCTGCCCTTGTCCTCCGTCGTGCCACATGCCGTCAGGCTCAGACCGAGCGCCAGCGTCGCAACGCCGGCCGCGAATACCTTGTTAGGCCTCAAGACAGTCCCGCTTCCTTGTTCGAGCCGGCAGGCAGCGGTCGCCACCCACCGGGATGTCCTGCCGCGGGAACCTACACCGGCACAGGGTCGGGTGGAAGCAACTCCGTGGTCCAGGTCACAAATCATGACGAATCTGTTACCTGAACGACGCGAACGTCGGACGATTTACGCCGAAGGACCGCCCGGGACGCCGTGGGCGACCACTCCGTCGGCCACCTCGCGCATCGACATGCGCAGGTCCATGGCCGTCTTCTGGATCCACCGGAACGCCTCGGACTCCGAGAGCGAGAGCTGCTCCTGCAAGATCCCCTTGGCCCGGTCGACCGCCTTGCGCGTCTCCAGCCGCTCGGTGAGGTCGCTGACCTCGTGCTCGAGCTGGCGGATCTCCGCGAACCGGCTCACCGCCATCTCGATCGCCGGCACCAGGTCCGACTGCGAGAACGGCTTGACGAGGTACGACATCGCTCCCGCCTCCCGGGCCCGCTCCACCAGGTCGCGCTGCGAGAACGCCGTCAGCATCACCACCGGCGCGATCCGCTGACCCGCGATCGCCTCGGCCGCCGCGATCCCGTCGAGCACCGGCATCTTCACGTCGAGGATCACCAGGTCGGGCCGCAGTTCCTCTGCCAGCTCGATGGCCTTCTGCCCGTCGCCGGCCTGGCCCACGACGTCGTACCCCTCCTCGGCCAGCATCTCCGCGAGGTCCATCCGGATCAGCGTCTCGTCCTCGGCGATGACCACGGTGCGGTGCTGAGGGGTGGGCTGCTCGGTCGGGGCGGTCTCGGTCACGGGGTCAGGCTATCGGGCCGGGCGGTGCGGGGTCCGGCGAGTGCCTCGGCTACGGTTTTCCAGGCGCCCCGGTATCCCAACGGCAGAGGAAATGTGCTCAAACCACATCAAGTGTGGGTTCGAATCCCACCCGGGGCACTCACCACGGACATGTTTGTGTCGACCCCGTCTCCGATCATCAATGTATGTACTCGGAGGACATCCGCGACGAGGCGGCCAGGCTGAGGACGTCGGGCATGACCTGGGCGTCGGTCTCGGCCGCGCTCGACGTCAGCGTGTCCGCCTTGCTTGAGTGGAAGAGGGATCCGGATGCCCATGTCCGACGGCGTGCTGCCTGCCCGCGGTGCGGCACCGCCCCGCTCGACGGCGCCGCCTATGCCGCGCTGCTCGGCTACTACCTCGGCGACGGCCACATCGCGCGGGCTGCGCGGTACTACGCGCTCCGCATCGCCTGCGACGAGACTTACCCAGGGATCATTGCCGACGTTGCGACCTGTGTCACCGCGGTGCGGCCCGGAATCAGGGTGTTCCTCCCGCGACGCCCCGGATGCGTCAACGTTCAGGCGCACTGGCAGCACTGGCCGTGCCTCTTTCCACAACACGGAGCAGGCCCGAAGCACGAGCGCCCGATCGTGCTGGAGGACTGGCAGCGCGCGATCGTCGAGGACAACCCCGGCCCGTTCCTCCGCGGCCTGTTCCACTCCGACGGATGCCGGGCCAACAACTGGACGCGACGCACGGTCGCGGGGCAGCCGAAGGTCTACCGCTACCCGAGGTGGCAGTTCAGCAATGCCTCGACCGAGATCCGTGAGCTGTGCTGCTGGGCGCTCGACCTGGTCGAGATCCCGTGGCGGCAATCCAACACGCGCGTGATCAGTGTGTCCCGGCGCGAGGCGGTCGCCCGGCTGGACGCGCTCATCGGGTTGAAGTCGTGAGCCTCAGCGCCGCCGGTACGCCGGGGCGACCTCGTTGATCGCGTCGCCCATCCGATGCACCCGCAGCGCGTTGGTGGACCCGGGGATGCCCGGGGGGCTGCCGGCGACGATGACGACGCGGTCGCCCTCCTTGACCCGGCCGATGCGGAGCAGCTCCTCGTCGACCTGGCGGACCATCTCGTCGGTGTGCTCGACGGTGGAGGTCTGGAAGGCCTCGACGCCCCAGCTGACCGCGAGCTGGGAGCGGGAGCGAGCCTCGGGGGTGAAGGCGAGGACGGGGATCGAGCTGCGCAGGCGGGCCAGGCGGCGGGCGGAGTCGCCGGACTGGGTGAAGGCGACGACGTACTTCGCACCGACCCGCTGAGCGACCTCCTCGGCGGCCTTGGTGATCACGCCGGAGGCGGTGTGGGGGTCCCACTCGATGCGGCCGAAGCGACTGAAGCTCTCGTCGACGAGGGCATGCTCCTCGGTGGCGGTGATGATCCGGGCCATCGTCTCGACGGTGTGGACGGGGTGCTCCCCCACGCTGGTCTCGCCCGACAGCATGACGGCGTCGGCGCCGTCGAGGACGGCGTTCGCGACGTCGCTGGCCTCCGCCCGGGTGGGGGCCGGGTTGGTGACCATCGACTCCAGCATCTGGGTGGCCACGATGACCGGCTTCGCATTGCGGCGGGCGGCGACGATGATCTTCTTCTGCAAGAAGGGCACCTCCTCCAGCGGGCACTCCACCCCGAGGTCGCCGCGGGCGACCATGAAGGCGTCGAAGGCGTCGACGACCTCGGCGAGGTTCTCGATGGCCTGCGGCTTCTCGATCTTCGCGATGACGGGGACCACGACGCCCTCCTCGCGCATGATCACGCGCACGTCCTCCGCGTCGGCGGCGTTGCGCACGAAGCTGAGCGCGATGAAGTCGACGCCGAGCCGCAGCGCGAAGCGCAGGTCCTCGGTGTCCTTCTCCGACAGCGCCGGCACGGACACCGCGACACCGGGCAGGTTGATGCCCTTGTGGTTGCTGACCTTGCCGCCGACGAGCACCTCGGTGACGACGTCGGTGTTGGTGACCTCGGTGACGCGCAGCCGGATCTTGCCGTCGTCGATGAGGATCGGGTCGCCGGGGGCGACGTCACCCGGCAGGCCCTTGTACGTCGTGCCACAGACCGTCGCGTCGCCGGCGACGTCGCGCGTGGTGATCGTCCACTGCTGGCCACGGACGAGGGTGACCGGACCGTCGGGGAAGGTCTCGAGCCGGATCTTGGGGCCCTGGAGGTCGGCGAGGATGCCGACGCCGTGGCCGGAGGCGTCCGACGCCGCGCGGACCAGGCGGTAGGCCTCGGCGTGCTGCTCGTGGCTGCCGTGGCTCATGTTCAGCCGGGCGACGTCCATGCCGGCGTACACGAGCTCACGGATCCTCCGCTCCGAGCTGGTGGCCGGACCCAGGGTGCATACGATCTTGGCTCTCCGCACGAGGAGAGCCTATCGGGCTATTGGAACGTGAAAAGCCGACCCGTCGCATACGAACCCTCATCGATGCGTCGACCCGGCGCGTTCTTACCTGGCCTGAGGTAAGAACGCGCCGGGTCGGCGAGAAATCCGGGTAAAGATGAGCCGGGTCGGCGGACGTCAGACCACCAGCGGGCGCGCGGTCGGCGGGATCGGCGCCGGCAGCTGGGTGCTGCCGGTGAGGAAGGCGTCCACCCCGGCGGCGGCCGCCCGGCCCTCGGCGATCGCCCACACGATCAGCGACTGGCCGCGACCGGCGTCACCGGCGACGAAGACGCCCTCGACGTTGGTCGCGTAGTCGTCGTCGCGCTTGATGTTGCCGCGCTCGTCGAGCTCCAGCCCCAGCTGCTCGACCAGGCCGGGCTGCTCGGGACCGAGGAAGCCCATCGCGAACAGGACCAGGTCGGCCGGGATCTCGCGCTCGGTGCCCGCGTGCTCGACCAGCTTGCCACCCTCGAAGGAGACCTCGACCAGGCGCAGTGCCCGGACGTTGCCGTCCTCGTCGCCGAGGAACTCCTGGGTGGACACGGCATACACCCGCTCGCCACCCTCCTCGTGCGCCGAGGAGACCCGGTAGATCATCGGGTACGTCGGCCACGGCTGCCCGTTCGGACGGTCCTCGGTCGGCTGGGGCATGATCTCGAGCTGGGTGATCGAGGCCGCGCCCTGGCGGATCGAGGTGCCCAGGCAGTCGGCGCCGGTGTCGCCGCCGCCGATGATGACGACGTGCTTGCCGTCGGCGCGGATCTGGCTCTCCACCTCCTCGCCGAGAGCGACCCGGTTGGCCTGCGGGAGGAACTCCATCGCCTGGTGGATGCCGCCCAGCTCTCGGCCCGGAACCGGGAGGTCGCGCGGGACGGTGGAGCCGATGGCCACGACGACGGCGTCGAAGCGGTCGATGAGCGCGTCGCCCGTGAGCTTGCCGGTGCCGACCTCGACGCCCGAGCGGAAGACCGTGCCCTCGCGGCGCATCTGGTCCAGCCGGCGCTCGACGTGCTTCTTCTCCATCTTGAACTCGGGGATGCCGTAGCGCAGCAGGCCACCGGGCTGGTCGGCCCGCTCGTAGACCGCCACGGTGTGACCGGCCCGCGTGAGCTGCTGGGCGGCGGCCAGGCCCGCGGGACCGGAGCCGACGACGGCGACGGTCTTGCCGGTCAGCCACTCGGGCGGCTGCGGCCGCACGAAGCCCGACTCGTAGGCCCGGTCGATGATCGAGACCTCGATGTTCTTGATCGTGACCGCCGGCTGGTTGATGCCGAGCACGCAGGCCGTCTCGCAGGGAGCCGGGCAGAGGCGACCGGTGAACTCCGGGAAGTTGTTGGTCGCGTGCAGGCGCTCGATGGCACCGTCCCAGTCATCGCGCCAGACCAGGTCGTTCCACTCCGGGATGATGTTGCCCAGCGGGCAGCCGGAGTGGCAGAACGGGATCCCGCAGTCCATGCAGCGGCTGGCCTGGACGTTGATGATCGGCAGCAGCGCGCGGCCGATCCCGCCCGGGTAGACCTCGTCCCAGTCACCGACCCGCTCCTCGACCGGACGACGCCCGGCCACCTCGCGGGTGTTCTTCAAGAAGCCCTTCGGGTCAGCCATGCTGTGCCCCCTTCTTCATGGACTGACGCCCAATGCGGGAAAGGAATGGAAGGCATCGGACCTCAGCCATGAAGTGCCCCCTTCTTCATGGACTGACGCCCAATGCGGGAAAGGAATGGAAGGCATCGGACCTCAGCCATGAAGTACCTCCATCACTCGTGCAGCGGCAGCGTCGGCGTCGAGGCCCTCGGCCTCGGCGTCGGCCTGGACCGCCAGGACCTTCGCGTAGTCGCGCGGCATGACCTCGGTGAACCGCGGCAGTGCGGCCTCCCAGTCGGCCAGCAGCGCCTCGGCGACCGCGGAGCCGGTCTCCTCGAGGTGCGCGCGGACGATCTGCTCGAGCTCCGCGGCGTAGGTCTCGGACACGGGACGCAGGTCGACCAGTTCGGCGTTGACCCGGAAGTCCTTGAGGTCCAGGACCCAGGCGATGCCGCCCGACATGCCGGCCGCGAAGTTGCGGCCGGTCTTGCCGAGGACGACCACGCGGCCGCCGGTCATGTACTCGCAGCCGTGGTCGCCCACGCCCTCGGTCACGATCGTCGCGCCCGAGTTGCGCACGCAGCACCGTTCGCCCACGCCGCCGCGGATGAAGATCTCACCCGAGGTCGCGCCGTAGGCGATGGTGTTGCCGGCGATGATGTGCTCCTCGGCCCGGAACGTGGCGCTCCGGTCGGGCCGGATCGCGATCCGGCCGCCCGAGAGGCCCTTGCCGACGTAGTCGTTGGCGTCGCCCTCGAGCCGCAGCGTGATGCCGCGGGGCACGAACGCACCGAACGACTGGCCGGCCGAGCCGAGGAACGTCAGGTCGATCGTCCCGTCGGGCAGGCCCGCGCCGCCGTACTTCTTGGTGACCTCGTGGCCGAGGATCGTGCCGACGGTGCGGTTGACGTTGCGGATCGACAGCTGGGCCCGGACCGGCTCGCCGTTCTCGATCGCCGGAGCCGCCAGGGGCAGGATCTCCGTGACGTCGAGCGACTTCTCCAGACCATGCTCCTGACCGCCGGTGTTGCGCAGGTCCTGGTCGGGGAAGTGCGTCTCGGCGATCTCGACCTTGTGCAGGATCGGCGCGAGGTCGAGACCCTTCGCCTTCCAGTGCCGCTCGGCGTCGACCGTGTCGAGCACCTCGACCTGGCCGATGGCCTCCTCGATCGACCGGAAGCCCAGCTGCGCGAGCAGCTCACGGACCTCCTCGGCGATGAACTCGAAGAAGTTCACGACGTACTCGGCCTTGCCGCTGAACCGCGAGCGCAGCGTCGGGTTCTGCGTCGCCACGCCGACCGGACAGGTGTCGAGGTGGCAGACCCGCATCAGGATGCAGCCCGAGACCACCAGCGGGGCGGTCGCGAAGCCGAACTCCTCGGCGCCGAGCAGGGCGGCGATGACCACGTCGCGGCCGGTCTTGAGCTGACCGTCGGTCTGCACGACGATCCGGTCGCGCAGGCCGTTGAGCAGCAGGGTCTGCTGGGTCTCGGCCAGGCCGAGCTCCCAGGGACCGCCGGCGTGCTTGAGCGAGGTCAGCGGCGAGGCACCCGTGCCGCCGTCGTGACCGGAGATCAGTACGACGTCCGCGTGCGCCTTGGACACACCGGCCGCGACCGTGCCGACGCCGACCTCGGAGACCAGCTTCACGTGGACGCGGGCCGACGGGTTGGCGTTCTTGAGGTCGTGGATCAGCTGCGCCAGGTCCTCGATCGAGTAGATGTCGTGGTGCGGCGGCGGGCTGATCAGGCCGACGCCCGGTGTGGAGTGCCGGGTCTTGGCGACCCACGGGTAGACCTTGTTGCCGGGCAGCTGGCCACCCTCACCGGGCTTTGCGCCCTGCGCCATCTTGATCTGGATGTCGTCGGCGTTGGTGAGGTACTCCGAGGTGACGCCGAAGCGGCCGGAGGCGACCTGCTTGATCGAGCTGCGCCGCTCCGGGTCGTACAGCCGCTCGGAGTCCTCGCCGCCCTCGCCGGTGTTGGACTTGGCGCCCAGCCGGTTCATGGCGATGGCCAGGGTCTCGTGCGCCTCGCGCGAGATCGAGCCGTAGGACATGGCGCCGGTCGAGAACCTCGTGACGATGTCGGCCACCGGCTCGACCTCGTCGATCGGGATCGGGGTGCGGCCGAACGCACCGGCGTCCTTGAACCGGAACAGCCCGCGCAGCGTCATCAGCTTCTCGGACTGGTCGTCGACGGCCTTCGTGTACTGCTTGAAGATGTCGTAGCGACCGGTCCGGGTGGAGTGCTGCAGCCGGAACACCGTCTCGGGGTTGAACAGGTGCGGCTCGCCCTCGCGGCGCCACTGGTACTCGCCGCCGATCTCGAGCGCGCGGTGCGCCGGCGCGATGCCGGCCGGCGGGTAGGCCTTGGCGTGCCGCGCGGCGACCTCCTGGGCCACGACGTCGAGCTCGACGCCGCCCAGCTTGGAGGTGGTGCCGGTGAAGTACCGGTCGACGACCGCCTGCGAGAGCCCGATGCACTCGAAGATCTGCGCGCCGGTGTACGACGCCACGGTGCTCACGCCGATCTTGGACATCACCTTCACGACGCCCTTGCCGAGCGCCTTGACGAGGTTCTTGACCGCCTGCTCGGGGTCGGCCTTGACGTAGTAGCCCTCGCGGGCCAGGTCCTCGACGCTCTCCATGGCGAGGTACGGGTTGACCGCCGCCGCGCCGTAGCCGACGAGGAGTGCGACGTGGTGGACCTCGCGGACGTCACCGGCCTCGACGAGCAGACCGACCTGGGTCCGGGTCTTCTCGCGGACCAGGTGGTGGTGGACGGCGCCGGTGAGCAGCAGCGACGGGATCGGCGCGAGGTCGGCCGTGGCGTGCCGGTCGGAGAGCACGATGATCCGCGCGCCGGTCTCGATCGCGGCCGACACCTCCCGGCAGATCTCCTCGAGCCGGGCCGCCATCGCGGCACCGCCGCCGTTGACGTCGTACAGGCCGCGGGCGACGTGGGTCGAGAACCCGGGGTGGTCGCCGTCGCGGTTGATGTGGCGGATCTTGACCAGGTCGTCGTTGGAGATGACCGGGAAGGGCACCACGATCTGGCGACACGACGCCGGGCCGGGCTCGAGCAGGTTGGCCTCAGGGCCGATGGTGCCGTTGAGCGAGGTGACCAGCTCCTCGCGGATGGCGTCCAACGGCGGGTTGGTGACCTGCGCGAACAGCTGGCTGAAGTAGTCGAACAGCAGGCGCGGCTTGTCGCTGAGCGCCGCGATCGGCGTGTCGGTGCCCATCGAGCCGAGCGGCTCGCCGCCGGTGTTGGCCATCGGCGTGAGGATGACCCGCAGCTCCTCCTCGGTGTAGCCGAAGATCTGCTGGCGCCGGGTCACCGAGGCGTGGGTGTGGACGATGTGCTCGCGCTCGGGGATGTCGTCGAGGTGGATGATCCCGCCGTGCAGCCACTCGCCGTACGGACGCTCGGTGGCGAGCTGGTCCTTGACCTCCTCGTCCTCGATGATCCGGTGCTCCTCGGTGTCGACGAGGAACATCCGGCCCGGCTGGAGGCGACCCTTGCGGACCACGGTGGCCGGGTCGAGGTCGAGTACGCCGACCTCGGAGGCGAGGACGACCAGGCCGTCCTCGGTCACCCAGAAGCGCGAGGGGCGCAGGCCGTTGCGGTCGAGGACCGCGCCGATCTGGGTGCCGTCGGTGAACACGACGCACGCCGGGCCGTCCCACGGCTCCATGGTGGCGGAGTGGAAGCGGTAGAAGTCGCGCCGCTTCGCGTCCATCTCGGTGTGGTTCTCCCACGCCTCCGGGATCATCATCAGCACGGCGTGCGGCAGGCTGCGACCACCCATGTGGAGCAGCTCGAGCACCTCGTCGAAGGACGCCGAGTCGGACGCGCCCGGGGTGCAGATCGGGAACAGCCGCTCGAGGTCGCCGGGGATGGCCTCGGAGGCCAGCAGCGCCTCGCGGGCCCGCATCCAGTTGCGGTTGCCCATCACGGTGTTGATCTCACCGTTGTGGGCGATGAACCGGAACGGGTGCGACAGCGGCCAGCTCGGGAAGGTGTTCGTGGAGAACCGCGAGTGGACGACGCCGATCGCCGAGGCCATCCGCTCGTCGCGCAGGTCGGGGAAGAAGTCGTCGAGCTGGTCGGTCGTGAGCATGCCCTTGTAGACCAGGGTGCGCGACGACAGCGACGGGAAGTAGACCTCGGTCTCGTGCTCGGCCCGCTTGCGCAGGCAGAAGGCGAGGCGCTCGAGGTCCATGCCTGCCAGGAGACCAGCACCGTCGGCGCCGCCGGGAGCCTGCACGAACAGCTGGGCGAACGTCGGCATGACGCTGAGCGCCATGGTGCCGAGGATGCTCGGGTTGACCGGGACCTCGCGCCAGCCGAGGACGACGAGGCCCTCCTCGGCGGCGATCTCCTCGATCCGGGTCCGGGTCTTGGCGACCTGGCCCTCGTCGCCGGGCAGGAAGGCCGTGCCCACGGCGTACGTGCCGGCGGCCGGCAGCGCGATCCCCGCCTCGGCGGCGACCGCGCGCAGGAACGCGTCGGGCACCTGCAGCAGGATCCCGGCGCCGTCTCCGGAGTTGGCCTCGGCACCCGCGGCACCGCGGTGGTCCAGGTTGCGAAGGGCTGTCAGGGCCTTCGCCACGATGTCGTGGCTGGCCGTACCGGTCAGCGTCGCGACGAAGGCGACGCCACAGGCGTCGCGCTCGTGACGCGGGTCGTAGAGACCCTCCGGCGGCGGGAACGCGTTGTGCGAAGAGGGCACCAGGGTTCTCCCGTCGACTACGTCTGCGTCCCCGTGGGCCCGCGGGCCGGTGAGGGACGAACAGAAGGTGGGGCGCAAGGGACGGCATTGGCCCACGCGGCGGAGGCTTCAGGTTAGCAGCATGTCAACGCCCTGTGTCCCACCGTTTTCGTCGCCGGACATCCCGGCGCCTGTCAGCCGAATCGTCCGTTGACGTAGTCAGCCGTGCGGGGGTCCTGCGGATTGTCGAAGATCACATCCGTGGGGCCCTGCTCGACGATGACTCCCGGCGTGCCGTGGGCGGCCAGGAAGAAGGCGCACCGGTCGGAGACCCGGGCGGCCTGCTGCATGTTGTGGGTGACGATCACGATGGTCACCTGGGAGCCGATCTCGCGGATCGTCTCCTCCACGACCCGGGTGGAGGTCGGGTCCAGTGCCGAGCACGGCTCGTCCATGAGCAGCACCCGAGGCCGTACGGCGAGCGAGCGGGCGATGCACAGCCGCTGCTGCTGGCCGCCGGAGAGCGCCGAGCCGGGCTGCTTGAGCCGGTCGCGCACCTCGGCCCACAGGCCGGCCCGGGTCAGCGACTCCTCGACCAGCGCGTCCTTGTCGCCGCGGGAGATCTTGGCGCCGGTCAGGCTGAGCCCGGCGAGCACGTTGTCGCGGATGGACATCGCCGGGAACGGGTTCGGCTTCTGGAACACCATCCCGATCGCCTTGCGGGCGTCGGTGAGCCGGCGGTACGGGTCGTAGATGTCCTCGCCGTCGAGGCGGACCTCACCGGCGAGCGCGGCGCTCGGCACCAGCTCGTGCATCCGGTTGAGGATCCGCAGGAAGGTGGACTTGCCGCACCCCGACGGCCCGATCAGCGCGGTGACCTGCCCGGCGGGCATGTCGATGCTGACCCGGTCGAGCACCTTGCGCTGCCCGAACCACGCCGAGACCCGGTCGGCGTCGAGCCGGCCGGGCTGCGCCGCCTTCCCCGCGCCGGCGAGGTGCCGGGCGTCGTCGGTGACCTCCGAGATGACCATGGTGGTGGTGTCGGACACGGTCCGCTCCTTCTCCGGGCGACCGGACCTGCCGCGGGGCAGGTCCGGTCGCCCGGCTTGCTGGTTGCTACTTGACCTTGATCTTGACCTTGGTGCTCGTGCTCGGGTTGACGGTGGCGCTGCCGCCGTAGGCCGCGGTGAGCTTGTGCTTGCCCTTCTTGAGCTTCGGCAGCTTCACGCTCACCGTGCCGCCCGCGCCGAGCGCGACCTGCTTGAGCACCTTGCCCTTGTCGTAGATCGTCACGGTGCCGGCCGGGGTGGCACCGGTCGCCTTGACGCTCACGGTGACCTTGACCTTCTTCGACTTCTTGGCCGTCTTCGGCGCGACCAGGCTCGTCGTCGAGGCCACCGCCGACGGGGCGGGCGCGGGCGCCGTGACCGTCACCGTGCGCGTCGTCGAGCTCGGCTGGGCCTGGCTGGTGCCGCCGTAGGCGATCCTCAGCGTGTGCGCACCCGGCGCGAGCTGGGTGCCGCCGATCGGAAGCGTCGCCGAGCCCCCGGCGCTGAGCGTGCCGGTGGCGAGCGTGGTCGCCCCCTCCGTGACGGTGACCGTGCCGCCGCTGCCGCCCGTGCCGGTGACCGAGGCGACGACCGAGAACGGCGTGCCGTAGGCCACCGTCGCCGGGACGGTCGCGGTGGTCTGGGTCGGCTCCGGGTCGGTCTCGCCGAGCACCGGCGGGGAGGTGAGCGCCCAGGTGCTGCCGGTGACCTTCACGAACGCCGAGGCGTAGGCGTCGCCGACCCCGGCGGCCGTCGACGACGTGCGGAGCCGGATCTCGTAGACGCCGGCCAGGCCCTGCGCGCTCGAGGTGTTCTCGAAGGCCGCGATGTAGTCGGCCAGGCTCTGGTCGCCCGCCGTACTGCCCTTCTGGTACGCCGTGCCGCTCAGGGCGCCCGGCGCGCCCGCGGCCGGGTACGCCGTGGTCGCCGAGAGCTGCTGGCCCGGCCAGGCGCCCTGGTTGGTGGTGGCCTGCGGGGTATGCACGAAGAGGGTCGCGAAGCCGTCGCCCGCACGCAGTGGCGTGGCGGTCGAGGCGTAGGCGACGAACGGGTCGGCGGTGACCGAGCCGGAGGTGACCGGACTGCCGGCCGCGTCGCGCAGCACGAGGTCGGCGACCCGGAGCGGGTCGGCGATGGTCACGTTGTCGCCGTCGTACCAGGCGGCTTCGGGTGGGTCGTCGGCCCGGGCGGCGGTGATGCCGGTCGCGGCCGAGGCCACGAGGGCCGCGCCGAGCAGGCCCACCCACGCCTTTCTGGATCGGATTCTCATGATGTCTCCTCGAAGGTTCGTCGATGATCGCGAGCGGTCAGGAAGGGGTGGGTGCCAGGGCCGCGGCAGCGTCGTCGCACGACGCGTGAGCGCCGTCGACGAGCTCCCAGCGCGAGCCGTCGATCCGCACGTCGGCGGCGTCGTAGCTCGCGGTGTCGGTGCCGACGCCGGGTGCGCCCACCAGGAGGCGGAGCTGGACGTGGCCGGCCCAGGCGGCCGGGAAGGCGGCCGTGAAGGACGCCAGGGTCGTGGACTCCCCGCTCACCCGGGCCGCCGGCCGACCGGGGTCGGCGAGGACGGCGGCCGCCGTCAGGGGCGTCCCGCTGAACTCCTCGGGCAGCACCCCCTCGCGCGGCTGGTAGGCGAACAGGGTCGCGACCGCGCCCGGGACGTCGTAGCCGTCCGGACTGGAGGTCCCGAGCGCGAAGGCCGCGATCGGCTCGTCCACCGCTCCCCCGGTCACCACGCCGCCGTCGGCGTCGCACAGGGTCAGCCGACCGTGCGCGCCCGGGTCGTCGTACGGCGCCGCGGTGGCATGTCCCGTCCACGGCCGCCACACCAGGGCGACGACCACCGCGACCGCCACGACCACCACGACGACCGCGGGCCGGGTGGCCCGTCGCTCCAGCACCGTCGTCATGCTCAGCTCACTGCGTGCCGCGCGACGGGTCGTACGCCGGCTCGACACCGGCAGCGCGCAGCAGCGCCTTGCCGGCCTCGGTGTTGACGAACGGCTCGGGGCCACCGGGGTTGTAGAACAGCGCCTGCACCCAGTTCAGCGTGCTGCCGGGCTGCCAGGGCTCGTCGCTCTGGTAGTCGGACTCGCGGAACACGGCGTTGTAGGCGAAGTCGGTGCCGAAGGGCTGGGCGAGGCTCTTCACCCCGGTGCTGTCGGGGTCGAGCAGCTTGATGCCGGCGGCGGTGAGGGCGGTGCGGTCCTCGGTGGAGGAGTAGGTGTTGATGCCGCCGTTGGGCGAGTCGGCGTAGTAGCCGGCCCCGAGCAGCCGGAACCGACCGCGCGGGAACGGGACGATCGCGTTCTTGCGCTCGGCCTCGCTCAGGCCGGTGATGGCGGTCGGGTCGTTCTGCTGGACGATCCGCAGGCCGGCGGCCGGGACGAAGTTCGAGCCCTTGAGCCGGGTCAGCTCCTTGGTGAAGATGCTGAGCATGCCCGCGGTCGAGGGCAGGTAGAGCGGGATGATGTCCGCGGTCGGGGCGGCGCCCGCGTAGCCGGGGATGTCGCCCCACTTCTTGTAGGTGCCCTCGTAGATCTTGACCACGTCGTCGCCGCTCAGCGTGGCCGGGGCGTTGGTCACCGTGGCGGTCGCGATCAGGTCGCGGTCGAGGGCCACCCGGACGGTACGCAGCCGGGTGTGGATGTTGCTCTCGGCGGCGGTCTGCTGGTCGGTGGTGGGGTTGTTGGGGCTGCGGGCGACGTCGATCCAGCCGGGCTCGTCGCGCGTCAGGTTGTTGAGTCCGCCGTTGCCGCCGCTGGGGCGGGTGACGTTGTCGGCGCCCGCGCGCAGCACGATCGTCGGGTTGGCCACGGTCTCCGAGCCCGACAGGTAGGCACTGCGGCCGTTGGCGTCACCCGACGAGTCGAAGTTGATGAACCGCCACTTGTTGCCGGCCGTGTTGTAGCCGGGCAGCTCGTGATAGCCGTCCGCCAGGAAGTTGAACGCGTTCTGCTGGATGTCGGAGCCGACCGAGACGACGTCCTTGGGCTGCGGCCCGAGGTCGGCTTCGGCAGGGGCGAGCGCAAGGACGAGCGAGCCGGCGGTCGTCAGACCGATCAGCGCCGTCGCCGCAGCATGCCGTCTGGTGAACATGAGTGGCCTTTCTGTAGTAACTAACTTGAGTTACCCGAGTAGAGGGACGATAGGACTCCGGACAGGCCCCGCGCAGCGTGTCCCGTGATCCGGACGCGAGGCTTCACCTGGCACCGGTGACAGGCTGGTCAGATCAGTCCCGGGGTGAGTCGGGTCGCGATCGACGAGACCAGCCACAGGGCGGCCACGACGACCGGTACGCCGGCGATCCAGGCCGCCGTCGTCGACCACCGCCGCCAGGCCCACAGCAGGCCCGCGAGCGAGACCGCGAGGACCTGCAGGGACAGCGCCAGCAGGCCGAGCGTGCCGGCGTCGAGCCGCCCGCTCATGCCCGTGGTCTCCGGATCGGCCGGACCGACCGGGCCGCCGACCACGGCCGTGCCCTGCAGCAGGGCGTCGACGTAGACGGTGTCGGCCGGCCGCAGCGCGCCGAGACCGGCCCGGCCGCCGGCGGTGACCAGGATCAGCCGCGACTGGCCCTCGCCCGGTGGCGCGGGCACGGGGTCGCCCTTGTGACGCACCCGCTCGACGGCGTAGTGGAAGGTGCCCTGCGCGGTCGTGACGGTGACGACCTCGCCGGGACGCAGGGAGCCGATCTGCGCGAAGGGCGCGCCGAACGAGATCGACCGTCCGCGCAGCACGCTGACGCCGGCCTGGCCGGGCAGCACGGTGCCCTGGAGATGGCCCGGGCCGTCCTGCAGCTGCTCGTTGCGGGTGCCCTCCACGACGACCACGGAGTCCAGGCCCAGCGCGGGCAGGTCCAGCAGCGCGACCGGTGCGCCGAGGGCGACGGGCGCGCCGGTGGGCGCGGTGCCCTCGGCCAGCTGGGTGCGCAGCTCGCCGTACAGGCCACGCTGGGCGTGGGCCTGCTCGAACCCGCTGAGCAGCGTGAAGTAGACCAGGAGCCAGCCCGCGAGCAGCGCGAGCAGGAACAGCCCCGAGGAGCCCGCCAGGCGGTGGTCCGGCCCGGTGGACCGGGGCGGCGGCGAGGCGTCGACCGGCTCGCTGCGCAGCAGGGTCAGCTCGCTCATGGCGCCGCCCTGCGCCGGACCAGGCCCCACGCGCCGCGGGCCAGCCCGCGGATCTCGGCCGACCAGCGCACCACCACGCCGGCCAGGGCGGCCAGCAGCACCAGCACGGGCAGGGTGAGCACGCCGTAGCTGCCGAACGGCGAGTACTCCCCCGCCGTCGGCACCACGGCCGCGTCGACCACCGCGGGCGCCGCCGCCGGAGCCGCCGCGGCCGGTTCGGCGGCCGGCACCGCCGCCGGGGGTACGACGACCGCCGGCCCGGCCGCGGCCGGCGGCTGCTTCTTGCCCCCGGACGCCTCCTCCTTCACCTTCGTGGGCGCGGCGCAGGCGGTCTTCACCTTCGGCGCGGCCGCGTCCAGGGCCGGCAGCTCTCCCGACTGCGCCGCCACGACGGCGGCCACGGTGAGCGTGCGCGCCCGCAAGGTCCCCAGCCCGTGGGCGGCGTTGAGCGGGAGGTAGCCCTCGGGCAGCTCCCCGTTGGCCGAGCCCCTGGTCTGACCGTCGGTCATCGCGTAGCACAGCAGCTTCTGCAGGCGCCGCGCCGTGGGCGCGGCCAGGCCGCTGGTCGGCACGTCGACATAGACCGGCATCGCGCCCGGATAGGCCGCCTTGCCGGTCGTCGCGAGCTCGTGGTAGGCCAGCTCCCAGTCGGAGGCGGTCTCGTCGGGTCGCAGCAGCGCCGCGGCGGCGTCCAGGCCGGCGTCGTCGGCGGTGACGAAGGTGTCGTCGGCGGTCTCGAGTCGCGCGGCCCGCAGGCTGTAGCGAGACACCGCCGAGAGCGGCACGATCCCGAGCACGAAGCGGTGCCCGACCTGCTGGCGTCCCTGCTGCTTGAGCGCGAGCTGGCTCAGGTCGCCCGCGTCGTCGGCGTTGCACCGGGTCCGGGCGCCGGAGACGGCGTACTGCAGGTTCTGCAGGATGGTGCCGACATTCGCGACCGGGTTGGCCACCAGCGCGAGGTACGGCGCGGGGCTGCGGTTGTAGCAGATGTTGACCGGGCTGCTGGTGATCTTGTCGAGCGCGGTCTGGTCGTCGAGCGGCCAGTTGTCGAGCAGCGGCCAGGACTCCACCGGCAGCTCGATGCCGCGGTAGGCCGGGTTGACCTTCATCCCCCACGGGTCCGCCTCGCCGTCCAGCCAGGCCCGGGCGTCCGGGTCGGCGTCGACGTACCGGGTCAGCGCCCACATCAGGTCGGCATCGGTGGCCAGGCTCTGCAGGGTCGCCTCCGCCTCGACCACCGACGACGACGGGAGCCCCGGGTTGAGGGTCGTGAACTCCGGGTCGGCGAGCAGGTTGAGCGGGTTGCCCTTCAGGCCGGGGTGGCCGTCCTTGATGACCGGGAGCGCGGAGTACGACTGGGAGAGCAGCTTCGCGATCAGCCGGGCGTCGAGCCGGAGGTCGTCGTACGGGCGGCCGTCGGCGCCGTCGACCGCGTACCCGATCGCCCAGCCGGTGAGGGTGAGCGGCGCCCGCGCGACCGAGCGCGTGTAGCCGCCGGAGCGGGGCGCGGTGCCGAGCGCGGCGTCGATGTCGCCGTTGTCGAGCAGGTTGCGCGCCGCGCCGTCGGCGGCCTGGACGTGGTTGAACGCGAAGAGCGACTTGTCGGTGCAGAACCTCGGCTGCCACGACGCGGTGAGCTCGTTGAGCGCGACCGAGCCGTACAGCGGCTGCGGCTCGGCGCCGCCGACGACGTCGCAGACGTCGCCCGTGGCGGCGAAGTGCAGCGGGACGGTGATCCGGTTGCGCCAGTTCGACGCCGACCACCACATCGACCCGGCGGCCGCCGGGTTGGCCGCCTCGACGCCGATGGACTGCCCGGCCTCGTACCTGTCCGGGGCGCGGCACGCCGCGTCGGCGCTGGCCGCCTTGGTCTCGCTCAGCCGGCGCTCGGCCGGCAGGGCGGTGCCGTAGGCGTCGCAGCTGATGCCGACGACGGGGACGGCGACGAGGGCGCACTCGACGGTGGCCGAGCAGCCCAGCGAGGCGTTCTCGTCCTTGGTCCAGACCGCGAACTGCGCGCTGCCCTTCCCCTCCGTCCCGGTGATCCCGTACACGGTGTTGGTGGGCAGGCCGCCGCTCCCGCTCTCGTCGGACTCGGGCGCGGTCTTGATGCAGCCCAGCCCCGGGCTGGGCCCGCCGTAGTACACCGTGCCGTCGGCCGCGCGGAACGGCAGCCAGCGCTCGGCGGGCGGCAGCCGCCGCGGGCAGGAGGCGGGGCGGTCGGCGGGGGCGCTCACGATCGCCTCGCGGTCGTCGGCCGCGGCGTACAGGTCCGAGCGCCAGGGCGGTACGCCGAGGGCGTCGTCGGGGAAGTACCGCTCCGCGGCCGTCTGCGTCCAGCAGGTCTCCGGCGTGAGCCGCTCCTGGCCCGCGGCCAGGCCGGCCTCGCGGTCGACCCCGCGGCACTGCAGCAGCACGAACGGGTACTCCTGCAGCCGGCCCGACGCCGAGTTCGGGTCGCTCACGACACCGCCGGTGGGCTGGGCGCCCTCCCACGTGACGCGCACCTCCTGGCGCCCGCGCAGGTTCTCGGTCTCGGAGACGCGCAGGGTCACGTCGCGGCTGGCGACCTGCTCCTCGGTCCCGTCGGCGGCGACGAGGACACGCTTCGCGGTCACGCTCGCGCTGACTCCGGCCGCCTCGGCGGCGGGGACCCCGAGTCCCACCGGTACGCCGACCACCGCCGAGGCGGCGACGAGGATCGCGGCGAACGCGACCCGGATCCGGGCCCTCACCGGCGTGCCCGTCCGACCAGCGCGCCGACCGCGCCCGGGATGACGAGCACTCCGAGGAACAGGCCGATCACCAAGGCGGTGAGCACCCGGGGCGGACCGGCATGCGCGTCCGCCGCCAGCGTCACCGGTACGACGGCCCCCGCCTCACCTCCACCGGTCGTGCTCGTCGCGGGCAGCCCGAGGTCGCCCTGGGCCCCCTCGACCGGCGCGGCGACGACATCGGTCGTCGGCCCCGGGTCGGTGGGTGCGGCCGTGGCGCTGGGGGGCGCCGTACCGGAGGACTTGTCACCCTTCGTGCCCTTGCCGCCGGGGTTCTCGTTGAACGAGCCCTCGGCGCCCGTGCAGGGATCGTTGCCGACCTTGTCGCACTCCGGCGGGTTGGGGGCGATCTGCGCGAGGTGGTTCACGGCCGGCTGGTCCTTGATGAAGGTCGGGTTGTTGCAGGTGCTCACGTCGCGCTGGGTGAGGTCGACCGCCGGGTCGGCGGTCTTGAGCTTCCCGATCTGCTCGAAGCCGGCCTGGACCAGGTTGATCGGCAGCGGGGAGTAGCCGATCGGCCCGATCTCGGACTGGCCCTGGCAGATGGAGTGGTAGAGGAAGTCGGCGATGGTCTGCCGCTTCGCGGTCGTCATCCGGCTGTCACTCGCCGAGGTCGGGACGATCGCGTAGACGTACGACGACAGCGGGTAGGTCCGCTTGTCCGGGTTGACGTAGACACCGTCGAGCTTCTGGGTGAGGTAGTCGATCGACGTCTTGTCGCCGTTGATCTCGGCCTTGGTCAGGGCCACCGCGACGTTGTACTGCGTCGGCAGCGTGAAGTAGCCCGCCGCGTTGAGCATCTTGGCGACCGGGAAGTTCGCCATCAGCGGGTAGGAGTACTCCTCCATCGCGATCGCGCCGTTGGCGTTGGCCGACTTCACGTAGTTCATCACGCCGTCCGATCCGGCCTGGGCCTTCTGCGAGCCGTGCGCCTGCCCACAGTTGAGCGGGAAGTAGTCGGTGGGCGCGGCCTTGCCGTTGCAGGCCTGCCAGATCGAGGGGTACGCCGCGGTCAGCCAGGTCGTGAACTGGTTGGTCACACCGGCGCCGTCGGCCCGCACCACCGGGATGATCGGGATCGAGGGCAGCGCCTTGCCGTTGTTGTCCTTGGTGATCGCGGCGTCGTTCCAGTTGGTGATCTGGTTGGTGAAGATCTTCGCGATGCTCTCGCCCGACAGCCGGATGTTGCGGACCAGCTTGCCGCCGACCTCGACGTGGTAGGGGAACGAGGTGCCGCCCGAGACGATCGGCAGGTAGGCGTACTCGCGCCCCAGCGAGGTGTCCGGCTGGCCGGTCGTCGGGTCCTTGCCGCGGTACGGCGAGTCGGTGACCCCGAAGTCCGTGGACTTGTTGGCGTAGTCCTTGCGCCCCTGGGCCGCGCCGTTGGCCGTGTAGACCACCTTCATGCCCTGGTTGGCGACGTCGGCCACCCACTGGTTGACGGCGTTGGCGGCCCAGGAGGAGCCCGAGCCCTGGATCAGGGCGTGCGGGGCGAGGGCACTCGCCGCGCCGGGGCCGGCGAGCACTCCGAGCAGGAGCGCGATCGCGCCGGCGAGGAGCCGGACCACACGGGTCGGGCGGAGTCGGAGGTTCATCGGTTCTTCCTTCCCCTGGCCGCCAGCCGGGCGAGCAGGAACAGCGAGAGGACGACCGCGAGCAGGACCGTCGCCGCGGCGTACGCGCGCTGCTCCATCTGCGGGCTGCCGGTGCTCACGGCCGCGTAGACGAAGAGCGGCAGCGAGTTCATCGGGTTGTGGGTGGGGTCGGCGTTGAGGAAGGTCGAGGCGCCGGAGGTCAGCAGCAGCGGCGAGGTCTCGCCGACGGCGCGGGCGACACCGAGGATGAGGGCGGTCGCGAGCCCGGGCCGGGCCGTCGGCAGCACGACCTTCCACACCGTCTGCCACCGCCCCGCGCCGAGGGCGTAGGACGCCTCACGCAGTCCGTTCGGCACCACCCGGAGGACGACCTCGCTGGCGCGCGCCATGATCGGCAGCGCCATCACGGCCAGCGCCAGGGCGGCCGCGAGGCCGCTGGTGGGCATGCCGAGCTTGACGATGCACACCGTGTAGACGAACAGGCCGGCGACGATCGAGGGCAGCGCGGTCATCGCCTCGACGACCGTGCGCACCAGCACCGCGCCGCGACCACCGACCTCCGAGACGTAGACGGCGGTGGCGAGCCCGAGTGGCATCGCGATGGCGACCGCGATCGCCACCTCGATGACGGTGCCGAGGATGGCGTGGCCGATGCCGCCGAGCGTGAACGGGTCGTCGGCCCGCACACCGGACATGTCGTCGAAGAGGAAGTTGAGGTGACTCAGCGCGGGCAGGCCCTTGAGCACGGTCGTCACCACCGTGCTCAGCACGGCCAGGCCGACCAGGGTCGGCGCCGCGATCACCACCGCGCTGACCACCCGGTCGAGGACGACCTGGCGGGGCTGGGCCAAGCCGGTCAGCGCGGCATAGAAGGCCACGAAGACGCCGAACCAGACCAGCACGAAGCCGACCGTCCCCGAGAACGGGAGGATCTGGGTGTAGAGCAGCCAGGTGGTCGCCGTACCGCCGGCGAGAGCGCCGAGCAGCGTCCACCGGTCCTCCGGCGTACGACGGCCGGCCCGGCGCAGCTCCTCCTCGATCCCGGCGCTCACAGCTCGGTCACCCCGCCCCCGCGCGAGCGGGCGACGACGACCGCGGCCAGGCTGTTGACGGCCAGCGTCATCACGAACAGCACGAAGCCGGCGCTCAGCAGCGCCGAGAGCTGGGCGGGCGAGGCCTCCTTGAAGCCGGAGGCGATCAGCGCCGAGATGGTCGAGGTCCCGGACTCCAGGACGTACGGCTTGATCTCGTAGGCCTGCGAGATCACCAGCACCACGGAGATGGTCTCGCCGAGCGCCCGGCCGAGGGCGAGCATGGTGCCGCCGATGATCCCGCCGCGACCGAACGGCAGCACCACCGTGCGCACCATCGCCCAGCGGGTGGCGCCGAGCGCGAGCGCGGCCTCCTTCTCCCCCACCGGCGCCTCGGAGAACACCTCGCGCATCACCGAGGTCGCCATCGGGAAGATCATCATCGTCACGGCGAGGGCGGCGATGGCCGCGGAGCCGGCGTACGACGGGTAGCCCGGGGCCTGGTTCCAGATCGGGTAGTCGACGTCGGTGCGGACGTGGAAGATCGGGATCCAGCCGAAGTGCTTGCTGATCCAGTGGTTGACCTGCGCGGCGTGCGGCTGCACGACGAGCAGCACCCACAGTCCGAACACGATGCCCGGCACCGCGGCCATCAGGTCGACCAGCCGCACCAGCAGCGGTCGCAGCCGGGCCGGCGCCCAGTCCGTGATGAACAGCGCGGTGAGCAGCGAGAGCGGGAAGGCCAGCGCGAGCGCGATCAGCGCGACCTGGAGCGTGCCGACCACGACCGCGGCGATGCCGACGATGTCCTGGCTCGGCAGCCAGCGGTACTCGGTGAGGAAGGACAGCCCGTAGTGCTCGAGTGTCGGGATCGACTGCAGACCGAGGAAGACGCCGATGCCGGAGGTGATGGCCAGCACCACGAAGGCCAGCGCCCGGGTGGCCTGCAAGAACACCCGGTCCTGGACCGAGTGGCGCACCGGCAGTGCCCGGGGCATGTCTTCGGAGGGGTCCGGATCCGGATGCTCCGGAGGTGACGCCGGGGGCGTCGGGACGACGACGTGCGACATGAAGGGGGCACCCCTACCCGCTCATGGCCCCCGATGGCCGATCCAATGACGTACTAAGTCTAGTGGATCGACTGGATTAAGTTGTTAGGTTCGGATCAGATGGTGGACGAGTCCTCGTCGCCGGTCTCGGCCGGCTCGGTCTCGGCCGGCTCGGTCTCGGCCGGCTCCCGCCCGTCGACGTACACCTGCTCCTCGCGCCCGGGCCGGTTCCTGGTGGCCCACACGAAGTACCCGGCGGCGGCCACGAACAGCACGATCGAGGTCCACACGTTGAACCGCAGGCCGAAGACGTTCTCGAGCTGGACGTTGTCGACGCGGAGGTACTCGATCCAGCCGCGGCCCAGGGTGTAGGCCATGACGTAGACCGCCATCACCCGGCCGTGGCCGAGGCGGAAGCGGCGCTCGAGCCACACGATGACGGCGAAGGCGGCGAGGTTCCACAGGCACTCGTAGAGGAAGGTCGGGTGGAAGACGACGCCGTCGGCGTAGGGTCCGCCGAGCGCGGTCCCACAGCCGGCGCCGCTGGTCTGCACGCCGTCGACGAGGCACTGCCAGTGCTTCTCCTGGATCTCCAGGCCCCACGGCAGGTCGGTCGGGCGGCCGTAGAGCTCCTGGTTGAACCAGTTGCCCCAGCGGCCGATCGCCTGCGCGACCAGGACGCCCGGCGCGAGCGCGTCGAGCAGCGGCAGCACCTTGATGCCGCGGCGGCGGGCACCGATCCAGGCGCCGAGGGCGCCGAGGGCGACGCCGCCCCAGATGCCGAGACCGCCCTCCCAGACGTAGAGGGCCTTGACCGGCTCGCCCCCGGAGCCGAAGTACTTCTCCCAGTCCGTGGCGACGTGGTAGGCGCGGGCGCCGACCAGGCCGAACGGGACCGCCCAGATCGCGACGTCCTGGACCTCGCCGAGGGTGCCGCCACGGGCCTGCCAGCGCTTCTCCCCGATCCAGATCGCGACGACGATGCCGAGGATGATGCACAGGGCGTAGCCGCGCAGCGGGAACGGCCCGAGATGCCACACGCCCTGCGACGGGCTGGGGATCGTGGCAGCGATGAGGGCGGGAAGCACGGCGACTCCTGGTCGGGTCTTAGTCGTCGGTCAGCAGCGTGTGGATGTCCGAGGCGAACTCCGCGCTGGAGGTCTCCTGGTTCCACAGGGCGACGGCATGGTGGCTGGGGTCGATGGCAAGCGTGCTCGTGGTGTGGCCGCCCAGGTCGTAGCCGCCGGTCGGCAGCAACGTGCCGTCGCTGACGTAGACCTTCAGCGAGTCACCGGCTTCCATGACCTGCTCGATGCCGCCGGTGAGCCCGATGAAGGACTTGTCGTAGCGGTCGAGGTAGGCGCGCAGCGTCGCCGCGTCGTCGCGCGCGGGGTCGGTGGTCACGAAGACCACGTCGACCTTCTTGCGGTCCGCGGCGTCGAGCCGGTTCATCGCCGCGGCCAGGTTGTTCATGACCAGCGGACAGTAGTCCGGGCAGTTGGTGTAGCCGAAGAACACCAGAGTCAGCGGCTTCGTCGTGTCCGTCGCGAGGGAGTACGACGCTCCGCTGGTGTCGCTCATCGCGACGTCCGCCGCCTTGAACGGGTTCGTCAGCCGAGTGCCGGTGAACGTGTCGGGCTCGCCGCTGCAGGCCGACAGGGCCAGCCCGAGCAGCGCGACCAGGGCCGCCAGCCTACGCACGGACGCCTCCGGCGAGCTCCTCGGTGAGAGCGGCCAGGGCGGCCAGTCCCGCGGCCCGGTCGCCGGGATGGTCGAGCAGGGTGCGCACGAAGGCAGAGCCGACGATCACCCCGTCGGCGTGGGCGGCCAGGCCGGCGGCCTGCGCCCCGGTGCTGACGCCGACGCCGACGCCGACGGGGAGCTCGGCGCCACCGTTCGGGCTCAGCGCCTTGGTCCGGGCGATCAGCGGGGCCACGCCCGCGGCGGTGGCCTGCTTGGTGCCGGTGACGCCCATGATGCCGGTGGCGTAGACGAAGCCCCGCGAGGCCGCCGTGGTCAGCGCGATCCGCTCGTCGGTCGAGGAGGGCGCGACGAGGAAGACCTTGTCCAGGTCGCGCGCATCGGCGGCGGCGATCCACTCGGGGGCGAAGTCCGGCGTGAGGTCGGGCGTGATCAGGCCCGCTCCCCCGGCGTCGGCGAGGTCCTGCGCGAACCGCTCGACGCCGTACCTCTCCACCGGGTTCCAGTAGGTCATCACGAGGGTCGGCGTGCCGGTGGCGGCGACCGCCTCGACGACCCGCAGCACGTCGGTGGTGCGGACGCCGGCGTCGAGCGCCCGCTGCGCGGCGGCCTGGATGATCGGGCCGTCCATGACCGGGTCGCTGTAGGGCAGGCCGATCTCGATGACGTCGCAGCCGGACTCGACCATCACCGTCAGCGCGGCGATGCTGCCCTCGACGTCGGGGAAGCCCGCGGGCAGGTAGCCGACCAGCGTCGCGCGCCCCTCGGCCCGCGCGGTCGCGAACGCGGAGCTGCTGCTCACCGGCCCTCCCCCGCCTCGCCCAGCCGGAACCACTCCATCGCGGTGCCCATGTCCTTGTCGCCGCGCCCGGACAGGTTGACCAGGATGGTCTGGCCCGGGCGCTCCTTCGCGATCCGCAGCGCGCCCGCGACGGCATGCGCGGACTCGATGGCCGAGATGATCCCCTCCGTGCGGGCGAGCAGGGCCATCGCGTCCATCGCCTCGGTGTCGGTCACGGGCAGATACGTCGCCCGCCCGGCCGCCGAGAGCGCGGAGTGCTGCGGGCCGACGCCCGGGTAGTCGAGGCCCGCCGAGATGGAGTGCGACTCGATGGTCTGGCCGTCGTCGTCCTGCAGGACGTAGGTCCGCGCACCGTGCAGCACACCGATCGTCCCCGCGAAGATCGTCGCGGCGTGGCGGCCGGTCTCGACGCCGTCCCCGCCCGCCTCGAAGCCGTAGATCGCGACCTCCGGGTCGTCCACGAAGCCCGCGAACAGGCCGATCGCGTTGGAGCCACCGCCGACACAGGCGGCGACCGCGTCCGGCAGCGCGCCGTACTGGTCGAGGCACTGGCGGCGCGCCTCGTCACCGATGCCGCGCACGAAGCTGAGCACCAGGCTCGGGAAGGGGTGCGGGCCGGCGGCGGTGCCGAACAGGTAGGCCGTCTCGTCGACGCTCGCGACCCAGTCGCGCAGCGCCTCGTTGATGGCGTCCTTGAGCGTGCGCGAGCCGCTCGTGACGGGCACCACCTCGGCGCCGAGCAGCTGCATCCGGGCCACGTTGAGTGCCTGACGCTCGGTGTCGACCTCGCCCATGTAGACGGTGCAGTCGAGGCCGAGGTACGCCGCGGCGGTGGCCGAGGCGACGCCGTGCTGGCCGGCACCGGTCTCGGCGATCACCCGGGACTTGCCCATCCGCTTGGTGAGCAGGGCCTGGCCGAGCACGTTGCGGATCTTGTGGGCGCCGGTGTGGTTGAGGTCCTCGCGCTTGAGCAGGATCCGGGCACCGGCGGCCTCGGACAGCCGGGTCGCGTCGTACAGCATGCTCGGGACGCCGGCGTAGTCGGTGAGCAGTCGCTCGAACTCGCCCGTGAACGCCGCGTCGGCCATGGCCTCGCGCCAGGCCACGTCGAGCTCGTCGAGCGCCGCCATCAGCGCCTCCGGCATGAATCGGCCGCCGAACGCGCCCGCGCCACCGAACCAGCCGAGTGCATCGGCTTCGTACGTACTCATCGACCAATCCCTGTCATTGCCGCGACTGCCTGGCGCGGAGCGCCGTCCTTCACGAGCGCCTCGCCGACGAGCACCACGCGGGCGCCCTCGCCGACGAACCGCTCGACGTCTCGGGGTCCGAAGATGCCGGACTCGGCGACCTTGACCCGGTCCTCGGGGATGAGGGGCGCCAGCCGGCCGAAGACGTCGAGGTCGACCTCGAGCGTCTTGAGGTTGCGCGCGTTGACGCCGATCAGCTCGGCGCCGACCTCCACCGCGCGGGCGGTCTCCTCCTCGTCGTGGACCTCGAGGAGGACGGTGAGGCCGAGCTCGCGCGCGAAGTCGTGGAGCCGGCGCAGTCGCTCGCCGGGCAGCGAGACCGCCATCAGCAGCGCCAGGTCGGCACCGGCCGCGCGGGCCTCGAGCAACTGGTACTCGGTGACGATGAAGTCCTTGCGCAGCACCGCGATGTCGACGCTCGCGCGCACCGCGCGCAGGTCGTCGAGGCTGCCGCCGAACCGGCGCCGCTCGGTCAGCACGCTGATCGCGCCCGCGCCGCCGGCGGCGTACTCGGCGGCCAGCGCGGCCGGGTCGGGGATGTCGGCGAGCGCGCCCTTGCTCGGGCTCTTGCGCTTCACCTCGGCGATCACGCTCGAGCCGGGCGCCCGGAAGCGGGGCATCGGGTCGCGCGGCGGGTCGACGTCGGCGAGCGCGGCCCGCAGGTCCGCCTCCGAGGTGAGCGCCTGGCGGGCGGCGAGGTCCTCGAGCACTCCGGCGACGATCCCGTCCAGCACCGTGGGCTGGGAGGCCTGGGGGGCCGACATCTGACGCCTCCGTGACGTTTCTGTGGTGGGCTTGGTTCGCCGCGCAGGTTTGGTGGGCGGCTCGCGCGGGGGAAGGTCCGACGGCACCGACACTCCGACACGTGGTGTCGAGTGTGGCACGCGGCCGTTAGGGTTCCACACACCGCCCGGAACTCGGTCGGGCCGCACGGGACATCTGCACACCTGAGAAGGGACCTCAACGTGAGCTACAACGAGCCGCCGAACTACGGCACCCCGCCCCCTCCGCCCGCCGGCGGCTACGGCTACGGCGGCCCCGTCGGTGGAGGCGACCACCCGCAGGGCACCACCATCTTGATCCTCGGCATCCTCAGCCTCGTGTGCTGTGGTCTGTTCACCGGCATCCCGGCGATCATCATGGGCAAGAAGGCGCTCGACGAGAGCCGCACGGCCAACTACAACAACGCGGGCGTCATCAAGGCCGGCTGGATCTGCGGCATCATCGGCACGGCCCTGTCCGCCCTCGGCATCATCCTCAACATCATCCTGATCGCGGCCGGCGCCTCGCTCTACTGAGCGAGCCCACCACAGCGACACCGCCGACGGGGTCGGGCACCTGCCCGGCCCCGTCCGCGCGTCCGGACCGAGGAGCACCATGAGCAACGACGAGTCCCCGCCGTACGGAGCCCCGCCCCCGGGCGGCTACAGCCCCTACGGCGGGCAGGGCGGTGGGTACGGCGGCTACAGCCCGCCGCAGCCCGGCTACGGCTACCAGCCGCCGCCCGCCCAGTCCGGGATGGCGATCGCCTCGCTCGTCACCGGGATCGTCGGCATCGTGCTGGGCTGCTGCTGCGGCCTGTTCGGCCTGGTCGGCATCGCCGGCATCGTGTGCGGCGTGCTGGCGCGCAAGGACATCCGCGAGTCCCGCGGCGCCAAGACCGGCGAGGGCCTCGCGCTGGCCGGCATCATCACCGGCGGCGTCGCCGTGGCCCTCGGCGTCCTCAGCATCGCGCTGCTGTTCGTCTACGGAGGGATCGGCCTCTTCAGCGAGCTGGACGGCGCTCCCTGAGCGAGCCGGTCAGGGAGCGAGCCACGCCCCGGCCGGGGTGTTGCGCACCACCGCGAAGACCAGCATCGCGGCCAGCAGCACGCCGGTGAGCGCGAGCATCCGCCGCTCCGAGACCACCCAGGCGTTCCCGGTCCACCGGCCGGCGGTCCAGCGGGCCAGGGCGTAGACCACGAACGGCAGCACGAGCACGAGCAGCAGGTTGCTCGACGCGGCGGCGCCGAGCTGCAGATTGCCGAGGTCGTTGACCGCGCGCAGGCCGCCGCAGCCGGGACAGGAGAACCCGGCCAGCGAGAAGGGGCAGGCGCCCCAGCTGCCCTGCTGGTGCGGGTCACGCAGGTGCAGGGCGAGGGTCGCGGCGGCGAGGCCGCCGACGACCAGGACGGGCGGCACCATGCGGCGCCGCCGGGTCTCCACGGTCAGTGGCCGGCCTCGTGGAAGCCCATCTTGGCCATCACCAGGAACACGACACCCCCGGCGATCACGACCGCGGTGCCGACCCAGAACAGGATCCAGTTCAGCGGGTGCAGGGACATGCCGATCGCGCCCACGACGAAGCCGACGAGCGCGACGAGGACGGCGGTCCAGGCCGCGGGGGTGTTGCCGTGGTTGTCGGCCATGAGAGGGGACTCCTCGCTCGTTCGGGTGGATCGGGTGTGATTCTAGGGGGTGGAGGGGTTCAGTCCTCGGCCGGGCCGTCGGTCGGGTCGCGGCCCTCGTCGAGGGACTTCCACAGGTCGAGGTTCGACTGGTCGGCGGTGCCCTGGCCGGCGGCGGGGATGCTGCCGGACCCGGCGGTCGTGGGGGCGTCGTATCGGCTGCCCATCTCGGGCCACGACGGCACCAGGCGCACGGCGGCGCCCGCCGCGACGAGCGCGACCAGCGAGCAGCCGAGCGCGATCCACAGCCAGCCGCTGCGCTCCACGTCGACGGCGTCGAGGTTGAGGCCGAGCCGGGTGGCGAGGTCGGCCGCTGCGTCCTGGTCCTGCACGAAGCCTCCGACGACCACCACGGCGATGATGCCGGCCGCGGCGAGCAGTGCGAGCGCCGCGGCGCCGCGGCGCACGACCCCGCGGGTCACCAGAAGCACGCCCCAGGCGGCCAGGGCGACCAGAGCCAGGGCACCGGCGAGCGGGAACTCCACCGAGCGCTCCTGCACGGTCGGCGCGATCCCGCCGGCCGCGGTGAGCGTCGCCTCGGGGATGGCGAGCATGGCCTGGTGGCCGGCGACCGCCGCGAAGCCGCTGCCGGCGAGGCCGAGGAGCACGACCGGCCCGAAGGTACGACGCGCCGGGTCGGTGGCCTCATCAGCCACCGAGCAGCCCTCCCCCTTCGAGCAGACCATGGTCGAAGCAGGTGCGGGCGCCGGTGTGGCAGGCCACGCCGACCTGGTCGACCTTGACCAGCAAGGTGTCGCCGTCGCAGTCGAGCCGGACCTCCCTGACCAGCTGGGGGTTGCCGGAGGTCTCGCCCTTGACCCAGTACTCGCCCCGCGAGCGGCTCCAGTACGTCGCCCGCCCGGTGGTCAGGGTGCGGTGCAGCGCCTCGTCGTCCATCCACGCCAGCATCAGCACCTCGCCGGTGTCGTGCTGCTGCACGATCGCGGGCACCAGTCCGTCGGGGGTGCGCTTGAGGCGGTCGGCGACGTCGGAGGGAAGGCTCACGGGCTCCATTATCCCGATCGACCGTGTTGAGCCACCCACGAGGCGTGCAGTCTCGCGTAGGGGGTGTCCGGCTGGCGCACCAGCTCGGCGTGCGGACCGTGCTGGACGATCCGTCCCCTGTCGACGACCACGACCACGTCGGCCGCCTCGGCGGTGGAGAGCCGGTGGGCGATGGTGACCGAGGTGCGACCGCTCATCAGCCGCTCCAGCGCCCGGCCGATCCGGGTCTCCAGCTCGGGGTCGACCGCGCTGGTGGCCTCGTCGAGGACGAGCAGGTCGGGGTCGGCGAGCTGGGCGCGGAGCAGCGCGACCAGCTGACGCTCCCCCGCGGACAGCGACTCGCCGCGCTGGCCGACCCGGGTCTCGACGCCGTCGGGCAGGGCGGCCAGCCAGTCGCCGAGCCCGATGGCCTCGGCCGCCGCGTGGATCTCGTCCTCGGTGGCACCGAGCCGCCCGTAGCGGACGTTGGCGGCCAGGGTGTCGTCGAACAGGAAGCCCTCCTGCGGCACCAGCACCACGCTGCGGCGCAGCGCGCTCTCGGCGACCTCGCGCAGGTCGATGCCGTCGAGGAGCACCCGGCCGCGGCCGGGATCCATCAGCCGGGTCAGCAGCTTGGCGATGGTGGACTTGCCGGAGCCGGTCTCGCCGACGACGGCGACCCGCTGGCCGGCCGGGACGACGAGGTCGATGTCGCTCAGCACCGCGGCGCCGCCCGGGTAGGCGAACGAGACGCCGTCGAAGCGGACGTCGATCGCGCCCTTCGGCAGGCTCCGCCCCTCGGGCCCCGGGTCGACGAGGTCGGCCGGGGTGTCGAGGATGCCGATGACGCGGCGCCAGCCGGCGATGGCGTTCTGGGCGTCGGTGAGGATCTGGGTGCCCATCTGGACCGGACCGACGAAGAGGGTCACCAGGAACGCGAAGGCGAGGACCTCACCGGCCGTGATCCCCCCACCCCAGGCGAGGCCCTGGCCGAGCCAGATGCCGATGATCAGCACCCCGGCGTTCGCCAGGCCCGCGGAGATGCCGCCGAGGCTGAACGAGAACGCGGTGAAGCCCTGCGCGCGGGTGCTGGCCGCCTTGTGGGTGTCGATCGCGGTGTCGATCCGCTCCTGGGTGCGCGCCTCGATCGCATACGACTTCACGACCGCCGCGCCCACCACCGGCTCCGAGACCGCGGACAACAGCACGCCGACCTGGCGTCGTACGGTGCCGTAGGCGGCGGCCAGCTTGCGCTGGAAGTAGCGCAGGCTCAAGAAGAGCGGCGCGAAGCAGACCCAGACGACGACGGCGAGCTGCCAGCTGTAGACGACCATGACGACGGTCGCGATGAGCATCTGCCCGATGCTGACCACGAAGATCAGGCCGCCGAAGACGAGGAACTGGCTGACCTGGTCGACGTCGCTGGTGACCCGGGAGACCAGGGCGCCGCGGCGCTCGGTGCTCTGCGTGAGCAGGGGCAGGTCGTGGACGTGGCGGAACGCCTTGACCCGCAGCGTCGCCAGGCCGCGCTCGGCGGAGGAGAACAGCCGCGCCGTCATGGCGTACGACGCCCAGCTGGTCACCACGATCGCCACGGTCGCGGCGAGGGCCAGCCAGGCCGTGAACGACGGGTCGGGCCCGTCGGGTCCGCGCAGGCCCTTGTCGATGGTCTGCTGGACCGCGACCGGGACGACGACCTGGCCGACCGAGGCGAGCACGGCGAGGACCAGGGTCCAGCCGATCCCCTCGACCAGCTCGGGCGAGTGCCGGATGCCGCGGCGGATGGTCTCCCAGGCGCCGATGTCCTCACCGGTCGCGAGCCGGGTGTGCTCGGGGGCCCGCAGGGTGGTGCTCACGCGGTCACCTCCTCGTGCTCGGTCTCGTAGGCGTTGACCAGCCGGGCGTAGTCGGCGTTGCGGGCCACCAGCTCCTCGTGGGGACCGCGATCGGCGATCCGGCCATCGACGAGGTAGAGCACCTCGTCGGCCAGCCCGATCGTGGCCTTGCGGTAGGCGACCACGACCAGCGTGGTGTCGGTCTCGCCGAGGCCGGCCAGGATCCGGGCCTCGACCTCCGGGTCGACGGCCGACGTGGCGTCGTCGAGGACGAGCAGGCGCGGGCGGCGCACCAGGGCGCGGGCGAGCGAGAGCCGCTGCCGCTGGCCGCCGGACAGGGAGGTGCCGCGCTCCCCCAGCCGGGTGTCGAGGCCGTCGGGCAGAGCGGCGACGAAGCCGTCGGCCTGGGCGGTGCGCAGCGCGGCCCACACCTCCTCGTCGGGCACCTCGATGCCGAGCGTGACATTGCCGCGGACCGTGTCGTCGAACAGGAACGCGCTCTGCGGTACGACGGCCAGCACCTCCGCGAGCCCACCGGGCCGCAGCTCGCGCAGGTCGGTGCCGTCGACCCGGATCGCGCCGGCGTCGACGTCGACCAGCCGGGCCAGCAGACCGGTGAGCGTGCTCTTGCCGGACGCGGTGGCGCCGACGAGGGCGACGGTGCGGCCCGGCTCGACGTCGAAGCTCAGCTCGCGCAGCAGCGGCCGGTCGGGGACGTAGCCGAAGGCGGCGCCGGCGACCTCCAGCCGCGCGCCGCCCGCGCTGGTCGGCGCCTCACGGTCGCCGTACTCCATGGCTCCGGTGGCGGCGATCACCGCGGCGACCCGGCGGTACCCGACGACGCTGCGCGGGAAGTCGCCCAGCAGCCAGCCGATCGAGCGGATCGGGAACGCGACCACCGTGAGCAGGTAGGCGACGGTCACCACGTCGCCGGCCACCGTCGCTCCGGACAGCACCCGGTGGACGCCGATGACCAGGACGACGAGCACCGCGATGTTGGGCAGCGCGGCGAGCGTGGGGTCGAAGGCCGCGCGGATCCGGCCGACCCGGATGTTGGCCTCCCGCAGCTCCTCGGCCTTCGCCTTGAACCGCCGGGTCTCCTCGGGCTCACGGCCGAGCGTCTTGACGACGAGCGCGCCGTCGAAGGACTCGTGGGCGATCTCGGACAGCTCGGCGCGCAGCTCCTGGGCGCGCGTGGCCCAGCCCTGGGCCAGGCGCTGGTAGACGACGTTGACCGCGATCACGAGCGGGAAGACGAGCAGCCCCACCGCCGCCAGGACCAGGTCGGTCAGCAGCATCTGCACTACCGCGATCACCATCATCGCGACCGTCCCGACCGCCATGGGCAGCGGCGCGATCGGCCCCCAGGCGGCCTCGACGTCGGCGTTCGCGTTGGACAGCAGCTCGCCCGTGGGGTGCCGCTGGTGCCACTCCATGGGCAGGCGCAGGTACTGGCGGGTCACGGCGCGGCGGCTGTGGGCCTGCATCCGGTACTGCATCACGCCCGCACCGAGCCGGCGCGCCACGATGCCGACCGCACGCAGGATCGCGACGCCCACGAACAGCCCGAGCACCGCCCACAGCAGGCCGGCACCGATCTCGCCGTCCTTGAAGGCCGGCAGCACCACATGGTCCGTCGACCAGCCCAGCACCCAGGCGTCGGCCACCGTCAACGCCCCGAAGAGCACGCTGCCGATCGTCGACACCGCGAAGATCCACGGCTCCCGCTTGATGGCCACCCAGAGCACGCCGAACCCGGCGGACGTCGTACGGCTTCTGGTGCTCACTTCACCCCGCAACCCGACACCGCGCAAGCCTATTCCGTCCTACTCCGTCCCCCGCATCCAGACGTCCGCCCCGACGCCGCCCGCCGCCTGTGGATGACCGGACGCACCGGCGCACGGACCCGCGGACTCCCCCGGCGTGTAAGACCCCCGTCGACCCACCTCGGCGATCTGGCCGGCCAGGGCGCCGGGGGCGTGGGCTGTCCGGCTACTGAGCCTCGCCCGGGCTGACCGGACTGACGATCCGCACGCTCATGTGAAAGGTCGAGGTGGCGCCCTCGATGATGACGAGGAAGGCGTGGCGGCCGTCGCGGAAGATCTGCCGGCCCTGCTCGGACCAGGGATCCGGCGGGTTGAACTCACGGGCGGCACGGGCGGCGGCCCGCATGGCGGTGTCGCGGTCGGCGTGCTCGGTGCTGCCGACCTGGACGATGGTGGACGGCTTGGCCTGGCCCTGGTTGGAGTACTCGATCGCCACCCGCCAGGGGCCGTGGCTGCCCAGGCCGTCGTCGCGTGGGCCGGTGGGGCTCTCGCCGGCCTCGGGAACGCCGCCGGGCCGGTACCTGTCGTAGCTCATGGCCGCACCCTCCCCGCTCACCGCACGGGCACACCCGCAGCGGCCAGCGAGGCCTTCACGTCGGCGATGCGCAGGGTGCCGAAGTGGAACACGGTCGCCGCGAGGACGGCGTCCGCGCCGGCGTCGACGGCGGGCGGGAAGTGCTCGACCGCGCCCGCGCCGCCGGAGGCGATGACGGGAATCGAGACCTCGGCGCGGACCGTGCGGATCAGCTCGAGGTCGAAGCCGTCGGTGGTGCCGTCGGCGTCCATCGCGTTGAGGAGGATCTCGCCGGCGCCGAGCTCGGCGGCGCGCACGGCCCACTCGATCGCGTCGATGCCGGCGGACTGGCGGCCGCCGTGGGTGGTCACCTCGAAGCCGGAGTCCCCCACCGGGGCGGCATCGGCGCCGACCCGGCGGGCGTCGACGGAGAGCACGAGCACCTGGTTGCCGAACCGGTCGGCGATCTCGGAGATCAGCTCGGGTCGCCGGATCGCGGCGGTGTTGACGGCGATCTTGTCCGCTCCGGCGCGCAGCAGCCGGTCGACGTCCTCGACCGAGGACACGCCGCCGCCGACGGTGAGCGGGATGAAGACCTGCTCGGCAGTGGCCGAGACGATGTCCATCGTGGTCGCGCGTCCCTCGTGGGAGGCGGAGATGTCGAGGAACGTGAGCTCGTCGGCGCCCTCGGCGTCGTACAGCCGGGCCAGCTCGACCGGGTCACCGGCGTCGCGGAGCTCTTGGAAGTTGACGCCCTTGACCACGCGGCCGGCGTCGACGTCGAGGCACGGGATGACCCGCACCGACAGGCTCATACGAGCCCGCCCCTGGTCAGCGCGAGCGCGTCCTCGAGGGTGAACTGCCCGGTGTAGAGGGCGGTTCCGGCGATCGCGCCCTCGACGCCGACGGGGACCAGCTTCATCAGCGCGCGGATGTCGTCGAGGGTGGTGACCCCGCCGGAGGCGACGACGGGGCGCGCCGTGGCGGCGCAGACGTCCTCGAGCAGTTGGAGGTTCGGGCCCTGCAACATGCCGTCCTTGTTGACGTCGGTGACGACATAGCGGGCACAGCCCTCGGCGTCGAGCCGGGCGAGGGTCTCGTAGAGGTCGCCGCCCTCCTTGGTCCAGCCGCGCGCGGCCAGGGTGCGGCCGCGGACGTCGAGGCCGACGGCCACCCGGTCGCCGTACGTCGCGATGGCGCGGGCGCACCACTCCGGCTGCTCCAGGGCGGCGGTGCCGATGTTGACCCGGCGGCAGCCCGCGGTCATCGCGGCCTCCAGCGACTCGTCGTCACGGATGCCGCCGCTCATCTCGACCTGGATGTCGAGGCGGCCGACGATCTCGGCCTGCAGCTCGCGGTTGTTGCCGTGGCCGAACGCCGCGTCGAGGTCGACGAGGTGGATCCACTCGGCGCCGGCCTCCTGCCAGCGCAGGGCAGCCTCGATCGGGTCGCCGAACCGCTTCTCCGAGCCGTCGACGCCCTGCACCAGCTGGACGGCCTGACCACCCTTGATGTCGACGGCGGGCAGCAGCTCGAGGTAGCCGGTCATGGGCGCGATCCTAGAGGAGCCCCGAGCGGCACCCCGCGCCGGTCTCGCCGCCTCGGGAACAGCCCGAGCACAAGTAGAACTTGTTCTCGTTTTGTGATGGGGTGACGCGACGGCCGCCACTTTGGGAGGGGTGGCGGCCGTCACCTCAGCGACGTGACCCAGTTGCGCAGCAGCTGGGCGCCGGCGTCGCCCGACTTCTCGGGGTGGAACTGGGTCGCGCACAGCGGCCCGTTCTCGACGGCCGCGACGAAGCTGTCGCCGCCGTGCTCGGCCCAGGTCACCAGCGGCTGGTGGCTGTCGGGGGTGCGGTCGTTGGTGACCAGCGTCCAGTCGCGCACGCCGTAGGAGTGCACGAAGTAGAAGCGCTCGTCCTCGATGCCCGCGAACAGCCGGGTCTGCTCCGGGACGGACACCGTGTTCCAGCCCATGTGCGGCACGATCGGCGCCTGCAGCCGCTCGACCACACCGGGCCACTCGCCGCAGCCCTCGGTCTCGACGCCGTGCTCGATGCCCCGCTCGAACAGGATCTGCATGCCCACGCAGATGCCGAGCACCGGGCGGCCGCCGGAGAGTCGGCGGGCGATGATCCGCTCGCCGCGGATCGCCCGCAGCCCGCGCATGCAGGCCTCGTACGCGCCGACGCCCGGTACGAGCAGCCCGTCGGCGGCCATCGCCGCGTCCAGGTCGCCGGTGAGGGTCACGTCGGCGCCGGCCCGCTCGACCGCGCGTACCGCGGAGCGCAGGTTGCCGGAGCCGTAGTCGAGGACGACGACGGACGGAGCGCTCACAAAGCGCCCTTCGTGGACGGGACGCCGGTCTCGCGCGGGTCGAGCGCGACCGCGTCGCGGAAGGCCCGGGCGAACGCCTTGAACTGGGTCTCGACGATGTGGTGCGGCTCGCGGCCCGCGAGCACCCGCACGTGCAGCGCGAAGTGGCCGTGGAAGGCGATCGACTCGAAGACGTGCTGGGTCAGCGAGCCGAGGTAGGACACCCCGGAGCCGCCGAGCTGGACGTACTGCTGGCCCTCGGGCTCGCCGGTGTGGACGCAGTAGGGCCGCCCCGACACGTCGACGACCGCCTGCACCAGCGCCTCGTCGAGCGGGACGGTCGCGTCGCCGAAGCGGCGGATGCCCACCTTGTCCCCCAGCGCCTGGCGCAGCGCCTGGCCGAGCGCGATCGCGGTGTCCTCGGTGGTGTGGTGGGCGTCGATGTGGACGTCGCCCTCGGTCTGCACGGTGAGGTCGACCAGCGCGTGACGCGCGAACGCGGTGAGCATGTGGTCGTAGAAGCCGACGCCGGTGGAGATGTCGTGACGACCGGTGCCGTCGATGTCCACCTCGACGAGGACCTTCGACTCGCTCGTCTGCCGCTCGACGCGGGCGGTCCTGGCACTCATGCGCGCTCTCCCTCTACTTCGGTCAGGGCGGCGCGGAAGGCCGCCATCTCCTCGGGGGTGCCGACCGAGACCCGCAACCATCCCTCAGGCCCGGTCTCCCGGATCAGGACTCCCCGGTCGAGGAGACCCTGCCAGACAGCATGACGGTCGGCGAATCGCCCGAACAACACGAAATTGGCGTCCGAGTCGGCGACGTCGTAGCCCTCGGCGCGCAGCCACTCGACCAGCACGTCCCGCTCACGACGCAGGTCGTCGACCCTGCCGAGCAGCTCGGGCGCGTGGCCCAGGGCCGCCAGCGCGACCGCCTGGGTGACGGCGGAGAGGTGGTAGGGCAGCCGCACGACCCGGATCGCGTCGCAGATCTCCGGCGCCGCGGCGAGGTAGCCCAGCCGCAGGCCCGCGCCCGCGAAGGCCTTGCTCATGGTGCGCGACACCACCAGGTTGCGGTACGTCGGCAGCAGCTCGAGCGCGCTCGGCACGCCCGAGCGACGGAACTCGCCGTAGGCCTCGTCGACCACGACGATCCCGCCCCCGTGATCGGACACCGCGCCCGCCGCCTCGCACAGCACCCCGACCGCCTCCTGCGGCAGGGCGGTGCCCGTCGGATTGTTGGGGCTCGGCAGCAGGATCACGCTCGGCTGCTCGGTCTTGACCAGGTCGCGCGCGGCGTCGAGGTCGAGCGCGAAGTCCTCGGCCCGCCGGCCGGCGACCCAGCGGGTGTTGGTGTCGCGGGCGTACTCCGGGTACATCGAGTACGTCGGCGCGAAGCTCACCGCGGTCCGCCCCGGCCCTCCGAAGGCCTGCAGCAGCTGCAGCATCACCTCGTTGGAGCCGTTGGCCGCCCACACCTGCTCGGGGACGATGCCGGCCGGGGTGTCCTTCGAGAGGTACGCCGCCAGGGCGGTACGCAGGTCGACGAACTCGCGGTCGGGGTAGCGGTTGAGCGTGCCGGCCGCGGCCGCGGCCGCGGCCGCGATGTCGGCGACGCACGCCTCGGACGGGCCGTAGGGGTTCTCGTTGACGTTGAGCTGGACGGGTACGTCGAGCTGCGGGGCGCCGTACGGCTCGATCCCGCGCAGCTCCTCGCGGAGCGGGGGCCAGGTCATCGACGCACCCGCACCGCGACCGCGGCGCCGTGGCCGGGCAGGTCCTCGGCCTCGGCGAGGGTGACCACGTGGCCCGCGACCTCGGCGAGGGCTTCGGCGGAGTAGTCGATGACATGCACCGACTTGGTGAACGCGCGCACCGAGAGCCCCGAGGAGTGGCAGGCGCAGCCGGCCGTCGGGAGCACGTGGTTGGACCCGGCGCAGTAGTCGCCGAGGCTGACCGGGGCGTGTGGACCGACGAAGATCGCGCCCGCATTGCGCACCCGGGCGGCCCAGCCGGCGGCGTCCTCGGTGTGGATCTCGAGGTGCTCGGCGGCGTACGCGTTGACCACGTCGAGGCCCTGCTCGAGGTCGCGGACCAGCACGATGCCGGACTGCTTCCCCCCGAGCGAGGTGGTGATCCGCTCGCTGTGCTTGGTCGCGGCGACCTGCTGGTCGAGCTCGGCCTCCACCTCGGCGGCGAGCCGCTCCGAGGTCGTCACCAGGACCGACGCGGCCAGCGGGTCGTGCTCGGCCTGGCTGATCAGGTCCGCGGCGACGTACGCCGCGTCGCCGGTGTCGTCGGCAAGGATCGCGATCTCGGTCGGGCCGGCCTCGGAGTCGATCCCGACCTGGCCCTTGAGGATGCGCTTCGCGGTGACCACCCAGATGTTGCCGGGGCCGGTGACCAGATCGACGCGCCGGCAGGGTCCGGTGCCGTAGGCGAACATCGCGATCGCCTGGGCGCCGCCGACCGCGTACACCTCCTCGACGCCGAGCAGCGCGCAGGCCGCCAGGATCGTCGGATGCACGGACCCACCGAACTCCTTCTGCGGCGGACTCGCCAGCGCGATCGACTCGACGCCCGCGGTCTGCGCCGGGACGACGTTCATCAGCACGCTGGACACGAGCGGCGCGAGGCCGCCGGGGACGTAGAGGCCGACCCGGCCCACCGGCAGCTTGCGGTGGGTGACCCGGGCGCCGGGACCGAGGTCGGTGACGGCGTCCTGCTCGAGCTCGTTGGCGCAGGTGGCCCGCAGCCGCCGGATCGACTCCTCCAGGCCCGCCCGGATGTCGGGGTCGAGGTGGTCGAGGGCCGCCCGGATCGCGTCGGGCGCGACCCTGATGTCGTCGACCCGCACCCCGTCGAACCTCTCCCCGAACTCCACGATCGCGTCCAGTCCGCGGGTGCGGACCTCCTCGCAGATCGCCTGCACCGCCGGCACCGCCGCCTCGATGTCGAAGTCGGCACGAGGCACTGCTGCGCGGTAGTCGGGCTGGGACTCGCCGGAGTCGGACATCGTGCGCAGGTCGATGCGACGGATCAGGGACATGTCCCGATTCTACGGTCGCGGCTCGGCCGCCCTGACCGAGCAGGTCTGCGATGAGAAGCGCCGATCAGTCGGCACGCAGCCGACCGACCAGCTCGGCGATGCCGATCGCGGTCACGCCCTCACCGAGGGAGTACGCCGGAGCATCGCCCGGGTGGACCACGAAGCCACCGGCCAGACCGAGATCGACCAACCCACGCCGGAATCCGGCTCCGACGCTCGGCGCTGTCGAGAGCTTGATCTCGACAGCGACCTCGGGGCGGCCACCCCGTACCAGTACCAGGTCGATCTCGTCACCACGTGCCGTTCGGTAGTGATGGGGAACCGCGTCGGGCGCGGCCGTGACGAGACACTCGACCGCGAACGACTCGAAGCTGGAGCCGACCGACGGGTGCCCACGCAGAGCGGTGATCGTCTCGAGCTCCAGCAGGGCATGGATCAGTCCACTGTCGCGCACGAAGACCTTGGGCGCCTTCGTCATCCGCTTGCCCGTGTTGACGTGCCACGACGGCAGCCGACGGACCAGCCCGAGGTCGGCCAGCAGGTCGGCGTACCGGTCCACCGAAGGACCGCTGACGCCGAGAGCGGTCGCCAGCCTGCTGGCGTTGAAGAGTCCCCCACTCTGGTGGGCGAGCATCGTCCAGAGACGGCCGATGGTCTCGGCCGGAAGGCGGGGCCCGAACATCGGGACGTCTCGCTCGAGATAGGACCGGACCAGGTCGGTCCGCCAGCGCAGCGATGAGGCGTCAGTGGGCGCCAGGAGGCTGTCGGGGAACCCGCCGCGCAGCCAGAGCTCCGGTGTGCCGATGCCACTGCCCGCAGCCTCGTCGACATTGATCCCCGACATCTCCAGGTGGCCGATCCGGCCCGCCAGGGACTCGGCAGAGAGGTTGACGAGGTCGAGCGAAGCGGACCCGAGGAGGAGGAACTGGCCGTGACGGAACCCGGCCCGCCTGTTGTCGTCGATCACGCCGCGCAGGACGGGAAACAGGTGGGGCACCCGGTGAACCTCGTCGAGCACGACCAGTCGGCCTTGTTGAGCTCGCAGGAAGGCGTCGGCATCGTCGAGACGGCGGCGGTCGGCCGGTCGCTCCAGGTCGAGATAGAGGGCATCGGGATGGAGGTCGTCGACCACATCACGAGCCAACGTCGTCTTGCCGACCTGACGCGCCCCCAGCAGGACGACGGCGGCCTGCTCAGCGAGCCGATCCCGGAGGACGGGGCCTAGGCGACGCTCGATCATGTGCAAATCTTACGCGAGTTTTTAGATTTGCACATGGCCAAGGCGGCCTTGAGGTCGCCGACGTTGTCGCCGGTAGGTTGGACACGTGACGGACCAGCTCCCGATGTTCCCGCTCAACGCGGTGCTCTTCCCGGGGGTCAGCGTGCCGCTGCACGTGTTCGAGGACCGCTACCGGGCGCTGGTCCACCACCTGCTGCGCACCGAGGACCCGTCGCAGCGGCTGTTCGGGTCGGTCGCGATCCGCGAGGGGTACGAGGTCGGCGACCACGGCACCCAGTCGCTGTACCGGGTCGGGGTGCGGCTCCAGGTCACCGACGTGGAGGCGCGCGGCGACGGCAGCTTCGACATCGTGGCGGTCGGCCGCGACCGGATCCAGCTGGACCGCCTGCTCACGACCGGGGAGTACCCCGTCGGCGAGGTCACGCCACTGCCGAGCCGCGAGGCGGAGGTGCCCGAGGAGGTCGTGCAGCGGGCGCGGGCCACGTTCACGGCGTACCGGCACGTGCTGCGCTCGATCGCGGGCGACCCGCTGCAGGGCGAGCTGCCCAAGGACCCGGGCTACCTGTCGTGGACGCTCGCCGCCTGCACACCGCTGCCGATGGGCGAGCGCCAGCAGCTGCTCGAGGCGGGCGACGCCACCGAGCGGCTGGTGCTGGTGACCGACCTGCTCCGCGCGGAGCTGCGCGCGATCAATGTGATCACCTCGCTGCCGGCGACCGAGGTCGCCCGCACCCGTTGGAGCCCCAATTGACCCCCGCGATCGGCACCCTCAAGAAGGCCGGCGTGGCGTTCACGGTCCACGAGTACGCCCACGACGCCGGCGCGGAGTCGTACGGCGACGAGGCCGCCGAGGCGATGGGGATCACGCCCGACCGGGTGTTCAAGACGCTGTTCGCGGACGTCGACGGAGCCCTCGTGGTCGGCGTCGTCCCGGTCTCGGGTCAACTCGACCTCAAGGCGCTGGCCCGCGCCGTCGACGGACGCAAGGCCGCGATGGCCGACCCGAAGGCGGCCGAGCGAGCCACGGGGTATGTCGTGGGCGGGATCTCGCCGCTCGGGCAGCGCAAGGCGCACCCGACCGTGGTCGACGACTCCGCGCTCACCCACGACACGGTCTTCGTGTCCGCTGGCCGGCGTGGGACGGAGATCGAGCTCAGCCCTGCGGAGCTGGTGCGGCTGACGGCTGCTCGGGTCGCACCGATCCGGCGGTAGCGCCGGCCGGGTTGAGCGAGAGCATCAGCACCAGGTAGGCGAGCATCGCGCCCACCGGCCAGGAGAGGTAGGGCGTCCAGCCCGCGATGTCGAGATGACCCGGCAGCGTGTCGCCGGCCTGGTGCGCGGCCAGCAGGGTCGTCGGGTCGGGCGGGCTGAACGACTCCCCCAGCAGGGTCATCGCCACGACGCCGAGCCCGGCGCCCACCAGGACCGCGATCAACCCCGCCACCGCCTGGTTGCGGGCGAGCCAGCCGCCGACGACACCGAGCAGCACGGCGAGGCCGAAGGCGACGAGCACGTAGGTCGCCGTACCGCTGAAGTCGCGGGTGATCCCGGGGTCGAACGGGTCGGGGTACCAGGCCTTGCCGGCCGCGGTGTCGAAGATCGTCCCCTCCGGGGCCGGCCCCCACCACGCCCACCACAGCCAGCCGCCGGCAGCACCCAGCAGGGCGCCGAGCGAGATGGTGACCACGAGAGGCACGACGGCCAGTCGCCTCATCCGGCCAGGCACCCGGGGCCGAGGAGCTGCTTGAGGTCGGCGAACAGCGCAGACGAGGGAGTCACCCTCAGATTGTCCCCCAGGCGCATGAGCTTGGTGGAGTCACGGCTCAGCAGCTGCAGGCGCACCTCGGTCAGCCCGGCGTGGCTGGTCAGCACCTCGCGCAGCTGGGCCACCACCGGGCCGGTGCATCGGGTCGAGGGCAGGCTGATCACGACCGGGCCGTCGCTGCCCTTCTCCAGGTCCGGGACGGTGACCTCCTGGCCACGCAGCTGGGCGGGCTCACGGTCGGTGTCGAGCTGGCCGCGGACCCGGATGATCGCGTCCTCGGTGAGGTACGGCGCGGCGAGCCGGTAGCTGCTCGGGAAGAGCAGCACGTCGATCGCGCCCTCGAGGTCCTCCAGCGTCACGGTCGCCCACGGGTCGCCGTTCTTGGTGATCTTGCGCTGGATCGAGGTGACCAGGCCGGCCACGGTGACCGTCGAGTTGTGCGGGCGGCCCTCGTCGGTCATCAGCTGGCCGATGGTGCAGTCGGTGCCGTTGGACAAGACGTGCTCGAGGCCGAGCAGCGGGTGATCGGACACGTAGAGGCCGAGCATCTCGCGCTCATGGCCCAACAGCGTCATCTTGTCCCACTCGTCGATCTCGGGGATCGCGACGCTCACGCCGAACCCGCCGTCGCTGCCGCCGTCGTCGTCGCCGAGGCCGGCGAAGAGCGAGTCCTGGCCGATCGCCTCGTTGCGCTTGATGTCGACGTACTGGTCGACCGCGGTCTCGTGGATCGCGACCAGGGCCCGGCGCAGGTGCTTCATGTCGTCGAAGGCGCCGGCCTTGATGAGCGAGTCGATCACCCGCTTGTTGCAGACCGTGGCGGGCACCTTCGACAAGAAGTCGTTGAAGTCGCCGAACCGGCCGTTCTCGGTGCGGGCCTCGACGATGCCGTCGACCACGTTGGAGCCGACGTTGCGCACGGCGGTGAGACCGAAGCGGATGTCACGGCCGACGGCGGTGAAGTTGTGGGCCGACTCGTTGACGTCGGGCGGGAGCACCTGGATCTTCATCCGGCGGCACTCGTTGAGATAGATCGCCATCTTGTCCTTGTCGTCCTTGACGGACGTCAGGAGGGCTGCCATGTACTCGGTCGGGTAGTTGGCCTTGAGGTAGGCGGTCCAGTAGGTGATGACGCCGTAGGCCGCGGAGTGCGACTTGTTGAACGCATAGTCGGCGAACGGGACCAGGATCTCCCAGAGCGTCTTGACCGCGTCCTTCGGGTAGCCGCGCTCGAGCATGCCGGCCTCGAAGCCGGCGTACTGCTTGTCGAGCTCCTCCTTCTTCTTCTTGCCCATCGCGCGGCGCATGTTGTCGGCGGCGCCCAGGGAGAAGCCGGCGAGCACCTGGGCGATCGCCATCACCTGCTCCTGGTAGACGATCAGGCCGTAGGTCTCCCCCAGCACCGGCTCCAACGCCTCGGCGAGCGCCGGGTGGATCGGCTCGATCGGCTGACGCCCGTTCTTGCGATGGGCGTACTTGTTGTGGGAGTCGGCGCCCATCGGGCCCGGTCGGTAGAGCGCGGAGACCGCGGTGATGTCGGCGAACTTGTCGGGCAGCATCGAGCGCAGCAGGGCGCGCATGCCGCCGCCATCGAGCTGGAACACGCCCAGGGTGTCGCCCCGGCCCATCAGCTCGTAGGTCGCCCGGTCGTCGAACCCGAGCTCCTCGAGGACGACGTCCTCGTCCTTGTTGGCCTTGATGTTGATCAGCGCGTCCTCGAGGATGCGCAGGTTGGACAGGCCCAGGAAGTCCATCTTGACCAGGCCCAGCGACTCGCACATGGGATAGTCGAACTGGGTGATCACCGCGCCGTCCTGCGGGCGGGCCATGATCGGCACGATGTCGATCAGCGGCTCGCTGGACATGATCACGCCGGCGGCATGCACGCCCCAGTTGCGGATCTGGCCCTCGAGGCCCACGGCCGTCTGGTAGATCGTGCGCACGTCGGAGTCGGACTCGTAGAGCGCCCGGAACTCGCCGCCGTCGTTGTAGCGCTTGTGCTCGGGGTTGAAGATCTCCTTGAGCGGCACGCCCTTGCCCATGACGTCGGGCGGCATCGCCTTGGTGATCTTGTCGCCGATCGCGAAGCCGTGGTCGAGCACGCGCGCGGCGTCCTTGATCGCGGCCTTGGCCTTGAGCCGGCCGAAGGTGGCGATCTGCGCGACCCGCTCGGCGCCGTACTTCTCGCTGACGTACGCGATGACCTCGCCGCGGCGGGCGTCGTCGAAGTCGATGTCGAAGTCGGGCATCGAGGGACGCTCGGGGTTGAGGAAGCGCTCGAAGAACAGGCCGTGCTCGAGCGGGCACAGGTCGGTGATGCTCAGCGCGTACGCCGCGATCGAGCCCGCGCCCGAGCCACGGCCCGGCCCGACCCGGATGCCGTTGCGCTTGGACCACTGGATGAAGTCGGCGACCACGAGGTAGTAGCCGCAGTAGCCCTTCTGGGAGACGACGCCGAGCTCCATCTCGACGCGGTCCTTGACCTCCTGGTTCAGCTTGTCGCCCGGGTAGCGCGCCTCGATGCCGCGCCAGACCTCCTTGCGGAACCAGGACTCCTCGGTCTCGCCGGCCGGGATGTCGGCGCGGGCCATGTAGCCGCCGGTCGACTCGGTGAACTCGACCGAGCACCGCTCGGCGATCTCGACGGTGTTGTCGCACGCCTGGGGCATCCCGAACTTGCCCGCCCACAGCTCGCGCATCTCGGCCGCGGACTTGATGTAGTAGCCGCCGCCGTCGAACTTGAGCCGGTTGGTGTCGGAGAGCCGCTTGCCGGACGCGACGCAGATGAGGGCGTCGTGGGCGTCGGCGTCGTCGGGGTTGTTGTAGTGGGAGTCGTTGGTGGCGATCGGCCGGATGCCGAGCTCCTTGCCGAGGCGCAGCAGGTCGTCGCGGACCCGCTTCTCGATGGAGATGCCGTGGTCCATCAGCTCCAGGAACACGGAGTCCTTGCCGTAGATCTCCTGCAGCTCGGCCGCCTCACGGACCGCCTCGTCCCACTGGCCCAGCCTCAACCGGGTCTGGATCGCACCGCTGGGGCAGCCGGTGCTGACGATGATGCCCTCGCTGTGCTCGGCGAGGATCTCCTTGTCCATCCGGGGCTTGAAGTAGTAGCCCTCGAGGCTGGAGCGCGAGGAGAGCCGGAACAGGTTGTGCATCCCGGTGGTGGACTCGGCCCACATCGTCATATGGGTGTAGGCGCCACCGCCGGCGACGTCGTCACCGCCCTCCTCGGCGGCGTCGCCCTTGCCCCACCGCACCCGCCGTCGCTCACCCCGCTGGGTGCCGGGGGTGATGTAGGCCTCGATGCCGATGATGGGCTGGACGCCGTACTTCTTGGCCTTGGAGTAGAAGTCGTAGGCGCCGTGGAGGTTGCCGTGGTCGGTCATCGCGATCGCCGGCATGCCGAGGTCGCTGACCCGCGTGAACAGCCCGTCGAGCAGCGACGCTCCGTCGAGCATGGAGTACTCGGTGTGGACGTGCAGGTGGACGAAGTCCCCGGCGTCAGCAGCCATCGGTGGTTCGGCGCTCCTCAGTGATCAAAGGGTGGTCGCTCGGGGAAGAGGGCCAGCCTACGTGACGGACGAGGAGACTCTAGGACGACCCTCCGACAGATCCGGCCGGCCACTCCATGCGCAGGTCGGGTGCGCGCTCCTCGTTCTCCGAGCCGTCGGTGTGCTCCCGCTCGACCAGGCCGCGGGCCGCGTAGAAGGCCCGCGCGGGGGCGTTCTGCTCGAAGACCCACAGGCTGAAGCCGTCGGGGTGGCGGGCCTTGACCAGGTCCAGCAGGGCACCGCCGACGCCGGTGCCCTGGTGGGCCGGATCGACGTACAGGTCGTTGAGCCAGACCCGGGTGAACCGGGCGTAGCCGACGACGCGGCCGGCCACCTCCGCGACCCAGCTCTCGGCCGTCCCGAAGTAGACGGTCAGGTAGGCCCGGATCTCGTCGGGGGTGTGGATCGCGGACGGCATCGCGGCCACCGCGCGGGCCGCCACCTGGACCGCCGCGATCCGGGGCACGTCGGCCGGGACCGCCGGGCGGAGCAGCAAGCCCGGGGGGCCCGACGGATCAGTGCGCGTCACGGATGACCTCGAGCGCGTGCGCGAGGTCGGCGGGGTAGGTCGACTCGTACTCGACGTACGCGTTGGTCTCCGGGTGCTCGAAACCCAGCTTCACGGCGTGCAGCCACTGGCGCTCGAGCCCGACACGACGGGCCAGGACGGGGTCGGCGCCGTAGGTGATGTCGCCGACGCAGGGGTGCTTGAGCGCGCTCATGTGGACCCGGATCTGATGGGTGCGGCCGGTCTCGAGGTGGATCTCGAGCAGGCTGGCGAACCGGTGCGCCTCGAGCGTCTCGTAGTGGGTGACGCTGTGCCGCCCGTCCTCCATCACCGCGAACTTGTAGTCGAACCGCGGGTGCCGGCCGATCGGGGCGTCGATCGTGCCCTCGAGCGGGTCCGGGTGCCCCTGGACCAGCGCGTGGTACGTCTTGTCGACGGTACGGCGGCGGAAGGCGTTCTTCAGCACCGAGTAGGCGTACTCGGACTTGGCGATCACCATCACGCCCGACGTGCCGACGTCGAGGCGCTGGACGATGCCCTCGCGCTCCTTGGCGCCGGAGGTGGAGATCCGGAAGCCGGCTCCGGCCAGGTGGCCGACGACCGTCGGCCCGCGCCAGCCCGGGGACGGATGCACGGCGACGCCGACCGGCTTGTCTATCACGACGATCGCGTCGTCGTCGTGGATGATCTTGATCCCCTCGACCAGCTCGGGGACCACCTCGAGCGGGTCGGCCTCGGCCGGGATGGAGACGTCGAGGACGGAGCCGCCGAGGACCCGCTCACTCTTGCCCCCGACCGGGGCGCCGTCGAGGACGACGAGTTCCTGGGCGATCAGCTCGGCCGCGCGGGTCCGCGAGACGCCGAACAGCTGGGCCATGGCCACGTCGACGCGCTCGCCGTCGAGACTGTCGGGCACCGGCAGGCTGCGGTGGTCGACCGTGGTCACGCGGCCTCCTCGCCCTCGGCCCGGTCCTCGTCTCGATCCTTGGCGGCGGCGCGGCTGCCGTCGAGGCTCACCCCGCGCAGCACCTGGATCAAGATCAGCCCGACACCGACGTTGATGCAGATGTCGGCGACATTGAAGACCGGCCAGTTCGGCAGCATCAGGAAGTCGACGACGTGTCCCTTGAACGGACCGGGCTCGCGGATCATCCGGTCGACCAGGTTGCCGTCGATGCCGGCCAGCAGCAGGCCCAGGCCCACGGCCCACACCTTGCTGACCACCCGGCGGCTGACCCACAGCACGACCAGGGTCGCGGCCCAGGCCAGGCAGGCGATGACGACCGTGAACCGGGTGCCGAGGCTGAATGCCGCGCCCGGGTTGTAGGTCAGGTGCAGCTGCAGCAGCTCGCCGACGACCTCGCGGTCCGGCTCCCCGGCCAGGTGGCGCACCGCCAGCACCTTCGCGACCTGGTCGATCGCGACCATGACCGCGGCGACCGCGGCGAAGAGCAGCCAGCTGCGGGGCTGGGCGAGGAGACGCTGTCCGGGTCCGTCGTCGCGGTGGTCTACCGGCGTTCCTCGCGCTGCTTGCATGTCATGCACAGTGTGGCACGCGGAAAGGCCATCAGCCGCATCTTGCCGATCGGGTTCCCGCACGACTCGCACACGCCGTAGGTGCCGTCGTCGATGCGCGCCAGGGCCCGGTCGATCTGGGCCACCTTCTCCCGCTCGTGGTTGAGGACGGTGAGCTCGTGGTCGCGCTCGAAGCTGGTCGCGCCGAGGTCGGCCTGGTCCTGGCCGGCACCATCGCCGGAGTCGCGCAGCAGGCCGCTCAGATCGGCCTCCTGCTCCTCGAGGATCCGGGCGCTCGCCTCACGCTGGTCGTGGAGCTCGGCCAGCACCTCGGCGAGCTCGCCAGCCGACCATGCCTCCTCGTGATCGAGGACGACCAGGGACGCGGGGGTGGCCTTCTTCACGGGTGCCGCCTTCTTCACGGGTGCCGCCTTCTTCACGGGGGTCGCCTTCTTCGCGGGGGTCGCCTTCTTGGCCGGGGCCGCCTTCTTGGCCGGGGCCGCCTTCTTGGCCGGGGCCGCCTTCTTGGCCGGGGCCGCCTTCTTGGCCGGGGCCGCCTTCTTGGCCGGGGCCGCCTTCTTGGCCGGAGCCGCCTTCTTGGCCGGAGCCGCCTTCTTGGCCGGAGCCGCCTTCTTGGCCGGAGCCGCCTTCTTGGCCGGAGCCGCCTTCTTCGCCGGAGCCGCCTTCTTCGCCGGAGCCGCCTTCTTCGCCGGAGCCGCCTTCTTCGCCGGAGCCGCCTTCTTCGCCGGAGCCGCCTTCTTCGCCGGAGCCGCCTTCTTCGCCGGCGTCTCGATGCTCGCCGCGGCCTTCCTCGGGCGGATCATCTTCCGGGCGGCGGAAGCGGCCTGACCGGCCAACGACTTCTTCGTGCTGCGGGCCATGAAGGACTCCTCGGAGGCGGCGACCCACGCGCCAGCGAGCGGTGGGCGTGCTGCGGAGGGTAGCGGGTACGGCGAAGCCGTCCAAGGAGGCGCGCAGGGATCGAGATCGGCCGGAGACGACGAACCGGCCGGCCCCGTGGTGCGGGCCGACCGGTCCGGTCGAGCTGTCAGGAGGAGCGAGCGCGCAGGCTCAGCCCTCTTCCTCGCCGAGGATGGAGCGCAGCCGCTTGGGGGCCGGGGCCTCCTCGACCGGCGCCAGGGTGTCGCCCGGCGCCTGCAGCGACTCGAGCTGCTGGGTGAAGTAGCTCTTGAGACGCGAGCGGTACTCGCGCTCGAAGGAGCGCAGCGTCTCGACCTCGGCGGAGAGCTTGTCGCGCTCCTTCTCGAGGTCGCCGAAGAGCTGGGTACGACGCTCGGCGGTCTCGGCGTCGAGCATCTCGGCGCGGGTGCGGGCGTCGGACTCGAGGCGGTCGGCCTTGACCTTGGCCTCGGAGGCGAGGCGGTCGGACTTGGTGCGGGCCTCACCGACGATCTTGTCGGCCTCGTTCTTGGCGTCCTCGACGAGCTCGTCGGCATTGCGCGTGGCGATCTCGAGGAGACGCGCCGCGGCGTTGGAGGCCTCGGGCACGGTCTCGACCCGGATCGTCTGGACGCCACCGGTGGCGGCGGGGGCCGCGACGGGGGCCGCCTGGACGGGCTCGACGGGCACGGGGGCCGCGACGGGCGCGGGAGCCGGGGGCTCGGGGAGGCTCTCGGGCACCGGCGCCAGCTGGGTCGGAGCGTCGAAGGTCGCCGACGACGATCCGGCCTGCGCGGCGGCGAGCTTCGCGCGGAGGTCGTCGTTCTCCTGGGTCAGGCGGGCGAGCTCAGCCTCGACCTCGTCGAGGAACTGGTCGACCTCGCCCATGTCGTAGCCCTCGCGCAGCCGAACCGGCGTAAAGCGCTTGTTGCTCACGTCCTCAGGCGTCAGGGGCATGACCTCACCAATCTATAAGAAAGAATGTCGACGGTATGTCTTCACGAACCATAGCGCCTGAACGGACGAAGACGGCATCCGCGGTCCGCCACTGGCGTCACAGCAGTATCACGGGGTCGATCACAGAAGCAGGGTGCGGCGGTTCACCTCGAGCAGGACGTAGGCCAGGATCATCACGAGGATGAAGCTGATGTCCAGCGCGAAGTTTCCGATCCGGATCGGCTTGATCACCTTGCGCAGACCTTTGATCGGCGGATCGGTCGCGGTGTAGGCCAGCTCCAGGAAGACCAGGACCGGACCCCGCGGCTCCCAGGCCCGAGCGAACACCTGCACCCAGTCGGTGATGAAGCGCACCCACAGGAACGCGATGAAGGCGAACAGCACGCCTTCGATGATCCAGCCGACGATCGTCACGGCATCAACCTATCGCCCGTCCACCAGCCACGCGCCCGCGCCCACGGCGATCGTCTTGCCGCCAGGCCGACGCAACCACCTACGGGACTCGACGGCGTGCGCGGCAGCGTGTCAAGCGAAGCGCCGACACGCTCGCGCCATCCGACTCAGCTCTGGTTGAAGAAGCCGTCGGCCGCGATGGCCTGCTTGTCCTCGGCCGCGACGGTGACGTTGGGCGGCGAGAGCAGGAACACCTTGTTGGTCACCCGCTCGATGCTGCCCCGAGTGGCGAAGATCAGCCCCGCCGCGAAGTCGACCAGGCGCTTGGCGTCGGCGTCGTCCATCTCGGTGAGATTCATGATCACCGGCGTGCCCTCGCGGTACTCCTCGCCGATCGAGCGCGCCTCGTTGTAGGTGGTCGGGTGCAGGGTCGTGATCCGGGAGAGCTCGGCGACGACGGGCTGCGGAGCGACCGCGACGGGTCGGCGACGCTCCTCGAGGTCGGCGACGGTGCCGGACGGCACGGCGCGCACGGGGCGCTCCTGGCGCGGCTCGCGGGCCTCCCGGCCGCGCGCGGGCTCGGCCGCCTCGTCGCCGTACTCGTCGTAGCCGGCCTCGTCATAGCCGGTGTCCTCCAGCAGGCCGAGGTACTCACCGATCCTGCGCATCGCACCGCTCATGACTGTTGCCTCCGTGATCCGCGTCCCCGACGGGGAACGACTGGTGGTGTTGTGGACATTACTGGACCGCGGGCCTGGTTCCGAGGACCGCGGAGCCGATGCGTACGTGTGTCGCGCCGACCGTGATCGCGGCCTCCAGGTCGCCGCTCATCCCGGCCGACAGGAGCGTCGCGTCGGGGTGGCGGGACAGGAAGTCGGCGCGGATCCCGGCCAGCCGGGCGAAGGCCAGCGCCGGGTCGTCGTCGAGCGGCGCGACGGCCATCAGGCCTCGCAGCCGCAGCTCCGGAGTGCGCGCGACCTCGTCGGCGAGGGCCGCCAGGGCGGCGGGGTCGGCGCCGGCGCGGTGGTCGCGTCCCGGCGGGTCGAGGCTGGCCTGGAGCAGGACGTCGACGACGCGTCCCGCGTCCGCGGCGCCGCGGGCCAGCCGCGGGACCAGGGCGAGCCGGTCGACCGACTCGACCACGTCGGCGTACCGCGCCACGGCGGCGGCCTTGTTGGACTGCAGCCCGCCGATGAAGTGCCAGCGCAAGCCGAGATCGGCGCACGCGGCCGCCTTGGCCTCCGCCTCCTGGTGGCGGTTCTCCCCCACGTCGGTGACCCCGAGGCCGGCGAGCAGGCGGACGTCGGAGGCTGGGAAGTACTTGGTGACCACGACCAGCGCGATGTCGTCGGCGGACCGCCCGGCATCGGCTGCGGCGCGCGCGATCCGGTCGTGGACGGCGGCCAGGCCGGTGCGCAGCTGGTCGGCGCGCTCGGTGCTCATGAGAGCCACACCAGCCCGGCGAAGCGACCGGCGGCGGCGCCGTCGCGACGGTACGACGGGAACCGCTCGTCCTCGCGGGTGCAGCCTCCCACCGTGGTGAGCGCAACGCCCGCCGCGGCGAGCTGGGCGACGACACCGGCCCCCAGGTCGAGCGCGGGGGTGCCCCAGCCGGTCTCGGCGTACGTCTGCGGGACGCGGGCGGCGACCTCGTCGCGCATCGCGGCGGGGACCTCGTAGCACCGCCCGCAGATGTGGGGGCCGACCCAGGCGCGCAGGTCGGTGGCGCCGAGCGCGCGCAGCTGCTCGACGGTGCGGGTGACGACGTCGAGCTCGACCCCGCGGCGGCCGGCGTGGGCGACGCCCACGACACCGGCGCCGGGGTCGGCGAGGACCACCGGGACGCAGTCGGCGACCCGGACCATCAGCGCGACCCCGCGTGCGGCGGTGACCAGGCCGTCGGCCTCCGGCGCACCCCCGTCGGCGGACTCGACGGTCGCGACCTCGTCGCCGTGGACCTGGTGCGCCCAGGCGACGGGCATGTCGAGCGCGTCGGTGAGCCCGGCCACCGCGTCGGCGAAGCCGGCACCGTCCTTCAGGTCGAGCGAGGCGTCCGTGAACGCGACCGCGACCCGGCCGCCGCGGGTGCGGGCCGGGTCGAGGTCGGTCGTCTCACGGAAGGCGAACACGGTCACTTCAGGAAGTCGGGCACGTCCAGGTCGTCGCCGTCGTCGAACTGCATCGGCGCCGGCGTGGTGCGGGCACCCACGGGCTGCGGCTCGGCGGGCGTCGCGGGCGCCTCCCGGGTCTGGGCGGGCTGGGCGGGCTGGGTCGGGGCCTGCTGCGTGTGCTGGGCGGGCGCCGTACGCGCGGGAGCCGGGGTGGCCGGCGCCTGCTGGGCCGGCCGGCGTACCGCCGTCTCGTCGCGACGCTTGGGCAGGCCGCCGTCGAAGCCGGCGGCGATGACGGTCACCCGGACCTCGTCGCCGAGCGCGTCGTCGATGATCGTGCCGAAGATGATGTTGGCGTCCTCGTGCACCGCGTCGGCCACCATCGCGGCGGCCTCGTTGATCTCGAAGATGCCGAGGTCGGAGCCACCGGCGATCGAGAGCAGGACCCCGTGGGCACCGTCGATCGAGGCCTCGAGCAGCGGGCTGCTGATCGCCATCTCGGCGGCGGCCAGCGCACGGTCCTCGCCGCGGGCCGAGCCGATGCCCATGAGGGCGGACCCGGCGTTGCTCATGACCGCCTTGACGTCGGCGAAGTCGACGTTGATCAGGCCCGGGGTGGTGATCAGGTCGGTGATGCCGGAGACACCCTGCAGCAGTACCTGGTCGGCCTGCTTGAACGCGTCGAGCATCGACACGTTGCGGTCCGAGATCTGCAGCAGCCGGTCGTTCGGGATGACGATGAGGGTGTCGACCTCCTCGCGGAGACGCTCGATGCCCTCGTCGGCGGACTTCTTGCGGCGGGCGCCCTCGAAGGTGAACGGACGGGTCACCACACCGATGGTCAGCGCGCCGAGCGAGCGGGCGATCCGGGCGACGACGGGCGCGCCGCCCGTACCGGTGCCACCGCCCTCGCCCGCGGTCACGAAGACCATGTCGGCGCCCTTGAGCACCTCCTCGATCTCCTCCGCGTGGTCCTCGGCGGCCTTGCCACCCACGTCGGGGTTCGCGCCGGCGCCGAGGCCGCGGGTCAGCTCGCGGCCGATGTCGAGCTTCACGTCGGCGTCGCTCATCAGCAGCGCCTGGGCGTCGGTGTTGATGGCGATGAACTCGACGCCCTTGAGGCCGACCTCGATCATCCGGTTGACGGCGTTGACGCCGCCCCCGCCGATCCCGACGACCTTGATGATGGCCAGGTAGTTCTGTGCAGCTGCCACGGCGATGCGCCTCCTATAGGCGTGAGGTCCGTTTCGAATGTGTCCGTTCACCGACGAAGGCGGCCGGACCGCTTCCCCGTGGCCAGCCGGCGTGTCGCCACAACCCTTACCCTCAACCTGAGGGTTATAGTTATGTCAACCTCGTCGTGGTCATGACAGTAGGTACCTCGGCGTACGCGATCGTGGAGACACGCCGGACCCCGGGTTGGAATCGCCGCTGAGGAGGCGAAACTTGCGCCTACTGACCGTTGCGACAGTCAGTAGGTGCATGAACCACCGCTGAGGAGGTGATTCCCGCAGGCCGATCAGCTGGTGGTCGGAGCCCCGGGGACGGAGACGTCGTAGACCTGGGCCTTGCGGTTGAGCAGCCCGAGCAGCACCGCGGCCTTGTCCTCGGCCTGCTCGGCGCTCCCCCACCGCACCAGCCGCCCGTCACGCAGGTGGAGGTCGATCTCGTCGACGGTGCGGACCTCGACGTAGTCGACCAGCTCGGTGACCGCGGGGTCGAGGGCCACGACGACGGCCGCGCCCTCGGCGAGGGCGTCGCCGTCGGCGCCGGGGCCGACCTTGACCCGCGGCAGGCCGTCGGGGGCCTTGGTGAGGGTGCCGAAGGCGACGCCGCCGGCGTCGAGGTTGGTGAGCCGGTCACCGCGGTCGAGGACGGCGACGGGGGTGCGCTCGACGATCTCGATCCGGACGTCGTGGGGCCAGGTGCGGGACACGTCGACGGTCTTGACCGTCGCCAGGGACCTCAGGCGCAGCTCGATCCGGTGCAGGTCGACGGTCGCGAGCGGCCCGCCGAGGGGGACGTCGGCGGTGGCGAGCACCTGCTTCTCGGTGAGCTGCGCGTTGCCGACCACCTGCACCCCGTCGGCGCGCAGCCAGGAGGAGAAGTAGATCGCGTACACGCCGAAGCCGACCGCGCCGACGAGCAGCACGGCGGCCAGGAGGTAGCGCCAGGTCAGCCGGCGGCGGGCGCGCTGGCGCCGGGCGAAGGCGCGGCGCATCCGGTCCTGCGGGCTCGGCGCCGTGCCCCTACCCCTCGCCATCGCCCCGCGTCCGGTCGGTCGCTTCGCTCCCCCGTGGCGTCGCCTCCGCGAGCGCGGCGACCACCTGGGGCGCCAGCGTGGTCACGTCTCCGGCACCGAGGGTGAGCACCAGGTCGCCGGGGCGGGCCACCCCCACCAGCGCCGGTACGACGTCGGCGCGGTCGGCCGCGAACCGGACCCGGTCGGCGGCGAGCGGCACGGCGCCGGCCACCAGCGCGCCGGTGACCTCCGGGTCGGGATCCTCGCGGGCGACGTACACGTCCATCACGACGACCTCGTCGGCGGCGCCGAGCTCGCGGCCCATCTCCACGCCGAAGATGCGGGTGCGGGAGACGAGATGGGGCTGGAAGCACACGATCAGCCGGCCGGAGCCGACCAGGGAGCGCGCCGCCTCGAGGTCGCCGCGGATCTCGCTGGGGTGGTGGGCGTAGGAGTCGTAGACCCGCACTCCCCCGGCCGAGCCGATCGGCTCCATCCGACGCTTGGCGCCTTGATGCTGGGCGAGACCGCGGACCAGGGCGGCGGGGTCGAGGCCGAGCTCGAGGCCGACGGCGAGGGCGAGCAGGGCGTCCTGGGCGTAGTGGCGGCCGGGGACGGCGAGCTCGACGGCGCCGAGGTCCACGCCGTCGTACGACACCCGGAACCGGGTGCGCCCGCCGTCGACGACCAGGTCGTGACCGCGCAGCCGGGCCCCGTCGGAGAAGCCGACGGTGCGGGTGGCGAGGTCGGCGCGGTCGGTGAGGGTGACCGAGGCGCGCGCGGCGAACTCGGCGAAGGCGGCCTCGTAGGCCGCCGCGGTGCCCCAGTGGTCGAGGTGGTCGGCGTCGACATTGGTGACCACGGCGATCCGAGGGGTGTAGACGAGGAAGGCGCCGTCGGACTCGTCGGCCTCGACGACGGCGACCGGGCTGGTGCCGAGACGGGCGTTGGTGCCGAGCGCGTCGACCTCGGCGCCGATCGCGAAGGTGAGGTCGAGGCCGGCCTCGCGCAGGGCCATCACGGTCATCGCGGTGGTCGTGGTCTTGCCGTGGGTGCCGGCGACGGCCACCACGTCGCGCCCCGCCAGCACCGACTGCAGCCCGGCGGAGCGGGGCCACAGCCGCAGGCCGCGCGCGAGCGCCGCGACGATCTCCGGGTTGTCCTCGCGCGCCGCGGTGGTGGCGATGACGGTGTCGACGTCGTCGAGGTGGGCGGCGTCGTGGCCGACGTGGACGGTGATGCCCTCGGCCCGCAGCGCGCGGACGACGGCCGAGTCGTGGGCGTCACTGCCGCTGACGGGTACGCCGGCCTGGTGCATCAGCCGCGCGATGCCGGACAGCCCGGCACCGCCGATGCCCACGAGGTGGACGCGACCGAGCCGGTCGGCCGGAAGGATCTCGTCGGGGACGGGGATCTTCACCGGGGCGCCCCGGCCGCCTCGACGATGATCCGGGCCAGCCGGTCGTCGGCGTCGCGCGGGACCAGATCGGACGCCGCGGCCCCCATCCGGGCGAGCCGGCGGGCGTCGGTGGCCAGGGCGGGCACCGCGTCGGCGACGTAGTCGGCGGTGAAGGCGGCGTCGTCCACCAGCAGCGCTCCCCCGGCGTCGACGACGGGGCGCGCGTTGAGCGCCTGCTCGCCGTTGCCGATCGGCAACGGGACGAAGATCGCGGGCGTGCCGGTCGCCGCGGCCTCGACGACGCTGGAGGCACCGGAGCGGCAGACCATCACGTCGGCGGCGGCGAGGGCGAGGTCCATCCGCTCGACGAACGGCACCGCGACGTACGGCACGCCGGTCGGGACCGGCTCGCTCCAGCTCGGGTCGCTCGCGCCGTTGGGGCCGATCACGTGCAGCACCTGGACGCCCGCCGAGGCGAGCGCCGCGGCGGCACCGCTGACCGCCTGGTTGAGCCGGCGCGCGCCCTGCGAGCCGCCGGTGACGACGAGCGTCGGCAGGTCGGGGTCGAGGCCGAAGAAGGCGCGGGCCTCCGCGCGCAGGGCCGCCCGGTCGAGGGTGGAGATCATCCGGCGGATCGGCAGGCCGACGTACTCCGCCTTCCGCAGCGGGGTGTCGGGGAAGCTCACCGCGACCCGGCCGGCGATCCGGGCGCCGACCTTGTTGGCGATGCCGGGCAGGGCGTTCTGCTCATGCACGACGAGGGGCAGCTTCCTCCGGCGCGCGGCGACGTACGCCGGCATGGACACGTAGCCGCCGTAGCCGACGACCACGTCGGGGCGGACCTCGTCGACCACCTCGAGCGCGGCCTTGACCGCGCCGCGCAACCGCGACGGCACGAGCGCCAGGTCCTTGCCGGGCCGGCGCGGCAGCGGGACGGGCGGGACCAGGCGCAGCGGGTAGCCGGCCGCGGGCACGACCTTGTTCTCCAGGCCGCGCGGCGTGCCGAGGCAGGTGATCTCGGCGTCCGGGTCGAGGCGGCGCAGGGCGTCCGCGGTCGCGAGCAGCGGAGAGGTGTGCCCCGCCGTGCCCCCGCCGGCCAGAAGAATCCTCACGCGGCAGAACCTATCGCGCGGCCACTCAGGCGCTCAGCCCGGCCGAACGGGCCCGCCGGCGCTGGGCGAGCGCGCGGGCTGCCGCGGGCTCGCGGCGCGCGAACCCGATCACCAGGCCGAGAGCGCTCAGCGTCGGCAGCAGGCTGGAGCCGCCGTAGGACACGAGCGGCAGCGGGATGCCGATGACGGGCAGCAGAGCCAGCACCATGCCGACGTTGATGATCATCTGGCACAGCAGCCAGACCACGATGCCGAAGGTGCAGTAGCGCACGAAGGGCCGCTGGGTCTCGCGTGCGACCCGGACGCCGGCGTACGCCAGCACCAGGAACAGGCCGATCACGAGCAGGGTGCCGACCAGGCCGAGCTCCTCGCCGAGCACGGCGAAGATGAAGTCGGTGTGGGCCTCCGGCAGCTGGCCCCACTTCTGCTGGCTGGCGCCGATGCCCTCGCCGAGCACGCCGCCGCTGGCCATGGCGTAGAGGCCGTGGGCGGGCTGCCAGCCGGTGCCGTGGTAGTCCTTGAACGGGTCGGCGAAGTTGGCGATGCGGGCCAGGCGCGTGGGCGAGGTCGCGGCCAGCCCGAGGGCGGCCACGCTGACCACGGCGAAGACCATGCCGAACAGCCGCGCGGGGGCGCCGACCACCCAGAGCATGGCGACGAGCAGCGCGAAGAAGACGAGCGCCGTGCCGAGGTCCTTGCCGAGCACGACCAGGCCGGTGGCCACCGCCATGCCCGGGACGACCGGCACCAGCATCTGGTGCAGGTTGCCGAGACGGCGCTCCTTGTTGGCATAGATGTTGCTGGCCCAGATGATCAGCGAGAGCTTGGCGATCTCCGAGGGCTGGATCTGCAGCGGCCCGAGCACCAGCCAGTTCGTGTTGCCGTTGACCTCCTTGCCGGCGAAGGCGGTCACGAAGAGCAGCGCCAGCGATACGGCGAAGGCGGGGTACGACAGCCGGCGCACCCAGCGCTCGGAGACCCGCGAGGCGATGAAGGCGCACGGGACGCCGATCAGCACCCACATCATCTGGCGGCGCACGATCGTGTAGGAGTCGCCGGTCTCGCGGTAGGCCCGCACGCTGGACGCGCTCAGCACCATGATCAGGCCGATGACGAGCAGCAGCGCGGTGGCGCCGAGCAGCAGGTAGTACGTCGTCAGCGGGCGGTCCAGCGCCTCCTTGAGGGCACTCAGCCAGCCCGGCCGCCGGGTCCGGGCGCGGAAGCCCAGACGGAGCCGCAGACGCTCGGGGTTGGCGGTGGTGATGTCGCTCCCCCTTGCTCTGCTCAGCCGCTGACGTGTTCCCGCACCGCCGTGGCGAACGCGTCGCCCCGCGCGGCGTAGTCGGTGAACTGGTCCATGGACGCGCATCCCGGCGCCAGCAGGACGGTGTCGCCCGGCTGGGCGGCCTCGGCTGCTGCTGCGACGACGCGCCTCATCAGGTCGAGCTCTCCGACGGCTCCAGTCTCAGGGGTGTCCACCTCGATCACCGGCACATCGGGTGCGTGTCGCGAAAGCGCCTGCGCGATCACCGCGCGGTCGCGGCCGATCAGGACGACGGCCCGCAGCTGCGAGCCGACCGAGGTGACCAGGTCGTCGAAGGCCGCGCCCTTCGCGAGCCCGCCGGCGACCCATACGACCGGCGCGAAGGCGGCCAGCGACGAGGCGGCGGCGTGCGGGTTGGTCGCCTTGGAGTCGTCGACCCAGGTCCGCTCGTCGTGCTCGGCGACCACGGCGATCCGGTGGCCGTCGGGACGGAAGGCCCGCAGCCCGTCGCGTACGGCGGCCTGGCTGATGCCGTGCGCCCGCGCGAGCGCCGCGGCGGCGAGCGCGTTGGCCACGAAGTGCGGCGCGCGCGAGGCGAGGTCCTCGAGCGTGCACAGCTCGGCGGCGCTGGTGGCGCGCTCCTCGATGAACGCCCGGTCGACGAGGATGTCCTCGACCACGCCGAGCATCCCGGCGGCCGGCGTACCGAGGGTGAAGCCGATCGCCCGGGCGCCCTCGACCACGTCGGCCTCGCGGACCAGCTCCTCGGTGCGCGGATCCGCGACGTTGTAGACGCACGCGCGCTGGACGTTCTCGTAGACCCGGCCCTTGTCGCGGGCGTAGTCGTCCATCGAGTCGTACCAGTCGAGGTGGTCCTCGGCGACGTTGAGCACGACCGCGCTCTCGGCCGAGAGGGAGTCGGTGTAGTGCAGCTGGAAGCTGGACAGCTCGACCGCGATGACGTCGTACGGCTCGGGGTCCATGACCGCCTCGGTCAGTGGCAGACCGACGTTGCCGGCCGCGACGCTGCGCAGGCCCGCGGCGCGCAGGATGCTGTCGAGCATCTGCACGGTGGTGGTCTTGCCGTTGGTGCCGGTGACGCACAGCCAGGGCGCCGGATGCGCGGGGTCGCGCAGCCGCCAGGCCAGCTCGACCTCGCCCCAGACCGGGATCCCCCGCTCGCGCGCCGCCAGGATGATCGGGGCGTCGGGCCGGAAGCCGGGCGAGACGACGAGCACGTCGGCCGGGTCGGGCAGGGTCGCGGTCGCGCCCTCGTGGACCTCGATGGTCGCGCCGAGCACCTCGAGCAGCTCGGCGCGCTCCAGGATCCTCGGGCTCACCGACTCGGCGACGGCATGCACGCACGCGCCGAGGTGGAGCAGGTTGTCGACGGCCGCGGCGCCGCTGGTGCCGAAGCCGGCGACGACGGCCCGCACGCCCTCCCAGGAGTCGGCGCGGCCCAGCTGGTTGACATCAGACATTACAGGCGGGAGACCCATTCGGCATAGAAGATCCCGAGGCCGGTGGCGACGAAGAGGCCGGTGATGATCCAGAACCGGATCACGACGGTCACCTGCTCCCAGCCGAGCATCTCGAAGTGGTGGTGGATGGGCGCCATCCGGAAGATCCGGCGGCCCTTGGTGAGCTTGAAGAAGCCGACCTGCATCATCACCGACACCGTCTCGAGCACGAACAGGCCGCCGAGGATGACCAGGAGCAGCTCGGTGCGGGTGAGGATCGCGAACCCGGCCAGCGCGCTGCCGAGCGCGAGCGAGCCGGTGTCGCCCATGAAGATCTTGGCCGGCGAGGCGTTCCACCACAAGAAGCCGAAGCAGGCGCCGGTGATCGCCGCGGCGATGATCGCCAGGTCGAGGGGGTCGCGCACGTTGTAGCAGGTGGCACTGGGCTCCTCCTGGCAGAACTGGTTGCTCTGCCAGATGTTGACCAGCGTGTAGGCGCCGAAGACCATCACCGAGGCGCCCGCGGCCAGGCCGTCGAGCCCGTCGGTGAGGTTGACCGCGTTGCTGAAGCCCGCCACGAACAGCCAGATCAGCAGGATCGCGAGGATCATCGGCAGCGCGAACCAGTCGAGCTCGCGCAGGAAGGAGACCTTCTCGCTGGCCGGGGTACGGCCGTGGGAGTCCTCGAGCATCGGCGAGAGCGCGAGCCAGCCGAAGGCCAGGGCGATCACGGTCTGACCGGCCATCTTGGCCTTGCTGCGCAGGCCCAGGCTGCGCTGCTTGTAGATCTTGATGAAGTCGTCGAGGAAGCCGACCAGGCCCATGCCGACGAACAGGAACAGCAGCAGCAGCGCCGAGGCGCTCGGGGCGGTGAGCGTGATCGCCTTGGCCGCGAAGTAGCCGATCACCGCGGCCAGGATGATGACCACCCCGCCCATGGTCGGCGTGCCGCGCTTGGTGTGGTGGCTGGTCGGGCCGTCCTCGCGGATCTCCTGGCCGTAGCCCAGCTTGGTGAACGCGTTGATCGCCACCCGGGTGCCGAGCAGCGAGATCAGCAGGGCGATGCCACCGCCGAGCAGGATCGCTCTCACGACGTCGCCTCCTCCAAGATCGCCTCCGCCACGACTTCCAAGGCGGCGCCGCGCGACGCCTTGACGAGGACGACGTCCTCCGCCCCGGCATTCTGCCGCACCCAGGCCGCCGCTTCCTGCCGCCCTGCCGTGACGATCACCTCACCGGCGCCGGTTCGGGCGCCCTCGGCGATCCCGGAGGCGGCCGCGCCGACCACCACGACCACGTCGACGCCGAGGCGGGCGGCGTCCGCGCCGACGGCGCGATGTCCGGAGTCGTGCTCGTCGCCCAGCTCGCGCATCTCCCCCAGGACCGCGACGGTACGCCGAGCGCGGGACCCGCCGACGGCCACGAGCGCCTCCAGGGCGGCCCGCATGGAGTCCGGGTTGGCGTTGTAGGCGTCGTTGATCACGGTCAGCCCGTCGGCCCGCCTGGTCACCTCCATCCGCCACCGCGACGCGGGGATCGCCGCCGACAGCGCCCGGGCGACGTCGGCGAGCGGGAAGCCGACGGCCAGCGCCATCGCGGCCGCCGCGGCGGCGTTGAGGACCTGGTGCGGGCCGGTCTGGAGCAGCTGCACGGCCGCCGACTCGCCGTCGTGCTCCAGCAGGAGACCCGGCCGGCCCAGCTCGTCGAGGCGGACGTCGCGCCAGCGCAGGTCGGCGGACTCCCCGAAGGTGACGACCTGCGCTCGGGTGCGTGCGGCCATGGCGGCGACCAGCGGGTCGTCGGCGTTGAGCACGGCGGTGCCCTCGACCGGGAGCGCCTCGACCAGCTCGCCCTTGGCCCGCGCGATCTGGTCTCGGCCGCCGAACTCGCCGACGTGGGCGGTGCCGACGTTGAGCACGGCCGCGACCGACGGCGGCGCGATGTCACACAGGTAGGACAGGTGGCCGACGCCGCGCGCGCCCATCTCGACGACGAGGAAGCGGGTGCCGGCGTCGGCGCGCAGCACGGTGAGGGGCACGCCGAGCTCGTTGTTGTTGTTGGCGGCGGTCGCCACCACCGCGGCATCGCCGGCGAGGGTGCGCAGCACGGCGGCGAGGTAGTCCTTGGTGCCGGTCTTGCCCTGCGAGCCGGTCATCGCGAGCACGGCGACGTCGAGCCGGTCGAGCACGTGGCGGGCCAGCCGGCCCAGCGCGGCCACCGGGTCGGCCACCACCACCGTCGGTGCCGTCGTCGGGCGGCTGCCCAGCACGGCATGGGCGCCGTCCGCGTAGTCGTGGCCGTCGACCCGCTCCCCCACCACCGCGACGAAGAGCCCGTCGGCGAGGGGGGCGCGGCTGTCGACGTACGCCGGCGCGGCCACGGTGACGTCGGCGCCGTGGAGGGTGCCGCCGACGACGTCGGCGAGCACCGAGAGCGGGAGCGGGATCACCCGTCACCACCCGGCAGCTCCGCGAGCAGTGCCCGGACCACCTCGCGGTCGTCGAACGGATGGACCACACCGGCGACCTCCTGGCCGGCCTCGTGTCCCTTGCCCGCGACCAGGACGACGTCGCCCGGCCCGGCGGTGCGCAGCGCGGTGGCGATGGCCTCGCGCCGGTCGCCGATCTCGGCGACCTCGGCCGTGCCGGCGCGGGCACCCGCGAGCACCTCGGCCCGGATCGCGGCCGGGTCCTCGGTGCGCGGGTTGTCGTCGGTCACGACCACCAGGTCGGCCAGCTCGCCGGCGATCGCGCCCATGACGGGGCGCTTCCCGCGGTCGCGATCCCCTCCGGCGCCGATCACGACGACCAGCCTGCCACGGGTGAGCGGGCGCAGGGTCCGCAGCACGGCGTCGACGGCATCGGGCTTGTGGGCGTAGTCGACCACGACGGTCAGGTCGCGGCCCGTCTCGATCCGCTCCAGCCGGCCCGGTACGCCGCCCGCGCGGCCGAGTCCGTCGGCGACCTGCCGCGGGTCGAAGCCCGCCTCGGCCGCCGCGGCGATCGCGGCCAGCGCGTTGGCGACGTTGAACTCTCCCGCCAGCGGCACCGCGGCACCGATGGTGACTCCGTCAGGACCGCGGACCGTGAACGTCGAGCCGTCAGGACGCTGCTCGACGTCGGAGACGGTCCAGTCGGCGTCGCCCCGCACCGCGTAGGTGCGCACCGGGATCGGTGCCTGCGCCACCAGCCGCCGGCCATGCTCGTCGTCGACGCAGACCAGGCCCAGCCGGGCGTGCTCGGGGGTGAACAGCATGGCCTTGGCGGCGAAGTAGCCCTCGACGTCGGCGTGGAAGTCGAGGTGGTCGCGGCCCAGGTTCGTGAAGACCGCGACGTCGAAGACCACGCCGTCGACGCGGCCCATGACCAGCGCATGGCTGGAGACCTCCATCGCGCAGGCGGTGACGTCGAGCTCGCGCATCCGCGCGAACAGGCCGTGTAGGTCGGGCGCCTCCGGAGTGGTGAGGGCGGTCTTGACCTCCTCGCCGGCGATCCGGGTGCCGACGGTGCCGATCACGGCGCTGCGCACCCCGGCGGCGAGCAGGCCGCCGTCGAGCAGCCGGGTCACCGTGGTCTTGCCCTGGGTGCCGGTGACGCCGATGGTGCGCAGCGCGGCCGCCGGGTGCCCGTAGACGATCGCGGCGACCGCCCCCAGGACCTGGCGCGGGTCCGCCACCACGAGGGCCGGCAGCCCGGTCGCCGCGCCCAGGGCCGCGCCCTCGGCGTCGGTGAGCAGCGCGACCGCGCCGGACGCCGCGGCCTGCTCGGCGAAGGTGGCGCCGTGGGCGCGCGAGCCCGGCAGCGCGGCGTACAGGTCGCCGGGTCGCACCCGGCGCGAGTCGAGGGTCATCCCGCGCACCTCGACGCCGGGAGCCGCCGGAGCCAGGCCCAGCGCCCGGGCGACGGTGTCGAGGGACGTCAGCGGCGGGTGGTCGGGGCGGGTGGTCGGGGTGCTCACCACTCGACCGGCGTCTGGTTGGGCTTCGTGCCCGTGGGAGCGACGCCGTAGCGGCGCAGGGCGTGGCTCATCAGCTTGGCGAACGCCGGACCGGCCACGCTGCCACCGCCGCTGCCGGCGCGCGGGTTGTGGACCACCACGTAGATGGTGAACCGCGGGTCGTCGGCCGGCGCGAAGCCCGCGAACGACACGGTCAGGCTGCCGTCGTAGCGGCCGTCGACGACCCGCTGCGCGGTGCCGGTCTTGCCGGCGACGCGGTAGCCCGGGACCGCCGCCTTCGGCGCGACGCCGGCGTCGGGGTCGACCACGCGCTCCATCATCAGCATCGTCTCGTGGGCGGCGTCGGCGCTGATCACCCGCTCGCTGGTGGCCACGTCGGTGCCGACCGCGGTGCCGTCGTCGGTGAGCGCCTGGCCCTTGACCAGGCTCGGGGCGACCCGGACCCCGCCGTTGGCGATGGTGTTGACGGCGGCGACCATCTGCACCGCGTTGACCGACAGGGACTGGCCGAACGCGATGCGGTCGTCGACCTGCGAGGTCCAGGCTGCGCCCTGCGGCAGCAGGCCGCGGGTCTCGCCGCCCAGGCCGATCCCGGTCCGGGAGCCGAGGCCGAACCGGGTGAGGTAGCCGCGCAGCTGGCCGGGCTTGAACTGGTCGGCGGCGAGCACGGTGCCGACGTTCGAGGACTTGGCCAGGATGCCGGCCAGGGTGAGCTTGAGGGTGCCGTGGTCCCAGTAGTCGCCGATCGGCCGGTCCTGCCGGTTCAGCTGGCCGGGCACCTTGAAGCGCTGCTCCTTGAAGGCCAGCCCCGCGTCGACCAGGGAGCTGATCGTGAGCACCTTCTCCACCGAGCCGGGCTCGTAGACGTCGGTGAGCGCCGAGGACTTGTAGAGCTCCTTCGGGTAGCTGCCCGGGTCGGAGGCGTCGTACGTCGGGTAGTCGGCCAGCGCCAGCAGCTCCCCGGTCTTGGTGTCCTCGATCACCGCGATGCCGGACTCGCCGCCCGACTTCTGCACGGTCTGCTGGAGCACCCGCTGCGTGTAGTACTGCAGGTCGCGGTCGATGGTCAGGGTCAGGTTCTTGCCGTCGACCGCCGGGGTGACGGTGTTGTCGCCGAGGGGGATCTGGTTGCCGGCGCCGACCTCGTAGCGGGCCTCGCCGTCCTTGCCCGACAGGTAGGTGTTGAAGGAGTCCTCGAGCCCGGCGAGGCCGATGATCGCGGCGTCCTTGCCCTTCTTGCCGTTCTCGCCGAGGAAGCCGACCAGGTTGGCCGCCACGGTGTGGTTCGGGTAGACCCGCAGCGGGTCCCGCTCGGTCATCAGGCCGGCGAAGGGGCGGCCCTTGTCGTCCTGGAACCTCTCCTGGATGTCGGCGACGACCTTCTCGGCCTTGCTCGCGGGCACCTGGCGGGCGATGTACTGGAACCGGCTGCCCTCAACCCGCAGCTTGCGCAGCGTCTCGAAGTAGTCGACGCCGAGCCGCTTCGACAAGATCGTGGCCAGCTCGGGCGCCACCCGCGCGGTCACCTTGGGGTCGGCGACGATCATCCGGCCGTCGACGGTGTCGGCCATCGACTCGCCGTTGCGGTCCACGATCTCCCCACGGGTCGCGGGCAGGGTGACGCGCACCTGGCCCTCGGCGGCGGCCATCTGGGCGTACGACTGCGGGTCGATGCCCTGCAGCTGCACCAGTCGCGCGGCGAACACCGAGAGCACGATCGCGATGAGCACGAACCCGATCTGCATCCGGCGGTGCGGCAGACGGTCCGGGACGGGGCGGCTCACGGATCGAGGCTACGGCGCGAGGGTCACTGAACCGTGGCGGGCACGCCGTCGGTGGCCGGCTTGACCTTCTGCTTGACCGGCGGCGGGTCGAGGTCGGCCGGGCGCTTCGGTCCGGGCGGCTGCAGCGGCAGCCGGTCCGCACCCAGGGCGGGCTGCGGGTCGCCGCTGATCTTGCCGGAGCCGAGGTGCAGGACGCCGGCGCCGGTCGTCGGCATCACCATGCCCAGCCTCTCGGCGGCGGCGGCGACGTGGGCCGGGTCGTTGAGCGACTGCAGGTCCATCTCGAGCGCCTCCTGCTGCGCGCCGAGGTCGGTGGCCTGCTTGCGCAGCGCGGTCTCCCGGAAGGAGGCCTGCTGCATCGAGGTGTTGAACATGAGCAGGCCGATCACCCCACCGAGGAGGATCACGCTCACGAAGGTCACGAAGGGCACGCGCGGCGCGCGGGTGCGCCGGCGCGGCACGACGCTCAGCCGGGCCCGCTCGAGGGCCGCCTGGGCGACCCGCGGGGCGACGTACGGGAGCCGGTTGCGCAGCGGAGAGGTGGCGGACATGTCTATTCGGCTCCCTTGCCAGACGACGTGCTCGGACGGGTGTTCTCATCGATGCGCTCGATCGCGCGGAGTCGGACGGAGGCGGCGCGAGGGTTCTCCTCGACCTCCTGCTCGGTGGCCTGCTCGGCGCCCCGGGTGACCAGCCGGTACGACGGCTCGGCCCCCTCGGGCACGAACGGCAGGTCGTCGGGGACGTCGAGCCGGGTCGCGGCGGCGAAGGTCCGCTTGACCAGCCGGTCCTCGAGGGAGTGATAGGACTCGACGACCACGCGGCCGCCGACGCCGATCGCCTCGACCGCGGCAGGCATCGCCCGCTGCAGCACCCGCAGCTCGTCGTTGACCTCCATCCGCAGCGCCTGGAAGGTGCGCTTGGCGGGGTGGCCGCCGGTGCGCCGGGCGGGCGCCGGGATGACGTCGTAGAGCAGCTCGACGAGACGCGCCGAGCTCGTGAACGGCTCGACCTCGCGCTCGCGGACGACCGCGTCGGCGATCCGGCGGGCCATCCTCTCCTCGCCGTACTCCTTGAGGACCCGGGCCAGCTCGGCCGCGCTGTAGCTGTTGAGGACGTCGGCCGCGGTCGGCCCGGTGTCCCCCATCCGCATGTCGAGGGGCGCGTCGACGGCGTAGGCGAAGCCGCGCTCGGGCCGGTCGAGCTGCATCGAGGAGACGCCGAGGTCGAAGAGGACACCGGCCACCTTCCGCAGACCCTGGTCGGCGACGACGTCGGCGATCTCGTCGTAGACCGCCTGCACGCCGGTGAACCGGTCGCCGTACGGCGCCAGCCGCTCGCGGCTCATCGCCAGGGCGCGCGGGTCGCGGTCGATGCCGATCACCCGGGCCCGCGGACAGCGCTCGAGCACGGCCTCGCTGTGACCGCCGAGGCCGAGGGTGCAGTCGACGAGGACCGCGCCGTCGTGGTCGAGCGCGGGCGCGAGGAGGGCGACGACCCGGTCCAGCAGGACGGGGACGTGAACGGCGCTCATACTGCCCCCTCGACCCTGGGAAATGGCTCTGCTCGGAAATGCGCGGATCCGCAGAGCCAGGTCCCGGCCCGCTCCCGTCCCGGTGTTCGGGGTGCCGTCTGGTGCCGGGGAAGGTGCCCCAGAAGGCGGGGTTCGGCTGGTCGCCTGTGGCCGGGGAAGGTGCTACAGGTGAGGGCCTGGGGAGCGGGAACGGGCTGAGACCTCGTCCTGCGGATCCGCTGTTGTGTTGTGGCTGTCTGTCTGTCGGTGGCGGCTAGTCGTCGTCCTCGTCGAGGTCGGCGAACTCGTCCAGGGCCTCGAGCTGGAACTCGCGCCAGGCGGCGGGGTTCCAGATCTCCAGGCGGTCCCGGACACCGATCACGACGACGTCGCGCTCGAGTCCGGCGTACTCGCGCAGGTGGGCCGGGATGCCGATCCGGCCCTGCTTGTCGGGGGTGCTCTCGTCGCCGCCGGCGAAGAGCACCCGGGCGTAGCGCCGGGCGGCGCGGTTGGTCATCGGCCGGGCGGCTTGCCGCTCGGCCTCCTCGGCGAAGACATCGGTCGGCCAGACGACGAGGCACTTGTCCTGTCCCTGTGTGACCACGAGGCCCTCCGCCAGTCGATCCCTGAACTTCGCCGGGAGGAAGAGGCGGCCCTTGTCGTCGAGCTTCGGGGTGTAGGTGCCCATGAAGAGCATCGGGCCACCCCCAGCCGTCCCACCGGACTCCGCCGTTCCTCCACTTTGCCCCACACTACTCCACTTTCCCCCACCGTCAACCACCCACACCCCACTTCCGGACGCGTGGGGCCCCACCGCGCGCTCGGTCGTGGTGATGCCGCGGTTCCCACGGCGGCCGTAGGGTTGCTCCACCGCAGCGAGGTGGCTGCTGAGAGAGGGAGAGCACGCCGTGGAGTCGCCGAGCACCGATGTCGACACCGTTGCCCGGGTCGCCGGCCGGATCCAGGCCAACGTCGAGAAGGTGATCGAGGGCAAGGGCGAGGTGGTCTCGGCCGCGATCGTCGTCCTGCTGGCCGAGGGCCACCTGCTCCTCGAGGACGTCCCCGGGGTCGGCAAGACCATGCTGAGCAAGGCGCTGGCCCGCAGCATCGACTCGACGGTGCGCAGGATCCAGTTCACGCCGGACCTGCTGCCGTCCGACATCACCGGCGTCTCGGTCTACAACCAGTCGACGCGGGAGTTCGAGTTCCGGCCGGGCGGGGTGTTCGCCAACGTGGTGATCGGCGACGAGATCAACCGCGCCTCCCCCAAGACCCAGTCCGCCCTGCTGGAGTGCATGGCCGAGCGACAGGTCACGGTCGACAACATCACCTACCAGCTGGAGTCGCCGTTCATGGTGATCGCGACCCAGAACCCGGTCGAGATGGAGGGCACCTACCCCCTCCCCGAGGCCCAGCGCGACCGGTTCCTCGCCCGGGTCTCGATCGGCTACCCCGTGCCGGCCGCCGAGATCGCGATGCTCTCCAACCACGGCGCGGTCAACCCGCTCGACGACCTGGAGCCGGTGACCGACAGCGCCGAGATCCGCAAGATGTGCGCGATCGTCAGCCAGGTCCACGTGTCCGACACGGTGCAGCGGTACGCCGTCGCGCTCACCGCCGCCACCCGCAACAGCCCCGAGCTGGTGCTCGGCGCCTCCCCACGGGCCACGCTCCACCTGGTCCGCGCCGCCAAGGCGCGAGCGGCGCTGCACCGCCGCGACTACGTCCTGCCCGACGACCTGCGGGCGCTGATCCAGCCGGTGCTCGCCCACCGCCTGCTGCCCAGCGCCGAGGCGGCGATCGGCGGGCGGACCGTGGCGGCCATCCTGGAGGGCATCGCGGCGCAGGTCCCGGTGCCCGAGCCCACCTCCTGACGAGCATGCGCGGTCAGCCCATGCGCCGGCACCTCTCCTCCCTGACTCTGCGCGGACGCGCGTTCGTCGCAGCCGGGGCGACCGCGGTCGTGTGCGCCGTCGGCTTCGGCCAGCCCGCGCTCACCCGGGTCGGCGTGCTCGTCTTGGCCCTGCCGCTGCTGGCGGCGCTCGTGGTGAGCCGGCGCAAGCACGACCCGACGGTGACCCGCACCGTGTGGCCGCGGCTGCTCCGCGCCGGCGAGACCGCGCGGATCGACCTCACCATCGCCAGCGACCGCAAGCGCTCCGACGGCGCCCTGCTGGTCGAGGACACCCTCCCCTACGCCCTCGGCGGACGCGCCCGGTTCGTGCTCCAGGGCCTCGGCGGGGTCTGGGAGCGCACCGTGTCCTATCCGGTCCGCTCCGACATCCGGGGCCGGTACGTCGTCGGGCCGGTCGTCGCCCGCCTCGCCGACCCGTTCGGGCTGGTCGAGCGCCGGCGGCCGATCGGCGGCACCGCCCAGCTCACGGTGACCCCGCGCGTCGTACCGCTCCCGTCGATCCCGCTGACCGGCGGCTGGCAGGGCGCCGGCGAGCACCGCCCGCAGGCCTTCGCCTCCGGGTCGGCGGAGGACGCCAGCGTCCGCGAGTACCGCCGCGGCGACGACCTGCGCCGGGTCCACTGGCGCAGCTCGGCCCGGATCGGCGAGCTGATGGTGCGCCGCGAGGAGCAGCCCTGGGAGGCGCACGCCACCGTGCTGCTCGACAACCGGCTGCTCGCCCACCGCGGCCAGGGACCGGCGTCCAGTCTCGAGGCGGCGGTGATCGCGGCCGCCTCGATCACGGTCCACCTCGAGCAGCACGGGTACGCCGTCCAGCTCTGCACCGCCGACGGCATCGGCGGCGGGCTCGTCCGGCCCACGGACTCCAGCACCGCGACTCTCGGCGCGGAGCGGGCCCTCGAGCACCTCGCCGTGCTGGAGATGACGCACCGCGCCACGCTCGACGTGACCTGGTCCGGCGAGCAGGCCCGCGGCGGCGTCGTGGTCGCGGTCCTCGGCGGCTTCCTCGCCGAGGACAACGCGGCCCTGCGCCGGATCCGGCACGACGCCGGGGCCGCCCTCGCCCTGGTGCTCGACGTCGACCAGTGGTCGCCCAGCCGCGCCGGCCTCGGCCCGGCCGCGGCGGCCCCGGTGACCTCGCTCGCCTGGCGGGCCACTCCGCTCGGCCCCCGCGACCACCTCGACGCGGCCTGGCGCGAGCTCGGCCGGGCCCCCGTGCGGGGAGGTGCGCGCGGATGAGCGGCGCCGGCCCCACGATCACCGACCGCCGTGGCGCCTTCGGCCCGGTCCTGCTGCTCGGCGTGGTCGCCGTGCTCACCACCTGGGCCGCGCTGACCGCCTGGCGCGGCTTCGTCGAGATGCCGGGCAGCTACCTGCGCCCGCTCGCCGTGCTCGGCGGGCTGCTCGCGCTGAGCGGCGCGACCCTGCGCTGGTCCGGTACGCCGCGCTGGCTCACCGCACTGGCGCAGGTGCTGCTGGCCACCGTCTTCGTGTCCCACCAGATCACCGGCTCCCTGATCCCGGTCGGCGGCACCGCCGCCGAGATCTGGCAGGCGCTCGAGACGTCGGTGCGCAGCGCCCGCCAGTACGCCGCGCCGATCGGCGAGCGGGTCCCGCCGGTGTGGCCGCTGCTCGTCGTCGTCGGCGCCGCCGTCCTGGTCCTCGTCGAGACCCTCGCCTGCACCCTGCGCCGGGTCCCGGTCGCGGGGCTCGGCCTGCTCGCCGTCTACGCCCTGCCCAGCGGCGTGCTCGACGGCGGCCCGGACGCCACCAGCTTCCTCGCCGCGGCCGCCGGCTTCCTCGTCCTGCTCCACCTGGAGTCGCGCGAGCACCTGCTGCGCTGGGGGCGCACGGTCGGGCCGGAGGAGGACACCCGGTGGCGCGGCAACCCGCTGCGTGAGGCGATGCGGGCCGGTGCCGGCCGGATCGGCGTCACCGCGACCGCGCTGGCCCTCGTCGTACCGCTGTTCCTGCCGACCGCCGGCGTCAACGTCCTCGACCTCGGCAGCGGCAGCGGCAACGGCGACATCCGGATCCGCAAGCCGGTCGCCGACATGCGCCGCGACCTGGAGCGCGGCGAGGACCTGCCGCTGGTCCGGGTGCGCACCGACGACCCCGCGCCGTCGTACCTGCGGATCTCGGTGCTCAACCGCTACACCGGCGAGGAGTGGAGCAGCGGCGACCGCGACGTGGCCCGCGACGACCGCGCCGACGGGTCGGTCCCGCTCCCCTCCGGGCTCTCCGACGACGTGCCGCGCACCACCTACGACTACGACGTCTTCGTCACCCGCGACCTCGACTCCACCTGGCTGCCGACGCAGTACCCGGTCTCCGAGGTCGACGCACCCGGCGACTGGCGCTTCGACCCGTCCACGATGGACTTCCTCGCCGCCGACAACGACCTCGACACCCGCGGCATCAGCTACTCGATGACCGGCGTCGACCTCGACTTCGGCACCGACCGCGCCTTCTTCGCCAACTCCCGCACCGGCGACGTCTCCGAGGAGGTCCTCCACCTCCCGGGCACGGTGCCCCCGCTGGTGCGCAACCTGGCGCGCGACGTCACCTCCGGCGCGACCACCGACTACGAGCGCGCGCTGCTCCTGCAACGCTGGTTCCGGCTGGACGGCGGGTTCACCTACGACCTGCAGAAGGCGCCGAAGGGAACCGGCAACCAGACCCTCGAGGGGTTCTTGTCCCGCGACGGCCGGGTGGGCTACTGCGAGCAGTTCGCCTCCGCGATGGCGGTGATGGCCCGGATCCTCGGCATCCCCGCCCGGGTCGCCGTCGGCTTCCTCCAGCCCGATCAGGTCGACGACGGCACCTGGGAGTACAGCAGCCACGACCTGCACGCCTGGCCCGAGCTGTACTTCGCCGGCTCCGGCTGGGTGCGCTTCGAGCCGACCCCCTCCGGAAGGGTCCAGAACGTCCCTGCCTACACCCGGGTGCCGGTCGACGGCGGCAGCGACGACCCGCGCGGCGGGCCGACCGGCGCCACCTCCGCCGCCCCCGGCGCCACCACCACCGTCGCTCCCAGCGGCCGGCCGAACAACCGCCCCGAGATCGACCGCGACCCCGGCGCCGCCGCCGGTGCCGACCAGGGCGGCCCGCCGCTGCCGGTGCTGATCGGCGGTGCGGTCCTGCTCGTGCTGCTGCTCGCCGCCGCGGCCGCTCTCGGCGGGCCGACGACCGTGCGCTCCCGCGGGCGTCGTACCCGGCTCGCGGGAGCGCCCGATGACGTCTGGGCCGAGATCCGGGCCACGGCCCTCGACCTGGGCCTGGCCTGGCCTGCCGGCCGCTCCCCCCGCGAGGCCGGCGGCTTCCTGCTCGGCCACCTCGCCGCCCCCACCGACCGCCCCGCCGAGCGACCCCGCACCGGACCGGACGCCGCCCCCGAGGCCGCCGACGCCCTGGAGCGGCTGGTCCACGCCGTCGAGCGGTCGCGCTACGCCCGGCCCGGCGCGGTCGCCACGCTGGAGCGCAGCTCACTCGCCGCGGACGGGGCGCTGGTCGTGGCCGCGCTGGAGGCCGGCGTCACGCCGCGGGCGCGGCGACGGGCGCGGTGGGTGCCCCTCTCGGTTTGGCGACGCTGACCCGTCGAGCCTCCCCGTTCTCCGGTTGAGCCTCCCGTTCTCCCGTCGCGTCCTGACGTCGACGGGAGGGGGAGGTCGACCGCTGGACATGACACAGCCCCCGGGTGGCGAGCCGAGGGCTGACGGTGGTGTGGTCGGCGGGAGCCGGATCAGGTCAGAAGCCGCCGCGGTCGCGGCGGCGGCGCCAGCGGGCCTGGAGGGTGTCCATGAAGCCGGAGGAGCGGCCGTGGCCCCGGCTGTGGTGACCGCGGCGACCTCCGTCGACGACGCCGAAGCCGGACGGGTGGTTCGTGACGTTGGCGGCGGCGCCGCCGCGCTGGCTGCGCAGCGAGCCGAGCAGGATGGTGGCCGAGGCGAGCATGATCAGGAAGCCGGCGACGCCGACGGGCCAGTAGCCGCTGACGGCCCCGCCCATCATCACGGCGACGCCGGCGGCGAACACCACGCCGGCGAGGATGGCACGGCGACGGGCTGCCTGGCGGAGGGTCGTGCCCCGGAGGGTGGACGCGAACTTCGGGTCCTCCTCGCTGAGGGCGCGCTCCATCTGCTCCAGCAGTCGCAGCTCCTCTTCCGAGAGTGGCACCGAATCCTCCGACACGTGTGAGGCGGGTCTCCGCCGATGACTCTTCCTCCAAGTGTAGGCAGGCATCTCCAGCGGTGGTAGGGCTGCCCCGAAATTGTGGCCTCGAGATCACAGCAGGCTGGCCCGGCGCACCGCCGCGGAGCCGAACCGGTCGACCGCGCGGTCCACGGCGCGGTCGGCGTCGGGCCAGCCGAGGTCGCGCTCGCCGAGGACCAGTTGGCGGGTGTCGGCGGGGCGCAGGTGGCGCAGCCCCTCGACCCGGACACCGACCAGGCGGACCGCGAGCGGGCGGGGGCGGCGGGCCTCGAGGAGGCCGTCGAGGAGGGCGACCGCGACGGCGTACACCTCCTGGGTGACGTCGGTGGGCTCCGGCAGGGTGCGCGAGCGCTGGACGGTGGCGAAGTCGGCGAACCGGACCGTGACCGTGACGGTGCGGCCCGTGCGGCCGGCACCGCGGACCCGGGCGGTGACGCGGGCGGTCAGCCGGAGCAGCTCACGGCGCAGCGCCGTCCGGTCGCGGACGTCGACCGCCAGCGTGTGCTGCGCGCCCATGCTGCTCTCGGGCTCACCCTCCCCGAAGCCGAAGACGCCGGCGCCGCCCGGCACCAGCTCGGTGCGGTCGCTCCCCCACACCAGGGCGTGCAGGTGGCCGCCGAGGTGGTGGCCGAGCATCCGCCGCAGCAGGCCGACCTCGATCGCGGCGACGTCGCCGACGGTGACCAGCCCGAGGCGGTGGAGGCGCTGGCGAGTGGCCTCGCCGACGCCGTACAGGACGCCGACGTCGAGCGGGTGGACCTCCGCGACGAACCGGTCGGGCGCGATCACCCGCACGCCGTCGGGCTTGGCCTGTCGGCTGGCGAGCTTGGCGACCGAGATCGAGGCGGCGATGCCGACCGAGCAGGTGATGCCGTGCTCGGCGCGGATCCGGGAGCGCAGCCGCTCGGCGATCGCCTCGGGCGGCCCGAACAGCCTGACCGCGCCGCGTACGTCGAGGAAGGCCTCGTCGAGCGAGGTCACCTCGACCAGCGGGGTGACCGTGCGGAAGGTCTCCATGATCGCCTTCGACACCGGCGTGAGCAGGCCGAAGTCGGGCGGCATGGTGACGGCGTGGGGGCACAGCCGAGCGGCCTCGACGCCGGGCATGCCGGAGCGGATGCCGTAGCGCCGGGCCGGGTAGTTGGCCGACAGCACCACCCCGCGGTGCCCACCCCCGACGACCACGGGGACGTCGTGGAGCTCGGGACGGTCGCGGATCATCACCGACGCGTAGAACGCGTCCATGTCGACGTGCAGGATCGGGTACGCGATGGTCACGACCCGTCCCCGGGCCGAGCGGGTCCTGTCGGGCCCGGGTCAGGAGGCGGTGTGCGCCAGGGCGTGGAGCTGGGTGGCCAGCGGGAGGTACTCCGGGCGCTGGGCGACGGCTCGCTCCAGCTCGACGAGGGCCGCGGCGGCACCGGGCTCCTGGTCGACCAGGGCCGCGGGGACCAGGTCGGCGAAGACCCGGACGGCGTGGACCGAGACCGCGCCGAAGCCGTGGGCGGCGAGCAGCTCGCGGACCTCCTCGGCCGTGAACCGGCGCCCGGTGCGGGTGTCAACCGGCTGCTGGTCGTCGAGCAGCTCGCGCGCCAGCTGGAAGTGGCCGGCCATCGCCCGGGTGATGACGGAGGCGTGCCGCTGGCCGACGACCAGGCTGAGCAGGCCGCCGGGCCGCAGCACCTCGGCGACCCGCGCCAGCGCGAGAGACGGGTCGACCACCTCGAGCACGCCGTGGCACAGCACCACGTCGGCGCTCCCCGCCCCGACGACGTCGACGAGATCGGTGACGTCGCCCTGCAGGCCGGACACCTCGAGGTCGACCTCGCGCGCCCGGCGGGCCAGCGCCGCCAGGGCGTCGGGGCTGGGGTCGACCACGCGCACCCGGTGGCCCGACTCCGCCAGCCGTACGGCAAAGCCGCCGGTGCCGCCGCCGAGGTCCACGACATCGCGGGGTCCACCCACGAGCGCGGACTCCAGGGCGTCCCATACGACCGCGGTGCGGACCGATCCACGCTGCTCGCGAGAAGCCATGGCCCGAACACTAGTGGTCATCTCCGGAAGTTGTGCGGGGGTGGCCCGTGCTCCGGGTGCGTGCATCGCAAGGCGCCGGCGCGCAGCCATACCGGGTCGTCTCGCCAGCGTCGGCAACGCCGCGAGGTGCGTGCCCGGGGTGCGGGACACCCGAAGAACTTCCGGAGATGACCACTAGCCGCTTCCCGAGACGACCGATCTCGACCACCACCGCCAAGCCACCGTCCGCCTCGACTCCGTCAGCCGACCGCCAGGCCGGCGAGCTGCTCGCCGAGCGAGACGTGCGGCGTCAGGCCGAGGGCCTGCTCCACCAGAGCGAGGAAGCGGTCGGCGTCGCGGACCAGGTCGTCGGCCTCCCGCTCGGTGGCGGCCCGGACCGAGCCGGCCTCGGCGGCCGCACGCTTGCCCGCGCCGGCCGCGAAGAAGGACGCCCACTCGGCGAGCTCGGGCACGACCTCGGCCAGCAGCACCCACGCGTTGCGCTGCGCTCGGCGCCGGCCCGTCTCGGGGCGGGCCCGCGCGGCGAGCAGCGCCGCCGCGGCGCGCAGCGCCGCGACATGGGCGCAGGCGTAGCGGGTGGCGACGTCACGGGCGGCGACCGCCTCGCTCAGCGACTCCGCCGACCGGATCAGGTAGTTGTGGGTGGTCGCCGGCAGGGCGTGCGGGCTGACCGGGCGAGGGGCGAACTGCTGGGCCACGGCGTCTTCTCCTCAGAATCTGTTCGAACAGGTGTTCGAACAGTCCGAAGGTACACCTCGGGTCCGACACAGCTCAAGAGGCGGCTCGGCGGGCGGCGGTGCGCATATACTCCCGGCTCTGGGGATGCCACAGGAAGACCAGCGTCACGGCGCTGATCACGGCGGCGGCGATGGCCATTCCGTCGACCATGGTGGGCGGGTCGGTGCGCACCGTGGCGACCGCGACGACGATCACACCGGCGACGATCGCGGCCAGCGCGTGGCGGGCCCAGTTGTAGCCGACCCGGAAGAGGGCGATCAGAGTGGCGGAGAGCACCGCCGTGACGCCGTACAGGACCAGGATGACGGGGACGAACTCGACCGGCTGGACGGTGCTGTCACCGACCTGCATCGGCGACCAGACGCTGCCGAGGTCCTCACGCTGGGTGACGACGAGCACGCACACCAGCAGCCCGGCCGCGACCAGGATCCACAGCAGCCAGCACGCGATCACGACCGCGGGCGGGCGGACCGTCGGCCCGGTCTGCTGCTCGACGTCGGTCTCGGGCATGGTTCCTCCAGTCCGTGGGTGGGTCGTGCTCGATAGGGTCACCCCATGTCGGCCGAGCATCCCTCGATCACCCGGTTCCGCGACGAGCACCAGCGCCGGGGCGGAACCGGCGAGATCGTCATTCTGCCCGACTCGGTCCACACCGCCGCACTGGCCGCCGAGGCACTGGGCTGCGAGGTGGGCGCGATCGCCAACAGCCTGCTCTTCGACGCCGACGGCACGCCGGTGCTGATCCTCACCTCCGGCGCGCACCGGGTCGACACCGACCTGGCACGGGCCACGATCGGCGGTCCCGCGCTGCGTCGCGCGAAGCCGGAGTTCGTCCGCACCCACACCGGCCAGGTGATCGGCGGGGTCTCCCCCATCGGCCACCCGGCGCCGGTGCGCACCTATCTCGACCCGTGGCTGCAGCGCCACGAGGTGGTCTGGGCGGCGGCCGGGCACCCGGCCGCGGTCTTCTCGACGACGTACGACGAGCTGCTCGACCTCACCGGGGGCACTCCCCTCGACGTCGCGAAGGACTGAGCCGGTGCGCATCGTCGTGATCGGCGGCGGTCTCGGCGGCCTGGCCGCGGCCGCGCGGCTGGCCAAGCTCGGCCACGAGGTCGCCCTGCTGGAGGCGTCCGGCCGGCTCGGCGGTGCGCTGGCGCCGGTCGAGCAGGACGGCTACCGGTGGGACGCCGGCCCGGCACGTACCCTGCTGCCGGCCGCGCTGCGCGACCTGTTCCGCAAGTCCGGGCGCCCGCTGGAGAAGGAGCTCGGCACCGACCTGGAGCCGCTGCCGGTGCTGCGCGAGCACCGGTTCGCCGACCGCACCTCGGTGCTGCTGCCCGGCGGCTCCCGGGCCGACCAGATCGCCGCCTTCGACGAGCTCGCCCCGGGGCTCGGCGAGAAGTGGGCGGCCCACGTCGACGTCTACGGGCCGGTGTGGGACGTGCTGCGCCGCCACTACGTCGAGGTGCCCTGGGACCCGCGCACGAAGGGCGCGGTCCCCAAGGAGCTGGACGCGATGTTCGACATCCGCGAGACGCTCCACAAGCGGCTGCGCCACGCGCTGCGCGACGAGCGGCTGGCGCTGGTCGCCGGCTACCCCGCCGTGGCCGAGGGGCACGACCTGCGCAACGCGCCCTCGTGGGTGGGCGTCACCGCCTACCTCGAGCAGTGCTTCGGCGGCTGGCGGGTCCCCGGTGGGATGGGCCGGGTCGCCGAACTGCTCACCGCGCGCCTGGAGACCCGCGGCGTGCGCGTGCGCACCGGACTCGAGGTCGAGGACCTGGTCGTGCGCGAGGGCCGCGTGGTCGCCGTACGCACCGCCGAGGGCGAGGCCGACGCCGACGCCGTCGTGGTGGCGATCGACCCGCGCCGGCTGCCCACGCTGGCGCCCCACGTCGAGCGCACCATGCCCTCGATCCCGCCGGTCGTGACCCATGTCGGACTGGCCGGCGACGTCCCCGAGCTGGCCCACGAGCTGGTCATCCACGAGGAGCCGCTGCTGGCGGTGCGCCCGGGCGGCGCCGCCCCCGACGGCGGCACCGCCTGGACCGTCCACGGGCGCGGCAAGATCGCCGAGGACCTCCTCGACGCGCTGGCCCGCCACCGGATCGACGTCCGCGAGAACGTCGTCACCCGGGTCGACCTGTCCCCGCGCGACCAGGTCGAGCAGTGGCGCGGCTCGCCGATGGGCGTGCTGTGGCAGGGCCGCGGCACGGTACGTCGCCGGCTCGGTCCCGCCACGCCCGTCGCGGGCGTGTACGCCGCCGGCGCCCACGCCGCCCCGGGCGCGGGCGTGCCGTTCGTGACCCAGTCGGCCGCGCTGGTCGCCCAGCTGATCGGCCCGGCCTGATCAGACCGTGATCTGCAGCGCCTCGAAGATCTCCAGCGTCGCCCGGGACCGGTTCAGCGTGTAGAAGTGCAAGCCGGGCGCGCCGCCGGCGAGCAGCTCGTCGCACAGCTCCGCCGCGATCCGGATGCCCTCGGCGCGCACGGCGGCCGCGTCGCCGTCGTACGCGCTGATCCGCTCGACGATGTCGTCGGGGACGCTGGTGCCGATCAGCTCGCCCTGGCGACGGATGGCCGACAGGTTCAGGATCGGCATGATGCCGGGCAGGATCGGGATGTCGACGCCGCGGGCACGGACCCGCTCGACCAGCGCGAAGTAGTCGGCCGCGCGGAAGAACATCTGGGTGACCGCGAACTCGGCGCCCGCCTTGGCCTTGGCGACCAGCACATCGGCGTCGACGTCGAGCGAGTCCGCCGAGGGGTGGCCCTCGGGGAAGGCGGCGATGCCGACCCGGAAGTCACCGCGCGAGCGGGCCAGCTCGACCAGCTCGACGGCGTAGTTGAGCCCACCCTCGGTCGGCGTCCAGTCGGCGCGCGGGCCCTCCTGCGGGTCGCCGCGCAGCGCCATCACGTGGCTGACGCCCTCGGCGACGTAGGCGTCGAGGATCCCCTCGAGCTCGTCGCGGGTGTGCCCGACGCAGGTGAGGTGCGCCATCGGGACCATCGAGGTCTCGCGCGCGATCCGGCCGGTGATGGCGACCGTCTTGTCGCGGGTGCTGCCGCCGGCGCCGTAGGTCACCGACACGAAGCTCGGGCGGTAGGGCTCCAGCGCCCGGATCGCGTCCCACAGCTGCGCCTCCCCCGCCTCGTCCTTGGGGGGGAAGAACTCGAAGGAGAACGAGCGCCCGCCCTCACGGAGGATCTCGCCGAGGGAGCGCCCAGCACCGGTGGTCATGAGCCGCAGTGTAGGTGGCCCGCGCGGGCCGGGGCCGGGCATCTCGCCGTTCGCCCCAGTCACTGGTGGTCACTAGGCTCACACCGTGACCAGCCAGGCATGGGACCCGACGCCCTTCCGGACCGAGGTCCAGGCCACCCTCGACGCCTTCCTCGCCGACCAGGCGACCCGGCTCGCGCCGCTCGGCGGCGACGCGTCGCGGCTGCTGTCCGAGGCGCGGGTGACCGTGTCGGGCGGCAAGCGGTTCCGCGCGGCGTTCTGCCACTGGGGCTTCGCCGCGCTCGCGGGGGCGCCGACGGGTGCCGACGCCGAGGCCGTACGTCGCGCCGCCGCCGCCCTCGAGCTGCTCCACGCCAGCGCGCTGGTCCACGACGACCTGATGGACGCCTCCGACACCCGCCGCGGCCGCTCGGCCACCCACCGCACCTTCGAGCGCGCCCACCGCGCCGACGGCTGGCGGGGCGACCCGGAGCAGTACGGCGCCGCGGCGGCGATCCTGCTCGGCGACCTGCTGCTGTCGTGGTCCGACGAGCTGCTGCGCCGCTGCGGCCTGGGCTGGGACCGGGTCGGCCCCGCCCTCGACGTGCTCGACCTGTGCCGCTCGGAGGTGATCGCCGGCCAGTTCCTCGACGTGTCGGTCCAGGCCCGCGGCCGCGCCGACGTCGCGCAGGCGATGACCGTGCTGCGCTACAAGTCCGCGAAGTACTCCATCGAGCGCCCGCTCCACGTGGGCGCCGCCCTCGCCGGCGCCGACGCGGCCACCCTGGGGCTGCTGACCGCCTTCGGCCTCCCCCTCGGCGAGGCCTTCCAGCTGCGCGACGACCTGCTCGGCGTCTTCGGCGACCCGGCCACCACCGGCAAGCCGGCCGGCGACGACCTGGTCGAGGGCAAGCGGACCGTGCTGGTCGCGCTGGCGCTCGAGAAGGCCTCCCCCGGCGACGCCGAGCGCCTCGACGGCGCGCTCGGCACCACGCTGACCGAGGCCGAGGTCGCCGACCTGCGGGCCGTCATCGACGACTGCGGAGCCCGCGCCGAGGTCGAGTCGATGATCGACGACCTCGCCCGCCAGGCTGTCGACGCGCTGCGCCGCGGCCAGGCCGAGGCCGGCTGGGACGTCGAGGCGTGCCGGGTGCTCGAACAGCTGGCCGCCGCGGCGACCCGTCGCACCCGTTGACTCGGCTCCGGGCCGCCCGCTCCGCGTGAACCCGAACGACCGGCTCCCCGAGTCCCGACCAGCCCGCGTGCTCGCCCTCGACGGGCTCCGCGGCGTGGCCGTGCTCGCCGTCGTCGGCTACCACCTGTTCCCGCACCGGCTGCCCGGCGGCTTCCTGGGCGTCGACATGTTCTTCGTCCTGTCCGGGTTCCTGATCACCTCGGAGCTGGTGCGCGAGGCCGACGGATCGGGGCGACCGCGCTTCGCGCGGTTCTGGGTACGACGAGCCCGCCGGATCCTGCCCGCGCTGGTCGCGGTGCTGCTGGTGGTGACCGCGACCACCGGACTGCTCGGCGGCGCGCTGGAGGTGCGGCTGCGGCAGCAGGTGCTCGCGGCGCTGACCTTCAGCAGCAACTGGTACCAGGCCGGCGGGCCGGCGTCGTACGCGGACCGGTTCGAGGCGCCGGTGTTGCAGCACCTGTGGTCGCTGGCCGTCGAGGAGCAGTTCTACCTGGTCTGGCCGGTGCTGCTGTGGCTGATCCTGTCCGCCACCCGGCGCTTCGGCGAGGAGCGGCGCGGGCAGGTCGTGGCGGTGCTCGCCGCGCTCGGCGTCGTCGCCATGGCCGTGGGACAGCTGAGCGGCGCGTCGCTGGACCGGCTCTACTTCGGCACCGACACCCACGGCTTCGCGCTGCTGATCGGCGCGACCGCCGCCCTGTGGGTGGTCGAGGTGCGGCTGCGGACAGCGGTCGCGGCAGCGGCCGGCAGCCTGCTCGCGATCGCGCTGCTGCCCTGGGACGCGCCGCTCACCTACCTCGGCGCCACGGCGGTGGTCGCGATCGCCACGGCGCTGGTCGTGCTCCACGTGACGGGTGACGCCCGGCGCCTGGACTGCGGCCGTTCGCCGGTCGCGCTCGCGCTGTCCGCGCCGCTGCTGCGCTGGGCGGGCCGACGCAGCTACGGGATCTACCTGTGGCACTGGCCCGTGATCGTGGTGCTGCTGCAGGTGGCGCCCGGCGTGCCGCTCGCCGTGGGCGCCGTACCGATCACGCTGGCACTCGCGGCGCTGTCGTGGCGTCATCTCGAGCAGCCGGTGCTGCGGAACGGCTACCGGGCCTCGGCGCGCCGGGTGGTGGCGCTCGGCGAGCGGACCGGACTGGTCGGCATCGCCGTCAGCACCGTCGTCGCCGCGCTGGTCTCAGGCACCGTCACCGCGGGGATCGGGAACTCCCGTGACCACAGCGCCCTCCGGGTGAGTCTCGACACCGGCGAGGCCGCGATCGAGGCGCACCGGCAGGCGGCACCGCCCGCGCCGCCCGTACCTGTGCCGCCCCCCGGCCCGGCTCCGGCGGCATCGCCGTGGGCCTCGCCGGGCCCGGACGACGGCCGCGACCTCACCGTCATCGGCGACTCGGTCACCGTGGCCGCCGCGCCGGCGCTCTACGAGCTGCTGCCCCACGCCGATGTCCGCGCCCACGTGGGCATGCAGATGTGGAGCCTGGAGAAGCGGATCCGCGGGCTGCGCAAGGCCGGCGCGCTGCGCCCCGTGGTCGTCATCGCCCTGGGCACGAACGGCGACTTCGCCCCCCACCAGCTCACCGACGCCATCGGCGCGGCCGGGCCCGGTCACCGGTTCGTGCTGGTCACGGCGAGTGGGCCGCGGTCCTGGATCGGGCCGGCGAACGCCAAGCTGCGCCGCTACGCCCGGACACACGCCGACGCGCGGATCGCGGACTGGGCGGCGCTGCGCTCCCGTGTCCCGGACTTCGCCGGCGACCGCATCCACCCCGGCCCGCGCGGCGGCGCCGTCCTCGCCCGGCTGATGTACCGCACGGCCACGTCCTTCTACGGCGAGCCCGCGACCGGGTGAGGACCGGTCTCAGTCCAGCAGGGGCACGGCGTCCGCGGGCCCCTCGCCCCGCAGCAGCACCTCGATCGCCGGGTCGTCCGGGCCCCGCCGCGCCAGCACGTCGGTGACGACGCCGAACCACCGCGGCTCGGCGCGGGCGAACCAGGACCAGGCGTCCCACAGCAGCACCGTGGGGCCGGGCAGGTCGCGCAGGCAGTCGTTGAGGGCGTCGAGGTTGGCGCCGTAGTGGCCCGGGAACGCGAGCGCGCCCCCGATCGCCCGCAGCACGTCGGGGCGGGTCTCCAGGCCGACGCCGTCGACGTACCCGAAGCCCCAGCCGGCCCGCTCCACCGCGTGGCGCACGTCGGCGACGTCGAGCGCCGAGGCCCACCGATGGACGCCCGGGGCGTGCCGGCCGGCCAGCACGGCGGCGAGCCCGCTCACTGGCCCCACCTCATCGCCGCAGCCTCTCGAACGACTCGTAGTGGTCGGCGGTCCAGTAGAGCTCTCCCCCGTCGCCGGCGATGATCCGCCGCGCGCCGCGGTGGTCGAGACCGGGCGTGGCGACGGTGTACTCCGCGTAGTAGCCGCGCGGCCGGTCCGGCAGCACGCCCTCGAAGTTGCCGAAGGTGGAGCCGTCCTTGCCGGGGTACGGGAAGGGCCCGCCGGCGTCGATCAGCTCGACGGTCTCGGCCGCCTCCGGCGGCAGGTCCGCCAGATCGACGTACGCGATGCCGTCGTCGTCGCGCGCCGCCGCGGCGCTCGGCGAGGAGGCGATGCTCGGGGCCTCGCCGGCCCGAGAGGGCTCCTCGTCGCCGCCGCGTGACTGCAGCCACCACACGCCGACCAGCAGGACGACGGTGATGACCGAGGAGACGACCTTGGTCGTACGCCGGCTCATGCTCAGAAGGCGAGCGCCTGGGCGCGACGCTTCACCTCGGAGCCACGGTTCTCGTGGAGCGCGTCGATCGGGCGCCCGGGCAGGTCGGCGTCGAGGAAGATCCAGGCGATGCACTCGCGGTCGTCGAAGCCGTTGTCGTGCAGCACGGTCAGCAGCCCGGGCAGTCCCTTGACCGGCTCGCCGTCGACGAGGAAGAGCGTCGGGATCGCCTGCCGACGCCCGGGCGCGGGCACGGCGGCGGCGAGCTGGTGCTCGCGGACCATGGTGCGCACCTTGGCGGGCGTGACCCCGATCAGATCGGCGGCCTGGTCCCAGTCCAGCCACTCGTCGACGAGGGCGGCGAGGTCGTGGTCGGCCAGTCGCGGTTCGCTCATGGGGTCCATCCTCCCTCACCGGGCCCGTCGGCGTGGCTTCGGGCGGGTGGGGCCCCGCCCCGTACCATGGTCGCTCCGGTCACTTCCCCGGCCGGTTCAGCAGAACATGCACAGGAGGGTCGCTGTGCACGAAGACCAGCGCGCTCGCGGCGGCCCCGCCGCGCGCCCCGGCGACCCTCCGGCCGGATCGAAGCGGGTCGAGGACCACCAGTTCGGGCGGCTGCTCGACGCGCGCTACCGGATCGGCATCCGGATCGCGCGCGGTGGCATGGCCAGCGTCTACGAGGCCGTCGACACCCGACTGGACCGCACCGTGGCGGTCAAGATCATGCACCCCGGGCTCGGGGATGCGACGACCCACGACGACGACTCGTTCGCCCGCCGCTTCGTCAGCGAGGCCAAGGCCGCGGCCCGGCTCTCGCACCCGAACGTGGTGGCGGTCTTCGACCAGGGGCGCGACGAGAGCGACGGGACCGTCTACCTGGTCATGGAGTACGTCCCGGGGCACACCCTGCGCGACACCCTCGTCAAGGACGCCCCGATGTCGCCGGAGCGGGCGCTGGCGCTGCTCGACCCCGTGCTCTCCGCGCTCGGCGCCGCCCACCGCGCGGGCCTGATCCACCGCGACGTGAAGCCCGAGAACGTCCTCATCGCCGACGACGGGAGGGTCAAGGTCGCCGACTTCGGCCTGGCCAAGGCGGTCAGCGCCGACACCCAGCACACCGCGACCAACGGCGTCCTCATCGGCACCGTCTCCTATCTCGCCCCCGAGCTGGTCGTCGAGCAGCGGGCCGACGCCCGCGCGGACGTGTACGCCGCCGGCGTGATCCTGTTCGAGCTGCTGACCGGCACCAAGCCCCACACCGGCGAGACCCCGATCGCGGTCGCCTACCGCCACGTCCACGAGGACGTGCCGGCGCCCTCGAGCGTCGTCCCCGGCATCCCCGACTACGTCGACGCGCTCGCCGCTCGGGCCACGACCCGCGACCCGAGCCTGCGCCCGGCCGACGCCACGGTGCTGCTTCACCACGTGCGCCGGGTCGTCCAGGCCCTCCACGACGGCGTCCGCACCGACCCCGAGCTGGTCGCCGACCTGCTGCCGGCGACCCGTGCGGCCGCGCCCGCCGAGATCGACGGCGACACCACGCCCGACCCGGTGAGCTCGCTGTGGGAGGGCATGCCCGACCTGGTCGCGCCCGACCACGAGCGCACCTCCGTCATCGTCGATCGGCCGCAGCCGCCGGTCCCGGGGCCTCCGGCACCGCCGGCCCCGCCGAAGGAGCGCCGCCCCGCGCGCCAGCGCAGGCCCGGACGGGCCAAGCGGATCGCGGTGGCGCTGGTCCTCGTCGTCCTCGTCGCCGCCGTCGGGGGCACCGCCTGGTGGGTCGCCTGGGGCCGCTACACCACCACCCCCGGCGTGATCGGGCTGGAGCAGGCCGCGGCCTCGACCAGGCTCGACGAGGCCGGGCTGGGCGTCGTTGTCAAGGAGGTCTACTCCGAGAGCGTCGCCAAGGGGCTGGTCATCTCCACCGATCCGCGCCCCGGGGCCCGGATCCTGCCCGACGGCGAGGTGAGCCTGACGGTGTCCCTCGGCAAGGAGCGGTACGACGTCCCCGACCTCGCCGGCAAGACCGTCGACGAGGCGACCGCGGCCCTGGCCGGGGTGAAGTTCGTCGCCGGCCAGCCGGTCGAGGAGTGGTCCGAGACCGTCGAGGCCGGCCGGGTGATCCGTTCCACGCCCGCCTTCGGGACCCCCGAGGCGCAGGCCCTGCCGGTCGGCACCTCCGTCACGCTCGTCGTCTCCAAGGGCCGCAAGCCGCTCAAGGTCCGCAGCTTCGTCGGCAAGGACGCCGACAAGGCGAAGCAGGTGCTGGGCAAGAAGGGCCTCGACGTCGAGGTCGAGGAGAAGTACAGCGACGACGTCGCCGAGGGCGACGTGATCAGCCAGTCCCCCGAGACCGGCACGCTCCACAAGGGCGACCGCGTCGAGCTCGTCGTCTCGAAGGGCCCGGAGCTGGTCGTGGTGCCGGGGGTGCGCCTCAAGTCGACCGACGACGCCATCGACATGCTCGAGGGCCTCGGCCTCGTCGTCCGGGTCGAGCACGCCGAGATCTACCTCAACGGCGCCACCGCCTGGAGCACCGCTCCCGGCGGCGGCACCAAGGTGCGCAAGGGCAGCACGGTGATCCTCTACGTCGTGTGACCCGGGGGGTAGCCAGAGCGCGCCCGCGGGCGCACCATGGGAGACGGACCAACCCTTGGGAGCGCACATGGCCGGTCACATCATCCACGTCCACAGCACCATCCCCGCCCCGCCCGCCCAGGTCTGGGACGTCATCACCGACGTCGCCCACGCCGACGACGTGCTGCGCAGCGTCAGCGAGAGCGAGCTGCTCACCGAGGGCGGATACGACGTCGGCACCACCTGGCGCGAGCGACGCACCCTGTTCGGGCACCACGGACCCGAGCGGCTCCAGGTCGTCGAGTCCGAGCCGCAGCGGCGTACCGTCGTCGAGGCGGAGGTCGGCAACGACATCATCCGCACCGCCTACCGCCTCACCCCGTCCGGCCCGGAGGCGACCGGGACCCGGCTGGCGATGACCACCACGGTGGAGATGAGCCACCGATCGGTGCTCTCGCGGGGGATGTGGGCGATGTTCGGCGGCTTCAGCTACGACCGCACCCGCAAGCTGCTCGAGCACGACCTGGAGGACATCGAGGCGGAGGCCTGCCGGCGTGCGCTGACGGGCTGACACCCCCCGAGCAGTCACACCTGGAGGTGGCGTCGGGGTACGGTGAGCCCCGCGATGACCACCCCGACGCACTGCACCAGCTGCGGGCACGCGCTCGGGGTCGGCCGGTTCTGCACGAACTGCGGACAGCCCGTCCCCGGCCGGCACCCGGAGGCGGCGCCCGACACGAGCGCGCCCGTGGTGCCCCCGCCGACCGGCCAGCTGCCGCCCGCCGCCCGCTACCCGCTGTACGCCGACGCCCCCACCTCGCCGCCCGGCCCGCCGCCGGCGGCGGCGCTGCCCGCCGTCGTCACCCAGGTCGCTCCCGCTGCCGTGCCGGGTCCGGGACGCGAGCCGTCGGGAACGCCGTGGCTGCCCTGGCTGCTCGGCATCGTGGTGCTGGCGCTGGTCGCCGGCGTCGGGGCCTTCCTGCTGGTCAGCGCCGGCGGCACCGACGACGGTGACGCCACGGACGGCTCGTCGCGGACCACCGACGACACCCCGGCCACCCCGCGCGGTCCCGACGACACCGACCAGCCCCAGCCCGACAGCGCGGGCACCGGCGGACCGGTCGAGGCGCCCGCGCCGGGCGACGTACGCGATCTGACCTCGACCGCGCGGGCCCAGGTGCCCGCGACGGCACCCGAGTCCCGGGACCGGCAGAACCGCCCGGTCACCTATGCGGCTGCCAACATGCTCGACGGCAAGCCGCGCACCGCCTGGCGGATGCCCGGCGACGGCACCGGCGCGAGCCTGGTCTTCGACCTCGGCGAGGAGGTCGTGCTGACCGAGGTGGGCCTGGTCAACGGCTACGCCAAGGTCGACGGCGCCGACGACTGGTACCGCGGCAACCGGCGCATCCGCGCCGTGCAGTGGGAGTTCGACGACGGCACCCGGATCACCCAGCAGCTCGGCGAGCGACGGCGCGTGCAGCTGCAGCCGGTCGGCCCGGTCGCGACCCGGCGGGTGGTGCTCCATCTGGTCGAGGTGACCGCGCCCGGCAAGGGCCCGAACGGCCGGGACTTCACCGCGATCAGCGACGTGCGCCTCCGCGGGGCTCCGGCCTAGATCACGCGCGCAGCATGCTCGCGACCTGGAAGGCCAGCTCGAGGGACTGCACCCGGTTGAGCCTCGGGTCGACGACCGACTCGTAGCGGTGGGCCAGGCCCTGCTCGTCGAGCTCCTCGCCGCCGCCGACGATCTCGGTGACGTCGTCGCCGGTGTTCTCGACGAGGATGCCGGCGGGGACGGTGCCGAGCGCGCGGTGGACGTCGAAGAAGCCCTGCACCTCGTCGAGGACGTCCTCGAAGCGGCGGGTCTTGTAGCCGTTGGAGGCCTCGAAGGTGTTGCCGTGCATCGCGTCGCACACCCAGGCGACGTCGACGCCCTCGGCCGTGACCTTCTCGACCAGCGCGGGCAGGCCGTCGCGGATCTTGCCGGCGCCGAAGCGGGTGATGAAGGTCAGCCGGCCCGGCTCGTTGGTCGGGTTGAGCCGGGCAGCCAGCGCGAGCGCGTCGTCGGCGGTCGCGGTCGGGCCGAGCTTGCAGCCGATCGGGTTGCTGATGTGGCTGAAGTACTCGACGTGGGCGCCGTCGAGCTGGCGGGTGCGCTCGCCGATCCACACCATGTGGCCCGAGACGTTGTAGGGCCGCTCGGTGCGCGAGTCGATCCGGGTCATGGCGTGCTCGTACTCCAGCAGCAGCGCCTCGTGGGAGGAGTAGAAGTCCACCCGGTGGAACTCCTCGGGGTCGGCGCCGATCGCCTTCATGAAGGTCAGCGCGCGGTCGATCTCGGCCGCCATCGCCTCGTAGTGCTGGCCCACGGGGCTGTTGCGGACGAACTCGGAGTTCCAGGTGTGGACCTGGCGCAGATCGGCGTAGCCACCGGTGGTGAAGGCGCGCACCAGGTTCAGCGTCGAGGCCGACGCGTGGTAGACGTCGAGCAGCCGCTGCGGGTCGGGGCGGCGCGACTCCGGGGTGAAGTCGAAGCCGTTGACCGCGTCGCCGCGGTAGGCCGGCAGCGTCAGCGTCGTACCGTCGGGCAGGCCGCGGGTCTCGGTGTCCGACGAGCGGGGCTTGGCGTACTGGCCCGCCAGCCGCCCGACCTTCACGACCGGCACGGACGCGGCGTAGGTCAGCACCACCGCCATCTGCAGCAGCACCCGCAGCTTGTTGCGGGTGTTGTCGGCCGTCGCGTCGACGAAGGTCTCGGCGCAGTCTCCGCCCTGGAGCAGGAACGCCTCGCCCCGGCTGGCCGCCGCGATCTTCGCCTTCAGCTCGTCGCACTCGCCCGCAAACACCAGCGGCGGCAGCGTGCGCAGTCGCGTGACGGCCGCGGCCAGGGCCGCGGGGTCGTCGTACGACGGCTGCTGCTTCGCTCCGATGGCGTGCAACTGCTCGAGGGACGGAAGGCTGGTCACCCCCCAAGGGTACGGCGCGGCACCGGCGCCCGCCGACTCGGCGGCCGCTCGTGGGACACGGGCTCAGCCGGGAGGCTCAGACCGGGTCGTCGCTCGGGTCGATGTCCATGTGCTCGATGTCGGCGAAGTGGCCGCCCTCCGGCTTGTAGAAGAGCCGGGTCAGCAGCCACAGCACGATGCCGAGGCCGAGGAGGCCGGCGGCGATCTTGTACTGGATCATGTCGGCCTCGAGCCGGGCCCACGGGCCGAGCAGGTAGGCGCACAGGACCGCGCCGATGATCGGCACCACCGTCGGGGCCCGGAAGGCGTGTGGCCGGCTCGGCTCGCGACGCAGGATCAGGCAGGCGATGTTGACGATGGTGAAGACCGCGAGGAGCAGCAGTGCCGTCGTACCGGACAGCGAGCCGACGATGGTGCTCTCCGAGCCGAGCCGGACGTAGGCGATCAGGGCGAAGGCGAGCAGGGTGGTGAAGGCGATCGCGACGTACGGCGAGCGGCGGCCCGGCAGCACCTTGCCGAGCACCGGCGGCAGCACCCGCTGCTGGGCCATGCCGTAGATCAGCCGGCTGGCCATCAGCATGTTGATCAGCGCTGTGTTGGCGACCGCGAACACCGTCATGAACGGGAAGAAGTCGTCGATCGGCAGGTCCGGGGCGCCGATCTTGACGACGTCGATGAGGATCCCCGCCTCGGCGTTGGTGGGCGCGCCGATCTTGTCGATGGGGATCACCGCGACGACGGAGACCGCGACCAGCATGTAGATGATCACCGCGATGCCGAGGCCGGTGAGCATCATCCGCGGGAAGATCCGCTCGGGGTCCTTGGTCTCCTCGACCATGTTGACCGAGTCCTCGAAGCCGACCATCGAGAAGAACGCGATGGCGGTCGCGACCGTGACCGCCATGAACAGGCCCTTGTCGTCGGGGCTCTCGAAGACGGTGATCCGGTCCAGGTTGCCGTCGCCCTTGCCGATCACCCAGATGCCGATCCCGATCACGATCGCCAGCGCGGCCATCTCGACCAGCGTGAGCACGACGTTGAACTTCACGCTCTCCCCCACGCCGCGCAGGTTGATCAGCGCGAGCAGCAGCATGAACGCCAGGGCCACGAACAGCACCAGGCCGTTGCCCGGGTCGTCGTTGCCGAGCCCGATCAGCAGGTTGGAGGCCAGCAGGCCCGAGGACGTCGAGGCGCTGGTGATCCCGGAGCACACGACCGTGAACGCGACCAGGAAGGTGACGAAGTGCAGCCCGAACGCCTTGTGGGCGTAGAGCGCCGCACCGGCCGCCTGTGGGTACTTCGTGACCAGCTCCAGATAGGAGAAGGCCGTCAGCGTGGCGATCGCGAACGCCACCAGGAACGGCAGCCACGCGATGCCGCCGACCTGCCCGGCGAGCCGCCCGGTGACGGCGTACACGCCCGCACCGAGAATGTCTCCGACGATGAACAGGAGCAGCAGCCCGGGCCCCAGGACCCGCCTCAGCTCCGGTTGGCCCTGCTGTCCCGGCGCCGCGGCGCCCGTGGTCTCCGTGGTCATGTGGTGTCGTCCCTTCCCCGAGTTGGAAGTACCGCTGTCTCACCTTCGCGCAGGGCGCGACGAAACGGAAGCATTTGCGGCCCGCGGCGGCATGTCGGCGGGCGAGATCAGCCGAAGAAGACCTGGGCCTCGGCGTACTCCGCCGGACTGACCAGCTTGAGCGCGCCGGTGCCCTCGACGAGCGGCACCCGCACGATGGAGGTGCCGCGCAGGGCCACCATCACGCCGTACTCGCCGTCGGCCACCGCGTCGACGGCCTGCAGTCCGAACCTGGTCGCCAGCCAGCGGTCGAACGCCGACGGGGTGCCGCCGCGCTGGATGTGGCCGAGGACGACGGCGCGCGCCTCCTTGCCGGTGCGCTGCTCGATCTCGTGGGCGAGGCGGTCACCGATGCCGCCGAGGCGGACGTGGCCGAAGGCGTCCCTCTCGCCGCTGACCAGGGTCATGCCGGTGCCGTCGGCGGGGACGGCACCCTCGGAGACCACGATGATCGGCGCGTACTCGCTGCGGAACCGGGTCTCGACGTGCGCGCAGACCGCCTCGATGTCGAACGGCACCTCGGGGATGAGCACGGCGCTGGCACCGCCCGCCAGGCCGGCGTGCAGCGCGATCCAGCCCGCGTGGCGGCCCATTACCTCGACCACGATGGCGCGGTGGTGGGACTCGGCGGTCGTGTGGAGCCGGTCGATGGCCTCGGTCGCGATGTTGACCGCCGTGTCGAAGCCGAAGGTGAAGTCGGTGCCGGACAGGTCGTTGTCGATCGTCTTGGGCACGCCGACGACCGCCACGCCCAGGTCCGCGAGCCTGGTCGCGACGCCGAGCGTGTCCTCGCCCCCGATCGCGACGAGGGCGTCGACTCCCGTGGCGGCGAGGTTCTCCCGGATCCGCTCGACCCCGCCCTCGACGGCGAACGGGTTGGTCCGCGAGGAGCCGAGGATGGTGCCGCCGCGCGGCAGGATGCCGCGGCACTGCTCGATCCCGAGCGGCATGGTCACGCCCTCGAGCGGGCCTCGCCAGCCGTCGCGGAAGCCGACGAACCCGAAGCCGTGCTCGTTCACCCCCTTGCGCACCACGGCCCGGATCACGGCATTGAGCCCCGGGCAGTCACCGCCTCCGGTCAGCACTCCGACGCGCATGGCTACCAACGTACGTCCGCACCTAGGCTCGGGGCCATGACCTTCTCGATCGTGGCCCGTTCCGCCGACGGCGAGACCTGGGGCGTCGCCGTCGCGTCCAGGTTCTTGGCGGTCGGCTCCGCGGTGCCGGCCGCCGTCGCCGGCGTCGGCGCGCTCGCGACCCAGGCCGACGCCAACGTCGCCTACAAGGGCCTCGCCCTCTCGCACCTCGACGAGGGCGCGACCGCGCCGGTCGCGCTGCAGCGGCTGCTCGAGGAGGACGAGGGTCGCGCGCACCGCCAGGTCGGCATCGTCGACCTCGACGGCACCGCCGCCTCCCACACCGGGGCCGAGTGCATCCCGTGGGCGGGTGGGCGCACGGGCGACGGCTACGCCATCCAGGGCAACTGCCTGGCAGGTGAGGAGGTCGTCGCGGCCATGGAGACGGCCTGGCTCGACAGCTCGCCGGACGCTGCCCTGCAGGACCGGCTGGTGAGCGCCCTCGCCGCCGGCGACGAGAGCGGCGGCGACCGCCGCGGCCGCCAGTCGGCCGCGATCCTCGTGGTCCGCGAGGGCGCCGGGTACGGCGGCCTCGACGACGTCGCGGTCGACCTGCGCGTCGACGACCACCCCGCGCCGATCGACGAGCTGGTCCGGCTGCTCGACCTCCACGACCTCTACCTGACCGCCTCGACCGACGACGAGAAGGTGGACGTCGACGCCGCTCTTCGAGAGGAGCTGGAAGCGTTCGCCGTCACCGCCGGGCACCGGGACTTCCACACCTGGGTCGGCACCGAGAACCACGAGATGCGCGTCGCCCCCGATCTCGCCTGGGTCGACCGGCGGGTGCTGGCGATCGTGCGTGGGGACGGCTGATCGCGCGGGCTGCTGCTGGGGCTCGTGGGATCAGCCGAGCCGGTCCAGGGCGGCTTGCGCCGCGTCCCGCTCGGCGGTGGCGGTGCGCAGGTCGGCGCCGGTGCCGTCGCGGACCTCCTCCGCCTCGGCCAGCTCCTCCTCCAGCGCGTCGGCCTGCTCCTCGAGATCGGCGAGCCGGCGGCGCAGCTCGTCGGTCTCGGCCTCCAGCTGCAACGAGCGCGCGGAGAGCCGGACGACCTCGCCGGACGCGTCGTCGTGGGCGGCCCGGGCGGCGTCGTACTCCTCCTCGGCGGCGGTCAGCCGCTCCTGCGCTGCGGCGATCGCCTTGGCCGCCTTGTCCGGGTCGGGTACGACGTGCAGGTCGGGCGGGCCCGGACGCGGGGCCTCGCGCGGGGTGGCGCTGAAGCCCAGCGCCTCGGGGACGGCGACCGCGCCGGCGAGGTCGTCGGGCTCCATCGGCTCGAGGCCGGTGGTGCGCAGCGCGCTGACGAGCAGGCCGCTGCGTACGGCGCGGCCGCACTCGGCGTCGACCATCGCGGCGGTGAGGGTGGCCTCGATCTGCTCGGCGACCGCCTCGGTGACCCGCACGCCCTCCTCCGCGGCGATCCGGCGGGCCTGGGTGGTGACGGCGGCGGTGACCTGGCGGCGCTGTCTGGTCAGCGCCCGCAGCTCGCCGGCCGACATCGCCTGCTGGGCCTCGCGCAGCGCGGCCCCGACGCTGAGCACCTGGTCGACCTGGGCCGCCTCGCGCCGGACCAGCAGGTCGACGACCCAGGCGGCGGTGCTGGGCTTGCGCAGGGCCTTGACCCGAGCGGCGAGCGGGGTGCCCTTGAGCGCCTTGGCCCGCGCGTCGCGCGCCGGCGTGAACTCCGGCAGGGGCAGGGCGTAGAGCTCGTCGGCGATCTCCAGCAGGTCAGCCACGCTCGGAGTCTCCGCCATGCCGCTGCGCTCAGTCCTCGTCCTGGTCGAGGCCGTGCTCGATGACGTACCGCGTGAGCTCGACCCGGTTGTGCATCTGCAGCTTGCGCAGCGAGTTCTGCACGTGGTTCTGCGCGGTGCGGTGCGAGATCACCAGCCGCTCGGCGATGTCCTTGTACGACATCCCCTTCGCGACCATCCGCAGGATCTCGGTCTCCCGGTCGGTCAGCCGCTCGCCGGGCGGGGTGGCCGGCTCGTTCATCCGCCGGAACTCCCCCAGCACCAGCGCCGCCAGGCCGGGCGTGAAGACGGTGTCCCCCCTCGCGACCCGGCGTACGGCGCTCAGCAGGTCCTCGCGCGAGGCGGACTTGACCAGGTATCCGGTCGCACCGGCCTTCACCGCCGCGAGCACGTCGTCCTGCTCGCCGGACGCCGAGAGGATGAGCACCCGCGAGGACGGCTCGGCGGCCAAGACCTGCGCGGTCACCTCGACGCCGCTGGGCTCGGGGATCTGCAGGTCGAGGACGACCACCTGCGGCCGACTCGCCTGGAACCGGGCGAGCGCCTCGGCACCCGTCGCCGCCACGGCGACCACGTCGAAGCCGGCGGCCTGCAGGTCGCGCTCGACGGCGTCGCGCCACATCGGGTGGTCGTCGACGACCATCACCCGGATCGGGTCCGTCATGAGCAGCACCCTAGTCCGAAGGGACCCGGAGGAAGCGGCCACGGCGGTGGAGCAGCGGGTCGTCCCCGTCACCGACCTCGACCCGCTCGAGGACCGCGGTGACCTCGACCGACCAGCCGACCTCGCGCTCCTCCACCAGCCGGACGCCGGCCCAGGTGGTGGCGGAGGCGAGCCGGGGGCCGTGCGCCTCGGCGACGAAGGCGGCCTGGCGGAACGGGCCGCCGGGGGCGGGCGCCGTACCGGCGAAGGCCTCGGCGAGCTGCCGGTCGGCCCAGGTCAGCGGCTGGACGACGCCCTGCCCCGAGGCGCGCAGCACGCCCAGCAGGTCGGAGTCGGGGTCGAGCAGCGCGAGCACCGCCGGGGACGGGCCGAGGGCGACCATGAGCGAGGTGACGGTGAGGCCGGCCCGGTCGTGCTCGTCGCCCGCGGTCCACAGCGTCACGGCGCCGCCCATCCGGCCGCGGAAGCGCCGCGCGGGGTCGGGGTCGGCATCGGCGAACGGGTGCGTGCTGTGGATGGTCATCGAGCCTCCCGCGGTACGACGAAGGTCCATTCGGTCCCGTAGGAGCCGGTGTCGAGCGTGGCGGTCCCGCCGAGATCGCGGATCCGGCCCCGGATCGACTCGACGACCCCGAGCCGGCCCTCCTGCTCGGCGGCGTCGAGCCGGCCGGGGGCGATGCCGGGGCCGTCGTCGCGCACACTCACCTCGACCCGGTCGCCGAGGTCCTCGACGAGCACCCACGTCCGGGCGTCCGGGCCGGCGTGGCGCACGACGTTGTCGAGGCAGGCGCGGACCACGGCCACCAGCTCGGTGATGGTGGGGGCGGGCAGCACGACGGCGCCCGGGGGCAGGCCCACCTCGGTGCCGGGACGCGAGCCCAGCACGCCCAGCGCCCGCGCCAGGTCGGCCTGCCCGCCATCGCTCTGTGGGGCCCCGGTGAGCGCGTCCTGCGAGCGGATCAGGGTGCGCAGCGCCTGCTCCTGGGCGCCGGCCGCGCGGCCGAGCTCGCCGCCCTGGCGCTGGACCAGGGCCAGCACCTGCAGTACGCCGTCGTGGACGGCGCGGGCCAGCCGGGCCCGCTCCGCGGCGGCGGCCGCCTCACGTTGGGCCACGTCGCGCTCGGCGGCCATCGCCTTGAGCGACTCGCACACGAAGCCCACCATCGAGCCGCCGAGGAGGACGAGGAAGACGTTGCCCCAGTCCTTCTGGGCGACGTGCGCGCGGGTCAGCAGGTCGACCGCGCCGAGCAGCACGGCGGCGGCCGTGCCACCGCGCCAGCCGAAGCGCACCGCCCACGCCAGCAGCGCGCCGACGATCCAGTAGCCGGGGATGGTCGCCTGGAACCACGGCCCCTTGACGACCGGCGTGGCGAGCAGCAGCCCGACCGCGAGGGCGAGGTCGGCCAGCAGCACGGCCGGGACCCGCCGCTCGGGGGCGGCGTACACGACGGTCGCGGCGAGGGTCGCGACCACCATCACCGCGACGCACACCCACCCGAGGACCGGGTGGTCGAAGTTGCTGCGGTAGGCGTTGAGGACGACGGCGTAGCCGAGCACCACGACCCGCAGCACCGCCAGGGCCCGGAACATCCGGTCCTCGACGGCCAGCGCGGCGTGGTTCAGGACGCGAGCCTGCGCTGCTCGCCGCCGTCGGCCTTGCCGTCCTTGCGGGACTCGGCCTTGGCGCGGGTGGCGTACATGTCGACGTACTCCTGCTGGGAGAGCCGCATGATCTCGTACATGATCTCGTCGGTGATCGAGCGCAGGATGAAGCGGTCGTTCTCCATGCCGGCGTAGCGCGAGAAGTCGAGCGGCTTGCCGAAGCGCACGGTCGGGCGCGTGATCCGGCCGAACTTCTTGCCCGGGGGCGCCACCAGGTCGGTGCCGACGACGGCGACCGGGATGACGGGGACGCCGGTCTCCAGCGTCAGCCGCGCGATGCCCGTCTTGCCGCGGTACAGCCGGCCGTCGTGGGAGCGAGTGCCCTCGGGGTAGATGCCGAACAGCTCGCCCTCGGCCAGCACCCGCTTGGCGGACACCAGCGCGCCGGAGGCGGCGTCACCGCTGGTGCGGTCGATCGGGATGTTGCCGGTGCCGCTGAAGAAGTTCTTCTGCAGCCAGCCCTTGATGCCGGGCGAGGTGAAGTACTCCGCCTTCGCGACGAAGCGCACCATCCGCGGGATCACCAGCGGCATGAACAGCCAGTCGGCATAGGAGAGATGGTTGCTGGCGAGGATCGCCGGCCCCGTGGCGGGAACGTTCTCGACGCCCTCGGCCCGCGGGCGGAAGACGACCTTGAGCAGCGGCCCGAGGGCGACGAACTTCAGGAACCAGTAGAACAACGTCTTCGGACCTTTCCCCAGGGACCTGGCGCCCGCCCGGACCGACGCCACTGCCACGGATCCTAGTGGGTCTGCGGCACAATCCCGTCATGCCTCCGAGCACCCCGGCCCCCGAGACCGACCAGACCGCCCCGCTGACCATCGCGGCCCGTCCGGAGCTGACGGGCGGACGCCGGATCGGCGTGCTGCTCAGCCACGGCTTCACCGGCTCGCCGGCCTCGATGCGGCCGTGGGGCGAGCACCTCGGCGCACTCGGGTACGGCGTCGCCGTACCTCTGCTCCCGGGGCACGGCACCACCTGGCGCGACCTCGACACCCACCGCTGGCCGGACTGGTACGCCGCGCTCACCTCCGCCTTCGACGCCCTGCGGGCCGAGCACGACGCGGTCGTGGTCGGCGGGCTGTCGATGGGCGGCGCGCTGGTGCTGCGGCTGGCCGCGGACCGGCCCGACGAGGTCGCCGGCATCGTGGTCGTCAACCCGGCGGTCGCCACGAAGCGGCTCGACGTGAGGCTGCTGCCGGTGCTCAAGCACCTGGTGCCGTCGTTCCCGGCCATCGCCAACGACATCAAGAAGCCGGGCGGCGACGAGAACGGCTACGACCGCACCCCGCTCAAGGCGATCCACTCGTTGATCCGGGCCTGGCCCGCGCTGCGCGCCGACCTGCCACGGATCACCGCTCCCCTGCTCTACCTCCGCTCCGCCGACGACCACGTCGTCGACGAGGCCTCCGAGCCGCTGGTGCTCGGCGGCATCTCCTCGACCGACGTCACCCGGGTCGCGCTGCCCGACAGCTTCCACGTCGCCACGCTCGACAACGATGCCCCGACGATCTTCGAGGAGTCGGCGGCGTTCGTCGCGCGGGTCGCTGGAGCGCAGCCACCGATCGTCGGGGCGTAGCCTGAGGGCGTGCAACGGGACGACCCGGACTACGACGACGCCGCCTGGCAGGCGATCGTCGACAACTACGGCGAGCGCGTCGAGCTCGAGACGCCCGACGAGGACGAGGACGAGGACGGGTACGACCCCGGTCCCGCACCCGAGGCGGGGGCCGAGGACGATCGCTACGACGACCCCTACGACGACGCGTACGACGAGATCGACCTCGTCGACGACGACCGGTTCGTGCCCGACCAGGCACCGCCGGTGCCCGTGCCGCCGGCCGACCGGCTGCTCGCGTGGCTGGGCGTGTTCGGCTCGCCGACGGTGCTGCTGGTCTTCCTGGTCCTCGGGATCGGCATGCCGGCCTGGCTGGGCTGGCTGCTCGTGGGCGGCTTCGTGGGCGGCTTCTGCTATCTGGTGATCAGGACGCCGGGCTCGCCGCGCGATCCCTGGGACGACGGGGCACGCATCTGATCGCGTCCCACGCGGCGACGAGCGCGGACACGCACAGGCCGGCGAGGAGCAGGTTGCGCAGCGCGAGCACCGCGACCGTGGCGACGCTGGCGCCGTCGTGCCGCAGGAGCGCGCCGTAGGCGTGCGGGAAGACGACGTGGGACAGCGCCGCGGCGAGCAGCAGCCCGACGGTCCAGCGGACCAGCCGGCGGTGGTCGTCGCCGTCGAGGAGGGCCAGTCCGGCGCAGGCGGCGGGGAGCAGCCAGAGCAGGTACTGCGGGCTGAGCACCTTGCTGCTGACGACGAAGGCACTGATCGCGCCGAGGGTGAGCCAGACGACGGCGGGCAGCCCGGTACGGGCGTCGGGCAGCCGCAGCCAGGCCAGTGCCCACAAGGCGACCAGCGCGAGGACGAGCAGTGCGGTGACGACGGCCGAGACCGCGAGGAGGGCATCGGTCCACGGGCCCTCGATCTCCCAGGCCAGCGAGCGGGCGAAGAAGATCCGGTGGTCGCCGGGGTCGAGCGCCCAGCGCACCACGGCCGGCGTCGCGGCCACCGACTCCAGCTGCAGGCCCCGGTCGCCCTGGTACGACAGCGGGGAGAGGATCCGGTCCCAGCCGCCGACGGCGACGGACACCGCCAGGAGCCCGATGCCGGCCAGGGCACCGGAGGCGACGACCCGGACTCGGCCCGCCGCCGGGGCGGCGAGTCCCGGGAGGACCAGGGCCGGGCTGTACTTGAGCCCGGTGGCCAGCACGGCCAGGACGGCGGCGAGGCGAGGCGAGGCGACCAGGTGGAGCAGGGCGAGCGCGACGAGGACGCCGGGCAGCAGGTCGAACCGGGCGTAGCTGATCGCCCCCAGGGCCGGCGTGGCCGCGAGCCACGCCCAGATCGCCGTCGGCGCACGGGTCCGGCCGAGCAGGGCATGCAGGAAGCCGGCGTCCAGCGCGACGACGAGGACCAGGACGACCGCCTGGTAGGAGTCGGTCGGCCCGGCCAGCGAGAGCAGGCCGTAGGGCGCGGCCAGCACCAGGAAGGCCGGCAGCGGGTACTCCGCCAGGGTGTCGCCGACGCCGGCGGTCCCGAGGTCGTCGAGGCTGTAGCGGTAGTAGTTGAGATCGGTGAACGAGCCGGACTCCCCGGTCGCCAGGAGCGCGACGAGGACCAGCCGGGTCAGCGCCCACAGCGCCCACACGCGCACCCGGTCCGGCGCGCCGGTCACGGCCGGTCGTCCCGGGCGAGCAGCGCGGCGCCGATCGCCCCGGCCTCCGGGCCGAGCTGCGCCGGCACCAGGTCGGGTACGGCGCGGTAGGCGGTGCCTTGCAGCGAGCCGGCGAGCGCGGCGCGGGCCGGGCCGAGCAGCAGCTCGCCCACCGCGGACACGCCGCCGCCGACGACCACCAGCTCGGGGTCGAACGCCGAGACCAGCCCTGCCGCGCCCACGCCCAGCCAGGTGCCGACCGACCCGAACGAGCTCAGCGCGACCCGGTCGCCGGCCCGGGCTAGGGCGGTGACCTCGGGTCCGTCGAGGTGACGGCCCAGCGCGACCCGGGTCACCCGCTCGAGGGCGCGGCCGCTGCAGTACTGCTCCCAGCAGCCACGCAGGCCGCACTCGCAGGCCAGGCCGCCGGGGACGACCTGCATGTGCCCGAACTCCCCCGCCAGGCCGTGCGCCCCGCGCACCACCCGGCCGTCGAGGACGACCGCGCCGCCGATGCCGGTGCCGATGGTGATGAGCAGCGCCGAGCGGGACCCACGCGCGGCACCCCCGACCAGCTCGGCGTGGGCCGCGCAGTTGGCGTCGTTGTCGAGGACGACGGGCAGTCCGGTGCGCTCGGCGAGCGCACGACGCACCGGCGCGTCGCGCCACGGCAGGTGCGCGCCGAACAGGAACCGCTCCCCCGCCGCGTCGACCAGGCCGGCGGCCGAGACGCCGAGCGCGCGGGGCTCCCGGCCGGCGTACACGTCGCGGGCGGCGAGGGCGACCGCCTCCTCGACCTCCTCGGCGCCCGCCGCACGGCCCGGCATCGGCCGGGTGGCGCTCGCCTCGACCGTGCCGGCGGCGTCGATGCGGACAGCGAGCACCTTGGTGCCGCCGACGTCGACGCCGACCCAGGTCATCAACCGCGGGCCAGATCCGCGGCGCCGACGACGCCGGCGCGGTTGCCCATCGCGGCCAGCCGGATCTCGGCCTCGGGCCGGAACCCCCGGCCGGTGAGCTCACGCTCGAAGGCGGTCCGGATCGAGTCGAGCAGCAGCTCCCGGGCCTCGCTGACCCCGCCACCGATCACCACGACCCCGGGGTCGAGCACCGCGGCCAGGGACGCGATCCCCTGGCCGAGCGCGTCGCCGAGCATCGCGAGCCGGCCGACGGCGAAGGCGTCACCGTCCTGCGCGGCCGCCGTGATCAGCGGCCCGTCGATCGCCTCGACGTCCCCGCCTGCCCGCGCGAGCAGCCCGCTGGCCGCGGCCGGGTCGGCGAGCACGGCCTCGCGGGTGTCGCGCACGAGTGCGGAGCCGCTGGCGTACTGCTCCAGGCAGCCGTGGTTCCCGCAACCGCACAGGCGTCCGTCGGGCACCAGACGCAGGTGGCCGATCTCCCCGGCGACGCCGTGGGCGCCGCGCAGCAGCCGGCCGTCGGCGATCACGCCGCCACCCACGCCGGTGCCGACGGTCACCATCAGCTGGTCGTCATGGTCGCGGCCGGCGCCGTACCGGAACTCGCCCCAGGCCGCGACGTTGCCGTCGTTCTCGACGACGACCGGCAGCCCCACCAGCCGGCCGAGGTCGGCGCCGAGCGGCTCGTTGCGCCAGGCGATGTTGGGGGCGAAGAGCACGGTGGAGCGGTCGGAGGCGATGTAGCCGGCGGCGCCGACGCCGACGGCGGTCACCGGGTGCTCGGCGACCAGCTGGGCGACCAGGCCCGCGACCGCGGTCTCGATGGCGGCCGGGTCGGTCGCGGGCGAGACCACCCGCGCCTCGGCCAGCACGGCGCCGTCCTCGTCGACCACCGCGCCGGCGATCTTGGTGCCGCCGATGTCGATGCCACAGGTCAGGCTGCCGGTCACGGCGTCGGCTCCTCGGGGTCGTCGAGGTCGATCCGCTGCACCTCGGAGGCCCGGGCCGGACCCTGGTCCGGCGTCTCCATCAGCTTCGCCGCCGCCTGCAGCAGCGAGGAGGCGGCCACCATGAGGTGCGCCTTGACCTCCGGAGAGGTCTGCCGCACGGCGTGGACGACGCGGCACACCGGGCAGTACCTGCACTCGACGGCATCGGTCGCGACGTGCTCGCCGACCTCGTGCGCCATGGCCGCGGCCTGACCGGCCAGGTCGCCGATGCCGCCGGCGGCATCGCCGGTGTGCTGGCGGGCCAGGTCGGCGAAGGCGCCCAGGAGCTTCATCGCCTCCTCACCGACGCTGCCGATGTCGTCGGGCCTCTCGCCCCGGTGCCTGTCGTCGGTCTTGTCGTCGGACTCGTCGGTCATCGGGCCTCCACCGGATCGGGCTCGGTGAACCGGACCCGGAGCTCGCCCTCGACCACGCTCGCGCCCGCCACCCGCAGCCGGGCGAGGCCGGGCGGCAGGGTCAGCAGGCGGCGGTACGAGCCGACGGTCATCACGAGCTCGTCGCCGTTGCGGGCCAGGTCGACCTCCGAGCGGGTCACGAACGGAAGGGACAGCTGGGCGACGGCACCCCCGTCGTCGCCGCGGGAGACCCGGAACGGGCCCTCCCCCGCGGGTGCGGCGAGTGGGTCCGCGGCGTCGTACAGGTCAGCGGCGAGGGCGCTCAGGGCAGGCACCCCGACCGGCTCGGCGGCCTGGTACTCCGAGATCCACACCGGCAGCCCGCCGAAGGACTGGGCCACCTCGCGCAGCACACCCGCCTGGGCCGCCACCCAGCCGGCCCGCCACGGGTCGTCGTCACCGGCGGGGAACACCCGGTTGGCGACGACCCCGTCGACGCGGTACCCGAACAGGCACAGGCTGGTGTAGGCCCGGCGCGCCTCCGCGAGGACGACCTGCTCGGGTGTGAGGACCAGCCGCACCGTGCTCTCCGGACCGGACAGCAGCGCGTGGACGTCGTCGAGCTCGCCGTGCAGGCGGGTGATCGCGTCGAAGACGGCGTCGCCCGGCATCGGCACGCCCGCGGCCCGGTTGAGCACCGGCCGCAGCGCCTTGACCAGCCGACGCTGGATCGGCAGCAGCCGCTCGAGATACCAGCCCAGCGCCTCCGGCAGCGCCAGCAGACGCAGCGTCTCGGCGGTCGGCGCGCAGTCGACGACGATCACGTCCCAGGCACCGGAGCGGGCGTGCTGGCGCAGCTCCAGCAGCGCGAGCACCTCCTCCGCGCCGGGGATCACGGTCATCTCCTCGGCCGCGACCGGGTCCATGCCGACGGCGTCGAGGACGGAGAGAAGGTAGCGCTGGATGTCGGCCCAGGACTGCTCGAAGCGGAGCTGGGCGTCGACCTGCTGGAGATGGAGCCCGGGCGCCACCTCGGTCGGCTCGGCTCCGGTGGGCTCGGCGCCACACGCGTCGGCCAGGGAGTGCGCGGCGTCCGTCGAGATCACCAGGGTGCGCAGGCCCCGCGCCGCGGCGAGCGCGGCCGTGCCGGCGGCCACGGTGGACTTGCCGACACCGCCCTTGCCGGTGAAGAGAACGATCCGCACGGCTCGAGCAGACCCTCAGGCGCCGGACTCGACGCGCTTCTTCAGGCCTTTGAGCGCGGTGTCGATGAGGATCTTCTCGCCCTTGCGCTTGAGCATGCCGATCAGCGGGATGGAGACGTCGAGCGCCAGCCGGTAGGTCACCTCGGTCGAGCCGCCGGTCTCCCGCAGCACGTAGGCACCCTCGAGCGCCTTGAGCATCTTGCCCTCGACGAGGGTCCAGGTGACCTGGCGGTCGCCGTCCCACAGGTAGGACAGCGTGTACTCGTCCTTGATCGGGGAGACGTCGAGCGCGAAGAACACCTCGCGGGCCCGGCCGTCCTGCGTCGGGTCGGACGCGTCGTACGACGAGCGCACGTCGGCCACGGTGACGCCCTTGGCCCACTGGGGGTAGGCCGCGAAGTCGGCGATGACGGCCATCACCTCCGCGGCAGGGGCGTCGACGACGATCGACGAGGACGTCTGTTCGGCCATGGCCGGAAGGCTACCGGACCCGGCGGCGGTAACCTTCGCTGGTGCGCGAGTACTCCACCCCGCAGACCGTCGAGATCCCGCAGACGGGCAACCTCACCGACGACGTGGTCCGCAACGCGGCCGAGGCGCCGCAGGCCGTCCAGTTCAGCCGCGCGAACGCCGACGGAGGCTGGGACGACGTGTCCTGCGCCACCTTCCTCGCCGAGGTCTCCGCGGTCGCGAAGGGCTTGCTGGCGGCGGGCGTCCAGGCCGGCGACCGGGTGGCCGTGATCTCGCGCACCCGCTACGAGTGGACCCTGCTCGACTACGCGATCTGGTTCGCGGGCGCGGCGACCGTGCCGATCTACGAGTCCTCCTCCGAGGAGCAGGTCAACTGGATCCTGTCGGACTCCGGCGCCCGCGCGGTGGTCTGCGAGGACGCCGGCCACCGCGGTCGGGTCGAGGCCACCCGCGCCACGCTGCCCGCGCTGGAGCATCTGTGGACCATCGAGGACGGCGCGATCGCGACCCTGACCGAGCTCGGCAAGGACGTCGGCGACGCCGACCTGGAGACCCGTCGGCAGGCGGCCGGGCCGGCCGACCTCGCGACGCTGATCTACACCTCGGGCACGACCGGGCGCCCCAAGGGCTGCATGCTCACCCACGACAACTTCCAGACCGAGCTCGGCGTCGCGGTGGCCGAGCTGGAGCGACTCTTCGACGCCGAGGGCGCCTCGACGCTGCTGTTCTTGCCGCTGGCCCACGTGTTCGCCCGGATCATCCAGGTGGGCTGCGTGAAGTCGCGGACCCGGCTGGGCCACAGCGCCGACATCAAGAACCTGCTGCCGCAGCTGGCGACCTTCCAGCCGACCTTCATCCTCGCCGTCCCCCGCGTCTTCGAGAAGGTCTTCAACACCGCGTCCCAGAAGGCCACGGCCGACGGCAAGGGCAAGATCTTCGACCGGGCCGCGGAGACGGCGATCGCCTACTCCCGCGCACTCGAGGGCGGGCGGGTGCCGATCCGGGTGCGGGCCCAACACGCCCTGTTCTCGCGCCTGGTCTACGGCAGGCTGCGCGCCGCCCTCGGTGGCCGGTGCGAGTACGCCGTCTCGGGCGGGGCGCCGCTGGGCGACCGGCTGGGCCACTTCTACCGCGGCATCGGGGTGACCGTGCTCGAGGGCTACGGCCTCACCGAGACCACCGCGGCGCTGACGGTGAACCTCCCCGACGCCCAGAAGGTCGGCACCGTGGGGCGCCCGATCCCCGGCACCGCCGTACGGATCGCCGACGACGGCGAGCTGCTGTTCCGCGGGGGCCAGGTCTTCACCGGCTACTGGAACAACCCCGACGCCACGACGGAGGCGATCGACGCCGACGGCTGGTTCCACACCGGCGACGTCGGCGAGGTCGACGACGAGGGCTTCGTGCGGATCACCGGGCGCAAGAAGGAGATCCTGGTGACCGCGGGCGGCAAGAACGTGGCACCCGCGGTCCTCGAGGACCGGGTCCGGGCCTCGGCCCTGGTCAGCCAGTGCCTGGTGGTCGGCGACGGCCAGCCGTTCATCGCCGCGCTGGTCACCATCGACGAGGAGGCCTTCCCCGCCTGGGCCGAGCAGCACGGCAAGACCGGCAAGGTCGCCGACCTGGTCGACGACGAGGACCTGCGCGCCGCGGTCCAGGCCGCGGTCGACGAGGCCAACAAGGCGGTCTCGAAGGCCGAGTCGATCAGGAAGTTCGCGATCCTGCCGGCGGACTGGACCGAGGAGGCCGGCCAGGTGACGCCCAGCCTCAAGCTCAAGCGCAACGTCGTGATGCGCGAGTGCCGCGACGAGATCGCCGCGCTCTACTCCTGATCGCCCTCACCCGACGGGTGCTTGGGCGGGACATAGTCCCAACGGGCCATCCACCGGGTTGCGATCGGGCATCATTCTCCCCTATTTGGGGGTTTCGCTCACATCGTGAGCGCCCTCTTCGCTAGCCTCGCGGTGCGCTGCAGCGGGGAGCAGCGACCATGCACATGGGGGAGCGGGAGGGCTCTGAAGTGGACCGTCGCAGGTTGTTGCTCGTCGTCGCCGCGGTGATCGCCGCGCTCGGCGTCGGGCTCGTGTTCGTCTTCGCCCGGGGCGCCGAGTCCCGCGCCGCGGAGAAGTACCAGACGACGAAGGTCGTCACCGTCGCGGCCGGCAAGACCGTGCTGCCGGGCGAGAGCATCAAGGCGGCGCTCGACACCAACAAGCTCGCCGAGACCGACGTACCGCGCGGCCAGGTCCTCGAGAACGCGCTGCGCCAGAGCGATCTGGGCGACCTCGACGGCAAGGTCGCGCTGACCACGCTGTACGCCGGCGAGCAGCTGCTGTCGACCAAGTTCGGCGGCGTGGGCGACCCGGTCGACGTGGCCTCGCTGCCGTTGCCGAAGGGCATGATCGCGAAACCCGAGTCCTTCGACCTCCCGGTAGGCTCCTTCATCGAGCCCGGCTCGCAGCTCGCGGTCTTCTTGACCGTCAACCCGAGCACGCCGACCTGCCTGCTCATCGACCGGGTCACCGTGATCTCGAAGGGGGCGCAGACCGAGACCGCCGCCGCCAGCAGCGACCCCGCCGAGAAGACCCCGGCACTGCACCTCGCCGTGACCCAGAAGCAGTTCGAATGGCTCCAGGACGGCCGCGAGCGCGGCGAGCTGTCCGTCGCCCTGCTCAATGCCGAGAGCGACGTCCAGCTCGACAAGTCCGGCCCCTGCGCCACCATCCGCGGCAGCGAGTGAGGTCGACATGCCGGTTCTCGTCGAACAGGATCCGTCGCTCGTCGACAGCCTGGTGCGTGCCATGCCCACCGGCTCCCACGCGGTCGCCTCGACAGAGCGGGCCCTGGCCTGGCTCGACCAGCACCCGGACGAGTACGTCGTGGCCCTCGGTCCGAGCGTCGACCTCGGCGCGGCCCTGGCCACCGCCGAGGAGCTGCGCATCAAGCGCCCCACCGTCAGCGTCGTCCTGGTCCGCGACCACTTCGACACCGAGGTCCTGACCAGGGCGATGCACGCCGGCGTCCGCGACGTCGTCGTGGAGGGTGGCGACGAGAAGGCGCTCACCAGCGCCGTCGAGCGCGCCCACCAGCTCTACCAGGCCCTGCGCGGCCCGGGCGGCGCCCGCCAGCTCGGGCGGGTCGTCACCGTGTTCTCCCCCAAGGGCGGCGTCGGCAAGACGACCTCCTCGGTCAACCTGGCGCTCGCGCTGACCGAGCGCGGGGCCCGGAAGGTGTGCCTGGTCGACCTCGACCTGGCCTTCGGCGACGTCGCGATCACGATGCAGCTCTTCCCGACCCACTCGATCGAGCAGGCGGTCGGCTCGGAGGACTCGATCGACCTCGGGATGCTCGAGGGCCTGCTCACCCGGCACCAGGACTCGCTGACCGTCCTGGCCGCTCCGGCCCACCCCGACGTGCGCGAGCGGGTCACTCCCCTGCTCATCTCGCGGATCCTGCGGGCGCTGCGCGACGGCTTCGACTACATCGTCGTCGACACCTCGCCGTCCTTCGACGACGCCACCCTGACCGCCCTGGACGAGACCGACGAGTGCGTGATCGTCGCGACGCTCGACGTGCCGACCCTGAAGAACGTCAAGGTCGCCCTCGAGACCATGGACATGCTGTCCATCGCCCGCGGTCACCGGCACCTGCTGCTCAACCGGGCCGACGACGAGGTCGGCATCAGCGTCGAGAAGGTCGAGAGCATCCTCGGCATGCCGGTCAGCGCCCAGGTCGCCACCGCGGTCGACATCGCCGCCGCCACCAACGCCGGCACGCCGATCGTCTCCCACAAGCCCGGCCACCCGGCGAGCCTCGCCTACGCGCACCTCGCGGCGTCGGTCACCGGCGAGCCGGTCCCGGCCCCGGCCTCCACGGCCCCCGAGCAGCCCGAGCCGACCCGCTCGCGCGGCCTGTTCCGTCGCGGAAGGGGCTGACATGTCGAGCCTCTCCGAGCGTCTCGCCGCCGCGCGCCGTGAGGCCGCCGCGCAGGGCCGTCACGCCGCCACCCCGGCCGCCGACGCCGACCTGCTCGCCGACGTGGTGAGCGCCACCGAGCCGGCGGCGGAGGCCGCGCCGGCGCTCCACCACGACGTCGAGGCCCCGGCCGCCGGGCAGAGGACGCCGGGCCCGCTCTCGTCGCGGGCCGCGGCCGCAGCGACCGACGGCAAGCCGGGCCGCCGGATGGCCGGCACCGAGACCGACCGTCTCGAGGACCTGAAGTCGAGCGTGCACACCGAGCTGATCAAGCAGCTCGGCCCGCACCTGTACGACGCCGAGATGGACCAGGAGGAGCTCGACCAGACCGTCCGCACGGTGCTCTCCGACGTCCTCGGCGCCCAGGACCGCCCGCTCAGCGCGGCCGACCGGGTCCGGGTCACCCAGGAGATCACCGACGACATCCTCGGCTACGGCCCGATCGATCCCTACCTGCGCGACCCCGAGGTCTCGGAGGTCATGGTCAACGGCCACGACGACGTCTGGCTGGAGAAGGACGGCCGGCTGGTCAAGGCAGAGGCGCACTTCGCCGACGAGGCGCACCTGCGCCGTACGATCGACAAGATCGTGTCGCGGATCGGCCGCCGCGTCGACGAGTCCTCCCCCATGGTCGACGCCCGCCTGCCCGACGGCAGCCGCGTCAACGCGATCGTCCCGCCGCTGGCGATCGACGGCTCCGCGCTGACCATCCGGAAGTTCTCCACCGACCCGCTGACCGTGCAGGACCTGATCAACTTCGGGTCGCTGACGCCGCAGACCGCCGACTTCCTCGACGCCTGCGTGCGCGGCCGGCTCAACGTCATCGTCTCCGGCGGCACCGGCGCCGGCAAGACGACCACGCTCAACGTGCTCTCGTCGTTCATCCCGACCGACGAGCGGATCGTCACCATCGAGGACGCCGCGGAGCTCCAGCTCAAGCAGGACCACGTGGTCCGGCTCGAGTCGCGCCCGGCCAACATCGAGGGCAAGGGTGCGGTGAGCATCCGCGACCTGGTCCGCAACAGCCTGCGCATGCGCCCGGACCGGATCGTCGTCGGCGAGGTTCGCGACGCCTCCGCGCTCGACATGCTCCAGGCGATGAACACCGGCCACGACGGCTCGATCTGCACGCTGCACTCCAACGGCCCGCGCGACACCCTCGCCCGCATGGAGACGATGGTGCTGATGGCGGGCATGGACCTGCCGATCCGCGCGATCCGCGAGCAGGTGGCCTCCGCCGTGGACCTGATCGTCCACCAGACCCGGTTCAAGGACGGCTCGCGCCGGATCACCCACCTCACCGAGGTGGAGCGGATGGAGGGCGACATCATCACCCTCCAGGACATCTTCGTCTTCGACAACTCGGCCGGCTTCGACGAGAACGGCCGGATCCTCGGTCGGCTGCGCTCGACCGGCCTGCGGCCGAAGTTCCTGGAGAAGCTGGCCTACGCCAACGTCGCCGTCGACCCCACGATCTTCCGGACGGAACGCATCTGATGCGCGGGCAGCGCACCGTCCGCCGCGGGGCCGCGGTGCTGGTCGCCCTCCTCGCGGTCCTGGTCGGCTCCCCCGCGTACGCCGCCGACGGCGGCATCGCCCATGTCGAGTCGACCGGTGACGGGATCCGGATCCTGGTCGACGTCCCGGCCGGCAGCCAGGTCGACCTGTCCGGTGTCACCGCGACGCTCGACGACGCGCTGCTGGACGCGACCGCGAGCGACACCACCAGCGGCTCGGCCGTCAAGCGGACCACGGTGCTGGTGATCGACACCAGCAACTCGATGCGCAAGCAGGGGCGCTTCGAGGCCGCCCAGCGGGCCGCGACGACCTATCTCGACGCCGTCCCCGACGACGTCGAGGTCGGCATCGTGACGTTCGACAGCACCGTCGACGTGGCGCTCGAGCCGACGACCGACCGGGGCGCCGCCCGCACCGTGATCGACGGGCTGAGCCTGCAGCGCAACACCCTGCTGTACGACGGCATCATCGCCGCCACCGACCTCGTCGGCGAGACCGGGCAGCGCTCCCTGCTGCTGCTGTCCGACGGCGCCGACGCCGGCAGCAACGCGTCCCTCGAGGACGCGACCGCCGCGATCAAGGACGCCGGCACCCGGGTCAGCATCGTCGGCCTCGACCTCGCCGAGAGCCAGCTCATCCCGCTGCGCACCGTGGCGAGCGCCGGCAAGGGCGAGGTGATCACCTCGAGCGGGTCCGCCCTCGCCGCCGCCTTCGCCGAGCAGGCCGAGGCGCTGGCCGACCAGGTCCTGGTGACCGCCCCTCTCCCGTCGGGCTTCTCCGCCAAGGTCGCGACCGTCGAGGTGACCTTGCCGACGAGCGGCGGCGAGCCGGTCGTCGCCCGCAGCCTCGCCACCATCGAGGCGGCCAGCACGCCGGGCGCCGCGGCCCCGCTGCCCACGATCTCCGAGGAGGACGGCGGGTTCACCGCCCCCGACTGGCTGCTGTGGGTGGGCGTCGCCGTGTTCGCCGTCGGCCTGCTGTCGGTGGCCGTGCTGCTGGTGCCGGCCAAGCCGGCCCCGATGAGCATCGCGGACCGCGTCACGGCGTACAGCACCCGGGTGAGCGGCGTCGAGGAGCGCGCCCACAAGCCGCAGGCCGACCCCGTGCTCGACCAGGCGAAGGCCGCGGCAGCCGAGATCCTCGAGCGCAACAGCGCCCTCAACGACCGGATGACCCGGCGGCTCGCGGCCGCCGGCAGCGAGTTCAAGCCGTCGGAGTGGCTGCTGCTGCACATCGCCTCGGTGCTGGCCGGCGGCGTGATCGGACTCCTGCTCGGCCAGGGCAACATCATCCTCGGCCTGCTGTTCATGCTCGTCGGCTTCGTGTTGCCGCCGTTCTACCTGCGGTTCATGGCCGGTCGGCGCAAGCGCGCCTTCGACGCGGCGCTGCCCGAGGTGCTGCAGCTGCTGTCCGGCGCCCTCAGCGCGGGCCTCTCGCTCGCCCAGGCCGTCGACACCGTCGTTCGCGAGGGGCCCGAGCCGATCGCCTCGGAGTTCAAGCGGGTGCTGGTCGAGGCCCGGATCGGCGTGTCCATCGAAGACGCCTTCGAGGGGGTGGCCCACCGGTTCGCGAGCAAGGACTTCGGCTGGGCGGTCATGGCCATCCGGATCCAGCGCCAGGTCGGCGGGAACCTGGCCGAGCTGCTCACCACGGTCGCCGCGACCATGCGGGAGCGGCAGTACCTGCGCCGGCACGTGCAGGCCCTGTCCGCCGAGGGCCGGCTGTCCGCGATCATCCTGTGCGCGCTTCCGGTCCTGTTCCTCCTCTTCCTCTTCGTGGCCAACCGGGCCTTCCTCGATCCCCTGCTGCACGACCCGCGCGGCTGGATCCTCTCGGGCTTCGGAGTGATCTGGATGGCCATCGGCTCCTTCTGGATGTCGCGCATGGTGAAGGTGGAGGCGTGATGCTGCTCCTGCTTGCGTTCCTGCTCCTCGTGGGCGCCATCGCCACGGTCGGCGCCGCCTTCGCCCGGGAGCAGCCCACCGGGCTCGCCCGCGCGCTCGACGCCCTCGAGCGCTCCGGCCACGCGGGCCACGAGCTGGCTCAGGAGGCCGACCAGCCGTTCGCCGACCGGATCCTCGCCCCCTTCCAGGCCCGGGCGCTGGCGCTCGGCCGCCGGATCACCGGCGCGGACAAGGCCGAGCGGATCCGGCGCCGCCTCGACTTCGCCGGCAATCCCCGGGGCTGGACGATCGACCGCGTGCTGACCATGAAGGTGCTGTGCGCCGTCGTGCTCCCCGTGGTGGTGCTGGCCTACGGCCTGCTCCTCGGCGGCTCGGTCACCACGCTCGTGGTCATCGCCGTCGTGGCAGCCGTCGTCGGCTTCTTCGGTCCTGATCTCTATCTCTACAACAAGGCCGCCCACCGCGCCGACCAGATCAAGCGCACGCTCGCGGACGCCGTCGACCTGCTCACCATCAGCGTGGAGGCGGGTCTGGGCTTCGACGCCGCCGTGCAGCAGGTCGCCCGCAACACCACCGGCCCGGTCGCCGAGGAGTTCTCCCGGGTGCTCCGGGAGATGCAGCTCGGCATGAGCCGCTCGAACGCGCTCAAGGCGATGGGGGCCCGGAGCAATGTCGAGGACCTCAACACCTTCGTCGGCTCGATGGTGCAGGCCGACGCCTTCGGCATCCCGATCGGCCAGGTGCTGCGGGTCCAGTCCGGCGAGATCCGGGTCAAGCGCCGGCAGTACGCCGAGGAGAAGGCCCAGCAGGTGCCGGTCAAGATCATGATCCCGCTGATCCTGTTCATCCTCCCCTGCCTGTTCATCGTCGTCATGGGGCCTGCCGTGCTGAACGCGCTCGATGCGTTCAACGGCAAGTGAGCAGGCGGCTGCGGCACCAGTGTCCTGTCCGGTTGAAGCGCTGACGTGGTCGGTGGCCCTGGTGCGTCCATCGGAGGGCGGCCGGGCGAGGGCATACCGGGTCGTCTGTCGAGTGCGGCCAACGCCGCGAGGTGCGTGCCAGGGCCGTCGAACGTGGCGGCGAATCAGCCGGACGGGACACTAGGGTGGAGACCATGCCGAGCAGCCAGACCTACGCGGTGGTGGGCGCGGCACGCCTGTTCGCGCTGCTGGCGATCGGCGGGCCGATCGTCTGGTTCCACCAGGAGCAGGGCCTGCTCGCCCTCGCTGCCGTGGGCGGCGTGTGGGTCTACCAGGCCGTGACGGCCACCCGGCGCGAGCTGGAGCTGTCGCTCAGCCCGGTGACCGAGGCCGCCGCGATCGGCGTCGTCTGTGCCCTCGGGATGGACAACTCACCCGTCATCCTGGCTGCACTGGTCGTTCCTCCCCTCTATGCCACCGCGATCACCGGCGTGCGCACGATGATCCGCACCGTGCTGGTCGAGCTGATCGCCCTGGTGGCGCTGGGCCTGATGTGGTGGGAGAAGATCACCGCCGACCAGGCGGTCGCGATCTTCACCTGGACCATGGCCGGTCTCGGCCTGAGCCTGATCGCGGCGGTCACCTTCTCCTCCGACCGGGTCCCCGACCCGGTGGCGCCCTACCGCGACGCGCAGGAGCATCTCAAGCAGCTGATCGACCTGGCCGGCAGCCTCAACTCGGGACTCGACGTCGGAGCGCTGGGCGGCGAGCTGCTCAGCCAGGTCGGCGACGGCATCCCCAACCGGGCGCTGGTGCTCTACGTCCCGCGCGGCGAGGCGCTGGCCCCCGTCGCCTCGACCGTCGAGCTCGAGACCTCCGATGCCGTCGCGGCGGAGACCCTGGCCGGCGACGTACGGCTGCAGGATCCGGCTGCCGCGCGCCCGATCGAGATCGGCGAGGGCTTCGCGTTCCGGGTCAGCGACCAGGCGATCGTCGCGGGCCTGCGGCCCGTCGGGTCCGACGTCACCCGGGCGTTGCCACTGACCGCCGTGGCCCGCGACCTCTCCGACACCGCGGTGAAGCTGGACGCCGCGCTGCTCTTCGCGCAGTTCCGTGACGCTGCCACCGCCGACGAGCGCAACCGGCTGGCTCGCGAGATGCACGACGGGGTCGCGCAGGACATCGCCTCGCTCGGCTACATCATCGACGCGCTGGCCGCCCGGCCGGCCGACGAGCAGCAGGCCAAGGCACTCGGGATGCTGCGCGAACGGGTATCGAAGGTCGTCGCGGAGGTACGGCAGTCGGTGATGAACCTGCGCACCAGCATCGGCGAGAGCGAGAGCCTCGGCGCCGCGATCAGCAATGTCGCGCGGCACCTCTCCGAGTCCTCGGGCATCCCGATCCGGGTCCGCCTCGACGAGCAGCCGACCCGGCTGCGGCCCGAGGTGGAGGCCGAGCTGTTCCGGATCGCCCAGGAGGCGATCAACAACGCGGTCAAGCATGCCCGCGCCACCTCGATCGACGTCCGGTGCCAGGTCTACGCGCCGGAGGCGATCATCACGGTCACCGACGACGGCGTCGGCCTGCAGGCGGCGCGCGCGGACTCGCACGGCCTGAAGATCATGCGCGAACGTGCCAGACTGGTCGGCGCGGAGCTCGTGGTCCGTGACAACGCCAGCAGGGGACTCACCGTCTCGGTGGCCCTCAAGATCTCCCGGAGCGCGGCCGCGAGCGACGACTCCCCGATCCTCACGGAGCAGCGATGAATCACCCCCCGAAGTCCTCCGCCTCCCCCGCTTGGCTCCTCCGCCGGACAACGTCGCGGGGACCCCGATGAGCGACCCGACGACCGTCCTCCTGATCGACGACCACGAGCTGATCCGCGACGGCCTCGGCGCCGTCATCGATCTCGAACCGGACCTGAGCGTCGTGGCGACGGCGGGATCGGTGCAGGAGGGCATCCAGCGCTACCGCGAGGTGCGCCCGGACGTCGTGATCACCGACCTCCAGATGCAGGACGGCACCGGTCTCGACGTGGTCCGCACGCTGCGCAAGGAGAACGACGAGGTCGGCCTGATCGTGCTCACCATGCACTCCGGGGACGAGCAGATCTTCGCCTCCATGCAGGCCGGCGCGTCCGGCTTCGTCGGCAAGGACGCGCCCTCGACCGAGGTGATCAAGGCGGCCCGCCACGCCGCGGTGTCTCCGAAGGCCTTCGTGTGCGCCGGCCTCGTGGGCGCGATGATGCGGCGCCAGTCCGCCGAGTCGACCGCCCTGACCGAGCGCGAGCACGACGTGCTGCTGCTGCTCGCCGAGGGCCTCAACGCCGCCGCGATCGGCGCCAAACTGTACCTCTCCGAGTCGACCACGAAGTCCCACATCGCCCGGATCTACCAGAAGCTCGGCGCCGTCAACCGCGCCCAGGCACTGGTCACCGCGATGCGGATCGGGCTGCTCTCGACCGTGCAGCCCTCAGCCCGCTGAGCCGCCGCCGGCACGTCGTTCGCTGCTAGTCCGAAGTGACTAGCAGCGAGGAGACGAACTCCCGATCCGCCTCCGGCCCCGTTCCGGCAGAGTTCTGGTCATCGGGGAAAGCACTCCCCGGGGACACAGTACGAACCAGTGCACAGGGAGACCCGATGATCCAGTACCTGAACATCCTGCTCAACGCCCGCCTCGCCAAGATGGAGGAGCGTGGCGCGACCGCCGTCGAGTACGGCCTGCTCGTCGCCCTCATCGCCGCCGTCATCGTCGGGGTCGTCTTCACCCTCGGCGGCAAGCTCAAGGGCGCGTTCACGACCGTCAACGACAGCCTCGGCTGAGCCTGACCGAACCTCAGCATCGGCCGCGTCATCGTCACGGAGACGCGGCCGATGCCCGTTTCAGGCACAGGACAACCCGAAGGAATGTCATGACCACGCCGAGCACACCCGAGCAGCGCGGTGCCACCGCTGTCGAGTACGGCCTACTGGTGGCCCTGCTCGCCGCGGTGATCGTCTTCGCCGTCGTGATGCTCGGCGGCGGCGTCAACGGACTCTTCGAGAAGACCAACGCCAGCTTCGACAGCGCACTCAGTCCGTAGCGCGCGCCTCGTACTGGTTGGCCAGCCCGATCCGCTGCAGCACCGTCGGGTGCGAGCCGAACCACCACTGCGACCACGCCGGAGGTGTGGGGTCGGCGTGGGACCGCAGGGCCAACCGGCGCTGGAGGTCGACGAACGCCTGGGGGGCGTTGGTGACCTCCAGCGCCGTCTGGTCCGCCCGGGTCTCGAGCGCCCGGCTGACCCCGTTGTGGACCGGCGCCACCAGGAGGGTCGCGATCGCGACCAGCGCCAGCACCCGCGGTACGACGGACACCTCGTCGGCCTGACCCGCACGCTCACGGCGCGGGACCGCCAGCAGGAGGCCCAGCAGCCCGACGCCGAGCGCGGCGCCCGCGGCGCCGAGCAGGGTCCCGGTCAGCACGTCGTCGTAGGTGGCGTGCGCGAGCTCGTGCGCGACGACCGAGAGCGTCTCGTCGGTGGGCGTGCCGGTGACCAGGTTGTCGTAGAGCACCACCCGACGACTGTCACCGAAGCCCGAGACGTAGGCGTTCAGCGTGGTGGTGCGCCGGGACGCGTCGGCGACCAGCACGTCGTCGACGCGGACCCCCTCCGCGTCGGCGAGGGCGAGCACCTGGGTGCGCAGCGCGCCGTCCGGCAGCGACTCGAACCTGTTGAAGACCGGCTCCACCACCACCGGGTAGGCGAACGAGCCGAGCACGACGAGCGCGGCCGCCGCGAGCCCCGCCACCGCCGGCCACAGTCGGGGCGCTCGCCGCATGCAGCCGACGAGCGCGATCACGGCGATCGACGTACCGACGACGGTGACGAGGTAGCCCTTGACCTGGTCGGTGCCCCAGGCCGCCCAGGAACCGGCGACCAGGCCCTCGTGGAGGCCGAGGCGGCGCAGGGCGATCCCGAACGGCAGCGTCACCAGGGTGCCGACCAGGCTCAGACCGGCCACCACGACGAGGGCCCGGATCCACCACCAGCCGCGCAGCCGGGCCGCCCAGCGGCGACCGACCGGTCCGAAGCCCAGCCAGACGGCGACGGCCAGCGAGACCGCGAGCCGCGACCAGCTCCAGATCCGACCCCACAGCGCGTAGTGCTCGCCACGGTCGATCTGCGCCTGGGTGAAGACCGAGGAGGCCGTCACCGGGTCGGGCAGTCCGCCGGGGACCGGATGCCACGGGACCCTGGTGGCCGCGACCAGGACGAAGGCGGCCGCGCCCAGCAGGACGGTGCCGAGCGCGACCCTGCGCACCGCCGGTCGGTCGTCCACAGCCTCAGTGGCCATCCCCGGACCTCCTTCGTGTGTCCCGCGCGCCGGGCACGCACCCGGAGCACGGGCCACCCCCGAACGCGGCCCGGGCATGGCCACTAGCCTGCCACGCCGGGCAATGCCGTCAGGCGGGTCTGCCAGGCGGCGGTCAGCTCGGGCTCGGTCCAGCCGGCGTGCTCCCGCAGCGCGGCGGCCAGCTCGCCACCGGCGCGCACCTGCTCGTAGAGGTCGACGAGCGCCCGCTCGCCGGCGTGGTCGGCGAGGGTGACGCACACCAGCCAGGCGGCCTCGTAGACGCCGCCGAGATGGCTCGCCGACGGGTCGAACTCGCCGTCCTTGGGCAATGTCTCGGGGACGCCGTCCTTGCGCACCGCGGCCGCGATCTGCCCGGCCGTCGTGGTGAGCGGCAGGCCGACGTCGCGCAGCGCGACGTAGTCGGCGAAGCCCTCGACCAGCCACAGCGGCGCCTGCCGGGCGCTGATCGCGTCGGTGAGCGCGTGGACGGCCTCGTGGGTCATCACCACCTGGGCGGCGACGGGGTCGAGGTCGTCGTACACGGTGCGGTTGAGGAACACGTGGACCGGGCTCCCCGCGGCCTGGGAGCCGTCGACCGGGGCGGTGACGGCGGCGATCGCGGCGTACTGCCCGGGCCCGGTGTCGAGCGTGCGCCGCAGGCCCTCGGGGTCGGCCGGTACCTCGACGACCAGCCCGCCGCGGCCGGGAACGACGGCGCGGACCTGGGTGACGGCTCGGCGCGCGGCCGCGAGGTACGCCGGTGCCTGCGTCGGGTCGCCGGCCACCGCGACCAGCACGTCGCCGGCGCGCTCGACGGTGAGCGGACCGGACAGCCACAGCGGCAACCGGGCCCGGGCGCCGCCGATCGCGGCGATGGTGGCACCCCGCCCGGCGAAGGAGACCGGCAGCTCGGCGCGCGCCGGCGCGTCGTCTTGGCCCTCGATCCGCCAGGTCACCGCGACCTGGCCGTCCCAGGCGTCGCTGCCGACGGTGCGGCCGGTCTCGGTGACGTAGCGCAGGGTGACATCGGTGAGGCGGAGGGCCTCCGCATTGGCGACGACCGCGCTCAGCAGGTTCCTACGGGCCGGGTCGGCGCCGAGCTCGGCGGCCGCGGTCGCGTCACCGTCGTGGATCGCGGCCTCCAGCGCGGCCAGGGTGTCGGCGGCCGCCACGGGGTCGGCGACGTCGCTGGTGGTCGTCGCCGGGGGCGGCGCGACGTAGTCGTCCTTCGAGCAGCCGCCCGCGCCGAGCGCGACGACCAGGAGCGCCGCCGCGAGAGCGTGCCCTCGGGGGGTCACCCAGGCCGGACCGCTCCGGCATAGGGCATCTCGTCGAGGTCGGAGACCTTGACGCCGGCGCCCGGGTTGGCGGCATGCACGATCAGGCCGTTGCCGAGGTAGATCCCCACGTGGCTGATCGGGCTGTAGTAGAAGACGAGGTCGCCGGGCTGCAGGTCGCTCTTCGCGACGTGGGCGCCGCTGCCGTACTGGGCGCGCGAGGAGTGCGGCAGGCTCACGTTGGCCTGGGCGTAGGCCATCATCGTCAGGCCGGAGCAGTCGAAGGCGTTGGGCCCGGCCGCACCCCACACGTAGGCGTCGCCGACCTGGGCGAGGGCGTACTTGATCGCCGCGGCCGCGCGGCCGGTGGCCGGGATGGTGTCGGCGTCGATCGGGCGCCCGGCGTTGCGGGAGAGGAACTCCGCGCGCTGCTCGGCCTCGAGCTGCGAGAGCAGGTCCTTGGCCTCGGCGAGCTTGGCGTCGGCGGTCTTCTTCTCCTCCGCGAGCGTCGCCTTGAGCTCGTTGATGTCGGAGCGGCGCTTCTCGGTCTGCTCCTTGCGGATGTCGTAGGCCTCGAGCTCGTCGCCGTAGTCGGCGAGGAGCGAGTCCTGGAGCCCCTGCACCGTCGAGATGGTGGAGAGCTCGTCGAGGAAGCCCTGGGAGTCGGAGGACAGCAGCTCGCCGGTGGGGCCGAGGCTGCCGGACTGGTACTGCTGGATCAGCGAGTCGCGCACGTCGGAACGGACCCCGGCGAGGGCGTCGCCCTGGCGGGACTGGTCGGCCTCGAGGGAGGACAGGTCGCTGTCGAGCTCGGCGAGCTCGAGCTCGGCGTCGTTGTAGCGCTCCGCAGCCTGCTCGGACTCGTGGAAGAGCCGGTCGACCCGGGCCTTGACGGTCTCGATGTCGGGCTCGGCCTGCGCGGGGCTGCCGCTGATCGACAGCGTGATCGCGCCGGTGACGGCGAGTGCCGCGAGCGCGGCGGTAGTGCGTTTCCGGCCGTTCAGCACGAGCTGGCGGTCCCCTCTTGGTGTCGTACGCCTACCGGGTGAGCTGACGGGTTCGGGCACGACTCGCCCTACCCGCACTCCTCGCTCCGGCGCCGGCCCGGTCGGGCCCCCTCGCCTTCGCGCCTCGTGCGGGATTCACCCCAGAGTGGTTGGTTCCCCGGCTCCGGACCCCCGAGTGGGTCCGAACTCAGCGCGGCGTCCGCGCGGGTCGGTCGACCCACTTCCTCGGACACCTGAGGGTGCAGCCTAGTCCCGGCCCACGGCCGCACCAAACCGGTCCGGGGCGTGTTGGGGACGATCCTGCGCACCAGCAGTCACGTGGGTCACATCAGCCTCTGTGGTCTCAGGCCGACTCGACCTGCGGACCGTCGACGGGCTGGACCAGCCGCAGCGGCGGCACCAGCCCTCCGTCGGCCAGCGCCTCGAGGGCGGCCATCTCGTCGTCACCGATCACCAGCTCGGGTGGTGGCCCCAGCAGCACCGTCACCACGCAGTCGTGGCAGGCCAGGCCCCGCACCACACAGGTGTCGCAGTCGATCCTCGTCATGTCCCGGAGGGTGGCAGGAGCCTCCGACACAAACCTCGCAGCCGGCTGTGGACTCACTCCTGCAGGACCTGCTCGACCCGCTCGGCACTCGCCGCACGGACCAGCCACCGGTCCAGGGTCGTCTCGTCGCGCTGGGTCAGGATCAGCGACCGCTCGGCGTCACTGATCGCGATGCCCCGCGCGTCGAGGACGGTGACCACGCTCTCGGCCCTGGCCCGGCCGAAGCTGTCGTCCCAGAGCCTGCGGAACTTCTCGCTGTAGTAGGGGTTCTTCGTCGTCGTCATCATCAGTTCCTCCCACGTCCGGCGCAGGCCCGCCGGGAGCCCCGCGAGCACAAGGTCATAGTAAGGACTCCACCGGGCCGGCCCCAGCCCTGTCACCGCGCTGGCCAGCGCCTCCAGTGCCGGGTACACCTCCGGCTCCGCGCGGTGGGCCAGCACCCCCAGCAGCGCCATCGCGACCCCACCCGCCGCGGCGTCGGGATCGATCACCAGCGGCACATCGGGCGGCGTCACGAAGAACGGCCGCAGCGGAGCCGACCTGCTGCCCGCCTCCAGCAGTGCCCGGTAGCGCGCGGCCAGCCGGCGCGACGGACAGAACACCACCAGCTCGGCCGTCACCTCCAACTCGCTCTCCAGGTGGGCCAGGTAGGCCCGCCAGGTGCGCTGCTTGCGCGAGTCCCACCGCCGTTGCACCTCCCACACCACGGCCAGCACCGGACGGTCCTCGGCGTCGCGGAGGACCAGGACCGCGTCGGCGTGGTAGGTGCGGGGCACCACCGTCCGCGCCTCGGTCGCGTGCGACCGCACCGAGGCGTGCTCCGGCACCGGATAGTCGAAGACGTCGGCCAGCAACGACGCCACCAGTCCCGGCTCGAGTCGCACCAGCCCGATCGGGGTCTCGTGCTGCGGCGACGGCATGCGCCCACCCTCGCCGCAGGACCGGCCGATCGGGTGCGGCGAGCGACCCGGCTGTGGACGAGCCACCGGGAACCACCGCCTGGGGACAGCCGAGGGACGTCCCGGACACGCGTGTGCCGCAAGGGATGGTCGAGCGCGTCTCCCGCATTGCGTCGGAGGTGACGCCTACCGTCGCTCCCATGACCGCAGCACCCGTCACACCTCGGTGGGACGCGCAGCGCAGCTTCGACGAGCTCGGGCGCCCGCTCCACGACGTGACCTTCTGCGTCGTGGACCTGGAGACCACCGGCGGCTCGGTGGGCGACGGCGACATGATCACCGAGATCGGCGCGGTGAAGGTCCGCGGCGGCGAGGTGCTGGGCGAGTTCCAGACCCTGGTCAACCCCGACACCGCGATCCCCGCGTTCATCGCGGTGCTCACCGGGATCACCAACGGCATGGTCGCCGACGCCCCGCCGGTCCGAGCGGCGCTGCCGGCGTTCCTCGAGTTCGCGGCCGGCTCGGTGCTGGTCGCCCACAACGCCCGCTTCGACGTGGGCTTCCTGCGTCACTTCACCCACGAGCTCGACATCGTGTGGCCCGACTTCGAGGTGCTCGACACGGTCAAGCTGGCGCGCCACGTCGTGACCCGCGACGAGGCGCCCAACCACAAGCTCTCCTCGCTGGCCCGGGTCTTCCGGGCCGGCACGACCCCCAACCACCGGGCCCTGGCCGACGCCCGGGCCACGGTCGACGTGCTCCACGGCCTGCTGGAGCGCCTCGGCGGGCTCGGCGTGCAGACGCTCGAGGAGCTGCAGGGCTACTCCAGCAAGGTCGCGAGCACCACCCGGCGCAAGCGCCACCTCGCCGAGCACCTCCCCCACGCGCCCGGCGTCTACCTGTTCCGCGACGACAGCTCTCGCGTCCTCTACATCGGTACGTCGCGCGATCTGCGCCGCCGGGTCCGCAGCTACTTCACCGCCTCCGAGAAGCGCACCCGGATCGGCGAGATGGTCCAGATCGCCTCGTCGGTGAGCGGGGTCGAGTGCGCCACGCCGCTCGAGGCCTCGGTGCGGGAGCTGCGCCTGATCGCCGAGCACAAGCCGCCCTACAACCGTCGCTCCCGCCATCCCGAGAAGGTCACCTGGCTCAAGCTGACCCGGGAGCCGTGGCCGCGGCTCTCGCTGGTCAAGCGGGTGCTCGACGACGACGCCGACTACCTCGGGCCGTTCTCCTCCCGCGCGGCGGCGGAGAGCTCCCTCGCGGCGCTGCACGAGGTGTTCCCGATCCGACAGTGCAACGACCGCTTCGGCCGGCAGCCGCGGCGCAGCGCCTGCGTGCTGGCGCAGATGGACCGCTGCCTGGCGCCGTGCGACGGCAGTGTCGACCCACAGACCTACGCCGCCGTCGTCCGCCAGCTCCGCGACACCCTGCTCACCCGGCCCGACGACGTCGTCGACCTGGTCCATGCCCGGATGTCCGCACTGGCCGAGCAGGAGCGCTTCGAGGAGGCGGCCCACCACCGCGACCGGCTGGCCGACTTCGTGCGCGCGGCGGCGCGCACCCAGCGGCTGACCGCGCTGACCGGCTGCCCCGAGGTGGTCGCGGCCCGCCGTGAGGACGACGGTCGCTGGGCGGTCCACGTCGTGCGCCACGGCCGGCTCGCGGCCGCCGGCGTGATCCCGGCCGGCGCCGACGCCGTCGCGTACGTCGAGGGCCTGCGCGCCTCGGCCGAGACCGTGCTGCCGGCGATCGGCCCCACGCCCGCCGCGACCGCGGAGGAGTCCGAGCGGATCCTGCGCTGGCTGGAGTCCCCCGGCGTCCGGTTGGTCGAGGTGGTCGGCGAGTGGGCCTGTCCGGTGCGGGGCGCGGGGCGCCACGCGACGATGCTGGCGACCACTACTGTGACCCCATGATCACCGCCATCGTCTTCATCCAGGCCGAGACCGCCCGGATCCCGGAGGTCGCCGAGGCGATCGCGGCGCTCGAAGGTGTCAGCGAGGTCTACTCCGTGACCGGCCAGATCGACCTCATCGCACTGGTCCGGGTGAGCTCCCACGACGACATCGCCGCGGTGGTCGCCGACCGTCTCAACAAGGTCGAGGGCGTCGTGGACACCGAGACCCACATCGCCTACCGCGCCTACTCGCGCCACGATCTCGAGGCGGCGTTCTCGCTGGGCCTCGACTGAGGATGACCGGCCTGGCGCCGGGCGAGCCCCGGTTCCCGCTGCTCGTCCGCGCCTACCCGCTGGCCGGCGCCCTCCTGCTCGCCGCTCTCCTGACCGCCCTGGCCCGCCGCCCGTTCCGCGCCTTCGACACCTACTTCCACCTGCGCTTCGGCGAGGAGTTCCTCGGCGGCTGGTCGCTCGCCCATCCAGGCCAGCTCAGCCCTGCGTCGACCAACGACTGGGCGCCGACCCAGTGGCTGCCGCAGATCGTCCTGGCCCGGCTCGACGACGCGTTCGGAACCACCGGTCTGATCCTCGCCTTCGCGGTGGTCGTGGTCGGCCTCGCCGGCGCGACTTACCTTCTGCTCCGCCGCCACGCAGGCCCGGGGTGCGCGATCACGTTGACCGTCGTCGTGGTCGTCGGCTGCCTGCCCAGCCTGTCCCTGCGCCCCCAGGTGCTGAGCTACCTCTTCCTGGTGGTCGTGCTGGCCGCCTGGGACCGCGCCCGCGCCTCCGGTCGGCCGCCCTGGCTGCTGATCCCGCTCGGCTGGCTGTGGGCGACCTGCCACGGGATGTGGATCATCGGGGTGGCGGCCTGCGTGCTGCTCGCCGTGCTGGTGATCGTGGAGCGCCGCCCCCAGCGTCGCCAGATGCTCGCGCTGCTGGCGGTGCCGGGCGGCATGCTGCTCACCACGCTGGTCACCCCGGTCGGGCCGCGGCTGCTGACCGCCGTGCTGCAGGTCAACTCCCGGGCGGACTTCTTCGCCGAGTGGTCCGCGCCCGAGCTGATCTCGCTGCGAGCCGCCCCGGTGACGGCACTGGCCGCGCTGGCGGTGCTGCTGCTGGTCCGACGTAGCGATGTTCGCCCCTACGACCTCGGCCTCCTCGCGATGGGCGGCGCCTTCGCCCTCTACTCCGGCCGCACGCTGCCACTGGCCCTGATCACCCTCGCGGCCGTCGTCGCCGCCGAGCTCGGCCGGCGTCGGGAGCACCCCAAGGTGAGCCGACCCGAGCTGCTGGTCGTGCTCGCCCTGGCCGCCGCGGTCCTCGCCGTCACGCCGGCCCAGCGTCTCGTCGACGACCCCGCCGTCCGGATCCGGCCGTTCGCCGAGCGCCTCGACGCCCTGCCGTCGGGCACCCGAGTCCTCACGGACTGGCCGACCGGCGGCGTCCTGCTGTGGCTGACGCCCCAGCTCGACGTCCCCCTCCATGGCTACGGCGACGTCTACACCGACGCCGAGCTGCAGCGGTACGCCGACCTCGACCACCTCGAGCCGGGCTGGGACCACACCCTCGCCGAGCTCGCGCCGCAGCTCGCCCTGCTGCCCGACGACTCGGCGCTCGCCTACGCCCTCGAGCACGACGGCTGGGCGGTCGAGCAGCGCACCAAGGAGCTGGTGCTGCTCGCTCCCCGGAGCTCCTAGTAGCGTGTCGTGGCTAAGACGTGGAGTTGGGAGGTGCCCGGGTGCGTGCATCGCAAGGCGGCGCAGCGCTGGCATACCGGGTTGTCTGTCGAGCTGCGTCAACGTGGCGAGGTGCGTGCCTGGGCGACTCCCAGCCCGCGTTCTAGCTGCGACGCGCTACTAGGCCTGGGCCGCCGCCACCCAGCGGTCGAGTGTGGCCCGCGCGGCGCCGGAGTCGATCGCCTCGCCCGCTCGGGCGATGCCGGCGGCCAGCGCGTCGTCGTACGCCGTGCCGGGGGCGTCGTAGACGGCGAGCGCCGCGCCCGCGTTGAGCAGCACGGCGTCGCGCACCGGACCGGTCTTCCCGCCGAGCAGGTCGCGGACGACGCCGGCGTTGTGCTGTGCGTCGCCGCCGCGCAGGTCCGCGGCGGTCGCGGGGGCGATGCCGAAGGCGGTCGGGTCGACCACGACCTCGGCGACCTCACCGTCGTGGACCCGCCACAACCGCGACGTGGTGGTCGTGGTCAGCTCGTCGAGCCCGTCGTCGCCGCGGAAGACCCAGGCGTCGACGCCGCGGCGGGCGAACACACCGGCCATCACCGGGGCGAGCCGCACGTCGGCGCACCCGATCGCCTGCGCGGCCGGGCGGGTGGGATTGGCGAGCGGGCCGAGCGCGTTGAACGCGGTGCCGATGCCGAGCTCCTTGCGGGGCACGGCGGCGTGCCGCATCGCCGGATGGAAGGCGGCGGCGAAGCAGAAGGTGATCCCCGCCTCGTCGACGACCTCGGCCACCCGGGCCACGGGCAGGTCGAGCCGGACCCCGAGCGCCTCGAGTACGTCGGCGGTGCCGGCCTGCGAGGAGGCCGAGCGGTTGCCGTGCTTGACCACGCGCGCACCGGCGCCGGCGGCCACGATCGCGGACATCGTGGAGATGTTGACCGAGAACGAGCGGTCGCCGCCGGTCCCGACCACGTCGAGCAGCCGTCCGGGGACGGAGATCGGGGTCATCACGGCGTACATCGCGTCGACGAGCCCGGTGAGCTCGTCGATCGACTCTCCCTTGGCGCGCAGGGCGACCACGAAGCCCGCGATCTGCGCGGGACTCGCCTCGCCGGCGAGGATCTCGCCCATCGCCCACGCCGACTGGGCAGGCGTGAGATCCTCCCCGGCGACCAGCGCGCCGAGGACGTCGGGCCAGTTGGTCATCGCACGTCCCGCTGCGACAGCCGGGGTCCCCGCGGAGTCATGCGCTGGAGGAGCAAAGCGGGGGAGGCGCAGAACTCCGTGGGGTGGCTCATGCCGGGACGCGGGCGCGGAGCAGCGAGACCACGGCCTCCGCGAGCTGGATCGGGTCGAGCGGGTGCGGTACGGCGGCGTCCGCCCGCGACCAGGTCGCCAGCCAGGCGTCCTGGGGCCGCCCGGTGAGCACGACGAGCGGCGGGCAGTCGAGGATCTCGTCCTTGAGCTGCTTGGCGATGCCCATCCCGCCGGCGGGAACCGCCTCGCCGTCGAGGATCGCGAGGGCCAGCCCACCGGCGTCCATGTTCTGGATGACCACGGGCTCGGTCGCCACCTCGACGTACTCGAGCTCCGGCAGGTCGGGGTGGGGACGGCGCCCCAGCGCCAGGATGACCTGCTCACGGGTGTGTACGTCGTCGCTGTAGACGAGCACCTTCAGGGTCTTGGGGGACGTCACCCGCGCGATGCTACTCGGACCGTGACGGGTCCGCGGCCGCGGCTTGCCGTTCCAGCCGGTCCAGCCGGCGGTCCTCCCGCTCGGCCTCCTTCATCGACGAGCGCACCCACTGGGCGAAGAGCACGACGAAGAACACCAGCCCGACCAGGTCGCCGGCACCCCACAGGATGCCGCCGGCGAGCTTCTGGTCCTCGTAGGGGTCGGGCAGCCAGGCGCCGAGCGGGCCGTCGTGCAGGGCGGGGTACCAGTCCCCTCCGAGCAGCGTCTTCTGGCCCATGATCGTGACGCCGAGGAAGGCGTGGAAGGGCAGCGTCAGCACGGTCAGCAGCACCCGGAACGGGTGTCCGACCCGGCCGGGCAGCGGGTCCACCCCGACGATCGGCCAGAAGAAGAGTGCGCCGACCACGACCAGGTGGACGTGCATCAGCTCGTGGACGTACGTCGAGCGCAGCGAGGCGTCGTACCAGCCGGAGAAGTACAGCGCCCACGGCGAGATGACGTAGAGCCCGAAGGTCAGCGGCGGGAAGCCCAGCACCTGGGCGAGCCGGGAGTGCAGCAGGGCGAGCAGCCAGCCCCGCGGGTGCCGCGGCAGGGTGCGCAGCGCGAGGGTGACCGGGGCGCCGAGCGCCAGCGAGAGCGGCACGACCATCGACAGGATCATGTGCTGGACCATGTGGACGCTGACCAGCACGGTGTCGTACGCCGCGAGGCCGGACGACGTCGCGAGGTAGAAGGCGAGCATCCCGATGCCCCAGGCGATGCTGCGCCCGACCGGCCAGGCGTCGCCCCGGCGGCGCAGTGTGAGGACGCCCACGGCGTACAGGCCGGTTGCCCAGACGGTGATGACGAGAGGCAGCGGCGCGATGCCCCACTGGGAGAGCAGGGCGCCGGCGTCGAAGGGCGGGAGGTTCGTGACTCCCGGGCCTCCTGCTGACACCACCAGTCCCACGCGTCACCTCTCCACCGATCGGTCCGTCGTTTCGGGACCCGTTCGAGCGTAGGTCGTGGGTGGTGAACCGCTAGAACGGGGGGTCGGGATGCCGATGGGAAGCGTTACCGCCATAATGGCGCCCGTGGCGATCTCAGCTTCGGCATCTCTCCCGGCCTCGCGCCTGCACGGCCAGCACGACCGACCCAGCATGGTCGCGGTCGGCACCATCATCTGGCTGTCCAGCGAGCTCATGTTCTTCGCGGCGCTCTTCGCGTCGTACTTCACGATCCGCTCGGTCTCGCCCGAGATGTGGGCGGACAACACGCAGCTGCTGAACGTGCCGTTCGCCTCGATCAACACCACGATCCTCGTGCTGTCGTCGTTCAGCTGCCAGCTGGGCGTGTTCGCCGCCGAGCGCGGCCAGGTCTCGCGCGCCGGCTCGCTGCTCCAGGTCGGCAAGTGGGGCCTGCGCGAGTGGTTCATCCTGACCTACGTCATGGGTGCCGTCTTCGTCGGCGGCCAGGCGCTCGAGTACGCCGAGCTGATCCACGAGGGCGTCACCATCCCCCACGACGCCTACGGCACGATGTTCTACCTGACCACCGGCTTCCACGGCATCCACGTGACCGGCGGTCTCATCGCCTTCCTCTTCGTCCTCGGTCGCACGTACGTCGCCAGGCGCTTCACGCACGAGCAGGCGGTCAGCGCGATCGTCGTCTCGTACTACTGGCACTTCGTCGACGTCGTGTGGATCGGGCTGTTCGCGACGATCTACCTGATCAAGTGAGGCGGCGGGCCCGTTGACGAAGAGCTGTTGGATCCTCCGGACTGACAAGGACTGAATGTGCGCCTTCTGAACCGTTCCGCCGGTCGACTCTCGCGGCATCGCCGCGGTCCGATCGCCGGACTCCTGGTGCTCGTGTGCGGCCTTCTGCTGACAGGTGGCCTCTACGCAGCGCTCGCGCCGGCCCAGGCCGACAACAACCAGGACGAGGCGGCGCTGGTCAAGGAGGGGCGTGAGCTCTTCCTGGTCGGCTGCGCGTTCTGCCACGGCCAGAACGGCGAGGGCGTCCTCACCCAGGGCGGCTCGCAGTACGGCCCGGCCCTGACCGACGTGGGCGCGGCCGCCGTCGACTTCCAGGTCGGCACCGGCCGCATGCCCATGGCCCAGCCCGGCGTCCAGGCGCCGCGCAAGGAGGTCGTCTACACCAAGGAGGAGACGGCTGCCCTCGCGGCGTACGTCGCCTCGCTCGGCACCGGTCCGGCCATCCCTGACAAGGAGCTCTACTCCACCGAGGGCATGAGCGACAAGGAGATCGAGGAGCTCGTCGTCCGCGGCGGCCAGATCTTCCTCGCCAACTGCACGGCCTGCCACAACTTCGAGGGCTCCGGCGGCGCCATGCCGCGCGGCGGCTTCGCGCCGAAGATCCGCAACGTCGACGGCAAGCACATCTACGAGGCGATGCTGACCGGTCCCCAGTCGATGGACACCTTCTCCGACGGCAACATCCCGCCGGAGGACAAGAAGGCCGTCATCGCCTACCTCAACGAGCTGAACAAGGCGCCGAGCTACAGCGGCTTCACGCTGGGCAGCCTCGGGCCGGTCAGTGAGGGCATCATCGCGTGGGTCGGTGGCATCGGCATCCTGGTCGGCTTCGCCGTCTGGATCGCGGCCCACACCACCCGCTCGAGCAAGAAGAAGGACGAGGCGGCAGCGTGACCGACGCACACGACAACCACTCCGACGCGAGCGGAGGCGAGCTCGTGGGTCCGATCGCGGACCCGGGCCTGCCCGAGCACCAGTGGCGGCCGACCGACGTCGACCCCGCCAAGGAGAAGCGCGCCGAGCGCCAGGTGGCCACGCTCTTCGGCCTCTCCGCGCTCGCGACCCTCGGCTTCCTGGTCTCGTACTTCACCCTCGACATCGGCGACGACTGGCACGTCATCGGCGGCTTCGGCGCCTCGACGATGGCGCTGGGCTTCTTCCTCGGTCTCGCGCTGCTGTTCATCGGCGTCGGCATCATCCACTGGGCCCGCAAGCTGATGGCCGACCACGAGATGGTCGAGCTGCGGCACCCGGCGAAGTCGTCCGACGACGACCGCGAGGTCGCCGTCCAGGCGATCAACGACGGCATCGCGGAGTCGGGCATCGGCCGTCGGCCGCTGATCCGCAACTCCCTGCTGGGTGCGGTCGGCCTGCTCGGCCTCCCGGCCGTCGTGCTGTTGCGCGACCTCGGTCCGCTGCCGGGCGACAAGCTCTACCACACGATCTGGGGCGAGGGGACCAAGGACAAGCCGATGCGCATCGTCCGCGACGGCATCTGGACCCCGATCCTCGCCTCGGACCTCGAGGTCGGCGACCTGGTCAACTGCCAGCCCGACGCCCTCCACAACCCGGAGCGCTACGACATCGACCCGACCGAGGTCGAGGGCGTGAACCTCCAGATCCACAAGTCCAAGGCGTCGCTGATCCTGCTGCGGATGAACCCGGGCGACATCAAGCCGGGCAAGGACGCCAAGGGCGAGAGCCGGGCCAACTGGACGGTCAACGGCATCGTCGCCTACTCCAAGATCTGCACCCATGTCGGCTGCCCGATCTCGCTGAACGAGCGGACGACCCACCACCTGCTCTGCCCCTGCCACCAGTCGACCTTCGACCTCGCCGACTCCGGCAAGGTGGTGTTCGGTCCAGCCGGCCGACCGCTGCCGCAGCTGCCGATCGCGATCGACGACGAGGGGTACCTGGTCGCACAGAGTGACTTCGACGAGCCCGTCGGCCCGAGCTTCTGGGAGCGTGACTACTATGACCGTTGGTGACATGAGCAAGGTCGCCACGACGAATGGCACGACGCCCGCCACCGCCAAGGGTGGCAAGGCCGCCGGAGCCATCGCCAACTGGGCCGACGAGCGCCTCGGCCTCGGCTCGGCGATGAAGAAGAACATCCGCAAGGTCTTCCCGGACCACTGGTCGTTCATGCTGGGCGAGATCGCCTTGTGGAGCTTCGTCGTCGTCCTGCTGACCGGTGTCTTCCTGACCCTGTGGTTCGACCCGAGCATGACCGAGATCCAGTACGACGGCGCCTACGACCCGCTGCGCGGCGTCCACATGTCGTCGGCGTACGCCTCCTCGCTCGACATCTCCTTCGACGTCCGTGGCGGTCTGCTCATGCGGCAGATGCACCACTGGGGCGCGATGATCTTCATCGCCTCGATGATGATCCACATGCTCCGCGTCTACCTGACCGGCGCGTTCCGCAAGCCGCGCGAGCTGAACTGGGTCATCGGCTGCCTGCTCCTGCTGCTCGGCACGATCGAGGGCTTCACCGGCTACTCCCTGCCCGACGACCTGCTCTCCGGCACCGGCGTGCGGGCCGCGGACGGCTTCATGAAGGCCTCGCCGGTCATCGGCTCCTACATGTCGTTCTTCCTGTTCGGCGGCGAGTTCCCCGGTGACGCGATCATCCCGCGTTTCTACGCCATGCACATCCTGCTCATCCCGGGCCTGCTGCTCGCCCTGGTGGCTGCCCACATGCTGCTGCTCGTCTACCACAAGCACACGCAGTGGCCTGGTCCCGGCCGCACCGAGCAGAACGTCGTCGGCTACCCGATGCTCCCGGTCTACGCGGCCAAGGCGGGCGGCTTCTTCTTCATCGTGTTCGGCACCATCGCCACGATGGGTGGCCTGTTCTCGATCAACGCGGTCTGGAAGTACGGCCCCTACGACCCGTCCAAGGTGACCGCGGGCTCCCAGCCCGACTGGTACATGGGCTGGCCCGACGGCCTGCTGCGCATCATCCCGGCCTGGGAGACCCACATCTGGGGCATCACCCTGTCCTGGAACGTGATGATCCCGATCCTCGTGATGCCGCCGCTGATGCTGATGGTCCTGATGGCGCTGCCGTTCATCGAGGCCTGGATCACCGGCGACAAGCGGGAGCATCACCTGCTCCAGCGGCCGCGCAACGCACCGACCCGGACCGCGATCATGGTCGCCCTGATGACCTTCTACGGCCTCTCCTGGGCCGCGGGCGGCAACGACATCATCGCGATCAAGCTCCACCTGAGCATCAACGAGATCACGTACTTCATGCGTGGCGCGGTGTTCATCGGACCGGTCATCGCCTTCATCATCACGCGGCGCTGGTGCATCTCGCTCCAGCGTCACGACGAGGGCAAGCTGCTCCACGGCTACGAGACCGGTGTCCTGGTCCGCTCCCCCGAGGGCGGGTACGCCGAGAAGCACCTCCCCCTCCCCGAGGGCAATGCCTACACGCTCGCGGCCCGCGACGACGACCCGACGCCGGAGACGGTCGAGGAGATCGAGGCCTCCGGCGCCACGGGTCGCAGCGCGCGGCTGCGCAAGCTGCGGGCCAAGCTGGCCACGGTGTTCTTCGCGGACAACGTCCAAAAGCCCACGGCCGAGGAGCTCCACGAGGCCGAGCACCACGCCGAGCACGAGCTCCACGAGCTCGAGTCGCAGATCGCCGCCGGCCCCAACCGGCACGGTCCGTCCGAGCACTGATCCCGTCCGACTCGGCGGCCGTAGTCCCTAGGGACTACGGCCGCCGAGTCATTTCGACCGGGTCGGACGATCCGGACCTGCTGCCGTCCGGCTAGCGTGCTCACCGTGACCTCCCCTGCCGCCACGACGCTGTCGAAGAGCCACAGGGCCCCCGGGCCCGGCCGGCCGCCGCGACGCCGCGAGAACGCGCTCTGGGCGCTGTGCTGGCTGCTCTTGGCAACCGTCTACGGCCTGACGATCTCGACAGGTTGGCGCACACCCGACGTCGCCTCCACCGAAGCCGCGTCCTGGCGGATCGCCCACACCGGCGCACCATGGGTGGACGGCCTCGAGAGCGACAGGTACATCCTGAGAGTGGACGTCGACGAGACGCACGAACCGGGGTCCAAGCTGATCCTGTTCTCCGTGTTCAACCACGACAACGGCCACGCGGTGATCACGAGGACCCCGGGCGTCATCGCCGCCGGCATCCCTGCCTACTGGATCCAAGCGCGCCTCGACCCGGGATCCGATGCCTCCCTGTCTGCTGTCCCGGGCGCATTGACCGGGGCAGCTCTGGCCGCCACGGCGGTACTGCTCCTGCTCTTGTCGATCCGTGACCTCGTCCCCCGCCACGCACTGATCGCGACCGGGCTGACCCTGGCGTTCGCCACCCCCTACTGGTCGGTGCTCGCCGACGCCCTCTGGACCCACGGTGTGACGAGCCTCGGCATCGCGGGCATGGCGTGGGCGGCTCGACACGAGCGATGGTGGCTGGTCGGAGTCTTCGGCGGGATCGGCCTCTGGGGACGGCTGCATGTCACCGTCATCGTGGCTCTCCTCGGCCTCGGCCTCGCCCTGTGGCGGCGGCGGCCGTCGATCGCCCTCACCGTGGCCGCCACGAGCCTTCCCTTCCTGGCAGCGGCCTTCGTCTGGGGACGATGGATGTATGGCGCCTGGGAGCTCAACGCAGCGACCGGTGGCTACGGCGGTGTCGAGCGCCTGACGACCGAGCGCACGATCGGGATCACCAACCTCCTGGGCTACCTGGTCTCCCCCGGCGCTGGTCTGCTCGTCTGGACGCCCGTGCTGCTGGTCCTGGCGCCCGCCGTCGTGCGGGGCTGGCGTGCCTCACCGGACTGGACCCGCGCCCTTGCCACATCGGGCGTGGTCTACCTCGTCGTCCAGGCGATGCTCAACCAGTTCCACGGCGGCACCGGCTTCTGGGGCAACCGCCTGGGTCTCGAGACGCTCACCTGCCTCGTACCCCTTCTCGCCTGCTGCCTTCCGCACGTGCGGCCGCTCGAACGGAAGGTCGCGATCGTCGCCGTCGGCTACCAGGCCGCTCTGATCCTTCCCGGCGCGATCTACAACATCGCCCACAACCACGGCTTCGCATGGCGGGAGAACGACTTCTACCTGGCCACCCGCGACAACCCGGGCGCGATGGTCGTCGGCGCAGCCGTCGGTGTGCTTCTGGTCGCCTCGGTCGCGCGGGTCCTCCGCGACTATCGGGTCGACGGTCCGGGCGACGTCAGCTGAGGGCGGATCCTGCGACGTAGTCGCTCCAGGAGACGTTCCAGTCGCCCCAGCCGTTGCCGGGCTCCATCTGACGGTCGGTGCCGGCATACTCGACGACGTCGCCGCGGCGGGTCATCGAGTAGAGCCAGGCGGCGTTGTCGGTGCTCATGCCGGTGCAGCCGTGCGAGACGTTGGCGTGACCCTGGGAGCCGACGGACCAGGGGGCGGCGTGGATGAACTCGCCGGAGCTGGTCAGGCGCATGGCCCACTTGACGTCGTCGATGTCGTAGGCCTCGGCGGAGCCGCGGGCGATGCCGACGGTCTCGGAGTTCATCCGCTTCTGGGCGTACTTCTCCATGATGACCTTGACCCCGGAGCGGGTCGTGAAGCCGGGCTTGCCGGTGGTGATCGGGATGGTGCGCAGCAGCTTGCCGTTCTCGACGACCTTCATCTGGTGGGTGCGCGCGTTGACCTTGTAGACGTGGGCGGCGCCGATCTCGAAGTCGACCTTGCGGTCCTCCTGGCCGTAGATGCCGCCGCCGGCGCTGACGCCGTTGACGCCGACGTCGACGCTGACCTTGGTGCCGGCCTGCCAGTAGGTCTCGGGGCGCCAGTGCGCCTCCTTGCTGCTGACCCAGTGCCACGAGCCCGGCTGCGCGGGCGTGGAGGTGACGGTCATGTGCTTCTCGAAGCTCGCCTGGTCGGTGACCGGGACGTCGAAGGTGACGATGACCGGCATGCCGACGCCGACCGTCTCGCCCTGCAGGGGCGCGATCGAGGCGTAGGTCTGCTGGCTCAGGCTCAGCGCCTGGGTGGTGAACGTCGAGACGCTCTCGGCCTCCTTGCCGTCGCCGTTGCGGGCCACGGCGCGCACCCGGTAGCGGGTGCCGGGCTCGAGTCCGCCCGAGGACACCCAGCGGGTGCCGTCGGCGCGGAGCTCACCCTCGACCCGGCCGGACTTGGACTTCACGACCACCGTGGTGAGCGTGCCCTTCTCGGCCTTGACCCGGACCACCTTGTCGACGGGTACGCCGGAGGCGTCGTCCTTCACGTTGGTCGTCACGATCGCCTCGGAGGCGGCCGCCGCCGTGGTCTCGTCGGCAGCGGGGTCGTCGACGCCGGGGACGAATCCCGAGCCGTCGCAGGCAGCGGCGACGAGCGCGACGGCAGCCAGGACGGCGGCGGCGCGCAGGGCGCGCGATCGGGAGCGTGTCAGCGGGGAAGGCACCCCACGAGGGTACCTGCCGGCACCGACGATTCTCGGTTGGGAAGCACGTCGGCGGTGTCACACCGTGAGGTGCGACACCGCCGACGAGAGCGCTGAGCGGGGCTCGGCCTGGGCCGATCAGTGGGCGTAGACGCCGCGGTAGTACTCGAAGACCCAGCCGCTGAGCGCGACCGCGCCGAGCACGAACCCGATGATCAGCAGCCACCAGGCCAGCACGGCCAGCGCGAAGACGATCAGGCCGAGGCACCCGGCGCACCACAGCGGCCACCAGGAGTACGGCGGGAAGAAGCCCAGCTCACCGGCGCCGTCGGCGATCTCGCCGTCCTTGAGGTCCTCCGGACGGGCGTCCATCCGGTTGGCGTGGAAGCCGAGGTAGAGCGTGACCATCGCGCACAGCAGCGTGGTCATCACCAGGGCGGAGGTGCCGGTCCAGTCGGCGCCGTGGTCACTGCCGTCGGTGATGAACCAGTAGGCGGGGCTGACCAGGACCAGGAAGACCGTCGTCACGCCGAAGATCCATGCTTCGACCCTCATCAGGCGTCGACCTCCTTGGCACCGGCACCCGAGGCGACCGGCTCGTCGTACATCTCGATGGCGGCGATCTCCGGGTGGTGCAGGTCGAAGGCCGGCGACTCCGAGCGGATCCGCGGGATGGTGTGGAAGTTGTGGCGCGGCGGCGGGCAGCTCGTGGCCCATTCCAGCGACCGGCCCCAGCCCCACGGGTCGTCGGTGTTGACCAGCGGGCCCTTGCGGGAGACGTAGACGTTGTAGAAGAACGGCAGCATCGAGGAGGCGAGGATGAACGCGCCGATCGTCGATACCTGATTGAGCGTGGTGAAGCCGTCCCGGGGCAGGTAGTCGGCGTAGCGGCGGGACATGCCCTCGATGCCGAGCCAGTGCTGGACCAGGAAGGTGGTGTGGAAGCCGATGAACAGCAGCCAGAAGTGGATCTTGCCGAGGCGCTCGTCGAGCATCCGTCCGGTGAGCTTGGGCCACCAGAAGTAGAAGCCGGCGAACATCGCGAACACGACCGTGCCGAACACCGTGTAGTGGAAGTGCGCCACCACGAAGTAGGAGTCGGAGACGTGGAAGTCCAGCGGCGGGCTGGCCAGGATGATGCCGGTCAGACCACCGAAGAGGAAGGTCGTGAGGAAGCCGATCGACCAGAGCATGGGAGTGTCCATGCGCACGGATCCGCCCCACATCGTGCCGATCCAGTTGAAGAACTTCACGCCTGTCGGCACGGCGATGAGGAAGGTCATGCCGGAGAAGAACGGCAGGTTGACCGCTCCGGTCACGAACATGTGGTGCGCCCACACCGCCACCGAGAGGATCGCGATGCCGAGCGTCGCGCCGACCAGGCCGACGTAGCCGAAGATCGGCTTGCGGCTGAAGACCGGGAGGATCTCGGAGATGATGCCGAAGAACGGCAGGGCGATGATGTAGACCTCTGGGTGCCCGAAGAACCAGAACAGGTGCTGCCACAGGATCGCTCCACCATGGGAGGAGTCGAAGACGTGGGCGCCGATCTGACGATCGGCCTCGAGCGAGAGCAGCGCGCCGGCGAGGATCGGGAACGCGATCAGCACCAGGATCGCCGTGATCAGCACGGTCCAGACGAAGATCGGCATCCGGAACATGGTCATGCCGGGGACGCGCATGCAGATGATCGTGGTGATGAAGTTGACCGCGCCCAGGATGGTGCCGAGACCCGCCATCCACAGACCCATGATCCACAGGTCGCCGCCGACGCCGGGGCTGTTGACCGAGTCGGACAGTGGGGTGTAGGCGAACCAGCCGAACGACGCGGCGCCCTGCGGGGTGAGGAAGCCGGCGCCGGCGATCAGGCCGCCGAACAGGTACAGCCAGTAGCTGAACATGTTCAGGCGCGGGAACGCGACGTCGGGCGCGCCGATCTGCAGCGGCATGATCGCGTTGCCGAAGCCGAAGAACAGCGGCGTCGCGAACAGCAGCAGCATGATCGTGCCGTGCATCGTGAAGAGCTGGTTGTAGAGCTCCTCGTTGACGATCTGGCTGCCCGGGTAGGCGAGCTCGGACCGGATGAGGAGCGCCATGATGCCGCCGGCCATGAACCAGGCGAGCGCCGTGCCGAAATACAGGTTGCCGATCAGCTTGTGGTCGGTCGTGGTCAGCGCGCGGACGATCTGCTGGCCGAGCGGCTTGCGCTCGGGGAAGTCCGCGGAACGCGCGAGAGTGGTCACTCGTGCTCTCCCTCGTCGTCGTTGATGGGCTGCTTGGCGTACTTGCCGCCCTCGACGGGCTCGTCCGACACGTGGTCGGGGTTCTTGGCGAGCTGGGCGAGGTAGGTCTCGTAGTCGGCCTCGGAGACGACCTTCACGTTGAAGAGCATCCGCGAGTGGTAGACGCCGCACAGCTCGTAGCACTTGCCGTCGTAGTCGCCGATCTCGGTCGGCGTGACCTGGTAGGAGTTCTTGTTGCCGGGGACGACGTCCATGCGCATCGCGAAGGCCGGGATGCCGAAGTTGTGGATGACGTCGGGGCTGCGCAGCTGGAACTCGATCGTCTTGTCGACCGGGATCACGAGGTCCGGGATGTCCTCGCCGGTGCCCGACACGAAGACGTTCTTTCCCTCGTAGGGCTGGTTGAACGTCCACTGCCACTTCTGGCCCACGACGGTCACGACCACGTCGGGGTTCGGGTCGTGCTCGAGCGCGATGTTCTGCACCCGAACGGTCTGCGAGAAGAACGCGATGACCATGATGACCGGGAAGATCGTGTAGAAGATCTCGATCGGCAGGTTGTAGCGCGTCTGCACCGGGACCTCGTCGTCGCTGCGGCGACGGAACCAGAGCGGGACGCCGATGATCAGCGCCCACGTGATGACGCCGACGACCAGCGCGGCGATCCAGGCGCCCTGCCACAGGTGCAGGATGTGCTCACCTTGCACCGTCGTGATCTCCGGCATGCCGAACCGCTCCCACTGGGTATCGGTCGAGCAGCCGGACAGCGCGAGCGCGAGTACGACGAATCCGGCGAGCGGGGTCGCGCGACGGAGTCGTCGCTGCGCGCCACGCGTGCGCTCGGGGTGCCACCAGCCCACGAACGAGCCTTCCTCTCGAGGGTCAGAACCACTGCGAACACTAGCGGAGAGCGACCCTGGCATGGGCGGCGGGTGGGTCATCCGGGACGTGTGGGGCGTCGTACGAAGGTACGGACCCGACTCAACTAGGGTCGGAGGGTGAGCAGCACCTCCGAGGTCTACCTCGACTCGGCCTCGTCGGCCCCGCTCCACCCGGCGGCGCGCACCACCCTGCTGGCCGCTCTCGACCGCGGGTACGGCGACCCGCGGCGCCTCCACGCCGCCGGGCGCGACGCGCGGCTGCTCCTCGACAACGCCCGGGCGGTGGTGGCCGAGGCGCTCGGCGCCCGGCCGGACGAGGTGGGCTTCGCCGCGTCGGGGACCGACGCCGTCCACCGCGGCCTGCTCGGGCTGACGGCGGCGACGGGACGCGACGGGATCGTCCACGGAGCGATCGAGCACTCCTCGGTGCTGCACGCGGTCCAGTGGCGCGCCTCCCCCGGCCACGCGAGCGTCGGGGTCGACGCGACCGGGCGGGTCGACCTCGCCGCGATGGCCGTCGCCGCGCGCGAGCCCGGGGTGGGCGCGGTCGCGCTGCAGGCGGCCAACCAGGAGGTCGGGACGCTGCAGCCCGTCGACGAGCTCGACCTGCCGGCCGGCGTACCGCTGCTGGTGGACGCGGCTGCCGCCGTCGGACACGTGGCACTGCCCCGCCGCTGGGACGCGCTGACGGCGTCGGCGCACAAGTGGGGCGGGCCCGCCGGCATCGGCGTCCTCGTGGTGCGCCGCGGCACTCGGTGGACCAACCCGTTCCCCGGCGACGACGGCCTGGACCAGCTGGGCGGATTCCCCGACGTGCCGGCCGCGCTGGCCGCCGCCGCCGCGCTGCAGGCGGTGCTCGCCGAGCGCGAGGAGGTGGCGGCGCGCCAGCACGCCCTGGTCGACCGGATCCGGGCGGCCGCGGCGGCGCTGCCCGACACCGAGGTCGTGGGCGATCCGGTGGCCCGGCTCCCCCACCTGGTGACCTTCTCCTGCCTCTACGTGGGCGGCGACGAGATCGTCTCGGCGCTCGCCCGCCGGGGCTTCGGCGTCGCCAGCGGCTCGGCCTGCACGGCCTCGACCCTCGAGCCGAGCCACGTGCTGGCCGCGATGGGCGCACTCACCCACGGCAACGTCCGGATCTCCCTGGGCCGCGACACCACGGGCGAGGAGGTCGAGGCGCTGTGCGCCGCGCTGGCCGACGAGGTCGGCCGGATCCGCTCGGAGGCCGGCCTGTGACGACCGAGATCGACTGCCGCGACCTGCCCTGCCCCCGCCCGATCATCGAGCTGGCCAAGGCGCTGCCGTCGGTGGCGGTCGGCGAGCTGCTCGCCGTCGTCGCCCGCGATCCGGCGGCCCGGCACGACGTGCCGGCGTGGTGCCGGATGCGCGGGCAGGAGTACGTCGGCGAGGAGGCCGCGGAGGACGGCGCGCCCCGTTACGTGGTGCGCCGGCTCGGCTGACCTGTGGATAGTCGGCTGCCGGCCGTCAGCGGCTGCTCGACGCTCCTCGGCACGGATGCGTGTCATCATGCGAGGAGCACGGATGTGTCGATGTCGGGAGTCCCCGACCGACACCGTGACCGTGGGCGACTGGGGCGAGGTCGAGCTCGACCTCGACGCGCTGCTGCGGCCCTAGCGATCCTTGGTCGCCAGGTCGTGTCTCCCAAGTCCCCACCTGCTGCGTTGGGGGACACTAGGCGCCGAGGTGCTTGCCGACCTCGTCGGCCGCCTCGTCGCCGTACGACTCGCGGATCCGGCCCACGAACTGCTCGTGGGTGAAGTCGTACTCCTGGGTGCCGACCGTCTCGACGACGTAGGCGGCGAGCACGCAGCCGACCTGGGCGGCCCGCTCGAGCGAGCTGCCCCACGACAGCGCGGCGAGGAAGCCGCCGCGGAAGGCGTCGCCGACACCGGTCGGCTCGACCGCGGCGACGTCCTTGGCGGCGGGGACCTCGAACGACGTGCCGTCCTTGGAGGTGACCCGGACGCCGTCCTTGCCGAGCGTGGTGACCTGCAGACCGACCTTCGCGAGGACCTCCTCGGCGCTCCAGCCGGTCTTCTTCTCGATGACGTGCGACTCGTACTCGTTGGAGAACAGGATCGCCGCGCCGTCGATCAGGTCACGGATCAGCTCGCCCTCGGCGAACGCGAGCTGCTGGGAGCAGTCGGCGATGAAGGCGTAGCCGCGCTGGCGGCACTCCTCGGTGTGCCGCTTCATGGCGTCGGGGTCGTCGGCGCCGATGAGGACGTAGGTCGGCGGGCCGACGCGCTGCACGATCGGGAGCAGCTCGATCTGGCTGGCCTCGCTCATCGCCCCGGGGTAGAAGGAGGCGAACTGGGCCATCGTGGTGTCGGTGGTGCAGACGAAGCGGGCGGTGTGCTTGCTCTCGGAGATGTGGACCGAGTCGCAGTCGACACCGTTGCGCTCGAGCCACGAGCGGTAGTCGGCGAAGTCCTCGCCCGCGGCGCCGACGAGGACCGGCCGCAGGCCGAGCCGGGCCAGGCCGAAGCACATGTTGGGCGCCACGCCACCGCGGCGGATCTCGAGGTCGTTGACCAGGAAGGAGACCGACAGCTTGTCGAGCTGCTCGACGACCAGCGAGTCGGCGAACCGGCCGCCGAAGGTCATCAGGTGGTCGGTGGCGATCGAGCCGGCGATCAGGAGGGAGCCCGTGGGTGCAGTCACGGTACGGAAGGCTAGCCCAGCCGACGGCGCTCCCTCTGGGTCTACCGGGAAGTAACGCCTAGCGTCGATGACATGCCGTCGTACGAAGAGTTCGCCAGCCTCGCCGAGCTGCACGCCGACTGTCAGGCCGTGAGCCGCCGCCTCCAGGACGCCGCCGTCCAGGCCACGCGCCCCGCCCCGAGCATCCACTTCGACGCCCTGCCGCGCGAGGTGCCGAAGCGCGACATCCAGATCTCCGAGGCCGCCCAGCGCCTCGCCAACGCGCTGCACCTCCACCTGGACTGACGTCCCGCGTACGCCGCGGGAACGACGAAGGCCCCAGCCGATCGGCTGGGGCCTTCGTCGTCGCGAGGCGATGACTCAGTGGAACGAGTCGCCGCAGGCGCAGGAGCCCGTGGCGTTCGGGTTGTCGATCGTGAAGCCCTGCTTCTCGATGGTGTCGACGAAGTCGATGACCGCGCCGTTGAGGTAGGGCACGCTCATCCGGTCGACGACGACGCCCACGCCGTCGAAGTCGGTCACGACGTCGCCGTCGAGGGTGCGCTCGTCGAAGAAGAGCTGGTAGCGCAGACCCGAGCAGCCTCCGGGCTGCACCGAGATCCGCAGGGAGAGGTCGTCGCGCCCCTCCTGCTCGAGCAGGCTCTTGACCTTCGTGGCCGCCACCGGGCTCAGGTTGATCTGGTCCTCACGGCGGTCGAGGTCCACCGGGGCCGCGACGGTCGTGGTCGCGCCGGGGGCCTCGTGGCTGTGGCCGCCTCCGCAGCAGCTGTCGCTCATGCTCACTCCAGGTGTGTCGGGTCGGTGTTCGACTAGCCCAATGGTCGCACAGTCCTGGTTATTCCCCCCACACGAGGACCGGCTTGACGACCGCGCCGGACCTCGAGTCCGCCACGGCGTCCGCGATCCTCCCGAACGGGTACGTCGTGACCAGGTGGTCGACGTCGAACCTCCCGGCCTCGCGCAACGCGATCAGCTCGGGGATCGTGGCCAGCGGGTCGGCCTCCCCCTCGATCGAGGAGCGCACGATCTTGCCGGACTGGAGCAGGTCGATGGCGTCGATGGTGTACTCCGGCGCGCCCAGCCCGAGCGCGACCAGCATGCCGCGGGAGCGCAGCGAGCGCTGCGCCTGCAAGACGACGGCCGGGATCGCCGTGGTGTCGATCGCGTACGCCGCTCCGCCGCCGGTCAGCGCCTTGACCCGCTCCTCGACCGGTCCTGAGGTCTCGTCGGCGGGGTCGACCGCGTGGGCGCCGTACTCCTCGGCGAGGGTGCGACGGCTCGCCACCGGGTCGACCGCGACGACCGTCTCCACCCCGGCGCCCCGCCCGGCGGCGACCGCGGCGAGCCCGACCGCGCCGGCGCCGAACACGACGATCGGCTCGCCGGGCGCGGGATCGAGCACATGGAGCACGGTCCCGGCGCCGGTCTGGAAGCCGCAGGCGAACGGCGCCAGCCGGGTCAGGTCGAGGGACTTGTCGACGACGACGCAGTTGTCGGCGTACGCCAGGGCGTGGCGGGCGAGGCTGGACTGACCGAAGAAGCTCCCGAAGACGGTCTGCTCGCCTCGCCTCATGGTGGTCGAGCCGTCGGCCCGCATGCCCATGTAGTTGAGCAGCAGGGACTGCTCGCAGTAGCCGACGTCGCCCGCCCGGCACGGCCCGCACCGACGACAGGAGCGAAAGCTGAGCACGACGTGGTCGCCGACCTCGATGCCGCTCACCGCGGCGCCGACCCTCTCGACGACGCCGGTGCCCTCGTGGCCGACGACGGTCGGCAGCATCTCCCGCGGCAGCATGGCCGGCACGGTCAGGTCGGTGTGGCACAACCCGGTGGCGACGATGCGAACCAGGACCTCGTCGTCCCGGGGCTCGTCGAGCTCGACCTCGGCGGCGACGAAGTCGCCTCCGGGCTCCTCGACGAGGTAGGCCGTCGTCCTCACGCGTCACGCTCCAGCCAGTAGTAGAGGTCGTCGAAGCGGGTTCTGAGGTCTGTCACCCGAGCAATCTAGAACACGTTCCAGTCCGAGGGCGAGGGGTTCAGCTCGACCAGGTGCGCGCGACCCGCGAGGCGAGCTCGCTCAGCGCGCCCGAGGGGTCGGCGAAGGCCCGCTCCTCCCCCACGGCGTCGACGAGCGAGTACGCCGCGTCCATGCCCAGAGCCCGCATCTCCCGGGAGCCGACCAGGACCTGGCCCGCCAGTACGACGCACGGGCGCAGCGCGTCGGCCGCGACCGCCGCCACGCCGGCCGGCACCTTGCCGGCCCGGCTGCTGAAGTCGAAGGCGCCCTCGCCCGTGACGACCAGGTCGGCGTCACGCGCCTGCCGGGCGAGACCCACCGCCTCGGCGACCAGCTCGATCCCGGAGACCCGGGTGCCGCCGAGCAGCATGAGGGCGAAGCCGAGGCCGCCGGCCGCGCCCGCGCCCGGCTCCAGCGCGACCCGCCGGTCGGTCGCCGCCGCGAACCCCTCCAGGAAGCCGTCGAGCAGGACCTGGGCCTCCTCGTCGAGCCCCTTCTGCGGGCCGAAGGTCTTGCTCGCCCCGAACAGCCCCGTCAGCGGGTTGTCGACGTCGGTCGCGACGACGATCTCGACACCGTCCACCAGACCGCGCGGAATGCTCAGGTCGACGCGGCTCACCCCGTCCAGGAAGATCCCGCCGACGTCGAGGGCGACATCCGCATCCGCGCCCAGAGCCGCGAGGAACCCGGCGCCCCCGTCGTTGGTCCCCGAGCCGCCCAGCCCGACCACCACCCGTCGCGCCCCGGCGTTGACGGCCTCCAGGAGCAGGCGGCCGACGCCGACCGTCGTACCGAACTCGCCGAGCCTGCCTCCGGTCAGGTGGACGCCACAGACCTGGGCGCTCTCGATGTAGACCGTCTCGCCGACCTGCAGGATCGTGGCCGGCACCTCGTGGCCCTGCGGCGCCTCCCCCACCACGGCCAGCAGCTCGCCGCCGAGGGTCGCGTGCAGGACGTCGACGAAGCCCGGCCCGCCGTCCGACATGGGCGCGAGCACCAGCTCGTCGTCCGGCGCGTGCCGGCGCCAGCCGGCCGCGATCGCCTCGGCGGCCTCGACCGCCGTGAGGGTGCCCGCGAACTTGTCGGGGGCGACCAGAATCCGCATGCGCCCCATCATGGTGGACGTCGACAGTCGCCGGCGTGCGGGACCTGCCGATCCGCCCCGGACAGGCCGGGTCGCCGAGCAGGACGGCGAGCTGATCGCCTTCGCCACCAGCCCGTGCCGCGAGGAGATCTGGTGTCTGGCGACCTTCGGGCGCGGCCCGCGCTGCGCGGCAGGGTCCCGCCCGCGCCGTACGTCCACCACGGGGCGCTGCTGTCGCGCTGTCGGACCAAACTAGAATGTGGCCATGACCACCGTGGACCTCCCGCTGCTGCCCCTGGGCCGCGGCACGGACGCGCTCTCCGAACGCGGCGTCGACTGCCCCGGCGACCTGCCGGCACCCTCGGACCCGGACCTGGTGGCACGCGCCCGCGCGGCCAAGGAGAGGCTCGGCGAGCGGCTGTTCGTGCTCGGGCACCACTACCAACGCGACGAGGTCATCCAGTTCGCCGACGTCACCGGCGACTCCTTCAAGCTCGCCCGCGACGCGGCGGCGCGCCCGGACGCGGAGTACATCGTCTTCTGCGGCGTCCACTTCATGGCCGAGTCCGCCGACATCCTCACCGGGCCCGACCAGAAGGTGATCCTGCCCGACCTCGCGGCCGGCTGCTCGATGGCCGACATGGCGCGGATCGCCCAGGTCGAGAAGGCGTGGGAGGCGCTGGCCGCGGCTGGCGTCCAGGACGTCGTCGTACCGGTCACCTACATGAACTCCAGCGCCGACATCAAGGCGTTCTGCGGCCGCAACGGTGGCGTCGTATGCACCTCGTCCAACGCCGAGGTCGCGCTCGACTGGGCCTTCCAGCGGAAGGGCGCGGACACCAAGGTCCTGTTCCTGCCCGACCAGCACCTCGGCCGCAACACCGCGGTCCTGCAGCTCGGCTACTCCCTCGACGAGTGCGTCGTGTGGAACCCGCTGCTCCCGGGCGGCGGCCTCACCGCCGAGGAGCTCGCCGGCGCCCGGATGATCCTGTGGAAGGGCCACTGCTCGGTCCACGGCCGGTTCTCCGCCGACGTCATCGACGAGCTGCGCGCGAAGGTGCCGGACCTCAACGTCCTGGTCCACCCCGAGTGCCAGCACGAGGTCGTGCTCAAGGCCGACCTGGTCGGCTCCACCGAGTTCATCATCAAGACCATCGAGGCGGCGCCGGCCGGCTCGAGCTGGGCGATCGGCACCGAGCTCAACCTCGTGCAGCGCCTCGCCAACGCCCACCCGGACAAGAACATCATGTTCTTGGACCGCAACGTCTGCTACTGCTCGACGATGAACCGGATCGACCTGCCCCACTTCGTGTGGGCGCTGGAGAACCTCGTCGAGGGCGTCGTCGTCAACCAGATCGAGGTCGACCCGCAGACCGAGGCCGACGCGCTGACCGCGCTCCAGCGGATGCTCGACCTGCCCGGGAAGTCCCACCGTGACTGACGCCGGGTCCATCGACCGCCCACTGGTCCGGAAGGCCTGATCGTGTTCAAGCGCACCAAGTCCCCCACCGCCTCCGAGCCGGCCACCCCGGCCGGCGAGGGCAAGGTCGGCGGCAAGGGTCGGCCGACGCCCACCCGCAAGGAGGCCGAGGCCGCCGCGAAGGCGCGCGCCAAGGCCCCCTCCGACCGCCGTGCGGCCGGACGGCGGTCGCGCGCGTTCCGCGCCGAGGAGAGCCGCAAGATCCGGCAGGGCATGAAGAACGGCGACGAGCGCTACTTCCTGCCCCGCGACAAGGGCCGGGTGCGTCGGTTCATCCGCGACTACGTCGACCGTCGCTTCTCCATCGTCGAGATGGTCATTCCGCTGATGATCGTCGGCCTGATGCTCGGCTACACCGGCAGCTCCGCGCTCGTGCAGGCCAGCAGCATGGTGCTGCTCGCCACGGTGCTGTTCGTCGTGACCGACATGCTGGTGCTCCGCTTCCGCCTGCGCCGCGAGCTGAGGACCCGCTTCCCGGACGAGCCGCTCAAGGGCACGACCTACTACGCCCTGACCCGGTCGATGCAGATGAAGTTCATGCGGCTGCCGAAGGCTCGTGTGAAGATCGGCCAGCCGCTGCCGGAGGACTACGACCGGTAGCCCCTAGCCGAGGATCTCCGAGCGGCGCGGGGAGCGGGTGCGCGACGGGTCGGAGGTGACGACGCCGTCGAGGGCCTGGTCGATCGCGGCGAGGGTGTCGGCATCCAGCCGGACCCCGGCGGCCTTGACGTTCTCGGTGACCTGATCGGGCCGGCTGGCGCCGATGATCGCGGCCGAGACGTTGTCGTTCTGCAGCACCCAGGCGACCGCCAGCTGGGCGAGCGACAGCCCGGCCTCCTCGGCGATCGGTCGCAGCAGCTGCACCCGCTCGAGCACGTCGTCGCGCAGCCACCGGCCGATGTCGTTGGCCCCGCCCTTCTCGTCGGTCGCACGCGAGCCGGCGGGTGGGGCCTGCCCCGGGAGGTACTTGCCGGTCAGCACGCCCTGGGCGATCGGCGACCAGACGATCTGCCCGATGCCGAGCTCCTGACAGGTCGGCAACACCTCGGCCTCGATGACCCGCCACAGCATGGAGTACTGCGGCTGGTTGGAGACCAGCGGCACCCGCAGCTCGCGCGCCAGCCCGGCGGCCGCGCGGATCTCCTCGGCGCGCCACTCCGAGACGCCGATGTAGAGCGCCTTGCCCGAGCGCACGACGTCCGCGAAGGCGATCATGGTCTCCTCCAGCGGTGTCTCGTGGTCGTAGCGGTGCGCCTGGTAGAGGTCGACGTAGTCGGTGCCGAGCCGGCGCAGCGAGCCGTCGATCGACTCCAGGATGTGCTTGCGCGAGAGCCCGTGGTCGTTGTGCTTGCCGGGGCCGGTCGGCCAGAACACCTTCGTGAAGATCTCCAGGCCCTCGCGCCGCTCCCCCGCCAGGGCCCGGCCGAGGACGGTCTCGGCGGCGGTGTTGGCGTAGACGTCGGCGGTGTCGAAGGTGGTGATCCCCTCGTCGAGCGCGCGGCGTACGCACGCGAGCGCGCCGTCCTCCTCGACCTGCGAGCCGTGGGTGATCCAGTTGCCGTAGGCGATGGCCGAGATGCGGAGCCCACTCGCCCCAAGGTTGCGAATCTCCATGCCCCGACCCTAGGTCGTGTTGTGAAACTCCCAGCGGACGCCGGCGTCGTCCAGCGCGTGGGATGGCAAGGGCGCCGGGTCGTCTCGCCAGCGTCTGCAACGCCGCGAGGTGCGGACACGGGGTGCGGGACACCCCGAAGAACCTCCGAAATGACCACGAGTGCCCGGGCCACACCGGCGCCCTGACAAGATGGCCGGCATGGTCGTAGCTGACGTCTCCGTACGGGTCGCGTGGCCGGCCGACGCCGCCGGGATCGCGGCGGTCCAGCTCCGCGCCTGGCAGCAGCGCTACGACGGCGGCGCGGCGCTCGACGCGGTGACCCTCGCCGAGGCCTGGCGCCAGTCCCTGTCCCGCCCGCCCGAGGCCCGGCACCGCGCGCTCGTCGCGCTGGCCGGCGACCAGGTGATCGGCTTCGCGCTGACCGGCCCCAACCCCGACCCCGACGCCGACCCGGCCGCGGACGGGGAGATGGCCGAGTTCACGATCGCGCCCGACGCGACCCGCGCCGGCCACGGCTCCCGGCTGCTGCAGGCCTGCGCCGACACCCTGGGCGCCGACGGCTTCACGCGCGCGGTGTGCTGGGTCGGCGCGACCGACGATGTGCTGCGCGCGTTCCTGACCAGCGCCGGCTGGGCGGCCGACGGCGCGAGCCGGGAGCTCGCCGACGAGGCCGGTACGACGGTCAAGCAGATCCGGCTGCACACCGCCCTGGCCTAGCCGATGAGCGAGCCGACCAGGCGGACCGTCGTTCGCGACAGCCTCGGCGTCGCGATCGCGACCGGGACCTACGGACTGAGCTTCGGCGCGGTCGGCGTCGCGTCCGGACTGAGCCTGGCCCAGACCTGTGCGCTGTCGCTGGTGATGTTCACCGGCGCCTCCCAGTTCGCCCTGGCCGGCGTCCTCGGCTCGGGCGGGACGCCGCTGGCCGGCGCCCTCACCGCACTCCTGCTCGGCACCCGCAACACGCTCTACGGCCTGCGGATGGCCCCGCTGCTGGGCTACCGCGGCTGGCGCCGGTACGCCGCGGCCCAGGTCCTCATCGACGAGTCGACCGCGATGGCGGTGACCCGGCCGAGCCGGGAGCTGGCACGGACCGGGTTCCTCACGACCGGGCTGACCATCTTCGTGCTCTGGAACCTCACGACGTTCGCCGGCGCGCTCGCCGGCGAACAGCTCGGCGACCCCCGTGACCTGGGCCTGGACGCCGCCGTGGGCGCCGCCTTCGTGGCCCTGCTGTGGCCGCGGCTCACGACGCCCGTGCTGAAGGCGACCGCGGCGCTCGCGGCGCTGGTGGCCGCCGGCGCGGTGACGGTGACCCCCGCCGGCGTACCCGTGCTGGTCGCCGCCGGCGTGGCCGTGCTCGTGGGAGCGCTGACGCGATGATCTGGTGGGCCGTGCTCGGCGCCGGCGTCGGCTGCTACCTGCTCAAGCTGGCGGGGCTCTCGGTGCCCGCTCGCGTGCTCGGCAACCCGCTGGTGGCCCGGATCGCCGACCTGATCCCGGTCGCGCTCCTCGCTGCGCTGGTCACGGTGCAGGTGCTGGCCGCCCCCGAGGGACGTGCCCTCGTGCTCGACGCGCGGGTACTCGCCCTCGGGGTGGCCGTGCTGCTGCTCCTCGCCCGCGCGCCGTTCCTCGTCGTGGTGTTCGGCTCGGCTGCCGCGGCCGCGCTGGTGCGCCTGCTCTGAGGTTTTCCCGGCGTAACGTCATTCGTTCCGTGGGCGATCGCCCACGGAACGAATGACGTTACGCCGGGAAAACCTCAGCCCAGGTCGAGGAAGTGCTCGAGCCCGACGGTGAGCCCCGGGAACGAGCCGATCCTGCGTACGCCGGTCAACACGCCGGGCGTGAACGAAACCCGGTCGAGCGAGTCGTGCCGGATGGTGAGGGTCTCCCCCAAGCCACCGAGGATGACCTCCTGGTGGGCGACCAGACCGCGCACCCGGACGCTGTGGACCCGCACCCCGTCCACATCGGCGCCCCGGGCCCCGTCGAGGCCGGTGCTGGTCGCGTCGGGGATGGGCGCGCTGCCGGCCTCGCGGCGGGCCGCCGCGATCAGCTCGGCGGTGCGGCCGGCGGTACCGCTCGGGGCGTCGGCCTTGGTCGGGTGGTGCAGCTCGACGACCTCGACCGACTCGAAGAAGGGCGCGGCGACGGCGGCGAAGCGCATCATCAAGATCGCCCCGATGGAGAAGTTGGGGGCGATCAGGACGCCGGTGCCGGGGCGCTCGGCCAGCCAGCCGCGCAGCGTGCCGAGGCGGGCGTCGTCGAAGCCCGTCGTACCGACGACGGCGTGGATGCCGTGCTCGACACAGAAGCGCAGGTTGTCCATCACCACGTCGGGGTGGGTGAAGTCGACGATCACCTGGGTGCCGGTGTCGATCAGCGAGGAGATCGGGTCACCCTGGTCGACACCCACGGTGAAGTCCAGGTCGTCGGCACCCTCGACCGCCTTGACGACCTCGGCACCGACCTTGCCCCGAGCTCCGAGGACACCCACCTGGAGGCGCTCTGCGGCGCCCTGATCCGCGACACGTACACTCACGGCACCAAGGTAGTGCGTCGCGCCGGCCCGCGTTCTGGCAGGCTGACCCCCATGGTGAACAAGATCCCGGCCCGGATCCGGTGGGCGGTGGACTTCATGGACGTCCAGCCCAACGACCACGTGCTGGAGATCGGCTGCGGGAACGGCGCGGCCGCGGACCTCATCTGCCGACGCCTCGAGGGCAAGGGCAAGATGTTCGCGATCGACCGCTCGGAGGCCGGGGTGGACCGCACCAAGGCCCGCTGCGCCGAGCACATCGCCGCCGGCAGGCTCACCGTGCGCCAGATCGACCTGGCCACGCTGCGGGTGCCGGTCAAGCGCCTCACCAAGGTGTTCGCCTTCGACGTCAACCTGTTCTGGGTGCGCGACGCCCACGAGGAGATCGCGCTGCTCCACGAGCGGCTGATGCCCGGCGGCTCGGTCAACCTCTTCTTCGACACCACGCGTCCCGAGCAGGTGTCCGACATCCTCGCGAAGGCGTCCGATCAGCTGCGCGACGGCGGCTTCCGGGTCTACATCGTGGACTCCAAGATGCCGCCCGTGATCGGCATCATCGGCCGCCGCTGACTGCCCTGCGCCCCGGCACCGGCCCGCCGTCGATTCGACGGTTCGCCGTCACCTCTTGTTAGCCTGCCAAGGCAGCACGCCCGTTTCGGGCTGGCCTGTCTCTCGGCAGTACTCGAACCTGACGTGAATGCGTGGCGCGCGCTCCACGCCGTCACGTCGGGCCCGCGCCTTCCGGGAACCCGCCGGGAACGGACGCCTGCGTCCTGACCGGCGAGACCCTGGAGCGACGTGACCCAGACATCCAGCACCACCCCGAGCAACCCTCCGAACGACCATCCGGGCAAGAACCGGGCCACCGAGCTGGCCGACGCGCTGTCCACGCCGGCGGCGGACGTCGTACCGCACCCGGCGCTGGACCAGGCCGTCGAGGTCGACGAGCCCACCCGGCGCGGCCTCGACCCCGTCGTCTTCGGTGTCGCAGCCGCCGTGAGCGTCGCCTTCGTGGTCTGGGGCCTGGCGAGCACGACCTCACTCGGCACCGCCTCCGGCAAGGCGCTGGACTGGGTGATGACCAACACCGGCTGGCTGTTCGTGCTGACGTCCAGCGGCTTCGTGGTGTTCGTGATCTGGCTGGCGGTGAGCAAGTACGGCACCATCCCGCTGGGCCGCGACGACGAGGAGCCGGAGTTCCGTACGACGTCGTGGATCGCGATGATGTTCAGCGCCGGCATGGGCATCGGCCTGATGTTCTACGGCGTCAGCGAGCCGCTCTCCCACTTCGTGAACCCGCCGCCCGGCACCGGCGGCGCCCCGGATTCCGCGGCGCAGACCGCGATGGCGACCACGATGTTCCACTGGACGCTGCACCCGTGGGCGATCTACGCCGTCGTCGGGCTCGCGATCGCCTACGGCGTCTACCGCAAGGGCCGGGTGCAGCTGATCTCCGCGGCGTTCGTGCCGCTGCTCGGCAAGCGCGCGTCGGGCGGCGCCGGCAAGGTGATCGACATGTTCGCGATCTTCGCGACCCTGTTCGGCTCCGCCACCTCGCTGGGCCTGGGCGCGCTGCAGATCAGCAGCGGCCTGGAGATCGTCGGCGACATCGGCCCGCTCGGCAACGGCGTACTCGTCGGCATCATCAGCGTGCTGACCGTGGCCTTCGTGCTCTCGGCCGTCTCGGGCGTCGCCAAGGGCATCCAGTGGCTGTCCAACATCAACATGGTGCTGGCCGTCGTGCTGGCCCTGTTCCTGTTCGTGGTCGGCCCGACCGTCTTCATCCTCAACCTGGTGCCGACCTCGCTCGGCAGCTACGTGCAGGACCTGGCCATGATGGCCGCCCGCACCGGCGCGGAGGGCGCCGACACCGAGGCCTGGCTGAGCGGCTGGACCGTCTTCTACTGGGCCTGGTGGCTGTCGTGGACCCCGTTCGTCGGCATGTTCATCGCCCGCATCTCGCGTGGGCGCACCATCCGCCAGTTCGTCACCGGCGTGCTGCTGGTGCCCAGCGTGGTCAGCGTGATCTGGTTCTGCATCCTCGGCGGCACCGCCATCGACCTGCAGGACTCCGGCACCGACATCGCGAACGCCGGCGGCCTGGAGGCCCAGCTGTTCGGCACCCTCGACGCGCTCCCCCTGGCCACCATCGCCAGCGTCCTGGTCATGCTGTTGGTGGCGATCTTCTTCGTCTCGGGCGCCGACGCCGCGTCGATCGTGATGGGCAGTCTCTCCGAGCGCGGTACGACGGAGCCGCGGCGCACCGTCGTGATCTTCTGGGGCGTCGCCACCGGGGCCGTCGCCGCGGTGATGCTGCTCGCGGGCGGTGAGGACGCGCTGACCGGCCTGCAGACGATCACCATCGTGGCGGCGCTGCCGTTCGTGCTGATCATGGTCGGCCTCGCCGCCGCTCTCGTCCGCGAGCTGCGCACCGACCCGATGGTGGTGCGCCGCCGCTACGGCGAGGAGGCGGTCGAGCAGGCCGTCATCACCGGTGTCACCGAGCACGGCGACGACTTCGTGCTCTCCATCGAGCCGGCCGACCCGGAGCCCGAGGGCATTTCCCCGCGGTAACGTCATTCGTTCCGTGGGCGATCGCCCACGGAACGAATGACGTTACGCCGGACCGACCAGCGCGAGGAGCTCGGGCCGGCCGAAGACCTCCGCCGCGACCTCGCGCACCTCCTCGAGGGTGACCGCCTCGATCCGGGCGATCACCTCGTCGATGCCGAGCACTTCTCCGTTGACCAGCTCGTTCTTGCCCAGACGCATCATCCGCGAGCCGGAGTCCTCGAGGCCGAGGATCATCCCACCGACCAGCTGACCCTTGCCACGGACCAGCTCGTCCTCGGTGATCCCCTCGGCCGCGATGGTGTCGAGCAGCTCGCGGACCACCGCCAGCACCTCGTCGGTGCGGTCGGGCAGGCAGCCCACGGCGACGCCGACGATGCCGGAGTCGGCGTAGTGGCTGGCGAAGGAGTAGACCGAGTAGGCCAGCCCGCGCACCTCGCGGACCTCCTGGAACAGCCGGCTGGACGTGCCGCCGCCGAGCGCGGTGTTGAGTACGCCGAGTGCGTAGCGCCGCTCGTCATCGCGGACCAGGCCCTCGCGGCCGAGGACCAGGTTGACCTGCTCGAAGGGTCTGTCGACCCGGGCGTCGCCGGCGCGCGTCGGGGGACGGCGCCGGGCGTCGCCGGCGCGCGTCGGGGGACGGCGCCGGGCGGTCGTCGTGCGAGGGGCGGCAGGGGCGGCCGACGCCGCCAGCCAGTCGTGGCGGCCGAACGCCTTCTTGACCGCGCGTACGACGGCCGCGTGGTCGAGCGCGCCGGCGACCGAGATGACGGTGTTGGCCGGCGTGTAGTGGCGCCGGTAGAAGCGCTTGATCTGCGCGGGGGTCATCGCCTCGATCGAGGCGGTGGTGCCGGCGATCGGGCGGCCCAGGGCCGAGTCCGCACCCCAGGTGAGCTCGGCGAGGAGGTTCTGGACGACGTCGTCGGGGTCGTCGTCGTGCATCGCGATCTCGTCGAGGATCACGTCACGCTCGGCGTCGACGTCGTGGCTCGCGATGACCGAGCCGGTGATCATGTCGCCGAGCACGTCGACCGCGAGCGGCAGGTCGTCGGAGAGCACCCGGGCGTGGAAGCAGGTGTACTCCTTGGCGGTGAACGCGTTGAACTCACCGCCCACCGCGTCGAGCTCGATGGAGATGTCGAGCGCCGAGCGCTCGGTGGTGCCCTTGAAGAGCAGGTGCTCGAGGAAGTGCGAGGCGCCGTGGGTCTTCACGGTCTCGTCGCGGGAGCCGACGCCGACCCAGACGCCGACCGACGCGGAGCGGGCGCCGGCCATCTGCTCGGTGACGATCCGCAGTCCGGAGGGCAGCCGGGTGCGGCGTACCAACGAGGTCACCTGGCCGGCCTGGTCGCGGACCGTCTCGAGGGTCCGGGTGGACGCCGCGGCACGGGAGACGGCCGACGGCCGGCCAGCGGAGCGCTGGCCGGCCGTCGTGGAGCTGGTGGTGCTCACTCGGAGTCAGACTCCTCGCCCTCGGCGGTCTCGGCGGCCGCCGACTCCTCGACCACCGGGATGAGGGACAGCTTGCCGCGGTCGTCGATCTCGGCGATCTCGACCTGCAGCTTCTGGCCCACCGCGACGACGTCCTCGACGTTCTCGACGCGCTTGCCGCCGGCGAGGCCACGCAGCTTGCTGATGTGCAGCAGGCCGTCCTTGCCCGGCATGAGCGCGATGAACGCACCGAAGTTGGTCGTCTTGACGACCGTGCCGAGGTAGCGCTCGCCGACCTCGGGCATGGTCGGGTTCGCGATCGCGTTGATCGCGGCCCGGGCCGCCTCGGCGGCCTCGCCGTTGGTCGCACCGATGTAGACCGTGCCGTCGTCCTCGATGGAGATCGAGGCGCCGGTGTCGTCCTGCAGCTGGTTGATGACCTTGCCCTTGGGCCCGATGACCTCGCCGATCTTGTCCACGGGCACCTTGACGGTGATGATCCGCGGGGCGTGGACCGACATCTCCTCGGGAGCGTCGATGGCCTCGCCCATGACCTCGAGGATCGTCAGGCGGGCGTCGCGGGCCTGGGTCAGCGCCGCGGCCAGGACCTCGGCGGGGATGCCGTCGAGCTTGGTGTCGAGCTGGAGCGCGGTGACGAACTCCTTGGTGCCGGCGACCTTGAAGTCCATGTCGCCGAACGCGTCCTCGGCGCCGAGGATGTCGGTCAGCGCGACGTACTCGGTCTTGCCGTCGACCTCACCGGAGATGAGGCCCATGGCGATACCGGCGACCGGAGCCTTCAGCGGAACGCCGGCCTGCAGCAGCGACAGGGTCGAGGCGCAGACCGAGCCCATCGAGGTGGAGCCGTTGGAGCCCATCGCCTCGGAGAGCTGGCGGATCGCGTAGGGGAACTCCTCGCGGGTCGGCAGGACCGGCAGCAGCGCGCGGCGCGCGAGCGCGCCGTGGCCGACCTCGCGGCGCTTCGGCGAGCCGACCCGGCCGGTCTCGCCGGTGGAGAACGGCGGGAAGATGTACTTGTGCATGTAGCGCCGGTGCGACTCCGGCGACAGGGTGTCGATCTGCTGCTCCATCTTGAGCATGTCGAGGGTGGTCACGCCCAGGATCTGGGTCTCGCCACGCTCGAACAGCGCGGAGCCGTGGACGCGCGGGATCACGTCGACCTCGGCGTGCAGCGGACGGATGTCGGCGAGACCGCGGCCGTCGATGCGGACCTTGTCGCGCAGCACCTGGGTGCGGATGGCCTGCTTGGTGACGGCCTTGTACGCCGCGCCGATCTCCTTCTCGCGGCCCTCGAACTGGCCGGCGAGCTGGTCCAGCAGGGCGACCTTGATCCGGTCGCCCTCGGCCTCGCGCTCCTGCTTGGACAGCACCCGCTCGCGGTCGCCGCCGACGCTGTAGAGGTCGGTGACGTCCTTGCCGACAGCGGCTTCGACGGCGGCGTACACGTCGTCCTCGTAGTCGAGGAAGATCGGGAACTCCTGGACCGGCTTGGCGGCCACGTTGGCGAGCTCGACCTGGGCCTCGACCAGCTGCTTGATGAACGGCTTGGCGGCCTCGAGGCCACCGGCCACGACCTCCTCGGTCGGCGCCTGGGCACCGCCGCGGACCAGCTCGATGGTCTCCTCGGTGGCCTCGGCCTCGACCATCATGATCGCGACGTCACCGGTCTCGGTGACCCGGCCGGCGACGACCATGTCGAACACGGCCTTCTCCAGCTGGCTGTGGGTCGGGAACGCGACCCACTGGCCGTCGATGAGGGCGACGCGGGTGGCGCCGACCGGGCCGCTGAACGGCAGGCCGGAGAGCTGGGTCGACAGCGACGCGGCGTTGATCGCGAGCACGTCGTAGGGCGTGTCGGGGTTGAGCGCCATCACGGTGATGACGACCTGGACCTCGTTGCGCAGGCCCTTCTTGAAGGTGGGGCGCAGCGGGCGGTCGATCAGGCGGCAGGCCAGGATCGCGTCCTCGCCCGGGCGGCCCTCGGAGCGGAAGAACGAGCCGGGGATCCGGCCCGCGGCGTACATCCGCTCCTCGACGTCGATGGTGAGGGGGAAGAAGTCGAAGTGGTCCTTCGGGTGCTTGCCGGCGGTGGTCGCCGACAGCAACATGGTGTCGCCGTCGAGGTAGGCGCTCACCGAACCGGCGGCCTGGCGGGCGAGGACGCCCGTCTCGAACTTGACGGTGCGGGTGCCGAACTTGCCGTTGTCGAGAACAGTCTCGACCTCGGAGATCACGGGCTCAGTCAATGTTTTCTCTTGTTCGTACGGTGCGGGACGCGCTGCCCCGCGGAATCGGACTTGAATGACGCCTGCCACTTTATCGATCGGCGGGCAAATTGCAGAACGGGCGACCCGGAGTGGGTCACCCGTTCTGGCAGAGCATCAGTGCGTCGAGATCAGCGGCGCAGGCCGAGGCGCTCGACGATAGAGCGGTAGCGCTCGATCTCGGTCTTCTTCAGGTAGTTGAGAAGACGGCGGCGCTGGCCGACGAGCAGGAGCAGGCCACGACGGCTGTGGTGGTCGTGCTTGTGCTGCTTGAGGTGCTCGGTCAGGTGGCTGATCCGGTGCGAGAGCAGCGCGATCTGCACCTCGGGCGAACCGGTGTCGCCCTCGGTCGTGGCGTACTCGGCGATGATCTTCTTCTTGGTCTCAGCGTCGGTACCGACTGCCATGTGAACTCCCCTTCTTCGCCCCTGCGGGCACAGTGCTCGTTGCGCGGCGCCCCAGCCTGAAATCCTGGAGCTCTCTTGGTCCGCGGCCGTTCTGACGGCAACCGCACTAGGCTAACAGCGAGGTCGGCACGCGACCGAATCGCTGTGCGACGATGCCGGCGTGGAGACGTGGACCGGCAGGTGCAAGCTGTGCGAGGCCGCCTGGGGCCCGCTGCCGAGCGGTGTCCCGTGAGGGACCTCCACGTTCCTGCCGGCCCCGGCCTGCCGGCCGGCCTGGTCATCCCCGACGCCGAGCTGGTCGAGCGGTTCTCCCGCTCCCCCGGCCCCGGCGGGCAGTCGGTCAACACCACCGACAGCCGGGTCGAGCTGGTCTGGGACCCGGCCGCCTCCACCGCGCTCTCCAGCCCCCAACGCGACCGGCTGCTGGCCCGCACCGACGGGCCGATCGGCGTCGTCGCCCACGAGCACCGCTCCCAGCACCGCAACCGGGTCGCGGCCCGCGAGCGGCTCGCCGCTCGGGTCCGCGAGCTGCTCGCACCGTCTCCGCCGGCCCGGCGGGCCACCAGGCCCACCCGCGGCTCCCAGGAGCGGCGGCTGGAGGCCAAGCGGCAGCGCGGGCGGACCAAGCAGCTGCGCGGCCGGGTCGAGGACTAGCTTCGCTAGGTCGACCTGGGCCCACCGGCAGCGACCGGTCACGCCGGCCCCTCGTCGCGCAGCGAGCGGTACGCCGCCCGAGCGCTGACCGCGCGCTCGAGCTCACGCAGCACCACGGAGAAGAACTGGGTGCGGTACATCTCGTCGGTGACGGCGTACACGGTGAAGTAGAGCCCGCTGAACGCCGCGAGAAAGGTCGAGACCCGCAGCAGCTCGAGGCTGAGCCGCTCGCCGAGCAGCTCGCCCACCGGCCCGTCGGGCTGGTGGAGGTCGCCGCCGGTCCACTGGACCACCACCGACGGCTCCATCGCGACGACGCCGAAGACGATGAAGAACGCGAACACCGCGAGCGCCAGCAGCAGCACCTGAACGGCCTGGGCGACGAGCAGCACCAGCAGCAGGTTGACCCGCTCCAGGCCGCGCAGCCCGGCGTCGACCTTGTCGAGCTCCTCGGGCAGCCGGGTCAGCAGGAAGCCGACGGCGATCGCCGCGAAGAGCAGTACCGCGACCCACAGCACGCCGCCGTCGAGGCTGGCCGCGACCTGCCACACCTCGGCGTTGATGAACAGGAAGGTCATGAACAGCAGGAGCAGCGGCAGCGCGCGCGTCACCAGCGGCAGGACCAGGCCGAAGGAGCGCAGGGTGCGTCGTACCGCCCAGCCCACGATCAGCCGGGCGCGCAGCGTGGCGAGGGCGTACGCCGCGAGCACCACGCCGCCGACGCTCATCCCGCCGCCGAGCCCGGCGGCGGCACCGAGTCTCGCACCGACCCCGCAGCCGCCCGCGACGCCCAGCACGACGGCCACGACCAGCACCGCGACCAGCCGGCTGCGGCCCAGGCCGCGCGCCACGCCGGCGCGGACGTCGTCGACGAAGTACGGCAGGCCGTGCTCGACGAACCACCGCTCGGCAGCGGCGAGATCCTCGCGCGGCCCAGGCATGTCAGTCGGCGAGGATCGCCCGGGCCCGGTCGACGTCGTCGGCCATGGCAATCAGCAGAGCGTCGATCGAGTCGAAGCGGACCATGCCGCGCAGCCGCTCGACGAAGGTGACCTCGACCTCGTTCCCGTACAGGTACAGATCGGTGCGGTCGAGCACATAGGACTCGACCCGGCGCTCGCGCTCGCCGGCGAAGGTCGGGTTGGTGCCGACGCTGATCGCGGCGGGGTACGTCGTCCCGGCGTCGGCCCCGTCGAGGACCGTGAGCAGCCCGGCGTACACCCCGTCGGCCGGCGCCGCCGCGCCCGCGCGGACCGGCACGTTGGCGGTCGGGAAGCCGAGCTCGCGGCCCCGCTTGTCGCCCTCGACCACGACGCCGGTGACGGTGAAGGCCCGGCCCAGCGCCTCCGCGGCGCCGGTGACGTCGCCGGCCGCCAGGCAGGTCCGCACATAGGTCGACGACCACACCTGCGGTCCGCCGTCGAGGCTGACCTCCTCGAGGACGAAGTCGTGGTCGAGACCCGCGCTGCGCAGCAGGTTGCAGTCGCCAGCGGCGCGGTTGCCGAAGCGGAAGTTCGCCCCGACGACCACCGCCTTCACGTGCAGCGTGTCGATGAGGATCCGGTCGATGAACTCCCTGGGCGTCCAGGCCGCGATCTCGCGGGAGAACGGGATCACGAGCACGTCGTCGACGCCCGCCTCTCCCAGCAGCCGCAGCCGCTGGTCGATGGTCGTCAGGGTCGGCGGGGCGTGCTCGGGCCGCAGCACCGCGATCGGGTGCGGGTCGAAGGTCACCGCCACCACGCCGTCGACCGCCGCATCGGCGCCGACCTCGGCCGCCACCTCCCGCGCCCGTCGTACGACGTGCTGGTGGCCCAGGTGCATGCCGTCGAAGTTCCCGATCGTCGCCACCGTGCGACCGAGGTCGCCGGGCACGTCGGAGAGGTCACGCCACACTCGCACGGCCGCAACTCTCCCACATCGGTCGTCGGCCGGCCCCACACGGGCCCTCAGCCGACGAAGACGGCCGCCGGTCGCGCGGCGCCGCCCTCGGGGCGGTAGAGCGCCAGGAACTCGCCGTCGGGGGCGAACACCGCGCTCAGCGTGTCGATCGTGAGCGGCAGCGGCCGGCCGTAGCGGACCGCCTGGGCCTGCTCGGCGTCGAGGTCGAGCGCCGGGAAGGTCGCGCGCGCCGCGTCGGCCAGCGGCGTGACCGTGACCTGGTCGAGGTCGGTGACCGCGCCGGCGAGGGTGAACGGACCGACGGCGGTGCGACGCAGCGCGGTGAGGTGCCCACCGACGCCGAGTGCGGCGCCGACGTCGCGGGCGATCGCCCGGATGTAGGTGCCGCTGGAGCAGCGGACCGTGAGGTCGACGTCGACGAAGTCGCCGACGACCCGCTGCTCGTGGATCGTCAGCTCGTGGACCGTGACCGGCCGGGCCTTGAGCTCGACCTCCTCGCCGTCGCGCACCCGCTGGTAGGCGCGCTTGCCGTCGACCTTGATCGCGCTGACCGCGGTCGGCACCTGGAGGATCTCGCCGACCTGGGTCGCGAACACGTCCCGCAGGGCCGCGGCGTCGAGGTGGCCCGCCGGTGTCGCCGCGACGAGCTCACCCTCGGCGTCGTCGGTGGTGGTCGAGGCGCCGAGGCGGACCGTGGCGTCGTACGCCTTCTCGGTGAGCATCAGGTGCCCGAGCAGCCGGGTGGCGCGCTCGACGCCCAGCACCAGCACCCCGGTCGCCATCGGGTCGAGGGTGCCGGCATGGCCGACCTTGCGGGTGCCGACCGCGCGGCGTACCCGCGAGACGACGGCGTGGGACGTCATGCCGGCGGGCTTGTCGACGACGACCAGGCCCGACGGCACGCCGGACCGGGTCACTCGACGTCCTCGGCCTCTTCGTCGAGTACCTCGCGCGGCTTCTTGTACGGGTCGGCCTCGCCGGCCGGCTGCGCGCCCTCGCGGGCCGCGGCGACGGCGGCGTCGGCCTCGCGGGCCCGGGCCAGCACCTCGTCGAGGTGACGCGCGGTCTCGGGGACGCCGTCGAACTCGAAGGCGAGCGACGGGACGTGGCGCATGCCGAGCTGCTTGCCGACCTCGGAGCGCAGCAGGCCCTTGGCCGACTCCAGGGCGACGGCCGTCGCCTGCTGGTCGGCGTCCTCGCCCAGCACCGTGTAGTAGACGGTCGCGTTCTGCGCGTCACCGGTGAGCCGGACCTCGGTCACGGTGACGAGGTGCCCATTCTCGTGGCGAAGCCGCGGGTCCTTGATCCGGTGCTCGAGCATCTCGGCGACGATCACCTGGATCCGGTCGGCGATCTTGCGTACCCGCGGGCTGGCCATGGTCTGTTTCCTATCAGTTGGAACGGGGCGGCGGTTTCTCAAGGTATGTCGCCGAACCGGCACTTCCCCGTCCGAATACGGACGGGGAAGTGCCGGTCGACCTGCATACCTTGAGAAACCGACAGCAGCAGGCCGCCGCCCATCAGGCGCGCGGGATCTCCCGCATCTCGAAGGCCTCGACGACGTCGCCCTCCTTGATGTCCTGGAAGTTGCGGAGCACGAGACCGCACTCGAAGCCCTCCCGGACCTCGGCCGCGTCGTCCTTCTCCCGCTTGAGGGAGGCCAGGTCGAGGTTGTCGGCCACCACGGCGCCGTCGCGCAGGACGCGGACCTTGGCGTTGCGGCGGATGACACCACTGGTGACCATGCAACCGGCGATGTTGCCGATCTTGGACGAGCGGAAGATCGCACGGATCTCCGCCTGGCCGAGAGCGTGCTCCTCGTACTCCGGCTTGAGCATTCCCTTGAGGGCCGCCTCGATCTCCTCGATCGCCTGGTAGATGACCGAGTAGTAGCGGATCTCGACGCCCTCCTTCTCGGCCATCTGCCCCGCCTTGCCCTGCGGACGGACGTTGAAGCCGATGATGATCGCGTCGGAGGCGGCGGCGAGGTCGACGTTGGTCTCGGTGATCGCACCGACACCACGGTCGATGACCCGCAGGCTGACCTCCTCGCCCACGTCGATCTGGGCGAGAGCGTCCTCGAGGGCCTCGACCGAACCGGACACGTCGCCCTTGAGGATGAGGTTGAGCTCCTGGCTCTCGCCCTTCTCCATGGAGGCCATGAAGTCCTCGAGGGTACGACGCACGCGGCGCTTGGCCTGCATGGCCGCCCGCTCGCGCGCCTCGCGCTTCTCGGCGATCTGACGGGCCATCCGGTCGTCCTCGACCACGATGAAGTTCTGGCCGGCGCCCGGGACGGACGAGAGGCCGAGGACCATCGCGGGCCGGGCCGGGTCGGCCTCGGTCAGCTCGTTGCCGTGCTCGTCGAGCATGGCGCGGACACGACCGTGGGCCGGACCGGCGACGATCGAGTCGCCGACGCGCAGGGTGCCGCGCTGGACGAGGATCGTGGCCACCGGGCCGCGACCGCGGTCGAGGTGCGCCTCGACCACGAGGCCCTGGGCGTCCTGGACCGGGTTGGCCCGCAGGTCCAAGGACGCGTCGGCGGTGAGCACGATCGCCTCGAGCAGCTTGTCGAGGTTGAGCCCGGCCTTGGCAGAGACGTCGACGAACATCGCGTCGCCGCCGTACTCCTCGGGGATCAGGCCGTACTCGGAGAGCTGGCCCCGGACCTTGGTCGGGTCCGCGGACTCCTTGTCGATCTTGTTGACCGCGACCACGATCGGCACGTTGGCCGCCTTGGCGTGGTTGAGCGCCTCGACCGTCTGCGGCATCACGCCGTCGTCGGCCGCGACCACCAGGACGGCGATGTCGGTCGCCTGGGCACCACGGGCACGCATGGCGGTGAACGCCTCGTGACCCGGGGTGTCGATGAAGGTGATCCGGCGGTCGTCGCCGTCGACATCGGTGTGGACCTGGTAGGCACCGATGTGCTGGGTGATGCCACCGGCCTCGCCCTCGACGACGTTGGCGTTGCGCAGCGCGTCGAGGAGCTTGGTCTTTCCGTGGTCGACGTGACCCATGACGGTCACGACCGGCGGGCGGACGACCAGGTCGTCCTCGCTGCCCTCGTCGGCGCCGAACTCGATGTCGAACGACTCGAGCAGCTCACGGTCCTCGTCCTCCGGGGAGACGACCTCGACGACGTAGTTGAGCTCGTCACCGAGCAGCTCCAGCGTCTCGTCGCCCACCGACTGGGTGGCGGTGACCATCTCGCCGAGGTGGAACAGCATCTGCACCAGCGAGGCCGCGTCGACGCCGATCTTCTCGGCGAAGTCGGTCAGCGACGAGCCCCGAGCGAGACGCACCGTCTCGCCGTTGCCCTTGCGGACCCGCATGCCGCCGATCGTCGGGGCCTCCATGGCCTCGAACTCCTGGCGACGCGCCCGCTTCGACTTGCGGCCGCGACGCGCGGGACCGCCCGGGCGACCGAAGGCGCCCTGGGTCTGGCCACGCTGCCCGGGACGACCGCCGCCACCGGGACGACCGCCGCCACCGGGACCGAAGCCACCGGGACCGCGACCGCCGGGAGCGCCCGCACCGGCGCCGGCGCCGGGACGACCCGGGGCACCGGCACGACCGGGACCACCCGGGCCACGGCCACCGGGGCCGGGACGACCCCCGCCACCGGGACCACGGCCACCGGGCCCGCCCTGCCCGAAGGCAGCGGCGGACTTCGGCATCATCGCCGGGTTCGGACGCGGCATGCCGGGACGGCCACCGCCACCACCGGCGCCGGCCGGCGGGCGGGGGCCGGCCGGACCGGCCTCGCCCTCACGCGGCGGCGGGGCGGGACGACGGCCCATGCCCTGGCTGGGCGCGAACGGGTTGTTTCCGGGACGAGGCGTGCCACCGGGCTTGCCGACCGGCCGCGGGCAGAGCCGGCGCCTTGGGCGTCGGCGGCCTCGGGGCACCGGGCTTGGCACTCCGAGCACCGGCGCAGCCGCGCGGCGGGGCCTCCCGGGGCGGCCGGGGCCTCGGGGGGCCTCGGGCGCGACCGGGCCTCGGCGGCGGCCGGCTTCTCCTCGACCACCGGCGCCTCGGGGGTGGCGGGGGCCTTGGGGCCCGGACGCGGGCCCGGACGGGGACCGCCGGGCCTGGGCGCGAGAGCAGCCGGAGCCTCGGCCGCGGGGGCCTCGGCGGCGGGAGCCGGCGCGGCAGCGGCCGGTGCCTCGGGCGCGGCAGCGGCCTTCTTGGCCGGAGCCTCGGGAGCCGGCTTGGCGGCCGCACCGGCGGAGTCGCCGGCAGGCTTCATCTTGGCGAGGAGCTCGGCTCCATAGGTCGCCTCGAACTTCTTCACGGCGGGGAGCTCGATGCTCGACGACGCCGTCTTGGCGAACTCGCCGATGTCACTGAGCATCTTGAGCGCGTCGGCGCTCTTGATGCCGTACTGCTTCGCGAGTTCGGAAACTCGGGTCTTGGCCACGGTTCTCCTTCTGGCCCAAGACCCGGTGAGGATCTCTAGACCGTTGGTGGGTGGTGCAGAACGAACTGGCTCATCGCGAGGTACTCATCGAGTGCTCATGAGCTGTTGCTCCAGTCTCTGTCGGTCGGATCGGTCCGAGCTGCGGCCGCCTGGGCGACGTACTCCCCCACCGGCACGCTGGAGATCCCACCCGCACCCGGAGCGATCCGGAGCGCACGGGAGAAGGCCTTCCGCCGTACCGCGAGGTCGTAGCAACCGGTCGTGGGGTGCAGGTGCGCTCCACGGCCCGGCGCGGTGCCACCAGGATCCGGGACGACGACCGGTCGGCCGTCGGCTCCCGAGCCGGCGGTCACCCGCAACAACTCGCTCTTGGTGGCGCGTGTCCGGCATCCGATGCAGGTCCGGACAGGCCCCGCGATGCGGGGTTCGTCCGGTCGAGCAGGGGAATTCAGTCGGCGTGCCACCGAGGGTTGAGTCTAGCCCCTGGAGTGTCCAGTCAACGAACCGGGAGGCCTGTGGGCGCCAGCCGACGCAGGCCGTCCTCCCCCGCCTCGCTCCTCCGGGCCGTTGCGGCGCCAGCCACCCGGACTTCGTCAGCTTCCCTCGGAAGCCTCCTCGTCCGAGTGGATGTCGATGCGCCAGCCGGTCAGGCGGGCGGCGAGGCGAGCGTTCTGGCCCTCCTTGCCGATCGCGAGCGACAGCTGGAAGTCGGGGACGACGACCCGCGCCGAGCGGGCGGCGGCGTCGACCACGGTGACCGACTGGACCTGCGCCGGCGAGAGCGCGTTGGCCACCAGCCGCGCGGGGTCGTCGGACCAGTCGACGATGTCGATCTTCTCGCCGCCGAGCTCGGCCATCACGTTGCGCACCCGCTGGCCCATCGGGCCGATGCAGGCGCCCTTGGGGTTGACGCCGGAGACCGTGGACTTCACCGCGATCTTGGTGCGGTGACCGGCCTCGCGGGCGATGGCCGCGATCTCGACGGTGCCGTCGGCGATCTCGGGGACCTCGAGCGCGAAGAGCTTCTTGACCAGGCTCGGGTGGGAGCGGGACAGGGTGACCTGCGGGCCGCGCATGCCCTTGCGGACCGAGACGACCAGGCACTTGATCCGGGTGCCGTGCCGATAGTCCTCACCCGGAACCCGCTCGCTGGCCGGCAGCTGCGCCTCGATCCGGCCGAGGTCGACGAGCACGTCGTCGGGGTTGCGGCCCTGCTGGATGACGCCGGAGATGATGTCGCCCTCCTTGCCGGAGAACTCGCCGAACTTGATCTCGTCCTCGGCGTCGCGCAGCCGCTGCAGCATGATCTGCTTGGCGGTCGTCGCGGCGATCCGGCCGAAGCCGTCGGGGGTGTCGTCGTACTCGCCGACCTTGTTGCCCTCGGCGTCGACCTCGGCGGCCAGCACGGTGACGTGCCCGGTCTTGCGGTTGAGCTCGACCCGCGCCGGGGAGACCGAGCCCTCGGTCTTGTGGTACGCCGTGAGCAGCGCCTGTTCGATCGCCTCGACGAGGACGTCGAACTTGATCTCCTTCTCGCGCTCCAGCGTCCGGAGGATGCTGAGGTCGATGTCCATCAGTCGGCGTCCTTGTCGTTCTTGTCGTTCGTCGGGTCTTTGCGGTTGAACTCGATCTGCACCAGCGCCTTGCGGACCTCGGCGTACGCCACCCGGCGCTCGGCGCCGGCGACCTCGAGAGTCACGCCCTCGTCGTCGGAGGCGGCGATCCGGCCGGTCACGGTCTCGTCGTCGGCGAGCGAGGCCTTGACCAGGCGGCCCGCGTTGCGGCGCCAGTGGCGCGGCAGCTCGAGCGGCCGGTCCACCCCGCGGGAGGTGACCTCCAGGGTGTAGGGCAGCTCGCCGAGCGCCTTCGCGCCCCCGTCGGGGCCGTCGTCCTCCAGGACCCGGTCGATCACCTTGGTCGCGGCCGCGACGTCGTCGAGGGTGAGCCCCCCGTCGGTGTCGACGGCGATCCGCAGCACGCGGCGCTTCCCGGCCGGGGTGAGCTCCACCGCCTCGAGATCGAGGCCCAGCTCGGCGAGCGGAGCGACGAGGACGTGCTCGATCCGCTCTGCTGTCGCTCCCTGAGCGGAATGAGTGCCCATGGTGAGCCTCCCCGTGTCCTGTTGTGGCTGTGCGTGGCACACGATACCCGGCCGAGCGCCGCCCGATAGGGTCGCCGGGTGCCCGTGCGTCCCCGTCCCGTCGCCCGACGGCTCGTCCTCGTGGGCGGGATCGGCGGCGCCGCGCTGGCGTTGACCGGCTGCGACCCGATCGACGATCTGCTCGGGTCCGGCGACGACCCGGGCGTGTCGGGCGCGGTCACCCCGACCGCTCCTCCGGCCGACGCCGACAGCACCCTCGTCGAAGGCGTGCTGGCCGCGATCTCGACCACGGGCGCGCTCGCCGCGGCCACCGCCACCGCCTTTCCCGGTCTCAAGGTCGCCGCCCGGCTGGCGCGGACCCACGACGCCCATGCCGCCGAGCTCGGCGGCTCGGTCTCCGCGCCCGACCCGGCGGTCGTCGCCGACCGGGCCTCGGCGCGCGCCGTCCTGGTCGCCGCCGAGACCGACCTGCGCGACCGCCTCGTCCACGCCGCCCGGCAAGCCGGCAGCGGCGGACTGGCCCAGGTGCTGGCGGCGATGGCCGCCGCGCTCGCCCAGGCCCTGGTCGGCCGCGGAGGTCACCCGCTCACGGCGCTGCCCGCCGCCCCCGGCGACACCCCGCCGGCCGTCGCCGCGCTGCAGACCACGCTGGCCGCCGAGCACGCCGCCGTCTTCGTGTACGGCGTCCTCGGCGGGCAGACCTCCGTGTCCGGCTCCGCGGCGCTGTACGCCGCCCTCACCTCGGCGTACACGACCCACCGGACGCGCCGCGACGACCTGATGGCCCGGCTGCACGCCGCCGGCGCGGAGCCGGTCGCGGCCGAGCCCGGCTACGGCCTGCCCGCCGACCTCGGCACCCCGGCGGCCGTCACCGACCGCGCCCGCGCGCTCGAGGAGTCCGCGACCGCGACCTATGCCTACCTCGTCGCCAGCACCACCGACGACGCCCGGGCGTGGGCGATCGACGCGCTGGTCGACGCCGCGGTGCGGAGCACGGCCTTCGGCGCCCGGCCGGACCGGCTGCCCGGCTTGTAGGCTGCCCGGCTTGTAGCTCGTCGAGTGGGCCCGAGCCCTGGCCGGCTGATCACCGCCGCTCGTTCCTCGCAACGCTGCGGGCCGGCAAAAACGCCAGCGGCTCGCGACCTCGACATCCGGGGAACTCCCGAGACGTCCCCCGAAGCCGGGGTCGCGAACCACTGGTGACCGGGGACAACGGTCATCGGCGACTGGGAGAGGTGGGGCTCACCGATCGCCGTGCACAATCATGCAACACAACGCCGCTCAGGGCCCGCAATAGCGATCCTCATAAATATGCACTGCACAAACCTGCAGTCGAGGGAGCCCGAGGCCCGCCGGGCTCCCGAGGCCCGGAACCCGGCTCAGCGCCAGGGCGCGAGCAGGTCCGGGATGTCGGCGAGGCGGCGGGCGACGGCGTCCGGCTCGCCCTCCGTGTGACCGACCTGGTCGGCCGGGATGGTGCTGTGCGGCACGTGGATGGCCCGCATCCCGGCGTTCTGCGCGCCCCACACGTCGTCGAAGAGCCGGTCGCCGACATACACGCAGGCTCCCGGATCGGTGACGCCGACGGCGTCCATGGCGGCCCGGAAGGCGTCGGGCGAGGGCTTCGTCCACGGCACCTCGCTGGTGTAGACGTCGCCGTCGACGAGGTCGAGGACGCCGTCGCGCTCGAAGTACCCGCGGTGCCAGGCGCGCGGCCAGATCGTGTTGGACAGCACGCCGACCTTGATCCCCTCGGCCCGCAGCCAGGCCCACAAGGGGCCGACCTCCGGGTCGGTCAGCGTGTGCGGCTCCCAGAACGCGTGGTAGGCGTCCAGCAGCTCCGGGTCGTGGTCGAGCCCGGCGGCGTCGAAGAGGTCGCCGATCGTCGCGCTCCGCTGGTGGTCGCGGCTGCGCCCCCAGATCACGCTGCCGGCGTCGTGGAGGCGGGCGGCGTGGGCGTGGTGGTCGTCGGAGGTGTCCGGCGTGGTCAGCACGGCCTGCGCGAGCGCCAGCGACTCCGCGTGGAAGTCGATGTCGTGCCAGGCGGTGAGCGTGCCGCCCCAGTCGAAGATGACCGCCTCGACCGCCACCGGGCTCAGCCCCGGACGGTCGCGCTGAGCACGCTGACGGCGTCGCCGAGCGCGACCTCCTGGCGCTCACCGGTACGACGGTCCTTGATCTCGATCACCTTGTTGTCCGGGTCGGCCACGCCGCGGCCGACCGTGACGATGGTCGGGACCCCGATCAGCTCGGCGTCCTTGAACTTCACGCCGGGGCTGATCTTGCCCGCGCGGTCGTCGTAGATGACGTCGAGGCCGGCGGCGGTGAGCCCGGCGACGAGCTCCTCGGCCGCCGCGAACACGGCCTCGTCCTTGCCGGCGGCGACGACGTGGACGTCGGCGGGAGCGACGTGGCGGGGCCAGCACAGGCCGAACTCGTCGAGGGTGTTCTCGGCGATGGCGGCGACCGCGCGGGTGACCCCGATGCCGTAGGAGCCCATGGTGACGGTGACCAGCTTGCCGAACTCGTCGAGGACCCTGAGGTCGAGCGCCTCGGCGTACTTGCGGCCGAGCTGGAAGACGTGCCCCATCTCGATGCCGCGCGCCGACTCCAGGACGCCGCCGGCGCAGTTGGGGCAGGGGTCGCCGTCGCGGACCTCGGCGGCCTCGATGGTGCCGTCGGCGGTGAAGTCGCGCCCGGCGACGAGGTCGATGACGTGGGAGCCGGGGACGTCCGCGCCGGTCACCCAGCGGGTGCCCTCGGCGACGCGGGGGTCGAGCAGGTAGCGGATGCCGCTCCGGTTCTCCTCTCCCAGCACGCCGGGCCCGATGTAGCCCTTGACCAGCGCCGGGTGCTTGGCGAACTCGGCCTCGTCCATGGGCTCGACCTCGATCGGCTCGAGCTGGCCCTCGAGCCGCTTCTGGTCGACCTCTCGGTCGCCGGGCAGGCCGATGGCGAGCGGCTCGCGGGTGCCGTCGGGGTGCTTGAGCAGCACCAGCACGTTCTTGAGCGTGTCCCCGGCCGCCCACGGACGGTCCTCGCGCGCGAAGGCCGCGTTGAGGTGGTCGACCAGCGAGTCGATGGTCGGGGTGTCGGGGGTCGCCTCCGCGTGGGCGGCCGGCACCCCGTCGTACGACGCGGGGGCGGGCGGGCGGACCTGGACCGCCTCGACGTTGGCGGCGTAGTCGCAGGACGTGCAGCGCACGTAGGTGTCCTCGCCGACCGCGGCCTTGGCGAGGAACTCCTCGGACTTCGAGCCGCCCATCGCGCCGGCCGTCGCCTTGACGATGGCGTAGTCGAAGCCGAGCCGGTCGAAGATCCGCACGTACGCGTCGCGGTGTCTCTGGTACGACGCCTCGAGCCCCTCGTCGCTGACGTCGAAGGAGTAGGAGTCCTTCATCGTGAACTCGCGGCCGCGGAGCAGACCGGCGCGCGGCCGCGCCTCGTCGCGGTACTTGGTCTGGATCTGGTACAGGCTCAGCGGCAGGTCCTTGTAGGAGCCGTACATGTCCTTGACCAGGAGCGTGAACATCTCCTCGTGGGTGGGGCCGAGCAGGTAGTCGGCACCCTTGCGGTCGTGGAGCCGGAAGATGTTGTCGCCGTACTCGGTCCAGCGACCGGTGGCCTCGTAGGGTTCGCGCGGGAGCAGCGCGGGGAAGGACACCTCCTGCGCGCCGATGGCGTTCATCTCGTCACGGATGATGCCCTCGATCCTGCGCAGCACGGCGAGGCCGAGCGGGAGCCAGGTGTAGATGCCCGGCGCGGCGCGGCGGATGTAGCCGGCGCGCAGGAGCAGCCGGTGGCTCGGGACCTCGGCGTCGGAGGGGTCCTCCCGCAGGGTCCGCACGAACAGGGTCGACATCCGCAGGAGCTTCGGGGTCCCCGCGGAAAGCGGAGCGAAGCGAGCATTTCCGTGGGGTGAACTCACGGGCCGAAGCCTACGGCGGAGCCCGGGGGCGCCGCGAACCAGTCACCCTCAGGCCGTGCGGGCGGCCTCGAGCATGCCCCGGATCATCGGGACCTGGAGCGGGAGGCGGGCGAGCGTGGCGGCCTTCAGGGCGGTGTTGTCGCCGCGCTGTGCGTCGAGCGCCATCTTCACGTTGCCGGGGAAGACCCCGGCGAGCAGCGCCGCGCTCGTGTACGCCGCCACCCGGCGGGTGCGCGGGTGCAGCATGCCGGCGGCGCAGGCCAGCTCGGCCACCCCGCTCCACAGCACGAGCTGACGCGGCGCCGGGAGCTGCTCGGGGATCAACGGCTCGAACACCTCGGGCTTGACGAGATGCACGAGACCGCTGACGACGAACGCACCGGTGACCGCCTTGGCGGTGAGGGGAACGGGCATGTCTCCACTCTCTCAGCCCGGGGCGGGCGCGTTGCGCATGCCCGGGCCAGGTCAGAACATGACGGTCGCGAAGCGGGCGGTCTCGGTGAACCCGACCCGCTCGTAGGCCTTGCGGGCCGGATGGTTCCAGTCGTTGACGTAGAGCGAGACGGTCGGCGCGATCCGGGCCCGCACGTGCCGGACCACGGCGGCCATGCCGGTGGTGGCGAGCCCCTCGCCGCGCCGGTGCGGAGCCACCCACACGCCCTGGATCTGCGCCGCGTCGGGGGTCGCGCAGGCCACCTCGGCCTTGAACACCAGCTCGTCACCGTCGTACCTGACGAACGACCAGGCCCGGCTGACCAGCTGCGCCACCCGGGCGCGGTAGAGGTCGCCTCCCCCGCCGAGCTCGGGCGAGACGCCGACCTCCTCGGTGTACATCGCCACGCATGCCGGGTAGAGCGTCGCGACGTCCTCGGGCGTGCCGTGCCGTACGCCGTGGTCGGGCACCACCCGCGGGTCGGTGTCGATGACGAGGTGTCGCTGGTCCCAGCGCACGTCGCGCGGCTGCCCCCACTCGGGGCCGACGTGGTCCCAGAACGCGCGGACGGCGTCTTGCGGGCCCACGATCGTCGAGGCGGTACGACGGCGGGCCAGCGCCCGGCCGGCGAACACCTCGGCGTCCTCCGCAGTGGCCTGCACCGGCACCAGGTTCGCGGCGACGTGGCACGCGGCGACCAGGTGGCCGCCGTCGAAGCGGCCCCACATCTCGCCGCCGAGCCAGCGCGGCTCGAGGTTGGTGGTATGAGCGCGGTGGATCGCGAACACATTGACGACCGGGTCGCGGCCGGCGAGGGCCACGAAGGCGGGGAGGTCGGCCTGCGCGAGGACACGCACGCCGTGCCGGGTGGTCAACACGGCCCCGAGCCTAGTGCTCATCCGGGACGCACGGCACGTAGCCGCGGTGCGGATCGTCAGCCGACGGAGACGGAGGGCTCGGCGCCCTCGACCGGCTCCATCGACTCGGCGATCTTCATCGCCTCCTCGATCAGCGTCTCGACGATCTCGGACTCGGGGACGGTCTTGATGACCTCGCCCTTGACGAAGATCTGGCCCTTGCCGTTGCCGGACGCGACGCCGAGGTCGGCCTCGCGCGCCTCGCCCGGGCCGTTGACGACGCAGCCCATGACGGCGACGCGCAGCGGGACCTCGAGGCCGTCGAGGCCGGCGGTCACCCGCTCGGCGAGCGTGTAGACGTCGACCTGGGCACGGCCGCAGGACGGACAGGAGACGATCTCCAGCTTGCGCGGGCGCAGGTTGAGCGACTGCAGGATCTGCAGGCCGACCTTGACCTCCTCGACCGGCGGCGCGGAGAGCGAGACCCGGATGGTGTCGCCGATGCCCCGGCTGAGCAGGGCGCCGAACGCGGTGGCCGACTTGATGGTGCCCTGGAACGCCGGCCCGGCCTCGGTGACACCGAGGTGCAGCGGCCAGTCGCCCTGCTCGGCGAGCAGCTCGTAGGCGCGGACCATGACGACCGGGTCGTTGTGCTTGACCGAGATCTTGAAGTCGCGGAAGCCGTGCTCCTCGAAGAGGCCGGCCTCCCACACGGCGGACTCGACGAGCGCCTCGGGCGTGGCCTTGCCGTACTTCTCCAGCAGCCGCTTGTCGAGCGAGCCGGCGTTGACGCCGATCCGGATCGACGTGCCGTGGTCCTGGGCCGCCTTCGCGATCTCCTTGACCTGGTCGTCGAACTTCTTGATGTTGCCGGGGTTGACCCGGACAGCGGCGCAGCCGGCCTCGATCGCGGCGAAGACGTACTTCGGCTGGAAGTGGATGTCGGCGATCACCGGGATCTGGCTGTGCTGCGCGATCTCCGGCAGGGCCTCGGCGTCGTCCTGGCTGGGACACGCGACGCGGACGATGTCGCAGCCCGCGGCGGTGAGCTCGGCGATCTGCTGGAGCGTGCTGTTGACGTCGGAGGTCAGCGTCGTGGTCATCGACTGCACCGAGATCGGGTGGTCGCTGCCGACCCCGACCTTGCCGACCCGGATCTGGCGGGTCCGGCGGCGGGGAGCGAGCACCGGCGGGGGCGCCTCGGGCATGCCCAGGCTGATGGACGTCATGGCGTCAAGACTACTTTCCGGAGCGGGCGGATCAGGATTCGAGGTGAACCGGCACGACGATGTCGCCGACGATGAGCACGATGCCCATCACGAGGATGGCCAGGCCCACGACGTAGGCGATCGGCAGCAGCTTGGCCACGTCGACGTACCCGGGGTCGGGACGGCGCCGCAGCCGGGCCCAGCCGCGGCGGACGGCCTCCCAGAGGGCACCGGCGATGTGGCCGCCGTCGAGTGGCAGCAGCGGCACGAAGTTGAACATCCCGATGAAGAAGTTGAAGCCGGCGACGAGCATCAGCAGCGACACGATCTTGGCCTGGACGGGGATCTCGTCGTGGGAGGCCGTCTCGCCGGCCAGCCGGCCGCCGCCCACGATGCTGACCGGTCCCATCGGGTCGCGCTTCTCGACGCCGACGATCGCCTTCGCGACGCCCCAGACCTTGCCGGGCAGGGTGGCGAGCGACTTCACGACCTCGACGGTCATCGTGCCCATCTGGTCGACGGTGTAGACCGGGCCGCCGGTCGTGGGGTGCGTGCGCGGGACGACCCCGAGGAAGCCCACCGTCCGGTCGACCTCCTCGCCGGCCTTCAGCGGCGGCTTCACGACGGTCTGGGTGTGGAAGGTGAGCTGCCTGCCGTCGCGCTCGACGACGACCTCGGCCTGGCCGGTGCCGTTGGCCTTGACCAGGCTTTGGACCTGCGCCCATGCGCTGACCTCGGTGCCGTTGAAGGACACGATCCGGTCGCCGGCCTCGATCCCGGCGGCGTGGGCCGGCGTCGGGCTCTCGGCGAGCTCCTCGGGGGTGCAGACGCGGCCCGACTCCTCGGCCGGCAGCACACAGGCGTTGACCTCGGCGATGGTGGTCTCGACGGTCTGGTCACCGGGGTTGCCGTAGGTCGCGAACACGCCGGCGAACAGGAAGAAGGCGATCAGGATGTTCACCGTCGGACCGCCGCCCATCACGACGACCTTCTGCCACCAGGGAAAGCGGTAGAAGAGGCGGTCGGCGTCCTCGGGCCCGATCGTCTCCCACTCGGCCGCCCGGGCGTCCGAGATGAGCTGGGTGAACATGCCGGTGTTGGACTTGCGGACCCGGACCACCTGCCCGATGACACGGCCGTCGGCGTCGACCTCGTCACTCGACTCGTCGGCGAGCTCGACCGCACCGGGCGGGAGCATGCCGACGATCTTGACGTAGCCGCCCAGGGGGATCGCCTTGACGCCGTACTCCGTCTCGCCGACCTGCCTGCTCCACACCGTCGGCCCGAAGCCGATGAAGTACTGGGTGACCTTCCCGCCGAACGCCTTGGCCGGAATCATGTGGCCGAGCTCGTGGAGCCCGATCGAGGCGAGGATCGCGACGACGAAGACGAGGACGCCGAGCAGGTAGAGCAGTGCGGTCATGGGCGGGGCGCGGTCCTCGGTTCGATGAGCTGGGTGGCCGCCTCCCGCGCCCACGCGTCGGCCGCGAGGACGTCGTCGAGGGAGAGCTGCTCCTTCGAGGGTACGTCGTGGGCGGCTAGCACGCCCGCGATCACCTCGACGATTCCGGTGAACCCGAGGCGCCCGGCCCGGAAGGCGTCGACGGCGACCTCGTTGGCCGCGTTGTAGACGGCCGGCGCGGTCCCGCCCCGCGCCCCGGCCGCGCGTGCCAGCGCGACCGAGGGGAAGGCCTCGTCGTCGAGCGGGAGGAACTCCCAGGTCTCGGCCCTCGTCCAGTCGACCGCGGGCGCCGCGTCCGGCACCCGGTCCGGCCAGGCCAGGCCGAGCGCGATCGGGATCAGCATGGTCGGCGGGCTGGCCTGCACCAGCGTGGAGCCGTCGACGAACTCGACCATGGAGTGGACCACGCTCGTGGGATGCACCACGACCTCGATCCGGTCGAAGGGGATGCCGAAGAGCAGGTGCGCCTCGATCACCTCGAGGCCCTTGTTGACCAGGGTCGCGGAGTTGATGGTGATCACCGGCCCCATGTCCCAGGTCGGGTGGTTGCCCGCCTGCTCGGGGGTGACATCGGCGAGCTCCGCGCGGGTGCGGCCGCGGAAGGGCCCCCCGCTCGCGGTCAGCACCAGTCGTCGTACCTCGTCGGGGGCGCCGCCGCGCAGGCACTGCGCGAGCGCGCTGTGCTCGGAGTCGACCGGCACGATCTGACCGGGTCTCGCCTTGTCCAGCACGAGCGGGCCGCCCATCACCAGCGACTCCTTGTTGGCCAGCGCGAGCGTCGTACCGGTCTCGAGCGCGGCCAGCGTCGGGAGCAGGCCGACGGCCCCGGTGATGGCGTTGAGCACGACATCGCACTCCTGCCGCGCGGCCTCGACGCTCGCCTGCTCGCCGAGCCCGTGGAACCGGGGCGCGAACTCCGCCACCTGCCGGTCGAACAGGTCCCGGTTGCCGCCGCCGGCGGTCAGCCCGACCACCCGGAACCGGTCGGGATTGGCGCGGACCAGGTCGAGCGCCTGGGTCCCGACGGAGCCGGTCGAGCCGAGGATGACGACGTCCTTCACGCCGCCATCCTCGCAGGAGCGACGCCACAGCCCGGAATCCGCCGAAATGCCGGAACCTGGTGCCCCGACCGTTCATGCTGTGCCCGTGCTCCGTCCCGTCCCCGCTCTCCTCGTCGTCCTGCTGACTCTCGCGGGCGTGACGGTCGCCTCCCCCGCCGAGGCGATGCCGCCCGAGCGCGCGAAGGGCTGCACGGGTCACGTGGCGCTGACCTTCGACGACGGACCGGCCCGCGGTACGACGCACCGGCTGCTGCAGGTGCTGCGCCGCAACCAGGTGCCGGCGACCTTCTTCATGGTGGGCCAGCGCGTCGCCGCCAACCCGGGCGCGGCACTCGAGGTCGAGCGAGCCGGGTTCCTCACGGCCAACCACAGCTGGGCGCACCGCGACATGAGCCGGCAGTCCTACCGCGACGTGCGCCGTTCGCTGCGGGCGACCCGGCGCGCGATGAAGGACGCCGGGCTGCACCCCACCGACCTGATGCGCCCGCCGTACGGCGCCCTCGCGAAGCCGGCGCGCCGGGCGATCCGCGACGCCGGCTACGTCCCGGTGCTGTGGACCGACGACTCGCTGGACTGGAAGTCGGGCGACTCGCAGCAGATCGCGCGGCGGATCCTGGCCGGCCTGCGCCCGGGCAGGAATATCGTGCTCCAGCACGACGGGGTGAACCGCTCGCCGATCTCGGTCGCCGCCGTGGAGCGCGTGATCCGGGTCGCCGAGCGCCGCGGCTACTGCTTCACCGCGCTCGACGAGAAGGGCCGCCCCGGGTTCCCGACCCCGGTCCTCACCGCGGTCGCCAAGGACGCCGTCGAGGGCACCGACGCGGTCCTCACCCTCCGTCTCTCCCAGCCGGCGGGACGCGCCACCGCGGTGGTCCTCGAGGCCGCATCGGGCGTGGCGGCCGTCGGCATCGACCTGCCCCCGTTCCGCGCCCGCGTCGAGATTCCCGCCGGCAGGATGCGCGTCAAGGTGCGGATCCCGGTCGGCACCGACGCCGTGCTCGAGCCGGCGGAGACGTTCGCGGTCGTGCTGCGCGACCCCGAGGGGCTGACGGTCGCTCAGGAGTCGACGCCGGTCACCATCGTCGACGCCGCCGCCGCGCCGCGCGCCGACCTCCCGGGCCCGCCGTTCCTGCCGATGGGGCCGAAGTTCAGCTGAGGGCCGCGTCGACGCTCAGCTGGGCCGCGGCGGTGTGGGAGTCGATCTCGCCCGCGACGACGGCGGCGGCCAGCTCGTCGAGCCGGGCGCCCTCGCCGACACTCCCCCAGCGCTTGCGCAGGGCGGTGAGCGCGAGGGCCTCGATCTCGTCGCGGGCCCGGCGGACCCGGCGGCTGCGGAGCTCGCCGCTCTGGTGCAGCCAGGCGGCGTGCTCGTCGATCGCGTCGACGACGTCGCTCACGCCCTCGCCGGTGGACGCGGTGGTCTTGAGGACCGGCGGGCGCCAGACGCCCTCGCGGCGCTCGGCGAGGCCGAGCATGGAGCGCAGGTCGCGGCGTACCTTGTCGGCGCCGTCGCGGTCGGACTTGTTGACGACGTAGAGGTCACCGATCTCGAGGATGCCGGCCTTCGCGGCCTGGATCCCGTCACCCATCCCGGGGGCGAGCAGCACGATGGTGGTGTCGGCGTGGCCGGCGACCTCGACCTCGCTCTGGCCGACGCCGACCGTCTCGACGAGCACGACGTCGAAGCCGGCGCCGTCGAGCACCCGCAGCGCCTGCGGCGTCGTCCAGGCCAGACCGCCGAGGTGACCACGCGCGGCCATCGAGCGGATGAAGACCCCAGGGTCGAGGACGTGGTCGCCCATCCGGATCCGGTCGCCGAGCAGGGCGCCGCCGGAGAACGGCGAGGACGGGTCGACGGCGAGGACGGCGACCCGCCGGCCGCGCCGGCGCAGCTCACCGATCAGCGCGTTGGTCGACGTCGACTTGCCGACGCCCGGCGAGCCGGTGAGCCCGACGACGTGGGTGTGCCCGGCGTACGTCGCCAGCGCCCGCATCAGCTCGGGCAGCAGCGGCGACTCGTCCTCGACGAGCGACACCAGCCGGCCCACGGAGCGCGGGTCGCCCTCGCGCGCCGCGGCCACCAGGTCGGGAACGGCCGCCGCGGTGATCCCGCGGCGGCCGCCCTGGGTTGCTTCAGACAAGACGGTCCGATCAGGCGGACGGAACCCGGAGGACCAGCGCGTCGCCCTGGCCACCGCCACCGCACAGGGCGGCCGCGCCCAGGCCACCGCCACGGCGCTTGAGCTCGAGCGCGAGGTGCAGCGTGATCCGCGCACCCGAGGCACCCAGCGGGTGGCCGATGGCGATGGCACCACCGTTGACGTTGACCTTGTCCTCGTCGATGCCGAGGGCGCGGGCGGACTCGATGCCGACCGCGGCGAAGGCCTCGTTGAACTCGACCAGGTCGAGGTCGGCGGCGCTGAGACCGGCCTTGTCGAGCGCCTTCTTGGTGGCGTTGGCCGGCTGCAGCTGCAGCGTCGAGTCGGGGCCGGCGACCTGGCCGTGGCTGACGATCTCGGCGAGGATCGGCAGGCCCAGCTCCTCGGCCTTCCGCTTGCTCGTCACGACGACCGCGGCCGCACCGTCGGAGATCTGCGAGGAGGAGGCGGCGGTGATGGTGCCGTCCTTCGCGAACGCCGGGCGCAGGCCCGCGAGACCCTCGGCGCTGGTGTCGCCCCGCACGCCCTCGTCCTGGCTGACGACGACCGGGTCGCCCTTGCGCTGCGGGATGCTCACCGGGACGATCTCGTCGTCGAAGACGCCGTTCTTCTGCGCGGCGGCCGCGAGCTGGTGCGAGCGGGCGGAGAACGCGTCCTGCTCCTCACGGCTCAGCGGCGTGGCGCGGCAGGCGTTGGTCGCCTCGGTCAGGTTGCCCATGCCCTGCTGGGTGGCCTGGTCGAAGAGCGCGTCGTAGGCCAGCGAGTCGACGAGGGTGGTGTCGCCGTACTTGAAGCCGTCACGGCTCTTCGGGAGCAGGTGGGGCGCCTGGGTCATCGACTCGGTGCCGCCGGCGACCACGATGTCGGCCTCGCCCGCACGGATCAGCTGGTCGGCCTGGGCGATCGCGTTGATGCCCGACAGGCACACCTTGTTGATGGTGATCGACGGAACGCTGGCCGGCAGGCCGGCGGCGAGACCGGCGGTGCGGGCGGGGTTCTGGCCGGCACCGGCCTGGAGCACCTGGCCCACGATCAGGTAGTCGACCTGGTCGCCGGAGACGCCGGCCTTCTCCAGCGCGCCCTTGATCGCGACACCGGCGAGGTCAGCGGCCGACAGGGTCTTGAGGGCGCCGAGGTGGCGACCGATCGGCGTACGGGCGCCGGCGACGATGACGCTGGGGTTGTCGGACATGAATCCTCCGTGCAGACGTGTGGTCGGAACATTTCGACTCTACTCGCGGGTATCCGGGGCGGGCGAGGGGTCCATCGTGCGGTCCGTGAGGCACTCGTCACACCCCTCCGGACAGCGCGCGACGGCACAATGACGCACATGAGCATCACTGACGGCGTCCCCGCCCATCTGTTCACCGCCATCGACCACGTCGGCATCGCGGTGCCCGACCTCGACGAGGCGATCGCCTTCTACCGCGACAACTTCGGCATGCACGTCACGCACGAGGAGACCAACGAGGAGCAGGGCGTGCGCGAGGCGATGGTCGCGGTCGGCGACACCGACTCCAAGATCCAGCTGCTCGCCCCGCTCAACGCGGACTCGACGATCACCAAGTTCCTCGACCGCAGCGGCCCGGGCCTGCAGCAGCTCGCCTACCGGGTCACCGACCTCGACCAGGTCTCCGCGATCCTGCGCGAGCGCGGCCTGCGGCTGCTCTACCCCGAGGCCCGGCGCGGTACGGCGGACAGCCGGATCAACTTCGTCCACCCCAAGGACGCCGGCGGGGTCCTCGTCGAGCTGGTCGAGCCCGCGGCCGACGCTCACTGATCCGGGCCGGAGGTCGAGGAGCTCGCGCAGCGAGCGTCACGAGACCCAGCGGAACCTGAGCTCCTCGCCCGGGCGCAGCTGGGCCAGCCGGTCGGTGTCGGCATCGACGACCACACCGACCACCGGATAGCCGCCCGTGACCGGGTGGTCCGGGCCGAACACGACCGGCCCGCCGCCCGGCGGGACCTGGATCGCGCCACGCAGGGCCCCCTCGCTCGGCAGCTCGCCCTTGTCCTGTCGGACCGCCAGGGGGTCTCCCTCGAGCCGCAGCCCCACGCGATCGCTCGCGGCGCCCACGCGCCAGACCCGCTCCACGAGTCGGTCCGCGTCGCTCACCCAGTCGGCGCGGGGACCGGGGACGACCCGGAGAACCGGGCGGTCGTCGTACGCCATCGGGGGGACGGCGTCGACGAGCATCTCCCCTGTCACCTCGCGCCCGATCCGCAGCCGCTGGCCGGCGCGCACCGGCTCCGGGCCGAGGCCGGCCAGGGTGTCGCGGGACCGGGAGCCGAGCAGTGCCGGCACGTCGAGGCCGCCGCGGACCGCGAGAAAGCTGCGCAGCCCGGTGGCCGGGACCCCGAGCCGGAGCCGCTGTCCCGGGCGCAGCGCCAGCACCGCGCCGGTCGGCTCGGCGCGGCCCTCGAGGCTGAGCGGGACCGGGGCGCCGGTCACACACACCCAGGCCACGCCGACCGCCTCGACCTCGAGACCGCCGAGGGCGACCTCGAGGGCCGCGGCGCCCGGGGCGTTGCCGAGCAGCCGGTTCGCCAGGTCGTACGACGCCCGGTCGGCCGCCCCGCTCACCCCGACCCCGATCCCGGCGTACCCCGGCCGGCCGGCGTCCTGCACCAGGCACGGCCCGCCGACCGCGCGGACGAGCAGCGCGCTCACCGCGCCTCCTCGAAGAGGACGGTGGCCCCCGGCGCGAGCAGGGCCGGCGGATCGCGGTCGAGGTCCCACAGCGACAGCTGGGTGCGCCCGATCAGCTGCCACCCACCGGGCGAGGCGCGCGGGTAGACGCCACTGAACTCGCCGGCCAGGCCGACCGACCCGGCCGGCACGCTGGTCCGCGGCTCGTCGTGTCGCGGCACCCGCAGCCGCGGGTCGCCACCCACCAGGTAGGCGAAGCCCGGCGCGAACCCGCCGAACGCCACCCGCCACGGCGTCCCCGTGTGCGCTGCCACCACCTCCCGCTCGCCCAGCCCGGTCAGGGTGGCCACCGCCGCCAGGTCCGGGCCGTCGTACACGACCGGGATGACCGTCTCCCGCCGCGATGGTCCCTGCCCCAAAGCACCGAGACTCGGCTCGTGACGGTGCTCGTGGGCAGGGACCATCGCGCGGAGCCGGTCGACCTGGACCCCCGGACGAGCGACGAGCAGGACCGTGCGGGCGCCGGGTACGACATCGGCGACCAGCTCCGCGGCAGCCGGATGGGCGCGGACCAGCTCGGCGACGGCCACCGCGGCGGACGTGTCGGCGAGCTCGATCAGGAGCCCGCGGTCGCCGTACGGCAGCAGTCTCATGCGGGCGCGAAGGCGCCGACCGGCAGCCCCGCCTCCTCCAGCGCCGAGCGCACCGCCGCCGCCAGCTCCGGCGCGCCGGGCGAGTCGCCGTGGACGCACAGCGAGCGCACGTCGCCCGAGCGGGCCAGCTCGATCGCCTGGGCCGCGACCTCCACCGGGTCGCTGAGCACGGCGCCCGGCTCCGAGCGCGGCACCAGTCCACCGTCGGGCAGGTAGGCCCGGTCGGCGAAGCCCTCGCCGACCGCCTCGAGCCCGGCATCCGCCGCCGCCGAGAGGAAGGCCGAGCCGGCGAGGCCGAGGACCGGCAGCCCGCCGCCGTACGCGCGCACCGCGTCGATCACGGCGGCAGCCTGCTCGGGGTGCCGCGAGACCGCGTGGTAGAGCGCGCCGTGGGGCTTGAGGTAGGCGACCCGGCCGCCGGCCGCGCGCGCCATCGCGTCGAGGGCGCCGATCTGGTAGAGCACGTCGGCGGCGAGCTCGGGCGCCGGTACGTCGACGTACCGGCGCCCGAAGCCGGCGAGGTCGCGATAGCCGACCTGGGCGCCGATGGCGACGCCGAGGGACACCGCGAGCTCGCAGGTGTGCCGCAGCGTGAGCGGGTCCCCCGCGTGGAAGCCGCACGCCACGTTGGCGCTGGTGAGGTGCGGGAGCAGCGCGCCGTCATCGCCGAGCCGCCAGCGTCCGAAGGACTCGCCGACGTCCGCGTTGAGGTCGACCACCCCGGCCGAGCGATCGGCCGTGGACACCGAACCCGGATGCAACGTCATGGCCCTATCGTGGCCCATCGAAGCGCCGCCGAGCCCAGGACGGTGCAGCCGCCGCGGACCCCGTCTCGGGTGAGACGAGTGTCACGAACCCACCACCCGGAGGTTACCGACGGGTATCTTCGCGGCGGCCGTATTGCCACCCAGCCCATCTGGGCCCAGCTGGCTCGCAACGATTCCCAGGGAGACGACGACCGTGCAGCACATCCTCGACGCCATCCAGGCGGAGGCCTCCGCGGAGGACTTCGCCAACCTCGAGCTTCCCGAGTCCTACCGGGCCGTGACGGTCCACAAGGACGAGGTCGACATGTTCGAGGGCATCGACTCTCGCGACAAGGACCCCCGCAAGTCCCTGCACGTCGACCAGGTGCCCCTGCCCGAGCTCGGCCCCGGCGAGGCGTTCGTCGCGGTCATGGCCTCCGCGATCAACTACAACACCGTGTGGACCTCGATCTTCGAGCCCGTGTCCACCTTCGGGTTCCTCGAGCGCTACGGCCGCGAGTCCGACCTCGGCGCCCGCCACAACCTCGACTACCACATCGTCGGCTCCGACCTGTCCGGCGTCGTGCTCGCCGTCGGCGCCGGCGTGACCAAGTGGAAGCCCGGCGACCGCGTCGTCGCGCACTGCCTCTCCGTCGAGCTCGAGGCCCCCGACGGCCACAACGACACGATGATGGACCCCTCCCAGCGGATCTGGGGCTTCGAGACCAACTTCGGCGGCCTCGCCGACGTCGCGATGGTCAAGGCCAACCAGCTCATGCCCAAGCCCGAGCACCTCACCTGGGAAGAGGCCGCCTCCCCGGGCCTGGTCAACTGCACCGCCTACCGCCAGCTCGTCTCGGCCAACGGCGGCAACATGAAGCAGGGCGACAACGTCCTCATCTGGGGCGCCTCCGGTGGCCTGGGCGGCTTCGCGACCCAGTACGCCCTCAACGGCGGCGCGAACCCGGTCTGCGTGGTCTCCAACGAGGAACGCGCCCAGATCGTGCGCAACATGGGCGCCGAGATGGTCATCAACCGCTCCGAGCTCGCCCCCAAGTTCTGGAACGAGGAGGGCACCCAGCAGAACCCCAAGGAGTGGCAGCGCTTCGGCAAGGCCATCCGCGAGCTCACCGGCGGCGAGGACATCGACATCGTCTTCGAGCACCCCGGCCGCGAGACCTTCGGCGCATCCGTGTACGTCACCCGCAAGGGCGGCACCATCACCACCTGCGCCTCCACCAGTGGCTACATGCACGAGTACGACAACCGCTACCTGTGGATGAACCTCAAGAAGATCATCTCCAGCCACTTCGCCAACTACCGCGAGTCGTGGGAGGCCAACCGCCTCATCGCCCAAGCCAAGATCCACCCCACCCTCTCGCGCACCTACACCCTCGAGAACACCGGCCAGGCCGCCCTCGACGTCCACCACAACAAGCACCAGGGCAAGGTCGGCGTGCTGTGCCTGTCCCCCGAGGAGGGCCTCGGCGTCAAGAACACCGAGCTCCGCGCCCAACACCTCGACAAGATCAACCTGTTCCGCGGCATCTGAGCCGTCGGTACGACGACCCGGGCGGGTCCGCGCGCGAGCGCGGGTCCGCCCGGTTCCGTCTCCGGGATGTGAGGGCCGTCCGATCCGGCGAGGCGGGGTGGGAATCGTTGGGGCGATCAGGGATCATGGGCCGAGTTCACGCACGTACCCCCCATGACCGCAGCGAGAGCCAGGGAGGCTCAGTTCCCATGAGCGACGAGGGTCTGTCCATCTTCGACGACGAGCCCACCCCGACCGAGGAGTCCAGGACCGTGACCGCCAAGGCCACCGACGACGAGCCCACCCAGGTCATCCCGGCGGTGAAGACGGCCGAGACCCCCGCGGCACAGCCCGCGCCTCCCGCGACCCCCGCGGCGTCCCGGACCACCCCCTCCCCCCGGCCCGCCGCCCCGCCGGTGAGCGCGCCGGCCGCGCGTCCGGTGGGCTTCAACGCTCCCGGCGCGACCGGCGGCCTGCCGATCGTCCGCAAGGGCGGCTACGACCGCGACGCCGTCGACGCCCAGATCCGCCAGCTCGCCAGCGAGAAGGCCACCCTCGGCGCCAGCCTGTCCGACTCCGAGCAGCGTGTGATCGACCTCGAGCAGGAGGTGGCGCGGCTCCGGTCCGAGCTCGACGAGACCGACAACCCGTCGTACGCGGGGCTCGGCGGCCGTGCCAGCGCCATGCTGCGCCTCGCCGAGGAGGAGGCCGCGGAGATCCGGTCCACCGCCGAGACCGACGCCGCCGAGATCCGCGACCAGGCGACTCGCGACGCCAAGGCGATCCGGGCCGAGGCGGCCCGCGAGGCCGACGACATGCGGGCGGTCCAGCTGCGCGAGCTCGAGGAGAACCGCACCCGCCTGCTGACCGACGCCGAGCAGGAGCGCGCGCTGGCCCAGAGCGAGGCGGCCGACACGCTGGCCGGCGCCCGCCGCGAGTCCGACCAGCTCCGGCTCGCCACGCAGCAGGAGACGACCGAGCAGCGCGCCCAGGCGCAGCGCGAGGTCGAGCAGGCCCGAGCCGCCGTCGATCGCGAGGTCCAGGAGGCGCGGCGCGCGCTGGCCATGGAGAAGGAGCGGCTGGCCCGCGAGGCCACCGACCACCACAACACGGCCGTCGCCGAGACCCGCCGCCTGGTCCAGGAGGCCGAGGAGCGCGCCAACGCGGCCGAGGCCAGGGCCGCCGAGGCCAGCAAGCAGTCGGCCGCCAACCGGACCGCCGCGCAGACCGAGGCCGAGGGCGTGCTCACCCGCGCCCGTCGCGAGGCCGAGCAGGTCATCGCCTCGGCGCGCGCCCAGGCCGAGGCGATCACCGCCAGCGGCGACGCCGAGCTGCAGCGCGAGATCGCGGCCAAGCGCGCCGAGCTCGACCGCCTCACCAAGCGCCGCGCGTCGATCACCGCCCAGCTCTCCTCGCTCGCCGACCTGGTCGCCGGCTTCGGCGAGGACGAGAGTTGAGCGGGTCCGGCACGGGGGTCGGAGGCGCCGACGGTGTGAGCGAGCACGCCGGGGTCGACCCGGCAGCCGCCGCGCCCGCGCCCGCCGCCGCTTCGCCCTACGGCGAGCCCGGCAAGCCGTTCAGCCGCCGTTCGCCGTTCTTCGTCGGCTTCGTGGGCGCGCTGGGCGCGCTGACCGCCTTCTGGCTGTTCCAGGCGGTGCTCGGCATCGGCTCGACGCTGATGCTGATCGTGGTCGCCTTCTTCCTCGCCGCGGGACTGAACCCGGCGGTGGAGTTCCTGGAGCGCCGCGGCCTGCGCCGATCGTTCGCGGTCGTGGTGGTCATCGTGATCGCGCTCGCCGCGCTCGGCCTGTTCCTGGTCGCGATCGTCCCGGTCATCACTGACCAGGTCACCGCGTTGAGCAAGAACGTCCCGGTGTGGCTCGACGAGTTGGAGCGCAACCAGAAGATCCAGGACCTCAACGAGGAGTACGGCGTCCTCGACAAGGTCACTGACTTCGTCACCGACGGCGACTTCATCTCCACGCTGTTCGGCGGCGCGCTCGGTGTCGGCCTCAAGGTGCTCGGCGCACTGTTCAACGCCTTCGTCATCTTCGTGCTGACCCTCTACTTCCTCGCGTCGCTGAAGACGACCACCGGCGCGGTCTACAAGCTCGCCCCCGCCTCGCGCCGGGAGCGCTTCTCCTCCCTGGGCGACAAGGTGATCGCCAATATCGGCGGATACGTCTCCGGAGCCTTCCTGGTCGCGCTCTGCGCGGGCGTGAGCTCGTTGGTGTTCCTCTACTTCACCGACGTGCGCGAGTACGCCGTCGCGCTGGCCTTCGTCGTCGCGCTGCTCGACGTGATCCCGATGATCGGCGCGACCATCGGGGCTGTGCTGGTGTCGGCGATCGCGTTCGCGACCGATCTCAAGACCGGCATCGCCTGCGTCATCTTCTTCGTCATCTACCAGCAGTTCGAGAACTACGTCGTCTACCCGCGGGTGATGAGCAAGTCGGTCGACCTTCCGGGCGCAGTCATCGTGATCGCGGCCCTGATCGGCGCCGGGCTGCTCGGCGTCGTCGGCGCGTTGCTGGCGATCCCCACCGCTGCCGCGGTGCTGTTGGTCTTCAGAGAGGTCGTGGTCCGCCGCCAGGACCTGCGCTGACCTGCGCCGGGAGAAGGCTCAGACGAGGACCGGCTCCTCCGACTCGACCACGACGCTGCGCTCCCCCAGCTTGACCCCGATCACACCGACGAGGATCAGCGCGCCGCCGACGAACTGGATCGGGGCGGGCAGCTGGTCGAGCAGCAGCCAGGCCCACACCACGGCGGCGACGACCTCGCTGAGCGCCACGAAGGACGCCAGCCGCGAGCCGAGGCGCCGGCTGGCGGCGATCCCGGTCGTGTAGGCGAGGGCGGCGGTGACCAGGCCCAGGAGCAGCAGCACCACCCACGGTGCCACGTCGACGCCGGCGTAGCCCACCCTCGCCGCGGCGGACGTCATCGGCATCAGCCCGACCAGCCCGAGGAAACCGAGCAGCACGCCGCCGACGACCAGGCCCCCGGCAGCGAGCGTGATCGGCGGGATCCCGCTGCGCTCGTCGGCCGAGATGACGAAGTACGCCGCCGCGCCCACCATCGCCGCCAGCGCCCAGGCGGCGCCGCGGAGGTCGACGTCCGCGCCGGCGAAGAGATCGAGGACGAGCACCAGACCGAGGGCTGCCACGAGCGCGCCGGCCACGGTGAGCCGGCCAGGACGCTGGCCGTGGGTGAGCCACATCCACACCACGACCGCGGCGGGCGCGGTGTACTCGATGAGCAGCGCCGGCCCGACCTCCATGGTCCGCACGGCCGAGAAGTAGCAGTACTGGGCACCGGCGACCGCGAGGCCGCCGTACAGCACGATGGTGGGGGCCGCGCGGCGCAGCAGGCGCCAGCGGCCGCGCAGGGCGACCAGGCCGAAGGGCAGGACGACGACGGCACCGATCGCGATGCGCAGCAGCACGATGCTGCCGGCGGTCCAGCCGCTGTCGAGCAGCGGCCGCGCGAGGGCGCCGGAGAGCGCGAAGGTGACCGCGGAGGTGAGCGCGAGCAGCACGCCCGCGCGGGATCCGTCACGAGTCAACGTCGTCATGACTCATGACAGTACGGGCGGGTGCGGTAACCTGTCAAAGTGGTTTTCGCCCATGACACCTCGCTGTCCCTGCAGGCGGCGGTCGCCCTGGTCAACGGCAGCCTGGAGCCGGTGACCATCCGCACCCCCGACGACCTCGACGCCTTCTTCGCCGACAACGGCTACACCGGGCGGCACGACGGCGACCAGGCCGAGGTGGACGCCGTCCTCGCGATCGCGCCGCGGCTGCGAGACCTGCTCACCGCCGGGCGCGACGAGGCCGCCGGCATCGTGAACACCATGCTCCGCGAGGCCTCCGCGCTCCCACAACTGCGCCGCCACAACGGCCACGACTGGCACCTGCACGCCGTCGACAACGGGGCCCCGTTCGCCGAGCGGATCCTCGTCGAGACCGCGATGGCCATGATCGACGTGATCCGTGCCGACGAGCTGTCCCGACTGTCGGTGTGCGCCGACGACGCCTGCGAGGGCATCGTCCTCGACCTGTCTCGCAACCGCTCGAAGCGGTTCTGCTCGCTCACGTGCGGCAATCGCAACGCGGTCGCCGCCTACCGCGCCCGGCAGGCCGACGGCTGAGCAGGCCCTCAGTCTCCCAGGAATCGCTGGAGGACCTCGAGGAACAGCTCGGGGCGCTCGGAGTGCAGCCAGTGCCCGGTGTCCTTGAGCGTCACCTTGCGGTTGCGCGGGAACCAGCGGTCCATCGCGGCGTCGTACGCCGGCTGGACGTAGCTCGACCGGCCTCCGGCGAGCCACAGCACCGGTCCGTCGTACGGCGGCGCGTCGGCCAGCTCCGCCTCCGGCCAGCCGCTGATGGCCCCGAGATCGCGACCGAGCACCTCGAGGTTGGCCTGCCAGCTCCAGCCCTGGGGCGCGGCGGGGTCGCGGCGCAGGTTCTGCAGCAGGAAGGAGCGCACCGTCGGGTCCGGCACGGCCGGCTCCAGCAGCCGCTCGGCGTCCTCCCGGCGGACCACCCGGCTCAGGTCCATGCCGCGCATGGCGGCGATGTAGCCGGGGAACTCCCGGCCCTCGGGGTAGGTCACCGGCGAGATGTCGGCGACGCACAGCCGCTCGACCCGCTCGGGGTGCAGCAGCGCGAGCACCATCGCGACCTTGCCGCCCAGCGAGTGGCCGACCAGGGCGACCGGCTCGTCGGCCGGGATGACGTCGCCGACCAGCGCCGCGGTCTCGGCGAAGTCGAAGCGCTCCGGCCAGGCCGAGCGGCCGTGGTGGGGCAGGTCGACGAGCAGGACCCGATGCCGCTCGGCGAGCCGCTTGGCGATGCCGGTCCAGTTCTTGCCCTGGCCGAACAGTCCGTGCAGGAAGACCACACGGCTCCCGGTGGCACCGAGAGCCGTGTGGTGAAGAGTCACGCCGTCATTGTGTCAGGCGTACTCGTGGAAGCCCCTGCCGGTCTTGCGGCCGAGCTCGCCGGCCTCGACCTTGGCGACCAGGGTGGCGGCCGGCTCGAAGCCCGGCTCGCCGAACTCGCCGTGCAGCTCCCTCTGGATGGCCAGCGACACGTCGTTGCCGACCACGTCGAGCAGCTCGAACGGACCCATCGGGAAGGCCGCGGTCTCCTTGATCGCGGCGTCGATGGTGGCCAGGTCCTCGCCGCCCTCGGCGAGCCTGATCGCGTCGTTGAGGTACGGGAACAGCAGCAGGTTGACGATGAAGCCCGCGCGGTCGCCGGCACACACGCCGACCTTGCCGACATTGGCGGTCAGCGCGCGGACGGTCTCGTCGACGTCGGCGGAGGTGGCGGAGGTCGTGATGACCTCGACCAGCCTCATGACCGGGGCCGGGTTGAAGAAGTGCATGCCGATGACGTCCTGCGGGCGGCCGGTGGCCTCGCCGAGCTTGGTGATCGGCAGCGAGGAGGTGGTCGTCGCGAGGATGGCGCCCGGCTTGACGATCCTGTCGAGGTCGCGGAACAGCTCGAGCTTGATCTCGAGGTCCTCGGCGATCGCCTCGATGACGATGTCCACGCCGCCCAGCGCCTCGCGCTCGGTCGAGCCGGTGAGCCGGCCGAGCAGCGCGTCCTTGTCGCCCTCGGTGTCCTTGCCCTTGGCGATGGCACGATCGAGGTTCTTGGTGATGTAGTCGAGGACGCCGTCGAACTTGTCCTGGCCGCGGCCCACGAAGATCACGTCGTAGCCGGCCTGGGCGAAGACCTGGACGATGCCCGAGGCCATGGTGCCGGTGCCGACGACGCCGACCTTGCCGATGTCGTGCTTGAACTGCGGCGCGGCGGCCTCGCCCGCGGCGGCGGCCTCGTCGGCGAAGGTGCGGCCCTCGGCGACCAGCTTGTCGAACAGGCCCGCCGGCTCGTGCAGGTGGTCGCCGGTCTCGGCGTACCGCGCGGCGAGCAGATCGCGGACCTCGGCGGCGCCGATCTCGTCCACGACGCTCAGCGGGCCCTTGGGGTAGCCGCAGCCGAAGCGCATGGCCGCTTCGATGTCACTCACCGACGCATAGCCCGACTCGTAGGTGCGCACCGCGTGGTTGAGGTACGGCAGCACCAGCGTGTTGAAGATCTGCTCGCTCGAAGTCATGGGCCGGATTCTGACACCCGGGGAAGGCCTTGACTACCCGTCGGTAACCCCCGATCGGCGATCGAGACAGACGTCACAGAGACTCAGTCCCGCGGCCCCGGTACGGCGATCCGGACCACCTTCGAGCGCGAGGTCCGACCGCGCGCGAGCGTCACCGCCGCCTTCGGCACGCCGAGCTCCTTGGCGAGCCACCGGAGCAGCTCGGCGTTGGCCCGCCCGTCGACCGGCGGCGAGGCCAGCCGGATCTTGAGCTCGGCCCCGTCGACGCCCGCCGGCCCGGCCGCGCCGGTGCGGGAGGCGCCGGGCTGGACCCGGACGGCCAGCAGCCAGGTCGTCGTACCGCTCCGCTCGTCGGTCTGCTCGCGGCGCCACCACGGCTGGTCGTCGATCTCCACGCACAGACTGTAGATTCGTCGCCCGTGAGACTCGTCGTTGCGCGCTGCCAGGTGGACTATGCCGGCCGACTGACCGCCCACCTCCCGATGGCGACCCGGGTGCTCATGCTCAAGGCCGACGGCTCGGTGCTCGTCCACTCCGACGGCGGGTCCTACAAGCCGCTCAACTGGATGTCGCCGCCCTGCACCGTCCGCGAGGGCGAGGCGGAGGACGGCCGGGTCGAGTGGACCGTCACCGCCCGAGCCGCGAAGGGGCAGGCCCCCGACACGCTGCGGATCCTGATCGAGGAGATCCACCACGACACGCAGCACGAGCTCGGGATCGACCCGGGCCTGCAGAAGGACGGGGTCGAGAAGCACCTCCAAGAGCTGCTCGCCGAGCACCCGGCCACCCTCGCCACCGGCCTGACCCTGGTCCGCCGCGAGTTCCCCACCGCCATCGGCCCGGTCGACCTGATGTGTCGCGACGGCGACGGAGTCTCGGTCGCCGTCGAGATCAAGCGTCGCGGCGAGATCGACGGCGTCGAGCAGCTCACCCGCTATCTCGACCTCCTCAACCGCGACCCGCTGCTCACCGGCAGGGGCGCCGTGCGCGGCATCTTCGCCGCCCAGGAGATCAAGCCCCAGGCGCGGGTCCTCGCCGAGGACCGCGGCATCACCTGCGCCGTCGTCGACTACGACGCCCTGCGCGGTCTCGACAACGCCGAGGACCGGCTCTTCTGAGCCGCGACGCCATGGCCCCGATCTTCCACCTCGCCCTGCTCCGCGACTGGGAGCAGGCGCAGCGCGCCGGCGCCTACACGGTCTCGACCCGGGGCCGCAGCCTCGCCGAGGAGGGGTTCATCCACGCCAGCCGGGCCGACCAGTGGACCGGCGTACGGGATCGGTTCTACGCCGACGTCACCGAGGCGATGGTGCTGCTGCAGATCGACCCGGCACTGCTCGACGTACCCGTGGTCGAGGAGCCTGCGATGCCGGGCGCGACCGAGACCTTCCCCCACGTCTACGGGCCGCTGCCCGTGGCCGCGGTGATCAAGGCGATCCCGCTGGACCGGGCGGCCGCCCCGACGCCTGCTGCCGCTCCCACCCCGGCGGCCGCGACACCGGCCCGGCCCGAGCCTGCGCAGGAGAGCTTCTCGCGGGTCTACTTCCGCGAGGTCTTCTTCAACCTCGCCGTGTGCTGCATCGTGCTGCTGGTCGCCGTGGCGGGTCTGGCCGTGGGCAGCACCCTCGGCGAGGCGGGCCCGGCGATCGGCGGACTGCTGGGCGTCGCTGTGGGCGCGGTGCTGGCGGTGCGCGTCTACCGGCACCGACACCCGCGCACCGGCCGCTGAGCGTGCGTTCAGGCCGGGACCGAGCGCTCAGCCACCGGCGGCCGGGGGCGCGGTCGGGTCGGTGGCGCCGCCGCCCTGCTCGCGGGCGACCCAGTCCTCGATGGCGTTGACGTCGTCCTTGCTGCGGGCGACCACGGCGAGCAGGTCGTTCATGGTCGCGACCTCCTCGACCTGCTCCTTGATGAACCACTGCATGAACTGCTCGGAGGCGAAGTCGTTCTCCTCACGCGCGATCCGCAGCAGCCCGTTGATCTGCTCGGTGACCCGCCTCTCCTGCTCCAGGGCCAGCGCGATCGGCGCGATGACGTCCTCGAACGCCGCCACCGGCGCCTCGACGCCCTGGATCTGCACGGACGCGTCGGTGTCGAGGAGGTACTGCACCATCATCATCGCGTGCTGGCGCTCCTCGAGCGCCTGGGAGTAGAAGAACGCGGCCAGCTGGGGCATCGTCAGCGCGTCGTAGTGGACCGCGCACGCGAGGTACTGGTGGTGGGCGGCGAACTCGTTGCCGATCTGGACGTTGAGCTGGTCGGTGAAGCGCGGTGCGGCCATGGGCGTCAGCCTAGTGTCCTGTCCGGTTGAAGCGCTGACATCGTCGGTGGTCCAGGTGCGTCATCGCAACGCGGCCGGGCGAGGGCACACCGGGTCATCTGTCGAGTGCGGTCAACGCCGCGAGGTGCGGGCTGGGCGCCCGCCAGGGAGGGGGAGACACGGCCTCGCCGGGACCGGTGAAGGCTCAGGCAGCCTTCTGCAGGGCCTTCTTGGTGACCTTCTTGCCGTCGGCACGCACCAGCACGCGCTTCTTGACGGTGTAGCCCTCGGGGAGCGTTCCCTCCTTGAGCATCCGGATGGGACAGCGACCGCAGCGCGACTTCGACACGCAGCACTTCGTCTTGGGGAGCTTGCGCACCTTCCCCTTCGACTTCCTCTTGTCCTTGCCCACGACCCGAGGATAAGGGATTCAGGGTAGGCAGACCTAACCGGCGTGACGCGCGTCACACATGACAGGCTCGAGTCGTGATCGAGATCTGGCTCAACCCCGCCTGCTCCAAGTGCCGCACCGCCGAGAGCGAGCTCGAGGCCGCCGGCGTCGAGTACGTCGTGCGCCGCTACCTCGACGACCCGCCCACCGTCGCCGAGCTCGAGGACGTGCTGGCCCGGCTCGCCCTCGAGCCCTGGGACATCGCCCGCACGGCCGACGCGAGCAAGCTCGGCGTCACCCTGCCCGCGAGGTCCGCCGAGCACCGCGCCGAGTGGCTCGCGGCGATGGTGGCGCACCCGAAGCTCATCCAGCGGCCGATCCTCACCGCCTCCGACGGTACGACGGTCGTCGGCCGCGACCCCGAGTCGGTCGCCCGTGTCATCGACGCGGGCTGATCGGCCCCGCAGCGGCTGCGCATGGGATTGAGCTGAGCCCGTCGCGCAGCGCCGGCAGGCGGCGCGACCTGCGCGAGCGAAGCGAGCGTCAAGTGACTCAGATCAAACCGTTGGCCTTGCGGATCACCTCGACGATGCCGCCCATGATCTCGGTGAGCCCGAAGTCCTTGGGCGTGTAGACCGCGGCGACGCCGAGCTCGACCAGCGCCTTGCCGTCGGACTCGGGGATGATCCCACCGACGATGACGGGGACCTCGCCCATCCCCGCGGCACGCAGGCCGTCCAGTACCGCCGGCACCAGCTCCATGTGGGAGCCGGACAGGATCGACAGGCCGACGCAGTGGACGTCCTCGGCGACGGCTGCGGCGACGATCTGCTCCGGGGTGAGCCGGATGCCCTGGTAGATGACCTCGAAGCCCGCGTCGCGGGCCCGGACGGCGACCTGCTCGGCACCGTTGGAGTGGCCGTCGAGGCCGGGCTTGCCGACGAGCAGGCGCAGCCGGCCGCCGAGCTCCTCGCCCGTGACGCGTACGGCCTCGCGTACGGCGCTCAGCTCGGCGCCCGCGGCGGCGACACCGACCGCGCCGGCGACACCGGTGGGGGCGCGGAACTCGCCGAAGACCTCGCGCAGGACACCGGCCCACTCCCCCGTGGTCGCGCCCGCGCGGGCGGCGGCGAGCGTGGCCTGCATCAGGTTCTCGCCGGACTTGGCGACCTCGGCGACCTGGGCGAGCGCGGCGGCGACCTCGGCCTCGTCGCGCTGGGCCTTCCACGCCTCGACCGAGGCGCGGGCGGCCTCCTCGGCCTTGGGGTCGGCGGTCATGATCGCGTCGTCGAGGTTCGCGGTCAGCGGCGAGGGCTCGGTGGTCTCGAACCTGTTGACCCCGACGATGGTCTCCTCGCCGGCCTCGATCCGCGCGCGGCGGCGGGCGTGGGAGGAGACCAGCTCGCCCTTCATGTAGTCGACCGCGCCCATCGCGCCGCCCATGGCCTGGACCCGGTCCATCTCGGCCCGAGCGCCGGCCTTGAGCTCGGCGACCTTGGCCTCGATGACGTGCGAGCCGTCGAAGATGTCGTCGTACTCCAGCAGGTCGGACTCGAACGCGAGCACCTGCTGCAGCCGCAGCGACCACTGCTGGTCCCACGGACGGGGCAGGCCGAGCGCCTCGTTCCACGCGGGCAGCTGGACCGCGCGGGCCCGCGCGCGCTTCGACAGCGTCACGCCGAGCATCTCGAGCACGATCCGCTGCACGTTGTTCTCGGGCTGCGCCTCGGTCAGGCCCAGGCTGTTGACCTGCACGCCGTAGCGGAAGCGGCGCATCTTCGGGTCCTGGACGCCGTAGCGCTCCTGGGCGATCTCGTCCCACAGCTCGGTGAAGGCGCGCATCTTGCACGTCTCCTCGATGAATCGCACACCCGCGTTGACGAAGAAGGAGATCCGGCCGACGACCTTCTCGAAGTCGTCGTCGCCGACCTGGCCGGAGCTCTTGACCTGGTCGAGCACCGCGATCGACGTACACAGGGCGTAGGCCAGCTCCTGCGTCGGAGTGGCGCCCGCCTCCTGCAGGTGATAGCTGCAGATGTTGATCGGGTTCCACTTCGGGATGTAGTTGACCGTGTAGGCGATCATGTCGGCGATCAGCCGCAGGGAGGCCTCGGGCGGGAAGACGTAGGTCCCGCGGGAGAGGTACTCCTTGATGATGTCGTTCTGGGTCGTCCCCGCCAGGAGCTTGGCGACCTCGGCCGGCTCCATCTCCGGGTTCTGCTCCTCGGCGACCACCTGGTACATCGCGAGCATCCACATCGCGACCGCGTTGATCGTCATCGACGTGTTCATGTCGGTGAGCGGGATGTCCTTGAAGAGCTTGCGCATCTCGCCGAGGTGCGGGATCGGTACGCCGACCTTGCCGACCTCGCCGCGCGCCATCGGGCTGTCCGGGTCGTAGCCGGTCTGGGTGACCAGGTCGAAGGCCACCGACAGTCCGGTCTGGCCCTTCGCGAGGTTGGTCCGGTAGAGCGCGTTGGACGCCTCCGCCGTGGAGTGGCCGGCGTAGGTCCGCATCACCCAGGGACGGTCCTTGGGCTGGGCAGCCTTCGCGGCGCCGGTGGTTGCGTCAGGCGTGGTGCTCATAGAGCGAAGACTAGGCCGATCGCTACCTGTTGGTAACCGCCGTCCGTGTGGGGTTCTCCACAACGCCGCGCGGGTCAGGCGGGGACCGACTCCCGCTCGAGCTCGATCAGCCGGATCAGGTGGGTGAGGTGGAGCATCCGCCGCACGGCCGGGCGGGCGCCGCGGAGCACCACGCGCACGCCGTAGCGCTGGGCCTGGCGGCTCGCCGCGGCGATCACCTTGAGCGCCGTCGCGTCGACCGAGCGGACCGCGCTGATGTCGATCACGACCGGGCTGATCCGGTCGGTGCCGCAGGCGCGGATGTGGTCGTGGACCGCGGCGCGCAGCTCTCCCGTGCTGCGGACGTCGAGATCGCCCGCCAGGACCAGGACGGGCTCGCCGAGAACGTGCTCGACGCAGATGACGGTGTGCCGTGCTCCCATGGTTCCCTCCCGAGATCGCGATCCGGACAGACGCCCCACACGCCTGTTACCCACCATGACGCTCCGGCAGTCCGATCGGTTGCATCCCGGGCGGAAGTTTTTCGCGGCGCCACCACGACTACCCTCCGAGGCATGGTCAACCTCACCCGCATCTACACCCGCACCGGCGACGCCGGAGAGACCCGTCTCGGCGACATGAGCGTGACGACCAAGACCGACCTGCGGCTGCAGGCCTACGCCGACGTCGACGAGGCCAACGCGGTGATCGGCGTCGCGGTCGCGACCGGCGGGCTCGAGGACGACGTCGCGCAGGTGCTCTTCCGCGTCCAGAACGATCTCTTCGACGTCGGCGCCGACCTGTGTACGCCGGTCGTGCCGGACCCGGAGTACCCGCCGCTGCGCATCGAGCAGGACTACGTCGACCGCCTCGAAGGCTGGTGCGACCACTACAACGAACCGCTGCCCAAGCTGCGCTCGTTCATCCTCAACGGCGGCACCCCCGCCGCGGCCCAGCTCCACGTCGCCCGCACGGTGGTGCGCCGCGCGGAGCGGGCCGCCTGGGCGGCCCACGAGGTGCATGGCGAGGTGATGAACCCGCTGGCGATCACCTACCTCAACCGGCTCTCCGACCTGGTCTTCATCCTCGCCCGGCACGCCAACCGCGAGCAGGGCGACGTGCTCTGGGTGCCCGGGGGCGAGCGATAGCCCGTTGCGTCGCGCGGGTCGCGCTGCCGACGATGCATCGGCGGACGTGACCGTCACGAAGCTCGCCGGGCGCTGAGAGATCGCCGTCGACGCTCGGTCGGCGCGGCCCTGGCGACGCCCGCTGGTCGGCCGTGGCCGCCGGCGGGATCGGTGATTCGTCGGAGGACCGTGCCACGATGAGGGAACCGTGGACGTCCTCGCCGAGCTGACCGACGACTTCCTGGCTCGCCACTTCGATGCCGGGACGCTGGAGCGCGCCCGCGGGATCGTCGCCACGGGCGGTGTCCGGCGCCCGGAGATCGGGATGCGCTCGGCGGCGTCGGTGACCGCGACGGCGGAGGTGCTCGGGAGCCGGGAGACGCCGTACCAGGTCCAGCTGCACGTCGAGGCGCCCAACGCGAGCTACGCCGGCTGGGTCTTCACGGTCTGCACCTGTCCGGTGCGCTCGGTCTGCAAGCACGGTGCCGCCCTGGCGCTGACCCTGCGCCAGACGTTCACGCGGCCGGCCGGCGAGGCGGCCTGGCGGCGCTCGGTCGAGCGGCTGGTGGGCGAGCTGGAGCGACAGCAGCCGGCGGTGCCCGACACGGTCCCCCTCGCGCTCGAGATCACGCTCGACCGCGGCCGCGGCAGCTACCACGCGGCCGGGCCGACCCTGCGGGTGCGCCCACTGCGCCAGGGCAAGAGCAAGCCCTGGATCAAGAGCGGCGCGGAGTGGAGCGACGTGAGCGGCAGCCCGCGCGGCTTCGTGCCGCGGCAGGCCGACGCCCTGGCCGCGCTGCACACCCACTGGGCGGGGCCCCGCGGCTACTACTCCGCCGGCGTGTCCCCCGCGCTCGACGAGTTCGGCGACCAGGTGGTCCGCGCCCTGCGCCACGCGCGCGACGCCGGCGTCACCCTGCTGGCCGCCCGCCCCCTGGTGTCGGTCGAGGTCGCTGACGAGCCGGCCGAGGTCGTGGCCGAGCTCGGCGACATCGAGGGCGGCACGACGATGCGCGCGGTGGTCACCCTCGGCGAGCGCACCTGGCGCGACGAGTCCGTGGTGCTGGTCGGCTCCCCGGCGTCGGTCGTCGGCCTGCTCGACGACGCCGGACACCTCGTCGTCGCCGCGACCACCGCGCCGGTGCCGCCCGCGCTGCGTCACCTGGTCGACGGGCCGCCGATCCTGGTCCCGCCGGCCGACCTCGCCGACTTCCGCGAGACGCTGCCCGGGCTGATGCGGCTGGTGCCGGTGCGCGCCGACGCCTCCACCGTCGAGCTGCCCGAGCCGCTGGCGCCGACGCTGGTGCTCACCGTCTCGTGGCACACCTCCACCAAGGCGGGGCTGGCCTGGCACTGGCAGTACGGCGACGCCCCGGAGCGGAGCTGCCCCCTGAGCAGCCGCGACTCCCTCGGCGGCGTCCGCGACAGCACGGCCGAGCAGGCCCTGCTCGCGACGGTCCCGCCGGCCCTGCTGGCGGCCTCCACCGTCGCCGACGGCGACGCGTTGAGCCTCGCCATCCACGACCTGCCCCACCTGCGCGAGATCGAGGGCGTCCGAGTGGTCGAGGAGGAGCGGCCCGACTTCCGCGAGGCCGACGCGGCGCCCGAGATCCGGTTCGACCTGGTCGAGCCCGATGCCACGGCCACCGACTGGCTCGACCTGGCCGTCACGGTCAGCGTCGACGAGGAGCAGATCCCGCTGCCCGACGTGCTCGCGGCGCTCACCCTCGACCTGGAGTTCCTGGTGCTGCCGAGCGGACTCTACGTCACGACCGACCGGCCCGAGTTCGACCGGCTGCGCGAGGTGGTGACCGCGGCCGCCGAGCTGCGCGAGCGCGACGGCGACCGGATCGGCGTCGGCCACCACGACCTCGGCCTGTGGGCCCAGCTCGCCGAGACGGGCCTCGTCGACGCCCAGGTCGCCGAGTGGGTGGCGCGCGCCCAGGCGCTGCGCGATCTCACCGACATCCCCCGCCCCGAGCCGCGCGGCCTGGTCACCGACCTGCGCAGCTACCAGCGCGAGGGCTTCTGGTGGCTGGCGTTCCTGTGGCAGCACGACCTCGGTGGCGTGCTCGCCGACGACATGGGGCTCGGCAAGACCCTCCAGGTGCTCGCCCTGATCACCCACGCCCGCGCCGAGCGTCCCTTCGACGCGCCCTTCCTCGTCGTCGCCCCGACCAGCGTCGTCACCGCCTGGGCCACCGAGGCCGCCCGGCACGCGCCCGGCCTGCGGGTGGCGGTCGCCTCGCGTCGTACCGACGACGTGGCCGGCCTGGCCCGCGACCACGACGTCGTGGTCACCACCTACACCCTGCTGCGCCTGGCCCACGAGGAGTACGCCGGCCTCGACTGGTCCGGGCTGGTGCTCGACGAGGCGCAGCAGGCCAAGAACCACCAGAGCAAGACCTACCAGGCGATCCGCACCATCGCCGCGCCGTTCCGCCTCGCCGTCACCGGCACGCCGTTCGAGAACCGGCTGATGGAGCTGTGGTCGCTGCTCTCGATCACCGTCCCCGGCCTCTACCCGTGGCCGCGGACCTTCGCCGAGAAGGTCGTGCGGCCGGTCGAGCGCGACGGCGACAAGGTGGTCCTCGACCGGTTCCGCGCGCGGATCAAGCCGTTCCTGCTGCGGCGTACGAAGGAGCTGGTCGCCGGTGACCTGCCGCCGAAGCAGGAGCAGGTGCTCCAGGTCGACCTCGAGGCCGCCCACCGCAAGATCTACGACACCCACCTGGCCAAGGAGCGGCAGCGGATCCTCGGCCTGGTCGAGGACTTCGACCGCAACCGGGTCGCGATCTTCAGCGCGCTGACCAAGCTGCGCCAGCTCGCCCTCGACCCCGCGCTGGTCGACGACGCGCACGAGACCGTCGGCTCCGCCAAGCTCGACGTCCTCGTCGAGCACCTCGCCGAGCTCACCGCCGAGGGCCACCGGGCTCTGGTGTTCAGCCAGTTCACCTCCTTCCTCACCCGGGTCCGCTCCCGCCTCGACGACGTCGGCATCGCCACGACGTACCTCGACGGGACGACCCGCGACCGCGCCGGCGTCATCGACAGGTTCCGCTCCGGAGCCTCCCCCGTCTTCCTGATCTCGCTCAAGGCCGGCGGCACCGGCCTGACCCTCACCGAGGCCGACTATGTCTTCGTGCTCGACCCGTGGTGGAACCCCGCCGCCGAGGCCCAGGCCGTCGACCGCGCCCACCGGATCGGCCAGACCCGCCACGTCCACGTCTACCGGCTGGTCGCCACCGACACCATCGAGGAGAAGGTGATGGAGCTCAAGGCCCGCAAGGCCGAGCTGTTCGCCCAGGTCATCGACGGTGACGGCGCGATGAGCACGTCGATCGGCGCCGACGACATCCGGGGCCTGTTCGCCGACTGACACCTTTCTCCGGGTTGTCGACCCCTGAAAGTCCAGCCGGCGATGACCTGACCCCCGCCAGCCCCGGTCCGGCGAGGAGCAGCTCTCCATCCTGGTTCAGGCCGCGCCCCGCTCCGGGTTGCGGATCAGCAGCCAAGACAGCGCTCCCCCGGCGACCAGCAGCCCCGCGCAGCACAGCATCGCGGTGCGGTAGCCGGCGGCGAAGACATCCGGGCGCTGGTAGTCGGCGCCCGAGAGCCCGACCACGAGCGGCAGCGCGGCGACCGCCAGCAGCGAACCGGCCCGGGCCACGGCGTTGTTGACGCCGGAGGCGACTCCCGCGTGCTCGTCAGGTACGGCGGCCAGCACGGCCGCGGTGAGCGGTGCCACGAGGCAGGCCAGGCCCAGCCCGAAGACGGTGAGCGGCAGCGCGACCTCGGTCCCGTAGTCGAGGTCGGCGCCGACCCGGCTGAGCAGCAGGGTGCCGGCGGCGCACAGCAGCGGCCCGACGGTCATCGGCAGCCGCGGTCCGATCCGGCCGGCGAGCGCGCCGCCGCGCCCGGCGAGCAGCAGCATCACGATCGTGATCGGCAGGGTGGACAGCCCAGCCTCGAGCGGACCGAGGCCGGCGACGGTCTGCAGCTGCAGGACGAGGAAGAAGAGCACGCCGCCGAGCGCGGCATAGGTCAGCAGGGTCATCGCGTTGGCGGCGCTGAACTGGCGCGAGGCGAACAGACCGGGCGGCAGCAGGGGCGCGGGCGAGCGGCGCTCGCCGAACCAGAAGGCGACTGCCGCCGCGAGCCCGACACCGAGCGCGGGACCGGCGACAGCAGGGGCCGTCGTCCACTCGATGAGGGCGTAGGTGACCCCACCGAGGGCGACGGCGCCGAGCACCGCGCCGGCGGCGTCGAAGCCGCGCACCGCCGACGGGTCCTTGGTCTCGGGGACCCGACGGGCCACGAGCAGGGTCACCACGGCCACCGGCAGGTTGATCAGGAACACCCAGCGCCAGCTCACCGCCTGGACCAGCCAGCCGCCGAGGAAGGGGCCGATCGCGGTGGCGACCCCACCCAGCCCGGACCAGGTGCCGATCGCGCGGGACCGGTCGGCCGGGGCGAAGGAGCCCTGGATCATCGCCAGACTGCCGGGCACCAGCAGCGCCGCCGCCACACCCTGCGCGATCCGGGCCAGGATCAGCGCCTCCGCACTCGGGGCCAGGCCGCAGGCGAGCGAGGTGAGCGCGAAGCCGAGGACGCCGACCATGAAGATCCGGCGGCGACCGAAGCGGTCCCCCAGCGAGCCGCCCAGCAGGGTGAGCGAGGCCAGGCTCAGCAGGTAGCCGTTGGAGACCCACTGGAGCTCGCCGAGGCTCGCGTCGAGGTCCTCGCCGATGCGGTGCAGGGCCACATTGACCACGGTGCTGTCGAGCAGCGCGAGCGAGGAGCCGAGGATCGCCGCGGCGAGGACCGTGCGTCCGGTCCGCGACCCGACGGTGACCTCGGCACAGGTCGGATCCACACTCGGAGACTAGTGGAGACTAGCGCCGGTTCCAGTCCGTGCCGGGCGGCATCGCCTCGAGCCAGGACTGGAACCCGGTCAGCGAGGAGACGCTCATCGCGAGCTCGACCTCACCTCGGGGCGAGGTGCAGCGGATCACCAGGTGGTCGGGATAGAGCGAGGCCTGCTCGGTGCCGACCGGCTCGCGGCGGCCGTCGTACTCGAGCTCGTCACGGCGCCAGGAGCGGCGCGGGCGCCGCGAGAGGGTGAAGACCCGGAACCACTCCAGGGTCTCGCCGGAGTAGCGCCCGAGACCGAGGACCCAGCCTCGTCCCGGCGTTCCGGTGCGCAGCCGGTGGCTCAGCTCGAAGGTGCCACCGTTCCTGGAGAGCGTACGGCGCCGGACGATGAGTCCGGCGCCGTACAGCGCACACAGGAGCAGGAGCGCGCCACAGATGTCGAGCAGCCACTCCCACCATGTCATCTGCGTGTCAGTGACCTTCTAGGAGACCTTCTCCGCGGCGCGGATCCGCGCCTCGGCGTGACGCACGCGCTGCTCGGCCTCGTTGCTCGAGTCGAGCACCCGCTTGGCCTCCTCGAGGTCGATGCGCGCCTGGGACACCTCGATGTCCTCGGCGAGCTCGACCCGCTCGGCCAGGATCGACACGCGGTCGCCCGCCACCGACAGGAAGCCACCGTCCACGGCCACGACCACCAGCTGGTTGGAGTTCGCGACCTGGATCTCGACCACGGAGGCCGAGAGCAGCGACAGCGTGGGCGCATGGCCGCGCAGCACGCCGATGTCTCCGTCGAGCGTGCGCGCGATGATCATCGCCGCCTCACCGGACCACACGGTCCGGTCAGCGGCGACGAGCTCGACATGCAGGTGCTCGACCTGGTTGTCAGCCATGATCAGAGGCTCTTCTGGATCTCGGCCCAGTTGCGCTCGACGTCGTCGAGACCACCGCACATGAAGAACGCCTGCTCGGCCACGTGGTCGTACTCACCGTCGGCGATCTTGTTGAACGCCTCGATGGTCTCGGCCACAGGAACGGTCGAGCCCTCGATGCCGGTGAACTGCTTGGCGACGTAGGTGTTCTGCGACAGGAACCGCTGGATACGACGCGCGCGGGACACGATGATCTTGTCCTCCTCGGAGAGCTCGTCGACACCGAGGATCGCGATGATGTCCTGGAGCTCCTTGTTGCGCTGGAGGATCTGCTTGATGCGGATCGCGCAGTCGTAGTGAGCCTGACCGATGTACTGCGGGTCGAGGATCCGCGAGGTCGAGGTCAGCGGGTCGACCGCCGGGTAGATGCCCAGCGACGCGATCTCACGGGAGAGCTCGGTCGTCGCGTCGAGGTGCGCGAAGGTCGCGGCCGGAGCCGGGTCGGTGTAGTCGTCCGCGGGGACGTAGATCGCCTGCATCGAGGTGATCGAGCGACCGCGCGTCGAGGTGATCCGCTCCTGCAGGGTGCCCATCTCGTCGGCCAGGTTGGGCTGGTAGCCGACCGCGGACGGCATCCGGCCGAGCAGGGTCGACACCTCGGAGCCCGCCTGGGTGAACCGGAAGATGTTGTCGACGAACAGCAGCACGTCCTGGCCCTGGACGTCGCGGAAGTACTCCGCCATGGTCAACGCCGAGAGGGCGACCCGAAGACGCGTCCCCGGCGGCTCGTCCATCTGGCCGAAGACCAGGGCGACCTTGTCGAAGACGCCCGCCTCCTGCATCTCGACGATGAGGTCGTTGCCCTCACGGGTGCGCTCGCCGACACCGGCGAACACCGACACACCACCGTGGTTCTTGGCGACGCGCGCGATCATCTCCTGGATGAGCACGGTCTTGCCGACGCCGGCACCGCCGAACAGGCCGATCTTTCCACCCGTCACGTACGGCGCGAGCAGGTCGATGACCTTGATGCCGGTCTCGAACATCTGGGTCTTCGACTCGAGCTGGTCGAAGGCCGGAGCCTTGCGGTGGATGCCCCAGCGCTCGGTGACCTCGACGGTCTCGCCGGCCTCGAGGTTGAGGAAGTCACCCGTGGCGTTGAAGACCTTGCCGAGGGTCACGTCGCCGACGGGGACCGTGATCGGGCCGCCCGTGTCGGAGACGCTCTGGCCACGGACCAGACCGTCGGTCGGCTTGAGGGAGATGGCGCGGACCATGCCGTCGCCGATGTGCTGGGCCACCTCGAGCGGCAGGACCGTGGTCTCGCCCTCGAGGGTGATCTCGGCCTCGAGCTTGTTGTAGATCTCGGGCATCGCGTCGGTCGGGAACTCGATGTCCACGACCGGGCCGATGACCCGAGCGATCCGACCCACCGAGGCCGCACCGCTGGCGGTGGTCTCTTCAACCGTTGCAGTCATGTCTTACTCCGTTTGGTGTTTTCTCTGGTGGGTTCAGTCGTTGGCGGCGGCCTGGGCATCGGCGAGCGCGTTGACGCCACCGACGATCTCACTGATCTCCTGGGTGATGCCCGCCTGGCGCGCCTGGTTGGCGATCCGGGTGAGCTTCTTGATCAGCTCCTCGGCATTGTCCGTCGCGGCCTTCATCGCCTTCTGACGGGCAGCGAGCTCGGAGGCGGCGGCCTGCAGGAGGGCGTAGAAGATCCGGCTCTGGACGTACTGCGGCAGCAGTCCGTCGAGCACCTGCTCGGCCGACGGCTCGAACTCGTAGAGCGGCAGCAGCTCGTCGGCCTCGGGGGCGTCGGTGCCCTCGACGACCTCGAGCGGCAGCAGCCGGATCGCGGTCGGCTCCTGGGTGAGCATCGAGCGGAACCGGGTGTAGACGACGTGGACCTCGTCCACGTCACCCTCTTCACCCTGCTCCTTCAAGAACGCCTCGATCAGCGCCGCGCCGATCTCGGCCGCCTTGTCGTAGGTCGGCTGGTCGGAGAAGCCCGTCCAGGCCCGGACGAACGGACGCCCACGGAACTTGAAGTAGGCCTCCGCCTTGCGCCCCGCGAGGTAGAAGTCGAGCTCCTTGCCCTCGGCCCGCAGCCGCTCGGCGAGGCGCTCGGTCTCCTTGAGGACGCTCGAGGAGTAGGCGCCGGCGAGACCGCGGTCGCTGGTGATGACCAGCACGGCGGCCCGCTTCGGGTTCTCCTCCTCCCGCGTCAGCGGGTGGTCGACGTTCGAGAACGTCGCCACGGCCGACACGGCACGGGTCAGCTCCCGGGCGTACGGCGCTGCCGCCTGTGCCCGCTGCTGCGCCTTGATGATCCGGGACGCAGCGATGAGCTCCATGGCGCGCGTGATCTTCTTCATCGACTCCGTCGACTTGATCCGCGCGCGGTACTCACGCAGCGAGACGGCCATTAGAGATCACTCCCCACGTCGGTCAGCCCCGCTTCTGCTTGACGATCTGCTCCTGCTCGAGCTCGTCGTCGGCAAGCGCCTCGGCCTCGGGCTCGTGCCCGACCTTGATGCTGCCGCCGTCGGAGGTCTCGAACTGGGTCAGGAAGGAGTCGTACGCCGCCGCGAGGCCGTCCTCGTCCTCGAACTTCTGCGTCTCGCGGATGGCGGCCAGGATGCCGTCGTGCGAGCGGTGCAGGTAGTCGAGGAACTCGCGCTCGAAGCGCAGCACGTCACCGGTGTCGACGACGTCGAGGCGACCGGAGGTGCCGAGCCACAGCGACACGGTCATGTCGGCCAGCGGGTAGGGCGAGTAGGCCGGCTGCTTGAGCAGCGCCATCAGCCGCTGACCACGGGCCAGCTGCTGCTTCGACGCGGCGTCGAGGTCGGAGGCGAACATCGCGAAGGCCTCCATCGCGCGGTACTGCGCGAGATCGACCTTGAGCGAGCCGGTGACGGCCTTCATCGCCTTCGTCATCGCGGAGCCACCCACCCGGGAGACCGAGATGCCGACGTCGATGGCCGGGCGCTGGTTGGCCGCGAACAGGTCGGACTGGAGGAAGATCTGGCCGTCGGTGATCGAGATGACGTTGGTCGGGATGAACGCCGAGACGTCGTTGGCCTTGGTCTCGATGATCGGCAGCCCCGTCATCGAGCCGGCACCGAGCTCGTCGGACAGCTTCGCGCAGCGCTCCAGCAGGCGGGAGTGCAGGTAGAAGACGTCACCCGGGTACGCCTCGCGGCCCGGCGGACGACGCAGCAGCAGCGACACGGCGCGGTAGGCCTCGGCCTGCTTGGTCAGGTCGTCGAACACGATGAGGACGTGCTTGCCGGCGTACATCCAGTGCTGGCCGATGGCCGAGCCGGTGTAGGGGGCGAGGTACTTGAAGCCTGCGCTGTCGGAGGCCGGGGCGGCGACGATGGTGGTGTACTCCAGCGCGCCGGCCTCCTCGAGGGCACCCCGCACGGAGGCGATGGTCGAGCCCTTCTGGCCGATGGCGACGTAGATGCAGCGGACCTGCTTCGACGGGTCGCCCGACTCCCAGTTCTGCTTCTGGTTGATGATCGTGTCGATCGCGACCGTGGTCTTGCCGGTCGCGCGGTCGCCGATGATCAGCTGGCGCTGGCCACGGCCGATCGGGGTCATCGAGTCGATGGCCTTGATGCCGGTGGCGAGCGGCTCGTGGACCGACTTGCGGGACATGACGCCCGGGGCCTGGAGCTCGAGGGCGCGGCGGCTCTCGGTGGCGATCTCGCCGAGACCGTCGATCGGCTTGCCGAGCGGGTCGACGACGCGGCCGAGGTAGCCCTCGCCGACGGGGACCGAGAGGATCTCGCCGGTGCGGCGGACCGTCTGGCCCTCCTCGATCTTGTCGAAGTCACCCAGGATGACGACACCGATCTCGCGCTCTTCGAGGTTCAGCGCGAGGCCGAGCGTGCCGTCCTCGAACTCGAGGAGCTCGTTGGCCATCGCCGACGGGAGGCCCGCCACACGGGCGATGCCGTCACCGGCGGACGCGACGGTGCCGACCTCTTCCTTGCTCGCGGCCGCGGGCTGGAAGTCAGCGACGTACTTGGCGAGGGCGTCGCGGATCTCGTCCGGACGGATGGAGAGTTCCGTCATCTCAGGTGCCTTCTCTCTTGTCTACAGCTGTGAAGTCGTGGGTGGTGCGGCGATCAGCGGGTCGACCGGGGTCAGCCGGCGATCTTGCGGCGAGCGTCGTCGAGGCGAGCCAGGACGGTGCCGTCGATGACGTCGTCCCCGATCTCGACCTTCATGCCGCCGAGCACGCCGGCGTCGACGACGATGTTGAGATGCACCGGGCGGCCGTACTGGCGCGTCAGTGCGGAGGCGAGGCGCTGCTGGTCGCCCTCGGCGAGCGGGCGGGCGACGTGGACGGTGGCCACGCCCTCGCCCTGCACCTGCGCGGCGGTGCGCTCGTAGTCCTCGAGCGCGGCGACGACGGTGCGGTAGGAGCCGGACAGCGCCTGCTTGACCAGCTGGGCGGTCGTCGGGAGCACCTTGCCGGCGAGCAGGGTGTCGACGAGGGCGCCCTTGTCGGCAGACGAGCGGACCGGGTCGGAGAGCGCGTTGCGCAGGTCGCTGCTGCCGTTGACCAACTGGCGCACGGCGAACAGCTCGTCGACCAGGGTGGCGCCCTGCAGGCCGACCGACCGGACGGCGGCGACGACACCGAGCTGCTCCAGCGCGTCGGCGAGGTCACGGGCGCGGGTCCAGCGCCGGCCGACCGCGTCTCGCAGCAGGCCGAGGGTGGCCGCGTCGACCTTGCCGGTGAACAGGTCGCCGACCAGGCCCGAGCGGGCCTCGGCCGGAACCGACTGGTCGGTGACGACCCGCCGCAGCGCCGCCTCGGCCCGCACGGTGCGGGCCGCGTAGAACAGGTCGCCGGCCACCGCCGAGGCCGACGCCTCGGCCACCCCACCGACCTGGTCGGTGAGGGCGGCCATGGCGTCTGCGGAGGCGCCGCGGAAGGACACCATCAGGCGTCCTTGCCCGCGTCGGAGGCGTCCGCCGTCTCGAGCTCGGCGAGGAACCGCTCGACGACGCGAGCCTGACGCTCGTCGTCCTCCAGCGACTCACCCACGATGCGACCGGCGAGGCCGGTGGCGAGGGAGCCGACCTCGGCACGGAGCGAGGTGACCGCCTGCTGGCGCTCGGCCTCGATCTGCGCCTTGCCGTGCTCGAGGATGCGGGCGGACTCGGCCTGGGCCTGGTCCCGCATCTCGGCCACGATCGCGGCACCCTGCTCACGCGCCTCCTCACGGATGCGAGCGGCCTCGTGGCGGGCGTCGGCCAGCTGCTGCTCGAGCTCGGCCAGCTTGGCGTCCGCCTCGGCCTGCTTGGTCGCGGCCGCGGCGATGCCGCCTTCGATCGCCGCGGAACGCTCGGCGAACGTCTTCTCGAAGTTCGGGACGACGAACTTCTTGATGGCGAAGAAGAGGATCGCGAACACCACGAGGGCGAGCACGATCTCGATCCACTCGGGGACGAGCGGGTTGTGCTCTTCGCCCTCAGCTGCGGCGATCACCAAAAGTGACTTCATTGACCTGACCTAGATCTCGGGCTGACAGGAGGCGGCCGGTTCGGCTCAGGTGTTGCTGGCCTTGAGGACGAACGCGAGGGCGATGCCGATGATGGCGAGGGCCTCGGCGAGCGCGAAGCCGAGGATCGCGATCGACTGGAGGCGGCTCTGCGCCTCGGGCTGGCGGGCAACGCCGTTGATGTACGCGGCGAAGATGAGACCGATGCCGATACCCGGGCCGATGGCGGCCAGGCCGTAACCGATCATGTTGAGAGAGCCACCCATGGCTTCTTTCCTTTCGGGTTGTTTTCTCGTGGTGAGAACTGTGGGGTTGTGGTCGAGCGGAGGATCAGTGCTCGTCGGCGAGCGCGCCCTGGATGTACATGGCGTTCAGCAGGACGAAGACGTAGGCCTGCAGGAACTGGACCAGGATCTCCAGGAAGCTCACGAGGATCGCGAGCACCCACGCCAGCGGGCCGGCGACGTAGCCGATCCCACCGACGTGCTCGATGAGGTAGAGGCCACCGGTCGCGAACAGCGCGAGCAGGATGTGGCCGGCGAACATGTTGCAGAACAGACGCAGCGCGAGCGTGACCGGGCGGACCAGGATGTTGGAGAAGAACTCCAGCGGGACCAGCAGCGGGTACATCACCGGGCTCACGCCGGAGGGGACGCTCTGCAGCTTCAGGTAGCCGAGGAAGCCGTGCCTCGCGATGCCGACGCCGTTGTAGACGACCCAGGAGAGCCCGGCCAGCGCGTAGGCCATTCCGGCGCGGCTGAACGTCGGGAACTGGATGAACGGGATGGTCGCGAAGATGTTGTTGACCAGGATGAAGAAGAAGACCGTGACCAGGTAGGGCACGAACTTCTGGAAGTCGTGGCTGCCGATGATGTCGCGGGCGACGCTGTTGCGGACGAAGCCGTAGGCGCCCTCGCCGGCGAACTGCAGCTTGCCGGGGACCAGCGCGCGCTTGCGCGCGGCGAGGAAGAAGAAGCCGAACACCACGATCGCGGCGAGGAACAGCTGGACCATCGGCTTGGTGACCTCGGTGCCGGCGATGCCGGGCAGGTCGAACAGGCTGGGCCCCGGGGCGGTGTAGCCCTCTCCACCCTCGGCGGCGATGGTGGCACTGGCTGCGATGGTCACCAGGTCTCCTCTACGGTCACTGCTCGTCGGAACTGTCGGGCTTGGGGCTGTCGGGTGGAGCTGGTGCTTCTGGTGATGCCGGTGGCACAGGAGCGATCATGCGGAACCGCCTGGCCGTCATGAAGATCCCCAGCGCGGCACCCGCGAGAATGCCCACCGCCACGAGGAACGTGGTGCCCAGCCAGCGGTCTGCGAGCCAACCGAGAAAGCCGTAGAAGGCGACCCCGGCCACGACGTAGCCGAACGCATGCCACGGATCGCCCTGGGGCTTCTCCTCGGGCTGACTCATTGCGACCCGGACAATAGCAGCAGCTCCGGGTCATCGCGCACCGCCCTCGACCGAGGCACCGGGACGCGGCTCGAAGGCCGGGATCCGCGCCGTCGTGGCCAGCACGATCTGCACCGCCATCCACACGAACGCGCCGAGGATGATGGCGATGCCGACCCAGGTGCCGTCGAGCTCGTCGTCGAGCAGGCCGGACCCGTCGAGCGCGACGAAGACGAGCGCCATGAGCACCACCTGGAAGGTGTAGGTGAGCATCGCGAACAGCAGCGAGGCCGCCGGCATCAGCCGCGAGACCAGCTCGACGGCGAAGGACCCGAAGGCGAAGACGCCCACCGCGATCACTCCCCCGACGGCGGCGCCGAGCGCGGCGGACGAGCCGGCGACGAGAGCGGCGACCACGACGAGCAGCACCGCGGCGGCGGCGGCCACCAGGGCCGCACGCGACACCACGCGGTGTGTCCGGGTCTCGGTCGTCAGCATCGGCGGCCGTTCTGCTCGGGTGCGTCCTGGGCGGTCTCGGAGACTGCTCTCCGGGAGTTCGTGAAAGTTATCACAAAGTCCCGGAGGCCTCCGAATCGGGGGTCGGCTCCGGCTCCCTGACCACCTCCGCGGGGTCGTGGACGTGGGGCAGCGCGAAGGTCAGCACCAGAGTCACCACCAGGCTCACGCCGAGGCCGGCCCACACCACCGGACCGGTGAACACGCTGGCCAGGACCACCCCGAAGGCGATCAGGCCGGCCCACAGCCACATGATGATCACCGCGCGACGGTGGGAGTGCCCGATCTCGAGCAGCCGGTGGTGGAGGTGCTGCTTGTCGGGGGCGAACGGCGAGCGCCCGGCCCGCGTGCGTCGTACGACGGCCAGCACGAGGTCGCCCAGCGGCACGATCAGGATCAGGATCGGCAGCGCGAACGGGAGCAGCACGGGCAGCAGGCTGGAGCGGGTGCCGTCGGCGCCCTGCGCGAGATCGCCGGGCGCGAACTGGGTGGTGATGGTGATCGCGGTGGCCGAGAGGACCAGGCCGATCAGCATCGACCCGCTGTCGCCCATGAACAGCCGCGCCGGGTGGAAGTTGTGGACCAGGAAGCCGACGCAGGCGCCGGCCAGCGCTGCCGACAGCAGCGCCCCGGTCGTCGCCCGGCTGACGTCGTTGAGGACCGACAGCGCATAGCAGAACAGGAAGAAGGCCGAGGCGCTGATGCCGATCACGCCGGCGGCCAGCCCGTCGAGGCCGTCGATGAAGTTGACGGCATTGACGGTCGCCAGGACCACGAAGGCGGTCAGCAGCGCACCCTGGCCGAGGTCGAGGGAGAAGACCTCGCCGGTGGCCTGGTAGAAGTACTTGAACTGGATGCCGGCGTAGACCAGCACCCCCACCGCCAGCACCTGGCCCCCGAACTTGGTGAGCGCGTCGAGGTCGAAGATGTCGTCGACCACGCCCACCGCGCAGACCAGGGTGCCGGCCACCAGCACCGACAGCGCGTCGTCCGAGAACGGGTTGCGGGTGCTCAGGAAGGGCAGCTGCTGGGCCACGAGGTACGCCGCCCACAGTCCACCCAGCATGGCCAGCCCCCCGAGGTAGGGGATCGGCTCGGCGTGGACGTCGCGGTCGCGCACCTTCGCCACCGCACCCGTGCGCAGCGCGATCTCCCGGGCGACGACCGTCAGCAGGTAGGTGACGATCGCCGCGACGAGGAAGACGACCAGGTACTCACGCATCGGCGGGCGCGGCCTCCTGCCCGTCCGGCTCGTCACCCGGCTCGACCTGGACGGTGACGCCGAGACCAGCGAGCGCCTCGTCCAGGTCGGCCACCGAGATCGCGCCCAGCCGCAGCAGCCGGGGCCGCTCGCCGGTGGCGTCCACGATGGTCGACGCCACGCCGCCCGGCGAAGCGCCGGCGTCGACGACGATCGCGACCGACTCCCCCAGCATCTCGATCGCGGCGTCCGCGTCGAGCGCGGCGGGGCTGCCGGACAGGTTGGCCGAGCTCACCGCGAGCGGACCGGTACGGTCGAGCAGCTCGCGGGCCACGGCATGGTCGGGCATCCGGACCGCGACCGTGCCGCGGGTCTCCCCCAGGTCCCACTGCAGCGAGGGCTGCTGGTGGCAGACCAGGGTCAGCGCGCCGGGCCAGAACCTCGCGACCAGCGGGGCGACGTACGCCGGCACCCGGGTCGCGAGCGCCTCGAGCGTGCCCGGCGTGGCGACCAGCACGGGCGGCGGCATCTCCCGGCCACGCCCCTTCGCGGCCAGCAGCCGGCTGACGGCCTCGGCGTCGAAGGCGTCGGCGCCGACGCCGTAGACGGTGTCGGTGGGGAGCACGACCAGGCGGCCCAGCCGGACGGCCCGGCTCGCCGCGTCCAGCGCCGCCTCGCGCTCCTCGTCGGTCTCGGTCGGGAACCGCTCGGCACTCACGCGCTCCATCCTTCCACTGTCTCGTCACCGTGACGTGGGCGGCGTGCCGTGGTGAACCGCGGCCGGCCGGCGAGGTCGCGGTGGTCGCGGACCTCCTCCCAGCGGGCACCACGGCTGAACACGGCCGGCGCGGACTCGCCCTGGGCGTCGGCGTGCTCGACGCCCACCACGCCTCCGGGCCTGAGGAGCACGGTGCCGCGCCGCGCGATCACGCGGATCGCGTCGAGACCGTCGTCGCCGGAGAAGAGGGCGAGGTGGGGGTCGTGGTCGCGGGCCTCGACCGCCACCGACTCCCAGGCCTCCAGCGGCACATACGGTGGGTTGCTGACCAGGACGTCGACCTGGCCGGCGAGGTCGTCGAAGGCCGTGGCGAGATCGCCGAGGCGCAGCTCGACGCCGGTGCCGGCCAGGTTGCGCTCGGCCCAGGCGTGGGCCGGCGGGTCGAGCTCGACGGCGAACACGCGGGCCTCGGGCACCTCGTCGGCGATGCTCTTCGCAATCACGCCGGAGCCGGTACACAGGTCGACGACGACCGGTCGCGCTCCCGTCCCGGCGAGGGTCGTCGCCTGCTCGACGGCCCAGCCGGCCAACAGCTCGGTCTCCGGGCGCGGTACGAACACACCGGGACCGACCGCGACCTCGACGTGCCGGAAGGCGGCGGTGCCGAGGAGGTGTTGCAGCGGCTCCCGGGCGGCGCGGCGGGCCAGCAGGTCGTCGTACCGCTGGGCGTGGTCGGGGGTGGGCTCGGGGGCGAGGACGAGCCGGCCGCGGGTGGTGCCGAGCACGTGGGCGAGCAGCTCGGCGGCGTCGTGGTCGGGGCTGGCGACCCCCGCCGCGGCGAGTCTCTCGGCAGCGGCGCGGAGCAGCTGTCGGGTGTCGCTCATTCCTCGAGCGCCGCGAGCCGGGCGGCCAGGTCGGCCTCGACGCACGAGTCGAGGATCGGCTGGAGGTCGCCGTCGAGCACCTGGTCGAGGTTGTAGGCCTTGTAGCCGGTGCGGTGGTCGGAGATCCGGTTCTCCGGGAAGTTGTAGGTGCGGATCCGCTCGGAGCGGTCGACGGTGCGGACCTGGCTGCGCCGCGCGTCGCTGGCCTCGGCATCAGCGGCGTCCTGCGCGGCCTGCAGCAGCCGCGCACGCAGGATGCGCATCGCCTGCTCCTTGTTCTGCAGCTGCGACTTCTCGTTCTGGCAGCTGACCACGATGCCCGTCGGCAGGTGCGTGATCCGCACCGCCGAGTCGGTCGTGTTGACGCTCTGCCCGCCCGGACCCGAGGAGCGGAAGACGTCGATGCGCAGGTCGTTGTCGTTGATCTCGACGTCGACCTGCTCGGCCTCCGGCATCACCAGGACGCCGGCCGCGCTGGTGTGGATCCGGCCCTGGGACTCGGTGACGGGGACCCGCTGCACGCGGTGGACGCCGCCCTCGTACTTGAGCAGGGCGTACGGCGTCTGCCCGGGCTCCGGGCTGCCGGTGCTCTTGACCGCCACCGTGACCGACTTGTAGCCGCCCAGGTCGGACTCGGTGGCGTCGAGGACCTCGGTCTTCCAGCCACGGCGCTCGGCGTAGCGGCCGTACATGCGGAGCAGGTCGCCGGCGAACAGGGCGCTCTCCTCGCCGCCCTCCCCCGACTTCACCTCGAGCAGCACGTCCTTGTCGTCGGCCGGGTCACGCGGCACCAGCAGCCGGCGCAGCCGCTCGGCGGCGTCCTCGCACTGCTCGTCGAGGGAGTCGGCCTCGGTCGCGAAGGCCGGGTCGTCGCCGGCCAGCTCCCGCGCCGCCTCCGCGTCCTCGCCGTACCGCTGCCACTCGCGCCAGGTCGCGATCACCGCGTTCAGCTCGGCGTAGCGGCGGTTGAGGGTGCGCGCCAGCCGGGCGTCGGCGTGGGTCTCGGGAAGCGCCAGCTTCGACTCGAGGTCGGCGTGCTCGGTGAGCATGCCCTCGACGGCTTCGAACACCTGGTCTCCTTCGGCTGCATGAGTTCCCTGACAAGGTCGAACAAATACGAAGCGCCGGCCGTCCGCGATGTGCGGACGGCCGGCGCTCGGAGACGGCTACTTCTTGCCGACGTTGGCGTAGCGGGCCTCGAAGCGGGCGACGCGGCCGCCGGTGTCGAGGATCTTCTGCTTGCCGGTGTAGAACGGGTGGCACTGCGAGCACACGTCGGCGTGGATCGTGCCGGACGTCGCGGTGCTGCGGGTGGTGAACGAGGCGCCACAGGTGCAGGTCACCTGGGTCACGACGTAGTCGGGGTGGATGTCCTTCTTCATGGTGTCCTCTCACGGGGGTCCGGGTCGCCCTGCGGGTTGCGGAGCGTGAACCGGAGCCAACAGTCGATTCTACGGACAGCGGGCACGCCGCCCAAATGCCGGGTGGCGGGGCTCAGCCGCGCTGGACCTTGAGCAGGAACTCGTAGTTGGTGCGCGAGGTCCGCAGCCGCTGCAGGAGAGCGGCATGGGCCGCGGCCCGGTCGCCCTCGGCCAGCTCGCGACGCAGCTTCCAGATGATCTCGAGCTCCTCCTTGCCGAGCAGCAGCTCCTCGCGGCGGGTTCCCGAGGCGACCACGTCGATGGCGGGGAACTGGCGCTTCTCGGCGAAGTCGCTGCGCAGCCGCAGCTCGAGGTTCTCGGTGCCGCGCAGCTCCTCGAAGATCACCTCGTCGACGCGGGAGCCGGAGTCGACGACCGCGGTGGCCAGGATGGTCAGCGATCCGCCGTTCTCGATGTTGCGGGCCGCGCCGAAGAACCGCTTCGGCGGGAACAGCGCCGACGAGTCGACGCCGCCGGACAGGATCCGGCCGCTGGCCGGGGCCGCCAGGTTGTACGCGCGGCCCAGCCGGGTCAGCCCGTCGAGCAGGATCACGACGTCGTGGCCCAGCTCGACGAGGCGCTTGGCCCGCTCGACGGCCAGCTCGGCGACGGTGGTGTGGTCGATCGCGGGGCGGTCGAAGGTGCTCGCGATGACCTCGCCCTTGATCGAGCGCTCGAAGTCGGTGACCTCCTCGGGCCGCTCGTCGACGAGGACGACCATCAGGTGGCACTCGGGGTTGTTGGCGGTGATCGCGTTGGCGATCGACTGCAGCAGTGTCGTCTTGCCGGCGCGGGCCGGCGAGACGATCAGACCCCGCTGGCCCTTGCCGACCGGCGCCGCCATGTCGATGAGCCGGCCGGTGAGGTCGTCGGGGCCGGTCTCCAGCCGCAGCCGCTCGGTCGGCGAGACCGGCGTGAGCTGGGTGTACTCGACCCGGCTCCTGGCCTGCTCGGGGTCGACGCCGTTGACCGACTCGATGCGGACCATCGGGTTGAACTTCTCACGACGCTCGCCGTCGCGCGGCTGGCGGACCTGGCCGGTGATCGCGTCACCGCGGCGCAGACCGTATCTGCGGACCATCGACAGCGACAGATACACGTCGTCGGGCCCGGCGAGGTAGCCGCCGGTGCGGACGAACGCGTAGTTGTCGAGAACGTCGAGGATGCCGGCCGCGGGGACGAGTACGTCGTCGTCCCGCACCTCCGTGTCGGGCTCACGACCCGCGCGGTTGGGGCGGTCGCGGTCGCGACCCCGGCGGCGCCGGTTGCGGCGGCTGCCGCCCTCGCCGTCGCCGTCCTCGTCGGTGTCGTCGTTGTCAGCCGCGGCCGTGGGACGGACCGGGTCCTGCTGCTGGGCCTGGCTCTGCTTGCCCTGCTGGGGCTGGTCCTGCTTCTGCTGCTGGCCGCCCTGCTTCTGCTGCTGGCTCTGACCGCCCTGCTTCTGCTGGCGCTGGCCGCCCTGCTTCTGCTGGGCCTTCGGCTCGTCGGCCTTGGGCTGCTCGGCCCTCTCCGCCTTGGGCTGCTCGGGCTTCTCGGCCTTGGGCTTCTCCGCCTTGGGCTGCTCGGGCTTCTCGGCCTTGGGCTTCTCCGCCCTGGGCTGCTCGGGCTTCTCCGGCCGCTCGGCCTCCGGCCGCTCCGGCTGTTGAGGCTTGTCCGCCTTCGGCTGCTCGGCGGGCGCGCTGCGCTGGGTCGCCGCACCGGCCTGGGCGGCCTTGATCGCCTCGACGAGCGCGGCCTTCTTCATCGAGCCGGCGCCGCGGATGCCCATGCCGCCGGCCATCGCCTTGAGGTCGACGAGCAGCATGGCGTTGAGCCCACCCGCGCGCTTCCTCGGAGCCGTCGCAGCAGTGGAGTCGGGAGTTTCGCTCACGTGAGTCCTTCCCACGTATCTCGTGCGTTCCACGGTCGGACGACGGCGGAGCACGCACTGGTCTGGTTCTGCGAAGGTTCGTCCGGCCGACGGTCGGAGCGAACCTGAAGAGGGGCGGGCCGAGCCCGCCGGGGCGCCGAGAACTGCGGCGCTGCGTCAATGTACCACCACGGTGGCGAGGATCACCGGTCGCCGGGCGCGTCCGGCGCGGCGCCGGCGCCGGAGACGGCCAGCGCGCGGGCTTCCCACCCCTCGGGACAGCGGGCCAGCAGCGCCTGGGTCGCCGTCGAGCCAGGCCCGTCGGTGAAGGCCAGCACGGTCGGACCGGCCCCCGAGATCACGGCCGGGACGCCGTCGGCGCGCAGCGCCTCGACGAGGGCGAGGCTCTCGGGCATGGCGGGGCGGCGGTACACCTGGTGCAGCCGGTCCTCGGTCGCGCGCAGCAGCTCCTCGGGGCGCCCCGACAGCGCGGCGACCAGGAGCGCGGCCCGGCCGGCGTTGGCCGCCGCGTCCGCGTGCGGTACGGCGGCCGGCAGCAGCCCGCGCGCGGTCTCGGTCTCGACCGGGGTGGTGGGTACGAGCACGACCGTGCCGACCCGCGGGTCGACACTGCCGGGGACCGCCCAGAAGGTGCCGTCAGCGTCCTGGCCGGAGATCACGAAGCCGCCGAGCAGCGCCGGCGCGACGTTGTCGGGGTGGCCCTCGAGCTGGGCGGCGAGGTCGAGCAGCGCGGCGTCGTCGAGGAGCAGCCGCCCGCCCGCGACCAGCTCCCGGGCCAGCCAGACGCCGGCGACGATCGCGGCCGAGGACGACCCGAGGCCGCGGGCGTGCGGGATGGCGTTGGCGCAGGTCAGCCGCAGACCGGCCGGCTGCTTGCCGAGCCGGTCGAAGGTCGCGCGCATCGCGCGGACCACGAGGTGCCGCTCGTCGAGCGGGACCTGGCCCGCGCCGTATCCCTCGACCTCGACGACGAGGCCCTCGGCGAGCACCTCGGCCTCGAGCCGGTCGTGCAGGTCGAGCGCCAGGCCGAGGGTGTCGAAGCCGGGGCCGAGATTGGCGGACGTCGCGGGCACCCGGACCCGGACCGGGCCCTCCACGAACGTCATGGGCTCAGAGGCCCGCGGCTGCGGCGGCGGCGTCGACCTCGGCGTCGACCACCGTCTCGGGCAGCACCAGCCCGTCGAGGGCCGTGGCGATGTCCTTGAGGCCGTGGCCGGTGACGGTGATCGCGACGGTGGTGCCCTGGTAGGACTCCCCTGCCTCCAGCTCGGCCAGCAGCCCGGCGATGCCGGCGGCCGACGCGGGCTCGACGAACACGCCGTCGTTGGCGGCCAGCGCCTTCTGCGCGGCCAGGATCCGACCGTCGGAGACGGCGGCGAACCGGCCGCCGGACTCGTCTCGCGCGGCCTCGGCGAGCTTCCAGGACGCGGGGTTGCCGATCCGGATCGCGGTCGCGCGGGTCTCCGGGTCGGGGAACGGCTCGCCGGTCACCAGCGGCGCGGCGCCCTCGGCCTGGAAGCCGCGCATGACCGGCTTCTTGGTGGCGCGGCCGAGGCCGGCGTACTGCGTGTAGCCGAGCCAGTACGCCGAGATGTTTCCGGCGTTGCCGACCGGCAGCAGGTGGAAGTCGGGGGCGTCACCGAGGAAGTCGACGATCTCGAAGGCCGCCGTCTTCTGGCCCTCGAGGCGGTGCGGGTTGACCGAGTTGACCAGTGCGACGGGGTACTTCCACGCCATCTCGCGGGCCATCCGCAGACAGTCGTCGAAGTTGCCGCGGACCTGGATGACCTGGGAGCCGTGCAGCACCGCCTGGGCCATCTTGCCGGCGGCGATCTTGCCCTCGGGGACCAGCACGATCGGGGTGACGCCGGCCTTGGCGGCATAGGCGGCCATCGAGGCGGACGTGTTGCCGGTCGACGCGCACACGACGGCCTTGGCACCCTCGTGGACGGCGACCGAGAGGGCCGTGGTCATGCCGCGGTCCTTGAACGATCCGGTCGGGTTGTTGCCCTCGACCTTCAGCCACACCTGGGCGCCGGTCAGCCCGGAGAGCCACGCGGAGTGGACCAGGGGCGTGCCGCCCTCACGCAGGGTGACGGCGGGAGTGTCGGCCGGGATGTCGAGGAGCTCGCGATACTCCTCGATGACGCCGCGCCACTGACCGTTGGGGGTGTTGCTCATGCTCACTCTTCGGTTCCTTCGACGCGCATCACCGAGGTGACCTCGCGCACGATGTCCATGTCACGCAGGTGGTCGACGGTCGCGGTCAGCGCCGCGTCCGTGGCCTCGTGCGAGACGACGACGAGCTGAGCGTCGTCGCCCCGGCCCTCCTGACGAACGGTCTGGATCGAGACGCCGTGCTCGGCGAAGGCCTGCGCCACCGCCGCCAGCACGCCCGCCCGGTCGTCGACGTCGATGGCGACGTGGTAGCGGGTGCGGGTCTCCCCCATCGGCAGCACCGCCCGGTCGGCGTACGCCGACTCGCCGACGCCGCGCGTGCCCTGACGGTGGTTGCGGGCCACCGTGACCAGGTCGCCGAGGACCGCACTCGCGGTCGGCGAGCCACCGGCACCGGGGCCGTAGAACATCAGTTGGCCGGCCGCCTCGGACTCGACGAAGACCGCGTTGTAGGCCTCGCGGACGCTGGCCAGGGGGTGCGACCTCGGGATCATCGCGGGGTGGACACGGACGCTGACCGCCTCGTCGCCCTGCTCGTCGGTGCGCAGCTCGGCGATCGCGAGCAGCTTGACGACGCTGTCCATGTCACGGGCCGAGCGGACGTCGCCGGCGGTGACGTCGGTGATGCCCTCGCGGTGGACGTCGTTGGCTGTCACTCGGGAGTGGAACGCCAGGCTGGCCAGGATCGCGGCCTTCGCCGCGGCGTCGAAGCCCTCGACGTCGGCGGTGGGGTCGGCCTCGGCGTACCCGAGGGCCTGCGCCTCCTCGAGCGCGTCGCCGAAGCCGGCGCCGGAGGTGTCCATCTTGTCGAGGATGAAGTTCGTGGTGCCGTTGACGATGCCGAGCACCCGGGTCACCTTGTCGCCGGCCAGCGACTCGCGCAGCGGGCGCAGGATCGGGATGGCGCCGGCCACGGCCGCCTCGTAGTAGAGGTCGCGGCCGGCCTTCTCGGCGGCCTCGAAGAGCGTCGCGCCGTCCTCGGCGAGCAGCGCCTTGTTGGCGGTGACGACCGAGGCGCCGTGCTCGAGCGCGGACAGGATGAGCGAGCGCGCCGGCTCGAGGCCGCCGATCACCTCGATCACCACGTCGACGTCGTCGCGGGCGACCAGGCCCGCGGCGTCGGTCGTGAGCAGCCCGGCCGGCACCTCGACCTCACGCGGACTGTCGAGACGTCGTACGGCGACGCCGACCAGCTCCACGGGGGCTCCGACCCGGGCCGCAAGGTCGTCGGCCTGCTCGCCGAGCAGCCGCACCACCTGCGACCCCACGGAACCGCAGCCGAGCACGGCAACCTTGAGAGGACTGTTCACCCGCTGATCGTATCGGCGGGTGTGGAGCGTCCGGTCAGAGGCGGCAGAACGCGGACACCTTGCGGCCGGTTCTCCACAGCCAAGCCGAACGCAATGGACTCCGCCGGCGCTCTCGCGACGGATGGTCGCCATGTCCGATCTCGGGAGGCAGAATGGTCGGGTCAGCATCGGAGGACGCATGCGGAGGATGGCGATGGCCCCGCTCGGAGCCGACCCGGCGTGGTCGCAGGCATTGTCGTGGACCGACTATCTCGCGTCCGACGACGCCGAGCGTGGCGAGTACCTCGACGGCGTGTGGGTGATGGCCCCGCCCGCGAGCGAGCGGCATGCCGAGCTCTCCTACCGGGTCACCTCCGCGCTGCGCGAGGTCGTGCTGGCGCCGTACTGCGCGCGGCAGGAGGTCGGCTGGCGACCGTCCGGCGAACGCCAGGAGCCGGTGCCCGACGTGATGGTCTACTGGTCGACCGGCGCGGGGCGGGCGACCCGTACGCCCGCCTTGGCCGTCGAGATCCTGTCCGGTCACCGCAAGTACGACCTCGGCTACAAGCGCGACCTCTACGCCCGTTGGGGGCTGGCGACCTACTGGATCGTCGATCCGCGGGCCAAGGCGCTGCTCGTCCACGAGCTCGCCGACGGCGAGCTGACCGAGACCGCCCGGCTCGCCGGCGGCAGCCAGGACCTCACCTTCGGCCCGTTCGAGATCACCCTCGACCTCGACGACCTGTTCGCCCCGTGACTCACCCGGCCAGCCGCCGGGCCGGGACCAGCGCGAGGGCGGCCAGGACGGCCGCGGCGAGCACCAGCCCGGTGGCGGCGGAGACCGGCGCGGACACCGCGAACCCGGCGAAGACGACGCCCCCGCGGACCAGACCGGCACTGTTGGCCAGGTAGTCGTCGAGCTGCAGCGCGGACGACGTACGCCCCTCCTCGCCCGGCCGCGCAGTGGCGAGGGCGTCGCGACGTCGGCGAGGGCGGTCACCGCGCGGACCGCTCGACCAGCAGGACCACCTTGCCGGAGGTGGCGCCTGTCTCGAGCGCCCGGTGGGCGGCGGCCGCGTCGGCGAGCGGGAAGGCGCTGCCGACGTACGGCACCCGGGAGCCGTCGGCCGCGGCGTCGAGCGCCGCCCGCTCGAACTCGGCGAGCCTGCTCATGATCGACGGCCCGAGGACGTCGACGACGGGGCGCTCCGGGTCGTCGTACGCGTTCTGGGTGCCGGAGGCCCAGCCGTAGCGGACCAGCCTGCCTGCCTCGGTCAGCCGGTCGTAGAGCGTGTGCCCGACCTCGCCGCCGACGCCGTCGAGGACGAGGGTGAGCGCACCGGGGAGGCGGCGGGCCCAGCCGGGTGTACGCCGGTCGAGTGCCGGGTCCGCGCCGTGCTTCGCGGCGATCGCGACCTTGTCCGGCCCGCCGGCCACGCCGACCGCCGTGGCGCCCAGGTTGCGCACGCCTTGGAGGAGCAGGGTGCCGAGCCCGCCGGCCGCGGAGGTGACGGCCACGACATCGTCGCCGGTGACCTGGGCGAGGTCGAGGATCGCCGCTGCGGTGCGGCCGGTCCCGATCGCGGCGACCGCGGTGGCGGCGTCGAGGTGGTCCGGCAGCGCGTAGGCCCGGGTGGCGTCGACGACCGCCTGGTCGGCGTACCCGCCACCGGCGAAGCCGAGGTGCGCCACCACCCGGCGCCCGAGCCAGTTCGCGTCGACGCCGTCCCCGACCCGGTCGACGACGCCGGCGACCTCGCGCCCCGGGATCACCGGAAGCTCGGGCGCCTGGCCGAGCCCGAACGCCTCCCCCGCCCGGATCGAGGTGTCGAGCAGGTGGACGCCCGCGGCCTCGACCGCGATCCGGATCTGGCCGGGCGCGGGCTCGAGGTCGGGCAGCTGCTCGAGGCGGAGGAGGTCGGCGGGCCCGAAGGCGTGGTGACGGATCGCGTGCATGACGACATTCGACAACCTGAAGTATGGTTGAGGTCAATGGACCTCAACCGCGCCCTCCGTAGCCACGACCTGACGCCCGGGGACGTCGCTCACCGTTCCGGCGTCGCCGTCTCCGCCCTGCACTACTACGAGCGCGAGGGCCTGATCACCAGCATTCGCACGGCCGGCAACCAGCGCCGCTACCACCGCGACGTGCTGCGCCGGGTCGCGTTCATCCGGGTCTCGCAGGGGGTCGGGGTGTCGCTCGCCGAGATCCGCGGCGCACTCGCCACCCTCCCCGAGGGCCGCACCCCCACCAAGGCCGACTGGGCCCGCCTGTCCCGCGCCTGGCGCAGCACCCTCGACGACCGGATCAGCCGGCTCGAGAGGCTGCGCGACACCCTCGACGACTGCATCGGCTGCGGCTGCCTGTCGCTGCGGTCGTGCTCGCTGGCCAACCCCGGCGACATGCTGCAGGAGTACGGCGACGGGCCGGTGCGGCTGGTCGGGCGCTCCTGACCAGGCCCGGTCAGCCGAGGTCGGTGGCCAGCAGGTCGTCGACCGTCTCGCGTCGTACGACGACCCGGGCCTGCCCGTCCTTGACCGCGACCACCGGCGGGCGCAGCGCGTGGTTGTAGTTGGACGCCATCGAGCGGCCGTAGGCACCGGTGCCGGGCACCGCGACCAGGTCGCCCGGGGCGACGTCGCCCGGCAGGAACTCGTCCTTGACCACGATGTCGCCGGACTCGCAGTGCTTGCCGACGACCCGCGCCAGCACCGGCGCGGCCTCGGAGGAGCGGGAGGCGAGGGTGCAGGAGTAGTCGGCGTCGTACAGGGCGGTGCGGATGTTGTCGCTCATCCCGCCGTCGACGGAGACGTAGGTGCGGGTGGCGCCGCCGTCGAGTGCGACCTCCTTGACCGTGCCGACCGTGTAGACGGTGCACATCGCGGGGCCGACGATGGCGCGCCCGGGCTCGATCGACAGGTGGGGGACGGCGATCCCGAGGGCCGCGCACTCCCCCGTGACGATCCTGGTGATCTGCTCGGCGAGCACCGCGGGGTCGGCGGGGTCGTCCTGGGTGGTGTAGGCGATGCCGAAGCCGCCGCCGAGGTCGAGCTCCGGCAGCACCTGGCCGAGCTCGGCGCCGATCCGGGCGTGCAGGGCGAGCACCCGGCGAGCGGCGACCTCCCAGCCGGAGGTGTCGAAGATCTGCGAGCCGATGTGACTGTGCAGGCCGCGCAGCTCCAGGCCATCGGCGGCGACCACCCGCGACGCCGCCTCGAAGGCGTCGCCCGAGGAGATCGAGAAGCCGAACTTCTGGTCCTCGTGGGCGGTCGCGATGAACTCGTGGGTGTGTGCCTCGACCCCGGCGGTGACGCGGACCATCACGCCCTGGGTCACCCCCAGCTGCCGGGCCACGTCGGCGATCCGCTCGATCTCGTGGAACGAGTCGACGATGATCCGGCCGACCCCGGCATCGACCGCGCGACGCAGCTCGATCGCGGTCTTGTTGTTGCCGTGGTAGCCGATCCGCGCCGGATCGGTTCCCGCGCGCAGGGCCACGGTCAGCTCGCCGTCGCTGCACACGTCGAGACACAGCCCCTCCTCCGCCACCCAGCGGGCGACGGCGATGCAGAGGAAGGCCTTGCCGGCGTAGTAGACGTCGTACCCGGAGAAGCCGTCGCGGAAGCCCCGGGCCCGCGTGCGGAAGTCGTCCTCGTCGAGGAGGTACGCCGGCGTGTTGACGTTGGCGACCAGGTCCGGGACCGGCAGCCCGCCGATCGACAGCACGCCGTCGTCCTTGCGGGCCGAGGCCGACCACAGCGCCGGGACGAGCTCGTTGACGTCGGCCGGCTCGCGGAGCCAGACGGGCGAGGTGCCGGCGTAGTCGCCGGGAGGGACACGACCCATCACATGCGCTCCGGCGCGGAGACGCCGAGCAGGTCGAGCCCGTTGGCGATCACGGTCTGGGTGGCGACGACGAGCACCAGGCGCGCCAGGTTGGCCGGGCCGGCCGGCTCGTCGCCCTGCGGCAGCATCCGGCACTCCTTGGTGTCGTACCACTTGTTGAAGACCGACGCCGTGTCCTCGAGGTAGCGCGCGACCCGGTGCGGCTCGCGCAGCTCGGCGGCGCTGGCCACGACCCGGGGGTACTCCGCCAGCGCCCGCAGCAGCTCGCCGTCGCGCTCGTGGTCGAGCAGACTCGGGTCGAACGCGTCACCCGGCAGTGTCATGTCGAGGTCGGCCGCATTGGCCAGCATCCGGCAGGTCCGCGCGTGGGCGTACTGGACGTAGTAGACCGGGTTGTCGTTGGACGCCTTGGTGATCTCGGCGACGTCGAGGGTCAGCGGCGAGTCGGCCGGGTAGCGCGCCAGGGAGTAGCGCAGCGCGTCGACGCCGATCTCCTCGGCGAGCTCGTTGAGGGTCACGATCGTGCCGGCCCGCTTGGACAGCTTGAGCTCCTGGCCGTCGCGCAGGATCTTGACCAGCTGGCCGATCATCACGTCGAGCGTCCGGTCGGGGTCGTCGCCGACGCAGGCCGCCATGGCCCGCAGCCGGCCGACGTACCCGTGGTGGTCGGCGCCGAGCAGGTAGATGCAGTGGTCGAAGCCCCGCGCCCGCTTGTTCAGGTAGTAGGCGGTGTCGGAGGCGAAGTAGGTGAGCTCGCCGTCGGACTTGATCAGGACCCGGTCCTTGTCGTCGCCGAAGTCGGTGGTGCGCATCCACAGCGCGCCGCCGTCCTCGAAGACGTGCCCGAGGTCCTTGAGCCGCTGCAGCGTGTCCGGCACCGAGCCCGAGTCGTGGAGCGAGAGCTCGGAGAACCACACGTCGAAGTGCGTGTTGAATCCGTCGAGCTGCTCCTGCTGCTCGGCGAGCTGGATCTCGTAGCCCTTCGCGCGCACGGCGGCCCGCCGCTCGTCGGCGGGCAGGGCGAAGATCCCGGGACTGGCCGCCTCGACGGCCCTGGCGAGGTCGTCGATGTACTCACCGGCGTACCCGTCCTCCGGCTTCGGCTCGCCCAGCGCCGCGGCGATGATCGAGTCGGCGAAGTGGTTCATCTGCACGCCGCGGTCGTTGATGTAGAACTCGCGGGTCACCTCGGCGCCGGCCGCCGCGAGCACCCGCCCGATCGCGTCGCCGAGCACCGCCCAGCGGGTGTGGCCGAGGTGCAGCGGGCCGGTCGGGTTGGCGGAGATGAACTCGACGTTGATCTTCTGGCCGGCGAGGGTGTCGGTGCGCCCGTACGCCGCCCCGGCCGCCACGACCTCGGCGGCCACCTGCCCCTGCGCGCCGGCCTCGACGGTGATGTTGAGGAAGCCTGGCCCGGCCAGCTCGACGTCCGCGATCCCGTCGGCCTGCTTGAGCCGCGCCGCCAGCAGCTCGCCGAGCGCCCGCGGGTTGGTCCCCTGCCCCCGGATCAGACTCCGCTTGGCCAGCTGGAGCGCGACGTTGGTGGCGTAGTCGCCGTGCCCCTTCTGCCGCGGTCGCTCCACCGTCACCTCGCTCGGGACGCCGTCGGGCAGGGCGAGATCACCCTGGTCGACGAGCGTCGAGAGGGCGTCGACGATCGTGGTGGAGAGCTGCGCTGGAGTCACCGGCCTAGGGTATCGAGGGGCACCGGTTTCCAATGCAGGGATGTCGACCGGTAGTGTTCCTCACCGCGCCTCCCGGGGCGCATGCCTCCGTAGCTCAGGGGATAGAGCACTGGTTTCCGGTACCAGGTGTCGCAGGTTCGAATCCTGCCGGAGGCGCCCCATGGACAACCCCGCGCGCGTCACGATCCACACCGACGGCGCCTGTCTCGGCAATCCCGGCCCCGGCGGCTGGGGCGCGCTGCTGCGCTACGGCGCCCACGAGAAGGAGCTGTACGGCGGCGAGCCGGCCACCACCAACAACCGGATGGAGCTGATGGCGGCCATCCGGGCCCTGGAGTCGCTCAACCGGCGCTCGGTCGTCGACATCCACACCGACAGCAGCTACGTCCGCAACGGGATCATGTCGTGGGTCGCGAAGTGGAAGGCCAACGGCTGGCGCACCTCCGCCAAGGCGCCGGTCAAGAACGACGACCTGTGGCGCCGTCTCGACGCCGCCGCGGCCGCCCACGACGTGGCCTGGCACTGGGTCAAGGGGCACGCCGGAGACCCCGGCAACGAGCGCGCCGACGCGCTTGCCGGACGGGGCGCGCGCGAGGCTCGCGACGGCGTCGTGAACAGCTGACGAGAACGCGTTCCACACGCCGCGGACACCGCCTCGATGTCTGATGCGCAACACCTGGCGGCAAAGGGTGACCACAGGGCGGTATTTGCTTCCCCGGGGGACTAGCCTTGGCGGTCGACAGCCACCCGCTATCGGCGGCGGGTAGGTCCAGCTCATCGGAAGAGGCGAAGCACGTCGTGACGCAGTCGTCAGACCAGTCCACCGGATCTCCCGTTCCTGAGGACTTCGGAGCCAACGAGTGGCTCGTGGAGGAGATGAAGGAACGCTTCGAGGCCGACCCGAGCAGCGTCGATCCCGCGTGGGCGACGTTCTTCAAGAACGGCAGCGGCAACGGTACGGCGACCGCGGTCGCCACCGCTCCCGCCCGGGCCGCCGCGCCCGCCGCTCCCGCCACCCCGGCTCCCACCACCCCGGCCACCGCACCCACGCCGAGGGCCACGCCGGCCCCGCAGGTGAGCCCCGCCTCCTCGACGACGCCGACGCCGCCGAAGGCCGACTCCCCCGCCCCGACCCCCAAGGACGCCCCGCGACCGGCGCCGGTCACGGCCAACGACGAGCCGACCCTGACGGTGCTGCGCGGCATCCCCGCCGCGACCGCGAAGAACATGGACATCTCGCTGTCGGTGCCGACGGCGACCTCGGTGCGCAACATCCCGGTCAAGCTGCTCTGGGACAACCGCATCGTCATCAACAGCCACCTCAAGCGCGCCCGCGGCGGCAAGGTGTCCTTCACCCACCTCATCGGCTACGCGATCGTCAAGGCGATCAAGGCGCTGCCGGCGATGAACAACACCTTCGACGAGATCGACGGCAAGCCGACCATGGTGACGCCGGCCCACATCAACCTGGGCCTGGCGATCGACCAGCAGAAGAAGGACGGCACCCGCCAGCTGGTCGCGCCCAGCATCAAGGCGTGCGAGTCGATGGACTTCGCGCAGTTCTGGACGGCGTACGAGGACATCGTGCGCAAGGCCAAGGACAACAAGCTGACCATGGAGGACTACTCCGGCACGACCGTCAGCCTCACCAACGTCGGCGGTCTCGGCACCAACAACTCGGTGCCGCGGCTGATGCAGGGCCAGGCCGCGATCATCGGCGTGGGCTCGATGGACTACCCGCCGGAGTTCCAGGGCGCGTCCGAGGACACCATCGCCCGCAACGCGATCTCGCGGATCATGACGATGACCTCGACCTACGACCACCGCGTCATCCAGGGCGCGCAGTCGGGTGAGTTCCTCGGCCAGGTCCACAAGTACCTGCTCGGCCAGGACGGCTTCTACGACGAGATCTTCCGCGCACTGCGGATCCCCTACGAGCCGATCCGCTGGAACGCCGACATCGCGACGTCCCACGACGACCAGATCGACAAGCAGGCCCGGATCCTCGAGCTGATCCACGCCTACCGGGTGCGCGGTCACCTGATGGCCGACACCGACCCGCTGGAGTACAAGCAGCGCAGCCACCCGGACCTGCGCATCGAGTCCCACGGCCTGACCCTGTGGGACCTCGAGCGCGAGTTCCCCACCGGCTCGTTCGGCGGTCGCGACCGGCGCTTCATGAAGCTGCGCGACATCCTCGGCATCCTGCGCGACTCCTACTGCCGCACCACCGGCATCGAGTACATGCACATCATGGATCCCGAGCAGCGCGCCTGGATCCAGGAGCGGGTCGAGCAGCCCCACAGCAAGCCGCCCCGCGAGGAGCAGCTGCGGATCCTGTTGAAGCTCAACCAGGCCGAGGCCTTCGAGACCTTCCTGCAGACCAAGTTCGTCGGGCAGAAGCGGTTCTCCCTCGAGGGCGGCGAGACCACGGTCCCCGTCGTTGACGAGATCGCCGAGGCGGCCGCGCAGGCCGGCCTGGTCGAGGTCGCGATCGGCATGGCCCACCGCGGCCGGCTCAACATGCTCGCCAACATCGTCGGCAAGTCCTACAACCAGATCTTCCGCGAGTTCGAGGGCAACATCGACCCGCGCACGGTCCAGGGCTCCGGCGACGTGAAGTACCACCTGGGCGCCGAGGGCACCTTCGTGGCCGGCACCGGCGAGACCATCGCCGTGTCCATCGCCGCGAACCCCTCCCACCTCGAGACGGTCGACCCGGTCCTCGAGGGCATCGCCCGCGCCAAGCAGGACGTCCTCGACCGGGGCGCCGAGTTCCCGGTGCTGCCGATGCTCATCCACGGCGACGCCGCGTTCGCGGGCCAGGGCGTCGTCGCCGAGACGCTCAACCTCTCGCAGCTGCGCGGCTACCGCACGGGCGGCACGATTCACGTCGTCATCAACAACCAGGTCGGGTTCACCACCTCGCCCGGCTCGTCGCGCTCGACGCTCTACTGCACCGACGTGGCCCGGATGGTCCAGGCGCCGATCTTCCACGTCAACGGCGACGACCCGGAGGCGTGCATCCGCGTCGCCCGGCTCGCGTTCGAGTACCGCCAGGCGTTCAACAGCGACGTCGTCATCGACCTCGTCTGCTACCGCCGCCGCGGCCACAACGAGGGCGACGACCCGTCGTACACCCAGCCGCTGATGTACGACCTCATCGAGCAGAAGCGCTCGGTCCGCAAGCTCTACACGGAGTCCCTCATCGGTCGTGGCGACATCACGATCGAGGAGGCCGAGCAGGTCCTGCGCGACTACCAGCAGCAGCTGGAGCGGGTGTTCACCGAGGTCCGCGAGGCCTCGGCGGCGCCCAAGGAGTGGACCACCGTCCCGGACTACCCGGACAAGTCGGTCGGCGAGACCCAGACCGCGGTGACGCCGGAGGTCCTCAAGCGGATCGCCGACGCCTACGTCACCCCGCCGGAGGGCTTCACCGTCCACCCCAAGGTGATGCCCCAGCTCCAGCGCCGCTCCGCCGCGATCGCCGACGGCCCGATCGACTGGGGCACCGGCGAGATCCTGGCGTTCGGCTCGCTGCTCATGGACGGGCGTCCGGTGCGCCTGGCCGGCCAGGACTCGCGCCGCGGCACGTTCGTCTCGCGGTTCGCGACGATCATCGACCGGGTCAACGCCGACGAGTGGACGCCGCTGGCCAACCTCACCGAGGAGCAGGCCAAGTTCTTCGTCTACGACAGCCTCCTGTCGGAGTACGCCGCGCTCGGCTTCGAGTACGGCTACTCGGTGGCCCGCCCCGACGCGCTGGTCCTCTGGGAGGCGCAGTTCGGCGACTTCGTCAACGGTGCCCAGTCGGTCATCGACGAGTACGTCTCGGCCGGCAAGACCAAGTGGGGCCAGGACTCCGGCGTCGTGCTGCTGCTGCCCCACGGGTACGAGGGCCAGGGCGCCGACCACTCCTCGGCGCGCATCGAGCGCTTCTTGGCCCTGTGCGCCGAGGACTCGATGGTCGTCGCCCAGCCGTCCACGCCCGCGTCGTACTTCCATCTGCTGCGCCGCCACTCCCTCGGCGAGGAGCACAAGCCGCTCATCGTGTTCACGCCGAAGTCGATGCTCAAGCGCAAGGAGGCGGCCTCGGTGCCCGCCGACTTCACCTCCGGCGAGTTCCGCCCGGTGATCGGCGACGCGAGCGCCGACCCGGGCCAGGTCAAGACGGTGCTGCTCGTCTCGGGCCGGCTCACCTGGGACCTGATGGTCGAGCGGCAGAAGTCCGAGCGCGACGACGTGGCGATCCTGCGCGTCGAGCAGCTCTACCCGTGGCCGACCGAGGCCGTGAGGGCCGAGCTCGACAAGTACCCGAACGCCACCGTGAAGTGGGTCCAGGACGAGCCCTACAACCAGGGCCCGTGGCCGTCGTTCTACCTGAACGTCGTCCCGCAGCTCGGCCGGGCGATCCAGCCCGTCACCCGGGCCGCGTCGTCCACCACCGCCGTCGGCACGGCGAAGCGTCATCTCGAGGAGGCAAAGGTCCTCATCGGCGAAGCGTTCGCCTGATGTACTTCACCGACCGCGGGATCGAGGAGCTCGAGCAGCGCCGGGGTGACGAGGAGGTCACCTTGGCCTGGCTCGGCGAGCGCCTGCAGGAGTTCGTCGACACCCACCCGGAGTTCGAGGTCGCCGTCGAGCGGTTCGCCACCTGGCTGGCCCGGCTCGACGACCCCGACGACTGACGCCGACCCGGCGCAGAGTGACACCGCACAGACGCCGACCCGACAGGAGCTCCTGTCGGGTCGGCGCGTTTCGCGGGTCAGTTTGCGCCGGGTCGGCGCGATCTCGGGTCTCAGTTTGCGCCGGGTCGGCGAATCAGACCGGGACCGTCTCCGACAGCCCGACCCGGCGATGCAGTGCCCGCAACGGGCGCGGGGCCCACCAGGAGCGCTCCCCCAGCAGCCGGATGCTGGCGGGCAGCAGCACGCCGCGGATCAGGGTGGCGTCGATCAGGATGGCCAGGCCGGTGCCGAGCCCGAAGAACTGGATGAAGCTGACCGAGCTCACCAAGAAGGCGAAGAAGCTGATCGCGATCAGGGCCGCCGCGGTGCTGACGATCCGACCGGTGTGGGCCAGGCCGTGGACCAAGGCCTGGTCGTTGGTCATCCCCCGCTCGCGCATCTCCTTGATCCGGCTCATCACGAAGACCTCGTAGTCCATCGACAGCCCGAAGGCGACGCAGAACAGCAGCACCATCATCGAGCTGTCCATCGGCTGGGGCGTGAAGCCGAGCAGCCCGGACAGGTGGCCCTCCTGGAACACCCACACCATCGCGCCGAGGGTGGCGCCGAGGCCGACCGCGTTGAGGACCAGGGCGCGCAGCGGCTGGACGACGCTGCCGGTGAACAGGAACAGGATCACCGCGGTGGTGAGCACCAGCCAGCCGACGACGAGCGGCAGCCGGTCGCCGATCCCCGTCATCTGGTCGTGCAGCTCGGCGCTCGCGCCGCCCACGAGAGCATCGGTTCCGGCCGGCGCCAGGACGCCCCGGACGTCGTCGACCAGGGCCCGCGCGTCGGCCGACATCGGGTCGAGGTCGGTGACCACCGAGACCAGGTCGGCGTCGCGGCCGGCCCGGGTCTCGACCCGGACCACGCCGGGCAGCTCCCCCAGCCGGGCGGCGTACGACACCAGGTCGGCCTCCGCCACCGTGGAGGTGGTGACCACCTGGATCGGATGGGTGCCGTCGCCGGCGAAGGACGAGCGCAGCACGTCACCGGCCTGCCGGCTCGACGCGCTGGTCGGCAGCACCCGGTCGTCCGGAGTGCCGAGCTCGATGCCGGCGAGCGGGATCGCCATGACCAGCAGTCCGGCCAGCACCGGCAGCGCACTGAGCACCGGGCGGCGGGCCACGAACCGCGCCAGTCGCGCCCATGCCGGCGCCTCCTCGCCCCGGATGCCACGCACCCGCGGCACCGGCCAGGCGTCGATCCGGTCGCCGAGCAGACTGATGCCGGCCGGGAGCACGACGACCGCGGCGAAGGCGGTGATCAGCATGACGCCGATGCCGGCGTAGGCGAAGGAGCGCAGGAAGTACATCGGGAAGACCAGCAGCGCGGCCAGCGCCACCGCGACGGTGGTCGCGCTGAACGCGATGGTCCGACCGGCGGTCTCGACCGCGCGTCGTACGGCCTCCTGATGGGCGCGTCCGGCGGCGCGCTCCTCGCGGACCCGGGCCACCATCAGCAGCCCGTAGTCGACGGCGAGGCCGAGCCCGAGGCCGGTGGTGAGATTGACCGAGTAGATCGACACGTCGGTCGCCGAGCCGAGGATGGAGAGCTCGGCGAAGGTGCCGAGGATGGCGGCGACGCCCACGCCGAGGGTGACCAGCGCGCCGACGACGTTGCCGAAGGCGAGCACGAGCAACACCAGGATGAGCGGGATCGCGATGCTCTCGGCCAGGCCCAGGTCCTTGCCGATCTGGGCGCCGATCTCCTCGCCGACGACCTCGCCGCCCGCGACGTCGACGATCAGCGGACCGTCGGTGCCGGCGTACTCGTCGAGCACCGCGCCCGGGTCGGCCTCCTCGCCGGGCGCGACCGAGGCGGTGACGAGGGCGTACCGGCCGTCGGTCGAGCGCATCGGGCCCGCCCGAGAGTCGAAGTACGACGCCACGTCGGACAGCGCCGGGTCCGAGCGCAGCCGCTCGGTCAGCTCGGCTCCGGCCGCCGAGGCGGCAGGGGCGTCGACGTCTCCGGCGGCGGCCTCGACGACGAGCACGTAGTCGGCCCCACCGGCGAACCGCTCCTCGAGCAGCGTCGCGGCGCGGCTGCTCTCGGAGTCGGGGTCGTCGAAGCCGGCCGTCTGCAGCTTGGCGAAGGCACCGACGCCGACGACCGCGGCGAGCACCACCCCCAGCAGGCCGAGGCCGAGCACCGTGCGGGCCCGCCTGGTCACCAGTCCACCGATCCAGCTGAACATCGCACTCCTCCAATGTGTTCGTACGTAAACTTTATGCGTGTTAACTTGGCAGAGATGTTTGCGGGTGTCAACATGTTCTCCGTGACGACCTCGAAGCGGAGCTACCACCACGGCGACCTGCGCAACGCCCTCGCCCGGGCGGCGGCCGAGCTCGCCGCCACCGGCGGCCCCGACGCGGTCACCATCCGCGGCGCCGCCCGCGCGGTGGGGGTCACCCCCACCGCGGCGTACCGGCACTTCGAGAACCAGGCCGACCTCCTCGAGGCCGCGCGCGCCCTCGCGATGGACGGCATGGTCGCCGCGATGGCCGACTATCTCGCGCAGGTGCCGACCGACGGCGACCCGGTGGCGCGGGCCCTCGACCGACTGCGCTCGACGGGGCGCGGCTACATCCGGTTCGCGATCGAGGAGCCCGGGGTGTTCCGCACCTGCTTCACCGGCGGCCTGCGCGAGGGTGGCGGTGCGGACGGGATGGGCGAGCCGGCGCCGTACCTGCTGCTCGGCGAGATGCTCGACCAGCTGGTCGCGGTCGGCTACCTCGCCCCCGAGGACCGCCCCGACGCGGAGGCCGGGCCATGGGCCGCCGTCCACGGCCTCGCGATGCTGCTCATCGACGGCCCGCTGTCCGACCTGGGGCCGGCGGAGCAGGAGGCCGCGATCGCGCGCACCCTCGACCTGGTCAGCCGCGGACTGGCAACCGGCCCACAGGGGCTGATCGGACGCTAGTGTCACCCGCGTGAGCGAGGAGCTGATCGACTACGCGGCCTGGGGCGAGCGGTTCTTCGCCACCGCCGTCACCGCCGAGCGGGTGCTGAACGGCGTCAACGTGCTGGCCGGCCGCCCGATCGACGTCGGCCCGCTGGGCGTCGGCCCGGGCCGGATCGTCAAGGTGACCGCGCAGGGCACCATCGGCACCGCCACCGGCGAGCGGGTCGGCGCCGACCCGGTCGCCTTCCACGTCGACCTGCCGGTGACCCTGAGGTTCAGCATCGACCTCGGCATGGACAAGCAGAACTTCGACGCCGAGATCACCGTGCCGCTGGTCATCACCGCGCACGGACGCGCCGACCTGGCGATCGTGCTCGACGTGACGCCGCCGCCGGCCGCGCAGGTCGTCGTACGGCTCAAGGCGCAGGGCCTGCGCGCCTCGCTGACCAGCAGGGCCGCGAACGTCGAGGGCGAGCTGCGCCGGTTCGTGGCGAAGTACGTCGCCAAGGAGCTCGAGAAGCCCTACGTCCGCCAGGCCACGATCATCGATGTCGGTGCCGCGGTCGAGCGGGCCGCCGCCGGACTCGGGCCGCGTGAGGAGAGCCCGATCGCCGACGAGCTGACCGACGACCTGCCGGCCGCGATGGAGGCCGAGCTCGAGCACACCGCCCAGCTGTTCTTGGAGGAGGAGGAGTGAGCGCCTATCCCCCGGCCCCGTGGCACATGCACGGGTCGCTGTGGCTGTCCGTCTTCCGCCTGGGCCGCGACGTCGACGCGCACCACCCCGCCGGGACGTACGGCGTCGCGCTGGTCTCCTACGAGGAGCCGAGCCCGCTGACCTACCACGAGCTGCTGCTCGCCCGGACCGTGAAGAATGCCGCCGGCAAGGGCGCGGTCACCATCACCGACATCTGGGTCGACTCCTCCGCCTCGCAGGCGGGCGGGCGCGCACTGTGGGCGATCCCCAAGGAGCTGTGCGACTTCGACCTCGACACCTCCTTCCGCGGCCCGGTCACCTCGACCGACTGGTCGGCCACCGTCGAGCGCCGCCCGATCGTCGAGGCGGGCTTCACCGACGTGTCCCGCGCCGCCATCCGGGTGCCGTTCACCGGCCTCGTCGAGCAACCCGGCATCCCCGAGCACCCGGCGACCGCCGACGTCGTGATGAAGGGCAGCGCCAAGGCGCTGCCGTGCCGCGGCCGGTGGAGCTTCGCCGCCGACGGGCCGCTCGGGTTCATGCGGGAGGCCCGGCAGCTCGGCTCGTTCCGGATGGCCGGGTTCCGGCTCGCCTTCGACTGAACCCGCCCCCAGGTCCGGCGCGGTCGTCGTACCGGACGACTTGGCTGCGAAATCGCTATTCGGCAGCCGTTTCGTCCGGTCCGTCGGGGACCCCGACCTCCGGCACCTCCGAGCCGTGCTCGGCGAGCGCGCGCCGCGAGGAGTCCTTGATCTCGAAGACCTCGGTCGCGAAGCCCCCGACGGCCGCGGCCACCTCGCCGACGGCGCGGGTCACGATGCTCGCGACCTCGCCGACGGTGTGGGCCGCGGCCTCGGCGCCCGCCTGGAGCGCGTCCTTGGTGATCTCGGCCTTGCTGAGGTGGTCGCGTCCGTCACTCATGGGCGTCAGTCTCCCTCGCAGCGGCTCAGGCTGCCAACGAGTCCTCGGTCACGGCCTCGGGGCCGCGGACCGGCGCGACCTTGGCGTCGCCGCCCGGCAGCGAGTAGCGGCAGATCTTCTTGAACACGCTCCACAGCTGTTGGTGCAGCCGGCCGGTGTTGTAGGGCAGGCCGTAGCGCTCGCAGATCTCGCGGACCTCGACGGCCATCTCCGGGTAGCGGCGGGCCGGCAGGTCGGGGAAGAGGTGGTGCTCGATCTGGTGCGAGAGGTTGCCGCTCATCAGGTGCATCAGCCGGCCGCCCTCGATGTTGGCCGAGCCGAGCATCTGGCGCAGGTACCAGTGCCCGCGCGTCTCGTTCGCGGTCTCCTCCTCGGAGAACGACGCCACGCCGGCCGGGAAGTGCCCGCAGAAGATGATGTTGAACGCCCACACGTTGCGCACCAGGTTGGCCGTCGCGTTGCCGGCGAGGGTGAGCGGGAACAGCGGTCCGGTCAGCGCCGGGAAGAGCACGTAGTCCTTGAGCGCCTGACGACGGATCTTGCGCAGCAACCCCGGGTAGAGCGGCTTGTTGTCGGCGAGCGTGCGCTTGCCGGACACGATGTTCTCGACCTCGAGGTCGTGCAGCGCGACGCCCCACTCGAAGAAGGTCATCAGCAAGAGCGCGTAGAGCGGGTTGCCCAGGTAGTAGGGGTGCCACTTCTGGTCCGGGTCCATCCGCAGGATGCCGTAGCCCACGTCGCGGTCCTTGCCCACGATGTTCGTGAACGTGTGGTGGATGTAGTTGTGGCTGTACTTCCACTGCTCGCCGGGGCACACGGTGTCCCAGTCGAACATCCGGGAGTTGAACGCCGGGTCGCCCAGGAAGTCGTACTGCCCGTGCATCACGTTGTGCCCGATCTCCATGTTGTCGAGGATCTTCGACACGCTCAGGCAGGCGACGGCGGGCAGCCAGCCGATCACGGGCAGGTAGAACAGCGCGCGGCCGGCGATCTCCATCTTGCGCTGGGTCGTGACGACCTTGCGCAGGTACGCCGCGTCCTCCTCCCCAAGGTCGGCCAGTACGCGCTGGCGCAGGGCGTCGAGCTCGGCGCCGAGCTGCTCGATCTGCGCGGCCGTCAGGCCGTGGTACTTCTCGTCGATCAGGGTGTCGGTGCTCATGGCGGTCTCCTCAGAGGTCGATGTGGCAGTCACCGGCAGCGGCGGTGACGCAGATGCGGATCTCCTCGCCCGGCAGGGAGGACTCCTCGCCGGTGAGGACGTTGCGGACGGTGCCGGCGGTCTTGGTGCGCGTGCAGGAGAAGCAGATGCCCATCCGGCAGCCGAACTCCGGCTTCAGGCCGAGCTCCTCGGCCTGCTCGAGCAGGCTGATGCCGGTGGCGGCGGTCGTCGCACCGGAGCGGGTGAAGGACACCTCGCCCTCGATCGCCTCGCCAGGAGCGGCGGCCCGGGCGACGGCGGGCTTGAAGAACTCCATCCGCAGGCGGGTGGAGTCGTCGTACGCCGCCTTGACCAGCTCCACCAGTCCCGGCGGACCACAGAGCCAGGTGTCGGTCTCCTGGTAGTCCGGGACGAGGCGATGCAGCTCGAACTCACTGAACGTCTGGTCGCCGTAGCGCAGGTGGACGTCCACACCGTTGTCGGCCTCGGCGATCTCGGCCAGCTCCGTGGCGAAGATCTGGTCCTCGGGACTGCGCGCGAAGTGCAGGAAGGTCACCCGGCGGCCCGCGTGGCCGTCGTACCCGTCGCGGAGGAGGGTGCGGACCATCGACATCGCGGGGGTGATGCCCGAGCCGCCGGTGATGAACAGCAGCCGGCTGATGGTCGGGGTGGCCGGGCTCTCGACGAGGGTGAACTCGCCCTGGGCCTGGCTGAGGTGGAGCAGGGTGCCGGGCTGCGCCGCGCGGACGAGGTACGACGACACCTGGCCCTCGTCGTGCGCGCGGATCGTCAGCGTGAACCGCTCCCCCGGCGCCGAGGCGGCCGAGGAGATCGAGAACGCCCGGGTGTGCCTCGTGGCCGAGCCGGGCAGCTCGACGCCGACGAGGACGTGCTGGCCGGCGCGGTGGCCGCGCCAGGTGCCGGTCGGCTGCAGGGTAACGGTGGCGACCGGGGCCGAGTCGGGCCCGTCGGTCTCGCGATGCACGGACACGACGCGGGCGCGCACCTCGTGCGCGGCCCACATCGGGTTGAGCCGCTCGAGATACCGGTCGACGCCGTGCGGAGTGGTCAGCGCCGCGGCGAGCCGCGAGCGCAGCAGCCGCCCGGCCAGGTGACTCGCGCCGCCGGGAGCCGGCGGGGAGATGAGTGCGGACATCACGTCTCCTTCATGGGCAGAAGTTTGAGTGTACATTCGTACTCCGAAACTCTCTCGCGCACGCACGGCGATGGTCAACGAACCGACCGCGTGACAGTGAACACATGTGTACCCACGTAGGATGAGGCCATGGCCCAGACCCGTGTCGAGCAGAAGGAGCGGACCCGCCGCGCCATCCTCGACGCGGCCCTCGCCCTGTCCGAGGACTCCGCCCTCGTCGCGCTCTCCCTGCGCCAGGTGGCCAAGGAGGTCGGCATCGTGCCGACCGCCTTCTACCGGCACTTCCCCTCGATCGAGCATCTCGGCCTCGCGCTCGTCGAGGAGTCCCTCGACACCCTGCGCGCCCTGCTGCGCGAGCTGCGCCACACCGCCGGCGAGGACGCCGCGACGATCATCGACGGCTCGGTCGCGGTCCTCGTCGAGCAGGTGCGCCGAGACCATGCCCACTACGGCTTCATCGCCCGTGAGCGCTTCGCCGGCCCGGCCGGCGTGCGCGACGCGATCAACCGTGGCATCGAGCTCGCCGAGCGCGAGCTGGCCACCGACATCGCCCACCTGCCCGGCACCGAGTCCTGGACCGAGCGCGACCTGCAGGTGCTCTCCGAGCTCATCGTCGGCTCGATGGTCACCACCGCCGAGCGGCTGCTCGGCACCGACCCCGGCTCCCCCGCCGAGGAGCGTGTCGCCGGCGCCGCCCGCACCCAGCTGCGGATGATGCTGGTCGGCGCGCGGAACTGGCGCTCGCGCTAGTGGTCATCTCCGGAAGTTGTGCGGGGGTGGCCCGTGCTCCGGGTGCGTGCATCGCAAGGCGCCGGCGCGCAGCCATACCGGGTCGTCTCGCCAGCGTCGGCAACGCCGCGAGGTGCGTGCCCGGGGTGCGGGACACCCGAAGAACCTCCGGAGATGACCGGTAGCCCGGATCCACGGAAGGGAGCCGTGGCGCGCGGCTGTGGGGCCCGTCGCGGGCGGCCTTGCGCGGATCCACGCTGAGCGTCACGCTCGTCACGTTCGGTGGACGCGCGGTCCGCCCGGCAGGGACCATGACGCGGTGCCGACCGCAGCTGATCTCCTGAGCACCGCCGCCCGCAACGCCTGGGCGATCTCGCCTCTCGGCGACGGCGTCGAGCAGTACGACGGCCTGCCGGCCGCCGTGCTCTCCGACGCGCCACACCGGCGGCTCGTGCGCTACGACCGCACGACCACCGCCCGGGCCTCGCGCCCGGTGCTGCTCGTCCCGCCCCTCGCGGTGTCGGCGCGCTGCTTCGACCTGCGTCCCGGCCAGAGCCTGGCCGCCCACCTGCTCGCCGCCGGGCGGGCGACGTACCTCGTCGACTATGGGCGGATCGCCTTCGCCGATCGCGGCATGGGCTTCGAGGCCTGGATCGACGACATCCTCCCGACCGCGATCCGCGCCGTGCTCGCCGACCACGCCGCCGGCGGCGACGAGGCCGACGGCGTCGATCTGGTCGGCTGGTCGCTCGGCGGGACCATGAGCCTGCTCACCGCGGCCGCCCACCCCGACCTGCCGATCGCGTCGCTGACCGCCTTCGGCACCCCGATCGACTACGCGCAGATCCCGGCGGTCCAACCGATCGTCGCCGCCGACCGCCTGCTCGGCACCCGCGCGGTCACCGCACCGACCGCGGTCCTCGGAGGCGTACCCCGCCACCTGGTGCGGGCCAGCTACCGCGCGATGGCACCCCGACGCGAGCTCACCAAGGCCATGCACCTGGCGAGGAACATCCTCGACACCGAGGCACTCGCCCGCACCGGCGCCGTCGACGGCTTCATCGGCGAGATGCCCGGGTACCCCGGCCGCGCGTACCACCAGATCCACACCCGACTGATGGTCCGCAACGAGCTCGCCTCCGGCTCCGTCCGGCTCAGCCGCAAGCGCGAGGTGAGGCTGGCCGACGTCCACACGCCGGTGCTCTTCGTCGGCAGCGAGAGCGACAACATCGCCGACGGCCCGGCCGTGCGGGCCGGCGTGGACGTCGTCCCCGGTGCTCGGTACGCCGCCGCCGACGGCCTCAGCCACCTCGGTCTGGTCGCCGGCCCGAAGGCCGCCGAGGTCAGCTGGCCGCTGCTCGACGAGTTCCTCGACGCGGTCTAGATCCAGGCACCTCAAGCCCCACCTGTCGCAGCGCATGGATCCCCGGACATCCGGGGATCCATGCAGCCTGCGTGCCAGTCCGTCAGTGCCCGCCGGGCGCACCAGCCGGCGTGTTCGCCTTCGACGGCAGCAGCAGCGACATCGCGATCACCACGAGGCCGATCACGGCGCCCGTGAAGAACGCCCACTGCAGGCCGCCCATGAAGGCGCCGGCCGGGCTCGCGCCACCCTCGGCGAGGTGATCGCTGCGGTTGGTCATGATCACGACCAGCAGGGCGGTGCCGATGGCGCCGGCGACCTGCTGGAGGGTGCCGAGCAACGAGCTGCCGTGGGAGTACAGCTGCGGGGCGAGGTCGCCCAGGCCGATGGTGAAGACCGGCGTGAAGATGGTGGCCAGGCTGGCCATCAGGGCGACGTGGAGCGCCACCAGCAGCACGTACGGCGTGTCGACGCCGATCCGGCTCAGCGCGAACAGAAGCGCGACCATCACCACCGAGCCGGGGATGACCAGCGGACGGGCGCCGATCCGGTCGAAGACCTTGCCGACCTGGGGGCCGAGCAGGCCCATGGCCAGGCCGCCGGGCATGACCAGCAGGCCGGTCTGCAGCTCGCTGAGGCCGCGCAGGTTCTGGAAGTAGAGCGGCAGCAGGAGCATCGAGCCGAGGAAGGCCATGAAGCCGGCCGACATCAAGATCAGCGACACCGTGAAGTTGCGGACCTTCAGGGTGCGCAGGTCCATCAGCGGACGGTCCGAGCGCTGCAGGTGGAGCTGGTAGAGCGCGAAGCCCGCGATCAGCACGACACCGCCGCCGATGAGCAGCGCCGGCTCGGGCCACTCGGCCTTGCCGACCTTGCTCAGGCCGAAGACGAAGGTGCTGAAGCCACCGGCAGCGAGCACCACGCTGAGCCAGCTGATCGGGCTGCGGTTGGTCTCGCCCACGTTCTCGAGCTGGCGGAAGCCGAAGAAGCCGACCAGGACCGCGATCGGAAGCACGACCACGAAGATCAGCCGCCACGAGCCGAAGTGGAGCAGGATGCCGGAGACCGCCGGGCCCAGCGCCGGGGCACAGGACATGGCGAGGGTCATCTGGCCCATCACGCGGCCGCGGTCCTCGACGGCCACGACCGTCATCAGGGTGGTCATCAGCAGCGGCATCATCACCGCCGTGCCGCCGGCCTGGACGACCCGGCCCACGAGCAGCACGCCGAAGGTCGGAGCCACGGCAGCGACGAGGGTGCCGACGCTGAAGGTGACCATCGCGGTGGCGTACGCCGCGCGCGTGGTCACCCGCTGGAGGAACCAGCCGGTCACCGGGATGACCGCGGCCATCGTCAGCATGAACACGGTCAACGACCACTGCGCGGTCGTCTCGGTGATGTGGAAGTCGGCCATCAACCGCGGGACCGCGTTGACCAGGGTGGTCTCGTTGAGGATCACGACGAAGGTCGCCGCGACCAGCAGCTTGATGACGAGCGGAGTCCGTCCCGGGGTCGCCGGGGCGCGCGTGAACTCCTGCTCGAACTCGGCGATGTCGCCGGTGTCTGCGGGTCCGGAGGGCGCAGTCATGACAGGTCCTATCGATCGGGTGGCAGGGGCCGGCGGTGGCCGACCCCATGACGCCGGAGGGCTCGGGCTGGCCGTCGCTTCATCTCTACGACGAACCGGCCGTCACCGATTCGACACGGCGGACCGGGGAAATTCATCGGCCCGCCCCATCGGGCGCTGACAGGAGTCAATCGTCCAGCACCGACAGTCATTCCCGCCAATGGTTAACTGCGCGTGAAGACGACCTTCCCGAACACGTCGCCGCCGGCCATCGCGGCGAACCCGTCGCGGGCCTCGGTCATCGGCAGCACTCGGTCGATGACCGGCCGCACGCCGGTGCTGTCGAGCAGGTTGACCAGCGCGGCCAGCTCGCCGCGGGTGCCCATGGTGGAGCCGATGACGCTGAGCTGGAGGAAGAAGATCCGGGTCAGCTCGGCGTCGTCGAGGTTCGGCCCGGAGGTCGTGCCCGAGGTCACGATGCGACCGCCGGGGCGCAGCGCCCGGATGGAGTGCGACCAGGTCGCGCGGCCGACGGTCTCCATCACCGCGTCGACCTTCTCGGGCAGCCGGGCGCCGGACTCGAACGCCTCATGGGCCCCGAGATCGAGCGCCTTGGCCCGCTTCGACTCGTCGCGGCTGGTGGCCAGCACCCGCAGGCCGCCGGCCCGCGCCAGCGCGATCAGCGCGGTCGCGACCCCCCCGCCGGCGCCCTGCACCAGCACCGTCTCGCCCGCCTTCAGCGCGCCCTGCGTGAACAGCATCCGATACGCCGTCAGCCACGCCGTCGGCAGGCAGGCGGCCTCCTCGAAGGACAGCGAGGCGGGCTTGGGCACGACATTGCGCCGCGGCACGATCACCTTGTCGGCGAAGGTGCCCTGGTGCCGCTCGGAGAGCAGTGAGCGGCGCGGGTCGAAGGTCTCGTCGCCGCTCCAGTCCGGGTCCGACACCACGGCATGCACGACGACCTCGTTGCCGTCCTCGTCGTACCCCGCCGCGTCGCAGCCCAGGATCATCGGCAGCGCCTCGGCCTTCAGGCCCACGCCGCGCAGCGACCACAGGTCGTGGTGGTTGAGCGAGGCCGCCCTGACGGTGATCGTGGTCCACCCGTCGGGAGCGACCGGGTCGGGGCGCTCCCCGAGCACGAGGCCGCTCAGCGGGTCGTCGGCGGAGCTGGCGAAGGAGTCGGCATACACGGCGAACATGGACCCCAACCTAGCGGTGTCGCGCTGTCAGATCCGGGCGACACCATCTCGTCGTGCGGCGTCGGCCACAGCGGCGGCCACGGCCGGCCCGACCCGCGGGTCGAACGGCGACGGGATGACCAGGTCCTCGGAGAGGTCGTCGCCCACCAAGGCGGCGAGCGCGTCGGCCGCGGCGACCTTCATGCCCTCGGTGATCGCGCTGGCATGCACGTCGAACGCGCCCCGGAAGATGCCCGGGAAGGCCAGCACGTTGTTGATCTGGTTGGGGAAGTCGGAGCGACCGGTCGCGACGACCCGCGCATGGCGGTGCGCCACGTCGGGGTGGACCTCGGGGTTGGGGTTGGCCATCGCGAAGATGATCGCGTCGTCGGCCATGGTGGCGACGACCTCCTCGGGCACGGTGCCGCCGGAGACGCCGATGTAGACGTCGGCGCCGTCGAAGGCCTCGGCCAGGGTGCCGCGGCGGCCGCACTGGTCGGCGGTGAGCTCGGCGAGGGCCTTCTTGGCCGGCGTCAGGTCGGTGCGGTCGGAGCTGACCACGCCCTTGCGGTCGGTGACCGCGATGTCCTTGATGCCGGCGGCGAGCAGGATCTTCGCGATCGCGACGCCCGCGGCACCGGCGCCGGAGATGACCACGCGGGTCGACTCCGGGGTACGACCGGTGAGCCTGAGCGCGTTGACCAGCGCGGCCAGGGTGACCACGGCGGTGCCGTGCTGGTCGTCGTGGAAGACCGGGATGTCGAGGGCCTCCTTGAGGCGGTCCTCGATCTCGAAGCAGCGCGGGGCCGAGATGTCCTCGAGGTTGATGCCGCCGAAGCTCGGCGCGAGCCGGACGACGGTCTCGATGATCTCCTCGACGTCGGTGGTCGCCAGACAGATCGGGATCCCGTCGACGCCACCGAACTGCTTGAACAGGACCGCCTTGCCCTCCATCACCGGCATCGCGGCGGCCGGGCCGATGTCGCCGAGGCCGAGCACGGCGGTGCCGTCGGTGACGATCGCGACGGTGTTGGGGACCCAGGTGTAGTGACGGGTCAGCTCGGGGTCGGCGGCGATCGCCTCGCACACCTCGGCGACACCGGGCGTGTAGGCCAGCGAGAGCTGGTCGCGGGTGCTGACGTCGGCCGTCGGCGTGGTCGCCATCTTCCCGCCGAGGTGCAGATCGAAGACCGGCTCACCCGCGCGGGGGTGGGGGGAGGGAACGTCGTCAGCCACGATCATCCATCCTTTCACACCGCTCCGCGGGGCACCGGAGGTGTCCGCATGGGACAGGTCACAGCAGCCGCGGCCACGGCCACACCCGGGCCCGTACGACGCCCGCGACGTCCGCGTCCGGCACCTCACCGCGGTGGCGCGAGTCCACCCCCGCGCCGGCGTTGTCGCTGAGCAGCCACCAACCGCTCTCCCGGCGCTCCGCGACCCGCTTGACCGCGAGGGTGCCGTCGGCGAACCGGGCGACCACGATCCGGCCGGGACGGACCCGGGCGCCGTACGTGACCAGGAGGCGCTCGCCGGGCCGCAGCGCGGGCCGCATGGAGTCGCCCCGGACGACCGCGAGTCCGACGCGGCGCCGACCTCCCGTTGCCGCCCGATCCATGCCGAGTAGTGTCGCAGGCAGCATTTCCCTACCCACCCTGACTCTCTGAGAGGACCGACATGTTCTCCCGTCTCACCCGGGCCTTCGTTGCCCCCACCATCGACGTCTCCGCCCACTGCGACCTGCCGTGCGGTGTCTACGACCCGGCCCAGGCGCGGATCGAGGCGGAGTCGGTCAAGGCCGTCATCGCCAAGGCGCTCGACAGCGACGACCCGGACTTCCGCACCCGCGCGATCCTGATCAAGGAGCAGCGCTCGGAGCTGGTCAAGCACCACCTGTGGGTGCTGTGGACCGACTACTTCAAGCCCCCGCACTTCGAGGCGTACCCGCAGCTGCACACCCTCGTCAACGAGGCCACCAAGCTGGCCGGCGCCACCGGCACCAAGGGCACCCTCGACCCGGCCAAGGCCGACGAGCTGCTGGCGAAGATCGACGAGATCGCCGAGATCTTCTGGGCGACCAAGAAGGCCTGATCCCGACGGACTAGTCCATCCGGGCCATTGTGCCCAGGCCACACGGGCCGCACGTCCATTTCGGGCGTGCGGCCCGTGTTTTTGGTCCCAAGGACGCATCAGGTCCCTTAGCGTGACGCGGAGTCGGGCAAGTCGTTGCCTGCACGAAATCACCAACCGACCAGGGAGCACGGGGTCGGGGGGACCACACCATCGGAGGGAGAAGCCGCGATGCATCGCGCCCTTTTCAAGATGTTCATCGGCCTGGCGGTTGCGCTGGGCCTGACCTTCACGACGGCATCCGTCGCGTCTGCGGCTCCGGCCGCGCCCGCGCAGCAGCAGGTCGCGCCCGACTGTTCCGCCCAGGGCCAGGCGCTCACCAAGGCGTACAACAACTACGGCGCCGCCAACGCGTACGTCGCCGCGGCCGACGCCAAGGTCAAGAAGGTCAAGAAGAAGTTCAAGAAGGCCAAGAAGCACCACGCGCCGGCCAAGAAGATCAAGAAGCTCAAGAAGAAGCTCAAGAAGGCCAAGAAGGCCAAGCGCGCCGGCATCGCCTACCGCAACCAGACCATCGCCGCCTACAACGGCGTCTACTCGGCGTACGCGACCTGCAAGGGCCAGCCCGCCGCCGTCCCGCCGGCCACGCCGGAGCTGCCCATCCAGGCGTTGTGCGACGCGATCCCGCAGCTGCAGCAGCTGTGCGACCTCTTCCCGACCGTCCTCGACCCGCTGATGAGCACCTTCGACCAGCTCTGCGCCATGGCCCCGGCCGAGGCCAAGGGCCTGTGCGACGCGCTCAAGGCCGGCCTGACCAACCCCACCGGTCTGGTCGACATCCTCAAGGCGACCCTGGTCAACCTGGGTCTCGGCGACCTGGTCAGCCCGCTGAACCCGGTTCTCGACGCACTCGACTCGGTCCTCGACCTGCTGGCGGGCGGCCTGCCCAGCGGCCTGCCCAGCATCCCGGGCCTGCCGGCCGGCAGCAACCCGCTGTGCTCGCTCGGCCTGCCCCTCCCGGGCCTGTGCTGATCACGACCCGCTGAACGACGCCGCACAGGGCCCCCCGGGACGACGTCCCGGGGGCCCTGTGCGTCGAATCCTCGCCACGATGCCCTAGGGTGACTCCCGAGCCGGGCCTCCCATGCGCCCGGTCGATTCTCGGCTGTCGCCATGGGGGGCGAGCGGCCGCCGACTTCATCTGAGGGAGAAACCGGCATGAATCGTGCCTTGCTCAAGCTGATCCTCGGCATCGCCGTGGCGCTCGGCCTCACGCTGTCCGCCGCTCCGGTGGCCTCCGCCGCCCCGGCGGGCACCACCACCGAGCGCGCGGTCGACTGTGTCGCCCAGGCCAAGGCCGTCGACGTCGCGACGATCACCCGCTCCGCAGCCCGGATCAAGATCCAGGAGCTCAAGGCCAAGGTGATCAAGCTGCAGAAGAAGATCAAGAAGGCCAAGCGGCACCACCAGGCGGCCAAGGTCAAGAAGCTGAACAAGAAGCTCAACAAGGTCAAGCGCAAGATCCGCAAGACCAAGGTCCTGCGGGCCAACGCCGCCAAGGCCGTCAGCGGCACGATGACCCTGCTCGCCGCCTGCCAGGCCGGCAACGGCGTCCCGATCCCGAGCAGCAAGCCGGACAAGGACAACCTGCTCGACTACGTCGGCGACGCGCTCAACGAACTGGGCCTCGGGTTCCTGCTCGACTCGCTCGGTCTCGACGCTGTTCTCGACCTGCTCGACCAGACCGGCCTGCTCGACCTGCTGGGTCTGGGCGACCTGCGTCCCTGACGCGACCCGTCCCCGTCCAACGGCCGTGCCCTCGGGGGCACGGCCGTTGGCGTAGGGTCGTCCCGATCAGCTTCCCCACGCCAACCCGGAGGATGTGGCATGTCGGAGACGAGCAGCCCCGCTGTCGGCGGCACGACGGCCGCCGGACGCCCCGACGAGGTCGAGCTGCGACTCCCGGCCAACGGCGCCTACGCCTCGGTCCTGCGCACGCTGACCGCCGGCCTCGCCGCCCGCCTCGACTTCACCATGGACGACATCGAGGACCTGCGGATCGCGGTCTCCGAGGCCGCCGCCATGGTGCTCGACGAGGCCGACCCCGACTCCGTGCTCGAGTGCCGCTTCCGCCTCGGCGGCAACGAGCTGGCGCTCACGATCTCCGCCGACGCCCAGGAGCCGACCGCTCCCGACTACGAGAGCTTCGGCTGGCAGGTCCTCGCGACCCTCGCCGACGAGGCCTCGATCGACGCCGTCGCCGGGCACTACGCCGTACGTCTGCTCGTGCGGTCCTCGCTGGTGTCATGACCACGGACCTGTCTCGGGGTGGCGGCCAGCGCGGGCCGACGAACATCGAGCTGACCCGCCGGCGCAGCGCGGAGCTCTTCGTGGTGCTCCGCGACGAGGGTGCCTCCCCCGCCGAGCGCGACGTCGCCCGCGACTCCCTGGTCCACCTGCACCTGCCCCTCGTCGAGCACTGCGCCCGCCGGTTCCGCAACCGCGGCGAGCCCTACGAGGACCTGGTCCAGGTCGGCACCATCGGCCTGATCAAGTCCGTCGACCGCTTCGACACCGAGCGAGGCGTCGAGTTCTCGACGTACGCGACGCCGACGATCATCGGCGAGATCAAGCGCTACTTCCGCGACAAGGGCTGGGCGATCCGGGTGCCGCGGCGGCTCCAGGAGCTGCGGATGCAGATCAGCGCGTCCACCGCCGAGCTGACCCAGTCGCTGGGCCGCTCGCCGACGCCGCGCGAGCTCGCCGACGCGATCGGCTGCTCGGTCGAGGAGATCGTCGAGGGCCTCGAGTCGAGCAACGCCTACTCCACGCTCTCCCTCGACGCCACCGACGACGACTCCGACGGCGGCAGCGGCCAGAGCATGCTCGACGCGATGGGCGTCGACGACGAGGCACTCGAGCACGTCGAGATCCGGGAGTCGGTCAAGCCGCTGCTGGAGAACCTCCCTCCGCGCGAGAAGAAGATCCTGCTGCTGCGCTTCTTCAAGAACATGACCCAGTCGCAGATCGCCGAGGAGATCGGCGTCTCCCAGATGCACGTGTCCCGGCTGCTCAGCCGGACCCTGACCCAGCTGCGCGAGTCGCTCGAGTCGGAGGCCTGAGCGAGCGAGAGGAACGCTCACAGGACCCGACGTTTACCCGGACCCGCTCGGGGCAGGACCCCTGCGTCTCAATTCTTGACCGATTCCAGAGACCTCGTCATGCCCGGATCGGTCCTGTCTCGAAGGAGCCCTCCATGCGCAGGCTCGTCTCCGCCGGCGTCGTCGCGATCACCTCGCTCGCGCTCGCCACGCCCGCCCTGACGTCCACCGCCGCGGCGACCCCCGGCACCGCCGACTCGGCCGTCTCCACCGCCGTCGTGGCGGCGAAGGCCAAGCCCGGCAAGTTCAAGATCAAGAAGTCGGCCCCCGGCGTCCAGCCCGGCATCAGCAAGCTGGTCCTCACCGCCAAGGGACTCAGGGGCTCCGGCAAGGTGAAGTTCACCGTCACCGGCGACAACGGCGCGGTCGTCAAGAAGAAGGCCAAGGTCAAGAAGGGCAAGGCCAAGTTCACCGTGCCGGCGCTCGGCACCGGTCACTACCAGGTCAAGGCCAAGTTCAAGGGTCGCAAGGGCAAGACCAAGTTCGAGGTCTACGACTCGAACCTGACGCTCAACACCACCACCCTGACCTGCGACTACAGCTCGGCCACCGGCACCAAGCTCTCGGGCAGCGTGAAGTACAAGGGCGGACCGGCGACCTCGGGCTACGTCGACGTCTACCAGAACGGCAACGCCGCGGGCGGCTCGTCCTCGCCGTACCTGCTCGGCTTCCGCAGCGTGAACCCCGCCAACGGCACCTTCGACTTCAGCACCAGCTTCTGCTACTGGATCACCCGCGGCGGCTCCGGCAGCGCCCTGAAGACGGGCCTGAACGTCGGCTCGTACGTCTTCCAGGCGTACTACACCAAGGACGCCGGCTACGACGACTACTTCTCGTCGAACATCATCACGGTGAACGTGGTCCCCTGATCACTCGCCACCGCGACGGCCCGATCCCCTGCCCGGGGATCGGGCCGTCGCGTTCCCCGGGGCTACTCGTCCTCGCCGGGACGGTCCTCGAGGGCGGCGACGGTGTCGGGGTGGACCACGGCGACCACGACGGCCAGCGCGACCGCGGCCAGGCCGAGGGCGAGCAGCAGGTGCTCGCGCAGGTTCCAGGCCAGGCCGAGCACGATCAGCTGGGTGATCAGGACCGGGCCGCGCGCCCAGCCGCGCCGGCGCCACAGCGCCAGGGCGGCACCGATCAGCACGACGCCGTACGCCGCGAAGAAGACCGCGGTCGACAGGCCGAAGCCGAGCCGGTCGGAGGACACGCTGGCCAGCTCCAGGACCGCGAGGATGAGCAGCATCAGCCCCTGGACGGTGGCCAGCGAGGCGGCCACGGTCAGCTGCGGGGGGCGGTCGGACGGGTGGTCGAAAGGCCCTTCGGTCACCGCCGCAGCCTAGGCGGTGGGTGTCCAGCATCCGGTTGTGACCCAAGAGACCACCCGAATTGCTTGATTCGCGACGCAATCCTTGGAAACCTTGCCGGAGCGATCGTGAAGCCGTTCACTTTTGCGGCTTTCCGTGTGCCCGGTCGAGGGCATCCCCCCGGTAGTGAAGGAAGAGGGCTTTCCCACCCATGGATTGGCGACACCGTTCCGCATGCCTCGACGAGGATCCGGAGCTGTTCTTCCCGATCGGCAACACCGGCCCGGCGATCCTCCAGATCGAAGAGGCCAAGGCGGTGTGCCGTCGCTGCGACGTGCGCGAGCAGTGTCTCGCGTGGGCGCTCGAGGCGGGACAGGACCACGGTGTCTGGGGCGGCCTGAGCGAGGACGAGCGCCGCGCGCTCAAGCGCCGCAACGCCCGCGCCCGGGTCCGCACCCCCGTCTGACCGACGTCGTCCGCGCTCCGGTCACTCGACCGGGATGCTGAAGCCTGCCCGGGTGCCGCCGCCCGGCGCCTGCCCCAGCGTCAGGTGCCCGCCGAGCTCGGACTCCACGAGCGTGCGCACGATCGACAGGCCCAGGCTGGTCGCGGTGTCCAGGTCGAAGTCGTCGGGCAGCCCCCGGCCGTCGTCCTCGACGGCGACCTCGAGCACGGAGCCGTGCCGGGCGGCGTGGATCGCGATCTGACCTGCCGCGCCGGCGTCGTAGCCGTGCTCGGCGGCGTTCTGCATCAGCTCCATGACGACCATCGCCAGGGGCGTGGCGACCTCCGAGGCGAGCACGCCGAAGCTGCCCTCGCGGCGTACGCCGACCTGGGCGGTGGTCGAGCCGACGTCGACCACCAGCCGGGCGAGCCGGTCGGCGATGTCGTCGAACTCGACGGTCTCCTCGACGGCCTGGCTCAGCGTCTCGTGGACGATGGCGATCGAGCCGACCCGGCGCACCGCCTCCTCGAGGGCCGAGGCGGCCTCGGGCGAGTCGATCCGGCGGGCCTGGAGCCGCAGCAGCGCGGCGACCGTCTGCAGGTTGTTCTTCACCCGGTGGTGGATCTCGCGGATCGTGGCGTCCTTGGTGACCAGCTCGCGGTCACGGCGGCGCAGGTCGGTGACGTCGCGCAGCAGGATGATCGCGCCGATGTGGTCGCCCTTGGGCCGCAGCGGGATCGACCGCACGATCAGCGCCGCGCCGTCGCCGGGGCCGCCGGACGCGCCGAGCTCGGTGTCGCGGTGCGCCCGGCCCCCGAGGACCGCGCTGAGCGTCTCCTCGTCGGGCCGCAGCTTGGGCGGCACCAGCTCGCGGGTGAGGTCGGTCAGGCGGTGGCCGGTCAGGTCGCCGGTCAGCCCGAGCTTGCGGTACGTCGACAGCGCGTTCGGGCTCGCGTAGATCACCCGCCCGGCGGCGTCGACGCGCAGGAAGCCGTCGCCCACCCGTGGGGAGTCGGCGTGGTCGCTGCGCTGGGCCGTGGACGGGAACAGGCCCGCGGCGATCATCTGGGACAGGTCGGTGGCGGCCTGGAGGTAGTTGATCTCCAGCAGGCTGGGCGTGCGCACGCCGAGCAGGTTGGTGTTGCGGCTGATCACCGCGATCACGTGCCCGGCGCGTCGCACCGGGATCGCCTCGACCCGCACCGGCACGTCGTCGCGCCACTCGGGGTCGCCCTCCCGGGCGATCCGGCCCAGCTCGTAGGCGGCGTCGACCAGCTGCCGGCGGCCGGTGGGCGCGAAGCTGCCGACGATGTCGTCGACGTACGCCGTCGGGCCGGTGGTGGGACGCATCTGGTCCCCCGCCCAGAACCCGGCACCGCCCCGGTCGGGGAGCCACAGCACGAGGTCGGCGAAGGACAGGTCGGCGATGACCTGCCAGTCGGCCTGGATCAGCTGCAGCCAGGCGATGTCCGTGTCGTCGAGGTCGGTGTGACGCCGGGCGATCGCGGACAGGGAGGGCACGGACCCCAAGATAGGGCCTGCCCGATCGTCCCGACTTAGGGTCCCTTCACATTGTTTGGCAGGATAGGGCCCGGGGGAAGAAGGCTCGGCTGCTCCGGAGGGTGTGGGTTGATGGTGTCGGTGGATTGGGCGCGCCTCCAGCAGGCCCTCCGCGACGGCGACCGGCGCCCGCCGGCCGACCACCCGATCGGCGACCTGACTGCTCAGCTGACCCAGATGCTGGGCGACCCGGACCCGCAGGTGCGCGACGGGATGGCGTACTCCTTCCTGGCGACCTGGATCGAGCACGGCGCGTACGACGACCTGCTGGCCGGGCTCGGCGACGGGATGTGCGCGGGCCTGAACACCGGCATCGGCGAGCGCGACACCGACTCGGTGTTCCGGCGCAGCTTCTCGGTGCTGCTGCTGGCCGAGTGCATCCAGCGCGACACCCGGATCCGACGGCTGCCCCCGAGCAAGGTGCTGCACTGGGGTGACCGGATCGCGGCCTGGTACGTGCGGGAACGCGACCTGCGCGGCTTCGTGCCGGCCAAGGGCTGGGCCCACGCCGCGGCCCACGGCGCCGACGCGCTGGCCGCGCTGGCCGCCTCGCGGCACTTCGCGATGACCGAGCTGACCGTGCTGCTCGACGTGATCGCCGATCGAGTGCTCAACCCCGACACGCCCCCGCTGGTCCACGGCGAGCCGGACCGGATCGCCCATGCGGTGATGGAGGTGCTGCGCCGCGACCGGGTCCCGCTGAGCGTCCTGGAGCCGTGGGTGGTCCGCCTCGAGCAGGGGGCCCGCGCCAAGACCCGCGGCGGCCGCGACCCCTACCGCGCCACCGGCAACGCGCAGCTGGTGCTGCGCGCGCTGTACCTCCAGCTCACCATCTCGCCGCGCCACCCCGCCGTCCGTCCGGACCTGCTGCTCGCGCTGGTCGCCTCACTGCGCCGGGTGCATCCGTACTTCCTCGACGACGTCGGCTGACCGGAGCGCTGCCGAACATCTAGTCCGAGAATGGATCCCTTCTCGGACTAGGGTGCCGGGGTGACCACCAGCCCGGACACCGACCAGCTCACCGGCCACGCCGGCGAGATCGCCACCAGCGTCGCCCGCGCCCACGGCGTCGAGACGATGTTCACGCTCTCGGGCGCCCACGTGTTCCCGATGTACGACGGCGCCGTGAAGAGTCATGAATGGGGCAGGCAGGACGGCGGACCGCCGGTGCGGCTGGTCGACGTGCGCCACGAGCAGACCGCGGCGTTCGCGGCCGAGACGACCGGCAAGCTGACCCGGGTGCCGGGACTCGCCGTGCTGACCGCCGGGCCGGGCGTCACCAACGGGGTCAGCGCGCTGGCCCAGGCCCGGTTCGCGGGGTCGCCGATGGTCGTGGTCGGCGGCCGGGCGCCCAACAACCGCTGGGGCACCGGGGCGCTGCAGGAGATCGACCACCTCCCGATCGTGTCGTCGGTGACCAAGCACGCGGCGACCCTGATGACGGCGAACGACGTGGCGGCGGGCTTCGGCACGGCCTTCACCCAGGCGCGCAGCTCGCACCGCGGCCCGACGTACGTCGACGTCCCGTTGGACGAGTTCTTCAACGTCGGCACCGGCTCGGCGCCGACGATCGGGGACCTGCGCGGCGCGGAGCCGGACAGCGACGCGATCGCCCGGATCGCGGGGCTGATCGCGAGGGCGCAGCAGCCGGTGCTGATCCTGGGCACCGACGTGTGGGCCGACCACGCGGAGGAGGCGGCGCTGCGCCTGGTCGAGGAGATGCGGCTGCCGGCGATCACCAACGGAATGGGCCGCGGCGTGGTCCCCGGCGGCCATCCGCTGCTGGTGACCAGGGCCCGGAGCGCCGCGATCAACGGCGCCGACCTGGTGGTCGTGGTCGGCACGCCGCTCGACTTCCGGCTCGGGTACGGCGTCTTCGGCGGCAAGGACGGCGCCACCCCGGCCGCCGTCGTCCACATCGCCGACTCCCCCGGCCAGCTGTCCGGCCACGCCGAGCTCGCCGGCTCGGTGAGCGGTGACCTGAGCGCCGTCCTCGACGGGCTGCTGGCCGCCCTCGCCGGCGCCTCGCAGCCGGACCGCTCGGCCTGGCTCACCCTGCTCCGGGACACCGTCGCCGCGGCGAGCGCGCGAGACGCCGAGCTGCTCGGCGCGGAGGCCGACCCGGTGCATCCGGCCCGGATCTACGGCGAGCTGGTGCCCCGTCTGGCCGACGACGCGGTCGTGATCGGCGACGGCGGCGACTTCGTCTCCTTCGCGGGCAAGTTCGTGGAGCCGAGGCGCCCCGGCTGCTGGCTCGACCCCGGCCCGTACGGCTGCCTCGGCGCGGGCCTCGGCGCCGCGATCGCGGCCCGGATCGCGCGGCCATCGGCGCAGGTCGTGCTGCTGCTCGGCGACGGCGCCGCCGGTTTCTCGCTGATGGACGTCGACACGCTGGTCCGCCACGACCTGCCGGTGGTGATGGTGATGGGCAACAACTCCGCATGGGGCCTGGAGAAGGGCCCGATGCAGCTCCTCTACGGATACGACGTCGCGGCCGACCTGGCCCCGCGCACGGCGTACGACCAGGTGGTGGCCGCCCTCGGCGGCGCCGGCGAGACGGTCACCGACCCGCGCCAGATCGGGTCCGCGCTCGACCGGGCGTTCGCGGCGAACGTGCCCTACCTGGTCAACGTCATCACCGACGTCGACGCCGCCTACCCGCGCAGCACGTTCGGGATCTGAGCGTGACCGACGCCACCTTGAGGTTCACGGTCACCGACGACGACACCGCGCTGGCGGTCGGCTCCGGCAGCCTGCCCGTGCTCGGCACCCCGCGGCTCCTGGCCTGGTGCGAGGCCGCCACCTGCGCGGCCGTCGCGGACACGCTCGCCGACGGCGAGACCAGTGTCGGCACCCGGGTCGACCTCGAGCACCTCGCCGCCACCGCCGTCGGCGGCAGCGTGGAGGTCACCGCCCGCCAGGTCTATGCCGACGGCCGGCTGCGCCGCTATGCCGTGTCCGCGCGCGAGGTCGGCGCCCCGGCTCGGCCGGGCCGGCTCGTGGCCTCCGGCGAGGTGACCCGGGTCGTCGTCGACGCCGCCCGCTTCCTGGCCCGACTGCACGGGTGAGCCCCACGCCGGCCCCTTTGTCCACAGGTCCGGATGACAGGCTGGATCACCCGCGCCCGGCCTCGTAGGGTTCGTTGCTCCAGACAGTAAGGAGAAACTCGTGGCCATCAGCCAGCAGGAGATCGTGCGGCGACTCGACCAGAACCACAACGACGTCGTGGACGCCTACGCGCTGCTGACCGACGTCAAGGCGACCGTCGACGCGCACACCGTCGAGCTAGCCGGCATCAGGACCGACGTCGCGGAGCTCAAGACCGACGTCGCCGGCGTCAAGACCGACGTCGCGGAGCTCAAGACCGACGTCGCCGGGCTCAAGACCGACGTCGCCGGGCTCAAGACCGACGTCGCGGAGCTCAAGACCAACGTCGCGGGCGTCAAGACCGACGTCGCGGAGCTCAAGACCAACGTCGCGGGCGTCAAGACCGACGTCGCGGAGCTCAAGACCAACGTCGCGGGCGTCAAGACCGACGTCGCCGGCATCAAGGAGAGCCTCGCCGAGGTGCTGCGCCGGCTGCCGGAGCCGCCGGCGGCCTGAGCGTCCTCCGAGCCACCTGGATTTCGGGTTGAGCCGACCGGCTGAGAGAATGACTCGATTCACGACTTCAGGAGGAACCATGGGCAAGACCGGCCGCAAGCGCCGCGCGCGCCGCAAGAAGGGCGCGAACCACGGCAAGCGCCCCAACAGCTGAGCGCAGGCACCGACGAACCCCCGAGACCCTCGCGGTCCGGGGGTTCGGCTATTCCGGTGACGTCGAGGGCGAGCGGGTGGCAGCCCGCGGCGAACCAGGCGGCCTCACTCCGCCGCCGTGCCATCGCACGTGGTGGGCGCCGCTCGCTTGCACGATCCCTTGGAGTTACTCATCGACGCGGTCGCGGCGCCGATTCCGGAGGAGCAACCGGTGATGAGCACGGTCTTCATGACCGGATCATCGCGGCCCTCAGCCCTCGGTGATCCGGACCTGGACCTGCCGGATCTGGATCCGGACCCGCTCGCGAAGCTCGGCCGGGGCGGTCTCGCCGCAGGAGCGGGCGACGACGGCCTTGACGGTGCGCTGGAGGTCGTAGCGCTCCAGACAGGGGCTGCACGAGTCGATGTGGGCCCGGACCACGGCGCAGTCGCCGGCCTCGAGCTCGTTGTCGATCAGCCGCACGATCCGCTCGAGGAAGTCGGCACACTCGGCGTTGCTGGGATCGTCCGAGACGTGGACGTGCTCGTGCCCCGCGCTGTCGAAGGCGTCGGACATCACTTGCCCCCCTCGAGCGGAGCGTCGCCGCCGGAGCGGACGTAGTCGGAGAGCATGTCGCGCAGCTGGCGCCGGCCGCGGTGGAGGCGGGACATGACCGTCCCGATCGGGGTGTCCATGATCTCGGCGATCTCCTTGTAGGCGAAGCCCTCGACATCGGCGAGGTAGACCGCGAGCCGGAACTCCTCGGGGAGCCGCTGCAGCGCATCCTTCACCTGGCTGTCGGGGAGGTGCTCCAGGGCCTCCATCTCCGCCGACTTCAGCCCGCTCGACGTGTGCGACTCCGCACGCGCGAGCTGCCAGTCCTCGACGTCCCCCGTGTCGCCGGCGAGCGCCTGCTGCGGCTGGCGCTGCTTCTTGCGGTAGGAGTTGATGAAGGTGTTGGTCAAGATCCGGTACAGCCAGGCCTTCAGGTTCGTGCCGGGCCTGAACTGGTGGAACGCGGAGAACGCCTTGGCGAAGGTCTCCTGGACCAGGTCCTCGGCGTCGGCCGGGTTGCGGGTCATCCGCATGGCGGCGCCGTAGAGCTGGTCGAGGAAGGGCAGGGCGTCACGCTCGAAGCGCGCGGCCCGCTCCTCGGGGGTCTCCGACGCGACGTCGACGTCCTCGGGGTGGGAGGCGTCGGCGGCGAGGGACGAAAGATCGGAAATCTCGGTCATCGCGTCCCAGACTACGGTGCCCTCGATCCGGGGGCGCTCCAGCGTCGCGATCATGCAAGCCGAACGCCTCAGGCGCGAGCCGCATTCCCGACCACGTCACGCACGATCCACATTCCCGACCACGTCACGCACGATCCACTCCAGGGCCGACTCCACGACGATGCCCATCGCCTCGTCCTCGGACAGCGGCCCCCGTTTGGGTACGGCGAGCCCGTGGTCGGCTCCCGGGACCACGGCCAGGTCGGTGCCACCCGGCAGCGGGTCGGGGAACTCCTCAGGCCGGCCGAACGGGTCCCGCTCCCCCTGCACGACCAGCGTCGGCACCCCGGCCCCGGCGAGCTCGTCGAGCCGGGAGCGCTCCGGACGGCCCGGCGGGTGCAGCGGGAAGGACAGCGCCAGGCAGCCGGCGGCGCCCAGCTCCGTGGCGGTGCGGCAGGCCGAGCGGGCACCTGCGGAGCGGCCACCGAGGACCAGGGGCGTGCGGGTGCGCAGCGCCTTCGCTGCCGCGCGCAGTGCGACGTCGAGGGTGGCCGGTGGGCTGGCGACCTTGCGACCGGCCCGGCGCCAGGGCTGCTCGAAGCGGGCCACGCTGATCCCCTGGCCCGGCAGCTGGGCGGCGAGCGCCTCGAGGTCACGGGCCTCGATGCCGCCGCCGGCGCCGTGGCTGACGAGCAGGGTGGCCAGCGGCCGGCGGGCGCGGCGTACGACGAGCCGGCCCTCGCCGTACGGGGTCTCGACGATGCGCTCCTCGCTCACAGCAGAATCCCCTGTCCGTCGTCGTCGGGCTCGTCGGCGAACGGGATCGGCTCGACCAGCTCGGGTCCGTTGTTGGCGACACTGCCGACCGCCGTCGAGACGGGGTAGGCGGTCAGGCCGGTCTGCTGGGCGGGCCGCAGCCCGCGCAGCAGGCCGGGCAGGTCGGCGGCGGGGGTGCGCGGGTCGAGCCACTCGTGGCGCCGCTCGGCCTCGACGAGCAGCGGCATCCGGTCGTGGATCCGGCCGAGGTCGTCGGTGGCCTCGGTGGTCAGCACGGTGCAGGTCCAGCGGAACCGGTCCTCGGCGTCCTCGGCCTTCGCCGGGTCGCGCCAGATCTCGTAGAGGCCGGCCATCGCCAGGCTCGAGCCGTCGCCGGAGGTGATGAAGAACGGCTGCTTCTTGGCCTTCCCCCCGGCCGTCCGCTGGTGGGTCTCGTACCACTCGAAGTAGCCGTCGGCCGGCACCACGCAGCGCCGGGCGGCGAACGCCTTGCGGAAGGCGGGCTTCTCGGCGACCGTCTCCATCCGGGCGTTGATCATCCGGCTGCCGATGCTGGCGTCCTTGGCCCACGCCGGCACCAGCCCCCAGCGCAGCGCGCGGAGCTGGCGGACCGGCTCGTCGCTGGTGAGGTCGCGGGACACGCGCTCCATGACGACGTACACCTCGTCGGTGGGCGCGACATTCCACGACGGCGGGAGCGCCCGCTCCAGACGCGGGTCGAGCACGTCGAACTCCTCCGCGAGATCCTCCGGGCTCCGGCTGGAGGCATAGCGGCCGCACATGCGCAGCAATCTATCGGTCTGCCCGGACAGCGGCCGGGTACCGCCCGACCATGGCACTGAGCAGACTGATCGCCCGGCCGCTGCTGGCGTCGTACTTCCTGGCGAACGGCGTCCAGGACCTGCGCGAGGCGCCGGCGCTGGCCTCCCAGGCGGCGCCGGTCACCGAGACCCTGGCACCCGCGCTCGACAACGCGACGCCCGACGCCCTGTCCGTGCCCCACGACCCCGTGCTGTGGGTGCGGGCCAGCGGCGCGGTGCAGGTCGTCGCCGGCCTGGCACTGGCGACCGGCCACTTCCCGCGGCTCTCCGCCGCACTCCTCGGCGGCACCCTGGTGCCGTCGACCGCGACCCGGTACCGGTTCTGGGAGGCCACCGACAAGGAGCAGCGCCGCGAGCAGCTCACCCACTTCGTGAAGAACACCGCCCTCGCCGGCGGTCTGCTCATCGCGGCACTGGACACGGCCGGCAAGCCGGGGATCGCCTGGCGGGCCCGGCACGCCACCCATGACGCCCGCCGCGAGGCCGCGCTGGTGGGCGCTCGGGTCAAGGCCAGGATTCACTAGACTCCTGCGGGATGACGACTCCCGCCACGCACGCCGACCCTTGGCCCGCGCCCACCACGACCGGGCCGCTCGACGCGACAGTGACGCTGCCGGGCAGCAAGTCGCTCACCAACCGGGCGCTCGTGCTCGCGGCGCTGGCCGACGGGCCGTCCGTCGTACGCCGGGCGCTGCGCTCGCGCGACACCCTGTTGATGGCGCAGGCGCTGACCGCGCTCGGGGCCCGGGTGGACACCTCCGGCGAGGACTGGACGGTGACGCCGCTCGACGGCTCGGTGCCGGGCGACCGGGCGGCGGTGGACTGCGGCCTGGCCGGGACCGTGATGAGGTTCGTGCCGCCGGCGGCGGGGCTGGTGCGGGGCGAGGTGGCATTCGACGGCGACGCCCACATGCGCCAGCGGCCGGTCGGCGAGATCCTGTCCGCGCTGGAGGCCCTGGGACTGCGGATCGACAGCGCGGACGGGGCGCTGCCGTTCACCGTGCATGGGTCCGGCGCGGTGCCCGGCGGGACGGTCGTGATCGACGCGTCGGCGTCCTCGCAGTTCGTCTCGGCACTGCTGCTGGCCGGTGCGCGCTTCGAGGCGGGCGTCGACGTACGCCACGACGGCAGTCCGATCCCCTCGCTCCCTCACATCGAGATGACCATCGCGATGCTGCGCGAGCGCGGCGTCGCGGTCGACGACTCCGACGCGAACCGCTGGGCGGTGTCGCCCGGCCCGATCGCGGCACACGACGAGGCGATCGAGCCCGACCTCTCCAACGCCGCACCGTTCCTGGCACTCGCTGCCGTCTCCGGCGGCTCGGTCGTGGTCCGCGACTGGCCGTCGACCACGACCCAGGCCGGTGACGCGCTGCGCGACCTGCTGGCCCGGATGGGCTGCGACGTCGCGCGGGTCGAGGCAGGGCTGCGGGTCACCGGGCCGGCCGAGGGCTGGCGCGGACTGCAGGGTCTCGAGGCCGACCTGCACGACGTCGGCGAGCTGGCCCCGGCGATCGCGGCGCTGTGCGCGCTCGCCCGGACGCCCTCGCACCTCACCGGCATCGCCCACATCCGGGGCCACGAGACCGACCGGCTGGCGGCGCTGGCCCGCGAGCTGGGCGCGCTCGGCGCCGACGTCGACGAGCACCCGGACGGGCTGTCCCTGCGGCCCGCCACACTGACCGGAGGGGTGTTCCACACCTACGCCGACCACCGGATGGCCCACGCGGGCGTGATCGTCGGCGCCGCGGTCCCCGGGGTCCTGGTCGAGAACGTCGCCACGACCAGGAAGACCTTCCCCGACTTCGCGGGCTTCTGGTCCGGGCTGTTCTGAGGCCACCGATGCCGAGGTACGACGAGCACGACGTCGAGCACTACGACCGGCCGCGTCGTCGTACCCGCCCCCGCACCAAGGACCGCCCCGCCCACGACGACGCCGTCGAGGGACTCGTCGTCACCGTCGATCGCGGCCGGTTCACGCTGCTCATCGACGGCCGCACCGTGCTGGCGATGAAGGCCCGGCCGCTGGGCCGCAAGGGCGTGGTCGTGGGCGACCGGGTGCGGGTGGTCGGCGACGTGTCCGGCGCGGACGGCTCGCTCGCGCGGATCGTCCAGGTGCAGGAGCGGCGCAGCACCCTGCGTCGTACCGCTGACGACGACGACCCGGTCGAGCGCGTCATCGTCGCCAATGTCACCCAGCTCGTCGTGGTCACCGCCCTCGCCGACCCCGAGCCGCGGCCGCGCTGGATCGACCGTGCCCTGGTGGCGGCGTACGACGGCGGGATGGCGCCGCTGCTGTGCCTCACCAAGGCCGACCTGGAGGACCCCGAGACCCTGCTGGCGACGTACCGGTCGCTGGGGGTGCCGTGGGAGGTCACCCGCCGCGACACCGACCGCACGATCATCGGCCTGGACGCGCTGCACGACCGGCTGCGCGGCGAGACCAGCGTGCTGATCGGGCACAGCGGCGTCGGGAAGTCCACGCTCGTCAACGCGCTGGTCCCCGACGCGCGCCGCGAGACCGGGCACGTGAACGCGGTGACCGGTCAGGGCCGGCACACCTCGACGTCCGCGCTGATGCTGCCCCTGGCGGACGGCGACGGCTGGATCATCGACACCCCCGGCATCCGGTCGTTCGGGCTCGCGCACGTCCAGCCCGAGCACCTGATCGAGGCGTTCCCCGACCTCGAAGAGATGACCGAGGACTGCCCCCGCGGCTGCACCCACGGCGACGACGAGCCGGAGTGCGGGCTCGACGAGGCGGTCGCGGCCGGCGAGGCCGACCCGGAGCGGGTGGCGTCCTTCCGGCGGCTGCTCGCCGCGCGGTCGGTCACCGACTACTGAGTCGGCTCAGCCGTCGATCTTCCAGGTGGCCTGGGCGCCGGCGTCGCCGGTGAGGTAGACCAGCACCAGCGTGACGGCCGCGGCGGCGACGGTCAGCGTCGTGAGCGCGCCGCGGGCGGCCCCCGAGCGGGTGTGGAGCCACGCCGCCGCGAACGCCAGCACCGCGAACACGCTGCCGCCGATCCGGAGCCGGTCGGCCCACGTCTCGTGGTCCTCGAGCCGCTCCTGGAAGCTGCCCGTGGCCGTGGCGAAGCGCTCGTCGCGCAGGTCGCCACCGGACAGGTACGCCACCCACACGCTGACCACCGACACCGCCGCGAGCACCACGAGCGGCCAGCGCAGCCGGTCCCGCCAGGCCGGCACGGCGTACCCGAAGGCGGCGAGACAGGCGAGCGGCGTGAACACCACTGCGGCGTGGACGACGAGCGGGTGGAGCGGGACGCCGTTGATCTCCATGGTTGAATCCTGCACGAGCCGTGGTCGCCCGGTCGGCACATCCTCCGGCGCGGCGCACTAGGGTGCCCCTGTGGCTGCCCCCGACTACACCGACGACCTGCGTCTGGCGCATCTGCTCGCCGACGACGCGGACTCGCTCACCCAGGCCCGGTTCCGCGCGCTCGATCTGCACGTGATGAGCAAGCCGGACCTGACGCCGGTGACCGACGCCGACCAGGCCGTCGAGGAGTCGATCCGCCGTACCCTCTCCAAGGCCCGCAGCCGCGATGCCGTCACCGGCGAGGAGCAGGGCACCTCGGGGCACTCCCAGCGGCGCTGGATCGTCGACCCGATCGACGGCACCAAGAACTACGTCCGCGGCGTCCCCGTCTGGGCCACGCTGATCTCGCTGGCCGTCGACGACGAGGTCGTCCTCGGGGTGGTGTCGGCGCCGGCGCTGCAGCGGCGCTGGTGGGCCTCGACCGGCCAGGGGGCGTGGACCGGCAAGTCGCTGATGAAGGCGACCGAGTGCCACGTGTCCGACGTACGGCGCCTGGAGGACGCCTCCTTCTCGTACTCCTCGATCAGCGGTTGGGAGGACCGCGGCCTCGGCGAGGACATGCTCGCACTGATGCGCCGGGTCTGGCGCACGCGGGCGTACGGCGACTTCTGGTCCTACATGCTGCTCGCCGAGGGCGCCGTCGACATCGCCGCCGAGCCTGAGCTCGAGGTCTACGACATGGCCGCGCTCGACATCATCGTGCGCGAGGCCGGCGGCCGGTTCACCTCGCTGGAGGGTCGCGACGGCCCGTGGGGCGGCAACGCGCTGGCCAGCAACGGGCACCTCCACGAGGCCGCACTGTCCTTCCTCGGCAGCGTCGGCGACCTCGACGACGACCCCGACTGGCCGCGTACCGGACCGGGCAGCGTGTCCGACCTGCGCCCGCGCCGGCACCGCGTGTCGAACGAGGGCAGTGACGGCGAGGGCGGCTCCGAGTAGCCTGCGTCACATGCGCATCGCTGACGTGCTCCAGTCGAAGTCGCTTCGCGACGTGGTCACCATCAGTCCCGAGGCCGGGGTCCGCGAACTGCTCGCGGTGCTCTCGGAGCACAACATCGGGGCGGTGGTGGTGAGCACGGACGGCACCTCACTCGAGGGGATCGTGTCCGAGCGCGACGTCGTACGCCGCCTCCACAGCGACGGCACCGTCATCAACAACGTGGTCTCGGCGATCATGACCACCGAGGTGAGCACCTGCTCTCCCGACGACGACCTCGACGAGGTGCTCGCCGTGATGACCGAGCGCCGCTTCCGCCACATCCCCGCCACCGACGGCGACCGGGTGGTCGGCATCGTCAGCATCGGGGACCTGGTCAAGCACAAGATCGACCAGCTGCAGTTCGAGCGCGACCAGCTCGACAGCTACGTGCACCAGAGCTAGTTCTCGCAACAGGTCAACCTGGGGCGCGAGCGAAGCGAAGCGCGGTAGCCGACCCGGCGGAAACTGCCCGCGAGCGCAGCGAGCCGGGGCAGTTTGCGCCGGGTCGGCGGGCGCGAAAGGTCAGTTCGCGCCGGGTCGACGGCGCCTCGAGGTCAGTTTGCGCCGGGTCAGCGTGCGCAGGCGGACCACGGGGCCGCGCCCGAGCAGCCAGCGGCCGAGCCGGCGCACGCGCCCGGCCAGCGCGCTCCGCACCCGGGCGAGGCCGGCCCGCCACGGCACCGACGCCAGCGAGAACCGGGCGAGCAGTCGACGCCACCAGGGCGTCGCCCTGCGGATCCGGCGCAGCGCGGTGTCGACGTCGGACCAGTAGGCGCGGGCCTCCTCCGGGGTCGGCTCGCCCTCGCCGTAGACGTGGCGGTCGGCGGTGTGGGCCAGTGTCACGACCGGCACCGCGTCGTACCGCTCCGCGACGGCGTAGGCGCTCTCGCGGCGGGTGGCACCCGGGGCGGCGCGCACCCCGAGGTCGCGGGTCCGGTCCGCGAGCTCGCGCCAGGCGCCGGTGAGGCGCAGCGTGGTGTCGCCGGCGCGGCGGCGGCGCCGGCGGCGCAGGTACTTGAACAGCAGCACGCCCCACAGCGGCGAGAGCAGCAGCGCGATCTTGGCGACGTCGAGGGCGATGCCGAGGATGGTGCCGAGCACGGCGAGGACGTCGATCTCCTTGCGATGCCCGTCGCCCTGCTGGAGGTTGTCGCTGGCCTCCTTCGGCTCGCCGGGCACGCGCGGCGGCTGCAGCACCTGCGGCTGGGGATCCTCGTTGGGGTCGTCGTTGGGGCGACGCAGCTTCTTCTCCTCCGGCGGGGTCGGGTCGAAGGGCACCCAGCCGGCGTCGGCGAGCTTGACCTCGGTCCAGGCGCTGATGTTCTCCCCGCGCACCTCGCCCCCGCCCGGCGGCACCTTGAATCCCATCACCACACGGATCGGCAGGCCCAGCCGCTGGCCGATCAGGGCCATCGCGGCGGCGTACTGCTCCGCGTCGCCGACCGGGGTCGGCGTCTTGGCGAGCTCGGCCAGCCGGCTGGCGCCGTGCCCGGCCGGGACGTCGTCGTCGATGCCGTCGGAGTAGAAGCCGTGCTCGCGGAAGGCGTCGCGGAGGAACTGGGCGAGCGGGCCGCCCTCGCCGCCCGCGAACCCGTCCTCGGCCTGCCAGCGCTTGACCCGCTCGACGAGCTCCTCGGGCACGATCGCGGGGGTGGGCAGCGACACGGAGCGGTCCGCCGCCAAGACGGCGATCTCCTCCTCGACGAGCGCCGCCGGCTCCACGGCCTCGACCTCGAAGGTGGTGCCGCTCTCGACCCCGCCGATCTGCGCGACGGTGCCGGTCTCGCGGTTGATCACGAGCTCGGCGGCGGCCTCGCCGTCGGTGCGGCCGTCCTTGATCGGCGTCATCGCCAGGGTCTCGCCGACGCTGGGCACCCACACGCCGGTGTAGCCCGTCACCGTGATCTCGGCCCGGACGGTGGCCCGGGCGGCGGCGTCGGGGTCGTTGCGCATCCGCCGGAAGGTGCCGGAGTCGTGAGCGGCGTCCGGGCCGCCGGACACGTTCCACACGATGCCGTCGTAGGTGTCCATCACCGCGAGCCGCACCAGCGTGCCGGACTCGAGGCCGTCGACGGAGAAGAGGGAGGTCTCGGTCCGCAGCGGCTCCTTCTTGTACGCGCGGAACTTCGCCAGCGGACTCGGGTAGTCGTGGGGGTCGAACGGCGGGTCGACGTGGTCGCGCAGCACGACCCGGTTGGCCTCGGGGTCGGCGAGGGAGCCCAGCCCGGTCGCGGCGCCGCCGGCCACGCCGACCACCACGAGGGTGGCCAGCACCCGGCGACCCCAACGGGCCCGGACGTGGCGCAGCGAGCGCCAGCGCAGCCACACCAGGCCGGCCACCGCACCGACCAGGCCGCGGGCCAGCGCGGCCTGGGCGGTGACGTCCCCGAAGGCGGAGGCCAGCACCAGGACCACGGCGAGCACCACGCCCGCCAGGCCCGGCCACCGGGAGCGCCACAGCAGCACCCCGGCCGCCAGTCCCCCGGCGAGCCCGGTCACGAGCGGGACGATGAGGACGACGCCGGTCTCGGCGAGCGGCACCGGCAGGGTCAGCGACTCGCGCCAGGACTGCACCAGGCCGACGACCAGGTCCCGCAGCGAGTCGGCGGTCGGCACGACCCCGTTGCGAGTCCGCTCCGGGACCGCGACCGCGGACCCGACGATCAGGTAGGCGGCGGCCACGACGAGCGCGGTCAGCCACGGCCCCAGGCGCCAGCGGGCGCCGGCCCAGGCGATGGCGACGCCGAGGACCAGGCCGACGACCACCGCGACCAGCCAGCGCTGCCCGACCCAGGCCTGCCCCAGCGGCCAGGCGCAGAGAACGCCCAGGCCCACGACCAGGGCGGCGTCGACCAGCACCAGCCACCACGGTGGCAGCGCGCCCCGGCCACGGCGGCGGTCCGGGACGATCAGCACCGGCCCGCTCCGGCTGGCCGAGCGCACGGGTGGCGCGAGCGGCGCGTCATTGGGCTGGCTCATGCCGACACCCGTCGTACGGCGACGCCCAGCTCCTCGAGGCGGCCCACCGTGGCGACGCCCAGGTCGCCGAGCCAGCGCACCGACGGCTCTTCGCCGACCAGGCAGCGTACGGCGATCACCCGGGTGTCGACGGGCAGGTGCTGGCGGGCCCGGCGCAGGTCGGTGATCGACACGCCGGAGCCGATGCACAGCACCATGACGCTGGCGGCCAGCTCGTCGGCGCTGAGGTGACGGGCCACGTCGACCAGCCGACCGGCCTGCCAGTCGTAGGTCAGCCCGGAGAGGCCGTCGAGGAACCGCTGGGCGCTCGTGGCCGGCAGCGAGCCGTGGGAGGAGGCGGCGCTGAGCTGCTGGCCGTCGGCGAGCGCCTGGGTGCCGAGGGAGCCGGCGACCGAGATGGCCAGCTCGAACTGGTCGTCGCTGGCGTAGTCCTCGAGCCGCGAGCTCACCATCGTCAGCAGGTGGGAGCGCCGGGTCTCCTCGAACTGGCGCACCATCAGGGTGCCGGTCTTGGCACTGGACTTCCAGTGGATGTGGCGGCGGTCGTCGCCGGAGACGTAGCCGCGCAAGGCGTGGAAGGACACGTCGTTGTCGGACACCTTCGGCACGGTGCGGCCCTCGAGGTCGCGGACCAGACCGGCGGCGGAGCCCTCGACGCGCAGGGTCTTGGGGTGGACGTAGAGGGTGTCCATCTCACTGAGGTGGCGCTCGCGGCGCAGCAGACCCAGCGGGTCCGCGCGCACCGCGGTGACCGGGCCGACGTCGAGCACCGCGCGGTGGGCGGTGGGGACCGCGAACAGCTCCTCGTGCTCGGCGCCGGGCGCCAGGCCGGGGAGCTCGAAGGCCGCCCGGCCGGCCCCGACGGGGAACTCCACGACGAGCGAGCGCGAACGGCGACCGCTCGGGTTGGCGACGGTCAGGTAGCCGTTGGCCCGCTCCCCCACGATCACCCGGTCCCGGGCCAGGTCCAGCCGGGCCAGCAGGGGCAGTCGGCCGATCACGAAGACCACGGCGAGGAGCAGCACGAGGGCCAGGAAGCTCCCGCCGACGACCAGCTCGCGCCAGTGCAGCATCGGCCCCGCCACGAGCAGCGCGAGCGCCATCACGGCGACCACCCAGCCGGCGGCGGTGACGGTCTGCGTGATCGGCTCGACCGCGCGGCGCGCCCGCCGGGTGCGCTCGGCGATGCCGTCGCGCAGCCGACCGCCCAGCGCCTGGCGGCGACGGGACAGATCGATGCGTATCCGGCGGACGCCGGCCGCCCAGGAGCGGGGGCCCTTCATGGACGAGCGGGCTCCAGCGGGACCGCCACGCGCTCGAGCACCCGGCGCACGACGTCCTCGGTCGTCGTACCGCGGAAGTCCTCCTCGGGGTCGAGGACCATCCGGTGCGCCAGGACCGGCACGGCGAGCGTCTTGACGTCGTCGGGCACGACATAGCTGCGGCCGTAGGACAGCGCCTGGGCGCGGGCCGCGCGGACCAGGGCGAGCCCGGCGCGCACACTGGTGCCGAGGACCACCTCGGGCGCCTCGCGGGTGCCCTCGGTGATGCTCGAGACGTACTCGTAGACGGACTGCTCGACGTGGACCTGCTGGGCGAGCCGGATCAGGTGGAGCACGTTGTCGCCGCTGATGATCGCCCGGAGCACTGTCGCCGCCTTGCCCTTCGGGGCGTTGGCGAGGATCTGGACCGTGTGCTCGTGGTCGGGGTAGCCGAGCGAGGTCTTGATCAGGAACCGGTCGAGCTGGGCCTCCGGGAGCCGGTAGGTGCCGGCCTGCTCGATCGGGTTCTGGGTGGCGATGACCATGAACGGCTGGCCGACCTGGTGGGTCACGCCGTCGACGGTGACCTGGTTCTCCTCCATCACCTCGAGCAGGGCCGACTGGGTCTTGGGCGAGGCCCGGTTGATCTCGTCGGCCAGCACCACGTTGGAGAAGATCGGCCCCTGGTGGAACTCGAACTGCTGCGAGCGCTGGTCGAAGATGGTGACCCCGGTGACGTCGCTGGGCAGCAGGTCCGGCGTGAACTGGATCCGGTGGTGGTCACCCTGGATGGTCTGCGCGATCGCCCGCGCGAGCGAGGTCTTGCCGGTGCCGGGGTAGTCCTCGAGGAGCAGGTGTCCCTCCGCGAGCAGGGAGACGAACGCCAACCGGACGACCTCGGTCTTGCCGACGATCGCCTGCTCGACGTTGGCGACGAGCTGGGCGAAGGTCTGCGAGAACCACTCGGTCTCCTCGGTGGTGAGCGACATGGCGTCCTTTCGTAGCGAGCTGGCGAGCAGTGGAGCGGGCTAGTGGAAGTCGAGCGGCGCGGTGCGGTTCTCGCCGCGCACGCTCACGGTGGCCGAGCCGTTGCCGGTCCACCGGCAGCCGCCGCCGGCGTAGAACGTGAAGCTCCCGTTCGACGTCGAGACGGACCGGTTCACCGCCCCGCACGAGTCGGTGGTGACGGTCTGCGTCAGGTTGGTGGTGTTGACGCTCAGGTCCTGGCTGCCCTTGAGGAAGCCGTCGCCGTCGATCAGGAGCAGGCAGCCCTTGACACTGCTGTTGTACTGGCAGCCCTCGAACCTGACGGTCAGCGACTTCTCCTTCGAGGTCGCGGTGAGGGTCACGACGTCGCTGAACTGGCGATCGCCGGTGGCGGTGGACTCGGTGCGCGCCCGGATCGACCTCGCGGCACCGCCCTCGGCGACGTCGAGGTACTGCGTGAGGTAGGGGTTGATGACCTCGAAGGGGCCGTTGTCGATGCTGACCTGGACGCTCTTGACGCTCTTGCCGTTGCCGTCGCCCGGCCGGATCGGGAACGCCGCCTTGTACGAGTCGTTGCTGGCCGTGCTGGACTGCAGCGAGGGCACCGTCGGCTTGCCCCAGGTCTCGACCCCGCCGATCGAGGCCTGTTCGCCGGTCACGGCACGGTCGCCGTTCATGGTCACCGCCCACACCGTGACGGTGTGCGCGCCGTCGTTGTCGGGGAAGACGATGGGCGTGCCGTTGCCGGGCGCCGCGTTGACCGTGACGCTGCTCGAGGGCCCGGTCTGCACGACGTAGTGGCGGATCGCGAGTCCCCCGTCGTCGGCCGGTGGGTCCCAGGCGATGACCGCGGTCCGGTCCGCCGGAGACTCGCCCAGCTGGCGCAGGTTGCGCACCTGGCCCGCCTTGGTCCACGGCCGGCCCGACACGCTCGGACTGCGGTCGCTGGTCCCGGCGTCGTTGGTCGCCGCGACGGTGAAGGTGAAGGTCCGCCCCTTCTGGATCCCGTCACTGGGGTCGAAGGTCTTCGACGTGGTCGCCGCGTCGACGGTGTACGTCGGCCGGTTGCAGCCGGCGCAGGTGATCTCGTAGGAGGTGATCGCGTTGCCGTTGCTCTGCGACTCCGACCACCGGCCCCAGTCGATGCGCACCCACGGGTCCTGGGTGACCGCGCCGGCCTCGCTGGCCGTCAGCTGCGGCGCGACCCCGGACTTCATCGGCAGGCCGAACGGCGCCACCGCCTTCGAGGGGCCCGAGAACTGCCGGCGCGGCTCGACGTCGTTGACCGCCCGGATCTCGAAGGCGTACGGCGTCCCGTTGGTCAGCCCCGGGATCACCCGGGAGGTGTCGTTGCCCCCGGCCGTCCAGGTGGTGGTGCTGCCCGCCTCCTTGATCTCGTACGACGTGATCGGCGAGCCCTCGTTGACGGGCGGCGACCAGCGCAGGGTGAGCTGGCGGTCCATCCGCCCTCCGGTCGGCTTCGACTCGATGACGATCGTCGGCGGCGACATCAGCTCCGGCGCCTTGTTGGGGACGATCTGCTCGGAGGCGGGCCCCTTCTCGCCCCAGCCCTCGCTGTTGCGGGCGCGGACCCGGAAGGTGTAGGCCTGTCCCGGCGTCAGGTCGACCAGCCGGCAGGTGGTGTCGAGACAGCTCTGCTGGAAGCCGTTGTCGCCGGTGACCTCGTACTCCTCGATCGGGGCGCCGTTGGTCGCCGGCTCCTGCCAGGTCAGCACCGCCGAGGACGCCTCGACCGAGGACAGGAACGGCCGGTCGGGCGCGTCGGGCACCGCGATCACCGTCACCGTGATCCGGGCGGTGGCGTCGCGCTCGCGGTCGTCGGAGGCGTCGGCGACGGTGACCCGGAGGATCGACGTGCCGGTCTCGGTGGGGGTGAACCGCACCCGGGAGCCGTCGGTCGCCACGCCCGCGAGCCGCCCGCCGCCGCCGTCGACCCGCGCCTCGCGGACCTCGATCGGCTCGCCGGGATAGGGGTTCACGGCGTAGTCGGCGATGTCGACGCTCTGCTCCTTGTCGCGCGTCGCCGTCACGCTGATCGCGGGGATCTGCAGCCGCGGGCGGTCGCTGCCGACCGCCCGCACGGTCACGATCCCCTCGTCCTGGCCACCGTGGCCGTCGTCGGCGAGCACCTTGACCTGCAGCGCGTCGCCGTCCTTCGCACCGCCGCCGACCTTGACGCTGAGGATGCTGCTCTCGGCTCCGATCTTGGCGCTCAGCCCACTGTCGGCCGACTCGACCGACCAGGTCATGGTTCTCAGGTCGTCCTCGTTGGGGTCGCGGGTCAGCCCCGCCAGATCGACCTCGCCGGGGTCGCCGTCCACGGTCACGTCGAGCGCGGCGTCGCGCATCTGCGGCGGCAGGTTCCCGGACGGCTTGACGTCGATCGGGACGGTCAGCAGCGAGGTGAGGGCGGCGTCCTCGGCGGCGGTGCGCCCGTCGGAGACCTTGACCGTCACCGACGCCGCGCCGACGTGGTTGCGCGCGGGCGTGAACACCAGCGAGGTCGGCGAGCCCTCGGCGACCTCGACCAGGCCGTTGACGGCCGACGGGACGGAGTCCGGGACGATCCGGGGCTCGCGGCCGGCTCGCGTGACCACGACGTCCTTGAGGTCGAAGGTGACCGGCTCCCCCGCGAGGGCCTTGACCGGCACCAGGTCCTTGTCGGTGGTCAGCTGCGGCGGCACGTTGTCGGTGCCGGTCACGTAGATCACGCCGAAGGTGTCCGAGGACTCCTCGTCGGCGTCGTCGAGCTGGTAGAGCACGACCTGGTCCTCGGCGGCCAGCTGGACCCGCACGCTGGCCTTGTCACCGCTGACCTCGCAGCGGCCCTTCTTGCCCGCGTCGCAGCCGGTGACCGACAGGTCGGCCTTGGCGCCGTCGAAGTCGAGGTCGTTGTCGAGCACCGGGACCTCCACCATGTCGCCGGGGTCGCGGCCGATGACGTCGCCGAGCTCGGCGACGTCGTCGCGGGCGATCGGCGCGTAGAAGGGCGCGTCGCGGCTCGCGGTCACCTTGAGCACCGCGTTGTCCTGAGCCCCCGCGGCGTCCTCGATGGTGTAGCCGATGTTGGTCGCCGAGGAGCCGGCCTCCGGCGCGTCGCCGACCTCGAGCTCGACGAAGCCGTTCTCGTGCTCGGGCTTCGGCTCGATGCTGCTGTTGAGCTCCGCGATCCGCAGCGGGTCGTCGTCGGGGTCGACGTCGTTGGAGAGCACGTTGTAGGAGATCGTGCGGTTCGGCTGGACCAGGACGCTGTCGTCGAGCGCGACCGGCGGCTGGTTCTCGCTCTCCTCGGGCACCACGCCGACGCGGACCTCCGCGACGCCGGTGGCGCCGTACTTGTCCTGGACCAGGATCTGGAAGAAGTCGGTGCCGAGCTTGTCGTCGAACGCCTCGTAGCGGATCCAGTCGACGCCGGTGTCGATGACCCGGCCCAGCGAGGGCGCGGTGAGGATGCTGCGGAAGGCCACCGAGTCGCCGTCGGGGTCCGCGCCCCCGAGGTCGACGCCGATCACCTTCGGCCGCCCGGCGATGACCCGGTCGGTGATCGGCTGGGGCAGCGGTGGGTGGTTGTTCTTCGGGGAGTCGGGGATCACGAAGATCGCGACCTCGGCCGTCGCCTTGAGGCCCTCGGTGTCGCGGACGCCGTAGATGACCGAGTAGTTGCCCGGCTCGTCGGGGGCCCGCAGCCGCAGCGCGTCGCCGGCCACCCACACGTCGAGGTCCTGGTCGTTGCGCAGATCGGACTGGAACAGCCGGGGCTTGCCGCCGTCGGGATCGGAGTCGTTGGCGAGCACGGGGATCGTGGTCACCGCGCCGGCCCGGACCGTGACCTGGTCCTTGTTGGCGATCGGGTGGCGGTTCTCCTTGGTCGAGCGCCGCTGGGCGATCACGAGCTGGCCGGTGACCGTGCTCCGGCCGTCGGACACCCAGTAGTCGACGGTCGCCGGCTGGCCGGTGAGGTCGGTCGCCGAGCTGACCACGGCGAGGCGCTTGTCGACCACGGAGACCTTGACGCCCGGGACCGACGGACGCCCGATCCGCTTGACGACGAGCACGTCGCCGTCGGGGTCGAGGTCGTTGAGCAGCAGGTCGACCTGGGCGGTGCCGCCCGGCGTGATCGCGGCCTTGTCGCGCACGGCGACCGGCGGACGGTTGTCCTTCGGCGGCGACTCGATGTCGAGCCGGATCAGCGAGGACTGGGTGGCCGAGGAGTTGTAGGCGGTGTACGACAGGTAGTAGCTGCGCGCCTTCTGCGAGGTGAAGGTGAAGGTGCCGGACTCGAGGTCCTTGGAGATCTCGGTGCCGGTGTCGTCACCGAGCACCTTCACGCTCTTGAGGGTGAGGTCGGTGCCCTCGGGGTTGCGGTCGTTGGTCAGCGGCTGGACCACGACGGCGGTGCCGGCGACGCCGGAGGCCAGGTCGGGGACCAGCTCCGGAGGGGCGGTGTCGCCGAGGATCTCGACCGGCAGCTTGCCGTCGAGCACGGTGGTGCCGTCCTCGATCGTGTAGTCGATCTCGGTGACCTTCGCGCCGGTGCCGTTGTCGGTGAAGGTGATGGTGCCGTCGGGGCGGTACTCGACCTCGCCGCCGCGCGCGTCGGCGTACGTCAGCGTGAGGTCGTCGCCGTCCTTGTCGTAGAAGTCGGCGAGCAGGTAGTAGCTGGAGCTGGCGCCGCTGGCGACGGTGAGCTTGGGGTCCCGCTTCGGCATCCTCTCCGGCTTGGCGTTCTGGTCGCTCTCGCGGATGTCGAGGGTCACCGTGGCGTAGACCTGCTCGTTGACCCGGCCGTCGGTGACGTAGTAGCGGAAGGTGGAGGTGCCGCTGGCGTCGGCGGGCACGCTGACCTGCAGCTGGGTGCCGCCGCCGACGATCTTGACCTCGAGCTCGGGGCCGCCGACGTGGGTCGTCTTGGCGATGCTGATGATGTCGCCGTCGGGGTCGTGGTCGTTGAGCGCCACCACCGGCAGCACCGTCGTGCGGCCCGGGCGCGCGCCGAGGTGGTCGTCCTCCGGCTCGGGCGGGCGGTTCTCCTGCTCGGGGACCTCCTCCTTGATCTCCTTGAGCTTGGACTTGTTCTCGTTCTGCGGGTCGACGGCCGGCCAGTTGTCGATCTTGGCCTTGCCGGGCTCCTGGACCAGCCAGGCGTCGCCCGTGACGGAGTCGTTGAGGACCACGACGTCGCGGTTGACCCGGAACTGTAAGAACGCGCCGGTCTGCATCCCGGGGATCGGCGTGGTGTCGTCCCTGTCGTCGCCGGCGCAGTCGCGCAGGTAGTTGTGGGGCGACTCGGGGTCGGACCAGGCGGCGTACACGCACCCGGTGCCGGTCATCTGCACCGGCGCGGCCGGGCGGCCGGAGACGGCGCCGGGGCCGACCTCGTGGAGGGAGCCGCCGGTCACCGGGGTGACCAGGAGACCCTCGCGGGTGGCGACGTAGACGTCGTCGCTGTCGTCGGAGGGCTGCTGGAGCTCGACCTCGGAGGAGTCGGCCGTCTCGATCACGACGGGCTTGGCGTCGGGTCGGGTGAGCTCGAAGGACGCCCGGTTGAACAGCACCGGCACCTCGCCCACGGCGGTGAGGGACACCATCGCCGGATCGGAGCCGACGCCGTCGCCGAGATCGGTGGTGTCGCCGGCCACCGCTTGGCCGTTCTCGTCGAGCGAGAAGGAGGTGACCTTGCCGTCGCGGCCGAGCACCCAGGCCCGTCCGTCGGTGCCGACCGCGGCGGTGAGCGCACCCTTGAGGTCGGGAGCCGTCTCCTTGGCCGCGAACCCGCGGAACCGCGCGGCCGAGCGGACCCAGGCGTTGCCGCTCACCGGGTCGACGACGGCGAAGGTGGCGCCGCCGTTGGCCACGACCGCGCCGGTCGGCAGCGAGGTCGGGTCGAGCACGTTCGCCCGGACGACGTCGACCTGCTTGACCGCGCGCTCGGAGGAGGCGTCGTCGACGTACAGGCTCGTGGCCCGCTGGAAGATGTCGAAGTCGGCGCTGCCGGCGTCGACGCCGAGGTCGAGCTCCTTGATCTGGGGGTTGAGCCGCGCGACCAGGCCGAGGTCGCGGTTGGTGACCCACACCCCGCCGTCGTTGAGGTCGACCTCGGTGAACGGCTTGCCGTCGTGCTCGAAGGCGAGCACCACGAGGGTGCCGACCACCAGCGCGAGCACGGTCGCGGACGCCGTACGGCGCCACCTGCGGATCCTGGTCATCGTCACCTGCCCGTCACGCACTTCTGGTCGGAGAGGGGTGAGGTGCGCCCGCCGTCGCGGGAGAGCGCCACCTGGACGCACACGGTCGCGTCGCGGCGCACGGTGAGCGTCTTGCTCGTGGCGTCGGTGTACTCGGGCGGCGCGGGGGTGACCCCGTCGCCGGTGATCAGCACCTTGAACTCGTCACCCTGCTGGGGATCGGCCTGGGTCCAGGTGAACGTCCAGCGGGTGCCCGTGCCGGACTTCGTCACCACCGGCGCCGGCGGGACGTCGAACGGCTCGATTGCGTCGGGCGGGTCCTCGCCGCGCAGGGTCCCGTCGTCGCCGTGGTCGTCGCCCGCGCTGCCCGCGAGCAGCGCCCAGCCGACCAGGCCGGCCACGGCGGCGACCGCGACGGCGATGCCGGCCCGGGCCGGTCCGCCGAGCCGGCGCTCACCCGAGCGCTCCGGGCCCGGACGGCGACCGGACCGGCCGCTGGACCGGCCACCGGACCGGCTGCCCGTAGCCCCGGGTCGGGAGTGGCCGGAGTGGCCCGGGTTGCGGACGTCGTCGGCGCGGCCGGGCTGCAGCGCGCCGGGACGATCGTGGACGGCGGCCGGGATGATCACCGACACCGGCCGGACCAGGGTCCGGGCGTCGTTGGGCTGTTCCTCGCCGAGCGCCGACGGCGAGGCGTCCATGACCTCGAGCCGGGTCGGCGACTGCCGCAGCTCGATCTGCACGTCCTGCAGCTGGCGCCCGAGCACCATCGCCGACACCGGCCGGCGCTCGAGCTCGACGGCCATCGCCCGGCGCAGCACGTCGACCAGGGACGCCGGCACGTCGGGCCTGCGCAGCGGCGTGAGCTGGCCACGCTCGATGCGGGTCATCAGGGTCGCGTTGTCGTTGGGCGCGTCGCGGCGCTCGAACGGCGGGTGCCCGATGAGCAGCGAGTAGAGGGTCGCGGCGAGGGAGTAGACGTCGCTGCGGACGTCGTGGCTGTCGGCGCTCAGCGACTCCGGCGGCGACCACGGGATCGACAGGCCCTGCGCCCCGGCCCCGGTCTCCCCCACGACCGAGGCGATGCCGAAGTCGGTGAGCAGCGGAACGCCGAAGGTGCTGGTGAGGATGTTGTGGGGCTTGATGTCACGGTGCAGGATCCCCGCGCGGTGGGCGGTCTCGACCGCGCTGGCGATCTTCACGCCGATGTCGAGGACCTCCGCGACGGCGAGCGGCCGGGCGCGGTAGCGCTGGGCGACGTGGGGCGGCGGGCAGTACTCCATCACCAGGAACGCGCGGCCGTCGGAGCTCACCCCGGCCTGGTAGATGGGCACGATCGAGGGGTGGTTGGACAGCTGGGCCATCACGTTGGCCTCGGCACGGAACAGCTCGATCGAGGCGGCGTCGTTGCCGCTGCGCAGCACCTTGATCGCGACCTGCCGGGTCGGCAGCTCCTGCTGGTAGCGGAAGACGTCGGCGAAGCCGCCCTCGCCGACGAGGTCGACGAAGGTGAAGCCGGGGATCTGCGGTGGCTGTTGCATGGGAGTCTCGCTCAGACCTCGTCCGGGGCGGGGACGACGGTGGCGGTCAGGCCCTTGGACAAGGTCAGCACGTCGCCGAGCGCGACCTCGGTCGCGACACCGCGGTCCAGCGGGACCGGGACCCGACCCTGGCGGGCCAGCAGCGTGCCGTTGGTGGACATGTCGGTCACGCTCACCCGGCCGCCGTCGGCGGAGACCTCCAGGTGGGTGCTGGACACGTACGGGTCGTCCACGGTGACCAGCGCCGGCAGGTTCTGGCTGCCGCCGACCTGCTGGATGCGGGGGCTGCGTCCGATCAGCACCCGGCGGCGGACCGGGACCACTCGCCCGGTCGACAGCGCCAGCGCCACCACCGCCCGCACCGGGGACGCGGGCGGACGCATGGTCGGTGGCGGGGTGCCCGGGGCCGCGGCGTCGCGCAGCGCCTGGAGCTGGGCGGGGGTGATGGTGCGGCCGTCGTGCTCGGGCGACGGGGCGCCGCCCGGCGGCTGCCAGCCCGGCGGCGGGGTGGACGGCGGTGGCACGGACGGAGGTGGCACGGGCGGGCGCTGGCTGCCGCGGACGACGGTGTACTCGGACGCCGGGGCGTGCGAGACGACCGGCGCGGGCGGCGCGGCGGACGAGACGACGACCGGGTGCCACGTGACGCCGGCGCTGCGGACCACGCCGGCGGTGAGCGGCAGGTCGGGCCCGGCGGCCGGTGCGCCGAGCGGCACGACCTCGACGACCGCGCCCGGGCTCAGCGTGGCCGAGGCCTCGGTCCACATGGTCGCGTCGCGACCGTCGACGGCGAACCCGTCGACCCGGACGACGAGCGCGCCGCGGACCAGGATCCGGGCCTCGGCGCCCTCGAGGCGCACCGCGGCGAACTCGGGCAGGGCGCGCAGGTCGCCGCGCGAGAGCACCTCGACGACCGTGGGGGCCTCGAGATCGCGCTCGCGCAGCGCGGCCAGCTCAGCGAGCCGGTCGGGGGTGGTGACGACGACTCCCTCGTCGGTGACGAGGGTGGCGAGGTCGCCGGGCAGGTAGCTGGTCACCGGCCCTCCTGGGGACCGGGAGCGGTGTGCTCGACGGCCGGCGCGGTGGCGCCGACGCCCTCGACGTCGACCACGACGGCCGTGACGTTGTCGTGGCCGCCCGCGGCGACCGCGGCGTCGACGAGGGTCAGCGCCGTCCGGTCGGGAGTCGTTCCCTCGGAGAGGATGTGCAGGATCGCGGTGTCGGACAGCTCCGAGGTGAGGCCGTCGGAGCACAGCAGCAGCCGCGAGCCCGGCTCGGCCGGGATCAGCGCGAAGTCGGCCTCCGAGCGCGTCAGCGCCCCGATCGCGCGGGTCACGACGTGCCGCTCCGGGTGGCCGAGGGCCTGGTCGCGGGTGAGCTGACCCGCGTCGATCAGCTCCTGCACCACGGAGTGGTCCTTGGAGATCTGCTCGAGGGCGCCGCCGGCCCACGTGTAGGCCCGCGAGTCGCCGATATTGGCCAGCAGCCAGTAGCCGCGGCCGTCCTCGATGACGTACGCCGCCGTGACCAGCGTCGACCCCGGAGCGGAGCCGAGCCGGCCTCGGTCGCCGTGCTCCCCGCCGACCGGCGCCTCCGCGGCCAGGGAGGCGACCCGGGCCTGCGCGGTCGCGATCGCCGCCTCGACGTCGACAGGCTGCACCTCGTGGACGCCGGCGAGGGACGCGAAGGACTCGACGACCAGCCGGCTCGCGACGTCGCCGCGGGCGTAGCCGCCCATCCCGTCGGCGACCAGGAAGACCGGCGGCGCGACCAGTGAGGAGTCCTCGTTGACGGTGCGGACCCGGCCCGGGTGCGTACCCGCGGCGTACACCAGACGCGTGGCACGTCCCGGCGACGACCAGGACTGCGCACCCGTCGCATCGACCCGCACCGCTCCCACCCCCGAGACCGTTCCCTGCCCCATGTCCCAAGCCCCCGACGGTTGAGACGCTGCGCGCAGCCTAACCCGCACCCCGGACTGGTGAGGCATTGATGGAGAGGACCGGCGGCGCCTCCTCTACGCTGGCCGGATGAGTCAGAAGCCCGAGATCGACTTCGTCGACCCCACCCCGCCCACCGACCTCGTCATCACCGACCTGAGCGTCGGCGACGGCGAGGAGGCCACCGCCGGCAGCACCGTGTCGGTCCACTACGTCGGCGTCGCCCTCTCCAGCGGCGAGGAGTTCGACGCGTCGTACAACCGCGGCACCCCGCTGCAGTTCCGCCTCGGCATCGGCCAGGTCATCCAGGGCTGGGACACCGGCGTGCAGGGCATGAAGGTCGGCGGCCGCCGTCAGCTGGTCATCCCTCCGCACCTCGGGTACGGCGACAGCGGCGCCGGCGGCGTGATCAAGCCGGGCGAGACGCTGATCTTCGTGGTGGACCTGCTCGGCGTCAGCTGAGCGAACCTTCCGCGCTGACGTCATTCGTTCCGTGGGCGATCGCCCACGGAACGAATGACGTTAGGTCGAGGAGAGCGGCGAGGCTCACCAGGGCAGGTTGTCCGGGACGTCCTCGTCGGACACCCGGGCGGCCTGCCCTTGCAGGTCCACGACGTCGCCGACGACGAGCTGGCGCCCCCGGCGGGTCTCGACCTCGCCGTTGACCCGCACGAGCCCGTCGGCGATGACCGGCTTGGCCTCGGCGCCGGACTCGACGAGGTTGGCGAGCTTGAGGAACTGACCGAGCCGGATCGACTCGTCGCGGATCGGGACGTCCATCGGCTCAGCCACCCGGCCAGCCTAGTCGCGGTTCAGCCACCGAATTCGTCGGGGCAGGGACCCGATCGCGACGAATCCGGTAGTCGAACCGCAACGACACGAGCCCTCAGCCGATCGCCACCGACACCGTGTGGATCAGCACGCCGACCAGGCCGCCGACGATGGTGCCGTTGATCCGGATGAACTGCAGGTCGCGCCCGACGTGCAGCTCGATGCGCCGGGCCGCCTCCTTGCCGTCCCAGCGCTCGATGGTGTGGGTGATGACGGCGGTCAGCTCGGCGCCGTACCGGTCGACGGCGAAGACGGCGGCATCGGCGGCGAGCCCGTCGAGCCGCTCGCGCAGGGCGGCGTCGGAGCGCAGGCGGGCGGAGGCGCCCTCGATCTCGACCAGCAGCCGGCGGCGTACGGCGCCCCCGGGGTCGCCGAGCGAGCCGAGCAGCGCCTTGCGCAGGGCCTGCCACAGCGAGATCGCGCTCGCGATGACGGCGGGATGGTCGAGCACCCGGTCCTTGAGCCGCTCGGCGCGCTCCTGGGTGTCCGGGTTGGCGAGCAGGTCCTCGGCGAGCTGGCCGAGCATCGAGTCGAGGGCGCGGCGGGCGCGGTGCTCGGGGTTGTCGCGGATCTCGGAGAGCCAGCGGACCATCTCGAGGTGCAGCCGGTTGATGACGTAGTTGTTGACCGAGTCGGGGGCCCACCAGGGCGCCCTCTCACCCAGCACCTCGTGGACGGTGTCGGGGTTGGCGAGCAGCCAGCCGTGCATCTCCTCGAGCATCAGGTCGACCAGGCCGTGGTGGAGGTCGTCGCGGATCGCCTCGGCGAGCAGTCCGCCCAGCAGCGGCGCGATCGGCTCCTCCCGGAACCGGGGCACCAGCGCCTCGGTCACCAGCGCCTCGATGTGGTCGTCGCGGACCTTGCCGAGCGCGAGGGCGGCGATCTCGGAGCCCTCGGCGACGACCCGTTCGGCGTTGGCGGGCACGGCGAGCCAGTCGCCGACCCGCTGCGCGATCTGCACCCCCTGTACCCGCTCGCGGATGATGTCCTCCTGGAGGAAGTTCTCCCCCACGAACTGCTCGAGCCCCTTGCCGAGGTCGTCCTTGCGCTTGGGGATCAGCGCCGTGTGCGGGATCGGCAGCCCGAGCGGGTGCTTGAACAGCGCCGTCACGGCGAACCAGTCCGCGATCGCGCCGACCATGGAGGCCTCCGCCCCGGCGTTCACGAACCCCCAGAGACCCTTCTCGCGGAGGGTGGCGACGTAGACGGCGGCGGCGAACAGGAGCAGCGACACCGCGACCGTGCGCATCCGGCGCAGGGCGGCGCGGCGGACGGCATCGGCCGACGGGTCGGAGGGGATCAGCGGGCCGGACACGGAACCATCCTGGCCTACCCGAGGAAGTCCGGGACGAGGCGCGGCCCCGAGGCGTCGCCCCGGGGCCGCTGCGACGGTGCGGAACCCCCCAGTCACCGCAGCTGTCGTACGCCGGGATCAACGACCGGTGAACGGAGAGGTTCCGGATTTACCCGTGATCGGTCGTCACGGCTATTGAACGGCCGTCAGTGGGTCGCGGCGGCCCGGGCGCGGGGCACCAACGCGGCCAGCAGCACGCCGACGAAGGCGGCCGCGGCACCCACCCCGAAGCAGATCGCGAAGGCCCTCTCGGTCGGCAGCGCGTGACCGGCGAGGTCGAGCGTCGAGGCGGTCAGGATCGCCGCCATCACGGCCGAGGAGACGCTGGTGCCGATGGAGCGCATCAGCCCGTTGATGCCGACCGCCGAGCCGGCCTCGGCGAGCGGGACCGACTCGAGGATGAGGGTCGGCATGGCGGCGTACCCGATGCCGACGCCGGCGGAGTTGATGCAGCTGGCGACCATCAGCTGCCAGGGGGCGTCCATCAGGAAGAAGGCGAAGACGTACCCGAGGCCGAGCACGGTGCCGCCGATCATCAGCGTCACCCGGGCGCCGACGACCCGGATCAGGCGGCCGGAGACCGGCGAGAAGAGCATCATCACCAGGCCGCCGGGCGCCATCCACAGGCCGGTCTCGAGCAGGGTCTGACCGAGGCCGTAGCCGGTCTGGACCGGCGACTGCAGCAGCCGGGGTACGACGATCGCCTGGGCCATCATGCCGAAGCCGATCGCGATGGCGGCGACATTGGTGAGCAGGACGGGTCGGCGCGCGGTGACCCGCAGGTCGCAGAGCGGGTCGGTGGTGCGCAGCTCGTAGCTGCCCCACGCCAGCAGCACCAGCACGGCGACCAGCAGCAGGCCGAGGGTGCGGCCGTGGCCCCAGCCCCACTCGTTGCCCTTCGAGACGGCGACGAGCAGCGCGACCAGGCCGACCGCGAGGCCGACGGCGCCGACGGCGTCGAAGCGGCCGGGCTGGGCGTCGCGGACGTGGGGCACCAGCGCCACGACGGCCAGCGCGATCAGGACGGCGAGGCCGGTCGAGACCCAGAACAGCGTGTGCCAGCTGAAGTCCTCGACGATCCAGGCCGACAGCGGCAGGCCGATCGCGCCGCCCACGCCGAGGGTGGCGCTCATCGCGGCCATGGCGGTCGCGGTGAGTCGCGGCGGGGTGACCTCGCGCAGCAGCGCGATGCCGACGGGGATGAAGCCCATCGCGAAGCCCTGGAGGAGCCGCCCGGCGAGCATCGGGACCAGCGACCCGCTGAGCGCGCAGACCAGCGAGCCGAGCACGAGCAGCAGCGCGCTGACGACCAGCACCCGCTGCTTGCCGTACAGGTCGCCGAGGCGCCCGGAGATCGGCATCGCGACGGCGCCGGCGACCAGGGTCGCGGTGACCACCCACGAGGCGTTGGCCTCGCTGGTGTGCAGCAGCCGGCCCAGCTCGCCTTGGATCGGGATGACCATGGTCTGGGTGAGCGAGGCGACCAGGCCGCCGAAGCAGAGCACGGCGACGGTGAGCAGGGCGGAGCGGGAGCCCTCCTCCGTCGTACCCGGGCCGGCGGTCGCGCCGCTGGCCGGCGCAGGAGAGGTCGCAGTCACGAGGGCTGAGTCAACGGCGTTGACCGGGGCGCTGTCAACAGCGTCGACCCGCCTCGACCATGCCCTACGGTTGCGGTGTGACGAAGACCTCCCCCGACGCGCAGCGACTGCGTCCCGCCGGCCTCGCCACCCGCACCGCGATCGAGGACGCGGCCCGCGGCCTGTTCGCCGAGCGCGGCTTCGACGGCGCCTCGGTGCGCGCGATCGCGGCGGCGGCCGGCACCGACCCGGCGCTGGTGATCCGGCACTTCGGGTCCAAGGAGGCGCTCTTCTTGCGCACCGTCGACACCTCGCTCGGCATCGGCACGGTCCTCGACGGCCCGCTGGAGACCGTCGGCCGCCGCCTCGTGGCGTACTTCCTCGACCCAGGTCGGCCCCTCATCCGGCAGCGGTACGTCGCCCTGGCCCAGGCCGCGCACCACGACCAGGTCCGCGAGGAGATGGTCCGCCACACCGCCGAGACGTACGTCGGCCCGCTGGCGCCCCGCCTGACCGGGCCGCACCCCGAGCTGCGCGTCGCGCTCGCGGTCGCCCAGCTCGGCGGCCTGCTCAACCTGCTCTTCCTCCAGCGCGACCCGATCGTCACCGCCGCCGACCCCGAGGTGGTCATCGCGACCTACGGCGACGCGATCCAACGGCTGCTCACCCCACCCGAGGACGCCTGATGCGCCACGCCCGGGCGTGGCACGCGCTGACCGCCCTGGTGACGACCGCCGCGCTGGTCCTCCAGCTGGTCCTGGTCGTCCAGGGCGGCACGGTGCTCGACGAGGTGGAGCCGCCCGGCCTCGGCCTGCGGCTGGCCCGGCTCGTCGCCTACTTCACGATCCAGAGCAACCTGCTGGTCGCCGTCGCCACCACCCTGCTCGCCCGCGACCCGCTCCGCGACGGCCCGGCCTTCCGCGCGCTCCGGCTGGCGTCGACCGTCGGCATCACCGTCACCGGGCTGGTCCACTTCCTCCTGCTCCGCCCGCTGCTCGACCTCGACGGCGCGGACTGGGCGGCCGACAAGCTGCTGCACATGGTGGTGCCGGTCCTGGCCGTCGTCGGCTGGCTCGCCCTCGGCCCGCGGCCCCGGATCGACGGGCGCGCGGTCGCGGTCGCCTTCGCCTGGCCGATCGCCTGGCTCGCGGTCACGCTGGTCGTCGCGGGCGCCACCCGCTGGGTGCCCTACCCGTTCCTCGACTTCCGCGAGGAGGGCTGGGGCTCGGTGGCCGTGGTCTGCCTCGGCATCACCGCGCTCTTCGCCGCCCTCATCGCCGGCTTCCGGTACGCCGACCGTCGGCTCTCCGCCTCTCGACAGGAGGCGCCGGTCACGGCACCCTGATCGCGTGACCACGCTCTACGAGCAGGCCGGCGGCTTCGACGCCCTCCTCGACCTGTGTGTGCGCTGGCACGACCTGTGCCTCGCCGACCCGATCGCCGCCCATCCCTTCGAGCACGAGATGCACCCGCACCACGACGAGCGGCTGGCGGCGTACCTCAGCGAGGCGCTGGGCGGCCCTCCGCTCTACACCGCGGGCTACGGCGACGAGAGCTCGATGCAGCGGCTGCACGCCGGCAACGGCGAGCATCCCGACCTCGACGAGGCCTGCCTCGAGCTCTTCGACCAGGCCCTCGCCGACGTCGGCATCGACGGGCACACCGGGCGCTCGATCTCGGCGTACTTCCGCCGGGCGACGCACGCCATGAACGCCTACGCCGACAGCCCGGACCAGGTGCCGGACGGGCTGCGCCTCAACCGCGCGTGAGATCGGCCGCCGCCAGCTTGGCCGGCGCCCGCAGCACGTCGACCCGGGTCGCCCGGTCGCCCGCGACGGTGAGCACCATCAACGACGTCAGCACGCCGTCCTCGCGCAGCGCGATCGCCGGGGCGCCGTTGGCCTCGACCAGCTCGACCTCGGCGTCGCCGACGTACTTCGCGACCAGACCCGCCAGGAACCGCGCCACCCGGTCGGCGCCACGGACCGGCCGCCGCGCCGAGCTGACCACGCCGCCGCCGTCGGAGGTGAGCACGACGTCGGGGTCGAGGGTCTCCAGCAGCGCGGTGAGGTCGCCGCCGGCGGCCGCGGCGAGGAACCGGCCGAGGACCGCCTCATGGGCGGTGCGGTCGACCTCGAACCGGGCCGGCTGGGCGGCGAGGTGGGCCCGGGCCCGGGAGGCGAGCTGGCGCACCGCGGCCGGGGTGCGGCCGACCACGGCGGCGACCTCGGCGAACCCCATCCCGAACACGTCGTGCAGCACCCAGGCGGTCCGCTCGGCCGGCGAGAGCGACTCGAGGACGACGGCCAGCGCATAGCTCACCGTCTCGTCGAGAGTGACCCGGTCGGCCGGGTCCAGGGACTCGGCGACATAGGGCTCGGGCAGCCAGGGGCCGACGTACTCCTCACGGCGGACCCGGGCCGAGCGCAGCACGTCGGTGGCCGCGCGGGCGACGGTGACGGTCAGCCAGCCGGTGAGGTCGCGGACCGGCTCGCGGGCGTCGGCCTCGACGAGCCGGGTCCAGCAGTCGGCGACCACGTCCTCGGCCTCGGCGCGGCTGCCGAGGATGGCGTAGGCGACGCGGACCATGCGGGGCCGCAGGGCGTCGTACTCCTCCGCGAGGCCCTCACGCACGAGCCAGCCACTCGTCGAAGGTCTCGGCACCCAGGGTCGCGCCGTCACCCGGCAGCAGCCCGCCGGCCCTGACCTGGCCACCGGCCCGGCCCGCCATCGGCACGGGTACGACGAGCCGCCGCGGCCCGCGCGCCCGAACCAGGTCGCGCACCATCCGGCCCATGTCCTCCGGGCGCGGGCCGCCCAGGTCGGGCAGCAGCCCGGCGGGCTCGCCGAGCGCGGCGGCCACCAGCGCGGCGGCGACCTCGCGGGCCGCGACCGGCTGGCTGCGCATCCGCAGCGCCATCGCGAACGGCCGCGGGCTGCGCTCGACCAGCTGCTCGGCGAACTCGTGGAACTGGGTGGCGCGCAGCACCGACCACGGCACCGGGCCGGCGGCCACGAGCGCCTCCTGACGGCGCTTGCCCAGGTAGTACGGCAGGTCCACCCGGTCGCACCCGACGATGGACAGCGTCACGTGGTGGCGCACCCCGGCCGCGGCGCCCGCGGCCAGCAGGTGGCCGGTGGCGGCCTCGAAGAAGGCGGTCGACCGCTTCGCGCTCAGCGTGTCGACGTTGCTCGCGTCGATGACGGCGTCCACGCCGTCGAGGGCCTCGGCCAGCCCGGCGCCGGTGGTGAGGTCGATGCCGCGCGAGCGGGCGATGACGACCGGGGTGGCGCCGGTGCGTCGCACCTCCTCGACCACCATCGCGCCGACCAGTCCCGTGCCCCCTGCCACTGCGATCTCCATGACAGGGGGACGAGACGGGTCGGCGGAGTGTGACATCAGTCCCCGCGCGCCTCGAGCGCGGCGGTGAGCAGCGCGACCAGGGCCTCGGTCTGCAGGTCGATGGCCCCGCCCTCGACCTCCTCGCCGGCGCCGTCGAGGGCGCGGGCGGCGAGCCCGGCCTTCTTGTCGATCAGCTCGGCGATCCGGGTGTCGAGGGTCTGCGTGGCGATCACCCGCCACGCGGTGACCGGCTCGGCCTGACCGATCCGGTGGACCCGGTCGATGGCCTGGGTCTGCTCGGCGTCGGTCCAGGAGAGCTCGGCGAGCACCAGGTTGGAGGCGACCTGCAAGTTGAGCCCCACGCCGGCCGCGGTGAGCGAGCAGACCGCGACCTGGACACCCGCGTCGTTGACGAAGGCGTCGATCTCCTTCTGCCGGGTCGTGGAGCTCTGGTCGCCGCGCACCGAGCTGTACGTGATGCCGCGCTCGGCGAAGGTCCGCTCGGCGGTGTCCATCACGTCGATGTGCTTGGCGAAGAACACGACCTTGCCGACGTTGCGCGCCAGCTGGGCGGTGTAGTCGGCCGCGAGGCCGGCCTTGGCCTGACCGATCCGGCGCATCATCGTGAAGACGTTCTCGCCGGTCTTGGCCGAGTTGTCCTCGCGCTCCCAGCCGGCGACCTGGCGGACCAGGCGGTGGTCGATGCCCTCGACCTCGGCGCCGGTACGGCGGGTGGCGATCGCGGCGTCGTACCGCTCCACCATCCGGCGGGCCAGCTCCTGCTCGGCCTTGCGGATGGAGCGGCCGGCCTCGCCCTCGAGCTCGACCGGGATGTCGGCGACCCGGCGGGCCGGGATGTCGGCGGCGACGTCGATCTTGCGGCGCCGGACGATGCCCTGCTCGATGACCGAGCGGCGGGCAGCCGGGTAGAAGGCGGGGTCGGCCGGGGTCAGCCCGGTCTCCTCCAGCGCCTCCATCAGGCAGCCCCGCGGCACGATCTCGTCGATCCAGCCGAGGAACTGCCAGATCGCCCGGAAGTCCTCGATGTCGTTGATCAGCGGGGTGCCGGTGAGCGCCATCATCAGCGGCCGCGCGATCCGCGACCGGATCCGCGAGGCGATCTCCAGCACGTTCTGGGAGCGCTGGGAGGTCTTGTTCTTGATGTAGTGGGCCTCGTCGACGATCATGCCGCGGAAGCCGTGGGTGCCGAGCCAGCCGACGTGGCGATCCAGGATCTCGTAGTTGACGACGAACACGTCGGCGAAGCCGTCGGCGTCGTCGCCGTCGCCGTGGAGCACGGTGGCGCGACGGTTCGGCGTCCAGATCTCGACCTCGCGCGCCCAGTTGGTCTTGACGACATTGGGCACCACCGCGAGCAGCGGGAACGCGCCGGCGGCCTCGGCGGCCAGCAGTGCCTGGGCGGTCTTGCCGAGGCCCGGCTCGTCGGCGAGCAGGTAGGTGCGATGCCCCTCGGCGGCCGAGGCGATCAGCTGGGCCTGGTGCTCCATCAGCTCGCGACCGACCGGCGCGTGCCGGCCGGTCAGTGCGGTGAGCTGGTCGGCGGCGGGCAGCGGCATGCAGGCCGGCGCGTCGGGCGCGGCCCGCTCGAAGGAGCGGAACAGCGGCTCGAGCAGCTCCCAGCCGGCCAGCCGGCGCGGCGAGACCTTGCCCTGGGCGTGCGCGAAGTCGGGCGCGAGGAAGGGGTGCGAGAGCTGGTAGGCCTGCACCGACAGCGGGGTGACCCGCTTGTCGGCGAGCGCCGCCAGCTCGGGGTCGACGACGATCGGCGCCGGCTCGGGCTCCGGCTCGTCGACCCCCGCCTTGCGCAGCAGCTCGCGCCGCATCGCCTTGGCCGACTCGGACACCTCGGCGTTCTCGTCGAGCAGCGTGAACAGCGTGCTGTCGCGGGCCGCCGTCTGGGCCAGGATGGTCGCGATCCCGTCGAGCCGCTTGAGCTCCTCGCCCCGCCGGCCGTCGGACAGGCCGGGGTCGGTCTTGACCCGGGCCCGCTCCTCGCGCGCCAGCAGCGCGACGACCTGGAACTTCGCGCGCACCTCCGGCATCGCCGAGCGCCGCGCTACCGCCGCCTCCACCTCGCGCACCGCGCGAGCCAGCTGCGGGATGATGCCCTCTTCGTTGCGACGCGTCCGCGCCGACTGCGAGTTGCGACGCTGCTGCGTCGCTCCCCGCTGGCCTCCTCGAGCCACAGGTGTCCTTCCCAGCGAGCCGCCGACAGCCGGCGGCGCAGGTTTCTTCGGCAGGTTCCGCCGACGGCTCGCGCTGCTGCGGGAGGGCGCCGGTCGGGCGTACGTCGCCGGGGGGTGGAGTCGCTCCACGACGTCCGGCGGTGCCGCCAGCGTACCGCAGCACCAGACTAGAACCTGTTCTAGAGTTCGGGTCGTGGGTACCTACGCAGTCACCGGCGCCGCCTCCGGCATGGGCGCGGCGGTCGTCGAGCGCCTCGTCGTCGACGGCCACACCGTCATCGGGGTCGACCTCGACCAGGCCGACGTCGCGGCCGACCTGTCCACCCCCGACGGCCGGCGTACGGCGGCCGCCACCGTCCTCGAGCTCGCCGGCGGCGTCCTCGACGGCGCGGTGCTGGCCGCCGGCCTCGGCCCCGCGCCCGGCCGCGACCGCGCGCGGCTGATCGCGGAGGTCAACTATCTCGGCGTCGTCGAGCTGCTCGACGCCTGGCGCCCCGCGCTCGCCGCGGCCGAGCGGGCCAAGGTCGTCGTGTTCTCCAGCAACTCGACCACGACCATGCCGATGGTGCCCCGCCGGGCGGTCCGCGCCCTGCTGGACCACGACGTGCCCCGGGCTCTCGGCACGCTCCGCCGCTTCGGGAGGATGGCGCCGTCCTTCGCGTACGGCGCCAGCAAGATCGCCGTCAGCCAGTGGGTCCGCCGCGAGGCGGTCACCCCGGGCTGGGCCGGCGCGGGCATCCGGCTCAACGCCCTCGCCCCCGGCGCGATCCGCACCCCGCTGCTGGAGCAGCAGCTCGCGACCCCCGCGGAAGCCCGGCGGATCAAGGCGTTCCCGGTGCCGATCGGCGGCTTCGGCGACCCCGGCCAGCTCGCCGACTGGGTGGTGTTCATGCTCTCGGACGCGGCCGACTTCCTCTGCGGCAGCGTCGTCTTCGTCGATGGCGGCTCGGACGCGTGGTTCCGCGCGACGGATTGGCCGCGCCCGGTGTCCGCCCTGCGGCTGCGCGGATACGTCCGGCGGATGAAGGAGTTCCGGGCCCAGCGCCGCGCGCGGTGACGACGTGACCGGCGCCTCGTGAAACGAGTTGCGCAACTAGTTGCATAGCCACCTCGGCTGCGGCATGCTGACGCCATGGCCCTCGAGCACGCGATCCTCGTGTCGTTGAGCGAACGCGCCGCCTCCGGCTCCGACCTGGTCCGGCGCTTCGACGCGTCGATCGGCTTCTTCTGGTCCGCGACGCACCAGCAGATCTACCGCGTCCTGGGCCGGATGGAGGGGGACGGCTGGATCACGTCCGAGGCCGTCGCCCAGGCCGACCGCCCCACCAAGAAGGTCTACGGGGTCACCGAGACCGGCCGGGCCGAGCTGGCCCGCTGGATCGGCGAGCCGACCACGCCCGACGCGATGCGCAGCAGCGTGAGCGTCAAGATGCGCGGGGCGTCGTACGGCGACCGGGCGGCGCTCCTCGACGACCTGCGTCGCCAGCTCGACGAGCACACCAAGCGGCTCTCGCTCTACGAGTACCTCGCCGCCCGCGACTTCCCCGACCCCGGCGCGCTGGCCGACGCCGACCTCGACATCTACCTCGTGCTGCGCGGCGGACTCCTCATGGAGGAGTTCTGGATCCGCTGGCTGACCGAGTACCTCGACGCCCACACCCGCAAGGAGTCCCGATGACCGCCTATCCCCTGCTCACGACCCCGGCCACGGTCGGCGGCCTGCAGCTCCAGTCCCGCGCGGTGATGGGCTCGATGCACACCGGCCTCGAGGACCGGCCGTGGCACATCGACGAGCTGGCGGCGTACTTCGCGGAGCGCGCGGCCGGCGGCGTCGGTCTCATCGTCACCGGCGGCTACTCCCCCAACGTCCGCGGCTGGCTGCTGCCGTTCGGCTCGCAGATGACGACCCGGCTCAACGCCCACCGGCACCAGCGGGTCACCGACGCGGTCCACGAGAACGGCGGGAGGATCGCGCTCCAGATCCTGCACGCGGGGCGCTACGGCTATACGCCGTTCAGTGTCTCGGCGAGCGCGACCACGTCGCCGATCACGCCGTTCAAGGCGTCCGCGCTGTCCGGCCGGGCGGTCGAGAAGACCATCGACGACTTCGTCGCGTCCGCGCAGCTGGCGCGGAAGGCCGGCTACGACGGCATCGAGATCATGGGCTCCGAGGGCTACCTGATCAACCAGTTCCTCGCGGTGCGCACCAACCGTCGTACCGACGAGTGGGGCGGGTCGGCCGAGAACCGGATGCGCTTCCCCGTCGAGATCGTGCGCCGGATCCGCCAGGAGCTGCCGGACTTCTTCGTCATGTACCGGATGTCGCTGCTCGACCTGGTCCCCGACGGCCAGACCTGGGCGGAGACCGTCGACCTCGCGCACAAGGTCGAGGAGGCCGGCGCGAGCGTCATCAACACCGGCATCGGCTGGCACGAGGCACGGGTGCCCACGATCGTCACCAGCGTCCCGCGCGGCGCGTGGGTCGACAGCACGCTGCGGCTCAAGGCCGAGGTCTCGATCCCGGTGTGCGCGAGCAACCGGATCAACACCCCCGACGTCGCGGAGTCGGTGCTGGAGCGGGGCGTCGACCTGGTCTCGATGGCGCGCCCGTTCCTCGCCGACGCCGACCTCGTCGCCAAGGCCCGCGACGGCCGGGCCGACGAGATCAACACCTGCATCGGCTGCAACCAGGCCTGCCTCGACCACACCTTCCAGGCCAAGCGCGCGTCCTGCCTGGTGAACCCGCGCGCCTGCCACGAGACCACGCTGGTGCTGAGCCCCACCCGCCGGGCCCGGCGGGTCGCCGTCGTCGGCGGCGGACCGGCCGGTCTCGCGACCGCCGTCAGCGCCGCCGAGCGCGGGCACGACGTGACCCTGTTCGAGGCGGCCGACGAGCTGGGCGGGCAGTTCCGGCTGGCGATGCAGATCCCCGGCAAGGAGGAGTTCGCCGAGACGCTGCGCTACTTCCGCCGCCGGATGGAGGTCCTCGGCGTCAACGTGAAGCTGTCCACCCACGCGACCCCCGAGCTGCTCAGCGGGTACGACGAGGTCGTGGTCGCCACCGGTGTCGCGCCCCGCACCCCGGCGATCCCCGGCATCGACCACGCCAAGGTGGTGTCCTACCCGGACGCGATCACCGGGCACATCGAGATCGGCGCGAAGGTCGCGGTGCTGGGCGCGGGCGGCATCGGCTTCGACGTGACCGAGCTGCTGGCCCACACCCCCGAGACGCTGGAGGAGTGGAAGGCCCACTGGGGCGTCGCCGACCCGGCCGTCGTCCGCGGCGGGGTCACCGACAAGACTCCCCGCACGCCGAAGCGCGAGGTCTGGCTGCTCCAGCGCAAGGAGTCCGCGCAGGGCAAGGGCCTCGGCAAGACCTCCGGCTGGGTGCATCGCGCCGCCGTCAAGGACCTCGGCGTCCACCAGCTCAGCGGCGTCACCTACGACCGGATCGACGACGCGGGCCTGCACGTCACGGTCGACGGATCTCCACAGGTGCTCGACGTCGACCACGTCGTCGTCTGCGCCGGCCAGGAGTCGGTCCGCGGCCTGTACGACGACCTGGTGTCCGGCGGGTTCCCCGGCGCCGTGCATCTGATCGGCGGCGCCGACGTCGCCGCCGAGCTGGACGCCAAGCGCGCGATCAAGCAGGGCACCGAGCTGGCGGCCGCGCTGTGAGCGCCGTCGTACCGGACTTCCGGGCCGCCGTCGAGGCCTGAAGCGACGGCGGCGCGTAGCACGGCCCTGTCACCGTGCCCGGCCGCGACTGGCGCGCGGGTCCTCCCCGTTGTCCCCGCCGCACCGTAGGGTTCCCCGCATGGGGATCGAGTTCCGAGACGTCGGCAAGACCTACCCCGACGGCACCGTCGCGGTGACGGGCTTCTCGTGCGCCGTCCCCTCCCACCGCACGCTCGCGCTGGTCGGCACGTCCGGGTCCGGCAAGACCACCCTGATGCGGATGGTCAACCGGATGGTCGAGCCGACCACCGGCTCGGTGCTGATCGACGAGCGCGACGTCCACGAGCTCGACAAGGTCGAGCTGCGCCGCTCGATCGGGTACGTCCCCCAGGCCGGGGGCCTGCTCCCCCATCGGCGGGTGGTCGACAACGTCGCGACCGTCCCGGTCCTCACCGGTACGCCGAAGCGCACGGCCCGCGCGGCCGCGCTCGCGCTGCTGGAGCGGGTCGGGATCGACCCCGCGCTGGGGAGGCGCTACCCGGCGCAGCTCTCGGGCGGCCAGCAGCAGCGGGTCGCCGTGGCGCGGGCGCTGGCCGCGGACCCCAACGTGCTGCTCATGGACGAGCCCTTCGGCGCCGTCGACCCGATCGTGCGGCGCGGGCTGCAGGACCAGCTGCTCCAGCTGCAGGCCGAGCTCGGCAAGACCATCGTGCTGGTCACCCATGACATCGACGAGGCCTTCCGGCTCGGCGACGAGGTGGTGATCCTGCGCACCGGCGGGATCGTCGCGCAGGCCGGCACGCCCCAGCAGATCGTGGCCGCGCCCGCCGACGGCTTCGTGCGCGACTTCATCGGGGCCGACCGCGCCGAGCGGGCGCTGCGCACCGTCGGCATCGAGGGCCGCAACGTCGTGGTCGACGGCGACGGGCGGCCGGTCGGGGTGCTCGAGTGAGCTGGCTCGACGCCAACCGCGCCTACGTCGTGGACATGCTGGTCCAGCACGTCCGGCTGTCGGTGCCCGCCATCGTGATCAGCGTCCTGGTCGCGGTCGTGCTCGGCCGGGTCGCCTGGCGATGGCCGCGTGCCGGCACCGTCGTCCTCGGCACCGCCAGCCTGCTCTACTCCGTGCCCGCGCTGCCGCTGCTCATCGTGATCCCGGTCCTGCTCGGCATCCCGCTGCGCTCGGGCCTCACGCTGGTCGTGGCGCTGGCCGTCTACGGCACCGCCCTGCTCGCCGGCACGGCGGCCGACGCGTTCCGCTCCGTCGACGGCCGGGTGCGCGAGGCGGCCGAGGCGATGGGCTACTCGCGCTCCGGGCTGTTCTGGAGGGTCGACCTGCCGCTCGCCGTCCCCGTGCTGCTGTCGGGCGTGCGGGTGATCACGGTCAGCACGGTCAGCCTGGTCACGATCGGCGCCCTGGTCGGCATCTCCAGCCTCGGCAACCTGCTCACCGACGGCTTCCAGCGCGGCATCCGCGCCGAGATCCTCACCGGCGTCGTCGCCACCATGCTGCTCGCCGTGGTCCTCGACCTGCTGCTCGTCGCGTCGGGCCGGCTGGTCACGCCCTGGCGGGCCGCCATCCCCACGGGGGCGACGACGTGAACCTCTTCGGCGACGCCCTGGCCTGGATCACCGACGGCGCTCACTGGGGCGGCCCGACCGGGATCGACCACCGGATCGTGCAGCACCTGCTCGTCACCTTCGCGGCCGTCGCGATCGCGGCCGTGCTGGCACTGCCCCTCGGCATCCTGATCGGCCACACCGGCCGCGGCCGGCTGGTCGTGGTCGCGCTCGCCGGCGCGGTGCGCGCGGTCCCGACCCTCGGCCTGCTCACCCTGCTCGGCCTGGCCCTCGGCATCGGCCTCCAGGCCCCACTGCTGGCGCTGGTCGCCCTCGCCTTCCCCTCGCTGCTGGCCGGCGCCTACGCCGGCGTCGAGGCTGCCGACCGGGGGGCCGTCGACGCCGCTCGCGCCGTCGGCATGAGCGAGTGGCAGCTGGTCGTCCGGGTCGAGGTCCCGCTCGGCGCCGACGTGATCCTCGGCGGGGTCCGCGCGGCACTGCTGCAGGTCGTCGCGACGGCCACGCTGGCGGCGTACATCTCCGACACCGGCCTGGGCCGCTATCTCTTCGCCGGCCTCAAGTCCCGCCAGTACGACGAGATGCTCGCCGGCGCGCTGCTCGTCGCCGCGCTGGCCCTCCTGCTCGACCTCACCATGGCTGCCCTCCAGCGGACCAGCCGCCCCACCACCCGAAAGGTTCCCTCATGACCCGCACCCCGCGCCGATCCACGCCGCTCGGTCTCGCCCTGGTCGCGGCCGCCGCGCTGTCCCTGACCGCGTGCGGCAGCGACGACCCGCTCAGCAGCGGCGACAGCAACAACGCAGGCGGCGACACGATCGTGATCGGCTCCCAGGACTACTACTCCAACGAGATCATCGCCGAGGCCTACGCCCAGGCGCTCGAGGCCGCCGACTTCACGGTCCAGCGTGACTTCCGGATCGGCCAGCGCGAGGTCTACCTGCCCGAGATCGAGAACGGCTCGATCGACCTGTTCCCCGAGTACACCGGCCCGCTGCTGCAGGTCTGGAAGCCCGACACCACGGCCCGCCTCGCCGACGACGTCTATGCCGAGCTCGAGGACGCGGCGCACGACAAGGGCCTGGAGGTGCTCGACCAGTCCCCCGCCACCGACCAGGACTCCTACGTCGTGACCCGGGAGTTCGCCGAGAAGTACGACCTGACCACCATCGACGATCTCGCCAAGGTCACCGAGAAGATGACCTTCGGCGCCAACTCCGAGGCCGAGAGCCGCCCCAACGGCCCGAAGGGCCTCAAGGACACCTACGGCGTCGACGTGGCCTTCACGCCCATCGAGGACAGCGGCGGCCCGCTCACCGTCAAGGCGCTCAAGGACGGCTCGATCCAGCTCGCGATCATCTACACCGGCGACCCGTCGATCAAGAAGAACGACCTGGTGACCCTCGAGGACACCAAGGGCCTGTTCCTCGCCTCCCACGTCGTGCCGGTCGCCGGCGAGGACCTGAGCGACGAGGCCGCAGGCATCATCAACAAGGTCAGCGCGGCGATGTCGCCCGAGGACCTGGTCGACCTCGACGCCCGCAGCGTCGACGAGCAGCTGCCCGCCGCGACGATCGCGAAGGACTGGCTGGAGAAGGAAGGCCTTCTGTGACCCTTGCGGTCACCGGTGCGACGGGAGCTGCCGCGCTGGTGTTCGCCGGGCTCGCCGCCCTGCTCCACGGATACATCTGGGTGATGGAGTCGCTGACCTGGACCAGTGCGCGCACCCGGGCGACCTTCGGCACCAGCCCGGCCGAGGCTGAGGCCACCAAGGAGCTGGCCTTCAACCAGGGGTTCTACACCCTCTTCCTCGCCCTCATCACCGCCGGCGGGATCGTCGCGTTCGGCGCCGACGACGACACGGTCGGCGCCACCCTGGTCTTCTGCGGCGCCGGCTCGATGGTGGCCGCGGGCCTGGTCCTGCTGCTGTCGTCGCCCGACAAGGCGCGCGCCGCGATCACCCAGCTCGCGCTCCCGGCCGTCGCCGTGGTCCTCCTGGCGATCGCCGTGAGCTGACCCGGGTGGCGGGCCGGCGCCCGGGTACCTCCCGGCGCATGGACGACTCCACCAACAACCGACCGCTGCGCGCCCTCGTGCTGTGCTGCACGCTCAAGCCGACCCCGGCGCCCTCCAGCTCCGAGCTGCTCGGCCGCCGAGTGCTGGCGGCGCTGGCCGAGTACGACGTCCAGGGCACCGTGGTGCGCATCGTCGACCACCACGTCGCCTTCGGCGTGAGCACCGACGAGGGCGACGGGGACGCGTGGCCGACGATCCGGCAGCAGGTGCTGGACGCCGACATCCTGGTGCTGGCCACCCCGATCTGGATGGGGCAGCCGGCCTCGGTGTGCAAGGTCGTGCTCGAACGGCTCGACGCCGAGCTCGGCGAGACCGATGACGAGGGCCGGATGCTCACCTCCGGCAAGGTCGCGGGCGTCGCCGTCGTCGGCAACGAGGACGGCGCGCACCACGTCTCGGCCGAGGTCTACCAGGCGCTCAGCGACGTCGGGTTCACGATCCCGCCCAACGGCGTCACCTACTGGGTCGGCGAGGCGATGCAGTCGACCGACTACCGCGACCTCGACCCCGAGCCCGAGAAGACCGCCGCCACGACGAAGACGCTCGCCGCCAACGCGGCGCACCTGGCCACGCTGCTGCGGACCAGCCCGTACTCCGCGGCGTGAGCGTCAGTCGCGCACCAGCACGAAGAGGTAGGGCGTCCGCAGCGCGGGCAGCGCCGCGCCACGCCGGGCTCATCTGCCTCCCGATGCCCGCTTCTTGACCTCGGCCCACGGGAACCGCTGGCGCAGCGTCGCGCCGCTCGGCACCCCGTCCTGGGCCTTGGCCCAGGACGCATAGTCGGCGAACGAGCCGGTGCTTCCGGGCTCGGCGAGATAGCGCGCGACGATCGCCACGACATCGTCGTCGCTCCACCTCCGGCTCGTCGAGCGGGTCTTGTTGGTGGCGACCCGGGCGCGCGCGCAGGCGGCGTTCCACGACCCGAACCGGCGGATCAGCAACGCGGGCGAGGCCGCGTCTCGCTGCCGCTGCCAGCCGTCGTACGCCGCCGCCGTCAACGGCTCGCCGAGCTCGGCGGCCGCGGCGGCGAGGTCGGCCGCGATCTGCTCGTCGGAGAACTCGGGAACCCGCATGGACCCCACGGTAGCCACCCCTGGCTGGGTCGCGCGGTGCTGGTCGAGGCGGGCTGATCGCCGTGGTGCTTGTGCGCCGGGACCAAAGCCGGCCCGCGAGGTCCGGCCTCTCGGGACGTGGGGCCCGAGCCCGCGGCCGTCGTACGGTCGAGCCATGACGGACGCCCTCGTGGTCGGCAGCGGGCCCAACGGCCTGCGGAGCCTGAGGGTCCGTCTGCCAGCATGGCCGGGTGAGTCCGAGCATCCTGTGGTTCCGTCGGGACCTGCGCCTCGGTGACCACCCGGCCCTGCTGGCCGCGGCGGCGGACGGTCCGGTGCTACCGCTGTTCGTGCTCGATCCCGCGCTGTGGGGGCCTTCGGGCGACGTCCGCCGCGGCTACCTGCTGCGCACCCTGCGCGCCCTCGACGCCGACCTGCGCCGGCACGGACCGGGCCTCGTGGTCCGCTCCGGCCGACCGGAGCAGGTCGTGCCCGCGGTGGTCGAGGAGGTCGGTGCGCAGGCGGTCCACGTCAGCGCCGACTTCGCTCCGTACGGCGCCGCCCGGGACGCCCGCGTCGAGAGGGCCCTCGGCGCGGTCCCCCTGGTGCGCACCGGGTCGCCGTACGCCGTCGCACCGGGCCGCCTGCTGACCAAGGGCGGCGGTCCCTACCGGGTGTTCACGCCCTTCCACAGGGCGTGGGTCGCCCACGGCTGGCGCGCGCCGGCCGAGTCCGATCCGGCCGCCACGGACTGGGTCACCGCGTCCGGCGACGACCTGCCCGACGAGCCGGACGTGTCCGGCGTCGACCTCCCGGACGCGGGCGAGGCGGCGGCACGCGCACGCTGGGATGCCTGGCGCGGGACGCCGTACGACGACGTGCGCGACCGCCCCGACCTCGACGCCACCTCGCGGCTCTCCCCCGACCTGCGCTGGGGCACGCTCCACCCGCGCACGGTGCTGGCAGACCTCGACGCGCGCGAGCCGCACGCCGCCACCTTCCGCAAGGAGCTGGCCTGGCGGGAGTTCTACGCGCACGTGCTGCACCACTGGCCGGCGTCCGCGCGCGACTACTTCCGGCCCGAGCTGCGCGATCTGCCCTATGTCACCGGCGCCGAGCTGCGCCGCCGGCTGGACGCCTGGGCCGCGGGACGCACCGGCTACCCGATCGTCGACGCCGGGATGCGGCAGCTGCTCGCCGAGGGCTGGATGCACAACCGGGTGCGGATGATCGTCGCGTCCTTCCTGGTCAAGGACCTGCACGTCGAGTGGCAGCACGGCGCCCGGCACTTCATGCGCCACCTGGTCGACGGCGACCTCGCGAGCAACCAGCACAACTGGCAGTGGGTGGCGGGCTGCGGGACCGACGCGGCGCCGTACTTCCGGGTCTTCAACCCGACCACGCAGGGCAGGAAGTTCGACCCGGACGGCGGGTACGTGCGGCGCTGGGTGCCCGAGCTGAGCGACCCCGCCGGCGACTACCCGGGGCCGATCGTCGACCACGCGGAGCAGCGCGCGGCGACCCTCGAGGCCTACCAGCTGCTCAGGAGGCACGGGCGATGACCACCCCGTCGTTCACCGACAGCTGGCTCCCCGCGCGGCCCCGGGCGATCGCGCTGGTGCTGCACGGCGGCGCCGAGCACGGCACCGACCCGCTCGACCGCCGCAGCCTGGCCTGGCGCCGTGGCCGCACCCTGGCCCGGCATCTCGCCGCCGCCGTGGCCCGCGACGACGTCGGCGTGCTGCTGCTGCGCTATCGGATGAAGGGCTGGAACGCCGCTGCCTCCGCGACCCCCGCACCGGTCGCCGACGCCCGCTGGGCGCTCGACGAGATCGCCCACACCCACGACCTCCCGGTCGCCGTCCTCGGCCACTCGATGGGCGCCCGCACCGGCGTCGCCGTCGCCGGCCACTCCTCCGTCCGTGGCGTGGTCGCCCTGGCCCCCTGGCTCCCGCCCGACGACCCGGTCGCGCCGCTGACCGGCAAGCTGCTCCGCGCCGCCCACGGCCGCCTCGACCGGATCACCTCACCCCGCGCCACCCGGGCCTTCGTCGCCCGGGCCGCCGAGGTCGCCGACGCCGAGTTCACCGACATGGGCGCGGTCGGGCACTACCTGCTGCGCCGGATGCCGCTGTGGGACGCGTACGTCGCCGCGAGCGTCCGTGAGGTGCTGAACGCATCCTGCGTGCCTGAGCCCCCGCGATCGTGAGGACTCGCAGGGTGTGGGGCGGGGTGGCTACTCGTCGGGTGGGTGGAGGGGATGGGTGCCGCGGTGGTCGACGCGGAACCGGTACCCGGCCGGGCTGGTCCACACATAGGTCGCCGGAGCCGGCGTCACGTAACGCCAGGCGGAGTGAGTCTTGGCGCGGTGGTGGCGTCGACAGAGCGGGACGAGGTTGCACGGACACGTCTGCCCGCCCTCCCCAAAGGGGGTCGCGTGGTCGAGGTCGCAACGCCGGGCCGGACGGGTGCAGTGCGGGAACCGACACGTGTGATCCCGCAACGCGACGCGGGCGCGGTGCCGGTCGGGGATCTCGTAGGACCCGACAGGGTGATGCTCGGCCAGGTCGATCACCGGGCGCACGATCACCATCGTGTTCTTGGCTCGGAGCCATGCACGGATCTGGGTCGAGGAGATCGGGCAGCGGCCCCCCTCCCAGCGCCCCACCGGATTCACGAACGGGCTGGCGAACGGATTGTCCCCGGTAGCAGTGGTGTCGGTGAGGGTGGTGTCGGTGAGGGTGGTGTCGGTGATGTGGATGTTGAGGATCACCGTGCGGCCGGGCTCTCGTGACGGTCGCTCCACGGCCTCCGCGACCTCCGCGACCTCCGCGACCTCCGGGGTGACCGGGTCGGGGATCGACAGGTCCAACGCGAGGTCGGCGCGGGCCAGTTCGGCGGCGGCCTTGGAGCGGCGCACGTCGAGCGTCGAGTCGTCACCGAGCCGTCCGAGGGTCTTGGCCCGCCGGGAGATGGCGAGGTCCAGGTCGTGTCCGTCGGCGGCGTCCATGACTCCGTCGAGGTGGACCAGACCGTGCTCATCGACCGCACCGATGTCGAAACGCCGCCGGTCGGTAGCACGCCGGCGGTCGGCCTCGGCGTGTTCGGGGTCGAACCGGAGCACCGCCTCGGCCACGAGTCGCTCCAACTGGGCCCACCCGACACCGGAGGCGTTCCAGAGCTGCCGGTCCACGAACCCCGCAGCATCCGCGCACAGGGGGCGGGTGAGGTCGGCGATCCGTTCGGCCGCCAGGGCGCCAACCGTCCCGCCACCACGGCGGCGTACACGTTCGGCAGGCGCCAGGCACACTCCAGGATCCGTCCGACATAGGCCTTGCCGCCATCGGGAGACCTGCCGAGCACCGCGACCAGCTCCATGACCGCGAACTCACTGACCAGCGGAGTGCCGTCCCCAGCGATCGGGACCACCGTGTCGAGGTAGCCCGCAGTGATCGTCGCGGCCCCTTCAGCGCCGGCGACGACGTGGTCGACGGCCCATTCCACGATCGTGGTCCATTCCTCGACCAGGGACTCCTCGCGAGCCCGGACCCCAGCGCTCAGCCGCGACAGCGGCGGGGCTGTCGAGCGAGGCGCGGTGGCGAGATCCATGACCGGATCCTCCCATCCGGCCCCGACACTTCAAGGCGTCGGAGACCCGCTTGTGGACAGGGAGAACCCGACTGACGCTGAGGGCTCAGGAGGGCCAGCCCGTGTAGCCCTCCGCCAGGTAGGTCGACCCGGCGGTCGAGGTGACCAGCGAGGTCAGCTCACCGACCTGCCGGCGTACGTCGAAGTCGCTCGCCTCGGGCAGGCGGTGCAGCATCGTGGTCATCCAGTACGAGAAGTGCTGGGCCTTCCAGACCCGCTGCAGCGCGCGCTCGGCATAGCGGTCGAGTGCGACCTCGTCCCCTCGGAGGTGGAGCTCGAGCTCCTCGGCGAGCACCCGGACGTCGGCCAGCGCCAGGTTGAGGCCCTTGGCGCCGGTCGGCGGGACGGTGTGGGCGGCGTCGCCGGCGAGCACCAGGTTGCCGTGCCGCATCGGCTCCTGCACGAAGCTGCGGAACGGCAGCACCACCTTGGAGGTGATCGGCCCCTCCTCGAGCGCGTAGCCGTTGGCGCCGACCCGGGCCTGCAGCTCCGCCCAGATCCGGTCGTCGGACCAGGCGGCGACGTCCTCGGCCGGGTCGCACTGGAAGTACATCCTCTGCAGGGTCTCCGTGCGCTGGCTGATCAGCGCGAAGCCGCGCTCGGAGTGGCTGTAGATCAGCTCCTCGCTGCTGGGCGGCGCCTCGCAGAGGATGCCGAACCAGGCGAAAGGGTACTCGCGGAAGAACTGGCGGCGCAGCACCTCGGGGAACTCGTGGCGGCAGATGCTGCGCGAGCCGTCGGCCCCGACCAGGACTCGTGCCGCGACCTCGTGGGGTACGCCGTCCGCGTCGGTGAACCTCATCAGCGGCCGGTCCCCCGTGATGTCGGCGACCGACACCTCGCTCACGCCGAACCGCACGTCCCCGCCGTCGCGCGCACGGGCATCGGCGAGGTCGATGAACACGTCGGTCTGCGGGTAGAGCTGGACCGAGGCGCCGACCAGCTCCTCGAAGTCGATCCGGTGCCCGCCGCCGCCGAAGGCGAGGTCGATCCCGGCATGCCGGTAGCCGTCGCGCAGCACCCGGTCGGACACGCCGCTCTCGGTCAGCAGGCGCACGCTGTCCTGCTCCAGGATCCCGGCCCGGTGGGTGTTCTCGATCTCCTCACGGCCGCGGATGTCGATCGCGACCGAGCCGATCCCGGCGCGCTGCAGCAGGTGCGCCAGCATCAGGCCCGCGGGCCCGGCGCCGACGATCGCGACGTCGGTGGTGATGCGGTTCATCGTTCCTCCTCCAGCACGCCCTTGGCGACGGCGAAGGCGTGGTTCGCGGCCGGGACGCCGCAGTAGATCGCGGCCTGCAAGATCACCTCGGCGATCTCGTCGTCACTGAGCCCGTTGGTGCGGGCCGCGCGCACGTGCATCGCGAACTCCTCCCAGTGCCCGAGCGCGATCATCGCGGTCAGTACGGCGACCGAGCGGCTGCGGCGGTCCAGGCCCGGCCGGGTCCAGACGCTGCCCCACGCATAGCGGGTGATCAGCTCCTGGAAGTCGTGCGTGAACGCGGTCTTCGCGGCCTCGGCCCGGTCGACGTGCGCGTCGCCGAGCACCTCCCGGCGGACGCTCATCCCGGCGTCGAAGGGGTCGTCATAGGTCATCGGTCGGCCTCCAGGAAGGTGGTGATCAGGTCTGCGGTGGCGGCGGGGTCCTCGGCGGGCGGCAGGTGGGCGACGCCCGCGAGCGCGACCTCGACCTGGTCGGGGGTCACGACGACGTCGTGCTCTCCACCGGCTCTCAGCAGCGGCACCGGCGCGAACGCGACCCGGTCCCGGATGTCATGGGCCGCGAGCGCCTCGCAGGCCAGCGCGTAGGACTCGTCGTCGACGGACTGCAGGGCGAGCAGCAGGCCGCTGCCCGTCGCCGGGTCGCGATCGAGGAAGCCGGGCGCGAACCAACGGGCCGCCGAGCCCTCCACCATGGCAGCGGTCCCGGCCTTGCGGACGTGTGCCGCCCGCTCGCGCCAGCCCTCCGGCGTACCGATCCGCGGGGCCGACGCCAGCGTGACGACCGCGTCGAACGGTCCGGGCTGGACCGCGATGGTGAAGCCGACCGCCCCGCCGAGGGAGACGCCGGCGTAGGCGACCGGCCGCCCCGCGGCGAGCCCGGTGGCCCGGTCCCGGACGGCGGTGGCCAGGTCCGCCACGGTGAACGCCGTCGTCGTGGGCGCTCCGGCGCCGTGGCCGGGCAGGTCCCAGCCGACGACCTGCCAGGTCGCCGGGAGCAGCGCGGCGCAGCGGCGCCAGAGGTCGGCGACGCCGGTGCCGAGGGACGGGCCGACGACGAGGACGCGCTCAGCGTCGCCGTCACCGGCGAGCTGGGTGAAGGTCAGGTCAACCACGGGTCTCCTCCCAGCGGGTGATCGCGAGGTCGACGAGGCGCCCGGCCTCGCCGGTTCCGCCGCGGGTGTCGAGGTCGCCGGTCGCGCTGGCCGCGTCGACCCGGGCCGCCATCGCGGAGGTGTCGACCCGCAGCCCGGCGACCAGCTCGGCCGCCTGGCTCGCCGCGGTGACCGCGAGCGCCAGGAGCCGCGCCACGACAGGCCATTCGGCGTGCCAGGCACCATCGGGGCGCTCGTCGACGGCACCCGCCGCGGACAGGTGCAGCTGTGCGGCCAGGCCGGGCGCCTGCTGCGCGGCGGCATGCACGAGCACCGACAGCACCGGGTTCTGCTTGTGCGGCATGGTCGAGGAGCCGCCCCGTCCGGCCACCGCACCCTCACGGACCTCGGCCATCTCGGGACGCCCGAGCAGCAGCACGTCGGCGGCCACCACGCCGAGCGCGTCGGTGGCGGTGGTGAGCGCGTCGCCGATCGCGGTGAGCGCAGCGCGGCGGGTGTGCCAGGGCAGGTCGGCGTCGGCCAGGCCGAGCGCCTCCGCGAGCGCCGGCGCGGCCGCCGCCGCCCCGGGTCCGGCGAGGTCGGCCAGCAGGGCGCGGGTGCCCGCCGCACCGCCACACTGCACCGGGAAGGTGAGCCCGTCCAGTCCGGCGACGGCAGCGCCCACGCCGGCCAGCCACTGGGCGGCGCGCAGCCCGAAGGTGGTCGGGACCGCCCACTGGGTGAGGGTCCGCGCGACGGCCGGGTCGTCGCGGTGGGTGCGGGCCAGCGCCGCGAGGGCGTCGCCGGTGCTCACCAGGTCGGTCCGGACCCGGGTGACGGCGTCGCGGGCGAGGAGGACGAGCGCGGTGTCGACGACGTCCTGGCTGGTGAGCCCCCGGTGGACGGCGCCCGCGGCATCGCCCGCGGCGACGCGGAGCAGCTCGACCAGAGGCACGACCGGGTTCCCGGCCGCCTCGGACGAGGCCACCAGGGCGGTCAGGTCGACGTCGAGTCCGGCCGCAGCCTCGGCGACCTTCGCGGCCTCGGCGTCACTCGCGACGCCCACGGCGACCAGGGCCCGCGCCCAGGCCGTCTCCACGCGCAGCAGGGCGGCCAGGACCGCGGTGTCGTCGGCGATCCCGGCGGCCCGGTGCGCGCCGGGGCGCAGCAGGTCGCTCATCCGTCGTGCCGCGGGTAGCGCAGGAACACCGTCTCCCGCTCGCCCTGCAGGTGGATGTCGAAGCGGAGACTGCCCTCGGCGTCGCGCTCGGCCCGCAGGGTCTGCGCCTCGGCCGCGGGAAGTCCGGCGAGGAAGTCGTCCGACTCCCCCGGCAGGTAGGCCCGGGTACACAGCCGGTCCAGCAGTCCACGGGCGAAGACGACGACCGAGAAGAACGCCGCCCCGCCGTCGACGCCGCCCGGCTCGACGGTCGTGAACGCGTAGCGGCCGGACGCGTCGGTGGCCGCCCGGCCCCACCCGGTGAACCGGCCGTCGCGGCGCAGCGAGCCCTCGACCCGCGGCGCCCGCCCGGCCGGGTCGGCCTGCCGGATCTCGACGAGCGCGTCGGGGACGGGGGCACCGCTGCCGTCGTACACGGTGCCGTGGAGACGGACCGCGCCGGCCGAGCCGGCGGGCACCAGGAAGGGGCCGCCGGCGTACGGCAGCGCGTCGTGGAAGAACGGGCCGATGGTCTGCCCGGGGGTGGGCGCGAGGGTCTCACTCATGGTCGGCACGCTCCAGGGGCGTCGCGTGGGTGCCGGTCAGGACGATGTCCCAGCGGTAGCCGGTCGCCCACTCGTGGGTGGTCAGGTCGTGGTCGTAGGTCGCGACCAGGCGGTCGCGGGCAGCCTGGTCGGTGATCGACTGATAGATCGGGTCGAGCGCGAACAGCGGGTCGCCCGGGAAGTACATCTGCGTGATCAGCCGCTGGGTGAACTCGGTGCCGAACAGCGAGAAGTGGATGTGGGCGGGGCGCCAGGCGTTGAGGTGGTTGCGCCACGGGTACGGGCCCGGCTTGATCGTGGTGAGCCGGTAGTTCCCGTCACCGTCGGTCAGGCAGCGCCCGACGCCGGTGAAGTTCGGGTCGATCGGCGCCGGGTGCTGGTCGCGCTTGTGGATGTAGCGCCCGCCCGCGTTGGCCTGCCAGATCTCGACCAGCTGGTGGCGCACCGGGCGCCCGTCGCCGTCGAGGACCCGACCGGTGAGCAGCATCCGCTCGCCGATCGGCTCGCCGCCGTGCTGGATGGTCAGGTCCGCCTCGACCGGGTCGATGTCGGAGTGCCCGAACACCGGCGCCACCAGCTCGATCCCCTCGGGGTCGGCGTGGCGCAGGTCCTTGGTGGGGTGGCGCAACGCGGAGCTGCGGTACGGCGGGAAGTCGATCCGCGGCTGCGCGGCGCCCGGTGGGGTCGCGGCGTGCGCCTCGGTGATCTCGGCGGTGATCCGCGCTTGCGAGTCCATGCCCCCACGCTAGGGGCCACAGGGTGTGCCGCGCGATAGACTTCTTCCACTGAGTGAAAGGTGGCCGGTTGGCTGGGAACACGTCCGTCCCGGGCGCGACCGTCGTGTCGCGCAGTCTGGCCCTGCTGTTCGCCTTCGACGAGACGCACCGCCGCCTCACCCTGTCCGAGCTGGCCCGGCGCGCCGACCTGCCGCTGCCCACCGCCCACCGCCTGGTCGGCGAGCTGGTCGCCGGCGGCGCGCTGGTCCGCCGGCCCAGCGGGGAGTACGTCGTCGCCCGGCGGCTGTGGCAGGTCGGCCTGCTCGCCCCTGTCGAGACCGGGCTGCGCGAGGTCGCCGCGCCGTTCATGAACGACCTGCACGCCACCACCCGGGCCACCGTCCACCTCGCCGTCCGCGAGGGCACCGAGGTGCTCTACCTCGAGCGCCTCTCCGGCCGCGCCTCGGTGCCTGTGGTCAGCACCGTCGGCTCCCGGCTCCCCCTCCACGCGACCGGCGTCGGCAAGGTGCTGCTCGCCCACGCGCCCGACGACGTCGAGGCCGCCGCGCTGGCCCGGCTGGCCCGGATCACGCCGTACACGATCACCCAGCCGGCCCGGATCCGCGAGCAGCTCGAGCAGATCCGCCGCGACGGCTACGCCACCACGGTCGAGGAGATGACCCTCGGCGCCTGCTCGGTCGCCGTACCCGTCCCCGCCGGCGGGCGGGTCGTCGCCGCGCTCGGCGTCGTCGTGCCCTCGCTCAAGCGCGACCGAGCCCGCCTGGTCGCGGCGCTGCAGGTCGCCGCCCAGGGCATCGGGCGGTCGGTGGGCTGAGCTGCAGTCACGCTGAGCCGGGTCGCCCGGGCAGATGGAGGCCCGCGTGCCGGTTGACGTCCTTGTAGAGCAGGTACCGAAACCGTCCCGGACCACCGGCGTAGCAGGCCTGGGGGCAGAAGGCGCGCAGCCACATGAAGTCGCCGGCCTCGACCTCGACCCAGTCCTCGTTGAGCAGGTAGACGGCCTTGCCCTCCAGGACGTAGAGGCCGTGCTCCATCACGTGCGTCTCCGGGAACGGGATCGCGCCGCCGGGCTCGAAGGTGACGATGTTGACGTGCATGTCGTGGCGCAGGTCCGTCAGGTCGACGAAGCGGGTGGTGGACCAGGCGCCGGCTGTGCCGGGCATCTCGATCGGCTCGACGTCCTGCTCGCGCATCACGAAGGCCGGCGGTATGTCCAGGCCGGCGACCCGTTCGTAGGACTTGCGGATCCAGTGGAAGGACGCCGTTGTCCCGGACGGGTTGTGCAGCGTCCAGGGCATCTCCGGTGGGAGATAGGCGTAAGAGCCGGGGACGAGGGCGTGCTCGGTCCCATCGAGGGTGAGCGTGAGCGCGCCGTCGACGACGAAGAGGACCCCCTCGGCGTCCGGATCGGTCTCGGGGGCCTCAGAGCCGCCGCCGGGGGCGACCTCGACGACGTACTGGCTGAAGGTCTCGGCGAAGCCGGACAGGGGCCGGGCCAGCACCCACAGCCGGGTGGCGTCCCAGCCAGGCAGGTGGGACGCCGTGATGTCGCTGAGCGTGCGCCGCGGGATCACGGCGTACGCCGTGGTGAACCGCGCGCGATCGGTGGTCAGCGCCGTCTGGGGCGGCAGGCCGCCCCGGGGCACGTAGTAGGTCATCGTCTTCCCCTCTCCAGGAGTCGTCCTCGTGGCTCGTCGTCGACGGGTACGCCGCGCAGCCAGGTCTCCCGGACGAGGCCGCGCAGCGTGCGCCCGGCGTACGCCGAGACCGGGTTGCGGTGCCGCAGCCGGGCCACGTCGACGGTGAGCTCCTCGTCGGGCGCGAAGCGCACCAGGTCGGCATCCGCGCCGACGGCTATCCGACCCTTGTGGGCGAGGCCGCACCGATCGGCCGGCGCGGTGGCCATCCAGCGCACGACGTCGGCAAGCGGCCGGCCGCGCTCGTGGGCGCCGGTCCACACCGCGGGCAGGCCGAGCTGGACCGACGCGATGCCGCCCCACGCGGCGCCGAAGTCGCCTCCGCCGCGCTGCTTGAGCTCGGCGGTGCATGGCGAGTGGTCGGAGACGACGAAGTCGATGTCGCCGACGGCCAGCGCGGCCCACAGCGCCTCGCGGTTGGCCGCCTCGCGGATCGGCGGGCAGCACTTGAGAGCGGTCGCCCCGTCATCGATGTGCTCGGCGTCGAAGGTCAGGTAGTGGGGACAGGTCTCGACGCTCACGTCCACGCCCTCGGCCCGGGCCGCCCGCAGCAGCGGCACCGCGTCAGCGTCGCTCAGGTGGACGACGTGCGCCCGGCCGCCGGTGGCCCGCGCCTCGTCCAGGACCAGGCGGATCGCGGCCTCCTCCGCCCCGCGCGGCCGGGAGGCCAGGAAGCCGGCGTACCGGACCCCGTCGAGCGCCCCGTCGTCGATCAGGGAGCCGTCCTCGGCATGCACGATCATCAGCGCGTCCAGCCGTGCGGTCTCGGCCATCGCGGCGGCGAAGGCGTCCGGCTCGAGGTGGCCGAACTCCACGACGCCCGCGTCGAGCAGGAAGCACTTGAACCCGAACACGCCCGCCTCGTGCAGGCCGGCCAGGTCCGCGAGGTTGTCCGGCACCGCGCCGCCCCAGAAGCCGACGTCGACCCACACCTGGCCGCGCGCCACGTCCTGCTTGACCCGGAGGTGCTCGACCGTGGTCGTGGGCGGGATCGAGTTGAGCGGCATGTCGACGATCGTGGTCACCCCGCCCGCGGCGGCCGCGGCGGTCGCACTCGCGAAGCCCTCCCACTCGGTGCGTCCCGGCTCGTTGACGTGGACGTGGGTGTCGACCAGGCCGGGTAGCAGCACCTCGTCGTCCTCCAGCGTGACGATGCGGGTAGCGGCCGGCGGCTCCGAGAAGCCCGCCACCACGGCGACCCGTCCGTCCGCGACGCCCACCGCGACCGCGCGCTCCTCGCCGTCCACGATCGCCCGTCGCGCCAAGACGACCAGGTCGAGGTCAGCTGCCACGGTAGGTCGAGTAGCCGTAGGGGCTGAGCAGCAGCGGGATGTGGACGTGCTGGTCCGCACCGTCGTCTGGGATCGTGAAGACCACGACCACCTCGGGATAGAAGCCGGTGACGTACGCCGCGACGTCGAACCGCAGCACGTAGTCGCCCGCGGCCAGCTCCGGGCCCAGTGCCGCCACCCGGCCGTCCGCGTCGGTCACACCCGCGCCCAGCGGCTCGCCGCCGCGGGTCTCCAGGCGCACCGGAACGCCCACGGCGGGGCGGCCGGCCGCGGTGTCGAGGACGTGGGTCGACAGGGCGCTCATCCGAGAGCCTCCTCGAGCCGGAGCAGGGCGATCTGGCGCAGGTTGTCGACGGTCTCGGCGCGCTCGGCGGCGTCGTCATTGCCGAGACGCCGGTCGAGCTCGGCGAGGATCGCGTCGGCGTCCCTGCCGGCCGCGCGGATCAGAAAGACCCGGTCGAAACGCTCCTCGTAGGCTGCGTTCCCGGTCGCCAGCCGCGCCGCGGTGTCGCCCGCCGCCGGATCGACGCCGGCCTGCTCGCGCCGGGACTGCGCTCCCCCGCGCTCGCCGATCCGCGGATGGCCCGCGAGCGCCTGGTCGAGCTCGGCGTCGCTGAGCTCGCGGGCCGCCGTGTCGGCCGCCTCGAGCAGGGTGGCCCGGTCGTCGTACGGCGTCCCGGCGAGGACGTCGTCGGCCCACCGCGGCACCGACAGGCAGCCGAGCAGGAGCTCCCGAGTCACGGTCACGCCGGACATCAGCAGAACCCCGGAACGGCCAGCCAGGCATCGCCCGCCGGCGGCGCGTCGTCACGCACGACCTGGGCCTCGATCAGCCCGTAGGGCCGGTCCGCGGCGACGAACACCTCCCCGTCGTTGGTGAGCCCGTCCACCCGGAACCCGCTGAAGTCGACCAGGAAGTGGTGCTTGTTGGGCGCCGAGAAGCGCACCTCGGCCAGATCGGGCTGGTCGTCCAGCAGCGCACCGCCCATCGCGTGCAGCGTCTCCTGGAGCGCCCGGGAGTAGGTGCCGGCGAAGGTGCTCAGCAGCGTCGCGAGCGCGGCGTCGTACGAGGAGTTCCAGTCGACGTCGGTCGTGGTGTGCCGCCACTGCGCGACCAGGGAGGTGGCCAGGATCCGGTCGTCCGCCTCGGCCAGGGTCGTGAACTCGTCGACCAGGAAGCCCTTGAACTCGGAGTCGGTGGTGTTCATCAGCACCAGGTCGCGCACGCCGGAGAGCACCGTGGAGGTCTCCCGCCCGACGGTGGCGAGGGCCGTGCGGGTGGCGCCGCCACGCCGACTGAACGAATGATCGCCGATCCGGTCCCAGGCGTACTGCTCGACCTTCACCTGCGCCTGGGCCGCTGCCGGGCAGGCCTCCAGCAGCCGGCGCCCCAGCGCGAGCGCGTAGTCCTCGATCGACGACACCCCGTGCAGCTTGGCGTAGGCGAAGGCGGTGTTCTTCTGGGTGTCGGTCGGCAGCACCCGCCCCTGGTCCCCGGACACGTGGGCCGCGGCGAAGTCGCCGCGCAGCGCCGTCGACACATTGAGGTCGTGGATCTCATGCAGGGGCGTGTCGCGGACGATGCGCACCACGCGCGTTTCCGCCTTGCCGTACTGGTTGGCTCCCAGGCGATGGGTCATCGGTCCGTCCTCACCGGCCGGCCCTCGGCCAGCCCTCGCAGGTCGTGCAGGCTCAGCGGCAGCGTCGTCACCTCGGCCGGGTCGACGGCGCCGCAGTCGAGCCCCCGCAGCAGGTACGCCGCCAGCGCCCGTGCCGTCGCCGGCTCATCCGCGATGCCACCCGACTCCCGCCGGGCGTAGTCGTCGAGTCGGGAGAGCGCCGGGGCGAGCCCGGAGCGGTAGAAGGCGTACGTCGCGGCGTACCGCGTCGGGAGCTGGGCCGGGTGCAGGTCCCAGCCCTGGTACAGGCCGTGCTCCAGTGAGCGGCGTGCCAGTCCATGGTGGTGGGCCCACGCGGCCCGCACCTGGTCGGGACTCCCGACGGGCAGGATGTTGGTCGAGCCGTCGGAGAGCCGCACGCCGGTGCCGGCCGCGGCCGCCTGCATGACCAGCTTCGCGTGGTCGGCCACCGGATGCGCGAGCGACTGCTGGGCGGCGGCGATGCCACAGAACGCCGAGTAGTCGTAGGTGCCGTAGTGCAGGCCGGTCAGCCGGCCCGCCGCCGCGTGGACCATCCGGGCCACCAGCGCGGTGCCGTCGGCGCCGAGGATCGACTGCGGCGTCTCCACCTGGATCTCGAAGCGCAGCGAGCCTTCGGCCAGGCCCAGGCCCCGCTCCAGGCTCGCGCAGGCATGCACCATCGCCTCGACCTGGTCGACACTGGTCACCTTCGGCAGCGTCACCACCCAGTCGGCCAGGTCTCCGCCGGCCTCGACCAAGGCGGCGACGTACGCCGTGAGGGTGCGCACCGCGCGGGTGCGGGTGGCCGGGTCGAGGCTCTTGATCCGGATGCCGCCGAAGGGCGCGGCGGTACCGGCCCGCTGGCTCGCCGCGAGGTCGGCCGCGGCCCGGCGGACGTCGGCCTCCTCTTCGGCGTCGGACTTGCCGAGGTAGCCGTCCTCGAAGTCGATCCGCAGGTCCTCGACCGGCTCGCTCACCAGCTTCGCCCGGACCCGGGCCACCAGGGCGTCGTCGGCCACCAGGTCGGCGAACGCCCGGGCGTGCTCGTCGAGGGCCGCCAGCGCCTCGCCGCCGTAGCGCGGCACCAGGCCGGCGTCGTACCGGTCGGCGGCGACGTAGACCGTATGCACCGGCTGCCGTCCGGGCCGCTCCCCGGGGTAGTCGCGGGCCAGCGCGGCGTCGGCGCCGGCCAGCCGCGCGTCCAGCTCCGCGGTCAGCTCGGCCGCGATCGCATCCGTGCTCACCCGGCCTTCACCTCGCGCCGCTGCCGGTGCAGGATCGGCTCGGTGTAGCCCGACGGCTGCGCCAGCCCCTCCAGCACCAGCGCGCGGGCGGCCGCGAACGCGTGACCGTCGAAGGCCGGGCCCATCGGCCGGTATCCCTCGCCGGCCTGCTGCTCGTCGACGACGGCCGCCATCCGGCGCAACGCCGCCTCGACCTCGTCGATCGTGACCACGCCGTGGCGCAGCCAGTTGGCGACGTGCTGGCTGGAGATCCGGCAGGTGGCCCGGTCCTCCATCAGCGCGACGCCGTGGATGTCGGGCACCTTCGAGCAGCCGATGCCCTCATCGATCCATCGCTTCACGTAGCCGAGCACGCCCTGCAGGTTGTTGTCGACCTCCGCGGCCTTGTCCGCCGCCGTCCAGGCGGCCACCTCGGCATCGCCGGCGAGGGGAACCGTGAGCAGCTGCTCGAGCGTCGTACGACGACCGCCGGCCAGCTCGCGCTGCCGGGCCGCCACGTCGACCTCGTGGTAGTGCAGCGCGTGCAGCGTCGCCGCGGTCGGCGAGGGCACCCAGGCGCAGCTCGCGCCGGCCCGGGGATGACCGGCCTTCTGCTCCAGCATCTCGGCCATCGCGTCCGGCTTGGCCCACATCCCCTTGCCGATCTGCGCCCGCCCGGCCAGCCCGCAGGCGAGGCCGATGTCGACGGATCGGTCTTCGTACGCGGCGATCCACGCCGTGCCGCGCATGTCGGCCTTGCGGATCATCGGCCCACCCAGCATCGAGGTGTGCAGCTCGTCGCCGGTGCGGTCCAGGAAGCCGGTGTTGATGAACGCGACCCGGCCCCGGGCCGCGTGGATGCAGGCGGCCAGGTTCGCCGAGGTACGCCGCTCCTCGTCCATGATCCCGAGCTTGATCGTGGCCCGGGGCAGGGCGAGCAGGTCCTCGACCGCGGCGAACAGGTCGTCGGTGAACGCGACCTCGTCCGGACCGTGCATCTTCGGCTTCACGGCGTACATCGCGCCGACCCGGGAGTTGGCCAGCTCGGCGCGGCCCTGGAGATCGGGCAGGCTGCACAACGCGGTCATGATCGCGTCCAGCACGCCCTCGGGCACCTCCTCGGGGCCGTCCGGGCCGTCGAGGAGCACCGCGTCGGTGGTCATCAGGTGGCCGACCTGGCGCACGAACAGCAGCGAGCGACCCGGCAGCCTCACCTGGCCCGACGGGCCGTCATAGACCCGGTCCGGCGCGAGACCACGCACGAACGACTGGCCACCCTTGGCGACCTCGGCACTCAGCGTGCCCTGGTTGAGCAGCAGCCAGTTGCGGTAGCCCGCGACCTTGTCGTCGGCGTCGACCGCGGCCACCGAGTCCTCCAGGTCCATGATCGTGGAGATCGCCGACTCCAGCAGCAGGTCCTTGACCCCGGCCTGGTCGTCGCGCCCGATCGGGTCGTCCCGGTCGATGAGGATCTCCACGTGCAGGCCGTGGTGGACCAGCAGCACCGCCTCGGGCGCCGCCGGGTCACCGCGCCACCCGACCAGCTGAGTCGGGTCGGCCAACGCGGGCACCAGCGCGCCGTCGACGACGGCGTACGCCTTCGCGTCGGCATGTGTGCCGTCCCCGAGGGGGAAGTGCGCGTCCAGGAACACCCGGGCGCGCCGGATCACCTCGGCGCCCCGGCGCGGGTTGTACGACGTCCCGCGCTCCCGACCGTCGTCCTCGCCGATCACATCGGTGCCGTAGAGCGCGTCGTACAGCGAGCCCCAGCGAGCGTTGGCCGCATTGGCCGCGAACCGCGCGTTGAGGACAGGCACGACGAGCTGCGGCCCGGCCTGCACCGCGACCTCCGCGTCCACCTCGCCCGGGTCGATCGAGAAGGCGGCCGGCTCCTCGACCACGTACCCGATCTCCCGCAGCATCGCCACATAGCCCGCCTGGTCCGCGACCGGTCCCGGGTGCGCCGTGTGCCAGTCGTCGAGCAGCCGCTGAAGCTCGTCACGCCGCTCCAGCAGCGCCCGGTTGCGAGGTCCGAAGGCGACCAGGATCGCCTCCACCCCGGCCCAGAAGGCTCCGTCGTCGAGCCCAGTGCCGGGCAGCGCCTCGTCACGCACGAACCTGTGGAGGACGGGCGCCACACGGAGCGCACCAAGGGCGATCCGGTCGTCTGCCTGCGGTGTTGCCATCTCTCAGAGCCTCTCTGGCACGGTCGGGGTCGGTGGGCGACGCCAGGGAGAAGCAGGGACGTCGAATGTAGACCTCGCGTCGAGACAGGGTCAACGGGCTCGCCGAGCTGTCCGAGCGGTCATCGGAAGCATGGCGGTGATGCCGCGGCGCGGGCATCACAGGAACTCGGCAGCTTCGCGCGCCGACGGCTCGGGCCGGGCGTGGCCCGCATCAGGCCTTCCGGTGGATCGACTTGAAGGTGAGGTACGCCGAGAGCCCCTCCACGCCGTACTCGACGCCGAGGCCGGAGTCGTGCCGACCACCGAAGGGCGCGGCGTGGTTGGAGGCGAAGAAGTTGAGCCCGACCGAGCCGGTGTCCATCCGCTCGGCCACTGCCAGAGCCTGCTCCGGCGAGGAGGAGAAGACCAGGCCGCCCAGGCCGAAGGAGGTGTCGTTGGCCAGCGCGATCGCCTCGTCGAGGGTCTCGTAGCGCAACACCGAGAGGACCGGGCCGAAGACCTCCTCCCGCGCGACGGTCATGGACGGCGTCACGTCGGCGAGCACCGTCGGCTCCACGAAGTAGCCGGGTCCATCGACGGCCGCGCCGCCGGTCGTGACCCGCGCCTCCTCGGCGACCGCGCCCTCGAGGTAGCCGACCACCAGGTCACGTTGCCGCGCCGTGGCGAGCGGCCCGAAGACCGTGTCGGGCTCGAACGGATCGCCCTGCTTGCCGGCGGCGATGGTCGCGGTGACCATCGCGACCACCTCGTCGTAGCGCGACGCGGGCGCCAGGATCCGGGTGGAGATGTAGCAGGTCTGGCCGGTGTTGCGCATCGACGAGCGCACCAGGACGGCGGCCATGGCGTCGAGGTCCGCGTCCTCCAGCACGATCGCCGAGGACTTGCCGCCGAGCTCCAGGGTCACCGGCTTGAGCAGCTCGCCGCAGGCCGCGCCGATCCGGCGGCCCACCGGCGTCGAGCCGGTGAAGGCGACCTTGGCGGTGTCGGGGTGGCGCACCAGCGCCTCACCGACCGCTCCCCCACCGGTGACCAGGTTGACCACGCCCGGCGGGACCCCCGCCGCCGAGGCGGCCTCGACGACGAAGCGGATCGACAGCGGGGTCGACTCCGCCGGCTTCAGCACCACGGTGCAGCCGGCGAGCAGCGCGGGCGCCAGCTTGATCACCATCAGGTTGATCGGGAAGTTCCAGGGCGCGATCAGCACGCACGGCCCGACCGGCTCACGTCGTACGACGGTCTCCGCGCCGCCCGCCGGGAACGGCCGCACGTCCTCGGCCTCCAGCCACGAGGCGAGGGAGGCGACATGGCGCAGGATCCCGGCCGCGTTGGCCGCGGCACCGGCGGTCTCGGCGACCGGCGAGCCGTTCTCGCGGGTGTTCGTCCACGACAGCGGCTCGGCCCGCTTCTCCAGCTCGTCGGCCATCCGGAGCAGCACCTCGGCCCGCTCGCTCGGCGACAGGGACGGCCACGGCCCCGACCGGAACGCCGTGACCGCGGCGGCCATCGCGTCCGCGACGTCCTCGGGCGAGGCGTCGGGCACCGAGCCCCACTCCTCACCGGTCGCCGGGTCGACGACGGGCAGCCGGCCGGTGCCGCGCGCGAGACGCCAGGCGCCGTCGACGTACAGGTCCTCGACGTGGGTCCAGGGCAGGTCGAGGGCGGGCCGGGTCACGAGGTCTCCTCGCGCAGCACGTCGGTCTTGAGCAGCCGGTTGGAGCGGGTCAGGTCGGCCTGGGCCATCGCGATGGCCGCCTCGGTCAGCAGCTCGGGGACGATCTCGCGGGCGAGCCGGTCGCAGTAGGTCGCCGGGTCGAGCCCGAACCAGCCCGACGCGAGCGCGATCCCGGCGTGGTCGAAGCGCCACAGCCGGTCGGCGTCGCGGACCAGCGCGTCCTCCAGCGAGTAGGCCTCCTTGCGGGTGTCGTGCCCGTCCACGATCGCGCACACCGCGGCGACGAACTCCTCGGCGTAGCCCAGCGGCGGCAGCACCTCGCGGGCGATGACGCAGCCCTGCCGCTCGTGCTCGAACCGGATCTCCGCCTTGCGCCAGTCGCCCGAGAAGCCCTCGGAGAGGATCCGGCTCTCGTCGACCCGGCCCCAGCCGGTGTCGTGCAGCAGGATCGCCACCCGCACCAGCTCCGCATCGGCCTCCGGGTAGGCGCGGCACAGGCGCTCGGCGTACGCCAGCGAGATCGGCAGATGGATGTCGTTGCTGCGGGTCCGCGTCTCGGGCACGACCGAGCGCCACACCGGGTCGAGGTCGAGCCCGGCTGCCGGGGTCAACGAGATCGGGGAGGTGTCGACCGGGCCGGACGGCGAGACGGGGGTCGGCGGCAGGGGGTGGGTCATGACGGCTTCCTCGAGATCGACTTGAGCTGGACCGCCGGGTCGGCGGCCTCGCCGGGCGGGATCGCCGCCCCACCGGCGATGGCGGCCTTGACGGCCATGAAGTCCAGGGGGGCGTTGACACAGTCGGCGGCGAGGATCGTGTCGCCGCGGTAGTAGAGGACGGAGTACTTGCCCTTCGCCTCGTCGCGCCGCACGACGGTCAGGTCGTGGCCCGCGGACAGGCCGGCGATCTGCAGCTTGAGGTCGGCCTGGTTGGACCAGAACCACGGGACCCCGGCGTACTCCTCGGGCCGGCCGACGATCGCGTAGGCCGCCACCTTGGCCTGCTCCACCGCGTTGTTGACGCTCTCGAACCGGATCCGGTCGCCCTCGGGCGCGCCCGGCACCGGGTTCGGCAGGTTGGCCACATCGCCCACTGCCACGGTGACGCCGTCGGAGGCGACCGCGTGCGCGTCGACCAGGATCCCGTTCTCGCAGGCCAGCCCGACCGACTCGGCCAGCTCGGTGTTGGGGATGACGCCGACGCCGATCAGCACCAGGTCGGCCGGGACCACCCGGCCCTCGGCCAGCTCGACGCCCGCCACGCGGTCGCCGGCGCCGACGATGCGGCGTACCTCCGCATCGAGGACCACGTCGATGCCGTTCTGCCGGTGGTGCTCGAGCAGGTACGCCGACGTCTCGGCCCCGACCGCCCGACCCACCAGGCGCGGCCCGGCCTCCAGCAAGGTCACGGTGCGGCCCATCTTGTTGAGGCTGGCCGCCGCCTCGATGCCGATGAAGCCGCCGCCGATGACGACGACGTCCTTGACCATCGGCACCCGGGCCTTGAGCTCCAGCGCGTCGTCGGCGTTGCGCAGGTAGAGGACTCCGGGCAGGTCGACGCCCTCGAGCAGCAGCCGCCGGGCGCGGGCGCCGACGGTGAGCCCGAGCCGGTCGAACGGGATCTCGGTGCCGGACATGGCGTGCGCCACCCCGCTGCCGTCGTCGCGCTTGTCGATCCGGATGATCCGCTCGTTGGGGACGACCCGGATCCGGTGCTCGTCCCAGTAGTCCTGGGTGCGGTAGATCAGCGACTCCTTGGTGATCGCCCCCTGCAGGAACTCCTTCGACAGCGCGGGACGCTGGTAGGGCCGGTGGTTCTCGTCGCCGAGGAGGGTGATCGGGGGCTCGTAGCCCAGCGCCCGCAGGGACACCGCGAGCTGCACCCCCGCCTGGGAGGAGCCGATGATCAGGAGTCCGTCGCTCATCGCTCAGACCTGCGTCTCGGGGGTGGTCACGTGCAGGTCCATGCCGTCGGTGACCTTGATCTGGCAGCACAGCCGCGAGGTGTCCTGCCGGTCGACGGCGGCGCCCCACAGCATCTCGTCCTCCATCTCCTCCATCGGCGGCAGCGCCGCGAACTCGGCCTCGTCGACGAAGACGTGGCAGGTCGCGCAGGACAGGGAGCCGCCGCACTCGGCGACGATGCCGGGGACGCCGTTGCGCACGGCGGTCTCCATCACGGAGTCGCCGACATTCGCCTCGACCGCCACAGCGGAGCCGGCGGCGTCGGTGTAGGTGATGGTGGGCATGTGCGTGCTCCTTGCGAGAAGACGTGGGTGGGTCAGATGAACTGCCGGCCGCCGTCGACGACGAGCGTCTGGCCGGTGATGAAGCCGGCGTCGGGGCCGGCCAGGAAGAGCGCTGCCCCGACGATGTCCTCAGGCTGGCTCGAGCGGCGCAGCGCGCCCCGCTGGACGCCGTACGACGCCGCGTCCTCCATCAGCCCCAGGCTGGCCTCGGTCAGGGTGAATCCCGGTGCGATCGCGTTGACGGTGATCGACCGGCGGCCGAGCTCCTTGGCCATCACCCGGGTCAGCGCGATGACCGCCCCCTTGGAGGCGACGTAGTGCGCCCAGTGCTCGGAGCCGGAGAAGACGGTGGCCGAGGAGAGGTTGACGACCCGGCCGCCCTCGCGCAGGGAGGGGCTCAGTGCCTTGGTCATCAGCCACGGGCCCTTGGTGTTGACCGCCATCACGCGGTCCCATTCGTCGGGGTCGATGTCCTCGAGCGGGGACCGGGTGACGGTGGCGTACAGGGCGGCGTTGTTGACGAGGACGTCGACGGCGCCGCCGGCGAAGTCGGCCACCGCGGCGGCGAGCGCGGTGGTCGACTCCGCGGAGGTCACGTCGACCGGGCCGTGCCAGGCCGCGACGCCGCAGTCCTTGACCAGCCGCGCGGTCTCCTCGACGCCCTCGACGTTGACATCGGCGACGGCGACGGCGTATCCGCGGGCGGCGAAGCCGAGCGCGAACGCCCGGCCCAGGCCGCCGGCGGCTCCGGTGACCAGCACGGTGGCCATGGCTCAGCCCTCGAGGATCTCGACCCGGCCGGCGTTGCCGTCGACGCGGATCAGCTGGCCGGTCTGGATCGTCGTGGAGCCGTTGCCGGTGCCGGTCACGGCCGGCAGGCCGTACTCGCGGCACACGATCGCGGCGTGGCTCATCATCCCGCCGATGTCGGTCACGGTGCCTTGATCTTGCCGAAGATCGGTCCCCACGACGGCGCCGTGATGGTCGCGACGAGGATCTCGCCGTCCTGGACCTCGCCGAGCTGGTCGGCGTGGTAGACCACCCGGGCCCGTCCTTCGACGACGCCGGGCGAGGCGGCCATGCCGGTGACGGCACCGTCGTCGCCCTCGTCGTCGCTGAGCCACTGCTGGACCTGCTCGGTGGTGATGCCCCACAGCATCTGCGTGAACGGCTCGGTGATCTGCTCCGGCGGCGTGTTGAGGGCCGGCTGCGGACGCTGCGTGCTGAGCGCCTCGACGATCGCCCGGCGGCGCTCGATCTCGGGCGGCCAGTAGGTCGGGCCGATCGCGGTGGAGCCGACCGCCCACGAGGTCACCAGGTCGAAGAGCGCGTCGCGGACCTTGCGCCAGAACACGCCCATGGTCCAGTGCTCGATGTAGAAGTTGTGGTTCTCGACGTAGGGGTACGCCGTGGCGGCGAGCCCGCGCTTGGCGTCGAAGAGCGCGAGGTTCTCTCCGTCGAGCAGTTCGCGGTACTCCTCGACGATCCGGTCGCGCTCGGCGATCAGGTGGTCGACCGGTCGCAGGATCTGCTGGCCGTCCTCGAGGCGGCGGATGTAGTCCTTGACGTAGCCGAGCGGGATCTCCTGGTACTCGATCCAGTACTTGTCGTGGCCGTAGAAGCCGTTGCCGACGGTGAAGTTGAACCACGGGTCCTGCGCGGCCTCGTACGCCGCCAGCCAGGCCGCGCCGCCGTCGTGCTCCCCGATCCGGGCGAGCGTGCCGGCGACGTCGTCGGTGTCGACGAACGCGGCCTGCAGGCCGCTGTCCACGGCCAGGGCGGCGAGCTTCTTGAGCTCGTCGTCGGGGCGGAACAGCTCCATGTCGACGCCCTGCACCATCGTGGCGATGGCCTGGTCGGGGATGTCGGGGAAGACCTGCTTGGCGAAGGTGAAGAAGTCGAGGTAGGCGAGGTAGCCCAGGTTGAGGAACTCGAAGTGGTACTGCCAGTTCTGGTAGCAGAGCTGGATCAGGCGGTCGTAGCCCTCCATCAGGACCTCGGACCCGTCCTTGGCCTTGCCCGAGACGATGTCGTCGAACGGGACCATGTCCGGCAGCGGCCGGAACTCCAGGGACTCCATCTCGCGGATGGTCGCGAGCACCTTCTCCCGCCACTGGGTGAGCAGGCTGTCCCAGTTCTGGAAGTAGTGGCCCACCCGCCGCTCGAACTCCGGCACCCGGCCGGGGATCTCCGCCTCCGGGACCGGGATCGGGCTCATGTAGAGGTAGCCGAGATGCACCTTGAACTCGATGCCGTTGGCGGGCGGGATCAGCAGGTGGCGGGTGTTGTACTGCCCGAGGCACTTGACGGCGAACTCCCCGCCGATGGTCTCGAAGGGCTTGTAGACCGTCGGCCAGTGCTGGCTGTCGCAGAACCAGAACTTCTCGTCGTCGGCTCCGGCGGCGTTGTCGAAGGTGAGGTAGTAGGGGTAGAGCGCCTCCCAGCCCTCCGCACCGGCGGGGACCGGGAGCGAGGACGGGCTTGGGAAGGACTTCACCACGGGCGCGGAGTCAACGGTCATGTCGGTGGTCCTTTGCTGGAGTGCGGAGAGGAGTCGGGCGGGTCAGTGCGTGTGGTCGTGCGACGGGTCGTGCGCGTGGTCGTGCCCGAGAGCCAGGTTCGGCGTGAGGGCCGAGGAGAAGTTGCCGAAGGTGAAGCCACCGGCCGGCTGCGCCGGGGCTGCGGGGGCCGGGGCGGCCGGCTTGCTCGAGTGGACGGTCTCGGGGCGGGCCTGGAGGAGCAGCAGGTTCTCGCCGTCGGGCAGGTCGCCGTCGAAGGCCCACTCGATGTCCTGGGGGCAGCCGTAGTGCTTCTCGGCCCGCTTGGCCAAGGTCGCGATGGCGCGCACCTCGTCGTCGCTGACGCAGCGCACGCTACGACGCTCCGCCTCGACCTCGCGCTCGACGAGCGTGGCGCCGTCGGGGTCCGCGACCATCTCGATGTGCTTGTCGCCGATGTGCTCGGAGACGACGCTGAGCATCACCTTGTCGAGCATCAGGTTGTCCGGGGTGACCGTGCCGGAGACGACCGACTCCCCCACGCCCCACGAGGCGTCGATGACGACCTTGGAGCGGTCGCCGGTGCTCGGGTTGAGGGTCATCGCGACGCCGGCGCGGGTGGCGTTGACCATCTTCTGCACGGCCACCGCCATCGACAGGCCCTCGTCGGGGATGCCGTTCTTGAGCCGGTAGAGGATGGCCCGGCTGGTGTAGATCGACGCCCAGCAGCGGCGGATGTGGTCGCGCACGTCGTCCCAGCCGCACAGCCACAGGTAGGTGTCCTGCTGGCCGGCGAAGCTGGCGTCGGGGAGATCCTCGGCGGTGGCCGAGGAGCGCACCGCGACCGGCACACCCTCGCCGATCCGCGCCACGAGCTCGTCGTACGCCGCGCGAGTGGCGTCGCGCACCGCGTCGGGGACCGGGCAGCCCAGCAGCAGCTCGCGGATCTGGGCGGCGACCTCCTCCACGCGGACCACGTCGGTCGGATCGAGGCCGGCGAGCAGCTCGTGGACCCGGGCGGCGATGCCGGACTCGCGGACGAAGGCGTCGTAGGCCGCGGTGGTGACCGCGAAGCCCGGCGGGACCGGCATCCCGGCGCCGGTCATGGTGACCAGGGAGGCGCACTTGCCGCCGAGCAGGTCGTGGTCGGCCGGCTCGCCGGCGTCGAAGAACTGGACGTAGCGGCTTCTCATCGCTCCCCCTCCGAGGTCGCGTCCCAGGTGACGGGGACCGCGAGCGGCGCCCGGAAGGACAGGTTGTCGCCGAACCGGATGGCCTCGGCGTCGACGAGGCGCAGGTCGGGCGCGACCCGGGCGATCTCCTCCAGGCAGACCTTCGCCTGCAGCTTGGCCAGCATGTTGCCGAGGCAGTAGTGGATGCCGAAGCCGAAGGCGAGGTGCTCGCGGGCGTTGGCGCGGGTGACGTCGAAGGTGTCGGCGTCCGCGAACCGGGTCTCGTCGCGGTTGGCCGAGCCCATCAGCAAGAGCAGCTCGCTGCCGGCCGGGATCTCGACGCCGCCGACCGTGGTGTCCTTCAGCGCCTTGCGCCGCCAGCCGACGATCGAGGGGCTGACCCGCAGCACCTCGTCGACCGCGCCCGCGATCAGGCCGGGGTCGGCGACGACCCGCTGCCACTGGTCGGGGTGCGCCAGCAGCATCCGCACGGCGTTGGAGATCAGCGTCGTCGTGGTCTCGTGACCGGCGAAGAGCAGGCTGTAGCAGATCGAGGCGATCTCGTGGTCGGTGATCGGGTCGCCCTCGGCCTGGGCCCGGACCAGGTCGCCGACCAGCGAGTCCCGCTCCTCGGCGTGCGCCTCGGCGACCAGACGCTGGCACTCGGTCCAGTAGTCGACCAGGTTGTGCGCGTGCGGCACCTGCTCCTCGTCGGACAGGTCACCCCAGGTCATCGCCGCTCGCGAGTCCGACCACGTCTTGAACAGGTCGACCTTGCTCGTGTCGGCGCCGATCAGGGTGAGGATGGTGACCGTCGGGACGTCGTAGGCGAGGTCGCGCACGATGTCGCCGACCCCGTCCGGGTGCTCGCGCATCGCGGTCAGCAGATCGACGACGTGGGCGCGGATCGCCGGCTCCAGGGCCTTGTAGCGCCGCGGCGTGAACGCCTTCGCGGTCACCTTGCGGATCCGGGTGTGCTCCGGGGGGACTCGCGCCGAGAGGCCGGAGTACGCGGTGAAGCCGCCCTCCTCCATGATCCGGCGGGCCTCGGGCCCACGCTCGCGGACCGGCGCCTGGGCGTTCTCGCTGCTGAACGTCTCCCAGTCCTCGAAGACCGCCTTGACGTCCTCGTAGCGGCTCACGACCCAGTAGCCGACGCGCTCGTCGTACATCACCGGCTCCTCGGCGCGCAGCGCCGCGTACGACGAGAACGGGTCGTCCATGGCGAACGGCTCGTAGCCGTGGTGCTTGCCGTGCGCGACCGGGCAGCCGGAGGCCGGTCGGGAGTCGTGCGTCGTGGTCATCTCGCACCCTTCTGGGAGTGGTGGTCCGGGCTGCCGAGTGGCGCCGGTCACAAGGTCAACCTTGACCCTGCGCCGGGCCGCCCACAATGGGCACCTTCCGGTGAACGGAAGCAGGTGTGGGCGCGGTCCGGGCCGGAACGCGACGACTCCCGGCCGGGTGCGGCCGGGAGTCGTCGACGGTGCTGGTGGACGGCGCGGGCTCAGGCCTCCATCGCGTCGGCCAGCGCGACGGCGTCGTCGCTGCCCAGCAGGAAGGCGTAGGAGAACCCGGCGATCAGGCCGCCGACGGCCGGCGCCACGATGAACAGCCACAGCTGGCCGATCGCGTCGCCGCCGGCGAACAGGCCCACGCCGATCGAGCGGGCGGGGTTCACCGAGGTGTTGGTGACCGGGATGCTGATCAGGTGGATCAGAGTCAGCGAGAGGCCGATCGCCAGCGGCGCGAAGCCCTTGGGGGCACGCGAGTCGGTCGCGCCGAGGATGACCCACAAGAAGACCGCGGTCAGCAGCACCTCGATCACCAGGCAGGCGACCAGGCTGTAGCCCAGGGGCGAGCGGTCGTCGTACCCGTTGGAGGCGAAGCCGCTCTTGACCGCGTCGAAGCCGTCGGTGCCGCTGGCCACGACGAGGAGCACGGCGCCGGCGACGATGCCCGCCACGACCTGGGTGCCGATGTAGACCGGAGTGTCCTTCCAGGCGATCCGGCCGCCGGCCGCGGCGCCCAGCGTGACCGCCGGGTTGAAGTGGCCGCCCGAGATGTGGCCGACCGCGTAGGCCATCACCACCACGGTGAGACCGAAGGCGAGCGCGACGCCGGCGAAGCCGACCTCCTTGCCCGCGAGGACCGCGGTTCCGCAGCCGCCGAAGACGAGGACGAACGTGCCGAGGAACTCCGCGGCGACGACCTTGCGTACATCAGGTTGAGTGGACATCGTGCCTCCTGGGGAAGAGGGTTCCTCGATGTGGAACCTGAAGGCAGTATCACGCCTGCGGGGCTGTGACGTCGGTCACCGCGCCGTGCGGCCGACCGGCGCCCAGCGGCTCACCGAGGGCGCGATCCGAGCCGCGATCCCCCGCAGCGTCGGCAGGTGGCGGGGCATCTGGTCGGCCTGCGCGGAGTGCATGACCAGGCCGATCGAGGCCGGCGCGCGACCGTCCGGGGTCAGCACGGGCACCGCGACCGAGCAGCTGCCGACCCGTACCTCCTCGTAGGTCGTCGCGAACCCGCGCTCACGGATGGCCGCGAGCTCCACGAGCAGCCGCTGGGGGTGGACGTGGGTCCGGGCGGTCACCGGGTCGAGCCGCTCGGCGACGTACGCCTCCTGCAGCCAGCGGTCCTCGTAGGCCAGCAGCACCTTGCCGACCGCGGTCGCGTGCAACGGCAGCCGGCCGCCGACGCGGCTGGCGCGCGGGACCCGCTTGGAGCCGTAGACCCGGTCGATGTAGAGCGCCTCGTGGCCCTCGCGGATCGCGAGGTGCGCCGTCTCCTGGGTCAGGGAGAAGAGGTCCTGGAGGTAGGGCCGGGCGGCGTCGCGGAGCTGGCGACCGGCATGCTGGGCGACCTCCCACAGCCGCAGCCCGACGACGTACCGGCCCTCGGGGGTGCGCTCCAGCGCGCCCCACGCGACGAGCTCGGCGGCGAGCCGGTGGGCGGTCGGCAGCGGTACGTCGGCGTGGGCGGCCAGCTCGCTGAGCGACTGCGCGCTCGGGCCGTACTCGAACGCGGCGAGCAGGGCCAGCACCTTGGAGGTGACGGTGCGTCCGCCGCCTCCGCTCCCGCCGTCGATCACGCGCCGAGGCTACGCCAGCGCGATCCGCTGCGGCGTGGAGTCGATCGACGCCACGGCGGCGAGGCCGAGGGCGAGGGTGCGGCCGGCGTCGCTCAGCAGGTGGTCGTGGACCCGGCTGGCGATCAGCCGGTGCGCCTGCTCGCGGGTCAGGCCGAACCAGCCCATCACCGTGTCGACGCCGTGCGGGGTGAGCCGCCAGAGCTTGTCGGCGTCCTTCATCAGCGCGTCGTCGAGGTCGATCGCCTCCCGGCGGCTGTCGTGGCCGTCGACGATCGCGACGATCCGCTCGGTGCGCCCCTCGTCCCAGCCGACCTCCGCCAGCACCTCGCGCGCGATCCGGGCGCCCTCCTTCTCGTGCCGCAGCACCAGGTCGGGCCGGCCGCCGCCGGGTGCGATCGCCCCGAGGATCTCCGGCTCGGGCACCTGCGACCAGCCGGTGTCGTGGAGCAGGATCGCCGGCAGCACCACGTCGGGATCGGCCTGCGGCGTCAGGTCGAGCAGCGCCCGGCCCAGGCCGTAGGCGTAGATCGTGTGGACGTCGTTGTCGCGGACCCCGAGATGACGCACGGCGCGCTCCCAGATCGCGCCGTGCCGGTCGTCGAGCGCGTACACGCCGCGCAGCCCGTCGGCCGCCGGCAGGTACCCGGTGACGTCCCGGCCGAGGTCGTTGCGGGTCGGCGTGAGTTGCGGCAGCACCTCTGCAGCCAACCGCCAGCCGCCCCACGGCGGCAAGTCACCGCTTCCGGTGGCCGGAAGCCGGTTCAGGCCGCGTCGTGCGCGCGCAGGTACGCCGTCAGCGGGCCCGGCAGCTGCGCCGGCCGATCGCCCCAGTCGTAGACCACCGTGGTGCGGGCGATCAGGTCGTGCAGCGCGCGGTGGTCGCGCCGCAGCACGACCGGCAGCAGGCCCAGTCCGAACAGCGAGGTGCTCAACGGGAAGGCGATCACCCGCACCACCGCGGCCACCGGCCCCAGCGGCCGGCCGTCGCGCGCGACCACCTTGAGTCCCACGACCGCCTTGCCGACGGTGCGGCCGGCGACGGCGGTGCCGACGGCGACGTACAGCGCCGCCCAGCCGAGCAGCACGATCGACGCCACCGCGCCCGTCCCGTCCTCGAGCGAGGCACCGAAGATCGCGTCGAGCAGGAAGGCGGTCAGCCCCACCCCGATCGAGTACGACGCCAGCGCGACCCCCACGTCGATGGCGAGCGCCGCGGCGCGACCGACCGGGCCGGCGTACCTGCCGGTCACCGTCGTCCGGCTCATCGCTCCCGTCAGCAGGACCGGTCCGAGCGGCATCGGTCCGCGGCGGCGCAGGACCCGGTCGGCGATGCCGGTGACCATCGTGTCGAGGCCGGCGACCTGGCTGCGCGCGACGTCGAGGGTGCGACCGGCCAGGTTGCCCGTCGTCTCGGCGACGATGTCGGGGATCCCGGCCCGCTGCACCAGCGCCTCCACGTCGGCGCGGGCGAGCAGCCGGTCGACGTCGACCCGGTCCAGCAGCCGGTTGACGTCGACCCGCTCGAGCAGGTGGTTGACGTCGATCTGGTCGAGGACGGCGTCGATGTCGACGTGCTCGAGGATCTCCTCGACCGGCATGGCATCCACCACCTTGCCGGTGACCGCGCCGGCGACACGGCTGAACAAACCGGGCTCTGGGGGCGTCATGGGGTCAGGATTCCATAGGGTTCCCCCATGAATTGGCTCGTTCCGACGTCGACGCTCGGATGGATCGTCTTCAGCCTCGACATGGCGCTGCGTCTGGTCGCGCTGGGGATCATCCCCGGCAACCGGAAGCCGTCGACCGGCATGGCCTGGCTGCTGCTCATCCTGATCGAGCCGATCATCGGGTTCTCGATCTTCCTGCTGTTCGGCCGGATCCGCCTCGGCAACCGCCGGATCACCCGCCAGCGCACCGCGATCGCCGCCATCCAGGAGCGCAGCGACCGGCTCCCACTCTCGTTCGACAGCAGCCGGCTGCCCGCCGCGATGGCCGGCGTCGCCACGCTCAACCACAACCTCGGTGCGCTCCCGATCACCGGCGGCAACGAGATCGAGCTGTGGCCCGACTACCGGGCGCTGATGACCGAGATGGCCCGCGAGATCGACCGGGCTCGCAGCCACGTCCACGTGCAGTTCTACATCACCGCCTGGGACGAGGTGACCGACCCGGTGTTCCAGGCGATGATCCGCGCGAGCGAGCGCGGGGTCGACGTACGTCTGCTGTTCGACCACATCGGCTCGCGACGGATCCCCGGCTACCAGACGATGGTCAAGCGGCTGCGGCGCACCTCGATCGCCTGGCACCCGATGCTGCCGATCAAGCCGCTGCGTGGCCGGTTCCGCCGCCCCGACCTGCGCAACCACCGCAAGATCCTCGTCGTCGACGGCAGCGTCGGCTTCACCGGCTCGCTCAACCTCACCGAGCCCGGCTACAACAAGCCGGCCAACCACCGGCTCGGCCGCGAGTGGGTCGAGCTGATGGTGCGTCTGGAGGGCCCGGTCGTCGGCGCGCTCAACGCCGTCTTCGCCTCCGACTGGTACGTCGAGACCGGTCGCATCGTCGACCTCGTCGCCGTCCACGGCCAGCCGGACCGCCGCCCCGAGGAGGTCTTCGACGTCCCCTGCCAGGTGGTGCCGAGCGGCCCCGGCATCGTCGCCGAGAACAACCTGCGGATGTTCACCACGCTGCTCTACGCCGCGACCGAGCGGATCTCGCTGACCTCGCCGTACTTCGTCCCCGACGAGTCGCTGCTCTACGCCGTCACCACCGCCGCCGAGCGCGGCATCGACGTCGAGCTGTTCGTCAGCGAGGTGTCCGACCAGTTCCTCGTCGGGCACGCGCAGGCGTCCTATTACAAGGCGCTGCTCGAGGCCGGGGTGCGGATCTACCAGTACCCGGCGCCGTACATCCTCCACTCCAAGCACTTCACCATCGACGACCAGGTCGCCGTGGTCGGCTCGAGCAACATGGACATGCGCTCGTTCGCGCTCAACTACGAGGTGTCGCTGATGATGCCGGACCCCGCCGTCGTGGCGAAGATGCGCCGGGTCGAGGATGCCTACCGCGCCCTGTCCAAGGAGCTCACCCTCGACGCCTGGCAGGAGCGCTCGGCCGGCGCGAGGTACGTCGACAACGTGGCCCGGCTGACCGCCGCCCTCCAGTAGCGGCGAGCCGGCCGCTCACCCGTGGCCGACGTGCTCCTCGAACACCAGCACGGTCTGGGTGGCGACCACCTCGGGCAGCGCCTGGATCCGCTCGAGCACCAGCTCGCGCAGGTGCTCCGCGTCGCGGGCGCGGACCAGGATCACGCAGTCGAAGTCGCCCGCGACGAGCGCGACGTGCGCGGCCTCCTCGATCGCCCACACCTTGGTGCGAAACGACTTCCAGGTGTTCTGCTTGATCCGGACGTGGATGTACGCCGGCAGACCGAGGCCCAACGCCGCGTGGTCGACGTCGATGGTGAACCCGCGGATCACGCCGGTGTCGACGAGCCGCTTGACCCGCGCGTAGGCGCTGGCCCGGCTCACGCCCAGCCGCTCGGCGACCTCCCGGATCGAGGTCCGCGAGTCCGCGCGCAGGACGTCCAAGATTCCACGGTCGACGCCATCCATGCGAGACATATTGCCACCGATCGACCATGCTGTCCGCCAATCGTCTGAGTCTGCTGGCATTTGTGTGGACCGAGTCACAGACTGCAGTCATGTTCGAGGAAGGCCAGTACTTCGCCCCCGTGACCGCCGACGAGGACGGATCGCTCAAGGTCCACCTCGGCGCCGACCACCCGGGCTTCGCCGACCCGGCGTACCGCGCCCGCCGCGACGCCCTCGCCACCCTCGCCAGCAGCTGGCGTCCCGGCGAGCCGTGCCCGGCTGCCGCGTACACCGACGACGAGCACGAGGTGTGGCGCGTGGTCAGCGAGGCGCTGGTGACCAAGCACCGCGCGTACGGCTGCCGCGAGTTCCTGGACGGCAAGGAGTCCCTCGGCCTGCCGATCGACCGGATCCCCCAGCTCGCCGAGGTCAGCGAGTGGCTGGCGCCGCTGACCGGCTTCAGCTACCGACCCGCCGCCGGCCTGGTGCCGCTGCGCGACTTCTACGGCTCGCTCGCCGACCGGGGGTTCTGGTCGACGCAGTACGTCCGCCACCACTCGGTGCCGCTCTACACGCCCGAGCCCGACGTGCTGCACGAGGTCGTCGGCCACGGCAACACCCTCGCGAACCCGCGCTTCACCGCGCTCTACGAGCTCGCCGGCCAGGCCTCCCGCCGGGTCCGCAGCACCGAGGCGCTCGAGTTCGTCAGCAAGGTCTTCTGGTTCACCCTCGAGTTCGGCGTGCTGTGGGAGGCCGGCGAGCTCAAGGCGTACGGCGCCGGCATCTTGTCCTCCCCCGGCGAGATCGAGGCGTTCCGCGGCATGACCATCCGCCCGCTCGACATCGCCACGATGGGCACCCAGCTCTACGACATCACCGACTACCAGGACGTGCTGTACGTCGCGGACTCGTTCACCCAGCTCGAGGACGTCGTCGGCGGCTTCTGGGCCGAGTGCACCGACGACTCGATCGCCGAGATCCTCACCCGGACCCCGGCCCACGCCTGACCTGACCCCAGCCCGGGGTCAGGTGCGAGAGCTGCGGGCGGCCCACGCGACCAGCTCCCGGGCCGGTCCCTCCGCCGGCTGCGGCCCGCCCTTCCACACCGCGTGCAGTCGGCGGGTGAGGTCGAGGCCGGTGACGGTGATCCGGACCAGCCGGCCGGTGGCCAGGTCGTCACGCACGGCATGGGCCCCGACGGCCGCGGGGCCGGCGCCGGCGGCGACGGCAGCGCGGACAGACGCCGTGCTCGACAGCTCGAGGACCGGCGTCGCCCGGGGCAGGTCGGCAAGAGCCCGCTCCAAGACGGTGCGGGTACCCGACCCCGCCTCCCGTACGACGAGCGGCGTGGCCGCGAGCGTCTCCGCGCTCACGCGCCGGCGGGAGCGCAGCGCCCACGGGTGGGCGGGGCCGACGACCACGAGCAGCTCGTCGGTGCCGACCAGCCGGCGACGCAGGCCGCGCGGCGCCTCGGGCCCCTCGACGAAGCCGAGCACCACGTCGCCGGCCTGGACCAGCTCGGTGACCCGCCCGGTGTTGGTGGCCGTCATCGTGATCTCGGTGGGCTGCTGGCCGCGCTGCACCTGCTGGGCCCGCAGGCCGACCAGCCAGCCGGGCAGCAGGTGCTCGGCGATGGTCAGGCTCGCGGCGATGTCGAGGTGGCCGCGGCGGTCCGCCCGGAGTGCGGCGATGCCGGCGTCGAGCTCCTGGGCGGCGTCGAGCACCCGGTCGGCCCACTGCACGACCAGCTCGCCGGTCGGGGTGAGCTCCGAGCCGCGCTTGCTGCGGGTCACCAGCGGCTCCCCGACCAGCGCCTCCATGGTCCGCACCCGCGAGGACGCGGCCTGCTGACTGATGCCGAGCTCGGTCGCGGCGGCCCCGAGCGAGCCGGTTCGCGCGACCACGACCAGCAGCTCCAGGGCCCTGAGATCGGGGACGTGAGGTCCGAGCATGTCACAAGGTTACCTTGTGAGCACCCAACCACAACCTCGTTCTGTGAACCGGTGCGGCCGTCCAGAATCGACAGCATGACTCTCCGTGTTGCGATCGTCGGCGGTGGCCCGGCCGGCATCTACGCCGCCGACATCCTCACCAAGGCCGAGGCCGACGTGTCCGTCGACATCCTCGAGCGGCTCCCCGCTCCCTTCGGCCTGGTCCGCTACGGCGTCGCGCCGGACCACCCGCGGATCAAGGAGATCATCAAGGCACTGCACCGCGTGCTCGCCAAGCCGGAGGTCCGCTTCCTCGGCAACGTGGAGTACGGCGTGGACGTCAAGCTCGAGGATCTGCGCGAGTTCTACGACGCGGTCGTCATCTCCACCGGCGCGATGGCCGACCGTGACCTCGGCATCCCCGGCGAGGAGCACTCGTACGGCGCGGCCGACTTCGTCTCCTGGTACGACGCCCACCCCGACGTCCCGCAGGAGTGGCCGCTCGACGTGACCAGCGTCGCCGTACTCGGCGTCGGCAACGTCGCCCTCGACGTGGCGCGGGTGCTGGCCAAGACCGGGGACGAGATGCTCGTCACCGACATCCCGGCCCACGTCCACGCGGGGCTGAAGGCCAAGACCATCACCGACGTCCACGTGTTCGCGCGCCGAGGACCGGCGTACGCGAAGTTCTCGCCGCTGGAGCTGCGCGAGCTCAACCACTCGCCCAACGTCGAGGTGATCGTGCATCCAGAGGGCTTCGACGTCGACGAGCACGGCATGGCGCACATCGCCGAGCACAAGTCGCAGAAGATGGTGCTCAACACGCTGACCAGCTGGGTCGGGGCCGACCCGGTCGGCAAGCCGCACCGGATCCACCTGCACTTCGCCGAGGCGCCGGTCGAGATCGTCACGGACGCCGACGGCCGGGTCAGCACGCTGCGCACCGAGCGCACCCACTCGCCCGGCGCCGACGGCCGGGTCGAGGGCACCGGCGAGGTGACCGACTGGGACGTCCAGCAGGTCTACCGCGCCGTCGGCTACCGCAGCAGCGCGCTGCCCGGCCTACCCTTCGACGACCACGCCGCCGTGATCCCGAACGACGGGGGCCGGGTCCTCGACCTCGACGGCGCCCCGATCCCCGGCACCTACGTGACCGGCTGGATCAAGCGCGGTCCGGTCGGGCTGATCGGCCACACCAAGAGCGACGCGGCCGAGACCGTGGGGCACCTGCTCGCCGAGACCCGGCCGACGGCGACCGCGCGGCGCACCGAGGACGTCGACGCGTACTTCGCCGAGCGCGAGGTCGAGGTCGTCACCCACACCGCGTGGGAGCGTCTCGACGCCCACGAGATCGCACTGGGCGAGGCCGAGGGCCGGACCCGGGTGAAGGTCGCGACCCGCGACGAGATGCTGGCCGCCGGCCGCGACTGACGGCATCCTCGTGGCCCGCGCTGGGCCGGGGCACAGCCGTCGCACAGGGACGGTGCGCAGCATCGGGGCGTGACCCGCAACCCCTCGTTGCCACCGGCGCGGGCAGCGCCGCGGTCGCCACCACCGACGAGCTGCGCGCCGCGATCTCCGCGCACGACGCCGGCAACCGGGTCGCGGTCACCTGGACCACGGCCGCCGGGTCGACCGAGTCGGCCACCGTCACGCTCGGTGAGGCGCCGATCTCCTGCGCCGCGGCTCTCGTCACCGGCGGCGATCTCGACCGCCCGGTTCACGAGAGCGAGTTCGATCGCGCCGGGCTCCGGCGCCGACGGGCTGGAGGGGCAGCCCAAGCCGTTGAGTCGCCGCGTTCTCGCGTTGAGCCCGGGGCAACTCGACGTGAGTCCGGGGCAAGTCGACGGTCAGGACATGTGCGGGTAACGGTGGTCGGTGGGCGAGACGAGCGTCTCCTTGATCGACCGGGCCGAGGTCCAGCGCAACAGGTTGAGCGGCGAGCCCGCCTTGTCGTTGGTACCGGAGGCGCGGGCGCCGCCGAAGGGCTGCTGGCCGACGACCGCGCCGGTGGGCTTGTCGTTGACGTAGAAGTTGCCGGCGGCGAAGCGCAGCTCGTGGGCCGCCCAGTCGATGGCCGAACGGTCGGTGGCGAGCACCGAACCGGTGAGGGCGTACGGCGCGGCCGACTCCGCCTGGCGCACGACGTCCTCGAAGGCGCCGGGGCGGCGGTCGTCGTACACGTGGACGACGAGGATCGGGCCGAAGTACTCCGTGGAGAACATCTCGTCGGCCGGGTCGTCGGCGACCACGACGGTGGGCCGCACGAACCAGCCGACGCTGTCGTCGACGGTCCCGCCGGCGACGATCTGGAGACCGGACGTGGCCCGCGCCCGCTCGATGGCGGCCTGGTGCTTGGCGAACGCGCGGGCGTCGATGACGGCGCCGGTGAAGTTGGCGAAGTCGGTCGGGTCGCCGACCGGCAGCGCATCGGTCTGGGAGGCCAGGTCGGCCCCCATGCGCGCCCACAGCGACGCGGGGACGTACGCGCGCGAGGCGGCCGAGCACTTCTGGCCGGAGTACTCGAAGGCGCCCCGGATCAACGCCGTGCGCAGCACGTCGGGGTCGGCCGAGGGGTGGGCGATGACGAAGTCCTTGCCGCCGGTCTCGCCGACCAGCCGCGGATAGGTCCGGTACGACGACAGGTTGGCCCCCACGGTCGACCAGAGCCTCTGGAAGGTCGCGGTGGAGCCGGTGAAGTGGATGCCGGCGAGGTCGGGGTGCGCGAGCGCGACCTCGGAGACGGCGAGCCCGTCGCCGGGCAGCATGTTGATGACGCCGGGCGGCATCCCGGCCTCCTCGAGCAGCTCCATGGTCAGCGACGCGGCGAGCTGCTGGGTGGGCGACGGCTTCCAGAGCACGGTGTTGCCCATCAGCGCGGGCGCCGTGGGCAGGTTGCCGGCGATCGCGGTGAAGTTGAACGGCGTGATCGCGTAGACGAAGCCCTCGAGCGGTCGGTGGTCGGTGCGGTTCCACACGCCCGGGGCGTTCCGGATCGGCTGCTCGGCGAGGATCTCCCGGGCGAAGTGGACGTTGAACCGCCAGAAGTCGATCAGCTCGCAGGCCGCGTCGATCTCGGCCTGGAAGGAGGTCTTCGACTGGCCGAGGACCGTGGCGGCGTTGAGCCGCTGCCGCCACGGGCCAGCGAGCAGCTCGGCGGCACGCAGGATGACGGCGGCACGCTCGTCGAACGGCAGTGCCTGCCAGCCGGGCGCGGCCTCGCGGGCCGCGGCGATCGCCGACGTGGCGTCGTCGGCGGTGCTGTTGCGCAGCACGCCGAGCACCTTCTGGTGGGCGTGCGGCTCGACGACGGCGATCTCCTCGCCGCCACCGGCGACCTTCTCGCCACCGATGTGGGCGTCGAGCTGGCGCGTCGTACCGCCGAGCGCGTCGAGCTGCGCGACCAGCTCCTCGCGCTCCGCACTGCCCGGGGCGTAGGTCAGGTTCGGCTCGTTGACCGGGGCCGGCGGGGTGGTGATGGCGTCCATGTCAGGTCCTCTCTCGGGAGACGGCTCAGCGGTGCGCGAGGGCGCGCAGGAAGAAGGCGACATTGGCGGGCCGCTCGGCCAGCCGGCGCATGAAGTACCCGTACCAGTCGGTGCCGAACGGGAGGTACACGCGCATCCGCACGCCCTCGTCGACCATCCGCTGCTCGAGCTCGGGCCGCACGCCGTACAGCATCTGCGCCTCCCACCGATCGGCCCCGCGGCCGGCCGCGGCCGCCACCGCGCGCTCGAGCATCGCCGGGTCGTGGGTGGCGATCATCGGGTAGCAGTCGGAGCTCATCAGCGCATCGACAGCGCGCTCGTAGGCGTGGTCGACCTCGGCCTTGCGCTGCAGCGCGACCGACTCCGGCTCGCGGTAGGCCCCCTTGACCAGCCGGATCCGGGCGCCGGTGCCGTCGAGGTCGGCGATGTCGGCGGGGGTACGGCGCAGGTTGGTCTGCAACACGTTCCCCACGAACGGGTACGACGCGCGCAGGGCGGCGCCGATCGCGAGCGTCGAGTCGACGGTGGTGTGGTCCTCCATGTCGAGGGTGACCGTGCAGCCCAGCGCGGCGGCCGCGTCGGCGATCTCGGCGGCATGGTCGGTGGCGATGGTCGTACCCCCGGGAAGGGCCTGGCCCATCGCGGAGAGCTTGAGCGAGACGTCGGCGCCGGCGGCGCAGCCCGCCTCGTCGAGAGCGGTGAGCAGGGCGCGGTAGGCCTCGCGCATGGCGCGGGCGCCGGCCAGGTCGAGGACGTCCTCGCCGAGCACGTCGATGGTGACCGCGCGGCCGGTGCCCACCAGGCGGCGGGTGGCGTCGACCGCGTCGGCGGTGGTCTCGCCGGGCACGAACCGGTCGACGACCCGGCGGGTGGGCGGGAAGGACTCGACCGCGCGGCGGGCACGGGTGCTGCGGGACGCGCGGTTCAGGGTGTGGCTCAGGGCCTGGTCGAGCATGCCTCCACGCTAGGAGCGTGCCGGGTCACAGGGAACGGACATCTGTCACAGGTTTTCGGGGATGTGGTGAGACACTTGTCCGGTGAGCTCGCTCGACGACCTCGTGGAGGACATGGCCCGGCTGACCGACGCCCCCTGCACCCTCGAGGACCCGGACTTCCGGCTGATCGGGTTCTCCGACCACCGCGGCGACGACGTCGTGGACTCGATCCGGCAGCGCTCGATCCTGCAGCGCCGCTCGAGCGACGACGTGCGGGCCTGGTTCCGCGGTCAGGGCATCGAGGACTCCCCCGGTCCGCTGCGGACGCCGGCCGACGCCGACCTCGCGATCGTGGCCCGGCTCTGCGTCCCGGCCCGGCACCTCGGCCGGGTCCACGGCTACTTCTGGCTGATCGACCCCGACGGCCGGATCCCGGAGTCCACCTGGCCCGAGGCCACCCGGATCGCCGAGTCCGCGGCCCGGCTGCTCAACGTGGCCGAGCGCCGTCAGGCCCATCGCGACGCGCTGTTCCGCGAGCTGGTCGAGGGCGGTCGCCTGGCCGCACGGGAGTCGGCGGTCGACCTGGCCCAGGCCGGCGGCCTCGACCTGCAGGAGCCGGTCAGCTGCGTGCTGCTCGAGCGCCCCGAGCTGCTCGACCAGGTCGCCAGCCGCCCCTCGCGCACCGGCGTGGTGTGGGTCCGGTCCAGCCCCGGTGTGGCCTGCGCCGTCGTCCGCTCCTCCCTCGTGTCCGCCGACGGCGGGCTCACCGACCTGCTCGCCGTCCTCGGCCTCGGCCGCCGCGTCGACAGCCTGGACCGGATCACCCGCGCCGCCACCGGCCCGAGCGTGCCCGGCATCGACGCCCTCGCCGCCGCCCACCGCGGTGCCCGGGTCAGCCTCCGCGTCGCCCGCACCGCCGAGCCCGGCACCGTCGTGCGCTGGGAGTCGCTCGGCCCACTCGCCCTGCTCGGCGTCACCCGCGACGACGACCTCGAGGCCGCCGTCATCGACCCGCGGGTGCGCGCCTTCCTCGCCACGGGGGCGGCCGACGTCCTCCACACCGTGCGGGTCTGGCTCGACGAGGCCGGCAGTGCCGGGCGTACCGCGACGCGGCTCGCCGTCCACCGACAGACCGTCTACCACCGGATCGGGCAGGTCGAGCAGGCCACCGGCTACGACCTCGCCCGCGGCCCGGACCGGCTCCGGCTGCACCTCGCGCTGGAGCTCGCGCCGTACCTCACCTGAGCCTGCGCCGTACGGCAACCCCGAAATCGGTGGAGGCGGGCGCGGGGGCCGACGTACATTCGAGGGGTCGGACCTCGCGCAGAGGTCTCCTGCCCGTCATGCCTTCGTGGCCGAACGGAAATACGGACCCTGGACGATCCATCCGACAGGCGCCGTCCGACCAGGCGGAGACGGGAAGGAGGTGACGGCGGCCGTGGCGACCGTGATGCTGCTCAACGCCTCCTACGAGCCGCTCGGCACGGTCACCTTCCAGCACGCGGTGCGGATGCTGTTTCGCGAGGTCGCCACCGTCGAGGAGGCGCACGAGGACCGGATGATCGGGCCACACCCCTGGCCACGGGTGATCCGGCTGGTGCGCTACATCGCCGCGAAGTGGATGTACCGCCCCGCGGCGTACTCCCGCAGCAACGTGCTCCAGCGCGACCGCCACCGGTGCTCCTACTGCGGTGCATACGCGACCACCATCGACCACGTCCTTCCGCAGAGCCGCGGTGGCGGGTGGACCTGGCTGAACACGGTTGCCGCCTGCAGCCCCTGCAACGGGCGCAAGGCCAACCGCACCCCCGCCGAGGCGGGCATGCGGCTGCGGCTGGACCCGTTCGTGCCGACCCGGGCACAGCTGGCCCTCACCTGAAGCCGCCCTGGCGGGCGCGTGCAGTCAGACCAGGACGAGCACCAGCGAGCCCAGGCCGACCAGGGCACCCAGCGCGGCCACCGCGGCGGGGAGCCGGCCGTCGAGGTCGCGGCGCAGCGCACCGCCGGCTCGGCTGCGGGGGTGGCGGCGGGCGACGCCGGCCAGCGCGACGGTCGCGACGAGGGCGCCGACGGCGACCACGAGGAGTGCGACCGCGCCGTGGACGGGGAGCAGGACCCGGGCCTCGACGAGGAGCAGGGCGAGCAGCGAGAGCACGCTGCGCGACCATGCCAACCGGGTGCGCTCGGTCTGGGTGCCGTGCTCGGCAGGCGTCGTGGCCGATGTCGTCATGAGGTTCCCAGGGTGAGCGCGACCAGCGCCAGCCCGCCGGCGGCGACCAGCGCCACCAGGGCCAGGCCGAGCGGCAGGCCGGGCAGGGGGCGCGACTCGCGCAGCGCCCGCTCGTTGGCCATCCACCGCAGCCAGGCCAGCCCGCAGCCCGCGACACCGGCGAGGACCAGTGCGGCCGCGATCCAGCGACGCGGGCTCTCGGGCAGGGCGCTGGCCAGCGAGTCGAGGGCGACGCCGGCGGCCATCAGGGCCAGGGCGGTGCGGATCCAGGCGAGGAAGGTCCGCTCGTTGGCGAAGGTGAACCGGGGGTCGGGCTCGGCGCCGAGGTCGTAGACGCTGCGCGGGCGGCGCACACTCACGGCTGCTCCCCCTCGGCACCGAAGGGGGCCATCTCGAGGGCGAGGTCGATGAAGGCCCGCGCCGCGGGCGACAGCGGACCCTCGCGGCGCACGATCCCGATCTCGTGGGCGACCGTGGGCGTCGTACCGACGACCTTGGCGCCGAGCTGGGCGGCCTCCTGGGCCATGTGGCGCGGGAGCAGCGAGGCGCCGACGCCGGCCGCGACCAGCTTGGGGATGGTGGCCCGGTAGATGGTCTCGACCACGATCCGCGGCTCGGTGACGTTGGCGATCGCGAGCGAGTCGTCGAGCCGCTTGCGGGAGGCGGTGCCGGGCGGGGTCGCGATCAGCGGGAGCTCGGCGAGCACCGACAGCTCGACCGGTCCCGGGCCGGGGTCGGGGCTGTCGGGCGGCAGCACCAGGAAGAACTCCTGCTCGCCGAGGGCGATCGCCTGCAGGCCGGTGGTCGCGGAGGGCAGCCGGACCACGCCGATCTCGCACTGGCCGCCGCCGACGATCGCCGCGGCGCCGCCGGGCACGTCGCAGTCGGTGATCCGCACGTTGATGCCGGGGTAGAGCTGGCTGAACCTCCCCAGCAGCGCGGTCAGCGGATGCGCGGCGACCGTCGGCGTGGAGGCGATGTCGAGGGTGCCGTCGTACCCGCCGCGGACCTTGGCCACCGCCGCCCGGGCCACGGCGTGGTCGCGCAGCACCTGGCGGGCCGGCGAGAGCAGCGCCTCGCCCGCGGCGGTCAGCTTGACCTTGCGCCCGAGCCGGTGGAACAGGGTGACGCCGAGGTCCTTCTCGAGGGCCGCGATCGCCTGCGACAGCGACGGCTGGGTGACGTGGACCGCCTCCGAGGCCCGACCGAAGCCGCCGTGGTCGACGACGGCGACGAAGTACTCGAGCTGGCGGCGTTCCATGCCTCCACTGTACGCCGACAGATAGGTGTTGGCTATCGAACCCTCCACCCGTCGGGTCCCTTCCTCGGGCAGGTCGCGGGTCCGTCGCGGCCTTCAGTGCGGTTTCGCGCATCCACTCATAGGACATTCCTATTGTTCGGGTACGAAGTTTCCATTAGACCTCCCGGCCCGGGGCGCAGCACCCTGGTGTGACCTCGGATACACCGACACCGTCCCGCCCCACCTGGAGGACTCATGAAGACCCTGCGCACAGGGCTCGTCGCCGCCACTGCCTCGCTCGCCCTCGCCCTCACGGCCTGCGGCGGCGGAGGCGACGAGCGCAAGACCGCGGACGGGCTGGAGGTCGTCACGGTCGCCTACACCCCGATCTTCTCCGTCGGCGCCCTCCAGCTCGGCATCGACCAGGGCTTCTTCGAGGAGCAGGGCCTGCAGCTCGAGCTCCAGCAGGTCGCCAACCCGCCCAGCGGCATCGCCGCCGTCGCCGGCGACCAGGTCGACGTCAACTACACCCCGTCGATCCCGTTCGTGAACGCCATCGCGAACGGCGTCCAGCTGGAGATCGTGGGCGCCGCCGACGGCTACGCCGAGGGCACCAAGGCCGAGGTGGAGGCCGACCCGGCCCTCGGCCTGAAGCACGACGACACGGCCGTGGTGGTGCCCGAGGGGTCCGACATCAAGCGTCCCGCGGACCTCGAGGGCAGGACCGTCTCGATCCCCGCCCGCGGAGCCCAGCTCGAGGTCACCATCGCCGCGGCGGTCGAGGCCGACGGCGGCGACCCGGCCAAGGTCGACTGGATCACCCTCGACTTCCCCAGCGCGGTCAGCTCGCTCGGCTCCGACCGGGTCGACGCCGCCGGCCTCGTGGTCCCCTTCGTCACCCAGGCCGTCCAGGCCGGCAACCGGATCCTCGCCACGCCCGGCGTCGAGTTCTTCGACGACGGCGCGATCGGCCTGTGGGTCACCTCCGCCGCGCTCGCGAAGAAGGACCCCGAGCTGGTGAAGAAGTTCCAGGCAGCCGTCGAGGAGACCAATGCGTACGCCGCCGCGCACATCGACGAGGCCCAGCAGGCCGCCGCGACCGTCCTCAAGACCGACCTCGCCGTGGTCCAGGCGGGCTCGGCACCGGCGTTCCCGACGACGGTCGACCCGGCCGACGTGCAGTCGGTGATCGAGCGGATGAAGGAGCTCGGCTACCTGAAGAAGGACATCGACGCCGCGTCCCTCGTCTTCGGCAGCTGACGGAGGCGACGACGATGACCACCCTCCGTCCCGGCACCGTGCGGCGCTACGCCGTCGGCGCGGCCAGCATCGCGGTGACCGCCCTGCTGTGGCAGTGGGCCGTCACCGGCCCGCTGGCGGACAAGCCGTTCGCCACCGTGCCCGAGATCCTCGGCCGGCTCCGCGACTTCGCGGGCGACCCGGAGTTCTGGGCCTCACTCGGCGAGACCTTCCGGGTCGCCGCGATCGGGCTGGTCCTCTCCGTGCTGCTCGGCGTCGGCGCGGGCCTCCTGGTCGGCCAGTCCGACCTCGCGTACCGCAGCACCCGGGTGCTCGTCGAGTTCCTCAAGCCGATCCCGCCGATCGTGATCTTGCCGCTGCTCGTCCTCGTGCTCGGCCCGACCGGTGACATGGGCATCTTCCTGGTCGCCTTCGGCGGCATGTTCCCACTGATCACCCAGACCGCCCACGGCGTGCACGACGTCGACCCGGTCGCCGCCGAGACGGCGCGCTCGTTCCGGCTCACCCGCTGGCAGCGGGTCCGCACCCTGGTGGCGCCGACGGCCCTGCCGTTCGTGGCGACCGGCGTCCGGATCAGCGCGAGCGCCGCGCTGGTCATCGCGCTGGTCTCCGAGATCATCGGGGGCGCGCCGGGGTTGGGCAAGGACCTGGTCCTGGCGCAGACGACCGGCGACTACCCCGCGATCTACGCCCTGGTGGTGACCTTCGGCGTGCTCGGCGTCCTGGTCAACACGCTCCTCGCGGTGGTCGAGCGGCGCGCGCTGTTCTGGCACGCCTCGGTCCGCTCGGAGGTGCCGGCATGAGCCGCCGGATCCGCCTCGTGGCCCTCGAGCTGTGGCTGCCCGTGCTCGTCGTCGCCGGGTGGTGGGTGTGGTCGGCCGGTGCCGCCGAGCCGTTCTTCCCGCCGCTGCGCGACATCCTCCAGCGCTTCCGCGAGATGTGGGTCTTCGACCAGTTCGTGACCGACGTGCTCCCGAGCCTGCGCAACATGGCGGTCGGCTTCGGGATCGCGACCGTCGTCGGCATCGCCGTCGGCCTGGTGCTGGCCCGGATCCGGCTGCTGCGCGAGGCGCTCGAGCCGCTCATGCACTTCGTCCGGGCGACCCCCGGCGTCGCCCTGGTGCCGATCTTCATCCTCCTGCTCGGCTTCGGGCCGACCATGAAGATCTCGATCATCGCCGCCGCGGCGGTCTTCCCGACGATCATCGCGACCATGGACGGCGTGCGCAGCGCCGACCCGGTCCTGCTCGACATCTCGCGCGCCTACCAGCTGTCCCGCCGGCAGCGGGTCACGCAGGTCCTCCTCCCGGCGGCCGGCCCGCAGATCTTCGCGGGCCTCCAGGTCAGCCTGCAGGTCGCGTTCGTGGTGATGATCGCCAGCGAGATGCTCGGCTCCACCGAGGGCATCGGCGCCCTCACCCTGCTCGCCCAGCAGAGCTTCGCGGTGACGGACATGTGGTCCGGCATCGTCCTGCTCGGTCTCCTGGGCTATCTCGTCAACCTCCTCTTCCTCCTCGTCCGCGGCCGGGTCCTGCACTGGTACGACGGCGCCCGAAAGGCGGCTCAAGAATGATCACGACCACCATCACGACAGGGGCTCCGACGATGAGCGAGCAGCAGCGCCAGGTCCGGCTCTCCATCGAGGGCCTCCACAAGGGGTACGGTGCCGGCCCGGCCCGCAAGGAGGTGATCTCCGACCTCACCTTCGACGTCCACGCGGGCGAGTTCGTCTGCATCGTCGGCCCGTCCGGTGCCGGCAAGACCACGCTGCTCAAGTGCCTGACCGGTCTGCACCCGGCCAGCTCGGGCGCCGTCCGCCTCGACGGCCGGGTGGTCGACGGACCGCCCCGGCAGATGGCGCTGGTGCTCCAGGAGTACACCCGCTCGCTGATGCCGTGGCTGACCGTGGAGAAGAACGTCCGGCTCCCGCTGGCCAACCTCAAGATCGGCCGGGCCGAGCGCGAGCAGCGAGTCACCGACGCGCTGCGCGAGGTGGGTCTGTCCGACGTCCGCACCAGCTATCCGTGGCAGCTCTCCGGCGGCATGCAGCAGCGGGTCGCCATCGCGCGCGCACTGGCCTACCGGCCCGAGGTGCTCGTGATGGACGAGCCGTTCGCGTCGGTCGACGCGCAGACCCGCGCGGACCTGGAGGACCTGATGCTCAAGGTCCGCGAGGACTTCGGCATCACCATCGTGCTGGTCACCCACGACATCGACGAGGCGGTCTACCTGTCCGACCGGGTCGTGGTCGTCACCAAGGGCCCCTGCACCGTCGACGAGATCATCCCGGTCGAGCTGCCGTTCCCTCGCGACCAGATCGAGACCAAGTCCGACCCGCGCTTCGTCGACCTGCGGGCGCGCGTCTTCTCGCGGATCAAGGCCTCCGCGTGAGCAAGGTCCGCGGCGTCGTCGTCCTGGTCGCCGACCAGCTCCGGGCCGACCACCTCGGCTTCGGCGGCGGCCAGGTGCCGACACCGCACCTCGACGCGCTCGCCGCGAGCGGCACCGTCTTCGACCAGGCGTACGTCGCCAACCCGACCTGCATGCCCAACCGGGCCACGATCGCGACCGGTCGCTGGCCCTCGACCCACGGCACCCGCACCAACGGGGTCACCCTGGACTGGGACGCGCAGACCTTCATGCGCTCGATGCAGCGCACGGGGTGGCACACCGCCGCCGTCGGCAAGCTGCACTTCCAGACCATGGGCTGGCCCTATGAGGACGACCAGCTCGCCGACATGGCGCGACACGCGCCCGAGCTGGTCGACGCCGCGCTGGTCGACGCCGTCGAGCGCGGCCGCCCGGCCCAGTGGGACACCTGGGAGAGCTTCGACCGGCACCGGCCGGCCCATCTCGAGCTGCCGCCGGACTACTACGGCTTCGACACCGTCGACCTGGTGATCGGCCACGGCGACGCCCCGGGCGGCCACTACGCCCACTGGGCGCGGGCCCGCGGCCTCGACCCGGACACGGTGCGGGTCATGGGCGACGCGCTGGTCGGCTACCCCGGCTGGGACCAGGTCTACCGCTCCGAGGTCCCGGTCGCGCTGCACCCGACGACCTACGTCACCGAACGGGCGGTCGACCGGCTCGAGCAGCTCGCCGCGGGAGACGCGCCGTTCTGCCTGTTCGTCTCCTACCCCGACCCGCACCACCCCTTCGCCCCACCGGGCGACTACTGGCACCGGGTCGACCCGAGTGCCGTCGAGCTGCCCGCGACCTTCTTCGACGGCCACGACCGCTCCCCCGAGCACGTCCGGCGGATCGTCGCCGACCGCGGCCGGCCCGCGGCCGACCCGACGATGACCTGGTCGCCGACCGAGGAGCAGTACCGGCACGCGCTGGCCGCCGAGCTCGGCCTGGTCTCGCTGCTCGACGACAGCATCGGCCGGATCCTCGGGCGCCTCGACGACCTCGGCGTCGCCGACGACACCGCGGTCGTCTTCACCGCCGACCACGGCGACCTGTTCGGCGACCACGGGCTGATGCTCAAGCACTTCGTCCACTACCGGGGCGTGACCCGGGTGCCGCTCGTCGTACGAGCGCCAGGGGGCGACGCCGGCCGGTCCTCGGCCCTGGTCAGCAGCGCGGACATCGCGCCCACCCTGCTCGACCTGGGCGGCGTGCCGGCGTACCGCGGGATCCAGGGCACCAGCCTGCGCCCGCTGGTCGAGGGCCGGGCCGGCGCCGTACGGCCGCGGCTGCTCGTCGAGGAGGACCAGCCGTTCGGGCTCCCGGGCCTGCCGGGACCGGTCCACATCCGCACGCTGCTGACCGAGGACGCCCGGCTCACCGTGTACGGCGGCCACGACACGCGCGAGCTCTACGCTCTCGACGACGACGCCGACGAGACCACCAACCTGGCCGACACCGTCGACGGCGCGGCGCTCCAGGCGCGGCTGACCGCCGACCTGGCCGCCGAGCTGATCCGGCTCAGCGACACCGGCATCCGCCCCGCCGCCTCCGCCTGACCCCCGAAGGAGCCCCGTGCATCCCGACCTGATCCTCCACTCCGGCACCGTCTTGAGCGTCGACGCCGCGTTCTCGACGCACTCCGCGGTCGCGGTGCGCGGCGACCGGATCCTCGCCGTCGGCGACGACCGTGAGGTCCGCGACCTGGCTGGTCCCGGCACCCGGCTCGTCGACCTCGCCGGGGGCACGGTGCTGCCCGGGCTCAACGACTCGCACCTGCATCTGCAGTGGTGGGGACTGGCCCGCTCGCAGGTCGACCTGTCGGCGGCGGGCTCCCTCGACGAGGCCCGCGAGCTGGTACGACGTCACGCGGCCGCGCAGCCCGAGGGCGCCTGGGTGCGTGGCCGGGGCTGGCACGAGCGGGTCCTCTCCGGCGACGGCCCGCTCGGCCCGACCGCGGCGATGTTCGACGAGGTGTGCGGCGGCCGGCCGATGTTCCTCGAGCACTTCAGCGCCCACGGCGGGCTGCTCAACACGCTCGGCCTGCGGCAGGCCGGGATCACCGCCGCGACGGTGGCACCGTCCGGCGGCGAGGTGGTCCACGACCCGGCCACGGGCGAGCCGACCGGCGTGCTCAAGGAGGCGGCGCTGCAGCTGCTCGACGGCGTCCTGCCCGCACCGAGCGCGGCCGAGCGCCAGGACGCCGTCGCGGACGCGATCGCCGAGCTGAACCGGCGCGGGGTCACCAGCGTGACCGACCCGATCGTGACCCCGGAGATGCTGCGCGACTACGTCGCGCTGCGCCGCGGGGGCCGGCTCTCCGCGCGGCTGACCACCCTGCTGCACTGGACCTGGCCGTCGGTCCAGACGCCGCTGGGTGTGCTGGAGCAGGCGATGCGCTATGTCGGCTCGACCACCGGGCTCGGCGACGACCTGCTGCGCATCGGCGGGTGCAAGCTGATCGCCGACGGCGTCGCGGCGCTGGGCACGGCGTGGATGTCGGCGCCGTACCACCACGAGGGGACCTGCGGCTCGCTGGTCACCGAGGGCGCCGACGACGCCGAGCGGGTCGCCGCGCTGCACGCCCTGGTCCGGCTGCTCCACCAGCACCGGTTCCAGGTCCAGGTCCACGCGACCGGGGACCGGGCCTGCGACACGGCGGTGGAGGCGCTGGTCGCCGCGCTGAGCGAGGACCCGTGGCCCGACGCGCGCCACGTCCTGATCCACGCCAACCTGCCCTCGGCCGCCAGCGTGGCCGCGATGGCCGAGCACGGCATCCTCGCCAACGTCAACGCGCTGGTGAAGTGGCAGGCCGCGGCCGGCCTGGTCGGCGTGATCAGCGAGGAGCAGTGGCACCGGATGATGCCGGCCCGCTCGATGGCCGACGCCGGCGTCGTCGTCTGCGACGCGTCCGACGCCCCCATCACCGACCCGGACTGGCGCCTGGCGCTGCAGATGCTCACCACCCGGGTGCCCCGCGGCTCCGAGGGCCCGTGCGGTCCCGCCGAGCGGCTCACCCGCGAGCAGGCGATCCGCGCCTGGACCGCGAACCCGGCCTGGCAGGACCATGCCGAGCACGACAAGGGCAGCATCGAGCCCGGCAAGCAGGCCGACCTGTGCGTCCTCGCCGAGAACCTGATGGCCGTCCCCGACGAGGACCTGCACGCCGTCACCCCGGTGCTGACCGTGCTCGGCGGCCGGGTGGTGCATGAGGCCTGAATACGCGTGCTGGCCTACAGCCTCGGGTCGACGAGGTCGCGCAGCACGTGGACTCGGCGGAAGCCCCAGAACGTCGAGACCGCACCACGCGGTGCGTCGTCCGGCCACTGCGCGATAGCGAGGGGCCTGTGGAGAGGCTGGTGTTCGAACATGTGTTCGAGTAGAATCGTGGCATGGACTCGGACCTCTCCAACGCCACACCGGAGCAACTGCTCCACGCGGCCGAAGACAGCGTCCGCGACGCCCGGCTCCTCGAGGTCCGCAAGCTCGAGGTCCTGCTCGCCTGGGCCGATCTGCACTCCGGTGACCCGCAGGACCAGCCCAACGCGGTACCGGTCAAGCGTGGCGGGCCACGCCTGATCACGCTGGGTGGGGACGGGACACCCCAGGTCGCGGACCTGGCGTTGGTCGAGATGGCGATCGCCCGCCACGAGAGCGTGATGGCGACCCGCAGTGCGCTCGCCGACGCGTTCGACCTACGCCACCGACTCCCGACAGTGTGGGCCGGTGTCCGCGACGGACGCTGCGAGCTGTGGGTGGTCCGCAAGATCGCCCGGATGTCACGACGCCTGGATCGCCACCAGATCCACATCGTCGACACCGCCCTCGCGGCCGCGTTGGACGAAGCCCCGGGTCGGATCCTGACCATCGCCGAGGCCAAGATCATCGAAGCCGACACCGTCGCCCACCAGGCCCGGATCCAGGCCAACCAGGCCAAGAAGGGCGTCTGGTACCCCCAGCCCCGTCCCGGCTCCCAGATCGACGACCGGCTCGACGGTGCTGACAACACCGCTGGCCTGGGGACCGTGTTCGCGCGGATCGACGAAGCCGACGCACGCGCGCACCAACAGATGGTCGAGGACCTCGCCACCGCCCTGGCCGAACACGCCAAGACCCCCGACGGAGCCGAACCACTGGGCGTGGATCACTGGCGAGCCGAGGCCTTCGCGATGCTCGCCGACCCCGCCGCCGTCCTCGCGTTCCTCCAGACAACTCACCAAACAACTCGGGACGGTTGCAGCACAACCTCCTCGACGACCGAACACCCAGACCCAGAGGAGGTCGTGCAGCGTGCCTCACGAGAGCGCCGCAGCACAACCGCGGACCTGGTCGTCCACCTCGCCATGGTGACACGCTCCGCGCTTCTCGGACAGTTGGCCCCAAGATAGAATTCTTGGGATTGACTGAAAGGCAATATTCCGTTGGCTGCGAAGAAGTATTCTCAGGAGTTCAAGGACGCGTGTGTCCAGGAAGTGATCAGGACTTCACAGCCGATCGCTGTGGTGGCCCGCGAGAACGGGGTTGTCGAGCAGACGCTGCGTAACTGGGTGAACGCGTACAAGAAGGCGCATCCAGTTCCGGAGGCGGAGTTGTCGGTTTCGGAGCGTGCCCGTTTGAAGGCGCTCGAGGCCGAGGTGCGTGAGTTGCGCGCTGAGAACGAGTTCTTGGGAAAAGCAACGGCCTTCTTCGCGAAGAAGCACCGGTGAGCGTGAAGTACGCGTTCATCGAATCCGAAGAGGGCAACTATCCGCTGATCTCGATGTGCCGCTGGGCGGGTGTGTCCCGATCGGGGTACCACTCGTGGAAGACCAGGCCGCCGTCGGCGCGGGCGGTGCGAAGGGCCGAGCTTGCCGTGCTGGTCCGGTTCTCGTTCACCGAGTCTGATGAGACCTACGGCTACCGACGGGTCCATGCCGACCTGCTGCGGTGGGGTCACGACGTTGATGACGAGACAGTCCGTTCGATCATGCGCGAGCTCGGTCTGGTGGCCTGCCAGCCCCGTCCATGGCGTCCGGTCACGACGATTGCCGGCGACGCCGGCGAGACTCCCGACCTCGTCCGACGCGACTTCACCGCTGCGGCGCCAGCTTCCAAGCTCGTCGGCGACATCACCTACATCCGCACCTGGCAGGGATGGTTGTACCTGGCGACCGTGCTGGACTGCTTCACCAAGAAGGTCGTGGGCTACGCGATGGCCGACCACATGCGCACCGAGTTGGTCACCGCCGCGTTGGATATGGCTGCACGCAATGGTCATATCCGTCCCGGAATTACCATCATGCACACCGATCGCGGCACTCAATACACGTCGGACGAATACGCGAAACACGCCACACGGCTCGGGATATTGCGGTCCGTTGGGCGCACCGGGATCTGTTATGACAATGCTTGGGCGGAATCGTTCAACTCGACCCTGAAGAACGAGCGAGTTCACCGGACCTCGTACCCCACTCGCGATGCTGCTCGGTTTGACATTACCCGCTATATCGAACTACGGTATAACGCCAGAAGGCTTCACTCTGCGGTCGGTTACCGCACCCCGAACGAGGTCGAAGAAGCTTGGTACGCAGCGCATAGCGCCGCGTAATCAACCACCGAAATTCACTGTCCGAATTTCGCGGGGCGGCTCATGGACCAGGGCGGGGTCTTCGGGCCCGTCGCCCGCGTCGAAGGCATCGGACCGAGACTCCTGGCCCAGGTCCGCGACCTGCTCGCCCGTCACGCCCACGTCACCCTCACCCCGGTCGTCGACCTGCACACCGGCAGGTCGGTCAACGGCTACGAACACCCCACCGACGTCAAACACCGCACCCAGCTCCGCACGATCGGGGACGTGTTCCCCCACGCCGCGACCATCTTCACCAAACACGGCCGGGCCCCGGACCACGACCACACCCTCGCCTACCACCCACACGGACCACCCGGGCAGACCGGTGACCACAACGACACCCCACTGACCCGACACCACCACAGAGCCAAGACGCATGTCCGCGGGTACACCGTGCTGCAACTCGGACCCAACACGTGGATCTGGGGCACACCCCACGGCCTCTACCGCCTCGTCACCGGCGGCGGCACCCGACCCATCACCCAAGCCGAGTACCACCTCCACACCCAGCAGGCGATCACCCTCGCCGCCGACTACGCCGCCTGACGCTCGCCGTCCTGCTCCGGTCGTGCGGAGGCGTCAGCCGCGCAGGCCCTTCTCGATCGCCGCGACCACCTTCGGCCGCAGGTCACTGGCCGCGATCACCTCGTCGACCGAGCCGACCTCGACCGCACGATGGATGTCGTGGACGCCGTCGAACTCGGCGGCGACCTCGGCGATCTTGTCCGCCCGCAGCTGGGCCCGGAGCTCGGCGAGCTCGACGACGAGGGCACCGCGCTCACCATCCTCGGCGTGGTCGATCCGCTCCTGGAGCGCGGCGACCTTCGGGTCGGCCGCGGCCCGCTTGGCGACCTCGGCGGCGAACACGACGGCGGCGGCCGGGGCGCCACCGAGGACCGAGGCGTAGGAGCCCTCGATCGCGAGCACGGTCATCGCCGGGTTGAGCTGCTTGGAGAACACGACGAACGCGCCGCCGTGGTAGCGGGAGATCACGCAGAACACGATCGGGCCCTCGAAGTTGACGATCGCGCGGCCGATCTCGGCGCCGTACTCCAGCTGGAGGCTGCGCATCGACTCCGGCGAGCCGTCGAAGCCGGACAGGTTCGCGAGTACGACGAGCGGCCGGTTGCCGGAGGCGGCGTTGATCGCGCGGGCGACCTTCTTCGACGACCGCGGGAACAGCGTGCCCGCGGTGTAGGTGTCGGGGCCGTCGGTGGGAGGGAAGCCCGCGCGCGGGACCGGCTTGGACTCGATGCCGACCAGGCTGACCGGGAAGCCGCCGATCCGGGTGTCGACGACGACCGCGGTGTCGGCGTCGGCCATGCCGGCCCAGCGCTCGAGCATCTCGTGGTCGGCGTCGGCGAGCGCCCGCATCACGGTGCGGATGTCGAACGGCTTCTTGCGGTCCGGGTTGTGGGTCGCGGAGAAGATCTCGCCGACGGTCGCGAAGTCCGTCCCGGGGTGCGGGTACGGCGTCACGTCGCGGTCCACCGGGTCGCTCGACTCCGCGCGCCGCGGCCCGGTCTCGCCGGGGGCGACGTAGGTGTGGTCGTAGTGCGCCATCAGCACGCCGAACGCGCCGGCCAGGTCGGGCACCCAGTACTGGGCCTGGCCGTTGGGGCCCATCACCCGGTCGTAGCCGCCGATGCCGTGGTTGTCCTCGGCCGAGACGCCTCCGGAGAAGTCCAGGGACTGCTTGCCGGTGAGCACCATCGCGCTGTCGGGGGTCATCACCAAGATGCCCTTGGTGTGCATCAGCATGGTGGCCTCGGCGTTCCAGTACGGCTGGGCACCGACGTTGATCCCGGCGACCACGATGTTGATCTCGCCGCCGGCCTGGGTGAAGTGGACGATCCGGCGCAACGCGGCGGCCACCCAGTCCATGTTCTCGGTGCCGCTCTCCATCGAGATCCGGGCACCGGCGGAGACGGCGAACCACTCGACCGGGACGCCGAGGCTCTCGGCGAGGTCGATGGCCGCGATCACGCGGGCGCACTCCGGCTCCGAGAGCGCGCCCAGCGACATCAGCGGGTCACCGCAGAGCACGACGCGGGTGACGCCCTCGGGGTGCAGCGGCGTCGGGGTGGAGACGACGGCGACGATCATGCCGGCCGTGTTCTGGCCGCGCGGCCGGTCGACGGGCACCAGGACGCCGGAGGCGTCGAGGTCGTGCTCGACCACGGTGCCGCCGCCGGCGAGCACCGGCTGCAGCTCGTAGGGGTAGACCAGGCCGCGCCGGCGGGCGCGGAGCACCTTGCCGGCGTACTCGTCCAGCGGGGCCAGCGGCTCGGTCGGCGGCGGGACGATGTCGGCCACGACGCCGGCGCCGGGCTTGGCGTGGAATCGGATCGCGAGGGGGGTGGTGGTGCCGTCGGGGCCGGCGACCCGGCCCTCGGCGAGCACCTCCTCGATGCCGGCACCCTCGCTGAGCGGCGTGATCTTGCCCTGCAGCGCGGTGAGCTGGTCGAGGTCGGCCTCGACGACGGGCCACACCGTCACCCACACGTGGTTGACGTCGAGCTTGGTGCCCTCCCGGCCGCGCGCCGTACGGACCCGGCGGATCGCCTCCAGGCAGTTCTCGACCGCGCGCTCGGCGTGCGGAAGCGCGATCACCCGCCCCTCGTCATCGCGTACGACGGCCAGCTGGCGCACCTGCGCGGCGGCGACCAGACGCCGGTCGGCGGGGTTGGTGCGGGCCACGCACTCGTAGAGCAGCACGTCGTCGGGCGCGGCGAGCCGGGTCACGTCGAACTCCGAGAGGCGTCCCAGGTTGAGCCGGCGGCCGACCATCGGATGCATGCCGCGCACCAGGGTGTCCTCGACGAGGGTGCCGCCCTCGGGCCGGAAGGTGAAGTAGTCCACGGGCTGCGGCGCGGCCGGGCAGACCGCGACCGAGACCCGGCGGGCGCGGGCGGCGAAGTCCTGGCCGGCGAGCAGCTTGGCGATCTCGGCCGAGGCCAGGTCCGCGTCGGCGGGCGCGTCGGGCCAGCGCAGGTAGATCTCGATGACGTCGTCGTGATCGGCGGTGAGCGCCGCCGTGATCGCGGTGCCGAGGGCGCCGGCGGCGTCGGCGAGCTCGGCGATGTCGCCGATCGTGGACACGACCCGGGTCGCGCCCTTGTCGTCGGTGGCGTACTCGGCGTACACGACCGGGCGGCCGCCGTCGGCGACGGTCAGGTCGTGCAGGTCGTACTCGAGGTAGTGGCGCCGGATCAGCACCTCCAGCAGCGGCTCCCGCTCGGGCAGACCGTCGGCGAGGCGGTCGCGGAGGAAGCCCACGAGCTGCTCGGGGATCGCGGTGAGGGCGGCGATCCGGGCGTCACGGTCGGGGGCGGCGGGGTCGGTGAGCGCGGCCACCTCGGCGGCGACGCCCTCGAGCACGGCGCGCCGCTCGTCGTCGACCAGCGGCTGGTCGAACCAGGCGAACCGGACCGACCGGGCCAGGTCGCCGACCACGGCGAACCGGAGCTGGGTGGCGCGCACCAGGCGCTCCAGCAGCGCGCGGGCGTCGGCCCGCTCGTCGGCCGGGGGCGGCGGCGTGCTCAGCCAGCGCTGGAGCACGCCGGCCGCGATGTCGACGTCGGAGGGGTGCTGCTGGGCCAGGAACACCCGGAACACCGCCTGCTCCAGCTCGGGCGTGCGCTCGAGGTCGGTGATGCCGTAGTGCGCCAGCACCCGGAGCAGCTTGTCGCGGAAGTGGTCCGGGAGCGCGCCGCGGTCGGGGTCGAGGCTGCGCAGGTAGGTGTGGAAGTGCTCGCGTGAGCTGTGGACGCGCAGCTCGGTGTGGCCCTCGTCGCCGGCGGGCCGGTTGCGGCTGAGCTCGGCGAAGTCGGCGAAGAGCGCGAGCAGGTCCATCTCGCCGCGCAGGGCGCCGGGCTCGCGGGTGGCGAGGTGGCCGGCGAGCAGCGCGCCACGCTGGTCCGGCGCGATGTCGTAGCCGAGCAGCTGGCCCGCGAGCGCGCCGAGGCAGTCGGCGTCGACCTCGGCGCGGTGCGAGGTCGGCAGGTCGAGGTCGACGGACCCGCTCCCGGTGTCCGCGGTGGCCTCGTCGGCGTCACCGGTCGGGTCGAGCCGCACCAGCGGCGCGCCGGTCTCGACCTGGCCGCCGACGCGCACCAGCAGCTCCTTGATCCGGCCCGCGAAGGGCGCAGCGAGCACGGTCTCCATCTTCATCGACTCGAGAACCAGCACCGGCTGCCCCGCGGCGACCTCGTCGCCGACGGCCACCGGGGTCGCGACCACGAGGGCGGGCGCGGGCGAGCGGACCATGCCGCCCTCGTCGCGGCTGACCCGGTGCATGACGTCGTCGACCTCGACCAGGTGGACCGTGCCGTGGTTGGCGGTCACCAGCCGGTAGCGGTGCCCGTCGACGGTCAGCCGCCCGTGGACCTCGTCGATCCGGTCCAGGAGCGCGGTCACGGTGCGCTCCTCGCCGCCGCCGGCCACGGTGACGTCGTACCGCGCGCGGCCGGTCTGCCGGACCGTCAGGGCGTACGTCGCCCCGCGCAGCTTGAGCTCGATGGTGCGCGACGGGTCGTGCTGCACCTGCGGGCGGCCGCCCTGCGCGGACTGGAGGAACCGGGCGATCTCGGCGCGCTCCTCCTCGTCGTACGCCTCGATCGCGGCGGCGACCAGCGCGACACCGGAGTGCCGCGCCGACTGGAGCCGGCCCTCGGCGCGGACCCGGTCGATCCAGCCGGTGTCGGCCCAGGTCGGCGTGCCGTCGGTGACCTCGGTCTGGTCGAGGAGGTCGAGGATGAAGCTCTTGTTGGTGGCTCCGCCGTCGATGACGACGGTGGTCTCCCCCATCGCGCGGCGCAGCCGGGCGAGGGCCTGGTCGCGGTCGGCACCCCAGGCGATCACCTTGGCGATCATCGAGTCGAAGTCGGCCGGGATCACGTCGCCCTCGGCCACGCCGGTGTCGACCCGGATGCCGGGACCCGCGGGCAGCTCGAGGCGGCTGATCCGCCCCGGGGCGGGCGCGAAGTCGCGGTCGGGGTCCTCGGCGTTGAGCCGGGCCTCGACCGCGTGGCCGCGCTCGGCCGGGCGCTCACCGGACAGCGGTACGCCGCGCGCGACCTGGATCTGCAGGGCGACCAGGTCGGTGCCGGTCACCTCCTCGGTGATCGGGTGCTCGACCTGGAGCCGGGTGTTCACCTCGAGGAAGGCGAAGGTCCGCTCGCCGGGGTGGTAGAGGAACTCGACGGTGCCCGCGCCGGCGTATCCGACCGCGTTGGCCAGCCGCTCCGCCGACGCCTTGAGGTCGGCGGCCTGAGCGTCCCCGAGCAGCGGCGAGGCCGACTCCTCGATCACCTTCTGGTTGCGGCGCTGCACCGAGCAGTCCCGTACGCCGATCGCCCACGCGGTGCCCTGGCCGTCGGCGATCACCTGGACCTCCACGTGGCGGGCGTCGGTCACCAGCTTCTCCAGGAAGACCACACCGCTGCCGAAGGCGCGCTCGGCCTCGTCGCGGGTGCGCTGGTAGGCGTCGCTGAGCTCGTCGGCGGAGGTGACCTTCCGGATGCCGCGCCCACCGCCGCCGGCGGTCGCCTTGAGCATCAGCGGGTAGCCGATCTCCTCCGCGCTCGCCAGCGCCGCCTCGAGGCTGTCGACGCCGCCGCGGCTCCACGGCGCCACCGGCACCCCCACCTCCTCGGCGATCAGCTTCGAGCCGATCTTGTCGCCGAGCTTGCGCATCGCGTCGGCGCCGGGACCGATGAAGGTCACGCCGAGCCGCGCGCACAGCTCCGCGAACGCCGGGTCCTCGGCCACAAAGCCCCACCCGACCCACGCCGCGTCCGCGCCGCTCTCGGTCAGCGCCCGCTCGAGGACGGCCAGGTCGAGGTAGGGCCGATCCGCCGCCGCCCCGAGCAGGTAGGCCTCGTCGGCCTCCCGCACGAACGCCGAGCCCGCGTCGACGTCGGTGTGGAGCGCGACGGTCCGGATCCGCTCCCCGGCAGTGTGTCGCGCGTTGAGGTCCCGCACGGCGTGGATGAGGCGCATGGCGGCTTCACCGCGGTTGACGATGGCGATTCGCGAGACCGTTGGCACGATCTCGACCCTTCCATCTCCCTCCGTGCCGGGCACAGCGCGGATCCCACAGGGTTGCCACGGAATCGTTGTGGGGTCCATCCAGCGGCCCTTCGAAGGCATCGCTGGGGTTGACGTCGACCTCGACGCGGCGCGGTGCTTCTCCGGGCACGAAGATCGAGCAGGCTGACTGTGCCCTGTCCATGTCAGCCGACCTGACCGAGCGCTGGGAGGAACGAACCGAGGCCCCCCGGCCCGCTCTGTGTGGTAGCCCGCTCCAGACGATCCGAGGGGCCTCTATCAACGGCGCCGTAGCTCCGCCACGGCACCCTGACTTGCGAACCTGACGTGGCGCACCATCTGCAACCCCAGCGACGGACTCTCGGCCAGCAGCTCCTCGACGCCCGGGACTTGGTCGGGGCCGACCTGCAGCAGAGCTGCCCCGTCGGTCAGCAGGTGCTCGGCAACGACACGAACGGCCGTCCGAACAACCCTCAACCCGTCGATCCCACCATCGATGGCCACAGGTGGGTCGTCCGGGAAACGAGCGACAGATCGCGACTCCACCCAGGGTGGGTCCGCGATGATCAGCGGGAACAGCTCGTCCACCGCTAGCACGTCCTGCATCCGCCCGTGCCTCAGATCGACCCGGCCGATGACGCCCGCGGCAGCCGCGTTCTGATGGGCCCAGCCACACGCCACCTCGTCAGCGTCCACCATCACCAACTGGCGGAGACTGTCCCGTACGGCCAGCAGCCCGATCTGCCCGGCGCCACAGCACAGCTCGAGCACCGGGCCGTCGGGCACCTCCGCGATGAGCCGTTGCGCCCACCGCGACTGCTCCGTCGTCCAGGCCCGCGGCTCCAACACCCGCTCGTCGTAGCCGATACGGAGCTCACCGAAGTCGATGTACCGCGCCGCCGTCGTCATCCTAGGACGACCCATTGCCGGCTGTGCGGCGACGCAGGTCGGTCACCACGTCCGCGAGCTCTCCGGCATCCCTCAGGACGCGGCGCTGGCGGGCCGCTCCCCCACCGGTGGCCAGGAGCCGCTCCAGTCCCCGCTCCACCCGTTCGAGATCACCTGCTTCGGCAAGGGCGTCGCCGATGTGCTCCACCAGCGCGCGCATGGCGGTGGTCGCCGGCACCGGATCGCCTGTCACGGGGTGCAAGAGGTCGCCCTCGATCCCGAAGCGCGCTGCACGCCAGGCCGCGAGCCGCAGTTGGTCGACACGCCATGTCGTCGTTGCCTGGCCGACCTTCCACTCGCGCACCTCCGTCTCCGCCAGCGCGCGCGTGATCGCCGCTACCAGCAAGGTGTCGTCGATGTCGGTGCATACGTCGGCCACGCGGAACTCGACGGTCGGGTAGCGGACCGACAATCGAACGTCGAGGTTGAGCAAGGCCAGGTCGAGGGTTGCCCCGCCGGCCATCATCTGCGCCTGCATGACGTCGTACGCGGAGACATCTTCGAACACCTCGGTGGGACCCGTGCTCGGCCAGAGCTTCCACACCTGGGAACGCCAACTGGCGTAGCCGGTATCGGATCCGCACCAGAACGGCGAGTTGGCGCTGAGTGCGAGCAAGAGGGCGCTCCACGGTCTGACCCGATCCACGATCGCCACCCCCTCAGCGCGGTCCGCGATCTCTACATGCACTTGGAGGGAGCACATCAACGAGTCGCGCGCGATACGGCCGTACTGACGGACGATCCGCCGGCATCTCTCGCTCTCGACCACCGGTCCAAAGGGGGCGTCGAGCACAGGCCCCGCCACGGCGACCGGGGCGACGCCAAGTCCAGCCCCGCAACGACTCACTTCAGCACGCGCCACACCCAACTGGTGAGCGAGCTCCGCCACGTCTTCCACGGGACCGGTGACGAGCTCGATCTGAGCCTGGAAGAACTCCCTCGCGACCCGCGGGCGGCCCTCGACGGTCTCGGCCAGCACGCAGCCCGCCAGCACCTCGTCCACCACGGGCGCTGGACGGCCGCGCTCGTCGAGGAGCAGCAGCTCCTCCTCGATGCCGAGGCGACGACGGATCCGTGCAACAGGCCGCATCGCGCTCACCTCTCTCCTAGAGGCGCCGGCGAACGGATGAGCTTGCCTCGCATGTCGTCGCGCCGAGGGGTACCCATCCCCGCGTGGACCATTCCCCGACCGCCCTGACACCGAACCCGAGGCGGTCCTCATGCGGACGCTGGTGTCGCGCCATCAGGCGATCCCGGCAGGAGCGAACCGCTCCCAGGTCCGGTGCGCGCCGAGCAGGTCGAGGAGCTCGGAGACGACCCCGGCCGCGTCCGTCCCGGTGACGACACCGGCCTCGTCACCGGCGAGCCCGATCTCCGGCAGTGTGTCCGCGCCGTCGCCACTGGCACCGATCGCCTTCGCGTGCCGGAAACACTCCTGGACGAGCAGGACGACCCTCGGGTCGAGGGCGACCGCCGGCTCGGCGGCCTTGGTGTCGCGGGCCGGCAGCGCGTCCGGAGCCGGGGGCGGGCTGCCGAGCAGCAGCACGGCGTCGAACTCGACCGACCGGGTGGTGCCGAACGTCCGCTGGATCGCCGTACCGTCGCTCAGCACGCCCCCGTGGGCGGCGACGACCAGAGGTAGGGCGCCCGTCGCGAACACCGCGTCGATCGCGCCACTCAGGCCGGCGAGGCCCTGCTCCGTGTCCTCCCCCACGATCAGCCCGACGGTGCGCCCCTCGGCGGGCCAGATGCCGCCGAGCTGCGAGAGGGCGGGGCTGGGCGTGGGCTCGGCCAGCGCGACCGTCGGCTCGGGCGCGGGCAGGCCCAGCCCGGTGGCCACCTTGGCGCAGAGCTCCGCGTCGATATTGGCGAGTGCCCGCAGCTGTCGCTCCCGGATCGTGGTCTCGTGGCAGCGGGACAGCTCGAAGGTGTAGGCGAGCACGATGTGCTCTTGCTCCACCGGGGTCATGCTGGCCCAGAAGAGCCGGGCCTGGCTGAAGTGGTCGTCGAAGGACGGCGGTGCGACCCGCTCCCTGACGCCCGCGGCGATCGGCACGGGTACGTCGACGAAGGCGTGGTCGCGTGCGGCGCTGCCGGCGAAGAACGGGCAGCCGCCGTCCAGCGAGTTGGGCTTGTACGGCGCCGCTCCTGCATGTACCGCATGCTGGTGGAAGCCGTCGCGGAACATGTCGTTGACCGGCGCGTGGGGACGGTTGACCGGGATCTGGTTGTAGTTCGGCCCGCCGAGACGCAGCAGCTGCGTGTCGACGTACGAGAAGAGCCGGGCCTGCATCAGCGGGTCGTCGGTGACGTCGATGCCGGGAACCAGGTTGCCGACGTGGAAGGCGACCTGCTCGGTCTCGGCGAAGTAGTTGGTCGGATTCGCGGTCAGGGTGAGAAGGCCGACGGCCTGGACCGGGGCGAGCTCCTCGGGCACGAGCTTGGTCGGATCGAGCAGGTCGATGCCCTCGAAGGTCTGCTCCGCGGTGTCGGGGAAGACCTGCATGCCCAGCTCCCACTGCGGATAGGCGCCGGACTCGATCGCGTCCGCGAGGTCGCGGCGGTGGAAGTCGGGGTCCAGCCCACCGAGCAGCTGGGCCTCCTCCCAGGTCAGCGAGTGGACGCCGAGCTTGGGCTTCCAATGCAGCTTGACCAGCGCGGTCTCACCGTCGGCGTTCACGGCCCGGAAGGTATGCACCCCGAAGCCCTCCATCATCCGGTAGGAGCGCGGGATGCCCCGGTCGGACATGTTCCACAGCGTGTGGTGCTGGGCCTCGGTGTGCAGGGACACGAAGTCCCAGAACGTGTCGTGGGCGCTCTGCGCCTGCGGGATCTCCCGATCCGGGTGCGGCTTGCCGGCGTGGATGACGTCCGGGAACTTGATGCCGTCCTGGATGAAGAACACCGGGATGTTGTTGCCGACGAGGTCGAAGTTGCCCTCGGGGGTGTAGAACTTCGTCGCGAACCCCCGGGTGTCCCGCACCGTGTCAGCTGAGCCGCGGGAGCCGAGCACGGTCGAGAAGCGCACGAACACGGGCGTCTCGACGTGGCGGGCGAGGAACGCCGCCTTGCAGACCGGCTTGGCGTTGCCGTACCCGACGAAGACGCCGTGCGCCCCTGCCCCGCGGGCATGCACCACCCGCTCGGGGATCCGCTCGTGGTCGAAGTGGGTGATCTTCTCCCGCAGGTGGTGGTCCTGCAGGAGCGTCGGCCCGCGCTCGCCGGCCTTGAGCGAGTGGTCGGTGTCGCGGAGCCGCGCTCCGGTCGACGTGGTGAGGTACCGGCCTTGCTGCGCGATGTCAGCGGGGGTCACCAGCGTCTCGGCACCGGTCGCCGTACGACGGTCCGGGCCGGCCTGGTCGGGCTTGGGCGGCAGCGGATCGGCCGGCTTCGTCGGCTCCTCGAGCGGCGGCGGCTTCGGTCCCGGGGCGCCCGGGAGGCCCTCCTGTCCTCGGCCGTCTACCCACACCAGCGCTGCCTCCGCAGCCTGCGTGATCGTGCTCTTCACGGCCTTCCTGATCACCCGTGCTGCCTTGCCTGCATCCGGCATCGTCGTCTCCCTCGGTAGACGCTGCCGGTACCCGCGGTGACTTCGATGATCCCGCTCACGAACCAGTGCAGCGCGCCCTCGCGGTTCAAGATCTTCCACAGACCAGCCCTCCGCCGGAAGTGGTCGAGGTAGCGGCCGGCCGCGATGGCCATGCGCATCTGCTCTCCTTCCGGGTGCGGGTGAAATGCCAGGAAGTAGCTCTCCACGCGGGCGTCATCGGCGCCGAGGAACTCGAAGACGATGTTGGTGATGTGGTGCTGGCCGACGGCCGGTAGCACTCGTTCGCGGTCGGTCAGCTGCCGGGCGAAGTCGACCCCGAGGCCGTCGAAGGTGCTATGCATGTCTGTCGCCTCGGGGTGGTAGACACTCTCCATCGCCTCGAAGTCGGCTCGGTCAACTCCCCGCGCATACCTCCAGAGCACGTCCTGGATCTCGGCCCGAGCCACCGAGCATGCAGGCGAACACTCGGCGGCCCATGGGGATCTCGTCGGTCACCCGACCGTCCGGCAGCATCCGGATCGCGGAGTGGGAGTCCAGTCCCGCGAACCAGACCGCGCCTACCTCGTCGAGGCGGATCCCATCGGGGCCTGCGGGTGGGGTGCCGCGTTCCACAGCCGCTCGTCCACCAGATCGCCGTCATCGGTGATGGTGGCTGCCGAGAGCTGATGAAGCGGCGGTTGAGAGGCGATGAGGGTGCGACCGTCGGGAGTGATGGCCAGTCCGTTGCTGCGCTCGATCGCCTCGGTCCCGACCCGCACCTTGCCATCGGGCTCGATGATGAGGATCCGGTCCGGCCCGCTGTCCCCGAGGTCGCGTCGGGTGGTCGCGTCGACGTAGGCCCGGCCCGTCCGGTCGACCACCATGTCATTGAGGTATGTCGCGTGGAACGACGACAGGTCGGCGTGCTCGCTCGTGGTCCCCTCCGTCAGGCGCATGACCCGCCGGCTCCTCATCAGCACATAGAGCAGCGAGCCGTCCGGCAGGAAGCCCAGCCCTCCTGGGTCGTCCTGACCGGTGTCCACGACGCGCACGGCCTTGCTGATCGGGTTCCACCGCCAGATCGAGTGTCCGTACATGTCGATCCACCACAGCTCACCACGGTGCCAGCGCGGGCACTCTGGCAGGTTGAAGCCGGTGGCGATCCTCTTCACCGGATCGCCACCGGATTGAGCGGCGCACCGACCGCACCGGTCACTCGTAGTGGCGGCGCGACGAGCAGGAACTCGTAACGGCCGTCGGCCGCACATCCCTCGGCCAGCGCGCTGAGGTCCCAGAGCTCTCCCAGCATCAACCCCATCTCGCGCAGACACAGGATGTGCAGCGGCAGGGCGTACCCGTCGGCGGCGGCACCAGCTCGCTCTGCCGCGAGGTTGTCGACGGCGACCGCGGCGACCTCGTGGTCGCGCAGCCACTCGGCACAGCGCCAGCTGACGCCCGGACAGGTGGTCCGCCATTCCAGGAGCACGTCGCCCGGGAGCACATTCGTGCCCTGTGCGGCGAGGACAGCGTCGAGGTCGGCCGGCTCGATCTTGTTGGGGTGTGCCTCGATGAGGTGGCTCTTGCTGCGGTTTTCGGTGCCTAAACGCGACACGACTCGAATCTCGGTCGTCGTGCGCCGCGGTCTCACTCGGCGTCGTCGAGCGCAACCTCTGCGTCGTCGAAGAGTCCTTGGAGCGACACCTTCCAACCCGGCAAGTCTCTCGACAGCGTCAGCCACGTCAGCTGACGGTTGATCTCGTCGTACTGATGGATGATGAAGTTGCGGTTCGCGACGGCGAGTGCCCACTCGACGCCATCAGGCGCCAGGACGTCGAGCCTGGACAACCGGTTGGCTGCCTCTCCGAGCTTCATCATCAATGAGTCCCCGGCCTCCTGCATCAGGTCGTCAGCGAGGTAGGCATCCTTGCCGCGTCGCACGATCTCGTCGACGCGGTCCAGCCAGGCATGGATGTGGAGGAGTTCTTTGGCAGCCTTCAGTTCCATCAAAGCAGCACCGCGTCACGGCGGATGTCGTCATCCAGCTTCGGCTTCAAGCCGCCGTAGTCGACCAGGTCGATCTGTCGACCAAGCACCCGCTCGATCAACTGCTTGAACCTAATGAACTCGAACGACGACGTCCCCTCCGGCGCCTCGACCAGCAGGTCGATGTCGGAGTCGCCCGTCGCCTCACCGCGCGCTACCGAACCGAACACAGCGAGCCTCCCGTACCCCGCATCCTCGACGAGACTTCGGAGCACCGGAGCAGCCGCCTGCGTCAGCTTCTCCGGATGAACACCCGAAAGATCCGAAGCCGCCCGCAACTGCTGACTCACCGCCGGCTGGCTGATCCCCAGCGCCGCTGCAATCTCGCGCTGACTCATCCCAGTCGCCACCATCGCCCGAAGCGCGAGCACACGCCGCAGCCGCGCGACCTCCTCGTCATGCCGCGCGCCGAGGTACTCAATCACGAACGTCATAAGGACACCTTATCAAAGCCTGTGGCGTTGCTCCCCGAGCATCGGCCTGGGAGCGTCACACCGCCGCGTGGTGGCGCACTCCGCAACCCATGGCAGTGCATCGCCAACGGAGGGCGCCCCCCACCGAGGGTCAGGAGAGGATCGTCTAGAAAGTGCCCGAAATCTAGACGAATCTAGGTGGCTGGCCGGTCGCCCGACCGCCCGCCGTAGAGGGGCTTCTGGGTCACAAAGCGCGCACAAGCCGGAATGGCTCAAATGACAAGTGGCCCGTGATCTGCGTTTCCGCAGATCACGGGCCACTTTTCAGTAGTGGGGCAGGATTTGAACCTGCGACCTCTGGGACGATCCTGTCCGATTTCCGCTACTTCGGAATGTCTGCGGTCAGCTTCAGTTGACTCGATCTACACGGAGATCGGCTGATCCCCGATGACGTCACTGTACCTGTTGTTGCCGGTCCTCTCGGGGTCACTCGGGTTCGTACGTGATGGGTTTTCGATGGGTCGTCGTTGCCTGGCTGCTCGCCGAGCATTACTCGGTCACCGTCCACACCTGCGTGCCGGCGGATCCTGCGTCCAAGGGCGGCACCGAGGCGTCGGTGAAGATCAGCAAGGCCGACCTGGTGCCGAAGGACACCAACCTGCTGCCCGAGTATGGCTCGTTCGCCGAGCTCGAGGCCGCCTGTGAGGCGTTCTGCGAGAAGGTCAACACCAGAGCACACTGGATCACGAAGCGGCCGCCGGTGGAGATGCTCGCCGAGGAACGAGCCCGGCTGCACCCGGTGGCGACCACGCCGCACACCGTCGCGTTCGGCACCACTCGACAGGTCCCGGCGAACACGCCGATGGTGACGTTCGAGTCCGGCCAGTACTCGGTTCCACATCAGCTGCTCGGGGCGACGGTGTGGGTGCGGACCCACGGTGTCGGCGCCGATGAGCAGGTGATCCTCGTGCACGTCGGCGACGACGGGCCGGTCGAGGTCGCCCGTCACGCACGGGCTACACCCGGCACGCCGAGGATCGACGACGGCCACTTCCCGCCCCAGCCCGAGGGTCCGCTGGACCGCCAGCCCCGCGCGAAGAACCCGGCTGAAGCGGAGTTCCTCGACCTGGGCGAGGGCGCGAGGTTGTGGCTGATCGAGGCAGCTGCCGCGGGCACCACGAAGATGCGGGTCAAGATGACCGAAGCGCTCGCGCTGGCCAAACTCTTCGACCCCGTGGAGGTCGACTGGGCACTCGGCCATGCCGCGGTGCATGGACGGTTCGCCGAGGCCGACCTGTCCTCGATCCTGGACCACCACGCCCGCCGACCCGGCGCCGGTGAGCACCGGGCCAGCGAGGATCGCTCGCTGACCCAGGGCACCAGCGCGTGGGCACGGCTCGGCCAGCAGGCCACTGCGGACACCGACCACCACGGCGAGGTGAGCGCATGAAGACCACGAGCCCGGTCAGCACCGCGCCCCCACTGCCGGTCGAGTTGGAGGAACTGTTGCGTCGGCTTCGGCTGCCGCACATCCGTCGCCACGCACCCGAGGTCGTGGCGACCGCGAAGGCCCAACGCTGGGAACCTGCCGAGGTGTTGAAGGCACTGTTCGCCGAGGAGGTCGCCGGCCGGGAACGCTCCGCACTCGCCACCAGGCGCGCGGCTGCCGGGTTCCCGACCGGGAAGACCTTCGAGGCTTGGCAGCCCGAGGTGTCTTCGATCCCGGCACCCACCCAGCAGGCGCTGCGGACCCTGGAGTGGGTGCACCGTCGGGAGAACCTGGTGGTGTGCGGCCCGTCGGGGACCGGGAAGACGTTCCTGCTGGAGGCACTCGGACAACAGGCCGTCGAGGAAGGCTTGAAGGTCGCCTGGTTCACCCTGGAAGACCTCGGCGTGCTGCTGCGCCGGCATCGTGCCGACGACACCGTCACCAAGGCCATCGCCCGGGTGCTGCGAGCCGACCTGGTCATCGTCGACGACATCGGGCTGCTGCCGGTCGCCGCGGACGCCGCCGAGGGGCTCTACCGACTCGTCGACGCCGCCTACGAGAAACGGTCGGTCGCGATCAGCTCGAACCTGCATCCCTCGGGGTTCGACGAGCTGATGCCCAAGACCCTGGCCACCGCCACCGTCGACAGGCTCCTGCACCATGCCCACGTCTGCCAGACCAGCGGCGACAGCGTCCGGCTGACCCAGGCACTGGCCGGCCAGGGGGTGAGCCCGTTGAGCTGACGAGCTGGTCGGTGGTGGCCCACAGCCCCCGAGGGCAGATCCCATGGCCACCACCGGGCAGTTCTCGTGGCCGTCAGCGGGCAGGTTTCATGTCCGCCACTGGGCAGTTCCTACTGTCCCTTGACAGACCGCGGAGCGGCCGGCAGGGCCTTGACCCCGACGCCGTGCAGCGCATGCTGTTCGGGGTTGTCGAGGGCTAGGTCGTGGTCTCCTGGGGCTGTGGTTGCTGTGGTGGACGTGGCTCGCATCAGTGCCGGTGCTTTGCCGTGGGGAGCAGGCCGGTGTGGCTGCTCGGTCATCCCTTCGCCGCGTGGTCGGCCATTAGCGGTCGTGGCCGGGCGGCATGATGGGGTGCGCCAGTCCGGTCGGTCGGGGTCAATCAGTCAGCGCGACCGCGCCGTCCTGTGTGACTGGGACGGGGGTCATGACCTGCACGACCTCGCGACCGACCGGGAGCGTGTGGGTGCCGTTCATGCCGACTCCCGCGTTTGATGCTGCAGCGCGCGGACGTGGCCGTCGCGCAGCGCGTAGAAGACGTACTCCATTTGCACTCGCGCGGCCGCGACCGCGCCGATGTTGGGGCCACGGCGATCGGCGACCCGGTTCCGCAGCGCGCCGACGCGGGTGTGCGGGCCGAGGCGCTTGACCGATTCGACTGCGGCCCAGCGGACCAGCCGGGAGCCCTGTTTAGTGATCCGGCCGCGGTGTACGTGCGTGTCGGACTCGTGATGCTTCGGGGTCAGTCCGGCCCAACAAGCCAGCTGGGGCGCGGTGCCGAACCGGGAGATGTCGCCGACCTCGACGAGGAACACCGCCCCGAGCACCGGGCCGATCCCGGGGATCTGCTGTAGCGCCAGGTAGCTGCCCCCTTGCTCGGGGTCGGTGCGGATCTGGCCCTGGACGAGGTTGGTGAACAAGTCGATTTCGAACTCCAGATTGTCCAGCAGCCGGCGCAGTGACGCGATCCGGGCCGCGTACGGCGCCGGCAGTTGGCGCGTCGAGGAGAGCCGGTCCAGCAAGGCGGTGCCGTCGACGCCGAACAGGTCGCTCATCAACACCTGGATCCCGCACTTGGCCAGCACGGCGTGGACCTCGGCCTTGCAGTGGCTGCGGAGTGCGACCAGCTTGGCTCGATGGCGGACCAGTTCCCGCAGTTCCCGGGTCGCTGGTGGCGCGATCCATGCCTCGGGCAGGCGGCCCATCCGGAGCAGGTCGGCCAGGTCGGCGGCGTCGCGGTAGTCGTTCTTGACCCGCCGGTACTCGAACGCCTTGACCCCCAACGGGTGCGCGAGGTGAACCTTCGCGCCTGCTTCCTGGAGGGCGTCGACTGCCCAGTACCAGCCGTAGGTGGCCTCGAGGACCACCTCAGGGGACTCCCCAGCGCGCGTGAGTACCTGGTCCAGGCTCTCGACGTCGTTGGGAATCCGGACCGACTCCAGCACGTCGCCGGAATCGGTCGTTCGCACGATCACGCTACGTCGGCGGTGAAGATCGATACCGACGAACTGCTTGCCTGCGTACTCTGACATCAGGGGCCTCCTTCGTCGTCGAAGTCGAGTACACCCCCAGCATCCGCCGGGGCCGCACGAGGGCGGAGGCCCCGCCCCTTCATCGCATCAGCATGGGTCAGTCAGTCAGAATTACGACATCTGATTTGAGGGTTTTCAGCCCCTGTCAGTGATCGCCGAAAACGGCGCCTGACCTGCGGAAACGTCTTTCGGCGTCTTCCAGCGTCAGGCGCCGTTGTTCGTTGTCGTGCGTACCCAGTGCACCCCAAAGACGGTCCTCACTGCGCTCGGTCCAGGTGGCACACCTACGGGGTATGACACTCTCCATCCACTCCCCCGACGAGATGATCGCGGTCATCCCGCACCTGCTCGGCTTCAAGCCCGACGAGTCCATCGTCTTCCTGTCGATGGGCTCGGACCTCCCGGTCGCCCGCGTCGACCTGCCGACCACTCCCCGCGACCGCGAGATGGTCTGGCGGTCCATCCGCGACGCCTACGGCCGCTACTCCCAGCCTGGCTCCAGCCTGGCCATCGTCTGCCTGACCGCGGACCGCGAACTGGCCACCGATGTCGGCCACGAGTTCGCGGCACGGTTCGAGTCCATCGGCATCGACACCCGCGTCATGCTGTGGGCCGACGGGACCCGCTGGGCCGATCTCGACACTGGTGACATGGGCCTCCAGACCGAAGCCGCCAAGGAACGGATCGCCGCTGCCACCGTCCTGACCGGCCGAGCACAGCCCGCCGCGACTCGTGACTCGCTCGCGACGTCCCTGGTGGGCGACCGGGAGCCCGTCGCTCGGCTCCTTCCCGAGACTCGCGATGCGGCACGCGAGAACACCGCGAAACTGGAGGGACGCTGGGCGCTGAGTCGCATGCAGCGGTTCCTGCGTGACGGTGTACGCCTCTCTGACGCCGACGCGGCCCGCCTGCTCGTCGCCGCCGAGTCCATTCCGACCCGCGACCGGCTCTGGCTGGACATGAGCCGAGACAACGCCGCCTCGCACGTCGCGCTCTGGACCGACATGACCCAGCGAGCACCCGACGAAGTCCGAGCCGCTCCCGCGTCGCTATTGGGCTTCGCGAGCTGGCTCAGGGGCCACGGCGCCCTGGCATGGTGCGCACTCGACCAAGTGCCCCACAACAAGCCATACACCCTCGCCAACCTCGTGGCCGCGGCCGTTCAGACGGGCATGCACCCGCGCGAGTGGGACGCTGCCAATTCCCGTCCGACTGAGCGCGGACTGGACAACTCGACCGACTTCATCGCTCGTCGCTCGGCCGGACAAGCCGGCCCTGTTCGACCGGCCCACGGATTCTGAGGAGGTCATCGTGGAAGTCACCTATCTCGGACGCCACCGGGCCAGCCGACTGGAACAGGTGCTCGCCCGACTCGTAGGCCGCCCGACAGTTTCGAAGCACCTCGTCGACCTCGTGCACGATTTCAAGCTCGAACTCCCTCCGGATCCGCGCGTGGACGGCCGCGGCCAAGTGTCGGGCTAACTCCAATACCGTTCAGTTAAGGTTACGACGGTGTAGTTTGGTGGCATGCCGCGTGCTGGATGGAGGAAGCCGGAGACCGAGCGACGCTTGTCTGATCTGGTGTCGGTGGGGGTGCTGACGCGGGTGTTCCCGCCGGAGTTGGTCGACGATGTGATCGCCAAAGTGGGGCGGACCGAGCGTCGGCATCGGTCGTTGCCGGCGCGGGTGATGGCGTACTTCTCGATCGGGATGGCGCTGTACTCGGAGGGCTCTTATGAGGACGTGCTGGCTCAGTTGACCGATGGTCTTTCGTGGGCCTCGGGCTGGACCGAGGAGTACTCCCCGCCGAGCAAGTCCGCGATCTTCCAGGCCCGGGCCAGGCTGGGCGCTGAACCGCTGAAGGAGTTGTTCGAGCGGGTTGCCAAGCCGATCGGCACCGATGAGATGCCAGGAGTCTGGCTCGCCGGTCGGCGGCTGGTTGCGATCGACGGCACGTGTCTCGATGTCGCCGACACGGCAGTCAATGCCGAGCACTTCGGCCGGCCGGGGGTGAACAAGGGCGAGCAGGCAGCCTTCCCCCAGGCTCGCGTGGTCGCGTTGGCCGAGTGTGGCACGCACGCGGTGTTCGCCGCCGAGGTCGGCACCTACTCGACATCCGAGGCCGTCTTTGCTGATCGTCTCGTGGACCGGTTGGCGCCAGGGATGCTGCTGACCGCGGATCGCGGGTTCTTCTCCTACGCCCTGTGGCGCAAGGCAATCGCGACCGGGGCGGACCTGCTGTGGCGGATCCGCACCGACAAATCCGCCCCCAAGCCGGTCCATGTCGAAGACCTGCCCGACGGCTCCTGGCTGGCCGACCTACAACAGACCCACTCCAAGGCCGCGCGGGCTGCGGAGCCGATGCGAGTGCGCGTCATCGACTACACCCTCGACGACGGCCGCGAGAACACCACGTCGTATCGGCTCTTCACCACCATCGTGGACCCGGGCGAGGCGAGCGCGACCGATCTGGCCGCGGCCTACGCGCAACGGTGGGAGATCGAGTCGACCTTCGACGAGCTCAAGACCCACCAACGCGGCCCGAGGACTGTGCTGCGATCCAAGTCGCCGGACCTGGTGCTCCAGGAGATCTGGGGCCACCTGTGCTGCCACTTCGCGATCCGCTCGCTGATGGCCGAAGCCGCCGCACACTCCGGGCATGATCCCGACCGGGTCAGCTTCGTTGCCGCGCTACGGATCACCCGCCAGACCCTCGCCCACCCGGGCGCCTTTCCCCCCTGACCAGCATGGGCGAGACAGTCCCGGCTGGCTGGACTTCCTACGCCGGCTGCTGCGACGACTCAACCCAGAGCGGCGACGACGGGCAGCACCGCGCGTCGTGAAGAGGAAGTACACCAAGTGGCACGTCAAACGCGCCGCCCACGCCACCTGGCCCCAACCCGGCAACACCACAACCATCTCCGTCGCGCGGCTAACTGAACGGTATTGGGGCTAACTCGGTCGACCCCGGCCTCGACTACCTAGTACCGGCGGTGGCTGCCGGTAGGTTCAGAGGAGTGGGAGACGTGACCGAAGTTCCGCCACCAGACTGGGCGGCCCTGTATCAGAAGCATCGCGACGCGATGTACAGGGTCGCCGCGCGCACCCTACGGGGTCCTGGCCGGGAGGCCGAGGCCAGTGACGTCGTCATGGCGGCGATGGAGTCGCTGATGAAGAAGCCGCCCCGAAATGTGGCTCTCCTGACCCTTCCGTGGGTCAGTTTCGGCCGGGGCCCTCTCCGCCAGGCTGCTCGTGAGTCAGTTCATGAGCAGAAGGAGTTCGGCCGGTGTCGATCAGCGCGGGATATACCGCGGAGCAGATCCGCGAGTTTGTGCACCAGTACACGGTGCAGCCGTACGGCCGTAAGGCTGAGTGGCTGGCCGCCCAAGGGGTGTCCTATGACCGGCTGCGCAGGTGGCGACTGGCCGTCTTCGACGGCGATCTCGACCGCGGGCTGGTCCCGCGAGACAGTGGTCTGGTGGTGAAGAAGATCCCGCCTGGCCAGCGTGCTGCGTTGGAGCGGCATCATGCGAAGGAGCGTGTCGAGCACCAGGCCGAGGTCGAGCGGCTCAACGCGCGGATCCGTGAGCTAGAGGAAACCAACGGCGCGCTGGGAAAAGCTATCGGGCTCTTGCACTCGATGAGCGAGCAAGAGCCCGTCGCGCCCCCGACGACGAGCGATCCCTCCGATTCCTGAACGCCGAGAAGGCCCTGGTCACCGAGCTGACCAAGGCGACCGGATCACAGCGGCAAGCGCTGGCACTGACGGGCCTGTCACGCTCGACGTGGCACTACCGACGCCATCCACGTGCCCGCGTGGCCGTCCCGGTCCCGCACGCCGATCGGGCCTACCCATCGAGGATTAGCGCGCAGGACCGTGAGGATGTCACCGCGCGGATCGCGACCGGATGGGCAGAGGGAGTCTCGGTCGACCACGCGTTCGCGACGGCGTGGGACGAGGGAGTGATGCTTGCCTCGCGTCGAACTTGGTGGCGGATCGCAGCCCAGATCCCGGACCAGTCCGCGCGGCCCGTCGCGCCGAGCAGGCGACAGTCGAAGACGCCCCGGGTGGCACCAGTGCTGGAAGCCACCGGCCCCGGTCAGGTGTGGTCGTGGGACATCACCGACCTGCGCACCCCATGGCGAGGGGTCGCGTTCAAGGCCTACTCGATCATCGACATCTACTCCCGCAAGCTCGTCGGCTACCGGGTTGAGGACCGCGAGGCCGACCACCTGGCCGTGGAGATGTTCACCGATGCCTTCACCGCTCATGGTCTGCCTGGTGTCGTGCATGCCGATTCCGGGCCGGCGATGCGCTCGACCCTGCTGGGCGATCTACTCGGCCCGCTCGGCGTGATCCAGACGCACAACCGTCCGCGGGTCTCCAACGACAACCCGTTCTCGGAGTCGGAGTTCCGCACGATGAAGTACCGCCCGAACTACCCGGGTACCTTCGCCACGCTCGACGAAGCCCGGGCCCACATGGATACCTACGTCCCCTGGTACAACGCGAACCACAAGCACTCCGGCATCGCGCTGTTCTCTCCCGACGAGGTCCACGACGGCACCTGGCGCGACCGCTGGGCCCAACGAGCGCGTGTCCAGCAGGCCTACTACGACACCCACCCCGAACGCTTCCACAAGCCGCCCCGCACGCCCGCGCCGGCCGGCTACGTCGGAATCAACCTCCCCGACGAACGCAAGAAGGAACTCGAACGACTCCAGACAGGTTGACAACGCGCGGGGAGCACTGGTGGGTGGCCGCCGAGGTTGAGCATGGCCAAGGCGATCAGGGCTTCGGGTGAGCGGAAGCCGAAGGCGACCCGGGTGATCAGTCGGATCTTGGTGTTTACCGACTCGATGCGTCCATTGGACAGGCCGTGCTCGATCGCGGCGAGGATAGAGGCTCGGTGCTTGACGATCCGGCGTTGCAGATCGACGAAGGCCGAGATCCGACAGCGACGGGCCCAGCCGATCCAGACGTCGAGGGCCTCTTCGGCCTCGTCGTGCGGGAGCTGGAACACCAGCCGGAGGCCTTCCTTGAGCAGGTAGGCGCGGTGCAGGCGCGGATCGGTCTTGGCGACCCAGGCGAGCTTGGCCCGCTGCCGGAGGGTGAGGTTCTCGGGGTTCTTCCACAACGCGAACCTGGCGTGTTTGAGTGCCTTCGCCTGGCCGCTGGCTCGTCCGGCGCGGCGCTGGGTGACGGCGCCACGGGCCTCGTTCCAGGCCTGCCGGCGGACCTCGTCCAGCGCGTCGGTGGCCCAGCGGACAACGTGGAACGGATCAGCGCAGCGCACCGCGTTCGGACACCGCTGTGCGACCACCGTGCTGATCCAGTCCGCCCCGTCTGCAGAGATGTGGGTGATCTGGGCGCTGCGCTCGGGGCCGAGGGCGTCGAAGAACTTCTCCAGGGTTGCCTTGTCACGGCCCGGTGCGGCCCACACCAGCCGACCACTGTCGTGGTCGACGACCACGGTCAGATATCGGTGCCCGCGCTTGTACGAAATCTCATCGATCCCCAGCCGTCGCAGGTCCGCGAACCGGTCGTGCAGGGCTTCGACGTCGGCCCAGACCCGGGTGATGATCGCGCCGACGGTGCGCCAGGCGATCCGCATCAGCTCGACCACCGCGCTCTTCGAGCACTGGGTGGCCAACCAGGCCACCTGCTCGTCGAACACGACTGTGTGGCCGGCCGCGTGCCGTGCCCAGGGCACCGCGACGACCGTCGGGCCATGTTCGAGACACCTCACCCGCGGTGCGTCCGCCTCGAGCACGACCTGGATCGTGCCTAGGTCCAGTGCCCGCCACCGTCGCCGGCCTTCTCCGGCGTCGTAGCCAGGCGAAGGTCGCCCGCACCGTCCACAACGACCGCGAGCACGCTTCCGCGGCCGCACATGGGCCACCAACAGCTCTTCGTCCTCGTCGAACTCGATGTCCTCCACGACCGTCTTCTCGACCCCCAACAGGGCGCGCCATAAGGTGGCGTTCTGCACGCCGTTCTCCGCTCACTGGTTTCGGTTCCTCAACAGCTCAGAAACCTAGACAGGGAACGGCGTGCTCACGTTTCAGGCGCGCTCAAGCACCCACGGATGCGTCACAAGAGCCCATTTACTCAGGAGGAATCGTGATCCACCTCGGTCTACCCACCTCGGTCGTGTCGCTGCTCCCGCAGGACATCACCATCGGCGCTTCCGTCGCGCTCGTCAACTTCTTCTGGAACGTCGGCCAAGCGGTCTGACCCACACGAGCCGAGAGGAGTACGACGATGGTCGACGTCTGCGACGTGCCCGTCATCGCGTCAGTGTGCGACGTCGCGGGCGACGCGGCCGGGGCGCTCGTGTCGGCACCGTTCGACTGGCTCGCCCAGGGCATGGGCCACGCAGCGGGCTGGATGTTCGAGGCGGTCTGGAAGGTCTTCGACTCGACCACGATGGTCGACGTCACCAGCAGCCAGTTCACGAAGGTCTACAGCATCCTGTTCGGCGTCGCGGTGTTCGTGATGCTCGGCTTCTTCATGCTCCAGGTCATCGGCGGGATGGTCCGGCGCGAACCGACGGCACTGTCGCGGGCGGCGCTCGGGTTGGCGAAATCGATCCTCGGCTCCTTCGTCGCCCTCGCCCTGCTCGCCACCGCGCTGGAGGTCACCGACCAACTCTGCATCGGCATCGTGAACGCCGCCGGGACCAACATGGAGCAGATGGGCGACCGGATTGCCTTACTGACCTCCGGCCTTGTCGGTCTCAACGTCGCCGCCCCGGGAGCCGGGGCGATCCTGACGATCTTCATCGCCGGGCTGGCCATCGGCGCGGCAGGCATCGTGTGGATCAGCCTGCTCGTTCGCAAGGCTCTGCTGCTGATCGCGATCGTCTTCGCGCCCATCGCGATGGCCGGGGCGAGCTGGGACCACACCCGAAGCTGGGTGAGCAAGTGGGCATCGTTCGTTATCGCGCTGATCATCTCGAAGGTCGTCCTGGTCGTGATCTTCCTACTCGCGACCGCGCAGGTTTCCGCACCCATCGACAGCGACATCAAGTCCATCTCCGAGCCGATCGCTGGTGTCGTGCTGATGCTGATGGCCGGGTTCGCGCCGTACATGACCTACAAGGCGGTCAACTTCATGGGCTTCGACATGTACCACGCGATGTCGGCCGAGCAGGAGGGCAAGGCGGCGCTCAACCGGCCTGTGCCGATCCCGATGACCCGCACGCCCGGCTCGCAGCCGAGCAAGGTTCTCGACGGTGGGTCCGGAGGCAGCCTGGGGGGTTCGAGCGGCTCGCCGACTCCCCCCGCGCCCGCGGTTGAGTCGGGTACGTCGACCGGCACGTCCGGTGCATCGTCGGGTGGCGGCGGTGCTGCCGCGGGCGGCGCGGCGGCCGGAGGCGTTGCCGCCGGACTGGTCGTGGCAAAGGAATCCGCGACCGCCGGAACCCGCACCGGCCAAGCCGTCTGCGGCGCTGCGTCGCAACAGACCGATGCGGCTCACCAGACTCCGGCGGCTCCGTCCGGCGCACCGATCCCAGCGCACGTCGCGGACTCGGTTCCCGCCACCGCCAGCGGCAAGAAGGGCTGAACGATGAGCACCCAAGCGACTGGACACGACTACGAGCTTGCGCCCGTGAAGTTCTCCCGCCTCACGCGCCGCGGCGTCCTCCTCGGCTTGTCTGGGTCGCAGCTCGTCGTGGTCGGGTTCGGCGCGATCGTCCTGGTGTTCGCGCTCTACTTCGGCGGTGGTGTGTCGCTGCTGTACGTCGCACCGGTCCTGCTGCTCTGCGCAACGCTGGCGTTCGCCGGCGTCGGTGGCCGCAAGATCATTGAGTGGCTGCCTGTAGTCATCAAGTGGCTATGGCGCTCGACCGGCGGACAACTGGTATTCCGTCGCCGCATCGTTAAACCACGCCCCGCTGGGACCCTGTCGCTGCCCGGCGATGCTGCCCGGCTTCGCCAGTGGCTTGACTCCGAGTCCGGTGCGGTGATGGTCCACGACCCCCACGCGTCGACGCTGACCGCCATCGTCGGCGTCACCCACCCAGCGTTCATCCTGCTCGACCCCCTCGAACAGCAACGCCGCGTCACGAGCTGGGGCCGCGTGCTCGCCACCGCCTGCCGCTCAGGGCGCATCGCCTCGTTGCAGGTGATGGAACGAACATTGCCCGACTCCGGCAAGGGACTCGCTGAGTGGTGGTCCCAGCACGGCCGCCAGGACGACTCATGGACCTCGACGACGTACGGCGAACTCATCAACCGCGCCGGACCGGCCGGCGAACGCCATGCCAGCACCGTCTCGATCTCCCTCGACATGAAGGCCGCTGGCCGGGCGATCCGCGCAGCCGGTGGCGGCAACCGAGGCGCTGCTGCCGTGCTGCGGCAGGAGATGTCGACGATGACTGCCGCGTTGCGGGCCGCTGACCTCGCCCCGTCAGGCTGGTTAGAGCCAGGCGACCTCGCCGTCATCCTCCGCTCGGCGTACGACCCCGTCGTCGCCGAAGCCCTGGAACGCCACGGCGACCTCGGCCGCGACCTCGCCACCGCCGGCCCGGTCGCAGTCACGGAGACGTGGTCGAGCGTGCGATCGGACTCCGCCCACCACTGCGTGCTCTGGATCAGCGAATGGCCCCGGTCCCTCGTCTACCCAGGCTTCCTCGCGCCCGTGCTGCTGTCCTCGGGCGTGCGCCGGACCTTCACACTGCTCTACACGCCGATGCGGACCGACCAGGCCGCGCGCGACATCCGGAAGAAGAAGACGGAGTACATCTCAGATGCCGCCCAACGACAACGGATCGGACAGATCGAGGACGCCCAACAGTCCGCTGAATACGGCGACGTCCTCCAACAAGAAGCCGACCTCACCGCCGGCCACGGCATCCTCCGCACCACCGGACTCATCGCCATCAGCGCAGGCGACCCCGACGAGTTGGAACGCGCCGTCGCCGACATCGAGCAGGCGGCGATCCAAGCGTCGTGTGAGACGAGGCGGCTCTGGGGCCAGCAGGCCCAGGCGTTCAGCGTCGCGGCAGTCCCGCTCTGTCGACAGGTGTAGCGGCGTCTCTGCTGGCGCCACGCCGCTCCGGAAAATCACCGTTCACGTGAAAGCTCACGCAGTGCAGTCGCGGCACGTGTACTGCACCGTCGTGTGTCGCCAGCAGGGCTCGGCGGCACGCGGGGCGGCACGGCCTGTCCGCGCTCCGGCCGACGGAACGTACGGCGCGATTCCATCAGGGATCGGCATTCGGTTCGCGCGACCCATGTCGACGCGGCGGGTGACGCCCTCGCCGAGCAGCGGCACGCCTTCGCCTGCAAGTCGGTCGAGTGCCCAGTTGACCCACTGCGCGCGCGGCCCTGTGAGTTGTGCAGCATCGAGCAGGGACCCGTCAGAACGCACAACGCGCCACCAAGGCAGCTGGTCAAGCGACGTACCTGCATTGGGGCGGTAGCCCAAGATCGTCGACACCGTGCGTGCGTGGCTGCTGGGACGTCCTACCAGTCGCGCCAGGTCTGCATACGCGATGACCATGCCCTCGGGGATGCTCGCGCATGCGTCGTAGACGGCCTCGGCCTCGCTGCTCGTGTGGTTGCTACTCATGCCGTGGCCTCCTCGGGGATCATGGTGCCGAGGATAGGAGGCGGGTCCGACGTTGATGCGGCCTTCGCCAACTGAAGGGCGTACCGGAACACCTCCTTCTCGACCAGATCGAGAAGGAGGTGCGATGCCGACGTTCGAGAACCCGGCGGTTGACGCCGACGAAGTCCAAACAGCGCTGCGCGCACTGGCGCACGCGACCCGTTCCATCGACGACCCGCGCGACATCTATTCGGTGCTGGGGTCGCTCACGTCGGCCGTGGCGTCGTTGAGCCAGTCCCTGCATCAGATCGGCTCGTTCCACGACAATCCGTCGTCCCGGCGATCCGGCTGGGTGCCCGAGTCGTCGGTCAAGGCCAGGTCTGCCTCGTACCGTGTGTCGTGGGATCTGCACCGTGCCGCTGAGATGTTGCGGCAGGTTGCCGACACGATCGCCACGGCGCACGAAGCGGAAGCGATCCTCGCCTACCACCGCGAGTTCCCTGAGCCCTCGGTCACCCGAGGCTCGGCGAACGACCACGGACTGTCGCTGTGACCACACCCGAGAAGGGCCGCTTGCACAGCACCGTCCTCGTCGCGCCACGACGTGAACGACGCCGTGACCGGCGGACGCGGAAGGCTGCCGCGAGGTCCCTCCTCGCGCAGGATCGCAACACACGCCGAGCGTCAGAGAAGGCGAAGGCCGAGGAACTCGCCGCCGAGCGACGCGAGACGGTCGTGTTGCCAAAGGCCGGCGAACCCGGACCGGCCACTCTGCGTACGCCGGGACGGCTGCGGCTGCCACGGCATCAGGACACCTCAGCCACCCTGGCGGGCGCCTACCCGTTCCTCGCGGAGGGCGGCCTGGGGAGTGACGGCGTGTTCGTCGGCCAGGACCTCTACTCCGGTAGCTCGTTCGTCTACGACCCGTGGGTGCTCTACTCCCGCGGACTGATCACCGCCCCGAACCTCGTGCTCGCGGGGATCGTGGGCGCAGGCAAGTCCGCACTGGCCAAGAGCCTCTACACCCGCTCGATCCCGTTCGGCCGTCGCGTTTACGTCCCCGGCGACCCGAAGGGCGAACACACCGCGGTCGCCGAAGCCGTGGGCGGCAAGGCGATCGCGCTCGGTCACGGGATGTCGAACCGGCTCAACCCTCTCGACGAAGGGCTCCGTCCTGCCGGTCTCGACGACGTGCACTGGGAGGCGCAGGTCACTTCGCGTCGGCGCGATCTTGTCGGTGCGCTGGCCGAGACCGTCCTCGACCGCCGGCTCACCCCGTTGGAGCACACTGCGATTGACGTCGCCCTGACCGACACTGTCCGATCCGCCGACGTGCCGGTATTCCCGATGGTGGTCGACCGCCTCCTCGCGCCCGATCCGGCCGCTGACACCGACGGCCGGCTGGCTGAGGATGGCCGTCTCGTCGGTCACGCGCTCCGGCGTCTGGTGGCTGGCGACCTCGCGGGTCTGTTCGCGGGCCATCGACGGTGCGTTTCGACCCGACTCTGCCGATGATCTCCCTCGATCTGTCACGGGTTACCGAGAACGCGACGCTCATCTCGGTGTTGATGACGTGCGCGTCGGCGTGGATGGAGTCCGCTCTCCTCGACCCGGCCGGCGGCCAACGGTGGGTCGTGTACGACGAGGCCTGGCGGCTCATGTCGCACCCCGCGTTGCTACGTCGAATGGACGCACACTGGCGCCTCGCACGCCACTACGGGATCGCGAACATGCTGATCTTCCACAAGCTCTCCGACCTCGACAACGTCGGCGACTCCGGCTCCGCGATGCGCGCCCTCGCGTCCTCGCTCCTGGCCAACGCGGAGACCCGGGTGGTCTACCGGCAGGAGGCCGATCAACTCGGCACGACGGCTGCCGCCCTGGGGCTGACGGGGACCGAGCAGTCGCTGCTGCCGACGCTCGGCACGGGTCAGGGGTTGTGGCGGATCAAACACAGGTCCTTCGTCGTCCAACATCAACTCCACCCAGCCGAGCTGGACCTTTTCGACACTTCAGCGAGGGCCTCCGGCGGGCTACCATCCCATTGACCCCGCAGGCGACCCGAGACGCAGGCGGGGTCTTCTATGCCCGGCGCGTGATCGGGACGTTGCGAAGGCCGTTGGCGTCGTTGAAGTCCCAGATCGCCCACTCGAACCCGGCGACGTACGCGGCGTCGGCGTCGCGTTTGGCCTCCAGCACCATCAGTGCCGATGCGGCGTCGCCCATGCGCAGGCAGGCCCCCCGTCCTGCCTGATACCCGGCGTCGAACCGCCGCTGCTCCTGTGTCTGCCCCACCGGCCAATACGAACATTTGTTCGAACCACTGGTCAATACTGAGTCCGTGTCCGCCAACCCGCCGAAGAACGACGCCTGGCCCCCACCGAAGCGGTGGCGGCACTGCTTGGTGCGTTTCGGACACGGCAACTATCCGCCGCCCGCGCCGGCCTGATCCTGGACTGGCGGCGCCAGTCTGGCCGCTGGACGGCGTGGGTGATCTGGCTCGACAACACCGGGATGCGCGAACGCGTCTGCCAAGGCTGGCTGCCCCTCGACGTACTCCGGCCAGCGATCAGCGACATCAACGTCTGGAACGACGGCCCCTGGCGGTGACAGACCCCGGGGCGCGCACCGGTCGCACACCTGTCAGGCGAGACAGGAGGCGACCGATGAGAACGCAGACCCGAGACCTCGCGGCCCGCGAGGAGAAGCTCGAAGCGCTACAGCAGAAGTTGACGGAGTCGGTCGACGCGCTGGTGACCGGCGAGGACTGGAAGCGGGCGTTGGAGTTCGCCGCGAAGTTCCGTGGGCGCAGCTTTGGGAACACGATGCTGATCGCAGTGCAGCACCACGCCGCGTTCCAGCAGGGTCGGGTGCCCGAGCCGATGCCGACGTACGTCGCCGGCTTCCGGCAGTGGCTCATCTTGAACCGTTCGGTGATGAAGGGCCAGTCCGGGTACGCGATCCTCGCGCCCGTCACGGCCCGGTTCGCCTCGTCGAACCCCGCCGCCCCGGACTCGTGGCGTCGGCTCGCCCGGGGCGAGAAACCGGGCTTCGGGGAGGCCGTCCGGTCCAAGCTGGTCGGGCTGAAACCGGCCTACGTCTGGGACGTCTCCCAGACCGACGGTGAACCTATCCCCGAGCCGCCGCGCCCGGCGCTGCTCCAGGGGCAGGCGCCCGAGGGACTGTGGGATGGGCTCGCGGACCAGATCACCGCCCGCGGGTTCGAGCTGCGGCTGGTCTCTGACGCGCGGGCGATCGGCGGAGCGAACGGGCTGACCGACTACATGACCCGCGAGGTGTCGGTGCGGATGGACATGGACGACGCAGCCCAGGTCAAGACTCTGGCCCACGAACTTGGGCATGTGATGCTCCACGGCCCCGACCATCCCGATTCGACCGCCGACGCGACCATGCACCGCGGGATCGCCGAAGTCGAGGCTGAGAGCGTCGCACTGATGGTGGGCGCGGCGCACGGTCTGGCGACCGATGACTACACGATCCCGTACGTCGCCTCATGGGCCTCCAGCGTCCCGGGCAAGACACCAGTCGAGGTCGTGCAGTCCACCGCCGAACGCGTCCGTCGCACTGCCGTCGAGATCCTCGAAACGCTCGACACCCCGCAAGTCGGTGACGGGAACCCGCCCGGACTCGACCGGGCCGCCCTCGCTGCCGGTCGAGACGCTGCGCCGGTGCCGTCGGTCGCGAATCAACAGAGGGAGCCGATCGGGCTATGAGCATGATCAACACCGCCACGTCGTACCGGCGCGACGACCGCCAGGGAGTGCGGGTCCCGATCGTGATGCCGCTCGTCGAGGTCGACGTCGACCAAGACGGGTTCGTCACCATCGCCCTCGACCACGAGCCGTACTCCGCTGACGGGTCACTGACCCGCGACGACCTCAAACGCGTGTTCGACGACATCGCGACCGACCTCGGCACCGCCGTCCGGGTCGAGGTCAGGGAGGCCGACAGTTCCACCTTCACTGACATCGTCACTCCCCCACCCTCTGGGCCTTCGCAGCCACCGAAACCACGCGGGCTGCCCGTACGACGGGCGTTGCAACCGGTCCCTGGGGTGACGACGTCGATCGGTGAGGTCGCCGGTGACGGATTCGTCCCCAACGAGGAGGTAGCGGTAGCGGTTGTGGTCGCGCACCAGGTCGCGAGCACCGACGGCACCGCGCGTCTCCGGCTGCCGCCCGCGCTCCTAGAAGCCCACCCCGGGCTGGTCGTGTTCATGGGCAAGGAGTCCGGCACCGTCCTGGTCGGCACCAACGCCGACGTCAATGCCAATGTCAGCGCCAGTGTCGAGGGTGGCGCGGCGTGAACCCGCGCGGGCAGGGGGTTGATGACGAACTGGTCAACCTCGGCCTCATGCTCATCGCCGCCGTCGCCGGCCTCGCTGCGCTCCTGCGGGTCGCGGGAACGGTAGCGGCATGGGTCACCGGGGCGGGACAGCCGAGAGGAGGTTGGGAGGCCGGGTTCCGCGTACTCGGCGATCCCAGCGACCCGGCCGCCGCGCTCGGCGCGGACGGACTCGCGGCCTGGGTCTACTGGTCGGTGCTCGTTCTGATGGTCGCCGTGGCCGCGGTCGGCGCGTGGGCGCTGTGCCGACTGATCGGCTCGATGCGACACAAGACCTCCCATGACCCAAGGAACCTCAGCGGCGTGGCCACCGCCCGCGACGTACGCGCCGTCGCGTCGCAGAAGGCGCTCCTCGCCCGCGGCCGAACCCTGCGACCCTCACTCGACACTCCTCGACCGTCGGATGTGGGCTACCTGCTCGGACGGTCCCGCGGGCAAGGAGTGTGGGCGTCGGTCGAGGACTCGATCCTGGTCCTCGGACCCCCGCGGTCCGGCAAAGGACTCCACGTTGTCATCAACGCGATCCTCGATGCACCCGGCGCGGTCGTCACCACTGCCACGCGGCCCGACAACATCGCCGCCACCCTCACCGCCCGGCAAGAACGCGGGACCGTCGCGGTCTTCGACCCCCAACGTCTGGCCGAGGGACTTCCGTCAGGGCTGCGATGGTCCCCGGTCCGCGGTTGCGAGGACCCGCTCACCGCGATGATCCGGGCCACCGGTCTCGCCTCCGCGACCGGGCTCTCGGCGGGCGGGGTCGAGTCCGGAGGGTTCTGGGAAGGCAAGACCAGAACGGCGATCCAGGCCCTGCTCCACGCCGCCGCACTCGACAACCGCTCACCCCACGAACTGTTCGGCTGGACCCTCTCGCCATCGGCTGCCGCCGACGCGGTCGCGATCTTGTCGAGCAGCCCGAACGCTGCACCCGGATGGGCCGACTCACTGGAGTCGATGATCCACTCCGACCCCCGCACCCGCGACTCCATCTGGATGGGCGTCTCCCTCGCGCTCTCGTGTCTCGCCGACCCCCGAGTACTGGATGCCGTCTCACCCCAGCCCGGCGAACACTTCGACCCCGTCGACTTCCTCACCAACAACGGGACCCTCTACCTCCTCGCCACCGGCGCAGGAGCCGGCGCCTCATGGTCGCTGGTCGCAGCGTTCATCGAAGACCTCATCGAGACCGCCCGACACCTCGCCGCCGCCTCACCCGGCGCCCGCCTCGACCCGCCCCTGCTGCTGGCACTCGACGAAATCGGGAACCTCTCACCCCTGCCGTCACTGCCCGTCCTCATGGCCGAAGGCGGCGGCACCGGCATCACCACCATGCCCGTTCTCCAATCCCCGTCCCAGGCCCGGGACAAGTGGGGCGACCACGCCGCCGGTGCCATCTGGGACGCCAGCATCGTCAAGCTCGTCCTCGGCGGGACTTCCTCGGCCAAGGACCTCCAGGACCTCTCCGCCCTAATCGGTGAACGCGACGAGAAGACCGACACCATCTCCGTCGGCGACTACGGGTCCCGGTCCCTCCAACGCTCCGTACGCCGCGTCCCCGTCATGCCGCCCGAGACGATTCGCACCCTGCCCTTCGGCACCGCACTCGTGCTGCTGCGCTCCTCGCCGCCGCTGGTCACCGACCTGCGGCCCTGGACCGCACGCAAGAATGCCGACCAACTCCGTGCTGAGCGCTCCGCAGTCGAAACTGCTCTGAGACCGCGTTGATCAGGCGAACCCAAGAGACATCCGGGGGCTGGCCGCTCGGCACGTCACCCCCAGGTCGTCAACTCGCGACTTCGTCGTCAGCGTCGCGTGCGTGAGATGGTCGCCACGGCTGCGCATCGAGTTCACGCAGCGCAGCCAGCGGTTCAGTCACAAGGCTGGCCATTGCAAGCAGCGCCGACGGAAACGCATCTGGGGCGGCTGCGAAGGCGGCCTCGTCCAGTTCGAGATTGAATCTCTCTCTGACGCCAGCGGGCAGAGTCTCCGCGATCTCCGATTCAAGCGCGATGGCCTCTGCCCGGAGAGCAGAGGAGGCTCGCGTCTTCCACGGCCGGAGACCTGGCGGCGGCTCCTGCGAAGGCTTCGACGCCGCGACCAGCAGCCGCTCAGTGGCCTCGGCAATCCACACGTTCGACCGGTCAATCACCAGCGGAATTGCGATTCGCTGCACGGCTCGTATCGCTTGGACATCAATCGCCAGTGAGACGCTGGACTTGTCCTCGTGGACGTTGACGTAGCGGAAGACTGTCGCGCCGGCCGAGCAGACCTCGCTCAGGTACGCGTCTCCAACCCAGTTCGTCGGCTCCTTATGCACTCCCGGCTCAATCCCGCAGTCGGGCTCAAGCTCAACCCGATAGAGGTAGAACTGCGATTGAGAGTCCGCCTGGTCTCGCATCCGCCTCAGCATGCTCTCGATCGCAGCCTCGTAGGTCCCGATGTGAAGCGCCTTTGCCTGTTGACGCGCCGCCCATCGTTCAACGGCACCGTGCCCCGTTCCCGCTTCCATACGCTGCTTCGTCTCGTCGGTGAGGTCAGCGGCTGGGTTGAAGTTGGGATCGGGCCAGTTCTCGTGAGTCGATGAGTGGTACCAGTAGACATTCCGCACGACTGCGTCGTCTTGCATCGGGTCGTCCGGGTCCGCGCAGAAGTCAGGACGATCTTCGCCCTGACAGTCGGCGTCACAGTTCGGGCAGCCTACGAGGGCCCGATGGAACCGTTCGAGCCACTCCGTGGTGACGAGCCATTCGTGGCGGCACGATGTCAATGGCCAAGTTGAGGTCCCCGCTGGTGGCCAACTAAAGGTCCCCACCCTTCGCTCGGGGTTCAGCTGGTCGTGAGTCGGGTTCCTCCCTTCGCTCGGGCCTGTCGCATGCGGTAGGAGTCGCCGTCGGTGACGACGGTGTGGCAGTGGTGCAGGAGCCGGTCGAGCATGCTGACCGCGGTGGTGTGCTCGGGCAGGAACCGTCCCCAGGACTCGAAGGGCCAGTGGGACGCGATGCCGAGCGACCTGCGTTCGTAGGCGGCTGCGACGAACCGGAACAGCAACTGGGCGCCGGTGTCGTCCAGGGGCGCGAACCCGAGCTCGTCGACGAGGACGAGGTCGTTGCGCAGCAGGGTCTCGATGAGCTTTCCGACGCTGTTGTCGGCCAGCCCGCGGTAGAGGGTCTCGACGAGCTCGGCGGCGGTGAAGTACCGGACCCGATGACCGTGCTCGACGGCGGCGATGCCGAGTGCGATGAGGGTGTGGGACTTCCCGGTGCCGGCCGGGCCGATCATGCACACGTTCTCGGCTGCGCGGATCCACTCCAACGAGGAGAGGTAGTCGAACGTCGCTGGTGGGATCGAGGACGCTGCGACGTCGAACTCCTCGAGCGTCTTCCTCACAGGGAAGGCTGCTTGCCGCATCCTGGTGCGGACGTTGGACTCCTCACGCGAGGCGATCTCGGCCTCGATGAGGGTGCGGAGGAACTCCTCGGGCTTCCACCGTTGGGTCTTCGCGGTGACCAGCAGCTCGGGTGCCAGCCGGCGCATCGCGGCCATCTTCAACCGCTTCAATCCCTCGTTCAGGTCCGTCGGCAGCGGTGGTGGGGTCGACGCGGTCACGACACCTCACCCCCATCCGTCCCGTCGATCCGGTAGGCGTCCAGCGACCGTGTGGGCACCGTGGGCAGGGTCATCACCAGCGCCTGCCCCGCGGCGGTCGGCCGGGGTGCGTGGCCGTTGGTGGCCAGGATCGAACGGACGTCGTCGGCACGCCACCGCCCGAACGCCACCGCCCGAACGCGACCGCCCGTTCGAGTGCGGCCAGCAGTGGTTCGGTGCCATGGGCGGCGGCCAGGGTGAGGATCTCGGCGATCTCGCTGCCCAGCTTGGTCACACCCGCGGCCGCGGCGCCGGTCAGGAACGCCTCGGCGACTGGCCCCAACTCCAGGAACTCCCGCTCGACTACCGTCTTGGGGCGTGCTCCGCGACGCGGAGTGTCCGGGCGTGGCCGGTCGTAGTGGGCATCGACGACCGAGGTCTCGCCCGGCGCCACCAACTGGTGTTCGGCGTGGACCTCGCCGGTGACCGGCTCGACCACTCGCAGCACCCGGTCCCGCTCGTCGACCAGCACCGTGACCGTGGCCCCGATCAGCCGGTTCGGGACCGAGTAGCGCGCTGAGGCGAACCGGATGCAGGACAGCTTGTCGACCTTGCGGGTGATCGGCTTCGAACCGACCTCCAGCCGCAGCGACGGCAACTCACCGAGCAGCTCCCGCTCCGTGTCGAGCCGCTCGGCCGGGATCGCGTGGATCTCGCTATGGCAACGACCATTCACCTCCTCACACCACGCCACGGCGCGGGCGTTGAGCCCCGCGATGCCCTCAGCCCACGGGTCCTCGCCAAGAACAGGGTCGAGCTCGAGCGGGACCAGCAGGTCGTCCTTGGCGTAGCCGACCAGGTTCTCCACGATGCCCTTGGACTCCGGGTCCGCGCCATGACAGAAGTCGGGCCGGAACCGGTAGTGGGTCGCGAACCGGACGTAGTCCGGTGCAGGCACGACGACGTTCGCGACCACCCCTCCCTTCAGGCACCCCATCCGGTCGGCCAGCACGACCTTCGGGACCCCGCCGAGAACCTCGAAGCACTCCGCCAACATCCCCAGCGTCGTGGCCTGCTGCTCATCGGCGGCGAACCGGACGAACCGGAACCGTGACCACGCCAGCACAGCACAGAACACGTGGACCTTCCGCCCGCCGATGATCTCCTCGCCCCAGTCGATCGCGAGGACCTCACCCGGCGACCACACCGCCGGACGCCGGCCACCGGCACGGGCATGACCCCGTCGCCACTCGCTCTTGGCCTGGGCGACCAGCCGCCGGAAGTTGCGGTCCGACCCCGCATAGCCGGCAGCGCGCGCCGCCGGCAGTAGCCGCTTCGCGCTGATCTTCCCCGCGGTCTTCTTCACACTCTCCGCGACCAGGTCGGCGACCCCGTCGTAGTTCCTGGCTCGCGGCGCCCGCACCTGCGGACTCCCACCCTGGCTGGCCAGCTCGTGCGCGGTGATGATCCGCTTCACCGTCTTATGGGTCGTGCCGCAGATCTCTGCGGCTCCCCGGTAGGTGCCTACGTCTCGGTAGGCGGCAATCACGTCCATTCGTTCCTTCGCGTTCTTCAATGGAAGCCCCTGCGTGGTGCTCGGTGACTGGTTGGCACCGCCACCGTCACCACGCAGGGCCCTCACGTCGGCTACGACACGCGAAGGGTGGGGACTTCTATCTGGCCACCAGTGGGGACCTTGACCTGGCCACCAGTGGGGACTTTTTCATGGCCACGGACAGCACGATCCGCATCGCATCCATCGGAGACGCTCAAAGTCGATTCCGCGCTCGATCACACAACAACATTCGCACGACCCGCCGACAGTCTCGTTGCGCCATACCCTTCGGAGCAGCGAAGTGGCCGTCACACCTGACTCCTGAGAGCGGCCGCCACTCGGGCGCCGCCCGACGTCAGGAGTCAGATCATGACGATCCCCACCCAGATGAGTCTTCACGGGTTCGTCGCGACCGCGCCGGAGTTGAACTTCACCGGCAAGGGCCACGCGAGGTTCTACTGCCGGGTCGGTATCGAGCAGCACCGCAAGGAGGCCGATGGGTCGTTCACCGACCTCGACCCGGTCTTCTGCGACCTGGTGCTGTTCGACCGTGCCGCCGAGCGGGCCTACGCCCGGCTCAAGCGCGGCGACCAGATCGTCGCCTCGGGCTACATCCACGAGTACGAACAAGACCGGCCCGGCAGCCCCAGCCGTATCCGTGAGCAGTTCGTCGCCCGCCGCATCGGACACGACTGCGCCCGCACCCGGTACGTCGTGGACCGCACCCCGATCCCCCAGCCCGACCCGCCGACCGGCGAACTGACGGTGGTCAAGGACCCGGCACCAGTCGTCGGCCTCTGACCGGGTCCGTGCGATGAGGACCAGCGTCGAGAGAGGCGACCAGCCCGCACTGGTGGACATCGAGCCAGGCGGCCCGGTCGAGCACGACTCCCGCCGGCACGGCGAGTACGACGGACGTAGTGATCCCGGCGACATGTTCGGGACCGCCGACTACGCCGACCTAGGGCGTGTCTCCTAAGTTCAGGCCCGTAGGGCTGTTTTGATGCGGGCATGTCTCGCGAACGGGTCCTGACCGACGCTCAGTGGGAGCGGATAGCGCCGTTCATGCCGTCCTCCGATGGCGTGAAGTCCCGGCCGTTTCGTGATCACCGACAGGTCGTCGAGGGCGTGATCTACCGATTCCGCACCGGGATCGCGTGGCGCGACCTACCCGGCTCGTTCGGGCCGTGGCAGACGGTGTGGAAGCGCCACAAGCGGTTCTCGACCGACGGGACCTGGGACAAGATCCACGCCCGCCTCCTCGCCGAGGCCGACGCCGCCGGCGACATCGACTGGATGGTCAGCGTCGACTCCACCATCAATCGAGCCCACCAGCACGCCACCACCCTGCGTCGCGTCGAGGAGCCGGCTGGTCGCCGGACCAAGCGCGACACAGGGGGCTGATTCGAACTACAAGAATCCGCGCGAGGAGCCGCCAGATCATGCACTTGGTCGCTCCCGCGGCGGGTTGTCGACCAAGATTCACCAACTCGTTGATGGCCGCGGCCGCCCGCTCGTCATCGCGCTCACGCCCGGGCAGGCCGGTGACTCGCCGATGCTGAAGCCGTTGTTGGCACAGCTCGCGATCAAGCGGCTCGGGCGCGGCCGTCCCCGCACCAGGCCTGACGCGGTGCTCGGCGACAAGGCCTACTCCTCCCGAGCGATCCGTGCCGACCTGCGCGCACGTGGGATCAAGGCCGTGATTCCGCAGCCCTCCGACCAGATCGGCCATCGCAAGAAGCGCGGATCGGCTGGCGGCCGACCACCTGCGTTCGATGCCAAGGCCTACAAGGGCCGCAACGTCATCGAGCGCTCCTTCAACGACCACAAGCAGTGGCGCGGGATCGCGACCCGCTACGACAAACTCGCCACGGTCTACCGAGGAGCGGTCGTCTTACGTGCCATCACCATCTGGCTCGCGACTTAGGAGACACGCCCTAGCTGACTTCGGTGAGCGGCCGCTTCGCCCGATCAACTGGAACCTGCTCACCGCTGACGAAGCGCTGGTCGAGTGGCTCGACCTCGACGACTGGGTCGACTGGCTCCGCCACACCTACGGGCTGCCGCCCGCCGTCGTACCGCCGCTGTGGCACCGCCACGACGAACTGGTCTGGGAACTCTCAGCCCTGCACACCCACTGGCTCAACGCCTACGACCCCGACGGCACACCCTCAGGGCCGATCGGGTGGCTGCGGGACTTCCACGACGCCAAGAACCGGCTCCGCGAATGGGTGTCTCTGTCCGGGACACGACTGGACCGCGATCGGCCCACGAGACAGACCGCATGGCCGGGCGAAGACCCCATCGAAGGCGCTCCCGAGGTCGAGATCCTGGACCGCAAGGCGGACTTCTACCTCTTCGTCCGCGACGACGTCGCAGCCCGACGCGCCATCGAAGAAGGCGTCCACGCCGTCGCCTGACCCCAGCGCCTGACACCGGCGCCGTCGGTGCACGACCCGCCTATCGCGGCGAGTTGTCCACACCCCACCGGTCTCGAAGCCCGGGCCGGTCGACTCCGGCGCCACGGTGAAACACCGCAGCCACCCGCATCGAAAGGACTCGTTCATGTTGCTCGCCCACGCCGCCACCCTCGCCGAGGCACGCTCGTACGTCGCCGCCCTCGCCGACAACGCCGTCAGCATCGACGCCTCGATCGAGTACGACCGCGTCCTGCTCCAGATCGACTTCATCCACGGTGACCTCATCCCCGCCATCAACCCGGTGCCGGTCACCGGCCGCGAAGTCCTGTTCGGTGTCGCCGAGTCGGCGATCGAAGACCTCGTCGACCACGGGATCGACGGCCTGACCGTCGAGCTCGTCCTGGACATGCTCTACGCCGCCCGTGAACTGGATGCGCCGTGATGTACGGCGAAAACACCCGGCTGCTACGGGATTCGCTGCGCGAACTGCTCACCCAGCACCGCATCCAACACCGCATCGGCGGAGCCGGGCTGCACACCGTCCCGGAGACCACCACCGTCGCCGAACGCAAGGAGATCGGTGAGCAGATCGCCCGCTACCGCCACGCCGTACTGGTCTGGTGCCACCAGGCCATGCAGGCCGCGAACCCGCGGATCAATCTCGAAGGCAGCAGCAGCAGCCGCACACGTGGCCCGGCAGAAGAACTGCGCTACCGCCTCGCGTCGACGATCAACGCGGACCCGGCTGGGTTGCCGACGTTGGAGGAACTGGTGACCGGGCACCGGTTTGAGCTGGTCGACCGGTGGCGGGAAGCCGCCCGCGCCTGCACGCTCGGCGAGCACGACTTCGACGCTGGCGTCGGGTATGGGCGACTGTCCGAAGCCCAATGTCTCACCGTGATCCACGACGCCGCGGAGATCGCTCGAGCGCTGGTCGGGCTCGACCGGCGCTACGCCAACATCCCCGGCTGGCACCACCTGAAAGACCCCGGACGTCTCGGGCGTGCGGCCGAGGTCGCCGCGGCGTACTCCGGCTACGGCACCACGGACTACTCCGTCGACCGGCGCGGCTGGCGACCACCCGCACGGGTCATCGACGGTCCCGGCCTGCCGGGCATCGACGGCGTGCTGCAAGCCCAACACAACCTGCTGGTCCACCTGATCAAGTTCCCCAACGCCCAAAGCCTGCGCGTCATCCTCGATTCGCAACGCATCGTCTCCCTCGAAGCCGCCCGACGACTCGGGGACAGCAACCCCGAACTCGCAGGTCGCTGGGAGCGACGTGCCGAGACCTACGGCCGGCTTGTCCACCAGACCCGCGACATCGGTGGGCTCTACGGCAAAGGCGGACCCGCGGCCGGTCAAGGCGCCATCGCAGCAGCACGGATGCAGAAACTCCCCGCCGACGCCCTGACCGATGCCGGGCAACTCCGACGACTAGAACGGATCAGCGCCAGCATCGACGAACGAGTCTGCACCGCCATCGAACTCGGCATCAAGGAACGTCTCTACTTCCATCGCGTCCGCATCGCCGCCATCGAGAACAACAACGGCGAAATGGTCCAGGCCCCGCGCCGCGAATGGCGGCCCGTCACCGGCCCCGTGCAGATCGAGCTGCTCGACACCGTGCGCCACGACTTGCGGCCCACACCCATCGAGCGGAAGGCGCGGAAAGGTGCCGAGCAGAACCGCCTCGACTTCGAGGCCGCGCTCGACCACCGACCACCACCGAGAGGAGCACCACCAGATGTCCCGTCGATCTGATCCCCCACCCACCCGGCATCGCGAACCCCGCGGTCCCAACCGAGGAGACAACATGGAGAAGCTCCTGAGTGTTGAGGAGGTCGCCGACTACCTCGGCGTACCCGTCAACACGCTCTACCAGTGGCGGCACAAGGGCACCGGCCCTGTCGCCTTCCGCGTCGGACGCTTCCTGCGCTACGACCCGTCGGACGTCCGCCAGTGGCTGAGCGACAACGCGGCGGTGAGTCATGGCGTGGGTTGAGAAGCGAGAGCGGACCACCGCCAAGGGCAAGACCCAGACGACCTGGCGTGTGCGCTGGCGCGAGCCGGACGGCAAGGCGCGCGCGAAGTCGTTCCCGCGCAAGGTCGATGCCGACCGGTTCGCCTTCACCGTGTCCGCCGACATCGTCCGGGGGAACTATCTCGACCCTGACGCGGGCAAGGTGCTGTTCGAGGAGTACGCGGGCAAGTGGCTAGCAGCCCAAACGTTCGAGGAGACCACCCGCGTTGCCGTCGAGCTCCGGCTGCGGCTGCACGCCTTCCCGACGCTGGGGCATCGGCTCCTCAGCGACGTCCAGCCCTCGACGATTCAGGGTTGGCTCCGCGGTCTGACTGAGCTGGCGCCGACGTACCGCAAGGTTGTCTTCGCCAACGTCGCGACGGTCTTCACCGCGGCCGTCGACGATGGGTTGCTGGCGAAGAACCCGTGCAAGGCCCCGTCGGTTCGCAAGCCGAGGTCGGACCCGAAGAAGCTCGTGCCGTGGACCCAGCAGCGCGTGCTTGCGATGCGCGACGAGCTGCCCGACCGCTACTCGCTCGTGGTCGTGCTCGGCGCGGGCCTCGGATTGCGGCAGGGCGAGATCTTCGCCCTCTCCCCCGACGACCTCGATCTGGACCGCGGAGAGGTCCATGTCCGCCGTCAGGTGAAGGTATTCGGCGGGAACGTACTCGTCTTCGGACTGCCGAAGGGACGAAAGACCCGCAAGGTGCCACTGCCCGGCGGCGTCCTGGAGGCTGTCACTCGCCACATGACGCAGTACCCGCCACTGGACGTGACGTTGCCCTGGATGGTCCCAGACGGGAAGGACACGACGGCGTCCCTGCTGCTGACCACGCGCGAGAAGAAGGCGCTCAACCGCAACTACTTCAACACCTACCTGTGGAGGCCAGCGCTGGTTCGCGCCAAGATCCCCGACCTGCGGGAGAACGGCTGTCACGCCCTGCGGCATTTCTTCGCCAGTACCGCCCTGCACGAGGGCGAGACGATCAAGGCCGTCAGCGAGTACCTCGGTCACGCCGACCCCGGCTTCACCCTGCGGACCTACACGCACCTGATGGAAGGCAGTTCCGAACGCACCAAGCGGGCCATCGACGCGGTCTTCGGCACCCACTCCGAGACCGAGGAAGACGTCGACGAGGACGACGAGGAATACGCCGTCGGCTCCGATGACGAGCAAACGGCTGCGGGCGATGCCGTCGAGGACCCCGAATGACTGCTCTCACTTCTCCCTATGTCACGTTCCCGGTATACTTTCGTGACATGACGACGTTGTCGCCCGCCGCGGTGATCCGAGAGACGCCGGAGAAGTCCTTCGTCCATGTGGACAGGCTCCCCGGCTCCTCGACCGCTGCCCGGAAGGCGGCCTCTCGTGCAGTCAAGGACGGCTTGCTCCTGCCGGTGCGTCGGGGGCTCTACTACCGGGGGCGTCGTACCCGCTACGGCGTGGTCGCACCACGGCCCGAGGAGGTCGCGCGCGCAGTGCTCGGCTCACGTGGGGTCGGTCCGGCCGGCTACTCCGCGGCGCGCGCGTGGGGTGTGACCACGCAGATTCCACCTGCCTGGCATGTGGCGACGCTGCGCACGGTCGACCCGATCGAGGGTGTGGTCCAGCACGACCGCAAGAACCTCGCCCGCACGGATCTCAATGAGAAGGAGATCGGGCTGCTGGAGCTGCTGCGCTCCCCCGAGGTCTATGTCGAGGCAGGTTGGGACACGCTCGTCGCCAAGGTCCGCGCTTCTCTGCGCACTGCTGAGGTCAGCGTCGAGCGTCTGCGTGAGGCTGTGCCCGGTGAGTACAACCGGGCAGTGCGCGACAACTTCGCCCGGCTCGATGCGGCCTTGGCGGTCTCGGCGTGAGCGAGCAGCTGCGTCGCAACCTCGACGACCTCGATGCTCTGGTCGCCCGGACGGCTACGGCTCGCGGGCTGCCTGCGCCGTACGTCGAGAAGGACTTCTGGGTCACCGAGGTGCTCCGCGCCGCCACCGTCGACCGCGTGGTCGCGGTGCCCGACGGCTCGACCGCGCCGGTCACGTTCTTGTTCAAGGGCGGCACCAGCCTCAGCCGGGTCTTCGGGATCGTGGACCGCTTCTCCGAGGACGTCGACCTGCTCGCGGTATTCCCCGAAGGCGCCGCGACCAACGCCCGCCACAAGGTGCTCAAGCAGGTCGACACCGACGTGACCCGCCACCTGGGACTGACCAAGAAGGACGTCAGCGTCGGTGCGTCGACGACTGGCGTGAAGCGGTACACCACCTATCACTACCCCGTGACCGAGTACGACGCAGGACTCAAGGAAGGCGTGCTCCTCGAACTCGGCAGCCGGGGCGGCACCTACCCCGCCGGACCACACTCCTACCGGTCGATGGTCGCCGACTACGCCATCGCCGAGCTCGGCGAGACCGAGGACACCTGGGAAGAGTTCGCATCCTTCAGCGTCAACGTGCTCGCGCCGGAACGGACCCTGCTGGAGAAGATCGCCGCCGTGCACGATGCAGCCGCCCGTGGCGACACCGCCACACTGCTCAAGCACGGCCGGCACTTCTACGACCTCGACCGACTCCTCAACACCGCATCCGTCATCGAGGCACTCGATGCACTCGGCACGGACGGGTTCGATGAGCTGGTCGAGGACATCAACGCCCACAGCGACGAAGCAGGCTTCTCCTGGAGTCCACGCCCCGACGGCGGGTACGCCGACAGCCCCGCCTTCGACCCACACTCCGATGTCCGCGAGGCGATCCGCACTGGGTTCGACGCTGCCCAGGCACTCATCCACGGCATCCGGATCAGCCTCGACGATGTCACAACAACCGTCCTCGCGAACCGCGAGAGGCTCTGATCCCGTGTTCCCCGAGCGTACCCAGAGCGTACCCAGCGACCCGGACAGCGACGTTTCCGCAGGTCAGCGGTGGTCATCCAGTCACTACTACGACATCTGAGGGACACAACCGCTGACCGGCGTCACGCACTTGGTGAAGGTGCTCACCTGCGAACTCGTCGAGGACGACCGACTGTTTGTACGGAGTTGAGCCTGAGCCCCGCTTGCACGGACGTCGATGGACTCGATCCGTAGGACGGCCGGATTTCAGGCCCAACCACGGATGTCCACACGCATCCATGCTTGGGCCACGGAGTCCTCCGGCGGCGGCTCTTGCGGACAAGTTGCTGACAAGCGGCAACCCAGAATGCCAGAGGCGGTTCCCGGATCTCTCCGGAAACCGCCTCTGACCTGGTGTTTCTCTTTGTAGCGGGGGCAGGATTTGAACCTGCGACCTCTGGGCGCCATCGGGGGCGTCGCAACTACTACTGTCCTGGGTCGGAAGCTACCGATTCGCTCGGTGTGGTGAGGGATGCGCCCTCGCTTCCAGTCTCAGAATACCCGCTTGGCACCGAGTGGTACGGGCCCAATGTGGACCGTAAGTGGTACCGGCTCGAATCCGTCGAGGTCGCGAGGTGTTGGCTTGCCCACTGCCAGTCGACTCGTTCCTGTTCGAGACGGACTTTGTCGCCGTGGACGTCGGACACGAGCTCCGCGAAGAGATCGAGTTCGGTCTGGCGCAGTCTCGTCAACCTCGAGGTCGCCGGTCGGTCCTCGGTCGTCCATCGGTCACGGTGAGCCAGGAGCGTCTGGCGGTCCATCAAGATCGATCGAGTCTTCGGTAGCCAGGCTCGCAACCTGTCCAGGATGGCGAACCCATGGGTGTCGATGTCTCCCCAGTAGACGACCTCGACGTCCACCAGCCAGGGCAGGCGTCCAACCCGGTCTACTTCGAAACCCTTGCCCCAGATGACGATGCCGTCGGCGGGGACATCGGTGCTCAGATAGGTGATCTCGTTCTCGATGACGAGGGCAATGCGCGGTTTGACCTGCAGTTGGGCGAGCTCCGTCGCGCGCAGGGCCAACTCGGTGACCGGCGCAGGCAGTCCGAGGCTCGGTGCTGGACGGAGGCGCACGAGTTCGGGTTTCGCTCGCAGACCTAGGCCCGTCAGGAAGCCGGACGCGGTGCTTGGAACGCCGAGCATCGCGGCGAGAGCACCCCGGTGCCTCTCAGCGAACTTGGTGTCGACGCCTGGGGCGCTGATCTCACGCAGGTATCTGCCGGAGCCGCGGTGCGCGTCGAGCCATTCGTAGGCGGACACGAGTCGTGACATGTCGGAGTGCAGGTCAAGGGCACGGAGCGGGTGCGCGATCGCCCAGTCCCGAACGGCCGGATTCCGCTCCGTGATGGCGCGGATGTCGTCGAACCGTCGTACGGCGTCCGCGGCGCCTAGGAGGGCCCAGGCTTGCTCGTGAGTCGAAACTACGGCTCGCACAGGGATTTCGTTCCGCCCGATGGTCCGTCCACCGATGGCTTGCCAGTCCAAGTCGTATCTGCGGCCGTCGCGGCTTCCGGCGGCGAGGTCAGCGATCCACTGACGTACCGCGGCCAGGTCGTCCCCGATCTCAGAAGGCTTGGGGCCACGTAATGGCACCTCGATCGCGTCGAACTGCTCTCCCAGCGCGTGTGATCGCAGCAGGCTGCCGTCATCCCACCGACGCCTGAGCTTCGCGGCGATGTCCTGCGCTGTCGACCAAGTCCCGCTTCGCCGGCCAGTCACGGTCGACCACCGTCTCGGCGCTCTCGGTACTCCTCGATGGTCATCGTCTGCAGTTGCGAGAAGATCCCGGTCGGGTTGGCGACGAATCCGATCGCCTTCACGTACGGCTCGATCACATGGATCTTCTGCAATGGCGTGACCACGAGGACCTGAAGGCCGAGCTTCGCGAACAAGTCCAGGGCGTATCGCGCGGAGTCCTCCGAGCCGCGTCCGAAGGCCTCGTCAATCACCGCGAACCGGAAATCCTTCGACCTTGCCGCGCCCCACTCCAGGCCGAACTGGTAGGCGAGTGAGGCGGCCAGGATGGTGTAGGCGAGCTTCTCCTTCTGCCCGCCGGACTTGCCGTCCGAGTCGCTGTAATGCTCCCACTCATCGTGAGTTTCCATGTCTCGCTCAGATGCGGAGAACACGAACCAGTTGCGGACGTCGGTAACCCGGCGAGTCCATGTCTTGTCTGCGTCCGCGTACCCGTCGCGGCCGCGGAAGCGTTCGATGATCCGCTTGACGTCGAGGAAGCGCTGCTCGGAGTACTGGTCGCCATCGTCCGACAGGCTGTCATCGGTCAGGTTGCGCAGGTCGGCCTTGAACTGGGCGATCTCCTGGCTCGTCGTTGGTTCCTTCTCGAGCTTGATGTAGCGGCCGCGGTTGTACGGCACGGCACCGAGCGCCTCGTTGATGCGGTCGACCCGCTCGTCGATGGCGGCTGCCTGGCGGTTAAGCCAGTTGTTGAAGCCAGCGAGCTCCTGGATCGCGTTCTTGTTGAGTTGTTCCTTGAACTCGCTCTCGAATCGCGGCAGGTCGTCAGTCGCGACCCGGTCACGGAAGGCGACGAAGTCTCCCCGCGAGTCGACGGCGGCGTCCATGTCGGCGCGCAACTCAGGCCAACGGCGCAGCACGTCGTTCATGTACTGGACCAGGCTTTGGCCGTAGCCGCCGAGTTCTCTGCCTAGGTGTTCTACCCGTTTGAACAGGTCGTCGGACAGCGCGGACTCGGCTGCGGCGCACTCCTCGGCGCGCGTCGGGACCGCTTGTGCGAGCCGTTGGCGCAGCGCGGGGTAGGAGGCGCGGAGTCGTGCGAGCTCGTCCGTGTCCTGCGCACTCACGAGGTCGTCGTCTCGTTGTTTCGCTCTCTTCGCCTGCTCCGATGCCCTCGCCGAGGTGGCGAGATCGCCCGCGAGGTCCTCGATTCGTTTCGCGACGCCCGCGGCGTGACTGGTGTTGAGTTCGAGCGCCTTGGTGATCTCAGCCAGGCGGGAGGAGCCACGTTCGATGCGCCGTCGCTCATCGTCGTGGGCCTCCGCTCGCTGGAGGGCCGCGTCGGCATCGAGTTGCTCCCAGGACCGATAGCTCTCCAACCGCGCCAGCGCTTCTGCCCGCGCCTGGATGCCGTCGCGCGTCTCGGCGAGTGTGGCGTGCTCCGATGCGGCGCTTGCCCGCTGAGCCTCGAGTTCGTCGAATTCGGCGGTCAGCGCGGCGATCTTGCGCTCGTTGGCCCACCCGAGGACCCAGCGACGCGGGTCGTCCACGCGATGGCGATCGTCCTTGTCGTGGCGTTCCCCCGAGCGCACCTGACCTTCGCGGGTGACGGCCTTTCGCGCGGCACGGAACTCGGACAGATCCGCTGCGCATCGGTGGTCAGCACGCTTGGCAAGTTCATTGGTCAGGTAGTCGCTGAACGGCCCGCCCTTGACCTCGACACAGTCCGCAAGGAGCAAGGCACCTGTAGACGACGGCTGGAGCGCCAGGCGCCGGTCCGGGACTCGTTCATAGGTCAGTCGGGCTCCGACCATGCGGTCGCCCCGGCCCCGGACACTCAAGCGGCGCTGATTGACCCACCCGGCGACGGCGTCGTACTGGCCTTGCGGCACAAGAAGTGACAGCGCGAACCCGCGGAGGACTCTCTCGGCCGCACCGCGCCATTCCGCGTGCTGCTCGTATACGTCGAGCAACTCACCGGCGTAGGGCACATCCTCCGGATTGAGCCCGAGGTCGTTGCACAACTGGTCGCGAATCTGGATCTGCTCAGCGGGGAGATTGCTCGTCCGCTGAGTCAGGCTCGCGAGCTCGTCGCCGACCAGGTCCCGACGCCGCTCGAACTCCTTCTCGCGTGCGATCGCTGCCGCTATCGAGGCATCCAAGCTGCGCTTCTCATCGGTCAGTCGTGGTCGCTCATCGGCGACAAGGGAAGCCAGGGCCGCGAACTCAGCGGCGCTGTCGATGACGTGGAAGCCGGCGTCTGCGACCGTCGCGTTGAAGCGCAGCCGATCCAGCTGACGTTGCTCAGCTTGGGATCGTGCGTCACGCGCCAGTCGTTCCAGCTCCCCGACCCGATCGCCGCCAGCCTTTGCGCGTTCCTCGATCAGCGATTCGCGCTCATCGGTCAGACGCTGCTGCTGCTGCCTGGCCGCGTCCTGATCGGCCCAGAGACGTTTCCCCTCGACCTCGAGGTCAGCGATCTCTTGTGCAAGGAGTCCGGAGCGCAGCTCCGCGGTGAACAAGCGGACTGCTGCTCGCTCGCGTTCAGCGGTGACTCGGTCCATGAGGGTGGCGTCGTACTTCTGCGCCGTGGTGACGACGGGATCGAGCGCGCCGAGCTGTTCACGAGCACGTTTGACGGCGTCGTGAGCCTTGGTGAGGTCTTCGAAGTGGTTGATGATCTCGCGGACTCGGTCTGTCGAGTCGCTCGGTTCGAGCATGTGGTCGCGGACGAAGTCGTTGAGGTTGCCGACGGACTTCATGGACACGGTCTGGTGAAAGAGCTCCAACGCCTGCTCGGAGCGAACGCCGAGGAGTCGCTTCAGCGAGGTGGAGTACTTGGGAAAGTCATCGAAAATCTCGGCTCCAGCGCCACGGAGGCGCTTGCGAAGGTCGCGCAGGTCAGCGCCGAAGTCAGCGAAGTCGGTTGCGATCGACAGTGCCTTCGGAGCAGTGACGAAGAAACGGTATGGCTGGCCGGTGGTGTCGCGTTGCTGGAAGACCTGGGCGAGGGCGACTGTCTCGTCGTAGCCGTCGTTGGCGAACACCCCGAGAATGACTGAGTAGCTGCGTCCGGCCGTTCGCAGCCCGATGGCGCGGGCTCGGCCAGTCGACTCATTGCGCTCGGACTTGTAGTGCCCCTCGACGTACGAGCGAAGCGTTCGCTCACGGGCATCTGCGCCGGCGGCCTTGTTGTACGCGATGCGGTGTGCCGGCATGAGCAAAGTCGTGATGGCGTCAACAAGGGTTGACTTCCCCGAGCCAATGTCGCCGGTCAGCAAGGAGGTCTCGCCGCCCGCCGTGAAGCGCCATACGTGTCCGTCGAACGTGCCCCAGTTGAAGACTTCGAGATGCTGGAGCCGATAGCCCGCACGGCCCGGGGATGTCAGCTCGACCTGGGAGAACAGGCCGTCAGCCATCGTTGGTCACCGTACCCGCGTATTCGCGTAGCTTGCCTGCAAGATCGGACAACGTCTGGGCATCGACGTAAGCCTTCAGGATTCGCCGGACCTCCCAGTGGTCGCTGTGGCCACGCAGTAGCCGCAAAAATCCGAGTTCGGCTGCCTTCTTGATCGTGGCCTCGGCGTTGTCGACGATCCGGGCATCGTTGGTGGACTCGGACTGGAAGAGCCGGAGCATTTCGACGAGCTGTTCGGTGGTCAGCACCAGCCGTCCCTCCGCACCTGCCGTCTCGAACTCGATGAGTCGTTTGCGGAGGAGCACGAGCAGGAGGCTGACGGGGTAGGTCAGGGTGCGTCGTCGAACAAGACGCGGCAGCGGGTCCTCCCCCTCGACGTCGGGTCTGGTCCGGAGGTAGGCGTATCCCTCGTCGTCGTCAACGACGACATCGACACCGATGGTCGCGAAGTGATCTCGAACGCCGGCGCCTGCTCGTTCGAGGGTGCGCCAGGTGTCCTCATCTATCTCGCGGTAGATCACGCCTTGCATCAACCGGATGATCGCACTGGCGACGGCACGCTCGTCGCTCATCGTCGGGTCACCGTGACCTTCGGAAGACGCGCCCGCTTGATGCGGTCGTTGTTGGCGGGGTCGGCGTAGTCGAGGATGGTCTCGTCTGCCGGGTCCATCTCAACCAGCACCTCCTCATCGCTGAGTGCCAGGTAGCTCACGATCTCCGCCGCGCCGTGCTCAACGGGATACATCGAGACGATGTCGGACAGCAGGGCCGTCGCCTGCTCTGGCAGCAGGGTTCGAATGTTCTCCAGCAGCCGGGCCTGATCGATGTACGTCTGCGCGAACAGGACCTCCGAGTCGATCTCTGCCGCTGTCGGAGGGATCATGCTCTCGACCTCAGCTGCGACAGGTGGCGTGTAGAGGGGCCGCTCGAACGGCAGCGATATCGCCATGCCTGGCTCGTCGACATCCAGTCCGCATGCTGGCGGCGTGTCTCTGAGAGCCAGCGCCGCGCTCTCGACCTCTCGCACCAGGTCGAGAACGCGGCGATTCTCCAACCAGACCTGGTCGTCGAGGAAGCGGCGGAGCTGTTCTGAGATCTGCCGGACGGTGCGCTGCGCCCGTTCAGCAGCTTCCGACCACTCGTGATGAATTCCCCTCACTCGTCGGTCTGCTTCCACCGTCTCGAGCTCGGCAACTCGATCGAGCAGCTCCGTCAATTCTTGCTGGCGCGACGCGGAGAGCAGAAAATCGTAGAAGGCCTGGAAGCTGTGGCCCTGGTCTGAGCTCGTGATCTCTGATCGGCTCCCAACCAGGTCGGCCAGCAGCTCACCCTTGGCGCCGTCCCATGTGGCGATCCGCTCCCGCGCGGCGCGGTCGAGTCTGCGGAAGTTCTCCTCCACCTCGCGGAAGTCAGACAACAGTTCACGCGCGGTCGTGGAGAACTGCTGGAACCGGTCGCGCACACCTGCGGGAGCAAGGAGAGACAACTGGCCGGCCTCAACCGAGGCGATCTCCGCATCGAGTTCGTCTCGCCGGCGTCGAAGTTCCGCAAGTCGGCGGTCGGGATCGGTGTCCGTGCCGTGGACGATCTGCCGAAGCAACTCCACGGCGGTGTGGAGCCGGGACTCGGTTGCCACGAAGGGCCGTGACCGTAGCGACTCAACCCAGCCGTAGGCCTTCTCGAACGCTGGAGTGATCTCGTAATGGACCTCATCGTCCCCTGCCGGGTAGAAGCGGCGCAGATAGCCCGATCCGGGCGCAGCCCAGTCCTCCAGATAGACGCGCGGCGGCTTGGGATATCTCGGCTCTCCACCCTCGGACCCGACGAAGGTGTTCAGGGCGTAGAGATGCTCGTCGAGTGCCGCCGCGAGCTCACTTGCTGCGCAGGCGCCGCGATTCCCTTGGACGAAGAAGTCACCGAGGAACGACAGGACGAGGCTGGCGTTACCCGCGCGCAGCAATCGCCAAGCGGCGTGCTTGTCGCGAAGCGCTTCGATCGCGTCGTACTCCACGAACCAAGACTAGGGAGGAGGGCCGACACATCAACGAGGATGCTCCAATTGGTTCGCGGTGCTTTCGACCTTCCTCAGCCCTCTGACCGCAGCGCAGCGGTGGATTCGACGAGGCCGTCCCGTTCCAGCATCGCCAGCACATCGGCGAACGTCGCAGGCGGCTGCTCGCGGGAGTCGGCCATCCGCTGGACGGCCGCGTAGACCGTCTCTCGGCTCAGGTCGATCTGGTCGAGGATGAAGTCGTCGGGCGACTTGGCCTCCATGTCCCACGGCGCGAGCGCGGCCGCTGGGAAGTCCTTGAGGTTGTTGGTGACGATGACCTGGGCGCGGGCCTTGATCGCGGCGGCGAGCACGTGCCGGTCGTCGGGGTCGGGCAGGGCGAGCGCGTCGATCAGCGGTTCGTAGCCGGTGACCAGGCAGTCGCGGACGGCCTTGTTCATCAGCTCCCGGGTGCGAGCCAGCTTCTGCGGGTCGAGATCGGGCCGGTTCGCGGTGAGGTTGCGGAAGACCTCGTCGAGGATCTGGTCGGTCCACTTCGCTTGGACGAGTCCGGCTTGGGCGATGCGGATCAGCAGGTCTCGGAGCGTGCTCGGGTAGAGCACGTTGGCGTCGTACAGGACGACGAAGGCCACCTCAGAGCAGGCCCATCTCTTGGTTGAGCCGGGTGAGCTCGTCGGCGGCCTCCCGGCGCTCCTGATCGTCGCGGGCCATGTAGGCCATCAGGGATTGGGCCTTGATCCGGCGGTGCTTGCCGACCTTGCGGTACTCGATCTCGCCGGCGTCGAGCAGCCCGATCAGGAAGGGCCGGCTGACGTTGAGGAGCTCTGCCGCCTGCTGGGTGGTGAGCTCGGCGTGGGCGGGCACGACCGAGACCCCTTGACCGGCGGCCATGTGGGCGAGCACCCGGGCGAGAAGCTCCACGGCACCGCGCGGGACGATGAGGGTCTCCTCGGGGTCGTCGGCGACGACGAGCCGGATGACGCTGTCGTTGTGGGTGGCGAGGTAGTCCTTGACGTGCGGCAGCGCCTCGACGGCAGCACTGATGTCGGACTCGTCGGGCTGGACGGGGGCGAGTGCCAACGCAGTCATGGTGTCTCCTCTCTCGGGACATCCATTATTCGCAATATTCGAAGCAAACGCAACAGTTGGAATGACTATCGGTGGTCAGATGTTCCCGAGGTCGAGGCGCAGCGCTTCGGCGGCGGCGCGGTCGGCGGCGGTGGCGCGGGTGTAGCGCACCAACATGTCGGTGCGGGACCAGCCGGCCATGGCCATCAGCCCGGACTCGGAGCCACCGGCGGCGAGCCAGCGGTGGGCCGCGGTGTGGCGGAGCCGGTGCAGGTGGAAGCCGTCGATGCCGGCGTGCTGGGCGCGGCGGCGCAGGGCCTGGTTGAGGCCGTCGTACCCGAAGGTGGAGCCGCGCTCCCCCAGCCACAGCCGCGGGCCGTCGGCGGCGGGGTGCTGGGCGCGTTCGGGGAGGTAGCCGCGGATCGCGGTGATCGCGCTAGTCCCGACGGGGATGGTGCGCAGGTGCCCGCCCTTGCCGCGGCGGACGGTGATCCGGTGGATGTCGAGGTCGAGGTCGGCGAGGAGGAGGGCGACGACCTCGCCGGCGCGGATGCCGGTCTCGAGCATGAGCCGGATCAGGGCCTCGTCGCGGCGGTGGTGCAGCTTCTCGTCGGGCCGGTGGACCGGGTGGGTGCAGGTGGCGATGAGGGCGCGCAGCTCGTCGTCGGAGAGCGGGAGCACGATGTGGCGCCGCTGGGCGGGTCCCTTGACGCCGAGGAAGGGGTGGCCGGGCACCTGACCGGTGGCGAGCAGCCAGTCAGCGAAGCGCTTGACCGACTGCTTGCGGGCGAGCACGGTGCCGGGCGCGCTGCCGGTCTCGAGGAGGTGGGCCATCCAGGTCTGCAGGGAGGTCCGGAGCATCCGGGCCGCGTCGGCTGCGGTGCACCAGTCGAGGTAGCGGCGCGTGCCACCGAGGTACGCCTCGATGGTGCCGGGCGTCTTGTCCTCGGCTCGGAGCGCGAGCTCCCACTCGGGCAGCAGGTCCAGCAGGACGGCGGGGGTCGGGTCGATGGGTTCCATACCCGACGGAACCAGACGACGACGCCAGCGACGGCCTCGCGACCGCCGCGGTTGGGCCGGCATCGGGCTGGGTCCAGATTTCGCGACAGTAAGTGGTACCTGGATCAAATCTCAAATGCTTTCAGGCTCGGAATCCGTAGATTCCGAGCCTGAAACTTTGTAGCGGGGGCAGGATTTGAACCTGCGACCTCTGGGACGATCCTGTCCGATTTCCGCTACTTCGGAATGTCTGCGGTCAGCTTCAGTTGACTCGATCTACACGGAGATCGGCTGATCCCCGATGACGTCACTGTACCTGTTGTTGCCGGTCCTCTCGGGGTCACTCGGGTCGTACGTGATGGGTTTTCGATGGGTCGTCGTTGCCTGGCTGCTCGTATCGCGAGACGTCGCCGGAAGAATTTTCGGCGCTGGTTGTCACCGGTTGTCTTCTGTTGTCTCGCACCGTCTTCGACCAGTTCGGACTCTCTGACGACCGTCCAGAATCGGCAGTTGACAGCGGCACCAAGTCGGCGCACCGTTGAGGTGTGGACACTCACGCTGTCGTCGCTCCGCTGCGGCCGGGCGGTGCCGGTGAGTCACCGGCACCGGTCTCCGCGGTCTCCGCACCGCGTTCGCGCAGATCGGCATGGTGGTCCCGATTCGGGACGACCAAGTAGCTCGACGCAGGGACCATTTGCCAGGTCAGCCCGGTGGTGCCGATTCAGCACCACCGCTCTGGCCCGCGGACTCGTACTGCGCCACAAGACCTACAGGCCGCTGACGGGCTCCAACAGGGTGGACGCTGGCGAGGAGGCTACTCCGCTTCAACATCTGAGGGCTCTCGACGCTTCTGAACCCGCTCGATCAATTTCTCCAGGATCGACGGGTCGGGATCGCCCGCGTCATCGTCGAGCTTTCCGTGAAGGTAGATCCGCTCTGCCATGCCCTCGACGATGGCGTTCTTGAAGTCCTCGTCTGCGTTTGCGATGAACGGATGGACCGTCGATAGACGCAAGTCAGCACGCTTGGCACGTCGAGACTCCGCGTGGTTCACGGACCCCCTGTGGAAACACAGCGTTGCGAGGCCGACTGCGGCGATTGAGATACCGATGCGGGCCAACCACAAGGACTGCGTGGTGGCCTCAGCGCCGTCAACTTGGAAAAAGTGAATGAGGAGCAGCACGAGGGGCGCACCACCGACGAGAACACCGAGAAGGTCCCACACCCAGCCGGCGACTGACTTGTTGAGAGCCGCCTGCCGGTAGTCTTTCGCGACGGCTCGGTTTGCGAGTGATTCGAGGACCTGACGCCCTTCTTGATCCATACGGTCCAACGCGGCCGCGTTCTCGGCTGCCGCCGACTGGTGCAACTCGATCTGAGCGATCGTGGACGACACCCGATCGAGATGGGCCTGGGCGGCTTCGTCGAGTTTGCTCCCCAGCGCTGTTTTGCTGTCTGTCGCGAACTCTGCCAAGGCTGCCGTGATTGCCGCGCTCTGCTCGGCGACTGTTGCCTTGAGGTCTGCGACAGCGGCAATGGCGTCGTCACGCCCTTCGCTCAGGCTGGCAAGCGCTGCCTTCGTTGACTTCTCATAGGCAGCGGCGGCCTGTCCCGCAGCGATAGCCGCACCCTTTGCGGGCAGCGGCGGCCACGCACCCATCTGGTCAAGCACGCTGTCGACTTGGTCGGCAGCGGTGCGGAGGAAGGTCTGGTTGGCTTCGGGATCAGCGACGTACTGCGCGAGGTTGGCTTGCACGTTCGCGGCAAGGGGGTTCTGTACGTTCGCAAGCATTGTCGGCGTGTAGGCACGGACATCCTCGTTGCCGCGATGTGCGTCCAACAGCTCGACAAGCCACTGAACCCGTGACAAGGAGTCGGCGCCGTCGCCGCCAATAGACGTCGGCAGTTCGTCGATTTGCCCGCGGACCTGCTCTAAGACCGACCAGAGCCCGTGGGCTTGGAACCTGGTCTCCCAGATCGATGGGCCGCTCATGCTGACTCGTCATAGGTCGTCCGGAACACCGCGTCGGAGAGCCATCTCTTGAAGCCGTCGTTGTCGCTGAACTGCTTGAACAGTTCGGTGTCGTCGGCGACGAGCGAGAGCATCACTCTGGCGAGGGCACGGTCGTGCTCGACGCGAGCGTTGGCGGGGTCGTTGTTCTTCTTGGCGTTCTGGTAGGCCTCATCCTCGGCCACCTTGCGTGGGATCTCCTCAGTGATCAGGCGCTGCACTCGATCGGCGTCTGTCCATGGGATGTTGCCGAAGAGGTCGTTGAACGCCTGAAGAATCGAGGACAACCGCTCCAACTCGGGCTCGTTGATGTGCCCGCCACCGGCCGCTGGCACTGGTTCGACAACGCCGTCCTCGTCGTGGAGCGCAATCTTCATGGCTGCCCCCTTCTCGACGCGGTACGACTCCATGTCGATGGTCTCCAAGATTCCGGCCGCGAGGTCGTCCTCCTTCGGCGCAGGCAACTTCGGTACGAGGTTGTCGAGGAAGATCGACAGCTTCTCCCAACCGGCCACCCCGAATGGCATGACGGCAGAGAGGAAGTTGTAGGTCCGGAGGAATGCCTTGGCCAGTCCTTTGAAGGCAACCTGGTCGTCTTCGTCCGGCATCTCGATGTACTCGGCGACAGAATGGTCGAGGATTGGATCGAGTCGCTCGCGCTCTGCACCTGCGAGGAACAGTCCGACGAACCTGTCGACGCTCTCTTGGGTGTAAATCCCGAAGCCGTCGAGGTCGGCGACGATGTCGTGCAGTTTGTTCGCATCTGTTTCCTGGCTGAGGACGGTCGTGCGGTAGTAAGGCTCGAAGGCACGCTCGATGTCCTCGGCATCGTTGGCGAAGTCGAGAACGAAGGCGTCGTGCTTGGCCGGGTGCGCGCGGTTAAGCCGCGACAGAGTCTGCACAGCCTTCACGCCCGACAACGTCTTGTCGACATACATCGTGTGCAGGAGGGGCTCGTCGTAGCCGGTCTGGAACTTGTCGGCAACGACGAGCAGACGGTACGGGTCCTCCTGGATGCGGCTGGCGATGTCCTTGGACGGGAAGCCGTTGAGACTGGCTTCGGTGACCTTGTTGCCTTTGTACTCGTGCTCGCCGGAGAACGCCACGATCGCTTGGTAAGGGCTCTTGCGTTCGGCGAGGTAGGCGCTGACCGCGTGGAAGTACTCAATGCAGCGGGCAATGCTGGCGGTGACCACCATCCCCCGGGCATGGCCGCCGATCTTCTGCCGGGACAGAACCTGGCTGTGGAAGTGGTCGACCATGATCTCGGACTTGAGCTTGATGGCGTGCTCGTTGCCTTCGACGAACGCGCGAAGCTTCTTTGAGGCTCGCTTGGCGTCGAACTCCGGGTCGTCCTCGACGGTCTTCATCAGCTTGTAGTAGCTCTGGACCGGGGTGAAGTTGGCCAGCACGTCGATGATGAAGCCCTCCTGCGTGGCCTGTTTCATCGTGTAGCTGTGGAACGGGCGGTACGACGTTCCTTCCGCTCCCGCGTATGGCTCTCCGAACATCTGGAGGGTCTTGTTCTTGGGGGTGGCGGTGAATGCGAAGTAGCTGGCATTCGTCAGCATCTTCTTCGCCTCGATGAGCCGGTTGATCTGGTCCTCGACCGTGTCGTCCTCCCCATCGGCTTCGCCCTCGCCGAGCGCTTGAGCCACCGCAGCGGCGGTCTTACCACCCTGGCTGGAGTGAGCCTCGTCGATGATGATGGCGAACTTGTTACCTCGGTGGTCAGCGCCGATGTCGTCGAGGATGTAGGGGAACTTCTGGACCGTGGTGATGATGATCTTCCGGCCGGCCTCGATTGCCCGGCGTAGGTCACCTGACCGCTCGGCGTGCACGACGGTGGAGCCGACCTGCATGAATGATTTGATCGTGGACTTGAGTTGCCCGTCGAGGATGACCCGGTCGGTCACGACGATGATCGAGTCGAAGGCATTGCCGTGGTCGTGCTTGGTCTCGGTCAGTTGGTGTGCGAGCCAAGCGATCGAGTTAGACTTGCCCGAGCCAGCGGAGTGCTGGATGAGGTAACGCCGTCCGGCGCCGTTCGCCTCAACATCGTCGATGAGCTTCCGAACGACGTCGAGCTGGTGATAGCGCGGGAAGATCTGGGCAGATGACTTCTTGTTCGAGCGCGGGTTCTTGGTGACAACGATCTGGGCGTAGTTCTCGACGATGTTGGCCAGACTGCGGGGTGTCAGGATGTCGCGCCACAGGTAGTCGGTCTTGAGGCCGTCCGGATTGGGCGGGTTGCCGGCGCCGTCATTCCAGCCTTGGTCGAAGGGCAGGAACCACGACTGCTTGCCCTTGAGGTGGGTGCAGAAGCGCACTTGCTGATCGTCGAGTGCGAAGTGGGCGATGCAGCGGCCGAACTGGAAGATCAGTTCGCGAGGGTCCCGGTCGCGTTTGTACTGCTCGACCGCGTCGTCGAAGGTCTGTTTGGTGATGTTGTTCTTCAGCTCGAATGTGAAGACCGGGAGGCCGTTGATTGATGCGACCAGATCGAGGGAGAGGCCCTTGTCGGTCGGGCTGTAGTGGACCTGCCGGGAAATGGTGAACAGGTTCTCGTCGAACAGTCCGACGGCTCTCGCGTTACCGGCAGACGGGGTCGGGTAGAAGAGGTCGACGTGATGTTGATTGTGGCCCACCCCCTTGCGCAGCACCTCGACAACGCCGCGCTTGGTCACCTCCCCCTGGACACGAGACAGGAATGCATGCCGTGTGGGCGACTCGGCGTGCAAGGAGAGGGCATCGACCAGTTCTGGCTGGGTCGCTTCGATGAACGACACCAGTTGGGGCAGATTTAGTGCATACGCCGGCTCGTAGTCCGAAGTCGCCCTCTCTTGCCAGCCCCCCTCGACCATCTGCTTGACGATCAGGGTCTCCAGGCTCTCCTCATTGAGTCGCATGGGATCAGTCCTCCACCCTGGGCACCCACTCGAACTTGCGCTTGAGCTGGTGTCCCCACTTGTAATCCTTGGTGAGCCGCTGCGCCTGGCCGAGAACGATGCTGGGTGCGACGCCCAACTCATCAGCGAGGCTCTGGACGGCAGCCATGTCCCGCTTTAGGGGTAACCGACTCCGGTAGGACTCGGGCACCAGGGTGGTCGAGGCGAAATCGTTAGCCTCCTCCTCGGCCGCATCGTTGTCGCTGGTCAGGAACACCGAGGTGTCGCCGTGTAGGAAGACATGGCCGAGCTCGTGGAAGAGCGTGAACCAGAGCTGGTCGTCGGACTTCCCGCGCAAGGACAACTGGATCAGGGGGCGTCCGTCGACCCAGCGCGTAGCGCCATGGACTCCCAGCCCGGGAATCGGTGGGAACATCGCGAAGACGACGCCCACGCTCTCCAGTATCTGACGCGCTTCCTCAATGGCTTGTAGCTGATCATGTGCCGCCGTGAGGGCGCGAAGCCGTGGGATCTGATCTTCGAGGGCATCCCTGTCGAATGGGCCGAGGTCAGCCAGACGCGCTTCGTGAAGCTCTCCGAGGGCAAGCCACGTTGCCAACTCCGGTGATCGTTCAACGGTGATCGGAACCTTGCGGTAGGCGACCTTGCCATGCACCCACGTCGCGTCAAATGCATCGAGAGATGCGATCCGAAGAACGATCAGGAGGTCACGTACCGTGCCCGCCTTGTCCCTCGGCCCGGCGGTGATGTGCCCCCACTTGCGCAGGTATCCGAGCGGGAACTTCTTGGCTGCTTCGTATTGCTCTGCGAGGTCGTCGTCAGCAGCTCGTGCGGCAAGCTGGCTGCGGTAATTGGTCTCGTAGAGGTTCCAGATTCGGGCTGGGATTCCCGTCACGGTCTCCAGCGCGAGAGCCATCGGGTGCGACAGCGGGGCCTTGCCATTGAGGAGCTCGCTGACGTGCTTGGGTGTGACATCGAGCCGCCGAGCAAGCTCGGCGGCGTTGATGCCTTCATCCTCCATCCACTCGGCGATGTGGTCGCCAGTGGTGACGACGTAGTTGAGTGCTGCGGTCATGGTCTGCTCCTCTCCTGCTGACAGCCCGCTAGTGGTAGTCCACGATCTCGATGACGACGACGGCGATCTCGTCATCCTCCTCGTCCGGCTCGACGATCAGTCGCCAGTTGCCAGTCAGTCTGGCCGACCACTGACCCGCCCTGTCGGCTTTCAACTCCTCCCAGTGGCCGGTCATCTGGAGGAGATCGGCCATCTTCTCCGCGGCGCGCAGGTCATCGAGACGAAGTTGGAGCTTCTTGGCCCGCTCGGCACCCAGCGACTTTTGCATCCGACGTGCGTCGGTGCAGGTCCTCTCTAGGTCGCGGGACGCATAGCTCAACTCCACAGCTTGATGTTACCTAGATCGTAACACTGAAAGGCGACAGAACCTCTTCTGGTGAGTTCCGTCACGTTTCACTGTCGGTGAGTGCGTCATCCAAATCAGCGAGGTGGGAGGCGTCCGCGAGGCCCGAAACGCCCGACGCCGCATCCAGGTCGATTCCTGGGAGGTTGTCGGCGATCCCTCGCACATCGACCTGCCCGGTCACTACGTCAGCGACCAGACGTGTTCGGAACTCCCCAAGAACTGCGACCTCTTGCTCAGCGCGCCGAATGGCAGAGTCAATCGCCTCTGTCTCCACCTTGATGGCTGTCACGATGGCTCGCTGCTCGGCGAGCGGCGGCAGTAGAACCTCCAAGTTCTTCACCTCGTCCAAGCCCAGCCCTTGCTTCGTTCCGCCGTATTCGCTGCCCTTGAACTGGAACTGGCAGGGCTGACTCTTCATCGCATGTCCTAGGAACTGCGAATCGACCTCGACGTGCCTTGGCCGAACCAAGGCAACATGCTGGTTCACATATGCTTCATCCCGCCAGTCATCGGGAATCACTGCGACGTTGCCGGTCAATGCTCCCGTGATACATACGAGGACGTCTCTTGGCTGAACGCGCGTCCGAACTCCCTCGGTCGCGGAAGCAGGGAGCGCGAGCCGTTGCACCTGGGCAAGTTTGAGATCAAGTTTGCGACCCAAGTTGCCGCTCTGGAGGAACATCGGTCCCGCATCGGCGTAGTACTCCGCCCATCCTCTCGAGCCTGACGTGATGAACGACGTAAGGGTTCGGCATCGTCGCCACTCCCACCCGCTCGGGACGGACTCCAGCCATGGCGCAGGTGACGGCCGGCGATTCTGTACGTCGCGTCCCAGAACCAGCGAGTCGACCACAGCCGTGCGTGACTGCCCGAGCAGTGCGATGAGGCGTCGCTTGGCAGCGATGGCCTTGTCGATGCGGGCGTTGGCGTGGGCGAGGTACTTGACGATCGCGGCCTGCTCATCGGCCGGCGGCACGGGGAGAAGTTGGGTAGCGAAGGTCTCGAACCGAAAGTCCGTCGATCGCTCCCGGATACCTCTGGCGAGGGCCTGGATCCAGGACGTGCGTGCCATCTCACGCACCACAGCCGCATAGTAGTGCACGTTCGCCGATCCTCGCGGCAAGCAGACGCTGTAGACGGGCGTGCTTTTACCGTCGCTGTCAGACACGCCAACCGCGCCCGCGAAGGCATCCATCGCATGGATCACCAAGTCCCCCTTGCGAACGCCCTGATAGCCGAACTCCTTGAGAGATTCCGTGAACCCCGTCGTCCGACGGCGGCTGCGAAGAGTCACCACCCCGTCTCGAAAACATGTGATGACACCATCATCAGAGCGCGGCTTGCGCTCCAGTCGCGTGAAGAGTGCCTTGCCTCGCTCCACTCCCCAATGCGCAGGTAACCTCGGCGCCCAAGGTACGAGAGTCGCCGTGTCGGTGTACGCCCCGTAGGGCTGCGATCCAGAAAACATCAGTCGGCATCTTTGGCAACGGTGAGCAGGCTATCGGGGTTCCAGACCTGCTTGGCGATGGCGCGGTAGAGGTCGCCACGCTTGACGACGTCGGCGGCCTTGAACTCCTCATGCGATTCGAACGGCAGTCCGCTGGTCTTGGCGAAGTGCAGGAAGCCGGGGTTCTTCTCGTACGCCTGCGGGTCGAGGCTGGCTGCGAGCAGGTTCTGGCCGAAGTAGCGCGGACGCTTCTGGGCGTAGGCATCGTCCTGGTAGCTCGCGTTGAACTGCTTGGGCAAAAGCAGGAGATCGCCGATGCGGTTGCGATGGCGCGCGAAGTCGGCCTCATGGCTGAATTCCAGCCCGTCTCCGACGTGCCTCTCGGGTCGATTGGCCCAGATGTGTTCAACCTCGTACTTGACCTTGGCGCCGTTCGTCAGCTCCACATAGTTGGAGGCTTGTCCAGAGCCCACAGTGATGAAGTCTGTGATGCGGGCCAGGAAGCGATGAACCTGTCCACGGTTCTGCTGATGCACCGCGAAGTCGTCCCGTTTGTCGAATGTCTCTGCCTCGGCCAGAAGGGACTGGCGGAGCGTCGTGGCCAGATCATCGACGCCGAGGCCGCGGATGTCGCGCATGACGTTGAACATGGCGTACTGCATGGTCGAATAGGCGGTGGATCGGAAGTTCCAGATGCGCCAAGCAAGCAGGATGTCGACGTAACGACCGACGATCTCGAGCTTGTGGTCGATCACTCCCGCCGTATCGTCTCGGCGTAGCGGCGCGAGCAGTAGCTGATGTTGGAGGGTGAATCCGAGGTCGTGGTTGAAGCGAATGAACCGGAGTGGGCTGGTCGGATCCAGCGCTAACCTGGTGACCTGCAGGATCCTTTCGAACTGGGTCGAGTAGAACATGAAGTCCCGGTCGACAAAGTCGAAGTAGTCGGCTTTCGTCGCGAGTCCGACTGACTCGTGGGCACCGCGGAGCCAGCGGTGAAACTCCGTACCGATACGGTCCCAATCCTCTGGTTTAGCTCCCTTGGAGCGCTGGCGAATCTTGGCGGAGTATTGGCTACGCAGCCAGGTCTTGAGGAAGTCGGAGCCCGCCTCGTCATCCCATTCCTCCAGCGTGCGGATCCGTTTGCGCCACAGATCGTTGGCTTTGGTCCGGGGCTTCCCGTCCTCCATATTGGCGAGAAGGTAGCCCTTGAGCATGTCGGCAGGAGTGAGTTTGAGGCCGCGGTCGTTCATCGTCTCGAAGATCGCGTAGGCGTCGTCATCGTTGTAGGCGGTGATTTGGACCAGTTGTACCCGGTCTTTCAGCCAGTCGATGAAGAACGGGAGCGCAGCTCCCTTCAACTCATCGGGAAAGAGACCGTCGAGTTCGCCGTAGCGGCTGACGAGAGTGTGCACAGACTCGGGCGCGTCGGTAGGTGCGTCGTACTCGCCGTGCTCGAAGAGCGCGTCCATGCAGTCGTTGCGGTCGGCGACGTCAAGGTTGAACGACTTCTCGCCGAACTTCTCCGAATAGATGAGTTCATCGATGTTCACAAGGTCGTCGCGCCCGTGCTGGAGCCGGCGAAGGTAGGTCAGAAAGAGTGTGAGGCTGGTGAGGCGCTGTTGACCGTCGACGATGAACGGCTGGCTGCCCTTCTGCGAGACGATGATCGAGCCGAGGTAGTAGCCGGGGTACTTTGCCACCTGTTTGCGGGCGTGGTTCAGGTCGTAGATGTCGAGGAACTTCGCCGTGAGGTCGGCGACGAGCTCGGCAATCTGCTTCGACTCCCACTTGTACTCGCGCTGGTAGTAGTCGATGGAGTACTTTTTCTTCTCCAGGACCTCGGCGATGGTCTTGGCGACTCCGTCGACGCTCCGGTCGGTCTCGCTCATTCGGCGCCTCCAGCGATCTCAGCGATGAGGTTGTCGGTCTCGGCTTCGAGCGCCCGAATGTCAGCCTGGATCTCTGCGAGCGTCCGCATGGGGGCAGGTTTGTAGAAGTGCCGGGTGAAGGAGATCTCGTAGCCGATCTTGGTCTTGCTTTCGTCGATCCATGCGTCCGGTGCATAGGGATGCACTTCACGCCGGACAAAGGCCTCGATGCCATCGCGGTACTCACTGGCGGGTTCGTTGAGGGGCACCTGTTCGTTGTCGCGCAGGTCAGAGTCCGGCTCGTACATGACCACGCGGGTCTTGCCGTCGATCGTCGCTTCGAACCGGCCGCGCAGCGGGTCGGCGACTGCACTGGGCGGCAGGATCTTCTTGATGATCGGTGGAGCATCCTCTGAACGCTCCCCGGTCGCCTTCAGAGCCTTGATCTCGGCTGCCTTGTATGCGCGCCCACCGTCCGCTCCGACGATGCGCAGGGGTCGTTCCACGACGATCTTCGAGTGGCCGAAGTCTCGGTTATCGAAGACCTTGGAGTGATCCGGGTCATCGGCGTCGTCGAATGCCTCGACAGTCTTCAGTACCTTCTCGATGTCGCCCGCCGAGAGTTCGACGCCCTTCTCGCCGAGATTCTTGCGAAGCGGGGTGAACCAGTCGGTGGCATTGATGAGTTGCACTTTGCCCTTGCGGCGCTCCTCCTTGCGGTTGGTGAGCACCCAGATGTAAGTGGCGATGCCGGTGTTGTAGAACATCTTGAGTGGTAGCGCGACGATGGCTTCGAGCCAGTCGTTCTCAATGACCCATCGGCGAATGTTACTTTCGCCGCCACCGGCGTCGCCGGTGAAGAGTGACGACCCGTTGTGGATCTCCGCGATGCGGCTGCCCAACTCGGTGTTGTGCTTCATCTTCGCGATGAGGTTCGCCATGAACATCATCTGGCCGTCGTCGACCCTGGTGACCAGCGAGTAGTCCGAGTCGCCTGCGTGTTCGATCACGAAGCGTGGGTCACGGATGCCCTTCTTGCCGCCCATGCGCTCTTGGTCCGTCTTCCAACTCTTGCCGTAGGGCGGGTTGGAGAGCATGAAGTCGAACTCACGGCTCGCGAAGGCGTCGTTGGCCAGGGTTGACCACTCAGGACCGCCGACGACGTTGTCGGCCGCCTCTCCTTCGCCCTTGAGGATCAGATCCGCCTTCGCAATCGCGTAGGTCTCGGCATTGATCTCTTGGCCGAACAGGTGGGTCTTGACCTGCTTGCCGCGCGCGGCAGTGAGCTCCTGCAGCGTCTCCTCAGCGACGGTCAACATGCCGCCGGTGCCCATCGCGCCGTCGTAGAGCAGGTAGCTGCCGGAGGGGATCTTGTCGGCGATCGGATCGAACATCAACCGGGTCATCAGCTTGACCGCGTCGCGAGGGGTCCAGTGCTCGCCAGCCTCCTCGTTGTTGTCTTCGTTGAAGCGGCGGACGAGCTCCTCGAAGACGGTTCCCATGCCGTGGTTGTCGAGGCCGGTCGGCGATAAATCGAGGTTCGGGTCGAGGAACTTCGAGAGCAGTGTGCCGATGGCGTCGGCTTTGGAGAGCTTGGGTACCTGGTTGCGCAGTTCGAAGTTGTCGATGATCTCCTGCACGTTCGGTGAGAAGCCGTCGAGGTAGGCCTCGAAGTCGAGCTTGAGCCGCGCAGCGTTCGTGATCGAACTGAGTGACTTCATCGTGAAGGACGACGTGTTGTAGAAGTCTTGCCCCGCCGCCTGACGCAGGGCTGCATCTTGGTTGACGATGCCGGCCTTGTCGAGCGTCGCCTTGGTCTGGACGACTGCGTCCTTGGTTGGTTCGAGCACGGAGTCGAGGCGCCGCAGAACCGTGAACGGGAGGATGACGTCGCGGTACTTACCGCGGACGTACAGGTCGCGCAGGACATCGTCAGCGATCCCCCAGATGAAGCTGACAATCCGACTGTGCTTGGCGTTGTCCACGTCGAGAACCATATGCCGACCCGCCGACGAAATATGCCGCGAGTATCGGTCGGCTGTCGTCACCCCAACATTTGTCAGATCCCCAGTCCGTGGTGGCCTTGTTCGATTACATGGGATCCGGGAGTCACCGATGCATCTGATGCACTGCGAAGGGCCGCTTCGGCGCGGGCACGGTCAAGTCGCTGGGCGTCAGTCGCAGGGTCACCTCCGAGCGGCATCGGTCCGGTGATGCCGTATCGGTCGCGATACGCAGCGACGGTGGCCACGGCGCCGACCCAGCGCGCTCGATCAGTTGTTGGTGGATCACCGAACCGCTTGGTCCAAGGGTCTCGACGCTGAGTCGCGGCTCCAGCGAGGAGGCGAGCGCGCTTCTCGATCAGGACCCGACGTTCGTCGAGCGCGTCGCGCATGTCAGCGTCCATCGGACCGACCGCCTCGGGGATGAGGCCAACAATCATCCTCCGGCGTCCATACCGGCCAGCTACTCGCTGGCTCGTGGCGAGTTGAACCCGGTGGCGCAGGACTGCAGCGACGTCGTCCGCGTCGCCAAGATTGTGACGGCTCACGACGGCTGGGAGAAGGCGACCAACGTCGTGACCGTTGGCCTCCGCCCGGCGCAGCTCGGCCGCGAGCGGCCCGAAGGCGTCGGAGGTGAGCACCTCGTCGACTTGATCGGACGAGAGCGCGCAGGCGCGGAGCAGGTTGGCCCACCGGTCGCGCTGCGCGGCCACGGCGATCGTTTCGTATTCAGCGGCGAGCTGGGCGATGGATCCCCAGGACTCCTGCTCGGCCTCGATCGTCTGCGTCGCCGAGAGTTCGGCACCAACGTGGGCAAGCACGCCGCTCAGCACCTCACGCGCCGTCGGGCGGCTCTGATTATCAGGTGCGCCATGGTTGTCGTCGGTGTCACAGGTGGCAACGTAGGCGTGGTTGTGGTCGCGGCCGCGGGTCATCGCGACGTACAGGTTCTCCCGCGTCGTCGACTCGGAGACGACTACGTGCGAGGTGTCGACGGTGATGCCCTGGGCACGGTGGGCGGTGACGGCGTAGCCGAGGTCGACGTGCTCGGCGACGTATGCCGCCGGGAGGACGACGGCTCCGCTGCGACGGCAGTCTTGGCGGCGTACGACGAGCGAGCCGTCGTCTCGCACGTCCTCGACCGTCCAGCGGTCGCCGTTGCGGACCCAGCCATTGCGGAGAGTGCGGAGGCGGCGGTCGTTTTGGCGAGTGATGATCCAGTCGCCCGCAGATGCCTGGGGGCCGTCGATCAGGGTGACGGATCGCCGGCAGGCGATGTCGCGCTCGGCTTGGGCGCGGACGTTGAGGTCGCGAACTGTCGCGGCGTTGTCGGCGACCAGGATGCTTGCTCGCCCGTGGCCGATGTCTTGCTTCCAGGCGGCGTACGCGGTCTCGGTCATGGACTCGCCCGCGCCGTCGTCGACTCGTCCGTGGTCGATGTAGGTGTCGATGATCTCTCCGCGCCCATGACGCAGGTCGAGGCTGGCGAGCTTCTCCCACTCGTTCGTGAAACGGTGGATGTCGACGAGCTCCGGAGCGTCGTCCCTGGCCTCGACGAGCATCCCGAATGCGCCGCCCGCTTCGACCGACTGGAGTTGCGCCCAGTCTCCGACCAGCAGCACCTTTGCACCAACACGCGCGGCGTGGTCGGTGATCCGGTCCAAGGTGAGGGTGCCGGCGAGGGTGGCTTCGTCGATGATGACGAGCTGACCGCGGGCGAAACGGACGTGACCCTGTTGGTGCTCGTAGAGCCACTTCGCGGTGTTCTCGGTGCCGATCCCGAGGTCCTCGGCGAGGACAGCGGCAGCTGCGGCACTTGGAGCGAGCCCGACCACGCTGTTTCGCCCGTGCTGTTGAGTCCATGCATGCTTGAGTGCGCGCAGCGCGGTGGTCTTGCCCGCTCCAGCCGGGCCGACGAGCAGGTCGAGCTGCCGCCCGGAGACGGCGACCTTCCCGATGGCCTCGGCCTGCTCGGGGCTGAGTCGATGGCCCTTGACCGGTTGTTCCGTGATCGTGTCGATGACCTCGATGTCCAGGGTCGGCGCGGTGATCGCGTCCGCCCGCTTCAGGAGTCGGTCCTCGGCGGCAAGGAGGTGTTCAGCGGAGAAGACGGTCGAGTGCTTCGGTCGGAACTGGCTGCTGCCGTCGGTGCGCGTGAATGCGGCAGGCGTCGTCGCCAGGTCGGGCGGAGTGAGTCGCAGAGATCCATGTTCGGCGGCGTCGACGATCAGCCCGGTGATGGCTTCCCGGTCGCGAGCCGAGGCGAATCGCCAGCCAAGAGTCTGGCGGGAGGTCTCGGCGTACAGGTTGGCGCGTCTCCAGGTCGATCGCTTCTCGCCCACTGCGAACACGACGGATCGCCCGATGTCTTCGATGAGGTCGAGCGGCACGTCGTCTGCACGCAGCAGCCGATGCGGGGCGTTGCTCAACGCGTCCTGCGCCCAGCGGGTCGCGTCTTCTCCAAGGAGGTCCGTCGCACGACGGCGCCATGTGGTGGTGAGGTCGGATAGGGAGTGAACGTGCTTCGGCGGCCGGGTGGTCAGGTTGGCCGTCTGGCGCAGCTTGTTGATCGTCGCTGCCTTCGGCTGGTGTCCATGCTTGACGACGTATTCCTCGATTGCGGAGGCCGTCGCGGCGTCGATGGCTCGCGACCGTTGCGAGAACGCCGTGACGAGGTTGTGCGGTACGCCGGTGATCTCCCAGGCAGGGTTGCGGTCCCGGCCACGTGCTCGACGTTCCCAGTCGACGCCGAGTGATTGGGTGAGATGGTCACTGAAGATTGCTTCGTGCAGCTCAGAGACAGCGACGGTCCAGTGGTGCAGCGGGGTACCGTCGAGTGTGCGCCACTTGCCGTCGCGCACTGTCCGGACCTTGTTGGCGATGACGAGGTGGGTGTGCAGGTGCGGGTCGTTGGCGCGGGAGTCGTAGTGGTCGAACGCGGTCGCGACGACGCCGGTGGTGTCGAGCTGCACGACCGATCCGCGCGATCCTCTGGCGCCCGCGTCGCGACGATCTCGCGCTCGACGAAGTCGAGTGCTTCGGCGACGGCCCGGTGGTGTGCGCCGGCGATGATCGCCTGCGTCCCGGCATCGGCGACCGCCCACAGGATGCTGGCCGACTTCGGGATCGAGAACGTCATGTCGAACCCGGCCACCGCGTGCCTGCGTTTGCCCGTCTCGAGTTTCGCGTACCTGCGGAAGTGAGAGCCGAGTTGCTCGCCCGTGACCGGGTGCTGGCCGTGCCCGATGAGTCGCCGGAGATGCTCCTCGCCGACCTCGTCGCCGACCTTGAGGTCGCTGTCGAGGCTGGCGACCCCGGAACCGAGCCAGTAGCCGGGCGGGGTGCCCTCCTCAGCGTAGTAGCGCGTCAGCGGGTCGCGCAGGGACCTGTCCCCATCACCCACCGCGACCGTGCGCAGCAGGTAGTCGACCCCTTGGCCGGCGTGCATCGACTTGATCGTGACGGTCACCTCGATCACCTCCTTGTAGGAGGTAGGTGTCCCGTCAGCGCCGCTTGTCCGGGCGCCCAGCCCTCAGTTGCAAGAAGCGTGGGAGGAAATCAGAGGCAGGGACAAGCGGGACGGGCGGAGGGCCCAAGGAATCGGGAAGAAGACCATGAATACGAAGTTGATTCGCAGGACCAGGACGAGCATGTAGCCGCGGGGGCGCGCAGGGAAGGCGGGAGGAGACAATGGTTTCCGTGAGCACCCTCGCCGACGCCGTACTCCCACTGATCCGCACCCGATCGGACCTCTACCGATACAGCGCCGCCAACGCGCACGGCCGGGACATGCACGAGGCAGTCGACATCCTCGAAGCCGCGATCCCCACGACCGAACCGGCCGAGATCTACTCGGTCACGCACCGGGCGCTCGCGTCGTCGCTCAAAGTAGTCGCGCGCGCGGACGACTCCAGCGGCATCATCGGCGACGCGTGCCGTCGGCTGCTGGCGCTCCACCCGCAGGCAGCCGCCGCGGCCCGGACGCCGGTCGGGAAGCTGATCGACTGGATGATGAAGTTCCAGTTCGATGACGACGAAGTCGACTACTTCGAGCTCGACCCGGTGGCGTACGCTCCGGCACTCGGCGACGTCGGGATGGCCTCCTACCGGAAGAAGCTGGCCGAGGTCGAGGCGAAGCTTGGTCCCCGTCCGGCCGACCGGTGGAACTCCGGCCACTCCCACGAGTGGTTCACCCTGGACTGGAACGCCCAGCGGCTCGCCGTCCTCGACCACGACGTCGACGCGATCATCCGCACCCACGCCAAGGACCGGAAGGTCGCGGCGTGGCTGGAGGACACCGCCGAAGCTTTCGAGGAGATCGGTGAGATCGACCTCGCCATCGACTGGGCGAAGCAGGCGACCGACTTCGACCGTGGGCACCAATCGCTCAAGGCGGCGGACTACTGGTGCGGGCTGCTGGAGGCGCATCGGCCAGCCGAGGCGCTCGACGCGTGGCTCTCGGTGTTCCGCAAATGGCCCTCGTCGACCTCGGCGGCGCGGCTGCACAAGGCGGCGGGAAACTCCTGGCCGGACTATCGCGACGAGGCTGTGGCGACCCTCGCGGCGAGTCCGCGGGACGCGGTCCTATTCGCACTTCTCACCTTGAAGGAGCCGGAGTTCGCGTGGAATCTCGCGCACTCGCTGGCTCTCGACAGCGACCACACCTGGAGCGAGCTGGTGAAGGCCTACGAGAAGGTCGACCCGATCGCCACCCTGCCGATCCACCAGCGACTCGTGGAGAACGAGCTGGTCGAGGCCGGCGCCCAGCATTACCGGCTGGCAGCGCGAAGGCTGGCGAAGATGCGGAAACTCAGTGCCGGGTCCGAGAAGTCGGCGGAGGTCTACGACCTGATCGCGGACCTGCGCGAGATCCATCGGCGTCGCCCGCGGCTGCAACAGGAGTTCGACCGGGCAGGGCTGCCCTGAGGGCGCGTCAGTCTCGGTCGGGTCGCGGTGACCTGCCACGGGTGACCTTGACGTGGGACGGCAGCGGCTCGTCGGGGTCGCTGGTCGCCTCAGCTTCCTCCGCCGCCCTTGCCTCCTCGTCGATGAGTCCAATGAGATCGACCTCCTTGATCCAGGCGTTAACTTCGGCAACCGCATCGTCGAGAGACAGGGCTACGCCGCCGGAGGCAACCGCTCGGGCGAAGTCGTTGGTCCAATGCGGGTGAGCCGCGAGGAGCGGTGGCCACGCGCGGGTCGCGAGGCCGAGTTGTGCGGCCTCATCGGCCCGGGCTGCGAACACCGCCTTTGCCGCTGGCCGGATCTCGGCCAGCGTCGGGCTCCCGGTCGACGCGGCGAGGTCGCGAAGCAGGAGCAGATCCACGACATCGCGGGCGCGGTCGTTGATCGAGTCCGGCGGCTCGTGCGGGTCCGAGACCGCGTGGAGCTTCTGCGCGATCTGGAAGCGCATGGCGATCCCGACGAGGGCATCCGGGTCCGGCAGCCCGAATCCGGCGAGTGGCGGTGGCTCGATGGTCTCCTGCTCGTTGCTCACGCCGGCTTCGTCAGGTGAGACCTCGAATTGGATGCGGCGCCAGGTCACACCTCGCAGTTCAAGGATGATGTCGAAACGGCGTGGCTTGACGAGCTTGGTCGGCACGTTGACCGTCTCGACCTCGCCCCGCCGGAGGGTGAGCGGACCCCACGGTTCGTCGAGTGCCTCGTCCAAGGCGAGGATGAACTTGTCGAGGTCGCCACGGATGAGACCGTCGACGTCCTTGGTGGTGCGGGCCGTAGCCGGCAGCCGGTGCTGCAGCAGGGTGCCGCCCTTGAGCAGGAACAGATGCCGACCCTCGGCATCGATCGCTCGCTGCACAGCGGCGATCGCGACAGAGGAAGCGATCAGCCAACCGAGCCGACCGCCCTTCGCCTCGTCGCCGAGCTTGCCCTCGGCCTGGGCGATCCAGGTATTGAGGACCTTGGCCGAGGCAGGCTCCTTGGTCTTCGGCTTCAGGGTGCGCAGCAGGGCGGCCAACCTGGAGCCCAGGTGTTCATCGTTCATGGCGAGCCTCCAACGCGGCGGCAAGCTCGTCGCGCTCAGTCGCCTTCAGATAGCCCTGCCCATGGCCGCGCTCGATCGCCTGACGCAGCAGGTACGTCGGCGTGCCGTAGGTCAGGCACTGGGCAATGGCCGTCGCCGGTGTGACCGTCGGGATCGCCTGCCACCAGCCGATTTGATTCGGGGCGAGGTCCTCGTAGTGCACGACGTAGTCGTCTCCACCCGCTCTACGGAAGCGGCGCTGCTTGCCGACGGTGAGGTGAGTGCGGTTGGGGTTCACGTCGCTGATGCCGTAGCAGTCCAGCGCCGTTTCGTGCGACAGGACCGCCTCGGGCACCCGTGTCCACAGCACCGCGAGGGCGAGCTGATCGTGTTCGCCCGCCGGGTAGTTCGGGAATCGATAGACGCCGTGCTCGGCGCGCTCCAAGGTGCCGCGATGGATGAGCATCTGGAGTGCCTGTTTCCCGATGCCAGCCTCGGCCGCCTGTTGAGCGGTTACGTAGCCGTGCTGTGCGGTCGCGATGTCCCACAGCTGGTCTCTCGCCAACGGCTTCGTCGTCATGGCAATAGTATAACGAAACCGTGATACTTCTGCCACCGACGTCACGTTTCGGCGTCCTCGTCATCATCGCGCTCGGGCTCGAAGCCGAGTTGCTCAGCGCACCTCGGGCAGAGGGTCTTGTACCAGCCGCGCCCGCCTCGCGCGAGGAGTCGACCCGGCCGGCCACAGCACTCGCAGATTTCGTAGGACCTGGCCTCAGCATCCCGGATCAGCGCGAAGAACGCCTCCGATGTCTCCTCGTCGCCTTCGGCGGGCCAGGCGTAGTAGCGCAGACCACCGAACTTCTCCTTGACCTGGCTGGGCCTATAGCCCGGAGACAGAATCTTCAACTTCACCTCCAGCTCGGAGATCAGCGGACCCCAGCCGTCATCGCACTCGAAGCACTTGTGCCCGTCCCCCTTCGGGGTCGCCCGAACCTGGTCGGTCTCGTCGTTCATCGTTGCTCCTTTCCCATCAGGTCGACCCGCCCTCGACGCTACGGACGAGGTCCGACAACGGCCAACCGGATTACGCGTCGTCGGTGCGGGCGAACGCCTGGTCGAGCAGTTCGGCGGTCAGCGGGTTCACCTGCTCGTTACGGCGGATGTAGTGCTCGATCGTCACCTTCGGGTCGGTGTGGCCGAGCAGTTCCGAGGCGAGGTTGAGGCTGGCCTGCTCGTTGATCACGGTGGCGACGGTGCGACGGAACATGTGCGGACTGACCCCTTCGATGCCGGCGGCGCCGAGGACCTTGCGCAGTTGGCGCCGCACGTTGGCCGTCGTGAGCGGCGTACTTTCCCTGCTGCAGAAGACCAGCGCGTCGAGCGAGTGGTCGGCCATGATCGCCAGCCGCCGGCGCAGCGCCTCCGCCGTGAAGGACGGCAGCGCGACCACCCGGTTGGAACGGTCGGTCTTCGGGTGCTCTTGTCGGTAGGTGCCGACGCCGCGCTCAGAGATGACCGTGCCGCAGATCCGCAGCGTCGCCGGCGTCGTCGTCAGGTCCAGATCGCGGCGCCGGATGGCGAGCACTTCGCCGATCCGGGCCGACGTGCCGAGCATGACCTCGACGATCTGGCCGAGTTGGCCGTCGGGGTTCGGACCCGAGGTGCCGCTTGATTGTTCCCAGGCCTTGATTACGGCGCGGATCGCGTTGACCTCGGTGGCGGTCAACGCGGTCGGGGTCCGTTTCGGCTTGTGGAGTCGGGAGACGTTGTCGATCGGATTGCGCACCAGCACTTCGTGCCGCACCGCCAGCGCGAACGATTGCCGCAGCACAGTCCGCGCCCGCTTCGCCGACGAGTACGACTCCTGACCCAACTGCTTGAGCAGAGCATCGCAGCGCGCAACGCCGATCTCGCGCAGCGAGTAGCCACGAAAGGCCGGGAGCACGAGCCGGTTCATGTCCCGCTCGTAGTTGAACCGGGTCGCCGGGGCGATTCGGTTCTCCATGTCCAGATCCGCCAGCCAGTACTCGACCAGTGCCGGGAACGGGCTGTCCGGTGTCAGCGTCGTGTCTACGGGCTGGAACACGTTGCGCTCAGCAAGCCGCCGCTTCAACTCGGCCTCGGCCGCCGGCCTCGACCTGGCGGTCGCCTGTACGAGCCGCGTCTGGCCGTCCCAGTCGCGGAAACGGGTGCGGGCCTCCACCTTGCCCTTCGCGCGCGGGATGAACGTGATCTCGCCGTACCCGCCGATGGGAATGCGTGGCCTACTCATGAGACCCGCCCTCGTGACGCTCCTCCAGCCACGCGGCAATGTCGCTGGCCGCGAACCGCAGGTGCTTGCCGAACTTGTAGGCCCGCGGCGCCCGGCCGGACAGCCGCCAGTCATAGATGGTCTGCACGGGGACACCGAGGTACTCGGCAAGCTCCTCGACCCCGATGAGGGGCTCCAGCCCCAGGTCTGTGGTGTTCATGCCCATCAGGTGCGCAAGGCCGGACGAGCAGTCCCGAGGCGACCAGCACCGACGACGCTGAGGCCCGACGGCGCGACGCTGCGCACCTGCCAATGTGATGGGTAAAACGATGGGATCGCATGTTTGCCCCCAAAGCAAAAGTCCAGGTCAACCTGTGGCTGACCTGGACTTTCTTTGTAGCGGGGGCAGGATTTGAACCTGCGACCTCTGGGTTATGAGCCCAGCGAGCTACCGAGCTGCTCCACCCCGCGTCGGTGAACCCAACGTTAGGGCATACCCCCAAACGCCACCAAATCGGGGCGTTCACGACGATGACGGCGGCGGTTCCAGGCGGGGCACGGGCGCCCGCCACCCCCGTCGTACGGCGAGCAGCCGCCACCCGATCGTGACCACCGCGGCCGGGGCGAGGATCACACCGTGGGCGATGCCGAGCTCGGCGCCGGTGGCCGCGAGGGCGGCGCCAGCGAGGGCGGGGATGGCATAGAGCTCGCCGTGGCGGAAGATCACGGGGACGCGTCCGGCGAGCAGGTCACGGATGATGCCGCCACCGACGCCGGTGACCATGCCGAGGGCGGCGGAGGGGGCGGGGCCGAGACCGTACTCCTGCGCCTTCAGCGCGCCGGCGACGCAGAACAGGCCGAGGCCGAAGGCGTCGAAGACGTTGATCTCGCGCTCGAGCCGGCCGAAGGCCGGGTGCAGCCCGAAGGTGACCAGCCCGGCGACGACCGGGACGAGCAGGTAGCGCCAGTCGGCGATGGCCGGGGGCGGCACGGCGCCGATCACGACGTCGCGGATGACGCCGCCGCCGAGGCCCGTCGCCATCGCCAGCACCACGACGCCGACGATGTCGAGCTGGTTGCGTACGGCGACCAGCCCACCAGAGATCGCGAAGACGAAGATCCCGACCAGGTCGAGGGTCAGCAGCATGGGGCGATCATGTCGCAGCTACTGCGCGTCGCGCTCCTTGTCGCGCTCGTCGGCGAGCTTGACGGCCTTCTCCACGGCCTTCTGGGCCGCCTCGAGCTGCTTGGCCCACTCGACCGTGTCGCCCCTCTGCTGGGCGGCAGTGGCCGCCGCGAACGCGTCGTCGGCCTTGCGCAGCTGTCCCGCGATCCGCTCCTCCAGCGTGCCGCTCGGCTCGCCCGTGTCGGGCTGACCGGTGTCCGGCTCCCCCGTGTCGGGCTGACCGGTGTCCGGCGCCGGCTCGCCGGTCGCGAGGTCGATGTCGAAGGCGTCGCCGAGGGCGGCGGGCAGGGTCTCGCCGATGCCGACGTTCTCGCCGTACTTGACGATGACGTACTGCAGGATCGGGAAGCTCGACGACCCCGTGGTCCGTACGACGTAGATCGGCTCGATGTAGATCAGGCCGCCCTCGACCGGCAGGGTGAGCAGGTTGCCGTAGCGCGGTGGGGTGTCCCGCTGCACGTTGAGGTCGCGCAGCGTCTCGATGACCCGCTCGTCCTGCTTCATCTCGTTGACGACCTGGCCGGGACCGGGCGAGTTCTGGTCGGTCATCTCGAGCAGCCGCAGCTTGCCGAAGTTCGCCTTCGTCGCGTCCGAGTTGACCTGCAGGTACGACGCGAGCGTGCCCTTGCGGTACGGCACGAAGACCGACGTCAGCGACCAGTCGCTGTCGACCGAGTCGGCCGCGCCCGTCGCATAGAGCCGGTACGGCGGCTGGAACACCTCGCGGGACGCGTTCGGGTCCTCGGGCACCTGCCAGCGGTTGTTGCCCTGGTAGAAGTCGCCCGCCTCGGTGACGTGGTAGCGCGCCAGCTGGTAGCGCTGCACCTTGAACAGGTCCTCGGGGTAGCGGATGTGCTGCATCAGCTGGTCGTCGATCGCCGACTTCGGCTCGACCGCGCCGGGGAACGCCTTCATCCAGGTCTTCAGGATCGGGTCGTCCTCGTCCCACTGGTAGAGCGTGACCGTGCCGTCGTACGCGTCGACCGTGGCCTTGACCGCCGAGCGCATGTAGTTGATCTCGTCGGTGGGGATGGTCTGCAGCCCGGTGTCCTGCTGCAGCGAGTCGTCGATCATGGCGGCGAACGACTCGCGCTGGGCGTTCGGGTAGCGGTCGGTGGTGGTGTAGCCGTCGAGGATCCACACGATCTTGCCGTCGACCACCGCGGGGTACGGGTCGCCGTCGACGGTCAGCCACGGCGCGACCTTCTCGACGCGCTCGGTGGGCGTGCGGTTGTAGAGCACCTTCGAGTTGCCGTTGACCCGCCCGGAGAGCAGGAAGTTCGGCTCGCCGAACTTGATGGCGTACATCAGCTGGTTGAACGTGCTCCCGATCGGGACGCCGCCCTTGCCGTCGTACGTCGTGCGCTGCACGTCGGGCGAGTTGCCGGCGTTGGCGAGCCCGAGCTCGACGCTGGCGTCGTCCTTGCTGGCCTTGCCGACGATGGAGTACGTCGGGCTCAGCTCGCCGAAGTACAGCCGGGTCTCGAACTTGCTGGCGTCGGTCAGGTCGGTGCGGCCGCTGGAGCCGCTGCCGATGCCCTCGGCCCACACGATGCGGCCGTTGACCTCGTCACCGGGGGCGACCTGGTTGGCGTAGGCCGCGATCAGGCCCTCGCCGTGGGTGTAGACGGTGTGCAGGTTGGACCAGTTCTGGTCGGAGGCGTCGATGCCGGACTGGTCGAGCTCACGCGCGCCGAGGACGAGCGGCTCGCTCTTGCCGTCGATCTCGTAGTGGTCGACGTCGAGCACGTTCGGCACCGAGTAGTACGACCGGATCTGCTGGCGCTGCTGGAAGGTGTCGCGCACCTGCTGCGGGTCGACGACCGGCGCGGCGGTGAGCTGACCGAGCACCGCCTGCGCGGCGTCGGCGCCGGGTGTTCCTGTGGGCGCGCCGGGGAACTCCTCGGTCGCGACGCCGCTGAGCCCGTAGGCCTCGCGCGTGGCGTCGATGTTGACCTTGATGTACGGATTCTCCTTGTCGGCCTCCGACGGCTTGACCTGGAAGTTCTGCACGATGGCCGGCCAGATCATGCCCAGCAGGACGGCGGACAGGGCCAGCAGCGCGAGGCCGACCGAGGGCAGCTGCCAGGTCTTGCGCCACACGTTGAGGAAGAACAGCACCGCGCAGATCAGCGCCACGCCGACCAGGATGTTGCGCGCGGGCAGCATCGCGTTCTCCCCGGCGTAGTTCATGCCGGTGAAGAGCCGGTGGTCGTCGGCGACGAGGTCGTAGCGGTCGAGGTAGTAGTCGACCGACTTCATCAGCACGAACGCGCCGAGCAGGACCGAGAGCTGGACCTGGGCGGCCGCGGAGAGGCGGTCGTGGGCGACCTGGAGCCGGATGCCGCCGTAGAGGTAGTGGACGATCGCGGTCGCGATCAGCGACACGATCGCCACGGCCATCACGAAGTCGATGACGAAGTTCCACCAGGGCAGGTCGAAGACGTAGAAGCCGATGTCCTTCTTGAAGTACGCGTCCTTGCTGCCCCATGGCTCGGCGTTGCGCCACAGCAGGAAGGTGCGCCACTGCCCGATCGCGGAGGTGCCGGCGAAGATGCCCACGACCACGCCGACGCCGGCCAGCAGCCAGCCGCGGATCGGGGTGACGGCGTCGCGATAGCGGTCGACCCCGTCGGGCCCGGCCATGAGGAACAGCGGCCGGAACCGGAACGCGAGGTACATGTTGAGCGCGACGATCCCGCCCATCACCGCGCCGAAGGCGAGGAACAGCCCGATCCGGGTCCACAGCATGGTGCTGAACACCCCGCCGAAGCCGACCTCCTTGTACCAGAGCCGGTCGGTGTAGATGCTCGCGAAGGCGCTGAGCAGGAAGAACCCGACGATGAGCACCACACCGGTGATCACCAACGCTCGGGTACGACGGCCGGGCCGCTCGGGCGCGGGGCGCTCCGGCTCCTCGTCGAACAGCTCACTCATCGGTCTCGTCCTCCGCGTCGTCGAGCAGGGTGGCACGCAGCAGCTCCAGGAGCCCCGGCACCAGATCGTTGCCGCCCATGACGGCACTGTCCTCGTCGTGGCTGCGCATCCGCAGCGCGCAGTAGCCGGCACCGTGCCGGGTCACGCCCGCGACGATGCGAACCTCCTCGGCGTCGGGGTGCTCGCGCGCGAACTCCGCGGCGGCCGCCGGGTCCTCCGGCACCTGGCCGTCGGCGGCCGGCGGGAGCACCAGGCGCTCGACCACGGCCGCGCAGCCGGTGACCACGTCGGGCCACTGGATGCCGGGGAGCACCTCCTCCAGCTGCTGCCCGGGCGGCAGCTCCTCCTGCTCCACGGGCGTCAGCGAGCCCTGCTCGGCCGGGGCGTCCAGGCCGAGCTGGGCCGCGAGCGCGGGCTCCTGGGCCACCAGGCGCGCGGTGTCGACGAGGGCGTAGAGCCGGGCCTGCTGGTCCCAGCCCGCCCGGGCATGGTGCCCCTCGAGCTCGAGCACGGCGGCGGCCAGGGCCGGGTCGACGTCCAGGTCATAGTCCATCGCTGGTCCTCAGCAGCTCGGCAGGGCGGCGTCGTGGTCGCCGACCCACTTCTCCAGCGCGAGGCGGGCCTCGTGCATCGTGGTCGCCTTCACCAGGCGCAGGTCGGGGTGCAGGCCCTTCACATCCTCGCAGTTGTCCTTCGGCACGAAGAACAGCTTCGCGCCGGCGGCCTGCGCCCCCGCGATCTTCTGCTCGATGCCGCCGATCGGCCCGACCTTGCCGTCGGACGCCAGCTCGCCGGTGCCGGCGACGGTCGCGCCGCCGGTCATGGAGCCGGGGGTGAGCGTGTCGTAGATGGCCAGGGAGAACATCAGCCCGGCGCTCGGCCCGCCGACCTGCGGGTCGACGCGCAGGTTGATCGTGAACGGGAACTCGTAGCCCAGGCCGAGCGAGACGCCGACGCGCGGCTTGCCGTCGATCTCCTCGGGCTTGAGCCGCACGGTCAGCTCGCGCTTGTCGCGCAGGATCCGGAACTCCACGAGCGAGCCGTCGTCGTGCTTGCGGACCGCGGCGACGATCTGGTCGGCACTGGTGACCGGCTCGCCGTCGACCTCCTTGAACACGTCGCGGACCAGCAGCTTGTCCTTCGCCGGGCCGTCCTCGTCGACCAGCGCCACCTGCACGGCGGTCGGCACCTGGTAGCCCAGCTCGGTGAGCGCGACGGCCTTCGCGACGTCCTGCGACGTGGTCATCTGGACCGCGCCCTCGGCCTTCTCGTCGGCCTGCGACGTCTCGGGCGGGTGGACGACGTCGTACGGCAGGATCGCCTTGTCCGGGTCGAGCCAGCGCGACAGGGCCTCGCCCAGCGACAGCCTCTGGCCGTACGACGAGGCCACCACCGTCGTGAACCTGATCTGGCCCTTGTCGTAGTACGCCTCGTGCCCGTCGACCTGCACGACCTCGGCCTGGTCGGCGTCCTTGCCGAGGATGTCGTACGTCGGCCCGGGGCTGTACGACGCGTACGGCAGCGGCACCACGAGTGCGATGCCGCCCAAGATCAGCACCAACGGAGCCGCGATGCAGGCGGCGATCAGGCGCTGGCTCATGGCGCCTACCTTGTCAGATGAGTCCAATGAGCCTGCACCCGCCGGTGGGGGCCGGCTCAGGACGCGCGGCGGTCGCCGCTCACGTCGGCGGCGTCGTCGACCGGCTCTCCCTCGGCGCCACCGGCCACCACCGACGGCCGGGTCTGGGACGCGCGCAGGGCGACGCCGGTGTGCCGCTCGGGCGCCCGCGCGGGGACGGCGTACCCCGGGCGCGAGCGCTGCTCCCGGGTCAGCGCCTCGCCGAGCCGGCGGGCCGCGGTCTCGCGGTCGACCTCGCCCCGGCCCTCGCGGCCCCACCACGCGACCCACGCCATCGAGGCGAGGGTGAGCGCGGCGGCCGGCAGCAGCCAGAGCAGGATCTCCACTCCACGAGGGTAGGTCGGGCCCGGTCGCCGTCCGGTCAGGACACGCGCGTCACGGGGAGCCGACCCACTCGTCCGAGCCGTCGATGAACCGCTGGTGCTTCCAGATCGGCACCTCCGCCTTGAGCGTGTCGATCAGCGCCCGGCTGGCCTCGAACGACGACCCGCGGTGCCCGGCCGTCGTGGCGACGACGACGGCGAGGTCGCCGATCTCGAGGTCACCGACCCGGTGGACGGCGGCGACCGCGGTGACGTCGTACGCCTCGGCGATCCGCTCGCACACCTCCCGCAGCCGGTCGAGCGCGGAGGGGTGCGCGGAGTACGACAGCCCGGTGACGCCCTGCCCGTGGTCGTGGTCGCGGACCCGGCCGACGAAGAGCACCAGCCCGCCCGATCCGGCGTCGTCGAGGCGCTCGAGCACGTCGCTCACCGAGAGCGGCTGGTCGGAGATCGCGGCGAGGCGCACGGCGGGGTTCGGCATGCGGCCCACTCTAGGGTCAGGTCCGGGGTCGGCTCAGGGCTGTCCCCGACACGGCAGGTTGTGGATCGGGCGTAGTTTTGACCCATGACCGACAACCCGGGCGACGACCAGCCGAACCCGTTCAAGGGCACGCCGTTCGAGCAGATCTTCGGCGCGCTCGGAGGCGCCCTCCCCGGTGGCGCCGGCGGCGGGATGGCCTTCTTCCAGCAGCTGCAGTCGCTGATGCAGCCCCACGACGGCCCGCTGAACTGGGACGCCGCCAACGACATGGCCCGCAAGGCCGTCGCCCAGGAGCCCGATCCCTCGCCCACCCAACGCGACCGGGACCGGGTGGCCGACGCCGTACGGCTGGCCGACCACTGGCTCGACGCCGCCACCGGCTTCGCCTCCGGCGTCGGTACGACGGCCGCCTGGAGCCGCGCGGAGTGGCTGGTCGAGACCCAGCCGGTGTGGCAAGTGCTCGTGGAGCCGGTCGCGGCCCGCTCGGTCACCGGGCTGTCCAGCGGCCTGCCCGAGGAGATGAAGGCCGCGGCCGGCCCCCTGGTCGGCATCATCGGCCAGGCGGTCGGCGGGATGATGGCGATGCAGATCGGCCAGGGCCTCGGCGCGCTGGCCGGCGAGGTGCTCACCGCCTCCGACATCGGCCTCCCCCTCGGCGCCCCCGGCAAGGCGGCGCTGGTGATGACCAACGTCCGCGCGTTCGCCGAGGGCCTCGACGTCACCGAGGACGACGTCGTGCTCTATCTCGCGCTGCGCGAGGCCGCCCACCAGCGGCTGTTCGCGCACGTGCCGTGGCTGCGCGAGCACCTCATCGGCGCGGTGACCGACTACGCCCGCGGCCTGGAGATCAACGCCCAGCAGATCCAGGACCGGGTCCAAGAGCAGCTGCGCGGCATCGACCCGAGCAACCTCGAGGCGATGCAGGGCCTGCTCGAGGGCGGCATGTTCGACCCGCCGCAGACCGAGGCGCAGACCGCCGCGCTGTCCCGGCTCGAGATCGCGCTGGCCCTGGTCGAGGGCTGGGTCGACGAGGTCGTCGGCCAGGCCACCGCGGAGCGGATGCCCGCCGCCACCAAGCTGCGCGAGGCGGTCCGCCGCCGTCGTGCCGCCGGCGGACCGGCCGAGCAGACCTTCGCCGCACTGGTGGGCCTCGAGCTGCGCCCGCGCCGGCTGCGCGACGCCTCCACGCTGTGGGGCGGCCTGCGCGCCCGCTCCGGCCAGGAGGCCCGCGACGGCGTGTGGATGCACCCCGACCTGCTCCCCACCGCCGCCGACCTCGACGACCCGCTGACCTTCCGCGCCGAGGCCACCCAGCCCGAGGAGCTCAGCGAGGACGAGTTCGACGCCGAGCTGCGCAGGCTGCTCGACGGTCCCGACTCGCCCGACGCCCCCGACTCCCCCACCGAGTGACCCTCCACGCGGACGCCCTGGGCGTCCTCAGGAGCTGGCGCGCGCCCGACGCCGCCGAGGGGGCGCTGTGCGAGCGCTATGTCGCCCACCTGGCGTCCACGCCGGACGGCATGTGGCGCACGGCGTACCCCGACCACATCACGGCCGGCACCCTCGTCATCGACGCGGCCGGGCAGCGGGTGCTGCTCAACCTGCACCGCAAGGCGGGCCGCTGGTTCCACTTCGGCGGGCACTGCGAGGACGGCGACGCCACCCTGGCCGACGTCGCCCGTCGCGAGGCACACGAGGAGAGCGGGCTGCTCGAGCTCGTGTTCCACCCCGAGCCGGTCCAGCTCGACCTGCACACGGTGCCCTTCTGCGGCGAGCGCGGTGAGGTCAACCACCTCGACGTGCGCTACGTCGCCGCCGCGCCGCCCGAGGCCGTCGCCGTGGTCAGCGAGGAGTCCCTCGACGTGCGCTGGTGGCCGCTCGACGGTCTGCCCGAGCTCGAGCCCGCGATGCATGCGCTCATCGCCCGCGCCCGCGCGATCCTGTGCTAGTGGCTCAATCCACGTCCTCGCCCGGGACGACCTGCTCCGACGGCGGTCGGTCGATCCGGGCGGCGTCGGACCAGCCGGCGAGGTAGCCCTTGGCCTTCTCGGCGGCCGGGTAGAGCGCGACCCAGCCCCAGAACCGCTCGTCGTGGTGCGGCTCGATCAGGTGCGCCAGCTCGTGGACGATCACGTAGTCGATCACCCACTCCGGCATCCGCTGCAGCCGTTCGGAGAGCCGGATGGTGCGGTCCTTCGGCGTGCATGAGCCCCAGCGGGTGCGCTGGTTGCCGACCCAGCGGACCGACTCCGGCACCGCGATGCCCCCGAGATACTCGTCGCTCAGCTCCCGCGCGCGCCGCATCAGGTCCTCGTCGTCCCAGCGGCGCGGAGCCGCGGCGCGCAGCTCCTTGCGCTCGACGCGGGCGACCATCTTCGAGACCCAGGCGCGCTCCTCGGTGACCGAGAGGTTGTCGGGCACCAGCACCACGATGGTCTCGCCCTCGCGATACGCCGTGACGGTACGACGACGGCGCTGCGAGCGTCGTACCTCCACGCGCGGGGTGGGCATGGCCCGACCCTACGACTCCCCCGGCTCGAGTGGTGGGACCTCACTGATCAGGGGCGGCCCACTCCAGCAGCCGCTCCACAGGCCAGGTGTTGACGATCCGGTCGGCGTCGATGCCGGCGGCCTCCGCGCGCTCGCAGCCCAGCAGCGGGTAGTCGAGCTGTCCCGGCGCGTGCGCGTCGCTGTCGATCGAGAACAGGCAACCGACGTCGCGGGCCAGCTCGAGCAGCCGGGTCGGCGGGTCGCGCCGCTCGGGGCGGGAGTTGATCTCGACCGCGACCCCCTCCTCCGCGCAGGCCTCGAACACCGTCCGCGCGTCGAACCGGGACTCCGCGCGCGTGCCGCGGTTGCCGGTGACCAGTCGTCCGGTGCAGTGCCCCAGGACGTTGGTGAACGGGTTGCGGACCGCCGCGACCATCCGGCGGGTCAGCGGCTCGGGGTCCATGGCGAGCTTGGAGTGGACGCTGGCGACCCGGACGTCGAGCCGGTCGAGCATCTCCTCGGTCTGGTCGAGCGCGCCGTCGTCGAGGATGTCGACCTCGATCCCCTTGAGCAGCCGGAAGCCGTCGCCGAGGTGCGCGTTCACCGCCTCGACGACCGCCAGCTGCCGGGTCAGCCGCTCCGCCGAGAGCCCGCGGGCGACCTTGAGCCGCGGCGAGTGATCGGTGAGCACGAGGTAGTCGTGGCCCAGCTCCATCGCGGTCATCGCCATCTCCTCGATGGGCGAGCCGCCGTCGGACCAGTCGGAGTGGGAGTGCAGGTCGCCGCGCAGACGTGCCCGCAGCGCGGTCCCGGCACCGTCGGCGGTCTGGGCGCCGCCGTACTGCTGCTCGGCCTCGGCCAGCTTGTCCGGCAGCCGGCCGGCCGCCGCCTGGGCGATCACCCGCGCCGTGCTGGCGCCGACCCCGGGCAGCTCGGTGAGCGTCCCGGCCGCGGCCCGGGCGGCGACGTCGTCGGGATCCAGGGGCAGGATCGCCGCGGCCGCGCCGCGGTAGGCCTTGACCTTGTAGCTGTCCGCCCGGCCCCGCTCCAGGAGGAACGCGATCCTGCGCAGCGCCGCCACCGGCGTGCCGTCGTACCCCTGCTCGCTCACGCGCTCATCCGTCCTCGAGAAATGTCTGTCCACAGGCCGTGGATGAACCTGTCGGCCCCATCCTCGCTGGTCAGCCGACGGTACGACGCCCGCGGCCCCCGCCCCGCCCCCGCGTCCTCCACAGCCTGGTTCCCGGTTCTCCCCCGTCCATCCACGACCCCACCCCCACCGTCCACAGGTTTATCCACAGCCCTGTCCACAGGACGCGCTGCGCCCGGATTGACCAGGCCCGCCGGGATGCCTAGGTTCGTCCCCGACGAGGCCCCTCGGGGCCGCGGCACCTCGCTCGCAAGGGGAAGGCAAGCGAGAGGCCGCGGCACCGGGGGTCTCTTCCTGTCTGGCCCCAGGCTCCGCGCCGCTCAGCGGCCGGTGAAGACCGGCGGCCGCTTCTCCTGCGCCGCCCGGATCCCCTCGAGCAGGTCCGCGGTCGCCAGGGTGACCGGCTGGGCCAGGCCCTCCCACTCCAGCGCCGTCTCCAGGCTCGCGTGGCCGTGCTGGAGCGCCCGCTTGGTGAGCCTGGTCGCGATCGGCGCGGCGGCCGCGACCTCGGCGGCGGTGGCCAGCACGCCTGCACGGAACTCGTCGGCCGCCCAGACCCGCGACACCAGACCCAGCCTGAGCGCCTCGTCGGCGTCCACCAGCCGCCCGGTCAGGAACAGGTCGCGGGCCGCGGCCGGCCCGACGGCGTCGGGCAGCAGGTAGGTGCCGGCCATGCCCGGGTGGATCCCCAGCTTGGTGAACGGGACGCCCATCGTGGCCCCGCGGGCGGCGTACCTGAGGTCGCAGGCCAGCGCCAGGCACAGCCCCGCGCCGATCGCCGCCCCGTTGATCGCGGCGATCGTCGGCACCTCCAGGCGTCGGATCGAGAGCCAGGCGTGGTAGAACGGCAGCATGCGCGCGCGCAGGTCGTCGACCGTCGCGTCCGGCTCGGAGGCCAGCCAGGACAGGTTGCCGCCCGAGCAGAAGCCCTTGCCCTCCCCGGTCACCACGACGACGCGCACCGTCCGGTCGCCGGCGAGGTGGTCGACCGCCCGCACCCACGACTCGGTCATCTCGTCGCTCATCGCGTTGCGCAGCTCGGGCTGGTCCAGGACCAGCAGCGCGACCCCCTCCGCGGGTCGTTCGAGGCGCAGATGGGTCAGCGACGGCGGTGTGGACGGGTTCACAGCGGATTCAGACATGCGGGGCACGCTACTGCGACTCCGCAGCAGCGTGCCGTAGGGTCGTGGAGGTCCGGAGTGCTGCTCCGGACCCCGGCGGGCTTCCCCCCGTGTCCCCGTCGCGACGACCGAACGAACAAAGATGAGCAAGGAGGCCGTCATGGCGGAGACCTGGAGCGGCGAGTTCTACTGCGTCAAGTGCAAGGAGAAGCGCGAGGCCGAGGGCGAGGTCAAGGTGAACGAGAAGGGCACCCGGATGGCCAAGGCCGTCTGCCCCGTCTGCGGCACCAACCTCAACCGCATCCTCGGCAAGGCCTGACCGATCGGGCCGAGTGCGTCTTCGGCGACGCGAGAGGCAGCAAGCTGCCGGAGGTCGCCTCCCGCCGCGCTGCCGGCCTGATCCACAGGCACTCAGCCGACTTTCACGGGCGGCTCCACTGCGGTGGAGCCGCCCGTGGCGTCTTCTCGGCGCCCTGTGGATGACCAGCACGCGGGCGCGCGCCGGCGTGCCACGCTGCTGCCATGGCCTCCCGGACCCACCTGCTGCGCCCCGGCACCCCGGTGCTGAGCCGCTCCCCCGGCGTGCTTCAGGTCGGCCTGGCGGCTCCGGCCCTCCGGCTGCCCGACCACCCCGCCGTCCGCCGTCTTCTCGACGACCTCGCCGAGCCCTCCGGCCACACTCCCCCCGACGACCTGCCGGCCGAGGCGGCCGAGGCGCTCGCCCGGCTGCTCGACGCCGGCCTGGTCCACGCCGCCGCGCCGGACGTACCCGCCCACCTGCTCGCCCAGAGCGGCCCGGACGCCGTACGACGTCAGGCGGCCCGCGCAGCCAGCGCGGTCGCCCTCGACGCCCCGCCAGGCGTCCGCGCCGCCCTCGCGCCGCTGGTGGCCGCCGCCGGGCTGGACCTCGCCACGGCGACACAGGACGCCACGGTCCGCCTGGTCGTCGCCGACGGCCCTCTCGATCGCGAGCGGCTCGACCCGCTGGTGCGCGGCTCGGTGCCGCACCTCCTGATCGGCGGGGACGCCACCGGCCTGCGGATCGGCCCGTTCGTCGTCCCCGGCCACACCGCCTGCCTGCGCTGCGTCGACGCCCACGAGTCGCTGCACGACCAGCGGCTGCCCCTCCTGAGAGCCCAGGCGGCCCGCCAGTGCGCCGGACGGCCACCGCCGCGCGACCCGGTGCTCGACCAGCTCGCCCTGGCCTGGGCGGTGCGCGACCTGAGCCGGTTCGTGGAGGGCGAGGAGCCCAGCACCTGGTCGACCACCGTCGACCTGGGCCCGTCCGGCCCGCCGGTCCTCACCCCGTGGGGTCGGCACCCGTGGTGCGGCTGTGCCTGGGACGGCTTCCTCGACCTGCCCTGATGCCCCGCCGGGCCGGCGCTACCACCACTCGCTGTCGAGCTTGGCCTCCATCGAGCGCAGGTGGGTGCGCGAGCACTCCTCGCAGTAGCGGCGGCCCCGGCCACGCTCGACCGACGTCGTCCAGGTCAGCGGCGGCTCGTCGCCCTCGGCCTGGCGGCCGCAGAAGTCACAGGTGACGCTCTCCCTCACCCGGCCAGAGTAGGGCGTCGCACCGCAGAGATGCCGGAAGGGCCGGCCCGACGATCGGTCGGTCCGGCCCTTCCTTCTCACCCGCGATCAGGTGCCCTCCGAGGAGGCCTCGGAGAATTCCGGTCTCGCTGGTCCGCGACGCGGACTCAGAGTGCGCGAGCGAGGGCGAGACGAGCCTGCTGCGCTGCACGCTCGGCCTTGCGGCTCAAGCGGCGGGCGCGGGCCATCCTGCTGGCCGCGCGCAGCTGCTGCGCCTCTCCCAGGCGCATGGCCATGTGGGCACGCGCCAGGTCTTCGTTCATCAACTGGGTCATCTCAAGCTCCCAAGGTCGTTCGATACGGATTGCGGAAGGGGTGGACTACGCCGCGGCGTCCTTGCGCGGGCGGCCCCGGGGCCGCTTGCGCGGGATCACCACGCCGGCCAGGAACAGCTCACCGCCCCAGACGCCCCACGGCTCACGCCGCTCCAAGGCGCCCGAGAGGCACATGCTCTGGACCGGGCAGTCCAGGCACAGCGCCTTGGCGGCCTCGACGTCCGACGGGGACTCGGCGAACCACAGCTCCGCGTCGTTCAGCCGGCACGGCAGCAGCTCGTCCAGCGTCGGCTCGAGAACACTGGTCGTCATCTGCTTTTCACCTCCTCAACTCAATGCACCTGATCGCGTTGTCATTTCCGTGGGATCCGGACTTCGCGTATCTCGGTCTGAGAAGTACGAAGGCCGCGGATCCCGGTCTGATTCGGGTTCCGCGGCCTGGAGGCTGCCGAGCTGAGCTGACTCAGATCGGTGGGCTCCAGGCGTGGACACCCGGGACGTGGGCGGCGTTGCTGCCACGGTGGTCCGTGCCGGTGATGGCGCGCTCCCGCTTGGCCTCGACGGCAAACGGCACGACGGCGGTCGAAACCGTGGCCGGACGCACGGCGATGCCCTGGACCTCGAGGGTCGCGAGGGCAGAGGTGGCGCAGCCGAGGGTCGCGGACAGCGTGGGCTGCCAAGCGGACGTCATCACCGTGAAGACCGGGTTCATCGTCATGTTCTCCATCAGGGGCCACCTCCTTCGGTGCGTGTGGGCGCCAGCCTTGTCAGAGCTGTGATGCGCAGTGGAACGTGCCTGACGACCGTAATGGCCGGTCAACGAGGCATGCAAATCATTTATCGAGGTTTTTCGAGGTTTTTTCAAACCGCGCTCCTCGGGGTGCTCAGGTGCCCTCCGAGACCAGCGCGAGCACCGCGTCGCCGTACCTCTCGATCTTGCTCGGCCCCACCCCGTTGACCTTCGCCAGCGCGGCCATCGAGGTCGGCTTGTGCTCGGCGATCAGCTCGAGGGTGGCGTCGGTGAACACGACGTACGCCGGCAGCGGCTTGCCGTCCTCGCCGGCCTCCCGCGCGGTCTCCAGGCGCCAGGCCTTGAGCCGCTCGAACAGCGCCTCGTCGTAGCGGACCGGGTGGTGGGCGCAGCGTCCGCGCTTCTTCTCCGCGGCCGTGGTCAGCGGCTGGAGGCAGTCGCGGCAGCGGGCGACCTTCGTGCGGCCACGGGTCTGCTGCGGCTGCTGGCTCGCGGGCAGCATCGGCACGATGAACCGCGAGGGCTGGCGCCGCGGAGCCTGTCCCGGGTTGCGGGCGGCGGACCAGGACACCATCAGCTCGCGCCGGGCCCGGGTCATGCCGACGTAGAGCAGCCGGCGCTCCTCCTCGACCGCGTCGGGCCGCGCGCCCTCCTGCTCGGCGTAGATGATCGGGACCGTGCCGTCCTGGACACCGCAGCAGAACACGGCGTCCCACTCCAGGCCCTTGGCGGCGTGGAAGGTCGCCAGGGTGACGCCGTCGGCGGTCGGCGCGTGCTGCTCGGCGGCCCGCCGGTCGAGCTCCTCGACGAAGGTCGCCACCGACGCCTCGATGCCGCGCTCGGTGGCGAACTCGTCGGCCTGGTCGGCCAGCGCCTGGAAGGACTCCCACCGGTCGCGCACCTGTCCGCGCGAGGTCGGCGGCTCCGCGGTCCAGCCCATGGCGCCGAGGACGTCCTTGACCACCTCGAGCCACGGACTGTCGTCGCTCTCCCCCGACCGCGCCGCCCCCCGCAGCCGGGTCACCGCCTCGAGCACCTCGCGCCGCTCGAAGAAGCGCGCCGCGCCGCGCACGATGTAGGGGATCCCCCGGTCGGCGAGCGCGTCCTCGAAGGTCTCGGACTGGGCGTTGATCCGGAACAGCACCGCCATCTCGCCGTACGGAGTCCCGCCGCGCTGCAGCCGCAGGATCCGGTCGGCGACGCTGCGCGCCTCGGCCACCTCGTCGGGCTCCCCGACATAGCGCACCGCCGAGCCGGACGGCTGCTGCGAGCGCAGGTCGACGCCGGCGCTGGGCGTGCCGGAGAGCAGGGTGTTGGCCGTCTCGACCACCTGGGGCGTCGAGCGGTAGTTGCGGACCAGCTCGATGGAGGTCGTGCCGGGGTAGCGCTTCGGGAAGTCGCGGAGGTAGTCGGCGTCGGCGCCGGCGAAGCTGTAGATCGTCTGGGCCGGGTCGCCCACGACGCACAGCTCGTCGCGCCCGCCCAGCCACAGGTCGAGGAGCGCGGACTGGAGCGGCGAGACGTCTTGGAACTCGTCGACGACGAACCACTTGTACTGCCGCCGCACCTGCGCCGCCACCCGCTCGTCGGACGCCAGCACGCCGGCGGTCAGCAGCAGCACGTCCTCCATGTCCATCCGGCCCTGGTCGCGCTTGACCAGCTCGTAGGCGTCGATCACGCGGCCGATCGCCTCGGGCGTCTGGTCGGCGACCGAGCGGCCCTTGGCCGGCGCGATCCGCGGGTAGTCGTCGGCCCCCACGTTGCTCACCTTGGCCCACTCGATCTCGGAGGCGAGGTCGCGCAGCAGCGCCTGCTCGGCGCGGATGCCGAGGTGACGGCAGGCCGCGGCCAGCATCGGGATCTTGGACTCGGTGAGGGTCGGCAGCTCGGTGCCGTGGACGTGGGGCCAGAAGTAGCGCAGCTGACGCAGCGCCGCGCTGTGGAAGGTCCGGGCCTGGACGCCCGGCGCCCCGAGCTGGCGCAGCCGTTGGCGCAGCTCCCCGGCCGCCCGCGTCGTGAAGGTGACCGCCAGCACCTCGGTCGGCGCGTAGACCCCGGCCATCACGCCGTGGGCGATCCGGTGGGTGATCGCCCGCGTCTTGCCGGTCCCCGCACCGGCCAGCACCCGCACCGGACCCCGCAGCGTCTCCGCGACCTGCCGCTGCTCGGGGTCGAGCGCGGAGAGGAGCCGTTCGATGGACTCGGACATGGGTGGGGGCGCTCCTTCGGGACGGGCCGGCGTCGGGACGTCCAACCTAGACCGAGCCCCCGACAGACCGGGCGCGAGGCGACGCCTCCGGAACAAGCCCACGACCGGCGTGGTTGAGTGAAGGCGAGCCCGAACCGACCGGAAAGAGCGCCCCGATGACCTTCACGATGTACACCACGCCGTGGTGCGGCTACTGCCACCGCCTCAAGAGCCAGCTGGACCGCGAGGGCATCGCCTACGAGATCGTCGACATCGAGGCGCAGCCCGAGGCGGCCGCGATCGTCGAGTCCGCCAACGACGGCAACCAGACCGTGCCGACACTCGTGTACGCCGACGGCACCGCGCAGACCAACCCCAGCGTCGCGCAGGTGAAGGCGAAGCTCACCGAGCTCGAGCAGCTCGGCGCCTAGCATCACCAGCTGCCGGGAAGCGCACCGCCGTACCAGTCCTCGACCAGCGAGCGGCTGATCGACACGCCGCTGCCCGGCAGCACCAGGGTGCCCTCCTCGGTCTGGCGGAGCATCTCCTCGCGGGTGAACCAACGCGCGTCCTCCACGTCGGCGTCGTCGAGCCGGATCTCCTCCGACACGGCCCGACCGTGGAACCCGAGCATCAGGCTCGAGGGCAGCGGCCACGGCTGGTTGCCGAAGTAGCACACGTCGCCGACGACCACGCCGGTCTCCTCGAGCACCTCACGGCGGACCGCGTCCTCGAGCGCCTCTCCCGGCTCGCAGAACCCGGCCAGGGTCGAGAAGCGTCCCACCGGCCAGTTGCGGTTGCGCCCCAGCAGGCAGCGCTCCTCGGGCGTCCCCGGCTCCCCGGCCGAGATGAGCATGATCACCGCCGGGTCCGAGCGCGGGAACTGCGGCTTGCCGCAGCCGGCGCACACCAGCTCGTGTCCCGCCGACCGCGGCTCCAGCGTGCCGCCGCAGCGCGGGCAGAACCGGTGCGCCCAGTGCCACTCGGCCAGGCCGATCGCGTGGAACACCAGCGGCGCCTGGTCGACCTGCTCACCGCTGAGGTGCGGCAGCAGCCCGCGCAGCGGAAGCCATCGCTCGGGCTCGGCCCGCGCCACCTCGCCCGGCACGATCACCGCCCACCAGGTCACCCCGCCGCGCTCCCCGAGCAGCACCCGGACGCCGTCCGGCGCCTGCGCCGTCGACACCCACTCCAGCCCCACGGGGCCGGGGCGCACCCGGGTCCCCGCAATCACCAGCACCCGGCCCGCCGGGTCGGACCAGCGCTCCTCCAGCCACGCGTGGTCCGTACGGAGCAGGCCGAGACGATCGTGCGGGTCGGCGGCCAGGGACTGGTGCGGGTAGGTCACGATCCGAGCCTAGGACGCCCGCGGCCTCACCGGAGGAGGGCCTCCACCTCCCTCCTGTCCGGCAGCTCGTCGGGCACCACGAGCTCGCCGGTCCGCACGTAGAAGAAGCCGGCCCGCACCCGCGCCGGGTCGATCCCCTCGAGCTCCGCCCACGCCAGCCGGTAGAGCGCGAGCTGCAGCGGATCGGCGTCCTGGCGGACACCGGTCTTCCAGTCGACGACGAGGTACGAGCCGTCGGGCTCGGCGTACACCGCGTCGATGCGCCCCCTCACGACTTGGCGGCGGCCATCGCCCGCGTCGAGGACCAGCGCGAACGGCGCCTCGACGGCATGTGGCTCACGGTTGCCGAACGGCCCCTCCTCGAACCGCCCGACGAGCTCCTTGAGGTCCGCCTCGTCGTCGATCCCCACGTCGGCCCGTCCCGACAGCTCGTCGGGGTCGAAGAGGCCCTGCTGCCCGAACCGGGCCTCGACCCAGGCATGGAACCGGGTGCCGAACCTCGCCGCCGGCGCCGGCGGCCGCGGCATCGGGCGGGCCAGGTCGCGGGCGAAGCCCTCCGGGTCGTCGCGCAGCCTGCCGAGCGCGGTGGCCGACAGCGACGACGGCAGCGGCACCTCCACGGCGTTGCCCGCGCCCGCCGCCAGCCGCGCCTCGGTGAGCAGCTGCTCGATCTCGGCGTCCCACTCGGCAACCCGGGCACCGGTCACGACGTCGAGGTCCGGATCGGGCGCGTCGGGGTCGGCAGCGGCCACGCGGGCCGCCGCCGCGAGCCGCAGCCGCGCCTCCTCGCCCACGCCGTCGACCGGCCACGGGCGCGAAGGGTCCTCGGCGTCGTAGGGGTTCGCCGCGCCCTTCTCCGGGCGCACCAGCCACGGCTCCGGAGCCAGCCCCCACGACGTCAGCATCTCGCGGACCGACTCCTGGTAGGACGACGGACCGTAGGGCGTCTTGCGCGGACCCCACTGGTACGACGTCACCGCGAGCCGGCGCGCGGCGCGGGTGAAAGCGACGTACCCGAGCCGCAGCTCCTCGTCGGCCTCGTGCGCCTTCGACCGCTGCCGGTAGCCGTCGAGCGCCGCCTTGTCGAAGCCGTCGAGCTGCGGGAGGTCGGCGGCGTCGCCCCGCAGCGGCGTCGGCAGCACGGCCGGGGAGGAGACCCACAGCGTCCGGCCCTGGGCGGAGGGGAACCGGGACTCGCACACCCCGACGCAGAAGACGGTGTCCCACTCCAGTCCCTTGGAGCGATGGACCGTCAGCAGCTTCACCGAGTCGGCCTCGGTCGGGGTCGCGACGTCGAGGCCGTTGCCCTGGTCGTCCTCGGCGGTGAGATACGCCAGCAGCGCCGGGAGCGTGACATCGCCGTCGACGGCCTGGAAGTCGGCGACGGCCTTGACGAAGAGGTCGAGGTTGTCGCGACGCGCCCCGGCGGCCGGGCTGACCGCGGAGGCCAGCTCCACGTCGACGCCGGTGACGTCGATGATCCGGCGGACCAGGTCGAGCAGCGGCTCCCCCACCGCGGAGCGCAGCAGCCGCAGCTCGTCGCGCAGGAGCGTGAACCGGGTCAGCGCCTCGGCGGAGTAGGCCCCCTCCCCCGGGTCGGCCAGGGCGTCGTCGAGGCAGGGGATCTCCGCGGGGTCGATGCCGTCGGCGATCGCGACGAGCTGCTCGGTGACCGACACCTGCTCGCCGGACCGGCCCCTGCGGCCGGCCAGCTCCCCGGCTCGCTGGCCGAGCAGGCGCAGGTCCCGGGGTCCGATCGCCCACCGGGGCCCGGCCAGCAGGGTGAGCAGCGCGGCGTTGTCGGTCACGTCGTGCAACAGCCGCAGGACCGCGACGATCTCGGCGATCTCCGGCAGCCGCAGCAGGCCGGAGAGACCGACGATCTCGACCGGGATGCCGGCCGTCGTGAGGGCGTCGAAGACCAGCTCGGCGTGGGCGTTGTCGCGGGTCAGCACCCCGATGTGCGCCCAGTCGCCGGCCTCGCCGCCGTGGGCCGCACGCACCGCCACGGCCAGCCACGCCAGCTCGTCGCGCTGGGTCTCGAAGGTATGGGCCTCCACCGTGCCGTCGATCGCACCCTCGGGCGCCCGGAGCCGGGCCACGCCCGCACCGCGCACCTCGAGGGCGTCGTACAGCGGCTCGGCGAGGTGGCTCGCGACGCCGAGGATGCGCCGGTCCGAGCGCCGGTTGACCGTCAGCGCGTAGGTCGCGCTCTTGCCGTCGGCCGCCGGGAAGGTCTCGGCGAAGTTGAGGATGTTGGCCACCGACGCACCGCGCCAGCCGTAGATGGCCTGGTTGGGGTCGCCCACGGCCGTGACCGCGTGTCCGAGCCCAGCGCCGGGCTCGGGGCCGGAGAACAGCCGCGACAGCATGGTCGCCTGGGCGACGGAGGTGTCCTGGTACTCGTCGAGCAGCACGACCTTGAACCGGCCACGCTCGACCGCCCCGACCTCCGGCCGCTGCGCGGCCAACCGAGCGCCCAGCTCGATCTGGTCGGAGAAGTCCATCAGGCCCAGATCGCGCTTGAGCCGACGGTACGACGCCACCAGCTCGAGCAGCTCGGCGCGCCGGTCGATCGCCGAGAGCGCCTTGTCGATCGCCTCGACGTAGGTCTTGCGGGCCTTGCCGGCCAGCTCCTGCTCACGGGCGCGCTCGAACCCGCGGCGGGCGGTGCTGTCGTGCGAGCGCACGTCGTCGGGGCCGACCAGGTGCTCGCTCATCGCGGAGTCGAGGGCGAGCAGGTTCTGGATCGCGGTCTCCGGATGGTCGGTGAGGTGCTCGATGGCGCCGGTGAACCGGTCGACCACCCGCGCGCCGAGCTGGTAGCGCGCGGCGTCGGTGACCACCCGCGTGTCGGGCTCGTGCCCGATCCGCAGCCCATGGTCGGTGAGCAGACCCGAGGCATACGCGTTGTAGGTCGCCACCGTCGGCTCCAGTACCTCGTCGACGTCGTCGTCACGACCGGGGGCCGGGTCGCCGGCGAGGTCGAGGGCACCGGCGTCGCGCAGCGCGGTGCGGATTCGCTGCCGCAGCTCGGCGGCCGCCTTCGTGGTGAAGGTCAGCCCGAGCACCTCCTCGGGACGCACCTGGCCGGTGAGCACCAGGTAGACCACGCGGGCCGCCATCAGCGTCGTCTTGCCGGACCCGGCGCCGGCGATCACCACCGCCGGGCGCAGCGGCGCGCTGATCGCCGCCCACTGCTCCTCGCTCGGCGGGAACGTCGCCTTCATCGCCCGCTGCAGCGCCTCGGGCGAGTCGATCGCCATCGGGATCGCGGCCGAGGTCGAGGTCGAGGTCGTCACTGGGACACCACCGCTCCGGCGCTCTTGGCCGGGCACAGCGACACGAAGGTGCAGGTCCGGCACTGCTGTCCGGCCACGGCCGGGAAGTGCTCCTCACGGATCAGGTGCGCCGCGTGCGACAGCCGCTCCCGCAGGTCGTCGCGCTCGGGTCCGTCCTCGGCGTGGACCGGCTGCTGCTGCACCGTGGCGTCGGGTCCGCCGTCCATCAGTCCGAGCTGGACCAGCTCGGCGCCGCCGGCCCGGTGCGGCCCGGCGCCCGGCTCACCGAGTTGCGGGTCGAGGGCGCCGTGGTCGACGGCGTACTGGTAGAGCGCGAGCTGCACGTGGGTCCTGACCGAGGTGTCGCTGGGCTTGGCGCGGCCGGTCTTCAGGTCGACCACGACCACGCGACCGTCGGCGTCGAGCTCGACCCGGTCGGCGTACCCGGTCACCTGGACCTGCTCGCCGGCCACCTCCACGACGGTCGAGAAGCGCTCCTCGCGCCCGACCAGGGTCCGCGGGTTGGCGTCGTGCCAGGCGACGAAGCGCTCGAGGGCGGCGCGCACCCGGTCGTGCTCGCGCTGCTTGGACCAGGGGGTGCGGAAGTCGAGGCGGTCCCACACCTCGTCGACGTGGGCCATCAGCGCGTCGGGGTCGGGAGGCGCGTCGCCGGAGGCCACCCGCTCGGCGAGGGCATGCACCAGCTCACCGAGGTTGGCCGACTGGTGGGCGCGCCCGACTCCGCCGGCCTCCCGGGTCAGGAACCACTGCGTGGGGCAGACCGCCAGGGAGTCGAGCATGCTCGCCGACAGCGGAACCGGCCGGTCCTCGTCGCGGATCGGCTCCGCGGAGCGACTGACCGCGCGGGTGCCCCACCAGGTGGCCGGGTCGGCGGCCGGGACGGCCGCCCTGTGGCCGACCCGCTCCCGGGAGAGCCGGGCCAGCCGTCGGGCGGCGGCGTCGCGCAGGGCGGGGTCGGCCTCCGGGTCGGCGAGGGTACGACGCAGCTCGGCCACGAGCCCGTCGAGGGAGAGCGGTCGCGGCGGGCGCCCCACGACATGGGTCACGGTCGAGCCGAGCTCGTCGAGGAAGCGCGAGGGCTGCTCGCCCTCGTCCTCGGCCGACTGCACGGCCGTCACGACGAGGCGCTCACGGGCTCGCGTACACGCGACATAGAACAGCCGGCGCTCCTCCATCAGCAGCTCCCGGACCGTGAGCGGCGGGACCACCGATCCGATCAGGCCACCGGCCCTCGACGGTCCGATCCGGTCGGCCTGGAGCAGGGTGGAGCGGCGGCGCAGGTCGGGCCAGCCCTCGGCCTGCACGTGGGCCACCACGACCAGGCGCCACTCGAGGCCCTTGCTGCGGTGGGCGGTCAGCAGGCGTACGGCGGCTCCGCGCGCTCCGCGGTCGGCGAGGGTGTCGGCCGGGATCTCCTGCTGGACCAGGCCCTCGAGGAAGGGCGCGACCGCGAGGTGCTCGCGCCGCTCGCCGGCCCGGACGGCGACGTCGAAGAGCGCGCAGATCGAGTCGAGGTCACGGTGCGCACGCCGGGCGGCGCCACCGCCGGCCTCCACCGACCGCCGCAGCCGCTGGGGCCAGCTCGTGCCGGACCACAGCGTCCAGAGCAGCTCCTCGGCACTCGCGCCGGCCTCGAGCTCGGCGCGGGCCCGGGCCAGCAGGCCGGACAGCGCGCGGGCGCGCTCGGCCTCAGGCGCGTCGATCGAGGCGAGGTACGACGGGTCGAGCACCGCGAGCCGGACCAGCTCCCGCGAGCCGCGCGGCGTGCCGCCGCTCTCCTGACACAGATCCTTCTCCCGGTTGCGGAGCAGGCGCGCGAGCCGGCGCACGTCACCGGCGTCGAGACCGCCGAGCGGACCGGTCAGCAGCGCCTCGGCCCGCGACGCGTCGACGTGCTCGACGTGCTCGGGGTCGACGTCGTCGAGGTGGACGACCGCCCGCACCGCGTCGAGCAACGGCAGCACGGCGGGGTCCCTGACGAGCGGCACCTCGTCGCGCGCGACCTCCACCGGCACGCCGGCCGCGCCCAGCGCCCGCCGGAGCGGCGCGATGCTCCCCCGGCCCGACCGCACCAGCACGGCCATCTCGTCCCACGCGATGCCGTCCTCGAGGTGCGCTCGCCGGAGCAGGTCGGCGAGGTGCTCGGCCTCGGCTCGCTCGGTGTCGAAGGTGCGGACCTGCACCCGCCCCGGTCCGTACGACGTCCCCTCGGCCTGAGGCGCCAGGAATCGTTCCCTCACCTCGACGGGGATGGTGCCCCGCAGCCCGATCCGACCCGCGACCCGCTGGGCGGGCGCGAGGATCCCGGGGCCGAAGCGGCGCACGGTGCGCAGCGCCACGACCTCGGCAGGCGAGCCGTCGGCACGAGGGAACTCGGTCGGGAACTCCAAGATCCCGCGCACCTCCGCGCCGCGGAACCCGTAGATCGACTGGTGTGGGTCGCCGACCGCGACGAGGTCACGTCCGTCTCCGGCGATCGCCCGCAGCAGCGCCACCTGCCCCGGATCGGTGTCCTGGTACTCGTCGACGAAGACGTGACGGAACTGCTCGCGGAGCTCGTCGCGGTGGTCCTCCGCCTCGATCCGCGCCCGCCGGATCAGGTCGGCGTAGTCGGTGGCGCCGAGGGAGTCGAGGGAGTCGAGGTACTGCTCGAGGAAGAGGCCGGCGGCGACGTACTCGTCGATGTCCTCGGCCTCCCCCAGCCGGCGCAGCGCCTCTCCGTCGAGGCCCTTCTCCCGGGCCCGGCCGAGGACGGCATGCACCTCACGCGCGAATCCGCGGGTCGCCACCGCCTGCCGGAACCGGTCCGGCCAGCGCACCGACTCCGGATGGTCGGCGAGCAGCTCGCGCAAGATGACGTCCTGCTCGGGCGCGGACAGCAGGCGCAGCGGAGCCTCGTAGAGGCCGGCCGGCGCGTAGCGGCGGACCAGCGCGTAGGCGAAGGAGTGGAACGTCGAGCTCAGCTGGGTGCCGGTCGTGCGCCCCAGCCGCGCCGTCACCCGGTCGCGCAGCTGGTCGGCGGCCTTGCGCGAGAAGGTCAGCGCGAGCACCTGGTCGGGCCGCGCTCCTCGCCGCTCGATCCGGTCGACGACGGCCTCGACGAGCGTCGTCGTCTTGCCGGTCCCGGGACCGGCAAGGACGAGCAGCGGACCGCCCGGGTGGTCGACGACCTGGCGCTGGTGGACGTCGAGCTCCGGCACCGCGGCGGCCGGAGGGGCCGGGGCGAAGCGGTAGCCGGTCGGAGCGGTCGAGGAGTCCACGGACGCCACTCAACCACCCCGGTACGACACAACGTCGGCGGTCCTCGTACCGGGCGGAAAAAGGTGAAGGGCCCTCGTGAGTATGAGTCACAAGGGCCCTTCGGGTGACCGGTACTGGTGACGCTCCCGATCGATCGTCCGGCTGCTGCGATCCCGCGAGCCTCGTCACCCGGCTCGCGCGGCCGGCGTCCCCGTGAGGGGCAGCCTCGCTCCGACCCGAAGGTCTCGGCCTGGCCGGCTGGATCGACGCCTTCCGGCTGATCCCGCTCTCCCGAAGGAGGGCGTGGGAGAAGTTCTACGCCCGTCCATCGCGGGGCCGCAAGGGGTTTCCCCAGGTTTTTCGAGGGTTTCTCGTTGTCCACCGGCGCTCGGCGTGTCGTCCACAGCAGGCACCGACCTTCTCCACAGGAGGCCGCTCGTCGTCCCCAGGTGGTGGGGAATCCTGTGGAGAGACCGGCCGACTGAGTACGGACACTCAACCGACATTGAGTGACGGCCTGCTGTCGAACGAGTACGCGAGGTGGCGCAATGGAGCCATGCGCTACGCCGACCCGCTGCTCTGTCCCGACTGCCGCACGGCCCTGCCGCCCGGTGTGCCCGTCTGCCCGACCTGCGACCTGCTGGTCCGCCACCCGCTGGCCGTCGACCTGTTCGGCACGCTCCAGCGCGCCGACGGGATCCTCGCCCGGCTGCGGACCGAGAGCGACGCCTTACCTGGCACGCGGGTCACACCGGCCGCTCCCGCCACAGCGGCCGCGCCCGGCGCCCTCGGCGGGCCGCTCGTCCCACCGGCCGCGCCGATGCCGGCCAAGCGCGCGGCCTCGGCCGGCCTTCCGCCGTACCCGGCCCCGACCTCCCCGAGCGCCCCGGCCGCGCCACGACCGGCCGGCGTGTCGTTCGCGTCGGTCCCCAAGGTCCTCCTCGGGCTCGGGGCGTTCTGCCTGCTCGTGGCAGCGGTGATCTTCCTGGCCGTGTCGTGGTCGACACTCGGGGTCGGCGGCCGCACCGCCGTCCTCGCCGGCCTCACCCTGACCGCGGGCACCGGGGCGCTGCTGCTGCACCGGGTCGGACTGCGGATCGCCGGAGAGTCGCTCGTCGTCGTGGCGCTCGGGATGCTGGCACTCGACGTCGTGGGCGCCGGGGCGGCCGGCTGGTTCAGCGACGCAGGTCCCGCGGCCATCACCTGCGCGAGCGGCGGCGTGGTGGCGCTGGCAGCCGTCGTGCTCGGTCTGGTCCGGGTCTCCGGCCAGCCCCGACTGGTCGCGCCGCAGGTGATCGCCGGACTCGCCCTCGTGGTCACCTACGGCGGCGCGGTCGGCGCCGTCGACCACGGGCTGGTCGCCGGCCACGTCGTCGTCGCGGTCGGCGTCGCCGCCGTGCTGCTGGGTCGCCTCACGCACGCCCCCGTGCTGCTCTGGAGCACCGCCACCGGGTCCGCCATCGCCTGGCTGGGCACCGCCGGCGCCGGGTTCGTCGAGTCGGTGCTGAACCCGGACCTCCACCAGCTCTGGGTCGACGGCTCGGGCTGGTCGCTGCTGGTCAGCGCCGCCGCGCTGCTCGTCCCCGGTGCCGTCGCCCGACACCGTGGCCTGCTGCTCGCCGGGGCGAGCGGCGCCGCGATGCTCGTGACCGTCGTGCTCACCCTGCCGTGCGTCGACACCGACGCGCGCACCGTCGGCCTGGTCGCCCTCGGTACGACGGCCGCCTGGGTCCTCGCGCTCGGCGTGCTGCCGCGCCCGGCCCGGATCGTCGCCCTCGCGCCGGCGGGCGCCGGGAGCCTGGTGCTCCTGTCCCTGGCACTCGAGACCACCGGCACCGCGCTGGACCGCTGGAGCCTGCTGGGCGACACCTTCACCGAGCCGTTCGGCGTCCGGCTGACCGGGCCCGACGCGGCCACCGAGCCGCTGCTGCTCGTGCCGTCGCTGCTCACCGCGCTCGCTGGTGTCGCGCTGGTCGACCGTGACCGCACCCGGCGCACGCTGCCCGTCTGGGGCCGGGTCGCGGCCCTGGTCGCCGGGGTCGGCGCCGCCGTCACCGTCGCGTCGTACGACGTGGCGCTGGCCGCGCCGCTCGCCGTGCTGACCCTCGTCGCCCTGGCCGCGATCGCGCTCGCCCTCCGCACGACCGGGGCCGAGGCGCCGGTGTGGGCCGTCGTCGGCGCGGCCACCGCCTCCGGGACCGGGCTGGGCGCGCTGCCGAGCGACGGTCTGACCCTGGCGGCCACCGCCCCGCTCGCCGCCGCGCTCGTCGCCCTGGCGCTCACCGGCCGGCACCCGGCCACCCGGGTCGTGGCCGGCCTCAGCGCCCCGGCGGCGCTCGGGCTGGCGACCGCGGCCGCGGCCATGGTGATCGGCGAGGACCCCGCCTGGGTGGCGGTCCCGGTGCTCCTCGCCGTGGGGGTCCTCGCGCTGGCCCTCCCGCGGCTCGACGTCGAGGTCCCGACGATCCTGGTGGCGCTCGCCGCGTTCCCGGTCTCGCTGACCACCACCTCCGACCCGGGCGGCTACGCCGCGCTGTGGCTGACCGTCGCCGGCTTCGTGGTCGGGGCGACGGCGCTGCTGCACGAGTCCCGCCGCGCGTGCGCGTACGCGAGCACCGCGCTCCTGCTGGTGGCCAGCTGGGTGCGGCTGGCGGACCTCGAGGTCACGGCACCGGAGCCGTACACCCTGCCGTTGGCCGTGGGCCTGCTCGGCCTGGGCGGGTGGCGGCTGCGGCGCTCGGCCCACGTCGGGACCGTCGAGGCGCTGCTGCCGGGGCTGCTGCTGGCGACCATCCCCTCGCTGCTGTGGGTGCTCGACGACCCCGTGTCACTGCGGGCGCTGGCCCTCGGCGCGGCCTGTCTGGCGCTGACCGTCGCGGGCGCGAGCCTGCGCTGGAGCGCGCCGCTGGTGGTCGGCGCGAGCGTCGGCGCGGCGGTCGTGCTGCGCGAGCTGGGGCCCTACGCCGGGGAGTTCCCGAAGTGGGTCTGGATCGGCCTCGCGGGCGCGCTGCTGACGGTCGTCGGCATCACCTGGGAACGCCGCCTGCGCGACGTGCGTCAGGCGGTCGGGGTCCTCGGTCGGCTCCGGTGACGGACGACTGGTGGCGACCTGCTAGACAAGGCACATGGCTACCACTGCACTCGGGGGGAACCCCGTCACCACCGTCGGCGAGCTGCCTGCCGTCGGCTCCGCCGCCCCGTCGGTCTCCCTGGTCGGCGCGGACTTCGGCTCCGTCACCCTCCCGGAGGGCCAGCGCACGGTCCTCAACATCTTCCCGAGCATCGACACCGGCACCTGCGCCGCGAGCGTGCGCAAGTTCAACGAGCTCGCCGCCGGGCTCGACAACACCACCGTCATCAACGTCTCCCAGGACCTCCCGCCGGCGCTGGGCCGGTTCTGCGGCGCCGAGGGCATCGACAACGTCCAGGTCGGCTCCGCCTTCCGCTCCTCCTTCGGTGAGGACTACGGCGTGAAGATGACCGACGGCAAGCTCGAGGGCCTCTTCGCCCGCTCGATCGTCGTGCTCGACGCCGACGGCACGGTGCTCCACTCGCAGCTCGTCCCCGAGATCGCGAACGAGCCCGACTACGACGCCGCCGTCGCGGCGCTGGCCTGATCTAGTCCCCCGTCGCCGGATCCCAGAAGGCCCGGCGCATGTCGAGGGCGCCGCTGCCGCTGCGCAGCGGCGTTCCCTCGGCGAGGTACTGCTCGCGGGCCCGGTCGTCGTGGCTCGGCGGAAGCGTGCCGTCGGCGCGCACGACCCGCCACCACGGCACCGGGCCGCCGTACCTCGCCATCACCGACCCCACCTGACGGGGTCCGCCGCCCGCCACGGCCGCCACGGCGCCGTACGTCGTCACCCGGCCCGGCGGGACCTGCTCGACCAGCTCGAGCACCCGCTCGACGTACCCCTCGTCCACGAGGTCGATCATGCCGTGGACCCCGGACAGGCCGAGAGCCCCGTCCGGACGGACGGGGCTCTCGGGTGCTCCCTCGGTGCGCCCCCTCCCCACGAGAAGGCACATCTTCCGATTGGTGCGGCGCGGCCGTGGCCACGTGCATGGATCAACGACGACACGGCGTAGCGGTTACGCCGTGCGTCGTCGGGAGGTCAGTACGACGGCTGGCTCGGGTCGATCTGGTTGACCCAGGCGACGACGCCGCCGCCGACGTGGACCGCGTCGTCGTACCCGGCGCCCTTGATGATCGCCAGGCACTCGGCCGAGCGCACGCCGCTCTTGCAGTGCAGGACGACCTGCGTGCCGGAGTCGACCGGCGGCAGCTGGGACAGCGCGTTGCCGTTGAGGAACTCGCCCTTGGGGATGAGGACCGCGCCGGGGATGTGGTTGATCTCGGCCTCGGCGGGCTCGCGGACGTCGACGAGGACGAAGTCGCGGCTGCCCTCCTCCTTCTCCTTGACCATCGAGGCGAGCTGGGTCACCGAGATGGTGGCGTCGGCCGCGGCGTCGGCGGCCTCCTCGGAGATCGCGCCGCAGAAGGCGTCGTAGTCGATCAGGCCGGTGACGGTGGGGTTCTCGCCGCACAGCGCGCAGTTGGGGTCCTTGCGGACCTTCAGCTTGCGCCACTCGAGCTCGAGGGCGTCGTAGATGACGAGCTTGCCGATGGCCGGCTCGCCCGCGCCGATGAGCAGCTTGATCGCCTCGTTGACCTGGATCGAGCCGATGGAGGCGCACAGCACGCCCAGCACGCCGCCCTCGGCGCAGGAGGGCACCATCCCCGGCGGCGGCGGCTCGGGGTAGAGGCAGCGGTAGCAGGGGGCGTCGTCGGCCATGGTCGGCGCGAAGACCGAGGCCTGGCCGTCGAAGCGGTAGATCGAGCCCCAGACGTAGGGGATGCCGAGGAAGTACGCCGCGTCGTTGACCATGTAGCGGGTGGCGAAGTTGTCGGTGCCGTCGACGATCAGGTCGTAGCCGCGGAAGACGTCCATGACGTTGTCGTTGTCGAGGCGCTCCTCGTGGAGGACCACCTCGATGAGCGGGTTGATCTCGTGGATCGACTCCTTGGCCGAGAGCCCCTTCGGCTTGCCGAGGTCGGACATGCCGTGGATGACCTGGCGCTGCAGGTTGGACTCGTCGACCTCGTCGAACTCGGCGATGCCAAGCGTGCCGACGCCGGCCGCGGCCAGGTAGAGCAGCGCCGGGCTGCCGAGGCCGCCGGCGCCGATCACGAGCACCTTGGCGTTCTTGAGGCGCTTCTGACCGTCCATCGCGACGTCGGGGATGATCAGGTGGCGGCTGTAGCGGCGGACCTCGTCGATGGTCAGCTCGGCGGCCGGCTCGACCAGCGCGGGAAAGCTCACGGCGTACTCCTCGGGTACTGCAGGTGGAAGGGGGGTCCAGGACGCAACACTGCGGCGGCCCCGGCTGTTCCCTCGATGCCTCCATCGTCCCTGCCGAGTCCAGGAGCCGGTCACCACGTCCCGCCATCCGGACCCCGGCTACCAGCGAGTAGGCTCGGGTCGTGGTGACCGAGCAGTTCGACCTGGACGAGCCGCGGCCGCGCGGCGTACGACTCCCGCGGCGCGAGCGACGTGCTCAGCTGCTGTCCGCCGCCCTCGAGGTCTTCGTCGCCCAGGGCTACCACGCCGCGGCGATGGACGACATCGCCGAGCGGGCCGGGGTGTCGAAGCCGGTGCTCTACCAGCACTTCCCCGGCAAGCTCGAGCTCTACCTCGCCATCCTCGACGCGGCGTGCGACTCGATCATCGCCAACTGCCGGCGCGCGCTGGAGTCCACCCAGGACAACAAGCAGCGCGTGGCAGCGGCGATCGACGCCTTCTACGCGTACGTCGGCCACGACACCGGCGCGTTCCGGCTCGTGTTCGAGTCCGACCTGACCAACGAGCCCGCCGTGCGGGGACACGTCGACCGGGTGACGACCGAGTGCGCGGCGATGATCGCGGCGGTCATCGAGGATGACACCAACCTCCCGGCCGCGGCCTCCCAGCTGCTCGCCGTCTCCCTGGTGGGCATGGCGCAGGTCAGCGCCCGGTTCTGGCTGACCGAGAACGAGGGCGCCATGGCCGGCCTGACCCGTGACGACGCCACGGCCCTGGTCGCCGGGCTGGCCTGGCGTGGCATCCGGGGCTACCCGCTCGAGCACTGAGCCACCAGCGTCTGGCTAGGCTGGCGTCCCCACCAACGAGGAGTGTGACCATGACCGTCGAGGTCAAGATCGGTGTGCAGAACACCGCCCGCGAGCTCACCATCGAGACCGACGAGTCCAACGAGGCGGTCGCGAAGCAGGTCGCGGACGCCATCGCCGCGGCCGACGGCGTGATCACGCTGACCGACACCAAGGGCAAGGTCACCGTCGTCCCGGCCGCCAAGCTCGCCTACGTCGAGATCGGCCGCAGCACGGCCGGCCAGGTCGGCTTCCGCTCCTGACCCTCGGGGGAACTCCGCGGCCCCCTCGCGGGCGCTGTGCTCTGCGCCGCCCTGGACCCGGCGAACGTGGTCGCCCCGGCCGCTGTCCGGCCGTTGCGCTCCGCCTGACCGGTCCCGCGGGCCTACACTGGGGTCGTGAGCGCGAAGCGGTCCTACGAGTACGCGCGCCTGTGGGTGCCGCTGTACGACGCTGCCGCGCTCGCCGTGACCCGGCCGGTCTACCTGATCGAGGCCGCCGACGGCTTCGAGGGCATCGCCGCGGAGAAGAACACCACGTTGATGGGGCTGTTCACCGAGCTGGGCCGCGCGGGCTGGCGCATCGACATGGCCGCGCAGCGGGTCGACCATCCCTCGCCGGAGTTCCAGATGCTCATCGACGCCACCCTCGACGAGGCCGACCACGCCGTCTCCCCCGACGAGGTGGCGCACGCGGTCGGCTCGGGCGGCGACCCGGCCGGGGTCGTCAGCGAGTTCGACGTCTACGGCATGCGCCGACGGGTCAGCTGAACAGGTCGCCACACTCCTCGACGCGCTCCAGGACCTGCGTCGGCGTGAACTGGTCGAGCCCGAGCGGGTCCTGCGCGCCCGCGGCGACCTCGTCCCACCCGATCGGCGTGGCGACCTGCGGGCGGGGGGTGCCGCGCAGCGAGTACGGCGCGACGGTGGTCTTCGAGCCGGCGTTCTGCGACCAGTCGAGGAACACCTTGCCGCGGCGGCGGGCCTTGGTCATGGTCGCGGTGACCAGCTCCGGGGAGGAGGCCTGCAGCTCCTCGGCGATCTCCTTGGCCAGCTCGCTGGTCTCGGCCGGGGGCAGCGGCTTGGCGAGCGGGGCGTAGAGATGCAGGCCCTTGCTGCCGCTGGTGACCGCGGTCGTGTCGAGGTCGCGCGCGGCGAGTGCCTCCCGCACGCGCTGGGCGACCTGGCAGCACTCGTGGAGGCCCGCGGGCTCACCGGGGTCGAGGTCGATCACGATCCGGTCGGCACCGACCGGCTCGTCGTCCGCGTCCACGCTCCACTGGTGGACGTGGAGCTCGAGGGCGGCCAGGTTGACCGCCCAGACCAGGGTCGGGAGGTCCTCGATGATCGGGAAGACCAGGGTGTCGCCGTGCCGGCTCGGGCCGCGGCTGCCGGTGGTCGGCACCTCCGCGGTGCGCACCCAGCTCGGGGTGCCGCGGGGTGCGTTCTTCTCGAAGAAGCTGAGGTCGCCGACGCCGTGCGGCCAGCGGATCCGGGTCACCGGGCGGCCGGCGAGGTGCGGCAGCAGCACCGGCGCGACCCGCACGTAGTAGTCGAGCACCTCGCCCTTGGTGGTGCCGGTGCTCGGGTAGAGCACCTTCTCCAGGTTGGTCAGCCGCAGCGTGCGGCCCTCGACGTCGACGTGGACCTCGCTTCGGGGGTGGTCGGCCTTCTTGGGCATCACAGGTCCTCGGGGGTCAGGTCGGTGCGCACACCCTGGTACGACGGCTGCCGGAGCCGCTCGTAGCCCAGACCGTGGGTGTCGATGTCGACGACGACGACCGGCTCCACCCACGTGGTCCCGTCGGCGTCGACTCGCGGCACCTCGTCGGCGAACGGGCTGGTCGCGCGGATCAACGGCGCCAAAAGGGCGGTGAGGGTCCGCGACTGCCTCGGGCCGACCCCGCTGCCCACCCGGCCCCGGAACGCCAGTCCGGCGGCGGTGGGCTCCCCGACCAGCAGCGCGGCCAGGCGGTCGGTCGTGCCGACCTGGGGCCGCCAGCCGCCGACCACGAACGAGCCGCGGTGCCGGTGCGGGAGCTTCAGCCAGTGGTGGCTGCGCTCCCCGGGCCGGTAGGTGGAGTCGCGGCGCTTGCTGACGATGCCCTCGAGCCCCTGGGCGCGGGTCGCCTCGTAGAGCATCACCCCGTCGTCGTACTCGACGGGGACCTGCCAGCCGGACCGGGTGAGGTCCACCTCGGCGAGCCGGCGGCGGCGCTCGTGCAACGGGAGCCCGCAGAGATCCTCGCCGTCGAGGCGGAGCAGGTCGAAGACCATGTAGGTCACCGGGATCCGCGCGGCGAGCCGGGCGACCGTGGTGGCGTTGCGGACGTGCATCCGCTCGGCCACGACACGGAAGTCGGGCACGCCGCGCTCGTTGAGCGCGATGATCTCGCCGTCGACCACGGCGTCCCGGACCCCGGCGGGCGGGGTCGCCAGATCCGGCCAGGCCGGCGTGATCCGGTTGCCGTTGCGGCTGGTCAGCGTGACCGTGCCGCCGGTGACCGCGCCGAGCGCCCGCACGCCGTCCCACTTCACCTCGTGGCACCACTCCTCGCCCCGCGGCACGTGGCTGCCCGGCGTGGCGAGCATCGGGCGGAGTTCGGACACGCGCCCATCCTGTCAGGACCGCGTAGGCTCGCCCCATGCGTGCGATCTGGAAGGGGGCCGTGTCCTTCGGCCTCGTCAGTGTGCCGGTCAAGCTCTACAGCGCGACCGAGAGCCACGACGTGTCGTTCCGTCAGGTCCACGCCAAGGACGGCGGCCGGATCAAGTACCAGCGGATCTGCGCCATCGACGGCGAGGAGGTGCCGTACTCCGACATCGCGAAGGGGTACGAGACCGAGGACGGCGAGATGGTCATCCTCACCGAGGACGACCTGGTCAACCTGCCCACGACCTCCTCGCGCGAGATCGCGGTCGAGAAGTTCGTGCCGAGCGACCAGATCGACCCCCTGCTGTTCGAGAAGTCCTACTACCTCGAGCCCGAGGGCACCGGCGCCAAGCCGTACGCGCTGCTGCGACAGGCGCTGATCGACGCCGACCGGATGGCGGTCGTGACCGTCGCGCTGCGCCAGCGGGTCTCCACCGCGGTGCTGCGGGTGCGCGAGGACGTGATCGTGCTGCAGACCATGATGTGGCCCGACGAGATCCGCAAGCCGGACTTCAGCGTCGAGACCGGCGAGGTCAAGGACGCCGAGGTGAAGATGGCGCACATGCTCGTCGAGACCCTCTCCGGCGACTTCGACCCGACCGAGTTCGAGGACGACTACGCCGACGCGGTGCTGTCCGTGGTCCAGGCCAAGATCGAGGGCGGCGAGGTGCAGCGCACCGAGACCTCGGCCAAGACCGGCGGCGAGGTGGTCGACCTGCTCGCCGCCCTGCAGCGCTCGGTCGAGGCGGCGAAGTCCTCGCGTGGCGAGACCGAGGAGAAGGCACCGGCCAAGAAGACCGCTGCCGCCAAGAAGACCGCTGCCGCGAAGAAGGCTCCGGCGAAGAAGACCGCGGCCAAGAAGACGGCGGCGAAGAAGGCCGCGCCCAAGAAGAAGGCCAGCTAGTGTCCCGTCGCGCCTAGTGGTCCGTCTCGGCCTCGGCCTTGTCGATCAGGTCCTTGACCACGTCGATCGACCGGATCCGGCCGCTGGTGATCGTGCTGCCCTCAGCGGCGAACAGCGACGTCGGGATGCCGATCAGCTGGCCGTCCTCGTTGATCGCCATGCCGCCGGAGTTGCCGGGGGCGATCCGGGCGTCGGTGTCGAGCTCGGAGCGCGGGCCGAGGTCGGGGTCGTTGAGGACCGTGGAGATGACGCCGGTGGTGACCGTGATCGACTCGCCGTCGCCGGCGACGGCGGGGAAGCCCAGCACGGTGACGCTGTCGCCGGCACGCAGGTCGTCGGAGCTGCCGATCGGGACCGTCGGGAGGTCGAGTCTGCCGTCGATCGGCCCGCCGTTCTCGTCGGCGTAGATCTGGACGACCGCGACGTCGAGGCTGCCGTCGGCCTCGACCACGCGGGCGCGGTAGGCGGCCGGGGCGTTGGTGTCGGTCATGCCGTCGGTCAGCGAGATGAGCAGGTAGTCGGGGTCGGCGATACGGACCTCGTCGCCGTACTTCTCCGCCAGGCCGGGCGACTCGGGCGCCGCGACGTGGGCGTTGGTCAGGATCAGGCCGTCGGAGCGGATGATCGAGCCGGAGCCGTGGTAGGTGCCGGTGTTGGACGGGTCGTCGACCAGGTGGCTGTCGGCGGTGATCTTGACCGTGGCGGCCTTCGCGGCCTCCAGCACGTCGGTGTGGCCGCCCCGCGGCTTCGCCGGCTCGTCGCGGCCGACCAGGAACGCCACGCCGACGGCACCGGCGACCAGCAGCAGCACGGCGGCGATGCCGCCGAGGATCGCCAGGCGCCTCCCGAGCCGGCGACGGGCGATCCGCCGCTCCTCCTCGGCCGCCGACAGGATCGGCACCAAGGTGAGCTCGGGCCCCGCGACCGGGTGCCCGAGGCGCAACCCGAGCCGCTCGTCGAAGCGGGTCGTGGCGACCCGGCGACCATCGCGGAAGGTGCCCTCGTTGGACAGGTTGGTGTACGTCCAGCCGCCCGGCAGCGGGTCGATCCGGCCGTGGACGCGCGAGCAGGACGGGTCCCCGATGACGACGGTGCAGTCGCTGCGCCGGCCGACGGTGATCGAGGTCGGGTGGCGGAACCGGTGCTCGCGGCCCTCGGCGACCAGCAGCAGGTCGGGGCCGGTGCGCGGTGCGGGGCCGGCGCCGGGCGCGCCGGCCGGCCGCTGCATGGCGAGGATCTGCGTGGCGTCGTTGCCGGAGATCGCCGGCGGCGGGCCTGGTGCCGCAGCGGGGCGGGCGCCCGCGGCCGGCGGCGCCCACGCGGGCGGGGGCATCGGCGTGCCCAGCGGCGGGGTGGCGGGCGGGGTGGCGGGCGGCGTCGACGGGGGCTGCGACGGGGGCAGGGGCGGCGGCGCGACCGGGTACGGCGGCCGGGTCGCCTCGTCGACGACGTACGACGGCGCGGGCGGCCCCGCGGAGGCGAGCGGCGGCGGAGCGGGCGCGACGGGGGTGGCCGCGGCGAGGTCGTACTCCTCGGCGGGGATGATCGCGAGCGTGGAGCCGGGGGCGGGCGGGCCACAGCGCACCGCGATCCGGCGCTCGATCGGGTACTCGGTGACCCGCTCGTCGTCGACATAGGTGCCGAACTGGCTGCCGTCGTCGACCAGCACCCAGCCGTACTCCGTCACCTGGAGCTCGGCGTGCTGGCGCGAGACCGAGCCGGCGGTGAGCACGACGTCGGCCTCGATGGCGCGCCCGATCCGGTAGGACGCCTTGCCCTCGAGGCGCAGGACCCGGCCCTCGACCTCGACCACGAGTGCGGACACGACGCTCACCCCTGCCCGTTCGGCACCGGCCGGCGTACCTGCACCGTGGCGTTGCGGAGCTGGATCCGGGCGCCCTCGACCAGCTCGATGGTGCGGTCCGGCTCGAGCAGGAAGCTCTGGCCGCCCGGGTAGGCGACCGGCCAGGAGAAGTCGGAGGCGTTGTGGAGCCCCCAGCGATCGGGTGCGTCGGGGTGGCGGCGGACCTGACCGAGCACCTGCGGGTGGTCGACGCCGGAGGTCAGGTGGTCCGAGCGCAGCGTGGTCTGCGGGCCGACGGCGAGGACGCGCCGCCCGACGTGGAGCAGGTACGGCGGGCGCACCTGGGTGCGGTCCTGCCAGCAGGTCACGCTGTCCTCGCCGGGGCTCCAGAAGTTGGTCGTGCCGCAGGTCGGGCAGGCCAGCATCCCGTCGCGGAGCCGGTCGAGCGCCTTGATCCACTGGCCCTCGGTGACCCGGGCGCCGGGGTTGTCCATGCCGTCGACGAACGCCTGGACGAACAGGTCGCGCAGGAACTGCGGGTAGATGCTCCAGTACTGCTGCACGATCTGCGCCGGCCGGTTCTCGGCGCGCGTGGGGTGCATGCAGAACAGCGGGTCGGTGCCGAAGTGGGTCATCAGCCAGTGCGCGTCACGCATGCCGGCATCGGTGCGCGCGCCCTCGAGCGGGTGGCCGAGCAGGAGCGAGTAGAACAGCAGCACGGCCAGCGAGTGGCGGTCGGTGTCGGTGTTGGGCAGCGTGCGGTAGGTCGTGTCGCGGACCACCTCGGGCGCCATGAAGTACGGCGTGCCGAGCACCCGGCCGGTGCCGTTGTCGATGCCGACGTTGTCGTTGTCGCAGATCAGCACGTCGCCGTTGCCCGGGTCGAAGAAGACGTTGCCGAAGGAGATGTCGCGGTAGCACAGGCCGCGGGCGTGCAGCCGCAGGAAGCTGTAGCTGAGCTGGCGGCACAGCTCGATGATCGAGGCGAAGGAGACGTCGAGCGGCCTGCCGTCGCGGTCGGCGTTGAGGAGCAGGTAGCTGAGCTCGAGGTAGCGAGGGTGTCGCAGATGCATGACGTAGCCGAAGCTCGGCTCGGTGCCGACCCGCGCCATGCTCAGCGGCCACAGGAACCGCTGGTGCGGTGAGCCGATCTCGACGAGCTGCTGCATCTCGTCGTACTGCTGGGCAGTGGCGCTCTCGGGCTTGTACCACTTGAGCGCCAAGGGCTCACCGGAGTCGCGGCGCACCTCGAACACGTAGCCCTGGCCGCCCTGGCCGAGCAGCGACGTGACCCGGGCGCGCCCCAACGGCCCGAGGTCGACCTCGACGCCCTCTGCCAGCACCATGGGTGTGCCCGACCTCCGTTATCGCGTTCGTTGACCCGTGACAGGCTATAACCTCGACAGAACGGGAATGGTTGAAACCCGACGCCCCGGTGGAAGCCGGCGCCAGAAGGAGGGCAAGCGATGAGCGATCGGCTCGGCGGCGCGCTGGCGCGCAAGCCGCTGCACTTCATCTTCGTGCTCGACGTGTCGGGCTCGATGCTGCGCGGCGGTCGCATCCAGGCGCTCAACAACGCGATCACCGAGGTCCTGCCCCACCTCAAGGACGAGGCACGGGCCAACCCCCATGCCGAGATGCTGGTGCGGGTGCTGGCCTTCGCCAACGAGCCGCAGTGGGTCATCGAGGAGCCGACCCCGGTCGACCAGATCCACTGGAGACGGCTCGAGGCGGTGCCGCGCGGCTTCACCGAGCTCGGCAGCGCCCTGCAGACCCTCGCCGGCGCGCTCGACCACCTCGACGAGTCCAACAGCGCGTTCCCGCCCGCGATCATCCTGGTCTCCGACGGCCGGCCCACGCAGAGCAGCGGCGTCACCTTCGCCGAGGGGCTGCAGGCGCTGCTCAACAACCGGTGGGGGGCCACCGCCGTACGGCTGGCACTGGGCGTGGGCCGCGACGCCGACATGCACTCGCTGCGCCGCTTCATCGGCGACGAGGAGGTGCCGCTGCTGCGGGCCGACAACCCCGAGCAGCTCGTCGAGTACATCGTCTGGGCGTCCAAGGCGGCCAGCAAGGTCGCCTCACGGCCCGTCGTCGGTCCCGGCTCCGGCGTGACCGCGGTTCCGCCGAGCCCGATCGGCGACCCGATCTGGAGCACCCTGGGATGACGGACCGGCCGGACGCCGATCCGGTGTGGACGGCGCTGTCGGGTACGACGATCGGCTCGGTCCACGTCCGCGACCGGCTGCCGATCCAGGACGCGGTCCACACCTGGAGCTCCGCGGAGCCCGGTCAGACCGTGGTCGCCGTCGCCGACGGGCACGGCCACAAGCTGCACTTCCGCAGCGACACCGGTGCGGCGCTCGCGGTGGTGAGCGCGATCGAGGAGCTGCGCCGGATCCTGCCGGGCGTGGCGGCTGCCCGTGACGACCGCGACGCCGCCGGGGACCTGCTGCGCGGCGCGGCGGCCGGACTCGTCGACACCTGGACCGCCAAGGTCCGCCACCACGCCGAGGCGCACCCGTTCACGGACGCGGAGCTGGAGCTCGGCGCCGGCGAGGACGCCCTGCGCCCCTACGGCACGACCGTGCTCGCCGCCGCGGCCGTCGACGGCCTGATGCTCTTCCTCCAGATCGGCGACGGCGACACCGTGCTGGTGTCCGGCGACGGCACCGCGTCCCGGCCACTGCCCGAGGATCCCGACCTCGACGGCCTGCACACCAGCTCGCTGTGCCAGCCGCGCCCCCTCGACGCACTGCGGAGCGCGGTGCTCGACGTACACGAGCGCGACGTCGCGCTGGTCTTCTTGTGCACCGACGGCTTCGGCCGCTCCCGGGTCGACGCCGACGGGTGGTGGCGCCAGACCGGCGAGCAGCTGCTCGAGTTCGCCCGGGCACGTGGTCTGGGCTGGGTGCGCGAGCAGCTGCCCGAGTGGCTGGCCGAGCCGGCGCTCATCGGCGGCGACGACACCACGATGGCACTGCTGGTCCGCCGCGACGTCGCCGGGACCGACCGGCCGGACCTCGCCGACACTGTCCCGGTGCCGGAGGCCGCCGACGGCTGAGCCTGCGCCACGAAGCAAGCGAGGTCGCCGCGCGACCTCCTCGACCATCCGGGGCCCTCAGCCGTCCGAGGGCCACCAGGACTCGAGCTTGGCGAGGTCGCCGTCGAAGTTGCGGGCGACGCCGTAGCAGTAGCAGTCGTCGGCATCCCAGTCCCAGTAGAGCGTCGCGGTGTCGCCGGAGCTGTCGAGGTAGGCGTAGTAGCCGCCCTCGGTCGGGCCCTCGCCGAAGCGCCAGGTGCCGCCACCGCCCTGGGAGCCGGCCTGCTGGTACTGCTTCTTGTAGTACTTGCGGTCGGCCTTCATCTCCTTGCGGGTGGCGTAGCGGCCGACGCTGACGATGATCCCGCTCTCGTCGGTGTCGCAGCTGCTCTCCTCGGTCTCCCCGGTGAAGAAGGTGCGCTCACGGGTGCATTTCGCGACGTCCATGTTGATCTTGATGAACTCGATCAGCTTGGGGTGGGCCGGGGCGGTCGGCTCGGTGACCCGCGGGGAGGTGCTGGTGAAGGTGGCGACGACGGCGTCGATGGTGGCGGTGCCCTCGCCCTCGAGGAGCGCGGACTGCTTGGCGCCCTTGCTGTCCCAGTAGACGACGGCCGGGTCGGTGGTGCCGCCCCGCTCGGGGTCGTACTCGTAGAGGGCGGTGGCGTCGTTGTCGGCGGTCATCGTGCCCGCGCGGTAGTCGAGGCGGGCGGTGCGGGCCGCGGTGAGCGCCGCCTCGTCGGCGTAGGTGACCAGGCGCAGGGTGCCGGTGCTGACCGCGCACTGCACGACCTCGCTCTCGCCCGCGCCGGGCTTGGCGGCCTTGCAGTCGGAGGTGCCGGTCGAGATCTGGCTGGCCAGCGTGCTGTAGCGCTCGTCGAGGGCCTCCGGGCTGACGTCGACCGCGGGCTCCTTCGGGCCGCTGGACTCGGTCTTGCCCGGATCGGGGTCGTCGCCGCCTCCCGACAGGGCGACGGCGCCGGCGACCCCGCCGCCGACCAGCACCACGCCGGCGACCGCGGCCGCGATCCAGATCCCGGCGCCGCGCCTCGTCGGCGGCGCCGGCGCGGCATAGCTCGCCGGCGGCGCGTAGCCGCCGGGCACGGAGGGGTACGACGCGGGCGCGGCGTACGGGGTCGGGGCGGGCGTCGGAGTCGGCGCGGCCGGCGCCGGTGGCCAGGCCGTCGGCGGCGGCGACTGGTACGGCGCCGCGACGGGGGCGGGCGCGGCGGTCGGGGGCGGCAGCTGCCCGCTGGCCGGACGGCTGGAGCGGTAGCGGAGCACGACGGCGACGGGAACCTTGCCGACGGCGTACCCGAGCACCGCGGCAGCCCAGCTGGACGCGGCCTGGTCGTCGCCGCCGCGATCGCGAGCCAGGCGCAGCCCGGCCTCCTCGACGGCGCGGCCGGGGTCGGCGCCGCCGTCGATCATCTCGCCCAGTGGGTTCAGCACGCCGAAGCGGACCGCGTCGACGAGCAGGTTGATGTCGCCGGTGCTCGCCTGGTCCTCGGCCAGGACGTCGTCGAGGACGCCTCGGAAGCCGGCGGCGTCGTCGAGGATGCCGGGACCGTGCTCGGCCACCAGCTCGCGCAGGGCCTCGTGCAGCTCCATGCTCAGACCGCCGACCCCAGGTCGGCGACGAGCCCGGAGATGCGGTCGGCGACCTCGGCGGCGGTCCGCGGGCGGGCGGCGACATCGGTGGCCAGGCAGGCCTCGACCAGGTCGCGGGCGACCGGCGGCAGGTCCGCGGCGAGGGCGGGCTGGGAGGCGAGGATCGAGCGCACCAGCAGCAGCGGCTCGGTGTCGCGGAGCTCGCCGTAGACGCCGGCGCCGGTGACCGCGAAGTGCAAGGTGGCGCCCAGCGACCAGATGTCGCTGGCCCGCGAGGCCTGGGCCCCGAGCATGATCGCGGGGTCGGTGAACTCCAGGCCGATCTGCCCGAGCCCGGTGGTGACCATGCCCGGGGACAGCAGCTGGGACAGCCCGAGGTCGGCCAGCCGCCCGCCGTCCTCGGCGAGCAGCACGTTGGCCGGCTTGATGTCGCGGTGGGCGATGCCGCGCTCGTGGAGCGCGTGGGCCGCCAGGGCGGCGTCGCGGACCGCGGCGACCCGCTGGCCGGCGCCGATCTCGACCTGCGGGCTCTCCAGCGAGCCGAGTGGCAAGAACTCCATGGCGTAGTAGAAGGCGCCACCCTGCCGTCCGGCGTCGTAGACGGCGACCAGCCGGTCGGAGTCGGCGACGCTGAAGTGCTTGAGCTCGCGCGTCGCCCGGCGGAAGGCGTCGTCGGAGGTGGGGCCGGCGATCACCTTGACCACCACCTCTCCGGCGGGGATGCCCAGCCTGGCGGGAGCCGTGGCGAGGTAGTTGGTGCCGTAGTTCGACTCGCCCAGCGGGCGCACGAACTCGTAGTCAGCGATTCCCTGCACGCGGATCCTCCAGCCTCGTCGTCCAGCCGGGTGCCTCGGCCAGGGTCCAGCATGTCACGCCGACCCGGGTGAAGAGCAGCGATTCTCGCGGCACAGGAGGGGTAAAGCGGTGTAGCGTTCCGGACGCCGTCAACGACCGAGGAGGCACCTTGATCGATCCCACCGCGGCATCCGTGGTCCCGACCACCGACCCGTCGACGTACCTGCCCGCCCAGCCGATCTCGGGCGACCTGAACGACCAGCTGCTCCAGACCGACTTCTGGACCGACGACATGGTCGCGGCCGCGGGGATCCCGATCGTGGACGTCCCGTTCGTGACCATCGGCGGCGGCATCGGCAGCTTCGTGACCGTCGACTACCTGCGCATCGCGGGCGTGCCGACCTCCCAGATGCGGGTGCTCAGCACGCTCGACTTCCCCTGGCAGACCTACGAGTACCTCACCCGGGTCTCCCAGGTCCCGCGTCCCGAGCGGATCCGATCCGACTCGGCGTCGCGACCCGACAACATCTGGGGCTTCCCGTCGTACGGCTTCGCCGAGGGCGTGCGGCACTTCGACCTCAAGGTGCTCTGGCAGCTGTTCAGCGAGCCGATCTTCGAGGACTACTACACGCCCAAGGCCGGCAACGTCTTCCAGCAGCTGGAGCGCGAGGCCAAGCGGATCGCGTACGACGAGATGCTGGTCAAGGGCCTGGTGCGCATCGTCCGGCGCCGGTACGGCGGCGGCTACTTCACGATCCTGACGCCGCCCGAGGGCGCCTCGGCCACCAAGCGGGTGGCGTTCCGCTCGCAGTACGTCCACCTGGCGGTGGGCTACCCCGGCCTGAAGTTCCTGCCGGAGCTGCAGCGCTACCGCACCGAGAACAACGACTACCGCCACATCGTCAACGCCTACGAGGCCCACGAGCACGTCTACGAGCGGCTGGTCCAGACGCCGTCGACGGTGCTGGTGCGCGGCGGCGGCATCGTGGCCTCGCGCATCCTGCAGCGGCTGATGGACGACCGGGAGAGGCACGGCGCGCAGACGAAGATCGTGCATCTGTTCCGGACCTACATCCACGGCACCAACGACGGCTACGGCAACGAGGAGGATCAGCGCCCCGGCGGTGGTCGCACCCGGGTCACCATGCGCCGTCGCGGCGGCGACGGATGGGCCTACCAGGGCTTCAACTACCCCAAGTCGGTGTGGGGCGGCCAGCTGAAGGCCCAGATCCGCGGGCTCGAGGGCGAGCAGCGCGCCGAGCTGTACAAGCGGATGGGCGGCACCAACACGCCGTACCGCAAGAGCTGGCAGCGGCAGATGAAGCAGGGCCGGCGCGAGGGCTGGTACTCCTGCGTCGTCGGCACGGTCGACGAGATGCGGCCCAGCGGCGAGCGGATCCTCAACCAGGTCCGCACCGCCCAGGGCGTCGTCCCGCTCGAGGTCGACTTCGTCATCGACTGCACCGGCCTCGAGGCCGACATCGCCGAGCACCGGCTGCTCAAGGACCTGCTCGACCACGGCGGCGCCAGTCGCAACCCGGTCGGGCGGCTCAACGTCGATCGGAGCTTCGAGCTGATCGGCACCCAGTCCGGCGGCGGCGCGATGTACGCGTCCGGCGCGACCACGCTCGGCGGCTACTTCCCCGGCGTCGACACCTTCTTGGGCCTGCAGGTCGCGGCGCAGGAGATCTACGGCGACCTCAACAAGCGCGGGTTCTGCAAGCGGATCGGGCCGGTGCGCTCCACCCTGCAGTGGTGGAAGTGGCTCGCGGGGAGCGCGCCGTGAGCCGGCTCGTGACGACGACCGAAGGAGTGCGTGCCTGATGCTGCCCACGCTCAACGGCCGGATCCAGACCCGGATCTTCATGCTCGTCGTGTTCGGCGGCCTGATCACGCTGGTGCTGACGCCGATCCTGCCCGGCGACCCGGACTACCGCACGACGTACCTCATCCTCGCGGCGGTGCTCGTGCTCGGCGTGCTCTGGGAGCTGGTCTACCACGCCATCCAGCAGCTGCGGTGGGAGAAGGACTGGCCCACCATGTTCGGCCTGATCACCGCGCTCAACGAGGGTGCGCTGGTCTGGCTGCTGCTCGACCTCGAGCTCGTGCCCGGGATCGACTACCCGTACGACGGCGTGCCGTTCTGGGCGTTCTTCGTCGACTTCACGGTGATCTGGCTGGTCGTGTGGGTCTGGACCAACGGCCCGATGCGGGTCCCGTTCATCCGGTGGCGCTTCTTCGGTGGAAGGATCGTGTAGGCCGTGTCTCCCATTTCCTGGCGGCGCCCGGGCCGCCCAGCACGCACGCTGGCGGCGTTGCCGACGCTCGACGTGCGCCCAGCATGCCTTCGCGCCGGCGCCTTGCCATCGCACGCACTGGACGACCCGCGCATCCACCGAGAAATGGGAGACACGGCCTCATGACACACACCTCGGCAGACGACTGGACCGCGGCGACGGTGGTGCCCGGCCCCGGCGGCGGCACCCTGGCCCGGTTCGGGCCGGTCGTGCTCCTCGTCGGCTCCGACGACCCGGACGTCGTGCGGCCCTACCTCGAGCACGCGGAGATGGTCGCCGCCAACGGCGGGCAGGGCCGCCAGCTGATCCGCGGGTTCGCGCTGATGCTGTCGACCACCGTCGAGACGTCGCCCGGCTTCGCGGCGGTCGCGCCGCACACCACCGGGCTCGCGGTGTTCGTCGACGGCGACGTCACGGTGAGCGTCGACGGCGAGGAGATCAGCGGCGCGCAGTCGCTGGCGTGGGTGGAGCGACTGCTGCCGTGGCCGGTCGGCTCGGTCTCCGCCTGGCTGACCGGCGGCGCCGCCCCGGCCGCGGGGGCGTCGTACCGGCTCGACGGCGGGGTCGTTCCTGCCGGCTCGTTCCTCGTCCCCTCCGGTGGCGGTACGCCGGTCGAGCCGGTCCTGCGGCCCGCGACCCAGGTCCGGGCCCCGGAGCCGGTGGCCGAGCCGGTCGCGGCGCCGGTGGTCGAGCCCGTGGTGTCGCCGGTGGTCGAGCCCGTGGTCGAGCCCGTCGTGGCGCCGGTCGCCGGCCGACCGCTGCCGCCGGCCCCGGCCGACGAGCACGTGAGCTTCCAGTCCGTGCTGATGAGCGAGGTCGACGACGACCTCGACGACTTCGAGCCGCTGCCGATCGTCGAGGACGCGGCCCAGGTCCGCGACGACCACGCCCACGAGCAGGTGCGCGGCGTCTACTGCAAGAACCAGCACTTCAACGACCCGCGGGTGCTGTTCTGCGGGATCTGCGGGATCAACATGGTCCAGCAGACGCCGGTGCTCGTGAGCGGACCGCGCCCCCCGCTGGGCGTGATCGTGCTCGACGACGGCGCGGTGTTCCAGCTGGACATCCCCTACCTGCTGGGCCGCGACCCCGGCCCGGACGAGCGGATCGTCGCCGGCGAGTTCCGGCCGCTGCCGATCATCGACCAGTCCAACCAGGTCTCGCGGGTCCACGCCCGACTCGAGCTGCGCGGCTGGGACGTCGTACTGGTCGACAACGACTCGACCAACGGCACCTACGTCCACCTGCCGAAGACGCCCGACTGGGTGCGGATGCCGCCGGGCAGCGAGCAGGTGCTGGTGCAGGGCACCCGGGTCCGGATCGGGCACCGCACCCTGGCGTTCAACACCCACGCGGGCAACGCGACCGGCTGATTGTCACACCACTTGGTAGGCCGACCCTAGACAACCGCCTCCGCGGCGAGCGGCACGGCCGCGAAGTCGACGGGGGCGGCGTCGAGCTCGGCGCGGACCCGGACGGCGGCGGCGCCGTCGAGCGCCCCCACCTCGACGGGTACGGCGGCCAGCGGCCCCACGTCGGCGGCCGGGTCGGCGAAGCGGACTCCGCGCGCCTCGAGGGCGGAGCGGGCGGCGGCCTGGCGGCGGCCACCGTCGCCGCGCAGGGCGAGGGTGGTGTCGCGGGCCAGGGCGAGCCGGGCACCGAGGACGACCGCGGCCTCGCCGTCCGAGCCGGCGGTCCAGTCGACGACCACGGGGGCGTCGCGCTCGGGGGGCGTCGCACCGGCGGCGACGACGGCGACCGGCGACTCGCTGGCGGCCACGACGGCGGCGAGCGCGGGATCGTCGGACCAGGCCACCAGGCCCTGGGGCACGAGCGCGCCGACCAGCTCGACCAGGTCCTGCTCGACGTCGGCGCTGGGGTGCGCGATGACCCGGACGGGGACGCCGAGCTCGTCACCGAGGTGGACCAGCGCCTGCTGGCGCTCCATCGCCGCGGCCATCTCCGCGAGGTCGAGCGACAGGCCGCTGCCCACCTCGAGCGGGCGGCCCTGCGGCGTGAGGTCGGCGAGCACGATCTCGGCCGGGCGGGCGCCGGCCAGGGCGGCCACGGCGAGCTCGACCGGCAGCCGGTTGTCCTGGCCGTCGCGGGCCAGCACCAGGATCCGGTCGACGGCCTCCTCCCCCAGCGCGGCGCGCTCGGCCTCGGCGATGTCGCGGGCCACCCGGCGCCGCGGGTAGACGACGCCCAGCAGCGGGCCGGTCATCACCGTCGTGACCAGGGCCATGATCACCATCATGGTGAACAGCTCCTGGCTGAGCAGGCCCTTCTCCAGGCCGACGTTGAGGATGATCAGCTCGGTCAGGCCGCGGGTGTTCATCAGCAGGCCCAGGGCGCTGGCCTGCCAGTGCGGGACCTGCTGGAGCCGGGCGCCGACGTACGCGCCGACGTACTTGCCAACGATGGCGACCGCGAGGATCCCCAGCAGGGGCACGATGTGCTCGGCGCCGAGGCCGCGGATGTCGACCTTGAGGCCGGAGAGCAGGAAGAACACCGGCAGCAGCAGGAGCACCGAGATCTGCTCCAGGCGGACCAGGATCTCGTGGCGCAGGGCGGCGGCGTTCTCGTGCGGGATGATCGCGCCGAAGAGGAAGGCGCCGAAGATGTAGTGGATGCCGAGCACCTCGGTGGTGGCCGAGAAGAGCAGCATCCCCACGAGCACCACCGAGAGGATGGTCGGCGTCAGCTCGCCGGCCCTCTGGTACGCGCGGGTCAGGCCGGCCAGCGCGGGGCGGACCACGAACACGGCGACCAGCACGAACGGGATGGCGAGGTAGATGGCCCACGCCGGCAGGTGCCCGTGACCGGCGTCGACGCCGGCGATCGCGAGCACGACGGCCAGCAGGGTCCAGGCGATGATGTCGTCGGTCGCGGCGCACGCGAGCGCCAGCCCACCGGTCTCGGTGCGGTGCATCCGCCGGTCGGTGAGGATCCGGGCGAGCACCGGGAACGCGGTGATCGACATCGCCGCGCCCATGAACAGCGCGAACGGCCAGAACTCCGCGTCGGCCGGCTTCAGCGCCTCGGTGGCGCCGCTGCTGACGAACAGGTGCGCCAGTCCCAGGCCGAGCGCGAACGGCAGCGCGATCGAGGTGAGGGACACCGAGACGGCGACCTTCTCGCGACCGCGGACCAGCGACAGGTCGAGCTCGAGACCCACCACGAACATGAACAGCACCAGGCCGACCCGGGCCAGTACGTCGAGGAACCCGCGCTGGTCGACCGGGAAGAGGTCCTGGCTGAGCTGCATCCCGAGCAGGCTCGGGCCCAGCAGAACGCCCGCGCCGATCTCCCCGACGACGGGCGGGATGCCGATCCTGGCCACCGCCGATCCCGCGAGGCGGGCGACGACGATGATCAGTGCCAGGAGGGCCAGGAGGACGGCGAAGTCGAGCACCGTCGTAGCCTAGGGGTTTTTGCCCGTGCTCAGGTGGTCTCCCAGCGGAACAGCCGGGCGGCGAGCCCGGTGATCACGACCGCGAAGGCGGCCAGGATCAGCAGCGGCGCCACGGCCGAGCCGGGTCCCTGGCCGCGGACCATGACGTCGAGCATCCCCTCGTTGAGGTGCTTGAGCGGCAGCACGTCCGAGACCCGCCGCAGCCAGGTCGGGGCAGCGTCGAGCGGGAAGAAGGAGCCGCTGAGGAAGGCCATCGGCAGAACCAGGAAGTTGGCCAGGTTGACGGCCCCCTCGACCGTCTTCGCCACCGCGCCGGCGAACAGCCCCAGCGCCATGAAGCACAGCGTGCCGACGACGACCAGCGGCAGCGCCATCCACCACGAGCCGGTCAGCTGGAGCCCGAAGGCCGCCGCCCCCAGGGCGATGAAGATCGTGAACTGGACGAGCGCGATGGCCAGGGTGACGGCGATCCGGGCGGCCACGACCGTGCCCGTGCCGACCGGGGCCAGCTGGAGCCGGCGCAGCAGCTTGGACTGCCGCCAGCCCTGCAGCGTGGCCGCGGCGCCGAAGGCGGCGCTCATCGCGATCGCCCACCCCATCAGGCCGGGCGTGACGAACTGGATGGTGGTCAGGGACTCGTCCTCGACCCGCTCGGTCACCAGCGTGAACTTCGGCGGCGTGCCGCTGAGCGCGACATTGGTGCCGTCGACGAAGGCACGCAGCGTGCCCTGGGTGACGGCGGCCTTGACCTGCTCGGCCTGGGTGTAGTGCGCGACCAGCTCGTCGCCGCGCTGCTCCAGCGCGACGTCGGCGTCCCCCTTGCGCACCTGCTCGAGCGCGTCCTCGAGGTCGTCGCTGTGGGTCACCTCGAAGGTGTCCTCGAAGGCCCCCCGGGCTCCCTCGGGCAGCTCCTGGACCAACGAGACGTCGCCGACCTGGATCATGTCGACCTTGGACTGGTCCTGGTCGGAGAAGAGCCCCCCGAAGAGGACCAGGAACATCAGCGGGAAGATCACCGCGAAGAAGACCGATGCCTTGTCGCGGGCGAAGCCGCGCAGGATGGCCAGCGAGAGGGCCCAGAACGGCGACTGCTGCCGGGCGCTCATGCGCGGTACTCCCGTCCGGTCAGCGCCAGGAAGACGTCCTCCAGCGTGCCGGTCTGGACCCGGACGCCGTCGAGCCGCTGGGAGGCGGCGAGGGTGCCGAGCACGGTGCCCGGATCCCGGGTCACCAGCACCACCCCGTCGACGCCCTCGTCGGTCTCGAGGACGCCGTCGATGGCGGCCGCGTCCTCGGCATCGAGGGCGCCGGGCGCGACCCGGATCCGGGCCGGCGCGTCCAGGCCCCGGACCAGCGCCGCCGGGGTGTCGAACTGCAGGATCCGGCCGTGGTCCATGACCGCGACCCGGTCGCAGAGCACCTCGGCCTCGTCCATGTAGTGCGTGGTCAGCACGACCGTGCGGCCGCTGTCGTTGATCGAGGAGAGCAGGTCCCACAGGTTGCGCCGGGCCTGGGGGTCCAGGGCCGCGGTCGGCTCGTCGAGGAACACCAGCTCCGGGTCATGCACCAGGGCGCAGGCGATGGACAGGCGCTGGGCCTGACCTCCGGAGAGGTTCTCGACGCGGGTCTCGGCCTTGTCGGTGAGCCCGACGCGTTCGAGCCACTCGTCGGCGGTGGCCCGCCCGACGCCGTACAGGCTGGCGAAGGTGCGGATCTGCTCGCGGGCCGTGAGCCGCTCGAAGAACGACGAGGCCTGGAGCTGGACGCCGATGCGGGGCTGCAGCCGCGGGTTGCGCGGCCACACCGGCTCGCCGAGCACCTCGACCCCGCCGGCATCCGGCTGGCGCAGGCCCTCGACCATCTCCAGGAGCGTGGTCTTGCCGGCGCCGTTGGGTCCGAGCACCCCGACGAACTCCCCCTCGGCGACATCGAGGCTCACGGCGTCGACGGCGACCAGGTCGCCATACCGCTTGGTCAGTCCGGTCACGTGGATGGCAGTCATCCCTGATGACCCTAACCCGGGCTCAGGCCAGCAAACCTCGCACCACCCGCAGCCCGACGGAGACCTTCGCGATGTCGGCCGGCTCGTCGGAGCAGACCGCCGCCAGCGCGCCGATCGCCTTGTCGACCACCCCACCGGCCGCGGCCTCCCACGCGGCGACCCGGCGGGTCGCCGCCTCGGCCGGGTCGTCGACGCCGTCGAGGTCGCCGGTGGCCGCGAGCACCTCGGCGGTGAGCTGGGCGTGGACGGCGTGCAGGTCGTCGCGCAGGGCGGCGCGAGCCATGGTCTGCCACTGGTCGGCCCGCGGCAGGTCGACGATGCGACGCTGCAGCACGGACAGACCGAGCCGCTCCCCCAGGGCGAAGTGGACCCGCGCCACCTCCGCCGGCGGCAGCTCGTGGCGCTCGGCGATCTCGACGACGTTGAGCAGCGTGTAGGCGACGTCGAACGACGCGACCCGGCCGGCGAGGTCCTCGGGGACGTCCTGGTTGACCAGCGACGCGCGCCGGGCCTCGTACGACGCGAGCTCGGCCCCGGTCAGCAGCCGAGGCAGCTCGAGCATGGTCGCCTGGACGGGCGCCGCGAAGAACTCGACGTTGCCCTGGCTGTCGAGCGGAGGCCGCCGGTTGGTGACCAGCCAGCGCGAGGCCCGCTCGACCAGGGTGCGCATCTCGACCCGCATCCGGGTCTGCACGGCCGCGTCGAGGACGTTGTCGTACTGCTCCAGCTCACGCCGCAGGCCGAGGGAGCCGAAGATCTCGCGGGCCACGAAGTTGGCGCGGGTGAGCTCGACGGCACTGGCCCTGGTCTCGCCGGCCAGGCGCGGCCAGTACGTCATGCCGGCGCCGTTGACCAGGAAGTTGACGACCTGGGTCACGATGATCTCCCGCCGCAGCGGGTGGGTCGCGATCTGCTCCGGGTACGCCGCCTGGACCCGCTCGGGGAAGTAGGACTCGAGGTCCACCACCAGGTAGGGGTCGTCGAACAGGTCGGAGGCCAGCAGCTCCTCGGCGAGCACGATCTTGGTGTAGGCCATCAGCACCGACAGCTCGGGCTGGGTGAGCGTGCCTCCGGCCTCGATCCTGCGAGCCACCTCCTGGCGGGAGGGCAGGTCCTCCAGCTCGCGGTCGAGCAGCCCCTGCGCCTCCAGGTCGCGCATCCACTGCTCGTGGACGTGCAGCAGCGAGCCGGCGTTCTTGGCGGCGTTGGCGAGGGCGAGGTTCTGGTCGTAGTTGTCGCGCAGCACCAGCTCGGCGACCTCGTCGGTCATCGACGCCAGCAGCTCGTTGCGCTGCTTGCCGGTGAGGTCGCCGTCGGCGACCACCCGGTCCAGCAGGATCTTGAGGTTCACCTCGTGGTCGGAGGTGTCGACGCCGGCCGAGTTGTCGATGAAGTCGGTGTTGATGCGGCCGCCCTCGAGGGCGTACTCGATCCGGCCCCGCTGGGTGAAGCCGAGGTTGCCGCCCTCGCCCACGCAGCGGGCACGCACCTGTGCACCGTCGACACGGATCGCGTCGTTCGACTTGTCCCCCGCCTCGGCGTGGGTCTCGGTCGAGGCCTTGACGTAGGTGCCGATGCCGCCGTTCCAGAGCAGGTCCGCCGGCGCGAGCAGGATCGCGTGCATCAGCTCGGCCGGGGTCATCTGCTCGACGTGGCCGACGATGCCGAGGGCCGCGCGGATGCGGTTGTTGATCGGGATCGACTTCGCGCTGCGCGAGAACACACCACCACCCTCCGAGATCAGCGACCGGTCGTAGTCCTGCCAGCTCGACCGGGGCAGCTCGAAGAGCCGCTTCCGCTCGGCGAAGGAGGCCGCGGCATCGGGCTCCGGGTCGAGGAAGATGTCGCGGTGGTCGAACGCGGCCACCAGCCGGATGTGCTCGGAGCACAGCATCCCGTTGCCGAACACGTCGCCGGACATGTCACCGATGCCGACGACGGTGATGTCCTCGCTCTGGCAGTCGATCCCCATCTCGCGGAAGTGCCGTCGTACCGACACCCAGGCGCCCTTCGCGGTGATGCCCATCGCCTTGTGGTCGTAGCCCACCGAGCCGCCGCTGGCGAAGGCGTCGCCCAGCCAGAAGCCGTAGTCCTTGGCGACGCCGTTGGCGATGTCGGAGAAGGTCGCGGTGCCCTTGTCGGCGGCCACGACGAGGTAGGAGTCGTCGGCGTCGTGGCGCACGACGTCCGGCGGCGGCACCGTCTCACCGGCGACCAGGTTGTCGGTGACGTCGAGCAGGCCGCGGATGAACGTGGTGTAGCAGGCCACGCCCTCGGCCAGCCAGGCCTCGCGGTCGCTCGCGTCGGGCAGCTGCTTGGCGTAGAACCCGCCCTTCGCGCCCACCGGCACGATCACGGTGTTCTTGACCATCTGCGCCTTGACCAGGCCCAGGATCTCGGTGCGGAAGTCGTCGCGCCGGTCCGACCAGCGCAGGCCGCCGCGGGCGACCGCGCCGAAGCGGAGGTGGACCCCCTCGACGCGCGGCGAGTACACGAAGATCTCGAACCGGGGCCGCGGCTCCGGCAGGTCCGGGATCGCCGACGGCTCCAGCTTGAGCGACAGGTACGACTTGGGGACGCCGTCGTCGCTTTGGAAGTAGTTGGTGCGCAGGGTGCTGCGGATGTGGGTGAGGTAGGACCGCAGGATCCGGTCGTGGTCGAGGCTGACCACGTCGTCGAGCGCCGCGCGCACCTTCTCGACCAGCGCCTCCTCGCGCGCCGACCGATCCGGCTCGGCGGCGGGGTCGAAGCGCACCTCGAAGAGCGCCACCAGCAGCTGGGCCAGGTCGACGTTGTCGACCAGCGCCTGCTCGATGGAGTCGACGGCGAACGGGCTGCTGCCCTGCTTCATGTACTTCGCGTAGGCGCGCAGCAGCATCGCCTGGCGCCAGGTCAGCTCGGCCCGCAGCACCAGCCGGTTGAAGCCGTCGACCTCGGTGTGGCCGTCCCACATCGCGCGCATCGTCGCCGCGAACAGCTCGCGGGCGTGGTCGGGCAGCGCCTCGCCGTAGCGCAGGCCGAAGTCGTAGATGTGGGTGACCCGCTCCAGGCCGGTCAGGCCGTAGGGACGCTCGTCGACGACCTCGACGCCCATCGAGGCCAGCATCGGCAGCACCGCGCTCAGCGAGAGCGGCTCCCCGACCCGGAACATCTTGAGCCGGGCCTCTCCGTCGGCGGCGTCGACCTCGGCGTACAGGGACTGGTCGCGGCCGTCCTCGCCGCGGATCCCCTCGATCCGGCCGAGGTCGACCGCGGCGGTGCGCGGGGTGAAGTCCTCCTTGTAGGCCTCGGGGAAGGCGTCGAGGTAGCGGCGACCGAGCAGCGCGCCGACCTCCTCGCCGTACTCCGCGATCACGGCCTGGAGGAAGTCCTCCTGCCAGGAGCGGGACGCCTCGACCAGGCGCCGCTCGAGGTCGGCGGTGTCGATGTCGTCGGGGATCAGCTCACCCTTGGGCAGGTGGACGACGAAGTGGACCCGCGCGGTCGTCGACTCGTTGATGCTGACGTTGAACTCGACCGCGTCGGGACCGATCCGGCCCTTGCCGATCTGCTCGGTGAGGATCTCGACGAAGCGGTGCCGGACACCGGTGTTGTAGCGGTCGCGCGGCAGGTAGACGAGCACCGACAGGTAGCGGGCGTAGGTGTCGCGGCGGATGAACAGGCGCACGGCACGACGCTCGCGGGCCTGCATCGCGGCCTCCACGATGGGGCCGAGCTCGTCGACCGGCGTGTGGAACAGCTCGTCGCGCGGATAGGTCTCGAGGGTGTCGAGCAACGCGGCGCCGTCGTGGCTGCGGGCGTCGTACCCGCTGCGCATGAGGACCTCGTCGACCTTCTCCCGCAGCAGCGGGATGCGCAGCAGCGACTCGGTGTAGGCGGCGCTGGACAGCAGGCCGAGGAAGCGGCGCTCCCCCACGACCTCGCCGTCGGGGCCGAAGGTCTTCACGCCGACGTAGTCGAGGTACGCCGGGCGGTGGATCGTGGAGCGCGAGTTGGCCTTCGCCAGGACCAGCAGCCGCTTCTCGCGGGCCTTGGCCTTGACCGCGTCCGGCAGCTTGCTGAACGCGACCGACGTGTCGCCCTCGGAGGGGTGCTCGCGCAAGATGCCGAGGCCGCTGCCGGGCACCGGCCGCAGCACGTCGTCCTCAAGGCCCTCCCGGCCGCCGTCGGCCGCGTCGACGGGGACCCGGTCGAGGACGTACTCGCGGTAGCCGAGGAAGGTGAAGTGCTCGTCGGCCAGCCAGTCGAGGAGCGCGGCAGCCTGCCGGACCTCCTCTGCGGGCAGCGGCGGCGGGTCGGACGCGAGGCCGGCCACGATCTCGGCGACCCGCTCCTGCATCCCCGGCCAGTCCTGGACCGACGCCCGCACGTCGCCGAGCACCCGGCGGCAGTCGGCGACGACCTGCTCCGGAGTGTCATCGCCCTCGCCGCTGAGCCGGCCGATCTCGACGTGCATCCAGGACTCGCGAACCGCGCCGTCGGCGGGCGCGGTCGAGCCGGACGAGACGGGCTCCGCCGACAGCAGGCGCCCGGACGCGTCGCGGCACACGTCGAAGGTCGGGTGGACGACGGTGCGGACGTCGTGGAGGCCCCGACCCAGCTCCATCGCCACCGAGTCGACGAGGAAGGGCATGTCGTCGACGACGACCTCGACCACGGAGTGGCCGCCCGCCGACCAGCCGTTCTCGGCCACCGTCGGCGTGTAGACCCGGATCTTGGCCTGGCCCGGCCGCCGCTCGAGCGCGAGATGGTGGTGGGAGGCGAAGGCGCCGTACACGTCGAGGTCGCCGCGGGCCGCGAGCTCCTCGGTCGCCACGTGCCGGTAGTAGGCCGGCAGCAGGGCGGGCAGTGCCTCACGGGGTGGCGCCCCTGATCCCTTCGCGGGTCCGGCCGCCGCGGCGGCCTGCTCGAAGATGCGGTCCCGGTCGGCCCCCTGCGAGGAGGGCAGCGTCGTCATTGACACGACTCGACACTAGGACCTCCTCCTCACGCCTCACAACCGGGCCGTGCGACATGATGTCTCGCATGCGATACAGCCGAGAGCTCGCGTACGACGCCCCGCCGGAGGAGGTGTTCGCGATGCTCGCGGATCCCGCCTTCCGGGAGCGGGTCGGCGCCGCCCAGGACGTCGTGTCCATCGACGTCACCCTCACTCCGGCCGGCGCCGGCTTCACCCTGGTCAGCGACCAGGTGCAGAACACCGCCGGGCTGCCCGCGATCGCCAAGAAGATCGCCGGCGACACCACCCAGGCCGTGATCCGCGAGTCGTGGACCGACCCCTCGTCGGGCACGATCGAGATCACCGCCCCCGGCAAGCCCACCCGGGCCACGGGCACGATCCGGCTCGCCGCGGCCGGCACCGGCACGACGTGCGTCCACGAGCTCGACGTCGTCGTCAAGGTCCCCCTGATCGCCGGCAAGCTGGAGAGACTGATGGCCGACAACATCGACGCGGGCCTCACCACCGAGCATGCGGTGGGCGTGGCCTGGCTGAAGGGAGAGCGCTGAGATGGCGACCCGACTGGTACACGAGATGAGCTACGACGCGCCCGCGATCGAGGTCGCGGCCATGCTGAGCGACCCGGTGTTCCGCGAGACCGTGTGCCGCAACCAGCGCGCGACGTCGTACAGCGTCGAGATCGAGGGCGACGTCGACGCGAAGGCCGTGCGGATCGAGATGGAGCAGCCCACCGACAAGGTGCCGGCGTTCGCCAAGAAGTTCATCGGCGAGACCACCACGATCGTGCAGACCGAGACCTGGTCCGGCCCACTGACGGCCACCGTCACCGTCGCCATCCCCGGCAAGCCCGGCGAGATCACCGGCACCGCCACCCTGGTCGAAGCGGACGGGGTCACCAAGGAGACCGTCGCGCTCGAGATCAAGGTGAAGATCCCGCTCGTCGCCGGCAAGATCGAGGAGCTGCTCGCCAAGCTGCTCGGCAGCGCGCTGCGCGCCGAGGAGCGCACCGGCAAGGAGTGGCTCGCGAGCTAGTCGTTGTGCTCGTGCTCCGCCGCCTCGTCGACGTCCTCGTCGCCCTCCGCGCGGCGACGGACCGCGATCACGATCCCCAGCACCACGAACGGCCCGAACGCGAGCACGATCGTGGCGATCTGCTCGACGGGGTGCAGGGCACCGAGGTGCAGCGGGATCACGGGGCCCATGATCCCACTCAGTCTTCCTCGTCCTTCGCGGACCCCTTGGCCGCGGCCTTCGTCGTACGACGCCCGCGGGGCGCGCGCTGCCGCGTGGCCGAGGACAGGTCGATCAGCTCGTCGAGCGCCTCGCGCACGCACGCGCCCAGCACCTCGGCGTCGGGAATCCAGTCGCGGTCGGCGGTGATGCCGTAGTAGACCCCGCCGTCGTACGACGTCACGCCGATCGCGAGCGGGTGGCCGGGCGTGAGCGGCGGGACGGGGTAGCTGGCGAGCATCCGGGCGCCGGCGGCGTGGAGCGGGGCCTGCGGGCCGGGCACGTTGGTGACCGAGAGCTGGTAGCCGCGGCGCAGCTCGACGGAGGCGACCCGCGAGCCGATGGCGTGGAAGGTGGTCGGCGCGAAGCCGGCGATCCCGGTGAGCCGGTTGGCGGCGACGCTGCGACCGGTGTCCTTGTGGGCCTGAAAGGAGTAGGACACCTGGTGCAGCCGGACCACCGGGCTCGGCTCGCCGATCGGCAGGTCGACGAAGTGGGCGGCGATCTGGGTGCCGAGCGAGGTCGCCTCGAGCTCCTCGTCGATGACCGAGACGGGGACGACGGCGCGCACCTGGCGCAGCCCGCCCATCGACTCCGAGCGGGTCATCAGCCAGGCGCGGAGGGCACCGGTGACGGTGGCGAGGATGACGTCGTTGACGGTGCCGCCGTGGGCCTCGCGGATCCGGCGGTAGTCGGCGAGCCGGGTCGCCACCGTCACGATCCGCCGCTGCTGGGACAGCGGGCCGTTGATGACGCCGCGGGTCTTGGGCCGGCGGCCGGTCGCGGCGGCGAGGAAGGAGCGGGCGCGCTCACTGCGCCGGTCGGCGGTGCGGGCCAGGGCACGGGAGCCGGTGCGGACGGTGTCGAGCAGCTCGCCGGGGTCGGTGAGGTTGTCGCGGACGGCGGTGGCCAGCAGGTTGGCCGGGTTAGGCGAGCGGCGCGGCTGCCAGTCGTCGGGCTCGAGCGCGCGTGCCTCCGGCTGGAGGTCGAGCAGCAGCTGGCCCAGGTCGACGGTGTGGACACCGTCGACCAACGCCTGGTGGGTCTTGGAAAGCAGCGCGACCCGGCCGCCGTCGAGGCCCTCGACGAAGTAGATCTCCCACAGCGGCCGGCTGCGGTCCAGCGGGCGGGACACGATCCGCGACACCAGCTCGAGCAGCTGGGCGGAGGTGCCGGGCCGCGGCAGGGCGGAGCGTCGTACGTGGAAGCCGAGGTCGAACTTCTCGTCGTCGACCCACACCGGGTTGGCGAGGTGACCGGGAACCGCCTGCAGCCGCTGCCGGTAGCGCGGCACGAACGCGATCCGGTCGCGGATCAGTCCGACGAGGCGGGCATGGTCGAGCGCGTCGGGTCCCTCACCGGGATCGAAGATCTCGATGGTCGCGTTGTGCTGCGGCGTCTCCGGCGACTCCTGCTCGAGGAATGTCAGGTCCCGCGGGCGCACCCGGTCAACCACGTGGCTCCCACCCTCTCCGGTCGGATCCCCAGGACACCGGCGACCGGCCCCATCCGGTCGTCTTGGGATCACATGAGATTCTGGCAGACGACATCGACCATCCGTGGATTCGTCCGCGGGTGTTCTTGCGACAGGAGGAACCATGCAGCGGCTGCTGGGTGCGGCGCTCGCCGGGATCGTGCTGCTCGGCACCGTGACCGCATGCGGATCCGACGAGAAGACCGGCTCCCAGGAGAAGGTCGTCGTCGACATCACCGTCAAGGACGGCGAGATCACCCCCAAGGGCGACCGGGTCAAGGTCTCCACGGGCCAGCCGATCGACCTGGTCGTGACCGCCGACACCGCCGGCTCGCTGCACATGCACTCCGACCCGGAGCAGGAGTTCGCCTACGACGCCGGGACCACGACCTTCCCGATCACGATCGACCGGCCCGGCGTGATCGAGGTGGAGTCGCACGACCCGCCTCAGATCATCGTCCAGCTCGAAGTCCGATGACCCCGCTCACCGGCACCGTCGAAGCCCACGGCATCGGCGGCCAGGCCGACCTGCCGATCTCCCTCGAGCTCGCCGTGTCCGGCGCCGTCGCCGCGCTGGTGGTCTCGTTCACCGTCCTGGTCGTGGCCTGGCGCCGCCCGCGGTACGACGCCGGCGCACACCCCGGCCGTCCCGCGCCCGCCTGGCTGGACCGGGTCACCGGCACCACCGGGTTCACGCTGGCGCTGCGCCTGGTCGGCCTGGTGGTCGCCCTCTACACGGTATTCGCCGCGGTCTTCGGCCACGACACCCTGACCAACCCGTTCTTCGGCATCTTCTACGTGTGGTGGTGGGTCGGACTCGTCTTCGCCTCGGCCCTGTTCGGCCCGGTGTGGCGGGCGATCAGCCCGGTGCGCACCATCAACGCCTGCATCGCCAAGCTCGCCGGCAGCGACCCCGACGAGGGCCTGGTCCGCTACCCCGAGCGGCTCGGGCACTGGCCGGCGGCGCTGGGCCTGTTCGCCTTCGTCTGGCTGGAGCTGGCCTCCACCCACCCCACCGAGCTCGGCACGGTCCGGCTGTGGTGCGCGATCTACGTCGGCGCGATGCTCATCGGCGGCGCCGTCTTCGGCAACCGCTTCTACGAGAGCGCCGACCCGTTCGAGGTCTACTCCTCGCTCATCGCGAAGCTCTCCCCTTGGGCTCGGGTGCCCCCAGGCCGTCTGGTGCTGCGCAGCCCGCTCGCCAACCTCGCGACCATCCCGCCCACGCCCGGCCTGGTCGGCGTGGTCGCCGTGCTCTTCGGCAGCACCGCCTTCGACTCGTTCGCCGAGTCGTCGTTCTGGATCAGGACGTACCAGAACGCCTCGGTCAGCAAGTTCCTGCTCGACAACGTCGCGCTCGTCGTGTTCTGCCTGACCGCCGGGGCGCTGTTCGGCATCGCCTGCGCGCTGACGCCCTCGCGCGCCGAGGTCCCGCGCCGCCGACTGCCGCGCCACTACGCCCACTCGATCGTCCCGATCGTCCTCGGCTACATCCTCGCGCACTACCTGACCCTGTTCATCGACGTCGGCACGCAGACCCTCGCCCGCGCCAGCGACCCGCTGGGCAAGGGGTGGGACATCCTCGGTACGGCGGCGGTGGAGCCGTCGTACTGGTTCTCCTACCACCCCGAGGTCCTGGCCACGATCAAGGTGCTGGCCGTCGTGGTCGGCCACGTGGTCGCCGCGATCGCCGCCCACGACCGGGCGCTGAGCCTGCTGCCCAAGCGGGACCAGATCACCGGGCAGCTGCCGCTGCTGATCGTGATGGTCGGGTTCACCGCGGGCGGGCTGTTCCTGCTGTTCAGCTCCTGAGCGCCTCGAGCGCGAGGACGCTGCGGAGTCCCCCGTCCGCCTCGGCCATGAGGCGGTCGAACCTGGCCCACGGGCCGCGGCCGTCGCGTAGAACCGGGACCGAGAGGGCCGTCTTCATGGACGAGGACAACTGATTACGACCGTCATGTCGAAGCCCCCGCCATCGCGTCGAGCAGCCGCGCGATCCCGCGGGTCAGCGCGGACTCGCCGGCCTCCACGAGCAGCCGGCCGGCGACCAGCGCCCGGTCGACGGCAGCCTGGTCGTCGGGCAGGAAGCGGACGTCGAGGTGGGGGCCGAAGCCGGCGAGCATGGTGATCACGTCGGCCTCGCGCCAGCCGAGAGTCGGACGCATCCGGTTGACGACCACGCGCACCCGCGGGTCGGGGAGGTACCCGTGGAGCTCGGTGAGCGAGCGGGCCAGCCGGGCCAGGCCGACCGGGTCGGCGGAGCCGACCAGAACGATCTCGTCGGCCACCTCGACGGCCTCGCGGGTGAGCCCGTTGCGCTCGGGGCGGCCGCTCACCTCGCCGACATCGGGCTCCAGGCTGAAGCCGGTGTCGAGGACCACCTGGCCGTCGCGACGGGCCCGCTCGACGATCGCGGTGAGGGTGCCGGGGCGCAGCTCGACCCAGCGGTCGGGGCGCGGGAGCCCGGTCAGCAGCCGCAGCCGGTCCGACAGCCGGCGCTGCACGGTCGCGAACCGCTCGTCCAACGTGCCGGCCGCGACCAGGCGCGCCGCCGAGAGCAGCCCAGAGACCTCGTCGAGGACGCCGAGCTGCTGGGCGACGGCGCCGCCGTGGGGGTCGGCGTCGACGAGCAGGGTGCTCAGTCCGCGGCGCGCCAGCTCGCCCGCGAGGCCGCTCGCCACGGTGGTGCGGCCAGGCGCTCCCCCTGCGCCCCAGACCGCCAGCACCCGGCCCGCCGGACCGTCGAGCGGCCGGGGCGCGGGGTCGTCGAGGACCGGCAGCACGTCGTACGACGGGGCGGGGCGGGTGGGATCGGCCGGCGCGGTCACCAGGTCGGCCAGCTCGGCGACCCGGTCGGCGGCGAGGACCGCGACGACGCCGATCCGGGCGGCGCGCGGCTGGACGGCAGCGGGGTCGGCGGCCACGCCGACCACCCGGACGCCGTGCTGGCGCAGGTCCTCGACGACGCCCTGGTCGAGGCCGGGCAGGTCGGCGGCGACCACCGCGACGTCGGCCTGACCGGTGTGGGCGGCGGCGAGCAGGTCGGCGACGTCGACGCACCGCTTGAGCAGGACCGTCCCGGGATGCTCGGTGAGCGTCGTCAGCGCGCGGGACTCCCAGGCGGCGCCCGAGGAGACCAACAAGACGACCGTCACGCCGGCCATGCGCGCCTCACGACCGCTGCAGGACCCGGATGACCGGGTCCTGCAGGGCACCGAGGAGCTGCTCGAAGTCCGCCGCCCGGTCGTCGTCGACCGCGACGACCAGCTGGCGCGAGCCGGTGACGGCGAAGCTGTCGTCGTACGCCGGCGCGGCCACCACCGTGACCCCGCTCAGGGCCGGCCCGTCGGCCCTCCCGTCCTCGCCGTCGCGGGTGCCGTCGGTCAGCCACACGTCGATCACCGAGCCCGTGGCCACGTCCGGGGGCACCCGGTTGGGGTCGACCTCGAGCGGGACCCGCAGCACCTCCGCCGCGTCGGCCGGGCCGACGGCGGAGCGGGCCAGCAGCTCGCCGTCGCCGACCGTGCGCACCAGCACCAGGTCGTCGGGGACCGGCTCGTCGGCGGCGAAGTAGCGGCCCAGCGTCGCGCCGTCGGCGAAGCGCACCCGCTGAACGACGAGGTCGCCGGACCCGACCGGCGAGCCGGCGCCCCGCTCGCCGCTCATCGCCCACACCGTCACGGTGTCGTCGGCGGCCGCGAGAAGTCGCGCACCGAGGACGACCGAGCCGGTGACGAGCAGCACGCCGAGCCACAGCCGTGGGTCACGCCACGCCGGCCGGGCCACCCGTCGGGCGGCAGGAGGGACGGGCGCGCCCGTCGAGTTCCCGAGATCTCTGGACATCAGGTCATCATGCAGGGCGGACGGCCTGACGTCACCTGCCCGTCCACAGGCTCGCCGTGGCCCTGGCTGCGCAGGTCGGGACCGGATGCGACGATGGGGCCATGCCCGACCGTCCCGGCCCGACCGGCCAACCCGGCCAGCCCGGCAGCCCGCGCTTCCTGACGCTCGCCGACGTCGCCGAGGTGCTCAACACCTCGAGCGCGCAGGTCTACGCCCTGGTCCGCCGCGGCGAGCTGCCCGCGATCAAGATCGGCGGGCGTGGGCAGTGGCGGGTGGAGGCCAGTCGACTCGAGGACTACATCGCCCAGCAGTACCGGCAGACCGAGCAGTACGTCGCCGAGCACCCCTTCGTCGAGTCCGAGGTCGAGTGACTATCCTTCCTCGCCGTCGAGAGTGACCTCGACCTTCCTCTCGTTCGAGCCACGGGTGATGGTGAACTCGATGGTCTGGCCGGGCTGGTAGGTCCGGATGGCGACGATCAGCGCGGTGCCGTCGGCGACCCGGCTGCCGTTGACGTGGGTGATCACGTCACCGCGGCGCAGACCGGCCTTCTCCGCCGGGCTGTCGGCGATGATCTCGTCGAGCTCGGCGCCCTCGCCGCTCGTCACGCCGCCGGTCTTCACCTTGGCGCCGATGACGGGGTACTGGGCCTTGCCGGTCTTGAGGATCTGGTCGGCGGTGACCCGGACCTGCTCGACGGGGATCGCGAAGCCGACGCCGATGTTGCCGGCCTCGGAGTCGACCGAGCCGCCGCCGGCGGTCGCGATGGCGGAGTTGACGCCGATCACCTCGCCCTTCTGGTTGACCAGCGGGCCGCCGGAGTTGCCGGGGTTGATCGCGGCGTCGGTCTGGATCGCGTCGATCCACGACGAGTCCTCGGCCGAGGAGCCGGTGGTGACCGGGCGGTGGAGGTAGCTGACGATGCCGGAGGTGACGGTGTCGGGCAGGTTGAGCGGCGAGCCGATGGCGACGACCGGCTCCCCCACCTGGAGCTTGGCGGCGTGGCCCAGCTTGGCCGGCGTGAGGTTGTCGTGCTTCTTGACGTACAGCACGGCCAGGTCGTAGATCGGGCTGCGGCCGACCACCTCGGCGTCGTACCGGTTGCGGTCGTGGTCGACCACGACGATCGGGCCGTTGTCCTTGGCCGCCTCGGCGACGACGTGGTTGTTGGTGACGATGTGGCCGTCGCCGTCCATCACCCAGCCGGAGCCGGTGGCACCGGCGGCCTCGCCGCCGTACTCGGCGATGATCTGGACCGTGCTGGGCAGCACCGCCTGGGCGACGTCGGCGACCGATCCGGGCGCGGCCAGCGGCGGGTCCTGCGCGAGGTCGACGCCGGCGAGACCGTCGCCGGAGTAGGCGGGTCCGCCCGGCGAGTCGTCGGAGATCTTGTCGTAGGCGAGCGCTCCGAGCAGGCCGCCGCCGAGGCCGACGACCAGCGCGATCGCAGCGACCACGGGAAGCACCCAGCCGACCGGCCGCGCGGCGCTCCGCTCGGCAGGCGGCGCGGGCATCCGCACGGTCAGGTCGGGCGCCGGCGGGGGCGGCGGCAGCGACGGGACCAGGCCCGGCAGCGGCGTGGTCGGCTCGGGGGCCGGATCGGGCAGCGGGGCGGCGCCGGGCCCGGGCGGCGCCCACTGGGGGTGCGGCTCGGGAGCAGGCTCGGACGACGGCACGTCGAGCGGCGCCAGGGGCGCGAGCGGCTCGGTGGGCTCGTGGTCGGGATCGTGCGCGTCGGTCACGGGACCATCATGTCCGATCGCCCCACACCCGGCCGCCGCAGGGACGCGGGGACGGTCAGGGCAGCATCCGGCGCAGCGGCACCGGGACGAAGGGGCCCCGGACCGGCGTCCGCGACGTCCCGGAGGTGCCGGTCGGCGACGGGACCGTCGTGTTGATCTGCGAGGCCGGCGGGCGGCGGTCGGCGGGCGGCGCGGACCCCGGCGCGAAGCCCAGCGCCAGCACCCCGAGCATCGCGGCACCGATCGCGCTGCCGCCGATCATCACCGCGCCCGTGGTACGACGGTGAGGAGCGTGCGGCTCGGGCCCGAGGAGCGCGTCCCCGGGCGGCATGCTGAGCAGCGAGCCCTTGAGGCCGGAGGGAGCGCCGCGCTCGGCGCCGCAGAGCCCGGCCAGCCGGGTCTTCACCCAGCCCTCGCGCTCGACCAGGTCACGGCAGGCGTGGCAGGCGTAGACATGCGCCCATGCCTCCTCGGCCTCCCGCGCCGAGAGCTGTCCGTCGAGGAGCGCGCTCACCCGGTTGCCGAGGTGGCCGATCACCTCACGGCTCCCTCGGAGAGCAGGGGCGCGGGTCCGGCGTACCGGGTGCGACCCGCGGCGGGGGCACGGTGGGCCAGGGCGGTGCGCAGCAGGGCGCGGCCGCGGTGGATCCGAGAGCGGACCGTACCGAGCTTGGCACCGAGGATCTCGGCGATCTCCTCGTAGCTGAGGCCCTCGATGTCGCACAGCACGACGGCGGCGCGGAAGTCCGGGGGCAGGGACGCCAGCGCGGCGGCCACGTCGTCGTCGAAGGTCTGCTCGGCGTATGCCAGGTCGGGGGCGGGCGAGGCGCTCGCGAGGCGGGCGGCACGCTCGTCGGACAGGGCGTCGAAGCGGATCCGCTGCCGACGGCGGGCCTGGTCGAGGAACAGATTGGTGGTGATCCGGTGCAGCCAGCCTTCGAACGTGCCGGGGGTGTAGGTGTGCAGTGAGCGGAAGACACGCACGAAGACCTCCTGGGTGAGGTCCTCGGCGTCGTGACGGTTGCCGGTCAGTCGCAAGGCGAGCCGGTAGACACGGTCGGAGTGCTCCTCGACGATGGTCCCCCAGTCCAGGTCGGACGGTCCCGGCCCGGCGGGCTGGGGGTGGGGATCGGCGGGCTCCTTCATGGTGGCCTTCCTCCGCTGGATCAGCGCCAAGGTGTCCTGGCTCCTCTCACCGTAGGGGTGGGAACTGAGCGTTCCCTGTGAACTCCCCATCATCGGCACCAACGATCGGCGACCAGCGGGTGTTCCCGGCGACGGTCCACGGTCCCGGGGCCCGCACGCTCTAGGGTGAGTCCGTGGCTCCGACACCGATCAACGCGACCAGCTGGACCTTCGCCGACACCTACGTCGGGGAGGACGACGTCCTCGCCGCGGCACGCACCCGCGCCGAGGAGGTCGGCGTGACCCCGATCGGCGCCGGCACCGGAGCCACGCTGCGCTTCCTCGCCGCCGCCCTCGAGGCCCGTGCGGTGGTCGAGATCGGCACCGGGACCGGCGTCTCCGGCGTCTGGCTGCTGCGCGGCATGCGCCCCGACGGCGTGCTGACCACCGTCGACGTCGAGGCCGAGCACCAGCGGCTGGCCAAGGAGTCGTTCAAGGACGCCGGCGTCGCGCCCCAGCGGGTGCGCACCATCGCGGGCTCCGCGCTCGACGTCCTCCCCCGGCTCACCGACGGCCACTACGACATCGTGTTCGCCGACGGCGACAAGCGGGAGTACGGCGCCTACCTGGCCGAGGCGCTGCGTCTGCTCCGCCCCGGCGGCGTGGTGGCCTTCGACAACGCGCTGTGGCACGACCGGGTCGCCGACCCGGCCCAGCGCGACGACGAGACGGTCGCGATCCGCGAGCTCGTGCAGCAGGTGGCCGCGACCGAGGGCCTCGTGCCCGCGCTGCTGCCGGTGGGCGACGGCCTGCTGGTCGCGAAGAAGGAGTGGGTCCCGGAGTCCGGCGACTGACTCGAGCCTCTCAGCTCGTGCCGATGCCGGCCACCGGATCGGCCGAGCCGAGCCAGGACAGCAGCAGCCGGGAGCCGAAGCCCGACGGACCGACGGTCCACTCGTGCCACTCCTTCTCCACGTCGCCGACCGAGGCGATGTCGAGGTGCGCCCACGGCACGTCACCGACGAACGGCTGCAGGAACAGCGCGGCCGTGATGGCACCAGGCCCGCCCGGGTCGTTGGCGGCGTCGGCGACCTTGGAGGCCAGCTTGTCCTCGTAGCCGCGGTAGAGCGGGAAGCGCCACAGCGGCTCGCCGGCCCGCGCGCCGGCCCGGTCCAGCGCGGCGGCGAGGGTGTCGTCGTTGGCGAACAGGCCGCCGACCTGCTGGCCGAGCGCGACCTTGACCGCGCCGGTGAGGGTGGCGACGTCGACGACGACGGCCGGGGCGAGCTCGGCCACGGCGTACGCCAAGGCGTCGCCGAGGACCAGGCGGCCCTCGGCGTCGGTGTTGCCGACCTCGGTGGTGCGACCGCCGTGGTGGGTGATCACGTCGCCGGGGCGCAGGGCGCTGCCGGAGATGGCGTTCTCGGCGGCGGCGACCAGTCCGATGACGCGGACCGGGCAGTCGACGTCGGCGAGCGCGGCCATGGTCGCCAGGACCACGGCGCCGCCGGTCATGTCGCGCTTCATCGAGCTCATCGACGCGCCGGGCTTGATGGACAGCCCGCCGGAGTCGAAGGTGATGCCCTTGCCGACCAGGACGACGACCGGCAGCCTCTTGGCGGCGCGGGCGGAGACGCCGGCCGGGGCGTAGTCGAGGCGGATCAGCCGGGGCGGGGTCGCGGAGGCGGCGCCGACGGCGAGGATGCCGCCGAAGCCGTCGCGGGCGAGCTCGTCCTCGTCCCAGATCCGTACGTCGAGCCCGCTCTCCGCGGCGATCTGCTCGGCCTGCGCGGCCAGCCAGGCGGGATTCTTCAGGTTCGACGGCACGGTCGCCAGCAGCCGGGAGCGCCAGCCGGCGCCGCCGAGGGCGACGGCCCGCTCCAGGGCGGCGCGGTCGGTGTCGGCGGCGGCGAGCACCACCCGTCGTACGGGCTGGTGCTCGGGGCCGGTCGAGCGCCAGTGGAAGACGAAGGAGCCGAGCATGGTGCCGGCCACGAAGGCCTCGAGGGCGACCGGGTCGTCGGGTGAGGTGTCCTCGGCGACGGCCGGGATCGAGGTGACGACGGCGGCGCGGTCACGCGCGGCCCTGGCCATCGCGGCGCCCGCGCGACGCAGGTCGATCGGGCGCGCCGCACCGACCCCGACCAGCAGCACGAGGCGCAGCGCCGGGTTGGTCCCCGTGCCGCCCGGCACGGGGACGAGGGCGACCTCGGCGCTCGCCCCGGTCAGGCCGTGGACCTCGGCGATGCCGACCAGGTCGAGGCCGAGCTCGTCGGCCAGCTCCGCGGCACCAGGGCCCAGCAGCAGGCTCCCGTCGTCGCCCGGCAGCACCGGGAGCGCGACGACGTCGACGCCCTTGATGGCGCCGGGGAGCAGCTCGCTGGCGGCGAACTCGGGAGGTGAGACCTGACCCGGCAGCACCGGGTGGCGGGCGTCAGCCGATGACATTCTTCAGCGCGTCACCGAGCGCGGCAGCCTCCTCGGCGTTGAGCTCGACCACGAGCCGGCCACCACCTTCGAGCGGGACGCGCATCACGATGCCGCGACCCTCCTTGGTGACCTCGAGCGGACCGTCGCCGGTCCGAGGCTTCATCGCCGCCATGCGGCACCCCTCTTCCACTACCTCTGCGAGCCGCCGGAGCCCTGTGCCACCGACTGTGCGCAGCATCATTATTCCCCATGGCCCACCAGCCGCGCAGTCGAGTCAGGCGTCAGCGGCCAGCGCGGCGTCCACGAAGTCGATGACGCTGTCGCGCTCGTCGCCGTCGAAGCGCGCCATGGCACGGCCGATCGGGTCCTCGACCCGACCCGATGGCAGCGCCACGACGAGAAGCCCGTCCGACCCGCCGCGGCTCGACCAGGCCGCCCCGGGCAGCGCGCGCACCAGGACCTCGCCCAGATAGGCGCCGGCCGCCCAGACGTCGGCCTCGCCGACCGCCGGGCCGTGTCCGGGGCGGCGCGACCACTGGTCGAGCGAGGACTCCACCTGGTCGACGCTCTCGGCGGAGAAGTCGAGGATGTCGGCTCCCGCCGGATGCTCGGCGGCCCACCTCTCGGCGAGCACCCGCACCAGGACGGCCGGCGCCGGCCCCCGGTCCGGTACGACGGCCGGCCGGTCGCCCTCCAGCTCGCCGGCCAGCCGGGTGAGCAGCGTGTCGACCTCGGCCATCCGGTAGCCGCGCAGCGCGAGCGAGAAGCGCACCCGGCGCAGGTCGTCGGCCCGCACCGGGCCCGCGGCGGGCACGAGCGCGTCCGGCCGGTCGTCGTACGCCGGCGCCATCGGCTCCCCGCGCCCGGAGGCGAGCAGCGCGACGCCGCCCATCGCGAGCACGATGAGCACGGCGAACACCCACATCATCGGGTGGGACATCGGCGCCTCAGCCGTGCTGGTCGCGGGCCGCGACCATCAGGGCCACGGCCTCGTCGACGTCGTCGGTGAGGGTGAGCATGTCGAGGTCGGACTGCTTGATGCGGGCGTCCTCGAGCATCGAGCCCTGCATCCAGTCGATCAGGCCCTGCCAGTGCTCGACGCCCATCAGCACGATCGGGAACTGGGTGATCTTGAGGGTCTGCGCGAGCGTCATCGCCTCGAAGAGCTCGTCGAGGGTGCCGAGGCCGCCGGGCAGCACGACGTAGCCCTGGCTGTACTTCACGAACATCATCTTGCGCACGAAGAAGTACCGGAAGTTGAGCCCGAAGCCGACGTAGTCGTTGAGCTTCGCCTCCCACGGGAGCTCGATGCCGAGGCCGATGCTCTCGCCGCCGGCCTCCATCGCGCCCCGGTTGGCGGCCTCCATCGCGCCCGGGCCGCCGCCGGTGATGACCGCGAAGCCGGCCTTCACGAGGGCGGCGCCGACCCGCACCCCGATGTCGTACGCCGGGTGCGCCTCCTGGATCCGCGCGGACCCGAACACGGAGATCGCCGGACCCACCTCGGCGAGGTCGTTGAAGCCCTCGACGAACTCGGCCTGGATCTTCAGCACCCGCCACGGGTCGGTGTGGACCCAGTCCGCGTCGCCGGTGTTGTCGAGCAGCCGCTGGTCGGTGGTCGACCCCTCGGGACGGCCCACGCTGGGGCGGGGTCCGGGGCCGCTGCGCCTGGTCATCGGTGCTCCTCCTGGGTCTGGTCGGTGAGCCACGCTCGCAGCTGCTGCTCGCAGCGCACGATCTGGGCGACCTCGACGTGCTCGTCCTGCTTGTGGGCCAGCATCGGGTCACCGGGGCCGTAGTTCACGGCCGGCACGCCGAGCACGGTGAACCGGGCGACGTCGGTCCAGCCGAACTTCGGGGCCACCTCACCCCCGACCGCCTCGACGAACGCCTTCGCGGCGGGCCGCTCCAGGCCCGGCAGCGCGCCGGGTGCGGTGTCGGTGAGAGTGATCTCGAAGCCGGCGAAGAAGTCCTCGACGAAGGCGAGCGCCTCGGCCTCGGAGCGATCGGGCGCGAAGCGGAAGTTGACGGTCACCACGCACTCGTCGGGGATCACGTTGCCCGCGACGCCTCCCTTGATGCCGACCGCGTTGAGGCCCTCGTGGTACTCCAGCCCGTCGATCACGGGCCGACGCGCCTCATAGGCGTCGAGCCGGGTCAGGATCTCGGCGACGCGGTGGATGGCGTTCACCCCGCGCCAGCTGCGCGCGGAGTGCGCGCGCTCGCCGGTGGTCCTGACCTCCACCCGCAGCGTGCCCTGGCAGCCCGCCTCGACACCCGCGTTCGACGGCTCCATCAAGATCGCGAAGTCGGCCTCGAGCAGGTCTGGATCGGACTCCCCCAGCAGCCGCAGGCCGTTGTACGCCGACTCGATCTCCTCGGCCTCGTAGAGCACGTAGGTGACGTCGTGGACCGGCTCGGCGACGCTCGCCGCGAGCTTGAGGATGACCGCGTCGCCACCCTTCATGTCGCAGGTGCCGAGGCCGTGCAGGATGCCGGCCTGCTCGTCGTACCGGCTCGGGAGGTTGGCGTTGACCGGCACCGTGTCGAGGTGTCCGGCGATCACGACGCGGCTGGGGCGGCCGAGGTCGGTGCGCGCGACGATCGTGTGGCCCCGGCGGGTCACCCTCAGGTGCGGCAGCGCCCGCAGCGCGGCCTCGACCGCGTCGGCGATCGCCCGCTCCTCGCGGCTGACCGACTCGATGTCGACCAGCCGGCGGGTCAAGGCGACGACGTCGGCGGTGAGATCGAGCTGGGTCGTTGAGCCGGGCACGGGTGACAGTCAACCAGCCGGACGTCCGCCGAGGCGCGACGGGCGGACTACCAGGGCGAGTTGTGGTAGTCGACGATCTTCCGCGCGACCGCCGACACCTTCTCGTTCAGATCACGGCTGCTCTCGCGCAGGAGCTCCCAGGCCCGCTCCTCGTCGACCTTGTGGAAGGCCATGAGCAGTCCGACCGCCTTGCCGATCTCCCGGTTGCTGAGCAGCCCCTCGCGCAGCGTCGCCGCCTGCTCCCGGTGGTGGTCGGCCGCCACCGCCAGCGAGGCGAAGGACGCCAGCACCATGGCCCGGTCGGCGGAGGCGGCGTCGAGACGTCCCGCGGTGTCGCTCCACAGGTTGAGGGCGCCCACCTTGCGCTCGTCCACGATCATGCGCACGCCTGCTCCGCCCCGCACCGGTGTGCGGCTGAGCACGAACCGGGTGAGTCGGGGCCAGGCGGAGCTGACCGCGAGGTCGGGATCCAGATGCATCGTGTCGTCGAGGATCGCGTCGACGCACGGCCCCTCGCGCAGGCGCACCTCTGCCTCGTCGACCGCCTGTGCCACCGGGTCGGTGGCCGCCACGGTGACGAAGCTGCCCTGGCGCAGGAGCACCAGGCTGGCGCGATCGACGCCGGGCACGAGCGCCGGTGCGGCGTCGACGATCGCCTGATGCACCTCGTCCGTGGAGGCGCCGGCGTACACCAGGGCCGCGATCGCCCCGAACGCCTGCACCAGGTCGTCGTCGGGCTGCCCGATGACACGCCGCACTGTCGCCTCTCCTCCCGGCCGCGCAGCCGACGGTCTCTCCCCGGCCACGGCCCCCGCGCGCATCCTATCCGCCTGTGCGCACGGGGCTGCCGGAATCAGCCTGGATCCGAGGGGGCTCAGGCGAGCGCGACCGCGATCGCCGCCTTCTCACCGTCGCCGACGACGACCTCGGTGGCGCCGGCGGGCGCCTCCTCCACCACCGTGTACGACGTCGCCAGGGTCTCCCCCGCGATCAGCGCCTCGTGGGCGCGGGCCGCCGCGAGCACCGGAGCCGCGCCTGCCACGACCAGCTCGATCCGGTCGGTGACCTGGAAGTCCGCGTCCCGGCGCGCCTGCTGGACGGCCCGGACCAGGTCGCGGGCCAGGCCCTCCTCGGCGAGCTCGGGCGTGACGACCGTGTCGAGGACGACGAAGCCGCCTCCGGGCAGCATGGCCGTCCGTGAAGTGACGGTGCCGTCCGCCGCGGCGGCCCCGGTGCCGACCTGGGTCTCGAGGGTGTACTCCCCCTCGACCAGCACAAGCCCACCGGCCGTGACGACACCGTCGGCGGACACCGACCAGTCGCCCGCCTTCGAGCCCTTGATCGCGGCCTGCACGTCCTTGCCGAGGCGCGGGCCGGCGGCACGGGCGTTGACCGAGAGCTTCTGCTCGACGCCGAAGCCCGCGGCCTCCGCGGAGTCGGCGGCGAGCGGGCGCACGGCCTTGACGTTGAGCTCGTCGGCGATGATCGCGGCGAACGGCTGCAGCGCGGCCGGGTCGTCGACCACGACGGTGAGCCCGGCGAGCGGCAGCCGGTTGCGCAGCTTGGCGGCCTTGCGCAGCGCCGAGGTGGTGGAGCAGACCTCGCGCACCTCGTCCATGGCGGCGACCAGGGAGTCGTCGGCCGGCAGCGCGGACACGTCCGGCCAGTCGGCCAGGTGGACCGAGCGGCCGCCGGTCAGGCCCCGCCAGATCTCCTCGGTGGTCAGCGGCAGCAACGGCGCGACGACACGGCACACGACGTCGAGGACGGCGGCGAGGGTCTCGAACGCCTCCGGCTTGCCCTCCCAGAACCGCTCCCGGGAGCGGCGGACGTACCAGTTGGTGAGCACGTCGAGGAAGGAGCGCGTGGTCTCGCAGGCGTCGGCGATCGCGTAGGCGTCCATCTCGGCGGTCAGCTTCTCGACGTACTGCCGGGTCTTGGCGAGCAGGTAGCGGTCGAGCGGGTCGCTCGACGTGGTCGAGCCGGCGGCGTCGTACTGCTCCGCGTTGGCGTAGAGCGCGAAGAAGTACCAGGTGTTCCACAGCGGGATCATCACCTGACGCACGGCGTCGCGGATGCCCTGCTCGGTGACGACCAGGTTGCCGCCGCGCAGGATCGGCGAGGCCATCAGGAACCAGCGCATGGCGTCGGCGCCGTCGCGGTCGAAGACCTCGGAGACGTCGGGGTAGTTGCGCAGCGACTTCGACATCTTGTTGCCGTCGGAGCCGAGCACGATGCCGTGGCTGATGCACGACGAGAACGCCGGCTTGTCGAAGAGCGCCGTGGCCAGGATGTGCAGGGTGTAGAACCAGCCGCGGGTCTGGCCGATGTACTCGACGATGAAGTCCGCCGGGAAGTGGTTCTCGAACCACTCCTTGTTCTCGAACGGGTAATGCACCTGCCCGAAGCTCATCGAGCCCGAGTCGAACCACACGTCGAGGACGTCGGCGACGCGGCGCATCGTCGACTGCCCGGTCGGGTCGTCCGGGTTGGGCCGGGTCAGGTCGTCGACCCACGGCCGGTGCAGGTCCGGCTGGCCCTGCGCGCCCCGCGGAAGCCGGCCGAAGTCGCGCTCGATCTCCGCGAAGGAGCCGTAGACGTCGATGCGGGGGTACGCCGGGTCGTCCGACCGCCACACCGGGACGGGCGAGCCCCAGAACCGGTTGCGGGTGATCGACCAGTCGCGGGCGTTGTCGACCCACTTGCCGAACTGGCCGTCCTTGATGTGCTCGGGCACCCACCGGATGCCCGTCCCGTCGAACCCGGTGTTGAGCTCGGCCATCCGCTTCTTGATCGCGGTGACCTCGACGAACCAGCTGCTCACGCCCTTGTAGATCAGGGGCTCGCGGCAGCGCCAGCAGTGCGGGTACGAGTGGTCGTAGGTCTCGCGGCGCAGCAGCACCGTGCCCGGGGTGACCGCACCGCCGGCGCTCTTGAGGTCGTCGATGATGTGCGGGTTGGCGTCGAAGACCAGCATCCCGGCGTACTCGGCGACGGGCGCGGTGAACCGGCCGTCCTTGCCGACCGGCATGACCGGCTCGATGCCCTCGCGGTCGGTGACCTCCTTGTCGACCTCGCCGAAGGCTCCGGCGCTGTGGACCAGGCCGGAGCCGTCGGTGGTGGTGACCGCCTCGTCGACGGCCACGACGCGGAAGGCGTTGGCGTGGTCGGCGTAGTAGGCGAACGGCGGCGCGTAGGTGAGGCCGAGCAGGTCGGATCCCTTGCCCCGCCAGGTGATCGTGGGCTCGTCGCCGAGCTCGCGGGCGTACGCCGCGAGGCGGGCCTCGGCGAGGACCAGCCGGTCGCCCTCGTGGTCGACCACGACGTAGTCGATGTCGGTGCCGACCATCACCGCGAGGTTGCTGGGCAGGGTCCAGGGGGTCGTCGTCCAGATGAGCAGCTTGGCGCCCTCGAAGGCACCGGGGGTGGTGATCGCGAAGCCCACGGTGACGGCGGGGTCCTGGCGCATCTGGTAGACGTCGTCGTCCATCCGCAGCTCGTGGTTGGACAGCGGCGTCTCGTCGTTCCAGCAGTAGGGCAGCACCCGGAAGCCCTCGTAGACCAGGCCCTTGTCGAACAGGCTCTTGAAGGCCCACAGCACCGACTCCATGAACTCGGGGTTCATGGTCTTGTAGTCGTTGTCGAAGTCGACCCAGCGCGCCTGGCGGGTGACGTAGTCGCGCCACTCGCCGGTGTACTTGAGCACCGACGCGCGGCAGGCGTCGTTGAACTTGTCGATGCCCATCTCGACGATCTCGTCGGTGGTCTTGATGCCGTTGAGCCGCATCGCCTCGAGCTCGGCAGGCAGGCCGTGGGTGTCCCAGCCGAAGCGGCGCTCGACGCGCTTGCCGCGCATCGTCTGGTAGCGCGGGACGATGTCCTTGACGTAGCCGGTGAGCAGGTGGCCGTAGTGGGGCAGGCCGTTGGCGAACGGTGGGCCGTCGTAGAAGACGAACTCGTTCTCGCCCTGGGCGCCGGGGTCGCGCTGCTCGACGCTGGCGCGGAAGGTGTCGTCCTCGGCCCAGTAGGCGAGGACCCCCTCCTCGATCCGCGGGAAGCGCGGCGAGCTCGGGACGGCACCCTGGTCGGTCGTGGGGCCGGCGGTCGGGTCGGTGGTGACCTTCGGATAGGTCATCGGGCTGTGGTCTCCTGCGTCGTCGTTTTCCTGGACGAGGACGACGTCTGCCGCGGTACCACCTCGCTTGCCCCGGTCTCGTGACGGTTGCCTGCGCAACCTCCTCGACCTCCGAGGCCTCTCGTTCACGGCTGTGACGGGCCTGCCCGCCGGGTTCTACTTGCCCCCACGTGCTGCTGAGGGCTTTCTTCCCGGAGCTCGCCGCTGATGACGGCTCGAACGCTGTGGTCCCAGGGTACGGTGCGCGGGCCGTCGGACGGAAACCGGATTGCGGGCGGTCCTACGGTGGGCCCATGACGGGCGAGCTGGCGAACTACCGCGACTACCTGGCGCAGTACCGCGCGACCCTCGAGCGCAAATGCGCCGGCCTGACCCCGGAGCAGCTGGCGACCCGGTCGGTGCCGCCGAGCTCGCTGAGCCTGCTCGGCCTGGTGCGGCACCTCGCCCGGGTCGAGCACTTCTGGTTCCAGCGCGCGCTGGTCGAGGTCGAGGGCGAGCGGATCTACGACGACGGCGACGCCGGCTTCGCGGCCGTCGAGCCGAGCGACGCGGCCGTCGCCGAGGCCTGGGCCGCCTGGCGTGAGCAGGTCACGCTCGCCGACGCCTTGCTGGACCGGATGGCCGACGAGGGCCTCGGCCGGGTGGTGACCTTCCGCCGGGGCACCGAGACGGCCAGTGTCCGCGACATCCTGGTCCACATGGTTGAGGAGTACGCCCGCCACTGCGGGCACGCCGATCTGCTCCGGGAGTGCCTCGACGGCGTCACCGGCGAGTGAGCGAGGATGGCCCGGTGAGCTACCTCCTCGACGACGCCGTCGCGTCGGAGCCCCTCGGCGGCGGCGTCCACCGGGTCCAGGTCACCGCCGACTGGAACACCGCCAACCGCACGCCGAACGGCGGCTACGTCCTGGCCCTGCTCCAGCACGCCGTGCTCCAGGAGTCGGCGCACCCGGACGCGCTGAGCATCTCGATCACCTACTTCCGCCCCGCCCTGCCCGGCCCGGCCGACGTCCAGGTGCGGGAGGTGCGCAAGGGCCGCCGTGTATCGACATACGACGCCGTCCTGGTGCAGGAGGCCAAGGAGATCGCGCACGCCGTGGTCAGCACCCACGACTGGGACGCGACCGGCTCGGTCGAGCACACCCCGCACACGGCGCCCGACGTGCCCCGGCCCGAGGACTGCGCCGACGCGAGCGAGCTGATCCCGGCCGGCATGGTGCCGATCCTCGACCGCTACAGCTACCGCGCCCCCGTCGTCGCCGGCTGGCTGCGCGGCGAGCCCACCGGAGTCCCCGAGTCGCTGTGCTGGATCCGCGCCGTCGACGAGCGGCCGGTCGACGCGCTGCTGGCCGGCGCGATGGTCGACGCGTTCCCTCCGGTGACCGCCGAGATCGGGCACCTCGCCTCGGCGACCATCCAGCTCACCGTCCACTACCGTCGGCGCCCCGCGACCGTGTGGGCGCTGGGCCACGTCACCACCCGCCACGTCATCGCCGGCTACCACGACGAGGACGTCGAGCTGTGGGACGAGCAGGGCCGGCTGATCGCCCAGGGCCGCCAGCTGGCGATCCTGGCGGAGGGCTGAGCCTGCCGGGGATCGGGCGGTGCGGCAGGTAGTCTGAGCCGATGAGTGCTCGCCAGCTCCTCGCCCGCCTCGCCCTGGCGGCGGTGGGAGCAGGCGCGGCGGTGGTGGCCGGACTGGTGGCGGCGGACAAGGTCCTCGTCCACGGCTTCAGCGTCACCTGCAGCGACGGGCACCCCGAGTACGACCCCGCCGTCTGCGGCGTGAGCTGGGGGCCCGGGCTTCCGTGGGTGGCCGCGGCGCTCCTCGGGCTGGCCGTCGTCGCGCTCGCGGTCGCGCAGCAGGCCTTCACCCGCTGGCTGCTCATCGCCGGCGGCGCGGTCACCTCGCTGCTCGCCGTCTTCCTGCTGGTGACGCTGACCTGGGTCCCGGTCAACCCCCGCTACCCGGAGCCGGCCGCGCCCCAGCTGGTGCTGCTCGCCTGCGGCGCGGTCGCGGCGATCGCCGGTCTGCGGCTGAGGTCGCGCGCGGGCGACGGACGGCCGGGGGTCACCGCTCCGCCACGGTGACCTCGAGGCGGACCGGGCTGTCCTCGCCGCAGCCGGCCAGGGACAGGCCGGCGAGCAGGAGGGGCGCGAGAAGGAGGCGGGTTCCGAGAGCCATGTCCGTCCGACGACGCCGCGCGTCCGCCGGTTCCGACGACGCCCTAGAATCTCCTCACGTGACTGCCGCTTGGGGCTTCGGCCTGACGACCTACGCCGCCGACCAGACCGTGCTCGACACCTGGTTCCCCGGGCCCGCGCTGGGCGAGAGGCCCGTCGACGCGCAGGCTCCCGCCGAGCTGCTCGCGCTGGAGGGCACCGACGACGCGCGCGGGGTCACCCGCAGGGTCAACCTGGTGGAGATCGCCGACCTGGCCGCCGCGCCGGTCGACACCGTCGAGGTGTGGCTGCGCCTTCACCTGCTCTCCCACTGCCTCGTCGCGCCCCACGACCAGAGCCTCGAGGGCATCTTCGGCCTGCTGACCAACGTCGTGTGGACCTCGGCCGGCCCGTGCGCGGTCGAGGGCTTCGAGCTGACCCGGGCTCGGCTGCGGGCCGCGGGCCAGCACGTCACCGTGTACGGCGTCGACAAGTTCCCGCGCCTGGTCGACTACGTGATCCCGGCGGGGGTCCGGATCGCCGACGCCGGCCGGGTCCGCCTCGGCGCACACCTCGCCGCGGGCACCACCGTCATGCACGAGGGCTTCGTGAACTTCAACGCCGGCACGCTCGGCACCTCGATGGTCGAGGGCCGGATCTCGGCGGGCGTCGTCGTGGGCGACGGCTCCGACATCGGCGGCGGCGCCTCGATCATGGGCACCCTGTCCGGCGGCGGCAAGCAGGTCATCTCGGTCGGGCAGCGCTGCCTGCTCGGCGCCAACGCCGGCATCGGCATCTCCCTCGGCGACGACTGCGTCGTCGAGGCGGGCTGCTACGTCACCGCCGGCACCAAGGTGACCGTGCTCGAGCCCGGCCAGGACGCCCGGGTCGTGAAGGCGGCCGAGCTGTCCGGCGCCAGCAACGTGCTGTTCCGCCGCAACTCGGTGTCGGGCGCGATCGAGGCGGCGCCGTGGCAGGGCGAGGGCATCGCCCTCAACGCCGCGCTGCACGCCAACTGATCGCCGCGCTGAGCGCACCCCTGCGTCACCACAGCCCACGCACACTGGTCCCGTGAAGAGCAGGGCGTGGGGCGTCGTCGTCGCCATCACGGTCCTCGCGACCGCGGTGGCGATCGGCATCGGCGTGCTCCGGGCCACCGACGAGCTGGTCGGCGGCCCGAGCGGTGACTGCACGGTCACCGTCGCCGACCACACCGTCGACATCAGCGGGGAGCAGGCCGAGAACGCGGCACTGATCGCATCGATCGCCGTACGCCGGGGGCTGCCGGCCCGGGCGACCTCGATCGCGCTGGCGACGGCGTACCAGGAGTCGAAGCTGCGCAATATCAACTATGGGGACCGGGACTCGCTCGGGCTGTTCCAGCAGCGCCCGTCGCAGGGCTGGGGCACCCGCAAGCAGATCCTCGACCCGGTCTACGCGACCAACGCGTTCTACGACGCGCTGGTGAAGGTCGACGGCTACGAGAGCATGGAGATCACGGTCGCCGCCCAGCGGGTGCAGCGCTCCGCCTTCCCCGATGCGTACGCCGACCACGAGGCCGACGGCCGCGCCCTCGCCTCCGCGCTGACCGGCTACTCGCCCGCCACCTTCAGCTGCGACCTCGCCGGCGGCGCGCCCACCGCCGACGCCGAGCCGGCCGCCAGCGGACTCACCCCGCGCGCCGACGAGGTCCGCACCGAGCTGCTCACCCGCTTCGGCAGGCTCCAGCTCGGCGGCTTCGATCCCGACGGCGTGTCCACCGGCCACATGGAGGGCTCGGCGCACTACGACGGCCGCGCGATCGACGTGTTCGTGCGGCCGATCTCCAAGCCGAACAAGGCGAAGGGCTGGGCGATCGCGCACTGGTCGGTCGCCAACGCCGCCCGGCTCCGGATCCGCACGGTCATCTTCGACGACCGGATCTGGACCGCCGGGCGCCAGGGCTGGCGCGACTACGACCCGCCGTCGTCCTCGGGGGACCGCAAGGTGCTCGAGCACCGGGATCATGTGCATGTCGACGTGTTCCGCTGACCTGGGACGAGATATCCACAGGCTCCGGGATCGACAGTGCGCATACGATTGTATGCGTCTACGCTGGAGACATGACTCGGATCACCATCAACCTCGACGACGACACCGGCAACGCCGTGCGCGAGGCGGCGGCGACCTCCGGCGAGTCCGTGAGCGCCTGGATGACGCGGGCCGCCCAGATGAAGCTGCGCAACCAGCTGTTGGGCAAGGCGCTCGACGACTACGAGGCCGAGTACGGCGCGTTCACCGAGGAGGAGCTGGCCGAGGCCCGCGCCTTCTTCCGTCAAGAGCCCGGCCGCTGGAAGGAGGAGCCCACACCATGACCCTGGTCCTGGACGCCGGTGCACTGCTCGCCGTCGAATGGCGCAACCGGGCGGTGCTGGCGAAGATCCGAACGGCGCACGAGGAGGGCATGGCGGTGCGGACCAGCAGCGGGGCAGTGGCCCAGGTGTGGCGCAACGGAGCCCGGCAGGCGCTGCTGGCGACGACACTGCGCGGCATCGACGAGCAGCCGATCGACGCCGGGTCGTCCCGGCGGATCGGCCGCCTCCTCGCCAACACGGGCACCAGCGACATCGTCGATGCCCACATCGCCGTGCTGTGCCCCGACGACGCTCACGTGCTGACGTCCGACCCGGACGACCTCGACCACCTGCTGGCCGCGCTCGGCCGCACCGCGACGATCAGCCGCGTGTGAGCCGCTCCACCGCCGCGGCGATCCGCTCGTCGGTGGCGGTGAGCGCGACCCGCACGTGGTGCGAGCCGGCGGCGCCGTAGAAGGCGCCGGGGGCGACCAGGATGCCCTGGGCGGCCAGCTCGGCGACCAGCTCCCAACAGTCCGGGCCGTCGGGGCCCTTGGTGGTCCACAGGTACAGCGACGCCTCGGAGTGCTCGATGGTGTAGCCGGCGGCCTCGAGCGCCGCCCGGAGCGTCGTACGACGGGCGAGGTAGCGCTCGCGCTGCTCCTTGACGTGCGCCTCGTCGCCGAGGACCGCGGCCATGGCGTGCTGCTGGGGCGCGGGCATCATCAGGCCCAGGTTCTTGCGGACCGCGAGCAGCTCGGCGATCACCTCGCGGTCACCGGCGACGAAGGCGCAGCGGTAGCCGGCGAGGTTGGACCGCTTCGAGAGCGAGTGGACGACCAGGATGCCCTCGGCGGACCCGCCGCAGATGTCGGGGTGCAGCACGGAGAGGGCCTCGCCCTCCCAGACGCAGTCGAGGTAGCACTCGTCGGAGACGAGCAGCACCCCGCGCTCGCGGCACCAGTCGACGACCTTCTTGAGGTGCTCCTTGGGAAGCACCCGGCCGGACGGGTTGGACGGCGAGTTCACCCACAGCAGCTTCGGGGTCTCGGGACCGAAGGCGGTGAGTGAGTCGGTCGCCATCGCGCGAGCACCGACCAGCGCGGCGCCGACCTCGTAGGTCGGGTAGGCCAGCGCCGGGTAGCCGATCAGGTCGCCGGCTCCGAGTCCGAGGTGGGTCGGCAGCGAGGCGATGAACTCCTTGGAGCCGATCAGCGGGAGCACCTGGTCGAGACCCAGTCCGGTGACGCCGTGGGTGCCGGCCAGCCAGTCGACGACTGCCTGCCGGACCTCCGGGACACCCACGGTGAGCGGGTACCCGGGGGCGTCGGCGGCGGCGACCAGCGCGTCACGCGCGACCGACGGCGTCGGGTCGACCGGAGTGCCGATCGACAGGTCGACGATCCCGTCGGCGTGCGCGCGCGCCTGCGCGGCGTACGGGGTCAGCTTGTCCCAGGGGAAGTCGGGCAGCCGGCCCGAGACGGCTCCCGGCGTCGCCAAGGGTCTCAGTGATCCTGGTTCTGCGGGTCGAGGCCCGCGATGAACTCGGCGTCCTTGTCGATCTCACCCATCTTGGCGGCACCGCCGGGCGAGCCGAGGTCGTCGAAGAACTTCACGTTGGCGTCGTAGTAGTCCTTCCACTCCTCCGGCACGTCGTCCTCGTAGAAGATCGCCTCGACCGGGCAGACCGGCTCGCAGGCACCGCAGTCGACGCACTCGTCGGGGTGGATGTAGAGCATCCGCTTGCCCTCGTAGATGCAGTCGACGGGACACTCGTCGACGCACGCACGGTCCTTGACGTCGACGCACGGCTGCGAGATGACGTAGGTCATCGATTCCTCCTGAGACCAACGAGCGCGGATGCTCGACACGAAAGTGTTTCGTGTCGAGGCTCAGCCTAGTATCCCCGTCGTGCCGGACACGCCAGGACCCCCAGATCTGGGACAGCATCTGCTCGGCCCCCACGTGGTGGGCCAGCGGGTCGTCGTCCGCCGGCTGCTGCGCGGCCGGACCGGCCCCTCGGGCGGGCCGGCGCTCACCGACGTGCTCGGCACCTGCCTGTCGTGGGCCGACGGCGCGTGCGTCGTCCAACCCGAGACGGGCGTCGCGGTGACGATCGCGATCGCCGACATCGTCTCCGGCAAGCCGGTCCCGCCGCGGCCCTCGGTCCGCCACCGGGTCGGGGTGCGCGAGTCCGAGGGGCGCACGGCGTCGCTGTGGCCCGACCTCGAGCGGGTGCCGCTCGGCGAGTGGGAGCTGCGCGCCCAGCGGCCGCCGGTCGACGTGCTCCGCAAGCGGGCCAACTCCTGCCTGGCCATCGGGGATCCCGGCCGCCCGGTGGCCGCGGCCCTCACCGAGGTGCTCGCCTTCTACGCGGCGCGCGGGCGCGACCCGCTGGTCCAGGTCGAGGCCGGCTCCGCTGTCGAGGACCAGCTGCGCGCGCTCGGCTGGACCGACCTGGGGTACGGCGAGGCCGAGCTCCGCCTGGCCGGAACGGCCCGGGTCCGGCGGGCGCTGGGCCGCCGGAGGCAGGGCGCCGACCTGGAGGTGTCCGGGCCTCGGGCGGTGGCGACCATCGGCGCCGGCTGCGACCCGCTGGCCGAGGCGCGGGCCCGGCTCGACGGCGACTGGCTCGGGGTCTACGGCCTGACCGTCGACCCCGGCCACCGTCGGCGCGGGCTGGCCGGCGACGTGCTGGCCGAGCTGGTGACCTGGGGCACCGAGCAGGGCGCGCTGACCGTGTGGCTGCACGTCGAGACCGCCAACGAGGCCGGCCTGGCGTTCTGGGACGCCCTCGGGTTCACCCCGCACCACACCTGCCGCTATCTCTCGATGAACCCCTGGTCCACGAGCCAGTCGTAGGCCACGTCCGTCGGCTCCCGACCGTCCACGTCGACCTCGGCGTTCATCTTGATCAGCTCCTCGTCGGTGAGCTTCTCGGTCACCGGGGCCATCAAGTCCTCGATCTGCGGGTACTTGTCGAACAGCTCCTCGCGCACGACCAGGGACACGTTGTACTTCGGGAAGTAGGACTGGTCGTCCTCGAGCACACTCAGGTCGAGGGCCAGGATCCGGCCGTCGGTGGTGAAGACCTCGCCGAGCACGCACTCTCCGCGGGCGGTGGCGTCGTAGATCGCGCCGGTCTGGAAGGTCTTCAGTTGACTGCCCGACGCCGTGAGCCCGTACTTCTCCAGCATCCCGGGCAGTCCGTCGTTGCGATTGGTGAACTCGGTCTCGACGCAGTAGGTCTGTGCCTCCTTCGGCAGCTTCTTGATGTCCGACAGCGTCGAGATGCCGTACTTCTCCGCGCTCTGCTTGGTGATCGCGAAGCCGTAGGTGTTGTTCATCGGCGCCGGCGGCAGCCAGACCAGGCGGTTCTTCGCCAGGTCCTCGTCGCGGACCGCCTCGTACTGCTCCTGCTCGTCGGGGATCGGGTCGTCGTGGAGCAGGTAGTTGATCCACCCGGTTCCGGTGTACTCCCACATCGCGTCGATCTGGCCCTCGACCTCCGCCTGCCGGGCCGCGGTGCTGCCCGGGATGTTGGTGAGGTCGGTGACCTCGGCACCGGCCGCCTGGAGCATGATCAACGCGATCTTGCCGAGGATGATGTTCTCGCTGAAGTTCTTCGAGCCGACCGCGATCTCGGCGCCCTCGAGCGACGCCGCGTCGGCGCCCGTCAGCCGCGCGGCCGGTACGACCCCGCCGGCGGTCTGCAGGCCGCAGCCGGTCATCGCGGTCATCGCCGTCGCGAACGCCCCGGCCAGGGCGACGGAGGCACGGAGGCGGACAGACATCTCAGATCCCCTTCGGTCGGGCCAGCACCTCGAGCACCCGGCCGATCCACTCCACGAGGAGGGCGATGAGCGCGACGAGGACCGCTCCGGCGACCATCAGCGAGAAGCGGAAGAGCGTGATGCCGGTGTTGATCATCTCGCCCAGGCCGCCCGCCCCGATGAAGAAGGCGAGGGCGGCGGTGCCCGCGATCAGGACCAGCGCGGTGCGCAGGCCGGCCATGATGACCGGCACGGCCAGCGGCAGCTCGATCCGCATCAGCGTGCCCGCGGGCGTCATGCCGATGCCGCGGCCGGCCTCGACCAGGGTCGGGTCGACTCCCTGCAGACCGGTGATGGTGTTGCGCAGCACCGGCAGGAAGCCGTACAGGGTCAGAGCCAGCACGGCGACCCAGAAGCTGCTCCATCCGGTCAGCCACAGGAACAGCAGCACGATCAGGCCCACCGCCGGCGCGGCCTGGCCGGCGTTGGCCACGCCCACCACGAGCGGCGCCGCGGCCTTGGCCCGGCCCCGGGTGAGGAGCACGCCTGCCGGGATCGCGGTGAGGACCACGAACGCCGCCGAGACGAAGGTCAGCCGCAGGTGCTCGATGATCAGCGAGGTGATCTCGCTCCAGCGCAGCTGGTTCGTCTCGACGCTGTCCAGGTCCGAGGCGCCCCGCCAGATCACGAAGCCGAGGAACACCAGCACGATCAGGACTGGCGGGACGACCAGCATCAGCAGCATCTCGCGCGAGATGCGGCCGCCGGTCCTCGTCGCAGTCGGCTCCGGCCCGGTCTCGGCGGGGGCGCTGTCGAGCGCCGCGGGCGTCTGGGCGGACATCAGACCTCGCTCCCGTGCGACTCCTCGCCCTGCGTCGCGGTCGGGGCGGGCGTCACGGCGGCGCTCGCCGCGTCGGCCTCGGCCCGCTCCTCCAGCAGTCGCATGTGCTGGGTGACGGCGGCGAAGTCGACGACGCCGATGTACTGGTCACGGTCGCCGGTGACGACCACTCCCCCGTGGCTGCTGGTCAGCATGGTGTCCAGCGCGTCGTTGAGCGTCGCCCGCCGGTCGAGGTTGATCAGGTCCTCGGTGCCCTCGTGGATGACGTCGCCCCTGAGCTGGCGCAGCCAGGGCCAGGCCACCGGGCGGTTACGATGGTCCAGCACGACGACGGCCGAGTCGCCGTTGGCTTGCGCTCGCTGGCGCACCTCGCCGGTCGACTCGCCCACCTTCGCGGTGGTCGGGTGCCGCAGGTCGACCTCGGAGACCCGCGCCAGCGACAGCTGCTTGAGGGTGGAGCCCGCGCCGACGAAGTCGGCGACGAAGTCGTTCGCCGGTGCGGCGAGCAGGTTCTCGGGAGTGTCGTACTGGGCGATGCGCGCGCCCTCCTGTAGCAGCAGGACCCGGTCGCCGAGCTTGATCGCCTCGTCGATGTCGTGCGTGACGCACACGATCGTCTTGCGCAGCTCGCGCTGGATGCTGAGCATCTCGTCCTGCAGCCGCTGACGGGTGATCGGGTCGACCGCGCCGAACGGCTCGTCCATCAAGATGACCGGCGGGTCCGCGGCCAGGCCGCGGGCGACGCCGACACGCTGCTGCTGGCCACCGGACAGCTCGCGCGGGTACCGGTCGCGGTACTTGACCGGGTCCAGGCCGACCAGGTCGAGCAGCTCGTCGACCCGGGCGGCGATGCGCGACCTGTCCCAGCCCAGCAGCTTGGGCACGGCGCCGATGTTGGCGGCGACGGTGTGGTGCGGGAAGAGGCTGCCGCCCTGGATCACGTAGCCGATCTTGCGGCGCAGCGAGGTGGCGTTCTCCTGGCGCACGTCCTTGCCGTCGATGGTGATCGTGCCGGAGGTCGGCTCGATCAGGCGGTTGATCATCTTCAGTGAGGTCGTCTTGCCGCACCCGGAGGGCCCGATGAACATCACGAACTCGCCGGCGGGGATGGTGAGCGAGAGGTCGTCGACCGCCGCCGCCTTCTGGCCGGGATACCTCTTGACGACGTTCTCGAGGCGGATCTCGGCGCCGCTGATCTCGCCCGGCGTGGCGTCCGAGGCCGTCGATCCGGGGGACGTGTCGGTGCTCATGCGCGGATTCCCTTCGAGATGGTGACGCGGCCGAGGAGCAGCAGGAGTGCGTCGGCGAGCAGGGCGATGACCACGATCGCGACCGTGGCGACCAGGACGTAGTCGAGCGCGGTCGCGCCGCCCTGGCGGGCGAGACCGGTGAAGATGTACTCGCCGAGGCCGGGGCCCTTGACGTAGCCGGCGATCGCCGCGACGCCCATCGACATCTGCAGCGAGATCCGCATCCCGGCGAGGATCACCGGCCAGGCCAGCGGCAGCCGGACCTTGGCCAGCACGCCGAGCTCGGTCATGCCCATGCCCCGGGCCGACTCGACCAGGGTCGCGTCCACCCCCTGCAGGCCGACCACGGCGTTGCGCAGGATCGGCAGCGTCGCGTAGAAGGTCACGCAGATGACGGCCGTCGTGACACCCAGGCCCGACAGCGGGAGCAGGATGCCGATCAGCGCGAAGGACGGCAAGGTCAGCCCGATCGCCGACAGGGCGTTGGCCACCGGCTCCAGGCGCGGAGTGCCGGTGATCAGCACGGCCAGCCCGACGGCGATCACGGTCGCCAGGAGCACACACTGCACGACCAGGCTGAGATGTTGGTAGGTGAGGAAGGCGATGTCGCCACGGCGGCTCGAGATGAAGTCCCACACGGGCTCGGAAGCACCTCCGGACGAGCCACGTCGGAGCTTCCCGTCATACCCCGGAATGGTCGATCGGCGGACCGCGGCTCCTGTTCACCACACCACAGACCGCCCTCGTGTGGCCAACTTGGCGGGTTCCTCGGCGTGTTCCCCGCATCCCGCGGGAGCGAGGGACCGGGCGTCAGCCGCGCGCGAGGAAGTTGAGCAGGTCGTGCCGAGTGAGCACGCCGATCGGCTTGCCGTCCTCGTGGACCACGACGGCGTCGGCCGACTCCAGCAGCGGCACGGCCGCGGTCGCGTCCTCGGTCGAGCCGATCGTCGGCAGCGCCGCCGACATGTGCTGCTCGACCGAGTCGGTCAGCTTGGCCTTGCCGGTGAACAGCGCGTCGAGCAGGGCCCGCTCGGAGACCGAGCCCGCGACCTCGGCCGCCACGATCGGCGGCTCCGCGCGCACGACGGGCATCTGCGAGACGCCGTACTCCTGGAGGATCTGGACCGCCTCGGCGATGGTCTCGTTGGGGTGGGTGTGCACGAGCGCGGGCATCCCCTGCGACTTGCCGCGCAGGACCTCCCCGATGGTCTGCGCCGGGCGCGGCTGGCCGGTGCTGAAGCCGTACTGCGCCAGCCAGTCGTCGTTGAACACCTTGCTGAGGTAGCCGCGACCGGAGTCGGGCAGCAGCACGACGATCACGGCGTCGTTCGCCCCGGCCTCGGCGAGCTCCTGGGCGAGCTGGCGCGCGGCGTACGCGGCCATGCCCGAGGAGCCGCCCACCAGGAGCGCCTCCTCGCGCGCGAGGCGGCGGGTGAAGGCGAACGAGTCGGCGTCGGAGACCTCGATGATCCGGTCCGCGATCTCGCGGTCGTAGGTCTCGGGCCAGAAGTCCTCGCCGACGCCCTCGACGAGGTACGGGCGACCGGTGCCGCCGGAGTAGACGGAGCCCGCCGGGTCGGCGCCGACCACCTGGACGGCGCCCCCTTCCCTGTCGGCAGAGTGCTCCTTGAGATAGCGGCCGATGCCGGAGATGGTGCCGCCGGTGCCGACGCCAGCGACGAAGTGCGTGATCCGGCCCTCGGTCTGGCGCCACAGCTCGGGGCCGGTCTCCTCGTAGTGGGAGCGCGGGTTGTGGGGGTTGGAGTACTGGTCGGGCTTCCAGGCACCGGGCTGGTTGGCGAGCCGGTCGGACACGTTGTAGTAGGAGTCGGGGTGCTCCGGGGCGACGGCGGTCGGGCACACGACCACCTCGGCGCCGTACGCCTTGAGGACGTTGCGCTTGTCCTCACTCACCTTGTCGGGGCACACGAAGATGCAGTGGTAGCCCTTCTGCTGGGCCACCATCGCCAGCCCGACGCCGGTGTTGCCGGACGTCGGCTCGACGATCGTGCCGCCCGGCTGCAGCGCGCCGGAGGCCTCGGCGGCCTCGATCATACGGGTGGCGATGCGGTCCTTCACCGAGCCGCCGGGGTTGAGGTACTCCACCTTGGCCAGCACCAACGGTCCGTCGGCGGGCAGGTCGAGGGAACGGTTGAGCCGGACCAGCGGGGTGTTGCCGATCAGCTCCAGCAGGGACTCGACGTACTCCATGCGACCACCGTATCGGTGTCTCCGTAGCATGGCGTGCGTGAGCAAGGCGTCCGCAGCCCGCAAGCTCGCCGCCGCCGCGCTGTACGGCGGCGGCGGGCTCTCCGCCCTCGGCGCCGGTCTCTACGGCGTGCTGTCCGCCGAGGCCAAGATCGCCCGCAAGACGATCGGTCCCGCCCGCGACGAGCCGCCGCCGGACGCGACCGGCTGGTACGGACGTGGCCGCCCTGGACCCGCCATCCGGATCGCGATCCTGGGCGACTCCAGCGCGGCCGGGTACGGCGTCGAGCGGGTGGAGGAGACGCCGGGCGCGCTGATCGCGTCGGCTGTCGCCGAGCACGCCGACCGCCGGGTCTACCTGCGCGAGTTCTGTGTCGTCGGGGCCAAGTCCTCCGACCTGGCCGCCCAGGTCGACCGGGCGCTGCCCATCGAGCCGGACGCCGCGGTCATCCTGATCGGCGGCAACGACGTCACCCACACCGTGCGGCCCTCGCACTCGGTGCGCTCGCTCGCGGACGGCGTACGACGGCTGATCGCCTCGGGCGCGACCGTGGTCGTCGGCACCTGCCCCGACCTCGGCACCGTCCAGCCCATCGCTCCCCCGCTGCGCCAGGTCGCCCGGGCCTGGTCGCGCCGGCTCGCCGCCGCGCAGACCATCGCCGTCGTCGAGGAGGGCGGCCGCACCGTGTCGCTCGGCGACATCCTCGGCCCCGAGTTCGCCGCCGCGCCCGCCCTGCTGTTCGGCCCCGACCAGTTCCACCCGTCGGCCGAGGGCTACCGGGCGCTCGCCGGCGTGCTCGTGCCCTCGGTCCTGGCCGCTCTCGAGCACGCGCCCGAGGAGGCCGGCCTCGAGGCCTTCCGCGGCGAGGGCGTGCTCCCCGTGACCCGCGCCGCCGTCCAGGCCGTCAACGAGCCCGGCACCGAGCTCGGCGGCACCGAGGTCGGCGGCCGCCGGGCCGGCGTGCGCGGGCTGTGGGTCGAGCTGCGCCACCGTCGCTCGCGCCGGCACGTCCCCGGCGAGGCGCCCGAGGAGCACGAGTCGGCTCCGAACCCGGCCTGAGCGGGCTGCGGACGCGCGACGGCCCCGGTCCCACCGAGGTGGAGCCGGGGCCGGCTGTCGCGGGAGGTCAGTCCTGCTGGAGGATCGCGAGGATACGCAGCAGGTTGGTGTAGATCCAGACCAGGCTGACGAGCAGCGCGAAGGACGCACGCCAGGACTCGCGCTCCGGGATGCCGTTGGCGATGCCCTGCTCGATGAAGTCGAAGTCGAGGATCAGCATGAACACACCGAGCACCAGGCCGCCGATCGCGAAGACCAGGCCGAGCGTGCCGTTGTCGAACAGGCCCACGCCGCCGCCGAAGAGGCCGAGCACGACCTCCATCAGGCTGAGCGCCACCATGCCGAACATGGCGGCGATCACGAACGTGCGGAACTTCTGGCCGACCTTGATGTTGAAGAACTTGTACGCCGCGAGCGTGCCTGCGAAGGCGGCGAAGGTGCCGATGACGGCCTGGACGACGATGCCGCCCATGCCGGCCGAGTCGGCGCCGTAGACCGCGTCGTACAGCTTGCTCAGGCCGCCGAGGGCGACCCCCTCGGCCAGCGCGAACGCGATGACCAGACCGGGGCTGATGACGCGCTTGAACGAGTTGACCAGCGACAGGATGAAGGCCGCGCCGGCGCCGACGATCATGATGCCGGACAGCGTGCCCACGGCGTCGGAGTTGTCGAGGTCAGGAGTGAGGAACCACGTCGCGGCCGCGGCGAGGATCGTGATGCCGAGGGTGATGGCCGTGGACTGGACGACCGAGTCGATGGTCATCCGGCCCTGGCGGGCGGGGGCCTCGGGCGCCGGGTGGCCGGGCTGGGCGTAGCCGCCGTACTGCTGCGGCTCGCCGAAGCCCTGGTAGGCGGCGGCTCCGGAGCGGTTGAACTCCTCCGAGCGCCGGAACACCGGGTTGTTGCTCTGCATGGTCTCCTCCGCAGGCTTGCGAGTCTGCCGGGCGGCCACGGTGGCTGCCCTCCACCTACAGTCTAGGTGGCTCGATGCTGGGGGAACGCACGAGCGCCGAAGAAGGTTCCCCGACGCCGCCCCTCAAGCACCACGGCGCAGCCGCACCACGGTGTCGCGCACCAGCAGCGGCCCCTCGGGCGTGGCCTGCTCGCGCACGGGCGTGTCGGCGACCTCGACCTCCCAGGGGCCGTCGGGCCGGTCCGCGCCGAGCGTCTCGAGCACCCGCTCGGGCTCGAACATCAGGCCGGGGCCGTGGTCGTGGCGGGCGCCGGTGGCGACGTCGTCGGGGTGGTGGGCGGTGACCAGGAGCCGGCCGCCCGGGGCGACGGCGTCGGCGATCCCGCGGTAGATGGCCGCGAAGTCCGGCTGCGGGACATGGAGGAAGCTGACGGTGACCAGGTCGAAGGTGCGGCGGCCGGTGGGCCGCGGCTCCGCGAGCGCGTCGTAGAAGCCGACCTTGATCCGGTCGGCCACGCCCTCGTCCTCGGCGTGCGCGGCGACCTTGGCCAGCGCCACCTCCGACACGTCGACGGCGGTGACCTGCCAGCCCTGCTTGGCCAGCCACACGGCGTCGCCACCCTCGCCGCACGCCACGTCGAGGGCGGTGCCGGGCGTGAGGTCGGCGGTCTGCTCGACCAGGCGCTGGTTGGGCCGGCCGCTCCAGACGCGGTCGGTGCCGCCGTACCGCTCGTCCCAGAAGCCGGCGCTCAACGCGTCCCGCAGCTCGGCGAGGGTCTGGTCGTGATGGTGCTCGTGACGGTGCATGCGACCACTGTCCCGCTTCAGGTGGACCTGAAGTCAAGCGCTGCCGTCAGCAGCGCGCCGCTGCCCTGGGCGGAACGGCCTGGTCCGCCCCCGGATCCCCGCGAACAGTGGCGTCATGAGCGACGACAACCGACCGCGCACCTTCGACGACCGGGCACGACGCGAGCTGCTCCAGCAGCGCGTGCTGGTCCTCGACGGAGCCCTGGACGACGACAACGGCGTGCTGTTGACCACCCAGCTGGTCAACCTCGCCGCCGACGACCCGAACGCCGACATCGCCTTGTGGATCCACTCCCCCGGCGGCTCGGTGCCGGCGATGCTCGCCCTCCGCGACGTGATGCGGCTGGTGCCCTGCGACGTGGCCACCCTCGCGCTCGGCATCGCGTGCAGCGCCGGGCAGTTCCTGCTGTCCTCCGGCACCCGCGGCAAGCGCCGCGCCCTTCCCCACGCCCGGGTCCTCATGCACCAGGGCTCCGCCGGGATCGGCGGCACCGCGGTCGACATCGAGCTCCAGGCGCAAGACCTGCGCCAGACCCGCGACACGGTGCTCGCGCTGATCGCCGAGGACACCGGGCAGCCGCTGGAACGGGTGTTCGAGGACTCGCTGCACGACCGGTGGTACTCCGCCCCGCAGGCGCTGGAGTACGGCTTCGTCGACGAGATCGTGTCGTCGTACGACGTGCTGGTGCCGCCCCGGCGCGCACCCCTGGGCCTGGGGGTGGCCCGGTGAGCAGCTACCTCGTCCCCAACGTGATCGCCCAGCACCCGCGCGGCGAGCGGATCATGGACGTCTACTCGCACCTGCTCACCGAACGGGTCGTCTACCTCGGTACGGCGATCGACGCGGGCGTCGCGAACTCGCTGGTCGCCCAACTGCTGCACCTCGAGGCCGACAACCCCGACCGCGACATCCAGCTCTACATCAACTGCGAGGGCGGCGACCCGAGCGCGATGCTGGCCGTCCACGACACCATGCAGTTCATCCGGCCGCAGGTGGCGACGACCTGCATCGGCCAGGCGATCGCCGTCGGCGCGGTGCTGCTGGCCTCCGGCGCGGCGGGCAAGCGGTCCGCGCTCCCCCACGCCCGCGTCGTCCTGCACCAGCCGGCCGCGCAGGGCCGGGGCGCCATCCCCGACCTGATCCTGCAGGCCGACGAGGTGGTGCGGGTGCGCGCCGACATCGAGCGGATCCTGTCCCGGCACACCGGCCAGGACACCACCACCCTGCGGGCCGACACCGACCACGACCGGGTGTTCACGGCGCCCGGCGCACGGGAGTACGGCCTGATCGACCACGTGATCGAGGACCGCGGTCCCGCGGTGGTGGCTCAGGCGGCGAGGGCGTAGGCGGCGCCGGTGACCGCGACCGACACGGCGAGCGGGCGGAGGTCACCGGCGACCGAGGTCGTGAGGTCGAGCAGGGTCGTGCCCAACGCGCCGAGGACGGCCGCGATCATCTCGCTGCTCGGCTCCTTGACGCCGCGCTCGATCTCGGAGAGGTACTGCGGCGAGATGCCGGCCCGGCCCGCGGTCTCGCTCAGCGTCTCGCCGCGCTCGCGGCGCAGGTCGCGCAGCCGTCGTCCCACCAGGTCCCGCCACAGCGGCTCCGCCGCGTTCTGATCCTCGGCCATGCCTCATCGTAGGTCGGCGGATCGGCCCGGCCAGGGCGTCCGCGGAGAGTTCTGCTCTGAGCAGAAGGAGTGCCCCCGCTGGGATTCGAACCCAGACTGTGCCGCTTTTAAGGCGGCTTCCTCTGGCCAGTTGGGATACGGGGGCGTTGTCTGCAGGCAGGCTACAGGTAGGTCTGACGAGGATAGATGGCGTGCGCGCCGGCGACCCGGTCGAGGAACAGGAGGCCGTCGGTGTGGTCGATCTCGTGCTGCAGGGCGCGCGCCTCGAACGCATCGGTCGCGAACGACACCGTCTCGCCGGTTCCCGGCAGCCGGCCGCGGACGGTCAGCCGGGAGGCGCGCTTCACGTCGCCGGTGAGGTCGGGGACGCTCATGCAGCCCTCGCGGGCCTTCTCGTTGCGGCTGGACTCGACGACCTCGGCGTTGCAGAGCACGAAGGTGCCGTGCCGGGTGCGGGTCTTGGGATGCTCGGTGACGTCGACGCAGAACACCCGGACCCCGACGCCGATCTGGTTGGCGGCGAGACCGACGCAGCCGGGACTGACCCGCATGGTGGCGACCAGGTCGGCGGCGAGCTGGACGATGTCCGCCGAGGTCGGGTCGACGTCGGCGCCACGGGCCGAGAGCACTCCCTCGGGCGCCCGGACGACGGTCAGCACCCGCCCCTCGACGCCGAGCTCGGCCTCCGACCAGCCCGCGACCCGCGCGCTGCCCTCCTCGAGGCTCACAGCTCGTCGGCCTCGGCCGGGCGCAGGGTGGCGGTCACGCCGACCCGCTCGGCCGAGGCCCGGATGGCGTCCTCGACGGCCGCGACGTCGGCGTCGGCCGGCAGGTCGAGCTCGGCGACGAGCAGGTAGAGGTCGCCGGCGAGCCGGGTCGTGAGGTCGGTGATGTTGCCGCCGGCCGCGGCGACCTCGGCGACGACGGCCGAGACGATGCCGGAGCGGTCGCCCCCGTGGACGGTCAGCACCCAGGCGCTGCCGCCGGCCGCGTTGGTGGGCGCGTCGGTCACGGGGCGGACGGCGACGTCGAGGTCGCCGCCGGCGGCGAGCGGGGCGAGGGCACGCTCGATGGCGGCCGCGTCCGAGCCGCCGCGGCACAGCAGCATCATCGCGAAGTGCCCGCGCAGCAGCGTCATCGTGGAGTCCTCGATGTTGAGCCCGAGCTCCGCGAGGCCGGCCGTGGTGGCGGCGATGATGCCGGGACGGTCGTGGCCCAGGACGGTGACGGCGTACAGGTCGGTGCTCACGCCCCGATCATCCCAGGCCGTCCGCCTCCCCGGCGTCCTCGGGTGCCGGCTCGGGCACCGGATGCCCCGCGAGCACGTCGGCCATCCGGGCGCGCGCGCCCTCGATCCGCGACGAGACCGCCGCGGCGGCCCAGGTGAGGTCCGCGATCGCCTCGGTCACCTCGTCGCACAGCTCGGTGGCGCGCTCGAGGACCAGGCGCGCCTCGGTCCTGATCTCGCCGGCGATGTGCTGGGCCTGCGTGGTCGCGTCGGCGACGTAGTGACGGGCGGTCTCCTCCGCCTCGCTCATCGAGGTGCGCAGTGCCTCGGCGCGGATCACCTCGGCGTCGAGGCTCGCGGCCTCGGCGAGGTCGGCCACGAGGGCGTCGACCTTGGTGCGCTGCTCCACCGCCCACGCGGCGACCTCCAGCCGGGTGCGCTCGGCGGCGTCGCGGGCCTCGAGCACGATGGCCTCGGCCGCCTCGCTCGCCTCGTCCCGCACCTGCCCGGCGAGGGCCAAGATCGCCTGGGCGTCGCGGTGGGCATCACGGGTGGCACGCAGGGTCGCGGCGTGCTGGTCGGGGTCGGCCCGCAGCTCGCCCTCGTCTTCGGATCGACTGGACACGTGCCACTAGTGCGCCGGCCCGGGCGATTGATCCACGACGCATCGAAGAAAGTTCGATCACTCGCTCGCGACGTAGCAGAACGCGGCCCAGTAGTACGGGTGCGGCAGCCGCCGAGCCACCGCGCGCCGGGCGCGGCGCAGCGCGAGGGACGGCTCGGTCCCCTCCGCGAGCGCGCGGTAGAAGTGCGTCATCAGCTCGAGGGTCACCTGGTCGTCGACCGCCCACAGCGCGGCGATCACGCCCCGCGCGCCGGCGGCGAGGCAGGCCGGCACCAGCCCGACCTGCCCTGCGGTGTAGTCGGGCGAGCGCCCCGAGCTGCAGGCGCTCAGCACCACGACCGCCCCGTCGAGGGGTACGGCGCCCGCGACCAGGTCGCGCGCGTGCAGCCAGCCGTCGGCGAGCCGCAGGCCCGACCCGAGCGGGTCGTCGGGCCGGAACACGCCGTGGCAGGCCAGGTGGACGACATCGGCTCCCCCGGCGCGCTCCGCCAGCGCCTGCGCCGTGGCTCCCGCGCCGACCAGGACGTCGGCCGCGGGGAGCGTGCGCAGGATCATCTCGGCCTCGTCGGCGATGGAGGGCGCGTTCTGGTCCGGTACGGCGACCACCAGCGTCGCGAGATCGAGAGCCGCGATCGGCACGCTGCCGGGCTCGGGCGGGGTGCCGGGGCGCGCGAGGTGGGCGTACCACGGGCCGACCTCGTCGAGGAGCGCGTCGAAGGGCACGCCGTGCAGGTGCCGGTGGCCCACGACGTGGAGCTGGTCGTCGAGGTCCTCGAGCAGGTCGACCACGGGTGCGAGCAGCAGGTCGTAGAGACCGTCGAGGGCGGCCGACGTGGTCCATCCCGCCGGGCCGCGGTAGCCCGGGGCCATCAGCAGGCACTCCTGCTGCCACGCCGCGACCAGCCGCCGGGTGCCCTCGGTCGCGCTGGTCAGCACCCGGGCGTCGACGTGGCCGTCGCGGACCACGAACACCACGATGTCGTCACCGGCGACGTAGAACTCGACGAGCGACCCGCTGGGCACGGCGGGCAGCACCTCGTCGGCGTCCTCCTCGGGGCGTGGGAGGGCGACCGCGGTCACCGCGACGGCATCGGACAGCAGGGCGTCCAGGCGCCGTCCGCGCTCCTCCTCGTCGGGAGTGTCCATGGGCCGGCGAGCCGGCAGCTCCACCCGGGCCCGCTTGGCGGCCCGGGCGCGGCGCAGGGCCTCGACCCGGCCGGCGTGGTCGCCGCGCTCGAGCAGCAGGAGGATCAGCTCCTCGCCCGCCTCGGTCAGCGACGGGCACACGACGCGTCCACGCTGGCCGAGCCGCTGCTCCCAGGCCCGGCCGACGCTGAGCGCGCGGCGCAGGGTCTCGACGGCGCGCGGCACCTGCCGGGTGCGCCGCTCGTGGCGGGCCCGGGCGAGCAGCACGTCGACCTCCAGCTCGGGGATCGCGACCCGGGCGGCCCACTGGTCGGCCTCGTCGAGCAGCTCGGCGGCCGCGTCGACCTCGGCGGTCCGGGCCGCGGTCAGCCGGGCGTGGATGGCCAGGGACGGCGGGGTGTCGTCGTGCTCGGCGGCGAGGACCCGGTCGCAGGCGGCGCGACAGCCCTCCGGATCCCCGAGCGCCCAGGCCGCCTGGGCCTGGAGCAGCCAGGTGCGCACCCGCATGTGGCGACTGCCGCATTCGCCGAAGAGCCGCTCGGCGACCTCGAGCTCGGCGACCGCGGCACGCCGCCTGCCCCAGGCCAGCGAGGCCTGCGCGCTCGCGAGGGCGGCGCGCGCGGAGTGCTCCACGGCCCCGATCCGGACGAAGACCTCCTCGGCCGCGCCGGCCTCCGCGTGCGCCTCGGCCGCGAAGCCGGCCCGCAGCAGGGCGCCGGAGCGGACGAGGGCGTGGAACGCGACGTGCCACTGGGCCTCCGGCACATCCGGCGCGACGCAGTCGAGCACCTCGAGTGCCCGGGCGACCTGACCGGTGGCGGAGTAGGCCTCGGCGACCCGGGTCGCGACGGCCGCGGCGCGGTGGTGCTGGCCGGACCCGGCGTAGGACCGCCGGGCCCGGTTGAGCTCCAGGAGCGCGTTGTGGGTCAGGCCGGCGTCGAGGGCGGCCAGCCCGCGCAGGTGCTGCACCCGCGCGATGCTGTCGGCGTCGGCGAGGGCCGCGAACAGGTTCTCGGCCGCGTCGTACTGACGCAGCGCGGCGGTGACCTCGCCCCGTCCGGCCCGGGCGTCGGCGAGCTGGCGCTGCACGAGCGCGCCCAGGCGCGGCACCCGGGAGTCGCGGCGAGCGACCCGGTGGAGCTCGGCCTGCAGCCGCAGCAGGCCGGACTCGGCCGCCTCGAAGTCGCCGACCAGCAGCTGCACCTCGAGCCCGCCGGCCGCGGCCCGGGCGGCCTCGACCGGCTCGCCCACGGCGAGCCAGTGGCGGCGCGCGGTGCGGTAGAGGCTGGCGGCCGCGCCGAGCTCCCCGCAGGCGACGGCGAGGTCGCCGCGCACCTGGTGCAGCCACGCCACCCGCGCGACGTCGCGCTGGCCGCGCAGGCCGGCCTCGGCCCGGTCGAGCAGGCCGCGACTGCGCTCCGCGTCGCGGTGCAGCCAGCGTTGCGCCTCGTCGACGAGATCGTCGATCTCGCTGCCGGCACTGGCCGGCAGTCGTTCTCCGAGAGTCATGACCCCGCCGTCAGGAGCGAAGGTCGAGGGTGGTGCGGACCCGGACCGGTCCTGCGGTCAGCCACAGCTCGTCGACCCCGACGGGGACGCCCCGCGCGTCGAACCTGCCGTCCGGCGTGGACCGCACCGCGCGCCGCAGGTCGCCGCGCTCGAGGAACGCGAGGTCGACGCCGCCGGTGCCGGGCGGGACCATGATCAGTCCCTGGACGTCGACCTCACCGACCGCCGAGGCGGTCGCGTCGAGCACGAAGCGGCCGAGCTCGCTCTCGAAGGCGAGGTGGACGCCTCCCTCGGCGAAGGAGCGCACCCCCACGGCGCCCAGCTGGGAGCGGGTGTCGTGGAGCAGGGCGGCCTCGGTCCAGTCGCGGCCCTGGCGCGGACGGTGCAGCTGGTCGAAGATCCCCCGCAGCCGGGAGCCGAGCTCGGGGGGACGCTGCTGCAGCGGCATCGAGGCGGCCCCGGAGACGAACTCGAGGATCCACTCGACGCTCTCGAGGGTCGTCGCGTCGCCCACGGCGACGTACGACGCGATGTCCTCGGCCGCATCCGTGCCGAGCCGGCCGTCGAGCCAGTCGACGAGCTCGGTGAAGGTCGGCCGGGAGCGGGAGGTGGTCATGCCTCCTCCCCCATGATCACGCGCAGCTTGTCGAGGCACCGGCCGCGCAGTGGGCCGATGCCCCCGATGGACCGCCCGAAGCGCTCGGCGATCTCGGCATAGCTCGGAGTCTCGGGCTCGAAGTACAGCGCGAGGAGGAGCTCGCGGCAGGTGCCGCCCAGGGTGGACAGCGCGTCGTGGAGCGCGGTCGTCGTGGCCCAGTCGGCGAAGGGGTCGCTCACCTCCTCCGGGGACGCGTCGAGCGGCGTGGTCCGTCGGCTCAGGTTGCGGGAGCGCCAGGCCTGGCGACGGGCGACCGTCATCAGCCAGGACGCGAGCTTCTCGTCGTCGCGGAGGCGGTCGAGGGCGTCGATGAGGGCCACGAAGGTGGCCTGGGTGACGTCGGCGGCGTCCTCGGCACTGAGGCCGTTGCGCAGGGCGACGGTGTAGACGAGGCGCTCGTAGCGGGCGACCAGCTGGTTCCAGGCCTCCGAGTCGCGGCGACGGCAGCGGATCAGGAGGTCGGAGTCGGTGACCACCTCGCTATGGCGAGGAAGCGGTCGGGCGCCACGGCCGGTGGGCCGTAGCTCGGTGACGCGAGCCGGTTGCTCGCTCAATGACGTCATTTCGGGTCCCCAGTGAAAAGTCATGGAACGCAACCCCACGCGTTCCGTCAAATGTGGGAGAGCCCACGCTCGCTTCAACCTGCGATCCGCCCGAGAGAGTGCCGGTCGGACCCATCCGGCGCCGGCCCTCGGGTCGCTTTGGACGATAAGCGCCAATCACGGGCCCGGCAAGCGCGTTCACGCTCATCCACAGCCCGCTCGGATCAGATCGGGCAGCACCGCACACCAGTGCTTCGTGACCGCCGCCATGCCCGCCCGGCTTCCTCCCGAGCCGGTCGCCCCGACGCCCGCCGAGGCCGCGTCGTGGGCACTCCGGGACCGGCCGCGAGCGACTCCCGGAGGGGCGTCGTCCCCCCGCCGACGGCACCCGTACGACGCCCGGTGCCGCGCTCCACCGCCGCTCGGCGCTGTCCACGACCGCGCCCGGGGCTTGACCCGATCCCATTCCCCCGATTACCAAGATGTGACAACCTCATTGGCAACGAGGCGAGCCGACGTCCCGAGAGCGCCGGCCGCCACCCCCAGAAGGAGAACCCTGATGAAGACTCGCAAGATCCTCGCCGCCACCGCTGCCGCCCTCGCCGCGACCCTCGCCGCCACCCTGGGCACGCCGTCGACGGGCGCCTCGGTCGTGCTCGCCGACCGCCCGGCCGGCTGCTGCTGAACGACCTGGAAGCGACCTAGAAGGTCTGGGCGACCCGGCGGGTCCGGCTCTCGCGCGCGCGGAGCCGGAGCCCGCTGGCGCTCGCCGCCTGCTTGACGGCGGCATGGGCCGCCGAGACCTCGCCGAGGTACTCGAAGAGGTCCGCGAGCTCGCACCACGCCTGGGCGACCCACCGGTCCGCCTCGGTGCGCCGGGACAGGAGCTCGGCCGCCTCGCGGCAGGCCGCCACGGCCTCGGCGTCGCGACCGAGCTCGGCGAGCGCCTCGGCCTGTGCCATCGCGGCCTCGGCCGCCCCGAGGCTGGCCTCGGCTGGGGTGCCGGCGCGGGCCTCGGCCGCGACGTCCAGCGCCGCGTCGGGCCGGCCGTCCAGCACCAGGGCGCGGGCCAAGATGGTCTGGGCGTGCGCGATCTGCGCGCGTGAGCCGCTGGAGGCCTGCAGCTCGTCGGCCGCCCTGGTGACGTGCTTGATGGCCGTCGCCACGTCCGGCGACTCGGTCCCGAGGTGCAGCCGTCCGAGCTCGAGGCGCAGGTAGGCGAGGTTGCGGCTGTCCTGGCCCTCGCCGAGCAGCGCGAGCGCCCGGGTGGCCAGGGTGAGGGCGGACTGGGTCTGCCCCCGCTCGGAGTAGGCGATGCTGGCGTTCCAGTACGCCGCGCTCCGGGCCACCGGCGAGGCCATCTCCTCGGCGAGCTCGATCGCGTCGGTGCAGATCCGGGTCGCCCGGCTGAGGTCGCCGCGCTCGATGTGGGCGAGCGCCACGGTCATCGCGAGCTGGACGGCCTCGTCGGTGCGCTCGAGCCCGCTGGCGACGATCTCGGGCTGGACCCGCTCGCCGACCTCGATGGCGAGGGCGAGGTCGCCCGCCTCGCGGTAGCACCGGCTCAGCGCGATGCCGCACTTGATGGCCGCGACCCCGTCGACGTCGGCGAGCAGCGCCTCGAGCTCGCGGATCGCGTCGTCGAGCTGGCCCATCGACTCCAGGGAGCGGGCCACGACGAACCGGCCGCGGATCTTCAGGTCGGAGACCGAGACGCCCTCGGCGCGCGCGAGCGCGGCCCGGGCCTGGTGCTCGGCGTCGACCGCCTCGCCGTTCTCGAGGGCCAGCTCGGCGTAGCTGAGCCCCAGCCGGATCTCGTCGACCTCCGCCTCGGAGGCGCCGGCGAGCAGCTCGCTGACCTCCACGCCGAGCCGCTCGCTGATCACCGTCAGCGCCGCCAGTGTCGGGCGGCGGGTCCCGGACTCGATGCGCGACATGTAGCCCACGGAGTAGGCGTCGCCCGCCAGGTCCGCCTGGTTGAGTCCCTGAGCCACACGCGCGGCGCGCACGCGCGAACCGAGAACGGCCGGATCGACCGTCCCCAGCAGCTGTGCCCAACGTGCGTCGATGTGACTCATCGGGAGAAATCGTAGGCGAACTTTTCCATGACCAAAGTCAAACGGCACGACCCGTCAGACGTCACGCCCGGCGCCGCGGCGCCGGGCGGGCGGTCGCGGTCATGTCCGACGGCACCGGTTCCGGGCCCTCCCCGACAGGCCGGCCGGGACGTCCGGAGCCGCGCCGGACAGGCTCTCCGGGTGCCTCCCGGAGCGCTCCCCAGCGCCGGCGAAAGGCGGCTGATCGGGCCTTTTCGGGGGGCTCAGAACCGAAAGTAAAATTCTGGAATTCACCCGGCAGGTCACCCGGAAACCGGCTGGATCAGGGTCCTTCGGGGGTCTGACGGGGCGACGGCGGCCCGGCAGAACGGCGTCAGATCTGATAACCGCCCGGCTCAGGACACCAGCGACCAGGCGATCCCGTCGAGGATGTCGGTCTCGGCGACGGCGATCGTCTCGACCGAGAGGCGGGCCAGCACCCGCGCGACGATGAGGGCGCCGGCGTCGATCACGTCGGCCCGGCCCGGGTGCATCCAGCCGAGGGCGCGGCGCTCGGCGACGCTCATCGCGAGGAGTCGGTCGACCTGCGCCAGCACGTCCGGTACGGCGAGCGCCCGCGCGTGGATCAGGTCGCGGTCGTAGGCGGCCAGGCCGAGGGCGCCGGCGGCGATCGTGGTGTTGGTGCCGGCCACCGCGACCACCGAGCGAGCGGCGGCCGGGTCGATCGGGCAGGCGTCGAGGGCGGCGTCGATGTCGACGACCACCGCGGCGATCTCGTCAGGGGTGATCGGGTCGTGGCGCACGTACCGCTCGTGGAGCCGCACCGAGCCGATGTCCATGGAGTGCGCGGCGCTGGGGCCGCCGGCCGGGTCGCCGAGGATCAGCTCGGTCGAGCCCCCGCCGATGTCGACGACCAGCGCCGGACTCGCGACCGGCACGGCCGCCGCGGTGAGCCCGCGGACCGCACCGTCGAAGGCGAGTCGGGCCTCCTCCTCGCCCGAGAGCACCTCGGGGTCGATCCCGAGCCGGGCCCGGACGCCGTCGGTGAACTCGGCCGCGTTGGCCGCGTCGCGGGTGGCCGAGGTCGCGCAGAACCGGATCCGGGCCGGTCCGACACCGGCCGCCCGGACGACCCCGGCCAGCTCGTCGATCGCGACCCAGGCCCGCTCCAGGGCCTCGGGCGCCAGCCGGCCGGTGGCGTCGACGCCCTGGCCGAGCCGGATCATCCGGCTCTCGCGGCGTACCCCCGCCGGGTCGCCCGCCGGGTCGCCGACGAGCAGCTTGATGGTGTTGGTGCCGCAGTCGATCGCGGCGACCGGCTCACGCACCGGCGGCGTCCGCCGGCGACACGCAGGGCCCCTTGGCCCACCAGTCGCCGAGGATCTCCAGCACCTCGTCGCCGAGCGGGTTCACGCCCGGCCCGGCCGCGAGCGCGTGGCCCGCCAGGACGTGCAGGCACTTGACCCGGTCGGGCATGCCGCCGGCGGAGATGCCCTCGATCTCGGGTACGTCGAAGCCACCCGCCTCCCCGATCGCGGCCCGGTCGGCGAGGTAGGCCTCGTGCGCGGCCCGGTACGCCGCCGCCAGCTCGGGGTCGGTGCCGAGCCGCTCCTGCATCTCCCGCATCAGCCCGGACGCCTCGAGGGTGCCGATCTTGGAGCTCACCCGCGGGCAGGTGAGGTAGTAGGTGGTCGGGAACGGCGTCCCGGTGGGCAGCCGCGGCTGCGTGGCCACCACGTCGGGGTTGCCGCACGGGCAGCGGTGCCCGATCGCGTGGACGCCGCGCGGGGGCCTCCCGAGCTGGGCCGTGATGACCGCCTCGTCCGTGCTGGTCAGGGCGTCGCTCACTGCTCGAGGTCCTCCTTGGGAGCCTTGATCTCGTCCTGGGGGTCGCGCACGGTCGTGGGCGGGTTCCCGGCGATCTTCATGGAGTCCCACGCGTCGTCGTACCACGTGCGCCGGTCGGGGTCGGCGACCTTCGCGGGATCGCCGAGCTCGGCCGAGGCGTCGAGGGGCCTGCCGTCGGCGCCGACGACCACGAACGGGGTCTCGCCCTTGGCGACGTACCCGAACCGGGCCCGCGCCTGCTGGGCGACGTACGCCGGGTCGTCCCAGCGCCTCTTCTCGTCGCGCAGGTCGTCGATCTTGTCCTCGCGCTGGGCGATCTGCGCCTCGAGCGTGGTGATGTTGCTGCGCTGCTGGAGGTAGGCGCGCAGCGAGGAGGCGTAGGAGACGGCGAGGACGGCGAGGACCAGCACCAGGATCGCGGCGCGGCTGGTCAGCCGGGCCTTGTGCTGGTGCTCGGCGCGCGCCCGGACCAGGGCCGCCTCCCGCTCACGGGCGGCCAGCTTGCGCTCGGCCTTGAGCCGCTCGGCGTACCGCGGCCCGGACCGCCCCGCGACGGGGCGGCCGGGCTTGCGGGACGTACGGCGGTCGTCGGCCACGGGTGCTCCGGTCGGTCAGCCCTGGTAGCGCGGGAAGGCACCGGCGCCGGCGTACCGGGCGGCGTCGCCCAGCTCGTCCTCGATGCGCAGGAGCTGGTTGTACTTCGCGACCCGCTCGGACCGGGCCGGGGCGCCGGTCTTGATCTGGCCGCAGTTGGTCGCGACCGCGAGGTCGGCGATCGTGGTGTCCTCGGTCTCGCCCGAGCGGTGGCTCATCATGTTGCGGTAGCCGCTGCGGTGGGCCAGCTCGACGGCGTCGAGGGTCTCGGTGAGCGAGCCGATCTGGTTGACCTTGACCAGCATCGCGTTGGCCTGGCCGCCGGCGATGCCGCGCTGCAGCCGCTCGACGTTGGTGACGAAGAGGTCGTCTCCGACGAGCTGGGTCGTGGCGCCGAGCTGCTCGGTGATCGCCTTCCAGCCCTCCCAGTCCTCCTCGTCGAGCGGGTCCTCGATCGAGACGATGGGGTACGACGCGACCAGGTCGGCGTAGTAGGCGATCATCTCGGCCGCGCTCTTCTGCGCGCCCTCGAAGGTGTAGGAGCCGGCGTCGCAGAACTCCGAGGCGGCCACGTCGAGCGCGAGGACGACGTCCTTGCCGAGCTCGTAGCCGGCCTTGGCGATCGCCTCGGCGATCAGGTCGAGCGCCGCGCGGTTGGACTCGAGGTCGGGCGCGAAGCCGCCCTCGTCGCCGACTCCGGTGGCCAGCCCCTTGTCCTTGAGCACCGACTTGAGCGCGTGGTAGACCTCCGCGCCGACGCGCAGCGCCTCGCGGAAGGTCGGCGCGCCGATCGGCGCGATCATGAACTCCTGGATGTCGACATTGGTGTCGGCGTGGGCCCCCCCGTTGAGGATGTTCATCATCGGGACCGGCAGCAAGTGGGCGTTGGGTCCACCGACGTAGCGGTAGAGCGGGAGGTCGGCGGAGTCGGCCGCGGCGCGGGCCACGGCGAGCGAGACGCCGAGGATCGCGTTGGCGCCGACCTGGGCCTTGTTGGGGGTCCCGTCGGCCTCGAGCAGGGTCTGGTCGACCAGCCGCTGGTCGGCGGCGTCGAGGCCCTCGATCGCCGGCCCGAGCGCCTGGATCACGGCGTCGACGGCCTTCTGGACGCCCTTGCCGACGTACCGGTCACCGCCGTCGCGCAGCTCGACCGCCTCGAAGGCGCCGGTGGAGGCGCCGCTCGGCACGGCGGCCCGGGCGAAGGACCCGTCGTCGAGGAGGACCTCGACCTCGACGGTGGGGTTGCCGCGGGAGTCGAGGATCTCGCGGGCTCCGACGGCTTCGATCGCTGCCACGTGTACTGCTCCTGGAGTCGGGGACGGGCTCGTCGCCGTCAGCCTAGACCGCGACGGGCGTGGTTCCGGGCAGCACCCTCCGGGCGTGGGATTCTGGTCCGTGGCCCGGGTGCGCACCTCGCTGGCCGGCGCACTGGCGAGCACGATCGTCAACCACTGACCGTCCGGCGGCTCACCGCCTCGAGCGCGAGCCGGGCGTAGGCCCGCACGTCGGCGTCGTCGTCCTTGGTCGCCCGCTCGAGCGCCTCGGCGGCCTCGTCGTGCTCGGCGAAGGTGCCCAGCGCGATGACGGCCGCCTTGCGGACGTCGGCATGGGCGTCCTGGGTGAGGCCCCCGAGCGGCGCGACGCCGTCGCCGGCCGCCGCGGCCACGAGACCGCGGGCCGCACCGACCCGGACCTGCCACTCAGCCGCGGCCACGGCGGCAAGGACGAGACCGAGCAGCTCGTCGCCGCCTCCGGCGCCGGGCACGGCCTCCAGGGCGGCCGCCCGGACCAGATGGTCGGCGTCGCGCGCGGCCCGGGCCAAGACCGCGGCGGCGGCCGGGCCGCCGACGGTGCCGAGGCCGTGGGCGACGAGCACCCGGACCTCGCGGGCCGGGTCGTCGACGAGCTCGGCGAGGCCGGCGACGTCGTCGAGCGAGACCAGCGCCCGCGCGGCCTGCTGGCGCACCCGCTGGTCCGGGTCGGCCGCGGCCGCCCGGAACACGGTCCGGTCGCCGAGGCGCAGGGCCCGCAACACGTCGACCGCCACCGCCCGTGCCGCGGGGTCGTGGGCGCCGCACGCGGCGACGAGGGCGGCCCGGCTGTCGTCGTCGGCCGGGAGGACCTCGACCAGCTCGCGCAGCGCGGCGACCGCGGCACGGCGGACTCCCCCGTCGGGATCCTCCATCGCCCCGGTCAGCATTGAGACGACACCGGTGGGCACCACCTCGGTGACCAGGCCCACGGCGGCGCGGCGGACCTGCGGGTCCGGGTCGGCGGCGAACGAGCGCAGGGTGGCCAGGTCGGGCGCCTGGTCGACCAGCGCGAGCAGCTCCAGCATCCGCGGCGAGTCGGCGCCCGCCGCGCCGCCGACGGAGCCCGCGGACGCCGCGACCGGGCCGGCGGCGGCGTCCGGCTCCACGACCGCGAGCACGGCCACGTCGCGCGGTGCGGCCGCGGGGATGGTCACGTCCTCGACCGGCACCACGTAGTCGGCGACGGGGCGTCGTACGAACTCCATGGCGCCGTCCGCCCGGCGGCGCACGTTGAGGTGGAAGAACCAGCTGTCGTCGTCGCGGGCGGGCAGGTCGGCGCGCTGGTGGTAGAGACCCCAGCGCGACTCCTCGCGCACCAGCGAGGCCCGGGCCGCGAGCTCGGCACAGTCGCGGATGAAGTCGACCTCGGCGCACCTCATCAGCTCATGGGGCGTCCGGGCGCCCATCTGGTCGAGCTCGCCTCGCATCCGGGCGAAGGTCTCGACGGCGATCTCGAGCTTCTTGCCGGTCTTGGGCGGGGCGACGTAGTCGTTGACGAAGCGGCGCAGCTTGTACTCCACCTGCGGCTGCGGCGGGCCGTCCGGGTTGCGCAGCGGGCGGTAGACCAGGGCGTGCGCGGCGGCCACCTGGTCGTCCGGCAGCGCGGCCCGCGCGGTGGGCAGGTTGGCCGCGGCGTCGGCGCCCGCGAGGTCGCCGAACACGAACGCGCCGATCATGTAGTTGTGCGGCACGCACGCGAGGTCGCCGGCGGCGTACAGGCCGGGGACGGTGGTGCGGGCGTTCTCGTCGACCCAGACACCGGACGACGAGTGCCCGCCGCACAGGCCGATCTCGGAGATGTGCATCTCGACGTCGTGGGTGCGGTAGTCGTGCCCGCGGCCCGCGTGGAAGGTGCCGCGGGTCGGGCGCTCGGTGTGGTGCAGGATCCCCTCGAGCTCGGTGAGCGTCTCGTCCGGCAGGTGGCTCAGCTTGAGGTAGATCGGGCCGCGGGCGGAGTCGATCTCCGCCTTGACCTCAGCCATCATCTGGCCCGACCAGTAGTCGCAGTCGACGAACCTGTCTCCCTCGGCGTTGACCTGGTAGCCGCCGAACGGGTTGGCGACATAGGCGCAGGCCGGGCCGTTGTAGTCCTTGATCAGCGGGTTGACCTGGAAGCACTCGATGCCGCTGAGCTCGGCCCCGGCGTGGTAGGCCATCGCGTAGCCGTCGCCGGCGTTGGTGGGGTTCTCGTAGGTGCCGTACAGGTAGCCCGATGCCGGCAGGCCGAGGCGGCCGCAGGCACCCGTGGCGAGGATCACCGCGCCGGCCGCGACCGTCACGAACTCGCCGCTGCGGGTGTCGAAGGCGGCCGCGCCGACGGCGCGGCCGCCGGACGTGAGGACCCGGACCGGCATCAGCCGGTTCTCGATGCGCAGCCGCTCGCGGACCTCGCGCTTGCGCATCACCCGGTAGAGCACCTTCTTGACGTCCTTGCCCTCGGGCATCGGCAGCACGTAGGAGCCGGAGCGATGCACCCGGCGCACGGCGTACTCGCCGTACTCGTCCTTCTCGAACTTCACGCCGTACCTCTCCAGGCGCTGGACCATCGCGAAGCCGCGGGTCGCGGTCTGCCGGACGGTGGCCTGGTTGACGATGCCGTCGTTGGCGCGGGTGATCTCGGCGACGTAGTCGTCCGGCTCGGCCTTGCCCGGGATCACGGCGTTGTTGACGCCGTCCATCCCCATGGCGAGGGCGCCGGAGTGGCGCACGTGCGCCTTCTCGAGGAGGAGTACGTCGGCGCCCGCCTCCGCCGCGGTGATCGCGGCCATCGTGCCGGCGGTACCGCCGCCGATGACGAGCACGTCGCAGGTCAGCTCGCGACGGTCGGCGAGGTCGGGGACCGTCATGGGGAGGGTGGAGGTGCTCACGCGACGTTGCTTCCTTCGTGGATCGGGGCCAGCGACCGGGTGCGTCCCAGGCTGGCGATCAGGTCGGCCCGGAAGTCCGGACCGGGCGGGCGGTCGGTGTCCCGCGGGTGCTCGATGCGGTGCTCCGACACGACGCCCTCACGACCGAGGACCACGATCCGGTCGCCGAGCCGGATCGCCTCGTCGACGTCGTGGGTCACGAAGACGACCGTGCAGCGCGAGGCCTGCCAGGCGTCGATGAGCAGGCGCTGCATGGAGGCGCGGGTCTGGGCGTCGAGCGCACCGAAGGGCTCGTCCATGCAGATGACGCTGGGCTCGGTGGCGAGCGCACGGGCGAGCTGGACCCGCTGCCGCATGCCGCCGGAGAGCTGGCCGGGCAACCGGTCGGCGTAGCGCCCGAGGCCGACGCGCTCGAGCCAGTCGGCGGCGCGGCGGCCGCGCTCGGCCCGGGGGACGCCCTGGAGGGCGAGGCCGAGCTCGACGTTGCGGCGGGCGCTGCGCCAGGGCAGCAGCGCGTCCTCCTGGAAGACCAGGGTGCGCTCGGCGGCCGTGCCGCGGACCGGACGGCCGTCGGCGAGCAGCTCGCCGGACAGCGGCCCGACCAGGCCGACCACGGCGCGCAGCAGGGTCGACTTGCCGCAGCCGGAGTGGCCGAGCACGACCAGGATCTCGCCGGGCGCGACCTCGAGGTCGACGCCCTCGAGAATCGCCTCGCCGGCGTACCCGAGGGACAGGTCGCGGGCCTGGACGGCGGGTACGACGCTCACGAGGACTCCTTCTGCGCGGACGAGAGCCACCGGGTCATCCGGCGGCCGACCAGCTCGACGACCCCCGAGGTCGCCCAGCCGATCGCACCGATCGAGAGCATCCCGACCAGGACGTGGGGGTAGTCGACGATCGTGTAGGCCTGCCAGGTGCGGTAGCCGAGACCGAAGTCGCCGGAGATCATCTCGGCCGAGATCACGCAGATCCAGGCGACGCCCATGCCGACCGAGAGGCCGCCGAAGACGCCCGGGACGATGCCGGGCAGGACGACATTGCGCAGCACCTGGAGCCGCGAGGCGCCCATGGTGAGCAGCGCGTCCTCCCAGACCGTCGGCAACGCGCGGACGGCGTGCCGGGTGCTGACCAGGATCGGGAAGAAGGCGGCGGTGGCGGTGATGAAGACGATGCCCTGCTCGTTGCTGGGGAACAGCAGGATCGCCACCGGGACCAGCGCGATCGCGGGGATCGGGCGGGCGACCTCCAGCAGCGGCTGGAGCAGGTCGGCGAGCAGCCCCGAGCGGGCCAGCAGGACGCCGAGACCGATGCCGAGCACCGACGCGATGGCGAACCCGCTCAGGATCCGGATCACGCTCTGCAGCAGGTCCTGGTAGTACAGCGAGGTCGCGAGCTGGACGCGGAACGCGTCGAACACCTCGACCGGCCCCGGGATCCGGTTGAAGCGCAGCCACAGCACCACGTCGCGCTCGGTCAGCAGCTGCCAGACCAGGACCGCCGCGGCGACCGACGCGAGCCGCAGCCCCCAGCGCCGGGCCCGGCGAGCCGCCTCGCCGGGCCGGCGCCCCCGCCGCGGGGCCGCGGCGGTCGCCAGCTGCGCGGGCGCGGGTGCGGGCGCCTCGAGCTGGGTGGTCACCTCACGGCTCCGACGGCCTCGTCGAAGGTGAGCCGCTCGGCGCCGGGATGGGCCCTGGCGTACTCGTCGCGCGACTCCACGGTCGCGAACGGCACCAGCTCGTCGCCGTCGCGCAGCCAGGTCATCCGGTCCGCGAACCAGCGGGTGCCGGTCACCGCGTCGGGCACGTACGACGCCCGTACGGTCCCGCCCTCGGCGCGGACCTTCGCGACATTGCGCAGCAGGCATGCCGGGTCGGCGACCGCACGCGGCTCGTCCTCACCGTGGACCCACACCTCCCCCGCGACGCTCGCGTCGCCGACGGGCGTGCCGCAGACGGCGTCGGTGCCGGTGATGGCGGCGGCGTTGTCCGTCGAGGCCGCGCGGGCGTCGTACTCGTCGCCGAGGACCTTGCGGATCGGGCCGTCGTCGATGAACTCCTCGAGGTCGAGCGGCTCCTCCAAGACCCCGATCTGCCGCAGGAACGGCACGTCGTGCTCGAGGGCGGCGACCTGGTCGTCCTTGATCGTGGTGTCGAAGGTGGAGACGCCGTTGCGGCCGTTGTAGAGATAGACCACCTCGACCGGGAGACCGGTGGCCTTCGCCACGACCTGGGCGGCCTCGACGGGGTGGTCGTGCAGGTACTCGGTCGCGTCCTCCTGCGCCTCCAGGAAGGCCCGCAGGATCTCGGGGTGCTCGGACTCGAACTGGTTGCGCACCACCGTGCCGTGGAGTGTGGGCAGGTCGAGGCGACCGCCGTCGTACACGAGCCGGGCGTCGTCGCGGAACGCCAGCAGACCCGGCCAGGCGACGAACTGGGAGACCGCGTCGACCGAGCCGCCCTGCAGCGAGGAGGCGCCGACGGCCGGGTCCTGGTTCTCGACCTTGATCGCGTCGGGCGCGAGGCCGGCGCGCTCGATGGCCTGCACGAGCGTGCCGTGGCCGGCGGAGCCGACACTGGCGGACACCTCGCCGCCCTCGAGGTCCCGCAGCGTGCGGACCGACGAGTCGGCGCCGACCACGACACCGTTGAGCGCGCCGTGCGGGTTGTAGCCGGTGACGGCGACCAGCGACGTGCCGTCCTCACCGGTGCCGGCGCGCGAGCCGTTGATGAGCAGCGGGTAGTCGCCCATCGAGCCGATGTCGATCTTGCCGGCGACCATCTGGGCGGTGATCGGCGCGCCGGTGTCGTAGTCCTGCCACTCGACCCGGAGGTTCGAGTCGATGTCCTTCAGCCGCTTCTCGAAGTAGCCGCGGTCGCGCAGCAGCGTGCCGGCGGTGACGGTGTTGATGGTCTTCGACTGGTAGCCGACGACGATCGTCTCGCCGCTCGCCTCCGCGCCGCCCACGGCGCAGGCGCTGAGGCCCGACGCGAGCAGGCCGAGCGCGGTCAGGGTGCCGAGGGTCCTCTTCATGACGGTGTCCTTCATCGCAGCAGGTAGGGGATGTTGACGGTCACGGCGCCGGTCGGGCAGCGGTCGGCGCAGGGTCCGCAGTACCAGCACTCGTCGACATGCATGTAGGCCTTGTTGGTCTCCGGATCGATGGCGAGCGCGTCGAGCGGGCAGACCTCGACGCAGAGGTTGCAGCCCTCGATGCACTTGGCCTGGTCGACCTCGACGGCCACGTCGAAGCGCAGGTCCACCAGTCGGGGCCGGTACGACGCCTGCTCGACGCCGTCCTGGGGGTCGCTGGTGCAGCCGGCCCGGCTCACCGGACGCCCTCCACCGTCGGGCGCACGACGCTGCCGCGCATGGTGACCCGGTCCCCACGGAACCGGATGAACTCCAGGTCCACGGGACGCTCACCGAGGTGCGAGAGCCGCTCGAGCATGAGCAGCGGGGAGCCGGGCGCGACGCCGAGGGTGGCTGCCGAGTGGCGGTCGGCCGCGACCGCCTCCATCACGAGGTCGGCCTTGCGCAGCCGCTCGCCCGAGAACTCCTCGAGCAGCGCGAACACGTCGTTGCCGGTGAGGTCGGAGTCGAGGAGTCGCTCGCCGAGGTCCGCGACGACATAGGTGAGGTCGAGGGACAGCGGCACGCCGTCGACGAGGCGACGCCGCTCGAGGTAGAGCACGGGGTCGCCGGCGGTGATCCGCAGCCGCGCGGCGATCGCCTCCGGGGTCGGCACCAGCTGGGCGGTCCGGACCTCGTTGACGACCTCGCCGTGGCCCACGAGGGTCTCCGCCAGGCCCTGCAGGTGGTCGATGCTGTGCGGATACTTGGCCTCGACGGGCGTCGTACCGACGCCGGGAACGCGACGCAGCAGGCCGTCGGCGTTGAGCAGCGCGAGCGCTTCGCGGACCGTGTTGCGCGAGACCGCGAAGTCGGCCACGATCTGCGCCTCGGTCGGGAACGGCGCGTGGCGCAGCTCGCCGTGCAGGATCTGGAAGCGCAGGGCGTCGGCGACCTGGCGGGCCCGGTCGGCGCGGCACCGGGCGTCGCCCTCGGCGGGTAGCCGCGTGGCGGCGAGAGAGGCGGGAGTGGTGGTCACCCGCCAAACTGTAGTTATTCGATCGACTTATCGAAAAGTCGTTCGAGAAACGCCACCTGAAAAACTTCGGCAGGGCCGCTGACCTGCGCAGATGCGTCCCACTACGGGCGTTGCGCCACCTCGTCGAGGGGAGCAGACCCCGGTCGAGGTCGCCTCAGGCCTCGAGCCCGAGCTCGGCCATCCGGGCCATGTGCCGCTCGGTGAGCCGGGTGAACATCCGGCCCATCGCGGCCAGGTCGAGTCCCGGCCGGTCCACGCCGCCGGCGAGCAGCGCGGTGAGCGCGTCGCGGTCGGCGGCCACCCGCTGGGCCTGGGTGAGCGCCTCCCCCATCAGCCGGCGGCCCCACAGGGCGAGCCGGCCGCCGAGGCGCGCGTCCTTCGCGATCGCCGCGCGGACCCGGTCGACCACGAAGGTCGCATGGGTGCCCTCCTGCATCGAGGAGACGACCAGGTCGCGGGTCTCGGGGTCGAGGTAGGCCGCGATCTCACGGTAGAAGTCGTTGGCGAGCCCGTCTCCGACGTACGCCTTGACCAGGCCCTCGCACCAGTCGGCCGGGGCGGTGTGCCGATGGAACTCGTCGAGCGGCTCGCGGAACGGGACCATCGCCTCGAACGGGTCGGCACCGAAGGCCCGGATCCGGTCGTGCAGGGCATGCACCTTGGTCAGCTCGCCGCTCGCCATGGTCGCCAGGTCGACCTTGTCGGCCAGGCTCGGCGCCAGCTTGGCGTCCTCGGCGAGGCGCTCGAACGCCGAGATCTCGCCGTACGCGATCGCCGCCAGCAGGTCGACCACGGCCTCGCGATAGGCCGGGTCGGCGGCAGCGGAGGCGGGGGTCGCGGAGGCGGATTCAGCCATGCGCTGAGCGTACAAGTACGATAGTGGGTGGCGAGAGCCAGTCCGAGCCCCTGAACGGGACCGCGACCGGCCCGCCCGGGCACCCGCCCACGTATGTGCGCGGCTGAGTGTGAACAGCCGCATTTGATCTGGCGCCATGCCGACCGGCTGACGACACTCAGGAAAGCGAACAGAACACTGACTTCCAACGACACCACCGCTGCGTCCACCACCGCCGAGTCCGACTCGGGGGCAGACGCGGCGGCGGCCCCGACGTTCCGCGACCTCGGCGTGATGCCGAAGATCTGCGACGCGCTCGAGCGGGCCGGGATCACCCACCCCTTCGCCATCCAGGAGATGACCCTCTCCGTCGCGCTGATGGGCACCGACCTGATCGGCCAGGCCCGCACCGGCACCGGCAAGACGCTGGCCTTCGGCATCCCCGTCATCCAGCGCAGCGTCGCGCCGAGCGACCCCGACTACGCCGAGATCCCGCAGGGCAAGCCGCAGGCGCTGATCGTGGCGCCGACCCGCGAGCTCGCCCTCCAGGTCTCCAGCGACCTCGAGATCGCCAGCCGCGACCGCGGCCTGCGGGTGCTCACCATCTACGGCGGCGTCGGCTACGAGCCGCAGATCGAGGCGCTCGAGACCGGCGTCGACATCGTCATCGGCACGCCGGGACGGCTGATCGACCTCGCCAACCGCCGGGTCCTCGACCTGTCCCACGTCCACGCCCTGGTCCTCGACGAGGCCGACGAGATGCTCGACCTCGGCTTCCTGCCCGACGTCGAGAAGCTGCTCCGGATGACCCCCGAGACCCGGCAGACCATGCTGTTCTCCGCCACCATGCCCTCGGCGATCGTCTCCCTCGCCCGGATGCACATGCGGCACCCGATGAACATCCGCGCCGAGTCGTCGTACGAGAACGCGACGGTGCCCGCCACCGCGCAGTTCATCTACCTGGCCCACGACCTCGACAAGCCGGAGATCATCGGCCGGCTGCTGCAGGCCGAGGACGCCGACAAGATGATCGTGTTCACCCGCACCAAGCGGCAGGCCCAGCGGGTCGCCGACGACCTCGTCGAGCGCGGTTTCAAGGCCAGCCCGCTGCACGGCGACATGGCGCAGGTCGCCCGCGAGAAGGCGCTGACCAAGTTCCGCGAGGACAAGATCAAGGTGCTCGTCGCCACCGACGTCGCCGCCCGCGGCATCGACGTGTCCGGCGTCAGCCACGTCGTCAACTACACCTGCCCCGAGGACGACAAGACCTACGTCCACCGGATCGGCCGCACCGGCCGTGCCGGTGCCTCCGGCATCGCGATCACGCTGGTCGACGCGACCGACGTGCATCGCTGGAAGATGATCAACAAGGCGCTCGACCTCCCCTTCGACGAGCCGATCGAGACCTACTCCACCTCCGAGCACCTCTTCCACGACCAGGGCATCGCCCCCGGCACCAAGGGCCGGATCGCTCCCCCGGCCCCGCCGGCGCCCAAGGGCGAGCGGTCCGAGCGCTCGGGCGAGCGCTCCGAGCGTCGCTCCAGCGACCGCAACCGGACCCGCACCCGGACCCGCACCCGTGGCGGCCAGCCGGTCGAGGGCGCCGAGGGTGCGCCCGCTCCGGTCGCCGCCGGCGCCGTCGAGGGTACGCCGGTCGAGGGCGGCGAGCGTCCGGCCAACCGCAACCGGCGGCGTCGGCGCCGCAGCAGCGGTGGCGGCGGCGCGGCGGCGGAGACGCCGAGCGCCTGACCAGCGACACACAGCGAAACGGAAGGAGCCCGGGCAGATGCCCGGGCTCCTTCTGCGTTCGCAGACTCAGTCGGCGAGCGGCTCGACCCGCACGTTGCCGACCACGACCGGGTGGTCGCTGATGCCGTTGTAGACCTTGGCGTAGTCGCTGAACTCGGTGCCGGTCCAGGTGGCCATCATCCAATCCGGGCCGGCCTTGGGCGGTACCGGGCAGGGCTTGCGCTTGGTGCCGCCGAGCGAGACCAGGTCGGTCGCCTTGGCCACCCTCCGGCAGAACTCGACGCGCTCGTTCATGTCGCCCATGACCAGCACCGGGTGGCGCCCCTTGGCGCCGAGGCGCTTGATCAGCTTGATCTCACGCTCGGTGGAGACGTCGCGCTCGTGCTCCAGACCGCCGGGGGCGTTGTGGATCGCCACGACGTAGAGCACCCGCTTGGTGGCGCGGTGCTTGAGCTTGACCCACGGGATCGCACGCATCTTGCCCATCGACGGTCGGTAGATCGCGCCCTTGTCGCGGACGTCGTACTCGTCGCTCTTCCAGGCGATCTGGATCGCCCCGCTGAAGTTGTCGAGGGTGCGGCGCGGCCAGAACTTGAAGCGCGGCAGACGGTGACGCAGCACCTTCAGCTGGGACTGGTGGACCTCCTGGAAGGCGACGACGGTGCGCTTGCGCTCCTGGACCTGGGTGGCGGCGGCGTTCGCGCGGCCCAGACCACCGGGCGCCATGGAGGCGGTGAGGATGTTGAAGGTCATCGCGCGGACCTCGAACCCGCCGCCCTTCTGGGCCGGCGCCGGAGCCGGGTCCGGGGCGGCCGCGGTGGCGCTGCGCGCGGGCGCCAGCGAGGCGGCGAGGGCGAGGACCATCAGCGCGGCACAGATCTTGGCGAGGTGCTTCCCGTACGTGGCGAGCATCCGGGCACCCTAGGCAGACGGCCCCGCCCCAGGGCAAATCGCGGTCAGGGGGTGACGACGACCTTGGTGCCGACCGGGGCGAAGTCCCACAGGGCGATCGCGTTGGGGCGGTCCTGGCGGATGCAGCCGTGGGAGAGCGGCGTGCCGAGCTGGGCACGGGTCTGCACCGGCTCGCCGTCGTCGACCGGGATGGTGTGGAAGCCGATCGCGGCGCCCTGGGTGCCGTGGGTGAACCGGACGAAGTACTCCATGGTGCCGGAGTCGTCGACGCCGATGGCGTGGCGGCTGCGGGAGTAGACGGCGTAGGTGCCGGGGTCGAGGTTGTCCTCGACACTGCCGGAGACCAGGTAGGTCCGCGCGACCTCGCCGTCGCCGTCGACCAGCCACACCCGCTGGCGGCCCTCGCTGAACACGATCCGGCGACCCGTCCCGGACCGCGCGGGGAGCTCGGTCGAGTCCGAGAGCGCCGCGATCCGGGTGCTCGCGTCGGCCAGCTCTCCGGTCGTGGGCGCCTCGAGGGCGGTGAGGTCGTCCTGCCTCGGCGCGTTCGCCGAGGCGGCGACCGGCGTCGTCGGACCGTCCTGGCTGGCGGAGACCGGCGTCTCGGGCTCGCCGGGGAGCAGCCCGAAGCCGCCCGCGACCGCCACGGCGGTCACACTGAGCGCGGCGGCGAGGGCGATGATCCGGCCGTAGCGGGGGCGCACCGGAGCCGCGCGGCGCCGGCCGGGCTGCTGCCGGGCGCGGTGGCGCCCGGTGTCGCGCTGAGCCGCATGCTTCGACACGCGTGACTCAGCGGGCCGTTCGGGCGAGCAGCGATCCGGCGACCTCGCGGTACGCCTCGGCGCCCTTGCTCGTGCGGCTGGTCGCGAGGATCGAGCGGCCTGCGGCGGGCGCCTCGGCGAACTTGATGGTCTTGGGGATCGGCGGCTCGACGACCTCGAGGTCGTAGGTCTCCGCGATCGTGTCGAGGACGGCGCGCGCGTGGTTGGTGCGCCCGTCGTACAGCGTCGGGAGCACGCCCCACACGGCCAGGTCGCGATTGGTGAACCGGCGTACGTCGTGGACCGTGTCGAGCAGCTGGCCCACGCCGCGGTGGGAGAGCGTCTCGCACTGCAGCGGGATGAGCACCCCGCCGGCCGCGGTGAGGGCGGCGACGGTGAGCACGCCGAGCGACGGCGGGCAGTCGAGCAGCACCCAGTCGTAGTGGCGCCCGCCCGCCTGCAGGTCCTCCAGCACGCCGCGCAGGACGTGCTCGCGGCCGGTGCGGGTCAGCAGGTCGGCCTCGGCGCGAGCCAGCTCGATGGTCGCGGGGAGCAGGTCGACGCCGTCCTCGGTCGCGAGGATCACGTCCTCGGCCGGGGTGCCCTTGGTCAGCACGTGGTGGACCGACAGCTCGAGGTCCTCGGGGTCGATGCCGAGCGAGAAGGTCAGGCAGGCCTGCGGGTCGAGGTCCACCAGCAGGACGCGCTGGCCCCGCTCGGCGAGCGCGGCGCCGATCGACGCGACACTGGTCGTCTTCGCGACGCCGCCCTTCTGGTTGGCGACAGCGAGGACCGTGGGAGTCGCCTGCACGCTGTTCATCGGGACCATCATGCCCGATCGACCCCTAGGGTTGCGGCATGCCCACAGCCCTCGTGACCGGCGCCACCGCCGGCATCGGCCTGGAGTTCGCCCGACAGCTGGCGACCCGCGGCGACGACCTGATCCTGGTGGCCCGCGACGAGGCGCGGCTCGACTCCGTGGCCGAGGAGCTCCGGTCGTCGTACGGCGTCGGGGTGGAGGTGCTTCGCGCCGACCTCACCTCCCTCGACGCGCTGGCCCGGGTCGAGGCTCGGCTGGCCGACCGCGGCGCGCCGGTCGACCTGCTGGTCAACAACGCCGGCTTCGGCCTCAAGGAGCGCTTCCTCGACAACCCGGTCGACGTCGAGCAGGCCCAGCAGGACGTGCTGGTGCGCGCGGTGCTGCGGCTCACCCACGCGGCGCTCGGCGGCATGGTGGAGCGCGGGCACGGCGGCGTGATCAACGTGTCGAGCGTCGCCGCCTTCCTGCCCCGCGGCACCTACAGCGCGGCCAAGGCCTGGGTGAGCTCGTTCAGCGCCTGGGCGCACCAGGAGTACGCCGGCCAGGGCGTCACCGTGATGGCGCTGTGCCCGGGCTTCGTGAGGACCGAGTTCCACGAGCGCCTCGGCATCGACCGCGACGCCTCCGCGCCCCGGCTGCTGTGGCTCGAGCCCGGCCGCCTGGTCCGCGACGCCCTCGCCGACTTCGACCGCGGCCGCGCGACGTCGATCCCCTCGAAGCGCTACAAGGCGATCGTCATCGGCACCCGCCTGGTCCCCCGCTCGGTCCTCCAGCGACTGCAGTCGCTGGGGCGGAAGTAGCTCTCCGGCGACGTCAGCCCTCACCGGCGATGAACGCGCGGACGGCGTCGGCGACCAGCTGGACGGCGATCGCGGAGAGCAGCACGGCGTCGATCATCGACGGGATCTCCCCACCAGCCCGGTCGGGGACCCGAGCCCTGCGGCCCGGTCGAGGATCCGGTCCAGCTGGGCCGGGTCGGTGCTCTCGCAGCCGAGGTCGTGCCCGGTCTTGCCGGTGCCGTGGTGGTCGCTGGACCCGGTGACGACCAGGCCGAGCCGCGAAGCGATCCCGCGCAGGTGGCCGCGGGCGGCCCGGTCGTGGTCGAGGTGGTCGACCTCGATGCCGGCCAGGCCGGCCGCGGCCAGCTCGGCGAAGGCGGCCTCGTCGAGCACGGACGCGGAACCGCGTCCCCACGGGTGCGCGACGACCGTGACCCCACGGGCGGCGGTGACCAGGCCGATCATGGTGACCAGGTCCGCGGCGTACCGGTCGACGAAGGCCGGGCCACCGTCGTACAGGTAGCGGGCGAACGCCTCGTCACGATCCCGTACGACGCCCAGTCGGACCAGCAGGTCGGCGATGTGCGGGCGCCCGGTCACCCGGTTGTCGGGGCTGACCTCGGCCAGCGCCTCCTCGGTCGCCGGTACGCCGAGCTCCCGCAGCCGGGCGAGCATGGCGGGCACCCGCGCCTCACGTCCGTCGACGATCCGGCCGAGCTCGGCCCGCAGCGCCGGGTCGTCGGCGTCGGGGAGGTAGGCCAGCAGGTGGACGCCGGCTCCGCGGAACCGGGTGCTGACCTCGATGCCGCGGACCAGCCCGATCCCGGCCTCCTGCGCCGCGGCGGCCGCCTCGGACCAGCCGGCGGTGGTGTCGTGGTCGGTGAGTGCCACGACCTCCAGACCGGCCGCCGCGGCGTCACGCACCAGGTCGGCGGGCGAGGCGGTTCCGTCGCTGACGCTGGAGTGGGTGTGGAGGTCGATCGTCACCACACGAGGCTAGTGTGTCGCGCCCGCGGACCGTCGCCGTCAGGCGGCGGGCACCCGCTCGGTCTCCTCGGCGACCACCGGGACCGGCCAGGTGATCGGCGTACCGGCCTCGCGGGTCTTCGGCGTGACGAGATAGGCGACCAGCACGGCCGCGCCGATCCTCGGCAGCTCGGCCAGTGACCGGTAGGTGAGGTGCAGTGGCTCGCAGCGCGGCGAGAACTTCGCCTTGAAGGCGTGCAGCGAGGCGAAGCCGTACAGGGGCTCGAGGACGCGGGCCGAGCGCTCCAGACCGCGCTGCAGCCAGCCCTCCGGCGCCCCGGTGCTGCGCGCCAGCGGCGCTGCCGACAGCGATACGACGTCCGCGCCCTCGGCCTGGAAGGCCAGGCAGGACTCGGCGATGAGGAACTCGATCACCGGCCGGAAGCCGTCGTCGGGACGGCGCATCAGGTCCAGGGTCCAGCCGTCGATCCGGCCCTCGCCCCCGTGGACGGGAAGCCAGGAGAGGAACCCGTGGACCCGGTCGTCCGCGTCGAGGGCCAGCGCGACCCGCACCCGCGGGTCCATGGCGTGGTCGACGCCGCCGAGCGTGAAGCCGAGCTCCGGGGTGCGCTGGCGGCGCAGCCAGGCGGCGCTGATCGTGCGCACCTGGGCGACGATGCGCGGGTCGGTGTCGGCCAGGGCGACGAGCTCGAACCGGATCCCGTCGCGGGCGGCCCGGTTGCGGGCGGTGCGCACGTCCTGCCACCGCTTGCCGCGGAACTCCAGCCCCGGCAGGTCGAGCAGGGTGTCCTCGCCGATCTGCAGGCTGCGGCCGCCGACGGCGCGGGCGACCGGTCCGGTGACCGCGAAGTGGCTGGGGATCAGATGCTCGTCGGCGCAGAAGGCGGCGAGCTCATCCGCCGCCCGCGCGCGCCAGTCCGGCGTGCCGATCGGGTCGCCGAGGGCGAGGGCGACGCCGAGATGGCGGCGGTAGGCGAGGTAGCCCTCGCCGCGCGGGTCGTAGAGGTAGCGCACGCCCGGCCAGGTGGTCATCCAGGAGAGCGTGCCGCCGCCCTCGCGCCGGAGGTGCTCGATCGCCCGGTCGCGGTTGACCAGCGGACGGCGGCGCGGGCCGACGAGGGAGCCGATCAGCAGGCCCGCGGCGACGGCGACCAGGTGGACGACGTCGGCGAGATGGCCGACGAGGACGAGGGAGGCGACGGCGTACCCGACCAGTCCGGACCGGACGATCCGCCGCGGGGCGGTGCCGAGGAAGGCGGTCATCACCGCGCCGACCGCGAGCGCCCCGCCCGAGGGGCCGACATCGCGGGCGTGCTGGAGCGAGTCGGGGCCCAGGGCCAGGACGAGTGCGCTGGCGACGACCACGCTGCCGACCTGCGCGCACAGCCAGAGCAGGGCGGTACACAGCGTGCCGAGGCGGGTCTCGGCGTACCCGACGCACAGCGCGAAGCTCAGCAGCACCGGGAGGTAGCACCACGGTGAGATGGCCAGCAGCGGCCCGGTGAGCAGCGTCCACCCGTGTCCGTCGGCGAGCGGCTCGGGGCCGTAGGCGAGGGCCCGCCCCCAGTCGCGGTCGAGGATGTCGCCGACGACCGCGCCGGTGCCGACCCCGACCACGACGAGGGTCAGCAGCCCGAGCACGGTGAACGGCCGGCGACGGAGTGCGGTTCGCAAGGCTGACATGTGTCCAGCCTCGCCGCGCGGCGCCGTGCAGTCAGGGGCGTACCGACCCCGATCGGGGGTGGTGCGGGCACCACCTCAGCGTCACCAGGACGGCGCCGGGCCTCCGAACGGGAGCGCGACCAGCTGCGGGCCGGTGGCGGAGACGTCGCGCAGGATCCAGTCGTCGCGCAGCAGCAGGATCGCGGAGGCCGGCCGCAGCACCAGCCACAGCCAGCGGCCGCCCGCCTCCCCTGCCAGCACGGAGCGGTCCCACTCCCCCGGCGAGGTGCTGACCGAGACCGGCCACAGCCCGACCGGGTACTGGTCGACCCGGACCCGCACCGGCGGCGGGCCGTCGCCCACCTCGTGCCCGGGGTCGAGCAGCTCGGTGTCGTCGGAGGTGGTGAGGCCGGCGACCCGGGCCCCGAAGCCGGTGCCGGGCTCCTCGCTGATCACCATGACGTCGACCGGGCCGTCGAGCTGGCTGGTGCCGGCGACGCAGGCCATCGTCGCCCGAGCGCTCTCGTCGTCGGACACCACGGCCGCGAAGTCGCTGACCGACCAACCGGGCCCCAGCGGCCACGGCAGGAAGGTCGGGAACGGCCCGACCCGCTGGAGGTGGGACGCGAACTCCTCGTAGGACGAGGTCAGCGGCCGCCAGAGCGGTACGACGAATCCGTGGTCCGGGCACGACCAGCGCCCGTCGCCCACCTCGGCCACGGGCGTCGGGCAACGTGGGCACTCCACCCGCATCCCGGGCTCCCGCGGCTCATCGGTCGGCATGTCCGACACCGTGCTGCGCGGCGAGCCGTTCGTCAAGCATCCTGCCCTCTCCCACTCAGCTGTTCCAGCGCAGCAGCACCGGTGTCTCCCGCTCGTGTCCGAGCTCGGAGAGGGTCGCGGTGTCGAGGCGGAACAGCCGCCCGTCGGCGACCGGCAGGCCGAGCCAGCGGGCGGCGAGCGCACGCAGCACGTGGCCGTGGGCGAACAGCAGCACCGGCCCCGCCGCCGCCCGGATCCGGGCCACCACCCGGTCGCAGCGGACCGCGACCGCCGACGCCGACTCGCCGCCGGGGCTCGGGTGCGTCCAGATCGTCCAGCCCGGCACCTGCTCGCGGATCTCCGCCGTCGTGCGGCCCTCGTACTCGCCGTAGCCCCACTCGAGGAGGTCGTCGCACACCTCGGCGTCGGGGAAGCCCGCCAGCTCCGCCGTACGTCGGGCGCGCTGCAACGGGCTGGTCAGCACCTCGGCGAACCCGGTCCCGGCCAGCCGGTCGGCGAGCCCGCGCGCGACCTGCTCGCCCTCCGGGAGCAGCGGGAGGTCGGTGCGAGAGGTGTGCCGCCCCGAGACGCTCCACTCGGTCGCGCCGTGGCGGGCCAGGAACGCGGAATCGGCCATGCCGACATCCTGCCAGCCGCCCCCGAGCAGTGGCAGGATCCCCGCATGCCCACCACCCTCCACCGCTACCGGCTCGCCATCGCGGCCGGGTTCGCCACCCAGGGCTTCGTCTTCATCGGCCTCACCACCCGGCTGCCCGACATCAAGGACCGCTGGGACCTCTCGGAGCTGGAGATCTCCGGGGTGTTGCTGGCGATCGTGCTGCTCGCCGGCGCCGGGTCGGTGCTCGCGGAGCGGCTGTCGGGGTGGGCGGCGAGCGCCCGGGTGCTGCGGGCCGGGCTGGTGCTCGTCGCCGCCGGCGCGGCGCTGATGCTCGCGGCACCGGTGTGGCCGGCGTACCTCCTCGGGGTGGGGGTCTACGGCGTCGGCCTCGGCATGGTCGACGCGACCACCAACATGCAGGCGGTGGCCCTGGAGCGGCGCTACGGTCGCACGATCCTGCCGAGCTTCCACGGCGCCTGGACCTTCGGCGGACTGCTCGGCGCGGCGATCACCCTCGCCACCGCCGACGTCGACCTGGCCTGGACCGCGCTGATCACGGTGCTGCCGCTGGTCGTGGCCGGGGCCCGCTTCCTGCCGCGCGATCCCGGGGCCGCCGTCGCCGTCGCCGGCCTGGAGCTCGCGATCCCGTGGCGGCCGATCCTGATGGTCGGGCTCGGCATGGTCGTCTTCTACATGGTCGACACCGCCGCCCAGACCTGGGGCGCCGTCTATCTCGACGAGGTCGTCGACGCCCCCTCCCGCTGGGTCGCCCTCGCCACCCTCCCCTATCTGGTCGCCAGCCTGCTGGTCCGCCTCGCCGGCGACTCCCTCGTCGAGCGGTACGGCGTCACGCCGGTCCTGCGCGTCGGCGCGGTGGTCGCCTGCGCCGGCCTGGTCGTGGTCACCGCCGCACCGACCTGGCCGGTCGCCGTACTCGGCTTCACGCTGACCGGCGCCGGCATCTCGGTGGTCGCGCCGCTGAGCTTCTCCGCGGCCGCGCGGATCGCCGGCGGCTCGGTCGAGCGGGTCGACGCCGTGATCGCGCGGTTCAACCAGTTCAACTACGTCGGCGGGTTACTCGGCGCGGTGCTGACCGGCGTGGTCGGGAAGGACGAGCTGAGGTACGGCTTCGTGGTGCCGATGGTGCTGGTGCTGACCCTGCTCCCCCTGGCCCGGTGGTTCGCCGCGCGCGAGGTGGTGGAGCTCCGGCAGGACAGCCCGGCGTAGCGGCCGGCAGTCCACAGCCGCGTCGGAGCGGGGCGGCGCTCAGCGCCGCGCGGTCGGCCGGCACACCCGGCACGTCGCCAGGTGCGCGTTGTCCTCCCCCACCGGGGCGAGGTCGTCGCGGTGGGCGATGAGCGCGCAGTCGCGGCGGTGCATGGTGGTGCCGCCACCGGCGACGACGGGAATGGCGCCGACGTCGAGGCCCTGCTCGTCGGTGCGGGCGGCGGTGGCGGTGACCTCGGCGAGCACGAGCAGCGTGTCGGCGAGGCGTTTGGACGACTCCCTCCCATCGGCGGCGATCCGCGCCAGCCAGGCGCCGAAGTAGAGGAAGCCGCCGGCGAAGGTCAGGCCGAGGCCGAGCATGCCGCCGGAGACGACATAGGACATCTGGTCCCACTGGTACGGCGTGTTGGCGGCGCCGTACCAGCCCAGGATGATCACCACGATCCCGAGGGGGAGCAGGATCGCGCCCGCCCAGAACAGCACGACCTGCAGCAGCGCGTCGTGGTTGTCCTTCAGGGGGGCGATGCCGGAGCGGCCCGCGTAGCCGGCTTCTCCGGCGCGCGGGAGCCCCTGCAATCGGGCGGCGCGGCCGGACGGGGTGGCGGCGGTGGTCATGGGCTCACGCCTTTCGGAGGTCGGGCAGGCCGCTGTCGAGGCCATGGGGACAGGAGGCGCCGATGCCGAGAGCCGCGGCCCCGAGCCGGCGGAACCACGAGCCGGCGAGTGCCGCGAGGGCGAAGGCGGCGACGAGGAGCATGCCCGGGATGGAGAACAGCTCGGGCAGGCCGGCGCCCGTCGGCGCGGCGTCCACGAGGTCGCCGGTGGCCGCCGCGCCGGTGGCCGGCACCGTCCCGACCGGGACCGGCGTGGCCGCGGAGGGTACGCCCACCCCGCCCGTCGCGGCCGGCGGTGCGGCCTCGGCGGCAGCCGGCGGGGCGGCCTCGTCGGTGGGCGGCGGCGGGGCGGAGATCTCGATCGGTGGCACGGTGTCGACCTCGGCCCGGGCGACGCCGAGGGTGAGGACCACCGTGGGCGCGAGGTTGGACAGGCCGGACACGACGCCCTTGAGCGGGCCGGCCTCGGCCGGGATCAGGTCGCCGAGGATGTTGGTCGGCAGCGCCTTGAGCAGCGGCGAGAGCAGCTGGGTGTCGATGGTGATCCGCAGGCCCTGCGACATGCTGGTGCCGGCGTCGCCGTCGACGGTGCGGACCTGCTGCGGGATCTCGAAGGTGACGCCGAGCGCCTTCAGGGCGTCGAGCGGCAGCTGGTTCAGGCCGGGGATCGGGGTGGTCTGGCCCATCGCGATCGCGCCGTCCGGTCCGATCCCGAACTCCTGGCCCGCGATGGCGAGCTTGCCCCAGACCGCCGTGCCCGTGGCGGTGCCGGTGGCGCCGTCGGAGGTGGCCTTGGCGACCGTCTCGACGCCGCCGAGGGTGATCAGGCCGCCGAGCAGGCGGATCTCGCCCAGCGTGGAGCGCGAGACGCCGACGACCTTGCTGTCCTTGGCCTCCATCTTCGAGCTCGACACGTAGCCGTCGACGTCGACCAGCGCGGCGAGCTGCGGCGGCAGGCCGGGAGCCGAGGCCGGGGTGGTCGCCGAGGCGCCGCCGAGCCCACCACCGGTGAGCATCCCCGCGAGGCCGGTGAGCAGGTCCATCAGGCCGCTCTTCTGGGTCGGGTCGGGAACGGTGCCGTCCGGACCGAGCACGGCCCCGTCCGGCGAGAAGCCGGTCTCCGCGCTCGCCGTGCCCTCACCGGAGGTGGTGGTCATGATCGCGCCCGGGATGGACTCGTCCCGCTGGGTCGGGGTGTCACCCGGGTACTGCGAGTTGACCTGCATCGGGTAGCCGTTGGCGGTGAGCGGCGTCGACGGCAGCCCCAGCTGCTCGCCGAAGGTCTTCAGTCCCTCGCCGACCGGGTCGCCCGGCCAGAACAGACTCGAGCGCCCGCGGGACTCGCCCGAGTCGGCCTTGACCTTGCTGTAGCCCAGGTCGAGCTCGACCTGCGCCTGCCCCGCGTCGACCGGGATCGGGACGCTCGGCTCGAACACCTCGATCCGGATCGGGGCCGACCAGGCCTGGGTCGTGTACCCGCCGTACGCCGGGGCGCCGCCGTCGTCCGCGGAGGCCGGCGTGGCCGCAGGGCCGGCGGCCAGCATCGCCAGCGAGCCGACCATCCCCCCGGTGACCGCGAGTCGGAACCTGCTCATGCTGCCCCTCCCAAGATGACGTCGGCCATGGTCTCGAGGATCTCCCCGGGCTCACCGGTGGCCACGATGCGCCCGCCGCTCATCACGGCGGCATAGTCCGCGACCCGCAGCGCGGTGCGCGCGAACTGCTCGATGCACAGGATCGACACGCCCGACTCGGCGATCCGGGCGACCGTCTCGTAGAGCTCGTCGACGATCAGCGGCGCCAGGCCCATCGACAGCTCGTCGAGCAGCAGCAGTGCCGGGTCCGAGGCCAGCGCCCGCGACATCGCCAGCATCTGCTGCTCGCCGCCGGACATGGTGCCGGCGAGCTGGTGGCGCCGCTCGTGCAGCCGCGGGAAGTACGCGTAGGCGGTGTCGAGGACGGCCGAGGCCGGGACGCCGGCGTACGACATCAGGACCAGGTTCTCCTCGACGGTGAGGTTCGGGAACACCGAGCGGCCCTCGGGGATGGTGCACAGCCCGACGCGGGCGAGCGCATCGGACGTGGCGCCCTGGACGTGGACGCCGGCCAGGTGGATGTCGCCGGACGTCGCCTCCTTCTGCCCGCTGATCACCTTGACCAGCGTCGACTTGCCGGCGCCATTGGGGCCGAGCAGCGCCATCACCGCGCCGCGGGGCACCGAGAGATCGACGCCGCGCAGCACCTCGATCCGGCCGTAGGCCGCGTGCAGGTCGATGACGTCGAGGATGGGGACGCTCACGAGACCACCTCCAGCACGCTGGTGTCGCCGTCGTCCTCCGCGTAGCCGAGATAGGCCCGTTGGACGTCGGGGTCGCTGCGGATGTCGGCCGGCGTGCCGGAGGCGATGATCTCGCCGAAGTCGAGCACGTGGATCTCGTGGCACACGCTCATCACCAGGTCCATGTCGTGCTCGACCATCAGGATCGAGCAGCCCTCGGCCGCGAGCTCGACCAGCAGCTCGCCGAAGGCGTCGGTCTCGGTCTCGTCGAGACCGGACGACGGCTCGTCGAGCAGCAGCAGCCGGGGGTCGCTGGCCAGGCAGCGCGCCAGCTCCAGCAGCCGCGCGGTGCCGGTCGGGATCGCGTCGGCCCGCTCGTCGGCGTACGCGGTGATCCCGACCCGGTCGAGCAGCATCTCCACGCTCGTCGCGCCCCGCTTGCCGCCGAACCAGGCCGGTGGCCCGCCGTGGATCTCCTGGGCGACCCGGACGTTGTCGCGCACCGAGAGCGAGCCGAACGCCTCGAGCCGCTGGAAGGTGCGGCCCACGCCGTGCCGAGCGCGTCGATGCACCGGCCAGCCGGTGACGTCGCGGTCGCGGTAGCGGACCCGCCCCCTGGTCGGCCTCTGCAGGCCGGTGATCACGTTGAAGCAGGTCGTCTTGCCCGCACCGTTGGGACCGATCAGCCCGGTGATCACCCCCCGGTCCGCGGTGAAGCTCGCCCGGTTGACGGCGGTGACGCCACCGAACCGGACCACGACGTCGTCGACCTCGAGCAGCGTCACGAGCCCACCCTCTTCGCGTCGATCGCCAGGTCCACCAGCGGTACGTCGATCGCGCCGTCCGCGCCGTCCCCGCTCCCGCCGCGGGGCAGCAGCCCCTGCAGTCGGTCCTCGAGGCCCGGCGCGACCCGCGCGCGCAGCCAGCGACCGATCCGGAACAGGTGGTTCGCGATCCCGTTGGGGTCGCGGCCGAGGAGCACCGCGCCGAAGCCGATCAGCGCGAACAGCAGGCCGGCCATGCTCGGCGAGGCGGACTGGAGCTCGGGCAGCAGCGCCAGCGCGATGCCCCCCAGCAGCGCGCCCGTGACCGAGGTGGCTCCGAAGACGACGGCCAGCAGCAGCACCAGCAGTGACTGGAAGTAGAGGAAGTCCGCCGAGCCGACCGTCCCGCGCAGGCCGGCGAACAGGCCGCCCGCGAGCCCGGCGATGCCCGCCGACAGCGCGAACAGGCCCACCCGGAACCAGCGCAGGTCCAGGCCGAGGGTGCCGCATGCCGACGGGCTGTCGCGCATCGCGATCAGCAGCCGGCCCAGCGCCCCGCGGCGCAGGACCAGGACGCCGAGCGCGAGCAGCACGAAGGCCAGCACCATGAACCAGACGTACGCCGTGTCCGAGCCGATCCGCAGGCCGAGGATCGAGAGCCGCTCGGCGGCCAGGGTGCCGTTGAACTGGAACGCGAAGTCGGCGTTGAAGACGACCTTGTCCATGAGCACGGCGAACGCCATCGTCGACAGCGCGAGGTAGAGCCCGGTCAGCCGCAGCACCGGCAGTGCCACCAGCGCTCCCACCGCGGCGGCGATCAGCGCGGAGAGCAGCAGCCCGAGCAGGTTCGGCTCGTCGAGCTTCGCGTAGGCGAGCGCGCCGACGCCGGCGAAGGTGATCTGGGCGAGGGAGACATGGCCGCCGTACCCGGTCAGCAGCACGAGCGAGAGCATCACCATCGCGTACGTCGCCGCGACGCCGATGAGCAGCACCTGGTTGGGCGCGACCAGGTTGACCAGCACCAGCGCCCCCGCGAGCAGCACGGCGCCCGAGCCCACCGACAGCCGCATCGACGGCACCGGCGCGGTGACGATGCCCTTGACCTGGCCGATCCGCAGCTGCGCCTGCGGCATCAGCACCACGATCGCGAACAGGAACAGCGCGGGGATGACCGGCCGGAACGAGGCGAGGAAGCCGTCCATCGGCAGGTAGCCGACCGCCCACGACTCGAGGATGCCGAGGGCCATCGCGCCGGCGAAGGTCATCGGCAGGCTCGTGAGCCGGCCGAGCATCGCCGCGGCGTACGCGTTGATGACGAGCAGGGTGAGCGCGTAGTAGTCGAGCTGGACCACCGGGGTCAGCAGGATGCCGCCGAGCGCGGCGAGGGACATGCCGATCGCCCACGAGAGGGCCGCGACCCGGTCCGGCTTGCCCCCGAACAGCCTGAGCAGCTCGGGGTTGTCGACCGAGGCGCGCATCGCGGTGCCGATCCGGGTCCGGCTGAGCAGCAGGTACAGGCCGAAGGCGACCGCGATCGCGCACCCGACCGTGAGCAGCTGCTGGGCGGTGACATAGGTGTTGCCGACCCGCCAGCTGGTGCCGGGCCAGAACGGCGGGAACACGCGGGTCTCCGAGGGCCAGATCTGCTGGGCCAGGCCGATCAGGCCGACCAGCAGGCCGACGGTGACGACCAGGGCCACCGAGACCGGCCCCTCGCCCAGGCCGCGGGTGACGAAGCGCTGGATGAACCAGCCGATCGCCGGTGCCACGACGCCGAGCACCAGGATCAGCGACAGCACGGTCGGCAGCCCCTGGCGCTGGGTGAAGTCCCAGAAGACGAAGGACAGGAACATGCCGAAGGCGCCGTGGGCGATGTTGAACACCCGCGTGGTCGTGTAGGTCAGCACCAGTCCGCTGGCCATGATGGCGTACGCCGCGCCGGTGAACAGGCCCAGCAGCGTGTAGCCGAACAGGGAGCCCATGTCAGCCTCCGACCCCGGAGTCGACGACATCGCCGCACAGGTAGGTGCCCGGCGAGACCTGCGACCACTGGCCGCCGCTGAACTGGATCATCTTCAGGCAGGGCGGAGTCGCCCCGGTGGAGAGGTTCATCGCCGTATGGGCTCCGTTCCCGGTCCAGGCCGTGGTGGCGCGGATGGCGTCGACGAGGGAGGCGCGGGTCAGCTTGCCGCCGAGCGCGATCGCCCTCTCCACGAACAGCCGGGTCGCCGACCAGGCGAACAGGCCGTAGTAGTTGGGGATCGCGCCGGGCTTCACCTGCTGCAGCCACGACAGGTAGAGCTGCACCTCCGCGTTGGCCTTGTTCTCGAACAGGTCGTTGGGCGAGAACACGTAGGTGCCCTCGGCCACCGCGCCGGCCTGCTGGATGTAGCGCTTGTCGTAGATCGTGGGGTCCTGCAGGTAGAAGTCCGGCTTGAAGCCCTGCTGCTGCATGGCCTGCTGCAGCTTCACCGTGTTCTGGTAGGGCCCGTAGTAGATGACCGCGCGGATGCCCTTGTCCTTCATCTGCTGGACGTAGGGCGCGAAGTTGAACTCCGCGACGTCGATGCCCTGGACGTACTTCGCCGACCAGCCGGCCGCCTTCTCGAACCCGGCGGCGAGGCTCTTGGCGTTGACCGGGGCCGCGCCGGCGTTGATGTAGAGGAAGGCGGCGCTCTTGACGGCGTCGGGGTACTTGGCGGCCAGCCACTTCGCGGCCGGGTCGGAGATCAGGTTGGTGCGGATCGAGTAGGTGCCGAAACAGGTCTTGCAGGCCTGCCGCTCCGGGTTGACGATCGTCGAGCGCAGGTCGGGGATCCCGCACGAGCTGGCCGTGGCCGCGCCACCGGAGTCGAAGGCCGACATCGAGCCGACCGCGGCGAAGGCCTCGCTGCAGGCCTTGACGTAGGCCTGCTGGTCGGCGCCGGCGTCGGCCCGGCTGTCGAGGTTGACCAGTGCCAGCGTGCGTCCGCAGATCGAGTTCTGCGAGTTGAAGTACTCGACGTACGCGCGGGTCGCCTGCTGAGCCGACTCGAAGATGCCCGGCACCGGGCCGGAGATGTCGGAGACGTTGGCCAGCGTGATCGTGCTGTCGGTGATGCCGGTCTGGTTCTTGAACCCGTCGCACGAGCCCGCCTTCGCCTCGCCGGTCGGCGAGCCCTTCCCCTTCGACTTGCCGCCGCTCGCGCCGCCCGTGCCCCCCGCGTCTCCGGAGGCCGCCGGCGCGGACGGGGCACCGGCGGTACCGGCTGCGGGTGCCTCTCCCGCAGCCGGTACGTCGCCCGCGGCCGGTGCCTCACCGGCCGGGAGTCCGGTGTCGCCGCCGGTGCTGGTGGTGTCGCCCGTCGTACCGCCGCCCTGGCCGCTGGCCCTCGCGACGTCCGCCGGGTCGAGCTGGGAGCCGCAGGCGGTGAGAGCCAGCAGCACGAGGCCGACCCCGACCGCGCGGCGGATCCGGTTGCGCGCGCCCATCAGCCACCCACTCCCGAGTTGATCACGGCGCCGCACAGCCAGGTGCCGGGCGAGACCTGCTGCCAGCGCCCGCCCTGGTACCGGATGATCTTCTGGCAGGGCGGGGTCTCCGCGGTGCCGACCCGCATCGCGGCGTGGGCACCGTTGCCGGTCCAGTCGTTGACCTTGCGGACCGCCTGGACCAGGCTCTCGCGGCTCAGCTTGCCGCCCAGGGCCGTGGCCTGCTCGACGAAGAGCCGCATGGCCGACCAGGCGAACAGCCCGTAGAAGTTGGGCACCGCGCCGGGCTTCACCTGGTTGAGCCAGGACAGGTAGAGCTGCATCTCGGGGTTGGCCTTGTTCTCGAACAGGTCGATGGTCGAATACACGAAGGTGCCCTCGGCGAGCGCTCCGGCCTGCTGGACGTAGCGCTGGTCGTAGATCGTCGGGTCCTGCAGGAACACCTCGGGCTTGAAGCCCTGCTGCTGCATGGCCTGCTGCAGCTTGACGGTGTTCTGGTAGGGCCCGAGGTAGACGACCATCGTGATGCCCTTGTCCTTCATCTGCTGGACGTAGGGCGCGAAGTTGAACTCCGCGACGTCGATGCCCTGGAGGTAGTCCACCGACCAGCCCATCTTCCCCCACGCCGCGGCCTGGCTCTTGGCGTTGCCGACCGCGGCCCCGGCGTTGATGTAGAGCATCGCGACGCTCTTGACCGCGTCCGGGTACTGGGCGGCGAGCCACTTCGGTCCGGAGTCGGCGATCAGGTTGGGCCGGACCGAGTAGATGCCGAAGCAGGTCGAGCACGCCGCCCGCTCGGAGGTCGTCATCGCGGCCCGGATGTCGGGCAGGCCGCAGCCCTGGGCCGTCGAGGCGCCGCCGGAGTCGAAGGCGCCCATCGAGCCGACCGCGGCGAACGCCTGGCTGCACGCCTTCGCGTAGGCCTGCTGGTCGGCGCCCGCGTCGGCCCGGCTGTCGAGGTTGGTGATGGCGAGCTTGCGTCCGCAGATCGTGTTCTGGGAGTTGAAGTACGCCACATAGGCACGGGCCGCCTGCTGGGAGGCCTCGAAGATGCCGGGGACCGGACCCGAGATGTCCGCGACGTTCGCCAGGGTGATCGTGTCGTCGGTGATCCCGGTCTGGTTCTTGAAGCCGTCGCAGGAGGCCGCCTTGGCCCCGCCGGCCGGCGAGCCCTTGCCCTTCGACGTCCCGCCGGCCGCCTTCGCCGTATCGCCGGTGCCTGCGGTTCCCCCGTTCCCGCTGCCGTCACCGGCCGCGGGCGCGCCCCCGTCCGAGCCGGTGCCGCCGCCGGCCACGTCACCGCCGGCCACCGGGACGTCCCCGTCCGAGCCGGCGAGCGGGGCGGCGACCCCGCTGGTCCGGTCGGCCCCGGCTCCGGACTGGCCGTTGACGCGAGCCACCGTCGCGGGGTCCAGCTGGGAGCCACAGGCGGACAGCGCGAGAACGACGACGACGCAGGCGACGAGCAGTTGCCGCACGCGCAGGGGTCGAGGCATAGCCGACCAACGAGGATCCTGTGACTCAGGTCACGGTCAAAATGGAACTTGTTACAGTTTTGCCGTCGCCGGCGGCCAGGGGGAACCGTTCGGCCACCCGGGACGTCCCAGGCATCATGAGCACCATGCGCCCATCCACCGTCGCCGCCGTGACCGTCCCGCTCCTGCTCGCGCTCTCCGCGTGCTCCCACGAGTCACAGCGCGCCGCCGACCGGACCACGGCCGAGCCGAGCAGCACGGCCACTGCTACCGAGACGGTGCCCGGCTCGGGCGCCACCCCGGGCGCGGCGCACCCGTCGTACGCCGCGCAGGACTACACCTACCACCTCGAGGTGCTCTGCTTCTGCCCCCAGCTCGGCACCGTCGAGGTCGTGGTGGAGGACGGCGAGGTCACCGCGGCGACCTCCCTCGACGGCCCCAAGGCCGGCACCCCGGCCCCCGAGTTCGCCCGGCTGAGCATCAACGACATCATCGAGCAGGCCAACGCTCCGGGGATCGCCAAGGCGAAGGTGGACTGGCCCGACGGCCAGGACCACCCGAGCTCGGTCATGATCGACCGGATCGCGCAGGGCGTCGACGACGAGGTGACCTACACGATCAAGGACGTCCGCCCGGAGCCGACGTCGTAGCGAGCGTCGCGAGACGTGCGTGGTGGCAAGGCGGCGGAGCGAAGTCGTGCTTGTCCGCCCATCGAGCGACGCCAACGCCGCCAACACGTGCGTGTCACGGCGCGCAGCCGGCGTCGGCTCCGGGCGGACGTCCTGGGACGTCCAGGTCAGCGCGGGATGAGCGCCCAGTAGTCGAGGTCGAGCAGCACGCCGGGGGCGTACGTGCCGTCCTCGCCACGCAGCGTCATCGACTCGTCACGGCCCTTCGTGGCCACCAGCCGCAGCCGCAGCGCACCCACCCCCGGCGCCGAGGTCTCGGCCTTGTCGAGCACCTCGGACCAGGCGTAGACCGTGTCGCCGGCGAAAGCGGGAGCGGTGTGGGCGCCCGCGTTGATGGCCGCGACGAGCTGGGCGTTGGCCAGCCCGTTGAACGACAGGGCACGGGCCAGCGAGATGATGTGGCCGCCGTAGACCAGGTTGCGGCCGTCGGGACGGGCCTCGACGTTGAAGTGCACCTTGGCGGTGTTCTGCCACAGCCGGGTGGCCTGCTGGTGCTCCGACTCGGTCAGCGTGACGCCGTCGACGTGGTCGATCCGCTCCCCCACGACGTAGTCGTCGAAGCGGTGCGGCTCGCCGGCCGCGGCGAAGTCGTACTCGGTGAAGTCGAGCCCCTCGGGCAGCACCAGGTCACCCGGCGCCACCACCGACGCGAGCTCGGGTACGACGGTCTCCGGCGCGGGCGCGGCTGCATCACTTGTGTCCCGCTTGTGGACCATCACCCAGCGCGCCCACTCCAGCGCGACCTCCTCGCGCTGGTTGACCGCCGTCGAGCGGACGTAGACCACGCCGCTCTTGCCGTTGGAGTTCTGCTTGAGGCCGATCACCTCGGAGGTGGTGCTGAGCGTGTCGCCGGGCAGCACCGGGCGGTGGAAGCGGCACTCGGCGTACCCCAGGTTGGCGACCGCGTTGAGCGAGACGTCCGGGACGGTCTTGCCGAACGCGATGTGGAACGCGATCAGGTCCTCGACCGGGTGCGGGTTCAGCCCGACCGAGGCCGCGAACACCGCCGACGACGGCACCGCGAACCGGGTCGGGTAGATCGAGCCGTAGACGGCGCGGTCGCCCTCGGTCACCGTGCGCGGCGTCGCGTGCCGGATGACCTGGCCGACCTCGAAGTCCTCGAAGAAGTTGCCCGGGTTGGTCTTGTCGCCGCTCACTTGAGCTTGTAGTCCTTCAGGAGCGACCGGCCGATGATCATCTTCTGGATGTCGGAGGTGCCCTCGCCGATGAGCATGAACTTGACCTCGCGCATGAGGCGCTCGATCTCGTACTCCTTGGAGTAGCCGTAGCCGCCGTGGATCCGGAAGGAGTCCTCGACGACCTCGTTGGCGTACTCGGAGGCGACCATCTTGGCCATGCCGGCCTCGACGTCCATCCGCCGGCCGGTGTCCTTCAACCGGGCCGCACGGACCATCATGTTGTGCGCGGTCTCGACCTTGGTCGCCATCTCCGCGATCCGGAACAGCACCGCCTGGTGCTCGGCGATGACCTTGCCGAAGGTCTTGCGCTGCTGGGCGTAGGCCACACCGAGCTCGAAGCCGCGCCACGCCAGGCCGCACGCGCGGGCCGCGACGTTGACCCGGCCGACCTCGACGCCGTCCATCATCTGGAAGAAGCCCTTGCCCGGCTCGCCACCCAGGATCTGGTCGGCGGCGATCTGGTGGCCCTCGAGGATGAGCTCGGTCGTCTCGACGCCCTTGTAGCCCATCTTGTCGATCTTGCCCGGCACGGTGACGCCCTGGGCGGTCTCCCCGAACCCGGCCTGCTTCTCGACCAGGAAGGTGGTCATGTTCTTGTAGACGCTCTCGGCGCCCTCGTCGGTCTTGACGAGCAGCGCGACCAGCGTCGAGGACGCGCCGTTGGTCAGCCACATCTTCTGACCGGTGATGGAGTAGGAGCCGTCGGCCTGCTTGGTGGCCTTGGTCGACACCGCCGAGACGTCGGACCCGAGGCCGGGCTCGGACATCGAGAACGCGCCACGGACCTCACCGGTCGCCATCCGCGGCAGGTACTTCTGCTTCTGCTCCTCGGTGCCGTGCTGCATCAGCAGGTAGGCCACGATGAAGTGGGTGTTGATGACACCCGACACGCTCATCCAGCCCCGGGCGATCTCCTCGACCACCAGGGCGTAGGTCAGCAGGGACTCGCCCAGACCACCGAACTCCTCGGGGATGGTCAGGCCGAAGACACCCAGCTCCTTGAGACCGTCGACGATCTCCTGCGGGTACGTGTCGGAGTGCTCGAGCTCCTGGGCGACCGGGATGATCTGCTCGTCCACGAAGACCCGCACAGCCTTCAAGATCTCGGACTGGTCCTCGCTGAGGCCTTCGGTCTGGCAAAGCCGGGTCATCACTCTCCCCTTCGACAATGGCACGTCGCTGGTGGTGCCGGACCGCACTGTACCTGCGGGTAGCCATGCCCGGACCCCCACAACGCGGGGCGAGACCGGCGACGTGAGACATGTCACCGGGGCCGCGGAATCCCGCTCTCCACGGCCGGCCACCGGCCCGACGCCGGCCTCACCGCCTGGCTCAGATCGTGCGCCCCACCGCCGCGAAGAACCGGATGAACATCTCGTCGTAGCCGAACTGGTCCGAGCGGATCTGCGCGGCCGAGCCGGCCCGCTTCTGCTGCTTGGTGATCCAGGCCCGGTTGAAGTCGATGCGCACCGCGCGGGTGCCGCCCGACGTACTGGCGAGGACGAGCGCCTTGGGCATGCCGTAGTGGCTCCAGCTCGACTTCCGCTTGGCCCACGACTTGTGCTTCTTCTTGGTGCCGAGCAGCTTGGCGAGCTTGCGGTCCAAGGCGGTGGCCTTGCGGTGGCCGGTGATGATCTGCACCTCGACGCCGCGGGCCCGGGCGTTGACGATCGCCCGGTAGATGCTCTTGCCGCCGAGCTTCTTGGTCGCGAGGTGCAGGGCCGAGCCCGGCGGCGCCTGGTTGATGGCGCTGCGGACCAGGCGCATGGTCGCCTTGTGGTCGTCCTTGTTGGACATCCAGCCCGGGGCGAAGGCGCCGGCGCGCGGACCGACGTTGCCCAGGTCGACCATCAGCAGGTTGTGGTCGGAGTTGAGGCCGATGGTGGCGAGGTTGGTCACCGGCAGCAGCGGGTCGCCCTGGTACAGGTAGGCGTGGTCGATCACCGCGCCGCTGTCGTGGGTGGCCGGCGCGACGCCGTACAGGTCGAAGACGTTGACCAGGCCCATGGCCGCGATCTCGTTGCGCGGGTAGGCGCCGCTGCGGAAGTTGACGTTGACGTCGCCGGCCATGAGCACCGGGCCGTGCGCGGAGAGGGTCTGGGCGAGCCCCGCCAGCCGCTGGTAGGACGGCAGGGTGATCCCCGGGGTGTACGTGGTGACCGGCGCGAAGTGGACCGCCACCACCGAGACGGTGCGTCCCTCGGCGTTGCGCAGCGTGGCCCAGTTGGCATAGCGCACGCCCCAGTGGACCTTCTGCTTCTTCGACTTCCCCCAGACCTCGCTGATGTTGTAGGTGCCGGCCGCGATCTTGGTCCAGCGGGAGGTGTCCCAGACCACCGCGGTGGCGCCGGTGTAGGTGCCGGGCGTGCGCTGGATGGCGTAGCCCGGGGGCGCGAGCATCGCGTCGGGTCGGCTCGGCACCTCGTTGAACGTGATGAAGTCCGGCAGCTGGGCGAAGACCTGGCCGAGGTCGGCGGCCGTGCGCTCCAGCGACATGCCGGACTTGATGTTCGCCTGGACCAGGCGCACACCGCCCGCGGCTCCCGGATCGGCCGCCGCGGCCGTGCTCTCCAGGTCCGCCCGGTCACCGCCGGCGCCCGCCGCCGCGAGCACGAGGAGGGTCGCGAGGACCGCGAGCGCCATGACCGTCGCCGGTAGGGCACGAAGCCATCGAAGCGAGCTCAGCGTGCGCATGGGACCTCCCGATTCACGGTGCCGAATGCACCGAGCGAACAATTTCCTCAGGAATCACATCAGTAACAACTTCACCATGCAATACAGCTCGAATAACTACAACAATGTAATTCGATGAATCACAGACATGTCATTCATTCCGGAAATGCACGGGTCCCCGACAATGGAGAATGCCCGTGATCTTCTGCGCCCGTCGGCGGGCGGGGGTGCGACCTGAGGGGTCGCACGCGCTCAGCGGCGGCGCAGCGCGCCGAGCAGCCCGCGCCTGCCGGCGGTGGGCTCGGGGTTCGTGTCGAGCCGGAGCTCACGCACATCGGCCAGCATGGTCGCGACCAGGTCGGTGGCGGCCGCGGCGACCTCGGCGTCGGTGACCGTGTCCGGCGTACGACGCTCGGGCAGCTCGGCCGGGATCTCGAGCCGGGACAGGTCCCCGACCACGTCGACGGGATGCTCGCGCAGGTAGGCCAGCGCCGCGTCGTTGCGCTCGCGGCACTCGGCGATCCGGTCCGGCTGGGGCCAGAACTTCTCGCCCCGCCTCGGGACCAGCCGCTCGTCGGCGAGGAAGGTGCGGATGAACATGCCGCGGTCGCGGGCGGCGCCGAGCGACTTGCGGGCGACCAGGCTCTCGTTGACCCGGCGCAGCACCTCCGCCTCGACGACGCCCATCGACTCGTTCGGGAAGGACTGGCTCAGGTCGTAGGCGTCGGCACGCAGGCCGAGCAGCCCGGCGAAGCGGTGCCAGATCTCCTCGCGCGGCGCGGTGGTGTCGAGCGGCAGCACGTGGATCCGCTCGTGGGCGACGGCCTCCGACCAGCGCTGGAGCACCAGGTGCAGGTCCAGGGTGCGCCAGTTCCACACGTCGCGCGGGTCCTCGGAGACCTCACGGGAGTAGTCGGCCATCGCGGCGGTGCCGCGGTTCTTCAGGCTCTCCTGCCAGCTCGCGGTGAACAGGCCGAGCAGGTCGCGTGCGGTGATCACGACGTGGACCTCGGCCGGGGCGAGCTGCTCGGCCATCCGCCGGGCCTGCTCGGCGCCGGCGGCCGCGAAGAACTCGTGGGTGATCAGCGCGTCGCCGTCGTGGCTCGCGATCTCGGCCCGCAGCCGCTCCCAGGCGGTGCGGTGCTCCTCGGACGCCTTGGGCAGTCGCGGGTCCTCGCGCACGATCCGGCTGGTCCACAGGTGGTCGAAGCGCCCCAGCCCCGGCAGCAGCACTCCGTCGTCCAGCAGCCGCTCCCGCCCGCCCCAGACGATGGTCTGCAGGTAGGTCGTGGCGGTCTTGGGCAGCCCGATGTGGACGAAGACGCGACGTGCCATGCGAGCCGACCCCCGGCCTCAGAGGCTCTTGTCGAACGCCTCGATCGCCGCGGCGATCCCGGCCTCGTCACGCTGCGCGACGGGGATCAGCAGCTCCTGGACGACGTCGACCAGCTCCGCCATCCGCACGTAGTGACGCTGCAGCTCGGCGACCTCGGCCTCGAGCGTCTCGATCCGCAGCCGCTGGGCGCGGACGGTGGCGAACAGGTTCCAGCGACTCTCGGTCATCTTCTCTTCTTCACGCATCGACTTTCACCGCTCCTCTCACCACTCCGCGACGACGACGGCCCGCCCGGCTCGGCCCGGAGCGCCGGGCCGGAGGTCCGTGGCCACGACCGATCCCCCGAACCGCCCGATCGCCGCGAGGATCGCGTCGGGGGAGACAGGATACAAACCCTCCCCCGCCTCGCCCTGCCCCGTGGCGAACTCGGCGTGCAGCCGGCCGCCGCCGCGCAGGGTCATCGCGGCGAAGCGCAACAACCCCTCCCGGCCCCGGTCAGTGGTCGCGTCGAGGACATGTCGGGCCAGCATCGCCCGCGGCCCTTGCTCGCGGGCCATCCGGGCACCCTCGCCCAGCACGGAGCGCAGCTGGGTCAGGCTGATCATCCGTACGTCGAGGGCCACACCCTCGCGCCCGGCGACCCGACCGGCCTTGCGCAGGGTCAGCGGGACATAGTCGTAGGCGGTGGTGCGGAAGCCGGCGCGGGCCAGGTGCAGCGCGTCGCTCCCCCGCCCGGCGCCGACGTCGAGGACATGCGTGCCGGGCGCCGTCTCGGCCGCCACCCGCAGGGCGAGCTCGGAGGCGGGCGCGTCGACGTCGCCCTTGCGGTGCTCGCGGTTGGTCTGCCACTCGCGCCGGTACGGCGAGAGGCCTCGGAACCAGCTGTCGAGGCGCTGCTTGACCTCGGCGGAGGTCTCGAACTTGAACGCCGGGTCGGGCACCTTCCAATGCGGCCCGTACATGGCCTCGAGCAGCCGCTCGGGCACGGCCGGCGCCGGGAACTCGTGGCCGGCCAGAGTCACCGTGGAGAGCGGGTGGATCCACTCCTCGCGGAACTCCACGCCCACCTCGCCCATCAGGTAGAGCCTGCCGTCGCCGGCGAAGAAGCCGCCGAACAGGTCCAGGCCGCGCACCGAGCCGTCGCTCTCCTCGACGTCGATGCGGAAGGCACCGCCGCTGTAGCGGAAGGTCGCCATGCCGCGCGCGGCGAGCGCCCGCTGGAGGCGGAACGACTCGCGCGCGACGTCGACGGGCGAGGTGTGCCGCGAGACGTAGCCGAGGTCGGCGTCGGAGTCGTGGCCGAGGAAGTCCTGCTCGCGTACGGCGCCCAGCAGCGTGCCGTACGCCGGGAACGCCGCGATCCCCTCCTCCTCGAGGATCGAGATGACCAGGTGCATGGCCTCGAGCAGCGGCTCGAGCTGGTCTCCGCTGCGCACCGAGAACTCGGGATGGAACCGGCCTGACTTGTCCAGCGCGACCGGCAGTCCCTGCTTGTTGACGAAGGCGACCCGCTCCTGGCCGGTGCCGAACACGATCTCCTCGTCGTGGACCACGGTGCCGGCGACGTGGTCGCGCACGCTCAGCCTGCTCGGCCCGTCGAGGAAGCGCACCATCCGCGCCGGCCACGCGATCCGGCGCTCGCCGGCCACGCCCGAGTGCGCCTCCTCAGTGTCGCGCACCGACCAGAACGACCAGATCCGGCGCTCGTCGAAGAGCACGTCGAGGGCCCGGTCCTCCTGCACGCCGGCGAGCACCAGACCCGCAGCGTCGGCGGACATGACGGCCAGATCGGTCATCCCCGCATCCTCCATGTCAACTCGCCCTCAGAACGTGTTGGCCAACACGTTCTCACACCAGGTCGCGGAGCTCGTCGGGGATCCGGACGTACGGCGGCCTCACCAGCGCGAGGTGCTGGCCCGCGCCTGTGGCCCGCCACAGGTCGCCCTCGTTGTGCACGATCCCCGCGAGCCTCTTCGGGCCCGGCCGGAACCTCCCGAGCTCGTCGGCGGCCACGGCCTGCTCGACCTGGGCGGCCGCGGTGCGCAGCGCCTCGACGATCTCGTCGGTCGGGCGGCTCCAGCTCGACTTCACCGCGCGTCCCTCGACGACCGCCGCCTGGTGGCGGTGCTCGGCGAGCAGCTCGAGCTGACCGAGGTCGGCGAACTTGAGGTGGAACATGAACAGCTCCGGGTCCGGCGCGAACGGGTGCCGGATGCCGTGGGAGGCGTGCGCCCAGTCGGCGTCGACCCACTTGAGGGCCGGCTTGCACATGAGCGGCGTGAACCGGGCGAACGCGCGCTGGCGCAGCAGCGAGGGCGCGTCGAAGTCGAGCTCCGGCTCGACGCCGACGCGGTGGATGACGTTGTAGCCGAGGACGCCCGCGACATCGGCGCCGCGGCGGGCGGCGGCGAAGTGCCGCAGCGAGGCGTGCTTCGCCGGGTCGGCGACGACGAACTCGTCGGCGTCGGCGAGCAGCACGGCGTCGTAGGCGAAGAGGAGGGACTTCGCCAGGCCGCTGAGGATGCCCATCCGGGACGGCTCGAAGGAGTACTTGTCGAGGTACGGCAGCCGCAGCACCGTGCAGGGCAGGTCGTCGGTCGAGCCGTCGGCGCTGTGGTCGTCGACGACGAAGACGTCATCGGCGCCGAGCTGACGCTGGTAGTGCTCGACCCAGCGGCGCAGCACCGGTCCGCTGTCGCGGCTCATGGTGATGACCGCGACCCGGGGCAGGCCGTCGCCCGAGGGCCGGTCGGGGGCGGCGGGGCCGGGTCCCGGCGCCGCATCCGGCTCGCCGCGACGCCACCTCATGCCCGCTCCCCCTGCCCGCGTCCGGCGGTGCTCCATTTGGTGAGGGCGACCTGGAGAGCTTCGACAGCGGCCGCCAGCACCTCCTCGACCGGTACGTCGGTCGGCTGGATCCCGGGCACCGCCGCCGGGCGCAGCTCCTCGAGGTCGCCGACGACCCGGTGCCTGCCCTTGCGCAGCCGCGCGACCTGCTCCTCGCCCTGGGCGCGCACCCACGGGTCGTCGTACCCCAGGCGCTGGCCGCCGCCCTCGCGCAGCGACAGCCCGCGCTTGGCGAGCTGGTGCTTGACCAGCCGGTCGTAGAAGGGCGGCAGCTCGCCCTTGCCGCTCGGGCGGAACCGGCGGTTCAGCTCGAGCAGCAGCAGCGCGCTGGGCAGGTCGATGCTCGGGTTGCTGCGGACGTCGAGCGCGATGCCCTCCGCGTCGATGCCGACGACCTCGGCGAACCGGCGCCACAGCAGGTCGCCGGGCGCACCCGCCGGCGGCACCGTGACCAGGCTCAGCGCGCCCTTGTCGAGGCCCTTGGCCCAGCGCGTCGCGATCGCGGGCACGTCCTGGTGGCGCCAGAACCGCATCGCGGACCCGGTCAGGTCCTTGCGGACGCCGAGCGCGGCGACGTACTCGGGCCACGCGGTGACCCCACCGTTCTGCACCGACTCGAGCCACATGGCCGGCACGTTGCGGGCCAGGTCGCGGCAGGTCACCACCGCCTCAACCCGGCTCTCGGGGAAGCTCTTGCGGATGCGCTGGATCTGCCGCTCGTCGCGCGGCGCGAGGTACTCCATCGAGACCACGGCCGTGCCGGGCCAGGCGCGGATCTCCTCGACCATCTCCTGCCACATGCCCTCGGGCGGCATCGGCGGCTGGCCGGGACCGCCATGGGCGATCACCTCCTTGACCGCGCGCACCTGGCGACGCCAGCGCCGCCCGGGGAACAGCACGCCACGCTCGGCCAGCGCCGCCTTGTTCTCCCCGAGCACGTTCTGCAGGAAGCTGGTTCCCGACTTCATGGTGCCGACGTGCAGCACCACCCGCTGAGCCATGTGTGCCCTCTCGGTGTCTTCAGTTCCTCGCGCCCGAAGCCCGGGCCACCGCCTCTCGGCAGCGACCCGGGCCCCGGATCCGCTCTCGTCAGTTCAGCTCGGCCTCGAGCTCGTGGAACGGGTAGTCCTTCGGGCTGAGGTACTCCGTGCCCGGCTTGATCCGCACGACCGGGTCCGGGTCGGCGGAGTTGACGTAGTTGGCCAGGGTCCGCGGAGCGGTGTTGAAGATCATGTCGACCCAGTTGGAGTACTTCGCGGCCATCGGAGCGTCGTCCCAGAAGATCAGGTCGTGCTCGTCGGAGAACCAGCCGAGCTGGGTCCAGTTCTCGCTGCTGGAGAGCGTCGCGCTCCCGTTGGGGTTGCCGTCGAGGTTGCCCTGGACCGACAGGCCCTTGAGGTGGACGTAGCGGTCCTTGAACTTGTTGGCCGTCGCGCCGGTGATGTAGACCATCTGCTTCGCCGGGACCGGGGCGAGGATGCTGCGGATCTTGCCCGACATCATCATGAAGACCACCCGGACGTCGCAGCCCTGGGCGTGCAACTCGCGGACCTTGCGGGCGATCCGGGCACCGCGCTCATCGCCCCACACGGCGTTGGCCACACGGACCTTGGTGCGGCCGCTCGCGGTGTTGCCCGCGCCATTGCACTGCACCTTGTTGAGCACCCGCAGCGGCGGGTCGACCTGGTCGCGGTGGGGAGCGAACATCGTGGTGATGCTGGCGCCCGGGATGGTGGTGCTGGGGACGGTGAACTGCAGGGCCGGGAACTTCTTGTCCTTCTTGGACTGGTTCCACATCGTCATCCAGCCGTCATAGAGCGCCTGGTTCTCGGTGACCGTGGTCCAGTCGTTGAACTGCTGCACGGCGGCGGCGCCGGTGAAGTTGCCGGAGCCCTGCATCACGATCCAGTTGGTGGCACCCGACCTGCTGACCAGCATCATCTTGTTGTGCATCGCGCCGCCCTTGCCGCGGCAGGTCGCCGAGCAGGTGCGGATCCAGCTGCGCAGCTCCTTGGGGCGGTCGGCGTTGCCCTTCTTGAGGGCCCGGGTCAGCACCCCGTAGGAGCGGTTCGGGCCCTGGGACCTGGCGAGTCCGCGGGCCATGATGATCTGTACCGAGACACCGCGGTTGTGCGCCGTGATCATCTTGCGGGCCAGCAGCGGGGAGTCGAAGTTCCAGGTCATCACGCGGACCGTCTGGCCGGCCTCGACGTTCTTGAGCGTCTTGATGATCTTGCGCTGGATCGCGCCGCGCTTCTTGGCCTTGAACGGGTGGTTGAAGGTGATGCCGGGCTTGACGACGTACGCCGGGTTCGGCTTCTTCTTCGCCGCGACCGTGGCCGCCGCCGGAGCGGCGTCGGCCGGGCTCAGACCGGCCTGTCCGGCGACCAGCAGGCCCGCGGCGAGGAGCAGCGCCGTGAGCGTCGCCACCGCCCGGGTCCGCGCTGCTGCCGACGAGGTCCCCCACACATTCGCCACGACCTGACTCCTACCCACTTCACCCGAGAACTGACCGGGTTCCGAACGGGCGCTCCTCCTCGGGGAAGGCAGGCGGCTCTCGACCCTTTGACGCGGGCACTATACCCGCCAGGGCAGGCCGAAACCCGGCGCACACGGCTTGCTCAGCTCGGCTCAGTCGGCGGCGCCGGACGTGCTGCCGTCGCGGGGGCGGGCCTTCGCGTCGCCGTTGCACTTCTCGGTCTTGATCCCGCCGAGGGTGAAGTCGGCACGCACCGGCAGGTGGTCGGAGCCGCCGGCCGGCATCACGACCGAGCTGGTCGCGGTGAGGTCGGGACCGCCGTACAGCAGGTAGTCGATCCGGGTCCGCGGGTGGCCGGCCGGGTGCGTGGCGCCACCACCGCTGCCCGCGACCACGAAGCTGTCGCTGAGCCGCGAGCTGAGGATCCGCTCCGGCCCCGAGTTGGGCCAGGTGTTCATGTCGCCGCCCAGGATCTTGGGTCGCGGGTCGGCCGCCAGCATGCTCGAGATCCGGCTGGCCTGGGCGGTGCGGATGCCGGCGGAGGTGTTGTCGAGGTGGGTGCTGTAGATGCTGACCTCGACCCCCTCGACGTTGATGACGACGTGCAGCAGGCCCCGCGGCTGGGCCTTGCCACTGTTGGGCAGCGGGGTGTTCTCGGAGGAGACGATCGGGTACTTCGAGACGACCGCGGTGCCGTAGAGGCCGTCGCCGAAGGTCACGTTGCGGCCGAACGCGGAGCCCCAGCCGCCCAGCCTCTCGGCGAACCAGCCGGCCTGGTCGACACTGCCGGTGCTGCGCCGCTTGTAGTCGACCTCCTGGAGCAGGATGACGGTCGCCTTCGACTGCTGCATGACGCCGAGCAGGCGCTCGAGGCTGCCGGCGCGGGCCGACTTGATGTTGTAGGACAGAGCGGTGAACCGGGTGGTGCCGATCTGGGCGTGGCACACGAGCTGGGCGGACTTGCGCTCGGCCTCCATCGCGAGCGGCGGGACGAGCACACCGCCCGTCTCGGTGGCGGTCGGGGCCGGGACCGGTGCGGCGTCGGTGGCCACGGCCGCGGACCGCGTGCCCTCACGGCGGCCCTCGTGGGCGACAGGGGTGTCCGGCGCGTCCGGCGGGAAGATCAGCGAGACGCTCAGCCCGGCGAGCACCACGACGACCGCCACGATCGTGACGACCATGTCGACGGAGGAGACGGCAGGAGCCAGCCGCTTGCCCGCGTGGGCGCTGCGCTTCCCCTGCTCCTCCACGTCGGAATCGTAGACGACGCGCAGTCGGCCCCCGACTTCTTCGACCGCTGGGGCACACTGGTCGGCGATGTCCACCCAGTCACCGGGCCGGCGCCCGTGTTGCGTCCCCGCTGCGGCCCCTGTCGCGGCGGACCTGCACCTCGGGGTCGGCAGCTCGGCCGCATCCGCGGCGCGCGGGGTCGACCCCACCGCGCTGGCCGCGATCCCCGCCGGGCGGGCTGCGCTCGGCGACCACTTCGGCGACGGCTACGCCGGCGACGGCGAGGGCCCGGTCCACGAGGTCGAGCTGTCGGCGTTCCGGCTCGGCACGACCACGGTGACCAACGCCGCGTTCGCCGCCTTCGTCGAGGCGACTGGGCATCGCACCACCGCGGAGGCCGAGGGCTACTCCGCGGTCTTCCACACCGACGTCGCGGCGACCGTGGCCGACGTGCTCGGCTACTCGCCCGCCACGCCCTGGTGGGTGGGGGTGCGCGGCGCCGACTGGCGCCATCCCGAGGGTCCTCGCTCCGGCATCGAGGAGCGCGCCGACCACCCGGTCGTCCACGTCTCCCACGACGACGCGCTCGCCTTCGCGCGCTGGGCCGGGCGCCGGCTGCCCACCGAGGCGGAGTGGGAGTACGCCGCGCGGGGCGGTCTCGACGGCGCCCGCTACCCGTGGGGCGACGAGCTGATGGCCGACGGTGCCGACGGGTCCTGGCAGGTCAACATCTTCCAGGGCAGCTTCCCCGCCACCAACAGCGCCGAGGACGGCTGGACGACGACCGCCCCGGTCACGGCGTACCGGCCCAACGGCTACGGCCTGCACCAGATGGTCGGCAACGTCTGGGAATGGTGCGCCGACTGGTTCGATCCGGCGGCGTACGACGCCCGCGCGCGGCGCGATCCGCGCGGCCCGGCGGATGGTACGGTCCGCGTGATGCGCGGGGGCTCGTTCCTGTGCCACGACTCGTACTGCAACCGGTACCGGGTCGCCGCCCGATCGGCGGCTCCGCCGGACTCCACGGCATCCAACCTGGGCTTTCGCTGTGCCGCGGATGCCGCTACCGACAAGGAGAACCACGCGTGACTCGCCCCGGCCGCCTCCGCCTGGCCACTGCCGCCGTCCTGAGCGCGAGCGTGCTCGCCGCCTGCTCCGGAGGTGGTGGCGACGGCGACGCCGGCGTGCGAGGCCCGGTGGTGAAGTACCAGGCGCCCGGCGAGCAGTCGGCGGTGGCAGCCCCGACGGCCGACGACACGGTGCTCGGTCCCGACGCGACGCCGGCCCCGGTGGCCTCGCCGGAGCAGCCGAACCTGCTGATGATCACGATGGACGACGCGGCGATGAAGGACATGCAGTTCATGCCGCATCTGCAGGAGGTCGTCGCCCAGCAGGGCGTCACCATCGCCGACGGACTGGCCCCGACGCCGATCTGCGTGCCGGCTCGGGCCTCGCTGCTCACCGGCCAGTACGCCCGCAACCACGGCGCGGTCACGATCGGCGGCGAGGGCGGCGGCTACCAGGCGTTCGACGACGAGGACACGATGCCGGTCAGCCTGCAGAAGGCCGGCTACGACACGATGATGGTCGGCAAGTACCTCAACGGCTACACGAAGAGCGAGGTCCACCACCAGCCGCCGGGGTGGACCGTGTGGCGCCCGACGGTGGACTTCGCGACGTACAACTTCGAGCACCCGCAGCTTCTCGTCGACGGCAAGATCAAGGACTACGACACCTACTCCACGACGCTGCTCAGCGACGAGTCGAACAAGCTGATCGCCGACCATGCCGACGGCGCCGACAGCGACAAGCCGTGGTACCTGTGGGTCAACTACGTCGCGCCCCACCACGGCAGCCCCCACGAGGACGACGACCCCGACGGCATCTCGACGACGGTGCCCGACAAGGTCGACCGCGACACGTTCAAGGACCTCGACCTCGACACCACGCCCGAGATGTTCGAGGCCGACCCCAGCGACAAGGCGCTGGTCCGCGCCGCGCGGCAGAAGTGGTCGGAGAAGCGCCGGGCCGGGCTGCGCGAGGAGCGCCAGCAGCGGGTCGAGGCGCTGCAGGCCGTGGACCGCGCGATCGCGCGCACCGTCGACACGCTGAGGAGGACCGGCCAGCTCGACGACACCTACATCGTGGTGACCTCCGACAACGGCTTCTACGTCGGCGAGCACAACCTCAACGGCAAGCTCTGGTACTTCCGCGACGCGATCAACATCCCGATGTTCATCCGCGGCCCGGGCCTGCCCGCCGGCACGACCACGCAGGCGCCGGTCACCAACGCCGACTGGGCGCCGACCTTCGCCGCGCTGGCCGGCACGACCCTCGACCGCGACGCCGACGGCGTCGACGTGATGCCGTGGCTCGACAGCGACGCCACCCGCCGGGTGATCCCGATCGCCGGCTGGCCGGTCAAGGGCGGCCTCGACCCGCTCTACACCGGCGTGATCGTGGGTCCGTGGACCTACGTCCGCGGTCGCAAGGGACGCGGCGAGCTCTACTACACCAAGCTCGACCAGTACCAGCTCTCCAACCTGTACGGCGACCCCCGCTACAAGGCGATCCGCAAGCAGCTGCGCGCGCTGTGGCTGGAGACGAGGGAGTGCGCCGGCGCGACCTGCCCGCGCACGTTCATGAAGTAGCACCCGCGACCGGTAGCGTTGCGTCCCGTGAGCACCACCCCTACCCGCGTGTTCGCGGCCAGGCTGGTCGGGCTCCCGATCTTCGACCCGCAGGGCGACCAGGTCGGGAAGGTCCGCGATCTGGTGGTGACCCTGCGCACCGAGGGGACCCAGCCGCGCGTGCTCGGGATGGTCGCCGAGGTGTTCGGCCGGCGCCGGATCTTCGTGCCGATGACGCGGGTCACCAATATCGACAGCGGTCACGTCTACACCACGGGCCTGCTGAACATGCGTCGCTTCGAGCAGCGCTCGACCGAGACCCTGGTCATCGGCCAGATGCTCGACCGCACGGTGACCATCAAGGAGAGCGGCATCACCGGCACGGTGTACGACGTCGCGATGGAGCCCGCCCGCACCCGCGACTGGGTCCTGTCGCGGGTCGCGGTGCGCGAGCCGTCCAAGGGCTTCCGCCGGCGCGGGCAGTCCCATGTCGTGGAGTGGCGCGACGTGGCCGGCCTGACCCGCGCCGACGACCGGCAGGGCGCCACCCACCTGGTCGCGGCGCTCAACGAGATGCGGCCCGCCGACGCGGCGAGCATCCTGCACGACCTGCCGCCGGAGCGGCGTACCGCGGTCGCGCTGGCGCTCGACGACGAGCGGCTCGCCGACGTGCTCGAGGAGCTGCCCGAGGACGACCAGGTCGAGATCCTCAAGGGTCTCGACTCCGAGCGTGCGGCCGACGTGCTCGAGGAGATGTCCCCCGACGACGCGGCCGACCTGATCAGCGACCTGCCGCCGGAGACCGCGGAGATCCTGCTCGGGCTGATGGAGCCCGAGGAGGCCGAGGACGTGCGACGCCTGATGTCGTACGTCGAGAACACGGCCGGCGCGATGATGACCTCCGAGCCGGTGATCCTCGGCCCCGACGCGACCATCGCCGACGCGCTCGCCCACGTCCGCAACCCCGAGCTCACCCCGGCGCTGGCGGCGCTCGTCTACGTCTGCCGCCCGCCGCTGGAGACCCCGACCGGCAAGCTGCTCGGCGTCGCCCACATCCAGCGGCTGCTGCGCGAGCCGCCGTCCACGCTCGTCGCGGGCGCGCTCGACGACTCCATCGACTGGCTGCGCCCCGAGGCCACCATCGACGAGGTCGCGGCCCACCTGGCGACCTACAACCTGGTCGCGGCGCCCGTCGTCGACGAGGACCGCCGGCTGATCGGCGCGGTCACCGTCGACGACCTGCTCGACCACATGCTGCCCGCCAACTGGCGCGAGCGGGCCCGCGAGCGCGGGAGGGGCGGCTCGTGAGCGAGGCACGCCGCGAGCGGCTCGACACGCCGCGCGAGGAGCGGCGCCAGCTGGTCCGGCGGCCGTCGTACAACGCCGACACGTTCGGCGTCTTCGCCGAGCAGTTCGCCCGGTTCATGGGCACGGCGACCTTCCTGATCTACATGACGCTGTTCGTCGTCGGCTGGATCGGGTGGAACCTGTTCGCGCCGGGCGGTCTGCGCTTCGACGACTACCCGTTCATCTTCTTGACCCTGATGCTGAGCCTGCAGGCGTCGTACGCCGCGCCGCTGATCCTGCTCGCGCAGAACCGCCAGGAGGCCCGCGACCGCGTGATCGCCGAGCAGGACCGGCAGGCCGATGCACGGGCGCACGCCGACATGGAGTTCCTCGCCCGCGAGGTCGCGTCCCTGCGGATGGCGGTCGGCGAGGTCGCCACCCGCGACTTCCTGCGCTCCGAGCTGCGCAACCTGCTGTCCGACCTCGAGGAGCGTGCGCCGTCTCACGGGGACGGCGCCGACGAGAACGCACCGGGCGCTCCGTAGACTCAGGCGTTGTGAGCAGTACGACGCAGTCCCCGTCCGTCGAGCAGGTCATGACCGCGCTCAGCAAGGTCAACGACCCCGAGATCAAACGACCCATCACCGAGCTCGGGATGGTCGAGGGCGTGGACATCGCGGCCGGCGACGGCGGCTCGGTCGTCACCGTCAAGGCGCTGCTGACGGTGGCCGGCTGCCCGCTCAAGGACACCATCAACCGCGACGTGTCGGCCGCCGTGGCCGCCCTGCCCGGCGTGACCCGCGTCGAGGTCGAGCTGGGCGTGATGAGCGCCGAGCAGCGCTCGGGCCTGCACGAGACGCTCCGCGGCGGCCAGGCCCAGCGTGAGATCCCGTTCGCACAGCCCGGCTCGCTCACCAAGGTCTTCGCCATCGCCTCCGGCAAGGGCGGCGTCGGCAAGTCGTCGCTGACCGCGAATCTCGCGATCGCGCTGGCCCAGGCCGGCCGCAAGGTCGGCCTCGTCGACGCCGACATCTACGGCCACTCCATCCCGGCCATGCTCGGCGTCGCCGACGCCCGACCCACCCAGGTCGACGACCTGATCATGCCGGTCCCGACCCCGTCGGGCGTCTCGGTGATCTCGATCGGCATGCTCAAGCCGCGCCGCGACCAGGTCGTCGCCTGGCGCGGACCGATGCTCGACCGGGCGCTGGTCCAGATGCTCGCCGACGTCTACTGGGGCGACCTCGACGTGCTCCTCCTCGACCTGCCCCCGGGCACCGGCGACATCGCCATCTCGCTGGGCCAGCACCTGCCCGGCGCCGAGGTGGTCGTGGTGACCACCCCTCAGGAGGCCGCCGCCGAGGTGGCCGAGCGCGCCGGCACGATGGCCTCGATGATGCACCAGCGCGTCGTGGGCGTCGTCGAGAACATGAGCTACCTGCCCTGCCCCCACTGCGCGAACGAGGGCAAGGAGCACCGGCTCGAGATCTTCGGCGCCGGCGGCGGCGAGCGCGTGGCGGCCACCCTGTCCCAGCGCTTCGGGTACGACGTACCGCTGCTCGGCGAGATCCCCCTCGACGTCGCGCTGCGCGAGGGCGGCGACACGGGCAAGCCGATCGTCGAGTCCGCCCCGACCTCCCCCTCGGCCGTCGCGCTCCGCGCCGTCGCCGAGCGGATCGGCGGGCGCGGCCGCGGTCTGGCCGGCATGCAGCTGGGACTCACGCCCACCAGTAAGTTCTGACCCACCATGTTCGGGATCGGGTTCGGCGAGCTCGCCGTCATCGCCTTCCTCGCCGTGCTCGTCTTCGGCCCCGACAAGCTTCCCGACCTGGCCCGCCAGGCCGGCCGACTGGCCCGCGAGCTGCGCAGGTTCGCCACCAGCGCCCGCGACGAGCTGCGCGCCGAGCTGGGCCCGGAGTACGCCGACCTCGAGCTCACCGACCTCGACCCGCGCGCGATCGTCCGCAAGCACATCGCCGAGGCGATGGCCGAGCTCGACGAGCTCGAGGACACGATCCGCGGCTCCGGCGAGGAGCGCACCCCGGCGCGGATGCTGGAGCCGGGCGAGCGGCCGCCGTACGACCTCGAGGCGACCTGACCCTTCCCTGCTCAGCCGCGTGACTGCGCCGCGGCGAGGGCGCCGAAGGCGACCAGCACCGGCCGGCGGTCCGCGCCGGTGGCGAGCTCGCAGAAGTCCGCACCGACCCGCCGCAGCACACCGTCGTGGCGGCTGCCGTCGCGCAGGTGGAGCAGGCACGCCTCGCCGGACTCGGCGATCCGGCGCAGGGCAGAGGCCAGGCCGAGCCGGGTGAGCGGGGACCAGGCGACCTGCGGCACCGAGCGCTCCGAGGCACCGTCGACGGTCGTCACAGCGCCGAGCACCACCACCCAGTCGTGGTCGCCGGACGCGAGGAGGAGCCAGCCGTCGGCGACCCGCTCCACCGTCCCCCGCACCGGCCCGATCCCGTGGACGCCCACGGTGAGCTGCTGTCCGACGCTGGCCATCAGCCGGCCCGCGAGGGTGACCTGCTGGTACTCCGCACGGCTGCGGTCGGCCACCTCGAGGTCGCGCTCGGCCGCGTAGAGGGCGCCGGCCTGGTCCTCGAGGTCGTCGAAGAGCGCGAACAGCTCCTCCTCCCAGCCCATGGGCACCACCCTCGCACGCCGTCATCCACAGCATCCGTGACGAACGATTGACATCGCATTCGAACGAACTCATCCTTAGTCAAACAGACGCAAACGCAAAGGTTCTCGGGATGGATCTCGTCGCTACCGGTCGGGTGCGCCTGCGCGCGGCCCTGCTCTGGCTCGTCGTCACGGCCGGACTGACCGGGCTCGCCGCGCTGACGGTGCCCCCGGCGCGGCGGCTGCCGACCGCGCCCGGGCCCACCTTCGCCGAGGCCCTCGTGCAGGCCTGCGCCGCGGCAGCGCTCCTCGCCGGGGCCGCGCTCTGGCTGGCCACGACGGAGGTGGCGGTGGGCCTGCTCCGCTCCCGGGTCCCCCGGGCCGGACACGCCGTGGGCACGGTCCGGCTCGCCCTCCTCGCCGCCTGCGGCGTCACCGTCCTCGCGACCACCGCCCCCGCGCACGCCGAGACCGGTGGCGACACGCCCGTCGGCACCGGCGCGCCCCTCAGCGCCGAGGCACTCGACGGCCTGCCCCTCCCCGACCGGCCGGTCATCCCACGACGGCTCGCGGCCGCCGGGTCCGCGGTCGTCACCGTCCGGCCCGGCGACTCGCTGTGGGCCATCGCCCAGCGCCGGCTCGGGCCGGACGCGTCGCGGGCCGACGTCGCGTCGTACTGGCTGCGGGTGCGGGCGCTCAACGCCGACGTCCTCGGCCCCGATCTCGACCTCATCCAGCCCGGGCAGACGGTCCGGCTGCCGCCCGCCTAACCACGCCAGGAGGAACCATGTCCGCGGTCCAGCACGAGCTCGTCAGCCTCCGCGCGCCCGTCCCGGTCAGCCCGACCCAGGGCACGCTCGCCCTCGCACTGCTCCCCCGCCAGTCGCCGCCCCGGGCTCGACCACCCCAGTGGCGACCCCCGGTCCGCCCCGGCGCCGTCGTCGTCCCCATCGACCAGCGGCTGCGTCACGCCATCGAGGAGTGGACGCACCGGTTCGTCCAGGCAGCCGTCGAGATCGTCGGCGGCGACCGCCCGGTCTCCCAGCTGGTGCGCTGGACCACCCGCGAGGTGTACGCCGACCTCCACCGTCGTGCGCTGCTGGTCGCCCGCGCCGGCGGTCACCAGCCCGGGCTGGCGCGGGTGCAGCCGGTCCGGCCACGGGTGCAGAGCGTGCATGCCTGCTTCATCAGCGACACGGTCGTCGAGTGCGGGGTGCGGGTGCGCCACGGTGAGCGCTCACGCGCCGTCGCCGCCCGGTTCGAGCGCTTCGACCAGCGGTGGGTCTGCACCGCCCTCGACTTCTCGTGACCCGACGCCGACCCGGCGCGTTCGAACACGCCGGGTCGGCGTCTCTGAGGCGTTCAGATGCGCCGGGTCAGCCGCTGACGCGGGTGGTGTAGCCGGTGGCACCGCCAGGGGCGCCGTGGCAGCGCTTGTACTTCTTGCCGGAGCCGCAGGGGCACAGGGCGTTGCGGCCGACATCGCCGAACTCGTCGTCGGCGGTGGACGCCGCGCCGCTGCCGCGGACCTCCTCGTGCCCGGTCTCGTCGGGCGCGGAGTAGGTGAGGTTCTGCGGCTGCTTCGGGGCGTCGAGGCCCTTGGCGCTCACCTTCGGCGCGGCAGCCCTCAACTCGGAGGAGATCGACGCGAGGTCCATCTCACCGCCGGCCTCGAGGCCGACGCCGACAGGCGGCTCGGCGAAGGCACCCTCGTGCATCGGACCCGCGTGGCGCGTGCCGTCGGCGTGGTAGTGGACCTCTTCGTCGTCGTCCTCGACCTGGACCTCCAGGTTGAACAGGAAGCCGACGGTCTCCTCCTTGATGCCGTCCATCATGGCGGCGAACATGTCGAAGCCCTCGCGCTGGTACTCGACCAGCGGGTCACGCTGCGAGTAGGCCCGCAGGTAGATGCCCTCGCGCAGGTAGTCCATCTCGTAGAGGTGCTCGCGCCACTTGCGGTCGAGCACGGAGAGCAGCACGCGGCGCTCCAGTTCGCGGGCGACCTCGTCGCCGACCTCCTCCTCACGACGGTCGTACGCCGCGTTGGCGTCCGCCTTGAGGGCCTCGATGAGATGCGCCTTCTCGAGCCCGGCCTGGGTGCCGGCCTCCTCGACCAGGTCCTTCCAGGAGACCTCGACCGGCCAGAACTGCTTGAGGTCGGTCCACAGCTGGTCGAGGTCCCACTGCTCGGCGAACTCGTCGAGCGAGCCGTTGACGAAGCCGGTGACGACGTCGTCGATGAAGGTGCGGATCTGCTCCTCCAGGTCGACGCCCTCGAGGACCTCGCGGCGCTCGCCGTAGATGACCTTGCGCTGGCGGTCCATGACGTCGTCGTACTTGAGGACGTTCTTGCGGGACTCGAAGTTCTGCGACTCGACCTGGCCCTGGGCGTTGGCGATCGCGTTGGTGACCCGCTTGTTCTCGATCGGGACGTCGTCGGGGATCTTGAGCAGCAGCAGCACCCGATCGACCCAGTCGGACTTGAACAGCCGCATCAGCTCGTCTTGCAGGGACAGGTAGAAGCGGCTCTCACCGGGGTCGCCCTGGCGGCCGGAGCGACCGCGGAGCTGGTTGTCGATGCGGCGCGACTCGTGGCGCTCGGTGCCGATGACGTAGAGGCCGCCGAGCTCCTTGACCTCGTCGTGCTCGGCCTCGACCTGCTTCTTCATCCGCTCGACCATCTCGGGCCAGGCGGCGTCGTACTCGTCGGCGGTCTCGCCGGTGGGCTCGAGACCCTGCTTGCGCAGCTCGGCGTCGGCGAGGAACTCATACGAGCCGCCGAGCATGATGTCGGTGCCGCGACCTGCCATGTTGGTCGCGACCGTGACCGCGCCCTTGTGACCGGCCAGCGCGACGATCTTCGCCTCCTCGGCGTGGACCTTCGCGTTGAGGACCGAGTGGGCGACGCCGCGCTTGGTGAGCGCCTGGTGGAGGTACTCGGACTTCTCGACCGAGACCGTGCCGACGAGGACCGGCTGGCCCTTCTCGTGGCGCTCGACGATGTCGTCGACGACGGCGTCGTACTTGGCCTCCTCGGTGCGGTAGACGAGGTCGGGCTGGTCCTTGCGCACCAGCGGCTTGTTGGTCGGGATCGGGACCACGCCGAGCTTGTAGATCTTGTCGAACTCGGAGGCCTCGGTCAGCGCCGTGCCGGTCATGCCGGAGAGCTTGTCGTAGAGGCGGAAGTAGTTCTGCAGGGTGACGGTGGCGAGGGTCTGGTACTCCTCACGGACCTTCACGCCCTCCTTGGCCTCGATGGCCTGGTGGAGGCCGTCGTTGTAGCGGCGTCCCGCGAGCATGCGGCCGGTGTGCTCGTCGACGATGAGCACCTCGCCCTCCATGACGACGTACTCCTTGTCGTTGCGGAACAGCTCCTTGGCCTTGATGGAGTTGTGCAGGAACGAGATGAGCGGGGTGTTGGCCGACTCGTAGAGGTTCTCGATGCCGAGGTGGTCCTCGACCTTCGTGATGCCGTCCTCGAGGACGGAGATGGTGCGCTTCTTCTCGTCGACCTCGTAGTCGACGTCCTTGGTGAGCTTCTGCGCGATCTTGGCGAACTCGCCGTACCACTTCACCTCGTCCTGGGTCGGACCGCTGATGATCAGCGGGGTCCGGGCCTCGTCGATGAGGATCGAGTCGACCTCGTCGACGATGGCGAAGTTGTGGCCGCGCTGGACGCACTCCTCGAGCGAGGAGGCCATGTTGTCGCGCAGGTAGTCGAAGCCGAGCTCGTTGTTGGTGCCGTAGGTGATGTCGCAGGCGTACGCCGCGCGCCGCTCGTCGGGTCGCATGCTCGGCAGGATCACGCCGACCGTGAGGCCGAGGAAGTGGTGGACTCGGCCCATCATCTCGGACTGGAACTTGGCCAGATAGTCGTTGACCGTGACGACGTGGACGCCCTTGCCCTCGAGGGCGTTGAGGTACGCCGGCATCGTCGAGACCAGGGTCTTGCCCTCACCGGTCTTCATCTCGGCGATGTTGCCGAGGTGCAGTGCGGCACCGCCCATCACCTGGACGTCGAAGTGGCGCTGGCCCAGGACCCGGCGCGCGGCCTCGCGGACCGTGGCGAAGGCCTCGGGCATGATGTCGTCGAGGTCCTCGCCGTCGTCGAGGCGCTTGCGGAACTCGTCGGTCATGCCCCGCAGCTCGTCGTCGGACATCGCCTTGAAGTCGTCCTCGATGGCGTTGACCGCCTTCGCGATGCCCTCGAGCTGGCGGAGGATCTTGCCCTCTCCGATGCGGAGGAGCTTGTCGATGATCACTGGCACGCGGCCACTCTACCCAGTGCCCCGAACCCGACGTGCGGCACATATCTCCGCACTCGAGGCACGCACATCGCCACGTTGGGATCGCTCGACCGACGCCCGGCATGCCTTCGCAACCCCGCCTTGCGCTGCACGCACCTGGAGCACGGATATCAGCACCGCACGTCGGGTTCGGGGCACAGCGGTATCTACTCGCCCGATTCTCGGCGCTGGTCGTAGGCCGCGAAGGCGGCGGCCCGCTCGTTCTCGATCTTGCGGCCGAGGCCGTACGCCGTGCCCCACAGCAGCGCGAAGATGCCGCCGACCACGAACATGAGCGGCGCGAGGAAGCCCAGCGCGACCGCGCCGACCTGCAGCACGTGCCCGAGCAGGTACGCCGGCTCGCGGCGCAGCATGCCGGCGACCAGCACGCACAGCACCGCCAGACCCAGGCCGAGCGGGAGCGCGACGGCGGGCCGGATGTCGGAGATGCCGATCATCACCGGCGTGGACAGGCCGATCGCGATCGCCTCGAGCGAGAGCACGGCGGCGCACATCGCGCGGCGCGGTGACCTGCCGCGCTCCGGGTCGACGGGCTCGACGGGCTCGACGGGCTCGACGGGGGCGGTGGGGTCGCTCACTTCCGGCCTCCCAGCAGCACCCGCGCCTCACCGACGGTGACGACCGAGCCGGTGATCAGCACGGCGCCGGAGCTGAGGGCGTCGTTGCTCTCGGACTCGGCGAGCGCCGCGGCTGCGTCGATGGCGTCGGCGAGTCGGGGGACGACGCTGACCCGGTCCTCACCGAAGACCTCGCGGGCGACGACCGCGAGCTGGTCGGCGGGCAGCGCCCGCTCGGTGGAGTTCTGGGTGATGACGACGTGGGAGAGGTGCGGCTCGAAGGCGGCGAGCAGGCCCTCGGCGTCCTTGTCGCCCATCACGCCGATCACGCCGACGACCGGGTCGAACTGGAAGGAGTCCTCCAGCGCGGCGGCGGCGGCCTCGGCGCCGTGGGGGTTGTGGGCGGCGTCGAGCAGGACCGTGGGGCTGCGTCGGACGATCTCGAGCCGGCCGGGCGAGGTGATCTCACCGAACACGGCGCGCACGATGTCGTCGCCGAGCGGCTCGCCCTGTCCGTCGGGGCCGCCGAGGAGGGCCTCGACCGCGGCGAGCGCGGTGGCGGCGTTCTGCGCCTGGTGGGCGCCGTAGAGGGACAGGAACACGTCGTCGTAGCGGCCGCGGAGACCCTGGAGGGTGACGACCTGGCCACCGACGGCGGGCGTGCGGGCGACGACACCGAACTCGAGACCCTCGCGGGCCACGGTCGCGCCGACCTCGACCGCGCGCTCCAGCAGCACCGCGGCGACGTCGGCTGACTGTTGGGCGAGGACGGCGACCGCGCCGGGCTTGATGATCCCGGCCTTCTCGCGGGCGATCGCGACCGCGGTCCCGCCGAGGTAGTTGGTGTGGTCGAGGGCGATCGGGGTCACGACGGCGACGTCGGCGTCGATCACGTTGGTGGCGTCCCACGAGCCGCCCATCCCGACCTCGACGACGGCCACGTCGACGGGGGCGTCGGCGAAGGCGGCGTAGGCCATCGCGACGACGGCCTCGAAGAAGCTGATCGGGTGGGCCTCGGCGGCGTCGACCAGGGGCAGGTACGGCGCGACGTCGTTGAACGCCCGCACGAACGCCTCGTCGTCGAGCGGCTCACCGTCGACGCTGATCCGTTCGCTCATCTTCTCCACGTGGGGGCTGGTGAACCGTCCGGTGCGCAGGTCGAGGGCGCGCAGCAGGGCGTCGATCATCCGTGAGGTCGACGTCTTGCCGTTGGTGCCGGTGAGGTGGATCGAGCGGTAGGCGCGCTGGGGGTCGCCGAGAAGCTCGGTGAGGGCGCGGATCCGGTCGAGCGAGGGCTCCAGCCGGGTCTCGGGCCACCGGGACAGGAGGGCGTCCTCGGCCTCGTCGAAGGTCTCGGCTGGGCGCGCTACAGGCTCATTCATGGCGTCGTCGAGTCTATGGTGTGCGCGCGGGAGGGAGTGAAAGCGTGGGGGCTCGGAGGCTGGCGGCGATCGTGGCCGCGGCGCTGGCGCTGTCGGCCTGCTCGGCCGCCGGCGACTCCCCCGAGGCGAAGCCCACCTCGAGCGAGGCACCGCTGATCCCCGAGGCGAGCGCGCTGCCGACCGCGCTGCCCAGCGACGTGCTCGCCGGCGAGATGCAGGATCTGGCCAAGCTCGCCGAGCGGCTCGCCCAGCAGCTGCCGGCCCAGCGGCGGCCGGAGCCGGTGCGGATCGCGGGAAGCAGCACCCGGTGGCAGCCGGGAACGCCGTACCGCGGGGTGTTCGCGGACCCCGACATCGTCCGGTACGACGGCCGCTGGTACGCCTACGCGACCAACACCTCCCACCTGCGGCTGCCGACGCTCACCTCGCGCGACCTGACGACCTGGACCCCGCTGGCCACCAGCGGCGGCGGTCGGATCGACCCGATCGAGGTCGCCGGCTGGGTCCGCAGCAGTGACGGCGGGCGCGACCTGTGGGCGCCGGGTGTCGGCAAGGTCGGCGACGGCTGGACCGCGGCGTACGCCGCTCCGGCGGGCACCCAGGGCGGCCAGCGGCACAACTGCATCGGGCTGACCCGCGGCCCCTCCCCGGCCGGTCCGTTCCGGCCGGTCGGCGAGCCGATCTGCTACGGCGAGGCCCAGCTCGGGGTCATCGACCCCGACGTCTTCGTCGACGAGCACGGCGTGCCGTGGCTGCTGTGGAAGTTCTCCGGCGTCGTACACCGGCGCCCGGCCGGGCTGTTCATCCGCCAGCTCAACGCCGACGGCACCGGCTTCGCCGACGGCTCGCAGACCCGCGAGCTGCTCACCCTCGACCGGGCGTGGGAGGGCGACACCATCGAGAACCCGAGCATGGTCCAGTTCCGCGGGGTCACCTATCTCTTCTACTCGGGCAACTCGTGGGAGCGGGCCGAGTACGCGACCGGCTACGCGATCTGCGCGGGCCCGGAGGGGCCGTGCGTGCGCCAGAACCAGGGCGAGCCGCTGCTCTCGACCGCGACGACCGGGCGGCTGGGGCCCGGTGGCGCGTCGGCGTTCGTCGACCACAAGTCGCTGCGGCTGATCTACCACGCGTGGGACCAGGTGGGCCGGACCCGCCGGCTGCACGTCGCCGGCCTGTGGCAGCGCGACGACGGCACGCTGGAGATCGTCGACCCGGGCTGATCCCCTCAGGCTCGGCGGGCGGTCACCAGGAACTGCAGCTGCACCTCGTGGTCCGGCGCGACGCCGAACCGGCGGTCCAGGTCGAGGATGCCGGTCAGTGGCGTGACCGTCACGTCCGCGAAGCCCGCGGCGGCGACGAGGTCGCCGGTGGCGTCGATCGACGTCGCGGCGGCGAGGGGCAGCAGCGCACGGACGTCGGCGTCGTAGAGCTCGACGAAGTCGGCGGAGGTGTCGCGGTCCAGCCCGGTCGGGAACCACGTCGAGTCGACGAGCGCCAACACGCCGCCGGGCCGCAGCAGGCGGCACCAGCTCGCGAGGGCGCGCTCCGGCTCGCGCAGCGTCCACATCAGGTAGCGGTTGGTGAGCGCGTCGAAGGAGCCGTCGGCGAAGTCCGGGGCGACCGCGTCGCCCCGCAGGAACCGGGGCGCCCGCTCGGCGCGCGCGGCATGCGCGCGGGCCCGCGCGAGCATCCCGTCGGATAGATCGGTGGCGGTGACGTCGTACCCGAGTGCCGCGAGCAGCAGCGCGACATACCCGCTGCCGGTGCCGAGGTCGAGCACCTCGGCGGGCGCGGCGGGCAGGACGCCGCGGAACACCTCGGCCCACGCGGCACGGTCGTGGTCGCGCCGCTCGGAGCGCTGCTGGTAGTCGTCGTACTCCGGCGCGCGGCCGGTCCAGTAGGCGTTGATGTTGTCCTGGGGCGCGGGGGTCCTCATGCGGGGAGCCTCTCGGGTGTGGCGGCGAGCGGGTGGAAGAGCAGCTGCGGATGACCGGCAGCGGCGGTACGGGTGACACCGATGCCGTAGACGCGCTCCAGCAGGTCCGGGTCGAGGACGGCGTGCGGCGAGCCCGCCGCGACGACCCGGCCGCGGTCGAGCAGGACCAGGTCGTCGCAGTAGCGCGCGGCCAGGTTGAGGTCGTGCAACACCACGACGGCGCTGGTCGCGACCTCACGCACCAGAGCCAGCACCTCGTGCTGGTAGCGGATGTCGAGGTGGTTAGTCGGCTCGTCGAGCAGCAGGAAGTCGGCCTCCTGGGCGAGTGCTCGGGCGACCAGGACGCGCTGCCGCTCGCCGCCCGAGAGATCGGCGTACGCGCGGGCGACCAGGTGGGTCGCGCCGACCCTGGTCAGCGCGGTGTCGACGGCACGACGGTCCGCGGCGCCCGTGCGCTGGAAGGTGCCGAGCCGCGGCAGCCTGCCGAGCGTCACCATCTCCCGGACGGTCAGCATCGCGTCGGCGTCGGACTCCTGCACCACGACGGCGACCCGCTGCGCGACCTCCCGCGGCCGCAGCGTCCTCAGCGCCCGCCCGCCGATCGTGACCCGGCCGCGGCCCGGGCGCAGCGATCCGTAGAGCATCCGCAAGGCGGTGGTCTTGCCACTGCCGTTGGGCCCGAGCAGGCCGAGCACCCGGCCCGGCCGAGCCTCGAGCCCGACACCGCGCAGGACCGGCCGGTCGTCGTACCCGAAGTGGAGGTCGTCCGCGACGATCACGAGCCGAACCTTCCCCGGATCTGCTCGAGGCCGTCGAGGGCGAGCGGCGTCGGCGGCTCGACGTAGTTGAACAGCACAGGCATCAGGTTGTCGTCGCGGACCGCGGAGATGCTCCGGGCGCCGGGCAGGCCGGCGACCGCCTCGGTGACCTTCGCCGGGTCGCCGGCCGTGTGGAGCAGGACCAGGACGTCGGGGTCACGACCGATCAGCTCTTCCGGCGTGACCTCGAAGACCCGCTCGTCGGTGTCGGCGAAGACGTTCTCGAACCCGGCGGCCTCGAGGATCGGGTGCGCCATGCTGCGGGTGCCGTACGCGTAGGTCACGCCACCACCGACGGTCGGGTACAGCACGGCAGCGGTACGACGCTCCGCGGTCGGCTCCGCGGTGAGCTCGGCGACCCGCTGCTCCAGCGCGGCGGAGGCGGCGGCCGCCTCGTCCACGCGGTCGAAGACCCGTCCGTAGGTCGCCAGCTGGTCGGCGATGTCGTCGAAGCCCGGGTCGCCGAGTCCCTCCGGGCACATGGCGGGCTCCTCGATCAGCGGGATCGCGACGGCGCCGAGGGTGTCGCGGCTGAGGTTGTCGACCTCGCCGAGCACCAGGTCGGGCTCCTGGTCGATCACCACCTCCTTGGAGATGAGCAGGTGACCGGAGGTGTCGGTCTTGCCGGTGAGCGCGGGAATGTCCTGCAGCGCCGCCCAGGTGGCGTCGTCGTAGTAGTCGCGGGGGTACTCGCCGGCCCGGGCCGTCACCCGGTCGAGGACCCCGAGCGCGGCGAGGTAGGGCACGGCCGCGCTCTTGAGCAGCACGACCCGCTCGGGCTCGGTGTCGAAGGTGACGTCGGCTCCGCAGTTCTCGACGGTCACCGGGTAGGGCCCGGAGCCGCCCGCGGCGGACTTCTCGGAGGCGTTGAGGCCGCATGCCGACAGGGCGAGCACGGAGGCGGCGAGGACGACGAGGGGACGGCGCATGGTTCTCCTGGAGGGGGCGTGCTCAGGCGGCGGTCGCCTGGAGGCGGCGGACGAGGACGAGCAGGAAGGGCGCGCCGAGGACCGCGGTGACGATTCCGATCGGGACCTCCCGCGGCGCGAGCAGCACCCGGGCGACGATGTCGGCCCAGATCAGCAGGATCGCCCCCATCAGGGCAGCGACCGGGACGACGCGGACGTGTGCGGCGCCGACCGCACGGCGGGCGAGGTGGGGCACGACCAGGCCGACGAAGCCGACGGCGCCGGCGGCCGACACCACGACGGCGACGCACAGGGAGACCAGCACGAGCAGCCCGGTGCGGAACCGCTCCGGGGGCACCCCGAGCGCGAGCGCCGTCTCGTCGCCGACGGCCAACGCGTCCAGCTGCCGGCCGAGCAGGGTGAGGACGGCGACGGCGAGCAGCACGACACCCGCGGCCAGGGCCAGGGGCTGGCTCCAGGCGGCGAGGGCGAGGGAGCCGAGCAGCCAGAACATCACGGACCGGGCGCCCTCGGCGGAGTCCGAGGCGAAGATGAGGAAGCTGGTGACGGCCTGGAGCGCGTAGCCGACGGCGACACCGGCAAGGAGCAGCCGGGTCGAGGTGACCCGGCCCGCGGATCGGGCGACGACGTACACCAGGGCGGAGGCGGCGATCGCGCCCACGAACGCGCTGGCCGACAGCGCGTGCTCGCCCAGGCCGAGGGTGACGCCGAACAGGATCGCCGCGGCCGCACCGGTGGAGGCGCCGGAGCTGACGCCGAGGAGGTAGGGGTCGGCGAGCAGGTTGCGGACCATGGCCTGCAGCGCCGTGCCCGACACCGCGAGCCCGGCGCCGACCACCGCCGCCAGCAGGACCCGCGGCAGCCGGACGTCCCAGACGATCGAGTCGCGCGGCGCGCTCCAGGCCTGCTCGGCGGGCGTCAGGAAGAGGTGGTGCCCGACGACCTGGACGACGCTGCCGAACGGCACGGCGACCGCGCCGAGAGCGGTGCCGGCGACGACCGACGCGACGAGCACGGCGAGCAGGACAGCGGTCCAGCGACGCGCCACCCCACCTCACCTCCTTGTTGCAATGAATTTGCAACAAGGAATCTATCGCAATAGTCAGCCGGAGTGCCGGGCGGCCCTCCCGACCTGCATCCGCAGCCAGCCGGCCACCTGCCGCATCGTCGGCTCGGCGGCGTCGAAGACGTCCGCATGCCGCCAGTAGCCGTGGACCTGACCGAGGTAGCGAGTGCCGACCACCTCCACGCCTGCCTCGGCGAGGAGCAGGACCAGGTGCTCGCCCTCGTCGCGCAGCGGATCGTGCTCGGCAGTGGTGACCAGGGTCGGCGGCAGCGTGCCGAGCGCGTCGGAGCGCAACGGCGCCAGGTCGGGGTGCTCGAGGTCGGCCGGCGTGGCGGCGTACTGCTGCCAGTACCAGGCCGCCTCCGCGGGCTCGAAGCCGTCGGGGGCGCTCCGGTAGGAGTCGAAGGACGCGGTCGGGTCGAGGAAGGGGTAGACCAGCGCGACGCCGGCGAACCGGCCCGGGTGGCGCAGCGCCGTGACCAGAGCCAGGTTGCCGCCGGCGCTGTCGCCGTGGACGAACGCCGGCAGCCCGGCCAGCTCCGGCTGCTCGTCGAGCCAGCGCACCGCGGCGGACAGGTCGTCGGGCGCGGCCGGGAACGGGTGCTCCGGCGGGCGCCGGTAGTCGACGCTCAGCACCGCCATCGCGCAGATGTCGGCGAAGCGCCGGACCGCGGCGTCGTGGACGTCGACGTCGTTGAGCACGAACCCGCCGCCGTGCGCGTGGACGACCACGGCGTCGTACCCCGCAGGGAGGTAGAGCCGGGCCGGCACGCCGCCCGCGTCGACGTCGCGCACCTCGGCGACCTCCGGTCCCCGCTGGGCGGCGGCCGCGGCCCGGGCGCGCTCCCGCTCGGCGGCGATGTCGAAGGCGGGGTCGGTGACGGCGAGCTCGCCGGCGGCGTCGGCGACGGCCGCGCGGGCCTGGGGGTGGAGAGCCATGCCCGCACTCTAGGGAGTCAGCCCTCGAGCCGGGCCAGCTCCTCCTCGATCACCGTCGGGTCGAGCTTGACGAACACCGGGGTCGGCTTGGGGACCGCGCGCCCGACCTCGACGGGGTGCCGCCGCCAGGCCGGGAAGCCGGCGTAGTCGCCGGTGATGATCGGGTAGCCGCGCTCCGGGTCGTCGAGGTCGGTGGCCTCCTCGACGACCGGCATCGGCGCGACGTCGCCGGCGCCGCCGAGCGCCTTGTCGACCTCGTTGGCCGAGAACGGCAGGAACGGGCTGAGCACCAGGTTGAGGTCGGCGACGCACTGCGCCATCACGTGCAAGATGGTGCCGAGGCGCTCCGGGTCCTCCTTGATCTTCCAGGGCTCGGAGTCGGAGACGTACTTGTTCACGTCGGCCACCGCGCGCATCGCCTCGCCGATCGCCTGCTTCTGCCGGTGCCGGCCGATCAGGTCGCCGACGGTGCCGAACACGTCGGCGACCGTCGCGAGCACGGCCTCGTCCTCGGCGGACAGCGGGCCGGCGGCGGGGATCTCGCCGAAGTTCTTGGCGATCAGGTTCGCGGTCCGGTTGACCAGGTTGCCCCAGCCGGCGACCAGCTCGTCGTTGGTACGGCGCACGAACTCCGCCCAGGTGAAGTCGGAGTCCTGGCTCTCCGGTCCGGCGGCGGCCACGAAGTAGCGGAAGGCGTCGGGCTGGTAGCGGGCGAGCAGGTCGCGGACGTAGATCACGACCTTCTTCGAGGAGGAGAACTTCTTGCCCTCCATCGTCAAGAACTCGCTCGAGACGACCTCCGTGGGGAGGTTGAGCTCGGCGTACTCCCGCGGCTGGCCGCCCTTGGCGCCCTTGCCGGAGTAGGCGAGCAGCTCGGCCGGCCAGATCTGGGAGTGGAAGGTGATGTTGTCCTTGCCCATGAAGTAGTACGACAGCGACTCGGGGTCGTTCCACCAGGCGCGCCACGCATCCGGGTCGCCCGTGCGACGGGCCCACTCGATCGACGCGGAGAGGTAGCCGATGACCGCGTCGAACCAGACGTAGAGCTTCTTGGTCGGGTTGTCCCGCCAGCCCTCGAGCGGGACCGCGATGCCCCAGTCGATGTCGCGGGTCATCGCGCGCGGGCGGATCTCCTTGAGGATGTTCTTGGAGAACCGGATGACATTGGGCCGCCACAGGCCGGTCGCCTCGCGCTCGTCGAGCCAGGCCTGCAGCGCGTCGGCCAGCGCCGGCAGGTCGAGGAAGAAGTGCTGGGTCTCGATGAACTCCGGCGTCTCGCCGTTGATCTTCGAGCGAGGGTCGATCAGGTCGTGGGGGTCGAGCTGGTTGCCGCAGTTGTCGCACTGGTCACCGCGCGCGCCGTCGTATCCGCAGATCGGGCAGGTGCCCTCGATGTAGCGGTCCGGCAGGGTGCGGCCGGTGGAGGGCGAGATGGCGCCGTACGTCGTCTGCTCGACGAAGTAGCCGTTCTCGTAGACGCCCAGGAACATCTCCTGGACCACGGCATGGTGGTTGCGGGTCGTCGTGCGGGTGTAGAGGTCGTAGCTGATGCCGAGGCCGACCAGGTCCTCGACGATGAGCCGGTGGTTGCGGTCGGCCAGCTGCTGCGGGGTCAGCCCGGCCTCGTCGGCGGCGATCAGGATCGGGGTGCCGTGCTCGTCGGACCCCGACACCATGAGGACGTCGTTGCCCGCCATCCGCTGGTACCGGCTGAAGACGTCGGACGGTACGCCGAAGCCGGCCACGTGGCCGATGTGGCGGGGGCCGTTCGCGTAGGGCCAGGCGACGGCGGAGAGGACGTGCGTCATGGGTTGAATCCTAGGGTCGCCGGGTTCCTGCTTCCTCAGCGGCGGGACTTCTTGATCCTGCGGGCCGTCCGCAGCCGGATCTCGGGGAGCGCGTCGTAGAGGAACTGCCCCGGGCACTCGGTGTCGTTGGTGTCGCGATGGCCGTCGATGACGGGCAGCGCGACGACCGTGCCCTTCGGGTAGAGGTCGCTGCCGTGCGAGCGCACGGGCGTGGTCGCGAGCGGGTCGCGGTGGTACTTCCTCAGCTTCCAGGCCGCGAGCTTCGCGACCCCTCCGAGCACCTTCGGCGTGGGCGCGACCTCCTGGTAGGACCCGAGGACCGCGATCCCCACCGAGGTGTGGTTGAAGCCGAGGGTGTGGGCGCCGCGGGTGTCCCGGTCGCCGTCGGCTCCCCGGCGCCCGGCCCAGATCCGGCCGAACCGGTCGACGAAGTAGTTGTAGCCGACGTCGGACCAGCCGAGCGTCTTGGTGTGGTAGCGGTAGATCGCCCGCAGGATCCGCGGGACGTCGCGCTTGCGGTAGTCGTTGCCCGTCGCAGTGTGGTGGACATGGACCTGCTCGACCGTCTTGACCCGCTTCGGCTTGCCACTCGCCCAGCGCGGGTTCGCGCCCCACGCTCGACGGCTGCGGATCCGGGGGCGCAGCGAGCGGTGCCGCCTGGGGCGGCCGTCCGTCGCGTCGCGGGCGTGGTCGCCCGGGTCGACCAGGGTCAGCACCGGTCGGTCGACGGCGCCGGTCACCTCGACCTGGACCCCGTCGCTGTCACCGACCCACAGCGGCTCGGTGCCGGCCCTCGCCGCCCGGGCCTCCGTCGTACCGTGGTCGGGGAGGTCGCGCAGGGCAGGCACCCCGCGCCACGCGCTCCAGGCCCCGTCTGCTCCACGCACCCGGACCCGGACCTGCCCGGTCCCGGCCGCCCAGGTGACCCCGAGCAGCGCGAACCGGCCGGTGCGCTGCTCGGCGGTGCGCAGCACGGCGCCCCGGGCGGCCACCTGCGGGTCCGGGGTGAGCGCGACGTCGAGCGCGCCGCCGAGGCCGCCCTCGTCAGGGCGCAGCCGGAGCCGGCCGCCTGCTCTCCCCGGGGCGACCGCGGCGGCCGCGGCGGGGTCCTGGGCGAGCCCGACCAGCGGCAGCACCGCGACGGCGGCTCCGAGCGTGGCGAGGTCGCGGCGGCGCAGGGACGGGTCCGAGAAGGTCATGACTCCCGAGCATGCGTCATCGCCCCCGGCGAGGGAAGCCGCTCACCCGCGTGTCGCGACTCGCTGCGGATGTCACACCCGCCCCATGGGCATCAGTGGGGACGGAGTTCAGGCGCTCCCGGCCTCAGGAGAAGTCGAGGTCCCCCGTCCGGGTCCGCTTGAGCTCGTAGAAGTACGGGAAGGACGCGACGGCCACGCAGCCGTCCCACAGCCTCCCGGCCTCCTCGCCACGCGGGATCTTCGAGAGCACCGGACCGAAGAAGGCGGCGCCGTCGATGTGGATGGTGGGCGTGCCGACGTCGTCGCCCACGGCATCCATCCCCTCGTGATGCGAGCGAGCCACCGCGTCGTCGTACGACGCGTCGGTGGCCGCCGCGATCAGGCCGGCGTCGAGGCCGACCTCGTCGAGCACCTCGGCGATGAGGGCGAGTCCGCCGTCGGGCTGCTCGTGGAGCTTGCGGCCCTCGAGGTGGATCCGCTGGCCGAAGGCGTCGTAGAGCGGGCGCAGCACCTTCTCGCCGTACTGCTCCCGCGCCGCGACGAGGACCCGCACAGGTCCCCAGGCGGGAGCGAGCATCTCGCGGTAGCCGTCGGGGATGTCACGGTCCTTGTTGAGGTAGGCGAGGCTCATGACGTGCCAGCGCACCTCGACGTTCCGCACAACACTGGCCTCCAACAGCCAGCGCGAGGTGATCCAGGCGAACGGGCACAGCGGGTCGAACCAGAAGTCGGCCCGGTGCGGTGCCGACGCGGGCGTGGAGTTGTCAGCCATGTCTCGCCAACCTCGTCATCCGCGCCGGCATTCCCCACTCCGGTCCTCAGCGCACCCGCACGCTGCCCACCACCTTCGGCGCCTTCGGCACGACGGTCGAGCCCAGGTAGCGCACGCGCACCTTCTTCGTCCCACGCGCCATCCGCACCTTCACCTTGACGACCCCGTTGTCGAGGCGGACCTCGCGCTTCCACGAGCCGATCCGGACGAGCACCTTGCCCGTGACCGGCAGCTTCCCCGCTGCGCTCACGCGCACCTTGGCGATCGCCCGGCCCTTCTTGGACTTCGTCGTGAGGACGACCAGCGCCGGGCTGGTCACCAGCTGGGGCGTGGCGAGCGTCTCGGTGCGGGACAGGAACTGCGGCTTGGCAGCGGTCACCTGCACCGCGACCGACGTACCGACGTCCTCGGTCGTGAGCCGGTACGACGACGCGGTGGCGCCGGCGACGGCTGCCCCGTTGCGCGTCCACTGGTAGGTGACCGCGGCGTCGGCCTGGTCGTAGGCGCCGGGCGTCGCGGTCAGCATCTCGCCGAGGGCGGGGGTGCCGGTCATGGTCGGCGGCGCGGTCGGGGCGATCACGCCCGCGAGGACGGGCCCGAGGTCGTAGAAGGGCGACACATAGGTCGTGTAGCCGTCCTGCTTGGCCACCACCCGGAGGCTGATCTGCTTGCCGACCAGGTCGGGGGTCAGGGCCAGGCTGGGCGTGATGTTGTCGGCGACCCGGACGCCGTCGGCGAACCAGCGCCAGCGGTTCTCCGCGGGCGTCGGCGACCAGGTCCCCGCCGTCGCGGTCAGGGTGCTGTCGACGACGAGCGGGCCGCTCACCACCGGTGCGCCGGTCTGGGTGAAGACGGGCTCGGCCGGGGTCGTCGGGGTCGTCGGGGTCGTGGGAGGGGGTGTCGGCGTCGTCGGGGGCGGCGGGGACGCGGGAGGCGTGTCGATGAAGTGGATGAAGCCGGTGGGCCACCGCCCGCTGGAGCGGGTGATGGAGCGCCAGTGGAAGTCGCCGCCCCAGGAGTCCTCGGAGACGATGATCTCGTCCGCCGAGACGACCTTCTCGACGTACGCGACGTGACCGGCCGAGCCGGAGCCGTTCGAGTAGCGCCCCCACCAGGCGATGGCGTGCTCGTTGGGCGTCTGGTCGGTGATCGAGGCCATCTGCAGGCCCCACTCGCTGGCGTTGCCGCCGCCGGTCCAGGGCCGCTTGTTGGGCATGCCGTTGCCGACCAGCCGGTAGGCGACGTAGTTCGTGCAGTTGTGACCGGCGTACATCTGCCAGTACATGGTCGAGCTGTTCGCCTTGTAGCCCCAATGCGGGTAGCCCGCGTCCTTGCATGGCTTGTAACCACTGCAGAGATAGGTGGTCCCTGCCGATGGGAGGAGCGGCTCGACCGAGGTCGGCGGTGGTCCGGCGAGAACGAGATAGGACGCCAAGAGGGCGCTGGCGGTGGTGGTGGTCCCCCAGCGCGCGGCCCGGCCTGGTGTGCGCATGCCGAACACCATCGGCCACAAGCACCTCAGAACGCAACAAAAACCTCGAAAATCTCTCCTTTCACCGGCGTGTCGCGTTGACCTGAGCTAGTTACACTGTTGTAGTTCGCGCCCCTCGCTTCGATTGTCCGACAACTTCGCGCGGGTGCAAGGATGGCTGCCATGCCCGGCACCAACCTCACCCGTGACGAGGCGGCTACCCGCGCCGCCCTCGTCGACGTGACGTCCTACGTGATCGACCTCGACCTCTCCGCAGCGACACAGGAGGGCGTGGCGACCTTCGGGTCCACCACCACGCTGACCTTCACCTGCCGCCAGCCCGGCTCGGCCACCTTCGCCGACCTGGTCGACGCGACCATCCACGAGATCACCCTCAACGGCAGCCCGCTCGACCCCGCCACGGCGTACGCCGACAGCCGGATCGCGCTGCCCGACCTCCAGGCCGAGAACGTGCTGGTCGTCCGCGCCGACTGCACCTACTCGCACACCGGCGAGGGCCTGCACCACTTCGTCGACCCGGCCGACGGCAACGTCTACCTCTACTCGCAGTTCGAGGTCCCCGACGCGCGCCGGGTGTTCACCACCTTCGAGCAGCCCGACCTCAAGGCGCCGTTCACCTTCAACGTGACCGCTCCGGCGCACTGGAAGGTCGTCTCCAATGCGACCACCCCGGAGCCCACGCCGCTCCGCGACGGCGTCGCGCTGTGGTCCTTCCCGGCGACCGAGCCGATGTCGACGTACATCACCGCGATCGTCGCCGGCGACTACCACGAGGTCCAGGACCTCTACGAGGGCGCGCACGGGACGATCCCGCTGGGCCACTACTGCCGGCAGTCGCTCAAGGAGTACCTCGAGCGCGACCGCGAGGAGATCGTCACCCTGACCAAGCAGGGCTTCGCGTTCTTCGAGGAGGCCTTCGGCTACCCCTACCCCTTCGGCAAGTACGACCAGCTCTACGTTCCGGAGTACAACATGGGCGCGATGGAGAACGCCGGCGCGGTGACCCTGCGCGACGAGTACCTCCCCCGCTCGCGCCAGCCGCGCTCGTTCTACGAGTTCCGCGCCTCGGTGATCCTGCACGAGATGGCCCACATGTGGTTCGGCGACCTGGTGACCATGAAGTGGTGGGACGACCTGTGGCTCAACGAGTCCTTCGCCGAGTGGGCCTGCTACCACGCCGAGGCCCTCGCCACGTCGTACGACGACGCGTGGACCGGCTTCACCAACGCCCGCAAGCAGACCGGCTACCGCGCCGACTCGCTGCCCTCGACGCACCCGATCGCGGCCGACAACGTCGACCTGCACGCGGTCGAGGTCAACTTCGACATGATCACCTACGCCAAGGGCGCCGCGGTCCTCAAGCAGCTCGTCGCCTGGGTCGGCCTCGACCCGTTCCTGGCCGGGCTCAAGCAGTACTTCCACGACCACGCGTTCGGCAACACGGAGTTCTCCGACCTGCTGACCGCGCTGGAGAAGTCCTCGGGTCGCGGGCTCAGCGGCTGGGCGCAGGAGTGGCTCCAGACCGCCGGCACCAACACCCTCTCCCCCGCCTTCGAGCTCGCCGCGGACGGCACCTACGCGTCCTTCGCGGTGCAGCAGAGCGCGCCGGCCGACCACCCGACGCTGCGGCGCCACCGGGTCGGCATCGGCTTCTACAACTCCTCGCCCGAGGGTCGCCTGGTGCGCACCGACTACGTCGAGGTCGACGTCGAGGGCGCCCGCACCGAGCTCGCCGAGCTGGTCGGCAAGGCCCAGCCCGAGCTGCTGCTGCTCAACGACCAGGACCTGGCCTTCGCCAAGATCCGCCTCGACCAGCGCTCCCAGGCCACCGCGATCGCCCGCCTGTCCGACCTCGACGACTCGCTGGCCCGCGCGCTGGTCTGGAGCGCCGCCTGGGACATGACTCGTGACGCCGAGCTCCCCGCCACCGACTTCGTCGAGCTGGTGCTCGGCAACATCGGCCAGGAGACCGACGCCTGGGGCGTCAGCCGGATCCCCGTGTACGCCGCCCAGGCGGTCACGCTCTACAGCGCCCCGGCCCGTCGTACCGAGCTCGCGGCGCGATGGGAGCAGGGCCTGCGGGACCTGCTGGCCGCGGCCGAGCCCGGCACCGACCACCAGCTCACCTTCGCGCGCGCCTACGCCGCCGCTGCGGCAAGCGAGGGCGCCGTCACGGACCTCGAGGGCCTCCTCGACGGCTCGCTCGCCTTCGACGGCCTCGCGGTCGACCAGGACCTGCGCTGGACGCTGCTCACCGCACTGGCGCGGGTCGGCCGGGCCGACGACACCCGGATCGACACCGAGCTGGCCGGCGACAACACCATCTCCGGCCAGGAGAAGTCCGCCGCCGCCCGCGCCGCCCAGGGCACGGCCGAGGCCAAGGAGCGGGCCTGGACCCAAGCCCTGCTCGACCCGTCGGTCCCCAACGAGACCCAGCGCAGCGTGGTCCTCGCGTTCTGGCAGCCCGGTCAGGAGAGCGTGCTCGCGCCGTACGTCGCCCGCTATCTCGACGAGGTCGCCGGCACCTGGGAGCGCCTCGGCAGCCACAAGGCGTCGGTCGCGCTGGAGTTCATCTTCCCCCGCCTGGTCGCCACCCAGGCCACGCTCGACGCCGTCGACGCCTGGCTGACCGCGAACGCCGAGACGGTCAACCCCGGCGCGGTCCGCTACGTCCGCGAGGGGCGCGCCGACGTCGCCCGCGCGCTCGCCGCTCAGGTTCTTGACGCCGACCCGGCTCAAAGCAACAGCTGAGAACACGCCGACCCGGCGCAAAAGTGACACTTTTGCGGCTCTCCTGACGCATCTGTGGGTCAGTTTCGGCCGGGGAGTGCTGGGCGGTAGCCGCCGAGGTTGAGCATCGCGAGGGCGATCAGAGCGTGGGCGGAGTGGAATCCGTAGGCCATGCGGGTGATGAGGCGGATCTTGGTGTTGGTCGACTCGATGAGCCCGTTGGACAGGCCGTGCTCGATCGCTGCGAGGATCCGGGCGCGGTGTTTGACGATGCTCTTCTGCAGCTTCACGAACGCTGGGATCCGGCAGCGACGGGCCCAGCTGACCCAGCGGTCCAGCGCAGCGACGGCGGCCTTGTAGGGCACCCGGAACACCATCCGGAGCCCTTCCTTGAGCAGGTAGGCCCGATACAGCCTCGGGTCGGTCGCAGCGATCCAGGCCAGCATCGTCTGCTGGTTCTCGGTGAGGTCTTCGGGGTTCTTCCACAACGAGTACCGGGCACCCTTGAGCGTCTTGGCCCGCTCGTTGCCGGGCCGGGGCGGCGCGTCCGCGGGTGGGCGTCCACGACCACGCTTCGGCTCCTTCCTGGCCTGCTTGCGGGCGTCGTTCCATGCCTCGCGGCGGACCTCGTCGAGGGCGTCGGTGGCCCACTTCACGATGTGGAACGGGTCAGCGACCCGGACCGCGGCCGGGCACATCTGGGCGACGATGGCGTCGATGAAGTCGGCTCCATCCGCGCTCACGTGGGTGATCAGCTTGCAGCGTTCGGGGCCGAGGAGGTCGAAGAACTCCCGCACGGTCGCTGAGTTGCGTCCCGGGGCGGCCCATACGAGGCGTCGGGTGTCGTGGTCGACCACGACCATCAAGTACTTGTGGCCCTTCTTGTAGGAGATCTCGTCGATCCCGATCCGCCGTAGGCCGGCCAGACGATCATGCTGGGCATCGATGTCAGCCCAGACCCGGGTGATGATCGCCCCGACAGTGCGCCACGCGATTCGCATCAACTCGGTCGCGGTGGTCTTCGAGGCCCGCGTCGCCAGCCAGGCGACCTGATCATCGAAGGCCAGCGTGTGACCGGCGTCGTGCCGAGCCCACGGGACATGCGCGACCACGACACCGTGGTCGCGGCAGCGGACCCGAGGGGTGTCTGCCTCGAGCATCGCGACCGTCGTGCCCAGGTCGAGCGACCGCCAGCGACGCCGTCCCGGCCCGGTGTCGTAGCCAGGACACCGACGCCGACAGATCCCGCACCGGCCCTGTTGCCTGCTGGTGGGTCGGACATGAGCGATCAGGACCTGGGCGTCCTCGTCGTACTCGACCTTCTCGATCACCGTCTTCTCGACCCCGAACACGCCTCGCCATAGGCTGACATCACGCACGCCGCTCTCCTGTGCACCTGGTTCCTGTTCCTAGACAGCTCAGAAACCTAGACAGGAAGCGGCGTGCGGCTCGTTCAGGCGCGCTCAGACACCCACAGGTACGTCAGGAGAGCCACTTTTGCGCCGGGTCGGCGAACATCCGAGACTCAGGTTGGGCCGGGTCAGTCCTTGGCGAGCTCACCCAGCAGCTCGATGCCGCGGGTCAGGCCGGCCGCGAGGTCGCCGGCGGCGAACCTCTCGGTCATCGCGGCGACGGCCTGGGCCGACTCGTCGTCGGTGAGCCGCTCACGAGTGTGACCGCCCGTGACGATCTCGACGACGCGGCGATCCGGGTCGACCATGATCAGGATGCTGCGCGAGGGCAGCACGAGGGTGTTGTGGAGGCTGGTCGCGAAGTCGCGGGGCTCGCCGCTCGCGGCGCCGACGAACACCGAGATCTCGGCGCGGCAGGCCTGCTCGGCGTTGCGGATCGTGACGTCGAGGGCGGCGCGCTCGGACGCCGTCAGGGCGGTGCTGCTCATGACCGCGGACTACCAGCCGCCGCCGGCGCCGCCGGCCTTGGAGTCATCGGAGTCGGGAGCGGCGAGCTCGCCGGCCGCCTTGCGCGGGCCACCGAGCCACTGGTTCTCCGGCTCGAGCGCGTCGAGACTGAGGTCCTCGCCGCGGGCCAGGGCCGGCGCGACGAAGAGCAGCGTGACGACGATGAAGGCCAGCAGCGGGACACCGCCGAGGTAGAGCCAGGCGTGCAGCACGTCGATGTCGGGCTTGGCCTCCCAGCTGGCGGCACCGTTGCCGGGCCGCGGCTCCGGGGTGTCGGCGAACGCGGAGCCCGCTGCGGCGACGACGAGCAGGGCGCTCACCCCGACGAGGGAGCACACGGCGAGCAGGCGGCGTACGGCAGTGCTGGTCACGTGCCGCATGCTATCGGCTCCGGTTACCGCGCGCGGTAGCGGTGTCCGCCCCGGCGCTCAGCCTTGATCCGCCGGCGGGTGGCGCGCAAGGAGCCAGCCACCGGCGGATCGAGGCTCAGGTCGCTTTGGGACACTGGGCGGATGCCAGTTCTCCCCCTGTCCCTCGCCCTGGCCAGCATCGCACCGACCGGTCCGTGCGCCGAGGGCGAGACGGTGTGCGACCTGACGTGGGACGTGACCGGGAACCGCCGGCTCGCGCAGTGGTCCGACGTCATCATCGGCAAGCCGCTCGCCATCGTCGGCCTGGTCCTGTTGGGCGTGGTCGCCCGCTGGCTGCTGCATCGCGTGGTCGACCGGATCGCCCGTCGCGCCGAGCGCGGCGTACTGCCCGAACGGGTCGAGAGCGCGGTGACCGCCCGCCGCAAGCAGCGGGCCGCGACCATGGCCGGCGTCCTCAAGAGCATCATCACGTTCGTCGTGGTCGCGATCGCCGGCACCATGGTGCTCAGCGAGGTCGGCGTCGACATCGCCCCGATCATCGCGAGCGCCGGCATCATCGGCATCGCGCTCGGCTTCGGCGCGCAGTCCCTGGTCAAGGACTTCCTCGCCGGCATCTTCATCTTCATCGAGGACCAGTACGGCGTCGGCGACGTCGTCGACGTGGGCGACGCCAGCGGCACGGTCGAGGTGGTGACGCTGCGGATGACCCGGCTGCGCGACATCGAGGGCACCGTCTGGTACGTCCCCAACGGCGAGATCCTCCGAGTCGGCAACAAGAGCCAGAACTGGTCGCGTGCCGTCATCGACGTCCGGGTCGGGTACGACGAGGACCTGGCCCGGGTGCAGCGGATCCTGCGCGAGGTCGCCCACGACCTGCGCGACGACGACGAGTTCAGCCACGTGATCATCGAGGAGCCCGAGGTCACCGGCGTCGAGCTGATGGCGCCGGACGCGGTGACCATCCGGGTGATGGTCAAGACCGCTCCGCTCGAGCAGTGGGCGGTCGCGCGGGCGCTGCGGCAGCGGATCAAGGCCCGCTTCGACCACGAGGGGATCAAGGTGCCCTACGCCCAGCAGGTGGTCTGGCACCGCGAGGACCCCGAGGAGCGCGACGGGGCCGCTGTGCGGGCCACCACCGCCGACGAGGGATGATGGGTGACGTGACCACCGGCAGCGACGAGACGAGCTTCTACGACGAGATCGGCGGGTTCGAGACCTTCCGCCGGATCGTCGCGAGGTTCTACGAGGGCGTGGCCGCCGACGAGGTGCTGCGCCCGATGTACCCGGAGGCCGACCTCGGGCCGGCCGAGGAGCGCTTCTTGCTGTTCCTCGTCCAGTACTGGGGCGGGCCGACGACCTACTCCGAGAATCGCGGGCACCCGCGGCTGCGGATGCGGCACGCGCCGTTCGCGGTCGACCTCGACGCGCGGGACCGGTGGCTGCGCCACTTCCGAGCCGGTCTCGACAGCGTGGACCTCACGCCCGAGCAGGACGCCCGGTTCTGGGAGTACGTCACCCACGCCGCCACGTTCATGGTGAACACACCCGGCTGAGAATTCTCCCGGGGCGATGTAACACCGGGACGGGGCCGCGACATGTTCGGGTTGAGAGCACACCCGCCTCGCCCCACCAGCAGAGCAGGCCGATGACCCCCGAACGCGCCACCGAGCGGCTCCGCGTCGACGTACCGACGCTCGAGCCCGACCCGGCGTTCCTCGGCATGCTCGCCCACCTGAGTGCGACGTCGCAGGCCACGCTCCCCCGATCGACTCGGTCGGCCGGACTCCGGCTGGCGCTCGCGACCGGCTCCGTAGCCGTCATCGCGGCCGCCACCTGGGCAGCGGGCGTTCCCACCGGCGGAGGTGCCCCACACTCTCCCGCCGACAGCCCGCCCCAGGTCGGACCGTCCAGCACACCGAGTCCCGGAGACGTCGGAACCCCACACTCCGACGTAACCACCCCGCCCGGCAGCCCCTTGTCCCCGGGGCTGCCGGGCAACTCCTCCCCTTCCGCCGAGCATGCGACCGATCCGGGTGGTCGCGCGGGCGGCTCGACTGACGGCAGGTCCGCCGGCAAGCCGAAGAAGCAGGGCAAGTCGGGCAAGCCGGACACGCACGACGATCGCGGGGGCCGGAACGACGGCTCTCGCGACGGCCGCGGACACGCTCACGGCTGGGAGCACGGCGGGGGCCACGACAACGACCGGGGCCACGACAACGGCTGGGGCCACGACAACGGCTGGGGCCACAACAAGGGCCGGGGCGACCGGGACGACGGCGATCGCCGTCACCGAGGGACCACAGACTGACGCGTCACCCATACGCACGATGGTGTCGGACCGGGAGACAATGGGCTGCCGCGTTCCCAGAGGAACTGCGGTCCGGGACCGACAAGCAGAGGTGGGACACGTCCGGTGCGGGCCGACGACGAGCTCGTCACCGCCGCCAAGAGCGGTGACGCCGCAGCGTGGCGCGAGCTCTATCGCGACCACGCCGGTCGGCTGCTGCTGTGGCTCGAGGCCCGCTCCAGCGGCGGCGAGGCACCCGACGACATCGCCGCCGCGGCCTGGCTGGTCGCGGCGGAGCGGATCGCCGACTTCACCGGCACCCGCTCGGACTTCGGCGGCTGGCTGTTCGGCATCGCCCGCAAGCACGCCGCCAACGCGGCGCGGCGTACCGCCACCCGGGTCAAGGGCCTCGCCATCCTGGCCGCCGATGCCGAGTTCGCGGCACCCGGCCCCGAGACCAGCATCCTGGCCGACGAGTGGGTGCGCCGGGCACTGGCCGCCCTGCCTCCCCGCGAGCGTGACGTCATCGCCTGCACCGAGGTGCTCGACCTCGACGTGAGCTCGACCGCCGCGGCGCTCGGCATGACGGCGGTGGCGGTGCGGGTGGCCCGTCACCGCGGCCTCAAGCGGCTGCGCACTCACCTCAACCCGCAATAGAACAGGTTCTATCATGGGTGCATGACGCTGCTCGTGGCCGACGACCGCCGGGTCCGCACCCTCACCCTGGACCGCCCCGAGGCGCTCAACGCCTTCAACGAGGAGTTGTACGACGCCACTGCGGACGCGCTCCTCGCCGCCGCGGACGACCCCGGCGTGGCGGTGGTGCTGCTGACCGGGGCCGGCCGCGCCTTCAGCGCCGGCACCGACCTGCTCGAGATGCACCAGCTGGCCACGAACCCCGACTTCCCGCGCGGCCGGCACGGATTCATCGGGCTGGTCGACACGCTGGTCGACTTCCCCAAGCCGCTCGTCGTGGCCGTCAACGGGCTCGGGCTCGGCATCGGCGCGACCATCCTCGGCTTCGCGGACCTGGGCTTCATGGCCGACGATGCGCGGCTCAAGTGCCCGTTCACGTCGCTGGGCGTGGCTCCGGAGGCCGCGTCGTCGTACCTGTTCCCGGCGCTGGTCGGCCGTCAGCACGCCGCGTGGGCGCTGCTCTCCTCGGAGTGGATCGGCGCCGCCGAGGCACGGGAGATGGGCCTGGTGAAGGAGGTCTGCGCGCCCGCCGAGCTGCTGGCCACGGCACGCCGGCACGCCGAGGTGCTCGCCACGAAGCCGATCTCGTCGCTGGTCGCCGTCAAGCGGACCATGACCGAGCCGCACCGCGCGGCGATCCGCGCGGCCCGGGACCGCGAGAACGCCGCCTTCGCCGAGCTGATGGGCGGCCCGGCCAACCTCGAGGCGCTGACCGCCTTCGCCGAGGGACGCGAGCCGGACTTCACCCGGCTGCCGTGACCATCTCTCCCAGGGCGTCGATCAGCGCCTCCCGGAAGCCGGGCGGCGGCGTCACCGAGCGCTGGGCCTCGGCATCGAAGAAGACCAGCACCACCTTCGAGCGCGCCAGCACCGCCCCCTCCTGCGATCGGTCCGTCCCGTCGGTGATCTCGGACTCGATGGTGATCGACTTGGTCCCGACGCTGGAGATGACCGACCAACTGTCGTAGGACTGCGGCCGCAGCACGATCGGGGCGACGTACTCCACGTCGGACCGGGCGATCACGCTCGACATCCGCGGAAAGCCGGTGAGCGCCTGGCGCAGCCGCCCGAGGGTGGCGATCCGGGACTCCTGGAAGTACTCGAAGTACATGACGTTGTTCACATGGCGGTAGATGTCGAGATCGGAGAAGCGCACCTGCACCGGGTAGTGCGCGGCCCGGTCGCGGGGCACGTCGACGAGGACGGGACGCGAGCGGAGGTCGGCGAGCTCGGCGTACGGCGCCAGGGCAGTGCGCTCCTGGTCGTCGAGGCGGCGCGGCTGCTCGGTCGCGAGCACGAACGGCGCCAGCACGGTCCGGGCCCGCAGGTAGACCGTGCGGGTGCCGTCTGGCCGCTCCTCGAAGACCTCGTGGTCGAGCGTGAAGCTCGCCGTGCGGATCTCGCTGACCCACGACTCGATCGACACCGACTGGAAGCGGAAGCGGAGCGGCGCCACGAAGGTGACCTCGTGGCGGCGCACGACATAGGCGTCGTTGTGGTGATGCTCGACGCCCGCCGCGGTCCGACAGGCGTGCAGCAGCGCGCCGCGGGCCTCCTGGAGATAGTCGACGTACTTCACGTTGTTGACGTGGTTCAGCTGGTCGATGTCACCCCAGCGCAGGGGGCAGTCGTAGCGGTGCCGCACCCCCGCCATGCTTCCAGACCCGGCGGGCGCGTGGGGCACCGCTCCGCATGCGGGACCGGGACCCGCGCCGGGTCGGCAGAAAATGGGGCTCTCCTGACGCATCTGTGGGTCAGTTTCGGCCGGGGAGTGCTGGGCGGTAGCCGCCGAGGTTGAGCATCGCGAGGGCGATCAGAGCGTGGGCGGAGTGGAATCCGTAGGCCATGCGGGTGATGAGGCGGATCTTGGTGTTGGTCGACTCGATGAGCCCGTTGGACAGGCCGTGCTCGATCGCTGCGAGGATCCGGGCGCGGTGTTTGACGATGCTCTTCTGCAGCTTCACGAACGCTGGGATCCGGCAGCGACGGGCCCAGCTGACCCAGCGGTCCAGCGCAGCGACGGCGGCCTTGTAGGGCACCCGGAACACCATCCGGAGCCCTTCCTTGAGCAGGTAGGCCCGATACAGCCTCGGGTCGGTCGCAGCGATCCAGGCCAGCATCGTCTGCTGGTTCTCGGTGAGGTCTTCGGGGTTCTTCCACAACGAGTACCGGGCACCCTTGAGCGTCTTGGCCCGCTCGTTGCCGGGCCGGGGCGGCGCGTCCGCGGGTGGGCGTCCACGACCACGCTTCGGCTCCTTCCTGGCCTGCTTGCGGGCGTCGTTCCATGCCTCGCGGCGGACCTCGTCGAGGGCGTCGGTGGCCCACTTCACGATGTGGAACGGGTCAGCGACCCGGACCGCGGCCGGGCACATCTGGGCGACGATGGCGTCGATGAAGTCGGCTCCATCCGCGCTCACGTGGGTGATCAGCTTGCAGCGTTCGGGGCCGAGGAGGTCGAAGAACTCCCGCACGGTCGCTGAGTTGCGTCCCGGGGCGGCCCATACGAGGCGTCGGGTGTCGTGGTCGACCACGACCATCAAGTACTTGTGGCCCTTCTTGTAGGAGATCTCGTCGATCCCGATCCGCCGTAGGCCGGCCAGACGATCATGCTGGGCATCGATGTCAGCCCAGACCCGGGTGATGATCGCCCCGACAGTGCGCCACGCGATTCGCATCAACTCGGTCGCGGTGGTCTTCGAGGCCCGCGTCGCCAGCCAGGCGACCTGATCATCGAAGGCCAGCGTGTGACCGGCGTCGTGCCGAGCCCACGGGACATGCGCGACCACGACACCGTGGTCGCGGCAGCGGACCCGAGGGGTGTCTGCCTCGAGCATCGCGACCGTCGTGCCCAGGTCGAGCGACCGCCAGCGACGCCGTCCCGGCCCGGTGTCGTAGCCAGGACACCGACGCCGACAGATCCCGCACCGGCCCTGTTGCCTGCTGGTGGGTCGGACATGAGCGATCAGGACCTGGGCGTCCTCGTCGTACTCGACCTTCTCGATCACCGTCTTCTCGACCCCGAACACGCCTCGCCATAGGCTGACATCACGCACGCCGCTCTCCTGTGCACCTGGTTCCTGTTCCTAGACAGCTCAGAAACCTAGACAGGAAGCGGCGTGCGGCTCGTTCAGGCGCGCTCAGACACCCACAGGTACGTCAGGAGAGCCGAAAATGGTTCGAGATCCGCGCCGGGTCAGCGCCCAAGGCGAGCCTGTTTGCGCCGGGTCAGCGCCCAAACGAGGTCAGTTTGCGCCGGGTCGGCGTCGGCGGGGAGTGGACACAGGAGGGTGCTGATCCGCAGGGACTTAGACTGACGCGGTGACTGAGGCCGGGACCGACGAGAGCGCCACCGCCGTGGCGAGCGGCCCCGAGCCTCGATGGCTCGACCAGGACCAGCAGCGGACCTGGCGCTCGTTCCTGCTCGGCACCACCTTGCTGCTCGACCGGCTCGACGAGGACCTGCGGCGCGAGCACGGGCTCTCCGCGGTCGAGTACGAGATCCTGGTCCGGCTCTCCGAGGCCGGCGGCACCCTGCGGATGGCCCAGCTGGCCGCGGCCCTCGCTCACAGCCGCAGCCGGGTGACCCACACGGTGAAGCGGATGGAGAACGCCGGGCTCGTGGTCCGCGAGGAGTCGCCCGACGACGGCCGCGGCGTCGACTGCCGGCTGACCGGCACCGGCCTCGCCACGCTGCGCACGGCCGCACCCGACCACGTCGAGACGGTGCGCCGCTCGCTGGTCGACCTCGTCGACGCCGCAGACCTCCAGGCGCTCGGCCGGGTGATGAACGCGGTCTGCGACCAGCTGATCTGCGCGCACCCCGAGCGCGAGATCCGGTCGTAGCCCCGGGGGCACCGGGAGCCGTCGTCTCACCAGCACGCCGTCAGCGCGAACCCCACGAACGCCGCTCCCACGCCACCGAGGAGCGTGACCGCCAGGTTCCCGAGCGCTGCCCCGCCCGCCCTGCTCTCGACCAGGCGCACCGTCTCGAAGGCGAAGGTGCTGAACGTCGTGAAGGCGCCGCAGAAGCCGGTGCCGAGCAGCAGGAGCAGGTCCGCACCGGCCGCGCCGCCGTAGAGGCCGCCGAGCAGGAACGAACCCGACAGGTTGATCGTCAGGGTCCCCCATGGGGTCAGCGCGGTGTGCCGCGACTGCACGAACCGGTCGAGCAGGTACCGCGCGGGTGCGCCGATCGCCGCCCCCACGCACACCAGGAGCCACGCCGTCACGACCGCGCCTCCTCATCGGCGCCGGCGCGCGCCACCAGCCGCACCGCCAGCCGCGCCGCGCCCAGTCCCACCCCGACCGCGACGAGGGCGGCCGCGATGCTGCCGAACAGGTACGCCAGCGCCAGTCCCGGATGGGGATGGGCGCCGGCCAGCAGCTCGCGGACCTGCACGGCGTAGGTCGAGAAGGTGGTGAACCCGCCGAGGACGCCCACGCCCGCGAACGGACGGAGCAGCGGGTGCGCGGCACGGGTCTCCTGCACCACCACCATCAGCCCGCCCAGCAGCAGCGACCCGACGACATTGGTCGCGAAGGTCGCCCAGGGGAAGCCACTCGCGGGCGTCGGCCAGGCCAGCTCGAGTCCGTGCCGCGCGAGCGCACCCAGCATCCCGCCGATCGCGATCACCGCCAGCGTCGCGCGGTGGGCGGCCAGCTCGGTGCGCTGGTCGATGGAGCCGAGGTCGACATCGGGATCGACGGGCTCGGTGGGGTGCGTCATGGGTCTCCTACCTTCGTCGGGCCCCGGGCAGGGCACGGTCGCAGAGGTAGGGACTGTCAGCAGCAGGCGCTGCGGTTGTCGGCGAGCCCCATCGCCATCGGGGTCAACCTAGCAGGGCCGACCAGCGCCCCCGGCCAACGGCCGTCAGTCGCGGGTCAGGCGGCGGTGCGTGACCCGGTGCGGCCGGGCCGCCTCGAGGCCGAGGCGCTCGATCTTGTTCTCCTCGTAGGAGGCGAAGTTGCCCTCGAACCAGAACCAGTCGCCCTCGTTGTCCTCGGTGCCCTCCCAGGCGAGGATGTGGGTGGCGATCCGGTCGAGGAACCACCGGTCGTGGGAGGTGACCACGGCACAGCCGGGGAAGTCGAGCAGCGCGTCCTCGAGCGAGGACAGGGTCTCGACGTCGAGGTCGTTGGTCGGCTCGTCGAGGAGCAGCATGTTGCCGCCCTGCTTGAGGGTGAGCGCCAGGTTGAGTCGGTTGCGCTCACCGCCGGAGAGCACCCCGGCCTTCTTCTGCTGGTCGGGCCCCTTGAAGCCGAAGGACGCGACGTACGCGCGGCTGTTCATCTCGAAGTTGGCGACCTTGATGAAGTCCAGGCCGTCGGAGACGACCTCCCAGACGTTCTTGTTGGGGTCGATGCCGCCCCGGCTCTGGTCGACGTAGGAGATCTTCACCGTCTGCCCGACCGTCAGCCTGCCGGAGTCGGGCTCCTCGCCGCCGGTGATCATCCGGAACAGCGTGGTCTTACCGACGCCGTTGGGGCCGACGACGCCCACGATGCCGGCGCGCGGCAGCGTGAAGGAGATGTCGTTCCACAAGATCCGGTCCTCGAAGCCCTTGGTGAGGTGCTCGGCCTCGAGGACGACGTCACCGAGGCGCGGGCCCGGCGGGATGTTGATGTCGGCGGCGTCGATCTTGCGGGCCTTGTCGGCCTCGGCGGCCAGCTCCTCGTAGCGGGCCAGACGCGACTTGGACTTGGTCTGGCGCGCCTTGGCGTTGGAGCGCACCCACTCCAGCTCCTTCTCCAGCATCTTGGCGCGCTTGGCATCCTTGGCGCCCTCGACCTTGAGCCGCTCCTTCTTCGTCTCGAGGTACGTCGAGTAGTTGCCCTCGTAGCCGTGGATCGAACCGCGGTCGACCTCGGCGATCCACTGCGCGACGTTGTCGAGGAAGTAGCGGTCGTGGGTGACGGCCAGCACGGCGCCCGGGTAGCTCTTGAGGTGGCCCTCGAGCCACTGGACGGACTCGGCGTCGAGGTGGTTGGTGGGCTCGTCGAGCAGCAGCAGGTCGGGCTGCTGGAGCAGCAGCTTGCACAGCGCGACGCGGCGGCGCTCGCCACCCGAGAGATTGTCGACCAGGGCGTCGGACGGCGGGCAGCGCAGTGCGTCCATGGCCTGCTCGAGGCGGCTGTCGAGGTCCCAGGCGTTGATGTTGTCGAGCTCGGTCTGCAGCTCGCCGGTCTCGGCCATCAGCGCATCCTGGTCGGCGTCGGGATCGCCCATCTCCATGTAGGCGTCCTCGAGGCGCTTCATCTTCGCCTTGACGTCGGCGACGGCCTCCTCCACGTTCTCGAGCACCGTCTTGCCCTCGGTCAGCGGCGGCTCCTGCTGGAGCATGCCGACCGTGGCGTCGGGGTCGCGGACGATGTCGCCGTTGTTGGGCTGGTCGAGGCCGGCCATCAGCTTGAGCAGCGAGGACTTGCCCATGCCGTTGGGACCGACGACGCCGATCTTCGCGCCGTGCAGGAACGACAGCGTGACGTTGTCGAGGACCACCTTGTCGCCGTGGGCCTTGCGAACGTTGCGCAGAGAGAGGACGTATTCAGCCACGCGCCAAATCTACGCAGCGACCACCTCACCGTCGCGCTCGGGGTCGCTGCCCGCGCCGGAGGCGGCGACCTTGACGAAGCTCGAGGTGCCGCGGGTGAGGTCGTGACCGATGGTGACGGCGTCGATCTCCAGGGCCACGACCTCGACGCCGCTCTTGTTGACGTACGTGCGGTGGTCGAGGCGCCCGTGGACGACCACCGCATCGCCTTGTCGCAGCGATGGCTCGCCGTTGGTGGCGAGCCGGCGCCAGGCGCTCACGGCGTACCACTGCGTCTCGCTGTCGACCCACGCACCGCTCGAGCGGTTGAAGTGGCGCGGGGTGCAGCCCAGCCGGAAGCTGAGGACGGGTACGCCGCCGACCTCGCGGAGCATCGGCGTGGTGCCGATCCAGCCCTGGACGGTGAGCATCGTCTGGTTCATCGGATCTCCCTTCGTCGGTGCCGGCCGCGGGAGCGACCGGGCGACGACGAGTCCACCCCATCGGTACGACGACCGGTGCCGGCGCGCCGGCATGCTGTGGAGAGCGCTGGTGGAGAACCACTCCTGTGGATGCGCGACGGATCCTTCAGGCAGTCCTGGTGCGCCTGGGACCGGGTCTCGTGACGCCCTTCGGCCGCTGTCCGCGGGTTCGCAGGCTCACCCGCGGGCGGCCTCCACCCCCCGCCGAAAGGCTGCGTACGACGCGAGCTCGGTGCGCAGCGGCTGCACCACGTCGCTCTCGAGGACTTGGTGGACGACCCCACGCAGCCGCTCGTCGGCCTGCTCGGCGCGCTGGCGGGCCAGGCCACGGACCAGCATCCGCCCGAGCGCGGAGAGCAGCAGGCCGAGCACCAGTCCCCCGAGGCCGAGCACGGCCGGCAGCGGGAGGCCGGCGACCTCGGTGAGGTTCCCGGTCGTCCCCTGGATGGCGGCGACGCCCCACCAGACGAGCCCGCCGACCGCGGCGAGCAGGAGCAGCCAGTGCAGCACCCGGACCAGGCTCACCCAGGCGGGCAGCCGGCCGCCGAGGTCGACGCCCTGCAGGCCCTTCTCGAGCTGGTCGCCGGTGGCGGCCAGCCGGGGCGTGATCACGTCGCGGACTCGCGGCGACCAGGCCGGCCCGACCCCGTCGGACGCCTCGTCGGCGAGGGCGCGGATCGTGGTGTCGACGGCCGCACGGTCCAGCGGCGCGACCGCGGGCTCGCCACCCACGATGTCGTCGCCGCGGCGCGGCAGCGCGAGGGGCGGCCAGGTGACCGCGCCCCGGGCCCGCTCGGCCACGGTGCGCTCGATGCCGTCGACGACGGCGGAGACACCGGCCGCGTCGGCGATGCGGTCCTCGACCTCCTCGACCCGACGACCGGGGAGCTCGCGGGCCGGGGTGGTGCCGCCGGCCTGCTCGAGCCGGCCCGCGGCGGCCACGATGTCCGCCTCGACCCGCAGGGTGGTGCTCTGCTTGTCGTGAACGCGGCGCAGGATCTCGGCGCGCAGCTCGGCCATGCCGATGCCCTCGCGAGCCGAGATCGGCAGCACGGGGACGTTGGGGAGCCCGTCCTCGGCGAGCAGCCGCCGGACGTCGTCGACCATCGCCTGGCGGCGCTCCACCGGCACCGTGTCGATGTGGTTGAGCGCGACGAGCATGACCTCCTGGTGGGTGCCCATCGGCTTGAAGTAGCGGTCGTGGACCGCCGCGTCGGCGTACTTCTGCGGGTCGAGGATCCACACCATCAGGTCGGCGACGGCGACGAGCCGGTCGACCTCGAGGTGGTGGGCGACCTCGGTGGAGTCGTGGTCGGGCAGGTCGAGGAGGACGACGCCGTCGAGCTCGGACTCCGAGGGGGTGTCGAGCATGGAGTCGCGCATCGTCTGGTGGCGCGGCGGGATCCCGAGCCAGTCCAGCAGCTCGCCGGCCCCCTGGCTTCCCCACACGACCGCGGTGGCCCAGGAGGTCGTGGGGCGACGGATTCCGACGGAGGAGAGCTCGAGCCCGGTCAGGGCGTTGTACGTCGACGACTTGCCCGAGCCGGTCGCGCCGGCGATGGCGACGACCGTGTGACGAGCCGAGAGACGCAGCCGGCCGGTGGACTTGTCGACCGCCGCGGCGACCTCGTCGAGCAGTGCGTCGGCCACCCGGCCGCGCGCCGCCTCGACCGCGGCGCCGAGCCCGTCGACGCGGGCCGCGATCGGCGTGCCGCGGGTCGCGAGGTCGCCCGGGATCGCGTCGGTCCCCTCAGCCAGCGGTGTTGTCACAGGTGTCCACCCGTCCCCTTCTTCGCCGCGGCGAACCGCAGGTCGTCCACTCGTCGCGCCGCCTGGCGCAGCTGGTCCGGCGCGTCGGGCTTGAGCTCCCACTGCGCGGCCGGCGCGAGGTACCGGGCACGCTCGGCGCCCATCAGCATCGTGAGCCGGCGGGCCAGGGTGCCGCGAGCCTGGTCGACCACGCGGGCCGCGCCGGCCTCGCCGATCGTGCTGTCCAGCAGGGTCCGGCCCAGTCGCACCGACTCGGCCGCGGCGCCCTGGACGTCGGGACCGGCGAGCGCCACGACGCCGAGGGTGACCGCGAGGCCGCGGGCGCCCAGGGCCAGGAAGCGCGCGCTGTGGCGCGCGTCGCCGGCCTCGTGCTTGACCAGCTCCTGGAGCTCGTCGTGCCAGGCCCGGATCTCCTGCTCGGCCTGCGAGCGCAGCCCACGCCCGGCCCGGGCGAGGTCGTCGGTCGTCGACTTGAGCAGCGCCTCGCCGTAGGACCGCTCGCGCCAGGCCGCGGCCGCCGTCGCGGCGGCCCGCTCGGCGTGGTCGGCGGCCAGCGCCTCGAGGCCCATCTCGATCGCGACGCCCACCCGCTCGGCCTGCTGCGGCTTGCCCTTGATCGCATTGACCAGCCGCTCGCGCACGAAGCCCACCTTGGCCTCCAGCGTGCGGGTCAGCTCGCCGCTGCCGACGAACTCCTGCCAGCGGGCGAGCAGGTCGCCGCGCAGCAGCGTCCCGTCGCCACCGGCGGCGAGCAGCGCGGCCTGGGCGTCGTCGTAGACCTGGTCGGCGACGGTGAGCAGCTCCCCCACCGACTCGACCTGGAGCGCGACGGCGTCGGCGATCGGGAACGCCTTGCGCGTCACGGTGCGCACCGCGCCGGCGACGGTCTGGTTCACGACGTCGCGCTTGGCGGCGACGTCGGAGGCCAGCGCCGCGAGCCAGCCGTTGATCTCGGTGCCGTACGACGCCGGCAGCAGCCCGTCCTCGCTCACCTCGCCCTGCGGTACGGCGAACAGCGGGCTGTCCTTGAGCCCGCGGGCCGCCATCATCCGCGCGAGGTGGACCGAGACGGTCGCGACGTCGTCAGGCGAGGTACGGCTCAGCACGAGGGCGACGGCGGTGTTGCGCTCGACGGCGTTCTTGAGGTGGTCCCACGGGACCTGGTCGGAGTAGCGGGCCGCCGAGGTGACGAACAGCCACAGGTCGGCGGCGGCGAGGAGCTGGGCGGCCAGCTCGCGGTTGCGCTCGTCGACCGAGTCGACGTCGGGCGCGTCGAGGATCGCCAGCCCGCGGGGCACCGAGTCGCTGGGCACCAGCTGGATCGCGAACTGGTCGGTCGTGGGCTGGGCGACCCGAGCCAGCTCGGGCAGCAGCCGGTCGGCGCCGAACCAGCGGCCGTCCTCGGGGTGGTGGACCAGGACGGGCGAGCGCGTGGTGGGCCGCAGCAGGCCGGGGATGGTGACCCGGCTGCCGATCAGGGTGTTGACGAGCGTGGACTTGCCGGCGCCGGTCGAGCCGCCGACGACCACGAGCAACGGCGCGTCGATCTCGGTGAGCCGCGGGATGATGTAGTCCTCGAGCTGCTCGATGATGTGCTCGCGGCCGACCCGCAGCGCGTCGACGCCGGGGAGGTCGAGCGGCAGCGGCGCGTTGAGGAGGGATCCGTGCAGGCGGACCACCTCGGTGAGCATCCTGCTCCCGAGGAAGGTGTCGCTGAGATCGGCGCCGAGGGTCATCGCTGGGGTACCACCTGTCCGGGGAATGCGATCCGTGGCCGGACCAGCTGGATCCGGCTGAGGAAGTCCTGGCCACGCACCTGCCAGTCGGCGGGCGCGGTGCCGCGCAGCAGCCGATGGTGCAGATAGCCGAGCTCGATGGCGGCCTGCTGGTAGTCGCGCATCGCGCGCTCCGCCTCGGGGCCGCCGGCCCGCCGCGCGTGCCGGCGGGCCTCGCGCCGGGCCCGCAGGTCGACCACCCAGCCGATGTCGGTGGCCGGCAGCAGGCCGCGCTGCGCGGCGTCGGTGAGGGCCACCCGCAGCAGGTGGGCCTCGGTCTCGCGGGCCCACCAGGCGAGCGTGATCATGCCGATGAAGGCGGGCGCCATGATCACGACGTACACGATCGCGAAGGAGCCGAACCCGAAGACGGTGGAGCCGTTCCAGGTCGCGTGCGCGAGGACGGCGAGCAGGTAGCCGCCGAGCGGAGCGAGCCAGCGCACCGCGCGGCTGCGCGAGGAGACTGCCAGCCCGACGCCGACGCCGGTGAACGCGGTGAAGAGCGGGTGCGCGAAGGGGCTGAAGACGCCGCGGACCACGAAGGTGCCGGTGATCGCCTCGATGCCGCCGGGGCCCATCCCGTCGGTGCCGTTCCAGGCCGCGGCGAGGTAGAGGATGTTCTCGGTGAAGGCGAAGCCGACGCCGACCATGCCGGCGTACACGATGCCGTCGAGGATCCCGTCGACCTCCGCGCGGCGCCACCACAGCAGCAGCACGAGGAACAGGCCCTTGCTGGCCTCCTCGATCACCGGCGCGACGACGGCCAGCGAGAAGGTGTCGGTGAACCCGACCACCAGGCCGCCGAGACCCTGGACCACGATCGCGGCCATGGTCGCCACGAACGCACCCCAGGCCAGGCCGGCGACGAGCAGCGCCCGCGGCTCGGGCTCGTAGCGGTCCAGCCACAGGTACGCCGCCAGCACCGGCCCGACCGGCAGCGCGGCGAGCGCGGTCGCGAGCAGGGTGATGGCGGGGGCGCCGGACAGCGCGAGGATCAGCAGCGTGAGCAGCGCGCCGAGCACCACCGCCACGGTCACGACGACCGTGAAGGCGAGGCTGTCGCGGCGGGCTGCGGGCATGGGGGAACCCTATCCGGAGCGGCTGCTCCGCCCCCGATCGCCGGTGAGATGAGCGAGCGTACATTGGTCGGGTGAGTGCGGACACCCCCAACGACAGTGCCCCGAACGCCCCCAAGACCGAGCAGCACGACCCGGCCGTGCCCGAGGCCTACGCCGCCTTCATGCGGACCGGCTGGGACGAGCGCGAGGACGACGTCGCCCGGCACCCGGTCGCCGACCTGGCCGCCGCCCGCCGGGCCCGGCTGGCCGAGGCGTTCCCGGGCGAGCGCCTGGTGCTGCCCGGGGGCGGCTACAAGGTCCGCGCGTACGACACCGACTACCGGTTCCGCGCCGACACCGCCCACGCCTACTACTCCGGCAACCACACCTCCGACGCCGTGCTGGTGGTCGAGCCCGACGGCTCGTCGGTGCTCTACGCCCGGCCCCGCTCGGGGCGTGAGAGCGACGAGTTCTTCCGCGACCGGCAGTACGGCGCGCTGTGGTCCGGCAAGCGCCCCTCGGCCGGCGAGCTGGAGGCCGCGCTCGGCCTGAGCGTCAAGCACGTCGACGAGCTCGAGGCCGACCTGGCTCGCGGCGCGAAGACCCGGGTCCACCGCGGGGTCTCGGCGAGCGTCGACGGACTGGTCGCCGGCGACGATGCCCGCGACGCCGAGCTGGCGCGGGTCGCCTCCGAGATGCGCCTGGTCAAGGACGCCTGGGAGGTCGCCGAGCTGCGGGCAGCCGTCGACGCGACCACGCTCGGCTTCGAGGACTGCGCGCGCGAGTGGGACCGCGTGATCGAGCACGGCGAGCGCTGGCTCGAGGGCACCTTCTTCCGCCGCGCCCGCACGATGGGCAACGACCTCGGCTACGACTCGATCGTCGCCAACGGCTCGCACGCCACGACCCTGCACTGGATCGAGAACTCCGGCGCCGTCGTACCCGGTGACCTGATCCTGCTCGACATGGGCGTCGAGGGCGCGAACCTCTACACCGCCGACGTCACTCGCACCCTCCCGGTCAGCGGCACCTTCACGCCGCTGCAGCGCGACCTCTACACCCTGGTGCTGCGCTCGCAGGAGGCCGCACTGGCCGCGTTGCGTCCCGGCGAGCGCTTCCTCGCCGGCCACGACGCCGCGATGCAGGTGCTCGCCCACGGCCTCGACGACCTCGGCCTGCTCCCGGTGTCGGTCGACGAGGCCCTCTCCCCCGACTCCCGGGTCTACGCCCGCTGGACCCTCCACGGCGTGAGCCACATGCTCGGCATGGACGTCCACGACTGCGGCCAGGCCGCGCCCGAGGCGTACCGCGAGGCGAGCCTGGTCGAGGGCATGGTGCTGACCGTCGAGCCGGGCCTCTACTTCCAGGCCGACGACCTGCTCGTCCCCGAGGAGCTGCGCGGCATCGGCATCCGGATCGAGGACGACGTGGTGGTCAGCGCCGGCGGCGTCGAGAACCTCTCCGCGGCTCTCCCCCGCACCCCGGACGCCATCGAGGAGTGGATGGCGGCCCTGCGCGGGTGAGGTGACCTCGGTCACGCTAGTTTTCTACGTCCAGGCATGAAGGAGAGAGCGATGGCGGACAAGACGATCGTGACCGGAGTCGACGGCAGCGAGACCGCGCTGGCGGCGGCCGAGCGGGCGGCGGTGCTGGCCGGCGCCCTGGGCGCGCGGCTGCACGTGGTGTCCGCGTACGGCAAGTTCGAGCAGGAGACCGTGAGGATCGGCAGCGACACGATGTTCCTCAGCTCCGAGAAGGACGCCGAGGACGTGGCTGCCAAGACCACCACGACCCTGCGCGCGGCGTACCCGGACGTCGAGATCACCAGCAGCGCCGCCGAGGGCAAGCCGGGTGAGGCGCTGGTGGCGACCGCCGAGGCGCTCGGCGCCGAGCTGATCGTGGTCGGCAACAAGCGGGTCCAGGGCATCGCCGGGCGGGTGCTCGGCAGCATCGCCCGCGACGTCGCGGCGCACGCGTCCTGCGACGTCTACGTCGCGCACACGCACCAGAGGTAGTCCCGCCGCCGCTCCCGGGTCGCCTGCGACTTCCGAGTAACCCCGGGGCGGGACGAGACTGGGGCCGTGCCCTCCAAGACCGCCACTGCCTCGTCGTACTCCATCACGATGCGCCTGCACACCACCGTCGACCACGGTGTCGTGGGCGAGGTCGCCACCGCGATCGCCAGCGCGGGCGGGATGGTGACCGCGATCGACGTCGCCGACTCCAGCGCGCACCGCCTCACCGTCGACGTCACCTGCTCGGCCGCCGACGCCGAGCACGCCGCCGAACTGCAGGCCGCGGTCGCCGCGGTCGACGGCGTCGAGGTCCACAAGGTCTCCGACCGGACCTTCCTCATCCACCTCGGCGGCAAGATCGAGGTCGCCTCCAAGGTCCCGCTGCGCACCCGCGACGACATGTCGCTGGCCTACACCCCCGGCGTGGGCCGGGTCTCGATGGCGATCTACGAGAACCCCGAGGACGTGCGCCGCCTGACCATCAAGGGCAACGCGGTCGCCGTGGTCACCGACGGCTCGGCCGTGCTCGGCCTCGGCAACATCGGCCCCGGCGCCGCGCTGCCGGTGATGGAGGGCAAGGCCGCGCTGTTCAAGAGGTTCGGCGAGATCGACGCCTGGCCGATCTGCCTCGACACCCAGGACACCGACGAGATCGTGCGCGCGGTCGAGCTGATCGCGCCCGGGTTCGGCGGCATCAACCTCGAGGACATCGCCGCCCCACGCTGCTTCGAGATCGAGGCCCGGCTGCGCGAGCGTCTCGACATCCCGGTCTTCCACGACGACCAGCACGGCACCGCCATCGTCGTCCTCGCCGCGCTCACCAACGCCCTGCGGGTAGTGAAGAAGGAGGTCGGCGCGGCGCGCGTCGTCGTGTCCGGCGGCGGCGCGGCCGGCACCGCCATCGTCAAGCTGCTGCTCGCGGCCGGCGTGCAGGACGTCGTGGTCGTCGACCGGCACGGCGCGCTCGTCGCCGGTGACCCCGGGCTGTCCGAGGCGCACCAGGAGCTGGCCGCGCTGACCAACCGCGCTCGTCGGACAGGCGGGCTGCAGCAGGTGCTCGAGGGCGCCGACGTGTTCATCGGCGTCAGCGCGCCCGGCATCCTCAAGCCCGAGTGGATCCGGACCATGGCGACCGACCCCGTGGTCTTCGCGCTCGCCAACCCGGACCCCGAGGTCGACCCGGCGGCCGCCGCCCGGTTCGCCGCGGTCGTGGCGTCGGGCCGCTCGGACTTCCCGAACCAGATCAACAACGTGCTCGCCTTCCCCGGCGTGTTCCGGGGCCTCCTCGACGCTCGGGCCTCGGAGGTGACGATGGAGATGATGCTGCGGGCCGCGGAGGCGATCGCGCACGTCGTGCGCGACGAGGAGCTGAACGCGTCGTTCATCATGCCGTCGGTGTTCCACCCCGAGGTGCATCACGCGGTGGCCGCGGCGATCGCGCACCAGGCAGAGTGAGCCCGGGCTCGGGGATCTCGCGGAAGTCCGAGGCGAACCAGACGCCCGCGCGCTGGTTGTTGCGGCTGGGCGTGATGCGGAGGGTCACGGATCCGGCGTGGTCCTGGGGCCGGACGTAGTAGCACTCGTCGGTGTCAGGGCAATAGACGCAGAACAGGTCGATCTCGGCCTTGTCGATCCGACGCGTGTGCGTACCGTGCTGGTCGGCCCACGACGACTTGAACGCGACGAACACCCCGCCGGACACCGCCGCGGGGTACTTCACCTGGATCCGATGGAATCGCCCGTCAAGGTAGGCCGCCAGGTCGAAGGGCGCGTGCTCGGTCATCGGCACGAGGACCTGGTATCCCTTGCCGACCAGGTCCGCATATGCCTTGGCGACGCCGAGATCGCCCTTGTCCTTGGTGTGGTGCGCCATGCCGCCTCCCGAGTCGCATCGCCGAAACCGGGCCATCGTGCCGGCCCGGCTCGACACAAATGTCGTAGCCGCCGCGGCCCCATCAAGAAGCCGGGCTAGCCTTGGGGAAGGCCTCCGTAGCTCAACTGGATAGAGTCGTGAGCTTCTACCTCACTTGTTGCGGGTTCGAGTCCTGCCGGGGGCGCCAGGCCCGGAGTTGGGTGGCTGAGAGTGACCTATCGATCACTCTCAGCGACCCAACTCCCCGTTCCGGGCCGGGTTAGACTGGCGCGACTCCTCAGACAAGTAGACAAGGTCAGCCATGCCCGCCCAGGTACGACGCGAGCCGCTCGCCGACCAGGCGGCCGAGCTCCTCCTCGCGCGGATCCGCGCGGGCGAGTGGCAGCTCGGCCAGCGCCTGCCCGGGGAGACCACGCTGGCGCCCCAGCTGGGCGTGGGCCGGTCGACCGTGCGCGAGGCGATCCGTCAGCTCGCGGGACGCGGTGTGCTGACCACCCGGCAGGGCGCGGGGGTCTTCCTCACCGCGCTCGACGTCCGGGAGGACTGGGACCTGGTGCTGCGGCGGGCCGACATCGTCACGGTGATCGAGGCTCGCACGGCGATCGAGGCCGAGGCGGCGGCGCTGGCGGCCGAGCGACGCACGCCCACCGAGCTGCGCGCGATCCGGCGGGCACTGGCCGACCGGGCCGAGCGTCGTACCGACATCGAGGCCCATGTCGACGCCGACATGGCCTTCCACCGCGCCGTGGTGGTCGCGGCCCACAACCCGGTCCTGGTCGAGCTGTTCGACGGCTTCGTCCCGCGCAGCCGCACCGCGATGGTGGAGATGCTGCGGCTGCGGCCCGGCTTCGACCACGCCACCGACCACGAGGCGCACGACCTGCTGTGCCGGGCGATCGCCGAGGGCGACGCCCCCTCCGCGGCCCGGCTGAGCCGCACCCACCTCACCTCGCTCAAGGAGAGCCTGACATGAGCAGCACCGTCCTCGACCTCAACGACGTCGTCTTCCGCCGCGGCGGCGGCGAGATCCTCCACGGCGTCGACCTGACCGTCCGGGCGGGCGAGCACTGGGCGCTGCTCGGGCCCAACGGCGCGGGGAAGAGCACACTGCTGGGCTTCTGCAGCGCGCAGGTGCATCCGACGTCCGGGACGGTCGACGTGCTCGGCCGCCGGCTGGGCCGGGTCGAGCTGCAGGAGCTGCGCCGCCACATCGGGCACGTCAACCCGCGCCACCCGCTGCAGTCCGGGCTCACCGTCCACCAGGTCGTGCTGACCGGGATCACCGGCACCATCGAGCTGCCGATGCGCTGGACGCCGAGCGCCGAGGAGATCGAGCGGGCCGACGAGCTGATCGTGGAGGTGGGCCTCTCCCACCGACGCGACGCCCGCTGGCCGAACCTCTCCCAGGGCGAGCGCGGCCGGGCCCTGATCGCCCGCGCGCTCACCGCCCAGCCCGACCTGCTGCTGCTCGACGAGCCGACGACCGGGCTCGACGTCGCGGCCCGCGAGCAGCTGCTGGGCGTGCTCGACCGGCTGGCGCACACCGCGCCGGAGGTGGCCTCGGTGCTGGTCACCCACCATCTCGAGGAGCTGCCGACCACCACCACCCACGCACTGCTGCTCGCGCACGGCCAGGTCGTCGTCGCCGGCCCGGTCGCCGAGGCGGTCACCACCGAGACCATCACCCGCACCTTCGAGCACCCGATCGAGGTCGACCGCGACGGCGGCCGCTGGCGGGCCCGGGCACTGCCCCCGGCGCGCCTCCACAGCGCCTGAGCCCGTTCGTCGTAGAAAGGAACCAGCCCCGCGGGAGGTATGAGCCCCGTGGGGCTCGTTCGTCCCTACCCCGGGTAGGCGGCGATCTCGGCCCGGACCCGGTCCTTCACGTCGTCGGGGGCGAAGGACGCGTCCACCCCGGCGCGCGCGAGGTCGGCCAGCCCGGACTCGTCGAGACCGAGCAGGTCCGCGGCGATCTCGTACTCCCGGTTCAGCGTGGTGCCGAACATCGGCGGGTCGTCGGAGTTGATCGTGACCACCACGCCCGCGTCCACGAACCGCGGCAGCGGATGCTCGGCGAGCGAGGCGACCGCGCGGGTCGCGACATTGGACGACGGGCAGACCTCGAGCGGGATCCGGTGCTCGGCGAGGTACGCGAGCAGCGCGGGATCGGCGGCCGCGGACGTGCCGTGGCCGATCCGCTCGGCGCCGAGGTCGCGCAGCGAGGTCCAGATGGTCTCCGGACCGGTGGTCTCCCCCGCGTGCGGGACCGAGTGCAGCCCCGCGGCCCGGGCCGCGGCGAAGTGCGGGACGAACCAGTCACGCGGCACCCCGATCTCCGGGCCGCCGAGCCCGAAGGCGACCAGGCCCTCGGGCGCGTGGTCGAGTGCGAAGCCCAGGGTCGCGTCGGCCGCGGGTACGCCCGACTCCCCCGGGACGTCGTAGATCCAGCGCAGCACCAGGCCGAAGTCGCGCTCGGCCGCGACCCGGGCGTCCTCGATCGCCTCGGTGTACGCCTCGATCGGCATCCCGCGGTCGGGGTCGTGGGGCAGCACGGAGGTGTACGGCGTGCAGGTGAGCTCGGCGTACCGGACCGACTGACCCTCGTGGAGCTCGCGCGCGATCTCGTAGGTGAGGTAGCGCACGTCCTCGGGGGTGCGGACCAGGTCGACGACCGCGAGGTAGACCTCGATGAAGTGGGCGAAGTCGCGGAAGGCGAAGAAGTCCCGCAGCAGGTCCGGGTCCGAGGGCACCGTGCCGGGATGCCGCGCGGCCAGCTCGGACACGATCCGCGGTGAGGCGGAGCCGACGTGGTGGACGTGGAGCTCGGCCTTGGGCAGGCCGGCGACGAAGTTGCTCAGCACGCGCCGATCCTGCCAGCCCGCCTCCCCCGCGGTCACTCGAGTGCCGCGACCAGGTTGCTGGCCATGTCCTGGATGGTGCGCCCGTCCTGGTAGACCTCGCCGTCGAGCAGGATCGTCGGCGTGCCGGTGACCCCGCTGTCACCGGCCTCCTTGGTGGCCTTGTCGACCCACGCCTTCTGCGCGACGCTCTCGATGTCGGCGCGCACGTCGCCCTCGGTGGCGCCCGCCTCGACGGCGAGCTTCACCAGGTCGTCGTTGGTGACCGAGTCCGGGTCCTTCTCGGAGGGCTGGTTCTCGTAGAGCAGGTCGTGGAACTTCTTCGCGACGTCCGGGCCGGACTTCTCCAGGACCACCGCGAAGGCGCTGGTGGCGCGGATCGGGTAGTCGCCGAGGCTGCTGAGCAGGTCGAAGGGACGGTACTCGACGTAGACCTTGCCGTCGGCCGCGAGCCGCTCGAGGTCCTTGCGGGTCGAGCGCTCGAGCTGGCCGCAGTAGGGACACAGGAAGTCCTCGTAGATGACCACCGCGTGCGGTGCGTCCGAGCTGCCGATGGTCACGCCGTAGTCGCTCGAACCGGCGCCGGCGGCCTTGACCTCGTCCTTGTTGAGCAGGCTGATGCCGATCGATCCGCCGACGATGAGCACCATCACGACGAGCACGCCGCCGATGGTGAGGATCCGGCGCCGGGCCTCCCGCCTCTTCTGGGCGGCCCGCATCTCGGCGGCCTTCTGCGCCCGCGCATTGGCCTTCGAGTTCGACGACATCAGCTCACGGCTCCTTCGGTGGCGGCCCGCTCCTCGGGCCGGTGGGTGAACAGCAGGGAATCCAGGGACAGCCGGGTGCGGCGCAGGGACACGACCAGCAGGGACGCGGCCAGCAGCGCGGCGTCGCGGGCGATCTCCCAGGGGTACGCCGACGCGGCGCCCGCCTTGGTCCCGCCGCCGCCGAAGCAGCCGCAGTCGATCTCGATCTCGCGCGCCCAGACCGAGGAGATGCCGACGATGAAGGCCACGAACAGCAGCGCCGAGACCGCGGCGGCGCCGCGGGCGAACACGCCCAGCACGAGCGCCAGGCCCACGACCAGCTCCACGGCGGGCAGCGCGATCCCGACCAGCTCGGCGAGCGAGGACGGCAGCAGCTGGTAGGCGCGCACCGCGTTGATGCTCGCGTCGGGCTCGGTGATCTTCAGTCCGCCGGCGACGATCCACACCGCACCGGTCACCAGACGGGCCGCCAGACCCGCCCAGGCCAGCGTGGATCGCCCGGTGTCCCTCATGCCGGTGAGGCTAGCCGGACCCGCTGAGCGGCTGCTGAGAACCCGGCGGTGCGGCGTCGTACGGCGTAGGGTGCAGCCTCGTGAACGAACGACTGGTCTGGATCGACTGCGAGATGACCGGCCTCGACCTCGGGGCGGACGCCCTGATCGAGGTCGCGGCGCTGGTGACGGACTTCGACCTCAACGTCCTCGGCGACGGCGTCGACGTCATCATCAAGCCGCCCGCGGAGGCGCTCGACCAGATGATCGAGTTCGTCCGGAACATGCACGAGTCCTCGGGCCTGCTCGCCGAGCTCGAGAAGGGCGTGACCCTGCGGGAGGCCGAGGAGCAGGTGATGGCCTACCTGCGCGAGCACTGCGGCAAGGACAGCCGGCCGCCGCTCGCCGGCAACTCGGTGGCCACCGACCGCGGCTTCGTGGCCCGTGACATGGCCGAGCTCGACGCCTTCCTGCACTACCGCATCGTCGACGTGTCCTCGATCAAGGAGCTCTCGAGGCGCTGGTTCCCGCGGGCCTACTTCAACGCGCCGACCAAGCGCGGCAACCACCGCGCCCTGGCCGACATCCAGGAGAGCATCGAGGAGCTGCGCTACTACCGCGACACCGTCTTCGTGCCTCTCCCCGGCCCGGACTCCGACGCCGCCAAGGACGCCGCCGCCCGACACGGCGGCTCGATCACCGGTCTCGGCGGCCGGGAAACCGATACCGATTCCTGATTCGGGAGCGCTAGCCTCTACACTCGTCCCCGGCTTGCAAGAGTCATGGTGGGTATAGCTCAGCTGGTAGAGCGCCGCGTTGTGGTCGCGGATGTCGCGGGTTCGAGTCCCGTTACTCACCCCAACGAGTCCGGCCCCGGTCCTTCAGGACCGGGGCCGGACCGCTTGTCGCCTCGGCTATCTCTTGGCCACGACCTTGGCCAGGGCGCTCCACGCGCCCTGTCCGGCGGTGTTGACAGCCGCCATCCGGACCCACGCCTTCCTGCCCGCCTTGCCGCGCACGACCGCGCGCAGGCCGGTGACCGGCACCGTGCGCCACGGCCCGCCCCGCCTGGTCCGCACCTGGACGACGTACGACGACGCGCCGACGGCCGCGGCCCAGGTCACGACCACCTTGCGATGCCTCGTGGCCCGGACCTTCGGCTTGGCGACGGGGCCCGGGGGCTGGGCGACGGGCGTGATCACGACCGGGCCGACGGGGGTGGCTGTCGCGACGGCGCTCCAGGGGCCGGCGCCCTGGGCGTTGACGCCCCGGACCCGGAAGTGGACCGGGACGCCGTTGGCGAGCCCGGAGACGTCGTACGACGTCGTGGGGACGGTGGCCAGGGTGGTCCACGGGCCGGTGGCCGAGGCGGCGCGCTGGACCTCGTAGCCGGTCGGGCCGGGCTCGCCGACCGAGGCGGGCGCGACCCAGGCCAGCGCGGCCGCGCCGTCGCGCGGCTGGGCCTGCACGCCGTTCGGCGCACGCCAGGGTGGCAGGGTGGCGAGGTCGCGCCGGACCGGGACGTCGGTGAGCGTGTCCTGGCCCGCGACCAGGCCGATCAGGGCCGGTGCGGGCTGCAGCGTCCAGGGGCCGGGGTCCGACAGGGTCAGCTCGGAGTACTGCGAGGCCGAGGCGGAGACGCCGGTGACCTGCCAGCCGCCGGAGGCGTCCGTGGTGGCGCAGTGCGGGATCTCCTGGAACCAGGTCCGCACGCACACCTCGATGCCCTCGACCGGTGGCTCGCCCGGGTCGCGGGTGCCGTCGGCGTCGAGGTCGAAGTAGAGGGTGCCGTGGGCGGCGCCGTGGGGGTGGGCGACGACCCCGGTGGCCGCGGTGGCGACGCCGGGTCCGACCGTGATCGTCGAGGTGGCCGGCGTGGTCAGCGACCAGCCGGCGAACGGCTCGACCGCCTGGGTGACGGCGTAGTCGCCCGGCGGCAGGCCGGTGACCGACCACTGGCCGTCGTGGACCGGCACCGTGAGGTCGATCCCGTTGCCCGGCGCCGGCCCGACGACATGGACCGTTCCGAGCGCCTCGTCGGGCAGCGCCGGGTCGCCGCCGGGTTGCCCGTTGCCGTCGACGTCCTCGACGAGGCTGCCGTGCAGCGAGCCGGTGGCGTCGTACAGGCCGATCTTGACCGCGCCGGGGCCGTCCGCGCCGACCCGGCCGTAGCGGGCGGCCTGGTTGACGGCGTACCGGCTCGCGGAGCGCGGCGGGTCGAGCCGGTAGACGCCGTCGGGCAGGCCGGTGAAGGTGACCTTGCCGTCGCCGTCGGTGCTGCCGGCGCAGCCGTCGGAGACCGACTCCCCCGTGGCCGAGCACGACAGCGGCACGCCGGACACGGGCGTCTCCCCCGCGTCCTGCTGCCCGTTGGCGTTGCTGTCGCGGTAGACCAGCGCGGTGAGGCTGCCGCGGTGCCCGGGCGTCGCGTCGACGGCCGCCAGCCCGTAGTCGACGCCCTGCCAGCCCCAGCCGGTGGCGTCGATCGGCAGCCGGTACGGCGCCGCCGGGCTCAGCAGGGCACGCCGGTCGCTCGCGGCGGCCGCGTAGGGCCACACCAGCCAGGTGCCCGGGGTGTTCGAGCTGTCGTGCCAGGTGCCGTCGGCCGCCACGTCGACGGTGTGGTCCAGCACCGCCGCGCCCTCGGCGTCGAGGGTGACCGCCTTGATCCGGATGCCGGCGGCGGTGCCGAGGCCGGGCTCGCCCGGTCCCTGGGCGCCGTTGCCGTTGCTGTCGGCGTACACCTTGCCGTCGAGCAGGTAGCCGCTCTGGTTGGCGAGAGAGGGGGTGACCACCTCGAGCGTCGGGTCGCTCGCCACCGGCGACTCGTTGCCGCCGGCGTCGAGCGCGTGGATCCGGTAGGTGTGGCCGGTGCCGGGGCTGAGCCCGGTGTCGATGAAGGTGGACACGTCGAAGGCGAGGTCGGCGACCGGGGTGCCGTCGCGGAACAGCCGGTAGCGGACCGGCGCGCCGTGACCGGTGACCCTCGGCAGGGTGAGCGTCACCGAGTCGAGGCCGGGCGTCCCACTGGTGATCGGGCCCGACCAGGTCCACGGCCCGACCGCGGTGCTGGTCGTCGGCGTGAAGGTCACCTGCAGCGGGGCACTGAGGTTGCCGGCCGCGTCGGTGGCCACCACCGCGAAGGTGTACGACGTGCCGACGGCGAGCCCTGTCAGCTGGTACTGCGTCACCCCCGGACCGACCTGGTCGATCGCCACGCCGTCGGCGCCGAGGATCCGGAAGCCGGTGATCGCGATGTTGTCGCTGCGGGTGGTCGCCGACCAGTCCAGCGCGCCGCCGGCCAGGTAGTTGAGCGTGCCCATCAGCTTGGGCGGGCAGCCGTCGTACGGCGGGGTGATGGGCGGCGCGAGGAGGGTGGCGGCACCCCCGCCGTTGACCAGGTGGTGGTAGCCGTCGGCCTGCCGGAGATAGGCGAGCGTCGTGGTGCCGGCGGGATCGGCGATGCTCTCGCTGTAGATCGTCGAGCCGTCCGGCGCGTAGAGGGTGCCGAGCCAGACCTGGTTGACGCCGTCGTAGCGGACGTAGGCGACGGCGGAGCCGTCGGGCGCGAAGGTGACCCGCGGGGAGAAGATCCCGTTGCTCGGGGCCGGTCCACTGCCGGTCGGCGTGGGACGGTCGGCGTTGAAGAACTTCGGCGTCCGGGGTGCGGTGTTGCTGGCGCCGAGCGCGATGAAGCCGTCGTCGGGCCCGAACGTCACCTGGTCGGGCAGCGCCGGGGTGTAGGTGGTCGGCTCGTCGACGACAACCTGTCCCGTCACGGCGTCGACCACCTTGGTGATGCCGAACGCGTTGTTGGACCCGTCCCGGGTGGCCGCGGCGATGAACTCCTGGCTCGGGCTGAACCCCACACGGATCTCGTTCATGTCGGAGCGCAGCGACCGCTGCCCACCGGCGAGGAGCGAGGTGGCCGGCTCCGCGCCGTGCATCCGGAAGGCCATCCAGCGGTAGCTGTTGCCCTGGGCCTGCTTCGTCGCCAGGACGACGGTGTCCTGGTCGGTGCTGAACCCGAAGCCGACCAGCGAGCCCGGCAGGATGTCGTCGACGACACGGGTCTGGTCGTCGGCCGTGTAGACCCTCAACCCCGTCGCCGCCTCGCCGTTCGCGGTCGTGGCGAAGACCTCGGCGTAGTACCGCAGCGACTGCTGGTCCTGCGATGAGAAGTAGGTTCCGAGGGAGCTCGACCCGAGGGGCACGATCGAGGAGCCGGTGGCGAAGGCCCCCGTCTGCCCGATCACCTGGCAGGTCCGGTCGTTGGGCGCTCCCTTCGTGGCCCGCGCCGGCGCCGGGACCCCCACGATCCCGGCCGCCAAGACGGCCACGACCACGGCCACCATCCCCACCCTCGTCCACCCCTGCATCACCCCAGCCTCCGCGAGCCCGCACCGGTACGGCGTCAGGGGGCGACCCGCATCTTTGGCTTGGTCCGCGGCAGATCTCTGACTAAAGTCAGAGAATGCTCACGGACGTGCTGCGGCGCTTCAACCGCACCTACACCCAGCGCATCGGCGTCCTCGACGAGTCCTTCCTCGGCACCGGCCGGCCGCTGGCGGTGTCGCGGCTGCTCTTCGAGGTCGGCCGCGCGCCCGGCGTGAGCGTGCGCGAGCTCCGTGACCGGCTCGGCCTCGACTCCGGGCAGCTGTCCCGGATGCTGCGCCGACTCGAGGCCGAGGGCCTGGTCGCGACCGAGCCCGACCCGGCCGACCGACGACGCCGGGTGGTGCGCCTGACGCCCGCCGGCGAGGCGGCGTACGACGACCTGGAACGCCGCTCCGAGGAGCGCGCCGTCGAGCTGGTCGCCCCGCTGACGCCGCGCCAGCAGGAGCGGCTCACCGAGGCGCTGCGCACCGCCGACCTGCTGGTGCGCGCGGCGACGGTCCGGCTCAGCGAGGTGACCACGGAGCACCCGATGGCCCGCGAGGCGACCCGGCGCTACGTCGCCGAGCTGGACGCCCGCTTCCCCGGCGGCTTCGACCCGGGCGGCCCGGACGCCCCCGAGCCCGGGGCGACGTACGTGATCGCGACCTCGGACGGCGAGCCGGTCGCGTACGGCGGCATCCGCCCGGTGCTCGATCACGAGACGGCCGAGATCAAGCGGATGTGGGTGCACGGCGACTGGCGCGGGGCCGGCCTGGGCGCGCGGATGCTGCGCCACCTGGAGGACCTGGCCGCCGCGCAGGGCCACCACCGCGTCGTCCTCGACACGAACGGGACCCTGCGTGAGGCGATCGCGATGTACGAGCGCTCCGGCTACGAGCGGGTCGAGCGCTACAACGACAACCCGTACGCCGAGGCCTTCTTCGCCAAGGCCCTGTAGCTCAGCCGCCGATCGGCAGCCCGAACCGGCCCTTCTGGAAGTCCTCGTAGGCGGCCATCACCTCGGCCTTGGTGTTCATCACGAACGGCCCGGCCCAGGCGATCGGCTCACGGATCGGCTGCCCGCCGACGACGATGACGTCGAGCTTCGGCGAGCGGCTCTCCTGTCGGTCGTCGGCGGTGATGGTCAGGTAGTCGCCGGCGCCGAGGACGGCCGTCTGGCCGGTGTGGACCGGACTCGGCTCGGTGGCGCCGACCGCGCCGGAGCCGTTGAGAACGTAGACCAGCGCGTTGTAGTCGACGTGCCACGGCAGGTCGAGGCGGGCACCGGGCTCGAGGGTGGCGTGGACGAGCGTCATCGGGCTGTACGTCGAGCCCGGGCCGGCGTGCCCGTCGACCTCTCCGGCGATCACCCGGACCAGCGATCCGGCATCGCCGCTGGTGAGCAGCGCGACCTCGCCGGAGCGGATGTCCTGGTAGCGCGGGTCGTTCATCTTGTCGGTCCTGGGCAGGTTCACCCACAGCTGGATGCCGTGGAACAGCCCGCCGGCCTGGACCAGCCACTCGGGCGGCGTCTCGATGTGCAGCAGCCCGCTGCCGGCGGTCATCCACTGGGTGTCGCCGTTGGTGATGCTGCCGCCACCGCCGTGGCTGTCCTGGTGGTCGAAGACGCCGTCGATGATGTAGGTGACCGTCTCGAAGCCGCGGTGCGGGTGCCACGGCGTGCCCTTGGGCTCGCCCGGCGCGTACTCCACCTCCCCCATCTGGTCCATCATGATGAACGGGTCGAGGTGCTTCATGTCGATGCCGGCGAACGCACGCCGCACCGGGAAGCCCTCCCCCTCGTAGCCCTGCGGCGCGGTGGCGACCTGCCGGACCGGGCGGGGCTGGTCGCCGAGCCCCGGCGCTCTCAGGCGCGGGAGGACGGTCAGGTCGTCGACGGTGATGGCAGGCATCGCATCCACCTCCAGGTGGCTGGTCGGGTTGGTTGCCATGTCAACCATAACGCACCTCCGGGCATTCCCGCACCCCTAGAGTGCGATCCATGACCCGGGGGAAGTACGACGTCGTCGTCGTGGGCGCCGGCCACAACGGCCTGACCGCGGCGGCCTATCTCGCCCGCGCCGGACTCTCGGTGCTGGTGCTCGAGCGGCTCGGCCACGTCGGCGGCGCCGCGGTCTCGGCCCAGGCGTTCCCCGGCTTCCCGACCCGGCTGTCCCGCTACTCCTACCTGGTCTCGCTGCTGCCCGACCGGATCGGCGCCGACCTCGGACTCGACCTGCGACTGGTGAGTCGCCCGACGGCGTCGTACTCCCCCACGGTGCGCGACGGGCATCCCACCGGGCTGCTCGTGGAGCGCGTCGAGGGCGAGGCGACCCGGGCGTCCTTCCGCGAGCTGACCGGCAGCGACGAGGAGTACGGCGCCTGGCGCGCCTTCTACGACGACGTCTCCGGGCTGGCGCGGGCCGTCGCGCCCACCCTGACCGAGCCGCTCGCCACCGACGCCGCGATCCGCGCCCAGGTCGACCCGCAGATCTGGCGCGACGTCGTGGAGCAGCCGATCGGCGTCGCGATCGGCCGTCGGTTCCGCGACGACCTGGTCCGCGGCGTCATCGGCACCGACGCGCTGATCGGCACCTTCGCCTCCCTGCAGGACCGCTCACTGGCCCAGAACCGGTGCTTCCTCTACCACCTGATCGGCAACGGGACCGGCGAGTGGCGGGTGCCCGTGGGCGGGATGGGCGCGGTCACCGACGCGCTGGCCCGCGCGGCCACCACTGCCGGGGCCGAGATCGTCACCGGTGCCGGAGTGAGCGCGATCCGGCCGGCAGGGGCGGGCGAGCCGGTCGAGGTGCGCTGGCACGACGGCTCCACGGAGCACCGGGTCGAGGCGTCGTACGTGCTGGCGAACGTGGCGCCGTGGGTGCTGCGGATCCTGCTCGGCGAGGAGGAGGACCCGACGACCAAGCCGGAGGGCGCGCAGATCAAGGTCAACCTGCTGCTCTCCCGGCTGCCCCGGCTGCGCTCCGGCATCGCTCCGGAGGTCGCCTTCGCCGGCACCCTGCACCTCGCCGAGACCGCCTCCGACCTCGAGGTCGCCTGGGCCGCCGCCCAGCGCGGCGAGCTCCCGGATCCGCTGCCCGGCGAGGTCTACTGCCACTCGCTGACCGACCCGAGCATCCTCGGCGACGTCCCGCCCGGCACCCACACCCTCACGTACTTCGGCCTGCACACGCCCGCCCGGCTGTTCGAGCACGACCCCGAGGGCATGCGTGCCGAGGCTCTGCGCCGCGCGATCGCCTCCCTGGACGCGGTGCTCGACGAGCCGATCGACTCCGTGGTGCTGCGCACCCCGTCCGGCGAGCCGTGCATCGAGGCCAAGATCCCCCAGGACATCGAGGCCGACCTCGCCATGCCCGGTGGCCACATCTTCCACGGCCACCTCGAGTGGCCCTGGACCTCGGCCCGCGCCCGGCTCGAGACGCCCGGCGAGCGGTGGGGCGTGCAGACCGGCCATCCCGGCGTGCTGCTGTGCGGGTCCGGCGCCCGCCGGGGCGGCGCAGTGTCGGGCCTGGGCGGGCACAACGCCGCCCAGGCGGTCCTCGAGGCCCGGTAGGCCATGCCGATTTCACCCGGATCGGACTACGCTGGTAATGTTCGATCTCGCGTTCGACGCACGCGCCATTAGCTCAATTGGCAGAGCAGCTGACTCTTAATCAGCGGGTTCGGGGTTCGAGTCCCTGATGGCGTACAGATCAAGAGGCCCGGTCGGATGACCGGGCCTCTTCGCATCTCCGCTCCGTCACCCACCCCAGAGAGCCGTGCGCCCCACCTCCCTGCTCGTCACCGTCCTGCTGGCTCTCGGCGTCCTCGCGACAGCCCCCACGCCGGCCCGGGCCGACGGGCCCCCGGATGCCGGAGGTACGTCGCCGACGAGCACCCGCACCTTCGAGGTGGTGGCCCATCGGGGCGCCAGCGGACGTCACCGCACGGAGAACGGCCTGCGCGCACTGCGGCACGCCGTGGCGCTCGGAGCGGACCGCGTGGAGCTCGACGTGCGACCGACGGCGGACGGCCGCCTCGTCGTGATGCACGACTCCCGGCTGAACCGGACGACGGACTGCGCCGGCCGGGTCGACGCCTGGACCCTGACTCGGATCCAGCGGTCCTGCCGGCTCCGCGACGGCAGCGAGGTCCCCTCGCTGGACGCCTACGTCGCCGAGGCCCGCCGGCTCGAGGTCGGCCTGCTCATCGAGCTCAAGCAGGCGCCCGGCTGGCGGAGCCGGACCTGGCGGCACCTGCGCGCGTCCCTCGATGCGCTCGACCACGCCGACCTCCGACTGCTGTCGTTCAGCCCGGCCCTTCTGCACCGAGCCGCGAAGGCACTCCCCGACGTAGCGACGGTCTGGATCGCGCACCGCTTCCGGCCGAGCGTGCGGCGGGTCGCGAAGGTCGCCGACGGCGTGTCGCTCGACGCGCGCTTCGTGACACCACGCCTGGTCAAGAGACTGCGGGCCGCCCGTCTCCTCGTCCTCGGGCAGGTGTCCAACCGGCGCGCCGACTGGCAGCGCTACCTGCGCGCAGGCGTCGACGCCGGCAGCACCGACCGCCCGGCCGACCTGTCCAGGTGGTGGCACCGGCGTCAGCCGGTCACGGACTGACCCGAGGGCCCTCCTGCGCCGGCCGCACGGCGCTTCCGAGCGTGGAAGCGACCCGGCGCCTGCAGGGGGCAGCGGTGGTCCGCCTGCCTGGCCCTGCTCACGTCCCGCCCCGGGCTGAACCGCCGGCGACCCGGGTACCGGGTGACCTGACCCCAGGAGGTACCCGTGCTCGACGACCGCAACGACATCGCGGCCGCCCTGACCGAGGCGGCCCGGTCCATCAACAGCCACCGCTCACTCGACGACACCCTCGACGCCATCGTGCGCGCCGCCCAGCAGACCGTGCCCGGCTTCGAGCACGTCGGCATCTCAATCACCCACGGCAACGGCCGGATCGAGACCCGGGCCGGGACGGGGCGGCTGGTGTGGGACATCGACGAGCTGCAGTACAAGCTCCACGAGGGCCCCTGCTACGACGCGATCACGTCGGGCGGCGTGACCATCATGGAGGACATCGCGACCGAGGGTCGCTGGCCGCGGTACGTCGAGGAGGCGGCCCGGCACGGCCTGTCCGCCCAGATGGGCCTGCAGCTCTACAGCGACGACAGCACCCTGGGCGGCCTCAACTTCTACTCGTGGCGGCCCGGCATCGATCCCGACGCCATCCAGCTCGCCGAGCTGTTCGCCGCGCACGCCTCGATCGCGCTGGGCCGGGCACGGCACGTGTACCAGCTCAACGAGTCGGTGACGACCCGCCAGGCGATCGGCACGGCGGTCGGCATCGTCATGGAGCGCTACCGGATCCCCGAGGACCGCGCGTTCCAGTTCCTGGTGCGCGCGAGCAGCACCGGCAACGTCAAGCTCCGCACCATCGCCCAGGAGGTCGTCGACTCCGCGAACCGGGAGTTCGCCGGGCAGACACCCGAGCGCCGGTGACTCAGGCCTCGGCGCGAAGCACCTGCTCGGACGGGAACCACTGGGTCTGGACGTGCCCCTCGGACTCGTAGGTGACCAGCGCCCTGAGCCGCTGGCGGTCCCACTTGAGCACCAGCCCCGGCACGGGTGGGCCGTCGACGGTGACCTGGACACGGACCTGCTCGGACATGCGGGCTCCTGCTGCGCAGTGGGGTCGGCACGACCCCGAGGCAGCCCGCGTCCTGAGCTGCGCCCCCTACGCTACCGCCGCGCCGACGTGTGGTGCATCAGCAGCTCCTCGGCGAGCACCACGCCCGCGGTGTCGAGGGCGGGCGGGTCCAGAACGGTGGCGGTGGGCCCGGCGGTGAGCAGCAGCCGGCCGACGCGCTCCTCCACGGGCGGCAGCAGGTCGAGGTCGACCACGACGTCGCGCTCGTCGTCCTCCACGAAGCCGACCTGCTCGGCGTAGAAGTCCGCGACCCACCGCGACTGCTGGGGCAGCAGCACCCGGACCTGGGTCGTGGCGCGCTGGCGGGCGAGATGGCCGGCGAGGTCGTCGGGGACCTCGAAGGTCCGGTCGAGCACCTCGGCCGAGCGGATGTTGGAGAGCAGGAAGGTGCGGATCCGGCCCCGGTCGTCGACCGGGCCGGCGTCGACCTCCCAGCCACGGCGGGTCTGCACGAGCCGGTACGGCTCGATCTCACGCTCGCGCACGCCCGGCGCCCAGGCCCGGGAGTAGACGACCCGGACGACCCGCTGCTCGTCCCGGGCCCGGCGCAGGTGCGGGAGCAGCGGGCTCGACGCGGCCGACGGCGCCTCACCGGCGCCCCCGGCGGCGTCGCCGAACATGGTCTGGGCGAGCACGTCGAGGGCCTCGGCGAGCTCGGCGTTGTCGGGCTCGATGTCGAGCAGCGCCTGCGCGGCGGCGTGGACCCGGGCGAGCTCGCCGGCGTCGACGTACTCGACGCCGAGGTCGATCGGGCTCTCCGAGACCAGCCGGACCACGTCGGCGGTGCCGGGGTCCTCGGTGGCGCCGTCGGGGCCGAGGAACTCCAGCACCTCGGGGCGCGAGAGGCCCCACACCCCGCCGACGTCGGCGGTGTAGAACGCGAGCAGGTCCTCGCGGAGCTCGGCCACGGTGGTGTCGAACTCGGCCGCCAGGTCGGGCAGCGCGAGTCCGTCGGGGTGGGCGGCGAGCAGCGCGAACACCTCCGGCAGCCGGGCGATCCGGGTGACGTACCTGGGGACGCTGCTCATGCCGTGGCCTCCTCGCCGCGCGCGGCCGCCAGGAAGGCGACCAGGTCCGCACGGGCCTGCGGCGGGCCCTCGATCCGGACCCGGTCGTCGAGCTCGACCAGGCGGGCGTGCAGCGCCGCGCGGTGGGTGACGCGGTAGTGCAGCAGCACGTCCTCGCCGTCGGCGGCGACCGCGGCCGGCTCCCCGAGCCAGCGGCGTACGTCGGGCTCGAAGTCGGCCGCGGCCCGCAGGGTGACCTCGAGGGGCGGGTCGATCTCCCACGACATCGGGTGCAGCGCGGCGTGTCGCGCCGGCGGCAGCGGGCGCGCGGTGCGGGGGTCGTCGACCTCGACGTCGAGCATCCGGGAGACGACGAAGGTCTTCAGCGCGGCGTCGGCGACGTCCTCGACGCCGCGCAGGTACCACACGCCGTTCTCGGTCCGGACCGACTCGGGGTGGACGACCCGCGGGGCGCCCTTGTAGCCGAACCGCAGCAGCCGCTGGTCGCGCACCGCGTCGACCACGAGCCGCAGCGCGTCGGGGACGGCGAGCTGGATCGTGGCGCCGCCCGGCTCCCCCGCGCCGCTCGCCGACGCCAGGCCGAGGCGCTGGACCAGGTGGCCGCCGTCGGCGAGCAGCAGGGCCCGGCGCAGGGCGGCCTGCTGACCGAGCGAGAGCCGCACCCGCAGCCGGTTGTCGACGGTCGTCATCCGGTACCAGGCCGGCTGACCGGCCGGGGCGACGTTCTCGATCCGCCAGCCCTGGTGCTCGAGGTGCCGGATGTCGCGCTTGAGCTGGTCGTGACCGGGGGTGTCGGGGAAGCCGGCCACCTCGTTCAGCCTCTCGGCGCTGACCCCCTGGTCGGGGTGCGCCTGCAGCATGGCGGCGATCCGCACCAGCCGCTCCATCGGTCCACGCTGGTCGCGTCCCGGGCCGTTGACCACCGTCGTCCCCCTGTCCCTCGTATCAGTCCTCGAACGCGCCGTGCCGACCGGCTCCGCCGGCGAACCGCGTCGCCCCCGCGAGCGTATCGGCGTCCAGGGAACGCAGCCCGTGCTCCCACTCCAGGGCCAGGGCGTCCGCGAGGCCCAGCCCGTGCTGTCCGTACGACGACAGCCGGTCCCCGCGCAGGCAGGTCTGCGGGAAGCCGGCGAGCCGGGTGGCCAGCGCCACCGCCTCCTCGAGCACGGCGCCGGGCGCCGAGACGCGGTTGGCCAGGCCGATCCGCAGCGCCTCCTCGGCGCCGACCTCGCGTCCGGTGAGGATCAGGTCGAGAGCGTGGGAGTGGCCGATCAGCCGCGGCAGCCGGACGGTGCCGCCGTCGATGAGCGGCACGCCCCAGCGCCGGCAGAAGACGCCGAACGCGGCGGTCGGGTCGGCGACCCGCAGGTCGCACCACAGCGCGAGCTCGAGACCGCCGGCGACGGCGTATCCCTCGACGGCGGCGAGGACCGGCTTCGACAGGAGCATCCGGGTCGGCCCCATGCCCGCGGGACCGGCGTCCGGACCGGCACCGGGCGCGCCCACCTCGACCCGGCCCTCGGCGACCGCCTTGAGGTCGGCGCCGGCGCAGAAGACCCCGCCCGCGCCGTACAGGATCGCGACCGAGGCGCTCTCGTCGGCGTCGAACGCCGTGAACGCCTCGGTCAGCAGCCGGGCGTGCTCGGCGTCGACGGCGTTGCGCACCTCGGGCCGCGACAGCGTGACGACGGTGACGGGACCGCGCTTCTCCACCTCGACGGACATGGCCACGAGGCTAGACCGTGGGGTCTACAGATAGAGGCCGGCCGCCTCGTCGCCGAGCCGGTCGGCGGCGACCGCGTGGATGTCGCGCTCGCGCATGACGACGTACACCTCGCCGGAGACCTCGACCTCGGCCTTGTCGTCGGGGTCGTAGAGCACCTTGTCGCCGGTCACCACCGAGCGGCAGTGGGGCCCGACCGCGACCACACGCGACCAGGCCAGGCGGCGGGCGCCCATGGCGGCGGTGGCGGGGATGACGATGCCGCCGGAGGACCGGCGCTCGCCGGCCTCGCTGTCGGCCTCGCACAGGATGCGGTCGTGCAGCATCTTGATGGGGGTCTTGTCGGACACAGGCTGCTACCTCGGCAGGTCAGCGGGTGATCTTGCGCAGGACGACGAACAGCGCGATCACGCCGACGACGCCGCCGACCGTCTTGAGGATGTTGTCGGTGCGCGGCTCGCCCGTGGCGGGGTCGACGTAGTGCGCCTTCACCTGGGCGACCTCGCGGCTCACGACGGTCTTGGGGTGCGAGCGGTACAGCAGCTGGTCGATCGTGCCCGCGAGGCGCTCACGGGCCTCCTCGATCTCGCGCTCGATGTCAGAGGGAGTCTCACTCACCGGGGCAGGCTATCAATGGGGACCGCACGTGGGTCGAACCCCCACGGGAGTTCCAGCCGGTGGGCATGCATGAGGGCCTCGTCGGTGAGCACGTCGTAGGTCTTCCCGTCGGCCACCACGCGGCCGGCGCTGAGCACCACGGCGCGCGGACACAGCTCCAGGGCGTAGGGCAGGTCGTGGGTGACCATCAGCAGGGTCACGTCGAGGCTGCGCAGGATGTCGGCCAGCTCGCGCCGCGAGGCGGGGTCGAGGTTGGAGCTCGGCTCGTCGAGCACGAGGATCTCCGGCTCCATCGCGAGCACGGTCGCGACCGCGACCCGGCGGCGCTGGCCGAAGGAGAGGTGGTGGGGCGGGCGGTCGGCGAAGTCGGCCATCCCGACCTGTTCGAGAGCGTCCATCACGCGCCTGTCGAGCGCCGCGCCCTTGAGGCCGAGGTTGGCCGGGCCGAAGCCGACGTCGGCGCGCACCGAGCCCATGAACAGCTGGTCGTCGGGGTCCTGGAACACGACGCCGACCCGGCGCCGGATCTCGAGCAGGTTCCGCTTGGTCACCGGCAGGCCGCTGACCGCGACGCTGCCCTCGCCGTGGCCGGTCTCGCCGGACAGGATGCCGTTGAGGTGGAGCACCAGCGTGGTCTTGCCGGCGCCGTTGGGCCCGAGCAGGGCCACCCGCTCGCCCCCGTGGACGTGGAGATCGACGCCGAAGAGGGCCTGGTGGCCGTCGGGATAGGCGAAGGCGAGGCGCCGGACGTCGAGCACCGGCGTCATCGCACAGCCTCCGGCAGCTTTCCGTCGTACCCCCGGGACAGCATGGCCAGATGCACCCGCTCCCCCCTCTCGTACGACCTCACGAACAACGCGCCGAGCGTACGCGCCAGTGCCGGCCAGTGCCGCGGCGAGCGTGGGTCGACGCCGCGCGAGCGCATCGCGGTGACCATCCGCCCGAGGTCGCCGGTGACGACGTCGAGGTAGCGGATCATGAAGCCCATGATCTGCACGATCAGATCCGGCATCCGCAGCCGCTGCAACCCCCGCAGCACCTCCGTCGGCTCGGTGGTGGCGGCCAGGGTGAGCGAGGCCAGCACGCCCAGGGTGCCCTTGGCGACCAGTCCCCAGGCGGCCAGCAGCCCGGACTCGGACAGGGAGATCTCCCACCCCCCGAGCAGTACGCCGACCCGCGGGCCCTCGGCGACGAACGGCATCAGCGCGGCGAAGACCAGGAACGGCACCTCGACGACCATCCGCGGCAGCAGATAGGTCAGCGGCACCCGCGCCAGCAGCACCACGCCGAGCAGCAGCGCCAGGTAGCCGCCGAAGACCGGGTACCACTCGCGGGGCGTGGCGACGACCGTCAGCACGAAGCCGAGCAGCAGCAGGATCTTGAGGTGCGCCGGGGCGCGATGGACCACCGAGTGCCCGTGGAAGTGCAGCCGGTGGCCGTGCCCCGCGCCCACGGCTCAGTCCTGCTCTTGTTCGACCGGGGTGCGGCGGCGCAGCACCCAGAACAGCCCACCGCCGATGCCGAGGCTGAGCAGGACGCCGGCCACGCCCGCGATCCCCCCGCTCAGCCGCGCGTCGTCGACGCCCCTGGTGCTGTAGTCCGCGAACGGGCTGCCGGTGTCGACCGGGTCCTTCGCCGAGTCGAGGAAGCCGGTCTGGTGGGCGACGTACTCCAGGCCGTCGGGGTGGCTGCTGGCGTAGTAGCTGCCGACACCGGCGATGAGGAGGGCGACGAACAGCCCGATCAGGAGGAAGCGGCGGCTCTTCACGCGACGACCTCCCCCGGAGTGAGCAGCGCCCGTCTCCGGGCGAGTCCGCGGGCGCCGTGGACCAGGTCGGGTCGCGCGGCGACCACGGCGCTGATGACCAGGCCGGTGATGACGGCCTCGCCGATGCCGATCACGGTGTGCCAGCCGACCATGGCGGCGAACACCTTGCCGGTGGCGATGTCGGCGGTGCCGCCGATGGCGAACAGGAGGGTGAACGCCGTCGCCGCGACGGGTACCGACACCAGCGCGCCGAGCGCGGCGGCGAGCGGGACCGAGCCGATCCTGCGGGGCAGCACGCTCAGCACGATCCGGAACACGCCGTACCCGACGAAGACGCCGACCAGGCCCATCAGCGTGATGTTGGTGCCGAGCGCGGTCAGGCCGCCATCGGCCATGAACAGGCCCTGCACGAGGAGGACGACACTGATGCACAGGGCGCCGGTCCACGGTCCGACCAGGACGGCGGCGAGGGCGCCGCCGAGCAGATGCCCGCTGGTGCCCGCGCCGACCGGGAAGTTGATCATCTGGCACGCGAACACGAAGGCGGCGACCAGGCCGGCCATCGGTGCGGTGCGGTCGTCGAGCTCGGCGCGCGCCTTGCGCAGCGCGATGCCGACGCCGGCCGCGGCGACGACGCCGGTCGCGACCGAGGTCGGGGCGTCGAGGAAGCCGTCGGGGACGTGCATGGTTGCTCCTCCACTCGATCCGGTGTTCGGACGCCCGGCACCGGGGTAGTTAGATGGTCACGAGCACCGACCACCTTATTGCATGCTGCTTGCAACAGCATCACCGCGTCAGGAGAACCCCTTGAGCGACCAGACCAGGCTGGCAGCGGGCGACCGCGCCCCGGACTTCTCCCTCGCCTCCGACCAGGGCGGCGAGGTCGACCTGTACGACCTGCTGAAGCAGGGCAGGAAGGTGATCGTCTACTTCTACCCGGCCGCGATGACTCCTGGCTGCACCAAGCAGGCCTGCGACTTCACCGACTCGCTCGACGCGCTCCAGGGCGCCGGGTACACCGTGGTCGGCATCTCGAAGGACACCACGACCAAGCTGGCGAAGTTCCGCGAGCGCGACGGGCTGACCATCACCCTGCTCGCCGACCCCGAGCTGGCGGTCCACCGGGCCTACGGCGCCTACGGCGAGAAGAAGCTCTACGGCAAGCTCGTGGAGGGCGTCATCCGGTCGACCTTCGTGATCGACACCGACGGCACCGTCGAGCTGGCGCAGTACAACGTCAAGGCGACCGGTCACGTGGCCAAGCTGCGCCGGGACCTCGGGCTCCCCGTCCCGCCCGCCTGACCCTCCCTCCCCGTACCTGACCCGTACCTGAAGGACACCCGATGAAGCTGCACCAGTCGCTCGCCGAGCTCGCCCGCGACCACGGCACCGCGCTGTTCCGCGACGCGACCGCGTTCCGCGGCTCTCTCGACGACTACCTCGACGAGGGCCAGGCCTCCAGCGGCACCATCAACCTGCTCACCGACGCGGTCCGGCTCGGGGCGCTCGACGGCCTGGTCACGATGCTCGACAGCGGCGCCAACCCGGCCGACGCGGTCGAGTCGGCGGGGCAGCGGCTGGCCCGCGACCGCGGCAGTGCCGACGTCCGCGGCTGCCAGTGGGCGATCGCGGTCCTCGGCTTCGCGCTCGGCAAGGTCCCCGAGTCGCTCGTCGAGGGGCTCGACCCCGACGCCGGCACGTCCGCCCCGCCCAGCCACGGCCCGGGCGGCACCGCGCCGACCCAGCCTCCGCTCACCTCGCCGGTCCACCAGCCGATGACCTCGCCGGTCCAGCAGCCGTTCTCGGCGCCCGGCCAGCAGCCGCCGATCGTCTCGCCGACGCACCAGCCCGGACCGCCGTCGTACCCCGCTCCGGGCCAGGCCTCGTGGTCGCAGCCGACGCCGCGGAAGAAGTCCAGCACCGGCTTCATCGTCGCGGCCATCGCCGTCGCGCTGGTCGTGGTCGTGGCCGGGATCATCGGCATCATCGCGATCGCCGGCAGCGACGACGACAAGCTGGCCGACGACCCGACGTCGAAGACCACCGACACCGGCTCGGAGAGCACCGACGAGCCGACCGACGAGTCGACCGACAAGAAGACGGACAAGCCGAGCGGCAACGCCGCCACCGGCACCGGCTACGAGGTCGGGCTGCCCAAGGGCTGGATCGACGGCACCGACGACTTCACCGCGCAGAACCCGGGCCTGAGCACGCTCGACCGGGTGTTCATCTGGGGCGCGACCTTCAACACCGCGCGCGGCAACGTGATCGTGGAGACCCAGTCGTCCTACGGCAGCACCGACCCGGCCGACCTGGCCGACGACTGGAAGTCCGCGCTCACCTCCGACGACGACACGGCGTACACCACCGACATCGACGACACCACCATCGGCGGCGAGAACGCGCTCGGGGTCGACATCACCCGCACCAACGACAACGGCATCGACGTCGCCCAGCGCTCCTACCTCGTGATCAGCGGGGACACGGCGTACTCCATCACCGTCTCGCTCAAGGACGGCGACGACGACGTGCTCACCAAGTTCGACGAGATCCTCGGCGACTGGCACTGGACGGAGTAGTCGGTGAACGGACGCGCCGAGGCAGCCATCGGGGCGTTCGCGGCCGCACTCCTGTGGACCCTGGTCGCCGCGGGGCCCGCACACGCTGACGACGGCCCGACCCCGGCCGTGGGCGCGCCGACCGACCCGGGCGCCGCGGCCGAGGCGGCGCTCGCCGAGCGGTTCGCACCCGTGCTCAACCTGGTGCATCAAGAAGAGGCGTGCGGTCCGGGCGAGGCATACCCGCCCAGCGAGGTCGAGGTGCTCTTCGACAACCCCACCGTGGCCCTCCGGGGCCCGTGGACGCCGCGGGACCTGGTGCGAGTCGGGCCCTCCGCCGAGGATCTGGCGCCCGGGCTGCCGGGCTACGAGCTCGACCTCCCCGGCAACCCGCTGGCTCCCGGATGCGACTACGAGCGCTGGGCGAAGCGCCAGTGGCGCGGCACCGAGCCGACGATCTACGCGCACGTCGCCACCGAGAAGGGCGTGAGCGACCGGATCGCGCTGCAGTACTTCTTCTTCTACGCGTTCAACGACTACAACAACAAGCACGAGACCGACTGGGAGCGGATCCAGCTCGAGTTCGAGGCGCCCGACGCCGCGACCGCCCTGGCCGAGGAGATCGAGCCGGTCCTCGCCGTCTACTCCCAACACTACGGCGCGGAGAAGGCGGCCTGGGGCGACGACAAGCTGGAGGTCGAGGACGACACGCATCCGGTCGTGTACGTCTCGGCCGGCTCGCATGCCAGCCAGTTCTCGGCCGGCGTCTTCATGGGCAACAGCGCCGCCACCGGGTTCGGCTGCGACACGACCGCCGGCGACCACGACGTCATCCGGCCGGCGGTGAGGTCGATCCCGTCCGACCCCGAGCTGGCACGCGCGGCGTACCCGTGGATCACCTACGAGGGCCACTACGGCGAGGTCGGCCCGAAGCGCTTCTACGACGGACCGACCGGCCCGAACCGCAAGCAGGCCTGGACCAAGCCGTTCACCTGGTCGGCGAAGGCACGCGCCTCGTCGATCGCCCTCCCCGGCGGGGCGGCGAGCAGCAACGCGGTCGCGGAGACCTACTGCGACCTGGTCGGGCGCGGCAGCGACCTGTTCCGGCGCTACGTGGACGCGCCGTGGCGGGGGCTGGTCGTCTTGGTGGCGGCGATGCTGGTCGCCGGCTGGCTGGTGCGGCGTACGCCGTGGACGACGACCAGCCTGCCCCTGCGGGCGGGGCGGTCCAGCGGCCAGGTGGTCGCGGCGTCGCTGGAGGTGCTGCGGCAGCGACCGGCCCTGTTCGCCCGGACGATGGCACCCCCGGCGCTGCTGAGCGTCCTGGCGGCGGTGCTGCAGGGCGTCGCCGTGACGAGTGCGGTCCCGGGCTGGCTCGGCGGCCTGGCCGTGCTGCTGGGCGTGCTGTCCCTGCCGGTCTCGGCAGGCGCGCTGGCTGTGGTCCTCCAGGCCCTCGACACCCACGGCCTGCACGCGCGGGTCGGCCTGCGCGCGGCGTACGGCGTGAGCCTGCGTCGCCTCGCCGCCGGCCTGCCGGCCGTCCTCGTGACCGCGCTGCTCGTGGTCGGCCTCACGACCTCGATCGTGCTCGCGCCGCTCGCCCTCGTCGCGCTGACGGCCGGCGTGCTGCTCGTCCCCGTCGTGGTGCTCGAGCGGCGCGGCGGCTTCGCCGGACTGCCTCGCAGCATCCGGCTGATCCGGCACTCCGTCGGCACCCTGATCCCGGTGCTGGCCCTCGGCCTGCTGCTGCTCACCACCGTCGGCGCGGTCGTGGCGGCGCTGCTGTTCGTGGTCGTCCCGCTGCCGTTCGTGGTCCTCAACGTCGTGCCGTCGGTGGTGCTCGGCGCGGTCTGGCCGTTCGTCGCGCTGATGTGCGTCTACGCCTACGGCGCGGCCTCGGAGCGGTCGGCTCAGGCGAGCCAGGACCGGGCCGCGACCACCAGCGCCGCCACCCCGGACTCCAGCGTGGGACCGGCGAGCGGGGCGTAGCGCGGCGAGTGGTTCGAGGGCAGGTCCGCGACGACCTTGCGGATCTCCTCGACCGTCGTCGCGCCGGCGAACAGCGCCGGGTCGGCCCCACCGAGCAGCCAGTAGGCGCAGGGCGCGCCGGCGGCATCGGCCAGGATCCCGACGTCCTCACTGCCGGTGACCGGCCCCGGGTCGACCACGATCCACCGGGCCGCGGCGGCGAACGACTCCCGGACCCGATCGCTGGCCGCCGCGTCGTTGACGACGGGCGGGAACGAGTTGAGCACCTCGATCTCGGGCTCCTTCGGCGCCCCGGCGGCCGCCGCCTCGGCCCGGACCATCCGCTCGACCGTGGCCAGCACGCTCGCGCGCACCCGTTCATCGGCGGTCCGGATGCTCAGCCCGAGCACCGCGCTGTCGGGGATCACGTTCGGCACGACGCCCGCGTGGAAGGAGCCGACGGTGACCACGACGGTGTCGGTGGCCGCGACCTCGCGCGAGACCACCGTCTGCAGCCGCTGCACGAGCGCGCCGCCCATCACGATCGGGTCGACGGTGGCCTCAGGACGCGAGCCGTGGCCGCCCGAGCCGTGCAGGGTGACCCGCAGCGCGTCGGACGCCGCGAACGCCGGGCCCGACCGGAGGCCGAGCACGCCGACCGGTACCGGCGCGACATGCTGGCCGAGCACGACGTCCGGCGTGCCGAACCGCTCGAACAGGCCGTCGTCGACCATCGCCCGCGCCCCGCCGCCGCCCTCCTCGTCGGGCTGGAAGACCAGCAGCAACCGGCCCTGCCAGCCCTCGTCGTCGGCGAGCTCGGCCGCCGCGCCGAGCAGGCAGGCGGTGTGCATGTCGTGCCCGCAGGCATGCATCACCGGCACCGTCTCGCCCTCGGCGTTCGTGGCCGTCGCGGTGCTGGCGTACGGCAGGCCGGTGTCCTCGCGCACCGGCAGCGCGTCCATGTCGGCGCGCAGCAGGACCGTACGGCCCTCGCCCCGCTGGAGCACACCGACGACACCCGTGCCGCCGACGCCCGTGGTGACGTCGTACCCGAGGGCCCGGAGCTGGTCGGCCACGATGCCGGCGGTGCGCCGCTCCTGCCGGCCGAGCTCGGGGTGGCGGTGCAGATCCTCGTAGGTCGCGATGAGGGCGTCGAGCTCGATGGTCATGGCCCGATCCTGCCCGGGCTCCCCCGAGGCGGCAATCGCCCGCGCCCGGCCTCGATGAGCAACTCCAAGGGGTCGTGCGTTGAGCGCCGCTCGGCGCCGCGTCGGCAAGGCGTCGGCGCGAGGGCATGCTGGGCGCACGTCGAGCGTCGGCAACGCAGCCGACGTGGATGCTGGGTGGGGCTCGGCGTGCGAGAGCTTGGAGTTGCTCATCTAGACTCGTCCCGCTCACGCCGGAGTGGTGGAACTGGCAGACACGCGGCACTTAGGATGCCGTGCCTTCGGGTGTGCGGGTTCGAGTCCCGCCTTCGGCACCTCGGGTTCGACGAGCCGTCCACGTCGTCGATCCACGCTCATCCTCGCCGAGCGTCGGGCAAACCTTGCCCACGCTCGGCAAGGTCAGGCTCAGGGTCCGCCGAGCAGGCCCGCCACCAGTGGTGCGACCTCGCGCAGCGCCTTGCCGCGGTGCGAGACGGCGTCCTTGTCCTCGCGGGTGAGCTCCGCGGTGGTGACACCGGGGTACTCGTCGGCGACGAACAGCACGTCGTAGCCGAAGCCGCCGCTGCCGCGGGCCTCGCGGATGACGTGGCCGTCCATCCGGCCCTCGACGACCAGCTCGCGGCCATCGGGGTGGACGACGGCGACCGCGCACGCGAAGTGCGCCGTACGACGCTCGTCGGGCACGTCGTGGAGCTGGGCGAGCAGCAGCTGGTTGTTGCGGTCGTCGGACTTCGGGGGCCCGGACCAGCGGGCGGAGAGCACGCCCGGCATGCCGTTGAGCGCGTCGACGCACAGGCCGGAGTCGTCGGCGAGGGTGGGCAGGCCGGTGGCGGTGACGCCGGCGCGGGCCTTGAGCAGCGCGTTGCCCTCGAAGGTCGGCTGGTCCTCGACCGGCTCGTCGAAGGGCGTCACGTCGTCGAGGCCGACGACCTCGACCGAGGACAGGTGATCGGCGAGGATGCGGCGCATCTCCTCGAGCTTCTTGGCGTTGCGGGAGGCGACGAGCACCTTCACGAGCCGAGCGCCTCGCGCTGCATGCGGGTCAGGTCGGCGCAGCCCTTCTCGGCGAGCGCGAGCAGCGCGTCGAGCTCGGCGCGGTCGAAGGCGGCGCCCTCGGCGGTGCCCTGGACCTCGACGAACTTGCCGTCGCCGGTCATCACGACGTTCATGTCGGTCTCGGCGCGCACGTCCTCGACGTAGGGCAGATCGAGGCGGGGGGTGCCGTCGATGATGCCGACGCTGACGGCGGCGACCGAGCCGGTGAGCGCGGCAGGGACCCGGAGCTTCGCGCAGGCGTCGGCGAGGGCGACGTACGCGCCGGTGATGGCGGCGGTGCGGGTGCCGCCGTCGGCCTGGAGCACGTCGCAGTCGATCTGGATGGTGTTCTCGCCGAGTGCCTTGTCGTCGATGACGGCGCGCAGCGAGCGGCCGATCAGACGGCTGATCTCGTGAGTGCGGCCCCCGATCCGGCCCTTGACCGACTCGCGGTCGGAGCGGGTGTTGGTGGCGGCGGGGAGCATCGCGTACTCGGCGGTGACCCAGCCGAGCCCGGAGCCCTTGCGCCAGCGCGGAACACCCTCGGACGCGGACGCCGCGCACAGCACGCGGGTCCTGCCGAACTCGACCAGCACCGAGCCGGCGGGGTGATCGAGCCAGTTCCGGGTGATCTTGATGGGGCGCAGCTCGTCGTCGGCGCGGCCGTCCTCGCGAGTGGTCATGGCGCCCAACCTATCGAGCGGCCGCCAACGCCCTGCGCACCGCCCACGGGCCCAGGGTCACGGGCCGTGGCGGAGCCCGCTACGCGCGGGCCCCGCCACGGTGACGTGTCCGGCAACCTTCGGCGAAGGGCCGGGGCGGGTGCTACTTGACCTCGGCGCGCATCACCCGGATCCAACCGGCGACGAACGGCAGCACGATCCAGATCAGCGAGGTGACGCCGAGCTGGGCGTACTCCTTCCCGCTCAGCTCGAACTCACCCTCGAGCAGGGGCGACTGGGCGGTGCCCAGGTCGAGCCAGGGGGCGGCGTCGTGCAGGCCGCTGATCGTGCCGAAGATGATCGACGACGCGATCGGGAGCACGAAGAAGACCACGATGGCCGCCGGCGTGTTCAGCAGGATCAGGCCGTAGGCGAGGCCCTGCAGGATGGTCAGCAGCTGGAACGCGAAGAACAGCAGGAACACCGTCAGGCTCAGGTCGGCGAACCTCCCGTCCGCCCCGCCCACCAGGGTGAAGAGGGTCGCGATCACCACCGCGGCGACGAAGGCTCCCGCACCCCAGATCAGGGCGGCCACCACCTTGGAGGCGATCACCCGGGTGCGCGAGGGCTCCAGGGCGAAGGTGACCATCGCGGTGCGCTGGGACCACTCCGTGGTGACCAGCAAGATGCCGAGCACCGGGAGCAGGAAGCCCTGCGGGGTCGCGGCGAACCCGACGAAGTTGCCGAAGACCCGGTCGTCGGCGTCCGCGACGGCGAAGAAGATCACCATGGCCAGTGCGGTGATGGCGACGATGGTGCCGAGCAGCCAGACGCCGGCCCGGGTGTCCCAGGTCTTGCGGACCTCGACGCCGACCAGACGCAGGAACGGCGTCCGCGGGGTGCTGCTGACGTCCAGGGTGAGGGTGGGCTGGGCGGGAGCAGTCATCACTGCACCTCCTGGATCGTCGTGGGAGCCGCCAGGCCCTCCCGGGCCGTGGCGGAGGTGAGCTCGAGGAAGAGGTCCTCCAGGCCGGCGCCGCCGGAGCGGAGGTCGGTCAGCACGACACCGGCCTCGAGCGCAGCCCGGCCGACCTGCTCGGTCGTGGTGTTCACCTTGAGGCCGTCGCCGGCCGGCTCGACGACGTGACCGGCCCGCTCGAGCGCCGCGCCGAGCGCGGCGTTGTCGAGGGAGGTCACCATCGTGATGGCGGCGCCGTCGCCGGCCGCGGCCAGCAGCGTCTTCTTGTCGCCCTGGGCCACGATCCGGCCGTGACCGATGAGGATCATCTCGTCGGCGATCAGCTCGACCTCGTGCAGCAAGTGGCTCGACAGCAGCACCGTGCCACCGCGGTCGGCGTAGCCCTTGAGCAGGCCGCGCATCCAGCGGATGCCGGCCGGGTCGAGACCGTTGGCAGGCTCGTCGAGGATCAGGACCGAGGGGTCGCCGAGCAGGGCGTGGGCGATGCCGAGACGCTGCTTCATCCCGAGGGAGTAGTTGCGCAGCCGGCGCTTGGCCTCCGAGGAGGTCAGCCCCACGAGCTCGAGAAGCTCGTCGACCCGGGAGTCCGGCAGGCCCATGGTCTTGGCGCCGATGGTGAGGATCTCCCGGCCGGTGCGTCCGGCGTGCTGGGCCGAGGCGTCCAGCAGCACGCCGACGTGGCGACCGGGGTTGGGGATGTCGTGGTAGTCCAGGCCACCGATGGTGACCCGGCCGTGGGTGGCCGGCGTGAGGCCCACCATGACTCGCATGGTGGTCGACTTGCCGGCGCCGTTGGGCCCGAGGAAGCCGGTGACCCGGCCTGGCTGGGCGACGAAGCTGACGTCGTCGACGGCGGTGAACGCGCCGTAGGAGACAGTGAGGCGATCGACGGTGATCATGGGTCCAGCCTGCCCGACCCACCCCCGGGACACATCGAACCGGCGTCGCGAGTCGCCCCGACCAAAGTAGGTGGTGGCCCGGTCCCCGGACGCTGCCGTGCGCCTGCCCGCAGGGCCTAGGGTCTGCTGTCGTGGAGGAGCCGACGCCGGACGACTACCAGCCGCGCCTGCGTTGGTACAACCAGGCCTGGCGCTACCTGCTGGCCCTCGCCATCGGCCTGGTCGTGTGGGTCCCGGTGGTGGACGCCCAGGTGGACCGGAGCCCCTGGCTGTTCTGGGCCGATCTCCTGATCGGCGTGCTGGCCTTCGTGCTCGTCTCCTTCCGCCGCCGCTGGCCCTTCACGATCGCGGTCCTCACGCTCCTGATGGCCCCCGTCAGCTCGCTGTCCGCCGGCCCGGCCTCCCTCGCCACGGTGTCGCTGGCCACCCGCCGCCGCTGGTGGCAGGTGATCACCGTCGGCCTGCTCAACGTGGTGTTCAGCCTCGTCTACTACGCCGTCCAGCCCAGCGACCCCGTCGACCCGTGGTGGGTGAACCTGGCCGTCACCGTCGCCGTGGTGATGGCGATCACCGCCTGGGGCATGTACATCGGCTCACGCCGCGAGCTGATCTGGACCCTGCGCCAGCGGGCCGAGACCGCCGAGGCCGAGCGTGACCTTCGGGCCTCCCGGGCACGCTCCAACGAGCGGGCCCGGATCGCCCGCGAGATGCACGACGTGCTCGCCCACCGGATCTCCCAGATCTCCATGCACGCCGGCGCCCTGACCTACCGCGAGGACCTGTCCGCCGACCAGATGCGCAGCAGCGTCGCCGTCATCCAGGCCAAGGCGCACGAGGCGCTGACCGACCTGCGCGAGGTGCTCGGCGTGCTCCGCGACGTCGACGGCGCGACGGGCGCCGGTCCGCTCACCGGCCCCCAGCCGACGTACCGCGACCTCGAGGCGCTGATCGCGGACGCCCGCGCGGCCGGCGCCGCCATCGCGTACGACGACCGGCTGGCCGGGCACGACGAGGAGCCACCCGACGCCGTCGGCCGGACGGTCTACCGGATCGTGCAGGAGGGCATCACCAACGCCGGCAAGCACGCCCCCGCCGCCACCCTGCGGATCACCGTGAGCGGCTCCCCCGCCGACGGCGTCGAGGTCGTGCTCCGCAACGCTCTCGGCTTCGGCCCCACCCGCACCCCCGGCGCCGGACTGGGCCTGGTCGGGCTCACCGAGCGGGCCGAGCTGCGCGGCGGCACGCTGGAGCACTCCGTCGAGCGCACCCCGGCCGGCGACGTGTTCGTGCTGCGCGCCTGGCTACCGTGGGCTGCCGAGCCCGCCCAGGGAGAGGACCACCCGTGAGCGACCAGATCCGCGTCATCGTCGTCGACGACGACCCGTTGGTGCGCTCCGCACTGACCCTGATGCTCGGCGGGCAGGCCGACATCGCCGTCGTCGGCGAGGCCGGCGACGGGCGGGCCGGCATCGCCCTGGCCCGCGAGCTGACGCCCGATGTCGTCCTCATGGACATCCGGATGCCCGTCCTCGACGGCCTGGCCGCCACCCGGATCCTGCACGCCGACCCGAACCCTCCGCGAGTGATCGTGCTGACCACCTTCGACGCCGACGACTACGTCGTGGGCGCCCTCGCCGCCGGCGCCGACGGCTTCCTGCTCAAGGACACCGCTCCCCCGGAGATCGTCGCCGCGCTGCGCAAGGTCGCCGACGGCGACCCGATGCTCTCCCCCTCGGTGACCCGCACCCTCATCGAGCGGGTCCGCACCGAGTCCGGCGACAGCCGCGCCGCCGACGCCCAGCGCCGCCTCGACCGGCTCACCGAGCGCGAGCTCGAGGTCGCCGGCGCGGTCGGCCGCGGGCTGTCCAACGCCGAGATCGCGCGCGAGCTGCATCTGTCCGTGCCCACCGTGAAGGGGCACGTCTCGAAGCTGTTCGAGAAGCTGGAGACCACCAACCGGGTGCAGATCGCGCTGACCATCCGCGATGCGGGGCACCCCGTGGAGTGAGGCTCACAGCTCGTAGACGGTCCCCTGCGCCGCGAGCTCGGTCGGCCCGTCGTACGCCGCCTCGGCCTCGGTGAGCATGGTCGCCGCGTCGTGCCACGGCGGGACGTGGGTGACCACAAGCCGCTTGGCGCCGGCCTTCGCGGCGACCTCGCCGGCCTCGGTGCCGGTGAGGTGGAGGCTGGGCGGGTTGTCGTCGCAGGAGCGGAAGGACGCCTCGCACAAGAACAGGTCGGCGTCGGCGGCGATGTCCATCAGCGCGGGGGTGGGGCCGGTGTCGCCGCTGTAGGCGAGGACCTTGCCGAACGCCGAGACCCGCAGGCCGTACGCCGGGACGGGGTGGTCGACCTCGTAGGGCTCGACCCGGAACGGGCCGACCTCGATCGGGTCGGCGTAGACGCGGAAGGAGAACTCCTCCTCCATGCCGGGCTTGCGGGGCAGGTCGTAGGCCTTGGCCAGCCGCTTGGCGGTGCCCTTGGGGCCCCAGACCGGGATCTTCGGCTGGGTGCCGGTGGGGTGGTACTTGCGCAGCACGTAGTAGCTGGTCATGTCGACGCAGTGGTCGGCATGGAGGTGGCTGATGAGCACGGCGTCGACCTGCAGCGGGTCGACATGGCGCTGCAGGGCGCCCAGCGCGCCGTTGCCCATGTCGAGCACCAGGCTCCAGGTGCGCTGCCCGTCGAAGGCCTGGACGAGGTAGCAGCTCGCCGGCGAGTCGGGTCCGGGATAGGAGCCCGAGCAGCCGACGACGGTCACCTTCACCGTGTTCGGGCTCGGCGGCACCCGCAGGGCCGCCGTCTCCGGTGCCACGACCGCACCGCTCTCCTCGACCATCAACGCACACCCCCTGCGAACTGACCTGCCGCGACCAGCTCCGGTCCGAGGAACCGTCGCCCGATCGTCTCGAACTCGGCCGGAGAGCCCGTCGTCGTGAAGGTGTACGACGGCTCGCCGGCCGGCCGCATGAGGCCGGAGTCGGCCAGCATCCGGTAGACGTCCTTGGCGCACTCCTCCGCACTGCTCACCAGCGTGACGTCGTCGCCCATGACATAGGAGATGACGCCGGTGAGCAGCGGGTAGTGGGTGCAGCCGAGGATCAGGGTGTCGATGCCGAGCTCGGTGAGCGGGTCGAGGTACTCGTGGGCGACGGCGATGAGCTCGTCGCCGCCGGTCACCCCCGCCTCCACGAAGTCGACGAAGCGCGGGCAGGCGCGCGTGGTGAGGGAGATCTGGGGGGCCGCGGCGAAGGCGTCGTCGTAGGCCATCGACTCGGCGGTGGCGCGGGTCGAGATCACGCCGATCCGGCCGTTGCGGGTGGCGGCGACCGCGCGCCGGGCGGCCGGGTAGATCACCTCGACCACGGGGACGTCGTAGCGCTCCCGGGCGTCGCGCAGCATCGCGGCCGACGCGGAGTTGCAGGCGATGACGAGGGCCTTCACGCCCCGGTCGACGAGGTGGTCGAGACACTCGAGGGCGTACTCGCGGACCTCGCCGATCGGCTTGGGGCCGTAGGGCTGGCGGGCGGTGTCGCCGACGTAGGTGATCGACTCGTGGGGCAGCTGGTCGATCACGGAGCGCGCGACGGTGAGGCCGCCGAAGCCGGAGTCGAAGATCCCGATCGGAGCATCGAGATCTGATCCGACGCCGCCGTCGGGCTGGTTCACCTGCCGCACCCGGTCAGACTACGGCGTCGTGGTGCCCGCAGTCGGCATTCCGGGACCGAGATCACGTCGCCCGCGGAGCGCGACGTAAGGTCAGGTCGGTGAGTTCCCTGCGCCGTCCCGCCGCCGTCCTCGCCGCCGCGCTCGCGGTCTCGCTCCTCGCCGGCCCCGGTCCCGCCACGGCCGATCGCGCCGACGCGGGCCGGGTCACGGTCAACGACCGGCACGTGATCGCGATCTCGGTCGACGGCCTCAACCCGCGCGCGCTCAACAGGCTCGGCCGCACCGGCGCGCCCCACCTCAACCGGCTGATCAGGGACGAGGGCGCCGGCACGCTCAACGCCCGCACCCAGCTCGAGATGACGGTGACCCTGCCCAACCACACCAGCATGGTGACCGGGCGCCGGATCAAGGCGAGCAAGGGCGGGCACGGCGTCACGTGGAACGACGACAAGGTGACCAAGACCGTCCAGCAGGCGGCCGGTCACGACGTGGCATCGGTGTTCACGCAGGTCCATGAGGCGGGCGGCACGACCGCGGTCTACGCGACGAAGTCGAAGTTCTGGCTGTTCGAGCGCTCCTGGCCCCAGGCGGTCGACCACACCTTCATCCAGGTCGAGAGGAACGCCGCCGTGGTCAAGGCGCTGCGCAGCGACCTCGCCACCGACCCCGCGTCGTTCTCCTTCGTCCACCTCGGCAAGCCCGACCAGGTCGGTCATCACTCCGGCTGGATGTCGGCGAAGTACCTCAAGGCGGTCGCCAAGGTCGACCGGCTGGTCGGCAAGATCATGGACCAGGTCCAGTCCACGCCGGCGCTGCGCGACAACACCGTCATCGTGCTGACCTCCGACCACGGCGGCATCCCCGGCACCCGGAACCACGCGGTCAAGACCAACCGCGAGGACTACCGCGTCGCCTTCGCGCTCTGGGGCGCCGGTGTCCCCCATGCCGACCTGTACCGCCTGAACCCCGACCGCGCCAAGCCGGGCCGCACCCGCCCCGGCGCCGGCGCCTCGCCCCAGCCGATCCGCAACGGCGAGGTCGCCAACGTCAGCCTCGACATCCTCGGCCTCGGACCGGTGCCGGACAGCCTGTGGGACGACCAGCAGGACCTCACCTGGAAGTGAGCTCGGCCCGGGTCGGCCACGGGTTGAGCCGGCAGCCGCCGGTGCCCTTCGACTGCTGCATCATCACCGGCGCGAGCGCGCCGCGCCGCGGGCACGACGCGTGCCCGTAGCCGAGCCAGTGCCCGGTCTCGTGGTTGACGACCATGTGCCGGTAGTCCCGCAGGGAGCGGCCGGCCCGGTTCCACGCGGGTGACGCGCCTCGCCACCGGTCGAGGTTGACCACCACGTTGCGGCCCACCCGGCACGACCACTGGGCGCTGCAGACGCCCGAGAAGGCCGGCACCAGCCGGGCCTGCGCCAGCCACAGGGTGAAGGCGCCACCGTGCTTCACCTGCCGGAAGCGCACGCCCTTGGCCCGCCAGCCGCGCGGGTCGTCGTACGTCTCCTGGGCGAGGCGGCGGAAGTCCGCGACGTCGACGCCGCCGAGGTCGCCCCGGGTGCGGACGCTGTAGCGGACGGTACGCCGCACCGCGACCCGGTGCTTGACCCGCCCGACCGCCAGCGCGACGGTGGTGTCGGCGTACCCGGTGGCGCCGACGACGACGAGGACGTCGATCTGGTGGCCGACGTCCTCGGGCGCGATCTCGTGACGGCGTGCCGTCGCGCCGGGAATCGCGACGCCGTCGCGCAGCCACTGGTAGGCGACCCGCTCCGGCGTGGGCGACCAGGTGCCCGGGTCGGCCCGCAGCGTGCGGCCGTACTTCCGCGCGCCGTCGAACGAGGGCGCCTGGACCTGGCCGAGCGGCGGCAGGTCGTCGGCAGCGGCCGCGCGCGGGAGCGTGAGGGCGGCGGAGAGGGCGAGCAGCAGGCCGAGCAGGACACGGGTCACGGTCATCGAGCCTACGAGCCGCGCCGGTGGAGGAGCCAGGCCAGATAGCAGCCGCCGAGCACGACGGTGACCATGCCGACCGGCATCGGCGTCGGGGCGAAGACCCGCTGGGCGACCAGGTCCGAGGCAGCGAGCAGCGCCGCTCCCATCGCGGCCGAGGCGGCCAGGGCGGGTGGGGTGCCGCCGACGGCGCGCCGGGCGAGCTGGGGTGCGGCGAGCGCCACGAACGCGATCGGACCGGCCGCGGCCGTGGTGACGGCGGTCAGCGCGACGCCGACCCCGATGGCGAGCAGCCGCCGCGAGCGGATGGGTACGCCGAGCGCGACGGCCACGTCGTCCCCCAGCTCGTGCAGGGCGAGCGCGCGGGCCAGGAGCAGGCAGCCGGGCAGCAGCACCAGCCCGCACAGCGCGGCGAGCCGCACGTCGCCCCAGGTGGTCTCGTTCAGGGTGCCGACGCCCCACTGCGAGGCCTGCAGGCCCTCCTCCGCGGTGACCCGCAGCAGCAGCCAGGTGTTGACCGAGGAGAGCAGCGCCGCGGCGGCGATGCCGAGGATGACGAAGCGCCCGCCACGCAGCCCCTCGTGTCCCGCCAGTCCGAGGACCAGAGCCGCGACGAGCAGGCCGCCCACGGTCGCGGCCAGCGGGACGGCGGTGCCGCTGAGGCCGAGGACGAGCATCGCCACGATCGCGCCGGTGTAGGCGCCGCTGGCGAAGCCGATCACATCGGGCGAGCCGAGCGGGTTGCGGGTGACGACCTGGAAGATGGCGCCGCTGAGTCCCATCATCGCGCCGAAGAGCAGGGCGGCGAGGACCCGCGGCAGCCGCCAGTCGAGGACCACGAGCTCGCTGACCCGGGTGCCCCGCCCGGCCAGCACGTCGACGGTCTCGCCGAGCGACACCCCGGCGTCCGGGCTGGGCAGCGAGGTCACGCCGATCGCGGCCGCGACCAGGACCAGCCCGGCGACACCGAGCACGCCCCGCACCCGGACCCGACCGCTGATCCGCTCGCCGAGCAGGCGCACGGGCACGACCCGGTTCACGGGCGCCTCCGGATGACGACGGCGAGCAGGACGGCGCCGACGGCGGCGGCGACCACGCCGACCGGCAGCTCGCGGGGCTGGACGAGGTACCGGCCGAGGAGGTCGCAGCCCAGCACGAGCACCGGGCCGGCCAGCAGCGAGCAGGCCATGACGCGGCGGTGGTCGGGGCCGATCAGGGCGGCGACGATGTGCGGCACCATCAGGCCGACGAACACGATCGGGCCGGCCGCGGCGGTCGCGGCTCCGCACAGCAGGGTGACCGCGACCAGGGCGAGGACCCGGGTCCGCAGCAGCCCCACACCCAGCGCCTGCGCGGTGTCGTCGCCGAGCGCGAGCGCGTTGATGCTGCGCCCGAGGACCGGCGCGATGGCCACGCCGGCCACGACGAAGGGCAGCACGGCCAGCACCCGGTCGTAGCCCACGACGGTGATCGAGCCGGCGCCCCAGCTGCGCATGCTGTCGAAGGCGCGAGGGTGCAGCAGGACCAGGCCGGAGGTGATGCCGGTCAGCACGGCGCCGACCGCGACCCCGGACAGCGTGAGCGTGACGACGTCGCCGCCCCGGCGCGGGCGGCCGATCACGGCGACGCCCAGGGTCGTGAGCCCGGCGCCGGCGAGGGCGAACCACACCTGCCCACCGGGGGCGACGATCCCCCACTGGGTGATCGCCAGGGCGACGCCGAGCGCGGCGCCGGCGTTGACGCCGAGGATGCCCGGATCGGCGAGGGGGTTGCGGGTCAGGCCCTGCATGAGGGCGCCCGAGAGACCCAGCGCGGCGCCGACCAGGAGGCCGACCACGGTCCGCGGGACCCGCAGGTCGCGGATCACCTGGTCGTGCGCGGAGCCGTCACCCGACCACAGCGCCTGCACGATCTCGACCGGGCCGAAGAGCCGGCCGCCCAGGCACAGGCTGGCCACCGTCGCGAGCGCGACGGCGGCCAGCAGGGCCGCGAGGGTGCGACCCGTGGTCACGAACGTGCGGCGAGGGGTTCCAGGACCTTGGTCTCCACGACGTCGAGGAACGCCAGCGCGGTGTCGTAGTCCGTGACGCCGTAGGGCAGGTCGAACACGGAGTCGGACGTCGCCGCGGGCAGCGAGGTGAACAGCGAGTTGCTCTTGATCGCGGCGAACGGCTCCCACGGCGTCCCGTCCGCGTTGGCCGGGGTGACGACCACGTCGGCGGTGGCGAGGATCTCGTCGAGCCGCTCGAACGAGTAGCTCGCGTAGCCCGGCTCGGGCGACGCCTCGGGGATGCCCGGCGCGGGCGTCGCGCCCAGCTCGTCGAGGAGGGCGCCGACGATGCCCGTCGGGTAGAGCACCGAGAACTCCGCCTCGGCGTCGCCGATCGAGACCGTGGCCCAGCTCAGGGCGAGCTGGTCGGCGTAGCTCTCCTTGAGCTCGGCCACCTTGGTCGTGTAGGCCCGCTCCCGCTCGGCGAGCGCCTCGCCGGCGCCGGTCGCGTCGGCGAGCCCGGCCACGATCGCCTTCCAGTCGCCGCGGGAGCTGCCCTTCACGACCACCGTGGGGGCGATCTCGGAGAGCCGCTGGTACGCCTTCTCGTCGACCTCGTAGGCGTCGCCGACGATCAGGTCGGGGGCGGCCTTGACGATGGCGTCGTAGTTGGTCTCGCCGAAGGAGCCGATCGTCGCCACCCCCTTGACGAACGCCTGCTGGTCGGCGGTGAACGAGTCGATCCACTTGCCGTAGTCCTGGGTGGCGACCGGCTTGACGTCCAGCGACTGCAGCTGCCAGGGCGTGTCGTAGCTGACCGCGACGACCCGCTCGGGCGTGGCCGGGACCTCGACGTCGCCGTACGCCGACGCGACGGTGCGCGTGTCCGCGCCGGACGTGCCCGGGTCGTCGTCCTCGCTGCCGCAGGCGGACAGGGCCAGGGCCGCCGCCAGGGTGAGGGCCACTCCGAGACGGCCGAGATGACGGGTCGTGCGCACCACGCTGCTCCACTCTGTTCTTTGGTTAGGCTTGCCTGACCAAGAGTGGAGATCGTCGGCGCCGATGGCAACGGCTACAGCGACGAGTAGGTGCGCGAAACGGACAGGTGATGTCGCGAACGCGACATCAGGTGACCTGGGTCATGTGCTGCCGGTGCTGCGCCGGACTGGCACCGGTGGCGCGGCGGTAGGCCGCGATGAACGCGCTCGGAGTGCGGTAGCCGACCTGGCGGGCCACCGAGGCGACGGTCCGGCCCTGGTCCAGCAGGCTCGCGGCCAACGCCATCCGGGCCCGACTGCGCCACTGTCCGAAGGCAAGACCGGTCTCGGCGACGAAGGCCCGGTTCAGGCTGCGCGAGCTCATCCCGAACTCGCCGGCCCACTGCTCCGCCGTCCTCGGCACCGTCAGCTCGGCGAGGACGGCATCGGCGATCCGCCGGACCCCGGCACTCGTGGGCCGAGGCACCGAGAGCGGGCCCCGGGCGTCGGGAACCAGCAGGTCGAGCGCGAACTCCTCGGCCCGGCGCCGACGGTCGGGGCCGGTGGTGTCGATGCGCAGATGGTCGAGCAGGTCGACCAGCAGCGGCGACATCGGCAGCAGCACCGGCTCGGTCGCATCGACCGGCGAGCGGGCGCGGTCGATCCAGGTGCAGTTGAAGCCGGCGCCCGAGACCGCGCACGCCGAGTGCGGCACCCCCGCCGGGATCCACAGCCCGAAGCTGGCGGGCACCCAGTACTCGCGCCCGGCGACCTGGACGCCGACCTTGCCGTCGGAGCCCCAGAGCATCTCGTGGTCGGGGTGGACGTGCTCACCCCACGACACCGGCAGCCGCGGCGTGCGGATCCAGTTGGTCGCGATGAGAACCGAGCGGTCCGCGGCCTCCGGCCCGACCAGCTCGCGCCACCACAGCGTGTAGTGCCCGAGCGAGTCGATGACCTCCGGCGCGCCCGGCATCACGCCCAGAGCTGGCCCTCGAGCCGGTCCTCGGCCTCGTCGATGGTGCCCTCGTAGGCGCCGGTGGACAGGTACTTCCAGCCGCCGTCGGCCACCACGAACGCGATGTCGGCCGGCTCCCCCGCCTTGACCGCCTTGGCGGCCTGCCCGAGCGCGGCATGCAGGATCGCACCGGTGGAGATGCCGGCGAAGATGCCCTCGAGCTCGAGCAGCTCGCGCACCCGTCGTACGGCGTCGCGGGGGCCGACCGAGAACCGGCTGTCGATCAGCTCGGCGTCGTACAGCTCGGGCACGAAGCCCTCGTCGAGGTTGCGCAGGCCGTAGACGAGCTCGCCGTAGCGCGGCTCGGCGGCGACGATCCTGACCTCGGGCTGGGCGCGGCGGAAGAACCGGGAGACGCCCATCAAGGTGCCGGTGGTGCCGAGGCCCGCGACGAAGTGGGTCACCGAGGGCAGGTCGGCGAGGATCTCGGGGCCGGTGCCCTCCTCGTGGGCGAGCGCGTTGGCGGCGTTGCCGTACTGGTAGAGCATCACCCAGTCGGGGTGCTCGGCCGCGATCTGCTTGGCCACCCGCACCGCCTCGTTGGAGCCGCCGGCGGCCGGGCTGGAGACGATCTCGGCGCCCCACATCCGCAGCAGCTGGCGCCGCTCCTCGGAGGTGTTCTCCGGCATCACGAACACGGTGCGGTAGCCCTTGAGCTTGGCCGCCATCGCGATCGAGATGCCGGTGTTGCCGGAGGTCGGCTCGAGGATCGTGCAGCCGGGGCGCAGGGTCCCGTCCTTCTCCGCCTCCTCGATCATCTTCAGGGCCGGGCGGTCCTTGATCGAGCCGGTCGGGTTGCGGTCCTCGAGCTTGGCCCAGATCCGCACCTCGGGCGCGCCGGACGCGTTGAACGGCGCCGACAGTCGCGGCAGGCCCACCAGCGGCGTGTTGCCGACGGAGGTCAGCAGACTGTCGTAGCGCACCATCGGGTCGTGCTCAGCGAGCGCCGCCGGCGACAGCCGGCAAGATGACGACCTGGTCGCCGTCGGAGAGTCCGGCCTCGAGGCTGCCGATGAACCGGACGTCCTCGTCGTTGATGTAGATGTTGACGAACCGGCGCAGGTCCTCGCCCTCGATCAGGCGGTCCTTGATGCCGGGGTGGTTGGCCTCGAGGGAGTCGATCAGCGCGCTCAGCGTGGCGCCGTCGGCGCTGACCGCCTTCTCGCCACCGGTGTAGGTGCGCAGGATGGTCGGGATCCGGACCTCGATGGCCATGTCAGCTGCTCTCCTCTGCTGCGTCATTGGTGCCGGCGATCGCAACCTCTTCCTCGGTCACGACGCCGTCGATGATTCTGTACGACCTGAACTCCACGGGGCCGGGGTTATTCCCGTGCGCGCGCGTGCTGACCAGCACGTAGTGCGCGCCGGGCTCGCCGGCCAGGTTGACGTCGGTCACGCTGGGGTACGCCTCGGTCGCGGAGTGCGAGTGGTAGATGACCACCGGCTCCTCGTCGCGCTCGTCCATCTCCTTGTAGAGCTGGAGGAGGTCCGTCGAGTCGTACTCGTAGAACGTCGGGCTGCCCGCGGCGTTGACCATCTCGACCAACCGCTCCGGGCGGTCGCTGCCGATGGGTCCGGCCACCATCCCGCACGCCTCGACCGGGTGGTCCCGCTTGGCGTGCTCCACGATGGCGTCGTACGTCGACTGGTCGATCCGCAACACGCGTCCAGGGTATTGCGTCACGGGCGCTCGCCCGGAATCGGGACGGGGGCGCGGAGCTCAGAGGACCGACTTGGCCCGGATCCGCTCGGGAGTGGGCCAGCGCACGTCCCGCACCCAGCCGAGCTTCTCCAGCACCCAGATCACCCGGGCGGACGTGTCCAGCTGGAACCTCTTCACACCGTGGCGCGCGGAGGTGGGGTCGGCGTGGTGGAGGTTGTGCCACGACTCGCCGCCGGACGGGATGGCGAGCCACCACACGTTGCCGGAGAAGTCACGGGACGCGAACGGCCGCTCCCCCAGCGTGTGGCAGATCGAGTTGATCGACCAGGTGACGTGGTGGATCAGGCCGATCCGGACGACGGTGCCCCAGAAGAAAGCGGTGAGCGCGCCCTGCCACGACCAGGTCAGCAGCGCGCCGAGGAGCGGCGGGAGGAGGATCGAGGTGAGCACCCACAGCCAGAACAGCCGGGAGACGCGGACCAGGTCGCGGTCCTTGGCGAGGTCGGGGGCGTACTTGTCGATGGACGTCTGCTCGGGGTCGAACAGCCAGCCGACGTGCGCCCACACGAACCCCTTGGTCAGGCCGCGCAGGCTGCTGCCGTAGCGCCACGGCGAGTGCGGGTCACCGTCCTTGTCGGAGTACTTGTGGTGCTTGCGGTGATCGGCGACCCAGCGGATCACCGGGCCCTCGACCGCCATCGAGCCGAGGATCGCCAGCGTGATCTTCACGGGCCGGTTCGGCTTGAACGACTTGTGCGTGAAGAGCCGGTGGAAGCCGACCGTGATGCCGTGCAGCGTCAGGCCGTACATCACGAAGGTGATCACGACGTCGCTCCACCCGAGCCAGCCGCCCCAGGCGACGGGGACCGCGGCGGCGAAGGCGACGAACGGAACCGCGATGAACAGCCCCAGCGCAAGCCGTTCCCAGAATCCCTGGGTGTCGCCACCCATCGTTGCCCGGGGGGTCGGCGGCTGCTGCGGGCGCTCGTCGATCGCGGTCACGAAGCCCAGCCTAGGCCGTGAGCCGGTACCTGCGCTCGGGCCGTCCGGTGCCGCCGTACCGCAGCCGGACCTCGGCGGCGCCCGCGTCGACGAAGTGCTCGAGATAGCGCCGCGCGGTCACCCGCGACAGGCCCACCGCGTCGGCGGTCTCCGAGGCCGAGATCTCTCCCGCGGCCCGCGCCGCCTCCAAGACCAGCTCGGCCGTCTCGGGGCTGAGCCCCTTCGGCAGTCCCGGCGGTACGACGACACCCCGGCCGGTCCCGAAGGCCCGGTCGATCGTGGCCTGGTCGACCTCCTCCTCGTCCGGTCCACCGCTGTCCGGCAGCGTGGCGAGCGTGGCCGCGACCCGGCGCAGGCGGTCGGCGAGGTCGGCGTACTCGAAGGGCTTGACGAGGTACTGCATCGCGCCGCCGTGGAGGGCGGCGCGAACAGCGGCGGCGCCGCGCTCGGCGGTGACCATGACGACGGCGATGTCGCGGCCCTGCTCGCGGGACCGGCCACGCAGCCGCTCGAGCACCTCGAGGCCGGACAGGTCGGGCAGGTGGACGTCGAGGAGCACCAGGTCGGGCTGCAGGGCGGCGGCGAGCTCGACGGCCTCGCCGCCGGTGTGGGCGGTGCCGACGACCTCGAAGCCGTCGGTCTGCGCGACGAAGCGGCCGTGGATGCGGGCGACCATGAAGTCGTCGTCGACGACGAGGACCCGCAGCGCCCGGCTCACGGTCGCCCATCCTCGCCGACGGCGGCGCCGATGGGGAGCACCACGCGGAACTCGGCGCCGGTCGCGTCGGGCGGGTCCGCGTCGTCCACCACGACCTCGCCGCCGCGCTGGGTGCAGATCAGCCGCACCAGCGGCAGGCCGATCCCGCGCCCGCCGAGCACCTCCTCCTTGGTCGAGAACCCGCGCACGAAGATCGCGTCGCGCAGCTCGGTGGGGATGCCGGGGCCGTTGTCGCGGACCCGCAGGCGGACCGACGAGGAGTCGGCATGCACCCCCACCTCGACCAGGGGGTCGGGCCGGCCGGCGCAGGCGTCGACCGCGTTGTCGACGAGGTTGCCGAGGACGGTGGTCAGGTCGGCGCTCTCGTCGGGCTCGAGCGCGGGCAGCCTTGAGCCGGGGTCCAGCTCGAGCGCCACGCCGCGCTCCTCGGCGACCGCGTGCTTGGCCACGACGAGCGCCGCGACAGCGGGGTCGGCGAGCCGCTCGGCCACTCGCTCCCCGACCTCGGCGCGGTGCCGGGTGAGGGTGCCGACCAGGGCCGCCACCTCGTCGTACTCACCCAGCTGGACCAGCCCGGAGATGGTGTGCAGCCGGTTGTCGAACTCGTGGGTCTGCGCGCGCAGGGTGTCGGTGATGGACAGGTTGGAGCTGAGCTGGCTCTGCAGCGATACCAGCTCGGTGCGGTCGCGCAGGGTGGTGACGGTGCCGATGCCGCGGCCGCCGGAGGACGCGTCGCCGCGGTTGAAGACCACGACCCGGGTGCCGACGAGGGCGAGCGCGTCGCGGACCTCGATCCCCTCGCCGGTCAGCAGCGCGACGACGTGGGGGTCGAGGCCGAGCTCGTCGACCCGTCTCCCCACCGGGTCGGGTCCGGCGTCGAGCCCGAGGGTGGCCCGCGCCGCGTCGTTCATCGCGGTCACGCGGCCGTCGGTGCCGACGCCGACGACGCCCTCACGGATGGCGTGCAGCAGCGCCTCGCGATGGTCGGCGAGGTGGGCCAGCTCGGTGGTGCCGAGCCCCCGCGTCGAGCGACGTACGACGCGCGCGACCAGCCAGGTGCCGACCAGGCCGAGCACCGCGCCCAGGCCCAGGAAGAGCCCGAGCTCAGGCACCGCCTCCGCGAGCTGGTCGCCCAGGGAGGGATAGGCCGCCTCCGCCACGACGGCGCCGACGGCACCGTTGTCGCCGGGCAGGTCCGCGATGACGGGCGCGTGTGCCGCCACCCGCCGCTCGCCCCCGGCCTCCACGTCGGTCGTCCCGCCCCGCCCGGCGGCCACGTCGACCCCGGCCCGCGAGCCCACCCGGCTGGCATCGGTGGCCGCGAGGACGGTGCCGTCGGGGCCGACCACGAGGACGTCGGTGGCACCGGAGAGACGCACCCCGCGCTCGGCGTACGACGTCAGGTCGGCGGTGACCTGCCACAGCTCGGTGCCCCCGCGCAGGTCCTCGAGCGCAGACCGGACGAAGTCCTGCACGGCGACGTACTCCGCCACCGAGCGCATCTGCGCGCCCCGCTCCTCGGCGAAGTCGGCGTTGGACTGACGGATGCTCAGCACGCCGACCGCCACGAGCAGCACGACGATCACGAGGAGCTGCAGGAGCAGCACCTTCGCCGCCAGCGTCGGCTCACCGCTCCGGACCCGTGACCACAACGACCACAACCTCCTTTGCGTCCGCAAGCGTGACGGCCGCCACAGCCCACGGCCATGCTGGCACGGATCGCCCGTGACGGCGCTCACCACCCAACCCGGAGGTACCCATGCATCGCCTGATGGCGCTCCTCGTCGCCCTGGCGCTCGCCGTGGTCGCGAGCGGCTGCGGCGTCACCCGCGGCTCGGACGATCCGAGCAACCGACGACTGCGGATGATGATCCCCAACAGCGTCGGCGGCGGCTACGACCTCACCGGCCGCGCCGCGGCGCGCGCGATGGAGGACAACGACCTCACCGGCCGCTTCGAGATCACCAACGTGCAGGGCGCGAGCGGCACCGTCGCGATGCAGCGGCTGGTCAACGAGAGGGGCGCCGACGACGTCATGATGCTCATGGGCCTCGGCGTCGTCGGCGCGGTCTACACCAACAGGTCCAGCGCCACCCCGCTGAAGATGACGCCGATCGCGCGGCTCGTCGAGGAGCAGGAGGGCATCCTGGTGCCGGCAGACTCGCCGTTCGAGACCGTCGACGACCTGGTCGAGGCGTGGCGCAAGGACCCCGGCGGCCTCACCGTCGGCGGCGGCTCGAGCAACGGCGGCCCCGACCACCTGTTCCCGATGCAGCTGGCGGACGCGATCGGGGTCGCCCCGAAGCAGGTCAACTACATCTCCTACGACGGCGGCGGCCCGCTCACGACCGCGCTCCTCGGCGCCAAGATCGACGTCGGCATGTCCGGCCTCGGCGAGTTCGAGGGCCAGATCGAGGACGGCAAGCTGCGGGTCCTCGCGGTCTCGGGCGCCGAGCGCCTCGACGGCATCGACGCCCCGACCCTCACCGAGTCCGGCGTGGACCTGGTCTTCACCAACTGGCGCGGGGTGCTGGCGCCGCCCGGGATCTCCGAGGAGCAGCGGGCCTACCTGACCGAGCTGCTGACCGAGATGCACGACACGGCCCAGTGGAGGGACGCCCTCGAGGCCAACGGCTGGACCGACAACTTCGCGACCGGCAAGGAGTTCGAGGACTTCCTCGCCGAGCAGGACGACCGCGTCGCCGACACCCTGAAGGAGCTGGGACTCGCATGAGCGCGACACCGACCATCGACAAGGCGCAGTACGGCCTGGCCGCCTTCCTCGGCCTCGCCGGCGGCTACGTCCTGATCGACGCCGCCGGCCTCGAGGACGGCTTCGCCGACCAGCCGGTCCAGCCCTACACGCTGCCGTACGTCGTCGGCGCCGCCCTCGTGGTCCTCGGGATCCTGCTCGCTCTCGCCACCGCGCGGGGCGATCGCCCCGAGGCCGAGGAGGGCGAGGACGTCGACCTCACCCAGGGCACCGACGTGCGCACCGTCGGCCTGCTCGCCCTCGTGCTCGTCGCCAACATCGCCCTGATCGACCTCCTGGGCTGGGCGATCACCGGCGCCCTGCTGTTCGCCGGCTCGGCCGTGGTCCTCGGCAGCCGCAGCTGGGTGCGTGACCTCGCCGTCGGCGTCGCCCTGTCGGTCGGCAGCTGGTACGGCTTCTACGTCGGCCTCGGGATCCCGATCCCCGCCGGCATCTTGGACGGAGTGCTCTGATGGACCTGCTGCTCGACGGCTTCCAGACCGCCCTCACCCCGCAGAACCTGCTCTTCGCCGCCCTCGGCGTGCTGCTCGGCACCGCGGTCGGCGTCCTGCCCGGCATCGGCCCGGCGATGACCCTGGCCCTGCTGCTGCCGGTGACCTACAGCGTCGGCGCCGACAGCGCGATCATCATGTTCGCCGGCATCTACTACGGCGGCATGTACGGCGGCTCCACCACCTCGATCCTGCTCAACACCCCCGGCGAGTCCTCGTCGGTGATCACGGCCATCGAGGGCAACAAGATGGCCAAGGCGGGACGAGCGGCCCAGGCCCTGGCCACCGCGGCGATCGGCTCGTTCGTGGCCGGCAGCATCGCGACGGTGCTGCTGTGGATCGTCACCCCGCAGGTGGCCGACATCGTCGTCACCCTGGGCTCGCCGTCGTACTTCGCGCTGATGGTGCTGGCACTCTTCGCCGTCACCGCGGTGCTCGGCTCCTCCAAGCTGCGCGGCTTCATCGCGCTCTTCCTCGGCCTGGCGATCGGCCTGGTCGGCACCAGCACCGGGCAGGCGCGGCTGACCTTCGGCGAGCCGCTGCTGGCCGACGGCATCGACATCGTCGTGGTCGCGGTCGCGCTGTTCGCGATCGGCGAGGCGCTCTGGGTCGCCGCGCACCTGCGCCGCAAGCCGCTGGAGATCATCCCCGTCGGCCAGCCCTGGATGAGTCGCGAGGACTGGGGTCGCTCGTGGAAGCCGTGGCTGCGCGGCACCGCCTTCGGGTTCCCGTTCGGCGCGCTGCCGGCCGGTGGCGCGGAGCTGCCGACCTTCTTGTCCTATGCGACGGAGAAGAAGCTGACCAAGCACCCCGAGGAGTTCGGCAAGGGCGCGATCGAGGGCGTCGCCGGCCCGGAGGCCGCCAACAACGCCTCGGCCGCCGGCACCCTGGTGCCCCTGCTCGCGCTCGGCCTGCCCACCACCGCGACCGCGGCGATCATGCTGGTCGCGCTCCAGGGCTACGGCTTCCAGACCGGCCCGACGCTGATGGACGACCACCCCAACCTGGTCTGGGGCCTGCTCGCCAGCCTGTTCGTCGCCAACGCGCTGCTGCTCGTCCTGAACCTGCCGATGGCCCCGCTGTGGGCGCGACTGCTGCGGATCCCCCGGCCCTACCTGTACGCCGGCATCCTCTTCTTCGCCTCGCTCGGCGCCTACAGCGTGAACTTCCAGGCCTTCGACCTGGCCCTGCTGCTGGCGATCGGCGTGCTCGGCTTCTTCATGCGCCGCTTCGGTGTCCCGGTGCTGCCGCTGATCATCGGCGTCATCCTCGGCCCGAAGCTGGAGGAGCAGCTGACCACCGCACTGAAGATCTCCCAGGGCGACGTCAGCACCCTGTGGAGCGAGCCGGTCGCCGTCGTGGTCTACGTCGTCATGGCCCTGCTGCTGGTCGCGATGGCCGTCACCGGCCTCCGCAGGCCCGCGGACGCCGCCACCGAGGAGAAGGAGCTGGTCGAGCAGTGAGCATCGTGGTCGCCTACAGCGCGGACCGGTACGGCGCGGCCGCCCTCGAGCACGCCGCCGGTCTCGCCCGCAAGGACCGCACCCGGCTGGTCGTCGTCAACGCGACGCTCGGCGCCAGCCTGGTCGACAGCCGGTTCGCGCACGACGCGGACATCGCCGCGCTGCAGGAGCGGCTCGTCGCGGAGGGCGTCGACGTCGTCGTACGGCACGACGTGGTCTCCGATGTCGCGGATGCCGTCGTCGCCGCGGCCGAAGAGGAGCGGGCCACCCTGATCGTGGTCGGCATCCGGCACCGCACGCCGGTCGGCAAGCTGCTGCTCGGCAGCGTCGCCCAGCGGATCATCCTCGAGGCGCACTGCCCGGTGCTGGCGGTGAAGCCCGCGAGCTGACCGGGCTCACCGCACCGCCGCGACCAGCGTCTCCTGGAGGAAGCCGAGCCACTCGTAGATGTGGTGCGCCTGGGCGCGCGGGTCGTCGTCGGGCAGCTCGTACCAGTAGTCCTCGTCGCCCTCCTCCACCTCGAGGCGGGTGCCGAGGGCGAGGCGAAGGTCGGTGAAGGAGCGCATCCAGACCAGCGCGGTCTCCGGGTCGAGCTCGACGTCGATGGTGAGGTCCTCGCCGGTCGGCTCGGGCGGCAGCCCGGCCTCCTCGAGGACGTCGATGATGCTCACCGCCGCCCGCGCCTTCCCGTCGCGCAGCGCCCCCTCGGTGTAGCGCCGGAACTCGCCGGCCGCCTCGTCGTCGCCCTGGTAGGCGTTCGGGAACAGCCGGCGCAGCACCGGATCCTCGGGCTCGGTGGTCGGCCCGGAGAAGTCGAGCAGCACCTCGAGCGGGTCGCGCTCGGTGGGGGCGACGGCCGACTCGTTGTGCAGCAGCTCGACGAGCTGGCCGGCCAGGGAGCGCAGCAGGTCGGCCTCGAAGACCGAGAAGGTCGCGATGGCGCGCTTGCTCCGGCGGTGCCGGACGAATCCAGAGGTCACTACTCGGCCTTCGAGAGGGTCGCCCACAGGCCGTACTCGTGCATCGCCTGCACGTCGCGCTCCATCTCCTCGCGGGTGCCGCTGCTGACGACGGACCGGCCGTCCTCGTGGACCTCCATCATCAGCTTCTCGGCCTTCTTCTTGCCGTAGCCGAAGTGCTTCTGGAAGACGAAGGTGACGTACGACATCAGGTTCACGGGGTCGTTCCACACCACCGTCACCCAGGGGGTGTCGGCGAGCGTGATCTCGTCCGGGGTGAGGTCCTGCCGGACTCCCGGATCGACCTTCTCCGGGCTCGCGGTCGTCACGGCCCCATCGTGTCACAGGGGGTCAGGAGCACCATTTGTCGGCCAGGGTGGTGACCACGTTGAAGTTCCGGTTGGTGGCCACGACGTTCAGCGTCTTCTCGCACTTGAACGGGTCGACCCCGCCGGCCTGGTAGCCGGGTCCGAGCAGCAGATGCACCGCCCGATGTCGTACGACGGCCGCGTTGGTCTCGTCGCCGCGCGCCTCGAGCTCGGCGACGCGGGTGGGGTCGGGCTCGTCCTTGAGCAGGTAGACGTAGTGCCGCTCCAGGTCGGGGCGGGCGGCCGTCAGCTCGCGCGCGTCGGCGGCGACGACACGCAGCTCGGCGGGCGCGTAGACGATGGTCGGCACCTCGAACCCGGTCCGCTCCCGGTAGGCCGCCTCCAGCGCCGCCTCCACCTTCGCGCGCGAGCGCAGCGACGTCGTCAGCCGGACGTTGCCGGTGTTGATGTGGGTCAGCACGTCGGTGCCGCCGGCCGCCTCGGTCGCGGTGACGATGTCGGCCTTGGCGAACTTGCGAGTGGGACCGAGGTTGATGGCGCGCAGGAAGGCGACGTAGGTCGGCATGGCGCTCATTGTGTCCTGGGTCACCGACGTTCGACTTTTCCATAGGTTTCCTATGTAATAGGCGGCGTGAGCGATGTCGAGGGCCTCAGCAGCGACCTCACCGTGTACGCCGCCCGGCTGGTCCGCCTGGTCCGCCGCGAGTACGCGCCGTCGGCCGGCACCCGGGTGCTCTCGACCCTCGACGAGACCGGGCCGCTCCCCATCACGGCGCTCGCCCAGGTCGACCGCTGCTCGCAGCCGACGATGACCGGCCAGGTCAACCAGCTGGTCGAGGCCGGCTGGGTCACCAAGGACCCCAACCCCGCCGACGCCCGCAGCAGCCTGGTCCGCCTCACCGAGGCCGGCCGGGCCGAGCTGAGGCGGATCCGGCAGCTCAGCGCCGCACTCGTCTCCGAACGGCTCGCGCGTCGCAGCGATCTCTCCACCGACGACCTCGCGACCGCCGTGGCCGTGCTCCAGGCCGTCCTCGAACCCACCACGGAAGGAACATCGTGACCGCCACCGCCGATCCCGGCGCCCACTCCCCCACCCATGCCGCACCGGGCGGCTCGTTCCTGCGTCAGCCGCGCGCGGTGTGGGCGGTCGCCTTCGCCTGCGTCATCGCCTTCATGGGCATCGGCCTGGTCGACCCGATCCTCAAGGAGATCGCGGCCAAGCTCGAGGCGACGCCCAGCCAGGTCTCCCTGCTGTTCACCAGCTACATGGCGGTGATGGGCGTCGCGATGCTGGTCACCGGCGTCGTCTCCACCCGGATCGGCGCCAAGAAGACGCTGCTCACCGGTCTGGTGCTGATCATCGTGTTCGCCGGCCTGGCCGGCATGTCCGGCTCGGTCGGTGCCGTGATCGGCTTCCGCGCCGGCTGGGGCCTCGGCAATGCGCTGTTCATCGCGACCGCCCTCTCCACCATCGTGAGCGCCTCGAAGGGCTCGCTGGCCCAGGCGATCATCCTGTTCGAGGCGGCCCTGGGACTCGGCATCGCGTCCGGCCCACTGGTGGGCGGCCTGCTCGGCGAGCGGTCCTGGCGCGGACCCTTCTTCGGCGTCTCGGTGCTGATGACGATCGCGCTGATCGCGACCGCGGTGTTCCTGCCCGCCACCCCGCCGGCCGCCCGTCGTACGACGCTCGCGGACCCGTTCAAGGCGCTCGCCTACCCCGCGCTCGCCGTGATGGCGGCGGTCGCCGTCTGCTACAACCTGGGCTTCTTCTCGCTGCTCGCCGCCGGCCCGTTCGCGCTGCCGGACGCCGGGATCATGCAGATCGGCTGGATCTTCTTCGGCTGGGGCGTGCTGCTCGCCATCGCGTCGGTCGCGCTCGCGCCGTGGGTCCAGCGCACGGTCGGCACCGTCCCCGCGCTGATCGGCGCGCTCGCCCTCTTCGCCGTCGACCTCGTCGCGATGGCGGTGGGCGCCGACACGAGCACCGTGGTCGTCGTCGGCATCATCGTCGCCGGCGCCTTCCTCGGCGTCATCAACACCCTGGTCACCGAGGCCGTCATGGGCGCGGCCCCGGTCGAGCGGCCGGTCGCCTCGGCGGCGTACTCCTTCGTCCGCTTCACCGGCGGCGCCGTCGGCCCCTACGTCGCCCTCAAGCTCGCCGAGCACCAGGGCTCCGCGGCGCCGTTCTGGTTCGGCGGGATCGCGGTGACGATCGGCGTCGTGGTCCTCGTGGTCGGCGCGCGCACGATCCACACCGCCCTGCACGGCGAGCCCGCCCCGGCCCCGCACTCCCCCGCCGAGGCCGAGGCCGAGGCGCTGGGGGATCTCGCCTGACCGACCCGGCTCAAAAGGACCCTCCAGGCACGCCGACCCGGCGCAAAGCGAACTGCTCCGGAAGTTCGCTTTGCGCCGGGTCGGCGTTGGTTGAACGCTCGGCTGCGCGAGGTGTTCCTCGGCGTACGCCGCTTCGCCGACATCCGCCGGCACGCCGGCATCCCCCGCCAGGTGCTCACCGACCGGCTCGGCACGCTGGTCGAGCAGGGCATCCTGCGCAAGGGGCCCTACCGCGAGGACGGCGCCCGCACCCGCCACGAGTATCGGCTCACCGAGAAGGGCCTCGAGCTCCAGCCCGTCCTGCTCGCGATCAGCCATGGGGGCGACCGGCACCTCGCCGACCCCGGGGGCCCGCCGACCGTGTTCGTCCACCGCGGGTGCGAGGAGCCGGTCCACGTCGAGATCCGCTGCGGCGCCGGCCACCAGGTCGACGACCCGCGCCGGGGCGCCACCCGGCCCGGGCCAGGGGTCCGGCCGCTTCAGGCGCGCGAGCGGGCCAGCAGATAGACGAAGTACGGCGCGCCGATCAGCGCCACGATCAGTCCGGCCGGGATCTGTGCCGGTGCGATGACGGTACGGCCGACCAGGTCGGCCAACCCGAGCAGCACCGCGCCGACGAGCACCGCGACCGGGACCGAGCGGGCGTGCCGGCCGCCGACCAGGGCCCGGGCCAGGTGCGGCGCGACCAAGCCGACGAAGCCGACCACGCCGACCGCGGCCACACTGGTCGCGGCGAGCAGCGCGGCACTCAGCAGGACGACGAGGCGCACCGTCTCCAGACGGACGCCGACCAGTCGCGGCGTGTCCTCGTCGAGCGCGAGCAGGTCGAGCTCGCGGCGCACCAACCAGGCGAGCGGCAGGGCCACGACGAGAACCACCGCGACGGGCAGGACCTGCTCGAAGGTGCGGCCGTAGGTCGTCCCGGACATCCAGGTGTAGATCCGCGGGGTGTCCCAGGGGTTCGAGCGGACGAGCAGGAAGGTGGTGAGCGCGCCGGCGCCGTACCAGGTGCCGATGCCGATGAGCAGCAGCCGGTCGGCGTTCAGTCCCTGCCGCCAGGACAGGCCGTAGACGAGGGCGAAGGAGACCAGCGCGCCGATGACCGCGCCGAGGAGGATCGCGCCGTTGTCGGCGGCCTGCGTGACGCCCACGCCGGTCACGACGACGACCGCGCCGACGCCGGCGCCGCCGGTGATGCCGAGGATCCCGGGCTCGGCGAGGGGGTTGCGGCAGGTCGCCTGGACCAGCGCGCCGGAGAGCGCGAGCGCCGCCCCGCCGAGGACGGCGGCGGCGACCCGCGGCGCCCGCTCGTCGAGCGCGAACTGGATGAGCGGCGCGGCCCGGCCGTCGAGCCACAGGCCCACGTCGCCGGCTTTGAGCCAGGTGTCGCCGGCCAGCAGGCCGAGCAGGGTGACCGCCACGGCCGCCACGCCGACCACGACGAGGACGACGACGAAGCGCAGTCGGGTGCCGACCCGGACCCGCGCCGCCGCCGGCTGCCGAGTCGGTCCCGAGTCGCGGCCGCGCCGGGCGAGCACGATCATCACGAGCGCGCCCATCAGGGTGGTGGTGATGCCGGTCGGGATGGCGATCGCCTTGTCGGCGCCCAGCACGGCCCGGATCAGCGCGTCGGCGAGCACGACGACCACGGCGCCGGTCAGGCCCGCAGCCGGGATCAGCACGGCGTGCCGGTTCAGCGCCGGCGCCATCCGGCCGCACAGCCGCACGATCACGGGCGCGAACAGGCCGACGAAGCCGATCGGGCCGGCGAGGGTCACCGACGCCGCGGTCAGCAGCACGGCGAGCACCGTGCCGGCGGCCCGCGTCGACCGGACGGGTACGCCGAGCACCGCGGCACTGTCGTCGCCGAGGCCCAGCAGGTCGAGCCGGCGGGCCAGGAGCAGCGCCGCGACCGTGCAGACGACCACGACCGGCGCGGCCTGCTGGAACGCGCGCAGCCCGAGCTGGCTCAGTGAGCCGCTCCCCCACGCGAACAGGCTGGTGGTCTCCTCCTGGAACAAGATGAGCAGCGTCGAGGTGGCTGCCTGCAGGGCGAGAGCCACGGCGGAGCCGGCGAGCACGAGCCGGGTCGTCGCCGTACCAGCGCCGCCGGCCAGGCCGAGGACGAGGAGGGCGGCGAGCGAGCCGCCGACGAACGCGGTCAGCCCCGAGGCCCAGATCGGGACGGTGACACCGAACGCGGCGACGACCGTCACCGCGAGGTAGGCGCCGCCGGTGACCGCGAGGGTGTCGGGCGAGGCGAGGGCATTGCGGGCCAGCGACTGGAACAGCGCGCCGGCGACGCCGAGGGCGAAGCCGACCGCGATGCCGGCGGCCAGCCGCGGCACCCGGGAGCCGAGGAGGACGTCGCCCGGGTCGGCGCCGGACCCCGATGTGTCGCGATCGCCGAGCAGCCAGCGCACCAGGTCGCCCGCGCCGACGGAGGAGGTGCCCTGGGTGAGATGCCAGGCGGACACCCCGAGCAGGACGGCGACGAGCAGCAGCAGCGCACTGGTGGCGGTCATGACACCGGCGCGGCCGAGCCGTGGCGTGGGCCCGGGCGGCGCGGCGGTGGTGCGCTGCTGCTGCTCGACGGTCATGGGTGCGCGGCTGCTACCTGGTCAGCAGGTCGACGTACGCGTCGACGACCTGCTCGGCCGAGCGCGGACCGCCGAAGGTCCAGATGCCGGCGGGGAAGGCGAAGGTGCGACCGTCGGCGACGGCGGGGATCTTCTGCCACACGGCGTTCTCGGCGAGCGCGGCGTTGATGTCGCCGTCGGGGTCGACGGTGCCGGTGTGGAAGAAGGTGGCGTCACCGAGCTCGCTCATGCCCTCGATATCGGTCTGGCCCAGGCCGTAGGCCTCGTCGACCTCGCCCGTCCAAGCGTTCTCGAGGCCGAGCTCCTCACCGAGCTCACCCACGAGGGAGCCCTGGCCGAAGGGACGGATCGCGACGTTGCCGCCCTGGATCCAGCCGTCGTAGTAGACGAACCGGCCGGCCGCGTCGGCGACCTGCTCCTTGGCGTCGGCCAGGTGGTCGTTGAAGTCGTCGACGACGACCTTCGCGCGCTCCTCGCGGCCGGTCGCCTGGGCGATCAGGTCGAAGGTGTCGATCATGTTGGCGATCGGGTCCTTCGCGTCGGCGCCCTTGGTGGCGAGCACCGGGACGTCGTACTTCGCGAGCTGCTTGAGGATCTCGTCGTCGGGCGTGTAGGCCTCGACGATGACCAGGTCGGGGTTGGCCCCGAAGAGCGTCTCGAGGTTGGGCTCGCCGCGGGTGCCGACGTCGGTGATGCCGTCGGGCAGCCTCTCGGCCGTGTCCCAGGTGGCGTAGCCCTCGGCGTCGGCGACCGCGACGGGCGTCAGGCACAGCGTCAGCACGTCCTCGACCTGCTGCCACTCGAGGACGGCGACCCGCTCGGCGGGCTTGTCCAGCTCGACGGTGCGGCCGTAGCTGTCGGTCAGCTGCACGGGACCGGTGGCGGTGCTCGTCTCGTCGGCCGAGCAGTCGGCCGAGGCGTTCGCCTTCGGCGCGGCCTTGTCGTCGGCGCCGGTGGCGGTCGTGCCGCAGGCGGCCAGGAGCAGCGGCAGCACCGCCACGGGAGCCAGGGCAGCGATCGGTCGGGTCTTCATCGGGTTCCTCACTGATGGGTGGTCGGACGCTGCCGTCAGCGGCGTCGCTGGTGGTGCCTGCCCTGGGCCTCTACCCGCACCGCGCCCGTGTCCGGGTCGACGAGGCAGCGGATGGGCAGTCCGTACACGGCGGAGAGGTGCTCGGCGGTGAGTACGTCGGCGGGTGCGCCGACAGCATGGACCGTGCCCCGGCACAGCAGCACGACCCGGTCGGCCACGGTGGCGGCATGGTTCAGGTCGTGGAGGACGACGCCGAGCGCCGTACCGTGCCGGTCCGCGAGGTCGCGGACCAGGTCGAGGGTCTCGACCTGGTAGCGCAGGTCGAGGTGGTTGGTGGGCTCGTCGAGGAGGACGACGCCGGTGTCCTGCGCCAGGCAGGTGGCCAGCCAGACCCGCTGGAGCTCACCGCCGGAGAGCTGGTCGACCGGCCGATCGGCCATCTCGGCGATGCCGGTGACGCTCATCGCGTGCTCGATCGCGGCCCGGTCGGCGTCGGTCGTGCCCGCGAACCGGCCCCGGTGGGGGTGACGGCCGAAGGCGACCACGTCGTGGACCTCGAGACCGGACGGGTGCGGTCGCGACTGCGAGAGCAGGGTGACCCGCCGCGCGAACTCCCTCGCGCTCAGCGGCGCCGCGTCGGCCTGGTCGAGCGTGATCCGCCCCTCGGCCACGGGGTGCAGCCGGGCCAGCGAGCGCAGCACGGTCGACTTGCCGCTGCCGTTGGGACCGATCAGCGCGGTCACCTCGCCGGGCGCGAGCCGCACGGAGACACCATGCACCACCGTGCTGCGCTGGTAGCCCAGCACCAGGTCGCGTCCTTCGAGCACCGTCGTCACGGGCAGGTATCCTACCCTAAGTTAGGCCAGCCTTCCCTATTGGCCGGAGTCGACAGAAGTGCATGGATCCCCGGACGTCCGGGGATTCATGCAGCCGGCCCCCGTCACGAGGTCTTGCGGACCGCCCACTCCCGGATCCGCTCGATCCGCTTCTGCAGCTGGTCGGCGCTGGCGACTGCGGCGGCCGGCCCGCCGCACTCCTTGCGCAGCGCGGCGTGGGTGATGCCGTGCGCCTGGCCGGTGCGGTGGTGCCACGACGCGACCAGCGAGTTGAGCTCGCGGCGCAGCAGGCCGAGGTGCTCGTGGGTGGTGACCTCGGCGACGGTGTCGGCCGACCGCTCCTCGACCGCCTCCGGGCGACGGGTACGACGCCGGTCGGCCTGCCGCTGCTGGAGCAGCGCGCTCACCTGGTCGGGCTCGAGCAGGCCGGGGATGCCGAGGAAGTCCATCTCCTCGTCGGAGCCGACGTGGACCTCGCCCTCGTGCCCGAACTGCGCGCCGTCGTACAGCGCATGGTCGAAGCGGGCCTCGGAGCCGAGCGCCTCGAAAGGACCCAGCTCGAGCTCCTCCGAGGCCGACTCGGAGGCGTTGGCCTGGTTCATCAGGTCCTCCTCGGCCGCGAAGATGTCGCCGTCGTCACTGACCTTGCGCTTGAGCACGTGGTCGCGCTGCGCCTCGAGCTCGGCCGCGAAGGACAGCAGGTTGGGCACCGACGGCAAGAAGACCGACGCAATCTCGCCGCGCTTGCGGGCCCGCACGAAGCGGCCGACGGCCTGGGCGAAGAACAGCGGGGTGGAGGTGGTGGTCGCCCAGACGCCGACCGCGAGGCGTGGCACGTCGACGCCCTCGGACACCATCCGGACCGCGACCATCCAGCGCGCGTCGTTCTCGCCGAACGCCGAGATCTTCTTCGAGGACGCCTTCTCGTCGGACAGGACGACGGTCGCGGACTCGCCGCTGATCTGCTTGAGCAGCTTGGCGTAGGCCCGCGCGCTGTCCTGGTCGGACGCGATGACCAGGCCGCCCGCGTCGGGCACGTGGCGGCGCACCTCGGAGAGGCGCTTGTCGGCGGCCGCGAGCACCGACGGCATCCACGAGCCGTTGGGGTCGAGCGCGGTGCGCAGCGCCTGCGAGGTCATGTCCTTGGTGAGCGGCTCCCCCAGCGAGGCGGCGACCTCGTCGCCGGCTCGGGTGCGCCAGCTCATCTGGCCGGAGTAGGCCAGGAACAGCACCGGCCGCACGACGTGGTCGGACAGCGCCTCGGCGTAGCCGTAGGTGTAGTCGGCCACCGAGGTCGGCACACCGTCCGCCCCGGGGGCGTAGGTGACGAACGGGATCGGGTTGATGTCGGAGCGGAACGGCGTACCGGTCAGCGCCAGGCGGCGCGCGGCCGGCTCGAACGCCTCGCGCACCCCCTCACCCCAGGTCAGCGAGTCGCCGGCGTGGTGGATCTCGTCGAGGACGACCAGGGTCTTGAACCGCTCGGTGCGGATCCGCATGGCGAGTGGGTTCACGCCGACCCCGGCGTAGGTGACCGCGACGCCGACGTAGTCGCTGGAGATCTTGCCCGAGCCCGCGGAGTACGTCGGGTCGATCGGGATGCCCGCGCGCGCCGCCGCCTCGGCCCACTGCAGCTTGAGGTGCTCGGTGGGCGCGACGATGATCAGCCGGTCGACCATCCGCCGTCCGAGCAGCTCCGCGGCGACGGTGAGCGCGAAGGTGGTCTTGCCGGCGCCCGGCGTCGCGACGGCCAGGAAGTCACGCGGGTTGCGGGCGAGGTAGTCGGTGAGCGCAGCGGACTGCCAGGCGCGCAGCGACGGCGCCGTGCCCCAGGCTGCCCGCTCCGGCCACGCCGGACCGAGCGAGGTCATGCGTCGGGACCGGATCCTTCCGGGCCCTTGTCGTCCGACAGGCCCTCCCAGATCTCCTTGCAGTCCGGGCAGACCGGGAACTTCTCCGGCGCCCGGCTGGGCACCCAGACCTTCCCGCACAGGGCCACCACCGGCGTACCCATGACCATCGCCTCGGTCAGCTTGTCCTTCTCCACGTAGTGGGAGAAGCGCTCGTGGTCGCCCTCGTCGGTCGGGACGGTACGGCGGTCCTCCCGGACGTCCGTGTCTGTCGAGAATCCGATCGTGGTCACGGGTGCAGTCTAGTGCCCTCCGGAGACATCGACGTTCTCCGGGAGCTCGCGCCACACCAGGACCGCGACCAGCAGCGTGAGCACGGCCCCGGCGAGACCGACCATCCCGAACGCCTCGGTGTACGACGCCAGCGCGGCCGGCTCCACGGCGGTGCCGAGCGCGCCGCCCACCGACTCCACCGCCGCGTCGGGGGCGCCGGACGGGAGCCCGTGGCGGTACACGACGCCGGCGAGGCTGCCGAGCAGGGCGATGCCGAGCACGCCGCCGACCTCGTAGGACATCTCCTCGACTGCGGCTGCCGAGCCGGCCTGGTGGGTGGGCGCGGCGCCCATGATCAGCGCGGACGCCAGGCCCAGGGCCGCCGTGCCGAAGCCGACGAGGAGCAGGGCGAGCGCGATGCCGGCGTACGGCATCGGGTGCGGCAGCAGCCACAGCGTGCCGAGGCCCGCGGCCAGGACGAGCAGGCCGGCGACGACGACATTGCGCGCGCCCAGCCGGGCGGCGACCGATGGCGCCAGCGGCGGGCCGACCAGGCCGCCCAGAGCCATCGGCAACAGGGCGACACCGGCCTTCAGCGGGCTCCAGCCCTGGACCAGCTGCAGCCACTGCGAGCCGACGAACAGCAGCGCCATCATCGCGGTGCTGCTGGCCAGCGCGGTGACCACGCCGGAGCGGAAGACCGGGTTCGCGAAGAGCCGCACGGCGAGCATCGGCTCGTCCTGGCGCAGGCAGCGCCGCACGAAGAGCGCCAGCATCGCGAGGCCGGCGAGGAGCACGACCAGGGTGGCGGCCTCGACGTCGCCCTTGCCGAGGTGCTTGACGCCGTACACCGCCGCCACCATGCCGCCGACCGAGAGCAGCACGCCGACCGCATCGACCCGACCGGGCTGCTCCGAGCGACTCTCCGGCAGGAGCAGGACGCCCGCGGCGAGCGCGACGACCATCAGCGGCACGTTGACCAGGAAGGCGGCATGCCAGCTGAACGCGCTGAGCAGCGCACCGCCGACGATCGGCCCGACCGCGCCACCGACAGCCGCGGTCGCGGCCCACAGGCCGAGCGCGAACGCCCGCTCGCGGGCGTCGGGGAACAGCGCCCGGATCAGCGAGAGCGTGGCCGGCATGATCATCGCGCCGCCGACGCCGAGCAGCGCGCGGACGGCGATCACGTCGCCCGGGCTGCGCGCGATCAGCGCCGCCAGCGAGGCGACGGCGAAGATCGTGAATCCGGTGAGCAGCATCCGGCGCCGGCCCCAGCGGTCGGCGAGCGCCGCGACCGGGACGAGCAGGCCGGCGAGGACCAGCGAGTAGACGTCGACGATCCACAGCTGGGCGAGGGCACCGGCGTGGAGGTCCTCGGTGAGGTCGGGCAGCGCGACGTTCAGGACCGTCATGTCCATCACGACGACGAGCAGGCTGGCCGCGAGCACGGCCAGGCCGCCCCAGCGGCGACGGTCCCGCGCCGCGGCCGCCTGGGGCGCGGAGAGCGTGGTCATCGCACGGCACCGCCGTCGAGGAAGGTGGACCGGACCAGGTCCTGCGCGGCCTTGCGGGCGATGTCGCCGTCGACGAGGGCGTCGCGCGCGGCGACGAGCAGCCCGTAGACGCTGTGGCCCAGCCAGCGGGCGGGCACGTCGGAGCGGAGTACGCCGGCGGCCTGCGCGGCGGCGTACAGCGCGACCTCCTCGTCGAACAGCGCCTGGGCGCGCTCGCGCAGGTCGGGGGCGTTCAGGACGGTAGGGTCGGTCAGCGCGATGCCGAGCTCGTCGGCGTCGATCACGAACTGGCCGAGGATCTCGTCGAGGCAGGCCCGGATCCGCTCCGGGTCGGCGGAGGCGGCCACGTCGGCCACCTCAGCGTCGACGAGCGTCGCGGCCCAGCGCTCGAGCGAGCGGCGGCCGATCTCGTGGAGCAGGTCCTCGCGGCTGGCGAAGTGACGGTGGACGGTCGCGCGGCCCACGCCGGCGGCGGTGGCGATCTGCGCCATCGACGCGGTCGGGTCCGTGGTGAGCAGGCGCTGAGCGGCAGCCAGCACCGTGTCTCGGGTGGTCATGACTCCTCCTAGTTGAGACATTAATGTCTCACATGAGACGATGATGTCTCTATTCGAGGAGGGTGAGTCAGTTGAGCTCCGGGTCCGCCGGGCGGGTGGCATGGAAGGCGAGCTCGCCGGGCTGACGGCGCAGCACCTCGCGCCGCAGGTCGCGGGTGTCGCCGAGGAAGACGTCGTCGACCCGGCTGGGAACGACGTACCAGCTGCCGTCGGCGATCTCGGCCTGGAGCTGGCCGGCGCCCCAGCCGGCGTATCCGGCGAAGATCCGCAGCCGGTCGACGGTGCCGTCGACGAGCTCGCGCGGGGTGTCGAGGTCGAGCAGGCCGACCCGGTCCCACAGCGGCCGGAAGCCGGCGGCCTGCTCGCCACCGGGTGCGGCGAGGGCGACGGCGAGAGCACCGTCGGTGGCGACCGGGCCGCCCTGGAAGAGCACCTCGGGCTCCTCGACCACCTCTCCCCACTCCCCCAGCACCTCGGAGACGGGCAGCGCCGTGGGCCGATTGAGGACGACGCCGAGCGCCCCCTCGTCGTTGACGTCGAGCAGCAGCACGACGGTGTCGACGAAGTTGGGGTCGAGCAGGTCGGGTGACGCCAGCAGCAGGCGTCCGGCGCTCAGCTCGGTCGACATGGCCCCATCATCCCCCCTGCGGACGCAAGGCGACCCCGAGCCCGACGCGAGGCGGGGAGGGAGGACGCGTCGGGCCCGGGGGGCACTCGGGAGGGAACGGGGTCAGGCGGCGACCACGGCGCGCAGCCGCTCGAGGAGGGAGCCACGCACCTCGGGCTCGGCGTACGCCGCGTCGGGGGTGATCACCGGCGTGCCCCGGTGGACCAGACGCGCCCGCTCCTCGAGCTCGGCGCCGATCCGGCTCGCCGCCTCGTCGCCGATGCCGGTGCGGCCGGCCATCACGGCCAGCAGGTGGTGCTCCTTGAAGGAGGCGGCCGCCATGGCCGAGGCCATCGCGTCGTCGAGGGGGTGGGCCCGGTAGTGGTCGATGATCATCCGCACGCCGGGCAGCTCGTGGGCGGTGTTGCTCCACGCGATCTCGACGGCCTCGGCGAGGTCCATCGGCTGGTGGGCGAGCATCCGCTCGATCTGGCCGGACAGCCGGGTGTGCCACTTCAGGGTGAGGGCGGCGAGCAGGTCGAGCTCGTCGTGGAACGCGGCGGACACGCCGTCGACGTCCATGGGCAGCAGGCCGTCGCGGCGCACCGCGGAGGTCGCGATGACGGAGCGGAGGGTCTCGCCCCGGTTGTGAAAGGCCGTCCAGGTCATGGTCAGCACTCCTGTATCGATCGGTGGTCGTCCGGAAACCCGGAGTATCCGACATACCGCTGGTACGTACTATGAGTATGGAGCCGACCATCGGTATGCCCAAGGGCACGACACCGTGATCCCGCCCACCCACCGCAGTGACGGGTGTCACTGCGCGCCTATGCTGAAGCGGTGGCGAAGGCATCGGTGTCGAAACTCGTCCCCAAGGTCCCCGTCCCCGGCGTCCCCGGGGCGTCTCGCCGGGCGGCGTACTCCGCCTCCACCAAGCGGGCCCTGGTCGACGTCGCCGAGCAGCTCTTCGGCGAGTTGGGGTACGCCGCGACCTCGCTCGACGCGATCGTGTCCGGCGCGCGGGTCACCAAGGGCGCGCTCTACCACCACTTCTCGGGCAAGCAGGCGCTCTTCGAGTCGGTCTTCGAGCGGGTCGAGCAGGAGGCCGCGAAGCGGATCCAGAAGTCGCTGCGTGGTCAGAAGGACCCGTGGCGCAAGGCGACCGAGGGGCTGCGCTCCTTCCTCGACGTGGTCCAGGAGGCGTCGTACCGCCGGATCGTGATCCAGGACGGGCCGGCCGTGCTCGGCTACGAGCGCTACCGCGAGCAGGAGGAGCGCTCGACGTTCGCCAATATCGTCGAGATCGTCCGCGCGACCCTCGACGCGGGCTCGTGGGACCTCGAGGAGGACATGCTGCAGACCTTCGCCCGGATCTTCTTCGGCGCGATGTCGTCGGCCGGCGAGTCGGTCGCCACCGCGGCCGACCCCGAGGCGGCCGCCCGCCGCGTCGAGACCGCCATCGGCTTCCTGCTGGCCGGCGTGCAGAGCCTGGTCGAGCAGGGCATCGCGATGCCGAGCGCGCCCGGCCACCACGCCGACACGACGGCCGGCCAGGACTGAGCTGACCGGCCGGTCGCCTCGCAGGTCAGTTGTAGGTGACCGATCCGGTCGACGCGGCGCCCTTGCCGGGCACCAGCTCGAGCCAGGTCTTGCCGGCCGGGACCTCGATCTCGTTGCCGGCGGCGTCCCTGAAGGTCAGCTCCGCCCCCTCGTCGGCCTTCTCCCAGGTGACCTCGACGGCCTGGCCGCCGTGGAAGATGACCGCCTTGCCCTTGCCCTCGAAGTGCGAGACCGGGACCGGGTTGCCGGCCGGGTCGGAGTACGGCGCCAGGCTGGTGCGCACCGTCGCCGCGATCACGGTGTCGGGCTTGAAGACGTCGCCGTCGGCCATGTAGCCGTTCTGCAGCACGTACTTCGAGCCGTCGTAGGTCCAGCGCGAGGTGCGTCCCGCGGAGAGCTTGACGTCGAGCGTGGTCGCGGGCGCGCCCACCGGGAGCGGGGTGTCGCCGAACGGCAGGTAGTCGTCGGGCCGGGTGGCGGTGCCGCGCGCCGAGGCGCCGATCTTCTTCAGGTCGGCCATCACGCTGTGCAGCGAGTCGTGGACGCCGTCGCGAACCCGGACCACGTTGGGGTTGTTCATGTCGAGGAACTTGATGCCGGCCTTGCGCAGGCCGTTGAGCGTCACCGGCGCCGCGCCCGAGGTGATGATGGTGGCGCCCAGCGGCTTGGCGATGCCGACATCGGTGAGCCGCATCGAGCGCACCGGCCCGGCCTGCTCGGGCAGCTTCTGGTAGAAGAACACCGCGAGCCGGGTGATGCCGCCCTCGACCAGCTCCTCGACGACCAGGTCGGCCTTGCCGACGCCGATCTGCGGGTCGCTGGCCGAGGAGTTGTCGATCTTGACGATGTACGCCGGGTGCTTGCGCGCCGGGTCCGCCCCGCCCCGGGTCAGCTCACCGGTCAGCGGCCACGTGGCCGGCGGCGCCGGGGTCTCGCTGGCCGTCGGCGGGGTCTCGCCCCCGCCACTCGACTTCTTCTCGCCGTCGTCACCGCCCCCGCAGCCGGCGAGCGCGAGGCTCAGCACGACGAGCGAGGCGGGCAGGGCACGGCGGAGGATCGAAGGACGCACGCCGCAAGTCTGACCCACCCGCGACCCAGACGACGGAGCCGCCCCCGCGTGTCGCGGGGGCGGCTCGGTCGGGGACGATCAGGTGCCGAGGCTGATGCCGCCGTCGACGTAGAGCGTCTGACCGGTGATGTACGACGCCTCGTCACTCGACAAGAAGGTCACCGCGGCCGCGATGTCCGAGGGGAAGCCGACCCGCTTGACCGGGTTGGCCTCGGCGTTGAGCCGACGGAACTCCTCCACGTCCAGCTTGAGCCGCGCCGCGGTCGCATCGGTCATCTCGGTCGCGATGAACCCCGGAGCGACCGCGTTCACGTTGATCCCGAACGGCCCCAGCTCGATGCCCAGGGTCCGGGTGAAGCCCTGAACCCCCATCTTCGCCGCCGAGTAGTTCGCCTGACCCCGGTTACCGAGTGCGGAGATCGAGGAGATGTTCACGACCTTGCCGTACTTCTGCTCCACGAAGTGCCTCTGCGCGGCCTTGGTCATCAAGAACGCACCCTTCAGATGCACCCCCATGACCAGGTCCCAGTCGTCCTCGGTCATCTTGAACAGCAGATTGTCGCGCGTGATGCCCGCGTTGTTGACCAGGATGTGGATCCCACCCAGCTCGGACACGACCCGCTCCACGGCAGCCTCGACCGAGGCGCCGTCGGACACGTTCGCGCCCACGCCGACGGCCTTCGCGCCCTCGACCAACGACAGCTTCGCCGCCGCCTCCGCAGCGGCAGCCTCGTCGAGGTCGACGATCGCGACCGAGGCACCCTCCTCCGCGTACCGGCTCGCGGTGCCGAACCCGATCCCTCGCGCGGCTCCGGTGATGACGGCGACTCGCCCGTCGAAACGACCCATGGGTGCTGACCTCTCAACTCGGGTAGACGATCGGCCGCAGCCTACGACGCCAGCACGGCGCGCAGGCGGGCGGCATACTCCGCGGACTCCCCCGCGGCGTACTTCGTGCGTGGCCAGAAGAAGCCGCGCAGCCCGTCGCCCTTGGTCCGGGGGACGACGTGCAGGTGCAGGTGCGGCACCGACTGGCTGACCACGTTGTTCATCGCCACGAAGCTGCCCTGCGCGCCGAGACCCGCGACCACCGCGGTCGCGAGACGCTGCGCGGCGCCCAGGAAGCCGTCTCGCTGCCCGGCCGGGAGGTCGGGCAGCGTGACGACGTGGGTCCGGGGCACGAGCAGGACGTGACCCTTGAACACCGGGCGCCGGTCGAGGAACGCGAGCAGGTCGGGCTCGTCGAGGACGACGTCGGCGGCGGTGTCGCCGCCGACGATGGAGCAGAAGACGCAGTCCGCCACGACGCTCACCTCGCGAGCAGGAGGATGCCGCCGACGAGAAGGCCGACGACCTTGACGACCTCGGCGCCGACGTACCACAGGTGGGCCCGTGAGCCCGGCCCGTCGACGCCCTCGGGCGCCGCCAGGACCGCGTCGGAGCGGCGGGTCAGCGCGGGCCGGACGAGCACCAGCTGGACGAGGAGCACCGCGACGGCCAGGCCCAGCGCGAGGCCCGCGCCGCGGCCGGGATCGCCGACGAGCAGCGCGATCACCAGCGCCACGGCGAGGACCAGCTCACAGGCGTTGAGCGCGCGGAACACCAGCCGGCCGATGCCCAGCCCGACCTTGAGCGTCACGCCCGGCGCCCGGAACTTCACCGGCGCCTCGATGAACGAGATCGCCAGCACCATGCCGAGCCAGACGAATGTGACGGCGGCGGCGGTGTCGTGCGAGGCAGGCATGACTGCATCATCCCCCACCCTCCGTTCGGGGGTACGCCGCACCTGCGGCCCCGGGGAGAATGGCCCGGTGGCGTACTGGCACCGAACCGCACCGCACACCCTCACCCCGACCGTGCATGTCGGCGGCGCCTGGGACCGCACGACCCAGCACATCGCCCCCGCGCTCGGCATCCTCGCCCACGAGGTCGAGCGCGACCGTGACGCCCGGCGCTCCGACGGGCTGGTGGTGAGCCGGCTGTCGTACGACATCCTCGGCACGGTGCCGATCGAGCCCCTCGACATCGCCGTGGAGGTGCTCCGGCCGGGGCGCACCATCGAGCTGGTGCAGGCCACGGCGTCGTACGCCGGCCGGTCGGTGGTCGTGCTGCGGGCCTGGCTGGTCGAGCCGCACGACACCACTCCACTCGCCGGCACCGACCTCCCGTCGATCCCCGGTCCGCACGAGATGGAGCCGTGGGACATGGCGGGGCTGTGGCCGGGCGGGTTCATCGCCTCGATCGAGGTGCGGCGCAAGGAACTCGGCCCGGGGCGATCGATGGTCTGGGTCCGCACGCCGCACGAGCTGGTCGCCGACGAGCCGGTCAGCCGGCTGGCCGCGGTCGCCGGGCTGATCGACGTCACCAACGGGATCGCCGTACGCACCGACCCCGCCAAGGTCGCCTTCCCCAACCTCGACCTGACCGCCCACTTCCTGCACGCCCCGGCCGACGGGTGGCTCGGGCTCGACACCACCCAGTCCTACGGTGCCGGCGGGATCGGCGTCACCAGCTCGAAGATGCACGACGAGGACGGCCCGCTCGGCACCATCGCCCAGACCTTGACGGTGCGCCCGTAGATTGCGCCCGTAGATTGGGGGCATGCGCGTCCCCGTCGCCGCCGCGGTCACCGCCGCGGCGAACGCCTGACCCGACAGGACGAGGCGGACCGCGCCTGCAGGTGTGCAGGCGCGGTCCGCCTCGTGAAGGTGGAGCTGCGGGGAATCGAACCCCGGTCCTCGAGCGCCGAGCCAGGTCTTCTCCGGGTGCAGTCCGTGGTGGCGTGTTCTCGGCCCCGACGCTCGCACGAACACGTCGTCGACAGGCCCAGTCAGGTTTGAGTCCCGATCAGCCACCCTGACGGCAGCTGAGCAGCAAGTCTCCTAGATGACGCCTGGGTCCGGGACGGAGACGGATGCCCGGTCAGACGCTTCGATCACCGCTCAGGCGGCGAGAGCGAAGGAACTGCGCTTAGCGTTGGCAGTTATAGGTTTCCAGCGATCGTTTACGAGATGACGCTGGCTTCTCGACCCGCTTCCCCTGGAACAAACGTCCCAAGTCGAAACCGATCAGCCCCTTTTGAGTTGTGTGGGCCCAACACTACCGACACCGGCCGACATTCCCCACCCGGTTTCTCGGAGCCGGGCGGATCAGGGGGTTCGACGTCGCCACCATGACCACCGATCCGGGGGTAGCGGAATCGAGCGCCGGGTGCAGGTTTCCCAAGGGATGCAGAGCTGTCGACGCTTCCCCGTCCAAATTTGAACGGGGAAGCGTCGGTTCTCCTGCATCCCTTGGGAAACCTGCACCCCGGAGCATCACGTCAGGAGCCCGTGAACAAGCCGCTCACCCAGCGGGTGGCGGCGGACCGAGCAGCCGCACGGCGTTGTGCCAGCACACGTCGCGCAGCCAGTCGTCGCCGAGGTCGAGGCGGGCGAGTCCCTCGAGCTGGTGGTGGTAGGGGTACGGGATGGTCGGGAAGTCCGAGCCGAGCAGCACCTTGGGCCGCAGGTCGCGCAGCCGCGGCAGCAGGACGGTCGGGTAGGCGCCGTCGCGGTCGAAGAAGTCGGTGAAGATCATCGTGGTGTCGAGGTGGACGTTCTCGTAGCGCTCGGCGAGCGCGAGGAAGTCCTCGTACTCCGGCGCGCCCAGATGGGCGATGACCAGCCGTAGCCGCGGGAAGCGGCGCAGCAGCCGGGCCACCGAGTCGGGGCCGGTGAACTCGTTTCCGACCGGGCCCGAGCCGGCGTGGACGGTCACCGGCGTGCCGGCATCCTCGAGGACGCCCCAGACCGGGTCCAGCACCGGGTCGTCGGCGACGAACTCGCCCACCTGGAGGTGGATCTTGAAGATCCGTACGCCGTCGGCCACCAGCTCCGCGACGTACGACGCCGCCTCCGGCTCGGGATAGAACGTCGCCGAGCGCAGCACCTCGGGCACACCGGCGGCGAACTCGCGCGACCACTCGTTGAGGTACGACGCGACGCCCGGCTTGTGAGCATAGGGATGGGTCGGGAAGGCCCGGACCCCGAAGTCGCGCAGCAGGGCGACCCGCTCCTGCGGCGAGTGCCGGTACCGGATCGGCCAAGGCCGCCCGATCTTCGGCCCCGCCTCGTCGAACACCGCCCACACGGCGCGCTGGATGTTGGGCGGCAGGAAGTGGGTGTGGACGTCGAACAGTCCGGGCAGCCCGAGCGGCTCCCAGAACGCCCGCACCGCGCCGGCGTCCGCCGCCCGGTCGTCAGTCACTCATCCCCTTGAGCCGGCGACCGATCGCCTCCTGCTTCTCGCGGTCGGCCGTGCGCTCGGCGATCGCCTGCCGCTTGTCCCAGGACTTCTTGCCCTTGGCCAGGCCGATCTCGATCTTGGCCCGGCCCTTGACGAAGTAGAGCGACAGTGGGATGACGGTGTGCCCCTTCTCACTGACCTTGCGCTCGATCTTGTCGATCTCGACGCGGTTGAGGAGCAGCTTGCGCTTGCGGCGCGCGGCGTGGTTGGTCCAGGTGCCCTGGGCGTACTCGGGGATGTGGACACCGTGCAGCCAGGCCTCACCTCCCTCGATGTCGACGAAGCCGTCGACCAGGCTGGCGCGGCCCATCCGCAGCGACTTCACCTCGGTGCCCTGGAGCACCATGCCGGCCTCGAAGGTGTCCTCGATGTGGTAGTCGTGGCGCGCCTTCTTGTTGGACGCGACGAGCTTGCGCCCGTTCGCGTCCTCCTGCTTCGCACCCGACTTCTTGGCCATGCCCCGATTCTCTCAGTACGCCGCAACGGGGTTTGTCAGAGGTAGCCCATCGGGTCGACGGTGTCGCCGTTGCGCATCACGATGAAGTGCAGGTGGCAGCCCGTGGACCAGCCGGTGGAGCCGGAGTACCCGACGACCTGGCCGCGGGCGACCTTCGCGCCCTGCTTCACGGCGTACTTGCTCATGTGGTTGTAGACCAGCACGATGTCGGCGCCGTTGACCTTGCCGATGGCCAGGTAGAGGCGGTTGCCGTAGATCTCGTCGTAGTGCTCATCGATCACGGTGCCGGACTCGCCGGCCCACAGCGCGGCACCGCAGCCGGTGCCGAAGTCGGTGCCGTTGTGCAGGCCCCAGTAGCCGTAGATCGGGTGGATCCGGTAGCCGTACGGCGAGGTGACCGGCCCCGGGCCGGGACGGGCGAGCAGGCCGGCGGTGGCGCCGTTGTAGCTGCCGCCCTGCTTCTTCGACAGCTCGATGATCTTCTGCCGGATCCTCGCCTCGCGCTTCTCCAGACGGCGCAGCGCCTTGCGGTCGGCCTCGCGGGCGGCGACGACCTCCTTGCGCAGGCCCTTGTTGTGGGTGACCAGGTTCGCGACCTCGGTCTCCGTGGCGGCGGCCTGGTCGACCAGGGCCCGCACGGTCGCGACGTTGTCGTCGGCGGCCGACTTGGCGGCCGCGACCTGGTCGCGGGCGGCTCGTACGGCGGCGCGCTGCTCGCGCATCGCGTCCTCGGCGGCGACCAGCGCCACCAGCGCGTCGTGCTGGCGGCCCATGACCAGGTCGTTGGCGGTCTCGCCCATCAGCACGTCCTCGATGTCGCCCGCGTCGGCGTACGCCGAGAGCAGGGCCAGCCGGGTGTCGCCCGCGGTCGCGACGCCGATCACGGTGTCGCGGCTGGCGATGCGCTGGGCGGCGACGTCGGCGCGGGCCTGGGCGAGCGCTGCCCGGGCCGTGGTGAGCTGGGTCTGGGCATCGGCCAGCTGGGTGGCCAGGGTCGCGGCCTGGGCCTGGGCGTCGGCCAGATCGGCCTGAACCGAGGCGAGCCGGGCGCGCGCGCTGCCCAGCCGGGCCTTGGCCTTCTCGAGCCGCTTCGCGATCTTCGCGACCTGCTGGCTGGCCTCGTGGATGTCGCCCTTGACGCTGGCGATCTCACCCTTGACGTGGTTCTGCTTGTCCTTGAGGTCGTCGCGGTCGTCGGCGTGGGCCAGCGGGACGGCCAGCCCGGCCACGGCGACGAGGGTGGCGACGGCGGTCACCAACCACTGGGGATGAGCCCACACGGGCAGCCTGTCGAGGGCACGGCGCAGCCAGGGGGCGCTGGGGAAGAAGCGCACAGTCAGACCAATCAGCGTTCGGGGAAGTGAACTCCTCGACCGTATCCGCCGCGGATCAGACTTTGACGTATTTGCGGGTCAGCAGGAGTGTCGGGATCAGGGTCAGGGCCGGACCGAGCAGCACGATGCCCGGCGGGAACAGCCCGATCAGCGCCTGCGTGTAGTCGTTCCAGTCGACCCACGGCAGGAACGAGACATGGTCGGACAGCGCCTGGTCGACGCCCCAGTGCTGGAACGCCGCCAGGACGCCGGCCGCCAGGGCGACGCCGACGATCGCGGCCACCAGCGACTCGAGCAGGAACGGCAGCGCGATGTAGAGCGTCGAAGCGCCCACCAGCCGCATGATCGCGATCTCGCGGCGCCGGGCCAGGGCCGCCAGCCGGATCGTGTTGGTGACCTGCAGCAGGGCCGCGAACAGCAGGAACCCGGCGCCGATCCACGAGCCGTACTTGAGGACCGTCATGATCCCGAAGATCTGGCCCAGCGCCTTGCGCTGGTCCTTGATGCCGGAGACGCCGTCGAGACCCGCGAGGGCGCTGATGATGCCGTCGGCGCGCTCCGGTGTCTTCAGGGTCACCCAGTACGCCGCCGGCCAGCCCTCGGCCGTCACGATCGGGTCGGGTCCGGTGTACGTCGACTCCGGGAGGGTCTTCTTCGCCTTCTCGAAGCCCTCCTCCTTCGACTGGTAGGCGAAGGAGCGGACCTCGTCGTTGTCGTCGATCTCCTCCTCGATGCGCTGCTGCTGGTCGGCGGTCACCTCACCGCTCGCGCAGTTCGGGCTGTGGGACGGGTCGTCGTCGGTACACAGGTTGACCAGGATCTTGAGCTCGTCGCCGAGGCTGTCGCGGGCGACGGTGGCCTCGCGCTGGACGAGGATGCCGATGCCGGCGAGCGAGAGGGACACGAAGAGCGTGAGGATGACCGCGAGGTGCATCGACAGGTTGCGCCGCAGGCCGGTGCGGAGCTCGGTGAAGACATAGCGAAGCTGCATGAGGAAGGCTCTCTGGATCGGTCCGGATCAGTGCTGGAAGCCGTAGCTGCCGGACGCCTCGTCGCGCACGACCTTGCCGTGGTCGAGCTCGATCACGCGCTTGGTGAACTGGTCGACGATGCCGTGGTCGTGGGTGGCCATCACGACCGTCGTACCGGTCTGGTTGATGTCGCCGAGCAGGTTCATGATGCCGACCGAGGTGGCCGGGTCGAGGTTGCCGGTCGGCTCGTCGGCGATGAGGATCATCGGCCGGTTGACGAAGGCGCGGGCGATGGCCACGCGCTGCTGCTCGCCGCCGGACAGCTCGTCGGGCATCCGGTCGCCCTTGTCCTTGAGCCCGACCAGCTCGAGCGTCTCGGGCACGACCTTGCCGATCTCGCGGCGCGACTTGCCGATCACCTGCTGGGCGAAGGCGACATTCTCGGCGACGGTCTTGTTCGGCAGCAGTCGGAAGTCCTGGAACACGGTCCCGATCTGGCGCCGCAGCCGCGGCACCTTCCAGCCGGCCATCCGGTTGATCTCCTTGCCGGCCACGTGGACCCGGCCGGTGGTCGGGCGCAGCTCGCGCAGCACCAACCGCAGCGCGGTCGACTTGCCGGACCCCGACGTGCCGACGAGGTAGACGAACTCGCCCTTGTCGATGTCGAGGGTGACCTGGTCGAGCGCCGGCCGGCCGGGGCCGGGATAGCGCTTGGTGACCTTCTCGAAGCGAATCACCGACCAGACGGTACGCCACGGCCGAAGCCGACCGGTGGACCCGTCGCCGGTGGGTCGCCCGGGTGTCCGACACGTCACGTCGCGGCATCTGAACACCCCGTCGGTAGGGTGACGTCCGTGCCGACGGTCCTGCGTGCGCTGCTCCTCTCAGCGCTGATCACGGCCGGAACCGTCGCCGTCGGCGTGGCCAGGTCCGGCGACGTGACGCTGACCCGCGAGCCCGCTCCCTACCAGGGCACCCCGCTGGCCGACTTCGACAGTGCGAAGGCCGTCGTACAGCGCGCGCCGTTCTGCGACCTGGTGCCCGCGGCGGCGGTGACGAAGGCGCTCGGCGCGGAGGCGACGCTGGCGGCGTACGACAACGGGGAGCAGTCGGAGGCCTTCCCGGGCGGCGACGTCGCCCACGAGTACGGCTGCCGCTTCTCCCCCGCCGACGCCGGCGTCGTCGGCGAGGCCCGAGGCTGGGTCTTCGCCCCGCCGATCACCGCCGATGCGGCGCAGGCGATGGCCACGGCGTCGGTGACCAGGACCTGCACCGCCCTGCCCGCCGCGCCGGCGTACGGCGCGCCCTCGTCCGGCACGCTCTGTCCCGGTGACGGCGTGCAGACGGTGTCCTTCCGGGGCCTGTTCGGCGACGCGTGGCTGGCCTGCAGCCTCACCCTGCCCGCCGACGTCGCCCAGGACGACCTGGTCGACCGGGCGGGGCGCTGGTGCGTGGCCGTCGCGCAGGCGGCGTCGGTCCCGCTCACCTGAGCGGCCGGGACGATCGTCCCGACCTGACGGCGACCCTTCAGACCCCTGCCCGCGGGAGCCGATGGGGCCCTCATGCAGCACCTCCTGCGCGCGGCGACCGGCCTCGCCGGGCTGGCCCTTGCCGCCGGTGTGCTCGCCCTGCCGCAGGCCGCTGCCGACACCGGTCCCGGCAGGCTGGATCCCTCCCTCGACGTGGCGAGCGACGGCACCCTGTTCGCCGTCGACGCGTGGCAGCCGCCAGCCGCTTCGGCGCCTGCCGCCGAGAGCACCGAGCCCGCGGTCGCCGAGGCCCTCGCCGCCACCGCGGGCGTCGACACCTTCGCCCTGCACAGCCGGCCCGGCGCGGCACGCACCATCTACCTCGACTTCGACGGCGGCAGCCTGCTCGCCACGAACTCCTGGCTCCTCAACGGGCTCAACAGCCTGCTCTTCGGCGGCTGGTCCCTGGACGCGCTGGCCCTGCTGTTCTCCGACGCCGAGCAGACCGTGATCCGCGAGGTCTGGGCCCGGGTCGCCGAGGACTTCGCTCCCTGGGACGTCGACGTCACCACCCAGGAGCCGCGGTACGGCGGCCTGTTCCGCAGCTGGAGCGGCGACCCGACGTACGGCGCTCGGGTGGCGTTCACCAACGACGGCGGCGTGCAGGCCCGGCTGTGCGGCGGCGCGTGCGGCGGCATCGCCTGGATCGGCACCTACGACGAGATCGCCTCCGGCGAGGTCCACAGCCCTGCCTGGGTGTTCCCCTCGGCCCTGGGCCAGAAGGCGAAGTACATGGCCGACGCGGCCGCGCACGAGGCCGGGCACACCCTGGGCCTCACGCACGACGGCACGGTCGGCAGCGGCTACTACACGGGAACGGCGCTGTGGGGACCGATCATGGGCAGTCCCTACTCCTCGGCGGTCACGCAGTGGTCGAAGGGCGACTACGCCGGCGCCGACAACCACGAGGACGACCTGGCGGTGATCGGCGCGCACGGGCTGTCGCTGCGCACCGACGAGGCCGGCAGCACGCCGGCGACGGCCGCCGATCCGACCACGCTGCCCGACGACGGCGGCATCATCTCCAGCCCGGCGGACAGCGACTGGTACGCCCTCACCGACTGCCTCGGCATGCTCAGCGCCACCGCCTCTCCCGCCGCCATCGGGCCGAACCTCGACATCGTCCTCGAGCTGCGCGACGCCACCGGCGCCCTCCTGGCCGCCGGCGCTCCCCAGACCGGCCGCACCACGTCGGGCACGCCCACCGGGATGGGCGCCTCCCTCACCGTCCCCCTCGTCGGCGGCCCGTACTACCTGGCGGTGTCCGGCGGCGGCTCCGATGCCGGAGGGGCCACCGGCTGGTCCACCGGCGGGTACGACGACTACGGCAGCCTGGGCCGCTACCGGGTCTTGATGGCCGGCTGCGCCGGCGGCACCGGAGTGCCCGTCCCACCGGACACCGAGGTCGCCCTCGAGCCGGCCGACGTCGTCCCGTTCCCGGCGTCGCTCGCGCTGCCCATCTCCCGGCCCGGCAGGCCGCACGCGCCCTCGGTGCGCAAGGGCGCCCGCGGCGGCCGGATCACCGTCGGCGCGCGCTGGACCCCGCCCGCCAGCGGCGAGACCATCACCGGCTACGTCCTGCGGGCCCTCCGACTCGACGCCCGCGGCCGGGTCGTCGCGCGCACCAGGACCGCCACCCTGCCCGGTGACACGACCGCCGCCGAGATCCGACTGCCCCGCGCCGGGCGGTGGGTGGTGCGGGTCAAGGCCCGCAACGAGGCCGGGTGGGGTGCGTTCAGCCCGCGCTCGGCGCCGGCCAGGGGACGCTGAGGGCCGGCGCGGCCCGGGTCACGGGAGTCAGCCGACGTCGGCACCCTCAGCGCCGCGGCGCCAGCGGATCCCGGCCTCGAGGAAGCCGTCGATCTCGCCGTCGAAGACGGGCTGGGGGTTGCCGGTCTCGTAGCCGGTACGCAGGTCCTTGACGATCTGGTACGGATTGAGGACGTAGTTGCGCATCTGGTCGCCCCAGCTCGCGGCGACGTCGCCCTTGAGGTCCTTCTTGAGCGCCGCCTCCTCCGCCTTCTTCTTCGCGAGGAGCTTGGCCTTGAGGACGATCATCGCGGCGGCCTTGTTCTGCAGCTGCGACTTCTCGTTCTGGCAGGAGACCACGATGCCGGTGGGGATGTGGGTGAGACGGACCGCGGAGTCGGTCGTGTTGACCGACTGGCCGCCCGGTCCGCCGGAACGGAAGACGTCGGTGCGGATGTCGTTCTCGTCGACCTCGATCTCGTCGGTCTGCTCGAGCTGGGGCACGACCTCGACGGCGGCGAACGACGTCTGGCGACGGCCCTGGTTGTCGAAGGGGCTGATCCGGACCAGGCGGTGGGTGCCGACCTCGACGGAGAGGGTGCCGTAGGCGTACGGCGCGTGGATCGCGAACTCGGCCGACTTGATGCCGGCCTCCTCGGCGTAGGAGACGTCGTAGACCTCGACGGGGTACTTGTTGCGCTCGGCCCAGCGGGTGTACATCCGCATCAGCATCTCGGCGAAGTCCGCGGCGTCGACACCGCCGGCACCCGAGCGGATGGTGACGATGGCCTCGCGCTCGTCGTACTCGCCCGAGAGCAGGGTGCGGACCTCGAGGCCCTCGACGGCGGTCTTGACCCGGCCCAGCTCGGCGTCGGACTCGGCCAGGGTCTCGGCGTCGCCCTCCTCGGCGGCGAGCTCGGCGAGGATGCCGAGGTCCTCGATGCGCTGCTGGAGGCCGCGGAACCGCTCGACCTGGCCCTGCAGCGAGGAGAGCCGGCCGGTGACCCGGGTGGCGTTGGCCTGGTCGTCCCACAGGTCGGGGGCCGCCACCTGCTCACCGAGGTCGGCGATCTCGCGCTCCATCTTGGGCAGGTCGAGAACCTGCTCGATGGTGTGCATCGTCGCAGTCAGCTGCTTGATCTCGGCGTCGTAGTCGGGGCCTGCCACAAGGAGCAAGGTTACGGCGCGGCGCCCGAATCACCGAGCCGGGGCCCCTCAGCCCTTGACGTCGATGGTGGCGAACATCCGCTCGAACATGACATCCGCCTCGGGGTCGTCGCGCGGGAGGGTGAAGTCGACGGTGAAGTAGCGCTCGCCGACGACCGCGCCGATCACGTAGCGGCGGTCGCCGTCGAGGTGGCCCTCGAACACGAAGCAGGTCACGCCGTCGACCACCCGGTCGGCGACCCGCTCGGTCTGGATCCGGTCGTGGGTCCGGTTCCTCGCGAACGTCTCGGCCTCCGCCTCGGTGTCGCTTCCCAGGGGCGCCAGGATGTCGGAGACGAGCACGGACAGGACGCCGCCGGAGGGCAGCCGGCGGATCGCGCCGAGCGTCGTACCGAACGTGGAGAGCTTCCAGTCCGGCGCGTCGACCAGGCGCATGCTGACCCCCTCGACGCCGAGCTCCTGGCCGGTCGCCGGGGTGACCGAGGGGGTCTCCGGGACCGGCGACGGGGCATCGGAGGAGGCATCGGTCGTGCCGGTCGCGCTCGCGGTGGGCGTGCTCCCGCCGGTCGTCGGGTCGTCGTCCGAGCAGCCCGCCAGCGTCAGCACCAGCGCGGCCGCGAGCACGGTCACCGGCACCGGTCGCAGCACCCGAGAGATCATCCCCCACCCTCCAGAACAGGATCGGAGGAACCAGTGTGACATCGTCGTTTGCATCGTCACGTCGCTGGGTAGCCGGTACCCGTCGACCGCTCCTCGGGACCTCGAAGGACTCACCATGACTTTCGGACCATCCGTCATCCCCCTCGTGCCACCCGTGCTCTTCAACCCGGCCTTCCTGGCCGGCATGGAGGCCCTCGAGCTGATCATCGTCGAGGCGCAGGTCACCGCGGTCTACAACACCCTCGACGAGCAGATCAAGGAGCTCCAGGGCGTCACGTTCACCAAGGACGGCGCCGTCCCGGCGACGGCCTACGGCCAGGGGCAGGAGTCGAGCCTCCTCGCGGGCGAGCATGCCCGCGCCCACGGCGTGATCGTCGACTCCCTCGTCGAGATGCGCGACGACCTCGGCGTCTTCCAGGACGCCGTCCTGGCCGCGAAGAACGTGATCGTGGGCGCCGACGAGCAGGCCCAGACCGACCTGCAGAACGCGCTGCTGCGCGCCCAGGGCCTCGACCTCGGCGTCGACAGCGACCCGGATCCCCAGCCCACCGGCAGCACCGGCACCGACGGGGGTGACATCTGATGGCCGGGCAGCATCTCAACGACCTGCTCCGCCGTACCCACGGCATGTCGAGCGACGACGTCCTGACGGCGCAGATCGCCTGGCAGGGCACGTCCGAGGCGCTCGCCAAGATCGGCAGTGCGCTCAACACCGCGAGCCTGGCGATCCCCGAGGGCATCGGCGGCGACGAGACCCGCAACAAGGTGAAGGAGTCCTTCACCCTGGCCGCCGCGCGGGTCGATGAGCGGCAGGCCCAGCTCGCCGACGTCTCGACGGCGCTCACCCATGCGTCCACCGCGATGTACGCCGCCGAGCAGGAGGCCAAGAACCCGCCCGGCGAGCCGGGTGACGCGCCGACGGCCCCCGAGCTGACCAACGACCCCGACAAGGACGCCGAGAACCTGGCGACGTATGCCGACGACCGGTCGATCTACAACGACAAGGTCACCGCCTACGGCGACGCGGACGAGCGGGCCCGCAAGAAGATCAAGACCCTCCTCGAGAAGTACGAGGCCGCGGTCACCGCGTTCCAGAAGATCGAGGGTGAGCCGAAGGGGAAGGGCCCCGGTCCTGGTCCCGGGACCGGGCCCGGGGGCCCCCGCTACCACCTGCCGCCCCGCTCGACGCCGGTCGGCACCTGGATCGGGACCAACCCGGGCGACCCGCCCGGCCCCGACATCGACATCCCGGGTGACCCCGGCGACGAGTGGCCGGGGCCCGGTCACCCCGGCACCGGGCCGGCGTACAACCCGCCGCCGATCGACACGCTCACCCCCGACCTCCCGCCGCTCGACCCCGGTCCGGGCGGGTCCGGCGGCGTCGGCGACCACGGCTTCACGGTCGGTCCCGCCGTTCTCGGCGGCGCGGCTGCCGGCGTCTTCGGCGCTCCCGGCCTGGTCCGCGGCCTGCGCGGCCTGGTCGGCGGTCGCGGTCTCAGCGGCAGCAGCGTCGGCTCGATCGGTGCCAGCACCCGCGCGGGCGGGCCCGGCTCGCTGGGCCGGACCGGCGCCGGCACGCCGGGCAGCCCGGTCGGACGCGGCACCGGCCGCGGCGGCGCGGGTCGGGGTGGGCGCGGTGGCGCCGGCGGCCGCGGCAGCGGTGCGGCGGGTGCGGCCGGCGGTCGCGGCCGGCGCCGCGAGGACGGCAAGGACGGTCAGGACCGCGACCTGTTCGACGACGGCGAGGACTGGATCGACGACGAGGGCGCTGCTCCCGGCGTCCTCGACTGATCCCCGGCATCGCGACGACGGGACGCCCCGGCCCGCCATCGGCGGTCTGGGCCGCGCGCGCCGCGAGGCACGCACTCTGGTGGCGGCTCAACGAATCCGGTCCGTCCAGGTCACTCGGCCTCCGGATCGACCACCGCGGACCCGACCGCGCGCACGGACGCGGTCGCCGGAGCACCGGGGAGGTGCAGCGGCAGCTCGATCGTGGCCACCAGCTCCACGACCAGCCGGTCGCCGTCGACCCGGACCGTCGCCCGGAGCCCCGGATGATGGGCCGCCGCGCCGCTGGCGCGCAGGTAGGACCGGACCGCGGCCTCGGCCTCGGGCCTCGAGATCGCCAGGTCTGCGGTGCCCAGGCCGCCGGCGTACGCGTCGGCGCCCTGGGCCCCCAGGTCGGCCCCCTGGAGCGCGGCGCCGTCGGCGAGGGCGTCGAGGCGCTGGCGGGCGAGGTAGGCGGCGCTGGCATCCACGACGGCGGCGACGAGCAGCAGCACGATCGCCGCGAACCCGAGGACGAGCGGGGTGGAGCTGCCGCGGCTCATCGCCGGGCCACCTCCTGGTAGCGCCCGATGGGGACGCTCTCCTCGGCGTCGAGCGCGAACCGCGGCCGGCCCAGACCGAACAGGTCGGGCAGCAGCGGGAGGTCGACCGCCGAGGAGACCCGGACCGTGATGACCGACGTAGCGGTGTGACAGGTCCTGGGGCGTGGCGTGCAGGTGATCGTCACGTCCACGGGTACGTCGACCAGGCCCTGGTCGGCGAGTGCCTGCCGCGCGACCGCGCCGGCCCGCTGCTCGCCGGCAGCGTCGGTGGGCGCCAGCGCATACGCACGGGCCGCTGCGCGGGCGGCGCCGCTGACCCCGAACGAGCCGCGCTGCACCTCCGAGACCGCGAGCACCACCCACAGCAGCGGCAGCAGGAGCACCAGGCCCGACCACACCAGCTCGACCAGCCCGCTGCCCCGCTGGTCGCCACCCGGTCGGCTCACCGCGGGTCCTCCTCGACGGCCCGGCCGGTGACGGTCAGCCCGACCGCCGGCCCACCGAGGCCCAGCGCCGGCACCTCGGCACGGACCACGATCTCGATGCCCGGAGCACCGTCGAGGAGGACCCGGTGGGCCTCGACGTCCTCGGCGTACCGCGCCGCCAGGGCGTCCGCGATCTGCGCACGGGTCCGGGCGACCCCGTCACCCGGCTCCCGGTCGGCGGTCGCCGCCAGCCGGGCGCCCTCGGACGCCGCGGCGGCAAGGGTCGCCCGGACGTGGAGCACGAGCGCCACCTGGAGGAGCCCGAGCACGAGCGGCACCAGCACCAGGGTCACCAGGGTGACGTCGACCAGGGCCGAGCCGCGGCCCTCAGCACCGCGGGTCACCTGACCGAGTCGAGCGCCGACTGCAGGATCCCGACCAGCTGCGGCTGGGCGATGCCCCACAGGGCCACGCCGATCGAGATCGTCATGATCGTGATCAGCACCCAGCCGGGGACGTCGCCCCGTTGGTGGTGTGGTCGTCTCGTCACGTGCTTCCTTCCGAGATGAGGTGGCGTCAGTAGCTCAGGGACAGCCCGATCAGGCCGGGCCAGAACGCGAAGAGCACCGTCGTGGGCAAGATGAGGAAGACGACCGGGGTCAATATTTACTTGATACTCTCCTGACATGAGCGAGTCAGGCGTCGTCGCGGCGATCTACGGCCGGCAGTCGCACGGCAAGAAGGCCTCCATCGAGCAGCAGTTCGACGCCGCTCGCGCGCTTTGCGCAGAGGAGGGCTGGATCATCGGCCGGACCTACCAGGACGGCACCTCGGCGTCGCGGTTCAGCACGAAGGCCCGCGAGGGCTGGGACCAGCTCCTGGCTGACCTGGCCGCGCGGCGCTGCCAGATCCTCATCCTGTGGGAGTCGTCGCGAGGTGACCGCCGCCTGTCGACCTGGGCCGCGATGCTCGAGCTCGCCCGAGACGTCGGCGTGCGGATCCACGTCGTCTCGCACGAGCGGCTCTACAACCTGGGCAACGCCCGGGACTGGAAGGCGCTGGCCGAGGACGGTACCGACTCTGCATACGAGAGCGAGAAGACCTCGCTGCGCTCGAAGCGCAACACCGACGCTCTCGCCAGGTCGGGCCGGCCGCACGGCATGGTCGCCTACGGCTACCGGCGCGTGCGCGAGTTCGACGAGCACGGACGCATGGTCGACAGCCGCGACGAGATCGTGCCCGCGGAGGCCGACCTCATCCGCGAGGTGGCACGGCGGCTCCTGCGCGGCGAGTCCCTGCGGTCCGTCACCCGGTCCCTGAACGAGGCGGGGAAGGTGTCGCCGAAGGGGCATCCGTGGTCGAGCACCCAGCTGCGCCAGGTCATGCTCCGCGATCGCAACGCCGGCCTGCGCACCCACCGCGGCAAGCCGATCGGGAAGGGCACGTGGGAGCCGATCTACGACGAGGGGACGCACGACCGTGTCGTCGCCACCCTCACCGACCCGAGCCGGCGGATCGGCTCCGGCGACAAGGGCGCCACGCGCAAGCACCTGCTCTCGGGCATCGCGAGGTGCGGGCTGTGCGGCGGCCCGATGCGGTCGATCGTCGCGACCGAGCACAAGGGCAAGCACATGCCCCGGCGCTACCAGTGCCAGCCGTGCATGCGGGTCGCGCGCAAGCAGGATCGGCTCGACCGCCTAGTGACTGGCGCCGTGATTGCCCGCCTTGAAGAGCCGGACGCGCTGCGCTTCTTGGCGACCGGCGACCCTGACCGAGCCGAGGAACTGTGTCGACTGCTCGACGAGGCCGAGGCTCAGATGGCGCGCGCCGTCGACAAGATGATGGACGGCGCGTGGACCGAGGCTCAGGTCGACCGCCTGAACGCCCGGCTGCTCCCCCAGACCCAGGAATGGAAGGCCGAGAGGGCGGCGTGCGCACCTCGCGACGGCCTACTCGACCTGCTTGGGCCTGAGGCTCAACAGAGATGGGACGAGGCTCCGCTCGAGGTGAAGCGGTCGGTCCTTGAGTTGCTGATGGTCATCACCGTGCTGCCGGCGGGCACAGGCAGGCGGTTCAACCCCGACGCCGTGTCGGTCACGGAGTCCGGAATCGAGTGGAGCGACATGCTCCGGATCGAGTGGAGGGCAACAGGCTGACGCAGTCCGACGCTCAGGCCCCCCACTCGCCGACCGCGCCGACGACGTACTGGTCGATCACGACTCGCTCGTCGTCGTGAAGGGTGTCGAGCCGCGTCCGGTAGAGGCCCAAGGTCACGTTGAGCTCGCGGGCGGCGTGGCCGTCGGTGCAGGTGACCACAATAGTTCGTGCGAGCTCGTCGAGGTCGGGCAGCAGGAGCCGGGCCGTGAACTCGTCGGCCCGGAGTTCGCGGCGGTAGTCGTAGAGGCCGCCCTCAGCGCCGCACACGTCTCCGAAGACGATGTGTGCGAGCTCGTGGGCCAGGCTGCAGCGGGCCTTGAGACGACGGAGCCTCTTGTCGATCGCGATGACCTGCTGGTCAGGAAACCAGCGGGCGCGGCGGCCCTGCAGCACTTCGGGGTTGTCGGTCCAGTGCAGGTGGACTTCCGGCATAGCTGCCAGCAGCAGATACGGACTGCTCACGCCTCTCCCGGGTCCTCGTCACCTTCGTGGTCCTCGCGCTCTGGTTCTGCGACGGACCGCTGACCGATCAAGTCAGCGTCGGTGACGGTACGGCCAGGGCCCGACGGAACTGGGAACGCAACGACGTTCGTGGGCGCCGAGTGCTGGGCGAGCGCGTCAGCCACCAGTCGAACAATCGCCGGCATCACCTGAGCGCGCTCCTCCTCGGCGAGGCGCTGCAGCAAAGGCGTGATGGTCTTGACGAACGTCTTCACGTCCGGCTCGGCGACCAAGCCGTCTACGACTCCCAGGGCGTCGAGGACGCGCTGAAGGACCTTCTTCTGCCCTGTGGTGTCGCCACGCTCGATCGAGCCGACCGTCCGGCGCGAGGTGGCAGCTCGCCGTGCGAGCTCGTCCTGACTCCAGCCGCGGCCCTCCCGTGCCGCGCGGATCAGCGGGCCCAACGTGGCCCTTTCGCGGATGTCCATGGAACGAAACTGTCCACGGTTCTTTCCCATTTGGCAAGGCAAGGGGGAAAAATCCGACCACACGACTTCCCATGTGGGAAGAAACGATCTACGTTTCTTCCCATGACAGCAACGCAGCAAACCGGGGCGGCGATCCGGGCCCTTCGCATCGCGGCTGGCATGACCCTGGAGGACGTCGCGGAGGCGGCCGGCATCAGCCCGTCCTACCTCTCCCGGGCGGAGAACGACCTGGTCACGCCGACCGCCAACTGGATCCAGCTCGTCGCGCTCGCGATCGGCAACCACCTCGCAGCATCGGTGCCGGCGTGATGCCGACGGAGATGAACGCCGACTACTTCCGGCGTCTCGTCGCGACGGCTCCCAGGCTCACCGATGACCAGGCCCGGCGCCTCGCTGCACTGTTAGCGCCTCCCGGCCGCCGGCCATTCACCGCAGCCACGCCCGTGCGCACCGAGAAGAGCGCGGCGTGAGCACCGCGGTCGCCGTCGTCCTGGCCTCCGTCAGCGGCCTCAGCGTGCTGGCGATCGTCACGGCCGTCGTGATCGCGCTCGCCCGGGCCAGACGCACCTAGCGGCCCGGCAGAACCCCCAGAAATAGCCAGCGGGTCCGGCTCATCGCCTGGCAGCGACCGGACCCACCAACGAAAGGAAGTGTCTCACGTGGCACACGGAATCACGCTCGATCTGCGGCGCGTCAAGGCGCCTGCGCCGGAGTTCATCCACCGGCACCCGGCGCCTGTGAAGGTCGGCGGCCACCGCGCCCGCAAGGCGGCGAACCGGTGACCGCCCCGGTCACACGCCGGATCCAGGCGGGCGACTCGGTCCGCATCGTCCTCGGCATGCACGGCGGGCGCATAGGCAAGGTGACGCACACCGGCGTCACCGCGCTGTACGTCGAGTTCAAGGCGCCTGTGCTCATCACCGAACCGGACGGGACAGCGAAGACCGTCACCCTGCCATTCTCCCGGCGCGAGCTGGTCCTGATCGATGAGCCGAAGCACATCCTCCACCGAACGGTGCCGCCCTTCACCCGCACCGACCCAGCCCCTGATTACTTCCGCCCGAAGCACTGCGCCGGCTCGCTGGACCAGCCGTCGAGCTGCCTGCATCTGCACCCCGGTGACGAGGCGTGCGGCTGCGGCCAGGCGGCGCTCCCCGTGGACAGCGACGCGATCGTGCTGCAGGTCCGCCCGCACAACGTCGGGGCCACCGCTCCGGCGCCGTTCATCCGCCACAGCCGCGAGCTGTGCCATGAGGTGAGCCCCGGGCTCGTCGCTGCCGGAGCCACGGCGTGAACGGGCCGGAGCACTACCGCGAGGCGGAGCGCCTGCTGGCCCTCGTCGACGACGTGGCCGTGGTCGAGGTTCCTCGTGCGATCTCTGCCAAGGAGGCCGAGGAGATCAAGACGCGGTTCGCCGAGAGGGTAGGCCTCAGGCCGGTCGTCGTCGCCCAGAGCACCCACGTTGACCTCAGCCCGGTGCTCATCGCGGCCCAGGTACACGCGACGCTCGCTCAGGCCGACGCCACCGCTCAGCTCGCACAGGCGGCCCAGTCGCTGCCGACCTACGAAGGCATGCTCGCGGTCTACAACTTCGGCGGCGCGAAGTGAACCCCGACCAGTGGGCCGGCCTCGCCTGCCTGGTCTTCCTCGCCTCGATCGGCCTCGGCCTGTGGCTGCTGCTCGACCTGCTCACCGGCAGGGCGCGCCCATGAGCACCCCGCGCTGCCCCGAGTGCACCAACGGCAAGCACGTCAACTGCGACGGGCGCGCCCTCGACCCGACCACCGACGAGGTCGTCCGCTGCGCCTGCACGAACGCCCTCTGCACCACTCCAACCGACTCCGCAGGGAGGAACCCCGCATGACCAGCAAGACCCGCATCGCCGCCATCGCCGCGGCCGGAGCACTCGCCGTCGCCGGCCTGGCCGCGTGCTCCGACGACGCCGAGATCGTCAACCAGAACCTTGACAAGTCCGCGAGGAACTTCGAGGTCAACCGCCGGGTGGTCGCCGTCAACACCCAGACCGACGCCTACCTGCTGTCCATCGAGGGCCGGTGCGACATCACGCCGAAGTCCGGTCGCGTGCTCGTCACCTGCAAGGTCGCCGACGGCAACGGCGCGGACGCGTACAAGCGCCACCAGATCTACACCAACGGCAACCGCGTCGCCGTCGTGGTCGAGCAGCTGGAGCCGGTGAAGGCCGACGCCTACCACTACCGGCTGACCTTCAAGCCGGAGCAGATCATCCCGGACATCGACCTGCGCACGAGCGGAGACGACCAGTGAGCGCCCAGCCGATCCCCCAGCCCGCCGTCGACCAGGGCAGCGAGGCCGAGCCGGCGCCGTTCGCCGTTGTCCCCGGCCCGGAGGACCGCCTGGCCTCGCTCCACGCGCAGTACGCCGACGCCAAGGCCGCAAAGGACGCCGCCGACGAGCACTACAAGGCGATCACCGACGGCATCAAGGCCGAGATGCTGGCCATCGCCGCCGCCAGCGACCCGGCGAACCTGCGCGTCGAGCTGCGCAGCCCGTACGGCCCGCCCCTCCGCGCGACGAACTCCCGGCCTTGGCGCGTCGACTCCAAGCGCCTCAAGGCCGAGCAGCCCTACATCTACGCGGCGTACGCCGTGCAGGGCGACTCCTGGTCGCTGCGCGTGGTCCCGGGCGGTGGTGAGTGATGAGCAGCGAGATCAAGACCTGGCTCGTCGTGTCCCGATTCGACGCTCCGCTCGACCTCGACGACGACTCGCTACTCAACGCGATCGTCTCTGCGATTGAGGCCGCTGGCGGCGACGCCGAGGACTCGATCATCGGGAACCTCGCGGGCGAAGCGAACGGCTCGCTAGACGACGCGTACGACGCCGCTCGCGGCTACCTGCAGGCGGCCAAGCGATGAGCCGCCGCACTGCCACCGACCCGCAGCCCGGTATGGCCGCGTCGTTCCCGAGCGACTGCCCGCGGTGCCCGGCCGGGATCAAGGTCGGCGACCGCATCGTGTTCCGCCGCGGCGTGGCGCTGCACGTCGGCTGCGCGACCGGGCAGGACGACGCCCGATGACCGGCCAGGCGAAGGCCGCCGAGGCCACGGCGTACCTGCAGGTCGAGCTCAAGCGCCGGCTGTCGTACACAGCCTCGGAGGCCCGCGTGGTCCGAGCGACCCAGCGCAAGCCGGAGCAGGCCGCGCCCGGCTGCATCGTCGTCAAGGTCAAGCTCAGGATCCCGGTCGAGGGCTGGGACGCCTTCGAGCCCGAGGCCGTGATCGACGTGCCGGCCGACCTTGTCCAGCACCCGATCGAGGTAGTGGTCGAGGGCGCAGCTGGCGGTGACCAGTGAGCACCCAGGACGGTCGGGTCCTGCGCGCCTACCTGGCCGCGCCGTACGCCGCTCGGGGGCTGGTCAGGAAGTACGCCGAGGACCTCGTGCGCATCGGGCTCGACGTCACGGCGTCCTGGCTCGACGAGGAGCACGCCATCGGTCCCGCGTCGCTCGGCTCGGCGCCGGGCCTGGACCCAGCCGAGGTCGCCCGGCACGCGGCCACCGACCTCGACGACATCGAGCGGTGCGACGTGCTGGTCCTGTTCACCGCGGCCTCGCTCGGCATGTCGGTGGCGGACGCGGCGTCTGGGGGGCGTCACGTCGAGACCGGCTACGCGCTGGCCAAGGGCATCCCGGTCATCGTCGTGGGCGAGCCGGAGAACGTCTTCCACCGGCTCGATCACGCCGGCCCCGACGGCGCCACGGGCTGCTCGTGGGTGCAGGTCTGCGGGTCGTGGATGGAGACGCTCGGAGAGCTGAAGCTGCGCCTCGACGCGGCGAAGGCGTGGTCGGCGTGAGCGGCTTTCGGATGCCTCAGCACCAGGTCGACCAGGTCACGGCTGCCGTCCGAGACGCAGGCGCCGGCCCGGACGTGCTGGATCTCATCGCCGCCTCGTTCAGCGGGGTCGCCGAGGGGTGTGACCAGACTGCGCAGACCTTCCCCGGATGCCGGCTGACGCTGTCCGAGGTCGCGTCGATGATGCGCGCTCAGCGCGACGCCTACCAGCAGGTGGCGGACGAGATGCGCAAGGACGGCCAGCCGTGACGCAGCCGACCGTCTACGCCGACCCGATCTCGCCCGGGGAGTTCATGGCCAGCGCGGCGAAGTCGTCGCCATCGGGGTCGAGCGCCTGGGCCTCGACGTACGCCATCGAGCTGAAGCGCGTCTTCCTCGACCACGCGGCCCGGGCGCCCCGGACGCTGCAGCAGCACCTCGGCCCGTCCGAGCTCGGCGTCTCGTGCGACCGGCAGGTCGTCGGGAAGATGGCCGCGCTGCCGGCGACCAACCACGTCAGCGACCCGTGGCCCTCCATCGTCGGCACCGCCTGCCACGCCTGGGCCGAAGAGGCGTTCACGGCCGACAACACCCGACGCGGCGTACTGCGCTGGCTGGCCGAGCAGAAGGTAGCGCCGCACCCCGATCACCCCGGAACCGCGGACCTCTACGACGCCCAGGAGCAGGCGGTCGTCGACCACAAGTTCCTCGGCGCGACGTCGATGAACAAGGTCCGCAAGGCGCCGCCGCGCAAGTACCGCCGCCAGCTCCTGCTCTACGGGCTCGGCTACCTGCGCCTGGGCCTGCCGGTGCGCCGGGTCGCGCTCGCGGCGTACCCCCGAACCGCGGCAAGTCTCGACGGGCTCTACGTCTGGGAGCGCGAGGTCACCAGCGACGGCATGACGCTGCTGCCCGCAATCCTCGCCGAGCTGGAGGACACCTTCGCCGAGACCGCGCGGCGCCACGCCCTGGCCGACCAGGTCATCGCGGGCCAGCTGCGGTTCATCGACACCCCGAAGGACCCCGACGGCGACGAATGCTTCTTCTGTCCGTTCTACCGGCCCCAGGTCGACCAGGACGAGGGCTCGTGGTGCGCAGGACCGGGACGGGTCCGATGAACGCCGATCCGATTCGCGAGAGCGCCACGCACATCTGGCGGATCCGCCGCACCCGCGGTTTCACGATGAGCCATCCCGTCATCGCGACTGCCCCCGGCTGCCCCGACGAGCGCCACCCGACCCGTGACTGCGGGTGCCGGGTCTTCCGGACCGAGGCCTCAGCGCAGGCCTACGTCGACTCCGTCACCACCGACTCCCCCTCGCCCTCAGCGGGTGCGGGGTCCGCCGGCTCTACCGCGTAGCGCGGGCCGGCACCAGCAACACCGCGAAGCACCCATCACACCTTCACGCGAAACGAGAGACCGATGTCCCAGCAGCAGTACTACTACCCCCAGCAGCCCGTGCAGCAGCCCTACCCCCCTCAGCCGGCCATGCCGCTCGCGCCGGCCCAGCCGGGCTACCCCGGTGCCTTCCCCCAGCAGGGGTACGCGCCGCAGATGCCCGCACAGGGCCCGCCGCAGCCGGCCGTGCCGCTCGCGGACGGCAGCCTCGACGCGTTCTACAGCCAGCCCTCGCTCGGCGGCGGCCCCGGCATCTCGTGGAAGGGCAAGCCCGACGGGTACACCGTCCAGGGCGTCGTCCCCCGCGACGTGACCCACGCCGACGTCTCGCAGGAGGTTGGCGCGCCGAACACCCGTGACGCGGGCATCCCGCAGTTCTACCGCGACGGTCGGCCGAAGTTCGTGCTGGCCGTCCCGCTCCAGGTCCCGGTCTCGGCCGAGTACCCGGAGGGCGAGGCCCGGCTCTACGTCCGTGGGCAGCTCCGCGACGAGCTCACCCGCGCGATGACCGAGGCGGGCGTCCCGGGCGCCGGTACGGCAGAGGCCCAGATCACGGGCGGGTCTGTCATCACCGTCACGCTGGTCCAGCGCAAGCAGGGTCGCGGCACGATCCCGCAGAACATCTTCCACATCGTCTACACCCCGGCCGGAGGGCAGCCGCCTGCTCCCCCGGCCGTCCCGCAGGCTCAGCCGCCCGTCCAGCCGCAGTACGCCGCTCAGGCTCCCGTCCCCCAGGCGCAGCAGCCCTACGCCCCGCAGCAGCAGTTCGTGCCCCAGGGCCAGCCCGTGGCACAGGCGGCTCCGGTCGCTCAGGCTCCCGTCCAGCAGGTTCCGCAGGCCGTCCCCGGTCAGCCGGTCCAGGCCGGCGGGCTGCCCGTTCCGGAGACCCTGAGCCCCGCGCAGCAGCAGCTGTTCGCTCAGATCGCCGGACAGCAGCAGCAGCAGGCCGCTCAGCCGGCCCCGCAGGTTCAGGGCTGATCCACCTTGCTCGGCATCCACGCTGAGCTGGTCGCCGGCAGCGATCGGGAGATGTTCCTGATCGCTGCCGGTCCCGACCACGAGGTTGCTGTGGCGGCCAAGCACCTCGAGCTCCTCACCCCGCTCTTCTCCAAGTCCGACCCGCCTGGCGGTCTCGTCACGCCCGTGAGCTGGAGCACCGTCCTCCAGCTCGCCGCGACGTTCGGCGCTGCCTGGGCGCCGGGCCCGCGCCTGTCCGCGTGGATCCGCGGCCAGCAGGTCGCTCGGGCCGGCGCCGTCGGCGACCGCCTGGCCTACGTCCCGCCCGAGGGCCTGACCCCGCGGCCCTACCAGGTCGCCGGCGCGCTGGAGATCGCCCGCACCGGCCGCGCGCTGATCTTCGACGAGCCGCGCACCGGCAAGACCATCACCACGATCCTCGGTCTGCTGGAGCTGTGGGCCCGGCTCGCGGACGGCCACGACGCCAGCCCGCCCTCACCGGCCCTGGTGATCGCCCCGGCCTCCGTCGTCGACCCCTGGGTCGAGGCCTGGCGCACCTGGGCCCCGCACCTGAGCACCGTCGCCTGGCGCGGACCCAAGAGGCGTGACCTGCTCGGCACCGCGGACGTCTACGTGACGTCGTACGACACCGCCCGCATGGACGCCGGGCCGGTCACTGACAATGGCCGGAAGTCGCTGCGCCCGCTGGTCGACCTGGGCGCCGCGGCGTTGGTGGTCGACGAGTGCCACTACATCAAGAACGCGACGGCCGCCCGCTCGAAGGCTGTGCGCCGGCTGGCCGAGATCACCTACGAGCTCGACGGCGCCTTCGTCGGGCTGTCCGGCACCCCGATCACGCACCACCCTGGCGACCTGTTCCCGGTGATCTCCTGCCTCGACCCAGGCGGCCAGCCGTCCAAGGAGCGCTGGACGAACCGCTATTGCCTGATGCTCCCGGGCGACTACTCCGGCGACATCCTCGGCCTGCACCCCGCCACCGAGCCGGAGTTCCGCCTCACGATCCTCGGCCAGCACCGCCGGGTCGCCCGTGCCGACGTCATGGCCGACCTCCCGCCCAAGGTCTACAGCGTCCGCACCGTCGAGCTGCCGGCCGCCTGGCGCAAGGTCTACGACGACTTCGAGAGCCAGATGCTCGCCGAGCTGCCCGACGGCTCCGAGATCTCGGTCATGGACGTGCAGACCCAGTACAACCACCTGACCCGGCTGGCCAGCGCGGCGGCCGATGTCGAGATCACCTACGGCCCCGACCTCGACGCGCAGACCGGCGAGCCGAAGCGGCACATGCACCTGCACCTCAAGGCGCCGTCGTGGAAGGTCGAGGCGTTGCTGGAGATCCTCGAGGAGCGCTGCGGTCCCGGCGTACCTCCCGAGAGCCGCGACGCCGTCGTGTGCTTCGCGCCGTCGAAGCAGCTCGTCGAGATCGCGGGGGCCGCGGCTGAGAAGGCCGGCTACCGGGTCGGCTACATCGTCGGCGGCCAGAGCCAGGCCGAGCGCACCGCAGTGCGGACCGCGTTCCAGGCCGGTGAGCTCGACCTGGTCTGTGCGACCACCGGAGCCGGCGGCACGGGCATCACCCTCTCGCGCGCCGGGACGCTGGTCTTCCTGGCCCGGCCCTGGTCGCTGGTCGAGTCCCTGCAGGCCGAGGACCGCGGCGAAGGCGACATGAACGCCACCCGCGGCACCGAGATCATCGACGTGATCGCCTCGAACACCATCGACACCCGGGTGCGCGCCGTGCTCCGGGAGCGAGCCGGCCAGCTCGCCGACCTGGTCCAGGACCCGCGCATCGTGGCCGAGCTGCTCGGCGGCCGCCGCATCGATGAGTTGGAGCGTGCGTCGTGACCCTCGCAGGCTTCAAGTCCAGCAACCACCCGCAGCAGACAGCCAAGCGCGGCGCTCGTGACGATGTGGACGACCGAGGCACCGACCCGTTGTTCATCGCGAGTCTCGAGCAGCGGTTCGGAGCGTTTCAGCTCGATGTCGCGGCAGCCGAGCACAACGCCAAGGCACCTCTGTTCTACACACGCGAGGACGACGGGCTGGCACGGCACTGGCAGCGGCCCCGTAGCCACGTCGGCCCCTGGAATGTGTGGTGCAACCCGCCGTACTCCGACTGTGGCGCGTGGGTGCGGATGGCATGGTCGCAGTGGTTGATCTTTCCGGAAGATCTGGACCGCCGCGAGCACCATCCAGCGATGTACCGCGCTCGCCCCTCCAAGAGCCCCGACCTCATCGCCATGCTGCTGCCCGCCAACCGTGTCGAGCAGGCGTGGTGGCAGGACTTGGTCGAGCCCTTCCGCGACCGGCCCGGATCTCCACTGCGGGTCGAGTTCCTGCGTGGCCGGATGCGCTTCGAGCGGCCCGGCTGGACGCCTGGCCCCAAGGGCGATCGACCGCCGTTCGGCTGCGCCCTGCTGATCTGGCAGGAGCGTGCGGCATGAGGCTCCGTCGTCGGTGCGCCGAGCCGAACTGCCGCCACGCTCCCCGCGCGCACGGCGCCGGCGGGTGCTCGCTGTGCTCGTGCTCAGCCTGGGCCGACCGGCGTACCCACGTCTGGCGCGACGACGTCACCGAGGCGTGGCAGATGGCCACCGAGGCCTGGCTGCGCGCCCGGGAGGCGGCCGCCGTCGGCTACGAGGCCGAGCAGGCCGACTTCGAGCACAACCACCCACGCCCCCGGCTGGCCGACTTCATGCGCGCCATGTCGCCGGGCGTCCCACCCGAGGAGCTCGCCGAGCTCACCAAGCCACCGGTCTGCAGCGCCTGCTGCGGCACCGGTCACCGCCTGAAGGAGGCGTCGTGAACCCCCGGATCCCCTGTTCTCCCGCAGCGGGCACCTGCGAGACGACCGAGCTGCAGTACGCCATCGAAGCCGACCCCGGCCGGCTCACCGCCTCGTTCCCGGTCGGAACCCGCGAAGAGATGGAGCGCCGCCGCGGCTTCCTCCGAGGCAAGGGCGTCCCCGAGGGGATGGCCCCGGACTGGCCGCGGATCCTCGTGCGCCGTGCGTGCGAGCACGGTCGTGACAGCTGGCAGGTGTCGGCGTGAGCACCGAGACCGAGGTCGAGACGCGTCAGTGCTCGATGTGCGACAAGGTCAAGCCGCTCAAGACCGAGTTCTACAAGCACCCGGCCGGCCGAGACGGGTACGCCGCGGCCTGCGTCGCGTGCGTCAACACCCCGCGGACGCCGTCGGTCAACCGGCTCGTGCGCAGCCGTGCGCGCGGTCGCGCCTACCAGCTGCTCGCCGAGCGGCACCGCGAGGAGTTCACCGCGCTGCTGGAGGAGCAGACCGTCATCGCCGCGGCCGAGCACGAGCAGGTCGCCGCCAAGGCGCGCGAGGCCGGCAACCCCGACGCCGAGGTGGCGCGGATCAAGCGGGGCCCGAAGCGCCAGCACGAGGCCAGCAAGCTGGACCGAGTCGACGTCGCGCGGTGCCCGTCGTGCCACACCCACCACGACGCCAAGCACGAGTGCCCGTCGTGCGGCACCGAGACGCCAGCCCAGCCGCAGAACCCGACGCTGGCCGGCCGGCCCGTGAAGCCCTGGCAGATCAGGGAGTGGGCCTACGTCCAGGGCGTCGACTGCCCGCCGCGCGGGCCGGTCCCCCGCCGGGTCGTTGAGGCGTTCGCCCGGGCGCATCGGATGGTGCCGAACCGATCGGCGGCGTCATGACGCGCATCTATCTGGGAGTCGACCCGGGCCCGATTCCCGGCATCGTCGTGCTGCAGGTCGACGGCGCCAGCGTCACGAGCCACGCGCTGCAGTGCTCGGCGGGCATCGCCGCGGCTGTGGTCGACCACCTGCTCGCGGACGCCGTCGAGGCCACCGAAGACCCCGCCCGTGTGACCCTCGCCGTCGAGAAGTTCGTCGTCGGCAAGGCGTCGATGCGCGCAGGCCGTGACGGCGCGATCACCCGCGACCTGGTCGGCCAGCTGCAGCGCGTCGCAAGCCTGCACGGCGTCCGGTACGTCGAGCGCTCGGCCAGCCAGGTGAAGCCCTGGGCCACCGACGACCGGCTGGCCGGCGCCCGGCTCCTCGAACCGACCAAGGGCATGCGGCACGCCAGAGACGCCGCCCGCCACGCCCTATTCGCGGCGGTGCATGACGGGGCTCTGCCGGACCCCCTCAGCAGGAGGGCGGCGCGATGAGCGACCACTGCCCGGCCCTCGACGAGTGCCGCTACGGCGGCGCCAGCACCGGACCGATCTGCGGCACCTACTGCGGCGACCAGCACGGAGACATCTGGAGCGAGGTCTGCGACATGGACCTCAGCTGGCCCGAGAAGAACGCGCTGTTCGAGCAGCGCCAACGCGACGAGCTGATCCCGCTCACCACCTACCGAGAGGACCCCCGCATGATCACCATCCCGAGCCCCGCCCAGTTCCTCACCGACCCGACGTATGCCGGAGACGACTTCGAAGAGCCGGAGGTGGCCACCCCGCTCGAGCGGCTCGCCGACCTCGAGCGCCGCCTGCACGCGATCGAGTGCGGGCCAATCATCGACATGATCAGCCCTCCTCCCGCCGAGGTGCAGCTCGCCACCGCCTCCGACCCCGCCGAGGTCGAGTACCTCCGCCAGGCCCAGCACGGCATGACCGAGGAGGCCGCCGACCAGCGAGACCGCGCCGAGCAGGCCGAAGTCCTGATCACGCAGATCGAGGGCATCGTCAAGAAGTCCACGAGCAAGGTGTCGCTCGACGTGAAGGCCGCCATTGAGGCGTGGCGCTCCCCCGAGTTGCCTGAGAGCGACCCCGCACCTGAGGGCACGCCCGCGCCGGAGGTGCCGGTGGAGGGCTCCCACACACGCACCACGACCGAGGGCGGCCCGGACTTCTGCCGCGAGTGCAGCGAAGCGATCAGCGACTGGGTGCAGTGGCCCTGCCCCGCGCAGCCCGTCGAGGAGTGGCGCGCGTACGCCCGCGGCCTCGGCTACAACGGGCCCGACGTCGACACCATGAACCGGTCGATGATCCGCACGATGCTGGGGATCGAACAGCCCGTCCCCGAGGCGACTGCCCAGGCGGGTGCGTAATGGCTATCGAAGAACTGCAGATCCACACGTGCGACCGCTGTGCGTCCACGCGCCAGCAGCCGATCCGGCAGGGCTTCCCGAGGGACTGGAGCCGCGTCAGCCAGCAGCAGGTGCAGGGTGGCGCACGCGAGACCTGGGACCTCTGTGCGCCGTGCTCCGCCTCCTTCGATACGTGGCTGAAGGGTCAGGCGTCGTGACCGCCGGATGTCTGCTGGGCCATGAGCGCGTCCAGCTCGTACGCCAGGACGAGGAGCTGTTCGGTGAAGGTCGCCACGTCGAGGGCCATCTCCGCGCTGATCGGGGTGAGCTCGTGGTTGGCGTCGTTGCCGACGTCCTTGATTCGGTCGACCCATGGCCGCATCTTCTTCGTGATGAGGCCCTCGCTCTCGAGGTGTTCGACCGCCTCGTAGAAGGACGGAGCCCGGTCGTTCTTCCCCTTCGGCGGCAGTCCGTGCGCCACGGCAATGTGGAAGAGGAGCTTTCGACAGAGCATCACCGTCGCAGCGTTCGCTCCCGATCCCAAGCAGGTGCGCACCTCAGTCCAAATCTGAAGATCGATCGGAGGCAGGCCGGCGGGGGTGCGCAAGGGCTTCGACGAAGGACTGATAAAGGATCCGTTGCGTACGGCGCCCAGGTGACAGGTGACGCACCTCAACCACGAGATGTTCGGTTCCACGTAGCCGACTTCCAGGGCCTGCGTTCCTCCGCAGTGCGGGCACGTGGAGTCGAGCCAGCTGCTTCGGAGATCACGCACGGCCGACGTCGAGTAGCTCAGGGTCACGAGTCCGTCGGTAGGCGAGGGCATGTCGTGACCGTACCGGCGACCTCCGACGCAACGCAGGGGAACCGGCCATGACGTTCACGGCGTCCTACGCCGGCACCTGCATGGCCTGCGGCGATCTCGAGGAGGTCGTCCGCCAGATGCCGAACGGCGACCAGATCGAGATCGTCGAAATCAACCTCGGGCTGAGCCGGCCATGACCACGCGCGAGGGCCCCGACACCGGCTGCCCCACCGGCAAGGTCACCTACCTGTCCGAGTACCTCGCGAGCAACGCCGCTGTGCTGCATACCTTCCTGCACCCCGACTGCACCGACGTGAGGCCGTTCCCGTGCCCGGCGTCGGTGCGCGGTGGAGGGGACCGGCATTGGCACATCGACCACAAGCACAAGGACGCCGGCGCGCGCTGCAAGGCCGCTGCCAGCGCAAGCACCGCACGACCCCCGTGTACATCCGAAGGAGCAGCGTGACCCGCGGATCAGGACCAGGACTGCCGACGTACCGCGACGTAGGTGTTGCCCTTGTGCTGCTTGAACTCGATCGCAAACCGAGCGGAGCAGGTCTCGCACCAGCCAGCCAGCGACATGGTGTGCCGACGGCCCAGCTCCCCCTCGGGGATGGGCAGGTTGACGGTCTCGTCGTCATGCACACGGCCGCCGAGGTCGACGTGGACCGGGACAACAGGGCCGTCTTCCCGAGGCCGGCCAGCCACGAATGCGTCGTCGATGTGGACGTTCGCCTCCCCACATCCCGGGCAGAGCAGGCGGTCGTCTTCATCGAAGTTCACCACGGCTCGCGCGCGATCAGTCATGCGTACAGCTCCCATTCATCAGTGTCGCCGGCACCCGCCGGCGAGGTCGTCACCAACCCTACCTACGAGGAGTTCGCAGCGTGAGCGCCCAGTCCGAAGCCCTGCCCCAGACGTACGCCGACAATGTGGCGTCGTACGCCCAGGCGGGCTGGCCCTGCATCTTCCCGGTGCCGGCCGACAGGAAGCACCCGCCGCCGACCGGCTTCACGGGCGCCGAAGGCCGCGACACCGAGCCGATGCAGTTGGTGGCCTGGGCCGGCTCGCACCCGGCCCACAGCATCGCGCTGCGGATGCCCGCCTACCCCGGCCCGGACGGCGGCCCCAACAGTGGGTGGTGCGTGATCGGCATCGACGTCGACGAGTACGAGAAGGCCGGCATCCGCAAGCACGGCGCCCAGACGCTGGCCAACGCCATCGAGCGCTGGGGCGCGCTGCCGCCGACCTGGTCGAGCACCGCGCGCGGCCCGGGCCAGCCCAGCCGCATCCTCCTGTTCCGGGCGCCGGCCGGCCGGTACGCCGCCAACCTCAACGCGGTCGGGCCCGACGTCGAGGTCATCCAGCGCCACCACCGCTACGTCGTCGTCGCACCCTCGCCGAATCCGCAGGCCGGTGGCAGCCCGTACGCCTGGTACCGGCCCGACGGCTCCCCCGCGGCGCCCGGCGAGGTACCCCGGCCCGAGGAGCTGGCCGCGCTGCCGCCCGACTGGGTCCGCGGCCTGGCCGAGGGTGCCACCGAGCAGGGCCCGGCCGCCGCCGACTCCGCGCTGGGCCGCGGGCTGCTCGGCCAACTGCTCGCCGACACCCGCGTCGAGTGCGCCGAGATCACCAGCGTGCGACTCACCGCGCTCGACGAGCTCACCGCGGCCGAGGCCGGCTCGCGTCACGACACCCTGTCCAAGCGGGTCTACCAGCTCGTCCAGCTGGCCGCCGCCGGGCACACCGGCTCGTCGTACGCCATCGAGGAGCTGCGTCAGGCCTGGGGCGTCGCGACGGCCGGCGAGGACCGCGAGCGCGAGTTCCACGACATGCTGACCACCGCGGCCCGCAAGGCCGTGACGCTGGTCGGTGAGCGCCAGGTGCCGCGCGACCCCTGCCTGTTCATCGACGGCTTCGAGATGGCAGGCGCCGCGCCCGAGGGCGTGGTCGACGAGCAGGACGAGCCGGTCGGGCCGATCGAGCCGCCGCGGTGGATGCTGCCGCGCGCGATCATCGGCACCCACAGCTTCGACCCGAAAGGCAACCTCGACCAGCCGCTGGCGCAGTCCGTGCTCGAGCGCGCCTACCCCCTGCTGCGCTACGCCTACGACTCCGGCGGCTGGCTGCTGCGTGGCTACGACCGCTGGGAGCTGCACAAGAGCCTGACCAACCGCGCCGTGACCCTGGTGGCCGGCCTCCTGCCGCTCGGCGACCCGCTGGCGGAGAAGGGCAGCGACGAGGAGGAGCGCGCCAAGCGCCGGGCGCGGTTCAACTCCAACGCCGGTCGCAACGCAATCGCGCAGACCGCGCAGGCGCTGGTCGACGGCGGCATGCACCCATGCACCGTCCGGCTGGCCGACCTCGACGGCGACCCCGAGGTGCTGTGGGCCGGCGGCCTGCCGTGGAACCTCGCCGCGAGCCGCGGCGACGCACCCATGGAGACGTGGCTGGCGCCGATCGACCCGGCGACGCCGCACCTGCAGACCGCGGCGATGATGCCCGAGCTCCGGCCGACACCGCTGTGGGACACCTTCCTCACCACGGTCTGGCCCGACCCGGAGGTCCGGTCCTGGGCGCTGCGCGTGCTCGCGGTGACGCTGACCGGGCGCGCCGACCGAGCGCTCCCGATCTTGCTGGGCGACCAGGGCCGCGGAAAGACGCAGGTGATCAACCTGCTGATGAGCGTGCTCGGGTCCTACGCCCACGCCGCCGACCGGCGCCTGCTCAACAGCAACGGCGAGAGGGCGCACCAGTCGATCGTGTTCGCGCTCAAGGGCCGCCGGCTGTCCTTCATCGACGAGGGCACGAAGGGCGGCCAGTTCGCCGAGGCCCAGCTCAAGCTGCTGACCGGCGGCGGCGAGCTCACCGGCAACCAGATGGGCCAGAACCCCATCACCTTCGCGCCGACTCACACCCTGGTGCTGACCGCCAACGACGAACCGGTGCTCACCGACCCGGCCATCAAGGCACGCGTGCGGCTGATCCCCTGCGACGGCGACCCCGAGCAGGTTCGGGCCGCGCGCGCCGCGATCGGTTCCGTGAGCTCGGCCGCGTGGAGGGCCGAGGCGCCCGGCGTGCTGGCGAAGATGATGTGCGAGGCCGCCGCCTGGCTGACCGACCCGACGACGGGCGGCAACGACGCGGCGCCGGAGGAGGTCCGCGCGCTAGTCGACCGGCTCGTGGTCGAGCAGGACCCGATCCGTTCGTGGCTGCGCGACGAGACCGAGCCGTGGCCCGCCGGTACCTCGAGCCGAGAGCTCTACAGCGCGTTCGTGGCCAGCTGCCAGCAGGCCAACATGCGACGCGACGAGATCCCCTCGGTAGTGGCCTGGAACAAGGCCCTGGAGCGTGACGGACTTCCGTCACACCACACGCGGCAGGGCAAGGTTCGGCTGATCAGGATTCGTCCTCAGGGCCCGTGGGGGTCGCTGGAGCCCGAAATCGGGCCGATTGGTGACGGACGTGACGGACTTGTGACGGACTTTTCGCCTAGTCCGTCACGGGTGTTTTCGCAGGTCAGCCCCACTATTTCTGTTGCTGGTGACGGCGTGACGGACTTTTCGACCATTACGCGCGTACATACACATGACGCGCCCGCGCGCACAGGGGGGGTTAGCAAAAGTCCGTCACGCCGTCACACCCAACAGAACGACACTGCCCCCGCGAAGTCAGCCGAGGCGAAGCGAGAGCAGACCGAGAACGCACGGACGAAGCGCGCGGCGGCCGCCGAGGAGCGGCGCCGAGCGGCCGTGGCGACGGCCTCCGGGCCGACGTACGCCCTGCCCGCCGTGGTCCGGCGTAGCGGCGAGATCCTGCCCGTGACTGCCAAGCAGGCGAGCCAGTTCCTCGCCACCCTGGCCGGCGCCCCGCTCACGGTCGACATCGAGAACACCGGCTACCCGATCGGCCACCGCGACTACCGGCTGCGAACCGTTCAGCTCGGCGACGCGCAGCTCGCGGTGGTGCTCGACCCCGAAGACCCCGACCAGGCCGCGACGATCCGACACGCCGTGGCCACGGCGCCGATCCTGCACGCACACTCCGCGACCGCCGACCTCATCCCGCTCCAGGAGGCCGGGCTGCTCGAGCACGGCCTCGACGAGGCGTGGAGCCGGATGCACGACACCGTGATCCTGGCCAAGCTCGCCGACCCGACCTCGACGAAGTCCGCCGAAGGTCTCAAGCAGCTGGCGCCGGCCGTGCTCGGTGACGCGGCGGTGAGCCCTCGCGCCGAGGAGGCCCGGGCCGCGCTGTTCAAGGCCGGCAAGTGGCTCACCGAGGTGAGGCCGACCAGCGAGCTGGAGCGCTCCGGCTGGGCGCAGAGCGACCCGCACAGCGCGACGATGATCCGCTACGCCGCCGCCGACGTCCTCGACGACGCGGCGATCGCCAGCCAGCTCGAGTACCCCCACGCCAACGTCTGGCGCCGGGAGGTGCTCGCGCAGACGATGACCGCCCGCGTGGCGCACACCGGCCTCGCGCTGGACGGCGACCGCGTGGCGCAGCTGCAGGTCGAGCAGCGGGCAGCGCTGGCGGACGCCGCCGGCCGGCTCGCGGCCTTCGGGATTGACAACCCCGGCAGCGACGCCCAGGTGGCCGCCGCGATCGAGGCGCAGGGCCTCCAGCTCCCGCGCACCCGCACCGGGCGTCCGAGCGTGGCCAAGGGCGCGCTCAACCAGCACACCGAGCTCGATGGCCCGCTCGGCGACCTGATCCGGGCCCGCCTCGACTACCAGAAGGCCGAGAACCGGCTCGGGCTGTTCCTCGACAGCTGGAGCAACGCCCTGACGCACGGCGACGGCCGGGTCCGGCCCACGGTCTACACGCTCGAGGCCAAGACCGGGCGCATGAGCTGCGTGCGGCCCAACCTCCAGCAAGTCCCGCGCGCCGGCGGCTTCCGCGCGTGCATCACCGCCGACCCCGGCCACGTGCTGATCTCGGCCGACTTCGCCCAGGTCGAGCTCCGCGTGGCCGCCGCCCTCAGCCAGGACCACAACCTCATCGCGATCCTCGACGACCCCGAGCGAGACATCCACCGCGAGATCGCTCAGATCGTGTGGGGACCCGGCGCCGGCAAGGCTGAGCGGTACCAGGCCAAGCGCAAGGTCTTCGGCCGGATCTACGGCTCGGGCATCAACGGCCTGGTGACCGCCGACCCGCCCGTGAGCGAGGCGATCGCCCACTCGATCGTCAACGCCATGGATGTGATGACGCCAGGCCTGACGGCCTGGTCCCGCATGGTGGCCAACAGCGTGGAGGCCGGCCACACGCAGTTCCAGTCCCACTCGGGCCGGATCATCCACATGCCCACCAGCGCGTCGTACGCCGCGCCGAACTATTGCATCCAGGGCGAAGCTCGCGAGCTCCTGATCGACGCGCTCGAGCGCTGGCAGCAGACGCCGTGGGGACGCTGTCCGATCCTGCCTGTGCATGACGAGATCGTGGGCATGGTTCCCATCGAGGACGCCCAGACCGCCACCGTCGCGCTGGTCGAGTGCATGGCCACCGAGCTGGCCGGCGTCCGCATCGTGGCCGAAGCCAGCGAACCCAGCACCTTCTGGAGGGACAGCGAGTGACCGCCATGACGACCCGCAGGACGACCGCCCGGCAGCCGAGGTGTACCTGGGACGGCGAGGCCTGGACGAACCCCGACGGCCTGCCGTGCCCCGACGACCACTGCGCGATGCGCGGCCGGTGCCCGAACCACGTGCGGCACGCCGGCGGCCTCATGACGTGCGCCAGCTGCGTGGACCGAGTGCGCCGCGATCTCCAGGCGATCGTGACCCGGTACGCCGTGCTGGCCTACGACGCCCGCAGTGACGGCATCGAGTCCGAGGCGATGAACCTCATCGGCCCGACCGTCCACCCCGACGAGGCCGCCGCCGCGGCCCGGGCCGACGCGCTGCGCGGCTGGTGCGAGTGGCCGCCGCAGCGGGTGCGATCGGGCGACCCGAACCACCCGCTCGAGGTGCTCGGCCACTGGGAGCTCGCGCTGGAGGACGGCGGCTGGCTGACGCGGTCGGATCTCCGCACCACCATCTCCAGCGCAGCCGCGCGCCTGTCTGGCCTGCTCGACACCGCCGCACCGCACGGCTTCCCGCACGGCGACGAGTTCGAGGACTTCGCCCGCGAGGTGGCCGCCTGCCTCGCGCACCTCGAGGCGGTGGACCACGACGAACGCCAGGCCGACCTCGGCCGGCCGTGCCCGACCTGCACGCTCGAGCACGGCCCGGACTACGAGGCACCTCGGCTGCGCAAGCGGTACGCCCGCCACGCCTGGGCCCGGCCCGGGCAACGCTGCGGTGACCCAGCGTGCTCGACCTGCGCCGGCGAGCACGACGCCTGGCACTGCCCCGACTTCCCGGCCCACGCGTGGACGGACGCCGACTACCGCTCGAAGGTGGACGCCGACTACGTGGAGCACGCCACCGCGTTGACCGCTAGCCAGCTGCACAGGAAGTTCGGGGTGAAGCCCGGCACCATCCGGGCCTGGGCCCTGCGTGGCAAGGTGCGCAAGCACGGGCTCGACCAGCTCGGCCGCCAGCTGTACGACGTGGCCGACGTGGCCGTGCTCGCCGATGAGAGGATGGTGACCGCATGAACGAGGAACGGTTCACGCTGGATGAGGCAGAGCGCCTGCTCGCTGAGCGCCAGTGTCGCGAGTATGGCCACAGTTGGGACGTGATCGCTACCCAGACCTTCGCCGACCCCGCCGGTACGCCAGAAGCGGTGGTCTGCTCGACCTGCCGCGACGCGTACGACGTGGGCCCCAGGCGAGCGCGCCCGTGACCTTGCCCGACGTGGCCGCGCACACCGGAGAGGGGATGATGGCGTCGTGACCATCACCGAGTTCCTGCTGGCCCGGATCGCCGAGGACGAGGCGTCGATTGTCGAGAACGGGCACGCCATCGACTGCGAGGACGCATACGGCATGCGCCTCGATGATGAGCAGGCGCACCGTGAGTGCGCAGCCAAGCGGGCGATCGTTGCTGCCCACCCGATCGCCTTCGACCAAGACCATCCGACGGACGGCTACTGCGAGGTCTGCCAGACGTGGGACGGGTCGGTTTCGCGCACCGACGCTGGGGCCCCTTGCCCCACGCTCAACGCCCTGCTCTCCGTGTACGCCGACCACCCGGACTTCGACGATGGGTGGGCATCGTGAACGCGATCGGGGACCAACTCGCCGAGTACGCGAACAAGATCGACGCAGGCGAGATCATCCCGCCATGGGAGTTCAGCGAGAGATGCGCGCGGCTCCGCATGAAGGGCATAGACGAGGAGCTGGTCCAGGCACTGTGGCAGGCCCACTCCGCAGGACTACTGCGGCAAGCGGAGAGCCTGAGCACCGAGCAGTGCCGAGCATTGAATGAGGCGGCGGATCACCGTGCCCAGCTCGGCGCTGCGCCTCGTGGGCTCATTAGATAACGCACCGCTCGGCCGACCGGAGCACACCGCCTACGAGCAGCCGTTCGTCTGGCAGACGCCCGACGGCTCAGTCAGGGCAGGAATGGCCCGGCAGGCCTGAGCCGCCCGCTTGCGTCCGTAACGCTTCGGTGTAACCATGGGCGCGGACAGTCGCGCCCCGATCCTCGCCGGTCGGGGCGCTCGGCATTTCCAGGGTGGTGGTGCCGATGGCCAAGCCGCAGCACCGCACACCCGAGTACCGCGCGGCCTACAAGACGCTGCGCCAGGCGCAGGCCGCCGGACAGTGGCTCACCTGCGTCGAGCCCCGCTGCCTCAAGCGAACACGAGACATCGCGCCAACTGAGCGGGCCTCGATCAGCCACGACCCGAGCGGCGCCGTGATCCTCGGTCCTTCGCACCTGGGCTGCAACCTCAGCGAGGCCGCGCGGCGCGGCAACCGCATGCGTGCCCGCCGAGCGCGGCGCCTCGTGCTCTGAGACCCGGGGGCGGGGTCGAAGCCGGGCTCGGCGCGACCTCAGCGGACCGCCGCAGTCTTCAAGCCCCCATCCGGCCCGATCGTCGTATCGCTACGGGGGCGCCGCCGGCGGGAGGTGACGCCACGATGCCGATCACCCGACCCTGCGACGAGTGCGGAACGCCGTACCAGGCCCAGCGCCCCACGTCGAAGTACTGCAGCACCCGGTGCCGCACGCGCGTCAGCCGGAGGACCTCGAAGCGCCCCACGGCCAAGCCGAAGCAGACCGGTTCGGCCGCCGCCGGCCAGAGCGGCACGGTCACGCAGCTCCCGACGGCCGGTGGGCCACTGGACGAGACCTCGCCGGCCAACCCGAACACCGAGGACGTGGCCGGGAGCCTCGCTGAGCAGGTCCGCAAGTCGCTGGCCGACCTGGAGGCGCTCGACACCATCTCGGGTGCGCAGGCCATCCGGGTCGCGCGGCAGATCGACCGCGGCGGCGACTCCGGTTCGGCGGTCGCGACCCTGTCGAAGGAGCTCTCCCGGCTCGTCGGCGAAGCGAAGGTCGAGGCGGCCCCGCGGATCAAGGACGCCGCCGACGACGTCATGGCGCGTGTCAACGAGAAGCTGCGGCTGGTGGGCTCATGACGGCGCTTCTCGAGGTTCCCCGCCAGCTCGCTCCCGGCGTGGACAGCCGCGTTGACCTGGCAGTCCCCGACGAGCTCGTCCTGCCGGCGTTCTGGAACTGCCCGGACTACGCCGTCACGATCGGGCCCGAGGTCGCCGATCTCAACCGGCTGTTCGGCTACGGCCCGAACCCCGAGCAGTGCCTGCTGCTCGATGGCAACTTCGGCATGGACCGGCGCGGCCGGCTCACCGCGTTCGAGGTCTTCGTCCTCGCCTCGCGGCAGAACCTCAAGACCGGGTTCCTGATCCAGCGAGCCAACGGCAAGGCGCTGCTGCTGAAGCGTCGACAGCAGATCTGGACCGCGCACAAGGAGTCGGCCACCGACCAGGCCTTCGCCGAGTTCATGGCGATGATGGAGCGCTCGGCGGAGTTCTCGAAGCGGGTCAAGAAGACGTCCGAGGGCAAGGGCTCGAAGTCGATCGAGTTTGTCAACGGCTGCGTGATCGTGTTCCGGCCTCGGACTGGCAAGGCCGGGCAGTCGATGTCCGCCGACGACGTTGACCTCGATGAGTACTTCGCCGTCGAGGCCAAGCACGAGGGATCGCTGATCCCGACCATGTCCACGCGGACCAACGTCCAGGTCGGGATGGCGTCCTCGGCGCCCCACATCGCGAGCCACATGCAGCGAGCCGTGATGGCGCGGGGTCGAGCGGCGGCCCAGAAGATGACCGAAGAGCCTCGGCTCCTCTACGCCGAGTGGTCGCCGATGCGCCGCGCAGGCAGCCGCCCCGACGGCTCGCCGCGGTACGCCCCGCCGTCGTGCCAGAGCACGGACTGTACGCACCGCCTGGGCATCGAGGGGTGCATTGCCGACGACCGTGAGGTCATCAAGGTCGCCAACCCAAGCGTCGGACGTACGACGGCGCCGGCCATCAGCTGGGAGTTCATCGCCGATGAGCGACGCAAGTTGTGTAGCCCGGAGGCACCGCAGGACTCGGTCGACGAGTACTTCAAGGAGCGGCTCAGCATCGGCGTCGAGGCCGTTGGCCTGGAGGAGTCGATCTTCCCTGGCTGGCCCGACCTGAAGCGACCGGTACCGACGGCGCCTGTCGTGCTCGCGCTCGGCATCGCCTGCGACAACGACCAGACCGTACTCAGCCTGGGCTCCGTCGTCGAGGGCACCGGCGGCGCCTCACCGGCGCCTCACCTGGCCATCTCCGACCGGCGGCCGGCAACCGACCGGCAGGGCTTCGCCGCCAACGTGGCCCGGATCCAGAAGGAGCGCCGCTGCCCGGTGCTCATCCGGGGCAAGAACTTCATGATCGACGACCTGGTGAAGGCCGGCGTCGAGCTGCGGCTGATCGACGCCGACGAACGCGCCCAGGCGCACGCTGACCTCGCCAACTCCATCGAGACCGCGACCGTCGAGCACGGCGGCTACGAGGAGCTGGACACTGCGATCGCTGCCGCGCAGTGGCAGGTGAGCGACAACCGCAAGGTTCTCGACTCCCGCAAAGGCGAGATCAGCGCGCTGGAGGCCGCCGCGCTCGCCCTCCACGGCGTGGCCAAGCCGGCCCCCGCCCTCGAACCGTTCGCACTCTGGGGGTGAGCCGCTTGGGCCTCAACATGGACATCGCCGTCGCGTTCCTGGTGCTGGCCTTCCTCGCCATCTCGGCGGGCGTCTGTCTGCTCAGCATCCCGGTCGGACTGATCGTCACCGGCGTGATGCTCGCCGCCGCGGGCGTGGCACTCCTCCCGACCGGCCGTGACCGGCTCAAGCCGGCCCCGCTGAAGGGACGCTGATCTTGCCTCGTCTCTGGGAGTCCGTGCTCACCCGCAACCACATGCGCGGCCAGCCGGACAACGTCACGCTCGAGGAGCTGCTCGAGGTCTTCAACGACCCCACACGCGAGATCCTGCCCACGTCGTGGGGCAACCTCACCAACGAGGAGGCGGTGGCCTCGGTCGGCGACGCCTACCGCCGCAGCGGCCCCGTGTTCGCGCTGTCGCTGGCGAGGATGCAGGTCTTCTCTCAAGCGAACTTCCAGTGGACCCGGTCGAAGGACGGCACCCCGAGCGACATGTTCGGCACCCAGGAGCTCTCGGTGCTCGAGCAGCCCTGGCCCGGCGCCCGTACCCCGGCCCTACTCTCGCGGATGGAGGCCGACGACACCTCGGCCGGCAACGCCTTCATCCGCCGCCTACGCCGCCCCGGGGTCGACCGGCGCATCGACCGGCTGGTCCGACTGCGGCCGGCCTGGGTCACGATCATCCTCGGCTCCGAGGAGGACGCCGACGCGCCGTGGGAAGCCCCCGACGTCGAGGTCATCGGCTACGCCTACCGGCCCAGCGGTGACGCAGGTCGAACGCTGCTGCTGGAGCCGCACGAGGTCGCGCACTACATGCCGATCCCCGACCCGACGGCCAACTACCGGGGCATGTCCTGGGTGACTCCGGTGCTCACCGGGGTGAAGGCCGACGAGGCGTCCGAGGTCCACAAGAGCAAGCTCTTCGACAACGCTGCGACGCCGAACTTCGCGATCAAGTTCGATCCCACCGTGACGGTCGAGCAGGTCCGGAAGTTCAAGGCACTCTTCGAGACTGAGCACAAGGGCCGGTTCAACGCCTACAAGACGCTGTTCCTCGGCGGCGGCGCGGACCCGGTCACCGTGGGCCAGAACTTCCGCGAGATGGAGTTCGCCAGCACCCAGGCCAAGGGCGAGACCCGCCTGGCGGCGGCTGCCGGCGTACCGCCGACCTGGGTCGGGTTCTCCGAGGGGCTGGCCGGATCGGCGCTGAACGAGGGCAACTACCGCGCCTCTCAGCGCCGGTTTGCCGACGGCACCGCCCAGCACATGTGGGAGGCCGCGGCGATGGCGTTCGAGGCCATCCTCGACCCGCCGGTGGCCCGTCGCGGCGACGCTCCGGCCCGCCTCGTCGTGGACCCCCGCTCGGTGCCGTTCCTGCGCGAGGACCTCGGCGACGCCGCGGACGCCCGCTCGAAGGACGCCACGACGATCAAGAGCCTCATCGACGCCGGCTTCTCCCCCGAGTCCGCGGTGGCCGCCGTCAAGGCAGGCGACCTCGGCCTCCTCAAGCACACCGGCCTGATCTCCGTGCAGCTCCAGAAGCCCGGATCCGACTCGACGTCCGCACCCGCCGAAGGAGGCAACTGATGCCCGAGATGTTCCGCTTCCGAGACCGCCTCCCGAAGCCCGGAGAGGGCAAGCAGCCCAGCGCCGAGCTCGCCGTCACGATCGAGGACGCGACCGCCGAGATCTACCTCTACGACGTCATCGACTCCTGGGGTGGTTACTGGGGGACGTCGGCCTCCGAGGTCGCCGAGGCGCTGACCACGATGCCCTCCGACGTCGACACGATCCACCTGCGGATCAACTCGCCCGGCGGCGAGGTGTTCGAGGCCATCGCGATCAAGAACCTGCTGGCCGGCCACAGCGCCAAGGTAGTCGCGATCGTCGACGGGCTCGCGGCGTCGGCGGCCTCGTTCATCGCCACGGCCGCTGACGAGACGGTGATGGGCGAGAACACCGAGCTAATGATCCACGACGCCCACGCGATCATCCGCGGCAACGCAGAGGAGCTGCGCGCGTACGCCGAGGACCTCGACCGCGTCAGCGACAACATCGCCTCGATCTACGCCAAGAAGGCTGGCACCGAGCTGGCCGAGTGGCGCGAGGTCATGAAGGCCGAGAAGTGGTACGGCGCCCAGGAGGCAGTCGACGCCGGTCTCGCTGACCGTGTCGGCACGGCCGACGCCCCCACCGACTCCACGCCCGCGCGGCAGCTGCACGCCGTCGCGCTCGGTGTGGTCCGCGGCACGGCCGCCACGCACTGGACCCCCGACGGGGTCAGCGCACCGGCCGCTGCCGCCAGCACGACCAGCAGCACCAGCACGACCCCCACCAAGGAGCAGGAAGGGCACCAGGCGGAAACGGCTCCGTCTGGCACGGCGGAGTCCGGCGCCCCCCGGTCCGAGGTGACCCAACCGCCCGCCCCACCTTCCAAGAAGGAGACCGCCATGCCCAGCATGAGCATCGAGGAGCGCGAGGCTCGGATCACCGAGATCGACGCGCGACTCACCGAGATCGACGCCGGCAGCACCGGCGACGTCCTGACCACCGAGGACCAGGCCGAGTGGGACACCCTGCTCGCCGAGAAGTCCGAGCACGGGACCGCCGTCAAGGCCGCCCGGGCCCGCAAGCAGGTCCTCGAGGCCGCGGCCCTCAACCCGGCCGCCGGCGAGTCCGAGGAGCTGCTCAACGAGCGGCGCCGCGGCCAGGCGCCGGCCGTCCACATCAAGCCGGAGAACATCTTCGACTTCGGCGCCATTCGCAACCAGACCAGCACGGTCGAGCAGCGAAACAAGAAGCTCAACGAGCACGCGCTGCGGGCCGTGGAGATCGCGAAGTTCTCCGGGGTCGAGGGCCTCGGCAGCACGCGCGCCAAGGCCCAGGAGCACGTGGCCGCGCTGCTGGAGCGCGAGGGCAGCGACGAGACCGTGAGCGAGCCGGTGCTCGCCACCCGCGTCCTGCGGTCGGGATCGGAGCTGTACAACCGCGCGTTCGGCAAGGCCTTCGCGGCCGCGGCCCGGTTCAACCCGAACCCGATGGGCGGGCTCACCTCGCAGGAGATCCAGGCCCTCACCCTCGGCTCGGACCCGGACGGCGGCTACGCGGTCCCGTTCCAGCTCGACCCGACGGTCATCCTGACCTCGGCCGGCTCGACCAACCCGATGCGCCAGCTCGCCCGGGTCGTGGAGATCACCGGCAAGAAGTGGGAGGGCCTGGCCTCGGCCGGCTCTACCGCTACCCGTGAGGGCGAGACCGACGAGGCCGCGATCAGCAACCCGGCGTTCACTCAGCCGGTCGTCGACACCTCCCGCGTGGACGTGTTCGTCGACTTCTCGATCGCCCTGGAGTCGGCCTGGTCGGAGCTGTCCAGCGAGCTGTCGGTGATCATCGCCGACGCGCTCGACGAGGAGGAGGCCACCTCGTTCATCACCGGCGACGGCTCGGCCCTCACCTCGGGCGGGACGAAGCCCCAGGGCATCCTGACCGGGCTGTCGGCCACGACCACCACCTACGTGGTGACTGCGGACACCGGCGCCCTGGTGCGCACCGACCTGTACAACGTGCTGGACGCGTTGCCCACCCGCTTCGACACCGAGGACGTCGCGTGGATCGGCTCCCGGTCGTTCTTCACGAACACCCGCGGCCTGGAGACCACCGGCGACACCACGCCGCTGTCCGACGACCAGGCGCGCACCCTGCTCGGGGTGCCGAAGAACCGGGCGTCCGGGATGCCGAACTTCTCGACGACCTCGAACGCGAACCTGGCGATCTACGGCAACATCCGCCGGGCCTACGTGATCGCCGACCGGATCGGGTTCAACCTCGCGCTGATCCCGATCCTCACCGGCCAGAACGGGCGCCCGAACGGCAAGCGGGGCGTCTGGGGCTACCGCTACAACGGCGCGAAGCTCATCAACCCGAACGCAGCCCGTGTGCTGCGGATGAAGTAGGGGGTTCGCGATGGCTGCCATCGGAGGCCGGAAGGTCAACGTGCAGATCACGGGCGGGACGCCTTCGTCCCTGCTCTTCGCGGGCTACCTCACGAACGCCCGCTTCAACGCCGCCGACGCGGACGCCGACACCCAGACCTTCGCCGAGGCCGCTGCCGGCTCGAACAAGGACTGGTTCTTCCAGGGCACTGCCTTGCAGGACGACGGCGCCGACGGGTCCGCCTTCTTCACCTTCGTGGAGAACAACGTGGGCAAGGACGTCCAGGTGACGTACATGCCCCAGGGCAACACGACGGCGACCACGGTGGCGCCGCACCGGACGGCCACCTGCACGGTGGCCGAGTTCGACGGAGACTTCCTGGGCGGCGAGGCGAACAAGTCGACCTCGTTCAGGAACACCTTCGACTTCAGCTGGTCGAGCGTGTCGGGCAAGCCGGCGAAGAAGACCAGCTGATCGTGGCCGACCACGTGCAGGAGACCCCGGACGGGACGATCACGCCGACTGCGGTGCTGATCGTGCCCTTCCGGGACCGCGGGCGCGATCCGCGACGGGCTGCCAACCTCGACGCCGTGCGGCGCTGGTGGGACGGCTCGCCGTGGCCCCTGCACGTGGTCGACGACGGCCGGACTGGCGATGCCCAGTTCAACCGTTCCGCGGCCTACAACCGCGGCGCCGCGGTCGCGGCCGGCGTCGGTGTCGACGTGGTGATCTACACCGAGGCCGACATGCTCATCCCCTGGTTGCAGGTCGACCTGGCCGTGCGCCAGGCCGCCGAGCGGCCCAGCCTGGTGGTCCCGTTCTCGGAGTACCGCTACATCGGCGACACGGACTCGGAGACCGTACGTCGCACGCTCAGACCACGCGGAGTCACGCCCGAGACCGTCATGCGCGACTCCACCTCGATGGGTGCGGTCAATGTCGTCTCCCTCGCCTCGCTCGCCGCGATCGGCCGTTGGGACGAGGCCTTCGAGGGTAACTGGTACGACGACAACGCGATGGAGCGGGCCTTCGCTGTCTGCTGCGGCCCGCGGCGCCACATCGACGGCCCCGCCTTCCATCTCTTCCACCTCCCCGGCTGGGCCGGCGACCACCTCACGGACGCCGACCGCGCCGCCACCGACGCCAATCGACGGCGCTGGGCGCGCTACCAGGCCGCGGCCACCCCCGACCAAATCCGCGCATTGACCACCGAGAAGGCAGGAGAGGCCCATGGCCAGCAAGTCTCGTAGCACCGCCCCGAGGACCGCCCCGAGGACCACCGAGCCCGCTGAGCCCGCTGAGCCCGCTGAGCCTGTCAAGGCGGCGGAGGTCGTCGAGTACGACACCTTCGAGGCCTGCCTCGACCACGCGCTGACTCTGATCGAGCAGCCCGGCATGGCGCTCGAGTTCGGCGTCTGCAACGGGCACTCGCTACGCCGCATCGTCGCCGCAATGCCCGAGGATTCGCGGATCATCGGCTTCGACTCGTTCGAGGGTCTGCCGGCCGACTGGCGCGAGGGCTTCCCGGCCGGCACCTTCCGCACCACGCCGCCCGAGGTCATCGGTGCCGAGCTCGTCATCGGCCTGTACGCCCAGACGCTCCCCGGATGGGCGGACGAGAACCGCGGCGCGGCTGTCCGGCTCATGCACGTCGACTGCGACCTGTACTCCTCAACCCGCGACGTCCTCGAGCACGTCGGCCCCTACCTGACGCCGGGCTGCCTCATCGTCTTCGACGAGTTCCACGGCTACCCCGGCGCCGAGCATCACGAGGCCAAGGCGTGGTCCGAGTGGATCAACGAGACCGGCACCGACTACACCGTCCTCGCCCGCGGACCCGAGCAGCTCCTCGCCCGGCTGGACGCCTGATGACCGTCACCAAGGAGCAGGTCCGCGCGGAACTCAACGCCTCCACCGCCACGGTGTCGGACGACAAGATCACCGACGAGCTGGAGGTCTCCCGCCTCCTCGTCAACCAGTACCTCGGCGGCCCTGAGGCCATCGCCGCAGCGCCCTACCCGACCTTCTACCCCGAGACCTACTGGGGGGACATCGTCCCCGAGGCGATCTACGACAAGGCCCTGCTCCTGGTCACCGTCGAGGCGATCAACCAGAGCCTGGCTCCCAACGGTGTGCTGAACCAGGTCTACGACGCCGGCGTCGGCGACCTGACCTCGACGCCTGTCCGCATAGGCCGGGACCCGCTCAAGCCCGCATACCCGGTGCTCGCGCCCTGGGCGAGCGGAAGGTTCTTCTGCGCATGAGCCGCGATGCCAGCAGCAGCGTCCTCGTCTACTACCTCTCGCCCGGTCAAGTCGAGCACGAGTTCTGCCAGAGCCTCCTCGAGATGTCCCTCTACGACGTCATGACCTCAGGCCATCTCGCAGGCGTCTTCGGCGTACGCTCCGGCGCGCTCCTCGCCGTGGCCCGCAACTCCGTGGCGAGCCAGTTCCTCGACGCCGCGGAGCAGGGAGTCGCCGACTGGCTGCTGTTCATCGACTCGGACATGGTCTTCGAGCGGGATGCTCTTGAGCAGCTGTTCGCACACGCCGACCCCGACACCTGTCCGATCATCGGCGGGCTGTGCTACGGCCTCGACTTCCAGACCGGCCCGTTCCCGGTGGTCTACAAGCTCGTCGAGACCCCCGACGGACCGATGACCCGCCGGCCGAGCCAGCTCGACCGCGACACCGGACTGATGCAGGTCGACGCCACCGGCACCGCCTTCCTCATGATCCACAAGAGCGTGCTGACCGCCGTCCGAGACCGCGGCTACTCCAAGGCCTACCCGTGGTTCCAGGAGACCGAGCTCGGCGGCGGCCACCCCGTCGGCGAGGACATCGCCTTCTGTCTACGCGCGCGCAGCCTCGGCTTCCCGGTCGCCGTCAACCTCGACCTGCGCATCGGGCACAAGAAGGACCAGATCGTCATCGGCACGCCGCCCAAGGCCGACCCTGGCGCTGCGGACGTCGGCTCACAGCGGGTGTCGGCATGAGCTGGAACGCTGCCCGCACCGATCTGCGCTCGGTCGTCGCCGCCGCGCTGCCGAACGTCTGGACCGTCACCGCGGAGGTGCCCGAGCGTGCGGTTCCCCCTCTGGCCATGGTCGACTTCCCCGCGCCGCCATACGTCGACTTCGAGGGCGCACCGTTCGGCGGACGGAACCTCTACCTCGAGGTCGTCCTCGCCGTGGCGAAGGGCAGCAACGACATCATCACGACCTCGGTGAACGAGGCCCTGGAGCTGCTGGTCGATGCCATCGAGGACTCCGACCAGTTCGTCCCTCTCGATGTCGAGGCCGGCCCGGTAGCCGTCAACGGCCAGATCTACCCCGGGGGCGTCATCCGCTGCCGCACCGAGGTGCTCCGTGGCTAGGGGCATGCACATCTCGACCCGGATCGACGGCCTCAACGGCGTCATCCGGGACCTGGTCTCAATGGGCCTGTACGTCGACGACCCCAAGGACGCCATGGCCCAGATCGCCCGGTTCGGTGCGATCGAGGCTGCGAGGTTCGCGCCCAAGCGCAGCGGCCGACTGGCACGCGACGTTCGAGGCAACCGCGCCAAGGCCAAGGCCGTGATCACCGCCGGACGGGTCTCGGTGCCGTACGCCGGCCCCATCAACTACGGCTGGGCCCGCCGCGGCATCACCGCATCCGGCTTCATGCAGAAAGCCGACAAGGCCGTGCAGCCCTACGCGCTGCGGCGTCTCGAAGCAGACATCAACGCATCCATCCGAAAGCGAGGACTCGCATGACCACCACCAGCGCCGCCAGCAGCACCGACCGTGTGTCGTTCTGGGACACCTTCAACTCGATGACCGGCTACGAGGAAGACGCCGTCGAGGCGGCTTTCGGCGCCGACGCCGGCGAGCTGACCAAGAAGACCTTCGGCGGGTCGCTGTCGCTGGTCGCGCTGCGCGCCATGGTCTTCGTGCTCGCCGTTCGAGAGAGCAACGACGCAGCGAAGGCCAAGGACGAGGCGATGAAGCTGACCCGCCGCGAACTCGCTGACCGCTTCCTCTCCGACGAGGAAGACGCCGAGGACGCGATCCCCGACGAGCCCGACACGGCCTTGGGAAAAGACGCCTCGACCGCCGGCTAGCGGCGGAGGGGCTCGCGGCCTGGTGCCTGGCCACCCGGCAATCACCGGAGGCCTACCGCAGCCTCACCCGGATCGAGCGACAGGCATTCATCGACGTGCTGAGCAGGAGGTGACTCACGATGGCGGGACCGATTCGCATCGCCGTACTGGCCAACGGCTCCCAGGCGCGGCGTGAGCTTGCCCAGGTCGAGGGCTCCCTCGGCAAGCTCCAGTCCTCCGCCACCCGGGCCGCGAAGCTCGGCGTCGGCGCGCTCGTCCTTGGTGCCGGGGCGTTCGCCAAGAGCGCGGTCGACGCAGAGAAGCAGTTCTCCACCTCGATGCGGCTCATCCAGGCCAACACCAAGGCCAGCGCCGCCGAGATGGACAAGCTCAACGCCCTGGCGATCAAGCTCGGCGCCGACACCTCCTTCTCGGCCAGCGAGGCCGCCGACGCGATGCTCGAGCTCGCCAAGGCCGGCATCGACACCAAGACCATCATGGGCGGCGGCCTGGCCGGCACTCTGCAGCTCGCGGCGGCCGGCGGCACTGATCTGGCCACCGCCTCGACGATCGCCAGCAACGCGCTAAATACGTTCAACCTCGAGGGCAAGGACATGGCCTCGATTGCGGCTGCGCTGGCTGGCGGGGCGAACGCCTCGACCGCCTCGGTCGAATCTCTCGGCCTGGCCTTGCAGCAGGTCGGCCCCGGTGCGACCAACGCTGGCCTGTCTCTGCAGGAGACCGTCGCCGCGCTCTCGGCCTTCGACGCCGCCGGCATCAAGGGGTCCGACGCCGGTACGTCACTGAAGACCATGCTCACCCGACTGATCCCCACGACCAAGAAGGCCGCCGACGAGATGGCCTCGCTGGGCATCAACTTCGTCAACGGCAACGGCGAGTTCCAGTCGCTGGCCCAGATTGCCGAGCAGCTGAGGAACAAGCTTGGGCCCCTGAGCCAGGCACAGCGCACGCAGTCGCTCGCCACGATCTTCGGGTCCGACGCCACCCGGGCCGCCACGGTGCTGATGAACGAGGGCGCCGACGGCATCCGCGGGTACATCAAGGCGACCAAGGACCAAAACGCCGCCCAGAAAGCCGCTGCCGCCCGAATGAGCGGCACGGAGGGCGCCCTGGAGCGGCTCTCCGGATCGATCGAGACCGCCCAGCTCCGCCTGGGCCAGGAGCTCGCTCCGGCGGTCATCAAGGGCGCCAACCTCCTCGGCGACAAGCTCGTCCCGGCGATGGACCGCACCATCGACGCCGGCAAGGACATCGGCCGCGCACTGGCCCCCGCGGCCCGCGAGATCTCCGAAGCCCTCGGCCATTTGGCAGACGAGGGCGACAAGGCCGGCGCCGTCTTCGACGACGTCCTTCTCCCTGCGCTGGAGACCACCTCTGAAGTCGTCGGCGGCCTGGTCTCCTTCATCGACGACCTGCCCGGGCCGGTCAAGGAGATCGGCCTTCAGGTCGGCTTGGCCGCGCTCGTCTTCCCTCGCTTCTCGGCAGGCGTCTCATCCGCCACGGCTGCTGTGACCCTGAACATCGCCAAACTGAAGCAGCTCCAGGCGGAGATGACCTACACCGCCACCCGTACCCAGCTCACCAGCGCGGCTATGTCTCGGCTGGCTTCTGGCGCCAAGACCGCGGCCGGCATCGGCGGCATGGTGGCGCTCACCCAGGGCGCCCAGGAGTCCAACCAGGCACTCAAGGACCTTTACTCAGTGGCTGGTGGCGCGCTGGCTGGGTCCGCCTTCGGCCCGTGGGGCACGGTGATCGGCGGCGTCGGCGGGGCGCTCGCGGCGGTCGCCGGCAGCAGCGACACCGCGAAGGACGCAGTCAGGGCCTCCTCCGAGGCCGCGCGCTCGGCGATCGGCAACTGGGAGGACTATGCGGCCACCCTCGACCAGGTCACAGGCTCGATCACCCGGCAGACTCGGGTCGAAGCCGCGCAGCGGCTGCAGAAGACTGAGGCATTCGACCTGGCTCGCAAGCTGGGCATCTCGACGCAGGACCTCGTCAACGCCTCGCTCGGCCGCGAGAAGGCCTCGGCCCGGGTGCAGGCTGCGCTCCAGGCGGAGATGTACACCACCGCGACATACGTCGACTCTCTCGGCCAGTTCCACACCACCTCGAACGCGCTGAACACCGACGCCGCCAAGCTCTCCAGCCTCCTCGGCATCCAGTCGGCCGAGATCTCCAAGGCCACCGCCAAGACCCAGGGCCTCTCGATCGCTGCTGGCGACCTGAAGCGCGAGTTGAAGGGCGTCAGCGACCGCGGCACCATCGTGAGCCGCATCGAGATGAACGGCTGGCCCCAGGCGCAGCGCGACGTACGCCAGCTCCTCAGCGGCATCAACCTCACCCCCGACCAGGTGAAGGTCGTCATCCAGGCCCTCGGCGTCGGCGACGCCATCCGCGACGTCGACCGCTTCGCCGATTCGGTGGCCAACCAGGCACCGAAGAAGGCCAAGGAGGGCGGGAAGAAGACCGGCAAGGCGATCACCGACGGCGCCACTGAGGGACTGAGCACCACTGCGCTGGAGAAGAAGCTCAAGCTCGGGGTGAAGCAGACCACCGACGGCGCCAAGGTCCCCGCGCTCACCGGGGGAACCCAGGTCGGGTCGAACATCGGCGCGGGTCAGTACCACGGCATGGACGTCTGGATCCCGTCGATCTTCGCCAAGGGCTACCAGATGGGCAAGGCCGGCGTCGACGGCGCCAAGGCGGGCGCCGCCACCCAGTCGCCCTCGCGGGAGACGATCTGGGTCGGCCGGATGCTTGGCGAAGGTCTCGCTGTCGGGATGGACGCCACGGATGAGGTTGTCGGGCGCGCTGGGCGGAAGTCGGGCAAGGCCGCAGTCAAGGGCATCCTGACCGGCGTCACCGATGGCTCCGCGGGCGTGGAGGCCGCCCTGGACCGACTGACGAAGCTCGTCGAGAAGACCATCAAGGGCAAGGGTCAGGAGAAGCGCGAGAAGAAGGTACTCGACGCGCTGAAGGGCCAGTTCAACCAACTGCGGGCCAACGGCGCCGAGCAGGACCGCATCAACGAACTGCTGGGCGAGCGGATCGAGAAGGAGGCCGCGGCGTACGACCAACTGCGCGCCGCCAAGCAGGCGTACGACGACTACGCCGAGTCGATCCGGGGCGTGATCGCGGCGACCGGTGACGTCACCCAGCTCGGCCGCCAGGACGACGGATCCGTCTCGCTGACGTCGCTGTTCAACGAGCTGGAGACCAAGGCCATCCGCGCTGAGCGGTTCCAGGACCTGATGCAGCAGCTCGCCGATGAAGGCCTCTCGCGTGAGCAGGTCGACCAGATGCTCGCCGCTGGGCCAGAGTCGGCCCTCGCCACGGCGGAGGCGATCGCCACTGGGGGCGCCGCGGCGATCAAGAAGATGAATGAGCTGCAGGGGCGTCTCCTGTCTGCCGGCGACACACTCGCGCAGAACATGGCCGGCCGGTACAAGCAGGCCGGTATCGATGCAGCGCAGGGACTGGTAGCCGGCCTGGAGTCCCAACTGGCAGCGGTCGAGGCAGCGGCTGCCGCGCTGGCCGCAGCCCTGGAGCGCTCGACCAAGCAGCGCCTGGAGATCAAGAGCCCTTCGCGGGTCTTCAAGCGGATCGGCCAGAACGTCACCGACGGCCTGGACATCGGCATCGACGACACCGTGGCATCCCGCGCTGGCGCCCGGGCGGCCCTCAGTCTGACCCAAGGCTTCGGCAGCCCCGCCCTGGGCGCCGTTGCGACCTGGAGTTCGATGTCCACGGCCGGTCAGACGCAGGTACTCGAGATCCGGCTGTCTGGCGATGGGATCTCGGACATCGAGCGGGGTCGGAAGATCATCCGCGTCGTCGACATTGCGCGTTCCAACGGGGTGCGGGCGGAGACGTTCTGATGGCTCGGCAGTCGTTCAAGACGACCGATGTCCTGCGCTTCGAGGTGGAGACCGACCCGACGGGGCTGGTCAATCTGGTCCAGAACCCGTCGGGTGAGTTGGGCGGTTGGGGCTGGATCACTACCATCCCCGGGTCGAAGATCGCCTCTGCGTCCCTGCTCTCGGACACCTACCCCGCGTTCTATCCGTCGACCTACTCGGGTGACCCGCTGCCGACGTCGGACACCGCGCTGCGGTACACCGGCGTCGCGGGCGCGTCGTGGTTCACGACCGAGGACATGCCGATCGCGGCTGGGCAGTACGCGGCGGCACGGTGGAACGCGCTCGGCGGCGTTCTGGCCGGCTGGTTCCGTGCCCGGTTTGAGTGGGTCAACGCCGCGGGCGTGGTGATCTCGTCCTCCGCGCAGACCGGGTACCTGACGACCAGCTCGGGTGTCGGGAGTCTCGGCGGGCAGCTCGCGCCGGCAGGCACGGTGTGGGTGCGGCTGCGGTTCGACCTGTTCCAGTCGAACGTCGGCAACAACCCTGCGTCCGCGCACACGTTCACGCTCGCGGAGGTCGCGGTCGCGAAGTCCGCGACCTCCGACGCGCTGGGTGCGTCGCGGACCAACCTGGTCCCGAACCCGAGCTTCGAGACGGACATCTCGGGCTGGACGGCGTCGGTCGGCACTCTCACACGGTCGACCGCTCAGGCCGCGATCGGCTCGGCATCCCTGGCGCATGCGAGCCCGAACATCAACCTGGCAGGGCCGCGGTCTCTGACCGGCACGAGCGGCTTCCCGGTCGTGGGCGGAGCCACCTACCAGGTGCAATGGCAGTCCCTGGCGGAGTACTCCGAGTACGCGAACATGCGAACCTCGTGCTCGGTGCGGTGGTACGACGCTGCGGGCGCGCTGATCACCTCGTCGGCCGGCGGGGTCGTCTACCCACCGGGCCCTGTGTGGAGGACCGGGTCGGCCACCGTCACCGCACCGGCTAACGCCGTCTACGCGGGCTTCGGGTTCTCGTACCTCTCGGGCGGGACCGTTACCTACTACTTCGACGGCTTCATCTTCGAGTTGGCGTCGACCTACACCGGGTACTTCGACGGGTCGACCCCCGACGCAGACGGCTGGGACTACGGGTGGTCCGGCGCTCCCAATAACTCGCCGTCGACCGCGGTCAACTCCTCGCTCGGCTACCTCGACCCCGTGGAGTACCTCAACATCACGGCCGAGGCGCACGAGCTGCGGTGGGTCCGGGAGGAGCTTCAGGCGGGGACGCTGAACGCGGTCCTGTACTCCCGTGCGCTGGACCCGGCGACCAGCGACCTGATCCGCCCGGGCCGTCGTGGTCGTCTGATGGCGCTGGCGAATGGGACGTGGGAGCAGGTCATCGGCGGCAAGCTGCTTGAGGCCGAGACCACCTATGAGCTGAAGGATCCGCGGCGTCCTGATGAGAAGCGGGCGCGCGTGGCGGTCACGCTGGTCGACGCGGCCCAGCTGCTTGCGAACGCGACGCGCGCCGAGGCGGTGGCGACGATCGACGAGCTGGCCTATGTGCTGGAGGGCGCCGGGGTCCCGTGGTCGATCAACGGGTCCGGGAATCAGGTGTCGAACGCGGTCGTCACGAGCCGCAACGAGAACGCGTTTGCGCTCGATCAGGTCGCGCTGACTCGGGACACCCGGCTCGGGTATGCGTGGGTGTCGCGGCGCGGTGTGCTGAACGCGTGGGATGCGGCGTTGATCCCGGCGGGGTCGCCGCTGGTGCTGGACGAGGGCGACTACACCGACCTCGACACGTCGTACTCGGCGACGAGGATCATCAACGAGGTCAACGTCACAGTGCTCTCGACGGGCACTGACGGCAGCACGATCGAGACGACCTACGGTCCCTACGGGGATCCCGCGTCGACCTCGCGGAATGGGCAGTTCTCCAAGCCGTTCACGGTCACGGGGCTCGACGTCCCGGACGTGGAGGCGCTGGCGGCATCGATCTTGGCGGCGAACGCGAACCCGGCGGTGCGGGTGAACTCGGTGCAGGTCGCGGTCCTGACGCCGGCGGACATCGCTTCCTATGCGCTGGTCGACCTGTACGACCCGGTCACGGTGACCAACGCGACGCTGGGGATCAGTGATGATCTGCGGGTCACGAAGATCGAGGCGTCTGCGGTGGCGGGCGATGGTCGATCGTCGAAGTGGCTGATCCGCTGGTCGTTCGCGGCTGAGGGCGGGGTCGCGAACCCGACGAAGCAGCCCGCGGTGCAGTCGTCGGCGAACCCCGATGTCGGGGTCATCGAGCTGTTCGCTGGCCCGGTCGGGAAGATCCCGCCGACGAAGCTGCTGTGTGATGGGGCGTCGTATGCGGCGGCGGATTACCCGTACCTGTTCGCGGTGATCGGCTACACCTTCGGCGGGTCGGGTGCGTACTTCAACGTGCCGGATCTGGTTGACAGGTTCCCGATCGGTGCGGGGACGAAGGCTCTCGGCACGGTCGGTGGGTCCCCGACGAACACCCACTCCCACGTCAAGAGCAGCGGTCTCACCACGGTGGCTGCCACGGCTGGGCCGAACGTCGTTGGCACCGGCAACAACGTGGTCGACGCGACGATCAGCATCATGCCGCCGTGGCTGGCGCTCACCCCTGTCATCCGAGCTGTGTGAAGAGAAAGAGGTATCAGTCATGGCTGCTGTGTGGCCGCTTCCGACCGACAAGAACGTCGGGGACCCGGGGTTCGTTGGGGGCTTCAATCAGGTGTCGGAGAACGTCAACGATCTGGATGCGCGGATCGATGCTGCTGTGGCGGCTGCGGTCCAGAAGGCGTTGGTCGACGCGAAGGGTGATCTGCTGGTCGCTACCGCGGCCGACACGCTGGCCCGTCATGCGGCGCCGAGCAATGGTGCGCAGATGTTCGCGGACTCTAGTCAGGCGGACGGGTGGCGCAACGGCGCGGTCGGGGAACTGCCCCGTAGCCCTGGGAATGGGACCACGGATCTGAACACGGTGCTCGGCGCGGGCCTCGTCTACATCGACAACGGCGTGGCCCCGAACATGCCGATCAACGCGCTCGGGTTCTTGGAGGTGCAGCGGACTCCGGGTGGCACGTCGATCATTCAGCGTTTCACCTCTCGTGACTCTGCGTCGCGGTCGTTTGTGCGTTCGTCCAGCAACTCGGGGTCCTCGTGGTCGACGTGGATCGAGGTCCGCACGTCTGCCCCACTGGCGGGCAACACGATCCCGGGCACGGGCTCCCCGGAAGGCGCCGTCACCGCTCCGGTCGGCACGAAGTACGTCGACTCGGCTGCGACGAATGGCGCGGTCGAGTGGATCAAGGCGTCCGGCTCGGGCAACACCGGCTGGCGGGTCGTCTACGGCGACACCGGGTGGCGAAAGATCGCCTCCTGGACCGCTGGCGTGCAAGACGCCACGAACCAGATCGGCACCATCAACCCCGCCGTCCTCGCCCTCGGGGGCTCCAGTGGCTACCTGCTGATCAAGCGGAGGAACTCACGAGTCATCTTCGGGGTCGGCGGCAGCGGGAACGCGAACCTCATCGCCGCTGGCGCAATCTTCTCGCCCACCATCTCGTTCCCCGCGGGCTTCAAGGCCGACGTGCTCGGCGGCTTCACTGCGGTCGACCTCGTTCACTGGAGTCACACCGCAACGGTGCGGCTCGCATTCGAGTCCTCGGAGTCCCCGGTGTTGAGGTCGCCGTCGTACCCACAGGTCATCACGCAGGCGCGCTGCGAGTTCGAGACCGCGAACCAGTGGCCCTCGTCCCTGCCCGGCACTTCCGCCTGACCCCTCACCCCGACAGGAGACCCCCGATGGACCTCACCACCCTGACCGACCTCACCGACGACGACCTCGACACCCTCCGCGTCAACGTCGCCAACGAACAAGAGCGACGGCAGCGGCTCGCCACCGCACCCGCACAAGTCGCGCAGATCGCTGAGCGGTACGTGGCTGACGGCGGCGACCCGGCAGACCTCACCGCCGCACTCAACCCGGAGACCACCGGATGACCATCGACCGCACCAACGAGATCATCGGCCTCACACTCGCCGTGATCGCACTCCTCGGCGCCGTCCTCGGCTGGCTCCGCTGGATCCGCCCGCGCTACCGCCGACTCCGAGGCCGCACCATCGGCGCACTCGACGCCCTCGTCGGCCGCGACGCCGTCCACGACTCCATCACCGGCCGCGAGATCGCACCGTCACTCCCCGGCATCGGCACCCGCATGGAGACCGTGGAGCGGGCCGTCGCGCACATCGCCGAGCTGCTCGACTCTCAGCAGACCCAGGACAAGCGGATCGACGACCTCGACCGTCGCGTCGAGGCGCTGGAGTCCGGCGCGATCGAGCGTGTCGCGACCAAGGCCGAGTCGATCTCCGCGTTCCGAGCGATCGAGGCCGTCGCCAAGCAGACCGACCCCACAGCCCCTGAGATCGAGGAGGACCCCGATGCCTGACGCCCGACTCGTCCGCCCATCCTGGCGCGGACGGACCAACGTCGACGCCCTGACCATCGCGTGCATCGAGAACGCCGAGTCGATCGTGCGGCGCCTCGTCCCAGAGGTCGCGCACCAGCTCGTCGTCACGCAGGGCTCCTACCAAGACGGCCACGGCGACATCAACTCAGCGGGTACCCACGACGGCGGCGGCGTCGTCGACATCCGCTGGTGCGGCCACCTCGTCTGCCTCCGCGCACTCCGCTTGGCCGGGATGTTCGCCTGGCACCGCACCCCGTCCCAGGGGCCGTGGGTCGCGCACATCCACGCCGGAGTGATCGACCACCCGCTCCTCGCAGCCGGCGCCCTCAAGCAGCAGGTCGCCTACATGGCGCGCCGCAACGGACTGGCGGGCAATGGCCCGGACGACGGGCCGCGGCTCGACCCGATCCCGCGCCCAGTCTGGCCGTGGCCTCCGACGAAGAAGCGGCGGCCGAAGAAGGTCCGAGAAGCGATCAAGGCCGGCAAGGCCGCCCTTGCCGGCGCTGGCGTGAAGCAGGCTGAGCGGATCCGGGCGGCGATCGCGTCGTACAAGGAGATCAAGAAGCGATGAGCCTGCTCGCACTCGCAGCGACCGCGGTCGGCCGGCTTCTCACCCGTCCCGCGTCGCCAGTCGCGCTCTCGGCGAACCTCCTCGTCGGCCGACCCAAGAAGCGCGTCCGCAAGACGCTGCGGAAGCACGCCAAGAAACGTGCCCAGGTCGTCGCGCTCCAAGAGGCCGGCGGCTACCTCGACGTCGCCGCCACTGTCGCGGCCCACCAGGGCTACCGGCCGCCGATCCACGCCAAGCCCTCCGACGGCCGCGGCATGGACTCCAGCGTGCTCCTCGTCCGTGACGACGTGCCCGTCCACGCCCAGGGGGTCGCGCTGGTCCGCGAGCCGTGGACTGGGCCCCGGCTCAAGATAAAGTGGCCCGGCCGCGGGATCCCGTGGGCAGTGGCCGACCTCGACGTCGACGGCAAGGTCCTGCGCACGCTGGTCGCGTCGGTCCACGGACCGTGGGGCTACGACCGCGGCAACGCCCGCTCCTGGCGGCGCTACCTGCGTCGGCTCCGACGCATGGCCCGCCGCCTCGCCAAGAAGCACGGCGCCACCCACATCCTCTTCCTCGGCGACTGGAACTGCGCCGCCACCGCCGTCGACAAGCTCTCCGTGCGCCGCCTCCTCGCCGACCGCATCGACGCCGACATCGTCCGCACCGGCACCCCGATCGACTACCTCGTCACCGACCTCCCGCTCAAGGGCAAGAAGGGCCCGAAGCGGGGGTCCGACCACCACTCCATCGAAGGAAGGACAGCAGCATGAAGGTCACCATCCCCCGACGCGCCCGGATCGCGCTCTACCTCGCCAACGTCCTCGGCACGCCCGTCATCGTCTACCTGCGGGCCAAGGGCATCATCGGCGACCTCGAGCTCACCCTCTGGGGCGCCGAAGTCTCAGCCGCCATGGCCGTGGCCGGACTCAACGTCAACGCCGAGTAGGCCGCTTCTTGCCCTTGACCTTGCAGTAGCGGCTGTACACGGTCTGGCCGTTGATCTCGATCCGGACCACGTACTTCTTGGTCCGCTTCTTCCTCGGGATCACCACCTCGAGCCGGTCAGTCTGCGACAGCGACAAGGTGGCGGAGTCCACGACCTTGTTGCCCACCCAGAGCCGGAACGTGGCCGGCACAGGCGTCTCGCTGGCCGGGAGAGTCCGGTACTCCCCCTGGATCGTCGCGCTGAAACGCCGGACGATCTTCACCCACAACGGGGAGCCGAACACCGTCCCCTTGACCTGGACCGGCGTCGGCGGTGGCGTCGGCGGCTTCGGAGGGCCGGAGAACGTGAACGAAGCCGACGCGGTCTTGGTGTCGATCGGCACGTTGCCGGCGTACCCGAAGTAGTTCACTACCGCACTGATGGCGTAGCTGCCGTACTCGTCGACGCTCGGGTTCAGCCCGACGTGCCACTTCCACTGGCCGCCGTAGTAGGCGTCATCGGTCCAGGTGCGGCGATAGCCGCTCGGCGCCGTGACGACGACCTCGTAGGTGTAGTAGAGGAACTCGGCCGGGGCCGGGGCACTCACCGCGAATGACACGTCGTTCCCCGCGCACGGGCACTCCCAAGTCGGCTGAACGACGTCGGAGGCGCTGACCGAGACCTCGCCGGTCACGGCGCTCGCTGGGCTAGCAATCCCGAGCACGGGCAGCAGCGCGGCTACAAGCGCGAGGACGAGGATCCGTGGCTTCACCCCGGCAGGGTACGGCGTACCCACGCCACCCGTCCGCCGTTCCAGCGACTCGTTGTCACCCGGGTGACAACGCTGCACACGATCGCCCTGGCCGGGGCCCTGTGGCCTAGCGCGATCCAGCCACCGGCCCCCACGATCGGCCCTCTCGACCCGAGGAGGACCCGATGACCACCAGCACACCGACCTGGCAGCAGACCCCCTGCCCCACATGGTGCGACCGCGACCACGCCGAAGACGACCACCCCGACGACCGCCACCACCGCACCGGCACCTGGATCCCCGTCGCCACCGTCCGCGAGCACGGCTGGGAGCCCATCTCGCTCGTCGTCGGCACCCGACAAGACGACACCCCGACCGCCGAGACCATCATCACCATCGGCTACGAAGACCGCGCCGACCCGCTCGGCCTCAGCGTCGAATCCGCTGCCCGGCTCGCAGCCCGGCTCACGGAGATCGCCACCAGCATCAGCCGATAGCGCCACCACCGCCCGCCCCTCTCCAATGGGGCGGGCGGTGGTGGCGTTTCCGGAGGTCGTCACACTTGTCCCCGTGGACCCCCGCCAGCGCCTCGACGACCTCCGCGCCGTCATCGCCCGCGCACAGGCCTACCAGGCGAGGCACGACGACCCCGAGCTCGAGCAGATCGTCAGCGACCTCAGCCGGGTGGCCGACGAGCTTGAGGACGCGCTGCCGCTACGGCCCGGGTGACTCGGGCGGCTCGGCGATCCAGTCGGCGAGCCGAATCCCAGCATTGCGGGCCACCGACCTGGCCGACCTGTCGTAGTGCTCCATCGCACGCGCCGACGAGTGGCCGGTCGAGGCAATGATGTCGCGGTCCGGTACTCCAGCATCGCGGGCCAGCGTCACGAAGGTGTGCCGCAGCCCGTGCGGAGTCGCACGCGGCAGCCCGGCTTGCTGCTCGAGTTCGTAGAGCCGTCCTCGCAGTCGGGCATCGGTGATGCTCTCGGGGTCGCGCACGTACCCGCCGGTCGGGGTCCTGACTGGAGGAGGCTTAAGCAATCGGCCCTCGGCCCGCCTCCCGGCCGCTGCGGCGACCGCCCGCGATGCGGTCGCGCTGAGCCCGATCCGCTGTCCACCCCGCTGATGCTTGCGCCCCGCGAGCAGCACCGTGCAGGTACCCCCGACCTCGTGACGATCGACGTCACGGATCCGAAGGGCCGTCACCTCACCGATCCTGAGCCCGTGGAGAAGCATCAATGCGATACCAGCCCACACCCACGGCGCGTCCTCCTCAGCCACGCGAAGCAGGACACCGGCCTGCTCCCGGTTCAGCCACACCGCAGCCGACTGCCGCACGGCCAGCGGTGGCCGGAACCCCCGCGCGGGACTCACGGCGAAGAGACCTTCGTTGGTGGCGTACTCGTAGATCTGCACGATCGGCCGGACCCGCGTGGCGACAGTGTTGGGCGAGTAGCCCTTAGTCTCGGCGAGCCAGACGCGGTACTTCTCCAGGTGCGCGCGCCTGGCCAGGAGGGGGTCAAGGCCGCACAAGGTGCAGTAGGCGGACCAGTCTTCGACCGCTCGGCGGTAGAGCCGCGCCGTGTTGCCTCCGTACATCGCCAAGAACTCCTCGCACGCCTGCCAAAACGACGTCACCTGCGCCATACATGCACCCGTTCCTTGACTGGGGCACCATCAGGACCCTTGAGGTGCGGGGCCACCCACACTGGGCGCCTCGATACCCTTCCCGGGCCACACGCCTGCTGGCGCCAGTGTCCCGACACCATCCACCGGTAGGCGTACTGACGGCCCGCAGACCGCCCGACCTCGTCGACCTGATGGCCTGCGAGCGTGCGCAGGTCGATCACCTGCACCGCCATAGGGACCCGAGGCTGGCCCGGCCCGTCGCGATAGGTCCGCTCGATCTGCCTACGGTGAGCCACCGTAGGGGTATCCATCAGCAGACATGTAGTCGCGACCAGCCGAACCGCCCTTGCTGCTGCCGGCAGGGGCCCAAAGGGAGCTTCGGTCACGATGTCGGTCTGGATCGACGCTGTCCACGGCATCAGTCCCTCGACCGCCGGCTCAGCTCGCCCCCATGGCGCTATCCAGCGGGTCTCGATATTCGTGTCGGTCGTACACCACACGACCCCGCCAGGCCCACGTCCAGGGTGATCCCACACGATCATCCCGCTCGACGCCGGTAGGTCTCGCCCCAGATTGACGTCGGTGAGGGTCTGCGCGGCCGAGATCGCCAGCCGTGTCATGTCCGGCGTGACCCACCACAAGCCGCCTCGGGCGATCCGAGCGGCTCGCTTCGGGACGCTGGGGGACATTCGCTCGACCGCATACAGCTCTTTGACGATCTCGCCGCGAATCTCCGGCAACGTCGATGCCTCCCACCGCACCGCACCCGCCTCGATCGGGACCCGCCGTCGGGCCCGTCGCGCGCTCACCGCTTCCCGAGCAACTTGCGGACCTGCATCCGGTCCAGTCCGACGCGTCGAGCGATCTCGGCCTCAGGCACGCCGTCGAGCGCGGCCAGCCGGGCGACTGCCTGCGAGACCAGCAGCGTCTCGCGCTCGGCCGCACGGGCAGCTCGTCGAGCGTCTCCCGCCTCGTCGAGCGTGGCGTCGCCGAGGATGTACTGCACGATCGCCGACCACGCCACCTCCCGCTCGTGTGCCAGGTCCGGATGGTCGCCGATCCGCTCGGTAGCCGCGTCGGCCTCAGCCTCGAAGCGGTCGCGCTGCTCGTCGGTCATCTCCTCGGCCGCGGGACCGAGCCAAGCCGTCCAGTCGACGGTCTGGTCGGCGCCCATCACAGGGCTCCGATCAGGCTGAGGTCGGTGCCGGTGATCTCGGCGGCGGTCTCGTCGTCCATGGTCTCGCCGCCCATCGCCTCGGCGAACGCGTCGCCCTCGGGGGTGCGGCCCCAGGCGGGGACGTGGTAGACGGCGCCGGTCGCGTTCGCGGCCTCGTACAGGGCGCGGGCCAGGCCCTCGCCGCGGCGGTCCTCGCGGACCTCGACGTTCATGATCATCCGGTGCTCGGCGTTGATGTACAGCTCGGCGGCGACCCCGTTCTCGTCGCGGACCTCCCAGATGAGGTTGCTGGTGCCGTCGCCGTAGTAGTCGCCGGTGCGGGTGGTGATCTCCGTGTTCATGTAGCCAGACTACAGGACTGTCTGTAGTCCGTCTACAGGACGAAGGTAAAGAAACCCGCCACCTCAGTCCCCCTCAGGCTTGTCCAGTGGCCGCACATGATGCGACGCCACCCAGCCCTGCGCCACATCAACCTGGAGCCTCTGCGCCCACCCCGGATGCGACGACGCACGGACGACGTAGGCCTCCCACGACATCTTGTCCGCGGCCGGGCCAGGGACCTGCCGCCAGGCGAGCAGGATGCCGGTCTCGATCCCGGTCGAGCCCCAGCCTGTCGTCGACACCCACACGTGCTTCGGATGGACCCACTGCATGGGGACATCGGGTGGTCGATGAACGCCGCCTGTCATCCCACGATGTTAGAACACCTGTTCGAACATGGGTAGCCTGACCAGATGAAGATCCACGCCTCCCGACGCCTCCGCACACCCCACGACCACACCGGCGGATGGGACATCATCGAATGGACCGTCGAAGCCCCCGACTACGCCACCGGCCGAGCACAGGTACTCGCCGACGTGCCCGAGGGATGGATCCTCACCGGGGTGCTAGTCGAGGACTAGCCGAGCTCGAGGCGCCTTGCCGACCGTTGGCGCTGCCGCAGACCTCGCAGGCGTCGAAGGCGCCTCACCAGCATCGGGTCATGCGCGAGCGCCTCCGGCCGGTCGATCAAGGCGTTGAGGACCTGGTAGTAGCGGGTCGCGCTCATCTCGAACCGCTCCCGCACCCGGCCCTCCTTCGCGCCGGCGTACTTCCACCACTGGCGCTCGAAGGTCAGGATCTCGATCTCGGTGTCGGTGACCTCGGTCATGGGCGCATGATGGAGGGAGGGTCCGACAGAATCTCATTTAGAGGTGTTGAGTCGATTATGACGGGGACCATCATCGCGATCTCCTTGCGGGAGGCCTGCTCGATCAGCGCGCGGCGACCGGCCTCGCGGACGTCGGCCGCCTGCGCATGGAGCACGTCGGCGAGCGGCGTGCCGCGCTCGACGGCGACGGCGACGCCATGGGCGAAGCGGGCCACCACCGACAGGCCGGTGGTCGCGGCGAGCCGGTCGAAGGCCTCGGCGACGGGCTCACCGGTGCGGACCCGGGCGAGCAGGTCGCCGAGCTCGCGGGACAGCTCGCCGCCGCTGCGCCGGACCACCCGGTCCAGGGCGCCCACAGGCCCCTCCCCGGCAGCGACGCTGAGGGCGAGCAGCTCGGCCAGCGTGGGGAACTCGGCGAGCATCGCGGCCTCCCGCCTGCGCACCTGCGCGCTGAGCCGGTTGTCGCGCAGCAGCACGCCGCACCCGAACGCGCCGACGCAGGCCAGCAGCAGGGGCAGCGGGGCGCCGGGGTGGGTCCAGGTGCGGAGCAGGCCGTAGCCGGCGGCGATCGCGAAGCCCGCCAGGCCCCACAGCACCTGCTGCACCCGGAACTCGTGGAGGGTGAGCGGCGAGCCGGACCGGGTCAGCCGGCGCCGGACCGAGGGGGCGCCGCCGAGAACGCGCTCGACCCCGTCGGCCGCCCGGCGCAGCGCCGGGCCGAGCAGGAGGGCGGCCGGGGTGGGAGCGCCCGCGGCCGTCGTACGGCGCGCGGGGGTCAGGTCGCGGAGATAGGGCAGCACCCGGTCCTCGAGCCGGGGCCGGCGGATCGCGAGCGCGCGGGACGCGACCAGGACCAGCCCGAGCGCGGCGGTGAGGCCGAGGAGCCCTCCGGTGACCACCGGGCTCACCATCCGGGGTCCCTGCGGCGTTGTTCGGTGGCGGAGCGAAGCGGGGGAACCGGAGAACGTCGTGGGGTGGTGTGGAGGATCCTCCGCTCGGTGGGCAGCCGGCCCAGGCGCACCATCAGCCGGTAGGCGACGACGCAGGTGCCGGCGCCGACGACGAGGACGAGCGCGCCGGCCGCGGACCGGTAGCGCTCGACCACGCTCGGCTGGGTCGACATCACCAGCAGCACCAGCCACGGCGCCGCGACCGCGACCCGGGCGCCGTTGACCGCCCAGGACTGGCGGGCCTCGAGCTCGGCGCGGGTGCGCAGGTCGTCGCGCAGGTAGCCCGACAGGTTGCGCAGCAGCCTGCCCAGCTCGCCACCACCGACCTCCCGGGCGATCCGCAGGCCCTCGACGACACGGTCACCGACCGGGTCGGCGAGCCGGTCAGCGAGCCGATCGAGACAGTCGCCGAAGCGCCCGGACACCTGGTAGTCGAGGGCGAAGGCGTCGAAGGCGGGACGCAGCGCGTCGGGGCCGCGCACGGCGAGCGCGGCGACGGCGTCGGGCAGCGACATCCCCGCCCGGACGGCGGAGGCCAGGTCGTCGACCGCCTCCGGCCAGACCTGCGCGAGCTCGCGGCGTCGGCGACGCGCCCGGCCGGCCACGCCGGCCCAGGGCAGGTAGGCCGCCGTTGCGCCCAGGACCGCGGCGATCGGCCCGGTCCGGGTCAGGCCGAGGACCACGATGAAGCCCGCGACACCCGAACCGACGGACAACAGTGCGAGTGAACGGGGCGCGACCTCCCGCAGCCCGGCCTCGGCGAGCAGCCGGCGCGCGCGTGCCTCGGAGCGGGCCGGACGCTCCTCGCGCGGCCAGCGCAGCGCGGCCCACACCAGCAGGCACCCGAGCCCGAAGCCCAGCCCGACCAGCGCACCCACCGCTCAGTCCGCCTCTCGGTCGGCCTCGTGGAGCAGGCCCAGGACGTCGATGCCCAGCCGCTCGAACCGCTCGAGCCGCGGCGGCAGCCCGATCCCGCGCCGCAGCGCCCCGCCGCGCCACTCGAACACGGACTCGGTCTCGATCACGTCGCCCTCCATCCGGCCCGGGACGGCGACGATCTCGTGGACCCGGCGGGCGCCGTACGGATCCAGGGCGACGTGGACGACGAGGTCGACCGACGCGGCCACGGTCGGCACCACGAAGCGCGGCGAGATGTTCTCCGCCGCCAGCAGCGGCAGCGTGCAGGCCTTGGTCAGCGCCTCACGCGCGCTGTTGGCGTGCAGGGTGCACATGCCCGGCAGGCCCGCGTTGAGGGCGAGCAGCAGGTCGAGGCACTCCTCGGCGCGCACCTCACCCACGATGAGGCGACTCGGTCGCATCCGGAGCGACTCCTTGACGAGGTCGCGGAGCCTGACCTCGCCGGTGCCCTCGAGGCCCTCCTGCCGGGTCTGCATGGCGACCCAGTCGGGATGCGGGAACCTGATCTCGAAGACCTCCTCGGCCGAGATCACCCGCTCCCCGCCGGGGATCGCCGCGGCCAGGCAGTTGAGCATCGTGGTCTTGCCGGCCTGGGTGCCGCCGGTGACGAGGAGGTTGAGCCCGGCCCGGACCGAGGCCTCGAGGAAGCGCGCCGCGGGGGCCGTCAGGGTGCCGAGCTGGACCAGCTCGTCGAGCCGGGACGCCCGGACCACGAACTTCCTGATGTTGACCGCCGCGAAGCCACGCGAGATGCCCTGCAGCACCACGTGCAGGCGGTGGCCGGCCGGCAGCATCGCGTCGACGAACGGCCGGCTCAGGTCGATCCGCCGACCCGTGGACTTGAGCATCCGCTCCACCAGCTCGGCGACCTGCGCCTCGCTCAGCACCAGGTTGGTCAGCTCATGACGTCCCTGACGCGCCACGAACACCCGGTCCGCACTGTTGATCCAGACCTCCTCGACCGTCGGGTCGTCCAGGAACGGCTGCAGCGGCCCGAACCCCGCCACCCGCGCCACCAGCTCCGCCACCAGTGCGTCCGGGTCGGCCACGGGAGCCACCACGCCGGTCAGGCTGCGCTCGTCGTGCTCGCGCACCAGCGCGGCCGCGTGCCGGCGTACGGCGGCCACCTCGCGCTGCGGGTCGATCCCGTCACGTCGTACGACGGCGCGCAGGTCCTCGTCGAGGCGCGCCACGACGTCGTCGGACGCGGGCGCGACCACGACAGGCGGCGGCAGCAGGGCCATGGCGGCTCCCCCGAGACAGGACTGGCTTCTGGCAGGCCAGCACCGTAGGACCGCGACCGCGTGCTCGGGAAGGAGCACCGCAGCGGACTGGGGAAAAGAACCGGCGCCGTTGTCACCGGGGTGACAACGGCGCCGGGGCTGCCTATCCCTTCGCGGCAGCGAGTGCCTGGGCGAGCGCGGCCCTCTGCTTCCTCAGCTTCTTCTTGACCTTCTTCAGCTTGGCGCTCAGTCGCTTCGCCTTGGCAGCCTTCTTGGCCTTCTTGGCGCTCTTCACCTTGGCCTTGAGCGCGGCGACCTTCTGCTTGGTCGTCGCGACCTTGGCGGCGGCCTGGGCGACGGCCAGCTCGGCGGCGGTGGGCGGCGTGACGACCGGCGGGTTCACCACCGGGGGCGTGACGACGGCCGGGACGGCGAAGTCGGCGGGCAGGCGGCCCTCGCGCAGCGAGTGGCCGTCGGTGTCGCCGTCGTCGGTCCAGACGACCTCGACCATGCCGTCGACCGCGGTGCTGCGCGGCCGGATGGCCATGCCCTCGTTGTTGAGGTTGGGCATGCCGGCGGGGCGGGCGAGGGAGTGCTGGACGGCGAAGTCGCCGTTCTCGACGCTCAGCAGGTTGTAGATGCCGCCGCAGCTGTCGTCGCACAGCGCCCACAGGCCCTGCCGGTCGGCGTCGTAGGCGACGTCCATCGAGAACGGGAAGCCGGACGACTCGACCTTCACCTCGACCGGGGCCGCGCCGTTCGCGAGGGAGAGGAAGTGCAGGGCGCCGGTGGCCTCGACGGCGGTGACGAACAGGCCCGGGGTCGGATACGTCGCAGCGGAGTACGCCGTGCCGCCCACCTTCCAGCCGGCGGCGACCAGGAAGCTGTCGGGCACGTAGGTGATGCCCTCCAGCCCGAGGTTGGTGCCGGTGGTGACGAAGCCGTTGACGTCCCACTCGCTGGCGGCGGTGAGGTCGGTGGTCGCGGCGGTGACGGCGGAGACGTCGTACCGCTCGACCTTGTTGGACGAGACGCCGCTGTTGTCGTTGTCCCGCTCGGAGGTGACGTAGATCGAGCCGTCGGGGCCGACGGTCACACCCTCGGAGTCGACCTTGCCGGTGCCGTTGGCGAAGTGCAGCCGCTTGCCGCCGTCCCAGCCGTCGACGGCGACATAGGTGCCGTCGACCTTGTGCATCTTGTGCAGCGTGTTCTTGTTCTGCACGACCCACAGGATGCTCGGGTCGGCCGGGTCGAAGGCCGCGCCGGAGGCGTCGCCCTCGCCGTTGCCGTCAGCGTCGCCGAAGCCGTTCTCCTCGTCGACGGTGGTGATCTGCGCCGGACCGGGCCACGGGGAGGTGGTGACGCTCGGGCAGGCGTTGGCGGCGCCCCAGGTGGCGGTCGGCGTCTCGACGTAGGAGAGGGTGCCGAACAGCTCGCAGCGGCTGTACGACGCGATGCCGTCCTCGTGCCAGGTGTACCCGACCGCGGTGGCGTTGTCGCTGGGCCGGCGCAGGCTCAGCGCGTCGTCGCTGCCGAGGCCGACGATGCCGTCAGCGACGTAGAAGGCACTCCCGGCGAGGCTGGTGGCGGCCGGCACCGTGTGGACGACGGTGCCGGACTTGTCGAGCAGCTCCCAGCCGGAGATGTCGACCGGGGTGACACCGGTGTTGAGCAGCTCGGCCTTGCCGGCCACGTTGGAGACCTCGTTGAGGACGACCTTCGTGTCGAGGACCGGCGAGAGCCTGGTCGCGCACGACGCGGCGTTGTCCTGACCGAAGCTGTTGGTGGCGACCGGCCAGAACTCGTCCGAGCCGTCGGGGCAGGCGGCGTACGAGCGGGCGTCGGAGGCGAAGCTGTCGGACACGCCGGCCTGGCCGTCGCCGTAGGTCACCTCGTCGACGAGCTGGCGGCTGGCCGGGTCGGCGCCCGGGCCGTAGACCTTGACGCCGTCGCCCTCACCGGACAGGCCCTTCGTGGAGGAGAACGCGACATAGCCGCCCGCGGGGATCGTCATGTCCGTGGCGGCCACGAAGCCGGTGCCGGTCCAGACCTTGAGATCGGCCAGACTGAGCTGGCCGGCGCCGGCGGCGGCGCCGCTGTCGACCTGGTACCAGCCCTCGATGCTGACCGGACTGGTGCCGGTGTTGGCCAGCTCGACCGCGTCACCGAAGCCGGGGTTGTCCGGGTCGTCGGCGTTGAGCGAGGAGATCTCGTTGATCTCGACGTCGTCCCAGTTGGGGTCGATCGTCGGCTCCTCGCCACCGCCACCGGGGAACGCGTTGACGGCGCCGGGGGTCTGGGTGGCGCCGTTCTTCCACAAGCCGGTGCCGGGGTACAGGCGCGACCAGGTGTCGGCGTGCTCGTCGGGCAGCAGGCGCTTGAACGTCGTGGAGACCAGCGTGCCGTCGGGCTTGTAGAGGAACACCCAGTCGTTCTTGTTGAGGCCGAAGCCGGACTTGGTGCCGTTGCTCACCGGCAGGTAGGTGAATCCGGCGGGGATCTCGGTGTCCATCAGCTCGGTCTCGACAGCGAGGTAGCCGCCGGCGGGGACCGTGGCCGAGGCGCCACCGAGGGTGACCCGGTCGGCGGCGGTCGGCGTACCGGCGCCGTCGGTGACGTACCAGCCGGTCAGGTCGACCGGGCTCGCGGCACCGTTGTAGATCTCGACGTAGTCGTGCAGGCCCTCGGCGCTGGTGCCGGCGCCGTCGGTGTACACCTCGTTGAGCGTCACCTGCGCCTCGGCGGTGGCCAGCGAGTTCGGTCCACCGGGCGTGGCGGCCGTCGTGGCGGCGAAGGCGCCGGTGCCGTCGGGCACCCGCGCGTGGCTCGGCGCGACGTGGCTGGTCCAGGCGTAGGTGTCGATCACGATCGACCCGTCGGGCGAGAGCAGCGTGGCCTCGTCGGCGCCGCCCAGGCCGAACGGCTTCGGCGTCGCGCCGAGACCGCCGTCGACGAGATAGACCGCGTAGCCCCGCGGCGCGATCTTGCCGTCGAGGACGACGTCGTCCTCGGCGAGAGGCTTGTTGTCCTTGAGGTGGTAGCCGGTGAGGTCGATCGTCGTCGTGCTCGTGTTGTAGAGCTCGATGAAGTCGCCGCCGGCGAAGCCGTTGGAGCTGACCTCGTTGATCACGACGCTCCCGAGTGCGCCGGACGGGTCAGCGGCACGCGCGGGTGCGGTGACGGCGAGGAAGGAGAGGCCGGTGAGGCCGAGGGCGCCGGCCGCAGCGACTGCGACAGCGCGAGTGGCGGATTTCACGACAGGTGTGTCCTCGGGTGAACGGGGTTGGGTCGACAGAGCCCAAAATCCCGGCACCGGGAGAACGACGGGTGAATCCCGTGCGACCTGGGACCGTCGGGGGGACGGCGGGCGAGCCCGCCGTCCTCCCGAGCAGGTCAGGCCTCGCGGCGCGCCGCCTGCCGGCGCAGCTCGGCCTTGGCGAGCGCATTCTTGTGTACCTCGTCGGGACCGTCGGCGAAGCGCAGGGTGCGGATGCCGGCGTACATGTTGGCCAGCGGGAAGTCCTGGGAGAGGCCGCCGGCGCCGTGGACCTGGATCGCCTTGTCGAGGATCCACTGGACGGTCTCGGGGGTGGCGATCTTGATCGCCTGGATCTCGGTGTGCGCGCCCTTGTTGCCGACGGTGTCCATCAGCCACGCGGTCTTGAGGACCAGCAGGCGCAGCTGCTCGAGCTTGACCCGCGACTCCGCGATCCAGCTCCGGATCACGCCCTGGTCGGCGATCGGACGGCCGAAGGCGACCCGCGACTCGGCGCGCTCGCACATCATCTCGATGGCCCGCTCGGCGATGCCGATCGAGCGCATGCAGTGGTGGATCCGGCCCGGGCCGAGGCGCGCCTGGGCGATGCCGAAGCCGCCGCCCTCCTCACCGATCAGGTTCGAGGCGGGGACGCGTACGTCGGTGAAGCGCAGCTCGGCGTGACCGCCGTGCTCGTGGTCGTCGTACCCCATCACCTGCATGCCGCGCACGACCTCCAGGCCGGGGACCTCACGCGGGACCAGGACCATCGACTGTTGGCGGTGTCGGTCGGCGGTCGGGTCGGTCTTGCCCATGACGATGAAGATCTTGCAGTTCGGGTTCATCGCGCCGGTGATCCACCACTTGCGCCCGTTGAGGACGTACTCGTCGCCGTCGCGCACGATCGAGAGTCCGATGTTGGTGGCGTCGGAGGACGCGACGTCGGGCTCGGTCATCGCGAACGCCGAGCGGATCTCGCCGTTGAGCAGCGGCTCGAGCCACGCCTTCTTCTGCTCGTCGGTGCCGAACAGGTGCAGCACCTCCATGTTGCCGGTGTCCGGCGCCGCGCAGTTCATGGCCGCCGGTGCGAGGTGGATCGAGCGACCGGAGATCTCGGCGAGCGCGGCGTACTGCACGTTGGTGAGGCCGGCGCCCTCGACGCCGGGGTGCTCGCCGGGCAGGAAGAGGTTCCACAGGCCGCGCTCACGGGCCGCGGCGCGCAGCTCCCGGATGATCGGCGTGGAGTCCCAGGCCCACGGGTCGTCGAGCGCGGCGAACTGCTCCTCGAAGACCGCCTCGGCGGGATACACGACCTCGTCCATGAACGCGAGCATCGTGGCCCGCAGCTCCTCGGTCCGGGCGTCGAATCCGAAGTCCATCACATCTTCCTCCAATAGTTTCAGCGCAGTGCGGTGAGGCCGGCGTCGAGCAGCGGATAGATCGCGGCGCCGATGTCGTCGAACCCCTCGCCGACGGTCTGGCCGGCGAGGTAGCGGTAGTGGATGCCCTCCAGGATGGCGGCGAGCTTGAAGGCCGCGAGGCCGAGGTACCAGCCGAAGCCGGACAGGTCGCGGTCGCTGGCGGCGGCGTATCGCGCGACGATCTCGCCCTCGGACAGGAAGCCCGGAGCCGTCGAGGCGTCGGTGACCGCCTCACCGATGGACTCGCCGAGCCGGTGGTAGGTCAGCATCAGCGCGAGGTCCGTGAGCGGGTCGCCGAGAGTCGCCATCTCCCAGTCCAGTACGGCGGTCGCCCGGTCCCCGGCGGCGGTGTCGATCAGCACGTTGTCGAGCCGGAAGTCGCCGTGGACGATGCCGGTCGTCGACTCGGCGGGGACCGACGCGGCCAGCCTCCGGTGCAGCTCGTCGGCGGCGGGCAGGTCGCGGGTGCGGGAGGCGTCGAGCTGCTTGCGCCAGCGCCCGACCTGGCGGCCGAGGAAGCCCTCGGGACGGCCGAAGTCGCCGAGTCCGACCTGTGCCGGATCCACTGCGTGGAGGGCGGCGAGGATGTCGACGATCCGCTCGGAGATCGCGCGGGTGCGCTCGGCGCCCAGCTCGACGAGCTCCGACGCGCGACGGTACGGCGTGCCGGCGCACCGCTCCATCACGTAGAACTCCGCGCCGACCACGGCGGTGTCGGCGCAGAACGCGTCGGTGCGCGGCACCGGGACGGCGCTGCCCTGGAGCGCCGACATGACGCGGTACTCGCGACCCATGTCGTGGGCGGTCGCCAGCACGTGGCCGAGCGGCGGGCGCCGCACGATCCACTCGGAGGTGCCGTCGGAGACGGCGAAGGTCAGGTTCGACTTGCCGCCCGCGATCAGCTCCGCGGTGAGCGAGCTGCCGGCGCCCGGGACGGCGGTGGCCAGCCAGGCGCCGAGGGCGTCGAGGTCGAGTCCGGGCGGATTCACTCGATGCCTCCGGTCAGCGTGACGCCGCCGTCGATGACGACGGTCTGGCCGGTCACCCACGCGGCGTCGTCGGAGAGCAGGAGGGCGACGACGCTGCCGACGTCGTCGGGCACGCCGAGCCGCTTGAGCGGGTACTGCGCGGCGACGTCGCTCTCGCGGCCCTCGTAGAGCGCGCCCGCGAACTTGGTCTTCACGACCGCGGGCGCGACGGCGTTCACCCGGATGTCGGGACCGAGCTCGACGGCCAGCAGCTCGGTCATCGAGATGAGCATGGCCTTGCTGGCGCCATACATGCCGATGCCGGGGGCCGGCTTCACCCCCGTCGCGGAGGAGACGTTGACGACCGCGCCGCCGTGCTCCTTCATCCACGCCTGGTGGACGCGCTGGGTCCAGGCCAGGGCGGCCAGCACGTTGACCTCGACGATCTTGCGCGCGGCGTCGAGGTCGAGCTCGATCATCGGGCCGTAGGCCGGGTTGATGCCGGTGTTGTTGACGAGCAGATCGATGCTGCCGAAGGTCTCGATGGCCTGGCGGACGACGTCGGCCTGGTGCTCCGCGTCGTCGGCCCGGCCCGCCACGCCCAGCGCGACCGACGGCCCGCCGAGCCCGACCACGGCCTCGTCGAGAGCCCCCTTGCCGCGACCGGTGATGACCACCCGGGCGCCCTCGGCGACCAGCCGCTCGGCGATCGCGAGCCCGATCCCCCGGCTCGCCCCGGTGACGATGGCGGTCCTGCCCTCGAATCTGCTGCTCACTGACTGCCTCGCTTCGCATCAGGTTACTAAGCGCTTGCTTAGCGTGTAGCCTGAGTCTGCCCGGAGTCCCCGAACCCCGTCAAGACCCGGAGGTACGACGATGACGACGCCCCCGTCCCGCGCCGAGGCGACCCGTGCCCGGCTGCTCGAGGCGGCCGTCACCGCGTTCTCCGAGAAGGGCTTCCACGGCACGACCACCCGCGACATCGCGGGTGCCGCCGGGATGAGCCCCGCCGCGGTCTACGTACATCACAAGTCCAAGGAGGAGCTGCTCTTCCTGATCTCGCGCCAGGGCCACCAGCAGGCACTCGACACCGTCCACGAGGCCCGCGCGTCCGCAACGGACCCGGTGGCGCAGGTCGCGGCGGTGGGGCGCGCGTTCGCGGAGTTCCACGCCCACCACCACACCGTCGCGCGGATCCTCAACTACGAGCTCGCCGCGCTCAGCCACGAGCATCGCGCGGTCATCGACGAGCTGCGCACCGGCATCGACCGCGAGCTGCGGGCCCTGGTCCGCGAGGGCGTGGCCGCCGGCGTGTTCGACACCCCGGACCCGGCTCTCGCGGCGACCGCCCTCGCCTCGCTCGGTGTCGACGTCGCCCGCTGGTACCGCGAGGACGGCGAATGGTCCCCCACCCAGATCGGCGACTACTACTCGGATCTGGCGCTGCGTCTGGTGGGCTGTGGTTCTGGGCGGCGGGCCTGAGGGGGTGGAACTGCCTGGGTCGGGTTTCTCAAGGGATGCAGGAGAACCGACGCTTCCCCGTTCAAATTTGAATAGGGAAGCGCAGGTCGGGCTGCATCCCTTGAGAAACCGACGCTCAGCGAGCCACCCGGATCATCTTCTTGTTGACGAACTCGTCGATGCCGAGGGTGCCGAGCTCGCGACCGTAGCCGGACAGCCGGACCCCGCCGAACGGCAGCTCGACCGCCTCGAGGCCGACGCCGTTGACGAACACCATGCCGACCTCGAGCGCGCTGGCGACGCGGTCGGCCTGCTCGGAATCGGTGGTGTAGACGTACGAGCCGAGGCCGTACGGCGTGTCGTTGGCGATCCGGACCGCGTCCGCCTCGTCGGCGGCGCGGAAGACCATGGCGACCGGGCCGAAGAACTCCTGGTGGTAGGCCGGGTTGTCGGGGGTCACGTCGGTGAGGACGCCGACCGGGTGGAAGGCGCCGTCGCGCTCCCCCGCGGAGACCAGGCTGGCGCCGGCGGCGACCGCGGCGGCGACCTGAGCGGCGAGCTCCTCGGCCGCGCCGACCGAGGACAGCGGGGCGCCGGTGCCGGCGGTGGCGATCTTGTCGTTGAGCAGGCCGACGAAGGCGTCGTACAGGTCGTCGACGACCACGAAGCGCTTGGCTCCGTTGCAGGCCTGGCCGACGTTGCCGGTGCGGGCGGACAGGGCGTCGTCGACGGCCGAAGCGAGGTCGTCGGTCGAGAGCAGCACGAACGGATCGGCGCCGCCGAGCTCGAGGACGCACTTCTTCAGGTGCTTGCCGGCGAGCTCGCCGATGATCGAGCCGGCGCGCTCGGAGCCGGTGAGCGAGACGCCGTGGATGCGCGGGTCGGCGATGACCTCGGCGATCTGCTCGCTGGTCGCGTAGACGTTGACGTAGGCGCCGGCGGGCAGGCCCGCGTCCTTGAAGATCTGCTCCTGCAGCGCGGCCGAGCGCGGGCACTGGGCAGCGTGCTTGAGGACGATGGTGTTGCCGAGCAGCAGGTTGGGCGCGGCGAAGCGGGCGACCTGGTAGACCGGGTAGTTCCACGGCATGATCCCGAGCAGCGCGCCGACCGACTGGCGGCGGATCAGGGCGTGGCCGTCGCCGCCGAGCAGCTCGATCGGCTGGTCGGCGAGCAGGGTCTCGGCGCGGTCGGCGTAGTACTGGTAGATGTCGGCGGAGAAGAGCACCTCGCCCTTCGCGGCGCCCAGCGCCTTGCCCATCTCGAGGTTGATCGCCTCGGCGAGCTCGTCGGCCCGCTCGCGGTGCAGCGCGGCGACCCGGGCGACCGCAGCGGCGCGCTCGGCCACCGCCGTACGCCGCCCCCAGGCCTCGTGGGCGTTCGCGGCGGCCTCGACCGCCGCCGTGACCTCCGCGTCGGTGGCACTCGGGTAGGTCTCCAGCACCTCGCCGGTGGCGGGGTTGCGGACGGCGTACTTGCTCATCAGGACTCCTGGGACAGGTCGACGGACACGCGGGGATCGAGGGCGAGGGTGCCGGGGTCGACGACGCACGAGCCGCCGTCGACAGGCAGGACCACGCCGTTGACGTACGACGCCGCGTCGGACAGCAGCCAGCCGACCGTCGCGGCGATCTCCTCGGGCTGCGCCGCCCGGCGCTGCGGTACGACGGCCGTGGCGAGCCGGTAGGCGTCGGGCACCGAGAGCCCGCGGGCCGCACCGAGCTCGGCCATCTCCAGGTCGCCCATCTCGGTGGCGGTCCAGCCGGGGCAGATCGCGTTGGCGCGCAGCCCGTCGCGGCCGTGGTCGACGGCCAGGGACTGGGTGAGCAGCAGCAGGCCGGCCTTGCTGGCGGAGTACGCGGCCATCCCGTCGGCGGCGCGGAGCGCGGCGACCGAGGAGACGGCGACGACGGACCCGCGGACGGCCAGCAGGTGCGGCAGCGCGGCCCGGACCAGCAGGAACGGCGAGGTGAGGTTGACCCGGATCGTGTCGTCCCACTGCTCGGGGGTGACCTCGTCGACCCGGCCGACGTGGATGATCCCGTGATTGAGCACGAGCCCGTCGAGCCGGCCGAAGGCGGCGACGGTGTCGTCGACGACCCGCTCCACACCGGAGGGCTCGCTGACGTCGGCGACGACGACGTGGGCGCCGGTCTCCTCGGCCACTGCCCGCAGCGGAGCCTCGCGGCGACCGCAGACGACCACCTGATCACCGCCCGCGGCGAGCAGCCGCGCGACAGCGGCGCCGATGCCGGTGCCGCCCCCGGTGACGAGGACGACCTTTCCCGTCACCGCCCCGCCACCTCGTCGAGGAAGTAGTCGACGAGCGCCGCCGCCCGCACCCGGATGTCGGCGTCGAGCGAGCGGACGTGCTCGGCCAGCACCTGCGGGTCGAGCCCACGGTCGCGAGCGTCCTGCTCGCCGCCGTCGCGCAGCCAGAGCTCGAAGCTGTCGGCGTCGATCTCGGGGTGGAACTGCACGGCCAGGTTGCGGCGCAGCACGAACGCCTGGGGCGCGGCCGCGTTGACCCCGACCACGGTCGCGTCCGGCGGCGGCACGAACCGGTCGTAGTGCCACTGGGTCCAGATCCCGGCGACGGCCGGTACGCCGGACACGACGTGCGGTCCGACCTCCGGCACCGGTGACGCGACGACCTCGCCGCCGTGCGCCTGCGCGAGCATCTGGCCGCCGAAGCAGATGCCGAAGACCGGGATCCCGGCGTCGTCGGCGGCCTGCAGCAGCTCGGTCTCCGGCTTCACCCAGGACGCGACCGCGTCGCTGTAGGAGCTCCACCGTGCGCCGAGCACCAGGACGGCGCCGTACGCACGCGGGTCGGGGAAGTCGAAGTCCACGCCGGGGTCGTCGAAGCGGTCCGAGGGGACCACGCGCACGCTGTCGATCTCGTAGCCGCGCTCGACGAAGCGGCCCTCGATCGAGCCGGCGGTCTCGAGGTAGTCGTGCCCGATGACCAGCAGCCGCTTCGGGTCGGCCATCAGCCCATCGCCTCCGCCCGCTTCATCACGTCCTTGCAGAACGCCTCGATCTCGCTCTTGTCGTCGATGTACATCGACGGCTTGATGCAGATCGTGGTGAAGCCCTGCTCGAGCTGCTCGGGGATCGAGTCCATCGACGCCGCCAGGTCGGCCGGCGAGTGGTCGTCGGGGAACGCGTAGCGCACTCCCCCGACCATCTCCAGCTCGGCGATGTCGCGGTCGGCGGCGGCCATCGCGTCCCGGATCACCTGCAGGTCCGCGGGCGTCGGCCGACCGAGCGGGTGGAAGCCGTGGCCGTACCTGACCAGCCGCTCCACGACCGCGCCGTGCGCCCGCTGCCCGCCGAACCACATCCGCGGCCCGTCGGGGCGGAACGCCTTCGGCTCGAGGTAGATGTCCGCGAAGTCGAAGTAGTGGCCGTGGTGGGTGGCCGGCGACTGCCTGAAGACCAGGTCCATCACCTCGAGCTGCTCGTCGAGGATCCGGCCGCGCTCCCGGAACGGTACGCCGAGCGCGTCGTACTCGTCCCTGCTCCAGCTCACGCTCGGCTGGACGACCAGCCGGCCCTCGGAGATCAGGTCGAGGGTGCCGAGCTCACGGGCCAGCATCAGCGGGTGGCGCAGCGGCGCGAGCACCGCGGCGCCGACCAGTCGGATCCGCGAGGTGACCGCGGCGATCGCCGAGAACAGCATCAGCGAGTTGGGCCACGGCATCAGCGGGTCCTGGTTGCCGGGCATCGCGTAGTCGCGCGGGTTGCCCATCACCCCCTGGTCGCTGGCGTCGGGGCCGAGGACGACGTGCTCGGAGATCATCACCGCGTCGAAGCCGGTGTCCTCGGCGATCCTCGACCAGGTGACCAGGTCGCCGAGGCTGCGGCCGTCGGTGATGGTCCAGTTCTCGCTGAGGATCATCAGCATCCGGGGTGCGGGCACTGCGGTGTCCTTCCTGACGGCGCAGTCTCAGTGGGTGTTCGAGAGATCGGGCTTGCGGATCCCGCGGAACTCCCAGTCGCCGCCCTGCGCGGTCGAGAGGACCTCCTCGCTCTCCGTCGGCTGGGCGCCGACGTCGCTGCGGATCGGCGTCGGGCCCTCGACGATGTGGTTGCGCAGGGTGCCGAGGCCCTCGACCTCGACCTCGACGACGTCGCCGGGGTAGACGGTGCGGGAGATGGCCGGGGTGCCGGACATCAAGATGTCGCCGGGCTGCAGCGTGATCGTGCGCGCGATGTCGGCGACGAGGTAGTGCATGTCCCACTTCATCTCGCGGGTGTTGCCGTCCTGGCGCACCTCGCCGTTCACGATGGTGCGGATCCGCTTGTCGTGGAAGTCCCAGCCCTCGACGATGCCGGGGCCGATCGGGCACAGCGTGTCGGCGCCCTTGACCCGCAGCATCGAGCCGGAGTCGGTGTCGCGGAAGTCGTGGAGGCCGTAGTCGTTGCCGATCGAGTAGCCACGGATGTAGTCGCCGGCCTCCTCGGGCGAGATGTTGCGGGCCGTCTTGCCGATGACGATGGCGATCTCGCCTTCGTAGTTGAGCCACTTGCAGCCCTGGGGGCGGACCACGGCGGACTCGTGCGCGTTGAGCGCGGAGACCGGCTTGTGGAAGTAGGTCGGCGCCGGCGGCAGCTTGGTCATCATCTCCTCGACGCGCGAGGAGTAGTTGAGGTGGACGCAGACGATCTTGCTCGGCGTCACGGGCGGCAGGTGGGTGGCGTCGGCGATGGCGACAGCACGGCCGTCGCCGGCGACCAGGGTCTCGCCGTCGCGGCGGACGTCGACGGCGTTGCCGTCGAGGAGGATCCGGCGGTACTCGGTGGTCATCTCGTGGGTTCCTCTCGGATCGGCTCAGCCGGCGGCCGGTACGTCGGCACCGGGGCCGCCCATCTGGCGGACGTAGTCGGGGTCGGTCGGGGTGGTGCGGGCGGCGGGGAAGCCAGCCTCGGGACGGTCGAACCAGAGGTGGACCTGGCCGGTGCCGATGGAGTTCTCGTACTCGCCGTACTGGCGGCCGGGAGCGGTGCAGTCGCCCTCGCCGAGGGCGCCGATCATCATCAGGTAGTGCTGGAACCGGGCCTCGGGCTTGAACTTGTAGAACTCGTCCATGGTGTCGAGGACGCGGGCGTGCTCGCCGTTCTTGAACCAGCCGATCCGCTCGGCGTCGGCGGCCGCGGCCTCCGGCGAGAAGATGTGCTCGACGCCCGACGCCTCGTGGTCGCGCAGCTGGCGCAGGCCCCAGAACATGTGGGACATCGCGCCGGAGGCGATGAGCAGCACCTTGCGGTCGGACTCGGCGATCGCGGCGCCGAGGGCCCGGCCCAGGCGCAGCGCGTCCTCGCCGTCGGCGGTCTGGCACACGCCGATCGAGATCCACCGCTTCTCGGGCAGGCCCTGGCCGAGGTACTCCCACACGTTGGTGGTGGCGTAGAAGATCGGCAGGCTGTGGTCGTCGATCGCGGTGATCCACGTGGAGTTCTCGGGGGCCTTGCTCGCGATCAGGTGCGCCAGCTCCGGGTCGCCCGCGAAGTCGTAGTGGCGCCGCTGCATGCCGCGGGGCAGCTCCTCGGAGGTGAACAGGCCGCTGCGGCGGTCCTGGGCGGTGACCACCCACTCGACGGTGGTCGCCCAGTGGGAGTCGAGGACGACGACGGTGTCGTAGTCGAGGACGTCGAAGACCTCGCGGCGCAGCTGCCGCAGGCCCGAGACCAGCGTGGAGTCCCGGCCGTCGTTGAGCTCGCGCCGGATCGCCTCCGGCAGCACGATCGTGGGGACGTGCGCGATCAGTCCCGCGCCGACGACCTCACCCATCGGTCCCACCTCCCTGCGCGTCCGCCCAGCCGGTCGGCGAGAAGACGCTGTTCTTGATGTCGGTGTAGAAGTCGAACGACCAGATGCCGCCCTCCCGGCCGATGCCGGAGCGGCCGCTGCCGCCGAAGGGCGCGTTGAGGTCGCGGACGAAGAAGCAGTTGACCCAGACCGTGCCGGCGCGCAGCTGCCTGGAGACCCGCTCGGCCCGCTCGGGGTCGCCGGTGGCCAGCGTCGCGGCCAGACCGAACCGGGTGTCGTTGGCCTTCGCCACCGCCTCCTCCTCGGTCTCGAAGGTCTCGATCGTGACGACCGGCCCGAAGACCTCCTCGGTCATGATCTCCGCATCGGGTGCGGCGTCGACCAGGATCGTCGGACGGTAGTAGAGGCCGCCCAGCTCGGTGTTCGGCCCGCCGCCGAGCAGCGGGCGGGCCCCGTCCGCGAGCGCGCGCTCGACGAAGCCCGAGATCTGCTCGAAGTGGCGCCGGGAGACGAGCGCCGAGACGTCGGTGGCCTCGTCGCGCGGGTCGCCCTGGACCAGCGTCGCGGCCTTCGCGACGACCCGCTCGGTGAACTCCTCGGCGAGCGAGGAGTGGACGATCATCCGGGCCGCCTTGAGGCAGACCTGGCCGGCGTTGTCGAACTGCTCGACCGCGAGCTCGACGGCGAGGTCGAGGTCGGCGTCCTCGAAGACGATCAGCGGCGACTTGCCGCCGAGCTCGTAGGACAGCGGCACGATGTTGGCGGCCGCCGCCTTCGAGATGACACCGGCGGTCGGGACCGAGCCGGTGAAGGCGAGCCGGTTGATGTCGGGGTGCGCCGTCAGTGGCGCGCCCGCCTCGAGGCCGGTGCCCTGGACGACGTTGAACACCCCCGCGGGCACGCCCGCCTCGTGCATGATGTCGGCCAGCAGGCTCGCGGTCAGCGGCGCCCACTCCGGCGGCTTGACGACGACCGTGTTGCCGGCGGCGAGCGCAGGACCGATCCGCCAGCTGGCGAGCATCAGCGGCGCGTTCCAGGGTGTGATGATCGCGACGACGCCGGCCGGGTCGTAGCTGATCCGCTCGCGGTGGCCGCGGCCCGGCACCTCCATGTCGGGGTGGCCGAGCTGGTGCTCGGCGTAGTCGGCGAAGGCGCGGAAGTTCATCGCGACGCGGGGCATGACGCCCCGGCGGTGGCTGCGCAGCAGCGAGCCGTTGTCGCGGGTCTCGACGACCGACAGGTCCTCGATGCGAGCCTCGATGCCGTCGGCGACGGCGCGCAGGATGTCACTGCGCTCCTTGACCGACAGGGCCGCCCACGCGGGGAAGGCATCGCGGGCGGCCGCGACCGCTGCGTCGACCTCGGTCGCCGTACCGGCGTGGACCTCGGCGAGCGGGGTCTCGTCGATCGGGGAGACGTCGGTGAAGGTGGTGGCGGACGCGACGCGCTGTCCGCCGATCCAGTGGCGGGTGTCGACCTCGACGCCCTCGACGACGGCCTTGTTGTCGGGGTGCTCACTCATCGGGCCGCCTCCGACCGGCGGTCGGTGAGGGTCGCCAGCGACGTGCCGCCATCCCAGACGACACCGACCTGGCGGTAGTAGCCGCCGATGATCTCCTGCACCTCGAGGTGGTGCAGCTCCTCGGTCGGCGACTCGAACAGCTCGAGCTCGACGTCGCCGGTGTAGGCCGGACCCGCCTCGAAGGAGCTGGAGCCGGAGGCGATGAGCTCGGCGTACGCGTCGGGGCTGCCCTTCTCGATGCCCGGGTAGACACGGTGGTGGGCCATCGGGTGGCCGTTGACGAAGCCGTTGGTCGGCGACTCCTCGGTGAGGGTCAGCACGGCCTGTGCGAGGCGACGGTCGCCGGCGGCCAGCGTGGCGCCGAAGACGCCGCCCGGGGCGACCTGCGGGGCCGCGTGGGAGAACGGGTGCGGGCGGGTCTGCCACATCGAGCCGAGCTTCTTCGGGTAACCCTGGTGCATGCCGCGGGCGATCGCGAAGTCCTTGTCGACCCAGATGTAGACACAGCGGGAGTAGGTCACGCCCTCGAAGGCGCAGCGGACGACGACGAACGCCTCCTTGTACTGCGAGCGGACCGGGTCGAGCAGCTCCTCGCGGGTGCCGGAGCAGGACTGCCAGTCGGCCCAGATCAGCGCGACCGCGCCCGGGTCCTCCGGCGCGAGCTCGAGCGGCGCGGGCAGCAGCTCGGCGACGCGAGCCGGGTCCGTGCGGTACTCCACCGTCAGCAGGTCGCCGGAGTAGTACCACGGCGGAGACGGGATCAGCGAGGACTGGCCGGTCTCGGTGCGGGGGAAGAAGAACCCCTTCATGTCGTTCATCGGGCCTCAGCTCCGGTCGAGGATGTGCAAGTCGTTCGGATCCGTACGATAGCCACCCCAGGGACGAAAGACCACCCTTGCGCCCGACATTTTCGGGAGATATTGTTCGGATCCAAACGATCTACCGATCCACCCCCGAGCAGATGGAGAAACCGCCGTGGACAAGCCGCCGTACGTCCCGCTGGCCGACGTCGACCTGGTCGACCTGGACCGCTTCTCCGGGCCCGAGGCCTGGGGCATGCTCGACACCCTCCGCGCGGAGGCGCCGGTGTTCTGGCAGCGCGAGACCGACGGTGGCCACGGCTTCTGGGCCGTGACGAGGCACGCCGACATCTGCGAGGTCGACAAGGACCCCGAGACCTTCACCTCCACCAACTTCGTCAACCTCGAGGAGGTCGAGCCCGAGCTGCAGGAGGCCCGCCGCTCCATCCTCGAGATGGACGGCCTGCGCCACCGCGCGCTGCGCAAGCTCATCTCGCGCGAGTTCAGCCGGCCGAACCTGATGCGCAACTACGAGGAGCTGCTGCGCGACATCACCCGCGCCACCGTCGACGCGGCCCTGGCCAAGGGCGAGTTCGACTTCGTCGCCGACGTCAGCGCCGACTTCCCGATCCAGGTGCTGGCCCGGCTGCTCGACGTACCCCAGGAGAAGACCGGGCAGCTCATCGACTGGGGCAACGAGATCATCGGGTTCTCCGACCCCGAGCACGCCAAGATCCTGATCTCCGACGCGGAGAGCGAGCAGTACAAGCACCTGCCGTTCCGCTCCCCCGTCTCGCAGGAGGTCTTCGACTACGGGCGCGAGCTCGCCGCGGGCCGCAAGGGCGGCGACGGCACCGACCTGGTCAGCCAGCTGGTCAACAAGATCCCCGAGGACGGCCAGGCCATGTCGGCCTCCGAGTACGACTCGTACTTCCTGCTCCTCGTCGTCGCCGGCAACGAGACCACCCGCCACACCATCACCCACTCGATGCTCGCCCTCATCGAGCACCCCGAGCAGCTCGCCAGGCTCCAGGCCGACCCGTCGCTCATCCCCGACGCCGTCGAGGAGTTCCTGCGCTGGGCCTCCCCCGTCTACCACTTCCGCCGCACCGCCACTCGCGACGTCGAGCTCGGCGGCCAGCAGATCAAGGAAGGCGACAAGGTCGTCATGTGGTTCGCCTCCGGCAACCGCGACGAGGACGTCTTCGAGAACCCCTACGACTTCGACGTCACCCGCAACAACATCGACCACGTCACCTTCGGCAAGGGCAGCCCGCACCTGTGCATGGGCAACAACCTGGCCCGGATGGAGATCCGGCTGATGTTCGAGGAGCTGATCCCGCGACTCGCCTCGATCGAGCTGAACGGCGACGTACGACGGGTGCGCAGCAACTTCGTCAACGGCATCAAGACGCTGCCGGTCAAGGTCACCACCAACGACTGAGGACTTCCCCTTCGTAGACAGCACGAGGCCCCGCCACCCTGCTCGGGTGGCGGGGCCTCGTTGCGCGCGGGCGGGGCCGGTGGGCTCAGCCCTCGTCCGCCACCAGCCGTCGCAGGATCTTGCGCACCTGCAGCGCCGCCAGGTCGGCGGCGACGTTGACGTCCTCGCCGTACCCGTCGCGGTCGATGACCTGCTGCATGGTCTCGAGGATCTCGCGGACCTTGAGGTAGTAGGACTCGAAGATCGGCCGCAGCGCGTCGGAGGCCTCGGCGCCGGGGGCGAAGTTGCGGCTGACGCGCCACAGGTGGCGGGTGTGGCGGGCGCCGACGGGGGTCACGGCGTGCGTGAACCGGAAGGTCTGCACCCCGCCGTCCGACTCGGGCAGCAGCACGTCCCAGCGGTCGGCCCACAGGCCGGGGGCCAGGAAGGCGCCCTCCTCACGCTGCGGGTACGAGGCCGTGGTGGACGCGCCGGAGATCTTGGCCTGCCACTCGGGCATGGGGGCGGCGGGCCAGTCGCGGTGGAAGTGGACGGTGGTCTCGGTGAGCTCCACCTCGAGCGCGGGCGCGACGCCGGTCAGCACGGGCGGCGAGATGACCGGGTCGACGACGGCGACGTGGGTGATGTCGGCGAAATTGTCGTGGAGCAGCCCGATGCCGGCAGCGGTCTCCCACTGGCCGCCGAAGGTGTCCCACGCGGCGTCGGACAGCCACGGCGTCGGGACGGGGGGACGCAGCGCAGCCAGGGACGGCTCGCCGAGCCAGACCCAGACCAGGTCGCCCTCCTCCACCACCGGGTACGACGGCACCCGGGCGCCGTAGGGCACCTGGGCCTGGGAGGGGACCCGGACGCAGGTGCCGGTGCGGTCGTAGGCGAAGCCGGAGTACCCGGACACGATGGTGTCGCCGTCGACGTGGCCGAGGCTGAGCGGGTAGGGGCGGTGGGCGTCGCGGTCGCCGAGGGCGACCACGGAGCCGTCGCCGGCCCGGTACAAGACGACGGGCGTGTCGAGCGCGCGGGTGCCGAGCGGGGTCGAGCCGACCTCGGCGGACGCGGCGAGGGCGTACCAGGCGTTGCGCGGGTAGCCGGTGCTGCGGTCTCTCATCTCAAGGCTCCCGTCACAGGTCCAGTGTCAGCCGGTCGCCGCGGCAGCGGGAGACGCAGATCATCATGAACTCGTTGGACTCCTTCTCCTCCTCGTTGAGGATGGAGTCGCGGTGCTCGACGTCGCCCTCGATCACCTCGGTCTCGCAGGTGCCGCACACGCCCTCGAGGCAGGAGCCGACGACGCCGACGCCGGCCTCCCGGCAGACCTCGAAGATCGACCTGTCGGCCGGCACCTCGAGGGTCAGGCCGGAGCGCTGGAGGACCAGCTCGAACGCGGTGTCGGCGCTCTCCGACGAAGGCGCCTTGGCCGAGAACCGCTCCAGGTGCAGGCTGCCCGCCGGCCAGGAGGCGGCGCAGCGCTCCTCGACCGCGTCGAGCAGCCCGGTCGGCCCACAGGTGTAGACGAGGGTGTCGGGCGTGGCCTCGCCGAGGAGGGCGTCGAGGTCGGGGAGGCCGGCCTCGTCCTGGGGCAGCAGGCTCACCTTGTCGCCGTACGCCGCCAGCTCGTCGAGGAAGGCCATTGAGGAGCGCGAGCGGCCGCCGTACACCAGGCGCCACTCGGCGCCGGAGGCCTCCGCCTCGGCGATCATCGGCAGCATCGGGGTGATGCCGATGCCGCCGGCGAGGAACAGGTAGCGCCGGGAGGCGACCATCGGGAAGTGGTTGCGCGGGCCGCGGACCCGGACCGTGGCGCCCTCGTGCAGCTCGGCGTGGACCGCCTTCGAGCCGCCCCGGCTGTCGGGCGCGCGGAGCACGCCGACCCGGTAGCAGCCGGTGTCGGCGGGGCTGCCGCACAGGGAGTACTGGCGGACCAGGTCCTCCCCCAGCACCAGGTCGATGTGCGCGCCGGGCGTCCACGGCGGCAGCGGCGTGCCGTCGGCGGCCGCCAGCGTCAGCGTCACCACGTCGGCAGCGGCCTCGACGGCGGCGACCACCGTCAGGTCGGCCTCGAACTCGCGGACGATGGGTTGCGTCGTCACGGTTGTCTCTCCCCTCTCGCCGACCACCTCACAGGTGGTAGGCGTACTCCCGGAACTCCCAGTCGGTCACCCACTGGCCGAACCGCTCGAGCTCGTTGCGCTTGTAGGCCACGAAGGCCTCGACGAACGACGGCCCGAGCAGGTCGGCGAGGTCCTTGTCCTCCTCGAGCGCGTCGATCGCGGCGCCGAGGTCGGCCGGCAGCCGGTCGGCCTTGGTCGGGTCGTAGCCGTAGCCCTCGAGCTTGTCGGGGGGCCTCAGGTGGTCGCGGATGCCGAGGTACGCCGCCGCGAGCAGGCTGGCGATGGCGAGGTACGGGTTCGCGGAGGCGTCGCCGAGGCGCAGCTCCATCCGCGAGGCGCGACCGCGCTCGGGCGGGATCCGGACCATGGCGCTGCGGTTGTCGAGACCCCAGTCGACCAGCCACGGCGCGAGGGTGTCGGGCCCGAACCGCTTGTAGGAGTTGATCGTCGGGTTGTGCAGGGCGGCCAGCGCCGGGGCGTGGGCGAGCACGCCGGCGATCGCGGCCCGGCCGATCTCGGAGAGCCCGTCGACGCCGTCCGGGTCGTCGAAGAGCGGTGTGCCCTCGCTGTCGACGGTGCTGAAGTGGATGTGGAAGCCGGAGCCGCCCTCGTCGTTGAACGGCTTGGCCATGAAGGTCGCCATCTTGCCGCGCCGTCGCGACAGCTCCTGCACCGCCGTCTTGAACCGGAACGCGCGGTCCGCTGCGTCGAGGGCCTCGGAGTGCCACAGGTTGATCTCGAACTGGCCGCCCGAGAACTCGTGGTTGGCGGCGACCACGTCGAGGCCGTACGCCGCCAGCTCGCGCAGCGACGCGATCAGCGTGTTCTCGGGGTCGCCCTTGAGGCCCGAGACGTAGACGTTGCCGGTGGCGTCACCGTACCGGCGCCAGCCGTTGGGCTTGGTCTCGTCCTCCTCGAGCACGTAGAACTCCAGCTCGGGGCCGACGACAGGCTGCATCCCCAGCTCGGCGAACCGGTCGACGACCCGCTTGAGCACCTGGCGCGGGCTCTCCTCGGACGGCGAGCCGTCGGGGTTGTAGACGTCGGCGATGACGTGGGCGACGCCCGGCTCCCACGGCACCGACCGCACCGTGGCGAGGTCGGGCACCACGACGATGTCGGGCAGGCCCGCCGAGAGGCCGCCGGCGATGTCGATGACGTCGCCCATCGGCGAGGTGGCGTAGACCGAGCGGCAGAACGCGACCCCGTCCCCGACGGTCCGGTCGAACCGGTCGGCCAGGACGTCTCGGCCACGCTCGGTGCCGATCAGGTCGCTGTAGCCGATGCGGACGACGTCGATCCCGTCCGTGGCGAACTGCTGGGCAGCCTCGCGCAGGGCGTTCTCGTCGATGTGCTCCACGGTCAGTCTCCGTTCGTCTTTCTCATCAGATCCATCATCAGCCGATGGCCGGGTCGGTGGCGAGGTCGTCGTCGAAGCGCTCGAGGTCGGTGTTGAGGCCCTGGTAGATGTCGGGCCGCCGGCTCCTGAGGTAGAGGGCCTGGCCGACCCCGACGACCAGGGCCAGCACGAGCAGCCACGGCAGGCTGGTGATGACCTTCTCCGTCGAGCCGGCCACCACGTCGAAGTGGGTGACCGCCATGACGACGATGAAGACCAGACCGACGAAGCCGATGCCGGGGGCGACCAGGGTGCTGAAGACGCGCGGGTCGGCGCTGCGCCGGAAGTGGACGACGATCGAGAGCGCGGCCAGGGCCTGGAGCACGACGATGGCCAGCGTGCCGAAGCCGAGCATCGCGGGGACCACCTGCAAGATGGGGTCGAGGTCGAGCAGCCGGAACAGCAGGGCGACGCCGAGCGCGAAGCCGGCCTGCAGGGTTCCGGCGAGGACCGGCGAGCCGCCGGCGCTCGTGCGGGACAGCGCCTGGGGCAGCACCCGGGCCCGGCCGAGGGAGAACAGGTACCGCGTCGCCGAGTTGTGGAAGGCGAGCATGGCCGCGAAGAGGCTGACCAGCAGCAGCACCATCATCACCTTCATCATGAACTCGCCGAGGTACTCCGCACCGAGGCTGAACACCAGGTCGCCGGCCTCGAGGTGGTCGATGCTCGTCTGCTGGGCTTCCGCGACGCCGGTCGCGCTGACGACCGCCCAGGTGGTGACGGCCAGCAGCAGGCCGATGATCGTGATGGCGAGGTAGGTCGCGCGCGGGATCGTCTTGAGCGGGTTCTTCGCCTCCTCGCTGAACAGCGAGGTGGCCTCGAAGCCGAGGAAGCCGGTGCCGGCCAGCAGCAGGCCGATCGAGAGGGAGCCGGAGGTGATCGCGTCGCCGGAGAAGGCGGAGAAGTCGTAGCCGTGCTTGAACAGGACCGCGAGGTCGAAGACGATCAGGATCGAGGTCTCCAGCACCAGGGAGACACCGAGCACCTTGGAGCTGAAGTCGATGCCCTTCACCGCCATCAGGTAGGCCACGATGATGGAGAGCCCACCCCACAGGATCCAGTTCATCGAGAAGCCGAAGAGGAAGTCGATGAGCACCATCATGAAGAAGCCGCTGGTGCCGATGGTGCCGACGACGAAGAAGTTGTAGCCGAGCGTGGCGATGTAGCCGGCGGCCAGACCGGCGGGCCGGCCCAGGCCTTGGACGACGAAGGCGTAGAAGCCGCCCGCGTTGACCAGCTGGCTCGACATCTTGCCGTAGCCGATCGCGAAGAGCAGCAGGATCGCGGCCACCGCGAGGAAGGAGAACGGCGCGCCGCCCCCGTTCCCGAAGGCGATGGCGAGCGAGGCGACCACGACCATGCCGGTCAGTGGCGCCACGGCCGCGAGGACCAGGAAGACGATCGCCCCGACGCCGAGCGTGTTCTTGCGCAGAGTGGTGTTGACGGTGTCCGACATCGGGACTCCTTCGCTGTACGCGCGGCCGGGGCCGGCGGTCACCGGCACCCTTTCGCCGGATCGTTCGGATCCGTACGATAGCCGCATTGTGACCCAGGGCACCAGACCCCCGGAGGAGGTTTTCCGAAGAATGTTTGCCCCCAAACGATCTCGGGCGTCCGAGGGCATGGCTACGCTGACCCGCATGCCGGACCGTCACACGCTCGAGGAGACCGAGCGCGCGATGAAGGACCACGTGGGAGCCCTCCCCCTGGACTTCGCCGCCGCGAACGCCCTGTCCAACCTCTTCCGCGCCGCCAACGCGGTGCGCAGCGAGCTGACCAACCGCGTGCTGCGCCAGCACGACATGACCTGGACCGGGTTCGTCGTGCTGTGGGTCGTGTGGATCTGGGACGGCATGGAGACCCGCCACGTCGCCGAGTCGGCCGACATCTCCAAGGCCACCCTGACCGGCGTCGTGAAGACCCTTGAGGCACGCGGGCTGATCGCGCGCGAGGGCGACGACCACGACCGGCGCCTGGTCCGGCTCCGGCTGACGCCCGAGGGAGTCAGCCTGATGGAGCAGCTCTATCCCGAGTTCAACGCGGTCGAGTCGGAGATCATCGGCCAGCTCTCCGAGCGCAAGGTGAGCACCTTCACCAAGACCCTGCGCGACGTGGTCAACGCCGTCGAGGGACCTGAGCTCGTCGAGTAGCCCGAGCCGCTGGGCGATCTGTCGTGAGGCACGAGCGAAGATGCATCGAGACTCGACAAGTCAGTCGCTCGTGGTCGTCGCCGTTGATGCGTCGGGGGTGTTCGTGCTCGCGGTGCGTACACGCAAGGCGGCGTCGCGACGGGGCGGGTTGTCCTCCGAGCGGCGCCGCCGCGGCGAGGTGCGCGCGGTGGGTGCGTCGACCCCTGCTGAATCAACGGCGACGACCACTGGCCAGCGGGCCCACCTGTCCGTGGTAGCCCAGCCGACCTGCCCGAGCCACGACGTCCTTCCAGCCCTGCTGGACCGCCGCGATCTCATCCGCGTGCCTCTCGGCGAACTCCGTGATGGTCGCCATGACCTTGCCGATGTCGCGGCTGTAGACGTCGCTGCGACATGCCGTGTCGGCAGCCAGGACCTCATCCTCCGTCTCGAGGAACTGCTTCCATGCGTCGGTGTAGGTCGACGGATCCGCGCCCTCGGCGGGCGGCTTTCCGGCCTTGGCTGCCTCGTCGCGCATCACTGGTGCCAGGTCGTCGTAGGTCGCATCGTTGTCCTTGAGCACGGCGAGATCGGCGGTGCCCATGCAGTCGTCGTAGGTGTCGAAGCTCCCCCCGAGCTGCTCGCCGGCCTCACGCATCGTCGTGCGCCAGGCTTCGATCAGCTTCATCCACCCCGCGGGGAAGGACACCTTCTGGACCTCCGCTTCCGAGGGGGTCTCGACGCTTCGCTCGCACGCCAGCAAGTCTCCCGGGAACGTCGCCGGATACCGCGCCACGTCCTCCATGGCCTTCGCCGCCTCCAGAGAGGGCTGCGCGGCGATCTCCTTCTGCGAGTAGATCCGGTTGCCCGGCCGAGCGAACCAGACCGACGGCCGCAGGGCGTCGTAGGGCGGTGCATACCCACGTGCCAACGACCAGTCCCATTCGGGGTGGCCACGCTGCGCAAGACACTCGTCGAGCTGACCGTTGTCGGCGTAGGCCTGGACGACGTAGGCGGCGTTGAGCTGCTCCCGGGACCCCGCGAAGCTCTCGTAGACCCGCTGCGCCTCGGCATCGACCTCCGCCGCAGAGGCGGTGGGGGCCGCTACGTCATCACCTGGGCCGAGGGTGCCGCAGGCGCTGAGCGCCGCGGCGCTCAGCGCCGCGATGGCGCACTCAGCGACCCAGCGATACCTGCGTGTGTTCGTCCGCGTGCTCATCTCCCGGCCACCCCTCGTCAGCCGTGGGGTCATGGGGCTCGTCATCCTGCAACCCATCGTCGCCGTCACGACCGACACCGAGAACGGTACAGCTCGCTCCTACTCGACGAGCGCGACGCGCGCCCGGTCCCGGGCCGCCTCGACCAGCGCGCGGAACAGCCCGGCCTGGTCCGCATCCGTGGCCGCGGTGTCCTCCGGGTGCCACTGCACGCCGAGGTACCAGCCCTGCGCTCCGGCGAGCTCCACGGCCTCGATGACGCCGTCGGCCGCGTGGGCGACGGCACGCAGGCCGCGGCCGGGGCGCCCGATGCCCTGGTGGTGGTAGCAGGAGATGCTGGGCGCCGTACCGACGATGCCGGCGAGCACCGAGTCGGGCTCGACCGCGATCTCCTGGACCACGTGGCGATGGGTCCGCTCACCGAGGTCCTGGATCAGGTCACCGCCCAGCGCCACGTTGACGACCTGGTTGCCGCGGCAGATCGCGAGCAGCGGGAGGCCGGTGCCGAGGGCGTGGCGGGCGACCGCGAGGTCGAAGGCGTCCTGCTCCTCGTCGACGTCGTACTCCGTCGCATGGGCCTCCTGGCCCGCCCACCGGGCGGCCAGGTCGCCGCCGCCGGGCAGGAGCACCCCGTCGGCGTACCAGAGCCGGGCGGCGACCTCGGCGTCGTTGACCTCGGCGCCCGGCGCGACCGGGTGCATGACGAGCGGCTCGCCGCCGGCGGCGTACACGGCGTCGGCGAGGGCCCGCGCGGTCACGTCGGCGCGGTAGCGCAGCGCCGAGGCCGACGCGGAGAACCGCGCCGGGATGGCGATCAGTGGGCGGCGGCTCACGGCACGACGCCGGCGAGGGTGGTGAGGCCGGCGTCGACGCGGCGGCGGGAGACGATGGTCACGATGAGCGCTTCCTTTCGGCCTTCGCCAGCAACTCGTTTTGATCCGAACGACTTTGTTTGGGTCCGAACGTAAGGTCGCCAGCGCCACCTCCGCAAGCCCCGTCCCGCCTTGCGGACCACTCTCGAGCCCTCACCGGCCGTCTCGCGCTCGCCGCCGCCGCCGCCGGACCGGCCTACCTCACGCCGCGAGCGAAAGCACCGGCACTCGTCCGGCCCCAGGCGAGCAGGGTCAGGGCGAGCGCTGCCGCGAGCAGTCCGAAGTCGCGCAGCGCGATGTCGTAGTACTCGCCCGTGCTGATCAGGTCGACGATGATGCCGGCCAGCCAGAGCGCGACCAGCGGGCCGCCGTACCGCGGGGCGAGGGCGACCACGAGACCGGCGACGATCTCGATCACCCCGACGACATACATCGCCTGATCGGCGCTCCCCGGCACGAGATCGTTGATCCACGGGGCGAGGTAGCGATCCCAGTCGACGAGGACGTTCGCGAACTTGTCGAGACCGAAGGCGATCGGCGCGATGGTGAACACCGAGCGGAGCAACAAGAAGGCGCCCTCGGGGCCGACCAGGGTGGAGCGGTCGATGGCGACTCGGGCAGGGGTGGCGTGGTCAGTGGGCATGACGGGTCCTTTCTCTAAAATTGAACTTCTTCCAATTTAGACCCGAGTCCCCCCTCTTGTGTCAAGAGAATTCTGTTTTAGAATCTCCCCGTGGACACCTCGCTGGGCTCCGGCGCCGTCGCGATCGGTGCGCTCGCCGATCCGACCCGGCGCGCGCTCTACGAGTACGTCGCCCGCCAGCCCGACGCCGTCGGCCGCGACGCCGCCGCGGCGGCGCTCGGCATCGCCAAGCACACGGTGAGCTTCCACCTGGACCGGCTGGCCGAGGAGGGCCTGCTGGAGGTGGAGTTCCGCCGACTGAGCGGACGCAGCGGGCCGGGCGCGGGCCGGCCGAGCAAGCTCTACCGGCGCGCGGCCCGCGAGTTCGCGGTGACCCTGCCACCACGGCGCTACGACCTGGTCGGCGACATCCTCGCCGCCGCGGTCGCCCGGGCCGGAGCGGGCGAGGATCTCGACGCGGCCCTCACCGAGTCGGCCCACGCGGAGGGCCGGTCGCTGGCGGCCACCGCGGCCGGCATCCCTCGCCCCGGGCTCGCCGAGCTCGCCACCGTGCTGGCCGGCCAGGGCTACGAGCCGACGCTCTCGCCCGGCGCGGTGGCTTTGGCCAACTGTCCGTTCGACGCGCTCGCCCAGAAGCACACCGCCCTGGTGTGCGGACTCAACCGCTCCTTCGTCCAGGGGGTCGCCGACGGCCTCGGCTGCACCGGGGTCAGCGCGCACCTCGAGCCGGCATCCGGCCGCTGCTGCGTGAGCGTCCGCGACGACGGACGACCCGCGGCACCCGGAGAGTGATCGCGACGTGGCCAGGTTCGAGGTCGTCGAGCACGTCGTGACCGCGCGGGTAGGCGCCGATGTCCGCTGACGGCACCGGCACCGGCAGCGGTCGCGCCGCGCTGGAGCGCTGGATCCTCTCGGGTGGCCGCTGGGAGGTGGTCGGCGAGCGCGACGGCGTCGTCACGGTGGCGCTGCTGACCTGCGACGGCGGACAGGAGATGGAGCGGGTCGTCGTACCAGTGGACGCGCTGCCGACCGACTGAGCCCCCGGTCAGTGGACCACGACCGGTGGCGTCGTCGCGTCGGTGCGGCCGACGCAGGCGATCCGGTAGGTCCCCGGCTCCTGCGGGACCCAGGTGACGTCGGCGACGAACCGCAGCCCGGCCCGGCGCCAGGTGATCGTCGTGGTCGGCGAGGAGTCGTCGGCCACCTGGCACCAGACGTCGCCGTCGAGCCGCTCCACCCGCAGGTACGTCGGGCGCAGCACGGCGTTCGGGTGGTCGGTGCCGAAGCTCGCGGTGACCGCGTCGCCCGCCCGTGCGGTACTCGGCGCCCGGCGCACCTGCGTCGGTCCGGTCCGGGCCAGCCGGGGCGAGCCCAGCGGCAGGGTCCAGCGCAGCCGGCGCGGAGCGGGCGGCGTCCCCGGGTCGAGCGGCCGACCGCTGCGCAGCGCGACCGCCAGCTCGACGAGCGCGTCCCGCAGCACCGCGAGCTGGTGGCGGCCGAAGATCGTGGAGCCCGCCTCGTAGAGCTGCTCGTCGTACTCCTCGGGCGTGGTGACGTAGTGCCCGTAGCCGTTGGCGTAGCCCTGCAGCACGACGTCCTCGACATCGACGCCGAGCTCGGCGGCCACGGCGCTGCGCAGCCGCCACCCGGCGACGACGGTGACCTCGAACGGCAGGCAGGCCAGGTACAGACCACCCCACCGGACCAGCTGGAGCAGGTAGGTCTCCTGCACCCAGCCCAGGCTGCCGACCGGCAAGAACAGGTCCTTGGGCTCATGGGCCGCGGCCAGCACGGGCCGACGCCGGTAGAGCCACCGGCTGAGCCGCTCGGGCACCGGGTTGCGGCGACCCTCGTCGAACAGCGGCGAGCCCGGTCCGTCGGTCAGCTTGCCCGCCGCGAAGCTCGCGCCGAGGATCGCCCGGCCGGTGCGCCCGGGCCCGGCGGACCGCTCGGCGAGACGCACCCACCGATGCCGTACGTCGACCAGCGGCTCCACCGCGACCCCCGGCTCAGCAGCGAGCCGGCGGGCGGCGGCCAGCTGCCGCTCGCCGATGATCCGGGTGTTCGCGCGCTCGTCAGTGGTGGGGCCCGTGGCCGGCGCCAGCTCGAGGTTGGGGCTGAGGTCGCCGGCATTGGTCTGCGCGAAGGCCGTGACCAGGTCGCCGTCCTGCTCCCACCGACGGGCGGCCCAGCCCTTGTTGTCGGCGCTGATCAGCCGGTTGCGGTTGGACATCGAGGTGTTGTGGACGGGGAACCAGCTGATCGCGCCGGCCAGCTCGCCCGAGCGCTCCAGGCGCAGCAGGGTCATCCGTGGGTCGATGCCGTCGGGAAACCGCTCCCGGTCCTCGACGGGATCGCGCTCGAACGCCGCCCGGGCTCGGTTGGCGCTGGCGTCGTGCAGCTCGCCGCGGGTGAGCAGCAGCCTGGTCGGCGCCAGGTCGGCGTCGGCGCGGGCAATCGCCTCGACGACGCCGTCGACCAGCCGCGCGAAGGTGCGCGGACGGAAGCCGCCGGTGGTGAGGTTGTACAGGATGTCGTGGCCGTGGCCGCCGGGCCCGCAGTGGGTGTGGGTGGCGGTGAGGACGACATTGCCGGCGTCGTACCGGTCCCCGAGGCGGGCGGCCAACCGCTCGTGGATGGCGGCCACCGTGGCCTGGAAGAACATGGCGATGTCGGCGACGACGTAGGCGACCCGGCGGCGGCCGTCGTCGAGGACGAACGCGCGGGCATACTGCCGCGACAGGATGCCGCGGGTGCGCTGGTCGGGCATGCCGTAGCCCATCATCCCGACGCCCCAGGGCTCCCCCGTCACGTCGGCGATGCCGCGACCGACCAGCCAGCCGGGCTCGGTCACCCCCGGCTCCGGACGGCGTCGCGCAGCGCCTGCTCCGGGTCGACGCCCTCGGCCCGGGCCTGCGCGACCAGGGCGAGCAGACGCTCGCCGAGATCCGGGGAGTCCGCGGCCACGTCGAGCGGGAGCCCGGCCCGCTCACGCCGGGCGAGCGTCTTGTCGGCGTACAGCAGGGCGGGGAGGGCGGACGGCAGGTCGGAGGGAGCCGTGCGCTCGGCCGCCTTGATCCGCTGCCAGCGCTCGTCGACCTGCTCGGCGGTGAGGTCCACGGCGTCGTCGCCGAAGACGTGCGGGTTACGGCGGCGCATCTTGGCGGTGATCCCGCGGGCGACGTCATCGAGCGAGAAGTCGCCCCGCTCCTCGGCGATCACGGCATGGAAGACGACCTGCAGCAGCAGGTCACCGAGCTCCTCGGCGAGGTGGGCGAATTCGCCGCTCGCCTCCGCCTCGTCGATGGCGTCGACCGTCTCGTAGGTCTCCTCGAGCAGGTAGCGCACCAGGGAGCGGTGGGTCTGCTCCTGCTTCCACGGGCACTCGGCCCGCAGCCGCCGCATCACCTCGACGAACTCGGCGACCGGATCGGGCACGGCTCAGCCTGCCGGCGCGACCGCCGACGGATCGACGGCCGGACCGCAGCGCTGGTCGGCAGGCAGCGCGGCGACCTGCGCCGCCGTCATCGCGGTGGTGTCGGCAGCGTCCTTGGCCTCGGCGCTGACCGGCACCGAGAGCGGGTCCCCGCCGAACACGCCGGTCTTGGCGTCATAGGACCCGAAGACCGGGTTGAAGGTGACGTCGTGGTCGTCGAGCCAGTCGGTGATCAGGGCGACCCCGGCCGAGACCGCCGCGTCGCCCTGCGCCCCGGACTCGTCGGCGCCGAGCTCGGCGACCGGGTCGCTGAGCCGTTGCTGGATCCAGGTCAGGAACTCGAAGGTGTCGTAGTTGTCGGCGTCGATCGTGCCGAGGGCGTCCCACGCGTCGTGGACGGCGGTGCGGTCGATCTCGCCGGCCGGCAGAGTGACGCCGTGCTCGGGCGCCAGGTCGTCGACGGCCACCGCTTGGGTCCAGCCGACCACGAACTGGGCTCGGATCAGCGCGGTCGGCGCCGGCTGGGCCTGCGGGTTGGCCGCACGCAGCGCGCAGTAGTCCTGGACCGCCTCGTCGACCTTGCTGAGCGAGAGCCGCTGGCCGTCGACCTCGGCGGCCACGCCGGGCTTCACCTCGTCGTCGCTGACACCGCAGCCGGCGGTGAGCAGGGCGACGGCGACGAGGCCCGCAGCCGCGGACCGGAACGACACGACGTTCGAACGACGCACACTCACTCCTTGGGGTCGATGACCGAGTCGATGACGAGTCGGGCCCATTCAAGCAGGGCGACCCCCTCGAGGGGTGTTCCGGTCCGTCCCGGGATGCCGGGGCGCGGCACCAGGATCGACTCGAGCTGGTGCTTGACGATCGACTTCGGGTACAGCCGGTTGAGCCGGATGGTGCGCGACTCCGGGAGCACGACGGGGTGGAAGCGGACGTTCTTGCCGACGGTCGTGATCTCCTTGACACCGGCCTGCCGCGCCCGCGCCCGGAACCGCGCGACCAGCAACAGCGCGACGACCTGCTCGGGCGGCTCGCCGTACCTGTCGTCGAGCTCGGCGGCGATCTCGTCGACGTCGGCGTCGGTGCGGACCTCGGCGAGGCGCTTGTACATCTCCAGCCGCAGCCGCTCGCTCGGGATGTAGTCGTGCGGGAGATGGGCCTCGACGGGCAGCTCGATGCGGACCTCGTCGAGCTGCTCGGGCGCCGCGCCGTCGCTGCGGAAGTCGCGCACCGCCTCTCCGACGAGCCGCACGTAGAGGTCGAAGCCGACGTCGGCGATGTGGCCGGACTGCTCGCCGCCGAGCAGGTTGCCGGCGCCGCGGATCTCGAGGTCCTTCATCGCGATCGCCATGCCGCCGCCGAGGTCGGAGTGCTGGGCCAGCGTGGCGAGTCGCTCGTGGGCGGTCTCGGTGAGCGGCTTCTCGGTCGGGTAGAGGAAGTAGGCGTAGGCCCGCTCCCGAGAGCGGCCGACCCGCCCGCGCAGCTGGTGGAGCTGGGAGAGGCCGAGGGTGTCGGAGCGCTCGATGATCATGGTGTTGGCGTTGGACACGTCGATGCCGGACTCGACGATCGTCGTGCAGACCAGGACGTCGAAGTTCTTCTCCCAGAAGTCGAGCATCACCTGCTCGAGCTGGTGCTCGCCCATCTGGCCGTGGGCCGTCGCCACCCGGGCCTCCGGGACCAGCTCGCGGATCTTGGCCGCGGCCTTCTCGATCGAGCTGACCCGGTTGTGGATGTAGAACACCTGGCCGTCGCGGAGCAGCTCACGTCGTACGGCGGCCACCACCTGGCGGTCCTCGTAGCCGCCGACGTAGGTCAGCACCGGGTGCCGCTCCTCGGGCGGGGTGGTGATCGTCGACATCTCACGGATCCCGGTGACCGCCATCTCGAGCGTGCGCGGGATCGGGGTGGCCGACATGGAGAGGACGTCGACGGAGGTGCGCAGCCGCTTCATCGCCTCCTTGTGCTCGACGCCGAAGCGCTGCTCCTCGTCGACGACGATCAGGCCGAGGTCCTTGAACTTCGTGTCGGCGTTGAACAGCCGGTGGGTGCCGACCACGACGTCGACCGTGCCGTCGGCGAGACCCGCCATGGTCTCGGCCGCCTCCTTGTCGGTCTGGAACCGGCTCAGCGGCTTGAGGTTGATCGGGAACCCGCTCATCCGCTCGCCGAACGTCGTGAGGTGCTGGTTGACCAGCAGCGTGGTCGGCACCAGGACGGCGACCTGCTTGCCGTCCTGGACCGCCTTGAACGCCGCGCGCACGGCGATCTCGGTCTTGCCGTAGCCGACGTCGCCGCAGATCAGCCGGTCCATGGGGACGGTGCGCTCCATGTCGGCCTTGACCTCGTCGACCGTGGTCAGCTGGTCGGGCGTCTCGTGGAACGGGAAGGCGTCCTCCAGCTCGCGTTGCCAGGGCGTGTCGGGACCGAAGGCGTGGCCCTGAGTGGCCTGACGGGCGGCGTACAGCTTGATCAGCTCGGCCGCGATCTCGCGCACCGCCTTGCGCGCCTTGTTCTTGCGCTTGGTCCAGTCGCCACCGCCGAGCCGGTCGAGGCTGGGCTGCTCGCCGCCGACGTAGCGGGTGACCTGGTCGAGGGTGTCGGCCGGCACGAACAACCGGTCGGCCGGGCCACCGCGCTTGGAGGGGCCGTACTCGAGGACGAGGTACTCGCGCACCGCGCCCTGCACCTCGCGCTGCTTCATCTCGACGAAGCGGCCGACGCCGTGCTGCTCGTGGACGACATAGTCGCCGGCCTTGAGCTCGAGCGGGTCGATCTGCCGCTTGCGGCGGACCGGCATCGCGCCCTTGTCGCGGGTGGACGCCTTGGCGCCGACGATGTCCTCGCCGGTGAGGATCACCAGGCCGCGGGCCGCGTCGACCAGGCCGTGGCCGAGATTGCCGCAGGTGATCGTGACGACCGCGGGGTCGAGCTCGTGGCCGGCCGGGAGGTCCTCGACCAGCCGGGCAGGGACGTCCTGCTCCCCCAGGGCCTCGACCATTCGCTGCGCGGGTCCGTGACCGACGTGGACCACCACGACGGCCTGGCCCTCGCCGCGCCACCGGGCGATGTCGGCGAACGCCTTCGCCACGTCGCCACGGTAGGACGGCGCCGGCGCTACTCCCTGCTCGAAAGCACCGTTCTCGGACGTCTCCTGGTGCTCTTGCCCCGGGACTATCGCGTGGTCGAGGCCGAAGGGGCTGAACGTCCACCACGACTGGCCGCGCTCGCGGGCGTGGGAGCGGACGTCGCCGAGCGAGTGGTACGACGCCGCCTGCAGGTCGACCGGGGCCTGGCCGCCGCTGGCCGCGGTGGCCCAGGACGCGGCGAGGAACTCCTCGCTGGTGGCGACCAGGTCGTGGGCGCGGGCCCGCGCGCGCTCGGGGTCGAGGACCAGGATCCGGGTGTCCTCGGGCATCAGGTCGACGAGCAGCTCGAGCTCGTCGACCAGCGCCGGGATCAACGCCTCCATCCCCTCGACGGCGATGCCCTGGGCGAGCTTGTCGGTGATCTCGAGGAGCTGCGGGTACGTCGTACCGAGCTCGGCGGCGCGGGCCCGGACCTCGTCGGTCAACAGCAGCTCGCGGCACGGCGGCGCCCAGAGCCGGTCGACCTCGGCGATGGTGCGCTGGTCGGCCACCGCGAAGGAGCGGATCTCGTCGACCTCGTCACCGAAGAACTCCACCCGCAACGGGTGCTCCTCGGTCGGCGGGAACACGTCGACGATGCCGCCGCGCACTGCGAACTCCCCGCGCTTCTCGACCAGGTCGACCCGGGAGTACGCCGCCCCGACCAGCCCCGCGACGACGTTCTCGATCTCGGCGGTGGCGCCCTTGGTCAGCTCGACCGGCGTCAGGTCGCCCAGGCCCTTGACCTGCGGCTGCAGCACGCTGCGCACCGGCGCGACGACCACCTGGACCGGCCCGGTGGCCGCGTCGGCCCCCGGGTGGCACAGCCGCCGCAGCACCGCCAGGCGCCGCCCTACCGTGTCGCTGCGCGGGCTGAGCCGCTCGTGGGGCAGCGTCTCCCAGCTCGGGTAGTAGGCCACGCCCGCCGGGTCGACCAGGTCGCCCAGCTCGGCGGCCAGCTGCTCGGCCTCCCGGGTGGTCGCGGTGACCACGAGCACCGGCCGCCCGGCCCGGGCCAGGGCGGTCGCCAGGAAGGGCCGCAGCGCCTCCGGCCCGGTCAGCTCCCCGGTCGGCTGGGTCCCGTCGGCGGCCGCGGCCAGCGCGGCGGACAGGGTCGGGTCGGCGAGGACGGCGTCGGCAAGGCCGGCGAGACTCACGGGGCACACCTTTGGTCGAGGGACACGACGAGCGCCCCCGGTCGGTGAAGGCCGGGGGTGCGTCGTCCAGCCTACGACCCGCCCGCCCCCGACCCGGCGCAAAGGGTCATCTGGGAGGTCATCTTTGCGCCGGGTCAGCGCGATTCCCGAGTCAGTTTGCGCCGGGTCACGCCTATCCGAACCGGCCGTTGACGTAGTCGTAGGTCCGCGAGTCCTGGGGGTGCTGGAACATCGCCTCGGTGTCGCCGTGCTCGACGACGACGCCCGGCTGGCCCTGTGAGGCGAGGAAGAACGCGCACTGGTCGGAGACGCGGGCGGCCTGCTGCATGTTGTGGGTGACGATCACGATCGTCACCTCCCGGGCGAGCTCGAGCATGGTCTCCTCGATCACCCGGGTGGAGGTCGGGTCGAGGGCCGAGCAGGGCTCGTCCATGAGCAGCACCCGGGGACGGATCGCCAGCGAGCGGGCGATGCACAGGCGCTGCTGCTGTCCGCCGGACAGACCGCCGCCGGGCGCGCCGAGACGGTCCTTGACCTCGTTCCAGAGACCACCCTTGACCAGGCAGGACTCGACGAGGTCGTCCTTGTCGGACTTCTTCATCCGGGTGCCGGTGAGCTTGAGGCCGGCCAGCACGTTCTCCTGGATCGACATCGCCGGGAACGGGTTCGGCTTCTGGAACACCATGCCGATCGCGCGGCGGGCGTCGATCAGGCGCTTGTCGGGGTCGTAGATGTCCTCGCCGTCGAGGAGCACCTCGCCGGCCAGCTGGGCCGACGGGACCAGCTCGTGCATCCGGTTCAGGATGCGCAGGAAGGTCGACTTCCCGCAGCCCGACGGGCCGATCAGGGCGGTGATCCGGCCGGCGTCCATCGTGAGCGAGACCCGGTCGAGGACCTTGTGGTCGCCGAACCACGCCGTGATGTCCCGTGCCTCGAGCGCGGCCAGGCCCAGCGGCGCGGCGGCGTCGACCGGCAGCGCGGGGTCGAGACGGGGTACGTCGGCACGGACCTGGGGGATGACGGTCGTGTCGTCGGCGTTGGCGTGCATCGGCTCTCTTCTCATCGGTCGGTGCCGGGCGGCCCGTGGGCCGCCCGGCACGGTGCTGCTGATCCTGCTGGTGCTGCGCGCGCCGCGTCAGGAAGCGGCGGCGACCGCGGCGGTGGCGGTCTTCTTGGCCTGCTTGGCCTTCTTCAGCTTCTTCTTCAGCTTGGCCTTCTTCGCGCCCTTGGCCTGCTTGACCTTCTTCTTCAGCTTGACCACCTTGGCCTGGGCCTTGTCGAGCTGTGCCTGCGCGGCGGCGAGCGCCGGGGACGGGCCGGCGGCCGGCGGGGCGTAGCTGACCGTCACGCTGCCCTCGGAGCCGAGGTACCTCGCGTTGTTGGGCGTGAAGACCGCGGTGTAGGTGTGCGCACCAGCGGCCGGCGACGGGACGACGAAGGTGCCCTGGCCCGACACCAGCGGGACGTCCTTCTTCAGCAGGGTGGCACCCTCGTAGAAGGCGACCGAGCCGGTCGGCTGCGAGGAGCCGGAGACCTTCGCGGCGAGCTGGACGCCCGCGGCGAGGTTGGTACCGGTCAGCGCGGTGCTGCTGGCCACCACCTCGTTGGTGGCGAAGTTGCTGGTGGTGTCCGCGGCGGTGCCACAGGCGCCACCGTTGGCCGGGGTGGCCAGCTGGGTCAGACCGCCCTCGGCGATCGCGCCGGCGGCAGCGGCCGAGCAGAGGAAGCCGGCCTCGCCGAGGAACGCCTGGATCTCGGGCTTGCCGATGTCGGCGGCGCGCACGACGTTGTAGACCGCGCGCTTGAACGCGAGCTCGCCCTCGAGCAGTCGGACCGTGTTGCCCGGGATCAGGTGGGCACGGCCCTGCGAGATCGGGACGATGGCGTCGGGGTCGTTCTTCACCGGAGCGTCGGAGTGCTCCTGGATGCTGACCTCGCCCGGGTCCTTGATGCCGTTGCCGTTGGTGTCGACGTAGTCCTTGACGCAGGTGCCGTACGAGATGCCCAGCGTCGTCTTGAAGAACTTCTCGGTGCCCGAGCCGCTCTGCGGGACATAGGGCTTGATGACGCCGGCAGTGCCGCCGAGGGCGCTCCAGTTCGTCACCGAGCAGTCGTAGATCGAGATGAGCTGCGTCTTGGTCAGCGAGGCCGGGGCGTGCGAGGCCGTGCTGTTCGAGACCGCGGAGACGACGGTGTCGAGCGCGAACGGGATGCCCTCGAGCGCCTCGCCCTCGGCCTCCTTGCCGGAGCCGCCGACCCGGTCGGACGAGCGGGCGAAGTCGAGGTCGGAGTAGTCGGCCGTCTGGATCTTGTTCTTGCCGTCGCTCGAGCCGTTCGGGCGGGCCTTGGCACCGTTGACCGGGAGGTTGATCTCCCCGCCGCCGAGGGCGCTGAAGGTGGCGACGTCGAAGGTCTGGCCGTAGCCCTGCTTCGCGCCACCGTTCCAGAGCACCGCCGCGTTGTGCAGCGAGAGCATGGTGGTGTCGGAGCCCGCGCCGATCAGGTCGGCCGAGACGGGCGTGGCCTTGCTGTCCTCGGGCTGCGGGACGTAGGCAGCGTGGGCCGGAGAGGCGATCAGCGTCACCGCCGACGTGGCCACCGCGGCCGCGAAGGCGGCCGTGAGGGTCTTGCGTACGGACATTGCGTGTTCGACTTTCTGTGAGGGTTGTGCGGCTGCTGGTGCAGCCGCAGCGAGGACACCGCCGGCGGCGGCGATCAGGTCAGGTTGGGCAGGAGCCGCATCACTGCGTCGGTCGTCACCCAGGCCAGGGCGATCGCGAGGGGGGTAGCGACCACCCACACGTGCACCAGCGACCATCTCTGACGGGCGGCGATGACCCCGAGGGTCAACGCCAGGAGCAGCGCGAGATCGAGGGCGAGCAGGGGCAGCACCCCGGCGTCGACGCCCATCGGCTGCTCCGAATCGGGGACCGTCGGCGGCAGGCCGGACGGGGCGGGGAACGCCGAGTCGGCCTCGGCGTCGACGTAGAGGGCCTCACCGGGGGCGATCGCCCCGAGCCGGCCGTGCCCCTCGGCCGTGACCAGCGTCAGCCGGGCCCTGCCGGCTGCCAACGGCTGGGGCAGCGGGTCGCCCGAGCGGCGCAGGTCGCGCACGGTGAACGCCACGCGGCCCTGGGCGACGGTGATCTCGATCCGGTCCCCCGGCTCCAGGTCGCCGAGGCCGGCGAAGGGGCTGCCGTACGTCGCGGCGCGGCCGAAGACCACCGAGACACCGGCCTGGCCGGGGAGCACAGTGTTGCGCAGGTGGCCGGGGCCGGCGAGCAGGTCGCCGGAGGCGGTGCCCTCGACGACGACCTGCTGGACCTGGAGCCGCGGGATGGCGAGCAGCGCGACGGGCGCGCCCGGCTCGGTGACCGGTCCGACGGTCGCGGTCGCCGCGGCGACCTCGGCCCGGAACTCGTCGTAGAGCAGGTGTTGGCTGCGCTCTTGGGCGACACCGCCCAGGAAGAGCATCTGGAGCGCCATCCAGAGCGTGACGAGCGCGGCCATCGTGGCCGAGGTGCTGACCGCGGCGCTGACGGTCTCCGCCTGGCTCGGCGGTCCGTCCGGCGCGGGCGGGCGGGGCGCGCGCCGCTGCGGGGGGCGGCGACGGAGCCGCGGTCCGCGCTCCCGGGGGACGGTCTGCTCCACGGCGACCCGGGAGTCGTCGAGCGTCGTCATCGACGACTCCGCAGCAAGACGACGCGGGAGGCCCCGCTGACCACGAGGAAGACCAGCCCCAGCACGAGCAGCACGGGCAGCAGACGACCGCTCCAGGCCGACGAGACGGGCTGGGTGGGCGGCATGGTCACGGCCTCCGGTGCCGCCACGGGACCGGCGACGGGCGCGGCGGGCGCCGGGTCGCCCGCGGGCTCCGCGACGGGCGCGCCCGGGTTCACGGTCGCGCCGCCGGCCTCGGGGGGCGCGGCCGGTGTCTGCTGCCTCTCGATCGCGCGAGCGACGGCCTGGGCGCGGGCGTAGAGGCCACGCGTGGCGCCCTCGTCGCTGATCGGCACGAAGCCGCCGGGCAGCTCGCCGTTGCCACTGCCGGCACGCTGGCCCTCGGTCGTCGCGATCCGGACGAACTGGGCGACCTTCGCGGCGTCCTCCTTGTCCAGGTTCCGCAGCCGCGCGGCGGTGTAGACGATCATCGTGCCCGGGTAGGCGTTGCCGGCCTTGCGCAGCTTGGCCATGTCCATCACGAACGGTCCGCGCCTGCCCTGCGGCTTGGCGACCTTGACCGCGGCCGTCATGGAGTCGGCGGACGGCGCGACGTACCGACCGCTGCGGGTCTCCAGCCCTGCGGTGCGCAGGCCATAGCGCTGCGCGTCACCGAGGCTGACGATGCCGAGCATGAACCGGTCGCCGTAGTGCTGGCGCTCGGTGCGCCCGAGCTTGTAGATCGGCGGCGTGACGCTGAGGTCGGTGTCGCAGCGGGTCTGCACGTTCGGCCACGCGTCGAGCAGCGCCTCGGCGATCTTGCGCATCGTCGAGACCGGCGCGGCGAGGTCGTTGAAGTACGTCGACGGGTTGTTCGCCTTGCAGTCGGTGCCGCCCTTGGGGACGTACGCGTCGAGCAGCGGCCACTCCTCACGGGGCAGCTTGATCTTCTTGTACGACGGGTTGATCCGCATCCCCCACGGATCCGGCTTGCCCCTGACGAAGTCCATCGCCGCCTTGTCGCTGGCGATGTAGTCGGTGAGCTGGCGGATCACGTCGGAGGAGTTGGACAGCGACAGCAGCGCCGCGCCCGCCTCCTGGGCCTCCTGGGACAGACCGGGGTTGAGCGCGATGAACTCCGGGTCCTTCATGATCACCCAGGGGTTCTGCTCCATGCCGGGATGCCCGGAGCCGAAGCTCGATCCCGTGTAGGACTGGGTGATCAGCTTCACGAGCAGCCGGGCGTTGAGCCGCAGGTCGGTGAACTCGCCGGCGTTGCCGGGGCGGTCGATGACGTAGCCGATGCCGAAGCCGGTGAGGGCGGTCGGTGCATAGCCGACGGGGTCGCCCTCGGTCTCGTACTTCGACGACACCAGGGCCGCCGCGCCGCCACCCGACGCCATCAGCGAGAACCCGGCCTGGTCGGGCATCTGGTTGTGCTGGAACTTGAACCGCGACTTGTTCAGGCAGTACGCCGGCGCCCACTGCAGGGCGGCCTGGGCGAGCAGCTCGGAGCCGTAGAAGCCGGTGGGGGCGCGCGAGTCGAGGATGTCGCACGTGTCCGGCGGGTCGCCGAAGGTCACCGGGATCACGAACCGGTTGCGCCAGTTGGACTGCGCCCACCACAGCGCCGGCGAGACGGCCTGGTCGACGCCGACGTTGGTGAAGTTGCTGGAGCCGGGCGCGAACTGGCCGGTACGCCGACAGGACTTCTCCACGACGGTGAGGTCACGCTCGACGGCGGTCGAGCCGGCCTCGCAGCTGATGCCGACGATCGGCACGACCACGATCGAGCAGGCCACCGTCTTGCTGCAGCCGAGGGACTCGTTCTCGACGTCGGTACGAACCTCGAACTGGACCTGGCCCTTGCCGTCCGCATCGGTGTACGCCGCGATCTCGTTGGCCGGCAGGGCCGCGTCGGCGGCCGCCTCGGGCGGCATCGTCTTCGCGTCGCACGCCGGGAACACCTGGCCCTTGGCGCTCACGAAGGGCACCAGCCGGGTGTAGAGGAGGCCGCTGCGGTCGACGTTGGGACACTCCGCGGCGTCCGGGACCTCGCCCTTGCTGCTGGTCACCTTGGCGGTGTCCGCCGCGACGGCGTACAGGTCCTCGGTCCAGGTGGCGTCACTGGCGGACTTCGAGACCTGCGAGCGCTGTCCGAACGACGAGGTCCAGCAGCTCTCCGGCTTGACGTCGTCGCCGGTCCCGCGGCACTGCAGGACGACGACGGGGTACTCCTGGTTCATGCCGCCGGGGCCGAACGGGTCGTTGGCCCGCCCACCGCTGGGCTGGGCGCCGCTCCAGGTGATGCCGACCCGCTCGCGACCGCGCAGGTTGCGGGTGTGGTCGGCGTTGACGGTGACCTGCCAGGGGCTCCCGGTGCTCGGGTCGGAGATCGCGGTCGACGAGCCGTCGGCGGCGACCAGCTCGCGCTCCATCGAGTGCGTCTGGCTCCAGGCGTCGCCCGCGACCGCCGCGCGCGGGGTCACGGGCTGCGGTCGGTCGGCGCTCGCCGGGCCGGCCACGCCGGTACCCGCGCAGACGGCGACCACGAGCGCCGCCAGGCCGATGCGGACCAGGCGGTGGCCCCTCACCGGGCTCCTCCTCGAGCGGCGAGGCGGCGCCGGAAGGTGGCGGCCAGCAGCCCGGGCAGCAGCACCAGCGCGAGCAGCTCGAGCACGACGACCCAGCCGAACGGCCGGCGGTCGCCGTCGCGCTCGGCGGACAGGGTGTCGGGCGAGGCGGTGACCGGCTGGATGGAGCTGGACACCGGGACCGTGCCATCGGCCGTGACGGGCGCCTCCTGCCCGGTCGCCGGGTCGACGGCGGCGGGGGGCGCCTCGGCGCCCGCCGCGGCGTCCGGGGCCGCCGCGGGATCGTCCGTGGCGGGCGTGCCGGTGCCGGTGTCGTAGCCGCACGGGCCGGCGCCCTCCTTGTCGCAGTCGGGCGGTTTCGGTGCCTTCTGCGCCAGCAGGTTCTTGTCGGGGTTCTTGCCGTCGAAGGTCGGGTTGTTGCAGCTCTTGACGTCGCGGTTCGTCAGCTCGACCGCCGGGTCGGCCGCCTTCAGCTTGGCGATCTGGTCGAAGCCGGCCTGGACCAGGTTGAGCGGCAGCGACGAGTAGCCGTAGGCGCCGGCCTTGGTCTGCCCGGTGCACAGCGAGTAGTACATGAAGTCGGCCAGCGTCTGCCGCTTGGCGGTCGACATCCGCTGGTCGCTCGCGCCGGTCGGCAGCAGCATGTAGGAGTACGACGAGATCGGGTACGACCGCGGGTCGTCGTAGGTGTAGACGCCGTCGAGGTTCTGGGTGAGGTACAGCGGCGACGTCGTGTCCATGTTGATCTTGGCCTGGGTCAGCGCCACCGCCGTGTTGAACTGGGTGGGCTCCACGAAGTAGCCGGCCGCGTTCTGCACCTTCACCACGGGGTAGTGGGCGTTGATCGCGTAGGAGTACTCGACGTACCCGATCATCCCGTTGCCCGAGAAGCCCTTGATCGTGTTCATCACCTGGTCGGAGCCGGCCTGGCTGACCATTCGGCTGCCGGACTTCTTGGGGTAGTACGACGTCAGTCCGGAGCGGCCGAAGTAGGCCCGCCAGACGCTGGGATACTGCTTGTCCATCCAGGTGGTGAACTGCGCCGTCGTGCCGGACCCGTCGGAGCGGACCACCGGGATGATCGGCAGGGCCGGGAGCTTGCGGCCGTTGTTGTCCTTGGCGATCGCGGGGTCGTTCCAGTTGGTGATCTGGTTGGTGAAGATCTTCGCCAGCGTCTCACCGGACAGGCGCAGGTTCTTGACCTGCTCGTTGCCGATCTTGAGCTGGTAGGTGAAGGCGGTGCCTCCCGCGACGATGGGCAGGTAGGCGTACGAGCGGCCCTGGCTGGTGTCGGCCTGCCCCTGCTCGTCGGTGCCCTGGTAGGGGATCTCGGAGATCGCGAAGTCGACGCTGTTGTTGGCGAAGTCCTTGCGTCCCTTGGTCGAGCCGCCGCCGGTGTAGACCACCTTCATGCCGTTGGCGTTCACGTCGGCGATCCACTGCTGGACGATGAGCTCCGACCACGTCGAGCCGGTGCCCTCGATCTGGGCGTAGGGCACGGCGCCCCACGCGGCCAGGGGCAGGCTGATGCCGCAGACGACGGCGAGCAGGGCCGCCACGGCGCGTACTCGGCGCTTCACGAGTTGATCTCCTTCGGGGCACGGGGCCGGGTGGACTTGGTCTTCCTCGCCTTCCTCGGGCGGGCCACGACCCGCGCGAGGACGAACAGGAACAGCACGAGCGCGAGCAGGACGGTCGCGGCCGCGAAGGCCCGGGTGATCGCCTGGGGCTCACCGCTGCGGACGGTCGTGTAGATGTAGAGCGGCAGCGAGTTCATCACCCCGTCGGTGGGACCGACGACCAGGAACGCGGCCGCGCCCGAGGTGAGCAGCACCGGCGAGGTCTCCCCCACGCCGCGGGCGACGCCGAGGATGACGGCGGTCGCGAGGCCGGGGCGGGCGGTCGGCAACACGACGTGCCACACGGTCCGCCAGCGACTGGCCCCGAGCGCGAGCCCGGCCTCGCGCAGGTTGCCGGGTACGACGCGCAGCACCACGTCCGCGGCCCGGGCCACGATCGGCAGCATCATCACCGCCAGCGCCAGGGCGGCGGCCAGGCCGGAGCGCGGCCAGCCCGCCACCACGATGACCGTGGTGTAGACGAAGAGTCCGGCCACCACCGAGGGCAGCGCGGTCATCGCCTCGACGATGGTGCGCACCAGCCCGGCGAAGCGACCGCCGACCTCGGTCATGAAGATGGCGGTGCCGATGCCGAGCGGCAGCACGATCACCAGGGCGATGCCGATCTCGATGATCGAGCCGACGGCGGCGTGGGCGATGCCGCCCATGTCGAAGGGATCCTTCGGACCGACGCCGGCCATGTCGTCGACGAAGAAGTTGGCGTGCAGCAGCGGCCGCCAGCCGCGCAGCACGATGAAGGACAGGGTGCTCACCAGCGCGGCGCCCACGACGAGGGCGCCACCGGTCACCACGGCGGCGACGACCCGGTCGCGCACCTCCACCATCGACACGGTCAGCGCCGACAGGACGGCGGTGACCACCAGGCCCAGGACGAACCAGACCACGAGGAACCAGGCCGGCCCGGGCAGCGGCAGCATCCGCTGGGTGACCAGCCAGGCCAGGCCCAGCGCCGAGGCCCAGGAGCCCCAGCGCACGAACCGCTCGTCGGGGCTGGGGCGGCCCAGGGAGGGGCGCGGACGTGCGGGCGGCGTGTCGTCGTCGTACGACGGCAGGACGGTGACGCCGCGCGGCGTGACCGGCGTGACCGGCGAGGTCGGCGAGGTCGGCGAGGTCGGCGAGGTCGGTGTGGTGGTCATCTCAGGCCTCCGCCCCGGCGCCCGAGCGGCTGCGGCTGACGACCACGGCGGCCATCGTGTTGACGGCGAGCGTGATGATGAACAGCACGAAGCCGGCCGCGAGCAGCGCGGAGAGCTGGCTCGCGCTGGCGTCGCCGAAGCGGCCGGCGATCAGCGCGCTGACGCTGTTGGTGCCGATCTCGAGCGGGCGGAGCTTGAGGTCGAAGGACGGCGAGATGATCAGCAGGACCGCGATCGTCTCGCCCAGCGCGCGGCCGAGCGCGAGCATGGTGCCGCCGATGATGCCGCCGCGCCCGAAGGGCAGCACGACGGTGCGGATCATGCCCCAGCGGGTGGCGCCGAGGGCCAGCGCGGCCTCCTTCTCGCCCGGAGGGGTCTGGCTGAACACCTGGCGCATCACCGCGCACGCCATCGGAAGCACCATCATCGCCACGGCGATGCCGGCGCAGAAGGCGCTTGCCGTGTAGCGGCTGGCGTCCCAGATCGCCGCGTCCGGGTCGGTGTCCTTGACGTCGAAGACCGGGATCCAGCCGAGGTGCCGCTGGAGGAAGGTGGCGAAGGCCGCGGCGTGCGGCATCACGAGGAAGAAGCCCCACAGACCGTAGACGATCGACGGGATCGCGGCCATCAGGTCGACGAGGGACACCAGCACCGAGCGCAGCGGGGCCGGGGCGTACTCGGAGATGTAGAGGGCGGTCGTCAGCGCCAGCGGGAAGGCGATGACCATGGCGACCACCGCGATCTGCAGGGTGCCGGCCAGCACGGCGGCGATGCCGAGCACGTCGGCCTCGGGCAGCCAGTCGGACTCGGTGAAGAAGCGCCACCCGTAGCGCTGGAGCGTCGGGAAGGCCTGCCAGCCGAGGAACAGCCCGACGCCGCCGGTGATGACCAGCACGGAGGCGCCGATCGCCCGGGACACGTTCACGAACACCGCGTCGGCGCCCGTGGCCTTGCGGGAGATCCGGCGCGGCTGCACATCGGGCCCGCTCGGATCGACGAGGGGCAGGCTGGTCACACCTGGTCCCGGTGGTGTGTCTGATGACTGACTTGTTCGTCGGCGTGCCTACGGTGCGTGCCTGTCGAGCACGGCCAACGCGGCGAGGTCCGTGCCGTGGGCGCGCGGACGGACAAGGCATTCATCAGACACACCACCTGGTCGTGGCCACCCGAGAAAGGCCGTCTCAGCAGCGCGGGACCGCGCAGCCACCGGGAACGTTGACGGCGAAGGCTGACCAGTGAGGGTGACGACGGTGAACGGGACCCGAACGGTGCCGCCGGTTTTGATGAAGAGATTCCGCAGGGAGGCGGCGCCGTCGCGAGCTGGCAATCCGGCGGCACCCACCGCCTGAGCGGCTCAGGCGGTGGGATCGGTCACGCGACCCACGAAGAGCGGGGTGTGGTGCTCGACGTCGTGGATCACGAAGAGGTACGGCCGGTCGACCACGAACGGCTCGGTGAGCGGTGCGCTCTCGACCCGGACCACGACCGCGGTCGCCGCCGCGGCCTCGGTGCCCTGCTCGTCGACGGCGACGAAGCCCTGGTGCAGGACCTCGGAGACCACCAGCGGCAGGTCCTCCTCGGTCATCGGGGTGAGGTCGGCGGCACCGTCCAGGAAGGCCGTCGGCATGCCGAGCGCCGAGAGCGCCGCCTTGAGCGGGGCGGCGGTGCGGAAGGTCCAGCGCGGCAGGATGAGGTCGACGGTGGCCGGCTCGCCGGCCTCGGTGAGCGGGGCGAAGCCGCCGGAGCGGACCTGCTGCTCGACGTGGTCCAGGGCACCCTCGTCGGGCAGGACGACGGTCATCGCGAGCCGCCGGCCGGCGTACGGGAGGACGATGGCACGCCAACCGTCGCCCGTCGCGAGCCACGTCGCGAGGTCGGGCCGGCGCATCAGCTCGGCGTCGACTCTCGAGCCGTCGAGGAGACGGAAGGGCCCGGTCGTGGTCGCGCTCTCCTCGAACGGCTCCTCCCACGGCGCCTTGAGGTAGATCGCGTTGACCAGGACCAGTCGGGTCAGCTCGTCGAGGGCACCCGCCGGCACCAGGTCGACGATCCGCGTGCGCGTCTGTCCCTCGACCCACTGGTTGATCGCGAGTCGGGCCCGCTCGGTGGCGGTCGCGAAGTCGACGGTGCGCAGCCCGGCGCCGTACTCCTCGGCGAGCAGGTCGAGGAACCCGGCCTCCCAGGCCACCTCCCGCTGCCCGAACAGCTGGTCGGCGGTGCCCAGGGCGACCTCGGCCGTCGAGCCGTCGGCCCGCTCCTGGCTCCCGGCGAGTCCCTCGACGTGGGCGGTCAGCGCGTTGACGCCGCGGTGCCAGCGCTCCCCCAGGTCACCGACCCCGAGCACGGTGCGGATCTCGTCGGCGGTGCTGCCCGCCGCACCGGCGAGGGTCATGCCCAGCGCCACGGCCACGGAGTACGGCGAGAGCACCAGGTTGCCGCCCGCGAGCGCCAGCTCGCCGTACAGCCTGCCGGCGAAGCGGTCCAGGCCGGCGACGACCGGCGCGAGCAGGCCGGGGTCGCCCGCGGCCCGGCGGAGGTCGGAGGAGACCAGGTCGAGGTCTGCGGGCGCCGGCTCCGGGTCGACGATCGCCTCGTCGCCACAGGCGGCGAGGAGTCCGGCGACGAGGCCGGCGAGGCCGAGCTGGAGGGTGGCGCGACGGTCGAGGGCGGTCATGCCCGTGGGACGCGCCGCCGGGTGGATCGGTTCCGGGTCAGGATCCCGGCGGGCCCACGACCAGCGCGACGCCGGTCAGCGCGGCGACGGCCACCAGGCCGACGCCCAGCCCGCGCAGCGGACTGGTGAGCAGCCACGCGACGACCCGGTCGGGCAGCGAGCTCCCGGCGCCGACGGGCAGCCGCCACGAGTCGCCCAGCCAGCCCCTGCGGATCGCCCACCACTCGAGCGGCAGCGTCGCGAGCGGGGGCACGGCGGCCACGAGCGCGAGCAGGCCCCGGCCCGTCGACCAGCGCCGGTCCACCCAGACCACGACGGTCGTCACGACGTACGCGACGAACACGACGCCGTGCAGCATCCCGAAGATCCGGACGCCGGTCTCGTTCTCGGCCGGCCCGTACTTGAGGAACATGCCGAGCAGCAGCCCCGTCCAGGTGATCGCCTCCGCGATCGCGACCGTGCGGAACAGGCGGGTGGGGGTGTTCACGACGTGCCTTCCTCGGTGCGGGCCAGATCGGCCTTCCACTCGCGGAAGGTCTCCTCGGTGCGGCCCTGCTTCCAGTACGCCGAGATCGACACGTCGGCGCGCGGCACCTGGCGCTCGCCGTACAGGTAGGGACGGATCTCCTTCATCACGGCCTGGCCCTCGCCGTGGACGAACGCATGCACCCGGCCCGCGCGCCACGGCAGCGCCTTGACGGCGGCGGCCAGCCCGGGGTGGGTCGGGTCGGAGCGGTGCAGCCAGGTCAGCTCGACGCCGGCGGGCGTCGCGACCGGCTGCTGGTACGCCGGCCCGTCGACCTGGAGCACGACGTGGCCCTGCGCGTCGTCGGCCAGGTCCGCCAGCGCCTGCCGGATCGCGGGGATCGCGGCCTCGTCGCCGGCGAGGAGGTGCCAGTCGGCGGCGGGGTCGGGGGCGTAGGCGCCACCCGGCCCGCGCACGTGGATGGTGTCACCGGGCCGGGCCTTCGCGGCCCAGGGACCGGCGATGCCCTCGTCGCCGTGGACGACGAAGTCGATGGCGAGCCTGCCGGCCGCGACGTCGGGCTCGAGGGCGGTGTAGGTCCGCAGCGTGGGCCGACCGCCGTTCTCGAGCTCGGCGGGATCGCCGAAGACGAGCTTGACGTAGCGGTCGGTGAAGGTGCTCTCGGCGAAGGAATCCAGGTCACCGGTGAAGCGGATCCGGATCATCGCCGGGCTGAGCTGCTCCGTCGACTCGACGGTCAGCAGCGTGATGGGCTTGCTCACGGGTTCTGAGCCTACCTGTGTGACCCAGGTCTCCCAGGAGTCCGTCGCACGGTCCTAGGAACCGAAGCGACGCTCGCGCTGGGCGTAGGCCCGGATCGCGCGCAGGAAGTCGACGCGGCGGAAGTCGGGCCAGTAGGCCTCGCAGAAGTAGAACTCCGACTTCGCGCTCTGCCACAGCAGGAAGCCGCCGAGGCGCTGCTCCCCGGAGGTGCGGATCACCAGGTCCGGGTCGGGCTGACCCTTGGTGTAGAGGTGCTCCTCGATGTGCTCGATGTCGATCTGCTGGGCGAGCAGGTCGAGCGGGGTGCCGAGCGCGGCATGCTCGGTGAGCAGGGAGCGGACGGCGTCGGCGATCTCGCGGCGCCCGCCGTAGGCCACCGCGACGTTGACGATCATCCCGTCGACGTCGGCCGTGGCCTCCGCGGCCGCCTTGAGCCGCTTCGCCGCGGCGTCCGGGAGCAGGTCGAGGGCACCCACCGGGTGCAGCCGCCACCGGCGCTGGTCGGCGAGCGAGTCGACGGCGTCGACGATGATCTCGAGCAGCGGCTCCAGCTCCTCGGCCGGCCGGTTGAGGTTGTCGGTGGACAGCAGCCACAAGGTGACCACCTCGATGCCGACCTCGTCGCACCAGCCGAGCAGCGGCTCGATGTTGGCCGCACCCGCCCGGTGGCCGTGGGCCGTGTCGCGCCCGACCGCCTTGGCCCAGCGCCGGTTGCCGTCGAGCATCACGCCGATGTGCTTGGGCAGGTTGCGCGGCATCCTGCGAAGCATGCGTGCCTCGTACGCCGGGTAGAGCACCCTGCGCGCACCACGCTTCCAATCCGCCACGTCCCGATGTTAGCCGGGCTTCCGGGTCACCCACCCGACTGACACGATGAGACCAGCTTGAGAACCGACAGACGACAGATAGGACGACCATGACTGCAGCCGCCTGGCACCCGGACCCGACGGGACGCCACGAGCTCCGCTACTGGGACGGCTCCCAGTGGACCGACCATGTGTCCGACCAGGGCGTCCAGTCGACCAACCCGCTCTACCCGTCGGCCGACGCCGAGGCCACCGGCGCTACGGCGGACACGGGATCCTCCGCCGACGTCTGGGTCGGCAGCCAGGAGGCCGCCGCGGCCGCCGCGTTCGAGACCGACTCCGCCGACTCGGCCGACTCCGCCGAGGAGCCCGCCGACAGCGGCGCGAGCGAGCCGGTCGAGCCGGCCTTCTCCTTCGACGCCGTCACCGCGGTCGCCCCGCGCGCCGCTCAGCCTTCCCAGGCCTCCCAACCCGCCCAGCCCGAGCAGGCCCTCCAGTCGTGGGGCGAGCAGCCGGCCCAGGCGTACCCGCCGAGCCAGCCGCCGTCGTACCAGCCCGCCCAGCAGCCCGTGGCCCAGCCGATGGCCCAGCCGATGGCCGGCGCCCAGCAGGTGCCGTCCGACGCCTTCGCCGGCATCTCCGGCGAGCTGATCGACGGCCGGTTCAGCGAGGTCGACGGCGCCGGCGCGATCTTGCAGAACAAGAAGCTGCTGCGGGTGCGGATCACCGAGCCGTTCATGGCCAAGCAGGGCTCGATGGTCGCCTACCAGGGCAATGTCAACTTCAACTACCAGGGCGGCGGGGCCGCGAAGTTCCTCAAGAAGGCGCTGACCGGCGAGGGCCTGCAGCTGATGCGGGTCGAGGGCCAGGGCGACGTCTTCCTCGCCGACCTCGCCCACGACGTCCACATCCTGCAGCTCACCAACAGCGGCCTGTCGGTGAGCGGCAAGAACGTCTTGGCCTTCTCCGCCTCGCTGGACTGGAACGTCGAGCGGGTCAAGGGCGGCAGCATCGCCGCCGGCGGCCTGTTCAACACCACCCTGCGCGGCACCGGCTGGGTCGCCATCACCACCGAGGGCGCCCCCGTCGTCCTCAACGCCGCCGAGGCCCCGACCTTCGCCGACGCGAACGCGCTGGTCGCCTGGTCGGTCCACCTGCAGACCTCGCTGCGCTCCACGATGTCGGCCGGGGCCCTCATCGGCCGCGGCTCGGGCGAGGCCTTCCAGGTGTCCTTCCAGGGTCCGGGCTTCGTGATCGTGCAGCCCTCCGAGGGCCCGCCGGTCCACACCGCCTGATCACCCGCATGGCCCGAACGGGCCATGCGCCGGCCGGCCGGATGAGCGTGAGATCACGTTCGTCCGGCCGTCGTGGCGTTCCCACCCGGCGGGTACCCTCGGTTCATGAACCAGGCCATCCAGCACGCGAACGAGAAGGTCCGCGCTCGACTGGACGACCTCGGGGAGCAGATCAGCGACAAGGTCGCCGAGATCAAGCCCCAGCTGCGCGGCTGGATCCACCTCGTCTCGACACCTCTCGTCCTGGCCGCCGGCATCGTGCTCATCTGTCTCTCGCCGACCGCCACGACCCGGGTCGGCTCGGCGCTGTACGCCGGCTCGGCACTGATGCTCTTCGGCATCTCCGCGCTCTACCACCGCGGCACCTGGTCGCCGAAGGTCTGGACCGTGCTCAACCGGTTCGACCACTCCAACATCTTCTTGTTCATCGCGGGCTCCTACACCCCGTTCGCGCTGATCCTGCTCGACGGCGCCTCCCGCGTCGTGATGCTCGCGACGGTGTGGACCGGCGCACTGCTCGGCATCGCGTTCAAGCTGTTCTGGCCGGGTGCTCCACGCTGGCTCTCCGCACCGATCTACATCGCGCTCGGCTGGGCGGCGATCTTCTTCATTCCTGCCTTCTTCCACGGCGCGACCGCGCTCGGGCTCGGCATCGGGATCGCGATCTTCGTGCTGATCGCCGTCGGCGGCGCGCTCTACACGATGGGCGGGCTGGTCTACGGCTTCAAGTGGCCCAACCCGTCGCCGCGGGTGTTCGGCTTCCACGAGATCTTCCACGGCTTCACGATCGCCGCGTTCGCGACCCACTACGTCGGCGTCTCGCTGGCGACCTATTCGCTGCGCTGACGCTCCAGCAGCACCAGCACCTCCGCGTGCGGGGTCTGCGGGAACATGTCGAGCAGCCGCCCCCGCACGGGCCGGTACGACGCCAGGTCGGCCAGGTCGCGGGCCAGCGTCTCCGGGTTGCAGCTGGAGTAGAGCACCCGCGCCACGCCCGAGGCCTCCAGTCGCCCGGCGAGGTCGCGGCCCAGGCCGCGCCGGGGCGGGTTCACCACGACCAGGTCGGCCGCGGCGAGCAGGGCGGCGTGCTCGGGCGCGGTGGCGTCACCGACCGCGAAGTCGATCTCGCCCGGCAGTCCCGCCTCGTCGCGGGAGCGCTCGGCCGAGGCGATGGCGTCGGCGCTGATCTCGATGCCCCTCACCCGCCGGCCGGGCGCGGCCAGGTGCAGCGCGAACCCGCCGACCCCGCAGTACAGGTCGACCACCCTCGACGGCGCGATGTCGGCGAGCCAGGCGACCGCCTCGGCGTACAGCGCACCGGCGACGGCGGTGTTGGTCTGGAAGAAGCTGCGCGGGCGCAGGTGCAGGGTGACCCCACCCAGCCGCATGGGCAGGGTGTCGGCCTCGGTGAGCACGACCTCCCGATCCCCTTCGAGGACCGCACGGTGCTCCGGCTGGATGTTCAGCGTGACCACGCGCAGCCCCGGCAGGGCACCGAGCAGCCACGGCAGGTGCTTGCGCACCCGCGCCTCGACGGCGGTCGAGCGCACCACCAGCCGCGCCATCAGCTCGCCGTCGGGCGAGGCGGTCACCAGCAGGTGCTTGAGCTCGCCGCGCTGGCTGACGGGAGCCGCCGACCCCACGTCGTACGGCGTCAGGTCGGCGCGCCGCACCAGCTGCGCCAGGACCGGCAGCGCCGCCACGATCGCCGGCTCGTGCAGCGCGCAGTCACGCAGGTCCACGCCCCGGCCGTCCGGGTCGAGGATCCCGAGCGCCGGGGCGCCCGCGGAGCCCGCCACGACCATCTTCGCCTTGTTGCGAAAGCCCGCGGCCGGGCTGGTCACCGGCGGCAGCCAGACCAGCCCCGGCGCGTCGATCAGGGCCCGGGTCGCGGCGAGCTTCGCGGCCAGCTGGTCGTCGTAGGGCCGCCCGAGCCAGGTGCAGGACCGGCACTCCCCCGCCGTGAGGTGGGCGCAGTCGAGCACGGCGAGACCCATGGACTCATCGTAGGCCCGCCCGACGCACGGCCAGCGCCCAGCCGAAGACGAGCGGCAGCACGATGCTCCCGAGCGACACGAACATCGGGATGACGACGAGACCGGGCACGGCGGCCGCGAGCAGCACCCCGCTCGCGCGAGGCCGGTAGCCCTTGACGAGCAGGGTCACCCCGAGGACGGTCGAGCCGACCATGGTGACCACCACGAACGGGATCGTGACGAGGAAGGCCACGTCGAGCAGGGCGTTCGGCTCCGAGCCCCACTGGGTCCAGTACTCGCCCACGACGCTGAGGCAGGCACCGGCGTAGGCGACCAGCAGGACCCGCCACACGCCCTTCTCGAAGCCGCGCGGCCGGCGCGCCCGGTAGGCGACGAGCGCGCTGAGGGTGAACACGACGAAGACCGGCAGCCAGAGCTTTCCGTAGGTCACGTAGACGACGTCGGGATCGCCCCAGTCGAGGAGCGGGCGCAACAGTCGGCCGGCGGGCTCGGCCCAGAAGCGCGTGGTCGCGAGGTCCAGGTCCGCCGCACCATCGGCGGTCCGGTAGCGGGCGAGGGCGTGCAACACGCCGAGGACGACGGCGCCGCAGGCACTGGGCAGAGCGAGGCGGGCGATCAGGCGGTCGCGGTCGGACCGGACGGCGACCGCGTCGGGAGTGGTGGAAGTGTCCATGCCACGACGCTAGGAACGCCACGGCCGCCCTGTCGTCGGCGCGGAGTTCGGACCACCTCAACCCCAGGTTCGACTCCACCGGACCGCCGACCGTCCTAACCTGCAGGCATGGGCGTTCGTGCCTCGGACTGGCTGCTGCCGGCACTCGTCTGCGCCGTCGGGCTCGCTGAGCTCGCGTCGCTCGACGACCTCCACGGCCGCGGTGTCGCCGCGGTCGTCCTGGTCACGTCCTGCGCCCTGCTCCTTGGGCGGCGGCAGTGGCCGCTGCTGACCGCGACGCCCGCGCTGCTGCTACAGGCCGGCCTGCCGTTCGTCGGTCCCGCGTACGACGAGGCCGCCACCGGGCTCCTGGTCATCGCGATCGGGATCTATGCGCTGGCCCGCTGGGTTCCCGACCTCAGCGGCCTGCTCGGCGTGGCCGCCGTGCTGGTGGTCGTGCTGGGCGGCTACGCGTTCGCCGATGCTCGGGACAAGGGGCTGGACGACGTGGTCTTCGTCGCGGCGATCACGCTGCCGCCGTACGTCGTCGGACGGGTGGTGCGTCGCCTGGCCGACTACAACGCCGTCCTGGCGCGCGAGCAGGAGCTGGTACGACGGGCGGCGGCCCGCGACGTGCTCGACAGGGTGGCGTCGACCGGACGGACCGCGATCGGCGAGACGGGGCGACTGCTGCGTGTGATCCGCGACTCCGACGACGAGCTCGGCCTCGCGCCGGTCCCGGGCATCGCCGACCTCGACGCCCTGGTGAGCGAGCTCGAGCAGGACGGCCTGGCCGTCGAGCTCGTCGTCGACGGCCTGCCGGAGCAGGTCTCGCCGGTGATCGACGTGTCGGCGTACCGCGTCCTGCGCGAGGCACTCACCAACGCCCTGCGCTACGCGACCGACGCCGCCGTGCGGGTCGAGGTGGTCGGCACCCCGACGGCCCTCACCATCCGCACGACCAACCGCACCGACGGCCGCACGGGGGCGGGCTCGGGCCTGGGGCTGGTCGGTCTGCGCGAACGTGTGGGCCTGCTCGGCGGGACGCTGCGCCACGGTCCGGTCGGCGGCGACCGGTTCGAGCTGGTCGCGGTGCTCCCGCTGGTCCGGGAGCCGGCGTGACCGCGCTCCCGGCAGGCCCGGGGCTCCGGGTGGTCGTCGCCGACGACCAGGACCTGGTCCGCAGTGGGCTGGAGCTGGTCCTCGAGGCCCGCGGCTGTCCGGTCGTGGCGACCGCGGCGGACGGGTGGCAGGCGGTCGACGCCGTCCGTCGACACTGCCCCGACGTCGTGCTCATGGACATCCGGATGCCGCTGCTCGACGGCATCGCCGCCACCCGGAAGATCGTGGAGGGCGGCAGCCCCACCCGGGTCCTGGTGCTGACGACCTATGACCTGGACCGCTATGTCTACGCGGCGCTCCGGGCTGGTGCCGCAGGCTTCCTGCTCAAGGCGACCCCGCCCGACCGGCTGGTTGACGGAATCCGCACGGTCGCCGCGGGCGAGGCCCTGCTCGCGCCGTCGCTCACCCGGCGCCTCATCGAGGAGCACGTACGACGACCGCCACCACCGCACGGCGTGCCCCCCGAGCTGGGCGAGCTCACCGAGCGTGAGCTCCAGGTGTTCGACCTGGTCGCCCGCGGGCTGTCCAATGACGAGATCGCGGCCCGGCTGGTGCTCGGCACCGCGACCGTCAAGACGCACCTCAACCGGGTGATCGCCAAGCTGGGCGGCCGCTCGCGCCCCCAGCTCGTGGTGCTGGGCTACGAGTGCGGCCGGATCCGCCCGGGAGCGGCGGCCGGATCGTAGGCTTCGGCCGTGCCGTCCCCGCTCGAGCGCGTCCAGGCCGCGCCGGTCCTCGCCACCGTGCGCCGCCTCGAGCAGCGCATCGCCGCCCGCTTCCCGGGACGCGGGCTGACCAAGGTCGTCGGCGAGCTGGCGAGCCTGGTGGAGACGGTCGAGTCGTCGACGGCCACGGCCCGGGGCCGCCGGTCGTGGCTGCGGCCGCTGTCGCGGTTCGGGATCGTGGCGGTCCTCGTCGTGACCGGGGCGGTGATGGCGCTGGCCGTCCGCTCGGCGGTCGCGGACGCGCCCGACGACGGGCTGGCCTGGGTCCCGCTGCTGGAGAGCGCGGTCAACGACCTGGTGTTCGCGGCGCTGGCGATCTGGTTCCTCTACTCGGTGCCCGAGCGGCTGCAGCGGTCCATCCTCCTGGAGCTGCTCCACCGGCTGCGCTCGCTGGCCCACATCGTCGACATGCACCAGCTGACCAAGGATCCCGAACGGCTGCGCACCGAGTTCGTGCCCACCGACGCGAGCATCAAGATGACCCTCGACACCGACCAGCTCGAGCACTACCTCGACTACTGCTCGGAGCTGCTCAGCCTGATCGGCAAGACCGCGGCGTTGTGCGCGGAGGCGTCGCGCGACCCGGTCGTGCTCGACACGGTCAGCACCGTCGAGACGCTCACGGTGTCCCTGGAGCGCAAGATCTGGCAGAAGATCGCCGTGCTCAACCACCACCGCGAGTCTCCGGGCGCGACGTGATGGAAGGGGCCGAACATCGGGGCCTGCAGCCCGCTCAGGCGTGCTGCAGCCGGACCGCCCGCTGGACGACCCGCAGCGCGTCCGGGTAGCCCCCCGGCTCGGGTCCGATGAAGGTGAGCCGCAGGTACGGCGCCGGCGGCTCGGCCGGGAACCACTCGTCGCCCGCCGCGACCCAGACGCCGTCGGCCGCGCAGTCGCGCACGACCTGGTCGGCGTCGGTGCCGTCGGGCAGCCGGGCCCACAGGTGCAGCCCGCCGGCCGGGACGACGTCGAGCGCGAGCGAGGGCGCGTGGTCGCCGACGGCGGCGACGAGCAGGCCGCGCCGCTCGCGGAGCTGGCCGCGCAACCGGCGCAGGTGGGTGCGCCATCCGGGGTCGCTGACGACCTCGAGCGCGGCCTGCTGGAGCAGTCCGCTGACGTACATCGACTCGGCCGCACGGTCGCCGAGGATCCGGTCGCGGGCCGGCCCGCGCGCGATCAGCGCGGCGACCCGGATCGCAGGCGAGACGCTCTTGGTCAGCGAGCGCAGGTAGACGACGTGGCCGGTGTCGTCGCGGGCGGCAAGCGGGCGCACCTCGGCGTCGATGCCGAAGTCGTGGGCCCAGTCGTCCTCGACCAGGAAGGCGCCATTGCGTCGTACGACGTCGAGCATCTCCTCGCCGCGCTCGACGCTCCAGTGCGCACCGGTCGGGTTGGCGAAGCTGGGCTGGGCGTAGAGAGCACGGGCGCCGGTCTCCCGGAAGGAGCGGTCGACCTCGGCCGGGTCCGGCCCGTGCGCGTCGCTCGGCACCGGGACCAGCTCGACGCCGGCCTGACGGGCGGCCTGGATCGCGCCCCAGTACGTCGGCGACTCGATGAGCAGGGGCTGGCCGGGAGCGACGAGGGCCCGGAAGATCGAGGCCAGGGCGCTCTGCGACCCGGGCGCGACGACGACGTCGTTCGGCGTGACCGCACTCAGATGGGCAGGGGTCGCGTCGGCGAGCTCGGTGGCGAACCACGCGCGCAGCTCCGGCATCCCCGCCGCCGGCGGTCGGGCGGTGGCCGCCGCTCCCCGCGCGGCCCGGCCGAGCGCGGTGCGGACCAGCCGCCCGGGCAGCAGGTCCGGTCCCGGGTAACCGGCATGGAGCGAGAGCGCCTCGGGCGGCGCCGTCTGCAGCGGACCGGCGACCCTTGCCAGATCCGCGCGCGGGGCGCGGAGTGCGGCGGTCTGCCAGCCGAAGTCCGGGCCCCGGGCCGGCCGGACCGCGCGGACGAAGGTGCCGACGCCGGGGCGGCTCTCGACCAGGCCTTCGGCCACCAGCCGGCGCAGTGCCTTCTGGACGGTGACCGGGCTGGCGGCGTACTCCGCGACGAGGTGCCGCGACGACGGCAGCTGCGCCCCCGTGGCGGCGTTCCGGATCCAGGAGCGGAGACCCGCGACGATCCGCGCACTGCTATCGTTTTCCATGTCAGAACAGAGTAGCGCTATCGCCCCGCGACGGCATCCGCTATCCCGTCTTCCCGCCGGTCTCGCCTGGGGGCTGCTCGGCGTCCTGGCCTTCTCGTTCACGGTGCCGCTGACCCGGGTGGCCATCGGCGGACTCGACCCGCTGTTCATCGGCGCCGGCCGCGCCGTGGTCGCCGCCGCCTTGGCCGCCGGCGCCCTCGCTCTCACCCGACAGCGCCTTCCCCACGGTCGGCAGTGGGGCCGTCTCGCCGTGGTCGCGGGTGGCGTGGTCGCCGGGTTCCCGCTGCTGACGTCGTACGCGCTGACCGAGGTGCCGGCCAGCCACGGCGCCGTCGTGATCGCGATGCTGCCCGCGGCGACGGCCGTGATCGTGGTGCTGCGCAGCGGCGAGCGCCCGGTCCGTGCGTTCTGGGCATTCGCCGCGCTGGGCGCCGTGACGGCGGTCGGCTTCGCCGTGCTGCAGGGCGGCGGGGCCGGACACCTCCAGCGCGCCGACCTGCTGCTGGTGCTGGGCGTGCTCGCCTGCGCGACCGGGTACGCCGAGGGCGGCGCGATCTCCCGCGAGCTCGGCTCGTGGCAGACCATCTCCTGGGCGCTGGTGCTCGCCGCGCCGGCGATGCTCGCCCTGACCGCGACCAGCGTGGCCGCCGACCCGCCGTCGGCGAGCCCGACCCAGTGGCTGTGCTTCGCCTACCTGGCCGGCGTCAGCATGTTCCTCGGCTTCGTCGCCTGGTACCGCGGCCTCGCGATCGGGCCGATGGCGCAGGTCAGCCAGGTCCAGCTCGCCCAACCGGTGCTGTCCATCGTCTGGGCGGGCCTGCTGCTCGGCGAGCCGATCACGTGGCTCACCCTCGGCGGTGGGCTTGCGGTGGTCGCCTGCGCCGCGGGGGCTACGACCTCCCGCGCCCGTACAGCCCGCGCACGACCTTCGTGAGCTGCTTCTCCTCCTTCGCCGTGCGACGGAAGGTGGTCAGCGCGATGGCCGGCTTGAACCGCTGCCGGGCGATGGCGTGGGGGTAGGTGAACTCGCGCAGCCCGTCGGGGCCGTGGATCCGCCCGAAGCCGGAGTCGCCGACGCCTCCGAACGGCAGGGTCGGGATGCCGGCGAAGGAGATGACGCCGTTGATCGCGGTCATGCCGGCGCGCAGACGCTGGGCGATCTCCATGCCCTGGCTCTTCGAGAACACCGTCGAGCCCAGCGCGTAGCGGGTGCCGTTGGCCCGCTCGATCGCCTCGTCCATAGTCGTGACCCGCGACACCGTCACGGTCGGGCCGAAGGTCTCCTCCTGCACCGCCGCCGAGTCCTCCGGTACGTCGACCAGCACGGTCGGCTGCACGAACCGGGCGCCCTCGGGCACCGGCCCGCCGACCAGGGCGCGGCCGCCGCGGGCCAGCGCGTCGTCGATGTGGCGGCGGATGATGTCGACCTGCGAGGGCATGGTGATCGGGCCGACCTGGCCGCCGGGTCGGGCCTCGAGCTGCTTCGCCTGGGTCACCAGCTCGTCGAGGAACTGGTCGTAGACGCGGTCGTGGACGTAGACCCGCTCGACGCCGGCGCAGGTCTGGCCGGCGTTGGCGGCGGCGCCCCACAGTGCCGCTTCGGCGGCCTCGGCGACGTCGGCGTCCTCGGCGACGATGAGCGCGTCCTTGCCGCCGGCCTCGATCACGACCGGGGTGAGGGTCTCGGCGCAGGCCGCCATCACCCGCTTGCCGGTCGCGGTGGAGCCGGTGAACGCCACCTTGTCGACACCGGCCGCGGTGAGCGCGGCCCCGGTGTCGCCGTACCCGGTGACGACCTGGAGCACGGGCCGGCCGACGGCCTCCTTGAAGGTGGCGGCGAGCCACTCGCCGACGCCGGGGGTGTACTCCGAGGGCTTGAAGACGACCGCGTTGCCGGCCGCGAGTGCGTAGGCGATCGAGCCCATCGGCGTGAAGACGGGGTAGTTCCAGGGGCCGATGACGCCGACCACGCCGAGTGGGCGGTACTCCACGCTGGCCGCCTGGTTGACCATCAGCAGGCCCGGCGAGACGCTGCGTCGCCTGAGCACCTTCTCCGCGTGGCCCGCGGCCCACGCGAGATGGTCGATCGCGAGCGCGGTCTCGAGGAGGGCGTCGCCGGCGGGCTTGCCGGTCTCGCGCGCCATCAGGGCGGCCAGCTCCTCCATCCGCCGGGCGATCACCTTGCGCCAGCGGACCAGCGCCTGCTTGCGGCCGTCGAAGCCGAGGGCCTGCCACCACTCTGCCTGCTTGCGGGCGGTCGCGACGGCGGCCGCGACGTCGGCAGCGGAGTGGATCGGGTGGGTGCCGACCACGTCGCCGGAGACGGGGTCGAGCGAGGTGAAGGTCTGCGCGGCGGGAGCGGCGGGAGCGGCGGGAGCGGCGTCGGTGCTGGTCACGGATCGAACCTACTCGCCGGTCAGTTCGAGCGGAATGGAGTCAGGAACAAGACGATGAGCACGACATGGGCGGCGATCACTACCCCGGCGATCACCACCGCCGCCACCGGCCGCCGTCGAGCGACCCACTCGGCGGCCTGGTAGCCGAGCGTGATCAAGGCGAGTGCCACCGTGACGTGCAGCAGCACCGCGAGCGCGATCCCCGAGACCACTCCCGCGACCGCGAACCGGCCCCAGGTCAGCCCCAGCAGCAGCGGTACGACGACCGCGCCGGCCAGCCCGCCCACCAGCTCCATCCCGAACGACCGGTCCCCCATCCACGGCACGCCGTCGATGACGTCGAACAGGTCCAGGGTCGCCAGCACGCCGAGCACGACGACGATCACCACCGTCGCGGCGGCGGCTGCCCGGTAGCGCAGGTGCGTTGCTCGACTCCAGGTCGCTGACCCGTGCCAGATCGTCGAGAGCGTGACCGCCGACCAGACCAGCCAGCTGCGCACCGGCCCGGTGTCGGTGTCGCGCATCGCCGCCCGGAACACCCGGTCGGCCGCGACCCGGTCGAGCACGTGCCCCTCCACGGAGAGGTACGTCGGCGCCTCCTCGGGGGCATGCACCAGCCCGTCGTGGAGCAACGCGGGCGGCAAGTGGCGACCGGTGCGCGGCACCAGCCAGGTGAAGATCGTGGGCACCGAGGTCAGGTCGGTCTCGAAGGCGCCGAGGTCGGCGGGGACCAGCAGGTCGCCGTACTCGCGGTCGCGGTAGGCGATCCGGTGCAGCATCCGGAAGCGCTCACTGCGGCGGCGCAGGTCGCCCGCCTCGACCCGCTCGAGCACGATCCTCGGCGGGTCGGCCGAGCCCTCGTCGTGGAACCGCTCGGGCTCCGGCCGCACCGGCGGCCACGGGCTCACCTGATCGCCTCCGGGTCGGTGACCGGCCGCTCGCAGACGAAGCCCCGGCAGACGTACGCCGCCGGCTGCCCATCGACCGGAGTGCGGCCCACCAGCAGCGGGATCTCCCCGGTCTCTGCCTCGGCAGCGACCACGACGGCTCCCGGAAGCGTGAGCGCCCTGGCGACCAGGGCGTCGCGCGCCTCTCCCGCCGGTCCGACGACGGCGACCTCGAGCGGTCCGTCGAGCATCGTGACCGCGGCGGCCAGCGACCACCCCGCGAACCGCGGCGCCTTGTCGGCGAGCACGCCGACCGTGGCCAGCGCGGTCTCCGCGGCGTCGCGGTAGCGGCCCTCCCCGGTCAGCGCGTGTGCCTCCACCAGCGCGTGGACCAGGCTGCTGAACCCGCTCGGGCTCGCGTTGTCTCCGGGGTCGCGCGGTCGCGCGACGAGCGCCTCGGCATCGACACTGGTGTCGAAGAAGCCTCCGTCCGGAGCGGCGAATCCCTCGAGTGCGGTGTCGAGCAGCTGGGTCGCCAGGCGCAGCCAGCGGCCGTCGGCGGTGGCCTGCGCGAGGGCGAGGAAGCCGGACGCCACGCAGCCGTAGTCCTCCAGCACGCCGGCGTGCGCACCCGCCACGCCATCGCGAGAGACCCTCCGCAGCCGGCCGTCCTGCAGGTGCAGCCTTGCGAGCAGCTCCGCGGCCCCGGTCGCGGCCGCGAGGTAGTCGGGACGGCCGAGCCGGCGCCCCGCGTCGACGAGCCCGCTGATCGCCAGCCCGTTCCAGGCGGCGACCACCTTGTCGTCGCGCGCCGGGCGGGGGCGCTGCTCGCGGGCGGCGAGCAGCCGGCGTCGTACGTCGGACAGGCGGGCGCGGTCGGCCTCGTCCTGCGGATGGTGGCGCAGCTGCAGCGTCGACATCCCGTGCTCGAAGGTCCCGTCGTCGGTGACGTTGAACAGTTCCGCCGCCCAGGCTCCGTCCGTCGGCCCGAGCGTCGCCGTGAGCTGCGCGGACGTCCACGCGTAGAACAGCCCCTCCTCCGCGTGCCCGCCCGGTTCGGCCGGGCTGTCCGCGTCGAGCGCCGAGGCGAACCCGCCCTGCTCCGTCCGCAGCTCGCGGAGCAGGAAGTCGGCCGTCTCCGTCGCGATCCGGTCACCGAGCTCGCTGCCCAGCCGCGCGTAGAGACCGAGCAGCTGGGCGTTGTCGTAGAGCATCTTCTCGAAGTGCGGCACCACCCACGCCCGGTCGACGGCGTACCGCGCGAACCCGCCGCCCACCTGGTCGTACATCCCGCTGCCCGCCATCGCCGCCACCGTGCGCGCCAGCATGTGCCGCGCCTGCTGCACCGCCTCGCCCCGGTAGCGCCGCAGAAACTCCAGCACCATCGTCGGCGGGAACTTCGGCGCACCCCCGAACCCGCCCGCCATCGCGTCGTACTCCCCCGCCAGCGTCGCGACCGCCCCGTCGATCCGCTCCCCCGTCAGCGCGTACGCCGGCAGGCTCGCCTCCTTGCGCAGGTGCTCGGCCACCTTGGCCGCGGTGCGTCGTACGTCATCGCCTCGGTCCACCCACGCCCCGCTCAGCGCCCGCAGCACCTGCGTGAACGACGGCGACCCGTGCCGCGGCTGGTCGGGCAGGTAGGTGCCCGCGAAGAACGGCGCCCCCTCGTGGTCCATCACCACCGTCATCGGCCACCCGCCCTGACCCGTCATCGCGGTCGTCGCCTGCATGTAGACCGCATCCACGTCCGGCCGCTCCTCGCGGTCGACCTTGATGCTCACGAAGTGCTCGTTGAGGTAGTCCGCCGTCGCCTGGTCCTCGAAGGACTCGTGGGCCATCACATGGCACCAGTGGCAGGCCGCGTAGCCCACGCTGAGCAGGATCGGCACGTCACGCCTCTTGGCCTCCTCGAACGCGTCGGGCGACCACTCCCACCAGTCGACAGGATTGTCCTTGTGCTGCTGGAGATACGGGCTCGTCGCGGCTCCGAGTCGGTTCACGCAACCATCATTGCGCGGCACCTGCCGCAGCCCGTCTGGCGGACCAGGTGATGCAACAACGTGATGCAACAAGCCCGCCATCACTGCCCGCCAGTGACAGTCGCATCAAAGGTCCCGTACTTGCATCATCCTGAGCGTGCGCATCACTGGTCGCCAGTGGTAGCCGGCTGGCGGGGTCTACCCGAGCATTTCGGGCGTCTCTACGCTACGAGTTCGGGAGTCCGGTCCTGGCTGCGCCAGGCGTCGTCTTCTTCGGATCAGTCGGTGCCCGCTGGCACACTCGTGGGCATGGTCGAGGAATCCGTTGCGACCGCCGATGCGATCGTCGCTCGGTTGTTGGAGGCGTTGCCGCAGACGAGGTGTCCCAGCGCGGACGCCACTTGGGACGCGGGCGTCGCCTTCGCGCGCCGCTGGGCCCAGCTGGGCAACAGTGAGTATGCCCTCGCACTCACGCCGCGAGGTCAGGAGTGCATGCTGACAGTGACGATCGAGCCGTGGGACGAGAAGGACGATCTGGCTGCCCTTCTGGGTCGGATCGCTGACACCCGCACGAACGAGGTCTTCGATGGCCTGGCACGGGTGATCCAGGGCTTTCGTGCGCGGTGTGCCGACGACTTCGACTTCCAGCGGCGGAACATTCCCGCTTCCGCGTCGGAGTTGGAGAGGGAGCAGTTCAAGGACCCGTACGTGTTGGACTTCCTCGGACTGGAGCCGCTCGACGGCGACCCAACGATTGAAGACATCGAGCGCGAGTTCGGCGGCGACGACGAGTAGCCGGCAATCCGAACCGTGAGGCTTTGCCCCGTGGACCGGCGTTCCTTGATGTCGGAGGAGTCGGTGGCCCCACCGGTGACTAGTGTTGCGGATTTGCAACACTGACCTAGACTGGTCGCATGGACCTTGCGGAGCGCATCTCGACGCTGCGTCGCGTGAACGGGCTGAGTGCTCGTCAGCTCGCGGCGCTGGTCGACGTTGCTCCGACGACGGTGACCCGGATCGAGTCGGGTGCGGTGAGCCCGTCGTTCGATCTGGCGCAGGAGATCCTGGCCGTCCTGGGGGAGCCGATCGGGTTCACGGGTGCGGCGGATGTCGTCGCGATCGCTGCCGCCCGGCTGGCGCTTGACTCGGAGCTGGACATCGAGGCAACGCCGGCCGTCGAAGCGTGGCGGAGGCGCTGGGCACGGATCGGGCTCGTCGACGGCCAGGGCCTGGCGACCAATGGCAAGGAAGCCGACCTGCTGTTCCGGGCAGGTCGTGCCGCTCGCCTGACCCGTCGTTCGGGCGCTGTCGACTTCAACGCCGGGCCGACCGCGTATGAGCTTGCCGATGTCCTCGGCTCCGCAGGCATCGACTACGCCGTGACCGGCGACGCCGGTGCGAACCTCTATCGCCCCAGCGCGGGCGAGGCGTGGCCCGTCCTCTACGTCGAGGATGTCGAGCGCGCAGCCGAGGCTACTGTGCTCGTGCGCAAGGAGCCAGGATCGTTCGGCATGCGGGTCACTCTGATTCCGTTCGACGGGGTGTGCGAGCTCGGCCGGATCGTCATCGAAGGCGTGACGGTGGCGGCGCGCGACCAGGTCGTCATCGATGCCTACGGCGGCATCGACCGCATGGCCGAACAAGCCGACATCCTGCTGGGGCGGCGCGTGGCATGACCGAGTTCAAAGCACCGCGCACCGAGATCGAGTGGAGCCGCCGCGCGATCATCAACGTCGTCGGTGTCCTTGCAGCCCACGCCGATTCGCTGACGTTGGTCGGAGCGGATGCCGTCCTGCTGCGCACGATGGAGCTCGACGTGCCGAGGATGCCGACCGGCGACGGTGACCTCGGTGTCACGCCGGGGTTGGTCGGTGACGTGCCGAGCATCGAGGCACTGCTGACCGAAGCCGGCTATGAGCACCGCACGACCGCTCGGCCGGGGCTTTGGGGGCGAGAGCCGTACGACGAGCCCGACGGCACGCGGTCTTTCCGCGAGAAGATCGACCTGCTCGCGCCGCACGGGCTGTCGGGCACGTCGAGTCGGACCAAGCGCGGTGTCCCTGCGCTCCAGTCAGCGCACGGCAAACTCGCGGTGGGCAACGCCATGGGTCTGGAACTCGCGGCCTTCAACCGGTCGCGCATGACGATCACGGACTTCGCCGACCCTCGACTCTCGGCACAGGTCCACGTCGCCGAGATTCCTGCGCTCATCCTCGCCAAAGGTTCCAAGGTCGGGGAGCGGCTACGCGAGCCGCGCAAGGGGCCGGTCCGCGACAAAGACCTCGGCGACCTATGGCGGCTCATGGCCGTGGCCGGTCCGGACGATACGGCTCGAGTCATCGCCGAGTTCCTCGACCATGCCGAGGTTGGTGCCGACGTCCGTCAGAGCGTCGAGTGGACCGCCTCCGTTGTGCGCGACGCGCTGAGCCGCGAACGAGCGAAGTCCGCCTTCGACACTTTCGTCGACCCCGCCAAGATCGACCGTGTCTTCCACTTGTGGCGAGATGTCCTGCCGGACTAAGCCTCGATCCGTGGATCGACTCGGGGTTCGCGACATGGGTTGCGGCGGGCCTGGACGTGAAAGTGCCTCCTGGCCGGGAGAATCGTGATTGCTGAAGTCGCGAGTCGCTCGAGCCGAAGAGGCACTGGAAGTGAAACTACATCAAGAGTGGTCCCGAGCCACGCCGGTCTTCGATGAAGACCACCTCGTGTCGCATGCCGGACTGGTGCCGGTGATGGCGTTGGCCGAGCAGGCCGGACTCTCCGGGCTCCTCGCCGACCGGGTGTCGATCAAGTCCTCGCTCGTCCGCTCGGCTGGGGTGAACCCGGCGGGGAAGATCGCCACGATCATCGCGGGCATGGCCGTGGGCGCCGAGTGCATCGAGGACCTCGACATCGTCCGCGCCGGCGGGATGAAGGAACTGTTCGGCGGGGTCTACGCACCAGCGACGCTGGGCCAGTTCCTCCGCTCGTTCACCCACGGACATGTCTCCCAACTCGCCTCGGTCGCGCGCTCGCACCTGGTGAACCTGGTCGCGTCCACCGAGCTGCTGGACGGGGTCGGTGAGCAGGCGTTCATCGACATCGACTCGCTGTTGCGCCCGGTCTACGGCTACCAGAAGCAAGGAGCGAGTTACGGCCATGCCAAGATCGCGGGCCGCGCGTTGCTCCGCAAGGGTCTCTCGCCGCTGGTCACCACGATCAGCACCCCCACCAGCGCTCCTGTCGTGGCCGGTGTACGGCTACGAGCCGGGAAAGCAGGATCGGGCAAAGCAGCCGCATCCATGGTCGAAGAAGCGATCCGGACTGCCCGCGCCTGCGGCGCCGGAACGAGCACCGGAACGAGCACCGGAACGAGCACCGGAACGAGCACCGGAACGAGCACCGGAACGAGCACCGGGAAGATTCTGGTGCGGGGCGACTCCGCGTACGGCAGCAGTGCCGTGGTCAACGCCTGCATCAACGCCGGTGTGGAGTTCTCGGTCGTGCTCAGACACAACGACGCTGTTGCCGCCGCGATCTCCCGGATCCCCGACGATGCGTGGCAACCGGTGCACTATCCCGGCGCCGTGGCCGATCCCGACACCGGTGAGCTGATCTCCGATGCCGAGGTCGCCGAGACCTCCTACACCGCGTTCGCACAGAACAACCCGGTCACCGCACGGCTCATCGTGCGGCGGGTGCGCGACAAGACCAACCTCGATGCCGGCCTCGAGGAGTTGTTCCCGCTCTGGCGGCATCACCCGTTCTTCACCAACAACACCGAGCCCGTGACGGCCGCGGACATCACCCACCGTCGTCACGCGGTCATCGAGACCGTCTTCGCTGACCTGATCGACGGACCGTTCGCGCACATGCCCTCAGGCAGGTTCGCCGCGAACCACGCCTGGACCCTGTGCGCGGCCATGGCCTACAACCTGCTCCGCGCGACCGACACCCTGGCCCCACGCACCCGCAACACCGCTGGACAGAACATCCCGATCCCCGCTCGAGGCACGACCCTGCGGCGTCAGATCATCAACGTCCCAGCTCGCCTAACCAGGCCGCAGCGCCGCCCCGTCCTGCACCTGCCCGCACATTGGCCCTGGGCCGAGCGCTGGCTCCAGACATGGGACCGCGTCTTCGACACCGCCCACGGACCACCGATCACCACCTGAGCGATCCACCAGCCGCAAGGCACGACCCGAGGAACCCCGACAGTGGAAGAGCTGGGCAGACCAGCACCACACCCCTGCCCAACTGCCGCCGCCCAACCCAACCGCGTCAGCCACCACCTACCCCGACTCACCCGCCGAGTCGATCCACGGATCGAGGCTAAGCCTCGGCGTGTTTTCGGGCTTCCGAGTCCTCATCCCCGATCGGGGTGATGTAGAAGCACGCCGAGTCGAAGTCGTCCGACCTTTCGACAGCGGCGGTCGCGGCAGCCCGGCGAGGTCGTGTGGCCTGGGGCGCCGCAACTGGTGGCCCATCAGTTGGTGGGGTCAACGGGGCATCCGTCGGTGTGAAATCCTCGACCAGCGCATCCGCGGAGATGAAGCGTTCTGCGCCGCTGATCGACCGAAGGACTCCGACATACTTGGCGTTAACTGTGAAGGTCTCGACGCACGCGATCGAGTCTCCCTCGGGGACGCCGAGTTCGCGCGCCTTGTCAACCTGACCTGGGCCGACCGAGACCACACCCGGCACAGCCGCAAAAATTCGACTTCAAGCGATCCGAATCTTCAGATTCATTGACCGCAAAAGTTCGATTCCGCTCTACGCAAACGTTAGAGTGAGCGCATGACGAACTACCTTCCCCGGATCGCAGACCAGGAGCTCGAGGCCCGGCTCAGCGTCATGGGAGCCGTCCTCATCGAGGGACCGAAGGCGTGCGGAAAGACCGCCACGGCATCGCAGATCGCCAACACCATCATCCGTCTCGACGAGGATGCAGCGGCGCGCGCCCAGCTCGATTTCGATCCTCAAGCGCTCTTCGCAGCGAACCCACCGATCCTGTTCGACGAGTGGCAGGTCGCCCCGGACATCTGGAACCGCGTCCGGCGCCAGGTGGACGACCGCGCCGAGAAGGGGCAGTTCATCCTCACCGGGTCCGCTCGACCTCGCGACGACGCGAGCCGGCACTCCGGGGCGGGGCGGTTCTCCGTCATGCAGATGCGGCCGATGAGCCTGTTCGAATCTGGCCACTCGACCGGGGAGATGTCGCTGGCCAGCCTGTTGGGTGGCGAGCGCCAGACGGGCCTGGGGACACACGTGTCCTTCGACGAACTGCTACGCCGCATCATCACCGGTGGTTGGCCAGAACTGCTCGACGCCGACGAGGATTTCGCACGCGACTGGCTGGCCGACTACCTGCGCCAGGTCGTGGAGGTGGACGTCCCCGATATGGGCCACCGCCGCAACCCCGGCAATCTGCGCCGCCTACTCGAAGCCTTGGGTCGCGGCGTCGGACAGCCAGTCAAGCTGAGCGATCTGGCCAAGGACGTCGGGGGCGACGGCGGACCAATTGCGTACGAGACGCTCACCGGCTACCTCGATGCACTCGCCCGCCTGTGGCTCACCGACGACTCCGCGGCCTGGCGACCTCACATGCGCTCGCGAGCCCGACTCCGCACCGCGCCCGTGCGCTACTTCGTCGACCCCTCGATCGGACCCGCCGCGCTGAACATCGGCAGTGCCGAACTCAAGGCCGATCCTTTGGCCTTGGGCTTCCACTTCGAGGCGCTGGCCATCCGTGACCTCCGCATCTATGCGCAGCTGCACCGAGGGCGCGTCGACTCCTGGCGCGACGAGAACGGCAACGAAGTCGACGCCGTGCTGACCGCTCGGGACAACAAGTGGGCAGCCTTCGAGGTCAAGCTCAACCCACGCGACGTCGACGCCGGGGCCGCGTCCCTGCTCAAGTTCGCCGGGAACGTCGACACCGACCGACACAAAGAACCTGCCTGTCTCGGCGTGATCACGTCGACAGGCGCCGGCGGCCGCCGGCCCGACGGCGTTCACGTCATCCCGATCGGATGCCTGGGGCCGTGACGACCGGTCACCGACGACCGCAGCAACCCGTTAAGAATCGGCCGGAAAGTTAACATGTCTTCGCGACGTGTCAGGTCCTTCAACACGTCGAGATCGACTGCCACTGGGTTGCCAGTGGTGGCCCACAAGTGATGCACGAAGTGATGCACGAAGCCCCGGAATCGGTGTCCAACGGCGGCATTCGCCGATTCGGCGCCAACCGCTGTTAGGACGCTGACCTGCGGTTTCGCAGATTTCCGTCGATAGCCGCCAAGCGTGGAACCTCGTGGCACCAGTGGCAGGCGGCGTACCCCACGGACAGCAGGATCGCGACGTTGCGCTGCCTCGCCTCAGCGAACGCGTCGGGTCCCCACTCCCACCAGTCGACGGGGTTGTCGGCGTGCTGGAGGAGGTAGGGCGACGTGGCGGCGGCCAGGCGGTTCACCCGACAATCATCCATCAGACCGGTGACGCAAGGCCCGGCCCATGGGCGTGGCCGACGTGCGCGGTCGTCGTACAGCTGCGCACGACCACGCCGGCACGACGCCACACCGCGCTCCGTGCGCGACGAGGCCGTAGTCGGTGCGCGGTGGGCCATGGGCGACGGCCCTCCGGGCTCCTAGTGTCCCAGGTCACACCAGTCGACGGACCTACGTCGACGGACCCAGGAGGTGGAAATGGTGGACCTGAAGGAGATCGCACCGCGACCAGCGGTGCAGTTCAACCTGGTCAGTCAGGAGTTCCAACGCGACCCCGAGGCAGTGCTCCGGATCCTGCGCGAGGAGTCTCCGGTGTTCTACTCCCCCGAAGGTGTTCTACTCCCCCGAAGGCGACTTCTTCGGGATCACCCGCCACGAGGACATCGCGGCCGCACTGCAGGACTACGAGACGTTCAGCCAGGGCGAGCTCGGTTCGGCCACGGTTCCGGACAAGTTCCTCGACCGGATCCCGCAGCACTTCTTCTCGCTGTCGTTCACCGGGATGGACCCACCGGAGCACACCCGCTACCGGAAGGTCGGCCAGAAGCCACTGACGAAGCCGAGGATCGCCTACTTGGAGGAGCCGATCCGCGATCTCGCGGACAGCCTCATCGACAAGTTCGTCGACAACGGCTCCGCGGAGCTGATGCACGAGTACTTCTTCGGCGTCACCCTCGGCGCGATGATGCAGATCCTGGACCTGCCGGACTCGCCGTCGAGCTGCCAGCCCCCTCGATCCGCTTCGCGGAGCCCTGAGGCTTGAACGTCAGCGGGATCCGGATGTCGATATCGGCGAAGATCGCGTCCTGGACCTCCTCGGGAAAGAAGGAGGCCGCGGTGAGCGCGTGAGACGTGCCGAGCGTGAAGCACCATCCGGTCGAGGGACAACGAGTCGGCTTCCGAGACGTCTCGCACTTCAGCCGGCGTCAGCCCGGGAGAGTTCCGCAAGAGCTCGGCTCAGTGATCCTCTGCCCCTCGCGCGCTCGCTGCCCAGGTGCGTGACGTAGGTAGTCCTATGCGTAGATCTCCGGTCGCCCGGTGGCGCCGTCACGTCTTCACTGGTGTCAAGTCCAAGAGCGACTGGAGGCGAGCGGGAGATGGACACAGACCCAACGGACGCCAGGCTCGCCGCGATGCTGCGCGCGCGCTTGCTCGGCCTGGCCCACCACTATGACGACCTTGCTGCGGACGAGGCGAGCGCGACGCCGTACTGGCAGCCGCAGCCCACCAGGGTCCATGCTCTTCGGGTGGCCGCATCTGCGCTGCGCTCCGAGGCCGACCTGTTCCTCGACATCAGTCAGGCGGGCTCGCAACAGGTCTCGGCGGCCGCGTCGTGACCACACGGTCATGACCGGCGCGGGGATCCCCAGCTCTCGAGACCGACGCCGACCATGGCCTCGGACTCGATGCCGACGGGAAAGCACAACGGGGCTTCGTCGAGGCAGGCCACGTCCGCCGTCAGCTGACCTGCCTGACGTGATCTCTCCAGTACGGACTGCGCGGTCTGAGCTTCTGCAGCTCGGCTCGGTGCAGGAGTCCACGACGCTGAAGGGGACATGCACGGGATCGCTCCTCGATGCAGGAGTGGGCTGGTCACGGCGACCCGCACGGAGTCGATCCCGCTCGTCGCGCAGGCCGAGCCGCACGGGTCGCCGCGTCCAGGCTGGACATCACAGCTAGCTGAGTCCCCACGCCTTGAGATATGCCGCCTGGAAGTCGACTGGGCCGTCGAACCTGCCACCCTTCTCGGGCAGGTTCCGGTCCCGGTCGAATGCCTGCACCCCGATCCCGGACGGGAAGCCGATCCCGTCCGGCGTCTCACCTGCCAGCAGTCGGTTCATGGCGTCGAGTGCGGCCCACGCCTCCCAGCGCACGGGATAGCCGGACCCGGCGTCCACCCCGCGGTCGGCGGCGACGAGCTCGACGAGAGGGGAGCTCCCCTCGCCACCCATGACGAAGATGTCGTCGTTGCGGCCGCTCGCGACCACGGCCGGTGCGGCATCGAGCGCGACCGCGTCGTAGATGCCGTAGACCGCGTTGGCGTCCGGATGGCGGGCGATGGCCTGCGCCACCTTGTCCTGGAGCGGCGGCCCGAAGTCGGCGCCGGTCAGCTCCACCGTGTCGACCACCTTGCAGTCGGGACAGAACTCGGCCAGCGCGTCGTCGAAGCCGCGATCGGTCGCGAGCGTGCTCTGGTAGTCGGTCTCCCTCAGCTTGATGACCTTCGCGCTGCCGTTGGTCCCCTCGATCAGGGCGAGAGCCTGGTTGCGCGCGTAGGCGACCTGGAGGAACTCGAGATAGCTGAGGAGCTTGCCGTCCTCGACGGGGTCGTCATAGGTGACGACGGCGTCGAAGAGTCCCTTGTCGCCGGTGTCGACGATCCTCCCGTCCTCGTCGACGGCCTGGTCGCAGTCGGCGGACTCGAACGCGACCACGGGGATTCCCGCAGCGACGACGTCCTGGAAGCCGGCCTTCGCCGTCGCGCAGTCGACGGTGTACACGATGACGCCGTCGGCGTGGTCGGCCACGGCCTGGCGGAGGCCGCTGACCATGGTGTCGGTGTTGAACTGGCCGTCGAACAGGGTCAGGTCCCAGCCCATCTTCTTCGCGGCGTCGACGAGATGGCCGGTCTCGTTGAAGTCGGTGATCTGCGCCGAGCTCATGACCAGCCAGATGTTCTTGCCCGCTGCGGGCTTGGGCGCCTGTGCCGGGGGGGTTCCGAAGCTCCCCTCGAAGGCGGCCGTCACGGCCTGCTCGGTGTCGGAGGAGATCCCGGCTCCGGTCCCTCCTGACGACCCGTCCGCGCCGCCACACGCGCTCATCCCGAGGACCATCGAGGCGGTCGCGACCATCACGAGCGCCCTGCCGTGCATCTTCATCTGCTTCTCCTTCTCGGCTTCTTCGAACACGTTGGAGTCGGTTCCGTTCTTCATCGGCCCGGTCCGTCCCAGAGCCCCTGGTTCAGTACGCCGACCGGGTCGACGTGGTCGCGCAGCGACCGCACGAGCGCGCGGTACGTCGGGGCCCATGCCGTTGCCAGGAGTCGGCTGACCTCGCCCTGATGGGGCTCGGACCAGCCGCCGAGCGCGGCGACGAGGTCGTAGCCTTCGTGGGTCACCCGCCGGGCCGCCGCGCGGGCGCCGGGGACTCGTTCGTCGTACGGCAGCGTGAGGGCGAACCACATCGCATGCCTGCCGTAGGGGCTCGCGAACACCACGGGCTCGATGCCGAGGCGGCCGAGCCCCTCCGCGACCCGTCTGTCGACGAGGTCTCGCAGCTGCGCGAAAGCTGTCGGGAACGTGCGGTTGTCGAAGACTCCGGCGATCGCTCCCCTGTCGACCTCGATGAACTGGCCGGCCCAGGCCGGGTCGTCGGCCGCGATCGCCTGCGCCGACGCCAACAGGTCCGCGCCACCTCTCCGGGCGCCCTTCTCGGTGGCAGCTCGGTCCACGGTCGCGACCTGGTGAGCCAGAAGATCGACGGTGCTCGCCTTCGAGGTGTAGGTCAGCGACCAGCTGGACCCGCGGACGAGGTACAGGTTGCTGTACGGCACCTCGTGGATGCGGCGGAGCTCGTCGATCGCCGCTAGGGCGTTGTCGAGGTCGTGGAACTCGAAGGCGCCGGCGTGAATCTCTGGTCGTGCCGGCGCAAGGGCGAGTGTCGCGACGAGCTTGATGCCGAGGGCGCCGCCGTCACCGATAAAGAGCTGGGTGAGCCCGGGACCGTCGGACGCCGGGATGGCCGACGTCTCCCGGTGCATGTTCGAGCCGCCCGCGTTGGTGTCGAGGATGGTGCCGTTCGCCAGGGCGACCCGGAGGCCGAGCACGAACTGCCCGCTGCCTCCGACCTCGGCGGTGTCGGCGGGGAAGCCGCCACCGCACACGCCACTGAGGACTCCGCCGAGCGTCGTGTGGGCACGCGGGACCGCGACCGTATGCACCTCGTAGCCTCGCTTGGCGACGGCGGAGTGGAGGTCGGCCATCAGGACGCCGCACTCGGCGGTCACGGTCATGGTGGCGTCATCGATCTCGAGGATCCGGTTCATGGCGCGGGTGTCGAGGACGATCGGCAAGGTGCCCGGCCGTGCCGGCGGGCCGGTGAGGGCGAACCCACCGCCCCGGACGACGACCGGCAGATCGCGCGCGGTCGCGATCGCCAGCGCGGCGGTCACGTCCTCGGCCGACCGCACTCGCACGACCACACCGGGGTCGAGCTCGTCGAAGGGCCCTTTACCCGGGCGGTAGTGGTCGAGGACGCGCGGGTCGGTGTCGACGACGTCCGCGCCGAGTGCGGACACGAGTTCGTCGACGGCGGTCGACAAGGTCGTCGTCACGCCGTCACCGCCGGGGTGGCCAGCTCTGCGGTCGCGCGGTCCTCGGCGATCATCGTGGCGGCATGCTCGGCCAGCATCATCACGGTGATCATCGGGTTGAACGTGGTGAGGACCGGGAGGGCGGACGCATCGACGACTCGCAGGTCCCGCAGCCGTCGCACCCGCAGCCGGGAGTCGAGAACGGCAAGCGGGTCGTCGTCACCGCCCATCCGGCAGGTCCCCGACGCGTGGCACACGCTGCCGTGGGTGGCGTGGATGCGCGCGAAGAGCTCGTCGTCGGACTGCAGCTGCGGCCCGGGGAACACCTCGCGGCTCACCCAGTCCGCGAGCGGAGGTGCCGCGGCGACCTGTCGTGCCATCCGTACGCCGGCCAGGATGGTTCGGCGGTCGTGGCCGTCGGCGTCGCTGAAGTAGCCGAAGTCGACCAGCGGCGGCTGCTCCGGGTCCGCCGACGACAACCGCACCGTGCCACGGCTGCGTGGGCGGGCGACGTTCGGGGTGATCGCCAGCGTGTGCTCCGGGAGCTGCGTGCCATCGCCCCGCGCGCCGGCGTAGGTCTCGTCGGGGGCGAACCGGAACAGATGCGCCATCACCTGCGGCGCGACGGCGTCGTCGTCGATGCGCGCGACGAACGCCGCACCGTCCAGCTCGGGCGGCCAGCCACCGTCGGCCGGTCGATCGAGCTCGAGAATGACCAGGCTCTCGACGTGGTCCATCAGGTTGGCGCCGACGCCGGGCAGGTCGACCTGGGTCTCGATCCCCACCGACGCCAGGTGATCGGCCGGACCGATGCCGGACAGCATCAGCAGACGGGGCGTGTCGATCGCGCCGCATGCCACCACGGTCTCGCGCCGGGCACGGATCAGGACCTCCGCGCCATCGGCGCCCACGGCGCGAGCACCGACCGCCCGGCCGTCCTGCAGCTCGATCGCGAGGACCCTGCGCTCGAGCAGCAGGTGCAGGTTCGGTCTGGTGAGGATCCCGTGGAGGTAGGCCACCGACGACGACGAGCGCAGTCCCGTCTCCGGGTCATAGCCCAGGTCGAGGTAGCCCACGCCGTCCTTGATCTCCTCGGTCGGCCAGGCCTCGACGACCGGGATCGCAAGACTCTGGGCCGCGGCTGCGATCGCGTCGTCGAGGCAGGGGTTGCGCTGTTCGCCACTCGGCCGGGTCCCGCGCGCGGCGAGCCGGTCCCGGTACCCGGCGAAGTCGGCATAGCTCCACCCGGTGACGCCCAGGTCCGCCCATCCGTCGAGATCGGCCGGGATCGGCGGCAGCAGGCCCATGTTGTTGATGCTCGACGTACCTCCGAGGATCCTCCCCCGGGCCACGCGATGGTCGGGATTGCCCCCCTCGGAGGACACGCACGCGTAGTTCAGGTCGTACTCGCTCCCGATCATCTCCGGATAGCGGCACAGCTGCAGTGCCCGCTCCTCGCCCTGATCGCTGGGGCCCCACTCCACCACGGCGACGGAGACATCGGGGTCCTCCGACAGTCGCGCGGCGACGATCGCGCCGGCGGTGCCCCCACCGACGATCACGTAGTCGTAGATGTCCTGCATGGCAGCCGTCGGTCCCTTCAGCGCAGCTGGATGATGCCGAGCGAGTCGAGCACGCTGGCCTTGTCCCAGGTCGTCCAGTCCTCGACGATCTGGTCGTCCTCGAACCGGCTGATGGTCATGCCCCGTGCCGTCACCTGTCGGTGCGTCGGCAGCACCCCGAGGTACGACCCCGTGTGGGTCCCGGTCGACTCCCATCGGAAGGCGACGCGGTTGTCGTTCTCGACCGCATCGAGGATCTTCATCGTCAGGTCGGGGAACGCGGTGTAGAGCTCCACGATGACGGTCCGGTACTCGTCGCGGTCGAGACTCGAGTCGCCGGAGTGTCGGACGTAGTCGTCGCTGAAGAGCGCGTCGAAGCCGGGGCCGAAGTCGGTCGGGCCGCTGACGTCGGACCAGGCACGGACGAGGATGTCGGTGAGGGACATGGTGTGACCTTTCGGATGGTGAGCGTCAGCCGTTGGCTGTGGGGTCGATCCCGAGCAGGCTGAACGGCCGCTCGTGGAGGATCGCGTCGACCAGGCCCGCAGGCAGCGGCGGGAGACCTGGAAGACGCTCGTGGAGCGAGAGGAACTGCTCACGGGCCTCGTCGGGCTGGAACACCGGGAAGTCGGAGCCGAAGAGGATCTTGTCGGTGACCTGGTAGTCGATCGCGTTCATCAGCATCGTGTAGAGCTGCCAGGGCCGGTTCAGCCGTGCCGAGATGTCGGTGTAGACGTTGGCGTGCCGGGCCATCAGCATCACCGTCTCGTTGGTCCACGGCTGGCCGCAGTGGCACACGATGATCCGCATCCGCGGGAACGCGCTCGCGATCCGGTCGAGCAGCAGCGGGTTCGCGTTCTCGATGGAGCAGCGCGGGTGGAACACCGAGCCTTGGTGGAAGAGCAGGAACATCTCGAGCTGGTCGGCCAGCTCGTAGACCGCCCACGCCGCGTCACTGTGGGGGTGGAAGTCCTGGTACGGCGGCGAGAGCTTGAGACCCTGCAGCCCCAGCTCGGACCGCATGCGGCGCAGCTCGTTCAGCGCGTCGGGATCGTTCGGGTCGATCGAACCGACGCCGACGGCCCGACCGGGGTACCGGCGGACCTGGGCGGCGATGTAGTCGTTCGGGATCTCGAGCTCGAGGAACCTGCTGCGCAAGCCGATCACGAGGAAGCCGTCGACACCCGACCGGGCCATCGCCCGGTCGTGGTCGTCGGGCCTGCCCTGACCGGACCAGCAGCACCCGGCCAGGTCCCGGCCGGCGACGTCGAGGCCCCGCCCGAACTCCCCGAGGTGCTCGGGGAGCCAGACGTGGGTGTGCCAGTCGATCAGTCCACTCACGACAGCCACCGGGTGGTGACGACCTTGCGCCGGGTGAAGAAGTCGACGCCGGACTCGGCCTGGATCGGGATGTCACCGCACAGCGACGACTTCCACCCGCTGAACGGGAACATCGCGGCGGGCGCGGCCACGCCGACGTTGACCCCGATCATCCCGACCTCGACCTCGGCGCGGAACCTGCGGACCGCGGATCCCGACTCGGTGAAGATGGTGGTTCCGTTGCCGTACTCGCTCGCGTTGATGAGCGCGATCGCCTCATCGAGGTCGGCGACCTCGATGACGGCGAGGACCGGGCCGAACAGCTCCTCCTCGAGGATCGCCATGCCCGGGGCGACGTCCTCGACGATGGTCGGCGCGAGGAAGTAGCCGGTCTGGTCGACCTGGGGCTCACGCCCGTCGAGTGCGACCGTGGCGCCCTGCTCCGCCGCGTACGCGACGGCGGCCGTGATGCGCTCCTTCGAGGACGCGGAGATGACCGGCCCAAGATCGGTGGCGGGGTCCGAAGCAGCGCCCAGCGTGAGCGCCGTGGCCTTCCGGACCACCTCGGGCCCCACCCGCTTCCAGGCGTCGCCGACGGCGACGATGACCGAGCCGGCCATGCAGCGCTGACCGGCGAATCCGAACCCGCTCTGAACGATCTGGGTCGCCGTACCGGCGACCACCGCGTCTGGCAGCACCACCATGTGGTTCTTGGCCCCGCCGAGTGCCTGCACCCGCTTGCCGTGGCCTGCCGCGCGGGCGTAGATCGCGCGGGCCGCCTGCGCGGAGCTGACGGACGAGACTGCGGCCACGTCGGGAGCGTCGATCAGCATGTTGACCACGTCCCGACCGCCGTTGACGAGGTTCCACACGCCGGGCGGAAGACCGATGCTGTCGATGATGTCGAACAGGACCTGGTTCGCGAGCGGGGTCTGCTCCGACGGCTTCCACACCAGCGTGTTGCCGCACACCAGGGCGGTGCTCTGCTGGGCGATCGAGGAGAACATCGGGAAGTTGAACGGCGAGATCATCGCGCACACGCCAACGGGCTGGCGCACGGTCTCGGTGTCCACGGAGGTGGCGACCTGCTCGACGATGTGTCCGCGCAACGTCATCGGCACGGAAAGCGCGTTGTCGAGAGCCGAGATCGATCGCAGCACCTCGGCCCGGGCATCGGCGGTCGCCTTGCCGGCATCGCGGGAGATCGCGTCGACGATGTCGTCGATACGACGCTCCACCTCCATCCGGTAGCGCAGGATGAACTCGGCCCGCACGGTTGCCGGCGTCGTCCGCCAGCCCGGCAGCGCCGCCGCAGCCGCAGCGACGGCCGCGTCGACCTCGGCCTGGGTCGAGTCGGGAACGACGGCCGTCACCCGCCCACTGGAGGGATCGACGACGTCGAGGAAGGTGGCGGAGGCCGACTCCTTCCAGGATCCGCCGATGTAGTTGGCGACGACCTGGACGCCGTCCTCGGACGCGGGGGTCGTGATGGTGCTGACGTTCGCAGTCATGGTGAGTGCTCTCTCTGTTCGTGATCGGTGGTCAGTGCGCCGACGGGTGGTCGAACCACGGCGAGGGATCGCGCCGGTAGTCGTCGAGGTCGCCCGGGATGCTGACGCCGGGGACGGGGGGCGTCCAGAGCGGCGCGAGGACCTCGTCGGGGTCGCCGTACTTCGCGGCGCAGGCGCGGACCTCGGGGTCGTCGAAGACGGTGAGGCGGCCCTCGTCACAGGTCCGGAAGGTGGTGCCGTCCGGCGTGGTCAGCTCGATGGTCGGGAAGAACTGGTGGACATGGACGTGGCCGAACGGAAGCCCGCGGTCCGAGGCCCAGCTCTCCTGGTCGGAGGGGCCGCAGGTGCCGAAGCCGAAGTGCAGGGCGCCGGCTCGCCAGCGCTCCCACTCCGTGCCGCCGCTGGAGATCATCCGCGGCTGGGACGGGCGGGCGACCTTGGGGTTGGTACCGAGCGCTGCCTCCCAGAACCACAAGATGCCCTTGTCGGGGAAGTCCGGGTACTGGAGGTGGCGGGTCTCCTCCTGCAGCTCACGCAACCCGTCGCCGTACGCCCCGCCGCCGGCGATGCGGTCGACCCTGCCCCGGCTCACCTGCAGCTCGACTCGGGGATAGGGCTTCGAGAAGTGGGCGGTGCTCCCGGCGACGATGCCCTCCGCGTCCGAGGACGGCGAGACCGGCGGGATCGGGTGGTACATGTGGTGGTTGTAGACCGGCTCCTGGGAGAAGCCGCCCTCCCCCGACCAGAACTCCGGGAGCAGCGTCCAGCTGATGTCGGTTCCCTCGGGGTCGGTGACCCTGACCCGCGCTCCACGCCCGTGCTCCCACACCGGAGCCCACGACTTCTCGTTGATCAGCAGGTGCAGCTCCCGGGGGAAGACGATGGCCTCGCTGAGGAAGATCTCCTTGCTGGTCCACGGGTGTCCCTCCCAGCGCCAGGGCCCGAGAGCAGCGGCTCGCCCCTGCACGAACAGGTCGTAGCCACCTTCGAGATAGCGACGCGTCGCCCAAGGGATGTCGAAGTGCCGGCGGGGCTCGGCGCCGGCGGCCAGGGTGATCGGCGCGCGACGGATCGACGAGCGCAACTCGTCCTCCACCTCGATCGGCCGGTCGGGACCGGGATCCACGACGATCGTGTCGACCCGCGCACCCTTCTCCCGGAAGGCGGTGACGATCGCGTCCCTCACGTCCGGGTCGTCGAGTGCCGTGGTGGCCAGCAGGACGTGGTCGCCGGGCTTGACGCTGCCGAAGCCCATGAGTCCGGGCGAGAAGCCCTTCATCGTCATGCTCTGCGCCAGCGGACCGATGTCGTCGGTGGAGTGGCACGGGTCGACCAGGTTGAACTCGGGCTGGTCCATCAGCCACCGGGCTCTTTCGAGGAGCCGCTCGGACATGTCCTTCACCGTGACTCCTCGTGGTCGATGGCCTCAGTGAGCTGGGCGCCGTCGAAGAGGCCCGGCGCCAGGTAGACCAGCGGGGGCACCTCGGCCGAGACCGCGTGGTGGACCTGTCCGGTGAAGATCGTGTGGGTCGAGGCGTCGATCTTGAGCCGGAGCTCGACCTCGAGCCAGGCCGAGACCCCGTCCACCACCGGCGCCCCGTGCGGGCTCGGCGACCAGTCCAGGCCGCCGAACTTGTCGACGCCCGACGTCGCGAAGCGCTTGGCGACGCCGAGCTGGCGGTGGGAGAGGATGTTCACCGCGGCCCACCGGGCGCCGTAGAGCTGGCCGTGGGTCCGCGATGACTTGGCGACGCAGAACAGCACCACCGGCGGGTCGAGCGAGACGCTCGAGAACGCGTTCACCGCCAGGCCGTGCGGCGTTCCGTCGACAGCGGTGGTGATCACCATGACGCCCGTGGGGAACTGGGCGTGGACGCGCCGGACCCGGTCGCCGAGGGTCGCCGGGGCGATCGCCGGGTCGGCCGCCGGGACGGAGGTCACGACGCACCGCCGGCCGACGGCTTCACCGCGATGGCGTCGATCTCGACCCGGCAGTCGACCGCCAGCCCGACGTACACCGTCACGCGGGTCGGGTAGTCACCGTCCCAGTGCAGCTTGTACTCCTCCGCGAACTCCGTGAAGTGGTTGCGGTCGGTGAGGTAGCAGGTGGTCTTGACGACGTCGGCGAGCGACAGGCCGATCGCCTGCAGCTTCTCGTCCATCCGCTCCAGGATGATGCGGGTCTCGTCGGCCACCGAGATCGCCTTGCTGTCGCGACGCAGCTCTCCGCGCTCGAGTGCCATCGACGGCACGAACACGAGGCTGTCGGTCTCGACGCCCTGCGAGAGCCCGTACGGGCGGAGGTCGGGCAGGCCGTCGACGTGGATGTTCTTGCGCATGGTGGTTCTCCTTGGGGCAGGACCGGCCGCGGGCCGGCGGTAGGGCTCGGGATCAGTGGGTGGTGAACCGCGGGCGCACCTCGCGGCCGAACAGCTCGAGCGAGCGCATGCTGGCGTCGTGAGCGGTCCCGACGCCGTGGGTCCAGAGGATGAAGTGGCCGATGTCGTGCTGCTCGCGCAGCCGTCGGATCTGTTCCTCGACCGTGTCGGGGGTTCCGACGAGCAGGTGGTCGCGGTCCCGGAGGAAGTCGAACCACGAGATCTGGTCCTCGTCGACGAGGTCCTCGTCCCGGTCGGCGAAGGCGGCCTTCCCCCGGATGCCGCCGATGTAGCGGCCGATCATCTCCACCAGCGGCTCGATGGCCGCTCGTGCCTCGTCCTCGGACTCCGCGACGTAGAGCAGGCGGAGCAGGCCGACCCCGTCACCCGTCTGCACATCGGTCTCACCGAGCCGGCGCCGCTCGTCGCGGTAGTGGACCAGCAGGTCGTCGAGCCGCTTGCCGCACGGCTGCCAGGTCTGGGGCCGCAGCCCCAGCTCTGCGGCGAGCGTCATGCCCTCGGTGGTCTCGGTCGGGGTGAACAGCGGTGGGTGTGGCTGCTGGAGCGGCTGCGGTACGACGGCCATGCCCACCCAGTCGCCTGCCTCGGAGCGCCACGCGGGGTTGCGCGGGTACCACGACGAGGACAGGTCGCGAACTCCGGCGGGCGGCAGCGAGAAGTGCTCCCCTTCCCAGGTGAGGGCGTCCGAGGTCCAGGCCTCCTTGACCAGCTGGACACTCTCGCGGAACAGGCTCATGCTGCGCTCGGCGTTGCTGCGATCGGCCGCCGGGTTGAGGGTCATGATCTCGCGGGCGAGGAGTCCACGCCCGAGGGCGATGTCGAGGCGACCCCCTGCGATGTGGTCGAGGATCGCGACGTCCTCGGCCAGGCGTAGAGGATGCCACAGCGGCAGGCTCGCCGCTCCGGCGCAGATCCGGATCCGGGTGGTGGCCGCAGCGAGAGCGGAGCCCAGCATCAGCGGGTTCGGTGACACGTCGAAGCCCTCGGCGTCGAAGTGGTGCTCGCTGACCAGGATCGCCTCGAAGCCGGCGTTCTCCGCGGCGACGGCCTGGGCCCGCGCCTCGTCCAGCAGCTGGGCATAGGGCGTGGTCAGCCCGTCGCGCCAGAGCTGGGTCATGTAGTCGAATCGGACGGCTGCTGTCATGACGATGTCCTCACGTTGGTCGCGGACGCGACGGTCTTGGTCTGGGTGTAGAGCTCGACGGCGGCCATCCCGGTCTCGCGTCCCCAGCCGGACTGCTTGTAGCCGCCGAAGGGGAGCGCCGGATCGAACAGGTTGTAGGTGTTGATCCAGACCGACCCGGCCTGGAGGTCGCGCGTGAGGCGCTGCGAGGCCGCGAGGTCGTTGGTCCACACACCGGCGGCGAGCCCGTAGGTGCTGTCGTTGGCGAGTGCGACGACCTCGTCGAGGGTGTCGAACGGCGTCACGGTCACGACCGGTCCGAAGACCTCCTCACGGTTGATGGTCATCTCGGGTGTCGTCCCGGTCAGGACGGTCGGGGCGTAGAAGTAGCCCGCACCCTGTCCGGGTTCCCCGCCGCAGGCGAGGGTCGCGCCCTCGCTGAGGGCGCCGTCGACGTAGCCGGCCACGCGGGCCCGCTGGCGAGCCGACACCAAGGGGCCGGCCGTCGTGCGGGGGTCGAGTGGCGATCCCACGACGACCCGGCCCGCGGCCGCGGCCAGCTTGTCTGCGAACTCCTCGACAGCGGCCCGCTGGACGAACATCCGCGACGGGGCCGTGCAGGCCTGCCCGCTCAGGGTGAAGATGTTGTCCGACGCAGCGGCCGCCGCCTCGTCCAGATCGGCGTCACCGAGGACGATGAACGGCGACTTGCCGCCGAGCTCGAGGGACACCGGCGTGAGGTTGCCCGCCGCCGCGACGACGATCGCCTTGCCGGTGACGGTCGAACCGGTGAAGGACACCTTGTCGACCCGGGGGTCGCGCACCAGGGCGTCGCCCGCTTCCGCGCCGAGGCCGGAGACCACGTTGACCACACCCGGCGCGATCCCCGCCTCGAGGATCAGCTCGCCCAGCCGCAGCGCGCTCAGCGGCGTCTGCTCAGCGGCCTTGAGCACCATCGTGTTGCCCGTGGCGAGACCGAGCGCGACCTTCTCCACTGCCATGCTGAGCGGCAGGTTCCACGGCACGATCTGCGCAACCACGCCGAGCGGCTCCCGGAGCACGCTCGCCTGGTAGTGGTCGCCGCGATGGTTCGCGGGTGCCACCGTCTGCCCCGTGATCCGGCCCGGGATCCCGGCAGCGTACTCCAGGGTGAGCACTGCGTCCGCGATCGACATCCGGCCGTACTCGATGGGGACGCCGCCGTCGAGGGCATCCAGTTGTGCCAGCTCCTCACCGTGTCGTTCGACCAACGAGGCAACGGCGAGGATCAGCCTGCTGCGGTCGGCACTGGACATCCAGCGCCAGGCTCCGTCGTCGAAGGTCGTCCGCGCACTGGACACGGCACGCGCAACCAGGTCCGGTGCCGCCAGGGCGACGGTGGCGATCTGTGTCCCGGTCGCCGGGTCCTCCACGTCGAGCGTGCGGTCACTGTCGACCGGCACCCCGTCGATGATCATCGGCCGACGCTTCCCCAGCCAGTCGGTCACCGCCGACGCGACGGGGACGAGCTGCTCGTCTGTCTGTTGCGCTACCACGATGTCGTGCCTTCCTTGATCTCGAGCTGTTGCTCCTCCGCGCTGGTCGCGGCGACGGCGGCGGCGAGGGTCGAACGGTTCGCGATAAGCTGGCGCTGGCGGGCCACGAAGGTGGGAGCAGACCAGCCGAGGGCACCCACGAGGCGTCCGGCGCGGCCGAGGAGCACTCCCGTTCCCGGCCCGTCGAGCTCGACGTCGACCGCTTCGTCGTAGCCGGCGACCCAGCCCGCCATCTGCACCTTGATGCCGTACTGGTCGGACCAGAAGTAGGGGATCTGGGCGACGGGCTCGGCTGCCCCAGGGGCACCGTCGAGCTCGGCGACCAGGTTCCTAGCGGCAGCTCTCGCGTGCTCGATCGCGGTCATCCAGTGCTCGACTCGGATCGACCCGAAGAGCGGGTGCTGCCAGCGCGCGACGTCGCCGGCGCCGTAGATCCGTGGCGCCGCACGCAGCAGCTCGTCGCAGACCAGGCCGTCGGAGACGTCGAGGCCGCTCGTCGCCAGCCACTGGGTGGCCGGTACCGCACCGATCCCGACCACCACGACGTCCGCGTCGACCGAGGTGCCGTCATCGAGGTCGACGGCCCGTACCCGGTCGCCCACGACCTGCACCCCGGCAACGCCCGCACCGCACCGGACCTCGACGCCACGCGACCGGTGGAGATCGGTGAAACGTGCACCGATCTCAGCTCCGAGGACCCGGGCGAGCGGTGCGTCCGCGCTCTCGACGACGGTGACCTCCAGTCCCAGCGACCGGGCCGAGCACGCCACCTCGAGGCCGATGAACCCGCCGCCGACCACGACGACCCGGCGCGCGGACGTCAGGTCCGCACGCAGGGCGAGTGCGTCGTCGAGGGTGCGCAGGACGTGGATGCCCCTGGTCAGGGCGAGGTCGGGCAGGTGTCGGGCAACCGATCCGGTCGCCACGACGAGGCCGTCGAAGGACAGCTCGTCCCGGCCGTCGAGCTCGACGAGGCGGCGCTCGACGTCGAGCGCCGTCGCCCGGCAGCCGAGTCGCTGCACCACGTCCGCCGACGGGAGCGCCTGCGCCCCGGCGAGCGCGATGTCGGCCGCCTCCGACGAGCCGCACAGGAGCTGCTTGCTGAGCGGTGGCCGGTCGTACGGCGCGTGCGGCTCGTCGCCGACCAGCACGACCTCGCCGTCGAATCCGGCGGAGCGCAATCCGGTCGCCGCCGCGACGCCCGCGACCGACGCGCCGACGACGACCACCCGACGTACGTCCGCCATCGTCATGCCTCTCTGGTGCTGACGAGCCGGGGCCGGGGCACGAACGGCTCGCGGAGGCCGGCCTGCTCGAGGAGAGGCAGGACGTCGCGGTTGAAGCGCTCGAGCTCGTCCTCCCAGTCGGCGATGAAGCTGATCGTGACGCCGTCCAGGCCGGCAGCCGCCATGGCCAGGATCTTGGTGGCGACCTGCTCGGGTGTGCCGACGGCCTGCGGCGTCTGCAGCCCGGCGATCGCACCGTCGAGCGAGGCGAGGATGCGCCGGTTCGTCGCCTCGTCGTAGGTCTTGGAGTTCTGCGTGAAGGACCGGGCCCACCTGAGCCCGGCCTCGCGGTCTCCCTTCTCCTTGATGCAGTAGTCCCAGTACCTGCGCGCGGCGGCCTCGGTGTCCCGGCACAGCACGGTCAGGCAGCCGAGGACCTTGATGCTGCGGCCCGCGTGGTCGAACACGGCCTGCCGTGTCTCGGCGACCTTCGCGCGGATGTCGTCGATCCCGTCGGCGGTGGTGAAGCAGACGTCGGCGTGCTCGGCGACGAAGCGCTGGCCGCGCCCGGACGCGGCGGCGTTGATGATCACCGGACGCGGCCGTTGGAGGGGCCTCGGCTTCGACAGCACGCCGGTGGCGTTGTAGAACCGCCCACTGACGTCGAACTCCTCCTCCTCGCGCCACATCCGCTCGACGAAGTCGATCCACTCGTCGCACCGGTCGTAGCGGGACTCGTGGTCGACCACGGCGGGCCCGAACAGCGCCATCTCGCTCTGGTTCCATCCGGCGACCAGGTTGAAGGCGAACCGACCACCGGAGATGTGGTCGATCGTGACGGCCTGCTTGGCCGCCAGGACGGGGTGGATCGTGTCGACCTGCACGGTCGCCACCACGGTCGTCTGCGTGGTCGCCGAGGCAATGCCCGCGGCCCAGCTGAGGGTCTCGAAGCCGGTGCCCGCGTAGTCGCTGGCACCGCCGTACCCCTTCCACCGCGCACCGGGGATGACAGCCTCGAACCCGGCCCGATCCGCCATCCGGGCCAACCGCACCTGGTTGTCCCAGGTCGGCACGATCCGGCCCTCGGCTGCCGTCATCGACAGGCCGCCGGTGTTGTTGAAGGCGAACAGCGCCAGCTTGAAGCCGCCGTCCTTCACCAGGGGCCGGGTCTCCTCCACGCCACTCATCGCGCGCTCCCCTGGCTCTCGCGGAGCACGAGGGCGGCGGTCGGGCACAGCCCGACGGCTTCGCGGACGGCGGGAACCTGATCGGCGGTCGGCTGGTCGACGAGGACGACCACCCGACCGTCGGACGAGTTCTGGTCGAAGACGTCGGGTGCTGCCATCACGCAGAGCCCTGCTCCGATGCAAGAGTCGAGTTCGACGTCGATGCTCATGGGAATGCTCCTCAGCTCTGCGTCACCAGGTGACGGGAAGGGTCAGGGGACCGGCGGTCTGGGCGTTGGCGCGGATCCAGCGGACGTCGTCGACGTGCCCCGCCAGCCGGAGGTTCGGGAAACGACGGGCCAGGGACGAGAAGCCGAGCGTCAGCTCCAGCCGGGCGACGTGCTGCCCGGCGCAGACATGGATGCCGCCCCCGAACGCCAGGTGACCGCGGTCCTTGCGATCCGCACGGAACTCGTCGGGAGCGTCGAACCGTCTCGGGTCGCGGTTGGCCCCCAGTAGGGAGACGATGACGGTCTCGCCGGCCCTGATCACCACGCCGCCGATCTCGACGTCCTCGAGCGCGGTCCGCTCGGTGGGGTTCGGCTCGATGACCGTGTTGTAGCGCAGCATCTCCTCGACGACGCCGTCGATCGAGGTCGGATCGGCGCGCAGCGCCTCCCAACGGGTCACGTCGGAGAGGAGCGTGAACAGGCCGTACCCGAACTGGCTGGTCGTCGTCTCGTGGCCGGCCTGGAGGATCCCGACGGCGTCCTTCATGACCTCGGCGTGCGTCGTCGACTCGTCGCGGATCATGTCGCTGAGCAGATCGTCGCCGAGGTCCCGGCTCTTGCGCTCGACCAGTCGCTCGACGTACGCGTCCCACTCCCGGAGGTCACCGTCGAGGTTCTCGGCCGGGAGGTCGGGGTTCCGGATGCGGTCGGTCAGGTCGACGAAGAACTCGCGGTCCTCGCGCGGCACGCCGAGGAGCTCACTCAACACCAGGCCGGGAACCGGGCCGCCGACCAGCTCCATGAAGTCGGCCGGTGGTCCGGCGTCCTCCAGCGCGTCGAGACTCTCGTCGATGATCGCCTGGACGCGCTCGCGAGTCTCCTGCACCCGCCGGAACGACAGTCGGCTCATGATCGCGCGACGACGGCGCGTGTGACACGGAGGATCGGCCTCGTTGAGGTGCGGCGGCTTGCCCTCCTCGGCAACCCCTTCGGCCAGCCAGCGATCGAGCTCGCCGACCGGCTGCCGTCCCCAGAACCGCACGGCGGTGAACCGGCTGTCAGTGAGAACGGCCCGGCCGAGCTCGTAGTCGGACGTCAACCAGCCGCTCTCGCCGTTGAGCAGACGCACCCGGCAGATCGGCTGCTCCTCGAGGAGGCGGACCAGCTCGGGGGGAGGATCGACCACCCGGGCACGTCCGACGGGCATCGCCACCGGGCACTCCGACGCACGTCCGCCATAGGTGCTCATCGTCGTCACCCACCCAGGCCGGCGGGCAGCTGCCGCGAGTCGGAGTAGAGGTGCTCGGCGACGATCTTGCCGTCGCGGAACTGCTCGAACACGCCGTAGCGCAGGGTCACCCGGTCGGCCTGCCCGACCGGCGTACCAGTGATCACCAGCTCGCCCGAGAGTCGATCGTCACCGGCGAGCACGCCGGACACCTCGAAGGTCAGGTCGGGCATCAGTTCCCAGTAGCCGCGCAGGACCTCGGCGATGGCTGCCCTGCCGATCAGCGGCGCGTCCGGGGCCGTGAAGTCGATCACCACGCCGTCGTCGGCGAAGCTCTGCACCGCAGTCTCGACGTCGCCGCGCTGGATGGCGGCGACGACCTGCTCGAAGACCGCCGTGATGTCCGGGACCTCGGTCATGGTCGATGATTCCTCTCTGTCGCCGTTCACGACCGGCCGCCCGTGGCCGGCGGGATGTTGCAATTGCGACGAAAGACGTTGTGGGGGTCGTAGGTCGCCTTGAGCTCGGCCAGTCGGTCGTAGGCGGCGCCCCAGGCGTCGCGCATGTCGACGCGGGTCGTGTAGTTCGGCATCGCACCGGGATGGGCGACGCCGGCGGCGCGGTAGCGCTCGACGAATCCCTCGCCCCATGCCTCGCACGCCTCGTCATCGGCCGGGTCGTCGTACATCGCGATGGCGATCAGCTCGCACCCGCGGCGCCGATCCATCGCCGCAGGAGGTGAGGAGACCTGGCGCAGCATGGCGTCCCGGTAGCTGTAGAAGCCGATGAACAGCGAGGCGCCCGCCGGCGCGTCGACGATGCGCTTCGGCTCGTCCGCGAGGAGTCCGAGGGTGGGGTCGTCGAGGGACCTGAGATCGGCTGCGGCCCAGTACTGCCGACAGCTGGGATAGGCGTCGTCCAAGGCGTGGTGGAGCTCGACCCATCCGACCTCGACCACCGATCGCTCGACCGGGCTGCCGAACCCGTCGACCAGGTCGACGTCACGCGCGACCGCCGCTGCATCGCCGAGGTGAGTCAGGGTCACGTCGAAGGTCGGCTCGCGTCCGGGCGCCGCCGAGTAGCCTGCGACCACGAACACGTCCGCGGAGACACCGCGCTCGAACTGCCGGTAGCTGTCGAGCAGCGGCGCCACGTCGGTTGCCGGCCAGGACCAGGTCGCGAGCGTCGCCGTCTGCGGTACGGCGTGCAGCTGCGTCTCGACGGACACCACGACGCCGAAGTTGTCCCCCGCGCCGCGCAGGCCCCAGAAGAGATCCGGGTGCGAGGTCGGCGATGCGGTGACGACCTGCCCGTCGGCGAGGACGACCTGCGCCGAGACCACCCAGTCGCAGCTGTAGCCGTGCCGGGGCGAGAGATGGCCGGTGCCGCTGTAGATCGCGACGCCGACGAATCCGATGTGCGAGAGGAGACCCGTGATCGGCGCGAGGCCGTACGGAACGGTCTCCCGCAACACGTCGCCCTGCGTGGCGCCCGGGCCGACCCGAGCGGTTCGACGCTCGGCGTCGACGAAGACGTCGTTCATGAGCGAGAGGTCGAGGAGCATCCCCTTCTCGATCGCCGAGTGACCGCCGGGTCCCCGTCCACCACCGCGCACGGCGACGTCCCATCCCTGGGTGCGGGCGACCTGGAGCGCAGCTCGGACGTCCTGCACGCCGACGCAGCGGGCGATGACGGTCGGGTGTCGGTCGAAGGCGTGGTTGTAGTGAGCCCGCCGCTCGTCGTACGCGCCGTCGCCGGCCACGATCCACTCGCCGCGGAAGTACGGCGGCGCCGCCACCACGTCCGCTCGGGCGCTGGGGTCAAGGCTCATCTGGTCTCCCTGTCCGGATCCGACGGGCACATCGGGCCCGTTGTCGATGGGAGACAGCCTCTGCCGTGGGCGGCTCGCGAGAATCCGGGGGAGCACGTACGTAACTACGGATATCGGCGACCGGGAGCGGGCCGCGACATCGAGTCAGTGCTGCTGGGCGATCCAGTGCGCGATCTGGGTGCGCGCGGTGAAGTCGAGCTTGGTGAGGATGTGCTCGACGTGCGCCTCGACGGTGCGGACCGAGATCACGAGCTTGCCCGCGATCTCCTTGTTCGACAGTCCTTCGCCGACGAGCGCGGCGACCTCGCGCTCGCGCCGGGTGAGCGCCGTGCCGCCACGTGACGCCGGCGCGGTCGACGACGGGGCCGCTGGTGGCGCCGGCTTCTCCCGCAGTGCGAGAGCGACCGCTTCGTCGAGGGTCAGCCTGCCCCCGCGGTCGAGCGCGGCCTGGAACTCGGCGTCCCCGATCGAGGTGCGCGCCCGGGTCTCGAACCTCTCCCCCAGCTCGATCAGCTGTGGCGAGCCCATCAGTGGGCTACCGACCGTCTGCCAATGCACGTTCGCACCACCGACCAGCATCGCGCCGCGACGGGCATCGCCCTGCTCGGCGGTGACCCAGGCAAGCAGGTCGACCGTCAGGGCGAGGCCGAGCGTGTCCTGGAACTGACGCTTGATGCGGATCGCCTCCGTGGCATCTGCCTCCGCCCGGGCCAGGTCGCCCCGGAGCAGTGCGATGAGGCCTCGCTCCCACAGCGCGTACGACAGCTGCCATCGCGAGCCCGTCTCGACGCTGCGCTCGAGCAACGCATGCACGACGGTCGTGGCGGCGTCGAGCTGGTCGGACAGGATGTGTGCGGACGCCAGCTCGATCCGGGCCAGGTCGGCGTACTGACCCGGGAGGTCCACGACGGAGAACCGCTCCAGCGCGTCGGTGAGCAGGTCGATCGCAGCGCCCAGATCGCCATCGATGTTGCGTTGCGTACCGAGGACGAGCTGCGCGAAGGCCTCCACCGAGGCGTCATCGGGCCAGGTCGCCCGGGCCTGTCCGATCAAAGCCGGGACCTCGGCGGTGTGGCCCTGGCACACCGCCAGGTAGGCCGTCGTCACCAACGCCCAGGATCGTTCCAGGCTGGGTGTGCTGTCGAGTGCGAGCGCGCGCTCCAACCAGAGGCGCCCCTCCGCGAAGTGACCCAGGGCCAACCAGAACCACGGCGCCGCGGCCATGTGCTGGCCGACGCGTGCCTCTCCGGGCTCGTTGAGGCTCCACTCGAGCGCGCCGCGCAGGTTGGACCGCTCGAGCAGCAGCGTGGTCGCCCAGTCCTGCTGACGCTGACCGGTCCAGGCATCGCCGGCATCCAGCAGGAGCGCCAGGCACCAGTCCCGGTGCCGCCGTCGGGTCTCGGTCTCGGCACCGGCCTGCTGCAGACGGGTCAGGCCATAGGCGCGGATGGTCTCGAGCATGTCGAACCGAACGTGGGCACCGACCTGCTCGCGGACAAGGATGGACTTGTCGACCAGGCCCGCCACGGTGCCGAGGATCGACGCCGCGGAGATCACCTCGCCCGCACATACCGTCTCGAGGGCCTCCATGGTGAACCCTCCGCTGAAGACGGCGGCCCGGGACCAGAGCGCTTGCTCCTGCGGAGTGCATAGGTCATGGCTCCAGTCGATGACCGCCTCGAGGGTGCGATGCCTCGCGGGGAGGTCCCGGCTGCCTTCGCGGAGGAGGAGGAAGCGGTCGTCGAGCCGTTCGATCACACCCTCGACGCTGAGCACCTTGAGGTTGACGGCCGCCAGCTCGATGGCAAGGGGAATGCCCTCGAGGCGTTGACACAGGCGCACAGCAGCGGCCTCGTTGTCCTGAGTCAGGGCGAAGTCGGGGACGACTGCCCTCGACCGGTCCGCGAGCAGCGACACGGCGGGGTACTGCATCGCCGTACCGGCCTCGATGGTGTCGCCGGCACGGGGCACCGGCAGCGGCGGCACCGCGAACACGTGCTCGGCCGAGAGGCGAAGCGGCTGGGTGCTGGTGGCCAGGACCCGAAGCCCGGGGGCCGCACGCAGGAGCCGGTCGATCAGGTCGGCGGCCGCTGCGACCACGTGCTCACAGTTGTCCATCACGAGCAGCAGCCGTTGGGCACGCAGGTGGTCACACAGTAGATCGGCGGGTGGCCGTGCCGACTGGTCCCGGATGTCCAGCATCTCCATCACGTAGTGCGGGAGGAGCTCAGGATCGCTCAACGACGCGAGCTCGACGACGCCGATGCCGTCCGGGAACGCCCGACGGGCGTCGGTGGCGAGACGGAAGGCGAGTCGGGTCTTGCCGACCCCTCCCATCCCGGTCAGGGTGACCAGCCTGCCGCTCGACATGAGACGCCGGATGTCGGCGAGCTCCTGTCGGCGGCCGACGAAGCTCGTGAGCTCCCCGGCCCCCAGGTCTGGCTGCTGTGCCATCGGGGTCCCTACTGGGCGGAGGGGTGGGGCGGGGCGATGCTATCGCTGACTCGCCCCGCTCGCGACGGTTCGACGCAGCCCGTCCGGCTACTCGCCTCGCCTGCGCCGACCGAGCCAGGTGGCCAGCGCGACACCGATGATGAGTGCGCCACCGTTGACGAAGGAGCTGACGTAGGGCTGCGCGCCGGCGAGGTTCAGCCCGTTGTTGATGACGGCGAGGAAGTAGACCGCGATCAGGAGCCCACCGACATTCGGGCGGCCGGGCTTGATCGAGGCAGCGCTGAGGAAGGCGGCCGCGAAGGCGGGCAGCAGCAACTGGTCGCCGAGACGGGGATTGGCACCGCCCGACCGCGCGACCGCCAGGATCCCGGCGACCGACGCCAGCACACCGGCGACCACGAATGCCGACGCGACGAGCGACCTGGTGCGCAGACCCACCAACCGTGCGGCGGTCGGGTTGGCGCCGAGGGCGTAGAGATAGCGGCCATACGGAGTGTGCTCGAGCAGGTAATGCACGGCAAGCGCGACCCCGGCGACCAGCAGACCGATCTTGGGAACGCCCAGCCACGATTCCGATCCGAGCCTCACCAAAGAATCGGGGATCTGGCTGACGATGGCCACACCTCCGGTCTTGAGGTTGATGACGCCGGCCAGGATCGTCATCGTGCCGAGAGTGGCGATGACGGCGTTGACGTTGAACCGCGTCACGATCACGGCGTTGACGAGCCCCACGAGTGCCCCGACCGCAAGGCCGACGGCCACTCCCCTGAGCAGGCTGCCCCCCGACATCGTCGCGGCGGCGTACACCGCACCCAAGCCCGCCGTTGCGCCGACCGACAGGTCCCACTGATCTGCGCACAGGGGCACCAGCAGAGCGAGCGCGACGATCGCAACGACGGCCTGGCCGGCGACCAGCACCTGCAGGTTCGCGGCGGTCAGGAAGGTGGCCGATGTGGCAGGGCTGAGTGCGAAGTAGGCGCCGGCGAGGAGCAGGCATGCCGGCAGCGCGAACGCCTCCAGGTAGCCCACCGCGCGTTGCCGCCACCGCAGTCCGTCCGGCGCACCTCCCGCTCCGGTTGCTTGAGCGGCTGTCGGCGCCACCTGGGCGATTGCTTCGTTGGTCATGCGACGTTCGTCCCTTCTGTTGCCAGCACAGCGTGTTCCAACGCGCTGTCGGTCAGCCCTCGGCAGTCCAGCTCTCCGGCCGTGGCTCCGCGCCGGAGAAGGATCACGCGGTCGCACACCGAGACCAGCTCCTCGAAGTCCGACGACACCACGAGCGCGGCCGAGCCCTCGTCCACCGCTCGGCGGACGAGGTGCCAGATCTCGGCGCGTGCGCCCACGTCGACCCCTTGGGTGGGCTCGTCGAGGAGAAGGAGCCGCGGGCCCAGCCGCAGCCACCGAGCGAGCAGCGCCTTCTGCTGGTTGCCACCGGAGAGCAGGCCGATCGGCGTCTCCGTCGACGCGGCGCGAACCCGATGGCTCACCAGCAGCGCCTCGGCATCCCGCGCCTCCTGCCGGTGTCTCAGGCGCCCGCGCCGAAAGTAGCGGGGCGTCGAGAGAATGCCCATGTTCTCGCGCACCGACAGGTCCATGAACGCCGCGGACTCGCGCCTGTCCTCAGGCGAGAAGGCGACACCAGCCCGCACGGCGTCACGTGACGAGCCGAAGCGGACCGGTCGATCATCGAGAAGGATCTCGCCGTGCTCGCAGCGTGCGTCGCCGCCGACGAGCCGCAACAGGGTCGAGCGCCCCGAGCCGAGCAGTCCGGCCACGCCGACGATCTCGCCGGCTCGGACCTCGAGGCTCGCGCTCCTGACCGCGTCGCCCACCAGACCCGTACACCGCAGGCGCACAGCGCCGCTCGGGCGAACTGGTCGGTCGGGGGACGGGACTGCCTGCTGGCTCTCCCCGGCGATCAACTCCACGAGAGCGCCATGGGTGATCTCGGCGCCTTCGAGGGTGGCGGAGACTCGGCCGTCTCGCAGGATGGTGGCACGGTCGGCGATCTGCACGACCTCGTCGAGGCGGTGGGTCACGTAGACCACGGTCTGCCCCTGGCGGGCAAGTCGCTTGAGCTCGTCGAGGAGAACCGACACCTCGCGAGGAGGCAGTGCCGCGGTGGGCTCATCGAGGACCAGGATGCCGGCGGCGCCATCGTCTCCGGTCGGGGTGATGTCCTGGAGGGCGCGGGCGATCGCCACCATCGCATGCGTGGCCACGCCGTAACGCGCCAGCTCCGCTGTCGGATCGACGTCGATGCCGAAGCGGCGGAGCGTGTCGCGCGCGTGCCGCCGCTGGGCACGCCATCGGACCCGGCCGCCCGCACCGGTCTCGAACCCGTGACCGATGGCCAGGTTCTCGGCGACAGTGAGCTCGGGGAACGTCGACGACTGCTGGTGGACGAAGCGGAGACCCGCCTCCCGCGCCTTCGCGGCCGTCCAGGCGCTGGCGTCGTGCGTGCCCGCGGCGTACTCGTCGTCCACGGTGATCGCACCCTGCTCGGCCTGGTACATCCCGCTGAGCATCTTGATCGTCGTCGACTTGCCGGAGCCGTTGCCGCCGAGCAGGGCGTGGATCGTCCCGGACTCGAGCTCGAAGCTGATTCCGTCGACCGCACGCGTGCCGCCGAAGGTCTTGACCAGGTCGGTCACCCGCAGGGCGATCCTGCGTCCGGACCCGTCCGTCTTCGCGACGTCTGTCTCCATCGGAACTCCTCGTTGCTCGCGTCACGCCATCGTCGCGGCGGCGCTGATCGCAGTGAGTCCCGGGGACCACGGATATCACTACGTACATCGGTCCGTAGTCATTGAGATCGGCGCCGGATCCTCCCTACGTTCCTCCCGACAGTGTTGCCGCGGAGACATTCTTCGAGCCGCCGCGGGCGGCACGCCCTCCCACCTCCTGAAGGGAACATCGTGACCACAGACGTGACAGCCCCCGCTGATCTCGAACAGACCAATGACGGATCGGGCGACTCCGCGACGCGGGCCGCAGATCTCGCAGCCCTCCGGTACGGGTTCAACGGGGAAGTCGTGACCCCGGACGACCCGGAGTACGACGGCTACCGACAGCACTTCAACAGGCGATTCGACAAGCATCCGGCACTCGTCCTGCGGCCGGCGAACACCGTCGATGTCGTGGCTGCGGTCCGGTACGCACGCGCGGCGGACCTCGAGATCGCTGTCAGCTGCGGCGGGACTCATCCGGCAGGCTTCTCGCGCACGGACGGCGGCGTCGTGATCGACCTCGCTCTGATGCGCGCGGTCCGGGTGGACACGGTGGATCAGACCGCCTGGCTGCAGGGAGGTGTGCTCGGCGGCGACTTCTATGCCGAGACGGGACGCCAGGGCTTGGCGGGAGTGATGGGGTGGATGCGCACGACCGGCGTGGGTGGCGTCAACGTCCACGGAGGCTGGGGCCCGCTGTCGCCCAAGCTCGGCTGGGGTGTCGACACCATCCTCGAGATGGAGATCGTGACCGCTGACGGTGAGGTGCTCCGTCTGGCTCCCGACGAGAACGCCGAGCTGTTCTGGGGAGCCCGAGGCGCGGGCGGCAACTTCGGCATCGTGACATGGGTCAAGCAGAAGCTCTGCCGCGTGCCGGAGAAGGCCCTGATCGGCACCCTCATCTACCTGCCGGAGCAGGGCCCCGACATCCTGCGCCTGGTCGATGACCTGGTCATGACCGTCTCTGACGACATGTCCATGTTCGTCTACTCCTCGGTGGTCCCGGACGAGCCGGACTACCCGGACGCGATCCGCGGCAGGCACGGCTTCATGGTCGTCGTCGTGCACATCGGTGACCGCGACGTCGCCGCCGAGGAGCTGCGCCCGCTGCGAGAGATGTATCCGCCGGCCGTGGACGGCGTGGTCGAGCGATCGCTCTACGACTTCACGTGCGAGATGGACTCATTCATCGTGCCGTGCCGTCAGTGGTACGACCTGATCGAGGTCAAGGCGCTCACCGACGACGTCATCGGCGCCGTCACGACGTCCGCACAACGCATGGAGGACCTCGGGCTCACCGCGGAGCTCACCATGGTGGCCATCGGACGCGGACGTGCCCCGGAGCACCCGAGCGCGCTGGCGGTGGGAAGTCAGCCGGGCGCGTGGCTCATGATGCCCGACACCTTCTGGGAGGACGAGTCGGGCGACGCGACGAACATCGGGTGGGCCGACGAGTTCATGACGGCGCTGAGCCAGTGCGACTCGCACTCCGACATCGGCTACAGCAACGTCCAGGCACGGCCCGATGTCGCTCGGGAGCGCCGTTCGTTCGGCGAGGAGGCCTGGCAGCGCCTGGTCGCGCTCAAGCGGCAGTACGACCCCGAGAACGTCTTCCACCTCAACCACAACATCCCCCCTGCCTGATCGGTCGGCTCACGTCAGGAGGGCGGCACCGTCCGCCGCGCTCAGGCGACCCGGTACGGCGGCTCCGGCTCGCGGCCCTGGAACGCCAGGATCGCGGGATTGACCACCCGGCCGTCGCGGACCTCGATAGCGCGGCTCAGCGTCTCGTCCGCATCCCAGCCGGGTCCGCCCTCGAGCACCCGGCGCACGAAGGGGATCAGGGCGGCGCTGTTCTCCCAGGTCGCCGAGCTCCACAGGTACGACGGCGAGTGGTCGACCCCGTAGTAGAGGACGTTGTCGCCCACCACGAACGTCGGCTCGTCGAAGCTGGTCGGGCGGGCGAAGCTGAAGCCCATCTCGAGGTCGCACGACACGTCGACGACGAGGCTCCCCGGACGAAACGCGACCAGGTCCTCCTCGCGCAGGTAGACCAGCGGGTGGGCGGTGTCCTGGAGGGTGCAGTTGACGACGATGTCGTTCTCGGCCAGGTACGCCGCCAGCGGCTCGCGGCCGCGCTCGGTGATCACGTGGCTCCGGCCTCCGTCGTCCTGGTCGTGCTCGAACTGCCGGATCCGCACCGAGTGGATCGGCGAGCCCACCGCCGCGACCCCGCGGTTGGTCAGCACCGCGACCTCATGCACGCCGTGCGCGTTGAGGGCGGTCACCGCGCCTCGCGCTGTCGCGCCGAAGCCGATGACCACCGCGCTGAGCCGGCGACCGTAGTCGCCGGTGAGGCCCGCGAGCTGAAGCGCGTGGAGCACCGAGCAGTAGCCGGCGAGCTCGTTGTTCTTGTGGAACACGTGCAGGCCCACCGTGCCGTCGCGCGTCCAGTGGTTCATGGCCTCGAAGGCGATGACGGTCAGCCGGTGGTCGATCGCGACCTGGGTGAGCTCGGTGTCCTGCACGCAGTGCGGCCAGCCCCACAGCGTCTGGCCCGGGCCCATCGACGCGACGTCCGAGAGCTGCGGCTTGGGCAGCAGCACGATGTCCGAGTCCGCCAGCAGCTGGTCGCGGGAGGCGAACCCGGCGACGTGCTCGGCGAGGGACGCGTCGTCGACGCCGAATCGCGCGCCGTACCCGTGCTCGAGCGTGATGCGTGCCCGGAGGTCGGCGTCGAGGGAGCCGAGGTGAGCCGGATGGATGGGGAGGCGGTGCTCGTTCTCCTTGGCTGAGGATCCGATGACGCCCAGTCCCAGCCCCGTCACTTCTTCTTGCCCGGGTGGATCTTGTCGGAGAAGGTCTCCGCGGTGGCACTGTCGCGCTTCTCGGCGCGCCTCTCCTTGATGGACTTCCCGGACTTCTTGGTCATCTTCTGGCGCGGCGACTTGTCGCTCATGGCGGTTCTCTCTGAGAGGGGGCCTGGATGGCCCCTGTCTCCGACAGTACGCCTCGCACCGCGATCGCATCGGCACTAGTGTCGTTCAGGGACCGCCTGGAAGGAGCACCCCCATGAGCAGCACCGATTCCGGCCCCACCGGCCATCTGCTGGAGGAGCTCGAGCCCGTCGTGGCGCAGAACCTCGACCGACACCTCGCGATCGCCCAGGAGTGGCACCCCCACGACTACGTCCCGTGGAGCGAGGGCCGTGACTTCGCGATGCTCGGCGGCGAGGACTACGCCCCCGAGCAGTCCCGGCTGTCCGACACGGCCAAGGCAGCGATGTTCACCAACCTGCTGACCGAGGACAACCTGCCGTCGTACCACCGTGAGATCGCCACCCGGTTCGGGCGCGACGGCGCCTGGGGCACCTGGGTAGGGCGCTGGACGGCGGAGGAGAACCGGCACGGCATCGCCCTGCGCGACTACCTCGTCGTCACCCGGGGCGTCGATCCCGTCGAGCTCGAGCGGGCCCGGATGGACTACATGACCACCGGCTACGACTCCGGCGACAAGACCCCGCTCGAGGCCGTCGCCTACGTCTCCTTCCAGGAGCTCGCGACCCGCGTCTCGCACCGCAACACCGGCAAGGTCACCGGCGATCCGGTGGCCGACCGGCTGCTGGCGCGGATCGCCAAGGACGAGAACCTGCACATGATCTTCTACCGGAACATCGTCGCCGCCGCCCTCGACATCGCGCCGGACGCGACCATGCGCGCGATCGCCGACGAGGTGATCGGCTTCGAGATGCCGGGCGCCACGATGGCGGGCTTCCGCCGCAACTCGATGATCATCGCCAAGGCCGGCATCTACGACCTGCGTCTGCACCACGACGACGTGATCATGCCGGTGCTGCGCAGCTGGGGCGTGTTCGAGCGCACCGGCCTCGGCAGCGTGGGCGAGCAAGCGCGCGAGGAGCTCGGCACCTTCCTCGAGGCTCTCGACGCCCAGGCCACCGCCTTCGTCGATCGTCGCGCCGAGCACCGCGCCCGCCGGCAGGAGGCCGGTACGCCCGAGCCCGTCGTCACCTGATCTCCCGACGCGGGGCCGGGCGCCTGCTTGGATGCGGGCATGCAGGTCCCGCTCCGCGCCGCCCGGGCACTCACCCGTCGCGTCGTCCGTCCGGTGCTCGGCACCCGTCTGTCGCCCGCCCGGCAGCGGCAGGTGATCGACGCGCTGATGAGGCTCTCCGTCCTGCCGGAGGGCACGACGATCGAGCCCACCAGGCTCGGGGGCGTCCCCGCCGACCGGATCACGACACCGGCCGCCAACGCCGAGCACGCGCTGCTCTACCTGCACGGCGGCGCCTACCTGGTGGGCTCACCGGTCACCCACCGCGCCGTCGGCGCCCACCTCGCCGACGCGGCCGGGACGGTCGCGCACGTCCTCGACTACCGGCTCGCGCCCGAGCACCCCTACCCCGCCGCCGTCGAGGACGCGCTCGCCGCCTACCGCGCGCTGCTCGACGGCGGCCTCGGACCGGAGCGGATCGTGGTGGCCGGCGACTCCGCGGGCGGCGGCCTCGCGCTCGCGCTGGCACTGCGGGCCCGGGCGGTCGGCGTACCCCTCCCGGCGGCGCTGGGCCTGATCTCGCCCTGGGTCGACGCCCGGCTCGGCGGCCTGGCCGACCACATCGACGACCCGCTGCTCACCCGTGGCTGGCTCGACCTCGGCGCCCGTTCGTACGCCGGCCGCCACCGCGAGCAGCCCGAGGTGTCGCCCCTCCTCGCCACTCCGGCCGACCTGGCGGCCCTCCCACCGCTGTTCGTCCACGCCGCGAGCGAGGAGCTGTTCGTCGACGACGTCGAGCGGTTCGTCGCAACCGCGCGGCAGGCGGGCGCCACGCTCACCTACCGCCGGCTCGAGGGACACTGGCACGTCACTCACCTGTACGCCGGGATGGTCCGCGAGGCGACCGAGGTCGTTGCCGAGATGGGCGCCTGGCTGCGGTCGGCTCTTCCCTAGTCGGCCGAGGCCAGCAGCCGCTCGTGCGCGGCGTGGCTGGCGGCCCAGCTGGCGGTCTCGTCGCCGTTGATCTCGTCGTGCGCGAGGGCGAGCGCGGTGCGCACGGCGAGCGGGGCGTTGCCGCTGATCGTGGCGGCGAGGCCGAGCGCGACGTCGAGCGTCGTACCTGGCTCGACCAGGCGGTTGACGAAGCCGAGCCGCTCGGCCCGCTCGGCGTCGATCGGCTCGCCGGTGAGCAGCATCTCGCGCGCGACATTGGCGGGCAGCACCCGCGGCGCGCGGAAGACGCCCCCGAAGTCGGGCATCAGACCGCGCTTGACCTCAGGGAAGCCGAAGGTGGCGGTCCGGGCGGCGACGACGAGATCGCAGCACAGCACCAGTTCGAGTCCGCCGCCGAGCGCATGGCCCTCGACCGCGGCGACCAGCGGCTTGGGCCGGGTGCGCGACATGATCCCGGCGATGCCGCCGCGCTCGGTCGGCTCCCCCGGCCCCTCGGCGAGGTCGGCACCCGCCGAGAAGACCACCGGGCCGCCGGTGAGCACGCCGCACCACAGCTCGTCGTCGTCCTCGAGCAGGTTGAGCGCCTCGTCGAGGCCGCGGGTCACCGCGCCGTTGATGGCGTTGCGCTTCGCCGGGCGGTCCAGCCCGATGACGAGGGTGCGCTCGACGCGGATGGTCTGCACGGCAGGGGCGGCGTCGGGAGTGCGGTCACTCATGCACGACAATCTAGGGATGACGATGGAGATGTTCATCCACGACGAGATCCCGACCGACGAGGTCGAGCGTCGCGAGAAGGCCGTCTCCGCCCTGGCCGACGCCGTGCGCGAGCTGGTCGACGCGACGATCCGCAGTACGGTCGCCGACGAGGAGCTGGCCGCCGTACGCGCCGAGGTCGACGGCCTGGTCGCGCGGCTGCGCGCCACGCAGCTGCCCGGTCCCGCGGGCGTCCGCTACAACTCGGCGGGCCGCACCTGGAGCTGGGGGAACGCGGTCGTCGGGCGCGGCAACGCGATCGCCCCACCGGTCGACATCGTCCACGACGAGCGCGGCACCGCGTCGGCCGAGCTGACCCTGGGCGCGGCGTACGAGGGCCCGCCGGGCATGGTCCACGGCGGGGTCTCGGCGCTGATGCTCGACCAGATCATGGGCGAGGCCTCCAGCGGCTTCAAGCGGCTCACGATGACCGGCACGCTCACCCTGCGCTACCGGCGGCCGCTGCCGCTCGGGCCGGTGCGGATGGAGGCCCGCATCGCCGGCGAGGAGGGGCGCAAGATCACCGTCGAGGCGCAGATCGGCGTCCCTGGTCAGGACCCGGCGGTCGAGGCGACCGGGCTCTTCATCGTCCCGAGCTGGGCGCCGGTCGACGAGTCCGGCGGCTGGACACGCTCAGCCGAGGGCTGAGCGCCTGGATCCGCCGATGGACGCTGTAGGTCACCATCGGTGGATTCAGGCCGGGGGCCGGTCGATGAGGTCGACCAGCCGTTGCGGCGCCTGCAGGCAGAACGAGTCGGTGAGCAGCTCGCCCAGCTCGACCCAGTCGGTGTCGTCGTCGATCAGCATCCCGACGACGTTGCCGCCCCACTCCGTCTTGAAGTACGGCGCCCCGAGATGCTGGAACGCCATCACCTCCTCCGGCTCGGCCCGGAACACGATCCGGAACAGCTGGTCCTCACCACCGAAGACGTGGGCGACCGTGGCCCTCGTCCCCGCCACCCGCCAGCGGATGCCGACCCAGGCGTCCTCCTCCCGGCACTCGGGCAGGCGCGCGACGATCGCGCGCAACCGGGCGACGTAGGCGCCGGGGACGTCGGGACGGGTCGGGCGGGCCACGACAGGAATGTCCCACACCCCACCGACACCCGAGCATCCGCCGCGGCGTCAACCTGAGGTTGACAACCTGGGTCACGTCAAGAGATCGTTGACGCATGTCCGACAAGTCGATCGTCCTCATCGTGCTCGGCATCGCGCTGACCACGAGCACCCTCTCCCTCCACGGCCTGGTCCGCGGACTCGGCCAGGGCGCCGGGATCGCACTCATCCTGATCGGCGTCGCCACCCTGTCCGCCCACCTGCGCAAGCCGAAGGACGACGACGACGGCATGTGGCTGCCCAGTCGCGACGAGGACCAGCGGTGAGCGACCTCGCCGAGGCCATCGGCCGGGCGATCCTCACCGGCGCCGACGCGCAGGACCAGCTCGCCCTGGTCCGTCGTACGGCGGATGCCGACCTCGTCACCGCCGACCTGCTCCAGCAGGCGGTCAACGCCGCGCGTGCCGGCGGGCACAGCTGGTCGGCCATCGGCAGCACCCTCGGCCTGACCCGGCAGGCCGCCCAGCAGCGCTTCGGGCGCGAGCCCACCTCCCCGGCCGACGGCGCCGAGGAGCGCTGGCTCGGCCCGGTCACCGCGTTCGACGAGATGCAGGAGCTCGAGCTCGCCGGCCGCCTCGGCTGGCGCACCACGGGCGCGGGCCTACTGCGACACCGGATGGTCCGCACCCCGACCCGGTGGGAGCACAAGCGGGTGGTGTGGTCCGGCGGCCTGGGCCGCTACGAGCGCGACGGCTGGCAGATCGGCTGCCGGGCGTTCCCCTGGCTCTACCTGGTCCGCGACACCGGCGAGCCGGCCGAGGCCGCCATCACGCCCTGAGCTCGCCGACGTCCTCCTGGTCACCTTGGAAGTAGCTGTCGAGCAGCCACTGCGCACGTCGACCACCCCAGCGAGCGAGCCGGTCGCGCCCACCGGGCAGCCACTTGCCTACCCGGTAGCGCAGCGTGTTGAGCCCAACCAGGTAGGCGTGCGCCCACGGCGGCCGCATCGGCAGGCCGAGCTCGCGCATGCTCTCCGGGCCGAGGAAGACGGTCAGCATCGAGAGCAGCCGCTCCCGCTCGTAGCGGGCGCGCAGCGGCTGCAGCACAGCCGGCCAGCCGGGGTAGCGACGCAGCGCCTGCGCCTCGACCACGGCCTGGGCCAGCTGTGGCCCGGCCTCGGTGAGCGGACCCTGGGCGAGCAGCACGTGGTAGTCGATGCGGTGCCGCTCCCACTCGTCGTCGACGAGGAAGTCGGGATGCACGCCCAGCAGCCAGCCGACGTACTTCCACAGGTGCATGAGCGCCCGGGACTCCGACGTCGAGATCGGTACGCCGAGCGCCCGGGAGCCGATGATGAGCACGCCGTCGAACAGTCCGAGCGTCGAGGCCTGGTCGGCCTGGTTGATCGGCAGCCCCCACCGGGCGGTGTCCCAGGTGTCCTCGAAGGCGTGGTTGACCAGCGCATGCATGAGGCGGACGTGGACGGTCAGCCGCCAGCCCTCGCCGGGCGCCCGGCCCTCGCGTGGCGCCGCCAGCGACCCGGGGTCGGTGAGGCTGGCACCCCACTTCTGGGTCTCGGCGAGCCGGCGCAGGGTCTGCGCGCCGGTCAGGCCACCGGTGGCCACGAGCAGGTCGGTGGGTCCGCCGAACCGGTAGCCGCCGACGAGCGAGAGCTGGAGCAGCACGTCCTGGGCGTTCTGCCCGAGCCGCCGGAAGACCCGGGCCCCCTCCTCGACGAGCTCGCGGTCCAGCCAGTCGGGATCGCGCTCGAGCTCGGCGAGGAAGTCGGCGAGGGCCGGCGGCGCGTCCGGTACGGCGGCCAGGCCGCGCTCGAGCGCCCGCCGGAACTGGTCCATCCGCACCCGGCCGGGAGCATCCCCTCGCAACCGGATCGCGTCCGCGAGGCGAGCACCGAGCTCGTCGCGCTCGAACATGGCGCGCCCGATCCGGTCCAGCAGCGCGTCGTCGACGCCACGGACGCGCCCGACCACCTTGAGCGGCCGGCCGAGGCGGCGGTTGCGCTCACCGCCGGCCCGGAAGCGGGTCGGGTAGGGACGCTCGAGGGGCTCGCCGGCGGCCGGGGCCACGTCAGTAGACATGGATCCATCCTGACGCGAGTCATTGCTCGCATTCAACTCGCGAATGCTCTACAGTCCTCCCGTGCGCAAGGCCCCGCAGCAGGCCCGGTCCCGGGAGATGGTGGAGCGGATCGTCGCCGCCGGGCGGACGGTGCTCGTCGAGCGCGGGTACGACGCGTTCAGCACCAACCGGGTCGCGACCGTCGCGGGCGTCAGCCCCGGCTCGCTCTACCAGTACTTCCCCGACAAGGCCGCGATCCTCGACGTCGTCATCGACCGCTACTGGGAGGAGGTCGCCGAGCGGGTGGCGGCCTCCCTGGCGGACCGGATCGGCGGGTTCGGGCCCACCATGGTCCGCGACACCGCCGACGCGCTGCTCACCGCGCTCGAGGCCGACCGCGAGCTGCTCCGCGTGGTCGCCGAGGAGCTCCCCATCCAGCGCAGCAGGGAGCGCCGGGCCGCGCTCGAGCGACGGGTCCGCGAGCTGGTCGCCACCTACCTCGCCGCCCGGCCGGACATCAGCCGCCGCCCGAGCGGCGCGGTCACGGCCTGGGTCGTGGTGCTCGCGGTCGAGAACCTCGCCATGCGCTGGGTGCTCGACCAGCCGGCCGTCGTCAGCCGCGCGCAGCTCCTCGACGAGATGCTCGCGCTGGTGGGCGGCTACCTGCTGGCGTGACCCGCAGGCTCAGGAGTGGCGGCCGGTGAGGGCCATGCCCACGCCGAGCCCGATCATCGACGTACCGCCGATCGCGCCGAGCATGCGGCCGCGCCGCTCGGAGACGACGAACCAGTCCCGCGCCCAGCCGGCGGCCAGCGCCCAGGTCGAGTCGCAGAGCAGGCCGATCGCGATCGCGACGCAGCCGAGGGTGAGCATCTGCGCGGGCACGGAGCCCGCCGACCCCGATCGGTCCACGAACGGCGGCAGCAGCGCCGCGAACATCATGAAGCCCTTGGGGTTGCTGACGCCCACCACGAAGCCCTGGCGCAGAGCGGTCCCCCACGGCAGCGACCCCCGCGCCTCGCCACTGCCCATGCGCATCTCCCGGCGATGACGCAGCGCCTGCACGCCGAGCCAGACCAGGAAGGCCGCGCCGGCCAGCTTGATGACGGTGAAGACCAGCTGCGACTCCGCGACCACGGCGCCGAGCCCCAGGCAGACCAGCACCATGACCAGCAGCAGCCCGGCGGTGTTGCCGACCACACTGGCCAGGGCGACCCGCTGGCCGTGGGACACGGCCCGGCCGACCACGAAGACCACACTCGGTCCGGGGATCACGATCAGGACCAGTGCGGCGAGGCCGAAGCCGAGGAGCTGGTCGAGACCGATCATCGCGCCGTCACGGGCCCTTCGGGGACTCCGGGTCGTCGGCCGGCTCGTCGCCGTACACACCGGCGTCCTTGGCCCGAGCCGCGGTCTTGAGGCTCTTGGTCAGCGCGAAGCCGATCACCACCACGGCGGCGATCAGCAGCAGGAAGATCCAGAACGCCGTCCAGCCGGCCACGATGTTGGTGTCCTGGTCGACCGGCTTGTCCTTGGCGGCCACGGCGAGGACGACGGTGGCGACGACGGCATGCATGGGGTCAGTGTCTCAGGTGTCTCGAGTCACGCCGGCGAAGAGGTCGTCCTCCGGCGTCGGGGAGGCGACGTGGCTCACCACGAGCTCGAAGTCCTCGGTCGGCCAGACCTCCTGCTGCAGCTCGCGTGGGATGGCGAACCAGTGCCCGTCGGGGTCGATCTGGGTGGCGTGGGCGAGCAGCGCCTGGTCGCGGACGCCGAAGTAGTCGCCGCACGGCACCCGGGTCGTGATCCGGGCATCCCACTCGGGCTCCGGCTTCCACTCCCTGAGCCGCTCCTCCCACGGCGACTCCAGGCCGTGCTCGAGCATCGCATCGTGCAGCGCCTGCATCCGCGGGCGGTTGAACGAGTGGTGGTAGTAGAGCTTCAGCGGCTGCCACGACTCCCCCGCGTCGGGGAACCGCTCCGGGTCGCCGGCGGCCGCGAAGGCCGCCACGCTCACCTCGTGGCAGCGGATGTGGTCGGGGTGGGGATAGCCGCCGCGCTCGTCGTACGTCGTCACGACATGGGGCCGGAACTCGCGGATCTGGCGGACCAGCCGCTCGGTCGCCTCCTCCAGCGACACCAGGCCGAAGCAGCCCTCGGGCAGCGGGGGCTTCGGGTCGCCGTCGGGCCATCCCGAGTCGACGAAGCCCAGCCAGGTCTGGGTGATGCCGAGGATGTCGCGGGCGCGCTCCATCTCCTGGCGGCGCACCTCGGTGATGTTCTCGAGGATCTCGGGGCGGTCCATCTTCGGGTTGAGGATCGAGCCCCGCTCTCCGCCGGTGCAGGTCACGACGCGCACCTCGGCGCCCTGGGCGGCGTACATCGCCGTCGACGCGGCGCCCTTGCTCGACTCGTCGTCGGGATGGGCGTGGACATGCATCAACCGCAGCCCGGAGCGGTCGACGGCAGGCGCGTGCATGGTGGGCATGCTGACCATCGTAGGGATGCTGGGCGGTCTCCTCGTCAATGGGACAATGGGCCGGTGAGCACCTCCCCCGACAACCTGGCCCAGCGCTACGGCGCGCCGTCCCGCGGTCGTCGTACGGCGGTCGTGATCGGGGCCGGCACCGTGGTGGTCGCGTTCCTCGGCTGGCTGCTGTGGGCGATGCTCTTCCACGCCAACCCGGCGGTCTCCTCGGAGGAGATCGGGCACACCGTCGTCGACGACCACACCGCCACCATCCGGGTCCGGATCACCTACGGCGACGGCCCGGTCGACGCGACCTGCGTGGCCCGCGCCATCTCCCACGACAAGGCCGTCGTCGGCGAGCAGAGCTTCACCCCGGGACGCGTCGACAAGGCCGTGCAGAAGGTGACCGTGCGCACCGAGCGCCGGGCCACCACGGTCGAGTGGATCGGCTGCAAGACCGACGGACAGCCGCGCTACCGGTAGACTCGATCGTTCATGTACCCGGACGGGTACGCGAACGAGCAGTGCAGGAGCACCCATGACGCAGACCGACCAGAGCGGCCAGAACACGATCTGGCTGACCCAGGACGCCTACGACAAGCTGCAGGCCGAGCTGGAGCACCTCCAGGGCACTCGCCGCGCCGAGATCGTGGCCGAGATCAGTGCGGCGCGCGACGAGGGTGACCTGAAGGAGAACGGCGGCTACCACGCCGCCCGCGAGGAGCAGGGCAAGAACGAGGCCCGCATCCTCCAGCTCAAGGACATGCTCCGTCGCGCCGAGGTCGGCGAGACGCCTCCCGACGACGGCGTGGTCGAGCCGGGCATGGTCGTGACCTACAAGTTCGAGGGCGATGGCGACGACGAGGCGGAGTCGTTCCTCCTCGGCGCGCGCGAGATCGACCCCGAGGGCCTGACCGTCTACTCGCCGCAGTCCCCGCTCGGCCAGGCCATCAACGGCCGCAGCAAGGGCGACACGGTGAGCTACGAGGTCAACGGCAAGCAGCAGACCGTGATCATCCTCGACGCGAGGCCCTACGCCGGCTGAGGCTCCTCCTCCGGACCGCCGGCCTCCTCCACGGGAGCCGGCGGTTCGGCCATTTCGGCCAGGTGCAGGACCACGGCGTTGGCCGCCGCCGCCAGCGGTACGGCGACCAGCGCGCCCGCCACGCCGGCGACGAGCACGCCGCAGGCGATCGCGAGGATCACGCCGAGCGGGTGCAGGGAGACCCAGCGGCCGAGCAGGAAGGGCTGCAGCACGTGGCCCTCGAGCTGCTGCACGCCGATCACGACCGCGAGCATGAGCAGCGCGGTCACCGGCCCCTGGTCGACGAGCGCGACCAGGATCGCGACACTGCCGGCGATGGTCGCACCGATCATCGGCACGAAGGCGCCGAGGAAGACCAAGACGCCGATCGCCAGCACGAACGGCACCTTGAGGATCGCGGCGCCGACGGCGATGCCGATCGCATCCACGAGGGCGACGACCACCGTGGCGCGCACGAACTGAACCAGCGACAGCCAGGCCACCCGGCCCGAGCTGTCGACCCGCTGCCGGGCGGCGCGCGGCGAGAGGCGCACCAGCCAGGACCAGATCCGGTCGCCGTCGGCGAGGAAGAAGTAGGTCGCGAACAGGGCGATGAAGAAGCCGGCGACGACGTGTCCGAGGGCCGCCCCGACCTCGGTGACCTGGGTGACCACCTCGCCGTCCTGCGAGCGCTCGCGGATCAGGTCCTGGGCGCTCTTGATCCAGTCATTGATCTGGGAGTCGCTGGCGTTCAGCGGCCCGTCCTTGAGCCAGTCCCTGATCTCCTCGAGACCCTTGACGGTCGAGTCGGCCAGGTCCTGGGCCCCCGCCGCGACCTGCTGGCCGGCGAAGGTCAGCAGCGCGCCGACCAGGACGAATCCGGTGATGACGACGAGCAGCGCCGACAGCCCACGGGGGACGCCGACACGCGTCACCGCATGCACGAAGGGCGCCGCGAGGGCGCTGATGAGCAGGGCCACCGCAAGCGGGACCGTGACGACCGCGAAGTACCCGACCAGCCACATCAGCAGGTACCCGGCGCCCGCGATCAGCAGCAGTCGCCAGGCCCAGCCGGCCGCCAGGTCGAGGCCGTACGGCACCTCGGCCCGCCGCAGGTTGGACGGCCCCGTGCTGAACGACGGCGGCTCGTGCCGCCGCTCGTCGCGCTCCTCGCGCGCCAGCGCCCACTGGTGGGCGAAGCGACGGAACAGCCGCTCCTCGCGTTCGTCCCGCTCGTCGGGCTCGGGGCCCAACGGCGGCGGGTCGTCCTGCTCCGGCTCGCTCGCCTGCTCCGGCTCGCTCGCCTGCTCGGGCTCGCTCGACTGGTGGGGCTCGGTCGTGCCGTCGCTGGTCACCCGGTCAGGCTAGACGGTCGAGGCGAGCGCCCGGTCCAGGTCGGCGAGCTGGTCCGCGGACGTCTCGATCCCGACACTGAGCCGGATCAGGTCGGCCGGCACCTCCAGGTCGGTGCCCGCCACGCTCGCGTGGGTCATCCGGCCGGGGTGCTCGATCAGCGACTCGACGCCACCCAGCGACTCGCCCAGGGTGAAGACCTTGGTGGCCGCGCAGATGGCGAGCGCCTGCTCCTCACCGCCCGTGACGCGGAAGGACACCATGCCGCCGTACCTCTTCATCTGGCGGCTGGCGATCGCGTGGCCCGGGTGGTCGGCGAGCCCGGGGTAGATCACCTGGCTGACGGCCGGGTGGGTGCTCAGGAAGCCGGCGACCGCTTCGGCGTTGTCGCTGTGGCGCTCCATCCGCAGCGCGAGGGTCTTGAGCCCGCGCAGCACCAGCCACGAGTCGAACGGTCCGGCCACGCCGCCGATGGAGTTCTGGTGGAAGCCGATCCGCTCAGCCAGCGCCTCGTCATCGACCACGAGCGCGCCGCCGACGACGTCGGAGTGGCCGCCGGCGTACTTCGTCGTCGAGTGGACGACCACGTCGGCGCCGAGGGCCAACGGCTGCTGGAGGTACGACGACGCGAAGGTGTTGTCGACCACGAGCAGCGCGCCCGCGTCGTGGGCCACCGCGGCGAGCGCCTCGATGTCGCCGATCGACAGCAGCGGGTTGGTCGGCGTCTCGACCCACACCAGCCGGGTCACGCCGGGCCGGATCGCCGCCCGCACCGCGTCGAGGTCGGTGACCGGCGCCGGGCTGTGCTCGACACCCCAGACCGTGGCGACCTTGTCGAAGAGCCGGAAGGTGCCGCCGTAGGCGTCATTGGGCAGGACCACGTGGTCGCCCGGCTTGCACAGGGCCCGGATCAGGGTGTCCTCGGCCGCCAGCCCGGACGCGAAGGCATACCCGTGCGCCCCACCCTCGAGCGCCGCCAGGGTCGACTCCAGCGCGGTGCGCGTGGGGTTGGCCGAGCGGCTGTACTCGTAGCCGCCGCGCAGCCCGCCCACACCGTCTTGGGCATAGGTCGAGGTGGCGTAGATGGGCGGGATCACCGCGCCGGTCGTCGGGTCGGGCGCGTATCCGGCGTGGATGGCCCGGGTCTCGAAGCCGGCGCCGTCGAGATGCTCATCGATGTGGTTGTCGCTCACCGTTCGAGCCTACTCAGCCGAGCCGCCGAACGTCGCCCGGCGAGTGCCGCCGTCGATCCGGGCAGCGATCCCCGCCACGTCGTCGAGCACGCCGGAGGCGATGTCGACCACGAGATCGTAGGCGTCGTCGTCGCTCAAGGTGATCCGCTCGCCGTTGAGGGCGAGGAAGGCGAAGAGCGAGGCGAACGCGAGCCGCTTGTTGCCGTCGACCAGGGCGTGGTTGCGCGCCACCGAGTGGACCAGTGCGGCCGCCTTGTCGTGCAACCGCGGATAGGCCTCGTCGCCGAAGACGGTCGTGGCCGGCCGCGCGACCGCGGCCTCCAGCAGCCCGATGTCCCTGATCTCGACGGCCCCGATCGCTCGGCGCGCGATGTGAAGGACGTCGTCGAGGTCGAGGTAGCGCACGGCTACTGACCGAGACGGTCGAGCACCGCGGCCCACCGCGGGAGCTCACTGTCCAGCACGGTGTCGAGGTCACGACGCTTCTGCGTCCTGGCTGCCTCGTCGAGGACGAGTCGGCGCACCACCTCCTGCTTGGACAGCCCCCGCTCCTCGGCGAGGCTCGCCAGCGCGGCGTCGAGCTCGGCGTCGGTGCGCAGCGTGAAGGCCATGACGGTCATGGTAGTCCTCTCGGTATCGAAGTGATACCGACAGCCTGCGCCGCACCGCGGCCGCTGTCGAACCACTTTCCCCAGCCCCTCTCGTGACCAAAGCGAGCAGTTGCTCGTTTCCGCGGTGTGACCGCTCTCACTCGGCTCCTCGCCGCCGTCGTCCTCCCCTGCCTGCTCGCCCTCGGCGCGCTGACCGCGCCGGCGCCCGCCACCGCCGCCGGGTACGACGACGACCCCGACCCGCTGCGCGGGCTGGTCCTGCCGCCCCTCGACGCCCTGGTGGCGCTGCTCGCCCCGCTGCCCGTTCCGGCGACGCCGTACACCGGGGACGTGTGTGCCAGCGGCGCCGACGCCTGCATCGACGACGTGGTGGCGCGGATGCAGACCCGGCTCACCGGGCTGGTGAGCACCTGCTCGCACAGCGCGGTCTTCTCGCTGGCCTACCTGCGGGTGACCGAGAACGTCCGCGACGCGGTGCGCAGCGGCTACTTCGAGGACCGGGCGTGGCTGAACCGGCTGGACGCGGTGTTCGCGGAGATGTACCTCGACACCACCAGCAGGTGGGCGGCCGGCAACCACGCCGGGATCCCCGCGGCCTGGCGGATCGCACTGCAGGCCGAGGACGACCGCTCGGTGAGCGGCCTCGGCAACTTCCTGCTCGCGATGAACGCGCACATCAACAGCGACTTCCCGCACGTCCTCGCGACGGTCGGCCTCACCGGGCCGAACGGCAGCCACAAGGCCGACCACAACCGCTACAACAACCGCCTCGACAGCCTGTATGTGCCGGTCTTCAACGAGGAGGCGGCGCGCTTCGACCCGACCTTCGACGACATCGACGCCGGCACGCTCGACGACACGGTGGTCGGCGTGATCATGCGCGGATGGCGCGAGATGGTGTGGCGCAACGCGGAGGCGCTGGTGCTCGCCACGACGCCGGTGGCCAAGCGCCTGGTCGAGCAGGAGATCGAGACCTACTCGACGCTCCAGGCCCGGCTGATCCAGACCGTGTTCGCCGCTAAGCCCGCACAGCGGGACGCGTGGTGCGCCGCCCACGGTGCTTCCTGACGGATCTTGCGCGACGGGAGACAATGGCGACATGTTCTCCCGCCGCAAGACCGAGATGATCGACCCCGCCGAGGCGCTGCCCGGCCGCACCACCCCGGCGTTCCCCCTCCCCGCTCGGCACGAGGTCCTCGACGCGCCGCTCGTCACCGACGAGGTGCCCGACGGCCTCGAGGTCGCCGTCTTCGGCCTCGGCTGCTTCTGGGGCGCCGAGGAGATCTACTGGCAGGTCCCCGGCGTCTGGTCGACCTCGGTCGGCTACGCCGGCGGCGTGAGCCCGAACCCGACCTACGAGGAGGTCTGCAGCGGCCGCACCGGCCACACCGAGGCGGTCCGGGTCGTCTTCGACCCCGAGCAGGTCTCCTACGCCGACCTGGTCAAGCAGTTCTTCGTCGTCCACGACCCCACCCAGGGCATGCGCCAGGGCAACGACGTCGGCACCCAGTACCGCTCGGCCATCTACGTCACCACCCCCGAGCAGGAGCAGACCGCCCGCGAGCTGACCAAGGTGTACGGCGACGAGATCGCCCGCCGCGGCTACGGCGAGATCACCACCGAGATCGAGCCCGCCGGGCCGTACTACTATGCCGAGCCGCAGCACCAGCAGTACCTCCACAAGGTCCCCAACGGCTACCGCTGCCACGCCAACACGGGGATCGCGTTCCCGGAGACCGCCTGAGACTAGTTGGCGCCATGGCGGACAATGAAGTCATGGCTGACCTCCCCCGGAAGGCCGCGGCGCGCACCGCGCGGCTCGCGGCGCTCCCCCTCGGGTACGCCGGCCGCACCGCTCTCGGCTTCGGCAAGCGCCTGGGCGGGGCGCCGGCCGAAGCGGTGATGAGCGAGATCCAGCAGCGCACGGCCGAGCAGCTGTTCAAGACGCTGGGCGAGCTCAAGGGCGGCGCGATGAAGTTCGGGCAGGCACTGAGCGTGCTCGAGTCGGCGCTGCCGGAGGAGATGGCGGCGCCGTACCGCGCGCAGCTGACCCGCCTTCAGGACTCCGCTCCCCCGATGCCGACCCAGACGGTGCGCGACGTCCTCACCGAGGACCTCGGCGCCGACTGGCGCGAGCGCCTCACCTGGCTCGACGGGGCGCCGACGGCCGCCGCGAGCATCGGGCAGGTCCACGAGGGCCGGTGGTACGACGGCCGGCGGGTCGCGGTGAAGGTGCAGTACCCCAACGCGGGCGACGCCCTCATGGCCGACCTGCGCACCCTGGCCCGGGCGGCGCGAGCGATCGGACCGCTCATCCCGGGCGTCGACATGAAGCCGCTGGTCGAGGAGGTCCAGGCGCGGGCGCGCGAGGAGCTCGACTACGACCTCGAGGCCGAGGCCCAGCGCGAGTTCGCGCAGGCTTTCCGCGACGACCCGCACATCGTGGTACCGGACGTCGTCGCGGTCGGAGCCCGCGTCCTGGTGACCGAGTGGCTCGACTCCGCCGGCTCGCTGGCGTCGGTGATCGCCGACGGCACCCGCGAGGAGCGCGACCACTACGGCGAGATCTTCACCCGCTTCCTGTTCTCCGGGCCGGCCCGCACCGGCCTGCTCCACGCCGACCCGCACCCCGGCAACTTCCGGGTGATCCCCCAGGACGACGGGACCCCCGGGCGGATCGGGGTGCTCGACTACGGCGCCGTGGCCCGACTCCCCCAGCGCGGGCTGCCCGCGCCGATGGGCCGGCTGATCACGCTCTGCGCAGCCGGCGACGGCGCCGGGCTGATCGCGGAGCTGCGCGCCGAGGGCTTCCTCAAGGACCGGATCCGGATCGAGCCCGAGCTGCTCATGGACTACCTCGCGCCCTTCGTGGACCCGACGCTGGTCGAGCGGTTCCGGTTCAGCCGGGAGTGGATGCGCGAGCAGTTCCAGCGGATCAACAACCCCAAGGACCCGGCGTACACGGTGAGCATCAAGCTCAACCTGCCCCCGTCGTACGTGCTGATCCACCGCACCTGGCTCGGCGGCGTCGGCGTGCTCAGCCAGCTCGAGGCGGAGGCGCCGTTCCGGGCGATCATGCAGGAGTTCCTGCCGGGGTTCACTCCGGTGCGACATCCGTGAGGCAGTAGACCCGGCCCACCGGGTCGGTGAGCACCGTCCAGTGCCGGTGCTGCGCCAGCACCCGGGCGCCGAGGCCGAGGTGCCGCTCGGTCTCCGCGGCGCGATCCGTGGTGCCCCAGTCGAGGTGCGCACGGACCTCGCCGGTGTCGTCGGCGCCGAGCCGCTGGAGCAGCAGCCCGAGCGGCTGGCCGGCCGGCGCACCGAGCACGTCGAACTCCTCGGCGATCGCGGAGCGCCGCGGCGTCCAGTCGGTGACGGCGGCCCAGAACCCCAGCTCCCGCTCGTACACCGCGCGCGGCACGTCGATCGCGACCTGGCGCACCCGCGACGCCGACCCCGGTCCCTGCACCGTGGCGACGGGGCACCGGGAGGCGGCGTGGTCGACGAAGCAGAACACGAGGCCGGCGGGCGAGGCCATCACGACGTACCCCCGGTCGGCGACGATCGTCGCGCCCGCCACCCGCGCCGCGTCGGCCGCGGCCAGCGGGTCGGCGACGTGCAGGTCGAGGTGGATCCGGTCGGCGCCGGCGTGGCGGCGCTGCACCTTGAGGTACGGGTCGCCGTCGGGCGGCAGCAGCGAGGCGAACTCGTCGTGCGCGCCGCGTGGAGGCGAGACGGCGTACCCGGTCGCCTCCTGCCAGAAGCCCACCGTCTCCTGGTGATGGGCCGGCGCGCTGTCGAGGAAGGCGGTGACCCAGGACGGGCTCATCCGCCGACCGGCGCGCAGTCGTGGCCGCAGCCGTCGGGCGGCAGCGGGCCGTCGGCGTGGGCGGCGGGCCGGTGCAGGACGGCGGCGGTCGCCGTGACGACGACGTCCTGACCCTCGACCGTGGCGGTGCCGTCGACGAGCAGCGTGTAGCCGTGGCGCTTCCGCGGCGGGAACACCACGGTCACCGTGGGGTTCTCGCCGAGGTTGCGCAGCGTGCCGCGGCCCGGGCCGGTGATCCGCAGGGTGCCGTCGTCGGCCGCGACCGGGTCGACCGTCACGACCTTCACCTGCGGGGAGGACGTGCTCAGCAGATAGCCGCTGTCGAAGTCGCCCAGGGCCTGGCGCAGGTCCGCGGGCTCCACCGGGATGCTCATGGCCCCAGGTTAGGGGTCACCACAGCCCGAGCACACCGCCCCCGAGCCGGATGATGAACGCGCCCACCACGGCGATGAAGAACAGCCGGACGAACCGGGCCCCGCGGGCGACCGCGGTCCGGGCTCCGAGGTAGCCGCCGACCAGGTTGCAGGCGCCCATCACCAGGCCGACGTCCCACAGCACCGCGCCGTGGGGCACGAACAGCAGCAGCGCGCCGAGGTTGGTGGCGAAGTTCGCGAGCTTGGCCTTGGCCGAGGCCTGCAGGAAGTCGTAGCCCAGCAGCCCGACGAGGGCGAACACGAAGAAGCTGCCGGTGCCGGGGCCGAGGATGCCGTCGTAGCAGCCGATCACGAAGCCGACGACCATCGCCGCGACGAGATGGCGGTGACCCGCGAACCGCAGCGCGGTCTGCTCACCGAGCCGGGGCCGGAGCAGCACGTAGCCGCCGACCACGACCAGCGCCGCCAGCACGATCGGCTCGAACGCCTCGCGCGGGATCCGCGAGGCCAGCAGCGCGCCGGAGAAGGCGCCGGTCAGCGCGAGCGCCATCAGTGGGAGCGCGGTGCGCAGGTCCGGCCCGATCCGGCGGTAGTAGGTGAGCGAGCTGGCCGCCGTACCGCACACGGAGGCGATCTTGTTGGTGGCCAGCACCTGGACCGGGCTCGCGCCGGGCAGCCCCAGCAGCAGTGCGGGCAGCTGGACCAGTCCCCCGCCGCCGACCACGGCGTCGACGAACCCGGCGGTGAGGGCGGCCAGCGCGAGGAGCGCGACGACGGTCAGGCTGAGGTCCCCCACACCCGGACTCTACGAGGCCCAGGCGAGGTCCACGGTCGGCCGGTCGGCGTACTCCTCGGCCACCTCGCGCGAGGTCTCGACGCACCGGACGGAGAGGTCGGCCTGGACCAGGGCGGGCGCGAGCTGGAGGTGCAGCACCAGCGCGCCCTTGGTCGCCTCCAGCACCGGAGCATCGAGGTCGGCGACCGCCCAGCCGTCCTCCCGGAGGAGTACGACGGCCGCCGCCGTCGCCTCCCGCCGGGTCAGGTCGCCGGAGGAGGCGAGGTGCAGGTGGTCGTTGAAGACGACGCCGCGCGGCGCCGCGGGATCCCCGCAGGTCGTGAACGAGCGACTGCCCTCCGCGTCGCTGAGCCCGAGCCGGTCGGCCACGCGGTGGAGCACGCCGGCGCGTGCCCGGTCCGCGGCGCGGACGACCTCGTCGACCGCGGCCGGGCCCGGGTCGGCCGAGCAGCCGGCCGGGCCGAGCAGCAGGAGCAGCACGAGGAGGCGGTTCACGACGCCCACCCGCCCGGCGCGTGCTCCCACAGCCAGGTGCCGGCGTCGGCGGTCCCCTCCGCCACGCTCGCGCCGGCCGCCGCGGCCAGCAGCTCGGGCAGGGTGAGGTGTCCGCCGCCGTCGGCACCGCGGGGCGGCTGCCCGGTGACCTCGTCACCGGCACCGGCGACGACGTGGGCCACATTGGCGAGCGAGGGCCCGGTGAAGTACGAGGTGTGGTTGTGGAGCAGCTCCTGGGCCCGGAGCTCGCCGTCGCCGGTCTCGAACCGGGTGCCGCCGAACGCGGCGTCGGCCGGGTCGTGGCCGAGTGGTCCGAGCCCGCCGCGGTCGCCCCTGCCGAGCAGCGACACCGGGTCGCGGTCCTTGCTGCCGACCCACACCTCGGCATCGGTGAGCGCGGCCGCCGTGGCCGCCGGGACGCCCGGGCTGCCGAGGAGCACGGCGTCGTCCACGGGGAGGCCGGCGGCGAGGGCGTGCCCCAGTGTCGTGGAGCCGTAGCTGTGGCCGATCGCGGTGAGATGGGCGGGCGGGCCCTGGTCGGAGGCCCGCACGCCGTCGACGAAGTCGGCGAGCCGATCCCCGCCGGTCTCGGCCTTGTCGGTGAGCGCGACCCCGTCGAAGTCGGCCTGGCCGAGTGGGTCGAGCGGGTTGAGCGGGTTGCCGCTCGGGGCGTCGTAGTCGGCCCAGTAGACCGACGCGACGCTGCCGCGGTCCTCGGCGACCGCGGCCTGGTGGAGGTCGAGGGTCCGGTCGAGGTTGCCCGAGAGGCTCGAGGTGTCGGTGGTCAGTCCGGGCACGTTGACCGAGACGTGGTCGGCGGTGTCGGGGTCGCCGAAGGCGACCGCGACGCCGCCGTCGCCGGAGTGCAGGCCGGGGGTGTAGGCGAGCAGCTCGGTGAGGTGAGCGCCGGTGGCGGTGTCGAGCAGGTCGCGGTGCTCCTCGAGGCCCTCGTGGACCGACGTCGCATTGGCGAGGACCCGCTCCTGCGCGCGGGTGAGCTGCCCGTCGGCGTCCCGCTCGCCGTAGTAGTCGAGGTCGCGGGCGTTCGCGCCGCGGTTGGCCCGGTCGCGGTCCGCCATCGGCACGCCCCCGGCATTGCCGACCAGCGTGGGCAGCGCGATGGTGAGGGCCTCCCGCTCGGCCCGGCCGAGCCGGCGCCACCAGGCGGCGAGGGCGACCGGGTCACCCCGCAGCCGGCGCAGCCACCGGCTCAGCTCGGCGGTGTCCGGCCGGGCCGGGTCCGCGGCCGCGGCCACTGCCTCGGGGACGCTGTCGACGCGCCGGAGCGCGGCGATGAGATCGGCCTCGGCGTCCTTCCGGTCGGCCCGCCAGGCGTCGATCCGCTGCCGCAGCGCGGTGGCTCGGGTGGTGAGCTCGCCCGCGCGCCGCCTGAGCTCGGGCAGCCGGCTGTCGTCGGACGCCGCGACCACCTGCGCGGACAGCGCGTCGATCTCGTCGTTGAGCTCGGCACGCTCGGCGTTGATCCGGCCGCGCCGCGCGACCAGCCGGCTCAGCCGCTCACCGAAGCGGTCCGCCGCCGTGACCGCACGACCCAGGGCCGCCGTCCCGGCGTCGAGACGGGCGGCGACCTGCGTCGCGGCGTGCATGTGGGCCTCGGCCGTGTCGCCCTCCCAGGCGGGCGCGGCGATCGCGGCCGTCCACTCGCGGACGTTCTCGGCCGCGATCGCGGCCGCGCGCAGGTCGGTGGCGAGGTCCTGGGCGCCGGCCGGAGTCGAGGTCGGCAGTGGGCAGGCCGGCACGTGGGCGGGGACGTGGACGAGGGTCACGGCCAGCTCACCTCCGCCACCTCCGCGTCGTGCTCGGCCCACGGGAGCAGCGCACGCAGCCGCTCGGCCTGCGCCCGGTCGACGAGGACCAGCAGGCGTCGGAAGAAGACGAACTCCTCGGCGTACCCCTGCGCCGCGCGGGCCACCGCCTTGAGCTCGTCGACCCACGGATCGGCGTACGCCGTGACCGCCGCGGCCACCGCGTCGGAGAGGTCGGAGGTGGAGACCCGGGCGAGGCGGCGCCAGGCGCCGTCGAGCTCGTCGGCGGCCGCGTCCCAGCGGTCGCGGGCGGCCCGCAGCACGGCGTACGGGACATCGAGGATGATCGTCATGCACGAGCGGGTGCCCGAGCGCCGGAGCCGGGAAACGACCGGATCCGGTTGTCCACAGCGACCCCCGGACCCCCGCTCAGGAGGTGGGGATCAGCCCACCCAGAACCCGCGCGAGCCGAACCAGTCGCCGTACGTCCCCGGCCCGGTGTCGCGGCCACCGGAGCCGCCGCGACGCGAGCCGAGGTACGAGCCGACCACCGCCGCGCCCAGGTCACCCGACTCGGGGGCGATGACCGAGCCGTCGACGCGACGCGCCATCGACTCGATGAACCGGGCCAGGCCGGGGTCCTCGCCGAGCCGGAAGAAGGTCGTCTGCGCCCCGAGCCGGCGGGCGTTGTCGAGCTCGCGGACGGCGAGCGCGATGGTCATCGGGTGCGGCGGGTAGGAGAAGTGGACCTCGCCGCTCGACTCCAGGTGAGAGGTGGGCTCGCCGTCGGTGACGATGAGCAGCACCGGCTGGGCGTTGGGATGCTTGCGGAAGTGCCGGTTGGCCAACAGCAGCGCATGGTGGAGGTTGGTGCCCTTGGCCCAGCGCGCGTCGAGCGCGGTCAGCTCCTCGATCCGCATGGTCTGGGCATGCCGGCCGAAGCCGATCAGCTCCAGGCTGTCGCCGCGGAAACGGGACCCGATGAGGGTGTGCAGCGCGAGCGCGGTCTGCTTCATCGGCACCCAGCGGCCGTCCATCGCCATCGAGAACGAGGTGTCGACGCAGAGCGCGACGGCGGCCTGGGTGCGGGCCTCGGTCTCGGCGACCTCGACGTCGTCGATCGACAGCAGCGGCCCGTCGGGCGAGCCGGCCCGGCGCAGGACACCGTTGAGCACGGTCCGCGGCAGGTCCCACGGCTCGGTGTCGCCGAACTCCCAAGGCCGGGTCGCGCCGGAGAGGTCGCCGGCGGCGCCGGCCTGCCGTAGCTCGCGCTGGCCCTGCCGGCCCGACATCCGCTGCGCCACGTCGCGCAGCAGCGCCTTCCCGAGCTGGCGCATCGCCTTGGGCGTCAGCCGCAGCTCGCCGTCGAAGCCGCGCTCCATCGCGCCGGACTCGCGCAGCGCCTTCTCGAGCTCTTGGAGCTTGCGGGCGTCGACCGCGGCCTCGCTGCCGAGCTTGCGGGCGAGCTTGTCGAGATCCACGTCATCCAAGCGGGCTCCGCCGTACGCCTGGGACAGCTGGTCGGCCAGCGCGTCGAGGTCGGCGAGGTCCTGGAGTACGCCGGTGCCGTCGCCGAGCCCGAGGCCCTGCTCGCCCTGGCCGAACTGCTCCGAGCCGCCCCAGTCCTCGCCCGGGCGCAGGCCCTGGAGGTTGGCGTCGAGCCGGTCGAGCTGCTGCATCAGCTGGGGTGACCCGAACGCCTGGGCGGAGAGCTGCATCAGCTCGGCGCGCTGCTCCGGCGTCATGGAGTTGAGCATCCGCTGCGCGGCGGCGGAGCGCTGGGCCATCGCGTCGATCAGCTCGTCGACATTCTGCGGGCTCTCCGGAAAGTGCTGGCCGTGCTTGGCCATGAAGTCGGCGAAGTCCTCGGGGGTGTCCTCGCCGCGGGCGTGCTTCTCGAGCAGGGCGTTGAGGTCGGCCAGCATCTGGCTGATCGCCTGCCGGTCCTCGGCGGTGGCGTTCTCCAGCGCCTGCTTCATGCCGGCGAAGCGCTGGTCGAGCAGCTCGCGGCCGAGCAGGTCCTTGATCTGCTCGAAGGCCTCGCGCGCCTCACGCGACTGCCAGTCGTAGTCGCCGAGCTCGGTGACCGCGGCGGCCGGCGAGTCGGGCAGGCTCTGCAGCCGCATCTCGCGGAACGCCCGGTCGCCGTCGTCCATCATCGCGTCGCGGGCCAGCTGCTTGCGCTCCTCCAGCACCGCCTTGTCCAGCAGCTCGCGGACCTCGTTGAGCGTGCCGTCGAGGTTGTGCCGCTGGAGCAGCTCGCGACGCCGCTCGGCGACCCGGCGGGCGAGGTCGTCGAGGCCGGCCTGGTCCTGCCCGCCGCGGCGCAGGAACTCCTGCATCGCACGCTCGGGGCTGTAGCCGGCCATCACGTCCTCTCCGATGGCGTCGAGGGCCTCGGCGATGTCGACGGGCGGGGCGAGGGGGTCGCCGCCGTCGTAGCGGCGGTAGCGGCTCATCCGTAGACCGTCTCCACGCCGTCGGAGTCCTTGCCGATCTTGCGGGCCAGGAAGAGGCCCTCGAGGGCGAGCTCGATCGCGGCGGCGCGCTCGCCGTCGGTACGGCCGCCGCCGGCACCGTTCACCCGCTCGCAGACCCGGTCGTAGAGCTCGGACTCGCCGAGGACCGGCAGGCCGGCGAGCACGTCGCGGGCGGTGACCGAGCCGCCGGTGGTGATCGTGGCGCCGTCCTCGACCGCGTCGACCAGCAGCGCGAAGTCGAGGCCTCGGAACTTCTCGCGGACCGTCTCGGCGGTGGCGGTGCGCAGCAGGTGGGTGAGGATCTCGGCCTCGCGGCCCTCCTCGCCGGACTCGAACTCGATCTTGCCGCCGAGTACGTCGACCGCGGTCTCCAGGTCGACGACGCGGGCCACCGCGCGGTCCTCCCCCTGGATGGTCGCGCGGCGCAGGGCCGCGGCGGCGATCGTCTCGGCACCGGCGATGGCGAACCGGGCGGACACGCCGGAGCGCTGGTCGACCGCGCTGGACTCGCGCAGGTTGCGGGTGAACCGGGCCAGGATCTCGACCAGGAAGTCGGGGACGTCGACCCGGTCGGCCAGCAGGTCCGCCTCCTGCCGGATCACCGCGATCTCGGCGTCGAGGGCCTTCGGGTAGTGGGTGCGGATCTCGGCACCGAAGCGGTCCTTGAGCGGGGTGATGATCCGGCCGCGGTTGGTGTAGTCCTCGGGGTTGGCCGAGGCGACGACGAACACGTCGAGCGGCAGCCGCAGGACGTACCCGCGGATCTGGATGTCGCGCTCCTCCATCACGTTGAGCATCGCGACCTGGATCCGCTCGGCGAGGTCGGGCAGCTCGTTGATCGCGACGATCCCGCGGTGGGAGCGCGGGATCAGGCCGAAGTGGATGGTCTCGGGGTCGCCCAGCGAGCGGCCCTCGGCGACCTTCATCGGGTCGACGTCGCCGATCAGGTCGGCGACGCTGGTGTCGGGGGTGGCCAGCTTCTCGGCGTACCGCTCGTCGCGGTGGCGCCAGGAGATCCGCAGGTCGTCGCCGTACGACGCGACGGCGGCCCTCGAGGTCACCGTGACCGGCTCGTAGGGGTGCTCGCCGAGCTCGGAGCCGGAGATCACCGGCGTCCACTCGTCGAGCAGCCCCACCAGGGTGCGCAGCAGCCGGGTCTTGCCCTGCCCGCGCTCGCCCAGGAGGACGACGTCGTGGCCGGCGATGACGGCCCGCTCCAGCTGCGGGATGACGGTGTCCTCGAAGCCGTGCAGGCCGGGCCAGGGGTCCTCGCCCGCCGCCAGCCGGGCCAGCAGGTTGTCGCGGAGCTCGGCGCGGAGGGACTTGAGCTGGTGGCCGGAGGCACGGAGCTCGCCGAGGGTGCTGATCGTCGGAGCCGGAGTGGTCACCGTCTCACGCTACTGCGGCCCGCAAGAGGTTTGCTGGCCCTAGTCTGTCGATCGTGACGATCGTCGTCGTGGTCCTGAGCGTGCTGTTGGTCGTCCTGCTCGGCCTGGTCCTGGCCTTCGCCCGCGACCGCGGGCGGCTGCAGCGCCGGCTCGCCGACGCCCAGGCGCACGTCGCCCAGCTCGAGGCGGACCTCGACGCCGCGCTGCGCCCGCCGCCTCCGACCAACTCGGCCGAGCGCGCCGTACGCCGGGTGATCCGGACCGCGTCGAAGGTCCGCTCCCACGGGATCACCGGGCTGATCCAGTCCACGGTCGAGGACCTGCAGGCCTGGGCGAGCGACGCCGAGCGCGCCGACATCCTCAACATGGCCGCCTCGGACGGCACCGTGACCCTGTTCTTCTCCGACATCGAGGAGTCCACGCCACTCAACGACCGCCTCGGTGACACCACCTGGGTGAAGGTGCTCGCGGCGCACGACCGGGTGCTGCGCTCCCAGATCGAGAGGTACCGCGGCCAGGTCGTCAAGACCGCCGGCGACGGCTTCATGGTCGCCTTCCGCGACACCGAGGCCGCCTGTCGGGCCGCGCTCGGCATCCAGCGCGACCTGCCGCGCGATGTCACCCTGCGCCGCTACGGGCCGATCCTGGTCCGGATCGGCATCCACACCGGCCAGGTGGTCGCGCGCGACGGCGACTACTTCGGCCGCAACGTCGCCATGGCGGCCCGGGTCGCCGACCTCGCCCACGGCGGCGAGATCCTCGCCAGCGACGCTGTCCGCGAGGCGCTCGACGACGACGCCGCGCTCACCCTCGTGGAGCGGGAAGCGGTCGAGCTCAAGGGGCTCGCCGGGGAGCACGTGGTGTGGGAGATCCTGCCGCCGGCGAGCTGATCCGCCACGCCTCGAGCGCGCGGAGGACCAGCTCGACGACGAGATAGCCGGCGACGACGCATGCCCCGCCGGCCAGCACGTCGAGCACGAAGTGGTTGGCCGTGGCGAGGACCACCAGCACCTGCAGGGTGGGGTAGGCGATCGCCACGACCCGCCAGCGGGTCCGGCCGAACCCCCAGAGCTGGACGGCGCACCACAGCGACCAGCCGAAGTGGAGCGAGGGCATGGCGGCGTACTGGTTGGTCGCGTCGCCGAGGCCGCGCGGCGCGGACGCCGCCGACCCCCACCAGCCGTAGTCGGCGAACTGGGCCATCACGTCCACGCTGCCCAGCTCCGGCATCAGCCGCGGCGGCGCGGTGGGCAGCAGGGCGTACCCGACCAGCGCGATCGCCGAGGCCGCCACGAGCGCCCCGTAGCCACGCCAGTACTGGCGCCCGCCGCGGCGGCGCGACAACAGCAGCACGGCCGGGGTCATCGCGTAGTGCATGAGCGCGTAGAAGTAGCAGGCGGCGACGGCCAGCGCGGGCACGCGGAGGAGCCACGCGTTGAGCCGGAGCTCGACCGAGTCGAACAGGCCGCCCTCGAGCCGGGCGATGTCCCTGGCCCGGTCGATGGCGGCGCCCGGGTCGTCGCCCCAGCCGGCGCGGATCAGGTTGTACGCCGCGAAGAGCGCGACGAGGACGCCCATCTCGACGACCAGCGCGCGCCAGCCGGTCAGCCACGTCACGAGCGCGGGCGAGGTCTGGGCGGAACGCCGCTCGCCGTGCAGGGAAGCGGTGGAGGCCATGCCGCCTCCTCTCAGCCAGATGATGTGTAGCCTGCATATGCAGACTACACATCTCCCTTAGGATGACGACGCCAGGACACCAGGAGGAGCGAGATGGACGCCGGGGCCGAGTGCATCCACGCCTTGGACAGTGCCCACGACGCCGACCCGGCGCGGGCCGTGGCCACGGCGTTCTCCCGCCTGGAGGCCCACCGACGCGGCTGGGAGCAGCGCACGCCGCTCGGCGTCGCCGAGATGCGCCTGCTCTGGCTGCTGCAGAGCGCCGACGAGTGGACGCTGCGCGACATCACGACCCACCTGGGCCTCGAGCAGTCCACGGTCAACCGGCAGGTCAACGCCGCGGTGTCCGCCGGGCTGGTGACCAAGCTCCGCGGTTCCGGCCAGCCCAGCTTCGGGTTCCGGGCCTCTCCGGAGGGGGTCCGGCGGTTCGAGGCCTGCGTCGGGCAGGTCCTCGGGCGCTACCAGCACGCCCTCGACGCGCTCGGCGAGGACGCCGAGCGGTTCGTGGGACTGCTGGAGCGCTTCGTCGACGACCTGGTCGCCGAGCGCCCCGGTACCTGACCTCGGCCGCGGATCAGCGCGAGAGGATCACCGACGAGCCGTGGCCGAACAGGCCCTGGTTGGCGGTGATGCCGACCCGGGCACCCTCGACCTGTCGGCCCGCGGCGCGGCCCTGGAGCTGCCAGGTGAGCTCGCAGACCTGAGCGATCGCCTGGGCGGGCACGGCCTCGCCGAAGCACGCGAGCCCCCCGGACGGGTTGACCGGGATCCGGCCGCCGAGGGCGGTGTCGCCGGCGCGGAGCAGGGCCTCGGCCTCACCGCGCTGGCACAGCTGCAGGTCCTCGATCCAGTCCAGCTCGAGCGCCGTCGAGAGGTCGTAGACCTCGGCCACGTCGACGTCGGAGGGGTCGATGCCCGCCTCGTCGTACGCCGCCTGGCCGATCGACTCCTTGAACGTCCGCTCGGGCACGCCCGTCACCGACCAGGAGTCGGTGGCGAGCAGCGGCATGTCGATGACCGCGTTCGGGAAGGTCGGGGTGACCGTCGAGACCGCCGCGACCGTGACCGGCGCGGCGATGCCATGCCTCCTGGCGTACTCCGCGCTGACCAGCACCACCGCGGCCGCGCCGTCGGACGTCGCGCAGATGTCGAGCAGGCGCAGCGGGTCGGAGACCATCGGCGAGGCGAGCACCTCCGCGACCGACGACTCCTTGCGGAAGCGCGCGTTGGGGTTGGCCAGGCCGTGCCGGGCGTTCTTGACCTTGACCTGCGCGAAGTCCTCGGCGGTCGCACCGTAGAGGTCCATCCGGCGTCGCGCGTAGAGCGCGAAGTACGCCGGGTTCGTCATGCCGAGCAGCCGGAACCGCAGCCAGTCCGGGTCGTTCCACCGCTCCCCCGCGTTGGGCGCGAGGAAGCCCTTGGGCGTGGTGTCGGCACCCACGACCAGCGCGACCTCGCTCATCCCGGCCAGGATCCGGGCCCGCGCGGTGTCGATGGCCTGGGCGCCGGTCGCGCAGGCGGCGTACGACGTCGCGATCCGCGCGCCGTTCCACCCGAGCGCCTGGGCGAAGGTCGAGCCCGCGACATAGCCGGCGTACCCGTTGCGGACGGTCTCGCCGCCGACGACGAGGTCGACGTCGGCCCAGGCGATGCCGGAGTCGCTCAGCGCCTCACGGGCCGCGTGGACGCCGTACTCCGTGAAGTTGCGGCCCCACTTGCCCCAGGGGTGCATGCCCGCGCCCGCGATCACGACGCTCATGCAGTCACCGGCTTCCAGCGGTAGATGGCGCGCTCCCCGGTCTCGTCGACGTTGAGCGTCTCGACGACCAGCTCGACCTCCGAGCCGACCCTCAGGTCGCCCACCCCGAACCCGTCGGCCACCTGGCCGAGCACCACGATCCCCTCGGGCAGCTCGACCGCGGCCAGCGCGAACGGCTGGAACGGGTCCGAGGTCGGGACATAGGGCGCGGGCGGCTGGTACTGCGCGTCGGTGTAGGACCACACCGTGCCGCGCCGCGAGAGCTCGACGGCGTCGTGCTCGGTGCCGTCGCAGGCGGGGTTGCGGCAGTAGAAGGCGGCGGCACCGGCGTCCGACGACACCGGCGGGAACACCAGGTTGAGGCACGCCGTGCAGCGGGAGGCGAGGAGCCGGGGCTCGTCGCCGACGGTGAACCAGCCCTCGATCACAGGGGTCGGCGACGGACTCGATGCGGTCATGGCGTCAGCGTACCCCAAGCAAGTGCTTGGTCTGTTCGGTCTCGGCTACTCCCCCGGGTCGGGCTTGCCGCCGGTCGGCGGCCCGGGCTTCTCGCACCGCACCGTGTCGGCGGGCGTGTAGACCGTGTGGAACTTCTCGGTGTGGTCGACCGCGCTGTCGCCGTGCTTGTGGAAGATCCGGGTGACGTCGACCTGGAAGCCGGACCAGCCGGTGTTCGGCTCGCAGTCGGGCGTGGTGAGGGTGCGGACCTTGGGCGGGACCTGGGCGTAGCGGCTCGAGGTCGTGGAGTCGATGTCCCACTTCTTGGTGGACCACATCTGGACCGTGACCTTGCCCTGGCGCGACCAGGTGCTGGGGACCACCCAGGCGTGGACGAGGACGCCGTACTCGGTGTCGTTCTGGAAGCGCAGGTCGACGGTCGGCCAGGCGACGGTGGCCTCGCGGCCGACCGGGTAGCGATCGATGTAGAACGAGTGCGGCTTGTGCTGGACGTCCTTGAGGCCGGCGAAGAACATCGCGTTGAAGGTCGTCGTCGCCATCTGCGAGACGCCTCCGCCGAGGTCCTTCTTGAGGATGCCGTTGCTGATGATGTAGCCCTCGGTGAAGCCGTTGGCGGCGGTGCGCTCGCCGACGATGCCGTTGAGCGAGAACTCCTCGCCGGGCTTGAGCAGGGTGCCGTCGATCAGCTCGGCGGCGCGGCCGATGTTGATGTTGCGGTAGTCGGCGTGGGGGTAGTACGTCGAGAACTCCGACACCTTGTCGACGATCTGGAGGTTCTCGGCGTCCTTGGTCGTGAAGGCGGCGTCGGTGACCTGCGCGGTGACCGGGCCGCTGCGGGAGCCCTCGGGCGCGGTGAGCAGGCCGAGGAAGACCTCGGCGGCCTCGCCGGCGTCGAAGGTGACGCCGGGCTTGGCCGGGACGATCTTCGGCTTGCCCTTCTTGTTGATCTTCACGGTGGCGTCGACCGGCGCGCCATTGGTGGTGGCGCCCTTGACCAGCTCGGCCAGGGCGGCGTCATCGACGACCGGGACGAGCTTGCCGTTCTCGGGCCTCATCGACAGCGTGGCAGCGAACTTGGCCGGCGTCAGCTTCACGTCGTTCTCGCCGAACTGGAGCGTGACCGGGTTCGCCATCGCCGGGTTGGCGAAGGAGTCGAGCGCCTCGGCGACGTCGGCGGCGTCGATGTCGGGCTGGGCCGGCGCGACCTCCAGCTCGACGGACTTCTCACCCGCCACGAAGGCGTCGGTGATCGCCGTGCGGGCCTGGTCGCGGTCGACGGCCTGGCCGGCCTGCGGCTGGGTGGTCTGCACGCCCTCGGCCGTGAACGTGACCGTGCCGTCCTGCGGCGGGGTGCCGAGGCCCTCGGAGAGCTCGGCCAGCTTCTCGTCGAGCAGCAACTCGTCGACGTCGACGACGGCGTCGACCTTGCCGCCGCCGGTGAAGTAGTCCCACTGGCGCGCGGGACTCCACGAGTCGCCGGCACCCGCGGCGTCCACGGATGCGGCGTAGTCGACGGCCAGGCCGATGTCGCCCGGCTCGACCTTCGCGTCGTTGACCTTGCCCGTCGCGCCCTGGTGCCCGACGCTGACCGTGATCGGCGCGTCGGCGCGCGGGCCGAAGGTCCTCTCCAGCTTCTCGATCGCGGCCGAGCGGCTCAGCCCGCCGACCGCGACGCCGGAGATGGTGGTACCGGTCGGGACCTTGTCACCCGCGACGGCGTGCGCGGCGGCGTACCCGCCACCGGCGAGCAGGACGAGCAGCACGATGACGACCACGACGATCCTGCCGCCGGGGCGCTCGGCCTTGCCGTCAGTGTCCCCACCCGTGTCAGAGTCCCAGAAGGTCACCGCGACATCCTAAGGAGGCCTTGCTCACCCTTCCGCATTCCCGGGCTGGGTACGGCGCGGCAGCAGTCCCACGAACCCGGAGCCGAGAACCACGGCCCCGGTCGCCAGCAGCAGGTAGCCGGACGCGTCGCCGGCGATCACGTAGTCGCCCTCGGGCCGCTGCACGGTCGCCACGCCGAGCAGCACCGTCCAGCCCAGCGCGAACGGCAGCCGCCGCCACCAGCCGCCGGGCAGCGCCACGAGCGTCGCGACGGTCGCGGCGATGCCGAGCCCGAGGCCCCAGCCGTAGCCGTGCAGCGCGACCGTGGCGAGGCCCACCGCCGTACCGAGGAGCAGACAGCCGAGAGCGACCAGGGCCCTCACTCGCCGGGGATGCCGGCGAACAGGTCGGTCTCCCAGCCGGTCTCGGGGTCGAGCGGCCCGGGCGTGCCCTGCACCAGCCGGTACTGCTCGCGCCCGAACGCCTGCGCACCCACGTTGTTGGACAGCGCGAAGAACGGCCCGTCGGTGGTGATCTGGGTGGCGTGCGCCCGCAGCGCGTCCAGCTTCTGCTCGACGTGTGCGCTCGCGTCGACCTCGCAGGTGATGTCCTCGTCGGGGCGGAACATCGGCGGCAGGTCGCCGTCGGGGTCCATCCCCTCGAAGGTGGTGGTGTCGCCGGCCTGGCGCAGCCGGCGCAGGCCCTCGCGGATCCGGCTCTCCGAGATGGCACCCCAGTAGATCTTGGTGATCGCCCAGGCCTCCCCCAGGTCGCGGCGGTACGACGGCGCCGCGGCCAGCTGGGCGGCGTACATCGCGGCCCGGTGGGCCTGGATGTGGTCGGGGTGGCCGTAGCCGCCGAACTCGTCGTACGCCACCAGCACCTGGGGCCGCACCTCCCGGATGATCGCCACGAGGTGGTTGGCGGCCTCGGTGAGGTCGGCGTACCAGAACGCGTTGGCATGACCCTTCCCGTCTTCTGGCAGGTCGGCGGCGACGGCGTGACCGTCCTCGTGCCACTTCATGCCGGAGTCGCGGTAGGTGCCGAAGCCGCCGAGGAAGCGGTGGTCGGTCACGCCGAGCGCCTTCATCGCCGCCTCCAGCTCGCCGCGGCGGTGCTCGCCGAGCCGGTCCTCCCTGTCGGCGGCCAGGTGCTCGAGCTCGGGCACCAGGATCTCGCCCATCTCGCCCGCGGTGCAGGTCACCAGCGTGACGCCGCGCCCCTCGGCGACGTACTTCGCCATGGTGGCGCCCTGGCCGATCGACTCGTCGTCGGGGTGGGCATGCACGAGGAGCAGTCGGTGGGCGGCAGTTGCGGTCATGAGGACGAGCGTAATGATGGGCCCCATGCGGAACCCCGGGTCCCTCGCTCTGCTCCTCGCGGTCGTCTGCTCGTCGCTCTCCGGCTGCGCGCTGCTCGACGGGAGCTCGCGGCTGGAGGAGGCGCTGGAGTACCTGCCTGCCGACGCCACCACCGTCACCTTCGTGGACCGCGCCGCGCTCGCCGAGCGGGTCGGCGACGGGAACCCGGAGACCGCCTACGGCACCGAGCTGAGCCGCTGGACCGCGGCCATGACGGACGCCGCCTTCGACGACTCCGACGTCGAGTGGGAGGCGGTCGCGACCGGCGACGGGCCGGGCCGGGTGTGGAAGATGTCCGACGACCTCGACTTCGATGCCGTCGCCGCCGACCTCGAGGACGCGGGCTACGAGCGCTCCGGCGCCGCGGAGCGTCCCGTGTTCACCGTCGACCTCGCCGACGCCGACGAGAACGGCCTGGTCGGTGGCCGCTACCCCGCGGTGCTGCTGACCCTGGCGCTGGTGCCCGACGAGGAGGTCATCGTCTCCGGCTCCGACGTCGATGCCCTGCTCGACGCGGTCACCGACCACGCCGACTCGCTGGCCGACTCCGGCACCTTCGGCGACCTGCTCGACCAGGCAGGCGACCAGGACGACCTCGAGTACGCCGCGCTCACGCTCGAGCCCGCCTGCGGCATCTCCGGGCGGGTCAGCCCCGAGCAGGCTGCTCAGCAGTACGACGGCCTGCGCCGTCCCGATGCCGGCAGGGCGCTCTTCGCCACCCCCGACGAGGTGACCGGTGTCCGGCTGTTCGCGGACGAGAAGGACGCCACGGCCGACGCCGAGGGGCTGGCGACCTACCTCGACGAGCGTGCCGACGTCACCGGGTTCGACGCCGACCTCGACGTGGAGGACGACGGGCGGGCCGTGCGTGCCCACGCCGGCCCCGACGACCGGCTCACCATGGTCCAGGCGTGGCTGCGGGTCGACGGCCCGTTCGCCTGCCCGGCCTGACGATCACTCCGGGCGCTTGACCCGCTTCGGCGCATCGGGGAGCGGCAGCGTGAACCCGGCCCTGGTGGGCGCCTCGGTCGGAGCGGCGTCTACGTCGTCCTGATCCAGCCAGCCGTCGTACGTCTCCACGAGCATCTCGAGCTGGATCTCGGGGGCGTCGGTGACCACAGCCCACGGGTGGTCCTCGTCATCGTCCTCGCCGGCGAGCCGCTCGCGGACGACCTCGGCGACGAAGCCGCCGCGCACCAGCACCAACGCGGCCGCCCGCGCGTCGTCCTCGTCGAAGAAGATGCCCCGCATGACGCCCATCCTCCCAGACCCGGACGTGCCGATGTCCCCGCAGACGTCGGGTCCTGCGGGGTGCGGGGCGGGGTGGCTACTCGTCGGGTGGGTGGAGGGGATGGGTGCCGCGGTGGTCGACGCGGAACCGGTACCCGGCCGGGCTGGTCCACACATAGGTCGCCGGAGCCGGCGTCACGTAACGCCAGGCGGAGTGAGTCTTGGCGCGGTGGTGGCGTCGACAGAGCGGGACGAGGTTGCACGGACACGTCTGCCCGCCCTCCCCAAAGGGGGTCGCGTGGTCGAGGTCGCAACGCCGCGCCGGACGGGTGCAGTGCGGGAACCGACACGTGTGATCCCGCAACGCGACGCGGGCGCGGTGCCGGTCGGGGATCTCGTAGGACCCGACAGGGTGATGCTCGGCCAGGTCGATCACCGGGCGCACGATCACCATCGTGTTCTTGGCTCGGAGCCATGCACGGATCTGGGTCGAGGAGATCGGGCAGCGGCCCTCCTCCCAGCGCCCCACCGGATTCACGAACGGGCTGGCGAACGGATTGTCCCCGGTAGCAGTGGTGTCGGTGAGGGTGGTGTCGGTGAGGGTGGTGTCGGTGATGTGGATGTTGAGGATCACCGTGCGGCCGGGCTCTCGTGACGGTCGCTGCACGACCTCCGCGACCTCCGCGACCTCCGCGACCTCCGGGGTGACCGGGTCGGGGATCGACAGGTCCAACGCGAGGTCGGCGCGGGCCAGTTCGGCGGCGGCCTTGGAGCGGCGCACGTCGAGCGTCGAGTCGTCACCGAGCCGGCCCAGTACCTGCGCCCGACGCCCGACCGCGAGGTCCAGGTCGTGTCCGTCGGCGGCGTCCATGACTCCGTCGAGGTGGACCAGACCGTGCTCATCGACCGCACCGATGTCGAAACGCCGCCGGTCGGTAGCACGCCGGCGGTCGGCCTCGGCGTGTTCGGGGTCGAACCGGAGCACCGCCTCGGTCACGAGTCGCTCGAGCTGGGCCCAGCCGACACCGGAGGCGTTCCAGAGCTGCCGGTCCACGAACCCCGCAGCATCCGCGCACAGGGGGCGGGTGAGGTCGGCGATCCGTTCGGCCCGCCACGGCGCCAACCGTCCCGCCACCACGGCGGCGTACACGTTCGGCAGGCGCCAGGCACACTCCAGGATCCGTCCGACATAGGCTTTGCCGCCATCGGGAGACCTGCCGAGCACCGCGACGAGCTCCATGACCGCGAACTCACTGACCAGCGGGGTGCCGTCCCCGGCGATCGGGACCCCCGTGTCGAGGTAGCCCGCGGTGATCGTCGCGGCCCCTTCAGCGCCGGTGACGACGTGGTCGACGGCCCATTCCACGATCGTGGTCCATTCCTCGACCAGGGACTCCTCGCGAGCCCGGACCCCAGCGCTCAGCCGCGACAGCGGCGGGGCTGTCGAGCGAGGCGCGGTGGCGAGATCCATGACCGGATCCTCCCACCACGTTCCGACACAACCCAACGTCGCAAACCTGCCTGTGGACAGGGGAAACCCGATCAGTGGGGCGTGGAGGCAACGGAACGCAACCGGCTACGCGACCGAAGCCCGAACAGAGTCCCGGCAGCACGGCCAGAGGTCTCGAGACGGTCGCTGTGCGACCTCCTCGACCTCCGGGCGCTGCACGCCCTCCCACCTCAACCACCGACGACACTCGACCGCTCGGCTACCGTGTCCGCCGTGTCCGGACTGCACCTCACCCGCACCACGGAGAACAGCGACGAGATCGAGGCGCTGGTCGCGGCGTTGAGTGCCGACGGCGGCGGCCGGGTCGGGATGGCGGCGATGGCGCCGGACCTGCCGCTGCGGCTACGACGGACGCGTACGCCGCTCTCCCGACTGCTCGGGCTGAAGGTCAGCAGGGCCTGGACCTGGGAGGCCGCCGACCGGCGGGACCCGAACTGGTACCCGCAGGGCATCACCACCTCGGCACGCACCGGGTTCCGCGAGCAGCACGGGCACGACGTGCTGGTGACGTCGTGGTACGCCCGGACGACGGGCGGCTCGCGGATCAGCGTGGTCGACCTGGAGCGGCGCCGGTACGGTCACGTGCTGCTGGTCGTGCCGACCCTGGTCGACGGCAGAGCGGGCCTGCGACCGTTGCAGGTGCATGCGGGCGGCATCGTGTGGCACGGCGACCTCCTCCACGTCGCGGCGACGGGAGCGGGGATCCACAGCGCGCGCGTGGCCGACGTGCTGCGGGTGCCGGCGGGGTCGTCGTACCAGACCTATGGGCACCGCTACGTGCTGCCCGTCCGGTTCACCCAGCGCAGCGAGCACGACGAGGACGTGGAGCGACTGCGCTACTCGTTCCTCACCCTCGACCGCAGCGACGACAGCCCGGCCCTCGTCGTCGGCGAGTACGGCTCGCCCGCCCAGACCCGCCGCGTCGCCCGGTTCGCGATCGACCCCGACAGCGGCCTGCCCCGCCACGAGGTCGACGGGCGCGCCGTACCCGAGGTCGACGACCGCGGGCTTCCGCGGATGCAGGGGGTCGCCGCGATCGACGGCACCTACTACGTCACCCGCTCGCGCGGTCCGCGCACCCCCGGCTCCGTGTACGTCGGCCGGCCGGGTGCGTTCCGCGAGCACCGGTGGGCGACGCCGCCGGGCCCCGAGGACCTGGTCTGGTGGCCGGAGACCGGATGCCTGTGGTCGGTCAGCGAGCACCCACGCAAGCGGTGGGTCTTCGGGATGAAGCGGACCGACCTGCCGGGCTAGGCACCAGGGGCGCGGCCGAGCAGCCGCTCCAGCATCGTGGCCATCTCGACGGCCGCCGCGTCGTCGGCCTTCACAGCGGAACGGCCTCGCGGCGGATCACATGGTCGTCGCCCAATCCGCCGTCGTAACGAGACCCTTGCCTGCCGGACGGACCGTTCAGCCCCGACCCAGCTCCTCACGCAACGCCACGAGGAAGGCGTCGACATCGTCCTCGGTGGTGTCGAACGAGCACATCCAGCGCACATCCCCGGCGGCCTCGTCCCAGAAGTAGAACCGGTGCCGGGCCATCAGCCGGCGGCTGACCTCATGGGGCAGCCGGGCGAAGACGCCGTTGGCCTGCACCGGGTACAGGATCTCGACCCCGTCCATCTCGCGCACGCCGGCGGCGAGCCGCTGCGCCATCGCGTTGGCGTGGCCGGCGAGGCGCAGCCACAGGCCGTCGGCGAGCAGCGCCTCGAACTGCACCGAGACGAAGCGCATCTTGCTGGCCAGCTGCATCGACAGCTTGCGCAGGTGCTTGAGGTGGCTGACGCCGTCGGGATTCAGGATCACGACGGCCTCGCCGGCGAGGGCGCCGTTCTTGGTGGCGCCGAAGGAGAGCACGTCGACGCCGGCGTCGGAGGTGAACTCCCGCAACGGTACGGCGAGCGCGGCCGCCGCGTTCGCGAGCCGGGCGCCGTCCAGGTGCAGCCGCATCCCGAGCCCGTGGGCATGCTCGGCGAGCACGCGGATCTCGTCGGGCGTATAGAGCGTGCCGAGCTCGGTGGACTGGGTGATGGAGACGACCTGCGGCATGGCGCGGTGCTCGTCCTCGAAGCCCCAGGCGTGCTTGTCGACCAGCTCGGGGGTGAGCTTGCCGTCGGGCGTGGCCACGGGGTGCAGCTTGAGCCCGCCCACCCGCTCGGGAGCGCCGCCCTCGTCGACGTTGATGTGGGCGGTCTCGGCGCAGATCACCGCGCCCCAGCGGTCGGTGAGCGCCTGCAGGCCGACGACATTGGCGCCGGTGCCGTTGAAGACCGGGTAGGCCTCGACGCCGTCGCCGAACAGGCCGGCCATGATCGCCTGGAGGTGCTCGGTGTAGGCGTCCTCGCCGTAGGAGACCTGGTGCCCGCCGTTGGCGAGCGCGATCGCGGCGAGCACCTCGGGGTGGATGCCGGCGTAGTTGTCGCTGGCGAACTGGCGGGCCTCGGGGTCGTGTCGGCGCCGGGCCGCGGTGGCCGGTGTCTGGTGGCTCTGATTCACAGGTCGATCATGCAGCAGCGGCGGTGATGCCGCGGGTCTGCGCGATGACGTTCTTGAGCTTCTTGGCCAGCGCCTCGAAGAACATGCTCAACGGGAACTCGTCGGGCAGCACGTCGTCGACCAGCTGGCGCGGCTGCTTGGTGAAGTCGAGCGCCTCGGCGCCGCGGGCCCACGTCGAGGCGGGATGGGGAGCCAGGTAGCGGCTGACCAGGGCGTAGGCGGCCTGCCAGTGGACGATCTTGGGGCGGTCGATGCCGTCGCGGTAGAGCTGCTCGATCTCGATGCACAGCGCGGTGGTCACCTCCCGCGCCCGGGCCCAGTCGATGCGGAGCTGGTTGTCGGTCCAGCGGATCGCGTCGTGCTGGTGCAGGTAGGCGAACAGCAGCTGGCCGCCGAGGCCGTCGTAGTTGCGGGTCCGCTCACCGGTGACCGGGAAGCGGAACATCCGGTCGAGCAGGATCGCGTGCTGCGCGTCCTTCGCCACCGCGTTGCCCTCGGCCTCGAGCTCGACGGCCGCCCGGAACGCGGTCAGGTCGCAGCGCAGCTCCTCCAGTCCGTACATCCAGAACGGCTGGCGCTGCTTGATCATGAACGGGTCGAACGGCAGGTCGCCGTGACTGTGGGCCCGGTCGTGGATCATGTCCCAGAGCACGAAGGCGTCCTGGCTGCGCTGCTGGTCCTCGAGCAGCCCGCGCACCTCGTCGGGCAGCTCGACGCCGAGCAGGTCGACGGCGGCGGTGCCGACGCGGCGGAATCGGGCGGCCTCGCGGTCGCAGAAGATGCCGCCCCAGCTGAACCGCTCGGGCACCTCGCGGACCGCGACGGTCTCGGGGAAGAGCACCGCCGAGTTGGTGTCGTAGCCGCTGGTGAAGTCCTCGAAGGCGATGCCGCAGAACAGCGGGTTGTCGTAGCGCGTGGCCTCGAGGGCGGCCAGCCACTCCGGCCAGACGATCCGGAAGACGACGGCCTCGAGGTTGCGGTCCGGGTTGCCGTTCTGCGTGTACATCGGGAACAGCACCAGGTGCTGGCGGCCGTCGACCCGCTCGGCGGCGGGCTGGAAGGCGAGCAGCGAGTCCAGGAAGTCCGGGACGCCGAAGCCGGCGTCGGCCCAGCGGCCCAGGTCGGCGACCAGCGCGCGGTGGTATGCCGCATCGTGCGGCAGCAGCGGGGAGAGCGCCTCCACGGCCTCGACGACCTGCCCGACCGCGGCGGTGACCGCCTCGCGGGCCGGCGCACCCTCGGCGGCGAGGTCGACCGAGCCGTCGGCGAGCTGCCAGGCCCGGATCCGCTCGACGACATCCTTCAGCGTGCGCCAGGCTGGATCCGCGACGACGGCGCCACCACTGCTGTCGATCCGATCAACCAGAGAAAGAACATCCGTCATAAGGCTATTCAACAGGATATCTTCCTGTTCAATCAAGCCTGCGCCGCCTCTCGTCCCGCGATGAAGGCCTCGACGCAGCGGCGGACCTGGTCCTCGGTGTGCGCGGCCGAGAGCTGGACCCGGATCCGGGCCTCGCCCCGCGGCACCACCGGGAAGCTGAACGCGGTGACGTAGACGCCGTGCCTCTGCATCTCGTCGGCCACCCGGGCGGTCAGCGCGGCGTCGCCGAACATCACCGGCACGATCGGGTGCTCGCCGGGCAACAGGTCGAAGCCGGCCTCCCCCATCAGCGTGCGGAACAGCGCCGCGTTGGCCCGCAGCCGCTCGCGCAGCTCGCCGGAGCCCTCGACCAGGTCGAGCGCACGCAGGGTGCCGGCCACGATCGACGGGGCGAGGGTGTTGGAGAACAGGTAGGGGCGCGAGCGCTGGCGCAGCAGCGCGACGATCTCGCGGTGCGAGGAGACATAGCCGCCCGACGCGCCGCCGAGGGCCTTGCCGAAGGTGCCGGTGTAGATGTCGACCCGGTCCGCGACGCCGCACAGCTCGGGCGTCCCGCGGCCACCGGCCCCGATGAACCCGACGGCGTGCGAGTCGTCGACGAGCACGAGGGCGTCGTACCTCTCGGCGAGGTCGCAGATCTCGCGCAGCGGCGCGAGGTAGCCGTCCATCGAGAAGACACCGTCGGTGACGATCACCCGGAAGCGCGCGTCGGCGGCCGACTGCAGCTGGGCCTCGAGGTCGGCCAGGTCGCGGTTCGCGTAGCGCAGCCGGCGGGCCTTGGAGAGCCGGATGCCGTCGATGATCGAGGCGTGGTTGAGGGCGTCGGAGATGATCGCGTCCTCCGCCCCGAAGAGGGTCTCGAAGACGCCGCCGTTGGCGTCGAAGCACGACGAGTAGAGGATCGTGTCCTCGGTGCCGAGGAACTCCGCGAGCCGGCGCTCCAACTCGAGGTGCTGCTCCTGGGTGCCGCAGATGAAGCGGACGCTGGCCAGTCCGTAGCCCCACTCGTCGAGCGCGCCGCGCGCGGCCTCGAGCAGCCGCGGGTCGTCGGCCAGGCCCAGGTAGTTGTTGGCGCAGAAGTTGAGCACCTCGGCACCGTCGGCCACGATCTCGGCCCGCTGCGGGCCGCGGATCCCGCGCTCGCGCTTGGTCAGCCCGGCCTGCTCGATCCCGTCGAGCTCGGCGGTGAGGTGGTTCTCGAAGTTCCCGTACATCACAGCTCCGTCCAGTCCAGCACGACCTTGCCGACCCCGGCGGACGCCGCGATCTCGAATCCCCGCTCCCACGCAGCGGCGGGCAGCCGGTCGGAGATGACCGACCCGATCGCCGTACGCAGGGTGCTGCTCGACTGCAGCATCGCCCCCATGGCGTTCCACGTCTCGAACATCTCGCGACCGTAGATCCCCTTGAGGGTCAGCATGTGCGTGACGACCTTGCCCCAGTCGATCGCGAACGGCGCGCTCGGCAGGCCGAGCATCGCGATCCGACCGCCGTGGTTCATGTTGTCGATCATCTGCGGCAGCGCCGACGGGGCACCACTCATCTCGAAGCCGACGTCGAAGCCCTCGCGCATGTGCAGCGTGCGCTGGACATCGGCGACCGAGCCGGTCGACACGTCGACCACCGCGTCCGCGCCCATCCCCGTGGCCAGCTCGAGCCGGGCGGGGCTGACGTCGGTGCCGACGACGTACCGCGCGCCGACGTGGCGGGCGATCGCGATCGCCATCAGCCCGATCGGTCCGCAGCCGGTGACCAGCACGTCCTCACCGACGAGCGGGAACGCGAGCGCGGTGTGGACCGCGTTGCCGAGCGGGTCGAAGATCGCGCCGAGGTCGGGGTCGACGTCGGGGTGATGCACCCAGACGTTGCTGGCGGGGAGACTGAGGTACTCCGCGAACGCGCCGTCGCGCTGCACGCCGAGGCCGATCGTGCGGATGCACATCTGACGGCGCCCGGCGCGGCAGTTGCGGCAGGTGCCGCACACGATGTGGCCCTCGCCGGAGACCCGGTCGCCGACGCCGACGTCGGTGACGAGCGGGCCGACCTCGACGACCTCGCCGTAGAACTCGTGGCCCGGCGTCAGCGGCGCCGTGACCGCGCCGGCGGCCCAGTCGTCCCAGCGCAGGATGTGGAGGTCGGTGCCGCAGATGCCGGTGCGCAGCACCCGGATCACCACCTCGGCCGGTCCGCAGGTCGGGTCCGGGCGGTCGACGAGCGCGAGCCCCGGGCCCGCCTCGGCCTTGTAGAGCGCCTTCATGGCTCCATTGCAGCGCTCGTCGACCGTGCAGAGCAACGGGCAGCTCCTGCATTGTCCTTTAAGCAAACGCTTCACGGTAGGTTGACCGGCGTGGAGGTCCACCAGCTCACCGTCCTGCGCGAGCTCGGCGCACTCGGCAGTGTCACCGCCGTGGCCGAGGCGCTCCACGTCTCGCCGTCGGCGGTGTCCCAGCACCTGGCGGCGTTGCAGCGTCAGTTCGCGACACCGCTGACCCGACGCGACGGACGGGTGCTCATCCTCACCGACGCCGGCCGGGTCCTCGCCCGGGCCGGCGCCGGCGTCATCGACGCGATGGCGGCCGCCCGCGGCGCGGTCGAGGAGTTCGAGGGCACGCCCGGCGGGACGGTCACGCTGAGCAGCTTCCACAGCGCCGGGCAGGCGGTGTTCGGGCCGCTGCTGCGCGAGCTCGGCGCCCATCTCGACGTACCCGACCTGCGGCTGACCGACGAGGACGTCGCCCAGCGCGACTTCCCCGCGCTCACCGCGCAGTACGACCTCGTCCTGGCCCACCGGATGGAGCACAGCCCACCCTGGCCCACCACCGACCTGCACGTCGTCACCCTCGCCCGCGAGCCCCTCGACGTCGCGCTACCCGCCGAGCACCCACTCGCCTCCCGCGAGCGGCTGCGCCCGCGCGACGTCGTCGGCGAGCGCTGGGTCACCAGCAGGGTCGGCTACTCCCCCGACGACGTCCTCATCGCCGTCTCCGCCCTGACCCGCCGCCACGCCGAGGTCGTCCACCGGGTCAACGACTACGGCGCCGTCGCCGCCCTCGTCGCCGCCGGCTCCGGGATCGGCCTGCTGCCGCGCTACACCTCCGCCCACCCGTACGACGACGTCGTGCTCCGCCCCCTCTACGGACTGGGCACCAGCCGCACCATCGACGTCCTCGCCCGGCCCGAGACCCTGCGCCGACGCTCGGCCCAGCGCGTGGTCCAGGCGCTTCGTCGCGTCATGGAGCGGCTGGTCGCCTCACAGGGTTGAATGGACGTCATGAGCGAGGAGACCTGGCTGGCGCGGGCGGTCGAGCTGGCCACCGCCAATGTCGCCGACGGCGGCGGTCCGTTCGGTGCGGTGATCGTCCGCGACGGCGCGATCGTGGCCGAGGGCCGGAACCGGGTCACCCGCGACCTCGACCCCACCGCCCACGCCGAGGTGACGGCGATCCGCGCCGCGTGCGCCTCGCTCGCCACCTTCGAGCTGACCGGCTGCACGCTCTACACCTCGTGCGAGCCGTGCCCGCTGTGCCTGTCGGCCTCGCTGTGGGCCCGCCTCGACCGGGTGGTGTACGCCGCCGACCGCGACGACGCCGCCCGCGGCGGGTTCGACGACCGCGAGTTCTACGAGCTCTTCGACCGGCCCCGCGCCGAGTGGTCGATGGCGGTCGCCAGCGTGCGGCTGGCCGACGCCGCCGCGCCGTTCGACGCATGGCTGGCGCACGAGGGACGCACCGCCTACTGACCCGTCGACTCGCCCCGAACTCCCGTTGAGTTCTCCCAGACCCCCGTCGAGTTGCGCCCCACCTCCAACCGGCTGGTCACCGGGTGGCGTAGCGGCTGAGGTAGGCGTCAGACATCCAGTCGTCGCGCTCGGTGCGCAGGGCGCTGCCGGTGAAATCGGTGTCCCGGATCATCAGGTACCGATCGCCCGAGGAGGCACTCCACGGCCCGCCCGGGTCGTCCCAGGTCACGTCGACCGCACGCCAGCCGGCGCCGACCTGCACCTTGTTCCATGCGTGACCGCCACCGTCGGCGAGGTCCCCCGTGACGACGACCGACTCCACGCCCGCCTCCTTCGCGAGAGCATGGAAGGCATACGCGTAGCTCATGCACACGCCGCTGTGGTCGACCAGGATGCCGTGCGTCTCCCACGCGTAGCGGAACTGCGCGGGGATGTCGGAGCGGTACTTGCCGGGCGACGAGGCGAGCGCGACATGGTCGTAGTCGGCCCGGTCCACCAGGTAGCGATTGAGGGCGCTCACCTTCTCCGACACGCTCATCCCGTCCTCGATCACCTCCTTCACGACCGCCTCGGCCGCGTCCGCGATGTCCTTCTGGTGCGCCTGCCTCTCGGCCGGCGAGAAGGCGGAATCGACGTGGACGAGACTGCCGTCGAAGGAGAACGTGTCGAAGTACGCCAGGGCGTACGGGTTCTGGTAGACCGCCTCGTTCAACGCGTCGTGGACCTCGGGCAGACCCGGCTGGTCGGCGAACTCCGAGACGTCGATCGCCGTGGAGCCCGCGATCAGCTGTTCGGCAATGAACTTCGTGAGCTCGTTGCTGGCGAAGACCGGGTAGTCCGGCGGCGGCAGCTCGGCGCTGGGCGTCCGCGGTACGTCGGTGCGCACCACGATGCTGGTCTGGCTCAGCCCGGCCGGAGGGTAGTCGCCCTGCGCCCGCTCGTTGAACGCCGCGACCGCCGCGTCGATATCGTCGACCGCCGCGACCGGGATCCGGACCGGGTCGACCAGCCGGGTCCCCTGGCCGCGCAGCGGAATCTCCCAGTCAGTGCCCGTGCGGCGCACCTCGGCGCGGTCGATGTAGGCACCGGTCGCTCGGGTCGAGCCCTCGATCGAGACGTAGAGGAACCGGCTCGGCAGCGCCGCCAGCCCGCGGTTCGCCAGGTCGGCGCCCTGGTCCCACTTGCGGTCGGAGCGGACCGGCAGCGCGTCCAGGCCGGTGAAGTCGGTCGCGGTCATCACCGACGGCTTCCGGTCCACGACCGCGATGACGCCGAGCCGGGCGTCGACCTTCTCGGCGACCAGCTGGGGCGAGGTGAGCATGGTCGAGGCGTCGACGGTGGTCAGCTTCAGGATGTCGTTCTGCGTGCACGAGCTGGAGCACTTCTTGGTCGAGGCCGAGGACCAGTTCGTGTCGGTGGTCCGCCCGACGACCTGTACCGAGTCGTTCAGGCTGCTGTCCTTGCGCTGCTGCAGTACGACGACGTACTCCGTAGCGTCGGGGACCCGCGACCACTCCAGGAAGGCGTCGCCCTGCGGGGTCACCGACGAGGTGATCTGCGCCGGCGCCGGCGTCTCGGTGGTGAAGTCGACCTGGGTCACCAGCGGCCGGGTCCGCTTGCTGCCGTCCGGCTCGAGGTACTGCACGACGTAGACGTGCGGGCTGAGGTTCCAGTAGCTGCCGAGGTCGGCCAGCGTGCCCTTCACGTCACCGTCGCGCCGGGTGATGTGCGTCCGCTTGACCTCCAGCGGCTTGATGGCGAGATGCGGGTCGTCGTCCGCCGTCGTCAGGTCCGGCAGGATCAGGATCGGCACCGGTCGAGTCAGCGCCTGGTCGGCGTACACCTCGATCTTGCCGGGATCGCCCCGCCACGGCTCGGTGGCGGGAACGTCCGCGTCGTAGCTGGCCGCAAGGATCAGGTCGGCGTCGGTGCCGACCCCGGTGACCGGCTCGGTGTAGTCGTAGCCCGGGACCGCCTCCTTCACCTCCGCTGTCGTCGGCAGCTCGGCGAGCTCACCCTCCACGAGCCGATCGCGCAGCGCCTCCGATCGGCTCGGGCGGTCGTCGTCCGACGCGTCGTCCTTGCCGAGCACCAGTACGACGGTGACACCGACGACGAGCACCAGCGCCAGACCGACGGAGCCGAGGACCGCCAGCCAGGGGAACCGGCGCCCGGTCACTCGTCGTCCATCCAGCTCGGACGCTCCAGCGTCGGGGCCGTGATCTTGGGGAGGGGCTTGTCGTTCGCCGGCAGCACATCGCTGCAGGCCTCGATCACTGCGCCCTGAGCCTCGGGGAGCTCGGTCTGCTGAGAGGTGATCTCGGCGGGGATCGTGGTGGACTCGGGGTACTCGCCCTTGGCCAGTGCGTCGTCGATCGACTGCTTCCACTCCTGCAGTGCCCGGTAGTAGGACACGGTGACGCTGGCCTCGTGCTCCACCAGCCCGGCGACCTCGTCGTCGGTGATGTCGGCGAGCGCCGCGTCGTACACCTCCTGCAGCTTGTCGGGGTCCGCCTCGGCCGCCGAGCGGACCTCGACGTTCCAGACCGTGTCCACGTAGGCCTCGCACGACTCCTTGCGCGCGTCGCCGCCGGCCGAACCGTCGGCGCCGTCGGAGTCGTCCCCGCGGACCACGAGCGCGACGACGCCGATCACGACCAGGACCAGCACCAGGCCGGCGCCGAGCAGCGCCAGGGTGAGCCCGGTCCGGGGCCGCCTCGGCGGCGGACCGGCCGGGGCCGTCCAGGTCTGGCCGTACGGCGGCGGGGGCGGCGGAGGAGGGAAGGGCTGGTTCACGGACCGGGTCCTAACGCGACGGGGCGGCCCGCGTTTTCGGCAAGCCATCTCAACGGCGTTGACCCTAACCGGCCGTTCAGGCGTTCAAACGCGTCCCCGCGGTGAGCAACTCCACAGCGACGGCGAGCGCGATCCGGGCCGGCTCCTTGCCGACGACCGCCGGGTCCCCGATCGGCGTGTGGACGCGGCCGATCGCGGCGTCGTCGTGTCCGAGCTCCGCGAGCCGGGCCCGGAACCGCGTCCACTTCGCACTCGACCCGATCAGCCCGATCGAGCGCGGTACGTCCGAGCGCAGGAGTGCGTCGAGCAGGGCCAGGTCCTCGGCATGGTCGTGGGTGAGCACCAGGACGTCGGTGCCGGCGGGCAGATCGGCGACGACCAGCTCGGGCAGGACCGGCACCCGATGCACCCGTACGTCGGCCGGCCCGCCCGCCAGCACCGCCAGGCGCTGGTCGTCGAGCTGGTCGGCGCGGGAGTCGACGAGGTGCAGCTCGAGGTCGTGGCGGCTGAGCAGCAGGGCCAGCTCGAGGCCGACGTGCCCCATGCCGAAGACCGCGATCGAGCGACGGACCGGCAGCGGCTCGTAGAGCACGGTCACCTGACCGCCGCAGCACTGCACGCCGTGCTCGCCCGGCGCCCGGTCGGAGAGGTCGTGCGTCTCGGTCAGCAGCGAGGGATCCGGGTCGCGGAGCAGGGCCCGCGCGCGCCGTACCGCGCTCTCCTCGAGGTTCCCGCCGCCGATCGACCCCCACGCCTCGTCCGCCGACACGACCAGCTTGGCGCCGGCCGCGCGCGGGGCATGGCCGCGGACCTCGGTGAGCGTGACGAGTACGCCGGCGACCCGGGCGGCACGGAGGTGCTGGAGCGCGCGCAGCCAGTCCATCACGCACGCACCCGCTCGATGGCCCACCAGACCGCCTCGGGAGTCGCCGGCGAGGCGAGCTCGACGGTGGTGCCCGGCGGGCCGAACGCGGCGACGGCGTCGCGCAGCGCCTCGCGCACCGAGAACGCCAGCATCAGCGGCGGCTCGCCGACCGCCTTGGAGCCGTAGACCACGCCGTCCTCGGTGGCCCGCTCCAGCAGCGCGACGCGCAGGTCGGCGGGGAGCTCGGACAGGCTCGGCAGCTTGTACGTCGACGCCGACTGCGTCGTGAGCCGGCCCCGCGAGGCACCGTCCGTGGCGTCCCAGCGCAGGTCCTCGAGGGTCAGCCAGCCCACGCCCTGCAGGAATCCGCCCTCGACCTGGCCGAGGTCGACCAGCGGGGAGAGGCTGTCGCCGACGTCGTGGACGATGTCGACCCGGCGGACGTCGTACGCGCCGGTGAAGCCGTCGACCTCGACCTCGGCCGCGGCGACGCCGTACGCGAAGTACTTGAACGGGTGGCCGGTCATCGTCGTCGCGTCCCAGGACAGGCCCTCGGTGCGGTAGAAGCCCGCGGCCCACAGCTGGATCCGGTCGAAGTACGCCGTGCGCACGATCTCGTCCCAGTCGGCGTCGACGCCCAGGCGCGCCCGCACCGGAACCAGCCGCGCGAGGATCTGCTCGCACGCGTCCTTGACCGCGGCGCCGTTGAGGTCGGCGCCGGAGCTGGCCGCGGTGGCGGAGGTGTTGGGCACCTTGTCGGTGCGGGTCGGGGCGAGCCGGACCCGCTCGATCGGCAGGCCGAGCGCGGTGGCCGCGACCTGCAGCATCTTGGTGTGCAGGCCCTGTCCCATCTCGGTGCCGCCGTGGTTGATCAGCACCGAGCCGTCCTTGTAGACGTGGACCAGAGCGCCCGCCTGGTTGAACGAGGTGAAGTTGAACGAGATCCCGAACTTCACCGGCGTGATCGCCAGACCCCGTTTGGCATGCGGGTTTCCGGCGTTGTGGCGCTCGATCTCCTTGCGACGCACGGCGAGCTCGCCGGTGTCGAGGACCTGCTGCCAGGCACGGTCGAGGCGCTCGGCGTGCCGCACCGGCTGGCCGTACGGCGTCGCCTGACCCTCGAGGTAGAAGTTGCGCCGGCGCAGCTCCTCGGGCGCCAGTCCGAGCGCGGGGGCGCAGCGGCCGAGCACGTCCTCGATGACGAGCATGCCCTGCGGGCCGCCGAAGCCGCGGAAGGCGGTCTGCGAGGTGGTGTGGGTGCGTGCGATCCGGCCGGCGACTCGGACGTGTGGGATCCAGTAGGCGTTGTCGACGTGGCACAGCGCCCGCGAGAGCACCGGCTCGGACAGGTCGAGGCTCCAACCGCCGTCGGAGGTGAGCGTCGCGTCCAGCGCCTGCAGTCGGCCGTCGTCGTCGAAGCCGACCCGCCAGGTGGCGTGGAAGCCGTGCCGCTTGCCGCTCATCGTCATGTCCTGCTGCCGCGTCAGCCGCACCCGCACGGGACGGCCGGTCAGCGTGGCGCCGAGGGCCGCGACCGCGGCGTACCCGTGGGGCTGCATCTCCTTGCCGCCGAACCCGCCGCCCATCCGCACGCACTGCACCGTCACCTGGTGGCTGGCCAGGCCGAGCACGTGGGCGACGATCTCCTGAGTCTCGGTGGGGTGCTGGGTGCTGGACTGGACTTGTACCTGACCGTCGTCGTCGACCTGCGCGAAGGACGCATGGGTCTCGAGGTAGAAGTGCTCCTGTCCGGCGAGCTCGGTCACGCCCTCGAACACCCGCGTGCTGGCGGCGAGTCCGACCTCGACGTCGCCGCGGACCATGGTCGGGCGGGCGCCCTGGAAGGAGTCGGCGGCGATCGCATCGGCGATGGTGACCAGCGACGGCCGCGGCTCGTAGTCGATCTCGACGGCTGCGGCGCCGAGCCGTGCGGCCTCCAGCGTCTCGCCCAGCACCCAGGCCACCGCCTGGCCGTGGAACATCACCTCGTCGGGGAACAGCGGCTCGTCGTGCTTCGTGCCCGAGTCGTTGGCGCCGGGGACGTCGGCGGCGGTCAGGACCCGCACCACGCCGGCGATCTCGTACGCCGGCCGCGGGTCGAGGCGCGTGATCCGGGCGTGCGCGTGGGCCGCGGGCACGGGGTGGGCGTGCAGCAGGCCGGGCACGAGCAGCGCGAGGTCGTCGGTGTATCGCGCGCGGCCGGTGACATGGAGGGCCGCGGACTCGTGGGGACGGGCCTCGCCGACGCTCATCTGCCGGCCTCCCCGGATGTCTCGGCAAGCAGCCGCGGCAGCGCCTGGCCCAGCATCGCCGTGCGGTAGGCGGCGCTCGCGCGGTGGTCGTCGAGCGGCGTGCCGGCCGCGGCGAGGGCGGCCACTGCCGGTGCGATGCCCTCGGCCGTCCAGGGGGCGCCGATCAGGGCCTGCTCGGCGGCGGTCGCGCGGATCGGCGTGGCCGCGACGCCGCCGAGCCCGATCGCGGCGCGGCGCACCGTGCGGTCGGTCGGGTCGAGGTCGATCGCGAACGCCACCGCGACCGAGGAGATGTCGTCGAACCGGCGCTTGGCGATCTTGTGGAAGGCGGTGGTCATGGCGAGCGGCAGCGGCACCCGGATCCGGGCGATCAGCTCGCCGGGCTGCCGCACCGACTGGCGGTAGCCGGTGAAGAACGAGGTGAGCGGGACCGTCCGCTCCCCGGCCGGGCCGACCAGCACCAGGTCGGCGTCCAGCGCGAGCAGCGCGGGCGGCAGGTCCCCGATGGGCGATCCGGTGCCGAGGTTGCCGCCGAAGGTCGCGCCGTTGCGGATCAGCCGGGAGGCGAACTGCGCGAACACCGCGTCCAGCAAGGGGATCCGTCCCTCCAACCGGCGCTCGACCTCGCTGAGCGACAGCGCCGCACCGATCTCGACCACGTCGTCGGCGACGCGCAGCCCACCCAGCTCCTCGAGCCGGTCGACGGCGACCAGCAGCGCGGGACGGGAGCCACGCAGGTTGGCCTCGACGCCGAGGTCGGTCGAGCCCGCCACGGCGACCGCGCCCGGCCCGGCGAGGAGTGCGAGCGCCTCGCCGAGGCTCGCGGGTCGGACCCAGCCGGGGACCTGGTGCGGCAGGACCGCGGGCGGGGCGGCCGTCGTACGGGCGGCGAGGGGGTCGTCGGCCCGCGGCGGGCCGAGCGCCTCGGCGGCCTCGACGATCGGGCGGTAGCCGGTGCAGCGGCACAGGTTGCCGGACAGGGCGTGGTGGTCGAAGAGGGCGCGGCCGGGGCGGTAGTACTCGGCGGCCAGGGCGCACACGAAGCCGGGCGTGCAGTAGCCGCACTGGGAGCCGCCGCGCACCGCGAGCTCGTGCTGCACCGGATGCAGCGCGTCCGGAGTGCCGAGGCCCTCGGCGGTGACCACCTCCTGCCCGGCGAGCGCGGCGGCCGGGAGCAGGCAGGCGTTGATCGCCGTCCACTCGGTCGGCGCGTCGACACCGGGTCGCGCGAGCAGGACGGCGCAGGCACCGCACTCCCCCTCGGCGCAGCCCTCCTTGGCTCCGGTGAGCCCCAGGCCACGCAGCCAGTCGAGCGCGGTGAGCGGCGGCCGGGCGTCGACCAGCACCCGGGCGGCTCCGTTGACCATGGCGGCGGCGCCCGGCCCGACGGCCGGATCGGTGCTCATCACTCCCAGGTTAGAGGTTCCGCGGACTCGGGCCGTCTCAGTGACTCTCCGCGGTGGCGAGGGTGATCCCGAGACCGACCATCATCACGCCGCCGGCGGCGCCGAGGGAGTCGAGCCGCTTCGGCTTGCGGGCGAACCAGTCCCGGGCGTGGGCGGCCACCAGCGCCCAGCAGCCGTCGGAGCACACCGCCATCGCGCCGAACAGCACGCCGAGCAGCACCAGCTGCGGCGCGGCCGCCGCCCCGCCGTCGATGAACTGCGGCAGGAAGGCCACGAAGAACACGATCGTCTTGGGGTTGGTCGCGCCGACCACGAAGCCGGTGCGCACCGAGACGAGACCGCTCGTGGGCGGGAGCGTCGTACCGACGCCGACCGCCTCCAGCGCGGCGCGGGCGTCGGCGCGGTGGAGGATCGCGCGCACGCCGAGATAGACGACGTACGCCGCTCCGGCCAGCTTGAGCAGCGTGAACGCCGTCGCCGACGCCGCCACGACCGCGCCGAGGCCGGCTGCGACGAACACGACCTGCGCGACCACGCCGAGCGCGTTGCCGACGACCGAGAGGAGCGCGTCGCGGCGCCCGACGGTGAGCGCCCGGCCGATGGTGAACAGCAGGCTCGGGCCCGGTACCTGGATGAACAGGAACGAGGCGATCGTGAACGCGGCGAGCTGACTGGTGGACGGCATGACGGCAGTATCCGCCCGGTGCGAGGTGCGCGCGAGCCGATTCCGCGGTTCAGGTGGGCGGCAGGACCGCGAGCGCCAGCCGCCGCGCGGTCTCCAGCGCGGCGTCGTCGCCGAACAGCTGGCGCCGGGTGTCGGCGGCGACCAGGTAGGCGTCGATCCGGAACGCCCCCTCGCCCGGATCCGCCATCCCCGCGGTCGCCAGCTCGCGCTCGAGCAGGTCGAGCCACTCGCGCTTGAGCGCGCGCACGGCGTCGGCGACGGCGCCTGCGCGGTGCCCGTACTCGGCCGAGGCCGCCGCCACGAAGCACCCGCCGGGGAACACCGCGGCCCGCTGGTAGGCGACCCATGCGTCCAGCAGGGCCGCCAGCCGGTCCCTCCCGGGTACGGCTCCCCAGACCGGGGCGATCACCGTGTCGACGTACACCCGGCGGGCCTCGGCGACCGCCGCGACCTGGATCGCCTCGCGGGTTCCGAACACGGTGAGGATGCCGCTCTTGCTCAGCCCGGTCGCCGTGGCCAGTCCTCCGACCGAGATCGAGTCGAGGCCGTGCGTGGTCGCGATGTCCGCGGCGCACCGCGCCGCTCGCCGCCGGGTCGTGTCGCCCCGCGCCCGCCGCCCGTCCGCGCTGCCTCTGTCGTCCGCCACGCGGCGAACTATACGACCGACTGGACGTAAACCTCGATCGCGACTACCGTCCGACCACATGGAGCAGCTCGAGGACTCGATCGGGATCGACGCCCCGCCCGCCACGGTGTGGGCGCTGGTCAGTGACGTACGCCGGATGGCCGAGTGGAGCCCGCAGGTCACCTCCACCCGGACCAAGGACGGCGCCGAGCCGGGCGAGGGCGTCGCCTTCACCAACCGCAACCAGCACGGCGAGCTGGAGTGGACCACCCACGCCCGGATCCTCCGCTTCGAGCCGGAGCAGGAGATCGCCTTCCGCGTCGAGGAGAACTGGGCGGTGTGGTCCTTCCACCTCGCGCCCCGCCCTGACGGGACCGGCACCGTGCTCACCCAGCGCCGCGCCACCCCCGACGGCATCGCCGATCTCTCCCGCGACTACACCGAGACCTACCTCGGCGGCATGGAGTCCTTCACCGGATCGCTGCGCGACGGGATGCGGCAGACCCTGACCGGCATCAAGGCGACCGCGGAGGCCTGAGCGCCGCCCGCGCCACCGCCGACAGAACCCGCGCGGCCCGTCGTACGTCGTCGGTGAGCGCAGCCAGCGCCGAGCTGTCGAGACGCCACCGCTGCCAATACAGCGGTACGACGACCGGCCGCACCCCCGGCAGCCGCACCACCTCCTCCGCGGCCAGGCTGGCGTCGAGTTGTGGGTCGAGCAGCATCCCCCAGCCGAGCCCGACGCGGATCGCCTCGTGGAAGTCGGCGGTGCTGGGGACCCGGTGGACGACCGGCGGGCGGCCCGCGCGGTGCGCGGCGAGCAGGTCGTCTTGCAGGTGGTCCTTCTCGTTGTAGACGACCAGCGGCATGGCACCCCAGTCGACGCCCCGGCCGCGGCGGTGCCGCTCGACCAGCCACGGCGCGGCGGCGGGCGTGTACCTGATCGCACCCAGCCGCTCGACCACACAGCCCTGCACCGGGTGCGGCTCGTCGGTCACCGCGGCCAGCACCTCGCCGCGACGCAGCAGCTCGTCGGAGTAGGCCTGGTCCTCCACGTGCAGCCGCAGCGCGGTCCCGGGCCGTCGCGCGACCGCCGCGAGGACCGGCCGGAACCAGGTCGCCAGCGAGTCGGCGTTGACCGCGACCGCGAGGTCGACGACGTCGTCTCCTCCGAGGCCGATCACGGCCTCGGTGCCGAGGAGCCGGAGCTGGCGGCCGAGCCGCACGAGCGGCTCCCCCGCCGGCGTCACGGTGGCGGGGGTCGTACGGCGGACGAGGACCTGGCCGGTGGCCCGCTCCAGCGCCCGCACCCGCTGGCTCACGGCGCTGGCCGTGACGTGGAGACGCCGAGCGGCCGCCTCGAAGGTGCCCTCCTCGGTGATGGCGAGAAGGGTCTCCAGCTGAGTGGGGTCGAAGCGCATCCGTCATGGTAAGTGGCGCTTAGGTTCCTGAAAGAACATTTGCTGTCCTTAAGAGATGGCGGCACCTAGGTTCGACGACGTGCTCGCCCCTGCCCTCGCCGGTCTCCTCACCACGGCGTCGCTCATCGTCGCGATCGGCGCCCAGAACGCGTATGTCCTGCGGCAGGGCCTGATCCGCTCCTACGTCGGCGTCGTCGTGCTCATCTGCGCGGCCTCCGACGCGATCCTGATCGCCGCGGGCATCGCCGGCGTCGGCGCGCTCGTCGACCGGACCGGCTGGGCGCTGGTCGTGGTGCGCTGGCTGGGCGTCGTCTTCCTGCTCGGCTACGCCGGCGGCTCGCTGCGCCGCGCTACCCGGCCCGAGTCGCTGGCCGCCGCCGACGGCGCCGCGGGCGCCGCGACCGAGACCCGGCGCGGCGTGGTCACCCGGACCGTGCTGCTGACCTGGCTCAACCCGCACGTCTACCTCGACACGCTGCTCCTCATCGGGTCGGTCGCGTCCACCCACGACGGCGGCGAGCCGGCGGGCCGCTGGTTGTTCGGCGCGGGCGCGGCGCTGGCGAGCCTGGTGTGGTTCTGCGGGCTCGGCTTCGGGGCGCGGCTGCTCGCCCCGCTGCTCGCCCGCCCGCGGTCCTGGCAGGTGCTCGAACTGTGCATCGCGGCGACCATGGTGCTGGTCGCGGTGAAGCTCGCGCTGGGGTGACCCACCGGCGCACCAACGCGGACCCAGCTGAGCGTGGCCACCGTCGACAGATGCTCTCGGACGGCGTGCCGGGGTGCGGGACACCCGAAGAACCTCCGGAGATGACCAGTAGGTTGGGGGACCATGGACCCGGACCGGTACGGCGCGCGGCCGCGCTGGCAGCGACTGCTCTTCGGCCTGCCGCCCGCACTGGCGCTGCTGCTCGTCGGCGGCTACTGGACCCTGCTGTCGTGGGGTGTCGTCGGCGACGAGACGTCCAACACCTTCTCGATCATCGGTCCGATCGTCGCCGGGTTCGGCGTGGCCCTCGGCTGGGTCGTGCTGCAGCGGCGCCCGTGAGTCTGGCTCGGCGTCTCGTCGGGCTCAGCCACGGATCCGGTCCGTGAACGCCAGTAGGCTGGCGCGATGGCAGTCAGGGTCGACCTCAACATCTCACTCGACGGTTTCGCCACCACGACGGACCAGACGCCCGAGAAGCCCTTCGGCGACGACTGGCCGCGGCTGACCGGGGCGTACGTCGCGACCAGGACCTTCCGCGAGCGGGTGCTGCACGACACCTCCGGCGAGGGCACGACCGGCGTCGACGACAGGTACGCGCAGGCATACTTCGCCGAGCTCGGCGCGGAGATCATGGGCGCGGGCATGTTCGGCCTCCACGACTTCCCCGACGACCCCGACTGGCGCGGTTGGTGGGGTGACGAGCCGCCGTTCCGGATCCCCGTCTTCGTGCTGACCCACGGCGCCCCGCGCCCGCCGATCGAGATGGCCGGCGGCACCACCTTCCACTTCCTCTCCGCCACTGCGCGCGAAGCGCTCGACTGCGCCCTCGACGTCGCTGCCGGCAAGGACATCCGGGTGGGTGGCGGCGCGACCGTCGTACGCGACTTCCTCGCCGCCGGGCTCGTCGACCAGCTCCACGTCGCGATCGCGCCGATCCTGCTGGGCCGCGGGATCCGGCTCTGGGACGACCTGCGCGGACTGGAGGCGGACTACGAGGTCCTCAGCGAGACGGCCGAGAGCGGCACGATCCACCTGACCTTCCGCCGATGACGCTCCCCCACAGCCGCTCACCGCTCGTGCGGCGGGTCCTCACGGGCCGATGGCCGCGCCGGCAAGCGCACGCATTCGTCGGGCAGCGTCAGCGGCCCCGATCCTGGTGGGGAACCAGTCTCCCGAGACGGCCACCCGTTCCCCGGCTGGATTCCACGCGGTCCACCGCCATGACCTCCCCCTGCGCGTCTGCAGGCGGTACTCCCGGCCATCGGGCTCGACCCGGAAGCGGTGCGCCGCCTGGTCCGCCGTCGCCAGGCTGGCATAGGTCGTGCCGGACCAGGCGAGGACCAGACCGTCGTCGTCGATGAGCCACCACGCCGACCGACGGGCTACCGCCGACTCGACGACGAATCTCATCGCTCGCTGGTCCCGAGCACGGTGCGGAAGGAGGGCGCGGACTTCTCATCGCCCCACCAGGAGCCCCCGTCGTCCTCCCAATGATCGGCCGGGTCCACGTCGGGGTGCTCGCTCACCAGGGTCAGCAGATCCCCGGCAGTATGGGAGTTCCCGGCGGTCGCAGCCGCCAGGAGCGCCTCGGCGCCCTGGTCGTCGCTGAACCCCGGCGGTACGACGAGCACGTGGAGCACCGTCCGGTCCGAGGTCTTCAGCTCGATGAGGTGGGTGTCGTCGCGGGGGAACGAGCCGACCTTGATGGCTCCGCCCGCAACGGGCACCCGCCGCGGAGCGGGGTCCCAGTCGGGCGGGGAGAACAGGGCCCGCACGATGCGACCGCACTCCGCCGGGAAGTGGTCGACCAGGTCGGCCAGCTCCACGGCGAGGTCACGGCTCTGCGGCCACCAGCCCCCGTCGAGCCGGTCGACTCCCATCGTCCGGCCCATGCGGAAACGGAGAGGATGCCGATCGGGAGCGAGAAGGACGGGTGTGCCTGGCGTCGTCATGACGGCCACCTCTCGACCGGTCCGGGTGTCCGGGGCGGAGGCCTCAGATCGACCGGTCGTCCTCCACGCTACCTCACAGCTCCAACGCCCCGTCCGGGCACGACACGCGGCCCGTCGGGTCGAACGCCTCGTCGGGGATCCGGTCCGGCCAGGCGATCCGGATCCGCAGCACCTCGGAGGTGTGCAACCGGACCAGCACGACCCCGCGGCCGCGCGCCTCGGGCAGGAAGCCGGCCTTGACCCGACCGTGCCGGGTGAAGATCTCCGTCGCGGGGACCTCCCAGTCTCCGGGCGCATAGGCCAGACGGTCGATGCGGCCCCGGTGCGCCGGGAACTCGTCGACCAGGTGCGCTCCCTCCCGCACCAGGTCGCGACCGTACGGCAGCCAGATCCCGTCGGGGAGCGCGAAGTGCTGCACGTCGGTCAACCGCAGCCGCAGGAGTCCGAGCGCGTCGGGATGCCTGTGCGGGTAGTTGAACCTGGGCGCACCCATGGCGCCGCCTCTCGTCGCGCCCCATCACCGCACCGGACGTGCCGCAGGAGCTTCGCACTCCACGGTACGTCGAATGAGGCAAGCGCACCCACTCAGCACCGCTCAATTCGGGGACGATCAGTCCCCCGGACAGCGCCGGCCGACCTTGTTGGCGGCGCCGACCGCCGCCAGCTGCGAGGTGAGCTCCAGCTTGGCGAGGATCGTCTTCACCTGGGTGCGGACGGTCGCCTCGGACACGAGGCTGGCGCGGGCGATCTCGCGCACGTGCATGCCCCGCGTCAATGCCCCGAGGACCTCCATCTCCCGGCGCGTGAGGCGCTCCGGACGACGGGCGATGTCCCGTTCTCCGACCGATGACGGGCGCGGTCGCGACCGACAAGATTGCCGCGGCTCGAAGACTTGACCGTCGTGACGCTCCTCCGCGCAGGCTGCGCTATCAACCCTCGGCAGTGTGAGACCCCACGCCGCCCCCGCCCTCACGCCAGGGGCTGGCCTGGGCCTGCGTGGGTAATGGCGAGGAAGTCGGCGTGCGGACCCGGATCTCTCGGGCCCATGTCGGCAAGGCCCTGGCCGGGGAGGTGGGCTCCAGACGCCGGCTGGGGTCGTCCCACCCACCCGCGGATCGACGCCGTAGCCGAGCCGGCCGACCGCGGGCAGCCGAGCGGGCCGGGATCCCTCCATCCCGCCGCTGATCTGCGCGAACGCGTGGACTCACACGTTGAAGCGGAACGAATCGAGCCGATTCCGACATTGCTCGATATTCGCTAGTTGTGGGGCTGATGCGATGAAGGGGCGGGGCCTCCGCCCTCGTGCGGCCCCGGCGGATGCTGGGGGTGTACTCGACTTCGACGACGAAGGAGGCCCCTGATGTCAGAGTACGCAGGCAAGCAGTTCGTCGGTATCGATCTTCACCGCCGACGTAGCGTGATCGTGCGAACGACCGATTCCGGCGACGTGCTGGAGTCGGTCCGGATTCCCAACGACGTCGAGAGCCTGGACCAGGTACTCACGCGCGCTGGGGAGTCCCCTGAGGTGGTCCTCGAGGCCACCTACGGCTGGTACTGGGCAGTCGACGCCCTCCAGGAAGCAGGCGCGAAGGTTCACCTCGCGCACCCGTTGGGGGTCAAGGCGTTCGAGTACCGGCGGGTCAAGAACGACTACCGCGACGCCGCCGACCTGGCCGACCTGCTCCGGATGGGCCGCCTGCCCGAGGCATGGATCGCGCCACCAGCGACCCGGGAACTGCGGGAACTGGTCCGCCATCGAGCCAAGCTGGTCGCACTCCGCAGCCACTGCAAGGCCGAGGTCCACGCCGTGCTGGCCAAGTGCGGGATCCAGGTGTTGATGAGCGACCTGTTCGGCGTCGACGGCACCGCCTTGCTGGACCGGCTCTCCTCGACGCGCCAACTGCCGGCGCCGTACGCGGCCCGGATCGCGTCACTGCGCCGGCTGCTGGACAATCTGGAGTTCGAAATCGACTTGTTCACCAACCTCGTCCAGGGCCAGATCCGCACCGACCCCGAGCAAGGGGGCAGCTACCTGGCGCTACAGCAGATCCCCGGGATCGGCCCGGTGCTCGGGGCGGTGTTCCTCGTCGAGGTCGGCGACATCTCCCGGTTCGGCACCGCGCCCCAGCTGGCTTGTTGGGCCGGACTGACCCCGAAGCATCACGAGTCCGACACGCACGTACACCGCGGCCGGATCACTAAACAGGGCTCCCGGCTGGTCCGCTGGGCCGCAGTCGAATCGGTCAAGCGCCTCGGCCCGCACACCCGCGTCGGCGCGCTGCGGAACCGGGTCGCCGATCGCCGTGGCCCCAACATCGGCGCGGTCGCGGCCGCGCGAGTGCAAATGGAGTACGTCTTCTACGCGCTGCGCGACGGCCACGTCCGCGCGCTGCAGCATCAAACGCGGGAGTCGGCATGAACGGCACCCACACGCTCCCGGTCGGTCGCGAGGTCGTGCAGGTCATGACCCCCGTCCCAGTCACACAGGACGGCGCGGTCGCGCTGACTGATTGACCCCGACCGACCGGACTGGCGCACCCCATCATGCCGCCCGGCCACGACCGCTAATGGCCGACCACGCGGCGAAGGGATGACCGAGCAGCCACACCGGCCTGCTCCCCACGGCAAAGCACCGGCACTGATGCGAGCCACGTCCACCACAGCAACCACAGCCCCAGGAGACCACGACCTAGCCCTCGACAACCCCGAACAGCATGCGCTGCACGGCGTCGGGGTCAAGGCCCTGCCGGCCGCGCCGCGGTCGGGCTCCGCCCGAGCCTGGACCCCGCCGCCTCATCAGCGCGCCCACACGCAGGGTCGAAGGCAATAAGAAGGGCCGGCCAACACTCTTGACCGGCCCCGCTCCTTCAGGGATGACCTGCGCAAACGTTGTTCGGTGGCCATGGGCACTGTCGGTCCGTTTCGGTCCTGGTGAGGGCAGATTGAGGGCAGATAGGGTCGAACCCGCCTACGGGATTGTTTGCGGCAGCAGCGTGAAGTAGCCGCCACCCTTGGGCGTGATCGACGGAAAGTGCCGCCTGTCCAGGGTGGCGATCTCTTGTGCTCCGAGGCGCTCAGCCACCGCCACGACCGACGCATCCGTGCCACCCAGCGGGAACGACGCGAACTGGCGGACCAGCTCGGCCATGCGCGCAACGTCGTCGTTGGTCAGCTCGACCAGAGTGAACGTGCCGTCCACAACCGAGTCGAGGAATGCCGCCTCGACCTCTGGCCCGCCGTGATGATTGAGCCAGTAGCAGACCTCAGCCAGCACCGTCGCGGGAAGAACGATGGCTTCGTTGGCCATGAACAGGTCACGGAACAGATCGGTGGCGGTGAAGTAGTGCTCGTCCCGCTCGTTGGCCAGAGCGACGAGCGGACCGGTGTCGCAGACGATCAACGCTCGCTACCGAAACCTCGCGACATCACGGTGTCGATGTACTCGGGTGATGAGCCGTTCGTCGGGCCGTCCTTGACCATGCCAACGAACTTCGGCGGCCAGGTCCCTCTCGGCTTCGATTCAGCCAGCCGCTTGGCGTCGGCGAGCAGCACGTCCACCTGATCGTCGGGCATGCCCTCGATCAGGTGAATCAACTCGTCGCGATTTGCGGTCATGCGAGCAAGTCTAGGCGACTCGTCCGACGATCGGCGGACGTCAGATTGCGGGCGCGCGAGGCTCGTCAGCCGCTCGACCTCTGCTCGATCCAGCGCACCGCCACACAACCGAACGATCTCCGACATGGCGACGCCTTCGACGTCACGGAGTTCAGAGAGCGCGCGTCCGACATCGAGATCGGCACGCGGGCTGCGGCCTAGCTGCGCACAGGCATTGAGGACGCGAAGGACCAGCGCCTCGATTCGTTGAGCACGGCGGATCAGTTGACGGCTGCGTTCCTCGCGTCGCTCCCAGATTCGGCGCCGACCCAGCTGACTGCTCATCGCAGGCCTCTGCGCGGACCCGACCGACGAGCCAGGCGCGTGATCTCGTCGGCGACGCTGCTCCACTTCGCATCATCAAGTGACCCATCCCCCGCCAGTTCCCCGATCTGGCGGAGCACCCGCCGACAGGCTGCCGGCGACTGGAGCACCGCATCGACATGCTGCTCGATGGGGACGGTCGGCTCCATGCCACGTTGGACGGCCTGCCGCTCCGCATAGTCCGCTCGACGGCATGCTGCGCTGCACCATCGCTTCGGACGTCCAGGATGACGAGGTACTCCCTCGTAGATCCGGCGGCCGCACCGCTCGCACGGCCGATCTGTGATCACTCGTGCTTCTCCAGCCCCAGCGTCCACGCGATGACGACCGCAGATCGCCACCGCAGATGCTTGCCGACCCTGAACCCCTTCGGGCCGTACCCCGTGTGACGCCACGAGTAGATGGTCTGCTTCGGAACGCCGAGGTAGTTGGCGACCTCGGCGATGGTCCACAGGTCGCTGTTGTCCATCGGCTTCGACGGCCGCTGCACCGACAAGGTCGGTGCGGTCCTGGTGTGGCTTGAAGGTCCGCGGCTCCCCGGTCGGCTCCCTCTCGACGATGGAGCCGAATCGCTCCACAGTCCCGGCTGATTCTCGTTGCTTGCTTGATTGGTCATGTCCGGCCTTCCTTTGGAAACTGATGGTCACCTTCAGTCACCTAAGTGCGATGGACCTGCGGCAGCGATCACCTCCGCTGAGAGTCGTACACCTCGCTGATGGAACTCACCGCCGGGCAACTCTCGGCGTCGACGTGCGCAGCGAGATTCGTCGGGACGAATCTCGGCCGGGAATGCAATAGGTGTGTGTCAGTTCCTCGTGGTGGCCGTGCATGGGGGGACGCCGGTTCAGAACGAGCGTGTTAAGGCGGAACACATCAGCGCTACCGCCCTCCGGGTGGTGCTCGACAGCGGCCAGATTCCATTCTGCTGCGGAGTGGTTCATCAGCTGCCCTGCGCGCGTCCAGTCACGGCGTCTTGGATCGACTCCGGGTCGCGGGCCCTACCCCCGGATCTTGGACACAGGGTTTGATTACGCAGCGGTTGGCAGCGTAGCGGCCCGGCGGGCCTCGTAGGTGGACGGTGGCAGGTAGCCGCACCAGGAGTGTCGGCGTCGGGTGTTGTAGCGCACGATCCACCGGAACACTTCTCGGCGGCAGCTGGCCTCATCAGCCCAGCAGGCGGCGTCTTGGAGGACCTCACGCTTCAGAGTCGCGTTGAACGACTCCGCGAGCGCGTTGTCGGCCGACGTGCCGACAGCGCCCATCGACTGGGTGACGCCGAGACTCTTGCAGAGCCGGGCGTAGTCCTTGCTCGTGTAGACCGACCCGTGATCGGAGTGGAACACCGCCCCGGCGAGGCTGCCGCGGGTGGTCTTGGCTGCGTTGAGGGCGTCCTCGACGAGGCTGGTGCGCATGTGGTCGGCGACCGCCCATCCGGCAAGGCGTCGGCTGTAGCAGTCGATCACGGTGGCCAGGTAGAGGTTTGTCCCGTCGGCCAACGGCAGGTAGGTGATGTCGCCGACGTAGCGGAGCCCGGGCGCGGGGGCGGTGAAGTCCCGCTTCAGCAGGTCGGGGACCTTCTGATCGGACTGCTCGGGGATCGTGGTCCGCACCCGCCGCTTCTTGACGTAGCCGGCGATCCCCGCGGCCCGCATCACCCGCGCGACCCGCTTGTGGTTGACCCGCTCCTCGGCCGGTGCGCCGTCGTTGAGCTCGGCGGTGATCCGCGGTGCCCCGCAAGTGTTGTCTTCGTCGTGGACGGCGCGGATCCGCTCGACCAGCACGGCGTCCGCGGCAGCCCGCTCAGCCCGAGCAGGAGCCCCGGCCTTCCACGCGTAGTACGACGAACGCTCGATCTCGACGAGCTCACACAGTCGCTTCACCTCGAAGGTGGCGGAGTTGTCGGCGACGAACTGGAAGCGACTCACCAGACCGTCTCCCCGGCGAAATACGGCTCTTGTGACGCATCCGTGGGTGCTTGAGCGCGCCTGAAACGTGAGCACGCCGTTCCCTGTCTAGGTTTCTGAGCTGTTGAGGAACCGAAACCAGTGAGCGGAGAACGGCGTGCAGAACGCCACCTTATGGCGCGCCCTGTTGGGGGTCGAGAAGACGGTCGTGGAGGACATCGAGTTCGACGAGGACGAAGAGCTGTTGGTGGCCCATGTGCGGCCGCGGAAGCGTGCTCGCGGTCGTTGTGGACGGTGCGGGCGACCTTCGCCTGGCTACGACGCCGGAGAAGGCCGGCGACGGTGGCGGGCACTGGACCTAGGCACGATCCAGGTCGTGCTCGAGGCGGACGCACCGCGGGTGAGGTGTCTCGAACATGGCCCGACGGTCGTCGCGGTGCCCTGGGCACGGCACGCGGCCGGCCACACAGTCGTGTTCGACGAGCAGGTGGCCTGGTTGGCCACCCAGTGCTCGAAGAGCGCGGTGGTCGAGCTGATGCGGATCGCCTGGCGCACCGTCGGCGCGATCATCACCCGGGTCTGGGCCGACGTCGAAGCCCTGCACGACCGGTTCGCGGACCTGCGACGGCTGGGGATCGATGAGATTTCGTACAAGCGCGGGCACCGATATCTGACCGTGGTCGTCGACCACGACAGTGGTCGGCTGGTGTGGGCCGCACCGGGCCGTGACAAGGCAACCCTGGAGAAGTTCTTCGACGCCCTCGGCCCCGAGCGCAGCGCCCAGATCACCCACATCTCTGCAGACGGGGCGGACTGGATCAGCACGGTGGTCGCACAGCGGTGTCCGAACGCGGTGCGCTGCGCTGATCCGTTCCACGTTGTCCGCTGGGCCACCGACGCGCTGGACGAGGTCCGCCGGCAGGCCTGGAACGAGGCCCGTGGCGCCGTCACCCAGCGCCGCGCCGGACGAGCCAGCGGCCAGGCGAAGGCACTCAAACACGCCAGGTTCGCGTTGTGGAAGAACCCCGAGAACCTCACCCTCCGGCAGCGGGCCAAGCTCGCCTGGGTCGCCAAGACCGATCCGCGCCTGCACCGCGCCTACCTGCTCAAGGAAGGCCTCCGGCTGGTGTTCCAGCTCCCGCACGACGAGGCCGAAGAGGCCCTCGACGTCTGGATCGGCTGGGCCCGTCGCTGTCGGATCTCGGCCTTCGTCGATCTGCAACGCCGGATCGTCAAGCACCGAGCCTCTATCCTCGCCGCGATCGAGCACGGCCTGTCCAATGGACGCATCGAGTCGGTAAACACCAAGATCCGACCGATCACCCGGGTCGCCTTCGGCTTCCGCTCACCCGAAGCCCTGATCGCCTTGGCCATGCTCAACCTCGGCGGCCACCCACCAGTGCTCCCCGGCCGCAAATGACCCACGGAAGGGTCAGGAGAGCCCGAAATACTTCGCCGCCCGCTGGAGAATCTCCCGCTCGGTGGCCAGCTTGGTGGTCTCGACCTCGAGTTCGGCGACCCGGGCGCGGAGCCGAGCCAGCTCCTGATCGGGCGACTCCTCACCCGGGCCCGAGGTCGTCTTGCTGGTGGGCTTGGACTGCAACGGGCTGGAGGTCAACGTCCCGTCAGCAGCGGTCTTCTTGCCGGTCCCGTACACCTCGAGCCACCCGCGCAGCGTGCCCCGCACGATGCCCAGGTCCTCGGCGATGCCGCGGACCGTGGCCCCCGGGGTGGACTCGTACAAGTCGACGGCCTGACGACGGAACTCCTCGGAGTAGTTCTTCCTGGCCATGATTCTCGGATCATCTCGCTCTCCCCGCCACCCTCACGGGTGCGGGATTCGGCGTGTCCAAGATCCGGGGTCAGGCCCCCGGGTCGCGTCGTGCCCCGATGACCGCGAGCACGTCGATGCGGTCATCACCCACGAGATAGACGGCCATGTACGGAAAGCGCTTGACCAGTAGGCGCCGAGAGCCCTCGAACAGGATCACTCCGGACTCCGGCCACATCTCAAGGCGCTCGATCTGCTCATCCAGCCGTGCCCCGAACCGACCCGGTAACGCTGAATCGAAGGCGGCGTAGTGATCGTAGATCGCGGCGAGGTCGTCCTCCACGCCGGGGTGGAAGACGATCGTTCGCGAGGTCACGCCCTCCGCGCGGCGACGCGCGCCTTGAGCTCGTCCCAGGTCAGACCGATGGACGGATCAGCCTGAAGGTCTGCCGCCCGGGAACGGATCAGCGACTTCTCCGCCTCCGTGAGCTCGATCGCCTCGGACTCCACCGTGCTCTCGATGAACTCGACCAACTCCAAGCGCTCATCGAGGCTCATCGCCTCGATCGCGGACTGGAGAGCGGGATTCACCACGCCTCTTAGCCTCGATCCGTGGATCGACTCGGGGTTCGCGACATGGGTTGCGGCGGGCCTGGACGTGAAAGTGCCTCCTGGCTGGGAGAATCGTGATTGCTGAAGTCGCGAGTCGCTCGAGCCGAAGAGGCACTGGAAGTGAAACTACATCAAGAGTGGTCCCGAGCCACGCCGGTCTTCGATGAAGACCACCTCGTGTCGCATGCCGGACTGGTGCCGGTGATGGCGTTGGCCGAGCAGTCCGGACTCTCCGGGCTCCTCGCCGACCGGGTGTCGATCAAGTCCTCGCTCGTCCGCTCGGCTGGGGTGAACCCGGCGGGGAAGATCGCCACGATCATCGCGGGCATGGCCGTGGGCGCCGAGTGCATCGAGGACCTCGACATCGTCCGCGCCGGCGGGATGAAGGAACTGTTCGGCGGGGTCTACGCACCAGCGACGCTGGGCCAGTTCCTCCGCTCGTTCACCCACGGACATGTCTCCCAACTCGCCTCGGTCGCGCGCTCGCACCTGGTGAACCTGGTCGCGTCCACCGAGCTGCTGGACGGGGTCGGTGAGCAGGCGTTCATCGACATCGACTCGCTGTTGCGCCCGGTCTACGGCTACCAGAAGCAAGGAGCGAGTTACGGCCATGCCAAGATCGCGGGCCGCGCGTTGCTCCGCAAGGGTCTCTCGCCGCTGGTCACCACGATCAGCACCCCCACCAGCGCTCCTGTCGTGGCCGGTGTACGGCTACGAGCCGGGAAAGCAGGATCGGGCAAAGCAGCCGCATCCATGGTCGAAGAAGCGATCCGGACTGCCCGCGCCTGCGGCGCCGGAACGAGCACCGGAACGAGCACCGGAACGAGCACCGGAACGAGCACCGGAACGAGCACCGGAACGAGCACCGGGAAGATTCTGGTGCGGGGCGACTCCGCGTACGGCAGCAGTGCCGTGGTCAACGCCTGCATCAACGCCGGTGTGGAGTTCTCGGTCGTGCTCAGACACAACGACGCTGTTGCCGCCGCGATCTCCCGGATCCCCGACGATGCGTGGCAACCGGTGCACTATCCCGGCGCCGTGGCCGATCCCGACACCGGTGAGCTGATCTCCGATGCCGAGGTCGCCGAGACCTCCTACACCGCGTTCGCACAGAACAACCCGGTCACCGCACGGCTCATCGTGCGGCGGGTGCGCGACAAGACCAACCTCGATGCCGGCCTCGAGGAGTTGTTCCCGCTCTGGCGGCATCACCCGTTCTTCACCAACAACACCGAGCCCGTGACGGCCGCGGACATCACCCACCGTCGTCACGCGGTCATCGAGACCGTCTTCGCTGACCTGATCGACGGACCGTTCGCGCACATGCCCTCAGGCAGGTTCGCCGCGAACCACGCCTGGACCCTGTGCGCGGCCATGGCCTACAACCTGCTCCGCGCGACCGACACCCTGGCCCCACGCACCCGCAACACCGCTGGACAGAACATCCCGATCCCCGCTCGAGGCACGACCCTGCGGCGTCAGATCATCAACGTCCCAGCTCGCCTAACCAGGCCGCAGCGCCGCCCCGTCCTGCACCTGCCCGCACATTGGCCCTGGGCCGAGCGCTGGCTCCAGACATGGGACCGCGTCTTCGACACCGCCCACGGACCACCGATCACCACCTGAGCGATCCACCAGCCGCAAGGCACGACCCGAGGAACCCCGACAGTGGAAGAGCTGGGCAGACCAGCACCACACCCCTGCCCAACTGCCGCCGCCCAACCCAACCGCGTCAGCCACCACCTACCCCGACTCACCCGCCGAGTCGATCCACGGATCGAGGCTTAGGATACGCCGCTGAAGCCAGCCATGGGCGACCCGTTCGTCGGGCCACGATCACCCCGCTGGCAGAAAGTCCGCCAGCTCGTAGCGAGCAACGCGGCTCCCGGTCCGCCTTGCCCATGCCTCGACCTCGTCGTAGAGGACACGTATGTCTCCCTTGACGGCATCCACGATCTCAGGGACGCACTCGCGACCCTCACTACCTTCCGTGACGGAACTCCACCACGTCGCCATCCGCCATGACGTAGTCCTTGCCCTCCATCCGCACCCGGCCGGCCTCCTTGGCCTTGTTCATCGACCCGGCGGCGACCAGGTCGTCGAACGACACCACCTCGGCCTTGATGAAGCCCTTCTGGAAGTCGGTGTGGATCACGCCGGCGGCCTCGGGGGCGGTGGCGCCCTTGGGGATGGTCCAGGCGCGGGACTCCTTGGGGCCCGCGGTGAGATAGGTCTGCAGGCCGAGGGTGTCGAAGCCGACCCGGGCGAGCACCTCCAGGCCGGGCTCCGTGACGCCGGCCTCGGCGAGGAACTCGGCGGCCTCCTCGTCGTCGAGCTCGATCAGCTCGGACTCGAACTTGGCGTCGAGGAAGATGGCCTCGGCCGGAGCGACCAGCTCGCGCATCCTGTCCTTCAAGGACTCGTCCCCCAGCTCGTCGGCGTCGCAGTTGAAGACGTAGATGAACGGCTTGGCGGTGAGCAGGGAGAGCTCGCGCAGCAGGAAGCGGTCGATCGAGGTGGCGATGATCGGCGTGCCGGCCTCGAGGGCCTCCTTCGCCTCGCGCGCGGCCTCCAGGTTGGCGGCCAGCTCCTTGACCTTGCGCGCCTCCTTCTCCAGCCGTACGACGGCCTTGTCCACCGTCTCGAGGTCGGCGAGGATCAGCTCGGTCTGGATGGTGGAGATGTCGTTGCCGGGGTTGACCTCGCCGTCGACGTGGGTGACGTCCTCGTCGCGGAAGACGCGGGTCACCTGGCAGATGGCGGCGGACTCGCGGATGTGGGCGAGGAACTTGTTGCCGAGGCCCTCACCCTGCGAGGCGCCGCGGACGATGCCGGCGATGTCCACGAACTCGACGGTCGCGGGCAGCTGGCGCTCGGAGCCGAAGATCTCGGCGAGCCTGCCGAGGCGCGGGTCGGGCACGCCCACCACGCCCACATTGGGCTCGATGGTGGCGAACGGGTAGTTCGCCGCGAGGACGTCGTTCTTGGTCAGCGCGTTGAAGAGCGTCGACTTGCCTGCGTTGGGGAGACCGACGATGCCGATGGTGAGTGCCACGGGCGCTGATTCTAGGGCGGTACGACGAGGGGCCCGAATCACCGGCGACCGGTTGCGCTCAGGACGTGAACCGGTCCGACAGCGCGTAGCGCAGCAGCGCGACATCGCCGATCGCGCGGGTCTCGACGAGCTCAGCCCTGCTGCCGGGGTGCCACGGGAACGCCCCGTCGCCGACGAACCGCCTCGCCCGGGAGTCCCCCACGAAGAACGGTGCGACCACGAGGTGCAGCTCGTCGGCGAGTCCCGCCGTGAGGAACTGGGTGTGGACCGTGCCGCCGCCCTCGACCATCAGCCGCCGTACGCCGCGCGAGCCCAGGTCGGTCACCAGCGCGGCCATCCGCACCTCGGTGCCGAGGCCGACCACCTTCGCGAACGAGCCCACCCTGCTCTCCAGCTCCGGGACGGTCGGCTCGGGGCAGTAGACGAGCTTCTCGCCGTCGCCGACCGTGAAGAACCGGGCGGCCGGGTCGAGATCACCCCGGCAGCTCAGGGTCACCTTGACCAGGTCGGCGGGCAGCCCCGCGGTCTCGCGCTCCCGGCGTCGCCGCTCGGAGCGGATCTGCAGCCGGGGATCGTCGTTGCGGACCGTCGCCGCGCCCACCAGGATCGCGTCGCAGCCCGCGCGCACACCATCGACCCGGTCGAAGTCGGCGTCGTTCGACAACAGCAGCCGCTCGGCCCCGGCGCTGTCGAGGTAGCCGTCGAGGGAGATGCAGCAGCTCAGGAGGACGTACGGCCGCGTGCCCATGCGGGACCTCCCTCCACGACCAACAGACCGGGCAGCGTGGCGACGAGCGACATCACGCCGTAGACGACCGCGACCTCGACGCCGGCGGCCGCGCCGAGCCCGGCCGCGCCGAACACCCACGCGGCAGCACCCTCACGCGGACCCCAGCCCGCGACGCTGACGGGGATCGCGGAGGCCAGCAGCACCAGCAGGGCCAGGGCGACCAGTCCCGGTGTGGCGGCGGTGACGCCGGCGATGCGGGCCGCGACGAGGAACACCAGGACGTGGCCGCTCGCGGCGAGCGCGGACAGCAGCAGCACCTCCGGCCAGCTCCCGTCGAGGGCGGCCGCGGCCTCGCGCCGAACCGGCGCGGCCGCGAGCACGACGAGCCCACCGACGACGAGCACGGCGAGCACCGTGAGGACCCCGCCCCGCAGCGCCCCCGGCAGCAGCGGTACGACGGACGCCACCAGCGCCACCTGCACCACCTGACCGCTCGCCCGGTCCCACACCACCGACCGCAGCCCCCGCCCGAGCGCCCCCGCGTCCTGCCCACGCCGGTAGCCGCGGTGCAGGTCGCCGAGCACGCCGCCGGGCAGGGTCGCGTTGAGCAGCTGGGCCCGGTAGCAGCTCCGGTAGGCGTCGCGAAACGGGATCGTCACCCCGAGCCCGGTCGTCAGCAGGCTCCAGCGGCGGGCACAGCACGCCGTGGTCCCGGCCGTGACGACCAGTGCGATCGCGAGCGCCCGGGGGTCGGTGTGGGCCAGCCCGTCGAGGAACGGCCGCGCGCCGAGCCGCGCCGCGAGCACGACCAGGATCGCGACCGCGGCGAGCAGCCGGATCCGTGCGCCGAGCGCTCCCCTGTCGATGGCTACCTCCCCTCGCCGGTGAGTACGGCGCCCCACGCGATCCGGTTCAGCACGCCGGCCACGGCCTCGGCGGTGTCCGCCCACGACCCCAGCCGCCGTCGGCGCTGCCCCGCAGCCGTCCGCCACCGGGCGCGGAGGTCGGCGTCCGTCAGCCAGGACCGCAGGGCGCCGGCGAAGGCCGCCGGATCGCCGACCGGGACCAGCCGCCCCGGCGGCGACCCGTCGTCGGCCGTGCCCAGCGCCTCGGGGTGACCGCCGACCTGGGTCGCGATCGCCGGCAGGCCGCGGGCCAGGCCCTCGGCGAGCGCCATCCCGTACGACTCGCGACGCGAGGGCGCCAGCAGCAGATCGCTCCCCGAGCGGACCTGCTCGAGCTCGGCCGGCGGCAGCGGGCCCAACAGCTCGATCCGGCCGGCCCGCGCCCCGAAGGCCTCCGCATTGGACCCCAGCAGGTCGAGCGCGCCGACGCATCGGCAGGTCCAGTCGAGGTCGCGGACCAGGTCGAGGGCGGCGAGCAGGTCGCCGTACCCCTTGGCGGGGGTGAGCGGCCCGACGCAGAGCAGATCGGTGCCGCCGGGCGAGCCGGGGACGAGCGGGCCGGGGTCGACGCCGGGCAGGGCGACCCAGACGCGGTGCGCGGGCACGCCCACCTCGTCGCGCACCCAGCGCCGCGCCCACGCACTCGTCGTGACGACGGCCGCGACCGACCGCAGCACGGCCGGCTCGGCGGGCCCGGACCCCGGCATGTGCAGCAGCACCGCCACCCGCAGCCGGCGGCTCTCCCCGGCGAGCACCGGGGTCGTCGAGGCGACCAGTCCGTCGACCAGGACCACCGCGCCGTCGGGCAGCTCCGCCAGCACCCGGCCCGGACCGCCCGCGCCGACCCGGTACACCCGCACCTCATGCCCCAGGGCGGTCAGCCCGGCGATCAGCCGGCGGTCGTAGACATTCCCGCCGCTCGGCCGGCGCGGGTCGTCCACGCCGTCGGGTACGACGACGTGGAGCCTCACAGCGCCCGCTCGTAGCTGGCCCACGCGACGTGCGACTCGTGCAGCGTCACCGTGATCGCCGCGAGGGCCCCGCCGCCCGGGCCCAGGTCACCCGAGCTCGCGCGCTCGGCCAACCGGTCCGCGACCCAGCGGGCGAGCACCTCGGTCGAGCTGTTCTGCCCGGCGAGCCCCACCTCGTCATGCACCGTTTCGTCGTCGAGGTTGCGGTAGTGCAGCCGCGCCAGCACCTCGCGCACCACCTCGGTGGCCCGGCCGATGTCGACGAGGATCCCGTCGGCGTCGAGGTCGCGCCCGGCGAAGGTCGCGTCGATGACGTACGTCGCGCCGTGCAGCCGCTGGGCCGGTCCGAAGACCTCGCCGGTCAGGCTGTGCGCGATCATGATGTGGTCGCGGACGGTCACCCGGAACATCAGGCCTCCTGGCCGGTCGAGTAGTCGATGGAATGGCACAGCCCCGGCAGTGAGCCGGCGGCGATCTCGGCCAGCACCGCGGGCAGCTCACGGAACGGCGAGCAGTCGGTGAGCAGTGTGTCGAAGCCCGGGTCGCGGAGCAGCTCCAGCGCCAGGGCCAGCCGGTCCCGCCGGCTGCGCGAGTCCCGCCGGGCGGGTGCGACCGCGCCGACCTGGCTGCTGCGCAGCGTGAGCCGCGCGGAGTGGAAGGCCTCTCCCAGCGGCAGGCTGACCGGCCGGTCGCCGTACCAGGACAGGTCGAGGACGGTGCCCTCCGGCACGACCAGCTCGAGCGCGCGCCGCAGCCCGGCCTCGGTCGCGCTGGTGTGGACGACGAGGTCGCTGCGACCGGGGTCGTCGTCGGGTCCGGCGAAGCCGACGCCGAGCGCCGCGGCCACCTCGGCCCGGCTCGAGTCGACGTCGACCAGGGTCACCCGGGCACCCGGCACGCCCGCCGCCAGCCGCGCCACGCAGCAGCCGACCAGGCCGGCCCCGACGACCGTGACGTGGTCGCCGAGCAGCGGCGGCGCGTCCCACAGCGCGTTCAGCGCGGTCTCGACGGTGCCGGCCAGCACCGCGCGCGCCGCCGGGACCCCGTCGGGGACGGGCACGACCGCGGCAGCCGGCACGACGTACGCCGTCTGGTGGGGGTGCAGACAGAAGACGGTGCGTCCGACGAGGTCGTCGGGACCGCGCTCGACGACGCCGACGCTGAGGTAGCCACACGTCACCGGGCCGGGGAGGTCGCCCTGCTGGAAGGGCGCCCGCATGGCCGCGTACTGGCTGGGCGGGACCCGGCCGGCGAGCACCAGGGACTCGGTGCCACGGCTGATCGCGGAGCGCACCGCCCGGACCAGGACGTCGTCGGCCCGCGGCACCGGGAGCGCGACCGCCCGGATCTCGCCGTGCCCCGCCTCGGTGACCCAGTACGCCTCGGCCTCGTCAGCCACCGCGGACTCCTCTCGTTGAACCGGCCCCCGGCGCGCGTCGTACGCCTGGGTACAAGTGAGGACACGGAGGTGCGATGGATCGGGTTCAGCTCGGCCCCGCGGGCAGGGTCACGGCGACGCGCGCGGTGCTCGCCGTCGGCGTCGCCGGGCTCACCCTCCACGGCCTGGGCGACCCGCTGTCCGGGCAGCTGACGACGGTCCTGGTCACGCTCAGCGCGGTGGCGCTGGTGCTCGACGCGGTCGACGGGCACGTCGCGCGCCGGACGGGTACGGCGAGCGCGTTCGGTGCCCGCTTCGACATGGAGACCGACGCCTTCCTGATCGCCGTGCTCAGCGTCCACGTCGCGCCGCGGCTCGGCTGGTGGGTGCTCGCGATCGGCGCGATGCGCTACGCGTACGTCCTCGCGGGGTGGGCGCTGCCGTGGCTGCGCCGCCCGACGCCGCCGCGGTACTGGGCCAAGGTCGTCGCCGCGGTCCAGGGCATCGTGCTGACCGTGGCGGCGGCGAGCCTGCTGCCCGATCCGGTGGCCCGGGTGGCACTCGGCGCGGCGCTGGCGCTGCTCGTGGAGTCCTTCGGGCACGACGCTCTGTGGCAGTGGCGGCACCGGCACGACCCCGCGCCGCTCTCCTCGCCGCCGGCGCGGGCGGTGACCGCGGCGGCGGTCGTCGCACTCTGGCTGGCGCTCGCTCCGCCCCGCGTCGCGGACGGGATCAGCCCCGCCGACTTCGCCCGGATCCCGGTCGAGGGGCTGGTGCTGGCGGCGCTCGCGGTCGTGCTGCCCTCGCGCGGCCGGCGTCTCCTCTCCGTCGTGCTCGGTCTCCTGGTCACCGCGCTCGCGGTGCTGCGCGGGCTGGGCCTCGGCTTCGACGTCTACCTCGGCCGCTCGTTCCACGTACACGGCGACTGGTCCTACCTGCCCAAGGGGTACGAGGTGGTCCGCGACACCCACGGCGAGCCGATGGCGGTCCTCGCCGTCGTGGGGGTCGTGGTACTGACCGCCGGGCTGGCCGTCGTACTGACGCGGGCGGCGGGCCGCGTCGCGCGGGTCTCGGCCGCACATCCCCGCACGACCTGGCGCACGCTCGCCGCGCTCGGCACGGTCTGGGTGGTCTGCGCCGCGTTCGGCGGCCCGGTGGACCGGATCGCCGCGGCCGGGTCGGCCGGCCTGGTCGTCGACACCGTCGACCAGGTCCGCGCGGACCGGCACGACACCCGGGTCTTCGCCCGCGAGCTCGCCACCGACGCCTTCGCCGCGACGCCCGGCGACCAGCTCCTCCACGGTCTGCGGGGCAAGGACGTGCTGCTCGTGTGGTTCGAGAGCTACGGCCGGATCGCGCTGGAGGACAGCTGGTTCGCGCCGTCGGTCGTCGACGTCCTCGAGGAGGGCAACCGCGAGCTGGCCGCCGCCGGCTACCACTCCCGCAGCGCCTTCCTCACCTCCCCGACCTTCGGCGCCGGCAGCTGGCTGGCGCACGCGACCCTGCAGTCGGGCGTGTGGACGAGCAGCGAGCGCCGCTACGGCCAGCTGCTCGGCAGCGACCGGCTCAACCTGACCCGCGCCTTCGGCTCCGCGGGCTGGCGCACGGTGTTCGACGTACCGGCCAACACCCGCGACTGGCCCGAGGGCGCGGCCTACTACGACTTCGACCGGCTCTACGACTCCCGCGACGTCGGCTACCGCGGGCCGAGATTCGGCTACGCGCCGATGCCCGACCAGTACACCCTCGACCACCTCCGCCGCGTTGAGCTCACTCCGGGACGGCGGGCGCCGGTGTTCGCCGAGGTCGATCTGGTCTCCAGCCACCACCCGTGGGCCCCGGTGCCCACGGAGATCCCCTGGACCGAGGTCGGCGACGGATCGGTGTACGACGACATGCCCGAGCGCGGGGACGCCGCCGTCGACGGCCACCGGCATCCGGGGACGGCGCAGGGCGACTACGCGGCGAGCGTGCGCTACACCTGGCGCACCCTGATCTCGTTCCTGACCGCCTACCCCGACCCGGACCGGGTTCTGGTCATCGTCGGGGACCACCAGCCGCACTCGTACGTGAGCGGGCGCCACCCCGGGCACGACGTGCCGATCACGGTGCTCGCCCAGGACCCCGGCGTGATCCGGCGGATCGACGGCTGGGGCTGGCAGGCCGGCATCCTGCCCGCCCCGGACGCGCCGGTGTGGCGGATGGACGCCGTGCGCGACCGGTTCCTGGCGGCCTACGCGGAGTGAACCGAAGCCCCCTCGTCCGCGTGTTCTCCTCAAACGAGCGAGAGGAGTGCGCGATGGGCCTGCGAGTCATCGGTGCGCTGGCGGCCGCGGTGAGCGCGGCGGTGCATCTCTACCTGTGGTTCGACGGGGTGCGCGACCAGGGCACGGTCGGCGCCCTGTTCGTCGTCAACGTGGTCGCGGGGGCGGTGATCGCCGTCCTCGTGGTCGCCTGGCGCAGCTGGGTCCCGCTGCTCCTGCTCGCCGGGCTCGGCGCGACAACGCTCGCGGCGTTCGTCATCGCCACGACCGGCGGGCTGTTCGGGATCCGCACGACCTGGGACACCTGGTACGCCTGGCTGGCCGCGGTCTCCGAGATCCTCGCGGTCGTCGTGGCGGTCGTCGCGGCCGGCGTGGAGGGCTGGTTCGCGTCGCTGCGCTCACTTCGCCAGGCGAAGGACTGAGTAGCCCGACTCCGTGCGCACCTCCACGGACGCGATGTCGCCGGGAGCCACCGCCGTCGCCATGGTGACGTGGACCTCCTGGCCCGGCGCGGTCCGCCAGGTGCCGGCCTGCTCCGAGCGGCCGTCGGCCGCCGTCACCACGAGGACGTACGACGCCCGCCCGGTCACCGGACCCTCGTAGGTGCAGGTCAGGTCGATCTGCGTCCCCCAACGGCGCTCGCTCAGCGACACCCAGCCGGAGGAGCTGGTGCCGAGGGCCTCCATCCGCTGCGCGGCGGCGAGCTGTCGGCTCGGCTGCGGACCGTCGTCGCCCAGGGTGGCTCCGATCCCGACCGCCAGGAGCACCAGCAGCACCGCGGCCACCGCCACGGCCGCGCCGATCACCGCATGCCGACGCCCCCGGGCTCGGCGGGCCTCCGCGACCACGGCGGGCAGCAGCGTGAGCGGTACCGGCTCGGCCGGCTGCGGCTGCTCGACGGTCTCCGCCTCCACCCGCCCCAGCAGGCCCGGGATCCCGGCGAGGTCGCGCAGCGCGCGCGTGCAGTCGGCGCAGCCCGGCAGGTGCCGCTCGTACGCCGCCCGCTCTCCCGCGGCCAGCGCGCCGAGGACGTAGACGCCGTCGAGGTGCGCGTACTCGCAGCTCATCGCGGGCCCCCGATCGATGGTTCGTGGAGGAGCGAAGCGGGGGAACGAAGAATCGGGTGGGGTGGTTCACGACGCCACCCCCGTCTCCTCGAGGATCAGCCGCAGGGCGCGCAGAGCGTAGTGGGTGCGCGACTTCACGGTCCCCTCCGGGATCTCGAGGCGGCGGGCGGCCTCGGCCACCGACCGGCCCCGGTAGTAGCACTCGACGAGCACCGCCCGGTGGTCGTCGGACAGCCGGCGCAGCGCGTCGGCGACCACCCACGACAGCAGCAGCTCGTCGGTGCCGTCGTCGGCCACCTCGCCCGGCGGCGGCTCGGCCGTCGCGAACTCGCGGTGCCCGCGCCGCGAGCGCCACTCGTAGATCACGATGTTGCGCGCGACCGTGAACAGCCAGGAGCGCACCGATCCTCGCGACTCGGTGAGCACCGCGGCGTTGCGCCAGGCCCGCAGCATCGTCTCCTGGGCGACGTCCTCCGCCCGCGCGCGATCGTTGCCGGTCAGGTGCAGGCAGAAGCCCCACAGGGCCGCCGCGTGGTCGTCGTACAGCACCTGCATCACCGTGGCCGGGTCCTCGGTCATCCCACCTCCACGCGGGGATACGACGCAACGGTCCGCTCGGTTCAACGTGCCCTCTGCTGCAGACTAGGGCTTAGAGGTTCCGCCAATAGGTCATGGTTGTCGTGCTGGTCGACCGTCCCAGCGGTGGGTGATCCAGGCCTGGCGGACGAGTCGTCGGATGATGATCGCGGCGTTGGCCAGCGCGATGAAGGCCTCGATCACCTGGGTGCGACGCTCGGTGCAGATGGCGAGCTTCTTGAACCCGCGGTTGTGCCAGGAGTTGGTCCGCTCCACGACCCACCGGGCACCGGCTTGGAGCGGGAAGCCCTTCTTACTGATCACGCCCTCGCAGCCGAGCTCGTCGAGCAGGTCGCGGGTCTTGCGGCTGTCGTAGCCAGCGTCGAGGTGGACCGTGATGTCGTCGGGCAGCCCATCACCGAAACCCAGGTCGAAGCGGCCCAGGTGCTCCAAGGTGGGGCGCAGGAGCGGTGAGTCGTTGCGGTGCGCGCCCGCGACGACACACCCCAGCGGGATGCCGGCAGCTTCCACCAACAGGGACCGCTTGGTTCCCTGTTTCCCGCGATCTACCGGGGATCTGCCCGCTGCCTCGCCACCACAGGGAGCCTTCACGATGCACCCGTCGACCGTGACATCGCAGAGGTCCAGACCGACGATCTGGTCGTAGGCGTCCAGACAGATCTGCTCCAGCGTCTTGAAGATCCCGACCTCGATCCACTCATCACGGCGCCGACGGATCGTGGTGGCCGAGCACGTGGTGTCGGCGATGCGGTCGTAGGCGGCGCCGAGCACCGCGATCTGGACCAGCTTGTCGAACACAACCCGGTCCGCGATACGCGGTCGGTGACACCCAAGGGGATGAGCGTCGATGGGTTCAGGGATCAGCGCGGCGAACTGGTCCCACAGCGGTTCGATGATGAAAGATGGCAGGGCAGGCACGAGCACCTCGGGGAAGAGAAGTGGCGTCAGACACCCCTTCTGTTACCGAGGCTCGTGCCTGTCCTGCGTGACCGACACGCCCTCACCGCTCAATACCTATTGGCGGAACCTCTTAGGGTTGCCGGGTGCGACTGGCCACCTGGAACGTCAACTCCCTGCGCACGCGGATCGACCGCGTCGAAGCCTTCCTCGACCGGCACGAGATCGACGTGCTCGCGGTCCAGGAGACCAAGGCCCGCGAGGAGCAGCTGCCGCTGATGGGCCTGCAGGCCCGCGGCTACGAGATCGCCGCCCACGGCCTCAACCAGTGGAACGGCGTGGCCATCTTCAGCCGGGTCGGGCTCGACGAGGTCACCGTCGGCTTCCCCGAGCAGCCCGGCTTCGGCGACGCGCTCGAGGTCGAGGCCCGCGCCCTCGGTGCGACCTGCGGCGGCGTGCGGGTGTGGAGCCTGTACGTCCCCAACGGCCGCAAGCCCGAGGACCCGCACTACGTCTACAAGCTGGACTGGCTCTCGCGGCTGCGCACCGCCGCGGAGGGATGGCTGGACGTGCCTACCGCCCTGGTCGGCGACTGGAACATCTGCCCGACCGACGACGACGTCTTCGACGTCGCCCAGTTCAAGAACTCCACCCATGTCACCCCCGCCGAGCGCACCGCCTTCCAGGCCTTCCTCGACGGCGGCTGGTCGGAGGTCACCCGCGCCCACGCGCCCGGCTACACCTACTGGGACTACTACCGCCAGCGCTTCGAGCGGGACCGCGGGCTCAAGATCGACTTCGTCCTCGGCTCCGCGTCCTTCGCCGAGCGGGTCACCGGGGCGTTCATCGACCGCGAGGAGCGCGACCCTGCGGTGTTCTCCGGCGCGCCGTCCGACCACGCCCCGGTGGTCGTGGACCTCGCCGGCTGAGCGCCAGGTCGGCGGAGCTTCGCATCCTCCGACCCCGGGGCCACGCCGCCTCAGTCCCTGAAATGGTCGGGGGTGTGCCCTAGCGTGGAGGGGTGAGCAGCGCGCTGCACCCGCGGTCCCGCACGTTGTGGGAGGAGGGCCGCCGTCCCGGCCGGGAGGTTGTCTCCCTCGCCGTCGCGCTGCTGCTCACCGCCACCGTGCTCGATCTGGTCCTCTCCGACGGCCTCGGGCTGTTCTTCGACCTGGCGTTCGTGACCCTGTGCGTGGGTGCGGCGCTCGCCGTACGGCCGCCCGACTTCTTCGTGGTCGGTGTGCTGCCGCCGCTGGCGATGGCCTTCGTGGTGCTGCTGCTCGGCGTCAGCGACCGCGGCAGCATCGCCCGCGCCGACGACGGGCTGGTCCAGGCCGTGCTGGCCGGGCTGTCACGCCACGGCATCGCCCTGGCTCTCGGCTACGCCGCCTGCCTGGGCCTGCTCGCCCTGCGCCGCTCGTTCGTGGCGCACCGCCCGCGCCGGAGTTGAGGCCCGGCCGGTGCGCCCAGCGCGGCAGCGGGCGGGAGGCGTGCGACGACAGGTTGCTGCCCCCTCACCACGACGGAGACACGCTCGCGCCGGACAGCTCAGAACCGGTCCGGGTCCCCCGCGCCGCGCCGGATCACCTCGGGGAAGCCCTCGGACCAGTCCACGACCGTGGTCGGCTCCGGCCGCACCTCACCGGCCTCGACGACGATGTCGACCTCGTGGTCGAGGTCCTCCTTGATCTCCCAGCCCATGGTCCGCGGCTCGGTCTCGCCGGGCAGGATCAGGGTGGAGCTCAGCAGCGGCTCGCCGAGCTCCTCGAGCAGCGCCTGCACGAAGGTGTGCTCGGGGATCCGCACGCCGACCGTCTTCTTCTTCGGGTGCAGCAGCCGCTTCGGCACCTCGGGCATCGCGGGCAGGATGAACGTGTAGGGCCCCGGCGTCGCGGAGCGGATCGCGCGGAACGCCGAGTTGTCGACGTGGACCAGCTGGCCCAGCTGGGAGAAGTCGCGGCACATCAAGGTGAAGTGGTGCTTGTCGTCGAGGCCGCGGATCTTGAGGATCCGGTCGCGGCCCTCGCGGTTGCCGATCCGGCACCCGAGCGCGTAGCCCGAGTCGGTCGGGTAGGCGATCAGCGCGTCGTCTTGCAGCGCGGCGACGATCTGCTGCAGCGTGCGCGGCTGCGGGTTGTCGGGGTGGACGTCGAGATAGCGGGCCATGGTGGTCTCGACTCAGGCCCGACCCGCGGCCTTGAGGTCGCGGTGCAGCTCCTTGGGCAGCGAGAACGCCAGGGTCTCCTCCGCGGTCTGCACCGGCCGGGCGTCGGGGTACCCGCGCTCCGCGAGGTAGCCCAGCACCTCCTGGACCAGGTGGTCGGGCACCGAGGCACCCGACGTCACGCTGACGCTCTGCACGCCGTCGAGCCAGGACTCGTCGAGCTCGGAGACGTCGTCGATGCGATACGACGCCTTCGCGCCCGCCTCCAGCGCCACCTCGACCAGCCGGACCGAGTTGGAGGAGTTGGCCGACCCGACCACGATCACCAGATCAGCGGTGGCGCCGATCTCCTTGACCGCGACCTGGCGGTTCTGGGTGGCGTAGCAGATGTCGTCGCTGGGCGGGTCCTCGAGCTGCGGGAACTTGGCCCGCAGCCGGCGCACCGTCTCCATGGTCTCGTCGACGCTCAGCGTGGTCTGGGACAGCCAGGCCAGCTTGGCGTCGGCCGGGAAGTCCAGGGTGGCGACGTCGTCGGGGTGCTCGACGAGCACGGTCTGCTCGGGCGCCTCGCCCGCCGTGCCCTCGACCTCCTCGTGGCCGGCGTGCCCGATGAGCAAGATGGTGTAGCCCTCGCGCGCGAAGCGCACGGCCTCGCGATGCACCTTGGTCACCAGCGGGCAGGTCGCGTCGATGGTCTTCAGCGCGCGCTCGGCGGCCTGGTGGTGGACCGCCGGCGAGACGCCGTGGGCGGAGAACACCACGGTCGCTCCGGTCGGCACCTCGTCGAGCTCCTCGACGAAGATCGCGCCGCGGGACTCGAGGTTGGACACGACGTGCTTGTTGTGGACGATCTGCTTGCGGACGTAGACCGGCGAGCCGTACAGGTCCAGCGCCTGCTCCACCGTGACCACCGCCCGGTCGACGCCGGCGCAGTAGCCGCGCGGGTCGGCCAGCAGCACCTCCCGCTCGGCGTCCTCGAGCTGGCGCGGCGTTCCCAGGTCGATCGTCATGTCCCCCAGTCTACGGATCCCCGTCCCGGCCACCCCAATCCGCCGACCCGTCGCATCTGAACGCAAAAAAGACGCCGACCCGTCGCGTTCGAACGCGACGGGTCGGCGGTGGAGCAGCAGGTCAGGCCTTGTCGGCGTCCTCGGCGGACTCCTCGGCAGGCGCCTCCTCGGCAGCCTCCTCGGCGACCTCGGACTCGGACTCCTCGGTGACCTCAGCCTCGGCCTCGGCCTCGGGAGCCTCGACCTCGACAGCCTCGGTCTCCTCGACCTCGGTGACCTCGGCCTCCGGAGCCTCCTCGACCGGAGCGGCCTCGGCGGCCTTGGCAGCCGGGGCGGCCTTCGGCGCGGACGGGGCGTACGCCTCGGTCACCAGCTCGATGACCGCCATGGGGGCGTTGTCGCCCGCACGGTTGCCGATCTTGGTGATCCGGGTGTAGCCACCCGGACGCTCGGCGAAGGTCGGCGCGATGTCCGCGAAGAGGGTGTGGACGACACCCTTGTCGCGGATGACCTTGAGGACCTCGCGGCGCTGGTGCAGCGGGTTCTCGCCGGCGTGGGCCTTCTTCGCCTTGGTGATCAGCTTCTCGGCGTACGGACGCAGCGTGCGCGCCTTGGCCTCGGTGGTCGTGATCCGGCCGTGCTCGAAGAGCGCGGTGGCCAGGTTCGACAGGATGAGGCGCTGGTGCGCGGCGCCACCGCCGAGGCGGGGGCCCTTCTTGGGCTTGGGCATTGCTTCTCTCGTTTCTCCCCGGCCGTGTCAGGTACCGGGGTAGGTGTGTCCGGAAGGGGACGGATCAGAGTCCGGCAGCGTGGCGGGAGGCGAGTGAACAGCAGCTTGCTGCCGCATCACTCGCCGGAGACACGCTCGGACCAATCAACTCAGAACTGCTCGTCCTCGACGAACGACTCGTCGTCGTCCTCGTCGTCGGAGTAGTTGGCCAGGGCGGCCGACGGGTCGAAGCCCGGGGCGCTGTCCTTGAGCGACAGACCCATCTCGTGCAGCTTGGCCTTGACCTCGTCGATGGACTTCGCGCCGAAGTTGCGGATGTCCAGCAGGTCCTGCTCGGAGCGGCTGATGAGCTCACCCACGGTGTGGATGCCCTCGCGCTTGAGGCAGTTGTAGGACCGGACGGTCAGCTGCAGGTCCTCGACCGGGAGGGCGAGGTCGGCGGCGAGCTGCTCGTCGACGGGCGAGGGGCCGATGTCGATGCCCTCGGCCTCGACGTTGAGCTCACGGGCCAGGCCGAAGAGCTCGACCAGCGTCTTGCCGGCCGACGCGATGGCGTCGCGGGGCAGGATCGAGGGCTTGGTCTCGACGTCGATGACGAGCTTGTCGAAGTCGGTGCGCTGCTCGACACGGGTGGCCTCGACCTTGTAGGTCACCTTGAGGACCGGGCTGTAGATCGAGTCGACCGGGATCCGGCCGATCTCGTTGTCCGCGCCCTTGTTCTGGACGGCCGAGACGTAGCCGCGGCCGCGCTCCACGACGAGCTCGAGCTCGAGCTTGCCGTTGTCCGAGAGGGTGGCGATCTTCAGGTCGGGGTTGTGGACCTCGACGCCGGCCGGCGGCGCGATGTCGGCACCCGTGACGTCACCGGCACCCGACTTGCGCAGGTACATGGTGACCGGCTCGTCGTGCTCGGAGGAGACGACGAGGCCCTTGAGGTTGAGGATGATCTCGGTGACGTCCTCCTTGACCCCCTCGATGGTCGAGAACTCGTGGAGGACGCCGTCGATCTTGATGCTCGTGACCGAGGCACCGGGGATCGAGGAGAGGAGGGTACGACGCAGCGAGTTGCCGAGCGTGTAGCCGAAGCCGGGCTCGAGCGGCTCGATGACGAAGCGCGACCGGAACTGGTCGACGCTCTCCTCCGACAGGGTGGGGCGCTGTGCGATGAGCACTTGTTTCGTTCCTTTCCGGGCCGACCGCTATATGAGGACCCAGAGTTGGTGCGGAGATGGAGAAGAGGGACTGCGGGATGACGCATGCCCGCCCCGGCTCCGCCACGGGGTGGAGGTGGGCCGGGACGGGCTCGCGATCACTTCTTGGAGTAGTACTCCACGATGAGCTGCTCCTGGATCGGCATGTCGATCTGCTCGCGCACGGGCACCTGGTGGACCAGGATCCGCATGCGGCTCGGCAGCGCCTCGAGCCAGGCCGGCACGATCCGCTCGCCGTGGGTCTCGCGAGCCACGATGAACGGGGTCATCTCGAGCGACTTCTCGCGCACGTCGATGATGTCGTACTGGGTGACCTGGAAGGACGGGATGTCGACCTTCTTGCCGTTGACCAGGAAGTGACCGTGGGCCACCAGCTGGCGGGCGTGGCGGCGCGTGCGGGCGAAGCCGGCGCGGTAGACCACGTTGTCGAGGCGGCACTCGAGCAGCTGGACCAGGTTGTCGCCGGTCTTGCCCTGGCGACGGGCAGCCTCCACGTAGTACTTGTGGAACTGCTTCTCCAGCACGCCGTAGGTGTAGCGCGCCTTCTGCTTCTCCTGCAGCTGGTTGCGGTACTCGCTCTCCTTGATCCGCGCCCGGCCGTGCTGGCCCGGGGGGTAGGGGCGCTTCTCGAAGGCGGCATCGCCGCCGACGAGGTCGACGCCGAGGCGGCGCGACTTCTTGGTCAGGGGTCCGGTGTAACGGGCCATTGTCGTTCTCCTCTAAGTCTCTCGTCGCAGCTCAGACGCGGCGGCGCTTCGGCGGGCGGCAGCCGTTGTGCGGGGCGGGGGTCACGTCCTGGATGGTGCCGACCTCGAGGCCGATCGCACCCAGCGAGCGGATCGCCGTCTCGCGGCCCGAGCCCGGGCCCTTGACGAAGACGTCGATCTTCTTCATGCCGTGCTCCATCGCCCGACGGCCCGCGGCCTCGGCGGCCATCTGCGCGGCGTACGGGGTGGACTTGCGGGAGCCCTTGAAGCCGACGGTGCCGGCAGAGGCCCACGAGATCACCGCACCGGTCGGGTCGGTGATCGTGACGATCGTGTTGTTGAACGTGCTCTTGATGTGGGCCTCGCCCTGAGCGACGTTCTTCTTCTCCTTGCGGCGCACCTTCTTGGCGCCCGCGCGAGCCTTGGGAGGCATGGGTTATCTCCTTGAGAAAGCTGGTCGTGAGGCAGTGTCGAGCCGGAGGCTCAGATCACTTGGCCTTCTTCTTGCCGGCAACCGTGCGCTTCGGGCCCTTGCGGGTACGTGCGTTGGTCTTGGTGCGCTGGCCGCGGACCGGAAGGCCCATGCGGTGACGGCGACCCTGGTAGCTGCCGATCTCGATCTTGCGGCGGATGTCGGCCTGAACCTCGCGACGGAGGTCACCCTCGATCTTGAAGTTCGCCTCGATCTCGTCACGGAGCTTGACCAGCTCCTCGTCACCCAGCTCGTGGACGCGGAGGTCCGGGCTGACGCCGGTGGCCTCCAGCAGCTGCTGGGCGCGGGTACGGCCGATGCCGTAGATGTAGGTGAGTGCGACCTCGATGCGCTTGTCGCGCGGCAGGTCGACTCCGACGAGGCGAGCCATGATGGCTTCCTTTCAAACGGTTGCGGTGGTGTGGTCGTGATGCGTCCGGGCCTTGCGTGCCCAGCTCCGGCCATCCGCACCGGAGGTGGTTCGCCGTCGTAGGACGGCTAAGCGATCACGTTGATGAGGTGTTCAGTTGTGTCTCGAGACGGTCGCTGCGCGACCTCCTCGACAACCAGCCGGGCTCAGCCCTGACGCTGCTTGTGGCGCGGGTTGTCGCAGATCACCATGACGCGGCCGTGGCGACGGATCACCTTGCACTTGTCACAGATCGGCTTCACGCTCGGGTTGACCTTCATGTCAGCCCTTTCTTGCTAGTGGCGGAACAGGCGAGCAGTGGCTCACTTGTAGCGGTAGACGATCCGGCCGCGCGAGAGGTCGTACGGCGAGAGCTCCACCACCACGCGGTCCTCGGGGAGGATCCGGATGTAGTGCTGGCGCATCTTGCCGCTGATGTGAGCCAGGACCTTGTGGCCGTTGCTCAGCTCGACGCGGAACATGGCGTTCGGGAGGGCCTCCACGACGGAGCCCTCCATCTCGATGACGCCTTCTTTCTTCGCCATGTCTCACAATCTGCTCGGGGATGTTGTGTCTACCGGTGGCCCGGGAACCTCTCGGTCGCACGGGGGCGACCGAGTGGACCTCGTGGGCCGTGCACCACACACAGAACCCACGTTGGACCGACACGCCAGTCTATGTGCTGGCGTCAACGAACTCCCAATCGACGGATCAGCCCGCCAGCAGCTCCAGGCTCCGCACCCGGGCGGGCGCGGTCCGGGGATCGGTGTCGCGGAAGGCGCCGGCGACGGGGTTGACCATCACCTCGTCGACGCCGTAGGACGCCGCGAGGTCGGCCAGCTCCGCGCGGGCGCCGGCGGCGTCGCCGATCACCCAGCGCGCCCGCATCGCCTCGATGACGCCCTCGTGAGCCTCGGACAGGCCCGCCCCGACGATCGTCTCGGCGTCCTCGACCGTGCGCTGCGCGACCAGCGGCTGGCCGGTGCGCAGGGCGAGCATCTGCAGCAGCTGGGGCAGCGCGAGCCGCCCCGCCTCCGCCGCCGTGTCGGCCACCGACGCGTTGACGGTCAGGAAGGTCCGCGGCTGCGCCAGCTCGGGCGAGGGCTGGAAGGTGGAGCGGTACAGCTCGAGCGCCTCCGCGGTGCCGGCGCCGGAGAAGTGGTGGGCGAACACGTACGGCATGCCCTTGGCCGCCGCCAGCCGCGCGGAGTAGTCCGAGGAGCCGAGCAGCCAGATCTGCGGCACCGACCGCGCCGCCGGCGTCGCCCTGAGGACGTGCTGGGAGCCGCGCAGCGCCAGCCCCACCCCGGCGGGCTCCATCATGGCGAACACGTTGTCGACGTACTCGGGGAACCGGTTGACCGCCTCGTCGCTCACTCCACCCGCACCGTGCCGCAGCGCCCAGCTGGTCACCGGGTCGCTGCCGGGCGCACGGCCGATGCCGAGGTCGATCCGCCCCGGGAACGCCGCCTCGAGCAGCGCGAACTGCTCGGCCACCACCAGCGGCGCGTGGTTGGGCAGCATCACTCCCCCGGACCCCACCCGGATCCGCTCGGTCGCCGAGGCCACCAGGCCGATCACCACCGGCGGGTTGGTCGCCGCCACCGCCGGCATGTTGTGGTGCTCGGCCACCCAGTACCGGCGGTAGCCCAGCCGGTCGGCGGCCCGAGCCAGGTCCAGGGTCGCCGCGAGAGCGTCGCTGGTCGCCTGGTCGCTGCGGACGGGGACGAGGTCGAGGACGGAGAGCGAGAGAGACATCACCGGGTGCAAGGCGGGGAGGGGGCTGGGCATTCCCCGGGGGTGCGGCCGGGGCTGGTGCGGACCGGTGCGGGCTGGTGCGCTGCGTGAGCGGCTCACGGTGTCGGTTGGGCTCGCTTGGTTCGCATGTCGGGCGCCCCGCCGGGATTCAGCAGAATCACGCTCGCCAGTGCATGACAATCAGCCGAGCCCCGTCGCTCGCGCCGCGTCGCCTGGACGAAGCGGAGCGAGCGCCAGCGAGCGCAGCGGAGGAAGGCGACGCGTCAAAGCGCGCGCGACATGCGCGAGCGCAGCGAGCGCTAATCAGACACAGCGCTCCTGCGCACCAGCAGCAGTCCCGCCCCGAACGCCGCGGCCCCGAGCAGCCCCAACATGACCAGGTCCATCAGGTAGTGCCCGGCCCCGCTCTGCGCGATCCAGTCCGCCCGGTCGGTGCCCTCGAACCGGTCGACGAGCTGGATCGCGGAGGCGGAGGCGGCGTACCCCCACCGCGAGGGCGAGAGCCAGGCGATCTGCTCGAGCAGCACCCGGCCGGCGATCTCGAAGAGCGCACCCGACAAGACGAGCTGGAGCATCACCAGTCCGACGAGGGCGGGCATGGTCTGCTCGCTGCTGGTCACCAGCGCCGAGAGCGCCAGGCCGATCACGACCATGACCAAGGACAGCACGGCGATCGCGAGCGCCACCCGGAAGGTGCCGGCCGAGCCGTCGGCGCCGGGCAGGCCGACGGTGGCGAGGAAGGTGACGACCAGACCCTGGACGAACGCGGCGCTGCCGAGGACCAGGACCTTGCTGGTGAAGTAGATGCCGGGCGAGAGGCCGACGGCGTACTCCCGCTTGAAGATCGGCCGCTCCCCCACCAGCTCGCGGATCGCCAGCGCGGTGCCCATCAGGCAGGCGGCGACGATGAGCACGGTCAGGCGCTGCTGGGCCTCCGCGCCGCGGAAGCCGGCCGCCGCGACCGAGATGCCGTCGTGCCCGGGCACCACCCGGCTCAGCGCGCCGAGGATCAGCGGGAGCAGCACGAGCATGCCGAGCAGCAGCCGGTCGGCGAGCACGACGGCCAGGTTGCGCTGGACCAGGGTGGCCAGTTGGCGGGAGACCGACTGCCGCGGCGGAGCGGGTACGGCGCCGCCGTACGACTGCTGCGGCAGCGACGAGGTGTCGACGGCGTGCTGCGGCACGGGGATCCGCTGCCACAGGTCGGCGTCGTCGAGCAGGTCGAAGACCTCGGGGTAGTTGGTCTTGCCGAAGTGGGCCAGGACGCCGTCGGGCGGCCCGAAGTAGGCGATCCGACCGCCCGGGGCCAGCACGAGCACGTTGTCGCACACGTCGAGGGCGAGCACCGAGTGGGTGACGACCATGACCACACGGCCGTCGTCGGCGAGGCTGCGCAGCTGACGCATCACCTCGAGGTCGAGGCCCGGGTCGAGACCGGAGGTCGGCTCGTCGAGGAACAGCAGCGGCGGCGCGGTGAGCAGCTCGGTGGCGATCGAGACCCGCTTGCGCTGACCGCCGGACAGCTGGGTGCCGATCCGGTTGTCGAGGCGCTCGGTGAGCTGCATCTGCTGCGCGACCGTCTGCACCCGGTGGTCCCACTCCTGCACCGTCGTGTCGGGCGGCAGCCGGAGCTGGGCCGCGAACCGCAGGCCCTGACGGACCTTCAGCTGCGGGTGCAGGATGTCCTGCTGCGGCACCAGGCCGATCTGGAAGCGCAGCTGGTCGTAGTGCTGGTAGAGGTCGTGGCCCTGCCAGATCACCCGCCCGTGGCTGGCCGGCTTGAGACCGGTGAGCGCGCCGAGCAGCGTGGACTTGCCGGCGCCGGAGGGGCCGATGACGGCGGTGAGGCTGCGCGGCTCGAGCTGGAAGGAGATGTTCTCGATCAGCCGCTTGCCGCCGGCGACCACCTGGGTCAGCCCGTCGGCGTACAGCGTGAACTCGTGGGCCGTCGCCGAGGCGATCAGCTGGTGGCCGTCCCAGCGGAAGGTCTGGTTGCCGAAGATCACCTCGGACCCGAGGGGCAGCTGGACGGCGCCCTGCACCCGCCGGCCGTCGACGAAGGTGCCGTTGAACGAGCCCAGGTCGTGCAGCACCGCCGGCGACGTCGGCGTCGCTGGGTCGAGGCGGGCGTGCCGCCGGCTCACCAGCGGGTCGGCCAGCACGATGTCGTTGCCCTGCTCGCGACCGATGCTCAGCGTCCGGCCGGCCTGGAGCTGCTGCGGGAGCACCACGGAGTGGCCGTGCGGCAGCTGTCCCGGAGGCAGGACGCCGGCCGGACGCCACGCGTCGACCGGCCCTCCGCTCGCGGGGACCTGCGGCGGCGGCAGGTTCTTCCAGAACTCGCCCGCCGGCGCGGGAGTCGGCGTGGGTGCCGGGGCCGGGGTGGCCATCGGCCGGGACGGCGGCGGGGGCGGGGGCACCACGGAGGCCAGCACGCTGACGACGACCGGCTCACCGGCCGGCCCGCCGAGGTGCAGGCTGACCGGCGCGCCGGTCAACGGCAGCCGGGTGATCCGCTGGCCGGAGACGAAGGTGCCGTTGCTGCTCGCGTCGACCGCGACCCAGGCGCCGTCCTCGACCTGCAAGAACGCATGGTGTCGCGACGCCTTGGCGTCGGTGACGGGAACGTCGCAGTCCAGCTCACGCCCGACGACGACGCGTGGTCCGTCGAAGGTCCGCGTCTGCCCGGCCCACTGCACCTGGAGTCGATCCACGACCGACACCCTAGGTGAAGCAGCGGGCCGGGCGGGCGGTCACCGCCAGTCGGGGCCGGAGGTGTCGTCGACGTCGGCCGGGTCGCGCGGCGCGACCGCGTGGTCGGGGACGTGGTCGTCGCTGCCCTCGCGCGAGGACTTCCACAGGCTCGCGACCGCCGTGACGACCAGGGTCACGATGATCACGCCGAGGCTGAACAGCGAGGGGATGTCCCACACCGCCACGTGCTCGCCGCCGTTGATGAAGGGCAGCTCGTTCTCGTGGAGGGCGTGCAGGACCAGCTTGACGCCGATGAAGGCGAGGATGAAGGCCAGGCCGAGCGAGAGGTAGACCAGCTTCTGCAGCAGGCCGCCGAGCAGGAAGTAGAGCTGGCGCAGACCCATCAGCGCGAACACGTTCGCGGTGAAGACGAGATACGGCTCCTGGGTGATGCCGAAGATCGCGGGGATCGAGTCGAGCGCGAACAGGATGTCGGTGACGCCGAGCGCGATCACCACGATGAGCATCGGCGAGACGAGCCGGACGCCGTTCTCGTGGTACCAGAGCTTGAGGCCGTGCCAGCTCTCGCCGACCTTCATCCGGCGCCGGGTGAAGGCGACGATGGCGTTGTCCTCGGGGTGCTCGTCCTCGTGGGCGCCGTAGGACTTCACCAGCTTGACCGCGGTGTAGACGAGGAAGGCGCCGAAGGCGTAGAAGATCCAGCTGAAGTTCTCGATCAGCGCGTAGCCGAGCGCGATGAAGATGCCGCGGAAGACCAGCGCGAGCACGATGCCGACGAGCAGCGCCTCCTGCTGGTACTTGCGGGGCACCTTGAGCGCCGACATCAAGATGATGAAGACGAAGAGGTTGTCGATCGACAGCGAGTACTCGGTCAGCCAGCCCGTGTAGAATTGGATGCCGAAGTCGTGCCCGTGGTGGAGCAGGATGAAGACGCCGAAGGCCACGGCCGCGCCGACATAGACGGCCAGCGCGATGGCGCACTCCTTCATCGACGGCTCGTGCGGATCACGCGCGATCACGAAGACGTCGAAGAGCAGGACTCCGACGGTCACCGCGATGGTGATCGTCCATTCGAGGGTGGTCACGTCCATAGGGGTGTCCCTTCAGGGGGCGTAAGCGTCGACAGATCGCCCGAGGTCTCTTCCGCTGCCGACGGTTGGTGCGCCGCTGGGCAGCCTACGGGACCGGAGCGGGCGACTTCGACCGCTCGTGATGACGAGCCCGCAGCGAAGGAGTACTCCCCCCTGGTGCCCGGAATCCTCGCACGCCCGGCCGAACCGGGTCCAATCAGGGGTCGGGTCAGGGCAGGCCGGTGACCCGGGCCATCGTGGCCAGCTTGGCACCGGTCTCACGCACCTCGGAAGCAGGATCCGAGCCGGCCACGATCCCGGCCCCGGCGAACAGCCGCAGCCGCGGACCATCCATCACCGCCGCCCGGATCGTGACCGCGAACTCACCGTCACCGGAGCCGTCGACCCAGCCGACGCACCCGGCGAACCAGTCACGCAGATCACCCTCGAGATCGGCGATCACCGCATTCGCCGCCGCCGCCGGCACCCCACCCACCGCGGGGGTCGGGTGCAGCAGCTGAGCCAGCCGCAGCGCACTCGGCCCGTCGAGCGGGTCGGCGAGCCGAGCGTGGATTGGGGTGGCCAGATGCCACACCGTGTCGGTCGAGAGCAGCTCCGGCGTCGCCGGGTACTCGATCTCGACGCACACATCCTTGAGCGCATGCACGATCGCCTCGACCACGAAGGCATGCTCGGCGAGATCCTTCGCCGAGGCCTGCAGGCCGGCAGCCCGGCGGGCGTCCTCGGCGGGATCGGCCGCGCGGGGCACCGAGCCGGCCAGCGGCGTACACGAGATCACCGCACCCGCACGGCTGACCAGCAGCTCCGGACTCGCGCCCACCAGGACCGGACCCTCGCCCTCGGCCGAGGACTCGAGCGGGACGCTGAACACATAGCGACCCGGCCGCGTGGTGAGCAGCCGGTCGATGATCTCGGCCGGCACCAGCGGCGGCTCGCTCACCACGTCGAGGCAGCGACCGAGCACCACCTTGTGCAGCTCGCCGCGCGCGATCTTGTCGAGCGCGGCGGCGACCATCGCGGCGTACTCGTCCGGCGTGGGGAACTCGGTGACCTGGTAGGTCCGCTCGACGCTGGTGTCGGTGTCGGGGCGTCGCAGGGCGTGCTCGGCGCCGGTCACGACGTGCGCCAGCCCCGGCGCCCCCGCGGCGAAGGACAGCGCGCACAGCGCCCGCTCCCCCGGCCGCAGCTCGGCGACGACCCCGTCGGCCCAGGCCGGGTCGGCGCCGTCGTGTACCTGCCAGGTGCGGAGCACCCCGTCGGCGACATAGGCCTGCTCGCCCGAGGCGAACAGCAGCGGCCGCGCCGCCAGTGCCGCCGGGGTCATCGGGCTGGTCCGTCGTCCGCTCATCGCGAGGCTCCTCCGTGGCCGAACATCTCTTGCCGCGTCACATGACGACAATAGGCTCCGTCCTCGTCACTGCCTCGAACCCGGCCTCCGGGTGGCCGCCACGAGAGCGGCCCCCTCGTCTCCTCGCGCGATCGCCTCCAGGATCGCCGCCTGCCGAGCCCGCTCCTCCTCGAGGGCGGCGAGCGGCGGTACGCCGCCGGCATCCCCCTCACGGCGCAGTCGCGCGGTCAGCCCGGCGTGCAGGTCGGTGAGCAGCGGGCTTCCTGCCATCTCCAAGACCAGCGCCCGGAACCGGTCCGCTGCCCCCCGGTCGGCCCCGGCGCCGTCCTCATGGACCCGGCGCAGACGCGCCACGTCCTCCTCCGTGCGCCGCCGGGCAGCCAGGCGGCAGGCCTCGGCCTCGATCGCCCGCCGCACGCCTCCGACGTCGTCGAGGCCGTAGCCCGGGCTGAGGTCGGCCAGTGCGACCGGCAGCACCGTGGCCGAGCGGACATGGCTGCCGTGGTTGCGTCGCCGCTCGAGGACGCCGAGATGCACCAGGGTCGCGAGGGCCTCGCGCAGGGTGCTCCGACCGACGTCGAGGCCGGTGCTCAGCGTGCTCTCGTTGGGGATCCGCGCCCCCACCGGCCACCGACCGGACGCGATCTCCTCCTGCAGCGAGCGCAGCACCTCCCACGGCATCGTGGTGTAGCCGGAGGCGCAGCGCCGGCGCTGGTAGTCGGACAGGCGGTCCATCGTCTCGCCGGCTACTTCCGTCCCGGAGCCTTGACCCGGACCTTCACCCGGACCGTCGCCGGCTGGAGGTTCGCGTCGCCGGAGTACGCGACCCGCACCGTGCGCTTCCTCGCGCCCTTGCCCGGCTTGACCTTGAGCTTGCGCAGCTTGACCGTGGCGGAGCCGGCGCCGTCCAGGGCGACCGTGGCGACCACCTTGCCGTTCAGGCGAACCGTCACGGTGCCGCTGGCGACCGCGGACCCTCCGGTCACGGTGATCGCGGCGGTGGACCTCTTGCCCTTGGCGATCCGCTTCTTGGCCAGGCTCAGGCCGATCGTGGCCGACGCCTTCGCGGGTGCCGGCTGCGGCGCGACGACGGTGAGCGAGGCGGCCGCGGTCCGGGGGCCGTCGCTGGCGAGCAGCATCCGCTCCCCGGTCGTCGCCGGCGCGGGAACGGCGCCGGACACGGCGCCGGATCCGTCGGCGGTGAGCGTGCCGGAGGTGGTGCCCCCGACGGTGATCGTCACCGCCGCGCCCGGCCCGAAGCCGGAGCCGGCGACCGGGATCTGCCCGCCGGCCACGGCCGGTCCGGTGACCGCGATCTCGGGAGCGGTGGCGCTGACGGCGACCGTCGGCGCGATCCGGGAGATCGGCTGGTCGTTGATGACGCCCGCCGGCGGGAGGACGCACGACAGGCCCACGTTGAAGCCGACCACCACGGAGGTGCTGATGTCGGCCGGCAGGGTCACGACACCGCTCGCACGGCCCGCCTGGTCGACCTGGACGCAAGCCAGGACCTGCTCGCTGACCACGATCCCCACCAGCTGCCGCTGACCGCTCACGCCGACGTACCCGGTCAGCTCGTAGGCCAGCCGGCCGCCTGGCCGCACGGACGGCGTCAGCACGGTGGCCGTCGGCGCGGGCGTGACGGTGATCGACACCGTGCGCGACACCTCCCCCGTCGTCAGCACCAGGCTGTGCGGGCCGACCGCGACGTCGCCGGGCAGGGCGATCCGGGCGGTGCCGGGCAGGTCGCCGTCCGCGTCGGTGGTGATGCTGCTGGCGAGACCGGCTCCGTCGAGGGTGAGCGTCACTGGAGAGTCGGGCTCGAAGGAGCGCCCCCGCACGGTGATCTGCGCTCCGGGGCGGAAGCGGTCGCCGGCCTGGAAGATGCCGGTCGGGCTGGTCAGCCCGGTCGTCACGAGGTCGCCCACGGCGAAGGGCGCCCGGAAGGTGATGGCGTCGGTGAGCCGGTCGCCGGTCGTGGTGAAGAACGCCCCGGACAGCACCCGCAGCCAGTGCTGGCCGTTGCCCAGCGGCCCGGCCGTGGTCAGGTCGGCGGGTGCCTGGATCCAGCCGTCGAACGAGCCGTTGTCGGTGTGGTCGGTGACGAACCAGTGCTTGGCCTCCGCGGCGGCGGTCGTGTTGCCGTGCGCCGCGGGGTCATAGGCGTCCTCGCCGCCGATCGTCCACCCACCGCCCGCGTCGAAGTCGTAGGGCCGCACGGCGACGAGCGGCTCGCCGGAGGTGCCGGTGATCGGGAGGAATCCCTCACCGTGGATGCGGATCCGCTCGCCAGGGGCGATCTCTCCGGAGCTGAGCGTGAGGCTCGCGCCGGAGACCGGATCGGTGACGATCAGCTCATCGGCGTGCGCCGGCGTGGCGGTCGCGGTGACGAAGGCGAGCCCGGCGGCCGCGGTGGCCGTGACGAGCAGGGCCTCGGCGTGGCGGCGGGGGGTGGTGAGAAGACTCATGGTCGTGGTCCTGGGCTGTCGGGAGTGGATCGGGGGAGGACGGGCTCCAGCCCGGCCTGCCGGGTCGGTGACCGAGCAGGCCGGGCGGGGCGACACGACCTAGCGGACGACCTTGACCTTCGTGGTCGCCGTGGTGCCGTCGACCTTGGCGTCACCGGAGTAGACGACCGTGATCTTGTGCTTCTTGGCCTTGAGCTTCGGCAGCTTGACCGTGGCCTTGCCGGCGGCGTTGAGCGTGGCCGTGGCTACCTGCGACCTGCCCACGAAGACGGTGACGGTCCCGGTCGGCGCGACGCCGGTCGCGGCGACGGTCAGCTTGACCTTGGCGCGCTTGCCGGTGGTCACCTTCTTGGGCAGCTTGAGGCTCGCGGTACCGACCACCTTGGTGACGGCCGGGTTCTGCGGGGTCGCGCTCTTCGGCGCGGGCGGGAGGTCGAGGGTCACCAGGTGAGCGTCGCCGTTGCCCGCCCCGGCCGCCACGATCCGGTAGCCGTCCCCGACGGTCGTGACGCCCCACAGCGCGTCGGCGGGACCACCGAGGTCGACCACCCGGCTCTCACCGGGCGAGCCGTCGGGGTTGGTCACGGTGACCAGGGCGTCCACGCTGCCGCTGACGCCGCTCGCGCCGACGCCGACGATGCGGCCGTCGGGCAGGATCACGTGGCTGCGGTGCCGATCGGCGCTGTTGTTGCCGTCCGGGCCGACGTGGTAGGCGATCAGGCCGCGATCGGCCCACGCGGTGTTGAGCGTGCCGCTCGGGGTGAGGCTGAACAGCAGGGCGTCGACGCCGTTGCTGGCCTGGTCGCCGGTGCGGCCGCCGCGGTAGCCGTAGGCGCTGAGGATGTAGTTGCCCGCGGCGTCCTTGGCGATGCCGTACGCCTCGGCGAAGCCGCCGAGGCCGCCCGGGTAGGCGGTGGCCAGGCCATCGTCGCCCCAGGACGCGTCGGGCTGGCCGGCCGGGGTGTACTTGTGCACGAAGGGCTGGTTCGAGGCGCCGACGCTCGCGTAGGACGTGACCAGGTACGAGCCGTCGTCGTCGAGCAGGCCACGACGCAGGTTGTCGCTGAACGGCGTCGCGATGCTCGCGACGCCGTCCTCGCCGAAGGCCTCGTCCAGCCGGCCGTTCGCCTTGACCTGGACGGCGCCGGCGTCACGGGCGGTGCGGGTGCCCTGGGAGTCCGTGCCGATGCCGACCGAGAGGATCGCGCGCTGGTTGTCGCGCACGAAGACGTCGTAGCCCGAGGTGTCCGCCACGGCGGCGGCGCCGCCCGAGGGGTTGACGCCGTCGCTCAGCGAGAGCCGGCTCCAGCCGCCGTGGGTGCCGTAGCTCTGGTCGAGCGCGCCGTTGGGGTGCAGGCGGGCGATGAAGACATCGGTGTCCACGGCCGAGGCGGCGTCGGACTGGTCGCCCTCGACGTCGCCGACCACCAGGATCCGCCCGAGCTTGTCGACCGCGACGCCCTTGGCGACCTCCTTGGCGCCCGGGTTCGTGGTCACCACCGCGTGGAAGCTGCTGACCAGGTCGATCACGGCCCGGCCGCCGGTGCCAAAGGACGCGTCCAGGGTCCCGTCGGCCTTGGTCTTGGTGACCAGGACCGCGCGGTTGGTCCCGCTCACGACCTGGTGACCGACGCTGTAGACGCCCCCACCGGGCGCGGCGGCGACGCCGTTGAGGCCGTCGTCCACGCCGGCCGCGCCGACGTTCACCGACGTGACGTCCAGCTCTGCCATGGCACTCGGCGTCGCGACGACGCTCAGGGCCGACGCGAACAGACCGACTCCGGCGACGGCACCCACCCGGCGGACGTACCGCCGAGGAGCGTTGTTCTGCTGCATGCTTACTCCTAGCTCAGATTTGGTTAGGGAAACCTAAGCATCAGCAGATGTTTGATCGGGAACGGACGAGCACCCCCAAAACTGGGGGGTGGTCATCTACGCGTCGGCGCGCGAGGCGAGCAGCCCGGCTCGGCCCGGACGGGGCAGCCGCACCGTCAGCCGCGTCCCGCCCGCGGGCGGCGCCTCGACGACGAGCTCGCCGCCGGCCGCCGCCACGGACTGCCGAACGATCCGGAGCCCGACCCCCTCGGCGGCTCCCGGCGCCAGGCCGATCCCGTCGTCGGTGACCTCGGCGCGGATCCAGCCCTCGTCGGCCACGACGACGATCCCCAGCCGTTGCGCGACGGCATGCTTCACGACATTGCGGGCCGCCTCCTTGACGATGCGGAAGGTCACCGCCGCGGCGGGCTCCTGCAACAACAGCCCGCCCGGGCCCGCGACGACGTCGAGCTCGACCACAGGGGCGGACGGCGCGGTGTCGACCAGCCGCTCCAGCCACCCGGACAGGGCCTGGGCGAAGTCGTCCGACTGCCACTCCGTCGCCTCTCCCGTCGTCAGCAGCTCGCGCAGCTCGTCCAGGTCGGCCGCCAAGATCTCGGCAGTCCGGTCCAGGGCGCGCGCCGCCTCCTGTGGGCTCGGCAGGCGGCGCGCCGCCTCCAGCATCAGCCGCGCGGCGGACAGGCCCTGGACGGTCCGCTCGTGCAGGACCTCCGCGATCCGGCGGTGCTCGTCGGCGCGGGCCCGCAGCGCCCGGTCGGCGAACTCCATCCGGTCGCGCTCCGCGAGGGCGATCGCGCGCGCCAGTCGCAGGCTGAGCGGCAGCGTCACGGCACCCACCGCGACGATCCCGAGCAGCGCGATGGGGAGCCAGTCGCGCAGCAGGCGTGCCCGGATCTCGTCGTACTCGCGCACCGGCTTGTAGATCTCCAGGACGTACGACGCCCCGGTCCGGTCCCGGAACGGGAGATAGACCTCGTACAGGTTGGGCAGCGCCGGCCCCTCGGACTCGTGCCCGTCTCGCAGTCGCTCGGTGAGCGCCTGCCCGGTGTCGAGTGCCGTCGCGACGCCGCCGAGCGGCGCGAGGTCACCGATCCGCCGGGGGTCGCTGGACCAGACGAACTCGCCGAGGGCGTCGTCGTGCCGGCGCCACACGTGCGCCGTCACGATCTCGCCGTCCTCGATCAGCGGCGTCACGGCGTCACCGAACCGGGTCTGCCAGGAGGTCTCCCCCGCGATGTCCTCGCCCGTCAGCGACAGCGCCAGGGTCAACGCGGTCGACCGGACCAGCTCGGCCGCCTGACGGTCGGCCTGCTGGGTCGCGTGCGTGCTGGTCTGCCACAGGACGAGCAGCCCGACCACGAGCAGGACGCTCGCCAGACCCAGCAGGTGCTGCCTGATCGCGGAGGTGCGCCATCGCACCGGCCCCGACCCGCTCATCGGTGCGGGAACTCGATCTCGCATCGCCCGCATCGCCCGCATCACGGCACCGAGCTGGGACTGGACGCCCAGCTTGGCGCGGGCGCTCTTCACGTGGTCGCGCACCGTGTGCTGACTCAGGCCGAGACGTCGCGCCGCCTGGTGGACGTCGGCACCCTCCGCCAGGAGCTGGAGCACCTGCGCCTCCCGGGTGGACAGCCCCGCCGCCTCCACTGCCCCGGGCGCCGGCAGCGCGGCATCTCCCGCCGGACTCCGTCGTCCCACCAGGGACAGCAGCGCGTCCAGCACCTCGTCGAGACCGACGCCCTTGGGCAGCACCACCGCGGCGTGCTCGGCCGCGCGGCGCACGACGTCGGGGCGCAGGTGGCCGGTCAGCACGAGCGCGGCGGTGGTCGGCGAGGTGCCGGCCAGCTGCGCCAGCAGCTCGAGACCGTCCTGCGAGCCGATCCGGACGTCCAGCACGGCGAGCCCGGGCTGCACCGCGGAGATCACGGCCAGGCCGTCCTCCACCGTGCTCGCCACGTGGACCGCGCCGAACTCGGCGCGCGTGGCGAGCACCGACGACAGCGCCTCGGCGAACACGGCGTGGTCGTCCACGATCACCACGGACGCCACCGACACGATTTAAGGGTAGCCTAACCTCCCCCGCTCGGGGGAGGTCAGGCCGGACCCTGGACGGCGGCGCTCAGGCCCGGATACGGCGCCTGCGCCCTCCCACGGCCAGGGCGGCACCCACGAGCACCAGCAGCAGGCCGAGAGCCAGGTGCCACGGTCGGTACGGCGCCCCGGCGTTCGGCAGGCCTCCCCCGTTGGCGACCTCGTTGCCGGACACGGCGTCGAAGTCGTTGACCACCCGCACCGACGCCTGGCCCGGACCCGTCGTCGGCGTGAGGTCGACGGCGATCGTCGCCTTCTTCGACCTGGTCGACTGACCCGCGACGCTGGCCGTCATCGTGGTCGACGACGCCCCGCCGTCCTTGGTCTCGGTCAGGGTGCAGGCCGCGCTCGACGGCAGCTCCTGGTACGACGCCCGGTAGCCGTTGCCGCGCGAGAGGACCCGCTCGGCGCCGCCGGGCACCTCGAAGGCGACCCGCTGGCCGTCCACGACCCAGGTGCAGGACAGCGCGACCCGGAACGGGCCCTTGGCCCCGGCCGTGGTGTCGCCGACGATCTTCTTGATCACCTCGAGCGAGGTGAGGCGGAAGGTGTTGGTCGCCGTCACCGCCACGTGGCTCAGACCGCCCTGCTGGTCCGGCGCCGGGACCACGACCGTGCCGTCGGCCGGCGCGAGCGCCGTCGAGGTCGCGCCGCCGGCGCCGGTCTCGCTGACCGCGCACGACGTGCCGATCGCGAACGGCCCCACGGTCCGCGACTCCCCGGCCGCGAGCCGGATCGTCTCGTCGTACGGCGTCTGGCCCCGGTAGGTGCAGCGCACCTGGAAGGTGAAGCTGCCGGTGCCCCAGCGCGCGGCGCCGTCGCCGTCGACCTTCTTCTCCACGGTGACCGTGCCCGCGTCGTAGGCGTTGGTGATCTCGACCTCGGCCGGCTCGGTGCCGGGCGTGACCGTCGCGGAGCCGTCTGCGTGGTCGACCAGGTTGTCGCCGGTCACGACGATCTGGTCGGCGAAGTACCGGTCGGTCTCGGTGACCACGCAGTCCGCGCCCACCGGGATGGTGTCGGCCGGGGCGGTGAAGGTCTCGCCGTCACGCAGCGTGAACTCCAGCTCGGTCGTGCCGGAGCCGTCGAAGGTGACGTCCTCGCCGGTGATCGACGTGCAGCTCAGGGTGAAGGTGAACGGCCCGAACGTCGTGCCGGTCGCCTGGGTCTGCACCCGCTTGGTCACCGACAGACCGGTGAACTGGTAGTCGTTGGTGATCGTGGCGGTGCCCGCGACGTCGGTGACGGGGATCGTCACCGGCGTGCCCGCGCGCGAGGTCTCCCCGAACGTGCCGACCGGGCCCTGCTCGGTGAAGGTGCAGGAGCTGCCGTGGGCGCTGATCGGGATGCCGTCGATACGCGCGGTCAGCTGGTCGGCCTCACGCAGCTCGACCACCGCGCCGGCGCCGAGGTCGAGCGCGACCCCGCCGGCCTCGCAGGTCACGTCGACCCGGAAGGTGCTCGGCGCATAGCCGGCCGCCGGCCCGGTCACCTGCTTGGCGATCTCGACCGATCCAGTCCGCAGGTGGACGCCGACCCGGTTCGGCGCGATCTTCTTGAAGACGTTCTCCCCGCTGTACTTGAACTTGATGCCGTGCTGGTTCCACGCCACCAGGTCCTGCGCCGGCACGTCCCGCTCCACGCCGCTCGGGTCGTCGTCGGAGGCGAGCACGTTGAGCGTCGAGAAGTTCACGTCGACCGCCTGGCCGGCGCGCAGCGAGCCCGCGGTCGTCGACCGGAAGTCGAGGTGGATGCGGATGCCGGTCACCTTCGACCAGTCGGTGCCGGCGTCGGCGACCGACCAGCTCTCGCCGTTCTGCTCGCAGACGGGCTGGGTCGCGAGATCGGTCCAGGTGCCGACGCAGGCACCGGGGCTGGTCGTGACCTCGACGATCTGCGTCGTGCCCGCGGGAGCGGAGACCTGCAGCGAGCCGGCCACCAGCTGGGGTCGGTACGCCGAGCCGCGCTGCCCGCCCGACACCAGCTGCCGGTCGTCGCGGACCGGGAGCTGGTCGAAGACGGTCATCTCGTCGACGTTCACGGTGCCGGCGTTGACGCTGTGGAGCACCCAGTCGTCGGTGCCGTCGACCTCACTGTTGGCGACACAGGGCGAGCGGTAGTAGGACCCGCCGGTCGCGGCCAGGCTCGGCGCGCACACTGCGGCCGGGTTGCCCGGCTGGCTGGCGCCGGCGAGCGAGCCGCGCACGCCCTTGACCGTGTAGAGGTTGGGCCCGGCGATCGTGCCGACGTAGTCGGACGTACCGCAGGTGTGCGCATCCTGTGCCCAGTCACCGGTGAGCGGGCCCCCCGGCTCGGTGTTGCGGCACGCCGCCAGGGTCTCCTCGGTGCGCACCGTCATCGTGTTGGTCGCGGTCTGGCCGGTCCCGAGGCCGGGCTGCAGCTCGAGGTACAGCCGGATCCGGAACACCTCGCCGGGACGCATCTGCGCGCCGTCGGCGGGCCAGGTGAACAGGAGCACGGAGCCGCCCGACTCGGGCGTCACCGTCACCTGGTCCGACAGGGTGCCGGCCGGATCGGCGGTGAACTCCGGAACCGGCGAGCCGGTGTAGAGCAGCTCCGGCGGCAGCACGTCGCGCAGCTCGGTCAGCGTCAGGAACCCGGTGCCGGTGTTCTTGACGGTGAGGTCGAACGGGACGCTGTCGCCGACCGACGCGAGGCGGTTGCCGTCGTTGGTCAGCTTGTGGACCGCGATCTCACGGGTGCCGGGCGAGAGCTCGACCTGTGCGGTCTTGTCCTTGTGCTGCGAGTCGTTGCCGTCGGGCCGCGTCGTCCACGACGTCTGCGTGTTCGGCACGGTTCCGGTGAACTCCACCGGGTCGCCCGAGTCGCGGTAGGTGTCGCGCAGCTGCACGGTGAACTTCGCGGTGGCCGACCAGTTCGGCGCCGGCACGGTGGCGGAGAGCAGCTTGCCGTCGGCACGGGTGAAGGTGAACCGGATGCCCTGGACGTCGGCGTCCGCGACCGCCGGCAAGACCACCGAGCCGGAGGGCGACGGCGACCCGTCGATCCACTGCGTGCCGTCGTAGAGGTCGACCTGGACCCGGTCCGCGCCGGCGGGCAGCGTCAGCGCGCCGAGGCCGGTGAACCGGAAGGTGTTCCAGAAGTCGGGCGACTTGGCCTGGTCCTCGATGATCACGCGCTGCGGCGAGAGCGTGCTGCGCGGGCTGCTGCCCTGGTCGGCGCCCAGCGTGACCGTGACCGGTACGTCCGGGTTCGGCTGGTTGATCAGGGTCGGGTCCACCGACTTGGTCGGCGTGATGTTGACGATGCCTCCGGTCAGCACGGCCTTCGCGTCGGCGACGTCGCCGGTGGCCACGCCCGGGCTGGTGACCGGGTCGTAGGACTGGGCGAAGACCCGGTTGACCACGTCGAGCGTGTCACCGGCACGCAGCACCTGGTCGGCGCCCGTGCTCCGCAGCGTCGGCCGCAGCCGGGTCTGCAGGGTGATCGTCAGGTCGTTGTCCTGGGTGATCGTGCCGCCCGAGGTCGCCGGGCTGGTCGGCTGGAAGGTCACACTGATCCCGACGACCGTGCCCGGACTGGAGACACCGGCGTTGACGGCCGCGGCCGTGGTCTGCTCGGCGGTGTAGACGTGGGTGCCCGGGTCGTACCGCAGCAGCCACACGACGCTCGCCGCGAGGTCGACCTGCCCGGGGCGGCTGGCCGCGATGGTCACGCCGGTCAGGTCGAAGCGCTCGAACGGGTTCGGGCGCGATGCGTCGCCGAGGTGGTCGGCGCCGAGGTCGAACGGGTTCGCCCGCGCCCCGGTCGCGTCGGCGGCGCTCTGGCAGGCCGGCAGCGTGGTGTCGGTGCAGGCAGCCGGGTCCGTGAGCCGGACGTACGACGCCCGCGCGGTCGAGCCGTTGTGCCCGCTCAGCGTCCAGGTGGCCGTCGGGTAGTCGCCCGGAGCGGTGCCGACCGGCGGCACGTGGATCGCCGCGGTGGGCGTGACCGCCTTGGTCACCGCGACGCCCGGGTCCGGGTCGAGGATCTGGATGGTGTCGGCGTCGGTGTCGGTGACCGCCGGGCCGGTGGCCGGGGTGCCCGCGATCTCGACGTCGTTCTCGACCAGGCCCTGGTCGGCGGTGTTGTAGTCGCGGTCCTCGACGACGAAGGCACCGGCGAAGCGGGTCTTGTCACGCACCTGCCAGACCAGCGAGAACCGCCGGTCGGTGCTGCCCGCGCCGACCCCGGTCCCCGGGTCCGGAGCGAACGGGTCGAACGCGTTGCCCGGCTGCTGCGCCGCCTGGCGGGCGGTGGTGTCGGCCGCGGTCTCGGCGAGCGTGATCCGCACGCCGAGCGTGGAGGCGCGCTGCGGGTCGCTCAGCTGGTAGCCCTTGAACCCGCGGCTGCCGTCCATCCACGAGCCGCCCGGAGCCGGCACCACGGTCCAGCCGCTGCCGTCGTACAGAGCGACCTGGGTGACGGTGTCATAGCGCAGGTACCAGCCGCTGGTGTACGGCGTGGAGCTCGCCGCGACCGGCTCGATCCGGACCAGGTCGAAGGCGTCGTAGACCGTCTCGGCGACCGGCGTGGTGGCCGGGTCGACACCGTCGGTGATGACCACGGGCGTGTGGCCGGCGCCGACGTTCCAGTCGAGGTGGGTGGTCGCGCGGTCGCTCGACTGCGCGTCGACGGCCGCCTCGACCCAGGTCTTGCGGATCTCGACGCCGTCGCCGGGACCGCCGTCGTCGGTGACGACGGTGCCGGTCCCGGTGTCGCCGTCCTCGTCGTGGAGCGGGGCGCCGCCGGCGGACTCGCCGTCGGCCTCGACCGTCGCGGAGTTGACGTACGGCGTGGGCCGGTCCGGTCCGGACGTGATCGCGCCGCCGCCGCGGAGGTCGCCGCGCGCCTCGAACTCGATGTTCGGGGTCACGGTGGTGTCGCTCGGGAAGCCGGCGTCGTTGTGGAACGAGAACCGGATGCCCTGGACGTCGTCGGCGTCGAGCCCGAGAGCGCCGAGCGCCGCCGCCGTCGCGGCGGCGTCGAGGCGCAGCACGGAGGCAGCCGCCTGCGGGCCATGCACGACGAGGGTGTGCCAGGCACCGGTGGTGTCTTGCACCTCGACGGTCAGCTCGGTGCCCGCGGGCACCTGGGTCGGGGCGATCGAGACCAGGTCGAAGGCGTCCCAGAACTCGGCGCTGCCGCTGCCGACGACGTCCTCGACCACGATGTCGTGGACCAGGGCGCCGTCGCCGTGCGCGACCGCGTTGGCCTGCAGCGAGGAGATCACCGAGTCGCCGGGCTCGACGGCGGCCGAGGGCCGCACGGTCTTGGTCAGGCTGGTGCTGATCGCCGGGTCGACGATCCGCAGCGTGTCGCTGTCGGTGTCGGTGTCGGTGAGGCCGTTGCTCGCCCGGACGTCGGCGTCGACGCGGTTGGTCAGCGTCACCTCGGGCACGCCGCCGGTGGCGTCCTCGGTGGTGTCGATGTCGAAGCTGGCGCCACCGGACTCGTTGGCCTGGATCGGCCCGGTCCACTCGATGTCGAAGCCGGAGATCTTCCCCGACGGCGGCGCGGGCGTCTGGCCGCTCGTCACGACCACGGTCTGGGTGCCGCCCACGAGCAGGTGGTAGGTCACGGTCGCCTCGGTGGCGGCCGCGGGCCAGGTCAGCGGCGCGGTGAAGCCACCGAAGGTGACCTCCGCGGTGAAGAAGTTGCGGTCCTGCAGGCCCAGCGAGGTCACCGGCACGGCACCGTTGGTGCCGCTGATCGTGGCCGACGCGTCCTGGCCGGCGGTGATGCTGCTCGGCGAGATGTCCTTGTTGGCCTCGACGGCCGGGATCGCCGGGCGCACGACGTACGACGCCGTGGCGTCGTCGGTCACCGTCGGCTGGCCGCTCAGGGCGGCGCTGCCGGTGGCGACGTTGTCGACCCGGTGCTCGGCGGTCGACAGGTCGCTGTCGTCATTGCGGTGCGTGGCGCGCTGCGCGAGCCCGAGGTCCGCCTGGATCTCGGTGCCGGGCGCGATCTCGCCGAGGCAGGTGATCCGGATGCCGCCCACCTGGGCGTTGCTCACGCCGGCGGGCAGGGCCAGCGGGCCGCCCGCGGGCGCCTCGCTGCCCTGCGCCCAGCCCCAGGTGCCCGCCGTGCGGACGTAGGCGTCGACGCGGACCGTGTCGCAGCCGGTCGGGAGATCGACGTCGCCGAAGCCGGTGAAGTCGGTGATCGTGAACGGGTTGCTCGCGTCGAGCGTGGCGGCGCCGTCCGGCGCGGCCTTCGGCTCCTGGACGGTGAGCCGGTCGACCGCGACGTTGCCGGTGTTGCGGATGCCGACGCCGATGGTCGAGGCCGCGCCCGGCTCGAAGGACTGGCTGGCGGGATGCCAGGTCTTGGTGACGTTCGCGCCCATCGTGATCGGCACGTCGACATTGATCGTGGCCGAGCTCTGCTTGGTGGTGGCGTTGCTCGCCGACACCCGGGCGGTGTTGACGATGTCGGGGCTACGACCCGGCGGGTAGTCGTCGGGGACCTTGAGCGAGATCGAGATCGTGTAGGTCGTACCGGCCCGCAGACCGGTGCCCACCGGCTGGACGGTCGCCTGGTCCAGGTCCACGCTCAGGGACGTGCCGGCCACGACCGTCGCCGGCGGCGTCGACCCGCCACCCGGCTGCCAGGTCACCGTCCGCGGCACCGTGGCGGCGTTCGGGCTGAACGACACGTTCTGGATCGGGAAGCCGACCAGCTCGTCGGGCAGCTCGTCGACCACCTGGGCGTCCAGGCAGTCGTCCTCGGAGCAGCGCACCTGGATCAGGTACGTGAACGTCTGCCCCGGCTTCGGCTCGGCCTGGTCGACCGTCTTGTCGATCTGCAGCGAGTCGGGGGCACCCGCCGACGGCGGCACCACCGCCACCAGCCCGATCATCCCCACCAGCATCGCCAAGGCCGCTCCGGCCCAGCGACGACGGATCCCATCCTGCTTCGGACGCACTCCAGCCACCGTTCTCACACTCCCTCTCCACGGAGGACACTAGGGAGCGCGAGCGGCGGTTCGTGCCGGAACCGGGACAGGAGTTGCCTAGATCACGGACACCGGTATCAGATCTGGGAACAGGCAGGGCGACGCGCCGTCACTCGCCGCCGTAGGGCACGCCGAGTGCCTCGAGCCGGGCCCGGCCGCCGTCCTCGGCGGTGAGCACCCACACGCCGTTCTCGGTCAGCGCGAAGCTGTGCTCGTAGTGCGCCGCCCAGCTGCCGTCGGTTGTGACGACGGTCCACTCGTCGGCGGCCACGTCGCTGTCGTGGGTGCCGAGGGTGACCATCGGCTCGACGGCCAGCGCGGTGCCCCGGCGCAGTCGCGGCCCGCGGCCGGCGCGACCCTCGTTGGGCACGTCGGGCTCCATGTGCATCGCGGTGCCGATGCCGTGGCCGGTGTAGCCGTCGACGATGCCGTAGTCCCCCTGGCCGCGGACGTACGCCGCCACGGCGTGCGAGATGTCGCCGACCCGGCCGCCGACGCGGGCCGCGGCCAGGCCGCGCCACAGCGCCTCCTCGGTGACCCGCATCAGCTCGGCCACCTCGTCGCGCACGGCGCCGACGGCCACCGTGACCGCGGCGTCGCCGTGCCAGCCCTGGCCGGAGTCGTCGAAGACGATCGCGCCGCAGTCGATGGAGATCGCGTCGCCCTCGGCCAGCACCCGGGGCCCGGGGACGCCGTGGACCACCTCGTCGTTGACGGAGGCGCAGATGCTCGCCGGGAACGGCGGCTCGCCGTACCCGAGGAAGGACGGGACCGCACCCTGGTCGCGGATGGTCCGCTCCGCGAGCGCGTCCAGCTCGGCGGTCGTGACTCCGGGACGGACCGCCTCACGCAGCAGCGCGAGCGTGCGACCGACCACCAGGCCGGCCGCCCGCATCACGCGGACCTGCTCCGGCGTCTTGAGCTCGATCCGGTGCTGGTCGAAGAACACGTCAGGACTGTGGCACGGAGTCCAGCGCGTCGAAGATCCGCTGCTGGACCTGGTCGATCTCGCCCATGCCGTCGACCGAGACCACCAGACCCCGCTCGGCGTAGACCGCGATCAGCGGCTCGGTCTCCTCGGCGTAGACCTCGAGGCGGCGCCGGATGACGTCCTCGGTGTCGTCGGCACGCCCCTCGATCTCGGCCCGCTTCAGCAGCCGGCCGACGACCGCCTCCTGGTCGACGGTCAGGCAGAGCACGGCGTCGAGCCGGTGGCCGGTCGCGCCGATCATGCTGTCGAGCTCGGTGACCTGCGCCAGGGTGCGCGGGTAGCCGTCGAGCAGGAAGCCCTTGTCGGCGTCCGGCTCGGCGATCCGGTCGCGCACCATGTTGTTGGTGACCTCGTCGGGGACGTACTCGCCGGCGTCCATGTAGCGCTTCGCCTCGACGCCGAGCGGGGTGCCCTGCCCGACGTTCGCGCGGAAGATGTCGCCGGTGGAGATGGCCGGGACGCCGAAGTGCTCGGCGACGGCCTTCGCCTGGGTGCCCTTGCCGGCACCCGGCGGGCCCATGATCAGAAGCCTCAACGCAGGAATCCTTCGTAGTTGCGCTGCTGGAGCTGGCTCTCGATCTGCTTCACCGTGTCGAGCGCGACGCCGACCATGATCAGGATGGACGTGCCACCGAACGGGAAGTTCTGGTTGGCGTTGATCAGCACGAACGCGATCAGCGGTACGAGCGAGATCAGACCCAGGTAGAGAGCCCCCGGCAGCGTGATGCGGGACAGGACGTAGGACAGGTAGTCCTGGGTCGGCTTGCCCGCCCGGATCCCGGGGATGAAGCCGCCGTACTTCTTCATGTTGTCGGCCACCTCTTGCGGGTTGAAGGTGATCGACACGTAGAAGTAGGTGAAGAAGATGATCAGCAGGAAGTATGCCGCCATGTGGATCGGGTGGCCCTGGTCGACGAGGTACTCGTTGACCCACCGGATGATCTGGTTGGGGTTCTCCTGGTTGAACTGGACCGCCATCGCCGGCAGGTAGAGCAGCGACGAGGCGAAGATGACCGGGATGATGCCGGCCTGGTTGACCTTGAGCGGGATGTACGTCGAGCTGCCGCCGAACATCTTGCGACCCACCATCCGGCGGGCGTACTGCACCGGGATCCGGCGCTGTGCCTGCTCGATGAAGATGACCGCGGCCACCAGCACCAGGCCGATCGCGACCACGACGCCGAAGGTCCACCAGCCCTGGCTGATCTTGACCTGCCACAGCGCGGTCGGGAAGGTCGCGACCACCTGGGTGAAGATCAGGATCGACATGCCGTTGCCGACGCCGCGCTCGGTGATCAGCTCGCCGAGCCACATGATGACGGCCGTGCCGGCGGTCATGGTCACGACCATGACGAGGAAGGTCTTGGTGTCGTTGCTGTGGAGCAACGGGTACTGCGAACTGTCACAGCCCTGCAGCAGGTTGCCGGTGCGCGCGAGCGCGACGATGCCGGTGGCCTGCAGGACCGCGAGGCCCAGGGTGAGGTAGCGGGTGTACTGCGTGATCTTCGTCTGACCGGCCTGGCCCTCCTTCTTGAGGGCCTCGAGCCGCGGGATCACCACGACGAGCAGCTGCAAGATGATGCTCGCGGTGATGTACGGCATGATGCCGAGCGCGAAGACCGTCAGCTGGAGGAGCGCGCCACCGGAGAACAGGTTGACCAGGCTGTAGAGGCTGGCGTTGCTGCCTTCCTCGACCACCTTGATGCACTTCTCCACGTTGGAGACATGCACACCGGGTGCCGGGATCTGGGAACCGGCCCTGAAGATGACGATGATCAACAGGACGAACAGCAGCTTGCGCCGCAGGTCCGGGGTCCGGAAGGCGTTCACGAACGCGGTGAGCACGCGGGTCCTCTTCTCTCATCGCTGGCCTTGTGGCCAGCGGGAAGCCTAACAGGGGACACACAGCCGCCAGCGGGTACGCCCGGCAGGCCGTGGAGACGACGCGAGGGGCGCGACGGGCCCCCGGGCTGACACCCAGGACCGACGCGCCCCTCGCAGCGCCATCACAGGACCGTGACGGTCCCGCCGGCGCTCTCGATCTTCTCCTTGGCCGAGGTGGAGAACGCGTTCGCGCTCACCGACACCTTGACCGTCAGGTCACCCTGGCCGAGCACCTTGACCGGCTCGCCCTTGCGGACGGCGCCCTTGGCGACCAGCGTCTCCGGGGTGACGTCGCCGCCCTCGGGGAACAGCGCGCTGATCCGGTCGAGGTTGACGACCTGGAAGGTCACCTTGAAGGGGTTCTTGAAGCCCTTGAGCTTCGGCAGCCGCATGTGCAGCGGCATCTGGCCACCCTCGAACGCGACCGGGACCTGGTAGCGGGCCTTGGTGCCCTTCGTGCCACGACCGGCGGTCTTGCCCTTGGAGCCCTCACCACGACCCACGCGGGTCTTGGCGGTCTTCGCACCCGGCGCCGGGCGCAGGTGGTGCAGCTTGAGCGTCATAGTCACTCGCCTCCGACGACCTCGACCGTCACCAGGTGACGGACGGTGTGGACCATGCCCCGGATCTCGGGACGGTCCTCCTTGATCACGACGTCGCCGATCCGCTTGAGGCCGAGGCTGCGCAGCGTCTCGCGCTGGTTGGCCTTGGTGCCGATCTTCGACTTGGTCTGCTGGACCTTCAGCTGTGCCATCAGAGCGACACCGCCTCGGGAGCCGAGGTCTTGGCGGCAGCCGCAGCGGCCTCGCCCTCGGCCTTGGCCTTGAGCAGCGCCGCCGGGGCGACGTGCTCGACCGGCAGACCACGACGCGCGGCCACCGACTCGGGCTGCTCCAGCATCTGGAGCGCCGCGACGGTCGCATGCACGATGTTGATCTGGTTGGACGAGCCCAGCGACTTGCTGAGCACGTCGTGGATGCCGGCGCACTCGAGAACCGCGCGCACCGGGCCACCTGCGATCACACCGGTACCGGGAGCGGCCGGGCGCAGGAACACCACGCCGGCGGCCTTCTCGCCCTGGACCGGGTGCGGGATCGTGCCCTGGACGCGGGGGACGCGGAAGAAGTTCTTCTTCGCCTCCTCGACGCCCTTGGCGATCGCCGCGGGAACTTCCTTGGCCTTGCCGTAGCCGACGCCCACCAGGCCGTCGCCGTCACCGACGATCACCAGGGCGGTGAAGCTGAAGCGACGACCGCCCTTCACGACCTTGGCGACGCGGTTGATGGCGACGACGCGCTCGACGTACTGGCTCTTCTCGGCACCGCCGCGACCGCCGTCGCGGCCACCACGGCCGCCACGGTCGCCGCCCGAACGCTGTCCGCGCTGGGGTCCGCTCATGATCTCTCCTCAGTCCTGTTCGCGGTCAGAAGGTCAGGCCGCCCTCGCGGGCGCCGTCTGCCAGGGCCGCGATGCGACCGTGATACTTGTTGCCGGACCGGTCGAAGACGACCGACTCGACGCCCTGCTCCTTGGCGCGGGCGGCGACGAGCTCGCCGACCTTCTTCGCCTTGGCCGTCTTGTCGCCGTCGAAGGCGCGCAGGTCGCCCTCGAGAGACGAGGCCGACACGAGCGTCTTGCCGACGAGGTCGTCGACGACCTGGGCGGTGATGTGCTTGCTCGACCTCGTGACCACCAGCCGCGGACGCGCGGCGGTGCCGGAGATCTTCTTGCGACCGCGGATCTGGCGGCGCAGCTTGGAGCTGGCGCGAGCCGAGAGGTTCCGCTGGTGCTTGAGGGTGATCGCCATGGTCACTTACCAGCCTTTCCGACCTTGCGACGGACCTGCTCGCCGGCGTAACGGACGCCCTTGCCCTTGTAGGGCTCGGGCTTGCGGAGCTTGCGGATGTTGGCGGCGACCTCGCCGACCAGCTGCTTGTCGATGCCGACGACGCCGAGCCTGGTCGGGCCGTCCACCGTGAAGGTGATGCCCTCGGGGGCGTCGAAGATGATCGGGTGCGAGTAGCCGAGCTGGAACTCCAGCTGGGTCGGGCCCTTGGACAGGACGCGGTAGCCGACGCCCACGATCTCGAGCTTCTTCTCGTAGCCCTCGGTGACACCGACGACCATGTTGTTGATGAGCGTCCGGGACAGGCCGTGGTAGGCCTTGGACTGGCGCTCGTCGTCGGGGCGCTTGACGTCGAGGACGCCCTCGCCCTTCTCGACCGTGATCGGGGCGACCACGGTGTGGCTCAGGGTGCCCTTGGGGCCCTTCACCGTGACGACGGGGCCGTCCACCTGGACGTCGACGCCCGCGGGGACCGGGACGGGGAGCTTGCCGATGCGCGACATGTTCTTCTCTCTCCTTCCCTTGTCACCAGACGTAGGCGAGGACTTCCCCACCCACGCCCTTCTGGTTGGCCTGGCGGTCGGTCAGCAGACCCTGGCTGGTCGAGATGATCGCCACGCCCAGGCCGCCAAGAACCTTCGGCAGACCGGTGTGCTTGGCGTACACCCGCAGGCCGGGCTTGCTGATGCGACGCACGCCGGCGAGCGAGCGCTCACGGTTGCGGCCGTACTTGAGGGTCACGGTCAGCAGCTTGCCGACGCCGTTCTCGTTGTCGGCGACGGCGTAGGAGGTGATGTAGCCCTCCTGCTTGAGGATCTCCGCGACGCCTTCCTTGAGCTTGCTGTACGGCATGGTCACCGCGTCGTGGTACGCCTGGTTGGCGTTGCGCAGACGCGTGAGCATGTCTGCGATCGGGTCAGTCATCGTCATGATGTGTGTTCTTTCTGCTGTGGTTTCCACTCAGCTACTCGGGCGAGTGGACCTGCAACGGTTGGGTGTTACCAGCTCGACTTGGTGACGCCGGGCAGCTCGCCGCGGTGGGCCATCTCCCGCAGGCAGATCCGGCACAGGCCGAACTTGCGGTAGACCGCCTTGGGCCGGCCGCACCGCTGGCAGCGGGTGTAGCCGCGCACCGCGAACTTGGGCTTGCGAGCCGCCTTGACCTTGAGCGCAGTCTTCGCCATGTCAGTTCTCCTTGAACGGGAAGCCGAGCTGCTTCAGCAGCGCGCGCCCCTGCTCGTCGTTGGTCGCCGTGGTGACGATGGTGATGTCCATGCCCCGCTGGCGGTCGACCTTGTCCTGGTCGATCTCGTGGAACATGACCTGCTCGGTCAGGCCGAACGTGTAGTTGCCGCGGCCGTCGAACTGCTTGGGCGAGAGACCGCGGAAGTCGCGGATGCGCGGGAGGGCGAGCGCCAGCAGGCGGTCGAGGAACTCCCACATCCGGTCACCCCGCAGGGTGACGTGCGTGCCGATCGGCATGCCCTCGCGCAGCTTGAACTGGGCGATGGACTTGCGCGCCTTGGTCACGGCCGGCTTCTGGCCGGTGATCGCGGTCAGGTCGCGGATCGCGCCCTCGATCAGCTTCGAGTCGCGGGCGGCCTCGCCGACACCCATGTTGACCACGATCTTGACCAGACCGGGGACCTGCATGACGTTGGCGATCTCGAACTCGGACTTGAGCGCCGGGAGGATCTCCTCGCGGTACTTGGTCTTGAGCCGAGGGGTGACCTTCTCGATGGTGGTCTCGCTCATCTCAGATCTCCTTCCCGGTCTTGCGGGAGACGCGCACGCTGCGCGTCGAGCTGTACTCGGAGCCGTCGGGGCGGCGCTTGGTGACGTCGACCCGCTTGTAGCCGACCTTGGTCACGCCGTCGCCCTCGACCAGCATCACGTTGGACACGTGGATCGGGGCCTCGGTGGTGATGATGCCGCCGGTGTTGCCGGAGCGCCCACCCTGGTCGACGACCTTGGTGTGCTTCTTGATCCGGTTGACACCCTCGACGATCACGCGCTCCTCCTCACGGAGGACCTTGATGATCTTGCCCTCGGCGCCCTTGTCCTTGCCGGCGATGACCTTGACGGTGTCGCCCTTCTTGACGCGCAGGTGGGGCTTCTTGCGGTTCTGCTCGGACTTCTTGCGAGCGCTGCGAATGAACTTGCTGGCCATCACAGCACCTCCGGCGCGAGCGAGATGATCTTCATGAACTTCTTCTCCCGCAGCTCACGGCCCACGGGGCCGAAGATGCGGGTGCCGCGCGGCTCGCCGTCGTTCTTGAGGATCACCGCCGCGTTCTCGTCGAAGCGGATGTACGAGCCGTCGGGGCGGCGGCGCTCCTTGACGGTGCGCACGACGACGGCCTTGACGACCTCGCCCTTCTTGACGTTGCCGCCGGGAATGGCGTCCTTGACGGTGGCGACGATGACGTCGCCGATCCCGGCGTAGCGACGACCGGAGCCGCCGAGCACGCGGATGCAAAGGATCTCCTTGGCACCGGTGTTGTCGGCGACCTTGAGTCGCGACTCCTGCTGAATCATCGATTTCTCCTGGTTGTCGTGCCGGTTCTCAGAGCCTCACCCATGACGAGAGTGGGCTGAGCCTGGCCGAACGTGTGGACTACTTGGCGCGCTCGAGGATCTCCACCACGCGCCAGCGCTTGGTGGCCGACAGCGGGCGGGTCTCCATGATGAGGACACGGTCGCCGACGCCGCAGTCGTTCTGCTCGTCGTGGGCCTTGAGCCGCGTGTTGCGGCGCATGACCTTGCCGTACAGGGCGTGCTTGACGCGGTCCTCGACGGACACGACCACGGTCTTGTCCATCTTGTCGCTGACCACGAGGCCCTCGCGGGTCTTGCGGGCGTTGCGCTGAGTGGTCTCGTTGGACGCGGAGCCGTTGGACTCAGTGCTCATCAGTTCTCCTCTTCCGTTCCCGGGGCGGTCCGGATGCCGAGCTCGCGCTCACGCACCACGGTGTAGATCCGGGCGATGTCCTTCTTGACCGTGCGCAGCCGACCGTGGCTCTCGAGCTGGCCGGTGGCCGCCTGGAAGCGGAGGTTGAACAGCTCCTCCTTGGCCTCGCGCAGCTTGGCCTCGAGGTCGACGTCGTTGAGCTCGTCCAGCTCGTGGGCGCGGATGACGCTCGCCATCAGAACTCACCGGCCTCTCGCGTGATGAAACGGGCCTTCATGGGCAGCTTGTGGATCGCACGGCGCATGGCCTCACGGGCGATGTCCTCCGGGACGCCGGAGAGCTCGAACATGACGCGGCCGGGCTTGACGTTGGCGACCCACCACTCGGGCGAGCCCTTGCCGGAGCCCATGCGGGTCTCGGCGGGCTTCTTGGTGAGCGGGCGGTCCGGGTAGATGTTGATCCAGACCTTTCCGCCACGCTTGATGTGACGGGTCATCGCGATACGGGCCGACTCGATCTGCCGGTTGGTGACGTACGCACCCTCCAGCGCCTGGATACCGAAGTCACCGAACGCGAGCGACGTACCGCCCTTGGCAGCACCCGACCGCTTGGGGTGGTGCTGCTTGCGGTGCTTGACGCGACGCGGCATCAACATGGTCAGGACTCCGTTCCGGTGCTGGGCTCGGCAGCCGGCGCGGCCTCCGGGCTGCTCTCCGCGGCGGGAGCGGCAGCCTCGGCGTTGCGGTCCGAGCGGTTCGGGCGGTCGCCGCGCGACCCACGGGTCGGCCGGTCGCCACCACGGCTGGGGCGGCCACCGCGACCGGGGACGCCGGCGCGGGCGGCAGCCTGGGCCTGGCGCTCGGCACGGGTGCCGGCGACCTCGCCCTTGTAGATCCAGACCTTCACGCCGATCCGGCCGAAGGTCGTGCGGGCCTCGTAGAAGCCGTAGTCGATGTCGGCACGCAGCGTGTGCAGCGGGACGCGGCCCTCGCGGTAGAACTCGGTGCGCGACATCTCGGCGCCGTTGAGGCGGCCCGAGCACTGGATCCGGATGCCCTTGGCACCGGAGCGCATCGAGGTCTGCATGGCCTTGCGCATCGCGCGGCGGAACTGCACGCGGCCCGACAGCTGCTCGGCGACACCCTGCGCGACCAGCTGCGCGTCGATCTCGGGGTTCTTGACCTCGAGGATGTTCAGCTGGACCTGCTTGCCGGTGAGCTTCTCGAGCTCGCCGCGGATCCGGTCGGCCTCGGCGCCACGGCGACCGATGACGATGCCCGGCCGCGCGGTGTGGATGTCCACGCGGACCCGGTCTCGGGTGCGCTCGATCTCGACCTTGGCGATGCCGGCCCGCTCCATGCCCTTGCTGAGCAGCTTGCGGATCGCGACGTCCTCGCCGACGTAGGACTTGTACAGCTTGTCGGCGTACCAACGCGACTTGTGGTCGGTCGAGATGCCGAGGCGGAAGCCGTTCGGGTTGATCTTCTGGCCCATTACTTCTTGCCCTTCTTCCCCGAGACGACGTCGGCCGGCTGGACCGCGATGGTGATGTGGCTGGTGCGCTTGTTGATCCGGGTGGCCCGGCCCTGCGCACGCGGACGCCAGCGCTTCATCGTCGGACCCTCGTCGACCCGCGCGACCGAGACGACCAGGTCACCGGTGGCCAGGCCCTCGGTGGTCGCGGCGTTCGCGACGGCGCTCTGCAGCACCTTGGAGACGGTCTCGGAGGCCGACTGCGGCGCGAACTGCAGCAGGGTCAGCGCCTCGTCGGCGGGCAGACCGCGGACCAGGTCGATGACACGGCGCGCCTTCATCGGGGTGATCCGCACGAAGCGGGCGGTCGCGAAGGCGCCGGGCTCGTCGCCCAGCAGCGACTCGCGACGCGCGCTGGTGCGGTGACGCTCAGTGGTGCTCATCGACGGCGTCCCTTCCGGTCTTCCTTGACGTGGCCGCGGTAGGTGCGGGTCGGCGCGAACTCACCGAGCTTGTGGCCGACCATGGAGTCGGACACGAAGACCGGGACGTGCTTGCGACCGTCGTGGACCGCGATGGTGTGGCCGATCATCGAGGGGATGATCATCGACCGGCGCGACCAGGTCTTGATGACGTTGTGGGTGCCCTTCTCGTTCTCGGCGTCCACCTTCTTGAGCAGGTGGCCGTCGACGAAGGGGCCCTTCTTCAGGCTGCGAGGCATCTCTGACGTTCCTTCAGCGCTTGTTCTTGCCGGACTTGCGGCGTCGGATGATCTGGGAGTCGCTGGCCTTGCGCTTGCGCGTACGGCCCTCGGGCTTGCCCCACGGCGAGACCGGGTGACGACCACCGGACGTCTTGCCCTCACCACCACCGTGCGGGTGGTCGACCGGGTTCATGACCACACCACGGACGGTCGGGCGCTTGCCCTTCCAGCGCATCCGGCCGGCCTTGCCCCAGTTGATGTTCGACTGCTCGGCGTTGCCGACCTCGCCGATCGTGGCGCGGCAGCGCACGTCGACGTAGCGCATCTCGCCCGAGGGCAGACGCAGGGTGGCACGCGAGCCCTCACGGGCGACGAGCTGCGCGCTGTTGCCGGCCGAGCGGGCCAGCTTGGCGCCGCCGCCGGGACGCAGCTCCACACAGTGGATCGTCGTACCGACGGGGATGTTGCGCAGCGGCAGGTTGTTGCCCGGCTTGATGTCGGCGCCGACGCCCGACTCGACCCGCATGCCCTGCGTCAGGTCCTTCGGCGCCACGATGTAGCGCTTCTCGCCGTCGGCGTAGTGCAGCAGCGCGATGCGCGCGGTGCGGTTCGGGTCGTACTCGATGTGGGCGACCTTGGCCGGCACGCCGTCCTTGTCGTAGCGACGGAAGTCGATGATGCGGTAGGCACGCTTGTGACCGCCACCGTGGTGCCGCGTGGTGATCCGGCCCTGGTTGTTGCGACCGCCCTTCTTGGGCAGCGGGCGGGTCAGCGACTTCTCGGGCGTGGTCCGGGTGATCTCGGCGAAGTCGGCCACCGAGGAGCCACGACGGCCCGGGGTGGTCGGCTTGTACTTGCGGATAGCCATGTCAGATTCCTCTACCTGGCCCGGTCAGGAGACCGGACCTCCGAAGATGTCGATGCGGTGACCGTCGGCCAGGCTCACGATGGCGCGCTTGGTGTCTTTGCGCTTGCCGAGGCCGTTGCGGGTGCGGCGGACCTTGCCCGGACGGTTGAGCGTGTTCACGCCAGTGACCTTGACGCCGAAGATCTTCTCCACGGCGATCTTGATCTCGGTCTTGTTGGCGTCCGGGTGCACCAGGAAGGTGTACTTGTTGGCGTCGAGGAGGCTGTAGCTCTTCTCCGACACCACGGGCGCGATCAGGACGTCGCGGTGGTCCTTGTGCAGGGTGCTCATCAGTTGCTCTCCTCCTCGGCGCCCGTGTCGTTGCCACCGACGAGGCGGTCGAACGCGGCCTTGCTGAACACCACGTCGTCGCTCACGAGGACGTCGCGGGTGTTGAGCTGGTCGACCGCCACGATGTGCACCTCGGGCGCGTTGCGCAGCGAGAGCCAGGTGAGGCTGTCGGCGCGCTCCAGCACGACGAGGAACTTGCGGCGGGTGGTCAGCTCGAAGAGCGAGGCGAGCGCGGCCTTGGTCGACGGCTTGTCGCCCGCGACGAGACCCTCGACGACGTGGATCCGCTCGTTGCGGGCCCGGTCGGAGAGGGCGCTGCGCAGGGCGGCGGCCTTCATCTTCTTGGGGGTGCGCTGGCTGTAGTCACGCGGCTGCGGGCCGTGGACGACGCCACCGCCGGCGAACTGCGGCGCCCGGGTCGAGCCCTGGCGGGCGCGGCCGGTGCCCTTCTGCTTGTAGGGCTTCTTGCCACCGCCGCGGACCTCGCCGCGACGCTTGGTGGCGTGGGTGCCCTGACGCGCAGCCGCCTGCTGGGCGACGACGACCTGGTGGATCAGCGGGATGTTGACCTCGACACCGAAGATCTCGGCGGGCAGGTCGACAGAGACGACGGAAACGGTCTTCGCGGCATCATTCACGGTGCTCAGCCCTTCTTCGCAGCCGTGCGGAGAACGACGAGGCCGCCCTTGGGGCCAGGAACGGCGCCCTTGATCAGGACGATGCCCTTCTCGACGTCGACGGCGTGGACGGTGACGTTCTGGGTGGTGACGGTGTCGGTACCCATCCGGCCGGCCATGCGCAGACCCTTGAACACGCGGCCGGGGGTGGCGCACGCGCCGATCGAGCCCGGCTTGCGGTGGTTGCGGTGGGCACCGTGGGAGGCGCTGACGCCGGCGAAGCCGTGACGCTTCATGACACCGGCGAAGCCCTTGCCCTTGCTGGTGCCGGTCACGTCGATGACCTGGCCGGCCTCGAACGTGTCGACGGGGAGCTCCTGGCCGACGGTGTACTCGCTGGCGTCCGCGGTGCGGATCTCGACGACGTGACGGCGCGGGGTCGTACCGGCCTTGGCGAAGTGACCCGCCTGCGGCTTGTTGACCTTGCGGCCCTCGATCTCGCCGAAGCCGATCTGGATGGCGTTGTAGCCATCGGGCTGGGGCTGGCGGACCTGGGTCACGACGTTGGTGCCGGCGGCGACCACGGTGACCGGGATGACCCGGTTGTTCTCGTCCCAGAGCTGGGTCATGCCGAGCTTGGTGCCCAGCAGGCCCTTCACGTTGCGCTCGATGGTCATAATGTCTCGATCTCCCCCGACCTAGAGCTTGATCTCGATGTCGACACCGGCCGGCAGGTCGAGGCGCATGAGGCTGTCGACCGTCTTCGGCGTGGGGTCGATGATGTCGATGAGCCGCTTGTGGGTGCGCATCTCGAAGTGCTCGCGCGAGTCCTTGTACTTGTGCGGCGAGCGGATGACACAGAAGACGTTCTTCTCGGTCGGCAGCGGCACCGGGCCGGCGACCTTCGCACCCGTCCGGGTGACCGTGTCCACGATCTTGCGCGCCGAGGTGTCGATCACCTCGTGGTCATAGGCCTTGAGCCTGATGCGGATCTTCTGTCCCGCCATAGGTCTCTCTCGTCCTTACTCGTCGTACGACTCTGGGTCCTTCAGCTCCGACCCCCGCGGTCGGGCGTGTCGCACCTTGCTTCAGGCACACACGTCTTCCCTCGGGGAAGTGGAGCTGTTGTTCTTGGCTGCCTCGGGCCTCCCGGGCGTGCGGTGCGAGCTGATGTCGACGACCGGCACACGCTCCACGCGGCTCGGATCGGCAGGGCCGACCACTCCGCAGGGGAGACACGATTCAGTAGTCAAGACTGGCGCGCACCCCGACGACCTGTCCGGGGCAACCGGAACATCTTGGCAGAGTTCGCGGGGCGCACCAAATTGCGAAGGCCGCTGCCTTCGCGACGGCGTCTCCCCCGGTTTTCCGCAGGACCCGGATGCAAGGATGAGCCGCATGACCGACGGGCCCTCGCAGCAGTACCCGCCCCCGGGTGCGCCGGCGCCGGCCGACCCGGTCCCGCCCGGCGCCGCCGGGCCGTCGTTCCCGCCGCCGGGAGCGGCTCCGGCAGCGGCGCCGACGACCGGCTGGGCGCCGTACCCGACCGGTCCGGGGCCCGGTCCCGCGGCCGGGCTGATGCTCGGCGCGGCCCACAAGCCCGGCGCGCTCCCCCTGCGCCCGCTCAACCTCGGCAACATCTACGACGCCGCGTTCCGGATCATCCGGTTCAACCCGAAGGCCACCGTCGGCGCCGCGGTGATGGTCACGGCCGTGGCCATGCTGATCCCGGTGCTGGTGACCCTGGTGATCTCGCTGACGATCGGGATCGCGGCCGACGCTTCGGGCGAGGTCGACCCGGACGCCTCGGTGGCCGAGCTGCTCGGCACGCTGGCGGCCTACGGCTCGCTGCTGCTGTCGGTGGCGATCGCCCAGGTCGGCGTGGTGTTCGTGACCGGCATGGTCGCCCACGTGACCCGGGCCGCGGCGGTCGGCCGCCGGCTCGGGCTCGCCGAGGCATGGGCGGCGACCCGCGGGAAGCGCTGGCGCCTGCTCGGGCTTACCTTGATCCTCAACCTGACCTTCCTGGCGATGCTCGTGGTCTACGCGCTGCTGTGGGTGGTCGTCGTCGAGCTCAGCAGCGGTCCGTGGCCGGTCGTGGCGTGGGGCCTGGTGAGCGTCCCGGCGTTCGTCGCGCTGTGCTGCTGGCTGTGGATCCGCTACTACTACCTGCCGGTGCCGGCACTGATGCTGGAGCCGGTCGGCGTCTTCGGCGCGATCGGGCGCGGCTGGCAGCTGAGCGCGCGGCAGTTCTGGCGCACGTTCGGCATCGCGCTGCTCACGATGCTGATCGCCCAGTTCGCCGGCGGCCTGCTGTCGTTCCCGGTCAGCATCGTCGGCAACATCGTGGCGCTGGCGGTGCCGGAGTACGCCGTGCTCGCGCTGATCCTGACCCAGGCCGTGGCGCTGGTCATCCAGAACGCCTTCGTCGCGCCGTTCCTCGCGGCCGTCACGTCGGTGCAGTACGTCGACCTCCGGATGCGCAAGGAGGCCTTCGACGTGGAGCTGATGCGGGAGGCGGGGATCGTCCCCGCATGATCCCGGCGCTCGCTCTCGTCCGCCTCGACCCGCCGCTCGACCCGAGTGGCGACGAGGCGCGTCGCCAGCTGCGCCGCGAGCTGGTCCGGCCCGAGTACTACCAAGACGACGTCGTCGGCCGGCTCACCCGCTGGCTCGACCGGCTGATCTCCAGCACGGTCGACGCCGCCTCCGGGTCCTCGGGGCTGGCCACGGCGGCCGCGATCCTGGTCGTGCTGCTGATCGTGGCCGGCGTGCTGTTCCTGGCCAGCCGCGCCCGTCGTACGGCGACCGGCCGGGTCGCGCACGCCCCCGCCCTCACCGACGAGGTGGTGAGCGCCGAGCAGCTGCGGGCCCGGGCCGAGGCGGCGCTGGCCGCCGGCGACGTCGCGGCGGCCCTGGTCGACGCCTACCGAGCGGCGGCGGTGCGGCAGGTCGAGCGCGGCCGGATCGAGGACCTGCCCCAGGCCACGGCCCACGAGCTGGCCGACGCGCTGGTGGCCGTCTTCCCCGAGCACCGCGGGGCAGTGCTGCGCGGCGCCGACCTCTTCGACGGCGTGCTCTACGGCGAGCGGCCGGCCACGACCGCGCAGGCCGCCGAGCTGCTGGCGCTCGACGACGCCCTGGCCGGCCGGGCGGTGCGCCGATGACCCGGGTGCGGGTGTCACGGACGCAGCTCGCGGTCGCGGCGGCCATCGTGCTCGCGCTGCTGGTGGCGGTATGGACCACGCGCGGCGCGGAGAAGTACCCGGGCGACGCCGACCCGCGCAACCCGGGCCCCGACGGCGCCCAGGCGCTGGCCGAGGTGCTGGCCGATCAGGGCGTCGACGTCACCATCGCCCGCTCGGCCGACGCGTTCGACGAGGCGACGGTCGACGACGAGACCACGGTCGTGGTGAGCGGCACCGAGCAGCTGGCGGCGAGCACGCTCGAGCGGATGCGCGCCCACGCCTCCGCGGCGGCGCGGACCGTGCTCGTCGAGCCGGACTTCGCGATCGTCAACCAGATCGACGCCGAGCTGGGCCTGCTCACCGTGTCCGCCGACAAGGATCACGCGGTCGACGCCCGCTGCCCCGGCGACATCGCGGGCGTCGACCTCGACGGACTGCGCGTCGAGGTGGACCGCGCGACGTCGTACACCGGCGCGGGGTGCTTCCCGGTCGACGACCGGGCGCTGGTGCGGACCGTCGGCGGGCTGGTCCTGTTCGGCGCCGGGCAGGCACTGACCAACGACCAGGTCACCCGCGCCGACAACGCGGCGGTGGGGCTGCGGCTGCTCGGGCAGGAGCCGCGGCTGGTCTGGTACGTCCCCGACGCGACGGACGCCGTCTCCGACGACGCCGTCACGATCGGCAGCCTGCTGCCCGAGTGGATCGGGCCCGCGCTGTGGGTCGTGGCCCTCGCGGGCCTCGCGCTGCTGCTGTGGCGTGTGCGCCGGCTCGGGCCGCTCTCGACCGAGCCGCTGCCGGTCGTGGTCCGCGCGGTCGAGACCGCGCGCAGCCGCGGCCGGATGTACCGCCGCAGCGGCGACCGCGACCACGCCGCCCGCGCGCTGCGCCGCGCCGCCCGCGCCGACATCGCCCACCGGCTGCGGCTGGACCGCGCCGCCCCGGCGCCGGCGGTGATCGAGGCGGCCGCGCGCCACCTCGACGCCCCCGTCGAGGCCGTGGCCACGCTGCTCGACGACGCCCACCCGCCCCCGGCGACCGACCCGGACCTGGTCCGGCTCGCGCAGGACCTGGCCCGACTGAGGAGAGAGGTACGACGCTCATGACCCAGACCACCCACGAGGCCGACGTCCGCGAACGGCTGCTCGCCGTGCGCCAGGAGGTCGCCAAGGCCGTGGTCGGCCAGGACGCGGCCGTGTCCGGGCTGCTCGTCGCGCTGCTCTGCGGCGGCCACGTGCTGATGGAGGGCGTGCCCGGTACGGCCAAGACCCTGCTGGTGCGCACCTTGGCCCAGAGCCTCGACGTGCAGACCCGCCGGGTGCAGTTCACCCCCGACCTGATGCCGGGCGACATCACGGGCTCGCTGGTCATCGACTCCGCCGGCGGCGGCGAGCTCAGCTTCCGTGAGGGCCCGATCTTCACCAACCTGCTGCTCGCCGACGAGATCAACCGGACGCCCCCGAAGACCCAGTCGGCACTGCTGGAGGCGATGGAGGAGGGCCAGGTGTCGGCCGACGGCGTGACCCGGCCGCTGCCGCGCCCGTTCCTGGTCGCCGCCACCCAGAACCCGGTCGAGTTCGAGGGCACCTACCCGCTGCCCGAGGCCCAGCTCGACCGGTTCCTGCTCAAGGTCGTGCTCCCCGTGCCGCCGCGCGAGGACGAGATCACCATCCTCACCCGGCACGCCGCCGGCTTCGACCCGCGCGACGTGGCCGGCGCCGGGGTGCGCCCCGTGGCCGGCGTCGCCGACCTCGAGGCCGGCCAGGCGGCGGTGCGGAAGGTGCAGGTCTCGCCCGAGGTGGCGTCGTACATCGTCGACATCGCGCGCGCCACCCGCCAGTCCCCGTCGCTGTCGCTGGGCGTGAGCCCGCGCGGCGCGACCGCGCTGCTGCGGGCCGCGCGGGCGTGGGCGTGGCTGTCGGGCCGCGACTTCGTGACGCCCGACGACGTGAAGGCGCTCGCGCAGGCGTCCCTGGCCCACCGTCTCGGCGTGCGCGCCGAGGCCGAGCTCGACGGCGTCGACGTCACCCAGGTGCTGGCGTCCGCGATCGCGTCCGTCCCGGTCCCGCGCTGACCTGATGGCGATCTCCGGCCGGGTACCGCTGCTGCTCCTCCTGGGAGTGGGGGCGGTCGTGCTGCGCCCGCAGGCCGGCACGGTCTGGCTGTGGCTGCTCGGAGTGCTGCTGCTGGTCGCCCTCGACCGGCTGCTCACCCCCTCCCCCGCGCTCGCCACGATCACCCGGCGCCCGCCGGGCTCGGTCCGCCTCGGCGACCCGGCGTCGTCCGATCTCGTCGTCGCCGCGACCGGCCGCCGCCTCCACCTTCACGTCCGCGACGCCTGGCAGCCCTCGGCCGGCGCCCGCGACAACCGGTTCCGGCTGCGTCTGGTCGCCGGCGATCAGCGGCGGTTGACCACGCCGCTGCTCCCCCGGCGCCGCGGCGACCTGCGCGCCGCCGGCGTCACGGTCCGGTCGTGGGGACCGCTCGGCCTGGTCGCCCGGCAGCGGACCTACGACGTGCCCGGCGCGGTCCGGGCGCTGCCGCCGTTCGACTCCCGCAAGCACCTGCCCTCCCGGCTGGCGCGGCTGCGCGACCTCGACGGGCGGGCCGCCGTGCGGGTGCGGGGGCAGGGCACGGAGTTCGATTCGCTGCGCGAGTACGTCCGCGGCGACGACGTGCGCTCCATCGACTGGCGCGCCTCGGCCCGCAACGCCCACGTCGTGGTCCGCACCTGGCAGCCCGAGCGGGACCGCCGGGTGGTGCTGGTCCTCGACACCGCCCGTACGTCGGCCGGTCGGGTCGCCCGCGTCGCCGGCGAGCCCGAGACCGACGGCATGCCGCGTCTCGACGCCGCCATGGACTCCGCCCTGCTGCTGGCAGCCCTCGCCTCACGGGCCGGCGACCGGGTCGACTTCGTCGCCGGCGACCGTCGGGTGCGGGCCCGGCAGCGGCTGCACGGCGCCCGCGACGTCGCGCTGCGCCTGCAGGAGCAGATGGCCGACCTGGACCCGGTCCTGGTCGAGGCCGACTGGGATCTGCTGGCCGGCGCCGTCCAGGGCTTCGGGCGCCAGCGCGCCCTCGTCGTCCTGCTCACCGCGCTCGAGCCCTCCGCGATCGCCGACGGACTGCTGCCCGTGCTGCCGGTCCTCACCCGCCACCACCGCGTGGTGATCGCCTCGGTCCGCGATCCCGAGCTCACCCGGCTGGCCACGCTCGCCGACGACGCGGCCGGTTCGACGGCGCCCACCGCCGACGACGTCTACGCCGCCGCGGCCGCCGCCCACGAGCTGCACCGTCGTGAGCGCACCCGCGCCATGCTGGTGCGGCTCGGTGTCGACGTCGTCGACGCCGACGCGGGCGAGCTGCCGCCGGCCCTGGCCGACCACTACCTGGCCCTGAAGGCCCAAGGCCTGCTGTAGGGCGGTGCGACGCGGGCCGGGAACCACAGGGGGCCGGTCGGCGTCGGAGTGCCATGCCCATCTCACCGCGCCGTACCGCACTCGCCCTCGCCGTACTCACCACCCTGCTCGCCCTCGCCGGCTGCGGCGACTCCTCCGACTCCTCCGACTCCGGGGACGCCGGGAGCTCCGGCGGCGCGCGGGCCTCGACGGCGGACGTGATGATGAGCGAGGCCGCGCCGGGCACGGAGGATCCGGCGGCGCCGGATGCGCAGGCGGTCGACGGCGCGGCACGCGACCGCGGCAAGGCGGCGACCGGACAGCAGCCGGCGGTGATCTCGACCGGCACCGTGTCGTTGGCGGCCGAGGACGTCGGCAAGGCCCGGCTGGAGGTGCGCAAGGTGGTCGACGCCCATCGGGGCACGCTCGGCGAGCAGGAGACCACGACGGGCGAGAAGGGCGAGCTGAGCACGGCGCGGCTGGTGCTGCGGGTGCCGAGCGAGGCGTTCGACGACGTGGTGGCGGCGCTCGAGGAGGTGGCGACGCCGACGGGCACGACCACCAACGGCGAGGACGTGAGCGCGGAGGTGGTCGACGTCGACGCCCGGATCCGGGCGCAGCGCAAGAGTGTGCAGCGCATCGAGACGCTGCTGGCGCGCGCGGAGACGATCGAGCAGATCGTCGCCATCGAGTCCCAGCTCGCCAGCAGGCAGGCGGACCTCGACGCACTCGAGTCCCGGCAGCGGTGGCTCGCCGACCAGACCAGCATGTCCACGCTCACCGTCTACATCGAGCGGCCGGCGGCGCGGCATGAGCACGAGGACGACGAGGCCGACGGCTTCCTGGGCGGGCTGGCGAAGGGCTGGGACGCGTTCGTCGACGGCGCCGGCGCGGTCTTGGTGGTGGTCGGCTTCCTCGTCCCGTGGCTGATCCTGCTCGCCGTGCTGGCGATCCCGGTCCGGCTGCTGCTGCGGCGCCGGACGCGGGGTCCGGCCCGCACTGCGTAAGCCGGGTCCGGACCCTCACGCCCTCGTGTTACTGTTTGTCTACAGACTTACTTGTATTTGACTCGCGGGCAAGGACTGCGGCCCACGGCGTCACCGATGGACGTGAAAGGCCGCACCCATGCGCATCGAACAGCTGGAGTACCTCACCGCCGTCACGCAGCACGGCTCGCTGCGCCGGGCCAGCGAGAAGCTCCACCTCTCCCAGCCGGCGCTCAGCGAGGCGCTGACCAAGCTCGAGCGCGAGCTGCGGGTCACCCTGCTCGACCGCCGCCGGTCCGGGGCCCGGATCAGCCGCGAGGGCCGCGAGCTGCTCCCCTACATGGCCGACGTCCTCGCCGCGGTCGAGCGGCTGCGCAACGCGGCCGGCGACCGCCGTGCCGACACCCGGGTGATCCGGGTCGGCACCGTGCATGCCGCCACCTCGACCCTGCTCATCCCGGCGGTGCGGGCATTCCAGGAGCGCCATCCCGGCACGACGGTCGAGGTGCTCACCCTCCAGCAGGCCCAGATCGACGAGGACCTCGCCGAGGGCACCCTCGACCTCGGCCTGGTCAACGTCCTCGACGGCGACGAGGCCCCCGTCGGCCTCGACGGCGTCGACCTGCTGCACGGCCGGCCGGTCGCCGTCCTCCCCGCGGGCCACGCTCTCACCGCCCGCCCACAGGTCACCATCGACGAGCTGCGCCAGGAGCGGTTCGTGATGATGCGGCCCGGCTACGTCATGCACCGCTACGTCCACCGCGCGTTCGGTCCCGAGCTCCCGCCGGCCGCGCACAGCACCGACGGCGCGGAGATGGGCAAGGCGCTGGTCGCCGAGGGCGTCGGCGTGACCGTGCTGCCCGACTACACGGTGATCGGCGACCCGCTGCACCGGGTCGGCATGATCGAGGCCCGCCCGATCGCCGGCGAGCAGACCTACCTCACCCTCCAGCTGCGCCAGCGCACCTCGCTGCAGCAGCCGCTGCCCGTGCGCGAGCTGCAGGCCGCGCTGACCGCGCGGGCCACGGAGTACCGCGGAGCGGCGGCGAGCTCGAGCGCTGCCTCCTGAGACGGCGGTGATGGCCGCTGCGCCATGATGGGCCGGTGACCATCACGCCGAGCACCGCGCGTCTGGCCGTCCTCATCGACGCCGACAACACCTCGCCGAAGCACGTGAGCGCCCTGCTGGAGGAGCTCGCGACGTACGGCGTCGCGACCGTGAAGCGGGCCTACGGCGACTGGACGACACCCCAGCTCGGGGGCTGGAAGGCCCAGCTCAACCGGCACGCCATCGTCCCGGTACAGCAGTTCGCGTACACGACCGGGAAGAACGCGACCGACTCCGCGCTGATCATCGACGCGATGGACCTGCTCTACTCGGGCAACCTCGACGCCTTCGCCCTCGTGTCCAGCGACAGCGACTTCACCCGGCTCGCGACCCGCCTGCGGGAGTCGGGCAAGACCGTCTACGGCCTCGGGCTGCGCAAGACGCCGCAGTCGCTGGTCGCCGCCTGCGACACCTTCATCTACCTCGAGGTGCTCGGCGAGGAGGGCGGGGCCGACACCCCGGAGGAGGCCGAGCCCGCCGCGCCCCTCCCCAACCTCCCCAACCTGCAGAGCCTGCTGAGCCGCGCGGTCAACGCGACCTCGGACGACGACGGCTGGGCCCACCTCGCCGCGATCGGCAGCTACCTCCGCTCGGCCGACTCCTCCTTCGACCCGCGGCTGTACGGCGCCGCGAAGCTGGCCACGCTCGTCGAGGGGCAGCCCTACCTGACGACGACCGGCACCGGATCCGGGGTGCGGGTCGGGCTCAAGGGCCAGGTCACGGTCGCGAAGCGGACCGCGGCGCGGAAGACGGCCGCGAAGAAGGCCGCCGGCTCCTGAAGTCTCAGTCCAGCGGGTAGGACTGCACGAACTCGGTCAGCCGCGCGAGCTGGTCCGGGTCGGTGCTCGGGATGACCCCGTGGCCCAGGTTGAAGATGTGGCCCCGAGCCGCGCGACCGGCCTCGATGACGGCGGCGGCGCGCTCGGTCATCACCTCGGTCGGCGCGAAGACGAGCGTCGGGTCCAGGTTGCCCTGCACCGAGCGCTCGCCGACGAGCGGGATCGCGCGGTCGAGCGGGGTGCGCCAGTCGACGCCGACCACGTCGGCGCCCGCCTCGCCCATCAGATCGAGCAGGTTCGACGTACCGACGCCGAAGTGGATGCGCGGCACGCCCAGCGCGCCGACCCGCTCCAGCACGCGGGCGGAGTGCGGCTGCACGAAGCGGACGTAGTCGGCCGGGGTGAGCGCGCCGGCCCACGAGTCGAACAGCTGGACCGCCGAGGCGCCCGCCGCGACCTGGGTCTCGAGGAACACCGCGGAGACGTCGGCGATCTTGCGCATCAGCGCGTCCCACACCTCGGGGGCGCCGAACATCAGCGCCTTCGTCTTCGCGTGCTCCTTGGACGGCCCGCCCTCGACGAGGTAGGACGCCACCGTGAACGGCGCGCCCGCGAACCCGATCAGCGGGGTGCCGCCGTTGACCGAGGCCAGCTCGGCGACCAGGCTCTCGACGGCCCCGGTGATGTAGGGGATCTGCTCGGGAGTGAGGTCCGGGATCGCGGCGACGTCGGCCAGCGTGCGCACCGGCGAGGCGACGACCGGGCCCACGCCGGGCACGATGTCGAGGTCGACGCCGACCGCCTTGAGCGGCAGCACGATGTCGGAGAAGAAGATCGCCGCGTCCACGCCGTACCGCCGCACGGGCTGGAGGGTGATCTCGGTGATGAGCTCGGCGTTCATGCAGGAGTCGAGCATCGCGATGCCCTCGCGCACCTTCAGGTACTCCGGCAGCGAGCGGCCGGCCTGCCGCATGAACCAGACCGGCGTGTGCGGCACCGACTCGCCGCGGGCTGCCTTGAGGAGTGCGCTGTCGTGCAGGGGGGCGGTCACGGGACCCAGCGTCGCAGGTCAACGGCGTGGGACGCACATCGATCCGGCCCTCTCGTCCTAGGGTGGCCTCATGGTCGCCCGCCAGGAGATGAACCAGGGGTCCGGCGCGGCCGGCACTCCCCCGGAGTTCACCGCTGCCGTCGCGGGCCTGCGCGCGGCCGTGTTCCGCCCCGAGGTGTTCTGCGAGGAGATGCCGGCACCGCAGCGCATCGCGCCGTACGCCGCCGCACTGTCCGCCGACGTCACCGTCGACGACGACGAGGTCGCCACCGGGCGCCTGGTGCTGCTCCACGACCCCGCCGGCAACGACGCCTGGGAGGGCACCTTCCGCTGCGTGGCCTACTGCCGCGCCGACATCGACCACGACCTGGCGACCGACCCGATGCTGACCGACGTCGGCTGGACCTGGCTGACCGACGCGCTCGAGGCCCACGGCGCCGAGTACGTCGCGGTGTCCGGCACCGTCACCAAGGTGGTCACCGAGAGCTATGGCTCGATGGCCGACGACCCGGGCAGTGCCCAGCTGGAGATCCGGGCGTCCTGGACGCCGGTCGACCCCGACGACATCGCCACGCACGCCGAGGCGTGGGGCGAGCTGATGTGTACCGCCGGCGGTCTCGAGCCGGTGCCCGACGGGATCGCGGTCATGCCGTCGCGGCGCGGCCAGCGGGGCGGCTGATGGCCGACCAGCCAGCCGAGGCGACACCCGAGGAGGACCAGCAGCCGGTCGAGTTGCTGACCCTCGCCGACGGTCTGCCGCCCGTGATCGACACCCCGGAGGCGCTGGCGGCGTACTGCGTCCTGCTCGCCGCCGGCACGGGACCCGTGGCGATCGACGCCGAGCGCGCGTCCGGCTACCGCTACTCCAACCGGGCCTACCTGATCCAGGTCAAGCGGGCCGGGGCGGGCATCGGCCTGATCGACCCGATCCCGTTCCCCGACCTGGCCCCGCTCGCCGAGGCGATCGGCGACGCCGAGTGGATCCTGCACGCCGCCACGCAGGACCTGCCCTGCCTGGCCGAGGTGGGCCTGCGCCCGGTCGCGCTGTTCGACACCGAGCTCGCCGGCCGGCTGCTCGACTACCCGCGCGTCGGGCTGGCCACCCTGGTGGAGACCCTGCTCGAGCGCCACCTGCGCAAGGAGCACTCCGCTGTCGACTGGTCGACCCGGCCGCTGCCCGAGCCGTGGCTGGAGTACGCCGCCCTCGACGTGGAGGTCCTCGTCGAGCTGCGCGACCTGCTGGCCGCTCAGCTCGAGGAGGCCGGCAAGGCGGACTGGGCGCGCCAGGAGTTCGAGCACGTGCGCGGCTTCGAGCCGGCCGTCCGGGTCGATGCGTGGCGGCGCACCTCCGGCCTCCACAAGGTGCGCGGGCGTCGTACCCTCGGCGCGGTGCGGGCGCTGTGGGAGGCCCGCGACGCGATCGCCCGCGAGCGCGACGTGACTCCGGGCCGGCTGATCCCCGACGCCGCCATCGTGGCGGCGGCGACCGCGATGCCGACCACCCGCGGTGGTCTGCTCGGCACTCCAGGCTTCCACGGCCGCGGCGCCGCCCGGCACGCCCGCGAGTGGCTGGCCGCGCTGCAGTCGGCCGCGGACCTGCCGGAGGAGGAGCTGCCGACCCGGGTCACCCACGGCGACGGTCCGCCGGCGCCGCGCACCTGGGCCGACAAGGACCCGGTCGCCGCCCGCCGGCTCGAGCTGGCCCGCGCCGCCGTCTCCGCGCTGGCCGAGGAGCACTCCGTCCCGCTCGAGAACCTGCTCACCCCCGACAGTCTGCGCCGGGTGATGTGGGCACCGCCGAGCACCCGCGACCCGGTCGACCTGCTCGAGGCGGTCATCGACCAGCTGCGGGCCCTCGGCGCGCGCAGCTGGCAGATCGGGCTGACCGCGTCCGCGCTCAGCCGGGCCGTCCTCGACGCCGAGGCATCCCCCGCGACCCGCGGAGGGAAGGGGCGTCAGGGAGCGGCGGAGTCGGACTCGGTGTCGGAGGGGGCCTCGGAGGACCCGTCCGACGGCGTCTCCGACGGCGCGACGTAGTCCGGGTCGAGCAGGCTGCGCGACTTCTCGTCGATCGCCCTCAGCGACTCCTGCAGGTCGGCGATGTCCGGCGTCGTCAGCAGTGTCTCGATGTCAGGGTCGACCAGCTCGCGCAGCTCACGCCCCTGGCTCATCAGCGGCGGCAGCACGATCGAGCGCATCACCGAGTTGAAGAGCGCGGCGTGCTCGGGCGCCTGGCCCGGCTGGAGGAAGTCGTTGGAGAAGGCCACAGTCAGCTTCGCGGGCTGGACGTAGCCGGTCTCGGCCACCCGAGCCAGCGCCTCGTCGCTCACCAGGTAGCTGAGCACGTTGGCCGCGGCCTCGTTGCGCGCCGGGCGGGCGGGCGCCAGGCAGATGCCGGTGAGGTCGGCGATGGTCTTGGCCGAGCCGAGCGAGGGCATCGGCATCACGTCGAAGCTCAGCCCCTCGACGCCGCGCAGCTCCGGGGTCAGCCCCCTGAAGCCGGCGATCATCGCGAGCTTGCCGCGCTTGAACCAGTCCACGGCCGGACGCTGCGCCAGCTGCTTGGCGCTCAGGGTCAGCCGCGGGTCGCGCAGCAGCTCGAGGGTACGACGCAGCGCGTCGGTCGAGCCGTCGTCGCCGAGCGCGAGGCTGGTCGGGTGGTTCTCGTCGTCGAACAGCTGGCCGCCGCCGGAGTAGATGAACGGCGCCAGGCCGCGCAGCGTCGGGTCGATGTAGATGCCGCGGGTGTTGCGGCGCGGCCGGCTCGCGAACTCCGCCGCCACCCGGAACTCCGCGAAGTTCCAGCTGGTGCGGTCCGCACGCGGCACCAGCAGGCCCTCGGCCTCCATCGCGGCGAAGTCGACGAGCTCGGTGTTGTAGTAGATCACCATCGGCGAGGCGGCGTAGGGCATGCACTGGAGGTCGTCGTCGACCGAGAACGCCGACACGGCGTCGCGCGCGAAGTCGTCGCCGATCGGGATCTCGCGCTCGTTGACCAGGTCGAGCAACGGCACGTTGCGCTTCTCGGCGACGGTCTGCGCCAGGTCGGCGCGTGGGAGCAGGTAGAGGTCGGGCTTGGCGCCGCCGCTTCGGATCGCGTCGAGCATCGCGTCGGCGTCGGGCCAGGACACGATGGAGACGTTGGTGTCCTGGCTGCTGGCGTTGTAGTCGTCGACGACGGTCTGGTACGCCGCGATCTCGGGCGCCGTACCCCACACCGCGAGCTGGAGCTCGGTCATCTTCTCGGCCGTCGGCTGCGGCCGGTGGGGACGCTGCTGCTGCTCGGTGCCGCTCGCGAGGGCGATCATGCCCACGAGGACCACCAGAGCGACCCCGACCACGACTGCACCCGTCCGCCACGTGAACCGACCCACGGCGGCCACCCTACCGGCCGGTCACACGGCCTCCCGCGCGGCGCCGTGCCCGCGGGCGCCGCCTACGCTGGTCGGGTGTCCGAGCACCGGCGTCACCACCGTCCCGCGCCGCGGGAGGCCGCGTTCTTCGACGAGCACATCGGCGCCGCCGAGCCCGCCCTGCTCGCCGAGGCCGCCGAGCGGGCCGCCGCGCTCCTCGTCCGCGGCGCCCGCACCAGCGACGACGCCGACGTCGCCGAGCGCGTGGTCCACCTCGCCGACACCGAGGGCATCGAGACGATCGCCGAGGTCTGGTCCCACGCCGCCCCCGACACCCTCGCCGGCTGCCTGTGGCGCCTGTACCTGCTCCGCTCCTGGGTGTACGCCGACCCGGTCGGCGTCGCCCGCCAGTTCGAGGCCGGCCGCAGCCGGGCGGAGTTCGCCCGGGTCGTCGCCGGTGTCGCCGACCCGCCTGGCCCCGACGAGCTGCGCGCCATGGTCGATGAGGTGCTCCGCGGGATCGCCGGCGGCGAGTTCGCCGACGTGCTGCTGCGCGCCGCCGCCTTCGCCCGCGTGGTCGCTGCCGGCCGGGCGACCCTCCACGACGTACCCGACCCCGACATCCGCCGCATGCTCGCCCTCGCCGAGCAGCTCGAGGCGGCCGGCCATCTGGAGCTCGCGAGCCGCTTGTCGTGAGTCTGTCGACTGTTTCGCGCGATCGGTCGTGCGATCGGTCGTGCGCATGGGCCCGGCTGCCGTAGACTGACTCCTCGAGCACGCCGGGTCGCGGCAGCCCCGGGTCCCAACATCTAGCCGCTACGAGCGGCCCTGCGCCGTGAGGCGCTCCCGGCCCGGTGTGCTCGACCCGGCGCAAAGTGACCCTGATTCTGGGCCGACCCGGCGCAAAATGACTCCCTACCTGCCTGCCGACCCGGCGCAAGACTGCGTCAAGACCTCGCCGAATCGACGACCGGCCGGCCCCAGCCCGGCAGGTTCGGCGCTGATCCGACGTCACTTCACGACGGGTCGACGGTGCCTGCAGTCAGTTCTGCGCCGGGTCGGTGTCAGAGGGAGTCCAGGGCCTTGCGGATCCGCACGTCCGAGATCGGGCCGTCGGTGCCGAGCTGCTGGGCCCACAGCGAAACCCGGTACTCCTCCAGCATCCACCGGATCGCGCGCAGGCCGGCACCGGCCGGGCGGCCCTCGGGCAAGGCGGCGAGGCGGGCGAGGTAGGCGTCCTGAAGCGGCTGGAGGACGTCCATCCGCTGCCGGTCCTTGGCCAGCGCTGCCGGGCCCCCGTTCTCGAGGGCCGTACGACGCTCGCGCATCGCCGCCAGCCAGGTGCGGTAGCGCCGCAGCCGGGCGGCGCCGGCCTCGCCGACGAAGCCGTCGTGGACCAGGCGACCGAGCTGGCCCTGCAGGTCGGTGAGCGCGGGCAGCATCGGCAGGTCCGCGCGGCCGCTGAGCAGGCGGTCGACCTCGCGCCAAGTGGCGAGCACGCGGAGCAGCTCGGCGAGCGTCTCCCGCACGCCCGCGGCGGCGCTCGGGCGCAGGGCGGCCAGCAGGGCGTCGTACTCCTGGCGGGTGCGGACCGGCGGCCGGGCATCGACGGCGTCGACCACGACGGCACGCAGGCAGTCGTCGAGGATCGCGGGCACACCGGCGTACGGCGTGCCGGCGAGGCCGAGCTTCTCGGCGTTGCCGAGGCCGTCGACGACACCCGCGAGCGGGGCCGGGCCGAGGGCCAGCAGCGCCAGCCGGACGACGCCGAGCCGGTGCCGGGCGTCACGCTCGTCGCCGGAGCCGGCGACCCGCAGGCCGACGGTGGCGCCCTCGTCGACCAGGCCGGGGTACGCCTCGACCTCGTGCCCGGCCCGGGTCCAGGTGGCGGTAGCCGGGATGTCGTCGAACATCCAGTCGGTCTCGCCGGTGCGGGCCACGCCGGAGTCGGAGGCGACCGCGGCCATCGCCCGCTCGAACTGCGGCTGCAGTGGCGCCTTGAGCTCGGCGAGCGACTTGCCGCGCCCCTGCACCTCGCCGCGCTCGTCGACGACCCGATAGCTCGGCTTCAGGTGCGCGGGCAGCGACGCGAGGTCCCACGCCTCGCGCGGCACGTGGACGCCGGTGCTGGAGCGCAGGTAGCGCTCGAGCGCGGTGAGCAGCGCCTCCTCCCCCGCCGGTACCGCGGCGAGGAAGGACCGCGCGGTGTTCGGGGCCGGCACGAAGCTGACCCGCAGCGCCTTCGGGAGGCTGCGGATCAGCTCGGTGACCAGCTCCTCGCGCAGCCCCGGCACGATCCAGGAGAAGTCGTCGTCGTCGACCCGGTTGAGCGTCGCGACCGGGATGTCGATGGTCAGACCGTCGTCACGAGCACCCGGCTCGAAGTGGTAGCTGATCGGGAAGGTGAGCCCGCCCGTGAGCGACCACGCCTCCGGGTAGTCCGTCTCGCGGACCTCGTCGGCCGTGTCGTGGGTGAGCATCGCCGGGTCGAAGGTGAGCAGGTCCGGCTGCGCACGTCGGGCGTCGCGCCACCAGCGGTCGAAGTGCGCGCCGCTGACGATCCCCTCGGGCACGCGAGCGTCGTAGAAGTCGAAGAGGGTGTGCTCGTCGACGACGAGGTCGCGGCGGCGGGCGCGGTGCTCGAGCTCCTCGGCCTGCTCCAGCAGCCGCCGGTTCTGCTGGAAGAAGCGATGCCGGGTGTCCCACTCGCCGTACACGAGGGCGTGCCGGATGAAGATCTCGCGCGACAGCTCGGGGTCGACCTTGCCGTAGGAGACGGCCCGGTCGGCGGCCAGCGGTACGCCGTACAGGGTGACCCGCTCGCGGGCCATCACGGCCTGCCGCTTGCGCGACCAGCTCGGCTCGGAGTACGTCCGCTTGACCAGGTGGGCGCCGAGCAGCTCGGCCCAGCGCGGATCGATGGCGGCGTTCTGGCGGGCCCAGAGCCGGCCGGTCTCGACCAGCTCGCCGGCCATCACGAAGGGCGGGTTCTTGCGGGCCAGGCCGGAGCCGGGGAAGATCGCGAACTTCGCGCCGCGGGCGCCGAGGTACTCGCGCGGGCCCGGCCGCCGACCGGCCTGCCGCGAGCCGGGCCCCGTCCTGCCGCTCTTCTCCCGCTCCTCGAGGACGCCGATATGGGACAGCAGGCCGGAGAGCAGCGCCTGGTGGATGCCGTCGGCGTCGGGGGTGTCCGCGGGCGCCTCCAGGCGCACGCCCATCTCCTTGGTGACCTGGCGCAGCTGGGCGACGAGCTCCTGCCACTCGCGCACCCGCAGGTAGTTGAGGAACTCGCGCTTGCACATCCGGCGGAAGGCGCTGCCGGAGAGCTCCCTCTGCTGCTGGCGCAGGTGCCGCCACAGGTTGAGCCAGGTGAGGAAGTCGGAGTCCTCGGCCTTGAACCGGGCGTGCAGCTGGTCGGCCTGGGCCCGCTCGGCGGGGTGGTCGGCGCCCGGCCTCTCGCGCGGGTCCTGCAGCGAGAGCGCGGCGACGATCACGAGCACGTCGCGGACGCAGCCGAGCCGCTCGGCCTCGAGCAGCATCCGGCCCAGCCGTGGGTCGATCGGCAGCCGGGCGAGGCGCCGGCCGACCTTCGTGAGATCGCCCTTGGCCGACACCGCGCCGAGCTCCTCGAGGAGCTGGACGCCGGCCTGCACGTTGCGGCGGTCCGGCGGCTCCACGAAACCGAAGCGTCCGATGTCGCCCAGGCCGAGCGAGGTCATCTGCAAGATGACCGAGGCGAGGTTGGTGCGCAGGATCTCGGGGTCGGTGAACTCCGGGCGGGCCTCGAAGTCCTCCTCGGCGTACAGCCGGATCGCGATGCCGGCGGCCACCCGCCCGCACCGGCCGGAGCGCTGATTGGCGGAGGCCTGGCTGATCGGCTCGATCGGGAGCCGCTGGACCTTGGTGCGGGCGGAGTAGCGGGAGATGCGGGCGACGCCGGTGTCGATGACGTACCGGATGCCGGGGACCGTCAGGGAGGTCTCGGCGACATTGGTCGCGAGCACCACACGCCGCCGCGAATCCTTGGCGGGCGCGAAGACCCGATGCTGCTCGGCGGCGGAGAGCCTGCTGAACAGGGGCAGGACGTCGACGCCGCGGATCCCGTCGCCGAGCGGGGCCAGCGCCTCGGCGGTGTCGCGGATCTCGCGCTCACCGGGCAGGAACACCAGGATGTCGCCGGGGCCTTCGGCGGAGAGCTCCTTGACCGCGTCGACGATCGCCTCGGTCTGGTCCCGGACGATCGGCTCGCCCTCCCCATCGACTCTGTCGTCCTCCGGCAGGTCCGCGTAGTCGACCAGCGGTCGGTAGCGGATCTCCACCGGGTAGGTCCGGCCGGAGACCTCGATGATCGGGGCGGGCTCGCCGGTGCGGACGTCGGCGAAGTGCTCCGCGAACCGCTCGGGGTCGATGGTCGCGGAGGTGATGACCAGCTTGAGGTCGGGCCGCTTCGGCAGCAGCTGAAGCAGGTAGCCGAGCAGGAAGTCGATGTTGAGGCTGCGCTCGTGAGCCTCGTCGATGATGATCGTGTCGTAGCGGCGCAGCAGCCGGTCGCGCTGCAGCTCGGCGAGCAGGATGCCGTCGGTCATCAGCTTGACCCGGCTCTGCCTCGACGTGCGGTCGGTGAACCGCACCTGGTAGCCGACCAGGTCGCCGAGCTCGGTGCCGAGCTCGGAGGCGATCCGCTCGGCCACCGAGCGGGCGGCGATCCGGCGCGGCTGGGTGTGCCCGATCATCCGCGGGCGCCCGTCCTCACCGGGTCTGCCGCGGCCCAGCTCGAGGCAGATCTTCGGCAGCTGGGTGGTCTTGCCGGAGCCGGTCTCGCCGGCGACGATCACGACCTGGTGGTCGCGGATCGCGGCCGCGATGTCGTCGCGTCGGGCGCTGACCGGCAGGTCGGGCGGGTAGGTGATGTCCACAGCGGGGCCCATTCTTCCCCGCGGGCAAGGAGGAAGACCAATCGTTTGGCCGCCGGCTCATGACAGGCCGAACCCCGGGTCCGCCGCGGCCAGGAGCAGATCGTCGACCGACAGGTCCACCCCACTGACCGGCACCCGCGCGTTGTTGCCGAACAGCGTGTTCGCGTCGATGCCGACCGACACGCCGTCGGCGCGGTGGACGACGACCGCCAGTCCGCCGTCGTACGTCGCGACCTCGGCCGACGTCACGCCGGGCAGGTCGACGGGCTGCGGCTGCCAGCCGTCGTACGACAGCCGCAGCTGGGCGTCCTCCCAGGGCCCGTCGGTGACCTCGACCTGGACCAGGCCGAGCCCGCTCTCGCCGGGGACCCGCCAGTCCAGCTTGGTCCCGTACGACGACAGCCGCTCCTGGCCCGGCGGGCAGGTGGCGTCCGGGGCGGCCCCGACCTGCTCGTTGGCGCCGGCCGGGCCGAGGTGGCGGCCGGTGGGGTCGAGCCGCGCGGCGAGGATCGCCCGGTAGCCGTCGAGCAGATCGGGCGCGAGCGGGGCGAACCGGTCCTGCGCGCCGACGTCCGCGTCGGCGTCGACGCATCGACCCTTCGTGGGCGCTGCGGGCGACGACGGCGACGACGTCTCGGCGGCCGACGCCGTCGGACGGGGGTCTCGCGCGACCGGCACCTCGTCGCCGCTTCCGGGCAGCAGCACCAGCCCGGCGGTGGCAACACCGGCCACGGCGGCGCCGGCACCCAGGGCCAGCCGGGCCCGGTGGCGACGCCGCCCGCGGCGCAGGTCGGCGGCGGGGTCCGCGGACGGGGTGAGGGTCTCGGTGAGCCGGTGCAGCTCCGCACCCAGCGTGTTCTCGATGGGGGTCATGAGCGGTTCTCCTCGAGTGAGTCGGATCGGTCGGTCAACGCGGTGCGCAGTGCGGCGAGGGCCGCGGAGGTCTGGCTCTTGACGGTGCCGGCGCTGATCCCGAGGTCGGTGGCGGCCTCCTCGACGCTCAGCCCCCACCAGTGCCGCAGCACGACGACCCGGCGCTGACCTGGTGGCAGAGCACGCAGCGCCGACCAGAGGGCGTCGCGCTCCCCGAGCGTCTCCGCCACGGCGGCGACCGGTACGTCGGGCAGCCGCTCCCCCGCCGACGCCTCCCGGCGCCAGGGTCGCCGCCTCTCGTCGAGATGGGCGTTCACCACCGCCCGGCGCACATACGCGTCGACGGAGTCCGCTCGGCGCACCCGCGGCCAGGCGACGTACAGCCGGGTCAGGGCCGCCTGGACGACGTCCTCGGCGCGGTGCGGGTCACCGCACAGCAGCCAGGCGGCACGGTACAGCTGCGGCCGTCGCTGGGCGACGTACGCCGCGAACTCCCGGTCCCGCATGCTGCCCACCCTGCTCCTTCCGGTCCGGCTCCGTCTCCCTGTTGACGGACCGGATCCCGGATCGGTTGGGCGTGTGCCCGGCCGGATTCAGGCGAGCGCCTCCACATTGCGGACCAGGGCCTCGCTGGAGTGCTTGACAGCGACGCCGACGACCGGCCTCACGGCGCCCGCGATCGCCTTGCCCGCGGGCCCGCCGGGCAAGGTGAAGGAGATCCAGGCGTCCACCCGGGTGCGGTCCTCGCCGAGGTCGGTGAAGGTCCAGCGCTGGGTGGTCTCGATGCCTCTGACCGAGGTCAGCTCGACCAGCCGGTCGCGCTCCCACGCGGTGCATTCGATGCGCGCCTTGAGCGGGACGCCGACCTTCATCACGCCGTCGTACTGGGCGCCGACGCCGTGGAGCTGCTCGGTGACCGGCTCGATCCTGCTCAGGCCGTACATCCAGTCCTTGGTGGTGCTGAAGTCGTCAACATAGGCGAACACCTTGCTGATCGGCGCCGCGATCTCGACACTCTGCTCCACCACGTTGGTCACCGCGGAAGTGTGACACGCGGTCACAGGATCAGCGGGGAGGCGGCAGCGCGTCGGTCGCCTCGAGCTGACCCAGGCCGGTGACCATGAGCAGGTCGGCGACGATCGCACGGATCTGGGCGAGGATCGCCTCGGCGGTGAGGATCTCGCTGCGCTCGACCTGCCCGGTCGCGGCGCCGACGGCCAGCACCTCGTCTCGCGCGGCGATCGCGACCCGGTCGGCGTGCAGCTCGCGGGCGATCGCGTCCGCGGCCGCGGCGAGGTCGGCGGTGAGCCTGATGTACGACGCGGGCACCGGGAGCCGGCGGTACGCCGTGATCGTGGTCTGCCGCACCAGCACGCGGGTGCTGCGCAGGGCTCGGTCGAGCGGGTCGACCAGCTCGACCATCCGGCGCAGCGGCTCGCGGTGCCGGATCCGGAACGGCGAGGAGCTGACCACGGCCATGCCCTCCTCGGCCGCGGCCTGGAGCTCGCGGATCAGCCGGTCGGTGGTCCGGGCGTCGGCGAGCAGCTCGAGCGCCGGCGTCACCTCGCCGTCGACCATCACGTCGGAGGCGGCGCGCAACAGCTGGGCGATCTTGCGGGCGACGGCCGAGGCCTGCTCGCGCGGGCGCCGCAGCGGCGCGGCCGGCACTGCCATCGCGGCCACCAGCGCGACCCCGCCCCCGATGACCGCGTCGGTCCAGCGCAGGAAGGAGCCCTCGGCGCCGGGCAGCAGCACGGCGACCACGATGGACTGCACGGCCGCCTGGTTGACGAACATGATCCCGGCGTCGAAGAGCAGAGCCGTCGACATCGAGAGGAAGACGATCAGGGCGAGCTGCCAGGCGCCCGAGCCGATGCCCGCCACGAGCACGTCGGCGATGAAGACGCCGATCGCGACACCGATGGTGACCTCCACGACCCGCCGCAGCCGCTGACCGTACGACGTGCCGAGGCACAGCACGGCCGCGATCGGCGCGAAGAACGGCAGGTCGTGGTGGAACAGGTCGTGCGCGATGAACCACGCCACGCCCGCAGCGACCGAGCACTGCGCGACCACCCACAGCTTGTCGCGCCACCGGTCGACGCGGCCGCGCAGTGACAGGCGGCTGCGCGACCACATCCGGTCCAGGACTCCGTCGTTCGGCCCCTCCACAGGAGAGACACTAGAGGTCAGACCGCCTTGGCCGGGAGCACCTTCTTCGAGACCAGCGCGACGACGTCCTCGTAGCGCGAGCCGGTGAACTTCGCGAAGTTGTGCAGCGCGTGGGCGTCGAGGCCGACCAGGACCCGGGCCTGGTTCCTCACGATGCCCCTGACGATGATCTCGGCAGCCCGCTCGGGGGTCATCTTGGCGAGCTTCTCGTCGAACAGCCTTGCCGTGGCGGCCTTGTCCTCCTTGTCGGAGACCCGGGCGTTGCGGGCGATCGCGGTCTTGATGCCGCCGGGGTGGACCGAGGTCACGCCGACCTTGTGGCCCGCGATGAGCATCTCCTCGCGCAGCGCCTCGGTGAACCCGCGCACCGCGAACTTGGTGGCGTTGTAGGCGCTCTGGCCGGGCATCGCGAGCAGGCCGAAGAGCGAGGAGAGGTTCACGACGTGCCCGTCACCGGAGGCGATGAGGTGGGGCAGGAACTCCTTGGTGCCATGCACGACGCCCCAGAAGTTGATGCCGACGATCCACTCGATGTCGTCGTACGCCAGGTCGGTCACGTCACCGGCCAGCGCGACGCCGGCGTTGTTGATGACGACATTGACCTGGCCGAAGTGCTCGGCCACACCGGCGGCGTACGACGCGAACGCCTCGCGGTCCGCGACGTCGAGCCGAGCGGTCCGCACGTCGGGCGAGCCGGCGTCCTTGGCCAGCGCCGCCGTCTCGTCGAGCCCGGTCTCGTCGACGTCGGACAGCGCGAGCCGCGCGCCCTTGCCGGCCAGGTTCACGGCCAGGGCGCGGCCGATGCCCGAGCCTGCGCCGGTGATGACGACGACCTTGTTGTTGAGGTGCTTCACGCGGGGACTGCCTCTCGCTCGTTGGTGGCCTCGACGTCGTACTTGTCGAGGTCGAACCTGCTCAGGTGCTGGCGGAAGGTGAAGGTCTGTCCCGGCCACAGGGTGGTGTTGTTGCCGAACTTGTCGAGGTACCAGCTGGCGCAGCCGCCGGTCTGCCACACGGTGGGCTTCATCTTGCGACGGATCTCGGCGGTCCACGCGTCCTGCGCGGCCTGCGTCGGCTCCACCGCGCCGAGGCCCTCGCGGCGCATCGCCTTGGCCGCCTCGACGACGTAGCGGACCTGGGACTCGATGATGAAGATCATGCTGGAGTGGCCCAGCGCGGTGTTCGGCCCGACGATCTGGAACAGGTTGGGGAACCCGTGGAAGGTGGTGCCCTTGTACGCCGCCATCCCGCTCTCGTCCCACAGGTCGCCGAGCGTGCGACCGTCGCGTCCGGTGATGTGCCGCGCGATCGGCGGCTCGGTGACATAGAAGCCGGTGGCCACCACGAGCACGTCGATCGGCCGCTCGACGCCGTCGGCGGTGACGATCGCGTTGCCGGTGACCTTGGCGATCGGGTCGGTCACCAGGTCGACGTTGTCGGCCGCGAGCGCGGGATACCACTTGTTGGAGATCAGGATCCGCTTGCAGCCGGCGCGGTAGTCGGGCGTGACCTTGCGGCGCAGGTCGGGGTCGGAGATCCCCTTCGCGATGTTCTTCTTGCCCTGCAGCTCGACCGCGCGCATCGCCTGCGGGAACGTGGCGAACGCGGGCACGCGGGACTCGAGGGTGCCGTAGACGAGCGCGCGCAGCGCCCGCTGGGCGCCGGGAACCCGCCTGAACACGGTCTTCTCGAAGGCGGTGAAGGAGCGCTCGTTGCGCGGGATGACCCAGTTGGGGGTGCGCTGGTAGACGTCGAGGTGGCCGACCACCCGCTGCAGCTCGGGCACGAGCTGGATGGCCGAGGCGCCGGTGCCGATGACGGCGACCCGCTTGCCGGTGAGGTCGACGTCGTGGTTCCAGCGCGCCGAGTGGAAGATCTCGCCCTGGAAGTCGTCGATGCCCTCGATCTCGGGGAGCCGGGGCTCGGAGAGGCCGCCGGCACCCGCGACGACGGTGCGCGCGGCGTACTCCTGCACGCCGGCGGGTCCCTCGGTGCGCACGATCCAGCGCTGCTCGCCGTCGTCCCACCGCGCGTCGAGGACGGCGGTGTCGAACACGAAGCGGTCCAGCGTGCCGGAGTCCTCGGCGACCTTGCGGGTGTACTCCCAGATCTCCTGCTGCGGCGAGTAGACCTTGGACCACTCGGGGTTCAGGGCGAAGGAGTACGAGTAGAGCTGGCTCGGGACGTCGCACTCCGCACCCGGGTAGGTGTTGATGTGCCAGGTGCCGCCGACGTCGCTGTCCTTCTCGATGACGACGAAGTCGCGCTCGGCGGCCTCGTCGAGCTTGATGGCCGCGGCCAGACCGGCGAAGCCGGCGCCGACGATGAGGTGGTCCACATTCCTGCGACCCGGGGTTGCACTCATGGGAGGGACGCTATTGGCGCTATTGAACTTCTGTCAATAGACTGCCCGACGTGACGACGCCCACGCGCACCCGCCTCACTCCCGACGAGCGCCGTACCCAGCTGCTCGAGCTCGGGGTCCGGCTGCTCGCCTCCCGCTCCCTCGAGGAGCTCTCCATCGACCTGCTCGCCGAGGAGGCCGGCATCTCGCGCGGGCTGATGTATCACTACTTCGGGGGCAAGCAGGGCTTCTACGAGGCCGTCGTCCAGCACGCCGCCGACGACCTCTACGCCCGCACCGCTCCCCCCGACGAGGGCGAGCCGCTGGAGCGGCTGCTCGCATCGCTGACCGGATACGTGGACTACGTCATCGCCAACCACGCCGGCTACCGCTCCCTCGTCAAGGCCGCCACCGCCGGCAACGACAGCCTCCGCGCGATCTACGACACCACCTTCGCGGCCCTCGCCGAGCGGTTCTTCACCGCCGACCCCGGCGGCCTGGTCATCCCCGACACCCCCGCCGTGCGCCTGCTCATCCACGCCTGGCAGGCCATGGTCGAGGACCTGGTCCTCACCTGGTGCGACTCGCCCGCCGGGCTGTCCCGCGAGGACCTGCTCCAGGTGATCACCACATCCCTCCCGGCGCTGGTCGACACCCTGCCATGAGCCTCAGGGGCGCCGCGACGACCGGCTGCGCCGCCGGACCCGGGTCACCCCGACCAGGCGGGGGCCGGCGAGCCGGGCCTCGACCCGGCGGGCCTCGCGCATGACCGGCTGGGCGACGTACTCGCCGAGGATCACGCCGGAGGCCAGCGCGATGGCGACGGAGGCGGCGGTGACCATCGCCAGCAGGCCCTGAGCGGCCTGCTGGCCGCCCTCCTCGCCGAGCAGGAACAGACCGCGATAGATCGACAGGCCCGGCAACAGCGGGACCACCGCGGAGACCACGACGACCAGCGGCGGGACCCGGAACCGGCGCCCGACGGTGTAGCCGAAGACGCCGATCACGAAGGCGGACAGGCCCACCGCGAAGGTCCGGCCGGCCCCGGCCTGCGACATCGCCTCGGTGGCGGCGATCGCCAGGCCGCCGAGGACGCCGACGGGGAGCAGCGTGCGCAGGGGTGCGTAGGACGCGAACGCGAACGCCGCCGCGCCGATCGCGCCGCCCGCCCCGACCGCGCTCACCCCGACCAGGTCGAAGCGCGGCAGGGTCAGGCTGGGGATGTCCAGGCCGACCGCCGCGCACAGCGAGAGCCCGCCGCTGACGCCGGTGATGATGCCGGCGGTGGCCAGCACCGCCTCGAGGATCCGGGCACCGCCGGTCACGAAGAAGCCGGAGAGCGCGTCCTGGACGGCTCCCATGAAGCCGATGCCGGCGAGCAGCATGATGATGTTGGCGGTGACGACCAGCGACGCGTTGAGGTGGATCCACGGCTCGGCCAGCCGAGTGCCGAGCGCCGCGAGCACGGTGGCGACCACGCCACCGGCGACCTGCTGGTAGAAGCCCGGCAGCCGGCGCCGGGTCATCAGCAGCTGCAGCCGGTCGATGCAGATCGCCGCCAGCATCGCCACGAGCACCACGACCGGGTTGCCGCCGAGCTGCAGGCCGACGCCACCGCACATCACGCCCCAGCCCAAGGTGGCCGCCCAGAGCGGCCGGGCATGGCCCGACGAGACGATCTGCGCGAGCTCGGTGCGCGCACCCTCGAGGTCGGTCTTCCCCGCGACGACATCGCGCACCAGGTGGTCGACCCGGGTCAGGTCCTCGTAGTCGATCTCGCGCTGGGTCACCGCCCGCAGCTGCACCACCGGCGCCTCGTCGGGCCCCTGCTGGACGCTCATCGCCAGTGAGGTGAAGGTGACGTCCACCTGCGTGTGCCGCACGCCGAGCGCCCGGGCCAGCGCCCGCATCGTCGCCACCACGTCGGGCGCGCCGGCCCCCGAGGAGAGCAGCACCTCCCCGACCTTGAGGCACAGGTCGAGCGTGCGGTGGAGGGTCCGCAGGTCGTCCATGTCGTCATGCTGTCAGGTCCGCCAGGCCCTACGCTGATCGCGTGCGCATCGACTTCCACGGCTCGGCCGAGCCGACGCTGGGGGTGGAGTGGGAGTTCGCGCTGGTCGACCGTCGCACCCGCGACCTGCGCAACGAGGCCGCCCACCTCTTCGCCCGGGCCAAGCCGCGGATGCCCGAGCCGGGCAAGCTCCACAAGGAGCTGCTCAAGAACACCGTCGAGGTCGTGACCGGCGTGTGCGACACCGTCGGGGAGGCGATGGCCGACCTGCGCGACACGCTGCGGCACGTCGCGAGCGCGGCCGACGACCTCGACCTGGACCTGTACGGCGCCGCCACCCACCCCTTCGCGGACTGGACGGGTCAACAGCTGACCGAGGGCAACCGGTACGCCGAGCTGATCAACCGCACCCAGTGGTGGGGGCGCCAGATGCTGATCTGGGGCGTGCATGTGCATGTCGGGCTGCCGGAGCGGGAGCGGGTGATGCAGGTCCTCAACGGCCTGCTCACCTACGCGCCGCACCTCCAGGCGCTCTCGGCGTCCTCGCCGATCTGGATGGGCATCGACACCGGCTACGCCTCCAACCGGGCGCTGATGTTCCAGCAGCTGCCGACCGCGGGCCTGCCCTTCCAGTTCGAGCGCTGGGAGGAGTTCGAGCACTTCGCCCACGACCAGCTCACGACCGGCGTGATCGACGAGCTCAGCGAGATCCGCTGGGACCTGCGCCCGGCCATCAACCACGGCACGCTCGAGAACCGGATCTGCGACGGCGTCTCCACCCTGGCCGACATGCAGGGCCTGGTCGCGCTCATGCACTGCCTGGTGGTCTGGCTCGACGAGCGGGTCGCGGCGGGCGGGGCGCTGACCACGATGCCGCCGTGGCACGTGCAGGAGAACAAGTGGCGCGCCGCCAGGTACGGCGTCGACGCGATCGTGATCCTCGACGCCGCGTCCAACGAGCGTCTGGTCACCGACGACCTGGCCGAGCTGGTGCCGCGCCTGGAGCCGGTCGCCGCCCGGCTCGGGTGCGAGGCGGAGCTGGCGTCGGTGCTCGACATCGCGACCCGGGGGCCGTCGTACGTGCGGCAGCGGGCGGTCGCCGAGCGCACCGGCAACGACCTGGTCGCGGTCGTCGACTCGGTGGTGACCGAGCTGAAGGCCGGACTCTAGGACCCAGGGAACTCGATCCGGCAGTCCGAGCTGTCGCACGGCGGTGTCTCGGCCCACACGGTCGCGCGCTCGAAGCCGGTGCCGGTCGACTTCATCACCTGCACGCCGGTGAACTTGGCCTCCTGCGAGGCCTTGACCACGAACACGATGTCGCCGCGCCCGTCGCCGTCGACGTCGCTCAGCGTCGCGCCCTGGAGGCTGCGCTGGCCGATCGTGGAGGTGCCGGTGAAGCCCTCGACGGCGCGCGGGCGGCCGTCTGCCAGGTCGTAGACGGTGACCTCGAGCTCCTCGTGGTACGAGCTGGCCTGGACGGCGACCAGGCTGGTCGTGCCGTCGCCGATGACGTCGCCGACCAGATAGGCGTCGGCGAACAGGTCGTCCTCGACGACCGCGCCGACCTCGAAGTCGCGTCCGGTGGAGCTGAGCAGCGCATAGCCCCGCTTGCCGGAGTAGTAGCCGGAGTAGTCCTCGTCCTTGACCTTCTCCGCGGGCAGCCGGGTCCACAGGTCCGCCCTGCCGTCGTGGTCGAAGTCGCCGGCCCGGATCTCGGTCGAGTCGATCGTCGCGTTGGTCAGCGACGCCCAGCGCACCGGATCGGCGAAGCCGCCGGTCCCGTCGCCGAGTAGCACCTGCACCTCGACGCTGCGGTCGTTCGGGCCGACGAGGGCGAGGTCGGGGGTGTCGTCGCCGTCGAAGTCGCCGGCCTGGACCTGGATCCGGGTGAAGCTGTCGAGGGAGGACAGCGGCAGCCGGAAGGTCTGGTCGCCGGGGAACTCCTTGTCGGTCGAGGACAGGGTGAGCTGGTTGGCGTCGTCGACGAAGGACCAGCTGAGCTGCTCGTTGGTGCCGTCGTCGTCCCAGTCGAGGGAGAGCTGGTTCGGCTCCTTCGACTGCTCGACCGCGACCGCGCTGGTGGTGAACACGGTGCCATTGCTGCTCGCGGTGACCCGGTCCGTGCGGTCGTAGTCCGGGGAGAAGTAGAAGACCGCGTCGCCGTGTCCGTCGCCGTCGAGGTCGCCCTGGATCGCCGCGGGGTGCTCGCCCCCATCCCCGCCGCCGGCACTCGGGTCGTCCTCCCACGGACGCAGTGCGGCCAGGGTGCCGGCCGCACCGGCGAGCAGGACCAGCACGACACCCAGCGCGACCCACAGCCCGAGCCGACCGCGGCGCGGCGGCGGCATCGGGTCGTGGGGCGTGGTCGGGCCGCCGTACCCGGGCGAGGGGACCTGGCCGTAGCCGGCCGGCGGTGCCGCGGGCGCCGGCAGTGGCGCCGGCGTCGGTACGGCGGTCGGCGGGGTGGACGGGGCGGACGAGGCCGGCCGCGCCCGGGTCGACTCCTCGACCGGCGCGAACCGAGTCATCGGGCGCCGTTCGTCGGTCCACTCGGAGCCGTCCCAACGGCGCTCCATGCCGTCACCGTCCGGGTACCAGCCGGGAGGGGTGATGTTGCTCAAGGCCTGATCCCATCCGTTCGCGTGCAGCCGGGGCCCTCCTACCCCGCGCCGGAACGGGTCACGCCTCGCCGGCCACGCCGATTCGCTTGTGGCGGCCGTCACGACGCGCGAGGATCGGGGCCACCTGCGATGAAAGGGGCTGCTCCGTGGTCTCCGTTCCCGGCAACCGCTTGATCGACCCGACCTCCGCGGCGTTCCTGCTCGCGGAGAACCGCAACATGCCGATGCACGTCGGCGGGCTCCAGCTCTTCGAGCCGCCCGCGGGCGCGGGGCCGGACTACGTGCGGGAGATGTTCGAGTCCATGCGCGACACGGAGCGGATCGCGCCGCTGTTCCTCAAGCACCCGTACCGCTCGGTCAAGACGGGCGGCACCCTGGTCTGGCGCGACGACGAGCAGTTCGACGTCGAGCACCACGTGCGGCACAGTGCGCTGCCCCAGCCGGGCCGGGTGCGCGAGCTGCTGGAGCTGGTCGGCCGGCTGCACTCCACCCGGCTCGCCTGGGAGCGGCCTCTGTGGGAGACCCATGTGATCGAAGGCCTGGCCGACGGCCGGGTCGCGATGTACACCAAGCTGCACCACGCCCTCGTCGACGGCATCTCCGCGATGCGGCTGATGGCGAGCGTGCTCTCCTCCGATGCCGCGCGCCGCGGCATGCCCGCGCCCTTCGCCGAGGGCGCCGCCCGTCGCCGCGAGCCCGACACCCCGGCGGCCGCGCTCCAGACGGCGGCGCGCACCCTCGCCGACCTGCCCGGCGACACCGTGCGTACCGCGCTCTCGCTGAGCGCGGACGCCGCCGGCATGCCCCTCGCGCTGGTCAAGACGCTGCGCAAGGGCCTGCGCAACGAGACCTCCGCGGTGTCGCTGGCCGCGCCGCGCACGATCTTCAACCAGTCGATCACCGGGGCCCGCCGCTTCGCCGCCCAGGACTGGCCGGTGGAGCGGATCCGCGGCGTCGGCAAGGCCACCGGTACGACGATCAACGACGTCGTGCTCGCCATGTGCAGCGGCGCGATGCGGACCTACCTCGCCGAGCTCGACGCGCTGCCCGAGCAGTCCATGGTGTCGATGGTCCCGGTCGGCCTCAAGGGCCGTCCGGCCGGGACGCCGTCCGCCGACGGCGGCAACGCGATCGGCTCGGTGATGGTCCGCCTGGCCACCGACAAGGCCGACCCCGCCGAGCGGCTGCGCACCATTGCCGCGTCGATGAAGGACGGCAAGGAGGCGCTCTCCTCCATGACGCCCAACCAGATCGTCGCGATGAGCGCGATCGGGATGGCGCCCTCGATCGTCGTACCGATGCTCAGGATGCAGGGCATCGTGCGCCCGCCGTACAACCTGATCATCAGCAACGTGCCGGGCCCCCGGGTCCCCCACTACTGGAACGGCGCGCAGCTGGTCGGCAACTACCCGGTCTCCATCCCGATCAACGGCATGGCACTCAACATCACCTGCACGTCGTACGCCGGCAACATGGGCTTCGGACTCACCGGCTGCCGGCGTACCGTCCCCCACCTGCAGCGGCTGCTCACCTTCCTCGACGACGAGCTGGTCGCGCTGGAGCGGGCGGCCGGCGTCAGCTGAGCTCCACGAACCCACCGCCGACCCGCTCGGCGACCGCCCGCAGCCGGGCCCGGGTGACCGAGGAGACGGTCGAGTGGCCGGCGCGCTCGGCGTTGGAGCCGGGGCGGGTGGGCTCGGCGGAGTTCACCGACAGGCAGGTACGCCGGCCGCCGTCGGCCGCGTTGGCCAGCGCGACGGCGTGCCCGGTGGTGCCGCTGCCGGCGAAGTAGTCCAGCACCCGGGCGTCGTCGGGCATGGTGCCGATCACCCGCAGCAGCAGCCCGGTCGGCTTGGGCGACTCGAAGACGTGGCCGAGGAGGTCCTTGAGCTCGGCGACCGCGGTGTCGGTGGAGCCGACCTCCTCGGCCAGCCAGATGGTCGGCAGTTTCTTGCGCCGCCCGCCGACGGGATGGCGCCAGTCGCGCTGGTAGACGTCGACCCGCTCGCCCCGCGCCCCGCGCACGACCCGGCACTCCAGGTCGTCGGGCCGCTCGTCGATCCGGGGCCGGGACCAGCGCCACACGGCCGGCGTACCGTCCCCGAACACCGGCTTGATCTCCACCGCGCCCGGGAACGGATCGGTCGCGACCTGCCCGGTCGCGGGGTCGCCCCAGACCGCGAAGTGCAGGGTCGGTGTGGAGAGCGGGTTGAACCTCTTGTTGGTGTTGCGCAGCGGCAGGCGGCGGTAGCGGCGTCCGTCGGGAGCCTCCAGCGGGAAGTCCGACTCGACGACCGTGGCCGCCGAGGTCGCGTCGAGCACGCAGCGAGCGGCGTCCTTCGCATAGACGAGCAGGTACTCGTGCGAGGTCGCGAAACCCTTCCCCAGCTGGCGCCCCTTCGGGTTGAGGTTGACCACGACCTGCGCGAGGAAGTTCGCCTCGCCGTACACCTCGTCGAGGAGCAGCCGCAGGTGCGCGACCTCGTGGTCGTCGATGCTCACGAACAGCGCGCCGGTCTCGGCGAGCACCCGGCGCCCGGCCTCGAGCCGCGGCCGCAGGTAGGCCGCCCACGCGGCATGCCGACCCGCGGCGCCCGCGCCACGGACGCCCCTGAAGTCGTCGTGATAGGCGAAGTCGTTGCCGGTGTTGTAGGGCGGATCGAGATAGATCAGGTCGTACGACACGTCGGGCAGCGCGGCGAGGACGTCGAGGTTGTCGCCCTCGACGAAGCTGTTCCACGGTCCCGGCTCGTTGACCACGGCTTCATCGTGACAGGCTCAGGGTGTGGCGCGCCGTACCTTCTCCCGAGCCGAGCTCGAGTCCTATCGCGACGCGATGGTCCCCGACCTGCTCCCGAATGCGCCCGGCCAGGTGCTCAAGCTGCTGTTCGTGGGCATCAACCCGGGTCTGTGGACCGCGGCGACGCAGACCCACTTCGCGCATCCCGGCAACCGCTTCTACCCCGCCCTGCTGCTCGGCGGCGTGATCACCGAGCCGGTCGATCCGGCCGACGGGATGAGCGACGTCGAGCGGACCATGATGCGCGAGCGCGGCATCGGGATCAGCAATGTCGTCCACCGTGCCACCGCCAAGGCCTCTGAGCTGTCCGCCGAGGAGCTGCGCGACGGGGGCAGGCAGCTGACCGAGCTGGTCGCCCGCGAGCGGCCCCGGGTGGTCGCGATCGCCGGGATCACGGCGTACCGCACCGCCTTCGGGCTCCCCAAGGCCGTCCCCGGCCGCCAGCCCGAGACGCTCGACGACCTGTGGTCCGGGGCCGAGCTGTGGGTGGTGCCGAACCCGAGCGGCCTGAACGCCCACGAGACCGTCGCCTCGCTCGCCGCCGCCTACCGCGAGGTGGCGCTGGCGGCCGGCCTCATCTGACCGCGACGCCGACGACCATCGGCGTGATCCGGGCCGGCGGGCCCGGCATCCGGAGGCGCTCGACCTCGGTGACCTCGAACGCCGAGCCCTCCAGCAGGCCGAGGAAGTCGCGGTTGAGGCGGCAGCCGTCGGCGAGCCGTGACTGCAGCGGCGTGGCGACCTCGTGCAGCACCCGGAGCAGGCCGGTGCCGCGGACGTGCTCGTGGAACAGGAAGGTGCCACCCGGCCGGGTGACCCGGGCCAGCTCGGCCAGCGCGGCCTCGGGGCGGTCGAGCGAGCAGAACACCAGCGACGCGCTCACCGTGTCGAAGGAGTCGTCCGCGAACGGCAGCGCATAGGCGTCGCCGTCGACGATCTCCCAGGTCCGCGCCCGGATGTCGGCGGTACGACGCTGCAGCTGCCGGCGCAGCCCCGGGTTGGGCTCGACCATCACCAGCTCGGCCACGGCCGCCGGGTAGTGCGGCACCGAGAACCCGTTGCCGGTGCCGAGGTCGAGCACCCGGCCATGGGCCCGGGCGAGGTGCCGGCCCCGGATCTCGGCCTGGCCGGCGTCCTCGGCCCGCTGCATCAGGTCGGGATACCAGCGCGCGAAGCGCCGCTGGCGGCGGGTTCCGGGGGCGGCGGTCATGGCGGCGACCCTACCGACGGCACGGGTGTGAGCGATCCGACTCCGCGGCCGACGCGCGAACTGTCGGACCCCCGCTGCACGATCGCCTCAGCCGACCGCTCCAGCGGCCACCCTCCGATCAAGCCCACTGTCGGACAATCCGCCACTTGCCCGAGGACTTTAGATATGCCTAAACTTCCACGACCGATCGTCGTCAAGGGTGCGTGGCACACCATCGAGTACGCCATCCGGCAGGACGGCGCGCTTCCGGCGAAGGCGTTCCTTGACCAACTACGCGAGGGGATGTGGGCCGATGACCCCGAGGCCGACCAGCTGCCGCACGACGAGCAGCTGCAGGACTGGTCGAGGTTCATCGACCAGATGAGGTACCTCGCCAACCACGGCGAGCCTCAACGCACCGGCCACGTGAACTCCCTGGACGACGGCTTGTGGGAGTTCAAGGTCGCCAACAAGCGCCTGGTCTTCTACGACACCCCCGGAGATGGAACATTCCGGCCGAAGGGCAAGGTGCGGAACAGAGCTGACGCGCTGGAGCCCGACAGCGACATGTGGTGGTTCCCGGAACTTGACCATCATCTTCGACTGGCCAACTGCTGGCCGAAGACCGACCAGTTGGCCGACCCGCTCGACATCGAGGAAGGGCGGCGTATCAGAGAGGAGGACCTGCGCCATGACAGTTGACGGCACGACCGAGCTCGAGAGAGTCGAGGCAGATCCACGCGCTCGCAACGACCTGGCCGCAGTACGCCTGTCCTCCCTCATCGGCTCCCTGATGGAGAAGGTCCACGACGCGAGCGGCACACTGAAGAAGGACGTCGCGCAGGCGATGGGCGTCTCCCCGGGGCGCATCACGCAGATCCTGTCGGGCGACGGGAACGTCCGGATCGCCACCTTGGCCAGGTTCCTCGACGCCTGCGGCTACGAGCTCGAGCTGCTTGCGCGTCCCCGAGCCGGGAGCGGCCCCGTGATCGCTCTGCCGCGTGCCCCGCGGCGACGACGCGAGCCGGTCCGGACGACCGAGACGCCTGCCGCTGCCACAGGCGTCGAGTCCAGCCAGTCCTTCGTCTGGCGCCCGGCCGGCCCCGACGGAGGCCACGTCGTTGTCGACGCCGCAGAGGTATTCGCGGCTGACCTCTCGAGCTCGACTCGCTCGAACCGCCAGAGCTGGAGAGCGCGATGAGCGGCACCTCGTTCTTGGACGCCATCGCCCTGCGGTCGATCCACCTGCATGCATGCACCCACGCCCGTGGAGGTGGTTCTCCAGGTCAGGCTCCGGCGCTGGAGACCAGCGGCCAGGTCCAGGTGCTCGACCAGGCTCCAGAAGGTGTGGTGGCCTACCTCGTCACGCTCGAGTACACCGTGCGCAACGACGAGAACGAGGAGCCAATCGCATCAGGAGACGTCTCTTATGTGGCCACCTACGGCCTTGACGAGAGCGTCATCCTCACGCCGGAGCAGATCGAGACGTTCGGCCTCCAGGGCGCGCTCTACCAGGTGCATCCGTACCTGCGTGAACATCTCGCGACGATGTGCCAGCGAAGTGGGCTGGCCTCGTACCAGCTCCCGATGTTGGTCCACCAGGCCGTCGATCACGAGTAAAGCGGGCTCAGCCTGTCACCACCGGTTCCAGGCTGTCTCAGAGCGGCTCGATGCCGGTGATCCGCCACGTCCCGCCGGTCTTGGCGGCCCGCACCGAGAGCTGCGCCGCGGAGACCGCCGACTCCTTGTCGGTGACCCGCTGGGAGGCCTGGTCGAGGAACACCAGCAGGGTGGCGGAGTGTGCGGTGAGCTCCTTGACCGCGGCCACCTGCACCTGTGCGGTGAGCACGAGCTGCTGCCCGGGGGCCTTGTCCTCCAGCGCGGCGAAGAGCAGGTCGTACTGCCGGCGGGCCTTGCCGGCGAGCAGGTCGTCGGCAGCCTGCTGGGTCGGGGCCGGGTCGCTGAAGTCGTAGCTGAAGACCCGGACCAGGGCGGCCGCCACGGCCGACTGGACCTCGGTGGTCGCCGTGGCGTCGACGACGGCGTGGTTGCCGACGTGGTCGGTGCCGCGGGCCGCGTCGGCCTGCCAGAAGGCGATCACGGCCGCCATGAGGAGCAGCGCGGTCAGGCCCAGGGCCGCGTGCCGGCGTAGGACGCTCACTTGATCTCCACCGCCACCTGGTCGAGGCCCTCGAGGAGCCAGCGGTCGCCGACCTTGACCAGGTCGGCGGCGTACCGGTTGCGCTTCACACTGGGTGCGGCCGAGGGGTCGCCGTCGTCGCGGACGGTCACCTCGACCGAGGCGACCACAGTGGCGGTGCTGGCGGTGAGGTCGAGGACGGCCGCGTCGACGACCTTGCCGGTGGAGACCATCTGCTGGTCGGCCATCAGCTGCCGGGTCTCGGCGTCGGTGGCCGCGATCTGGTCCTTGAGGGTGCCGGTCGTGACGTCCTGCCACTTCTCCAGGCCGGCGTCGACGTCGTTGTGGTCGAGCGTGTTCATGGTCTCGATGTGACTGCGGGCGGTGATCAGCACCGTGTCGCGCAGCGCCGCGCGCTTCACCGCGGCCGCATCGTGGTCGCCGGCCCGCAGCCAGCTGGCCGCTCCGGCCACGAGCACGACCGCGGCCAGCACCAGCAGACCCAGCTCGATCGCGCGCGATCCGGCCCGGTCGCCGGATCGGTCGCCGGGCGGCCGGTCGGATGCGGGTGTGTGTGCCTGCTCCTGCGCAGGCCGGTCCTCGTCGCTGATGTCGAGCTCCTCCACGTCGTAGCCGAATCCTCCCATCACCGACCGCCTCCCAGCAGGTCGTCGAGATCCTCGACGAGATCGACGTCGGCCGGGCGCCGCGCGGGACCGTCGCCGGTTCCTCCGGCGACGGCCTGGGGACCACGGACGTTGCCCTCGCCGCGTGGTGCGGTGCAACCCGCCTTCTGATTGAGCGGCGGTCCCTGAGACGTGTCGGTGCCCCGGCGCAGCGCCGTGCCACCATAGCCAGCGGTGCAGGGCAGCGGGTTGAAGAAGGTCGGCACCATGCCGAGGTTGATGCCCCGCGCGCTGGTCGTCGCCCAGCCGATGCTGACCGCCTCCGGCAGCCGGATCAGCGAGTCCCGTACGCCGGCGGCGTTGGCCCCGAAGATGGTCGCGGTCGAGACCAGGTTGTCCATCAGGTTCGACAGCGGCTGCCCGACGTCGCGGATGAGCAGGCTCAGCTCCTTCGACGCGCCCGGCGTCGCTGCGATCAGGGTGCGCAGGTCGGTGTCGGAGTCGGCGAGGGCCTGGGCGAACAGGGCGAGGTCCTTGCTGTAGGAGCCGATCGCGGTGCTCGAGTCCTCCTGGGTGGCCAGCACCCGGTCGGCGTTGCGGATCAGCGAGGCGCTGACCAGGAAGTTGTCGTCGGCCGCCTCCTGGAAGTCCTTCGACGTCCTCAGCAGCCGGCCGAAGTCCTGGCTGATCCCCTGCGAGAGCAGGTATCCCTCGTCGATCGCGGTGTTCAGCGAGTCCGACGGCACCGACGCGATCAGGTCGCGACCGGCGCGCAGCACCTCGGACAGGTCCTGTGGCAGTGCGTCACGACCGCCGCTGAGGTGGTCACCGTCGGCCAGCAGGTCCTTCGACGTGGTGCCCTCCAGGTCGAGGTACTGCTCGCCGATCGAGGACCGGTTGCGCACCCGCGCCGTGGAGTCGGCCGGGATGTCGGGAGCGCCGGGCCTGATCTCGGCGGTCACCTCCACCCCGTCGTCGGTCGGCTCCAGCGCGGTCACCTTGCCGACCTGGACGCCGCGATAGGTGACCTCGGAGTGGACGAACAGGCCGCCGGCCTCGGGCAGCGACACGCTGACCCGGTAGCCGTCGGTGAACGGCGTGAAGCCGACGTACGACGCACCGAGGTAGCTGGTCCCGAGCAGTGCGACCAGCACGAACAGGCCGAGCTTGACGTGGACTCCGCGGGTGAGCTGCTGCACGTCACTCGCCTCCTTCGCTGGTGGCCGAGCCGCTGGGGGTGTCGTTGGACGAGCCGCTCGGGGACTCCGGGCCCGAGGGCGACCCGGAGGCCGACCCGGCAGTCGGCCCGGCAGTCGGCCCGGAGGCCGACCCCGAGGCCGATCCGGACGGCGATCCCGACGAGGTCGGTGCACTCGGCAGGATCGAGGGACCGGGCACGGTGGGCGTGCCGGTCGTCGGGCTCGCGCTGTCGGTGGACGGCAGCATGGTCGGCGGCGCTTCCCCGGGGAGGGAGAGGTTGCGGGAGCGCGCCGCCGACCCGCCACCTGCCGTGGGTTGGGGCCACTGGCAGCCAACCGCCGCACACCCCGCAGGAAGGGTGCGGAAGTTGGTGGTCATGAAGACGTTGAGGTAGTCGCCGCGGATCGCGTCGAGCACCGAGTCGGGGAACGGATAGGTCAGCAGGATCTCGAGGGAGTTCGGCAGGTCCGCGCCGGCCTTCGCGAGCTCGGCGAGGATCGGGTCGAGGGCGCGCAGGTCGCGGACCATGTCCTTCTGCGAGGCGTCGAGGGTGCGCACCGTGACCTTCGAGAGCCGGTCGAGCGACTGCAGCATCTTGGTCAGCTGGGGTCGCTGCTCGACGAGCACCTTCATGCCCGGGGACAGCTCGTCGAGCACCTTCACGATCTGCTCGCGATCGCCGTCGAGCGTGGTCGAGAGCCGGTCCAGGCCGTCGATCGCGCCGGTGATGGCGTCCTTGCGCTGGTCGAGGACGCCGACGAACCGGTTGAGCTGGTCGAGGAAGTTGCGGATCTCGTCGGTCTGGCCGTCGCCGACCTGCTGCAGCTCGCGGGAGATCTCCTGGAACTGTCCGATCCCGCCGCCGTTGAGGACCAGCGACAGCGCGCCGAGGACCTGCTCGGCGGTGGCCGCGGCGTCGGTGTCGGCGGTGGTGAGCAGCGCATGGTCGGCCAGGTGCCCGGGCGCCGGGGTGTTCTCGCCGCCGCCCTCGGGGCGCACCAGGGCGACGTACTTCTCCCCCAGCAGCGAGGTCTGCTGCAGCCGGGCGGTCGTCGCCGCGGGGAGGTCGACGTCGCGGCGGACCTCCATGGTGACCGTGGCGGTACGGCCGTCGTCACCGAGGTCGATGTCGGTGACTCGCCCGACGGCCACGTTGTCGACCTTGACGCTGGACTGGGGCACCAGGTCGAGGACGTCGTCGAACTCGGCGGTCACCGTGATCGGGTCCTTGCCGAGGTCGGCGCCACCGGGCAGCGGGGCGTTGTAGACACCGCCGCTGAGGACGCCGCACCCGGACAGGCCGAGGCCGAGGCCGAGGACCGCGACCAGCGCGGCCGTCGTACGACGAAGCGGGACGCGCATCTCACTCGCCCCCGTCCAGGCCGGGCAGCAGCAGCGGCGGGGCGTCGCCGGAGGTGCGCGCAGACTTGCCGTCGTCGCTCCACACGGTCAGCTCGTTGAGATCGCCGCGGCCCTGGAGGGTGCCGGAGCCAGGGTCGTAGCTGTTGAGGAAGTTCTGCAGCGCGAGCGGGATGGTGCGCACCGCCTCGGCCAGCGACTTCCTCTGGTTGACCAGCACCTGGGTCGGTCCGCGCAGTCCGTCGACGCTGCGCTTGAGCGCGCCGCGGTTCTCCTTGACGAAGTCCTCGAGCAGCGCGAGCGCCTTGCCGAGCTCGGTGATCGACGAGGAGAGGTTCTCGCGGTCCTCGGCGAGGTACTGGGACACGACGGCGAGCTGCTGGTTGGCGCCGGCGACGCCCTGGTCGTGGTCGAGCAGGGTCTTGTTGAGCGTGTCGAGGTGGGTGATCGTGGCGAAGAAGTCGTCGTCGACGCCGGAGACGGTCGCCGAGGCCTTCGAGAAGTCGCGCAGCATGGTGTTGATGGAGGCCCCCTGCCCGTCGAGGTTCTCGGCGATCGTGTCGAGGAAGTCCGAGAGCGCGCCGTTGCGGTTGGCGCCGTTGGGACCGAGCGCCTCGCCCATGTCGGCGAGACTCTTGTACATCTCGTCGATCTCGACCGGGACCGCCGTCTTGGTGATCCGCGCGCCGTCCTCGAGCGCCGGGCCGCGTACCCACGGCTCGGTGAGCTGGACGTAGCGGTCGCTGACCAGGGTCGGCGCGACGACCACGGCACCGGTGCCGGGCGCGGCCTTGCGGCCCTCGTCGAGGCGCATCGTCACCCGGACCCCGCCGCCCACGGGCTTGACCTTCGTGACGGTGCCGACCGGGACGCCGAGCACCTGGACGTCGGAGCCCGGGTACAGGCCGACCGCGGAGTCGAAGTCGGCGATCAGCTCGGTGCCGGGTCGCAGCATCCGCGCCCCGACCACGGTCGCGGCGACGAGGAGCACCAGACCGACGGCCACGGCTGTCCAACGCAGCGCCGTCCAGCGCAGAGACCGGGACTTCATGAGCCACCTCCGGGTCGGCAGTCGCGGACCACGTCGTTGTCGAGCACGGGTGCGCCGTCGGCGTCGAACAGCCCACAGATGTAGGAGTCGACCCAGCGCCCGTTGCCCATCGCGGCGGTCAGCATCCGGTAGTAGGGACCGAGCACCCCGACGGCGTCGCTGAGGTGCTGCTGGTTGCGGCGCAGCATCGCGGCGACCTTGTCGAGCTTGTCGAGCGCGGGCTTGAGCTGCACCTGGTTGTCGCGTACGACGCCCGCGAGCTCCCGTCCGAGCCGGGTCGTGGCCTGGAGCAGCTTGCGGATGGACTCGCGGCGGTTGGCCAGCTCGGTGAGCAGCAGGTCGCCGTCGTCGACCAGCTTGCCGATCTCGTCGTTGCGTGCGGCCAGGGTGTCGGTGACGCTCGAGGTGGAGCGGAACAGCCGCGTCAGCTCCTCGTCGCGGCTGGAGATCGTGTGGGAGAGCCGGGTCAGCCCGTCGACCATGCCGCGCACCGACTCCGGAGTGTCGGCGAAGACGTCGGCGAGGGTGGCCATGCTGTGCTCGAGCTGGGCGGTGTCGATCTCCCCGATCGTGGAGGACAGGTCGGAGAAGGCCGCGTTGACGTCGTACGGCGTCGTGGTGTGCTCGAGCGGGATCGGCTCGTCGAGCTCGTCGGTGCCGGCGGGCGAGACGGCGAGGTACTTCTGGCCGAGCAGCGTCTTGATCTTGATCGCCGCCGACGACTCGCTGCCGATCTCGACCCCCTTGACCCGGAAGCCGACCAGCACCTTGTCACCGGCGAGGTCGACCTTGGTGACCTTGCCGACCTTCACGCCGGCCACCCGGACCTCGTCACCGGCGCGCAGCCCGGCCGCCTCGGCGAGATAGGCCTGGTGCTGGGTGCCACCGCCGACGACCGGCAGGTCCTCGGCGTTGAAGGTGGCGTAGCAGGTGGCGATCAGGGTCACCAGGCCGATCACGGCGATCAGCACCCGGTTGCGCTCGGCGAAGGCGGTCGGGAACCGCCGCTTCGTGCGCGTCATCAGCGGCACCTCCCCGCGACCGGCTGCACGCCGAGGTCGCCGTAGTAGCCCTCGGGCAGGGGGATCCGGCCCTTGATCGAGCAGATGTAGAAGTTGACCCAGGAGCCGTAGCTGGCCAGCCTCGCGACCCGCTCGAGCTTGGTCGGCAGGGTCGAGAGCGCCTTGTCGATGACGTCCTCGTTGTTGGCCAGCACCCCCGAGAGGTCGCCGAGCGCCTTGATGGAGCGCTTGAGCGGCGCCCGGCCCTCCTCCAGGAGCCCCGCCACGCTGTCGGACAGGTCCGCCATCCCGTCGATGGTCGAGCCGATCGTCGTGCGGTCGGCGGCCAGGCCGCTGACCAGCTGCTGGAGGGTGACCAGCGTGGTGTCGAGCTGCCCGGAGCGCTCCTCGACGACGCCGAGCACCGAGGACAGGTTGGTGATCAGCTGCCCGATCACCTCGTCCCTGTCGGCGAGCGTCGAGGTCAGGCTGGCGGTGCTCTTCAGCAGTCCTTCGACCGTCGGTCCCTCGCCCTGGAAGACCGCGATCACCTGGGCGCTGAGGTTGTTGACGTCCTCGGGGTCGAGCAGCCGGAACAGCGGCTGGAAGCCGTTGAACAGCACGGTCAGGTCGAGCGCGGGCTGCGTCGCGTCGAGCCCGAACACGTGGCCCGGTGCGAGCCTGCTGCCGGCCACGTCGCCCGGCTCGAGGGCGACGTAGCGCTGGCCGACGAGGTTGCGGAAGCGCAGCAGGGCGCGGGCGCCGCGCCCGAGCGGCGCGTTGTCGGCGACGGTGAAGGAGACCCGCGCGGAGTGGTCGTCGACGACCTCGACGCCGGTGACGGTGCCGACCTTCACGCCGGCCATCCGCACGTCGTCGCCCTTGTTGAGGCTGGTGGCGTCGCTGAAGATCGCGACGTACTCGTTGCTGGGGCCGGACGTGCCGTTGCGGATCGTGCCGGCCAGGGCGAGCGTTGCCAGGACGGTGACGACGGCGAAGATCAGCGACTTGGTCAAGGTGAGCGCCAGCGCGCCGCGGGAGCTGCTCACTGGACCTCCACCTCCGCACCGCGCAGCAGCGGCCCGACCAGCAGGCTGCTCCACGTCGGGTACTCCGCCGGGCTGACCCCGGCCTCCGCAGCCATCAGCTCCGCGATCAGCCGGTTCTCGGCCGGCGAGTTCGCCTCGCCCAGGCCGGCGGCGTCGGCGAAGACGCGCTGGATGCGGTCGCTCGGCGGCGGCCCGATCCGCTCGGGCGTCCCCCGCGAGGCGACCGGCTTCACGCTGCCGTCCTGGTAGGGGCAGCGGGGCGTGCCCTTCTCGAGGTAGGTCGGGTCGTCCTTGCCGAGCTGGTAGCGCCCGCGGTCGGCCGTCACGTTGAGCACGACGTGGACGCCGGGCTCGTCGGTGCCCTTGCCGAGGGTCTTGTCCATGACCGGGATGAAGTCGCGCAGCGCCTTGAACAGGCACGGGAACTGCACGGCGTACGGCGCCACCGCCTCCAGCGCCTTGCGGCTCTGCTTCGACAGTGTGATGACGGTGGCCGAGTTCTTGACCATCCAGCCGTTGGTGTCGTCGGCCGCGACGATGACGCCGGCGAACAGCTTGGTCATCGCGGAGCGCTCCGCGACGAGGGTGCGCGAGGTCGTGGTCATGCTGTCGAGCGCGTCGAGGAGGTCGGGCGCCGCGTCGGCGTAGGTCTCGGCGACCCGGCCGAAGGCGGCGAGGTCGTCGGCCATCTGCGGCGTCAGCGGGTTGAGCTTCTCGAGGTAGTCGCCCCACGCCACGACCGTGTCGCCGATCTCGCCGCCCTGTCCGCGCAGCATCAGCGCGAACTCTCCCAGCGTCGCGGACAGCTTGTCGGGCTGGATCGCCTGCAGCACCGGCAGCAACTGGTCGAACAGCTCCTCCAGCTCCACCGCCGACGACGACGCGTCCTGGTGGATGGTGTCGCCCGGCTCCAGCGTGGCGCCGCCGGAGCGGGGCCGGACCAGGGCGACGTACCGCTCGCCGAAGAGGGTCTTCGGCAGCAGCCGCGCGGTCGTGCCGGTCGGCAGGTCGTCGAGCACGTCGGGCTGCAGCGCGAGGGTGAGCGTCGCACCGCCCGTGCGGGGCTCGATGTCGGTGACCTTGCCGACCGGCACCCCGTTGAGCTTCACGTCCGATCCCTTCTGCAGTGCGCTGCCGACCGTCCCCGTGGTCAGCCGGATGACGCTGCGGTCGACGAAGACCTGGTTGTAGGCCAGCCAGGTGCCCGCCCCCAGAGCGAGCACCAGGACGCCGTACCCCACGCCGAGCAGGAGATCGCGAGCCCGGCCCCACACCGGGCTCATCCGGCGATCCTGACCGTCGTGGTGGTTCCCCACATCGCCATCGACAGCGCGAGGTCGAGGACCGCGACCACCACGAGGGTGCGGCGCACCGAGCGCCCCACGGCCACGCCCACACCCGCCGGCCCGCCCCGAGCGAAGAAGCCGAGGCGACAGTGGATGAGGATGACCAGCACCGCGAAGACAAGCACCTTGCCGAAGCTGAGCAGGATGTCGATCGGCGGCAAGAAGAGCTGGAAGTAGTGGTCGTAGGTGCCCCCGGACTGACCACGCAGCTGCACCGTGACCAGCCGGCTGCCGGCGTACGACGTCAGCAGGCCGATCACGTAGAGCGGGATGATCGCGATGAACCCCGCCACCACCCGGGTGGAGACCAGGAAGGGCACCGCGTCGAGCCCGATCACCTTGACCGCGTCGATCTCCTCACTGATCCGCATCGCGCCGAGTTGGGCGGTGAAGCCCGCGCCGACCGTGGCGGACATGGCGAGCGCGGCGACCAGGGGCGCGATCTCGCGGGTGTTGAAGTAGGCCGAGATGAAGCCGTTGAGGGTGCTGGTGCCGATCTGGTCCAGGGCGGCGTACCCCTGCAGGCCGACGACCGTGCCGACGAACAGGCTCATCCCGGTCATCACGCCGACGGTGCCGCCGATGACGGCGAGCGCGCCGGTGCCGAACGAGACCTCCGAGAGCACCCGCCACACCTCCTTCGGGTAGAGCCGCAGCGCCGCGGGGATGCCGGCGAGCACCCGGCCGTAGAACCGGATGTCCTTGCCGGTCTGCGCCACCCGGTCGAGGCGGCGGTCCCACCACGGGCGCCTGGCCACGGCCGGTCGAGTAGCGGTCGCCATCTCAGGCTCCCTTCCCGGGTACCAGCTCGAGGTAGAGCGTGGTGACGACGAAGTTGACGAAGAACAGCAGCAGGAAGGTGACGACCACCGACTGGTTGACCGACTCCCCCACGCCCTTGGGGCCAGGGCGGGTGTTGAGGCCGCGGTACGCCGCGACGACGCCGGCCAGGAAGCCGAAGATGACCGCCTTGAGCTCGCCCACGACGAGGTCCGGGAGCTGTGCGAGGGCGGTGAAGCTGGCGAGGTACGCGCCCGGCGTACCGCCCTGGACGATGACGTTGAAGAAGTAGCCGCCGAGGACGCCGACCACGGAGACCAGGCCGTTGAGCAGCACCGCGGCGACCACGCAGGCCAGCACCCGCGGCACGACCAGGCGCTGGACCGGGTCGACGCCGATCACCCGCATCGCGTCGATCTCGTCGCGGATGGTCCGCGAGCCGAGGTCCGCGCAGATGGCGGCACCTCCGGCTCCCGCGATCACCAGCGTGGTCACGATCGGCGCCGCCTGCTGCACGACGGCGAGCACCGAGGCCGCGCCGGTGAAGGACTGGGCGCCGACCTGGACGGTCAGGGTGCCGAGCTGCAGCGCGATCACCGCACCGAAGGGGATCGCGATCAGCATCGCCGGGATCCACGAGACGCTGGTGACGAACCAGAACTGGTCGAGCGCCTCGCGCGCGGCGAAGGGTCGGCGGAGAGCGGCCCGGATGGTGTCGAGGCCCAGCGCGAAGAAGGCTCCGGTCTGGTCGAGCGCGCGGGTCAGTGGATCGGGGCGGACGACGGCAGGGGGTCGGTCCGCCTCCTCGTCGTCGGCGACGTACAGACTCGCCTCGCCGCTCGCCACCCGGCGGGCGTGCCGCTCGGTGGCGGGACGCGGCAGGCCGCTGGCGGGCAGCAGCTGGCGCGGCAGCACCTCGATCGCCCGGGCACCGGCCCGCACCATCGTGGGCGCGCCGGACGGCCCGTCCACCGGGTAGCCGTAGTCGTCGAGCAGCGGCGCGGTGCTGGAGTGGTCGACCTCCTCGCTCATCCCGATCGGGCCCACCGGGTCGCCCGCCATGAACTGCGAGACCACCGGGTGATCGGTCAGCAGGAACTGCTCGCGCGGGCCGTACATCACCAGCTGGCGGCGGTAGAGCATCCCGAGGTTGTCGGGCAGGGTGCGCGCCAGCTCGATGTTGTGGGTGACCACCAGCATGGTCGCGTCGGTCTGCGCGTTGACGTCGAGCAGCAGCTGGGCGAGGTTGGCGGTCCGGACCGGGTCGAGGCCGGAGTCCGGCTCGTCGCACAGGATGATCTCCGGCTCGGTGACCAGCGAGCGCGCCAGGCCGGCGCGCTTGCGCATGCCGCCGGAGATCTCGCCCGGCAGCTTGTGCTCCTGGCCGAGCAGGCCGACCATGTCGAGCTTCTGCATGGCGATCTCGCGCACCTGCGTCTCGCTCTTGCGGGTGTGGGCACGCAGGGGGAACGCGACGTTGTCGTAGACGCTCATCGAGCCGAACAGCGCGCCGTCCTGGAACAGCACGCCGAACTTCTTGCGCAGCTCCAGGCGGTGGGACTCCTTGGCCGTCACCATGTCGACCCCGTTGACCAGGCAGCGTCCGGACTCGGGCTTGAGCAGGCCCATGAGGGACTTGAGGAAGACCGACTTGCCCGTCCCGGACGGGCCGAGCAGCGCGGTGATCTCTCCCGGCTCCAGGGTGAGCGTCACGTCGCTCCAGATGTTCTGGGACCCGAAGCTCTTGGTGAGTCCGGTGACCTCAACGGTGCCGCCCATGGCGGGCCTCCTGCCTGTCGGTGCGCTGTTCGTGGGGAGTCATGACTGCTCGGGGATGGGGGTCGTGGTGGTCGGCTCGTCGGTCGGCTCCTCGGTCGGCTCCTCGGACGGCTCCTCGGACGGCTCCTCGGTCGGCTCCTCGGACGGCTCCTCGGACGGCTCCTCGGACGGCTCCTCGGACGGCTCCTCGGACGGCTCCTCGGACGGCTCCTCGGACGGCTCGGTGATTGGGGTCGGCTCCGGCTCGGGCGGGCGGCTGGTCGGCGAGGGCGTGGCGAGCGCGTCGAGCGGCGCCCGCAGCCGAGCCTGGGCGCAGGTGCAGTCCTCGGGCAGCACCGGCAGCGGCGAGGGCAGCGGGATCACCGGGACCTCGGTGCCCTGGCGCGTGTAGCGATGGGCGATCCGCAGCACGGTGCGGACGAACCCCGGCGCGTGGTGGTAGGCCGCCAGGGCGGTCCGTAGCCCGCGCCGGGTGCTCAGGTCCTGGCCGGCGCACAGCTGGACGGCCGCGGCCAGCGCGGCGTCGTCGAGGTCTCGCGGGTCGCGGATCCCGTCGGCATCGGCGTCGACCGCCACCCGGGTCCACGTGGTCGGCAACAGCCCGAGCGGACCGACCGGCGCGTCCCAGCGCAGCTCGCCGTCGAGGGCACCCCCATCGGTGTCCGCGACGACGCCGCGACCACCCCGGCCGTCGAGCGGCTTCCCGACGCTGGGCCCGCGACCATGATCCGACTCGATCCGGCCGATCGCGGCCAGCACCGTCCAGTCCAGGCCGCAGTCGTCCGCCGACTCCAGGACCGCGGCCGCCCGCTGGTAGGCGGCCACCGCCTCAGCCGGGATGGAGCCGAGGGACCCCGGGAAGTCGCTCGCCGCGCCGACCCGCTGCCGACGCTCGTCGTGGACCGCGTCCACCACGACCGCCGGCACCCGCTCGGACCGCTCCGCCACCGTCGACAGGGCCCGCCGCTCGAGCGGCGCGGTGTCGACCGGGCGCTGGCCGGAGGTGACGGCCGAGACGCCACCCCCGACCAGCCCGGCGACCGCCAGGAGGACACCGACGACGACCAGGGCCACCTCACGCGGTGAACGCATCCTCCGCGCCTTCGCCGTTGGCGTCATCGTCGTACCCTCCCGTCGGTCGCAGCGCCGTCAGCGCTTGACCTTGACCTTCGCCTTGGCGGACGCGGGCAGGTAGTGGGCGTCCCCGGCGTAGGTGACGGTGCCCTTCCACTTGCCCTTCGCCAGCTTGGGCAGCTTGACCTTGGCCTTGCCGCCGCTGACGGTGGCCGTGATCGTCTTGGTCTTCTTGCCCTTCTTCAGGGTCACCGTGACCGTGCCGGTCGCGCCGGCGAGACCGGCCGGTGCCGCGACCGTGACGATCGCCTTGCCCTTCTTCTTCGACGTCGGCGCCTTCTTGAGCTTCCACGTGGGTGCGCCGGCACCTGCCTTGACCACCGAGTAGGTCGTCGAGCCGCTCGACGCGGTGACCTCGCCGCTGCCGGCGTACGACGCCGCCAGGGTGTACTGCCCCGGCGCCAAGGTCGACGGCAGCGCGACCGTCGCAGTCCCCCCGCTGAGCTGCGCGCTGCCCACCGGTGCTCCGTTGGCGCTCAGCGTGACCGCGCCCGTCGCGACAGCCCCGCCGTCGGCACTGACGGTGACCGTGGCCGTGCCGCCGGCGCCGTAGGTCCCGCCCGTGGCGGTCACGGCGAGCGTCGAGGACACCACATCAGCCGCCACCGGCCCGATCGGGGCGGAGACCGACTCCACGCTCTCCTCGCCCTTGGTGGCAGTGGAACGAAAGGTGATCGTCTTCCCGATCTCCTCGTCGGTGAGCTCCAGGGTCTCCTCCGTCGCCTCGTCGATCTCCTCGCCGTCGGCCAGCCACTGGTTGGTCACCGTCGGGCCGCCGGAGAAGGTGGCCGGGGTGCCGGTGAGGGTCTCGCCGGACTTGGCGGTGCCAGTGGCGGCGGCACCGACGACCGTCCGCACGTCGGTGACGATGACCAGTGCCTTCTCGGTACCGATGCTGAACTGGGCGATCGACGCTCCGGTCAGCTCGGCAGGGACGCCGGCCGCGAGCATGGTGGAGGTGCCGCTGACGCTACCCCAGAAGTAGAACCCGCCGTCGGCGGTGAGTGCGCCGTCGGTGCTTCCGCCGCCGTGGGCGATCGCCACCACGTCCTTGCCGGCCAGCGCGGCCGGCGGGGCGAAGCTAGTGGTCGACTGCTGGCCCCAGGAGACGACCGTGCCGTCGCTGAGCAGCGCGAGGCCGCCGGTGGCGCGGGCGGCGACGTCGACAACGTCGAGATCGTCGGTGGTGTCGGTAAGCACGGGGGGCAGGTCGAGCTGGCCCTGGATGGGACGACCCCACGCCTGGACCGTGCCGTCGTCGAGCAGCACGAAGCCCGCATTGCCGCTGAGGTCGACCTTGACCGCGCCGGTCACGTCCGGGGCGTTGAGCTGGCCGTAGTTCAGCGGGTCCACGCCCCACACGACAAGCTGACCGTCGGCGGTGACGGCGGCCGCGAACTGCGCGGCCAGTGACACCGACACGGCGTTGTCGAGGTCGTCGGGCACATAGGACGGTCCGCCCTCCAGCGCGGACTCCGGCCAGACGACCACCCGGCCGTCGTCGGTGACCGCCGCCGCACTGGAGCCCGAGGTTGCCATGTCGACCGAGGTCACGGTCGCCTCACGCACCGTGTCGGGCACCTGCTCGACCAGCCCGCTGACCGAAGCGCCGATCGGCACCACCTCGCCGCCGGCGGTCAGCGCCAGACTGAAGTAGTTGCCGCTGGCCACCACTTGGCTGAACGCGGCGTCCTGGTAGTCGTCGGGCACCGTCCAGCCCGGGGCGGTCCCCTCCCCGCCCCAGCCGACGATGCGTCCTGCGTCCTGGACCGGGACGGCGGGCGCCTCCGGGGCGGCCGTTGCCGGGGCAAGTGCCCCCAGCGCGAGCAGCCCGGTGAGCGCTGTCGCTGTGGTGTTGAATCTGCGGGCCACGGTGGCTCCTCATCTCGTCGAGTACGTCGGATCTCAGTCAAGAGCGCTGTGATCGCCGCTGTGGCGTCGTCGTCGACGTTCGGGCGATCGGACCTCGGATTTTGTGACCGCGGTGCCAAATGGCCTGCGATCAGTGCGGGTAGTCCGGCACAGGCGGCATCCGGAGCGGATCGCAGTTGGCCGCCTCCGGCGTGGCCGCGCCGGGCGGCGGTGGCCCGGGTGTCAGGTAGAGCGGCGGCAGATAGTTGAAGCACTGGATGCCACTCTGGTAGGCGGTGACGCCGGCAGGGCCGGCGACGGCGGCGGTGAGCAGAGGCGAGAGGTCGTCTCCGCTCGCGGTCGTGCAGCCGACGAAGGCGGGCAGATCGAGCTCGCCGTGGAGCACGCCCCCGTTGGCGCCGTTGTAGTGGCCGGTCTCCCAGGCGCGCTGGGAGTCGATGCCGTAGGCGTCCGCCTCGACGTCCCACCACCCCTTTCCGTCGAGCCGCACGGCGACGGGCCGCGCTCCGCGGCAGTCGGAGCCGAGACCGACGTCCTGCCCGTCGACTCGCAGGCTGGTCACCTGGACCGCGAGCTGCCCCTCCGCAAAGCCGTCCGTGACATGAACCAGTCCGGGCGGCAGGTCGGGCGAGACCGGCTGCGGGTCTCGGTAGGCCTGCAGCTCCAGCTGCGAGGTCAGCGGCACCGGCAGCCCGGCCTCGTCGCGCAGCTGGGCGAGCGCGAAGGTCGCCTCCACCGGGATCGCTCCGAAGGCCACCGTGCGCACGCGCACCGGGAACAGATGACCGTAGTTGTCAGGCGACCCCGGCGGGGATACGAAGTTGAGCCGGATCTCCTGACGCGTGAATCCGCGCATCTCCGGAGGCGTCGGCATCACCACCGTCGCCGAGTCGACCGCGACGGCCTGGAAGGGAAGCCGGATCGCCTGGCGAGCGCGCGCGACCTCGGTCATCGTGGTCACCGCTGCGCCGTACCAGTTGGACGTGACCCGGGCCCTGCCGGGCAGGCCGGGATAGGGCCCCACGTCGGCCGCGCTGCCGGCGATGGACATGCCGCCGACCAGGGTCAGCGCGAGCAGGCTCGCGCGCACGGCCCTGCGCCGGGGAACTCTGACCAGGACACGCCTCCACATGACAGGCACCCTGACACGGTCCGACCCGGCCCGCGGAGCATGCTGCCCGCCGTCTGCCGTCGGCGGCCTCGATTGTCATCTGGTTGATAACGACCGGCTCGATTCGACGCGGATCGGGCTCTTCGCCGTGGACAGGACACCTGCGGTTGCGGCGTGCTGGTCCCGGCTCCCGCCCGGGAGGCACACCTCACAAAGAACAAGGAGTTTCCCATGAAGCACCTCAAGAAGCTGTCCGTCGTCGCGGCCGCCGGCATCGTGAGCATCGCCGGACCCGCTTTCGCGGCAGGGCCCTACGACATCGCCGTCGGCGGCAGCACCACGCCCGGAAACCATGACTTCACGGCCACGGCGGCGAACCCGCTGTTCGAGGTCCAGAACCAGGACACCGGCGGCGTGCTCGAGATGACGTGCGACACGGTCGACGCCGACGGCTATGTCACCACCGGAACCGGACTCAGCGGCGCGCAGGCGGCGACCATCACCGACACCGAGTGGAACGACTGCACCGCGTTCAATACGTTCGACGTGATCGTCGCGCCGACCAACCCGTGGTATGTCAACGCCACCGGCGCCGCGACCGCCGGCGTCGACACCCACCTCGACGGCAACGTCTCCAATGTCGTCGCCGACGTGACCCTGGTCGGCCTCGGCTGCAGCTTCCGGGTCACCACGCTCGCCGAGGGCTACCTCAACGAGACGGTCGATGGCGCCGGCAAGCAGCACCTGGTCATCAACGAGACCGGATTCGATGGGCACTTGGTCGTCTCCAATGCCACCTCCGGCTGCGGTGTGCTGATCCAGGACGGCGACAACGCCAACTTCACGGCGGACTTCGCCATGAGCGTCACCGGCGGCGCGGTCAACATCTCCTGACGAACCGTCCATGGAGTGGGGTGGCGGACCCACCGGACCGCCACCCCACTCCAGTCTGATCTCCTCCCCTTCGAAAGGACCGTCATGAAGACCCATCGACTCACCCGGCTGCCCAGTCTCGCCGGCCTGGCCCTCACCGCGATCGTCGCGCTCCTGCTCAGCCTGACCCCGACGGCAGCCCACGCCGCGCCCAACCTCGATGTGCAGTACGACGTCACCGGCTCGACCCACATCGCGAGCACCGACTCCGACATCGCGCTCGGACCCAGCACCCTCACCGCCAACCTCGACCTCGCCGACGGCAGCTTCATCGGAAGCATGCCGCTGCCGGGAACCCGGACCAAGTTCGAGCTGTTCGGCTTCCTGCCGGTGACGGCCGACGTCGCCTTCGAGGAGACCGCGCCACTGACCGGTCAGATCACCGGTCTCAACACGCCGTCGTCTGCCGTCCACGCAGTCGCCACATACTACGTGCGACTGTCGAACATCAAGATCGGCGGATTCCCCACCTTCACCGGGTCGCACTGCCGGACCGAGCAGCCGGTGAGCATCGCCGTCGACACTCCCGCCGGCGAGAGCTTCCCCCTCATCCTCGGTGGCCGCGTCGCTGGGGAGTACAGCATCGGGGACTTCCAGGACTGCGGCCTGAACACCTGGCTGATCAACACGATCATCCCGGGCTCCGGCAACAGCGTCGAGCTCCAGGTGGAGAACCTGCGGATCCTCTGACACCGCTCGCCCCGGTTCCCTGTGCCCGTCCGGCCGTCGCCCGGACGGGCACAGGCGCGTCGACCGGGCTCAGCGATGGCCTGGCCCCGCGAGCCAGAGATCCAGTGCGGTGATGACCAGCGAGGTCTGTTCGTGGTCTACGAGGCGGTCGCCGAACAGCGCCCTCATCCGCCGGATGCGATAGCGGACGGTCTGCGGATGGACCCTGAGCACCTCCGCCAGGCGCGACATCGGCTCCCTGGTCGTCAGCCAGAGCAGGAAGGTCTCGGCGAACACCCGCTGGTCGCGATCGGCGAGGCTGGCCAGCGGGCCCAGCACCCCGTCCACGAACACCTCGCGCAGCGGCTGGTCCGCGTGACGCCACAGCTGCGCGACATGGTCGGCACAGTCGATGACCGTGCCGACGGCATCCAGGCTGTCCCTGTAGTGCAACGAGAGCGCTCGGCGGGCCCAACGGTAGGCATGACGCGCCTCGGCGGGAGCGACCGGCCAGCTGACCGCCACGAGCGTGACCTCCGTCGCCCGCTCCAGCTGTCGTCGTAGCGCGGGCGCGACCGTCTCGCAGGCGATCACGACATGGCGATGACCCTCGGGCTCGATGAGGACGGCCGGCTCCAGGCTCCTGGTGTCGAAGCCCGGCTCACCCTCGACCACGAGGACGACCAGCCGACGGGGCAGCGCCCAGTCGGCAGCGGCAGCCAACTCGGCCAGGGTCTCCTCCGCACTACCACGCAGGAGCGCCCGGGCCAGGATGCTCCGTGTGTTGCGGCTGTGGCGCCGCGCGTCGAGGAAGCCGACCTCCGCCTGGCTGCTCAGATGGCGCAGGTAGCCCATGATCGACGGCCCGAACGGCACCACGCCCGCGGCCGGCACCCCGGCCTTCTCCGCCACGTCCACGACCATGGCCGAGACGTCCGCAGCCGCGACCTGCAGGGCGGAGAGCATCGCCGCGATGTGCCGTCCTTCGACCATGGTCCCGGTTCCCAGTCGCCGGAACAGCAAGTCGACCTCGGCATGCTGGCGGGTGTTCCCCCGGACCAGCTCCAAGAAGTCCGTGACGGCTCGGTCGACGGCATCGCGGATCAGGGCATGACGTCGACCCCGTGCTGGACCGGCATAGTCCAGCACCTCCTGCTGGATGCGCATCGCGACTCGGTCGACCAGCACCGGTTGCCAGGGCGCCAGTAGGTCGACGGCCACCGACGGGATGCTCCCGGCTCGGCCGTCGAGACCGCACGGCAGGGCATCACCTCCGCGTCGCCCGCGACTGCCCCGTCCCGGCGACTCGCCCGCGTCTCCAGGCTGCTCAGCAACCAAGGCTCCTCCGATGGCCGAACCGATGCGTGTTCCATCCGCCGGATCGATCCAGCCACAGCAGCGGTCGCCGTGTCGCACTAACGACGGCGCAACGCCCAGAGGCTCGGCAGAGTTGTCACCGGGGTGACAACCCGAGGCCGCTCAGCGACCTTCGGTGACGTCGGGCGGCACGGGCGGGAGCAGGTCGCCGAGAGTGACGTCCAGGGCCTGGCACAGCGCGATCAGGTTGCGCAGAGTGGGGTTGGCCGGCGTGCCCGGCTTCGACTCGCCCTTCTCGTACTTGAAGTAGGTGAAGTCGGAGATGCCGGCTCGCTGGGCCACTGCCTCCTGACTGAGGCCGAGCGCGGTCCTGGCCCGCTTGAGGTTGTGCCCGATCTCCCGGGCATAGGTCGGCCAGTCGCGCGAGGGGCTCTGTCGGGGCACCGATTCACCATCAGCGTATGGGAATCCGAGAGTGGTCACACTCGTATGGGGATCTGCTCACGGGTCGCGGAAGACCGCCGAACGCACCGAGACTTGTCACCCGGATGACAACTCACGCGAGGTCCGCTCGATCAACGCCCCTGGGTGACGTCCGGCGGACCGACGGGCAGCAGGTCGCCCACCTCGACCTCGAGTGCCTGACTGAGAGCGATCAGCGTCAACAGCTCCGGATTGAGCGGCGAACCCGGCCTGGACTCGCCCTTCTCGAAGCGCTGATAGGTGTTCGGCTCGATCCCCGCCCGGAGGGCGACCTGCCGTTGACTGACGCCGAGCGCGGCACGAGCGCGCTTCAGATTGTGGCCGACCTCGCGGGCGTACGCCGTCCAGGCAGGCGGAGGGACGAGACGTGGCACGCCCCCACCCTGGCCGCAGGGGAGGCACAAGATGTCCATACTGGTATGGGAATACAGGTATGCCCCTCGGCGCCTGTGGACAAACCGGCCCACCGACACCCTCCGTGTCGACACCTCTACCTACTGTCGATTCCGAACGACACCCACGCGACATTCGAAAGGCGCCTGATGGACAACCCGCGACCCACGTGGCTACTCGAGCCGTGCCCTGCGTGGTGCGTTCGCGAGCACGAGGAGGACGACCACCCCGAGGATCGCTACCACGCCAGCGAGGCGGCGTACGTGCCGGTGATCGCCGCGACGGACGACACCATCCCCGCCGCGGCCTCAGCCGCCGGCATAGACCTCATCGTCCATGTCAGTCGCCAGCTCGACGACCTCACCGACTGGGTCACCATCCAACCGGCGCTGAGCCGGCTGCCGCGGCTCGCTCTCACCCGCGAGTCCGCCCAGGTCCTCGTCCATGCGCTCCGAGCGCAGCTGGCGCTCGGAGCCGACGACTGAGCGCTGGGCGACGGCGCCCCCGAGCACCCGAAACCGAACCGCGAGCCCTGGTGATGCGTCACCAAGGGTTGAGCGACCACACCTCCAGGAGACACACTGTGGCCAGGGACACACCTGCACGCGGCAGCCCGGCGCGCGGAGAGAAGAGGTGGGACGCCGTGACCGACACCGCCGTTCCGGCCACCTCCCCCACCCCGGACCCGCCGCTCTCCCTGCCGGAGGCGATCAGGCTGCCCTTGGCGAAGGTGCGCCAACGACTGCCGCGGATCTCACAGCGGATCGCGGACGAGATCCGGGCGACCGTGCCGGACCTCGCCCACGGGGAACGGCGCCGCCAGCTGATCTTCACCGCGGTCAACAGCGCCGCGTCGTACTTCCTCGACCTCGCCATGGCCGAGGAGGTGTCCCCGACCGCACTCAACGACCTGTACCGCAAGATGGGCTACCGGGAGGCGGGTGTGGGCGGCGACACCGGTGCCGTCACCAGCGCGGTGCGGATCGCGGCGCGCGCCTGCTGGGACGAGATCCGGGTCGCCACGGCCGATGCGGGCGTCTCGCCGTACGCCCTGGCTGATCTCAAGGATGCACTGGACACCTTCGTGGCGCACCTGATCGCGCAGGTGCGCCACGGGCACAACGCCGGCACCCGCGCCCGCGAGCAGGACCAGGGCCTGGCCCGGCGCCGCCTCTGCGACGCGCTGCTCGCCGGCAGCGATCCCAGCGACGTCGAAGCCCAGGCCGCGGTCGCCCACTGGCCGCTTCCCGAACGTGTCGTCGTGAGCTCCTTCGAGCCGACCGCGGACGTCGCGATCGCCCCGGAGCGGTTGCCCGGACCGGCGCTGTGCCGGGTCACGCCCGACCTGGTCACCCTCATCACACCCCAGGACGCCACCGACGACGCACTCGACGCCGTCCGCACTCAGGCCCCCGACGCCCGCATCGCCGTGTGCTGGCCGGTCGTCCCTCGAGACGCGCCGGCAGCGCACCGCTGGACCCAGCGCGCCCTGGCACTGGTCGGCAAGGGCGTCATCCCGGCGCGGCCCGTGATCGACTGCGGCGCGCACCGCACCGAGATCTGGCTCCATGCCGAGCCGGTGATGCGCCGCCAGCTCGCACAGGACCTCCTCCAGCCGCTCTTCGCCGAGACCCCCAACTCCCGCGAGATCCTCTCCGAGACACTGCTGGTCTGGCTCGAGTCGCGCGACTCCGCGCCCGCGATCGCCGCCCGGCTCGGCGTCCACCCCCAGACCGTCCGCTACCGGTGGCGTCGGATCAACGAGCTCTTCGGCGACGACCTGCACGACCCCGGTGTGGTCACGCAGCTGTTCCTCGTCCTCAAGGCCAGCGTGCCGCTGTGGATCGCTGGCGACCAGACCGACTTCGAGCGGTTCCAGTCCCTGCAGGCCGCCGACAGCGGTGTGCCGGATGCCTGACCTCAGTACCTCGGTGGCGATCGCCGTCCTCCTCGTCCTGATCGGTCCCGTCATCGCCCTGCTGGCACCGCTCCCCGCCTGGACCGCCCGGGCCCGCAGCGAACGGGCCGGCGTCGTTCTCGCTGCCCCGGCGTCGATCCGCCGGGCGCCACGGGTCGACACCCTGCTCCTCGACCGCTGGGGCACGGTCACGACCGGCGAGCTGCGGGTCAGCTCGGTCGACCCCATCGACGTCGACCACGACCGCGACCTGCGCTGGTTCGCCGGTGCCCTGGAGCACGCCGCCCCCGATCCGATCGGACGGGCGATCGCGCGGCTGTCGGCGCGCGGCAAGCTGGCCGGGGTCGTCCACGAGCCGGGCCTCGGCATCCGCGGCTCGGTCGACCGGCACCCGGTCCGGGTGGGGCGGCCCGACTGGGTCGGCATGCCGGACCGGCCCGGCCTCGGCACGACGGTCGCCGTCGAGCTCGACCACCGGCCCATCGGCTACCTCACCGTCGGCGACGAAGTCCGCCCCCACGCCGCCGAGGCCGTCGCCGCCCTCGCCCGCGACGGCATCGCCGCCGTTCTCGTCTCCGACGACAGCGAACTCAACACCGAGCACCTCGCACGGACCTGTGGGATCGAGGAGTGGCATGCGGAGACCGCGCCCGAGAAGCGGAGCCGACTGGTCGTCGAACTGCAGGAGCAGGGTCGCACAGTCGCCGTCGCTGCGCGTCGCGATGCCGACGACAACGCCCTGGCCGCGGCCGATCTCGCCCTCAGCAACACCGCCGACGGCCTGGTGGCGATAGCGCTCACTGACCTCGACGTCACGCGCGTCCACCACGCCCTGCGGCTCGCACGATCCACGGCCACCACCGGCCCCCGGCTGCGCCTGGTCGCCGGCAGCGGAGGCCTGCTCGGCGCCGCCCTCGCCCTGCTCGGCGTCCTGCCGGCCGCCGCGGCCGCCGGGTACGCCGTCGCCCACGCAGCGCTGATGGTCGCCGTCCTCCTCCGGATCCGTGCCTGACCGGACCCTCGGGCCGTGCCGTGCCGACCGGCTTGTCCACAGGGTGCGCCGGGCCGGTGGCACCGGACGTCGCACGGTGAGGCAATGCACACTGGAGAGGTGGAACTGGTGAACGACCCGCAGGTCTGGACGCTGATCGGCGTCTTCAGCGCGGTCATGTTCGCCGCGCTGGGCGTCTCGACGCGCTACACCGTCTCGATGCTGCGCGCCGAGCTGCGGGCGAGCCATGAGTCTCTCGGCAACCGGATCGCCGCGCTCGACCACAAGATCGACGGCCTCGACGCCAGGACCGACGCCAAGACCGACCGACTTGCCGAGGTCATGGGCGTCCGGCTCGACGCCATCGACCACCGCCTCGGCGTCGTCGAGGACGACCTCCGGATCGTCAAGGCGCATCTCCTGCGCCACCCCGCCGCCTGACGGGCCGCTCGTCGCCGCCCGCCGCCCGCCGGCGCTCCTCACCGGGGACGTCAGGCATCCTCCAGCAGGCCCTCTCGCTGGGCGGCGGCCACGATCCGTCGTACGTTGTCGATCGAGCCGCATCCGTCGTCGATCAGCTCGTTGCGCCGCTTGGCCCACTTGCCGCCGAGGTCCCAGCGCACCTTGGTCGAGACCTCGGTGCGGGCCGGCTCGAGGATGCTCAGCTCCTCCTCCGCAATGTGGTGGGCGACCAGGTTGCTCAGCTCCTCGACCGCGTCGGAGAACGCCTGGGTGTCGGTCCCCTTGAGCTCGAGCAGCGCCAGCAGGGCGTCATTGCCCTCGGCATGCTCCTCTCGGCCGTGCTCGACGTCGTGCGCGTCGATGTCGGACGCCGCCTTGCGCAGCACCGGGTAGACGATCTGCTCCTCCGCCTCACCGTGCGCGACGAGCACGTCGGCGAAGGCGCGGCGAACGGCGTCGCGGTCGGCGGTACCGAGGCGCAGCTGGGAGAGCAGCTGCTCGAACCGACGGTGGTCGTCGCTGATCAGGTCGATGACGTCGCCCGACGTGGGGCGGCCCAGGTCGATTCCGGAGGTCATGACGCGGGCAGTACCCGCAGCCCCTCGAGGTATCCATGCACGAGCGAGACCGCCGACGCGCCCTCGCCGCTGGCCGACGCGACCCGCTTCATCGACCCCGAGCGGATGTCGCCGGCCGCGAAGACGCCGGGCACGCAGGTGCCGAGGTTCTCGGGCGGGAGGCCGTCGACCCAGCACTCGGTGGGAACGTCGCGGCCGGTCAGCACGAAGCCATGCTCGTCACGTCGTACGTCGGCCGGCAGCCAGTCGCAGTGGGGTGCGGCGCCGATCAGCAAGAACAGACCGCCGGCGCCGACGCGCTCCTCCTCGCGGGTGCGCACGTCGCACAGCCGCAGCCAGCCGAGCTGGCCGCTGTCGTCGGGGCCGCCGTCGATGATCTCCGTGCAGGGCCGTACCTCGATCCGCGGATTCCACGCGATCTCGTCGATGAGGTACGTCGACATGGTCGCCGCCAGATCGTCGCGACGGATCAGGATGGTGACCGAGCGCGCGAACCGGGCGAGGTGGACGGCGGCCTGCCCGGCGGAGTTCCCGCCGCCGACGACGTACACGTCGCGGTCCTCCATCTCGCGGGCGGCGGTCATCGCGGCGCCGTAGTTGACACCCGCGCCGACCAGCTCCTCCAGCGGCTCGATGCCGAGACGGCGGTAGGCGACGCCGGCCGCGACGAGCACCGAGCGGGCGCGGACCTCACCGCCCTCGGTGACCAGGGTGTGCGGCGCACCGGCGGCGCCGGGTCGCAGCTCGATGACCGGCCATCCGGTGAAGAACCGGGCGCCGAACCTGATCGCCTGGACGCGGGCGCGCTGGCCGAGGCGCTGACCCGAGACGCCCCGCGGGAAGCCGAGATAGTTGCGGATCATCGAGCTGGTCCCGGCCTGGCCACCGATCACCTCGGACTCGATCACCACGGTGGACAGGCCCTCGGAGGCGCCGTACACCGCCGCGGCGAGACCGGCCGGACCGGCGCCGACGACCGCGAGGTCGACCACGGTGTCGACCTCGACGTCGGAGGGACGGCCGTAGATCATCGCGCCGAGCTCGCGGGTGGAGGTCGGCATCAGCACCGGGCGGTCGGCGAGGACACCGGAGGTCAGGTGGACCAGTGGGTACGACGGCGGCCCGTCCAGCCGCGCCAACGCCTCCCGCCCCTGCGGACTGTCGGGCAGGTAGCTGCGGTGCGGCATGCCCTGCCGGTCGAGGAAGTCCCGGACGGCCAGCGCCAGCGGCAGGCCCTCGGGGGCGATGATCCGCACCGAGTCGACCTCGGCGGTGGCGACCGTCGCGCCCCAGTCGCTGAGCATCTCGGTCACCGCGTAGTGGAACTCCTCGTCACGGCGACCCTGCGGGAGCACCAGGTAGGTGTCGAACTTGCCCTTCTGCAGGTAGGGCCGCAGCGACGCGCTCTCCTCGCCGAACCGGCTGATCGGGATCACGACGAGCCGCCGCGCGGTCGGCACGAGCGCGCGCCAGTCGTGCATCGCCATCAGCATCTGCTCGTCGGGAAGCTGGGACTCGGTCACGATCAGCGCGACCTGCTGCCCGCCACGGCGGGCAGCCTCGAGGACGGCGTTCGCCTCGGCGGCGCTCCCGACCGCGCGGACGTCGTACTCGCGCTGGTAGCGGTGGAACTGCTCGGCGAGGACGTCGAGGTGGTCGCCGGAGACGAGCAGGATGACGGGGTCGGTCACGGGTCCAGTCTGACGGCTGTGGAAAGTGCCCCGCCAGTGTCGGGGCCTCGGCGCATGATCGGCGAATGGAAAGGTTCTCAGCCCTCGACGGCACGTACCGTGGAACACCAACGCCGTCACCCGGTGGCTGGGGCTGAACGGCGAGCTGTGCATGATCAGCGCCGTCACCGTGTTCGAGACCGAACGCGGCATCCGACTCCTCGAGCGTCGCGACGTCAAGCAGGCGACGGTGCTGCGCTGGTGGTTCGAGCATCAGGCGCTCCCGGACTTCGCCCGGAGCGGGTGCCGAGTGATCGACCCGTACGACGGGCCGGACCTAGATGACCAGGTTGAGCCCCATCACGAACACCAGCCCACACACCGACAGCAGCGTCTCCATCGCCGACCAGGTCTTGAGGGTCTGTCCGACGCTCATCCCGAAGTACTCCTTGACCAGCCAGAAGCCCGCGTCGTTGACGTGCGAGAAGAACACCGACCCGGCGCCGATGGCGAGCACCATCAGCGACACCTCGCCGCTGGAGAGCTGGGCGGTCAGCGGAGCGAGCAGGCCGGACGCGGTGACCGTGGCAACGGTCGCGGAGCCGGTGGCGAGCCGGATCAGGACCGCGACGAACCAGGCCAGCACGAGCACGGAGATGTTGGAGTCGGCGACCCGCTCGGCCACGATCGTGCCGATGCCGGTGTCGACCAGCGACTGCTTGAAGCCACCGCCGGCGGAGACGATGAGCAGGATGCCGGCCACACCGGGCAGGGAGGACTCCAGCGACTTCGAGACGCCGTCGCGCCCCATCCGGCCGCCGAGCGTGAACATCCCGACCACCACCGCGATGGCGAGGGCGATGAGCGGGGTGCCCAGCACGTCGAGGGTACGACGCAACGGGTCGGTCGCGTCGTCGATGAAGATGTCCGCCAGCGCCTTGCCCATCATGAGCGCCACGGGCAGCAGGACCGACGCGATGGTGGTGGCGAACGACGGCCGTTCGGCGGCGTTCTCGTCCGGCCGGCCCTCGAAGCGGTCGGGGACACGAACCTCGACGTACCGGCCGACGAGGCCGAAGACCGGCCCGGCGATGATCACGGTCGGGATCGCGACGGCGACGCCGAGAGCGAGGGTGGTGCCGAGGTCGGCGCCGAGGTAGTCGATGGCGGTGAGCGGACCGGGGTGCGGCGGGACCAGGCCGTGCATGGCCGACAGACCGGCGAGGGCAGGGATGCCGATGGTGACCAGTGACTGGCCGGAGCGGCGGGCGACCAGGTAGATGACCGGCATCAGCAGCACCAGGCCGATCTCGAAGAACATCGGCAGGCCGATGATCGCGCCGACCACGGCCATCGCCCACGGCAGCGCGCGGGGGGAGGCGTGACCGATGATCGTGTCGACGATCTGGTCGGCGCCGCCGCTGTCGGCGAGCAGCTTGCCGAACATCGCGCCGAGGGCGATCAGGATGCCGACGCCGGCGGCCGTCGTACCGAATCCGTTGGTATAGCTGGCGATCGCGGTCTCGACGTCGACGCCGGCGACCACGCCGACGGTCAATGCACCACCGGTGAGCGCGAGGAAGGGGTGGACCTTCGCGGCGATGATGAGCACGACGATGACGCCGATGCCGAGCAGGGCGGCCAGGACCAGGCGGCCCTCGGAGGCCACCGGCTCGACGAGGTCGGTGCCGGCGGCGATGAGCGGGACGGACATGGGAACTCCTCAGGCCTGGCCGTCGGACCGGGCGGACCGGGCGACGTACTCCTGGACGATGGCGTCGACGGACTGGTCGACGTCGATGACGAGGCCGGCCTCGTCGGGACCGAGCGGCTCGAGCGTGTCGAACTGCGAGTCCAGCAACGAGGCCGGCATGAAGTGGCCAGGACGGCTGGCCTGGCGCCGCGCGATGACCTCGCGGCTGCCGTGCAGGTGGACGAACGCGACCCGCGGCGTGTGCGCGCGGAGCCGGTCGCGGTAGGCCACCTTGAGCGCCGAGCAGCTGATCACGCCGCCCCGCCCGTCGCGCTCGTCGAGCCATCGGCCGATGGCCTCCAGCCAGGGGATCCGGTCGTCGTCGTCGAGCGCGATGCCGGCGGTCATCTTGGCGATATTGGCCGGCGGGTGGAAGTCGTCGGCGTCGGCGAACGGGACGCCGAGCCGCTGTGCGAGCGCGGCGCCCACGGTCGACTTGCCCGACCCGGAGACTCCCATGACGACGAGGAGCGCGGTCGGCCTACCGTCGGTGCGGGTGCTGCTCATGGAACCTCCCGAAGATGTGCTGGCCGTCACAGTCTGCAACCATTAATCTGCTTTTAACAAGATCCTTCCCGAAATAAATCTGATTTCTACTGGAGGTGGGCCGTGGCCGCGCTGCATGACGACGTCCTCGACGCCCTCGGGCGCCGGATCGTCAGCGGAGATCTCGCCGCCGGCATGGTGCTGACGCTCGACCACATCGACACCGAGTACGACGTCAGCCGCTCCGTGTCGCGCGAGGCGGTCCGGGTGCTGGCGTCGATGGGCATGGTCGCCTCACGCCGCCGGGTCGGCCTGACCGTGCAGCCCCGCGCAGGATGGCAGGTCTTCGACCCGCGCCTGATCCGCTGGCGGCTCGACTCCGAGGACCGGGCCGCCCAGCTGCGCTCCCTGGGTGAGCTGCGCAGCGGGTTCGAGCCGGTCGCGGCCGGGCTGGCCGCCGTACGCGCGACGCCGGAGCAGTGCGGCGCGCTCACCGCGGCGGTCGGCGACATGGTGGTGCATGGCCGGGCCGGGGACCTCGAGGCGTTCCTGGCCGCCGACATCGTCTTCCACCGGGTGCTGCTCGAGGCCTCCGGCAACGAGATGCTGGCCGCACTGGACGGGGTGGTCGCCGAGGTGCTGTCCGGGCGGACCCACCACCACCTGATGCCGACCAGGCCCAAGGCCGAGGCGATCGACCTGCACGTCGAGGTCGCCCGCGCGGTCCGCGCGGGCGATGCGGTCGCGGCCCGGGCGGCAATGGAGACGATCATCGCGGAGGCGACCGACGCGGTCGTCGCGGACGCGGCGCCCTCGACTATCCTCGGGAGCGATGGAGAACACGCCTGACCTCGCGAAGCTGATCACCCACCTGCAGGGCGAGGAGTACGACGTCTCCGAGCCGCTGCCCGGCGTCCTCCACGTCAAGGGCCGGTTCTCGAACCCCGAGCGGATCGCACTGCGCGCCGCCGCCGACGCGGGCGACGTCGCGCTCGCGGTGTGGGCGACCAGCCACCACGACGACTGGGCGCTGGTCGCCTGGGACCGTCCCGAGCTGGTGACCATCACCCAGAAGGGCGCGACCCCGCAGCGGTGGCGGCACCGCCGGCCGCCGGCCACCTTGCGCCCGGACGCGCAGACCTTCCTCGAGGGCGCCTCGTCGCCGTTCGACATCGTGACCCGGCCCAAGCACCAGCCGACCGACGCGGCCCGCGAGGTGCTCGCCCGGTTCGGCATCACCGACCCGCCGCCCCCAGGCTGGGTGCCGCCGGTCGTCGAGGCGCCGCCGGTGCCCACCGTCCGCGAGAGCCGGGTCCCGGCCGCCACCGAGAAGGCTCCCCGCGCTCCGCGCGCGACCAAGCCGAAGCCGCCCGCCAAGCCGGCGAGGGCGGAGCCGGTGGTCGCGGTGTGCCCCACGTGCTTCATGGCGCTGCCGGCCACGGGCGTGTGCGACAACTGCGGCTGAGGAGATCCGCGATCCTCGCCCTGCTGGTCCTGCTCGCCACCGCCGCCAACCGGACCCGGTCGACACAGCTGCTCGCCTGGGGCGAGGATTGATCCCGTGACCGAGGCCGGCGGACTTCCCGAGCGCAACGTGCTGGGCGAGCCGCTCCAGCCCTGCGGCACCGACCCGATGACCGGCTTCTACCGCGACGGCACCTGCTCGTGCGGTCCCCAGGACGTCGGCCTGCACTCCGTGTGCGCGGTGATGACCGAGGAGTTCCTCGCCCACCAGCGCTCGGTCGGCAACGACTTGTCGACCCCGCGCCCCGAGTGGCGGTTCCCCGGCCTGCAGCCGGGTGACCGGTGGTGCGTGGTCGCCGGACGCTGGCTCCAGGCGCACGTCGACGGGGCAGCCGCTCCGGTGGTGCTGGCCTCGACCAACGAGCGCACGCTCGGGCTGATCCCGCTCGAGGTGCTGCGCGGGTACGCCGTCGACGTACCCGACGATCTGAGCGGATTGGTCTGAGCGGTTCCTCTCGCGCCTGGTGGCTACTGTCGGACCGTGGAGCTGCTCGAGAACGGACCCGAGATCGGCGACCCCCTGACGCCCTACCTCGCGGTCGACCGGTCACGACCACGCCACGAGTGCTGGGTCACCGGCCACATGGTGGCGGGCCTGGACGGGACCGCCGCCAGATCGGGCCGGGTGGGCGCGATGTCGACCGACGCGGACCAGGCACTCTTCCGCCGGATGCGGCAGATCGCCGACGTGGTGCTGGTGGGCGCGGAGACGGTCCGGCGGGAAGGGTACGGACCTGCTCGACTGACCGAGGAGGCCCGGCGGGCGCGGACTCGGCAGGGGCTGTCGCCCACTCCCCCGGTCGCGGTGGTCAGCCGATCACTCGACCTGGACTGGGACGCGAGCGTGTTCACAGATGCACCCGAGGACGCCCGCACCTACGTCGTCACCTGCTCGGCCGCCTCTCCCGCGCGGCTCGCCCACGCCGACCGGGTCGCCAGGGTCGTGGTCGCCGGCGACGAGCGCGTCGATCCGGTCACGGCGCTGCGCACACTGGCGTCGCTCGGCCACCGGGTCGTGCTGTGTGAGGGCGGCCCGACCTGGCTGGGTGAGCTGGTCGCGGCCGACCGGCTCGACGAGCTGCTGTTGTCGGTGTCGCCGGTGATCGGCGGCGACCCGCTGCCCGTCTGCGTGAACCCGCCCGGTGCCGCGATCAGCCGGTACCGGCTCCGGTGGGTGATGACGGAGGCCGATGCGCTGTTCCTGAGATACGAGCGCACCGGAGGTGCCGATGAGTGAGGATCCCTTCAGCCGGCTGATGGCGTCCACCGACCCCGCGCTGGTCGTGGTCACGACCGCGGCGCAGGGCCAACGGGCCGGCTGTCTGGTCGGCTTCCACAGCCAGTCCAGCATCACGCCGGAGCACTACTGCGTGTGGCTGTCCAAGGCGAACCACACCTACCGCGTCGCCCTGCGCGCTCACCGGTTCGGCGTCCACTTCCTCACCGCCGGCGACCTTGCGGTCGCGGAGCGGTTCGGGACTCGCAGCGGCACAGACGCGGACAAGTTCATCGATCTCGAGGTCGATGAACACGGCGGCGTCCCCCTCCTGCGCTCGTGCCCGAACCGGATCCTCGTCGAGCGGATCACCCTGCTCGACGACGGCGGTGACCATGTCTGTCTCACCGCGCGCGTCGTCGGCAGTTGGACGGCCGGAGCGTTCCACCCGCTGCGCGTCTCCGACGCCGACGGCCTCGAGCCCGGGCACGACAGCAACGAGCGCTCCATCCGTCCGTGATCGCCCCGGGGCCGGACCTCACGGCGCGAGGTCGTCGGGCGCCACGACCCGCACCTCGACGTCGTTGGCCAGGTGGACCGGCCAGCGCTCGTCCAACGCGGCCAGCCCGCGCGCCCAGGCCAGGTCGCCCGCGGTGCGGGCGGATCCGCCCGGGCGCGCGTACAGGAACGCGCAGGACAGGTCGTGCTGCCGGGCCTCTTGCACCAGGATCCGGATGCTCTCGAACCCGCCTGGCTCGGGATCGAGTGGTGCCTCGGCCACCTCGAGCACATGCACCGGCCGGTCGTGGTCGAGGAGCAGGATGCACAGTCGTGGGGCGAGGAAGCCGAGGCGGCCCAGGAGCAGGTGCCAGGCGCGCTCCAGGGCCACCTGGTCGGCGACGGGCGGGAAGTCGTGTTCGATCATGGACCGAGCCTGCGTCAGATCGCGCCGGGGCGTCGGCGCTCATCCACAGGCCCTCCTCCGGGGCCGGATCAGCCGTAGTGGCAGACGTACCCCAGCGTCTCGAGGACCTCGATGTCGAACGACGAGTCGCCCGGCACGCTGAACGACTCCCCCGCGCGACACTCCCGCCACTCCTCCGTCCCCGCCAGCCGGATCCGGCAGCGACCGGCGTTGAGCTCCATCACCTCGGGCGCGGCGGTGCCGAAGGTCAGGCTGGCCGGGAAGATGACACCCGCCGACTTCCGGGTGCCGTCGGCGAGGTGGAAGGTGTGGCTGACGCAGGCGCCGTCGAAGTAGACGTTGGCCTGCGGGTCGAGGGTGACGTTCTCGTACGTCGGGTGCTCACTGGTCACGGCCGGAGCGTAGTGGCCCCTCAGCCCTTCGGCGCCCTGGGGCTTCTCTTGTACGCCGACACGGTCGGGTCCCCCTCCAGCCAGAACCGCCACGGGACGTCGGCCGCCTTGGACACGCCCACCCGCGGGCCGCAGCTGATCGGCTTGTGGGCGCGGACCTCCGGACCGAGGCGGACCCCGGTGTCGTCGTCCCCCCGCGGCGGCGCGAGGAGGTCGGTCCCGAGGTCGTCAAGGGTGATGCCGAGCGCCTGCGCGAGATTGCCCGGTCCCCTGGCCAGCTGCTGGTCGCGCTCGGGTGGTGTCTCCCCGCGCCGGAACCGAGCCAGCTCCACGCCGCCCGTCACTGCACCGGCCCGCAGCAGCACGGCCGCCCCGATCTCGGTGGGCCCGGTGACGACATTGGCGCAGAAGTGGATCCCGTAGGAGCGGTAGACGTACAGCCGGTACGCCGGGCCGTACATGATCGCCGAGCGCGGGGTGCGCGTGAAGGCGTGCGAGGCCGGGTCCTCGCACCCACCGTAGGCCTCCACCTCGGTGATCCGCACGGTGACCCCGTGGCCGGTGATGGTTCGGCCCAACAGGGCCCGCGCCCGTCGTACGACGTCGGCTCGGTCGGCTGCACTCACCGGACGACGATAGCCACCGCCAGCGCCGCTCCGGTCCAGGTCTCGTCGGCACTCACGTCGGCGAGGACGACCACCGACACTCGCGCTCGACCACGGCGTACGTCAGGCAGACCAGGGCGTCATGGTCGGCCACCGACCTGCGAACATCAGGGCCGTGGAGATCGAGGTCGTCGGCGCCGTCATCGTGCGGGACGGCCTCGTCCTGTGCGCCCAGCGCGGCCCGGGCGGCGAGGCCGGCGGGCTGTGGGAGTTCCCGGGCGGCAAGATCGAGCCCGAGGAGACGCCGCGGGCCGCGCTGGCCCGGGAGATCCACGAGGAGCTCGGCTGCGTCGTGGAGGTGGGCGAGCCGGTCACCACCACGCGGCACGCCGGGTCGTCGGTCGTGGTGGTGCTGTCGACGTACTGGTGCCGGGTGGTGTCCGGTACGCCGCTGCCCGTGGAGCACGCGGCCGTGCGGTGGCTGCCGGGCGACCGGCTCGGCGAGCTGGACTGGGCGCCGGCCGATGTACCGGCGGTCGAGTTGGTCGGGCGCGCGCTCGCCTGAGGTGCGGCCGGAACGCCCGACGCCCCGGCCCCTCCAAGGAGGAGCCAGGCCGTCGTACGGGCTCGCTTTACCGGCGGCGTGTACCTATTCGAGCGTGCGGTATTCGCGGGCGCCACCTCGCGTCAAAGGCCGATCACGCGGACGTCATGCCCCTCTGTCAGCAGTCGGAGGTCCTCCGGATCCGCAGTCAGAACGACGGACGGCGCCCTCGCGATCGCCACGGCAGCGACGATCGCGTCGATCGTCAGGTCGCGCTTCTTTCGCCGGGCGCGCCCGGCCCGCTCACGGAGCTCGCCAGCCCGTGCGGCAAGGTCAAGGGAGATTGGTTCGGGAATCAGACGCTTCAGCACCCGGTAGACGCCCGCGTCCGTCGGCCTGCCGGTGATGATCTCGGCCGCGACGACAGCCGGAACGATCACTCTCTGACCGTTGTCACGCGCCGCCGCCAGGCGCTGACCAAGATCCCGATCATGACGACTCGCCCGAGCCAGACCTTCGGAGTCGAGGATGACGACGCGAAGAGTCCTCCCGCTCACCGCATCTCGTCCGCGTATCGCGCCACAGCCTCACGATCGAACGGTCCGCTCGTTGCCTCCATCTCGGCGACCAGGGCGGTGAGATCATCGAGTTCGAGTTGACGTCGCAGAGCGTCTGCGACGTACGCCGAGACCTTCCCGCGCGGGGCATGCCGACGCACGGCCTCAAGAACATCCGACGGGATGGTCCAGGACGCCTTCTCAAAGGTGGGCTCTGCGGACATACCGCAATCCTACCGACAACCCGATCCACTCGGTAGGGCTGGATTCGTCGAAGGCGGCCACCCTTCCGGATGGCCGCCCTCGTCCGCATCGTCGGCTATGTCGCTCAGAATCAGCTGCAGCCGGAGGTGCTGCCGCAGCCCTCACACACGTAGCAGGAGCCGGCGGGGCGCATCTTCGTGCCGCAGGTCAGGCACAGCGGCGAGTCGACGGCGTGGCCGGTGATCTGCTCGAGGAGCTCGGCGGTGGTCTTGGCGACCTTGACCTCGGGGACCCCGGCGAGGAGGTCCTCGTCGGCGACCTCGACGACCTCGGCCTCGACCGGGGCGGCCTTGGCGTGGGTGGTCTCGACGAGCTCGGAGGCGTTGCCGGTCTCCTCGACGGGCTCGTAGGAGCCGGTCTCGAGGTGACGCTGGCGCTCGTCGGCGGAGTAGATACCGAGGGCGGAGCGCTCGTCGAAGGACAGGTAGTCCAGCGCCAGGCGGCGGAAGACGTAGTCCATGATCGACTGGGCCATCCGGACGTCGGGGTCGTCGGTGAGGCCGGCAGGCTCGAAGCGCAGGTTGGTGAACTTCGAGACGTAGGTCTCGAGCGGGACGCCGTACTGCAGGCCGATGGAGACCGCGATCGAGAAGGCGTCCATCACGCCGGCCAGGGTCGAGCCCTGCTTGCCGAGCTTGAGGAAGATCTCACCGAGAGTGTTGTCGTCGTGGGCACCCGAGGTCATGTAGCCCTCGGCGCCGGCCACCGTGAAAGAGGTGGTGCGGGCCTGGCGGGACTTCGGGAGGCGCTTGCGGGTCGGTGCGTAGACGACCTTCTCGACGACCTTCTCGACGACCTTGGCGCCCGCGTCGGCCGCCTCGGCGGCGTCCTTCTTGGCCTTGCCGCCACCGTCGGCCAGCGGCTGGCCGACCTTGCAGTTGTCGCGGTAGATCGCGGTGGCCTTGAGGCCGAGCTTCCACGACTCGAGGTAGATCTGCTCGATGTCCTCGACGGACGCCGACTCGGGCAGGTTGACCGTCTTGGAGATGGCGCCGGAGAGGAACGGCTGGCAGGCCGCCATCATCAACACGTGGCCCATCGGCTTGAGCGAGCGCTCGCCCATGGCGGTGTCGAAGATCTCGTAGTGCTCGGGCTTGAGGCCGGGGGCGTCGACGACGTGGCCGTGCTCGCCGATGTAGGCGACGATCGCCTCGATCTTCTCCTCGTCATAGCCGAGCTTCTTCAGCGCCCGCGGAATGGTCTGGTTGACGATCTGAAGCGAGCCGCCGCCGACCAGCTTCTTGAACTTCACCAGCGAGAAGTCGGGCTCGATGCCGGTGGTGTCGCAGTCCATCATGAAGCCGATGGTGCCGGTGGGCGCGAGGACCGAGGCCTGCGCGTTGCGGAAGCCGTTGGCCTTGCCGAGGTCGACGACCTTCGCCCACTCCTCGGTGGCCAGCTTGTGGACCTCCGCATCGGCGATGTGCAGGGTCCGCACGTCGTCGTTGGCGGCCTGGTGCTTGCGCATGACGCGCTGGTGCGCCTCGGCATTGCGCGCGTAGCCGTTGTAGGGGCCCACGATCGCGGCGAGCTCGGCCGAGCGGCGGTACGACGTGCCGGTCATCAGCGAGGTCACGGTCGCCGCCATCGCGCGACCGCCCTCGGAGTCGTAGCCGAGGCCCATCGCCATCAGCAGGGCGCCGAGGTTGGCGTAGCCGATGCCGAGCTGGCGGTAGTCGCGGGTGGTCTCGCCGATCGGCTCGGTCGGGAAGTCGGCGAAGCAGATCGAGATGTCCATCGCGGTGATGATCAGCTCGACGGCCTGGGCGAACAGACCGGCGTCGAAGGTGTCGTCCTCGCGCAGGAACTTGAGCAGGTTGAGCGAGGCCAGGTTGCACGAGGAGTTGTCGAGCGACATGTACTCCGAGCACGGGTTGGACGCGGTGATCCGGCCGGTCTCGGGGTTGGTGTGCCAGTCGTTGATCGTGTCGTCGTACTGCAGGCCCGGGTCGGCGCAGGCCCACGCGGCCTCGCTGATCTTGCGGAACAGGCTGCGGGCATCGACGGTCTCGATGACCTCGCCGGTCATCCGGGCCCGCAGGCCGAACTCGGTGCCGTTCTCGACGGCGCGCATGAACTCGTCGTTGACACGCACCGAGTTGTTGGCGTTCTGATACTGGACCGAGGTGATGTCCTTGCCGCCGAGGTCCATGTCGTAGCCGGCGTCGCGCAGGGCGCGGATCTTGTCCTCCTCGCGCCACTTGGTCTCGACGAACTCCTCGATGTCGGGGTGGTCGACGTCGAGGACGACCATCTTGGCCGCGCGACGCGTGGCGCCGCCGGACTTGATGGTGCCGGCCGAGGCGTCGGCGCCGCGCATGAAGGAGACCGGGCCCGAGGCAGTGCCGCCGCTGCTGAGGAGCTCCTTGGAGGAGCGGATCCGGGAGAGGTTCAGGCCGGCACCGGAGCCGCCCTTGAAGATGAAGCCCTCCTCCTTGTACCAGTTGAGGATCGAGTCCATCGAGTCGTCGACCGAGAGGATGAAGCACGCCGAGACCTGCTGCGGAGCGGTCGTGCCGACGTTGAACCAGACCGGGGAGTTGAAGGAGAAGTACTGGTGGGCCAGCAGCCAGGTCAGCTCGTGCTCGAAGACCTCCGCGTCCGCCGCACTCGCGAAGTAGCCGTGCTCCCGCCCCGCCTTGACGTAGGTCGACACGACTCGGTCGATGAGCTGCTTGAGGCCACGCTCCCGCTCGGGCGTGCCGACCGCGCCGCGGAAGTACTTGGTGGTGACGATCGTGGAGGCGTTGAGCGACCAGAAGTCGGGGAACTCGACCCCGAGCTGCTCGAAGACGGTCTCGCCGGTCCTCCAGTTGGTCTGGACGACGTCGCGCCGCTCCCAGGTGATCTCATCGTACGGATGCACACCCTCGGTGCTGAAGACCCGCTGGATCTTCAGCCCGTTCTCCGGGTAGCTGGCCGTCTCGCTGGGCGTCTGGCTGCGGGCCGTCTCGGTCATGGCTCTCCTGGTCTCCTGTGTCGGCGTGTTCGGCGGTGGCGTCGGCGGTGCGGCAGGAACGGCGAGGGCTCCTGCTCGAAACGGGGAAGATGGTGGCCCGGCAGGCAGCTTCCCCACTACCTGCCGGGCGTTCGTGGTCAGCCCGTCGCGGCGGGCTGGGCTCCCTCGGACTGCAGCTGGCGCTCGGCCCGCATCAGGGAGATCTCGTTCTCGAAGTCGGCGGCCGAGTCGAAGCCGCGGTAGACGGAGGCGAAGCGGAGATAGGCGACCTCGTCGAGACGACGCAGCGGCGAGAGGATCGCCAGGCCCACCTCGTGGGCGGCGATCTCGGGGCTGCCGGCCAGCCGCAGCTGGTCCTCGACCTCCTGGCCCAGCCGGGCCAGGTCGTCCTCGTCCACCGGGCGACCCTTGCAGGCCTTGCGGACGCCGGCGACGGCCTTCACGCGAGTGAACGGCTCGGTCGCACCGGAGCGCTTGAGCACGGTCAGCTGCATGGCCTCGACGGTCGTGAACCGCTTCTCACAGCTCGGCGACTGGCATACCCGGCGGCGCCGGATCGAGCAGCCGTCGTCGGAGACGCGGGAGTCGAGGACCTTGGTGTCGTGGTGCTTGCAGTACGGACAGTGCATGGGTCCCCTCCTTCCCGAGGATACGAGCTGTGGACAAGCCCCACCCTGTGGAGAAGTGGGAGCTTTCTGTGTGTTTCCGCTCTGGTCCTGTGGGTGACGAGGGGTCGTTCTGTGGACTAGATGTGGAGAACTACACCGTTGTAACTACTAGATGTAGTGGTAACCGTACGCCTCGGCCACCAGCGATGCAAGCGCGGGTCGACACGAGTTCGGCGCCCGCCCGGTCCCGTCCGCGTTTGCGCAGGTCACCCCGCCCAAAGGCGCTCGGAAGGCAGTGCTCCGACCGGCGTTTCGCAGCCGCTCGAGCACCCCGACCCCCACCAGGCGAGCCGGCCCCGGCGCGGACCCGAGAAGCCCCGCGGGCGGGTTGGCCGAGCATTCCATCCACCCATCGGCAACAATGACCGCCGTGACGGGTGGCAAGCGGGCTGGCGATCGGGCGAAGGCGACATTCCGCCCCGCCCTGCTGCTCATCGCCGCGGGCGCGACCGCCTCGATCGTGGCCTGGGGATACCTCGTCGTCGCCGCCATCGACTTCGGCGCAACCGGGCGCCACGACGGCAAGACCAGCGCCTGGGTGCTCATGACGGTCGCCTCGCTGGGCGCGATGCTCTGCCTCTTCCTCACCTTCATGCTGGCCATCCGCCTGTCCCGCGCGCTCGGCATGTCGCACCATCACGAGCCCCGCCCCAAGCGGGACCCGGGCACCCCCAAGGGCGGCAAGCGCGCGGCGCGCTGAGCACCACCCGCCTCCTCCGAAGACGCGCGAAGGGCGGGATCCGGTTCGGTCGGATCCCGCCCCCCGTCTTCCCCAATCTCCACTGGGGTCGAGGCAGTGGAGAAGTCATGGTCGGGCCGCGCAGCCGCCCGATCGGCTCAGCGCGTGGGGACGCGCAACTCCTGGCCGACGTAGACGAGGCTGCCGTCGAGGGTGTTGAGCTGCTGGATCGTCTGCATCATGTCGCGCACGTCGTCGCCCGAGGTCGCCGCGGCGTCGCTGGCGATGTCCCACAGCGTGTCGCCGGGGGCCACGGTCACCAGCTCGACCGCCGGCGCGCCACCGCCGACGCGGGTCGCCGCCGAGCCCGCGGCCAGCCAGACCGCCGCGAGGGTGACGACCGCGAGGGCCAGCAGGAAGACGACCGCGCGGCCACGCCGGGTCAGCCGGACTCGGCCACGCGCGGCGGGCCGCGCAGCAGGGCGAGCGGCGGGCGTCGTACGGCGGGCCTGAGTGACGCGGGGTGCGACGGTGATGGTGCTCATGATGACCTCCGGGGGAAGTGGACGGGTCCTGTTGTATCCAGGGGGTCCGACGGAAGGTGTTCGATCAGGCGTTCGATCGAACATGTGTACGAGACTAGATCAGGTGTTCGAAGATTTCCAGCACCTGTTCGAAAGTTCGTTCGACCGGCGTGTCGCGACACGCGGTTCGAACAGATGTTTGAACCAGCGGGCGGGTTCGGTTAGCGTCGTCACACGGGCCCGGTCGATCCGGGCCGCACACCCCGACCCGATCTGGAGGGCGATCCATGGCTGAGCGCAAGGGCACTGAGCGCAAGGGCGGCGGGCAGGCGAGCAGCGTCACCGAGCTGCCCGACGGCCCTGCCGACGCGACCGGGCTGACCCCGCGCCAGCAGCGGGTTCTGGCCCACATCAAAGACAGCATCGAGAAGCGGGGCTACCCGCCGAGCATGCGCGAGATCGGCCAGGCGGTCGGCCTCACCAGCACCTCCAGCGTCGCCCACCAGCTGCGCACCCTCGAGGAGAAGGGCTTCCTCAAGCGCGACCCCAACCGGCCTCGCGCGCTCGAGGTGTTCCTGCCCGAGGTGATGGCGGCCCGCCGCGCGATGGGGACGGCCGAGGAGACGACGTACGACGAGACCGGGATCGGCGACGCCGCCCCGGTGCCGGCCAACGTCCCGGTCGTCGGCCGGATCGCGGCCGGTGGGCCGATCCTCGCCGAGGAGCGCGTCGAGGACATCTTCCCGCTGCCACGCCAGCTCGTCGGCGACGGCCAGCTGTTCCTGCTCGAGGTCAGCGGCGAGTCGATGATCGAGGCCGCGATCTGCGACGGCGACTACGTCGTGATCCGGCAGCAGCCCACCGCCGAGAACGGCGAGATCGTCGCCGCGATGATCGACGGCGAGGCGACGGTCAAGACCCTCCAGCGCAAGGGCGGCCAGATCTGGCTGCTCCCCCACAACCCCGCGTTCGAACCGATCGACGGCACCAACGCCACCATCCTCGGCAAGGTGACGGCGGTGCTGCGGCGGGTGTGACGCCCTGTGCCGGGCCGGTGACATAGGGTCGGACCGTCCTGTCGCCCTACCTTAGGCCGGTCCTGATGCCTCGTCGCAGCCACTTCCCCTTCCTCGGGCTGCCCCTTCCGTTCCTCAGCGCACTGGTCGCCGTCCTGATGACGGTGTCCCTCGTCGGCCCCCCCGCGCGGGCCGACGGCACCGATCCGGCCGCCCCGGTCGACCCGGTCGACCCGGCAGGCGCCGACGTCGCGGTCGACATCGACGACACCGTCGCCCAGGAGACGGCCGAGCAGGCGCTCGCGACCGTGCAGGACATCGTGGAGACGGCGCCGACCGGCACGCCGGACGCGGGCGCCGATCTCACGATGGCGCTGCGCGACCTCGCGATCACCCGCGACGACCTGCCGACGAGCCTGCAGGACGACGCCGCCCGGCTGCTCGCGCGTCCCGGCGCCGGCCACCGCCCGCCCCCGGGCTACCCGTCGGACGGCATCGAGTGCAAGCCGGGGTCCGGGCTGCCCTGCTACACGACGAGCGAGGCATCGGCGGCGTGCAACTCCGCCATCTGCGTCCACCGGGTCGCCACCACCGCTGACGCCGCCTCGCTGGCATGGGCCAACGACGTGCTCGGCGTCATGACCCACGTCCGCCAGCGCTACATCGACGCGGGCTACCGCACCCCCCTCAACGACGGCGACGGCATCTTCGACGTCTACCTCGCCGACCTCGGCGCCCGCGGCCTGTACGGCTACTGCACCACCGACAGCCGGGTCTCGGCCCACACCGGCGCGGCGGCGTACTGCGTGCTCGACAACAACTACGCCGAGTTCGGCCCGGTCCCGGGTCCGCTGGGCAACCTGCAGGTGACGGCCGCCCACGAGTACTTCCACGCGGTGCAGTTCGCCTACGACGTGCTCGAGGAGGGCTGGCTGCTCGAGGCGACCGCCACCTGGGCCGAGGACGAGATCTACGACGACGTCAACGACAACCGCCAGTACCTCAAGGGCGGTCCGCTCGGTCAGCCGGCGCAGCCGATGGACCACCGCCAGGGCCTGGCGCCGTACGGCGCGTGGATCTTCTTCAAGTACCTCAGCGAGCGCTTCCCCGCCGCAGCCGGCGGCATGCCGGTCATCGTGCGCGACATCTGGGACCTGGCGGCCGGCCCGGCCACCGCGCGGCAGGCGATCAACGCCGCGCTCGCGGCCCGCGGCACCGACCTGCGCACCCAGTTCGGGTGGTTCACCGCGGCCAATCGCCGACCGGCGCAGAACTACTCCGAGGGCGCCTTCTACCCGCGGGCCAAGCTATGGCGCGGCTCGAAGCTGTCGTCCTCGCGCCGCTCGGCCTCCGGCTCGGTCGAGCTGCGGCACCTCGCGTCGCGGACCATCCGGTTCAAGTCGAAGGTCCGCGGCAAGGCCCACCTGCGGGTCCACGTCAACGGCCCGGCACGCAAGAAGGGCGGGTACGTCCTGGTCACCATCAAGAAGAAGGGCCAGGCGCCGGCCACCAAGCTGGTCAAGGTCAACCGCAAGGGCGACAAGACCAAGCGCTACAAGTTCGGCACGTCGGTGAAGTGGGTCGAGATCACCTTCGCCAACGCCGGCAAGAAGGACGCGAAGGCATCGGTCAGCGCGCGGGTGGTGCGCTGACCCGGCGCAAACTGATCATTCCCGCCCGCCGACCCGGCGCAGACGAACACCCGAAGGTTCGACTTGCGCCGGGTCGGCGTCGTTGCGAGTTCAGTTCGCGCCGGGTCGGCGACTGAGGCGGCCCAGGGCCTGGCGCACGACCGACGGGTCGTAGGTCGTCCACATCGGCGGCAGGCTGGCCTTGAGGAAGGAGCCGTAACGCGCGGTCGCGAGCCGGGGATCGAGTACGGCGACCACGCCGCGGTCGCTGGTGGTGCGGATCAGGCGCCCGGCACCCTGCGCGAGCAGCAGCGCGGCATGGGTGGCGGCGACCTGCATGAACCCGTTGCCGCCGGCCTGGTCGGCGGCCTTCTGGCGCGCGCTCATCAGCGGGTCGTCGGGGCGCGGGAACGGGATCCGGTCGATGACCACCAGCTGGCAGGTGTCGCCGGGGACGTCGAGGCCCTGCCACAGGCCGAGCGTGCCGAACAGGCAGGTGTGGGGGTCCTCGACGAACTGGCGGGCCAGCTCGGGCAGCTGTGCCTCGCCCTGGGCGAGGGTGGTGAGGTGGGGCAGTGCCTTGCGGACGTGCTCCGCGGCGGCCTCCGCGGCCCGTCGGCTGGAGAACAGCCCGAGGGTGCGGCCGTCAGCCTGGTCGACCAGCTCGGTGATCTCGTCGAGCTGGGCCGGGCCGAGGCCGTCCCGGCCGGGCGGCGGCAGGTGGCGGGCGACGTAGAGGATGCCCTGCTTGGCGTAGTCGAACGGGCTGCCGACGTCGAGCCCGCGCCACGGCTGGGCGTCGTCGGGCCACTCCGCTCGCGGGTCTCGTGACGGTCGCTGCGCGACCTCCTCGACCACCGGGTGCTCGACTCGCTCCGAGGGCTTGAGACCGACCGAGCCGGCGACGGTGCCGAAGTCGCCGCCGAGCATGAGCGTGGCCGAGGTGAGCACCACGGTGTTGTCGGAGAGCAGCTTGTCGCGCATCTGGGCCCAGACCTGGAGCGGCGCGATGCACAGCAGCGGCGGGATCCGGTCGGTGCCCTCGGTGCGCCACAGCACGTCGGCCTCGGAGTTGGCGGCCATCCGCTCGGCGGTGGCGAAGACCTCCTGGACCATGCCCTTGGCCTGGGTCATCGCGGCGTCGGGCTCGCTGCCGGACTCCGCCCTCGGGAAGGCTCCCACGCAGGCGCGCGCGGCATCGCGGACCAGCACGAGCGCGTCGGCGAGCGCCTCGGGGACCTGCTCGAACCGGCCCGCCGGAGCGTCGCTGACCGCGGTCCGCAGCGCGTCGGCGGCGTCGGCGAGGTCCTCGGCCTCCTCCCCCTCGACGTGGCGGATGCTGCGCCGGGCGGCCCGCTCGACCTCGGCGGCCCACAGCTCGTCGGTGGCGGCCTGGGTGACCCGCGCGGCGAGCTCGTGGGCCTCGTCGATCACCACGGCGTCGTACTCCGGGATCATCGGGATCCCCTCGATCGCGTCGATGGCGAGCAGCGAGTGATTGGTGACGATGAGGTGGGACTTCTGCGCCTTCTCCTTCGCACGCTCGGCGAAGCACTCCTCGCCGAACGGGCACTTGCTCGCGCCCACGCACTCGCGGGCGGTGACGCTGATCTGGCGCCACTCCTTGTCGGTGTGGCGCGGGGCGTCGTCGCGCTCCCCCGTCTTGCGGCCCTCGGCGGCCTTCTCGGCCCACGAGCGCAGTGCAAGGACCTTGCGCCCCATCGCGCCCATCGCGTCCTCGGCCTGGATCAGCTCGCCCTGGTCATCGGGGGCGCCCTCGCGGACCCGGTGGAGGCAGGCGTAGTTGGAACGTCCCTTGAGCACGGCGTACGACGCGTCGACGCCCGGCACCGTGCCGACCGCCTTCACCAGCCGAGGCAGGTCGCGCTCGACGAGCTGGTGCTGCAGCGCGAGGGTGGCGGTGGCGATGACCACCCGCTGGTCGTGGAGCAGCGCGGGGACGAGGTAGCCGAGGGACTTGCCGGTGCCGGTGCCGGCCTGGACGAGGAGGTGCTCCTTGTCGGCGAACGCGTCCGCGACGGCCTCGGCCATCGCGACCTGGCCGTCGCGCTGCTGGCCGCCCAGCGCCGCCACCGCCATCGCGAGCAGGTCGCGGACCGGGGAGGTGCGGTCGGCAGCGGTGGTGGTCACCGGGAAACCCTAGAGGGTGGCTCCGACCTTCCGGCGCGCCCCTCCACAGCTCATGCGCAGGAGCTCGCGCGCCCGATCCGGTCAGTCACGCCGGGATCATCCGTCGCACCGGACGATCCGGGGCCGGGCTCAGACCGCGTAGGCAGCCAGGTCGCCCGCGAGCGCCTCGGTGGCCCGGCCGGTGACCCGGGTGCCGTCGGCGGTGTGCTCGAGGGTGCCGATCTCACCGTCCTTGTGGATCCGGTCGATGAGGTCGCCGCGGGCGTAGGGCACCAGCGCGGTGAACTCGACGCGCGGACGCGGCAGCTCGGCCTCGACGGCGGCGATCGCGGCGGCGATCCCCTCGCCGGTGCGCGCGGAGACCGCCACCGAGTGGGGCTCGCGGCGCAGCACCCGGTCGACGACGACCGGGTCGGCGGCGTCGACCTTGTTGACCACGACCAGCTCGGGGACACCGGTCGCGCCGATCTCGGCGAGCACCTCGCGCACCGCGGCCAGCTGGCCCTCCGGGTCGGGGTGCGCGCCGTCGACGACGTGGACGATCAAGTCGGCGTCGGCGACCTCCTCCAGGGTCGAGCGGAACGCCTCGACCAGCTGGTGCGGGAGGTGGCGGACGAAGCCGACCGTGTCGCTCATCGTGTAGACGCGCCCGTCGGCGGTCGAGGTGCGCCGGGTGGTCGGGTCGAGGGTCGCGAACAGCGCGTCCTCGACGAGCACCCCGGCGCCGGTGAGCCGGTTGAGCAGCGACGACTTGCCGGCGTTGGTGTAGCCGGCGATCGCGACCGACGGGATCTCGTTGCGCCGGCGCTCCTGGCGCTTGGTGTCGCGGGTGCCCTTCATGACCTTGAGGTCACGACGCAGCTTGGCGATCTTGTCGTTGATCCGGCGCCGGTCGGTCTCGATCTTGGTCTCACCGGGGCCACGACCACCGATGCCGCCGCCGTCGGCACCCACGCGGCCACCGGCCTGGCGGGAGAGGTTGCCACCCCAACCGCGCAGGCGCTGCTTCATGTAGCTCAGCTGGGCCAGCTCGACCTGGGCCTGGCCCTCCTTGGACTTCGCGTGCTGGGCGAAGATGTCGAGGATCAGCGCGGTCCGGTCGACGACCTTGACCTTGACCCGGTCCTCCAGGTTGCGCAGCTGGGACGGCGCGAGCTCGCCGTCGCAGATCACGGTGTCGGCGCCCGTGGCCTGCACGATCTCGCGCAGGGCGTCGACCTTGCCGCGCCCGATGTACGTCGCCGGGTCGGGTGAGGAGCGGCGCTGGTAGATCGCGTCGAGCACCTCCGAGCCCGCGGTCTCGGCGAGCAGCGCGAGCTCGGCCATCGCGTTCTCGATCTCCGAGATCGCCCCGCCGGTCCACACGCCGACCAGGACCACGCGCTCCAGGCGGAGCTGGCGGTACTCGACCTCGGTGATGTCCTCGAGCTCGGTGCGCAGACCCGCGACCCGGCGCAGCTCGTGGCGCTCGACCAGGTCGAGGTCACCGGTGGTCAGGTCGGGGTCGGGCTCGTCGGCGTACCCGGACTCGACGTCGTCGAATTCGGCGTCGGGGTCGTCCCAGCCCTCGGTGGCTCGCAGGGCGGCGGCGAGGGTGAAGTCTTCAGCACGGTTCGTCATAGGCGTATCCAGGGTAACGACGGACGCGCCGAGATGCTTCCCGATTACCGTGGACCGCGGGTGAGCGGCTCCGGCTCGAGCGCCCGCTCCCACAGCACGCTGCCCGCCCCGTCGTACAGCCGCACGGTGAGGACGCCGGAGGCCGCCAGGTCGAGCTGGCCGAAGTACTGGTTGGTGGGCTGGGGCGCGACGTCGAGCCTGCCGACCTCGGCCTCGCCCTGCGAGAAGACGACCTCGGGGCCGAAGGTCCGGTCGAGCTCGTCGTCCTTGAGCCAGAACGGCGAGGAGGCGACCGGGCCGGAGATGAACTCCCAGAACGGGTCGAAGTCGGTGAAGGCCGCCCGGTCGGGTGTGTAGCGGTAGGCGGCGGTGTAGTGGACGTCGCCGGTGAGCCAGATGACGTTGCGGATCCGGTGCCGCTTGATCGCCGAGAGGATCCGGGCCAGCTCGGGCTCGCGACCGAGCGGGCGGCCGCCGTCCTTGTTGGCGTAGCCGTCGAGGTCGGTGACCCGGTTGGTGGGCGCCGACAGGGGCATGTCGGCGCAGATCGCCTTCCAGGTGGCGCGCGAGGAGCGCAGGCTGCGGATCAGCCACTCCTCCTGGTCCGAGCCGAGGAGCCCGGCCGGGGTGCGGGCGGCGACGACGGCGGGATCGGTGTCGGGGTTGGGTCCGCGCCAGCTGCGCATGTCGAGGCAGAACAGGTCGAGGTGCTGGCCGCGCGGGACCCTGCGGTAGAGCCGCTGTGCGACGAACCCGTCGCCGCCGGGCGCGACCAGGCGCCTGACCGGGACCGGCTGGTACTCCTGCCAGGCGCGCCGCCCGCGGATCGCGAGCACGTCGGCTCGGCGCTCGCCGTACCGCTCGTCGTCGATGACCTCGCCGGGCCACCAGTTGTTGCAGGTCTCGTGGTCGTCCCACATCGAGACGGTGGGGACGGCGGCGTGGAAGGCCCGGACGTTGTCGTCGCGCAGCGGGTACCGGTGCCGTCCGCGCAGCTGCTCGAGCGTCTCGGAGACGACCATGACGTCCTCGGTGAGCTCGTTGCGCCAGGTGGTGCCGTCGGACAGCAGCACCGTCTCGTCCATCGGCTCGTCGGCGTAGATCGTGTCGCCGACGTGGACGAACAGGTCCGGGCGCAGCCCCAGCATCGTGCGGTACGTCGTGAGCCCGCCGCGCGCGCGGTCGATCCCCCAGCCCTGGCCGCAGGTGTCGCCTGACCACACGATCGACTGCGCCGCGGCGTGGACCGGCGCGGTGGCGAAGCCGAGGCGCTGCGGTGCGCTGCGCTCGCCGTCGGGGCTCTCGAACCACACCTCGGCGTCGTACGTCCGCCCGGGCGCGAGGTCGGTGAGGTGGACCCGCGCGGTGAAGTCGGTGCGCTCACCGGTCCAGGGCCCGCGGACCAGCCGGCGGTGCCGGCCGTTGCTGTGGAGGCGGACCATCAGCCGACTGGGCCGGATTCCGCGCGACCAGATCACCGCGGAGCCGGTGGTGACCTCGCCGCTGCGGACGCCGGAGGTCAGGTCGCGCCGGCGCTCGACGAAGGCCGGTGAGCGGCCGAGCATGCCGAGGGCGGGGATCGAGGCACCGGACAGGCCGGCCACGATCGTCGTACGGCGGCCGACGCGGAGGTCGCCCAGGCGGTCGGTGAGACGGGTCTGGTCGTCGCCGAGCAGCGTCACGTCGGGTCAGGCAACCGCCTCGCGACGACGGGGTCTTGAGCAGGACACTGCGCGTCGGTGAACACCGCAGGGACACCGTGGGACCGAACACGCCCGCGGCCATAGCGATCCGCCGGGCTCGGTCGTTGCGGTGGTGTGCATGCCGTACGGCCGGGAGGCGAGAGCAGGGCGTTCGTGCTGATCGCCATCGCCTCCGTCATCCTCGTCGTCGCCAGCTTCCTGTTCCTGCGCCCCGAGTCGCCGAAGAGCGCCATCGCCCCCGGCTCACGGGCCCACGACGACCGGACCGTGCCGACCCAGGTGCCTTCTCCGGAGGAGCCGAGCCCGGCTGCGACCGTGTCCGCCGGCGACGGGACCGGGATGTTCGGCGGGCACACGGGCGGGTTGGGCACGGCGCCGGGGCTGGCGGGCGACGGCCGGTCCGGGCAGGCCCCGAAGCACACGCTGACCGTGCGGATGTCCACGACCGGCCAGCTCGGAACGGTGGCCTGGATCATCCCGACCAGCGTCGAGAGCCACGAGGGCACCACGGTGGTCGACGGCGGCACCTGGTCGCTGACCACCACGGTCTACGGCAACCCGGCCTACGCGGTGGTGTTCGCCCAGCAGGGGCGAGTCGACCAGCCGGTGACCTGCACGATCGAAGTGGACGGCCGGGTCACCGAGCGGCGTACGACGCCGGGCGCCTACAGCGCGATGTGGTGCAAGGGCTGAGCTCGGATTCACCGATGTCAGGCTGAGCCCCCGCGCCCCACCGCCGCGGACTACTTCGGGGGCATCCTGATGCCACCGTCGACGCGGACCACCTCGCCGTTCATGTACGAGTTGGTCAGGCACTCGATGACCATGCTGGCCAGCTCGGCGCCCGTGCCGAGGCGCTTCGGGAAGAGCACGTTCTGCCCGAGGTTGGCCTTGAACGCCTCCGCCGCCTCGCCCTCGCCGTAGATCGGGGTGTCGATCAGGCCGGGCGCGACGGTGTTGAGGCGGATGCCGGAGGCCGCGAGGTCGCGGGCGACCGGGAGGGTCATGCCGACGACGCCGCCCTTCGAGGCGGAGTACGACGCCTGGCCGATCTGGCCGTCGAAGGCCGCCACGCTGGCGAGGTTGACGATCGCGCCGCGGCAGCCGTCCTCGTCGGGCTCGTTCTGGCTCATCACGGTCGCGGCCTGGCGGACCATGTCGAAGGTGCCGATCAGGTTGATCGCGACGACCTTGGTGAAGGCCTCGAGCGAGTGGGCCGACTCGAGCTGGCCGTCGCGGCCGATGGTGCGCTGCGCCCAGCCGATGCCGGCCGAGTTGACGACGGCCCGCAGCGGCGCGATCTCGGCGGCGGCCTTGACCGCGCCGGCGATCTGCTCGGTGTCGGTGACGTCGACCTGGGCGAAGACGCCGTTGATCTCGGCGGCGAGGGCCTCGCCCTTGTCGGCCTGGAGGTCGGCGACGACGACGGTGGCGCCCTGGGCGGCGAGCGCGCGGGCGGCGGCCGCGCCGATGCCCGAGGCGCCGCCGGTGACGATGGCGGAGGATCCGGTGAGTTCCATGGTCGCGAGCATAGGACCAGGGCTCGACCGTGACACCGTCGGTGTCACCGTCACAGATCAGTGACGCCCTCGGCGACCACGACCGCGGGGCCGGTCATCAGGATCCGGTCGTCGGCGGTCCAGGTGATCCGCAGGGTGCCGCCCGGCAGGTCGACCCGGTACGGCTCGTCGCGGGCAGCGCCGTCGGCCAGCGACGTGGCGACCATGACCGCGCAGGCGCCGGTGCCGCAGGACCGGGTCTCGCCGGAGCCGCGCTCGTGGACCCGCATCGCGACGTGGCCCGTCGCGCGGCGTACGACGAACTCGACGTTGACGCCCGCCGGGTAGACCGCCGGGTCGTGGCGGGGCGGCTCCGTCAACGGGCCCACGTCGGCGAGGTCGGCTCCGTCACCCAGGAACGCGACGGCGTGGGGGTTGCCCATGTCGACGTGGAGAGCCGGCCACTCGCGCTCTCCGACCGCGACCGTCGTCTCCTCGAGGACCTTCGCGATGCCCATGTCGACGGTGATCTCGCCGTCGGCGGCACCACCGGCGAAGGTCAGCACCTTGACCCCGGCTCGGGTCGCGACCGGGACCGGCCGCGCCGGATCGGCGAGGCCCGCCAGCGCGAGGTGGCGGCCGAAGACGCGCACACCGTTGCCGCACATCTCCGAGATCGAGCCGTCGGCGTTGCGGTAGTCCATGAACCACTCCGCCCCGCCGTCGCGCACCGCCTGTCCGGCGCCGGCCGCGCCGATCGCCTCGGTCCGGATGACCCGGAGGACCCCGTCACCGCCGATGCCGGCGCGGCGGTCGCACAGCGCGCGGACGCGCGCGGCGCTCAGCTCGCCGTGGACGGTGCCGTCGGGGTCGGGCAGCAGAACGAAGTCGTTCTCGGTGCCGTGGCCCTTGAGGAAGGGGTACACGCCGTCAAGGGTAGTGGGCCGCGGGTGGGTTCCTCGAGGTCAGCGGCAGCGCTTGACGCCGCTCACGTCGATCCAGCCGGTGAAGGCGGGCTTGTCGGAGCGCTTCCGGATCCGGACCTGGACCAGCACCGGGGTCTTGCTGCCGGACATGAAGTTGCTGAGGCGGACCACCCCGCCTCGCCGCCACGGGGAGGACTTGCCGGGGAAGGTGCTCCACATGCCCTGCGTCTGGAACTGGATGCGGACGCGGCCGCGCACCCAGTGCTTGGCCTTGCGGGCGTCCAGACGCAGCTCCAGACCCCAGTTGGCGCCGATGGGGTGCTGGCAGATCTGGATCTTCGCGCCGGCCCGCTTGTGCACCGTGGTCCAGCCCCGCTGCGCGCTCGCGGCGGCGCCCGCGGGCTCGACGGCGGCGGGCACCACCACCAGGAGCAGAGCGGCGACCAGACCGGCGATCGTCGTACGACGCATGGAAACCTCCGAGAGTTCGATGATGTGGCGCTCAGCCGTAGAGCCGCTCCGCGTAGCCCGGGCCGTAGTGGGCGTCGAGCGTCTCGAGACTATCGCCCGGGCGCTCCAGTCGCTGGGCGAGCACCGCCCGGCGCGGCACCCGCGCCTCCGGATCCCAGGTCTCGGGCTGCCACAGTCGGGACCGCAAGAAGGCCTTGGCGCAGTGGAGGAAGACGGTCTCGACGTCGACCACGACGGCCTGCAGCGGGCGGTGGTCCTTGACGACCATCGCGTCGAAGAACGGCGCCTCGCTGATCAGCCGGGCGCGGCCGTTGATCCGCAACGTGTCGCCGCGGTGGGCACGCCGAGCAGGGCGGTGAGGGCGGCGGCGTCGGTGATCTCGGTCCAGCTCACCCGTCCACGGTGGGCCGGTCCACGGTGGGCCGGTCCTCGCGAAGCGGGCCGTCGAGGGTGTAGCGCGCGGTGACGAACGCCCCGTTGCGGGCGGTCTCCTCCAGCCGAAGGTCGAGGCGGCGCGGCAGCAGCGGCCGGCCGGCGCCGAGTACGACCGGCGCGATCGACACGATCACGCTGTCGAGCAGCCCGGCGTCGGCGAACTGGCCCGCGAGGTCGCCGCCGCCGACCAGCCACACGTCCCGCTCCCCCGCGGCGGCCCGCAGGTCGTCGTGGAGGACGGTGACCTCGCCCGAGGCGAAGCGGACGTCCGCGCCCTCGGGGACGGGCAGGTCGCGGGTGGTCAGCACCCAGGTGGGCTGGGTGTACGACCAGGGCTCGCCGGACTCGGCGAGGTGGGTGTGGACCCACTCGTAGGTGGTCGAGCCCATGACCAGCGCACCGATGGTGGCGATGAAGTCCCCGTAGTTCTGGGGTCCTGACTCGTCGAGGTCCTGGCGCAGCAGCCAGGCGAGCGAGTCGTCGGGGTCGGCGAGGAAGCCGTCGAGAGTGGTGGCGGTGTAGTAGACGGTGCTCACCGGTCCTCCCCGAGCTCGCGGCGCAGCCAGTTGATCGGGTCGCCGTCGTCGGCGTCGACCCCGGCGGCGCGCAGCCAGACCCGGGTGAGCTGGCGGCGGTACGCCGAGAAGGTCAGCACGTGCGCCACGATGCTGCTCAGCACGAAGGACTCCGGCGGCTCGCAGAGCGCGTCGACGATCCGGTCGTCCCAGGCCCCGCGCCGGTCGACATCGCGGACCGCGGCCAGCCACCGGGCGGCCACGGCGTCGTGCCGCTCCAGCAGCCGGGCCGGGCTCGGCGACCGATCGACCTCCGGGAAGTCGGTGCCCTCGACCGCCGCCAGCCAGACCTCCTTGGCGAAGACGGTCCGCTCCAGCACGGCCGCGAGCGACTCCTCGGGTCCCTCCCAGGACGCCACCTGGTGGCCGGGGCCGCGGACCTCGCGCCAGGCGGCGTCGGTCAGCCCCTTGGCGTGCTCGATCAGCTCGCGGGTGTCGTCGAGGTCGTGGCGGACCAGCTGGTCGGTGACCGGACTCATCGTCTGCTCCCCTGCATGGACCCACAGGCTCGTGGGCGGGTGGAAGTGGATGCCGTTGGCGGCGGGCAGCCAGACGCTGCCCACACCATCACCGGCCTCGCTCGGCGGATGCCCGTAGGCCCGGGCGAACGCACGACTGAACCCCTCCAGGGACTCGTAGCCCGCCTCCCACGCAGCCTCCGTGACGTTGCCGCCCTGCCGGAGCCGCCAGGCGGCGCGCTCGAGCATCACCCGGCGCCGCATCGCCACCGGCGCCTCCCCCGCGTCGCGGGAGAGCACCCGGCTGAAGTGGTACGGCGACGCGAACGCCCCGCCCGCCATGTCACCCAGGGTGCGGTTGTCCTCGTCGAGGACCGCGTCGAGGAGCTCGCGGAGGCGGTCACGGCCGGTCATGGGTCCAGTGTGCTCGGCGCCCGCCCGGGCGCGCTTGACCGTTCTTGCTCGGGTCTTGACCAGGTCCTGCTCAGGCGGCGCCGAGCAGCACCACCGTGACCTTCACCGGCCGCTTGCCGGCGTTGCGCACGGTGACGAACCTGTGCTTACTCCGCTTGGCGACGACGTAGCGTGTCGTGGTGCGGCCCTTGGCGACCCGGAATGCCGGGGCACCGGCCACCTTGATCCTGGTGGCCTTGGCCGGGCGGGTCACCGTGACGGCGATCAGCACGCGCTTGACCTTCTTCGCGACGCCCGCCGTGGCCTTGACCTTCAGCGTCTTGTGCCTGCCGACCTTCGCCGCCTTCAGCCTCCGCCCGGCCGCGGTGCCGGCGCAGGTCGTGACCGTGCCCAGGACGCCGGTGGTGTCGACCGTCGTACCGGAGTAGATCGGCACCTGCCCGGCGGGCTGGACGCAGTCGAAGGTGCCGATGATCTGCTTGCCGGTGAGCACCGTGCGCCGCTGACCGGACGCCGGCTGGTCGGCGGTGCGCAGCACGCCGCCGATCCGGACCGGATGGCCCTCGGTCACCAGCCTCTTGCCGGCGGCCACGGCGAGCACCCCGTGACTGCGCAGGTCCGTCCAGGTGATCCTCGGATCGGCACCCGCGCCCGGTCCGACCTGCAGCGTGCCCGAGCTGGTCAGCGTGGCGGGCTGAAGACAGCAGTCCCCCTGCCCCCAGGTGGATCCGGGCGCCAGGCGCAACGTCCCGCTCACCGTCGTGGTGGTGCCCGCCTGCGCGACGAAGGTGGTCCCGGCCGCCAGTTCGGCGGAGCCCGTGATCCGCAGGACGCCGTGATAGCCGGCGAGCCCCGGATCCCGGACCTCCAGCCGTGACGGCGCGGCACCGGCCAGGATCAGCGTGGTCTCCGTCCCGATGGTGAGGTCGCCGTAGACGTGCGCGGCGTCGTTCCCCGGGTTCGCCGGGGCGGAGAGCTCGACGGTGCCCGCTCCCGAGAAGCCGCCGACGCCGGTGAGCAGGGCCCCGGTCCCGAAGTGCAGCCGCGTGCCGTCCGCCAGCCGGCCGACGCCCTCCATCAGCACGCCTCCCGGCACGGCCGCGGTGTCCGGATGAGCGTCGATCGCCGCGGTCTCGGTGAGGTCGACGGTCCCACCGCCGGTGTAGCGTGCGCCGGCGCCCAGTCGGGTCGGGCCGATCGTCGAGACGAGGGTGGCCCCGGCGGCGACGTGGGTGGCACCCCGCAGAGTCAGCTCGACCGCCTTGAGGGTGGTGGCACCGCCGCTGAGGTCGACGGTGCCGTCGATCACCACCTTGGCCGGGTCGTTGCAGCAGCCGGTGCCGCTGACCAGATTGGTGCCACGGGCCTGCAGGGTGCCGGCGGAGGCGACCCGGATGCCGTCGTTGTCGCCGGCGTAGTCCGGGTAGAGGTCGAGTCCGCGGTCGGGGTCCTCCCCGATGTCGTCGAGCAGCAGGGTGCCGGTGACGGTGATGCTGCCGTGCAGGGACGGCGTGGATCCGGTCACCAGTGCCTTCAGCTCCCCCGCGCCGACCCGCCCCGAGCCCGCCACGGTGACCGGGACCGCGAGGTCGCCCCCGGTCCAGGTGAAGGAGCCGGTCGCCGTCAGCCGCCCGGCGCCCTTGACGTAGAGGTTGTACGCGGTCTCCTCGATGCTCAGCTCGCGGACCACCACGTCACTGGTCACCTGGACGCTGGTGGTGCCGATGCTGCTGCTGATCCGCACCGTGTCGTCGGGACCGGGCACCTGCTGGGGAGACCAGTTCTGCGCCACGCCCCACTGGTCGCTCACCGAGCCGGTCCACGTGTACGTGGTCGCCGCCCACCCGGCCGGGGCCGGCAGCACCACGCCCAGCGCCGCGAGCACTGCCAGCACCACCGCTGCGCCACTCGCCCGAAGTGTGTTCCTCATCGCCGTTCCTCTCGGTTGACCCGCCTCGCGCGGGTGGTCACAGTGGCCGGGGCGGCGCCGTCGCGGACGCCGGTGATCCGGACCTTGAGGCGCTTGTTCCGATCCGCCCTGCGGATCCGGTACGTCGCGCGGGTCGCGTGCTTGATGGGGCGTCCGTTGCGCAGCCACTGGTAGCGAAGCCCGGTCGCCGTCGGGGAGAAGCCCTTGCGCAGCCTCTTCCGCGCCAGCGCAGGCCTGAGCCGCTTGCCGACCGCGGCCGTTCCCTTGAGCTTGGGATGCTTGGCCTTGGTCCAGCGCAACGGCTGCGCCACCGCGCTCAGCGGCGCGCTGCTCCAGTGGGGCTGGGAGGCGTCGGTGAGCACGGTCACCGGGTCGCAGTCGCCGATGGCCGGCACCACGATCTTCGTGGTCCACACCGCTGCCTGCCGTTCGGCGAAGACGACGCTGCTGCCGTCGGGCGAGAAGCTCGGCGCCGAGATCGTCATCTGCGCCATCGCCGGGTCGAAGGGCGGCGGGGTCGTGGCGGGATAGGCACAGCCGGCTCCGGGTGGCGGCGGCAGGGCCGCGGTACCGACGTCGGTGGCCGAGAGCACCAGGAGGTAGGCGAACCGGCCCCGCGGGCCGTCCTCGACGCGCGAGGTCGCGAACCGGACGCCCTGGCGATCGACCGCGGGGAAGTAGTTCAGCGTGTCGGTGTCCTGGCAGCCGTCCTGGTAGGACAGACAGGAGGCGAACCACTCCGTCGCCGACGGCTCCGACGGCCGATGCAGCAGGACGCGGTTGAGCGCCGTGGCCTGGATGACCGCGCGTCCGGAGCCGGTCCACGAGGCGAACTCACCGTCCGGCACGTGATGACTGCCCGCGAGACTCTTCCCGGTGAGCGCGTCGGCGTACTCGACATCGTGCTGGAAGAAGGTGTGGCACGGCGTGGAGGAGCAGTCGTTGGCGGCGTACAGGGTCTCGTAGGCCAGCACCCTGCCGTCGGGCGAGACGCTGGCGAAGCCGGGGCCGGCGGAGACGACCGGCAGGCTGAACCGGGCGAGCACGTCGCCCTGCTGGCTCAGCCGTACGACCTGGGCACCGGCTCCGCTTCCGCGCAGGGCGTAGACGTGGCCGGCGTCGTCCTGGGTCGGTGTGCGGTACGGCGCGCCGGCGGTGCCGTCCGCCGTCAACGGACGGGCACCGGTCCCGTCGGGGCGCGCGATCCACACATTGCCGCCGCGGATGAAGACCAGCGATCCGGACCGGTCCGCGACCGACGTCCGCGCGGCCGGCCCCGGGGTGAGCGGGACTGCCTCGACATCGGCCGTGCCCGACCCCGCCAGTGCCAGCGCGGTCACCAGCAGGACGGGGCCTCGACGCGATCGCAGGATCCGCCTGGTCAGGTGCAACTGCCTCACGAGCCCTCCTTTGCCTAACATTGTTCGCAATCCTGAACTTTGTTAGGCTGCCTGTCAAGCGAGCCCGGGAAGGAGCGGTCGTAGGGTGACGCCGATGACATTGGGACGAACCGGCCGCCAGGCGGCCGCCAGACAGGAGATCCTGCAGGCGTGCTGGGCGCTGGCCCGCGACCACGGTCTGTCCGGATTCACCATGCGGCAGATCGCCTCGGCGGTCGGCGTGCAGGCGCCGAGCCTCTACACCTACTTCGCCTCCAAGCACGCGATCTACGACGCCATGTTCGCCGAGGGCAACCTCGCCTTCCGCGATGCGATGGCCGCCGTCCCCGAGACGACGGACCGGCGCGAGCAGCTGCGCGCGGCCGCCGATGCCTTCCTGGACTTCTGCGTCGACCACCCGGTGCGCTTCCAGCTGCTGTTCCAGCGCACCCTGCCGGGCTTCGAGCCGTCGGCCGCGTCGTACGCACCCGCGCTGGAGGCCCTGGCCACGATGCGAGCCGCCTTCGCGCGCATCGAGATCACCCGCGACGACCACCTCGACCTGTGGACCGCGCTGCTCACCGGCCTGGCGTCGCAGCAGCTCGCCAACCAACCGGGCGGTGATCGCTGGGTCGGTCTCTCCGGCGCCGCCGTCGCCATGTTCGCGGCCCATCTCGACCAGGAGGCGCCCTGATGCCGACCCACCGCTGGGCACCCGGCGAGCCCGTGACCCATCACCACTGGATGGACCTGGCGCGCGAGGAGTACCGGCGCCTCGACGGGCTCCTGGCCGACCTGTCCGAGGCCGAATGGCTGACGCCGACCGGATGCGCCGGCTGGCGCGTGCGCGAGGTCGTCGCGCATCTCGCCGGCGCGGCCGCCGCCACCGCGTCCGTGCGTGAGCAGCTGCGCCAACAGCGCATCGGCGCCCGGGAGAAGGCCGAGCGCCTGCAGATCGACGCGGTCAACGACCTCCAGGTCCGCGAGCGGTCGAGCCTGACGCCCGCCGAGCTTCGCCAGCAGCTCGCCGACTCCGCAGAGCGCAGCGTCCGGGCCCGCCAGCGCACTCCGCGATGGGTACGCCGGCGGCGCTTCGGTTTTCCGCCGCCGGTGGGCAGGGCGTCGATCGGGTTCCTCAACGACGTCGTCTACACCCGCGACGCCTGGATGCACCGCATCGACGTGTGCCGTGCCACCGGTCGCCCCCTCGAGCTGACCCGCGACCACGACGCCGTCATCGCCGCCGACGCGGCATCGGCCTGGCTGAGCGCGGCCGGCGCCTCTGGCATCACGTTGACCGGGCCGGCCGGCAGCACCCTCGGCAGCACCCTCGGCAGCACCCCGGGCGGCGCCTGCGCACCCACCCTCGAGCTCGACGCCGTCGAGTTCGCCCGCGCGCTGTCGGGCCGCGTCGCGATCCCGGGCATCGCCCCCGACCTCGTCCTGTTCTGACCGGTTCCGCTCGGCCCGCGATCAGCACCTCCGGCCCGAGCCACCGGCACGCGACCAGCGCCAGCTCGAGGTCGAGCCGCTCCTCGCCGACCGGTCGCCCGCGGACCGGCTCGCGGATGGCGGGCAGGTCGCGGGCGAGGAGGGCGGCGGCGCGGCGCACCTCCCGACCGCAGGAGTACCGGATGATCGACGCCGCACTCGGCGTCGTCGAGCGCGGGAGCCGGGACGTGCGCGACTGCGTCAAGAAGCAGCCGTGGCTGCCCGACGGACCGGTGCCGCTGCGGGTCGACTGGACCGCGCCCGGGTACCGCCGCAAGGATGCCGTGTCGTGAGCACCGCAGTCATCGTGGGCAGCGGCCCGAACGGGCTCGCCGCCGCCATCCGCCTGGCCCAGGCCGGTCTCGCCGTCACCGTGGTGGAGGCGCACGACCGGCCGGGCGGTGGGGCCCGCACCAGCGAGCGCACCCTGCCGGGCCTGCTCCACGACGACTGCGCCGCCTTCCACCCCACCGGCGTCGCCTCCCCCTACTTCCGGTCACTGGGGCTGGAGCGCCACGGCCTGCGCTGGCTGTGGCCCGAGATCGACCTGGCCCACCCGCTCGACGACGGCCGGGCCGGGATCGCCACCCGGGACATGTCCCTGTCGGTCGGGTCGCTGGGCGAGGACGGTGCGCGGTGGCGGCGGATCTTCGCCCCCATCGTGCGCGACTTCGACGACCTGATCGCCGAGGTCCTCCAACCCGTCGTCCACGTCCCCCGGCACCCCCTCACCCTCGGCCGGTTCGGAGCGAAGGCACTGCTGCCGGCCACCTGGACCGCCGCGCGCTTCCGCGACGATCCGGCCCGCGCGCTGTTCATGGGCGTCGCCGCGCACGCCTTCGGCCGACTGGACACCCCGCTGAGCGGCTCGGTCGGGCTGATGCTGACCGGCACCGCCCACGCCGTCGGGTGGCCGGTCGCGGAGGGCGGCACGGAGGCGATCACCCGGGCGCTGCTGGCCGAGCTCGCGTCGTACGGCGGGCGGGTGATCACCGGCGTCCGGGTCACCTCGCTCGACGAGCTGCCCGGCCTGGTGGGCGAGGCTCCCGAGGCGGTCATGCTCGACACCGCACCGGCCGGCGTACTCGAGATCGTGGGTGAGCGGCTCCCTGCTCGGGTGCGCCGCTCCCTGCAGCGCTACTCGTACGGTCCGGCGGCGTTCAAGGTGGACCTCGCGATCGACGGCGACATCCCGTGGACGAACGCCGACTGCCGCCGCGCCGGCACCCTCCACCTCGGCGGTACGGCGGAGCAGGTCGCCGCCGTCGAGAAGGACACCGTGCGCGGCCGGATGGCCGACCGGCCGTTCGTGCTGCTCGGCCAGCAGTACCTGTGCGATCCCTCCCGCTCGTCGGGCTCCGCGAACCCCGTCTACGCCTACGCCCACGTCCCCCACGGCTACCCCGGCGACGCGACCGAGGCCGTGCTCGGGCAGATCGAGAGGTTCGCGCCCGGCTTCCGCGAGCGCGTGCTCGCCGTCGCGACCCGCGGCCCCGCGGAGTGGGAGGACTACAACGCCAACGACGTCGGGGGCGACATCTCCGCCGGCGCGAACACCGCCCGGCAGATCGTGTTCCGGCCACGCCCGGCGCTGGATCCCTACGCGTTGGGGGTGCCCGGGGTCTATCTGTGCTCGTCGGCCACGCCACCCGGCGCCGGGGTGCATGGGATGGGCGGGTTCCACGCGGCGGAGGCGGCGCTCAGCCGATTGCGCTGAGGACTCACCGACGTAACGTCATTCGTTCCGTGGGCGATCGCCCACGGAACGAATGACGTTACGTCGCCCCGGCATCCCGGATGACCACCAACGCCTTCCCGACGCGCTCCGGGTCGTCGTACGCCAACCAGGTGATCCGCGGGTCGTTGCGCCACCAGGCCAGCTGGCGGCGCGCGAACTGCCGGGTGGCGACAGCAGTCCTCTCGATCGCCTCCTCGACCGTCATCTCGCCGGCGAGCACCGCGATCGCCTGGCGGTAGCCGATCGCGAGCGCGGCGGTGCGTCCCTCCGCGAGACCCTCATCGAGGAGGCGGGAGACCTCGTCGAGCAGGCCGTCGTCGAACATCTGCCGCACCCGTACGGCGATCCGCGCGTCCAGCGTCTCGCGGTCGATGGCGACGCCGAGCTGGACGGTGTGTGGGTCGACGTGTTCCTGGACGGGAAGGCTCGCGCTGAAGGGGGCGCCGGTGATCTCGATGACCTCGAGGGCGCGGACGACGCGGCGGCCGTTCTCGACCTCGATCCGCTCGGCGGCCACCGGGTCGAGCTCGCGCAGCCGGGCATGGAGGGCCGGGCTGCCGACCTCGGCGAGCTCGGCGTCGAGCCGCTCCCGGACCGCGGGATCGGTGCCGGGGAACTCGAACCGGTCCAGGATCGCGCGCGTGTAGAGGGCCGATCCGCCGACCAGGATCGGGGTCGCGCCACGGGCCCGGAGCGAGGCGATCGTCGCGCGGGCCCAGCCCTGGAACTCCGCGACGGTGGCCGGATCGCGAACCTCGAGGGTGTCGAGCAGATGGTGCGGGATCCCCCGGCGCTCGGCGAGCGGCAGCTTCGCCGTACCGATGTCCATGCCGCGGTAGACCTGCATCGCGTCGGTGTTGACCACCTCGCCGCCCAGTGCCTCGGCGAGGTCGAGCGAGAGCGACGTCTTGCCGCTGGCCGTCGGGCCGACGATCGCGACGATCGGCGGCATGGTGGACGTTCCCGGCATGGGATTAGTGTGGCAATGACCCCTATCCGGTGGCCCACTCGGGCCAGGACCGCGAGGAGCAGACCATGGGATTCCTGGACAGGCTGAAGGGCGCCAAGGACACCGTCACCGAGAAGGTGGGCGAGGCGGTCGACAAGCACGGCGACAAGATCGAATCCGGCCTCGACAAGGCGGCGGGCTTCGTGGACGACAAGACCGGTGGGAAGTACCACGACAAGATCGAGAACGCGACCGGCAAGGCCAAGGACGCGCTCGGCAAGCTGGACGACGGCGACGAGCCGCCCACCGGAGACACCCCGCCCTCACCCTGATCCTCTAGAGTTCCGGCGGGGGCTCAAGGCGGGCCGTCGTACTGACACCTTTGGGGGTTTCTCGTGGGCTTTCTCGACGACGCCAAGGACAAGCTGACCGACGCGGTCGACAGCCAGGGCGACAAGATCGGCGACGCGGTGGACAAGGCCGCCGACTTCGCCTCCGACAAGACCGGCGGCAAGTTCGACGACAAGATCGAGCTCGGCGCCGACAAGGCCAAGGACGCCCTCGACTCGCTCGACGGCAAGAACGACGACATCAGCTGACCGGCGCAGCCGGCGGAAGCGAGCACCTCGGTGACCGTCCAGGACCCTGCGACCGGGAAGACCCGGTTCGCCGTGGTCCCCGCCTCCTACGTCTTCCTCCTGCGGGAGACCGACCCGGGAGGTACGACGGGCACCGAAGTGCTCCTCCAGCTGAGGCAGAACACCGGCTACCTGGACGGCTTCTGGGCAGCCGCCGCGGCCGGGCACGTCGAGCGCGGCGAGACCGCCGAGGTCGCCGCCCGCCGCGAGGCGCTCGAGGAGATCGCGGTCGACGACCTCGAGCTCACCTTCGCCACCACCATGCAGCGCACCGCCCACGACCTGCCGATCGACGAGCGGGTCGACTTCTTCTTCACCGCCCGGTCCTGGACCGGCGAGCCGCGGATCGTGGAGCCGGCCAAGTGCGCGGACCTGCGGTGGTTCCCGCTGTCCGCGCTCCCCCAGCCCCTCGTCCCGCACGAGGCGGCCGTCCTCGCCGGGCTGCGCCGGGGTGACCTGCCGGCGCTGACCCACCACGGGTTCTAGGGCAGTAGCCGGGTCTCCAACCGCGTCTCGACGGCGATGCCGTCATCGCCCCGCTCGACGAAGTACGCCGCCTTGCCGGCCTGCTCCGTCAGCGCCTCGACCAGCTCGGTGCCGCGGTAGTGCAGACCGACGCCGTCGTCGGTGGCGTACCCGGCCGGCAGCTTCCCCGCCGCGATCAGCTCCTGGAACAGCGGGCGCCGCTGCTCCTCGGAGTCGTAGTGGACGCCGTTGGACCAGGGCACCAGGCCGAGGCCGTTGGTGATCGGGCGCAGGTCGGGCCCGAAGGAGTCCGTGGTGCCACCGGCGTGCCAGCAGATCGAGCCGGCCGAGATCCCGGTCAGCACGACGCCCGCCTGCCACGCCTCGCGCATCGCCTCACCGACGCCGTGCAGCTCCCACATCGCCAGCAGCCCGGCGACGCTGCCGCCCCAGACCCAGATGACATCCTGGGAGAGCAGGTGCTCTCGGATGTCGTCCACGTTGGGCATCGCGAAGAGCGAGAGGTGGTTGCCGTGGAAGCCCGCCTCCTGCGCCATGTCGTAGAAGTCGCGGAGCACCGCCGGCTGGTCACCGCAGGCCGTGGCGAGGAAGCACACGCGCGGGGCCCTGCCTCCGACGCCGGCCAGGTCGACGGCGTACCTCGTCAGCGGGCCGATCGACCACTTCGTGCGCGCGCCCGGCACCACGCCACCCGAGGTGGCGACGATGGTGGGTGCGTCAGCGGCCACGTTCCTCAGCCGCAGGCCGGGGCATCGGGCAGCGGGGCGGGTACGCCGATCGACGGCATCCCGAGGCCGACGCCCTGGGGCGCCACCGGCTCGGCGGTCCTCCGCTCCCACGCGTCACCCGAGCGGGTACGACGCAGCGCGCGGACCGGGCCGTCGGCGACCAGGTGGTGCGGGGCGGCGTAGGTGACCTGGACGGTGACCATGTCGCCGGGCCGCGGCTCGCCGCCGACCTGGGAGAAGTCGGCCTCGAAGTGCACCAGCCGGTTGTCGGGGGCGCGGCCGGAGAGCCGGTGGGTGGAGGCATCCTTGCGGCCCTCCCCCTCCGCGACCATCAGCTCGAGCTCGCGGCCGACCAGCCGCTTGTTCTCGTCCCAGGTGATCTCGTTGACCAGCTCGACGAGGCGGTTGTAGCGGTCGGTGACCTCGGCCTGCGGGACCTGGTTCTCGAGCGTCGCGGCCGGGGTGCCGGGGCGCTTGGAGTACTGGAAGGTGAACGCCCCGGAGAATCTGGCCTCCCGGACGACCTTGAGGGTCTCCTGGAAGTCCTCCTCGGTCTCGCCGGGGAAGCCGACGATGATGTCGGTGGTGATCGCGGCGTCGGGCAGCGCGGCGCGGACCCGCTCGATGATCCCGAGGAACCTCTCCTGCCGGTAGGACCGGCGCATGTCCTTGAGAACCTTCGAGGAGCCGGACTGCAGCGGCATGTGCAGGCTCGGCATCACGTTCGGCGTCTCGGCCATCGCCTCGATGACGTCGTCGGTGAACTCGGCCGGGTGCGGGCTGGTGAACCGGACCCGCTCCAGGCCCTCGATCCCGCCGCACGCCCGCAGCAGCTTGGAGAACGCCTGCCGGTCGCCGAACTCGACGCCGTACGCGTTGACGTTCTGGCCCAGCAGCGTGATCTCCGAGACGCCCTCGGCGACCAGCGCCTCGATCTCGGCGAGGATCTCGCCCGGCCGGCGGTCCCTCTCCTTGCCACGCAGGCTCGGCACGATGCAGAACGTGCAGGTGTTGTTGCAGCCCACGCTCACCGACACCCAGGCGGCGTACGCCGACTCGCGCTTGGTCGGCAGCGTCGACGGGAACACGTCGAGCGACTCGAGGATCTCGACCTGCGCCTCCTGCTGGCTGCGCGCGCGGTCCAGCAGCGCCGGCAGTGAGCCGATGTTGTGGGTGCCGAACACGACGTCGACCCACGGCGCCCTCTTCACCACGGTGTCGCGGTCCTTCTGCGCCATGCAGCCGCCGACGGCGATCTGCATGCCGGGACGCTTGGCCTTGACCGGCGCGAGGTGGCCCAGGTTGCCGTAGAGCCGGTTGTCGGCGTTCTCCCGCACCGCGCAGGTGTTGAACACGACCACATCCGGATGGGTGGGCTGCTCACCCTCGGGCACTCGATCGAAGGGGAGGTAGCCGGCGTCCTCGAGGAGCCCGGAGAGGCGCTCGGAGTCGTGGACGTTCATCTGACACCCGTAGGTGCGGACCTCGTAGGTCCTCGGCTGTTCGGCGCTGCTGCTCATGACCGCTCAAGGGTACGAGCGTGGAGGTGCATCCGGGAAACCAGAGGAACGACGCACGTTCGGGCAGCGCGTCGACCACCGGCCGGGGTGCTGGGCGGACGAGCCGGGTGATGTCACATCTGAGGTCGCCATCTCGTCACCTCCTTGCACGCATGGATCGACGTGAACTGGAGGAAGACCCGATGTCTGAAGAGCCTGAGACCGAGATCTCGCTCGTTGGTCACATCCCTGAAGCTCCCCTGGTCGACGGCTCGCAGGTGTTCACCGCCGTCATCGAGATCGCACCCGGTAGCGCAGGTTCCCGGCCCCACCGTCACGCGGGGCCGGTGTTCGGCTACCTGCTCGAGGGCGAGATGCTCTTCGAGCTCGAGGGCGAGGAGCCTCGTGCGATCAAGGCGGGAGAGGCGTTCTGGGAGCCGGGCGGAGACCGGGTCCACTGGCAGGCAGCCAACCTGGTGACCGATGCGCCTACCCGATTCGTCGCCCACCTGATGTGCCCTCCGGGGGCGGACCTGTTCGCATTCCTCACACCCGAGGAGATGAAGGAACGCGACCATCTTCGCCACCCCGACGCGACGGCGTGGCGATGACCATGCGGATCTTCCTCGCAGGCGGCACCGGTGCCATCGGACGCCTCGCCGTCCCCCTGCTCCTGCAGCGTGGTCACGACGTGACCGTCATGACTCGCGACCCCGCGAAGGCGGCCCAGATCGTCTCGCCCGAAGCTACCGTGGTCGCAGGTGACGTCTTCGACTCGGTTCGAGTGACCGAGCTCGTCAGGGCCGCAGGGGCCGAGGTCGTTCTCCATCAGCTGACCGACCTGACCCAGGGTGACCCCGCAGCGAACGCACGCATCCGGGTCGATGGCTCGCGAAGCCTGGTCGACGCCGCTGTGGCAGCTGGTGCGGGTCGCATCGTCGCCCAGAGCATCGCCTGGGCATACGAGGGCGGCGAGAGCCCGGCCGACGAGTCGGTCGCTCTCGACGTCGACGCGCAGGTGGACACCCGCAGGGCATCGGTCGAGGCAGTACAGGCGCTCGAGACGGAGGCCGCACGTGTCGGCGCATCGGTCGTTCTCCGCAACGGAGTGCTCTACGGCCCCGGCACCTGGTACTGGCCTGACGGGCTCTTCGGCGAGTTCGCACGAGGCGGGCTTCTGCCGGCGACTCCGTCGGTCGCGAGCTTCGTGCATGTCGAGGACGCGGCCCGGGCCGTCGTCGAGGCCATCGAGTGGCCGAGCGGTACGTACAACATCGTCGATGATGAGCCCGCAGCCGGCACCGACTGGGTTCCGGTCTTCGCGCGAAGTGTCGGAGGCCCGGTGCCCGAGGTCAAGCAGGACCGGGATCCCTGGGCGCGAGGAGCGCTGAACGCGCGTGCCAAGGTTCTCGGATGGAAGCCCACGTGGCCGTCGTGGCGCAGCGGTTTCGTCGTCAGGTCATGAGCCTTCGTTTCAGCCGAGTCTGTTCTGCTCTCCTCGGAGTCAGTGGAGTCTTCGTCGGTGTCTGGGCGCTGTTCCTCCCCCGGGCGTTCTACGACTCCTTCCCCGGCTTCGGCCATCACTGGGTCGACGCGCTCGGCGCCTACAACGAGCACCTCGCTCGTGACGTCGGCGCGATGTACTGCGCCATGGCGGCGATGTCTCTGTGGACCGTGGCCAAGCCGAGCCGAGAGAGGTTCACGCTCGTCGGGACGGGCTGGCTGACGTTCAACACCGCACACTGCCTGTTCCACCTCCACCACCTTGCCGTGTACGACACCGCGGACCAGATCGGCAACGCGGTGCTCCTCGTCGGGGTCACCGTGCTGTCCTGCCTCCTGCTCGTCCCGAACAGGCTGATCCAGCGGTGGGCGCCACCGGCAAGCTGATGCGCGACACGTAGCACGCGCCGCCTCCTTGCGACTGCACCCCTGCGGTGCCGCTCGCTCCGGCGCCCGTCCACGGATCGAGGCTAAGGTCGGGGCATGGCTGACTCCGCTCCCCCAGGCTTCGTCGCGCGCAACAACGAGGTCATCGGCAGCGTCCTCAGCATCCTCGCGCTGCTGGTCTCGGTCGGGATGGGCGCCGGGCTGATGTTCGGCACCGACACCCGCGGGGTCTCGGCGATCCTGACCGTGCTGACGGTCGCGGGCGGCGGGTTCACGCTGCTGCTGCTCGGGCTCGGGGCGGTGCTGCGCAGCGCCACTCCCCCGGAGCAGTGGGACGAGGAGGAGGCGGCGTGGCGGGCCGAACGCGGTCTGGACCCGCTCACCGACGCCGACCGGGCCGCCTCCTCGACAGCTCAGCGCAAGGCCGGACTGCTCGCCGTCGCCGCACTGCTCGTAGGTCTGGCGCTGAGCGTGCTGCCCGACATCTTCTGACCCCGCGGGTCAGCGCTTCTTGCTGCTCACCCACAAGTTGATGGTGCCGTCGATGACCACGGTGCCGTCGGCGAGCTCGCCGCGGACTCGCACGGGCAGGTCGCCCTCAGCGGTGTCCCACTGCTCCTGATCGGTCTCGGCGATGCAGGTGACGTCACCGGTGGCCTTGGCGGTGTAGGACACGGTCATGCCCTTGGGGATCCAGCGCTTGGTGCTGGGGATCGTGGCCTCGGCGAGCCCGCCCATCGCCATCTCGAGGCCGTTGCACAGGGCGATCGCGTGGACCGTGCCGATGTGGTTCTGCACGCTGCGGCGCTTCACGATGAGCACCGAGGCGTAGTTGGGGCGCAGCTCGGTCACCCGCGGGTGGATCGAGGCGAAGTACGGCGCCTTCTGGCTGAACGCGATCGAGAACACGCGCTTGCCGAGAGTACCGCCGACCACGGGGAGGCTCGTCGTGGTCTTCCAGAGGCTGTGGACCTGGGTCATGAGCCTCAGATTACTCGTCGGTAACCTTCGGGGCGAGCCCGCTCAGTGGTTCGTGCCGACGATCACACCGTCGGGCCCGACCCCGACCTTGATCGGCAGGCCCGGCAGGTCCACCTCGACCGTCAGGCCCGGGTCGCCGTCACCGGGGACCGTGATGGTCACCGGACCGGCGCAGATCCGGCGGCCGCCGCACTCGGTCGGCTTCGACTCGGTGGTCGGTACGTCGCTCGGCGGCGTCGTCGCCGGAGCATTCGGCGCGGCACCCGGGCCGGCCGCCGGAGTGTCCTTGGTCGTGGGTGTCGCCGTCGTCGGGGCGGGCTTCGGCGTCGCCTTCTCCGCGCCGGGCGTGGCGGGGCTCGTCGCCGCGTCGGTCGGGGGGTCGCCGGCCGGCACGGTCGGCGCGGGATCCGTCGCGGACGGGTCGGCCGGGCTGCCGGCAGGGCTGTGGGCCGGGGGGTCGGCCGACAGGTCGCCGGGGGTCGCCGAGACCGACGGCCGCGATGCCGACGGCGTGCGGTCGGACGGATCCCCGCCACGGAAGGCGACGAATGCACCCACCGCCACGGCCGCCACCGCCACCGTGGCGGCCACGGCCGTCACCGGGCCACCGACGCCGGACAGTGCCCCCGAGGACGCGCCGCCCGAGGAGCCGCCGGAAGCGCCCGCGGCGGCGCCACCGGCCGCCGTGCCTCCGGCGAGCCAGAGCAGGCCCTTGCCACTCGCGGGAACGGCCAGCAGCACGATCGGCAGCACGTGGACGGCGAGCTTCTGGTTGACCCGGTCGACGACGAGGAACGCACGCTGGCACGACGCGCAGCCGTCGAGGTGGGTGCCGAACCTCTGCTCGGCGCGGGCGCCGAGGTCGCCGCGGGCGTACTGGCTCATCCGGTGGTGGACCCAGCGGCACTGCTCCCCGGCCGGCTCGGGGCCGGCGTGCAGGTCGAGGTAGGCGCGCTTGAGTCCCTCGCGGGCGCGATGCGCGAGCGAGGAGACGGCACGCGGCTTGAGGTCCATCAAGGTGGCGACCTCGGCCGGCTTGCGGCCCTCGACCTCGACGTGCCACAGCACCTTGCGCCAGCTCTCGGGGAGCGTCGCGAGCGCGTCGACGGCAACCGTCTCGTCGAGACCCTCGACCGCCTCCTCCGGGGTGACCCCACCGGTCTCGGCCTGCTCGAAGAGCCACGGCTGGTCGGAGGCGACGGACTCACGCCGCGAGCGCAGGCCGTCGCGGTAGCCGTTGCGGATGGTGACGTGGAGGTACGAGCGGAAGCTCGAGGTCGGACCGCCACCCGAGCTCAGCTGGGCGAGCACCCGCGAGAACGACTCCGCCACCAGCTCCTCGGCGGCGTCGGCACCGACCAGGATCCGGGCGAGATGGCGCGCGCCGTCGACGTGGTCGCGGTACAGCTCCTCGAACGCGCCGGTCTCGCCGGAGCGCACCCGCGCGAGCAGCTCCTGCTCCGGCGTACGGGACGCGTCCTCGCCCATCCGATCCTCTGCCATCGTTCCTGCCTGTCTCGGGAGCCGCGGACCTGCCCGCGACGCCCTATCCAACGACCGAGCGCCTCCGATGATGCATCGAATCGGAAAACTTTCTAACTCGTGGCGAAAACCGCGTGATGTTCCGCTCCGGATTCCGTCCAGTTCAGTGACAGGCCCCCGCCCGGGGCACCGCACCGACCGATCGGAGACAGATGAGCACGACGCGCTCGACCACCGCGCGCGGCGCCCGTCCGCTGCCGCCGGTCGTCGCCCTGCGCCCGCGCTCGCTCGCCCGCCGGGCCGCGGCGCTGCGGACCCACGTGCGAGGACGACGCGCGCTCGGCGTCCCCCACGAGGAGCTCTTCCTCGACGTCATCGACGACACCCTCGCCCGGACCGGTGTCGTCGCGAGCGACGACCACGACGCGTGGACCCGGCTGATCGCGCTGGTCGAGGAGCACGACGACATCTCGCACACCCTCCCGGCCTGCGCCGCCTCGGCCAACCTGGTCGGCCTCGCGCTCTTCGGCCGCGTCGAGGACCACACCGCCCTGGCCGCGCTCGCCGACGAGATGGGGCACGACCGTCTCGCCCGGCTGCAGCACCGCTACGGCACGGCGCTCGAGACCGACGATCGGCTGCCGCTGACCACCGCCGCGCTGCGACGGATGCTCGTCCCCGGTCTGGGCCGGCGGCTCGCGCGGCACCCGCGGACCGCGGCGCGCAGCGCGACCATCGACGACGCGTGCCTGCGGGCCGCGCACGCTCTGCTCGTGCAGGGCGTCGACCGGGCCTGGACCGTCCCGACGCTCGACTCCGTCGAGGAGTTCGCCGACATCGCGGCGCACGGCACCATCGCCGAGTGGCGCCACCACATCGCGATGATCATCGCGGACCCCTGGTCGCCGTACCCGAGCCGGATCATCGACCTCGCCCACCAGAACGGCGCGACGCATGCCGCGTCGGTCGTCACCACCCTCGTCGACCTGTGTCGCGAGCAGGAGCACGGAGCCGTCGGCCGGCCGCGAGCCCATCACGCGGCCCGGCGCTACCGACATCCGGGCGGCCGCGCCGCCCCATGAGCCGCCGAGGCGGCTGCAGCGCCGATCCGATCCGGCTGGGGGGCGGGAGGGAGCGGCGCGGGGTCCGAAGCATCTGGGGGGTGCTGCGGGCTCGACGACCTGGGACAGGACTGCAGCCGCCTCGGCACGCACCACACCAGGGTGGGAGCAACAGCCGCCGGGGTTCCCCGGAGGGAGGGGAATCCCGGCGGCTGCCTTCTCCTGACCTCACCTCGCCGATCAGGCCGGGATCTTGGCCACCACGAAGATCCGGCGGAACGGCAGCACCACGCCGTGGCCCTCGTCCGGGTACGCCGTCCGCAGCCGCGCCTTGAGCTCCTCCTCGAACCGGGGACGCAGATCGTCGGGCAGCGCCTGCAGGGTCGGACGGGCGCCGGTCCCCGAGATCCAGGCGAAGACCGGATCCGGCCCGTGGAGGACGTGCAGGTAGGTCGTCTCCCACGCGTCCACCTCACAGCCGAGGAGCTGCAGCGCACGCAGGTAGGCCTCCGCGCCCTGGGAGTGCGGCGCGGCGACGCCCGCCGTGTGGGCGGCGTACGGCGACTCGGCGGCGAGCTCCGCGCGCAGGGTGTGACTCGGCTCGCCATGGTTGCCCGGCACCTGGAAGGCGAGCCAGCCTCCGGGCCTGACGGCTGTTGCCAGGGCGCTCATCAGGTCGAGGTGCTCGGGCAGCCACTGCAGGGTCGCGTTGGACACGAGCACGTCGACGCCGCCACTCGGCGCGGCCGCCAGCCACTCCCTCAGGTCGGCCCTGTGGAAAGACACCCTCCTTCTGGCCGAACTGTCGGAGGCGGCACGGATCATGTCCGCACTGGAGTCGACACCGGTGATCGCCGCGGCCGGCCAGCGATCAGCGAGAAGGGAGGTGAGATTGCCAGGTCCACAACCGAGGTCGACCACGACCCGGGGATCCACGGCAGCGACTCGGCCGACGAGGTCGAGGAACGGGCGCCCGCGCTCGTCCGCGTAGGTCAGGTAGCGATCGGGGTCCCAGGTCAGGGCGACCGGGCCGAGGTCGGCGGTGCGGATCTCCACGGGGTCGACTTTACGTTGAATTTATCTTGATATCAAGATTCTCGACCGGTCGGCTATGGTGAGGCCATGCGGGACGAGGTGGACGAGCTCATCGAGGCATGGGCGCGCGAGCGCAGCGACCTCGACCTCGGGCCCGTGTCGGTGTTCAGCCGGATCTCGCGGCTGGCCCACCACGTCGACCGGGCCCGGCGACACGCGTTCACGACCCACGACATCGAGTCCTGGGAGTTCGACGTCCTGGCCGCGCTGCGGCGGGCGGGCGAGCCGTACGAGCTCTCCCCCGGCCGGCTGCTGCGCGAGACCCTCGTGACGAGCGGGACCATGACCAACCGGGTCGACCGGCTCACCACCCGGGGCCTCGTCGAGCGCCACCCCGACCCGACCGACCGGCGGGGGGTCCTGGTCCGGCTCACCCCCGACGGCAAGGACGCGGTCGACGGCGCCTTCGCCGCCCTGCTGGATGCCGAGCGCGAGCTGCTCACCGGTCTCTCGGCCGACGACCAGACCGCGCTCGCCGGCCTGCTCCGGCGGCTGCTCGTCCCGTTCGCGGGCTGATCACCGGGCTGATCGCCGGCTCCGGGCTCACTGCCGCTCCGGCAGGCTCCGGTCCCGGCTACCGGAGGAGCTCGTCTACTCGAGGAGCTCGGCGGCCTCGAGCCACTCCAGCTCGGCCAGCTCCTTCTCCTCCTGCAGCGCGGTGAGCTCGATCCCGAGCACGGTCAGCCGCTCGGGGTCGGTGGCATGGGCGGCGAGATCGGCGGTCAGCTCCGCCTCGCGGGCCGAGAGCCGCTCGAGCACCTTGTCCAGCCGGGCGACGGTCTTCTTCGCGGCGCGCTCCTCGGCCGACCCGGCCTTGGCCTTGGCCACGCCCGAGGCGGTGGCCCCGGCGGCGCCGGCCGCATCACCCGAGCCAGCCGACGGCTGTGCCGACACCGACCCGGCCGCGGCAGCCGACGCGACCGGCGACGCGACGTCGAGATGCATCGCCTGGGCGCGGCGCTCGAGGTACTCGTCCACCCCGCGCGGGAGCATCGAGATCTGCCCGTCGCCGAGCAGTGCCCAGACGGAGTCGGTGACCCGCTCGAGGAAGTACCGGTCGTGGGAGACCACGACGAGGGTGCCGGGCCAGCCGTCGAGGAAGTCCTCGAGGACGTTGAGGGTCTCGATGTCGAGGTCGTTGGTGGGCTCGTCGAGGAGCAGCACGTTCGGCTCGGTGAGCAGCAGCCGGAGCAGCTGGAAGCGGCGGCGCTCGCCACCGGAGAGGTCGCCGATGCGAGCGGTGAGCCGGTCGCCGGTGAAGCCGAAGCGCTCCAGCATCGAGGTCGCGGAGATCTGGCCGTCGAGCGTCCGGGTGACGCGGCGGATCGACTCGACGGTGGCCAGCACCCGTGCCTCGGGGTCGTCGAACTCGACGTTCTGGGACAGGTGCTGGAGGGCGACGGTGCGACCGTGACGCACCTTGCCGACCGACGGGGCGGCCTCACCGGAGAGCAGCGACAGCACCGAGGTCTTGCCGGCGCCGTTGACGCCGACCAGGCCGACCCGGTCACCGGGGCCCAGGCGCCAGGTGGCGTGCGAGAGCAGCTGGCGGGTGCCGCGGGAGAAGTCGACGTCCTCGACGTCGATGACGTCCTTGCCGAGCCGCTGGGTGGAGAAGCGCTGCAGCTCGAGCCGGTCGCGCGGCGGAGGGACGTCCTCGATGAGGGCGTTGGCCGCGTCGATGCGGAACTTCGGCTTGGAGGTGCGGGCGGGGGCGCCGCGACGCAGCCAGGCGAGCTCCTTGCGGACCAGGTTCTGCCGGCGCTGCTCGGAGGCGGCTGTCTGGCGCTGGCGCTCGGCCTTGGCGAGGACGAAGGCGGCGTACCCACCCTCGTACAGGTCGACGACCCCGTCGTGGACCTCCCAGGTCTGCTGGCACACGGCGTCGAGGAACCACCGGTCGTGGGTGACGACGACGAGGGCGGACGAGCGGGAGGCGAGGTGGGCGGCCAGCCAGGCGACCGCCTCGACGTCGAGGTGGTTGGTGGGCTCGTCGAGCACGATCAGGTCGTGGTCGCCGAGCAGCAGCCCCGCGAGGGCGCAGCGGCGGCGCTCGCCGCCGGACAGGCCGTGGACGGCGCGGTCGAGGTCGACGCCGGCGAGGAGTACGTCGACGATCTCGCGCAGCCGGGCATCGGCCGCCCACTCGTGGTCGGCCTTGCCCTGGAGCACGACCTCGCGCACGGTGTGGGCGTCGTCGAAGTCGTCCTGCTGGGCGAGCACGCCGAGCAGGAGGCCACGCTGGCGCGAGACCCGGCCCTCGTCGGGCTCCTCCGTGCCGGTCATGAGCCGCAGCAGGGTGGTCTTGCCGTCGCCGTTGCGGCCCACGATGCCGATCCGCTCACCGGCACCGATGCCGAGGGAGACGTCGGTGAGCAGCGGACGGATGCCGTACGACTTGGAGACCCGCTCGAGGTTGAGGAGGGACCGAGGCTCAGGCATAGGTCACCACGTGGGCACCGGCGACGGGGCCGGGGGCGAGGGTGCAGCGGTGGCCCTGGGCGGTGAGCTCGGCGACGGTGGTGCGCGCCTCCTCGACGTCCTCGTGGAGCACCAGCAGGGTGGGGCCGGAGCCGGAGAGGAGCACGCCGTCGGGCGCCATGCTGCGCAGCCGGACCTCGACGTCGACCAGGTCGGGACGCAGGTCGCGGGCGGCGGGCCACAGGTCGTTGGCGAGCAGGTCGCCGATCTCGTCGGTGTAGCCGGCGCCGAGCGCGGCGATCAGGTCGTCGGGGATCGGGGGCTCGGCGGGCGCGTCGGGCGAGAGCTCGTCGAAGTGGCCGTAGACCGCGGGCGTGGACAGGCCCTCGTCGGAGAGGACGACGACCCACCACACCGAGCTGGCGTCGGCGACCGGGGTGACGATCTCGCCGTGACCCGTGCCGAGGGCCGTGCCGCCGAGCAGCGCGAAGGGTACGTCGCTCCCGAGCGTCCCGGCGATGCGGAGCAGGTCGTCGTCGGAGGTCTGCAGGTCCCAGAGCCGGTCGAGGGCGAGCAGGGTCGCGGCGGCGTCGGCGGAGCCGCCGGCCATGCCGCCCATCACCGGGATGCCCTTGGCGATGGTGATCCGCGCGGCGCGGTCCAGACCGTGGTGAGCGATGAGGGCACGGCCGGCGCGGACGGCGATGTTGGCACCGTCGAGCGGTACGCCGTCGACGGCCTCGGTCAGCCCGACCGCCCACGCATCGGCGTCGACGACGGTGACGTCGTCGTACAGCCCGACGGCCTGGTAGACCGTCGCGAGGGCGTGCTTGCCGTCCGGTCGCAGCCCGCCGACTCCGAGGTGGAGGTTGATCTTGGCGGGTGCCCGGACCGTCACCTGTGTCATGAATCGCCCTTCGGGCCGTCGGCCGTCGCGTGGAGGGCGACCGTGATCGCCACGAACTCGTCGATCCCGAGTGCCTCGCCGCGGGTCAGCGGGTCGATGCCCGCCGTTCGCAGCGCGGCTTCCGCCTGCTCGGCGCCACCGGCGAGGGTGCGCAGCGCGCCGCGCAGCATCTTGCGCCGCTGCGCGAACGCGGCGTCGATCACCGCGAACACCTGCTCCCGCGTCACCGCGTCGGTCGGCGGCGCGTGGTGGGTCCAGGCGACCAGGCCGGAGTCGACGTTGGGTGCGGGCCAGAAGACGTTGCGGCCGATCGCGCCGGCTCGGCGTACGTCGGCGAACCAGGCCGCCTTCGCCGAGGGGACGCCGTACGTCTTCGATCCCGGGGGCGCCGCCAGTCGGTCGGCGACCTCGGCCTGCACCATGACCAGGCCGTGCTGGAGCGAGGGCAGCAACGCCATCAGGTGCAGCAGCACCGGAACAGAGACGTTGTAGGGCAGGTTGGCGACCAGCGCCTGCGGCGGCGGACCGGGGATCTCGGTGACGCTCAGCGCGTCGGCGAGCACCACCCGGAACCGCTCGGCCTGTCCGGGCGCGTGGGCCCGGACCGTCGCCGGCAGCTCGTCGGCGAGCAGCGGGTCGATCTCGACGGCGGTCACCTCGGCGCCGACCTCGAGCAGCGCCAGGGTCAGCGACCCCAGCCCGGGACCGACCTCGAGGACGACCTCACCGTCGGTCACACCGGACTCGCGGACGATCCGGCGCACCGTGTTGGCGTCGATGACGAAGTTCTGGCCGCGCTGCTTGGTCGGACGTACGCCCAGCCGCGCGGCGAGCTCTCGAACCTCCGCCGGGCCCAGTAGCCGCGGCGCGGAGGTCTCAGGCATGGGGTCAGGCTATCGGTCTACCGAGGCAGGCCGAGCTTCGCGGCGCAGGCCGGCCACGCGCCGTACCCGCCCGAGGCGTCGCGGACCCGGGTGGCGACCCGGATCTGCTCCTCGCGGGAGGCCTGGTGGGGGTAGCCGGAGCCGCCGTTGGCGCGCCAGGTGCCGAGGTTGAACTGGAGGCCGCCGTAGTAGCCGTTGCCGGTGTTGATGTGCCAGTTGCCGCCGGCCTCACACTGGGCGAGACGGTCCCAGACCGTGTTGCCGGACTCGATGACGGGCTTGGTGCCGATCTTGACGACCTCGGGCGTCGGCTCGGCGGTGACGGTGGCGGTGAGGACGACGCGGCGCACGACCTTGCCGTTGCGGACGGTCACCTTGTAAGTGACGTCGCGGGCGCCGGGGACGCCCTCGGTGACGACCTTGGTCTGGCCCTGGTACATCGAGTCGTCGGAGACCTTCTCGACCGGCGCCTTCACGACCTCGCCGGTCACCGAGCGCTCGCGCTTCTCGATGTCGGTGAAGATGATCTTGTCGCCGTCGGCGATCGCGGCGTCGCGGGCCGGGCGCACCTTGTCGTACACGTCGAGCTCGACGCCGACCTCGGCCAGGGCGTCCGCGACGGTCAGGGCGGGCACCTCACGGGTGACCGGCTTCTGGCCGGCGAGCACGAAGGTGAGCTGCTTGGGCGTGACGACGTCGATCTCCGCGCCCCCGCGGTCGATGTCGGCGCCACGGCTGGTGGAGAGCCGGCTGTCGGCGTACGCCCCATCAGCACCCGAGCCGATCGCTGCGCCGATCTCTCGGAGCGCGCCCTCGACGTCGGTCGCCGTCACCCAGTGGGTGCTGGTGACGCCGTCGACGGTCAGCTCGACCGGCCGGCTGAACCGTACGGCGATCCGGTCGCCCGCCTCGACCGACGAGTCCACGCTGGGCTGGACGACGTCCTTGTCGGACACCTCGATGCCCTCGTCGCGCAGCACGTCGCCGACGGTGTCACCCATCGTGGAGACGGTGCGCTCCTTGCCGTCGACCGACAGCCGGACCTCGGTGGTCATCGAGGAGTAGCCCCAGGTGACCGCGGACACCGCCAGCACGACGGCGGCGACGGTGAGGGTGAGGACCTTGCGGCTGTGGGCCAGGCGAAGGAGGTGGCCGGTGAGGTGCGTGGGTCGCACAGTGCTCCGAACGTCGTGCTCTCCGGGCCTCGGGCAGCCAGCTCGCCCCAGGGGAGAACTGGCCGGTGAACCTGCGAGAACTGCGTCCCGATCCCGGCCGTCAGTCACCCACCAGAACAGGGGCGCGCGGCGAATCGCAACTTGGCGAGGGTCCTCACGACTGACCCGCGTGACCTGTTTCACCCCGTGATCGCCCCACCAGCCCCACCCGTCACCGTGGCAGGAAGGTCCTACCAGGACCCGCCGAACGCCGCCTCCGTGTTGGCGTCGATCGCCGCGCACAGCTCCGCCAGGTCCTCGCCCCGCTCGGCCGCCATGGCGCGCACCGTCAGCGGGACGAGGTACGACGCGTTGGCGCGACCGCGGTACGGCACCGGCGTGAGGTACGGCGCGTCGGTCTCGACGAGGACCCGGTCGCGGGGCGTGGTCCGCAGCGCCTCGCGCAGCGGCTCGGCGTTCTTGAACGTGACCGTCCCCGCGAACGAGAGGTACGCGCCGCGGTCCAGGCACGCGCGGGCGAAGCCGGCGTCGCCGGAGAAGCAGTGCATCACCCAGCGCTCGGGCGCGCCCTCGCCGTCGATCGCCTCGAGCACCTCGTCGTGGGTCTCCCGGTCGTGGATGACCAGCGTCTTGCCGAGCCGCCGGGCGATGTCGATGTGCCGGCGGAAGGACTCGACCTGCGCGGCCCGCCCGTCCTCGCCGGTCCGGAACGCGTCGAGCCCGGTCTCCCCCACCGCCCGCACCTTCGGGTGGGCGCCGGCGAGCTGCTCGATCTCCTCCCACGCGGCCTCCAGGGCGGCCCGGCCGCCCTCGGCGAGGATCCGGGGCGCCTCGTTGGGGTGCAGGGCGACGCCGGCGACCAGCTCGGCGTGCTCGGCCGCCGCCGCGACGGCCCAACGCGCGCCGGGGAGGTCGCAGCCGATCTGCACGATGCGTCGTACGCCGACCGCCACCGCCGCGTCGATCGCCTCCCGCGCATCCCACGGCTGGGCACCGCGGCCCTCGCGGCTGATGTCGAGGTGGCAGTGGTTGTCAACGACCGGGTGCGGCAGCGGCTCCGGGACCGGCGGACGCTCGTCGCTCACGACGCGATGGAGCGCACGCGGTCGAGGATCGCCTCGGCCAGCGCCTCGGGCGCCTGGGTCGGGATCCAGTGCGAGACACCCGCGAGGGGCACGAAGCGGTACGGAGCGTCGACCCAGTCGCCGGCGTGCTCGGCGCCCCAGCGGGCGAGCGCGACGTCCTGGTCGCTCCACACCATGGTGGTCGGCACGCTCACCCGGCGGCGCATCAGGCGCGGATCGCCCAGCGGCAGGGCGCGGTACCAGTTGAGCGCGGTCGGCAGGGCGCCGTCCTCGACGATCTCGGTGCGGAACCGGGCCACGTCGTCGGCGGTGAAGCCGGCTCCGCGCAGCTGGCGCGCCCCGAGGTCGCCGGTCCGGCTGAGCACCAGCTCGGGGAGGCGTGGGAGCTGGAAGGCCAGCATGTACCAGGACTTCAGCAGCTGCTCGGAGTGGAGCATCGAGCTCAGGAACGCCTGCGGGTGCGGCACCGAGACCGCGGTCAAGGAGGCGACCCGGTCGGGGTGGTGGCCGGCCACCAGCCAGGCCGGGATCGCGCCCCAGTCGTGGCCGACGACGTGTGCCTTGCCCGTCGGACCGGTCGCGGCGTCGACCAGCGCGAGGACGTCGCCCATCAGCTCGCCGCCGCGGTAGTCGCGCCGGCGACGCGGCCGGGCACCGCGGGAGTAGCCGCGCTGGTCCATCGCGACGGTGCGGTAGCCCGCCTCGTTCAACAGCGGCGCGACGAACCGCCACGAGGTCGAGCGCTCCGGGAACCCGTGCAGCAGGACGACGACCTCGCCCTCGCGCGGGCCCTCGTCGAGGACGTCGAAGACCAGTCCGTCGCGGGTCAGGGTCGTCAGCTCAGCCATCGATGTGCACCACCTGGTAGACGTCGCGTTTGGGGAGTCCAGCCTGACCGGCCACCACGGCGATGGCCTCCTTGCGTCGCATGCCGGACTCCTCGAGACCGGCGACCGCGGCCCGCAGGCTGTCGGGATCGGTCGCGATGCCGGCGCCGGGGGTGGCTCCGGTGACCACGATGGTGACCTCGCCGCGCACTCCCTCGGCAGCCCAGTCGACGAGAGCGGCGAGCCCGTCTCGCCGTACCTCCTCGTGGGTCTTGGTCAGCTCCCGGCACACGGCAGCGGCCCGGTCGGCGCCGAAGGCGTCCCGCATCGCCTCCAGCGCGGCCTGGGTGCGGTGCGGCGCCTCGAAGAAGACCATGGTGCGCTGCTCGGTCGCGAGGTCCGCGAGCCGGCGCGCGCGCTCCCCCGCCTTGCGCGGCAAGAAGCCCTCGAAGCAGAACCGGTCGACCGGCAGGCCGGAGACGGCGAGAGCGGTGAGCACCGCCGAGGGGCCGGGTACGGCGGTCACCCGGATCCCCGCCTCGACCGCGGCCGCCACCAGCCGGTAGCCCGGGTCGGACACGCTGGGCATGCCGGCGTCGGTCACCAGGACCACCCGCTCGCCGTTCGCCAGCGCCTCGACCAGCGTCGGCGTCCGGGCGGCCTCGTTGCCCTCGAAGTACGACACGACCCGTCCGGACAGCTCGATCCCGAGGTCCGTGACCAGGCGGCGCAGCCGGCGGGTGTCCTCCGCGGCGACCACGTCGGCGGCGGCCAACTCCTCGGCCAGCCGGGGCGGCGCGTCGCCGACCTGGCCGATCGGCGTACCCGCCAACACCAGGACTCCAGTCACGTCCCGATCCTTGCAGATGGGCCACGTAGGGTTGCCCCCCGTGACCGTCGTCGGCCTCTCCCGCACCGCGCTCGGCCGCCGGGTGCCGCTGGCCGTCGAGCGCGCCGTCAGCCCGATCCGCCGGCTGTCGGGACAGCAGCGGCTGGTCGGCTGGCTGGGGCCGATCGGGCTCACCCTGCTGGCGTTCGCCCTGCGCCTGGTGGGCCTCGGCAACCCGCACCGGTTCGCCTTCGACGAGACGTACTACGCCAAGGACGCCTGGTCGCTGCTCAACAACGGCTACATCGAGACCTACCTGTCCGATGTCGACGGCAACACCAAGACCGACATCAACGCCGACATCCTCGCCGGGCACACCCAGAACGTGTGGACCGGCGACCCGTCGCTCGCCGTCCACCCGGACGTCGGCAAGTGGCTGATCGCGCTGGGCGAGAAGGCCTTCGGGATGGACCCCTTCGGCTGGCGGATCGCGTCGGCCGTCGCGGGCGCGCTGATGGTGCTGGTCATGTGCCGGCTCGTACGACGGATGACCGGCTCGACCATGCTCGGCTGCGTCGCCGGCACCCTGCTCATGCTCGACGGGCTGCACTTCGTGCTCTCCCGGCTGGCGCTGCTGGACATCTTCCTCGCCCTGTTCCTGCTGTGCGCCGTCTCCTGCCTGGTCGCCGACCGTGACTGGCACCGGGCCAGGCTGGCGAGCCGGGCTCGTCGTACGGACGAGGGCGTCGCGCTGACCGGCTGGGGCCCTCGGATCCTGTTCCGGCCGTGGCTGCTGGCGGCCGGCGTCTGCTTCGGCCTGGCGGCGGGAACCAAGTGGACGGCGGCGTTCCCCCTCGGCGCTCTGGGCCTGCTGTGCTGGGTGTGGAGTGCCGGCGCTCGGCGCTCGCTCGGCATCCGCTGGGCACTGGTCAAGGGCGCGATCGCCGACGGGATCCCCGCCTTCCTCTCCCTGGTCGTGGTGGCACTGCTGGTCTACATCGGCACCTGGGGCGGCTGGCTGGCGCACGCCCAGGAGTACGAGGAGCACCTCAGCTCGACGCAGTACCGCCAGTACACCGGGCACGGGCACTGCGAGAAGGACGCCGACTCCGACGACCAGCACTACGTCGCCGACGACCTCGACACGTCCAAGAGGTGGCCCACCGCGACCGAGAAGGACGCGACCGGTCCGGGTGAGGCGTGGCAGTCGCTGCGCTCGCTGTGGTACTACCACCAGGACGTCTACACCTTCCACTCCCACTTCCTGAACTGCTCCACCCACTTCTACGAGTCCAAGCCGTCGAGCTGGCTGCTCATCAACCGGCCCGTGGGCGTCGCGGTCACCAACGACATCTCCCCCGACACCCCCGGCTGCGACGCGCCCCCCGACAGCGACTGCATCAAGCAGGTGCTGCTGCTCCCCACCCCGGTGCTGTGGTGGGGCGGCGTCCTGGCCCTGATCTTCGCGGTGGTGATGTGGGTCGGCGCCCGGGACTGGCGCTACGGCCTCGCCGTCGTCGGCGCGCTGTCGACCTGGCTGCCGTGGATGATGTACGACGACCGGCCGATCTTCCTGTTCTACGCCATCGCGATCCTGCCGTTCACGATCATCGCGATCACCCTCACGATCGGGACCCTGATCGGGCCCTCCCGCGCGCCCTCGCCCCGGCGTACGGCGGGTGTCGTGGTGAGCGGGGCGTTCGTCGTGCTGACCCTGGTGAACTTCGCCTGGTTCTGGCCGATCTGGACCAACCAGATGCTGACCCACAGCGAGTGGCTGGACCGGATCTGGTTCTCCCGCTGGGTCTGACTGCTCGCGCTAGTGGTGACGGAGCGCGTCGATCAGCTCGTCCTTCTTCATCGAGGAGCGGCCGTCGATGTCGAGCTCACGGGCGCGCTTGCGCAGCCGGTCGACGGTCCAGTCCTCGTAGTCGCCGGCCTTGCCGCCGCGGCGACCGACCTTGCTGGCGCCCTCGGAGGCCATGGCGTTGGAGATCCGGGCGGCCTTCTCCTTGCTGGCGCCGTCCTTGCGGATCTCCTCGTAGGCGTCCGGGTTCTTGATGCCGGGTCCGTGCTTCTTGCCGGGCATGACTCCTCCTCGTCGCTCGGGAACCAGGTACGCCCCCGCGTTACCCGCGCAGCGGCGAGAGAGACGTGCCGGGAGCGATGGTGACCTCGCCGGCCTCGTGGTCGATCCGGACACCGGGGCCGAGATCGACGGAGCGGGCGTGGCGGTGCAGCCAGTGGACGACGGCGGCGACGGCGGCCGGGCCGGGCTCGCTGCGGCGGTCGTAGCCGAGCAGGGCGCCGGGGCGGCCGGGGCCGACGAGGAGCGCGACCACCCGGTGCTCCCCGGCGCCGTCCGGGGATCCGACCAGGCGCAGGTCGAGGACCTCCGCACGGTGCGGCAGCGCGGCGCAGCGCACCGGCATGCCGAGCAGGTCCCCGACCCGGCACCGGCGCGGGTCGGCGGCGCGCTCGTGGGCCATCCGGTGCAGCAGGCCGGGCCCGGGCTCGGAGAGTCGGACGTCGCTGGTCACCTCCGCGACCAGCTCGAAGTCGACGACCAGGGGCAGATCCTGGTCGGCCGCCGCCTCCCGGACCAGGCGGTGGGCGCGGGCCAGCCCCCCGCCGAGTCTCCGGCCGAAGCGCGGCAGCAGGGCCGGCAGGCCCATCAGCAGCGCCGTCGGCACCAGCCCGCCGTCGTCCTCGACGAGCAGCTCGATGTCGTCCACCTTGCCGACGAGGCGGTCGTCGGCGCCGACGACCTGCCGGTCGAGCAGGTGCAGCCCGACGTCGTACCCGTTGCGCTCGGCCAGCGAGCCCATCAGCACACTCCCTTCAGCCCTGTCCCATGGACGTGATGATCATGAGCGGGATCGCGGCCACGGCCGCGACGGCGATGACGACGAGATAGACGACGCCCAGGGCGTTGGCGAGCGGCCCGTTGACGTGCTCGCCGAGATAGTCGGGGTCGTTGGCCACCACGAGGATGGGGAAGTACGTCAACGGCAGTGCGATCGCCGAGAAGATCACCGAGATCTCGGTGACCATGATCGGGTCGACGCCGGTGAGCAGGACGCCGGCGGCGACGACGGTCACGAGCAGCAGGATGAGGTGGAAGCCGGCCGCCTCCTTGGGCCGGACGTACTTGCCCCACGGGAAGCCGAAGTACTGCGCGAGGCTGTACCCGGTCGAGAGCCCGGTCTCGCAGGCGGCGCCGAAGGTGGCCGCGAAGAAGCCGAGGACGACGACCGCGAGCCCGATCTTCCCGAGCCCGACCGCGACGGGGAGCCCGACCTGGCCGAGCGTCTCGACCGTGACGCCCGCCGGCAGGAAGACCGTGGCGGCGCAGGCCGCGATCGCGACCGACAGCAGGCCACCGAGCGGGAAGCCGATGAACACGTTGGCGCGCATCACGCCGATGTCCTTGGGGGTCCACCGCTCCTCGACGCCTCCGCTGGAGAAGAAGAACACCTCGTACGGCGTCATCGCCGCGCCGAAGAGGGCCACCGCGAAGAAGGCGTACGTCGCCCAGCTCTCCGCCTCCGGCTTCTCGGCCGGCGAGAGCCCCGCGGCGAGCTCGCCCCAGTCGGGCCCGAGCTGCCACAGCGCCACGGCGAAGGCCAGGAGGGCCAGGCCCATCAGGCCGAGCACGTTCTCGATCGAGGAGAACCTGGCGCGCCACAGCACGATCCACACCGCGACGGCGACGAAGGGGACGACCAGCAGGTGGTGCAGCGAGGTGACCAGCTGGAGCGCGAGGGCGACGCCACCGATCTCGGCGATGAAGGTCAGCAGCGTGACCAGCATCGAGCCGACCAGGTTGAGGAAGCCCATCCGCGGACCGAGCCGCTCGCGGACCAGGTCGAAGGTGGCGCGCCGGCTGACCGCGGCGATCCGTCCGGACATCTCGGCGAAGACGCAGATGCCGACCACGCCGACCGGGATGATCCACACCAGGGACGTCCCGAGCCGGGCACCGACCTGGGCGTTGGTGACCAGGTCGCCGATGTCGACGAAGCCGCCGATGGCGGTCAGGATCCCCAGCAGGACGGCGAAGCAGCGCTTCATGGCGCCGCTCGCCGCAGCTCGTCGGACAGCTGGTCGAGCGCGTCGAGGAGTGCCGGGTCGTCGTACTCGCCGTCGACGGCGTGCGCCCGGGCCTCGCCGACGAGGCCGACCGCCCGGTCGAGCAGGTCGTGGACCCGCGCGGCGGCGCCGGCCCTTGCGGCCGGCACCTGCAACCGCGCGAGATCCTCCTCCGTCCTGCCCGCCGCCTCCTCGGCGTCGACCACCAGCACGGTCGTGTACGACGACCAGGTGCGCCCCGCGTGCGCCGACTCCAGCGCGAGGCGGGTCGTGGCGACCTGGCTCCCGACGTCGGCGAGCGCCTGCCCCGCACTCTCGTCCCAGGCGGCGGCGTCGGGCTTGTCGACCACGCCACAGGCCACGAGCAGCAGGGCGACGAGGACCGCGACGGCCGGTCGCTGCGAACGCCTCACCTCGTGCGGCCCCGCCAGGGGACCGCGGCCCACATCAGGGTGAACGCGAGCGCGACCGCCGCCGCGGCGATCAGGGCGGCGGGGGTGCCGAGCACCACGTCGAAGACGAGGAGCACGACCGCCGCGGAGACCGTGGCGAGCCCCGCGAGACCGGCGAGGGCGCAGCGCTGCGCGGCGGCCACGATCCACTCGCGGCGGCCCTGCCGGAACAGCAGCCGGTGGTAGCAGACCGGGGCGACGATGACGAGCGTGGTCAGCACCGATGTCACCAAGATGGCGAGGTAGAGCCGCTGCTGTCCGTCGTCGAGGTCATCGAACCGGTCGGTGAACGGCACGGTCAGCAAGAAGCCGGTGAGGATCTGCACGCCGGTCTGCATCACCCGCAGCTCCTGGAGCAGCTCGTTGAGGTTGCGGGTGATCTGCTGGGGTGATCTGCCCTCGCGCGTACCCGCCGGCGCGGGGTTCACGCCCGGTCCTCCTCCGCCTCCTCGGCGTGCGGGTAGTCCTGCTCGGGATCGACCTCGACGACCGGCTCGTCGAGCGGGGCCTCCGGGTCGGTCGGGACGTCGGGGTCGTCGGGTACGGGTGGCTCATCCGGTGCGACGGGCCGCTCGGGGTCGGGGATGGTGTCCATGTCGCGGCGGTACCCGTCGGTGGGATCAGAAAACGGGTTTGCCACCGGTCACGCCGAGCACCGTTCCGGAGATGTACGACGCGTCCCCGGGCGAGGCGAGGAAGACGAACGCCGGTGCGACCTCGGCCGGCTGCCCGGCCCGCCCGAGCGGGGTGTCGGTGCCGAAGTGCTCGACCTTCTCCGGCTCCTGAGTGGCCGGCTGCAGCGGGGTCCAGATCGGTCCCGGCGCCACCGCGTTCACCCGCACCCCGTCGGCACCGAGGGAGGCGGCGAGGTTGACGGTGAGGTTGTTGATCGCGGCCTTGGTGGCGGCGTAGTCGAGCAGCGTCTCGGAGGGTTCGAAGGCCTGGATGGAGGCGTTGTTGACGATGCAGCCCGGGCGCTTGCGCAGGTGCGGCGCGGCGGCGCGGACCAGCCAGATCAGCGCGTACAGGTTGGTCTTGAAGGTGCGGTCGATCCGCTCGTCGCTGAGGTCGTCGACGGCGTGGTCGCGGGCCATCTGGTAGCCGGCGTTGTTGACCAGGACGTCGAGCGCGCCGAGCTCTTCGACGGTGCGCCGTACCGCGTCGTCGCACGCGTCGCTGGTGCGCAGGTCCAGCGGCATCGCCAGCACCCGGCGCCCCGCGTCGCGCACCAGGGCAGCGGTGGCGTCGGCGTCGGGCTGCTCCACGGTGAGATGGGTGAAGGCGACGTCGGCGCCCTCGCGGGCGTAGGCGATCGCGACGGCGCGCCCGATCCCTGAGTCACCCCCGGTGATCAGCGCGACCTGACCCTCGAGGCGGCCGTGGCCGACGTACGACTGCTCGCCGTGGTCGGGCTCGGGGGTCATCTCCCCCGTCAGCCCCGGGGGTGTCTGCTGCTGGGCGGGGAACGCGGTGTCGGTCATCTCCGGGCGTTACCCGGGTGGAACGCTCGGAGTCGGGTACGGCGGAGCCCGAGTCGACGAGAGCAGAGCTCAGTCGGGCCGGCCTCCCGGAGCCGCCCGGCTGGCGGTGAGGTCGTCGAGCAGCGCGTCCAGCAACCGGCGCAGTCCAGGATGGCTGACATGCCCCTCCCGAGCCACCTGGATCAGGCGCTCGGCGACCTCCCGCACCTTCACGTTGCGGTTGCGCGACCACCACTTGAGCATCGCGAACGCCGCCTCGGCGTCGAGCCCGTAGCCCAGCATGAGGATGCCCTTGGCCTGCTCGATCGTGTCGCGGGAGGCGGCGGAGGCGGCCACGGCGGCGTCCGCGGCGGCGGTGGTCTCGGCCTCGAGCTCGGGCGTCAGGTCGAGGTAGTAGCCGACGAGGCGGTCGACCTTGCCGCTGGTGCGGTGGCCGTCGTAGTGACCCTCGCCGCACAGCACGACGTTGCGGACCTCGTCGCCGACCAGGATCCGGTAGTAGACGTTGAACGGCGCCCCGGTGGCGATGGCCGCCTGCAGCGTCTGCTCCACGAGCTCGCGGTCCAACTCGTGCTTGTGGCGCATGATCAGCTCGGTCGTCGGCTCGACCTCGCCCGGCTGATAGCCGTGGATCGCGAAGACGTCGTCGTCCCACTCCCACCTCTCGTCGGCGACGTGGAAGACGAACCGCCCCGTCTGCCGCGCACCATCGGCACCGACCAGCGGCGCCAGGTCACCCCCTGGGACTTCTCGACCCATCTCACCCTCCATGGCGTGACTCGGTGACTCGTATGCGAGCCGACGTCCGGGGTACCCCGCAACCACCCTGAGGAGGACGCCATGGGACGACGGACCGTCTGCGATGAGAACTATCCCGAACGCCGCGGCACACGCACAACAGGGGGTCACCTCCTCGCTCTGCAGCGGGCGCGCCACCTGTTGCTGCGCCTGATCCTGGGCGAGCTGCGGGAAGACACGACGAGGACCGGATGAGGACCGGATGAGACTGCCCGAGCCCTGCGGGCCGCTCAGCGAGGGCGTCGTCGAGACCCTGCGCGCGCGCCCCCACGGACCACACGCCGTACCCGAGCCGCGGGCGATGGGCGACGTCACCTACCCGCTCACCGACCGGGACTTCCAGCTCGCGCTGTGGGTCCTCTACGAGCTGCACTACCGGGGCTTCGCGGACGTCGCTGACCCGGACGCCGAGTGGGACCCGCTGCTCCTGGTGAGCCGGGCCGCCCTGGAGCGCACCTTCGAGCACGCGGTGCGCCGGCTGGTGAGCGAGACCCCCGAGGACGCACCGGCCCTCGAGGACCTCGGCGACACCCCGGCCGAGCAGGTCACTGCCGCACTGGTCCGGATGACCGCCCGCTCGGGCCCCTCGGACGTCGCCCGCTTCCTGCACCGGCGTGCCACCCGGCAGGAGTTCTGCTCCTACCTCGCCGAGCGCGCGGTCTACCACCTGCGCGAGTCGGATCCGCAGAGCTTCGTGCTGCCCCGGATCGGCGGCGCCGCCAAGGTGGCCCTCGCCGAGCTGCAGTACGACGAGTACGGCGGCGGCCGGCCCGACCGGCTGCACCAGGCGCTGTTCGCCCGCGCCCTGGCCGCGCTGGAGATGCCGACCGACCTCGCGACGTACGTCGAGCAGGCGACGGGCGCGACGCTCGCCTCGGTCAACCTGATGTCGTTGTTCGTCCTCAACCGTCGCCTGCGCGGAGCAGCGATGGGGCATCTGGCCGCGTTCGAGGCGACCAGCTCGCTGCCGTGCGGGCGGATCCTGCGTGGGGCACGGCGGCTGCGGCTGCCCGAGGCGGTCGCCGACTACTACGACGAGCACGTGGAGGCCGACGCCGTCCACGAGCAGCTCGCGATCCGCGGGATCTGCGCCGCGCTCGTCGAGGACGAGCCCGACCTGGCCCCGGACGTGGTGTTCGGCGCCACCGCCTGCCTGAGCGTCGACGGCCTCGCGGGCGAGGTGCTGCTGGACGGCTGGCGCGCCGGGCGCGAGAGCCGGGCAGCGGGGTGAGCTGACGATGAGCAGTCGACGGGTCGTCGTCACCGACTGTCCCGGCGGACCGCTGCTGGTCCGCGGCGCCGACGAGGTGGTCGGGCTCGACGGCACCGCCGCGCCGGTCGAGCGGGCGGTCGTGGCGGTGTGCCGCTGCGGACGATCCGACCGGCTGCCCTGGTGCGACGACAGCCACCGAGACCGACGGAGGAAGAAGTCATGAGAGCCGTGACCTGGCAAGGCAGGGGCAAGATGAGCGTCGAGGAGGTGCCGGACCCACGGATCCAGGAGCCCGACGACGTCGTCATCCGGGTGACCTCGAGCGGGCTGTGCGGCTCCGACCTGCACCTGTACGAGCCGCTGGCTCCGTTCATGGAGGTGGGCGACATCGTCGGCCACGAGCCGATCGGCGTCATCGAGGAGGTCGGGCGCGACGTCTCGTCGCTGAACCGCGGCGACCGGGTCGTCGTCCCCTTCAACGTCAGCTGCGGTCGGTGCTGGATGTGCGCCCGTGGCCTGCACAGCCAGTGCGAGACGACGCAGAACATCGAGCAGGGCACGGGCGCGAGCCTGTTCGGCTACAGCAGGCTGTACGGGCAGGTCCCGGGCGGGCAGGCGGAGTACCTCCGGGTTCCGTTCGCCGACCAGCTCCCGATCAAGGTCCCCGACGGCCCGCCCGACGACCGCTTCGTATTCCTCTCCGACGTGCTCCCGACCTCCTGGCAGGCGGTGGAGTACGCCGACCTGCGCCCCGAGGACACCCTGCTCGTGCTCGGCGCGGGCCCGATCGGCGACATGTGCGCACGGATCGCGCTGATGCGCGGGATCCGGGTCTTCGTCGTGGATCCGGTCGTCGAGCGGCTGCAGCGCGTCTCGGCGTACGGCGCCGAGGTGATCGTCACCGACAACGACGCCGACACCGTCACCACGGTCCTCGAGCTCACCCGCGGGCGCGGCGCGGACGCGGTGATCGACGCCGTCGGCATGGAGGCGCACGGCTCGCCCGTGGCCGAGTCGATGACCAAGGTGGTCGGCCTACTGCCGGGCCGGCTGGCCCAGCCGCTGATGCGCAACGCCGGCGTGGACCGGCTGGCCGCGCTGCACCTGGCGATCGACGCCGTCCGGCGCGGCGGCACCGTGTCGGTCGTCGGTGTCTATGGCGGGCCGATGGACCCGATGCCGCTGATGGAGATGTTCGACAAGCAGCTGCAGCTGCGGATGGGCCAGGCCAACGTGCGCCGCTGGAGCGACGAGATCCTCGCGCTGCTGCTGGAGGCCGAGGACCACCTCGGCGTGGAGTCGTTCGCGACCCACCACCTGCCGCTCGAGGAGGCGCCGGCGGCGTACCACGACTTCCGCGAGAAGAACGACGGCATGGTGAAGGTGCTGTTCCGGCCCTGACCGGCGACGGCGGTCCGCCGGCGGTGTCCCTGAGCGTGTCGAGGGACCGGTACCGGTGGACCGCCGTCGCACCTCAGGCGGCGTGCGGACGCAGGTCCACGCCGACCGCGCGACGCAGATCCGTGAAGATCCGCTGCAGGAGCCGCGAGACCTGCACCTGGGTCACACCGAGCTCGTCGGCGATCTCCTGCTGGGTGCGCTGCTCGTAGAAGCGCATCCGCAGGATCCTGCGGTCGCGGGCCTTGAGCTTGCGGCAGGCCGGCCCGAGCATGACGACGGCCTCGCTGTGCTCGAAGCCGGCATCCAGCGTCGGAAGCAGGTCGCCGAGCGGGCTGCCGGTCGCGGCGACCGGCTCGTCGAGCGAGGCGGCGTGGGCGAGGTCCCCGCAGGCCAGCGCCTCCTCGACCTCGCTGGTCGGGCAGTCGAGCTCCTCGGCCAGCTCCTGCGGCGTCGGCGGCCGGCCGAGATGCTGGGCCAGCTCCTCCTCGGCGGCGACCACGCGGGGCCGGATCTCCTGGAGCCGGCGCGGGGGCCGGACGGCCCAGGCGGCCGAGCGGAAGTGCCGCTTGAGCTCGCCCAGGATGCTCGGGACGGCGAAGACCAGCAGGTCGTCGCCGCGCTCCGGGTCGAAGGACTGCACGGCGCGGGTCAGCGCCAGGCAGGCCACCTGCTCGAGCTCGTCGGAGGACTGGCCGCGGTTGCGGTAGCGGGCGGCGAGGGTGCGAGCCACGGGGATGTTGAGCACGATGACCTCCTGCACGAGGTCGTCCCTCTCTCCGGGTGGGCACTCCCGCGCCTGGGCCAGCAGCCGCGCGGTCCGAGCCTTGCGCTCGGCGGAACTGACTCGGGGGGATGAGGCGGCGGAACGGTGGGGGATGGTGGGGATCGATGCGATGGACACAGGTACTCCCGAAGATCGAGAGCGGTGTGGCGGTGGGCTTGGCCACGGTTGTCTGCTGCTTCGCTACCCAACCTAGCGCGACCTCATACCGCTGACCACCCCACCGGATCATCCGGCCTGGTCCGAACGGACTAGTGAGGAGAGGACTGGTCGGCGCGTAACGGGGCAGGCTCGCCGGTGTTGAAGAGGTGTGAGGGCGCAGCCGGCGCCCCGGACCGCCGGAGGTCGTGGTGGAGCAGATCGTGGTGGCGCTCAGCCCCTTCACCCGTCGCAGCCGCTCCCTCACGCTCAGCCACACCGCCGCCGACCTGCGCCGCGGACTCGAGCCCGGTGAGCACGTGGTGGTCCACGACCCGGCGACCGGCGAGCACCTCACCGCGGTCGTCGCCGACATCGACTACGAGCTCGCCGACACGTCGTACCGCCTCGAGATCGGCACCCGGATCACCGCCGCGGAGGCCGCGGAGTGCCTGGCCCCGCCGACCCACGACGAGCGACTCACCACCCGGGACATCGTCGCCCTGCTCGCCGAGCTGCGGCGCAGCGAGCGTGACGTCTCGGCCGCGCTGGCCGACCTCCGCGCCCGCTGAGCGTCGTTCGGCCAGGAGGGACTAGTCCTTCCGGGTCACGCTCACAGATCCTCCGGCTCGACCTGCCCGGTAGGCGTCGAACTTCGGCGCGTCACGCCCGAGAATCTCTACCGTGCCAGCCGAGAACCCGATCCGCGTCTACATCGTCGACGACCACGAGGTCGTGCGCCGCGGTGTGGCGAGCCTGCTCGCGACCGATCCCGAGCTCGAGGTGGTCGGACAGTCCGGCAGCGCCACCGTCGCGCTGCGCGAGATCCTCCAGCTGCGCCCCGACATCGCCATCCTGGACGCCAACCTGTCCGACGGCACCGGCGTCGACATCTGCCGTGAGATGCGCTCGGTGGACCCGGACATCAAGGCGCTCATCTTGACGACGTACGACGACCCCGACGCCATCTCCGCGGCGATCCTCGCCGGCGCGTCGGGCTACGTGCTGAAGAAGATCGAGGGCAACTCACTGCTCAACGGCATCAAGCTCGTCGCCGGCGGCCACTCCCTCATCGACCCGGCCGTCGCCAACCGGGTCGTCGAGCAGATGGAGATGCAGCGCAAGTCGCTCGACGTCATCTGCGAGCTCACCCCCCAGCAGCGCAAGATCTTCTTCCTCATCGCCGAGGGCATGACCAACCGGCAGATCGCGGAGAAGCTCTACCTCGCCGAGAAGACCGTCAAGAACCACGTCACCGGGCTGCTCGCCCGGCTCGGGCTCCAGCACCGCACCCAGGCCGCGCTGCTCGCCGTACGGCTGCGGGGGGCGGACGGCTCCGCGTCGGCCACCTCGCTCGGCTCGCCGCTCGCGCCCGCCCCGGACCGCCGCGCCGGCTGAGCTCTCGTTCTCAGCACAAGGCCCTCACCGCCCTGCCGGGCAGTGAGGGCTTCGTCGTGTCCGGGCGCACTTCCTGGCCGTTGCTTGCGGTTCTTGGCCGTGGCACACGTCGGGAGGTGCAGGGACCACCTCTGAAGAGGCGATTCCGGCACCTCGCCGACGCGGCTCAGAGCTGGAACCGACCCACCATGTCCCGCAGCTCGGAGGCGACACCGGTGAGCTCGGTGGCGGAGGCGAGCGTGTTCTCGGCCCCCTCCCGGGTGTCGGCGGCGGCGGTGGCGACCTGGGTGACGTCCTCGGCGATGCCGTTGGCGCCGGCGGCGGCCTCGGTGACCGAGCGGGCGATCTCGTTGGTGGTGGCGGTCTGCTCCTCCACCGCGGAGGCGATCGTCGACTGGATGTCGTTGATCCGGGCGATGACGTCGGCGATCCGGCTGATGGCGGAGACGGCGCCTTGGGTGTCGGACTGGATGGCCTCGATCTTCTGGCCGATCTCCTCGGTCGCCTTGGCGGTCTCCTTGGCCAGCTCCTTGACCTCGTTGGCGACCACGGCGAAGCCCTTGCCGGCGTCGCCGGCGCGAGCGGCCTCGATGGTCGCGTTGAGGGCGAGCAGGTTGGTCTGCTGGGCGATCGAGGTGATCACCTTGATGACCTGGCCGATCTCGGCGGAGGACTCGCCGAGCGAGGCGACGGTGCCCTGGGCCTCGGAGGCGACGGTGACGGCGTCGGTGGCGACGGTGGCGGCCTCGGTGGCGTTCTTGGCGATCTCCCGGATGGAGGCGGTCATCTCCTCGGCGGCGGTGGCGACGGTCTGGATCGAGGCCGACACCTGGACCGACGCGCTCGAAGCAGACGCAGCACGGTCGGAGGTCGTCGTGGCGCCCTCGCCCATGCCCTCGGCGAGCGAGGTGAGCTGGGTGGCGGCGGCACCGAGGGTCTCGGCGGCACCGCTGATATTGCCCATGCTGGAGCGCAGGGTGCTCAGCAGCGCGCGCAGCCCGTCGGCGACCTGGCCGACGGCGTCGTCGCCGTCGATGTCGAGCTCGCGGGTCAGGTCGCCGGTGGCGGCCGCGGAGACGACGTCGAGGATCTGCGCGACCTTGCCCGCCAGTACGGCGGCCGCCTCGCGATCCGCGACCTCGCGGTTGATCCGCGCGATGGCCTGCGAGACCAGACGGCCGACGTTGCGCAGGGCGTCGAGGCGCTGGGGGCTCGGCTGGAGGGTCTCGGTCGCGAAGAAGTCCATGGTGCCGACGACCTCGCCGTCGACGATCACCGGGAAGCAGACCCCCGACTTCACGCCGACCCGCTGCGCGACGGGCGCCCGCACGCAGTCGGTCATCTCGCCGATGTCCTGGGTGAAGTAGAGGTCCCGCTGCGCCCACGCCCGGCCGGAGAGACCGATCCCCTCCGCGAAGGACGCCTGCAGGGTGACCTGACGGAACTCCGGGCCGGCGTCGCCGGACTCGCGGTCGAACTTCAACAGCCGGTCCGCCGGGTCGACCCTCCAGTAGGAGCCGTACGCCCAGCCGAACTCGCCGCGCACCGTGTCGAGCGCGACCTGGACCGCGGCGTCCACGTCGCTCGCCGAGCCGAGGCCCGCCAGGATCTTGTTGACGGCCGAGGTGTCGGCGGCCGCCTCGGTGCTCTCGCGCTCGATCCGCAGCCGGTCGGTGATCACCTCCCAGGTGGCCATCGCGCCGACGTACGCACCGCTCGTGTCGGTGATCGCGCTGACCAGCAGGTCCAGGGTCTGGTGGCCGACCTGGATGTTCGCGCGCCGCGGCAGATGGTCGGCGGTCGCGAGCAGGCCGCGCTGGTACGCCGGGGTCTTGTGGAAGATGTCGAGGCTGGAGCCGACCACCTCGTCCGCCCTGACCGGGAGCACGTCCTCCAGGCTGCGCAGGGTCTCGAGGGACGCCGGGTTCATGTACTGGATGACGAAGTCGAGGTCCGCGAACATCATGTTCGTCGGGCTGTTCTCCATCATCGAGCTGGCGATCGCCATCTGCTGCTCGACCCGCAGTCGCTCGGTGACGTTCTCGAAGGCGACCAGGGCGCCGACGTACGCGCCGGTGTTGTCGTGGATCGCCGTGAACGACGCGTCGTGCGTGGCGTGCTCGGAGGTGACCCGGTCGGTCAGCGGCAGGTGCGCGGCGCTCGCGGTGACCCGGGTGCCGAGCTCGGGGTGCAGGTAGATCCCCTCGAAGGAGGCGCCGATCAGCGTGTCCGGGTCGACCTGGGGGATGTCCGGGCCGCCCGCGACGAGCTCGGCGCGGGCCTGGCGGTTGACGTAGCGGACCCGGTAGTCGGGGTCGACGACGAAGGCGCCGGAGTCGAGCGCGTCGTACAGCGCGTAGTCGACGGCGGGCGCCGGGGCCGGCCGGGTCTTGCGGGTGGTCGCGGGGCCGGTGCCGTTCACCGGCGGGTCCAGGGTCTCGGTCACGGTCTTCCTCCGGTGGTCTCGGGTGTGGTCGTGACGTCGACCGCACGGTCGGCGTCGAGGACGAGCAGGATGGAGTCGGGCAGGGGCCGCACTCCGCGGACGACGTCCTGCACTGCGCGGGGCATGGTCGGCGGCGCGGGCTGCGGATCGACGCCGGCGGTGTCGATCACGTCGCCGATGTCGTCGACGAGGAGGCTGACCACCTCGCCGCGGCTGCGCACGATCACGTTCATGGGCAGCTCGTCGCCCTCGCGGTCCGGCAGCCCGAGGCGCACCCGCAGGTCGACGGCGGTGACGATCTGCCCGCGCAGGTTGATCAGGCCGGTGACGGCGCGATCGGCCCGCGGCACCGGGGTCATCGGCTGGCGGCGCAGCACCTCCTGCACCTCGTCGACCGCGACGCCGAAGAACAGGCCGGCCACCCAGAAGGTGCAGTACTGCTCGGCAGTGCGGGTGGTCGTCGCCGTGGTCATGCCGGCACCCCCGACCGGGCGACGACGGCCTCGAGGTCGACCAGCTCCGTCACCCGGTCCTGGACGACGGCGCTGCCCCTGACGCCGGTACGACGACCGACCTCGCTCGCGCTGATCGCCACCTCGACGACATCGAGGACCTTGTCGATGACGATGCCGACCGCGCCGGCGGCGTCTCCGGTCTCGTGGACCACGACGCTGATCTGCTCGCCCTGGTCGCTGGTGTCGGGCAGGCCGATCGCGGTGGCGAGGCGTACCAGCGGGAGGATCCCGTCGCGGTACTGCACCACCTCGGACGTGCCGCTGCGCTCCACCCGGTCGCGGCCGAACTCCTCGAGCCGGGCGACCGCCGCCAACGGCAGCGCGGCCCGCCGGCCGTCGGCGACCTCCAGCACGAGCAGCGCGGTCCGGTCGTCGGCACCCACGGCGCGGCCGTCGACCGCCTCCTGCTGGGTGCCGGCGACCCCGACCGTCCCGGCGATCCCGGCGACGTCGAGGATGAGCGCCACCCGCCCGTCGCCCATGATGGTCGCGCCGGCGTACATGGTCAGGGCCTTGAGCTGGCGCCCGATCGGCTTGACCACGATCTCCTGGGTGTCGTGGACCTCGGAGACGCACAGGCCGAAGCGGACCTCGTCGGACTGCAGGACCACGACCGTCAGCGCGTCGTCCTCGGGTGCCGCGCCACCCAGGGTCTCGGCGAGCGACACCAGCGGCAGCAGCCGGCCGCGCAGCCGCAGCACCGGCGCGCCGGCGAGGTTCTCCACCTGGCGACGCAGGTCGTCGCCCTCGATCCGGACCAGCTCGACCAGGTTGGCCTGCGGGATGGCGTACCGCTCGCCGCCCTCCCCCACCACGAGCGCCGGGATGATGGCCAGCGTCAGCGGGATCCGGACCCGGGTCGTCGTACCGCGTCCGGGCTCGGAGGAGACGTCGACGCTGCCGCCGATCCGCTCGATGTTGGTGCGCACGACGTCCATCCCGACGCCGCGGCCCGAGATGTTGGAGACCGCGGCGGCCGTGGAGAAGCCGGGGCGGAAGATCAGTCCGAGCACGTCGCGGGCATCCATCCGGGACAGCTGGTCGCGGGTGACGACTCCCCGCTCCACGGCGACCGCGCCGATCGTCGCGGGGTCGATGCCCTTGCCGTCGTCGGCGATCTCGACGACCACCTGGCCGGACTCGTGGTAGGCGCGCAGGGTCAGCGTGCCCTTCGCATCCTTGCCCGCGGCGCGGCGTACGTCGGGGGGCTCGATGCCGTGGTCGAGCGAGTTGCGCACCAGGTGGGTCAGCGGGTCCTTGACCGCCTCCAGCAGGCTGCGGTCCAGCTCGGTCTCGTGGCCCTCCATCGCCAGCTCGACCTCGCGGCCGAGCTGGTGGGACAGGTCGCGCACGACCCGCGGCATCTTCGACCAGACCTGGCCGATCGGCTGCATCCGGGTCTTCATGATCGACTCCTGCAGCTCGCTGGCCACCAGGTCCAGGCGCTGGCTCGCGCGCACCAGCTCCGCGTCCGCGGAGCCGAGACTGCGCTGCAGCAGCTGGTTGCGGGTCAGCACCAGCTCGCCGACCAGGTCGACCAGGTCGTCGAGGAGGTCGACGTCCACGCGGACCGAGGCGTCCACGACCGTCCGGCGCTCGCCGGTGTCGGCAGCGTCGACGGCGTCGGCGGTGACGGTCGGGGCGGGCTCGTCGGCGGGAGGCTCGGGCTCGACGTACTCCGTGGCCGACGGCACCGGCTCGGTCGCGGACGAAGCCGCCGGGGACACGTCCGGCTCCTCCGTGACCGAGTCGGCGGCCAGCAGGCCCTCGATGACCGCGACGACGGGGTCGACGTCGACGGCGGGGTCGGTGTCGCGACCGGTGCGCTCGATCCCGTCGAGGAGCGCGCGGACCGTGTCGACCATCGAGAGCAGTCCTTCGGCGATCGGGGGCGTCAGCACGACCTCCCCGTCGCGCAGCCGCGACAGCAGGGTCTCCCCCACGTGGGTCAGCTGCTCGAGCCGGTTGAAGGCGAGGAAGCCGCTCGTCCCCTTGATGGTGTGGATCGTGCGGAAGATGCTCGACAGCCGCTCCCGGGAGTCCGGCTGCTGCTCGAGCTCGACCAGGTCGCGGTCGAGCTGGTCGAGGTTCTCGTGGGACTCCACGAGGAACTCGGCGATGATCTCGGCGTCGTCGTCCATCCGCCCTCCCTTCAGGCTCGCTCCCCCATCGGCGGTGAGGCGGGCCGGGTGAGGCGAGTCAAGAGAGTTGGGACCTAGTCCCGAGGGCGGGGTGGCCTGCCCGGGCAACCGGGTGGACCCGTTGGTCAGGTGCGCGAGCGCAGGGCCTCGCTGAGGGAGGTCACGGCGGCGTGGGGCGGGGAGGCGGCGTCGGCGTTGGCGTCGGCGAGCTCGGCGAGCAGCTCGGCGCGATGGACGGCGACCGAGCGGGGGGCGTCGATGCCGATCCGTACGACGTCGCCGCGGACCTCGAGGACGGTGACCGTCACGGCCTCGGGCGAGCCGCCGCCGATGACGACGCTTTCGCCGATGCGACGCGAGAGAACCAGCACGTGGTGAGGCTATACCCAGCGGGTCGGCGGCGACGCGGGATCTACGCGACGAGCGGTGCGGCGAGCGGGAGGTCGGCGTCGTCGAGGATCACCTGGCTGGCCCGGCGGGTCACGGGGTTGACGACGAGGGGCGCGCGCAGGTTGACGGTGGTGTCGGCGAGGGTGGAGCCGGCGCGGACGACGAGCAGCACGAGCACGTCAGCGGCGGACGACTCGTCGATGCCGAGCTCGGTGACGGTCTCGTCGTCGAGGTCGAGCGCGTAGTCGGGATAGAACGGGCCGGGCGGGACGACCACGAACTGCAGGTCGTGGCTGTCGAGCGAGCGGAAGCCGTGGAGCACGCCGTCGTCGTCGAGGCGGACCAGCGCGAAGCGGGCGTCGTCGGGGAACCCGGGCATCGGGCGGGCCAGCTCGATGACGGGGAGGTCCATGCGCTCGATCATCGCAGGAAGTCCAGCAGGCTGGGCTGCATGACGCGCGAGGTCGCGGCCAGCGCGGCCTGGTAGGCGACCTCCTGCAGCTTGAGGTGGACGGTGGTCTCGGCGAGGTCGGCGCTCTCGATCGAGCTGAGGTTGTTCTGCAGCGACATCGTGGCGTCGGCGGCGGCCTGGGCCGACTGCTCGATGCGCTGGTAGCGGGTGCCGGCCGCCGCCCGTACGCCGGTCACGGTGTCCTCGCGCGCGCGGAGCACGTCGACCGACGCGGTGATCCCCGCGGTGTCGCCGGAGCGAAGGGCGGCGGCGAGCGCGTCGAGCTCGGCGAACACGGAGTCGGCACCGTCGCCGAAGACGGTGCGGCCGTCGACGTCGACCCGGACGACGACGTCGTCGGCGACGCGCCGGTTGACCGCGCCGGCGACGCCGACCCAGTTCCCGTCCTCGTCGTAGGCCCGGCCGGCGGCGGTGACGCCGCCGAAGACCGGCCGCTCGAGGTAGCTGGCGTTGGACTGGCCGAGCAGCTGCTCGCGGATCCCGTCGATCTCGATGGCCAGCGCGTCGCGGGCCTGCTGGCCCATCGCGCCGGTGTTGGCGCCCTGGAGGGCGAGGTCGCGCGCCCGGCGTACGGCGGTCGTCACGCCGTCGAGCGTGCTGTCGACCTGGGTGAGCCAGCCGAGACCGTCCTGGGCGTTGCGGGCGTACTGGCCCTGGTCGGAGACCGAGGTACGGATCCGCATGGCGGCGGTGGTGCCGGTCGGGTTGTCCGAGGGCCGGTTGATCACCCGTCCGGTCGACAGCTGCTCCTGCAGCGCGGCCAGCTGGCCGAGGTTGCGCTGCAGGTTGGCCAGCGAGCTGTCGGTGAGCATGCGCTGCGTGACGCGTCCGATCGTCATGAGTCCCCCCGTGGTCGCTAGCGGCCGACCAGGCCGGTGCGGTTGATGAGCGTGTCGAGGACCTCGTCGAGAGTGGTCATCAACCGGGCGGCGGCCTCGTAGGCCCGCTGCGCGGCGACCAGGTTGACCGTCTCCTCGTCGAGGTTGACGCCTGCCTGCTGCTCGCGGGCGTCGTCGAGGGCGCCGGCCAGCGCCGTCTGGTTGGCGGTCCGACGGTCGAGGGCCGCCACGTCCGTCCCGAGTCCGTTGACCAGGCGCTGGTAGGCGTCCGGGTAGGTGCCGGCCCGGCTGAGCAGGTCGGCGTTGCCGCCGTCGAGGGCACCGCCGCCGACGCTGGACGCGGCGAGCTGCGCGGGGTCGGTGATCGCGACCTGCAGGCTGGCCGCGCCGACGAGCGGGTCGTAGCCGAACAGCGGTGCGCCGGCGGCCCCGGTGGCGTCGTACCCCGCTGCCTGCTGGGCGTTGAGGCTCGCGGCGAGCTCGGCGGCGACCGCGTCCAGGCCGGCGCGGTATGCCGGCAGCGTGGTCGTCAGCACCTCGGTGACGGCGCCCAGCTCGCCACCGGGCCCGGCGGTGCCGGACGGGAGCACGCTGCTCCCCCACGAGGCGTCGATCCGATAGCCGATCGGTGCGCCGTCGGCCTCGCCGGTGGGCGTGATGCCGGAGGCGAGCACGAAGCTGCCGGCCTCCTTGCCCTGCACCAGCGGCGTGCCCGCGACGGTGACCGCGAACTGGCCGTCGGCCTGGACCGTGGTGACCGCGCCGGTGAGCTCCGCGAGACGCAGCGCGAGCTGGTCGCGCCGGTCGCGCAGCACACCCGCGTCGGTGCCGTTCTGCTCGGTGACGAGGATGTCGTGGTTGAGCTGCGCCAGGCCGGAGGCGGCGGTGTTGACCTCGCTGACCAGGTTGACGGCGTGGATCCGCTGGTCGGCCTCCTCGCCGGTGATGTTGGCGACCTGGCCGCGCAGCGCCTGGGCGAGGGTCTCGGCGCGGCCGAGCACCTGCTGCCGGGCGGCGGTGCCGCCGGGGTTGAGCGCGAGGTCCTGCCAGGCGTTGCGGAGGTCGAGCATCGCGGCATGCACGCCGTTGGCGCCGGGCTCGCCGACGCCCTCCTCGACCCGGGCCAGGATCGTGCGGCTGGTCGAGAGGTAGGACAGCAGTCCGTGCTCGCGCCGCACCCGCGCGTCGAGGAGGGGATCGGTCATCCGGCGCACCTCGCCGACGGCGACGCCCTCGCCGTGGCCGTCGTAGCGCGACCACAGCGCGGCCTGCGCGCTGCTGACCGAGGCGCCGACGACCCCGCGCCGGACGTAGCCGTCGGTGCTGGCGTTGGCGATGTTGTTGCCGGCGACCTCGAGCGCGACCTGGTTGTAGCGCAATGCGGAGAGAGCGGTGTTGATCGACCCGAACGACCCGGCCATCACAGGCTCCGGTCGAGGAGGTGGTGACGGGGCGCGTCGGCGACGACGGTGCCGGCGTGGGTGTAGCTGGCGGTCGTCGTACCGCCGATGGCGAGCAGGGTCTCGCGGGCCGAGCGGTAGCCGGCGGTGAGCAGGCCCTTGGCCTCCTCGGAGGTCTCCGCGATGTCGCGGGCGATCGCGACCAGGGCGTCGCGATGGTCGCGGAGGATCCCGGCCCACGGGTCGGGGGCCGCCTCGGCCAGCGCGGCCAGCGACGGGTTCGGCGTCAGCCCGAGGGCGGCGGCCGCCTCGTCGGCGGCGGTGGCGCGGAGCACCTCGGTGGCGCGCAGGTCGTCGAGGAGGTCCTCGATGTCGCGGGTGGCGTTGACCAGCCACCGGGTGCGGCCGCTGGCGAGCACCAGACGCTCGACCTCCAGCCGGTAGGCCAGCGCCTCCAGCATCTCCCGCTCGCGCCACAGGACCTGTGAGAGCTTGTCCATGTCTGCTGCGTCGACCACGACTCCGACCTCTCCGTCCGCCCCGAGCTGCGGGGACACTCGTGTCGTCCCATCGCCCGTCCGGTGCCCGACCTGAGCGCTTTCGCCGGACGGACGAGGCGGAGTTGTCCGTGCGGACCACCCGGACCCGGGACCTGGGTCCCCATTCGGCCGACCGACCGGCCACTTGGCGGCCATTGCCCTGCGCGCCGCCGGCGCGAGCCCGGACCCTCGTGCATGTGAACGCGAACGAGACGACCTCGGGTACGGACGAGCTGATCACCAGCCACATGCCCCTGGTCGGGCACATCGTGCGGGAGACCCTGGGCCGGGTCCCCTCCCATGTCAATCGCGACGACCTCACCTCGGCGGGCCTGATCGCGCTGGTCCTGGCCGCCCGTGCGTTCGACGCGACCCGCGGCGTCCCCTTCGACCGGTATGCCGCCACCCGGATCCGCGGAGCGCTGCTCGACGAGCTGCGCTCGGTCGACTGGGCCTCGCGGTCGGTACGACGCCGCGCCCGCGACCTCACCGAGACCCGCAGCCAGCTGGCCGTGGTCCTGGGCCGCACCCCGACGCTGACCGAGGTCGCCCGCGCGAGCGGCCTCAGCGAGGACGAGGTCATCGCCAACGACGACGACGTCTCCCGGGCGCAGGTGCTGTCGCTGCAGGGCTCGAGCACGACCCCGATCGAGGACCTGGTCCCGACCCGCGCCCCCTCTCCGGAGGACCTGCTCGAGCACGGCGAGCGGCTCACCTACCTGCGCGAGGCGATCGCCGAGCTCCCCGACCGGCTGCGGGTCGTCGTCGAGGACTACTTCTTCTCCGAGCGGCCCATGGCCGACATCGCCGAGGACCTGGGCGTCACCGACTCCCGGATCTCCCAGATGCGGGCCGAGGCGCTGTCCTTGCTGCGCGACGCGCTCAACCACGAGCTGGAGCCGGCCCTGGTCCGCGCGACCGGGAAGACCGGCGGGGTCGCCCAGCGCCGCCGGGAGTCGTACTTCGCGGCCGTCGCCGCCCGGCACGCCGCCGGCCTGCGGCGCGGCCTCAGCCCGCTCGACGCGGTCGGCTGAGGACGCGGCGCGAAACCGCTCAGGTGCGCCGCCGGCGTACCGATCACCACCCCGACGGGCGACCACGGACGGTCCCCGGCCACGTGACCTGATTCCAGGAGGGAACCATCATGGGTCTTCGCATCAACCAGAACATCGAGGCCACCAACGCCTACCGCAACCTGTCGGTGACGCAGGGTCAGCTCTCGAAGTCGATGGAGAAGCTGTCGTCGGGCTTCCGGATCAACCGGGCCGCCGACGACGCCGCCGGTCTCGCGATCTCCGAGGGCCTGCGCTCCCAGGTCGGTGGCCTCAAGGTCGCCGTCCGCAACGCCCAGGACGGCATCTCCGTCGTCCAGACCACGGAGGGTGCGCTCACCGAGGTCCACTCCATCCTGCAGCGCATGCGCGACCTCGCGGTGCAGGCGTCGAACGACAGCAACAACACCGAGGCGCGGGCCAACATCAAGGCGGAGGCGGACCAGCTCACCTCCGAGCTGACCCGGATCGGCAACTCGACCAACTTCAACGGCACCAAGCTGCTCGACGGCAGCGCGGGCACGCTGAACTTCCAGGTCGGCGCCGACGGCGACTCCGACAGCAACATCGCCGTCAACCTCGCCACCGCCAACGTGGTGTCGATCGCCAGCAACCTTGGTGCCGCCGGCGCCAAGTTCGACGTGCTGACCCCGACCGCGGTCACCGGCGCGGTCACCTTCTCCACCACCACGCCCGCCACCACCGCGACCGTCACCCTCGGCGCGGCCGGCACCTACCACACGGTGAACGACGTCGCCGACGCTCTCAACGGCGACACCGGCTTCGCGGCCAACTTCAGCGCCTCGGTCAACGACACCAACCAGCTGGTCGTGTCGTCGAAGGTCGGCGGCGCCGTCGACGTCACCGCGCCCGGCACCGGCATCGCCGCCGGCGCCGCCGTCACCGGCGGTCTGAGCTTCGCCACCCACGCCGACGCCCAGGCCGCGATCAACACGATCGACACCCAGATCAGCGCGGTCTCCACCGCCCGAGCCAACCTGGGTGCCTACCAGAACCGGTTCGAGCACACGATCGCCAACGTCAACGTCGCGATCGAGAACCTGTCCGCCTCGGAGTCGCGGATCCGCGACACCGACATGGCCTCGGAGATGATGAGCTTCACCAAGTCCCAGATCCTCTCGCAGGCTGGTACCGCGATGCTCGCCCAGGCCAACTCGGCCCCGAACGGCGTTCTCCAGCTGCTCCGCGGCTGATCGAGCACCGACTCCCCGACGCCGGCGGGGCCGTTGGCCCCGCCGGCATCGGCCGTTCCTGACACCCTTCGGAGGAATCGATGGCAACCGCGAGCATCGGTGGTCTGGCCAGCGGCCTCGACACCGCCACCATCATCAGCCAGCTGATGTCGCTCGAGGCCGTGCCGCAGAGCAAGCTGAAGACCCAGCTCGCCACCGAGCAGAGCCGGCTGTCGAGCTACCAGCAGCTCAACGCCCGCCTCGCGACCCTCGGCAGCACCGCCGGCTCCCTCGCCTCCACCTCCACGACCACCGGCACCTGGGCCGCACTCAAGGCGACCTCGAGCAACACCGCGGTCACCGTCACCGCGACCAACAGCGCCAGCCCCAGCGCGTTCACCGTGACCGTCGACCGCACCGCGCTGAGCCACCAGCTCGCCTTCGCCGAGCCCCACGCGGCGAGCGACGTCGTCACCGGCGCCGGCACCGACGTCGTGCTCAAGCGCGCCGGCCAGGCCGACATCACGATCAGCACCACCGGCGGCACCCTCGAGGAGGTGGCCACCGCCATCAACGCCGCCGACCAGGGCGTGCGGGCCACCCTGGTCAAGGTCGGCGCCACCGGCGGCACCGACCAGTTCCGGCTCCTCGTCGAGTCCACCGCGACCGGCGCCGCCGAGGCCTTCGACCTCACCGCCGCCGACGGATCCCCCCTGCTGGGCGGTACGACGGTCCGCGCCGGACGCGACGCCAGCATCACCATCGGCGGCATCACCGCCACCTCGGCGACCAACACCTTCGCCGACGTCACTCCCGGCGTCACCATCACCCTCGGCTCAGCCGCCACCGGCAGCGCCGACATCGCGGTCACCCGGGACGCCTCATCCCGCTCGGCCGCGGTGAAGTCGCTGGTCAACGACATCAACGGGATGCTCGACGCCATCGCGACGGCGACCGCCCACAACGCGGACGCGACCAAGGCCGGGGTGCTCTCGGGCGACAGCACGCTGCGGGCCGTCTCCGGCGGCCTGTCGACGGCGATCTACCCGGAGGACGGGACCTCGCTGGCGACGTACGGCATCCAGCTCGACCGCTACGGCAGGCTCTCCTTCGACGAGACGAAGTTCGCCGCCGCCTACGCCGCCGACCCGGACGCGGTGACCGCGGCCATCACCGGCGCCGACGGCTTCGCGGCCCGCGTGCAGGCGGTCGCGACCAGCGCCAGCGACAAGTACGACGGCACCGTCACCAACGCGGTCAACGGCCGTACCGCGGCGATCACCCGGCTGAACGACAGCATCGCGGCCTGGGACGACCGGCTCGCGCTCCGGCGGGCCTCCCTCGAGCGCCAGTTCACCGCCCTCGAGACCGCCATGTCCCAGCTGCAGAGCCAGTCCAACTGGCTCACCAGCCAGCTCGACGCCCTGACCAGCTCCAGGGAGTGAGGACGGACCATGTACGCGACCCACCGCAGCACAGCCCACTCCGCCTACCGCGACAACGCGGTCGCCACGGCGTCCCCGGCCCGGCTGCTCGTCATGCTCGTCGAGCGCCTCGTGCTCGACGTCGAGCGCGGCCTGGCCGCCCAGCGGGCCGGCGACTGGCCAGAGGCACACCGCCACCTGCTGCACGCCCAGGACATCGTCCTCGAGCTCGAGCACAGCCTGGACGTGGACCGGATGCCGGCCGGCAAGCAGCTCGCCAGCCTCTACGAGTTCCTGCGCAACCGTCTGGTCCTCGCCAACGTACGACGCGACCCGCGCGTCACCGCCGAGAGCCTGACCCTCGCCCGCCAGCTGTGCGACACCTGGCGCGAGGCCGCGATGGCGGCGGCCCTGTCGTGAGCGGCCCGGAGCGACCCGATCGCCCCTCCTCGTGGACCGAGGCGCTCGACCGGCTGGAGGCGCACGCCGACCACGCCGAGCGGATGTTGCGTGGCGGACCCGCCGGCGCGACCCTCGAGCCCTGGCTGCCGCCCGCCGACCTCGGCCCGCTGCCCAACGACCTGGTCCCCCGCACCCGGCTGCTGCTGGCCCGCCAGCAACGGCTGATGGCCGCGATCCCCGCCACACTCGACGACAACCGTCGCCAGCAGCAGGTCGCCGACCGGGTGGGCCGGGCGACCACCGTGCCACCGGGACCGGTCTACCTCGACGTCACCGCCTGACGACGACCGCGCCCGGATCAGGCGGCCCGCGATCGCCGGACCGTGGCGACGATCCGGTCGGCGAGCTGGTCGAGCGGGAGCACGTCGTCGGCGAGGCCGGCACCGGCGACGGCGCCGGGCATGCCCCACACGACCGAGCTCTCCTCGTCCTGCACGACGATCCGGGCGCCGGTCGCGGCGAGCTCCCGCGCGCCGGCGAGACCGTCTTGCCCCATGCCGGTGAGCACGGTGGCGAGCGTCCCGGCGCCGTACACCTCGACGGCGGAGCGGAACAGCACGTCGACGGCCGGACGGCAGAAGTTCTCCTGGGGGCCCTGGTCCAGTGCCACGTGGACGCCGGCCGGGGCCCGCCGCAGCCGCAGGTGGCGGTCGCCAGGGGCGATGAGCACCTCACCAGGGTGCGCGGGCTCACCGTCGACGGCCTCGCGGACGGCCAGTGCGCTGAGCTTGTCGAGGCGTTGGGCGAGCATCGCCGTGAAGACGGGCGGCATGTGCTGCACGACGAGGACCGGTACGCCGAGGTCGGCAGGCAGTCGCGGCAGCAGCCGGGCGAGCGCGTCGGGACCACCGGTCGAGCAGCCGATCAGCAGCGCCGTCACCGGCGCGACGGCGGGACGCGGCCGCTCACGTCGCACGACGGGGATCGAGGTGCCCGGCGTGAGCTTGCGGATCCCCGCCAGGGCCCGGATCCGGGGCACCAGCTGGTCGCGGATCGCGGCGATGCCGTCGGCGATCTGTCCGGTGTTGGACGGCTTCGTGACATAGTCCGACGCGCCGCGGGACAGCGCGTCGAGGGTAGCGGTCGCGCCGCGCTCGGTGAGGGTCGAGAACATGATCACGGGCAGCCGGGCGTGCTTCTCCCGGATCCGGGTGAGCGCGCCGAGCCCGTCGAGGTTCGGCATCTCGATGTCGAGGGTGACGACGTCGGGCGCGAGCTCGTCGACCATGCGCACGGCCTCGACGCCGTCGCGGGCCACGCCGGCGACCTCGATGTCCGGCGCCTGCCGCAGCGCGGCGGTCACCAGCCGGCGTACCAGCGCCGAGTCGTCGACGACGAGAACCCTGATCTGTGTCACGGCTCGCTCATCGGCGCGGGGCTGCTCGGTCTGAGGGCTCAGGTCCCCCCGGACACCGCCGATGGAGCGGGCATGACGACGTCCGCCGCCTTCGCCTCGGTCTCGGCGCTCGTGCGCCGGGAGACGTCGATGGTGTACGACGAGGGCAAGGAGTACCTCGTCGAGGCCCGGCTCAACCCGCTCGCCGCCGCGCGCGGCCTCGGTCTCGAGGAGTACGTCGCCCGGCTGGCGTTCGACGCCGACGAGCGGCGCAAGGTGGTCGACGCGCTGACCATCAACGAGACGAGCTGGTTCCGCGACCACACGCCGTACCAGGCGTTCACCGACGCGATGCTGCCCGCACTGCTGGAGGGTCGCCAGGTCACCCGGCGGCTGCGGATCTGGAGCGCGGCGTGCTCGAGCGGACAGGAGGCGTACTCGATCGCGATGCTGCTCGACCAGCACCTGCCGGCCGGCTGGACCTATGAGATCGTCGCCACCGACATCTCCACCGCGATGCTCGAGCGGGTCCGGGCCGGGCGGTACAGCCAGGTCGAGGTCAACCGCGGCCTGCCCGCCACCAGCCTGGTCCGCTACTTCACCCGCGACGGCCGCGAGTGGGAGATCGCCGAGCGGCTGCGCGAGCGAGTCACCGTCCAGCACCTCAACCTCGCGGCGCCGTACCTCGGGCTGGGGATCTTCGACGTGATCTGGCTGCGCAACGTGCTCATCTACTTCGACGCCCCCACCAAGCAGGACATCCTGCGCCGGATGCTGCCGATGCTCAGCCCGGACGGCTACCTGCTGCTCGGCTCGTCGGAGACCACCCTCGACATGCCGGCCGACCTCGCCGCCGCGTGGCAGCGCGAGCAGATCGGGCGGGTGCCCGCCTACCGCCGGGCCCCCGCCCGTTCGCTGACCCCGACCCTCACCAGCACAGGAGCCTGACCGTGCGAGCGATGATCATCGACGACTCCCGGGCGATGCGCAGCATCCTGCGCCGCATCGTCACGGACCTGGACTTCGAGACGAGCGAGGCCGAGCACGGCCAGGCCGCGCTCGACCAGCTGCGCGCGGGCGTCGTACCCGACGTGTGCCTGGTCGACTGGAACATGCCGGTGATGGACGGCTACACGTTCATCACCGAGGTCCGCGCGAACCCGCAGTGGCGCGACATCACGTTGATGATGGTCACCACCGAGAGCGAGCAGCGGCAGATCGTGCGGGCCCTGGCCGCGGGCGCGCACGAGTACGTCATCAAGCCGTTCACGCCGGACGCGATCGTCGACAAGCTCTCGCTGCTCGGGCTGGTGCCGGCGTGAATCGCCGCATGAGCGCGGTGCTGCCACAGGTCGAGGTCCCCGAGTCCGAGGACGTCCTCGCCGTCACCGAGGACGTGTGGATGGCGCTGCTCGGGAACGACGCGATCCTGCTGCCGCGCGCCCTGCCGCCGGGGACGCCGTTCGAGGCCGCCGCCTGGTCGGCCGCCACGACGATCAGCGGCGGCTGGCAGGGCGTGGTGACCGTCGAGCTCGGCGAGGTGCTGGCCCGCCGGCTGACCGCCCGGATGCTCGCGCTGCCCGCCGAGGAGGACGCCGGTGACAGCGACGTCGCCGACGCCGTCGGCGAGCTGGTCAACATGGTCGGCGGCAACGTGAAGAGCCTGATGCCCGGCCCGAGCGTGCTCTCGCTGCCCGCCGTCGCCGCCGGTCGCGCCGCCTTCGCGAGCGACACCGCCGTCGTCTGCCGGCTCGACCTCGCCTGGCAGGGCGCCCCCGTCCGCGTCTCCGTCCACGTCCCCGTCCCGCAGGAAGGCACCCGATGAAGATCCTGATCGCCGACGACAGCCGCGTGATGCGGCAGATCGTGATCCGCACCCTGCGCCAGGCCGGGCACGGCGGGCACGACATCGTCGAGGCCGAGAACGGTCGCCAGGCGCTCGAGCTGGTCCGGAGCGAGGCGCCGGACCTGGTCCTCTCGGACTGGAACATGCCGGAGATGAACGGCATCGACTGCCTCTCGGCCCTGCGTGCCTCCGGCTCCACGGTCGCGTTCGGGTTCGTCACCTCCGAGGGCTCGGAGGAGATGCGCGAGCGCGCCGCCTCCGCCGGCGCCGCCTTCCTCATCGCCAAGCCGTTCACCCCGGAGGCGTTCGACGACGCGCTCCGCAGCGTGATCTGAGACCGCGGTGCCCGTCCACCTCCCCCAGCCCAAGCAGCTGCGCGACCTGCTCGCCGACCTGCTCGGCCGCGACGTCACCCTGTCCCCGTCCGCGCCCTTCGCGCCCGGCCCCGACACGCCCGCCTCCGTCGCCGTGTACGTCGACGACAGCCTCCGGATCAGCGCCCTCGTCGCCTGCGACCTGGCGTTCTCCGCCTACGCCGGCGCGGCGCTCGGCCTGATCCCCGTCGGCGACGCCGCCGCCGCGATCGCCGACGGCAAGCTCACCGACGCGATCTGCGAGAACCTGTACGAGGTGCTCAACATCGGCGCCTCGACGTTCAACGTCTCCGGCGCCGACCACCTGCGCCTGCACGCCCTCCACCCCGCCGGACCGCCGCTCGACCCGCAGGTGCGGATCAGCACCCTCACGCTCGGGCGGCGAGAGGACCTCGCGGTGGACATTGGCGGGTACGGCGCGGGCCTGCTGTCCGTCGTGCTGCTCTGAGAGACAGCCTGGATCCGTGGACGGGCACCGTGGCGAGCGCAGGTTCGAGCGGCCGCTCGGCCGATCGGTCGAGATAGTCAGGACCTAGTCCTAGACGCGGCGGCTCAGATCCTCGGCGGGCGCACCGATCAGGCACGGTGAGCGACGGATTGCTCGCCCCCCGCCGACGGACCGGCACCGACTGTCGCACCGCCCCCTGACGGGAGCGGTGTTCCTTCCCAGGAGATCGACCGTGTCCTTCGCAACGTCCGACGCCGTCGGCTTCGTGTTGCACTCCGCGATCAACGGGCTCTCCCAGCGCCAGCAGGTGATCGCGGACAACATCGCCAACGTCGACACCCCTGGCTTCCGCGCCCGCAGCGTCGAGTTCGAGTCCGCACTCGCCGGCGCGATCGAGCGTGGCCGGGCCATGAGCGCAGACCTCAGTGCGACCGTCTCGGCCACGAGCACCCCGGTCGGTGCCAACGACAACAACGTCGACCTCCGCAAGGAGTCGATCGCCGCTATCCAGACCCAGTACCAGTACCAGATCATGGGCCGCGCGATCAGCGACCGCGACTCGCGGCTCAACCTGATGGCCGGGGGCGCGGCCTGATGAGCGCCTTCGAGACGCTGCGGATCGCGAACACCGCGCTCGGCGCGCACCAGGTCTGGCTCGACGCGCTGGCCGGCAACATCGCGAACGCCAACACGGTCAAGCCGACCGGCGAGAACGCCTTCCAGGCGACGTACGTCGTGTTCGACCCGCGCGTGGACGGCGGCGTCGACGTCGCGGGCTTCGCCGAGGGCGACCCCGAGGGCCGGATGGTCCACTCCCCCGGGCACCCGCTCGCCGACGAGGACGGCTACGTCCGGCTGCCCGACATCGACATGGCGGCCGAGATGAGCCAGCTGGTCATGGCGCAGCGCGGCTACCAGGCGTCGGTGCAGGTCACCAAGACCGCGCAGGACACCTACGGCGCGGCCCTGCAGATCGGGGCCCGCTGATGGAGATCACGCCCCTGCGGTTCCCGTCGCTGTCGGGCCCCGACGCGCTCGGCTCGATCGCCCCGCCGACGACGTCGGGCAAGGTCACGCCCCCGACCGGTCCCGACACCGAGTTCGGCTCACTGGTCCTCGACGGCCTCGACCGGCTCGAGGGCCTGACCGACAAGGCCGACGGCCTCGCCGTGCAGGCCGCCACCGGCACGCTCGAGAACATCCACGACTACACGATCGCGGCCAGCGAGGCGTCCGTCGCCAGCCAGCTGACGGTCTCCCTGCGCAACCGCGCGGTCGAGGCGTTCAACGAGATCATGCGGATGCAGGTCTGAGGGACCCACGATGCAACAGCGCCTCACGCGGTACCTCACCCGTGCCCGCGAGACCTTCGTTGGCTTCACGGCCGGGCAGAAGGCCGTCGCCGTCATCGGTACGGCGGCCCTGCTGGTCGCCGTCCTCATGGTGTTCCGCTGGGTGTCGACCCCCAGCTACGCCCCGCTGTACTCCAACCTGTCCGGCACCGACGCGAGCGCCGTGATCGAGGAGCTCGACGCGCAGGGCGTGCCGTACCAGCTCACCGGCGGCGGCGGCACGATCATGGTGCCGCGCTCGGACGTCTACGGCACCCGGATCACGCTGTCCGGCAAGGGCCTGCCGGCGAGCAGCGACGGCGGCTACAGCCTGCTCGACAAGCAGAGCCTGTCGACCTCGGAGTCGCAGGAGCAGACCAACTTCAAGCGCGCGATGGAGGGTGAGCTCAGCAAGACCGTCGAGGCCATCCACGGCGTCGACACCGCGGTCGTCCACCTCGCCATCCCGCGAAAGCAGGTCTTCACCGACGAGCAGGACCCGCCGACGGCGTCGGTCCTCATCGACACCGAGCCGGGCACCTCGCTCGACGACGGCCAGGTGCAGGCGATCGTCCACCTGGTGGCGTCCAGCATCGACGGCCTCGAGCCGAAGAACGTCACGCTGACCGACGCGAGCGGCAGGCTGCTCACCACCGACGACAGCGCCGACGGCGGCGTCGGCGCCGCCTCCGCGCGCTCCAAGCAGGTCGCGGCCTTCCAGGACTCGATGCGAGCCGACATCCAGGCGGTGCTCGACCGGGTGCTCGGCCACGGCAACTCCACGGTCACGGTCACCGCCGACCTCGACTTCGACAAGGCGGTCACCGACAGCCGGACCTACGGCACCAAGGAGAACATCCTGCCGATCTCCGAGTCGACGACCAACGAGACGTACGCCGGCCCGGCGGGCGGGCTCGACGCGGCCAGCGGCGGCACGGTCGGCCCCGACGGGCAGATGGACCCGGCCACCAGCGGAGCCGGCGGCGACTCGTCGTACAAGAACACCTCGAAGACCCGCGACAACGCGCTCGACCAGACCGTCGAGCACCGGGAGAAGGCACCGGGCTCGATCAACACCCTGCACATCGGCGCGGTGCTCGACTCGACCGCGGCCGCCGCGATCCAGCCGCAGGTGGTCAAGGACCTGATCAGCAACGCGGTCGGCATCAACGCCCAGCGCGGCGACACGATCGACGTCACGACGATGGCGTTCGACCGCAGTGCGGAGGAGTCCGCCGCCGCCGAGCTGAAGGCGGCCCGGGCCGCCGACGCGGCGGCCCGGCGCAACAGCCTGCTGCGCAACACCGGGATCGCCGGTGGCATCGCGTTGATGGTGCTGCTCGCCTGGCTGCAGGCCCGGCGCCGGACCAAGGCCCGTGACGACGCACGGGCCTACCTGGTGGAGCAGCTGCGCACCGACGCGGCGAACCGCACCGCCCAGCTGGAGGCTCCCGCCCTGGCCGCCCTCGAGTCGTCCGAGAGGGACGAGGAGGAGTCGATGCGCGACGAGCTGATCGCCCTCGTCGACCGACAGCCCGACGACGTCGCCGCCCTGCTGCGCGGCTGGCTCGTGGAGCCGCGGCCATGACGCTGATGGCGACGTCCGGCCCCACCCTGGTCTCGATGGGGGTCCGCAAGGCCGCGGTGCTGCTCATCCAGCTGGGAAAGGAGCGCGCCGCCCAGGTGATGGCGCACCTCAGCGACACCGAGGTCGAGGCGATCTCCGGCGAGATCGCCCGTCTCGACGCGGTGTCGGCCGGCGAGACCGCGCAGGTGCTCACCGAGTTCCACGACCTGGCGACCGCGCACGCCCACGTCACCCAGGGCGGCTTCGGATTCGCCCAGCAGCTGCTCGAGCAGTCGCTGGGGCCCGAGCGCGCGAAGGAGATCATGGACCGGCTGCACGCGGCCGCCGTCCAGATGCCCTTCCAGTTCCTGCACCGCGCCGATCCCGCGCAGCTGCGCAGCTTCATCGCCGACGAGCACCCCCAGGTGATCGCGCTGGTCCTCGCGCACATGGCCGCCGACAAGGCCTCCCTGCTGCTCAGCGGCCTGCCCGCGCACCAGCAGGCCGTGGTCGCGCACCGGATCGCGGTGATGGACCGGACCTCACCCGAGATCGTGCGCACCGTCGAGGCCGTCTTGGAGCGCAAGCTGTCGTCGATGCTCCAGCCCGCCGAGGTCTCCCGGGTCGGCGGCGTGGACCCCCTGGTCAACATCATCAACCGGTCCGACCGGCCGACCGAGCGGCAGATCGTCGAGGGCCTCGAGGGCCTCGACCCGGCGCTCGCCGACGAGGTCAAGAGCCGGATGTTCATGTTCGAGGACATCACCGGGCTCGACGACCGCTCGGTGCAGCAGGTGCTGCGCCAGGTCGACACCGCCGAGCTCGCGCTGGCCCTCAAGGGCGTCAGCGACGCGGTCCGCACCAAGATCACCTCGAACCTGTCCGAGCGCGCGGCCGAGAACCTGCTGGAGGAGGTCGAGCTGCTCGGCGCCGTCCGCCTGGCACAGGTCGAGGAGGCCCAGCAGGGCGTCATCCGCACCATCCGCCAGCTCGAGGAGCAGGGCCAGATCATGGTCCGGCGAGGGAACGACGATGAGTTCGTCCTCTGATCTCGTCCGGCCCGAGCTGCCCGAGCTCCGGGTCGGGACCTGGACCCGCCTCGGCAGCGACAGCGTCCTCGGCGACGAGGTCACCGAGACGCTGCTCGACGGGGTGGCGGCCCAGGCCCGCGACGCCGCCCGGGCACAGGGGTACGCCGTGGGCTGGGCCGAGGGGCGTCGTACCGCTGCCGAGCAGGCGGCCGGCGAGGAGGCTCGCCGGGCGGTCCTCCACGCGGAGGCGGAGGCCCGCCGCGAGGCGGAGCACCGGGCGGCCCTCGACGCACTGGGCCAGGCGGCCGAGCAGGTCAGGGGGCTGCTCGACGACCTGGCCCGTGCGGTCGAGGACCAGGCGAGCGACCTCGCCTGGTCCCTCACCACGACGCTGATCGGTGCCCAGGTGGCCCGACTGGGACCCAGGGACGTCGTCGCGCGGGTGCTGCAGGTCCTGCCGCCCGGACCGGTCGGCCGGATCCGGCTGCACCCGTCCGCCGCCGCCTCGTCGGCCGCCCAGGAGCTCGCCGACCGTGGCCTGGAGGTGGTCCCCGACCCCGCCCTCGGCTCGGCCGACGCGCTGGTCGAGGGCGTCGACGGCTCGGTCGTCGACCTCCGGATCCGCGAGGCGATGGCCCGGGTGCGGGAGGTGCTGTCATGACCGTCGAGTCGCCCCGTTCTCCGGTCGAGCCGTCGCTTCGTGCCCGCCTGCTGGAGGCCGCCGCCCCCCTGCACCTCGGCACCGTCGCCGAGCTGGTCGGCCTGCATCTCGAGGTGCGCGGCCTGCCCGACGCGGCGGTCGGCGACCTGCTCGAGGTGCGTACGACGTCCGGCCCGCTCCTCGCCGAGGTCGCCGCGCTGCGTCCCGGCAGCGCGATCTGCCTGCCGCTCGGCACCACCACCGGCGTCCGCGCCGGCGACCTGGTCCGCGCGACCGGCGGCCCGCTGCGCATCCGCGTGGGCGAGGCGCTGCTCGGTCGCGTGCTCGACGGGCTCGGCCGGCCGGTCGACGACGGGCCGCCGCTGACCGGTCTCGACAGCGTGTCGACCGAGCTCCCTACCCCCGACGCCCTCAGCCGGCCGCGGATCACCGAGCCCCTCGGCACCGGCGTCCGCGCCCTCGACGCCCTCGTGCCCCTCGGCCGCGGCCAGCGGATCGGCGTCATGGCCGGCTCCGGCGTGGGCAAGTCCTCCCTGCTCTCGATGATCGCGCGCGGCACCGACGCCGCCGTCAACGTGATCGCCCTGGTGGGCGAGCGCGGCCGTGAGGTCCGCGAGTTCATCGACGGCGACCTCGGCCCCGAGGGCCTGGCCCGCTCGGTCGTCGTGGTCGCCACCTCCGACGCGCCCGCGGTCGAGCGGCTGCGCGCGGCGTTCACCGCCACCCGGATCGCGGAGTGGTTCCGCGACGGTGGTCGCGACGTCGTGTTGATGATGGACTCGCTCACCCGGGTCGCCATGGCCCAGCGCGAGATCGGCCTGTCCGCCGGCGAGCCGCCCGCCACCCGCGGCTACCCGCCCAGCGTCTTCGGCCTGCTGCCCCGCCTCCTCGAGCGGGCCGGTACGTCGGCTGCCGGCTCGATCACCGGCATCTACACCGTCCTCGTCGAGGGCGACGACCTCCAGGACCCGATCGGCGACACCGCCCGCTCGATCCTCGACGGCCACGTCGTGCTCTCCCGCGACCTCGCCACCGCCGGCCACTTCCCCGCCATCGACGTGCTCGAGTCGATCTCCCGCGTCCACCGCGCCGTCACGACGCCCGGGCAGCAGCAGGACGCCGGCCGGCTGCGGCGGATGCTCGCCGCCCACCGCTCGGTCAAGGAGCTCGTCGAGATCGGTGCGTACGTCGCCGGCGCGGATGCCGACGCCGACGCGGCGCTGGCCCGGCTGCCCATGATCGAGGACTTCCTGCGCCAGTCCATGGACGACACCACACCGCGGCTCGACGCGTGGGATCACCTCGCCGGGGTGGTGGCGTCATGAGCCGCGAGGACCGTGGCCTGGCCGCCGTCGCCCGAGTCCGGGAGGTCCGCGAGACCGACAGCCGGATCGGGCTGCAGCGGGTACTCGCCGAGGAGGCGGAGCTGCACGCTCGGCTGGACGGTCTCGAGGCGACCATCGCCTCCTCCACGGTGCCCACCGTCACGACGGCTGCCGAGCTGGTCGCCGACCGGACCCGGCTCGTCCACACCGGCATCCTGGTCGGCGAGACCCGCGCCGCCGTCGCCACCGCACAGATCGTCACCGCCGACGCCCGCGCCCGCTGGAGCACCGACCGCGCCCGGCTCGCGGCGGTCGAGCATCTCCTCGAGCGCCGGGCCGCGCGGCGGCGTACCGAGGCCGAGCGGCGGGTCGCGCGCGACGCCGACGACCTGGCCGCCCAGCGCTGGGCACGAGGTGGCCGATGAGCATCGACGCCGTCACCGCGCGGATCAACGAGATCCAGGCCCGCCTGGCCCAGTTCACGACCGTACGGACCTCCGGCACCGGCGACTTCGCGACCGAGCTCGCCGGCGCGCGGGTGAGTGGCACCGCCGGGTCCGTGACCGGGGACGACGTGGTCGCCGAGGCGCGCAGGTACCTCGGCCTCCCCTACGTCTGGGGCGGCACCGACCCGACCAAGGGCATGGACTGCTCCGGCCTGGTCCAGGTCGTCTACAAGAGCCTCGGCTACGACCTGCCGCGGGTCTCCAACCAGCAGGCCCGCTCGGGTGTGCCGGTGGCCGGCATGGCCGAGGCGCAGCCCGGCGACCTGCTCGCGTGGGACAACTCCAGCCGCAACGACGGCGTCGACCACATCGCCATCTACATCGGCGGCGGCAAGATGATCGAGGCGCCGCGCACCGGCCTCGACATCCGGGTCGTGGACGTCCCCTCCACGCCGGACGTGATCCGGCGGGTCATCAGCCAGCCGGCCACGGGGACGGTGACGGGATCGACCGTCGTCGGGCGGGCGAGCGCCGCGACGCCGTACGCCGACCTGATCGGCGCCGCGGCCGCCCGGACCGGCGTACCGGCGACCCTGATCGCCGCCGTCGCGAAGCATGAGTCCGGCTTCGACGCCCGCGCGGTCAGCCCGGCCGGCGCGCAGGGCCTGATGCAGCTGATGCCCGGCACCGCCCGCGGCCTCGGCGTGACCGATCCGTTCGACCCGGCCCAGGCGATCGACGGCGGCGCGCGGCTGCTGCGCTCCCTGCTCGACCGGTTCGGGCGCACCGACCTCGCGCTGGCGGCGTACAACGCCGGGGCGGGCGCGGTCACCCGCTACGGCGGCATCCCGCCGTACCAGGAGACGCAGAGCTACGTCCGCAACGTGATGGCGATGGTGAGCTGATGAGCATCACTCCGTTCCTGCCGGGGCTCGCGGTCCCGGTCCCCACCGACGGCGTCCCCGCGGCCACCGACACCGGCGCCGCCCCGGCCGCGCTCTTCGGCGACGCCCTCGCCGCCGCACTGCTCGCGACGGTCCCGCTGCCGGCGGCGCCTCTCCCCGAGCCGACGCCTCCCGACACGGCCGCCCCGGCCAGGGCGGCCGCCGCACCGGCCGGGGCGGTCGCCGTCCCGCTGGTCGCCCCGACCGGCCCGGACCTCACCGCGCACCTGACGAACGGGGCGGCCGAGCCGGTCGCCGACCAGCGGGCCACCGCCCCGGCTCCGGCCACCGGGCCCCGTCCCACGCTCGAGGCGCCCACCGCGCCCGCCCCCGTCGACGCCCCCGTCGACGCCCCGGCCGCCCCGCCTGCCACCCCTGCCACCGTCGCCGTGACCGCGCCCGCCCTGGGGTCGCCGCGCCCGACCGTGGAGCGCGCCGTGGTGCAGCAGGTCTTCCCCGAGATCACCCACCTGGTCGCGACCACTCCGACCGACCGGCCGGGTACGCACCGGATCACCCTGACCCTGCAGCCCGAGCAGCTCGGCGAGGTGCGGGTGACCCTGGTGGTCAGGGACGGCGCGGTGCAGGTGCGCCTGGCCGGCAGTGCCGACGACGCGGCCGGGAGTGCCGCCGTCCACCGGGCCCTGAGTGCCGGCGTGCCCGAGCTGCAGCGGTTGCTCGAGCACTCCGGCGCCACCGAGGCCAAGGTGCTGGTCCGCGACCCGTTCAACCCCCAGCCCCCCAGCCCGGTCACGCCGACGGGCCAGACCGCCGGCACCGTCTCGGCCGATGCCGGCCGCGAGGGCGCCTCGGCCTGGAACCGCTCCTCGGGCGACCCGGATCAGCGCCGGCATCGGCGCCAGGCACCCGAGCCGCCGCCCGTACCCACCCCGACCACCACCCCCGCCGGTCAGCTCGACCGGACCCTGTGAGGAGGAAGAGATGTCCGTCTCCAGCACCGAAGGCATCGGCTACGGCGTGACCGGCACCGCGACCGGCACCGCCGGCACGTCCGGCAGCTCGAACGCCGCCGACAAGGACATGTTCCTGCAGCTGATGGTCGCCCAGATGAAGTACCAGGACCCGCTCAACCCCACCGACTCCTCGCAGTTCCTCGCCCAGACCGCGCAGTTCACCGCGCTGGAGAAGATGCAGGACGTCGCCGATCAGACCGCGATGCTGCTGAGCACCCAGCTGGCGTTCGGCGCCAGCTCGCTGATCGGCCAGACCGTGCGGTGGTACGACGCCACCGGCGCCGAGCAGTCCGGTGTCGTGCAGGGCACCACCTATCTCGCCACCGGCCCCGTCCTCAGCGTCGACGGCACGTCCGTCGCCGTCACCGACGTGGTCAGCGTCGGCACCGCACCCACGATCGAGGCGCCCACCACCAGCGGTGGTGGCACCTACGTGCCACCGAGTGGCACCCCGTCCACCACCGCCCGAACCGCCTGACCGCAGAAGGAGAACCACCATGCTTCGCTCGCTCTTCGCCGGCATCTCCGGCCTCCGCGTGAACCAGACCATGCTCGACGTCACCGGCAACAACATCGCCAACGCCAACACGACGGGCTTCAAGTCCAGCACCACCGTCTTCTCCGACACCCTGAGCCAGATGCTCACCGCCGCCTCGGGCGGCAACGCCGAGCGCGGCGGCACCAACCCGATCCAGATCGGCCTCGGCGTCCAGCTCGCCGCGACCATGGCCAACTTCGGCCAGGGCTCGGCGCAGCTCACCGGCCGCCCGACCGACGTCATGCTGCAGGGCGACGGCTTCTTCGTGCTGCGCGACGGCGGCGAGAACGTCTACACCCGCGCCGGCGCGTTCACGTTCGACCAGACCGGCGTCCTGGTGGCGCCCAGCGGCATGCGGGTGCAGGGCTACGCCCTCGACGCCGCGGGCCTGCCCACCGGCGGCGCTGTCGACGTCGACCTGAACATGATCAACGCCTCGCTGCCGGCCGGCGTGAACCTGACGTCGTACTCGATCGCGGCCGACGGCAAGGTCCGCGGCGTCTTCTCCGACGGCGTGCAGCGCGACATCTGCCAGCTGGCGGTCGCCGACTTCACCAACCCGATGGGTCTGGAGCGGATCGGCGACACCGCCTTCCGCGAGTCCGCCAACTCCGGCGCCGTCCAGCTCGGCGTCGCCGGCGAGGGTCAGCGCGGCCAGATCATGGCCGGTGCGCTGGAGATGTCGAACGTCGACCTGTCGGCCGAGTTCACGAACCTGATCCTCGCCCAGCGCGGCTTCCAGGCCAGCTCGCGGGTGATCACCACCAGCGACCAGGTGCTCGAGGAGCTGGTCAACATCAAGCGCTGACGTCGAGCGGTCCCAGCCTGGATCCGGGCCAAGCGCTCAGGGTCTCGGGACCCTGGCCGATGGGACCTGCGGAACGCCACGGACGGCGCTCCTCATCGATCCACGCACACGGAGGTGCCGCGGTGATCTCGCTGACCCGACTCTCGGGGACCACGTTCTTGCTGAACGCGGACCTGATCGAGCGCGTCGACTGCACCCCGGACACCGTGGTGACGCTGGTCGACGGCACCAAGTACATCGTGGCCGAGTCCCTCGACGAGGTCCGCGACGCCGTCATCGACTACCGCTCGGCCATCGTGGCGCGCGCCGCCCTGCCGGACGCGTCGACAATCGCGCCGGTCCGGTCGCGCCAGGGCCGGCTGAGCGCCGTACCCCCACGAGGAGTGACGCCGTGAAGGACATCGCAACCCCGATCGGCATCGTCCTCGGCCTGGTGATCATCGTCGCGGCCAACGTGCTCGAGGGCGGCAACCCGATGAGCCTGCTGCTGCTGCCGCCGATGCTGCTGGTGCTGGGTACGACGATCATGGTCACCGTCGCGGGTGGCACGATGAGCGACGCCAAGGCCGCGGTCAAGGACGTGAAGCGCGCGTTCACGGGCTCGGTCGAGCCGGCCGAGGAGCTCGTCCCGCAGGTCGTCTCGCTCGCCGAGCGGGCCCGGCGCGAGGGCCTGCTGGCGCTGGAGGACAGCCTGCGCGAGATCGACGACCCGTTCCTGGTCAAGGGTGTCACGATGGCGATCGACGGCACCGACCCCGAGGACGTGCGCGACATCCTCGAGGCCGAGCTGCGGGCCAAGAAGCGCGACGACAGGCAGTCCGCGAAGTTCTTCGGCGACGCCGGCGCCTACGCCCCGACGATCGGCATCATCGGCACCGTCATGGGCCTGGTCCACGTGCTGGAGAACCTGGCCACGCCCGACGAGCTCGGCCACCTGATCGCCGGCGCGTTCGTGGCCACCCTGTGGGGCGTCATGTCGGCGAACGTGATCTGGCTGCCCATCTCGAGCCGGCTCAAGCGGCTCGGTGAGCTGGAGTGCGCGCGGATGGAGGTCGCCATCGAGGGCGTCGCCGCCATCCAGGCCGGCGCCAACCCGCGCCTGGTCGCGGAGAAGCTGCGCTCCCTGCTTCCGACCGGCACCGTCGAGCGCGAGGCCGCCTGATGGCGGCCGGCAGGGCGGGCAAGGGCGCCGGGCCGCCCCGGCGACGTCACCACGACGACGACCACGAGGAGCACGGCGCCGGACACGAGCGCTGGCTGGTGACCTACGCCGACATGGTGACGCTGCTGATGGTGCTGTTCATCGTGATGTTCGCGATGTCGACGGTCGACGAGAAGAAGTACGCGGCGCTCAAGGAGGGGCTGGCCGTCGGCTTCGGCCGCGAGCAGTCGATCCTCAACGGAGCCAGCCCGATCAGCAACGCGAAGGGCGCGAGCGACCCCGGCGAGGCGTCCTACGAGATGCTGCTCGCGCAGGTCCCCGAGTCCCAGCGCGAGACCGTCACGAAGATCCTGCAGGAGTCCGACCGGCTCGAGAACGAGCGCGCCCAGGGCGCTGCCCGGGCCGAGGTCGACCGGCTGCTGGAGGTCTGGAAGCAGATCGACCAGGCGCTGCGCGACAACGGCCTGCGCGACGACGTGCGCGCCACCATCGACGAGCGCGGACTGGTCGTCAGCCTGGTCTCGCAGCACGTCGTCTTCGAGCCCGACATCGCCGAGCTGACCGAGCGCGGCCGCCGCGTCGTCGACACCATCGCGCCGGTGCTCGCCGAGCTCTCCGAGCCGATCGAGCTCGACGGCCACACCAACCAGGAGCCGGTGATGCCGCGCTACTACCCCTCCGACTGGGAGCTCTCCCTGGCCCGCGCCGCCAACGTGCTGCACCGGCTCGAGGACCGCCACCGCATCCCCGCGCGCCGGCTGCGCGCCACCGGGTACGGCCACACCAAGCCCTTGGTCGACCCGGCCCGGCACGGCTCGCAGCGGGTCAACAAGCGGGTCGACATCCTGGTGCTCAGCCAGCAGCCCGCCGAGACCCGGGCACTGATGGGGCAGGCGTACGACGAGCTGCGCCGCGAGGCCGGCCTCGACTCCCTGCCCACCGACCCCGCCGGTGACGGCACCGGCCCCGACCCGGCCGCGGCCGGCACACCCACCCGCTCCCGAGGAGAGGACCAACCGTGACCACGACCCTCGCCGCCCCGGCGGCCACCGCGGAGGACACGCCCGCCAAGGGCGGCAAGGGCCGCACGATCGGCATCGCCGTCGTGCTCCTCGCCCTGCTCGGCGGCGGCGCGTGGTTCCTCGTGCTCAAGCCCGGCGGCGACTCCGCCCCCAAGCCCGGGGAGGTGATCTCGCTCGAGGCGATCCAGGTCAACCTCGCCGGCGGCCACTACCTACGGCTCGGCATGGCGCTCCAGCTCACCGACTCGGCCCATGAGGCCGAGGGCAGCAAGGCCCTCGACGCCGCGATCACCGTCTTCAGCGGGCTCCCCGTGGGCGAGGTCAACAAGCCCGACGTGCGCGAGAGCCTGCGCAAGCAGCTGCTCGACCAGCTCGAGGTGCGCTACCACCACGAGGTGATGGAGGTGTACTTCACCGAGTACGTCACCCAGTAGCCGACGCACCCGGGACCCCACCCGGGACCCTCCGTAGCCCGAACGGACCACGGGACCCTGACCGCCCGGCGTCCCAACGACCCCTCAGGTCGGCTCCGGCCGCGACGATGGGCTCGTCGTGACCCTCCAGCGGCGCAGTCGCCGACCCCGCACGGCCGAGCCCACGCCGTACGACTTCCGGCGGCCCATCCAGCTCTCGCGTGAGCATCAGCGCACCCTCCAGCTCGGGTTCGACAGCTTCGCGCGCCAGGCGACGACGGTGTTCACCAGCTCGCTGCGCACCGTCTGCACGGTGACGCTCGCCGGCATCGAGCAGCGCACCTATGCCGAGTACGTCGACAGCCTCGGCCCGTCGACGTACCTGACCCTGTTCACGGCCGACCCGATGCCCGGCACCGGCGTGCTGGAGATCCCGCTGTTCGCGACCATGTCCTGCCTGGACCACATGCTCGGCGGACCCGGCTCCGACGAGCAGCCCGACCGGCCGCTGACCGAGATCGAGGACGGCGTGATCCGCGGCTTGGTCGAGCGCTTGCTCGGTGAGATGCGCTACGCGCTCGACGGGATCGTCGCGCTGGAGCCGAACGTCACGGGGATCGAGTACAGCCCGCAGTTCGCGCAGGTCGCCAGCGCCGCCGACGTGATGGTCGTGGTCACCCTCGAGTTCAAGATCGGCGAGCGCGCACACCGGATGTCGGTGTGCCTGCCGTTCAGCGGCCTGCTCCCCCATCTCGCCAACGCCGCCGGCAACGGCGTGGTCTCCGACCGCGAGCGCGTCCAACGCGCCCACTCCGCCCAGCTGCTGCAGGAGCAGTTCCAGCGGGTCCCGGTGTCGGTGTCGGTGCGGTTCCGGCCGATCCCGGTCGACCCGGCCACGCTGGCCGACCTGCGCCCCGGATCCGTGCTCCGGCTCACCCACCCGGCGTCGGCGCCGCTGGACGTGACCGTCGCCGGCAACACCTTCGCCCATGCCACCCCCGGCGCCCGGGGCCAGCGTCTCGCCGCCCTCATCGTCACCACGCCCGAGGAGTCCTGAATGTCTGCCATCGTGGAGCCCACCCTGCTCGCCGAGGCCGTCGCGGCCGCCGCCGCCGCGCCCCTCCCGGCGGTCACGCCGCTGACGCCCGGCCCGGCTCAGCCCGGGTCGCCGCACGTCACCGCCGCCTTCGCCGGCGGCGCGATCGCCGACCTCGACGGCGGGGTGCCCGGCGCGGTCGTCGTCCTGGTCGGCACCGAGCTGGTCGAGGCCCTCGCCAGCAGCCCGATGGGCGCCCTCGACGTGGCGGCCGCCGTCCAGCCGGCCCTCGACGCCGCGGCCCGCCGGCTCGGCGCACACGCCCGCGGTGCCCGGGCCCTCGAGCTCGGCGCCGAGGGGTACGACGTCACCGCCGACCTCGGTGGCCCGTTCACGACCGTGCCGCTCGTCGGCGTGGGCATCGCCGCTGCCGTCCTCGTGCCCGATGCGACCCTCGCCGGCGCTCGGCAGCCGCTGGACCCCGAGGAGGTTGCCCAGCAATCCGAGGGAGATCGAGGAGGTCGCCCTGGCGACCGTCACGAGACCCGGTCACCAGACGACGCAACCAATCTCGTCGAGGAGGCCCCGTTCGTGCCCGCCTTCGGCGCCGCGGTCGCACCGCCGCGCGGGCTCGAGCTGCTCCAGGGCGTCGACATGGAGGTCACCGTCGAGCTCGGCCGGACCCGGATGACGGTGCGCGACCTGCTCGCCCTCACCCCCGGCGCCGTCCTCGAGCTCGACCGCGCCGCCGGCAGCCCGGCCGACCTGCTCGTGAACGGTCGCTTGGTCGCCCGCGGGGAGGTCGTCGTGGTCGACGAGGACTTCGGCCTGCGGGTCACCGAGATCCTCGACGCGAACGCCGCGGTCTGACGCCGTGTCCGACAGCGTGGGGCTTGGGGAGCTGGCGGTCCGCCTGGTCGGCTCGCTGGCGCTCGTCGTCGGACTGCTGCTGCTCATCGCTCGCTTCGCCAACCGCCGGTTCAAGGCGCCCACCGGCGCCGCGATCCAGGTCGTGCAGCGCCAAGCGCTTGGTCGGGGCCAGGGCGTCGCCGTGATCTCGGTCGGCACCCGGATCCTGGTGCTCGGCACCACCGAGCAGCAGATCACCCTGCTCGCCGAGGTCGAGCCCGACGAGATCGGACTGGACCTGACCGCGCCCGACCCGGAGGCGGAGCCGCTCGACGGGCCGGCCGCGGCGACCGGCCCGGCCGGCGCCCTCAGCGGATCGGTGCTGTCCCCGCAGACCTGGAAGGACGCCATGGCCGCCGTCACCGGGAGGCGGGCGTCGTGACGACGACCCTCGCACGGGTCGCGCTGGTGCTCGCCGACCCGGTGGGTCCGAACGGTCCGAACGGCCCCGGCAAGGGCGGCAGCGTCCAGATCGACCTGTCGGGCATGACCGACAAGCCGAGCAACAGCTTGCTCGTCTTCCTAGCGCTGACCCTGCTCAGCCTGCTGCCGGCGATCGTGCTGACCTGCACCAGCTTCACGAAGGTGCTCGTCGTGCTCGGCCTGACCCGCAACGCACTGGGCCTGCAGCAGACCCCGAACAACCAGGTGCTTGCGGGCCTTGCCCTGTTCCTGAGCCTGTTCATCATGGCGCCGGTGCTCTCCCAGGTGAACAACGACGGCGTGCAGCCCTATCTCGACGGCGACAAGACCACCTCGGCCGCGTTCCACGACGGCTTGGCGCCGCTGCGGGAGTTCATGCTCGACAACACCGACGACGGCGAGCTTCAGCTGTTGACCAGCGTGGCCGACCGCAAGCTGCCCGAGAACCGCGACGACGTCTCCACCGCGACCCTGATCCCGGCGTTCGTGCTCTCCGAGCTCAAGGACGCCTTCGTGATCGGGTTCATCATCTTCATCCCGTTCCTCGTCATCGACATCGTGGTGAGCGGGGCGTTGATGAGTCTCGGCATGATGATGATGCCGCCGGTGATGGTGTCGCTGCCGTTCAAGCTGCTGCTGTTCGTGATGGTCGACGGGTGGGCCCTGGTGATCAAGGCGCTCGTCGCGTCGTACGGGACGGGCTAGCTGCCATGACCGACACCGCGATCATCGAGATCGCCCTCAAGACCATGCTGGTGGCGCTCAAGCTGTCGGCGCCGATCCTCGCGACCTCGCTGGTCATCGGCTTCGCCATCTCCCTGTTCCAGTCCATGACACAGATCCAGGAGTTCACGCTCTCGTTCGTACCCAAGCTGGTGGGCGTCGGGCTCGCCCTGCTGTTCTGCGGGAACTGGATGCTGCACACCCTGATGGCGTTCACCCGCGAGCTGTTCGACCTGCTCCCGGGCCTGCTCACCTAGGCGCCGCCGTGGTCCTCTCCGTCGACGGTGCCGCGCTCAGCGCGCTGCTGCTCGCCTCGGTGCGGGTGGTGGCGTGGCTGGTCGTCGTACCCCCGTTCGCGACGCGGGGCATCCCCACCATGGCCAAGGTGATCCTCGCGCTCGGCCTGTCGCTCGCGATGGCGCCCACCCTTGCCACCCAGGACCTGCCCGGGACGACGCCCGCGCTCGTGCTGGCCACCGCCGCCCAGGCACTGATCGGCGTGGGCATGGGCTACGTGACGATGCTGCTGTTCTCCGCGATCGGCGCGGCCGGATCGCTGGTGGACGTGTTCGGCGGCTTCGCGCTGGCCTCCGCATGGGACCCGCTGGCGATGAACTCCAACACCGTCTTCGGGCGCTTCCACCAGCTGCTCGCGACCGCGCTGCTGGTGGTGTCCGGCGGGCACCTGATCGTGGTCGGCGGACTGCTCAGCACGTTCCGGTACCTGCCGCTCACCGGCATGCCCGACATGTCGAGCTGGGACGGCGTGCTGCTGACGGCGTTCTCGATGTTCTTCACGGTGGCGGTGCAGATGGCGCTGCCGATGATCGCGGTGCTCTTCGTCGCCGATCTGGCGCTTGCTCTGCTGACCAAGGTCGCGCCGCAGCTCAACGCGCTCAGCCTGATGTTCCCCGCCAAGGTCGGGCTGACCCTGCTGCTGCTCGGTCTTTCCTTCCCGATGCTGCCCGGCGCACTCGACCGCCTGGTCACCTACGCCAACCAGGCGATGGCGACCATGGCCGGGGCGGGGTGACCTGTCGTGTCGGCGAGCGAGGAGAAGACCGAGAAGCCCACTCCCAAGCGGAGGAAGCAGGCCCGCAAGGACGGCCAGGTCCCGCGTACCCCCGAGCTCGGCGGGTGGCTGGGCCTGCTGGTGGCGTCATTGGCGATGGGTCCGCTGCTCGACCACGAGCTGGACGCGCTGCACACGATGATGGCGACGTCCCTGCGCTCCGCCTCGGACCCGTCGGTGTCCGTCGCGTTGACCTTGCTGGGCGACGCCGGGCGCCACGTCTTCCTCACCCTGCTGGTGCTGGGCTCGATGATGCTCGTCGTCGGCGTGCTCTCGGCCTTGGCGCAGGGCGGCTTCTACCTCTCCCCCAAGCTGGCCAAGCCCGACCCCAAGAAGCTCGACCCGGTCAAGGGAGCCAAGCGCCTGCTCGGCCCGCACGCCGCGTGGGAGGGCGTGAAGGTACTCGGCAAGAGCACCGTCGTCGCCCTCCTCGCCTGGGGCGCGGTGAAGTCGATGATGCCGCTCGTCGGCGGACTCCTCCCGATCGACGTCGTCCTGCACCAGGTCACCGCCGAGGTCTCCCGCCTCCTCCTCACGGTCGCCATCGCCGGGCTGGTGATGGCGGGCGCCGACTACGCGATGATGCGGCGCCGGATCGGCAAGCAGCTGCGGATGAGCCACAGCGAGATCAAGCAGGAGCACAAGCAGTCGGAGGGCGACCCCCTCGTCAAGGGGGCCATCCGCGCCCGCCAGCTGGCCGCCGCCCGCAACCGGATGATCGCCGACGTCGCCACCGCCGACGTCCTCCTCGTCAACCCCACCCACGTCGCCGTCGCCCTGCGCTACGACCCCGAGCAGGGAGCCCCCCGCGTCGTGGCCCGCGGTGCGGGCGCCATCGCCGCCCGGATCCGGTCGGTTGCCGCCGATGAACGCGTCCCGCTCGTCCAGGACGTGCCGTTGGCGCGGGCGCTGTACCGGCACTGCCAGGTCGGCCAGGAGATCCCGCGGGAGCTGTGGGCTGCCGTCGCGCAGGTGCTGGCGTTCGTGCTCAGCCGCCGGCACGCCGGCCAACACGGCGGCGAGCACCGCACCCCCCGGCGTACCGAGGACCTGCCGGACGTGTTCGCCCACGCCCGCCGGCGGCGGGGGGTCGAGGGTGCATGAATGCAGCGCGTCAACCCCTCATCCACAGCCCCGACCTGCCGATGGAGCCAGCGACGCCAGGACGGCGCCATCCCGCAGTGCCATGGACGGCGCGACCGGTCGAGAGGCTGTGCCCGCCGCATGTCCGTGAAGTCACTGACCCGGCTCGGTGTCCCCCTGGGCATCGTGCTGATCGTCGTCATGCTCGTGGTTCCGCTGCCGGCAGTCGTCTTGGACCTGATGATCGCGCTCAACATCACCGGAGCGCTGCTCGTGCTGATGGTGGCGATGTTCATCCACAAGCCGCTCGAGTTCGCCGCCTTCCCCTCGGTGATCCTCGTGATGACCCTGTTCCGGCTGGCCCTCAACGTCAGCGCGACCCGGCTGGTCCTCCTCGACGGGTACGCCGGCAAGGTGATCGACACCTTCGGCCACTTCGTCGTCGGGGGATCGCTGATCGTCGGGCTGATCGTGTTCGCGATCCTGCTCGTCATCCAGTTCGTCGTCATCACCAACGGCGCGGGCCGGGTGGCAGAGGTCGGGGCCCGGTTCACCCTTGACGCGATGCCGGGCAAGCAGATGGCGATCGACGCCGACCTCAACTCGGGGCTGATCGACGAGGAGCAGGCCCGGCGGCGGCGGGCGGAGGTGCATGCGGAGGCGGACTTCCACGGCGCGATGGACGGTGCGTCGAAGTTCGTCAAGGGCGACGCGATCGCGGCGATCGTGATCACCCTGGTCAACCTGCTGGGCGGCTTCGCGATCGGGGTGGCCCAGTACGGCATGCCGTTCGGCGAGGCGATCAACACCTACTCGCTGCTGTCCATCGGCGACGGCCTGGTCTCCCAGATCCCCGCCCTCCTGCTCAGCGTCGCGACCGGCCTGATCGTGACCCGCGCGGTCGCCGACTCCGACATGGGATCCGACATCGTCGGCCAGATCCTCGCGCGCAAGATGCCGCTGCGGGTGGCGGGCTTCGGCGCACTCGCGCTGTGCGCGATCCCGGGTCTGCCCAAGCTGCCGTTCCTGGTGGCGGGCGGGCTGATGCTCCTCGGCGCGAGCCGGATCGACGAGTCCGCCGGCGACACGACGGACGCCGACGCGAGTTCCGCCGCCGGCGAGCTGGCGCAGGTCCCCGACACGCCCGAGGCGCTCATCTCCGAGATCCGGGTCGACCCGCTCGGGCTCGAGCTCTCGGCCGACCTCATCGACCTGGTCGACGCCCGCTCCGGCGGCGACCTGCTCGACCGGGTCAAGGCGCTGCGGCGCAAGGTGGCCGGCGAGCTCGGCATCGTGATCCCACCGGTGCGCACCCGCGACAACCTCGAGCTGCCCGCCTGCACCTATGCCATCACGCTGTACGGCGCCGAGGTGGCCCGCGGCGAGGCCCCCCGGGGCACCGTGCTGGCGATCGGCGAGTTCCTCGGCTCGCTGCCCGGCACCCCGACCCAGGAGCCGGTCTTCGGCCTGGACGCGAAGTGGATCCCGGCCGAGCTGCGGCACCAGGCCGAGATCGGCGGCGCGACCGTCGTCGACCGCGCGTCCGTGGTCACCACCCACCTGGCCGAGATCGTCCACCGGCACGCCAGCCGGCTGCTCGGCCGCGAGGACGTCCGGCTGCTCACCGACGTCGTCAAGCGCACCCACCCGGTCGTCATCGAGGAGCTCACCCCCACCCAGCTGCCGCTCGGCGAGGTGCAGCGGGTGCTGCGCACCCTGTTGGAGGAGCGGATCCCGATCCGCGACCTGGTCCGGATCTTCGAGGCACTCTCCGTGCGCGCCGCCGTCAGCAAGGATCTCGACGGCCTCGTCGAGGCGGCCCGCGCCGCGCTCGAGCCGGCCCTCGCCGACCCCTTCGTCACCGAGGGCGTGCTGCACGCCATCAGCTTCGACCCGCTCCTGGAGCAGCACATGCTCGAGGGGCTGCGGCCGACCGAGCAGGGCCCGGTCGTCGTCCTCGACCCCGACGTCGCCCAGCGGGTGCTGCTCGGCCTGGCCCAGGCCGTCCAGGCGGCCGAGAACACCGACGTGCGCCCCGTCCTGGTCTGCGCGCCCGCGCTCCGGGCCGCCGTACGCCGGCTCGTGGCGCCCACCGTCGAGCGCCTCCCCGTCTTCTCGTACGCCGAGCTCGGCGCTGCCCACGAGGTCCGCTCGGTGGCCGTCGTGTCCGCGACCGGAGCCCGCCCCGCCCTCGGAGCAGGAGTCTAGACGTGATGTTCGACCTGCGCGTGTTCGTGCTCGCCGCCCTCGTCGCCTCCCCGGCCGGCTATCTCGCCGCGCACGGCGAGCTCACCCTCGACGAGGCGCTCACCCGGCTGCTCGTCGTGATGCTCGGCGCCACCGTGGCCGCGCTCGCGGTGCGCACCCTGTGGCCGCTGCTCGCCGGCCCGCGACCGGAGCCGCTCGACGCCGCGGCCGACGACATACCGGGCATCTCGACGGCCGACCCGGACGACCAGCCGGAGCTCCTCGACCTGTTCGGCTTCGAGGAGCCGGCCGACGGGCTCAGCCCACTGCCGGAATGACCCACTCCAGCACGGTTCCCTGACCCGGCGCCGAGCTCACCAGCAGGTGCCCGCCGAGCTCCTCGGCCCGGGAGCGCAGGTTGCCGGTGCCGTAGCCCGACGACGCCGCCGACGGCTCGAAGCCCGCGCCGTCGTCGACGACCCGGAGCCGGAACCACGCCGAGGAGGCGGTCAGCTCGACGGTGACGGTCGACGCCGCGGCATGGCGGGCGACATTGGACAGCGCCTCGCGCAGCGTGCCCAGGACGTGGCTGCCGGCCTCCGGGACGAGCGCCCGATCGACCGGTCCCTGGATGCGGAGCAGCGGCTGGAAGCCCAGCACCGGGGCGTACTCGGCGAGCAGCTCGCGGACGTCGTCGAGCAGCGGCCGGTGCGAGCCGGTGCCGAGCTCGAAGATCACCGAGCGCAGCTCCTTGATCGCGCCGTCGAGGTCGGCGATCGCGCCGTCGACGCGGGTGCGCAGCTCGGCCGGGTCGAGGCCGCGGGCGCCCTGGAGCTGCATGCCGGTCGCGAACAGGCGCTGGATGACGAGGTCGTGGAGGTCGCGCGCGATCCGGTCGCGGTCGCGGGCCACGAGCAGCGCGGCGCGCTCCCGCAGCGCCTGCCGACGGTCGAGGATCAGTCCGAGCTGCGCCGCGGTCACCGCCACCAGGTCGAGCATGATGTCGCGCAGCGACGGCGTCTCCTCCGCGCGGTCGACGAGGATCACGCCGGGCCCGGCGAGCCGGGTGTGGACGGGGACGACGAGCGTGGTGCGGTCATGGTCGTGTGGGAGTCGCTCGGGCAGGTGCGAGACCGAGACGTCGCGGATCTGCTCGGCGTACCTCTCCACGACCCGCGGCGCGGCGAGGGTGTCGCCGGCGACCTGGCGCACCTCGAGCAGGCCGGCGTCGACCCGGACGTAGGCGACCAGTCGCGCGCCGCACAGGTCGCGCAGCGAGACCACCAGCTCGTCGAGCGCCTCCTCGGCGCTCGCCGTCCCGGTCAGGTCGCGACCCACCTCGCCGGTGCCCGCCAGCCAGCGGCGCCGCCACTCGACCTGCTCGTAGGTGCGGGCGTTCTCGATCATCGTGCCCGCCGCCCGGGCGAGCGCCTCGACCAGCGCCTGGTCGGTCGCGGTGAACTCCGTTCCCCCGCGCTTGTTGCCGAGGTAGAGGTGCCCGAAGGCCCGCTCGCGCACCAGCACCGGCGCCCCGAGGAAGCGGTCGATCACCGGGTGGCTGTCGGGGAACGACCCCGACGAGACGGGGTGCTCGGCGACGTGGTCGACCCGGATCGAGCGCCGCTCGCGCGGCACCAGCCCCAGCAGCCCGTGCCCCTGCGGCATCCTCCCGATCTTGTCGAAGCGCTCCCCCACGACGGCGTTGGGTACCAGGTCGACGAAGTCGCCCCGGTCGTCGACGATCCCGAGGACGCCGTACTCGGCGTCGGTGAGCTCGCAGGAGGCCTCGACGATGCGGGTCAGCACGCCGCGCAGGTCCAGGTCGGACCCGATCGCGAGCACGGCGTCCAGCAGCGCGCGCGCCTCCGCCGGAAGCTCGAGATCCTGGTCCAGGTCCATCAGGTGTCGATCCCCTCCCAGAGCGATCGCCGACCTCCGAAGGCTATCCCTTTTGCCCGTGCCCGCGCGGGCATGCCGGTCCATCGGCACCGGGACCGGGGTCCTGAGCGGTCGGGACCTCAGAACCGGCGCAGCTGGTACAGCCCCCGCGTCCGCGCGACGACCGTGCCCTCCTCGTCGGTGACCTCCGCGACCAGCTCGAAGTCCGACTTGCCCCGCTCGGCGTACTCCGCCAGCACCCGCTCGATCTCGTCGTCCTCGATCCGCACGCGCGAGACGACCGCGGTGGTGGCCGGACGCAGGAAGTCGATGGTCATCGACTTGATCAGCGGTACGCCGCCGGCCACGGCCAGCGAGGTGCGCGGGAGCAGGCCGCCGAGGACCTCGGCGACGGTGAACAGCGAGCCGGCGTACGCCGTGCCGAAGTGGTTGACGTTGGGCGCGGCGGGGATCCGCGCGGCCACCGCGTTGTGCTCGAGCTCCACGATCTCGACCTGCATGGCGTCGAGGATCGGGATGAGGCGGCGGACGTCGGCGGTGGTCTCCTGGAGGTCGGTCACGGCGTCACGGTAGCGGCATGCCCGGACCGGCTCAGGCGACGTCGTACGTCGTCTGGCCGAGCCGCGGGTGGTCGGAGCCGCGGAGCAGCACGTCGGCCACGAGGCCGACGTCGTCGACCATCGGGACGTGGCCGCACCTGGGCAGCGTGACGTGCTCGGCGGTCGGGAGGGCCCGGCGCGCCCGTCCGGCCTGGTAGGGCAGCAGCACGAGGTCGCGGGTCCCCCAGGCGACCGTCACCGGGATCGCCGGGGCGATCGGGCGGTCGAACGGGAAGCCGCCGTCGATGATCGTCTCCAGGGCGGGCCGGGCATGGACCAGGCCGCGCAGGTCGCCGAGCGCGGCGTCCGCGCTGAGCCGGTGACCCTTGGTCATCAGCAGGCCGAACGCGGCGGCTCGGCCGGGCGCCGTACGCAGGAGGGCGGGCGCGACCGGCTGGGCGAGCGTGGCGGCGCCGGTGAGCAGGGTGAAGACCGCGCGGATGTAGGCGAAGTCGAGCCGGTTGCGCCAGAACCCGGCCGGCGCGAGCGTGGTCGCGCTGCTGACCAGGTCGTCGGCCGCCGCCTCGAGGGCGATCCGGCCGCCGAGCGAGTTGCCGGCGATGTGGGGGCGGTCGAGTCCCTGCTCGACGAAGAAGTCCTCGAGGATGTCGCGCAGGATGTCGCGCACCGGCCGGCCGTCGGGCACCAGCGCCGGTGACTCGCCGTGACCGGGCAGGTCGATCAGGATGAGCTCGCGCTCCTGTGCCAGCCGGTCGACGACCGGGTACCACGCCTGCCGGCGGTGCCCGATCCCGTGGACCAGGACGAGCGGCTCCCCCGAGCCGATCCGTTCGTGGGCAAGCATGGCGACCTCGCTCCCTCCGCACCGACGCTGGTGCGGCAGATAGGTGCAACGGAGAGTTGCGGATACCGAGGGTATGGGACGTGCTTGCTGGGCGCAAGCACCCGTTCGCACGCCAGGGTCAGCTCCGGAGCACCTTGTCCATCGCCTTGCCGCGGGCGAGCTCGTCGACGAGCTTGTCGAGATACCGGATGCGTCGCATGAGGGGGTCCTCGACGTCCTCGACCCGCACGCCGCAGACCACGCCGGTGATCTGGTCGGCGGCCGGGTTGAGCCGGACGGCGGCGAAGAGGTCCTGGAAGGTCGTGCCCGCGTCGAGGTGGGCGTGCAGCTGTGTGCCGGAGAGGCCGGTGAGCCAGCAGATCGCCTCGTCGAGCGCGGCCTGTGTGCGTCCCTTCCGCTCGACCTTGGCCACGTAGTGGGCGTAGACCGACGCGACGCTGGTCGAGAAGATACGGTGCATGCGGCGCAGCGTAGTTGCGTTGCCGACGAGAAGGGATGCCGCCAGCGTGGTCGTCGAACCGATTCGGCCACGCGCCAACCCTGCGGTCATCGTGGCGATGCTCTCCTGCTGCGGCATCGTGGTGTCCCTGCAGCAGACCCTCCTGCTTCCGCTCCTGCCGGACCTCCCGAGGATCCTCGGCACGTCGGCCGACAGCGCCTCCTGGCTGGTGACCGCGACCCTGCTCAGCGGCGCGGTGGCGACACCGACCATCTCCCGGCTGGCCGACATGTACGGCAAGCGGCGGATGATGGTGGTGTCGCTGGGCGTCGCGGTGCTCGGCTCGCTGCTCGGCGCGGTGAGCCAGGCGCTGCCGCTCCTCATCGGGGCCCGCGCCCTGCAGGGCGTCGGCGTCGCGCTGATCCCCGTGGCGATCGCGATCATGCGTGACGAGCTCCCTCGCGACCGGGTGCCGCTCGGCGTGGCGCTGATGAGCGCCACCCTCGCGATCGGCGCCGGGGTGGGGCTGCCGCTGTCGGGGCTGATCGTCGAGCACCTGGACTGGCACGCATCGTTCTGGCTCACCGGCGCGGTCGGGCTGGTGCTCATCCTCGGCACACTGAGCCTGCTGCCCGAGTCGCCGGTGCGCACCAGCGGCTCCTTCGACCTGCGCGGCGCCGCCCTGCTCTCGATCGCGCTGACCGCCGTGCTGCTCGCTCTCTCCAAGGGCGGCCAGTGGGGCTGGACGGCGGCCTCGACGCTCGGCTGCCTGGCCGGCGGCGCGGTCGTGCTCGCGCTGTGGGTGCCGCTGGAGCTGCGGACACCGCGGCCGCTGGTCGACGTCCGCGTCGCCGCCCGGCGCTCGGTCGTCCTGGTCAACCTGGCCTCGTTGTTCGCCGGCTTCTCGATGTTCTCCAACATGCTGGTCACCACCCAGCTGCTCCAGCTGCCGGTCGGCACCGGCTACGGCCGCGGCCTCGACGTGCTCCACACCGGCCTGTGGATGGTGCCGAACGCTGTCGCGTTCGGTGTGATGGCGCCGGTCACGGCCTGGCTGATCCGCCGGGTCGGGCCCCAGGCCACCCTCGTCTCCGCCGCCCTGATCATGGGCGTGACCTACGTCTGGCGGGTCTTCTACAGCGCCGACCTGCCCCAGGTCGTCATCGGCTCGGTGATCGTCGGCATCGGCACCGCCATGGTGTACGGCGCCCTGCCCACCCTGATCATGCGCGCGGTGCCCGTCACCGAGACCGCCTCGGCCAACGGCCTCAACGTGCTGCTCCGCTCCTTCGGCACCTCGACCGCCAGCGCCGCCACGGCCGCGATCACCACCGCCTCGACGCTCACCCTGGCCGGACGCGAGCTGCCGACCCTCGACTCGCTGATGCTGATCTTCTGGCTTGCCGCCGGATCCGCGCTGGTGACCGCATTGATCGGCGTCCCCATGCTGCGGATGCGGGAGTACGCCGAGGAGGCGGACCGCTCCGGCGCCGAGAACACCTCGCGCGCCCAGATCGTGCGGGGCCAGGTGCTCAGCCTCAAGGGGAACCCGATCCGGCACGCCGTGGTGACCGTGCTGACCCCGGACGGCCGGGCGGTCGACTGGGGCCAGGCCGACGGCGAGGGACGCTTCACCGCCGCGGTCCCCGAGCCGGCGGACTACCTCGTCGTCACCTCCGCCGACGGCTGGCGGCCGCGCTCTCGGATGATGGCGCTCGACAGCGCGGCGCCGGTCCCGCCGATCGTGCTGCGCGAGCGGCTCACCCTGCGCGGCACCATCCGCGACGCCGAGGCCCACCCCGTGGTCGATGCTCTCGTCGTGCTCACCCGCGCCACCGGCGAGCTGGTCGCGACGGTCCGCACCGACCACGAGGGACGGTACGAGGTGCCGCGGCCGGTCAACGGCCGCTACGTCCTCACCGTCGTCGGCCGCCACGAGGCGCTCGGCGCCCGCACACTCACCGTGTGGGAGGAGGCCCGGGACTTCGACCTGGTCCTCGGCACGCCGCTGGCAGACGTCGCGGACACGAGCGGCACGAGATAGCGCGGGTCGGGTCCGGACGGCGCTGCATGCACTCGACCACCGCTACCGTGCAGGGACAGCCCACGGCCACGGCTTCGACACCGCCGGGCAGGCGGTCCCGCTGTTCCTGGAGAGCGGGCTGGCCCGGCTCTGACCCGACCGAGAGGACGACCATGGACTTCGCCGAGCTGATGGCGAGCAGGTGGAGCTGCCGGGCGTACCTGCCCGAGCCGCTCCCCGGCGAGCACCCGGTCAACCGGTTCCGCACCGAGCGCGCGGACCTGGCCGACGTCATGACCCGGGTGGAGCGCCCGTGAGCGTCTTGGAGGTCGAGCGGGACGGCGCGGTCCTGCTGCTCACCTTGAACCGGCCCGCGCAGCGCAACGCCTTCGACCGTGAGCTCGCCGAGGCCCTGTCCGCCGCTCTCGACCAGCTGGACGACGACCCGGCGCTGCACGTCGGCATCCTGGCCGCCAACGGCCCGGCCTTCAGCGCCGGCACCGACCTGCACGAGCCGGCGAGCCCGGCCACGCCCCGCGGCGGCGAGTACGGCGTCGTACGACGCCGGCGGAGCACGCCGCTGATCGCCGCGGTCGAGGGTCCCGCGCTCGGCGGCGGCTTCGAGGTGGTGCTGGCCTGTGACCTGGTGGTCGCCGGCGGGGACGCACGGTTCGGGCTGCCGGAGGTCGCGCGCGGGCTGGCCGCAGTGTGCGGCGCGCTGTTCCGCGCGCCCGACCGGCTGCCGCCGGCCATCGCAACCGAGCTGCTGCTGACCGGCGACCCGATCGGCGCCGAGCGCGCCTACGAGGTGGGCCTGGTCAACCGGCTGGTCGAGCCCGGCCGGGCCGCGGCGGCCGCACGGGAGCTGGCCGACCGGATCCTGGGCAACTCCCCCGACGCGGTCGCCACGACGCTGCGCGCGGTGCAGGAGGCCCGCGGGCCGGCCGAGTCCGTCGGCTGGACGGCGACCGACGGCGCGGCCGCGCGGATCGCCACCTCGCCCGACCGGGTCGAGGGCGTCACCTCCTTCTTCGAGAAGCGCGCCCCGCGCTGGAGCCGGTAGCAGTCAGGGTGGTGTCGACAACGGTGCCGCGCGCGAGCGCGCGGTAGCGCAGCGACATCTCCTCGGGGCTCAGCTCGCCACCGAGGCGGTACCAGGACGAGATCGACGAGCCCATCTCGATGATCGCGCGGGCCGCCTCGCGCGGGCCGCCTCGCGCGGGCCGCCTCGCGCGGGTAGCCTCGCGCGGGTAGCCGGTCGCGAACACGCCCTCGCGGACGCCGTCCTCGATGATCTCGCGGAACAGCGCCTCCTGCTCGTCGCGGTGCGTGACCAGGATCGCCCGCCCGGCCTCGTCGAGGCGGCGCCTCGGGAAGCCCGCGGTGACGTCGAGCCGGACGGCGAGCGCGCGGCCCCCGGCGCCCGGGGATATAGCCTGCCGAGCATGAGCGACAGCGACGTCTCCTCGGCCCGCCAGCACACCCTCGGCGACCTGCCCCGCCGCACCGCTCAGCGGGTCCCCGACAAGGTCGCGGTGATCGACGGCCAGCAGCGGCTGACCTTCGCCGAGCTCGACGCGTACGTCGAGCGCACCGCCGCCGCGCTCGCCGCCGCCGGGCTCCACAAGGGCGACCGGCTCGCCCTGCTCAGCCACAACTGCTGGCAGTTCGCGGTCCTCGACTTCGCCGCCGCCCGGGCCGGCGTGGTGCTGGTGCCGATCAACTTCATGCTCGGCGCCGACGAGATCGCGTTCATCCTCGACCACAGCGGGGCGGCGGGCTTCGTGGCCGAGGACGCGCTGGTGCCGGTCGCCGACGCGGCAATCGCGGCGGCCGCCGACCCGCAGGTGCGCACGCGGCAGGTGATCCGGCTGGGCGACGCGGCCGTGCCGGACGGGTGGAGCGACCTGGGCGGCTGGCTGGAGCACGAGGGCCCGGCGGTCGTCGTACCGATGGACGACGACGACCCGGTCCGGATGATGTTCACCTCCGGCACGGAGTCCCGCCCCAAGGGCGCGCTGCTGAGCAGCCGGTCGCTGATGTGGCAGTACGTCTCCTGCGCCCTGGACGGGTCGATGAGCGCCGACGACGTCGAGCTCCACACGCTGCCGCTCTACCACTGCGCGCAGCTCGACTGCTTCCTCGGCACCGACGTCTACCTCGGCGCGACCAGCATCATCTTGCCGAGCCCCGACCCGGCCACCGTGCTGCGCGCCATCGCCGAGCACCGGGTCTCCAAGTTCTTCGCGCCGCCCACCGTGTGGATCGGCCTGCTGCGGCACCCCGACTTCGACACCACCGACCTCTCCAGCCTGCGCAAGGGCTACTACGGGGCCTCGCCGATGCCGGTCGAGGTGCTGCGCGAGCTCCGGCAGCGGCTGCCCGAGGTGGCGCTGTGGAACTTCTACGGCCAGACCGAGATGTCCCCCCTCGCCACCATCCTCGGCCCCGACGAGCAGCTCCCGCACGCCGGCTCGGCCGGCCGGCCCTCGCTCAACGTCGAGACCCGGATCGTCGACGACCACGACGTCCCCGTCCCCACGGGCACGGTCGGCGAGATCGTGCATCGCAGCCCGCATGCGACCCTCGGCTACTACCGCGACGACGCGAAGACCGCCGAGGCCTTCCGCGGCGGCTGGTTCCACTCCGGCGACCTCGGCTACCTCGACGACACCGGCCACCTCTACGTCGTGGATCGCAAGAAGGACATGATCAAGACCGGCGGCGAGAACGTCGCCAGCCGCGAGGTCGAGGAGGCGATCTACACCCATCCCGACGTCGCCGAGGTCGCCGTCTTCGGCGTCAGCCACCCGCGCTGGGTCGAGGCGGTGGCCGCGGTCGTCGTCCCCCGGGCGGGGGCCGAGCTGGCCGCCGAGGACGTGCTCGCCCACGCGCGGTCGGTGCTCGCGGGCTACAAGGCGCCCAAGTACGTCGTCCTCGCGGACTCCCTCCCCAAGAACCCGAGCGGCAAGATCCTCAAGCGGCAGCTCCGCGATGCGCACGCCGACCTGGCGGCTGGCGAGTAGGTCACCCCCGGAACGCGGGCCGCTCCTTCGCCAGGAACGCCCGGACCCCCTCGGCGAAGTCCGGGCCGCCGTACACCTCACGCAGCAGCGGCTCCTCGTCGGCCGGCGCGGTCTCGGCGAGCGCGGCTCGGCGACGCAGCTGCTGCTTGGTGACGCGCAGGGTGACGGGCGAGGCCTGCAGGATGCCGTCGACCAGCGCGTCGACCTCGGTGTCGAGCGCGGTCCGGTCGGCCACCTCGGCGAGGATCGCGCCGGCGGCGTAGGCGCGGTCCGCGGCGACCAGGCGGGAGGCGAGCAGCATCTCGCGGGTGAGGGACTCGCCGAAGACCTCTGCGCAGCGGTGGAGCACCGGCGAGGAGAGGGCGTTGCCGAGGGTGCGGGCGATCGGGTATCCGAAGCGCGAGGACGCCGTCGCGACCCGCAGGTCGCAGGTGGTGGCCACGGCCAGGCCGCCGCCGACGCAGACGCCGTCGACCGCGGCGATGGTGACCTGCGGGAGCGCGAAGAGCACGTCGAGCATCTCGCGGATCCAGGTCTCGTAGTCGACCGCGTCGGCCTCGAGGAAGTCGGAGATCTCGTTGCCCGCCGCGAACGCCTTGCCACCCTCGCCGCGCAACACGACGACGCGCACCGACCGGTCCTCGGCCAGCTCGAGCCACAGCTCGCGCATCGCGGCGTACATCGCCGCGGTGAAGGCGTTGCGGCGCTCGGGACGGTTGAAGGCCACAGTGACGACGCCGGGGCGGTCACGGTCGATCAGCAGGTCGCTCACGGTCGCGAGGGTACGGCGCACAGGAGCGCGTCCCGCACCCGCGTCCGGCTGGTGAGGAGCCCCAACCCGACACCGAGAGCGTTGGCGACGGCGTCGCGCCAGTCCATCATCCGGTCGGTGGTGAGCGTGCCCTGGCCGATCTCGAGGGCCACGCCGAGCAGCACCAGCAGCCCGGCGGCCACCAGCAGCGGCCGCCCGGGCCGGAACAGCTGCACCGCGCCGGCCGCCAGGACGCCGTACGTCAGGAGGTGCTGCCACTTGTCGCTCGCCGGCACGTCGGGCGCCGGCGGCGGCGATCCCAACGACAGGACCACGACGGCCAGTACGACCAGCAGCCACAGTCCCAGCCACAGGCCGGGCAGGCGCAGCGCCTTCACGCCCGCCGCTCGCGTACGACGAAGGCGGCCACGACCCCCGCGACCGCGCCGAACAGGTGGCCCTGCCACGACACCCCGGGGGTCCCAGGCAGCACGCCCCACAGCACGCCGCCGTACACCACCAGCACGCCGAGCCCGATCGCGATCTCCGCCGGCTTGCCGTCCACGAAGCCCTGCACCACCAGATAGGTCAACCACCCGAAGATCAGCCCGGACGCGCCGAGATGCACCGAGTGGTCGCCGGCGACCAGCCACACCGCGAGGCCCCCGAGCAGCCAGATGATCGCGGTCGCCGCGAGCCCGCGGCCGACGCCGGTCGCGAGGGCGAGGAAGCCGAGGACCAGCGCCGGCACGGTGTTCGCGCTCAGGTGCCCCCACCCACCGTGCAGCAGCGGCGCCGCCAGGATCCCGAGCAGGCCATCGCCCGATCGCGGCCGGGTCCCCCAGCCGTCGAGCCGGTGCGACGCCGCGACGTCGACGACCTCGATCCCCCACAGGAGCACGACGAAGCCGGCCGCGCCGACGGCGGCCACCTGCCAGCTGGGGCGGGTCCGGAGATCCATGGCGACAGTGTGACGCACCCCTCCGCCGCACCCCCGCGTCAGTGGACCGCCAGGCGGGCCCACGGCCCCGCTCAGCCGATCGGCGTCGTGACCAGCGAGTCGACGATCGCCCGCAGCTCCTTGACCGGCGCCGAGCCGAACACCAGCACGTTCGCGCCGTCGACCTCGGCGGCGTAGGCGGAGTCGCCGCCGGAGTCGCCGTACCCCTTCCACTCGCGTGCGACGGGGCTGCCCACGCCGGCCGGGACCGTGTAGCCCGACCGGGTCTCGGTGTCCTCGTCGACCCACTGCGACAGCATCGCGGTGAGCGAGGTGTCCTCCTGGCGGACCGCGACGAACTTCTGGTCGTCGGTGAGCAGCCGGACCATGAACACCGGGCGCTCCCCGGGGGTGACGTCGACGCCGGTGGAGATCCAGCCCTTGGGGAGGGCGCTCGGATAGACCGGGGTGAGACCTGCCTGCTGGGCAGACTGGACCGTCTCGAGGTAGTCGACCGCCTCGGGCTTGACCTCGAAGTCGGGACGGAAGGCGCCCATGAAGTAGAGGAGTCCGCCGATCGCGACGACAGTGACGACAAGCGAGGTCACCAGGCCCACCGCCGATCGCTGATAGCGACCCGGGCGCTCGGAGGGCTGTGACTGGCTCATGACTGGTCCAGTGTCCCAGCCGATCGCGAACCCGCCGCGGGCGGGCTAGGCCACTATCGGCGACTCACCTTCGCCGTCCGCGGCACGACAGCTTCGGAGGTATCCATACTCCACGCTAGGCGTACTTGAAGCCGCCGAAGGGCGGCGGTCGATTCGACGTGTTGCAAGATCAAGTGCCGACCAAGAAGTGCGTGAGCGGTTGCTCCGTACGCCTCGGCCAGCCGAATGAGGTCGGTGAGTCTGTGTGCGATCGCCGACTCGATCGCAAGAAGGTCGGCGATCACTGAAGTCGCCGTACCGCCGATGGCTGGGCTGACCTCGACGCCGTCCACGGCCATCCTGTCGACCTTCATGAAGTTCATATTGAGTTTGGCAAGTGCGGACGCCAGTTCCTCGATGATGGCTTGCCGACGGCTTCGCAAGCTCGCCAGGACCTCATTCGCAGTGGTGTCGTCGCTACGAACCGCTGCCACGACGCCCCGCATAAGACACCCGTAGGCGAGGATCTGAAGATCGAAGTAGATCGACCATCTAAGCGAGAGAGCGGAGATGCTACCCATCGACGCACGCCGCCGAGTGATGCCTTTCACCACGTGCGGCGTCGACATACTCTCCCCTGATGCCCGCCACCAGCGTGATTCCAGCGGCATCTGCTGTCCGAGCCACCAAAGTGGAGGGCACACCTCCGGAAGCGACGACCGCGATACCCGATGCTGCCGCTCGCTGCAGGATGTCGATGGTGACGCGTCCTCGTAAGACCAGTGCCAGTCCGGTGGCCGGAAGAACGCGTTGCCGCCAGGCCCACCCCACGGCCTTGTCGACCGCGTTGGCATCCCCCACGTCGGTCCGGAGTACGAAGTGGGCCCGACCGCCCAGGTCGACAATCGCAGCACCTGTCACGTGGCTCCCCCATGAAAGCGCCGCGTGGACCTCGTCCAGCGCACCGAGTGCTGCGGAATCGAGGGCCACAGCCGCGAGACTGGACTTCGGCCCGCGGCGAGAGATCGCTGCGGTCGACACTCCATCGTCACACATCGAGACCAAAGCACGCGAGCGATCTCGTGCGAGGGCGGCGACCGGAACGGTCCTGCCGGACGCCAGGCGCACATCGAGGACGTCCGATCGCCACGTGCGGCCTAGTGAAGGCTGGTCGCCGTGCAGTGCCCTTCGGTCGGACACGTCGATGACGCCGCGGGCCAGCAGATATCCGACCGCGAGATCAAGATCGTCGCCGGGGGTGCGCATCGTCACGGTCATGGACCATCCGTTCACCCGGATCTCCAAGGGCCGTTCGACTGTCTGACGTCGTTCGACTTCCGGGGGAATCGTCAATGTCCGTCTCCTACCTGACCTGGGCACTGCGGATGCTGCTCATGACCGCCGCCATCACGAGTGGCGTGGCGTCGTAGTTCGGCGTGTAGATGCTCGCGCGCTCCAGCACGTCGCCGTACCTGCGCACGATCTCCTTGCCGACTGCGTCGGGGTCGCCGCACACGGCGAACGCCTCGAGCATGTCGTCATGCACGAGGTCGGTCATGGCGTCCCAGCGGCCCTCCTTGGACATTGCGTTGAGCTCCGGCTGCAGGTCGCCCCATCCGTGGTGCGCAAGCACCCGCTGGTACGCGGGCGTCGAGCCGTAGAAGGCGAGCTGCTTGCGCACCGCGGTGCGCGCCGCGTCGAGGGCCTCCGCGGTGTCGCCGACGCCGACGAGCACGGGCAGGGCGATGCCGACCGGCTCCTCGCGGCCGGCGAGGGCACGGCCCTCCGCCGCCCACGCCATCAGCTCCTCGCGCAGGAAGGCCTCCGAGGTGAAGGGGTGGACGAACAGACCTTCGGCGACCTCGCCGGCGGCGCGCACCATGAGCGGGCCGACCCCCGCCAGCCAGATCGGCGGGCAGCCGTGCGGCGAGAGCACCGGCCGGAAGTACGGCGGCATCAGGGTGTGGCGGTAGTGCTCGCCCTGGAAGTCCAGCCGGGTGTCGTCATACCAGGAGGCAAAGATGGCCTTGACCGCGAGCACGAACTCCCGCATCTGCGCCACCGGCTTGGTCCAGGTCGAGCTGAACCGCTTCTCGATGTGGGCCTGGATCTGGGAGCCGAGCCCCAGCACGAAGCGTCCGTCGCAGAAGTTCTGGAGGTCGTTGGCGGCGTAGGCCACGTGGAGCGGACTGCGCGGCAGGGCGATGATCACGCCGGAGACCAGGTCGACCCGAGAGGTGTGGCGTGCGGCCACCGACAGGCCCACGATGGGGTCGTTGGCCGCCTCCCCCAGCACGAGGCCGTCGTACCCGGCCTCCTCCAACTGCTGCGCCTGCGCGACGAAGGTGGTGGGGTCGTAGGTGTCGAACGTCTTGTCGATCAGCATGTACTCGCTCCTGCGATCTATGATAATAGTAGTAACAGAGACTAGCTCACGTGAGAGGAACTGCCAATGGACGGCTTCCGGATCGACCGCCACGACGACGGCGTCGTCGTGATGACCATCGACCGGCCCGAGCGCCGCAACGCGCTCGACGACGCGTTGCTGCTGGACGTGGTGCCGGGCGCGCTGCTCGACCTGGCCACGGACACCGAGGCCCGCGCGGTCGTGATCACCGGCGCGCAGGGCGCGTTCTGCGCGGGCGCCGACCTGGAGTGCTCCGGGCTCGAGCAGCCCTCGCCCGCCGCGTCGCACCGCTTCATGCTCAAGTCGCACCAGACGGTCCAGGCGATCCGCCGGGCACCGCAGCCGGTGATCGCGGCCGTCGACGGCGCCGCGGTCGGCGCCGGGCTGGGCCTGGCCGCGGCCTGCGACATCCGGATCGCCTCGCCCCGCTCAACCTTCATCGCACCCTTCCTCAAGCTCGGCCTGCCCCCGGACTACGGCAGCTCCTACTTCCTGCCCCGCGTTATCGGGCCGGAGCGCGCCCTGGAGATGTTCCTGACCTCCCGCGCGGTCAAGGGAGAGGAGGCGCTGCGCATCGGCCTGGTCTCCCAGCTCTCCGAGCAGCCGCTCGAGGACGCCCTCGCCCTGGCGCGGGTCGTCGCAGCGAACCCGCCGCACGCGGTGAGCCAGACCAAGCGCAACGTCTACAGCGGCCTCGAGACCGACATGGCCGACGCCGTCGAGAACGAGATCCGCTCCGTCGCCGTCGCGCTCCACAGCGAGGAGTTCGACGCGGCCTTCAGCGTCTGGCGCCAGCAGATCCGTGGCAGCTGAACCCCTGGCGGGCCCCGACTCCGTCGCCGGCGTCGGGGGCGAGGTCCTCGTCGCCGACGCCGGTGACGGGGTCCGGGTCCTGACGCTCAACCGGCCCGAGCGGCTCAACGCGCTTACCCTGGCCAGCACCCGCGAGCTGGTCGACCAGCTCGACAAGGCCGAGGAGGACGACGCGTGCCGGGTGCTCGTGCTGACCGGCGCGGGCCGCGGGTTCTGCTCCGGCTGGGACCTCACCGGCGCCGAGGAGCACGGCCTCGTCGGCGACTCCGCCGTCGAGGGCATGCGCTCCCAGCGGCAGACCGCCGGGCTCATCCGACGCCTGCGCACGATGACCGTCCCGGTCGTCGCGGCCGTCAACGGACCCGCGGCGGGCGGCGGCTTCTCCCTCGCGCTCGCGTGCGACATCCGCGTCGCCGCCCCGACCGCCACCTTCCACCCCCGCTTCATCAAGCTCGGCATCTCCGGCGGCGACCTCGGGGTCAGCTGGCTGCTGCCCCGCGCCATCGGCAGCAGCCGCACGGCTGAGCTGCTGCTCACCGGACGCGACGTCGGCGCCGAGGAGGCCGCGGCCATCGGTCTGGTCAGCAGCGTGGCGCCCGACGTCGTCGCAGCGGCCACCGCGATCGCGCACGCCATCGCCGCCCATCCGCCGTTCGCCATCGGGCTGACGAAGGAGGTGCTGTGGGCCGGGCAGGAGATCCCGTCCCTCTACGCCGCGATGGAGCTCGAGAACCGCACACAGATCCTGGCGACCACCACCGCCGACCATGTCGAGGCCGTCCGCGCGCAGCGCGAGAAGCGCCCGCCGGTCTTCGAGAACCGCTGATGCACCGCTGATGGCCGCCCGCGCGCAGGCGCGTCGCCCGCCCCACGACGACTCCCGCCGGGTGGCGGTACTGCTCGGGCTGCTCTTCGGTGTGGCCGCGATGGGCTCCTCGACCGCGTCGGTGGTCCTGCCCGAGCTCGCCGACGCCTACGGCATCTCCGTCGCCCAGGCGGCATGGTCGGTATCGCTCTACGTCCTCGTGCTCGGCGTCACCACCGCCCTCTACGGGCGGATCTCGGACCTCGCCGGGGTACGAACGCCCTTCGTCGTCGGCCTGGGGCTGCTCAGCGCCGGCGCCGTCGTCGCGGCGCTCGCGCCGTCGTACGAGCTGCACCTGGCAGGGCGCGTCTGCCAGGGCGGCGGTGCGGCCGCCGTCCCGACGCTCGGGGTCGCCGCGATCACCGCCCGCTACGAGGGTGAGATCCGCGCAGCCAGCCTGGGCCGGCTAGCCGGTCTGGCCGCCGTGCTCGCGGGTCTCGGTCCGCTGATCGGCGGCAGCGCCGACGCCCTCGCCGGCTGGCGAGTGGCCATCGCCCTGCCTGCTCTGTCCGCGCTCGTCCTGCCCTTCGTCTGGGGCGCGCTCCACACCGCGGGCACCGGCGGTCGCCTCGACGCCGTCGGCGCGGTGCTCGTCGCGGGCGCGGTCGGCGGCGTCGTCCTCCTGCTGCAGTCGCCCTCGACCGGGTGGGCGGTCGCGGTCGCCGGTGCCGTGCTCGTCGTCCTCGGCGGTACGGCGGTCGGCGCGTGGGTCCGGCATCGGCCGCACGGCTTCGTCCCCGTGGCCGTGCTGCGCAATGCCGTCGTGATCCGCAGCAGCCTGGCCGGCGCGTCGATCATGGCGGGCTGGTTCGCCCTCTTCGTCTGCGTCCCCGCGGTGCTCCTGGGCGACGGCTGGCGACCGTGGCAGGTCGGCCTGCTCCTGGTGCCCGGGGCCGCGGTCGGCCTGGTCACGCCACTGGTCTCCGGACCGGTCCTGTCCCGCACCGGCAGCCTCGTCGCGCTGCGACGCGCGTGCGCCGCGGCCGTGGTGGCCCTGCTGGTGGGGGTGGTCGCGACGAGCCTGGTCTCCCCGGTCGGCATGGCGCTCGCCGTGTGCGGCATCACCGCGTGCTTCGGCTTCGGTCAGCCCGCTCTCATGCAGGCGGTCGGCGACGCGGTCGCCCCGGACGTACGCGGAGTCGCGCTCGGGATCGCCACCCTGCTCTTCCTCACCGGCGGCAGTGTCGGTGCCGCGTTGGTCGGTGGTCTCGGCGACCTGCTCGGATTCCCCGCGGCACTGATGGTGGTGGCCGCGCTGCCGCTCCTCGGCGCGCTGACCCTGCTTCCTCTGGTCCGCCGCGCGCGGACTGTCTGAGGCGCGGACTGTCCGAGGCGACGCCGAGACGACCACTCGGCTGCGTCAGCCGGCGTCGGTGTCCAGTCCGCGGCGCCGCGCGACCTCCGCCCGTACCTTGAACTTCTGCACCTTGCCGGTGGGGTTGCGCGGCAGCTCCGCCATGAGCTCGAGGTGCTCGGGAAGCTTGTACTTCGCGAGTCCACGATCCTTGAGGAAGTCGACCACGTCGGCGAGCGTCGGCTCGCCCCCCGCGACCGGTACGACGACGGCGCACGACTTCTCACCGAGTCGCTCATCGGGCACCGGGACCACCGCGACGTCGGCCAGCAGCGGATGCTCGACCAGCAGCGACTCGATCTCCGCCGGCGAGATGTTCATGCCGCCGCGGATGATCATCTCCGAGCTGCGACCGACGATGCGGATGTATCCCTCGTCGTCCATCCGGGCGTTGTCACCGGTGCGGAACCGACCCTGCTCGTCGACGGCCTGAGCGGTGCGCTCGTCGTCGTCCCAGTAGCAGACGAAGCGGCCCGGGCTGGTGAGCCGGATCTCCCCCTCGGTGCCGCGTGGCACCTCGTCGCCGAAGGCATCGGTGATCCAGAGCCGGACACCCTGGACGGCGGTGCCGTCACTCGAGGCGATCCTGTCGATCGAGTCGCCGACCCGGGTGGAGGTGACGATGAGCGCCTCCGTCGAACCGTAGAGCGTGGCCACTGCTACACCGAACCGGTCCTCGAGCTCCTTGACGGTCTTGGCCGGGATGGGTGATCCGGCCAGACCGAAGACCCGCATGCTCGCGAGATCGTGCTGCGCGGGCTCGTAGGCCTCCAGGAACATGGTCGCGAAGGGCGTGGCCCCGAGCGTGAGCGTGCAGCCGTGCCGCGCGATCAGGTCCAGCGCGGCACGCGGCTCCCAGATCGACTGCAACACCGTGGTGGCGCGGTAGACCAGCGGCGCGACGACCCCGACGGCGAGGCCGGTGGTGTGCATGACGGGCGACGGCATGAGCACCACGTCGGCGCTGGTCATCGACAGCGCCTTGCCGGTGCCGTAGCCGGTGGAGAGGTAGGTGTTGCCGGTGTGCACGCAGCCCTTCGGCTGCGCGGTGGTGCCGGAGGTGAAGATGATCAGCATCGGGTCGTCGGGCGCCGGCAGCGGGCCGTCGTACGGCGCGGCCGCGAGCAGGTCGTCGAACGTCGCGAACTCCCCGGCGTCACCGCCCAACACGAACACGGCCCGCACCGACGGCGCGGCAGGCACGATCTCGGCCAGCATCGCCCGATGGTCGAAGCCGCGGTGCTCACCGACGCTGATCACGGCGGTCGGCACCGTGCGCTCGAGGAGCTGGCCGACGTCGTACTTGCGCAACGCGGTCTGCACCGGCACGAGCACCGCGCCGAGCCGCACCACGCCGCAGATGGCGACGACGGCCTCGACCCGGTTGCTCATCTGGACCAGCACCCGGTCTCCGGCCCGGACGCCGGCCGCGTGCAGGCCGCCGGCCACCCGCGCCGCCGCATCGCGCAGCTCACCGGCCGTGAGCCGGCCACCCGCGTCGTCCAGCGCGGCGACGGCGTCCGGGGTCTCGTCCGCCCAGGCGTCGAGGAGCTGCGGAAGGACCTCGTCGCGCCACAGACCTGCGGCGCGCAGTTCGGCGATGTGCTCGGGGGCGAAGACCTGGTCCGGGCGCAGCACGTCGACCTCGCGGCGCCCGGCGGCGGTGCCCGCGGTCATCGGCGGACCAGTCGCAGGTGCAGCACCCGACTGGCCAGACGCCACGAGCCGTCGCGCTCGACGTACTCGTCCTCGTAGATGCCGTAGGCGTGCTGGGCGGCGAAGATGCCCGGGCCATCCGGGTCGGCCTCCATGGCGTTGAAGGGGACGAGACCGCGAACGGTCCGCGGGTCGTCGACGTGCCACAGCAGCGGTGTGTCCATGACATGCACCTGGCGGACGCCGCGGCCGGCGACCTCGCCGAACCAGGCCTTCAGCTCGGCGTGGCCGGTGCAACGGGGGAACCGGAAGTTCGAGCCGTCCCAGGTCGCGTCGGGCTCGAAGAGCTCGACGAGCTCGTCGACGAGGCCGAAGTCGGCGCACATCCCGTAGGCGACCACGAGCTGCTCGATGGCCTGCCGGTCCTCCGGCGCCGGCCGCCGCTCCCGGTGCTCGGCTGCCGATCGCACGGCCATGTCGATGGCGCTCGCGTCCACGTACTGCTCCATTCTCGAAGGGTGTCGAAGTTCTTCTCGGATCGAAGGATGTCGAAGGATGCTGCCGTCGGTCAGTAGGGCAGTTGCTCGTTGAGATCGGCCCACGGGCCGCCCAGGCGGCTGAGCCCGCCGTCCAGAGTGATGTTCTGCCCGGTGACGAACTGCGCCTCTGGGCGGCAGAGGAAGGCGACCATCGTGGCGACGTCCTCGACCGTGCAGGCCGTGCCGCCGGGGGTGTAGCTCTCGATCTGCTTCTCGAAGGAGTCGGCCGCCGCGCCGAGGTACATCCTCGAGGAGTCGGAGGAGATGTAGCCGGGGAGCACGGAGTTGACGGTGATCCCCCGGCCGCCGAGCTCGACCGACAGATAGCGGACCAGCGTGTCCATCGCCGCCTTGGCGGCCCCGAGCACGCCGTGGCCCTTCTGCACGAAGGCCGTGTCCATTCCGGAGATCGCGACGATCCGGCCGCCCTCGCCCATCGAGCGCGCGGACTCCTGGGAGAGCAGAATGAAGCTGCGCACCACCGTGGCGAAGGTGCGGTCGATGTGCTTGGCCTGGACGTCGAGCAGCGGCTTGAACGCCGTGGACGCAGCGTTGGCGACCATCACGCCGAGGGAGTCGAACTCCTCGCGCACCTGCGCGAACATCGCGGCGATGTCGTCGGGCTCCTCGATCTCGGCGCGGCAGACCAGGGCCCGCACGCCCAGGTCGCGGGCGAGGCCGGCCACCTGCTGGGCGGCCGCCTCGTCGCGACGGTAGTGGATGACGACGTCGTGTCCCTGCGCCGCGAGCCGGAGGGCGATCGCACGACCGATGCCGCGGGAACTGCCGGTCACCAGCGCGGGCCCCTGTGCAAATCCAGAACTCATGCATATGATTATACGGAAATAAGCCGAGGTGTCCATGACTCCTCGCACGAACGGCCCCCTCGGGGCCACTTTGTACCGGGTCCGGCGGCGTTCCGGACCGATGATCGAGGAGACCTGATGCTGTCGTTCGACTTCACCGAGGATCAAGAGGACTTCCGCACCGCGATGCGCAGCTTCGCGCGCGAGCGGCTGCTGCCCGGCTACAACAAGCGGGCGATGGTGGAGGAGTACCCCTGGAAGGAGCACCGCGCGCTCGGCGAGATGGGCGTGCTCGGCATCGGCCTCCCCACGGAGTACGGCGGGAGCGGGGACGCCGACTACATCGCGCTCGGCATCGCGTGCGAGGAGCTGGGCCGCGGCGACGTGACGATGTCGTCCGCGCCCACCCAGGTCGGGCTGATCGCCGACCTCATCGCCCGGCACGGCACGCAGAGCGTCAAGGAGAAGTACCTGCCTCGGATGATCGCCGGTGACCTGATGGTCGCCCTCGCGCTCACCGAAGAGGGTGCGGGCTCCGACGCCTCGGCGTTGCGGACCACCGCGCGTCGCACCGAGGGCGGGTGGCTGCTCTCCGGGGAGAAGACCTCGATCACCCTGGTCCAGCACGCCGAGGCGAGCATCGTGTTCGCCCGCACCCCCGGTACGACGCGGGCTCAGGGCGTCAGCGCGTTCGTCCTCGACTTCGACCAGCCCGGCGTGACCCTCGGCGACTTCCACGACATGGGCCTGATCCCGATCGGGCGCGGCACCATCTCGATGGAGGACGCCTTCGTCCCCGACGAGCACCTGCTCGGCGAGGAGGGCAAGGGCTTCGGCCTGGTGATGGAGAACTTCGACTTCAGCCGCGCCACGATCGGGCTGCAGTGCCTGGGCGCGGCGCTCGCCTCGCTCGAGGAGGCCTCGGAGTACCTCAAGCAGCGGGTCACCTTCGGCAAGCCGCTGGCGGCACGCCAGGGCCTCTCGTTCCAGGTCGCCGAGCACTACACCTACATCGAGGCGGCGCGCCTGCTCTGCTACCAAACCCTCTGGCTGCGCCAGATGGGTCGGCCGCACACCGCGCAGGCCGCGATGGTCAAGTGGTGGGCACCGCGGGTGGCCCAGCGGGCCATCGAGTCGGCACTCCTCATCCACGGTCACAGCGCCTGGTCGGACGAGATGCCGATCCAGGCCCGGCTGCGCGACGTGATGGCCTTCCTCATCGCCGACGGCACCGCCGAGGTGCAGAAGCTGATCATCGGACGCGAGTACATCGGTGCCGAAGTGATGGATCGCTGATTTCTGACAATCATGGTGCAGAATGAGGCGACTCGCCATCGGGGGCGAGGCCCTGAACCAAACTGAAGAAAGAGGTGCGTCGTGGAACGAGACGACACCGCCACCCACACCGGCATCACCCGCGGCGCGAAGGTATCGGAGACCATCGCCCGCCAGATCCTCGAGGACATCGTCGCGCGAGACCTGAAGCCGGGCACGCGTCTGCCTCCCGAGGCGCAGATGCTCGAGAGCTTCGGCGTCGGCCGCGCCTCGCTGCGCGAGGCGCTGCGCATCCTGGAGGTCCACGGCCTGATCCGGGTCAAGCCCGGACCGGGCGGTGGACCGATTCTCGCCGAGGTGCGCAGCGACGACTTCGGCCGGACGGCCACCTTCTTCTTCCACGCCAAGCGCTCGACGTTCCGCGACCTCCTGGAGGCGCGGCTGGTCCTCGAGCCCGTGATGGCCCGGCTCGCAGCCGAGCGGATCGACGACGAGATGCGCAAGCGGCTGGAGGCGAACCTCAACGAGGCGGGCCAGCTGCTCGACGACGCCGGCCCACTGTGGGGCCGTGCGTCGGGCGAGTTCCACGGCCTGATCGCGGGCATGACGGGCAACCCCGTGCTGGACCTGATCGGCGGCTCACTCAACGACATCCACACCGCGCGGGTCCGCCCGATCTTCCCCGAGGGCGGTCGCAACGGCGTGCTCGACGTGCACCGCAAGATCGCCGAGGCGATCATCGAGGGCGACGGCGACCGCGCCGAGCATCTCTCGCGGCGCCACATCGAGGTGCTCATCAAGAGCCTCGAGGAGCTGAACCCGAGCATCGGCACCGAGCCGCTCGACTGGCGCTGATCCCGTCCGGCGCCGGCTCCACCGGCGCCGGACGACACGATCCTCAGTTCCTGCCGTCGACCGAGGCGATCACGCTGCGGCCGATGATCATCCGCTGGATCTCGTTGGTCCCGTCGACGATCTGGGAGATCTTCGCCTCCCGCAGGCGCGCCTCGACGGGGTAGTCCTTCATCACGCCGTAGCCGCCGAGCAGCTGGACGGCCTCGACGGTGACGGCCATCGCGTTGTCGGTGGCGAAGGCCTTGGCCATCGCGCAGTAGCGGTTGGCGTCCACGTCTCCGCTGTCCAGCGCGCGGCAGGCGCGCTCGACCAGACCGCGCGCCGCCTCGACGCCCATCGCCATGTCGGCGATCTTGAACTGGAGGGCCTGGAGGTTCGACAGCGGTGCGCCGAACGCATCGCGCCCGCAGACGTACGACGTGGCGTCCTCCAGGGCGCCGCGCGCCAGTCCCACGGCCCGCGCAGCGATCAGCGGGCGGACGTGCTCGAGCACATGCATCGCCGAGCGGAAGCCGGTCCCCACGTCCCCCAGCCGAAGGTCGCTGGAGACGCGACAGTCGTCGAGCAGGACCTCGCTCGTCGGCAGCGCCGAGGAGCCCATCTTGTCCTCGGTCCGCCCGATCGAGAGTCCCGGCGTGTCGGCCGGGACGACGAAGCCCTGGATCGAGCGCGTGGACCGGCCCGCGTCGAGCTTGACGTAGACGGTGATCACGTCGGCCAGGGCGGCGCCCGTGATGAAGGTCTTGCGGCCGTTGAGGACGAAGGTGTCGCCGTCGGCGTGCGCCATCGTCTTGATCCCGGCGACGTCGGAGCCGGCGTCCGGCTCGGTGAGCGCCATCGCCGGCCGGATCCGCCCGGCGACGAGGTCGGGCACGTAGCGGGCCCGGATCTCGTCGCTGCCCGTGATCACGATCGGCAAGGTGCCCTGCAGCTGCCCGATCACGATGGAGGCCGCAGTGTTGGACACGACGGCCAGCTCCTCGATCACCGACGCCACGGTCAGCAGGTCGACACCTAGTCCGCCCCACTCCGGCTCGATCCACAGCCCGAAGTAGCCCGCGTCGCGCAGCAGCTCGAAGAGCCACTCGGGGTAGTCGTGGGTGTTGGCCAGCTCGAGCGCGCGGGGCGCGATCTTCTCCTGAGCCAGCTTGCGGGTCGCCTCGATCAGCGCCTGGCGCTCGTCGTCGGGCAGGCTCGCGCGAGCCGGCAGCGTGAGCGTCATCGGCCCGTGAAGCGCGGCTCGCGCTTCTCCAGGAAGGACGCGACGCCCTCGCGCGCGTCGTCGGTCAGGCCCACGGCCACCATCTGCTCCTCCTCGATCGCCAGGCCGGCTTCCAGGCTCGTGTCGAGTCCGTCGACGATGCAGCGCTTGATCGCCGCCGTCGTCAGCGGGGGCAGCGACGCCAGCTCCTCGGCCAGGACCGATGCGTGCTGGGCGAGCGCCGCGGACGGCCACGCCTCGTTGATCAGTCCGACGGACAGCGCCTCCGACGCGGTGATCATCCGCCCCCGCAGGCACAGGTCGAGGGCGGCGGGACGGCCGACCAGCCGGGCCATGCGCTGCGTGCCACCGCCGGCGGCGAGCAGGCCCCGTCGTACCTCGGGCAGCCCGATCCGGGCCTTCTCGTCGGCCATCAGCCGGAAGTCGCAGGCCAGTGCCAGCTCGCAGCCTGCCCCCAGCGCGTGTCCGGAGAGCACCGCGATGGTGGGGCTGGGGATGCGCTCCCACTTCGTGACGGCTGCCTGGAAGGTCCGGATCAGCTCCTGGACCTTGTCCCAGCCGCCGTTCATCATGTTGAGGTCGGCGCCGACCATGAATGCCGACTGCGCGCTGCTCAGCACCACGACCCGCGAGCGACCCGGACCGGAGACGAAGTCGGCGACCTCGCCGAGCTCACGGATCAGCGTCTCATCGAGGGCATTGCCGGGCGAGCGGTCCATCACCACGTCGGTGATGTGCTCGTTGCGGCGCTCGACGCGGAGGTACCGCAGTCCCGCAGGGGGTGCGAAGGACGTCATACGTGAGCCCCTTCCAGGCCGAAGGCACGAACAGCGTTGCCGGCGAGCAGCGCCGGCAGGACGGCATCGTCGAAGTCCAGTGCGGAGAGCTCCGCGAAGATCCGGTCGTAGGACAGCAGCGGCCAGTAGCCGGCGAACATCACCTTGTCGGGCGCGCGCTTGCGGATCAGCTGGACGATCTCGGCCGGCCAGTAGCGTGGCGCGACCGCCGTCGTGGCGTAGTACAGGTTGGGCCAGCGCAGCAGCATCTGGACGCAGGCGTCGATCCACGGAAGCCCGCCGTGGCGCATCACCACGGTGAGCTCGGGGAAGAACCAGCAGACCTCGTCGAGGTGCATCGGGTCCTGATAGCTCGCCGGCACGCGCGGTCCGGGGAAGCCGACGTTGATGAACACCGCGAGACCCAGCTCCGCGCAGCGGGCGTAGATCGGGTAGTACTCCCGCGAGCTCGGCGCGATGAACGGGTAGATCTGGAACGGTGTGAGCGACACGCTGCGGATGCAGGAGTAGCGCTCGGTCAGCTCCACGATCCGCTTCACCGCGCGGACGCCGTCGTGCGGGTTGGCGCGCAGGGTGACGAAGAGCCGGCCACCGTGGGACTCGACCTCGTCGAAGATCTCGTCCGGCATGTCCGACGCCAGCGGGATGCCGGCCCGGCCGATCCCGCTGGCGTCGAGCTCCGCCACGATCCCGCCGACGGTCGCCGAGCTCGCGTAGCGGGCCCGGGTCGCGTCGTCCTTCTTGAACAGATGGCCGACGATGTCGCTCGCCGGCCACGACGCGAGGCTGTCCGGGTCGCGGAGCGCCTCGCGGGCCATCGGGACCTGCGGCCGATCGGGGAGGTTGAGTACCACGAACGGATCGATGATCTCGCCCGGGGCGTCCTGAGGAAGGGTCTTCACAGCCGCAGGAACTCCACGGCGTTCTCGCGCAGGACCCGCTCCTTGGTCTTGTCCTTGATCGGCAGGTTGAGGACCTCCTCCATCGCGCGCTCCAGGGGCAGCCCGTTGCTGCCGAACAGGATCTTGTGCCGGCCCGGACCGTCCATGAACTCCACCAGCTCGCGGTCGAGGCTGCTGGCGTAGTACGCCGAGATGTCGCCGTACACGTTGGGGTGGCGCCACAGCATGGACAGGAACTCCCCGGTCCACGGCCACCCCGTGTGCGAGAGGTTGATCCGCAGGTCGGGGAAGTCGCGGGCGACGTCGTCGGCGAGCATCGGGCGGCCGACGTCGGTCGGCAGCACCTCGGCGGAGTGACCCACCTGGAAGCCGACCGGGATGCCCAGCTCGACGCACTTGGCGTACAGCGGGTAGCAGCGGCGGTCGTTGGGCGCGATCCCGAAGGTCATCGGATGGAAGTAGACGTACTTGAAGCCGTGCTCGCGCACGAACCTCTCCACCCGCTCGACGCTCTCGATGATCCGGAACGGGTTGTAGCCGACGCCGCCAATGAACCGGTCGCCGCCGGGCGCGGCGAGCGCCTCGGCGACGACCTCCTCCGGCTGATCCATGATCAGCTGGTGGTGGATGTCGTGCGACCACATCTTGAGGCACACCAGCGTGGACAGGTCGTAGCCCGCCTTGTCGAGCCGCGCCACCGCCTCGTCGACCTTGAGGGTCGGGTCGATGTCGACCTTGCCGTCGGCGGGGATCTCGCGGCCCCACATCGTGGTGATCTTGCCGTCCTTGACCAGGCCGCGGAACGTCGTGGTGACCATGATCTGGAACTCGCGGTACTGGAACTCCGGGCCGGAGAGGCCCGGCGCCACCAGCGGCGCGTAGTTCATGATGTCGATCGGCTTGATCATGCGGTCACCGGCTCGTAGCGGTAGAGCTCGGCCGCCGTCTTGTAGAGGATCTTCGCGCGGATCTCCTCGGAGAGGCCACCGAGGGCGTCCTCGATCATCTCCTTGGGGTTCTTCGCGCTGGAGGCCGGTCCCGGCGACAGGCTGGTCGGGTGCGGGAAGTCGGTCTCGAACATGAGGTTGTCCGGGTAGAGGTCCGCCAGACGGCGCACCGACTCGTTCTCGAACCAGAAGGTGCCGAGGATCTGACGCCGGAAGTACTCACTGGGCAGCAGGCGCTCCGGCAGCTCCTTGGCGGCGCCGGAGTTGTACCACTGCCAGTCCATCGACTCCACGAAGTACGGCAGCCAGCCGAAGCCGCTCTCGACGGAGACGAACTTCAGCGACGGGTAGCGCTCGCAGATGCCCGACATGATCACGTCGGCGATCGCCTCCGCGTTGCCCATCAGCGCCAGCGAGCTGTTCTTCGCGTAGTCGGAGCGGTAGGTCGACATGCCGATGGTCCGGCGGATGTCGGCCTCGTCCATCTCCTGGAAGCCGACGTGGAAGTTGATCGACGACTTGAGGTCGACGGCGGCCTCGAAGACCGGGCGCCAGTGGTCGTCGCGCAGGACCGGGAGACCGACCTTGTAAGGCTTGCTCATCATCACGATGCCCTTGTGGCCGTTGGCGTCGCAGCGGTGGATCTCCTCCACCGACGCCTCGATGTCCCAGAACGGCAGCGCCGTCAGCGGGATGTAGCGGCCGGGCGCCGCGGCCGAGAAGTCGCTCAGGAAGTCGTTGTAGGCCTGGACGCACTCGATCTGCAGCTGCTTGTCCTCGATCGCCCGGAAGGCGTAGGAGAAGAACGCCAGCAGGTTAGGGTAGAGGACCTGCGCGGTCACGCCGGCCTCGTCCAGCCACGGGATGCGGGCCACGGGATCGAAGGCACCCGGATGTGCCTCGTCGACGGTCGGCGGGAACGACGGCGGGAAGTCCGGCCACTCGGCCATCGCCCAGCCCGACACCCCGGTGAGCAGCTTGCCACCGATCAACCAGCGGTCAATGTTGTTCCGCTCGTCACGCACGACCCGCGGGATCTGGTCACCGTACTTCTGCGACGAGAGGCGGGAGGTCCACAGGTCCGGCGGCTCCGACACGTGGCTGTCGGTGTCGATGATCATGTTCACCTTCGAGTGTCCTTTCGATCCGAGGGCTCTAGGCCTTGGTGCATTGATCGTAATCGTAGTCAGAGATTTTGGTCAAGAGATCCCGCTCGATCCACCTCCGCCGCGGCGTCCGCCGCGACGTGACCGTCCTCGACCGCCTTGGCCAGCACCTGCCGCCACTCCCACAGGGCCAGCACCGCAGGCGGGAAGCCGGCGTAGACGTGCAGCATCACGATCGACTCATGAAGCTTGATCGGCGGGATCCCAGCCTGGAGGGCGCCATGGAGGTAGTTGCGCAGCAGGTTCACGTGGCCACCGGCGACCAGGGCTGAGATCGCGACCAGCATCCGCTCGTCGTGCGAGAGTCCCGGACGCCCCCACACGGCGCCGAAGATGTGCTCGTCCGCCCAGGTCGCCATGCCGCGGTCGAGGGAGGCCAGCCGCGCCTGCAGGGCCTCGGCGTGGACCCCCTGGGCGCGCTCGCGGCGCGCCGCCCCCGTGGCGCCGCCGCGGACGTCGCCCACCCCTACCCAGGCCGCTGCGGCCTCGGCCGCTCGTTGCTCGTTCTCGTTCATGAGATCTAATCTATGCTAATGATCACCAGAAAGAGGAGGACGCGATGGAAAATGTCGTGATCGCCGGGGTGGGCATCCATCCGTTCGGCCGGTTCGACGCCGGCTACCGGGTGCTCGGTGCCCATGCCGGCCGCGAGGCCCTGGCCGATGCCGCACTGAGCCCGCGCGACCTGGACACGGTGCTCGTCGCGAACGTGGGCGCCGAGATGGCCAAGGGCCAGAACGTGATGGAACTGCTGGGCCGACCGGGGATCCCGGTCATCAACGTCGAGGCCGCCTGTGCGTCGAGCGCCTCGGCGCTGCGCCTGGGCGCGAGCCTCATCGAGGGTGGGCAGGCACGCATCGTGCTCTGCGTCGGCGTGGAGAAGGCGCCCCGCGGCTTCGTGGCCGGCGCCGGCTTCACCGACTGGCAGATCCGCACCGGACTCGGCGTCAATCCCGTCTACTTCGCGCTCCAGGCAGAGGAGCTGCTGGCGGACACCGACGCGACGGTCGAGGACCTCGCCGACGTCAGCGTGAAGAACCATCGTCACGCCGTCCACAACCCGGACGCGATGTACCGCAGCGAGGTCACCCGGGAGGAGGTGCTGACCAGCCGGCAGGTCTGCCCCCCGCTGTCGCTGCTCATGCTGTGCGCCCCGAACGAGGGCGCGGCGGCCGCCGTACTGATGCACCGCGACGAGGCGCGACGTCGCGGGACCGACGACGGCGTCCGCCTGCGCGCGGTCAGCCTCGTCTCCCGCGGCCCCGACGACTGGTTCGTGCCCGCAGTGTCGATGAGCACCACCACTACCAGCCTGACCGCCCGGGCCGCCGCCGCGGCGTACGAGGAGGCGGGCATCGGTCCCGAGGACCTCGACCTCGTCGAGTGCCAGGACACCGACGCCGGCTCCGAGCTGGTCGCCTACCGCGACCTCGGGCTGTGCGCACCCGGCGAGGAGGCGGCGCTGCTCCGGTCGGGTGCCACCACGATCGGCGGGCGGATCCCGGTCAACCCGTCCGGCGGACTGCTCTCGAAGGGCGAGCCGCTCGGCGCGTCCGGCATGGGGCAGATCCACGAGCTGGTCCAGCAGCTGCGCGGGCGATCCGGACCGCGCCAGGTCGAGGGCGCCCGGGTCGGGATCGGTCACGTGATGGGAGCCGGGCACAACGCCTCGGTCGCGGTGGTGACGGCATGAGCGCCACGACCTTCCACGCACCCGAGCTGATCGCACCCGGCGACGAGCCGAGAGCCGGCGCGGCCCTGCTCCTGGCCGCCACCCGGTGCGCGCCCTGCGCGCGCGTCGACTTCCCGGCGCGGGCGGAGTGCCCGGCCTGCGAGGGGGCTGTGGCTCCGCACGCCCTGCCGTCCTCGGCGGCCCTGACCCGGTCGACGTCCGTACTGCATCCGCCCCCGGGCGCGATGGTCGCGACGCCGTACCACGTCGGCGTGGCCGCCTTCGAGGGCGGCATCTCCGTCATGGGGCTGCTCCTCGTCGAGGACCTGACCGACGCACCCACGGGGACGTCGGTCCAGGTCGTGGCGCACGAGGTGGACGGTGCCCTGACCTACGCCTTCGCGCCGGCGTGAGACGCAGCGTGCCGAGCCCCGGTATCCGGGGCTCGGCACGTGATCGGCACCTGTCGGCGGGCCGCCGCCGACCGTCAGCCGACGAGGACCTTCAGGCCCCGCTCGACCTGCAGCGCGATCGTGGGCGGCAGCCGCTCCTGGAACGGGTCCTGGTGGCGCCCCTCGCGGTGTCTGCGCAGGTTGTGGCCCATGATCGCCGCGAGCTTGAAGCGCCCGAACGCGTCGAACCAGGGCTCGTCGGCGACCGCACTGCCCGACGCGGCCTCGTAGCGGGCGAGCACCTCGGCCCGGCTGGGCAACCCGGGGACGCTCGACGGGGCGATCCCGGGATACTCCGAGACGTCGAAGTGCGCGAGATACCACCCCAGATCCAGACGCGGGTCGGTCACCGTCCAGATCTCCCAGTCGATGACGGCGGTCAGCTCGGCCCCGTCGAAGAGCAGGTTGCCGAGGCGGTAGTCGCCGTGGACGACCGCGGCGCGCACCGGCGCCGGCACTCCGGATCGAAGACGCGCCAGCAACTCCTCGTGGCCGGGCACCAGGTCCGGGTCCACGGCCGCCATCACCTTCGCCCAGCGCTCGAGCTCGTCGGCGACCGGGACGGCGGCACCCAGACCCGCCGCCTGGGGATCGCCGGCGTGCAGCGCAGCGAGCATGTCCGCCGACGCCAGCGCGCGGGCCCGGACCAGGTCCGGGCTGAGGGCGCCCTGCGGCTCCAGGACAGGCTCGAGCGCCTCGCCCGCGGCCAGGTCCATCGCGAAGAACGGCGGGTCGGCGGCGTCGCTGAAGTGAACGTGAGGAACCCGGACGTCGCCGAAGGTCGCGAGCGCCCGGAACAGGCGGGCCTGGCGCAGCACGTCGTGGCGGCCCACGCCGGCGCGGCCGGGCGGTGCGGCCTTGATCACGACGGGCAGCCGCGAGTCGTCCGCGCGAACCAGGTCCGCGGCCAGGGTCACGCCCGAGTGGCCGCCGGTCAGCGGGCGGACGTCGTGCAGGTCGACGCCCGCCCCCTCCGCCCGGGCCGCTGCGATCGCGCGGACGACGAGGTCGTCGTCCGCGTTCATCCGCGCACCTCGTAGGAGCCGATCAGGTCCCGTGGCTCGCCGCCGACCAGGCGCCGACCGCCGTCCACCGGCACGATCGCCCCGGTGATCCACGCTGCGTCACCGGAGGCGAGGTAGCAGATCGCGGAGGCGATGTCGCCCGGCGCCCCGAGCCGCTGCAGCGGGACCAGCTCGGACTCGGCCGCCTCCCGGTCTCCGGCCCACAGCACCTCGGCGAGGTCGGTCTTCACCAGGCCCGGAGCGACGGCATTGACCCGCACACCGGAGGGCCCGAGCTCACGCGCGAGGACCTGGGTGAGCATCTCGAGCGCGGCCTTGCTCGCCGTGTACGGCCCGGTCACCGGGTGCACACGCTGGGCGCCGGTCGTCGACACGTTGACCACCGCGCCAGGACCGAAGCCCCGGTCGACGGCCGCGCGCACGAGTGCGAGCGCCGGCCAGGTGTTGGCCAGCATCGTCTTCTCGAAAGGCCGACGCTCGGCCGCCAGCAGCGGGCCGTAATGGGCGCTGGTGGCGGCGTTGTTGACGATCACGTCCAGCCGGCCGAAGGTGTCGAGCGCGGCGGCGACCAGGCGCTCCGGCAGCGTCTCCTCACTCAAGGAGCCGGCGACGGCGACCGTCACCTCCTCCCCCAGCTCGGCACGGGTGCGGGCGAGCTGGTCGGCGTCGCGGCCGTTGAGCACCACCCGGCCACCCTCCGCGAGCAGGCGCTCGGCAGTCGCCCGTCCGATGCCGCGCGAGGAGCCGGTGACGATCGCGACCTCTCCGGCGAACCGCCCTCCAGCGGTCACCGGGCACCCGCGCCGACCGGCTGGGGCGCCAGCCACTCGGCGTACTTCTCCTCCGCCGCTGCCCGCCGGGTCGGCACGTGCTCCGACGGCACGGACCTGGCGGTGTAACCGGCCAGGATCTGCTTGGTGACCACGCTCTTGTGGACCTCGTCGGGGCCGTCGTAGATCCGGGCGGCCCGGGCCAGGCGGTACATCCACTCGAGCGGGAGATCGCCGGAGTAGCCCAGCGACCCGTGCGCCTGGATGGCACGGTCGATGACGTTGTGCAGGACCCGCGCACCCCAGAACTTGATCAGCGAGATCTCCTTGCGAGCCGCGTCGAGCCCGTGGGTGTCGATGAGCCACGCGGTCTTGAGGGTCATCAACCGCGCCGCCTCGATCTCGGCGGCGGACTCCGCGATCCAGTCCTGGACCAGCTGCTTGTCGGCCAGCCGCTGACCGAAGACCTCGCGGGAGACCGCGCGCTCGCACATCATGTCGAAGGCGCGGTTGCACTGCCCGAGCCACCGCATCGCGTGGTGGATCCGGCCCGGCCCGAGACGACGCTGGGCCAGCGCCCAGCCCTCACCCGGTGCGCCCAGCACGTAGGAGGCCGGCACGCGCACGCCGCGGTAGCGGATCTCGGCGTGGTTGTCGGGCTGGGCCTGGTCGAAGTGACGGTTCACGTCATCGAGGGCGGGGATGTCGCGCACGATGTCGACGCCCGGCGTGTCGGTCGGGACGAGGATCACCGAGTAGCGCTGCGTCGGCTTCGCCTCCGGGTCGGTGATGCACAGGACCAGCAGGAAGGCCGATCCCGTCGCGTTCGACGAGAACCACTTGTGCCCGTCGATGACCCACTCGTCGCCGTCGCGCACCGCGGTGGTGGTGATCTGCGTCGGGTCCGCACCTGCCTGTGGCTCGGTCATCGAGAAGCAGCTGCGGATGTCGCCCTCGAGCAGCGGCTCGAGATAACGCTGCTTGAGCTCCTCGGAACCGGCGACGGCCAACAGCTCCGCGTTGCCGCTGTCCGGCGCGCGGGAGCCGAACACCGTCGGCGCCCACACCGCCTCGCCGAGGATCTCGCTCAACAACGCCATCTTGAGCTGTCCCCAACCCTTGCCGCCGAGCTCGGGGTCCAGGAACGCGGCCCACAGTCCGCGCTCCTTCACCCGCTGCTTGAGCGGCGCGATCATCGCGCTGAGAATGTCCCAGTCGACCTGGAGGGTCTCGAGGGGATACACCTCCTCACGGACGAACGTGCGCGCCCAGTCCAGCTCGCGCTGGAACTCCTCGTCGGTCTCAAAACCCCACGACATGGTTCGACTCCTAGACCATGGACAGGCCACCGCTGACGGACAGCGTCTGGCCGGTGATGAATGAGGACTGCGGGCCGGCCAGGAAGACCACGGCACCGGCGATGTCGGCCGGCTCTGCGAGGCGTCCGAGCGGGATCGCCCTGGTCAGCGCGGTGATGATGCCGTCGCCGCCCTCGGCGAGCGTCTTCTGGGTGGCCGGCGTATCGGTCGGGCCGGGGCACACGGCGTTGACCGTGATCCCCTTGCGGGCGACCTCGCGGGCCAGGCTCTTGGTGAAGGAGACCACCCCGCCCTTGCAGGCGGAGTAGACGGCCTCGCCGCTGGAGCCGACGCGAGCCGCGTCGGAGGAGATGTTGATGATCCGCCCGCTGCGCCGCTCGGTCATCCCGGGCAGCACCGCCTGGCAGGTGCGCAACACCCCGAAGAGGTTGAGCTGGACCAGCCACTCCCACAGCTGCTCGTCGGTGTCGCGGAACGGCTTGATGACGTCGGCGCCCGCGCAGTTGACCAGCACGTCGAGCGGACCGATCGCCGCCTCGGCAGCGGCCACGCCCTGCGTGACCGAGACCGCGTCGGTGAGGTCCATCCGGACGAAGGTCGCCTTGCCGTCGCCGAGCTGCTCGGCGGTGGCCTCGCCACGGTCGACGTCGACGTCGGCCACGGCGACCTGGGCTCCGGAGGCGACGAACAGCTCCGCGATGCCCCGGCCGATGCCGGAGGCACCTCCGGTGATCAGGACCCGCTTGTCATCCAGACTGAACAGCATTGTCTTCTCCTGCTTTCTTGCGGCGGGCCCGTCGGGAGCCGCCGGTGGCGGCGCGGGCCGCGATGGACACGGCGATGATGAGGGCGAACCCGGTGAAGAAGTCCTTCAACCAGGCGGCCGAGGGCCAGATGAGCTGGAGGCCCTTGACCCCGGTGGCGAGCAGGTAGACCGCGAGCAGCGACCCGAGGATGTTGAACCGCCCGCGCATGATCTGCGTGGAGCCGAGGAAGGCGCCGGCGAAGGCCGGCAGCAGGTACGGCGCACCGGTGTTGATCCCGGAGCTGCCGACCTTGGCGGTCAGCAGGACACCTGCGAACGCCGCGATGGAGCCAGAGATCACGAAGGCGACCGTCTGCATCTGGCCGACCCGGATGCCGGCGAGCAGCGCCGCCGACTCGTTGCCGCCCGTGGCGTACATGAACCGGCCGAGCGGCGTGTGCTCCATGACGTACCAGAGCGCGGCGGCGATGACGACGAGGTAGATGACGAGCACGGGTACGCCGAAGACGTCGGCCCGGCCGAAGTTCTTGAAGCCCTCTGGGATACCCGTGACGATGGAGCGGCCGTCGGCCCGCCAGAACGCAAGTGCCGTGACTACGGCGCTCGTCCCCATCGTGGCGATGATCGGCGACACATGCAGCCGTACGACGATGAACGCGTTGATCAGTCCGATCACCACCCCGGACAACACCGTCAGCATGATCGCGAGCGCCGGACTGACGCCGTGCGCCGACTGCAACCAGGCGACGAAGACGATGGCCCAGGTCATCGTGGCACCGACGGAGATGTCGAAGGCGTCGGTCGCCAGCGCCACCGTCAGCCCCAACGTCACCAGGGCCGTGATGGCCGCCTCCGCGGCGATGATCCGCAGGTTCGTGGTGGAGGCGAAGGACTCCGGTCGGAGGATCGAGAAGACGACGATGATCGTCAAGAAGGCATAGACGCCGCTGAAGCGGTCGATCTGGAGCCTCTCGACCATCGTCCGCGGCACCGGTTCGTCGTCCCGCCGGCGGCTGAGCCGCTCGGGGCTGACGGTCAGCTGGTCGGTCTGCATGCTGTTCACTCCGCTCGTTCTCGGGTCGATGTCGGGCTCATGCGAGCTCCACTGCCTTGTCCTCGCCGGGGCCGGTGAGGCAGTGATGCACGATCCGCCCCCGGTTGATGTCCTCGCCGACCAGCTCCGCCGCCACCACGCCCTGGCTGAGCACGATGACGCGGTGGCACAGCCGCTCGAGCTCGTCCTCGTCGCTGGAGCACACGAGCACCGCCATGCCCTCCGCGGCCGCCTTGTCGAGCAGCCCGTGGATCTCGGCCTTCGATCCGATGTCGACGCCCTGGGTCGGCTCGTCGAGCACCAGGACGACGGGCGCGAGCCGCAACCACTTGCCGATCACGACCTTCTGCTGGTTGCCGCCCGAGAGCGTCGAGATCAGCGGGTCGTGGCGCCGCGGATGCACCGTCATCTTGTCGAGCCACGCATAGGTGTCGCTGCGCTCGTCGCGCTTGCGGAAGATCAGCCGCTTCCAGTACGGCCCCAGGTCGGCGAGGGTCAGGTTCTCCAGGACCGACATGGACAGCACGACACCGTGCTCGTGGCGGTTGGCCGGGACATGGCCCATGCCCTGCCGGATCGACAGGTCCGGGCGCAGGTCCTGCAGCTTCTCGCCGTCGATCGTCACCTCGCCGCGCCGGGCGGAGGCGCCGAAGAGCATCGGCGCGACCTCGTCGCGCCCGGAGCCGGTGATCCCGGCGATCCCGACGATCTCTCCGGGGTGGACGGCGAGGTCCAGGTGGTGCAGCCGCTCACCGCCGAGGCCGCGGCCGACGAGGACCGGACGGTCGCCGTGGGCGGGCACGTCCGAGCGGGTCGAGGCGAGCACGTCGCCCACCATGAGCTCGACCAGCTCGGGCTGGGTGAGGGTGGCGACCTCGCGGGTGGCGACCCGGTGTCCGTCGCGCAGGACGGTGACCCGGTCGGCGACCGAGAACACCTCGTCGAGGTGGTGGGAGATGTAGATGACCGACACCCCGAGCGCCCGCACCCGTCGTACGACATCGAAGAGCCGCTCCGCCTCCGGGGCGGGCAGCGACGCCGTCGGCTCGTCGAGGACCAGCACATTGGCCGACTCCTCCCAGCCCTGGAGGCTGCGGGCGATCGCGATCCCCGTGCGCTGCGCCGGCGTCAGCTCGCCGACCGGCTTGGTGACGTCGAAGTCGTAGCCGAGCGCGTTGAGGGCGCGACGAGCACGGGCCCGCTGCTCACGCCAGTGGATCCGGCCGCCACGCCCCTGGGCGAACCCGTGACCCAACGCCAGGTTGTCGGCGGTGTCGAGGGTCGGGATCATCCCGGTGTCCTGGTGGACGAACCGCAGTCCTGCCGCCCGAGAGGCCGCCGGGCTGCCGAGGTCGAAGGCCTCACCCCGCACCTCGGCCTCGGCGCCGACATCGGGGGTGTAGATGCCGGCGAGGATCTTGACCAGCGTGGACTTCCCGGACCCGTTCGCCCCGACCAGGGCGTGGACCTCCCCGGGCGCGACGTCGAGGTCGACGTCCACCAGTGCCCGGGTCCCGGGGAAGGTCTTCGAGACATGGCGAGTGCTGAGCTGAGCGCCGCTGCTCATGCATACTCCTGAGAGTTTGTGATAACTATGACGATAGTTTCAAAAGACGCGGGCACTGTCAATGCCTTCCTGCGACCAGGGCCTGGTCCCGGTCATACTGACCCGGCACCGGCAGGCACACCGGCCGGACCGGTCGCACGCCGTCGAAGAGAGCGGGATAGAGCACCTCCGGCACGTCGTCGAGATGGCGGACCAGGCCGCGGGCGGCGTATTCCGGCGCGCGCGCCGCCTCACCGGCGGCGAGCACGCGGGAGAAGCACACCTCCCGTCCCGCGAAGACCTCGGCCCACTCGTCGGAAGTGCGGGCCGCGAGCAGCGGCTCCAGCTCCGCGATCGCCCGCCGACCCTCGCCCCCGGTCGCGAACTGCGCCCCCCGCAGGTCCTCCCGCCCCAGGACGGCGAGGAAGGCATCCCAGAACTTCGGCTCGAGGTTGCACAGCGCGACCCATCGGTCATCGGAGGTGCGCCACAACCGGTAGCAGGGCAGCTCACCCAGCACGAGCTCGGGGAAGGGCGTCAGGTGGCCCGCGGGATCCTGCGCCGCCATCGCCAGGTTCGAGGTGTTGAGCGACAGCGCGAGGTCGGCCATCGCGATCTCGACATGGCAACCCGCGCCACCGCGCGCCACCCGGAACAGCGCGGCGGTCAGCGCCGAGCACAGGTGGGCCGCGACCGCCACGTCCACCACGGGGAGCGTCGGCACGACCGGCTCGCGACCCGGCGCGGGGATGCCCGCGCCGGCGAGCAGGAGGTAGTTGAGATCGTGCCCCGGCGAGGCCCCGGCCGGGGAGTCGGCGGCGTAGCCGCTCACGGAGCACATCACCAGGCCGGGACGCCGCTCCCGCAGCGACGCGTAGCCCAACCCCAACGACGCCAGGTACGTCGGACGGAAGCTCTCGACGAGGACGTCCGCGGTCGCGACGAGATCGAGCAGCCGTTCCCGCCCGGCGGCGGAGCGCAGGTCGAGCACGACACTGGACTTGCCGCGGTTGGTCGCGGCGAACGGTCCGGCGTACGCCCGGCCCACCTCGCCGCCGGGCTGCTCCACCTTGATCACCTCGGCGCCGAGGTCGACGAGGAACTGCGTCGCATAGGAGAACGGGAAGAGGCGGGTCAGGTCGAGCACTCGCACACCCCGGAGCGGAGCAGCCGGGTCCGACCCGGGATCGGGCACGGCGTCCGGCACGGGCTCACCCATGGCGGGCGGCCTCGACGGCCCCGGCCTCGAGGATCGCCGCCTGGTCCCAGTAGAAGACCTCGATGTCGGCGAGCTTGCCGTCGCGGAGGGTGAACAGCTCGATCACGAGGAAGTCGATCTCCGTGCCGGTCGCCTTCAGCGTGGCCTTGCCAGTCACCCGACCCAGGACGAGGTCATCGCCCACGCCGCGGAACTCCACGTGCGGCGCACCGCCGTCGAAGGCAAAGATCCGGTCGACATCGGCGAGCAGCTGACGCTGGCCTTCCAGCCCGACGTACGTGCCGCGATAGGGCAGGCTCGGCGCCTCGCGCACCGTGAGGTCGGGGTGGGCGTACTGCATGGCGCGCTCGAAGTCGCGGTCGTAGAGGGCTGCTTTCTCGAAGGCCTCGACGGTCCGTACGGCCTGGTCACTCATCGCTCTTGTCCCTTCATCGTTATTTCTGCTTATCTTTCATATGAATAGCGGGAGTCACAAGGCTCCCCGTGAGGAGGAGATCCGGTGACGAACGAGAACGTGCGGGTAGTCGAGGCCTGGGAGGCGTCGATGCAGCAGAGCTGGGACCCGGCCGGCGGACTGGAGACCGTACTCGGCTTCCTCTCGCCCGAGGTCCAGGTCATCGAGGCGGCCTCGCTGCCCTACGCAGGCATCTACCGCGGCCATGAGGGCTTCCAGGACCTGGCCGCCATCATGAAGGGGCTGTGGAGCTTCCTGCCCGGCAAGACCTTCGAGTTCGTCGCCTCCGGCGACAAGGTCGTCGTGCTGACGCTCGGCCGCGCTGTAGGAAAGGCGACGGGCACCGAGGTCGAGTGGCGCCTTGCCGAGGTATGCACTCTCGCCGAGGGTCTGATCACCGAGATCCGGCCGTACTACTACGACACCGCGGCGATCTCCGCCGCCGCAGGCCCCCTGCCGACGCCCTGAGGCCCGACCACCGGGGCGAGCCTCTGGGGACGACGATCCCGAGTCGTCGTCCCCAGAGGGCTCGCTCACCACACGATCCGGCTCAGTTCAGCTGCCACATGTCGGCGTAGAGGTCCTGATAGTTGGCCGGGAAGACCGGGTTCTCGTTGGGCGGCGGGCTGTCGGAGCTGTACATCCGGAAGGTCAGCTCCTTGTCGTTCGCGGGCTCCAGCGAGTCGCCGTTGAAGTACCGGGCCAGACCGTCCATCATTCCCCAACCGATGAGCGAGGTGGCCCAACTGGCCCAGGCCGCCTCCTCGCCATCGATGAGGCGCTGGAAATTCTCGTTCACCGGCGCCAGGCCGACGATCTTGACGTCGAGACCGGCGCCGCTGACGGCCGGCGCCACGCCGCGGCTCAGGTCACCGAACCCGAAGTAGACGTAGTCGATGTCCGGATCCTGCTGCAGGGCACTCACCACGTTGTTCGGCGTGTTCGTGGCGATGTCGGTGACCGCCTGGTTGAGCCGGGTCACGGTGCAGCCGTCGCACTCCGCCGCCACGTGCTTCTCGACGGTGTCGGACTCGAACTTGATGATGGGGAAGTCGTCGGCCGTCACAACGAGGATGTTCGCATCGCCACCCGAGTCGGCGATGATCCAGTCGGACACGGCTTCGGCCCCCGCCTTGTAGGCACTCTTGCCCCCGACCAGACCAATGATCCCGTTGCCGTCGACGCCGCCGACCTCATCGACGACGGCACCCTCGATGACCGGGATCCCCTTCTCCTGGGCGTGCTTGAGCGCCGGCTCGTAGCGCTCGGACGGCACGCCGCTGATCGCGATGGCGTCGGGGTTCGTCTCGATCGCCTGATCCATCACCGTGATGACCGACTCCGGGTCGGTGTTGAGGAAGTCGAACCGGTTGACGGTCCACCCCAGGAGCTTGCCGGCCTCGGCGATACCGTCACCGATGACGGCGCACGACGACTGCGAGCACTGCAGCCACGCGATTGACTTGCCCTCCTCCGGCTTCTTGCTGAGAGGGTCGTTCTCGACCAGCTCGGTCGGCTCGGCGAGCCGGGCGTCGGCGCGCTCCTTGGCCGCCGCGACCTGATCGGCGTTCACCTCGCCGCCTCCGCTCGACGACTCCTCGCTGCATGCCGTCACGGTCAGGGCCAGGGCCATCAGGGCCCCGATCGTGGCCGTTGCGTGTCGTTGCTTCATCGACTCTTCCTGTCTCGCCGGCGCCTCGGGATGCCGGCGTGCCGTGTGTGTTCTGGACACTGGAACGCCAGTTCGGTCGAATCATAATCATGAATCGCCGGGACTGTGTCAAGGGTCACGTACAACATTCGCTTCGCCCGCCGACGGCCGCTTCCCAGGCGCTTCGGCTCGTGTTAATCTCTGCGAATGATTCGCAATGAGTCAAAGGGCGGCGCATGACTATCACGAGCGCATCCTCCCGCCTCACCGCGCAGACGGTGCGGCAATGGATCGATGTCTCCGGGGCTGAGCTGGCGCCCTACCGAGCGCGCCCTCACGCGAGGCTCGAGGACGAGGTCGAGCGCGACCGCTGCCTTCTGCGGCTGCTCCACGACGCCGGGCTGAACCGCCGCGGATGGCCGGAACAGGCCGGCGGTCTCGGCGGCGACGAGCGCTGCCGCGCCGTCCTCTACGACGAGCTGGCCCGGGCAGGCGTCGCGCTGCCCGAGGCCTTCGTCCTGCTCGAGACGCTCGCACCGGTGCTCGTCCGCTACGCCCCCGATCTCGCGGCACGCCACCTGCCGGCGTACCTGCGCGGCGAGGAGCTGTGGGGTCAGGGCTTCTCCGAACCCGACGCCGGCAGCGACCTGGCCGCCGTCCGGACCCGGGCGCACGTCTCCGATGACGGCTTCCGGCTCACCGGTGCCAAGATCTGGACCACCCTCGGCCACTGCGCGCAGTGGGCGCTGGTGCTGTGCCGGACCGACCCGGACGGCCCCGCGCAGACCTCGCTCTCGATGCTGTGGGTGGACCTCTGCGCACCCGGCGTCGAGGTGCGTCCGATCGCAGCGGCCAACGGCCGCAACGAGTTCGCCGAGATGTCCTTCGAGGACGTGGCCGTGCCCGCCTCAGGCCTCGTCGGCGAGCTCGGCGCCGGCTGGGCGATCGCGATGTTCCTGCTGCAGTACGAGCGCGGCATGTACGCGTGGGGGCGGCAGGCCGAGCTGCACCGTGTGCTCCGCGAGGCCCTGGCCCACGTCGGGTCCGTCGAGCCCCCCACGTCGGCCGCCATCGGCAGTGCCTATGCCACGCTGACAGCGCTGCGGTCGCGTTCGGCGGCCACCGTGACCCGCCTTGCGCTCCGGGAGACGCTCGGCCCGGAGGCCTCGGTCGACAAGATCCTGCTCTCCCGCGCCGAGCAGCAGACCTACGACGCACTTCGGCTACTCGACCTGGCGGACTTCGTCCTCGGCGACGACGACCGCAGCGGCCGGTTGCGTGACGGCTGGTTCTACAGCCGGGCCACCTCGATCTTCGGCGGCGCGGTCGAGATCCAGCGCGGTATCGTCGCGGAGCGCCTGCTCCGCCTTCCCCGGGAGCAGCGCCATGGACGATGAGCTGAAGGAGTCCGTGATCGCGACGGTCCACGCCGCCTTCGATCGCGTCGAGCCCGAACGGCTCGTGGACGCGCTGCTCGACGACGGCTGGTCGGAGGCATACGACGAGGACCCGGGTTTCATGGTCGCCTGCGTCTTCGAGGAGGCCGGGCGGAGGCACTCGTCCGCACCCGTCTTCGATCTGCTCGCGGGCGCGCCGGACTGTCGACCGGTGTTCCCGCACCGCCGTCCCGCTCTCGACGATCCGCCGGCGTCCCTCGATGACGAGTCGCTCACGGTCGACGGGCTCGTGCTCGGCGAGGAAGCGCCCGCCACGCTGCTCGTCGGCGCCGCCGACACCACTGCGTCGGGCCAGAGACCGGTCACCCACGTCGTGACCCGGATCCCGGCCGACGCCGTCGAGCGCACGCGCATCGCCGGCCTCGATCCCGGACTGCGGGTCAGCCGGGTCCGGGGCACCGTCGCCCGCGATCGGCTGGACCTGACAGACACCCGCTGGTCCACCACCCGTGACCTGCTGCGTCGAGCGGTCGCCCATCAACTGGTCGGGCTCGCCGAGCAGGTGGCCACGGACCTGCAGGCCTATACGCTGACCCGCTCCCAGTTCGGCCGTCCGCTCGGGACCTGGCAGACGGTCCAACACCGGCTGGCCGACATCCACGTCCAGGTCTGTGCGGCACGAGCAGCCCTGGACGTCGCCTGGCGTGATCCGGCGCCGCTGTCGGCTGCCGTCGCCCACCACGAGGCCGGTAGGGCAGGGCACGAGAGCCTCACCCACGCCCAGCAGATCTACGGCGCGATCGGCTTCACCTGGGAGCACGCCCTCCATCACGCCGTACGACGCCGGCACGCCCTCGACCTGCTGCTCGGCGCCCCCGCATCGATCGCCGCACTCGTCGGCGATGAGCTCGTGCGCCGGCGCGACGCGCCGCTCGCCGCGGTGCCGCTGTGACCTCCACCCCGACCCTGATCACGAAGGACCTACCCATGATGACCTCGACCGGCCCGACGCCCCTCGATCTGCCTCCGACCAACCGCGTGCTGGAGATGGAGGTGGGTGACCGCGTCGCGACACTCATCGTCGAGTGCCCCGACCACACCACCCGGACGGTGTCCCTGCCGCTGGATCCTGCCGCCATCGACTCCGCGGCGTCGTTCGAGATCGGCTCGCGCGTGTTCGCCTCGATCTGCACCGTGACGCCCGACGAGGTGCATTTCAAGATCCTCCCCGCCGGCGGCGGCTCGCCGTTGCCGGTCGACGCGCGCACGATCCAGCGGCTTCTCTCCGCCGGCGTCCACACGACCCTGCGGGTACAGCAGAACCGCTGAGCAGGACCGCGCGCGGCACATCGCCGCGGCACATCGCCGCGGCGGCGGCCTTCCTCTGCAGCGACGAGACGTCGTACATCACCGGACAGACGCTGTACGTCGACGGCGGCGCCAAGCTCGGCTGAGCCGGCGACGCATCCCCCACCGTCCGCGACAACTCCGTCACGGACGACTCACGACCGGGAGAGGACCCCGATGATCGAGCTGACCGTGGCCGAGCTGGCCGAGGCGAAGGACCTCGACCTGGGGACCTCCCCCTGGTTCGAGGTCGACCAGCCCCGCGTGCAGACCTTCGCCGACGCGACCGGCGACCACCAGTGGATCCACGTCGACGAGGAGCGCGCGGCCGCCGGGCCGTTCGGCGGCACGGTCGCCCACGGCTATCTCACGCTGTCCCTGGTTCCCTACCTGTTCACGCAGATGGTGACCGTCGTCGACCAGGTCCAGGGCCTCAACTACGGCCTCGACAAGGTCCGGTTCACCTCGGTCGTGCCGGTCGGGTCACGGATCCGGCTCACGGCATCCGTGGTGTCGGCCGAGAGGCGTCCCGACGGCGGCCTGCTCTACCGCGTCGGGCTGCGGATCGAGATCGACGGGCAGGAGCGGCCGGCGATGGTGGGCGAGTCGCTGTACCTCAGCTATGCGGCCCCGACAAAGGACACCTCACCCGCGACCCACGGCGACTGACGTCCGTCGTACCGCTTCATCCACCACTCATCAACCGCATCGCCCCCGAGGAGCCACCGTGCCCGAAGCCGTCATCGTGTCCACCGCCCGCTCGCCGATCGGCCGCGCCAACAAGGGCTCGCTCAAGGACCTTCGTCCCGACGACCTGACCGCGACGATCGTCGCCGCGGCGCTCGACAGGATCCCGGCCCTGGACCGCACCGAGGTCGACGACTTCTACCTCGGCTGCGGCCTGCCGGGCGGCGAGTCGGGCAGCAACATGGCCCGCAACGTCACCGTGCTCCTAGGTCTCGACACGGTGCCAGGCGCCACGGTCACGCGCTACTGCGCCTCCTCGGTGCAGACCTCCCGGATGGCCTTCCACGCCATCAAGGCCGCCGAGGGCGACGTCTTCATCTCCGCCGGCGTCGAGACCGTCTCCCGCTTCGCCAAGGGCACCTCGGACCACCTGCCCGACACCCAGAACCCCTTGTTCGGGGCCGCTGCCGAGCGCACGGCGGCGGCCGCGGGCGGCGGCGTACGGTGGCACGACCCCCGCACCGACGGCCTGCTTCCCGATGTCTACATCGCGATGGGCCAGACCGCCGAGAACGTCGCCACCATCCGCGGCCTCAGGCGAGAAGACCTCGACGCCTTCGGCGCCCGCTCCCAGAACCTCGCCGAGAAAGCCATCAACGACGGCTTCTGGGAACGCGAGATCACCCCGGTGACCCTCCCGGACGGCACCGTCGTGTCCAAGGACGACGGCCCCCGCGCCGGCGTCACCTACGACGCCCTTGCCCAACTCCAGCCTGTCTTCCGGCCAGGCGGCGTCGTCACCGCCGGCAACTGCTGCGCCCTCAACGACGGCGCCGCCGCGGTCGTCATCATGTCCGACACCAAGGCCGCCGAGCTCGGCCTGACCCCACTCGCCCGGATCGTCTCCACCGGCGTCTCCGGCCTCTCCCCCGAGATCATGGGCCTCGGCCCGGTCGAGGCGACCCGCAACGCCCTGCGCAACGCCAACATGACCATCGACGACATCGACCTCGCCGAGATCAACGAGGCCTTCGCCGCCCAGGTGCTGCCCTCGGCCGAGGACCTCGGCATCCCCATCGAGAAGCTCAACGTCAACGGCGGCGCCATCGCCGTCGGCCACCCCTTCGGCATGACCGGCGCTCGCCTCCAGAACACCCTGATCAACTCCCTGCAATGGCACGACAAGACCACCGGCCTGATCACCATGTGCGTCGGCGGCGGCCAAGGCATGGCCATGATCCTCGAACGCATCAGCTGAATCTGACCTACGCCTGACGTTCTGACATGGACCACATCGGCCCGGGGAGAGCACGGACGAACCGTCCCCTCCCAGGGGCGACGACTCAGGTCGGTCAGTTGAGGTGGGTCCAGTCACCCTGCAGCTGATCGCCGTTGCGAAAGTAGTCCATCGGGGTCAGTCGTCGACCACCGTCCACGACGATCACCTCTCCGGTGACATAGGACGCGGCGTCACTGAGCAGGAAGACTGAAGGGCCGACCACCTCCTCAACTTCTCCGAACCGCCCGAGTGCCGTCGCCTCTGCCACGCGGTCGACCATCGTGTTGGTCCCCAGGGTCGGCGCCAAACCTTCCGTCAGGAAGGGACCAGGACCGACCGCGTTCATCCGGATCCCGTACTGCCCCCACTCGCGCGCCACCGTCCGGACGAATGCCTCGAGTCCACTCTTGGCCGCTGCCGAATGGGCGATTCCAGGGGTCTCACGCCCGCCGCGGCAGCTGGTGACCGCCACACCGGCACCCGGCAGCCCGCGCTCGACCAGCGGGAGCGCCCAACGGCGGATGACGTGAAAGGCACCCGTCAACGATCCCTGGATGAGCCCGGCGAAGTCGGACGGCGTGATGTCGATGGCGAAGGCAACATGCAACGAGGCCGCGCTGTGGTAAAGCAGCTGAGCAGGTCCGCCGTTGGCTTCGACCCGATCAAAGGCTGCATCCACGTGACCCGCATCGCGTATGTCGCAAGGGACGGGCAGAATGGACCCCGGCAGGTCCGCTGCACGCTCGGCCGTCTCTTCGAGCTTGCTGGCCGTACGACCCATGACCGCCACGTCCACGCCGCTCGCTGCAAGGGCCAGCGCGACCGCTCGCCCGAATCCAGACCCGCCACCTGTCACCACCGCACGGTCGAAAGACGGCCGCAACGGAATGTGTTCTGGGTGAGTCGTCATGTCGCAGCTCCTCGCTGAGCCATTCATTGGCAATGATATGCATGAATAGTAGCCTGTGCGCCTGCCAGATGACTAGGGCCGGCCCGTCGACGGCTCGGTCGTCACGGCGGCCACTCCCACGCGACTCCCGCATCTGCGGCCCGCATGTGCATCTTCTTGCCGCAGATGCGACAGTGGGGGCACCATGACCGACTACCGCGTCTCCGAGGCCGCCGAGTTGCTCGGCGTCTCGACCGACACCGTGCGCCGGTGGATCGACGCGGGGCGGGTGCCGAGCAGCACCGTCGACGGCCGCACCGTGATCCCCGGAGCCGACCTCGCCGCGCTGGCGGCGTCGCTGGTCGACGAGGCCGACCGGGACCGCACCCGGGCCGGCGACGTCAGCGCCCGCAACCGGATGAGCGGCATCGTCACCAGGGTCCTCGCCGACACGGTGATGGCCCAGGTGGAGATGGTCTGCGGGCCCTACCGGGTGGTGTCCCTCATGAGCGCGGAAGCCGCGGCCGAGCTCGGCCTGGCGCCCGGCACCCGCGCGATCGCGTCGGTCAAGTCCACCAATGTCGTCGTCGAACGACCCGTCCCGAGGAAGTCCTGAGGCAATCGTGATGAACAAGACCTGGCGCCGTCTCGGCGCGACCAGTGCCGCCGTCCTGCTCGCCCTCCCCCTCGCCGCGTGCGGCGACGACGGCGACGGTGACGACGCGGGCAAGGGCGAGCAGACCCTGACCGTCTTCGCCGCCGCGTCGCTCACGAAGACCTTCGAGCAGCTCGAGGACCAGTTCGAGGACGCCCACCCGGACGTCGACGTGAAGCTGTCCTTCGGCGGCTCCTCCGACCTGGTCGCCCAGATCACCGAGGGCGCCGACGCCGACGTGTTCGCGTCGGCCGACACCGCCAACATGGACAAGCTGGTCGCCGCGAAGCTGGCCGACGGCGACCCGAGCGAGTTCGCGACCAACACCTTGATGATCGCCGTGCCCCCGGGCAACCCGGCGGGGATCACCAGCCTCGCCGACCTCGCGAAGTCGGATGTCAAGCTGGTGCTGTGCCAGCCGGAGGTCCCGTGCGGCAGCGCCGCGCTCAAGGTCGCCGACGCCGCCGGCCTGACCTTCACGCCGGTCAGCGAGGAGGAGTCCGTGTCCGGCGTGCTGACCAAGGTCGAGGACGGCGAGGCCGACGCCGGTCTGGTCTACGTCACCGACGTCTCCGCCGCCGGTGACGACCTCGAGGGCATCGAGTTCCCGGAGGCGGCCGGCGTCGTCAACCGCTACCCGATCGTCGCGGTCGAGGGCTCGAAGCACGCCGACCTCGCCCAGCAGTGGATCGACCTGGTCCTCGGCGAGGGCCAGACGGTGCTGAAGGACGCGGGGTTCGGAGCACCCACCTCCTGAGTCCCTAGGCTTCGCCGCATGACGCACACCCGGCACGTCGGCCTGCCGCGCTGGCTCTTCGGGCCCGCGCTGCTGGCCGGCGTGTTCGTGGTGCTCCCGGTCGCCGCGATGACGACCCGGATCGCCTGGGGCGACTTCCCCTCGCTGGTCACCTCCGAGGCCGCCCGCTCCGCGCTGGTGCTCAGTCTCAAGACGTCGACCGCGAGCACGCTGCTCTGCCTGCTGCTCGGCGTACCGCTCGCGACCGTGCTGGCGCGCAGCGAGGCGCGCTGGCTGGGCCTGGTCCGCTCCCTGGTGCTGCTGCCGCTCGTGCTGCCGCCCGTCGTCGGCGGCATCGCGCTGCTCTCGGCGTTCGGCCGCCAGGGCCTGCTCGGCGGCGAGCTCGAGGCGCTCGGGATCCGGATCGCGTTCACCTCGATCGCCGTGGTGCTGGCCCAGACGTTCGTGTCGCTGCCGTTCCTGGTCGTCAGCCTGGAGGGTGCGCTGCGCACCGCCGGGGAGCGGTACGACGTCGTGGCGGCCTCCCTCGGCGCCCGGCCGACCACGGTGCTGCGCCGGGTCACCCTGCCGCTCGTGCTGCCCGGGCTCGCGTCCGGCGCGGTGCTGGCGTTCGCCCGCTCGCTCGGGGAGTTCGGCGCGACGATCACCTTCGCGGGCAGTCTCGAGGGCACCACGCGAACCCTGCCGCTGCTGATCTACAACCTCCGCGTCACCGACGCCGACGCCGCGGTCGCGATGTCGCTGGTCCTGGTCGTGGTCGCCGTGCTCGTCATCGGCCTGGTCCGGCCGCGGGGCGCGCTGTGAGCGCGCGGGTCGAGGTCGTCGTCGCCGAGCGCGGCGTCGACGTCGCCTTCGAGGTGGCCGACGGCGAGACCGTGGCCCTGCTGGGGCCCAACGGCGCCGGGAAGTCCACCACGCTCGCGGTGCTCGGCGGGCTGCTGCGCCCCGACGGCGGCCGGGTGGTGCTCGACGGCGAGGAGCTGACCGGCCCCGGGCGCTGGGTCGCGCCGCACGCGCGACGTACCGCCCTCCTCGCGCAGGAGCCCCTGCTCTTCCCGCACCTCTCGGTCCGCGAGAACGTCGCCTTCGGCCCCCGCAGCACCGGCGCCGGTCGCCGCGCCGCCCGCGCGGCCGCGGCACACTGGCTGGCCGAGGTCGACGCCGCCGAGCTCGCCGAGCGGCGCCCGGCCCAGCTCTCCGGTGGCCAGGCCCAGCGGGTCGCCGTCGCCCGGGCGCTCGCCGCCGAGCCGCTGCTGCTGCTGCTCGACGAGCCGATGGCCGCCCTCGACGTGGCGGTCGCGCCCGCGCTGCGCACCCTGTTCCGCCGGGTGCTCGCCGAGCGCACCACCGTGATCGTGACCCACCACGTCCTCGACGCGCTGCTGCTCGCCGATCGGGTCGTCGTACTCGACGACGGGCGGGTGGTCGAGCAGGGCCCGACCGCCGAGGTGCTCTCCCGGCCCCGCAGCGCCTTCGCCGCCCGGTTCGCGGGGCTCAACCTGGTCGCCGGCATCGCCACCCCCGACGGCGTACGACGCCCCGACGGGCTCCTCCTCCACGGCACGCCCGGCGCTCCCCCGCCCGTTCCCGGCACCGACGCGGTCGCCGTCTTCCGCCCCTCCGCGGTGGCGGTCCACCGGGAGCCGCCGGGCGGAAGCCCGCGCAACGCGCTGCCTGTCGTGGTCACCGAGCTGGAGCCGCTCGGGGACCTGGTCCGGGTCCGGGCGGGGGACCTGACGGCCGACGTGACCGTCGCGTCCGTCGCCGAGCTCGGCCTGGCGCCGGGTGCCTCGGTGGCCTTCGTCGTCAAGGCCACCGAGGTCGACGTGTACGCCCGGTGAGTCCGCGACCGATAAGGTTCGCCCTATGAACGAAGCCCTCGCCGTGGAGCCGCCCGCCCCCGACCGCAACCTCGCTCTCGAGCTGGTGCGGGTCACCGAGGCGGCCGCCATGGCAGCCGGGCGCTGGGTCGGCCGCGGCGACAAGAACGGCGCCGACGGCGTCGCCGTCCAGGCGATGCGCGTGATGATCTCCAGCGTCAGCATGAACGGCACCGTCGTCATCGGCGAGGGCGAGAAGGACAACGCCCCCATGCTGTACAACGGCGAGAACGTCGGCGACGGCACCGGCCCCGAGTGCGACGTCGCCGTCGACCCGATCGACGGCACCACCCTGACCGCCAAGGGCATGGCCAACGCGGTCGCCGTCCTGGCCGTCGCCCCGCGCGGCACCATGTACGACCCCTCCGCCGTGTTCTACATGGAGAAGCTGGTCACCGGCGCCGAGGCCGCCGACGTCGTCGACATCCGCTACCCCGTCGCCGAGAACATCCACCAGGTCGCCAAGGCCAAGGGCTCCAACCCCTCCGACGTCACCGTCGTCCTCCTCGACCGGCCGCGTCACGCGACCCTGGTCGAGGAGATCCGCGCCACCGGCGCGCGGATCAAGTTCATCACCGACGGCGACGTCGCCGGCGCGATCATGGCCGCCCGCCCCGACACCGGCATCGACCTGCTGCTCGGCATCGGCGGCACGCCCGAGGGCATCATCGCCGCCTGCGCCATGAAGGCCATGGGCGGCACCATCCAGGGCCGGCTGTGGCCCACCGACGACGAGGAGCGCCAGCGCGCCATCGACGCCGGCCACGACCTGGACCCCGACCACATCCTCACCACCGACACCCTGGTCACCGGCGACGACTGCTTCTTCGTCGCCACCGGCATCACCGACGGCGAGCTGGTTCGCGGCGTGCGCTACCGGGGCGGCGGCGCGGTCACCCAGTCGCTGGTCATGCGCTCGCGCAGCGGCACGATCCGCACGATCACCTCCGAGCACCAGCTGTCCAAGCTGCGCGGCTTCTCGGCCATCGACTTCGACTGACCTTCCACGCGCGGGTCCGGTCCCGTCACCCGCCCCGCACCAGCTCCAACAACCTCGCGACATCCCCCACAGCGTCGGCGATCGGGTCCTCATCCCCCACCGCCGCGCCGTACAGCAGCGCCGCGTCGAGCATCCGGACCACGAGGTCGAAGTCCGGGCTCGCCGCGACCGCCGCCCAGCCGCACCGCTCCAGCGTCTCTCGCAGCGCCTCGAGGAGAGCGGGGCGGGAGGCGGCCATGATCGGGCGCAGCTCGGGGTCGGCGGTGGCGGCCAGCATGGGCTGGAGGCGACGGGTGACGACGGCGGAGTCGAGCGCGGGGGCGTAGAGGACCTCGAGCAGCAGCTCCGCGGTGTGCCGGGCTGAACGGCCGCGGCGCGTGATCCTGCGGGCACGCGCGGCGGCGGCGGTCGTCCGGATCACCTCGGCGGCGGTGACCGCGGCGGCGTACAGCTCCTGGCGGGTGGCGAAGTAGTAGCCCGCCGACCCGGACGGCACGCCGGCTGCCGCCGCGACCCGGCGGTGGGTGACGGCGTCCGGGCCCTCCTCGATCAGCAGCCGGGCGGCAGCCTGGGTCATCGCCCGCGTGCGCTGGGCGCTGCGCTCCTGGACGGGGCGGCGGGAGGAGGCGGGCACGGACTCAGGGTACGCACTCGGGAATATCTATACGCGCGTATAGGTTCTGTCGATCGAGGGCCGAGATCCGGTCCCACGGTTCAACAGAGGTACACACGATGAGCAGCCTTGTGGCCCAAGAGGGCCTGAAGATCGACTGGGCGAACATGCCCACCTACAACACGATCATGGCCGTCGCCGTCGGCGCCGGACTGATCAGCCTCGTCCTGCTCGGCCGCGAGCTCCTCCGCGCCCCCGAGGAGGTCGAGCCCGACGGCTGGGCGCTGACCTTCGGCGTCCTCGGCGCGGTCCTCACCACGACCGGCCTGCACATGACACTGACCTGGCCGCTGGCGGCCGGGGGCTTCCCGTTCGACAACATCATCTTCGGCGAGACCAGCCTGGGCTTCGGCGTGCTCCTGCTCGCCGCGGCTCTCTACCTGTGGAAGCGCGGCGCGGTCGCCCTCGCCGCCAGCAGGCCGGTCGAGGCGTTCGCCCGCGTCGCCCAGCCGATCACCGTCTTCATCGGCGGTCTCGGCCTCAGCCTGCTTGCGATCGCCGTCGCCGGCATCAAGTACCAGTTGTTCGCCGCGCCCCCGCAGGAGCCCATCTCCGGCGAGTTCGCGGACTACCCGCTGGTCGAGGCGATCTTCATGTCGGGCCTGATCGGCATCGTCGGCCTCGGCGCCCTCGCCTTCGCCGTCCTGGTCAACCGCCTGCGCAGCACCGGCACGGCGGGCGCCTGGGCCCGGATCACCGGCTGGCTCTGGGGCGTGTCGGGCGTGCTGTTCCTGCTGTTCGGCGCGATGAACTTCTTCACCCACATCGGGCTCATCGTCAACACGATGTGACCCTTGGCCGGGGCCCCCGTCGTACCGGACGAAACGGTCGTCGATCAGGCCGAATCGCGACCATATTGTCCGGTACGACGCACGTCCGGAACCTCCAGCGCGCGGGCCACCACGTCGATCACCCGCGGGTCGACCGCCATCCCGATGTGCGAGGCCCGCACCTCGACCGCCTCGCCGGCGGGGTCGATGCAGGCCCGCCAGTCGACGATCCCGTCACGACGGGAGTAGATGTTGGTCATCGCCACGTCGGCGCGCAGCGGCTGCTGCGACTCGGTGAAGCTGAGGTGGGCGCACTCGCCGGCCACGCAGTCCTCGCTCATCAAGCCCGGGAGGCCGGCGTCGGAGAGCCGGTTGAGGACGCGCACCCCACGGGTCAGCAGGGCGTGGTGGGCGGCGGGGGCGCGCATCGGGCTGCCCATGGTGACGATCCCGGCCACCAGGTCGGGGCGGCGGGCGGCGAGGCCGCGGGCGATCATCCCGCCGAGGCTGTGCCCGACGATCCGGACCCGGGCGTCGCGCCGCTCGGCGATCTGCTCCAGCCGCGTCTCGAGCGCGAGGGCCGAGCCGACGGTGCAGCCCACGTTGGCGTGGATGTGGGAGCGGTAGGTGCGCAGGCCGCGGCCGCGCAGCTCGGCTGCCATCGCGGTGAGGGTCCAGTCGCCGGCGAGGAAGCCGGGGATGAGCAGCACCGGCTCGGCCTCGCGGACCGGGGACCGACCCGCGAGCGGCGTACGACGCCACACGCGTCGGGCCGCGCCACGACGTGCCGCCAGGCGCCCCGCCTCGGTCACCACACTGCCCTCGCGCAGCAGCGCGGCCAGCGCCGGACGGCCGTAGCCGTCGGGCAGCAGCCAGGGTGCCAACGTGGTGCTCACGTCACCCACGTTACCCAGTTGAATGGACAACTACCCGCACGTTGTCAAACTGTTGTCATGTCCGCCTCTGACGAGCTGCTCGCCCCCGTGTCCGCCGAGATCGAGCTCTGCTACCAGACCTTCGGCGATCCGGGGGCCGAGCCGCTGCTCCTGGTGATGGGCCTCGGCGGCCCGATGACGTGGTGGGACGCCGAGCTGTGCGCCCAGCTGGCCGACGCCGGCTTCTACGTCATCAGGTACGACAACCGCGACACCGGCCGCTCGACCCGCTCGACCGGTCGGGTACGACGCGGCGACCTGCTCCGCGCGTTCGTGGGGGCGCCCACGCGGGCGCCGTACTCCATCGCCGACCTGGCCGAGGACGCCTTCGGCCTGCTCGACCACCTCGGCCTCGACACGGCGCACGTCGCCGGCGTGTCGATGGGCGGCATGATCGCGCAGACCATGGCGCTCGCGGAGCCCGAGCGGGTGCGCAGCCTGAGCAGCATCATGTCGACCACCGGCCGGCGCACGGTCGGCCGCCAGCACCCCAGCCTGCTGCCCACCCTGGTCGCCGGACGGGGACCGACCCGCGACGACTACATCCGCGGCAGCCTGGCGGTCTGGCGGATCATCGGCTCGCCGCGCTTCCCGCAGACCGACGAGAGACTGCGCGAGCGCGCCGGCGAGACCTGGGACCGCGGCGTCACGCGCGCGGGCGTGCTGCGCCAGATGATGGCCGTGCTCACCCAGCCCGACCGGACCCACGCGCTGGGCACCGTCACCGCGCCGACGCTGGTCATGCACGGGCTCGCCGACCGGATGGTCCACATCTCCGGCGGGCGCGCCACCGCGGCCGCGATACCGGGTGCTCGGGTGACCTTCGTCCAGGGCTGGGGGCACGACCTGCCCGTCCCCCTGTTCTCGACGTTCACGACCGCGATCCGCCGCAACGCGGACCGCGCGAGCGCCGTACGCCGCTAGCCTAGCCGCAATGCCGTCAACTTAAGCCGACATGGTGGTTGTCACGGTGGCGCGCCGGTGAGGATGTTGATTCTGGTGTCGGTGTGGTGGCTGGGGCCGCGGAGCCGTCCGCTGGCGGTGTGTGGGGCGTAGTTTGAGATCGCTCGTTTCACCACCCGTGGGGCGGTACGGGCTCGGCGTTGGGGCAGAAGGTCGGCCAGGATCTGGCGTCCGATGGCGCCGACGATGTCGGTGACAGCGCCGGCGATGATCCCGGCCGCTTTGATGATCTGGTCACGTGCGGCGTTGAACGCCACGGTGAAGCTGGCCCGGTCAGGGTCGAGCTCGGGGCGGGCGATCGCGGTGTCAGCGATCGCGATCCTGATGGCCTGGTAGGCCACCAACAGTGCGTATGAGCCGCCCCGCGAAATTCGGACAGTGAATTTCGGTGGTTGATTACGCGGCGCTATGCGCTGCGTACCAAGCTTCTTCGACCTCGTTCGGGGTGCGGTAACCGACCGCAGAGTGAAGCCTTCTGGCGTTATACCGTAGTTCGATATAGCGGGTAATGTCAAACCGAGCAGCATCGCGAGTGGGGTACGAGGTCCGGTGAACTCGCTCGTTCTTCAGGGTCGAGTTGAACGATTCCGCCCAAGCATTGTCATAACAGATCCCGGTGCGCCCAACGGACCGCAATATCCCGAGCCGTGTGGCGTGTTTCGCGTATTCGTCCGACGTGTATTGAGTGCCGCGATCGGTGTGCATGATGGTAATTCCGGGACGGATATGACCATTGCGTGCAGCCATATCCAACGCGGCGGTGACCAACTCGGTGCGCATGTGGTCGGCCATCGCGTAGCCCACGACCTTCTTGGTGAAGCAGTCCAGCACGGTCGCCAGGTACAACCATCCCTGCCAGGTGCGGATGTAGGTGATGTCGCCGACGAGCTTGGAAGCTGGCGCCGCAGCGGTGAAGTCGCGTCGGACGAGGTCGGGAGTCTCGCCGGCGTCGCCGGCAATCGTCGTGACCGGACGCCATGGACGGGGCTGGCAGGCCACCAGACCGAGCTCGCGCATGATCGAACGGACTGTCTCGTCATCAACGTCGTGACCCCACCGCAGCAGGTCGGCATGGACCCGTCGGTAGCCGTAGGTCTCATCAGACTCGGTGAACGAGAACCGGACCAGCACGGCAAGCTCGGCCCTTCGCACCGCCCGCGCCGACGGCGGCCTGGTCTTCCACGAGTGGTACCCCGATCGGGACACACCCGCCCAGCGGCACATCGAGATCAGCGGATAGTTGCCCTCTTCGGATTCGATGAACGCGTACTTCACGCTCACCGGTGCTTCTTCGCGAAGAAGGCCGTTGCTTTTCCCAAGAACTCGTTCTCAGCGCGCAACTCACGCACCTCGGCCTCGAGCGCCTTCAAACGGGCACGCTCCGAAACCGACAACTCCGCCTCCGGAACTGGATGCGCCTTCTTGTACGCGTTCACCCAGTTACGCAGCGTCTGCTCGACAACCCCGTTCTCGCGGGCCACCACAGCGATCGGCTGTGAAGTCCTGATCACTTCCTGGACACACGCGTCCTTGAACTCCTGAGAATACTTCTTCGCAGCCAACGGAATATTGCCTTTCAGTCAATCCCAAGAATTCTATCTTGGGGCCAACTGTCCGAGAAGCGCGGAGCGTGTCAGTAGACCTCTTGCTCGATACCGGTCGGGGTGCGGGCGCGGAGCACTCGCCCGCCCAGGATGGTGGACTTGAGTTCGCAGTAGGTGGTCTCGATCTCCCACCGCTGGTGGTAGAGCCGCACGATCTCCTCGGCCCTGCAGGACTGATCGATGACGGTGGTGATCAGCCGGTAGGACGCCTCGCGCTGGCCTGCGGGAGTGGTGATCGTGATCGTTGCATCGATCACGCGGACTTGGACCGGACCGATCCGCGACAGGTAGGACCCGTCGCCCAGACGGTGGGCCCTACCCCCGGATCTTGGACACAGGGTTTGATTACGCAGCGGTTGGCAGCGTAGCGGCCCGGCGGGCCTCGTAGGTGGACGGTGGCAGGTAGCCGCACCAGTGTCCGTGGCCATGAAAAAGTCCCCACTGGTGGCCAGGTAGCGGTCCCCGCTGGTGGCCATGCCGGGTCCCCGGTGGTGGCCATGTAGAAGTCCTCACTCCTCGTTCTTCGCGTGTCGTGACAGCTCGTGAGGCCCTGCGTGGCGACGGTGGTGATGCCTAGTCAGCCGTCGTCACCACGCAGGGGTCTCCATTGAAGAACGAGAGTGAACGGATGGACATCATTTCGGCCTACCGCGAGGTGGGCAGCTACCGAGGAGCGGCCGCGATGTGCGGCACGACCCACAAGACAGTTCGGCGGGTCATCGAGGCCCACCAGGCCAGCAGCCGCGGCGAGCTCCCAGCCCTGCGAGTCGAGCGTGGTCGCAACTACGACTCGGTCGCGCAGTTGGTCGCCGAGAAGGTCAACGACACTGCGGCGAAGATCAGCGCGAAGAGGCTGCTGCCGGCCGCCCGCGCTGCTGGCTATGAGGGGTCGGATCGCAACTTCCGACGTCTGGTGGCCGACGCCAAGAGTCAGTGGCGCATCGGGCAGGCCCGTGCCGCTGGGCGGCGTCCGGCGATCTGGACGCCGGGCGAGGTGCTGGCGATCGACTGGGGCACCGAGCTGGTCGCGGGACGTCGGACCCATGTGTTCTGCGCGGTGCTGGCCTGGTCGCGCTACCGGTTCGTCCGCTTCGCCCCCGACGAGCAGCAGGCCACCACACTGGGCCTGTTGGCGCAGTGCTTCGAGGAGCTCGGCGGTGTCCCGACCCTCGTGCTGGCCGACCGGATGGCGTGCCTGAAGGGCAACGTGGTCGCGAACGTGGTGGTGCCGGCACCTGACTACGTCCGGTTCGCCAGCCACTACCGGTTCCGGCCCGACTTCTGCCACGCCGCGGACCCCGAATCGAAGGGCATCGTGGAGAACCTGGTCGGCTACGCCAAGGACGACCTCCTCACGCCGTTGGAGCTCGAGGGGGATCCGTGGGCTGGCGGCTATGCCGGGCTCAACGAGCGGGCACGAGCGTGGGGTGTCGAGGTCAACGGGCGTCGTCACAGTGAGATCCACGCGGTCCCGGCGGAGCGACTGGCCACCGAGCGAGACCTGCTCGGCGACCTGCCGTCACTGCGACTCGAGGTCGGCCCCACACCGATCACCCGGAAGGTCGACAAGCTGTCCTGCATCCGGTTCGGGTCGGCCCGCTACTCGGTCCCGAACCGGCTGATCGGCACCATCGTCACGGTGCTGGTCGACGAGCGGGACCGGGTGCTGCGGGTCATCGAGCCGGTCACCGGTGAGGTCCACGCCGAACACGCGCTGGTCGCACCGGGCGAGGTCAGCATCGACGACGCGCACTACGACCGTCCCCGGCCGGCCACACCGCACCGTGGCGCCCGACCGCGGACGCCGGCCGAGCGGGAGTTCCTCGCGTTGGGTCCGGTCGCCGAGCAGTTCCTGGTCGGTGCCGCCGCCGCGGGTGTGACCAAGCTGGGCAGCGAGATCGCCGAGGTGCTAACCCTGGGCGCCGCGCACGGCAGCGAGCCGCTGATCGCGGCACTCGAGCGGGCCGTCGCGTTCGGACGATGGCGTGCCGACGACGTCCGGTCGATCCTGGCCACCAACGGCCACGCACCCCGGCCCACGCCGGCCGGGCAGGCGCTGGTGATGACCCTTCCCACCGTCCCGACCAGGTCGCTGGATGCCTACCGGATCGATGGGACGGATGGGGGTGAGGTGTCGTGACCGCGACGACGCCACCGCCGCTGCCCGCTGACCTGAACGAGGGATTGAAGCGGTTGAAGATGGCCGCGATGCGCCGACTGGCACCTGAGCTGCTGGTCACCGCCAAGACCCAACGGTGGAAGCCAGAGGAGTTCCTGCGCACCCTCATCGAGGCCGAGATCGCCTCACGAGAGGCGTCCAATGCCCGGACCAGGCTGCGGCAAGCCGCGTTCCCTGTGACCAAGACGCTCGAGGAGTTCGACGTGGCAGCGTCCTCGATCCCACCCGCCACCTTCGACTACCTCTCGTCGTTGGAGTGGATCCGCGCGGCCGAGAACGTGTGCCTGATCGGCCCGGCCGGCACCGGCAAGTCCCACACGCTCATCGCTCTGGGCATCGCCGCGGTCGAGCACGGGCACCGGGTGCGGTACTTCACCGCCGCCGACCTCGTCGAGACCCTCTACCGAGGACTGGCCGACAACTCGGTCGGGAAAGTCATCGACACCCTGCTGCGCCACGACCTCGTACTCGTCGACGAGCTCGGCTTCGCACCATTGGACGACACCGGCGCACAGTTGCTGTTCCGGTTCGTCGCGGCCGCCTACGAGAGACGCTCGCTCGGCGTCGCATCGCACTGGCCGTTCGAGTCCTGGGGCAGGTTCCTGCCCGAGCACACCACCGCAGTCAGCATGCTCGACCGGCTCCTGCACCACTGCCACACCGTCGTCACCGACGGCGACTCCTACCGAATGAGACAGGCCCGAGCGAACGGAGGAACCCGACTCAAGACCAGCTGAAACTCAGCGAGGGGTGGGGACTTCTAGTTGGCCACCAGTGGGGACCGCAACATGGCCATTGACAACCAGGAGTGTCGGCGTCGGGTGTTGTAGCGCACGATCCACCGGAACACTTCTCGGCGGCAGCTGGCCTCATCAGCCCAGCAGGCGGCGTCTTGGAGGACCTCACGCTTCAGAGTCGCGTTGAACGACTCCGCGAGCGCGTTGTCGGCCGACGTGCCGACAGCGCCCATCGACTGGGTGACGCCGAGACTCTTGCAGAGCCGGGCGTAGTCCTTGCTCGTGTAGACCGACCCGTGATCGGAGTGGAACACCGCCCCGGCGAGGCTGCCGCGGGTGGTCTTGGCTGCGTTGAGGGCGTCCTCGACGAGGCTGGTGCGCATGTGGTCGGCGACCGCCCATCCGGCAAGGCGTCGGCTGTAGCAGTCGATCACGGTGGCCAGGTAGAGGTTTGTCCCGTCGGCCAACGGCAGGTAGGTGATGTCGCCGACGTAGCGGAGCCCGGGCGCGGGGGCGGTGAAGTCCCGCTTCAGCAGGTCGGGGACCTTCTGATCGGACTGCTCGGGGATCGTGGTCCGCACCCGCCGCTTCTTGACGTAGCCGGCGATCCCCGCGGCCCGCATCACCCGCGCGACCCGCTTGTGGTTGACCCGCTCCTCGGCCGGTGCGCCGTCGTTGAGCTCGGCGGTGATCCGCGGTGCCCCGCAAGTGTTGTCTTCGTCGTGGACGGCGCGGATCCGCTCGACCAGCACGGCGTCCGCGGCAGCCCGCTCAGCCCGAGCAGGAGCCCCGGCCTTCCACGCGTAGTACGACGAACGCTCGATCTCGACGAGCTCACACAGTCGCTTCACCTCGAAGGTGGCGGAGTTGTCGGCGACGAACTGGAAGCGACTCACCAGACCGTCTCCCCGGCGAAATACTTCGCCGCCCGCTGGAGAATCTCCCGCTCGGTGGCCAGCTTGGTGGTCTCGACCTCGAGTTCGGCGACCCGGGCGCGGAGCCGAGCCAGCTCCTGATCGGGCGACTCCTCACCCGGGCCCGAGGTCGTCTTGCTGGTGGGCTTGGACTGCAACGGGCTGGAGGTCAACGTCCCGTCAGCAGCGGTCTTCTTGCCGGTCCCGTACACCTCGAGCCACCCGCGCAGCGTGCCCCGCACGATGCCCAGGTCCTCGGCGATGCCGCGGACCGTGGCCCCCGGGGTGGACTCGTACAAGTCGACGGCCTGACGACGGAACTCCTCGGAGTAGTTCTTCCTGGCCATGATTCTCGGATCATCTCGCTCTCCCCGCCACCCTCACGGGTGCGGGATTCGGCGTGTCCAAGATCCGGGGTCAGGCCCCGGTGGCACACTGGGAGCTTGCGAGCACCACGGCCGTTCTTGGCTCTCATGAGCACGTCGGCACCGGTTGCGGCGATCTGGGTGATGAGGTCGCCGGCCGCGAAGTTGCGGTCGCCCAGCACGATCATCCCCGGGCCCATCGCACCGAGCAGGTCGAGTGCGAACCGGGTCTCGCCACGGCTGGTCGGGCCGAACGTCGCGGCCAGCAGGGTTCGGGTGCCGCACGCGACCAACGCGAGCAGCCGGATCATCGGGTATCCGGTGCCGCCGTGATAGCCCCGGCCCTTGCGGTGCACCCTCAGGTTCGCTTCGGTGTCGGGGCAGCACATCATGGTGCCGTCGATCGCGCACACCAGCCGCCCGCGCCACCACGTGCCCTTCGTGCCAGGGGCCGCGGCCGACGTCGTCAGCAGAGCGAACAACTCTCGCAACGGTGCCGGGCCGACACGGCGGCGTGCTGCGGCCAGCGCCGCGGCGGACGGCCTGGCGAGGGGCCCGAGCGCCGGATCCAGACCCGTGACCAGCCGGGCCCATACCTGCCGGTAGCCGCACTCGGCGAACAGTGCACCGGCAAGGAGGAGGTAGACCACGACCCGGGAGGGAAGGTCACGGGTGCGTTGCTGGACCCTGCGGGTCTGGGCAAGGACCGCGTCGACCATCTCGAACGACACGATCTGGGTCAACTCGCCCAGATGACCCGGTGCGTACACGCTTCGCGAGCGCTCCTCACGTCCAGCGGCGTGGGAACTGACGCGGGAACTGATGTTGGGGATGACATGATGAACAGGCAACGGAGCTCCCGGGGAAGGAGAAGCTTCTTGGTCGTTGCATCTCTAACCCGGGCTCCGTTGCACCCCACGCCGACACGCCGCACTCGGTCCTTGACCCACCCGCCCCGTCCTTAAGTTGACGGCATTGAGCCTAGCCGGCGGCGACCTCCGCGCCCGGGATCCGGCCTGCCCGCTCCCGGTCGACGGTGAGGTTCTCACCGGTGGCCGGGTCGAAGAGGTGGATCCGGCGTCCGTCGACCCAGATCTCGGCGTCCCTGCCCTCGGCGATCCGGCTCGCGCCGTCGAGGGAGACGACGAGCTGGGTGCGCATCGCCTCGCCGTCGAGGTCCTTCTCCAGCTGCTGCAGCTGGGCCTTGACCTCGTCGGGCGCCTCGAACGGGATGTACGCGTAGGTCTCGTTCCCGAGCCACTCCACCGCGTCGACGGTGGCCGAGAAGGTCGACCCGCTGCGCCCCTCGGCAGCGGCGAGCGAGGCGTCCTCGAAGTGCTCGGGGCGGATGCCGGCGATCAGGAGGCCCCGGCCGGCGGCGCGCTCGGCCTTGTCGGCCGGGATCTCGACGCTGCCGAAGGGCAGGTTCACCTGGCCGCCCTCGACAGTGGCGGGCAGGAAGTTCATCGGCGGCGAGCCGATGAAGCCCGCGACGAAGAGGTTGCCGGGGTTCTCGTAGAGCTCGCGGGGCGTCGCGAGCTGCTGCAGCAGCCCGCGCTTGAGTACGGCGACCCGGTCGCCGAGCGTCATCGCCTCGGTCTGGTCGTGGGTGACGTAGACCGTGGTGATGCCGAGGCGCTTCTGCAGCCGGGCGATCTCGGTGCGCATCTGCCCGCGCAGCTTGGCGTCGAGGTTGGACAGCGGCTCGTCGAAGAGGAAGGCGTCGGCCTGCCGGACGATCGCCCGGCCCATCGCGACCCGCTGCCGCTGGCCGCCGGACAGGTTGCCGGGCTTGCGCTCGAGGTGCTCGTCGAGCTCGAGGGTCGCCGACGCCTCGCGCACCAGCTTGTCGACCTCGGCGTCCGGCTTCTTGGCCAGGCGCAGCGGGAACGCGATGTTCTCGTAGACGGTGAGGTGGGGGTAGAGCGCGTAGTTCTGGAACACCATGGCGAGGTTGCGCTCGCGCGGGGCGAGGTCGTTGACCCGCTTGTCCCCGATCATCATGTCGCCGGAGGTGATGTCCTCCAGGCCCACGATCATCCGCAGCAGCGTGGACTTCCCGCAGCCCGAGGGCCCGACGAGGATCATGAACTCCCCGTCGGCGACGTCGATCGAGACGTCGTTCACGGCCGGGAAGCCGTCGCCGTACTGCTTGACGATGTGGTTCATGGTGATGGCAGCCATCAGTGGTTCACCCCTTCACGGCGCCGGAGGTCAGGCCGGCGACGATCTTGCGCTGGAAGATCAGGACGATGACGACGATCGGGATGGTCGCGACGACCGCTCCCGCGGCGAGCAGCGAGGCCGGCCGGTTGAACGGGTCGGACCCGACGAAGAACGACAGGGACGCCGGGATCGGGCGGGCGTTCTCGGTCGAGGTGAGCGAGATGCCGAACACGAAGTCGTTCCAGGCGAAGAAGAAGGTGAGGATCGCCGCCGTGAACACACCGGGCGCCGCGAGCGGCACGATCACCTTGCGGAACGCCTGCCACGACGTCGCGCCGTCGACCTGGGCCGCCTGCTCCATCTCCCACGGGATCTCGCGGAAGAAGGCCGACAGGGTCCAGATCGCCAGCGGCAGCGTGAACGACATGTACGGGATGATCAGGCCCGGCCAGGTGTCGTAGAGCCCGATCGCCCGCCACATGTCGAAGAGCGGGCCGACCAGTGACACCACCGGGAACATGGCGATCGCCAGCGCGATGGTGAGCACCGCCTTCTTGCCGCGGAACTCCAACCGGGCGATGGCGTACGCCGCCAGGGTGGCCACGACCACCGAGAGCAGGGTCGCGATCAGGCTGATGCCGATCGAGTTGAAGATCGCGCGGCGGAACTGCTCGTTGTCCCACACGGCGCGGTAGTTGTCCCAGCCCGCTCCCCCGCCGCCGGCGGGGAAGAAGCCCGGGCTGCCGTTGGTGATCGCGGTCTCGGACTTGAAGGACAGCGAGATGATCCAGACCACGGGCAGCAGGCACCAGACCATGATCAGGAGGCAGCCGACGATGATGCCGATGCGGTTGCGGATTCCGTTTCCCATGTCAGGACTCCTGCCGTGCCTGCGCCAGATCGACGCGGAAGAGCTTGACGATCGCGAACGCCACCACCAGCACCGAGAGGAACAGCAGCACCGAGAGCGCGGAACCCATGCCGAGCTGGAACTGCTCGATGGTCTGGCGATAGGTCAAGAAGCTGATCGACTCGGTCTTCACCGCGCCTGCGGTCATCACGAAGATGTTGTCGAAGATCCGGTAGGCGTCCAGGGCCCGGAACAGCACGGCGACCATGATCGCGGCCCGCATGTTCGGCAGGATCACCTTGGTCAACCGCTGGGTCCAGGTCGCGCCATCGACCTTGGCGGCCTCGATCATGTCCTCGCTGACCTGGGCCAGCCCGGCCAGCAGCAGCAGCGACATGAACGGCGTCGTCTTCCAGATCTCCGAGACCATGATCGCGACGACCGCGGACCCGGTCTGGCCGAACCAGTTGAAGTCGTCGCCGACGAAGGGCAGCCAGCCGTTGACGAAGCCGTTCTGGAAGGAGAACGCGAACTGCCAGGCGAAGCCGGAGACGACGGTGATGATGCCGTAGGGGATCAGGATCGAGGTCCGGATCACGCCCCGGGCGAAGATCACCCGGTGCATCACCATCGCGAACACGAAGCCGATGACCAGCTCGATGGCCACGGTCACGACCATGTACAGCACCGTCACGCCGGTCGTCTGCCAAAACAGCGGGTCCGTCAACGCGGTGAGGTAGTTGCCGAGTCCCACGAAGTCGCGGTCGTCGGGCGCGGTCAGGGCGTAGTCGAACGTCGAGAGGTAGAGGGCCCGCAGCATCGGGAACGCCGTCACCAGGAGCATCAGCACGATGGCCGGCGCCACCAGCTTCTGGCCCAGTCGGGTCTCCGCGCGGGCCCGGTCGCTGACGACGGGCTTGCCCTTCACGGGCGCGGTCACGGTGCTCACAGCAGCGACTTCCCTTCCAGCACGTCCTTGAGGTACGTCGCGGAGTCCTCCGGTGTGCTGCCGGGATCGACCGAGGTCGGCGAGTGCCACCGGGCCTGGATGGCGCCCGAGATCATCGCGTAGAACGCGCTCTTGGGCCGCGGACCGCCCTCGTCGACACTGGTGCGGAACAGCTCGATCAGGTCGGCCGGGTAGTCGCCGCTCGCCGCGACCTTGTCGTAGGCCGCGTTGGTCGACGGCATCAGACCGTTGTCGAGCGCGAGATCGACCTGGGCCTGCTCGGAGGTGATGCAGCGAGCCGCCTCCATCGCGAAGTCCGGGTGCTTGCTGTAGGCGCCGACGCCGATGTCGATCCCGCCGACGGGCGGCTTCGAGGCCTCGCCCGCGACGGTCGCGGGGTAGCGGGCCCAGCCCAGGTCGGCGAACTGCTGGTCGGTGATGCCGGCGCCGACCTGGCCCTCGTAGTTCTTGTAGACGAACGTCCAGTTGACCATGAACTCGCCCGCCCCGCCCTCGGGGAACATCTGCCCGAGGCTGGTCCCCTCGTTGGAGACGGTCAGGTCGGGCTGGGCCGCCTTGGAGTCCGCGAGCTCCTTGATGATCTCGGCCGCCTTGCGCCCGGCGTCGGAGTCGATGTCGACCTTGGCGTCCCGGCCGGCCTCGGTGTCGGAGACGATGTCGCCGCCCGCGCCCTGGACGAGGGCGTTGATCCACACGACGTACGCCTCGTACTTGTTGGCCTGGACGCCGACCGTGCCGTCGTTGTCGGCCGCGGCCTTGATCACCTGGTCCCAGGTGACCGGCCGGCTCATGTCGAGCCCCGCGGCCTGCGCCAGCGACTTGCGGTACCAGAGCACCTGGGTGTTGGCCCACAGCGGGATCGCGTAGACCTTGTCGTCCCAGGTGACCGTCGCGGCCGCCCCGGACAGGTAGTCGCCGTCGCCCTCGACGCTGCTGGTGATCGAGTCGGCGAGGTCGCCCTCGACCTGCTGCAGCCAGCCGGCGTTGGCGAACTCCGCGACGAAGACCGGGTCGAGGTTCATCAGGTCGGTCGAGGAGTCCTTCGCCGCGAGCCGCCGGGCCAGCTGGGTGCGCTGGTCGGTCGCGCCGTTGGGGAGCAGCTGGACCTTGAGCTCGTACTGGTCGGTGCTGCACGACTTCTCCTACTTCTGGAAGGTGTCGACCCCGTCGGGGTTGACGTACCAGTTGAGCACCGGCTTCCCGGAACCGCCGCACGCCGTCAGGCTGCCGGCCGCGAGCGCCGCGACGGCCGCGAGCGCCGCGCGGCGCCGGCGTCGAGATCTCGGTCCCGGCAGGCCACTGGTCGTTGTCATCGCCTGATCACCCCTCCCGAATGTGTGGCGTGCGTCACCCAGTAGTACCCCTACGTCGCGGACTTTGTCCACGGCCAGGCGCTGCCCCGATGCCACATCTCGCATCGGGCCGGTGCCCGTGACGGGCGAGTTCAGACGTCGTAGGTTTGCCGTCATGGCGCTGCACGTCGTCGCCGCCCGCACCGATCCGGCGCTGTTCCGGCTGCCGTGGTCGCGGCCGCTGGCGGACTGGGAGGACTGGTACGTCGTGCCGCTGCCGCTCGGCCTGTCCCGCCACGTCGTCCGCGTCGTCCAGGTGCATCGGCAGTTCCTCGCCGTGAAGGAGACCGAGGAGGCGATCGCGCTGCGGGAGTACCATCTGCTGCGCGACCTGCAGCGGATCGACCAGCCGGCCGTCGTACCACGCGGGGTGGTCACCGGACGGGTCGGCGCGGGCGGCGAGCCGCTCCCCGCGGCGCTGCTCACCGAGCACCTCCACTACTCACTGCCCTACCGGACGGTCTTCCAGCACGGCCTGCGCGCGGAGCAGGTTCCGGCACTGGTCGACGCCCTCGTCGTGCTGCTGGTGCGGCTGCACCTGGCGGGCTTCTTCTGGGGCGACGTGTCGCTCTCCAACGCCCTGTTCCGTCGCAGTGCCGGGGGCTTCGCGGCCTTCCTCGTCGACGCCGAGACCGGCGAGCTGCGCTCGTCGGTCTCCGACGCGATGCGCGAGCAGGACGTCACCGTCGGGGTGGAGAACATCTTCGCCGAGCTGATGGACCTCCAGGCCAGCGGCGACACCGACATCGAGGTCGACGCCTTCGCGATCGTCGCCCAGCTGGCCGACCGCTACCACGCGCTGTGGGACGAGCTCACGGCGGCGGAGGAGTTCGGCGCCGACGAGTGGTACCGCGTCGAGCAGCGGATCGCACGGCTCAACGAGCTCGGCTTCGACGTCGACGAGCTCGACGTGCGCACCGAGTCCGACCGGGTCCGGATCCAGCCCAAGGTCGTGGAGGCCGGGCACCACCGGCGCGAGCTGCGCGAGCTGACCGGACTGGTCGCCGAGGACAGCCAGGCCCGCAAGCTGCTCAACGACCTGGCGGCGTTCACCGCGCACGGCGGATACGACGACGAGGACCGCGAGGTCGTCGCCCGGCGCTGGCTGGCCACGGTCTACACCCCGATCGTCGACCTGCTGCCGGCCGGGCTGCGCCGAGCCATCTCGGCGCCGGAGTACTTCCACGAGGTGATGGAGCACCGCTGGGCGCTCTCGAACGAGGCCGGACACGAGGTCGACATCTACGAGTCGGCTCGGGACTACGTCGCCAAGGTGCTGCCCGGTCGGCCCCCGGACTCGCCTACCGGGCTGGGCTGACGGGAGTCACGGCCGGCCGCGGCGCTCGAACTCCGCCGCCACGTCCGCACGCGCCACCGGTCCCCTCGACGCCAGCACCCACAGCAGCAGCCGGGCCTTGACCGGCGACAGCCAGCCGGCGCCGACGGCACCGCGAGCGAGCAGGTCGACCTCGGAGCCCGGGTAGCCGTAGGTCGAGCGTGCGGTGGGACCGGAGCCGGTCCGGGAGGCGAAGACGACCGGGACCTGGCGGGCCAGGCGCCCCACCGCCTCGGCCGCCCGGGCCGACACGTGGCCCGCGCCGCACCCGGCGACCACGACGCCGTCGACGTCGTCGGCGCTGATCGCGTCGAGCACGTAGCCGTCGTCGCCGAGGTAGGTCGCCACCAGCGGCACCCGCGGGTCGCCGGACTCCTGTCCCGGTGAGAGGCGCAGTGCGGGCACCCGGCCCGGCGGGACGCCGTACACGACCTCGCCCTCGACGCAGCGCCCGATCGGGCCGAACACCGGCGAGCGGAAGGCGCTGGTCGACATCGAGTCGGTCTTGGCGACCCAGCGGGCCTGGTGCAGCTCGTCGTCGAAGGCGACCAGCACGCCGCGCTCGCGGGAGCCGGCCGCGAGGGCGCAGCGTACGGCGGTGAGCAGGTTGGCCGGGCCGTCCGCGCCGGCCGCCTGGGGCGAGCGCATCGCGCCGGTGACCACGAGCGGCTCGGGCCGGTCCCAGAGCAGGTCGAGCAGGTACGCCGACTCCTCGAGCGTGTCGGTGCCCTGCGTGACCACGACGCCCCGCGCACCGGCGTCGACCTGGGCCTGCGCCCAGGCCCAGGTGCGCACGATCGTCGGCTCGTCGAGCGACGCGCTCGGCAACGTGGCCAGCGTCTCCGCACGCAGCGTCGCCACGTCCTCGAGCCCGGGCACAGCCGCCGCCAGCGCGCCCGCCGACAGTGTCGGCACCACCTCGGTGCCATCAGTGGACACGGACGCGATGGTGCCGCCGAGCGCGCCGAACGCCAAGGTGGGGAGGCTCACGGCCCCAGCATTGCGCACCGATGTCGGCCGTCGGTGGCAGGCTCAGCACATGGCACGCGACACCACTCCCGGCCGACGGGGCGGCAGCCCCGAGCGCCCGGCGCGCTTCTTCGCCGACGAGGCGGAGTTCGAGGCCTGGCTCGCCGCCCATCACGCCACCGAGACCGAGCTGTGGATGGGCCTGTACAAGAGGCACGTCCCCGAGCGCGGTCTCACCTGGGACCGGGCGGTCCCCGTCGCGCTGTGCTGGGGCTGGATCGACTCGGTCGTCCAGCGCATCGACGAGGACGCCACCCGCCAGCGCTGGACGCCGCGCAAGAAGACCAGCAACTGGAGCAGGGTCAACCTCGAGCTGGTCGAGCAGCTGCGCGCCGCGGGCCGGATGCAGCCCGCCGGCCTGGCGATCTGGGAGCAGCGGCGACGCGATCCGGCGCCGTACACCCACGAGGTCGACGGCGAGCTCGTCCTCCCCGACGGGTACGCCGCCCAGCTCGCCGCCTCCCCCGCCGCCACCGCCTTCCTGGCGGCCGCCACCAGGACGTACCGCCGGATCTGCGTCAACTGGGTGGTGAGCGCCAAGCAGGAGGCCACCCGCGACCGGCGGATGGCCCAGCTGGTCGAGGACTCAGCGGCGGGTCGGCTCATCCCCAGCCAGCGCTACGGCGAGATCCCGACGTGGGTGGAGCGGGCGGGCGCCGCGGCGGCCGCTGCGCGCTGACTTCCGCAGTCGCCTCCCTCGGACGTGCCGAGAACCCCGCGATCGTGGGGACTCGCGGGGTGTGGGGCTCGGTCGCTACTCGTCGGGTGGGCTGGGGTTGCTGGTGCCGTGGATCGGGTGGGTGCCGCGGTGGTCGACACGGAACCGGAACCCGTTCGGGCTGGTCCACACGTACGTGAGGGGTGTCGGCGGACCGCAACCCGACCGCCGAACCCAGCCACCTACGCCCCTTCCTCGTCGCTGCCTTTCGGAACGAAACCAGCTACGCGACCGAAGCCGACGGAGAGTTCCGGCAGCAGGATCGCTGTGCGACCTGCTCGACTTCCTCGACCTGCGGCCCTCACCCAGCCGACGGCTCGACGTACACCGACGCCCCCAGCTCGATGAACTCCGCGGACTTCTCCTTCATCCCGAGCACGGCGTCCTCGGTCGAGAGCTCCGAGCCGAACCGCTCCCGCACGTCCTGGCTGATCCGCATCGAGCAGAACTTCGGGCCGCACATCGAGCAGAAGTGGGCGGTCTTGGCGTTCTCGGCCGGCAAGGTCTCGTCGTGGAAGGACTCGGCGGTGACCGGGTCGAGGGAGAGCGCGAACTGGTCGTGCCAGCGGAACTCGAAGCGCGCCTTCGACAGGGCGTCGTCCCAGTCGCGGGCGCCGGGGTGGCCCTTGGCGACGTCGGCGGAGTGGGCGGCGAGCTTGTAGGTGATCACGCCGGTCTTCACGTCGTCGCGGTTCGGGAGACCGAGGTGCTCCTTGGGCGTGACGTAGCAGAGCATCGCGGTGCCGTGCATGGCGATCGCGGCCGCACCGATCGCGGAGGTGATGTGGTCGTAGCCCGGCGCGATGTCGGTGGCGAGCGGGCCGAGCGTGTAGAACGGCGCCCCGTGGCACCACTCCTGCTGCAGCCGGACGTTCTCCTCGACGAGGTTCAGCGGGACGTGGCCGGGCCCCTCGACCATCACCTGGACGTCGTGCTCCCAGGCCCGCGTGGTCAGCTCGGCGAGGGTGCGGAGCTCGGCGAGCTGGGCCTCGTCGTTGGCGTCGGCGGTCGCGCCCGGGCGCAGCCCGTCGCCGAGCGAGAAGCTGACGTCGTACTGCCGGAAGATCGCGCAGAGCTCGTCGAAGTGCGTGTAGAGGAAGTTCTCCTCGTGGTGGGCCAGGCACCAGCCGGCCATGATCGAGCCGCCGCGGCTGACGATCCCGGTCACGCGGTTGGCGGTCAGCGGGACATAGCGGAGCAGGACACCGGCGTGGATCGTCATGTAGTCGACGCCCTGCTCGCACTGCTCGATCACGGTGTCGCGGAAGACGTCCCACGACAGCTTGTCGGCCTCGCCGTTGACCTTCTCCAGCGCCTGGTAGATCGGCACCGTGCCGATCGGCACCGGCGAGTTGCGGATGATCCACTCGCGCGTGGTGTGGATGTCCTCGCCGGTGCTGAGGTCCATCACGGTGTCGGCGCCCCAGGTGATCGCGTGGGTGAGCTTGTCGACCTCCTCGGCGATGCTGCTGGTGACGGCCGAGTTGCCGATGTTGGCGTTGACCTTCACCAGGAACCGGCGGCCGATGATCATCGGCTCGGACTCGGGGTGGTTGACGTTGGCGGGGATGATCGCGCGGCCGGCAGCCACCTCGCTGCGCACCAGCTCGACGTCGCAGCCCTCGCGGATCGCGACGTACCGCATCTCGTCGGTGACGACCCCGGCGCGGGCGTAGGCCATCTGGGTGACGTTGGCGCCGCGTCGCGGCCGCCTCCTCGCGCCGTGCCAGGGGTCCTGCGCCTCACCACGGCGGACCGCCGAGCGGCCGTTGTCGAGGAGCTGCGTCTCGCGGCCGTCGTACGACGACGTGTCGGCCCGGGCCTCGATCCAGGCCGCGCGCAGCGGAGGCAGCCCGACCTCGGGCTCGGAGCCGGGGCCTTCGGTGCAGTAGCGGTCGAAGGTCTCGCCGTTGGTGAGCGCGACCCGGGTGAACGGGACGGCCAGGTCCCCGATCTCGATGCGGGTGTGGGCGGGATGGACGGTCATGTGAACTCTCCTTGGATGTGGGCGACCGGCCCTCGGCCGCGGCCGAGGGTCCAGTCCTTGCTGAGGCGGAGCTGGCGCGCGACGAAGGCGTCGGCGCACGCGGCCGCCGTGGGCAGGTCGGCGCCGTGGGCGAGGTACGCCGCCAGGGCGCTGCTGTGTGTGCAGCCGGTGCCGTGGTCGTTGGTCGTCACGATGTCGCCGCCGCGGGTGACGATGACGTTCGCCGAGCCGGGACGGCCGAGCGCGGCGTGCTCGTCCTCGTTGGGGGTGGCGACGGTCGCGACGGGGAGCAGGTGGTCGCGGTAGGCCGCGACCACCTGCGCCGAGCCGAGCACCGCGCCGGACGTCGCGACCAGCACCGGGTCGACGACCAGGATCCGGTCCGCGCAGCGTTCCGCGACCAGGCGCACCACCTCGGGCGTGGCCAGCATCCCGGTCTTCACCGCCACCGGGTCGAGGTCCTCGAGCACGGCGTCGAGCTGGGCGACGACGACGTCGTACGGGACGGGATGGATCGCGCGCACCCCCGTCGTGTCCTGCGCGGTGACGGCGGTGACGACACACGCGCCATGGACGCCGAGGGCGGCGAAGGTCGTCAGGTCGGCGGCGATGCCGGCGGCGCCGCCGGAGTCGGTGCCGGCGACGGTGACGACGACGGGCGGGCTCATGGCGCGACCTCCCGCAGCAGCGCGGCGACCACGGCCGCCGGGTCGACGGCCCGCATCACCGCACCCATCACGGCGACGCCGTAGGCGCCCGCCGCCCGCGCGGCAGCGGCGTTGGCCGGCGTGACGCCGCCGAGCGCGAACACCGGCAGCGGCGCCTGTGCGAAGGCGGAGGCCGGCAGCGGCGGGCCGTAGCCGGGCTTGCTCGCCGTCGCGGCGTACGGCGACAGCGTGGCCCACCACGCCCCGTCGGCCGCGGCGCGGAGCAGGTCCGCCCGGTCATGGCAGGAGCGGCCCCACCGGGTGGCGACCGCGGGGAGCGAGGCGTCGGCGGGCAGATGGACGCCGCTGCAGCCGGGCACCGCCCGGTGGGCTGCGATCACCTCCAGGCCGCAGGTCCGCGCGTAGTCGGCGATCGTGGCCCGCTCGTCGTCGGGCAGATCGGTCTCGCGCAGCAGCACCGTGCTCAGCCCACCGTCGGTGGCCGCGGCGAGCACCTCGCGCAGCGAGCGGCCGACCGGCACCTGGGTGCGGTCGGTCAGCACCAGCAGCCGCCGGGACGTCATCCGTTGCGAGGGCGATGACCCACGGAACGTATGACGTTGCGCCGGGGCGGGAGTCACGAGATCCGCCCCCAGACCGGGCTGGACGCGCGGGCCGTGGTCCGGCGCGGGATCCGCCCGGCCTCGTGCGCCAGCCGGCCCGCCTCGACACCGAGCCGCAACGCCCGAGCCATGGCGACCGGGTCGTCGGCGCGGGTCACGGCGGTGGCGGCGAGCACGGCGTCGCAGCCGAGCTCCATGGCCAAGGCGGCGTCGCTCGCCGTACCCACCCCGGCGTCGAGCACCACCGGTACGTCGACCGCCGCCCGGACCGCCGCGATCGCGTGCGGGTTGAGCACGCCCAGGCCGGAGCCGATCGGCGAGCCGAGCGGCATCACCGCGGCGCAGCCGGCGTCGACCAGCCGACGGGCGAGGACCGGGTCGTCGGTCGTGTACGGCAGCACCACGAACCCGCGGCGCACCAGCTGCTCCGCCGCGTCGAGGAGCTCGACCACGTCGGGCAGCAACGAGGCCTCGTCGCCGATCACCTCGAGCTTCACCCAGTCGGTGCCGAGCGCCTCCCTGGCCAGCTCCGCGGTCAGCACCGCCTCACGAGCCGACAGACAGCCGGCCGTGTTGGGCAGCAGCCGCACGCCCGCGGCGCGCAGCGCCGCGAGCAGGCCGCCCTCCGCGAGCGATGACATACGACGGATCGAGACGGTCACCAAACCGGGCCCGGCGGCCGCGAGGACCGGCCCCACCAGCGCGGTCCGGGGCAGGCCGCCGGTCCCCAGGAAGAGCCGCGACGGCAGACCGACGCCGGCGATCACGAGGTCGCTCACACCGGGGTCCCCGACGAGCTGTTCGGGGGAGCGCAGCGGAGGAGAAGAACTCGTCGGGGTGGTCATCCGCCCTGCACCGCCGTCACGACCTCGACCACGTCGCCGTCGACCAGCCGCCGCGCCGGCCAGTCGTCGCGTGAGACGACCTCCTCGTTGACGGCGACCGCGACGCCGTGGGGGCGGGCGGCGCCGAGGCGGTGCTCCAGCAGGTCGGCGACGGTCGCCGCGTCGAGCGCGACCTGCTCTCCGTTGCAGGTGATGGTCATGGTGCTCCTCCGGTGGTGCGTCGGGGATCGAGGGACGGCTCGACATGGCCGGTGTCGAGGTGGTCGGCGACCAGGCGTGCGGTCAGCGGCGCGAGCAGCACGCCGTGGCGGTAGTGGCCGGCGGCGAGCAGGACGCCGTCGACCCCGCTCGGCCCGACCAGCGGGAGCCCGTCGACGGTGGCCGGCCGGTCGCGGGCGGTGCCCTCGACCAGCTCGGCCCGGTCGAGCGCGGGCCACAGGGTGCGGCCGGCCGCGAGCAGCCGGAACGCGCCACCGGCGGTCAGGACCGGCGCCGCCGCATGCGCCTCGGAGGTCGCGCCGAGCACCACCCGCCCGTCCCCGCGCGGGACCAGGTAGACGGCCTCGCCGCCCACCCAGCCGCGGACGGTACGACGCGGCGGGTCCTCGGAGCGCAGCCGCAGGATCTCCCCGCGGACGCCGGAGACCAGCCCGCTCCAGGGCGCGGGCAGCACCGCCCCGGTCGCGATCACGCTCACCTCGGCGTCGGGTCGCGGCGCCCCCCGGAGCACGACCCGGTCCAGCAGCGCCGCGCAGACCGCGCGCGGGTCCACGCTCGCCTCCGCCGGCAACAGCGCCCCGCCGTTCACGCGGGCGAGGGAGGGCTCCGCGGACCGCACCCCGGCCCGGCCGAGCAGCTCGACGGGGTGCCCGTGCCGGTGCAGCAGCGCGACCTGTCGCTCGACCTGCTGGAGGTCGCCGGCGTCGTACCCGACGAGGAGGGTGCCGCACCGCCGCAGCTCGACCCCGAGCCGAGCGGCCAGCTCGGGCCACAGCGCGAGCGAGGTCAGGCCGAGCCGGAGGATCTCCTCCTCGCCGTGCCACACCTCGGCGGCCGGGCTGAGCATCCCCGCGGCGGCGTACGACGCCCCGCGCCCCGGCTCCGGGTCGACGACGACCACGTCGTGCCCGCGCCGCGCCAGCTCCTCGGCGAGCGTCAGTCCGACGATCCCCGCGCCCAGCACGTCGACCCGCATCAGCCGACCGTCGCGACGAGCTCCTTCGCTGCACCCAGGGGGTCGGGTTGTCGCCAGATCGCGCCGATCACGGCCACGCCGTGCGCCCCGGCCGCGCGCACCTCGCCGGCGGTCGCGGGCGCGATGCCACCGATCGCGACGAGGGGCAGCACGCCGGCCGCCTGGGCCACGGCGGCGGCGCCCAGGGGCGCGGGGAGCCCGGCCTTCGACGACGTGGCGAAGACCGGCCCGAAGCCGGCGTAGTCGGCCCCGGCGCCCGCGGCCGCGGCGACCTCGGCCCGGGACCGGCAGGTCGCCCCGACCAGCAGCGACGGCGCCAGCCGGCGCGCGTCGGCGACGGCCAGGTCGTCGGCGCCGAGGTGGACCCCGTCGGCGTCCGCGGCGAGCGCCACGTCGAGCCGGTCGTTCACCACGACCGAGGCGCCGAGCGGCCGCACGGCGGCGATCACCGAGCGGGTCAGCGCCACGAGCGCGCCGGTGGCCAGGGACGTCGCCCGGACCTGGAAGCCGTCGATGCCGGCATCGGCCAGCGCGGGCAGCAGGGAGAGGTCGTCGCGTTCGGAGACCAGGCAGCAAATGCGGGGAGTCATCATTTCCGTTCCTTCGCCGGCATGATCCGGATCAGGTGTGACGGTCGGAGCGGCTCCAGCTCCCTCTCAGCCCGCTGCCGCGGACTCCCGTGGGTTGTCGACGGTGACGTTAGCACTCCCGTGGGCGATGAGATAGCGCCGGACCGCCAGCGCCGCGGCGCGGCCCGCCCGGTTGCCGCCGATCGTGCTCGCCGACGGGCCATAGCCGACCAGCTGCACCCGCGGGTCGCGGACGGCGGTCGTCGCGGTCTGCACGTCGGCGCCGCTCTGCAGCAGCGCGATCCCGCCCCGCTCGCTGCGCAGGTGCAGTGGCGCGAGGTGGCCGACCGCGGGCCGGAAGCCGGTCGCCCACAAGATCACGTCGGCGCGCTCGAAGGAGCCGTCGGCCCAGCGCACGCCGTTCGGCTCGATCCGCTCGAACATGTCGCGGCGCCGCTCGTAGACGCCGAGCCGGGCCGCCTCCTGCTCCTGGGGCCGCAACGCCAGCCCGGTGACGCTCACGACGCTCGCGGGCGGCAGGCCCGCACGGACCCGCTCCTGGACCAGCCCGATGGCATGGCGCCCGACGCTCTCGTCGAAGTCCTCGCGCCACACCGGCGGGCGGCGGGTCACCCACACGACCTCGGTGAGCGGCGCCAGCTCGCCGAGGAACTGCACCGCCGAGACGCCCCCGCCGACCACGACGACCCGCCTGCCGCGGAAGTGCTCGGGGCCCGGGTAGTCGGCCGTGTGCAGCTGCTCCCCGAGGAAGCTGTCCGCGCCCGGGTAGTGGGGCACGAACGGCCGGGTCCAGGTGCCGGTCGCGTTGACCAGGGTCCGGGTCGTCCAGGTCCGCTCCCCCGCGTGGACCGTCAGCAGCCCGCCGTCGTCGGTGACGCGGTCCACCCGCACCGGTCGTACGACGGGCAGCCGCTTCTCGTCCTCGTAGCGTCCGAACCATGCCGGCACTGCCACGTTGGCCCGCTCCGGGGAGTCACCGGGCGCCGCGGCGTCGGGCAGGTCGGCCACCCCGTGGACGTCGTGCATCGACAGCGAGTCCCACCGGTGCTGCCAGGCCCCGCCCGGGCGGTCGTTGGCGTCGAGGACCACGTGGTCGACACCGAGGCGGGTCAGGTGGAAGGAGGCCGAGAGGCCGGCCTGCCCGGCTCCGACCACGACGGCGTCGTACACATGCACAGGAGTCGGAACCCTCCGGACGAGGAAGTTATGCCCAGGGCGTGACCTCGCGTGAGAGGCGTCGTTGAATCTTCCGGGAAGTCATGTCCCGGGCTCGCTCGACGGGCCCGGACCGACGTGCCTGGGGGAACAAGACAACACTCAACACGAATGGGAATGGGGTCCCGTGAACGTGCGGAAGTTCGCCTCCTTTGTCGCCTTCGCCCTGGTGGGCGTGGGCCTTGTCGCCGTTCCGGCACCCGCGGCCCACGCGGCGGCGCCGGTCGTCTACAGCTACGCCGCCAGCACCGGCGCGACGTACGTCAAGGTCCTGGACGGCGTCGCGCAGTCCAACCTGACCGCTCAGTCAGGCGTCACCGGCGGGGCGAAGTCGAGCAGCTCGAAGAACAGCACCGCCGCGGTCAACGTCGGCGGCCTGGCCGACGTCGGCGCGGTCGAGACCAAGACCGATGCGACCGTGACGACCCTGCTCGGGTCGACCACGACGACGCTGTCCTCGTGGGCGCGCGTCGCGCACGTCAACCTGCTCGGCGGCCTGATCACCGCCGACGCCGTCGAGACGAACGTCAGCACCACCGGGCGGCCCGACGGCTCCGCGTCCTACACCGCCAACAGCCGGCTCGCCGGCATCAAGATCGCCGGCATCAACCTGCCGCTGAGCATTCCCCAGAACTACGCCGTCACCATCCCCGGCGTCGCCTCGGTCACGCTCAACTACACGCTCCACGGGCAGGCGGACCGGCTCACGGCCACCATGGGCTGGGCGATCGGCGTGACCCTGCTGCAGCCGATGGCCGGCTACTCCGCGGGCGTCACGCTCCTGGTGAACCCGGTCAACCAGTACCTCTCCGAGGTCGACCCGGCGTACGGCGCCTCGATGGCCGGCAACGCCTACGGCACCCGGGTCCAGGCCAACGTCGGCAACGACATCCGGGTCGTCAGCGACCCGACGGCCCAGGTCGGCACGCCCTCCGGGTCGAGCAACGGCCAGACGCTGTCCAACTTCACGCTGGGCGTCAACGTCCCGGGCGTCCTCACCACCGGCATCGTCTACTCGACGACGACCTCGACCAAGGACGCCTTCGGCAATGCGGAGGTCACCAACACCAACCAGACCGCCGGCGTCAACCTGCTGGGCGGACTGATCCGCGCCGACGCGATCACGGTGAGCGCGAAGGGCAAGCTCCAAGACGGCCAGTGGACCTCGAAGATGGACCTGCAGCTGGTGAACCTCGTGGTCGCGGGCCAGAAGATCCCGATCAACGTGTCGCCCAACACCGCGCTCGACATCGCCGGCCTCGGCAAGGTGGAGCTCAACCTCCAGCAGACGGTCTCCGACGGCTCGTACCAGAACGTGATCGCGGCGGTCCGGGTCACGCTCGACACCGCCAAGGCGGGCCTGCCCGTCGGTGCCGTCATCGAGCTGGGCGTGGCCTACACGGCCATCGCCCCGGCCAGCTGAGCAGCACCCCAGCACCGGCCGAGGGGCCGGGTCGCCAGCAGGCGGCCCGGCCCCTCGGCCGTTCCCGGAGCGGGATATCCTCGGTAGCCGTGGCTGAAGCTGAGTTCCGTTACTCCGACCTGCTCCCCACCGGCAAGGACGACACGCCCTACCGGTTGATCACGAAGGAGGGCGTCGAGACCGTCGCGGGCCCCGACGGGCGCACCTTCCTCAAGGTCTCCCCCGCGGCGATCCAGCAGCTGACCGCCGAGGCGATGCACGACATCAGCCACTACCTGCGCCCCGCGCACCTCACCCAGCTGCGCAAGATCATCGACGACCCCGAGGCGTCCGGCAACGACCGCTTCGTCGCGCTCGACCTGCTCAAGAACGTCAATATCTCCGCCGGCGGCGTGCTGCCGATGTGCCAGGACACCGGCACCGCGATCGTGATGGGCAAGAAGTCCGAGGGCGTGCTCACCGGCACCGACGACGCCGAGTGGATCAGCAAGGGCGTGTACGACGCCTACACGAAGCTGAACCTCCGCTATTCGCAGCTGGCTCCCCTCACCACCTACGAGGAGAAGAACACCGGCTCCAACCTGCCGGCCCAGATCGAGCTCTACTCCACGCCCGGCGCCGACGGGAGCTCGCCGGAGTACAAGTTCCTCTTCATGGCCAAGGGGGGCGGCTCGGCCAACAAGTCGTTCCTGTTCCAGGAGACCAAGGCGATCCTCAACCCGAAGCGGATGCTCGAGTTCCTCGACGAGAAGATCCGCTCGCTCGGCACCGCCGCCTGCCCGCCGTACCACCTGGCGATCGTGATCGGCGGCACCTCCGCCGAGTTCGCGCTCAAGACCGCGAAGTACGCCTCCGCGCACTACCTCGACCACCTCCCGACCGAGGGGTCCATGGACGCCCACGGCTTCCGCGACCTGGAGCTGGAGGAGGAGGTCTTCAAGCTCACGCAGTCGTTCGGCATCGGCGCGCAGTTCGGCGGCAAGTACTTCTGCCACGACGTCCGCGTGGTCCGCCTCCCCCGCCACGGCGCCTCCTGCCCCGTCGCGATCGCCGTCTCCTGCTCCGCGGACCGCCAGGCGCTCGGCAAGATCACGGCCGACGGCGTCTTCCTCGAACAGCTCGAGACCGACCCGGCGCAGTACATGCCCGACGCCGGCGTCGCCGAGGACATCTCCGGCGGCGAGGTCGTGAAGGTCGACCTCAACCGGCCGATGAGCGAGATCCTGGCCCAGCTGTCGTCGTACCCGGTCAAGACGCGGCTGTCCCTGACCGGCCCGCTCGTGGTCGCCCGCGACATCGCGCACGCCAAGATCCAGGAGCGACTCGACGCGGGCGAGGAGATGCCCGACTACCTCAAGAACCACCCCGTCTACTACGCCGGCCCCGCCAAGACCCCCGAAGGGATGGCGTCCGGCTCCTTCGGGCCCACCACCGCGGGCCGGATGGACTCCTACGTGAAGTCCTTCCAGGCTGCCGGCGGCTCGATGGTGATGCTCGCGAAGGGCAACCGGAGCAAGCAGGTCACCGAGGCGTGCGCCGAGCACGGCGGCTTCTACCTCGGCTCCATCGGCGGGCCCGCCGCGCGACTGGCCCAGGACTGCATCAAGAGCCAGGAGGTCATCGAGTACCCCGAGCTCGGCATGGAGGCGGTCTGGAGGATCGAGGTCGAGGACTTCCCCGCGTTCATCGTGGTCGACGACAAGGGCAACGACTTCTTCACCGACCCGGGCGGCGCCGTCACGGTCCCGCTGAGCTCACTGACGGCCGCCGGCATCCGGGTCCGCTCGGCCGAGTGACCCGACGCTCGCCGACCACGCGTCGGCGTAGGCTCGGCTCGTGAGCGACTCCGCGACCTTCCGAATCGAGCACGACTCCATGGGGGAGGTCCGGGTTCCCTCTGCCGCCCTGTGGCAGGCCCAGACCCAGCGGGCGGTCGAGAACTTCCCGATCAGCGGTACGCCGATCGAGCCGGCCCTGATCCACGCCCTCGGCCACGTGAAGGCCGCCGCGGCCGCCGCCAATGCCGCGCTCGGCGTACTGGACCCGGCGCTGGCCACCGCCATCACGACGGCCGCGCAGGCCGTCGCCGCCGGGCACTACGACGACCAGTTCCCGATCGACGTCTTCCAGACCGGCTCGGGGACCAGCTCCAACATGAACGCCAACGAGGTGATCGCCTCGCTGTGCGCCCGCGAAGGGGTGAGCGCGCACCCCAACGACCACGTCAACGCCAGCCAGTCGAGCAACGACACCTTCCCCACCGCCATCCACGTCGCGGCCGCGCTGGCGGTCACCGACGAGCTGGTGCCGGCGCTCGAGCGGCTCACGGCCTCGCTGGCGACCAAGTCGGCGGAGTTCCACGAGCTGGTGAAGTCCGGCCGCACCCACCTGATGGACGCCACCCCCGTCACCCTCGGCCAGGAGTTCGGCGGCTACGCCGCCACGGCCAGGTACGGCGTGGAGCGGCTCGCCGCCGTACTCCCCCGGGTGCGTGAGCTCCCCCTGGGCGGTACGGCGGTCGGCACCGGCATCAACACCCCTCCGGGCTTCGCGTCGGCCGCGATCGAGGCGCTGAGCGTGGCGACCGGGCAGGTGTTCACCGAGGCCCGCAACCACTTCGAGGCACAAGGCACCCGCGACTCGCTCGTCGAGCTGAGCGGGGTCCTCAAGACGATCGCGGTCGGGCTCACCAAGATCTGCAACGACCTGCGCTGGATGGGCTCGGGCCCGACGACCGGCCTCGCCGAGATCCACCTGCCCGACCTGCAGCCGGGCTCCTCGATCATGCCGGGCAAGGTGAACCCGGTGCTGCCGGAGGCGACGCTGATGGTCTGCATGCAGGTCATCGGCAACGACGCGGCCGTCACCGCCGCGGGCGCGAGCGGCAGCTTCGAGCTGAACGTCGCCATGCCGGTGCTGGCCCGCAACGTGCTCGAGTCGATCCGGCTGCTCGCCCGCGCGTCGACCACCCTCGCCGAGCGCTGCGTCGACGGCATCGCCGCCGACGCCGACCGGATGCTGCGCTACGCCGCGTCCTCACCGTCGGTGGTCACGCCGCTCAACCGGCACCTCGGCTACGAGGCCGCCGCCAAGATCGCCAAGCAGGCGCTCGCCACCGGCAGCACGATCCGCGAGACCGTGCTGGCGCTGGGGTATGTCGAGCGCGGCGAGCTGACCCTCGAGGAGCTCGACGCCGCGCTCGACCTGGCGTCGATGACCCACCCCTGAGGGGACCGCCGCCCTCAGGCCCGCTTGCGGCCGGTCAGGGCGGCGGCGACGATCACGGCGATCGCGGCGACCACGACCTGCCACAGGTGACGGATCCAGTCGATGCCGTTGGTCGCGTTGTCCCACGTGGCCTCGTGCCCGTCGAACGGCTTGTTGTTGTGCCCGAACAGCCCCCAGTAGAGGAAGCTGCCGACGAGCATGCCGACGATGCCGCACAGCACGGTCAGCCAGAACGGGAACTTGGTGCGGTCGCCGGGCGCGACGGCCTTCCCGATGACGCCGATGATCGCGCCTCCGACGATCGTCACGATGATGGTCCACAGCATGGCGCTCTCCTCAGGTCACACGGGACACCCGCGTCCCGTCCATGAGGGCATCATGCACCCGCGGACCGGCCAGACCGCGCACCCCGTGGCTGCCCGGGCGTCGGCGTGGCGCCGGACCTGCCTATGCCCGACGTAACGTCATTCGTTCCGTGGGCGATCGCCCACGGAACGAATGACGTTGCGTGGCGCGCGTCCGGCTCAGTACCAGCCGTGGCCCTGGCTGTGGCCCCAGGCACCGCAAGGGCTGCCGTAGCGGGCCTTGATGTAGCCGAGCCCCCACCGGATCTGGGTCGCCGGATTGGTGGCCCAGTCGGAGCCGGCCGAGGACATCTTGGAGCCGGGGAGCGCCTGCGGGATGCCGTACGCGCTCGAGCTGGGGTTGTCGGCGTTGACGCGCCAGTTGGACTCGCGGGTCCACAGCGAGTCGAGGCAGCCGAACTGGCTGGAGGAGAAGCCGAACTCTCCGAGCAGGGCACGGGCGATGTCGCGCGGGTCGGAGTCGGAGAGCTCCCGGCTGTCGGTCATCGCGGCGGTGCGGGAGCCGGCCAGGTCGACCGACTTGGCGGGGACGGCCTCGGGACGGCGGTCGTCCCGCGACACGACCGGCTCGCGGCGCTCACTGGCCTCGGTCGGCCGGGCACTGGAACCGGTGGTGGCGAAGGCATCGATCTCGGCGGCACCCGCAGCCGGCGCGGTGGTCTGCTGTCCGACCATTCCCGCGGCGACGGACACTCCGGTGACGGCCACGGCGACCGACGACAAGACGACGACATTGCGGGCAGCCTTGCGCGGGGCCTGCGCGATGTGGGCATGCTTCGGCACACCGCGGTGCTTGGGCGCTCGCCTCTTCGGCTGGTACGGCGCGTGTTTCGACAAGTGCTCGTATTCAGGCTCGACTACATGGGGGCGGCCACCGCCCGATCGGGCCGACGTCGCTGTCGTCACCGCCAGCGGCCAGCGACCACCTTGCCTGACGGGCAGGGCTCAGGCAAACCGAACGGCCGAATTCCCCACGCCCTCTCCGGAAGTCGTCGGCCCATGGCTCACACCAGTCACACCCGCCCCGGAACTACGGCCAGCGCCGGGTGACGTCATTCGTTCCGTGGGTGATCGCCCACGGAACGAATGACGTTGCGCCAGGCATCGACGCTTCGCAGCGGGTACGTCGTCCCACCGTCATCCACAGCCCTGGCGACGGCTGTCGCCCAGGCGGCGTTCGTGCGCCACCCTGGTGCGATGACCACGCCGAGACACTTCGAACGCGGCATCGTGGATGGCGACGGCGATCCGCGCAGCGAGGCGTTGCGAAGCATCGCGGCCGAGCAGGGCGGCGTCGTGTCGCGGCGCCAGCTCTACCAGCTGCGCGTGAGCCGTTGGGAGATCCGCGCCCACGTCCGAGCCGAACGCTGGCAACGCATCGCCGACCAGTCCATCGCGATCCACACCGGTCCGGTCGCGCTCAAGGGGCTGCTGTGGGCCGCCGCCTTCCAGGGCGGGCCGCGCGGCCAGCTCGACGGTGCCGCCTCGTTGGTCGCCGAGGGTCTGCAGCGCTTCGAGCTCGACCGGATCCGGGTGTCGGTGCCGCGCGGCGCGCGGCTCAGACGTACGGCCCGCTTCGACATCCGGCAGACCCGCCGGTGGAACCAGCACGACCTCGCACCGAGCGGCATCCCCCGTACGCGTGCAGATGTCGCAGCGACCCGTGCGTTCCTGTGGGCCCGAACTGACCGGGAGGCGCTCTACATCCTCACGCTCAGTGTCCAGCAGGGCCTGACCACGCCCGAACGGCTGGGCGAGGCTGCGCTACGGATCCGCCGGGACAAGCGGCGTCGCCTCCTCCACCATGCCATCAACGACCTTCTGGACGGCGCGCGAGCGCTCGGGGAGCTCGATGTCGTCCGGGAGCTCAAACGTCGTGGCATCCCGCTCCCCCAACACCAGGTCCTGCGCAAGGACAAGCACGGGCGCTACTACCTCGACCTCTACTGGCCCGACCTAGGTGTCGTCGTCGAGGTCGACGGCATCCATCACGCCTGGGCCGAGAACGTCGTGTCCGACGCCCTTCGACAGAACGCACTCTCCCTGTCCGGAGACATCGTCCTCCGCCTTCCCCTGCTCGGCCTGCGGACACAGCCGGACGAGTTCTTCGCACAGATTGCCGAGGCGATCGCCGACGCACAAGCACGTCGCGCTGCCTGAGCACCGCGCCCGCCGGCCTAACGTCATTCGTTCCGTGGGCGATCGCCCACGGAACGAATGACGTTGCGTCCGGGATGGGTCACACCACGACGTTCTCCAGCATCTCGGTCACCAGCGCCGCGATCGGCGAGCGCTCGGACCGGGTGAGGGTGACGTGGGCGAAGAGCGGGTGTCCCTTGAGCTTCTCGACGACCGCGACCACGCCGTCGTGGCGGCCCACCCGCAGGTTGTCGCGCTGGGCGACGTCGTGGGTGAGCACGACCTTGGAGTTGGCGCCGATCCGGGACAGCACGGTGAGCAGCACGTTGCGCTCGAGCGACTGGGCCTCGTCGACGATGACGAAGGAGTCGTGCAGCGAGCGGCCGCGGATGTGGGTCAGGGGCAGCACCTCGAGCATGCCGCGGTCGAGGATCTCGTCGACCACGTCGCGCGAGGTCAGCGCGCCGAGGGTGTCGAAGACGGCCTGCGCCCAGGGCGACATCTTCTCCGACTCCGATCCGGGCAGGTAGCCGAGCTCTTGGCCGCCGACGGCGAACAGCGGGCGGAAGACGACCACCTTCTTGTGCTGCTGGCGCTCCATCACCGCCTCGAGGCCGGCGCACAGGGCCAGCGCGGACTTGCCGGTGCCGGCGCGACCGCCCAGTGACACGATGCCGACCTCGGGGTCGAGCAGCAGGTCGAGGGCGACCCGCTGCTCGGCGCTGCGGCCGTGGATGCCGAACGCCTCACGATCGCCGCGGACCAGGTGGACCTGCTTGTCGGGCCCCACCCGGCCCAGGGCGGTGCCGCGCTCGGAGAGCAGCACCAGGCCGGTGTGACAGGGCAGCTCCCGGGCCTCGGCGAGGTCGAGCGTGCCGTCGTCGTACAGCTCGTCGAGATCGGCGGCGCTGACCTCCATCTCGGCCATGCCGCAGTAGCCGGTGTCGGAGTCGCTGATCGTCTCGCCGCGGTACTCCTCGGCGGCCAGGCCGACCGCCGAGGCCTTGATCCGCATCGGCAGGTCCTTGGAGACCAAGGTGACGTCGTGGCCCTCGTCGGCGAGATTGCGGGCGACCGCGAGGATCCGCGTGTCGTTGTCGCCGAGCCGGAAGCCCGACGGCAGCGACGAGGCGTCGGTGTGGTTGAGCTCCACGCGGACGCTGCCACCGTCCTCGCCCACCGGCACCGGCGTGTCGAGCCGGCCGTGGCTGACCCGCATCTCATCGAGCACCCGCAGCGCGCTGCGCGCGAAGTAGCCCAGCTCGGGGTGGTGCCGCTTGCCCTCGAGCTCGGTGATCACGACCACCGGCAAGACGACCTCGTGCTCGGCGAACCGGCGCAGTGCCCCCGGATCGGCCAGCAGCACGCTGGTGTCGAGGACATACGTACGGCGCCGGGTGCTGCTGTGTGCCCCATCGTGACTGGTTCCCACGACTCACCTCACCGGACCGCACGCGCCACGAGGGCCGCCCCGGCCCTATTCCTTGTGGACGGACCGGGCTGCGCGGTCGTGATGGTTCACGTCGGCCTCCCGATGTGGCCGGCTTCCCCACCTGCCACTGCCTCGGAAAGTACGCCGGGCAGGAGGCCGATTCGCGCGCCACGCCGCGACTCCCGCGTTAATGTCAGGTGACGCGTCGGTACGTCAGGTCGGTGATCGCGCGGCCCTTCGCGATGCCCTTGCGCTCGAACTTCGTCACCGGCCGCTCGGCCCAGCGCTCGACCACGCCGCCCTCGAGCGCCGGCTCCGCATCGAGCACCTCGACCATCTGCTGGGCGTAGTCGGCCCAGTCGGTCGCCAGCCGCCACAGGCCGCCGGGGGCCAGGCGGGAGGCGATCATGGCGGCATACTCCGGGTTGACCAGGCGCCGCTTGTGGTGGCGGGTCTTGTGCCACGGGTCCGGGAAGAAGGTCCACAGCTCGTCGATCGCGCCGGGGGCGATCAGGTGCTCGAGGGTCCACACCGCATCGACGCTGCTGAACCGGACGTTCGTCGCGCCGGCCTCGCCCACCCGGCCCAGGCCTTCGGCGACGCCGGGGCGCCAGACCTCGAGCGCCAGCACGTTGACGTCGGGGCGGGTCGCGGCCAGCGCGGCGGTCGCCTCCCCGACGCCGCCGCCGATCTCGACGACCAGCGGTGCCTCACGGCCGAACCATCGGGCCCAGGAGAAGTCGGGGTCGTCGACCCTCTCATCGGCGATCACCCAGCGCTCGGCGTAGGTGTCCCAGGCGGCCTGCTGCTTCGGGGTGAGCCGGCTGCCGCGGCGGGTGTAGGTGAGCACCTCCCGCATCCGACGACCGTCCTCGGTCTGCTTGTGGTGCGGTCGCGCCGGGCGGACGCCCTCCTCGCTCACGGGAACTCTCCTTGGTTCAGGTACCGCTGGTGGACGCCGACCAGGCGCATCCTCCGGAAGGGGCGCTGCGCGCGGCGCAGAGGATCCGCCGGGTCGGCTATCGAGTACGAGCGAGCCTCACCGACGCAGAAAGCCCCCGAGCCTAGCGGCTCGGGGGCTTCTTGCGTCGGTCAGACGATCACTTCGTGATCTTGGTGACCCGGCCGGCGCCGACGGTGCGGCCACCCTCGCGGATCGCGAACTTCAGACCCTCGTCCATGGCGATCGGCTGGATCAGCTCGACCGTCATGTCCGTGTTGTCGCCCGGCATGACCATCTCGGTGCCCTCGGGAAGGGTCACGACGCCGGTCACGTCGGTGGTCCGGAAGTAGAACTGCGGACGGTAGTTGTTGAAGAACGGCGTGTGACGGCCGCCCTCCTCCTTCGAGAGGATGTAGACGCTGGCCTCGAAGTTGGTGTGCGGGGTGGTGGTCCCCGGCTTCACCACGACCATGCCGCGCTCGACGTCCTCGCGCTTGGTGCCGCGCAGGAGCAGACCGACGTTCTCACCGGCCTGGCCCTCGTCGAGCAGCTTGCGGAACATCTCGACACCGGTGACGGTGGTCTTCTGCGAGCCCTCGCGGATGCCGATGATCTCGACCTCCTCGTTGACCTTGACGATGCCGCGCTCGATACGACCGGTGATGACGGTGCCACGACCGGTGATCGTGAAGACGTCCTCGACGGGCATGAGGAACGGCTTGTCGACCTCACGCTCGGGCTGCGGGATGTACTCGTCGACGGCCGACATGAGCTCGAGGACCGACTGGCCCCACTTCTCGTCGCCGTTGAGCGCCGGGAAGGCCGCAACGCGCACGACCGGAACGTCGTCGCCCGGGTACTCGTACTCGGAGAGGAGCTCGCGCACCTCCATCTCGACGAGCTCGATGAGCTCGTCGTCGTCGACCATGTCGCACTTGTTGAGCGCGACGACCAGGGCGGGCACGCCGACCTGGCGGGCGAGCAGCACGTGCTCGCGGGTCTGCGGCATCGGGCCGTCGGTCGCGGCGACCACCAGGATCGCGCCGTCCATCTGGGCGGCACCGGTGATCATGTTCTTGATGTAGTCCGCGTGACCGGGGCAGTCGACGTGCGCGTAGTGGCGCGCCTCGGTCTGGTACTCGATGTGCGCGATCGAGATCGTGATGCCGCGCTGGCGCTCCTCGGGAGCCTTGTCGATCTGGTCGAACGGCGAGGCCTCGTTGAGGTCCGGGTACGCGTCGTGCAGGACCTTCGAGATGGCCGCCGTCAGCGTGGTCTTGCCGTGGTCGATGTGACCGATCGTGCCGATGTTGACGTGCGGCTTGGTCCGCTCGAACTTCGCCTTAGCCACTGGGGCTCCTCCTGGTGTGTTGTTACTTGACTCGTACTAAAGGGGTGGTGCGCCGAGGGTCTGCATAGAGCAGTCCCGGTGGGGACTACTCGCCGCGCGCCTTCTTGATGATCTCGTCGGCGATGTTCGTGGGAACCTCGGCGTACGAGTCGAACTCCATCGAGTACGACGCCTGACCGGAGGTCTTGGACCTCAGGTCGCCAACGTACCCGAACATCTCGGACAGCGGCACGAGGGCGGCCACGACGATGTCGCCGTGACGCTCCTCCTGCGCGCGGATCTGACCGCGACGGCTGTTGATGTCACCGATGACCGTGCCGAGGAAGTCCTCGGGGGTGGTCACCTCGACGGCGAACACGGGCTCGAGGAGGACCGGGCGCGCCTGGCGCGCGGCCTCCTTGAACGCCTGGATGCCGGCGATCTTGAACGCGAGCTCGGACGAGTCGACGTCGTGGTAGGCGCCGTCCTCGAGGGCGACCTTCACGTCGACCATCGGGTAGCCGGCGAGGACGCCGAACTCCATGGCCTCCTGGGCGCCGTTGTCGACCGAGGGGATGTACTCGCGCGGCACGCGACCACCGGTCACGTTGTTGACGAACTCGTAGCCGGCACCCAGGCCGGTCTCCGGGTCGATGTTCGGTCCGATCGAGATGACGATCTTGGCGAACTGACCCGAGCCACCGGTCTGCTTCTTGTGGGTGTAGCTGTGGTTCGCGACGTCGCCGCGGATGGTCTCGCGGTAGGCGACCTGCGGCTTGCCGACGGTGGCCTCGACCTTGAACTCACGCTTCATCCGGTCGACGAGGATCTCCAGGTGGAGCTCGCCCATGCCGGAGATGATGGTCTGGCCGGTCTCCTCGTCGGTCTTCACGACGAAGGTCGGGTCCTCCTCGGCGAGCCGCCCGATGGCGACGCCGAGCTTCTCCTGGTCGGCCTTGGTCTTCGGCTCGATGGCGACCGAGATCACCGGGGCCGGGAAGGTCATCGACTCCAGCACGACCGGCTTGGCGTTGTCGGAGAGGGTGTGCCCGGTACGGGTGTCCTTGAGGCCCATGACGGCCACGATCTGGCCGGCACCGACCGACGCGATCTCCTCACGCTTGTTGGCGTGCATCTGGTAGACCTTGCCGATCCGCTCCTTGCGGCCGTTGCTCGCGTTGAGCACGGTCGCGCCGGCCTCGAGCTTGCCCGAGTAGACGCGGACGAAGGTCAGCTTGCCCAGGTGCGGGTCGGCGGCGATCTTGAACGCCAGCGCGGCCAGCGGCTCCTCGCTCGACGGCTTGCGGACGACCTCGTTCTCCTCGGTCTCCTCCGTACCCGGCTTGTGGCCGACGATGGCGTCCACGTCGAGCGGCGAGGGGAGGTAGTCGACGATCGCGTCGAGCAGGGGCTGCACGCCCTTGTTCTTGAACGCGGTGCCGGTGAGGATCGGGTTGACCTTGTCGCCCAGGGTGGCGCGACGGATGGCGGCCTTGAGGGTCGGCACGTCGAACGTGTCGCCGTCCTCGAGGTAGACCTCCATGATGTCGTCGTCGGCCTCGGCGAGGGTCTCGATGAGCTTCTCGCGGTACTCCGCGGCCTTGTCGGCGAGGTCGGCGGGGATCTCCTCGACGACGTAGTCCTCACCCTGCTGGGTCTCGCCGCGCCACAGCTTGGCGTTCATCTCGACCAGGTCGACGACGCCGATGAAGTCCTGCTCGGCACCGATCGGGATCTGCAGGACCAGCGGGGTGGAGTTGAGCTTCTGCACGATCGAGTCGACGACGCGGTAGAAGTCCGCGCCGGTCCGGTCGAGCTTGTTGACGAAGCACATCCGCGGGACGGCGTACTTGTTGGCCTGGCGCCACACGGTCTGCGACTGGGGCTCCACGCCGGCGACCCCGTCGAAGACCGCGACGGCGCCGTCGAGGACGCGCAGCGAGCGCTCGACCTCGACGGTGAAGTCGACGTGTCCGGGGGTGTCGATGATGTTGATCTGGTGCTTCTTCCACCAGCAGGTCGTCGCGGCCGACGTGATCGTGATGCCGCGCTCCTGCTCCTGCTCCATCCAGTCCATCGTGGCGCCGCCATCGTGGACCTCACCGATCTTGTAGGTGATGCCGGTGTAGAACAGGATGCGCTCGGTGGTGGTGGTCTTGCCGGCGTCGATGTGCGCCATGATGCCGATGTTGCGGACGGCGTTCAGGTCCGTCGTGATGTCGACTGCCACGTGAGTCAGCGTTCCTTAGGTCGGTGCTTTGAATCTCGGGAATGGAGCTGGTGGCGCCGGAGCGGGCGCCGTGGTGACGGGCCCGCTCCGACCGGGGATCACCAGCGGTAGTGAGCGAAGGCCTTGTTGGACTCGGCCATCTTGTGGGTGTCCTCGCGCTTCTTCACCGCGGCACCGAGGCCGTTGGCGGCGTCGAGGATCTCGTTCTGCAGGCGCTCGGCCATGGTCTTCTCACGACGCTCCTGGGCGTAGCCGACCAGCCAGCGCAGCGACAGCGTCGTGCCGCGGTTGCCCTTGACCTCGACGGGGACCTGGTAGGTCGCGCCACCGACGCGGCGGGACTTGACCTCGAGCGCGGGGCGCACGTTGTCGAGCGCGCGCTTGAGGGTGATGACCGGGTCGACGCCGGTCTTCTCACGGGTGCCCTCGAGAGCGGAGTAGACGATCCGCTGAGCGACCTGCTTCTTGCCGTCCTGGAGCACCTTCGACACCAGCTGGGTCACCAGCTGCGAACCGTAGACCGGGTCGACGTCGATCGGGCGCTTCGGCGCGGGGCCCTTGCGCGGCATGTCAGCTCTTCTCCTTCTTGGCGCCGTAGCGGCTGCGAGCCTGCTTACGGTTCTTCACGGCCTGGGTGTCCAGGGCGCCGCGGATGACCTTGTAGCGAACACCGGGCAGGTCCTTCACACGACCGCCGCGGACGAGCACGATCGAGTGCTCCTGGAGGTTGTGACCCTCACCCGGGATGTAGGCGGTGACCTCGACGCCGCTGGAGAGGCGCACGCGGGCGACCTTCCGCAGGGCGGAGTTCGGCTTCTTGGGGGTGGTGGTGTAGACGCGGGTACACACACCGCGTCGCTGGGGCGATCCCTTCAGGGCAGGCGTCTTGGTCTTCGACACCTTGTCCTGGCGGCCCTTGCGGACCAACTGCTGAATGGTGGGCACCTGGTGGTTCCCTTTCGTTTCTGTACTCACGGCTCGGCACGGTGCCGGGCTCGGGGTGAAGCGTTGCTGCTGAAGTGCCAGAGTGCTCCCCCGCGGGCCGCGCCGTTGAGGGCGGTCGGCCGGAGGGCATGCTCGACGTGCCGGGTGGCCCCAGACACGAGAATCGAGATTACCGGCGCCCCGAAGGCGGGTCAAAATGCGGAGCGCAGCCTGTGGACGACCGGGGATCAGGTCAGCCAGCGCGTGATCGGGTCGATCGCGAAGTAGACCACGAACAGACCGGCCACGACCCACAGCAGCGGGTGCAGCTCGCGAGCCTTGCCGCGGACCAGCTTGAGGAACACGTACGACACGAAACCGGCGCCGATGCCGACCGAGATCGAGTACGTGAACGGCATCAGCACGATGGTCAAGAAGGCGGGGATCGCGATCTCGACGTCGTCCCAGGCGATGCCGGTGATCTGCTGCATCATCAAGAAGCCGACCAGGACCAGGGCCGGGACGGCGGCCTCGGAGGGGATCATCGCGACCAGCGGCGAGGCGAAGACGGTCACCAGGAACAGCGCGCCGGTGACCACGGAGGCCAGGCCGGTGCGGGCGCCCTCGCCGACTCCCGAGGCCGACTCGATGTACGACGTGTTCGACGAGACGCCCGCCGCGCCACCGGCGATCGCGGCGACCGAGTCGACGACCAGGATCCGGTCGGCGTGGGGCGGCACGCCCTCCTCGTCGAGCAGCTCGGCCTCGGCCCCGATCGCGGTCATGGTGCCCATCGTGTCGAAGAAGTCGGCCAGCATGAGCGAGAAGACGAGGAGCAGCACGGTGACCACGCCGACCTTGTCCCACGAGCCGAGCAGGTCGAACTCGCCCAGCGTGCCGAAGTCGGGCGCGTGGAAGTCGCCGGACCAGGTCGGGACGGTGAGCGCCCAGCCGCCGGCCCTCTCGGCCGAGGCGCCGAGGTCGCCGACCGCCTCGACGACCACCGCGACCAGGGTCATCACGACGATCGAGATCAAGATCGCGCCGCGCACCTTGCGCACCCACAGGGCCAGCATGAGCAGCAGGCCCACGACGAACACCAGGACCGGCCAGCCGCTGAGGCTGCCGTCGGCGCCGAGCTGCACCGGGACGGTCGTCTGGGCGGCGTCGGGGATCCGCTTGACCACACCGGCGTCGACGAAGCCGATCAGGGCGATGAACAGGCCGATGCCGACCGAGATGGCGACCTTGAGCTGCGCGGGGACGGCGCGGAAGACCGCCGTACGGAAGCCGGTGAGGACCAGCACCAGGATGAGGACGCCCTCGATCACCACCAGGCCCATCGCGTCGGCCCAGGTCATCTGGCTGGCGACCGCGAACGCGAGGAAGGCGTTGAGGCCCAGGCCCGTGGCCAGCGCGAGCGGGTAGTTGGCGACGACGCCCATCAGGATCGTCAGCACGCCGGCCACCAGCGCCGTGCCGGCGGCGATCGCCGCGAGGTTCGGGGCACTCCCCCCGCCGAGGTACGCGCCGTCGATGTCGGTCGCGTAGCCCAGGATCAGCGGGTTCAGCACCACGATGTAGGCCATCGTGAAGAAGGTGACCACGCCGCCGCGGAGCTCCTGGCCGAGGCTGGAGCCCCGCTCGGAGATGCGGAAGAAGCGGTCGATCGGGTTCGCGGGGGCGAAGGATTCGGCCGAGTTCACGGCCGAAGCATGGCAGGCCCCACGACCGGGGTCGAGCCGGAGGTCATCCCGAGGCGTTCGGCGGCCGCCCGGCGCACGACCACGGCGAGCCCGACGCCCGCCAGCACCAGGGCGCCGCCGATCACCAGGGTCCAGCGCGCGCCGAACTGGTCGCCGACCCAGCCGATCAGCGGCGCGCCCAGCGGCGTGCCGCCCATCACGATCGTCATGTAGAGCGCCATCACCCGGCCGCGCAGGGCCGGGTCGGACTCGATCTGGAGCAGCGCGTTGCAGGAGTTGAGCACGGTGATCGTGGAGAAGCCGAGCAGTGGGCACAGCAGCACGAAGGCGAGGTACGACGGCGCCAGACCGGCCACCATCTCCAGCACCCCGAACGCGACCGCGGCACCCATCAGCAGCCGGACCCGGACCTGGGAGCGACCCGCGGCGACGAGTGCGCCGGCCAGCGAGCCGATGGCGAGCACCGACCCGAGCACGCCGTACTCCTTCGCGCCCTTGTCGAAGATCTCCGTGGCCATCAGGGCCGAGGTGATCTGGAAGTTCATGCCGAAGGTCCCGACGAAGAAGACGAGCACCAAGATCATCAGCATCTTGGGCTGGCCGCGCAGGTAGGCGACGCCCTCGCGCAGCATGCCGGGCGTGCGGGCGGCGGGGCGCGGGGAGTGGAGCGTGGCCTCGTCCATCCGGCGCAGCTGGGCGATGACGGCGAGGTAGGACAGCGCGTTGATCAGGATCACCCAGCCGGTGGCCCGCATCCCGCCGCCGAAGAGGCCGATGAGCAGGCCGGCGAGGCCGGGGCCGATGAGGCGGGCGGTGTTGAAGGCCGCCGAGTTGAGGCTCACGGCGTTGGCGACGTCCTCGGTGCCGACCATCTCGGAGACGAAGGCCTGGCGCGCGGGCGCGTCGAAGGCGGCGCCGATGCCGAAGACGAAGGCGATGACGTAGACGTGCCAGGTCTCGGCGGCGCCGACGGCGGCGACCACGCCGAGGGCGAGCGAGGCGAGCGCCATCACCGCCTGGGTGATCTGGAGCAGGACCTGCTTGGGGATGCGGTCGGCCACCACCCCGGCGTACGGCGAGAGCAGCAGCACCGGCAGGAACTGCAGACCGGTCGTGATGCCGAGCGCGGCTCCGCCGTTGCCGGGGATGGTCAGGACCAGCCAGTCCTGCGCGACACGCTGCATCCAGGTGCCGATGTTGGACACCAGGCTGCCGGCGAAGTAGAGCCGGTAGTTGGGGTGGGACAGGGAACGGAATCGGGGGCTCGTGGTCTCTCCTTCGGGTCAGTCGGCCTCAGCGAGGCGTTGCAGGATGGGGGCCGCGCGGCGCAGCACGTCGCGCTCCTCGGCGGTCAGGTCCTCGAGGCGGCGCGAGAGCCAGCGGTCGCGGCGGGTCAGGTCGGCGCTGACGACGGCCCGCCCCTCGCCGGTGATCCGGACCACGACCTGCCTGCCGTCGCTCGGATGCGCGCATCGCTCGACCAGCCCGGCGTCGGCCAGGGCGGTGACGGTGCGGGTCATGCTCGGCGGCTGCACCTGCTCGCGGGCAGCGAGCGCGCCGATGGTCAGGTCCCCCCACCGGTTGAGGGCGTAGAGCACCGCCATCGAGGACACGCTGAGGTCGTTGTCCGGGTGCCGCTCGCGGGCCAGCCGGCGCCGCAGGCGCATGACCGCGAACCGGAGCTCGGTGGCGAGCCCCGTGTTGGTGCGCACGTGCAGTTCGGGAGTCGGCATATCGTTAGCATAAGTCATTACCTCTGCTAAGCATTCCGGCCGGAGTAGCATGAATTCCGTGGAGCTCCGCGACGACCAGCCGACCCAGCACGAGTTCGGCAGCCGGACCTACCTGATCGCCCCCGTCGAGCCGCTCGACGTCGACGGCGTCCGCACCGTCCAGGTCGGCACCGTGCTCTTCCTCGTCGCCTTCCTCGGGCTGCTGCCGTTCTACGGCCGGCTCGAGGAGGACGGCCACACCTGGCTGCTGTGGATGTGCCTCACCGGTGTCGGCCTCGGCCTGCTCGGCTCGGAGTACTGCAAGCGCCGCCGCCAGGTCCGCACGGAGCGCGACCTCGACGTCGATGAGTGACACCGCTCCCCTGCCGCCCACCCGGTGGGCGCTGAGCGGTGACCGGACCTCGGGCTACGGCACCCGGTTCGCCGAGCTGATCGCCGACGGCGCCGACGTGGTCGGCGAGGCCCGGCTCGCCGACGTCCTCGTCGGGCGCGGCGCGACCATCCTCGACGCCGGCTCCGGCATGGGTCGGATCGGCGCCCACCTCGCCTCGCTGGGCCACCGGGTCACGGCCGCCGAGCCCGACCCGGCCCTCGTGGCCCAGTCGCGTCGCACCTTCCCGGACCTGCCGGTCGTACCGCTCGAGATCCTCGCCCTCACCCCCGCGGCGCTCACCGCCGCCGGCGCGCCCACCGCCTACGACCTGGTCGTCTGCGTCGGCAACGTGCTCACCTTCGTCGCCGACGGCACCGAGGTCGCGGTGCTTCGCCGGCTCGGCTCGCTGCTCGCCCCCGGTGGGCGGATCCTGGTCGGCTTCCATCTGCAGCAAGGACCGGCCACCGCGCGGGTCTACGCGCCGGAGGAGTTCGCAGCCGATGTCGAGGCCGCGGGGTTGGTCGTGCAGCACCGGTTCGGTGGGTACGACCTGCGGCCGGTCGACGACCTCTACGCGGTGGCGGTGTTGGCGCGGGGTTGACGTCTGGGTTGGTTCGAGTGCGGGGCTGGTGCGCTGCGAGAGGGACTCACGGTGTTGGTTTGGCGCTCGCTTCGCTCGCGCATGTCGCGCCGCCTGCCAACGCCGTTTCTTCCTCCCCCGCTCGCTCGTTCCTCGCTCGCTCCTCCGTCCAGAAACGGCGGGCGGCGCGACGAGAATCAGCTGGACGTCATGCATCACCGAGCGCCATTCCGCTGAATCTCGTCGGGCGCCCCGCGTGATCTGGACTGAGCGGAGCGAGCGACCGAGCGCCAGCGAGGAAGCGAGCGCAGCGAGGGAAGATCACGCGCCCAAGGGCGCCCGACATGCGCGAGCGAAGCGAGCGCCAAACAAACTGAGTCACGCAGCGCACCAACCCCGCGACGACCCGACCCTCAGGTCAAAATCTCTCGAGGTCGTCCAGCGAGATCGTGTCCACCACCGGCGGAGCGGGCGGCTGCGGCTGCTGCCGCTTGCTGAGCCGCACCTCGGAGTGCCCGCCGCACCCGTGCTGCAGGGCGACGACGCGGCCGTCGTCGTTGGCGTCGCCGTTGGCGCAGACGCCGAACAGCTCGGACAGCGGTCCGTTGAGCCGGACCAGGAAGCCGCAGGAGTGGCAGTGGTGGGGCGCGGACTTGGCGATCGGGGCGTCGGGGCCGGCGGCGCCGTCGTACCAGCGCTCGGCGGCGGCGTCGCGGCCCTCCGGGGACAGCACACGGACCCGGCCGAGGCCGAGGTCCTTGGCGACCTGGCGGATCTGGGCCTTGTCGTCGGTATCGAGCGGGTCGTCGCCGAAGGAGTACGTCGGCACCAGGCGCGCGTCGTCGTCGGTGACGGGCAGCAGGTCGCCGGGCGACATGTCGCCGGGCTGGAGACGGTCGCGGTAGGGCACCCAGGCGGGGGCGACGATGGCGTCGGAGCCGGGCAGCAGCACGACCTCGACGACGGTCACCTTGCGCTGGCGCGACGCCCGGGTGAGCGTGACGGCCCACTGCCAGCCGCGGTAGCCCCGGCGGGTGCATTCGAACAGGTGGGTGACGACGCGGAGCCCGTCGACCTGGTGACCGGTGTGGTCACCGACGTCGGAGGCGTCGACCTCCTCGAGCAACGCAGCGCGCGCGGCGTCGACGGCATCGGCGGTGGCGGCGTCGGTCAGCTTGCGCTCCAGGGTGGACACGGCCACAGCATCCCCCATCCACCACGTCATCGTCACGTCGGGGCAGGCAAGATAGAGGGGTGAGCACCCACGGACCCGATCCGCGACCGCCGCACCGCCCCCCGGGCGCCGGCGCCGGACCGAGCCCGGATGTCACCGAGACCGGCTCGATGCGCGCGGTCGGCACCAGCCTCGGCACCGGCGCCAAGGCGACCGCACGCGGCATGAAGGGCTTCGCCCGGGTCACCGGCCGGGCGAGCAAGGCGACGGTACGCACGGCGCGGAAGGCCGCCGGCGCCCAGGGCGCGGAGCGCTCGGGCCTCAACCGGCTCATCGAGCTGGCCGCGGCGAACGCGGCCGGCGACTCGGCGTTCGCCATCGCCTTGGCGGGCACGGTGTTCTTCGCGGGCGCCACCAGCGGCGAGCGAGGCCCCGTGCTGCTGTTCCTGGGACTCACGATGGTCCCGTTCGCCATCGTGGCGCCGTTGATCGGCCCCTTCCTCGACCGGTTCAGCCACGGTCGGCGCTGGGCGATCGGCGCCACCTTCGCGTTGCGCGCGTTCCTGTGCTGGGTGCTGGCCGGCACGCTGACCGACGGCTCGCCCTGGTTCTACGTCGCCGCGCTCGGCGTCCTCGTCTCGTCGAAGGCGTACGGCGTCGCCAAGGCCGCCGCGGTCCCCCGACTGCTCCCGCAGGAGATCACCCTCGTCAAGGCCAACGGCCGGGTCGCCCTGGCCGGCGTGGTCGGCGCCTGTGTCTCGGCGCCGCTCGCGGGCGCGGCGTACTGGATCGGCCCCGAGTGGGCCTGTCGCTACGCCTTCCTGGTGTTCACCGTCGGCACGGTCGCCGCGATCCTGCTCCCCGGCCGGGTCGACTCCTCCGCCGGAGAGGAGTCAGTCGACGCCCCGCGGGGCTCCGTCACCGGCGCGCGGCGCGGGCTGCCTCCGCGGGTCGCCTTCGCGCTCCGGGCCAACTGCGGACCGCGTCTGCTCTCGGGCTTCCTCACCATGTTCATGACGTTCGTGCTGATCACCGAGCCGCTCGACGGCTGGGAGAGCAAGACCCGTTCGACGCTGCTGGTGGGTCTGGTCGTCGGCGCCGCCGGGCTCGGCAACACGATCGGGATCGTGGTCGCCTCGCTCGCCCGCAGGATCAACCCCGCCGTCATGGTCGTGGTCGCCCTGATCGCCGACATCGTGGCGCTGGTGCTCGCCACCCTCTTCTACGGCCTGCTCCCGCTGGTGGCGCTCGGCCTGACGGTCGGCCTGATGCAGTACCTCGCGAAGGTGTCCCTCGACTCCACCATCCAAAGCGGCGTCCCCGTGCGAGCACACGCCAGCGCCTTCGCCAAGGGCGACACCACCTTGCAGCTGGCCTGGGTCTTTGGCGGGTTCCTCGGGGTGGTCATGTCCTACCCCGCCGTCAACGGCTTCGGCCTCGCCTTCGCCGCGGTGCTGCTGACCGTGTGGGCGGTGTTCGTGCTGCGCAGCAGGCCGCAGCGGCCCGCGCCGAGGCCGACGCCGGCCGCCTGACGCCAGGCTGAGGCCTCAGGCCTCCAGCTCGTCGGCGAGCGCGCGCAGCAGCTTGGCCACCGGCTGCGCCGTACGACGGTCGGGGTGCCGGCCGTGGCGGTACGCCTCGCCGACGCCGTCGAGCAGTCGGATCAGGTCCTCGACGATCGGGACCATCTCCTCGGGCTTCTTGCGCTTGGCCTGCTGCTGGTTGCGGGAGACCGAGGCGGGCGCGTCGAGGATGCGGACCTGGAGCGCCTGCTCGCCACGGCGCCCCTGGGCGATGCCGAACTCGACGCGGGTGCCTGCCTTGAGGGTGGCCACGCCCTCGGGCAGCGCGTCGGCGCGGACGTAGACGTCCTCGCCGCCCTGCTGGGAGAGGAAGCCGAAGCCCTTCTCCGCGTCGTACCACTTCACCTTGCCAGTCGGCACGGGTCCGCCCAACCTCTCGTCGTCACAGGCGTGCGCCCCGGTCGGGCGCGCGCGGCACATCGTAGTGTCAGCGCCTATTCTCCCGGACGTGGCAACCGAATTGACGCCCCCGGCGCTGCCGGCGCCGCCCCTGCCCCTCACGACCGAGCGGCTGGTGCTGCGCACCGTGCTGCCCACCGACAGCGCGGCGATCGGCGCCTACTGCGCGGACCCGGAGGTCACCCGGTACCTGCCGTTCCCGGCGCTCGACGCCGAGGGTCTGGCCGCGCGGATGGAGCGGCTGGTCGCCGGTACGGCGCCGTCGGTGCCGGGCGAGATCCTGGCCCTGGCCGTCGTCCACGACGGGGTGCTGGTCGGCGACCTGATGCTGCGCTTCACCGACCGTCACGGCGAGGCGGACCCGCCGGCGATCGGCGAGCTGGGCTGGGTGTTCGACCCGGGGTACGCCGGGCGCGGGTTGGCGACCGAGGCGGCCCGGGCGCTGGTCGACCTGGCGTTCACGCACTACCCGCTGCACCGACTGATGGCGCGGCTCGACCCGCGCAACCTCCCCTCGGCGCGGCTGTGCGAGCGGCTCGGGATGCGCCACGAGGCGCACACCCGCGAGGACTACGCCGACCGCGACGGATCGTGGAGCGACACCGCCGTCTACGGCCTGCTGCGCCGCGAGTGGGCCGCCGCCTGAGCCCGGTCAGTCCTTGCGCTCGACCCGCATGGTGCGGTCGCCGAAGCGCACCTCGTCGCCGGCGAGCAGGGTGCTCGGGCGGCCGGGCGACAGCGAGCGCGACATCCCCCTTCGGACGACATAGGACCCGTTGGTCGACCCACGGTCCATCACCACGAGCGCGCCGTCGGGGGCGACCTGGAACTGGGCGTGGGTCTTGGACAGCGACATGTCCGAGGAGCGCAGCGGTACGACGTGCCGCGCCTCCTCCCCCGGCCGCGGCTCCGGTCGCCGGCCGACCAGCGCCAGCCCCTCGACCACGAACGCCTCCCCGGTGTCGAACGCCACCCGCCAGCGCACCGTCGCGGGGCTCGGCGGCACCGCCGGCTCGCTGCCCGGCTCGGGCCGGACCCGGGTCTGCTCGACCGGGATCCGGACCGCGGGAGCGGCGGCCGGGGCGGGGGCCGCGGCCGGCGGCGTCGGCCGGGCCTGGGGCGCCCTGACCGGTGGAGCGGGGGCCGGGGTGGCGGGCCCCGGTGGAGCGGGGGCCGGGATGGCGGGGGCCGGGATGGCGGGCGCCGGGATGGGGGTCGGGTCCGGGACCGGCGTGGGGTGCTCCGCGACCGGGGAGGGCAGCAGCCGCATCGCGGTGAGGTTCACGATCTGCTGGGGCCGCTCGGGCTCCGGGGCGGCCGCGTCCGGCCGCGGCCGGACGTCGACGACGATCGCGTCGCCGATCCGGTCGTGGAGGCCGCGGCGCTGACGCGCGGGGTCCATCGCGGCGGTCCAGGCGAAGGTCGCCAGGCCCAGCCCGACGGTGGGCAGCCCGGCCAGCCCGAGCACGATCCCCCGCAGCAGGGCGGCGCCGACGCCGATCGGACGGCCCGTCGTCCGCCGCAGCACGCGCAGGCCGGTCGCGGCCTTGCCGGGGGTGAGGCCCGTCGTACCGACCAGGACGGCGAGGACCAGTCCGACCAGGGCCGCGACGCCGAGGAAGGTGAGCACGACGACGACCCCGCCGGGGTCGGCCAGCCGCCACACACCGAAGGCAGCCGCCGCGGCGAGGCCCCAGCCCACCGCCCGGTCGATGACGGAGGCGGTGAACCGTCGCTCCATCTCCGCCGGACGGAGGTCACCGGCGGCGAGGGGTGGCGGGGTGGGGACGTGCGACATGCGGGGGTGCTCCGAGTAGCGGCGGGATCAGGGACGGGTGACCTGGATGGTGACCCCGTCACCGAGGTTGATGATCGCGCCGGGGATCAGCTGGACGGCGATGCCGGGCTTGAGATCCTCCGGTCCGAGACCCGGCTGGACCAGGACGGTGCCGTTGGTCGAGCCCATGTCGGTGACGACGGCGGTGCCGAGGTCGGCGCCGGTGCCGGGACGGACCTCGACATGGGTCGAGGAGATCTCGTGGAGTCGGCTCGGCACGGTGACCAGCATCGGCTGCTCGGTCGAGGTGAACCGGCGCGCCTCCGGCGCCCGGCCGATCAGCACCGCGCGGTCGACGATGATCGACTGCCCGTCGGAGACCAGCAGCTTGGCGACCGGCTGGGCGCCCGGCGGCGCGGCAGGGGTGCCGGGCACCGACGGGACCAGCGGTGCCGGCGGCTCGCCGGCACCCGCGACGGTGAACCCGTCGTGCTCGACGCCGGGTCCGGGCGGAGCGGCCGGGGCGCCCACGGGCTCCCAGGAGCCGATCGGCAGCGGCGGGGCGTCGGAGGCGTCCGGAGCCGGCGGCCCGGGGACGCCCGGCGGCGGAGGCGGCACCCAGCCCGGCGGTGCGACCTCGGTCGCACCGCCCAGCGGCGGGTACGTCGGCGGGGGCACGCCCGCCGTGGCCGACTCGTCGAGCGGGTCGCCGGCGAGGCCGTCGACGAGCGCGGCAGCCGGCTCCGCGGCGGGCTCGGCGTCGGCTGCCGGCGTGTCCCAGGGGGTCACCCAGCCGTCGGGCGCGGGCTCCTGAGGAGCCTCCTCGGCGACCGGCTCCTCGACGCTCTCCATGACCTCGGTGACCGGACCGTCGTCGAGGTAGGCCGCCTCGGTCACCGCGACCGCACCCTCGTCGAGCGGGCTGGGCTCGTCGGCCGCCAGCTGCGCGGGCTCCGGCTCGGGCTGGGGCGCGGACTCCGGCTCCGGCTCGGGTCCGGCGGCCGGCTCGGCCACGGGCACCGGCTCGGCGACGGGCACCGGCTCGGCGACGGCGGCCGCCACCACGGCCGGGCGGTCGATCCGGCCGACCCGGACCAGGCCGGTGAGGATCGGGTAGTCGGTGTCGTCCGCCTCACCCGGCTGGTCCTCGGGAAGGCTGATGCTCAGCGCGGTGACGTCGTCGAGGCTGCGTTCGACCCAGGTGTGGCTGGCGCCGCCGTCGACGGTCACGGTCTCGCCCGCCGCGGTGACGGTGGCGACCACGTCGGCGCCGCGCAGCAGGAAGCGGGTGGGGCCCTCGTCGGTGCTGACCAGCACGAACCCGGGGATCCGGCTCAGGCCCGAGGCGAGCAGCCCGTCGAGCACGTCGTCGAAGCCGGCGCCGCCGTCGACCAGCGCCCAGAGACCGACCACCTGGTCCTTCTGCGACGCGGGCAGCACGATGGCGGCCTCCGGCCCGAAGACGGCGTACCAGGCGCCGCTGCGGTACGACCAGGCAGTGGCAGTGCCGCTCTCGCTCATGGGAGTGCCCCCAACTTCTGCTCCAGACTCAGCCGCTGCGCGTGCGAGTCGTACGGGTCAACGTGCGCCAATCCCACCACATCGACCACGACCGCCGTCGCGTTGTCGTGCCCGCCCGCGGTGAGCGCCGCGGCGACCAGCGCGTCGGCGGCGTCGCGTGGGTCGTCGTGCCCGGCGAGGATCGAGGCGATGGTCACGTCGTCCACCATGCCACTCACGCCGTCGGAGCACAGCAGCAGGCGCTCGGCGGCGGCGAGGGGCAGCAGATAGTAGTCGGCGGCGCCGCTGACCGCGCCCGGCATCGCCGCGCCGCCGAGCGCGCGGGTGACGACATTGCGGTTCGGATGGGTGGCCGCGTCGTCGCGTGTGATCCGGCCGGCGTCGACCAGCTCCTGGACCAGGCTGTGGTCGACGCTGACCTGCTCGAGCTCGCCCTCGTTCCACCGGTAGATCCGCGAGTCGCCCACGTTGGCGAGCAGCCAGTGCGGGCGGTCGGCGGACTGCACGAGCAGCGCGAGGACGACGGTCGTGCCGGCCGCGAAGCCGTCGCCGGCCCCGGCCGCACGCTGCTCCTCGTCGTAGGCGAGCAGCCGGTCCTGCGCCGCCTGGAGCGCGGCGTCGACGGCGACGGTGCCGTCCTCGAGGTCGTACGCGCGGTCGACCAGGCGGGCGAGCTCCTCGACGGCGTACCTGCTGGCGACGTCGCCGCGGTCGTGCCCGCCCATCCCGTCGGCCACCACGAAGACGGGCGGGTCGGCCAGGAAGGCGTCCTCGTTGACCTCGCGGACCAGGCCGACATCGGTCGCGGCACCGTGGTGCAGCTCGACCCGGTTCATCGATGTCCTAGGTTGGGCATCGTGGGAGCGGGACCGAGCGGACACCGGTCGTTGGCCGACCAGCTGCGGTCGTGGCCCGACGATCGGCTCCAGCGCCTGCTCACCGCTCGTCCCGACCTGGCCACCCCTGCCCCTCACGACTTCGGACAACTCGCGTCCCGCGCTGCGGTGAGGAACTCGATCGCTCGTGCGCTCGACGGCCTCACCCGAGGCGAGCTCTCGGTACTGGATGCCCTCGTCGTCGCCGGCCAAACCACCGATCCGCAAGTCGCCGCGATCGTCTACGCGGAGCCGGCGTACGTCCCCGCGACGCTCGCCCGGCTGCGCGACCTGGCGGTCGCGTGGGACACCCCCGAGGGGCTGCGGGCGCTGAGCGGCGTGGCCGACGCGATGGTCGGCGGACCGGACGCCGGGGCCAGCGGGCTGCGGCCCCGGACGCCGTCCCCGCGCCCGGGCCCGGAGATCGCGGAGGCGCTGGCCGCTGTGCCGTCGAGCGCCCGGGCGCTGCTGGACCACGTCATCGCCGAGGGAGGTACGGCGAAGTCCGGCTCCGTGCGGGTCGGGCTGCGCCCCGAGGACGCCGAGACGCCGGCCGAGCTGCTCGTCGCGCATCGGCTGCTGGTCCCCGGCGGCTCGCTCCTGCCCGGGTTGCTGGTCGTGCCGGGCGAGGTGGGCCTCGCGGTCCGCGGCGGCCGGACGACGACCGAGCCGGTCGACGTCGCGCCGCCGGTCGCCTCGGAGGAGCGCTCGCCGCGGCTGGCGACGAGTGCCGCGCTGGGCGCCGCCACGGACGTCGTACGACGGGTCGGGCTGCTCCTCGAGTGGTGGGGCACCCGGCCGGCGGCCGCGCTGCGCACCACCGGCCTGGGGGTGCGCGAGCTGCGGGCGGCCGCGGCCCAGCTGCAGGTGCCGGAGCCGGAGGCGGCGCTGCTGGTCGAGCTCGCCCACGAGGCGGGCCTGGCCGCCACCCGCGCGGACGCGGACGGGAACCCGGTGTGGGTGCCGACGTCGGCGTTCGACGAGTGGGCCGAGCGGCCGGCGGCCGAGCGCTGGACCGTGCTCGCGCGGGCCTGGCTGTCGAGCCCGCGGCTGCCGTCGCTGGTCGGCGAGCGCGGTCCGGACCAGAAGCCCTGGAACGCGCTCACCCCCGAGCTCTCCGCGGCGGGCATGCCCGAGGCCAAGGCGATGGCGCTCGCCGTCCTCGCCGGTCTGCCCGACGGACACGGCCTCGCCGCCGGCACCGGCCTGCCGTCGCTGGTCGCGCGGGTCGCCTGGGAGCGACCACGGCGGCCGCGGACCCGGCCCGACCTGGTGGCGTGGGCGGTCGCCGAGGCGGCGGTGCTCGGGCTGACCGGAGCCGGCGTGTTGGCGCCGTACGCCCGGGCGCTGCTGGCCGGCGCCGACCCGGCACCCGCGCTGGCCGAGCTGCTGCCGCCGCCGGTCGACCACGTGCTGATCCAGGCCGACCTCACCGCCGTCGCGCCAGGCCCCCTCGAGCCGGACCTGGCCCGGCAGCTCCAGCAGGTCGCCGACGTCGACTCCCACGGCGCCGCGACGGTCTACCGCTTCACCCCCGACTCGGTACGCCGCGCGCTGGACGCCGGCTGGACCGCAGCCGAGCTGCACGCGTTCGTGCTCGCCGCCTCCCGTACGCCGGTCCCGCAGCCGCTGAGCTACCTGATCGACGACGTGGTCCGCTCCTTCGGCCGGCTCCGGGTCGGGCTGGCGTCGTCGTTCGTGCGCTCCGAGGACGAGGCCGCGCTGGCCGCACTGGTCAACCATCCGAAGGCCTCCGGGCTCGGGCTGCAGCGGATCGCGCCGACCGTGGTGGTCTCGACGCTGCCGATCGACGTACTCCTGCCCCGGCTGCGCGAGCTCGGCCTGGCGCCGGTGGTCGAGGGCCCCGACGGTGTGGTCCGGGTCGGCACCCCCGACTCGCTGCGCGCCCGCACCCCCCGCACCCGCGAGAGCGCCGACGCCGCCCGCTCGGCGGCCCGCCAGGCCGCCCAGGTCGTCGCGGCGGTGGCCACGCTGCGTGAGGGCGACGAGGTCGCCCGCACCCGTCCCGCATCCGCCTCGGCCCCCGGCGGCGGTGTCCTGTCCGCGCTCCGCGACGCGATCGAGCGGCGCGGCGCCGTGCTGATCGGCTTCACCGACAACCAGGGCGTGGTCTCCGAGCGCGCCGTCCTCCCCCTCGTCGTCGAGGGCGGCCAGCTCACGGCGCTGGACGCCGACGCCGAGGAGGACGACCCGGACGCGGAGCGGCGCTACGCCGTCCACCGGATCAGCCGGGTCATCCCCGTCACGTAAACTCGTGCGGTGACAGACGGACCCCTGATCGTGCAGTCGGACAAGTCGCTGCTGCTGGAGGTCGACCACCCGCAGGCCGCGGAGTGCCGCAAGGCGATCGCGCCGTTCGCCGAGCTCGAGCGCTCGCCGGAGCACATCCACACCTACCGGCTGACCCCGCTGGGGCTGTGGAACGCACGCGCCGCCGGCCACGACGCGGAGCAGGTCGTCGACACGCTGCTGACCTGGTCGCGCTACCCGGTCCCCCACGCGCTGCTGGTCGACGTCGCCGAGACGATGGCCCGCTACGGCCGCGTGCGCCTCGAGAAGCACCCCGGCCACGGCCTGGTGCTGGCCTCCAGCGACCGGCCGGTGCTGGAGGAGGTGCTGCGCGCCAAGAAGATCGCCGGCATGCTCGGCGACCGGCTCGACGATGACACCGTCGCCGTCCACCCCTCCGAGCGCGGCAACCTCAAGCAGGCGCTGCTCAAGCTGGGCTGGCCGGCCGAGGACTACGCCGGGTACGTCGACGGCGAGGCCCATCCGATCGCGCTCGCCGAGCAGGACTGGACGCTGCGCGACTACCAGCGCGACGCGGCGGAGTCGTTCTGGCACGGCGGGTCCGGGGTCGTCGTGCTCCCCTGCGGCGCCGGCAAGACGCTGGTCGGCGCGGCCGCGATGGCGCACGCGCAGGCCACCACGCTGATCCTGGTGACCAACACCGTGAGCGCCCGGCAGTGGAAGGACGAGCTGGTCCGGCGGACCTCGCTGTCCGAGGACGAGATCGGCGAGTACTCCGGGACCGTCAAGGAGATCCGCCCGGTCACCATCGCGACGTACCAGGTGATCACGACCAAGCGAAAGGGCGTCTACCCGCACCTCGAGCTGTTTGACGCGCGCGACTGGGGCCTGATCGTCTACGACGAGGTCCACCTCCTGCCCGCGCCGATCTTCCGGATGACCGCGGACCTGCAGGCCCGGCGGCGGATCGGGCTGACCGCGACCCTGGTCCGCGAGGACGGCCGCGAGGGCGACGTGTTCTCCCTGATCGGCCCGAAGCGGTACGACGCCCCGTGGAAGGACATCGAGGCGCAGGGCTGGATCGCGCCCGCCGACTGCGTCGAGGTCCGGGTCTCGCTGCCGGACGCGTCGCGGATGACGTACGCGACCTCCGAGCCGGAGGAGCGGTACCGGCTCGCGGCATGCACCCCCGAGAAGGTGGGCGTGGTCCGTGACCTCGTCACCCGCCACGCCGGGCAGCCGACCCTCATCATCGGGCAGTACCTCGAGCAGCTCGACGAGCTCGCCACCGCGCTCAACGCACCCGTCATCACCGGGCAGACGCCGGTGAAGGAGCGACAGCGGCTCTTCGAGGGCTTCCGCTCGGGCGAGATCGGGCTGCTGGTGGTCTCGAAGGTCGCCAACTTCTCCATCGACCTGCCGTCGGCCGAGGTGGCCATCCAGGTCTCCGGCTCCTTCGGCTCCCGTCAGGAGGAGGCGCAGCGGCTCGGCCGCCTGCTCCGGCCCGGTGAGCCCGGGCCTGACGGCGAGCGGAAGGTCGCGCACTTCTACACGATCGTGTCGCGCGACACCGTCGATGCGGAGTTCGCGCAGAACCGGCAGCGGTTCCTGGCCGAGCAGGGGTACGCCTACCGGATCATCGACGCCGAGGACCTGGGGACGGCTCCCTCAGCGGACCAGGCGTGACGGGACGACGGTGACCTCGAAGGGCACCGTCGCGGTCCACTCCTCGTCGCCGCCGATGGCCGCGACCGATCCGTAGCCGGACTCACCCAGCTCCCACACGATCATCGAGACCTCGTTGTCGTCGTCGCCAGGATCGACCACCCAGTACGACGCGACTCCCGTGCGCTCGTAGAGCCGCTTCTTGCGGACCAGGTCACGGCTGCGCGTGCGCGGCGAGAGGATCTCGACGGTCAGCAGCGGCGCGCTGTCGAGACCTCGCTCTCCCAGCTTGTCCTTCTCGAAGACCACAAGATCGGGCTCGACGACGGAGTGCTCCTCGAGGGCCACGTCCAGCGGCGCGAACAGCACCATCAAGCCCTCCTGACATGCGTCGTCGAGCAGCCGGAACAGGCGAGCGCACACCACCTGGTGTCGCGAGCGCGGCGAGGGCGACACGACGATCTCACCCTCGATGAGCTCGTAGCGGTTGCCGTCGTCCGGCATCGCGTCGAGGTCCGCCCGCGTCTTCGGCGCAGCTCGTGCCGTCATGCTTCCCATGGTGCCTCACTTCCCGAGACGGCTGAAGGTCCATGCCGGCGATCATCCGCTCCAATCGCGGATTCTCCGAACACGGACCTCCAGCCTGTGGAGAACCCACCTCAGGCCGCGACGACCCCCGCGTCGGCCGCCACCAGCGCCCGCTCCAGGATCTCCGTCACCGCACCGACCGGCGTGACCGTCAGCGCCGAGAGGATCTCCTCCGGCACGTCGTCCAGGTCGGGCCGGTTGCGCTCGGGGATGAACACCTCCGCGACGCCGGCCCGCTGCGCGGCGAGCAGCTTCTGCTTCACCCCGCCGATCGGGAGCACCCGGCCCGACAGGGTGACCTCGCCGGTCATCGCGATGTCTGAGCGCACCGGGCGACCGGTCAGGAGCGAGACCAGGGCGGTGACCATGGTGACGCCGGCCGACGGCCCGTCCTTGGGTACGGCACCGGCGGGGAAGTGCACGTGGATGGACTGCTCGAACGCGGAGGCCGGGATGCCCAGCTCCGAGGCGTGCGAGCGCACCCACGACAGCGCGATCCGCGCGGACTCCTTCATCACGTCGCCCAGCTGGCCGGTGACGGTCAGGCCGGTCTCCCCCGAGGCGACCGACGTCTCGACGTACAGGACGTCACCGCCCATGCCCGTCACTGCCAGCCCGGTCGCGACGCCGGGGACCGACGTGCGCTCCTCGAGGTCCGGGGTGAACCGGGGCCGGCCGATCAGGTCCTTGAGGCCGTCGACACCGATGTCCACCCGGTCCACCGAGCCGGACGCCAGCCGGGCCGTGGCCTTGCGGAACGCCTTGGCGAGCAGCCGCTCGACCTGGCGTACGCCGGCCTCGCGGGTGTAGTTCGCCGCGATCTCGCGCAGCGCCTCGTCGGTGATGCTCACCTCGTCGGCCGACAGCGCGGCGCGCTCGAGCTGGCGCGGGACCAGGAAGTCGCGGGCGATCGCGACCTTGTCCTCCTCGGTGTAGCCGTCGATGGAGACCAGCTCCATGCGGTCGAGCAGCGCGGCCGGGATCGAGCCGATGTCGTTGGCGGTCGCGATGAACAGCACGTCGGACAGGTCGAGGTCGAGCTCGAGGTAGTGGTCGCGGAAGGTGTGGTTCTGCGCGGGATCCAGGACCTCGAGCAGCGCGGCCGCGGGGTCGCCCCGGTAGTCCGAGCCGACCTTGTCGACCTCGTCCAGCAGCACGACCGGGTTCATCGAGCCGGCCTCCTTGATGGCGCGTACGACGCGGCCGGGCAGCGCGCCGACGTACGTGCGCCGGTGACCGCGGATCTCGGCCTCGTCGCGCACGCCGCCGAGCGCGACCCGGACGAACTTGCGGCCCAGGGCACGGGCGACCGACTCGCCGAGCGAGGTCTTGCCGACACCCGGAGGGCCGGCCAGCAGGATCACCGCGCCGGAGCCGCGGCCGCCGACGACCTCGAGGCCGCGCTCCGCGCGGCGGGCGCGAACGGCGAGGTACTCGGTGATCCGGTCCTTCACCTCGTCGAGCCCGTGGTGGTCGGCGTCGAGGACCGCACGCGCCGCGACGACGTCGGTGTCGTCCTCGGTCGTGACATTCCACGGGAGGTCCAGGACGGTGTCGAGCCAGGTGCGGATCCACCCGGCCTCGGGGTTCTGGTCGCTGGCGCGCTCGAGCTTGTCGACCTCGCGCAGCAGCGCCTCGCGCACGCCGTCGGGCACGTCGGCCGCCTCGACCCGGACGCGGTAGTCGTCGCCGCCCTCCGGGTCGCCCTCGCCGAGCTCCTTGCGGATCGCGGCGAGCTGCTGGCGCAGCAGGAACTCGCGCTGGCTCTTCTCCAACGACTCGCGCACGTCGGACTCGATCTTCTCGCTGACCTCGGACTCCGCCACAAAGTCGCGGGTCCACTCGACCAGCAGCCGCAGCCGCTCGCCCACCTCGGGGGTCTCCAGGAGCCGGCGCTTGCGGTCGTCGGAGAGGTACGGCGCGTAGCCGGCCGTGTCGGCCAACGTGGCCGGGTCATCGATCCGGGTCACCTGGTCGGCGACCTGCCAGGCCTCGCGGCGCTGCAGCAGGCCGACGACGAGCTTGCGGTAGTCCTCGGCGAGCGCGCGGACCTCGTCGTCCACGACCCCACCGTCGACCGGCTCGGCCTCGACCCACAGCGCCGCGCCGGGGCCGGTCACGCCGCTGCCGATGCGGGCGCGGCCGCCGGCCTTGAGCACGGCCGCGGGGGCACCGCCGGAGAAGCGGCCGACCTTCTCGACGGTCGCGACCACGCCGTACGACGCGTAGCGGTCCTCGAGTCGGGGAGCCACCAGGACGCGGGAGGTGCCTCCCGAGTCCGTGGCGGCCAGGGCGGCGGCGTCGATGGCGGCTCGGGCGGGCTCGTCGAGCTCGACCCGGACCACCATCCCGGGAAGCACCACCACATCGGAGAGGAACAGCACCGGAAGCTGGATCGGGTTCGTCATGCACCTTCCAATGCGTTCCGGGTTCGCCGTGTTCCGGCGTTCGCCGATGGCGAACCAGGGAACCTCTCCGGCCTCGGGGCTCACCCCTCCCGTGCCGCCAACGGGATCCCCAGCCGGTCGCGGAGCTCCTCGACCGAGACCCCCCACGTCTCCCGGACGACGACCGAGGAGCCACCCACCTCGAACACGCCGTGGTCGGTGTAGACCCGGCTCACGCAGCCGACGCCGGTGAGCGGGTAGCTGCAGGCGGGGACCAGCTTGGGCGAGCCGTCCTTGCCGAACAGCCCCATCATCACGAGCACGTCCTTGGCACCGATGGCCAGGTCCATCGCGCCGCCGACGGCCGGGATGGCGTCGGGCTTGCCGGTGTGCCAGTTGGCGAGGTCGCCGTTGGCGGCGACCTGGTAGGCGCCGAGCACGCAGACGTCGAGGTGGCCGCCGCGCATCATGGCGAAGGAGTCGGCGTGGTGGAAGTACGACGCCCCGGGCAGCTCGGTCACGGGGACCTTGCCGGCGTTGGTGAGGTCGGCATCCACCTCCTCGCCGACGGCGGCCGGGCCCATGCCGAGCATGCCGTTCTCGGTGTGCAGGATGACGCCGAGCTCCGCCGGGAGGTGGTCGGCGATCTTGGTGGGCTGGCCGATGCCGAGGTTGACGAAGGAGCCCGCGGGGATGTCGCGGGCGATCACCTCGGCCAGCTCGTCCATGGTGAGCGGGCCGCGGTCCAGGTTCTCGACGGTCATCAACGCGCTCCCTGCACGGTGTAGTGGCGGGCCTCGACGGCGACCACTCGGTCGACGTAGATGGACGGCGTGACGACGGCCTCGGGGTCGAGCGCACCGGTCGCCACGACGCTGCTCACCTGGGCGATGGTCGTGGTGGCCGCGGCGGCCATGACGGGGCCGAAGTTGCGGGCGGTCTTGCGGTAGACGAGGTTGCCGAGCCGGTCGGCGGTGTGGGCGGAGATGAGCGCGTAGTCGCCCTTGATGGGGTACTCGAGCAGGAACTCGCGCCCGTCGATCACCCGCGACTCCTTGCCCTCGGCGAGCGGCGTGCCGACGGCGGTGGGGCTGTAGAACGCGCCGATCCCCGCTCCGGCGGCCCGCATCCGCTCGGCGAGGTTGCCCTGCGGGACCACCTCGAGCTCGATCTCGCCGGCCAGGTAGAGCTCGTCGAAGACGTAGGAGTCGGCCTGGCGCGGGAACGAGCAGACGACCTTGCGCACCCGGCCGGCCTGGAGCAGCGCGGACAGGCCGACCTCGCCGTTGCCGGCGTTGTTGGACACGATGGTGAGGTCCTTCGCGCCCTGGCGGATCAGCGCGTCGATGAGGTCGAAGGGCATGCCGGCGAGGCCGAAGCCGCCCACCAGGACGGTGGATCCGTCCTCGATGCCGGCGACCGCCTCGTCAGCGGTGTCGAGCAGTGCGGTGCGTGCCATCAGGAGGCCTCCGGGTTCTCGAGGACGACGGCCAGGCCCTGGCCGACGCCGATGCAGATGCCGGCGACGCCCCAGCGCTGCCCGGTCTCGCGCAGCACCTTGGCCAGGGTGCCGACCAGCCGGCCGCCGGAGGCGCCGAGCGGGTGGCCGAGGGCGATGGCGCCGCCGCGCTGGTTGACGATCTCGGGGTCGATCGGCCAGGCGTCGACGCAGGCGAGGGACTGGACGGCGAAGGCCTCGTTCAGCTCGACCGCGCCGACGTCGGACCACGAGACGCCGGCGCGGGCGAGCGCGGCGTTGGCAGCCTCGACAGGGGCGAAGCCGAAGGCCTGGGGCTCGAGGGCGTGGGCCGCCCGGCCGGCCACCCGTGCCAGCGGCGCCGTGCCGATCCGGTCGGCGGCGGCCTCCGAGCCGAGCAGCACGGCCGAGGCGCCGTCGCTGAGCGGGGAGGCGTTGCCGGCGGTGATGGTGCCGTCCTTGCGGAAGACCGGCTTGAGGGCGCCGAGCGACTCGGGAGTGCTGCCGGGGCGGATGCCCTCGTCGCGGGCGAGGTCCACGCCCTCGACGGGGACGACCAGGTCGTCGTAGAAGCCGTCCTCCCACGCCTGGTGGGCGAGCCGGTGGGAGCGCGCGGCGAAGGCGTCCTGGCGCTCGCGGGAGATGCCGAAGCGCTCCTGGAGCTGCTCGTTGGCCTCGCCGAGGCTGACCGTCCACTCCTCCGGCATCCGCGGATTGACCAGCCGCCAGCCGAGGGCCGTGGAGACCGCGGTGACGTCGGCGACCGGGAAGGCGCGGTCCGGCTTCGGGAGCACCCACGGGGCGCGGGTCATCGACTCGACGCCGCCGGTGAGGACGATGTCGGCGTCGCCGGTCTCGATGGTGCGCGAGCCGACCATCACGGCGTCCAGGCTGGAGCCGCAGAGGCGGTTGACGGTGGTGGCGGGGACGCTGACCGGTACGCCGGCCAGCAGGGTCGCCATCCGGCCGACGTTGCGGTTGTCCTCGCCGGCGCCGTTGGCGTTGCCCCAGACCACGTCTCCGATGGCGGCGGGGTCGAGACCGGGGGTGCGGGCGAGGACCGAGGAGACGACGGCCGCGCCCAGGTCGTCGGTGCGGACGCCGGCGAGCGCGCCGTTGAACCGGCCGAAGGGGGTGCGGACCGCTGCGTAGACGAAGGAGCTCACAGGACCGACGCTAGGCGGCGACGTTGATATTGTGAAGGATCAATATCAGACTCAACTGAGACGAATGAGGATATGGATCTGCTGCGCCACCTGCGGTATTTCGTGACCGTCGCCGAGGAACGCCACTTCGGCCGCGCCGCCGAGCGGCTGCACATGGCCCAGCCACCGCTGTCCCAGCAGATCCGCCGCCTGGAGGCCGAGGTCGGCGTCGAGCTGTTCGTCCGCACCACCCGGCGGGTGGACCTGACCGCGGCGGGGGCGGCGTACCTCGCGCGGGCCCAGGCGATCCTCGCCGACGTCGACGACGCGGCCGACGAGGCCCGGCGGGTGGCGGCCGGCGCGGTCGGCCGACTCGCCATCGGCTGCGTCGGTTCCGCGACCTACAGCCTGCTGCCCGCACTCTCGCGCCGGCTGGCCGAGGAGCTGCCCGGCATCGACTTCGCCTTCCGCGGCGAGATGCTCGTCGCCGACCAGGTCGATGCGCTGCGCACCGGCGCGATCGACGTCGCCCTGCTCCGCCCGCCCGTCGACGACGCGTCGCTGACGGTGAGCCCGCTGCGCGAGGAGCGGCTCGTGGTCGCCGTACCCGCGGGCGACCGGCTCGCCGGCCGCCGCCGGGTCCGGGTCGCCGACCTCGCCGGCGCCGACCTGATCGTCCACTCGGCAGGCCGCCGGTCGGCGATGTACGACGTCGTGCGCGGCCTGTTCGCCGATGCCGGCGTGACGCCGCACATCCGGCACGAGGTCGGCGAGACCTCCACCCTGGTAACGCTGGTGGCCGGCGGCCTCGGCGTGGCCGTCGTGCCCGAGCCGGTCGGGGCGCTCGCCCTCGACGGCGTCGCCTTCCGACCTCTGGTGGGCCCCGCGCGCACCGTCGAGCTCGCGGTCGCCCACCGGGCCGCGCGGACCGAGCCACACCTGCACCGCACCCTGGCCGTGGTCGCCGACCTGGCCCGGGAGGGCTGGCCACAGCCCCGACCGATTCATACATTGGAGTTATGAATCAGTCGACTATTCGTCTTTGTGCTTCTGGATCACTCCGATCTAGCGTGATGGGAACGCGTGACGCCCACCACACCGGACCGGCGCACAGGAGGAGGTGACCATGGATCTCAAGCAGCTGCGCTACTTCGACGCCGTCGCGGAGACCTGTCACTTCGGCCAGGCGGCCGAGCGCCTCCACCTCGCCCAGCCCGCCCTCTCCCAGGCCGTGCGCCGCCTCGAGGCCGAGCTCGGCGTGCTCCTCCTCGCGCGGACCACCCGTCAGGTCAGCCTGACGCCGGCCGGCGAGTTCTTCCATCGCGAGGTGCGCCGGATCCTCGGCGACCTCGACGCCTGCGTGGTCGGGACCCGCAGCATCGCCGACGGCAGCCGCGGGCTGCTCCGGGTCGGGTTCACCGGCACCAGCGCGTTCACTCAGCTGGCCCGGCTCTCCCGCATCGTCCGCGCGTCGCTGCCGGGCGTCGCGCTGGAGGTGCAGGCCGACCTGCTCACCCCGGGCCAGGTCGAGCGGCTGCTCGACGGCCGGCTCGACCTGGGCGTGCTGCGCGGCCCGGTCGCCGAGCCCGGCATCGAGACCCGCAGCCTGCTCCAGGAGCCGCTCGTGCTCGCCCTGCCCGCCGACCACCGCCTCGCCGCCGAGCCCGCCCTCCAGGTCGCCGACGTCTCCGCCGACGAGTTCATCGCCTACGCCGACACCCGCTCGGCCGTCAACGAGGCGATGATGTCGAGCTGCCTGCGGGCCGGCTTCTCCCCCACCATCGCCCACCGCGCCCCCGGCACCGCCGCGCTGCTCGCGCTCGTCGCCGCCCAGCTCGGGATCGCGCTGGTGCCCGAGTCGGTACGCAGCATGCAGCTGCAGGGCGTGGTGTTCCGCGACGTCGCCGACGCCGCGGCCATCGACCTCTCGCTCGCCTGGCGGGCCGACGAGCCCTCGGCCCTGGTGGCCGGCGCGCTCGACGTCCTCGACCGCGACGGGTTCTTCGCCGCCACCCCCACCCCGATCACCGCCCCCTGAGGACCCCATGAAGATCACCGCGATCGAGGCGATCCCGTTCCGGATCCCCTACGTCAAGCCGCTGAGGTTCGCCAGTGGCGAGGTCCACGTGGCCGACCACGTCCTGGTCCGCGTCCACACCGACGACGGGGTGGTCGGGGTCGCCGAGGCGCCACCGCGACCGTTCACCTACGGCGAGACCCAGCGCGGGATCATCGCGGTGATCGAGACCATCTTCGCCCCGCAGGTCGTCGGCCTGGCCCTCACCGACCGCGAGCAGCTGGCCGCGCTGCTGGGCCGCACGGTCGGCAACCCGACCGCGAAGGCAGCGATCGACATGGCCGTGTGGGACGCGCTGGGCCGCACCCTCGGGCTGCCGGTCTCCGAGCTGCTCGGCGGCTACACCGACCGGATGCGGGTCTCCCACATGCTCGGCTTCGACCAGCCGGCCGCGATGGTCGAGGAGGCCGAGCGGATGCGGGAGGTCCACGGCATCACCACCTTCAAGGTGAAGGTCGGCCGCCGCCCGGCCGCGCTCGACGTGGCCGTCGTGCGCGCCCTGCGCGAGGGCCTGGGCCCCGACGTCGTGCTGTACGTCGACGGCAACCGTGGGTGGACCGCGTCCGAGTCCGCGCGGGCGATGCGACAGATGGCCGACCTCGACCTGGCGTTCGCCGAGGAGCTCAGCCCCGCCGACGACGTGCTCGGGCGGCGCTGGCTGGTGCAGCAGCTCGACGTGCCGTTCATCGCCGACGAGTCGGCCACCACGCCGGCCGAGGTGACCCGCGAGGTGCTCGGCGGCTCGGCGACCGCGCTCTCCATCAAGACCGCCCGCACCGGGTTCACCGGCTCGCAGCGGGTCCTCCACCTCGCCGAGGGCCTCGGTCTCGAGGTGGTGATGGGCAACCAGATCGACGGCCAGCTCGGCTCGATCTGCTCCGTCGCGTTCGGCGCCGCCCACCAGCGCAGCAGCCTGCACGCCGGCGAGCTGTCGAACTTCCTCGACATGAGCGACGACCTGCTCACCGAGCCGCTGCGCATCGAGAACGGCGAGCTCACCCTCCGACCCGGCGCCGGCCTCGGCGTCGCCATCGACGAAGAGAAGCTTCGCCGCTACCGCACCGACCACTGAGACAACCCGAGAGGAACCATCATGACCACCGACGTCGCCACCGCCGCCGCCTCCGGCGCCAGCGCCACCGAGCGCTTCCACTCCGACAAGTCGCCCTTCGCGGCCGTCGCCGGCACCCCGCCCGAGCGGGTCGACCGCCTGGCCCGCCGCGTCCTCGACGCCGTCTATCAGACGGTCCGCGACGAGAAGGTCACCTACGACGAGTTCAACGCGCTCAAGGCGTGGATGATCAACGTCGGCGAGGACGGCGAGTGGCCGCTCTTCTTGGACGTGTGGCTCGAGCACGTCGTCGAGGACGTCAACACCGCGCACCGCGAGGGCAACAAGGGCTCGATCGAGGGCCCCTACTACGTGCCCGGTGCCCCCGAGCACGGCAGCGTCGGGACGATCGCCATGCGCGAGGGCGAGTCCGGCACCCCGCTGGTGTGGACCGGCACCGTGCGGTCGACCGACGGGACGGTGCTCGAGGGCGCGCTGGTCGAGGTCTGGCACGCCGACGCCGACGGCTTCTACTCGCAGTTCGCCCCGGGCATCCCGGAGTGGAACCTGCGCGGCAACTTCCGCACCGACGCCGAGGGCGGCTTCGAGATCCACACGATCCAGCCGGCGCCCTACCAGATCCCGACCGACGGCTCCTGCGGCAAGCTCATCGCCGCCGCCGGCTGGCACGCCTGGCGTCCCGCCCACCTGCACGTCAAGGTCTCCGCGCCCGGCCACGAGCTGCTCACCGCGCAGCTGTACTTCCCCGGCGACGAGCACAACGACGACGACATCGCCTCGGCCGTGAAGCCGGAGCTGCTGCTCGCCCCGGTCCCCCAGGCCGACGGCTCGGTCACGGTCGACTACGGCTTCGTGCTGGACCCGGTTCGCTGATGCTCTTCTGTGTCCGGATGGACGTCGACATCCCGCGCGACCTCGACCCCGCCGAGCGGGAGGGCGTGGTCGCGCGGGAGAGGGCGTACTCCCAAGAGCTCCAGCGCGGCGGCGAGTGGGCGCACATCTGGCGCATCGTCGGGCAGTACTCCAACATCAGCATCTTCGACGTCGCCTCGAACGCCCGCCTGCACGAGATCTTGTCGAACCTACCGCTGTTCCCCTACATGCGGATCGAGGTCACCGCGCTGACCGAGCACCCGTCGGCGATCTGATGCTGCCCTCGATCGCCCTCCGCCACCTCGCCGGCCACCCCGGGCGACCACTGCTGGTCGTCGGCCCGTCCCTGGGGACCACGGTCGACCGGCTCTGGGGGCCGGTCGCCTCGGCGCTGCCCGGCTGGAACGTCCTCGGCTGGGACCTGCCCGGCCACGGCGCCAGCCCGGCGGTCGACCGGCTGGCGCCGGGCCTCACCCTCGCCGGCCTGGCCTCGGCCGTCCTGGCGGTGGTGTCCGAGGCCGCCGGTCGCGATGTGCCCCTCGCCTACGCCGGCGACTCGGTCGGCGGCGCCGTGGGCCTCCAGCTCGCCCTCGACCACCCTGCCCGGGTCACCTCACTGGCCGTGCTGTGCAGCGCCGCCGTGTTCGGCACCCCGGCCCCTTGGCACGAGCGCGCGGCCCTGGTCCGGGCCTCGGGCATGGGCCCGGTGGTGGCGTCCTCCCCCGCCCGCTGGTTCGGCTCGGCCATCTGCGCCGACGACGACGGCCGCCGCGACGCGGCGCTGGCCGACCTGGACGCCGTCGACCCCGAGAGCTACGCCCGGGTCTGCGAGGCGCTCGCCGGCTTCGACGTGCGCGACCGCTTGGCGTCGGTGGGCGCTCCCCTGCTCGCGATCGCCGGCGCCGACGACGTCGCGACACCCCCGGCGTCGCTGGAGGCGCTCGCGGCCGGCGTACCGGAGGGGCGGATCGCGGTGCTGCCCGGCGTGGGCCACCTGGCGCCGTACGAGGCGCCGGAGGCGGTCGCCGCGCTGCTCCGCGACAACCTCAGTCCTCGTTCTCCTCAGCGAACTGCTCGTGGTTGCGGATGACCTCCGCGATGATCACGTTGAGGATCTTCTCGGCGAAGTGCGGGTCGAGCCCCGAGCTCTCCGCCATCGACCGCAGTCGCGCGATCTGAACCGCCTCGCGGGCGGGGTCGGCCGGCGGCATGGCGGCGCGCGCCTTGAGGCGGCCGACGGCCTCGGTGCACTTGAAGCGCTCGGCCAGCAGGTGGACCAGGGCGGCGTCGAGGTTGTCGATGCTCGACCGCAGTCGGTGGAGCTCGGCCCGGGCGTCGTCTGCACTCACGTGCTCCATCCTGCCCTACGATCCGGAGCAGCCAGGATGGACCACCGCAGACCGAGAGGACGCCCCATGAGCGACGACCAGGTGATGTACACCCTCGAGCCGGACGAGCAGCCGACCCGCTGGTACAACATCGTCGCCGACCTGCCCACGCCGCCGCCTCCGCCGCTGCACCCGGCGACCCACGAGCCGGTCGGGCCCGACGACCTGGCGCCGCTGTTCCCGCCGGAGCTGATCGCGCAGGAGGTCACCGCCGAGCGGTACGTCGACATCCCGGAGCCGGTGCTCGACGTCTACCGGCAGTACCGGCCCAGCCCGCTCTACCGGGCCCGCCGCTGGGAGCAGAGGCTCGGCACCAGCGCCCGGATCTACTACAAGTACGAGGGCGTCTCGCCGGCCGGCTCGCACAAGGTCAACACGGCCGTGCCGCAGGTCTACTACAACAAGCTCAACGGGATCACCCGGCTCACCACCGAGACCGGCGCCGGCCAGTGGGGCACCGCCCTCTCCTACGCCAGCGCGCTGTTCGGGGTGACCTGCGAGGTGTGGCAGGTCGGGGCGTCGTACGACACCAAGCCGCAGCGCCGGACCCTGATCGAGGTCTTCGGCGGCACAGTGCATCGCTCGCCGAGCCGGCTGACCGAGTCGGGCAAGGCGTTCCCCGAGGAGCACCCGGGCTCGCTCGGCATCGCGATCTCCGAGGCGGTCGAGGTCGCGGCGCAGGACCCCGAGGCGAAGTACGCGCTGGGCTCGGTGCTCAACCACGTGCTGCTCCACCAGACGGTGATCGGCGAGGAGGCGCTGCTCCAGCTCGCCAAGGCCGGCGAGACCGGCGCCGACCTCGTCGTCGGCTGCGCCGGCGGCGGCTCGAACTTCGCCGGGCTGGCCTTCCCGTTCCTGCGCGAGAAGCTGGCCGGCAACCAGGCACCGCGGATCCTCGCGGTCGAGCCGAGCTCGTGCCCGACGCTGACCCGCGGCGAGTACCGCTACGACTTCGGCGACACCGCCGGGCTCACGCCGCTGATGAAGATGCACACGCTCGGCCACGACTTCGTCCCGTCGCCGATCCACGCCGGCGGCCTGCGCTACCACGGCATGGCGCCGCTGGTCTCCCACACGGTGGCCGAGGGGCACATCGATGCCGTCGCCCTGCACCAGAGCGAGTGCTTCGAGGCCGGTGTCGAGTTCGCCCGCACCCAGGGCATCGTCCCCGCCCCCGAGTCGTCCCACGCCCTCGCCCAGGTACGCCGCGAGGCGCTCGCCGCCACCGAGGCCGGCACCTCCCCGGTGATCGTCGTCGGCCTGTCCGGGCACGGCCTGCTCGAGCTCGGCGCCTACGAGAGCTTCCTCAGCGGCAAGCTCGAGGACGACCCGCTGTCGGACGAGGCGCTCACCGAGGCACTGGCGAACGTGCCGGTGGTCGGCTGAGCGCGGTCGAGGCCCCGTCGAGCGGCGCGTGGGGCGCGCCCGTCGCGGCCGCGAGCGAGATCCGGCTCGCGCACCTGGCCGGCAACGAGCGGGCCCGACAGCGTCTGGATGCGGCTGGCCCTGTGAACGCAAAGCAGGTCGAAGCAGGTGGACGAAAACCGTGGATCAATCGCCACAGATGAGGCGTTCGCGCCGAGCATTCTCCCAGGCCAGACCCATAATGTCGGCATACGACGACAATCGGAAATGTCGTCGTTCGACAACTTTAGAAAATGTCGTCGAACGGCTACAATCTTGAATGTTGCCGAACGACGACATGATGGCCCCAAGGAGTGGTGACGGTGCGGGTTCAAACGGTTCGCGATCTGGGCGCCATGGTGCGCGCCGCACGGCGCGCCAGCGGCCTCACCCAGGCCGACTTGGCCGAGCAGCTCCGGGTCAGCCGCGACTGGGTCGTGCGCCTGGAGCAGGGCAGCCCGCGCCTCGAGGCACAGAAGGTGCTCGACGCGCTCAGCGCTCTCGGCCTGCTCGTCGACGTGGTCACCCCCACCGTCCCTGCGAAGACAACGGCCAGAAAGGCGCCAGCTACGAAGACCCGTGGACGTTCGGCAGTTTCTGGTCGCTTCGTCACCAAGGGCAGCCCTTCGACGATGACCTCGACCGCAAAGTCCGCCAAGACGTCTGCCGACGTCGGCGAGCACGGCAGCGACCCGTTCGCCTTCCTCCAGGATCGGACCTCCTGATGGTCAAGCCCCAGCGCCTCCGCGTCTACCTCGACGGCGATCCGATCGGCTACACCGAGCAGAAGAACGGCAACCTGTCCTTCACCTACGACGAGGAGTACCGAACCGACCCCGCCGCCACGCCCCTCTCACTCTCGCTGCCCCTGGCCCAATCCCACCACGGCAACCGTCCGGTCCGCGCCTTCCTCGACGGGCTCCTGCCCGACAGCCAGGCCGCGCGAGAGCGATGGGCGGCCGAGTACAAGGTCTCGGCCAACAGTCCCTTCGGCCTGCTCGCCAACGTCGGACGCGACGCCGCGGGCGCCGTCCAGGTCCTTCCCGAAGACATGGATCCGAGCGATGCCGCCAGCCGCCACGGCGACATCGAGTGGCTCAGCGACAGCGACTTCGCCGATATGGCCCACGACCTGGCCGAGCATGGCGCGGCGTGGGACCCCGGCCGCTACGGCGGCCGGTGGAGCCTCGCTGGCGCGCAGCCGAAGATCGCGCTCTTTCTCGACGGCCCCACCGGCAGGTGGGGCATCCCGCACGACTCCACACCGACCAACACCATCATCAAGCCCGCCATCGAGGGCTATGCCCAGCACCACGTCAACGAGGCACTGTGCCTGCGCGCGGCCGGACAGGCAGGACTGCTCGCCGCCCGCGTCGACCTGGTCGAGGTCGCCGACGTGCAGGCCATCGTCTCTCACCGCTACGACCGCTACGAGAACGCAGAAGGCCGGTGGGTGCGGGTCCACCAAGAGGACTTCTGCCAGGCGCTGTCAGTCCACCCCAGCCAGAAGTACCAGAAGGACGGCGGGCCTGGGGTCGCCGATATCGGCCGCGTTCTGAACACCCTGAGCCTCGAGGACCGCCTCGTCAGCAGCGAACGCTTCTTCAAGGGCCTCGCGTACAACGTCCTGATAGGGGGAGCCGACGCGCACGCGAAGAACTACTCCCTGCTCCTCATCGGCCCCAACGTCCAGACCGCGCCGCTCTACGACGTCGCCTCGGCAGCCTGCTACGACCAGTACGAGCGGTTGGACGGTCCGATGAAGGTCGGTGAGCGCTGGCGGATGCTGGACGTCGGGGAGAGGGACTGGCGCAAGGCCGCCCGGCAGCTCAGCATCCCCGGTGACCAGGCCGTCGAGTGGGTCGAGGAAGTGCGCGCCAACCTGCCGGAGGCCTTCGCTGCCGCCGTCGAGTCGCTCCCCAGTGACGTCCACGACGAGGCCGACCGCATGGCCAGCCGGATCATCGAGCACGTTCGGGGCACCTGGCGCCCCAACCAGGAACGCAACCCGGCCCATGTCCTGCGCGGAACCTCCACCCCAGACCGGGGCGACTGACCCGCCGGGGAGGGGGTCCCGGTGACAGCGGCCGGTGCGGTCGGTTTGAATACCGGGATGGAGGACGACCATCCCGACCTGACCGACCTGCCTTGGCCGCTGACCGGGGCCGACGCGCTGCGCGACGAGCTGCTGGCGGCGTACGGCGACCCGAGCCGCGGTCATCACGGCACTCGCCATCTCGCGGAGGTGCTGCAGCGCCTCGACGAGCTGGCGGCCGCGGGGACGGCGTACGACCGCACGCCCGTGCTGCTCGCCGCGTGGTTCCACGACGCCGTGTACGACGGCGAGCGGGACGCCGAGGAGCGCTCGGCCACCTGGGCCGAGGACGCGCTGCCGGCCCACGCCGCCCCGGCGACGGTCGCCGAGGTGGCCCGCCTGGTGCGGCTCACCGAGCAGCACCGCCCGGACTCCGACGACGCCAACGGCTGCGCCCTGTCCGACGCCGACCTGTCCATCCTCGCCGCGGCCCGGGACCGGTACGACGAGTACGTCGCCGCGGTGCGCTCGGAGTACGCCCACCTCGACGACGACGTCTTCGCCGCCGGTCGGGCGGAGGTGCTGCGCGCGCTGACCGACACCCCCGAGCTGTTCCGCACCGCGCACGGGCGCTCCCGCTGGGAGCAGCCCGCACGGGCCAATGTCGCCCGCGAGCTCGCCGGCCTGCCGGCCTAACTTCGCGACCTGGCTGTACTGACCGGCGAGCTCGGCCATCTCGTCGTCGAGCCGGTCGAGGTCGGTCCAGGTGACGGCGAGCACGCGGTCGGCGGCAGCGGTCCTTAGCGGTCCTCTCGGCGGCTCCCGCGGGTCGGGAGCGGTGCCGGCTGCGATGCCCGTCCGGGCCCGGTCACCGAACCCGCGCACAATGGACCTGTGGACGACAGCGTGATCTTCCAGGCCCGAGCGCAGGTGCTGGCCGACCTGCAGGCCCGTGCTCTCGGTACGCCGGACTCCGTGACCCTGCTCGAGGACGCCTGCGCCGAGCGCCGCTGGTGGCTCGGGCAATGGCCCGAGGGTGCGCCGTTCATCGCCGGCCTGGTCGCCCAGGACGTGCAGGACGGCCTGGCCGACCGATTCGGTCGGCAGGCCCATGAGGGCCTGTGGCCGCGTTGTACGCAGTGCGACGGCCCGGTCCACGCGCTGCACATCGAGCCCGACCTCGGCGGCCCGGACCCGACCTGGGTATGCGAGGAGTCCGGGGTGGCGGTGGCGCCGCTGGGCGGGCTCGAGCCCTGAGCCCAGATGAGCCGCGGTCAACCGCGGAGCAGCAGGCTGACGGCGTGGTGATCGCCGCGGTAGAGCGTGCGCGACACCTCGACCACGACCTCCCCCTCCCACGCGCGACGGTCGTGCCGGAGCACAGGGGCACCGGGCGGCGCCTCGAGCAGCGCGGCCTCGTCCGCGCCCGCCGCGCAGGCGGCCAGCACGTCCTCCGACCAGGTCGGGCGCAGGCCGCGGGCGCCGAGGTCGTCGTACAGGCTGTCGGGGAGCGCCTCGAGCAGTCCCGGCACCCGCGTCTCGACGAGATAGGTCTCGGACAGGCAGACCGCGCGGCCGTCGGCCATCCGCAGCCGCCGCCAGCGCACCACCGGTACGCCGGGCGCGACCTGCAGCGCGACCGCGAGCCGGTCGGCGGCCGGGATCCGCTCGGCGACGAGGGTGTGGGCCTCGGCGACCATGCCGCGGCGGGCCATCTCCTCGCTGAAGCCGACCACGCCGGTCGCGACACGACGGGGCGCCGCGACGAACGTCCCCCGTCCGGGCACCCGCTCCAGCACGCCCTCGCCGACCAGCGCGTCGAGCGCCTGGCGCACGGTCATCCGGGCGACGCCGAAGCGGTCCACGAGATCCCGCTCGGACGGCGCGGCGGTGCCGGGCGCGCTGCCGGCGACCAGGGCGCGGACGTACTCGCGGATCGTCACGTGCTTGAGAGAGCGGCTCATCGACCCCCCTGTGGTCTGCGGGGCCGAGAGTAGGCAAGCGGGCGTCGTGCCGTCCGGCGAACCGCGAAACTTCGTCGAGCACACGTCCGAACACCTGTTCGATCAGGGGGTATCCTCGATGCCATGACGGTCGACTTCCAGACCAGCCTCTTCGACGCCGCGGCGAGCGAGGTCGCCACCGAGCGCCGGGTGCTCAGTGCCGGCGCCTGGGTCGACGTCGCGCGCGACTGGCTGACCGAGGCCGACGACGTCTTCGCGACCCTGGTCCGCGAGGTGCCGTGGCGGGCGGAGCGGCGCGCGATGTACGACCGAGTGGTCGACGTACCCCGCCTCGTGTTCACCTACATGATCGGCGACGTGCTGCCCCACCCCGCGTTGAGCGACGCGCGCGAGCGGCTGACCCAGCGGTACGCCGCCGAGCTCGGCGAGCCGTTCCGCACCGCCGGCTGCTGCTACTACCGCGACGGCCGCGACAGCGTGGCCTGGCACGGCGACACGATCGGGCGCGGCTCCACCGACGACACCATGGTCGCGATCGTGTCGGTCGGCGACCCGCGCCGGCTGCACCTGCGTCCGCGCGATCCCGAGCGACGCGACGAGGCGTTCGCCGTCGAGATGGGGCACGGCGACCTGGTCGTGATGGGCGGCTCGTGCCAGCGGACCTGGGAGCACGCCGTACCCAAGGTGTCGTCGGCCGGACCGCGGATCTCGGTGCAGTTCCGGCCACTCAACGTGTTCTAGCCTCGGGATCTCGCGAGGCTAGCGAAGCTAGGAGCGCTCCAGCTCCGCCAGCGAACGCAGGATGCAGAACTCGTTGCCCTCCGGATCGGCGAGCACCACCCAGCCGCTGCCGGGGCCGTGGACGCCGCGGTGGTCGGCGACCTGGACCGCGCCGTACCGCAGCAGCCGGTCGACCTCCTCGTCGCGGCTGCCGGCACGCGGGCGCAGGTCGAAGTGGACCCGGTTCTTGCCGCTCTTGCGGTCGGGGACCTCGATGAACAGCACCTGGTGGCCGCTGTCGGGGTCGATGATCATGCACTCCTCGTGTCCCGGCTCGTTGGGGTTGCCGGGCAGGTCGGTGTAGCCGAGGACCGGCTTCCACCACTCGGAGAGCTCGAAGGCGTGGGCGCAGTCGACGGTGGTGTGCGAGATGAAGGAGGTCACGCCCCCACCCTCGCCCGGCCCCCGGCGCCCGGGCAACCGGTTTCGGGTCAGGGCGTGGACGTCGCCGGCGGCGTGGACGTCGCCGGCGGCGTGGACGGCGCGGACGGCGTCGGGGTCGAGGTCGGGGTGGCCGTCTCGGTCACCGTGGCCGTCTCGGTCGGCGTCGGAGTCGGGATGGGCGTCGTCGAGGTCGTGGGCCCGGTGGGGACGCCGGTCGCGGTGTCGGCGTCCGTCGGGGTCGGGGTCGGTGTCGGGGTCTCCTCGGCCGGGAGCTCCTGCTGCTTCTTGCCCGTGCCCCCGCCGTCGCCGAAGACGCCGCCGATCGAGGTCCGGTCCTTGCCGTCGGTGCCGCCGGTGATCGTCGAGACGCTCCTGCCGGCGATCAGCTCGATCGCGCTGATCACCACGAGCGCGAGGAGGAAGGTCCCGGCGGCGAGCACGGCGATCCGCTTCCAGGGCAGGGTGGACCAGCGACGGGGCGTCGGCTCGACCTCCCCCTCTTCCTCCTCGTCCTCGGCGGCCTCGAGGTGGTGGTGGGCGCGGTCGAGCTCGCGCTCGGCCGCCACCGGGTCGGAGCGGCGGGCGGCGCGTCGTACGTTCTGCTCGGCGAGGTTGACCCGCTGCATCGCCGCTGCCTGGACCTCGGCCATCCGGCGCCGGCTGGACTCGATGCCCTGCTTGTAGAGGGCCGAGCTGACCGTCGCGATGACGCTGCCGAGCGCGGCGCCGATCAGCGTGCCGGCGGCGCCGAGCGTGGAGAGCAGCACCGCGACCGTGACCGCCGCGCCCGCACCGGCCGCGGTCGCGGGCCAATCGATCCGCGCCTTGCGCTCCTCGGGATCTGCCTCAGCCATGCTCGACCGCTCAGTCGGTGCCGTGCGCCTTGACGAAGGCGAGGATCTGCTCGGAGAGCTCGGGGCGACACACGATCACGTCAGGCAGGTAGACGTCGGCCTGGTTGTAGACCAGATCGCTGCCGTCGACGCGCGAGGTGAACAGGCCCGCGGCGCGCGCGACGGCGACCGGCGCGGCGGAGTCCCATTCGTACTGACCGCCCGCGTGGACGTAGGCATCGGCGACGTCGCGCACGACCGACATCATCTTCACGCCGGCCGAGCCCATCGGGACCAGCTCGGCGTCGAGCTCCTTCGCGAGCGCCTCGACGAAGGCCGGCGGGCGGGTGCGGGAGACCGCGATCCGGGGCCGCTGGGAGGTGCGGGCCGGTACGACGGGCGGCGTACCGGTGTTGAAGGTCTCGCCCAGCACGGGCTGCGCGACCGCGCCCGCGACCAGCTCGCCGTCCTGCCACAGCGCGACGTGGACGGCCCAGTCGTCGCGCGGCGGCTCGGAGAACTCGCGGGTGCCGTCGAGCGGGTCGACGATCCAGACCTTGGCGGCGGTGAGCCGGGCGTCCTTGTCGGCCGCGCTCTCCAGCGCCTCCTCGGAGAGCACCGCGTCGTCGGGGCGGTAGGTCGCCAGCAGCTCCATCAGCAGCACGTGCGCCGCCTGATCGCCGGCGTCCTTGAGCTCCTTGCCCACCAGTCCCTCGGCGCGCACCTCCAGCAGGCGGCGGCCGGCCTCCTCGGCCAGCCAGGCGGCGAGGAGGTGGTCGTCGGCGACGACCTCGGGTGCGGGGGTACCGGGCTCGAAGGTCACGCGGTCACCCTACCGAGCCCCGTTGACTCGCCCCGAACTCCCGTTGACCTTCCTCCATCTCCCGCCGAGCTGCGGCAAGGAGGGGCGACTCGACCGACGGCCGGGGCACGTCGACCGGAGGACGGGGCGGGTCAGCGGTTGAAACGGGACTGGGTCTTCTCGAGGCCCTCGGCGACGAGCGACTCGACGGCGTCGGCGGCGGAGTCCACCTGGAAGGGGATCTCCTTGCGCTCGGTGGTGCCGTAGTTGGACAGCACGAAGTCGGCGACGTCCTGGCGACCCGGGGGGCGGCCGATGCCGGCCCTGACCCGGTAGAAGTCGCCGGTGCCGAGGGAGGAGCGCATGGACTTGAGGCCGTTGTGACCGTTGTCGCCGCCGCCCTTCTTGATGCGCAGCGTGCCGAAGTCGATGTCGAGCTCGTCGTGGATCGCGATCACCCGATCGGCGGGGACCTTGTAGAAGATCGCGAGCGCCTTGACCGGGCCGCCCGACTCGTTCATGTACGAGCGGGACTTGGCCAGCACCACCCGCGGGCCGGGCACCCCCGGGGCGCCGAGACGGCCCTCGACCACGTCGGCGCGGCCGGACTTGTGGGCGCGGAAGCCGCTGCCCATCCGGCGGGCCAGCTCGTCGACGACGAGATAGCCGATGTTGTGCCGGTGCCCGGCGTACGACGGGCCGGGGTTGCCGAGGCCGACCACGAGCCAGACGTCGGCACTGGTCGCGTCGCTCACGGGGCTCTCCTCGGCGTCAGGTGCGGCGGGACTCCCCGGCGCGGGCGTCCGCGCCGGGGAGATCAGTCGGCCCAGGAACCACCTGAGCCGGCCGGCGATCACTCGCTGTCGCCGGCCTCAGCAGCCTCGGCGGACTCCTCGGCGGACTCGCCGGCCTCCGCGGCAGCGGGCTCCTCGGCGGCCTGCTCGGTGACGTTGACGACCAGGGTGTCGGCGTCGGTGAGCAGGGTGGTGCCGGCCGGCAGCTCGACCTGGCTCGCGAGGATCTGGGTGCCGGCCTCGGCGCCCTCGATGCTGACCTCGAACTGCTCGGGGATGTGGGTGGCCTCGGCCTCGACCTGGAGCGTGGTGTTCTCGGTGACGACCAGGGTGCCGCTGACGGCGTCGCCGACGACGTGGACCGGTACGTCGACGGTGACCTTCTCGCCGCGGACGACGGCGACGAAGTCGACGTGCTCGAGGACGCGGCGGACCGGGTCGACCTGGACCTGCTTGGTGAGCGCGAGCTGCGACTGGCCCTCGAACTCGAGCTCGAGGACGGCGTTGGCGCCACCGTGCTTGATGGCCATCATCGTGTCGTGGCCCGGGAGGGTCAGGTGGACCGGCTCGTTGCCGTGGCCGTAGACGACGGCGGGGATCTTGTTGTCGCGGCGGATGCGGCGGGCGGCGCCCTTGCCGAACTCGGTGCGGACCTCGGCCTGGATCTTCTCGGTGCTCATGGGGATCTCCTGATCGTCGCGTGGTGGTGGCGGCTGCTCGGAGACGAGGAACGCCGCGCTTCCCTCACCCGGTGACCGGCAGGGCGCGCGGCGTCATGAAGACAGACCGGCCCAGTCGATCACGGAGTCACAGAAGCGGGTGCTCCCTCGCCGAGGCAACCGCAGAAGGCTACCCGCGCGGGCCGGGCTGGGCGAAATCGTCACCGGTAGGGGATCGGTGATCTCGCGCAGGTCCGACGGCGCGTCCTTCAGCGCCGCCATCGCGGCGCGAGGGCTCGCCTCGGCCGATACCTATCTATACTTCGAGAAAGTATCGGAAGGTATCGACTCTCATGAGCACAGCACCGAGCAACCCCTTCACGCCCGGCCAGTCCCCGCGCTTCCTCGCCGGGCGGACCGCCGAGCGCCGACGGATCCAGGACCGGCTCGGCCGGGTGGCGACGTACGGCGAGCTGGCCGGCCCGCTGCTCGTCTTCCACGCACCGCGCGGGCTGGGCAAGACCTCGCTGCTGCGCGCCGCGGAGGCCGAGGCCCTCACCCTCGGCTTCGTGTCGGTGTGGGTCGCCTGCGCGCGCGACCAGCTGCTCCTGCCCGAGCTGGCCCAGCGGGTGCGGGGCGCCCTCGCGCGCCACGACGCCCTCGGCGGTCCCGGCCGGACGACCCGGCTCGACGGGCTGACCATCGAGCTCGGCGTACCCGGCGCGAAGGTCCAGGCCGCCCTCGGCCGGCGGGAGGCAGCGGCGGTGACGGCGCCGATCCTCGCCCTCGAGGAGCTGCTGCGCGAGGCGGCGACGTTGGTGCGCACCCACGGCGGGGCCGGGCTGGTGGTGTTCCTCGACGAGCTGCACGCCGCCGGCTCCACGGAGCTCGCCGTGCTCCTCAACGCCTGGCAGAACCTCGACGGCGCCGCCGGCGCGGTGCCGCTGAGCATCGTCACCGCCGGGCTGCCGGTCACCCCGGAGGCGATCACCCGGGCGGCGACCTTCGGGGAGCGCAGCGCGTTCGTGCCGCTCGACGTGCTCGCCGCCGTCGACGCGCGGGCCGCCCTGATCCGCACCGCCGAGGCCGAGGACGTCTCCTGGAACGAGGAGGCGCTGAGCCTGGTGACCGACGAGGCACACGGCCACCCGTACCTGCTCCAGCTGCTCGGCAACACCACCTGGGACGCCGCCGCACCCGCTCGCGGCGCGGCGCTGACGCCCGATGACGTACGCCGGGGCCTGCCGCACGCGCGCACCCAGCTGACCGGCATGCATCGCGCCCGGTGGGGTGCGGCCACGCCGACCGAGCAGGCGTTCCTGGTGGCGATGGCCGCGGCCGGCGACGGCAACGTCACCCGAGCCGAGATCGCGGCCGGCATGGGCCGCGACAGCCGGGCCATCAGCGACCCGCGCGAGCGGCTGATCGAGAAGGGCGTGATCGAGCCGGTCGGTCACGGTCTGGTGCGGTTCACGCTGCCCGGCTTCGGCGCGTTCGTGCGCGGACTGGACGACGCCTGAGCCCGGCCGTCGCTGGTGCAAGGTTTCTCAAGGGATGCAGCCATCCCTGCACTCCCCTGCTCCTATTTGAACTGGGATGCGTCGATTTGCCTGCATCCCTTGAGAAACCGGCACCGGCCCTGCCCCACCACCGTCAAGCATGCCCGTCGAACATGCTGGTGACCGACCCGTCCTCGAACACCTCACGGATCGCCCGGGCGACGAGCGGGGCGATCGAGAGCGTGGTGAGCTTGTCGAACTGCTTCTCGGGCGCCACGGGCAGGGTGTTGGTGATGACGACCTCGGTGGCCGAGCAGTTCTTGAGGCGGTCGACGGCGGGGTCGGAGAGGATCGCGTGGGTGGCGGCGATGATCACGCCCGCGGCACCGTCGGCCATCAGCGCCTCGGCGGCCTTCACGATGGTGCCGCCGGTGTCGATCATGTCGTCGGTCAGCACGCACATGCGGCCCTTGACGTCGCCGACGACGCGGTTGGCGACGACCTCGTTGGCGACGTCGGTGCGGCGTGTCTTGTGGATGAACGCCAGCGGTACGCCGCCGAGCCGGGCGGCCCAGCGCTCGGCGACCTTGATCCGGCCGGCGTCCGGGGAGACCACGGCGAGCTCCTGGTCGCCGTACTTCTCCTTGATGTAGTCGGTCAGGATCGGCAGCGCCATCAGGTGGTCGACGGGGCCGTCGAAGAAGCCCTGGAGCTGGTCGGCGTGCAGGTCGACGGTGATGATCCGGTCGGCGCCGGCGCCCTTGAACAGGTCGGCCATCAGGCGCGCGGAGATGGGCTCGCGGCCGCGGTGCTTCTTGTCCTGGCGGCTGTAGCCCCAGAACGGCATGACCACGGTGATCCGCTTGGCGGAGGCGCGCTTGAGCGCGTCGACCATGATCAGGTGCTCCATGATCCACTCGTTGATCGGAGTGGTGTGGCTCTGGATCACGAAGGCGTCGCAGCCGCGGACCGACTCCTCGTAGCGCACGTAGATCTCGCCGTTGGCGAACTCGTAGGCCGAGGTCGGGACGAGGTCCTGGCCGAGGATCTGAGCGACCTCGTCGGCCAGCTCGGGGTGTGCCCGTCCGGAGAAGACCATCAGGTTCTTCTCGGTCGTCCGCTTCAGACCGCTCACGCGCGTGACTCCCCCTGGTCGCCGAAGGTGGTAGCTAGGATTCTGCCCGTTGCGCCGGGTCGTCCCCAAGTCCGGGTCCGTTTTCGTCACTGTTCACCCGTGGCGGCCTCCGCTGCCGCCGCCTGCGCGGTGCCGGCGCGCCGCGCGACGACCCAGCCCTCGAGATTGCGCTGGGGCGCGGCACTGACGGCGAGGGCACCGGCCGGCACGTCGCGTCGTACGACGGTCCCGCCGCCGGTCGAGGCCCCGTCCCCGATCTCCACGGGGGCAACGAAGGTGTTGTTGGAGCCGGTCTTGGCGTACCGGCCGACCCGGGTGCGGTGCTTGTCGACGCCGTCGTAGTTGGCGAAGATCGTGCCGGCGCCGATGTTGGTGCCCTCGCCGATCTCGGCGTCGCCGACGTACGACAGGTGCGGGACCTTGGCGCCGTCGCCGATCTGTGCGTTCTTGGTCTCGACGAAGGTGCCGATCTTGCCGTCGGCGCCGAGCAGGGTGCCGGGCCGCAGGTACGCGAACGGGCCCACCGACGCGCCGGCGCCGACGACGGCGAGCTGCCCGTGGGCGCGTACGACGCGCGCGCCGGCGCCGATCTCGCAGTCCTCGAGCGTGGTGTCCGGGCCGACCACGGCGTCCTCCGCGACGACGGTCGCGCCGAGCAGCTGCACGCCCGGCAGGATCGTCACGTCCGGCGCGAGCTCGACGTCGGCGTCGATCCAGGTCGTCGCCGGGTCCATGACCGTCACGCCCTCCCTCATCCAGCGGGTGACGATGCGGCGGTTGAGCTCGCGGCCGAGCTCGGCGAGCTGGACCCGGTCGTTGGCGCCCTCGGTCTGGAGCGCGTCGTCGACGGCGTGGGCGGTGACGACCCGCCCGGCGGCGCGGGCCAGCCCGACGGCGTCGGTGAGGTAGTACTCCCCCTTGGCGTTGTCGTTGCCGATCCGGCCGATGGTCTCGGCGAGGAAGGCCGCGTCGAAGGCGAGGATCCCGGAGTTGATCTCGGTGATGGCGCGCTGGGCGTCGGTCGCGTCCTTCTCCTCGACGATCGCCTGGACGACGCCGGTGTCGTCGCGGACGATGCGGCCGTACCCGAACGGGTCGGCCACGATGCCGCTCAGAATGCTCACCGCGGCGCCGGCGCGCTGGTGCGACGCGGTGAAGGTGCGCAGGGTGGCGCCCTCGAGGAGCGGGGTGTCGCCGTACGCGACCAGGACGGTGCCCTCGGTCGGGGGGTCGGCGAGCGCCTCCAGGGCGACCCGCACGGCGTGGCCGGTGCCGAGCTGCTCGTCTTGGACGGCGAGCACCGCCTCCGGCCGCAGGCCGCTCACGTGGGGGCCGACCAGCTCGCGCTGGTGTCCGACGACGGTGACCACGCGGGCCGGCTCGAGCGCGTCGACGGCGGCCAGGACGTGGCCGATCATGGTGCGCCCGCCGATGCGGTGCAGGACCTTCGGCGTCTTCGACTTCATGCGGGTGCCGCCGCCGGCGGCGAGGACGATCACGGTCAGGTCGGTCACGGGAACACCCTAGGCCGCACCCTGGACGAGCGAGATCAGCGCCCGTCCAGCCAGGCCAGCACCGCCAGGACCCGTCGGTTGTCGTCGGCCGCCTGGGGCAGGTCGAGCTTGGTGAAGATGTTGTTGATGTGCTTGCCGACGGCCTTCTCGGTGACGACCAGCCGCGCGGCGACGGCGGCGTTGGAGCGGCCCTCGGCCATCAGGGTGAGCACCTCGCGCTCGCGGTCAGTGAGCCGGTCGAGCGGTCGCGACCGCGCGGAGACGAGGGCGGCGACCACCTCCGGGTCGAGCACCGTGCCGCCCGAGGCGACCTGGTGGACCGCGGCGAGGAAGCCGTCGACGTCGGCGACCCGGTCCTTGAGGAGGTACCCGATCGCGCCCTCGCCCCCGGCCAGCAGGTCGCGCGCGTAGAGCGGCTCCACCCACTGGCTCAGGACCAGCACGGGGAACGCCCGCCGCACGGCCCGCGCCGCCATCGCGGCCTCCAGGCCCTCGGTGGTGTGCGTCGGCGGGAGGCGTACATCGACCACGGCGATGTCGATGTCCTCGCGGGTCAGCGCCCGGGCCAGCGAGGGCGCGTCGTCGACGGCCTCCACGACGCAGATCCCGCCGGACTCGAGGATCCGGGTGAGGCCCACACGCAGCAGCGCCTGGTCCTCGGCGAGCACTGCTCTCAGACCGGCAGGCACGACACCTCCATCCGGACCGTGGTCGGCCCACCAGCGGGACTGTCGACGGCGAGGGTGCCGTCGAAGGCGGCGAGCCGGCGCGCGACACCGGCGAGACCGGAGCCCTCGGCATCCGCGCCGCCACGGCCGTCGTCGCCGGCGACGAGACGGAGCCGGCCGGCGTCGTACGTGCCGGTCACCCAGGCCCGGCTCGCCGCGGCGTGCTTCACGGTGTTGGCGAGGCACTCGGCGACGGCGAAGTAGGCGGCGGACTCGACGGGCGCGGGCAGGCGCGGCACCGACACCGAGACCGCCACGGGCACGGGCAGCGCGACCGCCAGCGCCTCGATCGCGCCGGCCAGGCCGCGGTCGGCGAGGACCGGCGGGTGGATGCCGCGGACCACGGAGCGCAGGTCGTCGAGCGCGTCCATCGTGGTCTCGCGGGCCTCCCGCAGCAGCGCGGCCGCGGCCGCGGGGTCGGTCCGGAGCAGCTTCTCGGCGAGGCCGACGCTCATCCCGACCGAGGCGATCCGGGCCTGGGCGCCGTCGTGGAGGTCGCGCTCGATGCGGCGCACCTCCGCGGCGGAGTGATCCAGCGTCTCGGCGCGCGACTCCTCGACCCGCCCGACCCGCTCCTCGAGCTCGGCGACCCGGTCGTGGCCGAGGATCGCCCGCTCCGCGCGGGCCCGGGCCCGGACCAGCGGCTCGACGGTCACCCACCAGGCCAGCAGCAGCGGCCCGCTGAACACGAACAGCAGCACCCACGCCCAGTCCCCCGCGGTGAAGGCCAGGATCAGCCAGCTCACCGGCGTGGTCAGCAGCAGGACCGGCAGCGTCGAGAGCACGAAGCCGCCGGTCGCGGCGAAGCAGAGGAACCCGAAGTCCCGCCAGCGAGCCGGGTCCCGCAGCCAGTACACCGGCCGCACCAGGGCCACGCCCCGGCCCGGCGCGTAGGACGCCGCGATGGTCTCCCCCAGCAGCCGGCCGCTCATCCGGCGGTGCATGCCGGTGAGGGCCGCGGTCGCCGGGACCACGCCGAGCGCCAGCAGGAAGCCGACCCCGACCAGGCCGAGCGGGATGCAGAGCAGGGTGAGGATGGCGAGCACGAGGCCGGGGACGAAGGAGACGGCGTACCCGGCGGCCACGAGGGTGAGCCGCAGCCGCTCCCGCAGCCCGGCCTCGTCGACCGGCGTCACGGGCAGCGGTCGGATCGGAGCCAGTACGTCCATCGTGGCCAAGTCTGTCATCGTGCCGTCTCCCGTGCGGCGCTCCGCACCGCGCCGCGCGCCGCGCCCAGGGTCAGCGCCACCACCGCGGCGACCACCACGGGCGCCAGCCACAGGCCGCCGTCGGGGACCACGCCCTCGTGCCGGGCCACCGCGAACGGGACCACGGTGGTGAGGGCGGCGACGGTGCCGAGCACCACGCCGACCACAGCGACGACCCCGGCCTCGGCGACCACCGAGCCGCGGACCTGGCGCGGCGTGGCGCCGAGCAGCCGCAGCCGGTGCAGTTCCTCGCGCCGGTGCGCGATGGTGGCGACGAAGGCGTTGACCACCATGATCGCGGCGAACAGCGACACCATCCCGACCACGACGTTGTTGAGCAGGTTGATCGTGTCGCTGTCGGCGGTCCCGCCCGGCAGGGTGCGCCGGTCGATGTTCACCAGCATCAGGGTGCCGACGGCGGCCGAGGTGAGCACGACGACGGGAGCGAGGACGCCCGCGAGCAGGTGCGCCCGGCGCGCGGTGTTGTACGACGCCAGGTGGGCCGTCGCGGAGGCGCCGGCCAGCAGCCGCACGGGACCGGCGCCCCAGCGCAGCAGGACCGGCGCGAGCACGGCCAGGCCCACGCCGACCAGGATCGAGCTGGAGCCGCTGGTGGACATCGCGGCGTACGGGTCGGCGTCGTGGGCGGTCACGGTGATGGTGATGACCGCCATGGCCAGGCCGTAGCCGATCAGCAGCAGCGCGATCGTGACCCGCCACCAGCGCATCCGGCCCCGCTCGCCGCCGCTCTCGCGGGCGACCACTCCGGCGGGACCGCGAGTCGCGCGGCGAGCGGCCACGGTGGCGGCGATCGCCGAGACGAGCAGTACCAGGACGGCGGCGCCGCAGACGGACGCCGGCCCGGCGCCGTACTCGGTGCGCTCGGAGATCAGCCCGCCGGAGCGGATCAGCTCGAACAGCGCCCGGCCGGAGAGGGAGGCGAGGCCCGCGCCGAGGGCCGCCGCGAGGACGGCGATCGCGCCGGTCTCGCGGGCGATCAGCCGCCGGGCCTGGCGGGGCGTGGCGCCGATGGTGCGCAGCAGGCCGATCTCGCCGGCGCGCTGGGTGGTGGTGATCCCGACCGTCGAGGCGACCGAGAACAGCACGATGACCGCTCCCCAGCCGCCGACGACGGCACCGAGGATGATGAGGGTGCCGTCGTCGGGCGCGGGCGCGCCGGACGACGACTCGGCGAGGGTGGCGAAGGAGCCGATCAGCAGGGTCCCGAGCAGGACCGCGAGGAAGGTGGCGACCGCGGCGCGCGGTCGGTGGCGCAGGCTGCGCAGGGCGAGGCCGTTCATGCCGACACCAGCTGGTCGAGGTGGGCCATCTGACCGGCGACGGCGTCGGCGGTGGGGTGGGCCATCCGGCCCGCGCCCCGGCCGTCGACGAGGAACACCACCTCGTCGGCGTACGACGCCGCGACCGGGTCGTGGGTCACCATCACCACGGTCTGGCCCAGGTCGGTCACGCTGCCGCGCAGCACGCCGAGGACCTGGCGCGCGGTGGCGGAGTCGAGGGCGCCGGTGGGCTCGTCGGCGAGCAGCACGTCGGGGGTGGTGAGCAGCGCCCGGGCGATCGCGACCCGCTGCTGCTGGCCACCCGACAGGCTGCCCGGCAGGTGGTGCGCGCGCTCGGCGAGGCCGACCCGGTCGAGCAGGTAGAGCACCCGCTCGCGGTCCACCCGCTTCCCGGCGAGCCGGCTGGGGAGAGCGACGTTCTGGGCCGCGGAGAGGTAGGGCAGCAGGTGGAAGCCCTGGAAGACGAACCCGATCCGCTCGCGGCGCAGCCGGGTCCGGCGCTCCTCGTCCCAGTCGGTGACGTCGGTGCCACCGACCAGGACCCGGCCGCCGGTCGGCCGGTCCAGGCCCGCGGCGCAGGACAGGAAGGTGGACTTCCCGGAGCCCGAAGGCCCCATCACGGCGGTGAAGGTGCCGCGCCGGAAGGCGAGGTCGACCCCGGCGAGCGCGGCGACCGTGTTGTCGCCGACGCCGTAGGTGCGGGTGAGGTCCTGGACCTCGAGTGCGATGTCGGACATGAGTGCTCCTGGGGTGCGGAATCTGGTGTCTCCGACGCTAGGAGCAGTGGGCGGTGCGCTCGATGGGTCTGACCTGCCGATCCGAGGTGGGGTTTTCCCCACCTCTCCTCGGCCACGGATTGGCAACAGGATCTCCACAGTTCGGCGAAAGAACGTGCATCCGCGGCCGATCAGGCGTATCACGAGAGATGAACATGAACGATCGAAAGGGAGCACGACGATGTGTGACCACTCACCCGAGTGCCCGGCCGCCGGGGACCCCGACTGCTGCACCGCCCACGTGACCGCCGACCACAGCGAGCAGGGCTGGTGCCGGCTCTGCAACGGCGTCATCCTCTTCGACGACGGTGCGTACCTCACGCCCGAGGGAAGGTCGAAGGCCCTGCCGCGGTCCGCCTGAGCCGGGCCGCTGCTCGCCGGCCTGGTCCAGGCCGCGCTGGACCGAGGTGAGTGAGCTCCCCGGGTAGGAGTCGAACCTACGTCGCTTGTCCTGATTCAAAGTCAGGCGGGCCCTGCCGGCAGACCAACCGGGGATTGCGGGCCTAAGCCTAGAGCCGCGTCGTCGTACCGGGCGAAATGGTCGCGGATCGGGCAGGATGACGACCGTTTCGTCCGGTACGACGCGGACGGCCCGGTCAGTAGGTCAGCGCCACCCACGGGTCGACGTCGTAGCGGCCGTTGGGCTGCAGGATGATCGACTGGATGCCGGCGGGACGGCCGTCGCGGTAGGTGACCAGCGCGATGCTCGCGGGGCGGCGGAGCTTGCTCCCGATCGCGATGGCGTACGCCGCGCCGCCGGTCGTGCCGAGGGTGTAGGTGTAGCCGATCCGGCCGTCGTCGGCCGTGACCTCGGTGGGCCCGGTCTGCACGTGGATGTGCCCGCCGAGCACCAGGTCGACGCAGCCGCGCTGCAACGCCGGCTTGGCGATGTTGGCGTCGTGGACGAGCAGCGTGTTGACGCGGTCGCCGTCCTCGTCGGCGGCGCAGGCGGCGTCGGCGAGCAGGTCGGCGACCTCGCTGAAGCTGAGGCCGGTCTGGTCGCGCCAGTCGCCGAGGCCGCTGGAGCGCGGGTCGTCGACGCCGAGGATCCGCGAGCCGCCGGGGCCGTCGATCACCTCGTCGTCGAAGTAGGTCCAGCCCAGCTCCTCCAGGTGGCTGCGCACGAAGCCGCCGTTGTCATGGTTGCCCGCGACCGCCCAGCGCCCGTCGAAGTCCTTGAACGTGGCGGCCAGCGAGTCGAGCGAGAACGCCTCCCAGCGGCTGCCGGTCGAGGTGTCGTCGCCGGCGTCGTACACGGCACTCGCGCCGCCCGCGTCTGCGATCGCCCGGGCGACCTTGTCCATGCCGACGTTGTCATGGCGGTCGGAGACGAGCAGGACGACGGTCTCGCCCTCCTCGGGCTGGCGAAGGTCGAGCAGGGCGGCGTCGTCGGCGGCCTCGGAGTAGAAGCGCAGGCTCTCGTTGTAGCTGCTGATGCCGCTCTCGATCAGCCGCCGCGACTGGGCGGTGGTCGCGTCCGCCATCACCTCGACCTGGTCGACCTCGTCGGGCAGCGGGACCTCGGGGCCGAGGAACTCGGCCAGCGGCGTCCAGTGCTCAGCGGGCTGGTCGGTGCGACCCCAGCCGTAGGGCACGACGGCGGCGACCGTCAGGGCCACCACCAGCCCGCAGGCGGCGATGCCGCGGCGGGTCCGGACGGCGCCGTACAGCTCACGTCGGCGGGCACCCCCGACGAGTCCCCACACCAGCAGCGGGACGGCGCCCAGCACGGCGCCCTGCACGAGCGCGGCGAGCGCCATCGCCTCGACCGCCCGCCGGGCGACCTCGACCTGACCCTCGGGCTGGGACGCGATCGCGGCGTAGCGCGACGTGAGCTCCTCGAGCGTCGCCGCATCGGTCTTCCCGAGCTCGACCTCCACCCCGACCCGGGAGCCGGAGGGCATCCGCAGGTCGGGCAGCACGGGCCCCATCCGGGCGACGACCTCGCCGGAGAAGTTGGGGCTGAGGCTCGCCTCGTGGCTGGCGATCTCGACGGTCCGCTCGCTGTGCACGAAGATCGCCACGGCGATCGCCGCGGACAGGACCAGCCAGGTCCCGACGTACGCGAGGACCTTGAGGAGGCGGCGGGGCGAGATCACCCGCGCCCGCGGGCCTCCGCGACGGCGTAGAGCGCCACCGACGCGGCGACGCCGGCGTTGAGCGACTCCAGTACGCCGGCCATCGGGATGGACATCAGCCGGTCGCAGCTCTCCGCGACCAGCCGGGACAGACCCTCGCCCTCGGACCCGACGACCAGCACCAGCGGGCCCTCGACGAGGTCGGCGTCCGCCGTCAGCTCGGGCAGGGCGAGGTCGCCGTCGGCGGCCAGGCCGATGACGAAGCAGCCGGCCTCCTGGTAGGCCTTGATCTGGCGGGTCAGGTTCACCGTCTGGGCCACCGGGCAGCGGGCGGCCGCGCCGGCCGAGGTCTTCCACGCGGCGGCCGTCATCGAGGCCGCGCGCCGCTCGGGGATGACCACGCCGTGGGCGCCGAACCCGGCCGCGCTGCGGACGATCGCGCCCAGATTGCGCGGGTCGGTGATCGAGTCGAGCATCACGACCAGCGGCTTCTCGCCGGCGTCGTCGGCCGCGTCGAGGAGGTCGTCGGGGTGGGCGTACTCGTAGGCCGGGATCCGGGCCGCGAGACCCTGGTGGACCGCGCCGTCGGTGAGCCGGTCGAGCTCGCCGCGGCCGACCTCGAGCAGGCCGATGCCGTTCTCGGCGGCGAGGCGGAACACCTCGCGCAGCCGGCCGTCGCGCTCGGCGCCCTCGGCGACGTACACCGAGGTCACCGGCACCCGCTCGCGCAGTGCCTCGACCACCGGGTTGCGTCCGGCGATCCACTCGTCGCCGCCGCTCTTACGCCGCGGCCCGCGCTGGGCGCCGGCCCGCTTGTCGGCCCGCTTCTTGGCCTCGGCGATCTTGTGCGCCTTGTGGTACTCGCGGTCGGTCGCCTTCGGCGTCGGCCCGCGGCCCTCCAGGCCGCGGCGGACCTTGCCCCCTGATCCGGCAGTCGGCTTCTTGCTCGACTTGCGGATCGCGCCCTTGCGGTTGGAATTGCCTGCCATCTCAGCTCACCGTCCAGGTAGGTCCATCAGGGGTGTCGGTGACCTCGATGCCGGCCGCCTTGATCCGATCGCGGATCGCGTCCGCACGCGTCCAGTCCTTGTCCGCCCGCGCCTGCGTGCGCTCGTCGAGCAGGCCGGCCACGAGGGCGTCGACGGCGGCGCTGAGCCGCTCCTCGGCGCCGGACCCGCCGGCACCGGCCCAGGCCGGGTCACCCGGATGCACGCCGAGCACGTCGAGCATGGCGGCCACGGCGCCCGCGGCGGCGGTGACGTCCTCGCCGGCGGCGAGCTGGCGGTTGCCCTCGCGCACGGTGTCGTAGAGGACGGCGACGGCGGCCGGCGTACCGAGGTCGTCGTCCATCGCGGCGGCGAAGGCGTCGGGCAGTGCGCCGGCCTCGGCGACGCCCGCACGGTCGAGGAAGGAGACGATCCGCTGGTAGCCCGCGGCGGCCTCGTCGAGCGCCTCGAAGCTGAACTCGACGTGGGAGCGGTAGTGGGCGGCGACCATGTAGAACCGCAACTCCGCGCCGCTGACCCGCTGCAGGACCGACGGGATGGACAGGGTGTTGCCGAGCGACTTGCTCATCTTCTCGCCGGCGGTGGTGATCCACGCGTTGTGCATCCAGTACGACGCGAAGGCGCCGCCCGCCGCGCGCGACTGGGCCTGCTCGTTCTCGTGGTGGGGGAAGCGCAGGTCGACGCCGCCGCCGTGGATGTCGAAGGCGTCGCCGAGGTACTTGCCGGCCATCGCCGAGCACTCGATGTGCCAGCCCGGGCGACCGCGACCCCACGGACTGGGCCAGGACGCGGTCTCCGGCTCCGACTCCTTGCGGCCCTTCCACAGCGCGAAGTCGCGGGGATCCTTCTTGCCGCGCGGGTCGGCGTCGGCCGCGGGCTCCATGTCGTCGACGCCCTGGTGGGTCAGCTCGCCGTACGACGGCCAGGACCGGACGTCGAAGTAGACGTCGCCGCTGCCGTCCTCGGCCGGGTAGGCGTGGCCGCGGTCGATCAGCCGCTCGATGAGGACGATCATCTCCGGGATGTGTCCGGTGGCCGCGGGCTCGTAGGTCGGCGGCGCGACGTTCAATGCGGCGTATGCCCGGTCGAGCTCGATCTTCATCACGTAGGCGAGGTTGTACCAGGGCCGGCCCTGCTCGGCCGACTTCGCCAGGATCTTGTCGTCGATGTCGGTGATGTTGCGGATGAACGTGACGTCGTAGCCCCGGTGGCGCAGCCAGCGCTGCAGCACGTCGAAGTTCACCGCCGAGCGGACGTGGCCCACGTGGGGCTCGCTCTGGACCGTCAGGCCACACACGTACAGACCCGCCCTGCCCTCGTGGAGGGGCACGAAGTCGCGTGCTTCTCGGGTCGCGGTGTCGTAGAGCCGGATGGTCACCCGGTCAGTCTAGGGATCCGCTCGGGCCCGGCTCGCATCGTCAGCGCTCAGCGCTTGATCCTCTTCGCCTTCGAGGTGGCGCTCGCCGGCAGGTGGTTCGTCCGGGCCGCGGTGGCGACGACGGTGATCCGCTTGCCACGGTCCTTCGCGGTCACCTTGTACGACGACTTCCTCGCCTTCTTGGCCGGCTTGATCGCCTTGCCGTTGCGGTACCAGCGGTAGGTCACCTTCGCGCCGTCCCACCCCACGACCCTCGCCTTCAGCTTCGCACCGACCTTGGCGCCGCCCTTGACCTTCACCTTGGCGCCCGGCAGCACGCCCTGGACGACGGCGGAGGCGCTGGTGGTGCGGAGGAACCCGCTCCACCAGCCCGGGCGGGCGACCGTGGCGGCGACCGAGACCCGGTGCCCGATGTCGGCGGGCTGCAGCTGGTAGGTCGCCGACGTGGCGCCGGGGATCGGGGCGTCGTCGCGCAGCCACTGGTACGTCGTGGTGGCGGCCGGGTCGGCGCTCAGCCCACCCGGGGCGGTCAGGGTCGCGCCCACCGCGGTCGTACCGGCGACAGGCGTCTGGGCGACGGTCGGCGGCGCGGCAAGGGGCTGCGGCTGCGGCGGACGGACGCCCTGGGCCTGGACCTGGACCCGGGCGTCGGTCCGGGAGCCGTCGACGAAGTTGCCGGCGGTGTCGACGACGTAGAGCATCACCCGCGCCTCGATGACGGCGCCGGCCATCGCGGCGGTCACGGGGAAGGTGGCGCTGGTGGTGCTGGACCGGGTGAAGCCGACCTGCGGGCGGCCGTCGACATACCAGCTGATCTCGCTGTAGTAGTCGCCGGCCGGCGGGCCGAAGCTCGCCGTCAGGGTCTGTCCGGGCGCGGACGTGCCGGTGATCGTCGGCGCCGTCTGGAACCTCGCGTGCGCCGCGCCGATGACGTTGCTCTGCGACCAGAGGACGGCGTCCTGGTAGCCGGCCAGCGCGCCGGTCACGGCGACCATGACGTACTTGCCGGTGTCGGCGGACGTCGGGGTGTAGGTCGCCGAGGTCTGACCCGCGATCTTCTCGAGGGCGGTGGCGCCCGAGCGGTACCACTGGTAGCCGAGGGCTGCCGTGGTCGGTCGCCAGCCCTCGAGTCCGACGGCCTGGAGCGGCTTGCCCACCTCGAAGGCGCCGGTCACGAACGGCGCGACGGGCGCCATGCCGAGCCCGGTGGTGGGCATGGTCACGGCGAAGGTGGTGGAGCCGTCCGTCGCGGTCCAGTCGCTCGCGGTGTCGACCGAGGTCGACACCGCCGCATCGGAGCGCCAGCAGGTGTCGCGGTGCCGGACGTCGGTGAACCACTCTCCGGCGTCACCGAAGCCGTAGAAGGTGTCGTTGAAGCAGATCCGGTACTTCGTCCCGGAGCTCATGCCGTAGCCGCTGTACTCGAACCGCCCGGCCGCGTCGGTGAGCTTGGGGCCGAACTGCAACCCCACCCACTGGCCGCCCTGCCGGCTGTAGATCTCCCAGTAGACGCCCTCCAGCGGGCGCCCCTGCTCGTCGCGGGCGATCCCGACGACGCCCGGTGCGGCCGAGGCCGGGACGGAGGTCAGCGGCACCAGCACGAGCGCCAGCAGCGCGGCGGTGAGGACGGACAGCAACAGGCGGACGGATCGCAGCACGCAACCACCGTCCCCGAGCGAGGGCTCGCCAAACCGTCCGGTCACGGGGTGTGACCCAGTCGACGACCGTGTGACGTGAGTGACGGATGTGACGTACCGTGAGGTAGTGCGCCGGTCCTTCCCCCTTCCCGTCGTCTCCCTGATCCTCACCCTGGTCGCCTGCCTGGCAGCCGGGCTCGCCGTGGTCGTCGACCGCCCCGCGGCGCTGGCCGCGGCCGCGACGTCCGACCGGCAGGTCCACCTCCAGCGCTTCGCGCCCCGGTCGTGGAAGCCGGCGGCGACCCAGCGCCGGTACGGCCGCAGCTACCTCGGCACCCGCTGGAAGAGCCCCTGGGTCTCACCGGGCCTGGACTACACCGAGCTGATCGCCTCCTGGTCGGCGCGGACGCCGGGCTCGAGCTGGGTCGAGATCGAGGTCCGCGGCCGCGCGGCGAGCGGCGCCAAGACGTCGTGGGACACGCTGGCCCGCTGGGCCGTCAAGGACAAGGTGGTCAAGCGGCGCTCCGGCGGCGCCCAGGCCGACGACGGCACCCGGCTGGCGACCGACACCTGGCGCACGGCCGGCCTGGCGTCGTACCGACTCCGGGTGACGCTGCGCCGCGAGGCCGGCCGGAAGATGCCGCGCGTCGACCTCGCGACCGTGATGGCCTCGCGGCTGCCGTCGACCGTCGGCGCGACCTCCGCGCCCGGGGTCGCGCGCGGCGTGGAGCTCCCGGTCCCCCGGTACTCCCAGATGATCCACGCCGGCCACTACCCGCAGTGGGGCGGCGGCGGTGAGGCGTGGTGCTCGCCGACCTCGACCTCGATGGTGCTCGGCTACTACGGGCGACTGCCCGGACCGGGCGGCTACGGCTGGGTCCCGGCCGGGCACCCGGACCCGTGGGTCGACGCGGCCGCGCGGTCGACGTACGACCACGCCTACGAGGGCACCGGGAACTGGCCCTTCAACACCGCGTACGCCGCCCGCCGGCTCGGCCCGACGGGCGAGGCGTTCGTGACCCGGCTACGCGACCTCACCGACGCCGAGCTGCTGGTGCGGGCCGGCATCTCGCCGGTCGTCTCCATCGCCTTCGCGCGCGGCGAGCTCACCGGCGCGCCGATCTCCGCGTCCAACGGGCACCTGCTCGTCGTCGTCGGCTTCACCGCGACCGGCGACGTGATCGTCAACGACCCCGCGGCGGCGAGCGCCGACGGCGTGCGGCGGGTCTACGCCCGCGCGCAGTTCGAGAGGGTCTGGCTGCGGGCGTCGGGCGGCACGGCGTACGTCATCCACGACGCCGCCCACCCGCTCCCCGCCGCGCCCGGCGGCAACTGGTAGTCGCCCGGCCCTCAGGCCGAGGCGCTGACGTCGATGGTGTGCCAGCCCGTCGCGCCGTCCGGTACCACGTCCGCGATCGCGCCGGTCTGCGTACGCCCCTCCGCGTCGATCGCGCGCACCCGGAGCTGATGGTCGCCGGGCGCGAGGTCGACGACGACGCGCCACTGCACCCAGGTGTCGGCGTTCGGGGTCGCGGCGAGGGTGGCACGCTGCCAGCGCCCGCCGTCGACCTGCACCTCGACCCCGGAGATCCCCGTGTGCTGCATCCAGGCGACGCCGGCGCAGACCAGCTCACCGGCCGGTACCTCGTGCCCGTCGCCCGGCACCTCGATCTTGGACGCGATCTTGACCGGCCCCTGCACGGACCAGCCCTTGTCGGTCCAGTACGCCGTGAAGTCGTCGAAGCGGGTGACCTCCAGGTCGACCACCCACTTGCAGGCCGACACGTAGCCGTAGAGCCCCGGGACGATGGTGCGCACCGGGAAGCCGTGCTCGATCGGCAGCGGCTCGCCGTTCATGGCGACGGCCAGCATCGCGTTGCGATCGTCCATCAGCGCGGCCAGCGGCGTGCCGCAGGTCCAGCCGTCCTCGGAGGTCTGCAGCACCGCATCGGCTCCCGGCAGCGGCTTGGCCTGGGCGAGGAGGCCCGCGAGCCGCACACCGCTCCACCACGCGTTGCCGATCAGGTCGCCGCCGACCTCGTTGGACACGCAGTTGAGCGTGATCCAGTCCTCGGTGATCTCGCGAGCCACCAGGTCGGCGTACCTCAGCCGGATCTCGCGCTCGACCATCCCGTGGATCCGCAGCTCCCAGTCGACGGGCGCGATGGTCGGCTTGATGATGGCCGTGTCGATCAGGTAGAAGTCGTCGTTCGGCGTCTGCCAGGACGAGACGCCGTCGACGCCGACTCCCACCCCGTCGGGCGTGGCAGGCGCGGTGATCCCCTCGATCCGCAGCAGCCGGCGGCTCTGCTCGGCCCTGCGGCGCGCGTTGCCGGCGATCCGGCCGGCCAGCCCACCGGCGATCGACACGGCGGCGATCGCGCCGGCGAGCACGAGGAACCGGCGCCGGGTCGGCGGCGCGTCCTCGACGGCGCCGGCGTCCTCGACCAGCTCCCAGCGCCGCAGCCACTCCGCGAGCAGCGCCAGCGTGACCAGCCAGCACAGCAGGCCGACCACGACGGGCGCGAGGTCGATCAGGCTGGGCGTCGGCTTGGTGAGCACCGCGACCACGGCGACGCCGGCGAGCAGGACGTACCCGGTCACCGCCGCCCACCAGCGCCGGTGCGCCAGCCGGCCGAACCAGCCGAACAGCAGTGCGAGGATGACCAGGATCCCGACGACGAGCACCTTCTTGTCGGAGGTGTCGAAGGTGTCGATCGCCCACGTGGCGACCGGGCCGGGGGTGAGCGCGATGACGCCCTCGGCGACCGCGACGAGCGGCGAGTCCCGCACGTGCAGCAGGGCCGCCGCGGCGTAGCTGAGCGCCAGGCCGGCGGCCCCGGCGAGCAGCCCGGCCGGCGGCCACCAGGCGCGGGAGGTCCTCACGGGGCCGATTCTCTCTCACCGCCCGTGACTCGGGCATGATCGGGTGAGTGAACCTGCGCATCGGCATCGGCTCCGACGTCCACCGCCTGGTCCCCCGCGCCCCGCAGGACCCGCCCCTCGCCCTCGGCGGGCTGACCTGGCCCGAGGAGGACGTCCGCCTCGACGGGCATTCCGACGCCGACGTCGCCGCCCACGCCGCCTGTGACGCGCTGCTCTCGGCTGCCGGCCTCGGCGATCTCGGCAGCAACTTCGGTACGGCGCAACCCCAGTGGGCCGGCGCGAGCGGCGGCGCGCTGCTCGGTGAGACCCGACACCGGATCGAGGCGGCAGGCTTCTCCGTCGTCAACGTGGCGGTCCAGGTGATCGGGAACCGGCCCAGGGTCGGCCCGCGCCGCACCGAGGCGGAGGCCGCGCTGAGCGAGGTGCTGGGCGCGCCGGTGTCGCTCTCGGCCACCACGACCGACGGACTCGGCCTGACCGGGCGCGGCGAGGGGGTCGCGGCGATCGCGACCGCACTGCTCTCCTCCTGACCCTGCCGGTTCGCGCGACACGCTGTCGCGGCCGGCTCCGGCATGGCAGGGTGGGGCGCCGATACCGACCTGGGGGTACCGATGTCCGACCACACCGTGATCACCGAGGACGGCCTGCGCATCCACGTGACCGTGCGCGGCCGCGACGACGCGACCCTGACGGTGCTGCTCTCCCACTGCTGGACCGCCGAGGAGTCGGACTGGCACTACCAGGTCACCGATCTGCTGGCCCGCTACGGCCGCGACGTCCGGGTGATCACCTGGGACCACCGCGGGCACGGCCGCTCCGACCGGGCACCCGAGTCGGCCTGCACCATCCCCCACCTGGCCCGCGACCTCGGCCTGGTCGTCGACACCTGCGCCCCCGAGGGAGCGCTGGTCGTGGCCGGGCACTCGGTCGGCGGCATGACGATCACGGCGATCCCCGAGGAGCGGCCCGACCTGATGCCCCGGATCGTCGGCACCATGTTCGTCAGCACCACCAGCGGTGAGCTGTCGAAGGTGACCCTGGGCCTGCCGGCCGTGGCCGGCGCGCTGCTGCGCGACCGACTGCCGTTCCTCCTCGCCAACCGGTCCCGGATGCTCAGCCTGAGCCGCCGCGAGAAGTTCCCGACCATCGAGCGCCAGGTCGCCCGCCGGTTCCTGTTCGGCCGCCCGGCCCGCTCCCGCGATGTCGCCCACGTCGTCGACCAGCTGGTCCACGCGGCGCCGGAGACCATGTCCGGCTTCTTCAAGGACATGATGAGCCACGACCGGATCGGCAACCTGGCGGCCTTCGACGACATCCCGACCACCGTCCTGGTCGGCACCCGCGACCTGCTCACCCCGCCCGAGCACGCCGCCAAGATCGCCCGCGGCATCCGCGGCGCCCGCCTGCTCGTCGCACCCGACGCCGGGCACTACCTGCCCTTCGAGCGACGCGAGCTGGTCAGCGCCGAGCTGTGCGCCCTCGTCGACCGGGCCTACGCACGGGCCGCACTAGGCTCGACCGGGTGAGACCTGCTCCGAGCGCCGCTGTCGTCATCCTCGCCGCCGGGAGCGGCACCCGCGTGGGCGCCGAGGTCAACAAGATCCTGCTCCCGCTGCGGGGCCGGCCGGTGCTGGCCTGGTCGGTGCTGACCGCCCTCGAGGTGCCCGGCGTGGACCCGGTGGTCGTGGTGCATCGCTCCGGCGAGCGGGCCGACGTCGGCGCCGCGCTGCTGCCCGTGATCGGCGAGCGCGACGTGCTGCTGGTCGAGGGCGGCGCGACCCGGCAGGACTCCGAGCAGGCGGCGCTGGCCGCGCTCGCCCCCCGGGTGGGCGACGGCGGCGTCGATGTCATCGCGATCCATGACGGCGCCCGGCCGCTGGCGAGCGTGGCACTGTTCGAGGCGGCGATCGCGACCGCGCGCGGGTACGGGGGCGCCGTACCCACCCACGAGCTGGCCGGCCTGCTCCCCCGCGATGCCGCCACGGCTCCGGGGCCGGGCGGGTCGGGCACCCGGCTGGTGGGCGTCGCGACCCCGCAGGCGTTCCGGGCCGCCCCGCTGGTCGAGGCCTACCGGGCCGCCGCGGCCGCCGGCTTCGACGGCACCGACACCGCGGCGGCGTTCGCGCGGTTCGCGCCGGCCGGGCACGAGGTGCGGGCGGTGCCGGCCGATCCCGGCAACCTCAAGGTGACCTTCGCCGAGGACCTCGCGGTGGCGGGACGCCTGCTCATCCCGTAGGCAGCAGCACGGTCGCCCGGAGACCGCCCGCGGGCAGCGCGGCGAGGACGAGGCTGCCGTCGTGCGCCTCGGCGATGCTGCGGACGATCGCGAGGCCGAGCCCGACTCCGGCGTGTGCCTCGCGGGTGCGTGCCCGGCCACGCTGGAACGGCTCGGCCAGGGTGCCGACCAGGTCGGGGTCGAGGAGCGGGCCGGTGTTCTCCACGCTGAGCACCGCCGCCGCCGGCTCACGGCGGGTGGCGATCCGGACGCTCCCGCCCTCGGGCAGGTTGTGGACGATCGCGTTGTGCGCGAGGTTCGTCGCCAGCTGCAGCAGCAGCGCCGGCTCGCCCCGGGTGACGGCGACCTCGCCCGACGTCTCGAGTACGACGCCCCGCGCCTCCGCGAGCGGCAGCAGCGTCTCGGTGGCCTCCTCCGCAACGAGGGAGAGGTCGACGTCCTCGCGGGCGAACGAGCGCCGGTCGGCGCGGCTGAGAACGAGCAGTGCCTCGGTGAGCTCGATCGAGCGGGTGTTGACGGCGTGCAGGCTCTCCACGAGCCGGCCGGTGTCGCGGGTCGGGTCCTTGCGAGCCAGCTCCAACAAGGTCTGGGTGATGGTGAGCGGCGTGCGCAGCTCGTGGGAGGCGTTGGCGGCGAACCTCTGCTGCTCGGCGACGTGGGCCTCCAGCCGCGCGAGCATGCCGTCGAAGGCGTCGGCCAGCTCGCGGAACTCGTCGTCGCGCCCGCGCAGCCGGATCCGGTGGGTGAGCGAGCCGCCCGCGGCCCGGCGGGTGGCCTCGGTGATCCGGCCGAGCGGCGCGAGCATCCGCCCGGCCAGCAGCCAGCCCCCACCGAGCCCGCAGACCATCAAGAAGACCAGGACCGCGGTCGCCTTCGGCCAGAACGCCGTCCACAGGTCGGAGCGTCCCGGGATGAACAGGTGTGGCGACCTCGGGTCCTCGCCCAGCGCCGTCACCGCCTGGTCCGGCACGTAGCGCAGCAGGAACAGCCAGACCACCGCCAACAGCAGCCCGCCGGCGAACAGGACCAGGCCGGCGTAGCTCAGGGTCAGCTGGAGCCGGACGCTCGGGCCGCGCCGCCGCGCAGGCCTAGACATCGATCCGATACCCGACGCCCGGCACCGTCGCGATCACCCACGGCTCGCCCAGGCGCTTGCGCAGCGCCGAGACGGTGATCCGCACCGCGTTGGTGAACGGGTCGGCGTTCTCGTCCCAGGCCCGCTCCAGCAGCTCCTCGGCGCTCACCACGCCACCCTCGGCGCCGATCAGGACCTCGAGCACGGCGAACTGCTTGCGGGTCAGTCCGACGTACCGGCCGTCGCGGTGGACCTCCCGCCGGAACGGGTCGAGACGTACGCCCGCGATCTCCCGGACCGGCGGCCGGTGGTGGGCGCGCCGACGGTCGAGCGCGCGGAGCCGGAGCACCAGCTCGGCGAGCTCGAACGGCTTGGTGAGGTAGTCGTCGGCGCCGAGCGCGAAGCCGGAGGTCTTGTCGTCGAGCCGGTCGGCGGCGGTGAGCATCAAGATCGGCATGCCGGTGCCGGAGGCCACGATCCGGCGGGCGATCTCGTCGCCCGAGGGACCGGGGATGTCACGGTCGAGGACCGCGATGTCGTACGCGTTGACGCCCAGCAGCTCGAGTGCCGTGTCGCCGTCGCCCGCGAGGTCGGCCGCGATCGCCTCCAGACGCAGGGCGTCGCGGACCGCCTCGGCCAGGAGAGGCTCGTCCTCGACGATCAGCACCCGCACCTCGTCGATGCTACGAGGCGCCGGATATCGCCGGCATATCGAGAATCCGATACGCCCCGGCAACGTCGCGCTGCCTTGACTCGTCGTCATGGCCCTCCCCACCGCCCGCACCGGTCTCCTGCTCGTCGTCGTCCTCCTGCTGTGCGCCGTCGGCTACCGCTCGCTGATCTCGAACTCGTCGGCCGACAGCGGGCCGGTCGGCGACGGCGAGCTTCCCGACGGCACCTCGGTGTACGACGACGAGCAGGCCGGCGTGACCGAGCTCGACCCGGACCTGCTGCGCGCGCTGCGGCGGGCGGCGACCGACGCGGTCGACGACCACGTCGACATCGTGGTCAACAGCGGCTGGCGCTCGCGGTCCTACCAGCAGCGGCTGCTCGACGAGGCGGTCGGGACCTACGGCTCCCGCGCCGAGGCCGCGCGCTGGGTCGCCACTCCCGACGACTCGCCCCACGTCGCGGGCGACGCCGTCGACGTGGGTCCTGCCGAGGCCGCGGCCTGGCTGGGCAGCCACGGCGCGCGCTACGGCCTGTGCCGGATCTACGACAACGAGCCCTGGCACTTCGAGCTGCGGCCCGAGGCGGTCGGCCAGGGCTGTCCGCCGCGCTACCCGGACCCGACGTACGACCCGCGGAGCCGGTGAGCCTCGCTCAACGGGGGTCGGTCAGCGCCTCCAGCACCGCCAGGTCGGCGTCCGAGCCGACCCGCCGGGCCTCGGGCGGCGCCTCGACGAGGAGCACCCGCTCGGCGCCGTACCGCTGGCGCAGGGCGGCCACCAGCTCGACGAAGTCAATCGACGGCAGCGCCCCGCCGGCGCCCAGCAGGTCGGCGACCACCGCGGCCGGCAGGACGACGGGCGAGCAGACCGCGACGAGGGCGTCCCGGTCGACCGTCGTACCGACCAGGTCGCCGTGCAGCTCCTTGACCGTGTCGGTCACCGGACGCACGCCGACGACCACCCGGTCCTCGACGGCCGCGCGCTCGGCGCAGCGGCGCAGGAAGTCCGGCGGCGTCATCGGGCACAGCGGGTCGTGCAGGAGCAGCGGCTCCTGCCGCTCGACCACCGCCTCCCAGGGCACGGTCTGGTCGAGCAGGTCGACGCCGGCCTCGCCGGCGGCCCACGCGGCGGTGGCCACGAGGGACTCGCCGTGGATCAGGTGGAACGGCAGGGCACCACGGCCCTCCTCCACCACGATCCCGGCGACCGGGGCGAGAACGTCGACGGCGTCATACGGATGCGGGTTCATCGGAACCCACCGTATGACGCCGCCGGCGTGAGGCTAGAGGTGCGTCAGGACGCGAGCACCTCGTCGAGGATGGTCTCGGCCTTGTCCTCGTTGGTGTTCTCGCAGAGCGCGAGCTCGGAGACCAGGATCTGGCGGGCCTTGGCGAGCATCCGCTTCTCGCCTGCCGACAGACCGCGGTCACGCTCGCGGCGCCACAGGTCGCGCACGACCTCGGCCACCTTCATGACGTCGCCACTGTGGAGCTTCTCGAGGTTCGCCTTGTAGCGCCTCGACCAGTTGGTCGGCTCCTCGACGTGCTCCGCGCGGAGCACTCCGAAGACCCGGTCCAGCCCGTCCTTGTCCACGACATCCCGAACACCCACGAGATCGAGGTTGTCGGCCGGCACACGGACCACGAGGTCCTGCTGGGCGACAATCCGAAGCACGAGGTACTGCCGTTCCTGGCCCTTGATCGTCCGCATCTCGATGTTCTCGATGACAGCGGCCCCGTGATTGGGGTAGACGACCGTTTCGCCGACGGTGAAAGTCATATGAGCAAAACCCCTTCCTAGGGAGACCTATCTTACCACGCCTTCAACGACTCTCCGAATGCGTTTGCGCAGGTCAGGGGCACAATCGGCGGCTTGACAACGGGGCGGTCCTATGGTCCGGGCGGGCGGCGCGGCCGTGAGCCACGTCACCGGGAGCGGTCCGCCGACCGGTCCCGCCCGATCGGCGGGCCCACCCCCATGCTGGTCCGTCGTGGTCAATACTGCTCGCCATGGCGAAGATGCAGCGCTGGCGGCGCGGCCGTGCTTCCGGGGAGGGGACCCTGACCGAGGAGCCCCCCCAGGAGACCCCGGAGCAGGCCGTGGACTCGGTCGCCGAGGAGGCTGTCGTGGCCGAGGAGGCCGCCGAGGAGCCTGCTCCCCTCGAGGCGGAGGAGGTCGACGCATCCGCGGACGAGGTCGACGAGGCGGACGAGGTCGACGCATCCGCGGACGAGCCGGCCACGGATGACGAGGACGTCGAGCGCCCCGCGCTGCCCCACGTCCCGGACCGCTCGGGGCTCACCGGCCGGCTGTTCGGCGGCCGCAGTCCCGCCGAGGTCGTCCCGCTGCAGCTGCTGCAGGCCGCCCACGCCAAGCAGGCGCTCACCACCGCGCTCGCGATGGGCCTGGTCGCCGCGGTGGCCGGGCGACCGGCCCGCGAGGCAGGCGTCGTCCTGGTGACCGTGCTGGTCGGCCAGACCATCTTGGGCTGGCACAACGACATCGTCGACCGCCAGCGCGACGAGGCGCACGGCCTCACCGGCAAGCCGGTCGCCGCGGGCCGGCTCGAGGTCGGCACGGTCTGGTACGCCATCGTCGTCGCCTTCCTGCTGCTCGTGCCGCTGGCCACGACCACCGGCGTGCGCGCCGGTGCCTACTATCTCGGCTCCGTGGCCGTGGCGATGCTCGGCAACATCGTGCTGCGCACCGGCTTCCTGTCCTGGTGGTCGTGGGCGGCGTCGTACGCCCTGCTGCCGGCGTACCTGTCCTGGGGCGGCTGGGGCGGCAAGGCCGTCGGCAGCGCGCCCGAGCCGGCCGTCGTGGCGCTCGCGGCACTGCTCGGCGTCGGCATCCACTTCATGCGGGCCGTGTGGGGACTGGTCGCCGACCACGAGGACGGGTGGACCTACCTGCCGCTCAGGCTCGGGCTCAAGCTCGGCGCCACCCGGCTGCTCGCCCTGTCGACGCTGTTCACCGTCGGCGTCGTCGTCGCACTGGCCGTCGTCGGCGCCCGGGTCGGCCTCAGCCGCTGAGCCCCGCTAGAGTGAGCCCGCTTCGACCCGACCTGACCCGGAGGCCTGCCGACATGCCCCACCTGCGCCGATCCGCGCTCGCCGGACTGCTGCTGGCGGTCGTTCCCGCCACCGCCCTCAGCGGCTGTGGGTTCCACTACCCCACCGACCGGGTCAACACGATCGCCGCCGGTGTCAACGACCGCACGGGCGACGTCGACGCGCTCGGCATCCGGGTCCTCGCGACCGCGAAGGGCGAGGGCCGGCTGATCGGGTCGCTGTCCAACAACGTGCGCGAGGACATCGCGCTCGACGCGGTGTCGTCCACCGCCGGCGTGTCCGCCGGCGACTTCGAGCCGGTCCAGGTCGCGGGCCGCGGCACGGTCAACCTGGCCACCTCGGCCGTCGTACCGCTGAGCGGCAACTTCACCGCCGGCGACTACGTCGCCCTCGACCTGACCTTCAGCGACGGTACGACGCTCAGCCTCGACGTCCCGGTCGTCAAGCCGTGCTTCCAGTACACCCAGGTCCCCACCGACCTGCCCAGCGAGAGCTCCTCCGCCAAGGCCACCGACGGCGCGGCAGCCGACGCCGCCGCGGAGGAGGAGGGCGACGAGGCGCACGCCGACGAGTCCGGCGACGCGACGTTCAACTGCGCCGACGAGGCCCCCGAGCCCGAGAGCGCGCACTGATGACGTTCACCCTGGTCCTGCTCCGCCACGGCGAGAGCGAGTGGAACGCGAAGAACCTGTTCACCGGCTGGGTCGACGTCGCGCTCACCGAGAAGGGCCGCCGCGAGGCGGTCCGCGGCGGCGAGCTCCTCGCGGAGGCCGGCATCCTGCCGGACGTCGTCCACACCTCGCTGCAGCGCCGCGCGATCAACACCGCCGCGCTCGCGCTCGACGCCGCCGACCGGCACTGGATCCCCGTGCGCCGCTCCTGGCGTCTCAACGAGCGCCACTACGGCGCCCTGCAGGGCAAGGACAAGGCGCAGGTCCGCGACGAGTACGGCGAGGAGCAGTTCATGCTCTGGCGCCGCTCCTTCGACACCCCGCCGCCGCCGCTGGACGACGCCGACCCGTACTCCCAGGCCGGCGACCCGCGCTACGCCGACCTCGGCGACGAGATGCCCCGCGCCGAGGCGCTCAAGCAGGTCATCGACCGACTGCTCCCCTACTGGGACGCCGGCATCGTGCCGGACCTGCGCGCCGGGCACACCGTCCTCATCGCCGCCCACGGCAACAGCCTGCGCGCGATCGTGAAGCACCTCGACCAGGTCAGCGACACCGACATCGCGGGGCTCAACATCCCCACCGGCATGCCGCTGGTCTACGAGCTCGACGAGGACACCCTCGCCCCCGTCGTACCCGGTGGCCGCTATCTCGACCCCGAGGCCGCCACCGCTGCTGCCGCCGCCGTGGCCAACCAGGGCCGCTGACTCCTGCAAGCACCGCCGACCCGGCGCAAAAGTGTCACTTTTGCGCCGGGTCGGCGGGGCTTGCAGGAGTTCAGGCGGCGGGGGCCGGGTTGTGGCCGGTGACCACGAAGATGACCCGGTTGGCGACGGACACGGCGTGGTCGGCGATCCGCTCGTAGTAGCGGCCGAGCAGGGCGATGTCGACCGCGGCCTCGACGCCGTGGGTCCACTCGTCGCCGAGCAGCTCGGTGAAGCTGCGGCGGCGCAGCTGGTCCATCTCCTCGTCGTCGCGCCCCAGCGCGATGGCGGCCTCGACGTCACGCCCCGAGATCACCTCGGTGACCCGGCCGACCATGTCCTCGGCGACCTCGGCCATCCGGGCCATGGTCGGGCGCACCTCGTCGGGGACAGCGACATCGGGGACGCGGAGACGGGCGATCTTGGCGACGTGGACGGACAGGTCGCCCATCCGCTCGAGCTCGGCGACCATGCGCAGCGCCGCGACGACGGTGCGCAGGTCGCCGGCGACCGGCTGCTGGAGGGAGAGCAGGGCGAAGCAGGAGTCCTCGACCTTCTCACGGGCCCGGTCGATCTCGACGTCCTGGCTGATCACCTTCTCCGCGATCGAGGAGTCGCCGGTCATCAGGGCCTCGGTGGCCTCGCCGACCGCCGCCTGGACGCGGCGGGAGATTCCGGCGAGGTCGTCGAAGATCGCGTCGAGCTGGTCGGTGTAGGCATCACGCATGGGCCCGAGCGTACGGAGCCGAGGTGTCCAGCAAGCGAGGTGCGGTGAACGCGGGGTGAACATCGCGAAGCACGCACCCGCTGATGCGGAGCCCGGCCCCGCACGCGCCGTACGATCGAGACGTGGACCCGACGACGCAGGCCTTCTTGGCCGCGCTCCTCGGCGCCCTCGTGGCGGGCGGGGCCATGTTGGCATGGCACCTCAGCGACCGCCAGCAACGTGTCTACCACGCGCCCGAGGAGCCGCTGCTGCCCGACGGCGTGGCCGCGGTGCTCTCGGTGCTGCGCAGCAGCGCGGTGGTCGTCGACGAGTCCGACGCCGTCGTGAAGGCGTCGGCCCCGGCGTACGCCATGGGCTTCGTGCGCGGCACCACACTGCTCTCCGACGAACTCGGCGGCCTGATCCGTCAGGTACGACGCGACGGCCAGATCCGCGAGACCGAGCTGATCGTGCCGCGCGCGACCGGCACGCCGCGCCACGTCACCGCCCGGGTGGCGCCGCTGGGCTCGCGGCTGGTCCTGGCCCTGGTCGAGGACCGCACCCGCGAGCGCCAGGTCGACGCCGTACGACGCGACTTCGTGGCCAACGTGAGCCACGAGCTCAAGACGCCGATCGGCGCGATCCGGCTGCTCGCCGAGGCGGTCCAGGACGCGGCCGACGACCCGGACGCCGTCTACCGGTTCGCCTCCAGGATGCTCACCGAGAGCGACCGCCTCTCGCGGCTGATCCAGCAGATCATCGAGCTCTCGCGGCTGCAGGGCGACGAGCCGCTCGACTCACCGGTCCCGGTCTCGCTCGACGACGTGGTGGCCTCCGCGGTCGACTTCGTCGACATGAACGCCAACGCCAAGGACATCCAGCTCATCGCCGAGGGCGAGGAGGGGCTGAAGGTGCTGGGCAGCGAGAAGCAGGTCAGTGCCGCCGTCTCCAACCTGGTGGCGAACGCGGTGGCCTACTCCGAGCCCAACTCCCGCGTCGTGGTGACTCGCAAACGAGTCGGGCACAACGTGGAGGTCTCCGTCATCGACCAGGGCATCGGCATCCCCGAGGCCGAGGTCGAGCGCATCTTCGAGCGGTTCTACCGGGTCGATCCCGCCCGGCACCGCTCGACCGGCGGCACCGGTCTGGGGCTGTCGATCGTCAAGCACGTGGCCGCCACCCATGGCGGCGAGGTGCGCGTGTGGTCCGTGGAGGGTCAGGGCTCGACCTTCACCCTCTCGCTGCCGCAGCACCTGCACCACGAGACGGACGGGCCGTACCTTCGGCTCGCGCCGCTCGCGTCCACCCCGGAAGCGCCGGGCGGACGCATGAATGATCAGGAGGACGCATGACCCGGGTACTTGTCGTCGAGGACGAGGAGAGCTACAGCGACGCGCTGGCGTACCTGCTCCGCAAGGAGGGGTTCGAGGTCGCGATCGCGGCCGACGGCAACGAGGCGCTCAAGGAGTTCGACCGCAACGGCGCCGACATCGTGCTGCTCGACCTGATGCTGCCGGGCATCCCCGGCACCGAGGTGTGCCGCACCATCCGGCAGACGTCGAACGTCCCGGTGATCATGGTCAGCGCCAAGGACGACGAGGTCGACAAGGTGGTCGGCCTCGAGCTCGGCGCCGACGACTACGTCACCAAGCCGTACTCCCCCCGCGAGCTGGTCGCCCGGATCCGCGCCGTCCTGCGCCGCGGCATCGGCGACGAGCTGCTCCCCGACACCCTCGAGGCGGGGCCGGTGCGGATGGACGTCGAGCGCCACGTCGTGACCGTCGACGGCACCGAGCAGCGGCTGCCGCTCAAGGAGTTCGAGCTGCTCGAGATGTTCCTGCGCAACCCCGGCCGGGTGCTGACCCGCGGCCAGCTGATCGACCGGGTGTGGGGATCCGACTACGTCGGCGACACCAAGACCCTCGACGTCCACGTCAAGCGGCTGCGCGCCAAGCTGGAGCCGGAGCCGAGCGAGCCGAAGTTCCTGGTCACCGTGCGCGGGCTCGGCTACAAGTTCGACGTCTGAGAATCGCGCGACCGGCGAGCCCCCCGCCGGGCCCCGGCCCGGAGCCGGCTCAGGAGCCGGACGCCGGTGGGTCCGCCTCGACCGTGAGCGCGATGTCGGCCGCCGGCTCGGGCGCCGCCGCCCGCCCGCCCGCGGCGACCACGCACCCGACCAGGATCAGCGGGAAGCCGACGATCATGCCGGTGGTGACCTTCTCGTCGAGGAGGAGCACGCCCAGCACGATCGCCACCGCCGGGTTGACGTAGGTGATGATCGTCGAGCGGGTCGGGCCGGCGACCTTGATCAGCTCGAGGAAGACCACGAAGGCCAGGGCCGTGCAGACCAGGGCCAGCACCGCGATGCTGAGCCAGGCCTTCGCCGGCAGGCCGGTGGGCGGGTCCAGCACGCCGAACGGCGAGAAGACGACGGCGGTGAGGGTGAGCGCGCAGGCCATCACGCCGAGGCCGGAGAGGTCGGCGAACCAGCGCGCGAGGATCAGCGGGCCGGTGGCGTAGCAGACCGCCACGCCCAGCATCTCGGCCACGGCGAGCACGTCGATGTGACCGATGTCGAGGCCGACCAGGCAGGCCACGCCCGCGAAGCCCAGTGCCAGGCCACCGGTCTGGGCGGCGGTGAACCGCTCCGCATGGCTGGTCACCAGGAACGCCAGTGCGCCGAACAGGGGCACCGCGGCGACCAGCAGGCCGGCCAGGGACGAGGAGATGCGCTGCTCGGCGTGGCCCAGCAGCACCCACGGGATCATGATCTCGATGACCGCGAACAGGACCAGCGGCTGCCATCGCGCCAGCACCGGCCCGACCTCGCGGCGCAGCAGCGCCAGCGGGAGCAGGAGCAGCGCGGCGAGGGCGGTGCGCAGGAACACCAGCCCGGCCGGGGAGACGTGTTCGACCGCGATCCGGATGAACAGGTAGGGCAGGCCCCAGATCACGCACATCGCCAGGAACAGCGACCACCCACGCTTCGTCACGAGAGGACTCTAGGGACCGCCGCCGACATCCTTCGAGAGATTCTCCCGATCGGTGTCGAGGACGCCTCGGTGGCTCCGTCTCTGGAGTGAAGGCGGCAAGATGGCCGTCTCGGACCCAAGGAGAACATCATGGCGAAGTACCTCTTGCTCAAGCACTACCGCGGCGACCACGCGATCGCCAAGGACGACCTCGTCCCGATGGACCAGTGGACGCCGGAGGAGGTCACCGCGCACATCGCGTTCATGCAGCTGGTCGCCGACGAGCTGCGCGAGCGCGGGGAGTTCGTCGACGAGCAGGCGCTCTCGCCCGAGGGCACCTTCGTCCGGTACGACGGTGAGGGCCGTCCCCCGGTGACCGACGGCCCGTTCGCGGAGACCAAGGACCTGATCGCCGGCTGGATGGTGATCGACGTCGACAATCGGGAGCGCGCCTACGAGGCCGCGGCGCGGCTGTCGTCGGCGCCGGGTCCCGGCGGCCGGCCGATCCACGAGTGGATCGAGGTCCGCCCGTTCTACGGCGAGCCGCCGGTCGTCACCGAATGAGCGACCTGGGCGAGGTGCTGCGCGACCTCACGCCCCAGGTCCTGGGCATCCTCGTCCGCCGCGGAGCCGACTTCGCGGCGGCCGAGGACGCCGTCCAGGAGGCGCTGATCGAGGCGCTGCGGCACTGGCCCTCGGACCGGCGGGACGAGTGGCCGGACAACCCGCGGGCCTGGCTGGTGAAGGTCGCCGGCCGCAAGCTGATCGACGCGCAGCGCTCGGCGCACGCCCGTGAGCGGCGGGAGCTGCGGGTCCACCTGGAGCCGGAGCCGGGTCCGTCCGAGCAGGCCGACGACACCCTGCTCCTGCTCAGCCGGTGCTGCCACCCCGCGCTCACGCCGGCGTCGGCGATCGCGCTCACCCTGCGCGCGGTCGGCGGGCTCACCACGGCCCAGATAGCGCAGGCGTTCCTGGTGCCGGAGGCGACCATGGCGCAGCGGATCAGCCGTGCCAAGCGCACCGTCGGCGGCGAGCGGTTCGACCGGCCGGGCGAGGTCGGCGCCGTGCTGCGAGTGCTCTACCTGATCTTCAACGAGGGCTTCACCGGCACGGTCGACCTGGCCGAGGAGGCGATCCGGCTGACCCGGCAGCTGACGGGCGCGACCGACGACCCCGAGGTCGACGGCCTGCTCGCCCTGATGCTGCTCCACCACGCGCGCCGCCGCGCCCGTCGTACCTCCGCGGGGGCGGTGATCCCGCTCGCCGAGCAGGACCGCTCGCTGTGGGACACCGCGATGATCGCGGAGGGCGTGGCGGTGCTGCAGGCGGCGCTGGCCCGCGACGCGCTCGGCGAGTACCAGGCCCAGGCCGCGATCGCCGCCCTCCACGACGACGCCGCCACCGCCGAGGAGACCGACTGGCCCCAGGTCCTCGAGTGGTACGACGAGCTGCTGCGCCTGGCGCCCGGTCCCGTGGTCGCGCTCAACCGCGCGGTCGCGCTCGGCGAGGTCGACGGCCCGCTCGCGGGCTTGCGCCAGGTCGAGGGACTGCCCGCCGACCTGCCCCGCCGCGACGCCGTCGCCGCCTGGCTGCACGAGCGGGCCGGCGACCCGGCCGAGGCGGCCCGGCTCTACCGGCTCGCCGCCGAGCGGGCCACCAATGTCGCCGAGCGGGACCACCTCACCCGGCAGGCGAGCCGGCTGCACTCCGGCGGGTGATCCGGAAACTCGGTGTATCACGGCCCGGGGTCCGCAGGTCTGGAGGAGGTCAGCACCTCCCCCTCCTCGGAAAGGTCCCACCATGCGCCGTCTCGCGCTGATGACCGCAGCCGTCATCGCCCTCGGAGGCCTCGCCGGCCTCACCACCGCCACGCCCGCCCAGGCGGCCGTCCGCACGCTCACCCACCCGCCGGCCGTCGTCGTGCCCGACGCCGCGATCACCACGGCGACCATCGACGTCACCAACCTGCCCGGCCGGATCACCGACGTCGACGTCGTGCTCAACAACGTGTTCCACACCTGGCCGCGCGACCTCGACATCTACCTCCGGGCACCGGGCTCCTCGCAGGTGGTGCGCCTGATGTCGGACGCCTGCGGCGGCAGCGGCACCCCGCTGACCGGCGCCTACCTGGCGATCGACGACGAGGCGGGCACCATGATGCCGACCAACGCGGCCTGCCCGACGGGTTCCTACCAGCCGAGCGAGTACGAGCCGGGCAACGACACCCTCCCGGCGGGTACGACGTTCGCGGACAAGCTCTCGGCCTTCGACGGCCGCAGCGCCAACGGCACCTGGACCCTGTACGCCTCGGACGACCTCGGCGGCTTCGTCGGCCAGCTGGCGAGCGGGTTCACGCTGACCATCACCACCGACGACGCCCCCGGGGAGACGACCGTCGTCAGCAAGCCCAAGAAGGTCACCAAGAAGAAGTCGGCCACCATCGGCTTCATCGCGGACAAGCCCAACGTCACCTTCGAGTGCAAGGTCGACAAATTGGCCTGGAAGGCGTGCGCATCGCCGCTGAAGGTCAAGCACCTCAAGCCCGGAAAGCACAAGGTCCGGGTCCGCTCGGTCGGCGAGTCCGGCCAGTTCGAGGCCACGCCGGCGCTGGTGAAGTGGCGGGTACGCCGCTGATCCGGCCGGCTCACCGGGGACACCGGAGGCGGATCAGCTCGGCTGGTCCGCCTCCGGACCGGTGCCGAACAGGGCGTTGAGGTCGGCGGCGGCCGCCCGGCTCGCCGCGAGGCTCGTCACTGCTCGAGCCACCCGCGGAAGGCCTCCAGGTTCGCGGTCGACTCGCCCCGCTCGATCCGCCACGCCCACTCCTTGCGGATGGACGACTCGAAGCCGAGCTCGAGGATCGTGTTGAACGCCTCGTCGGCGTAGGTCAGCACCGAGCCGAGCAGCCGGTCGAGGTCGTCGGTCGTGACCGAGGACAGCGGCAGCCGGGCGTCGAGGTAGATGTCGCCGTGGTGGTCGAGGCCGAAGGCGACGGCGTACATCTTGAGGTTGCGCTCCAGGAGCCAGCGGTAGACCCGCTCGAACTCCTCGTCGGGACGGCGGCACACGAACGCATGCACGCCGAGCGCGTGCGGCCCCAGGTCGAGCCGGACCGGGGTCTGCAGCTTCCTCTCACCGGGGAGCGAGAAGCTGAAGGTGCCGTTCTCGGTCTCCTCGAACTCGATCTCGTTGTCCGCGAGCCAGGCGCGTACGACGTCCGCGGGGTTCATCCGACCCGGGCCTCCTGCCGCAAGAGCGCGTGGGCACGCTCGTAGACCTCCACGGTGTGGGCGGCGGTCGCCTCCCACGAGAACTGGCGGGCCTGCTCGAGGGCGCCGGCCGCGAGCCGGTCTCGGTGGTCGGGGTCGACGACGACCCGCTCCAGCGCGCGCGCCCAGTCGTGGGGCTCGTGGGTGTCGACGAGCAGGCCGCTGTGACCGTCCTTGACCACGGTGGTGAGGCCGCCGACGGCCGCGGCGACCACCGGCGCACCGCAGGCCTGGGCCTCGGCGGCGACCAGGCCGAAGGACTCGTTGTAGGACGGGACGGCGACCAGGGTGGCGGCGGCGTACCAGCCGGCGAGCTCGTGCTGGGGCACCGGCGGCACGAAGCGGACGACGTCGTCGATGCGCAGCTCGGCCGCGAGATTGGCCAGCGCCGCCGGGCGCTCCAGGCCGCTGCCGGACGGTCCGCCGACCACCGGGACGACCAGCCGCGGGCGCAGGTCGGGGCGCAGCGCCAGCAGCTCGGCCACCGCGCGCAGCAGCACGTCGGGGGCCTTGAGCGGCTGGATCCGGCCCGCGAAGAGCAGCACCAGGGCGTCGTCGGGGAGGTCGCACTCGCGGCGCGCGCGGGCCCGCTCGGCCGGGGTGCGGGCCCGGAACACGTCGGTGTCGACGCCAGGGTGGACGACCTCGACCCGCCCCGGGTCGGCGTCGTACAGGTTGATCAGCTGCTTGGCCTCGAGGTCGGTGTTGGCGATCAGCACGTCGGCCGCCTCGACGACCTGCTCCTCACCGATCACCCGGGCCTGCGGCTCGGGCGTGTCACCCGCGGCCAGCGCCTCGTTCTTGACCTTGGCCATGGTGTGCATGGAGTGGACCAGCGGGACGCCCCAGCGGTCGCGGGCGAGCGCGCCGACCTGGCCGGAGAGCCAGTAGTGGGAGTGGACGACGTCGAAGTGGCCGGCCGGGTGGGCCGCCTCGGCGCGCAGCACCTCGCGGGCGAACACACACAGCTGGCCGGGCAGCTGGTCCTTCGTGAGGCCCTCGAACGGACCGGCATGCACGTTGTGGACGGTCACGCCGTCGCGGACCGGGACGACCGGGTCGAGCCGGGAGCTGGTCGCGCGGGTGAAGATGTCGACCGCGGTGCCCTGCTCGGCCAGGCGCCGCGCGAGCTCGACCACGTAGACGTTCATGCCGCCCGCGTCACCCGTGCCCGGCTGGTCGAGCGGCGAGGTGTGCAGGCTGATCATGGCGACACGGCCGATCGCCGACTCCCCCATCGCACCCTCCTGCTGGTCGCTGTCGCCTGTTCGTGGTCAGTCGGTCAACCCTGTCAGTGTGCCCGGCATTCCCGGTCGGACAGGATGGGGGGCATGAACACACGCATCGCCGTCGTCACCGGGGCCTCCAGCGGCATCGGGGCAGCCACCGCCCGCCACCTCGCCCGCGCGGGCTTCGAGGTCGTCTGCGCGGCCCGCCGCGCCGACCGGATCGAGGCCCTCGCCGCCGAGATCGGCGGCCGCGCCGTGGTCTGCGACGTGACCTCCGCCGCGTCGGTCGCCGGCCTTGCCGCGGCGGTCGGGCCCCGGCTCGACGTCCTCGTCAACAACGCCGGCGGCGCCTTCGGCCTGGCTCCGGTCGCGGAGGCCGACGCCGACGAGTGGCGCCGGATGTACGACGTCAACGTGCTCGGCCTGATGCAGGTCACCAAGGCGCTGCTGCCGGCGCTGGTGGCCGGCGGCGCGGGCGTGATCGTCAACGTGGGCTCGACCGCCGGCCGCGGCGCCTACGAGGGCGGCGCGGGCTACACAGCCGCCAAGCACGGCACCAAGGTCGTCACCGAGACGCTGCGCCTCGAGCTGTTCGACCAGCCGGTCCGGGTCTGCGAGGTGGCGCCGGGGATGGTCCACACCGAGGAGTTCTCGCTGACCCGGTTCGGGGGCGACCAGGCCCGCGCCGACGCGGTCTACGCCGGCGTCGCCGAGCCGCTGGTCGCCGACGACGTCGCCGACGCGATCACCTGGGTCGCCACCCGGCCGGCCCACGTCAACATCGACGAGCTGGTCATCAAGCCGCGCGCCCAGGCTGCCCAGCACAAGGTGCATCGGACTTCCTGAGCGGCCCCTGCCGGCCCCTCAGGCCAGCGCGCGGTCCAGCGCCGCCGTGACGTGCAGCGTGGTGCAGGGGAACACGGGGATCTCGGAGTCCGCCTGACGGATGAGCAGCTCCAGCTCCGAGCAGCCGAGGATGACGCCGCCGGCGCCGGCGTCCCAGGCCTCGCTGATCATGCCGACGACGGCGCGGCGGGAGTCGTCGACGACCTTCCCGTGGACCAGCTCGTCGTAGATGATCCGGTTCAGCTCGTCGTGGTGCCCGGCGTCGGGGACGAGCACCGACAGGCCGTGGCTGGCGATCCGGTCGGTGAAGAAGGTGCGCGACATCGCGAACTTGGTGCCGAGGAGGGCGACGCTCTCGACGCCCTCCGCCTTGCAGGCCTCGGCGACGACGTCGCCGAGGTGCAGCAGTGGGATCGAGACGGCGGCCTGGACCTGCTCGGCGACCCGGTGGAAGGTGGTGGTGCAGAGCATGAGGAAGTCGGCGCCGGCACGCTCGACCGACTCGGCGGCGGCGCGCAGGATGGCGGCGACGCCGTCCCAGTCCTCGGCCTCCTGGAGCGCGGTGACCTCGGCGAAGTCGACCGACGCCATCACGCTCTGGGCCGAGTGGAGGCCGCCGAGACGCTGCTCGACGCCCCGGTTCAGGGCCTCGTAGTACGCCGCGCTGCTCTCCCACGACATGCCGCCGACGAGTCCGATGGTCTGCATGAGCCGAGTCTAGGGCGAAGGCGACGATGCGAGTCGGGAGGTCCGCCGCCAGTAGGCTGGTCGCTCGTGTCCCAGACTCGTCGTACCGATCTCCGCAACGTCGCCATCGTCGCCCACGTCGACCACGGCAAGACGACCCTCGTCGACGCGATGCTCCACCAGGCCGGCGCGTTCAGCGCGCACCAGGCCGAGGGCGTCGCCGAGCGCGTGATGGACTCCGGTGACCTCGAGCGCGAGAAGGGCATCACGATCCTCGCGAAGAACACCGCGGTCCACTACCGCGGCCCGTCCGCGCAGGAGATGCTCGGCGACGGCGCCGCCGACGGAATGGTCATCAACATCATCGACACCCCCGGCCACGCCGACTTCGGTGGCGAGGTCGAGCGGGGCCTGTCGATGGTCGACGGCATCGTGCTGCTGGTCGACGCGTCCGAGGGCCCGCTCCCCCAGACCCGCTTCGTGCTGCGCAAGGCGCTCAACGCCGACATGCCGGTGATCCTCGTGGTCAACAAGACCGACCGCGGCGACGCCCGGATCGACGAGGTCGTCGACGAGACCTACGAGCTGTTCATGGACCTGCTCGACGACTCGCACAGCCAAGACGCGCTCGACTTCCCGGTCGTCTACGCCTCCGGCAAGGCCGGCATCGCCTCGCTCACCAAGCCCGAGAACGGCACCCTGCCCGAGGGCAGCGACCTCGAGCCGCTCTTCCGGACCATCCTGGAGACCATCCCCGCGCCGGAGTACGACGACGAGGCGCCCCTGCAGGCCCACGTCACCAACCTCGACGCCTCTCCCTTCCTGGGTCGTCTCGCGCTGCTGCGCATCAAGCAGGGCAACCTGAGGAAGGGCCAGAACGTCGCGTGGATCAACCGCGAGGGCGTGACCAAGAACGTCAAGATCACCGAGCTGCTCATCACCGAGGGCCTCGAGCGCAAGCCCGGGGAGTCCGCGGGCCCCGGTGACATCGTCGCCGTCGCCGGCATCCCCGAGATCACCATCGGCGAGACCCTCGCCGACCAGGAGTTCCCGGTCGCGCTGCCGCTCATCCACATCGACGATCCGGCCATCTCGATGACCATCGGCACCAACACCTCCCCGCTCGTGGGCAAGGGCGGCAAGGGCCACAAGGTCACCGCCCGCCTGGTCAAGGACCGCCTCGACTCCGAGCTGGTCGGCAACGTCTCGCTCCGCGTCCTGCCCACCGAGCGCCCCGACGCGTGGGAGGTCCAGGGCCGCGGCGAGCTGGCCCTGGCCATCCTGGTCGAGCAGATGCGTCGCGAGGGCTACGAGCTGACCGTCGGCAAGCCGCAGGTCGTCGTCCGCGAGATCGACGGCAAGACCCACGAGCCCTTCGAGCGGCTCACGATCGACGCGCCCGAGGAGTTCCTCGGCACCATCACCGAGCTCCTCGCCAACCGCAAGGGCCGGATGGAGGGGATGACCAACCACGGCACCGGCTGGGTGCGCATGGAGTTCATCGTCCCCGCCCGCGGTCTGATCGGCTTCCGCACCGACTTCCTCACCGAGACCCGCGGCACCGGCATCGCACACTCCATCTCCGAGGGCTACTTCCCGTGGGCCGGCGAGATCCGCAGCCGCCAGTCCGGCTCGCTCGTGGCCGACCGGTCGGGCGCCGCGACGGCGTACGCCATGACCTCGCTGCAGGAGCGCGGCGTGCTCTTCGTCGAGCCGGCGACCGAGGTCTACGAGGGCATGATCGTCGGCGAGAACTCCCGCGCCGACGACATGGACGTCAACATCACCAAGGAGAAGCAGCAGACCAACATCCGCTCCGCCACCTCCGACAACTTCGAGAAGCTCATCCCGCCGAAGAAGCTGTCGCTGGAGCAGTGCCTGGAGTTCTGCCGCGAGGACGAGTGCGTCGAGATCACGCCCGAGACCGTGCGCATCCGCAAGGTGAACCTCGACGCCAACGAGCGCGCCAAGGCCGCGAGCCGAGCGAAGAAGGCCAACAAGTAGCACCACCCCGCCGTCGTACGGCGGCGCAACGTTCCAGACCCCGCCTCGGGCTCACCGGGGCGGGGTCTGGCGTTCCTGGGACCGCTCAGCGGCAGGTCAGCTCAGGCGCTCGAGCACCATCGCCATGCCCTGCCCACCGGCGGCGCACATGGTCTCCAGACCGAACTGCGCGTCGCGCTCCTGCAGGCCGTGGATCAGCGTGGTGGCCATCCGGGCGCCGGTGGAGCCGAACGGGTGGCCCAGCGCGATCGCGCCGCCGTTGACGTTGACCCGGTCGAGGTCGAGGCCGAGCTGGTCGATGCAGGGCAGCACCTGGGCCGCGAAGGCCTCGTTCATCTCGACCAGGTCGATGTCGCCGAGTGCCAGGCCGGCGCGGGCGACGGCCTGGCGGCTGGCCTCGACCGGCCCCAGGCCCATGATCTCGGGGCTCAGGGCGGAGACACCGGTGGACACGACCCGGGCGAGCGGCGTGATGCCGAGCTCGGCGGCGCGGGTGTCGCTCATGACGACCAGCGCCGCGGCGCCGTCGTTGAGCGGGCAGCAGTTGGCGGCGGTGACGGTGCCCTCGGGGTGGAAGACCGGCTGCATCGAGGCGACCTTCTCCAGGGTGACCCCGGCGCGCGGGCCGTCGTCGGCGTCGACCACGGTGCCGTCGGCGAGGGTGACCGGGGTGATGTCGGTCTTCCAGAAGCCGCGCTGGGCGGCGGCCTCGGCGAGGTTCTGGCTGCGCACGGCGTACTCGTCCTGGGCCGCGCGCGAGACGTTGCAGTAGCGGGCGACGTTCTCGGCGGTCTCGCCCATGGCGAGGTAGACGTCCGGGAGCTCGCCGAGCGAGCGCGGGTCCACCCACGGCTCGCGGGCGGCGGCTCGCTCGGCCGCGCGCGAGGCGGCCGCGGCGTACAGCGGGTTGCGGGTGTCCGGCATGCCGTCGGCCTTGCCGTGCTGGAACCGGGAGACGGTCTCGACGCCGGCCGCGACGAAGACGTCGCCCTCGCCCGCGCGGATGGCGTGCAGGGCCATCCGGGTGGCCTGCAGCGAGGAGGCGCAGTAGCGATGCACGGTGGTGCCGGGGACGCCGTCGAGGCCGAGGCGCAGCGCGACCATCCGGCCGATGTTGTAGCCCTGCTCGCCGGCCGGCTGCGCGCAGCCCATCATCAGGTCCTCGACCAGGGTGCGGTCCAGCTCGGGTACGGCGGACAGCGCGGCGTCGACCAGCTGGGCGGCCAGGTCGTCGGGCCGCATCTCGCGCAGCGAGCCCTTGTAGGCACGGCCGATCGGCGAGCGGACGGCGGAGACGAGGACGGCTTCGGGCACGGGTGGGCTCCTGCTGGTCTGGTCGGGTTGCTCGAGAGGTCAGGCGTTGGGAGTGTGCTGGAGGAAGGCGGGCCACTCGCCGCCGCCGTCGACGTTCAAGACGGCCCCGGTGATGTGCGTGGCCAGCGGCGAGGACAGGAACACGCAGGCCTGACCGACCTCGAGCGGCGTGGCGAAGACGCCCCGCGGGATGGTGGCGGCGACCCGGGCGAGCTGCTCGGCGTCGCCGTAGTGGTCGGCCGATCCCGGAGTCTCGACCAGTCCGCAGCTGACCGCGTTCACCCGGACCTCCGGCGCCCACTCGACGCCCAGGCTGGCGGTCAGGCTCTCCAGGGCGGCCTTCGCGGCGCCGTACACCGCGGTGCCGGGGCTGGCGCGCCGGGCGGAGATCGAGGTGATGTTGACCATCGAGCCGCCGGTGGCCTCGAGGTGCGGACGCGCCGCGAGGGCGACGTAGACCGCGGACATGAAGTTGAGGTCGTTGACCTTCGCATGGAAGCGGGGCGATGCGGTGTCGAACCGCGCGAACGGCGAGCCGCCGGCGTTGTTGACCGCGACGTCGAGCCGCCCGCGCCGTCGTACGACGTCCGCGACCCAGGCCGCGACCTGGTCGGCCTCGCGCACGTCGACGGGTGTGAAGTGGACCGTGCGCCCGTCATGCTCGCGCAGCGACCCCGGCGTGCTGCGGCCGCAGATCTCCACCGAGGCACCCGCCTCGAGGAATGCCTGCACGATGCCGTCGCCCACGCCCCGGCCCCCGCCGGTCACGAGGACCACCTGGCCGGTCAGGTCGATGCCGTACGCCACGAAGTCCCCTCTCGTCGTCCCTCGAAGGACGAGCATAGGGGATATACCAAGCAAGTGCTAGGTTGAGCGCCGCGAGCACAGGTAGCCGATGACGCCGACGGACACGACCAGCGAGACCACGGCGCCTCCGGCCGTCGGCTCGAGGAGCATCGGCAGGGCGGTCAGCACCGCGACGTCGAAGCCCCGCACCACACTGCCGTAGAGGTTGGTCGGCACTCCCCCGGCCGGGGTCGAGACCAGCGGCCGTCCGTAGTCGGGCGGCCGCCCGGTCACCCAGCGCACCCCGGCGGCCAGCCCGCCGACGCCGGACGCGACGCCCAGCAGGCCCAGGTCGGAGACGGGGGCGGTGAGGGTGCGGTGCAGGGCGGGCGCGCTGAGCAGACCGTGGAGGACCAGCAGCGCCCCCGGTACGGCGACCGCCGCCGCCCGGGTCGGTCCGAGCGCGGTCGGGAACATCCGCGACATGCCCGAGGAGCGGGTCAGCACCCGCAGGGCGACCAGGAAGGGCACGACGAGGACGAAGCACACCAGGACCTCGACCAACATCACCACGACCCGGCCCCCGACCGCGGCGACGGCGTAGGGCACGACGAGGGAGCCCGCCAGCAGCGCCAGCCGGCCCGGCTGGCGGCGCAGCCGGATCACGTCGCGCCAGGCCAGCGCGGCGAGGCCGTGCGGTCCGCCGCGGCGGGGGCGCAGCGCCCCGCGCCGGCTGCTGGCGTGGGCGACGAGGACGTCGAACATCAGGGCCAGGTCGAGGGTGGCCAGGGCGCCGCCGAGCCCCGGCACGAGCACGCCCCCGGGCGCCACGTCACGCCGGCGCAGGCGAGCGGTGAGCGCGCGGGCCCGCACCACGACGACCAGCACGCCCACCCACACGACGCCGGTCGCGACCAGCCAGGCCCACCGAAGGGCCGGCGACGCGGAGACCTCCGGCGCGCGCGAGGCGGCGATCGCGACCAGTCCGGCGCCGACCGCGAGCAGGCTGACCGGGCCGAGCAGCAGCGCGGGATGACGCTCGCGAGCAACGGCCTGGGCCGACACCAGCGCCCCGACGCCGTACGACGCCAGCCCGGCCGCGCCCGCCGTGAACAGCACCAGCAGGCCGACGCCGAAGCCGGCCAGGACCGCGGCGCCGGCGGCGACCGGGGCGACCAGCGCCGCGGCGAGCAACGTCGTACCGCGGGCGCGGCCGCGGAGCAGCTCGCCGCGGTCCACGGGGGTCGGGAGCAGCCAGCCGGCGACTCCGGGACTGACCGCGACCGGACCCACCATCCGAGCGAGCGACCAGAGCACGGCCACCAGGGTGCCGACGACCAGCCACGGCAGCAGCGAGCGGGCCGCGGCGCAGTCGGACGCGACACAGGCCCGGTCGCCGACGTCGGAGAGGTTGACCAGGACGCTGATCAGCATCGAGCCGAGCATCAGCACCGCGAAGACGCCGATGTAGAGGTCCTGCAGCGCCTCGCCGAGCGAGAGGGTGCGCCGGCTGCGCCGCCAGAAGCGGATGTCGGCACGCAGCTCGCCCGCCTCGGTCGTCCTCACGGCCGGGCCAGGCTGACCACGTCGTCGGCGATCGCGTCCACGAGCGCCGGCGCATGGCTGGCCAGCACGATCGCGAGGCCCGCCGCCTTCTCGGCGAGCAGGCGCTCGGCCAGCCAGGTCAGGCCCTCCTGGTCGAGCCGCTGCTCGGGCTCGTCGAGGACGAGCAGCCGTCGCGGCCGGACGAAGGCACTGGCCAGGGCCAGCCGGCGGCGCTGGCCCGAGGAGAGCGAGGTCGGCAGCAGACCGGACTGCGCGGTCAGGCCGACCTCCTCGAGCACGTCGTCGACGACGGCGTCGGCGTCCGGGGTCCGGTGGGCGCGGGCGAACAGGTCGAGGTGCTCGACGACGGTGAGGTCCGGGAAGAAGTCGAGGTCGTCCATCACGACCGCCATCGCGGCGCGGATGGTCGCCGAGCGCTCGTCGAGGGCCTCCCCCAGCACCTCGACGGTCCCGGCATCGGGCTGGTCGGTGCCCGTGATGCAGCGCAGCGCCGTGGACTTGCCGGAGCCGTTGGGCCCGACCAGGACGGCGGCCCGGCCCGCGCGGACCTCGAGGTCGAGGTCCGCGAGGACCCGGTGGTCGCCGTACGAGCGGGCGAGCCCGCGCACCGAGAGGACTGCTTCACTCACCCGCTCAGGATGTCAGGCGGCCCCAGGCGGCCGGGCGTCAGGACAGCTCGGCCTCGAGGTCGTGGAACGGGTAGTCCTTCGGGCCGAGGTAGCCCTGGTCGACGTAGCCGTCCGGCCGCGGCGTCGGGTCGGGGTCGGCGGAGTTGACGTAGTTGCTGAGCTTGCGCGGGGCCTCGCGGTAGATCAGGTCGACGTGGTCGACGTACTTCTGGGTCATCGCGGCGTCGCCGCGGATGATGATGTTCTCCTCGTCGGAGTGCCAGCCGAGCTGGGTCCAGTTCTCGCTGCTGGAGAGCACGACGTTGCCGTCGGTGCGGCCGTCGACGTTGCCCTGGACGGCGAGGCCCTTCATGTGGACGTAGCGGTCCTTGAACTTGTTGGCCGTCAGGCCGGTGATGTAGACCATCTGCTTGGCTCGCATGCCCTTGAGGATGCCGCGGATGTGGCGCTGCATCATCATGAAGACGATCTCGACGTCGCAGCCCTGGCGGTCGAGCTGGCGGGCCTTGCGGGCGATCCGGGCGCCACGCGCCTCGCCCCACACCGCGTTGGCGATGCGCACCTTGGTGCGCCCGCTGGCGGTGTTGGTCGCGCCGGCGCACTGCACCTTGTTGAGCACGCTCAGCGCGGGGTCGACCTGGCGCTTGTGGGGCGCGAACATGGTGGTGATGTTGCCGGTGGTGAACCTCAAGGCCGGGAAGTTGCGGTCCTGGATGGCCTGGTTCCACATGGTCATCCAGCCGTCGTAGAGCGCCTGGTTCTCGGTGACCGTGGTCCAGTCGTTGAACTGCTGCACCGCGGCGGCGCCGGTGAAGTTGCCGGAGCCCTGCATCACGATCCAGTTGGTCGCGCCCGAGCGGTTGACCAGCATGAGCTTGGAGTGCATCGAGCCGCGCTTGCCGCGACAGGTCTGCTTGCACGTGCGGATCCAGCTCCGCAGCTCCTTGGGCCGGTCCTTGTTGCCGCGGGCGAAGGCGCGCAGCATCATCGGGTACGACCGGGCCAGGTTGTTGCCCTGCGAGCGGGCGAGGCCGCGGGACATGATGATCTGCACCGAGACGCCGCGCTGGTGGGCCCTGATGAACTTGTGCGCGAGGTACGGCGAGTCGAAGTTCCAGGTGATCACCCGGACCTGACCGCCGGCCGGGACGTTCTTGAGCGTCTTGGCGATCTTGTGGTGGATCTTGCCGCGCTGGCCGTTGCGGAAGGGGTGGTTGAAGGTGATGCCCGGCTTGACCACGTACGCCGGGTTCGGCTTGGCCTTCGCCGCCACGGCCGCGGGTGCTGGTGCGGCGGCCGCCGGAGCGAGGTTGCCGTGGGCGGCGACCAGCACCGTCACGGTGAGCAGCAGGGCCAGGCCCGCCGCCATTCCACGCGCACGCCGGACTGTGGACGCGACCCCCCAGGCACTCGTCACGATCCCGAACTCCCCACCTCGATCGAACGGACGCTCGGACCCTACCCAACGCGTGGATCCGGCAATCGAGAACCCGCCATCTCGTGGTGCTCAGCCGATGGCCGGCTCGAGCACCGGGATCCGGCGCAGCCGGGCCGTCGCCAGGCCGGCACACCCGAGCAGGAGCAGGGCAAGTGCGCCCACGCCGGCCCAGCCACACGCCGACCAGGCGGTGCCGCCGAGGCTGCCGAAGACCGATGAGCCGACGTAGTAGGAGCACAGGTAGAAGGCGGCCGCCTGGCTCGCGCCGGCCCCGGCCCGGTGTGCCCGGACGGCGACCCACCCGCTGGCGAGGCCGTGCATCACGAAGAAGCCGGCGGTCAGGCAGGCGAGGCCGAGCACGATCGCCGACAGCGACGGGAGCAGGGTCAGCAGCACGCCGACGACGGCGAGCGCGCACCCCGACGGCAGCACCGCCCGCCGCCCGAACCGGTCGGCGAGGGCGCCGGAGACGGTCGAGCTGACCGTGCCGAGCGGGTAGACGAGGTAGAGCAGGCTGATCGCGCCCAGGCTCAGGTGGAAGGGCGCCGCGGTCAGCCGGAAGCCGAGGGCGTTGAAGACCGCGACCAGGGTGCCGACCGCGCAGGCGCCGAGCAGGTACAGGCTGCGCAGCGCCGGGTCGGCGAGCGCGACCCGGGCCATCGCGCCGAGCTCGGCGCCGCCACGCGGCCGGGGCGTGAAGTTGCGGGACGCGGGAAGCGCGACGGTGACGGCGACCGCGCAGCCGAGGGCGAAGACGGCCGCGCTGGCCATCGCCCACCGCCAGTCGGCGAGATCGGCCACGGGCGCGGTCAGCAACCGGCCAGCCATGCCGCCGACCGCCGTACCGCCGATGTAGAGGCCGGTCGCCTTCGCCAGAGCGTGGGCGTGCAGCTCCTCGCGCAGGTAGGCCGTCGCCACCGCGGGCAGGCCGGCCAGCGTCACACCCTCGAGCAGCCGCAGCCCGAGGAGGACCTCCCAGGTCGGCGCGAACGGGGTCAGGCACGCGACCAGGGTCGCGGCCCAGGTGGAGCCGATGATCAGCGGTGTGCGGCCCACGACCTCGGACGCGGGGCCGGCGACGAGCAGGCCGAGGGCGAGGCCGGCGGTGGTCAGGGACATGGTCAGCGTGGCCTGGGTCGGGCTGACACCGAAGGTCACATGCAGCTCCGGCAGCAGTGCCTGGGTGGCGTAGAGGAGGACGAAGGTCGCCATGCCCGCGGCGAACATCGCCGCCATGATCCGCCGGTACCCGGCACTCCCGGGGGTGTGTCCCGGGGTCCCGAGCGCGGGCTGCCCGAGTGTCGCCTGCGTGCTCACCGGACCAGGGTGCGCCGTTCGATCGAATACGTACAATGCCTCGTATCGACGATCTCGATACGTCACACGTATGATGTCTCCGTGCTGGTCCGGGACCTGGAATGGATCGTGGCGCTGGCCGACAACGAGCACGTCACCGACACGGCGGCGGTGCTGGGCGTCAGTCAGCCGACCCTGTCGCGAGCGCTGGCCCGGGTCGAGGAGGAGCTGGGGGTCCGGCTGTTCGAGCGGGTCCCCCACGGCCTGGTCACCTCACCCGACGGCGAGCTCGTGGTGGTGACGGCCCGGGAGATGCTCGGGCGCTACCAGCAGCTGCGCCACGAGCTCGGCACCCGGCACGACCCCGAGCGCGGCATCGTCCGGCTCGCCTTCCTCGACTCGATGGCGACCTCGCTGGTCCCCCAGATCCTGCGCGGCTTCCACGAGCAGGCGCCGCTCGTCCGGGTCGAGCTGACCCAGGAGCCGGGCCACGACATGATGCGCGACCTCGCCACCGGCGCTGCCGAGCTCGCGATCATGTCCCCACGGCCGGCCGGCGACCTCGCCTGGGCACCCCTGCAGGAGGAGCGCCTGGTCGTTGTCGTCGGCCCCACGCACCGGTTGCGGGAGCGCAAGCAGGTCGATCTGGCCGAGCTCGCCGGCGACGACCTGGTGACCACGCCACCCGGCTTCGGTCACAGCTCGCTGGTCGAGAGCCTGCTCACCGACGCCGGCGTCGCTCCCCCGGTCTCCTTCGAGAGCGCCGACCTCGCCACCATCGAGGGCCTGGTCGCCGCCGGGCTCGGCGTGGCCGTCGTCCCGGAGGCGATGGCCGGTGTCTCCGGGACGATCGGCCTGCGGATCAAGAACCCGCGCGCCCGGCGCACGATCGGGCTGACCTGGCGCACCGACCGGCCGCTGGCGCCGGTGGCGACACGGCTGCGCGACTACGTGCTCGCGCACGCGCCGTACGGGACGGCGTCGGGCGCTCGGAGCTAGGGAAACGCGGCTCAGGCGGCGGCGTAGTCGGCGGCGAGGGTGATCGCCTGCTGGGTGTGGAGGTGGTACTCGGCTTGGGTGATGGGTCGGGTGCCGCCGCCGGTGACGAGGCGGTAGAGGCCGTGGGGTGTGCCCCAGATCCATCGGTCGGGTCCGAGTTGCAGGACCGAGTAGGCCAGGTGGCTCTTGGCGCGGTGGTGGGTCCGGGTCAGTGGGGTGTCGTTGTGGTCACCGGTCTGACCGGGTGGCCCGTGCCTGTCGTAGGCGGTCGTGTGGTCGTGGTCCGGTGCCCGGCCGTGCTTGCGGAAGATCGTCGCGGCGTGGGGGAACACGTCCCCGACGGCCCTCCAGACAGTACGTCGTTTGACGTCGGTGGGGTGTTCGTAGCCATTGACCGAGCGGCCGGTGTGCAGGTCGACGACCGGGGTGAGGGTGACGTGGGCGTGACGGGCGAGCAGGTCGCGGACCTGGGTCAGGAGCCGGGGTCCGAGGTCCTCGACCCGCGCGACGGGCCCGAAGACCCCGGCCTCGCCCAGGGAGACATGCACCACGATCTCGGCAGTGCGCGACGTCGGCTCCGGTGTCTGGGGTTGGGTGTCCTCGATGGAGTGCAGGAAGGCGAGGACGGCGGCGGGGTCGGCGAGCATCGCGAACGCCTCGGCCCGCCAGTGATCCATGCCCAGCGGCGCTTCGCCGTCACCGGGCGGGACGGCCTGTTCCGCGAGCGCGGCGGCGAGGTTCTCGACCATCTGTCGGTGGGTGGCAGCGTCGGCTTCGTCGATCCGCGCGAACACGGTCCCCAGGCCAGCGGTGTTGTCGGTGCCGTCGAGCCGGTCGTCGACCTGGGAGCCGGGGCGGGGCTCGGGGTACCACACGCCCCTCTTGGCCTGGTTGGCCTCGATCCGGGCCTGGTGGGCCGCCGTGTCGGCCTCGATGACCTTGGCCTCGGCGATGCTCAGGATCCGCGACGGCGCCTCGTCGAGCGCGGCGCTGAGGGCGGTGTCGACGACGACGGTTCGGTGGCGGTCGAGGGTGCGCGCCATCCGGGCGACCCGTCGGGCCACCCAGGTCTCGCAGCGTCCCTCACGCACTCCGGCCCAGGTCTGGGGGAGGCGGTGGCGCAGGTCGAGCGCGTCGGCCAGGGCGTTGCGGGTCGCGACCACGCTCTCGTGGCGGGCGATCGCCATCTCGATCAGCGCCAGGTCCTGGACCTGCGGGTTCCCGTCCCCGCCCACGGTGATCAGCCGCGGCCCGCCGCGGCTCATCGGCACGGCGTCGGGCTGGTCCTGGGGGTCACCGGAGTGCAGATCGGCCCAGGCGAGCAGGACCTCGAGCTGACGTACCTCGGCCAGGCGACGGGCCCGGACACCGTCCTGGGCCACGTCGAGCAGTTGCTCCGGTGTGGCGTGGGAGAGGTCCGGGTCCATGCCACGATTCTACTCGAACACCTGTTCGAACACCATTCTTTCCACAGGCTCCTCCCCGGCCCCCGGCCCTCGCGCCCGGACCAGTCGGACCCTGGCCTACTTGCCCAGCGCCCAGACCAGGCCGTCGGCGACCGCGCCGCGCCACCAGGCGTAGTCGTGGCCGCCGTTGTACTCCGCCGCCCGCACGTCGCCGCCGGCGGTGGCGAGGCGACCCGCGAGCTCGTGGTGCGGAGCGGCCAGGACCCACTCCTGGCGGCCATGGGCGAGGTGGATGCGCGCGCCGGGTGCGACCTGCGCGGCCTCGGCGGCCAGGTCGTCGAGCCACAGCGAGGCGGACTGGCTGAGCGCGACGCCGATCCGGTCGGGGTGGCGCAGGGCGAGCCGGAGGGCGGTCAGCCCGCCGAGACTCTGGCCCGTGACGACGACCCGCGCCGGGTCGGCCGGCAGCAGGCCGCCGGCGGCCAGCGCGGGGAGCAGGGCGTCGATGACGTAGTCGGCGGTCACGTCCGCGCCGTCGGCCGAGCCCATCTCGACCCACCTCGCGTCCCGGCCGCCGGAGGCGAGGAAGACCGCGCGCAGCGGCGGCACCGCACCGTCGGCGACCAGGTTGTCGAGGGTGGTGGGCAGCAGGTCGTCAGTGGTCCACACCTCGCCGTCGAGGACCAGCAGCAGCGGGGCGTCCGGACCGGCGCCGGGCGCGGTGTAGTGCCACAGCTCACGGCCGAGCGGGCCGGTCGCGTCGACCAGCCGACCCCGGCGGGTCTCCGCTCGTCGAGTCAGCCAGGGCTGGGCCGGTGCGTCGGGCAGGGCGACGACGGACTGCACCACGCCGGCGCGGTTGCGCGACGTGGCGGGGTTGCGGGGGTCCGGTGTGCCGCGGTCGAGGGCGGCCCGGATCGCGACCTGGTCGCCGTCCGCCAACCACGGCGCGCGCTCGCCGGGCCGCCGCACCAGGAAGCAGTACGACGCCCGCCAGTCGGTCTCGAGGAGGTACCCGACGTGCCACACGTCGGTGCCGGGGATCCGCTCCATCAGGCTGTCGCCGAGCCGGGTCTCGTCGGTGAGCCGGTTGGCGAAGAGCAGCACCTCCGCGGCGTGCGGCTCGCGCAGGCAGAAGGTGACCAGCACGCTGCCCGCGGGCGCCCCGGCCGGCGCCGGCTCGACGAGGGGGAACCGGTGCCCGGCCCAGAACGCCTCCTGGGCGGCGGGCGAGGGCGCCGCGGCCAGGGCCGCCACGAGCGGCGACAGCGCGCGCGGCACGGGGTCGGGACGGGGCACCTTCGGCGGCTGGCGCCGCGAGCCCGACGGACCCGTCGAGCCGCTCACGAGCGCCTCGGGTCGTGCGGGGTGCCGACGGCGGGCACGACGAGCGGTGTGCCGCTCAGCGGGTCCGCGATGATCCGGCAGGGCAGGTCGTAGACCCGCTCGACCAGCTCCGCGGTGACGATCTCGCGCGGGTCGCCGGTGGCGACGACCTCGCCACCGGCCATGACGACCAGGTGCTCGGCGTACCGGAAGGCGAGGTTGAGCTCGTGGAGCACGGTCACGACCGTGCGCCCCTCGCCGACCATCCGCCGCGCGAGCTCGAGGACCTCGATCTGGTGGGCGATGTCGAGGTAGGTGGTCGGCTCGTCCAGGAGCAGCAGGTCGGTCTCCTGCGCCAGCGCCATGGCCAGCCAGACCCGCTGCCGCTGGCCGCCGGAGAGCTCCTGCACCTCGCGGTCGGCGAGGGCGCCCACGTCGGCGGCCGCCATGGCCGCCGCGACGGCGGCGTCGTCGGCGGGCGACCACTGGCGCAGCAGGCTCTGGTGCGGGTACCGGCCGCGGCCGACCAGCTCGGAGACGGTCATCCCGTCGGGCGCGGTCGGCGACTGCGGCAGCAGGCCGAGCCGACGGGCCAGCTCCTTGCCGCCGTACGACGCCAGCGGCCGCTCGTCGAGCCACACGGTTCCGGCCGCGGGCCCGGCGAGCCGGGCCAGGGCCCGCAACAGCGTCGACTTCCCGCAGGCGTTGGGCCCGACGATCACGGTCAGCGCCCGGTCGGGGATCGCGAGGTCGAGCCCCTCGATGACCGTGCGCTCGCCGTACCGGACGGCGAGGGCCTCGGCGCGCAGGCGCGCTCCTGTCAGCGACTCAGCCACTCTGCTTCCTCCACTCCCCCACGAGGACCATGACGAGATAGACGCCGCCGACAGCGCCGGTGACGACGCCGACCGCGAGCTGGGTCGGCGCGAAGGCCCGCTGCGCGACCAGGTCGCTGGCCTGGACGAGCAGGGCTCCGGTCGCCGCGGAGCCGACCAGGCCGGACAGCGGCGTCCCCGCGAGCCGGCGCCACAGCTGGGGCGCGGCGAGGGCGACGAACGCGATCGGCCCGGTCGCCGCGGTGGCGACGGAGACCAGCGCGACCCCGGTCAGGACGGCGACATTGCGGACCCGCTGCACGGGGATGCCCGCGGCGCGGGCGAGGTCGTCGCCCAGCGCCATCATCGCGAGCGGGCGGCCGACCAGGGCCGCGGGCACCAGCAGCAGCGCGACCGCCACCGCCACGACGCTCGCGCGAGGCCACAGCACGGCGTTGAGGGAGCCGGCGAGCCACTGCGCCGCGGTCTGCGCGGCGACCAGCGAGGCGCGCACGATCAGCAGCGCGTTCACCGCGGCGAGGGCGGAGCCGACGCCGATGCCGACCAGCACCAGTCGGGAACCGCTGAGGCCGACCGAGCGGGTGACGCCGAAGACGACGACCGCCGTACCGAAACCGCCGAGGAGCGCGCCCAGCGCGACCGCGTCGGTGTCACCGCCCACGACGAGGATCTGCACCAGCGCGCCGGTGGCCGCGCCGGTGGTGAAGCCGATGATGTCGGGGCTGCCGAGCGGGTTGCCGGTGACGCTCTGGAAGAGGTGGCCGGCCGCGCCGAGCGCGGCGCCGACGACCAGCGCCGCGAACACCCGGGGGGCGCGCGTCTCCTGGACGAAGTACGCCGCCAGCGGGTCGTCGCCCCCGCCGGCCAGCGCGCGCAGCGTGTCGCGGAGGCCGAGGTGGTAGTCGCCGATGAGCAGGCCGAGGATCGCGGCGACCAGCGCGGCGAGGCAGGTGGCGCCGCCGGCCCACGCGCCGCGGCGGGTGACCCGGATCCGGATCGGCGTGCTCACAGCGTCGGCACCTTCCGCCGCCCCACCAGCGCCACGAAGAACGGCGCGCCGAGCAGCGAGGCGATCACCCCGACCCGGACCTCCTCGGGGGCGAGCACCACCCGGGCGAGGGTGTCGGCGAGCAGCAGCCACGCGGGGCCGAGCAGCAGGCACACGACCATGATCCAGCGCTGGTCGTGGCCGACCAGCGCCCGCGCGACGAGGGGGACGGCGAGCCCGACGAACCCGATGGGGCCGACCGCGGCCGTCGCGGCACCGCAGAGCAGGGTCACCGCCAGCATGGCGAGCGTGCGGGTGCGGGCCAACCGGACGCCGAGTCCCTGCGCTGTCTCCTGGCCCAGCGCGAGGGCGTTGAGCGCCGGTCCGAGCAGCAGCGCGAGCAACGCCCCGGCGAGCAGCGGCAGCGCGACGACGGTGATCACGCTCCAGCCCCGGCCCTCGGTCGAGCCGACCACCCAGAACCGGAACTCGTTGAACGCCACCTGGTCGAGCAGGATCACGGTCTGGCAGATCGCGCTCAGCGCCGCGCTCGTGGCGACGCCGGCGAGCGCGAGCCGGGCCGGCGTGGCACTCACCCGGCCGGTGCCGGCCAGCACATAGACCAGAACGGCGGCCGCCGCGGCGCCGAGGAATGCGAACCACAGGTAGAACCCGACGCCGGAGACGCCGGTGAGGGCGACCGCGACGATCACCGCGAGCGAGGCGCCCGCGTTGATGCCGAGGATGCCCGGATCGGCCAGCGGGTTGCGGGTCAGCGACTGCATGACGCAGCCCGCCAGTCCGAGCGCGGCCCCGACCGCGGCCGCCAGCACGGTGCGCGGGACCCGCTGGTCGTGGACGACGCCGGACGCCGTGCTCCCGTCGGGATGGAGCAGCACCCGCGCGACCTCGCCGGCCGGCAGGGTGTTCGAGCCGAGGAACAGGCTGAGCGCGACGGCGGCCAGGAGCACCGCGAGCAGGGCGACGAGGAGCAGGCCGCGCCCGCCCCGCCCGAGGACGGCGGCCATCAGGAGGTGCGGCGGAAGCGGTGGCCGAGCAGGCCCGCGGAGACGGCGAGCAGGACGACCGCGCCGATCACGCCCACGAACGGGAAGGCCTGGCCGGCGCCCTGCCGGGACGCGGGCTCCGCGATCGCGGCGGCCTCGGGCTCGGCGCTCGCCGACGCGCTCGCCGACGGCGTGGCACTCGGTGTCGCGCTCGGTGTGGCGCTCGGCGTGGCGTTCGGCGTCGGAGCCGCCGTCGGCTGCACGGTCAGCACCTCGCCCGCGGGTACGACGCTCGCGCCCCCGCCCGGCGTCGCGGCGGCGGTGCCGGGCGCGGCGGCGGTGGCGCCGGCCGGGGCTCCGGCGGTGGCCGACGTGGTCGCGCCGCCGGTGCCGGCGACGACCTTGAAGTCCGAGCCCCCGCGGCGGGTGTAGCCCTTCACACCGACGTACTGGCCGTCCTTGTAGACCTCCGCGGAGGCGAGATAGCGCAGCCAGTGCGACCCCGGGCCGAGGTCGGCCGGCAGCGAGAAGGACCCGCTCACCTTGCCGGATGCCGAGATCCGCTGCTGGTGGACCACGCAGGCGCCGTGGACGCCCGCCTGGGCGCAGAACTGGCCGTCGTCGATCTTGATCGACACGATCTCACCGGCCGGGAACCCGGACAGCGTGAAGTGGATGGTCTCGCCGGCCCGCAGGGTGCGCGGGCTGACCGACGAGGCGGTGCCCGGAGTGTCGGGATCGGCTCCCCCGCTGGGGATCGCCGTGGCCGGTGCGAGCCCGCCGACGACCGAGAGCAGTACGAGGGCGCCCGCGGCGAGCAGTCCCCTGGCCCTCATGACAGACCCCCACGACGACGTCCGCGCACGGTCATCACGGCGAGCGCGAGGGTCAGGCCGCCGACACCGAGCAGGATCCCGTCGAGGGCGCGGACTCCGGCACTCGCCTCCTCCTGGCTGGCGGGGACGTCGAGCGCGGCCGGCGCGCTGGCCGGCGCGGCGACGGGCTCGTCGACGGTGGCCGGACGCACGTCGGCGGCGGACCAGCCGAGGAGCGCGCCGTCGGCGCCCTGCACGGTGAGGTAGTAGGCGTCGGGCGGGAGCTGCGAGAGGTCGACCCGCACGGTGCGGTCGGTGGCCACCGCGATCCAGCCGCCCGGCAGGGACGTGGTGGCGCTCAGCGTGCGGACGTAGACCGGCGCCCCCGGCTCGGCCCGGGGCACGGTGAGGGTGACCACCCGCTCGACCCGCTCGGCGCTGACGCCGCCCCGGGTCGCGGCGGTGAGGCTGGCCATCGCCGGCGCCGCGGGTACGGCGAGCGCGGCGCTCGCCAGCGGCACCAGCGCGGGGACGGCGACGGCGACGGCGGGCGTGGTCCGCGTCGTCGTGCTCTTCGCCGCTGGCTCCGGGAAGCGGACCGCCGCCCAGCCGAGCAGCTCGCCGACGTGGCCGAGCTCCCCGCTCTGCGCCACGATCCGGGTGCGGCCGGTGAGGCCGCTGTCCTTCGGGACCCTCACGACCAGGCGCTGCGTCGCCGCGGCACCGGCGCGGGCCGAGACGGTGGAGGGCAGCCGGAACCAGTGCTCGCCCCAGGGGTAGCGCGGGGAGCCGTCCTCGGCGTACGCGCTGAGGTAGACCCAGCTGTCCGGTCCGGCCGCGGGCAGCAGCACGGTCAGCCGTCGTCCGTCGAGCGCGGCCTTCATGCCGCCCCGGGTGCCGGCCTTGAGCGCCTTCGCGTCGACGGGGTCGGGCAGGCCGTTGGGCTGGTAGGCGTCGCCGACGACGAACTCCGCGGACTGCAGGGTCCGGACCTGGTCGCCCGCGCGCAGCGAGCCCGAGAGCAGGCGCAGGGTGTGCGCGCCGCCCGGCAGCTCGGGAGTCGAGGTCGCGGCGGTGCCGTCGGGCAGCCGCAGCTCGGCCGAGAAGGTGCCGTCGGACGCCTTGGCCCGGACCTCGAGCCAGATGGTGCGGTTGGGCGAGATCGCGCTGTCGAGCCGGGAGTAGGCGCCGTCGTCGAGCTTCACGCCGATCACGGAGCCGCCTCCCGTCGGGTGGCACCAGCCGGCGCCGGAGAACCTCAGCACGCCGCCGAAGCTCACGGTCGGGCTCTCGATCTGCACCGTCGGGCGCGGGCTGGTCGGCGTGCAGGGCGTCGTGTCGCCGGGATCGTCGCCACCTCCCGGCTCCTCTCCCGGGTCGTCGGGGTCGATGGGGGTGCCGGGATCGACGACGGTGAAGGTCGGCGAGACCAGGGTCCGTACCGTGTCGCCGGTCTTCATCGAGCCGGTCAGCAGCTGGAGGCTGTGGCTGCCGAGCCCGAAGGCGGGGGTCGAGGCGCCCGCGGTGCCGTCGGGCAGCCGGAGCTGGGCGGTGAACGTCCCGTCGGCGGGATCGGCGTCGATCAGCGCCCAGATGGAGGTGTTGGCATGCACCGAGGTGTCGGGCCGGACGAACCCGCCCGCGTCGATCTTGACCGCGATCCGCGAGCCGCCGTCGGTGGGATGGCACCAGCCGGTGCCGGAGAGCCGCAGCACGCCGCCGAGCTCGACGGTGCGGTTCGCGATCGCGACCGTCGGCGCCGCGGCGCCCGGGGTGCAGCCGCCGCCGGGGTCGGTCACCTTGAAGGTGCTCGAGGCGACGGTGCGGATGGTGTCGCCGGCCTTGAGGGAGCCGGTGAGGAGCTGCAGCGTGTGGTTGCCGACGGCCAACGCCGGCGTGGAGGTCGCCGCGGTGCCGTCGGGGAGGTCGAAGCCGGCGGTGAAGCTGCCGTCGGCCTCGGCGTCCACGATCGCCCAGATGGAGGTGTTGGCATGCACCGAGGTGTCGGGCCGGACGACGCCGCCCGCGTCGATCTTGACCGCGATCCGCGAGCCGCCGTCGGTGGGATGGCACCAGCCGGTGCCGGAGAACGTCAGCCGGGCACCGTAGGCGACGCTCGTGGTGTCGATGACGACCTCGGCGTCGGCGCCGCTGCCACAGTCGGCTGCCCGGGCGCTGCCCGCGGCGACGAGGGGAAGGCAGGCCGCGGCGGCGACCACCAGGCCGGCGACCGCGATGCGGAGGGACCGGGGGCTCATCCCAGGGCCGCCACGACGTCGGCGATCAGGCCCTGCATCAGCAGCGGGCCACCGGTCGAGGTCCACAGCGAGCCGTCGACCGGGATGACGTGGTCCTCGCGGACCGCCTTCAGGTCGCTGAACCCGGGCACCTTCGCCGCCTCGGCCAGCGCCTGCTCGGCGCCGGCCGCGTCGGCGCTGCCGCCGGCGTCGGGGTTGTCGTTCGACGAGCCGCCGAGCGTGCCGAAGAACAGGTAGTCCGCGTCGATGTCGCCGAGGTTCTCCAGCGACACCGGCTCGCTGTGACCGCGACCGCGGTGGTCCTGGTTGGCCGGACGCTTCAGCCCGAGGTCGGTGAGCGCGATCCCGGCGGGCAGCTCGGTGAGGATCAGCGACGCTCCCCCGCCCTGCCAGCGCACGATCGAGAACGTGTCGGCGGCGTACCCGGTCAGCCTCGTCCTCGCGCCGGCGACCGCGTCGTCGTACGTCGCCTCGACCTGGGCCGCCTCGGCGGTCCGGTTGAGCGCGGTCGCCACCTGGTCGAAGGTCGCACGCCAGTCGCCACCGGCGTACCCGGCGTAGAAGGTGGGGGCGATCTTGCGCAGGATCTCGATCGCGTCCGGGTTGTTGTTGATGCTGGTGCCGTCGACGAGGATCAGGTCCGGCTTGGCCTGGGCGATCGCCTCGTAGTTGGGCTGGGCGACGCCGCCGAGGATCGGGATCTCCCCGGCCCGGTCGGCCAGGTAGTGCGGGACGGTCGACTGGCCGCGCCCGGTGATCGTGCCGACCGGGGTGATGCCCAGCGCGAGGGCGCCGTCGAGCGTGGGCTCGCTCAGCGCCACGACCCGCCGCGGGTCGACGGGCACGTCCATCGTGGTGCCCTCGATGTCGGTGACCGAGCGGGTCGGCACGTCCATGTCGTCGGCGCCGGCCGAGCCGCACCCGGTGAGCAGTAGCGCCGCGACGGCGGACAGGGCGAGAAGGACCGGAAGCGAGGGGCTGCGGCGGGACGCGGGCACGACGGGGCAACTCTCGGATCGACGACGTAGGTAAGCCGACCCTAACAGAGATCAGATGTTTGCTCGCATCGGTCTCAGCGCGCGGACCGGGCCGTCACCATGTCGTGACACGCGTGACTGGACGCGATGGTGCCCGCCGCCGCCGCATTGCCCGCCTCGATCGCGGCGAGCAGGGCCGCATGCTCGCTGCGACGGGCCCGAGCGTCCTGGTCGGTGCGAATGGCACCGGACTCGATGCCACGCCGCAAGGCACTGCGCAGCCCGGTATAGAGCTCGGCGAGCAGCGCGTTGCCGGCGAGCTCGACCACGGTCGCATGGAACTGCCCCGGCGTGCGACCACGCTCCGAGCCGTCTTTGGCCTGCAGGTCGGCCTCGTGGGCCGCCCGCAGCCGCGCGACGCCGGCGGCGTCGGCCCCAGCGGCCGCCAGCTCCGCGGCCTGCACCTCCAAGGCCCGTCGTACGACGAGGATGTCCTCCCAGGAGTGCTCCGCGGCGAAGTCCGCCAACACGCTGCGCACCGGGTTGAGCGAGCGCACGAAGGTGCCGCGTCCCGGCGCGGGCTCGAGCATGCCGAGATGCGCGAGGCTGCGCACCGCCTCCCGCACGGTGCTGCGCCCCACCCCCAGCTCGGTCGCCAGCTCGGCCTCCGTCGGGATCTTTCCGTTGACCGGCCAACGACCCGAGGTGATGTCGGCCTGCAGCCGGCGCACCGTCTCGCGGGCGCGATCGCTTCCCATGCTCACGCGGCCGAAGTCTAGGGAGTCCCCGGTCGATCTCGCCCAGGACGCGACGCCGGCACCGGATCGTGGACCGACTGGCACGAAACATCAGACCTAAGTTAGGGTCGCCTCGCCTTAGTCAAACTCCCGAGGAGCAATCATTGTGACCACCATCAAGCGCCGCGGCACCGGACTCGCCGCCCTCGCGGCGACCGCCGCACTCGGCATCGGCACGCTCGGCGCGCTGCCGGCGACGGCCAACCCAGGCGACGGCCCCAACGACCAGCCCGGCAGCACTGCCGGCGACGGGACCGTCGGCATCACCGGCGCCACGACCGTCGCCGAGGGCCAGCGGCTCAGCTTCGCCGGCTCCGGCTTCGCGGGCAGCTCCGGCCTCTTCCAGAAGCTCAACCTCAAGCTCGATGCATACGGCCCCGGGACCAGCCCCTACGCCGGCAGCGCAGTCCTGCCCGACCTCGGCGACGGCATCGTCGGCCAGTACCAGGTCCAGGCGGACGGCACCGTGAGCGGCAGCATCGTCATTCCGTCCGACATCGACGAGCCGGCCGTCAATCCCGACTTCTCCGACGGACCGCACTTCCTGCGCTTCCTCGCCGGAACCCCCGGCGTCTCGAAGTTCTCGCAGGACTTCGAGGTCTCGGCCGCGGCTCCGGCTCCCGCCACCGCGACGGCGAGCGCTGCCTACGCCAGCCGAGGCGGCGCGTTCACCGTCACGGCGAGCGGCGCCGGCTTCGCCCCAGGTGAGGCGGTGACCATCGCCCGCGCGACCGGCTGGAACACCACGACCCCGCTGACCTGGGCGACCTCCGGTGGCGTGACCGGGGGCACCGCCGACGGCTCGGGCAACGTCACCGGCACGCTCAGCCCGGGCAACGGCGTCCTGACGGCCGGCGAGCACCAGCTCGTCCTCACCGGTGCGACCAGCGGCAAGGTCGCCACCGCGCAACTGGTCGTCGCGCCGCGTCTGGCCGTGACCGGACTGGCCCAGGCGTCCGACGGCACCTTGACGATCAACAACACGCCGGTCGGCACCGAGCTCTCCTCGGTCAAGATCGACAACGACGGCGACCTGGCCACGACCGCGGACCAGACCGCGATCGCCGGCGCCATCGCGATCACCGATGCCTCCTCGCAGACCGCGACAGTCTCGGTCCCGGCCTCGCAGGCCGTCGGCTACGGCAAGACGGTCGTCGTGACGCAGAGCAAGCCGTACCCGGCCACCTACACGCTGACCGCGAAGGTCTCCCCGAGCTCCGCGGCTCTCAACGTCGACAAGTTCGACCGCGTGGAGTCCGCGAACGGCGCGATCCTCGACGGCCTCTACCAGTCGGCGTACTCCGCCGCCTCGGACGCCGTCTTCGCGACCGCGGCGTTCCAGACCACCGCGACCGTCGAGGACCCGACCTCGGGATGGGACGGCCGCCTGTACAAGCTCGACCCCGACACACTCGCGGTCGAGGACAGTGCCCGTCCGCCATTCGTCTCCGGCGCGGCCGGCGCCCGCTACGCGCCGTACGGCGTCGGCGTCGATGACACCAACGGGACCGTGTGGGTCACCAACACTCGCCAGAACACCGTCACCGTCTACGACCAGGACACCCTCGACGTGCTGGCGGTCAACAAGGGCGTGGTCAGCCACTCCCGCGACGTGATCTACGACCCGGTCACCGACCTGGTCTTCGTCACCTCGGCGAGCGAGGGCGCGAGCGGCACCGGCTACGTCAGCGTCTTCGAGGCCGATGACAAGGACAACGACGGTGAGAAGTACGAGAAGATCAAGGACATCGCCGTCCTCGAGCGCAGCGTCTTCTCGCCGATGAGCCTGGAGCGTGACCCGGAGTCCGGCAAGCTCTACACCACCAGCCTGCAGACCTCGAAGGCGATGGAGATCGACCCGACCAAGGTCGTCACCACGACCGCGACCGATGACACCGCGGCGTACCGCCTCATCGACCTTCCCGGTCTCGAGGACATCGGCACGCGGGGCGCCTCCGGCGTCGCCTTCGACCCGGTCACCGACCGGCTCTTCATCGTGGCCCAAGACAACGACCTGCTGCTGATCGCGAACGCGGCCGACGGCAGCACCGTCGCCGAGGTGCCGATCGGCGCCGGCGCGCTGAACGTCGCCTTCGACTCGGTGAACCGCCTGGTCTACGTCGCCAACTTCGCCGGCACGACCATCTCGGTCGCCGATGTCGACGGCAGCCTGGTCGCGAACCTTCCGTTCACCCGGCCGAACCACGTCGTCGAGGACGGCAAGGGCTCGGTGTTCGCGGTCAACAAGGACGCGGGCAACCAGGTCATCAAGCTGACACCGAAGAAGCCGGGCACGGAGAACCCCGGCACCCCCGGTCCGTCCGCCGCCTGCACCACCGCGCAGGCTGCCGCCTCGACCGCCCAGGCCGCCCTGGCGGGCGCGAGCGCCAAGGTGGTCAAGACCAAGGCCAAGCTGAAGAAGGCCAAGAAGGCGAAGAAGCCCGCGAAGAAGATCGCGAAGCTGAAGAAGAAGGCCAAGAAGGCGAAGAAGGCCAAGAAGGCAGCCGCCTCCGCCGCCGCGAGTGCCACGACGCAGGCCGCCACCGCCTGCCTGTGACCCGACGCTGACCCAGCAACGGACAGCAGCGCCCCGTCCTCTCCGGAGGGCGGGGCGCTGTGCCGACCCGGCACAAACGTACTCCCGGTCGACGCCCACCCGGCCGAAACTAGGGTCGCAACTGCTACCGACCCGGCGCCTATCCCGGGTCAGCGGCGACAAGTCGGCGTTCATGCCGAGTTGGTTCACGCCGGGTCGGCGTGATCTCGGGTTCGTTTCGCGCCGGGTCGGCGTGATTCCGGGTTCGTTTCGCGCCGGGTCGCGGTCAGCAGGGCGAGCACCTCGGCGACCCGGGTCACGGCCGGGCGCCGGACCAGCTCGCCGTGGGTCGCGGCGACCTCGTGGCGCCGTACGTCGCCCTTGGTGGCCGGCGCCCAGCCGGCCGGGTCCAGCCAGGTCTCCGGGCGCGGGGCGGTGGCCACCACGACGTCGACGTCGCCGTCGAGGACCGGATGCCGGGAGCTGCGCACGATCCGGGCCGCGGACACCACCCCGGCGATGCAGGCGGCGAGGACGTCGGGCGGCAGGGCGGCGAGGGCGGAGCCGCCGGTGCGCAGTACGTCGACCACACCGGCCCGATCGAGGACCGGGTCGCCGGCGGGCAGCAGTCCCTCGACGCCGCCCATCCGCAGGATCCCGCGCAGGGCCTCCTGCTCGGTCGGCTCGGCGAGGTGGTGCCACTGGTCGGAGGGATAGGCGTCGAGGAGGACCACCGCGCCGACGTCCTGGCCGTCCTCGCGGGCCAGCGCGGCGACGGCGTGCGCGGCCATGCCGCCGAGCGACCAGCCGGCGACGTGGAAGGATCCCGCGCCGACGACCGAGCGGATCGTGGCCAGCTGGTGGCGGGCCAGCGCCTCGAGGTCCTCGAAGACGTCGGGCGAGCCGGTCGCGAGGCCGGGCGCCTGGAGGGCGTGGACGGGCAGGTCGCTCGGGAGCGCGCCGACCAGGCTCGTGTAGCACCAGCCGAGGCCACCGGCCGGCGGCAGCAGGAAGAGCGGTGCCCGGTCGCTGTCGCGGGCGGCGCGCAGGGTCAGCACCTCGTCGAGGCCGCGACCGCCGGAGCTGCCCGCGACGCCCGCGGCGATCACGACGGCCAGCTCCGCCGGCGTGGGCGCGGCGAACACGTCGGCCAGCCCGAGCTCGATGCCGAGATCCTCCTCGATCCGGGCGGTCAGCCGCAGCACGCCGAGCGAGTCGCCGCCGTGGGCGAAGAAGTCGGCGTCCGAGGCGACCGGACCGGTGCCGAGCACCGCCCCGACGATGGCGCACAGCTGCTGCTCGACCAGGCTCGTGGGCGCCGTGCCGCCGAGGCTGTCGCCACCGACGGACGGCGGCGCGAGCTCGGCCAGCCGCGCGCGGTCGGTCTTCCCGCTGGTGCCGAGCGGCATCGCCTCGACCGCCAGGTAGTGGCTGGGCAGCCAGCCCTCGGGCAGCTGGGCGCGAGCCTGCTCCCGCAGCGCCACGACCGCGTCCTCGGCGGCGCCGACGGCCTCGGGCAGGAACCAGAGCACCAGCTGTCCGTCCACCACACCCGCCGCGACGGCGCCCACCCCGGACGCGCCGGCGACCGCGGCCTCGACCTCGCCGAGCTCGATCCGCTGGCCGCGCACCTTGACCTGGTCGTCGGTGCGGCCCAGGTAGCGCAGCGCCCCGTCGGGCCGCCAGGCAGCGAGGTCGCCGGTGCGGTAGAGCCGGCGGCGGCCGGCGGGCAGGTCCACGTCGACGAACCGCTCGGCGGTCAGGTCCGGCCGGCCGACGTACCCCTCGGCGAGCTGGACACCGCCGAGCCACAGCTCGCCGACCACGCCGATCGGCACCGGGTGGCGGTCGGGATCGAGGACGTGGCACTCGGTGTTCCAGATCGGCCGACCGATCGGCACCGCTCCCTCCTCGCCGGCCGAGCACTCCCACACCGTCACGTCGACGGCCGCCTCGGTGGGGCCGTACAGGTTCGTCGGCGCTACGCCGAAGCAGCGCGTCGCCGCCTCGACGAGGTCCGGCGTCAGCGCCTCGCCACTGCACACCAGCGAGCGGACCGCCCCCGCGCCCACCCGCTCGCGACCGACCCGGTCGGCCAGGAGGGCGCGCAGCATGGACGGCACGAAGTGCAGCGTCGTCACCCGCTCCTCGACCACGAGGTCGGCCAGCCGGCGCGGGTCGCGATGGGCGCCCGGCTCGGCGATGACCACGCACGCCCCCACCTGCAGCGGCCAGAACAGCTCCCACACCGACACGTCGAACGAGATCGGCGTCTTGTGCAGCACCCGCTCCCCGAGGTCGAGCCGGAAGTGGTCCTGCATCCAGGCCAGCCGGTTGTCGATCGCCTCATGCCCCACCAAGACGCCCTTGGGACGGCCGGTGGACCCGGACGTGAAGAGCAGGTACGCCGGCGCGGCCGGGTCCGCGAACACCTCGCCGACCGGCTCACCGGCCGCGAGCGGCCCGGCGTCGGACACCACGAGCGCGACCTCCGCGTCCTCGCACATCGCCGCCAGCCGGGCCTGCGGCAGGTCCGGGTCGAGCGGCAGGTAGACCGCGCCGAGCAGCTGCACCGCGTGGATCGTCTCGTAGAGCGCGAACCCGCGCTCCAGGCGGACGCCGACCACCGCGCCCGGGCCGACGCCGCGCTCGCGCAGTCCGCCCGCGATCCGGCGGGACCGGTCCAGCAGCTCGCCGTAGCTGCGGGTCTGGCCACCGAAGCGCAGCGCCTCGGCGTCCGGCGTGGCCCGGGCCTGCTCCACGAAGCGCTGCGCGAGGGTGGCCGCGGTCCGCGGGCGCACGGTGGCGTTGAAGCCGTCGATGCGCCGCAGCTCGGCGGCCGTCGCGAGCGGCAGCGCCGCCACGGGCGCGTCCGCGTCGGCGCCCGCGAAGGCGAGCAGCCAGGCGCGCAGCCGCTCCAGGTGGGCGCGGCACTCGTCCGGGCCGTACAGCTCGGGATGCGCGTCCACCTCCAGGCGTACGGCGCGACCGCGACCCGGCGTACCGCGCAGCCCGATGGTCATGTCCTCGACCGGGCCGGCCATCAGGTTGCGGACCGTGCCCACCACGCCGCCGAGCGCGATCTCGAGGCCGAAGGGGATCAGGTTGAGCTGGGCGCCGAAGAGCTGGGCGCCGGGATGCCGGCGAGACAGCGCCCGCTGGAGCACCTCCTGGCGCACGAAGGGGTGTTCGCGCAAGGCCTGCTGGCCGGCGGCGACGGCGGCGAGCGCCTCGGCGACCGTGCCGTCGCCGGGGACGCTCAACGGCAGCACGTTCATCGCGGTGCAGACCGTGCGCGCGGCGGCGAGCTGCCCGACGCCGGGGGCGGCGCGGTTCATCAGCGGTACGCCGATCCGGGTGGTGGCGCGAGCGGCCATCCGGGCGAGATAGGCACCGACGGCGGCGGTCACCAGGTCGGTCCAGCCCACGCCGAGGCGCCGAGCGCCCTGCACCAGCGCCGCCTGCACATCCTCGTCGAGCGCCAGCACCTCCCGGTCGGCGCGACCGGCCGGCCCCGCGGTCCGACCCGCCAGCGCGACGATCCCGGAGGCCTCGGAGAGGCGCTCCTGCCAGGCGCGCCGACCGGCGTCGTCGTCTCGAGCCACGTCCTCGGCGACCACCTCCGCGAGCGTCGCGCTCGGCTCGGCGCGCGGGTCGCGGCCCTCGAGGACGGCGTCGTGGTGCTCGGCGATCCGACGCAGCAGCTGCTGGGCGGCGTAGCCGTCGGCGACCAGGTGGTGGGCCGCGTGGTACCACCAGCACCGCCCGTCCGGGAGCCGCAGCAGTGCGGCCCGCACCAGTCCCGGTCCGCCGACCAGACGCATCGGCGCCGCGAGGTCGGTGCGCAGCCAGGCCTCGGCGGCCTGCTCGTCGGCGACCTCCACGACCGGCAGCGCCACGGCCGCCGGTACGACGCGCTGCCGGGGTCCCTCCGGCGTCACGGTCAGCTCGACCCGCACCTGCTCGTGCTCGGCGTACGCCCGCCGGTGCGCCTCGCCCAGCACCGCCGCGTCGACCGGCCCGGCCAGCTCGACGACCTCCGCCGTCGTGTAGCAGGGGTTGTCCGGCGCGAGCTCGTGGGCGAAGAACAGGCCCTGCTGCGCGCGGCTGAGCGGAAGCCAGGGGCCCGGATCAGACACCGACGGCGAGCGCGCGCTCCCGCAGGAACGCGATCGTGGGGTGGCGGGTGAACTCGCCGAAGTCGACGTCGACACCGTGCTCGGCGAGCGTGTCGAGCACCTCGAAGGCGCGCAGCGAGTCCAGGCCGAGGGTGAACAGGTCGACCTGGGGGTCGGCGAAGGCCCGCGCGACCAGGTCGGCGTCGAGGTGGACGGAGAGCTCGGCGCCCAGGACGGCGTCCAGCCCGGCGTCCAGCCCGGCGGCGGGCGCCGGCGTGAGACTCTCCAGCACCGCGTCGGCGGTGGTCACCACCCCGCAGCAGCTGGCGATCTGCCGCAGCGCGAGGGCGTGCTCCTCCGCGCCGAAGTCGGCGACGGCGTCGGCCACGACGAAGGGATGCACCTCGCGCTGGAAGGCCTCCATCGCCGTCGCGGTGATCCCGATGTGGGCGTAGACCCCGGTGATCACCAGCTGGTCGCGCCCGGCGGCGGCGAGCTCGTGGGCGAGCTCGCTGCGCGCGAAGGCGCTGTAGCGGTGCTTGACCAGGACCCGCTCCCCCGGCGCCGGGGCGACGGCGTCGAGGATGTCGGTGTGCTCGGGCACCGCCCGCATGCCGGGGCCCCACAGGTCCCGCTGCAGGCCGCGCGCCACCTGGTCCTGGTCGCCGCGCTGCGCGGTGTAGAAGACGGGGACGCCGGCGGAGCGGGCCGCGCGCAGGATCTCGGCCGTGCGTCGTACCGCGAGGTGCAGGGCGGCGCAGTCGGGGGCGTAGGGCCGGGTGAAGTAGCGCTGCAGGTCGTGGACGAGGACCGCCGCCCGGCCGGCCTGCAGCGTCCAGGCGGCCCGGCTGGACGGCAGGTCGCGGACGTCGGGGGTGGCGTAGTCGATCGACGGAGGGAGGGTCATCGGGACTCCTGGAGTCGGACGGTGAGGAGCTGACGGAGGTCACGACGGCTGTTCTTGCCGACGTGGGTGACCGGGAGGTCGTGGAGGAACTCGAACTGGTCGGGGAGCTTGTGGGTGGCCAGTCCGCAGGCGCGCAGGTGCTCGGTGAGCTCCGCGGCGAGCTCGGGTCCGGTGGTCACGCCGGGCTCGGGGCGGACCACGACGCAGATCCGCTCCCCGAGGTAGGCGTCGGGCAGGCCGAGCGCGACGGCGTCGAGGACGTCGTCGCGGGCCAGGAGCGGTCCCTCGATCTCCTCGGTCGCCACCTTCTCGCCGCCGCGGTTGATCTGGTCCTTGGCGCGGCCGGTCACGATCAGGTGCCCGCTCGGCAGCCGCCGGACCAGGTCGCCGGTGCGGTAGAAGCCGTCGGCGGTGAAGGCGTCGCAGTTGACCGGGTCGTCCGTGCCGCCGGGCACGTAGTAGCCGCGGATCGTGTACGGGCCGCGGGTCAACAGCGCGCCCTCCGCGCCCTCGGGTACCTCGGCCTCGTCGGGGTCGTCCGGGTCGACGATCCGGATCTCGTCGTCGGCGCTGATCGGCCGGCCCTGGGTGGTGAGCACCAGCTCCTCGGCGTCGTCGAGCCGGGTGTAGTTCACCAGGCCCTCGGCCATCCCGAACACCTGCTGCACCCGGGCGCCGAGCACCGGGCCGATCTCGGCGGCCACGGCGTCGGAGAGCCGGGCCCCGCCGACCTGGACGACCTCCAGCGACGAGAGGTCCGGCGTACGACGGCGCGCGGAGGAGATCCACGCCTGCGCCAGCGGCGGGACCAACGAGGTCCAGGTGACCCGCTCGTCGGCGACCAGCCGGAACGCCGTGCGCGGACTGGGGTCGCGGGCCAGCACGACCGTGCCGCCGGCGTGCAGCACCCCGAGGATCCCCGGCGAGCTCATCGCGAAGTTGTGGGCGGCCGGGAGCACGACGAGCAGCACCGTCTCCTCGGTGAGCCCGCAGATCTCGGCGGAGGCGCGCACGGAGTAGAGGTAGTCGGCATGGGTGCGCGGGATCAGCTTGGCCACCCCCGTCGTCCCTCCCGACAGCTGGAGGAAGGCCACGTCCGACGAGGTGCCAGGTCTGGCGGGGCCAGGTGTGCTGTCGGGCGGGTCGAGATGCGTCCACTGCTGGACGTCGACCAGCGCGGGCGGCTCGTGCCCCCGCTCGCGCAGCCGCTCGGCCACGCGTGCGACGAGGGCCCGGTGGTCGTGGCCGTCGGTGTCGCCGGAGACCACGACCGCGGCGGCATCGGCGATCGCGCAGAACTGGGTCAGCTCGGTCTCGCGGTGCCCGGGCTGGGCGAAGACGGGCAGCACGCCGTGCCGGAAGCAGCCGAGGACGACCGCGGCGAACTCGGCGACATTCGGCAGCGCCAGCACCACCCGGTCGCCGGGTACGACGCCCACCGCGGCCAGCCGGGCCGCGGCCGCGTCGGCGGCGACCGCCAGCTCGGCGTACGTCCAACGCACCGGCGCGCCGTGCGCGTCGACGCCGACGACCGCGGTGCGGGCGGCGAACCGCGTGGTGCGATCCGCGACGAAGTCGGCGAAGGTCTCGTCGGTCCAGTGGCCGGCGGCCCGGTAGCGCGCGGCGACGTCCGCGGGGTAGCCGGTCACGGGCGCCAACGGCGACCGGGCGGCGCTCATCGCGGCGGCTCGATGGCGTCGGGCGGCGGGGTGACACCGGCGACTCGGGCCATGGTGGCCAGCTTCGCGCCGGTCTCACGGACCTCGGAGGCGGGCTCGGAGCCCGCGACGATCCCGGCCCCGGCGAACAGCCGCAGCCGCGGACCGTCCATCACCGCGGCCCGGATGGTCACGGCGAACTCGCCGTCACCAGAGCCGTCGACCCAGCCCACGCACCCGGCGAACCAGTCACGCAGATCCCCCTCGAGATCGGCGATCACCGCATTCGCCGCCGCCGCCGGCACCCCACCCACCGCCGGCGTCGGGTGCAGCAGCTGAGCCAGCCGCAACGCACTCGGCCCCTCGACCGGATCAGCCAGCCGCGCATGGATCGGAGTCGCCAGATGCCACACCGTGTCAGTCGAGAGCAGCTCCGGCGTCGCCGGATACTCGACCTCCACGCAGACCTCCTTGAGCGCATGCACGATCGCCTCGACGACGAAGGCATGCTCGGCGAGATCCTTCGCCGAGGCCTGCAGGCCGGCGGCCCGGCGGGCGTCCTCGTCGGGATCGGCCGCGCGGGGCACCGAGCCCGCCAGCGGCGTACACGAGATGACCGCGCCCTCGCGGCGCACCAGCAGCTCGGGGCTGGCACCGACCAGGACCCGGCCCTTGTCGGGCAGGACGCCGTCGAGCGCCGGGATGAGCGGGACGCTGAAGACATAGCGGCCCGGGCGGGTCGTGAGCAGCCGGTCGATGATCTCGGCCGGCACCAGCGGCGGCTCGCTCACCACGTCGAGACAGCGACCGAGCACCACCTTGTCCAGCTCGCCGCGCGAGATCTTGTCGAGCGCGGCGGCGACCATCGCGGCGTACTCGGCCGGCGTGGGGTACGCCGTCACCTCGCACCGGCGCTCGACCTCCGGCCCCGGCGTCGGATCCAGCGCTCGCTCCGAGCCGACGACCTGGTGCGCGATGCCGGGAGCACCGGAGGCGAAGGACAGCGCGACCAGCGCCCGTTCGCCGGGTGCGAGGGCGGACACGACCTCGTCGGCCCACGCCACATCGGCGCTGTCGGCGTGCTGCCAGGTGCGGAGCACCCGGTCGGCGACGTACGCCTGCTCGCCGGACGCGAACAGCAGGGGGTGGCTCACAGCGAGGCTCCTCCGTCGACGAAGATCTGCTGCAGCGTCACGTGTCGCGCCGCGTCGGACAGCAGGAAGGCGACGACCGCGGCGACATCGGCCGGCGTGGCGATCCGGCCCAGCGGGATGCCGACCCGGAACGCACCCGGGTCGCCGTGGACGGCGCGGGCAGCCCCCTGCGCGGGGTCGGGCCACAGGTCGCGCTGCATCGCGGTGTCGGTCGACCCCGGCTCGACGACATTGCACCGCACGCCCCGGGCCGCGAGCTCGAGGCCCGCGGCACGGGTCGCCGCCGCCGCGGCGGCCTTCGAGGCGGCGTACGCGATCATCCCGGTGCGCGGCACGCGGGCGGCGTTCGAGCCCACCACCACGACCGCGCCACCGTCGCGGACCTGCCGCGCGGCGCCCTGCAGGCAGTGCAGCGCGCCGCCCGCGTTGACCGCGAGGTGGCGCTGCCAGTCGTCTTCGATGACCTCGCTCAGCCCGCCCGGGACCAGGATCCCGGCGGCGGACACCACCCCGGCCAGGGGCCCCAGGGCATCGGCCGCCTGGTCGAAGGCCGCGCGCACGGCGGCCGCGTCGGCCACGTCCGCCACGAGCTCGAGCGCCGACAGCTCGGCCGCCACCGCCCGCAGGGCCTCCGGGTCACGGTCCAGCAGCGCCAGCCGCACACCGGCCCCGCTCAGCTCCCGGGCGACCGCCCGGCCGATGCCCGAGGCGGCTCCGGTGACCAGCACCGCGGCCTCGTCTTCAAACATGTGACGATAATAAGGCCAGCCTAACCATTGTCCAATCGGGTCTCACCGACGCGCGACCCGCGGCCGGCAGCTCAGCGGAAGGCGGCCTCCCCGGTCAGCGCCCGGCCGATGACGAGCTGGTGGACCTCGCTGGTGCCCTCGTAGGTCAGCACGGACTCGAGGTTGTTGGCGTGTCTCATGATCGGGTACTCCAGGGTGATCCCGGCGGCGCCGAGGATGGTGCGGCACTCCCGCGCGATCGCGATCGCCTCGCGGACGTTGTTGAGCTTGCCGAGGCTGACCTGGTCGGGGTGCAGCCGGCCGGTGTCCTTGAGCCGACCCAGGTGCAGCGCGAGAAGCATCCCCTTGCCGAGCTCGAGGCTCATGTCGGCGAGCTTGGCCTGGGTCAGCTGGTACGACGCCAGCGGCTTGTCGAAGATGTCCCGGTCCTTCGCATAGGCGATGGCCGTCTCGATGCAGTCGCGCGCGGCACCGAGGGCGCCGAACACGATCCCGAACCGGGCCTCGTTCAGGCACGACAGCGGCCCCTTCAGCCCGCGCACCTCCGGGAGCACGGCGCTGTCGGGCAGCCGCACCGAGTCGAGCACCAGCTCGGAGGTGACCGAGGCGCGCAGCGACATCTTCCTCTTGATCTCGGGCGCGCTGAAGCCCGGCGTGCCGGCAGGTACGACGAACCCGCGGATCCCCTCGTCGCTCTGCGCCCACACCACCGCGACGTCGGCGACCGAGCCGTTGGTGATCCACATCTTGTTGCCGCTCAGCACCCACCCGTCGCCGTCGCGGATCGCGCGGGTGCGCATCCCGGCCGGGTTCGAGCCGAAGTCGGGCTCGGTGAGGCCGAAGCAGCCGATCGCCTCACCGGTGGCCATCCGCGGCAGCCAGGTCTCCTTCTGCTCCTGCGAGCCCCACTTCCAGATCGCGAACATCGCCAGCGAGCCCTGCACCGAGACCAGCGAGCGCAGGCCCGAGTCCGCTGCCTCGAGCTCCAGGCACGCCAGGCCGTACGCCGTCGCGCTGGTTCCCGCGCAGCCGTACCCCTCCAGGTGCATGCCGAGCACGCCCAGCTTGCCGAGGTCGAGGGCCAGCTCCCGGGCCGGGATCGCCGCGTTCTCGTACCAGTCGGCGAGGCTCGGCTTGATCCGCGCCTCCACGAAGGAGCGGACGGTGTCGCGCATCGCGATCTCCTCCTCGTCGAGGAGGTGGTCGATGCCGAAGAGGTCGAGCGGTGCCTGTGCCATGGAGGTCACTTCCTGTCGGGACTCGAGAGCTTCAGAGGAATGCGGAGATGCCGGTCTCGGCCCGGCCGATGAGCAGCTTCTGGATCTGGCTGGTGCCTTCGTACAGCGTCATCACCCGCGCGTCGCGCATGTACTTCTGAACCGGGTACTCATCGACGTACCCGTAGCCGCCGAAGGCCTGGATCGCGAGGTTGGCCGCCTTGAGCGCCGCCTCCGAGGCGAAGTACTTCGCCTTCGATGCCTCGGTCGCGAACGGGATGCCGCGCTCGATCAGGTCCGCGGCACGCCAGGTGAGCAGCCGCGCGGCGTCGGCGTCGACGGAGATCTCGGCGATCATGTCCTGGATCAGCTGGAAGGACGCGAGCGGCCGGCCGAACTGCCGGCGCTCCTTGCTGTAGGCCACCACGGCCTCGAGGCAGCCCTGGATGATGCCGACGCAGCCGGCGCCGACCGAGACCCGGCCCTTGTCGAGGGACTTCATGGCGAGCTTGAACCCCTCGCCCTCCTCGCCGACCAGCGCCGAGGCGGGTACCCGCACACGGTCGAGGCCGAGCTCCGCGGTCGCCTGGCCGCGCAGGCCGAGCTTGCCGTGGATCTCGGTGCGGGTGAACCCGGGAGCGTCAGTCGGGACGAGGAAGGCCGAGACGCCCTTCGGGCCCGGCTCCCCGGTGCGCGCGAAGACCAGGCACACATCGGCCCAGGTGCCGTTGGTGATGAAGATCTTGCTGCCCGTGATCAGGTAGTCGTCGCCGTCGCGGACCGCGCGGGTCTTGAGGTTGCCCGCGTCGGAGCCGGTGTCGGGCTCGGTGAGGCCGAAGCAGCCGAGCCTGGTGCCGGTGGCGATGCCGGGCAGCCACTCCTGCCGCTGCTCCTCGGTGCCGTGCTCGAGCACGATCTTGCCGAACAGGCCCATCGAGACCGAACCGATCCCGCGCACCGCCGAGTCGGCGCGGCCGAGCTCCTCCATGCCGATGCAGTAGGTGATGTAGTCGCCGCCGACGCCGCCGTACTCCTCGGGGATGGTGAGGCCGAAGAAGCCGATCTCGCCGAGCTTCGGGATGATCGCGGTGTCGACCGACTCGCGACGGTCCCACTCGGCGCGGTAGGGCACCACCTCGTGGTCGAGGAACTCGCGGGCGAGCTTCCGGAAGCCGATCTGGTCCTCGGTGAGGGTCAGGTCCATCAGTCGTCTCCGTCGGTGTCGTAGGTGTAGAAGCCACGGCCGGTCTTGCGGCCGAGATGGCCCGCCTCGACGAGCGCCCGCACGGTGGCGGACGGCGCGTCGGCGGGATCGCCGGTCTCGGCGTACCGAGCCTGCTTGGTGAGGAAGCCGATGTCGATACCGGTCAGGTCCATCAGCTCGAACGGACCCATGGGATAGCCCAGCGCGGTGCGGCAGGCGGTGTCGATCGACTCGACGGTGGCATGGCCACCCTCGAGGAGCCCGATCGCCTCGTCGCGTACGGCGTTGAGGATCCGGTTGGCGACGAAGCCGGGGATCTCCTTGTCGAGCACGACCGGCTGCTTGCCGATCCGCTCCACGAAGGCGAGCGCGGCCGCCAGGGTCGGCGCCGAGGTCTCGGGGCCGCGCACCACCTCGACGCAGCTCATCACCAGCGCGGGGTTGAAGAAGTGCAGGTTGCAGAACCGGTCGGGTCGCGTCGTGGCGCCGGCCATCGCCGAGGGCACGAAGCTGGAGGAGTTGCTGGCGAGGACGGTGCGCTCGGGGCAGTGCCGGTCGAGCTCGGCGAACAGCCCCCTCTTGACGTCGATCCTCTCGACGACCGCCTCGACGACCAGGTCGACGTCCGTGACGCCGGCCAGCTCGGTGGCGAGGCGGAGCCGGGCGAAGGCCTCCCCCACGTCCTCGGGCGTACGACGGCCCTTGACGATCTGCCGCGCCATCCGCTCGCGCAGCTCCCGCTCGGCCCGGGCCAGGGTCTCGACGTCGAGGTCGTGAAGCGCGACCCGGTGGCCCGCCAACGCGGCGACCAGCGCGATCTGCGCGCCCATCGCTCCGGCACCGACCACGAGGACCGACTCGATGCGGCTCATCGCGCGCTCCAGCTCGGCGTCCGCTTCGCCAAGAACGCCTCGGCGCCCTCACGCTTGTCGTCGGTCGTGTAGAGCAGCGCCTGGGCGAGCCGCTCGACGACCAGGCCGGTGCGCTGGTCGGCGTCCATGCCCGAGCGGATGACCAGCTTGGCCAGGCGCACGGCGAGCGGCCCCTTGGCGAGGATCGTCCGCGCGACCTCGCGGGCGGTGGCGAGCAGCGCCTCGGGCTCGGCGACCCGGGTGACCAGGCCGGCGGCCAGGGCTTCGTCGGCGGTGAGCATCCGGCCGGTCAGCACCAGGTCGATCGCCAGCCCGGTCCCGACCAGCCGCGCCATCCGCTGGGTGCCGCCGGCACCCGGCAGGACCGACAGGTTGGTCTCCGGCAGCCCGAACCGGGCGGTGGTGGCCGCGATCCGGAGGTCGCAGGCCATGGCCAGCTCGCAGCCACCGCCGAGGGCATAGCCGTTGACGGCCGCGATGGTCGGCTTCGGATAGGCCTCCACCTCGTCGTAGAGGCGCTGCATGTCGGAGGCCAGCCCGGTGTGCAGGTCGTAGTGCCGCAGCTGCCCGATGTCGGCGCCCGCGACGAAGGCGCGGTCGCCGGCGCCGGTGATCACCAGCGCGCCCACCGCGTCGTCGTCGCGGAAGGCGTCGAGCGCGGCGCGCAGGTCGTCTTGGACCTGGCGGCTGACCGCGTTGCGGACCTCCGGGCGGTCGATCGTCACCAGAGCGACGCCGTCGGCGACATCCACCAGCAGCGTCTCGAGGGCCGGCAGCGCGCTCACGAGCCGGCCACCCGGTCGCGGAGCTGGAACTTCTGGATCTTGCCGCTCGGCGTGCGCGGCAGGTCGTCGAGGACGACGAGCTGCTCGGGCCAGTACTGCTTGGCCACGCCCCGGCCGGCCAAGAACGCCTGCAGGTCCTCGAAGGTCAGCGCCGTGCCCGGCTTCAGCACGACGCAGGCGCAGGCCCGCTCCTGCAGCCGCGGATCGGGCTTGGCCACGACCGCGACCGCGTCGATCGCGGGATGCTCGTAGAGCGCGTTCTCGACGTAGGCGACCGGGATGTTCTCCCCGCCCCGGATGATCACGTCCTTGGTGCGACCGGAGATCCGCAGGTAGCCGTCCTCGTCGACGTACGCGAGGTCGCCGGTGTCGAACCAGGGCTCACCGCCGTCCTCGGCGGGCACGAGCAGGGTCCGCGTGAGGTCGAGCCGCTCGGCGTATCCGACGAAGAGGAAGGGGCCGCGCACCTGCAGGGCGCCCTCGGTGCGCGCAGGTACGACGCAGCCACCCTCGTCGACCACGCGGATCTCCATGCCCGGCCAGGGGTAGCCATCGGTCTCGACGATCTTCGCCTCGGGGTCGCCGGGGATCCCGATGGTGACCAGGCCCTCCTCGGTCTGGCCCCAGCCGCCGACGACCACCAGACCCGGCAGTGCCTCCCGGGCGGCCCGGACCACGGCCGGCGGGATCGGGGCGCCCATGCAGCAGAACCGGACCAGCGAGGACAGGTCGTGCTCGGCCAGGTTGGGCGCGGCGAGCAGATCGTGGAGGAAGGGCGTCGCGGCCGACGTGTAGGTGATGCCGTGCTCGGCGACCAGCTCCACGAAGGTCGGCGGGTCCCACACGTCCTGCAGCACGCAGGTCGCGCCGTTCTGCACGTTGAGCCGGGCACCGTAGAGGAAGCCGGTGAGGTGGGCCAGCGTCGAGGCCATGTGCAGCACGCTCTCGCCGCTGACACCGAGCCGCGCCGGCAGCGGGTCGTTGGCGGCGACCAGGGTGTTGTGGGTGTGCATGACGCCCTTGGGCTCGCCGGTCGTCCCGCTGGTGAAGATGAGCAGGGTGACCTCGTCGGCGTCCGGGCGCAGCGCCGCCAGGCTCGCCGGGTCGGTCCTCTCCTCCCACGCCGTGTCGACCAGCTCGTCCCACGACGGCTCGCCGACGACGAGGACGTCGACCGGCTGCTCCCAGTCCGGCCGCAGTCGCTCCACCATCGCCGGGTAGTCGTACCCGCGGAACTCCCGCGGCACGACGACCAGCCGCGACCTCGCCAGGCCCACCATGAAGCCGACCTCCCGCTCCCGGTAGATCGGGATCAGCGGGTTGCTCACCGCCCCGATCCGGGTCGCCGCGTAGTGGAGGACGACCCACTCGACCCAGTTGGGGAGCTGGAAGGAGATCACGTCGCCGGGACCGAGCCCGCGCTCGACGAGGCCGAGGGCGACCCGGTCGACGAGGCGCCGCAGCTCGCCGTACGTGATCGACCGGCGGCTGTCGACGAAGGCGACCTTGTCGGGCGTCGCGGCGGCGTGCTGGTCGAGGAAGTCGGTGATCGTGTGGCCGCGCCAGTGGCCGGCGGCCGTCTCCCGGGCGATCCGGGCGGGGGTGAGAAGGGTCTCGAACACGACGTGCTCCTGTCGGCAGGGAGGATCAGGAACGGATCAGGACATGGTCAGGCCGCCGCTGACGCTGACGGTCTGGCCGGTGATGAAGGCGGCCTCGTCGGAGGCGTAGAAGACGACGGCGTTGGCGAGGTCCTCCGGCTGGCCGAGGCGGCGCATCGGGATCGCCTTGGCCAGCGCCTCGCGCAGCCTCTCGCCGCCCATCGAGGCGAACAGGGCGGTGTCGGTCGGACCGGGGCACACGCAGTTGACCGCGACCCCGGCGCGGGCGACCTCGCGGGCGGTGGCCTTGGTGAACGCGATCACCCCGCCCTTGGCGGCCGAGTAGACCGCCTCCCCCGACGAGCCGACCCGGCCGGCGTCGGAGCCGAGGTTGACCACACGGCCGCCGCCCTGGGCGATCATCAGCGGCAGCACCTTCTTGGAGGTGTTGAGGACGCCGTACAGGTTGATCCCGATCACCCGGTCCCAGGTCTCCGGCTCGGAGTCGACGAACGGCTCGGCCTTGTCCCATCCCGCGTTGTTGACGAGGACATCGACCCGGCCGAGCTGGGCCACGACCTGATCGACCATGGTGTCGACCGACGTCCGGTCGGTGACATCGGTGGCGATGCCCACCGCGCCGCCGCCGATCTCGTCGGCGGTCTCCTTGGCGGTGGCCTCGTTGATGTCGGTCACCACGACGGTCGCGCCCTCGGCGGCCAGCTTGGCGGCGATCGCCTTGCCGATGCCCTGGCCGGCGCCGGTGACGATCGCGATCTTGTTCTCGAGCTTGCCCATGGTTGTGGTCCTTCCGATCAGGGTGCGTAGGCGCGGCCGAGCAGGCCGCGGGAGATGACGAGCTTGGAGACCTGGGCGGTGCCGTCGCCGATCTCGAGACCGATGACGTCGCGCAGCCGCTGGCCGACCTTGTGCTCGGTCGAGTAGCCGACGTGGCCGAGGGTGAGCAGCGCCTGGTGGATCACCTCGGTGGCGAGCTTGGGCGCCCAGAACTTGGCCATCGCCGCCTCGGCGCTGTGCTCGAGGTCGTGGTCCTTGAGCCACAGCGCCTCGTAGCAGACGTGGCGCGCGCCCTTGACGTAGGTCGCGTACTCCGCGAGGGGGAAGCTGACCCCCTGGAACCTGCCGATCGGCTGCCCGAAGGCCTCGCGGTCGCGCGCCCACTGGGCGGCCTCGTCGAGCGAGACCTGGGCGGCGCCGAGGCAGAGCAGGCCGATGATCGCGCGGGAGTAGTCGAAGCCCTGCATCACCGAGACGAAGCCGTCGCCCTCGTTGCCGATCAGCTCGGCCCGGGTGACGCGCACGTCGTCGAAGTGGATCGACGCGCGGCCGATCGCGCGGCTGCCGAGGTCGTCGAAGGCGCTGCGGGTGACGCCCGGGTCCGTCAGGTCCACCCAGAACGCCGAGACCCCGCGGGCACCGGGCTCGCCGGTGCGGGCCAGGACGACGGCGCGGTCGGACGCCATGCCGAGCGTGATCGAGGTCTTCTCGCCGTTGAGCACCCAGGCGTCCTCCCCGTCGGGGACGGCGCGCAACTCCAGGCTCGCCGCGTCGGTGCCGTGTCCGGGCTCGGTGATCATGATGCAGGGCACGGTCTCGCCCGAGGCGATGCCCGGCAGCCAGGCCGCCTTCTGCTCGGCGGTCGCGTTGCGGACGATGATGTCGCTGATCAGCGCGGTGTTGATGATCAGGTAGCCGGCGTTGAAGTCGGCGCGGCCGACCTCCTCGGCGGCGATCCCGGCGATGACGGCGGTGGCGTCCTGGCCGCCGTGCTCCTCGGGGATGCGGAGCCCGGTCAGGCCCATCCCCGCCATGTCGAGGGCGAGCTGGTGACGGAACTGCGCCGCCTGGTCGTCGGCCTGGTAGTGCGGCGCGAGCACCTTCTCCGCCCACCGGCGCATCTCGGCGCGGAAGGCCTCCTGGTCTTCGTCGCGTCCGTAGTGCATCTCAGTGCCAGTTCACGTGGGCGGCGAAGTCGGCCGGCCGCTTCTCGGCGAACGCCGCGGCGCCCTCGGCGCCCTCGGGCGAGGCCACGAACATGTCGAGCGCGGTCATCGCCATGTTGCTGAAGCCGGCCTGGTGGTCGGTGTCGGCGTTGAACGACTGCTTGAGGAAGCGGATCGCGGTCGGGCTCTTCTCGGCGACCTCGGCGACCCACGCCTTGGCCTCGACCAGCAGCTCGTCGGCCGGCACGACCTTGTTGACCAGGTTCATCGCCAGCGCCTCCTGCGCGGAGTACTGGCGGCACCAGAACCAGATCTCGCGGGCCTTCTTCTCGCCCACGACCCGGGCCAGGTACGCCGACCCGAAGCCCGCGTCGAAGGAGCCGACTCGCGGACCGGCCTGCCCGAACCGGGCGGTCTCGCTGGCGATGGAGACATCACACAGGACGTGCAGCACGTGGCCGCCGCCGACCGCGATGCCGTTGACCGCGGCGATGACCGGCTTGGGGATGTCGCGCATCAGCTTGTGCAGGTCGCCGACCCGGAACCGGCCGAGCTCGCTCGGGCCGTAGTCGCCGGTCTCGGCCCGCTGCTTGACGTCGCCACCGGTGCAGAACGCCTTCTCCCCCGCACCCGTGAGGATCACGGCGCGGACCCGCGGGTCGGACCACGCCAGGTTGAAGGCGGTGATCAGCTCGTCCACGGTCTGCGACCGGAAGGCGTTGTAGCGCTCGGGACGGCTGATCGTGACGATCGCCGCCGCGTCCTCCACGACATAGGTGATGTCGTCGAACTTCTGCTCCATCAGGTCGGTCATGCCGCACGCTCCTCGGGTGTGAATATTCGTTCATCTGCAATGAACGTAGATTCATTCTCTCCCGATGTCAACGGCTGCCGTCGCGAGCCCCGTGGTTGAATGAACCCACGTTCACCTCGACCGACCCGGAGACCGCGACGATGACCCAGGCACTCGACCCCGACACCGCGGCGCGCGAGGCGCGAGCCCGGCAGCGCAGCGAGCAGCTCCTCGACGCCGCCGCCCGCCTGATGGAGCGCGACGGCTCCCACGGCGTCTCGATGCAGGCGCTCGCCGCCGAGGCCGGGGTCAGCGTGGGCCTGATCTACCGCTACTTCGGCAGCAAGGACGAGATCCTGCTGGCGGTGATCGTCCACGTCCTCGACGACTTCGCGACCGCCGTACCCGCGGCGATGGCGGCCGCCGGCGACGACCCGGTCGAGCGCCTGGCCGCGGCCTTCCGCGGCTACTGCGAGGTGATCGACCGCCACCGCCACGCCGCCGTCCTCACCTACCGCGAGGGCAAGTCCCTCGACGAGGCGGGCCGCCGACGGATCAAGGACCTCGAGGTCGAGACCACCGAGCCGCTGCGCCGCGCGATCGCCGACGGCATCGAGGCCGGCGCGCTACGGCCGGTCGAGCCCGACCTGGTCTCCGCCAACCTGGTCCTGCTCGCCCACGCCTGGGCGCTCAAGCACTGGTACTTCGAGCGCACCCTCGGGTTCGACGAGTACGTCCGCCAGCAGTTCGCCCTCGCGCTGCACGGGATCGTCGAGCCGAGGCAGAAGCGGCGCTACGCAGCGCTGCTGCAGGACTGAGCACCCCCCGGGTCAGCCCTCGTCCAGCACGGCGAGGGCGGCGCCGTACCCCTCGGGCACGACGACGTCGCGCACCGTCCACGCCCCGAGGCTCCGGCTCGGGGCGCCGTCCGTGCCGAGATAGTCGAGGTGGGGGTCGCGGCCCAGCCCGATGCCGATGCCCTTGAGGTAGGCCTCGGTACGCGCCCAGGCCCGGGTGAACCGCACCGTGGCCCGGCCGCCGTCGAGCGTGCCGTGGGCGGCGGCCTCGATCTCCTCGAGCTCGCGCGGGTGGAGCAGCTTCGCGAGCGCCACCGGGTCGTCGGGGTGCCGCTCGACGTCGACGCCGACGGCGACGTCGGCCACCGCGACCAGGACCTGGCCCGGGGTGTGGCTCAGCGAGAACTCCACGCCGGATCCCTCGGCCCGCGGCCGGCCGTGGGGCTCGCCGCACCCGGGACAGGCGTGCCGGCCCCACACCACCTTCTCCGGCGGGGTGTCGGACACCGCCCCGACCACCAGGCGCGCGGCCGCGTGGGCGATCTCGTAGGCGCGGCGCAGCTCGGCCCGCACGTACGACGACGCCTGCCGCCGCTCTCCCTCGTCGAGCCAATCGCGAGCGACCTCGAGCTCCTGGTCGCCCAGGGTCTCGGTCGGTATCCGCCAGACCGCGACGTCCCCCGCGCCCCGGCTCACCGGGGTGTTGAGGAGGGAGTCGAGCACGTCCGGGGTCACCGGCTCGGCCTGCTGGTCCGGAACGGCCTTCGCCACGTTGCGAGTCATCGCCTCCGAGGCTAACAAGCCGGTGTGAGCCGGCTCACGGCGGCTTGTCGCCATCCTGGACGGTCCGTGGGTCTACGTGCGCTGTGCCTTCGCGATCGTCTCCTCGACGATCGAGTTCAGCCGGGCACCCTGCGGCCAGCCGGCGTAGTGGCTGAGGAAGACCACGATCTCGCGCAGCGCGTCCTCGTCGAGATCGCCGGCGGCGTGGGCCGCGGGGATCTGGATGCCGAGGACGTCGGCCGCGCCCTGGCCGGCGAGCATGCCGATGAGCAGCAGCCGCCGGTCGCGGTCGGTGAGGCCGGGCCGCGCCCAGATGTCGGCGAAGAGGTGGTCGGCGGTGTAGCGGAAGAAGTCGCCGGTGCCGTCGGTCATGTCGAAGCCGTAGACCTGCTCCATCTTGCGCAGACCCATGGCCCGCTGCTCCGGCAGGTCGTCGAACTTGTCGCTCACCGCAGGATCTCCCGCAGGTCGAGTACGACGCTGCCGTGCTCGCCGATCACGACCTCGGCCACCGGGTCGCGATCGTCGAGGTGGGCCTCGGTCTCCCAGGCGCCGTCGACGTTGCGCAGGGCCTCGATGGTGCGCAGCTCGGGGTCGACGATCCAGTACCGCTCGACCCCGCCCTCGGCGTACTCCATCGGCTTGTGGATCGTGTCCTCGCCCCGCGTGGCCGGCGAGAGCACCTCGGCGACGAGGAGCGGCATCGTGGTCCGGAAGACCTCGTCGGTGCGGCTCGCCGCCATCATGACGTCGGGACCGCGCAGCCGGTTGCGGGGCAGCCGGAGGCCGACCTCGCTGCCGACCTCGAGATCGGGGAAGGCCGCCACGAGCAGCGCACCGAGACGAATGACGGCAGACCCATGGGGCTGGGCTACCGGCGGCATCACCAGTACCTCGCCGTCGACCCACTCCGTGCGCGGCCACGCGGGGAGTCGCTCGTACTCCTCCCAGGACATGCGCAGTCGCTGCACGGCGTCGACCGGCACTTCGAGCACGACAGCTCCTGACGAACGTGGGGACACATCGACCTCCCTCTCATTGTGACCCGCGATCCGGGACGAGGAAAGGCTCACCGATTCCTCCGCTCGCCGCCCGTGTCCTCCACAGGCAGGCCGAGCCCGGGCCCGAGACGGGGCAGCGCCTCCCTCGCCAGGGGCACGTCGACCCCGAGCTCGTCCGCGAGGGCGATCGCGAAGCCCAGGTCCTTGCCCCCCAGCGCGGCGACGTGGGAGAAGACGCCGTGCCAGAAGTCGTCCTGGGCGATCGGCGCGGTGGTGTCGCGGTACATGATCGCGCCGGGGCCGCCGGTGATCGCGTCGGTGTGCCGCACGACGTCGCCGAGCGCGACCAGGTCGAGACCGGCGGCCTCGGCGAGGCGCTGGGCCTCGGTGACCGCGGTGAACGCGACGAAGTGGATCAGGTTGCGGGCCAGCTTCATCCGCGTGCCGGAGCCGAGCGGGCCGGCGTGGACGACCTTGCCGCCCATCACCTCGAGGGCCGGTAGGGCCGCCGCGAAGGCATCCTCCGGCCCGCCGACCATGATCGCCAAGGAACCCTCGGCCGCGCCCATCGGGCCGCCGCTGACCGGGGCGTCCAACACCCGGCGCCCGCGCGCCGCGAGCTCCCCGGGCGTCGAGGGTGCGACCGTCGAGTGGACGACGAGCACGGCGCCGGGCGGCAGCTCAGCCGCCACCGACCGGACCTGGTCGTCGTCGCGCACCATCACGCACACCACGTCGGCGTCGATCTCCGCGACCGAGCCGACGGCCGTGGCGCCCGCGGCGACCAGCTCGGCGACGGCCTCGGGCGCGACGTCGTACACCTGGAGGGCGATGTCCGCGCTGGCGGCGAGCCGGAGCGCCATCGGCCTGCCGATGTTGCCGAGGCCGACGAAGCCCACCCGCACGTGGTCCCCCATCAGAGCCGGAAGGTCTGGCCGCCGTCGACCGCCAGCACCTGGCCGGTCACCCACGAGGCATCGTCGGAGAGCAGGTAGAGCAGCGCGCCGACCATGTCGTCGACGCTGCCCATCCGCTTGATCGCCAGTGAGTTCTTGACGATGTCGTGCGCCGCGGCGCCGGCCTGGGTGCGGGTCGCCTCGGTGTCGGTCGGGCCCGGGGCGATCGCATTCACGCGGATCCGCTGGCCGCCCAGCTCGTGGGCGAGCTGCTGGGTGAGGCTGTTGATCCCGGCCTTGGCGAGCCCGTAGAAGCCGGAGTAGAGGTACGCCGCCGTGCTGGACTGGTTGACGATCGCGCCCCCGCCGCGCCTGGCGATCTCGGGGTACACCGCGCGGGTCATGACGAGCGCGCCGTCGAGGTTCACGGCCATGAACCGCCGGTAGTAGTCCCAGTCCACGCTGATCAGCAGGTTGAACTCCATCGCCCCGTAGATCGCGGCGTTGTTGACCAGGTGGTCGATCCCACCGAGCTCCTCGACGGTCCGACGTACCAGCGCCTCGGCCGAGTCCGCGGAGGACACGTCGCAGGGCACGAAGATCGCGCGGCCGCCGTCGGCCTCGATCTGCCCCGCGACCTGCTCCCCCGCCTCGGCATTGAGGTCGGCCACCACGACCGCCGCACCCTCCTTCCCCAGCGCCCTCGCATACGCCTCGCCGATGCCCTGCGCCGCGCCGGTCACGACGACGACCTTGTTCTCGAACCTCACGATCACTCCTGTCACTCCGGTGTGCGGGAATCACCGCTTCAGCGGCGATCCCTGCACTTACTGGCCGTTGCAATGGTCAAGAAGCGCGGGAATCACCGCTTCAGCGGTGATTCCCGCAGCCCCCTCACGCCGGCTCCGCAATCGTCTTGGTCTCCAGGTACTCCTCGAACCCGGCAACCCCCATCTCCCGCCCGACACCGGACTGCTTGTACCCCCCGAACGGCGCGTCCGGGCTGAACCACACACCCCCGTTGACGGCGAGCGTGCCGGTGCGGATCCGGGCAGCGACGGCGCGAGCCCGTTCCAGCGACGCGGAGTCGACGGAGCCGGAGAGCCCGTACGCCGAGTCGTTGGCGATCCGGACCGCGTCGTCGTCGCCGTCGTGCGCGATGACGACGAGCACCGGGCCGAAGATCTCCTCCTGCGCGAGCCGCGAGGAGTTGTCGAGGCCGGCCACGACCGTCGGCGCGACCCAGTAGCCGGGCTGGTCGATGATCGACCCGCCCGTCGCGAAGCGCCCGCCCTCCTCCAGCGCGACCGAGAAGTACGCCGCCACCCGGTCCCGCTGCACCGCCGAGATCACCGGGCCGCAGATCCCGCCCGGGTCCTGGGGATCACGAGCGCCGATCGACTCCATGGTCGATGCCGCGACGGCGACCGCCTCGTCGTAGCGGTCCCGGGGGACGATCAGCCGGGTGGTGATGGCGCAGCCCTGGCCGGCGTGGATGCACGCCGCGAAGGCGGTGCCGCCGGCGACGGCCGCGATGTCGGCGTCGTCGAGGGCGATCGCCGCGGACTTGCCGCCGAGCTCGAGGAAGACCTTCTTCAGCGTGGGCGCGGCCGCGGCCATGATCGCGCGCCCGACCCCGGTCGAGCCGGTGAAGGAGACCATGTCGATCCGCGGGTCGGTCGACAGCACGGAGGCGACCTCGTTGGAGCGCGGCGTGACCACGTTGAGGACGCCGGGCGGGATGTCGGTGTGCTCGGCGACCAGCCGACCCAGCTCGGCCGCCAGCCACGGGGTGTCGGGTGCGGGCTTGAGCACCACGGTGCAGCCGGCGGCCAGCGCCGGGCCGACCTTGGCGAGGTTGATCTGGGTCGGCACGTTCCACGGCGTGATCGCGGCGACGACGCCGACCGGCTCGCGCAGCACGGTACGACGGGAGGGGATGCCCATCGGCGCGGCGACTCCCAGGTCCGTCTCGAACGCATAGGTCTCGAGCAGGTCGGTGACCCACCGCAGCCCGTCCACCGGTACGTCGAAGCCGGCCGCGCCCATCATGAAGCCGGGCATCCCGACCTCGGCGGTGGTCAGCGCCCGGAAGGCGTCCGCGTTCTCCAGCAGGGCGGCGTGCAGCTGGCGCAGGCACCGGACCCGCAGTCCGACATCGGTCGACCACGACGACTCGTCGAAGGCCCGCCGGGCCGCGGCGATCGCGGCGTCGACGTCGGCCGCGGTGCCGTCCGGGGCGACGCCGATCTCGGAACCCGAAGCGGGGTTGAGGATCGGGTAGGTCTCCCCCGAGGAGGCGGCGACCAGCTTGCCGTCGATCAGCTGCTGGGCCGGCGGCGGCAACGCGGTCATCGGGCGGGCTCCTGGGTGACGTACTGCCCGGCCTCGACCGGCGGCGGCCACAGCGTCGACGGCAGATCGGCGTAGTGGTAGTGGCCCGGCACCCCGTGCCCGGTCACCTCGAGCCGCTTCATCAGGGTGTCGGGCGCCTTGCCGGACTTGAGGATCTCCAGGAACGTGTGGCCGGTCGAAGGCAGGTCGAACCAGTCGCGCTGCCAGTCGATCTTGATCCGGCCGGCGTCGGCACCCTCGGTGACCCGCTTGAGCCCGAACCACGAGCCGCCGATCCCGAGGATCTCGAACTCCTTGCCGGTGGCGTCGTCGACGATGCCGGCCCGCTGCTTCCAGAACCCCAGCACCATCGACTTCTGCTCGTCGATCATCGTGCAGACGTAGTCGTAGTGCCAGCCGTCCAGGCCGTCCATCTCGATGCCGATCGCCCAGTCCCGGATCTGGTCGCGGCCGACGGCCATGAAGTGCTCGTCGGGGTGGTACATCCAGCCGTAGGTCGCGTCCTCGGCGTACCACTCGGCCATCGGGCGCCAGTCGCCCGCCTGCTCCACCTCGCGGTTGATCTGCAGCCAGGTCGCCCAGAACTCCTCGATCTCGACTCGGCTCAGGGGCGCGGTCAGGTCACTCATCGGTCCTCCTCGACGGACAGGGCGAAGGCGGGGCAGTACTTCACGGCGGTGGCGACGTCGGTACGCCGCTCCTCGGCCGGGTTCGCGTCGAGCACGACGACCACGTCGGCGGCCTCGTCGAACCCGAAGACGTCGGGCGCCTCGCCCTGACACAGCTGGTGCCCCTGACACAGGCCGGTGTCGGCGACGACCCTCATCGGGCCCGCCGGCGGTAGCGGACCCGGGCAGGCTGGGCGAGCTGGATGACCATCTTGGTGACGTCGTCGCGGTAGGAGTCCAGCTCCTGCACCGGCTCGAAGGTGAAGTCGCGCAGGATCACCGAGAAGATCGCCTTCATCTGCATCATCGCGAACGCGTTGCCGACGCAGCGGTGCTTGCCGGCGCCGAACGGGATCCAGGTCCAGCGGTTCTGTAGGTCCTCCTGGCGCGGGTCCAGGTACCTCCCGGGATCGAAGGCGTGGGCTGAAGGGAAGTCCTCCTCGATCCGGTTGGAGACCCGCGGCGAGGCGGCGAGCACGGTGCCGGCCGGGATGGTGTGGCCGAGCAGCTCGAAGTCCTCCCGCACCAGCCGCATCAAGATGACCAGCGGCGGATGCAGCCGCAGGGTCTCCTTGAGCGCCGCCTCCAGCACCGGGATCGAGCGCAGCGCCTGGAACGAGACCTCGGATCCGTCGGCGTAGAGCGCATCCAGCTCCTCGACCACGGACGCCATCACGCCGGGATGGCGGAGCAGCTCGATCATCGCCCAGGAGGCCGTGCCGGACGACGTGTGGTGACCGGCGAACATCATCGAGATGAAGATGCCGGTGACCATGTCGGCGTCGTACCCGACGGCGATGAGGACGTCGAGCAGATCCCGGTCCTCACGCGGGATCTCGCCCTGCGCGATCCGCGCGGCGATGATCGCCTGCACCTTCGTGACCAGCTCCTCGCGGGCCTGGTCGCGGATCCGGAAGCTCTCGACGTCGGCATACGGGTCGACGTACGCGATCGCGTCGGTGCCGTGCTCCAGCCGGTGGTAGATCTCCGCGAACGAGCCGTCGAGCTGGTCGCGGAAGGGCTTGCCGATCAGGCACGAGGAGGTAGTGTAGATGGTCAGCTCGGCGAAGAAGTCGAGCAGGTCGATCTCGCCCTCCTCGCCCCAGCCGGCCACCATCCGGCGGATCTCGGCCTCGATGGTCCGCGCGTGCCCGCGCATCATGTCGCCGCGCAGCGCCTGGTTCTTCAGCATCTGCTGGCGCTCCTCGGGCGAGGCGTCGAAGACCACGCCCTTGCCGAAGATCGGCGTCATGAACGGGTACGCCGCCGCCTGGTCCAGCACGTCCTCGGGCGCCCGGAAGAACGCCTCGTTGGCCTCGGCGCCGGTGACCAGCACGACCTGCTTGTCGGCCAGCCGGAACCGGCCGAGGTCGCCACACTCCTCCCGCACCCGGTGGAACAGCGCGATCGGGTCGACCCGCATCTCGGGAAGGTGGCCGGTGCCCTTGATGATCGCGGGTACGTCGGCGCCCTGGTCGTCGAGGACCGTCGAGACCTCGGGGATGTCGGCGAGCGTCACTTCTCCTCCAGCGGAGCTTCGGGGTTCACGTCGACCGGGCTGAGATGCACACCGCGGGGCGCGCTGACGACGGTCGTGATGGCGTCCGCGATCGCGGACGCCTTGAGGAAGCGGGAGTGCCGGGCGTGGCCCCACTTGACCCACTCGGTGAGGACCTTCGCGCCGGCGTCGGCGTCCCAGTCCGAGCCCATCTCCGACCAGGTCGGGCCGGGCCGCACGATCGAGGCGCGGACACCGGATCCCTCGAGCTCCATCTGCAGCGCCTCGACCAGGCCCTCCAGGCCGGACTTGGTGGCGCTGTAGCCGCGCATGAACGGGCGGGCCCGCAGCGCGGTGTCGGAGGAGACGAAGACCAGGTCGCCGCGCTGCCGCTCGACCATTCCCGCACCGAAGGCGCGAATCAGTCGGTGCGCGCCGAGCACGTTGACGTCGAACTCCGCTGCGAGCTGCTCGGTCGTCGCGTCGACGATCGCCCCCGGAGCGAGCAGGCCGGCGTTGCTGATCACGACCTCGATCTCACCCAGAGCCGACCCGGCCGCGGCCGCGAACTCCTCGACCGACGCGGTCGAGGCCACGTCGAGCGGATGCACGAAGGCCTCACCGCCGGCTTCCCGGATTCCCGACGCCAGCTCCTCGAGCCGGTCGACCCGGCGGGCGCCGATCGCCACGGGGAAGCCGGCGGCCGCGAGCGCCCGAGCGGTCTCGGCGCCGATCCCGGAGGACGCGCCCGCGACGACCGCCGGCCGGCGGTCGGGATGAACCGGCCTGGGCATCAGGCGCTCCGCTCCACGAAGGTGACCGGCAGCGACGCGAAGCCCCGCACGCTGGTCGAATGCACCCGCACCGCCCGCTCGGCATGCACCTCGAAGTCGGCCACGCGTCGGACCAGCTCCTCCAGCACCACCCGCGCCTCCAACCGGGCCAGGTTGGCGCCGAGGCAGAAGTGCCGGCCGGTGCCGAAGCTCAGGATCTGCGCGAGCTCGGCCTTGTCACGGTGGATGTCGTAGCTCGCCGGGTCGGTGAACACCCGCTCGTCGCGGTTCGCGCTGCCGAGCAGGACCAGCGCCTTCGAGCCGCCGGGGATCCGCACCCCACCGACCTCGACGTCCTCGGTGACATAGCGCGCCAGCATCTGGCTGGACGTGTCGTGGCGCAGCGTCTCCTCGATCCACGCCGGCACCAGCGCGGGGTCGGCAAGCACCTGCTCCTTCTGCGCCGGGGTCGCAGAGAGGTGGAAGAGCGCGTTGCCGAGCAGCTTGGTCGTGGTCTCGTTGCCGGCCACCACCATGAGGAACAGGAAGGCCATGATCTCGCCGTCGGTGAGCCGGTCGCCGTCGAGCTCGGCCGCGACGAGGGCGGAGGTGAGGTCCCCGGTCGGCGTACGACGGCGCTGGGCGACCATCTCGCCGTAGTAGCCGAAGAGCGCGAAGGACGCCTCCATCCCGGCCTGAGGCACGTCACGCACGCCGTCCTCGCGATGCACGACGAGGTCGGCGAGACGGCGTACCTCGTCGCGGTCGGCCACCGGCACGCCCATCATCTCGGAGATGACGTCCATCGGGAGCAGGCCTGCGAAGTCCGCGATCCAGTCGGCCTCGCCGAAGTCGGCCTGGGCGGCGAGGGTCCGCGCCAGGTAGCGCTCGGTCAGCGCCTGCACCTGCGGCGTCAGCTCCCGGACCCGGCGCGGGGTGAACGCGGCCGAGACCAGCTTGCGGATACGCGACTGCTCGGCGCCGTCGAGGCCGAGGAAGCTCATCACCCGGTGCGCCTCGGGGTTCCACGCGGACGCGTCGAGCGAGACGCCCATCCGGTTCGAGAACACCTCGTCGTCGCGCAGCACGTCGAAGACGTCCTGGTGACGCGAGACCACCCAGATGTCGTCGGCCGGCGCGTGGAAGACGGGGGCCTCGTCACGCAGCCGCTGGTAGGTCGGGTACGGGTCCTCGTGGAAGGCGTAGTCGTAGGGGTCGAAGACGAGCGTGCTCACCGTCATGAGCTGCCTCGCAGGATCACCTCGACGGCGGCGACCAGCCGCTCGGCGATCTGGTCGTAGGTCATCAGGCCCATCCCGGCCTGGAGCAACGCGCCCGAGAAGGTCAGCACCAGCACCTCCAGCACGGCCGGGTCGGCCGGGTCGCCCAGCGCGGCCTCGAAGCGCGCGAGGAACTCACCGCCGATCTTGAGCCGCAGCCGCGCGACGTCGGGGTCGCTGCCGAGCAGTGCGGGCGTCACCGCCGCGGCCAGCTCGGGCTCCTCGACGATCCGCGCGGTGAGGGCGCGCATGGTGGCCTGGAGCCGCTCGGTCGCCGTACTCGCGGCGGTCCGGGCCGGCTCGGCCGAGGTCAGGTGGCGCCAGAAGAGCTCGGCGAAGAGGTGGTTCTTGGAGGCGAGGTAGGTGTACGCCGTCGCCGGCGAGACTCCCGCCCGCTGGGCGACCGTGCGGACCGTCAGCGCCTCGTGGCCGACCGCCCGCAGCTCCTCGAGCCCGGCGGCGAGCAGCCTCTCCACCGTCTCGGCCTGCCGGGGGTTCAACCCCTGGCGCGGCATCTCGAACACCTGACTGGACACCTGTCCAACATAGGAGACGGTCTCGCCGCCCGCAAGACATTTCCTAGAACTCGTTCTACTTTGTGGGGATGCGCAACGGGATCGTCCTCTTCACCTCCGACCGCGGCATCACGCCGGCCCGACTGGCCCAGGCGGCCGAGGAGCGGGGCTTCGACACCATCTACGTGCCGGAGCACACCCACATCCCGGTCCGCCGAGACGCCCTTCACCCGACCGGCGGCGAGGAGCTGCCCGACGACCGCTACCTGCGCACCCTCGACCCGTGGGTCTCGCTGGCCACCTGCGCGGCCGTCACCACCCGGATCCGCCTGTCGACCGCGGTCGCCCTGCCGGTCGAGTCCGACCCGATCACCCTCGCCAAGACCCTCGCCACCCTCGACCACCTCTCCGGCGGCCGGGTCACCATCGGCGCCGGCTTCGGCTGGAACACCGACGAGCTCACCGACCACCACGTCCCGGCAGCGAAGCGCCGCACCGTTCTGGCCGAGTACCTCGGCGCGATGCGGGCGCTGTGGACCGAGGAGGAGGCGTCGTACGACGGCGAGTTCGTCAGCTTCGGCCCGAGCTGGGCGTACCCGAAGCCCCCGCAGGGCCGGATCCCGGTCGTCATCGGCGCCGGCGCCGGTCCCCAGACGATGAAGTGGATCGCCACCCATGCCGACGGCTGGATGACCACGCCCACCTCGACCGACGTCGCGGCGAGCGCCGAGCTGCTGCGCAAGGAGTGGGCCGAGGCCGGTCGCGAGGGCGAGCCCGACGTGCGGGTGCTGGTCGCGAAGCGGCCGAGCGAGGAGGACGTCGCCGACTGGACGGCCGCCGGCGCCTCCGAGCTGATCTGGGGCGTGCCCGACTCCGACGAGTCCGCCGTGCTCACCTACCTCGACAAGATGGCGGCCCGCCTCGGGCTCTCGGCGTGAGCCACTACGCCGGCCTCTCGCGAGAGGAGCTCGCCGTCCTCGTCCCCGAGCTGCTGTTGATGGGCCAGCTCATCGACCGCTCGGGGATGGCCTGGTGCATCGCGGCGTTCGGGCGCGAGGAGATGCTGCAGATCGCGATCGAGGAGTGGGCCGCCGCATCGCCGATCTACACGCGGCGGATGCAGGACGCGCTCGGCTACGCGCCCGCCGTGCCGGGCCGGGGTGACGTCGTCACCATCTTCAAGGGGCTGCAGCTCGACATCGGCGCTCCCCCGCAGTTCATGGACTTCCGTTACACGGTGCATGACCCGTGGCACGGCGAGTTCCGGCTCGACCACTGCGGCGCGCTGGTCGACGTGGAGCCGATGGGTGAGGACTACGTGCGGGGCATGTGCCACGACATCGAGGACCCGACCTTCGACGCCACCGCGATCGCGACCAACCCGCGCGCCCAGGTCCGCCCGATCCACCGCCCGCCCCGGGTGCCCGCCGACCGCCACCCGCACTGCGCGTGGACGGTGACCATCGATCCGTCGTACGCCGAGCCGGAGCCGGTGCCCGCGCTCGCGGTCAACGAGCGCTCCCGGGCGGCCACCTTGGCCCTGGCCCCGATCGACCCGGCCGACGAGGGCGCGTCCGACTACGCCGGACCGCTGCTCTCGGACGTCGACTTCGCCGCCTTCTCCCACTCCGCCCTGGTCCGGATCGCCGACGAGGTCTGCCTGCAGATGCACCTGCTCGACCGCGCCTTCGCGCTCGCCGTCGCCGAGCGGGTCGAGACCGACGACGAGCTGGTCCGGCTGCGCCGCAAGCAGCTGGTCGGCATCGCCGGCCTCGGCGCCGAGCGCCTCGCCCGCGCCCTCGACCTGCCCCGCGACCCCACCGGCGCCCTCCGCACCCTCGGTCTGCACCCGCTGCTCAACCCTGCCGCCTACGTCACGGCCGCCGTCGGACCCGCCGGGATCACCGTCACCCCCGGACCCGCCGACGAGGACGCCGCCTGGATCTCGCTGTGCGGCCCGGGCTGGCCCGAGGCGCTGCGCGCCATCGCCGGCGCGGTGGCGCCCCACCTCGACGCTCGGGTCACCGATGCGCCGAACGGCGGTTGGCGGGTCGAGGTCGTCGCCGGCGCGGAGCGACCCGAGGCCGAGGAGGTCGCGGTCACCCGGTTCAGCACCGGCGCGTCGTTCGTGTTCGAGCCGCGCCGATCGATCCCGATCACGCCGGTGTGACGGGTCGGCCCAGCCGCGCGAGGAACTCCGTCGAGCGCTCCAGGACGCCGCGAGGTGCGTACACGGGGTGCGGGACGGCCGAGGAACGTCCGGAGACGGCCACTCGTGGCGGCCCCCCGACCCCAACCCCTCGGGAGAAGTTGCAAGGTCGGCAACCGTAGGCACTCCCACCTCTGTGTCCCTACGATCACGCCATGACTGCCTCGGGTGCGGCCGCGGACGACGCGAGCCTGGTCGCGGGTGTCCTCGCAGGAGACCGGCATGCCTTCGCCGGGGTCTACGAGCGCTACGCCGACCGGCTGCACGACTTCGCCTACTCGATGCTGCGCAACCGCGAGGAGGCCGCGGACTGCGTGGCGGACTCGTTCGTCGTCATGGCGGAGAAGGTCGGGCAGCTGCGGGACCCGTCGCGGCTGCGGCCGTGGCTGTACTCCGTGGTCCGCAACGAGTGCCTGCGCACGCTGCGCGGCCGGGCCCGCGAGGCCCACGACGACGAGTGGCTGGAAGCGATGCCTGACCTCGGCGGCGGCCCCGAGCAGCAGGTCACCGACGCCGCGGTCCAGGACGAGCTGCGCGAACTGGTGTGGGCGGCGATCGAGGGCCTGGGCGACCGTGACCGCGCCCTCCTCGACCTGCACCTGCGTCAGGGGTTGGAGGGCGCCGAACTCGCGGCGGCGATGGAGGTGACGCCGCAGAGCTCCTACGTCATGCTCAGCCGCGCCCGCGACCAGGTCGAGCGCGCCCTCGGCGCGCTCCTCGTCGCGCGCCGCGGCAGCGAGCTGTGCGGTGAGCTGTCGGGCATCCTCGGCGACTGGGACGGCCGGTTCTCGCCGCTGATCCGCAAGCGGGTCGCCCGCCACATCGACGGCTGCGAGACCTGCGAGACCCGCCGCAGGCTGATGGTCAGCCCGCTCGCGCTGCTCGCCGGCGTCCCCGCGTTCGCCGCACCCGCCGCGCTGAGGGACCGGGTGCTCGGCGACGAGCGGCTGGTCGCCTACTACGTCGACGACCCCGTCCTGCCGGGAGCCGGATCCGGCAGCGATACGGCGAGGCGCGGTCTGCTCGTCGTCAGCCTGATCGTGCTGCTGCTGGCTCTCGGTGGTGCCGCCGGCCTCGCGTGGTGGCCCGACGACGAGGAGGCGGCGGTGGCGACCGACCCGGCGACGAGCAGCGCGACGCCCAGCACCCCTGCGACCGAGTCGCCGGTCACGGGCCCGACGACAGCCGTACCCGTCGAGCCGTCGCCCACCCCGACCACGACCACGCCCGCCGAGCCGAGCAGCGCCACCACCGACGCCACCGTGGCCGCACCGGGTGAGCTGCGCGTCTCGACCCGCACCCTCCGGCTGGGCGCGAGGACCAAGGGCTCGGTGCGGCTGAGCAATGCCGGCGGCACCCCGCTCGCCTACTCCGTGCAGCCGCGCGTGGCCTGGCTGACGGTGTCCCGGGCCGAGGGATCACTCGATCCCGGCGCGGGCGACGGCCTGACCGTCACGGTCGACCGGTCCACCCTCGGCGAGGGCAGCAGCACCGGCACCGTCGCCGTGTCCTGGTCGGGCGGCACCGTGCTGGTGTCGGTCCAGGTCTCCGTCGACGAGCCGCCGGTGATCGGCCCGATCCAGGTCGGCGGCCCCGCCGACTGCACCGGCCGCACGCTCACCACGACGGTCACCGACACGACCCTGCAGTCGGTCCGGGTGGCCTGGAACGGCCCGAGCGGCAACGGTCAGCAGGCGATGACCGCCTCCGGGGGCGGCTGGATCGCCACCATCGGGCCGTTCCCGATCGGCGGCACCGTCACCGCGACGGTCACCGCCGTCGACCGGGCCGGACACACCACGACCCGCTCGACCAGCTTCGACGTCGACCCCTGCCCCGGCTGACCCAGGACCAGGACCCGGGGGTCAGCGGCGCTCGAACACGATCCCCGCCCGCTGCAGCCGCGTGAGCAGCGCATCGCCCATCGCGGTGGCGGTGGTGACCTGGCCGGCGATATTGGGGTTGTCGTCGAGCGCCAGGCACAGCGCCGACTCGGCCAGCATCTTCGCGGTCTCGGTGTAGCCCGGGTCGCCGCCGGAGACCCGGGTGCGGACCTGGTGCCCGTCGGTCTCGGCCACGAAGTCGACGGTGAACCACGACCTCTCCCGCCGGCTCGCCGACGGTCCCTCGCCCTGCGGGACCCGCTTGAGCAGGGCGTTGCGCAGCGGCGGCACCTGGGCGGCGAGGGTCAGGCCGGTGGCGCCGGCAGCGCCGCCGGCTGCGTACCGCAGAGTCTTGGTGCCGGCGAAGTGGGAGTAGCTGAACGCCGGCCCGTACGACGCCAGGTGGGCGCCGCTGCGGGCGACGACGAACGGGTCGATGGTGGGCAGCGGCAACAGCCAGTACCCGAGGTCGTGGTCGCGTCGCGGCCGCCCCGCCACCGCCCGCGAGCGGCGCCCCTCGGGACGCGGCTCCAGCCGGCGCCGCGCGGTCGCGGCCTCCTTCATCTGCCGGGGCCGGGAGAACGCGGTCAGCGCGGAGTGGAAGGTGCCGCCGGAGAAGCCGGCGCCGGCCCGCACCACGCCGCGCATGGTGACCGGCTCGGTGATCGCGCCGCCGAGTTCCTCGGCCAGCTGTTTGATCGCGAAGTAGGCGCCGAGGTCGTGCGGGACCGAGTCGAAGCCGCAGGAATGCACCAGCCGCGCGCCGGAGCCCTCGGCGGCGGCATTGTGCTCGACATAGGTCCGGTCGACGAACTCCGGCTCGCCGGTCAGGTCGACGTAGTCGGTGCCGGCGTTCGCGCACGCGGCGACCAGCGGCCCGCCGTACTGGACATAGGGACCGACCGTCGTCGCGACCACCTTGGTCGTGGCGACCACCTCGGCGAGCGCGTCGACGTCCGCGGCGTCGGCGACGAGCAGCGGCAGGTCGGCGAGCGTCGCGTCGATGGTCGTGAGGTGGTCGCGGACCCCCTCCAGCTTGCGCTCGTTGCGGCCGGCCAGCGCCCAGCGCAGCCCGGCGGGGGCGTGCTCGGCGAGGTAGTCGGCGGTGAGTCCCCCGGTGAAGCCGGTGGCTCCGAACAGGACGACGTCGTACGGGCGCGCGCTGTCTGCCATGCCCCCACTCTTCCATCGTCCCCTCCTGTGGTCGAGGAGGTTGCGCGACGATCGTCTCGAGCCCCGATGGAACCTCCCGGCCGCCGGGGCCCGGCGTACCGTGTACCCCATGTGCCGCAACATCCGCCCGCTCAACAACTTCGAGCCCCCGGCCACGCGGGACGAGGTGAGCGCGGCGGCGCTGCAGTTCGTCCGCAAGGTCAGCGGGACGACGAAGCCCAGCCAGGCCAACCAGGCGGCCTTCGACCAGGCGGTCGCGGAGATCGCCCACATCACCCAGCATCTCCTCGACGACCTGGTCACCACGGCGCCGCCGAAGAACCGGGAGGTCGAGGCCGAGAAGGCGCGCGAGCGGGCGCGGCTGCGCTACGGCTGAGCGGCGCCCCCTCGGCCCGCTGCGTACCCTGGACCGGTGACCCTCGTCGGCCAACGCGACCCCGCGCTCGATCGGTGCGCGGCCGGCCCACTGGTGGTCCTGACGGGCGCCGGGCTGTCCACCGACTCGGGCATCCCCGACTACCGCGGTCCCGGCGCGCCGGCACGGCTGCCGATGACCTACCAGGAGTTCGTGTCCGGGCCCGCGGCCCAGCAGCGCTACTGGGCGCGCAGCCACCTCGGCTGGTCCCGGATGCGGCGCGCCGAGCCCAACGCCGGACACCGCGCCGTCGCCGCGCTCGGCGCGGACCTGGTGATCACCCAGAACGTCGACGGCCTGCACGAGGCTGCCGGCACCCCGGCCCTGGTGGCCCTGCACGGCCGGATCGCCGACGTGGTCTGCCTCCGCTGCCGCCGTACGACGCCCCGGGCCGCGCTCCAGCGACGACTCGAGGACGCCAACCCCGGCTGGGCCGCCCGGCATGCCGCCGTGGCGGTCCGCCCCGACGGCGACGTCGACCTCGAGGAGACCACCGGCTTCGTGGTGCCGGCCTGCGCCGACTGCGGCGGCGCGCTGAAGCCGGACGTCGTGTTCTTCGGCGAGAACGTCCCCAAGCCGCGCGTCGAGCGCTGCTACGCCGCGGTCGAGGCGCTTGCCGACCCTGCCGGCACGCTGCTCGTGGCGGGCTCGAGCCTGACCGTGATGAGCGGACTGCGGTTCGTCCGCCGGGCCGCCCAGCGCGGCATCGACGTCGTCATCGTCAACCGCGGCGCCACCCGCGGCGACGCCCTGGCGTCGTACAAGGTCGAGGCGGGGACCAGCACCTGGCTCCCCGAGCTGGTCGCCGCACGGGGCGCGCGGAAGGTGTCATAGCGCCAGCCTGGACGAGAGAACCGGTGTTTCGCGGCTCAGAGCTTCTTGACGAAGATGTGGTCGGCTGCCTCGGGGAAGATCTCGGCCGTCTCACCGCCGGACCCGACGAGCACGCCGTCGGCGGTCGCCTGGATGGTGATCGTCTTGTCCGGCAGCGCGCCGACCCGGCGCATCGCGCTCATCAGCGCGTCGTCCTTCTGCATCTCCTCGGAGATGCGGCGGACCACGGCGCGCGCGGACTCGGGCCCGGCCGCCTTGGACAGCGGCTCGACGTCGGTCATGAAGCTCTCGCCGACGGCGTCCTGGCCGAGCTCGCCCAGGCCCGGGATGGGGTTGCCGTACGGCGACTCGGTGGGCTGGCCGAGCAGCTCGATGAGGCGGCGCTCCACGGTCTCCGACATGACGTGCTCCCAGCGGCACGCCTCCTCGTGGACCAGCTCCCAGTCGAGGCCGATCACGTCGGTGAGCAGGCGCTCGGCGAGGCGGTGCTTGCGCATCACGCGGGTGGCGAGGCGGTGGCCCTCCTCGGTGAGCTCGAGGTGGCGGTCGCCCTCGACGGTCAACAGCCCGTCGCGCTCCATCCGCGCCACCGTCTGCGACACCGTCGGCCCGCTCTGGTGCAGGCGCTCGGCGATGCGCGCCCGCAGGGGCACGATGCCCTCCTCCATCAGCTCGTAGATCGTGCGGAGGTACATCTCGGTGGTGTCGATGAGATCGCTCACCCCCCTATTCTGACCCATTAAGAGAAAGGCCGCACACCAGCGGCCTGCAATGCTGGGCGGGTGAGCATGCTGCCGCCCCTGATCGTCCCCCACCGCTTCAACGGCCCGCCGCGCTCGGGCAACGGCGGCTGGACCTGTGGCGCCCTCGCCGCCACCCTGCCCGCGCAGGGCATCGGCACTGCCGTGACCGTCACGCTGCGGCTGCCTCCGCCGCTCGACATGCCGATGCCGGTGCTCGCGACCGCGGCCGGCGCGACCCTCACCCACGACGGCCGGGCGGTCGCCGAGGCGGTCTACGCCGAGGCCCGGCCGGTCCCCGTCGCGCCGGTGTCGGCGCTGGTCGCCGCCGAGGCGGAGACGCGCTACCCGGGCCACCACGGGCACCCGTTCGCCACCTGCTTCACCTGCGGGACCGAGCGCCGGGTCGGCGACGGGCTGCGGATCTTCGCCGGTCGGGTGGCTCCGGGCGACGCCGACGACGTCCGGGTGGCGGCCACCTGGACGCCGTACGAGAGCGCGGTGCCGATCGCCTGGGCCGCCCTCGACTGCCCGGGCGGCTGGGCCAGCGACCTCCAGGCGCGGCCGTCGGTGCTGGGCCGGATGACCGCCGAGGTGCGCAGCGTGCCACGCACCTCGGAGCGGTACGTCGTCGTCGGCGAGCTGCGCCGCCTCGACGGCCGCAAGACCCTCACCGCCGCGACCGTCTACGGCCCCGACGACGAGGTGGTCGCCACCGCCGAGCACATCTGGCTCACCGTCGACCCGGAGACCTTCCGGTGAGCGGCCCACACCCGTGGTGGCACGACGCCGTCGTCTACCAGGTCTACGTCCGCAGCTTCGCCGACGACCTTCCGGCGGGCGAGGGCGACGGGATCGGCGACCTGCCCGGGATCACCTCGCGGCTGCCCTACCTGCGCGACCTCGGCGTCGACGCCCTGTGGATCACGCCGTTCTACACCTCGCCCCAGAAGGACCACGGCTACGACGTCGCCGACTACACCGACGTCGACCCGCTGTTCGGCACGCTCGCCGACGTCGACCGGCTGCTGGAGACCGCTCACGGCCTGGGCCTGCGGGTGATCGTCGACCTGGTCCCCAACCACACCTCCGACCAGCACGCCTGGTTCCGGGCCGCCCTCGCCGCGGCGCCCGGGTCGCCGGAACGGGCCCGCTACCTGTTCCGCCCCGGCCGCGGGAAGGACGGCGCCGAGCCGCCGAACAACTGGGACTCGATCTTCGGCGGCCCGGCGTGGACCCGGGTGCCCGACGGCGAGTGGTACCTCCACCTGTTCGACACCTCGCAGCCCGACCTCGACTGGCGCAACCCCGAGGTCGGCGACATTTTCGAGGGAGTGCTGCGGTTCTGGCTCGACCGCGGGGTCGACGGGTTCCGGGTCGACGTCGCCCACGGGCTCTACAAGGAGGCCACCCTGCGCGACCAGAAGCGCCCGAGAAGACCGAAGAAGGTGGCCGAGTCGATGGTCGAGCGGGTCCGGGCCGACGAGCCGATGTGGGACCAGCCGGAGGTCCACGAGGTCTACCGCCGCTGGCGCCGGGTGCTCGACTCCTACCCCGGCGACCGGATGGCCGTCGCCGAGGCCTGGACCCAGAGCGCCGCATCCATGGCGATGTTCATCCGCCCCGACGAGCTCCACCAGGCGTTCAACTTCGGCTGGCTCGGCACCCCGTGGTCCGCCGAGGCGTTCGCCGAGGTCGTCACCGACTCCATCGCCGCCGTCGCCACGGCCGCCGCCGCACCCACCTGGGTGCTGTCCAACCACGACGTCGAGCGCCACCCCACGCGGTACGGCGGCGGCCCGACCGGGCTCGCCCGGGGCCGTGCCGCGACGCTGGCCATGCTCGCGCTGCCCGGCTCGGCGTACCTCTACCAGGGCGAGGAGCTCGGCCTCGAGCAGGTCGACGTGCCGCCCGAGGCGCGCCAGGACCCGTCCTGGTTCCGTACCGGCCAGCCCGGTCGCGACGGCTGCCGGGTGCCGCTGCCGTGGTCGGGCGACGCGCCGCCGTACGGCTTCGGCGGTCCCGACGGCGTCCAGCCGTGGATCCCGCAGCCGGCCGGCTGGTCGACGCTGACCGTGGCGGCCCAAGAGGCCGACCCGGACTCGACCCTGGCCTTCTACCGCCGGGCGCTGGCCGCGCGGCGCGAGGTCTTCGCCGGTGCCGACGAGGAGACGGTCGCGAGCGTCGACGACGACGTGCTCGTCGTGTGCCGGGCGGGGGTGCGGGTCGTCCTCAACGCCGGGACCTACCCGGCCCCGCTGCCCGAGGGCGAGGTGCTGATCGCCAGCGGCCCGCTGCCCGGCGGCACCCTGCCTCCCGACACCGCGGCCTGGATCCGCTAGGCCAGGGGTCAGCGGTCCGCCGGGATCCCGAGGGCGTCGTTGTAGCGCCGCAGGGAGACCGCGAACTCCTGGAGCTCGGCGACGTTCCAGTCTCCGAGCCGCTCGGCGAGCTGCTCGCGCCGTTCCTCGGCGACCGCCTCGAGGCGGCGTACGCCCTCCTCGCTGACGCTGAGCAGGGTCGCCCGTCCGTCCTCCGGGTCGGGGGCCCGGTCGACGAGGCCGAGATCGATCAGGTGCTGCACCTGGCGGCTGATCGCGCCCTTGTCGATGTCGAACACCGCGCACATCGCCGAGGCCCGCAGCGGTCCGTTCTCCCGCACGTAGCTCAGCATCAGGTACGACGCCGGCAGCAGCTCCGGATGCACCGCCCGCGCGCGCTCGCCGATCACCCGGCGGACCCGCCGGATGAGTACGCCGACCTCGGCCTCGAGGTCCTTGAGCGCGTCGGCGCGGGTGAGCGTGGCGGTCATCGCCGCTCGCCCTCCCGGACACCGCCCTCGACGTCGTACGCCGGGTAGTCGACCGGCTCGCCGGCCGCCACCAGGGCGGCCTCGACCTCGGCCTCGGCGACCGTCGGGGCGTTGGAGGTGCGCAGCGGGACCTCCTTGATGAACAGGATGCACAAGAAGGCGACCACGGCGAACGGAGCCGCGACCAGGAACAGGTGCCCGACGGCGTCGCCGAACGAGGCCTCGTAGAGCGAGCGGATCGGAGCCGGGAGGTCGGCCAGCTTGGGGATGTCGCCGGTGGAGTGCTGCATCGCGGCGAGCTGCTCCTGGCTGATCTTGCCGGCCTGGACCAGGGCGCCGATGCCGTCCCGGACACCGCCGGTGACCTGGTGGGCGAGGACGGCGCCGAGCGCCGCGACGCCGGCGGAGCCACCGATCGAGCGGAACATCGAGACGACCGAGCTCGCCGCGCCGAGGTCCTCGACGCGGACGTTGTTCTGCACCGACAGCACCAGGTTCTGCATGGTCGCGCCGAGGCCGATGCCGACCAGCGCCATGTAGCCGCCGATCACCCACAGCGAGGTGGTGACGTCGATGGTGCCGAGCAGCCCGATGCCGGCGATGACGAACAGCATGCCGCCGACCAGCCACCGCTTCCACAGGCCCGTCTTCGTGATGATCCGGCCGCTGACGATGCTCGACACGAGCAGGCCGCCGACCATGCACACCGACATCAGGCCGGCTTCCGTGGGGCTCATGCCGCGGGCGAGCTGGAAGTACTGGCTCAGGTAGACGGTCGCGCCGAACATCGCGACGCCGATCATCACCGAGGCGGCGGTGGCCAGCGCGGTGGTGCGGTCGCGGAACAGCCGCAGCGGGATCACGGGCTCGCTGGCGACCTTGGCCTCGACCCACAGGGCGCCGCCGATGAGGGCCAGGCTGCCGACGACGAGCGCGGCCGACGTAGCGGAGATCCACTCGAAGTTGGTGCCGGCGAGGCTGACCCAGACCAGGATCAGGCTGATGCCGGCCATGATCAAGGTGGCGCCGGCGTAGTCGATCTTCACCTCGCGCTTGATGGTCGGCAGGTGCAGCGTCTTCTGCAGCACGACGAAGGCGATCGCGGCGATCGGGATGCCGACGATGAAGCAGCCGCGCCAGCCCATCGGGCTGTCCACGATCAGGCCGCCGAGCAGCGGGCCGCTGACGGTCGCCGTCGCGAAGACGGCGCCGATGTAGCCGCTGTAGCGTCCCCGCTCGCGCGGGGAGACCATCGAGGCGATGACGACCTGGACCAGAGCGGTCAGGCCGCCGACACCGAGGCCCTGGAACGCACGGGCGCCGATCAGCACCCCCATGTTGGGCGCCACCGCGGCGACGACCGAGCCGGCCGAGAAGATCACCAGGCCGAGCTGCACCAGCAGCTTCTTGCTGAACAGGTCGGCGAGCTTGCCCCAGATCGGGGTGGTCGCCGTCATCGTCAGGAGGGTCGCGACCACGACCCACGTGTAGCCGGTCTGGCTGCCGTGGAGGTCGGTCACGATCGCGGGGAGGGCGTTGCTCACCACGGTGCTGGAGAGCATGGCCACGAACATCGCGAGCAGCAGCCCGGTCAGGGCCTCCATGATCTCGCGGTGGGTCATCTGGCCCGGTTCGGCGGTAGCCGACGGAGCGTTGGTCATCGAGTCGTCATCTCTTCTCGTCATCACCCAAATGGTTGTCGTGGATCAACTATATGCCCGGATGGTTGACGCCGGCAACTTTCTGTGACGCGGGAGACACTCCAGCGGCCGAGAACGCAGCGACCCGCAGGTGCGGTCTCGGACCGAGCCGGGGGACGATCCCGGTTTCACCTGCGGGTCGGGTGGCTGCGTTGGTTTCGCGCGCAGCCCGTCGGAACTGCTTGGGCTGCTAGCGGGCAGCCACCTCACGCGTCCTGGAAGAACTCATTCTTCGGACCACCTCCTTTCCCGTGTGCGACAACGGTAGGTCGCCGATCCGGCGCGCACAACGGGATTTTGTGGCGGGGACCGGTGGACTCGCGCACCCGCAGCTGCGTGGGTACGACGACCGCCGTGCCCGACGCGGAGGGCGGGCGGAGCAGCAGCTCGATGGCGCAGGCGCCGGCGTCCTCGGCTACACCTTCGCCTTCGTCGCGATCGTCGACATGACCGCGATCGCGGGTGTCGTGGCGGGCGGCGGCCTGGGCTCCTTCGCCCAGCGCTTCGGCTTCCGCCAGTTCGACGACGTCGTGATGTGGGCCTCGATCCTGGTGCTGGTCGCCTTCGTGATGGTCATCCAGCTCGGCGGGAGCCTGCTGGCCCGCAAGGTGCTGCGCCGCTGAGCGCATGGCGGGCCGGTCGGGCGGGTACACGCCCGGGCATGGCCCGCCCGCTGATCGTCGCCGCCGCCCTGCTGCTCGCCCTCACCGGCTGCTCGTCCGACGACAGCGGCCCCGAGAGCACGCCCACCCGCTCGGCCGGCACCACCGCCACGCCGACACCCACCGCCGCACCGACCACCCCCGTGCCGAGCACCGCCCTCCCCGTCCTGGTCATCCGACCCGCCTCGATCGGCGACGCCCAGGTCGGCATGAACCGCGACGAGTGGTCGGCCACCGGGCTGTTCGCCGACGGCGCCGCGATCTGCGAGGGCGAGCTGATCCACTGGCGCGACGACCCCGACGGCACGGGGCTGCGGGTGCTCACCGACGAGGACGCGACGATCACCCAGCTGTGGGTGACCGCGCCCGGTCCGGTCACCGCGACCGGCGACCTCCAGGTCGGCTCGACGTACGGCGAGCTGAAGGCCGCCTTCCCGACGCTCACCGAGCCCGTCGACGACGGCTTCGACCAGTCGTCGGTGTACCCACCGGGCGAGGAGGACGGGCTCCCCTACTTCGGGTTCCTGCTCGACGCGCCCGCCGACCAGGTCGCCGACGACACCCCGATCGCCGCCATCGCGGTCACCGGCGGGGAGCCCGCCTCCTTCCAGTACGACTGCTGAGGTTCCCGGCGTAACGTCATTCGTTCCGTGGGCGATCGCCCACGGAACGAATGACGTTACGCCGGGAAATGCCTCACACGGCGGCCGCCGCGAACTGTGCCGCGTGCAGCCGCGCGAACGCCCCGTCGCGCTCGAGCAGCTCGGCGTGCGAGCCCTGCTCGACGATCCGGCCGTGCTCCATCACCAAGATCAGGTCGGCGTCGCGGATGGTCGAGAGGCGGTGCGCGATGACGAACGACGTCCGGTCGGTGCGCAGCGCGGCCATCGCCTGCTGCAGCAGCAGCTCCGTGCGGGTGTCGACCGACGAGGTGGCCTCGTCGAGGATGAGCAGCGCCGGCTGGGCCAGGAACGCCCGGGCGATGGTGATCAGCTGCCGCTCGCCGGCCGACAGGTTCGAGCCCTCGTCGTCGACCTTGGTGTCGTAGCCCTCGGGCAGGGAGTGGACGAACCGGTCGACGTACGTCGCCCGCGCGGCCGCGCGGATCTCCTCCTCCGTCGCGTCCGGGCGGCCGTACGCGATGTTGTCGCGGATCGTCCCCTCGAACAGCCAGGTGTCCTGGAGGACCATGCCGATCCGGCTGCGCAGCTCGGCGCGGTCCATCGCGGCGATGTCGCGGCCGTCGAGCAGGATCTGGCCACGCCTGAGCTCGTAGAACCTCATGATCAGGTTGACCAGCGTGGTCTTGCCGGCGCCGGTGGGGCCGACGATCGCGACCATCTGGCCGGGGTGCGCGACCAGGGAGAGGTCCTCGATCAACGGCTCCTCGGGGTCGTACGAGAAGGAGACGTGCTCGAAGCGCACCTCGCCGCGGGTCGTGGTGTCCCGCTCGGGCGACGCCGAGAGCGACGACGGCGCGACCTCCTCGTCGGCGTCGAGCAGCTCGAAGACCCGCTCGGCCGAGGCGACGCCGGACTGCAGCAGGTTGGCCATCGACGCGATCTGGGTGATCGGCTGGGTGAACATCCGGGAGTACTGGATGAACGCCTGCACCTCGCCGAGGCTCAGCGCGCCCGAGGTGACCCGCAGGCCGCCCACGACGGCGATCACGACGTAGTTGAGGTTGCCGACCAGCATCATCAGCGGCATCACCAGGCCGCTGATGAACTGCGCGCGGTACGACGACTGGTAGAGCTCCTCGTTGGCGGCGTCGAACTCGTCCTCGACGGCCTGCCGACGACCGAAGACGGTGACCAGCGCGTGCCCGGAGATGGACTCCTCCACCTGGGCGTTGAGCCGGCCGGTCTGGCGCCACTGGTTGATGAACTGGCTCTGCGAGCGCTTCATGATCCGCCCGGTCACGAACATCGCGATCGGCACCGACACCAGCGCGATGACCGCCAGCAGCGGCGAGACCCAGAACATCGCGCCGAGCACGCCGACGACCATCAGCAGCGAGGTGAGCAGCTGGCTCATCGTCTGCTGGAGGTTCTGCGCGACGTTGTCGATGTCGTTGGTGACCCGGCTGAGCAGCTCGCCGCGCGGCTGCTTGTCGAAGTAGGCCAGCGGCAGCCGGTGGATCTTCTCCTCCACGTCGGTGCGCATCTGCTTGACGGTCGCCTGGACCACGTCGTTGACGAGGTAGCCCTGCAGCCAGCCGAGCACCTGGCCGCCGACGTAGACCAGCAGCGTGATCAGCAGCAGGTGACCGACCTTGTCGAAGTCGACGCCCTGGCCGGGAACGACGTCCTTGAGCCCGCGCAGGAAGTCGGCGAGGCCGCTGTTGCCGCTGGCCTCGGCCTGAGCGACGGCATCGGCCTTCGTGGTGCCCTCGGGCATCCGGGCGCCGATGAAGCCGTTGAACACGGCGTCGGTCGCCTTGCCGAGCAGGTAGGGGCCGACGACGACCGAGGCGACGCTGCCGATGCCGAGCAGCAGGACGGCGACCGCCTTGCCGCGCGCGGGGCGCAGCTGGGCGAGCAGCCGGCGCGCGGAGGTGCCGAAGTCGTCGGCCTTCTGGCCGACCATGCCGCCCATCGGGCCGCGGCCGGGGCCGCCCTGCTGGACGATCCGCTCGGTCTGCTTCATGGTGCCGGTCTTCGCGGCGCCGTTCTTGGGGGTCTCGCTCACGCCATGACCTCCTCTCCCTTGATGCCCTGCGAGGCGGCGATCTCCTGGTACGTCGGGTTGTCGCGCATCAGCTCGTCGTGGGTGCCCTGGCCGACGACCTCGCCGTCCTCGAGCACGAGGATCACGTCGGCGTCGCGGATGGTGGCGATCCGCTGGGCGACGATCAGCACCGTCGCGTCGCGGGTCACCGGCCTCAACGCCGCCCGCAGCCGCGCGTCGGTGGCGACGTCCAGCGCCGAGAAGGCGTCGTCGAAGAGGTAGATCTCGGGTCGCCGGACCAGGGCCCGGGCGATGGCCAGGCGCTGGCGCTGGCCGCCGGAGACCGTCGTGCCGCCTTGCGCGACGGGGGTGTCGAGACCCTCGGGCATGGCCCGCACGAAGTCGGCGCCCTGCGCGATCTCCAGCGCCGCCCACAGCTCCTCGTCGGTGGCGTCCGGCCGGCCGTAGCGCAGGTTGGAGGCGACGGTGCCGGAGAACAGGAACGCCCGTTGGGGCACCAGCCCGATCCGGGACCAGAGCAGCTCGGGGTCGAGCTCGCGGACGTCGACGCCGTCGACCCGGACCACGCCCTCTCCTGCGTCGAGCAGGCGCGGCACCAGGTTGACCAGCGTGGTCTTGCCGGCGCCGGTGGAGCCGATGACCGCGATGGTCTGGCCCGGGCGGGCCGAGAACGTGACGTCGCGCAGCACCGGCGCCTCCGCGCCGGGGTAGGTGAGGCCGACACCCTTGAGGTCGAGGTGGCCGGCGACGGCGACCTCGGTGACCGGGTGGGTCGGCGGGACGACGCTGGTGCCGGTGTCGAGCACCTCGCCGATCCGGTCCGCGCTGACCGAGGCCCGCGGGATCATCATCAGCATGAAGGTGCCCATCATGACCGACATCAGGATCTGCATCAGGTAGGACAGGAACGCCGTCAACGCGCCGACCTCCATCTGGCCGCCGTCGACGCGGTGGCCGCCGAACCAGATCACGCCGACGCTGGCGACGTTCGAGATCCCCATGACCAGCGGGAACATGAGGGCCATCCAGCGGCCCGCGCGCAGCGAGACGACGGTGAGGTCCTGGTTGGACCGCTCGAAGCGGCGCGCCTCCTGCGGCTCGCGGACGAAGGCGCGCACCACGCGGATGCCGGTGATCTGCTCGCGCAGCACCCGGTTGACGTCGTCGAGCCGCTCCTGGACCTGCCGGAACGCCGGCACCATCTGCGAGACCACCAGGCCGATGCAGACGAAGAGCACCGGTACGACGGCGACGACCAGCCAGGACAGGCCGAAGTCCTCGCGCATCGCCATGATGATGCCGCCGATCATCATGATCGGGATGGTCACCGCCATCAGGCAGGTCATCATCGCCAGCATCTGCACCTGCTGGACGTCGTTGGTGGCGCGTGTGATCAGCGACGGCGCGCCGAAGGTGGAGACCTCGCGCGCCGAGAAGCTGCCGATCCGCCCGAACACCGCCTTGCGCAGGTCGCGGCCGAAGGCCATCGCGGCCTGGCCGCCGAACCACGCCGAGCTCATCGAGCAGGCGGCCTGGACGAGCGCAACGACGAGCATGATCGCGCCGAGCTCGACGACCTTGCCGGTGTCGCCGCGGGCCACGCCCTGGTCGATGATGTCGGCGTTGAGGCTGGGCAGGTAGAGCATCGCGGCGGTGCCGGTGAACTGGAGCACGACGATCGCCGAGAGCCAGCCCTTGTAGGGGCGCAGGTGGTCGCGCAGGAGCCGGATCAGCATCAGTGCGAGTCCTTCCTCAGCACACCGTCCAAGACGGTGTCGACGATCTCGACGGGGGTGAGCAGGTCGCCGTCGGCGATCTCCTCGTGGGACGCGGCGAAGGTCAGCAGCCGCCAGACGTGGAGCACCCGGTCCGGACCACGGTCGAAGCGATCGATGTCGGGTGCGATGAGCAGGTAGAGCCGGTCCTGCACCTGCGCGAGACCCTTCTTGATCTCGGGCCGCTCGGTGAGATGGTCCGGTGGGCCGACGAAGCCCATGGACCTCATCAGCCCGAAGATCGCCAGGAACCGCTGCTGCAGGATCGACGTCATCGCCACCATCCTGTCGCGCAGCGGCAACCCGGGGTCGATCTCGTCGAGCCGGCACAGCACGTCGCCCGGCTCGAAGGCGCGGGCGATGGTCGCGTCGATCAGGTCGTCCTTGGAGTCGAAGACCCGGAAGATGGTGCCCTCCGCGACACCGGCGGCCTCGGCGATCAGCCGGGTGGTCACTCGCCGGCCGTGCTCGTAGAGCAGCGGACGGGTGGCCCGGATGAGCATCTCTCGACGGTCGTCGGGCGACAGCGGGGCGGCACGGGGCGGCATGCCGGCCATCCTAGGATGAGTGAGCGCTCACTCACAACCCCTTTTGTGGTTGAGGCCGGGTCAGGGCGAAGCGGGTCCACCACCGTCGGATCACAATGGAGGCATGGCACGCGTCGCACTGGTCCTCGGCTCCGGCGGTGCTCGCGGGTACGCCCACCTCGGCGCGGTCCAGGAGCTGCGTGAGCGCGGGCACGAGATCGTCGCGGTCTCCGGTACGTCGATGGGCGCCGTCGTCGGCGGGCTGGTCGCCGCCGGCAAGGATGCCGAGTTCACCACCTGGGCCTCGACGCTCACCGGACGCCGGGTCGTGCTGCTGGCCGACCCGACCTGGGCCGGCGGCGGCGCGGCGAGCGCCGAGAAGCTGATGACCGCGCTCGACGAGATCGTCGGCGACGTCCTCATCGAGTCGCTGCCGATCCCGTTCACCGCCGTCGCCACCGACCTCGCCGCCCGCCGCGAGGTGTGGTTCCAGCGCGGCCCGCTCATCCCCGCGATGCGCGCGTCCTTCGCGATCCCCGGTCTGTTCACGCCCGCCGTGGTCGACGGCCGGGTGCTCGTGGACGGCGGCCTGCTCAACCCGCTCCCCCTCGAGCCGACCGCCGCCGCGACCGCCGACTTCACCGTCGCCGTCTCGCTGCAGGGCCCGCGCGAGCCGCACGAGCCCACCTCGCCCGCCCGGGGCTTCTCGGTGCGCCGCGCCGAGTGGGCGGCCGACCTGCGCCGCCGGTTCCGGCGCGGCGAGGACGCCGGCGAGGAGCTCGGCGAGGCCCCCGAGGCGCCCGCGGAGGCGCCGCCGGCCGAGGCGGTCGACGTACGCCCGGACATGCGGACCTCTGAGGTCGTCTCGCTGTCCTTCGACGCGATGCAGAGCCTGATCACCCGCTACCGGCTGGCGACGCTGCCGCCCGACGTGCTCGTCACCGTGCCCCTCAGCGCCGCGCGCACCATCGACTTCCACCGCGCCGGCGAGCTGGTCGACCTCGGCCGCACCCTCACCAAGGAGGCGCTCGACCGGGCAGGCCGATGAGTAGGCTCCTGGCCATGCCTGCTCTCGGCCCCCGCGCCCTGCGGATCCTCGGCACGGGCGCTGCGCTGCCCGACGAGGCCCTCACCAGCGCCGCGATGGACGAGCGCCTCGGGCTGGCGCCCGGCACCGTCGAGGAGCGGACCGGCGTCCGGGTGCGGTACGTCGAGCGGGGCTCCGCCGCGCAGCTCGGGGCCCGGGCGGCCCGCAAGGCCCTCGCGGCGGCGGGGCTGACCCTCGACGAGGTCGACGTGGTGATCGGCGCCAGCGCGACGCCCGACCAGCCGCTGCCCTGCAATGCGGCGCTGCTGCACGAGGAGCTCGCGCCCGAGCGGCCGATCGCGGCCTGGGACGTCAACGCGAGCTGCCTGAGCTTCCTGGTCGCCCTCGACCTCGCGGCCACGCTGGTCGACGCGGGCCGCCACCAGCGGATCCTCATCGTGTCCAGCGACCTGGCCTCGGTCGGTCTCGACTGGTCTTACCTCGGCGCCTCGGGGATCTTCGGCGACGGCGCCGCGGCGGCGGTCGTCGGGCCCGCCGGCGAGACCGGTTCGGCCGTCCTGGCCGCCGACTTCGCGACCCACAGCGAGGGCGCGCACACCTGCGAGATCCGCGGGGGCGGCTCGCGGTTCGCGCCGGACCGGGTCGAGGGCGCGTACGCCGACTGGGGCCGGTTCCGGATGGACGGCGGCGCGGTGTTCCGGCTCGCGGTCAAGCATCTGCCTCCGTTCGTCGAGCGGCTGCTGACCGCCGCCGGGACCCGGATGGCGGACCTGCCGGTCGTCGTACCGCACCAGGCCAGCCACCACGCGCTGGCCTGGCTCCAGCACCGCTTCGGGATCGAGGCGGGCCGGCTGGTGGACATCTACGCCGACCACGGCAACCAGGTCGCCGCCTCGCTGCCGTCGGCGCTGCACGCGGCGATCGAGTCCGGCCGGCTGCGGCGCGGCGACCACGCGCTGCTGCTCGGCACCGGCGCCGGGCTCAGCCTGGGCGGGGTCGTGCTGTGCTACTGAGCCCCGACCAGCCCGAGGTCACCTTCCACTGGCTGCGCGTCGGCCACTGCAAGGGGCCTGAGGCGATGGCCCGGCAGGGCGGGCGGCTGCGGATCATCGAGTTCCCGTCGTACGTCGGCGCGCTGCACCACCCGACGCACGGCTGGACGCTGTTCGACACCGGCTACTCCCAGCACTTCATGGACGCCACCAGCCGGCTGCCCGAGCTGCTCTACCGCACCACCCTGCCGGTGACCCTGCGCCCCGACGAGCACCTGTCGCGCCAGCTCGAGGCGCTCGACGTCGACCCGGGCGACGTGCGCCGGATCGTGGTCTCCCACTTCCACGGCGACCACGTCGGCGGCCTTCTCGACCACCCCCGGGCACGGATCATCGCCGGCGCGTCCGGCGCCGAGCACGCCCTGTCACTGCGGGGGATCAACGCGGTCCGGCACGCGATCCTGCCCGCCCTGCTGCCCGACGACCTGCGCGACCGGCTGGACCCGGTCGACGCCTTCCCTGCGGTCCAGGTGGGCGGGCTGCGCGCCTGGGACCTGCTCGGCGACCGCAGCCTGCTCGCCGTCGACCTGCCCGGCCACCTGCCCGGTCACCTCGGACTGCTGTTCACCTCCGGCGGTCGGCAGGTGCTGCTGGTCGGCGACGCGGCGTGGACGACCCGTTCCTTCAAGGAGCTCAAGCCGCCGTCCCGGCTCGCGAAGGGCGTCATGCACGACTGGGACGCGACGGTCCGCACGCTCGGTGTGCTCCACGTCCTCGACGCGACCTACGACGACCTGCTGATCCTCCCGGCGCACTGTCCCGAGGGCCACGCGGCCTGGTCCGCCGGGCGCTGATCTGCCGCCGCACCTGAGTCAGCGAAACAACCGCAGCAGGTACAGCGAATCAACCACATTGGTGCAGCGAAACAACCACGGATCGTCAGCGAAACAACCACGGACGGCTAGGATGAGGCCATGTCCCTGATCGCTCGGCACACCACCACGCGGGCGGAGGAGTGGCTCGACACCTTCCCGATCGTCATCGTCGAGGGCGCCCGGCAGGTGGGCAAGAGCACCTTCGCGGACATGCTGGCCGCCCAGCGGATGTCGCGGACCTACACCCTGGACGACCCCGCCGTACGACGGGCCGCGAACGCCGACCCCGTCGGCTTCGTCGATCAGCTGCCTGAAGGCCTGCTCGTCATCGATGAGATCCAGCGGTCCCCGGAGCTGGTCCTACCGATCAAGGCGTCGGTCGATCGCGACCGGCGACCGGGCCGCTTCCTGCTGACCGGATCCTCCGACCTGCTCCGCCTCGATCGCACACCCGACAGCCTGGCGGGGCGCGCGGTCACGCTGCCGCTGCGTGGGTTCAGCCAGGGCGAGCTGCGCGGCACGCACGACGACTTCGTGGCCCGGCTGCTTCGCGACGAGGTCGACCCGTGGTCGGTCACGAGTGAGGCGACCCGGGCCGACTACATCGACCTGCTCGAGGCCGGCGGCTATCCCGAGGCCCACCGCCTCTCCACACGCGCCCGTCGGACCTGGATCGACGGCTACCTGCGGCGGATCACCCAGCGCGACACCGACGACCTCGCGCAGGCTCTCGATCCGGCCAGGCTGTCGAGCATCCTGCGCCTCGTCGCCGCCAACCAGTCCGGCGAGCTGGTCAAGGCCCGCATCGCTCGCGACGCGAACCTTCCGGCGAGCACCGTGTCGCGCTATGTCGACGCGCTGGAGACCCTGTTCCTGGTGGAGTCCTTGCCGCCCTGGACGCCCAACCTCACCACGCGCGAGGTCGGCCGACGCAAGGCGTCCATCACCGACTCGGCGCTGGCGATGCGGCTGGCCCGGGTCGCCGGCCAGTCGCTGCTCCCCGTGGTCGGCAGCGAGTACCTCGGCCTGCTCCTCGAAGGGCTCGTGGTGTCCGAGCTGTCCAAGCAGGCGACCTGGAGCGAGGCCGACTTCACCATCTACCACTTCCGCGATCGCAACGCCGACGAGATCGACGTCGTCCTGGAGCTGGACGACGGACGGATCGTCGCGATCGAGGTGAAGGCGAGCCGCGATCCACGCGGCAGCCACTTCACCACGCTCACGAAGTTCCGGGACCGCCTGGGCGACAGGCTCGTCGCCGGCATCGTCCTCACCACCGGCGCGCACGGCACGTCCTTCGGGGACCGGCTGTGGAGTCTTCCCATCGCCACCCTGTGGGATGCGGGCGGCGAACGCCGATGACTGACGGTCAGGCCGCGGTGGCCGCCGCGTTCGCCCGCGAGCGCTGGCTGCTCCCCCGCCGGTACGACGTCGCGCGGGCCCGCGCGCTCGACCGGTTCCTGCGCGTGGAGCTGCCGAAGGCCCCGTTCTACGCGCCTTTCGCCGGTCGACCGCTGTCGGAGCTGCCGGTCGTGGACAAGCGGACGGTGCTCGCCGACTTCGCCGCGTTCAACCGGCACGGCATCTCACTGGACCGGGCGCTCGGGGTCGCCGAGGCGGCCGAGCGGTCCCGCTCGTTCGCCGACCGGCTGCCCGGCGGGGTGAGCGTCGGGCTGTCGTCGGGCACGTCCGGGACCCGCGGGGTCTTCCTGGTCTCGGAGGCGGAGAGCCGGCTGTGGGCGGGGATCTTGATGGGGCAGCTCATGTCCACCGCTTCCCTGCGGACGCTCGCGAGGCGGCCCTTGCGGGTCGCCCTCTTCCTGCGCGCCAACAGCAACCTCTACCAGACCCTGGACAGCCGCCGGGTCTCCTTCTCGTGGTACGACCTGACGCTGCCGCTGGCCGACCACCTGCCGTCGCTGGCCGGCACCGACGTGCTCGTGGCGCCGGCCAGCGTGCTCCGGCGGCTCGCCGAGACCAGGCCGGCCGGGCTGCGACCACTCCAGGTCGTCGCGGTCGCGGAGACCCTCGAGCCCGACGACGCGGCCGTCGTCCGCGCGGCCTTCGGGCGGCCCGTCGAGCAGATCTACCAGGCCACCGAGGGCCTGCTCGCGCTCAGCTGTCCCGCCGGCCGGCTGCACCTCAACGAGGCGCACGTCCACATCGAGCCCGAGTGGCTCGACCACCAACGCTTCCACCCGGTCGTCACGGACTTCACCCGCACCACCCAGTACGTCGTCCGACACCGGCTCGACGACGTCCTCCTCGCCGCGCCCGGGCCGTGCCCGTGCGGCCGGCCGGGACGGTCGATCCAGGCGGTGCTCGGCCGGGCCGACGACGTGCTGACGCTCGACGACGTGCCGGTCTACCCCGACGTACTGCGCCACGCGGTCGCGCTCGCCGGAGACCTCGGTGACTACCGGATCGAGCAGCACGGCGCGCAGTGGCGACTGGCGGTCACGACCGGCGGGCCGGACGCCGTCGGGCGGGTCGCCGCCGAGACCGCCCGCCTGGCCGGACGGTTGGGCGCGACTCCCCCCGAGGTGGTGCCGATGGCGTGGCCCGACGAGGCGCCCGACCAGAAGCGGCGACGGATCAGGAAGGTGACATGAGGATTCTCGTGACCGGAGCCTCGGGCTTCGTCGGCGGGCGGCTCGCCGAGCGGGCGCGCGAGGCGGGCCACGACGTGGTCGGCCTGGGCCGACGCTGGCTCGACCGGCCGGACTACCTGAGCGTCGACCTCGGCCGGACGTCGCCCGAGGAGCTGCCCGCGCTCCCCTGGCAGCCGGACGCGGTGATCCACTGCGCGGCCCGGGCGACGCCGTACGCGAAGCGGGCCGACTACGACCGCGACAACGTGATCGCCACCCGGACCGTGCTCGACTGGTGCATGGCGCTGGGAAGTCCGCGGCTCGTGCACGTGTCGTCGTCCTCGGTGCTCTACCGCGACGGCGACCAGCTCGACCTCACCGAGGAGACCCCGCTGCCGGGGAGGTTCGCCAACGACTACGCGCGCACCAAGGCCGACTCGGAGCGGATCGTCCGCACCTACGGCGGTTCCTGGGTGATCGCCCGCCCACGGGCGGTGTTCGGTCCGGGCGACACGGTGCTCTTCCCGCGGATCATCGCGGCAGCGAAGGCGGGCCGGGTGCCGCGTCTGACCGGCCGTGCCACGCCCGCCGTCGGCGACCTGATCTACGTCGACAACCTCGCCGACTACCTGCTCCAGCTGGCCGCGCGCCCCGAGCTCGGCGGCGTCTACCACCTGACCAACGTCGCGCCGGTCGAGATCCAGGCGCTGCTGCTCGACGTGATCGGGCGGCTCGGCTTCGACCCGCCGACCCGCGAGGTCAGCCTGACCACCGCGCTCCGGGCCGCGACGGTGCTGGAACGGACCTGGCGGGTGCTGCGCCTGCCGGGCGAGCCGCCGATCACGCCGTACGGCGTCGGGGTGCTGTCGTGGTCGAAGACCTTCGTGCCCGACAAGATGCTGCGCGACCTGGGCGAGCCGGCGGTGTCGGTGGCGCAGGGCGTCGAGGAGTTCGTGGCCTGGCAGCGGGAGCACCTGTGAGCCGCTGGCTGTGGGCCGGCGCGGCGGGCTATCTCGCCCTGCAGGGCGGCAAGACGGTGGCGGTCCTGCGGGCGGCCGACCGCGCGCCGGCCGCGGTCGAGCCGGACGACGGCGCGATCGCGAAGGTCGTCGTCGCACAGCCGATCCTGTCCGGGGACCCCGGCCTGGAGGACGCGCTGCGCGACAACCTGCTCTCCCTCGCCGGCGCCCGGTTCGTGTGGCTGGTCGACGAGGACGACGCCGAGGCGCAGCGGGTCGTGGCCCGGATCGGCGCCGCTCCCCGGCTGGAGGTACGGCTGTGTCCGCCCGCGCCCGACGGGGTGAACCCCAAGCTCGCCAAGCTCCAGCCCGCGCTGGACGACTGCGCGGACGACGAGGTGCTCCTCGTCCTCGACGACGACACCCGGCTGCCGCGCACCAGCCTCGGCGCACTGCTCGGCGGGCTCGACCGGGCGACGCTGGCGACCGGGCTGCCGGCGTACCTGCCGGGGCGCACGCCGTGGGCGCGCCTGGTCGAGCAGTTCGTCGACAACAACGCGGCGCTGACGTACCTGCCGATGGCCCCGGTGACGATCAACGGGATGTGCTGGGCGATGCGGGTCGCGGACCTGCGGGCGATCGGCGGGTTCACGCCGATCCTGCGCAACCTGACCGACGACCTGGCCGTCGCGGAGGCGGTACGGCGCGGCGGCGGGACGATCTGCCAGACCGCGTCGCCGCAGTGGATCACGACGACCGTCGAGTCCCCGGGCCACTACGTGCGGCTGCTGCACCGCTGGATGCTGTTCGCCAACCTGCTGCTGCGCCGCCAGCCGCTCGGCACCGTCGCCGCGATCAGCGCGCTGCACGGCACGCATCCGAACCTGCTCTGGGCGGTCCTCGTCGGCTCGGTCCGGTCCCGCCGGCCGGGCCCACTGGTCGCGCTGCTCGCAGGGCGTCGGCTGCTGCTGCGGGTCGTGCATCGCCGCGTCTACGGGCGTTCCCTGCACGCGCCGCTGCCCTCGCTGGTCTCCGAGCTGGTCCAGCCGGCGCACCTCGGGCACGGCGCGGTGCAGCGCACCATCCGCTGGCGCACCCGCACCTACCGGGTCCGCTCCGACACCGACTTCGCGCCGGTCCGATGAGGCTGCCATGACGCTGCAGGTGCTCCACCTGACCGGGCAGAGCGACCCGCGCTCGTGCGCGCTGTCCCCGATCCAGCACGCCTTCCTCGACCGGCTGCCGCTGCCGGAGTCCGCGAAGGTCCGGCTCAACTTCCCGTACGACGCCGGGCTGGCGCCTCCCCCTGGACCCGCATGGCGGCCGACGGCGCTGTGGCTCGGCAGCCTGCGCCACCTGGTGCTGTTCGGGCGGATCCGGCTGCTGCGCGGCCGGTGGGCCCGGCGGCACCGCCCGCTGGTCGAGGCACGGCTGCGCGCGACGGACCGGACCCTGGTGCTGGCCGGGTCGATCGGGCTGGACCTGCTGGGTCGCCTGGACCTGCCCGCCGATCTCCTCGACCGGCTGACCGTGGTCGCGTACGGCGCCGTCGCCACCCGGCCGCCCGCCTGCCGCACGATCCGGGTCGGCAGCCGCGGCGACCACCTGGCCCGCTGGTGGCCCCACGACGTCGAGGTCACGGTCGGGCACCTCGACTACCTGGCCGCGCCGGAGCTGGCCGCACTGTGCGCGACGCTGGTGACCGAGCTGAGCGGCGAGGTCGCGTGAAGCGGGTCGACCTTGTCGCGCCGCCCATGGCCGGCCACCTCCACCCGATCCTGGGCATCGCCGCCCGGCTGGCCGCCGAGCCCGGCCTCGACGTCCGGGTGATCAGCACCGCCGCCGCGCTCCCGGCGGTCGCCGCGTCGGGCGTGAGCGGGCTGGCGCTGCTGGCCGGCGCCGACGAGGTGATCGAGGCGGTGGTGAACCCGCCGTACCGGATCGGCAGCAGCCCGCGCCTGCTGTTCCGACAGTTCCGGGCGGCGGTCGCGCTGCAGGCCGACTTCCGGCGCGAGCTGCTGCTGGCGTGGGCCACGCAGCGACCGGACCTGGTGATCGCGGACTTCACCATGGGCGCCGTCGGCACCGCCGCCGACGAGATCGGCGTGCCCTGGTGGACCACGCACCCGTCGCCGTGCGCGATCGAGGGGCGGGCCGGGCCGCCGGCGTACCTCGGCGGATGGCGCCCTGGCCGCACTCCGGTGGGCCGGGCGCGCGACGCGGTCGGCCGGTCCTGGGTGCGCGGCTTCAAGCGGGTCGCGCCGCGGCTGGCCCGGGTCCGGCTGGCCGACGTCGGCGTCACCCGGCAGTACCGGCCGGACGGCTCGGAGACGATCTACTCCGCCGAGCGGGTGTTCGCGCTGACGCCCGAGGCGGTGGAGTACCCGCGGTCGCTGCCGCCCTCGGTGCGGTACGTCGGACCGGTGCTGCACACGCCGCCCTCGCCGGTCGCTGCGCCGGTGCTCGACCCCGCGCGGCGGGCGGTCCTGCTCACCGCCGGCACCCACCTGCCCTGGCACAAGGCCGCTCTCGTGTCCTGGGCTGCCGCGGCGGCTCGCGAGCTGCCGGAGGTCGAGCTGCACGTCAGCCTCGGCGGTGCGGGCACCGTGCCGGCGCCACCGGGCGTGGTCGTGCACGAGTATGTCGACTACGCCCGCGACCTGCCCCGCTTCGCCGCGGTCGTCCACCACGGCGGCGCCGGCGTCCTCGGCCACACCCTCGCCGCCGGCCTCCCGTCGGTCGTGTGGCCGGTCGACTACGACCAGTTCGACCACGCAGTGCGGTTGGTCGACGCCGGCGTCGCGGTCCGGGTCCGTCGCCCGGCCGAGCTGGCCACCGCCCTGCGCCGGGTACACGACGAGCCGTCGTACCGGCGCGCGGCGGAGCGGATCGCCGCCGGGATCGCGGATGAACCGGCCATCGAGACGATCGCCGCCGAGGTGCGTGCCCGCCTCCTGCCCCACTCCTCCCGGAGTAGGCCATGATGTCCCCGTGGCAGCCGACGACCGAGCCCAAGAGCAGGCCGAGTTCCGCTCGCTGCTCATCCCGTCCCCCGAGGTGCCGCGCTTCGACCCGCTGCCCGTGGACGAGGCCGGGGACGTGACCGGGCACCTGACCGGGCACGACGTTCCGCGCTTCGAGCCGCTGGAGGGCGTCGGCGGGGTGCCCGGTCTCGGCACCGAGGTGGTCCGCCGCCGCCGACGCAGCCGGCGGCGCCGCTCCTCGAGCCATCGCCCGCGGCCCGCTGCCGGTTCCGCTTCCGGCCGCACTTCCGGCCGCACCGCCGAGCCCACGACGGAGCCCGAGACGAAGCCCGAGCCAGCTGCCTCTCCTCAGACCGGCACCGGCCGCCGCGAGACGTTCATCGTGGTCGCGGTGCTGGCGGTGCTGATCGCGCTGGCGGCGATCTACGCAGCGGCAGAGAAGGCCGACCAGCCCTCCGACAGCGGCCTGCCTCAGGGCGCCAGCCGGGTCAGCTCCCAGCCGGTGGTCGCGCGGGCGTAGCGCAGCCGGTCGTGCATCCGGCCGGCCCGGCCCTGCCAGAACTCGAAGGACGCCGGCCGGACGAGGTAGCCGCCCCACGCCGGCGGCACCGGCACCTCGGCGTCGGCGAAGCGCTCCTCGGCCGCGGCGTACCTCCGGTCCAGCTCGGCCCGCCCGTCGACGACCTGCGACTGCGGTGAGGCCCAGGCGCCGACCTGGGCGCCGCGCGGGCGGGAGCCGAAGTACGCGGCGACCCGCTCCTCGCTCAGCGGCCGAGCCTCCCCCTCGACCCGGACCTGGCGTTCCAGCGGGTGCCACGGGAACAGCAGTGCGCAGCGCGGCTCGGCCGCCAGTCCGGCGCCCTTGCGGGAGGCGGTGTTGGTGAAGAACGCGAACCCGTCGTCGGGCCCGTGGGTCGCGACGCCCTTGAGCAGCACCATCCGCGCCGACGGTGAGCCGTCGGGGTCGACGGTCGCGAGCACCATCGCGTTCGGCTCGTGGACGCCGGCCGCCACGACGTCGTCGAGCCACTGCTGCCACAGGGTCCACGGGTCGGTCGGTACGTCGGCCTCGATGAGCCCCTGCTCGCCGTACTCCCTGCGCAGCGCGGCGAGGTCGGGTCGGGTGGTCATGGGGCCACCTTAGGGACCGGGCAGGGAGGGGCGTGGGGCAGAATGCCGGGTGGCCCGCGGAACGCCCGGCTCGGAGCGCCCGCACCGTCCCACGAAGGAGCACGCCGATGCCTGAGGTACACCACGGACTGGAGGGCGTCGTCGCCTTCGAGACCCAGATCGCGGAGCCTGACAAGGAGGGCTCGGCGCTGCGCTACCGCGGTGTCGACATCGAGGACCTGGTCGGCCGGGTCCCGTTCGAGAACGTCTGGGGCCTGCTCATCGACGGCTCCTTCACTCCCGGTCTGCCGCCCGCCGAGGCGTTCAGCCTCCCGGTCCACACCGGCGACGTGCGCGTCGACGTCCAGGCGGCGATCGCCATGCTCGCCCCGGCCTTCGGCTTCGGCCAGACCTACGACATCTCCGACGAGCAGGCGCGCGCGGACCTGGCCCGGGTGGCCGTCATGGTGCTGTCGTACGCCGGCCAGTCGGCGCGCGACATCCACCTGCCCGTCGTCCCGCAGAAGACGGTGGACGAGGGCCAGACCCTCGCCGAGAAGTTCCTCATCCGCTGGCGCGGCGAGGCCAACCCCAAGCACGCCCACGCGATCGACGCCTACTGGTCCTCGGCCGCCGAGCACGGCATGAACGCCTCCACCTTCACCGCCCGCGTCATCACCTCCACCGGTGCCGACGTCGCCGCCGCCTTCTCCGGTGCGATCGGCGCGATGAGCGGCCCGCTCCACGGCGGCGCCCCCTCCCGCGTCCTCGGCATGATCGAGGAGGTCGAGAGGTCCGGCGACGCCGAGGGCTACGTCAAGGGCCTGCTCGACTCCGGCGAGCGGCTGATGGGCTTCGGTCACCGCGTCTACCGCGCCGAGGACCCGCGGGCCCGGGTGCTGCGCCGTACCGCCCGCGAGCTCGACGCCCCCCGCTACGAGGTCGCCGAGGCCCTCGAGAAGGCCGCCCTCGCCGAGCTCCGCGCCCGCCGACCCGACCGGGTCCTGGAGACCAACGTCGAGTTCTGGGCCGCGATCGTCCTCGACTTCGCCGAGGTCCCCGCCACCATGTTCACCTCGATGTTCACCTGCGCCCGCACCGGCGGCTGGTCGGCCCACATCCTGGAGCAGAAGACGACCGGTCGCCTGATCCGCCCCTCGGCCATCTACACCGGCCCCTCCACCCGCCCCGCCAGCGACATCGAGGGCTGGAACCCCGCCTGGGCGGAGTGAGCGCGGATCGGGGGCTCCTGTCGTACGCGCCGCCCGGGGATCAGGTCACGACGTGGTCGAGCAGGTCCGCGCTGGCAGCCGCGGCGAGCGCCGGGTCGCCGGCGCGCACCGCGGCGAGCACCGCGTCGTGCTCGGCGGCGAGCAGGTCGGCGGTGCCGGGGTGCTCGAGGCTGGCGCGCAGGGTCTCGACCAGACCGTCGTACAGCTCGACCAGCAGCGGGTTGTGGGCCGCCGCGACGATCGCACAGTGGAAGGCGACGTCGGCGTCGATGAACGCCGCCCCGTCCTGGTCGCGCACCGCCTCGTGACGCCGCGCCACGATGGCGTCCAGCTCCGCGAGGTCGGCGTCGGTACGACGCGCCGCGGCCAGCGCGGCGGCCCGCACCTCGATCGCGTGGCGGACCTCCAGCAGGTGGCCGATGTCGACGCGGTCGAGCTGCTTGCGCATCAGCGCCTGCATCTCGGTCGTGGCCGCCACGTAGGTGCCGTCGCCGCGGCGGACCTGGAGCAGCCCGAGGTGGGCCAGAGCCTTGACGGCCTCGCGGACGGTGTTGCGGCTGACGCCGAGGGCCGCGGCGAGGGCCGGCTCGGGCGGGACCCGGGTACCGACCTCCCACTCGCCGCTCTCGAGCAGCGCACGCATCCCCGCGATGGCCTGGTCGACCAGCGAGGCGGGGGCGGTGGGGGCGAGCGGCATGGAGATCCTTTCGATATTCGTCCAATGATCGGATGTCTGCGTATCCTAGGCGGCATGCCCGCCGTGGTCCATGATGCCGCCGCCCCGCAGCCGATCGCGGGCACCGGCCCCCGCGGCCGCGGGAGCGTCGGCCTGGTGGTCGCCGTGCTCCTGGTGGCGTTCAACCTGAGGCTCGCCATCACCAGCCTCGGCGCGCTGCTCGACCGGCTCGGCGAGGCGGGCGTCTCACCCGCCACCCAGGGCGTCCTGACGTCGCTGCCGGTGCTGTGCTTCGCCGTCGTCGGCGCGACCGCGATGGCCCTCACCCGCCGGGTCGGCGTCGACCGCGGGCTCGAGGGCGCGCTCGGACTGCTCACCGTGGGCCTGCTGCTCCGCGTCATCGACGGTACGCCGGCGCTCATCGCCGGGACCGCCGTCGCCACGGCCGGCATCGCGCTCGCCAACGTGCTCATCCCGGCGATCGTCAAGGAGCACTTCCCCGGGAGGGTCGGCCTGATGACCGGCGCCTACACGGCGATCCTGTCGCTCGGCTCGGCCAGCGGCGCGGCCGCCACCGTCCCGGTCGCCGACGCCGCCGGCTCCTGGCGCGCCGGGCTCGGCGTCTGGGCGCTCTTCGCCGTCGCCGCCGCGGCCGCGTGGGCGCCGTACTGCCGCCGGCACGACCCGGCCCGCTCCGCCGCCCGCGGCGCCCCGATGTGGCGCAACCCCACGGCGTGGGCGGTCACGATCCTGTTCGGCACGCAGTCGCTGTACGCCTACGTGATGATGAGCTGGCTCCCGAGCCTGTACGCCGACGCCGGATTCAGCGGGGCCACGGCCGGTGTGCTGCTGGCGGTCAGCATCGTCATCGGCGTGCCCTTCTTCTTCCTCGCCCCCAGCATCGCCGGCAGACTGCGCCAGCAGGGCCACCTCGTCGGGCTGCTCACCGCGTGTACCGTCGCCGGCTGGGCCGGACTGTGGCTCGCTCCCCACGCCGGCGCCTGGGTCTGGGCGGCACTGCTCGGCGCCGGCGGTGCGGTCTTCCCGGTGACGCTGTCGTTCTTCGCGATGCGGACCACCTCCACCGCCGACACCGCGTCGCTCTCGACGATGGCGCAGAGCGTCGGCTACGCGCTCGCGGCCGGCGGCCCGCTGCTCATCGGCGTCCTGCACCACAGCTCCGGCGGCTGGGCACTCCCGTGCGTGCTGCTCATCGGGCTCGGCGTGGTCCAGGCGAGCGCGGGCTACCTGGCCGGGCGGCCGGTCAGGATCGGCGAGCCGGCGAGCTGAGCGCCGCCACCAGGACGGCGAGCCCCCGGTCGAGCTCCTCGTCGGTCGGCCCGCCGAACCCGACGACCAGGCCGCTGAGCCGGGCCGTGCGGCAGTAGTCGCGCAGCAGGTTGACCCGGAAGCCCGCGTCCTCCGCGGCGGCCCGCACCCGCACGGCACGGGCGTGGGGCAGCAGCCAGGTGGAGTACATGCCGGCGACCGGGCCCGCCAGGGTCGCATACGGCGACAGCGCCGCGACGACCCGCGGCGCCCGCTCGGCGTACACTCGGCGGGCCGAGCGGACCACCGCATCGACGTACCCGTCGCGCAGCAGAGTCACCAGTGCCCGCTGCACCGGCCAGGCCGGGGCGTCGTGGGTCAGCGACCGGTGGGCGTCGTAGGCGTCGAGCAGCCGGTCGGGCAGCACCGACCAGCCCAGCCGCAGCGACGGCAGGATCGCCTTCGAGGCGGTGCCGAGGTAGGCCACCCGGTCGCGGTCGAGCGAGGCGAGGGCAGGCACGGGCGCGACGTCGTAGCGGAACTCGGAGTCGTAGTCGTCCTCGACCACCAGCGCGCCGTCGCGCCGCGCGGTCGCGAGCAGGGTGAGCCGGTCGGCGGCGGGCATGACCCGGCCGAGGGGGTGCTGGTGGGCAGGGGTCACGTAGGCGGCGCCGCAGCCGCGCAGGTCGCCCACCGGCTCCAGCGCGGGCAGGTCGCGCACCTCGCGCCCAGACTCCTGCACCATCGCGACCGCGGCGCGGTAGCCGGGATCCTCGACCGCGACCGCGGCGCGCGGAAGCACGGCAAGCAGATGGCGCAGCCCCGCACCGGTGCCGCCGGTGACCCGGACCCGCTCGGTGTCGACGGCCAGCCCCCGGGTGCGGCCGAGTCGCTCGGCGAGCAGCGCGCGCAGCTCGGGCAGGCCGCGGGGATCGTCGTACCCACGCGGCGGGGTGGCCACCGACACCTCGCGCCAGGCCCGCCGCCACACGGCCTGGTGCCGCGGGTCGATCCACGGCGTGCCGGCATCGAGCATGACCAGCGCTCGCTCCGCCGCAGCGGCACGACGACGCCCCGGCGCTGCGCGACGCCCGGCCACACCTCCCGCGACCCAGGTCCCGGAGCCCTGCCGAGCCTCCAGCCAGCCCTCGGCGAGGAGCTGGTCGAAGGCCTGCTCCACCACGGAGCGCGAGACGCCGAGGTCGGCCGCGAGCCGCCGGGTGGGCGGCATCCGGTCCTCGCGAGCGAGCGCTCCACCGAGCACCAGCTCACGGACCTGGTCGGCGAGCTGGGTGCCGAGGGGGCGGGGGTCGGCGCGGTCGAGGCGTACGGGCAGCATCGGAATTGGCCTGTCATATCGGCAACGAACTGGCCCGTGAAAACAGGCCACTTCCGGGCCACGATAGACCCATGAGCGCTGTCCTGGAGCCCACCGACCGCACCCGGATCCGCCGCGGACGCAACCGTGCCGTCGCCGAGCGCACCGACCTGCTCGCGCTGCTCACCGACGGCCTCGTCGCCCACCTGGGCGTGAGCGTCGGCGACCACCCGGTGGTGCTGCCGACGGCGTACGCGGTCGACGCGGAAGGTCCCGACGAGGGCGGCACGCTCTACGTCCACGGCTCCGTGGCGGCCCGCTGGCTGCGGGAGTCGGCGGACAGCACGGTGTGCGTCACCGTCACCGAGCTCGACGGCCTGGTCGCCGCCCGCTCGGCGTTCCACCACTCGATGAACTACCGCTCCGCCGTCGTGATCGGCCGAGCGCGGGTCGTCGAGGACGACTCCGAGCGGCAGCACGCCCTCGACCTGATCGTCGACCACATGATCCCGGGCCGGTCCGCGACCCTGCGCCCCAGCACCCGCAAGGAGATGGCGGCGACCGCCGTGCTCGCCGTACCGCTGGCCGAGGCATCGATGAAGGCCCGCTCCGGCGATCCCGCCGACGAGCCGGAGGACGTGGCGGCCGGCGTCTGGGGCGGGCACATCCCCGTCCACCGGAGCATCGGTGCGCCGGTCCCGGCACGGGACAACCTGCCCGGGCTCAGTGTCCCCGACGACGTGCAGGCCATCGCGACCCGGCGCGAAGTAGCTCGTGAATCACGCCGACCCGGCGCGAAGTAGCCCGGACACCGGCCACCTTCTGCCGGGTCGGCGGAATCAGGACTGCCGCAGCCCGGACTCGATGGCGAAGACCACCAGCTGGGCCCGGTCGCGTGCCTGCAGCTTCACCATCGCCCGGCTGACGTGGGTCCGCACCGTGTCGGGGCTGACCACGAGCGCCTCCGCGATCTCACCGTTGGAGCGTCCCGTCGCCACCCAGCCCAGGATCTCGCGCTCCCGGTCGGTGAGGTCGCCGATGCGCGGGTGCGGTCGCTCGGCGCTGCGGGCGCCGAAGTGGTCGATGACGGTCCGGGTCACCGACGGCGCGAGCAGTGAGCCGCCGTCGGCGACCACCCGCACCGCGTCGAGGATCGCGGTCGGCTCGGCATCCTTGAGCAGGAAGCCGCTGGCGCCGCCCCGCAGCGCCTCGAAGACGTACTCGTCGAGCTCGAAGGTCGTCAGCATGACCACCTTCACGGCGGCCAGCGCCGGGTCGGCAGCGACCTCGGCGAGCATGCCGAGGCCGTCGAGGACGGGCATCCGGATGTCGCAGAGCACCACGTCGGGTGTCGTACGACGAAGCAGGGCGAGCCCCTCGCGCCCGTCGCCGGCCTCGCCGGCCAGCTCGAGGTCCGGCTCGGCGGCGACCAGGGTCGCCAGGCCCATCCGGACCAGTGGCTGGTCGTCGACGAGCGCGACCCGGATCGCGTCGGTCACCGGGGTCCCCGCGGAGTTGTGCGGCGGAGGAGCGAAGCGGGGGAGGCGCAGAACTTCGTGGGGTGGTTCATGCGGGCAGCACCGCGCTGACCTCGAAGCCGCCCTGCGGCACCGGCCCGGCGCGGAAGCTGCCGCCGAGTGCCTCCACGCGAGAGCGCATGCCGCTGATGCCCATGCCCTCATCCTGCACCGGGCCGCCGTGCCCGTCGTCGGAGACCCGCAGGGCGACGGTGTCGGCGCCCCGCTCCCACACGACGGTGGCGGTGCTCGCGGCGGCGTGCCGCAAGACGTTGGTCAGCGCCTCCTGGAGCACGGCGTACGCCGCCGCGCCGGTCGGCGGCGTCAGCTCACCGGGCTCGCCGATCACCTCGAGCCGCAGCCCTGCGGAGCGGACCCGGTCGACCAGGGCCGGGATCGCCTCGACCCCGGAGGCGGGCCGGCGGGGGGCCGGCTCGCCCGCGATCGTCGCGAGCTCGGTGCGCAGCGCGTCCAGCGCCTCGCGGCTGGTGGTGCGGATCGCCTCCAGGCTGTCGCGGGCGGCGGCCGGGTCACGGTCGAGGACGTGCAGCGCGACACCGGCCTGCATCGCGATCACGGCCAGGCCGTGGCCGACGCCGTCGTGGAGGTCCTGCGCCATCCGCAGCCGCTCCTCGGCGGCGGCGCGCGAGGTCCGGTCCACCCATGCGGAGCGGCCCTGCCGGAGCATGCTGCCGATCGCGGCGGCCGACGACACCAGCGCGCCGATGCCGATCGACTGCCACATCCCGACGGCGAGGTCGTCCCAGCGCAGGCCACGCACCAGCAGGCCGGCCCAGATCAGCACCGCGGCGACCAGCAGCCACGGGAACCAGGTGGAGAAGGGCCGGCGGGTCGCGAGCACGAAGGACGCCACGATCAGCGCGAAGAAGATCGGCCCGTTCTCGCCGCCGACCGCGAAGTAGCCGCCGCTCAGCGCGCCGGTGGCGACCAGCAGCAACGGGAACCGGTCGAGCAGCAGCAGCGAGCCCGCCGCGCCGGCCGCGAGCAGCACCGACAGCACCCGCCCGACGACCCCGGCCTCGATCTGCCCGACGTGCCCGAGGTTCACCGCGAACGAGCCGCCGGTGATGATCACCGCGACCGGGATCAGCCACCAGCGCTTCGCGAGCCACATGTTCGTGTTCATGCCTCGAACCTAGGCGAGCGCCGACCGGGTGTCGTACGACGACGGGACCCTCCGGCGTACGCAGTCCTGCGTACGCCGCGGCCGCCTTCCAGCGGACGCGCCCGCGGCTCCGACCGGCGAGCGTGGAGCCATGGACGCACAGGCAACGACGGTGGCCGCCACCGACAACCTCACCAAGACCTACGGCGACCGGATCGCCGTCGACAAGGTCACGATGACCGTGCGGCGCGGCGAGGTCTACGGCTTCCTCGGGCCCAACGGCGCCGGGAAGACCACGACCCTGCGGATGCTGCTCGGCCTGGTCCGGCCCACCTCGGGATCGTCGTACGCGTCGACCTCGGTGGGCGCGCTGATCGAGGGCCCGGGCTTCTACCCCTATCTCTCCGGGCGCGCCAACCTGCGCGTCCTGGCCCGGCACCGCGGCCTGCCCGACACCGAGGTCGAGCGGGTCCTGGAGCGGGTGGACCTCGCCGGCCGCGCGGATGACCGGTTCAAGGGCTACTCGCTCGGCATGAAGCAGCGCCTCGGCGTCGCGGCCGCGCTGATGGGCGACCCGGAGCTGATCGTCCTCGACGAGCCCACCAACGGCCTCGACCCGGCCGGCATGGCCGACATGCGGGCGCTGGTCGTCGACCTGGCCCGCGGCGGTCAGACCGTGCTGCTGTCGAGCCACCTGCTGGCCGAGGTGCAGGAGATCTGCCACCGGGTCGGGGTGATCAACGACGGCCGGTTGCTGCGCGAGTCCACGGTCGCCGAGCTGCGCGGCGGCGTCGCGCTGCGGGTCCGGGCCACTCCGGAGCCGGAGGCGCTCGCCGTCGCGATGCGCCTGGCCGGCGACGACGGCGTACGACGCGGCGCCGACGGCGACCTGCTGCTCACGCTCCCCGCCGACCGAGCCCCCGACGTCGCCCGCGCGCTGGTCGCAGCCGGCGTCGACGTCCACGAGATCACCGCTGCCGAGCGCAGCCTCGAAGAGGTCTTCTTCGAGATGACGCAGAAGGAGTCCGTCCGATGAGCACCCTGAGCGCCACCACCCGCAGCACCCGCGCCGAGCTGGTCCGGCTGCGCGCCTGGCCGGCCGTGTGGATCACGCTCGGCGCCTGGCTGGTGCTGAGCCTGCTGTTCGGCTACCTGTTCACCTACCTGTCGTACACCAGCGGCGACCCGGGCTTCGCCGACGAGGGCACCACCCAGGCCCAGCAGCTCGCGGAGATGATGCCGGACGCCGTACCCGACGTCTTCTTGCGGGGCATGCCGATGTTCGGCGGCGCGCTGATGATGGTGCTCGGCGCGCTGGTGGCCGGCAACGGCTACGGCTGGGGCACCTGGAAGACCCTGTTCTCGCAACGGGTACGCCGTACCCCCGCGCTGGTCGGCTCGGCCCTCTCCCTCACCGCCGTCGTCGTCGGCACCCTCGTGGTCACCTTCGCCCTCGACCTCGGCGTCTCGCTGCTCATCGCCACCACCGAGTCCCGGGACGTGGTGCTGCCGTCGGCCGGGTCGGTCGCCCAGGCCTTCGGCGCCGGCTTCCTGGTCTTGGAGATGTGGGCGCTGCTCGGCTTCCTGCTCGGCACCCTGGCCCGCGGCCCGGCGCTCTCGGTCGGCCTCGGCCTGGTCTGGGCACTCGTCGTCGAGAACCTGCTGCGCGGCGTCGGCCAGCTGCTCGGCTGGGTCGAGACCCTCACCGAGGTGCTCCCCGGCACCTGCGCCGGGTCGCTGATCGGCTCGATCGTCGGCGTCGGGGTCGGCGGCGGAACACCCGGCGTGGTCGACACCGTCCCCGGTCCCCGGGCGGCGATCACCGTGGCGGCGTACGTCGTGCTCGCGGTCGTGGGCAGCGTCGTGCTGGTCCGGCGGCGGGACGTGTCCTGACCGACCCGGCTCAAACTGACTCCAGCGAGGGCCCCGACCCGGCCGATAGTGACGCCTGAAAAGAGCCGAGAGTGGCTACCGGATTCGCTCGCTGCGGGATCGACGCGATTTCGACGTCACTTTGCGCCGGGTCGGCGGGCCTGCAGGAGTCGCTTCGCGCCGGGTCGACGGCTTGTGCGGGGGGCTGTCACAATAGGGCCATCTCTGACAGCGTCGTCAGCCTGCCCTCCGCTCACCCCGATGAGAAGGTTGACCACGTGACCGACATCCAGATCCCCGCCGAGCTCAAGCCCGCCGACGGCCGCTTCGGCGCCGGCCCCTCGAAGATCCAGCCCAGCCACCTCGACGCGCTGGCCGCGACCGGCGACACGCTGATGGGTACGTCGCACCGGCAGGCCCCCGTACGCAACGTGGTCGGCCGCGTGCTGCAGGGTCTCGGCGAGCTGTTCACGCTGCCCGAGGGCTACGAGGTCGTGGTCGGCAACGGCGGCGCGACCGCGTTCTGGGACATCGCGGCCTTCGGCCTGATCGAGAAGAGGTCGCAGCACCTGACCTTCGGCGAGTTCTCGAGCAAGTTCGCCTCCTCGGTCAAGGCCGCGCCGTGGCTGGACGCGCCGTCGGTGATCGCGGCCGACCCGGGCTCGCGCCCCGAGGCCGCCGCCGAGGCCGGCGTCGACGCCTACGCCTGGGCCCACAACGAGACCTCGACCGCCGTGATGGCGCCGGTCGTGCGACCCACCGGCGCCGACGACGGCGCGCTGGTGCTCATCGACGCCACCTCGGGCGCCGGCGGCCTGCCGGTCGACCTCGCCGAGACCGACGTCTACTACTTCGCCCCGCAGAAGTGCTTCGCCTCGGACGGCGGCCTGTGGTTCGGCATCTTCTCCCCCGCCGCGATCGAGCGCGCCGAGCGGATCGCCGCCACCGACCGCTACATCCCGCCGTTCTTCAACCTCAAGACGGCCATCGACAACAGCCGCCTCAACCAGACCTACAACACGCCGTCGGTCGCCACGCTGTTCTTGATGGCCGAGCAGCTGGACTGGATGAACGGCCAGGGCGGCCTCAAGGGCATGGTCGAGCGGACCACCGCGTCCTCGGACGCGCTCTACGGCTGGGCCGAGCGGACGTCGTACACCACGCCCTATGTCGCCGACCCGAGCCACCGCTCGCTGGTCATCGGCACCATCGACTTCGACGACGCGATCGACGCCGCCCAGATCGCGAAGGTGCTGCGCGCCAACGGCATCGTCGACACCGAGCCGTACCGCAAGCTCGGCCGCAACCAGCTGCGGATCGCGATGTACCCCGCGATCGACCCGGCCGACGTCGAGGCCCTGACGAAGTCGATCGACTACGTCGTCGAGGCGCTCTGACGGCCTAGCCTGCCCCGGGCGCGACGACCCAGCGCCCGGAGCAGGTCCCGGGTCGAGGCGCGGTCGAGCACCGCCTCGGGTCGGCGGGCCTGCTCGAGCCGCGCGATCCGCGCCTCCAGCCGTTGGATCCGCCGCCGCGTGCGCGCGGCGAGCTCGGCGACGGCCAGCCGGGCGACCATGTCGGTGAACCAGCCGGCGGACTGCAAGGTGACCTCGGTGGGGGCGGAGACCTCGGCCGGGTGCTCTCGCGGGTCCACCAGCAGGTTCGCCGGGTCGCCCACGACCGTGGCCGCCGAGGCTGCCAGCGCGGCGATGGAGGCCCGCGCCTGCTCGTTGCACCGCTCGGCCGCCCAACGCGGCACCCGGACCCGCTCCTGACCGACTCCGCTCGGCGGCGCGTCGCCCATCCGGCGGCCGACCTGGCGCATCACCCGGGTCCACAGCTCCGCGTCGTGGCCGCCCTGCTCGTAGGACAGGTTGAAGTGCCGCAGCATCTCGACCTCGGCGTACGGCGGCGACGCGTTGAGCACCGGCTGGAGCTCCAGCACGCCCTCGACCCCGAGCAGGCTCTCGAAGACACGGTGGTTGAACATCCGGTCCGTCTTGTCGCCACACACGAACACCAGCCGGTCCTCCCCGAACCGGCGGCCCCACTCGGCGAGGATGGTCTCCGGCGCATAGCGGCGCATCGACTCGTAGTAGGAGTGGCCGGGCTCCAGCACCCCCTCCAACCAGGTCTCCAGCGGCTCGGCGCCGCCGCGGCGCAGCGCCTGCTGCCAGCTGGACGGCAGGATCTCGGCCGTCGGGCGCAGGGTCACGACGACCGTCGTGTCGGGCCCGAGCTGCTCGGCGATGGCGTCGAGACGGTCCGGCGTGGCGCCGCTGAAGCCCTCGCTCGAGAGCAGCACACACCGCGCGGTGGAGGTCCGGAAGCCCTCGGCGAGCCGGTTCCACCGGCGCGCGACGCCCGGCCGGCGGTGTCCGGGCGTCCCGGCGGCGAACCTGGCGGCGGACAGCGGATTGGCGCCCCGGCTGACGTAGTCGACACCCGCCCGGGCCAGCTCGTCGCGGGCCGCGTGCATCGACGCCTGCAGCGCGGAGGTCCCGGTCTTGGGCAGGCCGATGTGGAGGATCCGGGACCCGGGCGGCAGCGGGCCGGGGAGCTGCTCAGCCACGGCGCACCGCCCGGCGTACCAGTGTGCCGACCACCTCTCGAGCGGGTACGGCGTCCGGGGCTGCCGGGACGTCCTGCACCAGCGCGGCCCTCGTCTCGAGCCCGCGGATCCGTCGCGCCGCGGGCCCGCCGAACTCGGCGACGGCGTGCCGCGCGACGACATGGGCGACCCGCCCGGCCACCGCGACGGAGACATGGGTGGGCACCGCTATCTCGGCGTCGTACCGCCGGGGGTCGGCGAGCAGGTGCTCCAGGTCGCCGACGACCAGCGCGTCGGACGCCGTCAGCGCCGCGATGGCCTGCCGGGTCCGCCCGTTCGACCGCTCCACCGCCCATCGGGGCAGCCGGACCCGCGCACCGCCGCTCACCGCGGGATGGTCCCCGAGCTCGCGTCCCGCCTTGCGCATCACCTTCTGCCAGGGACCGACGTCACTGCCCGGGCCGGCCGAGCCCCGAGAGAGGTTGGCGTGCCGGAGCACCTCGATCTCCGCGAAGGACGGGGAGGCGTTGCGCACCGGCTGGAGACTCAACGCACCGGGGACTCCCAGCAGGGCGCTGGTCGCGTCGAGGGGTGCGGTCCGGTCGCGGGGGTCGCCGCACAGGAAGATCACCCGGTCCTCGCCGACCGCACTCCCCCACACCGACAGCAGGTGGGCCGGGTCGAAGGCATCCATCATCGGGTGCCCGGGTCCGGCGTCGGACAGCACGTCCTCGAGCCAGGCGAGGTAGCCGTCGGTGCTGCCCTCGCGGGTGATCTGCTGCCAGATCGACGGCAGCAGGCCGGTCATCGGTCGCAGCGTGACGAGAACGCGGACGTCCGGGCCCAGCGCCGCCGCGATGTCCGCGGCGGTCTCGGCCGAGGCGGCGCAGAAGCCCTCGCTGGAGAGGACGGCGTGGCGGGCGGCGCTGGACCGGAACGCGCGGGAGACCTGGTCCCAGCGCCGCCGGTGCCTCGGGGGCGCCGACTCGAGCCGGCCCAGCGCGACGCAGCGAGCCAGCGCGAGAGGGTTGGCGCTGCGGCTCACGCAGTGGACGCCCTGGGCCTCGAGGCTCTCCCGCGCGGCGTGAAGGGCGGCCTGGAGAGCGGAGGTGCCCGTCTTGGGAGGACCGATGTGGAGGAGCTTCGCCCCGTCGGGCAGCGGTGTCGGACGGTCAACCCGGCGCACGCGGGCTCCTCACTACTCGACGCTCGGTGCCGGGGCACCCTTCCCCCCTCACAGCGTCGAAGGGTCCGGATCCGTTACAGGACAGGCCTGTCACCGCTCAGAACGTGTGTACGCAGTCACGTTCTCAGGCATAGGTGTCGACCCGGGCCGCACCGAGCGCGACGAGCAGCTCGGTGCGGGCCGGACCGCGTACGGCGCCCGGGGTGGCCAGGACCTCGGCGACGGCGCGCTCGAGCTCCCGGTGCTCCTGGAAGTGCCGCAGCGCGGCCGAGCGCCACTCCTCGATGTCCGGCCCCATGCCCGGCATCGAGGCGACCACCGCACCGCGCGAGCGGGCCAGCCAGCCCGCGCAGAGGAGGGCGAGGACCAGCAGCAGGGCTGCGGTGGTGAGCTCCATCGACATGGTCGTCGCCTCCTCGTCGGGTTCGGTGGACCGATGCCTGACCAACGACCGCCGGTACGACGGGTGACGACCCCGGCCCGAAGACGGGACCGGGTCCCAGGAGGCCGCCCGGACTACACCCGCCCCGCGATGAGCTCGTACGCCGTGCGCCCGAACGCCACCATGCGCGCGAGCGCCACCCCGGTCGGCGTACCGCGCAGCGTCTCGAGCGCCGCGTCGACAGCGTCCTCCTTGGGCCAGCCGTAGGCGCCCGCGCTGATCAGCGGGAAGGCGACGGAGCGAGCACCCACCTCGTCGGCGACCTCGAGCGCGCGGCGGTAGCAGGAGGTCAACAGGGTGCGGTCGGTCTCGCCGGCGTTGCGGTTGGGGCCGACCACGTGGATCACCCAGCGGGCCGGCATCAGGCCGGCGGTGGTCCAGCCCGCGTCGCCGGTGGCCAGGCCCTGGGGGAAGCGGCGACGGCAGTCCGCCAGCACCTCCGGTCCGCCGGCCCGGTGGATCGCGCCGTCCACGCCCGCTCCCCCGCGCATCGCCCGGTTGGCGGCGTTGACGACCGCGTCGACGTCCTGCGCGGTGATGTCGCCCTCGACGACCTCGATGTGCATCAGTCGACCGTACGGAGCCGGATCGTGCCGGGTCCAGCCCTCACCGACCCCCGACAAGGCGCAGCGTCGCCCGCTCGAGCTGCTCGCGGGTCGCGCCGGCGCGCACCCGGATCGTGCGGCCCTCCTGGTAGGCGTCGACCACCCGCGGGTCGACGTACGCCGACCTGGCCAGTGCCGGGGTGTTGCCCAGGAACTCCGCCACCTCCCGCATCGCGCCCGCGACCGCGCGCTTCCGCGCGGTCTTCGACGCCTCCGGCCCGGGCGCGTCCCCGAGCGCGGCGGCGGCCAGCACGGTGCCGTGCCAGGTGCGGAAGTCCTTCGCGGTCACCTCGAGCCCACTCACCTCGCGCAGGTACTCGTTCACGTCGGTCCCGGCGACGTCGAGCAGCCGCGGGTCCTTCCGGCGACGACGGCGCCGCCGGGCGAGCGCCCGCACCGCGACGGGATCGTCGATCTCCACGTGGTGCTCGATCCCGGACTTCCCGGTGAACTCGAAGACCAGCGTGTCGCCCGAGCGTCGTACGTGCTGCCGCTCGAGTGTGGTCAGGCCGAACGAGCCGTGCTCCTCGGCGTACACGTCGTTGCCGATCCGGAAGCAGCCCAGGTCGATCAGCCGCACGGCGAGCGCGCAGGTCGCGTCGCGTCCCAGGTCGTCGTCGGCGAGGTCGGCGTCCACCCGCTCCCGCAGCCGCGGCAGCCGCCGGCCGAGCCGCACCACCCGCTCGTGCTTCTCCGCGGCGCGCTGCTCGACCCAGTCCGGGTGGTAGAGGTACTGCCGCCGGCCCGCGGCGTCGGTGCCGACCGCCTGCAGGTGGCCGTTGGCCCGTGGACAGATCCACACATCGGTCCACGCCGGCGGGATGACCAGCGCCTTGCAGCGCGCTGTGTCCCCGGCCGGCAGCGGGCGCCCGTCGAGGCCGAGGTGGACGAAGCCACGGCCGGACCGTCGCCGGGTCCAGCCCGGCTCGTCGGGAGAGGTACGACGCAGCCGGGCCACGTCGGGGGAGGTAACCGGATTCGGCCGGCTCAGTCCCTCGGCCGCAGCGAGCGCAGCAGCACCGCCACGATCGCGACACCCGCCACGCCGCCGATCGCCCACGGCCACCAGGACCGCGGCTCCTCCACCTGGACCGGCGCCCGCTCGTCGTCCGCCTCCGGCACGGGCGTGGGGGTGGGCGTCGGCTCCGGCGCCGGCAGGTCGACCCGCAGCACCTCGGCCCCCGGCCCCTCCGAGCCGAGCAGGACCTCGCCCGACTCGCTGACCGCGATCCCCTCCCCCTGCGGCTGCCGGGGCAGGTCGACCTGCGCGACGCGCCGCAGCTCGGGCCAGGCGTAGACGGCCGCCTGCCCGTAGTTGCGCAGCACCAGGTGCTGGCCGTCGGGATAGAAGGTGCCGTCGGTGGCGATGCCGAGCACCTCCTCGACGAGGGTCAGCCGGTTGGGCCCGTCGGGATCGAGCCGCTCGGGCGCGGCGTAGAGGCGGCCGATGAACTCCTTGGCCACGACGTAGAGCCGACCGGTCGCCGGGTCGGCGAGCAGGGTCTCGGCGTCGTGGGCGCCGTCGGGATAGACCAGGCGGTACGTCGGCGCATGCACCGTCCGATTCCCCCGTCCGAACGGCACCCGGGCCACCTCGACGTGGTCCCGCGTGCCGGTGTTGTCGCCGATGTCGCCGACCCAGACCTCGCCGTCGCCGGCGGGCGCGAGCGCCTCGATGTCGGTGGCGTCGCCCTGCCAGCGGGTGACGCCGACGGTGTCGCCGCTGGCGGGGTCGACGGTGAAGATCCGGTTGCTGTCGCCGGAGTCGTTGACGGTCACGACCAGGCCGTCGCGGGCGACCAGGCCGCTGGACTCGGTGATCGCCGGGTCGGTCCACGCGAAGGCCGGGTCGGCCGGGGGTGGCTCGAGCGCGGCGCCCGGCGAGAGGAACCCGATCGCGAAGGGCACCAGCAGGACCAGGCCGAGCAGCTTCCTCACCCCTGCAGCCCGCTCACCCGAGCAGGTCCTGGAGGCGCGGGCGGATCCCCCACGCGGCGACCAGCGCGTCGTACTCGCCGTCGTCGGCGCCCGCACCGGTCCGCACCGCCCGCAGCAGGGTGTTGCGCGGGGTGTGCTGGCTGTCGACGAACTCCATCACCTCGACCCGGTAGCCGGCCCGCCGCAGCAGCAGTGCCCGCAGCGTGTCGGTGAGGGTGTCGGCGAACCGCTCGCGCAGGATGCCGTCACGCACGAGGCCGGCGTACGGCGCCGGCGGCTCCGCTCCGCGCAGCTGGGCGGCGATGTCGTGGTGACAGCAGGGCGCGGCGAGCACGAGCGGCGCCTGCCAGCCGACCGCGCGGGCGAGCGCCTCGTCGGTGGCGGTGTCGCAGGCGTGCAGGGCGAGTACGACGTCGGGCGCCTGCGCAAGCTCGGCGGACCCGATGGCACCGGCCAGGAAGGTGGCGTCGATGCCCAACGCCCGCGCCACCGACGCGTTGTGGTCGCGCGACTGCTCCTTGACGTCGACCCCGGTCAGCCGCACCGGCAGGCCGCGGCGCTCGCTGAGGAAGCGCTGCGCGGCGAACGTGAGGTACCCGTTGCCGCAGCCGAGGTCGACCACCCGCAGCGGGTCCTCGGGGGTCGGCCTGCGCAGCCGGCCCTTCGCGATCGCCTCGGTGACCGAGCGGTCCAGGATCCGCAGGAAGTCCTCGACCTGGCGGTACTTCGCCATCCGGCTCGGCTTGATCCGCCCCTGCGCGTCGGCCAGCCCGAGGGCCGCGAACACCGGGTCGTCCTCCGGCAGCAGCCGCTCCTTGGCCCGGTCATGACTCCGGTCGGCCGGCGGCTCGCCCGTGCGTGCCGCCGTATGCACCAGGGCGGCGCCCTTCTTGGTCACCCGCAGGCTCAGCTGCTGCTCGGCGGTCTCGACGGTCCAGTTGCCGAACGGCTCGGCCAGCAGCCCGTCGACGGCCTGCTCGGCCGCCTCCCCGCGCGGGTGGTTGGCCGTGTGGGCCTGGGTGGCGTCGTACCTGACGATCTGCAGGCTGCGCCCCGCCTTGAGGTCCACCCAGCGCAGCTCCACCCGTCGCCACGGAGGTACGGCTGCCCGCCGGCGCCCGGACGCCACCGCCCGGACCAGCCGGTCGTCGGCCAGCAGGCCCGCCCGGACCCGGGCCAGCGCCTCGTCGAGCGACTGGGTGCTCACTTGACCAGGGCCGCCACGAGGACGATCAACAGGAGCGCCACCAGCGCGGCCGGGATGATCAGACGGCGGTGGCGAGGGTTCACCCGTCGATGGTAGTCGCGCGGTGGTTCCGTTCCCGCGTCGCATCTGGCGAACGGGCTGCGAGACCGCCCGAATCACGGCCCATTCGTCAGATGCGACGCGAAGAGCCCGCTCACCAGTGCTCGAGGGAGGCCCCGATGATCCCGGCCAGGTCCTCGGCGACCACGTCCTTGGGCGCGGTGGCGAGCAGCCGCTGCTGCTGCAGCGCACCCTCGACCAGCGCGTCGACGTCGCCGGCGCCGTACCCGACCTCGGCCAGGCCGTTCGGGATCCCGATGTCGCGCATCAGCGACGCGATCACGCCGGGCAGCACCGAGGCGTCGTGGCCGGAGACCCCCGGCGCGAGCAGCTGGGCGGCGCGCAGGTGCCGCTCCGGCGCGGCGTCGAAGGTGAACCGGAAGGCCTCGGGCGCGGTCAGGGCGACGGCCATGCCGTGCGGCACCATCGCCTCGTCCTGCGGGTAGTCGGCGGGACGGAAGTCACGGACCCGGCCGGCGATCGGGTACGCGTTCGCGTGCGGGATGTGGACGCCGGCGTTGCCGAAGCCGAGTCCGGCGAAGGTGGCGGCGAGAGCCATCTGCTCGGCGGCCTCGCTGCCGCCGTCCCCCTCCCGCGCCGAGCGCACGGCGGCCCGGAACGCCCCTGACAGCAGCCCCATCGCGCGCTCCGACCAGAGGTCCGCAATCGGGTTGGCGCCGCAGTACGGCACCCGCTGCTGCGGCTCCTTGGCCGGGAGCTCGCCGTACCAGCGGGCGGTGTAGCTCTCCAGCGCGTGGCACAGGATGTCCATCCCGGCGGCCGCGATCACGCCCGCCGGCTGGGTCGCCGACAGCGCGGGGTCGACGACGGCGAGGCGGGGGCGCAGCGCCGGGTGGCTGATGCCGGTCTTCACCTGGAGCGCCAGCACGTCCATCACGCAGATGGTGGTGGACTCGGCGCCGGTCCCGGTCGTGGTGGGGACCGCGGCCAGCGGCAGCACCGGCTGCTGGGGCGCGCGGGCCTTGCCGATGGGCGCGTTCACGTAGTCCATCAGCTCGCCCGGGTTGGTGACGAGCAGCGCGACCGCCTTCGCGGTGTCGATCGAGGAGCCGCCGCCGACCGCGACCACCGCGTCGAACGCGCCTTCGCCGCGGGCGAAGGCCACCGCCTCCTCGAGCGAGGCATCGGTCGGCTCGACCCGGGCGCCGGCGTAGGTGACCACCTCGACGCCGTGGGCGCGCAGCGACGCCGCCACCGTCTCGGCGTGGCCGGCGGCCAGTACGCCGGGGTCGGTGACGAGCAGAGCCCGGTGGGCGCCCCAGCCGCGGACGTCGTACCCGACCTCGGCGGCGGCGCCCCGCCCGAACTTGAGGGCGGGCGCGGCATAGGTGAAGACGGTCTCTGTCACCCGGCGACAGTATCGCCGGCGACCTCGATCGCGGCGCGGACCGAGCCGTAGACCTTCAGCCGGCGCGCGGCGACGTCGGCCAGCGGCACCCAGGCCACCTCGTCGGTCGTGCCACCCTCCTCGACGACGTGCGGCTCTCCCGGCCCGACCTGCGCCCGGTAGATGATCCCGATCGCGTGGAAGTCCTCCTCGCGGCCGTTGGGGGCGGTGCCGGTGAAGTGGTGGTCCAGGACGGTCAGCAGGTCGCCCGCCTCCCCCTCGAGCCCGCACTCCTCCCACAGCTCGCGCCGGATCGTGTCGCTCGGCGACTCGCCGTGGTCGATCCCGCCGCCCGGCAGGTGCCAGGTCCCGGGGTCGGGCGCGAGGTCGGAGGTGCGGGTCAGCAGGATCGCGCCGTCGCGTACGACGTACGCGTAGGCGGCGGTGCGCTGTCGCCGGCGCACGGCGTACGACGCCAGCGCGTCACTCACCAGGCTGACCGTCGGCACGGTGCCGTCGAGCACGGCCGCGATCGGATGCCAGGCCGCCTCCGCGGTCGAGCCGTCGACCTCGGTGACGTGCGGCTCGGGCGCGTCGGCGGGCACCCAGCCCTCGTAGACGATCCGCACCGAGTGCGCGTCGACCCGGCGTCCGCGCCGCCACGAGTCGGCGACGTGGAGGGAGTGGACGTGGGCGGTCTCGCCGACCTGGGCGTGCAGCCCGGTCTCCTCGTAGACCTCGCGGACCACCGCGTCGCGCGGGTCCTCGCCGTGGTCGACCCCGCCGCCCGGCAGCGACCACAGCTCGCGCTTGGTCACCCGCTCGGCCAGCCGGGAGAGCAGGATCTCCTCGCCGCGGACGATGACGGCGTACGCCGCCAGCCGCTGCACCCGCTGCCCCATCGCCTGACCTCCTCCTCCGTCCACCCTAGGGTGTCGGCTCAGGAGAAGGGCGGGCGGTTGTCGCGGGCCAGGGAGTGGCGTCCGGCCCAGCGCCAGACCCGCGCGGAGCGGTCGCGGTCCTCGTCGGTGACCAGGTTGCCCATCCAGCGCAGCGCGAGGGTCATCAGCAGGTCGGAGCGCATGCCGACCGGGCCCAGTGCCGGCAGCAGCCGCGGCACGGTGACCAGTCCCGCGAGCCGGCGCGCGATGGAGAACGACTCGCCGTAGTGCTCGCGCAGCAGCTGCGGCCACACCGCCCCCAGGTCGGCGTCCGGCGACGCGGCGAGCAGCTCGGCCACGACCCGGCCGGTCTCCAGGCCGTAGTCGATGCCTTCGCCGTTGAGCGGGTTGACGCACGCGGCCGCGTCGCCGATCAGCGCCCAGTTGCGGCCGGCGACGTGCGACACGGCGCCGCCCATCGGCAGCAGCGCGGACGTCGGGGCACGCAGTTCCTCACCCAGTCCGAACTCCTCGCGGAGGCGGTCGGCGTACAGCTTCATGAGGGGCTTGATCGCCACGTCCGTGGGTCGCTTCGCGGTCGCCAGCGTGCCGGCGCCGAGATTGACCTCGCCGCTCTGCCTGCCGAGCGGGAAGATCCAGCCGTAGCCGGACAGGATCTCGTCCTGCTCGCCGCGCAGCTCCAGGTGGGAGCTGATCCACGGGTCGTCGGCACGCTCGGACTTCACGTAGCAGCGCCCCGCCACGCCGTACACCGTGTCGCGGTGCCACTCCCGCCCCAGCACCTTGCCCAGCGGCGAGCGCACCCCGTCGGCCACGATCAGTCGCTTGCAGGCGATCTCGCGGCCGTCCTTGAGCACGACCGCGGCGACCTTGGCTCCGTCCATCCGTACGTCGACCGCCCGGGCCCCGTCGAGCCCGGTCGCGCCCGCCTTGATCGCCGTCGTGCGCAGGTGGTCGTCGAGCTCGGTGCGCGCGATCGCGCTGCCCCAGTCGGGCAGGTTGCCCCCCGGCCACGGCAGGTGCAGCGTCTGCCCGAACCCGTGCGCCCGCAGCCCCTGGTTGACCGTGTGGGAGCGCACCCAGTCACGCAGCCCGAGCCGCTCCAGCTCACCGATCGCACGCGGCGTCAGCCCGTCGCCGCAGGTCTTGTCGCGCGGGAACAGCGCCGCGTCGGCGAGCACCACGTCGAGCCCGGCGCGGGCCGCCCAGGCCGCCGCCGCCGACCCCGCCGGCCCGGCGCCGACGACGAGGACGTCGGTGCTGAAGCTCAGGGAGGGGGCCGTCACACCGTCGATTGTGTCAGTCCGGGCCACCGTGCCGGTCAGTGGGACCGGCCGACGTGGGTGCAGACGCAGACCTTGTTGCCCTGCGCGTCGGCGAGCACGACGAACCGCGGGGCCTGGTCGTCCGCGACCAGGGTGCCGCCCGCGGCCAACCCGGCGGCGATCCGCTCCTGCGCCACCTCGGGCGGCACCCGGATGTCGAGGTGGAACCGCTGCCGCGGCTCTTCGTGGGGCCCGGTCTCCTGGAACCAGATCGTGGGGATGGTCCCGGTCGGGTCGACGATCTCGTCGTCCACGGCACCGTCGGTCATCGCGAGCACGGCCTTCCAGAACGGCTTGATCTCCGCGCGATCGGCGGTGTCGAGGCCGATCTCGACCCGCTGCACGACCGACGGCTCCGCGGCGACCCCGAGCTCGGCGGCGATGTCGCTGATCTCCCGGGCCAGGTCGACGTCCCGCTGGGTCTTGCCACCGGCGTCGTGGCTGGTCAGCACTACGTGCACGGCGGGGTAGGTGAGCGTCACGTCGGGGTGGTGGTCGGCCGCCTCGGCGACCGCGCCGATGCGATCGACGAGGGCGAGGCCCGTCGCGAAGTCGCCGGTGCGGAACCTGGCCTCGAGCGCGCCGTGCATCGAGCGCCAGTCCGGCAGCCCCATCGCGGCGATCTGGTCGCCGCTGAGCAGTGTGTGGGCAGCCATGGCCGTCAGTCGCCGCGCGGGGGCCCGAGCAGGGCCGACGGCACGATCGTGACGGAGAACGGAAGCTCCGCGGTCCACGGCTCGTCGCCCGTGGCGTCCACGACCTCGGTGTACGCCCCGTCGCGCAGCTCCCAGACGATCAGCCGGCCCGCCAGCGGGTCCAGCACCCAGTACGACGTGATACCTGCCCGCTCGTACCTCTTGAACTTCGTGTTGAGATCGTAGAGGGCGGTGCTCGGCGAGAGGATCTCGACCACGAGAACCGGAAGAGTCTCGATCGGATCCGTTCCGACCAGCGCGTCCGGATCCACGACCATCACATCGGGCTGGACCGCCGTGTCGGCCGACAGGACGTCGAACGGCGCGGCCAGTGTCGCCAACTCCGGTGGCTCGGCCGCGAACAACAGCTTCAGCAGCTCGCGCTGGGCCCACTGGTGCTCTGGCGACGGCGAGTTCATGACGGTCAGCACCCCGTCAATCAGCTCGAGGCGCCGATGAGGCTCCCACAGCTCCGCGACGTCGTACGCCGTCAGCACCTGCCCCTGCGGCAGGTCGGTGTCCACCGTCATGGCACCCATTGTGCCTCGCCTCCTCGACCCGAGTCATGGGTCGATCCTGCGTACCCGCCGACCGGCCCGCAAACGGCTCTCCACAGCCTCGGTCCCGGCCGACGTCCTGGGAAGTCGGGTCACCCGTCTCTGGAACCCGGGTCGGTCGGCCGACGAGGGTCGGGCTCATGCGACCACCCCGACCACCCCGACCCCTCCGACTCCTCGTCCTGACCATGCTCGCGCTCGTCGCCGGCGTTCTCGGCCTGCCCGGCGCCGGCACGCCGGCCGCCGTCGCGGCCCCGTCGAACGCCGGCACGATCGTCTACCTCAAGGGCCACGACATCTACGTCGCGCGCCCCGACGGCTCGGGCGAGCGGCGACTGACCACCGACGGATCGGCGGCGAGCCCGTGGCGCACGCCCAGCGGTGCGGACGACGGCACCGTCGTCGCCGCCCGCGGCACGATGATCGTGCGGATGGACCAGTGGGGAACGGTGCTCAACAGCTTCGACCCGCCCGACCTGTGGGACTCCGCGGGCCAGACCATCGGCGGCCAGATCGTGCACACGGTCGTGTCTCCGGACGGCACCAAGGTCGCCTACACCTACCAGCACTACACCTGCCCGCCGACCGGCGGCGCCTGCCGGACCCGGTGGACGACGGCCGTCAGCGCCGCGACGCACCTCACGTCGGCCCAGGAGCTCGGGTTCGCCTTCTACCCCGCCCCGTCGTGGGTCAGCGGCTCCCGCCTGATCCTGGGCGGCAACACCGACGACCTCAACGTGTTCGACCTGGCGACCAGCACCCGGCTGTGGTTCTACGACGCGCAGCCCAACGTGAGCGACCCTCACGACCTGTTCGAGCCGGCCGTCTCCCGCGACGGCACCGTCCTGGCGACCGTGCGAGGGGTGGGCGCCGAGCAGCACCTCATGGCCTGGACCGTCCAGGGCAACATCCGCAACGGTCCGTTGCCCGGCTGGCCGACCTGGACGTGCAAGCTCACCGGAGCCGAGAGCTTCGCCAGTCCGACCTTCGCACCCGACGACACCTCCCTCGCCTGGTCGGAGCCGGACGGGGTGTGGGCCGTGGAGGACCCACTGGCCTGCGCGCAGGATCCCACGCTCGTCATCCCCGGGGCGCACTCCCCGCACTGGACCGGTGCCGCCCTGCAGTCGGTCCGGCCGACCTACCCGAACCTGCCGGGCCAGCCCGGCAGCGGCTTCGCCCTCACCGGCGCCCCGAGCGTGCGGGCGAAGGGCGCGGTGCGGGCCGGGACGAGGCTCCGCGCCACCGCGGGCACCTGGCGGCCGGCACCCACCTCCGTGCGGTACCAGTGGCTGCGTGACGGCAAGGCGATCAAGAGAGCCACCAAGGCCTCGTACAAGGTGAAGAGGGCAGACCGGCGACACCGGGTGAGCGTCCGGGTCACCGTCAGCCGGGCCGGCTACGCGCCCGCGGTCGCGGTCAGCAAGAAGGTCAAGGTGCGCCGATGAAGTGCGCGGCACGGATCGTCGCCGGCCTGGTGGTGGCGCTGGTCGTGGGCGGCTGTGGTGACGACACGGCCGACCGGTCCGGCGACGCCACCTCCCCCGAGGTGGGTCAGGTCGACGGGGACGCGGTCGCCGACGTCCCGCAGGAGTGCCGCGACGCCTTCCCCCAGGCGCTCGGGCCGGCCGACCTCGACGAGATCGCGCTCCTGCCCGACGGGTTCCCGGCACCGCCGGTCGAGGCCACCTTGTGCATCACGGCCGAGACGGTCGGCGGTGGCCAGGAGACGGCGTCCTATGCCACGGACGCGACGGACGAGGAGATCCTGGCCGGCTACGAGGCCGCGCTCGCGTCGTACGACGCGACGCGTGACCAAGACGGCATCGGTCGGCCGATCGTGACGGCGACCGACGGGGACCTCGTCATCCAGGTGACGCCGCAGGACGGCGGCTTCGTCCTGGCTTTCGCCGGCTGAACCCGCCACCCCGAGCCGTCGGAGCGACCATGATGGGCGTCGTGCCCACGCCCGAGCCGCCGCCGCGCGACCGCGACGCCCGAAGCGCCGCGGGCCGCGTGGCGGCGGGACTCGGCGCGACGCAGGTGCTGCTCGCCGGGGTCACCCTCGCGATCCTCGTCTCGACGTCGCACGTCTCGGACCCTCCCTATGAGGTACGCCGGGGGCTGGCCCCTCTCGACCTGATCGTGAGCCTGATGTTCGGCCCGCTCGGAGCGCTGATCGTCGTGCGCAGTCGACATGCCGTCGGCTGGGCCTTCCTCGCCATCGGCTGGGGGTACGCCGTCACGGCGGCCGGCATCGCCTGGACCGTCCTGTGCGTGGCCCGTCCGGGACTGCCCGGCGAGTCGTGGGCGGCGCCGCTGCTGCCGACCGGCTGGACGACCGCCACTCTCCTCTCCCTCCTGGTGCTGCCGTTCCTGCTCACGCCGGAGCCGCCCACCGGCTGGGCGCGGCGCTTCGCCGTCGCCGGAGGCACGGTGGTGGCGCTGGCCACGACGATCCGCCTGCTCATCCAGACCCCCGACGCACCGCCCCACCCCCTCACCGACGGCGGCCGGCTCTCCGACCTCGCCTACGACGCCGATGCCACGCTCATCCCGATCTACTTCCTCCTCGGGCTGGCCGTCGCGGCCTGGCTGGTCCACCGGCTGCGCTCGGAGGAGGCCGAGCAGCGGCGCGGCCTGTCCTGGCTGCTCGTCGCCCTGGTGGTGGTGGCGGTCGCGTACATGACCTTCGAGATCGGCATCAGTCTCGAGGGCACCTGGTTCGTGGCCGGCATCGTGCTGCTCTCGATCGCCGAGGTCATGCTGCTCGCGGCGGTGTTCGTCCTCATCCGCCGCCAGCCCTCGTGGCGCATGGACCTCGCGATCTCCAGGACCCTGGTCGGCCTGTTGCTCACCGCGAGCCTGGTGGCGGTGTACGTTCTCGCGGTCTGGGCGCTCAGCATGGTCGTGCCGTGGGGTGCGGAGTCGACGGGCCTGGTCGCCGTCGCGGCGCTGGCACTGGCCGTGCTGCCGCTGCTGGACTGGTTGCAGCGGCAGGTCGAGCGGCTGGTCTTCGGGTCGGGAGCCGATCCGTCCGCGCTCCTCGAGCGCGTGGCGCAGGCACTCGAGTCGGGCGACCCCGACGGTCCCCAGCTCACCGGGCTGGTCGACGCACTGCGTCGCGCCCTGCGACTCGCCCGGGTCGAGGTGATCCTGCGCGGCACGCCCATCGTCTCGTCCGGGCGCCGCGACGACGACGATGCCGAGCGGTCCCTGCGCCTCGACCTGCGTCAGCGCGGACGGAACGTGGGAGTCCTGGTCGCCGTTCCCCCGCGCGGCGAGCGGCTCGACCCGCGGACAGTGCGACTCCTGCGTCAGATCTCGGGCCTGGTCGCCGTCGCCGCCCTCCTCGACGAGGCCAACCGCGCCGTCGAGGAGGCCCGCGCCCGGGTCGTCGAGGTGCGTCACGAGGAGCGCCGGCTGCTGCGCCGTGAGCTCCACGACGGCCTCGGTCCCGCGCTGTCGGGAACCGCCCTCGCGCTCGCCGCGGTCCCGGCGACGTCGCGGCTCAGTCCCGACGACGCCATCTTGCTGCGCCGCCTCGTGGACGAGCTCAGCCATCGCGCGGACGACGTCCGACAGATGGCGCGGGTGCTGCTGCCGCCGGTGCTGGACGAAGGCCGGCTCGGCGAGGCGCTCGCACTGCTCGCCGAGCGGTACACGATGCCGCACTTCGCCGTCACCATCGAGGCTCCGCACGCCGACCGGCTCGACGGCATCCACCAGATCGTCGTCTACCAGGTCGCCTCGGAGGCGATCCGCAACGCGGCCCGACATGCCGGCGCGCGGCATTGCCTCGTCCGGCTCACCCTCCCGGCGCAGGGCGGAATCCGCCTGGAGGTGTGCGACGACGGACGCGGGATCGACGAGAACTCCTCTCCTGGGGTGGGCATCGTGTCCATGCGCGAGCGGGCGGCCGAGCTCGGCGGCACGGTCCAGGCGCGCGCCCGCGAGGAGAAGGGGACCCGGGTGGTCATGATGCTGCCATGAACGACCTCGAGCCGATCCGGGTGCTGGTCGTCGACGACCACCCGGTGTTCCGGATCGGGATGGGCGCGCTGTTGCGCTCCCTGCCGGACGTGGAGGTGGTCGGCGAGGCCGCGGACCGGGCCGAGGCCCTGGCCGCCGTCCACGACCACGCTCCGGACGTCGTCCTCATGGACCTCGATCTCGGCGACGACTCGGGGGTCGAGACGACCCGCGAGCTGTGCCGCCGCGATCCGACGCTCGGCGTCCTGGTGATCACGATGCTCGGCGACGACGACTCGCTCTTCGCCTCGATCCGTGCCGGGGCGCGTGGATTCCTGCTCAAGGGCGCCTCGCCCGACGAGGTGGCCCGGGCGGTCCGCTCGGTGGCGAACGGCGACTTCCTCCTCGGCCCCCAGCTCGCCCAGCGCGGCGCGCTCTACCTCTCGGGCGCCCGGACCCGCGGCACGCTGCCGTTCCCCGAGCTGACCGACCGCGAGCGCGAGGTCGTGGACCTGGTGGCGCGGGGCTACGACAACGCCACGATCGCCCGGCGCCTGGTGCTCAGCAGCAAGACCGTGCGCAACTACGTGTACGGCGTGCTCGCCAAGCTCGACATACCCGACCGCGGGCAGCTGATCGTCCGGGCCCGCGAGGCCGGGCTGGGCGGCGAGGAGTCCGACGACGGGTCCCGCTGAGTGTCCCGCCGGATGTCCCGTCGCATGTCCCGGCCGACGGCCCAGGAGATCGTGACGGCTGGACCTGATGTCCGGGCCGTCGGTCCGCCCAGCCTGGAGGCATGAACGAAACCACTCCCCTGTCCCCGTCCGTGCCCGCATCGTCGGGCCCGGAGAGCCGCGGCGGCTTCACCGCGTGGCCCCTGCTGATCTCCCTGTGCGGCCTGCTCGGCGTGATCGCGCTCTTCCTCGAGGGCCGACCCGACGGCGACAGCGACTTCGACTACCCCGTGACCGCCGAGGACGTCCTCGGCCTCGACCACATCCCGTACCGGCTCTCCGGCGCGATCGGCTACCTCCTCGCCCTCCTGCTGATCGCGGCCGCCGTCATCTGGCGCCACCGCGTCGAGCGGCGCTTCCCCGGCTCGTCGGGCGCGACCGCCGTGTCGTACGGCGTCGTCGCCACCGCCGCCCTGGTCACGCTGACCTACGGCTGGCGCGGCGCGGTCGGCAACTATCTCCCGACCGGCGCCGAGGGCGACACCTACGACGCCGAGGGCCTCTACAACTACTACATCATGACCGACTTCAGCCCCTACATCGCGTTCATCCCGCTGCTCGCCTCGGCGTACGGACTGGCCTGGATGGCGTTCCGGGAGCGGCTGGTCTCGCGCGGCCTGGGGGCCCTGTCGGCCCTGTTCGCGACCGCGCTGCTGCTCGCCGTGTTCGTGACCGGTGTGCCCGGTCTGCCCTCGATGATCATCGTGGGTCTGGTCGTGGCCGGCATCTGGCTGGCCGCGGGCCGCAGCGCGATCACGGCGGCCCAGGCATGAGGTGCCGAGCCATCGCCGCGGGCGCCACCGGGGCGTCGTACAAGCTGCGCAAGGCGGACGCGAAGCGACTGATCACCGTCCAGGTGACCGCCACCACGCCTCACCGCCCGCAGGTCTTCTCGGTGTCCGCTCCGAAGGAGGTGCGCCGATGACGTCCCACCGGACCCGACGGTTCCTCGCCGTGCTCGCCCTGGCCGGTGTCGGCGCAGGCACGGCGGCCCCGGCTCGGGCCGACCTGCCTCCCGGCGGTGGCGACACCACGCCACCGAAGATCGTGGTCGACATCCCTCCCAGCCCCTGGGAGGGCTGGTACGCCGGCCCCGTCCAGGTCATCCTGTCGGCCACCGACGCCGCCGGGGTCGAGGGTATGTCCTACCGCCTCACCGGCGCCCAGACCGGCGAGGGCAGCACCGACATCGAGCCCATCGGCTTCACGATCAGCGAGCCGGGCGTCACCACGATCGCGATCACGGCGACCGACGTCAACGGCAACCGTGCGACGAGGACGTACGGCGTCGGCATCGACCTCACCGACCCGACGCTCACCGTCGGCGGAACCCTCACCGAGGACGCGGATCTGCACGCGGGTGAGGTCCGCACGGTGGAGTTCCACTGCGACGACGCCCCGACCGGTCTGGCGTCGTGCACCGCCGTGAACGACGGCAGGACCCTGGCCTCGGGGGACGCCGTCAACACGGCCGGGACGGGGCGCCACGAGGTCACGGTCACGGCGACCGACCGGGTCGGTCGGGCCCGGGAGCGGACGATCCGCTACTGGGTGGACTACCCGCCCCTGGCCGTCGTCAGCAACCCGGTCATCGAGGGAGATCCCGCCACGGCACACGTCGGTCAGGAGCTGCGTGTCGGAGGGGCGGCCTTCGCGCCCACCCCCGGATACGTCATCTACGAATGGCTGGTCGACGGCGTGTTCGTCGCCCACGGCCCCACCTACATGCCGCGGGACGCTCAGCTCGGCAAACGCATCTCGGTGCGTGCGTTCGGCTCCCTGGCCAGCGGCCACCGGGAGACCCACACGCCCGCCGTCGGCAACCTCCTCATCGAGCGCGGGCCGCTCCAGGTGACCCGGCAGCCGGCCATCGACGGGAACCCCACCGCCATCTGGCCCGGTGAGCAGCTCCGAGCCGACGGCGCCGCGTTCGAACCCGCCGCCAGCAGCGTGGCCTACCGCTGGTACGCCGGGGACGAGCTCGTCGGCACCGGCGCCACCTACACCGCCCGGCCGGCCGACGTCGGCAGGAGGATCGCGGTGCAGGCCGTCGGGACGCGAGCCGGTCACCCGGACACCACCAGCGGCAGGGTCGGCGCCGTGCTCGTGCTGAACCACGAGTTCGTCGTCGAGGGCGGGCCCACGGTGAGCGGTACGCCGCGCGTGGGCGAGGAGCTCGTGATCGCCGGCGCCCACGTCAGCCCGGACCCGCAGGTCGTCCGGAGCTTCTGGACCATCGGCACCACCGTCGTGGAGACCGACGTACCGCGGCTGCTGGTCACCCGGGAGCACGCCGGCCGCACGATCAGCTGCCACCAGGAGCTCTCCAAGCCCGGGTACGCCGACGTCCGGCTGCCATGCACGTTCGCGGGCGGCGTCGGCAGCGTGACCGTCCCCGAGGCGATCGAGCCGCCGTCCGGCGGTACCACGGACGCGGCCTGGAGCGTCCTGACACCCACCTCGATCCAGGGCAGGGCCCGAGCCGGCAGGAGGCTGCGCGCCGTGCTGCCCCAGCTCACCGCACCGGCCTCGGGTTGGCGCTATCGGTGGCTGCGCAACGGCAAGCCGATCAAGGGTGCGACCAAGGCGTCGTACCCGGTCCGCCGGGCCGATCGCGGCCGCAGGCTCACCGTCCGCGTCACCGCCTCCGCGCCCGGGCGCGCCGATCTCGTCTCGGTCTCACCGGCCAGGCGGATCCGGCGCTGAGCCCCCTCCCCGAGGGATCCACGAGGGGAAAGGACGAGGGCCCTCCCGAGCCGCGCTCGGGAGGGCCCTCGGTGACCGGCCTCAGCTCTGGTAGGAACCGAAGTCGAAGTCGTCCAGCGCCACGGCCTGGCCCTGGTTGCCGAACTCGTAGTCGTAGGACTCGTAGCCCGTGACGGCGTACGCCGCGGCGCGCGCCTCCTCGGTCGGCTCGACCCGGATGTTCCGGTACCGCTCCAGGCCGGTGCCGGCCGGGATCAGCTTGCCGATGATCACGTTCTCCTTCAGGCCGCGCAGGCTGTCGGAGCGGCCGTTGATCGCGGCGTCGGTGAGCACCCGGGTGGTCTCCTGGAAGGAGGCCGCCGAGAGCCACGACTCGGTCGCGAGCGAGGCCTTGGTGATGCCCATCAGCTCGGGGCGACCCGAGGCCGGCTTGCCACCCTCGGAGACCACGCGGCGGTTCTCCTCCTCGAACCGGACCCGGTCGACGAGGTCGGACGGCAGCAGGTTGGTCTCACCCGACTCGAGCACCGTGATCCGGCGCAGCATCTGCCGCACGATGATCTCGATGTGCTTGTCGTGGATCGACACGCCCTGCGACCGGTAGACCTCCTGGACCTGGTCGACGAGGTGCTGCTGCGTACGACGCACGCCGAGGATGCGCAGCACCTCCTTCGGGTCCTCGGTTCCGGCGGTGAACTTGTCGCCCACCTCGACCCGGCCGCCGTCCTCGACGAGCAGCCGCGAGCGGCGGGAGACGGGGTACTCCTTGACGTCGCTGCCGTCGTCGGGGGTGACGACGATGATGCGCGCCTTGTCGGTCTCCTCGATCTGCACCCGGCCGGCGGCCTCGGAGATCTGGGCGTGACCCTTGGGAGTACGGGCCTCGAAGAGCTCCACCACGCGGGGCAGACCCTGCGTGATGTCGTCGGCGGAGGCCACACCACCGGTGTGGAAGGTACGCATCGTCAGCTGCGTGCCGGGCTCACCGATCGACTGGGCCGCGATGATGCCGACGGCCTCGCCGATGTCGACCAGCTTGCCGGTGGCCAGCGAGCGGCCGTAGCACTTGGCGCAGGTGCCGGTGCGGGCGTCGCAGGTCAGGACCGAGCGGACCGTGACCTCCTCGATGCCGGCCTCGATCAGCTCGGCGATCTTGACGTCACCGAGGTCCTCACCGGCCACGGCGAGCACCTCGCCCGTGGTCGGGTGGGTGATCTCCTTGGCGGCCGAACGGGCGTACGCCGCGGTCTCGGCGTTCTCGTCCTTGACGACGACGCCGTTCTCGTCCTTGATGCCGATCACCTTGGGCAGGCCGCGCTCGGTGCCGCAGTCCTCCTCGCGGATGATGACGTCCTGCGACACGTCGACCAGACGACGGGTGAGGTAGCCCGAGTCGGCGGTCCGCAGCGCGGTGTCCGCCAGACCCTTGCGGGCGCCGTGGGTGGAGATGAAGTACTCCAGCACGGAGAGACCCTCGCGGAAGTTGGCCTTGATCGGCCGCGGGATGATCTCGCCCTTCGGGTTGGCCACCAGACCACGCATGGCGCCGACCTGGTTGATCTGGTTGAAGTTGCCCGAGGCGCCCGAGTGGACCTGCACGTAGATCGGGTTGGTCGGGTTGGCCTCGAAGGTGGCGCGCAGGGCCTTGCCGACCTCCTGGCTCGCCTTCGTCCAGATCTCGATGAGCTCCTGACGGCGCTCCTCGTCGGTGACCAGACCGCGCTCGTACTGCTTCTGGATCTTGGCCGCCGACTCCTCATGCACGGCCAGGATCTCGGCCTTGTTCGGGGGCGTGATGACATCGTCGATCGACACGGTCACACCGGAGCGGGTCGCCCAGTGGAAGCCGTTGTCCTTGAGCGCGTCCAGGGACGCCGCGACGACGACCTTGGGGTAGCGCTCGGCGAGGTCGTTGACGATCGCGCCGAGGCGCTTCTTGCCGACCTCCTCGTTGATGTAGGGGTAGTCGGCCGGCAGCGCGTCGTTGAAGATCGTGCGGCCCAGGGTCGTCTCGACGATGGCCGCCTCGCCCTCGGCCACGCCCTCGAGGGCGTAGTCGTGGAGGCGGATCCGGACCCGGTCCTGCAGCGAGATCTCGCCCCGGTCGTAGGCCATGATCGCCTCGGCCGGGGACGTGAAGGTGCGCAGGCGGGTCTCGCCCTCGATCTCGATCGTCGCCTCGCCACGCTCGGTGGTGAGGAAGAACAGGCCGATGATCATGTCCTGGGTCGGCATGGTCACCGGACGACCGTCCGACGGCTTGAGGATGTTGTTGGTCGACAGCATCAGGATCCGCGCCTCGGCCTGGGCCTCGGCGGACAGCGGCAGGTGGACGGCCATCTGGTCACCGTCGAAGTCCGCGTTGAACGCGGTGCACACGAGCGGGTGGAGCTGGATGGCCTTGCCCTCGATCAGCTGCGGCTCGAAGGCCTGGATGCCGAGACGGTGCAGGGTGGGCGCACGGTTGAGCAGCACGGGGTGCTCGGTGATGACCTCTTCGAGGACGTCCCACACGACCGGGCGCGCGCGCTCGACCATCCGCTTGGCGGACTTGATGTTCTGCGCGTGCGAGAGGTCGACGAGCCGCTTCATGACGAACGGCTTGAAGAGCTCGAGCGCCATCTGCTTGGGCAGACCGCACTGGTGCAGCTTGAGCTGCGGACCCGACACGATGACCGAGCGGCCCGAGTAGTCGACGCGCTTGCCGAGCAGGTTCTGGCGGAAGCGGCCCTGCTTGCCCTTGAGCATGTCGGACAGCGACTTCAGCGGCCGGTTGCCCGGGCCGGTGACGGGACGACCACGACGGCCGTTGTCGAACAGCGAGTCGACGGCCTCCTGGAGCATCCGCTTCTCGTTGTTGACGATGATCTCCGGCGCGCCCAGGTCCAGCAGCCGCTTGAGGCGGTTGTTGCGGTTGATGACGCGGCGGTACAGGTCGTTGAGGTCGGAGGTCGCGAACCGGCCACCGTCGAGCTGCACCATCGGGCGCAGGTCCGGCGGGATCACCGGGACGGCGTCGAGGACCATGCCCTCGGGCTTGTTGCCGGTCTTGCGGAAGGCCTCGACGACCTTGAGCCGCTTGAGGGCGCGGACCTTGCGCTGGCCCTTGCCGGTGGCGATGGTCTCGCGCAGGCTCTCGACCTCGGCGTCGAGGTCGAAGGACTGCAGGCGCTTCTGGATCGCCGTGGCGCCCATGTGGCCCTCGAAGTACTTGCCGAACCAGTTCTTCATCTCGCGGTAGAGCACCTCGTCACCCATGAGGTCCTGCACCTTGAGGCTCTTGAACGTGTCCCACACCTCGTCGAGGCGGTCCAGCTCGCGCTGGGCGCGGTCGCGCAGCTGCTTGAGCTCGCGCTCGGCGCCGTCACGGACCTTGCGGCGCTGGTCGGCCTTGGCGCCCTCGGCCTCGAGCGTGGCGAGGTCGTCCTCGAGCTTCTTGGTGCGGTCCTCGAGACCGGCGTCGCGGCGCTTCTCGATCGACTCGCGCTGCAGCTGGATCTTGCCCTCGAGGGAGGTCAGGTCGCGGTGGCGGGCGTCCTCGTCGACGGCGGTGATCATGTACGCCGCGAAGTAGATGACCTTCTCCAGGTCCTTCGGGGCGAGGTCGAGCAGGTAGCCGAGGCGGCTCGGGACACCCTTGAAGTACCAGATGTGGGTCACCGGAGCGGCGAGCTCGATGTGGCCCATCCGCTCGCGGCGGACCTTCGAGCGGGTCACCTCGACGCCGCAGCGCTCGCAGATGATGCCCTTGAAGCGGACCCTCTTGTACTTGCCGCAGTAGCACTCCCAGTCCCGGGTGGGACCGAAGATCTTCTCGCAGAAGAGGCCGTCACGCTCGGGCTTGAGCGTGCGGTAGTTGATGGTCTCCGGCTTCTTGACCTCGCCGTGGCTCCACGTCCGGATGTCGTCCGCGGTGGCCAGGCCGATCTGAAGCTGGTCGAAGAAGTTCACGTCGAGCACGATGGCTGCTGTCCTTCGTTAGTTCTGTGAAAGGTGAGGCTGGGGACTGAGGCCCGCCGGAGGCCGAGGAGGTTGCGCTGCAACCCCCACGAGACCTCCGGCGGAAACGCTCAGACTTCTTCGACGGAGGGGTTCTCGCGCCGGGACAGGTCGATGCCCAGCTCCTCCGCGGCGCGGAAGACGTCCTCGTCGGCGTCCTTCAACGCGATGGTGGAGCCGTCCTGGGACAGCACCTCCACGTTGAGGCACAGCGACTGCATCTCCTTGACGAGAACCTTGAACGACTCCGGGATGCCCGAGTCGGGGATGTTCTCGCCCTTGACGATCGCCTCGTAGACCTTGACGCGACCGGGCACGTCGTCGGACTTGATGGTCAGCAGCTCCTGCAGGGCGTAGGCGGCGCCGTACGCCTCCATCGCCCAGACCTCCATCTCGCCGAACCGCTGGCCACCGAACTGGGCCTTACCGCCCAGCGGCTGCTGCGTGATCATCGAGTAGGGGCCGGTCGAGCGCGCGTGGATCTTGTCGTCGACCAGGTGGTGGAGCTTGAGGATGTACATGTAGCCGACCGAGACCGGGCTCTTGAACGGCTCGCCGGAGCGGCCGTCGAAGAGGCTGGCCTTGCCGGTCTCCTTGACCATCCGGACACCGTCGCGGTTGGGCAGGGTCTGACCGAGCAGGCCGGTGATCTCGTCCTCACGGGCACCGTCGAAGACCGGCGTGGCCAGCTTCGTGTTCGGGTCGGCCTTGTCGGCGCCGATGGCGGTGAGGCGCTTGGCCCAGTCCTCGTCGGCGACGTCGGCACCCAGGTGCCAGCCCTGCTTGCCGAGCCAGCCGAGGTGCAGCTCGAGGATCTGGCCGATGTTCATCCGACGCGGCACACCCAGCGGGTTGAGCACGACGTCGACCGGCGTGCCGTCCTCCATGAACGGCATGTCCTCGATCGGCAGGATCTTCGCGATGACGCCCTTGTTGCCGTGACGGCCGGCGAGCTTGTCGCCCACGGAGATCTTGCGCTTCTGCGCGACGTAGACGCGAACCAGCTGGTTGACACCCGGCGGGAGCTCGTCGCCCTCCTCGCGGTCGAAGACCCGCACGCCGATGACCGTGCCGGACTCACCGTGCGGCACCTTCATCGAGGTGTCGCGGACCTCGCGCGCCTTCTCACCGAAGATCGCGCGGAGCAGGCGCTCCTCGGGCGTCAGCTCGGTCTCGCCCTTGGGCGTGACCTTGCCGACGAGGATGTCACCGGTCGACACCTCGGCGCCGATCCGGATGATGCCCCGCTCGTCGAGGTCGGCGAGCATCTCCTCGCTGACGTTCGGGATGTCGCGGGTGATCTCCTCCGGACCCAGCTTGGTGTCGCGGGCGTCGACCTCGTGCTCCTCGATGTGGATCGAGGTGAGGACGTCCTCCTGCACCAGGCGCTGGCTGAGGATGATGGCGTCCTCGTAGTTGTGGCCCTCCCACGGCATGAACGCCACCAGCAGGTTGGTGCCCAGCGCCATCTCGGCCATGTCGGTGCAGGGACCGTCGGCGATCGGCGAGCCCACCTCGACCCGGTCGCCGGCCTCGACCAGCGGGCGCTGGTTGATGCAGGTGCCCTGGTTGGAGCGCTTGAACTTCGCGAGGCGGTACGACGAGTAGGTGCCGTCGTCGTTCATGGTCTCGACGAGGTCGGCGGAGACCTCCTTGACCACACCGGCCTTGTCGGCCACGACCACGTCGCCGGCGTCGACGGCGGCCCGGTACTCGATGCCGGTGCCGACGACGGGTGAGTCGCTCTTGATGAGCGGCACGGCCTGACGCTGCATGTTGGCGCCCATGAGCGCGCGGTTGGCGTCGTCGTGCTCGAGGAACGGGATCAGGGCGGTCGCGACCGACACCATCTGACGCGGCGAGACGTCCATGTAGTCGACGTCGTCGCCCGGGATCTCGGAGACCTCGCCCTGGCGCAGTCGCACCAGCACCCGGTCCTCGACGAACCTGCCCTCGGCGTCGAGCACGGCATTGGCCTGCGCGATGACGTAGCGGTCCTCGTCGTCGGCGGTGAGGTAGTCGATCTGGTCGGTGACCCGGCCGTTCTCGACCTTGCGGTACGGCGTCTCGACGAACCCGAACGGGTTGATCCGGCCGTACGACGCGAGCGAGCCGATCAGGCCGATGTTCGGGCCTTCCGGCGTCTCGATCGGGCACATCCGGCCGTAGTGCGACGGGTGGACGTCACGGACCTCCATGCCGGCGCGGTCACGGGACAGACCACCCGGGCCGAGCGCGGACAGGCGGCGCTTGTGGGTCAGGCCCGCGATCGGGTTGGTCTGGTCCATGAACTGGGAGAGCTGCGAGGTGCCGAAGAACTCCTTCAGCGCCGCGACCACGGGCCGGATGTTGATCAGGGACTGCGGCGTGATCGCCTCGACGTCCTGGGTCGTCATCCGCTCGCGGACCACGCGCTCCATGCGGGCCAGACCCGTGCGGAGCTGGTTCTGGATCAGCTCGCCGACCGTGCGCATGCGGCGGTTGCCGAAGTGGTCGATGTCGTCGGCGGAGACCGGGAGGTCCTTGCCGTCGGCGTCGGTGCGGATCTCGCCGCCGATGGCGGTGACGTACTGGTCGTTGTTGTGGAGCTGGACGATGTACTTGATGGTCGCGACCATGTCGGCGATCGTCATCGTCTGCTGGTCGAAGGCCTCGCGCGAGCCGAGCTTCTTGTTGACCTTGTAGCGGCCGACCTTGGCCAGGTCGTAGCGCTTCGGGTTGAAGTAGTAGTTCTTCAGCAGCGTCAGCGCGGCCTCACGCGTCGGCGGCTCGCCCGGGCGCAGCTTGCGGTAGATGTCGAGCAGCGCGTCGTCCGGACCCTGGGTGTTGTCCTTCTCCTCGGTCAGCTGGATCGACTCGTACTGACGCAGGTCGGCCATGACGGCCTCGTAGTCGTACTCCTCGCCGGTGTCCTCGGCGATGGCCTGGAGGGCCTTGAGCAGGACCGTGACGTTCTGCTTGCGCTTGCGGTCGAGGCGGACGCCGACCATGTCGCGCTTGTCGATCTCGAACTCCAGCCACGCGCCGCGGCTCGGGATCAGCTTGGCGGTGAAGATGTCCTTGTCGGACGTCTTGTCGGCGGTGCGCTCGAAGTAGACGCCCGGCGAGCGGACCAGCTGGGAGACGACGACGCGCTCGGTGCCGTTGATGACGAAGGTGCCCTTGGGGGTCATGAGCGGGAAGTCGCCCATGAAGACCGTCTGGCCCTTGATCTCACCGGTCTCGTTGTTGGTGAACTCGGCGGAGACGTAGAGCGGCGCGGAGTAGGTGAGGTCCTTCTCCTTGCACTCGTCGACGGTGTACTTCGGGTCGTAGAAGACCGGGTTCTCGAACGAGAGCGACATGGTCTCGGAGAAGTCCTCGATCGGGGAGATCTCCTCGAAGATCTCCTCGAGACCGGACTTGTCGGAGGCGTCCTGGCCCTCGGCCCGACGGGCCTCGATCCGGGTCTTGTGGGCCTCGTTGCCGATCAGCCAGTCGAAGCTGTCGGTCTGGAGCGAGAGAAGCCTCGGGAGCGCCATCGGCTCCTGGATCTTCGCGAAAGAGATGCGGGACTTACCGGGGGTGGTGCGCGCGGCCAAGAGTTGTCCTTCGACGGGTTCGACTCTTCGAGAGCGCCCTGACCCACCACGTCATCGACCACCGGGCAGGCCGAAGCGCATCTGAGGGCAGGCGCAAGGAGCCACGATACACGAAATGTGTACGCTCCACAATGTCGACTGAGCAACACGCACGCAGTCGAGGAGCGGTCCCATCGGTGGCCGGTGGAATCCGGTCCGCCGATCATGCTCGGCAGCGGCGCGCAGGTCAAGACCGCCCGCGCGTGCGAAGGCGCGGTGAGCGGACGCAGGTCGAGGAGCACCGACGAGCTCGCGCCGCGAAGCAGGCGAGGCCGTGGCGCGTCACGAGACCCGGCGAGACGCTGCCGGAACCGTCCCTGGAGGATTGGGGAGAGCATGGCCGGAGGTCTCGAGACGGCCGCTGGGCGACCTCCTCGACCACCGGTGGGTCACTTCTCGCAGCGGTCGTCCGTACACAGGTCGTCGAGCAGCCAGCGGGACTGGCTGCCGGCGGCCTTGACCAGGATGAACGTGGCCCACATGCGCAGCACGAACGGCTCCTGACCGGCCTTGGTGACGTACTGGTCGATGAACACCACGACCGTCGCCCGCCTGCCGTTCGCGCTGACCCGGGTCAGGGCGGTGCCGGCCGACTTGGCCTCGACCGCGACCTTCTGGCTCTCGGCCTCCTTGGTCAGCTCGGGCCAGCCGGCGGCCTGCTTCTGGGCCATCTTGTCGCTCATGTAGCCGCGCAGCCGCTCGAGGTCGGCGGCCATCGTCTTGTGGTCGTACGACAGCACCGGCGCGACCATCTGCTCGGCCGCGGCCTCGGCGTCCAGCGCGGCACGCTCGACCCGGACGTTGCGCTCGGCGATCTGCTTGGCGGAGCGCTCGCCGCTCGCACCGGGCGTCAGCACCAGGCCCACCGCCAGGGCGACGGAGAGCACCGCCGCGACGGCAGCCGCGGCCAGGGCGACTCCGCCCGGGCCGTCCCGGCGCCCGCGCGAGGTGGGAGTCTCACCGGCCGGCCGGTGACGCTCCCGTTGGGACGAGGAAGGCTCTTCGTCCAGGCGCGGGTCTTGACGTCCAGCCTCCTCGGCCGCGTCCTCGGCGGCCGCGCGCTCGGCACTCAGCTCGGCGTCGTACGCCGTGCGCTTGGCGGCGTCGAGCAGCACGCCGGCGGCGTCGCTGTAGGCCCGGAACCGGCGCTCGGTCGGGTCGAGGTCCGCGATCGCGCCCTTCCACGCGGCGCGGATCTCGTCCTCGGTGGCGTCCTCGTCGACGTCGAGGAGGTCGTAGAGGTTGGTGCTCACCGCTCCTCCCCCGTGGACGCGGACGGCGTGCCCGACGGCTGCTCGGTCGGCTGCTCGGTCGGCTGCTCGGTCGGCTGGCCGGTGGACTCGCCGCCGGCGGCGCCGTCCTCGGGGATCGAGGCCTCACCGAAGGAGGGCAGCTCGTCGTCGAGGTCGTCGAGGTCGTCGACCAGCCAGGTGCCGTGCTGCTTGACCAGCGACACCTGGTAGCGGAACCGCAGCGGCTCGAGCTCGACCTGCTCGCTGCCGTCGGCCGGCGAGGGGTAGCCGAACTGGACGATGCCGGCGACCAGCAGCTCGGCGGAGTCGTCGTCGATGCTGGCCACGCCGACGGCGTACGGCGTGCCCTTGCGGTCGATCTGGGTCTGCTTGACCGTCTCCTCGGCATAGCCGACGTTCTTGTCGAAGACGGTGCGGAACTTGGCGGTCATCAGCTCGCCGACCGCGGCGTAGTCGGGCATCTTGCCGGAGCTGTCGAGCAGGTCGGGGCCATAGGTGTTGAACCGCTGGACGAAGGTCTTGCCCGCGGCCAGCACCTTCTCGCGGTCGACCGACTCGTCGCGCGGCGGGTCGAGCAGGGAGTCGAGCTTCCTGCCGGGGTTGCCGGCCTCCCCCTTGTCGGCGAGGGTCCACACGCTGACCCCGAGGGCGGCCACGACGACGCCGAGCAGCAGCCCGATCACGCTCCAGCGGAGCGTGGCACTGGTGCCCGTCACGCGAGGCGCCTCAACGGGTGGTCGGGTCGAGCAGCGGTTGGAGGTAGAGCCACTTCCACGAATCCTTCCCCAGCGACGGCGGCGCCACGTTACCGCGCGCGGCGGACCATTCCTGGTCCTGGGCCGTCACACCCCACTCCAGCTCGCCGGTGTCGGGGTCCACCCGGACACCCACGTCGTAGCCCTGGACGCCGGGCGCGACCCGCGGGAGGTTCTGCGGACCACGCGGGTTGCTCTGGGTGATCGGCTCGGTGCAGCCCACGTCGTCGGGCATCGGGACGTTGCCGCGGTCCGACTCGGGGTTGCGACGGGTCGTCAGATAGCCGGCGTAGCAGGGCGTCGCGAGCGGCGAGAGGATCAGGCCGAAGTGGGCGTCCCAGAAGCCGCTGCCCCCCTCCGCCTTGGACTTGCGGCCGACGACGACCTGCCCCGCGCCGACGGCGTAGGGGTAGACCACCAGCATCTGCTTGAGCGCGTCGAGGTGCTTGACCACGACCTCGCCGGTCGCGACCAGGTTGGCGAGCAGCTCGCTGAGCTCGACGCCGTTCTGCTCCAAGAAGGTGCGCAGCTGGGTCGCGGCCACCGAGCCGGAGTCGATCACCTTGCGCAGGGCCGGGTCGGCGCCGGCGAGCGCCGAGCTGAACAGCGAGAGCTGCTGGGCGAAGGTCCGCAGCGACGACTCCGAGGCCACCTGGCCCTGCAGGACGGTGTTGCTGTCGCGGATCAGCGCGGTGGTCAGGTCGAAGTTCGCGTCGGCGGTCTCGATGAAGGAGTTGCCGGTGTCGATGATCCGCTGGAGGTCCGGTCCGGTGCCGGCGAAGGCCTCGCCGAGCTCGTGGACGGTCGTGCTCAGCGCCTCCCGGTCGACGCTCGAGACGGTCGCGGACAGGTCGCCGAGCAGCTTCTCGGTCGCGATCGGCGTGGCGACCTCGGTGATCTGCGAGCCCTCCCGCAGGTACGGCCCGCCGTCGACCTGGGGCTGCAGCTCGACGTACTGCTCGCCGACGGCGGAGCGGTTGCCGACCAGCGCCCGGGTGTCGGCGGGGATCTTGTCCCACGACTTGTCGATGTCGAGCTTCACGTCGACCCCGTCGTCGGTGAGCACCAGGTCCCCCACGGTCCCGATCCCGACGCCACGATAGGTCACCTCGGCGCCGGTGAAGATGCCGCCGGACTGCGGGTAGTGGGCGGTGACGGTGTAGCTGCGGTCGATGACCACGCGGTCGAGCTTGGCGTAGCGGGCGCCGACGAACGAGACGCCGACGAGCGTGATGACCGCGAAGACGATGAGCTGGATGCGGGTACGACGGGTGATCACTGCGCCGACCTCCCCTTCTGGCGGCTCGCGACCAGCGGCGCGGCGTACAGACTCACCAGACTGGTGTCGTACGTCGCGTCGAAGTCGCGCCACATGGCGTCGGCCTGGCTTGACCCGCCCGGGGCCGCGCGGCCGAGTCCGCCGCCGGTGAGCACGTTCGAGAGCAGGTCGCCGAGCGGGTTGGCGGTCGCGCTCGGGGCGCTGGCGGTGGCACCGGACCGGGCGCCGCCGGTCAGGCCGCCGCAGAGCAGCTTGACCGCCTGGCAGACGTTGTCGACCAGAGCCCCCGGCAGCTTGAGGCAGGCCTGGAGGTCCGGCGGCGTCTTCAGGCAGCTCTGCAGGGTGGCCGTGGCCGCCGGACACAGCGTCTTGAGGTCGATCAGGACGTCGAGCGGCAGGTCGGGCAGGTCGTTGGTCGCGATGCACACCAAGTCGGGCAGCTTGAGGTTGCCGACGTCGAGCGCGAGATCGATCGACAGGTTGACGTAGTCGCCCATGTGCAGATTGCGGGCGACCTGCGGGTCGCGACCGACGGCCTCGTCGATGAACGGATAGGTCAAGAAGGTGCTGAAGCCCTTCGCGAAGTCGTCGCCGGCCTCGGCGATCTGGAAGAGCACCGGGTCGAGCATCTTGAGGGTGTCGATGGTGGCGGTCTTCGTGGTCTTGATGACCCGGACCCCGACGTCGCTGAGCTGGGTGAGCCCGTCGAGCATCGTGACCAGGTCGCCGCGCTGTCGGTCGAGCGACTCCAGGGCGCTCGGCAGCTCGTCGAGCGCCCGGTCGATGCTCGCCTGGTGCTGCTTGGCGGTGACCGCGAGCCGGTTGACCGACTCGATGGCCTCCACGATGTCCTGCTTGCGCTGGTCGAGCTGGCCCATCAGCGAGGAGACCTGGGTGAGCACCGACTTCGCCGAGTCCTCCCGGCCCTCGAGGGCCAGGTTGAGCTCGGTGGAGATGGTCTTGAGCTGGGCGATGCCGCCGCCGTTGAGGACCAGGCTCAGGGCACCCAGCACCTCCTCGACCTCCGGGTTGCGCCCGCCGTCCTCGATGACATCTCCGTCGGAGAGGTGGCCCTGGGCCCCGGTCGCCGGCGCGGCCAGGGAGACGAACTTCTCGCCGAGCAGGCTGGTCTGGCGGATCGAGGCGACCGGGTTGTCGGGCAGGTCGACGTCCTTGCGCAGCTCGAGGGTGACGACGGCCTGGTAGCCGTCGAGGCGGACCTCGCTCACCTGGCCGACCGCGACGTCGTTGACCTTCACCGAGGACTTCGGGACCAGGTCGAGGACGTCGTCGAAGCGGACGCTGATCGTGATCGGGTCCTTGCCGGTGTCGGCGCCACCGGGCAGCGGCAGCTCGTAGACGTCGAAGTCGCAGCCGGTGAGCAGCAGTGCGCCCGCGAGCAGCACAGCGCCGGCCCTCACCCGGTTGCGGAGGCTGGAGCGGCGGGTCATCGGTCCACCTCCACCAGGCCGTTGAGGGTCGGGTCGTAGGCCTGGCCGTACCAGGAGCCGGTGCCGAACGGGGCACTGCGCGGGAGCAGCTTCTCGACGAGGTCGCAGATGTCGCCGTTGGCGTCGGCACCGGACACCAGGGCGCACACCACCGCCGACGGGTTCGACGTCAGCTCGTGGAGGATGTTGCCGAGGTTGGCGTTGGTGTCGAGCGTGGCGTCCTTGGGGTTGTACGTGTGGTAGAGGTTCGTCAGCGCCAGCGGGCCGGCCTGGAGCAGCTCGTCGAGCGCGCCACGTTGGCGGACCAGGACCTTCGCCACCCGGTTGACGTCACGGATGTTGCGCCCCAGGACCGCGCGGTTGCGCTTCACGAACCGCGCGACCTGGTCGAGCGCCGTACCGAGGTTGGACAGGGCGGTCGTCAGCTCCTGGCGCTCGTCGGCCAGCAGCGAGGAGACGTCGCCGAGGGACTTGCTGAAGTCGCGCACCGTCGTGTCGTTGTCGGCCAACGTCTTGAGGAACGACTCGAGCTGCTTGGCCGAGTCGAAGAGGTCGTCCTTGTTGTTGTCGAGCGTCTCGCTCAGCCGGCCGAAGTCCTCGATCGTCTGGTGGAACTGGGCGCCCTGGCCGCCGAAGTTCTTGGCGGTCTGCTCGAGGAGGTCGCTGAGCGCGCCGTCCTTGTTGGCGCCGTCGGGGCCGAGCGCGACGGTCAGCTTGTCGATGCTGCCATAGATCTCGTCGAGCTCCAGCGGGATCGCGGTCTTGGTGGCGTCGATGACGGTGTTGTCGGCCATCACCTGGTCGCCGTCCTCGAAGGCCGGCGAGAGCTGGATGTAGCGGTCGCCGACGACCGACGGCGACACGATGACGGCGTCCGCGTCGGCCGGGACCGAGATGTCGGAGTCGTAGGCCATCACGACCTTGACCTTGGTGCCCTCGGGCACCACCTCGCGGACCCGGCCGACCGGGATGCCGAGGATCCGGACCTCGCTGCCCTCGTAGACCGACACGGCCCGCGGGAAGTACGCCGTGACGGTCTTGTCGTTGCCGCCGCCGCCGAACATCCAGACCAGGCCGGTGACGACCAGGAGCCCGATGACGGCCAGCGGCAGCCAGCGCCGCACCCCGTTCGCTGTCGTGGTCACTGTCCCACCGTCCCGGGCACCGGGGGCAGGTTGAAGATGTAGGTGTCGAACCACGGCCCGTTGCCGAGCGTGCTGGCGAACACCCGGTAGAACGGCGCCATCAGGTGGATCGAGTCCTCCAGGTTGTCCTCGTTCTTCTTCACGACCTGCAGCACCGAGTCGAGGTGGTCGAGCGCGGGCTTGAGGTCGGCCCGGCTGTCCTTGATCAGACCGGTGAGCTTGGTGCTCAGCGTGCTCGTCGACTCCAGCAGCCGATGGATCTGCGCCTTGCGCTGCAGCAGCGCGGTGAACAGCGAGTCGGCGTCCTTCATCAGCGCCACGATGTCCTCGTCGCGCGAGTCGAGCACGGTCGAGACCCGGTTGAGGTTCTTGAGCAGCGAGTTGATCTCGTCATCGCGCGAGGCCACCGTCTTGGCCAGGGCCGAGAGGCCGTCGAGCGCCGAGCGGAACTCCTCGGGCGTGTTGCGGGTCAGGTCGGCCAGCGTCGTGAGCGCGCCGGCGAGCTGGTCGGTGTCGATGTCGGCCGAGGTCTCGGCGAGGCCGGAGAACGCCTCGACGACGTCGTACGGCGAGCTGGTGCGCTCGACCGGGATCACCGAGCCCTCCGCGAGCTGGCCCTGACCGGACGGCTCGAGGGACAAGAACATGGAGCCGAGGATGGTCTTCACCTTGATGTCGGCACGGGTCTGGTCGCCGAACGGGGTGTCGGTCTTGAGCTTGAAGGCAACCTTGACCGAGTTGCCGTCGAGCTCCATCGAGGTCACCTGGCCGACCCGGACGCCGGCGATGCGGACCTCGTCCTTCGGCTTGAGCCCGCCGGCCTCCGAGAAGGAGGCGTAGTAGGTGTCGCCGCCGCCGATCAGCGGGAGGTCGTTGGCCCGGAAGGCGGCGACCAGGCCGAGCAGCAGCACGGCGATGCTCACCGCGCCGATCACCACGGGGTTGCGCTCGCGGAAGGGCTTCATGACCTCACTCCTCCCCTCATCCGAGCGTGCAGCGGTCGGCGGTCGCGCCGTAGGTGGCGCTGACCGGGTTGTTGAGGCCGGGGACCTTGATCGTGGCCTTGAAGTGGCACAGGTAGAAGTTGAACCAGGAGCCGTAGGTCGCCGTACGGCCGATCTTGGTGAGCTTGATCGGCAGGACCTGCAGCGCGCGGTCGATCTCCTGCCGGTTGTCGTCGAGGGTGCCCGCGACCTTGCGCAGCTCCTTGATGTCCTTGATGAACGGGTCCTTGATGTCGGTGACCAGGGCGGCGGTCTGCACCGACAGCTCCGAGATCGAGTCGAGCGAGCCGAGGATCGCCTCGCGGTCGTCGTTGAGGCCGCCCACCAGAGCGCGGAAGCTGTCGATCAGGTTGGTCAGCTGCTTGTCGCGGTCGGCGACGTGGTCGAGGACGTAGTCGAGGTTGCTCAGCAGCTCGCCGATCACCTGGTCGCGGTCCGCGAGCGTCTGGGTGACCGAGGCGGTGCTGGACAGCAGGCCCTCGACGGTGCCGCCCTCGCCCTGGAAGACCTGGACGACCTCGTAGGACAGCTTGTTGATGTCGTCGGGCGAGAGTGCCTGGAAGAGCGGCTTGAAGCCGTTGAAGAGCACGGTCAGGTCGAGCGCCGGCTTGGTCCGGTCGACCGGGATCGCGGCGTCCTCCTCGAGCTGCTGCCCGCTGTCGCCCTCCTGGGTCAGCGAGATGTAGCGCTGCCCGATCAGGTTGCGGTACTTGACGGTGGCGTGGGTCGCGTCGTCGAGCCGGGTGTCGGAGTCGACGGTGAAGGTGACCCGGGCGCGGTTGGCGTCGAGGATCGCGACCTTCTGGACGGTGCCGACCTTGACGCCCGCGATCCGGATGTCGTCGCCCTTGTTGACGCCGGTGGCGTCGACGAAGTCGGCGGCGTACTCCTTCGTGGAGCCGAAGGACAGGTTGCCGATGGTGATGATCAGCACGCTGGTCGCGAGCGCGGTGGTCACCATGAACACGACCAGGCGGATCAGGTCGCCGCTGGTCTTCTTGTCGAGGCCGCGCAGACTCATCGGGCCGCCTCCGCGAGGAGGGGGCCGGCCAGCAGCACGGTGAGGTCGGTGTCGGCGTCGTACTCCTGGGCGAGGGCGCCGCGCAGGGCGGTGACGTCGTCGGGGCTGCCGGTGTAGCCGGTCGGGGCCGGACGCAGGTTGCCCTTGCCGGTGTCACCGTTCATGCCGTCGTTGAGGTGCGGCAGCGGCGGGAACGGGTTGTCCTGGCTCCACTGGAAGTCCGGCAGCCCGTGGCAGTCGGGACCGCGGTCGTCGCCGAACTTCGGGCGGTCGGCCGGGGTGTACCTGCGCGGCTGGTCCTGCAGCGTCTCGAGCACGATGTGGAGCTCGAAGCCGCGGAACGCCTCGGCCAGGCGGCCCTGGGCCTTGACGATGCCGGCCGCCATGCACGGGATGGTCGGCGCGTAGCGGGCCACCGCCGCCAGGATCTGGGTGCTCAGCTCGCCGGCGCGCTTGAGCCGCTCGGCGTTGGCGTCGAGGAAGGAGCGCGCGGTGTCGGAGAAGCTGCGGATGTCGCGCAGGGTCGCGCTCAGCGCGGCCTCGCGCTCCTCGATGGTGCCGGTGGTCTTCACGGTGTCGTCGAGGATCTGGGCCACCTGCGGGAGGATGTCGGCGTACGTGTCGGACACGTCGGCGGTCAGCTTGAGGTCCTCGAGCAGCGCCGGGATCTGCGGGTTGAGCCGCTTGAGGTAGCCGTCGAGCGTCTCGAGGTTCTTGCCGAGCAGCTCGCCCCGTCCCTGCAGAGCGGTCGAGATCGCGGTCAGCGTCGCGTTGAGGTCGGCGGGCTGGACCGTGCGCAGCAGCGGGTAGAGGTCGGAGAGGACCTCCTCGAGCTCGGTCGAGACCTGGGTGCGGTCGATGGTCGCGCCGGCGCGCATCGTGCCGCTCGGGCCGGCGTCGGGCACGACCAGGGAGACGTACTTCTCACCGAACAGCGTCTTCGGCACGATCGAGCCGGTCACATTGGCCGGGATCACGCCGATCTTGTCGGGGTAGATGCCGAGGGTCAGCTCGGCGCCGCTGGTGCCGGTGCGGGCGTCGAGCACCTCGCCCACGATCACGCCGCGGACCTTGACGTCGGCGCGGGTGGGCAGCTGGAGACCGATCGACGACGTCTTGAGGGTGACCTCGTCGTAGTCGGTGAACTTCTTGGCGAAGGTGGCGTAGGTGAGCCACACGCCGAGCACCAGCAGCGCCACGAAGATGACGCCGAGCGCCTTGTGGGCCGACAGGATCCGGTCCATCAGCCGATCACCCCGCGAGCCTGACGGTCGTCGAGGCACCCCAGATGGCCATCGACAGGAACAGGTCGATCACGTTGATCGCCACGATGCTGGTCCGCACCGCCTTGCCGACCGCCACGCCCACGCCGGCGGGACCGCCCGAGGCGGTGTAGCCGTGGTAGCAGTGGATCAGGATCACGACCACCGCGAACACCAGCACCTTGCCGAAGGACCACAGCACGTCGCCCGGTGGCAGGAACTGGTTGAAGTAATGGTCGTAGGTGCCCGATGACTGGCCGTAGAACTGGGTCACCACGAGCCGGCTCGCGACGTACGACGAGAGCAGGCCGACGACGTACAGCGGGACGATCGCGATCAGCCCGCCGATGACCCGCGTGGTCACCAGGAACTGCATCGACGGGATCGCCATCACCTCGACGGCGTCGATCTCCTCGGAGATCCGCATGGCGCCGAGCTGGGCGGTGAAGCCGCATCCGACCGTGGCGGCGAGCGCGATACCGGCGACCAGCGGGGCGATCTCGCGGGTGTTGAAGTAGGCGGACACGAAGCCGGCGAAGGCGGCCGTGCCGAGCTGGTTGAGCGCGGCGTACCCGGACAGTCCGACCTGGGCGCCGGTGAAGAAGGTCATGCCGATGATGACGCCGACGGTGCCGCCGATGACCGCCAGGGCGCCCGAGCCGAGGGTGACCTCGGCCAGGATCCGCAGGATCTCGCGCGGGTAGCGCTTGACCGAGCGCGGCAGCGCCAGCAGCACCTTGAGGTAGAAGGACAGCTCGTGACCGAGGTTGTCCAGGCCCTTCATGGGCCGGTCGTAGATCGCCTTGATGCTCGCCACGGTCGTCAACCCGTCTTCGGGGGCACGACCTGCAGGTAGATCGTGCTCAGCGTGAAGTTGACGACGAACAGGAGCAGGAAGGTGATGACGACGGACTCGTTGACGGCGTCCCCGACGCCCTTCGGGCCGCCACCGGCGTTCATGCCCTTGTAGGAGGCCACGATCGCGGCGATCAGACCGAAGACCAGCGCCTTGATCATGCCGATCCACACGTCGGGCAGCTGGGCGAGCGCGGTGAAGCTGGCGAGATAGGCGCCGGGGGTGCCGTCCTGCAGGATCACGTTGAAGACGTAGCCGCCGGCGACGCCGACGACGCTGACCATGCCGTTGAGGAAGACCGCGACCAGCATGCAGGCGAGGACACGGGGGACGACGAGGCGCTGGATCGGGTCGATGCCCAGCACCATCATGGCGTCGAGCTCCTCGCGGATCTTGCGCGCGCCGAGGTCGGCCGCGATCGCCGAGCCCCCGGCGCCGGCGATGAGCAGCGCGGTCGCGATCGGTCCGGCCTGCTGGATGACGGCGAGGACCGAGGCGGAGCCGGTGAACGACTGGGCGCCGAACTGCTTGATCAGGCCGCCGACCTGCAGCGCGATGACCGCGCCGAACGGGATCGCGACGAGGGCGGTCGGGATGATCGTGACCGACGCGATGAACCAGGCCTGCTGGATGAACTCCCGGCCCTGGAACGGCCGCCGGAACAGCCCGCGCCCCACGTCCAACGCGAAGGCGAACAGCTTGCCCGCGGTCCCGAGTGGGGCGACCACGCGCGCAGCAGTGAGCGACACCTACCGCCCCTTTCCTCGTCCTTGTGTGTCGTTCCCCCGGGTCGTGCTGTTCGTCTCAGCCCTGCTGGCTGCCCGATGCGTGCTCGGCCTCGCGGGTGAACGACCCGGGAGGCGGCGTGATCCCGTTGGCTCGGCACCAGGCGCCCGGCGCGGCCTGCGCCCGACGCGGGATGCCGTTGGAGGGCTCCATCTGCAGCGGGATCGGCGGCAGCGGCGGCAGGTCCATGTCCTTCTCCGCCGCGAGCTGGTCGGCGTCCTTCTCCTCCGACATGCCGATCGGCCCGATCGTCTGCGCGTTGAGGAACTGGCGCACGACCGGCTCGTCGGAGGACAGGAGCATCTCGCGCGGGCCGTACATGGCGAGGTGCTTGTGATAGAGCAGGCCGATCTGGTCGGGGACCACGCGGACGCTGTGGATGTCGTGGGTCACGATCAGGAAGGTCGCGTCGATCTGGGCGTTGAGGTCGACGAAGAGCTGGTTGATGAACGACGTGCGCACCGGGTCCAGACCGGAGTCGGGCTCGTCGATCAGCAGGATCTCGGGGTCGAGCACGAGCGCGCGGGCCAGGCCGGCCCGCTTGCGCATGCCGCCGGAGATCTCACCCGGGAGCTTCATCTCCGCGCCCAGCAGACCGACCATGTCCATCTTCTCCATGACGATGTCACGGATCTGGGACTCGGACTTCTTGGTGTGCTCGCGCAGCGGGAAGGCGACGTTGTCGTAGAGGTTCATCGAGCCGAACATCGCGCCGTCCTGGAACAGCACGCCGAACAGCTTGCGGATCTCGTAGAGCTCCTTCTCGGAGCAGGAGGCGATGTCGGTGCCCTCGATGACGATCGAGCCCTCGTCGGGCTTGATCAGGCCGATGAGCGCCTTGAGGAAGACGGACTTGCCGGTGCCGGACGGACCCAGCATCACCGAGATCTCACCGGCGGGCAGGGTCAGCGTCACGCCCTTCCAGATCAGCTGCTTCCCGAACTGCTTGGTCAGGTTCGTGACCTGTACGTCGACGCCCATGTCTGCCCTCTCCCTACGTCCGCTCGCCGCCAGGCGGCTGCGAAGGTTCAACGCAACCGCGTGGCGCACGTTACGCGGCAACCGTGGCGCGCGTCACGCATACCCGACCATCACGACCCGGACCGTACTGGTGAGTAGCACCCGGCGTCCAACTCCCGAGTAGTGAGAGCGGCGGGCGCCCGGGTGCGACACGACGCAAAAGGCACGAGGCCGGCAGAGCGGGTGCTCTGCCGGCCTCGTGACCGAGAGTGAGTCGTCTCAGCGACGGGTCACTTGAGGGTGACGGTGGCGCCGGCGCCCTCGAGGGCCTCCTTGGCCTTGTCGGCGGCCTCCTTGTTGACCTTCTCGAGGATCGCCTTCGGGGCGCCCTCGACGAGGTCCTTGGCCTCCTTGAGACCGAGGGAGGTCAGCGCACGGACCTCCTTGATGACGTTGATCTTCTTGTCACCAGCGGCCTCGAGGATGACGTCGAACTCGTCCTGGGCGGCGGCGTCGTCGCCACCGGCCGCGGCACCGCCGGCGGCGGGGGCAGCGGCAACGGCAACGGGGGCAGCGGCGGTGACGCCGAAGGTCTCCTCGAACTGCTTCACGAACTCGGAGAGCTCGATGAGGGTCATCTCCTTGAACGCGTCGAGGAGCTCGTCGGTGGTGAGCTTCGCCATGGTGGCGGTTCCTTTCTCAGGTGGTCCGGCTGCTCACGTCGGCAGCCGCACCGGGGTTTCAGGTGGTGGTGACGCCGGGCCTCAGGCCTCGGCGGTGTCGCCCTCGTCAGAGGCGGCCGCGTCCGCGTCGTCCGCGGCGGGAGCCTCGTCAGCGGGGACTGCGACTTCGTCAGCAGAAGCCGGAGCCTCCTCGGCGGCAGTGTCATTTGCCGGCGCACCGGCACCACCTGCGAGGATCGAGGGGTCCTCCTGCGCCTTCGCCTCCAGGGCGCCGGCGAGCCGGGCAGCCTGGGCGAGCGGGGCGTTGAGGAGGTAGACGGCCTGGCTGAGCGAAGCGAGCATGGCGCCCGCCAGCTTGCCCAGGAGCACCTCGCGCGACTCGAGATCGGCCAGCTTGGCGATCTCCTTCGCGTCGAGGAGCGCGCCGTCGAGAACGCCACCCTTGATCACAAGGGCGGGGTTCGCCTTGGCAAAGTCACGCAGACCCTTCGCCGCCTCGACGACGTCGCCCTGGATGAAGGCGATCGCGGTCGGGCCGGTGAGCAGGTCGTCGAAGCCGTCGATGCCCGCCTCCTTGGCGGCGAGCTTGGCCAGCGTGTTCTTGACCACGGCGTAGTTGGCGTTCGCACCGAGGGAGCGGCGAAGGTCCTGCAGCTCCTTGACGGTGAGACCGCGGTACTCGGTCAGCACAGCGCCTGCGGACTCGCTGAAGGACTCAGCGATCTCCGCGACGGCGGCCTGCTTGTCTGCCCGCGCCATGGGTCTCCTTCCGGAATGGTTGACCCCCGCGAAGTCTCCGTCGAATGACGAACGCCCCGAGCGCAGGCGCTCAGGGCGTGGACCTCGCGCGTGACGCGCTCGGTGTGCTCTGATCCCCTGCGCAGGCCGTCCGCCTCTCGGCGGAACCTTCGGTCAGGGCTCGGAGCCCGGACGACCGGCGGTCTAAAGGTTTCGAGCAACAACAGTACGGCGCGTGCCCGGCCCGGGCCAAATCGCGGGCGGTCCCCGCCGTGCGGCACGATGGTCCTCATGCCCTCCTCCGCGACGCCGCTGTCCGCCCTGTCCGCCGACGAGCTCGCCGCCCGCCTGACGACGGTGCGCGCCGCCTACGACGACCTGTTGGCCCGCGGCCTCAAGCTCGACCTCACCCGGGGCAAGCCCGGCGCCGACCAGCTCGACCTGTCGAACGCGCTGCTGGGCCTGCCGTCGTCGTACCGCGACCGGTCCGGCACGGACGTGCGCAACTACGGCGGTCTCGAGGGGCTGCTCGAGCTGCGCGAGATCTTCGCCGACCTGCTGGGGGTCGACGTCGCCAGCGTGGTGTGCGGCGGCAACTCCAGCCTCACCCTCATGCACCAGGTGCTCACGGCGATGCTGCTCAAGGGCGGCCCCGACTCGCCGCGGCCGTGGTCCGCCGAGCCGGTCGTGAAGTTCATCTGCCCGGTGCCCGGCTACGACCGTCACTTCACGATGCTCGCCGAGCTCGGCATCGAGATGGTGACCGTCCCGATGAACGCCGACGGCCCCGACACCGCCGCGGTCCGCGCGCTGGTCGCCGACGACCCGAGCGTCAAGGGCCTGTGGATCGTGCCGACGTACGCCAACCCGACCGGCTCGGTCTGCTCCGCCGAGGTCGCCGCGGAGCTGATGGCGATGCCGACCGCGGCGCCGGACTTCCGGATCCTGTGGGACAACGCGTACGCCGTCCACCACCTGACCGACGACGAGTCCAAGGGCGCCGACGCACTGGGCCTGGCCGCCGCGTCCGGGCACCCGAACCGGCCGATCATGTTCGCCTCGACGTCGAAGATCACCTACGCCGGCGCCGGCGTGGCCGCGCTCGCGATGTCGGCGGAGAACAAGGCGTGGTACCTCGAGCGCCTCGGCTTCGCGGCGATCGGCCCCGACAAGGTCAACCACCTGCGCCACGTCGAGTTCTTCGGCGACGCCGACGGCGTACGCGCCCACATGCGCAGGCACCGCGACCTGATCGCGCCGAAGTTCGCGGCGGTCGAGGAGGCGCTGTCGTCCCGGCTGGCCGGGCTCGGCATCGCCGAGTGGACCGTCCCGACCGGCGGCTACTTCGTCAACCTCGACGTCCTCGACGGTACGGCGTCACGCGTGGTCCAGCTCGCCAAGGAGGCCGGCATCGCGCTGACCCCCGCCGGCTCGGCCTTCCCCCACGGCAACGACCCCCGCGACCGCAACATCCGGCTCGCGCCGACCTTCCCCGTCCTCGACGAGGTCCAGGCCGCGATGGCCGGGGTGGCGGTGTGCGTCGAGCTGGCTGCGCTGGAGAAGCTCACCGCCTGAGGACGCTCTGCAGGGATCCCCGCTGAAGCGGGGATTCCCGCGCTTCCTGCCCGTTGCAACGGTCAAGGAGCGCAAGTTCTCGCCAGGAAGTACCACGCGAACGGGGCCAGCAGGCGAGCCACCAATGCGCGACGCCCGCCGTCCCCGAGGGGCGCGGCGGGCGTCGTACGAGCAGGGTGCCTGGATCAGGCCTCGTCCTCGACGGCGACGTTCTTGACGCGGCCGGGGTCGACCTGGACGCCGGGGCCCATGGTCGTGGAGACGGTGACCTTCTTCAGGTAGCGGCCCTTGGAGCTGGCCGGCTTGAGCCGCAGCACCTCCTCGAGAGCCGCGGCGTAGTTCTCGGCGAGCTGCTGCTCGGAGAAGGACGCCTTGCCGACGATGAAGTGGAGGTTGGCGTGGCGGTCGACGCGGAACTCGATCTTGCCGCCCTTGATGTCGGTCACGGCCTTGGCCGGGTCCGGCGTGACGGTGCCGACCTTCGGGTTCGGCATGAGGCCACGGGGACCGAGCACGCGACCGAGGCGGCCGACCTTGCCCATCAGGTCCGGGGTGGCGACCACGGCGTCGAAGTCGGTCCAGCCGCCGGCGACCTTGTCGATCAGGTCGTCGCTGCCGACGAAGTCGGCGCCGGCCTCGCGGGCGGCGTCGGCCTTGTCACCGTTCGCGAACACGAGGACGCGGGCGGTCTTGCCGGTGCCGTGGGGCAGGTTGACGGTGCCGCGGACCATCTGGTCGGCCTTGCGCGGGTCGACGCCCAGACGCATGACGACGTCGACGGTCTCGTCGAACTTCTTCTTGCTGGCGGCCTTGGCGATCTTGATCGCGGCCAGCGGCGCGTAGAGCTCGTTCTTGTCGAACGTCTCAGCAGCCGCGCGGTAGGTCTTGCTGCGCTGCATGGTGATTCCTTAACTCGAAGCGGAGGTGTGGTCAAAAGGGCCAGCGCGGCCCTCCCACGGTCGACTAGTTGGTCGGACGAGCTCGCAAGCTCGCTCGTCAGTCGACGGTGACGCCCATGGAGCGCGCAGTGCCCTCCACGATCTTCATCGCGGCGTCGATGTCGTTGGCGTTGAGGTCGGGGAGCTTGGTCGTCGCGATCTCGCGCACCTGGTCCTTGGTCAGCTTGCCGACCTTCTCCTTGTGCGGGACGCCCGAGCCCTTCTGGAGGCCGGCGGCCTTCTTGATCAGCTCCGCGGCCGGCGGGGTCTTCGTGATGAAGTCGAAGGACCGGTCCTCGTAGATGGTGATCTCGACGGGGATGACGTTGCCGCGCATGGACTCCGTCTGGGCGTTGTACGCCTTGCAGAAGTCCATGATGTTGACGCCGTGCGGACCGAGCGCGGTACCGACCGGCGGAGCCGGGGTGGCCGAGCCGGCCTGCAGCTGCACCTTGACCAGTGCGGCGATCTTCTTCTTGGGAGGCATTCCTCTATCTCTTTCTTCTCGTGGTCATGACGAGGCGTACGTCGTGCGCCTCTGCCACCTGCGTCGCCGACCGGAGCCGGGCAGCCTTGACATTCTCCGCGCCGAGGCCCGGAGAGCGAAATTCAGACCCGCTGGATCTGGGAGAACGAGAGCTCGACCGGGGTCTCGCGGCCGAAGATCTCGACGAGCGCCTTGACCCGCTGGGCCTCGGCGTTGATCTCGGTGATCGTCGCGTGCAGCGTGGCGAACGCGCCGTCGACGATGAGGACGGAGTCGTTGACGTCGAAGTCGGCGACCTCGATCGGCCTCTTGGCCGGCGTGACGGCAGAGCCAGGGGTGCTGGCCGCGGCGGCCTCGGCCTCGGCGGCAGCGGCGGTGACGACGGCCGGGGCGAGCATCTTCTCGACCTCGTCCATGCTCAGCGGCACCGGCTGGTGGCTGTGGCCGACGAAGCCGGTGACCGACGGCGTGTGGCGTACGGCGGCCCAGGACTCGTCGGTGAGGTCCATGCGGACCAGGACGTAGCCGGGGAGAACGGTGCGCTTGACCATCTTGCGCTGGCCGTTCTTGATCTCGGCGACCTCCTCGGTGGGGACCACGATCTCGTGGATGTAGTCCTCCATGTTGAGGGAGTGGATCCGGTTCTCGAGGTTCTGCTTCACCCGGTTCTCCATGCCGGAGTAGGTGTGCACCACGAACCAGTCGCCGGGCTTGGCCCACAGCTCGCGGCGGAACGCCTCGAGCGGGTCCTCGTCGCCGGCCTCGGCGGGCTCCTCCACGGAGTCCTCGACGGCGTCGTCCTCGACGGCGTCGTCCTCGACGGCGTCGTCCTCGACGGCGGCGATCTCGTCGGCACCCTCGATGTCCACGGTCTCGTCGACCTCGACGGTCTCGTCCAGGTCGTTGTCCAGGTCGGCCTCGAAGGCCTCCTCGAGGGCGGTGTCCTCCGCCTCCTCGACGTCGGCGACGTCGTGCGCCGCCTCGGCGAGCGCCTCGTCAGCCTGGGCCGGGTCGTACTGCTCAGACACGTGCTGCTCCATCAGTTGTCGAAAACGAGGTCAGCCGACGCGGGTGCGCGTCAGCTCTCAGATGTCGTCGGCGCCGGTGAAGATCTCGAACGCGAGCTTTCCGAGCGCGAGGTCGAGAACCGACACCAGGGCGATCATCACGAGGACGAAGGCGATGACGACGACGAAGTAGGTGCCGAGCTGCTCCCGGGTCGGCCAGACGACCTTGCGGAGCTCGGCGACGACCTGGCGGTAGAAGGTCACCGGCCCGGTGCGGTTCTCGGACTGCTTGCCACCCGAGGAGTCCTTGCGGCCCCCACGGACTGCCGGAGCATCCGCCACGCTGCTCACCTTCTCCTTGTCAGCAGCCGACCGTCCGGCCGGCTGGTCGTCATGTCTTGCAGGGCACGAGGGACTTGAACCCCCAACCTTCGGTTTTGGAGACCGATGCTCTGCCAGTTGAGCTAGTGCCCTCCGCGGCCCCTGTCACCAGTGTGCCGATCGCCCCAAGGGCGCGACTCACCATGTGGCAGATCCACCAAGCGGGGAGTCTACGGGTTCGGCCCCAGCGGAGTCGAACCGGCGTCCACCGGGGCGCGACGACCTGTTGCCCCGGCGGGGGCCGGCCCGATCCGCGCGGGCGGCTCGCGACTCTCCGGATGGCATCACCGCGCGATCCGTCCGGGAGGCCCGACAATGGTGCGAATCATCATCGCCGTCAAGGAGCTTCGCATGAGCGCGACCGCAGGGCCACCGGCCGTCAGGACAGCCCGGAAGAACAAGCTCGCCAACAACGTGGCGCAATCGGTTCTCCAGGACATCCGGCGCCGCGGTCTCACGTCAGGTGACCAGCTGCCCAAGGAGGCGGACATGGTCACGGAGTACGGCGTCGGGCGCGGCACGATGCGTGAGGCCATGCGCGTCCTGGAGACCTGCGGGATGATCGCGCTCAAGCCGGGGCCTGGCGGCGGACCCGTCGTCCAGACGGTCGACGCCGAAGACTTCGGGCGGGTGATCTCCCTGTTCCTCCAGTTCGCCGAGGTCACCTACCGCGAGGTCAACGAGGCCCGGATGCTCCTCGAGCCGATGGCGGCCCGGCTGGCCGCGGAGCAGCAGAAGGGCACCGCCGCCGCGCGCGAGCTCGTCGCGTTGGCGAAGGCCGGCCCCGATGCCGCGGACAACGACGCCTACCTCCACGTCACGGGCAACTTCCACGAGTCGGTCATCGCGATGGGCGAGAGCACCCTGGTGAGCCTGGCGTGCCAGATCTCTGGCGGAGATCTTCCGCGACCGGATCCAGACGGTGCACTTCCCCAAGAGCAAGCAGGGCGACGTCCACGCCGCGCACCTCGAGATCGCCGAGGCGATCCTGGCCGGCGACAGCGTCCGGGCCGAGAGCGTCATGAGCAAGCACATGCAGCTCTACTTGAAGCACATCTCCAAGCAGAACCCGGCCCTGCTCGACGAGGTCGTGACCTGGCGCAACGGGGCCTGAGTGTCCGCCGCCGGCCTGAGGAGTCCCTTGACCGGGCCGGCCGACTCGGGCGGCGCCGGAGCGGGCGTGGCGGAGGCGGCCTGCTGGCGGCGAGCACCGGATCCGCGTCGACGACCCGGATCCGGCACGAGCGACCCGTCGACCTCGCAGATGGTGCGGGTGACGGTCACGAGGTAGCGCGGCCGCCGCCAGGCCTCCTCGGCTCCCGAACCGAGTCGAGCAGGCCCAGCACGTCGTCGACGACGCCGCGCAGAACCGGCAGCCGGCTCATCCGGACCAGCCGATCGACCAGCGGCACGACGCCCCCCACCAGGGTCCGCGAGCGCTGCTGGGCCTCGCTGCCGTCGTACACCCAGAACAGCACGACGCCCATCTGCAGCAGCCAGAGCAGCTCGGGCAGGCGGGCCTCGAGGCGGCGCGAGACCTTGGCGTCCGAGCCGGCGAGCAGCCGGTGCATGAGAGCGATGCTGCCGTCGCGGGCCGGCGTGGACTCGGGACTGAACGGCGACAGCGGGCTGGCCGGGTCGGCGGCATTGCGGAAGAACTGCGCCGCGAACGCGTGGTGCGGCTCCGCGATCTCCAGCCAGGCCTCGAGACTGCCCCGCAGCCGTGCGGCGAAGCCGGACTCGCGTGCCATGATCGCCTCGACGGCAATCTCGTGCTCGGCGAGCAGCTCGTCGTAGAACGCCTGGACGAGGTGCTCCTTGGAGGCGAAGTAGTAGTAGGCGCTGCCGAGCGAGACACCTGCCTCCTTGGCGACTGCCCGCATCGTCGTGCGGTCGTAGCCGTCCTCGCGGAACAGTCGCAGCGCCGTCGCGAGGATGCTCGCACGGGTCTGGGCCGCCTTGGGCGTCAGCGGGGAGTCCGGCACGGTGCCTACCCTAGAGACCCTCAGCGCGGGGCCATCGGGTACGCCGGACCGGCGTACGAGGGTCCGGCCGGCGCCGGCGTCGAGGCCTGGAGCTGCTCCATCCGGTGGCGGCGGCGCAGCCGGTTGAAGACGTAGACGTTGAAGAAGTGCAGCACGCCCAGGGTGAGCAGCACGACGCCGACCTTGACGCTGAGCACGTTGAAGACGTCCTCGGCGCTGCTCGACGCGCCACTGCGCAGGTAGAGCGAGACGAAGCCGAGGTTGAGCAGGTAGAAGCCGACCACGAGCAGCCGGTTCACGGCGTCGGCGAGGGACTCCTCACCGTCGAAGACGTCGGCCAGGAAGACCCGGCCGTTGTGGGCGAGCGTGGTGGCGACCCAGATGGTCAGCGGGACGGTGATGGCGAGGTAGCCGACGTAGCCGGCGATGGTCCAGCTCATGGCGGACCCCTTTCTTGAACACGTTCAAAACCTGACGCCACGCACTGTAGGCCACGTTTTGAACGCGTTCAAGTCTTGGTGGCGCACGGTCCGCTCCTAGGATGAGCGCGTGCGGGATCTCACGGCGTTGCCCAAGGCGCACCTCCACCTGCACTTCACCGGCTCGATGCGCCACACCACACTGCTGGAGCTGGCCGCGCGCGACCGGATCCACCTGCCCGACGCCCTGGTCGAGGACTGGCCTCCGCAGCTCACCGCGGCCGACGAGAAGGGCTGGTTCCGCTTCCAGCGGCTCTACGACGTCGCCCGGTCCGTGCTGCGCACCGAGGCCGACGTGTGCCGGCTGGTCCTCGAGGCTGCCGAGGACGACGTCGCCGACGGCGGCCAATGGCTGGAGATCCAGGTCGACCCGAGCGGGTACGCCGCCCGCTTCGGCGGCATCACCGCCTTCACCGACCTGGTCCTCGACGCGGTCCGCGACGCCTCCGCGCGGACCGGGCTGGGGATCGCGGTCGTGATCGCGGCCAACCGGACGCGCCACCCGCTCGACGCGCGTACCCTCGCCCGGCTGGCCGCGCAGTACGCCGACCGCGGCGTCGTCGGCTTCGGCCTGTCCAACGACGAGCGGCGCGGCCGGACCTCCGACTTCGCCGGCGCGTTCGCGATCGCCGAGCGCGCCGGCCTGCTGCTCGCGCCCCACGGCGGCGAGCTGCGCGGACCCGAGCACATCCGGGTGTGCCTGGACTCGCTGCATGCCGGGCGGCTCGGGCATGGCGTACGCGCGGCCGAGGACCCGGCCCTGCTCGCCCGGATCGTCGAGGCCGGCGTGGCGCTCGAGGTCTGCCCGGTCTCCAATGTCGCCCTCGGCGTCTACAGCGACCTCACCTCGGTCCCGCTGCCCACCCTGCTCGAGGCCGGCGCCACCGTGGCCCTCGGCGCCGACGACCCGCTGCTGTTCGGCTCGCGCCTGGCCGGGCAGTACGCCACGATGCGTGCCGCTCACGAGCTGACCGACGAGCAGCTCGCCGAGCTGGCGAGAATGTCCTTCCGCGCCAGCCGGGCGCCCAAGGACGTCGTCGACGCCGGGTTGACCGGGATCGACGCCTGGCTCGCCGGCGCCTGACGGACCCGGGATGCACCGCGGGCCCGGTCAACATCGACCAGGCCCGCGGCGTTCAGCTGAAGATCAGTTGCAGCCCAGGTACGACCTGGTCACCGAGACCTTCTTGCCGTTCTTCAGCTTGATGGTCGCGACCACCTCAGCGGCCGACGACGGAGCGGCGGGGAGCACGAGAGCACGCTTCTTGAGCTTCTTACCCTTGAACTTCGCGACCTTCGCGCCGTTGACCTTGATCAGCACCTGCTGGGCCTTCTTCTTCGCCTTCTTGGCGATCGCGGCGGCGACATTGCCCGTGGCGCAGTCTCGTGCACCGAACTGGACGTACCCGCTGCCCTTGCCCGTCACTGCCGAGCCATTGCCGAGCGGCTGGAACTCCATCGTGAGAGTGCCCGAAGCAGCGGACGACCGCGAGGTTTCGCTCCCGCCGTTGCCGTGCGCATTGGCGTAGACCTCGAACCACAGGTACGCCTCACCTGCCGGCAGCAGAGCCGTCACCGAGCCCGACGACCGCTTGCCCCCCGTGAGGGAAACGCTACCGTCGTTGGTCTCGATGCCACCGCTCACAGCTCCTTGGCCCGTCGCGTTGCTGTTCAGCGTGATCGTCACCCACATCGGAGCAGGCAACGTGAACTCGCCATTCACGCCATTCGAGGCCGATACGTGACCGTCGCAGATAGTCACCGCGCTGCGGGGGATCGAGCTCGCCGACGCACTTCCCGTGGCCTTGACCGTGGCGGGACCGGCGCCGATCGGGGTCGAGGAGACGGAGGCCGAGCTCACGGCGACGACATCGGTGATGTCACCACCGGACGTCACGGTGCCAGTCGAGCTGTCGCCATTCCCAGCAGAGACGCCGTTGTCCGTCCACGGCACGTTCGAAGGCCCGGGAGCGTCACCGGCCGTCACGCACGAGTCGTCGCCGTCATTGTGGAAGCCGGCGTCGGCGTAAACGTCGCCGTCGGTGACGAGGGCGTGCGCCGGTGCGGGCACGCTGGCAAGCCCGGTCGCGGCGAGCGCGCCCAGGGCGAGTCCGACGGCACCACGCCGGACGAGAAGTCGCTTCATCAATAGCTCCTCGGAAGGGTCGGCGGCGCCTCGGAGCGGCGTCGCCAGGGAGTCAACCTGCGACGGTAGTGACGACCATCATCGGGGGATGCCGGATCGCCCATTTCTTTACTCTTCCGCGGCACGGGAGGCGGCGGGCCCGGTCGCCTCAACCGGGCCCGCCGCCGGATCAGAGGTCAGGAGCAGGCGAGGTACGACCGGGTCACGGTCGCCTTCTTGCCGTTCTTCAGCCTGATCTCGATGCTCACCTCGGCGGCCGCGGCGCGGGCGGCCGGGACGGCCAGGGGGCGAGCCTTCAGCTTCTTGCCCTTGAGCTTGGCGACCTTCGCGCCGTTGACCTTGACGAGGACCTGCTTGGCCTTCTTCTTCGCCTTCTTGGTGAGGTCGACGGCGACGTTGCCGGTGGCGCAGTCGCGGGCGCCGAGCTGGACGACGCCCTTGCTCTTGCCGGACACCGCGGAGGCGGTGCCGAGGGGCTTGAGCTCGATGGTGAACGACGCGGAGTAGCTGCGGCTCTTGACCGCGTCGTCGGCCTCGACCCGGGCCTGTGCCTGCACCTGCAGGACGGCCGGCCCGGCGGGCAGCAGCATGGCCGCCGAGCCCGCCCCGCGGGTACCCACGACCACAGCGGCGGCACTGCCGTTGTAGTCGCCGATCAGCGCCTGGGCGAGACCGGTGCCGTCGCCGCTTCCCGTGATGGTCACCCACATCGGCTGGGGCAGCTCGAACTCGGCCTGCAGCCGGGGCGAGGACTCGGCCTCGCCGGAGCAGGCGCTGTCCGCCAGAGCCGGACTGGTGCTGGCGGAGGCGGTCAGGCTGGCGTTGACCGTGCTCGGCCCGGCCCCGATCGGCGACATCGACGCGGTGACCTGGCTGGAGGCCGACAAGGTGGTCACGTCGACCGGATCGCCGATGTGGGTTCCGGTGGCGGTCGCGCTCCACGACTGGGACACCGCAGCGCCGTTGTCGACGAGGTCGATGGGCGACGGGGCGGCGTAGGCCGTGAGCTGGCAGTCCGTACCCGAGTTCTCGAGATCGACGGTGGCCGCCACCTCGCCGTACTGGATCGCGGCCTGCGCGGGGGTCGGGAGGCTGCCGATTCCGGTGACGGCGAGGGCGCTGAGAGCCAGGCCGACCGCGGCACGGCGTACGAGGTGGTTCTTCACGGGGTGCTCCTCGAGCTAGGGGACACCCGTGCAACGGAAGCGGGCCCGGTCGGTTTCGACCAGGCCCGCTGAGACGCCGAATGTCGCCCGGCGAATCACCCGCTCACGTGCAGGGGAGGTACGACCTGGTCGCCTGCACCCGGCGGCCGTTCGTCAGCTTGATCTTCACCTTCACCTTGGTCACGCCGGTGGCCGAGGTCGGCACGACGATCGCCTTCGCCTTCGGCTTCTTGCCCTTCAGGCTCTTGCCCTTGAGGACCACGCCCTTGGCGCCGTTGACCCGCACGGCCACGCGCTTGGCCTTCTTCACGGTCTTCTTGCTGAGGTTGACCGGCACGTTGCCGTTCGCGCAGTCACGCTCGCCGAACTGGACCTTGGACGCGCCCTTGCCGGTGACGGGGGTGGCGGAGCCGACCGGCCTCAGGTCGATCTTGAAGTTGCCGGTGTACGACGCGCTGCCGCCGGTCATCTCGGACGCGGCGGGCCGCAGGGCTGCCGCCTTCCTCGTCGCCAGGATGTTCTCGTTGGTCGCGGCGTAGGCGATCGCTCCGAACGCGATGCCGTACTGGCCGGCCGGCAGCAGGGTGCTCGAGACCGCGGTGCCGCGGTTGCCGGCCGTGACGGTGAGGCCGTCACCGCCCAGGCCGAGCAGGCCTGCCCAGGAGCCGAAGAACGCGTCGACGCTGCCGATGCCGACCAGGCTGGTGCCGAAGCCCTGGCCCTGGCGCTGGCCCTGGCCGGCGGCGGTCACGGTGACCCACATCGGCTGGGTGAGCGTGAAGACGCCGGTGGCCAGTGCCGTCGACGAGACGTTGACGTCACAGTCGGTCTCGGAGCCGCTCGGGAGGGCGGAGGCCGTCGCGCTGGCGGTGCCGGCGATGGTGGCCGGGCCACTGCCCAGCGGCGCAGCGGTGATCGAGGCGTTGGTGGTCGACTTCGCGTCGACGGAGTCACCTCCGTCCCCGGTGAACGTCACCGAGGACGACGTGGCCTTGGCGACCGGCACGTTGTTGTCGGTCCACGGGACCGCGTCCTGGTCGTTCCAGTCGTCCTCGCCGTCGCAGTTGTAGGAGTAGAGGTTGTACTGACCGCCGATCTGCGCCTCGTCGACGGCGGCGTGGGCGGGCGAGGGAACGCTGACCAGGCCGACACCGGCCAATGCGCCCAGGGACAGACCGGCGACAGCGCGCCGGACAGAGAGATTCTTCATCCGAGAGACTCCTCGAGAGAACGACGGCATGCGGGGGGAGCGCCGTCTGGTAGATCGCAGGCTACGACCAACGACCCCCTTTTGGGGAAGGTTCGGGATTTTTCCTCTCAGAGGGCACAGCCGACGAGGACCGGCTCGTTGACCAGCTCGATCCCGAACCGCACCGCGACCCCACTGCGCACCTCGCGGGCGAGGTCCAGCAAGGCGGCCGTGGTGGCGCCGCCGCGATTGGTGAGCGCGAGGGTGTGCTTGGTCGACAGCGAGACCCGTGCGTCGGGCCGGTCGAGGCCGAACCCCTTGCCGAAGCCGGCGCGCTCGATCAGCCACGCGGCACTGGTCTTCACGCTGCCGTCTGCCTGCGGGTACGACGGCGCGCCGTCGGGCAGCCGCTCGGGGTCGACGAACGGGTTGGTGAAGAACGAGCCGGCGCTCCACGTGTCGTGGTCGGCGGCGTCGAGGACCATGCCCTTGCCACGGCGCAGTCCCAGCACGGCCTCGCGTACCTCGGACAGCGGAGCCCGCTCCCCCACGGCGACGCCGAGGGTGCGGGCGAGCTCGGCGTACCCGACGGGGGCGGACAGCTCGCCGCGCTCGAAGCCGAAGGTCACGTCGAGCACGAGATGGCGGGCGGGATCGGCCTTGAACCGCGAGTGGCGGTAGGCGAAGCGGCATTCCTCACCGGAGAAGGTCCGCTCGCCGCGAAGCATCCGGTCCCAGACGCGGACCGCGGTGATCGTCTGCGCGACCTCCTGACCGTAGGCGCCGACGTTCTGGATCGGGGTGGCGCCGGCGGTGCCGGGGATGCCGGACAGCGCCTCGACGCCGGCCCAGCCCTCGGCGACCGCCCGGGCGACGACGGCGTCCCACGGCTCGCCGGCCGCGACGGTCACGGCGACCCGCTCCCCCGTGTCGGCCACCTCGACACCCCCGCCGGTCAGATGGACGACGGTGCCGGCGAAGCCCTCGTCGGCGACGACCAGGTTGCTGCCGCCGCCCACGAAGAGCACGGGCTCGCCGGTCCGGTCGGCCTCGGTCACCGCGGCGATCAGTGCCTCGGCGTCGGGCGCGGCCACATAGTGCCGCGCCGGACCGCCGAGGCGGAGCGTGGTGAGATCCGCCAGGGCGGGACTAGCGGTCATCTCCGGCGATGACCGCTAGGCACGGACCAGGACCTTGGGCGCGCCCAGCACCTTGGTGTCGTCGACCGTGATCTGCAAGGCGAGAGCGAGCAGAGCGTCGTCGGTGCGCTCGCCGACGGTGCCGGCGATCGTGACCCGTGCCGCCCCGTCCGCGGGTACGACGACCGGCGCGACGAACTTCGCACCCAGCTCGACGACCTCCGCCTCGCCGGTCCAGGCCGCGACCGCGCGACCGACCAGCGCGAGGGTGTACATACCGTGGGCGATCACGCCGGGGAGACCGACCGCGAGCGCGATCTCCTCGTCCTGGTGGATCGGGTTGTGGTCGCCGCTGGCCTCGGCGTAGGCGACCAGGTCGGCCCGGGTGATCTCGAAGGTGAGCGGCTCCAGCGCGGCGCCCGGGGTCAGGGCGGTCATCAGGCACCTCCACGGTGGACGAGGGTGGCGGTCGCCGTACAGACCACGGCGCCGGTCGCGTCGACGATCTCGCTCGAGGTGCTGATGATGTCGTTGCCGCCGATGGAGCGGACGCCGGTGACGCTCAGCGTCGCGGTGAGGTCGTCGCCGACGACCACCGGGCGCTGGTAGCGGAAGCGCTGGTCGCCGTGGACGATCCGGGACAGCTCGACCCGTTCGGCGGCCAGGAAGTCCTGGAGGGCGGCGAAGGTGACCACGATCGGGTACGTCGGCGGGACCGGTCCGTCCTCCCGGCCACCGACGGAGGCGGCGAAGGCGGCCACGGACTCGGCGGTCACCGGCACGGGCGTGGTCGGCGGGAAGGCCCGCCCGACCAGGGTGGCGTCGATCGGCATGACGCAAACCCTACTGGCCGGAAAACCACAACAGCCCGCGGTCCCCATGGGGGACGGCGGGCGGTCGACGGCGCTGGGTCAGCGGGTCTCGCGGTGCGCGGTGTGCTTGCGGCAGCGCGGGCAGAACTTCGACAACTCGATGCGGTCGGGGTCGTTGCGCCGGTTCTTCTTGGTGATGTAGTTGCGCTCCTTGCAGTCCACGCACGCGAGCGTGATCTTGGGGCGAACGTCGCTGCTCTTGCTGGCCACAGGAAGTCCTTCAGTTGCTGGTGGTGGTGCCGGATACTCGGTAGCGGGAACGGGGATCGAACCCGTGACCTCACGATTATGAGTCGTGCGCTCTAACCGTCTGAGCTATCCCGCCACGTGAGGAGGGCGCCCTCCGCGTCTCCCGCGGGCGGCGCCCCATCTCCGAGCCCCTTTACGGAATCGAACCGTAGACCTTCTCCTTACCATGGAGACGCTCTGCCGACTGAGCTAAAGGGGCAACGACGCAGAACGATACACGCGCCGTCGCACCGCCCAAAAATCGGCGCCGCATTTCCGAAACTCAGCCTTGGATGCGGGCGAAAGGGCGGGCCTGCTCGAGCTCGTAGGCGAGCTCGATGAGGAGCGCCTCGTGGCCCGGCGCGGCCCCCAGCATCATCCCCTGCGGCAGGCCGGCGGCGGTGGTCGCGAGGGGCAGCGAGATCGCCGGCGCGCCGGTGACGTTCTGCCAGGGCGTGAAGGCCACCCAGTCGAGCAGCCGGTCGATGATCGTGGCGTAGTCCTGGGTCGGGTCGAGATGGCCGACCTTGGGGGTCGCGGTGGCGAGGGTGGGGGTGAGCGCGACGTCGTACCTGTCGTAGTAGAGCCCGGCCTGAGCGTTGGCGCGCTTGAGCCGGGTGATCGCGCCGGGCACCTTGTGCAGGTTGCGGCGGGCGTGACGGGCCAGGCCGAGGGTGAGGTGGTCGTGCTTGGAGGCGTCCCAGGTACGGCCGTGGAGCGCGCGGCCGGTGGTGAGCATCGCCTGGGCGAGCAGCGCCCAGTAGAGCAGGAAGTCGTCGACGAAGCTCGCAGCCACCGGCACGTCGGTCTCGGTGACGGTGTGCCCGAGGTCCTCCAGCAGGCTCGCCGTCCGCTCGGTGAGCGCCTGGGTCTCGGCGTCGGCGCTGCGGCCCACGCCGCTGGTGTTGAGCGCGATCCGCAGCCGGCGCTTGATCGGCCGGGTCAGGTCCCCGATGGGCGGCAGGTTCAGGTTGCGGTGGTGACGCTCGGCCTCGCGGTAGAACGCCGCCGTGTCGCGCACCGAGCGGGTGACGACGCCGTCGGAGATGATCCGGATCGGCATGTCGCGGAACAGCTTGTCCTGGGCCAGCCGGCCGCGGGTGGGCTTGAGGCCGACCAGGCCGTTGACCGCGGCGGGGATCCGGATCGAGCCGCCGCCGTCGTTCGCGTGCGCGATCGGCACGGCACCCGCCGCCACCAGCGCCGCCGAGCCGGAGCTGGACGCGCCGGCGGTCCGCTCGGTGTCCCACGGACAGCGCACCGCGCCCAGACGCGGGTGCTCGGCGGAGGCACTGAACCCGTACTCCGAGAGCTGGCTCTTGCCGAGCGGCACCAGGCCGGTGGCGAGGAACATGTCGGCGAAGTCGCCGTTGCGCTTCGCCGGCCGCGGCTCCCACGCGTCGGTGCCCGAGCGGGTCGGCATGCCGGCGACGTCGACGTTGTCCTTGACCAGGGTCGGTACGCCGGCCAGGAAGCCCGGTCGCGGGGTGCGGGCCTCGGCGCGGGCCCGGTCGAAGGCGGCGTACGCCATCGCGTTGAGCTGGCCGTTCACCGCCTCGACCCGAGCGATCGCGGCCTCGGTGGCCTCCGCGGCGGAGACCTTCCCGGCGGCGAGGTGCTCGGCGAGGCCGACCGCGTCGAGGTCGGCGAGGGCGTCATCGGTGAAGGCATGCACGCGCATGCAGGGAACCTAGCGCCCGCCGCGACGGTCCCCGCACACAAGCACCGTGTCACGCCGGTTTCCGGTGCTGGTGGGCAGGGACCGTCGCGGCGGGGATCAGAAGAGGACGAGCGCCAGCAGCGGGACGAGCAGACTGATCGCCAAGGCGGAGAGACCCATGCCGAGGCCCGCGAAGGCGCCCTCGGTCTCGTCCTCGCGCAGCATGCGGGAGGCGCCCACCCCGTGGGAGACCGCGCCGACGGCGAGGCCCCGAGCCCGGCGGTCATGGATGCGCAGCAGGTTGAGGACCGCGGGACCCATGACGGCACCGACGATTCCGATGCTGATCGTGAAGACCGCCACCAGCGGCGGGATCCCACCGAGGGCGTCGGTGACGGCGATCGCCACCGGCGTGGTCGCCGACTTCGGGGCCAGGGTCTTCTGCAGCGCCTCCTCGGCACCGAGCGCACGGGCGATCAGCACCGCGGTCACGATCGAGGTCGCCGCGCCGACGACGATCGCCACGAGCAGCGGTACGACGAACCCCTTGAGCCGGTCGACCTGCCGGTGCAGCGGGATCGCCAGCGCCACCGTCGCCGGCCCGAGCCAGAACGCGATCAGCTCGGTGGCGCTGCGATAGTCGGCGTAGTCGACGTCGAGGACCGTGATCGCCGCGCCGGCCACCGCGATCGCGACGAGCACCGGCTGGGCGAGCGCGTGCCCACCCGTACGGGCTTGCAGCCACCGGCCGGCCTGGTAGCCGACGAGGGTGACCAGCAGCAGCGCCAACGGGGAGCGGGCGAGGTCGAGCAGGTCGTCCCTCACCCCACGTCCTCCGGAGCCGGGGTCGCCAGGTCGTCGCGCGGCTTGCCGAGCAGCCGCTCGAGGCCGACCGCCGTCCACCCGACGACCGCCAGCGCGATCAGCCAAGAGCCGAGCAGGGCGGCCGCGATCGGCAGTGCGTGGTCACGCAGCACCGCGAGGTAGACGACGATGCCGACGCCTGCGGGGACGAAGAAGAGCTGCAGGTGACGCAGCAGCGCGCTGCCGGCGCGGACGATGGCGCCGTCGTCGCCGTACCGCCGCACGCGTAGGAAGACGAACAACAGCAGCATGCCCGCGACCGGTCCGGGCACGGTGACGTCGAGGACGCGCACGATCACCTCCCCGAGGACCTGGAAGGCGAGCAGCCAGGTGAGGCCTGCGATCACCGGCGCTCCTTGAGGCGGGCGTTCGGCAGCCCCGGCGCGGGGATCGGGCGCAGCGGCTGGTCGGGGACGACGCCGAAGCGGCCCGGCGCGACCTGCCGGCTGTCGGGGACGACGTCGCCGTCGGCTCCGGTGATCTGCTGCTGCCAGGCGGCGCGGTAGGCGACGACGTCCTCGTGGGTGCGGCCCACGAAGTTCCACCACATCACGATGGACTCGCCGAACGGCGGCCCGCCGAGCACCAGCAGCCGCGCGCCGTCGTCGCCCGCGACGAGGACCAGCTCGTCGCCGCCGGGCGGGACGAAGGCCAGGTCGGCCACCTTCGCGGCCACCCCGCCCACCGTCACCGCGCCGAGGTCGACCAGCACGCCGAGCTCGAAGACCGGGTCGACCGGCACGCACAACGTCGTCCCGGGGTCCAGGACCAGCTCGGCGCCGAGCAGCGGGGTGAAGGTCGCCACCGGCGAGCTGTCGCCGAGCAGCGAGCCGAGGAAGACGTGCGCTCGCCAGCCCTCACCGCCGACCTCGGCCGGCGCGTAGTGCTGGAAGCCGGGGTCGGTGTCACGGTCGGCGTCCGGGAGCGCCACCCACAGCTGGGCGCCGTGCAGCACCGTCGTCTCGGGCGTCGACACCTCGGAGTGGCTGATGCCGCGCCCGGCGGTCATCAGGTTCACCTCCTTCGGCCGCACCATCGCGACATTGCCCGCGCTGTCGCGGTGCTCGATCTCGCCGGTGAACAGCCAGCTCACCGTCTGCAGCCCGGTGTGCGGGTGCGGCGCGACCTCCATGCCGCCGCTCTCGCTGACCAGGTCCGGGCCGTAGTGGTCGAGGAAGCACCAGGCGCCGATCAGGGAACGGCGCCGCTGCGGCAGCGTGCGCCGTACCGGCATCGCCCGGGGACCGCCCAGCGGCACCTCGCGCGGCTCCATCAGCTCGACGCCCACGGCCTGCCGGCCCTCGCAGATCACCTCGTCGGGACGCGCCTCCGGGTTGCTCATGCCCCCCATCCTTTCGCGCCCGTCAACCGGCAGGTGGGCGCGGGTTCACCCGCTGCCGCGAGGGTGTGCCCGTGCGGATCGCCCAGCTGGCCAACTTCGTCGGCGCGACCTCGGGAGGCATGCGGACTGCGATCGAGCAGCTCGGCCAGGGGTACGTCGCCGCCGGGGTCGAGCGCCTCCTGGTCATCCCCGGGCCGGTCGACGCCGTCCGGTCGACCGCGCTGGGGGACGTGGTCCAGGTGCGGGCGCCGCGGGTGGGCGGCGGGTACCGGCTGATCGTCGAGCCGTGGCGGGTCACCGACGTCCTCGAGCGGTTCGCGCCGACCAGCGTGGAGTGGAGCGACAAGCTGACCCTGCTGCCGGTCGCCTGGTGGGCGCGCCGCAACGGCGTGCGCTCGGTGCTGCTGTCCCACGAGCGGATGGGCGAGATGTTCGCGATGCGGACGGGTCTCGAGACCACCTCGAAGGTCTCCATCGGGCTGCTCAACCGGCTGATCGTGCGCAGCTTCGACGAGGTGGTCGTGACCTCGGCGTACGCCGAGGGCGAGTTCCGTGCCGTCGCGGAGGCCGCCGGCTGCCCGGTGTCGCGGGTGCCGCTCGGCGTCGACCTCTCGACCTTCTGCCCGGCCGCGGGTCCCCGGCGGGCCGACGAGGAGCTGCGCCTGGTCCACGCCGGCCGGCTCTCGCGCGAGAAGTCCCCGCACCTCGCGGTCGCGACCGCCGTCGAGCTGCACCGCCGCGGGCTCGCGCTGCGCCTCGACGTGTACGGCGACGGCCCGCACCGCGACGAGCTCGAGGAGATCGCCGGCGACGCCCCCGTCCACTTCCACGGGTACGTCGACGGCCGGGCCGCCCTCCGCGACCGGCTCGCGGCGGCCGACGTCGCCCTGTCGGTGTGCCCCGGCGAGACCTTCGGCCTGGCCGTGCTCGAGGCGCTGGCCTGCGGCACCCCGGTCGTGACCGCCGACCGCGGCGGCGCCCGGGAGCTGGTCGACGCGTCCTGTGGCGCCTGGGCCGCGCCTGACGCCGGGGCGCTGGCGGACGCCGTGCTGCGGCTGCTCGCGCTGCCCGAGTCGCGCCGTCGTACCGCCGCGCGGTGGCGGGCCGAGCAGTACGGCTGGGACCGCACCGTCGCCCGGATGCTGGCGTTGCACGCCGGTGACCGGGTGGGCGCGCTCAGCGCCTGACCTCCGCGCTGGTGGCCGGCCCGTATCCTGGCCACGAGGTGAGCGCGATGCCCGAGAGCGAGGACTGGCCCCACGACCGGCCTGCCGTCGCGGGCGGGTCCGGCCGGTCGGAGCTCCCGTCCTCCGACCGGGCCGCGACGCGTGCCGCCGCCCGTGCCCGGATCGAGCAGCAGCAGACCTGGGTCGACCTGCAGGTGCGCCAGGCGATGGAGCGCGGCGAGTTCGACGACCTGCCGGGCGCCGGCAAGCCGATCCCCGACCTCGGCGCCGCCCACGACCCCGACTGGTGGGTGCGCCGTCTGGTCGAGCGCGAGCACATCACCGTGCTGCCGCCCGCCCTCCAGCTCCGCAAGGACGACGCCGAGCTCGACGCCGCCCTCGACCGGCTGGCCTCCGAGCGCGAGGCCCGCGACTTCGTCGAGGACTTCAACGCCCGGGTCCTGCGCGCCCGCTACACCCCCGTCGACGGACCGCCGCTGGTCACCATGCCTCGCGACGTCGAGGTGACCCTCGCCGCCTGGCACGAGCGCCGCGCCGCCCGCCGGACGACCACCGAGCCCGCCGTACCCCGGCGCGAGCGGCGCCGGTGGTGGCGTCGGCGGTAGCCGCGTCTCGCGAGACATCCGTCATACCGGGACGGCCCGGCGCACGGGTAGGTTCAGCACACGTGAGCCACAAGAGCGCCAAGGACTTCTTCCGACCGCTCGCCGTCGGGGCCCCGCTCCCCCTCCGCGAGATCCCCGCCCGGCCGAGCCGCGCGATCCACTTCTTCGATCCCAGCAACGAGAAGATGGCCGCCAAGATCCCCGCGATGGTCGGCACCGTCGACGTGCTGCTGGGCAACCTCGAGGACGCCATCAAGGCCGACAACAAGGTCGCCGCGCGCGAGGGCCTGGTCAGGATCGCCCAGGACACCGACTTCGGTCCGACCCAGCTGTGGACGCGGATCAACGCGCTCGACAGCCCCTGGGTGCTCGACGACCTCACCACCCTGGTGCCCGCCATCGGCGAGAAGCTCGACGTGATCATGGTGCCGAAGGTCCAGGGCGCGGAGGACATCCACTACGTCGACCGGATCCTGGCCCAGCTCGAGGCCAAGGCCGGCATCACCAAGCCGATCCTGATCCACGCGATCCTCGAGACCGCCCGCGGCGTGGCCAACGTCGAGGAGATCTGCGGCGCCTCCCCGCGCATGCAGGGCCTCTCCCTCGGCCCGGCCGACCTCGCGGCCGACCGCAAGATGAAGACCACCCGGGTCGGCGGCGGCCACCCCGGCTACCTCGTGCGCGAGGACGCCCCGCGCGATGCCGACGGCGCCTACCAGTACGACGCCGACCGGTTCCGCTTCCAGCAGGACCTGTGGCACTACACGATGGCCAAGATGGTCGACGCCTGCGCGACCCACGGGATCTACCCGTACTGGGGCCCGTTCGGCGACATCAAGGACACGGTCGCCTGCGAGGACCAGTTCCGCAACGCGTTCCTGCTCGGCTGCGTCGGCGCCTGGTCGCTGCACCCGGTCCAGATCGAGATCGCCAACCGGGTCTTCTCCCCCAGCGTCGAGGACATCGCCCACGCCCGCCGCGTGGTCGCCGCGATGGGCGACGGCACCGGCGCGGTCATGATCGACGGCAAGATGGAGGACGACGCCTCGCTCAAGCAGTGTCTCGTCCTCGTCGAGCTCGCCGAGGAGCTGGCCGCGATCGACCCCGCCCTGAAGGCGACGTACGACGCGATCGAGGTGAGCGCCTGATGTCCGAGTTCAAGCCGCTGCGCTCCGTCCTCTACATGCCCAGCTCCAACGAGCGGGCCTTGGAGAAGGCGAAGACCCTGCCCGCGGACGCGATCATCTTCGACCTCGAGGACGCGGTCGCCCCCGACGCCAAGCCGGCCGCCCGGCAGTCGGCCGCGGCCGCCGTCCGGTCCGGTGACTACGGCAGCCGCCACCTGGTCATCCGGGTCAACGGCATCGGCACCGAGTGGCACGACGACGACATCAAGGCGGCCGCCGCGGCCGGCCCCGACGTCGTCTTGGTCCCGAAGGTGAACTCCGCCGACGAGGTCCTCTCCCTCGTCGCCGCCCTCGAGGCCGCCGGCGCCCCCGCGAAGACCACCCTGTGGGCGATGGTCGAGACACCGATCGGGATGCTCAACGCGCTCGCGATCGCGCAGGCCTCGGACCGGCTGACCGGGTTCGTGATGGGCACCAACGACCTCGTCAAGGAGCTGTACGCCGAGCACGTCCCCGGCCGCCAGCCCGTCATCACCGGCCTCGGCCTCGCCCTGCTCGCGGCCCGCGCCGCCGGCATCGTGATCATCGACGGCGTCTACAACGACGTGAGGAACATCGAGGGCTTCCTCGCCGAGGTCGAGCAGGGCCGCCAGATGGGCTTCGACGGCAAGACCCTGATCCACCCCGGCCAGGTCGAGGGCGCCAACGCCGGCTTCGCTCCCAGCGAGCAGGCCGTCGAGGACGCCCGCGGGCTGATCCAGGCCTGGGAGGAAGCGCGCGAATCGAGCGGCAGCGGCGTGGCGACCTACAACGGCAAGATGGTGGAGAGCCTCCACGTCGAGTCTGCCGAGCGCACCCTCGCCATCCACGAGGCGATCCGAGCCCTGCAGGCCTGACCCGGCCCGAACTGACTGCACGAACACCGCCGACCCGGCGGAAAGCAACTCGTGAACGAGTTGCTTTCCGCCGGGTCGGCGCCATCTCCGGGTCTGTTTCAGCCGGGTCGGCGAGGTTCAGCCCAGCTCGGCAACCAACAGGTCGGTGACGACGGCCTGCTCCCGGGCGTACGGGTGGTACTCCAACGCGGCCTGGGTGGGGATCAACCCCGCGATCCACGGGTCGGTGGCGCAGATGTCGTGGCCGTCGGTGGCGGTCCACACGTCGAGGTAGGTCACGCCCGCCTGCTCGGCCGCGGCGGCCAGGGCGTCGTTGATCCGGCTGACGTACTCGCGGGCATAGGGATAGTCACCGCGGGCCAGGGGCAGCAGCGCGCAGGTCCCCTCGGCCGGGAACAGGGCCGGGTACCCGACCACGACGATCCTCGCCTCGGGTGCGCGCTGTCGGATCGCCTCGATCGCCTCTCCCGTCCGGGTGGGCAGCCTGCGGAGCTGGCGCTCCACCCTGGCGCGAAAGGGGGCGCCCCGCGCGGTGCAGGGCGCTCCGTCTCGGTCCTCGAGGGCCTTGCCGACACAGGTCGTCACCAGATCGCCGAAGACCTTGCCGTCGTTGCCGCCCATGCCGATCGTGACCAGATCGGTCGACGAGCTCAGCGCGTCGAGCTGAGGCGGCACCGGGCTGCCGTTCGGCGGGGTCTGGGACTCGCTCAGGTCGGCGCTGGTCGCACCACCGCAGGTGACGTCGGTGAGCTCGAGGTCGAGTCGTTCGGCGAGCAGGTGCGGGTAGTTCCCCGCCGTCTGCTCGCAGCCGACCGGTCCCGTGCTCGGCCCGAGCCGGGGCCCGGCCGAGTAGGAGTCCCCCAGGGCGACGTACGACGCCCCGCTCGGCACCACGTCCGAACGGTCGATCCTCGACGGCGGGTCGGAGCACCCGGCGAACAGCACGGCGACCACGGCCAGGGCAGCCGCAGCACGCCTCATCCGCTCGTCTCCTCTCCCAGAGCGATGGTCAGCGCGAGGACCGTATCGGGGTCCTCCAACCGGTCGCCGTACAGGTCGCGGACCTGGGTCATCCGGTACCTGATCGTCTGCGGGTGGACGAACAGCGCGGCGGCCACGTCGTCGCGCCGACCCTGGTGCAGCAGCCAGGCCCGCAGGGTCTCGCGCAGCTTGGCGGCGGCGGCGGGGCGCAGCTCGTCGAGCGGGGCGAGGACGACGGACCGCAGGTCGGCGAGGGCCTGGGGGTCGGCGGTCAGCACCAGTCGCGGCAGGTGCCGCTCGGTGTCGCCGGTCAGACCGAGGCTCCGGGCACGGACCACCCGGTCGTAGGACTCACGGACGTCGAGCCACGGCCGCGCCGGGCCCACCAGCGCGTCGCGGTCGAGCACCGCGCGCACCAGGGTCGCCCGACGCTTGCCGTGGGCGTCGGGCACCATCAGCAGCGCCGAGCCGTCGAGCTCGGGCAGGTCGGTCGTGAGCAGGGTGCCGCGCCGCAGCACCTGGAGCAGCGAGCCGGCCTGCGACTCCGCGACGAGGACGACGGTCAGCGTGGCCGGCGGCGTCCACTCGGCCCGCTCGGCCGAGGCGAGCACGGTCGCCTCCGGGGCCCCCGTCAGCAGGTGCCGCGCGAGCCGCTCGACCATCCGCTGGCGGGCCCGGCCCTCGCTGGCCGACTCGTCACGGTGGCCCGCAACGCTCGCGGCGGACAGCTCGTCGATGTAGGCGAAGACCAGCTCGGCGAAGGAGGCCATCGTCGCCGGGTCGATGCCCTGCTCCACGGCCTTGGCCGACAGGTGCCGCCAGGAGACCCGGGCCCCGATCCGGTACGCCGACAGCAGGGCGTCCGCCGTCCGCCCGCTGCGCACCTCGCCGCGCCCCAGCTGGTAGGCGCCGTCGACGGCCGAGGCACGCGGCGCCAGCGCGTCGGGCCCCCGCGAGTCACTGATGAGGGACAGGAAGCCGCCGAGCGCGACCTGGACCGCGCCGCGGATGGTCTCGCCCATCGGCCCGCTGAACGCGTCCTCGTAGGGCGGCACCTCGCGGATGATCTGGTCGACGACGTCGTCGGCGACCCCGGCCAGCTCTCCGCGCAGCGCGACGACGGTGCCGGGCGGCAGCAGCACACCGCCGCCGTCCCGGGTCCTGCGCAACACCCGACGGGACATGACCCGCTCCTTTGTCTCTCACGAACAAAACCACCGAGTAGATTCACCGGCTGCGGTCATGAGTTTAGCGTTCCCGGCTGGGACTCTTGAGTTGTGAGTACGACGACCGCCGCCCCCGACGCGGCCGCCCGGACCGGACGCCTGCGCACCGGCCTCCGCTCGCTCCTCGACGCCGCCGTCACACCGCTCAGCGTCGACGACCTGCTCGACCACTTCGCCCCGCTGCGCCCCGGCGCCGCCGCCGGCCTCCAGGGCCGGATCGTGTCGGTCCACAAGGAGACCGCCGACGCCGCGACCCTGGTCATCAGGCCCGGCCGGGACTGGGCGGGCCACATCCCGGGGCAGTACGTCCGCGTCGGCGTCGACGTCGACGGCATCCGCCTGTGGCGCACCTACTCCCTGACCCACGGCCCACGCCGCGACGGCCACATCTCGATCACCGTCAAGGCGATCCCCGACGGCGCCGTGTCGCAGCACCTGGTCCGCGACGCCCGCGCCGGCCAGATGCTCCAGCTCGCTCAGGCCGAGGGCGACTTCGTGCTGACGCCGCCGGAATCCGGCAGCCGCCACAAGCTGCTGCTGGTCACCGCCGGCTCCGGGATCACCCCCGTCATCGGCATGCTGCGCAACCTCTACTCCCGCAACGAGGCCGAGGCGCGCGCGACGTACGACGTCGTGCTGGTCCACTCCGCCATGAAGCGCGACGAGGTGATCTTCGGCGCCGAGCTGCGCGCCCACGCCGACGCCGGCCGGCTGCGCCTCATCGAGCGGCACACCGACACCGACGGCCTGCTGACCACCGCCGACCTCGAGGCCGAGGTGCCCGACCTGGCCGAGCGCACGGCGTACGCCTGCGGTCCCGCCGGCCTCCTCGACACCCTCGAGGCGTTCTACGACGAGCGGCGGCTCACGCTCCACACCGAGCGGTTCCGCCCGACGGTCATCGACCGCGCGGCCGAGGGCGGCACGCTCACCTTCGCCGGCGCCTCCGCGACGACCGTCGAGACCGACGGCACCGTCCCGATCCTCGACGCCGCCGAGTCGGCGGGCGTCCTCATGCCGAGCGGCTGCCGGATGGGCATCTGCATGGGCTGCGTGCTGCCCATGAGGTCCGGCGCCGTGCGCGACCTGCGCAACGGCGAGCTCACCGTCGCCGTCCCCGGGGAGACCCACCCCGACGGCGTGAAGATCCAGACCTGCATCAACGCCGCCGCCGGCGACTGCGTCATCGACCACTGATCGCCCCAGACCGATCCCCGGAGGAATCCCCATGACGACGATCACCAACAAGGCCGACAACCCCATCGCGCACCTGTCCCCCGAGCAGATCGAGGCGCTCGGCGCCGAGCTCGACGCCATCCGCGCCGAGGTGCTCGAGGCGCGCGGCGAGAAGGACGCGGCGTACATCCGCAAGATGGTCGACATCCAACGCAAGCTGGAGCTCGCCTCGCGCGCGACCCTGCTGGTCAGCATCTTCCCGCCGGCCTGGATCGCCGGCACCGTGGGCCTCTCCGTGGCCAAGATCCTGGAGAACATGGAGATCGGCCACAACGTCATGCACGGCCAGTGGGACTGGATGCGTGACCCGAAGATCCACTCGACCACCTGGGAGTGGGACAACGCGTCGACCGCGGAGGGCTGGAAGCACTCCCACAACGAGATCCACCACACCTACACGAACATCATCGGCAAGGACAACGACCTCGGCTACGGCATCATGCGCGTGGACGAGGAGCAGCGCTGGTACCCGCTCTACCTCGCCCAGCCGCTGTGGAACTTCATCAACGCGTGCTTCTTCGAGTACGGCATCGCCGCCTACGACCTCGAGCTCGGCCGCAACCTGCGGCTGCCGAAGGAGAAGCGCAGCGAGGAGTTCAAGCGCAGCCTGGCCAACACGCTGAAGAAGATCCGCAAGCAGGCCACCAAGGACTACGTCGTCAACCCGGCGCTCGCGCTGCCGACCGGCTCCTTCGTGCCGGCCCTGGCCGCGAACTTCACCGCCAACCTGGTGCGCAACCTGTGGTCGCACTCGGTGATCATGTGCGGCCACTTCCCCGAGGGCGTCGAGACCTTCGAGCTGAACTCGATCCCGGAGAAGGAGACCCGGGGTGAGTGGTACCTGCGCCAGATGCTCGGCTCGGCCAACATCTCCGGCTCCAAGCTGATGCACATCATGACCGGCAACCTCTCGCACCAGATCGAGCACCACCTGTTCCCCGACCTGCCGAGCAGCCGGTACGCCGAGGTGGCCCCGAAGGTGCGCGCGGTCTTCGACAAGTACGGTCTCAACTACCACTCGGCGCCGCTCCCCCAGCAGGTCTACAGCGCCTGGCACCGTTTCGTCCGGCTGTCGTTCCCGAACGGCTGGCTGGCCACGACCACCCCGAAGAACCTCCCCAGCCAGCTCAAGCTGCTCTATGCCATGACCACCGCCGACAAGCGCAAGCGCCGCGTGATGCAGCGCCTGTTGGAGAGCGCGGCCACGAAGAAGGAGATGGCCAAGGCGGCCTGACCCGTACCCCGGGCCGGGGGCGGCGGTTTCGGACAGCAGCGCGCGGGGCACCGTCCGGGACGCCCTGACGCCTCCCCGAAGGACCGACTCGGATGTCCTCCTACGACAACATCGACTCCCTCGTCGTCGATCTCAAGATCGCCCGGATCAGCGCCTGGATGAAGTCCGAGGGTTGGATCGGGCATGCCAGCTACGGCTGGTTCCGCCTCCGGGTCGCCGGGACCACCGGCTACCAGGAGGAGGTCACCGGCACCGACAGCAACGGCGAGGGCGGCGGCGAGTACAGCCTCTCGAACGTCGACCAGGACCACATCCACGACTACATCGACGCCTTCAACACCATCCGCGGCGCGGTCGACGAGCACGTCGGTCCCTGGCTCACGCTGCCCGACCCCGAGGCGATCCAGAAGTGGATCGACCCGATGCGCGAGGCGATCTCCGAGATCGCCATCTCGGCCGTCGACACCGACGGCAGCCCGACCGGCGGCGGTCAGATCGTCGGCGCGATCAACCAGGCGCTGACCTCCTCCAAGGAGTGGGCCGGCCACACCGCCGCCGCCTTCAAGCTCAACTTCCTCTCCCAGCTCCCCACCGCTGTCGGCGGCCAGTACGCGCTGTGCCTGTGCCTCGGCGGGCACCTCGAGGCCCAGAAGGGCCTGTGGACCGAGTCGCGCCAGGCCGTCGCCGACATCGTGGTCAACACCACCAAGGCGTACGACGCCGTCACCTACGACAGCGGCCTCGACTGGAGCCTGGTCTTCAAGGTGCTCGGCTGGGCCGCGGCCGGCGCGGCCATCTTCGCCACCGGCGGGGCCGTCATCCCCGTCGCTGTCGCCGGCCTCGGCGTCAAGGTCGCCTCGGACACCTACGAGGCGATCAAGACCGAGCCCGCCGCCCCGAGCGTCAGCTACGACTCCGTGCGCGACGCGATGCCGGGATACTTCACCTCGCTCAACGACGACATCGTCAAGGAGGAGAAGGCCATCCAGACCAACCTCAACCACAACCTGAACGTGATGCTGCGCAACCGCGGCAGCTTCGACCTGTCCCGGCCCGCGCTGCTCGACGTCGACGACGACAGCGACCTCAGCGGCGACAACATCTTCTACCGCGACCAGGAGGTGCGTGACATGTGCTCGACGTACCTGCCCGCCGTCGCGCGCCACCTGTTCAAGGCGAGCACGAAGGCGTCCGAGGCGTACGCCGGCAGCATCTTCACCGACTTCAACCGCGGGCCGGGGATCGGCATCGACTCCAGCGGGCCGATGGAGGAGTGGGCCAACATCTGGTACATCCTGCCGGGCCTGATGGACGATCTCGGCGACGAGGTCAAGGCCTCGGCGAAGACCCTGGACCTCGTGATGAGCGACATCGGGCAGCAGGACACCGGCGCGCAGGACGCCTTGGAGAAGCACGCCGCGGCGTCCAAGGACATCGGCAAGGGCGACCATTTCCCGGTCCTGTGGGACGACCACCAAGACCCCAGCGCATGACGGCGGCCACGAGGCGCTCGATGCTGCTCGCGGCCGCGGCCCTCGCCGTCCTCCTGGTCGCGGGCGTGGTGACCTTCGTCGTCCTCTCCGGGCGCGACGACGACTCCGCCGCCCGCAGTGCGGCGCAGCGCTACCTGCGGGTGCTCTCCGACGACGGCGAGGACCCCGGCGACCTGGCCGACCTGGTCGCCGTCGGGGACACCGAGGCGCTCGAGCGTGCCGATGCTCTGCTGGCGCAGGCGAGCGAGCGGATCGGCGAGGTCTCCCTCGGCGACTCCCGCGAGGTCTCGACGGCGCGGAGCGCCAGCGACGTGGTGTTCGACCGGTTCGAGCAGTTCGAGGTCCGCTACCGCCTCGCGGGGCAGCGTCACCGCGCGACGATCACGCTCGGCCTGCCGCGCTCCGGCGCGGACGGCGGCTGGCTGGTCGTGACGCCCCTGTCCGGCGAGGTCGACTGGAACGCCGCGACCTGGGGGACGGCGCACCTCGACGTCGTCGTCGGCGACATCGCGGTCACCGAGGCCGGGCGGACGACGTACGAGCCGGACGCCCAGCTCGTCCATCCGGCCGTCTACCCGGTCCGGGCGAGCGTGGGGCCGTACTTCACCTCTCCGGAGACCGACCTGGCCGTCGTCCCCGGCTCGACGCCGACGCCGCTGCCCGAGCTCGACGTGGCGGCCACCCCGGAGGGCACGGCCGCGATCACGAAGCAGACACTGGCCGCCTTCGAGCCCTGCGCGCGCGGGACCGCCTCGTGCCCCGCCGCCGAGCTGGTCTACCCGGCCGACGACTCCCCGCTGCCCGACGGCTGGTGGCGCGGGCTCACCACCGAGCCGACCGTCACCGTCGACGGCACGACGATCACACTCAGCGGCGGCGCCTTCGGCTACCGCACCTCCACGGGCGAGGCGACGATGAGGTTCAGCGGCACCGGCCGACTCACCATCGACCCGGCCACGGGCGAGCCGGGCGTCGCCACACCGCTGGAGCTCGAGCGCGCGCCGTAGTGCGGACTGGGCCTCGATGTTACCTGCGGGTAGCATCGAGGCATGAGCACTCGCGAGCGCCAGGTCAGCTGCACGATCACCGACGGGATCGCCCACGTCCGGCTGGACCGCCCCGACAAGCTCAACGCGCTGACGCTCGACATCCTCGACGACCTCGTCTCGACCGCGCACGCCCTGCGCCGCGACAAGTCACTGCGCGCCGTCGTGGTCAGCGGCGAGGGCGACGCGTTCTGCGCCGGCCTCGACTTCGCGTCCGTGCTGCGCGACCCGGCCGGCATCGCGAAGGCGTTCGTCCCCCGTCCGCTGCGCGGCACCAACACCTTCCAGGAGGCCCCGTGGGCCTTCCGGCGGATCCCCGTCCCCGTGATCGCCGCCGTCCACGGCCACTGCCTCGGCGGCGGCCTGCAGATCGCGCTCGCCGCCGACTTCCGGATCGCCACCCCCGACTCGCGCTGGTCGGTGCTCGAGGGCAAGTGGGGCCTGATTCCCGACATGTCCGGCATCCAGGCCCTCAAGGAGCTCGTCGGCATCGACCAGGCCAAGCTCCTCACCATGACCGCCGAGGTCTTCGACGGCTCCCGGGCCCACGACCTCGGCCTGGTGACCCACCTCGACAACGACCCGCTGGCCGCCGCCCTGCGCCTGGCCGAGGAGCTGTCCCAGCGGTCCCCCGACGCGATCGCCGCCGCCAAGCGGCTGTTCAACGACACGTGGAGCGCCTCGCCGCGTCGTACCTTCGCCCGGGAGCGGATCGAGCAGGCCTTCCTCCTCGCCGCCCGCAACACCAAGGCGGCCCGCGAGGCGGCGTTCACGAAGGCCGAGGCCGTCTACGGCCCACGCGGGCGCTGACCCCTTCCGGCCCGCGGTCATCGAGCGCACCGCGCCGCCCGGCACGGGTTCCGGCACGAGATCTCGGCCCACGGTGTCGTATCAGCGCACCCGGCTTCGTCGTACGGGCCTCAGGCCTCGGCGGAGCGGGTCACCTCGGCCAGCAGGGCGTCGACCTCGGCCGGCCTGTAGCCCTCGCGGAAGCGGGTGGTGGTGAAGGCAACGGCCGCGATGGTCGCCCGCACCGGCTGGCCGGCCTCGAGCGCCGCGACCAGCCCGTCGAGCAGCTCGTCGACCTCGCGCATATGTCGTAGCCGTTCGCGAACCTGACCGGCTTGAACCGTGCGGCGCGGATCGTCGCCGCCAAAGCGCTGCCGGCACCGCGGTTCGGGTAGTAGCGGTTCATCCCGTCGTCGGTCACGGGTACCTCAGATCCACGGTGGCCTCGCTGATCTCCCACAGCCGCCGCGCGTTGTCCTCGTTGCGGGCCAGCCGGCTGCGACCGACGGTGCGGGGGCGGCCGGAGAGCTGGCGGAAGCCGCCGGGGCCGACGAAGGTGTTGCCGGGCAGGTCGGCGGTTGCGGCCATGAGCGAGGGCCAGGCGCCGGCCTCGGCGGGCTGGGAGATGGCCTTCACGCCGGCGTCGAGGATGGAGGCGATGCCGCCGGAGGAGCGGCCGTACTGGCCGTTGGCGGCGAGATGGGTGCCCGCGAAGCCGGGGTGGGCGGCGAGGGCTCGCACCGGGAGGTCGCCCGCGCGCAGCCGGCGTTCGAGCTCGGCGGTGAAGTAGAGGTTGGCGAGCTTGGTCTGCCCGTAGACCCGCCAGGTGTGGTACCGCCCCGTCTGCTCGCGCGGCGGGCCGAGCGGCGCCTTGCCGGCGAAGGTGTGGAACAGCGAGGACACCGTGACCACGCGGCCGTCGTCGCTCTGCACGAGCTGCGGCAGCAGCAGCCCGGTCAGCAGGAACGGCCCGAAGTGGTTGGTGGCCATCTGCAGCTCGAGGCCGTCGGCGGTGCGGGAGTACTTGGTGCCCATCACGCCCGCGTTGTTGACGAGTACGTCGATCGGGCCCACCTGGGCGACCGCCGCGGCCGCGGTCCGCACGGAGCTGAGGCTGGCCAGGTCGAGGTGGAGCGCCTCGAGCTGGGCGCCGGGCACCTCGCCCCGGATGGCGGCGACGGTCTCCTCGACCTTCGCCGGGTTGCGCCCGGCCAGGATCACCCTGGCGCCGCGGCGCGTGAGCTCGAGGGCGGTGTGGTGGCCGAGCCCGCCGAGGGTCGGCCCGGTCACGACGACGGTGCGGCCGGTCTGGTCGGGCAGGTCGGCGACGTTCCAGTCAGACATCCCGCTCCTCAGGGGGTGGTGGCGAGGCTGGCGACGATCCGCTCGCCGAGCGCCTGGTCGCCCGAGACGGTCACGGCCCCCGGCGCGGCGGTGCGACGCCCGCCGGCCAGCACGACGAAGCTCTGCCGGTCCATGGCGAGCGACACGTCCGGCGCGTCGGGTACGGCGGTCAGCCGCTGGGCGCGGCCGTCCTCACCCACCTGCACCGCGACCGGCTCGCTGCCCTCGACGGTGAGCACGGCCGTCGTGCCGGCGGGCGGGGCGACCCGCTTGCCGACGACGAACCCGAACGCCTCGACGAGGTAGTCGGCGGTGTGCTGGGCGCCGGGGCTGTCGAGGCCGCCCGGCCGGCCGACGGCGCGGCGGATGTCCTGCTCGTGCATCCACACGTCGAGGGGCCGGTTGCGCAGCAGGGTGCCGGTGTTCCAGCCGATCAGGCCGAAGATCCCGTCGGCGGGCGCGGCGGCGTCCGCCGGCGGGGCGGCGGCGAGGCTCGCGCGTCGAGCCGCCGTCGACGTACGGATCTCCTCGACGATCGAGGCCGGATCGCGGTCGCGGCGGGTGACGACGCCGATCTCGGTGAACCGGCCCATCGGCCCGGTGACGTGGGCCGGCTCGCCGATGTCGGCAGTCTCGTCGGGGCCGCCGGCGAGGATCGACTCGAGGTGGGCGGTGTGGGAGGCGACCGCCTTCACGTCCCAGCCGGCGAGGTCGGTGGGCGTGGACCAGTCGTCGGGGCCGAGGTCCTCGAGCAGCGCGACGAGGTCGGTCACCGCGCTCCACCAGCTCTCGACGTAGCCGGCCAGCAGCTCGCGGTCGCTCATGGCGCCGACCCTACCGAGGAGACGGTCAGTACGGCGCAGGAACGCGCTGCGGCACGCCGCCGCGCGTCAGGTACTTGCGCACCGTCGGCACGCCGCCCGGGAAGGTCAGCCGCGCGGCGTACATCGCCCGGCGGCCGTACTTCTCCCCACCGTTCCAGGCCCAGTAGTTGGCGCCCTTCGGCTTCGAGGAGTGCAGCCGCACCCAGCCGTGGAAGTAGAGGGTCGTGCGTCCTCGATGCTTGAGGATGTCGCCGCCGGCCGGTCCGCACAGCCCCTGCGTGATGGTGCTGTCGAGCAGCACCGCCGGGGTGGCGAGCGACCAGTCGGTCAAGGACGCGGACTGGCGCCAGGTCTGCTGGTAGGAGCAGCGGGCGAAGTCGCCCTCGGAGGCGAACAGGTAGTAGGTGGCGGCGTGGCGGGTCAGCACCGGGTTCTCGATCACGCCCTCCGCGCGGACCAGCTCCACGCTCGGGTTGGCCGGGTCCTGCCCGGTCCGCACCCGGCGACCGCTCCTGCTCAGCGGCAGCAGCCGGATCGACGAGGGCCGGCCGTCGGTCTTGTAGAGCAGGTAGTTCTGCTTGCCCTCGCGGTACAGCGACGGGTCGATGATGCCGCGGCTGGGCAGGTCCGGCGTGAGGACGGGGTCCTGCGCGGTCGGCACCAGCGCCCGCGACGGGCACACCAGCGGCCGCTTGCCGACCGGCTTGAACGCGTCGAGCGCCCGCTTCGCCACGGCGACGCCGATGCAGCGCCCGAAGTCGCCGAGTCCGGCCACCGGGACGGCGTAGTAGAGCAGCCACCGGCGGCCGACCTTCGCGATCTCCGAGGCCCAGATGCCACCCTCCGCGACCGCCCACTTCGGACGATGGGTGAGCACCGGCTGCTGGTATCGCCAGGGCTGCCCGGGGTCCTTGTACGCCCGGTTGATCTGCGGCCCGGTCCCGACCACGACCATCCGCTTGCCGACCATGACGACACTCGGGTCGCCCACGTTGCCGTTAAAGTACGGCTCCGGGTACTGCCGGTCCTCGGCGCGGGCCGGCGTACCGATCAGCGCCACTACCAGCGCGGCGAGGACGGTGAGGCAGCAGGCGAGGCGAGGAGCGGTACGGGGCACCCGCAGACCATAGGCGACGGCCGCGACGTACGGCGAAGGCCGCCGTCCACGATGCATCGGGATCCGGCTCAATAGGCGTAGAACGGCCCCTGGAGATACGCCAGCACGGGCGTCCCGCCCTCACCCTTCTCCGGAAACTGGACAAGCCGGCTCGGCACCCCGAGTCGGATCACCGGACCGAATCTGCACTGATCGACCCACACCACGCTCGCCCGCAGCGCTCCTCGCTCGATCTCCGCCTTCAGCGCGGCCTGATCCGCGAGCGCCACCTCTCTACTGACGCTGGGCCCGTAGAGATAGGCGTGGTCGAGGAACCACAAGCATGCCTCCTCGGTGTCGTCGAACACCCAGTTCCCCGGTATGACCGTCGGTTCGGCGACGGCCTCTGTCCCGGCCTGCTCGTCGGCCCCACCGTCGTCGCAGCCGGCGGCCGCGAGAGTGAGCAGCAATCCGACCAGGAGGACGACCGGTGACGCTCGCCTACGCGCTCGGCTCGTCACGATCCGCCTCCGCCAGACGACGCAGCAACAGGCGGGCCCGCCCCGAGGTCCAAGCCAGCTTCGAAGAACGCCGTCAGCTGGGCCATCCGCCACCCGCCGATCGCCGGACTCATCGCCTCGACCACCGAGGACCACTCCTGCCGGAAACGACGTCCCCGATCGTCGTAGAGAGCTCCGACGCCCCACGCGCATCGGAGCCCGGCGGCGTCGGTCTCGGAAGCGTCCAGCCCCAGACGACTCCTCTTTCCTACCTGGAGCCTTCCCTCGTCGCCATACGCGTAGGCACGACCGAGCAACCTCCCGACGCTCACGAACATGTCGACATCGACGAGATCGCGAACAGAGAGGACCGCCGCCGTGGTCGCGGGAAGCTCGAAACCCAGCTCATAGAGGCGGAGAGCGCTGGGCGCGCCGTCGATACGGTGCCGCTGTCGACATCGGACAGCCGACTCCATCCAGGCCAGGAACACATCGAACACGTCGGGACCAGCCTGCGCGGCAAGCCGGAGTGCTCGGCACGCAAGGACGTCATGAGCCGCCACGCTCGCGACCTCCGCCCAGTTCCGGTTGTGGTCTCCTGCGCCCACGGCCTCCGGTGTGTCGGTCACCGCCGCAGCCAGGAGACCGACCGATGCTGCCAGCAAGTCGACGGCGGCGCCGGCTACAGCGGTCCGCGGTCTGTCGATCTCTGCGCCGGCACACGCGAGCAGCACGTCCGAGAGCCTGATGTCCGGCATGGCCGGCACCCGTACGAGCGAGGGCACCGCAGCCAGCCACAGCCTTCCGGCCTCACGCGCGGTGACGACCTGGATACGGGCGCGAGCCCGCTGGAGGGCGATCGAAGCACCGGCGGCATCCATCGCCTCACCGCCTACTGACTCAGCGTCCGTCTGGTCGAGCACCAGCCCCACCAACCGCCGCCTCGCAGCGCTCGGCTCGGCCAAAGCGCCGCCGAGCGCCCTCAGCACCAGCCGGTGCCGCCGCGCCGCCCGGGCGTCGCCCTGGTCGCCGTTGCCGAAGTGCGCGCCGAGTAGGCGCGGATACTCCAGGCGTACGTCACGGCCCGCCGACGAAGCCTCTCCCGCCAGCCGTCCGCTGATCAGCGCGTAACTGATGCCTTCGCCAGTGAACCTGTTGGCCAGGCCCGCGGCACCACCCACGAGGAGGACTCGGCCTCGCATGCAGCGATCCCGGACGTAGCGGATCGGCAGGTCGCCGTGGGACGTCCGCTTCCACCCGTCGGCTAGCACCGATGCGTCCGAGATCTTCAAGCCGTCGAGACGCAGCACGCCGCGGTACTCGTGCTCTCCCAACTGGATCGTCCACGCGCCATCCCGCCCCACGGACTCCCGGACCTCTCGGTCGACGGGTAGGGCGATCCGCAGCCCCCGAACAGGTTCCTCCGCATTCCGCTCGTACACCACGACCTCACCGCCTACAGCGGCGCCCTCGGCCCAGGGAGACGAGCCGGCGGCCCAGACGATCACGCCGCCCACCAGCCGCCGCGTATCCCCACTCCCGTCGGCCACTTCCAGGACGCCAGCCTCCGCATTCGCCAGGGTGGCCTCTCCAGCGATCACGGGGTGTCCACATGACCTGATCGTCGCCGCCAAATACCGGTCCCACGACGATCGCTCTACGCCGAGCGGCCTCCCGCTGAACGCGAGAGATCCCGACTGTTCGCCTCCGAACACGGTGGAGCCGTCGAGCAGATGGCCTCGGGGGAGCGGGAGCCCCAGGTCCAGCAGCTCCTGTTGCGCACGAGGTGTCAGGTAGCGCGGCGCTCCATCCCTTGTCGATCCGCAGCAGACCACGACCACATCGAGGCATCGCCTCCGCATCGCCGCCGCGGCACCGAGCGCTGCCGGCCCCTCTCCGACGATCACCACGTCCGCGACCCTCATACTGATCCCGCCAGCCTGCGCCGAACCGTCGCGAACACGCCATAGGGCAGGGGCGGTCGTCGGAAAGAGTCACTCCACGCCGCCGCCGCTGCATCCAGGTGACGCAGGCCGACCGGCCTCAGCAGGGCCGCCGTCGCCGGTCTGCCGTCGGCTGCCACCACGCTCCGGATTCCGACTCCGTTGCGCTCGTCCAGCCCGGCAGGCTTTCCGTCCGTCCGTCCGCCTTCGTCGTCCAGGTCGTCGGCGATCTGGAATGCGACTCCCAGATCCTCGCCGAGACCGGACATCGCCCGTACCTCGGCGGCGGTCAGCGGCATAGCGGCTGCCGCGCCCGCGAGGACGGCGAACGCCATCAGACTGCCGGTCTTCCGTCGTTGTAGTTCGACGTACTCTTCAACGCGCAACGGGCCAGCAAAGGACCGCTGTGCATCGGCAAGCTGGCCGTCTGCGAGCCTGGCCGCGCCGTCGATCCACGCCCGGGCGAAACCGTAGCCCAGGTCACGCGACAGCTTGACTGACTCCACAGCCGCCGCGGTTCCGAGCAACAGGGTCGCCTCGCTGCCGAGCGCGCCTCTCGGAGTCGGGACATCACGTCGAAAGCGCGACCGATCCGCGTAGTCGTCGTGGACAAGCGAGGCGATGTGCAACAGTTCCACACTAGCCGCCAGTTGAAGGATCCGTCCGGCCTCAGCCTCGTCCGACCGGGCCAGCGCAGCCTCCCGCAGCAGGCAGGGCCGGAAGCCGTGTCCGCCATGCGCCACCAGCTGCTCCAGATAGCCGGCGGCCTCGGGTTCAAGACCGGCCGCCACGGTACGCAGGATTCCTCGCAGATCCGTGAGAAAAGACTGGGTTCGGCTCTCCTCGCAGGTGCCGCCCCAGCCCTCAACCGGCGTCATAGGTCGTGTCCCAACCCGGCACCGACTCGAGGATCGCATGCACCCGGTCGAGCGTGGCCCCCTCGTTCATGTGGTCGATACCTTCACGAACCGTGAAGCCCTTGACATCCTCCAGCAGGTCCAGCAACTCCTGACATGCCTCGTACTCCTCGGCGGACATGAACCGCGACAATCCATAGACGGCGGCCCGCACGTCATCGAGCACCTCGTCGGTGACGGGTACGTGGTTCATCGCGACGTCATCGATCTCGTCACGCACGATCTGCACATACCGGTCGTACAGCAACCTGGCGTAGTCGAGTTCGGCTTCGCTCGGTGTGACGGACGTCAGGCGCGCTCGGAACTGGTCCTCGTTCTTGTAGAAGAGCTGGACCAGCATCGATCCGGTCGCCGTCGGGATCAGGTAGTCGTCGCGGATGGCGTCAGCCAAGGCCACGTCCCGGGTGAACGGGATGTCGTAGACACGTTCCAGATCTGAGGCGATCATGCACCCGGTGCATCGGGCACCGACCTCGTTGCCTGCCCAGGCATAGACGACGGCACCGGCGTCCTCGTCCTGAGCCACACCGGCGGAGATGCGGAAGGCGTTCGACACCAGGCCGAGCGCCGGGCCGTCGGGGTGGGCATAGCGGACCTCCACCTCGTCCTGACCAGTGTCCACGATCCGGCCGGGGCGAGTACCACCGCCGGCACCGATGAAGGTGACCAACCGTCCGGTGACCGGCGCGGTCACCGATCCAGCACTCAACGGGCTCGCCCCCAGCGCGTCCAGTACGTCCTGCATCGGCAAGGCGATGTAGGAGAATTCGCCGTCGAGACTGATCGCCGTGCCCACGATCAGACCGACCATCGGGTGGAGACGACTGCCAGCAGGCACCGTCGCATCGAGAGTCGCGTCGGTCACCAGACTCGGGTCGGCAGGTCGGACGAGGGCGGCATCGGTGACCGGGACTATCTCGGTCAGCGGAGGATAGAGTGCGCGCCGGGTCGAGAGCTCCACTGCTCGGGTGACCGTCCCTATCGCATTGGTCCACGGGCCGACACCTACGGGCGCCGGTTGGTAGACAGTCGTCCCGACGCCGGTGGTGCCGCCGTGTGTGACCACACCAGCCGTCGTGAGGATCTGCACGGAGCCATCGCCATCTCGGACGAGACAGCCCAAGGTCCCCGGCTGCCCACCGGCGACACCGATGGAGGCTCCTGCGGGTGCCGGGCGAACCCGGCTGCGGACCGGCTCAGGCACGGTACTCGGCGCCCGCCCTCCCGTCACACTCATGCCTCCCCCTTGACGATGACCGAGCCTGAGTCACCCGCATGTCCGAAGGCCGGGATGAGGAACAGCTGCTCGAATGCGGCGACGCGGTCGTGAAATTGAATCTTCGACTCGGCCGAGATGTCAGTGATCCGGTTTACCGTCCAGCCGGTCGTCCGTCCGACCTTCTCGACGATCATCTCCGGCGCCGGCTCAGCGACGCCGCCGGGAAAGCTGACGTCCAGCGCGGTCGCGACATGGGACGCCCGGCAGCCCAGGATGTTGCCCGAGCAGTCGCCGGCGAACAAGAGGCCGACGGCTGGATGCTCGGCATCGAGCGGACCAACGGTCCCTCCCGCGCCTGTATTGATGAACAAGGCCGCGTCGACGGGAGTCGCGATGGCCGCATCGACGTGGTTGGCGGCGGTCCAGCTCAGCGGCACGAATCGCTTCAGATGGGCCACCACGTCGGAGGGGCTCTCGCCGCCGTCGGCCGCGCCAGGCTGCAGGACCTCGTCGCCGGGACTGCCCGCATTGACGTTGGCGAGGACGTGATTGTTCGACAGCACCTGCAGGGATCCGTCGGTATTGTCCGTCACCACGCATCCCACCGTCCCGGCGGTGATCGCGTGGTGGCCGACGCTCGCGCCGAACGGTACCGGGCGGTATCGGTCGGCGAACATTCCATCCACCGCGCTCACCGCCCGCGACCGCCGCGTCTGGTCAGCGAGCGACAGGAGCGCCAGCGGATAGAACGGGCCTGCCTGCACGACGTCGATGGGCACGGAACGCCCACGCGAGCGAACAGTCTTCGGGAGCACTGTGCGAGCCGGCAGATAGGGCTCGGGCCGCTTCCGGGTGACGAAGACCCGAACGGCCAACTCGCCGTGGCTCTGTCCTCCGGCGACCTTGTGTCCGATCGCCACCGCATTGACCCCGGACTGCGCCAGGTAGCGGTCCGCGATATCCCGCCGGGCTTCGTCGACAGCATCCCTGTCGGCGGTCATCCGCTCACCTCCCTACGCCAACTCGAAGGAGCCGTCGATCACAACGACGCTCCCGTCTTCGACAAGCCCGGAACAGCCGACGACGTCACCGACCCAGAGATCGGTGTCCTCAACTGCGGACCTGACTTCCTTCTCGGCGAGGGCAAGATCGGCGGAGGTCGCACCCGTCATCGAGAACGAGCAGCCATGACCTGTCCGGACCTCGACGACGATCGATCGGAGCTCGACGCGCCCCTGACCGCCGGACAACCCATCGTCATCGGCAACCACCTGCCAACCACCGCTTTGCGTGACCTCGACGGGCGAGCCGAAGGGATCTGAACAGCCCGTCCAGGTCGAGCCGGTCACCCAACCGACCTGCATCTTTCCGTCGGGAGTGAGGTCGCCCATCTCGAGCTCGTAGGACATCACCACCGTGTCGCAATATCCGAAGATCGAGCTGTCTCCGTACCAGTCCAGGATCGTCATCGAGATATCCGTGCTCTCACTGACGCCGGTGGGGTGCTCAACCGCCGTCGGCGTCCCCGTCGCCTCGGCAGGGCCGAGTCCCAGAAGGACCGCGCCGACACCTGCCGCGGCGATGACCCGGGAACGTCGACACCGTGCCGCCAAGCCGACCATGTCAGTTCACCACGCAGTCTGTCGTGGGCGCGTCGCCGGAGGGGAATGCTCTGATCATGTGCTCCGACGGCAGAGGAGGGGCCAGATTAGGAAATCCACGGTTGTGGAACCTGTACAGGCAACCGCCGACGAACGTAGACGGGTCACTGGTGTCGGCGCTCTTCTCCCAGAGGACCTCGGTATCAGGAGCCTTGTCGAAGATGCCGCTGACGAAGACATTGCCTTCATGATCCGCATCGAAGGCGTAGGAGTAGGTAATTGCCGGGGCGTCCACCATGCCGAGGAGACGACACAGAGGGTTGGGCGCATCGACCTTGACCAGGCGCCATGCGCTCTCCGCATCCGACCAGGCATCCTCCAGCGTGATGTCACGCGTACCGACATTCGCTTCCTTGATCAGGACCTTGTCCTCGTCATAGGCATGCGACGTGCCAACGCCCCGATAGAGCCAATCGTCGTAGATCTCCGCATTCAGGTCCGACCCACTGCCCGAGAGGTCCCACGAGCTGCCAACCCGGCTCGAGATCCGCGAACGCGGCATCCCGGTCGCCGTGAACGCCTCGTCCGCCGGTTCGTCCGCATAGTCCCGATCGTCGCCGCCGTAATAAGCGATGTCGCTACCCCAGCCGCAAACGCTCGAGTCCACATAGTCCTCACCGATGAACGAGTTCCACTCCACGAACCGGGCAACCTCCGGCCCAGCGTTGTTGAGTTGTCCGGCCACAGCCCGAGAGCTCACGAACCCTGGGTCAGGCTCCAACTCGATACGGCCGACCTGACGACCGAGCAGGTTCTCGTCGTATCGCGGCACTTCAAACCCGTAGGTGAACCCATCGCGTTGGTCGCCCCGAACCTCGTCTCCCCCGCCCCGAACCTCGGCAAGCCCGTCGTGACGAATGGTGTAGCCCCGCGTTGCATCGACCCGCCCGGGATCGAAGTAGTAGCGTCCAGCATCGCTAGTCAGCTGCGCTCCATCACGCATGATCGACCACCCTCTGCGTCCTTGACCATCCCAGACGATCTCGACCCCGTCCTTCGACATCACCCACTGCACCGCGAGCTGACTGCCCCAGCCCCGCAGGTTCCCGATGACAGCCACATCGATGATCTGACCGCCGTCATCGGTCAGATAGACGACCACTTCCTTCTTCGCCAGGTAACTGGAGTCGTCGGCGGCGAACTCCAGCACACCGGGGTCGATAGGTGTTGGCTTTCCGAACAACCGCTCTCCGGAGTCCCATCGCGAGATGTAGGCATGGTCCGGAATGACGACCTGTGCGCCCCCGTCCCTCGTCCAGGTCAGCCCCAGCACACCCGTCGGCCCCTGCCATGCGGGCGCGGGATCCGACGCATCGGGACTCGAGCTCGCCGAATCCGACGGCCCGGCCGAGCCCGGCGCCCCTTGCTCGCCCTGCAAGTCGGGCTCCCGGCTCACACCGATCAGCACCGCTGTCAACAGAGCCCCGGCGACCACCACGACGAGGAGTCGTCGGGCGCCGATGCGCCTCACCCACGTCGCCACGGCGACACCTCCGTCCCGGCGAAGCCGGCCAGCCACAGCGCCCCGACCGCTCCACTCGCGCCGCTGAGACGAGGAACGGCCCCGGCAACGGCGAGAGCACACGCCTCCACGACGCCCTCGCGCGCACGCCCCTCCATCTCACCGAGCGCCGCCTGTCGCAAGGTCGCGCGAGCACGATCCACGGCGGTCAGATCGACATGCTCCCGCCACCAACCGAGACCGCGTCGAACGGCGTCCCGCCGGTCCGGATCGAGTGACTCGAACCGGACGCGCAAGCCGGGGAGCACCTCATCCGGAGACACGGCGGCAAGACCACCGTCCGCGAGAGCCGCGGGATAGCTCCTCACGAGCCGGACCAGACTGACGAGCAGGGTCGCTTCGCGCCGGTTGAGGACGGCAAGGTCCACCCTAACGCCAGGGCAGGGCCCGGTCAGCGTCAAACCGAGCAGGCCGACAGCACCGGCCAGCACGCCCCTCCTCGTGGTGGTGGCGCAGCTCGCCGCGACGTCGTCGCGCTCCAACTGCGGTGCGGCCAACGGTGCCACCTCCTCGCTCCTTCTCGCAGGGCTGGTGAGCGACGCTAGGTCGTGGCACAAGACATGACGAGGGAGAAGCGACGAGAAGCGGAACTTCTCGCCGGACGTTGTATCGCAGGTGACAATTCACGGACCGCCACGTACGACGACGGCCGCCCCGGTTGCCCGGAGCGGCCGTCGTGTGCGCGTCAGCGGTGGATCAGAACGCGGCCTCGTCGAGCTCCATCACGTCCAGGCCGGTGGCCTGGGCGATCCGCAGCTCGGCGGACACGCGCGGCAGGTTGAGCTGCGCGAACCACTGGGCCGCAGCGACCTTCCCCTCGTAGTAGGCCTGGTCGCTGCCGGCGTCGCCACCGAGCTTCTCCAGCGCGACCTCGGCACCGCGCAGCAGCAGCCAGGCGCAGACCACGTCACCGAGCGCCATCAGCAGACGCGTGGTGTTGAGACCGACCTTGTAGATGTTCTTGATCTCGTCCTGGGCGGACATGAGGTCGTTGATCATCAGGCTGACCATGGCCTCGGCGTCGGCGAGAGCGGTCGCGAGCAGCTCGCGCTCGTTCTTGAGCCGCCCGTTGCCCGCGCCAGACTCGATGAACGCCTTGATCTCGCCCGCGATGTGGCCCAGCGCCTTGCCCTGGTCCTTGACGATCTTGCGGAAGAAGAAGTCCTGGCCCTGGATCGCGGTGGTGCCCTCGTAGAGGGTGTCGATCTTGGCATCGCGCACGTACTGCTCGATCGGGTACTCCTGCAGGAAGCCGGACCCACCGAAGGTCTGCAGCGACTCGGTGCCGAGCAGCACCCACGAGCGCTCCGAGCCGTAGCCCTTGACGATCGGGAGCAGCAGGTCGTTGACGGCCTCGGCGAGCTCGTTGCGCTCACCGGTGGCCTTGGCGAGCTGGACCTGGTCCTGCCAGGTGGCGGTGTAGACGACCAGGGAGCGCATCGCCTCGGCGAACGACTTCTGGGTCATCAGCGAGCGGCGTACGTCGGGGTGGTGGGTGATCGTCACCCGCGGCGCCGCCTTGTCGGCGGACTGGGTGAGGTCGGCACCCTGGACCCGCTCCTTGGCGTACTCGAGCGCGTTGAGGTAGCCGGTCGACAGGGTCGCGATCGCCTTGGTGCCGACCATCATCCGGGCGTTCTCGATGACGTCGAACATCTGCCGGATGCCGTCGTGGACCTCGCCGAGCAGCCAGCCCTGGGCGGGCTCGCCTCCGCCGACCTGCGGGTCGCCGAAGGTGAGCTCGCAGGTGTTGGACACCTTGATGCCCATCTTGTGCTCGACGTTGGTGACGTAGACGCCGTTGCGCTCGCCGGTCAGCTCACCGCTCTGGTGGTCGAAGTGGTACTTCGGCACGAGGAACAGGCTCAGGCCCTTGGTGCCGGGACCGCCCACGCCCTCGACGCCCTTCGGGCGGGCGAGGACGAGGTGCATGATGTTCTCCTGCAGGTCCGACTCGGCGCTGGTGATGAAGCGCTTGACGCCGGAGATGTTCCAGGAGCCGTCCTCGTTGGGGGTGGCGAAGGTCTTGCCGGCGCCCACGTCGGAGCCCGCGTCGGGCTCGGTCAGCACCATGGTCGCGCCCCACAGGCGCTCCACCATGATCTCGGCGATCCGCACGTCGCGCGCGACGCCGTTGGCGTTCTTGAAGACGACCGAGCCCATCGAGGGTCCGGTGCAGTACATCCAGATCGGCGCATGCGCGCCGAGCACCATCTCGGCACTGCCCCAGACCAGCGACGGGGGCGCGATCGTGCCGCCGATCTCCTCGGGCAGGCCCAGCCCCCAGAAGCCGGACTCCATCCAGGTGTCGTAGGACTTCTTGAACGACGCCGGCAGCGGCGCGGTGTTCGTCTTGGGGTCGAACACCGGCGGGTTGCGGTCGGAGTCGACGAAGGAGGCCGCGAGGTCCTCGCGGGCGATGCGCTCGACCTCGGAGAGGATCTCGCGCGCGGTGTCGGCGTCCATCTCCTCGTAGAGGCCGGTGCCGAGGTAGTCCTGCACCTTGAAGAGCTCGAAGAGGTTGAACTCGATGTCGCGCAGGTTGCTCTTGTAGTGACTCACAGTTCCCACCGTTTCCAGTTCCAGGGATTCGCGGAGTGGCTTCGTCGTACGTCATGAGTACGGCTACTCACCAGTAACTTCATGATACGGGGGGTGCTAGCTGCGGGCAAGCACGGGGTCGGCGTCCTCGCTCACACCGAACTGCCCCTAGGTCGACTGAATCGATCGAGCAATCTGACAGACTGGGCCCATGCGCGTCTCCGCCAAGTCCGACTACGCACTGCGGGCCCTGATCGCCATGGCGAGCAGGTCCGACGGGCGAGCCGTGAGCGCGGAGGAGCTCGGACGCCTCCAGGACATCCCCCACGGCTTCCTCCAGGCGATCCTCGCCGACCTGCGCCGCTCCGGGATCGTGATGTCCCAGCGCGGACAGTCCGGCGGCTGGCGGATGGCCCGCGAGGCCACGGCGGTCTCCGTCGCCGACGTCATCCGCGCCGTCGACGGCCCGCTCGTCTCCGTCTACGGCCTGCGCCCCGAGGCAGTCAACTACAACGACGCCGCCGAGGTGCTCCAGCACGTGTGGATCGCCGCCCGGCGCGCCCTGCGCGAGGTGTTCGAGGACGTCTCGATCCAGCAGCTCGCCGACGGTCAGCTGCCCGATGCCGTCACCAGCCGTACGGCCGACGACGACGCCTGGGCGCCGCACTGAGAGTCGGCCGCTGCGGCTGCTGGTTTCCCAAGGGATGCAGGAGTCCCCACGCTTCCCAAGCCAAATCTGAACAGGGAAGTGCAGACATGGCTGCATCCCTTGGGAAACCTGCAGCCCCCGCCACCCCCTCAGGCAGCCAACCTCTTCTTGAGCTTGCGCCGCTTGCGGTCCAACTCCTCGAGCCGCACCTCCAGCGACGCGTTGCGTCGAGCCAGCCGCTCGACCTCCCGCAGCGCCTCGGGGAGGGTCTGGAGCGTGGCGGAGGCAGTAGGAACAGCAGAGAGGCCGAGGGACGCCGTACCGAAACCGACGAGCTTGCCGAACGCCTTCCAGACCTGGGCCGGCTCGAGCCCGTCGGTCTCGAGGACGTGGAGCCGCTCGGGCTTGCGGCAGGCGGCCTGCCACCGGGCGAGGGCCGTGGTCTCGTCGTCGAGGCCGGTGGTGAGCACGACGTGGACCTGGTAGCCGGCGAGCGCGTCGACGAGGAGGGCGACCTGCTCGGGAGTGGCGGCCGCGAGGAGGGACTGGCTGAAGGCGACGTCGCAGCGGGTCTTGCGGGCGCGGCGGACCAGGCGGCACCACTGGCCCTCGACGTCGGCGCGCTTGAGACCCCAGTCCTTGTGGGAGCGGGTCATCTCGACGGCGGCACGGAAGCTCTCGGCGCCCGACTGGGCGAGGGAGGCGACGCCGAGCTCGACGAGTGCCGCATGGTGGTGAGCGAGGGCGGGCTCGATCATGTCGCCGGCGCCCGGCATGCCCACGTGGATCCAGGCCTTCTGCTTCTTCGCCATACTCGCACGCTGACAGGCGCCGGTGAGCGCTCCGTGAACGTCCGGCGACCGGAAGCGGTCGCACCGTCGGTGATCGAGAGACCCTCGGGACTAGAACACGTTCTAGATTCGCCCTACGATGGCCGCATGATCACCTCCGACGCGATCGTCTGGAACGCCCCCAACGACCCGCACCCGGCCCGCGCCGCGTCCCAGCGGTCGTACTCCGCCGTGGCCAAGGGCGACCTGGCCGAGTGGCTGACGGTGTACGCCGAGGACGCGGTGCTCGAGGACCCGGTCGGGCCGTCGATGTTCGACCCCGAGGGCACCGGCCACCACGGGCACGCCGGCATCTCGGCGTTCTGGGAGAAGGCGATCGCACCGATCGCGACCTTCGAGTTCCGGATCGACGACTCGTTCGCCAACCCGGGCAGCAACACCTGCGCCAACATCGGGCGGATCAAGACGTCCTTCGCCGACGGCTCGCACACGACGACCGACCTGATCATGGTCTACGTCGTCGACGACGACGGCCGCGTGAAGTCGATGAAGGCGTTCTGGGAACCGGACCGCACCATGGCGAGCTTCACCTCCGCCTGACGCTGCAGAGGTCAATGGGTGGCGGCGGTTCGTAGGGTGGATCGACGTGGAGTCCCTCACCGAGCAACAGATCCGCGCGTCCTTCGTGAACTGCTCGAAGGGCGAGGCCAAGCGGCTCAACGTCCCGCGGCAGCTCGCCGACCAGCCGTGGGACGACCTCGACCTCCTGGGCTGGCGCGACCCGCAGTCGCGCACCCGGGCCTACCTCGTGGCCGAGCGCGACGGGGCGCCGTACGGCGTGGTGCTGCGGGCCTCCGACGGCGGCCGCGGCGTACCCCGCAAGAACCTCTGCACGCTCTGCCTCACCCCCCACTCCGCCGGCGGCGTGGTGCTGCTCGTCGCGCCGCGCGCCGGCAAGGCGGGGCAGAACGGCGACTCGGTCGGCACCTACGTCTGCGCCGACCTGCAGTGCTCGCTGTACGTGCGCGGCAAGCGGACCACCGACGCCGGCAAGCTGCCCGAGTCGCTCAGCGTGGAGCAGAAGGTCGAGCGGCTGCGCACCAACCTGGCCGCTTTCCTCGGGCGGGTCGGCTGACCCGGGTCAGGCGCTGGTCGCGTCCGCGATCCAGTTGACCAGCGGCCGCAGCCGCCGCCAGTCCGCCCGCACCCGGTCGAGCAGCTCGGCCGTATGCACGAACGGCTCGAAGCCGTACGACCGCATGCCCAGCACGGTCTTCATCCGCAGCAGCTCGATCCGCGGGTGCTCCTTGTCGTAGCCGCGCGGCACCGTCTTGAGCCGCTCGCCCGCCACCTCGAACCCGCCCTTCTCCAGGCCGCGCAGGATCCGCTGCAGCGCCTTGCCCGTCTTGTCGTCGGCCATCGCCTCGCGCAGCGCCGCCAACCGCCCCCCGCCGGCCTCGTAGATCCCACCGCCGACCCGCACGCCGGGCGCCGCCACCTCGACGTACCAACCCGTCGCCGGCCCCACCCCGACGAACGCGCCCTGATGGGTCTTGTAGGGGGTCTTGTCCTTGGCGAAGCGCACGTCGCGGTAGGGCCGGAACACCTTGGCGGCACCGAACTCCTGGCCGAGCGCGTCGGTCAGCGCCACCATCGGCGCCTTGACGCTCTCGACGTAGACCTCCTTGTGGGCCTCCCAGAAGGACTTGGTGTTGTCGACCTCGAGGTCGTCGTAGAAGTCGAGGGCGGCGACGGGGAATCCGGTGAAGTCCACGTCAGGAGGGTACGACCGGCTGCTCGACCAGGGCGCGCGGGACCGGCACGTTCCAGCGCAGCGTCAGGCCGATCCCGTAGCCCGCCCAGCCACTGCCGGCCACGGTCAGCACGGCCGCGGTCACCGGGCCGCCCCGGCGCCGGGGACGCGGGGTGAAGGTGAAGGGTGGGGGCTCCACAGGCACCATGGACCCATTCAACCGCCCCACCCGGAGGAGAGACCATGGCCAAGAAGCGCTGGAAGGACCTGAGCCCCCGAACCCGCCGGATCATCCTGGTCACCGGCATCATCGACGGCGCGCTCAAGACGGCCGCGCTGGCCGACCTGCGCCGGCGTGAGGACAGCGAGGTGAACGGCTCGAAGAAGAGGTGGACGCTCGCGCTGACCTTCGTGAACTCCGCCGGGGTGCTGCCGGTGGTGTACTTCGTGCGGGGGCGGCGCACCGCGGGCTGAGCCCGCTGGGCTCGCGCCGGCTGAGAATGGAGCGGACGACGAGGTTCGAACTCGCGACATTCAGCTTGGGAAGCTGACGCTCTACCAACTGAGCTACGTCCGCACGCCCCGGCGAACCGGAGCGTGGAGGATGTTACCCGATGGGTCGGAAGGTGCTGTGCTTCGGCTCCACCCCGTCGCCCGAGGAGCGCCCGGTGACCCGCCGCTGCACCCAAGGGGCGAGGTGCGTGCGGGCCCAGGCCAGGTTGGCCGCGCGCTGCTCACGGACGCTCAGGACGGGCGCCGGCGCCGGCGGGATCGGTCGCAGCTCGTGGGCGACGCCGAGCGCGTCGAGGGCGGCGATGGCGATGGTCTGATGGCCGACCGCGTTGAGGTGCAGTCGATCCTCGTCCATCACCTCGGCGACCTTCCAGCCGCGCATCCGCCACATGTCGACCAGCGTGGCGTCGTGCTTCTCCGCGATCTCGCGGACCCACTCGTTGAAGATCGCGGTCCGGCCGCGGATCACCTTGATCACGCCGTTGAGGCCGGGGTCGGCGATCGTGAACATGACGACGTGCGCCCCGCTGGCCGCGAGCCGGCCGATCGCGGCGTCGTACGTCGCCGCGAGGGCGTCGATGTCGACCTTGGGCCGCAGCACGTCGTTGCCGCCGCCGTGGATGCTGACCAGGTCCGGGCCGAGCGCGATCGCGGCGTCGACCTGCTCGTCGATGATCGCCGGCAGCTTGCGGCCGCGGATGGCGAGGTTGGCGTAGCCGAAGTCCGCGCCCTGGGCCGCGGCAGCCACGGCGAGGGCCTCCGCGGTCCGGTCCGCCCATCCCCGCAGGCCGTTGGGACGCGCCGGGTCGGGGTCACCGACCCCTTCGGTGAACGAGTCGCCCAGGGCGACGTACTTGCGGTAGGTCATCCGATCATTGTGCGCCCGTGATCGGGACCACTCGCGAGCAGGTGGGGCCGGTAGGGTGCGGGACGTGCTGCTCAGCGACAGGGACATCACTGCCGAGATCGACGCCGGCCGGATCGGCCTGGACCCCTACGACCCGGGGCTGATGCAGCCGTCGTCGGTGGACTTCCGCCTGGACCGGTTCTTCCGGGTCTTCGACAACCACAAGTACCCGTCGATCGACCCGGCCGCCGACCAGTCCGACCTCACCCGCGTGGTAGAGCCGGAGGGAGACGAGCCGTTCATCCTGCACCCGGGCGAGTTCGTGCTCGGGTCGACGTACGAGGTCGTCTCCCTGCCCGACGACATCGCCGCCCGGGTCGAGGGCAAGTCGTCGCTGGGCCGGCTCGGCCTGCTCACCCACGCGACCGCCGGCTTCGTGGACCCCGGGTTCTCCGGGCACGTGACGCTCGAGCTCGCCAACGTCGCCACGCTGCCGATCAAGCTGTACCCGGGCATGAAGATCGGACAGTTCTGCTTCTTCCGGCTCTCCTCGCCCAGCGAGCACCCGTACGGCTCGGAGAAGTACGGCTCGCGGTACCAGGGGCAGCGGGGTCCGACGCCGTCGCGCTCGTTCCAGAGCTTCCACCGCACTCGGATCTGACTGCGAACCCGGTTCTCCGGGGATTCATGCAGGTTAGGTTAGCCTGACCTCATGACCACCGACCAGAACGAGTACGTCGCCACCCTCCCTCTGCTCCTGACCAAGCTCGAGGTCGTGCGGGCGGAGCGGGTGTCGCCGTCGTTCGTACGGATCGAGCTGGGGGGTGCGGCGCTGGCCGAGCTGGGTCCGGACGGGCCGGTGTACGACCAGCGGATCAAGCTGATCTTCCCGAACGCGAAGGGCGGGCTGCCGTCGTTCGCCGACGCCGACGAGTCCTGGTGGACCACCTGGATGGAGATCCCCGAGGACGAGCGCGGGTCGATGCGGACCTACACGATCCGCGACCGGGTGGGTGAGGGCACCGAGACCCGGCTGGTGGTCGACATCGTGGTCCACGAGGCGGACGAGAGCCATGACCAGGACCTGCTCGACGGCGCCGGCAACCGCTGGGCGCTCCAGGCCGCGCCCGGCCAGCGCCTGGTCGCGATGGCGCCGCGCGCGGGCCACGAGTTCGGCGGCATCGAGTGGTCGCCGGGCGACGCGAGCCGGCTGCTGCTGGTGGGTGACGAGACCGCCGTACCCGCGATCCGGGGCGTGCTGCGCGACCTGCCGGCCGACGCGACCGGGGCGGCGTACGTCGAGGTGCCGGTCGACGCCGACATCCAGGAGCTCGTCTCCCCCGCAGGCGTCCAGGTCACCTGGCTGCCTCGCAACGGCGGCCCCCGTGGCGTGGCGCTGCACGCCGCGGTCATCGACCACCTGACCGGCACCGCCCCCACCGAGGCGATCGTGGTGAGCGACGACGAGATCGACCCCGACCTGTGGGAGACGCCGGTGCACTCCTCGTCGGGCGAGGAGGTCGGCACGGCGACGGCGGTCCCGACCGGGGACACGCCACACGCCGGGCTCTATGCGTGGATCGCCGGCGAGTCCAAGGTCGTGACCGGCCTGCGCCGCAAGCTGGTCAACGACCTCGGACTGGACCGCCGCCAGGTCGCGTTCATGGGCTACTGGCGCGAGGGCGTCTCCCTGCGCTCCTGACCGACCCGTCGCAAACTGACTCCCCGAAGACGCCGACCCGGCGCGAAAGTGACACTTTTGCGCCGGGTCGGCGTCGTTCCAAAGGCCAGTTTGCGCCGGGTCGCGCTAGACCAGAGCGGCCTCCCGCTCGGCGACGATGGTCAGCGCGATGTCGACGATCATGTCCTCCTGCCCACCGACCAGGCCGCGGCGGCCACACTCCATGAGGATGTCGCGGACGTCGACGCCGTACTGCTCGGCGGCGCGCTCGGCGTGTCGGAGGAACGAGGAGTACACGCCGGCGTAGCCGAGGGTCAGCGTCTCGCGGTCGACCCGGACCGGGCGGTCCTGGAGCGGGCGGACGATGTCGTCGGCGGCGTCTTGGAGCTTGAAGACGTCGCAGCCGTGCTCGAAGCCCATCAGGTCGGCGACCGCGATGAACGGCTCGATCGGGCAGTTGCCGGCGCCGGCGCCATGGCCGGCGAGGGAGGCGTCGACCCGGTAGACCCCGTTCTGGACGGCGACCACCGAGTTGGCGACCGAGAGCGAGAGGTTCTCGTGGGCGTGGATGCCGATCTCGGTCTCCGGGTTCAGCACCGAGCGGTACGCGCGCACGCGGGCCACGACGTCGTCCATGGTCAGCCGGCCGCCGGAGTCGGTGATGTAGACGCAGTGGGCGCCGTACGACTCCATCAGCTTGGCCTGCTGGGCGAGCTGCTCCGGCGGCGCCATGTGCGAGAGCATGAGGAAGCCGGAGACGTCCATGCCGAGCTCGCGGGCGGCCGCGATGTGCTGGGCGGAGACGTCGGCCTCGGTGCAGTGGGTGGCGATCCGCACCGAGCGGACACCGAGGTCGTAGGCACGCTTCAGCTCGTGGACGGTGCCGACGCCGGGGAGCAGCAGGGTGGTCAGGCGCGCGTTCTTGAGCACCGACGCGGCGGCCTCCAGCCACTCCCAGTCGGTGTGCGAGCCGGGCCCGTAGTTGACCGAGCCGCCGGCGAGACCGTCGCCGTGGGCGACCTCGAGCGCGTCCACGCCGGCCTCGTCGAGGGCGACGACGATCCGCTTGACGTCGGCGGGCGAGATCCGGTGCCGGATCGCGTGCATGCCGTCGCGCAGGGTGACGTCCTGGACGAAGATCTTGGTCTTCTCGCTCACAGTGCGCTCTCCTTCGCCGCAGCGATCCGCTCGGCGACCTGCAGGCCGGCCGAAGTCATGATGTCGAGGTTGCCGGCGTACGCCGGGAGGTAGTGGCCGGCGCCGGTGACCTGGAGGAACACCGACACCTGGTGGGTCGGCCGCCCCGCGCCGTCGACCAGCAGCGTCTCCACCGGCTGGTCGGCGGGGATCTCGGCGATCTGGACCTTCTGGACCAGCCGGTAGCCGGGGACGTACGCCGCCACGTCGGCGACCATCTTCTCCACGCTCGCGCGGATCTCGTCATGCACGGCCGGGTCGGGCGCATGGACAAGGGCGAAGACGGTGTCGCGCATCATCAGCGGCGGCTCGGCCGGGTTGAGGATGATCACGGCCTTGCCGCACTTGGCACCGCCCACCGCGGCGATCGCGCCGGAGGTGGTCTCGGTGAACTCGTCGATGTTGGCGCGGGTGCCCGGGCCGGCGGACTTCGAGGAGATCGAGGCGACGATCTCGGCGTACTCCACCGGGACGACGCGGGAGATCGCGGCCACGATCGGGATGGTGGCCTGGCCGCCGCAGGTGACCATGTTGAGGTTGGGCGCGTCGAGGTGCTCGTCGATGTTGACCGCCGGGACGACGTACGGGCCGATCGCGGCCGGCGTGAGGTCGATCAGCCGCTTGCCGAACGGGCGCAGCAACGCGTCGTTGTGGAGGTGCGCCTTGGCCGAGGTGGCGTCGAAGACGATCTCGATGTCCTCGAAGCCGGGCAGGGCGATCAGGCCCTCGACCCCCTCGTGGGTGGTCGCGACGCCGAGGTCGCGGGCCCGGGCCAGGCCGTCGGACTCCGGGTCGATGCCGACCAGGGCGCCCATCTCGACATGCTGGGCGGTCTGCAGGATCTTGATCATCAAGTCGGTGCCGATGTTGCCGGAACCGATGATGGCCACCTTGGTCTTGCTCACGCTTCCTCCTGGTCAGCGAAGTGGACGGAGACCTCACCGAGGCCGGTGATGGTCACCCGGACGTCGGCGCCCGGCGCGGCCGGACGCATCGGGCCGAGGGCGCCGGAGAGGATGACCTGGCCGGCCCGCAGCGGCTCGCCGAGGTCGCGGGCCTGGCGGGCCAGCCACTGCACCGCGAGCAGCGGGTCGCCGAGGCAACCGGCGCCGGTGCCGGTCGAGTCGTCCTGGCCGGTGACCGTCATCCGCATCTCGACCTCGCGCGGGGTGAACTCCGCGAGCGTCCGCCGCTCGGTCCCGAGGACGTACGCGCCGGACGAGGCGTTGTCGGCGACGGTGTCGGCGAAGGAGATGTCCCAGTCGGCGATCCGGCTGTCGCAGATCTCGATCGCGGCCACCGCGTAGTCGACCGCGGCCGCGACCTGGTCCAGGTCGAGGTCGCCCTCGGCGAGGTCCTCCTTGAGCACGAAGGCGATCTCCCCCTCGACCTTGGGCTGCAGCAGGTCGCCGACGGGCACGGCCGAGCCGGCGTCGTAGGCCATGTCCGCGAAGAGCACGCCCAGGTCCGGCTGGTCGACGCCGAGCTGCTCCTGCACGGCCTTCGAGGTCAGGCCGGCCTTGCGGCCGACGATCCGCGCGCCGGCGTCGACCCGGGCCTGGTTGAGCCGCTGCTGGACGGCGTAGGCGAGCCGGATGTCGGTGGCGCCGACCAGCTCACGGATCGGGGCGCACGGGACGCCGGTCTCGAGGGCGTTCCGCAGCCGCTCGGCGGCAGCCCTGACAGCGGAGGCCGCGGCATCGGTGTCGACAGCGTCGAGGGTGGGGTTCATGGTCCCACTGTCCCGGTCCTCGACCGCGGCCACCATGGCCGCGTTCCACTCACCGGTACGCTGTGGACGTGGACGACCTGGACACCGTTCTCGGCAAGGCGGTCGCGCTGCTGCGCGCCTTCGGCCCCGAGGACCGGCTGCTCCCCCTCGCCGAGCTGGTACGACGCACCGGTCTCCCCAAAGGCAGCGCCCATCGGGTCGCCGGCGACCTAGTCCACCACCGGCTGCTGGAGAAGACCGAGCACGGCTACCGGCTGGCGGGCGGGCTGTTCGAGCTCGGCATGCGCGCCGCCACCGAACGCACCCTGCTCGAGGTCGCGATGCCCTTCCTGCAGGACCTCTACGAGCGCACCCACGAGACCGTCCACCTCGGTGTCCGCGACGGCACCGAGATCGTCTACGTCGCCAAGATCGGCGGCCACCGCCAGGCCCGCAGCCCCTCGCGCGCCGGCGGCCGGATGCCGATGCACTGCACGGCGCTGGGCAAGGTCCTGCTCGCGCATGCCGAGCCGTCCGTGCGGGCGGCCGTGCTGGCCGGGCCCCTCGCCCGTCGTACGCCGCACACGGTCGTGGCTCCCGGCCTGCTGGAGCAGCAGCTGGAGCGCGCTGTGGAGACCGGGCTGGCCTTCGAGCGCGAGGAGTCGACGCCGGGTCTGCTGTGCGTGGCCGCACCGGTGCTCGACACCGACGGCGCGAGCGCGCTGGCCGCGATCAGCGTGACCGGTCCGGTCGGCCGGTTCCGCCCGGACGCCCACCAGAACGCCGTCCGGGCGGCGGCCACGGCGCTCGCGAGCACCCTGGCCCGCCGCCCGGGCGGGTGGTAGCGCTAGCTCAGCGCACGGCCATGGTCAGCACCGACGGGTACTGCGGTCCGGTGTGGACGGTGACCGGCACCAGCTGACCGACCAGGTCGGTGGCCGGCGAGAGCAGGTGCGGCACGTCGAACGCCTGGACCGCGATCCGCAGCCGGTGCCCCTGCGCGATCACGGCGCCGGTCGGGAAGATCTCGACGTCGACCGGCGCGATCTCGCCGGCCGGCAGGCTCACCTTCGCCTCGCGGGTGAACGGGTGGTAGGGCTGGAGCAGCTCTCCGTCGAGGTAGCGCGAGCGGCTCTCGTCGAGCTTGCGGTGCGCGATGGTCTGCCAGCCGCCGCTGATCCGGGTGACCGTTCCGTCGGGTGCGACGTCCTCGACCGCCACCGACAGCATCCCGTCACCACTCGGGGTCGAGACGTAGAGCCGCGCGTTGAGCGGGCCCTGGAAGCGCACGTCGGCGTCCTGGGGCGCGGTGTCGAAGGTGACGCCGCCGAGGTCGTTGAGGCTGTTGTCCTGGAAGCAGGGCAGGTCCTCGAGCAGCACGTTCGGCAGGCCGGCGGTCCACTGGTTGGCCGAGCGGGTACACAGCCCGGTGACCGGGATCGGCGGGACGATCGCGGACCCGGCGGCCGCCACACCCGTGGTCAGGGCACCGGCTTTGCCGCCCACCGACGCGGATCCCGAGAGCCGGTAGCTGCGCGCGGACAGGTCGCTGTCGATCCACCTCGCCTTGCGCACCCACGAGCCGGAGCCCTGCTCGTAGTAGGTCAGCGGCGCGATCTGGTCGAGCTGACCGTCGATGCCGTTCAGGTACTGGTCGAACCAGCGCAGCTGCAGCTCGGCGAGCGAGCCGTAGCCGGCCCTGCCGACCTCGGCGCCGGCCGAGCCCTGCAGGTGGTCCCACGGACCGAGGATGAGCTTGGCCGGGATGCCGCGCTGCTGGAGCCGCTCGAAGACGAGCGGGGTGCCGCGCTGGAACAGGTCGAACTCGCCACCGACCAGGAAGGTCGGGACGGTGACCTCGTCGAGCACCTCGATCGGCGAGCGCTCGCGGTAGAACGGCCCGTCGTACGCCGGATCCCCGCCGAGCAGCGCCTGGGTCGCCAGCGGCAGGGTGAAGGTGAGCCCGCCCATCAGGTGGTCGAGCGCCATCTGGAGGCCGGCCTGCGGATCCTCGAGGCCGTACGCCGGCGGGATCACCCCGGTCGCGGTGACCAGGCCGAGCCACAGCGGGATGAACCCGACGTCGATCTGACCGCCGGAGGCGACGACGTCGCGGTACACGTCGGCCGCCGGCACCTGCGGGAAGATCGCCTTGAGGCCCTTGGGCTGCCGGGCCGCGGCGAAGAGCTGCGAGATGCCCATGTACGACGCGCCGGTCATGGCGACCTTGCCGTTGCTCCACGGCTGCGAGGCCGCCCACTCGACGATCGCGCCGGCGTCCTTGCCCTCGCGGGCGCTGAACGCGGCCCACTGGCCCTGGGAGCCGCCGGTGCCGCGGGCGTCGACCGTGAGCTGGGCGTAGCCGCGCTCGACCAGGTAGCCCGGATCGGCGCCGGCAAGGGTGGCGCCCGCGCCGGCGGAGAGCACCGTCTTGTTGTAGGCGGTGATGGTGACGATGACCGGCAGCGGCGCGGTGACCGGCTGACCGTCGGCACCGGCCGGTCGCTGCAGGTCGCCGCGCAGGACCACGCCGTCGTCCATCGTGATCGGGATGTCCGTGGTGGTGACGGTGGCGTCGTACTGGGCCGGACGCGGGGTCCAGGGGGTGGCCGCGGGGGCGGCGCCGGGGGAGCCGCCGGGGGCGGTGCCGGGGGCGGTGCCAGTGGCGGCCGGCGCCTGCTTCGCCTTGCCGCACTTCCTCTTGTGCTTCTTGCCCTTGTGCTTCTTCGCCTTCTTGCACTTCTTCGGCTTCTGCGCGACGGGCACGCTCGCCGTGGCCCGCTGGGCCGCGGCCGCGGTCCGGGCCGAGGTCGTGTCCGCGCCGGCCGCGTCACCGGCGAACGGGAGCACGACGGTGGCGGCGAGGCCGGTGCTGAGCAGCGCGGCCACCAGGCGGCGGCGCAGGACGTGGTCGTTCATGGGTCATCCCCTCCCGTGGCGTACTCACGGGTAACGAGCCACCTGTGGCGTCGGTCACGCTCGGATGCCGCCCACCCGCGGCGGCACGGTCAGGCAGGGACCAGCGAGATGTCGCCGGAGACCGTGGTGGCGCGCAGCTCGACGTGGTCGGCGCCCGGCTCCGGCCGGCCGACCGGCGACAGGGTCGAGCTGACCCGGCCGGTGACGGTGGTGAGATCGGTCCAGACCGGCGTACCTGCGGGGATTCCGACGTGGACCCGGGTCGAGGCGCCCTTGACGAGGATCCGACCGCGGCGCGCCGTACGGACGACGACGTCGCCGGACCCGGTCTTGCTGGTCAGGTCGGCCGCACACTCGCCCACCTCGAGGTCGCCGGAGCCGGTCTTCACGACGGCCGTGCCAAGCGCTTGGCCGAGACAGACGTCGCCGGAGCCGGTCGAGACCGACGCGACGTGGGCGACCCGGCCGAGGTCGACCGCGCCGGAGCCGGTACGGACCCGAACGTCGCCGTCCACCTCGGCGACGCTGACGTCACCGGAGCCGGTGTCGACGACGACGGTCGTGGCCTGGTCGAGGACGACGTCGCCCGAGCCGCTCTTGACCCGGGCGGTCATCAGCCGGCCGCCGGCCGTGACGCTCGCATTGCCGCTGCGGGCGATCAGGTCACTGTCGGACGGGACGACGACCTCGATGTCGAGCTCGTCGGCACGCCCGAAGATGCCATTGCGAGGCTTCGGGGCGTGGACGCCGATCCGGCGGCCGTCCTGGGTCACCCGCACCTCGGCCGCGCGAGCGCCGGTGACGGTGATGTCGGTCGTGGCCTGCTCGGCCACCTGGACGACGATCCGGCCACGGCCGTTCTCGACGTGGAGGCGGACCGGGCCGGGGGTCTCGAGGACCTGGCGGAGGGGTTCGTGGGTGGACATGGTCTCTCCTGGGATCGGTGCGGTCACAGCCAGCCGGTGAGCCGGCGATTGCTGCCGAAAGGTGCGCTGGACAGGTCGGCGTCGACGTGGAGCGCACGCCCGCCGGTGGCGCCGCGGATCAGGGTCACCAGCCAGGTGTTGAGCGACTGGCCGGCCTGGGCCGCGGCCTCGTCGGCGCGGGTCTTGAGCGACTCGGGCAGCCGCAGGCTGACCCGCGCCTGCCCCTCGTCCTCGGCAGGCATCTCGGCCGGGACCGGCCCGGTCATCTGCTGCGGCTGCGTGGGGCCGTCCGGCTCGCCCGGCGTCACGACGAAGTCGAGATCGCGGCCGTCGAGTCGGACGTCGACCCCGCCGCTCGACATCGCCGCGGTGATCTCCGCGGCTGCCTGGCTGATCGCCTCCATCACCGCGAGCCGGACCGCGGGATCCAGCGCGTAGCCCAGCCGCTCGGCCGCCTCCCGCACCTCCGCCCCCGCGCTGTCGGCAGCGGCGAGAAGGTCGCGGCGCAGGCTATCGACGTACGGGGTGATGTCCACAGACGTCATTGTGACGTCACTATGACGTCAATGTCAAGGAACTATGGCGTCACCCGCGACCCGGCGCAAAGCGGCTCCTGAAATCCGCTGACCCGGCGCAAAGCGAACGCATCTCGCGGTTCGCTTTGCGCCGGGTCGGCGCGGATCGGGAGTCGGCTTGCGCCGGGTCGGCGTCAGGCCAGACCGAGGATCTCCGTGGACCTCTCTCGCATCTCGATCTTGCGGATCTTGCCGGTGACGGTCATCGGGAACTCGTCGACGAGCAGGACATAGCGCGGGATCTTGTAGTGGGCGAGCCTGCCGGTCGCGAACGCGCGCACCCCGTCGGCGTCGAGCGGCTCGGCGCCGGCGCGCAGGCGGACCCAGGCGCACAGCTCCTCGCCGTACTTCTCGTCGGGGACGCCGACCACCTGGACGTCCTCGACGTCGGGGTGGGTGTAGAGGAACTCCTCGATCTCGCGCGGGTAGATGTTCTCACCCCCGCGGATCACCATGTCCTTGATCCGGCCGACGATGTTGGCGTACCCGTCCTCGCGCATGACCGCCAGGTCGCCGGTGTGCATCCAGCCGTCGGCGTCGATCGCCTCGGCGGTCTTGGCGTCGCCCTCCTCCTGACCCAGCGGCCAGTAGCCGAGCATCACGGAGTACCCGCGGGTGCAGAACTCCCCCGGCTCCCCGCGCGGCACGGTCTCCCCCGTCACCGGGTCGACGATCCGGATCTCGACGTGGGGCGCGGCCCGGCCGATGGTCGACGTACGACGGTCGAGGTCGTCGTCGGCCCGGGTCTGGCAGCTGACCGGGCTGGTCTCGGTCATCCCGTAGGCGATCGACACCTCCGCCATGTGCATGTCGTTGATGCAGCGCTTCATCACCTCGACCGGGCAGATCGAGCCGGCCATGATGCCGGTGCGCAGGGTGGCGAGGTCGAAGCCGGCGAAGTCGGGCGCGTTCTGCATCGCGATGAACATCGTCGGGACGCCGTACAGCGCGGTGCAGCGCTCGTCCTGGACCGTCTTCAGCGTGACCACCGGATCGAACCCCGGGGCCGGGATGACCATGGTGGCACCGTGGCTGACGCAGCCAAGGTTGGCCATCACCATCCCGAAGCAGTGGTAGAAGGGCACCGGGATGCACAGCCGGTCCTGCTCGCCGAACCCGATCAGCTCGGTCACGAAGTAGCCGTTGTTGAGGATGTTGCGGTGGCTGAGCGTCGCGCCCTTCGGGAAGCCGGTCGTGCCGCTCGTGTACTGGATGTTGATCGGGTCGTCGGGGCTCAGCTCCGCCTGGCGCTCGGCCAGCGCGTCGGCGGACAGGTCCGCGCCGGCGGCCACCAGGCGCTGCCAGTCGTCGCTGTCGACGTACAGCGTCTGCTCGAGGCCGGGCACCTCGCCCTGGGCGGTGACCTCCTCGACCATGCCGCGGTAGTCGCTGGTCTTGAAGCCGGTCGCGGCCAGCAGCAGGCGCAGGCCGGACTGGTTGACGGCGTACGCGAACTCGTGGGTGCGGTACGACGGGTTGACGTTGACCAGGATCGCGCCCACCTTGGCCGCGGCGAACTGGATGATCGTCCACTCCGCGCAGTTCGGTGCCCACATCCCGACCCGGTCGCCCTTCGCGATCCCGAGCCCGATCAGCCCGCGTGCCGCCTCGTCGACCGCGTCGTCGAACTCGCGCCAGGTCCACCGGCGCCCGCTCGCCACCTCCACCAGAGCCTCCCGATCGGGCCACCGGGCGACCGTGCGCTCGAGGTTGGCGCCGATGGTCTCGTCGAGGAGGGGGGTGGTGGTCTCGCCAGCGGCGTACGACAGCTCCGTCATGGGTCCATGGTGACCCTCAGGTGAGCACGGTCACACCCCTCGAAAGGAGGGGTGCTGCGCTGCTGCATCCGCGGTGACGGATGGGGCTCCTGGGACTCGCTCAGAGGTCGAAGAGGGACTCCGCCGCGTTGATGTCGGCGTCCGTGCGCGGCTGGTGGGCTGCGCCGGAGTACGCCGGGGTGGCGGGCGCCTCCGCCTCGGGGGCGGCCTCCGGCTCGGGCGCGACGGCGGCCTCCGACTCGGGCACCGGCGCTGCGGCCGGACGCTCGACAGTGGTCGCGGCAGGCGCGGCGATGTCGAACAGCGAGCCCATGGCGTTGATGTCGACGTCCGTCGCGGGTGCGCTGGCTGTCGAGGCGGCGGACGCCGGGGTGGGCGCGGGCGCCTCCTCGACGACGGCGGCCTCCTCCACCCGGGCCTCGGCCTCAACCGGAGCGGCCTCCGCAACCGGCTCCGGCGGCGGGGCCGGGGTGGCAGCCGGTGCGGCCGGGGCGGCGGGCTCGGGGGTGGCGATGTCGAACAGCGAGCCGCCGGCGTTCAGGTCGACCGACGGCGCCGGGGTCGTGGGAGCGGGCCCCTCGGCCGGAGGAGCCTCGGCCGTCGCGGCGGCAGGCGACGCCACGGGAGCGGCCGGCTCGGGGGTGGCGATGTCGAACAGCGAGCCGCCGGAGCCGAGGTCCGCCTTCGGAGCCTCCGCCTTCGGAGCCTCGGCGGCGGGAGCCGGTGCGGCAGCGGCCGGCGTGTCGAAGAGCGAACCGCCCTCGTCGAACAGTGAGCCACCGCCCGCGGGTGCGGCCGGCTTCTCCTCAGCCGGAGTCGCCGGAGCCGGCGCGGCAGACGCCGCCGGAGCAGGGGTGTCGAACAGCGAGCCCGGGTCATCGAAGAGCGAGCCGCCCTCGGCGGGCGCAGCCTTCGCCTCGGGAGCGGCAGGCGCCGCGGGCGCAGGGGTGTCGAACATGGAGCCCGGATCGTCGAACATCGACGACCCACCGGACGCCTTGGCGGCGGGGCCGACGTCCTCGGTGGCGACGACGGTGTTCTCGGTGATGGTGACGTCGCCGGCCTCCGGCTCCGCCCTGGTCTCGACCGGGGTCACAGCAGGCGCGGCCTTGGCGACCGGCTGGAGCGGCGCACCCTCGCCGGGGAGCAGCTTGGTGGCCTGCTCGCCCTTGACCGACGCGAGCAGCATCTGCGCCACGTCGAGGACCTCGACCTCCTCGCGGGCCTCGCCGTCGGCCTGCATCTTGGTCAGGCCGTCGGAGAGCATCACGCGGCAGAACGGGCAGCCGACGGCGACCTGGTCGGCGCCGGTGCCGACCGCCTCAGCGGTGCGGTTCAGGTTGATCCGCTCACCGATGGTCTCCTCCATCCACATCCGGGCGCCGCCGGCGCCGCAGCAGAAGGACCGCTCGGCCGAGCGCTCCATCTCCGCGAACTCCGCGCCCGGCAGGATCTGCAGCAGGTCGCGCGGCGGGGTGTAGACCTGGTTGTGGCGACCCAGGAAGCACGGGTCGTGGTAGGTGATCTTGCGGTCATGCGCCCCGGCCCCGGCCGCCACCGGCGTCAGCCTGCCCTCGCGCACGAGGCGGTTGAGCAGCTGGGTGTGGTGGATGACCTCGAGCTCGAGACCGAGCTGGCGGTACTCGTTCTTGAGGGTGTTCATGCAGTGCGGGCAGGTCGAGACGACCTTCTTCGCCTTGGCATCGTTGAGCGTCTCGATGTTCTGCTGGGCCAGGCCCTGGAACACGAACTCGTTGCCGGCCCGGCGCGCGGAGTCACCGGTACAGGTCTCGCCGTTGCCGAGTACGCCGAACGAGACGCCCGCGAGGTCGAGGAGCTCGGCCACGGCGCGGGTGGTCTTCTTGGCGCGGTCCTCGTAGGCACCGGCGCAGCCGACCCAGAACAGCCAGTCGACGGACTCGAGGTCCTCGATCTGGTCGCCGACGACCTTGACCTCGAAGGGCAGGTCCTTGGCCCAGTCGAGGCGCGCCGTGGGCGACATGTTCCACGGGTTGCCCTTGTTCTCGAGCCCCTTGAACAGGCCGTTGAGCTCGGAGGGGAAGTTCGACTCGACGAGCACCTGGTAGCGGCGCATGTCGATGAAGTGGTCGACGTGCTCGATGTCGACGGGGCACTGCTGGACGCAGGCGCCGCAGTTGGTGCAGCCCCACAGCGCGTCCTCGTCGATGACGAAGTCGCCGCCCTCGGGGTTGTAGAACCACTCCCCCTCGCCGGCGGAGCCGACCAGCGCCTTCTCGGCGGCGCCCTCGACGCCCGCGGCGGCGGCGTACGCGTGCTCGCGCATCGCCATCATCATCAGCTTGGGCGAGAGCGGCTTCTCGGTGTTCCAGGCGGGGCACTGCGACTGGCAGCGACCACACTCGGTGCAGGTCGTGAAGTCGAGGATGTCCTTCCAGGAGAAGTCCCAGATGGAGCCGACGCCGAGGATGGCGTCCTCGTCGAGGTCGTCGACGTCGTCGAGGGTGATCGCCTTGCCACCGGAGGTCAGCGGCTTGACCGCGCCGAGCGCCGCACGACCGCTGTCCTCGCGCTTGAACCAGATGTTGAACCAGGCGGTGAAGCGGTGCCAGGCGACACCCATGGTCAGGTTCGTGGAGATCACGATCAGCCAGACCATCGCGGAGACGATCTTCACCATCGCGATGAAGTAGATGATGTTCTCGAGCGAGCCGATGGAGTCGTGACCGGTCGGGTAGAGGTTGCCGAAAGCCTGCGAGATCGGGAAGTGCGCGCCGGTCGCGTGCTCGCTCCCGTGGGCCTGGCCGAGGTTGTACTCCGCGCCGCGGATGAACAGGATCGCGCAGCTCTCGAGGAGGACCATCGCCTCGACGAAGTACGCCTGCCACATCGTGGAGCCGAAGAAGCGGCTCTTGCGGCCGAGCTGCGAGGGCCTGTGGGTCAGGCGGTAGACGATCAGCGGGATGATCGCGAGCGTGCCGAGGAGGCCGAGGAGCTCGGCCACCCACTCGTAGACGACCCACTTGCCGATGATCGGGATCGCCCACTCCGCGTCGAAGAGCTGGATGAACGCGGCGGCGACGGCGGTCGAGAGGAACAGGAACGCGGCGAAGGCGAACCAGTGCAGGATGCCGACCCAGGTCCACTGCAGCATGCGGGTGTGGAGGAAGGTCTCCTTGACCATCGTCAGCGTGCGGCCGACCGGGTTGCCGGTGCGACCGGGCGCCGGCTGGCCGCGCTTGATCACACCGAGCATCGCCACGACGGCGCGAGCGGTCAGCGCGACGGCGACGACCGATACGGCCAGGGAGACGACGATCGCAACGATCTGCATGGTGTCCAACAGCTCCTCATCCGGCAGGGAGTCAAGGGGCGCGCACAGGAGTGCGCGCGACGAGCCTAGTGCCGGGCGAGAGACCCCGCCGCCATAGGCACGCCTTACCCGCGTAGGCTGACGCCACGGGCATCGCGGATACTACCGGCAGGTAACTTCACCGCGCCGTGACCAGCGCCTCACCTGCGGTACTTGACCTTCTTCACCGTCCCATTGGCCTTGAGCCTCACCACGACGGTGACCTTGACCACCTTCTTGGTCTTCTTGCCGTTCTTCTTCACCTTCTTCACCTTCTTCGCCTTGGCGCAGAAGGTGAACCTCTTGTCGAGGCGCAGGTAGGGCTGGCCGACCTTCGCGATCACCCGGTCGGTCGTGAAGTGCTTGCGGACCATCCGCTTGCCGAGCCTCTTGGCCTTGGCCAGCGACATCCGCAGGCTCGGGTTGCGGCACGAGTCGGGTCGTACGCCGTACGCGCGCTCCCACATCTGCAGGTACGCCTCGGCGCCGCGGGCCATGTCGTCGACGATCTTGGCGCCGTCGCCGCGGTTCTGCGCCTCCGCGATCTGGCGCAGGTCCTCGATCCAGTCGGGGTAGAGGCCGTACTGCGCCACGCCGTCGATGTTGATGTCCCACACCCGCTGGCCGGCGCGCTGCTTGTCGATCCTCACCCCACCGAGACCGGTGAACGGGTAGCGCACCGGGTTGGGTACGTCGGCCCCGCGCGGGTTGCCCTGCGCGCCGAGCCCGTTGATGTCGGCACCGAAGCCGAAGCCGAAGTAGTAGCGCGGGTCGGCCCAGCCGAGGTGGCGGCGCCACTTCGCGACGAAGCCCGTCGAGTCACCGGCGTAGGGCGTGATGAAGCCGCCCGCGCGGTAGATCCGCGGGTAGGTGTCGGGCGTCGACCACGAGTGGCTGGAGATGACGCCGGCGTAGCGCAGGTCCTCGATGACGTCCATCGACGCCGCGCGCGCCTTGACCGAGAGATGATCGGGGTCGAAGACCATCTTCCGCTTCGCGAGGCCCTCGATGGTGTGGACGCCGAGCTCGGTGAGGCCGCGCTTGTTGCAGTGCGCGGGCTGCGGATACAGCGGCAGCGCCGGCAGCAGGCCGAGCACCTCGCCGAGCGCGCCGAAGAGGGCGTCCTGCTGGCCGGCGGAGATGTCGGGGAGGGTGATCTGCGCGTTGTCGGCCGACTCTCCGTCCGCCGGCTCGCAGTGCTCCATCGCCCAGAAGGTGCCGGTCTCGAGGAAGTTCGCGGCGTTGACCAGCGGCCCGATCGCGCCGGCGTCGCCCGCGACCCCGGCGAGCGCGTTGTCGAACTTGTTGACCAACTCCATCTGGCGTACGCCGAGCGCCTGCATCTCGTCGAGGTTCGCGTCGATCTCCTCCGGCGTGCAGGCCGGGAAGTCGCGGCCGAGCACGGTCTTGTACGTGCAGCCGAAGGGGATCGAGGTCTCGATGCCCATGACGACGGCCATCTTGCCGGCGTTGATCACCCGCCGCGCCTCGAACGGGTCCCTCACGATCCGGTAGAAGCCCTTGCCCGGGCCCCCGAACTGGGCATCGATGTAGTCCTGCATCGTGTACATGTCCTTGGCCTGCAGCCGGATCGAGGTCATGTCGTCGCAGGAGTTCTTCTTCAGCGGGTACAGCTCGCACAGCTTGTTGTTCTCGACCAGCAGGTTGACGAACAGCCGCTCGCCGCCGCGCCAGGCCCGCTCGAGCCAGCGGTAGTAGGTGCCCTCGTGGGTCAGCGACTCGGGCGCCGGCCAGTCCTTGAAGGTCGGCCAGCCCACCGGGTCGTGGGACGCCTTGCCGGACAGTACTGACTCGAGCAGCGCGCCCTTGCCGCCGGTGATCTTGTGGTCGACGCAGTCGTCGAGGGCGTACGGCGCGCCGTACGCGTGCCAGGGGCGGCCGCAATGCACCTGGCCGCCGAGGAACTCGAAGGCCATGCCGTGGGTGTGGGCGTCGACGAAGCCACGCACCTCCTGGTACGGCTTCGCGCCCCCGAACGGCTCGCCGCTCACGTCGACCTCGGCCTCGGGGTATGCCGGGCATCCGCTCGCGAGCGCGACCTGGAAGGTCGTGCCGGTCCCACCGCTGGTCAGCGTGCCGCCCTGTGCCACCAGGGCGCCGGCACCGTCGATCTGCAGCGTGAAGGCGCCGTTGCCGCCGGTGACGGTCCAGTCGGCCTGCGGGCTGGGCTTCGCGGCGAGCGCGATCGAGCCGTTGCCGTTGCGGGTCAGCTCGCCGGTCGGGGTGTGCAGCAGGTAGCCGCCGAGCCGGGTGGCCTTGAAGTAGTAGGGCCCGAAGGAGGTGCCGCCGGCGCTGAGCGCGTAGCAGCCGCCGGCCATGGCGTAGCGGTCGACGGGGACCGCGGCGCGGGCCGGGTAGGCGGCGGTCGGGACCAGCTTCGGGTCGGGCAGCGCCCGCTCGGTGTCGACGTACGCCGCCGAGGCCTTGCGCTCGCGCGCCGTGGTCGGGTCGACGACGTCGTCGCCGACCGCGAGGCCACGGGCGACCTCGTTCTTGGTGCGCGGGTCGTTGTGGTCGTGGGCCGGGAGCAGGGCATCGTCGTGAGGGACGCCGAGGTCGGACTTCTGCTGCTCCGCGGCCGCGGCGAGGGACACGGAGCCGTCTCCCGAGCCGGTCGCTGGTGCGGCGAGCGCGACACCCACCACGGACAGCGCGACCAGCGCGGCGAGCCCGACGCGGTACCACCCCTGCGGGCGCGCCACCTGTGCTTCGTCCACCACTCCACCTCCCCGGCCCGGGGCACACGGCAGTGACCCCGATCACTCTCCAACGACGGTCCGGCACATCGGTGACGGCCGAACATGAACCACTGTCAGATTTGTTGCCCGGCATGATGGCGCCATGACGCGCACACCGGGGCTGCTCGCCGTCGCGGCCGCCTGCTGCCTGGGGCTCGCCGCCTGCGCCGGCGAGACCTCTGGGCGCCCCGCCGGCCCCGGCCCGACCACGTCGGCCACGCCGACCAGCTCACCCAGCAACACCGCGAGCCCCGGCGACCTCGCGATCGCACGCAGCGACCCCCGCGCCGACTCGGTGTACCCCGACCACGGGAACCCGCTGGTCGACGCGCTCCACTACGACCTCGACCTGACCTGGGCACCCGACGCCGACCGGCTCACCGCGCGCGAGACGCTCACCTTCCGCGCGACCGGCGACGCGGCGCGGATCCCGCTCGACTTCAACGAGCAGCTCGCCATCTCCCGCGCCACGGTCGACGGCACTCCCGTCGAGGTGAGCGTCGAGGGCAACGACCTCACCGTCGCGCATCCCATCTCCGCCGAGCGCCAGTACGAGCTGGTGCTGGAGTACGCCGGCACGCCTGCCTCCGCGCCCGCCCCCAGCCAACGCGCCGACTTCGCCCAGGGCGTCGGCTGGACCACCACCGCCGAGCACGAGACCTGGACCCTGCAGGAGCCGTACGGCGCCTTCACCTGGTACGCCGTCAACGACCAACCCTCCGACAAGGCGCTCTACGACTTCACCCTGACCGCTCCCGCACCGATGTCGGGCGTCGCCAACGGGGTGCTCACCTCCTCGACCACCGACGGCAAGCGGAGCGTCCACACCTGGCACCTCGCCGAGCCGGCGGCGTCGTACCTCGTCACGGTCGCCTTCGGCGACTTCCAGCACACCGACCTGGAGTCGGCCGGCGGCGTGCCGATCCAGGTCTGGACCGACGCCGACGGCGACCCGCTGCCGGGCGACACCGCGCGCACGCCGGACGCGATCGACTGGCTGGAGAGCCTCCTGGGTCCGTACCCGTTCGACAGCTTCGGCGTGCTCGTGGTCGACAACGACAGCGGCATGGAGACCCAGACCATGGTGACCCTGGGCGACTCGGCGTACAGCCTCTCGGAGGCGGTGCTCGTCCACGAGGCCGCGCACCACTGGTACGGCGACACGGTCACGCCCGCGGACTGGTCGGACGTGTGGATGAACGAGGGCATGGCGATGTACCTGCAGGGCATGTGGGAGGCCGAGCAGGAGCGCATCACGATGGTGCGCAAGATCGACCAGTGGGCGGCGTTCGAGTCCGATCTGCGCGCGGAGTCCGGACCGCCCGGCGCCTTCGACCCCACCCGGTTCGGCGACGGCAACATCTACTACGGCCCGGCGCTGATGTGGCAGGAGCTGCGCGAGCGGATCGGCGACAAGAGGTTCTTCGAGGTGCTCCGGGAGTGGCCGGCCCGGCAGGCCAACGGCAGCGCCGACCGGCGCGGGTACGTCGCCTGGATCGAGGACACGACCGGCGAGGAGCTGTCGTCCTTCTTCGACGAGTGGCTGCTCGATCCCGACACCCCGCCGCGCGACTGAGAGCGACCCCTTCCCCGGGACTGGAACGTGTTCCGGTGTCCCCGGGTGCGCATGCTCCGCTGAGGGACGCCACAGGCAGCCGGCGACCGCGGCGAGGACGTCGTCGACGGGGAGGTCCCGCAGCCCGCCGTCGCCGACCCCGTGAGTGGCGGCGAGGGACCGAGCGGCGCAGCGGGCGGTCGCCGGGTCAAGACCGGCGCCTCCCTCGAGGGCGTGGGCGAGGTCGACGGTGGCCGCGTCGCGCCGCGGGCCGGCGACGACCAGGGCGAGGGCGACGATCGCCACCATCGCCACGACCAGCGCGCAGACGACACCGACGAGCCGGCGGTGGGGCCGCGCGGTCGCCCGCAGGACGCCACGGAGGGCATCGCGAAGAGTGGCGGCGGTCGTGGGCGGCTCGCGCAACAGCCGGGCGAGCGCGGGGCCGGGCGGGTCGGCGAGGATCTCCCGCAGCAGCCCGAGCAGGGCCCGGACGTCGTCGCCGGCCGCGTCCCCGCGCGCCGGGACGGCGATCCCGAAGTCCGCGAGGTAGGCGAGCGTGTGGCCGCCTTGCCGGCGCAGCAGCACGTTGGACGCCTTGACGTCGCGATGCGCCAGGCCCGCGCGATGGGCCTCGGCCAGGCCGTCGGCGACCTGCGCGACGAGGTCGACCGCCTCGCGCTCCGGGAGCGGACCGTGACGGCGCAGCGCCGCCCCGAGGTCGCCGTCGGGCATCAGCCGGCTGACGAGGTAGAGCCGGCCGTCGACCTCGCCGTGGGCGTAGACCGGCACGACGTGGGCCGAGTCCAGGGACGCCTGAACCCGGGCTTCCCGCACGAACCGCGCGCGGAATTCGGGGTCGTCGGCGAGCTCGGGGAGGAGCACCTTCAGCGCCACGTGGCGGCCGAGCGCGGTGTCGACGGCGTCGTAGACCGCGCCCATGCCGCCGCGGCCGAGGCGGCGCACGATCCGGTACGGACCGAGGGTGTCGGGAGGGTCGGGCAGGAGCATGCCGTCGTTCTACCCGCAGGGTCCGGCACTGGCGAACGGTTGTCCCCAGGGCCCGGGCACCCCTCGGAACAGCCGGTCATCGGCCCGGTAGCGTCGAGGCATGACCAGGCGCGGCAGGTGGGCGAGCGAGGCCGACCGGACGGCTGCCCTGAGCCTCCTGGAGTCGGCGTACGGCGAGGGTCGCCTCTCCCGCTCCGAGTGGGACAGGCGAAGCGAGTTCGCCCTGCGCGCGGAGACCAGGGACGACCTCGCCAGCCTCACCGACGACCTCCGCGGTGGGCAGGCCGCGGGCGGCCGCCCGACGAGGTCGCGCCTCGTCGCCGCCGGGGCCGCGGCCGCGCTGGTCGTCCTGGGCGGCGCGGCGTACGCAGCCCTCCAGGACGACGAGCCCGAGCCTGCCACCACCAGCCAGGCCGACCCGGTACCGGCCGCCGAGCCGCCCGCGGTGGAGCCGGAGCCGGAGGCGGCGGTCGACGAGGGCCGACCGGCCGCCGAGCCCGCCTACTCCTTCACGCCGGACGGCGTGCGCAGCTTCGCCACCCTCTACGAGGAGAAGTTCGGCGGACCGCCTCGCGCGCTGGCATTCGGCTTCACCGACGACCAGGTCGTGATCTATCTACCCTCCCGGGTGCAAGGCAAGATCCACCGCTGGTTCCTGCAGGACGGCATCTTCCTCGATGACGGCCCACGGACGCCGAACGCGCCGCTCGAGCCCGGCCAGATCGACCTCGCCGACGTCGACGTCGACGCGATGTTCCACCACATGCACACCGCCGAGCGCTCAGCCACCGGCCCCGTCGACGTCTTCGGCGTGACCATCCTGCGCACCGACGGCCGGGCCGAGGTGGTGGTCTCCGCGGGCAACCGGTCGAGCGGCGTCTGCTATCGGATCACGGCCACCCTCGCCGGGGAGCTGCTCACCCAGGGTGAGGAGTCCTGCGCCTGACGCTCCGACGAGGCCCGGCTCAGAACAGCAGCGCCGTGGCGGGATCGCTGACCAGGTCGGCGACGTCCGCGAGGAACTGCGAGCCGGTGGCGCCGTCGATGTGCCGATGGTCGAAGGACAGGGACAGGGTCATCACCTGGCGTGGGACCACCTGGTCGCCGACGACCCAGGGCTGCGGCTTGATCGCGCCGAGGCACAGGATCGCGGACTCGCCGGGGTTGATGATCGGCGTACCTCCGTCGACGCCGAACACGCCGACGTTGGTGATCGTGAACGAGCCGCCGGCCATGTCGGCGGGCTGGGTGCGGCCCTCGCGGGCCGTGGCGGTCAGCGCCTCCAGCGCCTGGGCCAGCTCGACCAGCGACAGCGCGTGGGCGTCCTTGACGTTGGGGACGACCAGGCCGCGCGGGGTGGCGGCGGCGATGCCGAGGTTGACGTAGTGCTTGACCACGACCTCCTGGGCGGCCTCGTCCCAGGTCGAGTTGATCAGCGGGGTACGACGCATCGCGAGCAGGCAGGCCCGCGCGACGACCAGCAGCGGACTGATCTTGACGTCCGCGAGCTCCCGGCGCTCCCTCAGCCGCGCGACCAGCTCGACGCTCGCCGTGGCGTCGATGGTCACCCACTCGGTGACGTGCGGCGCGGTGGAGGCGGAGGCGACCATGGCGGCGGCCATGTTCTTGCGTACGCCCTTGATCGGCTCACGGGTCTCGCGACCGGCGGGGTCGACGGCCACCGGTGCGGCGGCGGGACGGGCGCCGCCGGCCGCCGCGAGCACGTCCTCCTTGCTGACGGTGCCCTTCGGTCCGGTCGGCACCAGCGCCTTGAGGTCGACACCGAGGTCGCGGGCCAGCCGCCGGACCAGCGGCTTGGCGAGGGCGCGCGGCGGCCGGACCGGCTCGTCGACCGGACCGGGTACGACGACCGCGGGCACCTCGTCGGGCGTGGCCTTGCGGGCGCGCCGCTTGAGCGCGCGCTGCTTGGGTCCGTAGCCGACGAGGGTGGCGTTGCCGGTCGGCGGCACGTTGGTGTCGATGACCTCGGGACCGGCCGCGGGCACCGTGGGCACGGGAGCGGGCGCGGGAGCCGCCCCCGGCTCGCCGATCCGGATGATCGGCGTACCGACCTCGACCGTCGCGCCCTCGGCGACCAGCAGCGCCAGCACGTGGCCGGCGTAGGGCGAGGGCAGCTCGACGATCGACTTGGCGGTCTCGATCTCGACGACGATGTCATTGACGGCGACGACGTCGCCCTCCTTGACCCGCCAGGCCACGACGTCGGCCTCGGTGAGCCCCTCACCGACGTCGGGGAGCTTGAACTCGTGGGCAGTCATGGCACTCCTCAGAACCCGAAGGTCCGGTCGACGGCGTCGAGGACCCGGTCGAGGTCAGGCAGGAAGGCCTCCTCGATCCGGGCGGGCGGGTAGGGGGTGTCGAAGCCGCCGACGCGCAGCACCGGGGCCTCGAGCGAGTGGAAGCACTCCTCGGTGACCCGCGCGGCGATCTCGGCGCCGACGCCGAGCGTCACGTGGGCCTCGTGGACCACGACCAGGCGTCCGGTACGGCGCACCGACTCGTGGACCGGCACCAGGTCAAGCGGCGAGAGGGTGCGCAGGTCGATGACCTCCAGCGAGCGGCCCTCCTCGGCGGCGACGGTCGCGGCGTCCAGGCACGTGGAGACCGTGGGACCGTAGCCGACGAGCGTGGCGTCCGCGCCCGCGCGGACCACGCGCGACTGCCACAGCGGCGCGGCCGGCGCCGACTCGTCGACGTCTGCCTTCGCGGAGTGGTAGAGCCGCTTGGGCTCGAGGAAGACGACCGGGTCGTCGGCATGGATGGCCTGCTGGATCATCGCGTAGGCGTCGGCCGGGTTGGAGCAGGAGACCACCTTGAGACCGGGTGTGTGGACGAACTGCGCCTCGGGCGACTCGCTGTGGTGCTCCACCGCGCCGATGCCGCCGCCGAACGGGATCCGGATGACCATCGGGACCTTCACCCGGCCCCGGCTGCGGTAGTGGAGCTTGGCGACCTGGCACACGATCTGGTCGTAGGCGGGGTAGACGAAGCCGTCGAACTGGATCTCGACCACCGGCCGGTAGCCGCGCATGGCGAGGCCGACGGCGGTGCCGACGATGCCGGACTCGGCCAGCGGGGTGTCGATCACCCGGGCGTCGCCGAAGTCCTTCTGCAGACCGTCGGTGATCCGGAAGACGCCGCCGAGGGTGCCGACGTCCTCTCCCATGATCACGACCTTGTCGTCATCCTCCATCGCCTTGCGCAGCCCGGCGTTGAGCGCCTTGGCCAGGGTCATCGTGGTCATCGCGACACCTCCTCGAACGAGGCGGCGTGCGCGTCGTACTCCGCCTGCTGGGCGGCCAGCTCGGCCGTCTTCTCGGCGTGGACCAGGTCCCACAGGTCGTGGGGCGAGGGATCGGGCAGCGCGTGGCACTCGCGGCGCATCCGCTCCCCCAGCGCGTCGGCCTCGGCCGAGACCTCGGCCAGGAAGGCGTCGTCGGCCATCCCGTTGCGGCGCAGGTAGACCTCGAGCCGGGCGATCGGGTCCTTCAGCTTCCAGTGCTCGACGTCGTCGCTGAGCCGGTAGCGGGTCGGGTCGTCGGTGGTGGTGTGAGCGCCCATCCGGTACGTGTAGGCCTCGATCAGGATCGGGCCCTGGCCCTCCCGCGCCCGCTGCAGGGCCGCCTTGGTGACGGCGTACGTCGCCAGCACGTCGTTGCCGTCGACCCGGATGCCGGGGAAGCCGAAGCCGTGGGAGCGGCGGTAGAGCGGGATCCGCGACTGCCGCTCGAAGGGCTCCGAGATCGCCCACTGGTTGTTCTGGCAGAAGAACACGACCGGAGCGTTGAAGGAGGCCGCGAAGACGAACGCCTCGTTGACGTCGCCCTGCGACGAGGCGCCGTCGCCGAAGTGGGCGACCACCGCGGTGTCGCGCTCGGGGTCGCCGGTGCCGACCAGGCCGTCGCGCTGCACGCCCATGGCGTAGCCGGTGGCGTGCAGGGTCTGCGCGCCGATCACGATCGTGTAGAGCGCGAAGTTGTGCTCGGCCGGGTCCCAGCTGCCGTGGTCGACCCCCCGGAACAGGCTCAGCAGCCGGACCGGGTCGACGCCGCGGACCCACGCGACGCCGTGCTCGCGGTAGGTCGGGAAGACAAAGTCCTGCGGCGCGAGCGCGCGGCCCGCGCCGATCTGGGCAGCCTCCTGGCCCAGCAGCTGGGCCCACAGGCCGAGCTCGCCGTGGCGCTGCAGCGCGGTCGCCTCGACGTCGAGGCGCCGGACCAGGGTCATGTCGCGGTAGAAGCCGCGCAACTCCTCGGCGCTGAAGTCGGCGTCGAAGCCGGGGTGCTGCACACGCTCGCCCTCAGGCGTGAGCAGCTGGACGAGCTCGGGGTCAGGTACGCGTTCGGGGGCCGGTCCGAAGACGGGGTCGGTCATTCGCCACTCCTTGCATCCGCCGCCTGCGGGATCGCCGCGGCACGGGTCGGGTCGGTCCGTGGTCCGGGTCCGTCACAGGGGTGGCGTGACGTGTGATCCGAAGCACACCATCACTCGCCACGATAACTCGTCCCCATGATCGGCTCGTGTTCCCGACGCCGGCGGCGCCAGGGGCGACGCGCGGGAGGTTCTCCCGGCGCCCTGTCCCCCCAGGGCGGTACGACGACACGGGAGCCGCGCCGTCGCACCGGCGCATCACTTCTCGACGTAGGTGTAGCCGCTGACCAGCCAGTCGCCCGTGCGGCCGTCGAGCGCCCACGTCGAGTCCAGGGTCTTGCCCGTGTTGGGGGCGTAGACGTCGCCGTAGACGTTCACGACGTAGGCGTCGAGGGTCGTCTCCGGCTCCTGGAAGGTGTACTCGGCGTTCGACATCTCCAGGTTGCCGGCGACCGCCTTGCAGCCGGTCTGGTCGGTGAACTCGGAGGCGAAGTACTCCGGCGTCGTCAGCCCCTCGACCGCCAGGCAGTCGCCCTCGAGCAGCGAGTCGAGGAACGCGCGCGCGGTGACCGTCGGGTCGCTGGTCGGCACCTCGGCGCCGTCGGTCTCGTCGGTGGGCTCGTCGGTGGGCTCGTCGCTCGGCTCGGACGTCGCGTCGGTGGGCTCGGACGTCGTGGACGGGTCGTCCTTGGCTGCCGGCTTGTCGTCGTCGCCGTTGAACACGGTGAACGCGAGCACCGCCACGACACCGAGGACCAGGACCACCACACCGGCCACGATGCCGATGATCAGGCCCTTCTTGCCGCCACCATCGCCCGGCGGGGCTGGGAAGCCGGGTCCGCCGGGGTACCCGCCGCCCGGATGGCCGGGCTGCTGCGGGTAGCCGGGCTGTGGGTAGCCAGGCTGCTGGGGATAGCCAGGCGCCGGGGGCGGGGCGGGGTATCCCTGCTGCGGCGGCTGGCCCGGCGCGCCGTACGGCGGCACGGGAGCGCCGCCCGCAGGCGGCGCCATCTGGGTCGGGGGCTGCTCGCCCGGCTGCCCAGGTGGGGGGAACTGGTCGCTCACGCGCGTGAGCCTAGTGCCAGTCGGGCGCCGAGAAGGCCGATTCGCGACGGCGACGCGACCACAGGCTGAGGACCAGCAGGACCAGGCCGGGCGGCGCCGCCAGCAGGAAGGCGCGCGCGTAGGGCTCCAGCGAGCCGATCACCGTGTCCTGGAGGACACCGGCCAGCTCCCGCCGCCCCACCTCGCTCCGGTCGAGCGCGGCCGTGGCCAGCGGGTCGGCCGCGACCAGGAGGACCACCGCGGCGAGAGCCACGCCCAGCAGGGCGAGCCCGAGGACCCGGACCCGGCCCCGGCCCCGCCAGCCGCGCGCCACGAGCAGCGCGATCGCGACCAGCCCCAGCCACACCCAGGGCAGCAGTTGGGCGACGCCGTCGGCGGCGCGGTACGCCGGACCCGCCTCCGCGACCCGCGACTCCCGCTCCACCGGGACCCGCAACGCGACGTCGGGCAGCAGTCCGACCGGGATGCCGCGGTCCTCGAGCCGGCCCAGCACCAGCGCGACCAGTGGGCCGGCGTCGACGGTGATCGACCCGTCGGCCGGCGCGTCCGGGTCCTCGAGGACGGCGCGCACCTGGTCGTGGAGGTCGCCGTTCGCCTGGCGCCAGAACGCCGGGAACGCCGGGCTCTCCACCACCGCCGTCGCGGCCTGCCCGGACCACTCCCGCAGGGCGGCGGGCAGGCCGAAGGGGATGTGCTCCTGCAGCGCGTCGACCGCACCGTCCGCGGCGGCATCGGCCAGGACCTGGCGCACGGTCGGGTCGTCGGCGAGGACGGCGACCGTGTCGACGTACCCGTCCCGGTCGTCGACCCGGGCGCTCAGCCAGGTGCCGGCGATCGCGAACGGCGCGAGCAGAGTCGCGAGCAGGACCGTGACGGTCGCGGTGAAGGTGCGCATGCGGCCGGTCGACTCAGTCGGAGTCCGGATCCTCGACCTTCCAGTCGCCGTCCTCCTTGACCAGCTTCACCGTCAGGGTCCGCGCGTCCGTCCGGTCACCGCCGAGCACCTCGTCGACGAACTTCTCGTCGCCGGAGAACTCTGCCCTCTGGCGCACCTCGACCGTCGCCTTGTCGTCGTCCTCGTCCACGTCCTTGACCTCGTACTCGACGTCGTAGTCGCCGCGGATGTCGTCGAGCGAGATGCCGTACTCCTCGTCGTACTTCTTGCTCGCGTCCTCGTCGTCCTTCTCCTGCTTGTCGGCGAACTCGCCGCAGTCATCGGCGTCCGCGTCGTCGAGCAGGGACTCGCGCTGGTCCTCGGCCGTCAGCTCGCAGGCCTTCGCGTAGTCGCCGTCGAACCTCGCCTTGAGGTAGTCGGTCGCCACGTCCTCGGGGCCGCCGCCACCGGCCACCTTCACCAGCACCACGACGAGGACCAGGAGCAGGACGACGGCGGCCGCACCGGCACCGACGAGGAGGCCGAGCTTCCTGCCACCGCCGCTGCCGCCGCCCGGCGGGGCCCAGCCGGGCTGGGCGAACTGCTGGCCGAACTGTTGCGGCTGGCCGAGCTGTTGCGGCTGGCCGAGCTGTTGCGGCTGGCCGAGCTGTTGCGGCTGGCCGAACTGTTGCGGCTGCCCGAACTGTTGCGGCTGCCCGAACTGTTGCGGCTGGCCGTACGGCTGGGCCGGGGGCTGCACGGGCGCCTGCTGCGGCTGCGGCGGCGCCTGGTGCGGCTGCCGCGGCGCGATGACGGTGGCGTCAGCGGCCGGGCCGACGGCCGGCGGCTGGGTGTGCTCGGTCCACCCGGTGCCGTCCCACCAGCGCTGCCCGCCCTGGCCGTCGGGGTACCAACCGGCGGGAATGGTGGGCTGGTTCGGGTCGGACATCGCACTCTCCTGGACGGGCGGGCAGGTCGGCGGGCATCATGCCACGCGGCCGCCCGCTTCAACCCCGGCGCCGGCGACGACGGCACGCCGCCCGGGCGGCGCACCCGGCTCAGTTGGTCGCGGTGACGATCGCGACCACCACCACGAACAGCACCAGCACGACGGTGGTCAGCAGGCCCACCGTGAAGCCGATGGTCCGCTTGGCCGTGGCCGGCGGCGGGGGGAGTGCGGGACCGCCGTATGCCGGCGGCGGTCCGCCGAGGTACGGCGGGGGCGGCGGACCCGGGGGCGGCGGCGGAGCACCGTACGGCGGCTGGCTCATGGTGGTCAGCGTAGCCAGGAACAGGCCCGCGTGGGGCGGGTCAGCCGGCGTCGCTCAGCTTCCACCGGCCGTCCTCGCGCACGAGATGGAAGACCGACTTCTCGGTCGAGCCGTAGATCGTGAGCTTGACCGGCACACTCGCCTCCTCGCCCGCGGGGTCGATGGTGGCCTCGCCGACGTCCCAGGTCACCGCGTCGCCCAGCTCGGTCGGGATCTGGGCGGCGTCGCAGCTGCCCTCGTCGGCGAGGTACGTCGAGGTGACCAGGTCCTCGGCGGTCGCGCAGTCGCCGGCGAAGGCGGCGTCGAGGAAGGCCGCCACCACGGCCGCCGGCTCGTCGGGCACGGCGCCGGCGCTGCTGGAGCCTTGGGCCGACGGGCTGGCCGAGTCCGTCGGCGCCGTGGCGCTCGGCTCGCCGCTGGGGCTGTCGGAGCCGGAGCTGTCGGAGCCGGAGCTGCGGGCGATGTCGTACGACGCGACGAGCCACTCGCCGTCGACCTTCTCGAGGACGAAGGTGTACGTCGAGTTGCCGTACCGACTGGTGAAGTCGGCGGGGACGCTCGCCGTCGAGCCGTCGATGCTGGCGTCGTGGACGTCGGACTCGACGTCCTCGGTGGCGAGCAGCTGGAAGGCCTCGGAGTCGCAGGGCTCGGCGGCCCTCGCCTCCTCGGTCAGCAGCCTCTCGGCGGCCGCGCAGTCGCCGTCCTCGGCCGCGTCGACCAGGCTCTCGACCACGTCCTCGGGCGTGCTGGCCGAGCTCTCCTCGGCGCGGCCGTCGTCACCGTCGTCGTCGCCGGTGAGCGCGAGGATCAGGCCGACCACGACGCCGATGAGAAGGACCAGCCCGACCGCGCCGAGCACGATCCACAGCGTCCTGCCCTTGCCGGCCGGGGCCGGCGGCCCCGGCACGCCGGGCGGCGGGAACGGAGGCGGACCCGTCGGGGGCGGCGGGGGTGGTGGAGGTGGCGGGAACGAGGGTGGCGGCGGGGGCTGCTGGCTCATCGGGGGCTCACCTGCTGCAGGTAGTCGGAGAACCACGACTCCAGGTCGGCGGGGTCGGTGGGGAACGGCGGCAGGTCGGAGGGGATGCCCGAGGGGACCCCGCTCGGAACCTTGGTCGGCAGGTCCGGCACGCTCGGCGCCCCGCTGGGCAGGTCCGGCATGCTCTCGGAGGGCAGGTCGCTCGGGAAGTCCGAGGGGTCGATCGTCGGCAGGTCGAGTGTCGGCTTCGTGGCGGGGGCGCCGGGCGTCGTGTCGCTGGTCGTGCCGCCGGCCGGGTCGGCGTCGCCGTCGTCGCGGCCGACGATCAGGAACGCGGCGACCGCGACGACCGCGATCGCCAGCAGGACGCCGCCCACGGCGATGGCCGCCCGCAGGCCGCGGCCACCGCCCACCTCGAGGGACGGGCCGTCGTTCGGGAGCTCGGGGGGCACGACCTCACCCTAGATGTTCTTGCAGAATGGGGTCATGGCCGGAGCGTCCACGCCACCGAGCACCCCGTTCACCCCGCTCAGCATCGAGCCCGAGTCGACGGTCTCGCGGGTGGCGGCGGAGGTGCGGCGGGCGATCTTCGAGGGCGACCTGGAGAGCGGTACGGCGCTGCGCGAGGTCGCCCTCGCCGAGTCGCTCGGGGTCTCGCGGCCGACGGTGCGCGAGGCGCTGACGGTCCTGGTGGCCGAGGGTCTGGCGACCCGGGAGCCGCACCGCGGGGTGATGGTGGCGACGCCGCGCGCGGAGTCGGTGCGCGACGTGTGCCGGGCGCGGTGGGTGCTGGAGGGGGCGGGCGTGCAGGCGTGGCCGGCGGCGGACGCCGTACGACGGGCGCGGGTGCGCACCACCCTGGACGCCTACACGGCGGCGGTGCGCGGCGGCGGGGCGTCGTACGAGGAGCTCAACGAGCGCCACCTGTCCTTCCATGTCTCTCTGGTCGAGCTGACGGGCAGCCCGCGGCTGGTGCAGATGGCCGAGACGCTGATGGACGAGCTCCGACTGGCCCTGGCTCAGGTCGAGCGGATCGACCGCAACGCGCACGACGAGGCGGACTCCCATGAGGGCCTGGTCACGCTGCTGGAGGCGGGCCGTATCGACGGATCCGACGGCGCACACGCCATCTTGCGCAAGCACATCGGCGACGCCGAGGTGGAGATCATCGAGGCGCTCGGGCTGGAATGACACACTGGCCACATGCTGGCCTTCCTGTCCCGTTGGGTGATCACCGCCGCGGCGCTCGCCGTGGCAGCGCAGCTGATCGACGGCATCTGGTTCGAGGGCGCGACCGAGGGCCGCGCCGAGTTCGACGACAAGATCCTGCCGCTGATCCTGGTCGCGCTGATCTCGTGCGTGGTGACCGCATGGGTGAAGCCGCTGCTCACCTTGCTGTCGATCCCGTTCATCCTGGTCACGCTGGGCCTGTTCCTGATCGTGCTCAACGCGCTGCTGCTGCGGCTCACCGCGTGGCTCGCCGACGTGGTCGACATCGGGTTCCACGTCGACGGCTTCTGGCCGGCCGTGTGGGGCTCGATCATCATCAGCATCACCACCTGGTTCCTCGACGCGATCATCGGGTTCGGCGACTGATGACCGCCGCTCCCCCGCCCCGCACCCCGGGGCGCTACCGCGTCGCGCTCGTCTGCCTCGGCAACATCTGTCGCTCGCCGATGGCCGACGTCGTCCTCGCCGCCCGCGTCGTCGAGGCCGGCCTCGACGACCGGGTCGAGGTGGTCAGCGCCGGCACCGGCACCTGGCACGTCGGCGAGCCGATGGACCGCCGCGCCGCCGCCCTGCTCACCACCGAGGGGTACGACGCCACCCGACACCGCGCGCAGCAGGTACTCGCCTCCTGGCTCGACGAGCAGGACCTCATCTTGGCCATGGACGAGGCCAACCTGCGCGACCTGCGCGCACTCGGTGACGCCGACCCCGAGCGGGTCCGCCTGTTCCTCGACTTCGACCCCGACGAGCCGGGCGGCGAGGTGCCCGACCCCTACTTCGGCGGCGACGACGGCTTCGGCACCGTGCTCGCCATGGTGGAGCGCACCTCCGCCTCGCTGGTCGCGGCGGTGGCCGCCACACTGCCCTGAACTGGTCCTACTCGCCGGTCACCCTTACGTTTGCTAGGACGTCCTAGTAAACGAGCAAGGGGAACCAGATGACGAGCATCGAGCGTGTGGGAGTGGTCGGCGGTGGCCTGATGGGGTCCGGCATCGCGGAGGTCAACGCCCGCGCGGGCAAGGACGTGATCGTCGTCGAGTCCTCCACCGCCGCGGTCGAGGCCGCCCGCCAGCGCCTCGAGAGCTCCCTCAAGCGCGCCGAGAGCCGCGGCAAGATCGACTCCGCCGCCGACGTACTCGCTCGGATCCAGGTCGTCGAGGACCTCACCGCGCTCGCCGACCGCGACATCGTCATCGAGGCCATCATCGAGGACGAGCAGGCCAAGACCGACCTGTTCCGCCGCCTCGACGAGATCGTCACCGACCCCGACGCCATCCTCGCCTCGAACACCTCCTCCATCCCGATCATGAAGCTGGCCGTCGCCACCAAGCGCCCCAGCCACGTCCTGGGCGTCCACTTCTTCAACCCGGTCCCGGTCCTCAAGCTCGTCGAGCTCGTGCCCTCCCTGATGACCGCCGAGGAGACCACCGAGCGCGCCCGCGCCTTCGTCCAAGACGACCTCGGCAAGAACGCCATCGACTGCCAAGACCGCGCCGGCTTCGTCGTCAACGCCCTGCTGATCCCGTTCATCCTCTCCGCGATCCGGATGTTCGAGTCCGGCTTCGCCTCCGCCGAGGACATCGACCAGGGCCTGGTCCTGGGCGCCGCCCACCCCCAGGGCCCCCTGGCCCTCGCCGACCTGATCGGCCTCGACACCGTCAAGGCGGTCGCCGAGTCGCTGTACGAGGAGTTCAAGGAGCCCCTCTACGCCGCCCCGCCGCTGCTCGCCCGGATGGTCGAGGCGCGGCTGCTCGGCCGCAAGACCGGCCGCGGGTTCTACACGTACTAGTTCGGCGCTCGCTGCGCTCGCGCATGTCGCGCCGCCTGCCAACGCCGTTTCTTCCTCCCCCGCTCGCTCGTTCCTCGCTCGCTCCTCCGTCCAGAAACGGCGGGCGGCGCGACGAGACTCAGCCGCATGTGATGCATGCACGCATCACGTGCGGCTGGATGTCGTCGGGCGCGCCGCGTTGCCTGGACGGAGCGGAGCGAGCGCCAGCAAGCGCAGCGGAGGAAGGCGACGCGCACAAGCGCGCCCGACATGCGAGCGAAGCGAGCCGAACCAACACCGTGAGTCGATCACGCAGCGCACCAATCCCGCGACCTCCCGCGACCTCCCGCGACCTCCCGCGCGACCTTCTCCGCGTTCAGCCCTTGAGCCCCGGGAAGTCCTCGTCCCGGAACTCCCCGACCGGCCGGGCGCCCTCGACCTCGGCCTCCCGCTGCCGCAGCTCCACCCGCCGGATCTTGCCGGAGATCGTCTTGGGCAGCTCGAAGAACTCCAGCCGGCGCACCCGCAGGAAGGGCGCGAGGTGCTCGCGGGCGTACCTCAGGATCGACTCGGCGGTCTGCGCCGACTCCTCGAAGCCCGGCACCAGCGCGACTTACGCCTTCGGCACGGCGAGCCGCACCGGGTCGGGCGCCGGTACGACGGCCGCCTCGGCGACGGCCGGGTGCTCGATCAGCACCGACTCCAGCTCGAACGGGCTGATCTTGTAGTCGGAGGCCTTGAAGACGTCGTCGGTGCGGCCGATGTAGGTGATGACGCCGTCGGCGTCGCGGGAGGCGACGTCGCCGGTGTGGTAGCAGCCGCCGGCCATGGCCTCGGCGTTGCGGGCCTCGTCGCCCTAGTAGCCGGTCATCAAGGTGAGCGGCGAGGCGGCGAGGTCGAGGCAGATCTCGCCCTCGCCGATCCCGTCGACGACCACGCCGGTGAGCGGGTCCACCAGCACCACGGGGACGCCGGGCAGCGGGCGGCCCATCGAGCCGGGGACGACGGGTTGGCCGGGGGTGTTGGCGATGGCGGCGGTCATCTCGGTCTGCCCGAAGCCGTCGCGGATGGTACGGCCCCAGTGCTTCTCGACCTGGCTGATGACCTCGGGGTTGAGCGGCTCGCCGGCGGCGATCGCCTCGCGCAGCACGCCGGGGCCGCCGGACAGGTCGGCGTTGATCAGCATCCGCCACACGGTGGGCGGCGCGCAGAAGGTGGTCACGCCCTCGGCGCGCAGCTGGCCCAGCAGCGCCGCTGGGTCGAAGCGCGTGTAGTTGTGGACGAACACGGTCGCCTCGGCCAGCCACGGCGCGAAGAAGTTCGACCAGGCGTGCTTCGCCCAGCCGGGGCTGGAGATGTTGAGGTGGACGTCGCCGGGCTGCAGGCCCAGCCAGTACATCGTCGACAGGTGGCCGACCGGGTACGACACGTGCGTGTGCTCGACCAGCTTCGGCCGCGAGGTGGTGCCGGAGGTGAAGTAGAGCAGCAGCCGGTCCTCGCTCGCGTTCCCCGGGTGCGAGACGGGCTGGGCGGCCCGCTCGTAGGCCACGGCGTACGACGACCAGCCGGCCGGCGCCTCGCCCACCGCGATCCGCGCGTACGAGCCCGGCACCTCGTCGAACTTGGCGGCGTCGGCGGCCGTGCAGATCACCGCTCGGGCGGACCCCCGCTCGAGCCGGTCGACCAGCTCGGCCGGCCCGACCGCGGTGGTGGTCGGCATGATCACCGCGCCGATCCGGATCAGCGCGAGCATCGACTCCCACAGCTCGACCTGGTTGCCGAGCATCACCACGACGCTGTCGCCGCGCCCGATGCCGTGTTCGGCGAGGAGACCCGCGACCTGCTCGGAGCGGGTGACCAGGTCGCCGAACGAGTACGACGCCCGCCGCCCGTCCTCCTCGACGATCACCAGGCCGGGCTGGTCGCTGCCCCGGGCGTACCCGTCGAACCAGTCATGCACGAAGTTGAACCCGGGACCGACGTCGGGCCACTCGAACCGGGCCACCGCCGCGGCGTGGTCGGCGCGCAGGTCGCGCAGCAGGTCACGGGCGGTACGCAGGGTGCTGCTCATGGTTCCACTCTCCTCGTTCGGGGGCTCGCCGGGACACCCCCGAACGAGGGGTCCTCAGGCCAGCAGCGCGTTGACCGACTTCTGCTCGGTGTAGGCGTCGATGGCCGACGCCCCGAGCTCACGGCCCCAGCCGGACTGCTTGTAGCCGCCGAACGGCATCGCCGCGTCGAAGGCGTTGTGGCAGTTGATCCACACCGTGCCGGCCTTGATCTGGCGGGCTGTGCGGTGCGCCTTGCTCACGTCGCGGGTCCACACCGACGCCGCCAGCCCGTACGGCGTGTCGTTGGCCGCGGCGGCGACGCCCTGCTCGGCGTTGAACGGGGTGGCGACGACGACGGGGCCGAAGATCTCCTCGCGGTAGACGCTGAACGAGGAGTCGACGTCGACGAGGACGGTGGGCTCGACGTAGTAGCCCGTGTCGCCGTGGCGCCGGCCGCCGGTCAGCGCCCGGGCGCCGTCGCGCAGCCCAGCGTCGACGTACCCGAGGACCCGGTCCAGCTGGGTCTGCGAGACGAGCGGGCCGACCGTGGCGGTGGGGTCGAGGCCGGGGCCGAGCTTGCTGGCGGCCGCGACCTCCGCGACCCCGGCCGTGAACTCGTCGAAGATCCGGTCCTCCACGAGCAGCCGGGTGCCGCTGGTGCAGGTCTGACCGTGGTTGAACAGGAAGCCCGAGGCGGTGCCGGGGATGGCGAGGTCGAGGTCGGCGTCGGCGTACACGACCTGGGGGCTCTTGCCGCCCAGCTCCAGCGAGACCTTCTTCAGGTTGCCCTTGGCGGCGTCGACGATCAGCTTGCCGACCTCGGTGGAGCCGGTGAAGGCGATCTTGTCGACGTCGTCGTGCGCGGCCAGCGCGGCGCCGGCGTCGCCGTACCCGGTGACCACGTTGAAGACGCCGTCCGGCAGGCCGCACTCGGCCATGATCTCGGCGAGACGGAGCGCGGTGAGCGGGGTGTCCTCGGCGGGCTTGAGCACGACGGTGTTGCCGCAGGTCAGCGCGACCGGGACCTTGAACGCGGCCATGAGCAGCGGGAAGTTCCACGGCACGATCGCGCCGCAGACGCCGACCGGCTCGCGCAGCGTGTAGGCGTGCCACTGGGTGCCGGGCGCCCACGGGACCGAGACCGGGATGGTGCGGCCCTCGATCTTGGTGGCCCAGCCGGCGTAGTACTGGAACAGCTCGGCGACCCAGGTGATGTCGACGGCCTGCGCGACCGCGGCGGACTTGCCGTTGTCGAGCGACTCCAGCTGGGCGAGCTCCTCGGCGTGGTCGTAGATCGCCTCGCCGATCTTGAACAGCAGTCGCTGCCGCTGGGCGGGCGTCCACAGCGCCCACTCGCCCTCGAAGGCGGTGCGCGCGGCACGGACGGCGCGGTCGACGTCCTCGGCCTGGCCGTACGCCACCTCGGTGAGAACCTGGCCGGTGGCCGGGTCGCGGGTCTCGAAGGTGCGGCCCGATGCGGCGTCGACCCAGGCGCCGCCGATGAACAGGCCCTTGGGGCGGGCGAGCCAGTCGCGGACCGCCGGGAGCACGGCGTGGTCGGTGGGGACGAGCAGGTCGGTCATGGTTCCTCCGTTGGAATGGGGTGGGTGTGTGCGAGCGTCGTCCGGCACCGGGGCGACCGGTGTTCAGCTTCTGGACATTCAGGGGGCGAGCAGCCGGTCGAGGACGACGGGCAGGTCGGCGAGGACGTCGAGCGACGCGACCCGGGCCCCGGCCGCGCGGGCGAAGCGATGCGCCTCCTCGTCGTCGGAGCCGGGCGCGATGACGAGCAGCTCGTCGAGGCCGCGCGCGGCCGGCAGCGGGTCGACGTCGTCGGTGACCCGACAGTCGGAGAGCAGCACCGTGATCCGGCGCCGGGCCCGGGCGCCGCTGAGCTGCTCACGCGCGGCGCGCAGGGCCGCGTCGAGCGAGGTCATGCCGTGGCCACGCAGGCCCAGCACCCGTTCGACGGTACGACGCGCCGGGCTCGCCGTACCGAGGGCGACGACGGTCTCGGCGCGGCGGTCGAAGGCCACGACCGCGAGCTCGCCACCGGACTCGGCCGAGCGCAGCGCGCAGGCCGCGGCCGCCATGGCCGCGGTGACGAGCCGCTGGCCGTCCATCGACCCGGAGCGATCGACGAGCAGGCACAGTGCGCTCGCCGGCCGCTCCCACACCGAGGCGGTGAGCTCGTCGAGCGCCGGCGGGCGCCCCTCGCCCCGGGCGACGGCGACCGCCTCCAGCGAGGCGTCCAGGTCGAGGTCCCCGCCGCGGTCGGCCCGGGTGGGGCGCAGTCGGCCGGCGCCGATCCGGCCGTGCGGGCCGCTGCGGGCCCGTTCCAGGACGAGTCGCGGGACCAGCGCCTGCACCCGCGCCCGGAGGGCGGGATCGGTGGCCCGGCTCATCAGCGCGAGCAGCGGCAGCACGCCGTCCGGGTCCTCGGCGACGGCGGCCTCCACGGCCTCGACGTCGAGCTCGCCGACCTCCGGCGAGAGCTCCGCGAAGCGCGGGTTGCGGGCCAGCTCGGCGCGGCCGTTGGTGCGCTCGGGGCGGCCCCGCCGGGAGGCCGAGGGTGGGGTGTCGCCCGCCCCCAGCGGGGGCGGGCTCAGGCTTCCCCCGGGCTCGGCCCCTCTCCCGCGTCACTTTGCGCCGGGTCGGCGTCTGCTGCGGGGTCACTTTGCGCCGGGTCGCCGAAATGGGTGCGGTAGAGCTCGGTGATGATCTCCTCGGGCGGCCGGGTGGAGGCCTCGTCGACCCGCACCCGCCCGCTCAGCGCCACCAGCGCGGCGTCCAGACCGGCCTGCCAGTCGTCCTCGGGGACGCCGCGGGAGCGGGCCAGCTGATGGTTGATGCCGGCCAGGTCGATCGTGCCGCGCACCGACGAGCCGACGCGCAGCTCGGGGTGCTCGCGGGTGGCCCGGACCAGCGCGACCGCGCGGTCGCGCCACTCCTCGGAGGGCACCGGCGCCCGCTGCGCGAGGATCTGCGCCTCCGCGTCGGCGGACTGGTAGCCCATCGCGATCCGGCAGGTGCGGTCGTAGACGGCCGAGGAGACCCGGGCGGTGCCGACGGCGTCGTACGGGTTCATCGCGGCGACGACCGCGAAGCCCGGCGCCGCGCGCACCGCGCCCAGCCGGGGCACGGCGATCTCGCGCTCCGACATCACCGTGAGCAGGGTGTTGAGGGTCTCCTCCGGGACCCGGTTGAGCTCCTCGACGTACAGCAGCCCGCCCGCGCGCATCGCGGTGAGCAGCGGCCCGTCGACGAAGACGTCCGGCTGGTAGCCCCGGCTGAGCACCAGGGCGGGGTCGAAGTGGCCGACCAGCCGGGCCGGGGTCAGCTCGGCGTTGCCCTCGACGAGGGCGAACGAGCGGTCCCGGCCGGCGGCGACCCGGCGCAGCAGGGTGGTCTTGCCGGTGCCGGGAGGCCCCTCGAGGACGACGTGGGCGCCACTGGCCAACGCCGCCTCGAGGAGCTCGGTCTCCCGCGCGCGGTCGACGACCGCCAGCGCCGCGAGCACAGCAGTCATCGGTCCTCAGTGCTCGTGGACGACCACGCCGCGGACGTTCTTGCCGTTGAGGAGGTCGTCATAGCCCTCGTTGACCTCCTCGAGCGTGTACGTGCGGGTGAGGATCTCGTCGAGCTTGAGGTCGCCGGCCTGGTAGAGCCCGAGGATCCGCGGGATGTCGACGGTCGGGTTGCAGTCGCCGAACAGGCTGCCGCGCAGCTCCTTGCGGAAGAGCGTGAGCACCGAGCCGGGCAGCTGGATGTTGGTCTCCTCCAGCTTGTTGAGGCCGGTGAGCACCACCTTGCCGCCCTTGCCGACGGCGTTGAAGCCGTCCGAGACGATCTCGGAGGTCATCAGGCCCGGCGTGAGGATCGCGGAGTCGGCCATCTGGCCGCGGGTCAGGTTGGTGATCGTCTCCATCGCCAGCTCGGCGGACTCGAAGGCGTGGGTGGCGCCGAGCTCCATCGCCTTCTCGCGCTTGTTGGCGAGCGGGTCGATCGCGATCACGTTCTTCGCGCCGGCGAGGGCCGCACCCTGGACGGCGTTGATGCCGATGCCGCCGATGCCCATGATCACCACGGTCTCGCCCGCCTTGACCGCGGCGGTGTTGACGGCGGCGCCCCAGCCGGTGGGGACGCCGCAGCCGACCAGGACGGCCTTCTCCAGCGGCAGGTCGTCGTCCACCTTGACGCAGGAGTTCTGGTGGATCACACCGAACTGGCTGAAGGTGCCGAGCATGCACATCGCGCCGTACTGGCCGGCCGGCCCGGTGATCGGGAACCGCTCGCCCGGCAGGTAGCCCTCGAGGATGGTGGCGCCCATGTCGCAGATCGACTGCTGGCCGTTGGCACAGTAGCGACAGGTGCCGCAGTTGGGGATGAACGAGCACACGACGTGGTCGCCGACCTTGACCCGGGTGACGCCGGGGCCGACCTCCTCGATGATCCCCGCGCCCTCGTGGCCGAGCACCATCGGCAGCCGGGCCTCCAGGTCGCCGTGGGCGATGTGGACGTCGGAGTGGCACAACCCGGCGTGCGTGTACCGGATCAGCACCTCGCCCTCGCGGGGCTTGTCGAGGGTCAGCTCCTCGATCACGATCGGCTTGCCGGTCTCGTAGACGACTGCGGCCTTGGTCTTCATCGGTTCTCCTGTGGGGCGTGGACGGCTCGGACGTGATGCCCGACACGCTCGCAAGACCGACCCCGGCCGAGTGTTCAGAAACTGGACAACCCGGTACCAACCACGATCCGCATACTGTGACCACGGCCACAGGGACCGGACCCAGGGAGGCACCGCGTGACCACGGAGACCGATGCCCTCCGCGACCCGATCGCCAAGTCGTGGCGGCGGGCCGAGCTGGCCGGGCTGAACCCCTCCTCCGCCCTCGACCACCTGACGTACGTCGACGTCGACGCGTCCGGCCCGCTCCAGGCCGCTGCGTCGCCCGTGCTCGACGAGCTCAACGAGCAGCTCGAGGGCACGATGTTCTGCACCCTCCTCGTCGACCGCGACGGGCGGGTCGCCCAGCGCTGGTGCGGCGACAACGGCTCGCGGCGGGCGTTCGACAACCTCGGGGTGGACGTCGGCGCCTCGCTGCTCGAGGAGGCCGTCGGCACCAACGCCCTCGGGACCGTGCTCGAGACGCGCACCAGCATCACCGTCAACGGCCGCGAGCACTTCGCCGTCCCTCTGCGGCGGTTCAGCTGCTACGGGCACCCGATCTTCCACCCGACCACGCGGCGGATCGAGGGCGTCCTCGACATCTCCGCGCTGATGGCGGACGCCAGCCCGCTGCTGCCGCCGCTCGTCGCGCGCGCGGTCGCCGACATCGAGCAACGGCTGCTCGACGGCAGCCGGTTCTCCGACAAGCAGCTCCTCGCCGCCTTCCAGGCCGCCGGCGCCCGGCGCCGCGCCGTCATCGCCATCGGCCACGACCTGCTCATGTCCAACCAGGCGGCCGCCGACCTGCTCGGCTCCACCGACATCGCCCTGCTGCGGATGCTCGCCTCCGACGTCCGGGACGAGGCGGCCATCGACCTCACCCTGGAGTCGGGCATCGCCGTCCGGGTCGAGGCCGCCCGCGTCGGCGGGACGCGCGGCGGTGCGCTCCTCCACGTCGAGCCGCTCCGGGAGCCGCGGTCACGGCGTACCGTCGTCGACGTGCCGCTGACGCACGCACCGGTGCTCGTCTCCGGACCGCCGGGCTCGGGGCGCTCGACCACCGCGCGCCGCCTCGCCGACGTCCAGCCGGTGACCGTGCTCAGCGCCGCGTCCGCGCTGCTCGACGGCACCGACGCCTGGGCCCGCAACTTCGGCGCCCTGGTCCGCGCCGGCCAGGGCTCGGTCTGCATCGACGGCATCGACCTGCTGCCCGACGACCTCGTCGACCTCGTCGCCTCGCACCTCGCCGAGCGCCGGGCGCCCCGCCTGGTCCTGGTGAGCGGCCCGCTCGACGGCCTCACCGGCCGCGCCGCGGCGCTGGCCGGGGAATGCACCGAGCGCCGCCTGCTCACCCCGCTCGCCAGTCGCCCCCAGGAGATCCCCGAGCTGGTCCGGGCCATGCTGGTCGACCTCGGCGCCGACCCCTCCCTCCACTTCACCCCCGGCGCCCTCGGCGCGCTGTCCACCCAGGCCTGGCCGGGCAACCTGCGCGAGCTGCGGGCCGTGGTCGAGCAGGTCGTACGACGGCGGCGTGCCGGCGCGGTCGTGGTCGACGAGCTGCCGGAGGCCTACCGGACCCAGGCGCCGTCGCGCCCGCTCGCCCCGATCGACCGGGCGGAGCGGACCGTCATCGTCGAGGCGCTGCGCGAGCACGACGGCAACAAGGTGAAGGCCGCCCAGGCGCTCGGGATCTCCCGGACCACCCTCTACGCCAAGATGCGGGCGTTGCGGATCACCGTCTACTGAGACGCTCCGTGGGTCCTCGACCCATGGGACCAGAGGTTCCGTCCGTAGGTGGTGCCTCTTGGTCCCGGATAACCCCGCATTTCGGTGATGTTCCGGCCCTTCGACGCGATGGACGATGCGGAAACGTCCGAGCGAAGGGGATCAGCATGCGAGTTCCGGTATCAGTGGTGGCATGGGGCCTGGCGGGGGGACTGGTCTCCGCGGCACTCGTCGCGCCACCCACGGCGTCCGCCAGCACGACAGCGGGCGCACAGGCCGCCCCGGCCTGCGTGCCCGCCGCCAACATCCAGGCGATCATCGACGACTCGGGGTCGATGTCCAGCACCGACCCCGGACGGCTCAGGGTCCAGGCCATCGGCCTCCTGATCGACGCCCTGGCTCCCACGACGATCCTCGGCGCGAACGAGTTCGGCACCACCGCGGCCGCCGTGTTCTCGCCCGCGCCCGTCGGCGCCGGCGGCCCGGCCATGAAGGGCGCCCTCGACGCCGTCGTCCAGGCCGACAACGGGTCCACCGACTACAACCTCGCGTTCAACTCGGCCCGGGCGGTCAACCCCGGCGCCGTGGCCCGGATCTTCCTGACCGACGGCGGGCACAACAGCGGGACCTACCTGAACACGCACCTCAACCCCGCTCCGCCCCAGACGCCGACCTACGTCATCGGCTTCAGCCCCGGCCTGGCCGGCGTCGCGGACCAGGGTCGACTGCAGCAGATCGCCAACGAGACGGGCGGCATCTACTACGCGCTTCCCGACGCGCAGACGCTGCAGTCGGTGATGAACGACATCCAGACCCGGCTGACCTGCCAGACGCCGCCGAAGACGTTCGTGGACACCATCGCCATCGGCAAGGCGAAGGGCCACTCGGTGAAGATCAAGGGCAAGTCGCGCTCCGCGCAGCTCACGCTGACCTGGACCAGCCCGCTCGACGCGTTCAAGATCAAGAAGCTGCGGATCGTGCGCCACGGCAAGGTCGTCGCCGTCAAGGGCCGCCACCTCAAGGTCAAGACGAAGAAGGGCTCGACCTACCTGGTGATCAAGGTGACCAAGCTGACCCCGGGCAAGCTGAAGTTCAAGGTGAAGAACACCGCCGCGGGCTCCGGCGCACCCCAGGTCACCGTCACGACGCAGGTGAGCCAGAGCAGGTCGAAGAAGTAGCTCAGTCCGCGAAGTCGCCGGACGCCTGGCGGACCTGGCGGAGCAGGTCGTAGGCATCGGCCTGCTGGTCACCACTGAGGCCGGTCACCGCGAAGTCGATCGCGGTGACCGCCTTGGTGGCCTTGCGGACCGTGGCCCGGCCCTCGGGGGTCAGCCGGGCGAGGGTACGGCGCCGGTCGTCCTCGTCGGGAACCCGGACGACGAAGCCCTGGGCCTCCAGCCGGTCGATCGCGCTGGTGACCGAGGTCGGGTGGACCATCAGCCGCTCGCCGATCTTGCTCAGCGGCAGCGAGCCGCGCCGGCTGAACAGCAGCAGCACGAGCACCTCGTAGCGGGAGAAGGTCAGCCCGAACGGCTTCAGCGCGGCGTCGAGCGCGCTGATCATGAGCTGCTGGACCCGCATCACCGAGGTCGCCAGCCGCATCGCGGTCGCGTCGCCGAAGTGCTCCTCCCACAGGTCGCCGGCACGGTCGATCGGGTCGAACGGCAGACGGTTCTCAGGCACGACCCAGACCTTAGCCTCGCTTGGCCTCGATCCGTGGACGGGGCTGAGACCATCCGAGGACTTTTCCAGATTACTTGGACGTCCTACTATCGGAGGTCCAAGGAGTTTTGGAGGATCGATGCCCGAGCACGCCCTGCATGTCCCGCAGCACCCCGTCCGCCTGGTGACGGCGTCCAGCCTGTTCGACGGCCACGACGCCTCGATCAACATCATGCGGCGTATCTTCCAGTCCCAGGGCTGCGAGGTGATCCACCTCGGGCACAACCGCTCGGTCGCCGAGGTGGTCGAGGCCGCCATCGAGGAGGACGTCCAGGGCATCGCCGTGTCGTCGTACCAGGGCGGTCACGTGGAGTACTTCGAGTACCTCACCCAGCTGCTCCGCGAGCGCGGCGCCGGCCACATCCAGGTCGTCGGCGGCGGTGGCGGCGTCATCGTCCACGACGAGATCACCCGGCTGCGCAAGTCGGGCGTCACCATCTTCTCGCCCGAGGACGGCCAGCGACTCGGCCTGCCGGGCATGGTCAACACCGTCGTCGAGGCGTGCGACACCGACCTGTGGGAGACCGGCAGCGTGAAGGCCGAGCAGGTTCTCAGCGGCGACCGCACCGCCCTCGCGCGTGCCATCACCGGCGCCGAGCTGGGCCGGCTCGACCAGGACCTGCTCGACCGGCTCTCCGAGGCGGCGGAGGGGCGCGCGGTACCGGTCCTCGGCATCACCGGCACCGGCGGGTCCGGCAAGTCCAGCCTGACCGACGAGCTGGTACGACGCCTGCGGGTCGACCAGCAGGACAAGGTCCGGGTCGCGGTGCTCGCCGTCGACCCGACCCGGCGCAAGGGCGGCGGCGCGCTGCTCGGCGACCGGATCCGGATGAACAGCCTCGACCTGACCGGCCACGGCCTGGACCGCAACCAGGTCTACTTCCGCAGCCTCGCCACCCGCGGCGCGCACGAGGTGCCCGAGCACCTGGTCGACGTGCTCACCGTGATCAAGGCCGCCGGCTTCGACCTGGTCATCGTCGAGACCCCCGGCATCGGTCAGGGCGACGCGGCGATCGTGCCCTACGTCGACACCTCCCTCTACGTCATGACGCCGGAGTTCGGCGCCGCGTCGCAGCTGGAGAAGATCGACATGCTCGACTTCGCCGACGCGGTCGCGATCAACAAGTTCGAGCGCCGCGGCGCCGAGGACGCGCTGCGCGACGTCGGGCGCCAGATGGTCCGCAACCGCGAGGCGTTCGGCAAGCTGCCCGCCGACATGCCGGTCTTCGGCACCTCGGCGGCGACCTTCGACGACGACGGCGTCACCGCGCTCTACCAGCACCTGCGCGGCCTCCTCGTCGGCAAGGGCCTCGCCGTCGGCGAGGGCATGCTCGCCCCGGTCGAGGGCAAGAAGTCCACCCGCATCCAGCAGGTGCTGCCCGCCGACCGGGTCCGCTACCTCGCCGAGATCGCCGAGACCGTCCGCGGCTACCACGCCGAGACCGAGGTACTCGTCGAGAAGGCCCGCCGCGCGCAGCGCTTCACCGCCGTCTCCGAGGAGCTCGCCGAGCTCGAGGACCTCGCCGCCGCGGCCGCCCGCGCCAACGACGACCTGCCGCTCGACGTACGCGACCAGCTGGCGGCGTGGCCGGGCGTCGTGGCGTCCTACGACGAGGACACGGCGACCAAGGGTCGCGAGTCGCTGTCCGGCAACCGGGTGCCGCGGGTCGCCGTACCCCGGCTCGAGGACCACGGCGAGCTGGTCCGCTACTGGCGCCGCGAGAACCTGCCGGGTCACTTCCCCTTCACCGCGGGCGTGTTCCCGTTCAAGCGCGCCGACGAGGACCCGGCCCGCATGTTCGCCGGCGAGGGCGACCCGTTCCGCACCAACAAGCGGTTCAAGCTGCTCTCCGAGGGACAGCCGGCCACCCGCCTCTCGACCGCCTTCGACTCGGTCACCCTCTACGGCCGCGACCCCGACGAGCGCCCCGACATCTACGGCAAGGTCGGCACCTCCGGCGTCTCCGTCGCCACGCTCGAGGACATGAAGGCCCTCTACGACGGCTTCGACCTGCTCTCCCCGACGACCTCGGTGTCGATGACGATCAACGGCCCCGCCCCGACGGTGCTGGCGTTCTACCTCAACACCGCGATGGACCAGGCGCGCGAACGCGGGATCGACCCGTACGAGGCGATCAAGTCGATCCGCGGCACGGTCCAGGCCGACATCCTCAAGGAGGACCAGGGCCAGAACACCTGCCTGTTCTCCACGGAGTTCTCGCTGCGCTGCATGGCCGACATCCAGGAATGGTTCATCCAGCAGCAGGTCCGCAACTTCTACTCCGTCTCCATCTCCGGCTACCACATCGCCGAGGCCGGGGCGAACCCGATCAGCCAGCTCGCGTTCACGCTGGCCAACGGCTTCACCTACGTCGAGTCGTACCTCGCCCGCGGCATGGACATCGACGACTTCGCGCCCAACCTGTCGTTCTTCTTCTCCAACGGCATGGACCCCGAGTACACCGTGATCGGCCGGGTCGCCCGCCGGATCTGGGCCGTCGCCATGCGCGAGCGCTACGGCGCCAACGAGCGTTCCCAGAAGCTGAAGTACCACGTCCAGACCTCGGGCCGATCGCTGCACGCCCAGGAGATGGACTTCAACGACATCCGCACCACGCTGCAGGCGCTGATCGCGATCTACGACAACGCCAACTCGCTGCACACCAACGCCTACGACGAGGCCGTCACCACCCCGTCGGCTGAGTCGGTGCGCCGCGCGCTGGCCATCCAGCTGATCATCAACCGCGAGTGGGGCCTGGCCTCCAACGAGAACCCGCTCCAGGGCTCGTACGTCGTCGACGAGCTCACCGACCTCGTCGAGTCGGCCGTGCTCACCGAGTTCGACCGCATCTCCGAGCGCGGCGGCGTCCTCGGCGCCATGGAGACCGGCTACCAGCGCGGCCGGATCCAGGACGAGTCGATGCTCTACGAGCACCGCAAGCACGACGGCACCCTGCCGATCATCGGCGTCAACACCTTCCGGGCGCCCGAGGCCGGCGACGGCACGCCCGACGAGATCGAGCTGGCCCGCGCCACCACCGAGGAGAAGGAGTCGCAGCTGGTGCGGCTGCGCGACTTCCAGTCCCGCCACACCGACGACGCCACGGCCGCCATCGCCCGGCTCAAGGAGGTCGCCACCACCGGCGAGAACCTCTTCGCCGCCCTCATGGACGCCGCCCGGGTGTGCTCGCTCGGCCAGGTCACCGAGGCCTTCTTCGAGGTCGGCGGACAGTACCGCCGCAACGTCTGAGGCCGGCCGAAGAGAGGGCGTCACGAGACCGGGTGACGTGGTTTCGGGGATCGCCCTGCTCGGGCTACTCGACGAAACCTTTTTCACAGTCGATGTCGAACGCCCGACCGGCCGTTCGACGTAGGTTCGCAATCACCACCAACGAACCGAAGGACTGATGAAGATGCCGCGTTTCATGGGACTCGTGCGGATGGAAGAGGGACAGGGCAACCCGCCGCAGGCGCTGTTCGACGCGATGGACGCCTACATCGGCGAACAGGCGCAGAAGGGCCACTTCCTCGACGGCGGCGGGCTGTTCGGGCTCGAGGACGCCGTGAACTTCGTGGTCCGCACCGGCGAGGTCACCCGGGTCGACGGCCCGTACGCCGAGGCACGCGAGGCCGTCGGCGGCTGGGCGCTGCTGCAGTACGACACCCTCCAGGAGGCGATCGCCGACCAGGAGGAGTTCGCCGCCCTGCACGCCAGGCACTGGCCCGAGTGCCAGATGGTCGCCACCCTCCGCCAGATCTCCGACGAGGCCCCCGAGCCCGCCGACGCCTGATCGCCCATGTCGTGCGGCCAGCCCTAGGCTGGCCGCATGGCCGAGGGAACCACCGCTGACGCGATCACCGCTGCCTGGCGGCACGAGTCGGCGCGGGTGGTGGGGGCACTGGCCCGGATGACCCGCGACGTCGAGCTCGCCGAGGACCTGGCGCAGGACGCGCTGGTGGCCGCTCTCGAGCAGTGGCCGAGCACCGGCGTACCCGACAACCCGGGCGCCTGGCTGATGACCACCGCCAAGCGCCGCGGCATCGACCAGATCCGGCGCGCCGCGACGCTGCGTCGCAAGACCGAGGAGATCGCGCACGCGGCCGAGGAGGTGAGCCCGATGCCCGACCTGGAGTCCCAGATCGACCACATCGAGGACGACGTCCTGCGGCTGGTCTTCCTGTGCTGCCACCCCGCCCTGACCCCGGAGTCCCGCGCGGCGCTCACCCTGCGCCTGGTCGGCGGGCTCACGACGGACGAGATCGCGCGCGGCTTCCTCGTGCCCAGCACCACGATGGGCCAGCGGATCTCGCGCGCCAAGAGGACCCTGACCGAGGCCGGCGCGCAGCTCGAGCTGCCGACCGGCGCCGAACGCACGCAGCGGCTCGACGACGTGATGGCAGTGGCCTACCTCGTCTTCACGGAGGGGTACGTCGCCACGGCGGGCGACGACTGGACCCGCCCCGACCTCGCCCAGGAGGGCATCCGGCTGGCCCGCCTGCTCGCGGGCATCGCGCCGGACGAGCCGGAGGTCCACGGTCTGCAGGCGCTGCTCGAGCTGCAGGGCTCGCGGCTGCCGGCCCGCACCGACGCCGACGGCGCGCCCGTGCTGCTCGACGACCAGGACCGCGGTCGCTGGGACCGGCTGCTGATCCGCCGTGGCCTCGCCGCGCTGCGCCGGGCCGAGGAGATCGCCGCGCGCGGGGTGCCGGTCGGGCGCTACTACCTGCAGGCCGCGATCGCCGCCGAGCACGCGAAGGCCGACACCGCCGCGGCCACCGACTGGCCACGCATCGCCCGCCTGTACGACGTCCTGGCGGCCGCCGCTCCCGGCCCGGTCGTCGAGGTCAACCGCGCCGTGGCCCACGGGAGGGCGGCCGGTCCCGACGCCGGCCTCGCGGTCCTGGCGGCAGTGCCGGACGACGCGCTGCGCGACTCGCCGCTGCTGCCGAGCGTCCGCGGCGACCTGCTCGAGCGGGCCGGCCGGCACGCCGAGGCGGCCGACGAGTTCGCCGAGGCGGCCCGTCGTACCCGCAACGGCGACGAGCGCGCCCTCCTCGAACGCCGCGCCGGTGCCGCCCGGACCCGCTGACGCGCCCCGTGTCGTCCGGGGTCAGCGACCGCGCAGGGTGACCGACGGCGCCACGCCGTACCGCTCACGATAGGAGGCGGCGAACCGGCCGAGGTGGGCGAAGCCCCAGCGCATGGCGACCTCGGAGACGCTGTCGACACCTCCGGCGAGCAGGTCGGCGTGGACCCGCTCGAGCCGGATCGAGAGCAGCTGCTGGGTGGGCGTGCGGCCGAGGTAGCGCTGGAAGCCCTGCTGCAGCCGGCGGATCCCGACCCCCGACTCGGCGGCCAGCTCGGCGGCGGTCCAGTCGCGCGACGGATCGGTCTCCATCGCCTCGACGACGCGGGACACGATCCGTGGCCGGATCGTGCCGCAGCCCGGCTCCTCGGGGAAGCAGGCGGCGACGAACGCGGCGGTGAGGGTGGCGGCCAGGCGGCGGCCGACCCGCTCGTCGCGGGCGAGCGCGGGGTTGCGCAGCGCCTCGGTGCCGATCGAGGCGAGCAGGCCGATCCAGGCGCGACCGCCGTCGGTGCGCAGGTCGACCTGGGCGGGCAGCCGGTCGGTGGTGAGGCCGACGAGGGCGGTGACCTCCTCGGCGAGATAGGCCCGTTCGACCCGCATCCCGACGATCGAGCAGTCGGCCGACCAACGGGTCATCCGGGTCTGCTCGTCGGGCGGGCAGACGGTCGCCTGCCCGTCGAGGGAGAGCACGTGATGGCCGCCGACATTGGCCTCGAGCACGCCGCTGCGCGGGACGTTGACCGCCCAGGCGCCCGGGTGGTCGGACTCGACGGAGACCTCCGAGCCCCAGCCGATCCGAGCCAGCCGCACCGGGCCGAGGTCGACGGCGCGCAGGTCGGCCGGGCCGGCCGGCCGCCGCTTGATCGCCAGGTCGTGGGGGAAGTAGGCCTGGGCGACGGCCGCGGAGAAGGCGTCGAGCTCGTGGGACGACGCGGTCAGCGTTCCCGTCACTTCGCTCACCCCCTTCCCGGTGACGCCCATCACACTACCGGCGCACCGGTGTCCGGAAAACGCACTCGATCCACCTCGCTGCGCATTCGGGACAGCGCGTTCGCGGAACGGATCGCCGCGGCCCCCGCACCGGCCTAGCGTCCCCGTCCACCCGACCTGACCCCGGGACCGACGGGGTCGCGACGACGAGGAGGAGCCATGGACCCGCGCACGCTGCGCTCGACCTTCGGTCGCTTCGCGACCGGCGTCACCGTCATCACCTGCCGCACCCCCGACGGCGCCCACCACGGCGCGACCGTCACCGCCTTCACACCGATCTCCCTGGACCCACCGCTGGTCCAGGTGGCACTGACCCGGACGTCGAAGGCGGCGGCGTACCTCGACGGCGCGTCCTTCGCCGTCAACGTGCTCGCCGCCGACCAGGTCGACGTCGCGATGCACTTCGCGGGCCGCCCCAGCGCGGACCCGCTGCCCTGGTGCGACGGCTCGGTCGCGCCCTCCCTGCGCGGTACGGCGGCCACCCTCACCTGCCGCGCGCACCGCACCGACGACGGCGGGGACCACCTGCTGTTCCTCGGCGAGGTGGTCGACGTCGTCAGCACCGACCGTCGCCCGCTGCTCTTCCACGACAGCGCCTTCCACCAGATCGGCCGCCGTTCGTCCGACGTCGTCTGGCTCGGCTGCCAAGACGACCCCCACACCAGCTGGTTCGGCGCGCTCGTGCCGGCCGACACCCACTACTGAGGAGATTCCCGATGACCGACACCCTCGCCCCCGAGACGGACGCGCCCACCGTCAACCCCGCCGCCGGCTCGCCGGCCAACCAGCAGACCAACTTCGCGTCCCGGCCGATGACCGGCGACGAGTACATCGAGAGCCTCCGCGACGGCCGCGAGATCTACCTGCAGGGCGAGCGGGTCGAGGACGTCACCACGCACCCGGCGTTCCGCAACCCGATCCGGATGACCGCCCGCCTGTACGACGCCCTGCACACCGGCCCGCACGTCGACGAGCTCACCGTCCCCACCGACACCGGCAACGGCGGCGTGACGATGCCCTTCTTCAAGACGCCGACCTCCTCGGCCGACCTGCTCAAGGAGCGCGACGCGATCGCCCGCTGGGCGAAGATGACGTGGGGCTGGATGGGCCGCAGCCCCGACTACAAGGCCAGCTTCCTCGGCACCCTGCACGCCAACAAGGAGCTCTACGCGCCGTTCGAGGCGAACGCCGAGCGCTGGTACCGCGAGTCGCAGGAGAAGGTCCTCTACTGGAACCACGCGATCATCAACCCGCCGGTCGACCGCAACCTGCCGCCCGACGAGGTCGGCGACGTCTACATGAAGGTCGAGAAGGAGACCGACGCCGGCCTGATCGTCTCCGGCGCCAAGGTCGTCGCGACCGGCTCGGCGATCACCAACTACAACTTCATCGCCCACTACGGCCTGCCGATCCGCAAGAAGCAGTTCGCGCTGATCTGCACGGTGCCGATGGACGCGCCGGGCGTGAAGCTGATCTGCCGGACGTCGTACACCCAGCAGGCAGCGCAGAACGGCACCCCGTTCGACTACCCGCTGTCGAGCCGGATGGACGAGAACGACACCATCTTCGTCTTCGACAAGGTGTTGGTGCCCTGGGAGAACGTCTTCATGTACGGCGACGTCGACCGGATCAACGCGTTCTTCCCGCAGTCCGGCTTCCTGCCCCGGTTCACCTTCCAGGGCTGCACCCGGCTCGCGGTCAAGCTCGACTTCATCGCCGGCCTGCTCATGAAGGCCCTCGACACCACCGGCTCCGGCGACTTCCGCGGCGTGCAGACCCGGGTCGGCGAGGTCATCGGCTGGCGCAACCTGTTCTGGTCGCTGACCGAGTCGATGGCGCGCGACCCCGAGCCGTGGATCGGCGACGCGGTGATCCCGAAGCTGGAGTACGGCCTGACCTACCGGATGTTCATGATCCACGGCTACCCGCGGGTCAAGGAGATCATCGAGCAGGACGTCGCCTCCGGCCTGATCTACCTGCCGTCCGGCTCCGCCGACTTCAAGTCCGCCGAGGTGCGCCCGTACCTCGACAAGTACGTCCGCGGCTCCAACGGCATCACCGCCGTCGACCGGGTCAAGGTGATGAAGGCGCTGTGGGACTCGATCGGCTCCGAGTTCGGCGGCCGGCACGAGCTGTACGAGCGCAACTACTCCGGCAACCACGAGAACGTGAAGGCCGAGCTGCTCTTCGCCGCCCAGAACCGCGGCATCGTCGACCAGATGAAGGGCTTCGCCGACGAGTTCCTCGGCGAGTACGACCTCGACGGCTGGACGGTCCCGGACCTGTTCTGACCGCCGACCCGGCTCATCTGAACGTACGAGCCCCGCTGACCCGGCGCAAACTGACTCTGCAGGCGCGCCGACCCGGCTCGAAAATGCACCGGGTCGGCGCCGAGCCGGTGCAGTTTCGAGCCGGGTCGGCCCGCCTACGACGCCAGTTCGAGCCGGGTCGGTGTGCCTGACGAGTCAGTTTGCGCCGGGTCGGCGGCCTGGAGATGCGGCAGGAGCGCGTTCACAGCGCCGGCGGCCACGACCACGGCGGCGGCGAGGATCGGCACGACCAGCGCGGCGGAGGTGCCGAAGCGGTCGGCCAGGCTGCCGGTGACGGCCGAGGCCAGCGACTGACCGACGATGACGGCCGAGCCGAGGATGGTCATCACGGTGGCCGACCGGCCGACCGGGCTGCGCAGGGCGCCGAGGCTGTATTGGGTCACCATCGTCGGGCCGATGCCGCAGCCGATGAGCAGCAGCACCGCGCACATCGCGGCGACCGAGGACACGAACGGCAGCAGCGCGGCGCCGGCGAGCATGGTGGCACCGAAGACCAGCCAGCGGGCGCGCAGCGAGAAGGCGGCCGGGAACAGGGCCACGCCGAGGGCCAAGGTCGCGGAGCCGATGCCCATCACGCCGTACACGAGACCAGCGGACTCGGCGCCCCCGCGGTCGGCCATGAACGACGTGAGCGCGGTCAGCATCGAGCCGAAGAACAGGCCGACACCGAAGATGCCGGCGACCACGGCCAGCAGAGCGGGCCGGGCGATGGCTCGCGCCGGCGCGGGCGGGGCCGCCTGCTCGTCGGCACCCGCGGCGGCGCGGGCCGACGGGTGCAGCGCGAAGGCGGTGACGAAGACCAGCGTGAGCAGCGCGGCACCGGCCACGGGCGCCCACGGGTCGAGCGTCGTACCGAGGATGCCGACCACGAACGGGCCGACGATGAACACGATCTCGTCGGCCGCCGACTCGTAGGCCATGGTGGCGTCGAAGGTACGCGAGCGGCGCCCCGGCGCGATCCGGGCGCCGATGATCTGCACCAGCCGGCTACGCGACATCGGCGCGATCTGCGGTGCGCTCGCACCCACCAGATAGGCCACCGCCAGCACCGCCGCGGCCGGCAGCGGGCTGTAGACCACCCATGCCATCAGTCCGAGTGCCGTCGACGATGCGATCCCGCTGACCAGCAGCACCCGGCGCTGGCCGAAGCGGTCCGCCGCCGCGCCCAGCAGCGGCCCGACGCTCGCCGCGCCGAGGCCCACGACCGCCGAGTTGAGCCCGCCGAAGGCGAGCGAGTCGCGCCCCGCGACGACCAGGGTGAGCACCCCGACCACCATCATCGCGTAGGGCATCCGGGCTACGAGCGCGATCGGGAAGTACGACGCACCGGCGGCACGCACCAGTGTCGGGGAGTGATCGAGCATGTCCTCGTCCCAAGGGTCGGGTGCCGCCTTGGACCGCCGGTCGAGCCGGCGCGAGGTAGATACACGCAGTGGATCTGTCGACTCAGGATACGCCGCGTGTGGGGCACCGCCCAATCCCGATCCGGGTTCAGTAGGGTCCGAGCATGAGCACGCAGCCGATGTACGACCAGCTCGTCACCCTGCCCGCCTACGCGGTCCAGCCGGTCCCCAGCGCGTTCGAGGACAGCAACGGCTTCCTCAACGTCCGCCACTATCTCGGCATCGGCAGCGAAGGCCTCGACGAGTCGCTCTACGACATCGGGATCCCGTTCAACTGGCCGGTGCTCAGCGGCTTCGCCTGCCTGTCGGCCGAGCACCACCTGACCTACCTGCACGAGCTCAAGACCGGCGACCAGATGTCGGTCCGGGTGCGGCTGCTCGGCCGCTCCGAGCGCGCGGCTCACGCGCTGGTGTTCGTGCTCGACGACACCAACCAGCGGGTGGCCTGCGTGTTCGAGGAGATCCTCCTGTGCGTCGAGATCGCCGACCGCAAGACCGCGCCCTGGCCCACCGACATCGCCGTCGGCCTCGACAAGCGGGTCGCCGAGCACGCCGCGATCGGGTGGGAGCCGGTGACCTCGGGGTGCTTGAAGCTGCGTTAGCTGCAATACCGTTCAGTTAAGGTTACGACGGTGTAGTTTGGTGGCATGCCGCGTGCTGGATGGAGGAAGCCGGAGACCGAGCGACGCTTGTCTGATCTGGTGTCGGTGGGGGTGCTGACGCGGGTGTTCCCGCCGGAGTTGGTCGACGATGTGATCGCCAAAGTGGGGCGGACCGAGCGTCGGCATCGGTCGTTGCCGGCGCGGGTGATGGCGTACTTCTCGATCGGGATGGCGCTGTACTCGGAGGGCTCTTATGAGGACGTGCTGGCTCAGTTGACCGATGGTCTTTCGTGGGCCTCGGGCTGGACCGAGGAGTACTCCCCGCCGAGCAAGTCCGCGATCTTCCAGGCCCGGGCCAGGCTGGGCGCTGAACCGCTGAAGGAGTTGTTCGAGCGGGTTGCCAAGCCGATCGGCACCGATGAGATGCCAGGAGTCTGGCTCGCCGGTCGGCGGCTGGTTGCGATCGACGGCACGTGTCTCGATGTCGCCGACACGGCAGTCAATGCCGAGCACTTCGGCCGGCCGGGGGTGAACAAGGGCGAGCAGGCAGCCTTCCCCCAGGCTCGCGTGGTCGCGTTGGCCGAGTGTGGCACGCACGCGGTGTTCGCCGCCGAGGTCGGCACCTACTCGACATCCGAGGCCGTCTTTGCTGATCGTCTCGTGGACCGGTTGGCGCCAGGGATGCTGCTGACCGCGGATCGCGGGTTCTTCTCCTACGCCCTGTGGCGCAAGGCAATCGCGACCGGGGCGGACCTGCTGTGGCGGATCCGCACCGACAAATCCGCCCCCAAGCCGGTCCATGTCGAAGACCTGCCCGACGGCTCCTGGCTGGCCGACCTACAACAGACCCACTCCAAGGCCGCGCGGGCTGCGGAGCCGATGCGAGTGCGCGTCATCGACTACACCCTCGACGACGGCCGCGAGAACACCACGTCGTATCGGCTCTTCACCACCATCGTGGACCCGGGCGAGGCGAGCGCGACCGATCTGGCCGCGGCCTACGCGCAACGGTGGGAGATCGAGTCGACCTTCGACGAGCTCAAGACCCACCAACGCGGCCCGAGGACTGTGCTGCGATCCAAGTCGCCGGACCTGGTGCTCCAGGAGATCTGGGGCCACCTGTGCTGCCACTTCGCGATCCGCTCGCTGATGGCCGAAGCCGCCGCACACTCCGGGCATGATCCCGACCGGGTCAGCTTCGTTGCCGCGCTACGGATCACCCGCCAGACCCTCGCCCACCCGGGCGCCTTTCCCCCCTGACCAGCATGGGCGAGACAGTCCCGGCTGGCTGGACTTCCTACGCCGGCTGCTGCGACGACTCAACCCAGAGCGGCGACGACGGGCAGCACCGCGCGTCGTGAAGAGGAAGTACACCAAGTGGCACGTCAAACGCGCCGCCCACGCCACCTGGCCCCAACCCGGCAACACCACAACCATCTCCGTCGCGCGGCTAACTGAACGGTATTGGCGTTAGCTGGGCTCGCTCAGCCGCACGTGTTGCATTGGTCGCCTGTCGCTAGGCTCCATGCCGTGAGCGACCTGCCCGTCCTGACAGCCGAGGAGCAGCGCGTGCTGGGGAGCCTCCTGGAGAAGGAGGTGACGGTGCCGGCGTCGTACCCGATGACGGTCAACGCCGTGCGCACCGCCTGCAACCAGCAGAGCAGTCGCGAGCCGGTCGTGGACTACGACGAGGACCTCGTGCATCACACGCTGCGCGACCTCAAGCAGCGCGACCTCGTCGCGGTCACCTGGGACGACCGCGGGCGGCGCACGCTCAAGTACCTCCAAAGGCTCGCGGTGCTGCTCGACCTTGCCGACGACGAGCGAGCGCTGGTCACGGTGCTGCTGCTGCGCGGCCCGCAGCCGCCGGGTGCGCTGCGCACCCGCGCCGAGCGGTTGCACGCCTTTCCCGACCGCGGCACCGTCGAGGCATGCCTGCGGCGGCTCGCCGAACGCGACCAGCCGCTCGTCCAGGTGCTGCCCAAGCAGCCCCGTGAGCAGGACGCCCGCTGGGTCCACCTTCTCGGGCCCGTCGACGTGCCGGCCGCGGCGCCCGGCTCGACGACCCCGGTTGTCGACCGCGACGCCGTGCTCGCGAGCGGCGCCGAGGCCAGGGACGCGAAGGTGCGCGCGTCCTACGCCGCCGTCGCGACGTCGTACGCCGACGCCCTGACCGGCGAGCTCGACCACCTGCCCTTCGAGCGGTGGCTGCTCGACCGCGTCGCCGCGCACGCCGGCACCGAGCCCGTCGTCGAGGTCGGGTGCGGGCCCGGCCACGTCACGGCCTACCTGGCGGAGGCGGGCGCCGACGCGACCGGCCTCGACCTCACGCCCGAGATGGTCGAGCAGGCGCGGGAGCGCTACCCCGACGGCGTCTACGAGGTCGGCGACCTGCGCACCCTCATGCGCCCGGTCAACGGCTCGGGGTGGGCGGCCGTCCTGGGCTGGTACTCGCTGATCCACCTCGCCGCCTCCGAGATGCCCACGGCTCTCGAGGCGCTGACCCGGCCGATGCGGCCCGGCGGGCTGTTGGTGCTCGGGCTCCACGCCGGCGCCGAGGTGCGCCACCACGACTCCTGGTTCGAGCACGAGGTCGACCTCGACGTGGTCCTGCACGAGCCGGCCGATGTCGTCACGCTCGTCGAGCGGGCGGGGCTCGTCGATGTCGAGTGGTATCGACGCGGCCCGCTCCTCGACCGGGACGAGACCAGCGAGCGGCTGTACGTCGTGGCCCGCAAGCCGCTCTGACGCCCTACTGCTCGTCGACGAGAACCCGGATGCTGGGCAGCTGCGCGAGCCCGTTGACCACCACGGAGAAGACGAGCAGCGCGAGCGCCCCGGCCTCGTGGCCGGCGTCCCAGAGCGCCACGACAGCGAGACCGAAGACGGCGACCTTGACCACCGGACGCACCACCGGACCGCCGTACGGCGCCTTCGGCGAGGCGAGGAGGAACCACACCGTCATCGCGGCGAGCGGGAGCAGCCAGACCAGCAGCCAGCGCGGGCCGTGGCCCCAGCCCCAGACGCCGAACGCCGCGACGGCGAGCAACTCGTCGAGGAAGACCAGGGCCAGGACCGACCATCCGAGGATCGCGCTCACCTGTGGATGATAGGACCGTGACTGTCGATGACCTCGGACATGAGGTGGCGTTGTCCGCGCCTCCGGCCCGCATCGTTTCCCTCGTGCCCTCGATCACCGAGGCTCTCGCGACCGACGTGCCCGACCGGATCGTCGGCGCCACCGACTGGTGTACCCACCCCGCCGGGCTGACCGTCGCCCGCGTCCGCGGCACCAAGAACCCCGACCTCGCCGCGATCCGCGCGCTCGCGCCGGACCTGGTCGTGGCCAACCAGGAGGAGAACCGGGAGCTCGACGTACGCCGCCTGCGCGACGCCGGGCTGGCGGTGTGGGTGACCGCCATCGAGACGGTGCCGCAGGCGCTGGCCTCCCTCACCCGGTTGTACGGCGAGGCGCTCGGCCTCGCCGCTCCCCCGTGGCTGGCCCGGGCCCACGAGCTCTGGTCGGCGCCGGCTCCCGAGGCGCGCGGCCGGGTCGCCGTACCCGTGTGGCGGGACCCGTGGCTGGTCGTCGGGCCCCGGACCTACACCGGCGACCTGCTGCGCAGGCTCGGCTGGAGCAATGCGTACGACGGCGGCGCGGACCGGTACCCGAAGGTCGAGCTGGCCGACCTCGACCGCGCCGACCTCGACCTGGTGCTGCTGCCCGACGAGCCCTATGTGTTCACCCTCGACGACGGGCCGGAGGCGTTCACGCGGGTCCCGACCCGGCTGGTGTCGGGACGGCTGCTGACCTGGTACGGCCCGGCGATGGTCGAGGCGCACGACGCGCTGTCACGCTGACGCGACTGTCGCGCGGCTCACAGGCCAGGTCACCGAGTCGTAACCGATGCGCGGTCGACCCGAAACCTCTCGGTTGGAGGCTGGAGCCATGAAGAAGACGACCTCTCCTGAGACCCAGACCGCAGGGCGTCACCTCGAGTCCGTCGAGGATCTCGACGCCGTGGACCGCTCCCTCACCCGCCGGGCCGCGCTGCGCGACCGCCACGCCCAGGGCCTGTCGCGCCTGATGGACGTGCGCACCGACCTGCGGGGCGTACACCCGCTCGCCGACTTCGTCGACGACGCGATCCGCTGGTCGGCCTGAGGTGGTGCCGGAACCGGCGGAGGACAGTGTCGGCATCTCCTCGCGGCGTCTCGTGGCGGTCGCCGCGCGACCTCCTCGACGTCCGGGGTGTCAGCGGCGGCGGCGCGCGGTGCCGAACATGCCGCGGGCGATCTCGGCGGCGGCGGTGCGCATGAACTGCTTGAAGGCCGAGGACTTCACGACGTCCTTGACGATCTCGCCGGCCGCATTGCCGTCGTCCTTCTTCTTCGGCGCGGTCTTGCCCTTGGCGGCGGGCTTGTCGGCGGCCTTCGCTCCGGCCGCGGCCTTCGCGCCCTCCTCGAGCTTCTTGGCGAGGATCTCGCGAGCCGACTCGCGGTCGACGACCTCGGCGTACTTCGCCTGACGGGGGCTGGCCTCGACGGTCGCCTCCATGGACTCCGCGCTGCTGGGCGCCATCAGCGACTCGGGCGCGCGCAGCCGGGTCCAGGCGACCGGCGTCGGCGCGCCCTTCTCACCCATCACGGTCACGATCGCCTCGCCGATGCCGAGGGTCGTGATCACCTCGCCGAGGTCGGCGTACGCGCTCTTGGGGTAGGTGTTGACGGTCGCCTTGAGCGCCTTCGCGTCATTGGGCGTGTGGGCGCGCAGCTGGTGCTGGATCCGGGAGCCGAGCTGGGCCAGGACGTCGTCGGGTACGTCGGTCGGGCCCTGGGTCACGAAGAAGACGCCGACGCCCTTGGACCGGATCAGCCGCACCGTCTGGGCGATCGACTCCAGGAACGGCTTGGACGCGTCCTTGAACAGCAGGTGCGCCTCGTCGAAGAAGAAGACCAGCTTGGGCTGGTCGATGTCGCCGACCTCGGGCAGATCGTGGAACAGGTCAGCGAGCAGCCACATCAGGAAGGTCGAGAAGATCGCTGGGCGATCCTGCAGGTTGGGCAGCTCGACCAGGTTGACCAGGCCTCGGCCGTCGGGCGCCTGTTGGAGCAGGTCGGCCGAGTCGAACTCCGGCTCGCCGAAGAACGCCTCGGCCCCCTGGTCCGCGAACCCGATCAGCTCGCGCAGGATCACGCCCGCAGTCGCCGAGGACAGACCGCCGAGCTCCTTGAGGTCGCCCTTGCCCTCGTCGCTGGTGAGGTGCTGGACGACGGCACGCAGGTCTTGGAGGTCCAGCAGCGGCAGGCCCTGCTTGTCGGCGTAGTGGAACACCAGGCCCAGGCTGGACTCCTGGGTGTCGTTGAGGCCGAGCACCCGGCTGAGCAGGATCGGCCCGAACGACGACACGGTCACCCGGATCGGGATGCCGATGCCCTGCCCGCCCAGCGCGTAGTACTCCACCGGGAAGGCGGTCGCCGTCCAGTCCTGCCCCACCGACCTGGTGCGGGCCAGCAGCTTGTCGCTGGCCTCGCCGGCCGTCGCGATGCCGGACAGGTCGCCCTTGATGTCGGCGGCGAACACGGGTACGCCGGCCGCGCTGAGCTGCTCCGCGAGCAACTGCAGGGTCTTGGTCTTGCCGGTACCGGTCGCGCCGGCCACCAGGCCGTGCCGGTTCAGCATGGCCAGCGGGATCCGGATGGTGCTGCCGGAGAGCTGGTCGGGGCCGGTCATCAGGCCGCCGAGCTCGAGCGCCGGCCCCGCGAAGGCGTACCCCGGCGCGATCGCCTGCTCGATGGGACTGGCCGCTTGGGGCGCCGCCTCAGCCGAGGGTGCGGTCTCCGCCTCGGGTGCGGTCTCGGCCGAGGGTGCGGCGGGGTCAGGTGCTGCGTCGGGAGTGGGCGTCTGCTCCTGCGTCATGCCCGGAACTCTAGAGCCAGGGGCCTGGCCCCGTAGACTCCGAAGCCGTGATCTTCAAGCGTGTGGGGGTCGGGCGTCCCTACCCCGACCACGGCCTCACCTCCAAGGGGTGGGCTGCCGTGCCCCCGCGCCAGGTCCGCCTCGACCAGCTGGTCACGACCAAGGACACGCTGCAGCTCTCCTCCCTGCTCGACGAGGACTCCACCTTCTTCGGCGACCTGTTCGCCCACGTCGTGCTCTGGCACGGCGACTACTACCTCGAGGACGGACTGCACCGCGCGCTGCGGGCCGCGTTGCAGCAGCGCAACGTCCTGCACGCGCGCGTGATCCGGATGGAGGGCTAGGGCGGATGGACGGCCTCGACGTCAAGGCGGGCAGCCGCTCGGCGGTGACCCTGGGAGCGCTGGCGGTGGTGTTCGTCGCCAGCGCGGCCTGGGGATGGGCCAAGGTGACCCAGCCGTTCCCGGAGAAGATCGAGCCGGCGCCCTGCACCTCCACCCTGATCGCGAAGGGCGACGACCTCGCGCCGCCGCAGGTGATGGTCACCGTGCTCAACGGCGGTGGCGCCAACGGCCTGGCGAGCAAGACCATGGACGACCTGGTCGGCTTCGGGTTCGCGCAGGGCGAGCTCGGCAACGCCCCGGACACCGGTGGGCCGGTGGCCGCCCAGGTGTGGTCCGACGACCCCGGCGACCCGGCCGCGATCCTGCTGGCGTCGTACCTCGGCGCCGACGTCGACATCGTCGACCAGCCGTCCGGCTACCCGGGCGTGACGATCGTGGTCGGCAAGAGGTTCCGGGGCGTGGTCGAGGGGCACCCGACGGTCACCACGACCAAGGATGCCTACGTCTGCACGCCGCCGCTGAGCAGTCAGCCCGACGACCCCACCTGAGTCGGGTCAGTCCTCGAGCCACTGCGCGAGCCGGCCGCCCTGGCTGACCTGGCGCAGCCGCTGCTCGGTGCCCTCGCGCAGCTTGCGGGGCGTGACGACGATGAGGTCGTCGCCGTGGCGCAGCACGGTACGCCGCTCGGGAACCAGGGTCCGACCCTCGCGCACGACCATCGACACGTTCGCCCCCAGCGGCAGTCGCAGCTCGCCGACCTCCACGCCGTGCAGCTTCGAGCCCGGGCTGATGGTGATCTGCAGCAGGTCGGCGGCGACCCGGTCGAGGGGCGCGGCCTCGACCTCGATCCCCCGCGGCTCCGAGCGGCGGGCGACGCCCAGCAGCCGGGCGGTCAGCGGGAGCGACGGGGCCGTGATCAGGGTGTCGAGGACGACGAGCACGAAGACGATGTCGAACAGCCGGCTCGCGCCGTCCACCCCCTCGGCGAGGGGGATCGTGGCCAAGACGATGGGGACGGCACCGCGCAGCCCGGCCCAGGAGATGAAGGCCAGCTCCGCCGACCTCATCGGCCGGACGACGGCACTCACCACCACCGACACCGGTCGGGCGACGAAGGTGAGGATGCTGCCCGCGACGACCGCCATCCCGATCACCTCCCACGACAGCCGGTCCGGCGAGAGCAGCAGGCCGAGCATCACGAACAGCCCGATCTGGGCGAGCCAGGCGAGCCCCTCGACGAACGAGCGCGTGGTCACCCGGTGGGGCAGCTCGGCGTTGCCGAGGACGAGCGCGGCGACGTAGACCGCGGCGAACCCGCTGGCATGGACGGCGGCCGCGCCGCCGTACCCGATCAGGGTCAGGCAGAGCACCGCGATCGGGTAGAGGCCGGACGACGGCAGCGCCGCGCGGCGCATCACCCAGGCACCGCCGAAGCCGGCGGCGAGCCCGAAGGCGACGCCCGCGACCAGCTCGTAGAGGACGATCCCGGTCGTGCCGAGCAGGCCGTGCTCGCCGACCGCGCCCGAGGAGACCAGGGTGACCAGGACGACTGTCGGGGCGTCGTTGAGACCGGACTCGGCCTCGAGGGTGCCGGTGATCCGCTTCGGCAGCGGCACCACCCGCAGCACGGAGAAGACCGCCGCGGCATCGGTCGGCGAGCAGATGGCGCCGAGCAGGATCGAGAGCTGCCAGGACAGGCCGAGCAGGAAGTGCGCGCCCACGGCGACGATGCCGATCGACACCAGTACGCCGACCGTCGCCAGCGACAGGCCCATCCGCATCGCGGGGCGGGCATCGCGCCAGTTGGTCGTGAGGCCACCCTCGGCGAGGATCACCGCCAGCGCGCCGAACCCGATCGCGTGGGCGAGCTCGGCGTTGTCGAAGGAGATGCCGAGCCCCGCCTCGCCCAGGGCGACGCCCATGAGCAGGTAGACCAGCAGGCTGGGGAGGCCTACTCCGGACGACATCCGCACCGCGAGGACGGCCAGAAATGTGACTCCGGCGCCGATCAGCAGGAAGGTGTCGAGCTGGTGGACGTCGAAGGACATGAAGTTAGCACTCGGCTTTCGTCGGGTGGCGGGGATCTAGTCTATCGGTAGAACATGTTCTAGATTTCAGCCGTGGCATCTGCGAACCCCAACGCCCCGGCCGGCCTGACTCTTCCCGACGTCCTCCCGCCGAGCGTACTGAACGAGGACACCGAGCAGTTCGACGTGGTCGTGGTGGGCTTCGGCATCGCCGGTGGCTGCGCCGCGCTCGAGGCAGCCCGCGCCGGCGCGCGGGTGCTGCTGCTCGAGAAGGCCGCGGTCCACGGGGGCACATCGTCCATGTCCGGCGGACACTTCTACCTCGGCGGCGGTACGGCGGTCCAGCGTGCCACCGGCCACGACGACTCGGTCGAGGCGATGGCGGCGTACCTGCTCGCCTCGACCAAGGACCCCGACGAGGAGAAGATCCGCGCCTACTGCGAGGGCTCGGTCGCGCACTTCGACTGGCTGGAGTCGCTGGGATTCCGGTTCGAGCGCTCCTACTTCCCCGGCAAGGCGGTCATCCAGCCCGGCACCGAGGGACTGATGTTCACCGGCAACGAGAAGGTGTGGCCGTTCCGCGACCAGGTGGCGCCCGCCCCGCGCGGCCACAAGGTGCCGGTGCCCGGTGACACCGAGGGCACGAAGATCGTGATGGACCTGCTGCGCGAGCAGGTCGAGACGGCCGGGGTCGAGGTCCGCTACGAGACCGGGGCGAGCAACCTCGTCGTCGACGGGGACGCCGTCGTCGGCGTGGCCTGGCGCTCCTTCGATCGGCACGGCGTGATCCGCGCGGACGGCGTCGTCATCGCCGCCGGCGGGTTCGTGATGAACGCCGACATGGTCGCCCGCTACACCCCGGCGCTCGGCTCGAAGCTGTTCACCCTCGGCTCGACGTACGACGACGGGCTGGGCATCCGCCTCGGGGAGTCGGTCGGCGCGGCTCTGGAGAACATGGAGGAGCCGTTCATCACCGCGCCCTTCTACCCGCCGTCGTCGCGCTGCAAGGGGATCATCGTCAACCGGGACGGACGGCGGTTCGTCGCCGAGGACAGCTACCACGCGCGGACGTCGTACCACGTGATGCGGCAGCCCGACGCCGTCGCCTACCTCATCGTCGACAGCGAGCACCTCGGCGAGGACCACATGCCGCTGGTGCCGCTCAAGGACGGCTTCGAGACGCTGGAGGAGATGGAGGCCGGGCTCGGCATGCCCGCCGGGTCCCTGGTCGCGACCGTCACCCGCTACAACGAGCAGGCGGCCGACGGCAAGGACCCCGACTTCCACAAGCACCCCGACTGGCTCGCCCCGCAGATCGCCGGACCGTGGGCGGTGCTGGACCTCTCGCTCGGCGTCGCGCTGTACGCCGGCTTCACCATCGGCGGGATGGCCACCACCGTCGACGGCCAGGTCCGGCGTACCGACGGCTCGGTGATCCCCGGCCTGTACGCCGCCGGCGCGTGCGCGTCGAATATCGCCCAGGACGGCAACGGCTACTGCTCCGGCACCCAGCTCGGCGAGGGCTCCTTCTTCGGCCGCCGGGCGGGCCGCCACGCCGCCGACCCGGCGCAAACTGAGCTGTTCAAGCCCGCCGACCCGGCGCAAAGCAACGTTCCCTTCCCGCCGACCTGACGCTGGAGTCGCCACACGTGCGGTCTCCGCAGGCCAGATCGGCGCGATCACGCGCATCACTTTGCGCCGGGTCGTCGGGCGCCGCGGTTCACTTTGCGCCGGGTCGCGCATGACAGGATCGGGAGGGTGACTGACCGCCTCAGCGCCGCGATGCGGGCGAACGTGCCGCCCTTCCACGTGATGGACCTGCTCGCGGGGGCGGCCGAGCGCCAGCGCACCCACGGCGACCTGGTCAACCTGGTGGCCGGCCAGCCCAGCACCGGTGCGCCGGCGACCGTCAACGCCGCGGCGATCCGGCTGCTCGGCAGCGGCGACCCGCTCGGGTACACGACCGCGACCGGCATCGTCGAGCTGCGCACGGCGATCGCGGGCCACTACCGGCGCACCTACGACGTCGCCGTCGGTCCCGACGACGTGATCGTGACCACCGGCTCCAGCGGCGGCTTCCTGCTGGCGTTCCTGGCGGCCTTCGACGCCGGCGCGCGGGTGGCGATCGCCCGGCCCGGCTACCCCTGCTACCGCAACGTGCTGGCGGCGCTGGGCTGCGCGGTGGTCGAGATCCCGACCGGGCCCGAGACCCGGTTCCAGCCGACGGTCGAGCAGCTCGCCGAGGCGCACGCACGGGAGCCGATCGCCGGCCTGGTCGTCGCCAGTCCCGCCAATCCGACCGGCACCATGCTGCTGCCCGACGAGCTCGCCGCGATCGCGCGCTGGTGTGAGGAGAACGGCGTCCAACTGGTGTCCGACGAGATCTACCACGGCATCCAGTACGCCGACTCTCGGTCGAGCTGCGCCTGGGAGACCTCCCGCGAGGCGGTCGTGTTCGGCTCGTTCTCGAAGTACTTCTCGATGACCGGCTGGCGGCTCGGCTGGATGCTCGCCCCCGAGCGGCTGCGGCGGCCGGTCGACGTGCTGACCGGCAACTTCTCGATCTGCCCGCCCGTACTGGCCCAGCACGCGGCGCTCGGCGCCTTCGAGGACGCGGCGTACGCCGAGCTCGACGCCCACGTCCAGCGCTACGCCCGCAACCGCGGCCTGCTCCTCGACGGCCTGCAGCGACTCGGCGTCGACCGGCTCGCCCCGGCGGACGGCGCGTTCTACGCGTACGCCGACGTGGGGCACCTCACCACCGACTCGATGGCCTACTGCCGCGACCTGCTGGCGCGCACCGGCGTGGCCGTCGCCACCGGCATCGACTTCGACACCGTCGACGGCGGCCGCTTCCTGAGGTTCAGCTTCGCCGGCACCGCCGACGACATCACCACCGCCCTGGACCGGCTCGACGGCGCCCTGTGACGAGTGGTCCCGTCCCGGAGAGCCCCCACCACTAGGGTTTGAGCAGGGACCGATCGGGGAAAGGCGCGACTCATGTACGGCGACAGCGAGATCATTCGACGTCGCGCGACCCAGCTGCGGGACCAGGGGGCCGACGTACGCGCCCTCGCCGACGAGCTGGTCGCGCGGGTCGAGGGCCTCGGCTGGACCGGGCGGGCCGCGGACGCGATGCGGGAGCGGGTGACCGACCGCGCCAGCCACCTGCGGCGGGCAGCCGAGCGCCACACCGGCGCCGCTGACGCGCTGGCGGACCATGCCGAGAGCGTCGACGCCGTGCGCGAGGAGATCGCCACCACCGAGGCGCGGGTCGGCGCGCTGGTCGCCGACGCCCGAGCCCGGATCGCCGCGATCGCGACCCGCAACGAGGCCGGTGACGGCCTGCAGGTGACGCCGGACCCGCTCGACGAGGCGCTCGCGGCCTTCACGCCGCCGCCGTCCGGGCATCGCGACTGGCTCGCGGTCGACGTCCCCGGCCTGGAGCGCTGATGCCGACCATCGACCTGACCTCGGTCTCGCCGCCGCGCACCCCCGGCGGCGACGCCCTGGCCGCTGCGCCCCGGCGGATCGGCCTCAACCTGGCCGAGCTGCAGCACGCCGCCCGACTCGACGGCGACGCCCCGCTCCCGTTCGAGGTCGCCGCGCCGCCCACCGCCGACGCCATGCAGGCCCGCCTCGGGCAGAGTCCGGCGACGCTCGACGACCAGGCCTTCCGCGTCGCCGTCGCCGCCCTCAACGACCCCGCCGACGCCCTCGAGCGCCGTGGCCTGAGCGTCGACGGGGTGCTCGACGCCGGGCTCGCCGGGGCGATCGGACTGCTCGCCTCCCCGCGCCTCGCCCTCGACGTCGACGTCACCATGGGCGGCGTCCAGGCCAAGGTCTGGCACCGCCAGGGCGGGAGCGCCGTCGCCTCGCTGGCCACCGTCGACGGGATCGTCTTCGAGCTCGGCTGGTTCGGCACCGACGCCTGGGCCGCCGAGCTCGCCCGGGTCGCCGCGATCTCGGAGGAGGTGACGCTCGGGCCCTCCGAGGTGCCGTCGTACGTCGACCTGCCCTTCGAGCTCGCCGACGCCGCCGCGGAGGCCAGCGGCTCCGGCCGCGGCGACCTGCTCCCCGTGCTCGCGTCCCGCCATCACGGCGCCGTGCGCGGACCCGACGGCGCCCTGGACGACGCGACCGTCGTCGGCGTGCTCGCCTCGCTCGCGAGCGAGGCGCGCGGCCGGCTGCGCGCGCTGGTCGCGGACGTGTCCGGCGCCGAGGTCGACACCGTCGGCGTCGTCTCCTGGACCCTGCTCGCCGATGGCTGGCGGGCACTGCGCCCCCACCAGGAGGAGGGCGTGCTGCGGCTGGAGCTGCGCGCCGCCGTCGCCGACGACCTGGGGGCGGTCGTCGCCCCCGTCCTCGGGGAGGCGGCGCGGTGAGCACCGAGGAGCAGTCACTCAGCGCGGTCGAGGTGGCGGACCTGGCCGACAAGTACGACCAGATGCTGCGGCTGGCCGACCTGTTCGACGACGCCGGCGCCCAGATGCGCGCGTGGTCGCAGCTCGGCGACGTCGTGCTGGCCGATCCCGACGTCACGGACTCCGCGGCCCTGTCCCCCACGACCTGGAGCACCGCCGAGGACGAGATCCGGGCCGCGACCACCGGCAAGGGCAGCCTGCTCAGCCGGTCCATCGAGCTCGATGCCGACGCGCTCGTGCTGCGCGCGACGGTGATGACCTACCGCTGGATCGACGAGCTCCAGGCGGCGGCGTACGAGACCCTCGGCTCGATCGCCGGCAAGGCCATCGGCTACCTCGCCCCCGAGGTCAACCTCGGCGGCGCGATCGTCGCGGCCGGGCTGATCGAGACCGACGCGCTGGACCGCGACGGCGTGGCGGCGTACCTGGGCGAGCTGGCCGAGGCGAACCCCGAGCTGATGGAGCACGTCACCACCGGGGGCGGCACACTCGACAGCCTGCAGATGCGCGGGCTGCTCACGGCGGGCGTCCACGCCGGGGACGCCGGGCGCTCGGCGCGGATCGGCGGCCTGCGCGCCACCGGCATCGCGCCGCTGGCCGACGACTGGGGTGCGGCGCTGCGCGACGTCGCCGTCGGGCTGGGCGAGGTCGTCGAGCCGGTCGCCGCCGAGCCGGCGGCGACCGACGGCGCCACCGTGCCCGCCGGCCTCGCCGACCTGATGGCGACCCTCGCCCGGACGGACGGGCCCGTGCGGGTGCTGCGAACGGCGCCCGGACGCCTGGTCGCCTTCCTGCCCGACGCCACCGCCCCCGCGCCCGCCGCCGGCCGGCTCCGCCTGGTCTCCGGCGACGCCTCCAGCGAGGCATCCGCCGTGGTCCGCGCGCTCAGCGCCGCGGTCGAGCCGGATGACGAGCCCACTCGGGTGATGCTGGTCGGCCGCGGCAGCGGTGGCGCGGCCGCGCTCGAGGTCGCGACCCGCGACCAGCCCGGCTTCGTCGTCGACCAGGTCGTCACCGCCGACGCCCCCGCGACCCAGCTCGCGCTCCTCCCGGCCGATGTCCAGGTGCTCTCGCTCGAGGACCGCGGCAACCCGGTCGCCCTTCTCGGATCGCTGATCAACGCCGGCGCGGCCAACCGTCTTACCGTGGTGTACGACGCCGCCGCCGACCCCGACCTGCCCGCCATCGTCGCCGGTGGTCGCGCCGCCGACCGGGCCGAGCACCCCGACCTGGTCGCCGCCCTCGCCCGCTGGCGCGCCTCGGGCTTCCTGCGTCCGAGCGCGGGAGGTTGACGCGGCCCGGCGTCTCGTGACGGTCGCTGCGCGGGCTCCTCGACGTCCGGGGCAGCGATCCCCGTCACACCCGAACGGCCCTCTCCGGGCCGTTCGGCTCATTTCCCTGCCATTTGCTTGACAAAACCCGGGTCAATGTATGCAACATGTTGTTGCGCTAACAACCAGCACGCTCCCGATTTCGATGACGAGAACGGACCGGACCATGACTGCGACCGCCGACGCCCCGATCGACACCCCCACCGCCCACGACCTCGACGGGCTGAGTTACCAGGACACGCTGCGTGTGCTCTCCGAGGCGTCGGTCCACCAGCACTTCGACGCCTTCCTCGACATCGCGTGGGACAGCCCGGAGCTCGAGGTCGTCCCCGACGACCCGCGCTGGATCCTGCCGACGGTCGACTCGCTGGGCGGCACGGAGTGGTACCGGTCGCTGCCGCGGGAGCGGCAGATCGAGATCGGCAGGTACCGGATGGCCAATATCGCCAAGGTCGGCCTGCAGTTCGAGCAGCTGCTCATCGGCGGCGTCGTCAACCACCTGATGACGATGCCCAACGACCGTGCGGAGTTCCGCTACTCCACGCACGAGATCACCGAGGAGTGCCACCACACCCAGATGTTCCAGGAGGCGGTGAACCGGATCGGCGTCGACGTCCAGGGCGGCCCGACCTGGTTCCTCAAGATCGCGCCCTTCCTGGCGCTGGCCGGCCGCGGACTGCCCAACATCTTCTTCTTCGGCATCCTCGCCGGCGAGGAGCCGATCGACTACCTGCAGAAGTCGGTGCTGCGCTCCGGCACCGAGATCCACCCGATCGTGCAGCGGGTGATGCAGATCCACGTGGCCGAGGAGGCCCGCCACATCGGCTTCGCGCACTCCTACCTGGTCGAGCGCTCCAAGGACTACGGCACGCTGCAGCGCTTCGGCCTGTCGCTGGCGTACCCGGTGATCATGCGGGTGCTGTGCGACGTGATCATGCGGCCCAGCAAGCGGATGCAGAAGGACCTCGGCATCCCGAAGTCCGTGATGCGCGAGGTCTACTGGAAGTCCGAGCAGTCCGAGAAGCTGCTGCGCGACACCTTCGGCGACGTGCGGATGCTCGCCGACGAGCTCGGCCTGATGAACCGGGTCTCGCGCCGCGTGTGGCGAGTGCTCGGCATCGACGGGCGCCCCTCGCGCTTCCGCAGCGAGCCCAAGTCCGCCGCGGTCTGAGCCATGGCGTACGTCGTCACGCAGTCGTGCTGTGCCGACGCCTCGTGCGTCGTCGCCTGCCCGGTCAACTGCATCCACCCCGCTCCGGGTGAGCCCGGCTTCGGCACCACCGAGATGGTGTACGTCGACGCGACCGCCTGCGTCGGCTGCGGCGCCTGCGCGACCGCGTGCCCGGTCGGAGCGATGGTGCCCGATGCCGCGCTGACGACGAAGCAGCTGCCCTTCCTCGACCTCAACGCCGCCTACTACGACGCCTTCCCCCACGCCGACCGCACCCCTGTCGCGCTGGTGCCGCAGCAGCGCCGGCTCACCCGGCCCGGGCCGTTCCGGGTCGCGGTCGTCGGCGCCGGCCCGGCCGGGCTCTACACGGCCGACGAGCTGCTCAAGCACCCCGAGGTCGTCGGCGTCGACGTCTACGACCGGCTGCGGACGCCGTACGGCCTGGTCCGGCACGGCGTCGCCCCGGACCACGCGTCGACCAAGCTGGTCACCCGCCTGTTCGAGGCGATCGAGCGGCAGCCGCGGTTCCGCTACCTCCTCGACGTCGAGGTCGGCGCCGACGGCGGAGTCACCCTGGCCGACCTGCGCGCCCACTACGACGCCGTCGTGTACGCCGTGGGCGCGTCGGCCGACCGCGGCCTCGGCATCCCCGGCGAGGAGCTGGCCGGCTCGATCGCCGCGACCGCGCTGGTCGGCTGGTACAACGGCCACCCCGACCAGCAGACGCTCGACGTACCGCTGGCCGCTGAGTCCAATCCGTCGGGGCGCGCGGTCGTGGTCGGCAACGGCAACGTGGCGCTCGACGTGGCGCGGATCCTGTCCCGCCCCCTCGACGTCCTCGAGCGCACCGACCTGGCGCCCGGACCGCTCGACCGGCTCCGCGCGAGTCAGGTCCGCGAGGTGGTCGTGCTCGGCCGGCGTGGCCCCGCGCAGGCGGCGTTCACGGTGCCCGAGCTGATCGGCCTGGCCGCGCTCGACGACGTGGACGTGGTCGTCGACGCCGACCCGGCGCTGCTGACCGGCGACGACCAGCGCAGCGTGCTGCTGCGCGAGCTCGCCGAGCGGCCGGTCGCCCCCGACAGCGGGAGGCGCCGGATCGTGCTGAGCTTCGCGGTCTCCCCCGTGGAGATCCTCGGCGCCGACGGCCGGGTCCGCGGGGTCCGCGTGGCCCGCAACGAGCTGGTCACCGACGCCGACGGCTCCGTCCGCGCGGTCGCCACCGACGACGTCCACACCCTCGACGCCGGCCTGGTCGTCCGCTCGGTCGGCCACCGCGGCGCCCCGGTCGCCGGGCTGCCGTTCGACGAGCGCACCGGCACCGTCCCCCACCACGAGGGCCGGGTCGAGCCCGGCGTCTACGTCGTCGGCTGGATCAAGCGCGGTCCGGTCGGCTTCATCGGCACCAACAAGACCGACGCCCAGGAGACCGTCGAGACGATCCTCGACGACCTCGACGCCGGCCTCCCCGCGCCGACCGCGACCGCGATCACGGCGCTCGTCGCCGCCCGCCACCCCCAGTCCGCCGACCTCGCCGCCTGGCAGCGGCTCGACGCCGCCGAGCGCGAGCGCGGCGCGCGGACCGGCCGGCCCCGCGCCAAGATCACCGACGTCGCCGAGCAGCGCTCGGTCGCCGCGCCCCCGGCCGCCACCCGCCGCCGGGGCCTGTTGCGGCGTACCGTGTCGCTGACATCGTGAGGATCGCAGGAGGTGTCGACATGGGGACGCCGAAGCGGGAGCAGACCGACGGCCGCAAGCGCCGCTGGCAGCAGCACAACGCCGACCGCCGGCAGGCGGTGATCGAGGCCGCGTTGACCGTGCTGGCACGCGACCTCGAGCCCGGCGCCGAGCTGAGCGTGCAGCTGATCGCCGACGAGGCGTCGGTCCACCGCACCGTGCTCTACCGCTACTTCGAGGACCGCACCGACCTCGACGTCGCGATCCAGCAGGAGATCTGCAACCGCGCCGGCGAGCTGCTGCTCGCCGCGGTCACCCTCGAGGGCACGCCGCGCGAGATCGTGCATCGGATCATCGACGCGTACGTCGGCTGGGGTGCTCGCAACGTCGCGCTGATGCGCTTCGCCGAGCGCGACATCCCCGGCGCCGCGGCCAAGCCGCTCGACGTCGCGATCGGCCAGATCGCCGAGCAGATCGAGCTGGTCATCGGCGGCTTCCTCGCCGTCCTCGAGGCCGACGTCGAGGAGGACGACCGCGACGCGCTGACGCCGTGGGTGTTCCTCCTCGTCGGCGGCGTCATCGCCGCCGTGCGCAGCTGGAGCTCCCGCGAGGAGCTGCGCCCGGCGGCGCCACAGTTCACCCGGCTGCTCGCCGACGTGACCTGGCTGCAGATCGAAGGTCTGGCAGCCTCCCGCAGGATCGAGGTGCCCGACCTCCCGGTCGAGCAGCTCCTGAACTTCAAGGAAGCCTGAATGAGCGACTCCACGCACCTCGACGTACTGATCATCGGCGCCGGCCTGTCCGGCATCGACGCGGCGTACCACGTGAGCAAGGCGTTCCCGGCCAAGACGTACGCCGTGCTCGAGATGCGCGACTCCCTCGGCGGCACCTGGGACCTGTTCCGCTACCCCGGCATCCGCTCCGACTCCGACATGCACACCCTCGGCTTCGGCTGGAAGCCGTGGAAGGGCGCCAAGGCGATCGTCGACGGGCCCGACATCCTCGCCTACCTCGAGGAGGCGGCGGCCGAGAACGGCATCGACGAGCACATCCGCTACCACCACAGGCTGGTCCACGCGGAGTTCTCCACGTCCGATGCGCGCTGGACCGTGACCGTCGAGCGCACCGACACCGGCGAGACGATCGAGCTGACCGCGAGCTTCCTGTGGTCGACCTCCGGCTACTACCGCTACGACGAGGGCTTCACGCCCGCGTTCGCCGGCGCCGAGGACTTCGAGGGGCGGATCGTGCATCCGCAGCACTGGCCCGAGAACCTCGACTACGCCGGCAAGCGGGTCGTCGTGATCGGCTCCGGCGCCACCGCCGTCACCCTGATCCCCGCGCTGGCCGACTCCGGCGCCGGGCACGTCACGATGCTGCAGCGCACGCCGACGTACATCATCAGCCAGCCGACGTACGACAAGGTCTCGGCGCAGATGTACCGCCGCCTGCCCGACAGCATCGCCCAGAAGCTGGTCCGCACCCGCTACCTCACCAGCCGGATCGCGTTCTACGAGTTCTGCCAGGCCCGCCCCAAGGAGTCGCGCGCGCTGCTGCGCAGGCTGCTCGAGCGCCAGCTGCCCGACGACGTCGACTTCGACGAGCACTTCAAGCCGCCGTACGACCCCTGGGACCAGCGTCTGTGCGCCGTCCCCGGCGGCGACCTGTTCAAGGCACTGCGCCACCACACCGTCGACATCGTCACCGACCACATCGAACGGTTCACGCCGGGCGGGATCCTGCTGAAGTCGGGCCGCGAGCTCGAGGCCGACATCATCGTCACCGCCACCGGCCTCAACCTGCAGATCTTCGGCGGTGCCACCCTCGGCGTCGACGGCGCCGCGGTCAAGCCGGCCGACACCATGGCCTACAAGGGCCTGATGCTCAGCGACATCCCCAACTTCGCGTTCATCATCGGCTACACGAACGCGTCGTGGACGCTGAAGGCCGACCTGGTGTGCGAGTACGTCGTCAAGCTGCTCCGGCGGATGGACGAGACCGGCGCCCGGACGGTCGTGCCGCGCCGCGACCCGGGCGTCGCCGAGGAGCCCTTCCTCGACTTCGAGGCGGGCTACGTCATGCGGTCCATCGACTCGCTGCCCAAGCAGGGCGCCACCTTCCCGTGGCGGCTGAAGATGAACTACTTCAAGGACGTGCTCGTGTTCCGCAAGCCGGTGGAGGACGAGACGCTGGAGTTCTCGGGCTGAGGTCGGGTGCCGGAATCGCCGCTTCAGTGGCGAAACTGGCGCTTCTTGACCGCTGCAACGGTCAAGAAGCGCCGGAATCGCCGCCGAAGCGGCGATTCCGGCACCCTCACCACGCGAGGTCGTGGACGAACTCGCTGAGCTGGGTCAGGTTGCGACACTCGATCATCCGCACGATCTCGCCGTACGACGGCGCGGCGGAGTCGCCGGTGCCCCAGTTGCGCTCGTGCTCGGGGTTGAGCCAGAAGGTCCGCTTCACCGAGCCGGCGAGGCGCCGCAACGCGTCCTCGTGGAGGTCGCTGTAGTTGGAGCGGGCGTCGCCGAGGATGAGCAGGGTGGTCTTCGGGGTGAGGGCGTCGAGGTGGGCCTCCTCGAACTTCGTGAACGCCCGGCCGTAGTTGGTGCGGCCCCACAGCGCGGCGTGGGACGTGGCGGCGGCCAGGTCGGCGAGCACGTCGACCGGGTCGGCGCCGGGCCGGAGGTGACCGGTGACCTCGTGGACGTGGTCGATGAAGGTGAAGGCCCGCATGCTCTGGAAGACCTCGCGCAGCGCGAAGACGAACAGCAGCGTGAACTGGGCGAAGTTGGCCACCGAGCCGCTGACGTCACAGAGCACGACGAGGTCGGTGCGGTGCGGCCGCTTGGGCCGGTGGTGGGTGGTGATCGGGACGCCGCCGGTGGCGATCGAGGCGCGGACGGTACGACGGAAGTCGAGCGGCGCCGTGCGCGCGTGGCGGGAGTGCTGCTCCTTCGCGAGCCGGGTCGCGAGCCGGCGGGCCAGCGGGAAGATCTCCTTGCGCATCTCCTCGAGGTCGGTGCGCCGGGCGGCCATGAAGGCGAGCTTGTCGATGCTGGGCCGGACCGCGACGTCGGCGACGTGGTCGGGACCCTTCTCCTCGGCGATCCGGCGCCGGGCGTCGTCCTCGACCATCGCGGTGAACGACCCGATCCGGCGGTGGGCCCGACGCCGGGCGTCCTCCTCGTCGGCGCCCTGGCCCAACAGAGCGGCGACCAGCTTGTCGACCAGCTCCTGGGGGGCCACCCGCTGCAGGGCGGTGTACGCCGACCACGACGACAGGCCGGGCCCCCGGCCGGGCATCGCCCCGAAGACGCCGACCATCTCGGCAGCCATCCGGCGCAGCTCCGCCTCGTCGAGCTGAGCCGCCTCCAGCGCCTCGGCGAGGCGGTCGCGGAAGTCGAGGAGGGCGGTGGCGTTGTCGCGGACCTGCCCGTCGCCGGCCGCGCCGCCGGCCTCGTCACCGTCGCCCGCGACGCCGTTGCCGACCATGGCGGGGAAGTAGACGTCGAAGAGCGCGTCGAAGGTGGTCCGCTGCGCCTGCTTCTTCACCATCGTGGCGGCGAGCGCGTCGCGCACCAACGACCGGTCGCCCCAGCCCCCGTCGTTCCAGCACAGTGCGCCCAGCGCGGCCAGGGAGTCGATGTCCTCGGCCAGCGAGACCGACAGCCCGGCACCGCGCAGCGCCTCGACGAACGCCAGGTGGCGGTCGAGGAGCCCGGACTGCTCGGCATACTCGGTCATCGCGGCCTCAAGCCCGGGCCAGCTTGAGCTCCTTGACCGCGCGCTCGTGGTCGGACTGGTGCTTGAGCACGGCGCCGAGGGTGTCGGCGATCGCCGTGGCGTCGAGGTCGCGGATCTCCAGCGCGATCAGGGTGCGGGCCCAGTCGACGGACTCTGCTATCGACGGGGCCTTCTTCAGCTCCAGCTCCCGCAGCCGCCCGACGGTGGTGACCAGCTGCTCGGCGATCCGGTCGTCGAGGCCCGGCACCTGCTGCTGCAGGATCTGCCGCTCACGCACCGCGTCGGGGTAGTCGATGTGGAGGTACAGGCAGCGGCGCTTGACCGCCTCCGACAGCTCCCGGCTCGCGTTCGAGGTGAGTACGACGAAGGGCCGGCGGGTCGCCGCCACCGTCCCCAGCTCGGGGATGGTGACCTGGAAGTCGCTGAGCACCTCCAGCAGCAGGCCCTCGACCTCGATGTCGGTCTTGTCGACCTCGTCGACGAGCAGCACGGTCGGCTCCTCGCGCCGGATCGCGGTCAGCAGCGGCCGGGTGAGCAGGAACTCCTCGGAGAAGATGCTGTGGTCCAGCCACGTAGCCGGCCCGGTCTGGTGGTCATCTTGGTCAGCGGGCAAGTCGCCACGCTGTGGCTGGGTGTTGACGGCCTGGATGTACAGCAGCTGCTTCTTGTAGTTCCACTCGTACAGCGCCCGCGCCTCGTCGAGGCCCTCGTAGCACTGCAGCCGGACCAGCTCGGCGCCGGTGGCGCGGGAGACCGCCTTGGCCAGCTCGGTCTTGCCGACGCCGGCCGGTCCCTCGAGCAGCAGCGGCTTCTCGAGCGCGCCGGCGAGGTAGGTGGTGGTCGCCGTGGCGGCGTCCGCGAGGTAGCCCGCCGTCGCGAGCCGGGCGGCCGCGTCGGCCGGGGCGTCGAACCAGGTCATGGCCCCATCCTGCCGTGCGCGGTGTCGGCCACGTCACGCGGTCGTGACCCGACCGGCTCCTCGTCGTTGTGCTGAGCAGTGCGACAGGGCCCGGCGACGGGGCGATCAGGAAGTGGACAAGGGGGGCGTCATGAGTGCTGCCGGCACGTCTCTGTCCTGGTTGCGAGTCACCGTCCACGCCGCGCGTACGGCGACCACGGTGGCGGCACTCACCCTGCTGGTCGGCTTCGGCGCCATGAGCTCGGTCGCCAGGCCGGCGCCGGCCGATCCCACGCGTCGGCTCGACATGTCCTCGGGGCCGCTGGACGCGATGATGCAGCACAACCGGTGCTCGGTCACCGGCTTCGACCGTGACGTCATCCCGAGCAAGGCCATCGTCCGCACGCCCGAGGGCACCACCGAGCTGGTCAGCTTCGACCGCGGCTGGGCTGTGTTCAGCGGCGAGGCCGAGGGCGAGCTGGTCGCGGTCTGTCTCGGCCCGACCCACGCCGGCTGAGCGTGTGCCCGGCGCTCACACCTCGAGGTGGTCGGGTACGCCGTAGGTCCAGCCGGCCGGCATCGACTCGACCTTCCGCAGCACCCCCGCGCGGCTGGTGACGCCGAGCTTGGCGTACAGCCCACGGAGCTGGGTCTTGACGGTGTTGAGCGAGACGCCCAGGCGCTCGGCGATGCCCGACCGGTCCTCCCCTTCGAGAAGCACGCGCAAGACGGCGCGCTCGCGCGGCGACAGCGGCGCGGTGAGCACCGGCCCGGGGATCCAACAGCCCGGCTCCGCGACGTCGGCGGGCAGCAGGTCCCTGCCGCGCGCGAAGGCGACGAGCGGGCGCGGCAGAGCGGTCAGGACCGCGTCCCAGCCCGCGGGCCGACCGTCGCCGAGGACGGCGTCGAGCAGCCGGACGGCACCGTCGTCGTCTCCGGCGGCGAGGCAGGACGCGGCCTCGAGCGCGCGCAGCCGCACCGCCTCGCGCGCACTGAGCTGGTGACCGACGCGCGCGACGCGCGCGACGTACCGCATCGCCTCGAACTCGCCCGAGGCATAGAGCACCGTCGCCTCCGCGACGGCCGACCACGCGCTCCGCGCACTGCCCGGGGCGACCGCGAGCCAGGCCTCGCGGATGTTGCCGAGCGCGACGTTGAGGTCTGCCCGGACCGCCCGCACGATCGCCGCCCCCTCCTCCACCGTGTCGTCGGCCAGCGCCTGGCGCAGCAGGTCCAGCCCTTCCTCGGGCCGGGCGACGCACAGCAGGACCTGGACCTGCACCCACAGCGCGATCGGCGCCAGGGTGTCGTACGACGCCACGGCCCGCCCGGCCACGAGGAGGCTCGCCTCGACCGGCCGGCCGCGGTCGAGCAGGAGGATCGCGCGGGTCAGCAGGACCGCGTCGATGGTCGCGGCCTCGCCCGCGTCGGGTGCGGCGGTCGCGGCGGCGACGACGGTCTCCACAGCCGCATGGTGGTCGCCGGCGAGGGCACAGGCCAGAGCCAGCCGGGCGGCGACGTGGGCCTGCCTCCTCCCGTCGCCCTCGTCGGCGTCGTACGCCGCCTGGAGGAGGTCGCGGGCTCTCGCGACGTCACCACCGAGCAGCACGCGTGAAGTGTCCCGGACCCGCGCCTCCGGGTGGTGTCAGATCGCCCGCGAACCCGGACCTTGTCCTCCGTTCGGGGGTCGTGTCGGCGTCGGGCGGCTCACCCGGCGTCGACGTAGCCGTCGTCGATGGCGATCCGGCTCAGATCCATCTTCGAGCGGACCGGCCGGCCCGCCGCGGCGTACTTCGACTTGACCCGCGCGATATAGGTCTTGGCGGTGTCCTGCTTGACCCCGAGGGCCTCGGCGACGGCGCCGAGGGTGAGCCCGGAGGCGTAGAGCACCAGGGCGCGCTCCTCCTGGTCGCTGAGCTGGGGGCGCTCGGCGTCGGAGGCGATCACGGCGGCGAGGTCGGGCGTCATCCACTCGCCGCGGCGCAGCACGGTCCAGACCGCGTCGACGACGTCCTGCTCGGAGTCGCGCTTGCCGACGATGCCGGCGACCCCGGCCTTGATCACGGAGCGGACCAGGGCGGGCGAGGCCAGGGCGGAGAGCACCAGCACCCGCAGGCCGGCGTCGACGAGCCGGGCGACGACGTCCGGGTCGACACTGGGGCCGCGGTCGACGCTGAGGTCGAGCACCAGCAGCTGGGGGCGAGCACTGGCCGGGGCGCGCTGCAGCCAGGCCAGGAACTCGGGCAGCGTGCTGCAGCTCGCCACCACGACCAGTCCGGACTCCCGGCCGAGGATCTCCTCGGTACGACGCCGTTGCAGCAGGTGGTCCTCGACGAGTGCGACCTGCCAGACCTCGGACGCCTCAGCCGCTACCACGCAGCCATTCTGGCAGGCCGGGACGCTGTTGTTCGCGGATGGTCACAAACCCAGGGGTGTCGATAGGGAAGGGTGGACCCGTGACGAAGTTCGGAGGACCGGCGGACGTGGGCCGCATCGCCCTCGACCTGCTGCGTCGTACCGCGCCGTTCGTGCCGGCCGAGGACGGCTGGGCGACGCACACCCTGGCCGACGCGATGCGGCGGGTGTTCCTGGTCGCCACGGTCGGATGGCAGCTGGTCATGCTCGGCGCGGTCCTCGCCTCCCCCGGCGACCTCGGCCCGCTGCTGCCGCTCCTCGCGGCCCACGCCGCCGTGCTCGTCGCCACCCTCCTGGTCCAGGCCGGCCGGCTGCCCCCCTGGCTCCCGATCGTCGGCGTGGCCGTGCTGTTCGTGGCCGACTGGTCCGTGGCGGACTCGATGAACGACCCCCTGCTGTTCGCGGCCTGCTGGATGATGAACCTCAACGGCGCCACCCCGTCGTTCGTGCTCCACGGCCGCACCGCGCTCGCCCTGCCGGCCGTCACGTCGGTCCTGGTGCCGACCGCCATGGTGCTGCTGCGTCCCGACCTGCCGGCCACCCTGCCGATCGCCGTCTTCGGCACCCAGTGGGCGATCGTGCTGGCGACCCGGATCGGCCAGTCCTACCTGTACGACTTCGCCGGGCGCGCCGACGCGGAGGCGGCCGCCGCCCTGCGGGAGCGCGCGGCCGTCGCCGCCCAGGAGGCGGCCAGTCGCGCCTCCGCCGAGGACGCCCGGGTACTCCACGACACGGTCATCAACACCCTCGCCGCCCTGGCGAGCGGCGGAGCGGCCGTGAGCGACGCCGACGCGGTGCGCGAGCGCTGCGCCCGCGACATCGCAACGGTCACCGCGCTGCGCGACGGCGCCGAGCCGGCTGCCGACGACGGCGGGCTGCGCGCGGCGTCGTACGACTCGCGGATCCGGGTGCGTCACGTCGGCCTCCCCGACGACGAGCTGGCCCGGATCGAGAGCGGCCTCCTCCCCGCCCGGCACCGGGCACTGCGCCGGGCCACGACCGAGCTGGTGCAGAACGCCGCCAAGCACGCCGGCGTCGACGAGGTCGAGGTACGAGCCGAGCAGCACGACGGCCGCCTCGTGGTCACCGTGGCCGACGACGGGGTCGGCTTCGACGGCCGGGTCGCACCGTCCGGCGGGCTCGCCTCCTCGGTCCTCTCGCGGGCCCGGGAGGCCGGCCTCGGGGTCGACGTCGACACCGCGCCCGGCGCCGGCACCCGGGTCACGCTCACCGTGCCGACGACCGCCGCCCTGCCGACCGGGCCGACCGTGCCGACCGGGTCGACCGGGGAGAACGACATCGCCGGCGTCGTCCGTGGACTGCGCCGCGACGCCTGCCTGCTGTACGCCGCCGGGGTGTCCGCCGTCGGCTTCTACCTGGCGATCACCAACCATCCCGGGCAGGCGACGCCGGAGTACCTGATGGCGACCGTCGCCGCGCTCGGCGCGGCTCTCGCCTGGCGGACCACCCGGCGCCGCGACACCCTCCCCTGGTGGGGCGTGGCGACGCTCGCCGGCGCCGCGGCGACCGCGTTCGTGCTCTCCGCCGCCGCTGTGGACTACGGGCGCGACGACCCGGTGCTCTGGCAGGCCATCGGCGCCACCGGGCTGCTCATCGTGATCGCCGAGCTCGGGACACGCTCGACGGCGGTGCTGGCGGCGGGAGCGGCGTACGGCGCCGTGGTGATCGCGGTCGCCGTCCACACCGGTCGGTCCACGCGACCGTTCTCGGGCGAGGCCGAGACGATCACCCTGATGGCCGGCGCGGCCGCCCTCGGGCTGGTGGTCGCGTGGAGCCGGTTCCAACACACGATCGCCGCCATCGGCAGCCGCGCCTCGGCCGACCAGCAGGCCACCTGGGCCGCCCGCACCCGGCTCGCCGAGCGCGAGGCGGCCGACCGCGCGCGGGCGCGCTGGCGCGACGCCGGGCTGAACCGCTCCCTGGAGCTGCTCGAGACCGCCCGGAGCGCCGCCGACCCCGGGAACGCGGCGCTGCGCGAGAGGTGCGCCGTCGAGGAGGCCTACCTGCGCCAGCTCACCCTGCTCCACCCGGACCTGGTCCACGTCGGCCAGTGGTTCGCCCGGGCGCTCAACGACGCCCACCACAACGGCGTCCGGCTGGTGGTGCGCTCCGGCGGCACCGACGTTCCCGCCGACGTGGCGGCCGACCTGGGCGATGTCGTGCTGGCGGCCGTGGCACGCACCCCGAGTGGCGCGGACCTCACCGTCACCCTGTTCCCCGACCCCGCGGGGGCCCGGATGACCCTGGTCGGCGCGCACCCGCACCTCTCGGCCGGCGTACGGTCGGCGACCGGGGCGCTGGCGGCACGCGCTCGGGTCCAGTCGGTGGGCGACCAGGAGGTGGCCGAGATCCTGGTCGACGTGGCCTGACTCCCCCGGCGAGATGGAGTGCCCGTCGGCGGTGGCGGAGAAGCGCCACCACCGCCGACGGAGTCTCGTTTCTCAGTCCAACGGGACCGCGGTGACCACGACGTTCTGGCGGTAGTGGAACCCGCCGTTCGACGTCGTCGTCTTGCCGGCGCAGCTGATCAGCACCAGCCTGTGCTCGCCCGTGGTCGAGAAGAACCGGTCGGGAAGCGGCCTCGTGCGCGAGAACCGCTCGATCGAGGTGACCCGGTAGCGCAGCTTCCTGCCACCCTGCCGGACCGTGACGATCTTGCCCTTGCGGAGCTTGGTGAGCTTCCAGAATGCGCCCGGCCGGTCGTGCCGGTCGGAGACATGGCCGGCGATGACCGTCGTACCGATCAGGTCACCGGCCGCGGCGGACCGGCTGAGCCGGCCGGTGCGGGCGACATTGCCGGGCACCCGCATGTGGCCCTTCTTGATGCCGACCAGCGACGTGGGAGCGTTGACGCCGAGCGACGGGATCCGGATCCGGTCGACGCTACGGCGACCGGCGACGTCGCGCCCCGCCGAGCTGTAGCCCGTGCTGACCACCGGCGCCGCATACGACGGCTTGCGCACCAGCGTCGTCTCCGACACCAGGCCGCAGGCGTGCGACGCGGCGGTGTTGTGGCTGTCGGCCGTGGTCGAGGCGACCCAGGTGTAGTAGCCGGTCCGGTGTACCTGGACCGACGGCGTCACGACGACGCCGTTGCCCGGGGCGAAGCTCACGGTGCCGACGGCGTGCGCCGGGGTGCAGGCGATCTTGTCGCGGGACGCGAACGGGCCGTACAGCGTGGCCGAGCCGGTCGCCCCGTAGCCGGGAACGAATCCGGTGATGGTGACCTGGTCGGACACGCGAGCACCGGGCTTAACCTGGTCGTGCGAGGTCTCCGTGGTCAGCGACACCGTCGACTGGCCCCCCGAGCCGGTACCCGGCTGCTCGACCGTGGTGGTCTCGGCCGCCAAGCCGCACGCGTGGGTGGCCGCGGTGTTGCGGTCATCGGCGCCGAGGCTGACCTGCCAGGTGTAGAGCCCCGGCTGGGTCACCGTGACGGTCGGGGTCGAGATCGTCCCGTTCTGCGGTGCGAAGGTGACCGTGCCGGCCACGTTCGCCTGGGTGCAGACGCTGCTGTCGACCGTGGTGAGCGGACCGTAGAGGGTGGCGGTGCCCGTGGCGGTGCCGCCCGGGACGAAGCCGGTGATGGTCACGACGTCGTGCAGGCCGGCACCCACCTGGGCCGTGGCCACCGAGGCCTGGGTGGTCACCGTCGGAGCACCCTTCTCGACCGAGACGGTCTGCGCGGTGTCGTCGATGTCCTCGTGCGCGGCCACCACCGGCGTCTGACCCGTCACCTTCAGGGTCTCGAAGGCCACCAACGACTGGCCCGCATGGCCCGCCGGAACCGTGAACTCCACCTCCACCGTGCCATCGGCCTGCGTCGGTGTGAACGTCGTCGAGCCCGTGATGCCGGTCGCCGAGCCGTCCGACTTCCGCATCAGCTCACCGCTCACCGTGTACGAGGTCCCCGCGACCAGGTTCTGGTAGGCGACGGTGTCCACGACGATCCCGCCCCCAGCCGGGATCGTGTGGTCACCGTCGGCCTGGTCGGTCAGCGTGGTGCCGATCGACGGGGTCGGGGCGACAGTCCAGCTGACAGCGGCCGAGTCGGTGGTCGTGGCCGTGCTGGCGGCGACCAGGATGAGCGACTGCGCGTGGCTGCCGGAGGTCGGCGTGCCGCCGTTGGTGGTCGGCACCGAGATGACCTTGCCGGTGCCACCCGCGCCCGCGGCGGTCACGGTGACCGTGGCGGAGCCGGCGGTCGACGTACCGCGCAGGTCGAGGTAGATCTGCTGGCCGTCGACGACGGCCGAGATGTCGACCGGAGTGCCCGCGGCGTCGGTCACGGCGACGCCCGGGGCGACCGAGACGCTCACCGAGGCCTGGTTGGTGTGGACGGTGAACGGGCCGACCAGCGTGCCGGCCTGCTGCGCACCGGCCGGGGCGGTGACGGTCGCGGTGACGGACGAGATGTCACCGGGCGCCATGGTGTTGCCGGCGTTGATGCTGTCGATGAGGTACCAGTACGCGGCCTCCGCGTTGGCCTGCGAGTCGGAGCCCGCCCAGTTCCAGTTGGCGTCGAAGTCGAGGTCGGTGTAGCGCCAGATGGCGTACTGGATGGCCTCGATCGCGTCGTTCTGCGTGATGCCCGGCACCCCTGCGGCGGTGCCGAACGCCGACAGGCTCACGGCGGGGTAGCTGTGCGCGAGGATCCACAGGACCTTGCCCGCCACGGTGGGGTCGGTGTCGAAGTGGTTGCTGCCCAGGAAGGACGACGCGTCGCCGATGGCCCCGCCGATGCTCGTCTTCGCCGAGACGTCGTGCTCGATGCAGTAGGCCCAGTAGTCGGGCGTGCCCGCATTGCCGGGGTCGGCCGGCGTGTCCTCGTAGACGCTGTGCAGACGGGTGCCCGAGAACCCCTGCGCGATCGAGCCGATCCAGACGGTGTCACCGTCTCCCGGCTCCGCGGACGCCGACGGTGTCCACGACGGCACCACCACGACGCCGAGGGCGAGGGCCAGTCCCACGGCCCAGGCCCGCCACGCGCGATGGCTCCAACTCGACTTGCTCACTGTTCTGTCCCCTTCGTCTCAGCGGCGCGCGGTGCGCGACCAGCGGGTTGTCCGACATGGGTCTGCATGCCCCTGCCCGCCCTACCCCCGAGATCCGGCCGGCGGTACGACGAGCGGGGTGCGCTCGCCGACGGACGCCTGGCCGGTGTGGGCATCTTGCAGAGTCGAAACGAGCCGCGACACCGAAGGCGCCGACTCCCGGCCCGAATGTCACCCTTTCGGGTGACGGCTGTCCTCACTCGTCCGCACCACCGGGCCGGCCCACCAGGTGGGGGCAGTGGGGCGGCAGCAGCGGCGTGACGCGATAGCTGCGGTCCGCGGCCACATCGGCGTTGGCCCGACGATCGTCCTCGAGCGCGCAGAGCGCCGCCTGGGCGTCGGCGTACGGCCCGGAGACGTAGGTCAGCCCCCCTTCGGTGATGGCCAGCACGTGCGGACGGTCGAGGTCGGCGACGCTCTCGCTGATGACGTGGTCGATCAGCAGCTGCAGCGTGGCTCCGGTCGGCGGTCCGCTCACCCGATCGGGTGACGGCTCGTCCGACCAACGGTTCGTGGTGACGTTGTCCATGCCCGGAAGACACCTCCGCCCCCGGGCGATGACGCGACTCCGCGGAAAAACCTCGATCGCGTCAGGACCCGGCTCCGGCTTTGTCTACGGGACGTGACGCAGCAACCCGAGATCACCGTCGCGGCCCATCCGCGCGGCTGGGCGCACCGCGCCGTGACGACCGCCCAGATGCTGGCCGTCCACCCCGCCGCGCTCCAGCTCAGGCGGCTGACGCAGGCACCCGAGCTCCTCGACGATGTCGTGCTGGCCCATGTCCTCGGCGTGACACATCCCCGGACCACGGCCGCACTGCTGAGCCCGAGCCTGCGACACCAGCGCCGCCATGCCCTGCTGCGGGTCCACGCGCTCCTCGTCGCCGAGCTGGAGCGCGGGTGCGCTGCGGCGACGCTCGCCGAGGCCGTCACCCGGCGGGTGCGGGCCGAGGCCGCCCGCGCCTGGCTGGACGAGTCGGCCCGGTGGCCTCGCTAGTGGTCGCTAGCCTCGGGATTTCACGAGGCTAGGAAGCCTGGTCGGACCGTCCCGGTGACGGTACGGCGATCGACCGCTTGTTGTTGGTCAGGTCGGCGTCGCGGCCATCGACGCTGGTGATCGCGAAGGTGAGGTACGTCGCCCACGCGGCCTTCACGTCGACGGTCAGCTGCGTGATCCCGGATCCGGCCATGACGACGTCGGCCCAGGGGGCGTGCTGGGTCCGCGACGCGCAGGTGCCGTCCGCGCCCCCGACGCTCACGCAGTAGTCGGTGGCGCCCACACCGCCGAGCGCGACCTGGACGGTCCGTCCGTCGCCGTTGACCTGGATCGTGACCCGGCGCCAGGCGGTCCCGGAGGACGACGGGGACAGGGCCGGCACACCCAGGCGCGGGTCGTTCGGCGGCGGGGTCTCAGCAGGCGAGGTCGGGTCCGACGGGGCGGGGTCCGACGGCGTGGGCGTCGGGCTCGGTGGGGTCGCGGGAGCCTCGGCCCGCGGGGGCTGCGCCGAGGTGGGAGACGGGCTCGCGTCGTCGTACCTCAGCTCGTCGGCGGTGCGGTCGCTGGGGGTCGGGGTGACCTCGCGCGGCACCGGAGGGGTCGCGGCCACGACGGGGGCGGGGTCCGGAGCCGGGTCCTCGGCGGAGTGCGGGGCGGCCGGCGTGGCCGCGACGATCGCCTCGCTGGTCCGGGCGGGCGCCGGCGTCACCGGTGCTGCCGTGTCGTTCGGGGCGGGCGTGCGGATCGCGACCAGCGCGATGCCGGTGACCACGCCGGCGACCGCCGTCGTGGCGGCGACACCCGTGAGCGCCTTGCCGAACGAGCTGCTGACGAGCGAGCCGATCCCGCCGGCCACACCCGCGCCGACCGCGCCGACCGCGCCGACCGCACCGGCCGCGCCGCTCGCGGCGACCGACAGCACCAGGGGCGCGAGCAGCGCACCGACGTCGCGACGCGCCTCGCCGAGCTCGAGGATCGCGACCGGGCAGGTGCCGCAGGTCCGCAGGTGCCGATCGACGGTGTCGCGGCGGGCCCGGGTGAGGTGGCCGTTCACGTAGCCGGGCAGGTAGCCGACGATCTTCTTGCACTCGGCCGAGTCCGCGGCCTGGGCGTACTGCGCCAGGTAGGCGTCGGCGAGCCCTCGCCGGGCACGCAGCGCCAGCGCCGCGACCGCGTTGGCCCTGATGCCGAGCAGCTCGCCGACCTCGTCGTGGGGCACCCGGTCGACCTCGCACAGCCAGAGCACCTGCTGCCACCGGGCGGGCAGCGTCGTGAAGGCGTCGCGCACCACCCGGTTGGTCAGGTGCTTGCCGGAGGTGTCGTCCGCGACGAGCAGCGGGATCAGGTCGCCCGGCTCCGTGGTCACCTCCCGGCTGCGCCCGCGCAGCCGGTTGACGGCGACGTTGTGGACCGTGACGCTGAGGTACGGCCGGAAGGTCGTCGTCGGTCCCCGACCGCCCTTGAGGATCGCGAAGATCCGCTCGAACGCCTCCGCGACCACGTCCTCCGCGTCGCGCTGGCCGACGACGCGGCGCGCCACGGCGAGCGCGTACCCACGATGCCGGACGAACAGCACGCCGAACGCCGCCTCGTCCCCCTGCCGGACCTGCTCCAGCAGCTCTTCCTCGGACTGAAACTCCATGACTCCCCCTGAGCCGGCGACCCGGCCGCACTGCGGCAGGGCTCACCGACCCACCCTGATCGGCCTGCGGCCGGACAACTCGATGAACTGAAACGCCCCATCACCGCCGCCCGCGGGGAGCCACTCGTCAGCGGTGATGTACCCGTCCCCACCTTCACGGTAGGTCGGAAGTCCCGGCTACCGGAGGATGGTTAGCCAACCTAGCCGGTTTTGTCCCCCGAACGGGGGTCATTCGCGCAGCTCGTCGAGAACCGCGGCATGGTGACGGAAGCCGGCGAGCTCGTACCCGACCACACTCACCCACGGCGCGAGGGAGAGCACGAGCAGGCACCAGACGAGCTCGACGTCCGCGGCCGCCATCAGCAGCGCGGCGGCGATCACGACGGCGGTGATGACCAGCAGCGCGACATGCAGCCCGTGGAAGGTTCGGGTCAGTGACGAGTAGCCGGCGTAGAAGACCACGAGGTAGGCGGCCACCGGGATCGCGACGGCGAGCACCGTGCCGAGCAGGCCGAGGTGGGTCTCGTGCTCGAGGTAGGTGGCGCCGCCGTGGAGGCCGGCGCCGACCGCGACGACGCTGCCGAACACCAGCAGGTGGCCGTAGCCGAAGCCGAAGGAGCGCTCCCGATGGGCGTGCAGGATCTCGCCCGCCGGTACGACGAAGTAGCTCCACCAGATGCCGAAGGTCAGCGCGGTGCCGGCCAGCGCGAGCAGCCCGATCTCCCAGGTCAGCCCCTCCTCGGCGAGGGCGTTGATGGACGCCATGGTGCCGATGAGCCCCTCGCCGAGCGCGATGATCACCATCAGGCCGTAGCGCTCGGCGATGTGGTGGGCGTGCCACGGAGTGCCGGCGAGGCGGGTCTCGGCGTACACCGGGCCGCCGATCTCGATGAGGAACGGGATGACCAGCAGCGCGAAGGTGGCCCCGACCGGGAGATCGGTCAGCGCGAAGACGATCCAGAGGACCTGGGCCACCAGGATGGAGACCAGGTAGGTGCGCACGACGTCGCGCCGGGTCCGGTCGTGGGAGCCGGCCCGCCACCACTGCAGGACCATGGCGACCCGCATCAGCACGTAGCCCCAGACCATGACGTCGTTGTCGAGCGTCTCCTCGTGGTTCGTGACGGACTCGAACATCGGCTTGAGGCCGAGGGCGAGCACCAGCACGCCGACCATCTGCAGCATCGTGGTCAGGCGATAGACCCAGTCGTCGGTGTCGTACGCCGACGCGAACCAGCTGAAGTTGATCCACGCCCACGCGATGGCGAAGGTGGCGAAGCAGAAGGCGACGATCCCGGGGACCACGTGGTCGTGGGCCATCGCGTGCGCGAGCTCGTTGGCCGCCGTACCGAAGGCGACGGCGAAGGTGAGGTCGAACAGCAGCTCCAGCGGGCTGGAGACCCGGTGGCTCTCGTGGGGGTCGCGGCCGGTCATCCGACGGCGGCGGTGACGGACGTCTGGTTCAACGCTCTCCGACATGAGCGGAGAATAGGGCGAATCGCGGGTCTGGTGCGGCCCGAGGCCCCAGATCGGCGTACGGCCGATGCGAAGCGTGATCAATCCGTGACCTGGCCACGGGCCCGTTCCGCGACGTCGTTCGGCGGGCTCCTCGGCGAGCTCACCGTCGATCCCGACAAGGACCACCTGTACGTAGCCCGCGACAAGCGCACCGGCGACCCACCGAGGCTGAGCCGCACCTGAGACGCCGAGAGCCACCCTCGGGCCGGCTTCTCGGACCTCAGGTGGCTCTCGTCAGACTTTCGTCTGTCGGGCTACGAACTTTCATCCGTAGGCCATGGCGGTGACGGAGGGATTTGAACCCTCGGTGGACTTGCGCCCACAAACGCTTTCGAGGCGTTCTCCTTAGGCCGCTCGGACACGTCACCGCGGAAGACAGTACCGGAGCGGCGACGGCGGTCCGAAATCCCGGTACCCTCCCGCCACTCGGCACTCCCCGATGCAACCTGGTTGCAACCTCTGCCCGTCATCGTCGTTCCGAGAGACGCTCGTCACGTGGGAGAGATACCGTGACCCCTGTACCGACCGACGGGAGCGCGCGCGGCATGCGCGCGGAGGTCGCCGCGTCCTGGGAGCGCTCCGCGGCCGCCGGCGTGGACGTCACCCAGCGCGAGGCGCCGATCGCCCTGGAGACGCCGGACCTGCGCGGGCAGCGCGAGGCGCATGCGCTGGCGCGGGTGTTCCCGCTGCTCGACGACGTGCTGGGACGGGAGGTGCGCGACTGCGGGGCGGTGATGGCGCTGGCCGACGCGGAGGGCACCTTGCTGTGGGTGTGCGGTACGCCGGAGCGGCTGCGCGAGGCCGAGCGGATCGGCTTCGTCGAGGGCAGCAACTGGGACGAGCGGCTGGCCGGCACCAATGCGCCGGGGCTCGCGCTGGCGACCGGGCGGGACGCGGTGGTCACCCGCGACGAGCACTTCCGCTCGTCGGTCCGGTCCTGGAGCTGCGCGGCGACGCCGATCCACGACCCGGGGACCAGCCAGGTGCTGGGGGTGCTCGACGTGACCGGCGGGGACGAGATCGTCGTACCGCAGACGATGGCGATGGTGCGCGCCGCCGCGCGTCTGGCCGAGGCCGAGCTGGCCCGCCACCTGCCGCCGCCCCCGCCGGTCGCCGACCACCCCACCGGGCTGCGCCTCCTGCTCGAGCTGCTCGGCCACAACGAGGCGCTGGTGACGGTGGACGACGGCCGCGGCAGGCTCAGCCGGCTGCGCCTGTCACGTCGCCACAGCGAGATCCTCGCGCTGCTCGCCGCCTCCCCCGCCGGCCTGACCGGCGACGAGCTCGGCGTGCTGCTCTACGAGGAGGACGGCGGTACGTCGACCCTGCGCGCCGAGCTGAACCGGCTGCGCGGCCTGCTGGGCGACGGGCTGCTCGCCTCACGCCCGTACCGCCTCACGGCGCCGGTCACCGGCGACTGGCTGGCGGTCGAGGCGCAGCTCGCGGCGGGCGACCTGCGCAGCGCCATGCGGGGGTACGGCGGACCGGTGCTGCCGCGCTCGACCGCACCGGGCGTCGTACGGCTGCGCGAGTCGCTGGCGGCCACGCTGCGGCAGGCGCTGCTGCGCTCGGGCGCGGCCGACCTGATGTCGACCTGGACCCGCTCGGGATGGGGGCGCGACGACTACGACATGTGGCTGGCCCAGCGGGCCGTCGTACCAGTGGCGTCGCCGATGCGGGCACTGGTCGAGGGGCAGATCGCGCGCCTCGACGCCGAGCTCGGCTGACCCGGGGGTGTCGTGACGGTCGCTGCGCGACCTCCTCGACCTCCCTCAACCTCCCCCGACCTCCGGAGCGCAACGGACCTGCAACGTGACGCTGCCTAGCGTCGTGACCGCCGTCACACCGACGATCACGACACCTCCCGACATCGCTTGGAGCAGACCATGACCGTGTACGCCGCCCCCGGACAGCCCGACTCCCTCGTCTCCGTCGCCAGCCGCTACGACCACTACATCGGCGGCCAGTGGGTGGCGCCGGCGAAGGGCAACTACTTCGAGAACATCTCGCCGGTCAACGGCAAGGCGTTCACCGAGATCGCGCGCGGCACCGCCGAGGACATCGAGGCCGCCCTCGACGCCGCGCACGCCGCCGCGCCCGCGTGGGGCCGGACGTCGCCCACCGAGCGGGCCAACATCCTCAACAAGATCGCCGACGTGATCGAGGCGAACCTGACCGAGATCGCGGTGGCCGAGACCTGGGAGAACGGCAAGCCGGTCCGCGAGACCCTGGCCGCCGACATCCCGCTCGCGGTCGACCACTTCCGCTACTTCGCCGGCGTGCTGCGGGCCCAGGAGGGCTCGGCGGGCGAGCTCGACGAGACCACGGTGGCGTACCACTTCCACGAGCCGCTCGGCGTCGTCGGCCAGATCATCCCGTGGAACTTCCCCATCCTGATGGCCGTGTGGAAGCTCGCGCCCGCGCTGGCGGCCGGCAACGCCGTCGTACTGAAGCCGGCCGAGCAGACCCCGTGGTCGATCCTCAAGCTGGTCGAGCTGGTCGGCGACCTGCTCCCCGCGGGCGTGGTCAACGTGGTCAACGGCTTCGGCGTCGAGGCCGGCAAGCCGCTCGCGTCGTCGTCCCGCGTCGCGAAGGTGGCCTTCACCGGCGAGACCACGACCGGGCGGCTGATCATGCAGTACGCCAGCCAGAACATCATCCCGGTCACCCTCGAGCTCGGCGGCAAGAGCCCGAACATCTTCTTCGACTCGGTCGCGGCCGAGCGGGACGCCTTCTACGACAAGGCGCTCGAGGGCTTCACCATGTTCGCGCTCAACCAGGGCGAGGTCTGCACCTGCCCGTCGCGGGCCCTCGTCCAGCGCAGCATCTACTCCGACTTCGTCCACGACGCCATCGCCCGCGTCGAGAAGGTCAAGCAGGGCAACCCGCTCGACGACACCACGATGATCGGCGCGCAGGCGTCCAACGACCAGCTCGAGAAGATCCTGTCGTACCTGGAGATCGGCAAGGAGGAGGGCGCCAAGCTCCTCACCGGCGGCGAGCGCAACATCCTCGAGGGTGACCTCGCGGAGGGCTACTACGTCACGCCGACCGTGTTCGAGGGCGACAACTCGATGCGGATCTTCCAGGAGGAGATCTTCGGCCCGGTCGTCTCGCTCACCGGCTTCGACGAGGAGGCGGACGCCCTCAAGGTCGCCAACGACACCCTCTACGGCCTCGGCGCCGGCGTGTGGACCCGCGACGGCTCGCAGGCCTACCGCGCCGGCCGCGAGATCAAGGCCGGCCGGGTGTGGACGAACTGCTACCACCTCTACCCCGCCGGTGCGGCGTTCGGCGGCTACAAGCAGTCCGGCATCGGCCGCGAGAACCACAAGATGATGCTCGACCACTACCAGCAGACCAAGAACCTGCTGGTGTCCTACAGCCCGGACGCGCTCGGCTTCTTCTGATGGACCGCGTGGCAGTCACCGGTGAGGCTGCGGACCTGGTCCGCCGCCTCACCGAGGCGCACGGCCCGGTGATGTTCCACCAGTCCGGCGGCTGCTGCGACGGGTCCGCCCCGATGTGCTACCCCGACGGCGAGTTCCTGCTGGGCGACGCCGACGTCCACCTGGGCGACCTCGACATCGGGCTCGAGCGCAAGGTCCCGGTCTGGATGTCGAGGGCGCAGTTCGAGTACTGGTCGCACACCCACCTCACCATCGACGTCGTCCCTGGTCGCGGCGCGGGCTTCTCCCTGGAGGCGCCGTACGGCGTGCGCTTCCTGATCCGCTCCCGGCTGCTGACCGACGCGGAGGTGGAGCAGGCTCAGGCCTGACGGCGCAGGCGGGCGTCGACGGCGGCCGGGCTGAGCACCTCGTCGAGCGCCAGGGCGGCGCACCCGACGAGGCCGGCCCGGTCGCCGTACGTCGCCGGCAGGAACCGCAGCTCCCGGGTCGCCAGTGCGGAGGAGCGCGCATAGACCGCCTCCCGCACGCCGGCCGCGTAGACGTCGTACGCCGCGGCCATGTCGCCGCCGAGGACCACCGCGCGCGGGTTGAGCAGGTTGATGGCGACGGCGAGCAGCTCGCCGACCATCCGGCCGCTCTCGCGCAGCAGCTGCTTGGCCTCCGGGTCGCCGGCGAGGGCGTGGGCGACCAGGTCGCGGACGTGCTCGACGTCGCGCCCCTCCTCCCGCAGCCGGGCGACCAGCGCCCAGCCGGCGGCGATCGTCTCGAGGCAGCCGACGTCGCCGCAGCGGCACGGCCGCCCCGCGGCCTCCGGGACCTTGGTGTGGCCGAGGTCGCCGGCCGCGCCGAGGGCGCCGCTGACGATCCGGCCGTCGGCGACGACGCCGAGGCCCAGGCCCGTGGAGGCCTTGAGCACCAGCAGATCGCGGGCCTGGGCGGCGTGGCCGAGGTACTCCGAGCGGGCCAGGATGTCGGCGTCGTTGGCGAGGAACAGCGGGGCGTCGGCCACCGCGGTGAGGTACGGCGCCAGCGGGATGCCGTCCCAGCCGGCGATGACCGGCGTGTCGACGCTGACCCCGCGCTCGGTGTCGACCGCGCCGGGCAGCGACAGGCCGATGCCCAGGACGGGCGGGGTGCCGGCGCCGATCAGCCGCGCGAGCTGGTCGGCGACGCCGGGCATCACCAGGTCGGGTCCGGCGCCGACCTCGTGGTCGACGGCGGAGGTGGCGAGCTCGGTGCCGGCGAGGTCGAAGACGGCGACCTGGGAGCGGGAGCGGCCGATCGCGACGGCGAGCACCGAGCCGGCGTCGGCCGCCAGCGTGAGGCTGCCCGGGGGCCGGCCGCCGGTAGACGCGAGGTCGGCCCCGACCCGGAGCAGGCCGGCCTCGCCGAGCGCGCCGACCCGGGCGACCACCGCGGTGCGGGACAGGCCGGTCAGCCGGGTGAGGTCGGCGCGGGTCGCGGCGCGGCCGGCGCGCACCAGCGCGAACAGCTCGCCCGCCGTCGCCGTGTCGCGACCGACCGGCTGCCGCACCTCCGTCATGCCTCCGAACTCTAAACCCCGTCCACTTTGTCCTGAAAAAGTCATAAGCATGACTTTCACAAGTCACTCTTGCGCACTACCGTTGCACAGGTGACCGCACCCGACCTCGTGCTTCCCCCTTGCGACTTCACCGTCTTCGGCGGCACCGGCGACCTCGCCCTGCGCAAGCTCCTGCCCGGCCTCTACGAGCAGGAGCGCCGCCGCCAGCTCCCCGCCGGCACCCGGATCATCGGCGTCTCCCGCACCCCGCTCGACGACGCCGGCTACCGCGACCTCGTCACCCACGCGCTCTTCGAGCACGTCACCGAGGACCACCTCGAGGCCGGCGCGCTGCACCGGCTCACCGCCCACCTGCACCACCTCACGCTCGACATCGGCTCCGCCCACGACTGGGATCGGCTGCACGGCCTGCTCAAGGACCGCCCGGCCGGCGAGGAGGCGACCCGGATCCACTACCTCGCCGTCGGCTCCGACCTGTTCGGCGCCCTCTGCGAGCGGCTCGACGACCTCGGCCTGGTCACCCCGCGGTGCCGGGTCGTGCTCGAGAAGCCGATCGGCGCCGACCTCGCCTCCTCGCGCCAGGTCAACGACGCCGTCGCCCGGGTCTTCGAGGAGCGGCAGATCTTCCGGATCGACCACTACCTCGGCAAGGAGAGCGTGCAGAACCTGCTCGTCACCCGCTTCGCCAACGTCTTCCTCGAGCCGATCTGGAACTCCCGCTGGGTCGACCACGTCCAGATCACCGTCGCCGAGACCCTCGGCGTCGAGGACCGCGGCGACTACTACGACCGGGCCGGCGCGCTGCGGGACATGGTGCAGAACCACCTGCTGCAGCTGCTCTGCCTGGTCGCGATGGAGCCGCCCGCCCGCGTCGGCGGGGTCGTCGGCGGGGACGCGCACGACGCCGTCCGTGACGAGAAGCTCAAGGTGCTGCGCGCCCTCGCACCGCTCACCGGGGCGGACGTCGACCGGGCCACGGTGCGCGGCCAGTACTCGACGTACGGAACCGAGCTGGGACACCCCAGCACCACCGAGACCTTCGTCGCGCTGCGGGCCGAGGTGCAGAACTGGCGCTGGTCCGGTGTGCCCTTCTACCTGCGCACCGGCAAGCGGCTGGCCCGCCAGGAGTCGACGATCGAGGTGGTGTTCAAGGAGCCGCCGCACGCGATGTTCCCCGACAGCGAGGGCGTCACGACGCCCAACCGGCTGACCATCCGGATGCAGCCCGACGAGGGCATGCAGCTGCACCTCACCGCCAAGCACCCCGGCCCGGGCGGCATCCGGCTGCACCCCGCGTCCCTCGACCTCGCCTGGGCGGACGCCTTCGACGAGCGCAGCCCCGAACCCTACGAGCGCCTGCTTCGTGACGTGATGCGCGGCGTCCCCACGCTGTTCATGCGCCGCGACGAGGTGGAGGCCGCCTGGGGCTGGGTGGAGCCGATCCTCGACCGGTGGCGGGAGGCCGCCGTCGAGCCGCTCCACTACCACCCCGGCACCGCCGGTCCCGCGGCTGCCGACCGCCTGCTTGCTCGGGACGGCCGCGCCTGGCAGGAGGTCGGCCGATGAGTGACCTGCACCCCGTCCTCGCCGAGGTCACCCGGCGGCTCGTCGAGCGCAGCGCGACGAGCCGGTCGGCGTACCTCGACCGGGTCCGGGCCGCCGCCGTCCGCGGACCCGCGCGCGGCCGGCTGGCCTGTGCCAACCTCGCGCACGGCTTCGCCGCGGCCGAGGGCGGCGCGAAGACCGAGCTGGCCCGTGGCCAGAAGCCCAACCTGGCGATCGTCACCAGCTACAACGACATGCTCTCCGCGCATCAGCCGTACGGCGCGTACCCGCCCGTGCTCAAGGACGCGGTGATCCGTGCGGGCGGGCTCGCGCAGGTCGCGGGCGGCGTGCCCGCGATGTGCGACGGGATCACCCAGGGCCGCGACGGCATGCAGCTCTCGCTCTACAGCCGCGACGTGATCGCCATGTCGACCGCGATCGCGCTCTCCCACGACATGTTCGACGCGGCACTGCTGCTCGGTGTGTGCGACAAGATCGTGCCCGGGCTGCTGATCGGGGCCTTGTCGTTCGGGCACCTGCCGACCGTGTTCGTGCCCGCCGGACCGATGACCTCCGGCCTGCCGAACGGCGAGAAGGCCCGGGTGCGACAGGCCTACGCCGAGGGCAAGGCCGGGCGCGAGGAGCTGCTCGCGGCCGAGGCCGCGTCGTACCACTCCAAGGGGACCTGCACCTTCTACGGCACCGCCAACTCCAACCAGCTGCTGATGGAGGTGATGGGCCTGCACCTGCCGGGCTCCTCCTTCGTCAACCCGGACACACCGCTGCGCGAGGCGCTCACCCGGGAGGCCGCCGCCGTGGCGGTACGCCGGGCCGCGGGCTCGACGCCGGGGATCGGCGAGCAGGTCGACGAGCGGGTCGTGCTCAACGCCTGTGTCGCACTGCTCGCCAGCGGCGGGTCGACCAACCACACCCTGCACCTGGTCGCCATCGCCCGCGCGGCCGGGATCCTGCTCAGCTGGGACGACCTCGCGGACCTGTCGGCCGTCGTACCCCTGCTGGCGCGGGTGTACCCGAACGGCGCGGCCGACGTGAACCACTTCCACGCCGCGGGCGGGATCGGGCTCCTGGTGCGCACCCTGCTCGGCGCGGGGCTGCTGCACGAGGACGTCGAGACCATCGTGGGCCGGGGGCTGCGACGCTATGCGACCGAGCCGGTGCTGACCGACGGCGAGCTGTCATGGCGGCCGGGCCCGTCGTCGAGCCTCGATCCGGAGGTGCTGCGGCCGGCCGACTCTCCGTTCTCGGTGGACGGCGGGCTGAAGGTGGTGCGCGGGCCGCTCGGAACCGGCGTCGTGAAGACGTCGGCCGTCGCGGTCGAGCACCGGGTGGTCTCCGCGCCGGCGCGGGTGTTCGACGACCAGCACGACTTCCTGACCGCCTTCGCCGCCGGCGAGCTGGACGGCGTCGACCTGGTGGCGGTGATCAGGTACCAGGGGCCGGCCGCCAACGGGATGCCCGAGCTGCACAAGCTGACCCCGGCGCTCGGCGTCCTGCAGGACCGGGGGCAGCGGGTCGCGCTCGTGACCGACGGCCGGATGTCCGGCGCGTCCGGCAAGGTCCCCGCCGCCATCCACGTCACCCCCGAGGCCGCCCTCGGCGGGCCGCTGTCCCGGGTGCGCGATGGCGACGTGGTCACGCTCGACGCGGACGCCGGGGTGCTCTCGATCGCGGCCGACCTGGCCGGGCGCCCGGCGGTCGGGGCCGCTCCCGCCGGCGACGCCTGGGCCGGCACCGGTCGCGAGCTGTTCGCCGCCTTCCGCGCCACCGTCGGCCCGGCCGACCAGGGCGCGTCGATCTTCCCCGTCCCCACTGCCCCGGAGGTCTCCCTTGTCTCCTCTTGACCTGGTCCCCGTCTTGCCGGTGGTCGTCATCGACGAACTGGCCAGCGCCGTACCGCTGGCCCGGGCGCTCGTCGACGGCGGCCTGCCCGCCCTCGAGCTCACCCTGCGCACCCCCGTCGCCCTCGACGCGATCCGCGCGATCGCCGCCGAGGTGCCCGAGATCGCGCTCGGCGCCGGGACGGTCACCACGCCCGGCCAGGCCGCCGCGGCGGTGGCCGCCGGCGCGGGCTTCCTGGTCTCCCCCGGCTACACGCCGGCCCTGCTGGGCGCGATGCGGGACACCGGCGTGCCCTTCCTCCCCGGCACCTCCACGGTCTCCGAGGTGCTGAGCGTCGTGGAGACGGGCGTGACGGAGATGAAGTTCTTCCCCGCGGAGGCGGCCGGCGGGACGGCGTACCTGAGGGCGGTCGCGGGTCCCCTCCCCCAGGCCCGGTTCTGCCCCACCGGCGGGATCCGGCCCGGCTCGGCCCCCGACTACCTCGCGCTGCCCAATGTCGGCTGCGTCGGCGGCACCTGGCTCACCCCCGCCGACGCCGTCGCCGCCGGCGACTGGACGCGGATCAGCCGGCTGGCCGCCGAGGCCGCCATCCTCCGATAGTCCCGCGCTGGGCCGAGAAGAAGCCGTCGAGCAGCGCAGTCGACTCCTCGGCCAACACCCCGGCGACCACCTCGGGGCGGTGGTTGAGCCGGCGGTCGCGTACGACGTCCCACAGCGACCCGACAGCGCCGGCCTTGGCGTCGTACGCACCGAACACGACCCGGTCGACCCGGGACAGGACGGCGGCGCCGGCGCACATGGTGCAGGGCTCGAGGGTGACGACGAGGGTGCAGCCGGTGAGCCGCCACTCGCCGCGGGCGGCCGCCGCCTCACGCAGGGCGACGACCTCGGCGTGGCCGGTCGGGTCGGCGTCGCGCTCGCGGACGTTGCGGCCGGTGCCGAGGACGGCACCCTCGGGAGAGACGACGACCGCACCGATGGGGACGTCGCCGGTGGCGAGCGCGGCGCGGGCCTGGGCGAGGGCCGCGCGCATCGGCTCCTCCCAGCGGCGCAGCGGCCCGCTCACGCGGAGGTCAGGCCGACGGCGTCGTCGAAGAGGTCGCCGAAGCCGAGGCCGCGGGCGATCTCGGAGAGCATCTCGTCGGGGTACAGCTCGTCGTCGTCGAGGATCGCGGCGAGGTCCATCGCGTCGACGCCGAGGTCGCTGAGCAGCTCGAGGTCGCCGGCCGGCTCGGGATCGTCCTCGTCGTCGACCGGGGGCAGGCCGAGGTGCTCCACGACGATCGCCGCCATCTCCCACTCGGTCGCTGCGGTGATGTCGGACAGCATCACCCGGGTCCGCGGCCCGGCGACGCGGACGACGACGAAGAAGTCCTCGTCGACGGCGACCAGCCCGACCGCGCCGCCGTCACCGGGGAACCGGCGCAGCGCGGTGGCGAGGGTGTCGACGTCGGTCGCGTGGTCGGGCGACAGCTCGGAGACCTGCCACACGCCCTCCTCGCGATAGGCGGCGACGGCGAAGTCGACGGATTCGATGGCCGAGCTGGCGGTCATGCGTCCAGCGTGGCACGGGACCGGTCACAGGGCCAGAGGGTTTCGCCGCCTTGCGGGTATCAGCCGAACAGAGTCGACCCGAGCGGGCGGGTCGCGGAGTGCCCGGGAAGCACGAGGAAGGTGCCCGACGCGGTGGTGGTGGCGAACTCCATCATCCGGTCGGACTCGTCGAGGCGCTGCATGGTCGCGGTGAATGCGCGCAGGGTGTTCTGGAAGCTGATGAACAGCAGGCCCGGGGACGGCTCGTCGATGGAGTACGAGCGGCGCAGCATCATCGGTACGCCGACGTCGAGCGGGTGCGCGCGCCGGACATGGGCGTCGGCCGGGATGAGATAGCTGCCGTCGGGCGTCTTGGCGGTGAGGTTCGGGTCGCCCTCGCCGGAGAGCGGGACCGAGGTGCTCCGCACCCGCCCGACCGCGGCCTCCTGCTCACCGGTCGACAGTCCGCGCCAGGCGTCGACGTCGATCCGGAACCGGCGGACGACGGCGATCGTGCCGCCCACGACCTGCTCCGGGCCGGCCAGCCAGACCGACTCGTCGAGCTCCTCGGTCCCGCGGGGCGCGATGATCCCGTCCTGGAAGCCCTGGACGTTGCGGGCCGCCTCGACCCCCTTGTCCGAGGTGGCCTCGGCGGGGCCGCGCCAGGCCCGCTGCGACCAGCGCGGCGTGGCCCGCGCGCCGAGGAGCTCGCGCACGGAGGTGAGCGCCATCGACACCACGAGCGGGTCGGTGGCGCAGACCTGCACCCACAGGTCGCCGCCGCGCTCGCGGTCGGCCATCTCCTCGCGTCGGAAGTCGGGCAGCGCGCTCGCGCCGGGCAGGGCGGGGTCGACCGTCGCGACCAGCCGCGGTCCGATCCCCACCGTGACCGTGAGGTCGCCGGGCGCGACGCCCTGGACGCCCGCGTCGGTCAGCTCGGCGATCAGCGTGCCGAGATCGCGCAGCAGCGGTCCCGGCCGGTCGCCGACGTCGAGGACGAGCGAGACCAGATGGGCCTGCGGCAGGGTCGGGCGGGCGATGCCGGCCTGCTGGTCGCCGTGCGGGTCGACGGCCCGGGGACCGGAGCTGCCGGCCCCCGCCTTCGGGGCCGGATCGCCGTCGGCGGCCCGGCAGGCGGCCAGACCCACCGCCGACGCCACCCCGAGGCCGACCAGGCCGCGGCGGGTGGTGCCGCTCATCGGTCGGAGACGGGGGTCGCGTACCAGATCGTGCGGTGGGACCAGCGGCCCGGACCGAGCCGCTTGCCCGAGCAGACCACGATCACCAGCTGCTCCGGTCCCCACCAGCGGAAGGCCTTCTTCCGCGGGACCTTGGCGGCGCGGTACTGCTTGCGCTTGGTGACCTGGTAGCAGGCCACCTTGGCCCCGTCGCCCTTGGTGAGCACCAGCCGGTCGCCCGCATGCAGCGAGTGCAGCAGCGCGTTGCCGAGCGCGGAGTCGTCGGGCCAGGTGTGCGCCGCCATGATCACGGTGCCCTCGCCCTCGCCGGGCCGCACCTGCGGGTCGAGTCCCATCAGCCACTTGCCGCGCTTGGAGACCGGCGGCGTGCCGACCGCACCGGAGGCGGTACGACGCACGCGAACCACTCCCACCGATCGGCCGATCGCCGCGATGGTGGCCTTGGTCGGCTTGAACGGGCCGGCCGGTGCCGCGCAGGTGACGCCGGTCCGCACCCGCCCCTCGGACTCGGCACCGGACGCACCGGGGACGGCGGCTCCCGCCAGCGCGAGCGTGAGCGCCGCGGCCACGGCGGTGCGGCGCAGGCGGTTCACGACGCCGCCCACAGCAGGTCGGCGAACAGGGAGCGCGGCGGCAGCTGGATGCTCGCCAGGTCGGGCATGGCCACGGTGGCCGGCAGCGGCTCGGGCACCTGCTCGACGTCGGTCAGGCCGGGCTGGTCCGGCGGCATCGGCACCTCCAGGAAGCTGATCCCGGCCGGCGCGGCGGCCAGTGCGGTGAGCGCGGCGGCCTCGACGGCAGCCCCCTTGGTCGACCCGTCGCAGGCCGCGCCGGCGAGACTCGCCGGCAGGGTGGTGATCCCCGGCTCCGGGCAATTGCCGACGCCGGGAGTCGCGGACGAGGAGATGTCGGCGAAGTCGACCCGGTTGCCGTCGTACGCGTTGCCGTCGAACTGGTTGGCGAGCGCCGGCAGGTCGCTGTTGTGGGCCACGGCGACGCCGGTGCGGGGGTGCCCCTCGACCCGGTTGCGGACGAACCGGTTCTCGGTGCCGCCGGAGATGCCGATCCCGATCCCGAAGCCGCCGTCGGCCTGGGCCGGGGTCTGCTCGTGGTCGTTGTCGACGACCAGGTTGCCGGCCACCACGTCGCCGGTCTCGGGGATGAAGGCCTCCTGGTAGTCGGACAGGAAGGTCATCCCGACCCGGTTGGAGCTGAACCGGTTGCCGACCACCATCATCGGCTCGGAGGCGTTGGCGTTCTCGAACCCGACCGCGTTGCGCTCGCCGACGTTGCCGGTGACGAGGATGTCGCAGGCCCGGCACTGGCCGACGTAGAAGCCGCTGTCGGCCGAGCCGCTCGCGTAGTTGTCGCGGATGACGCCGTGCTGGGCGTCGAACGCGTAGATGCCGTAGAGGCCGTTGTCGGCGGCCGTCACGTGGTCGATCTGGAAGCGCTGCAGCGGCGGGAACTCCTCGGGGTCGAAGTTCTCGTAGCCGTCGTCGTTGTTGGCGCGCGGACCGTTGTCGTCGTGCAGCCCGGTGACCAGGACGCCGTAGAAGGTGTGGTTGCGGACGGTGAGGTTCTGGACCCGCACCCCGTCGGCGATGCCGACGACGCCGTGGGGGCGGATGCCCTCGCCGTCGATGACGACCTGGTTGCGGTCGGTGCCGCGCACGGTGACGTCCTCGGTCCGCACGACCACGCTCTCGTGGTAGGTGCCGGGCGAGACGAGGACGAGGCCGCCCTCGGCGACCGCGTCGACGCCCTTCTGGATCGTCGGGGCATCCTGCGGCACCCGGACGACGGGGGAGCCTGCGGGCGGGGAGCTCTGGGGGGGACCCTCCTCACCCGCGCCGCAGGCGCTCAGGAGCACGGCCATCAGGGCCGTGAGCAGTGCTGCGGAAACCCGTCGGGTCATCACTTCCTCCTCAGGAACCGCAGCACCTTACCGGGGATCTCGTCGGCCGCGCCGGACGCCTCGACCTCGAACACCGCCGGCTCGCCGGCCCCGATCCGGGCCTCCATCCGCTGCAGGTGACCGGTGGTGTCCACCCAGTACGTCGTCCTCGACTCGGTCTTGCCGTCCGCGGAGCCGGGACCGGTCATCACCCAGACCCGGTCGTCGCCCTTGCCCTCGACCCGCAGCAGCCGGGCGCTGCTCTGGCGCAGCAGCGCCGGGTTCTCCGGCCGGTCGTCGCCCAGCTGCAGGGCCAGCGCCAGGGCGACGTCGAGCGGCTGGGAGGTGTCCATCGCCCGCTGGGTCCACGCCGTCGCCTTCGGCACCTGCGCCGGGTCGTCGCCGGCCGCGGTGCCGACCTGCTCACTGCTCCAGGCGATGACGCCCTGGCCGACCGGGTCGGAGGTCGCGGAGTCACTCGCCCGATAGGTGCCGTACGCCGCGCCCGCCCGCAGGTCGACGAGGACGTCGGCGTCCATGTCCACCGTCCCCTGGGCCGTGATCGCGAGCCGGATGCTCCCGGCGGAGTAGTTGTTGAACCGGACCACCGCCAGCGCCTGCGCCTGCGCGTCCGAGAGCGGGCGCGGGTCGTCCTGCCGTGGGGCCGCCGCCTGCTGACCACTGCAGGCAGCCAGGCAGACGGCAGCGGCCACGACGAGGAGTGCTCGCCGTGGCCGCTGCCGTGTCATCACTGCTGAACGGTCTCAGGCAGGACACGCGCACCCGTCGCCGGGGTACCCGCAACCGCGCCGGTCTTGGCGTGGAACTTGTCCTTGTCCTTCAGCTTCTCGCCCTTCGGACCCACACCCTTGATGGTGATCTTGTCCGCGTGCAGCGCAGCGTTGGCCTTGAGGGTGAGCTTGGCCGTGCAGACGAAGGTGACGCCCGGCTTCCAGGTCGTCGGGTTCGCCCCGAAGCTGGCCTTCCAGGTCACCACACCCTTCTTGTTCGCCTTGGCCTTCGAGCCGTCCGGGAAGGTGCACTTGAAGTTCGTGACCTTGGCGCCCTTGAGCGTCTTGTCACTGACCTTCACGTTGTGGACCGGAGCGGTGCCGACGTTGGTGGCAGGCATCTCGATCTTGCGGGTCTTGCCCGGCTTGAAGACCATCGCCTGCTTCTTGGTGTCGGCCTCGGTCCCGGTCTTCTTGTCCCGCTTGGTGATCACGATCTCCGGGTGGTAGCCCGTGGTCGCGTAGTAGCGGTCCGCGTCGGTCACCGGAGCCGCCCCGGCCACCGGCAGCCCGGTGATCGGGTTGAACTGCTCGGCGACGACCTTGATCTCGTCACCATGGTCCTCACCGGCCTCCAGGTTGACCGAGCCGGTGCAGGGGAACGAGTCGCCCGGCTCGAAGATGCCACCCCAGGTCGTTCCCGACGCCGGGCCGCCCAGTGCCGAGAAGTCACAGGTCAGACCCGTCATCGCCGGCTTGCTGAGCGTCTGGTCGGAGACGTTCACGTTGCCGAGCGCGGCCGAGCCGTCGTTGGTGACGATCATCTTCACCGACTGCGGACCGGTCATGCCGTCCGCACCCGCCTGGTAGACCGTCGGCGACGCCTGGTTGTTCGCGTGCGACAGGGCGCCGCCCGGAGGACCGGCCAGGCGGCCGTCGTACTTGACGATGTGGATGCTCGGGATCGGCGCGAAGCCGATGTCGAAGCTGTGGTCGTTCTCGCCCGGGTCGCCCGTGGTGACGGGAACGGTCGGGAAGCCGTCCACCATCGACGCCTTGTTGCCGTCCTCGCCGGCGCCCGGCTTGGTCAGCTGCCAGACCGCGGGGTCGAGCGGAGCGCCGGCCGCGTAGTCGTCGGGGTTGTCCATCTTGATGACGTACGCGGAGTTGTAGGCGATGTCCGGGAACTCGCGCGAGTCGAAGTAGTACTCGCCCTTGTCGTTGGTCACCGTCGTGGCGACCAGGTTGCCCTGCTCGTCGTACAGGTTGACCGTGGCGCCGACCACCGGCAGCTCGCCGGCGCTCTGCGAGCCGGTCGCCGCGTCGTTGTACCAGACCCGGTTGCCGATCTGGATCGGCGCGAGGTCGCACAGGACGTCCATGTCGGCCAGACCCTGGCCCTTGCCGTAGTTGGTGCCGAAGCCGCTGGCCTCACCGATCGTCTGACCATGCACCGTGTTGCCGGTGTCGCGGTTCTTGACGGTGATCGCCTGGGTGTTGATCGCACCGCCGCCGTCCATCTCGTCGATGATCAGGCCGACCTCGGCCCGGCTCATGGTCATGCCGGCGAAGGTGCCCAGCGGGTGGACCGTGGTCGTGTCGTAGAACCACGACGCGTTGGGCGTGGTCACCGGGACACCACAGCCGCCGTCCACGTCCAGGACGTAGGCGCCGTTCTCGCGGCAGGCCTTGTTGAGACCGCCACCGACCTGGGTGTACGGGTAGACCGTGCCGCCGGACTCGCGCTCACGAGCGAGGTTGACGCCGCCCATGTCGCCGTTGCGGTCGCGGAAGGCGAGGTCCAGGTCACCATTGGCCTCGACGACGATCTTGCCGAGCATCGGGGTCGAGAGCGCGTTCTGGCCGTTGTTGCCGCACCACAGCTCGGTGTTCCAGGCGTACCAGCCGGCGTCGCCCATGCAGTGGTAGCCGTCGCCCGCCCGGGTGTAGTCGTTCAGCTGCTTGTCGATGGCCTGCCCGGTCAGGGCGTAGGTGTTCTCGTCGAAGGTCAGCACCACCGCCCGCAGCGAGTCGGGACGCGGGTCGGCCGTGGTCGCCTCGGTCTCACCGGAGCAGACGCCGCCGACGTAGAGGGTGCCCTCGTCCTCGCCGAGGCCCATCGGGCGCCAGTCGTCGGCGCTCGCGCATGCGGGCGTGGGCTGCGGGATCGCGAAGGAGGTCAGCGCGACCGCCGCGCCGGAGGTGTCGGTGGCGTCGTAGACGTAGACCTTCTTGTCCGCCATGTTGACGACGAAGAGCTTGGAGTAGTCGTCGCTCATGACGATCGCGCCGAGCGACTCCTTGCCGACCACGGCCGCGAACGCGGCGTCCTCGTCGCCGCCGTCGGCGACGGTGGTGAAGTCGTGCGGCGTGGTGCCGGCGTTGGGCACCGTCGCGAACGCCTTGGTCTGGCCCGTCGCGGGGTCGGTGACGTAGATGCCGCCGGCGCCGAGCGAGCCGTAGGCGCCGTTCCGCTTCGCGTAGGCCGCGGAGAAGACGTTCTTGCGGACCCGGTCGTAGGCGATGCCGTAGACGGTGCCGGTGCCGATCCCGGCCCCGGGGGTGTCCGCCGACTGGGCGATGTCGTCGTAGCTGACCGACGTGTAGTTCTTCAGGAACAGGGTGTCGCGCGCGCTGGTGTCGACCGCGTTGGAGACGGCATGGTTGAAGATGCCGGGCTGGCAGGCGTTGGCGACCTGCGGGTTCGACTGGCAGTAGTCGCGCGGACGCCAGAAGCCCGTGGTCACCGCGACATCGCCGTCGGTCAGGTCGACGAACTCCTGGTTCGACGACAGCCGGACCGCCGACGGGGTGTCCGCCGGGTCGTCGAAGGACGCGACGGCCGGCTCGAAGCGGGTCGGGTCGGGGTTGGCCACGTTGACGCGGTACTTGCCGCCGGCCAGTCGGGTGTCGCCGGCGGGCAGCGTCGCCACACCGTTGGCGTCGGTCACCAGGTCGATGCTGGTGCCGAAGGGGTCGGTCACCGTGACCGTGGCACCGGCGAAGGGCAGGTCGATCACCGCGTCGTACTGGCCGTTGCCGCCCATGTCGCGGATGACGCGCACGGTGAGTGCATCGTCGCCGCTGGCGGCCTGGGCCGGTACGGCGGCCGGGCCGGCCACGCTGAAGGTCACCGCACCCGCCGCGACCGCGGCGAGCGCCGTCAGTCGCGCGACCGCGCGGCGCGGGAGCAGTTCGCGCCCAGAAGGTCCTGACGTCACGTCGAGTTCCTCGCTTCGGTGATGAGGGGGAGGACAAAGCAGGGTGATCCCAAAGATCCTCATGGAGGCTAGTGGGGCTATTGAGGCCCACTCCAGACTTCAACAATTCTGGCGATGAAATGTCCCCCGAAAGGGGGACATAACCGGGTGACATCGGGTGACGCCCCACATTCTTGACCCCTTTTCAGGGGTCAAAGACATCAATTCAGCTCTGACCCGCCGTCGGCGGGCGCCGGCGACATCAGCCCGTCTCGGATCGCCTCCCGGTTGAGGTCGATCTTGGTCCGCACCGGGCGACCCACCTCGGCGTACTTCCCCTTCACCCGCTCGAGGTACTTCTTGACGGTGTCCCGCTTGACCCCGAGCGCGACGGCGACGGCATCGAGGGTCAGACCGGACGCGTAGAGGACCAGGGCGCGCTCCTCCTGGTCGCTCAGCCGCGGCCGCTGGGCGTCGCCGGCCATCACGCTGGCCAGCTCGGGGGTGATCCACTGGCGACGCCGAAGCACCGCCCACACCGCGGCGATGATGTCCTCCTCGGTGTCCCTCTTGCCCACGAACCCGGACACGCCGGCCCGGATCATCGCGCGGACCAGCGGCACCGAGGCCATCGCCGAGAGCACCAGGACGCGCAGACCCGAGCGCACCAGCCGCTCGACGACGGCCGGGTCCGCGTCGCGGCCACGATCGACGACCAGGTCGAGCACGACGAGGTGCGGCAGCGTCTGCGGCGTGCCTCCGGCCATCCAGGCGACCAGCTCGTCGAGGGTCTCGCTGGAGTACACGACCCGCAGCCCGGGCTGGCGGCCGAGGAGCTCCTCGGTCCGCAGGCGCTGCAGCCGGTGGTCCTCGACGATCGCCACACGCCAGTACGCGGGTACGCCCTCTTGCACCTCGACCACGAGCCCGGTCCTCCTCACATCCACGACATCCGCCGAATTCCGCTTCCCGACAAGCGGGACGGATCATGGCACGTCGCGATGACACGATGCAGGGCACCGAATTTCGATTCGCGCGGCCGCTCGGTCGAATTCCCTGATGAATTCGGGGATGAATTCGGGGATGAATTCCGCGGGCCGCGAGAACATGTTCCGCGACGCATTCGGGCTCGCTCGACTCCGCGCCTGAGCGGGGGCCCGGGCCGTGTCTCCCCTTCCTCGGTGGATGGCCAGGTCGTCCGGCGCGTGCGATGGCCAGGCGCCGGGGAAGGGGAGACACGGCCTAGGCTCCTCCCATGCGCACCCTGGTCGTGGATCACCCCCTCGTCGCCCACAAGCTGACCGTGCTCCGCGACAAGGACACCGACTCCCCGACCTTCCGGTCCCTGGCCGACGAGCTGGTCACCCTGCTGGCCTACGAGGCCACCCGCGACGTGCGCGTCGAGGCGACCGAGATCGAGACCCCGGTCGCCGCGACGACCGGCACCCGGCTCGCCGCGCCGCGTCCGCTCGTCGTACCGATCCTGCGGGCGGGCCTCGGCATGCTCGACGGCATGGTCCGGCTGCTGCCGACGGCCGAGGTGGGCTTCTTGGGCATGGTCCGCAACGAGGAGACCCTCGAGGCGACGACCTACGCCGAGCGCCTGCCCGAGGACCTGTCCGGCCGCCAGTGCTACGTGGTCGACCCGATGCTCGCCACCGGCGGCACCCTCGCGGCGGCGATCCGGTTCCTGGTCGAGCGCGGCGCCGACCACATCACCGCGGTCTGTCTGCTCGCCGCGCCCGAGGGCTGCGCGCGCCTCGAGAGGGAGCTGGGCGACCTCGCCATCCCGGTGACGATCGTGACCGCGGCGATGGACGAACGGCTCAACGAGAAGGGCTACATCGTGCCCGGCCTGGGCGACGCGGGCGATCGGATGTACGGCATCGCCGCCGGTTGAGCTCCGTGGCAGGACCGGCCCCCACGGTGCCCGCACGGTGGGTGACGGACGCCTTCGAGCAGTCGGTGCGCACGGCGCTGTTGCTGGCCATCGTCCTCTGGCAGCCGATCTCCGTCCTCACGGTCCTCGCCACCCCCGGCCTGCAGGTGTCCCCCGCGCTCCTGGTCGCCGCGCACGCCGCGCAGCTCCTCCTGGCCCTGGCCACCTTGGTCCACCGCTGGCCGGTCGCGCCCTGCTACGTCGTGCAGACCGCGCTGGTGGTCATGGAGGTGCAGGCACTCTCCACACTGCACGGGCCCTTCGCACTGTTCCTCTTCTGGACCGCATGCCTGCTCCCCGGGAACGCGACGCTGATGGTGCGCGGGCGGGGCTGGCCACTCGTCACGGTCGGGATCACGACGGTCCTGGTGGCGGCGATCGCGCTCCTCCGTACCGGGTGGGGGCCTCGTACGGCGACGACCACACTGGTCATCGCGCTCGCGGTGAGCATCGCGGCCCGCGCCTTCCGCCGTACCGGGCACGCCTTCGCCCGCGACACCGACCGACTGGTCTGGCTCGCCGAGGAGGAGCGGCGCAGGGTGCTCGCCGTGAGATCCGCGAGTCGCGAGGCGACCGAGGACGCACGGGTCCTGCACGACACCGTCATCAACACGCTCGCGGCGATCGCCTCCGGGGGCCGCGCCGTCTCGGATCCGGCCCTCGTCCGGCGCCGGTGCGCCGACGACGCGGACCGGGCGGAGGCGAGACTGATGGGCCGCCGGGGCGCGGGGCACGGCATCGCCGCCGCGATCGGGCGCGCGAGTCTCCTCATGCCCGTGCTCCGAACGGGCATGAGCGACCCCGAGCTCGCCCACTACGAGGCCTTGATCACGGCCGAGGCCGCCGAGGCGATCGGAGCCGCCGTCGAGGAGCTGGTCCGCAACGCGGCCAAGCACTCCGGGGCCGAGCAGGTCCACGTGAGGTGCGTCCGCACCTCCTCGCATCTCGTGATCACGGTGTCCGACGACGGCGCCGGCTTCGACCGCTCGCCGCCTCCGCGCGGCGGACTGGCCCAGTCGGTGGTCGCCCGGACGCGGGAGCAGGATGTGGCGACGACGATCCACAGCGCACCCGGCGCCGGCACGTCGGTGCAGCTGTCCTGCCCCCTCGACCAAGGCCGTGCCCACGCGCCGGAACGAGGACCGGAGCCGACGGACGACTCGTCGTACCCGGTCAGGCGAATGCGGCGGGTCGCGGGCTGGGCATGGGCGAGTGCCATGACGGGTGCGAGCCTGGCGACGGCACTCGTCCACCCGCGGCTCCTCGAGGCACACCTCAGCGTCGCCCTCCTCGTCGGGGTCTGCCTCCTGTGCGCCTGGTCGTGCCGTCACGACCGCGACCTGCCACCGTGGGGCGCGGCCGTCGTGGCAACGAGCGTCCCGATCGTCTACGTGCTCGAGCTGAGGGCCGCCGACCCCCGTGCCGCGGCCGTCGACCAGTGGCTGAGCCTGAGCCTCACGGCCCTCTTCGCCCTCCTCCTCGCCCTGCCGGCCACCCTGCGACCGTTGCAGGCCGCACTCGGCCTGTTGGGGGCCGCGGTGGGCACTGCCGTGGTCGTCGCGTGGCCGCACGGCCCCGAGGCCGTCCTCCTCGTCCTGGTCGGGCTCGCACCCCAGGCTGCCATCACCGGGGCCTGGGCGGTGTTCTCGGCAAGCCTCGGCTGGATCGCACGGAAGTCCGAGCGAGCTCGACACGAGGCGCGGACCGCACGCGCCGAGGCCAGCGCACGCGCCCGGACCATGGCCGCGCGAGCCCGGTGGACCGGCGCCGGGCTCGACGGCTCGATCGCGCTCCTGCGACGGATGGCCGCGGGTACGGAGGACATCCGCTCCGCGGACATCCAGCGCCGGTGTGCGGCCGAGGAGCACCACCTTCGCCAGGTCGTGCAGATCGACCCGGAGATCGTCCACCTCAGCGGGTGGTTCGCCCACTCCCTGACCGAGGCCCGATCGCGATCGGTGAACCTGACCATCCGCGGGGACGGAACGGACGCACCGGACGACGCCACCGCCGCCCTGCTCGGCCAGGTCCTCCTCTCCGCGGTCACGACGGCACCCGAGGGTGCCGGCGTCACGGTCGGCCTGTTCGGGGAGCGTGACTCCACCCACCTCCTCGTGGTCACCGGCGCCGACGAGCTGGGCTCGGTCGACGTACCCGACGTACCCGACGTGCCCGCTGCCTCGTGGCTGGTCACCCGGCGCCGGCTGAACCGCCAGGGTCTGCTCGAGGTCGTCTGGCAGCGCCCGCCGACCGCCGGGCGCGCCCACCTCGTGGGGTGAGTCGGCATCACGGATTCGGGGCGAGTGACGTGCGTCACACGTAAGACGCCCCCCGCGAGGGGGTGCGCTCTGTGTAGGTTGACTCGCGTTTATCCACATAAGGGCTGGAGGCTCGATGCTGATCGGCATCCCGCGTGAGTCGAAACAGGGCGAAACCCTGGTCGCGGCGACCGCTAAGACCGTAACCCACCTGACCAACCTCGGCTACGACGTGATCGTCGAGTCGGGCGCCGGCGACCTCGCCGACCAGCCCGACACCGCGTTCACCGAGGCCGGGGTGCGCGTCGGCACGGCGCAGGAGGTGTGGGCCGCCGACGTGGTCGTGAAGGTCAACGCCCCCACGGACGAGGAGATCGGACGTCTCCGGCAGGGCGCCACGATCATCTCGATGATGGCGCCGGGCCGTAGCCCCGAGCTGCTCGAGCGGCTCCGGGCCCAGGGCGTGACCGCGCTGGCCATGGACGCGGTGCCGCGGATCTCGCGCGCGCAGTCGATGGACGTGCTGTCCTCGATGGCGAACGTCGCGGGCTACCGCGCGGTGGTCGAGGCGGCCCACGAGTTCGGCCGGATGTTCACCGGCCAGGTCACGGCCGCGGGCAAGATCCCGCCGGCCCGGGTCTTCGTCGTCGGCGCCGGTGTCGCCGGCCTGGCCGCGATCGGCGCGGCCTCGGCGATGGGTGCCATCGTGCGCGCGTTCGACGTGCGTCCCGAGGTCGCCGAGCAGGTCGAGTCGATGGGCGCGCAGTTCGTCCACGTCGAGATGGAGCAGGAGGTCTCCTCCGACGGCTACGCCAAGGAGATGTCCGCCGCGCAGGTCGCCGCGACCGCCGCGATGTACGACGAGGAGGCGCGGGCCGCCGACATCGTCATCACGACCGCCCTGATCCCGGGGCGCCCGGCCCCGTCGCTGCTGACCGCCGAGACCGTGGCCGCCATGCGCAACGGCTCCGTGATCGTCGACATGGCCGCGGCCAACGGCGGCAACGCCGCCGGCACCGTGGCCGACCAGCGGGTCGTGACCGAGAACGGCGTCACGATCCTTGGCTACACCGACCTCGCCGGCCGGCTGGCCGCGCAGACCTCACAGCTGTACGGCACCAACATCGTCAACCTGCTCAAGCTGCTGACCCCTGAGAAGGACGGCCTGCTGGGCCTGGACTTCGACGACGTCGTCCAGCGCGGCATCACCGTCGTCGACGCCCGCGACGGCCAGGCGGCCTCGATCACCTGGCCGCCCCCGGCCGTACAGGTCTCCGCCGCCCCGGCCGCGGCCCCCGCTGCCGTCGTACCGGTCAAGGAGCCGAAGGCTCCGATGTCGGCAGGCACCAAGATCGGCCTGGTGCTCGGCGCGATCGCCCTGTTCTGGCTCGTCAACGCGCTGGCCCCGACCCAGGAGCTGCGTACGCACTTCACCGTGCTGATGCTCTCGATCGTGATCGGCTACTACGTCATCGGCAAGGTCGCGCACGCGCTGCACACGCCGCTGATGTCGGTCACCAACGCCATCTCCGGCGTCGTGGTCGTCGGTGCGCTGCTGCAGGTCCCCGCCGAGGACAACCTCGTGCGGATCCTGTCGGCCGTCGCGATCCTGCTGGCCTCGATCAACGTCTTCGGTGGGTTCGCGGTCACGCGCCGCATGCTCTCGATGTTCAGCAAGGGAGCCTGACCATGGACATCACCTCGATCACCGGTGCGGCGTATATCGTCGCCGCCCTGCTGTTCATCCTGTCGCTGGCCGGACTCTCGAAGCACGAGTCGGCCAAGAACGGCCTGACCTTCGGCATCGTCGGCATGGCCGTCGCGCTCGTCGCGACCGTGGCCGCCGTCATCGACGTCAGCGAGTTCGTCGACAACCGGGCCCTGGTCATCGTCTTGATGCTCGGCGCGATCGCCATCGGTGCCGCGATCGGCCTGTGGCGCGCCAAGATCGTCGAGATGACCGGCATGCCCGAGCTGATCGCGCTGCTGCACTCGTTCGTCGGTCTCGCCGCCGTCGCGATCGGCTGGAACGGCCACATCCTCGGCTCCCACGAGTCGCTGGACAGCCTGGTCGACATCCACGAGGCCGAGGTCGCGATCGGCATCTTCATCGGCGCCGTCACCTTCACCGGCTCGATCGTCGCCAACCTGAAGCTGTCGGCGAAGATCTCCTCGGCCCCGCTGATGCTGCCCGGAAAGAACGTCATCAACGTCGGCTCACTGGTGCTGTTCGTGATCCTGACCGCGGTCTACGTCTCGCTCGACACCCACGACAACACCTCCGCCGACGTGTTGCTGGGCGTGCTGACCCTGCTGGCGCTGGCGCTGGGCTGGCACCTGGTCGCCTCCATCGGCGGCGGCGACATGCCGGTTGTCGTGTCGATGCTCAACTCGTACTCCGGTTGGGCCGCGGCCGCGTCGGGCTTCCTGCTCGGCAACGACCTGCTCATCGTCACCGGTGCCCTCGTCGGCTCCTCCGGTGCCTACCTGTCGTACATCATGTGCAAGGCGATGAACCGCTCGTTCATCTCCGTCATCGCGGGTGGCTTCGGCATCGAGGCCGGACCCGCCGAGGACAAGGACTACGGCGAGCACCGCGAGATCCAGGCCGACGCCGTCGCCGAGCTCCTCACCGGGGCGTCCTCGGTCGTCATCACGCCGGGCTACGGCATGGCCGTCGCGCAGGCGCAGTACCCCGTCGCCGACCTCACCGCGAAGCTGCGGGCCAAGGGCGTGGACGTCCGCTTCGGCATCCACCCCGTCGCGGGTCGTCTCCCGGGCCACATGAACGTGCTGCTCGCCGAGGCCAAGCTGCCCTACGACATCGTGCTCGAGATGGACGAGATCAACGACGACTTCCCCGACACGGACGTCGTCCTCGTCATCGGCGCCAACGACACCGTCAACCCGGCCGCCTCCGAGGACCCGACCTCCCCGATCGCCGGCATGCCGGTGCTCGAGGTCTGGAACGCCAAGGACGTCATCGTCTTCAAGCGCTCCATGGCCGCCGGGTACGCCGGTGTCCAGAACCCGCTGTTCTTCCGCGAGAACAGCCAGATGCTGTTCGGCGACGCGAAGGACCGGGTGGAGGACATCGTCAAGGCGCTCGGCTGACGCTTGCCGTACGACGAGGGCTCGGATCCGGTGTGGATCCGGGCCCTCGGGCTCTCTGGCTGGCGGGGTGTCGGTTTCTCAAGGGATGCAGCCATCCCGACACTTCCCAGTTCAAATTCGAACTGGGAGGTGCGGGTTCTCCTGCATCCCTTGAGAAACCGACAACACCTCAGAGCAGGCGCCCGGCGAGCGACTCCGCCAGGCGGTCGACGTACGCGTCGACACGGCGCTCCTCGGCCTCCGGCGGTGGCACGACCGCGGTGAAGATCCGCATCAGACCTGGGTTCCGACCAGCTGGCCGATGCCGTAGGTGACCGCCATGGCGAGCAGGCCGCCGAGCACGTTGCGCGCGACCGACCGGCTCGGGGAGCCGTAGCCGAACCGGGCGCTCGCCCAGCCCGTGACCGCGAGCGCCGCGACCACGGCGGCGACGGTGACGGGGACCCGCGCGCCGGCGGTGACCAGCACGATGGTGAGCAGCGGCAGCAGCGCGCCGACGGTGAAGGACAGCATCGACGCGAGGGCGGCGTTCCACGGGCTGGTGAGGTCGTCGGGATCGATGCCGAGCTCGGCCTCGGCGTGCGCGCCGAGCGCGTCGTGGTCGGTGAGCTGCTGGGCGACCTGGAATGCGAGGTCGGGGTCGAGGCCCTTGTCGACGTACAGGCCGGCGAGCTCGGACAGCTCGTCCTCGGGGTCCTCGCGCAGCTCACGGCGCTCCTTGGCCAGCAGCGCCTCCTCGGAGTCGCGCTGGGTGGAGACCGAGACGTACTCCCCCGCGGCCATGCTCATCGCGCCGGCCGCCAGGCCCGCGATGCCGGCGACCAGGATCGCGGAGCGGTCGTTGGTCGCCCCGGCGACGCCCAGCACGATGCCGGCCGTCGACACGATGCCGTCGTTGGCCCCGAGTACGCCGGCCCGCAGCCAGTTGAGCCGGTCGTTGAGTCCCTCCTGATGGGGCTCGTCCTCGTGGGGCCCGAGCATCTCTTCCGTCGCGTCCGCATCGACCACGCACCCATCATTCCCGACCGGAGCCGGGTGTGCGAGCGGGTTCAGCGGACGTCGAGGTAGTCGGTCAGCGCGGCCATGGTCTCGTCGAGCAGGTCCTCGAGGACGGCGCTATCGTCGCGCAGCCAGGCCTCGTACGCCGTCAACGCCTGCGCCAGCGCGACGTGGGCGACGAGCTGGGGCTGGAGGTCGCTCGCGGCGGCGCCGGTGCGCTCGGCGACGTACTCCGCGATGACCGCGCGCCAGTCGGCGTACCGCAGCACCGAGTGGGCCTCCAGCTCGGGCGTGGCGAGGATCAGCCGCATCCGCTCGCGGTGGCTGGGCCGCGCGTTGGTCGGGAACCTGTTGAAGGCGACGACGGCACGCTGCACCGCGACGTGCAGCGGTACGTCGAGCGGCTGGTCGGCCAGCAGGTCACGGAAGCCCTCGAGGGTCAGGTCGAAGCGCCCCCAGGGGATGTCGTTCTTCGACTCGAAGTAGCGAAACAGCGTGCGCCGTCCGACCCCGAGCGCGCGGGCGATGTCGTCGAGCGTCGTGGAGGCGAACCCGTGCTCGGTGAACAGCTCGAACGCCGCCTGCTCGATGGCGGCATGGCTGGTGGCGACGGGGCGTCCCCGTGCGGACGTCCGCGCGTGCTCGACCATGGCGCCGCAAGTTAGCACGGTCCACCCCTTCCTTTTTGGCCACGAGTGCCATTAGTGTGTCCGGCACCACAGAGACGAAGGAGGTAGTCATGAACCCCGAGCTGGAGCACACCGACGAGCTCGTCGCCGAGGACCTGATCGAAGAGGTCTCGATCGACGGCATGTGCGGCGTCTACTGATGGACCCGCTGCTGGGAGAGCCGTGGACGCTCTCGCCCTTGGTGGCGCTGCGGCCCGAGCCGTTCGGGGCGCTCGCCTACCACTTCGGCAACCGGAAGCTGACCTTCCTCAAGCGGCCCGAGCTGGTCGCGGTCGTGCGGGGGCTCGGTGCGGCTCCCGACGTACGGACCGCGCTCGAGACCGCCGGCGTCCCGGCCTCCCAGCACGCGGCCTTCGCGGCCGCCCTGCGCGGCCTGGCCGCGACCGACATGATCCGCCCCCGGAAGGAGGCTGCAGCATGACCATCGCTCCCGAACGCCCGACCCAACGCCCGCAGACCGGTTCGCTGGTCCAGCAGTTCGAGTACGGCCTCGACGCCCCGATCTGCCTGACCTGGGAGCTCACCTACGCCTGCAACCTCGAGTGCGCGCACTGCCTGTCCTCGTCCGGCCGGCGCGACCCGCGCGAGCTGTCGACCGAGCAGTGCAAGGCCGTGATCGACGAGCTGCAGCGGATGCAGGTCTTCTACGTCAACATCGGCGGCGGCGAGCCCACGATCCGCCCGGACTTCTGGGAGCTGCTGGAGTACGCCGTCGACCACCAGGTCGGCGTGAAGTTCTCCACCAACGGCGTGCGGATCACCCCCGAGCGGGCGCGCTTCCTCGCCTCGCCTGCGTGTGGGGGCTATGTGGACGTGCAGATCTCCCTCGACGGCGCGACCGCCGAGGTCAACGACTACGTCCGCGGCCCGGGCTCCTACGACACCGCGCTGCGCGCCTTGGCGAACCTCAAGGACGCCGGGTTCCGCGACGCCAAGATCTCCGTGGTCTGCACGAGGGAGAACATCGGCCAGCTCGACGCGTTCAAGGCGTTGGCCGACGAGTACGGCGCCACGCTGCGCCTCACCCGGCTGCGTCCCTCGGGCCGGGGCGCGGACGTGTGGGACGAGCTGCACCCGCTGCCCGAACAGCAGCGCGAGCTCTACGACTGGCTGGTCGCCCACACGGCCGCCGGCGAGCAGGTCCTCACCGGCGACTCGTTCTTCCATCTCGCCGCGTTCGGCCCGGCTGATGGGAGTGGGGCCCTGCCCGGGCTCAACCTGTGCGGCGCGGGCCGCGTGGTCTGCCTGATCGACCCGGTCGGCGACGTCTACGCCTGCCCGTTCGCGATCCACGACAACTTCCTGGCCGGCAACCTGCTGGCCGACGGGGGCTTCCAGCAGGTCTGGCAGACCTCCGCGCTGTTCCAGGAGCTGCGCTCCCCGCAGACGGGCGGTGCCTGCTCGTCGTGCCAGTTCTTCGACTCGTGCCGCGGCGGCTGCATGGCCGCGAAGTTCTTCACCGGCCTTCCGCTCGACGGCCCGGACCCCGAGTGCGTGCAGGGGTACGGCGAGCAGGCGCTGGACCAGCTGGGGAGGGACCGGGTCATCCCGGCGGCCAGCCAGGACCACTCGAAGGCCACCCCCACCCGCAACCAGCCGGTGATGCTGCAGCTGCTCACCCGCCCCCCGACGGCCCCGGCGGCACCTCCGGTCTCGGCGTGCGCGGAGAGCCCACTCGCCGGCTTCGACCCCGACCAGATCTGAGAGTCCGATGAAGTTCGAGAACCCCTGGAAGCAGAACCCCTGGTTCGAGTCGGTCGCGGTCGCCCAGGAGCGCGCCCGCAAGCGGCTGCCCCAGCCGGTGTACGGCGCGCTGGTGGCCGGCTCCGAGCGCGGCCAGTCGATCGCGGACAACCAGGCGGCGTTCGCCGAGCTGGGCCTGGCCCCCCACGTCGTGGGCCAGCTCCCCGAGCGCTCGCAGTCGACCACGGTCTTCGGTCAGCAGATCGGCTCACCGGTCATCATCAGCCCGACCGGCGTCCAGGCGGTCCACCCCGACGGCGAGGTCGCCGTGGCCCGCGCGGCCGCGGCCCGGGGCACGATCATGGGCCTGTCGAACTTCGCGTCGAAGTCGGTCGAGGAGGTCGCCGCCACCGGCGCGACGACCTTCTTCCAGATGTACTGGACCGGTGAGCGCGACACCATGATCCAGCGGATGACCCGCGCCCACGACGCCGGCGCGAAGGGCCTGATCGCCACCCTGGACTGGTCGTTCTCGATGGGCCGCGACTGGGGCAGCCCCGAGATCCCCGAGAAGGTCGACCTCAAGGCGATGATCCGGCTCGCGCCGAAGGTCGCCACCAAGCCCCGCTGGATGTGGCAGTTCGGGCAGCAGTTCCGCGCGACCGGGAAGCTGCCCGACCTGACCGCCCCCAACCTGGCCGCACCCGGGGAGACGACCGGGCCGACGTTCTTCGGCGCCTACTACGAGTGGATGACGACCCCGCCGCCGACCTGGGAGGACGTGGCGTGGATGCGCTCGACCTGGGCGCAGATCAGCGGCACGCCGTTCGTGCTCAAGGGCGTGTGCCGGATCGACGACGCGCTGCGGGCCGTGGATGCGGGCGTTGCCGGCATCTCGGTGTCCAACCACGGCGGCAACAACCTCGACGGCACCCCGGCCGCGATCCGCATGGTCCGGCCCATCGCCGAGGCGGTCGGCGACCAGATCGACGTGGTGATGGACGGCGGCGTGCGTCGCGGCTCCGACGTGGTCAAGGCGCTGGCGCTCGGCGCCAAGGCGGTCATGATCGGCCGCGCGTACCTGTGGGGCCTCGCCGCCAACGGCCAGGCCGGCGTGGAGAACGTCCTCGACGTCCTCTCCGGTGGCGTCGACTCCGCGCTGCGCGGCCTCGCACTGTCCTCGACCGCCGAGCTGCGGCCCGAGCACCTGCTGATCCCCGACGGCTTCGACCGCGCCCTCGGGGTGCCGCAGCAGGCCGGCGCGGTGCGCTGACCATGGCATCCGAGCTGGCCGCCGCGACCTCGCCCGGCCTGCCTGCCGGACCGACGGTGCTGGTCCCGGTCGGCTCGGTCGAGCAGCACGGGCCGCACCTGCCGCTCGACACCGACACCGTCATCGCCGCCGCGGTCGCGACCCGGGCCGCCGAGGAGCTGGGCTCCGCGGTGCTGGTGGCGCCGGCGCTGTCCTACGGCTCGAGCGGCGAGCACCAGGACTTCGCCGGCACCAGCTCGATCGGCACCGACGTGCTCCGGTCCGTGGTGGTCGAGCTCACCCGCTCGATGCGGACCTGGGCCGCGCGGGTGGTGTTCGTCAACGCCCACGGCGGCAACCTGACTGCACTGCGGGCGGCGGTCGACCAGCTCACCGGCGAGGGCCACGATGTCGCCTGGGTGGCCTGCGCGACCGAGGACGTCGACCTGCACGCCGGGCGCACCGAGACCTCGCTGATGCTGCACCTGGCCCCGTGGAACGTCCGCGGCGACCGGGCCGAGGCCGGCAACACCGGATCCCTGGCCGAGCTGCTCCCGCTGATGATGACCGGCGGCGTGAAGGCCGTCTCGCCCAACGGCGTACTCGGCGACCCGGCGGGCGCGACCGCCCGCGAGGGCGTCGCGATCCTGGCGTCGATGGTCGCCGACGTCGTGCGGGCGGTACGACGATGAGCCGGGTCGTGCTGGTCACCGGCGCCGCGCGCGGGATCGGCGCGGCGAGTGTCCGCGCGCTCGTCGCGCGGGGTGACCGGGTCGTCGCGGTCGACGAGCTGCCGGTCGCTGACGGGTCGCAGGTGGTCACCTGCGTGGCCGACGTCCGCGACCGGGTCGCGCTGGCCGGCGCCGTGGATCTCGCACTCGAGCGGTGGGGGCGCCTCGACGCGGCCGTCGCCGCGGCCGCGGTCATCGCCGGCGGCCGGCCGCTCTGGGAGACGCCCGAGGCCGATCTCGACCTGCTCTGGGACGTCGACGTGAAGGGCGTGTGGCACACCGCCGCCGTCACCGTCCCCGCGATGCTGGCCGGCCCCGACCCGGCGGGCTGCCGCTTCGTCGCCGTCGCCTCCGCGGCCGGGCACCACGGCCTGCATCACCTCGCCGCCTACAACGCGGTCAAGCACGCCGTCGTCGGCCTGGCGAAGGGCCTCGCCGCCGATCTGGTCGGCACCGGCGTCACCGCCTGCGCCGTCTCCCCCGGCTCCACCCGCACCCCCATGCTGTCCGCGACGGCGGACCTCTACGGCCTCGCCGACGTCGAGGGCTTCGCCGAGAACCAGCTCCTGCGGCGGATCCTCGACCCGGACGAGGTCGCCGCCACCATCGCCTTCTGCTGCAGCCGCGAGGCCGCCGCGCTCAACGGCTCGGTCGTCCACGCCGACGGCGGGTTCGCACCGTGACTCTGCCCGACGGGTTCGCCGTACGCCTGCGCGCGGACCTGACCCGCGCCGACGACCTGCTCGTCGGCGGCTCCCCGCTGCGCGCGCTGCGGCTCACCCCTCGGGCGCGCGCGCTGCTCGACGGCGACCGGCTGGTGGTGCGCGACCACGCAAGCGCCCTGGTCGCACGGCGACTGCTCGACGGCAACCTGGCCGACCCGGAGCTCGACGGGCCGGGCACCGACGCGGGGCTGCTGACGGTCGTCGTCCCGGTGCGCGACCGGCCCGACCAGCTCGACCGCGCCCTGGCGGCCGTCGTACCGCTCGCGACGGTCGTCGTCGACGACGCCTCCCGCGACCCCGCGGCGGTGGCCCGTGTGGCCGCCGCGCACGGTGCCTCGCTCGTGGCGCTGCCGACCAACGTCGGGCCCGCCGGAGCCAGGAACGCCGGACTGGAGCGGGTCCGGACGCCGTACGTCGCCTTCGTGGACTCCGACGTGACCGTCGACGCCGCGACCCTGCGCCGCCTGGCCCGCCACTTCGCGGACCCGTCGGTCGCACTGGTCGGCCCCAAGATCGTCGGCCGGGCGCGGGCCGCGCGGCCACGCTGGTTCCAGCGGTACGACGAGCAGGCCTCCTCCCTCACCCTCGGCACCCGCGCCTGCTCGGTCCGCCCGGGCGCCGCCGTCGGCTGGCTGCCGAGCGCCTGCCTGGTCGCCCGGACCGACGCGATCCGCCCCGGCTTCGACGCGACGATGCGAGTCGGCGAGGACGTCGACCTGGTCTGGCGGACGGTGGCCGCAGGCGGCGTCGTCCGCTACGACCCCGACGAGGTCGCCGCGCACGACGTACGGCCGGGCATGGGCGGCTGGCTGGGCCGCAAGCTCGTCTACGGCACCGGCGGCGCCCCCCTGGCCGCCCGGCACGGCGACGCGATCGCCCCGGCGGTGCTGTCGCTGCCGATGGCGCTGGCGGGGGCGGCCGCCCTGGCCCGGCGCCGCTGGTCGGCCCCCGGCGTGGCGGCCGGACTCGCCGTGGGCCTGGTCTCGGTGAGCCGCCGGCTCCCCGCCCACCCCGGCCGGCCCCGGACGGCGGCCGGACTGGTCGTCCGCGGCTTCGGCTGGGCGGTGCGCCAGGAGGCGGCGCTGCTGTTGCGACACTGGTGGCCGTTCACCGCGCTCGCGCTGCCGAGCCGCACCGTGCGCCGGATGGTGGTCTCGGCGCTGGTCGTCGACACGGTCGTGGCCCGGCGCGAGCACCCGGGCGCGCCGTACGCCCTGGTCGCGCGGCGGCTCGACGACCTCGCCTACGGCGCCGGGCTGTGGCTGGGCGCGCTGCGCGCACGGTCGGTGCGGTGCCTGTTGCCGCGGCGCCCGCGCTGATCGACGTCCCATCCGACTCACCCGTCACGCCGAGTGACTACTTCTTGCGCTTCTTGCCCGTTGCAAAGGGCAAGAAGCGCAGGAATCACCGCTGAAGCGGCGATTCCTGCCGCCCCGGGATCACAGGCCCAGGTCGCGCCCGATGAGCTCCTTCATGATCTCGTTGGAGCCGGCCCAGATCTTGGTGACCCGGGCGTCACGCCAGGCGCGGGCGACCCGGTACTCGTTCATGAAGCCGTAGCCGCCGTGCAGCTGCACGCAGTGGTCGAGCACCTCGGACTGGACCTGCGAGGAGAACCACTTCGCCTTGGCGGCGTCGATGGCGCTCAGCGTGCCCTGGGAGTGGTTGAGGACGCACTTGTCGATGTACGCCTCGGCCGCCTCGATCCGGGTGACCAGGTCGGCGAGCAGGAACTTGTTGTGCTGGAAGGTGCCGATGGGGGCGCCGAAGGCCTGGCGCTCCTTGGCGTAGTCGATGGTCTCGAGCAGGATCTGCTTGGCGTGGGCGATGTTGGCGACCGCGCAGCCGAGGCGCTCCTGCGGGAGCTTCTGCATCATGTGGATGAAGCCCATGTCGAGCTCGCCGATGATCTCGGCGTCGGTGACGCGGAGGTTCTCGAAGAACAGCTCGGCGGTGTCGGACTCCTCCATGCCGACCTTGTCGAGCTTGCGACCGCGCGAGAAGCCCTCCATCGTGGCCTCGATGCCGAACAGGGTGATCCCCTTGGGGCCCTTCTCCGGGTCGGTGCGCACGGCGGTGACGAACAGGTCGCCGGAGTAGCCATTGGTGATGAAGGTCTTCGAGCCGTTGATGACCCACCCGTCGCCGTCACGCACCGCGGTGGTCTTCAGCGCGGCGAGGTCGGAGCCGCCGGAGGGCTCGGTCATGCCGATGCCGAGCAGGATCTCACCGGACGCGACGCCCGGCAGCCAGCGCTGCTTCTGCTCCTCGGTGCCGAGCTCGACGAGGTACGGCGCGGTGATGTCGGCGTGGATGCCGTGGCAGGTGGGGTACGCCGCGCCGACCTTCGCGAGCTCCTCCTGCAGGACGGCGTTGAACCGGAAGTCGCCGGCGTCCGAGCCGCCGTACTCCTCGGGGATGCAGAGGCCGAGCAGGCCCTGCTTGCCGGCCTCGAGCCAGAACTCGCGCGGGAGCGCCTTGGCCTTGATGTGCTCCTCCGCGTGGGGCAGCACCGAGCGGTCCACGAACTCCTTGACGGATGCGCGGAAGGCCTCGTGGTCGTCGTCGTAGATCTCACGCTTCATGGCGGCGACTCTACTCGCGGGTCACTTGTGCGGTCGTCGTCCCCGAGCACAACGAAACCGCCCCGGGGTTGGTCGCCGGTCACGATCAGGAGGTGGCCGAGACCAGCTCTCCGCAGCCGCAGGCGGCCTGCACCTCGGCGTACAGGTCGGTGCCCTGCTGGCCCCAGAGGCCGTTGACGACGAGGGCGGTCGGGCCGGCGACGAGGGCCTGCTTGTCGTCGTACAGGTTGTCCTGGGCGTAGCTCCGGGCCTCGTCGGCCGACGGCATCTCGACCCAGATGATCGTCTGCAGCAGCGCCGGGAGCCCGATGTCGACGGCGTCCTGGTCGCCGTAGCAGTCGAACTGGCGGAAGTCGACCTGCCCGTCGACACCGGTCTCGTTGGGACTCCATTTGACGATCGCGCACGAGGGGTTGTCACTGGTCAGGTCCGCGGTCGCGGTCTCGACCACGGCGAAGTCGAGGCGGGCGTCCGGGTCGGCGGCCACCGACGTCGGCGAGTCCGGCGAGTCCGACGAGTCCTGTGTGGTCGGCGCGTCCGTGGGCGGGTCGGCGGACGCCGCCGAAGCGGGTGCCGACGTGGGGTCACCGTCGTCGGACGAGCAGGCGGTGGTCGCGGGGAGCAGGAGCAGGAGGCCCGCCAGGAGGGCGGCCGGGCGGCGCAGGGCAGAGGTCACGGCCCCATCCAGTCACGTCCGCCCCGGTGCCCGCATCAGGGGACGACCCCAATCCTGCGGGCGAGCGCACTACGCTTCCTCCGTGCCCAGCGGTCGTCTCGTCGAGAGGGAGGCGAGCCTCGCCCGGGCCGGTGCCGCCCTCGACCGGTTGCGTGCCGGGAGCGGCGGCGCGCTGTGCCTGCTCGGTCCGGCCGGCGTGGGGAAGACCTCGCTGCTCGACTCGGTCCTCGCCGGCGCCGGCGACCTGCGGGTGCTGCGGGCGGCCGCGGGCGAGCTCGAGGCGCACGCGCCGTACGGCGTGGTCCGGCACCTCTTCGGTCGGGCTCTCGCCGACCTCGACCCGGTGGCGGTCGACGGTCTCGACGGGATCGCGCACGGCGCGGCCCGGGCGGCGGTCGACCTGGTGCTGCACCGCGGCGAGCCGGTGGCCGACCCGTCGGTGATGCTCAACAGCCTGTACTGGCTGCTCGACGGGCTGACCGCCGCCGGCCCGCTGGTGCTCGCGGTCGATGACGCGCACTGGGCCGACGAGGCGTCGCTGCTCTTCTGCCAGCATCTCCTGAGCCGGGCCGGCGAGCTGCCGGTGCTGCTCGTCGTCGCGGCCCGCGACATCCTCCCCGAGCGCCGCAGCCCGGCGCTGGCGGCGCTCGTCGCCGGGGCCGGCCGGCTCGACCTGGAGCCGCTCAGCGCGGCCGGTGTCCGCTCCTGCCTCGCCGACCTGGGCCATGCCGAGATCAGCGACGAGCTCGCGGCCGCCTGCGCCGACGTCACCGGCGGCAACCCGTTCCTGGTCACCGCGCTCGCCGATCTGCTGGGGACGACGGACGTGCGCTCGCTCGTCCCCCGGACCGTCGTCGACACGGTCGTGCAGCGGCTCACCGCTCTCGGCACGGCCGAGCAGGCGCTCGCCCGGGCGGTCGCGGTCCTCGAGTCCGCGCCGCTGCGCATCGCCGCCGACCTCGCCGAGCTGACCCCCGAGAAAGCGGGGATCGCGGCCGATCGGCTGCGCGACGCCGGGCTCTTCGCGACCGAGCGACTGCTGGGGTTCCGCCACGCCCTGCTGCGCAGCGCCGTCTCGGCCGCGACCGGCGCCGCGACCCGCGACGACCTGCACCGGCGGGCCGCCCGGGCACTCGCCGACGAGCCCGACGGGCTGCACCCCGCGGCCGGCCATCTGCTGGAGGCCGAGGGCATCGCGGACCCGTGGGCAGCAGAGCTGCTGCGCACCGCCGCCCGCGCGGCGCTCGCCGACGGCGCGCCCCAGGCCGCCGTCGACCTGCTCCGGCGTGCGGTGGCCGAGCCGCCGGCGGCCGCCGACCTCCCGGAGCTGCTGGTCGAGCTCGGCACCGCCGAGCTGCACGCGGGCGACCCGGCGTCGGTGACCACCCTCGAGCGCGCGGGCCGTGGCGTGACCGACCCCGTCCCGCGGGCGCACTGTGCGCTGGCGCTTGCGACGGCGTACCACGTGGGCGGGTTCTACGAGCGCTCCGTGCCGGTCCTCGAGGACGCGCTGGCCGATCTCGGGCCCGAGCACGGCGATCTGACGCTCGTCGTCGAGGCGGCGCTCGTCGCGGCGGAGATCTCGGTGCCCGGACGCTTCGAGAACGCGCGTACCCGGCTCGCCGCGCACGGTGAGCTCACCGGCACCACCCCCGGCGAGCGGCTGCTCCTGATCCATCAGGCCTCGGTCGCCAACGCCACGCTCGCGCCGATCGCGGAGGCCGGCGACCTGGCCCGCCGCGCGATCGGCGACGGCGCGACACCCGAGCAGCTGGCCAGCCCGTTCGCCTGGTCGCTGGCGCGGATCCACCTGGCCTGCTCCGGGGAGTACGACGCCGCGGCCGACCTGTGCGCGCAGGGACTCGAGCTCGCCGCCCGCGAGGGCTCGGTCCCCATCTATGCCGCCGCCTCGGTGACCCGCGGCTGGGCGCACCTGTGGGCCGGCCGCCTCGACGACAGCGGCACCGACTTCGCCGAGGCGCTGCGCCACGCCGAGGTCGTCCCCGGCGGCCAGCTGGTCCGGCTGATGGCGGCCGCCGGCCTGGCGGAGGCGCTGCTCGCGCAGGGCCGGCTGGCCGAGGCGGTGGCCGCGATCGAGCAGGTCCCCGAGGAGGTCGCCGTCGACCGCAACCACGCGACCGGCATCCACCTGCTCCGCGCCCGCGGCCAGGTCCGCGCCGCGGGCGGCGACCACGAGGGCGCTCTCAGCTCACTGCGGCTTTGCGCCGAGCGGCTGGCCGAGCTCGACATGGACTCGCCCACCTGGTGCGGCTGGCGGGCCGTCGCCGTCGAGAGCCTGTGGGCGCTCGGCCGGGTCGACGAGGCCCGCGAGCTCGCGGCCACCGAGCTGGCCGTCGCCGAGCAGAAGGCCGCCGCGAGCATGCTCGGCCAGGCGCTGCGGATCGCCGGCGAGGTCGCCGCGGACGACGGGCTGGCCCAGCTGGAGCGCTCGGTCGACGTCCTCGCCGGCTCCCAGGCCCGGCTCCAGGAGGCCCGGTCCCGGGTCGCGCTGGGCGCCGCGCTGCGGCGTACCGGACGCCGGGTGGAGGGCCGCGAGCAGCTCCGCATCGGACGCGAGCTGGCCCACCGCCTCGGCGCCGCCACGCTCACCGAGCGGGCCACCACCGAGCTCGCCCTGGCCGGTGGCCGGGCGGGGCGGATCGAGGTCAGCGGCGTCGCGGCGCTGACCTCCGCCGAGCGCCGGGTGGTCGAGCTGGCCGCCGCCGGGCTGCGCAACCGCGACATCGCCCAGCGGCTGTTCCTCAGCACCAAGACCGTCGAGGTCCACCTCTCGCGCGCCTACCGCAAGCTCGGCGTCGGGCGCGACGGCCTCGCGGCCGCGCTCGCCGCCGGATCGTAGTGTTCTGTCATGGCCGCCCACGACACCCGGATGCTGCTGCTGGGCGCCGTGGCGCTGTTCGAGCCGGTCAACGGCTACCAGATCCGCCGCGAGCTGCTGTCGTGGAGCGTCGACGACTGGGCCCACCTCAACCCCGGCTCGATCTACAACGGGCTGGCCACGCTGACCAAGCAGGGCTTCCTGGTGCGCCACGACCTCGACGACGGCGGCCGCGAGGTGGCGGTCTACGAGTCGACCGACGCGGGGCGCGCCGAGCTGGAGCGGCTGGTGATCGCGGGCCTGGAGGAGGTCAGCGTCGTGGATCGCAAGGGGTTCAGCGCGGCGTTCGGGCTACTGCCGCTGGTGGCGCCGGAGCGCGCGCTGCGCTCGCTGGTACGCCGCCGGGTCGCGCTCGAGAAGCTGGTCGCCCGGCTCGCGGCGCCGCCCGCGCCCGGCGACGCGCCGCCGCACGCCCTGCGCACCGTCGTCATGTGGCTCGACCTCGCGGTGGCCGAGCTGGCCTGGCTGCGCGAGACCGTCGAGGCGCTGAAGGCCGGCCGGCTCGCGCTCGACACGTCCACCTGGGCGCCGCCGGCGGAGGACCCCGGCTGGCAGATGAACACGGACCGGGAGCGCTACCGGGCCCTGCTCGGGCGTTGACCGGCAGCACCCCCGGTGCCGTGGACTCCGTGACTGGCTACTTGACCCGGATCTTCTTGGCCACCGAGCCCGCGCCGACGCCCGTGGTGCCGGCGTAGGTCGCCGTGAGCTTCCGCTTGCCCCGCTTGAGCTTGACGGTGCCGGACGCCTGGCCGTTGACCAGGGTGAGCGTCTTGACGACCTTGCCGCCGTCGCGGATCGTGACCTGGCCGCCGAGCGCCGGGACGCCGGGGGCGGTGATCGAGATGGTGACCCTCACCTTGCGCTTGGCGCCCGAGCTGCTGACCTGCTTGGTCTTCCAGCTGATCGCGGGCGAGGCATCGGCGACCGTGACGGAGCCCGACCGGGTCGTCGTGTCCCTACGCCCGGCACCGCTCAGGGTCGCGACGACGGCGAGGGTCCGGCCGGCGTCGACCGGCCCGGCCTGGTAGCGCTCACCCGTCGCCCCGCTGATCGCGACGCCGTCGCGATACCACTGGTACGTCGTGCGGCCGGGGCTCGGCAGCGCGACCGGCGCGGTGACCGCCAGCGTCGCGCCCACCTGGGGCGTGCCAGTGATCTGCGGCGGCGACTGCACCTGATAGCCCGGGGTCTCCGGGTCGCGCGGGGCGTCGGTGACCACCGGCGTGGCGTCGGAGGTCTCGGCCTGGATGCGCTCGTAGCCCTCCTTGTCGGCGTAGACCAGGACGGTGATGCGCTTGCCCCGGTCGGCGTCCTGCACGACGTACTGGCCCCGCTCGTCGCTGGTCTTGCGGTAGACGCCGTCGGCGTACCAGTCGTAGCGGTAGGTCGTGGTGACCGGCACGGCCGTCACCTCCACCGCGGTGAGGGTCGAGCCGACGTACGGGTCGCCGGCGATGCGGGGCTTGGAGATGGACGTGAAGAGCCGCCCCTTGACCTGGATCTGCGGGGTGTCGCTGAAGGCCGTGCCGTAGGTGCCGTTGTCTGCATTGGTGCGGAACACCAGCGTGGAGCCGATGTCGGCGTTGGTCGGCGTGTAGATCAGACCGGTTCCGACCGTGCTGACGACCTCGTCGGTGACCTTGAGCCACTGCCCCGTCTTGGTGACGGCGTCGGTCGGCCCGAACGTCGCGTGCGTCGCGTGGATCGGGGTGCCGGCCCGGAAGACGCCGTCGGGCTGGGTGGTGACCGTGGGCGCGGAGGCGACGCCGAGGCGCCGGAAGCCCTGCACCAGGAAGTCGCCGCCCGCGACGACCGAGACCGCAGGGGAGCCGGACGGCGCCGGCGGCTGGCGGACCCCGGTGGCCCCGGAGCCCCACACGCCCGCGACGGGCGACTGCGCCGACGTACCGGCGGAGAAGCCGTCACCCGCGGCGATCTGCACCCACCGGTCGTCCGGCGCGATCGCGGGGATGTTCAGGGCGCCGTCGGCGTTGCTCCCCCAGCCGACGATCTCGCCGTCCTCGGTCAGCGCCAGGGCGTGGTGCTCGCCCGCGGCGATCTGGATGACCTTGCGGCCGTCGAGCGAGGACGGCACCTTGGCCGCACCGTGGGTGTTGTCGCCCCAGGCATAGACCTTCCCCGACGTCGACAGGGCGACCGAGAAGCCGTTGCCGGCCGCGATGTCCTTCATCGTGCCCAGCAGGACCGACGTCGGCGGCAAGGTGGCGCCCGTCGCGGCCCGCCCCCAGCCGGCGACCTTGCCGGTCGACATCAGCGCGAGTGCGTGGTCATGGCCCGCAGCGACCTCGGCGACGTCGCCGTCGACGATGGCCTGCGGCACGCTGTCGAGGCCGTAGGGCGTGCTGCCCCACACCCTGATGTTGAAGTCGTCGCCGAGGACGACGTTGAAGCCGTCGCCGGCGGCGACGTCGATCGTGCCGAGGTTCTGCAGGTAGTCCGGCACCGTGCCCTCGCCGTGGCTGTTGTCGCCCCACGCGTAGAGCTTCTTGTCGGTCGTCGCCGCGACGCCCTGGTGCTCGCCGAGCGAGATGGACTGAACGACCTTGAGGCCGCCGCGGAGGTCGGCCGGCAGCTGGGTCTGGCCGTAGTCGTTGTTGCCCCAGGCCTGCAGCGCGCTGGCCGAGTACGCCGGGACGGCGTGCGCCCCGGGCGCGGCCGCCAGGGTGGCGGCGGAGCCGGCGGCGAGCGCGAGGGTCGCGACCCACGTGGTCGCGCGTCCTGAGAAGGGCTGACGTCGCGCCCGACCGGGCGCTGTCATGGTGGACATGGTCACTCCTTGGTGTCGTCGACGGACACACACGTCGCGCCCGTCCCGGCCAGGCTGGGGTGCGGCGCTGGGGTTTGACTGGGAGGCGGCTGGAGCGGACGCGGCCGATCCCTCGCGCTCGTCGATCGAGCGAGAATCACCTCGCCGATGAATCAGTGTCGGTGGCATGGTCTGTGCTGGGTGACGAACGGCGATGTGCCCGTTTGACGGCGTCGTATTCAATCTTGAATACTTGCGTTATTCAACCTTGACTACCGAGGGGATCCCCATGATCGAGGCACGAGGACTCGTGCAGACCTTCCACAGCGGACAGGGCAAGCAGAAGAAGGAGGTCCACGCCGTGCGCGGCGTCGACCTCGACGTCGCCGAGGGCGAGGTCGTCGGCTTCCTCGGCCCCAACGGCGCCGGCAAGACGACCACGCTGCGGATGCTGACCACCCTGCTCAAGCCGACGGCCGGGACCGCTACGGTCGCCGGCTTCGACGTCGCGACCCAGGCGGTCGACGTACGCCGCAGCATCGGCTACTGCTCCCAGGTCGGCTCGACGTTCTCCGGCGCCTACGCCGGCGACGAGGTCGTGGACCACGGGATGCTCTACGGGATGTCCAAGAAGGCGGCCGTCGCCAAAGGCGAGGAGCTCTTCGACAAGCTGCAGCTCGACGGGCTGTGGCGGCGGATGCCGAAGAACATGTCGGGCGGGCAGAAGCGGCGCCTCGACATCGCGATGGCCCTGATCCACTCCCCCGGCCTGGTGTTCCTCGACGAGCCGACCACGGGACTGGATCCGCAGGCGCGGATCAACCTGTGGCAGCACATCGCCGACCTCCGGGCCAGGGAGGGCGCGACCGTCTTCCTCACCACCCACTACCTCGACGAGGCCGACGCGCTCGCCGACCGGATCGTGATCATCGACAAGGGCGAGATCGTCGCCAGCGACACGGCCGACAACCTCAAGGCCGCGGTCGCCGGCGACCTGGTCGACCTCGAGGTCGTCACCGACGAGCAGGTCGCGATCGCCCGCGACAAGCTCGGCTCGATCAGCGCCGATGTCGAGGTCGAGGGCCACCACGTCCGCGGCCGGGTCGCCCGGGCCGGCAAGGCCGTCCCCGGCCTGCTGCGCGACCTGGAGAACTCCGGCGTCGGACTCGAGTCGATCGAGGTCGTGCGGCCCACGCTCGACGACGTCTTCCTCACCCTCACCGGCCGCTCGCTGCGCGACGCCGAGGCCGCGGCCGAGGCCGCGGACAGTCCCGACGCCGACGCCCCTGCCACCGAAGGAGTCCCGGCGTGAGCACGTTCTTCCGCGAGTCCTGGATCGTCTTCAACCGCCAGCTGCGGATGAACCTGCGCAACCCCGCGTGGGTGATCATCGGGATGCTGCAGCCGGTCCTCTACCTGCTGCTGTTCGGCCCGCTCCTCAAGCCGCTGATCGGCCAGCTCGGCGGCAACGCCTACACCTGGTTCGTCCCCGGCATGCTCGTCCAGCTCGGCATCTTCGGCGCCTTCTTCGCCGGCTTCTCGCTCATCGGCGAGTGGCGCGAGGGAGTCATCGAGGCCGAGCGGGTCACCCCCGCGCACCGCTCCGCGCTGCTGTTCGGCCGGCTCTACCGCGACCTGCTCCAGCTCTTCGTGCAGGCCGTCATCCTGGTCGTGCTCGGCCTGGTGATGGGCATGGACTCCTCGTTCGGCGGCATCGTCGTCGGCGTCGTCCTCACCCTGATGCTCGGCGGCGCCTGCGCGGCCGCGTCCAACGCCCTCGCCCTGACCACCAAGAGCGAGGACGTGATGGCACCGGTCATCAACGTCATCATGATGCCGGTGCTGCTGCTGAGCGGCATCCTGCTCCCGATGAGCTTCGGCGCGGGCTGGCTGGAGCGGCTCAGCGACTTCATGCCGATCCGCCACGTCGTCGACGCCGTACGGGCGGCGTTCTTCGGCGACTTCGACGGCTCGATGCTGTGGGGCGTGGGCTGGACGGTCGCGCTGTTCGGGCTCGCCGTGTGGTGGGGGACCTCGGTGTTCAAGAAGGAGAACGCCTGACCCTCCGCCTCCGCCGCGGGCGCGGCGGACAGGGCGGGGCAAGGGCGGGCCGAGCACCACTCAGCCCGCGCCTCCTGGCAGGCCGGCGAGCACCTCGTCGAGATCCAGGATCAGCGCCGGGTCGGGCGGCTCGATGGTCGCGTCCTCGTCGATCTCGGAGAACTCGAAGTGGTCGACGTCGGACTCGTCGATGCGCAGCACGTAGTGGGGCTCGGCGACCCGGATGGTGAGCACCTCCCGCTCGGAGCCCTCGGTCTGCTCGATCCGGACGGCGCGCTCGCCGTCGATCGTGGTGGTGCCGAGGCTCTTCGCGACCGCGTCCTCCCGACCGTCGCGCTCGAGCAGCTCGTCGAGGTCGCAGAACGCCTCGGTGCTGTCGGTCATCGAGTCGTCGACGACCCACTTGTCGCCGATGAGCGGCAGCACCAGGGCCGCCGTACCCGCGCCCACGATGCCGTCCCAGAACTTCGCGTCGGCGCGCAGCCAGGTCGTGTCGCCGACGTGGAGGATGTCGGCGCTGCCGCCGGAGGTGGTCGAGGTCAGCTTGCCCTTGCAGTCGCCGCGGGTGGTGGCGACGACGTCGACCTTCACGGTGTCGGTGCCGTCGGCGAACTCGCCGCGGATCCGGGCGGTCTCGACGACGGCCATGTCCTTCTCCGAGGCGCGGACGATGTCCGAGGCCGGCTGGTCGAGGAAGGCGTCGCCGCCACTCGGGTCGTCGTCGCGGGTCAGCAGCGCGGCGGCGACACCGATCCCGACGGCCAGCAACACGGCGAGCAGGGTGATCAGCAGCCAGGTCCGCACGCCGGGCCCGGAGCGCCGGGGAGGCGCCGGCATCGGAGCGGGAGCCGCGAAGAGCGGAGCGGCGGGACCCACCGCCGCGGGCGCGGGCGGTGGGGGCATCGTGGTCACCGGAACCGGCGGGGCCGGCACCGGCGCGGGCGCGACCGGGCGGGCGACCGGGCGGGCCGGGCGCAGCGCGGTGGCGCCCCGCTCCTCCGGCTGCGCGGCACCGGGCGTGACCGGGAGCCGCAGCGCCGCCTGCAGGTCGGCGCTCATCTCCGCGGCGCGTTGGTAGCGGTCGGCCGGATCCTTGGCCATGGCGGTGCGCAGGATCCGGTTGGTGGCATGCACCATCGCGCTGGTGCCGGCCAGCTGCGGGACCGGGTCGCGCACGTGGGCGGCGATGAGCTGGTACTCCGAGTCGCCGAGGTACGGCGGCCGCCCGGTCAGGGTCACCCACAGCAGGCAGCCCAGGGCATAGAGGTCGCTGACCGCGCTGGCCCGGGCACCGCCGTGCAGCTCCGGGGCCATGTACGACGGCGTCCCGGCCGCCGAGGAGCTGAACCGGGTCGCGTCGGCGTTCATCCGCCGCGCGATGCCGAAGTCGGCCAGGTAGGCCCGCACGGAGCCGGGGCGGCGGCGGACCAGCACGTTGCCGGGCTTGATGTCGCGATGGACCAGCCCGGCGTCGTGGGCGTCGGCGAGCCCGCTGGTGACCTGCTCGATGATCTCGAGCGCCTCGACCAGCGACGGCACGCCCTGGGTCCGGATCAGCTGGCCGAGGTCGCCGCCGGCGATCAGCTGGCTGGCGATGTAGAGGTGACCGTCCTCCTCGCCGTGCGCATAGACCGCGACCACGTGGGCCGACTCGAGGGAGGCCTGGGCCCGCGCCTCCCGGGTGAACCGCTCGCGGAACTCGGGGTCGTGCGCGAACAGCGGCGCGATGACCTTCAGCGCCACCTCGCGACCGAGGTTCTCCTCCATCGCGCGGTAGACGACACCCATCCCGCCCTGGCCGAGCTGCTCGAGGATCCGGAACCGCCCGATCCGGGCGCCGAGCGATCCGGGCGCGCCCGGATCGCCGGGGCCAGAGTTGGAGGACACACCGTCAGTTCTACCGGACGACGAGGAGCGCGGCGCTGCCCACCGGCCCGACCAACCCCCCAGTCGCTTCCGAGAGCTCGAACCGGCGCGGGGCGGAGCGCCGCGGCTCCTCGTACTCGAGGACCGCTCCCCCACAGTGCGATCCCGGGGAGGATTCTCCCGGCTCGGGCGGGTGGGGCGGTACCAGCGGAATGGAGGACAGCGCGGGACGCCCGGGCGCCCGCTGGTCGAGACGCCGACCGATTCGTCTGCGCGCCCTGCGACGGCCCGCCATAGTGGGCGCCGGAACCACGCAGGACCAGGGGAACCCGAGTGACCGACGCCGCCCGCCATCCGGATCTCGACCCGGACGACCTTCACAGCACCGCCGACCTCGCCGCCGCGCTCACCGACCTGCGGACCTCCCTGGGCCTGACGGTGCGCGAGGTGGCGCGGACGACCGGGATCCCGCCCGCCACGCTGGGCGGCTGGTTCAGCGGACGGCACCTCCCGCCGCACAGCCAGCTCGCGGCGTACGACGCCGTGCTGGCCGCGCTGGCCGTGCCCGTCGAGGAGCGTGCCGCCTGGCGTGCCGCGCTCCTGCGGCTGCGCCGGACGCCGGGCCCGCGACGCAGCGACGAGCCGACGCCGTACCGCGGCCTGGAGAGCTACGGCGTCGAGCACGCCGCGATGTACGTCGGCCGCGAGGCCGAGGTGCGACATCTCACCGATCGGGTGGTCGCCCTGACCGGCGCCGCGGGACTGCGCGTCGTCGCGGTCATCGGCCCGTCCGGCAGCGGCAAGTCGTCGCTGCTGCACGCCGGCCTGCTGGCCGCCGCCGCCGAGCACGGGCTCGGCACGGCCGCCCTCACCGTGGACGACCTGGCGGCCGGCGCGGACCTGCCCGGCGCCGGCGACGCCGCGCGGGTCGTCGTGGTGGACCAGGTCGAGCAGGTGCTGACCGAGCGGTTCGCGGCCACGACCCGGGCCCGGGCCCTCTCTCGGGTCCGGGCATGGGCGCAGGCCGAGCGGACCGTCGTGGTGATCGGGCTGCGGGCGGACTTCCTCGCCAAGGCGCTGACCGACCCGGCGCTCGGGCCGCTCGTGCGCGAGCATCAGGTGCTGCTCACGCCGCTGGACCGCGATGCCCTGCGCCGGGTCATCGTGGAGCCGGCGGCGCGAGCCGGTCGGCCGATCGAGGACGAGGCGGTCGACCTCGCCCTGCGCGACGTCGCGCCGCTCGAGGACCCCGACGGCCTCAAGGGGATGCTCGCGGCGAGCACGCTGCCCCTGCTGTCACACGCCCTGATGGTCGCCTGGGAACGGGCGGGAGGCTCCCGGATCACGGCGACGACGTACGTCGCGGCCGGCGGCGTCCGCGGGGGCGTCGAGGCCTCCGCCGAGGCGGCGTACGCGTCCCTCGACGACGCCGCCCGCGTGGCGGCGCGCCGGCTGTTCCGGATGATGGTCATCGTCGACGCGGACGGCGTCGCCCTGCGCCGGCCGGTCGGCCACGCCGACCTGGCCGAGGATCCCGAGCTGGAGCGGGCGGCGGACGCCTTCGTCGAGCAGCGGATCCTCACCGCGCACGAGTCGACCTTCGAGATCAGCCACGAGGTGGTGCTTCTCGCATGGGCCCGGCTCCGGGAGTGGCTGGCCGACGACCGGGGCACCCGCCTGGTCCAGCACCGGATCGCGCTCGCGACCCGGGCCTGGGACGCGCACGGGCAGGAGCCCGGATCACTGCTGCGCGGCACGGTCCTGGCCGAGGCCCGGGCCCTGCCGGCCGAGCGCCGCCACGAGCTCACCGCCACCGAGCGCGCCTTCCTCGACGCCAGCGCGGCCGACGCCGACGCGACCGTCCGGCGCGAGCGGCGCGGCCGGATCCGGCTGCAGCTGCTCGCCGCCTGCGCGGCGGTCCTGGCGCTGCTGACCGGCGTCAGCGCGGCCTACCTGTTCGACGCCCGCGGCACCGCGAACGACGCCCGGGCGAGCGCCGAGACCGCGCGCCGCGCCGCGATGTCGCGCCAGGTGGCCGCCGAGGCGCGGCTGACCCGGGCCGCGGAGCCGTCGCTCGCGGCGCAGCTCGCCGCGGCGGCGTACCGGATCAGCCCGACGCTCGAGGCCCGCTCCGCCCTGCTGGAGGCGACCGGCGAGCCGATGGTCACCCGGCTGACCGGCCCCGAGGGCCCGAGCCGCGCGATCGTGTCCCCCGACGGGCGCACCGTCGCGGTCGCGGGGGCGGACGGCACGGTGCGCCTCCACGACATCGGCGCCGACGGGCGCCCCTCCCTCGAGGTCGCGCAGCAGGTGCGGGTCGACGACAGCCAGCTCTACTCCTCGGCGTACGACGAGACGGGCCGGCTGCTCGCCGTCGGCAGCGCCGCCGGCACGATCGCCGTCTACGAGATCGCGTCCGGCCGCCCGAGCCTCGTCGCCACGGCCACCGTCGAGGACTCGGCCGTCCTGGCGCTGCTCGTCCACGACGGCATCCTGTACGCCGGCACCGCCGCGGGCCTGTCGCGCTGGGAGATCTGGGACACCAGGCTGGTCCCGCTCCCCTCCGCCCCCGGCCAGGACGCGACGGTCGCGTCGATCGCCCGCACCCCGGACGGCCGGCTGGTCACCGGGAGCAGCGACGGCACCGCCCGGGTCTGGCGGGTGGGCCCGAAGCGGCTGCGCGCGGTCCGCACCCTCGCCGTCGGCAGCCCCACCAACACGGTGACCGCGCTCGCCGTCTCCCCCGACGGCCGCCAGCTCGCCACCGGATCCAAGGACAAGACGGTCCGGGTCTGGGACCTGTCCGGCGAGCGCGCCACCCCACTGCGGGAGCTGACCGGCGCCGGGTCCTGGGTCAACGCCGTGACCTACACGCCCGACGGGCGCGAGCTCGCCGCCGGCGCCTCGGGCGCGAACCTCATGGTCTGGGACACCGGCGACTGGCGCACCGTGGTCGACGTCGAGCCGGCCGCCAACATCGGCTCGATCGTCGCCACGCCCGACGGCCGGATGCTGGTGACCGGCTCCACGGACGGATCGACCCGGTTCTGGCCCCGGTACGCACCCGCGCCGACGACCGCGTTCGGCGACACCGTCTGGAACCTGGGCGCCCCCGCCACCGACGAGCTGTACGCGAGCACCGGCTCCGCCGCGCCCGCCATCCGGCGCTACGACGTCAGCGACCCCGCCGCGCCCGTCCCCGACGGGCCCGCCTACACCGCGCCGACGGCCGCCCCGCTCAGCGGCTCGGCGTCGGTCTCCCGAGACGGACGGCTGCTCGCGGGCGGCACCACCACCGGCGAGCTGGCTGTGTGGCGCACCGACGGGCCGCGCGAGCGGCCGGTCGTCGTACCCGCGGCCACGGACCTGGTCGAGGCCACCTCGTTCAGCGCCGACGGCTCCACCGTCGCCGTCGCCTCCGACGACGGCACCGTCACCCTCCTCGACGTGACCGCCGAGACACCGCGCCCGATCCGGTCACTGAGCGTGGGCAGCCTCGTCCTCAGCGTCGGCTTCAGTCCCGACGGCAGCCTGGTCGCGGCCGGTGGCGCCGACAGCCTGCTGCACCTGTTCCGGGTCGCCGACGGCACCGAGCTCACGACGCTGGAGTTCGACAACTACGTCTACGGCACGGCGTTCAGCCCCGACGGCACGCTGCTCGCCGCCGGCAGCACCGACCGCACCATCCGGATCTGGGACGTCACCGACCCCGAGCGGCCTCGCACCGTCGGCCGGCCCCTGACCGGGCCGAGCTCGACCGTCTTCCTCGTCGCGTGGGCACCCGACGGCCGCCACCTCGCCGGCGCCTCGCAGGACGGCTCGGTGTGGCTGTGGGAGCGCCGCCGCGACACCTTCCGCAGCCGGGCCGGCCTCGCCAACCTCGGCTCCGGCGCCGTCAGCGTCGGCTGGCTGGCGGACGGCCGAGCGCTGGCCGCCGGCGGTCTCGGCGGTGCCCTGCGCACCTGGACCGCCGACCCGGAGCGGGCGATCGCCGAGATCTGCGCCCGCAGCGGGACGCCGATGGCGCCCGCGGAATGGGAGCGGCACGTCCCGGGCTCGGCACCGATCGACCCGTGCCGCCCCGGCCGAGCCAGCGGATCCGAGGACGCCGCCGCACTGCCGGACGCGGGCGCGGACCACTAGGGTCGCGGCGTGGAGGGGACCTCGCCGCCGACGCGCCACTTCGCCGCGTCCGTCGAGCGCGGCCTCCACATCGCGATCGGCGTGGTCATCCTCGCCAAGACGGCGGTCTTCGCGTCGGCGTTGACCGAGCGGACGTCGTACGACACCGGGGACGTGCTGCTCTCCCTGGCCGTCCTGGTGTGCGTGGGCACCGCCGGCGTGCGGTGCGTCCTCGGACGCCCCGGGCGCGTCGACGTCCTGCTCTGCACGCTGGCCATGGCGGCCGGGGCCCTGCTCCACCAGGGCGCGACACCGCTGGCCGGCGCCGCGGACTCCCCGATCATCCACCTCGTCGAGCCGATGCTGCTCGTCGTCGCGGCGCGCCTGCCCGCCGTGACCGTCCTGGCCCTCGCCGGGCTCTACGTCGCCCTGCGCTGGGAGACCGGACGCACCGCGTCTGCCCTCCACTACGGCATCCAGGAGGCGGCGTTCATCGGCGGCACCGTCCTCGCGGTGTTCGTGCTGGTCGGGCTGATGCGCCGTACGTCGGCGCGGGCCGAGGACGCGCTGCGGGCCGAGGGCGCGCGGCTCGCGGAGGAGGACGACCGGGCCGAGGTCGAGGCGGCGGCCTTCGTCCACGACGACCTGGTGCCGGCGCTGCTGTCCGTCGCCAGCCTTCCGCGCGCCGAGCCGACCCTGGCCGCGGCGGCCGCCGCGCTGGACGGGCTCACGACGCAGGCGCCGACCTGGTCGCCGGCACAGCTGAGCGAGCAGGTCCGAGCGGTGGCGGACAGCAGTGCGCTGGACGTGCTCCTGGTCGTGCGCGGGCGGCGTACCGCCACCCCCGAGGACGTGCGGGACGCCCTCGTCGGGGCCGTCCGCGAGGCACTGCGCAACGTGGCGCAGCACAGCGGCGGGCACCGCGCCACGATCACCCTCACCCAGCGGCCGGGCCGGGTCCGGCTCACCGTCGAGGACGAGGGCGTCGGGTTCGTCGCGACCCCGGGCGTCGGCCTGCGGGTGGCCGTCACCGGACGCGTGGAGGCCGCCGGGGGGACGGCCCGCGTCGAGAGCACCCCGGGCGCCGGCACGGTCGTCACCCTCGGCTGGCGGGCCCGCCGGGTCGCGCGTCTCCTCGGCCTCTCCCCCGAGACCGACACCTTCGCCCGCGCGGCCGTCGGGAAGCCCGGACAGGCGGCGCTGCGGGTGTGCGGCGTGCTCGCGGCCACCTACCTGGCGAGCTCGATCCTGCTCGCCATCGACGGCACCGCACAGCTCGGCTCGTGGTGCGGTGCCGCGGTCACGCTGGCGACGGTGCTGCTGATCGCGCACCGCGTCGACCGCGGGCCGGTCCCGCCGTCGCTGCTGGTGGCCGGGGCGGTCCTCCCGGCTCTCGTTCTCGCCATCGCGCTGCCGACGGTCCCCGACGACGGCCTCGGCGGCCTCGGCTCCTGGCTGATCGAGATGAACGCCCTCCCGGCGATGGTGCTGGCCTGGGTGGTCTCCCGGCGCATGGTCCTGCTCCTGCTGGCGCCCAGCGTCATCACGGTCGGCGTCGTCGCCGTACAGGCCGGCGTCGCCACGGCCGACCTGCCCCATCTACTGATCGTCCTGCCCCTCAACACCCTCTTCGTCGCCGTCGTCATCGGCGTGTGCCGTCGGGCCGGGCTGGTCCTCGCCGGGATCGGCGCGACCTCCGGGACCGACCGCGGGAGCGCCGCCCGCCGCCTGCTCGGACCGCTGCTGGGCGAGGTCGAGCGCACTCTCGCCCAGCCGGTCCGCGCCGAGACCGCCGGGGGCGCGGCGGTCCTGGCGCACTCCGTACGCGACTGCCTCTACCTGCCCGGCCCCGCCCACCTCGCCCTGCGCGAGGAGCTGCACCAGCTGCGGCGGGTCGGGGCCCAGGTCGTCGTCACCCTCCACGGGGACCTCGACACCAGCGCGACCCTGGCGAGCGCCATCGCGGTGCTGCGCGCCGTCGCCCCGGGCCGGGTGACCGTCTCCGGCACCGCCCGGCAGACCAGCCTGGTCGTCGTACCCGCGGTGCCGGACGCCGCCGCGGACGCCCTCGCCGCCGCGCTGCCGTGGACCTGGGCGGCGACGTTCGACCCCGACGCCACCGTGCTGACCGGGCCTCCGGGCGAGCTGGAGCCGGCGGTCCCCGAGCAGGACCTCAGCCTGGATCCGTGGGAGGGCGCCGTAGCGAGCGGCGCCACAGGGGTGTGATCGCAAGGCGCGGGCGCGAGGGCAGTCTGGTTGTCTGTTGAGCGTCCGCAACGCAGCGAGCGCGCCGCTGTGGGGCCGCGTAGTAGGTGGCCTTCTGCGGATACAGGCTCAACCGTCCAGGTGGCCGTCAGCTCGCGCCCGGCTGATCAGGCCATGCACGTTGCCCGTCTCGATGCCGCCCTCGCGATAGGCCCTGGCCGCACGCGCGAGGTGCTCGCGGACGGTCACCTCGCCGATGCCGAGCTGACGGGCGACCAGCCGGTACGGCAGCCCGGCGCTCACCGCGCGCAGGATCTCGATCTGCCGCGGCGAGAGCCGGGCGCCGACGTCCTCGTCGGACAGCAGCATCGTCGCCAGCTGGCTCGAGCAGGCCAGCTCGCCGGCGACCGCATCGCGGATGGACTGGGCGATCGACTCGACCGGATCGACCTTGAGGATCAGCCCCGCGGCGCCCGCCTCGATCGCGCGCCGTACCGGCACCGGACGCTCCTCGGCCGTGAACAGCACCACCACGAGTCCGTGCCGGACCAGGGTCGCCACCGTCTCGTCCGCCGCCGGCTGCCCCGGGATCCGCATGTCGAGCAGCACCACGTCGAGCCCGTCGGGCGCCTGCTCCACGAGCTCCTCGGCCGAGCCCGCGATGGCCACGAGGCGCATGTCGGGGGCGGTCTCGGCGAAGGCGGCGCCGAGACCCAACAGCACCACGGGGTGGTTGTCGATGGCCCCCACCCGGATCACCCGGCTCACGGCAGCGATTATCGCCGGGGCCTGCGACCTCGCCGTCCGAATGCCCCGTTCTTTGCGTACGGCCCTGTCCGGACTTCCCGCCCAGGCGGGAACCGTCGCGCTCCGGTCTAGACCAGCACCCGATCCTGCGGCGCGCCCGGACCGGCCGGCAGGTCAGGGCCCTCGCGGAAGCCGTGTCGCTCCCACCAACGAGCCAGCGGAGCGGGCGCCCACCAGTTCCAGCGACCCAGGAGCTTCATGGTGGCCGGCACCAGCAGGGCCCGGACCACGGTCGCGTCGACCAGGATCGCGACCAGCATGCCGAGGCCGAGCATCTTCATGAACACCACGCCGCTGAGGCTGAACGCGCCGATCACGACGGCCAGCAGGAGCGCGGCGCTGGTGATGATCCGGCCGGTCTTCTGCACGCCGGTCTGGACCGCCAGGTCGTTGTCGCCGGTCGCGTCCCACTGCTCGCGGACCCGCGAGAGCAGGAACACCTCGTAGTCCATGGACAGGCCGAACAGCACGGCGAGCATCACGATCGGGTTGGTGAGGTCGAGGAAGCCCTGCGGCGTGAAGCCGAGCAGGCCGGCCAGGTGGCCGTCGCTGAAGATCCAGGTCACGACGCCGAACGACGCGGTGATCGAGAAGGCGTTCATCAGCACCGCCTTCAGCGGCAGCACCACCGAGCCGAAGGCCAAGAACAGCAGCACGAGCATCACACCGACCACGATCACGCCCATCAGCGGCAGGTGGTCGCCGACCGAGCCGGCCAGGTCGACGGTGTCGGCGCTCAGGCCGCCGACGAGCGCGGCGGATCCGTCGGGCGCGGCGACCGCACGCAGGTCGCGGACCAGCTGCTGGGACTGCTCGCTCTGGCTGTTGCCCTCCCAGGCGGCCCGCAGCAGCGTGGTGTCGCCCTCGGTCGCGACCGGGCGGACGTCGACCACCCCGGCGACCCGCTCCAGCGCCTGCGCGTACGACGCCACGCCGGCCTCGTCCGCGCCACTCACCACGATGTTCGCGGTCGAGCGCTCCGGGCCGAACTCGCCGTTGAGCCGCTCCGAGGCCTGGTGCGACGGGGTGTCCGCCGGCAGCACCCGGTAGTCGACGCTGCCCCACCTCACACCGAGGAAGGGCGAGGCCAGGGCCAGCAGCACCACCACGACGGCGGCGGCGACCACGACCGGTCGCCGCATCACGGCCCGCGCCAGCCGGGCCCAGGCGCCGTGGCCGGTCTCGACCGGCGTCGGGCGCTGCAGGAAGGGGATCCGCAGCGCGTCGATGCGGGTCCCGAGCAGGGCCAGCACCGCGGGCAGGACCGTCAGCGCGGCGACCATGGCGATCAGCACGGCCGCGATGCCGCCGTACCCGATGGACTTGAGGAAGGTCTGCGGGAACACCAGCAGGGAGCTCATCGCCGCCGCGACGGTCAGCGCGGAGAACGCGACCGTGCGGCCCGCGGTCGCCATGGTCCGCACCACCGCACCGCGCGGGTCACCGGGGTCCCGGACGATCTCCTCGCGGAACCGGGAGACCACGAAGAGCGCGTAGTCGATCGCCAGGCCGAGTCCCAGCAGGGTGATGATGTTGGGCGCGAAGATCGACACGTCGACCAGCTGGTTGAGGCCGGCGATCGTGGCGCGGGCACCGAGCACCGCCACCAGCCCCACCAGGAGCGGCATCAGCGCCGCGACGACGCTGCGGAAGATGATGAGCGACAGGATCAAGACGATCGGCATCGACACCAGCTCGGCGCGGAGCAGGTCGGACTTCGTCTCCTCGTTGACGTCGGTGTAGACCGCGTAGGCACCCGCGATCTCGGTGTGCAGCTCGCTCCGCTCCACGATGGGGCGCATCTGGTCGAAGGAGTCGATGAAGTCGTTCTGACTGCTCCCGGCGAGGGAGACGTAGACCGCGGTCGCGTGAGCGTCCTTGCTGAGCATCGCGGGGTCCTGGACGTCGTACCAGGTGAGGACCGAGACGACGCTCTCCTCGGGGATCGCCGCGACGGTGCGCTGCACCTCGGCCTGGAACGCCGGGTCCGACACCTCCTCGTCGTCACTGGAGAAGATCACGACGGCGTCGATCGACCGGTTGCCGAAGGTCTCCCGCTCGAGCGCGAGCTCGCGGGCCGACTCGGTGCCGGGGTCGTCGAAGCCGCCGGCCGAGAGCCTGTCCTCGAGGCCGAAGCCGGCGAGCGCGGCCAGTGCGGTCACAGCGAGTCCGACCAGCAGCACCGCGACCGCCCGGCGCACCACCAGCGCGCCCCATCGCTCGATCATGTCGACTCCCCCTCGGCGACCGTGAACTATCATCAGTTTCGTGAATGCCGTTAACCGTAAACGGTGTAAACTCCAGTCGTCAAGTGTTCACCCCGGTGATCCAGGCCCAACTCGAGGAGTCCCGTGCCGCACCTCCGCGCACCCGCCAGCCGCAGGGAACGTCAGCGCGAGGCGACGTACGACGAGATCGTCGACGTCTCCGCGCGCCTGCTCGCCGAGGGGGCGGACCTCTCGCTGCGCGCGGTCGCCGCGGGGATGGGGATGACCGCGCCGGCGCTGTACCGCTATGTGGCGAGCTACCAGCAGCTCGTCGACCTGGTCGCCTTCGAGCTCGACAAGGCGGCGACGGCGCAGTGGGCCGCGGCGGCCGCCCGGTTCCCGGAGGACGACCCGGCGGCCCGCCTGGCCGTGGCGTGCGCCCGCTTCCGGCAGTGGGCGCTGGCGAAGCCCCGGGAGTTCGCCCTGGTCTTCGCCAACCCGATCGCCGAGGCCGACAGCGAGCGCCGCGACCTGCTCACCCTGTCGACGTCCGGCCACTACTTCACCGACCTGCTCTGGCAGATCTGGGAGATCTACCAGTTCCCGTACCCGGCACTCGAGGATCTCGACCCGGTGATCCGCGACGCCGTCCTCGACCCCCTCATCCCGGCCAAGGCGGACCACATCCCCCCGGAGGAGCGCGGCCTGCTCTGGATCTACATGCGCGCCTGGTCGGCGCTCTACGGCGTCGTCACCCTCGAGTCCACCGGCCACTGCGACCCCCGGGTCATCGAGTCCGGCCAGCTCTTCCGGGCCACCCTGCTCGACTGGCTCGAGCCCCTCGGCCTGCGTCACGAGCGCGAGCGGATCACCGCGATCCTCGACACCGAGCTCGACCCGGCACAAACAGAACTCCAGCACTCGCCGACCCGGCGCAAACAGAACTCCGGCACGCGCCGACCCGGCGCAAACTGAACAGGAGCACGTGCAGTCTTTCGCCGGGTCAGCGTCACCCGCGAGTCAGTTTGCGCCGGGTCAGCGTCGGACCTTGACCTTGGGGCTGGTCCACCTGGTGCTCGCGAGGCCCGGGGCGCTGGCGGTCACCCGTACCGAGAGCCTCTTGCCGCGGTCCTTGCCGGTGACCCGGTACGACGCCTTGGTCGCCTTCTTGATCGGCTTGCCGTTGCGCAGCCACCGGTAGGCCACCTTGCGTGGCGCCGGGGACCAGGAGACGCCCTTGACCTTGAGCACCTTCCCGACCCGCACCTTGCCGGCCACCTTCGGGGTCGCCGCCAGCGTGAAGCTGCCGCCGCTGGTCTTGGGGCCGGTCGTGCCGCCGTTCTGGTCCGGGTACGTCGGCCGGACGGTCTGCAGCGCGGCACCGGTCCAGTACGGGTCGGCACCGCCCGCGATCGCCAGCTCGGGCTGGACCGCGCAGGCCAGTGGCGACGACTTCACGTAGACGCCGTCCGCCTCCTGCCAGGCGATCGCGCTGCTGTCGGGGGCGAACGTCGGGCTCGCGAAGCCCGCCGCGCGGTGGGTCGAGCAGATCGGGTCCGGCGGCGGCGGTGGCGCGCCGTACAAGACGTTGCCCTCCACCTGGTAGGTCCAGATGTGGGACTGGCTCCCGTCTCCGCGCAGGTTGGCCAGCAGGGCGCCGTCGCGGGAGACCGCGGGATCGGACAGCTGGAGGTACTCGCCGGAGTTGTTGCCGTCGTGGAACCAGTGCTTGGTCGACGTGGCCAGCTCGAAGAGCTGGATCGCGTCGAAGTCGATCCCGTTGACCACCAGGCGTGATCCCGTGACCCAGCCGGGGTTGCCGTAGAGCGTGGTGCCGTAGGCGTCCGGGGAGGTCAGCCCGCCGGCGGCCGTGACCGCGGTCGCCCATCGCGTCTTGCAGGCCAGGCCGGGAGGGCAGCTGTAGTGCCGGTAGGAGTAGGCGATCAGGCCGCCGTCGGGCGAGACCGCCGCCTTGTCGACGTTGCCGCCGATGACCTGGCCGGCAGAGTCGCGCAGGTCGGGCGGGTCGATGGAGTTGAGCACCGTGCCCCACTGGTCCATCCGATGCACCAGGGTGCCGCGGACCGCCACGACGGTGCCGTCGTCGGCACCGGTCGGGGAGTGCCACGGCTGCGCGGCCGTGCCGTCGAAGGTGATCCGGCGCTCGCCCGAGCCGTCCGGGTGGGCGACGTACACGTCGTACCCCTTGAGGTAGACGATGGTCCCGGGCCCGGCGGGTACGGCGGCGCTCGCCTCGGGGACGCCGCCGAGGGCGACGGCGGCGAACGCCACGACCCCGGTCGCGAGGCCGGTCAGCAGCCGCTTCATCGGCGCACCTTGACCTTCGCGCTCGTCCAGGCGGAGCTCGGCAGGCCGGGCGAGCTGACGCTGACCCGCACCGAGACCTTCTTGCCACGGTCCTTGCGCTTGATCCGGTACGACGCCTTGGTCGCCTTCTTGATCGGCTTGCCGTTGCGCAGCCACTGGTAGCCGACCGCGCTCGGCGCCGGCGCCCAGGCGCCGCCCTTGACCTTGAGCACCTTCCCGAGCCGCGCCTTGCCGGCGAGCCGGGGAGCCGACTGCAGGACGAAGCCGGCCGGCGGGTGCGGATCCCCCTGCCCGTCGGTCCGGGGGTCCGGGTCGGCGGCCGGAAGCGTGGCCGCGCTCCAGGAGACGTCGGTGGCGCCGGGAACGACGAGGGTCGCCTCGGTCGCACAGGCCAGCGGATCCGACTTCAGCCAGATGCCGTCGGACTCGACCCACGCGATCGCGCTGCCGTCGGGGGCGAAGGCCGGGCTGCTCTGGGCCTCCGCGGCGTCGCTGACGCACACCTGCACCGGCGTCGCGGGCGTGGCATCGGTCCTGATGTCGCCGTTGATGCCGTAGGTGGTGACCCGAGCCTCCGGGCCGGTGCCGCGCACCGTCGCCAGCATGCTGCCGTCGCGGGAGGTCACCGGCTCGGCGAGGTCGACGTAGTAGTACGGGCCGATGCCGTCGGTGAACCACGGCCGCTGCACGCCGTCGACGTCGAGCAGCTGCACTCCGTGACTGCCGAACCCGTTGAGCACCAGGCGGGAGTCACTCGCCCAGGCGGGATTGTCGAGGCCGGCCTCGCCGTACTCGAAGCGCGGGCTGAGGTGGTCCGCCGCGGTGACCCCCGTGGCCCAGACCGGACCACAGACCATGGCCACGCAGCTGGTGCCCTCGAAGGTGTAGGCGATCTTGCTCCCGTCGGGCGAGACGGCCGCCTTGGTGACGTCGCCGCCGAGCGGCTGGCCCCACACGTCCGACAGGTCCGGCGGGTCCATGGAGTTGAGCACCGCGCCGGTGCCGGTCATCCGGTGGATCATCGTGCCGTGCGCTGCCACGACGTTGCCGTGGTCGTCCCGCGTCGGCGAGCGCCACGGCTGGGCCGCGGTGCCGTCGCTGGTCAGACGGCGCTCGCCCGAGCCGTCGGGGCGGGCGAGATAGATGTCATGGCCCTTGACGTAGACGAGGGTCCCCGTCGCGGACGCCGGGTCTGCCGGCGCCGCGGCAGCGACAGCCGTGGCGGCCGAAGCGCTCAGGGCGAGCCCGGACAGGGCGAGCCCGGACAGGGCGAGCGCACCGACGGCGGCGCCGGACAGCGCGCGCCGAGTGGTGGTGATGGACATGATGGTTCTCCTTGGGTGGGCCGGTCAGTGACCGATGACGCCGGCCGGGTCGTAGGTCTGCCGGATGCGCTCCAACCGGGCGCGGACGTCGTCCGGCCAGGCGGCGTCGAGCGCGGTCGGCTGGTTCAGCGCGCCGACGAAGTTGGGCTGGAACCGGCCGCTGGCCCACGGCGCCAGGGCCCGGGCGAGACCACCGACGGCCGCCGGGACCGGGCCGTCGAACAGCTCGGGGACCGGGGCACTGACGACGAGGAGTCCGTAGCCGGCGTCCCGGCCGGCCACCGAGTCGGGGCGGGACGGCGCGTCGGCGAGCCGTCCGCCGAGCCGGCGTACCTCGACGACGGCGAGCGGCACCTCCACCTGCGGACCGGCCGCGGCGAGCAGCGCCCGCGCGGCCTCGACGTCGAACGACGACAGCAGGGCACCGGCCTCGAGGGTGGGCATCGGCTCCTCGGGGTCGGCGTGGACGGCCCCGATCGCGGCCGCGGGCAGCTCGGCCACGGTGTCGAGGATGGGACTGGCGACCTTGCGGATCGGCTCGAGCAGCGCAACGGCCGTCTCCTCGTCCTCGACGATCGCGACCCGGACGTGGACCGTGAACCGGCCGCGCAACGGCGCCGGGACCGCCTCCAGGTCGGGGAGCCGCAGCAGCGCCACGGACGTGTTGACGCTCGCCGGCACCCGGGCCGACCAGGCGGCCCACTCGCTGAGCACGGCGTCGGCGTCGGCGGCGTCGAAGAACAGGCCGCCGCCGTACACCGTGCTCAGCGCGACGAGGTCCAGGTCGACGCAGGTCACCACGCCGGGGACGTGCTTGCCACCGAGGAGCGCGGCGAACAGGTCGGGGTGGCTGCTGGGGGACGCGGTGAGGATCTCGCCGGCGCCGGTCACGATCTCGAAGGACCGGACGTGGTCGGTGGCCCAGCCGTAGGTGCGGCCGAGGGGGCTGAGCCCGCCGCCGAGGAGGTACCCGACGGCGCCCACGCCGGGCGCCGATCCCGCCAGCGGCGTCAGGCCGTACGGCGCGGCCGCGGCGAGCACCTCGGCCCAGGTGTTCCCGGCGCCGATCCGGGCCGTGCGCGCCGTCGCGTCGACGTCGACGCCGGCCAGATCCCGGGTGAGCAGCGCGATGCCGCCCTCGACGGCATGGGTCCAGCCGTGGCCGGTGCCGATCGGGTGGACCCGCTCGCCGGCGCGGCCGGCCCGGTGGACGATCTCGGCCACCTCCTCGGCGTCGCGGGGGATGACGACCTCGCGCGGCTGGTGCCGGTGGGCGAGGTTGAACAGCGGTAGTGCGTGGTTCACGGGGTGCCTTTCTCTCGGGTCTCTCGATGTCACCGACAGCGTCGACGGGTGCGGTGGAGCGCGACTGGGAGACGACTGGGCCCGCCCCGTGGCCCTGCTGGGGCGGGCCTGCTGGGGGCGGCCGGCCTACGGGGCGGCCAGCAGCGCGTCGGCCTCCTCGGGGGTCAGACCCGCCGCCAGCTGCTCGGCCCACCACGCGTCGACGCGGGCCCCGACCTCGTCGACCGGGCCGTTGAACAGTGAGCCCTCGGGGCCGATGAAGCGCGCGCTGTCGGCCGAGCCGCCGGGCCCCAGCGCGAGCAGGACGTTCGCGGGGACGTGCGGAACTCCCGCGACGTAGGGCGAGGACATCGACGCCAGGCCCTCCTGCCGCCCCGGGTCGGACGCCCCCGGCTGGGCCGTCGCGGACCCGAGCCGGTCGCCCGTGTGGACGACGTCGCCGATCGTGGACGCCGGGACCGGTCCGTCGGTGCCGGCCGTCGCGCTGCCGCCCAGGACGACGACGCCGAGTCCCCCGGCCAAGCAGCTCGCGGCGATTCGGGTGCTCCGGGTGGTGATCCGGTGGGATCGGTGGGCAATCATGTGCTTCTCCTTCTCTCGGTGATCGAACACCGACGAGACGCCTACGGCGACCGCCAGGTTTCACCCGACGGCACCGACGAGACGCCGACGAGACGCCGAGCGGGCTGCTCAGCACGGCCGCTTCGCGAAGACGCACATCCGGAGCAGCACCGGCGCCGCCTGGTCGACCAGCTCCTGCTCGGTGGCGGTCCCCGCGCCCACCCGGGCACCGCTCGCCCGGCTCAACAGCAGCAGCGCGTTCCCGACCCGGACGGCGAGAATCGCCGCGGCCCTGGGCTCGGCCGCGCACCGGGCCGCGGCGCGACGTACGCCGTGCAGCGCCCGCTCGGCGGCGTCGTCATCGGGAAACAAGACCAGGAGCCGCTGCTCGCCCGGATCCGTTAAGCCGGTGGTGGCCAGCAGCAGGTCGGTGGCCCGCGCGCGCACCGCACGGACCCATGCTGTGTCACCGCACAGATCGACCCCGGCGATGGCGCCACGGTCGGCGCTGAGCCGGGGCGTCGTGACCATGCCGGCATCCAGCGCGAAGTCACCGGGCACGGTCGTGACCCGGGTGACCGGTTCGCTCGCGACGGGCCCGGCACCGCTCCGAGTCGCTCCGCCGACCAAGGCGGTGGACGCCAGGAGCACGGCCGCCGCAAGACCGAGCACCAGCGTGCCCGTCACGCCGCGCAGTCGCCGCAGCCGGCGGCGCTCCCCGGCGGCGCGCAGCGCGCTCGGCGCGGCCAGTTGGTCCAGCGTCCAGCCGAGATCTCCGAGATCGCTCTCCCACTCAGCCATGGCCCACGGCCCCCGGCAGCGGGTCGTGTCGATCCTCGTCGAGCAGGACGGCGAGGGCCGCGCGACCGCGGCGCAGCCGCGTCTTGACGGTGTTCTCCGAGACGCCGAGCTCGGCGGCCACCTGGCGGACGGGGAGATCGGCGAGGTGGTGCAGCACGATGGCCTGGCGCTGTGCGGCCGAGATCTCCCGCAGCGCCGCCACCACGGCGACATGGGTCTCGCTCGGCGCGGCGGCGACGCCGTCATCCGACAGCGCGCGGTCGGGAGCCCGTCGGCCCCGATTCGTCCGGCGCCATCGGCTCACCGCCAGCCGGTACGCCGTCGTCCGGATCCAGGCCTCCCGGTACTCGACCTCGGCGAATCTCCGCCGCTGGGCCCAGGCCCGGGTGAAAGCCTCCTGGACGCATTCCTGCGCCTCGTCGCGGTCCCCGATCATCGCGTGGACCTGCGCCGTGATGCGCACCGCCGAGGCGGCGTAGAAGGCGTCGAAGTCGTGTTCGTCCATCGGCTTCCCCGTCTCCCGGGGGACGCCGCCCGAGCGGCGCCCCTGGGCGTCAGCGGCGCAGGACCTTGAGGGGTCGGGGGGATGACATCGGTGCTCCGTTTCGGGTCGGTGGTTCTCGCCCCGCAGCCTGCGATCCGGCGCTGGTGACGCACTGGGCCACGAGCCGACCGGCGCAGTCCTGGCAAAGCCCCAGCCGACTCCCAGTCACGCGCCTACGATGACGGGCGTGCAGATCGACGTCCTGGGGCCCGTTCGCGTGTGCCGCGACGGCGTCGAGATCGACCTCGGGACCCCGCGGCAACGCGCGATCGTCGCCGCACTCGCCCTCGAGCACGGCCGCCCGCTCTCCGTGCCCGGGCTGATCGCCCGGGTGTGGGGCGACCGGCCGCCGGCCAGCGCCCAGGGCACGCTGCAGAGCTATGTCGGCCACCTGCGCCGCGCCCTCGAGCCGGACCGCGGTCCCCGGCAGCCGGCGCGGGTGCTGATCACCGAGCACAGCGGGTACGCCCTGCGCATCGACCGGCAGCACCGCGACGACGCCATCCTCGTCGACACCGTCGCGCGGGCCCGGGAGCTGCTGGCCGTCGTACCCGACCCGTTGCGGCCGAGCGCGCCCACCACCGCGCGGGAGGCGGTCGAGCATGCCCTCGCGTCCGTCGACCGCGCGCTCGCCGGCTGGCGCGGCGTGCCGTACGCCGACCTCGACGACGACCCGGACACCCGGGCCGAGCGGGCCCGGCTCGAGGACCACCGGGCCGCGGCCGAGGAGCTGCGGGTCGTGGCACACCTGGCCCTCGGCCGGCACGACGAGATCGCCTCGGCGCTCGAGGCGATGACCCGCGCCCATCCGCTGCACGAGCGGTGGTGGACGCTGTGGGCCGTCGCCCTGGCCCGGTCCGGCCGGCAGGCCGACGCGCTGGCGGCGCTCCAGCGCCTGCACGCCGTTCTCGACGAGGAGCTCGGTGTCGAGCCCAGTGCCCCGGTCCGCGAGCTCCAGACGGCGATCCTGCGCCAGGACCCGTCGGTGACCTGGCAGCGGGCCGAGCCGACCACCCAGCCGACCACCCAGCCCTCGACCGGGCCGGAGCCCTGGCTGTGGCAGCGGGTCCTCGATCCACTGCGCGCCCAGGCACCCGACACCGCCATCGAGGCCGACGAGCCGGTCGACGGGCCACCGGCCCCACCGCTGCGGGTTGCCGTCGTGGACGACCACCCGGTGTTCCGGATGGGCATGACCGGGCTGCTCGGCTCGCTCGACGGCCTGGAGCTGGTCGGCGCGGCAGGCGAGCCCGCGGGCGCCCACGAGCTGGTGGCGCGCGGGGTCGACGTCGTGTTGATGGACCTCGACCTGGCCGGCGAGTCCGGGATCGACCTGACCCGCGCCCTGCTCGCCACGCACCCCGACCTCAAGGTGCTCGTGATGACGATGCACGAGGACGACGACTACGTCACCGGGGCGCTGCAGGCCGGCGCGTCGGGATACCTGCTCAAGTCGGCCGAGGCCGGCGACGTGCTGCGCGCGATCCGCGGCGTGGCCCGCGGCGAGCTCATCATCGGCGCCGCCGTCGCCCACGCCGCCCGCTCGCGGCTCACCACCCCCGCGGAGCCGCGGTGAGCCTGGCGGCGGCGGTACGCCGGCCGGCCGCGACGCCGTACCCACGGGCGGGAACGTGGACCGTGGCGGCATGGCTGATCGCGGCCACCGCCTGGGCGATGGCGCTGGCCGCGGTCGTCACGCTGGTCGCCACCGCGATGGAGCCCGCGGAGGTCGCCAGCTGGGTGATGGACGTGGTGACCGCGGTGGTCTACGGCATCGTCGTGGTGATGATGCTGCCGCGCTCGCGGCACCCGGTGGTCTGGGTCCTCGCGCTGACGGCCGTCGGCACCGGCGCCGCGGCCCTGGCGACCGCCTACCAGGCAGTCGGCGGGAGCCCGCCCGGGCAGGGCCTGGCGTTCTACGCGCAGTACTGGGCCTGGCCGCCCGGCGTCTACGCCACCGTCATCGTGATCCCGCTCCTCGTCGTCCCGGGTGTGCGCCGGCGCCGGCCGGTGCTGGCGCTCGCGGTCGTGCTGATCGCGGCGACCACGCTGCCCAGTCTCACCGCGGTCGGCCCCGGACTGCCGCCCAACCCGTTCGGCGTCGACGTGGCCTGGTGGCAGTCGCTGCGCCACGACCTGGGCTGGTGGCCGATCCGGGCGGTGGCCCTGCTCGGCGCCGCCGAGTGGGTGTGGCTGGCCGTCCTGGTCCGTCGGACCACCGGCCCCCGGCGGCGCGGCCTGACCTGGCTGCTCGCGGGCCACGGCGCGATGGTGGTCGCGCTGGCGGCGTTCGCGGTGCCGGTGCCAGCCGGCTGGGTCGCGACCGCGACCGAGGTGAGCGGCGCCCTGCTGCTGCTCGCCCAGCTGTTCCTGCCCGCCGCACTGCTGGTGCTGGTCCTCGGCCAGCAGCTGTGGGGCGTCGACGCCCGGATCAACCGGGCTGTGATGTGGGCGGTGACGACCGTGGCGATCGCGCTGTCGTACCTCCTGCTCGTCGGCCTCACCACCTGGCTGCTCCCTCACGACTCCGAGCTCGGCCTCGCCCTCGGCGTCGGGCTGGTCGGCCTGGGCTCGACCCCGCTGCGCAGGCTCCTGCAACGCCGAGTGGACGACCTCGTGTACGGCACCGGCACCGACCCCGCCCGGCTGCTCTCCGGCGCCGAGCGCAGCGGGGAGTACGACGTCGACGGGCTCGCCACCGCGCTGAGCAGGAGTCTGCGCCTCGCCGAGGTCCACATCGTGGCCGAGCAGCCCGGGACCCCGCCGCGCGAGCCGGCCGTCCACGACAGCGACGTGACCATCGCGCTGCGCAGCCGCGGGCGGCGGGTCGGGCTGCTGGTGGCCACGCCCCGGCCGGGCGAGCGGCTGGACCAGCGCACCACCCGGATGCTGGCCGAGGTGGCCGGCCTGGTCGGCATCACGATCGACCTCACCCAGTCAGTTGACGCGCTGACCGCGGCCCGGCGCCGGATGACCGACGTCCGGCACGAGGAGCGCCGTACCCTGCGCCGCGACCTGCACGACGGTCTCGGGCCGGCCCTGGCCGGGATCCGGCTCGGCCTGCTCGCTGCCCGGGAGCTGCAGCAGCGCGACCCGCAGGCGGCCGAGGAGATGCTCGACGTGCTGGTGCGCGAGCTGGCCCAGCAGGGCGAGGAGGTCCGGCGGTTGAGCCGGTCGCTGGTGCCCCTCGCCCTGGACGACGGCGACCTCGGCTCGGCGCTGGGCTCGCTCGCGGAGCGGTTCACCGGCGACGACCTCGAGGTCCGGGTCAGCGTGGCCCCCGACGTCGAGCTCGAGCCCTCGGTCCAGGTCGCGGTCTACCAGCTGGCGAGCGAGGCCCTGCTCAACGTGCAGCGGCATTCCGGCGCGGGCCGCTGCGACATCGTGCTGCGCCGGCGAGCCGACGGCGGCACCCTGTTCATCGTGTCCGACAACGGCGCCGGCATCGCCCCCGGCACCGCCGAGGGCGTGGGCCTGCGCTCGATGCGCGAGCGGGCCGAGGAGCTCGGCGGAGTCCTCCAGCTGACCGCGCCGAGCCCCGGCACCGGCACCCGCCTGGAGCTCCGGCTGCCCGCGTCGCGCTGAGCGCCGGGGCGCCGGGGCGCCGTCAGGCGACGTACCGGAAGGCTGCCCGCTGGTGGCGCAGGAAGCGGCCCCGCGAGAGCCGCAGGATCAGCGCGAAGCCGGGGCCGGCCGCCTTGACCAGGTCGGCGACGATGTCGTCGGGGACCTCGTGGACCATCCAGGGCAGCTGGAAGCGCAGCTCGCCCAGGCTCGGGCGGCCGCGGAACTCGCGGCGCTCCAGCTCGGCCCACTCCCGGGCGCCGACGTGGCGTTGGACCAGGGCCACGGCGTCGCGCTCCTCGTGGCCGAGATGCGCGTCGAGCACCTGGCGGGTCTCGGCGAGGACGCCCGGGAGCTCGGCCAGCGCAGCGGCGTCGGGGCCGGCGACCAGCGCCCGGACCAGGTCGGCACACCGGTCCAGCAGCGGGTCGATGAGGGCGTGCTCGGCCTCCATCGCGATCAGCACCGCCCGGCCGGCGTCGTCCTGTGCCGCGCCCACCCGCTCGAGCAGCAGCGGCCACAGCACCCGATCCTCGACCGCGTGGTGCTCGTGCAGGTGGTGGGCGAAGCGCTCCCAGCGCACCCCGATCTCGGCCCAGGTCTCGCGCTCCTCGACCGGGGTGCGCTCGGCGGCGGCCAGCAGGTCGCGCAGGTCGCGCCGGAAGGCGTGGTGCATGAGGTACATCCCGCTCAGGTCGCACGGCCCGGGCGGCGAGGCCGCCTGGCCGGCGAGGAGGAGCGCGGGATGGGCGGCGGTGGGTTCGGTCTTCCTGCTCATGCGGCGAGCATGGGCGCGGGCGCTGGGAGCCGACTGGGGATCCGCCGGGTCGACACGATCTCCGAGCTAGTTTGCGCCGGGTCGCTCAGGTCCAGAGCACCTCGCGCGCCCACAGCGGCACCAGGTCGCCCGCCCGGCCCTGGCGGGACTCGTGGAAGAAGTGGCTGCCCTCGCTGGGCTCGAGGTTGAGCTCGAGGGTGCGGGCGCCGTGGCGGCGGGCGTGCTGGACGAAGCCGGCGGCGGGATAGACCGCGCCCGAGGTGCCGACCGAGACGAAGGTGCCGGCCTCGGAGAGCGCGTCGGCGATCCGGTCCATCTCGTAGGGCACCTCGCCGAACCAGACGACGTCGGGGCGCAGCTCGTGGGCGCCGCAGCCGGGGCAGGCCGGCTCGTCGAGCAGCGTGCCCTGCCATGGCGACGCGACGCCACACGAGCAGCACAGCGCCTTGAGCAGCTCGCCGTGCATGTGGATCACGTTGCGCGACCCGGCCCGCTCGTGCAGGTCGTCGATGTTCTGCGTGACGACCAGCAGGCCGGTGCCGAGGGTCTCCTCGAGCTCGGCGAGGGCCCGGTGCGCGGCGTTCGGCTCCACCGTGGCCAGCGCGGCCCGGCGCTCGTCGTAGAAGCGCTGCACCGTCGCCCGGTCGCGCTCGAAGCCCTCCGGCGTCGCGACGTCCTCGACCCGGTGGCCCTCCCAGAGCCCGTCGGCGTCGCGGAACGTCGGCACCCCGCTCTCGGCGGAGATCCCGGCACCGGTCAGGACGACGATCTGAGGCACGACGGGAGGCTACCCGCCGCAGCGTGACAGCGGTCACCCGCCCAGGGACGTCCGCGGCGGGCGGTCACGAGTCGAACCCCAGGCCGAGGGCGTCGAGGGTGCGCAGCCAGGCGTTGCGGCGCCCGCCGCGCCGGTCGGCCCGGTCGAGCGCCCACCGGGTGGTCTGGATGCCGATCGAGGCGATCGGCTCCGGCGGGAAGGGCAGTGGCATCCGGCGCACCATGGCGAGGCGGGTGCGCTCGGTGTCGAGGCCGGCGAGCCGGTCGAGCATCACCTCCGCCGCGAACCGCGACGCACCCACGCCGAGGCCGGTGAACCCGGCGGTGTGCGCGACCCGGCCGTCGAGGGCCTTGCCGTGGAAGGCGCAGAACCGGGTCGAGGTGTCGATCGCGCCGGCCCACTGGTGGCTGAACCGCAGGCCCGCGAGCTGGGGGAATGTCGTCAAGAAGTGCTCGGCCAGACGGCGGTAGGTCTCCGGGCGCCGCTCGTACGCCGGCCGGACCTGCCGTCCGTAGTGGTAGATCGCGTCGTACCCGCCCCACAGGATCCGGTTGTCGCGGCTGAGCCGGTAGTAGTGGAACTGGTTGGCCAGGTCGCCGACGCCCTGACGGCCCTCCCAGCCGACCGACGCCAGCTGCTCGGCGCTGAGCGGCTCGGTCATCAGGGCGTAGTCGTAGACCGGCACGGTGTGCATCCGGTAGCGCGCGAGCAGGCTCGGGAACACATTGGTGGCCAGCGCGACCCGGCGGGCGGTGACCATCCCGGCCTCGGTGGCGACCCGGACCGGGCCTCGCCTGCCGGCGCCGTCGATGCCGGTGGCCCGGGTGGCCTCGAAGATCTCGACGCCGAGCTCGACGGCGAGCCGGCCCAGCTCCTGGGCCAGCTTGGCCGGATGCACCAGCGCGACGGCGGGGTCCAGGACCCCGGCGAGGTACGTCGGGCTGTCGACCATCCGGCGCAGCGCGTCGGCCTCGATGATCTCGGCGCCGGAGGCCCGCAGCTCCGCGACCTGGTGCGGCTCGATCGCCACGTCCAGCTCGCCGGTGCGCTCGAAGTCGCAGTCCAGGGCGTGCTGCCGCACGGTGGCCTCGATGGCGTCCAGGTTGGCGAGCCCGAGCCGCTCCAGCTCGTCGTACTCGTCGGGCCAGCGGGAGCGGCCGTTCTCCTCGCCGTGGGTGATGCTGGCCGCGCAGAACCCGCCGTTGCGCCCCGAGGCCGCCCAGCCGATCCGCTCCGCCTCGATCAGCACGACCCGGCGGTCGGGCTCGCGCTGCTTGGCGAGCACCGCGGTCCACAGCCCGGTGTAGCCGCCGCCGACGACCAGCAGGTCGGTGTCGATCGCCCGGCGCAGGGGCGGGTGGAGCGCGCGCTCGGGCAGGTCCTCGATCCAGAAGCAGGCGTCCCGCACACCGACGAGTGCGTGGTCGACGAGCGCGCGGTCGACGGGCGTGCGCGAGAAGACGGTCCCCGGGACGGTGGCGGTCACCCGCTCACCCTGGCGGACCGGCCGCCGGTCCGCCAGTGACGCACTGTCACTCTTTCGGCCGATGGCGTTACATACCGTCTCGCCGACCTCCCGCCGAGCCGGCGGGCCGGCCCGCGGCTCCGCCCTCGTCGTCCCAGACACCGGTGGCGAAGGGCGAGGCGGACCCGACCCGGCGCAGGTGCCGGAGTCCGGATCCGTACGACGCGATGAGCGTGGCCTCGGCGTACGGGATTCCCCGGTCCTGGCAATGCCGGCGCACCACGGGCCGGGCAAGGCGGAGGTTGGGACGTGGCATGGACGGAAACAGGTGGTGCTCGATCTGGAGGTTGAGTCCGCCGAGTGCCAGATCGACGAGGGGGCCGCCTCGGATGTTTCGGGAGCACAGCACCTGGCGGAGCAGGGGGTCCGTGCTCTGCTCGGCCGTGGCGGCGGGCATGCCCTTGTGCGACGGCGCGAACGAGCAGCCGAGATACACGCCGAACAGGGCCTGGTGGACGAGCACGAACACGAGGCCCTGCGCCCAGGTGAGCGTGGTCACGACCAGCCCGAGGTACAGGACCAGATGGCCGACGAGAAGCACCGCCTCGACGGACCGGTTCCGGAACCCGGGCCGCAGGAGCGCGCGCACTCCCTCGACGCGCAGATTGAACGCCTCGAGCGTGAGCAGGGGGAAGAACAGCACCGCCTGGTGCCTGGTCAGCCATCCCGCCACCCCATCGCGATCACCGGCCTGCGCTGAGTCGAAGACGAACACGCCCACGGCGACGTCGGGATCGGTCTCCAGGTCGTTGGGGTGCGCGTGGTGGGCGTCGTGTTTGGCGACCCACCACCCGTAGCTCAGGCCGTTGAGCAGGTTGCCGAGGAGCAGGCAGACGACCGTCGTGGCCCGACGCCCCCGGATGACCTGACGATGGGCGGCGTCGTGCGAGAGGAACGCGATCTGTGTCGACACCACGGCGAAGGCGGGGGCCAGGGCAAGCGCCCACCACGACTCGCGCAGTGCCACGAGGGCGAGGACGAGCACGGCCAGACACCCGAGATCGAGGGCACCGAGCCTCACGTAGTACGCGGGTCTAGGCTGGAGTAGTCCTCGACGTCGAATCTCCCGCACCAGCACGCCGTAGTCGCTGCGGGGCGGATGCCCTGGATCGGTGGTGGACATGACGTACTCCCGGCTGCTCGCTGATGGTGCCGCCGGGGTCCGAGGTGGCTTTCATTCGAGGCTACTCCTACGGCCCGAGGGGCGGAAGCGTGAGGACGACGACGCAGATCCTCGCTGCGATCAATGCCGCTGACAGCGCGGGGCGATCGCTCCCCGAGCTGCTGTGCGTCGACTGCACCCGGTCCCTCGATCTGGCCGGCGCCGGCATCACGCTCATGAACGACGACGGGCACCAGGCGGTGGTCGGCGCATCGGGGCCGCTGGCGTCGCGGCTCGAGGAGCTGCAGTTCGACCTGGGTGAGGGCCCGAGCCTGGATGCCTCTCGCACCAACCGCGCGGTCGGACACGACGACCTCGCCGACGCCGTGATGGCGCGGTGGCCGGCGTTCGCGTCCTCGGCGCTGGCAGCAGGGGTCGGGGCCGTGACCGCACTTCCCCTCCAGGTGGGCGGCACCAGGCTCGGCAGCCTGTGCCTGTATCGCTCGGCCCCGGGTCGCCTCGATGACGACCGGACGGCGACGGCTCACGCCTACGGCGCGGCGGCGGTGGCGGTCCTGCTCCATCTCCAGGATCAGATGTGGCCGCAGGACACGCTGCACCCCGAGCTCGGGGAACCGGTGGCGTACCGAGCCGTGATCCACCAGGCCACCGGCTTCCTCTCGGTCACGGCCTCGGTCGGCATGGCCGAGGCCCTGCTCCTGATGCGCGCTCATGCCTTCGCCACCGAGCAGCCGCTGGTGCATATCGCCCGAGAGATCCTGGCCGGGCGAATCCGCATCCACCCCGAGGAGAACGAGGATGATTGAGTACAGGAACCGGCCCCCCGCGCCGGGCCCGACCTGCGAGGTGCAAGCATCATGACGAGTGAACAACGGCTCACCCGGGTGTTCGTCGAGCTCGCCGACACGCTGGTCGACGAGTTCGACGCTCTGGACTTCCTGTCGACCCTGACCGAACGGAGCGTCGAGCTCCTGAACACCGACGCCGCGGGCGTGATCCTGCTCGACGCGCGCGGCGTCCTTCATGTCGTCGCATCGACGAGCGACCAGGCGCAGCTCCTCGAGCTCCTCGAGCTCCAGAACGACGAGGGCCCGTGCCTCGAGTGCATCGAGACGGGGCGCGCGGTCGTCAACGTCGGCAGCGAGCAGACCCGCTCTCGGTGGCCGCGGTTCAGCGGCGCGCTCGCGGAGGTCGGCTTCCAGTCGGCCCACGCCCTGCCCCTGCGCCTCCGGGACTCCGTCGTCGGCGCGATGAACCTGTTCTGCACCACCGACGCCCTGCTGAGCGACGACGACCAGGCCCTCGGGCAGGCCCTCGCCGACATCGCCACGATCGGCCTGCTCCAAGAACGGGCGGTCCGCCAGTCCGGGCTGATCGCCGAACAGCTCCAGACCGCCCTCGACAACCGGGTCCTGATCGAGCAGGCCAAGGGCGTGCTGATGGCGAGCGCCGGCGTCGACGTCGACGTGGCCTTCCAGCTGATGCGGGCCTACAGCCGTCGCAACAACCTCCCGGTGAAGGACGTGGCGCGCCTCGTCGTCGACCGCTCACTCACGGGAGACCAGCTCTCTGGCGCCTGAGGCCGATCGGCCCTAGTGAGTCGGCGACGCAGGTGATAGACAGGGGCCTCACCCGACCCGCCCGGACCCCGCGAGTCTCCCTTGCAGGCCGCCTGGGGGCCCCATGTCATCTTCGGTCGTTCCGGTCTCACCGTCTCCGCTCTCGCAGCGACGCCCGCATTCCGGCGTCGGCGTGCCCAGCCCACGCCAACGCCCGATGCGCATCACGATCATCGATCGCCACACGCTGGTCGCCGACTCGCTCGCACTGACCCTGGAGAGCGAGGGCTTCATCGTCACCTCGGTAGCGATCGGTGGTCGCGACACCTCCCCGGCGAGTGTGCTCGCCGCCGCGCTGCGCAGCGCAGGGCGGCTCGTGCTGCTCGAGCAGAGGCTCGACCGGGCCGGCGACGGCCTCCGCCTGATCGCGCCGTTGACGGCCTCCGGCTCGTCCGTGGTCCTGCTGACCGAGTCGCGAGACCCCTTCCAGTGGGGCGAGGCAGTGCGGCAGGGCGCCAAAGACGTCCTGCACAAGACCTGCTCGCTGGCTCAGGTGGTCACGACCGCACGACGGGTTCGCGACGGCCTGCCCCTGATGCCGCTGGAGCAGCGCGCGCAGCTGGTCGTCGCGGCGCTCGCCGACCGGGACGAGACACGGGTCATCCGGGGGCGGCTGGATCGGCTGACCTCGGTCGAGCGGGAGATCCTGGGGGCGTTGATGCGTGGCGCCCAGGTGCGGGAGATCGCTCGGACCCGGGTGGTCGTCGAGGCGACCGTCCGTAGTCAGATCAAGTCGATCCTCGCGAAGCTCGAGACGTCGTCACAGCTGGCTGCCGTGGGCGCGGCCCATCGGGTGGCCTGGCGTCCTCCTCCGCCTTGACCTCCCGTGACAGGTGAGATCTCCCGCGACGACGTCCCCATCGCGGGCCCGAGCCGATCCACGGATCGAGCACGAACGGGGCATCCATGCCTCCGTGAGCCTCGGAGGACTCCTCGCGGGTACCCAGAGCGAGGTGTCCGGTGACACCGACATCGAGCTGGGCGACTACGTCGACGAGATCCTCGCGGGCGGTTTCCCCGGAATGCGGGGCCTGTCCGGCCGAGCGCTACGCGCCCAGCTCGACGGATATCTCCAGCGCGTCATCGATCGCGAGTTCCCCGAGCAGGGCATGGTCATCCGGCATCCCGACACCCTGCGCGGCTGGATGCGCGCCTACGCCGCAGCAACGTCGACCACGGCGAGCTACGAGGTCATTCGCGACGCCGCCACTCCCGGAGTGGCGAACAAGCCGGCCAAGACCACGACCATGCCGTGGCGCGACATCCTGACCCGACTCTGGCTGCTCGATCCGGTCCCCGCCTGGCTTCCCTCCCAGAGCAGACTCAAGGAGTTGGCAGCCTCCGAGAAGCACCAGCTCGCCGATCCCGCCCTCGCGGCGAGACTACTGAATGTCACGCCTGAGACGCTCTTGGCCGGTGGCACGTCCGGACCGCACATCCCCCGCGACGGCACACTGCTCGGAGCGCTGTTCGAGAGCCTGATCGCACTCAATCTCCGCGTCTACGCACAGGCCGCGGAGGCCGAGGTGCGTCACCTGCGCACCCATCGCGGTGAGCACGAGGTCGACTTCATCGTCGCCGGGCCCGATGGTGGCGTCGTCGCCGTCGAGGTGAAGCTCTCTGCGACGGTCGAGGAGAAGGACCTGAGACACCTGAAGTGGCTCGGCGAGAGAATCGGAGACGATCTGCGTGCCGCATTGGTCCTCAACACCGGCGCCCATGCCTATCGTCGGACCGACGGGATCTGCGTCGTCCCAGCGGCGCTGCTCGGCCCCTGAGACCCTGGAGTCACCGCGACAGATACGCCCCAGCGCCGCCACGGCCTCGCCGATCGCCCCGTCGAAGGCCGCGGCCACCTCGGCCGGCTCGACGTCCGAGCCGTAGACGAGGACGGAGCGGCCCTCGCCGAGGTCGATCACGTCGAGGGTGCCGAGGTGGTGGGCGGGGACGAGGTCGCCGCCGGTGATCCGGTACTGGTAGCGCCGCAGGTCGTCGTACCGGTCGGGGCGGCGAGGAGCGCCGCCGGGCCGTGACACAGCGCGGCGATCGGAGCCTGCCTCTCATGCAGGGCGCTGACCACCCGGGCGACATCCGGGCTCTCGGGCAGGTCGACCATCGCCCCGCGTCCACCGGGCACGAAGACCGCGTCGAACCCGTCGGCCTGCTCGTCGCCCAGCTCTGACGGCGCCACCGGGTCGCGCAGGCCGTCGATCTCCTCGGGCAGCCCGCCGTCGAGGCCCTCGCCGACCATCACATCGACCAGGCGGCGGCCCCGGGTCGGGATGGAAGGTGCGGTGGACCGAGGCGAAGTAGCCGCGGTCCTCGATCGGCCGGTGGAAGACGGGATCGAGGCTGTACGGGTCGGGCGCCGCCGGGCTCCCGTCGGCCGTCATCACGACCACCTCGGCGCCGGCCTCCATCAGTCGCTCGTACGACGCCAGGACCTCCTCCGCCCAGTAGGCCGTCGGGTGCTCCGGGCTGTCGGCAAGCTCGATCGACCGCGCGGCGGTGACGAGGAAGGCGACACGGGGCACGACCGGATTACACCGCAGATCGCGGCCGTCGCGCAGGAGGTCCGCGGGGTGCGATCACGCCCCCGACAGGGTGCGGACCCTGCCCCTCCCCTGCTCGAGCTCAGCGGTCGCGTCGCCGGCCAGGTGTCTGCGCCGTCATCCGCGCGGGCCTACGTGCGTCGGTGGAAGCGGATGTCGCCGTCGGGCAGGCGTTCGTGGGTGTAGCGGCGGTCGTGGATGCGTTGGTGGTGGTGACCGCACAGGCTCACAGCCCGGTCCAGGTCGGTCGATCCACCGGCCGACCAGTGAGGTCGGCCGGGGGCGCGGTGTCCGGATTGCTCCGGGTCCGTTTCCCCCGACCGCCTGCCCGAACCGGACGTGCGGCTTTCACCGCATCCGGCTCTCCACGAGTCCCTCAGGACGGTGCTGTTACTGGCTGTTGGGTCCATGGCGTGGGGATCGCGGCTCCCCGGTAGCGGTGACGAACGATCGTCATCGTGGCGGGTTGCCACAGGTTCACGCCGTCCTGCGCTCGGGGCCACCAGCCGTGCTGGCGGTTGTAGTAGCGCCGGACGATCCACTTCGCGGGCCGTTTGGGGTGTCGCTTGCGTAGCCATCGCCACACGCTCCACCACAGGTAGTCGTGGAGGTTGGAGTAGGCGTCGCTTGATGCCCCGTGCCGGAAGTAGATGGCCCATCCGCGAGTGATGCTGCTGAGACGTCGAAACACCTCGCTCACGTCGCTGGTCGTGATTGTGCTGGTGACCGCCTTGACCTTCCGTTTGATCGAAGCCATCGACTTCGCTGACGGGTAGGTGTAGACGTGTCGCCGGTCGCTTCCTCGTTGCTGGTGCCGCCGGATGCGGAACCCGAGAAAGTCGAACCCCTCGTCGATGTGGACGACCTGGGTTTTGTCCGGCGCGAGCCGGAGCCCGATCCGGTCCAAGACGTCCGCGACCTCGTCCCACAACTGCCGGGCGTGTCGCTCGGTCCCGAACACCATGACCACGAAGTCGTCGGCATACCGGACCAGCCGATAGGTCGCTCCTCCTCGGTTGCGGTGTCGGTAACGGGCGCTGGCGTTGGGCAGTTGCGCCGCGACTGCGGCGAAGTGCTCATCGAGCACGCTCAGGGCGAGGTTGGCCAGCAGCGGCGACAGGATGCCGCCCTGAGGGGTGCCGGTATGGGTGTCCCGGTTGAGTCCTTCTTCGTCCAGCAGGCCCGCCTTCAAGAACGCCTTGACCAGCCCCAGGACGCGCTTGTCCCCGACCCGTCGACGTAGACGGTCCATCAAGACCGTGTGGTCGATCTCATCGAAACAAGCCGCGATGTCGCCCTCGAACACCCACTCATAGCCGGTGCGGGCGTACAGGCGGATCTCCTCGATCGCGTCCTGGGCTCGGCGTCGGGGACGGAAACCATAACTGCACGGATCGAAGTCCGCTTCCAAGATCGGCTCCAACACCAACTTCAAGGACGCCTGCACCACCCGGTCCCGCACGGTCGGAATCCCCAGCCGACGGACCTTGCCGCCCGCTTTCGGAATCTTCCTCTCCCGAACCGGGAGCGGCTCGAACGCGCGGGACTTCAGATCGCCGCGCAACTCGGACAAGAACCCGCTCACTCCACGTTCAGAGCGCTCGATCTCACCCGCTGTCTTGCCGTCGATCCCGGCAGTACGTGCCCCCTTGTTCCCCCGGACCCGCTCCCATGCCAAAGCAAGAAAGGCCGGGTCCACCACGAGGTTGAACAGATCATCGAACCGGCGGCCAGGATCGGCCGCCGCCCATTGGTGGAACTTGGTCTGAATCTCCAGTACCCGCCGTTCGGCCCCATAGGGGCTCTCCAGCATGGCGTCGATATTCACCGACGCGTCTTCTGACATGACAGTCCCTTCGTTGCCTGACTCGCTGCCGCCCTTCGCCATGACGCCCGCGATGCACGTCGCGTGACCGGCTTTCCCGGCCTCGGACTACTACGGCGGCTCCGCCCCATCCCGACGCTTCGGCCGACGGTGTGCCTACCCGGACCCGCTGGCTGCGGGGCCTGTTGTGCTGTTCCGGGACACGACCGGGATGGTTCCCGTGTTCACCTGCTACCGCTCGACGAGGGAGGAGCCCAGCTTTACCCCGACGGCCCCCGCGGCTACGCCGCAGACCTTCACCACGGGCTGACCAGACCACTGGCTGCGGCTGGCCGGACGACGCACCCGACCCATTCGGCGTCGCGCACCGTACACCGGCCCATATCCACCAAGTTTGAGCCGGCTCCACATAACGAGGCGTCTGACACTGGTTCCTCGCGTACTCCTTCTCATCACGCTCGCCGGACCCGGCCCGTCTGGTGATCCCGGACCGTCCCGGCTTTGTCAGGGCTGCTTCCCACCCTCCCCGGCACCTCCCGGATCAGGCTGCCCTCAGCTTCACCGGACTGCTGCGACAGACCGGCGACGGAGGTCTCTCACCTCCATTCGGTAGAACAGGCGCCTCACGGCGCACCGGGTCCAGGTGGTGCACATGGCACCACCTGGCCGGGATCGAGCATCCCTCGCCCCGACAGGTGTGGTCGCGCAACCGGATCGCCGCCCGCTGCGCAGGCTGGAACAGCCGGGCCGAACGCCCCAGGTCGAGCACCCGGCCCCGGCCGTCGAGCACCACGGGGATGATCCGGGCCTGGCAGGCCAGACGACGGGCCTCGGCCGCGGAGATGGCCTCCTGGCCCTCACCGATGAGCAGGCCCGCGGTGGCGAGGTCAGCACGGAGCTGGTCGATGTCGATGGTCACCGCGACCGTGGTCGCGTCCCCACCGTGCTCGGGAAGCCGCTCGGGGTCGATGAGCTCGAGCAGGTCCATCAACGCCCACGCCCGGCGACGGTGGAACGGCGAGCGGGCCACCTCCGCGTTGGCCTGCGCCGAACGGTCATGATCGGGCCGGGCAGGGTTGGTGTGGGCAGGGTTGGTGTGGGCGTCGAGGTACCCCTTGAGTCGCTCCACCGCCCCGGTCGGCAGAACGCCCGACAGGCGGGAGCGTCCCTCACCCAGGTTGCGGAACCTCAACGACGCCCGATCACGCGCCGCGGCCTCCTCGGCCTCCAGCCGGCGGGCCTCTTCGGCCTCGGCGATCTCCGGGGCCACGACGTCGAGGATCCGGCGCCCAAGACGTCGCAGCTCGACCGGGCCGAACTCGGCGGCGTACTCGAGCAGCCGGGCCTCGGCATCGGCTCGCAACTCGGTCCCGAGCCGCTCGGGCAGATCGGCGACGGTGGAGGCGATCGCACGCGCCTGCGCCGCGTTCACGGCACCGGCGCGCAGGCCGGCAGCCACCAGCGGCTGGACCAGCGAAGGTGCGACGGTCATCGTGCGGCCTTTCCCGAGAGTCGATGTACGTCGATCCTGCCGCCTAGGTTCGAACATACGCTCGAACAACGTGGTGGCTGTGGACAACCACCCTTTGGACAACCGCACCGCGAGCAACCGACCCCGCAAAGAGAGACGGTGCCGAGCGGCAGCAGCGGGTCTACGACCCGCAGGCGCTCGAGATCAAGGGCGCCGGCCTGGGAGAGCGCGCCGGCTCCCGCACCCGCGCGCTCCTGAGCCGCTCAGGCACACTTCACCTGTGCAGCTGCGCCACCTCACCGGTTCGATCGCCGACTTCCACGCCCGGGTGATCCCGGACGACCTCGCCGAGGCGGAGGTCTGGTCCTTCCAGCCGTCCGGCCCCGCCCTGGTCCTCGGCAGCGCCCAGGACCACACCACCGCCTCCGCGGTGGCGACGGCGGCCGCCGGGGTCGACGTCGTACGACGGCGCAGCGGCGGCGGGGCCGTCCACGTCGACCCGGCCCGCTCGGTGTGGGTCGACGTGGTGGTGCCGCGAGGCGACGAGCGGTGGAGCGACGACGTGCGGGAGTCGACGTACTGGCTCGGGGCGGCGTGGCAGCGGGCGCTGGGGCGGCTCGGCATCGCGTCGGAGCTGTACCGCGGTGGGCTGGAGCAGACGCCCTGGGGGCGGCTGGTGTGCTTCGCGGCGCTCGGCCCGGGCGAGGTGCTGGTCGGCGGGCGCAAGCTGGTCGGGATCTCGCAGCGACGCACCAAGGCCGGTGCCCGGTTCCAGTGCATCGCCTACGACCGCTGGGACCCGTACGACGTCCTCGACCTGCTGCAGATGGACGCCGCCGACCGCGCGGCCGCCGGGGCGGACCTGGCCCACCGGGCCACGGGAGTCGGGCCCCGGCTGGCCGAACTGCGCGAGGCGGTCCTCGAGGAGCTGTCGCGCGACGCTTGAGGTTTGGCGGGACTTCTTGACCGGAACCGGCGCTTCTTGGCCGTTGCACTGGCCAGGAAGCGTGGGAATCACCTCTGAGGAGGTGATTCCCACCCCCACCACCCATGCACTGACAACATGGGTGCATGGAGCTGGACACCATCCGCGCATTCCTCGCCGTGGCCGACGGCAGCACCGTCACCGAGACCGCCGAGCAGGTCCACCGCACGCAGCCGGCGGTGTCGCGGGCCCTGGCCCGGCTCGAGCGCGCGGTGGGGACGCCGCTGTTCCAGCGGGTCGGGCGCGGGCTGGTGCTGACGCCGGCGGGGCGCGAGCTGGCGCTGCATGCGCGGGAGACCGTCGAGTCGTACGAGCGCGGGGTCCGCTCGGTGCGGGACATCACCGCGCCGGACGGCGGGTTCGTGCCGGTCGCCTTCCTCCACACGCTCGGCACCTGGCTGGTGCCGGAGCTGATCCGCACCTTCCGCGCGGAGCGGCCGCAGGTGCGCTTCGACCTGCGCCAGCACGGCGACGAGGGGTTGATCGACGACCTGCTCGGGGGCGCGGTCGACCTGGCGATCACCGGCGACCGGCCGCAGCTGTTCCAGCTGGAGAGCCGGCGGCTGTTCCTGGAGCCGCTGCGGCTCGTCGTCCCGCCCGACCACCGGCTCGCCACCCGGCGCACCGCACGCCTCGCCGACGTGGCCGACGAGCAGTTCATCGTGCTCAAGCCGGGCTTCAGCCTGCGGGCGGTGACCGAGGACCTGTGCGCGCAGGTGGGCTTCGCGCCGCGGATCGGGTTCGAGGGCGAGGAGGTGGAGACCCTGCGCGGCCTGGTGTCGGCGGGACTCGGCGTCGCCCTGCTGCCCGAGCCGCGCGGTGGCGCCTCCCCCGCCGCGCCCTCCCTCCGGGTCACGGACGTGCGCGCCTCGCGCGAGATCGGGCTGGCCTGGGTCCGCGACCGCACGCTGCCGCCGGCGTCGGCGCACTTCCGCGAGCACGCACTCCGCACGAGCCGGAAGATCCATGTCTCTGATGCATAGTTCAATAGAAAACTAGGCATTGGACGCATTCCAGCAGCGGCCCGGAGGATGGTGATGCCCATCACCACCGACCCGAGGACCTCTGTTGACCGACATCGATCCCGCCGAGACGCAGGAGTGGCGCGACGCGCTCGCGGCCGTCCTGGAGTTCGAGGGCGAGGCGCGCACGAAGTTCCTGCTCGACCAGGTCCTGGCGGAGGCCCAGCGCCTCGGCAGCCGGGTGCCGTTCGTGGCGACGACGCCGTACGTCAACACCGTCCCGGCCGACGAGGAGCCGGCCCACCCCGGCGACCGCGCGGTCGAGCACCGGATCCGCTCCGCGATCCGCTGGAACGCTCTGGCCATGGTGCTGCGCGCCAACAAGGACTCCACCGAGCTCGGCGGCCACCTCGCCAGCTTCCAGTCCGCCGCCACCTTGTACGACGTCGGCTTCCAGCACTTCTGGCACGCTCCGACCGAGAGGCACGGCGGTGACCTGGTCTACGTCCAGGGCCATCTCTCCCCCGGCATCTACGCCCGCGCCTTCCTCGAGGGCCGGCTCACCGAGGCCCAGCTCGACAGCTTCCGCCAGGAGACCGGCGGCAACGGGCTGTCGTCGTACCCGCACCCCTGGCTGATGCCCGACTTCTGGCAGTTCCCGACCGTCTCGATGGGCCTCGGGCCGCTGATGGCGATCTACCAGGCCCGCTTCCTCAAGTACCTCCATGCCCGCGGCCTCGCCGACACCGCCGCCCGCAAGGTGTGGGCCTTCCTCGGCGACGGGGAGACCGACGAGCCGGAGTCGCTCGGCGCGATCTCGATGGCCGCGCGCGAGAAGCTCGACAACCTGGTCTTCGTCGTCAACTGCAACCTGCAGCGCCTCGACGGCCCGGTGCGCGGCAACGGCAAGATCATCCAGGAGCTCGAGGGCGTCTTCCGCGGTGCCGGCTGGAACGTGATCAAGCTGATCTGGGGCTCCGGCTGGGACCAGCTGCTCGCCCAGGACACCAGCGGCGCGCTCAAGCGGCGGATGATGGAGTGCGTCGACGGCGAGTACCAGACCTTCAAGTCCAAGGACGGGGCCTACGTCCGCGAGCACTTCTTCGGCGTCGACCCCGAGCTGAAGGCGCTGGTCGCCGACTGGAGCGACGACGAGATCTGGCGGCTGACCCGCGGCGGCCACGACCCGCAGAAGGTGTACGCCGCCTACGCCGCCGCTAACGCCCACACCGGCACCCCCACCGTGATCCTGGCCAAGACGGTCAAGGGCTACGGCCTCGGCGCGGCCGGCGAGGGGATGAACATCAGCCACCAGGCCAAGAAGGTGGCCGAGCCGGCGCTGCGCGCCTTCCGCGACCGGTTCGCCATCCCGGTCGCCGACGAGCAGCTCCTCGACCTGCCCTACCTCTCGTTCCCCGAGGGCTCCGAGGAGCACGCCTACCTGCACGCCCGCCGCAGGGAGCTCGGCGGCTACCTGCCCGAGCGCCGTCGTACGTCGACCGCGCTGAACGTCCCCGGCGTCGAGGCGTTCGGCCAGACCGCCGGCTCCAACGGCCGCGCGATCTCCACGACGATGGCCTTCGTCCAGATCCTGACCAAGCTGCTGCGCGACAAGGAGATCGGCAGGCGGGTGGTCCCGATCGTCCCCGACGAGGCGCGCACCTTCGGGATGGAGGGCCTGTTCCGGCAGGTCGGCATCTTCTCGCAGAGCGGCCAGCTCTACACGCCTGAGGACGCCGACCAGCTGATGTTCTACAAGGAGGACGCCAGCGGCCAGATCCTCCAGGAGGGCATCAACGAGGCCGGCGCGATGTCGTCGTGGATCGCGGCGGCGACGTCGTACTCCAGCAACGACACCCCGATGATCCCGTTCTACATCTACTACTCGATGTTCGGGTTCCAGCGGATCGGCGACCTGGCCTGGGCGGCCGGCGACATCCGCGCCCGCGGCTTCCTGCTGGGCGGCACCGCCGGGCGGACCACGCTCAACGGCGAGGGCCTGCAGCACGAGGACGGCCACAGCCACCTGCAGGCCGCGATGATCCCCAACTGCGTGGCCTACGACCCGACCTACGCCTACGAGCTGGCGGTCATCGTCGCCGACGGCCTGCGCCGGATGTACGCCGAGCAGGAGGACGTCTTCTACTACCTCACCCTGATGAACGAGAACTACGAGCAGCCGCCGATGCCCGAGGGCGTGACCGACGGGATCCTCAAGGGGATGTACCTGCTCCAGCCCGGCAAGGGGCGCGGCGCGGCCAAGGTCGAGCTGCTCGGCTCGGGCACCATCCTGCGCGAGGTGCTCGCGGCCGCCGAGCTGCTCGCCAAGGACTTCAAGGTCAAGGCGAACGTGTGGAGCGTCCCGAGCTTCACCGAGCTGCGCCGCGACGGCCTGGCGGTCGAGCGGTGGAACACCCTGCACCCGCTCGAGGAGCCGCGCACGTCGTACGTCGCGCAGTGCCTGGGCTCCGCCGCGGGGCCGGTCGTCGCGGCGACCGACTACATGAAGGCGTACGCCGACCAGATCCGCGGGTTCGTGCCCGGCAGCTACACCGCGCTCGGGACCGACGGCTTCGGCCGCTCGGACTACCGCCGCAACCTGCGCCGGCACTTCGAGGTGGACCGGCACTTCATCGCCGTCACCGCCCTGCGCCGCCTGGCCGACGAGGGCGTCGTCACCGCCGACGTCGTCGCCGAGGCGATCGAGAAGTACGGCATCGACCCCGACCGGGCCGACCCGGCCCACGCGTGAGGACATGACAGTGGACAACGGCATCGACATTCGCGTTCCCGACATCGGCGACTTCTCCGACGTACCCGTGATCGAGGTGCTGGTCGCCCCCGGCAGCGTCGTGCAGGCGGAGGACCCGCTCATCACCCTGGAGACCGACAAGGCCACGATGGAGGTGCCCTCGCCCGTCGACGGCACCATCGTGTCGGTCTCCGTCGCCGTCGGCGACACCGTCAGCCAGGGCAGCGTGATCGCGGTCGTGGAGACCGCGACCGTCGAGGCCGCACCCGACACGCAGACGCCCGCACCGGCCGAGGAGGCGCCAGCGCCCGCCGTCGAGCAGCCGGTCGTGGCCCAGGTAGTGGAGCCGGCGACGGCCGGCTCTGACGACGACGGCCTCCGGGCCACCCCGCTGGTACGACGCCTCGCCCGCGAGCTCGACGTCGACCTGACCACGGTCGCGGGCAGCGGCATCAAGGGCCGGGTCACCAAGCAGGACCTGCTCGCGCACTACGACCGCGGCGTCGCGCCCGCCGCCGCTGGAACCCCCACAGGTGCGGGGATCCCCGCCATCCCCGAGGTCGACTTCTCGAAGTTCGGCCCGGTCCGGCGCGTCCCTCTGTCGCGGATCAAGAGGATCTCCGGCCCGCACCTGCAGCGCTCCTGGCTCAACGTCCCCCACGTCACCCACTGCGACGAGGCCGACATCACCGACCTCGACGCCTACCGCCGCGAGCTCGACGAGGCCGCGAAGGCCGACGGCTACCGGGTCACCCTGCTCAGCTTCCTGCTCAAGGCGGCGGCCGCGACGCTGCGCAAGCACCCTGAGGTCAACAGCTCACTGTCGGGCGAGGAGCTGGTGCTCAAGGACTACGTCCACGTCGGCGTCGCCGTCGACACCCCCGACGGCCTGGTCGTCCCGGTCGTGCGCGACGTCGACCGCAAGGGCGTCCTCGAGATCAGCCGCGAGCTCGCCGACCTCTCCGCCCGGGCCCGCGACGCCAAGCTGACCGCGACCGACATGCAGGGCGCGACGTTCACGATCAGCAGCCTCGGCGGCATCGGCGGCACCGCGTTCACGCCGATCGTCAACGCACCCGAGGTGGCCATCCTCGGCGTCGTACGCTCGAAGCTGGCACCGGTCTGGGACGGCGAGACCTTCGTCCCCCGGCTGATGCTGCCGCTGTGCCTGTCCTACGACCACCGGGTGATCGACGGTGCGCTCGCCGCGCGGTTCACCGCCCACCTCGCCCACCTGGCCGCCGACGTACGCCGTCTCTCGCTCTAGCCGAACTGCAGGAGTCCCGATGTTCTCGAAGGTGCTGGTCGCCAACCGTGGCGAGATCGCGATCCGTGCGTTCCGCGCGGCGTACGAGCTGGGGGCGGCGACGGTCGCCGTGTTCCCCCATGAGGACCGGGGCTCCGAGCACCGGCTGAAGGCCGACGAGGCCTACGAGATCGGCGAGCGCGGCCACCCGGTGCGCTCGTACCTCGACCCCGAGGCGATCGTCGCGGCCGCCGTCGCATGCGGCGCCGACGCGATCTACCCGGGCTACGGCTTCTTGTCGGAGAACCCGGCGCTCGCCGAGGCGTGTACGGCGGCCGGGATCACCTTCGTCGGACCGTCGGCCGAGGTGCTGACCCTGACCGGCAACAAGGCCCGCGCGATCGCGGCGGCCAAGGCGGCCGGTGTGCCGACCCTGTCGTCGGTCGAGCCGTCGACCGATGTCGATGCGCTGATCGCGGCGGCCGAGGCGATCCCGGCGCCGCTGTTCGTCAAGGCCGTCGCCGGCGGCGGCGGGCGCGGCATGCGCCGGGTCGACGACCGTGCTCAGCTGCGCGAGGCGATCGAGACCTGCATGCGCGAGGCCGACGGCGCGTTCGGCGACCCGACCGTGTTCATCGAGCAGGCGGTGGTCGACCCGCGCCACATCGAGGTGCAGATCCTCGCCGACGGCGTGGGCAACGTGATCCACCTGTTCGAGCGGGACTGCTCGGTGCAGCGACGCCATCAGAAGGTCGTCGAGATCGCCCCGGCGCCCGGGCTGGCCCCGGAGCTGCGGGAGCGGATGTGCGCCGACGCGGTGCGCTTCGCCCGTGAGATCGGCTACTCGTGCGCCGGCACGGTCGAGTTCCTGCTCGACCCGGCCGGGAACTACGTGTTCATCGAGATGAACCCGCGGATCCAGGTCGAGCACACGGTGACCGAGGAGGTCACCGACGTCGACCTGGTCCAGGCCCAGCTGCGGATCGCGTCGGGCGAGACCCTCGCCGACCTCAGGCTCTCCCAGGACACCGTGCGGCTGCGCGGCGCCGCGCTGCAGTGCCGGATCACGACCGAGGACCCCGCCAACGGGTTCCGCCCCGACACCGGCACCATCACGGCGTACCGCTCGCCGGGCGGCGCGGGCGTGCGGATCGACGGCGGCACCACCTTCACCGGCGCCGAGGTCAGCCCGCACTTCGACTCCATGCTGGCCAAGCTGACCTGTCGTGGCCGGACCTTCGAGGACGCCGTCGCCCGGGCCCGACGCGCGGTCGCCGAATTCCGGATCCGCGGCGTGGCCACGAACATCCCGTTCCTGCAGGCGCTGCTCGACGACCCGGACTTCTCGAACGCCGCGACCGGCGCGGTCACCACCTCGTTCATCGAGACCCACCCGCAGCTGCTCACCGCCCGCGCGTCGGGCGACCGCGGCACCCGGCTGCTGACCTACCTGGCCGACGTCACGGTCAACCAGCCGCACGGCGCCGTCCCCGTCTCGGTCGCACCGGTGGCGAAGCTGCCTGCCCTCGACCTCGCGGCGAGCCCGCCGGACGGGTCGCGGCAGCGGCTGCTCGCCGTCGGACCTTCGGCCTTCGCGGCCGAGCTGCGCTCCCGGCCGGGCGTCGCGGTCACCGACACCACCTTCCGCGACGCCCACCAGTCGCTGCTCGCCACCCGGGTGCGCACCCACGACCTGGTGGGCGTGGCCGGGCACGTCGCGCGGATGACGCCCGAGCTGTGGTCCCTGGAGTGCTGGGGCGGGGCGACGTACGACGTCGCGCTGCGCTTCCTCTCCGAGGACCCGTGGGACCGGCTGGCCAAGCTCCGCGAGGCCGTGCCGAACATCTGCCTGCAGATGCTGCTGCGCGGGCGCAACACGGTCGGCTACACGCCGCACCCGACCGCGGTCACCGACGCCTTCGTCGAGGAGGCCGCCGCCACCGGCATCGACGTGTTCCGGATCTTCGACGCCCTCAACGACGTCGAGCAGATGCGGCCCGCGATCGAGGCGGTCCGCGCCACCGGCAGCTCCGTCGCCGAGGTCGCGCTCTGCTACACCGGCGACCTGTCCTCGCCGGACGAGGACCTCTACACCCTCGACTACTACCTGCGGCTGGCCGAACGGATCGTCCAGGCCGGCGCGCACGTGCTGGCGATCAAGGACATGGCCGGACTGCTCCGCGCACCCGCCGCGACCACCTTGGTGACCGCGCTGCGCGAGCGCTTCGACCTGCCGGTGCATCTGCACACCCACGACACCGCCGGCGGCCAGCTCGCCACCCTCACCGCCGCCATCGCGGCCGGCGTGGACGCGGTCGACGCCGCCACCGCCTCCATGGCCGGCACCACCTCCCAGCCCCCGCTGTCCTCCCTGGTCGCGGCCACCGACCACTCGGACCGCTCCACCGGTCTGTCGCTGACCGCCGTCAACGCGCTGGAGCCCTACTGGGAGGCGGTCCGCCGCCTCTACGCGCCCTTCGAGTCCGGCCTGCCCGCCCCGACCGGGCGGGTCTACCGCCACGAGATCCCCGGCGGCCAGCTCTCCAACCTGCGCCAGCAGGCCATCGCCCTCGGCCTCGGCGAGCGGTTCGAGCAGGTCGAGGACATGTACGCCGCCGCCAACGACATCCTCGGCCGCGTCCCCAAGGTCACCCCCTCCTCCAAGGTGATCGGCGACCTGGCCCTCGCGCTCGTCGCCAACTCCATCACCACAAGCGCCGACCCGGCGCAAACTGCACAGGCATTCGCGACCGACCCGTCGTCGTACGACATCCCGGCCTCGGTCATCGGCTTCCTCCACGGCGAGCTCGGCGACCCCCCGGGCGGCTGGCCCGAGCCGTTCCGCGCCAAGGCCATCGCCGGGCGCCCCTGGACCCCGCCGGCCTCGGAGCTCTCGGCCGAGGACGAGGCCGGCCTGGACCCCGCATCAGGCGACCGGCGCGGCACCCTGAACCGGCTGCTGTTCCCCGGACCGACCCGGGAGTACGCCGAGGCCCGGGCCCGCTGGGGCGACCTGTCCGTCGTACCCACGACGGAGTTCCTCTACGGACTCCAGCCCGAGACCGAGCACGCCGTCGACATCGACGAGGGCAAGCGCGTCCTCGTCGAGCTCGAGGCGATCAGCGAGCCTGACGAGCGCGGCTACCGCACGGTCCTGGCCCGCCTCAACGGCCAGATCCGCCCCATCTCCATCCGTGACCGCTCGGTCTCCGCCGAGGTCGCCGCCGCCGAGAAGGCCGACCCCCACCAGCCCGGCCACGTCGCCGCGCCCTTCCAAGGCGTCGTCACCGTCACCGTCGCCGAAGGCGACGAGGTCGCCGCCGGCGACACCGTCGCCACCATCGAGGCGATGAAGATGGAGGCCGCGATCACCACACCCGTCGCCGGCGTGGTCAAGCGGCTCGCCATCCGCGGCACACACCCCGTCGACGGGGGTGACCTGGTCCTCGAGCTGGGGTGAGCAGGCGCAAAGCAACGCGATGATCCCGCCGACCCGGGTCGGCAGCTATGCGATGGCAGCTTGTGCCGGGTCGGCGTTGAGCGCGGCCAGTCGGCGGACCTGCTCGACCCGCTCGGCGGGCTCGCTCGCCACCGGGTTGAGCAACAGGGTGCGGACGCCGGCCTCGTCGAACTCGCGCAGCTGGCGGCGCATGGAGTCCTCCTCGCCCATCAGAGTGACCGCCTCGACCAGGTCAGCCGGCACGACGGCCGCGGCCTCCGCCTTCTGGCCGGACAGGTACAGGTCCTGGATCTCCTTGGCCTCGGCCTCGTAGCCGTAGCGGCAGGCCAGCTGGTTGTAGAAGTTCTTCTCGCGCGCGCCCATCCCGCCGATGTAGAGGGCGAGCTGGTCACGCACCTTCTGCACCTCGGCGTCGCTGGGCTCGCCGAGCACGAAGTTCACCTGGAGCTGGATGTCCAGCTCGCCCAATGCCGGGTCGCGGCGGGAGAGGCCGTCGGCCAGGGCGTCACCCCAGGCGAGCCGGGCCTTGCGGGGGTGGAAGAAGAGCGGCTGCCAGCCCTGGGCGATCTCGGCGACCAGGGCGACGTTCTTCTCTCCCAGCGCGGCGATGGCGATGGGGATGTCGCTGCGGACCGGGTGGTTGATGATCTTGAGCGGCTTGCCGAGGCCGGTGCCGCCGTCGTCCTTGGTGAGCGGGACGGTGTAGTGCCTGCCGCGGTGCTCGACCGGCTCGCGACGCCAGACCTGCCGGCAGATCTCGACGACCTCGCGGGTGCGGCCCAGCGGGGCGTCGTACTTCACGCCGTGGAAGCCCTCGACCACCTGGGGCCCGCTGGCACCGATGCCGAGGGTGAACCGGCCGCCGGACACGTAGTCGAGGCCGGCAGCGGTCATCGCCAGCAGCGACGGCGTCCGGGAGTAGATCTGCAGGATGCCCGAGAGCAGCTCGAGCCGCTGGGTCCGCGCGGCGATGTAGCCGAGCTGGCTGACGCCGTCGAAGGAGTACGCCTCGGGCACGGCGACCATCTCCAGGCCCGCCTGCTCGTAGGCCTGCAGCAGCTCCACGGACTCGCCGAACCCGCCGGCGTAGTCCATGACCATGCCCAGGCGGATGCTCATCGCGGTGCCATCCGGATCGCGCCGTCGAGACGGATGGTCTCGCCGTTGAGCATCGGGTTCTCGACGACGTGGGCGGCGAGGGCGCCGTACTCCTTCGGGTCGCCGAGGCGCGAGGGGTGCGGGACCTGCTGGCCCAGGCTGGTGCGGGCGGCCTCGGGCAGCGAGGCCAGCAGCGGGGTGTCGAACAGGCCGGGGGCGATGGTGACGACGCGGATCCCGATGGTCGACAGGTCGCGCGCGATCGGGAGGGTCATCCCGACCACGCCGCCCTTGGAGGCGGAGTACGCCGCCTGGCCGACCTGGCCGTCGAAGGCGGCGACCGAGGCGGTGTTGACGATGACGCCGCGCTCCTCGCCGAGCAGGTCGAGTCCGGCCATGTGGGCGGCGGTGAGGCGGATGACGTTGAACGTGCCGAGCAGGTTGATCTCGATGATCCGCTGGAACTTGTCGAAGGGGTACGGCGTGTTGTCGCGTCCCACGGTCTTGATCGCGTCGCCCGTGCCCGCGCAGTTGACGACCACGCGCAGCTCCCCGAGCTCGGCGGCCGCGGCGATGGCGGCGTTGACGTCGTCCTCGCTGCGTACGTCGGCCGGCACGAAGCGTACGGCGTCGCCGAGCTCCTTCGCGGCGACCTCGCCGGCGCCGCCGGGCAGGTCGAGGATGACGGCCTTGCCGCCCTTGGCGAGGAGGGCCTCGACGGTGGCGCGGCCGAGGCCGGAGGCGCCGCCGGTGACGAGGGCGACGGTGTCGGAGATCTGCATGGTTCTTCCTTCTCTCAGATGCGTTCGATGATGGTGGCGTTGGCCATGCCGGCGGCCTCGCACATGGTCTGCAGGCCGTAGCGGCCGCCCGTCGCCTCCAGGTGGGTGACCAGGGTGGAGAGCAGGCGGGTGCCGGAGGCGCCGAGCGCGTGGCCGAGCGCGATGGCGCCGCCGCGCGGGTTGAGCCGGGCCGGGTCGGCGCCGAGGTCGTGGGCCCACGCGAGCGGCACCGGCGCGAACGCCTCGTTGACCTCGTAGGCGTCGATGTCGTCGATGCCGAGGCCGGCGCGGCGCAGGGCCTGTTGGGTGGCGGGGATCGGCGCGGTCAGCATGAGGACCGGGTCGTCGCCGGTGACGGCGTACGACACGAAGCGGGCGCGCGGGGTGAGGCCGAGCTTGGCTGCGGCCTCCTCGCTCATGATGAGGACGGCGGATGCGCCGTCGGTCAGCGGCGAGGAGTTGCCGGGGGTGATCTTCCAGTCGATCTCCGGGAAGCGCGCGGCCATCGCCTCGTCCTGGAACGCCGGGCGCAGTCCGGCCAGGCCCTCGACGGTGGTCGCGGCGCGCACGGTCTCGTCGACCCGGTGCTCGAGCGTCGCGCCGTCGGCGCCGGTCACGGTGATCGGGACGATCTCGGGGTCGAAGAAGCCGGCCGCGGCGGCCTCGGCCGCGCGGCGGTGGGACTCGGCGGAGTAGGCGTCGAGGGCATCGCGGTCCAGCTTCCAGCGCGCGGCGACCAGCTCTGCGGAGATGCCCTGGTTGACCAGGCCCTCGGGGTAGCGCGCGGCGACCTCGGGACCGTAGGGGTCCTTGCCCATCGGGGTGGTGCCCATCGGCACCCGGCTCATCGACTCGACGCCGGCGGCGATCACGACGTCGTACGCACCGGCGGCGACGCCCTGCGCGGCGAAGTGGACGGCCTGCTGGCTGGAGCCGCACTGCCGGTCGAGGGTGGTGCCCGGGACGCTCTCGGGGAAGCCGGCGCCGAGGACGGCGTTGCGCGCGATGTTGAGCGCCTGTTCGCTGGCCTGGAAGACGCAGCCGGTGATGACGTCGTCGACCAGCGCGGGGTCGAGGTCGTTGCGCTCGACGAGTGCGGTGAGCACGTGGACGAGCAGTGAGGTCGGGTGGGTGCCGGACAGGGCGCCGCCGGGCTTGCCCTTGCCGGACGCGAGACGGACGACGTCGACGATGACGGGGGTGGGCATCGGAACCTCCAGGGCCGGATGACTAACCAGTCAGTGCTGACTGGTTCATCGGAGGGTAGCCTCCGACTCCACCGGTTGTCACTGGTGGGTCCCGGAATGAGAGGCAGATCGCGTGGCCCGCGCCGTCCAGAGCCGCACCATCGACGTCCAGCGGCGCATCCTCGACGCCGCCGTCGACGTGATGCTCGAGCACGGCTACAGCGGCGCCTCGACGCTGCGGATCCAAGAGCGCGCCGACGTCTCCCGCGGCCGGCTGCTGCACCACTTCCCGTCCCGCGACACCCTGCTCATCGCCGCGACCCACCACCTCGCCAAGGCCCGCATCGGCGAGCTGCCGTCGGGCCACAGCTGGCCCGCCGACCACGGCGAGCGGATCGACGCCGTCGTCGAGACCATGGCCGGCACCTTCACCCAGGGCTACTTCTGGGCCGCCACCGAGCTCTGGGTCGCCGCCCGCACCCATCCCTCCCTCCGCGACGCCCTCCTCGACGGCGAGCGCGAGATCGCCCGGGCGATCCGAGTCGCGATGGACGAGTTCTTCGGACCCGAGCTCACCGCCCGCGAGGGCTACGACGACCTGCGCGAGGTGATCTTCACCAGCCTGCGCGGGATGGCGCTCACGACGACCTTCGATCCGCGCGAGGAGCCGACCCAGCGCCACGTCGAGCGGCTCAAGCGGCTGGCGCGCGCGCTCCTGCTTTGAGGACGCGGGTCGGTCAGCCGCCCTGGGGGAACGCTGATCAATCCCGCCGACTGCGGGCCTCGAGCGCGGCCCGCTCGGCGACGTTGCCGCTCAGCTCGATCGCCCGTCGGTGCGCCGCGGCAGCGGCCTCGGCCTCACCGGCCCGGGCGAGCAGCTCGGCCCGGGTGGCGTGCCACGGCTGGTACCGCTCCAGCCGCTCGTCGACCTCGAGGGTCGCGAGGAGGGCCAGGCCGACGTGGGGGCCGTCGGCCATGCCCAGTGCGGCGGCGCGGTTGATGGTGACGACCGGCGACGGCGCCAGTCGGGACAGCTCGCCGTACAGGGCGGCGATCTGGGACCAGTCCGTGGCGTCCCAGTGCGGCGCCTCGGCGTGCAGCGCGGCGATCGCGGCCTGGACCTGGAAGGGGCCTGGAGAGCGCAGGGCGAGCGCGCGGCCGAGGACCGTCGTACCCTCGGCGACCTGGGCCCGGTCCCAACGGCCACGGTCCTGGTCCGCCAACGACACGGGGACTCCGGCGGCGCCGGTCCGGGCCGGCCTGCGGGCATCGGTCAGCAACAGCTGCGCGAGGAGACCGAGCACCTCGGCATCCTTCGGGAGCAGCTCGGCGACCAGGCGGCCGAGCCGGATCGCCTCGCGGCACAGGTCGGCCCGCACCAGGTCCGCGCCCGAGGTGGCGACATGGCCCTCGTTGTAGATCAGGTGGATGACGTGCAGCACACCGTGGACGCGCCCGGGGAGCTCCGAGGCGGGCGGCACCCGGTAGGGGATCCGCGCGTTCTTGATCTTCCGCTTGGCCCGGACCAGGCGCTGGTACATCGTCGACTCGGTAGTGAGCAGGGCGCGCGCGACCTCGGCCACCTCCAGCCCGCCGACGACCCGCAAGGTGAGCGCGACCCGGGCATCCAGCGAGAGCGCGGGATGGCAGCAGGTAAACAGCAGCCGCAGCCGGTCGTCGGCCACGCCGCTGCGGTCGGGCGGCTCCGGCTCGGTCGGTCCGTCGTCGCGCATCAGGGTCTCCAGCCGCTCGAGCGCGGCCGACCTGGTCGCCTCGCGGCGCAGCCGGTCGACGGCCCGGCGCCGCGCGACCGTCGTGAGCCAGGCGCCCGGCCGGACCGGCACGCCACGGTCCGGCCACTGCGCCACCGCCGCGGCGAACGCGTCGGCCGCCGCCTCCTCGGCCAGCCCGACGTCACCGCCGAGCTGGCCGGCGAGCGTCGCGAGGAGTGCGGTCCACTCCTCGCGATACGCCCGCTCGACCGCCCCGACGGCCTCGCTCACCCGTCCTGCTCGTGACTGGACAGCGGCCGGACCTCGACCGAGCCGTACGTCGCGTTCGGCATCCGCTTGGCCCAGGCCAGCGCGGCGTCGAGGTCGGCGACGTCGATGACGATGTAGCCGAAGAACGCCTCCTTGGTCTCCGCGAACGGGCCGTCGGTGATCAGCGTCTCGTCGTCACGGACCCGCACGGTCGTGGCCGTCGCCTCCGCGTCGAGGCCGTGGGCGGCGATCATCTCGCCCGCCTGGCCGAGCTCGCCCATCACCTCGCCCCACGCGGCCATCTCGGCGTCGAACTCGGGCGTACCCTCGGCCGGGCCGGCGTCGGGCAGGTGACGGAGCAGCAGCATGTACTTCATGGAAGCCTCCTGGGCATCGGCGGGAACCGTGTCGTCCCCTCATCCTGACGTCGCGGCCCTGAGCCGGATTCGACACCCTCCCCGAGAAAAGTTCGAAGAGACTTTCCGGACAGTCCCGCACGGCCCCCTTGACCCAACCGATCATCGTTGGATAATTGGCCCTCCCGCTCGCGAGACCAGGAGGATCCGTGCCCGGAACCCCACTGCCCCCGGAGACCGTCGTCGAGCGCTTCCTCGAGGAGTCCAGCGGCTCGATGGACGACCACATCGAGGCCTGCCTGCAGTGGGTGCATCCCGACGCGTACTTCGCCACCGGAGGGTTCGACCCGCCCCGGATCCCGAACCGCGACGTGCTCGTCGGCGACCTGGAGAAGGCCAAGCACAAGCTGCACGGCTTCAAGTACGAGATCCTCACCATCGCCTCCGTCGGCGATCGCGTCCTCACCGAGCGGTTCGACAACATCGTCGGTCTCGACGGCGAGATCGCGCACGAGTACAAGGTGATGGGTATCGCCCGCGTCGTCGACGGCCGGATCGCCTGGTGGCGCGACTACTTCTACAACACCGCCGAGTTCCAGAAGTACCTCCCCGAGCCGCACGTCGCCACCGAGCCGCCGGTGATGTCCCAGCGCCTGCGCTCCGGGGACTGACGGGACTCGGTCAGACGACGACGCGCACCGACAGCGGGTCGAAGGGCTCGCCCGCGGCGTAGACGTCGTTGAAGAGCGGCACGCCCTCGGGCCGCAGCGCGCTCGGCATCGGCGCGAAGAGCCGAGCGCCGAGATGCTCGGCCCAGTCGCGCACCTCGACGTCGAGGAGGTCGAGGCGGCGGTCCATCGCCGGGTGGCTGTCCGGGTCGACGACGCTCAACGTCGCCGCATCTGCTCGTAGGGTCAGCCACGGCTGGGCGACCATCACGAACATCGTCCCGTGGTGACCGGCGAACCGGACGTCGCCGGCGAACCTGATCGTCCCCTCCCCCGTCGCCGGGTCGAACTCGTCGACCGAGTCCGTCGGGAAGAGCAGTCGCTGACGGGCGTCGACGACAGCGCCGCCCGTCGCCGACATGCGCGCGTCGGGGAGCCGTCCGAGATAGGCCAGGAAGCTCTCCTTGAGGCCCCACATCAGTCCCTCGGGGACGCTCTCGGTCACGACCGCTCCAGATGAGCCCGCACCTGCGCTCCGTCGGCCGAGACCCAGCCCCGAGACGCGGCGTAGGCGATCATGCCGGCGTACCCCTCGTGCCAGGTCCGGTCGCGACCGGCACCGGCCCGCTCGCGCAGCGCGGCGACGTCGAGCCAGACATGGTCGCCCTCGTCCTCGACGGGCTCGTGCCCGAGTCCCACCTCGGCCACGAGCCGGCGGGTCGCCGCGGCATCGCTGTCGGTGCGCACCGAGAGCGCGGTCAGGGTCTCGGGGTCCGCCACGGCAACCGCCCCGTCGGCGATGATCAGCTCCACGTCACTCCTCCAGGATCACAGGTCGGCGAGCGCCCGGTCGGCGATCTCGGCGAGCCGGGCGGCCGCCTCCACGTCGAGAGCGTACGACGCCACACCGCCCGAGTAGCCGCGCGGGCAAGGACGCGTTCTTGGGAACGATAGAAAGCGGGTTTGCCCAGCCTCCGACTCCGTGCCCTGGAACTCGCGGGAACCTTGCCTTATTCGTGAATCCCAAGCCGCGCATCTTTCCGAGCAGCCCACCTGCGGCACGGAGGAGCGCTCCGCCTACCAATGACCAAGCCGCGTCCTGTCCGGCCCGCCATGCACCCTCCCAGGAGCCGTCCGCCCAACCCTTTTCCGTGACGATGACGTCCTCGCGCTCGATGCAGCTGTCAAGCTTTTCGAGACATGCGAAACCATTGCGGAGATTGAATATCTGCCAGTCTAAGGCACCTTCCTCATCATCAATGAGGTCGAGAATGACAGACTTCTCCATGTTCTTTCCTTGCGAATAGAAATCCCACGCTTGAATCTGATAGATCATGCGCTCGACTTCCAGTTCTCCCTCGCTCCTCGCCGGCGCGGGAGGGGGCGAAGCAGCCTTGATGTTGGTGAAGTGACCCTTGGCATCGACGTCGAAGGAGCATTCCTCGCCATTGCACGCCGGCCGGTGTCCGTCGGAATCGGTCATGTTGACCGGGTTGCCGTTGACGTAGGTGTAGGTGTTGGCGGTGAGTGGGTCGGTGCCGATGGAGAGGTCGGTCGAGGGGGGAGGAAACGCGGTAGGTGTCGGGGGTGGTGAAGGCTCCGGTGTCGGGGTCGTAGGTGCGGGTCCCCATCTGGTAGGTGCCGGTGGAGCCGTCTCGGACCAGTCCGCGCGGTACCAGACGGCGTTGCCGGTGGTGGTTCTGGCTGCCGTTCTTGCAGATCTTGTTCGCGTTGGTCCCGGTCCCGGGCTGGTAGGGGTTGCCGTAGCCGGTGTAGGCGACTCCGCAGGCGAGGGCTCAGGTGCCGCTGGTGAGTTTGGTGGTGATGGCGGTGATGTTGCCGTGGCCGTCGGTGTCGAGGAACGCCTTTCCGGTGGGGGCGTTGCCTGTGGCGCCGGGGGTCTGGTCGTAGCCGATGGCGGTGCCGTCGGCGTCGAGCTGGTAGAGGAGGTTGGGTTTGGTGTGGGTGCCGTTGAGGGCGTCGACCTGTCCGACGAGGGTGGGGGTGAGGCCGTTGTAGATGTTGCGGTGGTGGCGTTCGCGCCCGCCGGAGTAGCACCGGTGACGGTGATCGCGCGCTGGCGGTCGAGACCGTCGTAGGTGTAGGTCGTGGTCCGGTTGTCGCTACCGCAGGCCGGGAGTCTGCCTGTCTTGGGGGCGACCTTCTTGACGCGGTCGAACACGTCGTAGGTGTTGTCGACGCAGCCGTCGGACTCGAGGAGTCCGTCGTTGTTTGTAGGTGTAGTCGAACAGGTCGGGGTCGGTCCCCGAGACCGCCGGCGCGGGTCCGTTGTGGGTGTCGATGGAGTTGTCGGCTCGGTAGGTCCAGTTGGTGACCTGTGGGGTGCCGCCGGCTGAGAGGGTCGAGGTCTCCTTGGTCTTGTTGTGGTTGCGGTCGTATTCCCATTCGATCTTCGTGAGGTCGCCGAACCCGGTGGTCCACGACTTCAGCTGCTCAGCGGGCGTGTACTCATATTCCGAGGTGTAGGTGCCGGTTGATCCGGCGACGGCACCGGACACCTCTTGCTTGGTGATGTTGCGGTTGTTGTCGTAGGTGTAGGTGTAGTCGGCGATGGTGGTACCGGTGCCGGTGTCTTCGGTGGTCTTGGCGCGGGCCAGGGCGTTGTTGGGGTGCCAGGCCCACTGGTTGAGGTGGGTGCCGCTGCCGTTGGGGGTAGCCGCGTCGGTGAGTCGACCGGCGGTGTCGTAGGCGTAGTTCGTGATGGTGGGGGTTGTCGTGGTGCCGAGCACCCCGGATCTGACACGCTCCGCGCTTCTCGGACAGTTGGCCCCAAGATAGAATTCTTGGGATTGACTGAAAGGCAATATTCCGTTGGCTGCGAAGAAGTATTCTCAGGAGTTCAAGGACGCGTGTGTCCAGGAAGTGATCAGGACTTCACAGCCGATCGCTGTGGTGGCCCGCGAGAACGGGGTTGTCGAGCAGACGCTGCGTAACTGGGTGAACGCGTACAAGAAGGCGCATCCAGTTCCGGAGGCGGAGTTGTCGGTTTCGGAGCGTGCCCGTTTGAAGGCGCTCGAGGCCGAGGTGCGTGAGTTGCGCGCTGAGAACGAGTTCTTGGGAAAAGCAACGGCCTTCTTCGCGAAGAAGCACCGGTGAGCGTGAAGTACGCGTTCATCGAATCCGAAGAGGGCAACTATCCGCTGATCTCGATGTGCCGCTGGGCGGGTGTGTCCCGATCGGGGTACCACTCGTGGAAGACCAGGCCGCCGTCGGCGCGGGCGGTGCGAAGGGCCGAGCTTGCCGTGCTGGTCCGGTTCTCGTTCACCGAGTCTGATGAGACCTACGGCTACCGACGGGTCCATGCCGACCTGCTGCGGTGGGGTCACGACGTTGATGACGAGACAGTCCGTTCGATCATGCGCGAGCTCGGTCTGGTGGCCTGCCAGCCCCGTCCATGGCGTCCGGTCACGACGATTGCCGGCGACGCCGGCGAGACTCCCGACCTCGTCCGACGCGACTTCACCGCTGCGGCGCCAGCTTCCAAGCTCGTCGGCGACATCACCTACATCCGCACCTGGCAGGGATGGTTGTACCTGGCGACCGTGCTGGACTGCTTCACCAAGAAGGTCGTGGGCTACGCGATGGCCGACCACATGCGCACCGAGTTGGTCACCGCCGCGTTGGATATGGCTGCACGCAATGGTCATATCCGTCCCGGAATTACCATCATGCACACCGATCGCGGCACTCAATACACGTCGGACGAATACGCGAAACACGCCACACGGCTCGGGATATTGCGGTCCGTTGGGCGCACCGGGATCTGTTATGACAATGCTTGGGCGGAATCGTTCAACTCGACCCTGAAGAACGAGCGAGTTCACCGGACCTCGTACCCCACTCGCGATGCTGCTCGGTTTGACATTACCCGCTATATCGAACTACGGTATAACGCCAGAAGGCTTCACTCTGCGGTCGGTTACCGCACCCCGAACGAGGTCGAAGAAGCTTGGTACGCAGCGCATAGCGCCGCGTAATCAACCACCGAAATTCACTGTCCGAATTTCGCGGGGCGGCTCACTCCCATGGACCACACGAGTCCGGCTTGGTTGTAGGCGTAGCTGGTGGTCTTCTTCTTCGCTGCGCCGGTGGGGCCGTTGGTGCCGGTCTGGTCGGTGCGGACGGTGACGTTGCCGCCGGCGTCGTAGGCGTAGCTGTTGGTGTTGCCGCCGCCAGCGGCGTCGCCGGTACCGGGGCCGGACTCCTCGACGGTGCGGGTCTTGCCGTCGAGGTAGTAGCCGACATCGATGATGATGTCGCTGATCGGGTCGCTGATCTGGACGGGTCCGCCGTGCTGGGCGTAGGTGGTGGTGATCTTGCGTGAGGTGCCGTCCTCGCGGCCGATCTGCTTCCAGACTCGACCGTTGGGGCCGTAGTCGACCTTCATCGATCCACCGGTGTGCCAGGCGCCGCCCGGGCCGTCGTTGGTCGGCACGCAGTCGGCGACGGTCCCCGAGGAGCAGCGTGCGGTCTCGGTGTTCGACTTCAGCCCGGCCCGGTTGTAGGTGTACCAAACCGAGCGGTACGCGGTGACCGCACCGCCGAGCCCGAAGCGGCCATGGCCAAGGCCTACGCCACCCGCCTCGCCAACGACCTGGTCCGCGAGGCGATCCAGATCCACGGCGCCGTCGGGTTCGCCCGCCGGGTCGGCGAGACCGGCGAGTCAGTCCGCCTGGAGGAGATGTACCGCGACGCCAAGATCCTCGAGATCTTCGAGGGCGCCAACGAGCTCCAGCAGTGGATCGTGGCCCGGCTCCTGATCGGGCGCGCCATCACCGGCTGACGCCGTCGCCAGCGCGGCGGTAGGCCCGGAAGCCGGCCAGCACCTCGTAGTCGTCGACGGCGTCGCGACCGGCGACCTGCTCCAGGGGATGGCCCTGGATCAGTCGCTTGACCGGGATCTCGAGCTTCTTGCCGGTCCGGGTGTGCGGGATCGCCGGCACGGCGATCACGTCGTCGGGCACGTGTCGGGGCGAGGCGCCCGTGCGGATCGCGGCCTTGACGGAGGCGGCGAGCTCGTCGGTGAGCTCGACGCCGTCGGCCAGGACCACGAAGAGCACGAGCCAGTAGCCGCCGTCGCCGAGCTCGGCGCCGACGACCAGGGACTCGCGGACCTCGGGCACCTGGTCGACGACCGCGTAGATGTCCGCGCTGCCCAGCCGTACGCCGTGCCGGTTGAGGGTGGAGTCGGAGCGCCCGGACACGACGACGCTGCCCCGCGGCGTGAGCGTCATCCAGTCCCCGTGGCGCCACACGCCGGGGTAGGTGGCGAAGTAGGCGTCGCGGTAGCGCTCCCCGTCGGGATCGTCCCAGAAGCGGACCGGCATCGACGGCATCGGCCGGGTGACGACCAGCTCGCCGACCTCGTCGACGACCGCCCGGCCCTCGGCGTCCCGGGCCTCGAGCGCGACGCCGAGGGCAGGCGCCGAGATCTCGCCCGGCCACACCGGGGTCGTGGGCGCGCTGCCGGCGAAGCCACCGACGACGTCGGTGCCGCCCGTGGTCGAGGCCAGCTGGACGCCGGGACCGATCCGCTCCGCGACCCAGTGGTACGACGTGGCGGTCACCGGCGCGCCCGTGGCGCCGACCGTGCGCAGCCGCGAGAGGTCGAGGTCGCGGCCCGGGTGGAGGTCGGCCTGCGCGCTGCCGAGCAGGTAGCCGGGACTCACGCCGAGGAAGGCGACCCCCTCGTCCGCGGCGATCTCCCACAGCCGGCCGGGGCCGGGATGGGTGGGGCTGCCGTCGTACATGATGACGGGGGCGGCGACCAGCAGACCGGACGCCACGACGTTCCACATCATCCAGTTGGTCGTGGTGTACCAGAACAGCGGCCGCCGTGGCCCGACGTCGAGATGGAGGCCGAGCATCTTGAGGTGCTCCAGCAGCACGCCGCCGTGGCCATGCACGATGCCCTTGGGCAGACCGGTGGTTCCCGACGAGAAGAGCACCCACAGCGGCGCGTCGAAAGCCACCCGCTCGAAGACCGGATCGGCCGGAGTGGCCACGGCGTCCGCCCAGGAGACGGCACCGTCAGGCCCGGGCAGCCCGAGGTTCGGCACGTGAACCACCGCTCGGAGCGTTGGCAGTGCCGACCGTAGCCCAGCGACCTCGTCGCGCCCGGTCGTGGGCGCGCCCGTTCCAGCGGTACCCGTCGGCGGCGACGAGCACGACCGGCTCGAGCTGGGCGAAGCGCGCGGCGGCGCCGGTGCCGGAGTAGTCCTGCGCGCACGCCGACCACACCGCGCCGATGCTCGCGACGGCCAAGAAGGCGACCAGGGTGGGCGTGGTGTTCGGCAGGTATCCGACGACACGGTCACCCGGCCCGACGCCGACCGAGCGCAGCCAGCCGGCCAGCGCGCCGACCTGGCTGCGCAGCTCGCGCCACGTCGTACGAACGACGGCGCCGTCCTCGCTGATCGAGGTGACGGCGACGGCGTCGGCCAGGGCGGGCTCCCCGCCCCCGTGGACTCCGGGGCCGACACGCCGCAGTGCGTGCTCGGCGTAGTTGAGCCGGGTCCCGGGAAACCACGACGCGCCCGGCATGCGCTCCTCGGCCAGGGCCGGCACGGGATCGCCGTCGGCCCTGACCTCGAAGAAGTCCCACACCGCCGACCAGAACCCGTCCAGGTCGTCCACCGACCAGGACCAGAGCTCCCGGTAGTCGGCGAGCGGGCGCCCGGCCCGCTCCGCGGCGAGGTCCGCGAAGCGGGTGATCGCCGCATCCGCGACCGCGGCCGGGTCCGGCTGCCAGATCGACTCCACCGTCATCGGCTCAGCCGGGCTGGTGCGCGCCGGTCATCAGCGCCGCGAGATCCTCGGGCGCGAGGAACGACGGTGGCGGGGGCGGGCCCCAGTTGAACAGCGCCTTCGCGCCGTCCCACACGCCGGGCTCCCACAGCGCCTCGTCGACGATGCAGTCGATGTCGGAGTAGTACTCGGAGAAGTTGCCGGCCGGGTCCTTGAGGTACCAGAAGAAGTTGGACCCGATGTGGTGCCGGCCCAAGCCCCACACGTGCCGCCCCGGGTCCGCCTCGAGCATCGCGGTCGCGCCCCGGCCGATCTCGTCGACGTCGTCGACCTGCCAGGAGGTGTGGTGCAGGAAGTTCAGCGGCGCCTGCTGGACCAGCACGTTGTGGTGGTCGGTCGAGCAGCGCATGAACGCCGCCATGCCCGGCACCGTGTCGCTGACCTTGAGCCCGATCCCCTCGGTGAAGAAGCGCTGGGTGGCCTCCTGGTCGGTCGAGCCGATCACGACGTGCCCGAGCTTGCGCGGCTCGACCCGCCCCTCACGCAGGATGCCGGGTGCGCGGGTGTCGGGACGCTCGATGCGGCCCGGGCCGTTGTACGGCGTCGGCTCGCTCTCCTGCACGATCCGCGGCGCGATCGACACGACCGCCCGGAAGCCCGCGATCGGCTCCTCGGTCACCAGCGTGTCGGCACTGCGCTCGACGCCCAGGTCGAGACCGCGCAGCTGCCGCTCGATCCGGTCCAGGTCATCGGGGTCCTCCACGCCGACGCCGATCTCGAGCAGGCGACGCTGGGGCGCGTGGGCGAGCCTGAACTGCTCGCCGCCGTCGGCGGTGGCGAAGGCGTGCCCGCCGACGGGGGTGAGGCCGAAGTCGGTGTAGTAGGCAGCGGTCTCCTCGACGTTCGGGACGCCGACGGTGATCGAGGTGAGGCGGTGCAGGGCCATGGTCTTCTCCTTCTCCTTCCGGACTCTAGGACGCGGACGCCGTGGTGTGCGGGCGGCCGGCGACGCAGCTCTGTCGCAGCTCCCCGAGCCCCTCGATCCAGGTCACGACCTGCTCGCCCGGCTGCAGGAAGCGCGGCGGCTTCATGCCGCCGCCCACGCCGCTGGGCGTGCCGGTGAAGATCAGGTCCCCGGGCTGGAGCGGCACGACCGCGGACAGTCGCTCGATGAGCACGGCGACGGGGAAGATCAGGTCGCTGGTGCGGCCCTTCTGCACCTGCTCGCCGTCGATGCTGCATCCGATCTCGAGGTCGTCGGGGTCGCCCAGCTCGTCGATCGTGACGACCGCCGGCCCGACCGGCGCGAAGCCCGGGAACGACTTGCCGAGGCTGAACTGCGGGGCGGGCGCGACCAGCTGCCGGGTGCGCTCGGAGTAGTCCTGGCCGATGGTCAGGCCGGCGACGTACTGCCAGGCGTCGGCGGCCGGCACGTGGTCGGCCTCCCGGCCGATGACGACCACCAGCTCGGCCTCCCAGTCGACCGTCGCGGTCGGCAGGGCGAGCTCGCCGTACGGCGCGGCGAGCGAGCCGCGGAACTTGGTGAACACCGGCGGCTCCGCGGGGAACTCGGTGAACCCGCTCTCCAGCGCGTGCTCCCTGTAGTTCAGGCCGATCGCGAAGACCTGCCCCGGCTCGGGGACGGCGCAGCCGAGGTCCGCCTCGGCGAGGGGACGCCCCTCGGGCAGGTCGGCCGACGCGGCCCACGCGGCGAAGGCGGCCCAGTCCCGGTACACCGCGCTCGGGTCGGATCGGAATCGGCCCTGACTGGCCTGCTCGACGTCGACGGCGCCGGCGTCGGTGACCAGCACCAGGCGGCCGGCGAGGTTGGCGATGCGCATCTCTCTCTTCTCTCCTAGGGTCCGCGCTCAGCGCAGCTCGGTCGAGAGGACCGAGCCCAGCGCGTCGCGCAGGGTGGTGTGCGGGTCGGCGACGGCTCCCGCGGACCGGAAGGCGACGTAGCGGTCCGGTCGGACCAGCAGCACGCCGTCGTCGGCGATCTCGCGGTTCTTCAGGAACGAGAACCGGACGTCGACCAGATCCGCGCCGAGGATGCCTACGGTCGCGGCGACGAGCGGCAGGTCGATCTCGGCGGCGATCTTGTTGGCCGCGTCCACCCAGGCCTGGCCCTCGGGACCGGCCAGGACGAGGAAGTTGCCGCCGTGGACCAGCGTGCCGAGCGCGAACTGCTCGCCCTCGTGCTCCACGAAGGCGTGGGGCAGCGGAGCGCCGGGCTGGGTGCTCGGCTCGTACAGGCGCACCGCGTCCAGGGGGACGTACACCGGGCTGCCGTCGGGCACGATCGCGGTGGAGTCGTAGCGGTAGCCGAACTCGGTGTTGTGGTGGTGGAACTCGATGGTCTGCGAGGCCACGGCCTGGTTGACCGCCTGCCGCTTCGCCGCGGACTCAGGGCCGTCGTGCCACAGCGGCGCGAGCTCGGCCCAGTTCTGCTCGGGCGTGTTGTCCGGGGACAGGTTGAGTGCCTGGTCGATGCTCGCGTGGTTCATCGCGTTCGCGATCGCGTTGTCGATGTTGCTCTGGTCGACCGGCTTGCGCTCGGCCTCGTAGGTGTCGAGCAGCGCGTCGCCGGCCCTTCCGGCCAGGACCGCGGCCAGCTTCCAGCCCAGGTTGTAGACGTCGGCGATGGCCGAGGTCAGGCCCAGGCCGCCCGTCGGGGGGTGCCGGTGCGCGGCGTCGCCGGCGACGAAGACGGCCGACGCGGAACCTGTCGGCGATGACGCCCTCCATCACCCAGGGGCTGATCTTGTGGACCTGCACCGGGTGGTCGGCCGGGAGGCCGAGGGTCGCGTACATCCGCTCGAGGACCTTCTCCTCGCGCATGGCGTCGGGGTCGTCGTTGGCGTACTGCATGTGGAAGACCCACTCCTCCGACTCCGGGCCCCAGTGGTCGGGTCCCATCGGCACGAGCACGCCGCTCCACGAGCCGCCGAAGTCGGGGTTGACCAGCCAGCGGATGAGCACGTCGTCGTCGGTGGCCCAGGGCGAGAGGTCGGCGGTCATGTGGACCGAGACCAGCTTCATGATGTCGCGCGGCCCGTCGAGCGTGACACCGACCTGCTTGCCGACGGTGCGGTCGCCGTCGGCGGCGATGACGTATTGCGCGCGCACGGTGTACTCGGTGTCGGCGTCCTTGTCGCGGATCGTCGCGGTGACGCCGTCATCGTCCTGCACCAGCTCGAGGAGCTCGTTGTTGAAGCGCACGTTGCCGGGGTTGAGCTTCTCCGCGTGATCCTTGAGGACCGGCTCGAGCCGGATCTGCGGGAGGTTGCAGGTGCGGCACGGGCTCGCGGCGACGTACGCCGGGTCGGTGTAGCCGCCGCCCCAGACCTCGAGGACGCCGATCCGCCGACCGTAGTCCTCGTGGCCGCCGGTGAGGCCGGCGTACCAGCCGGTGGCGCGCATGCTCTGCGCCGGCGTGCTGCGCTTGTAGATCTCGGGCGCCACGCCGGTCTCGGTGAAGATCTCCATCGCCCGCTGGTTGAGCACATGCGCCTTCGGGAGGACCGACGTCGTCGGGAACGCGCTGACCAGCAGCGAGTCGACGCCGAGGGTGGACAGCGTCATCGACGCGGTGAGGCCCGCGCCGCCGCCGCCGACGATGAGCACGGGCACCTGGATGTCAGCCATGGGAAGTCTCCTTCGATTGCGTGGCCTGCATCACAAGGGTCAGCCCTAGATATCGATGGGTAAAGAAAATATCGATTTCTTTTCATAACAGCGATTTTCTGTCGCCTCGACGTAGACTTCGCCCATGTCCGCTCCGGCCGCCAAGCCCACCCGCATCCAGGAGACCTACGACCTGATCCGCGATCGCCTGCTGTCCGGTGAGCTGGAGCCCGGCAGCAAGCTCAAGCTCAACGACTTCGTCGAGGCGTACGGCGTGAGCCTCTCCGTCGTCCGCGAGGCGGTGACCCGGCTGGCCGGCGAGGGCCTGGTCCAGGCCTCGCCGCAGCGCGGCTTCGCGGTGATGTCGCTGACCATCGACGACCTGCTCGACCTCACCCGGGCGCGGGTCCTCATCGAGACCCTGGCCCTCGCCGAGTCGATCCGGCTCGGCGACATCGCCTGGGAGGCCTCCGTGATCGCCAGCCACCACGAGCTGGCCAACACCTCGATGATCACCCCCGAGGGCACCATCGCGACGGCCTTCACCCACGCCCACCGGGCCTTCCACGACACCCTGCTCGCCGGCTGTCAGAGCAGCCGGCTCGAGGCGGTCGCCGTCGAGCTGCGCGCCTGCTCCGAGCTCTACCAGAGCTGGTCGCAGCGCCTGGCCCACGATGAGACCCGCGACGTCGCCTGCGAGCACCGCACCATCGCGGAGTTCACCGTCGCCCGCGACGAGGCCGGCGCCACCCAGGCGCTGCGCGAGCACATCGAGCGGACGACCGCCGTCCTGGTCCGGTACGCCGAGGAGGCCGGCCGCGCCAAGACCGCGTGAGCGTCCTCTCCCGACCGGATCATTCCGTCGTCGAGGTCACCGGCGAGTCGCTCTCGGGACCAGCGTCCTCACCGCGGTTCCAGTCGTACATGACGATCATGGTCTTGGTCCCTGTCGTCTTGCCCGTCCTGCGGATCCGGTTCACGACGCGCTGCAGGTGGTCGACGTCTTGGACCCTGAGCCGCACCAGGACGTCCGGGTCACCCGCGATGGTGAAGAAGTTCTGGACCTCGTCCATCTCACGCAGGACCTTCTCGAGAACAGCGGTCTCCGTGTCCCCCGTCAGCCGGATCTCCGTGAACGCATAGAGGTCTCCGGCGACCTGGTCGTCGATCACCGTGACGTAGCCCTTGATCACTCCCTGGCGCTCGAGTCGGTCGATCCGGCGGCTCACCGGGCCCGAGGAGAGGTTCACGAGTCGCGCGAGCTCACTGATCGGGATGCGGGCGTCGCGGCGCAGGAGCTCGAGCAGCCGACGGTCGACGTCGTCGAGCTGGACCGCCTTCCTCGAGCCGACCGGCCCGTGCTCCGACGGGCTCACATCTGCCATCCGCGCCTCGCTTAGTGACGAGAATTCCTGGGAATTCGCATCGTAGGACACACCTCCTCCACCGTCACCGGCCGCGGAGCGGACCGCGCGCGCATCGCCCGAGGTCCGCGACCTCGCTCATCGGCCGGTCACCGTCAGGGCCGCGTCGACGATCGCGGTGACGTCGATGCCGTGCAGACGATAGGCCTCGTCGACACCACTCGACTGGCCGAAGTCCCTGACGCCGAGGCCCACGAGCCGGTCTCCCCGGATGCCCGAGAGGAACGACAAGGTGTGCGGATGACCGTCCATGACCGTGACCATCGGCGTCGGCCGGCCGCTCGGGAAGAGGACGTCTGCGATCCCCGACGTCGGCTGCGCGCCGACCCGGCCGCGGGCGTCGAACGAGCGGTACACCAGGTCCGGACTGGTCAGGCACACGACGCCTGCCGTGATCCCTCGACTCGCCAGCCGGGCCGCCGCCGCCACCACCTCGGGCATGATCGCACCGACGCCGACGAGGGTGACCTGCTCCTCGGCCGGGTCGTGGTCCGTGATCCGGTATCCGCCCGCGACGGCATGCTGGCGACGGCGCTCGAGGAGGTCGGCATCCTCCGGCAGCCGGGACAGGCCCTGGTCGAGCGGGCGCGTGGAGAGGCGGAAGTACGACGACGTGCCGCCCGGCACACCGACCTGATCCATCGCGGCGAGCATGCACCACTCGAGGTCCTGGGCGAAGGCCGGCTCCCAGGCGATGCAGCCGGGCTGCTCGAGGCCGATCGACGGCGTGGTGATCGACTGGTGCGCTCCCCCCTCGGGCGCCAGGGTGACACCTGAGGGCGTACCGACCAGGATGGACTGGCCGCCGGCGTAGATCCCGTACGACCAGGGCTCGAGCGCACGCGAGACGAACGGGTCGTACAGGGTCGCGATCGGGATCAGCCGCTCGCCCCACCGGCTCCACGTCACGCCGAGCTCGCCGAGAAGACCGACGAGATTGACCTCCGCGATGCCGAGCTCGATGTGCTGCCCGTTCGTCACCTCGGACCACTTGAGGACCCGTTCGGCGTCGTCCCCGAACCAGTCGTGCCTGTCCTCGACCGACCACACGCCGGTCTTGTTGATCCAGCCGCCCAGGTTCGTCGACGACGCGACGTCGGGGCTGCAGGTGACGACCCGGGCCGCGACCTGCGGTGCGGCCCGCTTGACGTCGACGAGAAGGCGGCCCAGTGCCGCCTGGGTCGAGATTGGAGCGCGGTGGCTGCGTCCCAACGTCGTCGGCAGTGCTGCGGGCGGGGCGTCCGTCGTCGGATCGCGCCGCAGCTGCGTCGCTCGCGCGCGGCACAGCTCGGCCGCCGCCGTTCCCGGAGCGAAGGGCCGCCACGGGTCCGTGCGGTCGGCGCCGATCTGCGCGGCGTACGCGTCCATCTGCGCCCCGCTCAGCAGCGCCGAGTGATTGGCGGGATGCCCTTCGATCGGCAGCCCACGGCCCTTGATGGTGTAGGCGAAGATCACCGTCGGGCGGTCGTCCTCGACCAGCCGGTAGGTGTCGACCAGCAGGTCGAGATCGTGACCACCGAGATCACGGATGGCCGACGCCAGCTCCGCCGACGACACCGACTCGACCAGGGCCCGCAGGTCGGCCGAGCCGGCCACGCCGACGATGCGATCGGCGATCGTCTCGGGATCGGCTCGCAGCGTCCGCTGGTACTCCTCATTGGGCATCGACTCGAGCCGCGCCCGCAGCTCGTCGCCGCCCGGGCGGTCGAACAGCGCCGTGATCCGGCGTCCCCACTTGAGGGTCAGCACCTGCCAGCCCGCCGCGGCGAACATGCCCTGGAGTCGATCGATCTGGACGTCGGGGACCACCCGGTCGAGCGACTGCCGGTTGAGGTCGACGATCCAGAGCAGCTCGCCCAGCTTCGCGACCGAGGGGTCGGCGACCGCCTCCCAGACCGCGCCCTCGTCGAGCTCGGCATCGCCGACCAGGCTGATGAACCGGCCCGCGGGCGGGGCGTCCGCGAAGCGTGATGAGACATAACGGTGGGACATGGCCGCCCAGATCGCCGCCGTGGCGCCGATCCCGACGGAACCCGTCGAGAAGTCGACGGTGCCGGGATCCTTGAGGCGACTCGGATAGCTCTGCAGGCCACCCTTCTCCCGGAGCCGCGTCAGGTAGGAGCCGTCGAGGTCGCCGAGCAGGTAGTTGATCGCGTGCAGCACCGGCGAGGCATGCGGCTTGACGGAGACGCGATCCAGTCGGCCGAGCTCGGAGAACCACAGCGACACCATGATGTCGACCATCGACGCACTCGACGCCTGGTGACCGCCCACCTTGACCCCCGAGTCGTTCGGACGGCCGTGGTTCGCGCTGTCGACGATGGCGGTGGCGATCCACCGCACCCTCTCGGCGATCTCACGTAGCGTGCTGTGCGTGGTGCTGTGCGTGGTGGTCGCGGCAGGAGGGGTCGCGAGCTCGGTCATGTGACGGGGCCTCATTCGTTGACAGGCGGTCGAGCCGGCCGCGCCTGTCCGTCGAGGTCCCGCACGGATGGTCGCGGTCCCCGACAGAGGGCGGCCGACGAGGTCGGCTGCGGGGATCTCCCGGACCCACCACGATCACATCGGCAGATTCGCTACGCCACAGCGTTGCCGAGATCGGTCGCATGTCGAACGTCTTCGTGCGGCCAGGTGCGCCGTAGGTGCCTTTTCCGTGCCCAGGTGAGCACGATCCGGTACCCAACCACGCAGCGCACACCATCTGATCGGGGTGTCAAGCACCCGTCAGCCGTGGGCGTGCAGGGGCTTGCCGGCGAGCGCGAGGGCGGCCTCGCCGAGTGCCTCGTTCTGGGTGGGGTGGGCGTGCAGAACTGCGGCCACGTCCTCGGGATGCGCCTCCCAGTTGACGATCAGGGCCGCCTCTCCGACCTGCTCACCGAGCCGGCTGCCGACCAGATGCACACCCACGATGGGGCCGCCCTTCTCGCGGACCAGCTTCACGCTGCCCGCGGTCCGCAGGATCTGGCTCTTCCCGTTGCCGCCGAGGCCGTACTCCACGACCTCGACGCGGTCCTCACCGAGCTGCTCACGCGCCTGGGGCTCGGTGAGTCCCACACTGGCGATCTCGGGCTCGCAGTAGGTGACCCGCGGGATGCCCGCGTCGATCACCGGCGCGGGATGCAGCCCGGCGATCTCCTCGGCGACGAAGATCCCGTGGGCGAAGCCGCGGTGCGCCAACTGGAGCCCCGCGACGAGGTCGCCCACGGCGTAGACCCCCGGGTGTCCGGTCGCGAGCCGTTCGTCGGTTCGTACCCAGCCGCGGTCCAGGACCAGGCCGGCCTCCTCGAAGCCGAGGTCGGCGCTGCGGGGGCCGCGGCCGACCGCGACGAGGACCAGGTCCGCCGCCAGCGTCTCACCACCCTCGAGGGTCACGGTGACACCCACCGCGGACTCCTCCACACCGGCGACGCGGGCACCGGCGCGAAAGCCGATGCCGCGCTTGCGGAAGGCGCGCTCCAGCTGCTTGGACAGCGACGGGTCCTCGAGGGGAACCAGGCGCGGCAGCGCCTCGACGATGGTGACCTCGACGCCGAACGAGCGCCAGAGGCTGGCGAACTCGACACCGATCACCGAGCCGCCGACGATCACGACCCGCTCGGGCAGCTCCGCGAGGCCGAGCGCCTCGTCGGACGTGATGACGCGACCACCGATCTCCAGCCCGGGCAGGGTCCTGGCGACCGATCCGGTCGCCAGGACGACCTGCCGGCCGACGTACTCCGCCGTATCGACAGCGACCACGCCACCGCCCTCCGGAAGCACCCGAGCGAGCCGGCCGTGCCCCTCGACCACCGTGATGCCGGCCGAGCCGACCAGCCCCTGCAGACCCTGGTGGAGTCGGGCGACGACCCCGTCCTTGAACGCGTTGACGCCCGGCAGGTCGATGCCGTCCAGGCTGGCGCGAACACCGAAGGCAACCGCCTCGCGGGCGGCATCGGCGACCTCGGCGGCGTGCAGCAGGGCCTTGGTCGGGATGCAGCCACGGTGCAGGCAGGTCCCGCCCAGACGGTCCCGCTCGACCAGCGCGACCGTCATGCCCAGCTGGCGGGCGCGCAGCGCCGTGGCATAGCCGCCGCTGCCGCCTCCCAGGATCACGATGTCGTAGGTGTGGGTCGTCATGACGGCCTTTCGTTGGAGTGTTCTCAGAGCGTGTTTCTCAGAGGAGGAAGCGCTCGACCTTGTAGACGTCGACGAACCGGTTGAGGCGCTTGACGATCCGGTCCAGGTCGTCGCCACCACGCAGCGCCACGACCAGCGAGATGCGCATCAACGGCACCTGGACGCTCTCGATCCCCTTGATCTCACCGGGGTCGACGTGACTGAAGTCCGCGGTCAGGCGCTCGACCGTGACCCGCTGGACCGTGAGCATCTGCAGGATCCGGGCGCCGACCGTGAGATCGGCGCGGGCATGGACGGTGACGACGACCAGCCCGGCCGCCAGCCCGGCCCGGCGAGTCTCGGCGAGGTGGGCGCTCATGCGAGGGCGAACGCCTCACTGGGATCGGACAGCAGCCGACCCAGCGTGGCGAGGACGCGGGAGCCGAGCTCGCCATCGACGAGACGGTGGTCGAACGAGAGGGCCAGCTGGGTCACCTTGCGCACCTCGATCCGACCGTCGACGACCCAGGGCATGTCGCGCACGTTCCCGAACGCGAGGATCGCGGCCTCGCCCGGGTTGAGGATCGGCGTACCCGTATCGACGCCGAGGGCACCGATGTTGGTGATCGTGATGGTGCCGTGCGCCATCTGCTCGGGCGAGGTCCTCCCGGCCCGAGCAGTGGCGACCAGATCCTCGATCGCGTCGGCGAGCCCGCGCAGGTCGAGGGCGTCGGCGTCCTTGACGTTCGGCACGATCAGGCCACGCGGGGTGGCCGCCGCGAGCCCGAGGTTCACGTACCGGGGCTCGACGATCTCCTGGGCCGGATCGTCCCACCGCGCGTTGATCCCCGGATACCGGCGCACGGTGAGAAGGAGCGCGCGGGCGACCAGCACCAGGGGCGTCAGGCGTACACCGCTCCAGGCCCGGTCTGCCTTGAGCCTCGCGAGCAGGTCCATGGTGCGGGTGACATCCACCGTGAGGAACTCCGTGACGTGCGGCGCGGTGAACGCCGAGGCCGTCATCGCCGCGGCGGTCGCCTTGCGCACTCCCTTGATCGGTGTCCGGGTCTCCCGGCCGCCGGGGGGTGCGGCTGCCGACGGGACGGTGGTGGTGGCGGCGAGCGCCGCCTCCTCGACGTCCTGGCGCGACACGATCGCGCCGTCCGAGGGACGTACCGCGGCCAGGTCGACCCCGAGCTGACGGGCCAGGAACCGGACCGGCGGCTTGGCCCGCACCGAGCCGGTCCGCACCGGTGCGGGCGTGGGCGTCGGGGTGGTGCTCCCACCGCGGCCGGTCAGCCGCCGGGTCCGCGCCACCGCAGGTGCCGGGCCGGTCCCGACGAGCACGAGCGGCTTCTCCTCCTCGACGACCTCCTCGAGGGCGGCACCGTCGTCGATGGTGATGATGACGGTGCCGACCGGGACCGTCTGACCGACCTCGACGTCCAACGTGCCGACCGTGCCGGCGACGGGCGAGGGCAGCTCCACGACAGACTTCGCGGTCTCGATCTCGACGAGGGTCTGGTTCACCTCCACCAGGTCGCCGGGCGCGACGTGCCACGCCAGGACGTCTGCCTCGGTGAGGCCCTCGCCGACGTCGGGCAGCTTGAACTCGAACACGGGGTCTCCTCAGAAGCTCAGGCTGGACTCGACCGCCTCGAGCACCCGGTCGACGTCCGGCAGGAAGTCGCTCTCCAGGTGCGCGGGCGGGTACGGCAGGTTGTAGGCGCCCACGCGGAGGACCGGCGCCTCCAGGTCGTAGAAGCACTCCTCCGTGATGGAGGCCGCGATCTCGGCACCGATCCCGAAGAGCGTCGAAGCCTCGTGAACCACGACGACCCGATGCGACTGCGCGGCAACCTTCCGCAACGTCGGCAGGTCGAGCGGCGAGATCGAACGCAGGTCGACCACGCCGACATCGAAGCCGTCCTCCCGGGCCCCGTCGGCCGCCGCGAGGGCGGTGGCGACCGTCGGGCCGTGGGCGACCAGGGTGCAGTCGCCGCCCTCGCGCAGCACGGCCGCCTCGTGCAACGACCGCGACGGCTCGTCCTGGACGTCGCCCTTGTCCCAGTAGCGGCGCTTGGGCTCGTAGAAGATCACCGGGTCGTCGGAGGCGATGGCCTGCTGGATCATGTGGAAGGCGTCGTCCGGGTTCGAGCACGACACCACGCGCAGGCCCGCGGTGTGCGCGAAGTACGCCTCGTTCGACTCCGAGTGGTGCTCGACCGCGCCGATCCCACCCCCAGCCGGGATGCGGATCACGAGGGGCAGCGCGAGCCGGCCCTGGGAGCGGGCGCGCATCTTCGCCAGCTGACTGACGATCTGATCGAAGGCAGGGTAGACGAAGCCGTCGAACTGGATCTCACAGACGGGGCGATAGCCGCGCAGCGCCAAGCCGATCGCGGTGCCGACGATCCCCGACTCGGCCAGGGGCGTATCGACGACGCGCTCGGGACCGAACTCGGCCGCGAGCCCGTCGGTCACCCGGAACACGCCACCGAGCGTGCCGACGTCCTCACCCATCACGACGACCTTCTCGTCGCGCGCCATCGCGGCCCGCAGACCCGCGTTGATCGCGGCGCCGAGGGAATGTCGAGTCGCCACCTCAGGCCACCGACCCACGACGGGCGAGGAATCGGGCCTTCTCGGCCGCCATCACCGGGTGGGGCTCTGCATAGGTCTGGTCGAAGACCGCGTCCAGCCCGTCCCCGTGGAGCGCCTTGCACTCGTCGCGGACGGTGGCGGCGAACGCCTCTTCACGCGACCTCAGCTCCTCGAAGTACGCCTCCGCCAGTCCGGAGCCGCGCAGGAAGCGCTCCAACCGGTGGACCGGGTCCTTGGCCTGCCAGGCGGCGAGCTCGTCGTCGCTGCGGTAGCGGGTGGGATCGTCCGAGCTCGAGTGCCCGGCCAGCCGGTAGGTCTGGGCCTCGATCAACGCGGGCGGCCCGCCAGCGCGGACCCGCGCGACCGCCTCCTGCGTGACGGCATGCACGGCCAGCGCGTCGTTCCCGTCGACGTGATAGCCGGCGAGGCCGAAGCCGGCGGCGCGCACGTGCAGAGGCGTTCGCATCTGGGCGCTGGTCGGCGTCGAGATCGCCCACTGGTTGTTCTGGCAGAAGAAGACGACCGGGAGACTGCCCGCCGCCGCCCAGTTGAACGCCTCGTTGACGTCGCCCTGGCTGGCCGACCCGTCGCCGAAGTAGGTCATCACCACCTCGTCGGACCGATCCATCCGCACCCCGGCGGCGTAGCCCGTGGCATGCAGCGTCTGCGTGCCCAGCACCAGGGAGTAGATGTGCATGTTCGACACGGCGGGGTCCCAACCCGCGTGCGCGACACCACGCCACTGGCGCATGATGTCGGCCGGCGAGATCCGCCGGCACAGCGCGACCGCATGCTCGCGGTAGCTCGGGAAGATCGGGTCGGTCTCACGCAGCGCCCGCACGGACCCCACCTGCGCCGCCTCCTGCCCCCAACTCATCAGCCACAGGTGCAGCTCGCCCTGCCGCTGCAGGGCGAGCGCCTCCTGGTCCAACCGGCGCGCCAGCACCATGTCGACGTACAACTGCTGCGCGAGGTCGAGATCGATCCCGAGGGCCTCGCCCGCAGCGGTCAGCTCGCCGTTCTCGTCGATGACCTGGAAGGGCACGGTTGGACGGGGGTCGCGCTGGCGAGCGACCCGCACGACGTCGTCCACCTCGACGGCCCCAGGGGAGACGGTCATCGTCATCATCGCTCCTGACGACCAGCGGCGAGGCGCCGGCTGACGATCCGCCGGGCAGCCTCGTAGGTCGTCACGTCCTGGTCCGCCGCGTGGTGGAGGATCTCACGCGCAGTCTCCTCGATCCCGCGGACCTTGGCCTCCACCTCGACCGGCGAGGCCAAGGTGAGCTCACTGCCCACCTGGATCAGGCCACCGGCGTTCGCGACGTAGTCCGGGACCCACTGGATCGACCGCTGGCGAAGGAGCTCCGCGACGCCTCGGTGGAGAAGCTGGTTGTTCGCGGCGCCGCATACGACGCGGGCCCTCAAGGTCGAGACCGAGTCCGGCGTGAGACTGGCACCCAGGGCACAGGGCGCGTAGACGTCGAGCTCCTCGCCGAGGACAGAGGGGAGGACCGTGAGCTCGACGCCCTTGCCGTCGAGCCTCCCGAGGGCCTGCGCGTCGGGGTCCGACGCGACGACCCGGGCACCGGCCGCGAGAAGCAGGTCGACCAGGTGGCGACCGACCTTGCCGACTCCCTCGACCCCGACCCGCTTGTCGGCAAGCCCGTTGTCCCCCCACCTGAGAGCGGCCGCCGCCTTCAGCGCCGAGAAGACACCGAGGGCGGTGGAGTAGCCGCTGTCGCCGGACCCGCCGGCCCCCGCGGTCCGCCCGACCACGTACGTGCTGGTCCGACCGACGACGTCCAGGTCCGCCGAGGTCGTGCCGACGTCGGCGGCCGTGTAGTAGCGCCCGTTCAGGCTCTCGACGAACCGGCCGTACGCTTCGAGCAGTGCGTCGCTGCGGTCGGCGGGGTTGCCGATGATGACGGCCTTCGCGCCGCCGAGCGGCATGGTGGCCGCCGCAGCCTTGTAGGTCATCCCCTCCGCCAGACGCAGGACGTCGGTCAGGGCCTGGGCCTCGTCGGCGTAGGGAAAGTAGCGGGTGCCTCCCAGGCCCGGGCCCAGGGTGGTGTCGTGCAGCGCGATGATCGCGCGCAGCCCGGTCTGCCGGTCACGACAGAACACGACCTGTTCGTGGGCAGCGTCGCGCAGGTCGTCGTCGCGGGTGAACACGCCGAACGGCGCGGGCGACACATCGAGAACACTGGTGCTCATGGCGAGGGTTCCTTCTGAACTGGCCGCCTTGGCTTGTGGCCCGACGGCGCGGCAATGTCCAGCGGATCACGCTGGACGTTTCGTTTCGCTATCCTCTTGGATACAGCGAGATGTGGTCAACAAAGTTCGCCATAACTATGCTTTTCGATCGATAGATCCGGCTTGAGTCCCACGGGAGGTTGTCACCATGCCAACGATCGACCGCCTCGACGCGGAGATCCTGCGTCTGCTCACCGAGGACGCTCGGGCCGGTGTGGCCGAGATGGCACAGAGCCTCAGCGTCAGCCGCAACACGGTGCAGCTCCGGCTGAACCGGCTTCTCGAGTCCGGGATCCTGCGCGGCTTCCGACCCGACATCGACCTGGCCGCGATCGGCATGGGGATTCAGGCGCTGGTCAGCGTGGAGCTCGACCAACGACTCCTGCCCGCGATCATCCGCGGTCTCGCCGATCTTCCCGAGGTCATCGAGGTCAAGATCCAGGCCGGGCGGGAGGACGTCCTGGTCCATGTCGCGATCGCCTCGCTGGAGGCGCTGCAGGAGCTGACCGCCTCGATCGTCGCCATCGACGGCGTGCGCAAGACGACATCGACGTTCTCGGTCGCGACCCCGGTCGCCTTCCGGGTCCAGCCGCTGTTGCACAAGGTCACCGAGGACACCGGCTGGGGCCGCTCGACCCCAGCGGCGCAGACGACAGGCCCCGGCCGCGGTCGGCCGTCGGGGCGGCCGCTCAGAGCCTGAGCCACTGCACCGACGTGCCGGCGGCCGACAGCTGATCCTCGGTGGACACGATGCCCAGCCCCGGGCCTTCGGGTACGGCGAGATGGCCGTCGTCGACCACGAACCGCCCGGTGATGTCCTCGCGGTAGTAGCGCGCCCCGATCCCGCTCGTGCCTGCTGGCACGAGCCTGTCTGTATGTCTCTTATTAAGTGACAGGAGTGCGATCCGCGCCGTAATGTTGGCACTTAATAAAGGACATACGGACATGACGCCTCTCTTCGCCACGCCAGACCCCGATCTCGAAGACCAACACGTCATCGGCGAGATCCATGAGACGCGCGCATCGCTCGCGGACTACTTGCGCGCACCCAAACGGTGGAACGGGCTACTCAGGCGCACCTCGACGGCACGTGCCATCCAAGGCTCCAACACCATCGAGGGCTACACCGTCAGCGACGAAGACGCCGTCGCCGCTGTCGACGACGAGCCCCCTCTCGGCGCCGACGAAGCCACCTGGCTGGAGATCCTCGCCTACCGCCGCGTCCTCACCTACGTTCTCAACGTCGCCACCGAACCCGGCTTCGTGATCGACGAAGCCGTGCTGCGCTCGATGCACTTCATGCTGCTCGATCACGACCTGTCGAAGACCCCCGGTCGCTACCGCACCAAGGAGATCTTCGTCCGCGACGACAAGCGCGGCGTCAACGTCTACGCGGGCCCGGATAGTGATCAAGTGCCGGAGCTGATGCGAGCGCTCTCCACGTCACTGTCGACACCGACAGCTGACGCCCCGCTAGTGCGCGGGGCCATGGCTCACCTGAATCTGGTCATGATCCATCCCTTCCGCGACGGGAACGGACGCATGGCCCGCGCTCTCCAGACGATGGTTCTCGCGCAGGACCACGTAGTCGAGCCGACCTTCTCGAGCATCGAAGAGTGGCTCGGCAACAACACCCAGGACTACGACGACGTTCTCGCCGCCACCGGACACGGCGCCTGGAATCCCGGCAACGACGCCACGCTGTGGGTGAAGTTCAACCTGCGCGCCCACCACATGCAGGCCCAGACGATGCACCGACGGTTCGACGAGGCCGAGATCCAGTGGCGCAAGATCGACGAACTAGTCGCCGAGCATCGGCTCAACGAACGTGTCAGCTCCGCCCTGTTCGATGCCTTGATCGGCCTGCGCGTGACACGGCCGTCGTATGTGAAGCTCACCGACCTCGACGAACGCACGGCCACCCGCGACCTAGTCAACGCCGCCGACACAGGCCTCCTGGAGGCTCGAGGCGAGCGACGGGGCCGCCACTACGTGGCCGGTGAGTCGCTCCGACAGATCCGGGCCCAGCTTCGGGCGGAGCGGAAGCCCCTGGACGACCCCTACCCGACTCTCATCGGCGAGATCCGGCGGGCACTGCCGTGAGGACCCCGACGAACATCCCGTTGGGACAACTGCTCAATCCGCCATCAAGGCGCAGTTCGAACTGCTCGGTTGGGGAGTTGCACCGAACCCCCGCGACTACGCCCGAGCGCACGTCGGGCTCGCCTACGCGACCACCGTCCGCGGCACCCAGGGCGACACCGTCGACCACGCCCACTTCGCCCTCAGCGAGACCACCGGCGCCACCGCCGCATACGTCGCCATGACCCGCGGCCGCCACTCCAACACCGCCCACCTCGTCGCCGACAGCACCGACGACGCCCGCCAGCAGCGGCTTACGACCTTCACCGTGACCGGGCCGACCTCAGACCCGCCCGCGCCCAGAGCTGCTGGCGCCGGTACTCGAAGAGCCAGAGGCACGTGGCCTTGCCGTTGGCACGCTGGTAGGTCGCGATGCAGCCCTCTCGATCAGCCTGGCGGTGAAGCCCGCCCATCCGGCCGCCAGCGAGTTCCCTCTGAGCGTCCACGCTGAGGCGCTCATCATGCGCGTAGAGCGTGTCCCATTGGTTGGGACTGGCCAAGATGTCGAACGCATAGAGGACGTCCTCGCGACGATCCGGCCACTCGACTCCCATGCCCAGATGGTGCCACTTCCGTCGTCGTGCAGCCTCGTGCGTTCAGCGGCCGGCCGAGACGACAGCGTCATCTCGATCGCGATTCTTGCCACGCATCTGCCGCGCACAAGGGGCTATGACCTGCGCAAACGCTCCCGATCAGTAGTACCAGGGGGACGATTCGAGGGGTTTTTGGGCATTGGTGACTAGTGCTGGTCATTGCTTGAAAAGTGCTCCTGACCTGCAGAAACGCGCCAGGTGAAGCACTTGTCGTTGCTGGCGCTCTATGGCCATTTCTCAACATTTTGCGGACTTTTTGCGGACCACCGGGACCTGATCGAGCTGGTCGCGGAAGCCCAAGCCCGCGAGCCTCGCTGATTCCACCTCCCACGCCTCAGCGATTCGCCATGCTGATGACATGGCCCCGCCCGTCGGCAAACCTGGAGGCTCCAGCCAAGCGCAGTACGACGCCCTGACCCGGTCGTGGCGGCGCCGCAACCGCAAGCTCTTCCTGGCCGTCGCGGCGATCTGCGGCTCGGTGATCGTCGGCTCCTTCGCCATCGCCACCACCTGGCCATCCCTCGCCTGGATCGCCGGCGTGTTCGCCGGAGCCGCGCTCTGCTTCTACCTCTTCGCACGCATGAGCCCACCCGGATGGATCGAGAACTGGCAGGCGGGTGCTTGGGGCGAGGAAGCCACCGCTACCGCCCTCGCACCACTCGAGGCCGAGGGGTGGATGGTGACGCACGACCTGCCTGCACACCAGGGCAACATCGACCATCTCGTCGTCGGACGAGGCGGAGTGTTCCTCCTCGACTCGAAGCGGATCAACGGCACCGTCACCGTCAGCGAGGGGCGAGTGACCGTCCAGCGACTCGACAACCCGGCGCTGGGCTACACCCATCCCGGCCCGGGCCACGTGATCGCACTGGCGAAGGAAACGCACGACCGTGTGCTCACTGCATCGCGCCTGAACGTGTGGATAGCGCCCGTCATGGTCTTGTGGGCGAACTTCCCTCAAGGCGTGACCGACGACCGATGCACCTTCGTGCACGGCGACCGGGTCGCCGAATGGCTGCGCGCGCAGCCGGTGAAAATCTCCGAGGATCGCATCGAGCAGGTATCCGAGTGGTTATCCGCGCACTCTCCCTCTGACGAATCGCTCGGAGGCGGTGCGGTCTAAGGTGGCAGAATGCGGCTTCGCCGCGGCAGGCTGTTCGAGATGCCGCCCAGAGCCGAGGTCGGCGTATCTCGACTGTGCGTGCGGCCGAACCGGGGATGTCGCCCGTCGTGAGATCAGGCGGCGGCGAGGGTCAGGGCGATGTCGACGATCATGTCCTCCTGCCCGCCGACTGGCCGCGGCGCCCGCACTCCATGAGGATGTCGCGGATGTCGACGCCGTGCTGCTCGGCGGCGCGTTCGGCGTGGCGCAGGAACGAGGAGTAGACGCCGGCATAGCCGAGGGTGAGGGTCTCCCGGTCGACGCGCACCGGCCGGTCCTGGAGCGGTCGCAGGGTCGTGCAACGCATCATCACCGACCTGTGCGTCCTCGACATCACCCCCGAGGGCCTCCGGCTCGTCGAGCTGGCGCCCGACGTCACCCTCGACGAGGTCCGCGCGAGCACGGGTCCGACTGTCCTGGCCTTAGGCTCCGACCGACTCACCAGCGCGGCGGCGGAGGGGTCACGCCCCTGGGTGTCGCGTCAACTGCTCGACGGGGCAGCTTCATCGTCCCCCACCTCGCGGGGCCCCGACTCCCCGACCCGGTCGTCACGGCTGCGGTAGACGAGCAGCCCGTCGACCCCGCGCAGGAACGTCTCGCAGACGAGGGCGGGGTCGGTGAGACAGCCAGCAGCCATGGCTCCGTCCCGCAGCATCACGAAGTGGCGGGCAGCAGCCTCGGCGTCCGGCTTTCCGGTCTCGGCGAACAACTCGCCCACCGCAGTCAGGAACCAGTCGCGGTGGCGCATCACGGCGCGATGCACCGGGTGTGCGGGTTCGGGGTACTCGGCTGCAGCATTCAGGAAGGCGCAGCCCCGGAATCCCGGACGCTGAATGTTGTCGGCGATTCCCGCGGCGACGGCGGCGATCACGTCGTCCGGTGACCCACCCGCGCTTCGTGCGGAGTCCACGCCCGAGCGGATCAGCTCGTCACCCTGGTCCAGGTAGGCGACGACCAGGTCGTCCTTGCTCGGGAAGTGCCGATAGAGCGTGGCTCGAGTCACGCCCGCGGTCGAGATGATCTTGTCGATGCCGACGGTGTGGAGTCCCTCGGCATAGAAGAGCCGACTCGCGGTGTCCAGCAGCCGCGCTCGCGCCTCAGACATTCGATCCCTCATCTCTCCACCGGCTCACCAGACCGCTCCACGCTAACAGACAGACCGGTCGGTCTTGACATTCGTGTACCGGGGCACCATGCTCGAACAAGACCGACCGGTCTATCTACACACCTTGCCTCACGAAGAGAGTTCACCGTGTCCCATCCCGTCGAGACCTCCGCCGGTGTCACCGGCTCCCACCCGTCGACCTCCGGCTCCAAGCCGGCTCTTCGCAACCTCTATGCCGTGCGCTTCCTGTTCGCGCTCGTCTGGGCGGGCTTGCTCGCCACCCATGCGTCCAAGCTCGGTGCGCTCTCCATCACCCTGCTCCTGGTGTACCCGCTCTTCGACCTCGGCGCCGCCGTCTACGATCTGCGCTCCTTCGCCGCCGCGCCGCAGCGAGTCGCACTGGTCGTGAACATCGCGCTCAGCCTCGCGACCACCATCGGACTGGCCTTCGCGGTCGGCTCCGGGATTCCCGACGTCCTGCGGGTGTGGGGGGTGTGGGCGATCACTGCGGGCATCGTGCAGCTGATCGTCGCTGCGCAGCGCCGGCGGGTCGGCGGCCAGTGGCCGATGATCCTCAGCGGCGGCATCTCGGTCCTTGCCGGCGGAAGCTTCGTCGCGGCGGCGTCGGGCGACGACGCCTCGTTGGGCAGCCTCGCCGGATACGCCACGCTCGGCGGCATCTTCTTCGCCGTCTCCGCGTTCCGGCTGCATCGCGACTCCACGGGCGCGGACCGATGAGCCCCACTGCTCCCGCGGCTTCCGCCCGCACCGCGAACAGAACTGAGACGTTCGACGTCGTGATCATCGGTGCCGGCCCGGTCGGCGAGAACGTTGCCGACCGGGCCGTGCAGGGCGGCCTGACTGCCGTCGTCGTGGAGCGCGAGCTCGTCGGCGGAGAGTGCTCCTACTGGGCCTGCATGCCGACCAAGGCCTTGTTGCGTGACGCCGCTGCCGTCCGCGCCGCGCGTGCGCTCCCCTCCGCCCGCCGGGCGATCAGCGGCCAGCTGGACGTCAAGGCCGTGCTCGGGCGTCGCGACCGGTTCACCTCGGACTGGAACGACGCCGGGCAGGTGCACTGGCTCGACCAGGCGGGCATCACCCTGGCTCGCGGCCACGGACGCGTCACCGGCACCCGGAGTGTCACCGTCACTCACGGTGACGGCACGACCTCCGTGCTGGCCGCGCGTCACGCCGTGGTGATCGCCACCGGCACCTCGGGTCAGCTGCCCCCCATCCCCGGCCTGGCCCAGGTGGACCCGTGGACCAGCAGGGAGGCCGCGGCCACCCAGCGCATCCCGGACCGGCTCGCCATCATCGGCGGTGGGGTCGTCGGCTCGGAGATGGCCACCGCCCTCAGTGCGCTGGGTTCCACGGTGACCCTCATCTCCCAGACCCGGCTCCTCCCGGGCGTCGAGCCCTTCGCCAGCGAGCACGTCTCGGCGGCTCTTCGAGCGTCCGGCGTCGACCTCCGCGTGGAGTCCGCAGCCGTTGCGGCCCGTCGCGACACCGACGGTGCCGTGCACCTCACCCTGGCCGACGACTCCGTCGTCATCGCCGACGAGGTCCTCGTCGCGACCGGACGCACCCCCAACACCAAGGACATCGGGCTCGACCACCTCGGCCTCGCACCGGGCGAGTGGCTCCACGTCGACGACTCCCTGAGCGTCCTCGACGAGACCGGCCGACCGATCGACGGCGGCTGGCTGTACGCCGCCGGCGACGTCAACGCGCGGGCAATGCTGACCCACCACGGCAAGTATCAAGCGCGGGCCTTGGGGGACGCGATCGCCGCACGGGCACGCGGCCAGCTCACCGACCTCGAGGCCTGGGGGCGGCACGCGGTCACGGCGGATGAACGCGCCGTCGCCCAGGTGATCTTCACCGACCCCGAGATCGCCACCGTCGGACTGTCCGCCGAGGCCGCCTCAGCGGCCGGGATCACCGTCAGGACCGCCGACCACGACCTCGGGTCGGTCGCCGGCGCGGCGCTGCACGCCGACGACTACAGGGGCCATGCCCGCATGGTCATCGACGCCGAACGCAACGTCCTGGTCGGCTTCACGGCCGTGGGCCCCGACGTCGCCGAGATGCTGCACGCGGCGACGATCGCGGTCACCGCCGAGGTGCCTCTCGATCGGCTCTGGCACGCTGTGCCGGCCTACCCGACCATCAGCGAGGTCTGGCTCCGCCTTCTCGAGGCCGACGGCCGCGACCGCTGACTCCGGCTACCACGCCATCGGCCTACGTGGCCATCGCGGCGGCGTGGTCCAGGGCGGCGAGGTAGCGCTCGGCGTCGAGGGCGGCCGAGCAGCCGGTGCCGGCGGCGGTGATGGCCTGGCGGTAGACGTGGTCGACGAGGTCGCCGGCGGCGAAGACGCCGGGCAGGCTGGTGGCGGTGGTGCCGGGCTTGACCAGGACGTAGCCGTTCTCGTCGAGGTCGACCTGGCCGGTCAGCAGCTCCGAGCGGGGCTCGTGGCCGATCGCGATGAACAGCCCGGTCGCGGGCAGCTCGCTGGTCTCGCCGGTGACGGTGTCCTTGAGGGTCAGCGACTCCAGCGACTCGGCGCCGTTGATCGACTCGACGACGGAGTTCCACACGATCTCGAGCTTCGGGTCGGCGAATGCCCGCTCGGCCATGATCTTGGAGGCGCGCAGCTCGTCACGGCGCACGATCAGCGACACCTTGGAGCCGAAGCGGGTGAGGAAGGTGGCCTCCTCGACGGCGGAGTCGCCACCGCCGACGACGGCGATGTGCTGCTCGCGGAAGAAGAACCCGTCGCAGGTCGCGCAGTAGGACACGCCGCGCCCGGACAGGGCCTCCTCGTTGGGGAGGTCGAGCTTGCGGTAGCCGGAGCCGGTGGCGAGGATCACCGCGCGGGCGGTGTAGGTGTCGGTGGCGGTCCTCACGGTCTTGAGCTCGCCGGTGAGGTCGACCTCGACCACGTCGTCGGCGACCAGCTCGGCGCCGAAGCGCTCGGCCTGGGCGCGCATCTCGTCCATCAGGGCCGGGCCCATGATGCCGTCGCGGAAGCCGGGGAAGTTCTCGACCTCGGTGGTGTTCATCAGTGCCCCGCCGGCGGTGACCGAGCCCTCGAAGACCAGGGGGCTCAGCTGCGCCCGGGCGGCGTAGACCGCGGCGGTGTAGCCGGACGGCCCGGACCCGATGATGATGACGTTGCGGATGGTGGACATGACGTCCTCTCGGGTGGAGATGGAGCCGGGCGAGGTCGGCGGAGGCGACGGCCGGACCGTATCGGTCGGGGCCCCTCGCACGGTTCTTCACGAGTCCGTCCTGCTGAACGCATCTCACGACCTGCGGGCAGGCGCATGGAACGATCGGGCATGTTGCCACCTGATTCCACCTATCGGAACGATGCCAGCGGCTTGCGGATCTCCGAGGACCTGTACCGCTTCGTCAGGGACGAGGCCCTTCCCGGATCCGGCGTCGACCCCGCCGGGTTCTGGTCCGGCGTCGCCGAGCTGATCGCCACCCACAAGCCGCTGACGCGAGCCCTGCTGGCGCGGCGCGAAGAGCTCCAGACATTGATCGACGACTATCACCTGCGCGGCTCGCGGGAGCCGTACCAGGCCTTCCTGCGCCGGATCGGCTACCTGGTCGAGGAGCCGGAGGACTTCCAGATCAGCACCGGCGAGGTCGACGCGGAGGTCTCACGCATCGCCGGGCCCCAGCTCGTCGTCCCGATCCTGAATGCCCGCTTCGCAACCAATGCCGCCAACGCGCGCTGGGGCTCCCTGTACGACGCGCTGTACGGCAGCGACGTCATCTCGGACTCGTTCGGTCCGCGGACCGGGGCCTACGACCCTCGTCGCGGCGAGGAGGTCATCTCCCGCGCGCGGGCGTTCCTGGACTCCTCCTTCCCTCTCGACGGCTGCTCGCACGCCGACGTCGACGACTACCTGAGCGATGACGACGGGTTGGTGGCCGTGCACGCGGGCGGGACGGCCCGGCTCCTCGACCGCACGCAGTACGTGGGCCGCGCCGACGACGAGGCCCGACACACCTTCCTCCTGCGTCACCACGGGTTGCACGTCGAGCTGGTCGTCGACCGGACCTCGGCGGTGGGAGCGGCGGACCGGGCCGGTCTTGCCGACGTGGTCCTGGAATCCGCCATCACCTCCATCATGGACCTGGAGGACTCCGTGGCGGCCGTGGACGCCGAGGACAAGGTCCGCGCCTACCGCAACTGGCTGCTCCTGATGCAGGGCACGTTGTCGGAGCAGGTGACCAAGGACGGTCGTACCTTCACGCGCTCCTTGGCTCCCGACCGTCGCTACGTCGACACCAGCGGCCAACCGTTCGAGCTCCCCGGCCGGGCGCTCATGTTCGTCCGTCACGTCGGTCACCTGATGGAGACCGACGCCGTCCTCGACCGGGACGGAGACCCCATGCCGGAGGGCCTCCTGGACGCCGTGGTGGCCACCCTCGCCAGCCTGCACGACCTCCGTGGTGCCGGCGAGCTCCGCAACTCCGCCGCGGGATCGGTCTACGTGGTCAAGCCGAAGATGCACGGGCCCGAGGAGGTCGCGCTCGCCTGTCGCCAGTTCGAGGACGTGGAGAGGCTGTTCGGGCTCGCTGCCGGCACCATCAAGATCGGCGTGATGGACGAGGAGCGCCGTACGTCGGTCAACCTGAAGGCCTGCATCCACGCAGCCCGTGACCGGATCGCGTTCATCAACACCGGGTTCCTGGACCGCACCGGGGACGAGATCCACACCTCGATGCACGCAGGTCCGATGGTCCGGAAGAACCAGATGAAGAAGCAACCGTGGATCCGCGCCTACGAGCACTCTAACGTCGCCATCGGCCTGTCCTGCGGCTTCTCGGGTCGCGCCCAGATCGGGAAGGGAATGTGGGCACGGCCCGACGATCTCGCGACGATGCTCGACGAGAAGGTCGAGCACCCGGAGGCCGGAGCGACCTGCGCGTGGGTGCCGTCGCCCACGGCCGCGACGTTGCACGCACTGCACTACCACCAGGTCGACGTGTGGGCGCGCCACGCCGATCCCGCCGTGCGCCAGCCGAGCCACCTCGAGGACCTCCTGACCGTGCCGCTCCTCTCGGACGTCGGCTCGCTCACCGAGGAGGAGGTCACGCGGGAGCTCGAGAACAACCTCCAGGGTGCACTCGGCTACGTCGTTCGCTGGGTCGACGCCGGGATCGGGTGCTCCAAGGTCCCCGCCATCACCGGCACGAACCTCATGGAGGACCGGGCCACCTGCCGGATCTCGACCCAGTACGTCGCCAACTGGCTCCGTCATGGTCTGGTCACCGCGGACCAGGTGGAGGCCGCCATGCGAAAGATGGCGCGGATCGTCGACGGCCAGAACTCGAGCGACCCCAGCTACCGAGCGATGGCGGCTGACGACTTCACCGGACCGGCGTTCCGAGCCGTCCACCAGCTGGTCTTCTCGGGCACTCGGCTGGCGTCCGGGTACACCGAGCCCGTCCTTCACCACTGGCGCGGCGTGGTGAAGGCTGCGACGTGACTCAGGCAGCTGCGTCGGTCACGGCCGTCGCCGCCTGACGTGAGCGCCGGGGCCCGGATCCGGACGACCGGATCCGGGCCACGCAGACGACCGCGAGGAGCGCCAGCGGCGCCACCACCAGGAAGGCCTCGCCGAACGCGGCTCCGAAGGCATCGCTGTACGCCGTCCGGACGGTCGGGTCCAGCTCGGCGAGGACCGGGATCGTCCCCGGCTCGAACACCCGCCCCGTCGCACCGACGCCTGCCTCGGCGAGTCCGCTGTCGAGATGGTGGGCGGTACGCGATGCGATCACGGCGCCCATGACGCACACGCCGACCGCCCCGCCCATGGACCTGAAGAAGGTCACCAGTCCCCCGGCCGACCCGACGTGGGTCAGGTCCACGTTGTTCTGCACGGCGACGACGAGGTTCTGGGTGGTGACCCCCAATCCGAGGCCGAGCACGCCGAGGTAGGCCCCCACCAGGATGAGCGGTGTCGAGGTCCGCACGCTGCCGAGCAGGATGAGCCCCGCCAGGACCAGGAGCGTTCCTGCGACCAGCCACGCCTTCCACCTTCCCGAGGCGCTGATCGCGCGGCCCGAGATGACGCTCGCCAGACCGAGGGCCCCGACCGTCGCCAGGGTCATCAACCCGGCCGAGGTCGCACCCATCCCCCGGGCCAGCTGGAAGTACTGCGAGGGATAGAGCGACGAGGCGAACATCGCGGTTCCGAGCAGCCCGGCGGCGAGCGTCGCGAGCAGGATGGTCCGCTCGCGCAGCAGACGGAGCGGCAGGACCGGGTCGACCGCCCTTCGGAGCTCGACGAGAACGGCCCCGGCGCTGGCGGCGATCCCTGCGCCGAGCAGGGCGATGCTCGGCGGGGACACCCAGGCGAACTCGTGTCCCGCGAGGCTCAACCAGACCAGCAGGAGCGAGGCGCCGAGGACGATGAGCGCCGTACCCGCCAGGTCCAGGTGGACCGTGCGCTTGACGGACGGCAGCACCAGGCAGCGGTGCACCATCACCATCGCGGCCACCGCGATCGGCAGGCTTGCGGAGAAGCAACCACGCCAGCCAAGCGGCGAGTCCACGATCGCGCCACCGATGAGCGGGCCCGAGACGGTCGCGATCGCGTACACCGCTCCGATGTAGCCGGCGTACCTCCCGCGCTCGGACCTGGGCACCATCCAGACGATCGCCACCTGGGTCAGGGCGGTGATGCCACCGGCACCGACACCCTGGATGACTCGCGCGGCCAGCAGCACCTCCATGGACGGCGCCAGCGTGCCCACGACCGTGCCGGCGCAGTAGATGACGATGGCGAGCTGGAGCAGGCGCCGCTTGTGGAAGAGGTCGCTGACCTTCCCCCAGACCGGCGTCGTCGCCGTCATCGCGAGCAGCGTCCCCACGACCACCCAGGTGTACCCGGCCTGAGTACCGTGAAGGTCGGACACGATCTGGGGGAGCGCGTTCGTGACGATGGTGCTCGACAGCATGGAGACGAAGAGGGCGAGCATCAGTCCCGTGATCGCCCACCGCGTCCGGGTCGTCGGGACCGGATGATCGCCGGCAACCACGGCGGACGCGCGACGGATCCTCGTCATGACTTCCTTGCCTCGCCGACCTCGTCGACGCTCAGCGCCTGCTACGCGCCTGAGCCCGGGCCCCGTCGGCCAGCCGGGCCGTGGTGACGAGGCGGACCAGGTCGAGCAGTGCGGTCACGACGGCATCGCCCGGGTTCGCGGGGCCAACCAGCCGGCGAGGACGGTCTCAGGCATCGTCGGCATCCTCGTCGCCGCCACGCTCGACGGTGCTGAGGATGGCGTCGCGCCACTCCTGCGGACTCAGGGGGACGATCTCTTCACGTGCGGGCACGAGCCGGAACGTAGTGAGGCCGAGGACCCACCGCCCGCATCCCGGTCCGCTCCGCTGAACGGCTCCCTCGACCGGACCCACCGCACGGGCCAACCTCAGGACCATGACGTTCGCCCCCTTCGACCTGACCGGCAAGGTCGTACTGATCACCGGCGGCAACGGCGGTATCGGTCTCGGCATGGCCGAAGGTCTGGCGCGCGCCGGCGCCACCGTCGCCCTGTGGGGCCGTGACGGAGCCAAGCTCGAGCGGGCCGCAACCCGGCTGTCCGACCTCGGGGGCCAGGTGAGCGCGACCGTCGTCGATGTCAGCGACGAGGGCGCCGTCCGGTCCGGCATGGAGGAGACCGTTCGTACCCTGGGCCGGGTCGACGCGGTGTTCGCAAACGCCGGCATCGGTGGGCGCACGCGCTTCCTGGACCTCGACGCCGCCGAGCTGCGTCGCGTGCTGGCCATCGACCTCGAAGGTGCGCTCTGGACCCTGCGCGAGGCGGCCAGGCACATGGTTGCGCGTGCAGAGGCGGGCGATCCCGGTGGGTCCCTCGTCACGACGTCGAGCGTCTCGGCGATCCGCGGCGCACCGACCCTGCAGTCGTACGCCGCCGCGAAGGGTGCCCTGGTGTCGGTCACCAAGGGTCTTGCGGCCGAGTTCGGCCGGTACGGCGTCCGGGCGAACACGATCATCCCCGGCTGGATCCGCACCGAGATGACCGAGGGCACCTTCGACCGACCCGAGGTGCAGGAGGCCATCCTCCGTCGCGTCCCGATCCGGCGCTGGGGCGCAGCCGACGACTTTGCCGGCGTCGCCGTCTACCTCGCCTCCGACGCGTCGGCCTACCACTCAGGCGACACCTTGGTCGTCGACGGCGGCTACACGACGTCCTGATCCTGGACGCGACAGATGGAGAAGCAGATGAACGAGCATGCAACCGTGACGGCGACCGACGGTCCCGTCCTGGTGGTCGGAGCGACCGGGAAGCAGGGCGGAGCCACCGCCCGGGCGCTCCTCGCGGCCGGGATCCCGGTCCGCGCCCTGGTGCGCGACCCGAATTCCGACCGCGCGAAGGCCCTCGTCGACCTGGGGGCGACCCTCGCCGTGGGGGATCTGTACGACGCAGCATCCCTCGCGGCACCGTGCACCGGGGTACGCGCGGTCTTCTCGGCGTTGACCCCGGACATGATGGATCCGACGGCCGACGCCGAGCGCGTCCACGCGCGCAACCTGATTCCTGCGGCGGTGGCCGCCGGGGTACCCCACTTCGTGCAGACATCGGTGTCCGGCGCCGGGCGACACCTCGACGTGCCCGGCTGGGACGACGGACGTTGGCACCGCTCGTACCACGAGGCCGTGGCGCCGATCAGCGAGTACTGGCTCAGCAAGGAGGACGTCAACGACCTGGTCCGCAACGCAGGCTTCCCGGCATGGACCATCCTCTACCCCTCGACGTTCATGGAGATGTTCGCGCGGCCGTCGGTCTACTTCGAGGGTCGCACCGGCAACCGACTGGTCGCCGCCGTCGACCCGGACACGACGTACGCGCTGGTCGCGGTCGAGGACATCGGTCGCGCAGCGGCTGCCGCCATCGCCGATCCTGAGCGGTTCGCCGGCGTACAGCTCGAGCTCGCGGGCGACGTGCTCACCTTCGACGAGATCGCGGCGACCCTGACCGTCGCGTGGGGCGAGGAGATCCTCCCGCCGGAGTTGCCGATGACGGCGGAGCAGGCCCTGGCGAAGGGCCAGGTTCCGCCGATCGTCCAGGCGGGTGAGTGGAACCGTGACGCCGGCCAGACTGCGGCGCCCGAACAGCTGCGGGCCTTCGGGATCGAACCGATGAGCCTCGAGGCGTGGGCGATCGCCAACAAGTCGTCCTGATGAGCGCCACCGACGCCATCGCGTCACGGACACGACGGCTGCTGGAGGAGAATCCCCCGGCCACCACCGAGCGGGAGCGCTTCCTCGCAGCGCAGTACGACGCGGGCCTCACCTGGGTGCACCACCCCGTGGGCCACGGCGGAATCGGCGCTGAACGGGACGACCAACGCCAGGTGTTCGAGATGCTCACGGACGCTGGGGCGCCCAATGTCCAGGTCGAGAGCCGGCTCTCCTACTCCATGGGCGCGCCGAGCGTGATGGCGTGGGGCACCTTGGAGCAGCAGGACCGTTACCTGCGCGCCATCGCGACGGGCGAGCGCTGGTGCCAGCTCTTCTCCGAGCCCGGGGCCGGCTCCGACCTCGCCGCCATCGACACCCGGGCCGTCCGCGAGGACGACGGCTGGCGCGTGTCCGGGCAGAAGGTGTGGACGTCCATGGCGACGTCGTCCCAGCGCGGCATGCTGCTGGCGCGCACCGATCCCGCGCAGCCCAAGCACCGCGGCCTCACCTACTTCGTGCTCGACCTGGCGACCCCGGGCGTCGAGATCCGGCCGCTGCGCCAGATCACCGGCGAGGCCGAGTTCAGCGAGGTCTACCTCACCGATGTGCACATCCCCGACTCCGACCGGCTCGGTCCGGTCGACGCGGGCTGGAAGGTCGCCATGTCGACGCTCATGAACGAGCGCGACATGTTCGGCACCAAGGCCTCCGAGAGCGGGCCCGTGGAACTGGCACTCGAGCTGTACCGCGAGCGGGGCATCGACGACCCGGGCCTGCGCTCACGGGTGGCCCAGCTGTGGGTTCGCGGCCACGTGCTGCGTCTGTACGCCGCGCGCGCGGCCCGTCGTACGAGTGCCGGCCCCGGCCCGGAGAGCTCCGTGAGCAAGGTGGGGTTCGCCGAGCTGAACAAGGCGGGCTACGAGCTGTGCCTCGACCTGCTCGGCGACGAGTCGCTGCTCTACGACGGCTACGACGCCGATGAGTCGGACACCACGTTCGCCCGCGATCCTCGCCGGCTCTTCCTCCGCTCCCGGGCGAACTCCATCGAAGGCGGGACCACCGAGATCATGCGCAACATCCTGGCCGAGCGCGTGCTCGGCCTCCCGCCCGAGCCGAAGGTCGACAAGGACCTTCCCTACTCCTCGCTCCGCCGTGGCTGACCCGTCCGCCCGTTCGGGCGCTGATCTGGACGATTCCGAGGAGCTTCGCGACCTTCGCTCGACCCTCCGGCGGATGCTCGTCACGACCGCTCCCGAGTCGGTCGTGCGGCACCACCTCGACTCGGCGGACGGATTCGATCGTGCGAGCTGGCGACGGCTGGCCGCCGAGATCGGGGTGCAGGGGCTGGCCGTCCCCGAGGAGTTCGGCGGCGCCGGCTGCGGGCCACGCGAGCTCGCCGTCGCGGCCGAGGAGCTCGGACGCGCCCTCGCCCCGGGGCCGTTCCTGTCCACGGTGCTGCTGAGCGCCACGCTCGTGGCCTCGTCCGCGGACCCTGCCGTCCAGGCGGCCGTCCTGCCGGGGATCGCCGACGGCACGCTGGTCGTGACCGTCGCCCTCCCGGTGCACGGCGCGGGCTGGGACCCGAGCGACGTACGGGTGACGGCGGTCCCGGACGGCGACGAGTGGCGGTTGACCGGGGCGGTCCCCGAGGTCCTCGACGGACAGGCTGCGGACCTCCTGCTGGTGCCGGCCCGTCACGGCGACCTGGTCTCGGTGTTCCTGGTGCGGCCGGACGCGGGGTCGACCACGACCGAGCCCCGGCCCGCCCTCGACCGGACCAGACGGTTCGCCCGCATCACCCTGGCCTCGGCCCCGGCCATCCTGGTCGGCGTACCCGGGACGGCGCCGGAGCTGGTCGACGCCGCCATGGCCACCGCCGGCGTCGGTCTGACGGCCGACCAGCTCGGTGGCGCTCAGCGGATGCTCGAGATCACGACCGAGCATGCCTCCACCCGCTACCAGTTCGGTCGGCCCATCGGGTCCTTCCAGGCGGTCAAGCACGCTCTGGCCGACATGCTGATCAGCACCGAGCTCGCCCGGGCGGCGCTCGAGGACGCGGTGCGCGCCGTCGGCGATGACGCCCCCGACCTGGCCGTCGCGGTCGCCGCAGCTCAGGTCGTCTGCTCCACGGCATACTTCGACGTCGCCTCGGCGGCCATCCAGTTGCACGGCGGCCTCGGCTTCACGTGGGAGCACAGCGCCCACCTGTACTTCAAGCGAGCGACGTCGGACCGGGTGCTGCTCGGCACTCCGGCGGTCCACACCGAACGCCTGTCCCGCGCCCTCGGGCTGTGAGCGGCCCCGAGCTAGCGCGGCAGCGGCAGGCCCCGGCCCGCCAACACCTCTGCGAACCGGTCGGCGACCTCGGCGGGCGACACGCCGCCGACGTGGACGGTGCCGAAGGTCCGCGCCAGCTCGCCGTACACCTCGTCGAGCTGCGCAGCCCGGGCCCGGTGCCACCGGGACCGGCCGCTGTCTCCGGTGGTGAGCACGACCACGCCGCGGCGGGTCAGCAGGTGGGCGCAATGGGCCAGATGGCTGTGGATCGCCGTCACGTCCCAGTCACGGCGCCCGAGGTCGGCGAGCCCGGCGTCCAGCGCGACCAGGTGCGGCCGATGCGCGAGCGCGACTCGGAGCTGGACCCGGCGCACGTCGTACGCCGTGGCGCGGGCGAACGACGCGTCACAGAAGGAGACGTCGTGGGCCGTGGCCACTCGACGTGCGAGAGCCTGGGCCCAACCGGGCCTGCTGCCGAGGGCGGCGAACCGCACGTAGCACCTCTCGTCGCCGCCGGCGGCGGTCCGTCGGATCGCACCGATGGAGGCCCCGGAGGACCGGTGACCGTTTGCACTCATCTCGCACCCCTGACGTCGTGGCGGGCGTCACACCCACGCGTGCCAGCCTCACCGGTCCAGATCGCCCTGCCATGCGCCGTTCCACCTACAGCCCTACCTAGTGGATCCGGCTAGACTCGCCTCGATGAGTCGGTCCTCACGCCGCGCCGACGGTGACTCGCTTCCGGCCGAGCTCACGACCTTCGTCGGCCGGCGGCACGAGCTGGCCGAGGCCCGATCCCTCCTCTCCACGTCGCGCCTGGTGACGCTGACCGGTCCCGGCGGCGTGGGCAAGACGCGACTGGCACTGCGCCTCGCCGGCCATGCCCGGCGAGCGTTCCCCGACGGCGTGGCGCTGGTCGAGCTGGCCGAGGTCAAGAGCGCCGAGCTCGTCCCCCACGCGGTCGCCCAGGCCCTCGGCTTCCGCGACCAGCCCTCGGGCTGGACCAGCGACACCCTGGCCGACCGCCTCGCCGAGCGGCACCTGCTGCTGGTGCTGGACAACTGTGAGCACCTGATCGTGGCGTGCGCCCTGCTCGTACGGCGGATCCTGGCCCGGGCTCCCGAGGTGCACATCCTGACGACGAGCCGCGAGGCGATGAAGGTCGGTGGCGAGCACACCTACGCCGTCCCGCCGTTGCCGGTCCCGGACTGGGACCTGCGTTCGCGCGCGGCCGACCTGGACCAGTACGACGGCGTGCGGCTGTTCGTCGACCGCGCGCAGGCCCGCGTCCCGGGGTTCACCATCACCGAGCAGAACGCCCCCCACGTCGCTCAGATCTGCAAGCGCCTGGACGGGATCCCCCTTGCCATCGAGCTGGCCGCGGACCGGGTGCGGGCGCTGCCCGTCGAGCAGATCAACGCGCGCCTCAGCTCGCGGCTGCGGTTGCTGACCACGGGCGACCGGAGCGCCTCGGCCCGGCACCAGACGCTGCTCGCCTCGATCACCTGGAGCCACGACCTGTGCTCCCGCCCCGAGCAGGTCCTGTGGTCCCGCTTGTCCGTGTTCCCCGGCAGCTTCGCGGTCTCCACCGCCGAGTCGGTGTGCACCGACGCCGACCTCACGCCGGACGCCGTCCTCGACCTGCTGACCGAGCTGGTCGAGAAGTCGATCCTCGTCCGCGAGGAGGACGCCGGCCCCGAGGCGCGCTACCGGATGCTGGGCGCGCTCCGCGAGTTCGGTCACGAGCGACTCGTCGTGTCGGGGGACGACCTGGCCGTTCGTGCGCGTCTCGTGTCGTGGTGCGCTGCGCTCGCGGCCGACTATCGCGACGGCTGGTTCGGGCCGGGTCAGCAGGAGTGGATGCGACGGGTCCGCGCCGAGCACCAGAACGTCGCGGCCGCTCTCGGCTTCGCCCTGGACGACCGCGAGCCCGAGCAGGCGATGGAGATCGCCTCCAACCTCGAGCCGTACTGGGTGACGGCCGGCTTGATGTCCGAGGCACGGCACTGGCTCCGGCGCGGCGTCGAGGAGTCCGAGCCCGGCACGCCCGGTCGCGCCACGGCTCAGCGGTGGCTCGCCTACTTCTCCTTCTACCTGCGCGACCACGACGACGTACCCGGCCTCCTCCGCGATGCCCGGGCCGACCTCGGGCCGGCACCGGCACCCGCCGACCTGGCGTACCTGCTCTTCGTGGAGGGGATGACGCAGCTCGGCTCGAGCGACCCGCACGGCGCCCAGGCCCCGCTCGGCGAGGCCCTCCGCCTCTTCCGGCAGTGCGACGAGGTGGTCGGTCAGGCGCACGTCCTCCTCGGGTACGGCGTGACCCAGTGGCTGTGCGGCGAGCTCGCGTCGGCCCAGGAGCTGCTCGAGGAGTGTCTCGTCGTCACCGGCCGCCACGTCGAGCGGACGGTGCACTCCAGTGCGCTCATGAACCTGGGCATGGTCGTCTGGGACGCGGGTGACCCGGGAACGGCGGAGATGCTGGTGCTGGAGGCCCTTCGACTGAAGGCCGATGACGACGAGCGCATCGGGCAGGCGATGTGCCTGGACGCACTGGCCTGGTTCCGCGCCGCCGAGGACCCGCGTCACGCCGCGACCCTGGCCGGGTGCGCGGAGACCGCGTGGCGCCGCAGCGGCGCCTCCATCGACAGTGTCGGGGCCCTGCGCAGGTTCCGGGACGCCTCCTTGGAGCAGCTGCGCCTCCAGCTCCCCGAACGCGTCCTCACCGAGATGATGGCGACCGGCGCCGAGCTGACCTCCGGCCAGGCCCTGTCGCTCGCGCTGAGGATCCCGGACAGCAAGGAACCGGCCGGAGACCCGAGCGCGACCTTCCAGCCCCTGACCAAACGGGAGTGGCAGGTCGCGCAGCAGGTCGCTCACGGGCTCGGGAACCGCCAGATCGCGGGTCGGCTGGCCATCTCGCCGCGCACCGTCGACGCCCACGTCGCCCACATCCTGGAGAAGCTCGCCTTCGGCAACCGGTCCCAGGTGGCCGCCTGGGTGACCGAGCGCCTGCACGAGAGTCGTCAGTGACGCCCCGGCGGTCACCTGACATATGCTGTATCGCGCATGGCACATGAACTTCATCTGGAAGGCAGACGTTCGATGATCGAGCGACCGGAGAACCTCACCGACCTCGTCTTCGCGGCGATCCGACGCCGGCTGGTCGAGGCGAGCCTGCCGCCGGGCAGCTCGGTCAGCGAGGCCATGCTCTCCAAGGATCTGCAGGTCAGCAAGACCCCGGTCCGCGAGGCCCTGCTGCAGCTGCGTCACATCGGGTTGGTGGAGATGACCGGGCGGGGCCTACGGGTCGTCGTACCCACCGCGCGGATCATCCGGGACGCCTTCGAGCTCCGAGCGGGGCTCGAGGCCGCGTCGGCGAGGTACGCCGCCGAGCGTGCGACCCCCGAGCAGAAGACCGAGCTGCTGAAGCTCGCCCTGGCCTCCGTCGAGGTGGCGACGGACTTCGAGGCCTTCCGTGAGGCCGACACCGCCTTCCACCTGGCCGTCGCGGCCGCCTCGGGCAACGACATGCTGAGCAAGGCGGTCGAGGACGCAGTCGTGCTCACCCAGGTCGTGCGCCAACGCGACGTGCACGTGGAGCGCGACTTCGGACCCGACGCCCAGGAGCACGTCGGCATCGCGCAGGCGCTCCACGCGAGTGACGGCGCGACCGCGGCCGACCGGCTCTCCGGGCACATCCTGCGGATCATGGACCAGCTGCTGCAGGCCTTCGCTGAGGAGACCGCGGCCGCCGATGACCGTGACCGTGCCACGGGTCTCGGCGCACGCACCTGATCCACCTCAGCGGAAGCCCTCGGAGCGCGCCGGTCCGTCGCGCCACTCCAGTGCGGCCTTGAGCCCGCCCTCCTTGAGGTGCTGCGAGAAGTCTCGGGCCCCCGGGCGCAGCGCACCGCTGAGCGAGTGCATCGCCCACGCCTGGTTGAAGTGCGTCCGCATCCCCATGATCTCGTAGGCCTGGTTCAGCGACTCCTTGTTGGCAGCCAGCAGCGAGGGGGCGATGTGGCTGATCGCGCGCAGCTCACGCAGTGTCTCCGCCTCGAGCTCGTCGGGCGGGAAGGACTTCGCGACCCAGCCCATGGCGGCCGCCTCGGCTCCGGTGACGCTGTTGCCCGTGAGCTGGAGGTACTTCGCCTGGGCCATCGTCATCTTCCAGGGAAAGTAGGGGATGTCGGGCGTCGTCATGCCGCGCATCGGCGGATAGCCGATCTGGGCATCGTCGGCGACGAAGGCGATGTCGCACAGCGACATCAGCTCGGTGCCGCCGGCGAGGCAGTGACCGTGGACCATCGCCACCACGGGCTTGAGCAGCTCCCACACGTTCAGCCAGTCGCGCAGGCAGCTGCGCGCCCACTGGTCGGTCCAGCCGTCGAACTCCTCGGCGTCGATCCAGCGCTCCGGGCGGGTGCCGTCATCCCAGTACGACTTCGCCGAGGACTGGCCCGCCTGACCCGGATCCCCGGACCCTGCCGACGCGCGCTTGCCGCCCGACAGGGCATACCCGCCGGAGAACGACGGCCCGACGGCTCGGATGAGGATGACCGTGACGTCCTCGTCGGCCTCGGCGGTGCGCAGCGCGTCGATGATCTCGCGCCGCATCCTGAAGGTCAGCGCGTTGCGCCGGTCAGGCTGGTTCAGGGTCACCGTGGCGATCCGGTCCTCGACGGTGTAGAGGATCTGCTCGTACTCGGTGGTGCTCATGACTGCTCCTTCGGGCCGGCTTGCACACGGGCACGGAGGTCCGTCTTCAGGACCTTCCCGGTCGATGTCCGCGGGAGCGGGGTCGACATCACGATCAGGGCCGTCGGGACCTTGTACGCCGCGGCGCGCTCGGCGACGTGGTTCCGCAGGTCGTCGGCGGTCCTCGGCGATCCGTCGCGCAGCTGCACCACCGCGGCGACCTCCTCGCCGAGCAGGTCGTGGGGGATCCCGAAGACGGCCACGTCGACCACGTCGGGATGGGTGGAGAGCACGCTCTCGACCTCAGCGCAGTAGACGTTCTCGCCGCCGCGCAGGACCACGTCCTTGATCCGGTCGACGACGCGGACGAAGCCCTCCTCGTCGCGGGTGACCAGATCACCGGTCGCGAACCAGCCCTCGGCATTGAGGAACCGCTCACCGGGCCGGTTCCAGTAGCCGGTCGCCATGGTGGCGGTGCGCATCCACGCCTCGCCGACCTCGCCGGGCCGGGCCTCCGAGCCGTCGGTCGTCACGACACGGACCTCGCTGACCGGGAAGGGGCGCCCCGCGGCGTCGGTCCGGTCCAGGAAGTCGGCGGACGCGATGCCGACGACGGCACCGGTCGTCTCGGTCAGGCCGTAGCCCGTGCTGGCCATGACGGTGCGGCCGAACTGCGTGCCGATGCGCTCGATCTGGTTGCCGGGGGTGGGGGCGCCGCCCGTGCCGATCTGGCGCAGGGTCGGGAGGGCGGTGCCGACCTCCTCTGCGCGGTCGAGCAACTGACGCACCATCGTGGGCACGCCCGCGAAGCCGTCGAGACCCAGCTCGTCGATGAGGGCGACCGCGCGCTCGGCGTCCCAGCGCCGCATGAGCACGAGGTGGTGGCCGCGCCAGGCGCCGACGTAGAGCTTGGGCAGGTTCGAGATGTGGAACAGCGGGCCACCGACCAGCGACTGCACGGGGCCCCGGAGCGGTCGCACCGGCTCCGAGCGGGCGTGGTTGACCGCGGCGTGGAGGGCCCCCTGGAACAGGATGTTCATCAGCGCGTTCGTGTGCGCGCGGTGGGTGGCCAGGACGCCCTTGGGCCGGCCCGTCGTGCCGGAGGTGTAGAGCATCGTGGCGTCGTCGTCGGGCGCGATGGAGGCAGCGAGTGCGGGCAGGTCGGCGGCCTCGGCGCACGCCAGCTCCGCCCAGGTCACGTCCCCGCCGGAGCGCTCAGGCTCGGCCTCGACGACGGTTCGCAGGGCGGGCAGGTCCGCGCGTCGCTCCGCGATCAGCCGGGCCCGCTCGCCGTCGGCCACGAGGACGACCGCACCACTGTCGGCCAGGACGACGGCCAGCTCCTCGGCGGTCCACCAGGAGTTGAGGGGCACGGCGACCGCGCCCAGGCTCATGGCGGCGGCGAAGGCGAGGGCCCACTCGGGATAGTTGCGCATCGCGATCGCGACCCGGTCGCCCGCACGGACGCCGTGGTCGGCCATCAGTCCCCCGGCCGCCCGAGCGACCTGGTCGGCGTACTGCGCCCAGGTGACCGTGCGCCCCTCGTACGAGAGCGCGGGCGCATCGCCCCACGTCCCGGCTCGGGCGAAGACCTCGGCAAGGGACTCCGGAGCGTTGCGGTAGACGGTCTGTGACTCCCCGCGCACCGTCACGACGGCCGTCGCGAAGTCCCCGGCGACCAGCTCCGCCTCGATCGCTTCCCGCGAGCGGGCCGGCTCGGGGTCCGCGGTGACGACCCGCGCGCGGTCGGGTGCGGTGCTCTCGGAAATGACGTGCTCCTCACTGAGGTCGGACCGTCACCCTCCACCGGACGGGGTGGTCTCGCCACCACGCGGTTCCGACCGGCTGAACGGGTGTTCGGGGCGAAGGCCGGACTCAGGTGATGTCGGCCTCGCCGAGGGGGCTCAGCGTGACGAACGCGCTCTCGTGGAAGACCAGTGGTGCGACGTCGTGGGACAGGCTGACCGCCCGGATCCGCAACAGGACCATGCTGTGGTCCCCTGCCGGCATCTCGCTCTCCTGGACGCAGTCGAATCGGGACACCGACTTGGCCAGGAAGACCGCGCCGCCCTCGGTGAGGTTCCCGAGGTCGATGTCGGTGAACCGGTCTCCCTCGCGCGCCGCGAGCTGACGAGCCTCCAGGTGTTGGTTCGCGGCCAGCACGCTGACCCCGAGCGACGGAAGCTCGCGCAGCACCGCCCAGGTGCGCGAGCTGTTCTGGACCGCGACGCCGATCAACGGCGGGTCGAGGGACACCGGGATGAAGGCACTGATGGCCATCCCGACGGTCTCCCCGTCCGGCGTCGTGCCCGCAAGGGCCACGACGCCGGACGGGAACGTCCCGAAGATCCGACGCAGGACCTCCGGGGTCGGCTCGGGATCGTTGACGTACGGCGTGTCTGTCGTCATCACGGCCACCTCACACCAGTCCCTCGGCGACGGCCGCGTCGATGCTCGTCTTCTCACCCAGGTAGCTGGCCTCCAGCAGCTCGGCGTCGCGTCGCAGCTCCTCCGCGGTCCCTTCGGCGACCACTCGACCGTGCGCCATCACGTAGCCACGGTCGGCCACGCTGAGGGCGGCCAGGATGTGCTGCTCGACGAGCAGGACCCCCATGCCTCGCTCGTCGGCGATGTTGCGCACGATCGGGAGCAGGCGCTCGACGATGATCGGGGCCAGGCCCAGGCTCATCTCGTCGAGGAGGATGACCTTCGGGTCCGCGAGCAGCGCCCCCGCGAGGGCGAGCATCTGCTGCTCGCCCCCGGAGAGGAGGACTGCGCGGCGACCCATCAGGTCCGCGAGGACCGGGAAGTGCCCGAGCACGTCGTCGATCGTGACTCGCGAACGACGGTGTCGGCGCAGTCGCAGGTTCTCGGCCACGGTCAGGCGGTAGAACAGCCCGCGGCCCTCCGGTACGACGGCCAGCCCACGGCGTGCGACGACGTGAGCGGCCGCCGGGGCCGGACTCCCGTCGACGAAGACCTCACCGCCGAGCTTCGGCAGCGCCCCGGCGATCGTCAGCAGGCTGGTGGACTTCCCGGCGCCGTTGGATCCGAGCAGGCACACGACCTCGCCGGCCGAGACGGTCAGGTCCAGGTCACGCACCACTGCCAGCTTGCCGTAGCCGCAGGTGAGGCCCCGGGTCTCGATGAGGGTGCTCACGAGACCACCTCCTTCTCGCTGCCGCGGTCGAATCCGCGATCGTCGTCGAGGTCGATGCCGACCTCCTCGGTCTCGAAGGACTGACTGCCGAGGTAGGACTCCAGCACCCGCGGGTCGGCCCGCACCTCGTCCGGTCTGCCCTCGGCGATCTGCTTGCCGAACTCGATGACGTACACGCGATCGCAGACGCTCATCACCAGGTGCATGTCGTGGTCGATGAGCAGGCAGGCCACGCCAGTGGCCGCGATCGACCGCAGCTGCTCGCCGAAGGCGATGCTCTCGTCGCTGTCGAGGCCCGCCGCGGGCTCGTCCAGCAGCAGGACCTTGGGGTCCATCGCGAGCGCCCGGGCCATGCCGACCGTCTTCTGGCGCCCCAGGGGGAGCTCTGACGGCTTGCGGCCGGCGACATCGGTGAGTGACATCAGGCTCAGCGCACGCTGTACCTGGTCCGCAGGCGGGGCGATGGGTCGCACGGTGTCGCGCGCCATCGCCCATGCCTCGTTGCCGGTCTCGTGGGCGACTCGGACGTTGTCCCCCACGCTCAGGTCCTCGAACAGCTCACCGGCCTGCCAGGTGCGCACCAACCCGCGCCGAGCGCGGTCGTACGGCGCGCGCCCGTCCAGTCGCTCACCGCCGAGGGTCACCTCGCCGGTGCTGCGGGTGAAGCCGGTCAGGGCATCGACGAAGCTGGTCTTGCCTGCACCGTTCGGCCCGATCAGGCCGACGATCTCGCCCGCACGGACGTCGATGCTGACATCCGAGACCGCCACGACCCCGCCGTAACGCACCGTGGTTCCGGTGGTGCGCAGCACCACCTCGCCCACCACGCGCGGGCCCGTGTCCGGCAGTTCCACATCGACGTACGGATGTGCCGGTCCGGCGAGCGGGGTCTTGCGCGGCGCGATGCGGGCACGCACCCACTCGATGTCCCGACGCGTGTTGCCGGCGACACCGGCCGGGGCGAACAGCACCGTGAGGATCAAGGACAGACCCATGATCAACAGGTAGTAGCTGCCGAGATTGAGGTTCTGGTCGGTGAACACGTAGAAGATGCCGAGACTGGTCCCGAGTCCGGCCACGACCGCACCACCCAGGCTGGTGATCCCGGCAAGGTAGGCGACGGCCAGGAACGACAGGCCGATGAACACGCCGAACGAGTCCGCCGAGAGCTGGCCCCGGCTGTAGCCGATCAACGATCCGGCCAGTCCCGCCAGGAAGGACGAGGCTGCGAAGACGGTGAGCTTGACCCGCTGGACGTTGACGCCGATCGCGGCCGCGGCCCTCTCGTTGGAGCGGATCGCCAGCATCGTGCGTCCCGTGCCACCGCGCATCAGGTTGGCGACGCAGACGAAGGCCACCACGACGATCGCCAGCACCATGATCCCGAAGGGCAGTCGGGCGATGCTGTCGGCACCGCGGACCGAGAGATCCCAGCCGAAGAGGACGGGATCAGGAATGAAGTTCCCGGTCGCCTCCACGAGCTGAGCGTTGTTGATGACGAAGTCCTGGAGCGTCAATGCGGCGGCAAGGGTGACGACTGCCAGCTGCGCACCACGGATGCGCAACGCGGGGATGCCGACCAGGACACCCGCCACGGCCGCGATGGCGGCGGCGAGAAGGAGCGACAACGGGAAAGGGACCGCGTCACCCATCTTGGACAGCGCGATGCCGGCGACACCGGCGAACGCAGCCTGGGCCAGCGAGATCTGGCCGAGCATGCCGGTCAGCAGCACCAGCGACAGAGCGATCAGCGAGACCGAGAGGCTGGTGATCACGCCGAACCGGTAGGTCCCGGAGGTGACCATCAGCCCGATCAGACCGGCCACGGACCAGATGATGATGGTGCTCGGCCTGTTCTCCGGCAGACGCACCACCGGAAGGGGCGTGCGCACGTCGTCCCCACGCGTCGGGATCGACCGTCCGAGCACGAAGAGCGTGACCACGATGACGACGAACGGCACCACGTTGGTGAGTCCCTGCTTGGCCCACGCGGGCCACCAGTCCATGTTGTTGGAGACGTAGAGCAGCTCGGACTGGACCACACCGAGGACCATCGCGGCGAGCAGACCGATCGACAGCGAGCTCATCCGGGCCAGGAGGGCCCCCGCGAGGGCGGGGACGACCAGCAGCGGCATCGTCTGCGGAGACAGGGTCCCCGTCGCCGGACCGGCCAGCACGAGGATGAGACCGGTGAACATCGATGCCAAGGTCCACGTGATCAGGCCGGTGACCGACGGCGACAGACGGGCGAACCCGGCGGCCCGCTCGTCCTCGGCGGAAGCCTGGATGGCCAGTCCCATCCGGGACTTCTTGAACCACACCGCCAGCGCGATCGACAGCACCAGGGTGATGCCGATGAGCCAGAGGCGGTCCACCGCGAGGGTGACCCCGGCGAACTCGACTGTTCCCTGAGGGAGCGTCACGGTGCGCAGGCGGGGGTCCGTGTCGTACTTCAGACCGACAGCGGCCTGGAGCGTGAGCAGGATGCCGACGGCCGCCACCACCCGGGCCAGCGGCGGCGCCTTGCGCATCGGCCGCGAGACAGCGAGCTCGGTGATGGCGCCGAGCAGGCCTGCGACGGCCACGGCGATCGCCACTGCCAACCAGATGGGCACCGCACCGACGTCGTACGACGGCACCCAGGGGACCGGGAGTGTCAGTCTCTCCTGTCTCAGCTCTTCGTAGACGTACATGGGCACGGCGGCCATGGCGGCCGCGGCGAAGTTGATCATGCCCGTGCCCTGGTAGGTCAGGATGACCCCGAGGGTCAGGGCGGCATAGACCGCCCCGACCCCCAGGCCGAGCACGAGGAACAAGAGGATCTGGTCCACTGTGGGCCTCTCAGAAGTGGTTGAGCTCGGGATGTCCCGTCACGGAAGGACAGCGGAGATGTCGACCGGCTGGTCGGGCAGCGGTGCGAGGACCTTGTCGTCGCCGGGCTCGGCGTAGACGTTGCCCGTGCCACACGCGGTCGTGTTGGGCCACGACGGGTTGGCGCAGTCCCAGCCGTTGGTACGGAACGGCTGGCGCTCGCCGGTGGAGGTGGCCAGACCCTTGAGGACGGACTCCGCCGTCAGCTCGGTGCCGTCGGCACCGATGCCCGAGAGCACCTGGGCCGTGATCAGCGCGGTGTAGAAGCCGGTCTGGCGCTGCGTGATGCTGCTGGTCTCGTCCATGTCACCGGTCGCGTACGCGTTGAACGCGTCGATGTCGGGCTGCACCTCATCCGGGATGTCCGCGAACTCGGGCAGGTAGTACGACGCGCTGAACAGCGTCTTCTCGAGGACCGAGCTGTCCAGCTGCGGAACGATCTCGATGTTCGAGCCGGCGGTGATGTAGCCGCTGAAGCCGGAGGAGCGGAAGGCGGGAACGGCCGCCAGGGCGTCAGCCGCGACGTACGTGGCGATGCCGTCAGGATCCCAGGCCAGCACGGTCGCGGCCTGGACCTGCCAGTCCGACTGCGCCGGGACGTAGAAGACCTTGGTCTCCATCCCGAGGGTCTCGGCGGCGGGTTCGATGATGTCGTCGTAGGTCTGGTGGCTGGTCGGGGCGTCGACCATGACGAAGGCGACCTTGTCGGCGTCCAGGTTCTGCAGCTGGACCAGCGTCGCCGCGTAGCCCTCCTCCGCCGACCCCTGGAAGAAGAACGCGTCACCGACGGCGGAGTTCATGCCCGGGGTGAGGGGGAAGCTGCCGAGCTCGGCAAGGCCCGCGGACTGGAGCACCGGCAGCATCGCGTCGGCACCGAAGTCGGCACCCTGGACGCTGAGGACCGCGCCCTCCTCGACGAACTGGTTGGCGCAGTTCACCGACGCCTCGGGCGTCCCGTCGGTCTTGCAGTCGATGCTCTCGAGCGGGCGGCCGTTGACGCCGCCGAGCTTCTCGTTCACGTAGGCGAGACCCGCCTCGAAGCCGATCCGGACGTCCGGCAGCGAGATCGCTCCCTTCTCGAGGTTGTGGAAGCCCACCGTGACGGGATCCGTGTCACCTGCAGGGGTCCCCGACGGAAGAGCCGCGATGGCTTCGGCGTCGGACCCGTTGTCGGTCTTGGCGTTGTCGCTCCCACAGGCGGAGCCAACAGCGAGCAGGGCGGCGAGGGAGACCCCCACCGCGAACTTCGATGTCCTCACTGCGTCACCTTTCGGTCCGGCAGGCGCCCAGCGCCGTGCCCAGGACTGTGCGTGCGATTCACGTCACAGTTTCACTGAGCACCGTACGGTACATGAGATATCGTACTCCGCAATAGCATCCTCCGACAGATTTGACGGAGCCGTAACGCGCGCAGCCCGACGACCGACGCACGACAGGACCCGACGCATGAGCGAGCAGACCGAACTCAGCGCCCCTTCGAACCTCGACGTGTTCGAGGCGATGGAGACCTGCCGGTCCATCCGGCGCCTGAGGCCGGACCCGGTCCCCGATGAGCTCGTGGAGAAGCTGGTGCACTTCGCGACCCGGGCCCCCAGCGCCGGCAACCGGCAGTTGTGGCGCTTCCTGGTGATCACCGACAGCGACGACCGCCGGTGGTTCCGCGACATGTTGGTCGAGGCCGTCGGCGACCGCTACCCCGAGCTGCCGGCAGAGGACTCCTCACCAGGGGCACGGGCACAGCGGCACTACCGCGACTTCATCTTCGGCTTCGACCAGCTCCCGGTCCTCATCCTTCCGCTGATCGAGAACGCGTTCCCCAGCCCCGAGGCGCCCGACGTCCGCTTCGCGTGGTCCTCCATCTACGCCGCCACGCAGAACCTCCTGCTGGCCGCCCGGGGCCTGGGACTCGGCGCGGCGATGACCACCAACCACCTGGAGAACGAGGCCGCCGTTCGCGCGCGGTTCGAGATCCCGGAGAACTTCGAGATCGGCGCCACGATCCCTGTCGGCTACCCGCTCGGGAGGTACGGCCCCCTCACCCGGAACCCGGTGGCGCCGACGATGCACCGAGGACGTTTCGGCACGCCGTGGGCCGACCGGAGCTAGTCACGGCCTCTGGCGGCTCCTCATCTCGCTCGGGTGACATATGAGATCTGATATAGACGAACGCCTCAAGGTGGCCTACGGTGCGTCCATGGAGTTGGTGAGCGACCCGCGGCTTCGCGAGATCATCGAGCAGATCAGGCCCTTCGTCGAGGCGAACCCCGCCCCCGCGGAGCGACAGCCGCCCGCGGACCCGGTCGAGCGGGACGCGTGGTTCGCCTCGTTCACCGCCGAACGCGAACGCCAGCAGGCGATGACGGTCGAGATGAGCGGCGGCCCGGCGCCGGCGCCCGACGGTGTCGAGGTCAGCCTGGTCCGCATTCCCGTCACCGGCAGCTGCGGGTGGTCCGGCTGCGTCCCCTGCTCCGACGGCGCCATCGACGCGATCGTGTATCGACCGGAGGGCATCACGGACGCGCCCGCCTACCTGCACTTCCACGGCGGTGGCTTCTGGACCGGCGGCAGCCTGGACCTGCTGCGACTCAGCGCCCCCCTGCACGGCGCCCGCGCACTCGCGCTCGGCGTGGTCGTCGTGGACGTCGACTACCGGATGGCCGGGACCCACCGGTTCCCGATCCCTCCGAACGACTGCCACGCCGCGCTCGAGTGGGTGAGCGCGCACGCCGTCGAGCTCGGCGTCGACGTGAGCCGCCTCGCGGTCGGTGGCGGCAGCGCCGGTGGCGCACTCGCCTCGGCGGTGGCCCTGATGAGCCGTGACCGGGGAGGGCCTGCCCTGTCGGCCCTGGTCCTCAACATCCCGGTCACCGACAGCGGGTGCTCGACGGCCTCGCTCCGCACGTTCGCGGAGGGCTACACCATGACGCGCGAACACGCGCTCCAGATGTGGGAGATGTATCTCGACTCGCCGCTGGACGCCTATGACCCCTACGCCTCGCCCATGCACGCCACCACCCTTCGTGAGCTGCCGCCGACGTTGGTCGTGCTGGGGGACTACGACGTGCTGCGCGACGAAGGACTCGCCTTCGCCGAGCGTCTCGTGGAGGACGGCGTGACGGTGACCATGCGGCGCCTCCCCCAGACCCATGGCGCGCTCCTTCCCGAGAACGGACCGGAGACCGAGCGGCTCATCGACGCCCACCTGCGGGCAAACCTGCTCGCCCCCTAGGCCGAGCCCATGGTCGCCACCGAGATCAAGCCCTCGTTCTGCCGGGTGTGCCACAACTTCTGCCCGGTCGACGTCCACCTCGTCGACGGCGTCCCGCAGAAGATCACCGGTGCGGTCGGCAATGACATCTACCGCGGCTACACCTGCATCAAGGGCCGCTCCCACCCGGCGCTCTACTCCCACCCCGAACGCATCACCCGCTCCCTGAAGCGAACGCCGGACGGACGGCTGGTCGAGATCGCGACGCTCGACGCCGTCGATGAGATCGCCGAGCGGCTGCGGGTCGTCCTCGACCGGCACGGCCCGCGCGCATTCGCCCTCTTCGCGGGCACCTACGTCCCGTTCGAGAACCCGATCAACCTGAGCATGGTCACTGCGTTCGTCCGGGCCGTCCAGACGCCCATGCTGTTCACGACGAGCACGATCGACCAGCCCGGCAAGCCCATCGCACGCGGGCATCACGGTGTGTGGATGGCACCCAGCCAGGCGTTCAGCGACCCGGAGGTCGCGCTCGTCGTCGGCAGCAACCCCCTCGTCAGCCTCACCGGGCCTGCCGGCTACCCCATGTCCCAGCTGCGCAAGCTCGAGGAGCGCGGCGGCCACCTCATCGTCATCGACCCGCGCCGGACCGAGACCGCCCGTCGCGCCACCGTCCACCTGCCGGTGCGGCCCGGCGAGGACGCCACCGTCCTGGCCGGGATGATCCGGATCCTCCTGGACGAGGGGCTCGTCGACCACACGTTCGTCGACGAGCACGTGGAGGGACTCGAGCGACTGCGGGCCGCCGTCGCGCCGTTCACCACCGACGTCGTGGCCAGTCGCGCAGGGATCGATGCCGACGAGCTCCTCCGTGCGGCGCGACTGATCGGCCACGCGCCGCGCGGGTACGGCGCCACCGGCACCGGCGCCAACATGTCGGGCAACGGCGTCCTCGTCGAGTACCTCGTCCTGTGCCTCACCTCGCTGCGCGGTCACTGGACCCGCGCCGGCGAGGTGCTGCCGAGCCCGAGTGTGCTGACCAGCGCCGTCGCGGCGCCCCGGGCCCAGGCCCGTCCGCCGGCTCCGGTGGTGGAGGGCGCCGAGCAGCTCCGCGTGCGTGGTCTGGCGCAGTCCCACGCCGGCATGCCCACCGGCGCGCTCGCCGACGAGATCCTCACGCCCGGCGAGGGTCAGGTGCGGGCCATGATCAGCACCGGCGCCAACCCGGCCAAGTGCATCCCCGACCAGTTGAAGGTGGTGGACGCGTTGCGCTCCCTCGACCTCCTGGTCCAGGTGGACGTCCAGCTGTCCGCGACCGCCCGGCTCGCCGACTACGTGATTGCCGCGCAGCTCCCCTACGAGATGCCCGGCACCAACGCGTTCATGCAGCGGATGGCCGAGTACACCGTCGGGGCAGGGCTGCCGGCCCCGTTCGGGCAGTACACAGAGGCCGTGGTCGAGCCACCGCCCGGGTCCGACGTCATCGAGCAGTGGCGCTTCCTCTACCTCCTGGCCCAGCGACTCGGCCTCTCGCTCGCCTTCGACGGGCTCGTGCCCGATGACTCGGAGCCGACCGGCCTGGACATGGAGGGCCCGGGTGACCTCGACGCGTTGATGGAGCTGGTCCACGCCGGGTCGCGCATCACGCTGGACGAGGTGCGCCGACACCCTCAGGGGGCCGTCTTCTCGGAGCCCGCGGTCGTGGTCGCTCCTCGGGAGGAGGGGTGGACCGGCCGCCTCGACATCAGCAGCGCCACGATGCTGGCGAACCTCGCCACGGTGCTGGCGGAGCCCGAGGAGCCGGCGGACGACGGGTTCCCCTTTCGGCTGCTGGCCCGGCGGCTCCCGTACGTCATGAACTCTCCCACGCTGGTCTCCCCACCCGGCAGACCCGCCTACAACCCGGCCAGCCTGCACCCGGACGACCTCGCGGCCCTGGGCATCGAGGACGGCGCCCTGGTGGAGATCCACTCCCCCCGCGGCGGCGTCGTCGCGGTCGCCGCGGCGGACCCCACCCTGCGACCGGGCACGGTCTCGTGCACCCACTCCTTCGGGGACCTGCCGGGCGAGGACGACGACGTCCGGCGCTGGGGAACCAGCGTGGGGCGACTGATCGCAGACGACGTGGCGTTCGACCGGTATTCCGGTCAGCCCCGGATGAGCAACGTCCCGGTGCGGGTCGCCGCGTACGGCGGGGCGTCATGAGCACGTCCGGTGATGCCCCGGTGCTGATCGAGGGCCGCGACGGAGTCCTGGTCATCACCATGAACCGGCCCGAGGTCCGCAACGCCGTCGATGGTCGTACCGCGGCCATGCTGGCCGAGGCGTTCACGACGCTCGACGCGGACGGCGCCTGGCGCGTCGGCGTCCTGCAGGGCGGGAGCACTTCGTTCTCGGCCGGGGCCGACCTGCGCGCCGTCGCGGCCGGCGAGTCGCCGTTGGTGCCGGGCCGGGGCTTCGGAGGTCTCACCGCACGTGCGCCGCGCAAGCCGCTGATCGCCGCCGTGGAGGGCTACGCCCTCGGCGGTGGGTTCGAGATGGCGCTGGCCTGCGACCTGCTGGTCGCCTCGCGCTCGGCCCAGTTCGGGCTGCCGGAGGTCACCCGCGGACTCATCGCCTCGGCGGGCGGACTCCTGCGCCTCCCCACCCGGGTCCCACACTCGGTCGCGATGCGGCTCGCGCTCACCGGTGAGCGCCTGAGCGCCGTGGATGCCCACGCTCTCCACCTCGTCACCGACCTGGTCGAGCCGGGTGCAGCCCTCGATGCGGCGCTCGCCCTGGCCGCCAGGATCGCCGCCAACGCCCCTCTCGCCGTCCAGGCCAGCAAGCGCCTCGTCGCAGGTGCGGTCGATCCCACCGCCGACCCTGCCTCCTCGGAGCTGCTCGCCCTGCAGGCCGATCTCCAGGCCGAGATGCTCGCCTCGCGCGACGCGGCCGAGGGGATCGCCGCCTTCCGGGAGAAGCGGCCCCCTCGATGGCAGGGCCGCTGACCTCCGACGGATCCTGCCGCCCTACCTCGCCAGGTGGGAGCGCGCCGAGGCCGCTGCGGCAGCGCCGTCGCCGGCTGCGGCCACGGCGTACCCGGGGAAGTCGCTGCGCAGCTCGCCGACGGCGAACACCCCGGGCCTCGAGGTGCGCATGCCGGCGTCCACCCGGACCCTGCCGTCGGCGACCAGGTCGACCAGGCCGTGCAGCACCGAGGACGCCGGGGCCATACCCGTGTTGACGAACAGTCCCGCCAGGTCGAGGTCGGCGACGTCACCGGAATCGAGACCCCGGACCTGCACGGACCCCAGGACTCCGTCGTCGGATGCCAGCGAGATCACCTCGGCGCGCGGCAGCACCCGGATCCGGTCGCTGAGCGCGACAGCGCTCCGGGTGGCCGCGGACAGGCCCGGCTCCGCGAGCCCGGTGACCAGGGTGACGTCGGAGGCGTAGCGGGCGAGGACGAGCGACTCTCGTCCGGCCCAGTCGCCGTCGCCGACGACCGCCACCGAGCGCCCCTTGAAGAAGGGCCCGTCGCAGGTTCCGCAGTAGGAGACTCCACGTGCCTCGAGCTCGGCCTCGCCGTCGAGCCCCAGCCGCTGGCGACGGGCGCCCATGGCCGCGATGACCGTCCGGGCCCGGACCTCGTTCTCGAAGCCGCGCACGACGAAGCCGTCGGGCTCGACGCGGATCTCGCTGACGTCGTCGTACAGGAAGTGGGCGCCCGCCTGAAGGGCCTGGCCCTCGACCCGGCTCGCCAGCTCGCTGCCGGAGACGGGGTCGGTGATCCCGGGGAAGTGCACGACCTCCTCGAGGTTGATCAGCTCGCCACCCAGGACGATCTCGGTGACCACGACCGTGCGCAGCCCCAGGGTCGAGGAGAACAGTGCCGAGGACAGCGCCGCCAGTCCGCCACCGACGACCGCCACGTCGTAGGTACCGTCGTCCTCCTGCTCCACGGCAGGGGCCAGTCCCCTCTGCTCCGGGACGTCGGGGACCGCGCGCGTCTCGTCCACCTCGACCCGGACCGGAGAGGCAGCCTGCGACGTCTCGGCGACCGGTGCAGCGGCGGGGTCCTCGCCGAGGAGGCCGAGGATCCGCATCACCTGCGGGAACGCCTCGCGGGCGCGCTCCTCGATCTCCGCCTGGTCGAGGCTCGAGACCGGATGCGCGACGCGGGCGAAGGCGTAGCCCGGGAACCCGCGTCGAGCAGCCATTGCAGATGCCGAGGCGAGGAACGGCTCGGTGCAGATCGCGGCCGTGGGCACTCCCCGCGACTCGAGATCCGTCGCCACGTGCATCGTGGTGGCCGAGCACGATCCGCAGTCTCCGAGCCCGGTGAGCACCAGGTCACAACGCTCCACCAGGTCGTCGAGCTGGGCCGCGGAGGGAAGCATCACGCCCTCGGTGATCACGGGGCCCACCAACTCGACGTGGGGGAGTTCGGTCCTCAGCAACGCCGCCACCGCCTCGAGCAGCTCCGGTGCGTTGCGCTTGGTGTTCGCGAGCAGACCGACGACCAGCGTGCTGGTGGAGACCGGGCGGGCGGCCGTGCCGACCTCCTCGACCGTGTCGTCCGGGACGGGGACCAAGGCCTCGATGGTCATGACACCAGCCTCCTGTTCTTGCTGGGGTGGGTGCAGGTAGCCAGGCTCATGCCGTCTGCACCGGACGAAGGATGAACTGACCCGGTGGCGTGTTGTAGCACCAGCTGGTGATGACCGACGAGATGCCCGCATTGCGACCGCCGCCCACGATCAGCGCGATGTCACCCGGCTCACGGGCGCCGTACCGGTAGGCGACCCCGTCCACGGTCCGGTCCCGCGAGGGATCCGGCTTGGCCCTGAGCCCGACCCGGTCGAGGTCGGACATCGGACGCCGGAAGTTCTCGTACAGGAACTGCGTCGCGTCGGCCTTGGTCCACCCGTGCTTGGAGCCGATGAGATCGGCGTGCTCGGGCCCCATCATCACCACCACCGGGCCCCCCGGGATCAGGGCGCCCAGGCGCGAGAGGGTGTCGGCGATGGTCAGCAGGACCCCCTCCGCGCTCGCACAGCTGCGGTTCTCGATCGGCTCGGGGCTGCGCCCGCTCATCACCATGACCGTGCTGGCGTCGGCGTCGAACCCGCGCCCGACGTGGAACGGCTCCCACGGGGACTGCTCCTCGTTCTCCGCGACGCAGAATCCGAGCTTTCCGGGGTGACCCTGCGTCGCCTGGTCGAGCGAGGACGGCGTGAAGCCGAGGACGTTGCGCAGGACCAGCCGCAGCGCGCGGCCGATGGCCACATTCGCGTGCGAAGCCGGTGCGTAGAGGTTGGTGCCACTGTTCATGTCCAGCTCGCCGCGGATGGGTCCGTTGACGATCGTCAGCTGCGCGCCGCCGCCCGTGCTGGCGTTGGACATGTAGAAGAACGTGCGGTCCCCGGCGCCCCAACGACGGTCGGCCCAGCCTTCGATGGCCGCGACGACGACCGGGAAGTGGGCAGGCGCGCAGCCTGCCAGCACCGCGTTGACCGCCGCGAGCCGGACGTCGACGTCACGGCGGTTCTCCTCGACGCTGAGCAGCACCTCGTCCGGCCGACGTCCGGCCGCGGCGAGAAACGCCTCGACTCGCTCGGACGTCGGCACCGTCACGGGCAGACCGTCGGTCCAACCGCGCTCGGCGAAGAGAGTGCCGAGCGCGGCTTCGGACGGGCCGGAGACCGTCGCGACGCTCACAGCGAGGCGCCGCCGTCGGTCCCGATGACCTCCCCGACGATGGCGCTGGCCGCGTCGGAGGCGAGGAACGCGACGACGTTGGCGGTCTCCTCGTGCAGCAGGTAGCGACCGAGCTGGTTGCGGATCATCGAGTAGAACCACATGTCGTTGAAGGTGGGGATCTTGGCCTTGGTCCGCACCATCGACCCCGGGTTGACGCCGTTGGCGCGCACCCCGTGCTGGATCGCCTCAGCGGCCAGGAACTTGGTGAACGACGCGAGCCAGCTCTTTCCCGTGCCGTACAACAGGTTCCTCGGCGCGGTCGGCATGTTCGCCGAACCGCTGCCGATGTTGATGATGTGGCCCCGGCCCTGCGGGATCATGTAGTCCAGCGCCGCGCGGCTGGCGTACATCGGTCCGGCGATGGTGCCGTGCAGCGAGCGATCCATGTCCTCGCGGGTGGCGGCGCTGAAGTCGACCACTGCGACGTCGACCGCGCTGTTGACGAGCACGTCGATGCCCCCGAGGAGGTCGTTGCACTCCGCCATCCACCGCTGGATGTCGTCGTAGTTGATGGCGTTCCCGTACACACCGAACGCGCGCGTACCCCACTTCTGCGACACCCGCTCGGCCACACCGTGCGGATCGGGGCCGGTGTACTGCGCCATGCTGCCGGTGTCACCCGACTCCTTGACCTTGATGTCGACCAGGGCGACATCGGCACCGAGCCCGGCGAAGCGGTGGGCGCAGGCCTGGCCCAGCCCGGCGCCCCCACCTCCCGTGATGACGACCTTGCGCCCTGTCATGTCGAGCAGGTCGGTGACCCGGCTCTCGATCGAGTCGAACGGCATCCGCTGCTCGTCCCAGAGCAGGTCCAGGCTGTCTCCTGCCTCCACCGCGCGGGCATAGAGCTTGTTGAAGTAGTCGTTGCTCACCGAAGTCGTCCGTTCTCTCGCGCCGAGGTCAGTGCCCGAGGCGAGTGGGGCCGGCGTCGCTGAAGGTCACATGGCCTTCACCGCTGGCCGCTCCTCGCATGTCGTCGGCGAGCGGGGTGTCCAGCTCGTGCAGGCGCGGCAGCACCTCCTTGGCGAACAGGCGCATCGACCTCTCGGCCAGCTCGACCGGCATCGCGCCGAAGCGGACATTCAGGACGAACTCGTCGGCGCTGGTCTTGGCCTGGATCTCCTTGAGCTTCTCGAAGACCTGGTCCGGCGTTCCGTACGCCTGCGGGCGGGCGGACTTCTCGGCCAGCGTCTCCTGATCGACGATCTCGGTGCTCATCTTGGCGTACTGCTCGTAGCCCTTGGTGTTCTTGAACCGCTCGGGATCGTCGAACTGGTAGTGCAGCTTGCTGCTCTCGCCGGCCTCGAGGGAGTGCACCTTCATCGCCTCCCACGCTTCCTCTTCGGTGTCCGTGCACACCATGCGGACCACGACGGTCGGCTGGGTCGGCTCGAGGCCGTTGCCGGCGCGAATGCTGTTGAAGGCGGCGACGTCGACCGAATAGTCGTCCCAGCTCTTCTGGTTGGTCATGAGCATGCCGAGGCCCGCGTTGGCAGCGATGGGCAACGTCTCGGGGCTGGTCCACGCGATGCGCATGCGGTCCATCAGGCGCTGCGGGTTGCGGTACATCGGCCGGATCGAGGTCTCGGGGATCGAGAAGTGCTCGCCCTCGTGGGAGAAGAACTCCGACGACATCGCCTTGCGCAGGATCTCCAGCGTCTCGTTGAACCGGCTGCGGGCCTCGGCCATCGGCACCCGGAACGCGTCGAACTCACGGATCGCCGCACCCCGGCCCATGCCGAGCGTGAGTTGACGGCCCTGGAGCAGGTTGTCGAGCGCGGAGATCTGGTCGGCGACCACCATCGGGTCGTACCAGGGCAGGACCACGATCATGGTGCCGAAGTCGATCCGGCTGGTCCGACCGGCCATGAAGGTGAGGTGCTGCAACGCCCCACCCGTCATGACATAGGGCGTGAAGTGGTGGTCGATCGCCCAGTACGAGTCGAAGCCCAGCGGCTCGACGAGCTCCGCGAGTGCGATCTCCTCGTCATAGATCTGCTGGTCGGTGACCTTCGGCGGGCCCGGCGTCTTCGCCAGGAATCGCTCCCAGTCGTGGTAGTTCTGAAAGTTGAAGTGAACGCCGACCTTCACGGTCTGACCTCCGGCATCGTCATCGTCGGGAACGGCGCACGGTGCTGTCATGTGAGCACGACAGGCGCCTGGTCCTGGCAGTGAACACCAGCCGACGGCGCCGGCCCCACGACTCCGTTCCGGCTCGCAGAACCGCTCGGAAAGCCCGGCGTCGACCGTTCTGCCCTGCAGGACGGCGTCCTTGTCGAGCAGTGGTCCGGCCACCAGCATCGCGGCATGAAGATCGGCGCACACCTCGCGGTGACCACCCACACGATCGACGCAACCACGCTCGGTCGCGAGCTCGAGGCCCACGGCTTCGAGTCGTACTGGGCGCCCGAGCACACCGTGGTGCCCGAGCACCCGAGCATCCCGTTCCCCATGACCGGCGGCGAGATCCCGGACGTCTACCACCAGATGTCGGACCCCTTCGTCGTGCTCAGCATGGTCGCCGCGGTGACCACGGACCTGCGGGTCGCCACCGGTGTCTGCCTGGTCCCTGAGCATCCGCCGCTGACGCTCGCAAAGGCGGTCTCGACGCTCGACGCGTTCAGCGGAGGCCGCTTCATGTTCGGGTTCGGGACGGGCTGGCTGCGAGAGGTCACCGAGCTGCACAACCCTGCGGCCGCGGCCAAGCCGTGGGGCTACTCGTTGCAGGCCGTCGAGGCGATGAAGCGGCTGTGGGCCCACGAGTCCGCGGCGTACGACGGCGACCTGGTCTCCTTCCCCGAGATGGTCTGCGACCCGCGGCCGGTCCAGCGCCCGGGTCCGCCCGTGATCGTCGGCGCGCAGCCCACACCGGTGGCGGCCCGGCGCATCGCCAGGTACGGCGACGGCTGGCTGGCCACCGGGGTGTCCCCGGACGGCGTTGCCGAGTTCCGCGCCTCCATCGACGCCGAGTGCGAGAAGATCGGGCGCGATCCCGCCGAGGTGGTGATCACGGTGGGCGTGCGCGACCCCAGCGAGGAGATCCGCGACGCCTACGAGGCCGCGGGCGCCGAGCGACTGATGGTCCTGCTCTACAACCACCCGGGCACGCCGATCCCCCTCGACCAGTGGTACGACGTCGGGGTCGCCACCTTGTCCGCTCCTCCCCCCACTCGGGATGAGACCCTGCGCGCGATCGAGGCGGTCTCGAAGATGGCCGGCCTGTGAGGGCCGGCGTCCCCCAGGTCCTGCTGGAGGGTCTGCACTTCGCCGAGAGCCCGCGCTGGCACGACGGACGCCTGTGGTTCTCCGACATCTTCGCCGGCAAGGTCATGACCGTCGACGAGTCCGGTCACGCCGAGGTCGTCGTCGAACTGACCGACGGTCGGCGCCCCAGCGGCCTCGGCTTCCTCCCTGACGGCCGGCTCCTGATCGTCGACCTCAGCGAGCCCACGATCCTGCGTCGCGAGGCGTCCGGTGAGCTCGTGGTCCACGCGGACCTGTCCGCGGTGACCAACGGTGGTCTCAACGACATGCTCGTCGACGAGAACGGCCGCGCCTACGTCGGCTCGATGGGGTCCCATCCGAAGGGCGCACCGCGCCCCGAGGACGCCGACGGCCTGATCATCCTGGTCGAGACCGACGGCAGCGCGCGGGTGGTGGCCGAGCACCTCAACGCACCGAACGGGCCCGCGCTCCTCGATGGCGGCCGGACCTACGTCGTGGCCGAGTTCCCCGCCCAGCGGCTGACGGCCTACGACCGTGCGGAGGACGGCTCGCTGTCCGGTCGTCGTACGTGGGCCGACCTGGCCCCGGGCAGCGCCGACGGAATCGGCGTGGCTCCGGACGCCGGCCTGTGGTGCGCGTCGCCGTGGACCTCGGACTGTCGCCGCGTCCTGGAGGGCGGCGAGGTCGCCGAGCTCGTGGACCTCGGGGACCGGATGCCCCTCGCCTGCGCCGTCGGCGGTCGGGACGGCCGCACCCTCTTCGTCCTCAGCTGCCTGGGCGGGGCCGACGCGATCACCGCCCGCACCTGCACCTCGGTGATCGACGTCGTCCGACTCGACCAGATCGCCTGACCACCCGCCCCCTCACGGAGCCGACCTACGGTCCGGTCGGGGCGGTCCGACCATGTGCGCGCGCCAGGACCGCCTCGGCCCGCAGCACCACCGGGCGGTCCACCATGCGGCCGTCGACGACGGCGACGGCCCGACCGGCGACTGCGGCGAGTAGCCGTTCGGCGGCGACGACCTCCTCGGGGCCGGGCGCCAGCGCGGCGTGCACGTGCGTGACCTGGCCCGGATGGATGCACAACTTGGCGGTGAAGCCTCCCGCCAGCGAGGTTGCCGTCTCCCGGCGCACGACGTCGGCGTCGCGCACCTCGGTGGTCACCCCGTCCACCGGCGCGGGCAGCCCCGCCGCGGCTGAGGCAGCGACCAGCGCGAACCGCGCCGGCCACAGCCGCAGCGTGTCGTCCGGGTCCAGGCCCAGCTCGGCGGCCAGGTCGAGGTGGCCGAGCACCAGCCTGGCCACCCCGGCTGCCTGCGCCACCTCGCACGCATCCAGGACGCCTCGCGCCGTCTCCACCAGCGGCAGCAGCACGCTGCCCGCGGGCAGGCTCGCGTACGCCGCGGCCAGGGCGTCGGCGTCCTCCGCCTTGGCCACCATCACGGCGACGGGGATGCCGAGCGAGGCCAGCCCGGCCAGGTCGGCCCGGCCCCGCTGCGTGCGAACGTCGTTCACGCGGACGACGGCCTCGGTGCCGGAGCGCAGGAGGGCCTGGACGTTGTCCAGCGCGACCTCCTTGGCGGCTGGCGCCACCGCGTCCTCGAGGTCGACGACCACGACATCGGCCTCGCTCGCGAGCGCCCGGGCGAACCGCTCGGGCCGGTCGCCCGGAACGAACAGGAACGAGCGCGCGGTGGCCCACCGCGAGGTCGGGTGCGGCATCAGGGTCCTCCTGGGCGGGATCGGGCCGTTGTCTGCTCAGCGGGAGGATGCCACGGCACCGGCTGCCTCCAGGGCCGCGATCCGCTCCGCGTCGAGCCCGAGCTCGTCGGCGAGGACGGCCGCCGTGTCCTGGCCGAGGTAGGGAGCCGGCTCGGCGCCGCCAGGGACCGAGGCGAAGGTCAGGGGCGAGCCCGGGACCAGATAGGGCCCGACACCGGGCTGGTCGATCTCGGTGACGATCGGGTTCGCGCCTGCGGAGGTCTGCAGGTGCGCGACGGCAGCCGAGAAGGTGCGGTACGGCGCCCAGACCAGTGACGTCCCGGCCAGGCCGGTGCTGACCTCGGCGGTCGAACGGTGGGCGAACCAGCGCTGGAAGAGTCCGGCGAGCACCTCGCGGTACTCGAAGCGGTCCTCCTCGCGCGAGAAGTCGACCCGGAGCGACTGCTCGAGCGCCGCCACCGGCTGGGCCATGTTGGTGAGCCGGATCAGGTCCGCCCAGTGCCGCCCGCTCAACGCGACCACCATCACCCGGCCCCCGTCCGCGCAGAGGAAGTCGCGCGCGAATCCGCCGTAGAGATAGTTGCCGATCCGCTGCCGCTCGCCCCCCAACTGCGCCTCGGCGAGGAAGCCGAGGTTGCCGGCCATGGCCAGGGCGACATCGGCCAGCGCGACCCTGATCCGATCGCCCTCCCCGGTGCGATCGCGGTGGCGCGCAGCCGCAGCGACGCCGAGCGCGGCGTAGAGGCCGCACGCGATGTCCCAGGCAGGGAGCACGTGATTGACCGGGTCGGCGTGGCCAGCCGGGCCGGTCACGAACGGGAAGCCCACCTCGGCGTTCACGGTGTAGTCCACGGCAGGAGTGCCGTCGCTACGGCCCTCGACCTGGACGTGGATGAGATCGGGAGCCGCCTCCCGCAGGGCGTCGTAGGACAGCCAGTCGCGTCCGACCGCGTTGGTGAGGATGACAGCGGTCCTCGGTGGACAGGCTGCCACGAGGTCACGGATCAGCCCTCGCCCCTCGGTCCCACGGAAGTCCGCCATCAACGAGCGTTTGCCCTTGTTCAGACCGGCCCAGTAGAGGCTGGCTCCGGAGGCGGCCAGCGGCCAGCGCGCCCGGTCGGCGGCGCCGCCGATCGGGTCGATCCGGATCACGTCCGCGCCGAGCTGGGACAGCGTCATCCCGCCGAGCGGCGCGGCCACGAACGAGGAGATCTCGAGGACCCTCAGGTCCGAGAGCGGGCCCTTGGACTGCGTCATGCGACTCCTCATCCGTCGGAGACATGAAGGAGGACGCCCGGCGGGCGTGTTCATATCTGATGTATGACATAGCGTACGCCTGACCACCGCCACTCACCAGGAGACCCACCATGACCGACACCCTCGGCGCCTCCGATCGCCTGGACCTGGACCGGGTCCGAGCGATCGCCGGTCTGCTGGACCGCGCGACCGACGACCTCGTCCCGGGCGCGCCCCTGCCGTTGATGTGGCACTCCTGTTTCCTGTTGCCCCGGCCGGCGAGTGCGGAGATCGGACCCGACGGGCACCCGCTGCTCGGGTTCCCCACCCCACCCGCTCCGGGCCTACGCCGCATGTTCGCGGGCGGCCGCATACGCGTCGGCACCCTGCCCATCGGCGCGGAGGTCACTGCCACGACCCGGGTCTCAGGCACGAAGGAGCGCGAGGGCCGCACGGGTCCCCTGCACTTTCGTACGACACGCACCACGCTGAGCGTCGACGGGACCGAGCTGCTCGCCGAGGATCGCGACATCGTCTACCTGACGGCAGCGCGCACGACGCCCGTACCGGCCGAGGACCTACGTGATCGCGTCCCCGACGAGGTCCGCTCTGCGGCGTACACACGCAGCGTCGACGTCGACTCGGTGCTGCTGTTCCGCTTCTCGGCACTCACCTACAACGCTCACCGCATCCACTACGACCGCACCTACGCGCGCGACGTCGAGGGCCACGCCGGTCTGGTCGTGCACGGCCCCCTCCAGGCCATGCTCATGGCCGAGGCAGGATCCGCGCTGCTGGGTCGATCCACCGAGATCACGATGGAGTACCGCCTGATCGCGCCGCTCTATGAACACCAGGGCCTGCACGTGGTCGGGGAGAGCGACGGCCAGGGCGCCCGGGTCCGGGTACTCGACGGGAGCGGCCGCGAGACCGCCCGCGCGAGCTTCACCGGGACGGTCGAGCCGTGAGTCCTTCGCTCCGATCCTTGCCGGACCGGTCAGGCCGTCCGGTCCGGCCCGCGGAACACGCCCCGGAGGATTCTCGCCGACAGTGGGGCACGATCGCGTACGCCCGACCAAGGAGGAGCCCGTGGTGAATCGCGTGCTGGACGTCGTGGAGAGCCTCGGCCGCTGGGTCCTGTCCTCCTACCCTGACCTGACCGGCGCGATGCCGGGTTCGGACACCGACGGTGCCCACGACCCGGCGAACGACCCGGGAACGGTGACGGGGAACGAACTCCTGTACTGGCCGTTCGGGATCTGACCGCCCCCGCCTACTGGAGCCGGTCGGCCCACCCGCCTGGCAACCCCGTCGGGAGCAGGTAGCGACGCCTGCCCCCCGTCCGCAGCGGTCGGACGGTCTCCAGCCACCGCTCCATCATGTCGGCCTCCCGGCTGACCGCGACGAAGCTGCGGAAGGCCGCGCCCCACCCGTCGAGGGACCAGACGAAGGTGAGCTCCTCCTCGCCGGTCGCCGGCGGCGACTGCCACGACGCGAGCAGGCGCATGCCGTGGCGCTCCGCGGCAGGCAGGTAGAGCTCGCGCATCGCGTCGAGGTACGCGCGGGTCCCCCCGGGGACCACCACGATGTGCTCGTGCAGGTGCAGCACGGGGGCTCGGATGCCAGCAGCCTCGAGCGCGGCGTCCGCGCGATGGAGGTCGACCGGACCCGCGGGAGCGTCCCGGGACTCCCCGTCGCTCCACGTGGTGCCCGTCGAGCTCGACGCCTTCACCGAGCTCGGAGCATCCGGCGCGAGGTGATCGTTGATGACGTTGGCGTGGTACGGGTGGCCCGCGTACAGCCAGAAGGCGTCCTCGTCGGCGAAGAGGTTGCGCCACACCAGGTCGTGGCCACTGCCCGCCGGGGCCACGACCAGCTCGGACTCGAGGAACCCCGGGATGTACTCGGACGCTCCCTCGAGCACACCTCGCAGCGCCTCGACCTGCCCCGGGGTGACGCCGGGGCGCAGCCGGATCGGGTAGGAACGGTGGAACACGATCCCCTCACCACTCCCGTGAGCGCGGACGACGCCCACCCCGGGCCGCACTCACAGGGCGCCGTCCGCGCGAAGGGCGGCGATCCGGTCGGGAGCGAGACCCGCCAGCTGCGCGAGCACGCGGTCGGTGTCCTCGCCGTAGCTGGGCCCCGAGCGGTCGTACCGGCCGCCGATGTAGGTCGGGGTCGCGGAGAACCACGTGGGGTGCTCCTTGACCGGCCAACGGCCCAGCTCGCTCTGATCGAGCTCGACCAACCACCCGAGGGCCTTCAGCTGGGGGTCGGACTCGTAGCGGTCCTCGGCGGTCTGGCAGACACCGGCGGCGACCCCGCGCGCCTGGAGGGCCGCCATGAGCTCGAATCCGTCGTGGTCCCGCGTCGCTGCCGCCAGCAGCTGCTCGAGCTCCTCGACGTGCTGCAACCGGTCGGCCAGCCGCACGAACCGCTGGTCGTCGCGCAGCTCGTGCAGGCCGAGCACCTCGGTGAGGGCGTACCACTCGGCGTCGGTGAACGCGGCGATGGCGATCCAGCGGTCGTCGCCGCGGGTGGGAAAGGCGCCGTGTGGTGCGGCTTGCTTGTACGGCGAGCGGTTCCCGTAGCGCTCCCATTCGCGGCCGTTCGCGCTCTTGTCGAGGGTCGCGGTACCGGTGAGGTAGAGCCCGGTCTCGCCCTGCGAGGCGTCGATGTGGCAGCCCTTCCCCGTGACGTCACGTCGATAGAGCGCGGCGAGCATCGCAGTGGCCATGTTGTAGGCCCCGAACCAGTCGAGGTAGGAGTAGCCGATGCCGGCGGGCGGGAACGGCGCCGGAAGTCCGGACATGTCGCTGATCCCGGAGATCGCCTGCGCGCTGGGGCCGAAGGTCCGCACGTTGCCGTATGTGCCGTGCTCTCCCAGGCCACTTTGCTGCACGTAGATGATGCGTGGGTTGAGCTCTCGCAGCCGCTCGTAGCCCAGGCCCATCCGCTTCATCGTGCCGGGCGAGAAGCCTTCCACGATCATGTCGGCGTCACGAATCAGGTCCTCGAGGATCCTGCGCGAATCGGCGTGCTTGATGTTCAGCGAGAGCGAGCGCTTGCCCGAGTTGATCTCCATGAAGGAGCCGCTGCGGTTGGGGCTCGCGTCGTCACCGGCGTACGCAGGTGTGGGCAGCGCATCGACGGCGGCCTCGCGCTCGGCACGGCCACCCGGGGGGCACGCGCCGAGCGGGCTGAAACGCATCCGGTCGGGCCGGCTGATGTGCTCGACCTTGATCACGTCGGCACCCATGGCAGCCAGGAATCGTCCGGCGCCGGCACTGGCCAGCATCCAGCTCATGTCGACCACCCGGACTCCGGACAGTGCGAACGGCTTGCCGTGCGGGCTCAGCACCGTCTCCTCCTGACGCGGCGAGCTGTACGCCGGGCGGTGGTCCACCATGCCCGAGCCCCACTCGGCCTCGACCTCGTCGGTGTGCTCACCGACCAGCGGCGGCCGGGGTCCGCGGGGCCACTCGATGCCCTCGGCGAGCCACTTGCCGCCGGTGTACTGGAACGTCCGGCCCAGCTCGGGGTGCTCGACGTCGAAGAACGCGCCGCGCTGGAGCCAGTGCTCGTCGGTCGCGTTCTCCTCGGGGCGTCGCACCGGCGTCCACGGCAGTCCCAGCTGTTGCGCGTCGCGCCACACGTCGCGATCGAACAGTGTCTGACCGAGCAGGAGGTTGACCTGGTGCGCCAGTCGGTCGCGGGCCTGCTCGGTGTTGCGGTGGTCGGTCGCGTACTGAGGATCCTGCAGGTCGGATTCGTAGTTGTACTTGCTCAGCAGGGCCACAGTGGCGTCCCACTCATCACCCTGGGACCGGACATACGTCCGGTAGGGCAGGACGTAGCGACCGTCCTTGGTCGGGGCGATCGAGGGACTCCGGGCGGAGGTCGTGGAGTGCCGGCAGGTGACCCGGCGGTGGACCTGCTTGAGATAGACCCAGTCCGGCAGGTCGGTCTCGGTGTTCTGGCTGACCGCTTGGTGGACGCTGGTCGAGAGCTCCTGGCCCCGGCCGGTGTGCAGCCGGTAGGTCAGGGCGGCCAGGATCGACATGGCGGCCATCTCGCCCGCGATGTAGTAGGCCTGCCACATCTGCGGGGCGATCGGGGGAGTGTCGTACCCCGTCACCGGGTCGGGGTCGTACCCGCAGTTCATCATCACCCCGCCGAGGGCCAGGTGGACCAGGTCGCTGCCGGCGTAGTCCCGCCACGGACCGGTGTCGCCGAACGGCGAGATGCGCGAGTAGATGATCCCGGGCCGCCCCGCCTGCAGCACGTCGTACCCCAGGCCTCGCTCGGCGAGGTACTCACGCGGCCTGCTGTCGAGCACCACGTCGGCCTTCGCGGCCAGGCGACGGAACCGCTCCTGGTCGGCGGCCGAGTCCAGGTCGAGGACCATCGAGCGCTTGCCGAGGTTATGGTGCCAGAAGTAGAGGCTGCGGTCGGGATGCGGCTCGTCATCCAGGAACGGCCCGTAGGTTCGCGTCTGCGACCCACCCGGCGGCTCGACCCTCACCACGTCCGCCCCGAGCCCGGCCAGCACCTTTCCGCAGTACTCACCGAGCTCGTCGCCGACCTCGAGGACGCGGATCCCGCCCAGGAACGCCCGGTGGTGCGCATCCTCGTCGGCGTCGCGACGGGGTGGCTCCCCCGGCCAGGTGATGCCCTCGTGAAGTGCGTAGCTCATGACAGCCTCCTCGTTTTAAGATATGATATGCCATACGGCAGACGGCCTCGAAAGCCGCATCTCACATCGGGTGGATCGCGCGCACGCCGTACTCGACAGAAGGGCCACGTTTCGTGATCGAGAGACCTGAGAACCTCACGGACCTCGTCTTCGTGGCCATCCGCAACCAGATCGTCGATTCGTCGTTGCCCCCGGGCAGCTCGGTGAGCGAGGCGACGCTGGCCAAGGAGCTGTCGGTCAGCAAGACGCCCGTCCGCGAGGCCCTTCTCCGCCTGCGGCGCATCGGACTGGTGGAGCCCACGTCGCGCGGCCTGCGGGTGACACTGCCCTCCGAGCGATCCGTGCAGCACGCGTTCGAGTACCGCGCGGCCCTCGAAGCGGGCGCTGCGACGTATGCCGCCCGAGAGGCCTCCACCGAGCAGCTCGACGTCGTCACCCGCTGCGCCGCGGAATCCCTGACCTGCGCACGCGAGAACGACCGGCCGGCCTTCGGCCGCACCGATCACCGGTTCCACCTCGCCGTCGCAGCAGCCTCCGGCAACGAGTTCCTGAGGTCGTCGATCGAGGACGCCTTCGTCCTCACGGTGGCGCTGCGCCAACGCGACGTCGTCCTCGACCGCGACTTCGTCCCGGACGCGCTCGAGCACCTCGAGATCTCCGAAGCACTGCGCGACCGTGACGGGGCTGCCGCGAGCTCGCTGCTATCCAGGCACGCGTTGCGGATCATGGACCAACTGCTGGCCGCCATGACGACCTCCGACACCCCCGTGACCGCACGGTGAGCGCGATCGCGCGGCCCCTACCCCGGCCGACGGCACTGTCGAGACCCTTCTGGGAGGGCTGCCGCGAGGAGCGCCTGCTCGTCCAGCAGTGCTCACGTTGCGGGCGCTCCTTCTTCACCCCCAGCGCGTTCTGCCCCCACTGCATGTCCGACGAGCACGAGTGGGTGGCCTCGACGGGCGTGGGCGAGGTGGTCACCTGCACCACGGTCTGGCGCCCGCCGACCCCGGCCTTCGAACCGCCGTACGTCGTCGCCGTCGTTCGTCTCGAGGAGGGGCACGAGATGCTCACCAACATCATCGGCGCGGAGCCGAACGCCGACCTGGTCGGTGCCGTGGTCCGCGTGCGCTTCCAACGCGAGTCCGAGGAGATCACCCTCCCGCTGTTCGAGCTCGCGACCACCGATGGAGCCGGCGCGTGAAGCACCGCAGGGCCGTCATCGTGGGCGCCTTCAACACACCGCAGGCACGCAAGCTGGCCGGCGAGAGCTCCGACACCATCACCGCCGCGGCCATCCGTGGCGCCCTCGACGACGCCGGCCTCGCGGTCCGTGACGTCACCGGTGTCAACATCCTCCCGGGCCTCGACTACCAGAACGGCTCACGCAAGTTCGGCTACGCCATGGGCGTTCCGTACTTCTGGGCAGGGCGGGCCATGCCGGGCGCCGCCTCGGTCCTCGAGGCAGCGACTGCGATCGAGACCGGCGTCACCGACGTGGTCGTCCTTGCCGCCGGCGAGGCCGGGATCCACCAGGACACCACGAGCACCGCGCCCTGGACCCGCCCCTCGAACGAGTTCATCGAGTGCTGGGGCCTGATGACACCGGCCGAGTTCGCCTTGTCGGCGAAGGAGTACTACCACCGGTTCTCCGTCGACCCGGCCAAGATCGCCCACGTCGCCGCCGTCATCCGCAACAACGGCTCGCGCAACCCTGAGGCGGTGTACCACGGTCGCGGCCCGTTCACGGCCGAGGACATCCTCGCCTCACGGATGGTCGCCGACCCGTACCACCTCCTCGAGTGCGCCACGACTGCCGAGGGAGGCAGCGCACTGGTCCTCACCACGCAGGAGCGCGCCCGGGACCTGCCCGGGGTCGCGATCGAGATCCTCGGCGGTGGATCCGAGAGCTGGGGCCCGAGCTACACCCACCCTCCGACCTATGACCGGGTGGGGATGCTCGGACGCGACGCGGCCGACCGGGCGTTCGCGCGGGCCGAGCTGGACCGTGGGGACGTCGACGTCTTCGAGCTGTACGACAACTTCAGCTGGGAGATCGTCCGCTACTTCGAGGCCTTCCGGTACTGCGAGGTCGGGGAGGGTCCCGACCTGGTCGCGGGCGACGCGATCGAGTCCGGCGGGCGCTTCCCGATCGTGACCGACGGGGGGACGATGTCGCACTCGCACACGGGCGAGTCCCAGCGGATCCAACGCGTCGTCCAGGCCGTGCGGCAGCTGCGCGGCACCTCCGCAGCCAACCAGGTCACCGACGCGCGGGTCGCCCTGGTCGCCGCACTGGGCGACGTCTTGCTCCTCGCACGATGACGACCCCTCCGATACGTGATATCTGAGATATCATCTAGTTTCCTGCCGCGACGAGAGAGAGAACCGCGATGACGACCACCGACCTGCCGATGATCATCAGCGTCGACGACCACATCATCGAGCCGCCGACGCTGTTCCAGCGATGGCTGCCCGAGAAGTACCAGGACCGGGCTCCGCGTGTGGAGACGCGGATGATCAGCAAGGAGTCGAAGCTGTTCAACGGCCTCGTCGAGGACCCCGACGGGGACCCGGGCGACGTCTGGTTCTTCGGCGACTCCGCCTACGTCCTGCGCCGTCCGATCCTCATCCTCGACGGCGTCGAGACCACCGCCGAGATGCGCGGCAACGAGCCGGCCACCTACGACGAGATGCACCCCGCCTGCTACGACCCCAAGGCGCGTCTCGAGGTCATGACCTCCCAGCACGTCGAGGCCTCGCTGGCGTTCCCGACCTTTCCGCGCTTCTGCGGGCAGGCGCTCAGCGAGCAGACCACGAAGGACCGTGCGTTCGGGCTCGCGTGCGTCGAGGCCTACAACAACTTCATCGTCGAGGAGTGGTGCGGCGACTCGGGCGGGCGTCACATCCCGATGCCTGTCGTGCCGCTGTGGGACCCCTCCCTGGCTGCCGCGGAGGTCCGCCGCAACGCCGCCCGCGGGGTGCGGGCCGTGACCTTCAGCGAGATCGTCGGCCACCTCGGGTTCCCGAGCATCCACCACGGCAACTGGGACCCGTTCTTCGCCGCGTGCGAAGAGACGGGCACCGTCATCTGCATGCACATCGGCTCCTCGTCGAAGATGATGCCGATGCCGCCGGACGCCCCCGACGTGGTCGCCACGACCCTGCAGTTCTCGAACTCCTACGCCTCGATGGCCGACTTCATCTTCTCAGGCGTCCTGGACCGGTTCCCGAACCTCAAGCTCGCCTACTCCGAGGGTCAGGCCGGCTGGTTCCCCTACGCCATGGAGCGGATGGACCACGCGTACCGCGAGCACACCTGGGGCCACGGCGAGGTGAAAATGCAGGAGCTCCCCTCGACCTACGTACGGCGCAACATGTACGGCTGCATCTTCGCCGACCGGCACGCGATCGAGCAGGCCCACGCGATCGGTGTCGACAACCTGATGTTCGAGGTCGACTTCCCGCACGCGGACGGCCCGTACCCGCACACCCTCGAGCACCTGGCGAGCCAGTTCGCCGGGATCGACGAGGAGACGACCTACAAGATCGTCCGCGGGAACGCCATCCGACTCTTCCAGCTCGACCTGGACCGCCAGCACTCCTGATCCCCGCTGGCTGCGCGTGCCGCCGCGGTTCCGTCTCCTGTGGGGAAGGCCGGAACCGCGGCGGTTTCGTCGTTCGGGGCCGATCCCTCAGCGCAGGACGCGCTGATGGGTCGCGACGACGTCACGCACGGCGTCCACGAGCGTGTCGACGTCGTCATCGGTCACGGGCAACGACAGCGCGAGGTACCCACGGCGCGCGATGTAGCAGCCACGCAGCATGAGCTCGAGGTGCAGCAGGGCCCGCTTCTCGTTGGCCGGATCGATGTCGCCGCCGCTGGTGATCGGCGATCGCTGGAAGTGGATGCCCAGGATCGAGCCCACGCCGGTGGACTGCGCGGCCACCCCGGTCTCGGCGAACAGCGCATTCAGCCGGTCGCGGAGTCGGTCGCCGCGCGCGTTGAGCTCGACGGCACGCTGAGGGGTGTAGACCTCGCGCAGTCCGGCCAGGCCGGCGGCCATTGTGACCGTGTTGTTGTTGAACGTGCCGGGGTGCGAGAGGCCACCGGGCACGCTGGGGTCGAAGCGCTCCATGAGCCGCCGCGCGCCGCCGAATGCCCCGAAGCTGAAGCCGGCGCCGAGGTACTTGCCGAAGGTCGTCAGGTCCGGCACCACCCCGAGCCGCTCCTGCAGCCCACCGGGCGCCAGTCGCGACGTCATGACCTCGTCGAGAATGAAGACGATGCCGAGGCGCTCCGTCGCCTCACGGATGGCGCGGACGAACTCCGGCGTCGCAGGGACCGCCCCGCCGCCCCCCAGCATCGGCTCGAGGATCACGGCGGCCAGGTCGTGGCGGTGCTCCTCGATGGCAGCCATGGTGCCCGCCACGTCGTTGTAGTCGCACACGACGTAGGGGTAGGGAGCATTGAGCGGCGCCTCGCCGCGGAAGCTCAGCACCCCGCCGTGGTAGCCGCTCTCGAATGCCAGCACCGCAGTGCGACCGGTGAACGCACGCGCCGCTCCGATCGCGAACAGGTTGGCCTCGGTCCCCGAATTGGTGAACCGCAGCAGCTCGACCGACGGGAACCGTCGGGTGAGCTCGCCGGCGAGCTCGACCTCGTAGCGGTTCGGACCGCCGTACGAGAGCCCCTCCTCGACTGCGCGGCGCACCGCTGCCAGCACCACGGGCTCGGAGTGGCCGTACAGGCCGGCGGAGTACTCCCCCAGGAAGTCGACGTAGCGGTGCCCGTCGAGGTCGGTGAGGTACTGACCCTCGCCCGAGGCGAAGGTCACCGGGAAGGGCGAGTAGTACAACGACGTCCGCGTGTTGCCTCCGGGCATCACGCTGAGCGCATCGAGGTAGCGACGGTGGCTGATCGGATGGCCGGCAACGAACCGCTGCTCGGTCTCGACCAGCACCTCGCGCAGCTCGGTCTCGGTGTCGACGGTGGTCATGGGCTCCTCCTGATGGCGCTGGGTCGGACAGTCCGGTCAGGAGAGCTCGATGTCGAGCCAACCGTGCTCGTTGACGGCACCGACGTCGCCGGCGCGCAGCAGCACCGTGGTGGTCGCGGACTCGACCAGGGCCGGGCCCTCGACCCGCTGGCCCTTCGCGACTGCCTCCATGCGGTGGACGGGGACGTCGATCCAGCCGTCGACGTAGATCCGCCGCGTCCGGTTCTCCGAATCCTCGCCACTGCCCGTCGAGAGTGGCTCGGCCCGGAGCTCGGGCAGCTTCCCGACGATGGTGGTCCGTGCGTTGACGATGACCACCTCCTGCCCCGGGGCGTTGTAGGCGTAGAGCTCGTGGTGACGCTTGTGGAACCGGTCGACGACGTCGGCGATGAAGTCGCCGGCCTCGATGTCGACGTCGGTGATCGGCACGGTGATCTCGTAGATCTGCTCGCCGTAGCGCATGTCGAGGGCGCGCTGCACCTCGACCTGCCCGTCGAAGCCGTCCAGGCGGGCGCGACCGTCGCGCTCCATGTCGCTCAGCACCCGCCGCATGCCCTCCGTGGAGGTCGAGGCCGCGTCGCCGATGTGCGAGCGAACCATCTCGTAGCGCAGGTCGGTGGCGAGCATGCCCCACGCGGACAGGACCGAGGCCACGTTCGGGACGATGACGCGCTTGATGTCGAGCAGGCGGGCCACCTCGGTCACGTGGACCCCGGCGGCACCGCCGAAGGAGACCAGCGCGAACCCGCGCGGGTCGACGCCGCGGCGCACCGAGACGATGCGGATGCCCTCGGCCATGGTGGTGTTGACGACCTTGGAGATCCCGGCGGCCGCCTCGACCGTGGTGACGCCCAGGTCGTGGGCGACCGTCGCGACCGCGGTCTCGGCCGCGGTCCCGTCGAGTGGCATGTCACCGCCGGCGAAGCTGGCCGGGTCGAGGAGCCCGAGGACGACGTTGGCGTCCGTGACCGTCGCCTGGGTCCCGCCTCGGCCGTAGCAGGCCGGGCCGGGCAGCGCGCCCGCACTCTCCGGGCCGACGTGCAGGATGCCGCTCTCGACGCGGGCGATGGAGCCGCCGCCGGCGCCCAGGGTGTGGATGTCGAGGGTGGGCAGCGACACCTTGGCGATGCCGACCTGCTTCTCGCCGGTCAGCGGCGCCTCGCCGTCCTGCAGCAGCGCGATGTCGGTGCTGGTGCCACCCATGTCGAAGGTGATCAGCTCACCCGTGCCGACGAGCTTGGCGGCCTGCTTCGCAGCAGCGATGCCGCCGGCGGGCCCCGACAGGACGGCGCCCGCGGCGAGCCGGCTCGACTCCGCGATCGTGGCAACCCCGCCGTGCGAGTGCATGATCATCACCTCGCCGCGGTAGCCGGCCTCGGACAGCCGGCCGCTGAGCCTCGACAGGTAGTCGGCGAGCACGGGGCCGACATAGGCGTTGACGACGGTGGTCCAGACCCGCTCGTACTCCTTGATCTGCGGGAGGACCTCGCTGGAGAGCGACACGTAGGTGTCCGGCAGCGCCTCGGCCAGGGCGGCGGCGGTCTGCTGCTCGTGCTCGCCGTTGCGATAGGAGTGCAGGTAGCAGACGGCGATGGCCTCGGCTCCGGAGGCAGCCGCCGCCTCGACAGCCGTCGCGAGCGAGTCGGCCTGCAGCGGCGTGGCGGCGGTGCCGTCGGCGCGCATGCGCTCGGTGACCCCGAAGCGACGTGCCCGCGGGACCAGCGGCGTGGGCGGGGCCATGCGGACGTTGTAGCGGTCCTCCTTCATGCCCTCACGCATCTCGATGACGTCGCGGTGACCCTCGGTGGTGAGCAGGGCGACCTCCGCGCCCTTGCCCTCGAGCAGTGCGTTGGTGGCGACGGTCGTGCCGTGCACGATCCGCTCGGTGTCGCCGAGCATCTGCTCCCGGCTGACACCGAGCGCGGCGGCCAGCTTGTTCAGTCCCTCGAGCAACCCGTCGGAGGGGTCGCGCGGAGTCGAGGAGGACTTGGCGATGACCACGCGGCCGTCCCCGTCGACCGCGGCCAGGTCGGTGAAGGTGCCGCCGATGTCGATGCCGATGCGATACATGGTCATGCTCCCGTCGAGGTGAGGGTGTGGTCAGTGGTCACGAAGCCGTTCTCGACATCGCGGCGCCGGGCCTCGAGCGAGCGTTCGGCGGGCGGGCCGTAACCACCGCCGCCCGCGGACTCGATGAGGAAGACCGAGCTCGGCGGGACCTCGATGTCCACCTCCTTGGATTTCAGGGTCCGCTCGTCGTCACCGGACAGCAGCCGGTAGCGGTGTGGGACACCGTCCTCGCCACCGCAGGTGCCGAACGAGGGGTGCCGGACGCCGTCACCAGCGGTGTTGGCCACCGCGACCTCCTCGGTCTCCATCCGAAGGCGGAGCACGGAGCCGGCGCCGCCGCGGAACTCACCGTCACCGAAGGAGTCGGGACGGAACTCGTGGTGCTCGAAGAAGAGCGGGAAGCGGACCTCGGCCACCTCCACCGAGCCGAACTTCGAGGAGCCCATGGCCTGGCCTTCGCCGGCGGTCTCCCAACCGTCGCCGGCCGGCGACGCCCCGCCGCCCGGGCGGGCATGGAAGAGGTGCCAGATGAACTGGCGCCCGTTGCGCGGGTCGGTTCCCTTGATGGCGATGCGGAAGCGACGGCCCCAGCCGGCGATGACCCGGTCGGGACAGGCGTCGACGAGCGCCTTGATGACCGACTCGGCGATCTCCTGTGCGCAGTGGTTGGTGGCCAGGGTGACGGGAGCCGGCGCCTTCGCCCAGACGACGGTGCCCTCCTTGGCGGTGACGGTCAGGGGCCGGAAGGTGCCGGAGTTCTTGGGCGTTCGCGGTTCGATCAGGAAGGACAGGGCCATGTGGACCGCGGACATCATGTTCGGGTACGACGAGTTGATGAAGCCCGTGACCTGGGGGTCGGAGTCGCTCAGGTCGACGTGCAGCGAGTCGCCTTCCACGGTGACCGTGGCGCGGATGTGAACGTCTTCGGTGCCGTGGCCGTCGTCGTCCAGCACGGCCTCACCGTGGTAGACGCCGTCGGTCCAGGTCGAGATGCACTCGCGTGCCTGGCGCTCGGCGCTGTCGAGGATCGCATCGACGGACTCGACGACGGTGTCAGCGCCGTACTCCTCGAGCAGGCCGAGGACACGGCGCTCGCCGACCCACGAGGAGCCGATCATCGCGCGGAGGTCGCCGAGGAAGTCGTCGGCATGGCGCACGTTGGTCGCGATCATCTGCATGACGTCCTCGCGGACGGCGCCGGCGTCATAGAGCTTGAGGGGTGTGATCCGCAGGCCCTCCTGCCAGATCTCCGTCGCCTTCGGGTTGTACGCGCCGTGCGTGGAGCCGCCGATGTCGCTCTGGTGGGAGCGGTTGATGGACCAGAAGAGAAGGACACCGTCGAAGAACACCGGCACGAAGGTGGTGAGGTCGGGCAGGTGATTGCCGCCGTGGTACGGGTCGTTGAGCAGGTAGACGTCACCCGGCCTGATCGACGCGCCGAAGAAGTCGTTGATGGCCCGCACCGCCCAGGGCATCGAGCCCACGTGGATCGGCACGTGCTCTGCCTGAGCGACCAGCCGCGCCTCTGCGTCGGTGATCGCGGTCGAGAAGTCGCGGCTCGAGTTGAGGATCTGGGAGTAGGCGGTACGAAGCATGGCCTCGCCCATCTCCTGCACGATCGCCTCGAACCGGTGGGTGATGACGGAGACGGTCACGGGGTCGACCACAGGTGCCTGCTCTCTTCGAAGATTGACGTGTTGCTGAGATACCATACTCCATATATCGTATGACGCGTGAGCACAATCATCACCGTGGCCCCGACCGGTCCCCTTGCGACCAAGCAGGACAACCCCTGGCTGCCGACCCAGCCGGAGGAGATCGCCGACCAGGTCGCCGAGGCGTACGCCGGGGGTGCCGCGGTGGCACACCTGCACCTGCGCGACCGCGACGACCGGCCCACGGCGGACCTCGACATCGCGGCCCGCACCATCGAGCTCATTCGCGAGCGCTGCCCGATCCTGGTGCAACTCTCGACGGGGGTCGGGTTGACCGTCTCCTTCGAGGACCGTGAGCGTCTGGTCGAGCTGCGTCCCGAGATGGCGACGCTGAACCCGTGCAGCATGAGCTTCGGCGCCGGCGAGTTCCTCAACCCGCCGACCGGGGTGCGCCGGCTCGCGGCCCGGATGCAGGCGCTCCGGGTGAAGCCGGAGCTCGAGGTCTACGACACCGGTCACCTCGACGCATGCCTGCGCCTGCGCGACGAGGGGTTGCTGGCCGACCCCCTGCAGTTCAGCATCGTGCTGGGCGTGCGCGGCGGCATGGCCGCCACCGCGGAGAACCTCATGATGATGGTCAGCCGCCTCCCCGAGGGCGCCGTCTGGCAGGTGATCGCCATCGGCCGTGCCAACCTGGAGCTGACGGCCATCGGGCTCGCGCTCGGCGGCAACTGCCGGGCCGGGCTGGAGGACACCCTCTATCTCCGCAAGGGCGAGCTCGCCCCGGGGAGCGCGCCGCTCGTGGCCCGCGCTGCCGCTCTGGCACGCGACCTCGACCTCGACATCGCTGACGTCGACAGCGCGCGTCGCCAGCTCCAGCTGCCCCACCAGGAAGGGTGACCGTGATGACCGCGTCCGCCGACCACCTCACCATGACCATCGACGGCCGCGCCGTCAGCACCACCGGCGCGTTCGAGGTCGTCGACCCTGCCACCGGATCGCCGTTCGCCACTGCGCCGGAGTGCACTGCCCAGCAGCTCGACGAGGCAATGCGCTCGGCCGAGAAGGCCTACCGCACCTGGCGCCGGGACGAGGCGGCGCGCCGCGAGATGATGCTCGCCAGCGCCGACGCCGTCCTCGCCGCGACCGACAGCATCGCCCCGATCCTCACCCAGGAGCAGGGCAAGCCCCTCGCTGAGGCACAGATGGAGGTCCGCGCCGTCGCGCTATGGCTGCGCCACTTCGCCGGGCTCGAGATCGAGGACGAGATCCTCCAGGACGACGAGCGCGTTCACATCCGCGTCACCCACCGCCCTCTCGGCGTGGTCGCGGCCATCACCCCCTGGAACTTCCCGCTCAGCCTGGCGGCCTGGAAGATCGCCCCCGCCCTGCGAGCCGGCAACACCATGGTGCTCAAGCCGTCGCCGTACACCCCGCTGGCGACCCTGCGGCTGGGCCAGGTGCTGGCCGACGTGCTGCCGGCCGGTGTGCTGAACGTCATCGCCGGATCCGACCCTCTCGGCGCGCTGATGACCAGCCACCCGGTCCCGCGCAAGATCTCGTTCACCGGCTCGGTCGGCACCGGCAAGCACGTCGCAGCCTCAGCCGCACCGGACCTCAAGCGCATCACGCTCGAGCTCGGCGGGAACGACCCCGCGATCCTGCTCGACGACGTCGACGTCGAGGCGGTTGCCGAACGGCTGTTCTGGTCGGCGTTCCGCAACAACGGCCAGGTCTGTTCGGCCGTCAAGCGTGTCTACGCCCCCGAGGCGATCTATGACGAGGTGGTCGACGCGCTCGCAGCGGTCGCCGGCTCGGTGCGCGTCGGTCCCGGCAACGATCCCGGCAGCCAGCTCGGCCCGCTCAACAACGCGCCCCAGCAGCGGCGCGTCGCCGAGCTCGTCGAGGACGCGGTCAGCCGTGGCGGTCAGGCCGTCACGGGCGGGGGCGTGGTGGACGGACCCGGCTTCTTCTACCAGCCGACCATCCTGCGCGGCGTCGACGACGGCATGGCCGTGGTGGACGAGGAGCAGTTCGGTCCGGTGCTCCCGGTCGTGCCCTACCGCTCGGTCGACGAGGCCGTGGAGCGTGCCAACGGCACGCACTTCGGCCTGTCAGGCTCGGTCTGGGGGACGGACGCTGACCGCGCGGCCGACGTGGCCGAGGAGCTGGACTGCGGCACAGCCTGGATCAACACCCACCTCGCCCTTCGTCCCGACCAGCCGTTCGGCGGCGCGAAGTGGAGCGGCGTGGGCGTGGAGAACGGACACTGGGGTCTGCACTCCTTCACCGAGGTGAAGGTGCTGCACCGGAGTCGCGCGTGATCGCAGAGCTGGCCGCCGAGCCACTCTCCGCCGAGCAGCAGACGCGCCTGCACCGCGCCATCTGGGCCGAGCGCTCCCAGCACCTGGAGGTCTCGGTACTGGTCACGCCCTGCCCGTACGACGACGCGGAGCTGGCACGCCTGCACGACGAGGGACGAGCGGTCGGCTATCTGCCGCACGAGCTGAGCTCGCACCTGACCCGCGACCGATTCAGGTCGATCTTCCCCGACCTGGACTGCTACGCCGTGCCGCCGGCCAACGGGTTCGTCAACGAGGTCGACGTCTGGGGGTGGTTCGACTACGAGACCTCCCGCGAGTCGCCCTGGCTCGACCTGGACGAGACGGAGACGCTCCGTGCCGTGGCCGCGGCCGGCCAGACCATGCTCACGCTCGACCAGTACATCGTGGCCGGCCAGGACCAGTACCTCCTCACCGGCCATCACCTCGATGACAGGCGCAGCTGGTCGCGGTTGGCCACCTCGTACGACGGGCGCACGATCGCTGCGCGGTTCGACGGACAGGAGCCGGAGCTGGGGCGCGAGGACGAGCCGCCGTCCCCCGGCGCACTGCTCGTCGCCTACGACCTCACCCCCTCCGACAACGGCGTGATGCTCGGCGTTCGCACCCGCTCGGCGACCCCGCCACTGCGGGCGTTGTGGGACGACCTGTGGGCGCGGACAACCGAGGCCTACGTCAGCGCCGGCTTCCCGGCGCACCTCGGCCTCGATCCCGAGGCCTACCTGTCCTCACTTCCCCGGATTCCCGCCCAGCCAGCGGCCTACGCCGACCGGTTCGCGGTGCCATTGGTCGTCGACCCACGGATCCCCTGGCAGGACCAGGCCCGTCTGCTGGGCGTACGCCTCTCGAACCACTCCCAGCGCTTCCAGTTCGCCGAGGTCGATCCGGCGGCGACGGCTCCCGCGCCGTACGTGGGCTGGTTCAACGCGTGGCACGCCCGCTTCCCGGGACCGATCAGCTCGATCGATGCGCGGGCCCAGCTCGCCGAGGACGAGCGTGGCGCCACCCCCACCGAGCTCCTCGCGATGAACGCGGCGTTGCCGGACCTGGTGCGCACCACCCGCTACTTCGAGGCCATCGGCTTCGTCATGACCTCCCCGACCAGCGAGCACATCACGAATCGCAGTGCCGGTCGCTGCCTGTGCCTCTACCGCTGGCGCGGCGCCCCGGAGCTGGGCTCGAACCAGCACCCCATCCCGTACTCGATGTTCCGGCCGCTCGTACGCGGCCGGGAGGTCACCACCGCCCCTGACCCTGCGACGAGCGAGGAACGCCCGTGACCGAACACTTCATGCACCAGCTGCTCCAACACCACATCGACTCGGGCCGCGGTTCGCAGACGCTGTGGTGGGACGAGAGCCGGATCCCGCTCGACAGCATCGAGAAGCGGGTCACCGACCTGATGGACCTGCGCGGGCGGCGGGCCGTCGTCACCGGCGGCGCAGGGATCAACCTCGGCCAGGCCTGCGTCAACCGCCTCGCCGGGCTCGGCGCCGACGTCGCTGTCGTCGACCTCAGCGCTGACCAGGTCCGCGAGCGCGGCTTCAGCCGCCACCCCGACGCCCCGGACGCCGAGGGCATCGCGGCCGCCGCGGCCGCGAGGTGGGGCACCAAGGTCGTGCCCATCCACGGCGATGTCATGGACTGGGACGGCGTCCAAGGCGTCATGGCCGAGGCCGCGGCCCAACTCGGGGGGATCGACATCCTGGTCAACAACGCCGCCGACGTCGTCGTGGGCGACTTCATGACCTTCGACGGGGCGGACATCGACCGCTCGTTGCGCGGCACGCTGGCGGGACCGATGTACTGCTCGCGCGCTGCCCTCGACCACATGGTCCCCCAGGGCAGCGGTCGCATCATCAACATCGGCTCGGAGGCGGGCAACTCGGCGATGCCGTGGTTGACGGTGTACGGCTCGCTCAAGGCGGGCCTGAGCCAGTTCACGCGCTTCCTCGGCAAGGAGCTCGGTCCCCAGGGGATCCAGGTCACCGGCGTCAACGCCGGATCGATGTGGGGACCGGGTCGGGAGCTGACCCAGGACAGTCCGGCGACGCTGTACCCGCGGGCGCGGACCGCGATCCAGCGCTACGAGCTGCCCGAGGAGGTCGCGAACATGGTCGCCTTCCTGGCCAGCGACGCGGCGAGTGCGATGAATGGCGTGATGATCGACATGGGCGGAGGCATGGCGGTCTGAGGTTCCTCGGCGACCCTGGTCCCGGAGCCGGCAGGTCCGGCGAAGGCGACCGGGCGGCCCGGCGCCCCCAGGCCCCCGGCTCAGCTGCTTGCCTGACCCACCACCGGGTTGCGCAGAACGCCGATCCCGCCGACCTCCACCTCGACGACGTCACCGGGAGTGATCGGCTCGATCTCGGCCGGAGTGCCGAAGCACACCAGGTCGCCGGGGCGCAGGGTCATGAACCTGCTGACCCAGCTGACGACCTCGTCGGTGGACCAGTTCATCCGCGACGTGACGGTGTCGGTCGTGACCCGGCCGTTGACCCGGGCCAGGAGCGGAGTCGCGTCCGGGTCCAGATCCGTCTCGATGACCGGCCCGAAGACACCGAAGGTGTCGTAGGACTTGCCCGGCAGGAACGGGAAGTTCGTGGTGACACCGAGGTCCGTCGCGGTGACGTCGTTGACGGCCGTCCATCCCAGCACGTGCGAACGAGCCTCCTCCGGCGTCACGTCGCGGCAGGTGCGCCCCATCACGGCGGCGATCTCCGGCTCGTACACCACCGTGCCACAGCTGGCGGGGAGCACGATCTCGTCACCGTCGTTGATCACCGAGCTGTTCGGCTTGACGAAGAAGCTCGGTCCGTCGCGACCGTCGCGTCCCTTCCAGTTCCCGAGCAGGCAGACGATGGTGGTGGTCGGTGCGATCGGCGCGACCAGGCGGAGCGCATCGGCGGGCCCGAGGTCACGACCCTCGAGGCCGGGCTCGGCCAGATCGAGCAGCTCCGTCGAGGCCCTCGGGTCGAGGCGGGCCCACACCTCTTCCCCTGCCGCGAGACGTACACGTCCGATTCTCATGCCTTCGGCCCTCCGGCGACGTAGAGCACCTGTCCCGAGACGAACGACGCCTCGTCGCTGACGAAGAACGCAATCGCGGCAGCGATGTCCTGCGGCTGGCCGACCCGGCCGACCGCGATCTCCCGGGCGCGCATCTCGGTGTACTCGTCGTACGGCATCCCGATGCGCGCCGCGGTGTCACGGGTCATCTCGGTGACGACGAATCCAGGCGCCACGCAGTTGGCGGTGATGCCGAACTTCCCGAGCTCGAAGGCCAGCGTCTTGGTGAAGCCCTGCAGGCCGGACTTCGCCGCGGCGTAGTTGGCCTGCGCCTTCTTGCCGAGAGCAGACGTGCTGGACAGGTTGACGATGCGCCCCCAGCCGGCTTCGACCATGTGCTTCTGGGCCGCGCGCGACATCAGGTACGCGCCTCTCAGGTGCACGTTGATGACCGCGTCCCATGCGTCGGGCTCCAGCTTGAAGAGGGAGGCGTCCCGGGTGATGCCGGCGTTGTTGACCAGCACCGTCGGTGGCCCCAGCTCAGCGACGACCCGGTCGACGGCGGCGGTGACGTCGCCCTCGAGCGAGACGTCCGCCCCCACCGCGATCGCGCGTCCGCCGGCCGCCCGGATCTCGTCGACGACGGCCGCGCTCGCCTCCTCGACGAGGTCGAGGACGGCGACGGCACAGCCGTCGGCGGCCAGCCGCAGGGCGACCCCCCGGCCGATCCCCCGTGCCCCTCCGGTCACGATCGCGACCGGACTCCTGTCAACGAACACTGTGCTGCCTTTCTTGGTTGGTGTGCGGATCAGGCGATGCGCTCGAAGACGGCGGACAGTCCCTGCCCACCACCGATGCACATCGTCTCCAGCGCGTAGCGCCCCTCACGGCGCCGCAGCTCTCGCAGCATGGTGGCCAGGATGCGAACCCCGGTCGCGCCCACGGGGTGCCCGAGCGAGATGCCCGACCCGTGCACGTTGATGCGATCCCAGTCAGCGGCCCCGAGGCCCCACTCCTGGGTGACCGCGAGGACCTGTGCTGCGAACGCCTCGTTGACCTCGATCAGGTCCATGTCGGCCAGCGTCAGGTCGGCGCGGTCCAGCGCGCGGGCGGTCGCCGGCACCGGCCCGATGCCCATCCGGGCCGGATCGACCCCTGCGGCCGCCCACGTCACCAGGCGTGCGTAGGGCCGGAGACCGAGGCGTTCGGCGGTCTCCGGGGTGGTGACCAGACAGGCCGCCGCCCCGTCGTTCTGTCCGCTTGAGTTCCCGGCCGTGACGGTGGCCTCGGGGTCCTGCCGCCCGAACACCGGTCGGAGCCCGGCCAACGACTCGACGGTCGTCTCGGGACGGATGTGCTCGTCGTCGCTCACGGTGAGTTCCGCGCCGCGGGCGCCCGGGGTCACGACCGGCACGATCTCCTCGGCGAACACGCCTGAGGCCTGGGCCGCCGCGGCGCGCCGATGGGACCGGGCCGCGAGCTCGTCCTGCGCCTCGCGGCTGATGCCGTACTCGCGGCGCAGGTTCTCCGCCGTCTCGATCATTCCGCCGAGCACCGGGTGGTGCCGGCCGCCCGCGGTGGTCCGGGCGCGGGCCAGCCGGTCGTGCAGCACCACGGACTCGGCGCGCCCCGGAAACCGGATGCCGGTCGTGTAGTGCTCGACGGCGCTCATGCTCTCGGCCCCACCCGCGATCACCACGTCGGCGACGCCGGTCTGCACCTGCATGGCGGCCTGACAGACCGCCTGGAGCCCCGAGCCGCAGCGACGGTCCACCTGCAGTCCGGCGACGGTCACCGGAAGGCCAGCGTCGAGCGCGGCCACGCGGCCGATCGCCGGCGCTTCGCCGTTGGGGTTGCACTGGCCGAGGACCACGTCGTCGACGACGTCACCCGACACACCCGCGCGGCGCAGCAGCTCGGCGATCACGGTCGCCGCGAGCTCGCTGGCCGACACGCCGGCGAGGGCGCCGCCGTAGCGGCCGACCGGGGTCCGCAGGGGCTCACAGATCACTGCCTCACGCATCGACTCGCTCCTCGCTCGGGGCACCCTCGGCGGCCAACCACGCGCGTACCTCCTGGGCCGAGCCGTCCAGCGTCGGCGGACGGCGCCGGTACTGCGGCGGCGTGAGCGAGTAGGTGACCGGGTTGCGGACCATCGGCACCCCCTCGACCTCGACGACGGGCTCCAGGCCGAGTCGGCTGGCCAGCTCCACGCCACCGCGGACGTCCTTGATCGGGGCACACGGCAGGCCCGCGCGGGTCATCAGATCAGTCCAGTCGTCCGCGGGGCGAGCGGCCAGCGCCGCCACCAGCTCGGGGCGCAGCTCTTCCCTGTGGTCGTTGCGCCCGCCGACCGTCGCGAACCGGGCGTCCGTCGCGAGCTCCGGCCGTCCGAGCACTCCGCAGAGGGTCCGGAACTGGCGATCGTTCCCCGCCACGACGATGAGCTCGCGATCGGCCGCCGGAAATGGGCCGTACGGAAAGAGGCTCGGGTGCTCGTTGCCCATGCGCTGCGGGACCACGCCGCCGGCGACGTACGCCGACGTCTGGTTGATCATCGACGACAGTGCGCTGGACAACAGGTCGAGCTCCACCAACTGACCCTCACCCGTGCGTGCGCGGTGGTGGAGTGCCGCGAGCACCGCGACCGCCGCATGCAGGCCGGTCATCACGTCGATGGCCGAGATTCCCGCCCGGAGTGGACGACCGTCCGTCTCCCCGGTGAGCTCCATGAGTCCCGATGTCGCCTGGATGAGCAGGTCGTAGCCGGGCAACGTCGCTCCGCCCTTGGTCCCGAAGCCGCTGATCGCTGCGTACACGATGCCCGGGTTGGAGGCGGAGACGCGGTCGTAGCCGAGGCCGTACTGCTCGATGCCCCCCGGCCGGAAGTTGTGGACGAAGACGTCGGCGCGCCGCGCCAGCGCATGCGCCACCTCACGATCCGCCTCTGCCCCCAGGTCGAGCGCGATCGACCGCTTGTTGCGGTTGACCGCCATGTAGTACGTCGACTCGCCGTCGCGCACCGGGGGGACGAACGTGCGCGTGTCGTCCCCCGCGGGGCTCTCGACCTTGATCACGTCCGCTCCGAGATCGCCGAGGAGCATCGTGCAGTAGGGCCCTGCGACGATGCGCGAGAAGTCAGCGACGACGAGCCCCGCCAGCGGACCCGCGGCCGACACCTCAGGCACTCCGCTCCGACTCCAGCGCCGGCTCGAAGATCACGCCCCGCCAGGTGCCCTCGGCCCGCCACTCGCTGACGAGTCGGTCGAAGGCGACGATGCCCGGTCCGTAGGCTCCGTTGCGTCGTGCGGCCTCGGCATTCGGGTGTCCTTCGCTGTTGTAGTACCCCGGGGTGCAGGAGGCGAGGAACTCCAGGTTTGCGCGCGAGGATTCGTAGACCGTGTCCACCCAGGCCTGTTCCGCCGCGACCTCCGCGTCGACCGTGCGGCTGTTGCGCTGGTCCGCGGCGTGGATGACGTCGCTGATGTGGCGGCTCTGGACGTCGAGGATGTGCGCGAAGTTCGAGCTCACGCCGACCTGGTTGACCGAGACGATGAAGAAGTTCGGGAAGCCGTTGGTCTGCATGCCGTACAGCGTCGACATGCCGCCGGAGAACTTCTCGCTCAGCTTGACCCCCTCACGGCCGGTCACGTCGTAGCCGAGCCGCTTCGCGAAGGGAGCGCCGACCTCGAATCCGCTGGCGAAGACGAGGCAGTCGACGTCGTACTCCGTGCCGTTGACGACGATCCCGGTCTCGGTGACGCGCTCGATGCCCTGGCCGTCGGTGTCGAGCAGGGTGACGTTGGGCCGGTTGAAGGTCTCGAGATAGTCGTCGTTGAAGCACGGCCGCTTGCAGAGCGCGCGGAACCACGGCTTGAGGCCCTCGGCGGTCGTCGGGTCGCGAACGATGTCGTTGACCCGACGCCGGATCTCCTCCATCTTGGCGAAGTCGTCAATCTCGTCGAGGACGCCGCCGCTGAGGGTTCGCAGCCGGTAGATGGCGGTCCAGCCGTCGTTGACCAGGTCGGTCTCCGCATCGCCGCCAGCGACGAAGGTCGAGAAGTTGTCCATCCGCTCGCGCTGCCAGCCGGGCTGCAGCGAGGCAGCCCAGGCCGGGTCGGTCGGTGAGTTCTGTCGGGCGTTGACGGCCGACGGGGTGCGCTGGACGACGTAGAGCTGGCCGGAGCTGGCGCCCAGGGCGGGCACGGCCTGGATGGCCGTTGCGCCGGTCCCGACGATCGCAACCCGCTTGTCGGCCAGCCCGACGAGGCCGCCGGTGCTGTCGCCGCCGGTGTACGCGTAGTCCCACCGGGTGGTGTGGAAGGTGTGACCTCGGAAGGTCTCGATGCCGGGCACGCCGGGAAGCTTCGGCTTCTGCATGGCACCTGCGGTCATGCAGACGTACCGCGCGGTGAAGACGTCACCCCGGTCGGTCGTCACGGTCCACCTCGCGACGTCCTCGTCCCACACCACGTCCGCAACCCGTGTCTGCAGCAGCGCGTTCTCGTAGAGCCCGTAGTGGCGGGCGATGCGCCGGCAGTGCTCGAGGATCTCAGGACCCTTCACGTACTTCTCGCTCGGCATGTAGCCGGTCTCCTCGAGCAACGGGAGGTAGATGTAGGCCTCCGTGTCGCATGCCGCGCCCGGGTAACGGTTCCAGTACCACGTGCCGCCGAAGTCCCCGCCCTGCTCGACGAGGCGGATGTCGTCGTACCCCAACGCGCGCAGGCGTGCCCCGAGGAGAAGGCCGCCGAACCCACCGCCGATCACCGCGACGTCGACGTGGTCGTCGACCGGCTCACGCTCGATTCGCGGTGTGTAGGGGTCGTCGATGAAGTGCGCAAGCTCGCCCTCGAGCGCCTGGTACTGGCGCGAGCCGTCCGGGCGCAGCCGCTTGTCCCGCTCGATCCGGTACTTCTCTCGAAGCGCGTCGGGGTCGAAGCCGAGGGCCTGCCGGTCTGCCTGAGTTGTCACGAATGATCTCCTGGGAGGGATGGTGCGCGGTCCGCATTGCGACGGATCGCGGCAATGATCTGGGGCCAGGCGCCGGGAACGATGCCGTGGCCCATGCCGTCGACCACCTCGAGCCAGGCGCCTGGAACGGCGGCTGCGATGGCGCGCCCACCGCTGATGTCGACCAGGCGGTCATCGGTGCCATGGATGGCGACCGTCGGCACCCGCAGCTCGCGGAGCGCGGACGTCCGGTCGGGCGCGGCGATGGCGGCCGCCTGCTGGCGCAGACGCCCGGCCGGGTCGTGGGCTCGGTCATGTGCCATGACGGCTCGCCTGCGTGCCGCCTGCTCGTCGAAGGGGAATCCGCTCCCTGCAAGAGCACGCGAACGCTCGACGGCGGCCTCGATGACGCCCTCACGGCTCGCCGGCGCGGGGCGCCGCATCAGCTCGAGCACCGTCGGGTCGGCGCGTCCCACCGAACGCTCCCCCGTGCTCGACATGAGCGTGGCGAGCGAGAGCACCCGCTCCGGTCGGTGGATCGCCACCAGCTGCGCGACCATGCCTCCCATCGACGCGCCCAGCACGTGGACGCGCTCGAGGCCCAGCGCGTCCAGCAGCCCGACGGCGTCGGCGGCCATGTCGTCGAGCGTGTAGGGCAGTGTGCTCAGGTCACCGCGGCGGATCGCCGCGACGTCGGGGGTTCCCTCGATGCGTTGCGACAGGCCGACGTCCCGGTTGTCGAAGCGGATGAGGTGGAAGCCCGCATCGACCAGGCCGTCACAGAAGCCCCGGTCCCAGCCGTCCAGCTGCGTGCCGATCCCCATGACCAGCAGGAGGGGGTCGCCTGCCGGGTCGCCGTAGGTGGCGCAGCGCAGGGTGATTCCGTTCGCAGTGACGGACCGGGTGATCTCGGCGCGCGTGTCGTCGTTGGTCAGCCCCATCAGAAGAAGTTGCTGAGGTTCTGCGAGAGCAGGATGGTCTGGTCCAGGTAGATGTGGCGCCGGGCGACCCGGAAACCGGACTCAGTCCGTCGCAGCACGTCCTCGCGACGCCCGATCCACTCGTCGATCTCCGACTTCAACCGGGTCCGGTAGAGGTGGAAGCAGGTCTCGACCGTGAGCTCGGTGCCGGAGTCCTCCACGATCCGGACGTTCGTGACCAGGTGCCGGGTCCGCGACGGGGGGTCCTCCGCCCAGGCGGTGCCGGTCGCCAGCTTCTGCACCCGTCCGACCAGCGTCGCCTTGTCATCGTCGAAGAAGGCCATCTCACCCGGCTGGGTGAACTCCTTGGCCAGGTTCCGGCGCGGGACGGTCCGGCGGATGGGCATGAAGTACGACGTGTCGTCGGTGAACAGGTCGACCCACTCCTCGAACCGCTGGTGGTCCAGCAGTGCGGCCTCGTGGGTGTAGAACTGCTCGACCTCGTACTGCAGGTACATCGCGGCGATCTTCTCGGGCGCGATCGTGGTCTCCAGTCGCATGGTTCCCATGGCTGCTCCGTCCTCAGATGTAGTCGCCGGGAGTGGTGGAGGCGCGCAGCTCGTCCCAGCTCGTGCCCTTGACCCACTCGAGCCAGGACAGGTAGGTCCAGAGCTGCGCGTGCTCGTTGACCGGGGCCTCGATGCGGGCGACGCCGTCCTCGTGAATGATCTTGCCGCGGCCGAGCCCCATCTTGAGCAGTTGCGGAATCTCACGGCTGGCGCCGCCGTGCGTCTGCAGCGTGCTCTGCGACCAGTTCTCGCCGTCCTCCTGCTCGAGGAAGCCGGCCGGTCCGAAGGAGTGGATCTGCCGTCCGAGTTGAGCCCTCTGCTCCTCAGGAGTGTCATTGCGGTCCTTGAAGCTGAACCACCACACCTCGGTCACACCGGCACTGCGCGGCACACGGAGGCTGATCTGGGCGTCCATCGTGAACCAGGCGGTCGGGAACAGGTGCGGGTGACCGGCGAACCGGGATCCCACCGGTCCCAGCTCGGCGAGCGGCCCGGGCTGCTGGCGCCACGTCACGAGCTCGTGCATCTCCGGCGGCAGGGTCGCGACCATCGAGTCGAGGCTCGGTCCCGAGATCGCGTGACCGTACTCGCCGAGCGCGACGAGCGTGTCCAGGTCCGTGGGGAGCCGCTGCACGCCCAGGGCCTTGCCCTCGTCGGTCCTGGCCCCCCCACTGTCGGTCTGATCCGTGCTGGGGATCATTCCGACGGCCTGCGCCGAGATGTGGGTGATCTGCGGGTGGTAGTAGTCGAACGAGTTGTCGGCCGCGAACTTCCAGTTGCAGTTGAGCGTGAACTTCTGCACGCCCGGTCGGGCCTCCATGTCACCTCGTTCGGCCAGCAGGTCGATGGCGATCCGGCCGGTCCGGCCGAGGAAGTCGACCAGCGGCGGGGCGTCGGGGTCCATCGTCGCGAAGACGAAGCCCTTGTAGCTGTCGAGCTGGGCCACCTTGCGCAGCGGGTACTTCGACTTGTCCAGGTCCTCGCGGTAGAAGTCCGTCATCCCGGGCACGCCGACCAGTTCGCCATCCAGGCCGAAGGTCCAGCCGTGGTAGGTGCACATGAAGTTGCGGACGTTGCCCTCTTCCGCCCGGCAGACCGCGTTTCCGCGATGCGAACAGGTGTTGAGGAAGGCCTTGATGCCACCGTCGCGTTGACGGACCACGAGCACGTTGTCCCGCCCCATCGGCGCCTCGAAGAAGTCGCCGCGCTTAGGGATCTGCGTGTCATGGCAGAGCAGGAGCCAGGCCCGCCCGAAGATGTGCTTCATCTCCAGCTCGAAGATCTCCTCGTCGCTGAAGATGCGGCGGTCCAGCTCGCCGGTGGTCACGTTGACGAGCGAATCGAGGTACGCCGAGTTCTCGGTGTTGCTGGCGATGGTCATGTCAGGTTCTCCATCCGGGTTGCAGCAGGTCAGTCACGGTCGAAGACGTGGCCCCAGTACTCCGAGGAGTCGTAGGTCACGACGGACCAGGTGTCGTCGTCGATGAGGAGCCCGTCGGTGCCGTACTCGACACCGAAGCCGGACGGGGACTGGACGTAGAAGGACAGCATCTTGTCGTTCGTGTGCCGCCCCAGCGTGGCGAGCTGTCGGATGCCGCGTCGCTGCACCTTGTCGAGCGCGCGACCGACCACGTCGAGGTCGTCGACCTCGAGCATGAAGTGGTTGATCTCGCCCTTTCCCTCGCCGTAGATCGGCGCCACCGCGAGCGAGTGGTGACGCGGGTTGGTGTGCAGGAAGGTGAGGAGCAGCCCTGGGACGGGGATGATGTGGTCGCTCACCTTGAAACCGAGCACCCGTCGGTAGAACTCGAGCGTCTCATCGACGTTGTCGCAGACCACGACCACGTGGCCGAGGCCGAGGTCCGCGCCGTCGGGCGTCGTCGTGACGAACCGTGCGCCCGTGGGTGAGAGGAACGGTTCGCGCACGTTGGTCGCGCCGTAGTGGAACTCCAGGGCGTACCCGGCGGGGTCGGTGCAGCTCAGCAACCGACGCACGCCCCGCAACTCGGCCAGCGCCGCATCATCCTTGTAGGCGACGCCGGCCTCGTCGAGCGCGGCCGCCACCTCGTCCAGGGCGTCGGGACCGGAGACCTGCCAGCCGACGTAGTCGAGCTCGTCGTCGCCGGCCCGGAGCGTGACGCGATGGGCTCGCTCGTCGATGCGCAGGACCAGCGCGTCCTCGCCGTCGATCTCCTCACGGGCGGCGCTCATGCCCAGGATCTCGGTGGCAAAGACCTCCCAGTCGTCCAGGCTGTTCACTCGTAGCCCCAGGTAGCCGAGTGCTTCGACTCTCGTCATGCGTCGTTCCGTCCCATCCGGTTCACGTGGACCTCGTCCGCTGATCGTGCGACTCTCACAAGGGCTCGACAACCAACGCGTTCCGTCTGGCCGAACCGCGGCCCGTTGCGCATCAGGCGACCATCGTGCTGACGTGGCCGGAGAGTTGTTCGGCCGCCCGGAGCATCACGGCTTTGTAGCGCAGGACGGAACGACCCACCGCTCCCGTGCTCAAGGACAGCGCCGCAACCGGCTGCTGCGTGCGCCGGTCGAGCACCGGCACGGCGATGCACGAGACCCCGAGGAAGATCTCCTCGAAGTCGGTGGCATAGCCCTCCTGACGCACGCGTTCGAGCGCGCGCCCGAGAAGGTCGGGGTTGGCGATCGTGAACGCGGTGAAACGGTAGTAGCGCGCCTGCATCGAGGCCGCGAACTGCGGCTCCGAGAAGGCCAGCATCGACTTGCCGAGCGCGGTGGCGTGCTGCGGCCGGCGCATGCCGACCGCCGTGCCGATCCGCACGGAGTCCGGTCCGAAGAGCTTTTCGACGTACAGGACGCTGGCGCCGGCCGGCACTGCGAGGTGGATCGCCTCCCGGGTCTGGGCGTAGAGCTCGGTCAGCACCGGCATCGCCCGGTCCCGCAGGCCGTTCGCCCGCGCCACCGCGACCTGGTTCCCGAGCTCGAACGCCCGGGTCGAGAGGGCGTACTTGTCGCCGGCGCGCCGGACATAGCCGCTCTCGATGAGGACGGCGAGCAGCCGGTGCGCCGTGGCCTTCGGCAGGTTGACGAGCTGCGCGAGCTCCGAGACCCCCATCACGGAGCGCGGTCCGCCGAGGGCGTCGAGAAGGGAGAGCGCCTTGCCGGCCGACGTGTCGCGGTTGCTGGCGATCCCTGTGTTCCTGGCCTGCTGAAGCGTCATCAGTAGACCTCCTTTCCCGTGGTCGTGCCCTCGGTGTTCCACCATGGGGAACCCTGTATGAGATACGGTATATCAGACTCCAGTATCGTCAAGGGAGTTCGAGAATTGGGGACAGCCATGCCGCACCATGTGATCGTCGGAGCCAGCGCCGCAGGCGTCTCGGCGGCGCTCGCCATGCGCTCACACGGGCACGACGGGGCGATCACCCTCATCGATCGCGACCCGAACCCGCCGTACGAACGCCCCCCGCTGTCGAAGCTCGCTGACAGCGCGCTCCGGCCGATCGTTCCTCTCGACCGCTTCGCCGAACTCGAGATCGAGCTCCTCCTGGGCGTCGAGGTTCGCGGTGTCGACCCCACGACCCGCGCCATCCGGCTCAGCACTCACGAGACCCTGGTCCCCGACACGCTGCTCCTGAGCACCGGCGTGGCAGCCCGGCGCCTGACCGTGCCGGGCGCCCACCTCGACCACGTCCTGGTGCTGCGCGACGCCTGTGACGCCGGCCTGCTCGCCGAGCGTTTCACGCTCGGCGGTCCACTCGTGGTCGTCGGCGCAGGCTTCATCGGCCTCGAGGTCGCGGCACTCGCCCGTGAGCACGGGATCGAGGTGAGCGTGGTCGAGGTCGCACCCCGCCCCCTCCCCGTCCTCCACGAGCAGCTCGGTGCGCGGGCGCTGGAGCTGCACCGGGAGCGTGGCGTCCGATTCTTCCTCGACCAGAACGTGCTGCGGTTCGAGGGCACGGACGCGGTCGAGGCTGTCGTGCTGGAGGACGGCACCCGGATCCCGGCCGCCACCGTGGTCGTCGGTGTCGGGGTCGAGCCCCGCATCGAGCTGGCCACGGCACTCGGCGTCCGCACCGACGACCAGGGCATCGTGGTCGATCCCCACGGGCGCACGGACGTTGCGTGGGTGTACGCCGCAGGTGACGTCGCCAGCCAGCCGCACCCGCACCTCGTGGGTGGGCCCGCCCGGATCGAGCACTGGGACGTCGCACTCAAGCACGGAGCCGCGGTCGGGGCGAGCATCGCCGGGACGCCGACTGCGTTCACCGAGACGCCGTACGTCTGGTCGGACCAGTTCGGGCTCACGTTCCAGATGTTCGGGCGCCCCGCTCCCTCCGACGAGATCGTGATGCGACGCGACTCCACCGCGTCGTCCTACCTCGGCTTCTGGCTCCGCGACGACGTGGTCGTGGCGGTGTGCGGCCTCGACCGTGCGCGGGACGTGGGCGCCGCGCGCCGACTGATCCAGCGACCCATCGGCGGCCACCGCGAGGCGCTCGCCGATGACGGACTCGAGATCAAGTCCCTGATCAAGACCCTGGCGCGCGGCTGATGCCGCCGATGAACCGACGGAAGGTGTGTGAGACCACGTGACCTGGACCAAGGCCTGCAGCACGTCCGACATCGAGGAGGGCGAAGGCTTCCAGCTCGAACGGAAGAAGCCCATCGCCCTCTTCAACGTCGACGACGAGTATTACGCGATCGACGACACGTGCACCCACGACGACTCCTCCCTGGCCGACGGCTACGTCGAGGGCGGCGTGGTCGAGTGCGCCTGGCACTTCGCCAAGTTCTGCATCAAGACCGGTGAGGTGCTCAGCCTCCCGGCCACCTGCCCGGTCGCGACGTATGCCGTCAAGGTCGAGGGCGACGACGTCTTCGTCGACCTTCCCGACTGACCACCAACCCCCCCCATCACCGAGGAGTCAGCACCCCATGACGACCCAGACCCAGAGCGGCGCGATCACCAACGAGAGCACGAGCCGGATCGTGCGCACCCCTGACTATGAGATCCAGGTCAACGAGGCCGGCGAGGGACACCCGGTCCTGCTGATCCACGGCACCGGCGCGGGGGCGACCGGCTGGTCCAACTTCGCGCCGAACATCGGCCCCCTCTCGGAGAGGTTCCGGGTCGTCGCCGTCACCATGCCGGGCTGGGGCGAGTCGAGCCCGCAGCCGGTGGAGTCGGGCTTCGACCAGGGCGAGGCGGTCAAGCAGCTGATGGACGCCCTCGAGATCGAGCGCGCCGCCATCGTCGGCAACTCGATGGGGGGCGGGGCCGGGATCATCGTGAATGCCCGCTGGCCCGAGAGGGTGTCGCACCTGGTCCTGATGGGCTCCGGCGTGTGGGGCGTCAACGTCCTGTCGCCCGCGGGAATGAGCGAAGGCATGAAGGCCCTCTTCGAGGCCTACCAGGACCCGTCGCCGGCCAACTTCAAGCGGCTCGTGCAGGTGATGTGCTTCGACCCGGCGTTCGCCACCGATGAGCTCGCCGAGGAGCGGTCGCGGGCCGCGCTCGCGCACCCGGAGCACCTCAAGCACTGGCTGGAGCGGATGAGCGCGGGCGTCGGCCAGGAGGCCTTCATGACCGCGGCCGCGGCCCTGCCGACCTCCAGCGTCCCCGCCTTGCTCATCCACGGGCGCGACGACCGGACCGTGCACTGGGAGGTCGGGCTCCGAGCCATGTCGATGATCCAGAACTCACGGCTGGTCCTGATGAACAGGTGCGGCCACTGGGCCCAGCTCGAGCACGCCGAGGAGTTCAACCGCCTCGTGACCTCATTCATCACCGATCACTGACGACGACAGAGAGGACCACCGAGGTGCGCGGACTGGAGGAACGAGTCGTCCTGGTCACGGGCGGGGGCTCCGGGATCGGGCGAGCCGTGGTGGACCGCCTTCTCGCCGAAGGGGCACGCGTCGCGGTCCTGGAGCGGGCGCCCGACAAGGTCGCCGAGCTCGAGGCGATCGGCGACCGCAACCTGGTCACCGTGGCCGGCGACGTCACGTCGTACGCCGACAACGAGCGAGCCGTCGAAGCCGCCGTGGACAGCTTCGGAGGGCTCGACGTCCTGATCGGCAACGTCGGCCTCTGGGACTTCAGCCGGACCTTGCTCGACCTCTCCCCCAGCGAGCTCGCGGCCGGGTTCAAGGACCTCTTCGAGGTGAACGTGCTGGGCTACCTGTTCGGGGCGCGGGCGGCGGCCGCCGAGTTGAGGAGGTCGCGCGGCGCCATCGTCCTCACACTGTCCAACGCATCCTTCTATCCGCAGGGAGGCGGCGTCCTCTACACGGCCACGAAGCACGCGGGGCTCGGCGTCGTACGTCAGCTGGCCTACGAGCTGGCCCCCGATGTCCGGGTGAACGGCGTGGCGCCCGGTGGGACGGCGACGAACCTCAGCGGACCGCGCTCGCTGGGCCTGGACGAGCGCAGCATCAGTGACATCCCGATCCAGGAGTACCTGGAGCAGTACTCGGCTCTCGAACGACGCATCGAACCGCAGGACTACGTGGGTGCCTACCTGCTGCTGGCCTCGGCGCACGATGCCCTGACCGTGACCGGGACCGTCTTCGACATCAGCTCGGCGGGAACACCGCACCGGCCGCAATGAGGTCTCCGAGCGGCGGTTCAGCCTCCCGGAACGACTTCGTTGAGTCCTCCGGGCGCCGTTCCTAGGCTGCACCACAACCAGTCGGCACAGCCCGATCGGGGACGGCGAAGGGAGCAGCGATGGCGATCCGCCAGCTCGTCCATCTGCCCGACGTCTCCGACGCGATCAGCATCGACCTGGAGCTCAGCAACCACTGCCTCGCTGCTGCAGCGTGGCTCCGCCGCGAGCGCCTCCCCCAGACCGCCCGCCTCCTCCTGACGATGTCGGACGCACATGCGGCCACCGCGCTCCGACTGGCTCAGTGCTGCGGCCGGCGCGGACGTCCGGCCCTCCTGCGAGCGCAGGTCGCGCCGCAGGCGGTGCACGCGAGCGTGCGTGAGGCCGCCGGTGACCTGCTGGGACGCGAGGAGGACGCACTGGCCGCCCTCGACGCCGCAGCGACCCGCACCTCCCCCGTCCAACGCTCGCTTGCCCGCGGCTTGACGGAGGCGCTGCCCGAGCGCCGCAAGCTCGTGAGGACCGCAGCGATCCTGCGGGACGCCGCCGATGAGCACAGCTCGGACCCGGCGCAACTGGAGCGCTGGGCCCTCCGGGAGCAACCCCGCTTCAGGGCGGTCCTGGTCCACCGCCCAGCGGACCGGCCCGCAACCGCCGCCCCTGTCCACACAGTCTCAGCAAGGAGTCGACGATGAAGGTCTACGACGGCAGCTCGGCGGTGCACGTGGTGCGGACCGCGGACAACGCGATCGAGGTCTTCTCCACTGCGGGCGAGGCCTGGCAGTACGCGCGATGCAAGCGCGGCGCCAGCGTCCTCGAACGGACAGTCCGCACGTCCATCAGCGAGGCCCACATGGTCTACGAGCGCCGAGTACACATCGTCGAGGGCGTCGTACGCCGTGACACGACCGCCGAGGAGCCCTTCTTCAGCGGCGGCACCGATTCGTGGATCTCGGAGGCCGACGTGGAGTCGTTCGAGGGCAAGGACGACCGCTGGACGATCGTCGGCCTCGGAACCGAGCGTCAGGCGATCAATGAGCTCGTCGAGAACGAGATCGCCCGGTTGACCTCCGCCGCGGCGTAGTCCCCGGGCCGGCGCGACCCGGCCTGACCCGAGCAGAACCCGACGATTGCGTGGCCGGAGATCGCAACCGCGACCCGGCCGACGTCCTACCTGGATGCCAAGCGCCACAGCGTCGATGCGGCGGACCGGCCGGGTCAGCCTGCCATGGCGACAAGGCCCCGAAGGGGAGCGATGATCGACACCGACCTGATCAAGGGAGCGCTTGAGCTCGAACGAACCGAGCGTGGCGTGCTGCCTCACCGGCTGCCGGCCTGGGCGCGAGCGCAGACCGACGATCCGCAGGTCCATCTCGCCGAGGCCCAGCCTTCCGGAGTGCGCGTGACGATGCAGACCGAAGCGACCGCGGTCGAACTGGATGTTCACGCGACAAGACGGCGTTACGTTGGCGCTCCCACTCCCCCGGCGGGGGTCTACGACGTCGTCGTCGACGGTCGACTCTTCGCTCAGTTGGCTGCGGCGAACGGCAGCACCCTGAACGTCGACATGATGACCGGCTCCAGCACGCACCTGGCAGGTGCGACGTCCACCCTGTCCGTGACCTTGCCCGACGGTCCGAAACTGGTCGAGATCTGGTTGCCCCACAACGAGCAGTGCGAGCTGGTCGACCTGCGGACGAACGCGGCGGTTCTGCCGGTCGCCCACGACCGGCCCACCTGGCTGCACCATGGCAGCTCCATCAGTCATGGCTCCGCAGCGACCCACCCGACGGGAACCTGGCCTGCCATCGCCGCGAAGCTTGCAGGTGTCGAACTGGTGAACCTCGGACTTGGCGGCAGCGCCCTGCTGGATCCATTCGTGGCGCGAACCATCCGCGACACACCTGCCGACGTCATCACCTTGAAGATCGGCATCAACGTCGTCAACCAGGACCTCTTTCGACGGCGAGCTCTCGGACCGGCGATCCACGGCTACCTGGACACCATCAGGGATGGACATCCCGAGACCCCGCTGACCGTGATCTCACCCATTCACTGCCTGATCCACGAGGAAGTACCTGGCCCGACCATCCCGGACGCAGACGCGCTGGCCAACGGTCGCATCGCCTTCATCGCGGGCGGCAACCCGGAGGATGTCTCCCGAGGGAAGTTGTCCCTCACGGCGATCCGATCGGCCCTCGAGGCGGTCTGCGCCGAGCGCGAGGACGCCAACCTCCACTACCTCGACGGGCTGCGACTCTACGGGCCGTCCGACGCTGAAGCGCTGCCGTTGCCCGACAACCTCCATCCGGACGCGCCCACGCACAGGCTCATCGGCGAACGCTTCGCGCGACTTCACGCTTGGCGCTGAGCCAGCGACACCCCGGAGGTCACCCATGGCACCAGCTCGCGGGCGCCCGGACACGCGCCGTTGGGCGAGCGGTGCCCGGGACTACGAGCCGGAGGCCCTCAGCCCGATGTCCTCGTCGGCGACGATCCGGCCGTCGTCGCCGACGAGGGCGAGGTGGACCGCCTGACCCGTGGGCCGCTCGATGAACCGCAGGGAGTTCGGCCTCGCCCTCTCGAGCGGCCTGAACTCGTCCGCCCAGTCGTTCAACGCGACGAGCACCAGGCCAAGTCGAATCCCGGACTCGGTCGGTGTGTACTTCGATCGAGAACGCTGGCCATGCTCTCGATAGTCGACCCTCGTCAGTACGCCGGCCTCGATCAGCTTCGTCAGTCGATCAGACAACACGTCCGGCGCCACTCCCAGCTCCCGCTGCAGGTCGCTGAAGCGTTGGACTCCTCTCAACACGTCGCGGAGCACGAGGCCCGTCCAGCGTTCGCCGAGAAGGTCCAGTCCGCGCGCGATGCCGCAAGGGTTGTCCGCCATCCGAGGTCGTGCCATGACCTGATCATGACGGGTGCGCCATGTGCTGTCGAATCTGACTATGTTTTTCGTAGTCAGCAAGGAATGATGAGGACCATGTCGTCATCCGCTGCGATCACATGGTTCTGGATGCTCGCGACCCTGTTCCTGGTCGCCGTCGCCTCGTCTGCGGTCCCCTCGCCGCTCTACCCGATCTACGCGGAGGAGTGGAACCTCACGCCCTTCATGCTCACTGCGGCCTTCGCGGCGTACATGGCGGGCATCCTCCTCAGCGTCCTCGTCGCCGGACGCCTCTCCGACCACGTCGGCCGACGCCCCGTGCTGATCGTCGGCACGCTCGGCATCGCCGCCTCGCACCTGGTGCTTGCGACGGCGAACGGCTTCGGAGCGCTGGTGCTCGGACGGACCGAGCAAGGAATCGCCGTCGGCCTTGCCCTCGGAGCGCTCGGCGCCGCGCTCATCGACAACGCTCCGCCCGGACATCCCGCGCTCGCGAGCACTCTGAACGCCGCCCTTCCAGCGCTCGCGCTCGCCGTGGGATCCTTGGCCAGTGGCGCGCTCGTGCAGTGGGCCCCAGCGCCCGAGACACTCGTCTACGTCGCCTTCGGCTCGCTCCTCGTCCTGCTGGCGCTGACGCTCCCCTTTCTCCCGGACGGTGTCGAGCGCCGGCCGGGGGCACTGCAATCGCTCCGTCCCACCATCTCCGTACCTGACGCATCCCGGCGCCAGTTCCGCATCGGCGCCGGCTCGATCGCGGCCAGTTGGGCCATCGCGGGCCTGTTCCTCTCACTCATGCCGTCTGCGCTCGTCGAGATCTTCGACATCTCGAGCCATTTCGCCGCAGGCGCGCTCCTCGCAGCAATGACGGGTACGGGAGCCTTCACCGCTCTGACCCTTCGGCAGGTTGATGCCCGTCGGGCGCTCGTCGTCGGCTCAGCAGCACTCATCCTCGGCTCAGTCCTCACCGTTGCGTGCGCCCTCCTCGAGGTCCTGCCCGGTGTCGCCGTCGGCGCTGTCGTTGCGGGCGCTGGCTTCGGCGCCGGCTTCCAAGCACCGGTACGGCTGGTGCTTGCGACGGCGCCCCCGACAGATCGTGCGAGCCTGATATCGGCGATCTATGTCGTCTGCTATGTCGCCTACGGGCTTCCTGCTCTCGTTGCCGGGCTCCTCGTCCCGCAGCTCGGACTGGCAACGGTCATCGCTCTCTACGGGGCATTCGTGGTGATCGCAGCCGCCACGACCTCTGTCCTCCACATCCGTCACCGACCTCGCCGCGGGATCACGACGGGACCCGAAGCTTCGATCGCCGGGAACAGACGGGTCACCAGCACCATCAGGAGCTGAACGGACCGCTCACTCACCTCCGCCAGGCACCCGCACCGATGGGCGCCTTCATGTGCACTTGGTGGCCGGTGGCACCCGGGCCTGGCGACACCGCAAACGGCGCCGCCGATGGAGGCGTCCTGGAGATGCCTCACCGGAGATTCTGCGGACTGGAAGGGTGCTTGAGGCCCCTCAACATGCCTCTGACCGGTGCAACTCTGAAGAATCAGTAGTACCAGGGAGACGATTCGAGGGGTTCTTGGGCCTTGGTGACTGACACTGGACATGACTGGAAACTCTGTCTGACCTGCGCAAACACGCCCGCCCGTTCGTTGATCGTCGATGGCCAGAAGTGGTCGTTCCGGGACCTTCTGCGGACTATCTGCGGACCGCAGGCAGCTGGTCGTCGTCGCGCCCTCGTTAGTACCAATGCCGCGGAACGAAGCAGTGAGAACACCTTTGGGCGAGGTCACCAGACTTCCGGAACGTGGGACTACGCGGGTCCTTCTGATCCGCATGGCTCTGCTGGAGCGTCCGGCGCCGACGACCATCATATGCGTTTCACCTGACCACCGAAGGTCAGGGACGTCCCCAGAACTGGTCCTCGGCTACGCCGTTCTCGGAGAACAGGTGCACCTCGACGATCTTGCCGTCACGGACAGTAAGCAGGTCCACTCCGGTCATGTCCATCGACGCCCCATCGCGGCGGCCGGTGAAGCGCACAGGCACAGCAACCAGCTCGCCGTTGACCATGGCCGGGCCCCTCACCGCGAGCTGGAAGCTCCTCTGGCTGGACGACGGGCCGCTTCGGTTCGGCGCGCTCCGCGAGAGAGTCGACGGCATCAGCGGCAAGGTCCTCACCGAGACCCTGCGCGACCTCGAGCGCGACGGGACCTCACCCGCACTATGTACAACGAGATGCCACCCCGCGTGGAGTACGAACTCACCGCCCTCGGCCAGACCCTGCGCAAGCCCCTCGCCGCGCTCGGGCAATGGGCCGAAGAGCACATCGAGACAGTCCTACGCGCCCGCGACGAATACGACAGCCGCTGAAGACTGCAATCTGTGCGCCGCGGTGAGCACGCCCTCGATCCAGCGATTCAGTGTCCTCACGAGATAGCCATAGGCGGAGACAATCAGGCCCGGCTCGAGCTAAGTCATCCTCCAGCGAGAAGCGAGACGGCCTTGTCGGGGGACAATTCGAGGGCCTTCTGGGGCTTGACGACTGCCGCTGACGGTGATTGGAAAACACGGCCGGACCTGCGCGAACGCTGCATGCCGGCCGATGATGGTTGATGGTGAAAATTCGTGGTCCCGTGACGACTATCTGCCGACTGCCGGCTCGCCCCGGTCGCGTGTCGGCGCCGCCCGCCGGGAGCGATTTCCGCTCCCGGCGACCCGCCTCTCCGACTCCGGGTGGGCCGGCCAGGCCAGTGCGACGTCAGGAAGGAGCGCTCTACCTTCTGAGGCGAGCACGAGCTCGGTTGCCACTGCCTCTGTCGTGGGCGACGCCACAGGCGTCCGCCCACGACGACCACCATGTTGCTTGGCGGCACTCGTGGACCCGCAGGGTCCGCTCTTCAGCCGGCGAAGGAGGCGCGGCCCTGCATGGCGGAAGTGCCGAGGTCACTCTTGGGCAGCGCGGCTCCAGCGGCGACGGCCTCCGCCCAGGCTTTGGTGCTGGCGACCGCTGCGAAGTTGGAGTGCAGCAGCACGAGCAGGGCCTGGTGCAGCTCGTCGGCGGAGACCTTGCCCGCCTCGTTGGCCAGGTGGATCGCACCGCTCGCATCAGAGAGGATCTCCGCAGCCAGGCCGAGCTCCTCGGCGCCCACCGCTGTGGCGATGTCGCAGTTGTTGGTCATAAAGCCGACGATGGTGATGGTGTCGACCTCCTGCTCGAGCAGCCATGCGGCGACGTCGGTGCCAGCGAAGACGCTGCCCTTGTCCTTGGTCACCCGCTTCCAGGAGGGCTTCAGGCGCCGCTCGATCTCGGGGCGCAACGACCAGCTGTGGCTTCCGACGGCGAAGACCGGCGCGCCCTCGGGCAGCTCGTGCTGGACGACGACCACGGGCATGTCCTGGCGCTCCGCGGTATCGAGCGCGGCCAGGATGTTGGCAAGAGACTGCTCGCGTGACGGGGACTGGATCTGGAGGATGCCGTCGAAGTACTCCTGCTGGACGTCGACGACGATCAGCGCGCGGCGGGGCGTGGACACAGAGACTCTCCTGCTTTAGGTGGGTGGGGCCTTCCCCTCCACTCTGGTCGCTGCGAGGCGGTACCGTGAGTGGCACGAAAGACGACCTTCGATGAGATCGGGCCACAATGCGCATCGTCGTGCACGCCTTCGACGGCATAACCATGTTCCACCTTGCCGCTCCGCTGCTGGTTTTCGGCGAGGTCAGCCGCCTCGGTCTGGCCGAAGGATGGACTCCCGTCGTGTGGACCGCGGACGGGCACGGCATCCGGACCGCCGAGGGGCTCCGGGTCGAAGCTGTCGCAGGACCCGACGTCGTCGAGGACGCCGACCTCGTGGTGATGCCGTCGTGGCCGAGCGACCTCCCGCCAACCGACGCGGTCCTGGCCGACAGGATCCGCGCCGCGCAGGCGCGGGGCAGCCACATCGCAGGGCTGTGCCTCGGAGCCTTCCCCGTCGTGGACAGCGGGGTCCTCGACGGAAGGGATGTCGTCACCCACTGGGGCGCGGTCGAAGAGCTCGCCAAGCGACGCCCGGATGTGACCGTCACGCCGGCAGCGCTCTATCGGGACCACGGCGACGTCCTCACGTCCGCCGGCACGGCGTCGGCAATCGACGCGTGTTTGTCGATCGTGCGCTCGCAGCTCGGATCGACCGCGGCAGCCACCGTCGCTCGCCATCTCGTCGTCGCGCCCCACCGCGAAGGCGACCAGGCTCAGTACGTCGACCGCCCCATACCGGCGGCGGGGGGCGTGGGCGACCTCGGAACCACAATCGACTGGGCCCTCGCCCACCTCGATGAGCGACTCTCGGTCGACGACCTGGCAGCCCACGCCCGGATGAGCCGGCGCAACTTCACGCGCCGATTCGCGGAGGTCACCGGCACAACACCAGCACGATGGGTCCTCACTCGTCGTCTCGACGAAGCTCGCCGCCTCCTCGAGACGACGACCTGGCCGATCTCCCGCATCGCAGAAGAGTGCGGCTTCAGCAGCGTCGTGACCTTCCGGCAGAACTTCACTACGGCGTTCGCGACGACGCCGACTTCCTATCGACGGCGATTCGCGCCAGCTGGACCATAGGCGTCACCGGTTGCGAGCCGCGCCAGTCCTCCGCGAGGCAGCACGTCGAAGTCTCCGATCAGCAGCCCGACCAGAGCAGGAGTCGCGCGACGATCTCGTCCAACGAGACCCGGCATGGCCGGTCTACGACGTCTCCATCAGAGGCGCCGCGCGGAGCCGAGGATGACTCATCCTCCGATTTGACGACGGGCGCACGGCGTCGCCTCCAGCTCATCGACCCCGAGCCATCAAGCTCACCGACTCACGCTCTCGTTCGCGATGCAGCAACACGCCATGAACGATCCCCATCGTCGTCCACAGGGCGGCCGTCTGCACCAGCGATCCGACACGGAAGTCCCAGACGAGATCAGCAGGAATTACCGAAGGCACTCGCTCCTCGACGTGCGGCACCGAAAAGACGACCAAGGCGCCGATCGCGACCGCCGCTGCAGTCAGGAGCCAGCGCCCCTCCGGCGCGATGCCCCTGTCGACCGCTGCCCGATGGAGCGCGAATACGACTCCGACGAAGAGCACGCCGACCAAGATGATCAACAGATACATCAGCGTCCGCCGGCCCACGGTGTCCGAGCTGCCGATCCCGGGCGGATTAGCCGGCACCATCACTCTCGGCACGGCAGCGACGACGGTGAACGCCAGCGCCGCGAGGCTCAGCGCCCTTCCCAGATCCGTCTCCTCAGAGAAGCGGTGCTGCACACACGCGTAGATCACGGCGAATGCAAGTCCGAGGAGCACGCCAACGACGAGAACGGTGATCGTGCCCCCGATCTGCTGCTGCAGGCGCGTCACCGTGGCGCCGTGTTCGTGAGAACCCCCGGCCTCGTGCCGGCCGTGCATCTCCTCCTCGAGCAGGATGGCTCGGCCGATGACCGGTTCGACCATCAGCCAGAGGACCACGACAGACGCTAGGCCGCCCGCTGCTCCCGCGACCGCACCACACCTGAGGCGCAGCCCCCAGGACGTCGCAGCCACGGTGTCAGTCGCACGGCACGCCGAGTGCATGCCGTCCATCGTGCGTGACCTCGTGCAGCCACGAGCCCATCTCGGCAGAGAGGAGAGAGTCGTTCCCCTGGAGGATCAAGAACACGGCAAGCAGCGCCACGGCCGCGAGTGCCGACGCCCAGAGCGGCACGGCCGACGGGGTGGGACGATGGGCGAGGGGGGTGGATTCGATGTTCACGGTGCCTCCGGGATCGACGTCGTCCTCGCGGGGTCGACGGCGATCGGCTCGTAATGCGGTTCGTGATGGTTGCGGTTCTTGGGGGTGGCGAGGACGTCGCACGTCCGTCGATCCACAGCGTTCCGGTCGACGGCCCCTCGCCCGGCCAGCACTGACTCGAGCGCCCGGACCCAGTGCTGGTAGTACGACCACGACGCATCGGTGTCGTCGGCGGATTCCTCCCACTCCCGAATGGACGCGATGAGCTCCTGCTGGAACTCGGCCCAGGCATACCCACCCGCCTCATGCGCGGCGACCACGAGCGCGAAGGCACGCAGCTCCCACGGCTCGTCGAACGCAAGATCGTTGGACCGGCCGGGGAGATCGCCGATCAGCTCGTCCACGCTGCGCCGCTCTCCGGCCGTCGACTCCGACCCCACGGCTGACGTCGTCATGACACTGCCTCGATGGGAGCGACGCCGATCATCGAGTCGCGGGTGACCAACCCGGCGAGCTGTTCCTCCGACCACCCCTCGGTACCCGGCGGACGCTGGGGCAGCACCCAGTAGCGGATCTCGGAGCTGGAGTCCCAGACGCGGATCTCCCTGGTTTCTGGGATCTCGTATCCGAAGTCCTCGGCCAGCACCTGTCGCGGCGCTCGGACCATGCGCGAGCGATACTGCGGCTCCTTATACCAGTTGGGCGGCAGGCCAAGGACGGGCCACGGGTAGCAGGAGCACAGCGTGCAGACGATGGCGTGGTGCACCTCATCGGTGTCCTCGATCACCACCATGTGCTCGCCCTGCCCCCCACCGATGCCCAGCTCGGCGCAGGCCGCAGTCCCGTCCTGAAGGAGCCGCTCCTTGAACTCCGGATCGGCCCAGGCCTTCGCCACCGCCTTCGCGCCGAGTTGCGGGCCGACCTCGTTCTCGTAGATGTCGACGTAGCGGTCGATCATCTCGGTGGTCAGCAGGCCCTGCTCGATCAGCATCGACTCCAGGGCCTTCACCCGCGCCGCGATCGCCTCCGACGTGCGGTCGGCTTCGCTCATGTTCCCGCTCCTTCGCTCACTCGCACCAGCTCGATGTAGGGTTCCCAGACGTCGAACGTCGAGGAGGTCCGGGGATCGGCGTATTCCTCGCCCCATAGCTCGGTGCCCTCGAGCCGGATCGTGTAGAGGTGGTGCGGATCCTCACCACGGTCGTTGCCGGCCGAGTCTGGGAACACGAACGAGCCGCGGTACGCAACGACCGTCCCGACCTTGCCGCGGACGTAGCGGGCCAGGCGCGTGTGGCCCAGGGGTGCGATGCCACGGACCCGGACGACGTCGCCCACCGCAAAGCCGATCGGCGCCTCGGTCGGTCGCGACGCCGGGGCACCGTGCGTCGAGAGCGCATCGACGATCTCGATCAGCTGCGGCTTCGGCTCATGGACCGGGAGCGCCGCGTCCGGGTGGTCCAGGAAGTACTGCGTCCGACGGTCCAGCTCGTCGGGGTCGATGTGACCCTTGGCGATGCCGTGATGCTCAAACGAATGGAGCCAGTGCTCGTAGTACGACGAGCTGAGATAGGTCACGGGGTCCATCAGCTCGATGCCGTGCCGGAAGGAATCCAGGCCAAACCAGCCGCCGATCATGCAGGACAGCTGCATGGTGAAGACGACCCGCTCCCAGTCATGGAAGAACGGCGGTTCTGAAGGGGATGCCTCGGTCGGCCCGAGGCCATCGGTCCCGCCAAGGTCGAATACTCCGTTCATGCGTGGTCCTTCGTTCGTTCCCATCGCTGGAATCCGCCCACCTCGGCTTCGAAAGCATGGGCGACGCGGAGCACAGCGGCGTCGTCGAATTTCCGGCCGATGATCATCATCCCTACCGGCAGACCCCCGGCCATGCCAGCGGGCACTGAGCACGCGGGGTGGCCAGTCACGTTGAAGGCGGCGGTGTTGGCGAGCATCTCGGTACCGCGAGCGAGGATCTCGGGAATCTCTGCGCCAGGTCCCGGAAGTGGCGTCGCTCGAATCGGCGACGTCGGCATCACCAGCACGTCATAGTGACGCAGGGCGTCGTCGTAGGCGGCGGAAAGCGTGGGCTCGAGGTTACGCGCCATCGCGTAGTGCCTGCCGTGGGCAGTGTTGCGGGCGTGGCGGCCGGCAAGCATCGTCAGGTGGAGCGACTCGGAGAACGCGGCGGGGTCCCTCTGCCGCCGCGAGCCGTAGTAAGACATCAGCTCGGGGTCGTACCGGCCCTTCCACCCAGAGCCGAAGGTGTTGCCGTCGACGAGCTGCGCGAGGGCGCCTTCGAAGGCAATGACGCTGAACAGCGCAGCGGCGTGAAGGTGCAAGGGGATGGACACCTCTTCCGCGACCATTCCCGCTGATCGGAGGAATCCGACAGCAGCACGAACCGTCTCGTCGACCTCAGGCTCGGAGTTGGCATGTCCGAAACCCTCAGTGACCACTCCGACCCGCAGGCCGGCCACTCCTTCGTCGAGCCGTCCGGCATAGTCGGTCGGCTCCAGGAAGGACGGCTGGCGTGGGTCGAGGCCATCGGTTCCGGCGATCACGGTGAGCATCTGGGCAGCATCCGTGACCGTCCGGGCCGTGGGCCCGAGGTGGTCCAGCGTGAGCTCGACCGGCACCGCGCCGGTATAGGGCACGAGTCCCCAGGTGGGCTTGTGCCCGACCACGCCGAGGCATGCGGCCGGGATGCGGATGGAGCCTCCCTGGTCGCCCGACACTGCCATGTCGGCCTCGCCCGTCGCGACGAGCACGCCACTGCCGCTCGACGAGCTCCCCGTCGAGCGGCTCGGATCCCAGGGATTGCGCACCGGACCGGTCTTGCTGGTGTGCGATCCCGCGGACATGCAGAGGTCTTCGCACACGGACTTCCCCACGATCACGGCGCCGGCCCTCAGCAGTCGGGAGACCACCGTCGCGTCCTCTCGAGGGGTGAAACCCTCGAGCATCCGCGAGCCGTTCATCATGGGTACGCCCGCGACGCTGGTGTTGTCCTTGATGACGATGCGCCGGCCAGCCAGCGGACCGTCATTGCACTCCTGGATCTCAGTCTGGACATACCACGCCCCCAACGGGTTGTCGTCGTCCGATGGACGGGTCCAGGTCCGGTCCGGCGCTGCTGGCACATGCTCGGCGTAGAGCAGCTCGACGAGGTCCCATGCGGCCATCGATTCGTCGGCCGCGACACGGTAGTGCTGCAGGTCATCCGGCGAGACGTCGAAACCGTAGGCTGCGGCGATCTGGGCGAGGGCCGACGCGGTGGGCCGCTCCATCGGCATGTTCAATCCTCTTCTCCTCCCGGGCGTATGTGGCGATCCTCACGCCGGAGGCGCGGTCAGGGGAACAGAGACACCCCAGAGCCGGAGGACAAGGCTTCTCGGAATACGCAAGCCCGTCGTCCGACCGCGGCGGAGGCGGTCACAGACCGAGGTCGCGCCCGATCAGCTCCTTCATGATCTCGTTCGAGCCGGCCCAGATCTTCGTGATCCGAGCGTCCCGCCAAGCGCGACCCACGCGATACTCGTTCATGAACCCGTAGCCGCCGTGCAGCTGTACGCAGCGGTCGAGCACCTCCGACTGCGCCTGGGCTGCCCACCACTTGGCCTTCGCGGCATCGATGGCGGTGAGCTCTCCCCGCACGTGGGCCATGACGCACTTGTCGACGTATGCCTCCGCGACCTCGATCTGGGTGAAGAGCTCGGCGAGCAGGAACTTGTTGTGCTGGAAGGTTCCGACAGGTTGCCCGAACGCCTCGCGCTCCTTGGTGTAGACCAGCGTCTCCTCAAGGATCTGCTTGGCATGAGCGACATTGCTGATGGCGGACCCGAGTCGCTCCTGCGGGAGCCACTGCATCATGTGGATGAAGCCGTGGTCGAGCTCGCCGATGAGCTCCGCATCCGTGACCCGCACGTTGTCGAAGAACAGCTCTGCCGTGTCCGACTCCTCCTGGCCGACCTTATCGAGCTTGCGGCCGCGGGAGAAGCCCTCCTTGGTGGTCTCGACCGCGAAGAGCGAGATCCCGCGCGCCTTCTTGTCGGGGCTGGTCTTGGCCGCGACCAGGACCAGGTCGGCGGAGTAGCCGTTGGTGATGAACGTCTTGGAGCCGTTGATCACCTACTCGTCCCCGTCACGGACCGCGGTGGTCTTCAACGCGGCCAGGTCCGATCCCCCGCTCGGCTCCGTCATCCCGATCGCACACAGGATCTCGCCCGACGCGATACCTGGCAGCCAGCGCTTCTTCTGCTCCTCGGTGCCCAGCTCGACGAAGTAGGGCACCACCGTGTCCGAGTGGATGCCCCAGCAGCTGTTGAGGGCCGCGACGACCTTCGAGGTCTCCTCCCCCAGCACCGCCGCGAACCGGAAGTCCTCGGCGCCGCTGCCGCCGTACTCCTCCGGGATGCCGAGGCCGAGCAACCCCTGCTCGCCCGCTGCAAGCCATAGCTCGCGAGGGAAGGCCTTGTTCTCCACGTAGGAGTCAAGATTCGGAATGACCGAGCGCTCCATGAATTCCCGGACGGACTTCCGGAACGCCTCGTGGTCACTGTCGTAGATCTCGCGTCTCACGTGCTGCTGCCTTGCCTTTCGTGATGTGGTGAGTCGGCGTTTCCGCACACTCAGCGGACGATCCGGATCATCTTCCGGTTCAGGAACTCCTCGATGCCGAGCCGGCCGAGCTCACGGCCGAAGCCCGATCGCTTGACACCACCGAAGGGCATCTCGGGTCCCATCGCGTTGACCCCGTTGATGAAGACCATGCCGGCGTCCAGCCGGGTCGCGACCCGACGCGCCTGCTCGGCGTCCGTGGTGAAGATGTAGGAGCCGAGTCCGTAGTCGGTGTCGTTCGCGACCCGGATCGCCTCCGCCTCGTCTCGAACCTTGAACACCATTGCGACCGGCCCGAACAGCTCTTCGCGAGCGACGGCGCTGCTCTCGACGCCCGTGAGCACACCGGGGGCGAACCAGGCACCTCCCTGCTCCTCGGCGCCGGCGAGGGTCGCGCCGTCAGCGACGGCCTGCGACACCTGCTCCTCCAACCGCTCCGCCGCAGCACCGGACGACAACGGCGCCGCGGGCATCGCCGTCAGCCGCGCACTGAACTTCGTCACGAAATCGTCGTACAGGTCCTCGTGGACGATCATGCGCTTGCCTGCGTTGCACGCCTGGCCGCCGTTGGCCACACGTGCCATCACGGCCGCGTCCACGGTTGCGTCCATGTCATCGGTGCTGAGCACGATGAACGGGTCGGAACCACCGAGCTCGAGGACGACCTTCTTCAGGTGCCGGCCGGCGATCTCGGCGACTGCCGCGCCGGCCCGCTCGGATCCGGTCAGCGACACACCCTGGACGCGGCGGTCGGCGATCACGGCCTCGATCTGGGCGTTCGTCGCGTAGATGTTGTTGTACGCGCCGGCCGGGAAGCCGGCGTCGGCGAAGAGCTGGGCCAGCGCGGCGGCGGACTCCGGGCACTGTGGGGCGTGCTTGAGGACGATCGTGTTGCCGGCCACCAGGTTCGGCGCGGCGAAGCGGGCGACCTGATAGACGGGAAAGTTCCACGGCATGATGCCGAGCAGCACTCCGAGCGGCTGCCGCTGGATGAGGGCGGAGCCGCCGCCCCACTGGACCGGGATCTCCTCGTCGGCGAGGAAGGCCTCTGCGTTCGCCGCGTAGTAGGCGAAGATGCTGGCGCTGAAGTCGACCTCCATGAGCGCCTGGTCGAGCGGCTTTCCCATCTCGCGGCTGATGATGGCCGCGAGCTCGTCCCGCCGCTCCGTGTGGAGCTCGGCGGCGCGCCGCGTGCACCTCGCCCGGTCGCTGACGGCGGCGTCGCGCGCCCAGGTCTCGTAGGCCTCGGACGCGTTCGCCACGGCTGCCATCACGTCGTCGTCGGTGGCCGTCGGATAGGCGCGGACCTCCTCGCCCGTTGCGGCCCAAGGCGCTGACGTGCACATGCCCCGCGCCTGAGCACGCGAGCAATAGTCAAGACCTGTGGATCGGCGTGTCATGCGGCGTGAGCGTCACCTCCTGATTCGTGGCTCGAGGGCTGCCCGTCTTGGTCGTTGGGGCGTTCGACGAGTACTCCGTTCTTGAACGTTGCGCCGGCACGGACGAGCGCGACGAGGTGGGGTGCGTTCACGGCACGCCACCTGGCCTGTGCGGACTCGATCAGTTTGAACGCCATCGCGATCCCGGCCGCTCGGGAGCCGGGCCCCTTGGTGATCCGCTGACGCAGCCGCACGGTCGCGAACGTCGACTCGATCGGGTTGGTGGTTCGTAGGTGGACCCAGTGCTCGGCGGGGTAGTCGTAGAAGGCGAGCAGCACGTCGAGGTCATCGGCGACCTTCGCGACGGCCTTGGGCCACTTCGTGCCGTAGTCGGCGGCGAACGCCTTCACCGCCGACCTCGCGTGGTCCTTGTCCTCGGCGTTCCAGATCTGCGCCAGTGCCGTCTTCGCGCCCGGCTGGGCCGACTTCGGGAGCGCGTTGAGGACGTTGGCGATCTTGTGGAACCAGCAGCGCTGCTCGTGGGTTTCGGGCCAGACCTCGCGCAGCGCGGCCCAGAACCCCAGCGCCCCGTCACCGACCGCGAGGACCGGTGCCCGCATCCCACGCCGCTTGCACGAGCGGAGCAGGTCGAGCCAGGACTCGGTGGACTCGCGGTGTCCGTCGTCGAGCGCGATCAGCTCCTTCGAACCGTCGGCACGCACGCCGATCATCACCAGCAGACATACCTTGTCCTGCTCCAGGCGGACCTTGAGGTGGATCCCGTCGACCCACACGTACACGTAGTCGGGCCCGGCCAGGGAGCGCTTGTTGAACGCGGCCGCCTCGTCTTGCCAGTCCTTGGTCAGCCGGGTGATCGTCGCTGGCGACAGGCCGTGGCTGGTGCCCAGGAACTGGGTCAACGCTGGCCCGAAGTCACCGCTGGACAGGCCGTGCAGGTACAGCAGCGGCAACACCTCCGCCACCCGCGGCGACTTCCGTGCCCACGCTGGCAGGATCGCCGAGGCAAACCGTCGCCGCTCCCCGGTCGCCTCGTCGATGCGCTTGTCGTTGACCCGCGGCGCCCGTACCGGGACCGCACCCGCGGCCGTGGTCACCTCCCTCGGCTGGTGGAACCCGTTGCGGACCACCAACCGCCGACCCTGCTCATCGACCTCGTCAGCGAACGCCTCGACATAGGCGGCAACCTCGGCCTGCAACGCCGCAGCAAGCATCTGCCGAGCGCCGTCGCGGACGATCTCATCAAGCAGCGACCCACCGGCCGCCTCGTTGGACGCCGAAGCGTCGTGAACTACCTTGAGCATGGACGTACCTTCCCGAGCCGGCGCGCCAACGCCGACCCCGATCCGAACTTGAGCATGGGCTTCGATCTTGCTCGGGAGGTACGTCCACTTCACGTCACCTCGCCGAGAGCCATCCACAGGTTCTGATCATTGCTCTGAGCACGCACACTCGAAGAGACGTTCAGCTCGGTGCGTTCGTTTCGCTCCTGGCAGTCGCCGCTGTCCGGGAGGACGGCGGCCCGACTTACGTAAGCCATGGCTACTGGCGTTGGAAGTCGAGCAGGTTCTAGATCCCGAGTCTCGTCGTAAGACCTCGGAGCCGTCAGCACGATCACACCAGCACGCTTCGGATCGTTGTCGTCCCGCCCCTGATGACGTCCATTGACGAGTTCACCTACCACTTCCGGCAACGCCCTTCACAACCTCCCCACCGAGCGGCACGCATGCTACGAAGGTTCGTAGTTCGGTCCGTCCCCTTGGGACGGGCCGTGCGTCATTTCTGGGGTGATTGACGAGTTGTGACGGGCGGTGACTCGGGCCATGCACGGTGGGGTGAAGTTCTACCGCGGCTGCGCGAAGGCAGCCCGGACCTACGTGGAGGCAGACCGCTCGCGGGCCGATGACTACTACCTGACTGAGGGTTCCGGGGTGGCGCAGCGCTTCGTCGCGACGCGAATTCCTGACGGTGGCACGACCGTCGCCGCGACCGGCGACCTCGACGGGGACGGGTACGAGGCATGGGTCGCGGGCTACGACACCAACCGGCATCCGAAGGGCCGGCTGCGCACGGACGAGAAGGGGCTGCGGTTCGTCGAAGTCGTTGTCAATGGTCCGAAGACGTGGTCGCTGGCCGCGTCGCTGCACCCTGAGATCGCCGACGCCTACGACGCCGCGCAGGACCGGGCGGCGGTCGAGATCATCGGCTGGCTGGCCGAGCACTCCACCACCCGGGTCGGACCACGCGGCCTGCAGGTCCAGGTCCCGGTCGAACGGCTTGAGGCCGCGGTGGTGCGGCACTACACCTCCCGCGCCGGCGACCCGCACCGCCACCTTCATCTCCAGGTCAACGCACGGGTGTTCGCCCAAGGCCGGTGGCGGGCCCTGCACTCGGTCGGAGTGGTGGACTCGATCGAGGCCATCAACGGCATCGGGCACGCCGCCGTCATGTGCGACCCCGAGTTCCGTCAGGTTCTTGCTGCCTACGGGTACACGCTCGCCCCCGACTCCGGCGAGATCGCGGAACTGGCTCCGTTCGCCGGCGAGTTCAGCCACCGCGCGGCGCAGATCGGCCGGCACGTCGACCGGTACGAGGCCCAGTGGCGCGCCGAGCACCCCGGCCAAGAGCCCGGCACCGGGCTGCGGCGGGCCTGGGACCGGCGGGCGTGGGCCGAGGCGCGGCCGGACAAGGTGGTCCCGACCGACGGCTCCGAGCTGGTCGCCCGGTGGCGCGAGGAGCTCCACGACCTCGGGTTCCGACCGCCCATCGTTGCCGCAAGGTTGTCGACTGCCTCGGTCGGTGGGATCGATCGCGACGGCGTCACCGATCTGGTGCTCACCCGGCTCGGGTCACGTCGCTCGTCGTGGAACAGCGCGGACGTCCGCGGCGAGGTCGAACGGATCGTCGCGACCGCCGGCGTCGTCGTAGAACCGGTCGTGCGACGCGAGCTGGTCGAAGACCTCACCGCCCGAACCGTCGGCGCCTGTCTTCGGCTGGTGGACCGTGAAGACGTTCCCGATCACATCCGCTCGCTGACCTCCGAGCGGGTGCTCGCGGTCGAGACGGACCTGATCGGCCTCATCGCGCGGCGCGCTGACCAAGGCGGTCAGGATCCGTCGGCGACGCGACCGGTCCGGATCGGTCCCGTCGTCGCCCGGCGGCGCCTCGACGCCGGTCAGCGGCAGGTGGTCGCGACGCTCGTTGGTCGCAGTCCGTTGGTAGTCGTCGAGGGCGCCGCCGGCGCGGGCAAGACCACCACACTTGCGGCGACCGCTGCAGTCCTCGGGATGGAGGAGCGCCGGATGATGGTGGTGACGCCGACCCTGCGCGCCGCGCGCGTTGCCGAGGCCGAGGTCGGGTCGACTGCGTCATCGGCGGCCTGGCTCGCCCACCAGTACGGCTACCGGTGGGACGCCGACGGCCGCTGGACCCGCGAACCATTCGACGCCCGTACCGACCGACATCTCCTCGACCCACGAGCACGACTGACGCCGGGCGACCTGCTGCTCGTCGACGAGGCCGGGATGCTCGACCAGGACACCGCCCACGCCCTATTCACCATCGCCGACGAGACCGGCGCCCGGCTCGCTCTCATGGGTGACCGCCACCAGCTACCCGCCGTCGGCCGCGGCGGTGTTCTCGACCACGCCACCCGTTGGGCACCCGCCCATGCCCAGGTCGCGCTCGACACGGTCCACCGGTTCACCGATCCGGCCTACGCCGAGCTGTCCCTGCTGATGCGCACAGGCAACCGCCCGGTGCACGTCTTCGACGAGCTCCTCGGCCGCGGCGCCATCGTCATCCACCGTAGCGACGTCGAACGCACCGCCGCCCTCATCGGGGCCGGGGCCGACGGTGACACCGTCATTACCGACACCCGGGACCAGGTCGCCGACCTCAACGCCGGCATCCGCGACCGCCGCCACGCCGACCACCGCTCCGGGCACGGTGCCGACTCCAGCGACGCTCCGGTCGGTCGCACCCGGTCCGGCGAACCACTCTGGATCGGCGATCAGGTCACCACCCGACGCAACGACCGCGACCTCGACGTCGCCAACCGCGACCGCTGGACCATTACCGGAACCGATCACCATGGCACCCTCCAGATCCGAGGCGACCGAGGCACCCGAGCCCTCCCCCGCGACTACGCACAGGCCCATGTCGAGCTCGCCTACGCCACCACGGTCCACGGCGCCCAGGGCGACACCGTCGACCACGCCCACTTCGCCCTCAACGAGACCACCGGCGCCGCCGCGACCTACGTCGCCATGACCCGCGGCCGGCACTCCAACACCGCCCATCTCGTCGCCGACAGCGTCGAGGACGCCCGTCAGCAGTGGCTCACGACGTTTGCCCGTGACCGGGCCGATCTCGGCCCCGCCCGTGCGCGCGAACGTGCCCTGGACGACATCGACCGCTACGGCCCCACCCCACGCCCAAGGCGACCCGAGTATCAGCTTCCCCTACCCGTCCGGCAGGTTCCCCCCAGCCCGACCATCGGCTTCTGAACCTCCCCGCACCCGTCACCGGCACCGTCACCGGCACCGCGTCAAGACCATCTGGAAAACGACTTAGGGGAACCTGCTGACCTGCGCAAACACCAGGTTCCCCCCAGGTATCCCCCTCCTCGAGGCGCAAAAGGGGGGTACCTGCGTCGTCATCATCGGTCCGTCCGGGATCGCACCCGTCGAGATCACTCGTCAGGAACTGATCGCTCCCAGTGCCTCTCCGGACCTAGGTGACTATCCACGACACCGAAGGGACCACCTGATGAACCCGATCGACATCCCCACCGAGTGGAACGACAGCGCGCTGCTCACCTTCGAGGAGTTCTGCGCCCTCATCCACATCCCCCAACGCACCGTCCGCGACTGGCGCCGACGCGGCGTCGGCCCACGCTTCTGGCGCTTCAACGGCACCGGCCGGCTGTACACGACCGTCGCCGAAGTCCGGCGCTTCACCAATCCCGTCAACGCCTCGCGCTAGGAGTGCCCGATGTCCACTGCCCGTCCCGACAACGACGACCACGCGAACGACGAGATGCTCACCATCGACGAGGCTGCGGCTTTCCTCCGGGTCCCCGTCGCGACCATGCGCTACTGGCGCTACTGCGGCACCGGCCCGTTCAGCTTCAAGATCCAGCGCCACGTCCGCTACTGGCGCGCCGACCTCGTGCTCTGGCGCGCAGAGCAGGGTCGTCAGCCCGAGGGTTCTCCACAGGCTGCGCGGAGCGCACGACGCTCCGCCGCCGACGACTGACACTGGAAGTCAGGAAGGGAGCAGCCATGGCCGGAAACATTGCCAAGCGGCCCGACGGTACCTGGCGCGCCCGCTACCGCGACGAGCAAGGGCGCGAGCGGTCCCGCCACTTCGACCGCAAGATCGACGCGCAGCGCTGGCTCAACGAGGTCGGGTCCGCCGTCCTGACCGGGACCTACGTCGATCCCGACGCGGGGAAGGTGACGTTCCGAGAGTTCTATGAGCGATGGTCGGCCCGGCAGCTGTGGGTGTCCTCGACCCGGACCAACGCCGACCTCGCCACCCGATCGGTGCCCTTCGCCGACCTGGCGATGCGAAGCATTCGTCGCTCGCACATCGAGGAGTGGGTGAAGGACCAGAGCAGTCGTCTCGCGGCCACGACCATCAAGACACGGTTCGTCGTCGTCCGCTCGGTCTTCCGGGCCGCGGTCACCGAGCGGGTGATCACCGCTGACCCGTGCACAGGCGTCGTCCTGCCCCGACGCCGCCGGGCAGACGCCGCGATGAGGATCCCCACGGTCGAGGAGGTGGGACGTCTGCTCGAGCACGCCGACAGCGAGCGGGTCTCGACACGCAAGGGCTTCCGCGCCTACGTCGCGCTCTGCGCCTTCGCCGGCCTGAGGAAGGCCGAGGCCGCCGCAGTACAGCTCGGCGATCTCGACCTGGCGCGCGGGCAGCTCGCGGTCACCCGGCAGCTCCAGCGGGAGGGGTCGACGTACGTCCTGCGTGCTCCCAAGTACGGCTCGGAGCGAACCGTCTACCTGCCCGACCAACTCGTGAGCATCCTCGCCCGTCACGTCCGCGACCACGTCAGGGAGCGCACCACGGAGCACTGGCTGTTCACCGTCGGCGACGAGCCGATGTACGACAACGCCATTCACTGGCGGTGGCGGGCCACCCGCTCAGCCGCCCACCTCGCCCGCATCCGGCTCCACGACCTGCGCCACTTCTACGCCTCCGGCCTGATCGCGGCCGGGTGTGACGTCGTCACGGTGCAGCGGGCACTCGGCCACTCCAGCGCGACCACCACGCTCAACACCTACAGCCACCTGTGGCCGACGGCCGAAGACCGCACCCGGGCGGCAGCCGCCGACCTGATGCGGCAAGCGCTGGCGACGCCCGCCGGAGGCGCGTCTGAGGGCCCAGCGGAGGGACCTCTCTCGAATTTTGCGGACTTTTTCGGCTCTCCTGACGTACCTGTGGGTGTCTGAGCGCGCCTGAACGAGCCGCACGCCGCTTCCTGTCTAGGTTTCTGAGCTGTCTAGGAACAGGAACCAGGTGCACAGGAGAGCGGCGTGCGTGATGTCAGCCTATGGCGAGGCGTGTTCGGGGTCGAGAAGACGGTGATCGAGAAGGTCGAGTACGACGAGGACGCCCAGGTCCTGATCGCTCATGTCCGACCCACCAGCAGGCAACAGGGCCGGTGCGGGATCTGTCGGCGTCGGTGTCCTGGCTACGACACCGGGCCGGGACGGCGTCGCTGGCGGTCGCTCGACCTGGGCACGACGGTCGCGATGCTCGAGGCAGACACCCCTCGGGTCCGCTGCCGCGACCACGGTGTCGTGGTCGCGCATGTCCCGTGGGCTCGGCACGACGCCGGTCACACGCTGGCCTTCGATGATCAGGTCGCCTGGCTGGCGACGCGGGCCTCGAAGACCACCGCGACCGAGTTGATGCGAATCGCGTGGCGCACTGTCGGGGCGATCATCACCCGGGTCTGGGCTGACATCGATGCCCAGCATGATCGTCTGGCCGGCCTACGGCGGATCGGGATCGACGAGATCTCCTACAAGAAGGGCCACAAGTACTTGATGGTCGTGGTCGACCACGACACCCGACGCCTCGTATGGGCCGCCCCGGGACGCAACTCAGCGACCGTGCGGGAGTTCTTCGACCTCCTCGGCCCCGAACGCTGCAAGCTGATCACCCACGTGAGCGCGGATGGAGCCGACTTCATCGACGCCATCGTCGCCCAGATGTGCCCGGCCGCGGTCCGGGTCGCTGACCCGTTCCACATCGTGAAGTGGGCCACCGACGCCCTCGACGAGGTCCGCCGCGAGGCATGGAACGACGCCCGCAAGCAGGCCAGGAAGGAGCCGAAGCGTGGTCGTGGACGCCCACCCGCGGACGCGCCGCCCCGGCCCGGCAACGAGCGGGCCAAGACGCTCAAGGGTGCCCGGTACTCGTTGTGGAAGAACCCCGAAGACCTCACCGAGAACCAGCAGACGATGCTGGCCTGGATCGCTGCGACCGACCCGAGGCTGTATCGGGCCTACCTGCTCAAGGAAGGGCTCCGGATGGTGTTCCGGGTGCCCTACAAGGCCGCCGTCGCTGCGCTGGACCGCTGGGTCAGCTGGGCCCGTCGCTGCCGGATCCCAGCGTTCGTGAAGCTGCAGAAGAGCATCGTCAAACACCGCGCCCGGATCCTCGCAGCGATCGAGCACGGCCTGTCCAACGGGCTCATCGAGTCGACCAACACCAAGATCCGCCTCATCACCCGCATGGCCTACGGATTCCACTCCGCCCACGCTCTGATCGCCCTCGCGATGCTCAACCTCGGCGGCTACCGCCCAGCACTCCCCGGCCGAAACTGACCCACAGATGCGTCAGGAGAGCCACTTTTTGCGGACTAGAGAGGGTCCGCAACGCTCTGACCTGCGCAAACAGGCCGATTCAGTAGTACCAGGGGTACGCCGACCAGTCCGGCTCCCGCTTCTCCAGGAACTGGTCGCGCCCCTCCTGCGCCTCATCGGTCATGTACGCGAGCCGGGTGGCCTCGCCGGCGAACAGCTGCTGGCCGACGAGTCCGTCATCGAGCAGATTGAAGGAGTACTTGAGCATCCGCTGGGCGGTGGGGCTCTTGCCGTTGATCAGCCGGCCCCACTCGAGGGCGGTGGCCTCGAGCTCGGCATGGGGGACGGAGCGGTTGGCGGCGCCCATCCGGACGGCGTCGTCGGCGTCGTACTCCTGGCCGAGGAAGAAGATCTCGCGGGCGAACTTCTGGCCGACCTGACGCGCGAGGTACGCCGAGCCGTAGCCCCCGTCGAAGGAGCCCACGTCGGCGTCGGTCTGCTTGAAGCGGGCGTGCTCGGCCGACGCGAGGGCGAGGTCGCAGGTGACGAACAGACTGTGGCCGCCACCGGCCGCCCAGCCGGGTACGACGCAGATGACGACCTTCGGCATGAATCGGATCAGCCGCTGGCACTCGAGGATGTGCAGCCGGGCGAGCTTGGCCCTGTCGATCGGGCTGGGCTCCTCGGCGCCGGTGTCGCCAGAAAGATGCGCACCGCCGGCCTCAGCGGCAGCGTCCTCGTACTGGTAGCCGGCACGGCCACGGATCCGCTGGTCGCCGCCGGTGCAGAAGGCCCACTTGCCGTTCTTGGCGCTGGGGCCGTTGCCGGTCAGCAGCACGCAGCCGACGTCACCGGAGGTGCGGGCGTGCTCGAGGGTGCGCAGCAGCTCGTCGACGGTGTGCGGGCGGAAGGCGTTGAGGACGTCGGGGCGGTCGAAGGCGATCCGGACCGTGCCGTGCGCCTTCGCGCGGTGGTAGGTCAGGTCGGTCAGGTCCTCGAAGCCGGGGACGACGTCCCACTGGCTCGCGTCGAACGTCTCGCTCACGCCCTCGATCGCACTCATGGCACCGAACGCTAGACGGTATGACGTGACCCACTTGGGTTAGGTCGCGGTGGGACCTAACCCAAGTGGGTCACGTCATACCGTCTAGTCCCTCCCGGATCCGCGGCTTGACCTTGCCCCTGGGGGCAGGGTCTACGGTCGACGCGTGCTCATCAAGGACCTCGCCGAACGCGCCGGCGTCAGCGTGAAGGCGGTGCGCTACTACGAGTCGCGCGGTCTCATCACGCCCGGCCGGGCGGCCAACGGCTACCGGGAGTACGACGACGCGGACGTACTCGTCGTACGCGAGATCCGGGCGCTGCTGTCGCTGGGTCTCACCGCCGACGAGACGGTGCCGTTCGTCGAGTGCCTGCGGGCCGGCAACGAGCGGGCCGACGTGTGTCCCTCGTCGCTGGACGCGTACCGGCTGCGGATCGCCGAGATCGACCGGCGGATCGAGGAGCTGAGCCGGCTGCGTGGCGAGCTGTCCGGACTGTTGAGCGACGCCGAGAGCTACCGACCCGAGGAGAAGCGATGAGTAGCCTGCAGGAGATCACCGACGCCGACTTCGAGGCCGAGGTGCTGACCTCGGAGGTGCCGGTCCTCGTCGAGTGGTGGGCCGAGTGGTGCGGGCCCTGCCGCCAGCTCGGGCCGGTGCTGGAGCGGCTGGACGAGGAACGGGGCGACGCGCTGCGGGTCGTCCGGATCAACCAGGACCAGCAGCCGCTGCGCGCCGCGGAGCACCGAGTGCTGGGGCTGCCGACGATGATCCTGTTCCGCGACGGTGTGCCACTCCTGCAACTGGCCGGCGCCCGTACGAAGGCCGCGATCGAGCGCGCGGTCGACGGCGCTCTGGAATAGCGGTGCCCGGCGTGGTCTTGTGGTGGACATGACCCTTCACGGTGAGTACGAGCCCAGCAGTCAGCAATGGGTCCGCGACCAGGTCGCGGCGTACGAGGCATCCGGTGGCCGCGAGGCCAACACCCTCCAGGGCGGCACGGACCCGATCGTGGTGATCACCTCGGTCGGCGCCAAGTCCGGCAAGCTCCGCAAGAACCCGGTCATGCGGGTCGAGAAGGACGGCGTGTACGCCGCCATCGCGTCCAAGGGCGGCGCCCCGGACAACCCGAGCTGGTACGAGAACTTCGTCGCGAACCCGCTCGTCGACCTCCAAGACGGCCCGGAGCCGAAGGCGTACACGGTGCGCATCGCCGAGGGCGAGGAGCGCCGCCAGTGGTGGGACCACGCCGTCGCGACCTGGCCGACCTATGCGTCGTACCAGGAGAAGACCGACCGCGAGATCCCCGTGTTCCTGCTGGAGCCGGCCGACGCCTGAGCTTGGACGACTGGCCGGTCAGCTGTTCGCGATGGTGACGGCGAGGCCGCACAGGTGACCGAGCCGCATGATCTCCGAGTCGGCGAACTCCGGTCCGCCGCGCCGGCCGATGACGACGATCTCGTTGCCGTCGAGCCGCGCCGCGGCGAACAGGGTGACTTCGTCCTCGGGCGCCTCGAGGCGGGTCGGGGACTCGAGCTCGACGAACTCGAGCTCGTCGGGCGCGGCGCTGGTGCCGTAGGCGACGCCCTTCGCGCGGTGGACCCGGGCCGCCCAGTCGACGCGGAAGGTCGCGGGCAGCAGGTCGATCAACCTGTCGAAGGCCTCCCCGGGGGAGGCGGTGAGCTCCTCGACGGCCTCGAGGTCCATGACCAGGTTGCCGCCGGCGGGGTACCGGCTGATCCAGAGCACCTCGACGGCCTCGAGCGCGTTGCACGCCGAGACCACCGAGTCCGGCATCATCCCCTGGTCGAGCTCGAGAAGCACGTCGTCGACGGCGGTGCCGTCGTCGCGCTTCTCGACGATCTCGATCGCCTCGATGTCGCCGCCCGCCATACCGATCGCCGTCGCGACGCGACCCAACGACCCGGGGACATCGGGCAGCAGTACGCGGAGCAGGAAGGGCATGGTCTCGACACTAACCCGGTCAGGTTTCGGCCCGGTTGCGGGCCCACCGGTTGGTCCCGGCGCCCGATTCAGGGCGCGAGGCGGTGGCGCAGGCCGGTGGCGCGCTGGGCGGTCGTCGTCACCGCTGCGCGTACGGCGGCCTCCGAGCCCACCACGAGCAGGCTCGCCCGCGCCCGGGTGACGGCGGTGTAGAAGAGCTCGCGGCTGAGCAGGCGCGAGCCCTCCTCGGGCAGCAGGACGGCGATCCGGGTGGCCTGGCTGCCCTGGCTCTTGTGGATCGTCATCGCGTGCATCGTCTCGATCGCGTCGAGGCGGGCCGGGGCGAACGGGCGGGGCGCCCCAGCGCCGGCGATCCAGGCCCGGGGCCGACCGGCCGGGTCGGTCACGACGACGCCGGTCTCGCCGTTGTAGACGTCGAGGGCGTAGTCGTTGCTGGTGACCAGGAGCGGGCGACCGGCGTACCAGGCCGAGCCGAGCGGCGCGCCGAGCTCGGCGGCCAGCCACTGCTCGACGTGGCGGTTCCAGACGCGGACGCCGTAGGGACCGTCGCGGTGGGCGCAGAGCAGCCGGAAGCCCTCGATCTCGGCGAGCGCGGCCTCGGGTCCCGCATCGACGGCGGCCGAGCGGACCCGCAGCGCGGCGGCGGTGCATTCGGCCTGCAGCGCGGCCACCGGGTCGTCGGTCTCGATCCACCGGACCTCACCGGTGCCGGCGCGCAGCACCTCGAGCACCCGGTCGACCGCGTCGGGCGAGTCGTCGCGCAAGGCCGCGGCCAGCCCCTTGATCTCCTCCGTGGAGCGGTGGTTCTCGGTGAGGGCCACGACGGGCGGGTCAGGGTGGGCGGCGAAGCCGGCGACCAGGTCGGAGAGCACCGCGCCGGCCCCCACCGAGGTGAGCTGGCGCGGGTCGCCGACCAGGACCAGCCGGCTGTCGGGGCGCACCGCCTCGAGCAGTCGGGCCATCATGGTCAGGTCGACCATGGACGCCTCGTCGACCACGACCAGGTCGTACTTGAGCCGGTTGGCGCGGTCGTGGCGGAACCGGGTGGCGTTGTCGGGCCGCCAGCCCAGCAGCCGGTGGAGGGTCACGCCCTGCGGCGGCGGCATCTGGTCGGGTCCCTCGCCGAGGGCGCCCAACGCGCGCAGCTCCTCCTCGACGGCCTGCTCCAGCCTGGTCGCGGCCTTGCCGGTCGGCGCGGCCAGCGCGATCGACATCCGCCGCTGGTGGGCGACCGCGAACTGGTCGGCCAGCGCGAGCACCAGCCGCGCGACCGTGGTGGTCTTGCCGGTGCCGGGACCGCCGGTCAGCACGGTGGTGCGGTGCCGGGCGGCGTGCTCGACGGCGGCCGCCTGCTCGGCGCTGAGATGGTCGCCGCTGACCCGCCGCAGGGTCGCCGCCAGCACGCCCTCGTCGACCACCGGCCGGCCGAGGGCGATCCGGGCGGCGAGGTCGTCGGCGACCTGGCGCTCGAGCCGGTGGTAGCGGTCGAGGTAGACCAGGTCGTGCTCGACGTGCAGCACCCCGGCGGCCACCAATGCGGACCCCCCGATCGCAGCCACCCAGTCGGTCCGGTCGGGCCAGGAGAGGTCGGTCCCGTCGAGGTCCGGCAGGGCGTCGAGGTCGAGGCCGACCGAGCCGCCCCGGACCGAGCGGACCGCGAGCGCGACCGCCAGCAGCACCCGCTCGTCGTCCTCGCCGGCCAGCGCGGCCACCCGTTCGGCGACCCGGACGTCGGCCGCGTCCACCACTCCCGCGACGTTGAAGGCGCCGAGCAGCCCGTCGACCCGACGGGCCAGGCGCGGGTCGTGGGCCGAGGTCGGCTCGAAGATCTCGGTCATGGCCGCACCCCGTCGAGCAGGTCGGACAGGGCCACCACGAGCGCGACCGGCGGGCGCCAGGTGAAGATGCCGCACGGGTCGCCGTCGACCCGCGGCGTCTCCGGACCGCACATGCCGCGCAGGTAGAGGTAGGCCACGCCGCCGAGGTGGCGCGCGGGGTCGTAGCCGGGCTGGCGCCAGCGCAGGAAGCGGTGCAGCACGACGGCGTACAGCAGCGCCTGGAGCGGATAGTCGGAGTGCCCCATCGCCTCGTCGAGGGCCCTCGGCCGGTACGCGCCCGCGGTCAGCGGCTCGTCGGTAGGTCCGAGCCAGTTGGTCTTGTAGTCGATGACGACATAGCGCGGCTCACCGTCGGCCGAGGGCAGCCGGAGCACCACGTCGATCGAGCCGGTGAGGTAGCCGCGCAGCACCTGGCCGCCGAGCAGCGGGTTGTCGAGCGCGTCGGCGTACGCCCGGACCGGGTCACCCTCGGGCAGCTGCGCCCGCAGCAACGACGCGACGTCGCCGAGCAGCACCTCGTCACTCGAGCGCGCCTGGTGGACCGGGTGGTCGCCGCCGGAGAGCGGCAGCTCGAAGTCGAGCTCGCAGAGCCGGTCGGTCGTGCCGATCCGCCGCAGCGTGGTGTCGTCCATCAGCGGCCCGAGCGGGGTGTCGAGCACCGCGACCAGGGCGTCGGCGAGGATGTCGGGGTCGAGCGCGACCGGCCACCAGGTCAGCTGCTCCTCGATGTGGCCGAGCAGCTCGGCACGCAGGTCGGGCACCGCCGGGTCGGCATGCTCCAGGACCGCGTGGACCAACGAGCCGAAGGTGGCGCCCACCGGAAGCCCCGCCATCGGCGAGGGTACGGCGAGCGCCGGGTCGGGCGTCGCGACCTCGACCACCGGCGGCAGGTCCTCGTCGTCCTTCGGCGCGACCTCGGGCTCGCTGCCGACGCCGGGGACGGGAGCGCCGAGGTCGACATGGCTCAGCGCGGAGTAGGAGGTGCGCCGCCAGCCGGTGTCGACGGCGCGGGTGAAGTCGCGGGCGCCCAGCGCGGCCGGCGGGTCCCGCGGCACCGGCGGCAGCGCGGGCCCGGGCTCGGCGACCTCGGGCACGAACGCGCCCCGGTCGCGCCAGGTCGCGAAGAGCCGCGTCGCCGCGTCCTCGTCGGGCACCGCCGGGTCCACCGGGACCACGCCGCTCAGGCCGTCGCCGTCGGCGGCCGGACCTCGCAGCAGCAGCCGATGGAGCGGCGAGGCCTCGGCGTTGCGGGTCGGCGCCCACCAGGCGACGACCTGGCACTGTGCGCGGGTGAGGGCGACGTAGAGCAGTCGCAGCCACTCGCCGTTCTCCTCGTCGCGCCAGCGCCGCACGTGACCGCTCCAGTCGGGGCCGGCGCCGGCGACGTCGAGGCACCGACGACCGGACGCGTCGTGGAACAACGGCTTGTCGGGCTTGCCGACCCAGCGGTCGGCGAGCGAGGGGAGGTAGACGACGGGGTACTGCAGGCCCTTGCTGGCATGGATCGTCACCAGCTGCACGGCGTCGGCGTCGGAGTCGAGGCGCCGGGTCCGCTCGGCCCCCCGACCGTCGCGCGCCTCGAGCACCTGCTGGCGCAGCCAGGCGAGCAGCGCCACGGCACCCATCTGCTCGCGCAGCGCGGCCTCGTGGAGCACCTCGCCGATGTGGCGCAGGTCGGTGAGGGTGCGCTCCCCGCCGACCTGGCTCAGCAGCCGCTCGGGCATGCCGCCCGACGTGGCGGCCTCCACGACCGCGGCGACCCCGCGGCGGCCGAGCGCCTCGGACCACGACCGGAGCCGGTCGCCGAGGTCGTCGCTGAGATCGTCGCCACCGGCGTCGAGCGTCGCGGCGTCGTAGCCCAGGAAGGAGGTGAGCGCCGCGGCCCGCACCCGCGGAGTGCGGTGGGGCTGCTCGAGCGCCTCGAGCAGCGAGAGCCACTCGACGGCGGCCGGGGTCGCGAACACGCTGCCGCCGCCGGCGATCACGGCCGCGACGCCGACCTCGAGCAGGGCGCTGCGAGCGGCGGCGAGGTCGGCGTGGCGGTAGCAGATGACCGCGATGTCGTCGGGACGCAGCGCACGTCCGGCGAAGGTCGCGCCGCTGGTGACCAGCGCCCGGATGTCGTGGGCGAGGTCGCGGGCGATGTGGGGCCGGACCTGGTTGACCGGAAGGGCGGTGCTGCCCCGCTTGCGGAAGGTCTCGCGACGCACCACCCGCATCCGGAACGGCGCCGGCTTCGGCGCCCCTGCCAGCCGCGGCTCCTGGTGGTGGGCCTGCACGTCGTGGACCACGATCCGCGGGTCGCCGAGCTCGGCACCGCCGAGCAGCCGACCGAAGCCGGCGACCAGGCCGGCGTCGCTGCGCCGGTTGACCGCGAGGGTCTGGCGGGTGGTGGCGGTCTCCGCGGCGGTGAGGTACGTCGTCACGTCGCCGCCGCGGAAGGCGTAGATCGCTTGCTTGGGGTCGCCGATCAGCACCATCGTGGCGTGGCCGCTGAACGCCCGGTCGAAGACCTTCCACTGCACCGGGTCGGTGTCTTGGAACTCGTCGACGAGCACGATCCGCCACCGCGCGCGCATCCGCGCCCTGGCCGGGGAGCCCTCCTCCTCGAGCGCGTGGGCGAGCTGGTCCAGCAGGTCGTCGTAGGACAGCACGCCGAGGCGGCGCTTGCGGCGGCCGATCTCCTGGCGCACCGCCGTCGCGAACGCCACCCGCCGCCCGGCCGGGTCGTCGCGGGGCAGGTCGGCGGGCTCCAGGTCGGCCTGCGAGTCGCCCACGACCCGGCGCGCGATGGCGAGCCCCTCGGCGTGGGTGAAGGCCGGCGCGGTGCCGGCGGGGAGCTGGGCGAAGGCGCGCAGGTAGAGGTCGTCGACCACCTCGACCAGCATGTCGTCGAGGTTCTCGACCAGCCGCGCCCGGGCGTCGGTGTCGCCCGCGACACCGAGCGAGTCGAGCACCAGCGAGCAGAACTGGTGGATGGTGGCGATGGTCGCGGCGTCGAAGTCCGCGAGCGCCTGCGCGACCCGGCGGTGCCGGATCAGACGCTCCTCGGGCGGGCAGTCGAGGAGCTGCTCGATCACCTCGGTGGGCTCGTCGTCGGGCGTTCCGGCGAGAGCCCGCTCGGCCTCGACCAGCTGGCGGCGTACCTGCTCGCGCAGCTCCTGGCTCGCCGCCCGCCCGAAGGTGACGACGAGCAGCTGCTCGAGCGGCACGCCCTCCTCGGCGACGTAGCGGGTCACCAACGCGCCGATGGTCCAGGTCTTGCCGGTGCCGGCGCTGGCCTCGAGCAGGGTGGTGCCGGTCGGCAGCGGGCCACGGATGTCGAAGGGGGTCATCGGGGTGGTCACAGCGGACCCACCTTCTCGGCACCGGCGAGCAGCGGCTCCCACAGCGTCCACGCGTACGACGGCAGCCCGGCGTCGACCAGCACCGACACGGGGGCGTCGTGCCCCCAGATCCGGCGGTGCGCGGCGTCGTCGTCCTCGCCGGCGATGCCCCACTGGTTGAACGGGTCGGTGGTCCAGGCGCGCGCGGCGGCCTCGACCGGGTCGATGTCCATCCCCCGCAGCTCCTTGGCCCGGGCCTCGGCCCAGGCGTGCGCGGTCTTGAGCGGGATCGGGAGCGGACGGGTCGCGCCCTCGTCGTAGAGCGCGACGACGGCGGCCAGCCACTCGGCCGCGCGGTGGTCGAGGGGGCCGCACAGCGCGCGCTGGGGACCGCTCCGGCCACGGGCGATCGCGTGACCGGTCCAGTTCTCGTCGGGGTGGCTGGCGCTGAGCGCGACGACCTGGAGCCAGGAGGCGAGGCGCTGCTTGGGACCGGGCCGGGAGTAGCCGACGTCGACGAGCTGGCTGCCGTGGACGCGGGGGACGGTGCCGGTGAGCCGGCGGCCACCGCCCAGGTCGACATCGACGTCGACGCTGCGCGCGGGGGCCGAGCGCAGCGGCGCGCTCTGCTGGAGCAGGGCCTGGCAGTCGCGGACGACGTCGCCGAGGGCGTCGCGCCCGAGGGCGAAGGGGGGCAGCGAGCCGCGCAGCTGCTCGGCGAGCATCACCGCCTCGCCGGTGGTGGCCGGGTCGTCGGAGGAGAGCACGGCGCGCAGCAGCCGGTCGCCGATCGCCCACTTCTCGAGGTTGTCGAGATCGACGGGGATCGCGTCGGCGACCTCACCGGGCTCGAACGGCGTGGCGATGTCGAGGCGGCCGCGCAGGAAGGTGCGCGCCGGGCGATGGACGAAGTCCACCAGATCGGCGAGCGACACGTCCTGCCGCGCCCGCGCGGGCAGCGCCCCGTCGAGGAACGCCGGGACCGGCGTCCGCTCCCGCACCGACGCCCGCGCTCCGGCGAGCGAGGCCCGGTCGAAGCTGAACGGCCCCGGACCGACGAGCTCGCCGGGCAGGTGGTTGCGCGGGTCGAAGCCCTGCAGCGGATGGCGTACGACGACCCGCTCGCGCACGGGCGCGGCGGCGGTGCGGTCGAGCGCGTCGAGCAGCTCACCCAACGGCACCGCCGGGGGTCGCTCCTGTCCGGTGTGCTCGGCGGCGCCGGTGTAGGTGACGACCAGCCGCTCGCCGGCCGCGAGGATCGCGTCGAGCAGCAGCTGGCGGTCCTCGCCACGCAGGTCGCGCTCGCCGACCCGTGGCCGGCGGCCGAGCACGTCGTCGCCGTTGACCCCGCTGGTGCGCGGGAAGACCCCGTCGTCGAGGCCGACCAGGCACACCACCCGGTGGGGCACCGAGCGCATCGGGACCATGGTGCTGACCGTGAGCATCCCGGTGCGGAAGTTGCCACGGGTGGGGCGGCCGGCCAGCCGGCCCTGCAGGAGGGCGCGCACGTCGGCCAGCCGCAGCGGTACGTCGGGATCGCTCTCATCGGCGCTCGCCCGGGCGCGGGCCAGCTCGCGCTCGAACTGCGGGACCTGCCAGGCGTCGTCGTCCTCGACCTCGCACAGGTCGCGCACGCCCGCAGTGAGCGCGGCGAACCACTGCTCCGCGGCGGTCGCGGCGTCGAGGGCGGCCAGGCACGCGCCGAGCCGGGCGACGGCCTCGCTCAGTCGGCCGACCAGCTCAATCTCGCCGCTGGCGATGTCGTCGACCGGCAGCCCGCGCCCGACGTGGCGGTGCTCGTCGTCGCTCATCGCGACGCCGAGCAGCAGCCGGTCGAGCCCGGCCCGCCAGGTGTTGTGCTCGAAGCCCTCCATGGCGTACGCCGCTCGCTGGGTCGCGTCGATCCCCCACCGAACCCCGGCCTCGGCCACCCAGCGGGTCATCCGGGCGAGGTCGTCGTCGGTGAACCCGAACCGCCGCCGGCACACCGGCCGGGCCAGCAGGTCGAGCACCTGGGACGCGGTCGCCCGGCCGCCCGCGAGCTCGACCAGCACCACGGCGACCGCGAGCAGCGGGTTGGTGCTGCTGGTGGCGCGGTCGGCGAGCCGGACCCGCAGCTGGTGGGCCGGGTGCAGCCCAGCGGCACCTGGGCCGCCGGATCCCTCGCCGATCAGCTCGCCCATGCCGAAGCCCGCGGAGATCAGCGGCGCATAGGTCTCGATGTCGGGGCACATCACGACGATGTCGCGCGGCTCCAGGGTCGGGTCGTCCTCGAGCAGGCCGACGAGCAGCTCGCGCAGCACCTCGACCTGACGCGCCGGACCGTGGCAGGCATGCACCTGAAGGGACCGGTCGTCGGCCCGCAGCACCCGCGCCGCCCGGTCCTCGGCGGACAGCGCGGCGTTGGCCCGCAGGTCGGCCTGCAGCCAGCCCAGCAGGTCGTCGGGCGCCTCCGGATCGGGCGCCGCGCCGGCGTCGGTCGCCTCCCCCGCCCGCACCCGCCCCCCCAGCACGCTCGCGAGCTCCCGGGCGTCACGGCCGAGCGAGGCGAGCAGCGGGTGGCGGGCCAGCTCGGCGGACGTGGACGCGTCCCGCGCGCCCACGGCGACGCCGGCGGAGACGACGGCCGACCACAGCGCGGCCGACGGCTGCGCCAGCCAGAGGTGGACGTCGCGATGAGCGGCCAGCGCGACGAGCAGGTCGATCTCGGTCTCGGGCAGCCGGGTGTGGCCGAACAGCGAGAGCCGGCCGGGCAGGTCGAGCCCGGCGACCTCGCCGGCCCGCAGCGCCGCGCAGACCCGGTCGTGGCGCACGTCGGGAGACTCCGCGTGCCCCGCCGCGGCCATCCGCGCGAGCAGCCGGCGCCACAGCTCGGCCTCCCACATCAGGTCCGGCGCCAGCGGCTCCGCCGCGCCGTCGGTGTCGCGGCCCTCGCGCCAGTCGCGGACCAGCGCGGGCCGCTGGACGGCGTACGACGCGAACAGCTCCGCGAGGCGACGCGCCACCGACCACCGGCGGCTGCGGCGCAGCTCGCCCTCCTCGCCGTCGAGACCGTGACCGAGGTGGGTCGCCAGGGTCGCGCACCACGACTCGCCGAGCGACTCGTCGATGGTCGCGAGCAGCGGCCAGACCAGACGGTCGGGATGCCAGGGGTCGTCGCGGTCGCGGCCGAGCAGCAGCCCGACCAGCGAGGCCGGCTGGAGGAAGCGCACCCCCGCGCAGACCCCGTCGCCCCCGGCCGGCCCGGCGCCGAGCCGGTGGGACAGCCGCTGGGTGAGCCAGCGCTCGACACCGCGCGCCGGCACCACCACGACCTCGCTGGCGAACGGGTCGGCCAGCGGCGTCGCCAACAGCCCGCCGAGCTCGTCGGCGAGCAGGTCTGTCCGCGCGGCGCGGTGCAGCTGGAGGGTCATCGCGGTCGAGGCTAGAGGAGACGTTCGGCAGAACCCGACGGTGTCCCCAGGACGGCCCGGCCGATCCGCAGCAGCGCGTCGCACTGGGCCGCCTCGGCGAGCGGCAGCCGCAGCCGCATCAGGTTGACCACCGTCTGCGTGGTCCGCACCAGCGCGTGTGCGTCGGATCGCGCCAGCTCGGGACGGCACGCGACGAGCAGCACCACCCACTCCTCGACATAGTCCCGCTGCATCCGCCGGATCGGCGCCCGCTCGTCCTCGGGGACGTGGACCAGCTCGTGAACAGCGCGGCCAGCGCGTCCCCCTGGGCGACGTTGATCCGCACCAGCGAGGCCAGCGCCTTCTCCAGCGCCTCCGCCGGGTCGCCGGTGGTGGCCAGGACGCCGGCGAGGTCGAACTGCATCGCGTCCAGGCAACGGGCGAGCACGTGGGTCAGCAGCGCCGACTTCCGCGGGAAGTGGTGGTAGAGCGTCGGCCCGGAGATCCCCGCCGCGGCACCGATGTCGTCCATGCCGACGGCGTGGAAGCCCCGTTCCGCGAAGAGACGTACGGCGGCCGAGAGCGCCGCCTCGCGCCGCGACGCCGGCCGCAGCCCACTGCCGGGGCCTGGCAGCCGCGGCACGACCGCACCGCCCGGCAGCAGGTCGGCCAGCTGAGCCACCGCGCTGGCCGCCCCCACCATCAGCTGACGCGCCCGGTCACGGTCGACCCGCGCCCGCTCGAAGGCTCGCCCCTCCGTGAGCACGGAATGCACCGCCCAGGCCGGCACCTCCCCACCGACGACGCGCCGGAGGGGCTCCAGGGCGTCGCGGTAGCGCACCTCCAGACCCGCCGCGCGATCCGGCTCCAAGAACACCTGCCCGCGCTGCCACACGCTGCCGGGCCGGTCGGGACGCAGCAGCAGCGTCGCTGCGTGGTCGAGCAGCGCGGGCAGGCCGGCCGGACCGTCGTACGCCTGCTCGAGCAGCTCGATCTCCTGCTCGACCGCGGCAGCGAGGAGGTCGGACTTCCCCTTGAAGTGCCGGTAGAGCGCGGAGGCCGAGACGCCCACCTCCGCGGCGATGTCGGCGACCGACGCGTCGTGGAAGCCGGCCCGCTCGAACTGCCGCGCGGCGGCCGCGACGATCAGCTGCTTGCGGTTGCGCGGGCGACGCTGCGGGACGGTCTCGGGCATCAGCCGGGCAGCCGGTCGAGGTACTCGGCCATCACCAACCGGCCCCGCTCGATCGCGTCCTCGATCGCGAACAGGTCGGCGCTGAGCCGCGACACGTCCGGCGAGCCGAGCGGCGGGCGCACCTCCACCAGCGTCGGCACCTCAGCGAGCGTGCCCGCGGCGAGGCGGAGGTCGTCGGCGGCGTACGAGCGGAACCGCTCGACGTGCGCGGCGCCGGCGGCCCGCCCGTGCCGCAGGAAGTACGGCGCCAGCAGGGCCCGCTCCAACCGGGACGGCGGCACCGCGCGCTGGTCGGTACGGCGGGTGCGCAGCACCAGCACGTGGGTGGCGCCCTGGGCCAGCGCGGTGCGGTACGGCACGCCCTCGGACAGCCCGCCGTCGACATACCTCCGGTCGCCCAGGCGCACCGGCCGTCCCGCGAGCAGCGGGATGCAGGAGCTCGCCCGCAGCGCGGTCTGGGCACCGAGCCGGTCCACGACGTACGGCGCCAGGTCGGTCTCCTTGCCGGTGGCGGCGTCGGTCGCGATCGGGTGGAAGCCGATCGGGTTGGCGACGATCGCGTCGAAGTCCATCGGCGTGATCGACTCGTAGACGTGGTGGACCAACCGGCGCAGGTCGACCACCGGGCCGCCGCGGAACAGGCGCCGCGGGTCGGTCACCCTGGCCTCCGCGACCTCGGGCCAGGCCCAGCTGCGCAGCCAGCGCCGTGCTTCGCCGGTCAGCAGCCAGGCGCCGTTGAGCGCGCCGCCGGAGGTCCCGTAGACGTGGTCGAAGCAGTCGGTGAGCCCGGCCTCGTCGAGGGCGAGCGCCATCCCGGCGGAGTACGCCGCCCGGCTCCCGCCGCCCTCGATGGCCAGGGCGATCCGGAACCCGTCGCTGCGCTGCCCGGGCCGGCTGCCCGCATGCCGCCGCTCCCGGAGCGCCGCCAGCAGGGATGTCGTGAGGGGCCGCCTCATGCGGGCAGCTCTCGCACCACCCGGGCGGGGTTGCCGACCGCCAGCACGCCGGCGGGCAGGTCGCGGGTCACGATCGAGCCGGCCCCGACCACCGTGTCGGCGCCGATGGTGACGCCGGGACAGACGATCACGCCGCCGCCGAGCCAGACGTTGTCGCCGATCGTGATCGGGGCGGCGTTCTCCCACTTGTCGCGGCGCGGGCCGGCCGCGAGCGGGTGCAGCGGGGTGAGCAGCTGCACGTTGGGCCCGATCTGCACGTCGTCGCCGATGGTGATGTCGGCGACGTCGAGGGCGACCAGGCCGAAGTTCGCGAAGACCCGCGCCCCCACGCGGATCTGGCTGCCGTAGTCGACCCGCAGCGGCGGGCGGATCGCGCTCTCCTCGCCGATCCCGCCGAGGAGCTCGCCCAGGATCGCCGTACGCCGCTCGCGCTCGTGGATGCCGGTCGCGTTGTAGGCCTCGGTCAGCTCCTGGGCCCGGATGTGGTCGGCGACGATCTCGGGGTCGTCGGCGAGGTAGAGGTCGCCGGCGAGCATCCGCTGCCTCATCGAACGCGGGTCGTCCACGGGTCCGTCCCCTCAGTCGTCATGGTGCCGCCGTACGTCGGCCTCGCTGATCTCACCCTCGAGCGCGGCCCGGGCCTCGGGCTTCCCGTGGAAGCGGCGGTACGAGTAGACCAGCAGGCCCAGCGCGATGGCGCAGGACAGCAGCAGGGTGATGCCGGTCCACATGCCGCCGGGCAGCCACCAGCGCTCGCCGACCGGCCACCAGTCGGGCAGGTCGGGGTCGACCAGCCAGACCACGCCGAACGCGCCGATCGCGAGCGCGCCGATCGTGGAGGCGATGATCCGCGGCCAGGTCTCGACGCCCTCCGCGGCCGCGCGCAGCGCGCGCAGCAGGACGGGGTCGAGGAGCCGCTCGGCCCAGGTGTACTGCTGGGACAGCACGGCGAGCCCGGCCGCCATCAGCAGCAGTCCCGGGCCGGGCAGCACCAGCGCGGCGATGCCGGCGAGCAGCAGGACCCAGCCCAGGACCTCCAGCAGGATCCGCTTCGCGGCCCCGGTCACCGGCCACCGCCGAGCCACGCGAGCACGTCCTCGTCGGCGTTGCCGTGGTCGGCCGCGATCCGCGCCCACCGCTGCGCCATGGCGTGGAAGCGGAGCGGGTTGTAGACGTCCTCCTCGCGGGAGAAGAGCCCGTCGCCGGCGTACGTCATGATCGTGATGTTGGGCTCGGTCAGCATCGTCCCGTCGCCGGGATCCGGCATCGGGTTGAGCACCTCGCAGACCAGCCGATTCTGCGCGGCGTCCACGACCTGCCAGGTGATCGGGAACTCCGGCATCATCCGGCCCGGGTACGACGTCATGGTGCGCGTCGACCAGGCCCGGATCTCGTCACGGCCGCGGAAGGTGCCCATCGCGTGCTCGACGTACTCCGCGTCGGGGGTGAACAGGTCGGCGTAGCCGTCCCACTCGCCGGTCTTCGCGAAGCCCGCGACCTGCTGGTGGAAGGCGGCGTAGGCGTCGGTGATCTCCTCGGCGGTGAACGAGGGGGCTGCGTTCATGGGTCGATCCAATCAGGTCCCGCCAACGTCGGCACTACGCTTCGGCCCATGCCGCGCGGGACCGCCTCTCGACGACGCAGCCCGTTCGGCTCGCGCGTCCTCGGCCCGCGCGACCAGGAGCCGCGCCAGCTCCGGGTGCGGATCCAGGTGCTGCTGACGGTGATGCTGCTCGTCACCAACGTCGTCGGCGCGGTCGTGGTGTTCGTGATCAACACCTGGGCGATCCCCTCCCCGCCACCGACCGAGCGGATGGTGGTGGCGCTGGCGATCGCGATCCCGACGTATGTCGTCTCGGCAGCCGTCGTCGGCGTCGTGTGGGGCACCACGGCGGCCCTGCGCTCGTTGCGCTGGGCGACCCAGCCGGACACCGACCCGGACCGCTCGCAGCGCGCGCGGGCGCTGCGGGTGCCGCTCGACCTGACCCTCATCCAGTTCGCGAACTGGGCGGTCGGCACCGTGCTGTTCACGGTGCTGACCGTGATCCTCCAGCCGTCACGCACCCTCGGCACGGCGTTGACCGTCGGCATCGGCGCCGTCGTCGTCGCCGGCATCTCCTACCTGCTCGCCGAGTTCTCGCTGCGCCCCGTCGCGGCGCGGGCCCTGGCCGACGTACGCGTGACGCAGCGGGTGCGGGGCGTCGGGGTCGGGCCGCGGATGGCGATCTTCTGGACCCTCGGCACCGGCGCCCCCGTCGTCGGACTGCTCATCGCCGCGATCCTCGCCCTCACGCCCGCCGGCTCCGACGCCACGCTCACCCAGCTCGCCGTGGTGACGATCATCGTCTGCGGCGCGGTCCTGGTCTTCGGCTTCCTGCTCACCGACCTCAACGCCCGCTCGGTCGTGGCCCCGCTGCTGTCGGTGCGCGATGCGATGCAGGAGGTGGAGAAGGGCCGGCTCGACGCCGACGTGGTGGTGTACGACGGCACCGAGCTCGGCCAGCTCCAGAGCGGCTTCAACTCGATGGTCCACGGCCTGCGCGAGCGCGAGCAGATCCGCGACCTGTTCGGCCGGCACGTCGGCCAGGAGGTCGCCGCGGCCGCGGCCGCGCTGGGCGCCGGCGAGATCGAGCTCGGTGGCGAGACCCGGGTCTGCTCGGTGCTCTTCGTCGACCTGGTCGGCTCCACGACGTACGCCACCCGGCACGGGCCGACCGAGGTGGTCGCCGTGCTCAACCGGTTCTTCGGGGTGGTCGTCGACGAGGTCGACCGCCACCACGGCCTGGTCAACAAGTTCATCGGCGACGCGGTGCTGGCGATCTTCGGCGCCCCCGTCGAGCTCGCCGACCACGCGGATGCCGCACTGTCGGCGGCGCGGGCGATGGCCGCACGGCTGGCCGCCGAGGTGCCCGAGGTCGGCGCCGGCATCGGTGTCGCCACCGGCCAGGTGGTCGCCGGCAACGTCGGCCACGAGCAGCGCTTCGAGTACACCGTCATCGGCGACGCCGTGAACTCCGCGGCCCGGCTCACCGACCTCGCCAAGGACGTGCCCGGTGGCGTCCTCGCGTCCTGGGAATCGGTGGCGGCCGCTGGTGATTCCCAGGCCGCGCACTGGCGACCCCACGGCGAGGTCGTGCTCCGCGGCCGGACGGAGCCGACCCGGCTGGCGGTTCAGGCCGGCGCCCCCAGCACCTGACCTATCACCAGCGGGGAAGCTGTGCCACGAGAGGCGCGGCTCGATGTGGCAGGCTCGCCCGCGTGAGCCACGCAGCCGATGAGCAGGGATTCGAGCCGGACGCGATCGTCGTGGGGGCCGGCCTCGCCGGACTGGTCGCGACCTACGAGGCCACCCGGGCGGGCAGGCGGGTCCTGGTCCTCGACCAGGAGAACCGCGCCAACCTCGGCGGTCAGGCGTTCTGGTCGCTCGGGGGTCTGTTCTTCGTCGACTCCCCCGAGCAGCGCCGGATGGGGATCAAGGACTCCCGCGAGCTCGCCTGGCAGGACTGGCAGGGCTCGGCGGGCTTCGACCGCATCGGCACCGGCGAGGGCCCCGACCGCGGCGAGGACCACTGGGGCAGCCGGTGGGCCAGGGCGTACGTCGACTTCGCCACCGACGAGAAGCGCGACTACCTGCGCGGGCTCGGCCTCAAGTCACTCACCTTCGTCGGGTGGGCCGAGCGCGGCGACGGCTCGGCCAGCGGCCACGGCAACTCCGTGCCCCGCTTCCACCTGACCTGGGGCACCGGTCCCGAGGTGGTGCGGATCTTCCGCGAGCCGGTCGAGGCCGCGGAGGCTCGGGGACTGGTCCGGTTCGCCTTCCGGCATCAGGTGGACGAGCTGATCGTGGAGGACGGCGCCTGCGTCGGCGTCCGCGGCTCGGTGCTGGCGCCGTCCGACGCTCTGGCCCGCGGCGTGAAGTCCTCCCGCGAGGTCGTCTCCTCGTTCTCCTTCCGGGCTCCGGCGGTGATCGTGACCTCCGGTGGGATCGGCCACAACTTCGAGCTGATGCGCGCCAACTGGCCCACCGACCGGGTCGGACCCGCGCCCGCGCACATGATCGCCGGCGTACCCGCGCACGTCGACGGCCGGATGCTCGCCATCTCCGAGTCAGCCGGCGCGAACCTGGTCAACAAGGACCGGATGTGGGCCTACGTCGAGGGCATCCACAACTGGGACCCGGTCTGGCCCGATCACGCCATCCGGATCCTCCCCGGCCCGTCGTCGATGTGGTTCGACGCCGACGGCCACCGTCTCGTCGGGATGTCGGGCGTTCCGGGCGCGGACTCGATCGGCTCGATGAAGCAGATCCTCGCGACCGGCGCGGACTACTCGTGGTTCGTGCTCACCCAGTCGATCATCGAGAAGGAGTTCGCGCTCTCCGGCTCGGAGCAGAACCCGGACTGGACCGAGAAGGACATCAAGATGATGCTCAAGGAGCGGCTCGGCAAGGGCGCGACCAGCCCGGTCGAGGCGTTCAAGGAGCACGGCTCGGATTTCGTCGTCGCCACCTCGTTCGAGGAGCTGGTCGCGGGGATGAACCGGATCGCGCGCGGCGGCCGGGTCCTCGACGCCGCGCTGCTGCGCCGGCAGATCGAGGACCGCGACCGGCAGGTCGACAACGCGTACTGCAAGGACGCCCAGGTGATGGCGATCCACAACGGGCGGCGCGACCGGACGGGCAAGATCATGCGCGTCGCCAAGCCCCACAAGATCCTCGACCCCGCGCACGGTCCGCTGATCGCCGTACGCCTCAACATCTTGTCCCGCAAGACCCTCGGCGGCATCGAGACCGACCTCGACAGCCAGGTGATCCGGCCCGACGGCTCGGTGATCCCGGGGCTGTACGCCGCCGGCGAGGTCGCCGGCTTCGGCGGCGGTGGCGTCCACGGCTACAACGCGCTCGAGGGCACCTTCCTCGGCGGCTGCATCTTCTCCGGCCGGGCGGCGGGGCGGGCGGTCGGGCGGGGCTGAGGCGGTTCAACGAGTTACCCCGGCCCGCCGGGGACGGACCTACGCCGTCGGGTCCACCAGGATCTTCGCGTGCCGCTCCGGATCCCCGAGATCCTCGAACGCGCCCGCCACGCCCGCCAGCCCGACCACCCCCGTGACCAGCGGGCGCACGTCGACCTTGCCCGACGCGATCCACTGCAGCGTCTGGTGGAACTCGCTGGGGTCGTAGGCGAAGACGAAGCGCAGGTCGATCTCCTTGTTGATCGCCATCGACGGACGGAAGGCGTCCTCGCCCATGCACACGCCGACCACGACGACACGCGAGAGCAGCGGGGCGTTGGCGACGACGTGCTCGATCATGCCGGGGACACCGACGCACTCGAAGACGACCGGACCGCGCGGGGTCGCGCCGGCCTTGTCGGCGGCGCGCATCAGCTGAGCCCAGGGCAGGAGCGGTACGGCGCGCAGCCTGTCCATCGCGTCGATGCCGAGGTCGGCCAACGCGATGGCCTCGGTGAGATAGCGCTTCGACTCGGCGAACCCGGCCCAGGGCGACTCGTCAGCCGGGTTCACCACGACGTCGGCGCCCATCTGCTCGGCCAGCGCCCGCCGGCCCGCGGAGAAGTCGCTGGCGATCACGTGGCGCACGCCGGTCGCCTTGAGCATCGCGATCACGGCGAGGCCGATCGGGCCGCAGCCGATCACGACGGCGGTGTCCTTCGCACCCACCTCGCCGCGGCGTACGGCGTGCAGCGCGACCGCCATCGGCTCGGTGAGAGCCGCGGCGTCGGCATCGAGCCCGTCGGGGACCTTCATCGTCATCGACGGCACGGCGAGCACCTGCTCGGCGTACCCACCCGGGGCGAGCGGACTCAGGCCGGTCAGGTGCGTGGACCCGCCGGCGCGCAGCACGGGAAGTGCCACGACCCGGGTGCCGACGGGGAACGACCGGCGGGTGCGCGGGCCGTAGTCGGCCACGGTGCCGACGAACTCGTGGCCCAGCACCACCCGGTCGGTCGACCTCATGAAGTGGTCGTAGCCGAGCTCCGCGGCGCCCGCGGCGGTGTCGTCGCAGTGCAGCCGGGCGTGCAGGTCCGAGCCGCAGATCCCGCACCGCTCCACGTCGATGAGGACCTGCCCCCGCTCGGGCGTCAGGTCGGGGAGGTCCTCGACGGTGAGCTCGGCCTGGTGGCAGACGACGGCACGCATGCGGACATCATGCCGCCCGCCCCGGGACGAGGAGACTCGCGCTGTGGAAAACCCACGGCACCCCGGCTCCGAGGAGCCGGGGTGCCGTGAAGAGCGGACCGTGAACTCAGGCGTCGTCGAGCGCGGAGGCGACCCGACGGTGCGCCTCCCAGATCTCCTCGGGGAGACCGTCGAACTGCGCGAGGTGCTTCTCGCGGAAGCCCATCTCCTGCTGCCAGCGCGGGACGTCGATCGTGAGCAGCGTGTCCAGGTCGGCCAGGGCCTGATCGTCGAGGCCCTCGAGGTTGAGCTCCTCGCGCTTCGGCAGCACACCGACGGCCGTCGGGACGCCCTCGACCTCGCCGCCCAGGAACTCCATCAGCCAGTTCAGCGGACGCAGGTTCTCGCGGTAGCCGGGCCACAGGAAGCGGCCGTCCTCGCCACGCTGGAACCAGTTGACGTGGGCGAAGATCGGCTTGGTGGTGGCGCGGCCGATGACCTCGAGCCAGTGCGCGGCGTAGTCCGCCTCCGAGTACGACATGAACGGGCGCATCGACATCGGGTCGTAGCGCAGCACGCCCTCGAGGCCGTCCGCGGCCGCGGTGGCCTCGGCGCCCAGGGTGAGGCCGTCGTAGACGCCCTCGGCGATGTCGGTGATCGCGCGGATCAGCGGCTCACGGTCGCGGGTGCGGCCACCGAAGATGATGCCGTGGATCTCGACGCCCTTCGGGTCCTCGAAGTCCTTGGCGACGTTCGGGACGTTCGCGAGGGTGGTGGTGAAGCGGCTGTTCGGGTGCGCCCACGGGTCGTCGGCGTGCTCCGGGGCCCGGTCGGCGATGATGTCGCCCTTCCAGTCCTCCCAGCCGTCGAGGTCGGTCGGCTTCTCGCCGCGACCCTCCCACCAGACCTCCTGGGTCTTCGGGTTGTAGGCGACGTTGGTGAAGATGGCACCGGTGCCGTCGACGATCGAGTCGATCGCGGTCGGGTTGGTCTTCTCGTTGGTGTCCTTCGCGACACCGAAGACGCCGTTCTCCGGGTTCATGCCGTAGAGCTTGCCGTCGTCGCCGACCCAGATCCACGCGATGTCGTCGCCGTAGAACTCGACGTAGTAACGGTCGCCGAGAGCGTCGGGGGCCAGCGTCATCGCGAGGTTCGTCTTGCCCGAGGCCGACGGGAAGCCACCGCAGATGTTGTACTTCTTGCCGGTCTGCTTGTCGGTGATGCCGAGGAGCATGAACTGCTCCACGAGGAAGCCGTTCTTCCAGCCGTCGTAGGAGCCCTGGCGCAGACCGTGGGCGATCTTGCCGAGCAGCGCGTTGCCGCCGTACGACGAGCCGAAGTGCAGGATCGTGCGCTCGTCGGCGACGGTCACGAAGTAGCGCTTGTCGTCGGGGGTGCCCTGGCCGAGGTTCTCCAGGTCTCCGGTGACGTGGACGGCCTTGACGAACGAGTCGCCGAGGTCGTTGACGTACTCGACGCCCACGCGGGCCATGCGGATCATCTGCATGACGACGTTGCGGTTGTCGGTCAGCTCCACGCCGGCGGCGAACCTCTCGACCGGCGAGCCCTTCGGCGACATGAGGTAGGGGATGACGTACATCGTCTTGCCCACCGAGGCGCCGGTCATCAGCTCGACGAGCTTCGGCTTCATCTCGGCGGCGGGCTTCCAGTTGTTGTAGACGCCCTTGTCGGCCTCGTTCGAGGTCGCGACGATGGTGCGCTCCTCCGCGCGAGCGGTGTCCTTGAAGTAGGAGCGCGAGTAGTAACGGCCCTCGCCGGCGGGGAGCAGCTCGCCCGCGTCCAGTGCCTCCTGGATCAGGCGCGCGTCGTCGGCCGCGGATACGACCTCGATGCGCTCTGCTCCGGTGATGTTGGCCCAGTGTGCGACGTACTCACGAACGTGGGGGTTGGTGAGACCCGCCTCGTCGAGCGTCCGCTCCACATCAACCATGTGCTTCGCCAGCCTTTCGGTCCTTGACAAGGTGTGGGCACGCTACCCCACAGCCCACCCGGGTCTTTCCGGGGTTCGAATCGTGCGATCCGTGGACACCGTCGTCCGCGTGACAGTCACCATGACACCCGTTTTGCGCTGACGCACATCGGCGCGGTTTGGATCGTTCAACCGCCTCCTCTCCCCAGGTCGGCACCGGTTGAGCGCCTGGAGGGGCGGGTAGGAGAGGCGCATGAGCCTCCCGCCCCCGCCACCACCGCAGGGACCGCCGCCCGGCTGGAGCCCGCAGCCGCCGTACCCGCCCTTCGGCCAGCCGCCCCGGCGCGGCAACGGCGCCCGGGTCGCGTTGGTCGTCGGCGGGGTGCTGCTGGCGATCCTGCTGCTCGGCGGGGTCGCGGTCGGCGCCTTCCTGGTCGCCGGCGGGGGCGACGACGACGAGGCAGCGGACCGGCCGACCCGCAGTCGTACGTCGCAGGCGACCACGACGCCCACCTCCGAGGCCACGACCGATGCCACCACCGACGGCAGCACCGACGGCAGCACCGACGCCACCCCGACCTCGCCGGGGACCGGCCCGTCCACGCCGTACACGCCCTCCGACGACACCGACGACGACATCCACAACGACGTCAAGGTCGCCGACTTCCCCGGGAACTGGGACTTCAAGCTCGGCGACGTCGAGCACCACGCCACCCTGGTCAGCGCCACCGACCACCCGACCTGTGCGCCGGTCGAGAAGAGCTCGGTGCTGACCGCCCAGCGCTGCACGTACGCCGCGCAGTGGGTCTTCAACGCCCTCGGCGGCAAGGTCCGGCTGACCCAGCTGTTCCTCGTCTTCGACACCGAGCGGCACGCCAAGGCGGCGCAGTCGGCGCTGAAGGACAAGGACCTCGACCTGCCCGACGGCAGCCTGTACCCGTCGTTCGTGCAGGGGCAGTGGAACTCCAGCGTCTACGGCAACATCATCTCGGTGACCGTCGGCACCTCGAAGGTGAAGGTGCCGCAGAAGAAGCTGGTCTCGCTGGTGAGCTACATGAACACGGACTTCAAGACCGCGCTGCTCTTCACGTCCTGAGCAGGGCCAAAAAGTTGGAAGCCGCCGCAGGCGTCTCGGGTCACCTGCGGCGGCGTGAGAAGCATGCCAGAGGGCGCGCGCTGTTGTCACCAGGTTGCGAGAAAAAGTTTCCGGCCCCGTCGCGCCACGCGTCGATCTAGGCTCGTCCCATGGGGGAGCAGCGAGCCGACGACACCCGTCCGGGTGACGAGTCGAGCCTGGCCGCGCTGTACGAGCTGGTGCCGGCGGCCGAGGACTACGACGCCCCGCCCAGCCCGGGTCAGGTCCAGGGCATGGTCGAGCATCTGCTCGACGGTGAGGTGATCGAGGACGCCGACGAGCCCGACGAGGAGTAGCTCAGCGGTACGCCGGCGCCCGGCGGCTCGGCACCGGCTCCGCGCTGGCCAGCAGCGGCAGCACCCGCGGCGGCACCAGCACCGACAGCACCATCACGCTGGTCGAGCGGACCACCGCCGCCGCCTGGTCGATGCGGACCAACGTGGCCTGGAGCTCGGGGTGGGAGCGGGTCGCGACCCGGCACAGCACGTCGAAGGAGCCGGTGGTGACGTAGGCCTCCAGCACCTGGGGGATCGCCTCCAGATCGCGGGCCACGTCGTCGAGGGCGCCCTGCGCGATCTCGAGGGTGACATAGGCCTGGACCTCGAAGCCGGCCGCGGCGACGTCGAGGGTCGGGTCCCAGTCGGCGATCACGCCGGCCTCGGTGAGCCGGCGCAGCCGGCTCTGCACCGTCGCCCGCGCGACCTTGGTCTGCCGGGACAGCTCGAGGTCGCCGGCGCGCGGATGCGCGGTCAGGGCCGTGAGCAGCGCGAGATCGATCCGGTCCAGGGTGAGCACGGCTCCAACCTAGTCAATCTGTCCACTTGTCAGCGACTCTGACGGGCAGGAATACGCATCATGCCTATCTTCAGATGGTCAGGTTGAGCGGCTCCGTGCCGACCTGCTCTGCTCTGCCCATGCAGGCCACCCACATCTGGGGCGACGAGCGACGCGTCACCGAGGCCGCCGTGAGGATCGCGTCCGCCCGGATCTCCAGCCCGTCCGATCCCAAGACCACCGCGCGCCCCATCTCCGCGCTGCGCGCCGACGCCGGTACGACGATCACCCCCGCGGGCATCGGCGTCGACCGGGCGTTCGCGCTCTTCCAGGACGTGATCGCCCCCGCCACCCGCGCCCAGGACGACCCGCTCAACCTGGCCTACATCGCGGCGGCCCCGACCCGGGCCGCGCTCGCGTTCGACGCCGTGGTGTCGAGCTTCAACATCTTCGGCGGCACCTGGGAGGCCGGCGCCGGCGCGATCTTCGCCGAGAACGAGGCGCTGGCCTGGTTGGTCTCGCTGCTCGGCTGGCCCGAGGAGGCCGGCGGCTGCTTCGTCTCGGGCGGCACGTCCGGCAACCTCTCGGCGCTGGTCACCGCGCGCCACACCGCGCTCACCCGCCGCGGGTCCCGCCCCGAGGGCGGCTGGAAGATCGCCTGCACCACCGGCGCGCACTCCTCGATCCTCGCCGACGCGCGGGTGATGGACGTCGGCGTCGTCGAGGTCCCCGAGGACGACCGCGGCCGGCTCACCGGCGCCGCACTGCGCGTCGCCCTCGCCGACGAGCCGGGCGTGTTCGCCGTCGTCGCGTCCGCCGGCACCACCAACGCCGGCATCATCGACGACCTCGCCGACGTCGCCGACGTCTGCGAGGAGCACGGCATCTGGCTCCACGTCGACGGCGCGTACGGCGGCGCCGGGCTCGCCGCTCCCTCCGTCCGCGCCCGGTTCACCGGCATCGAGCGGGCCGACAGCTTCATCGTCGACCCGCACAAGTGGCTGTTCGCGCCGTACGACTGCTGCGCGCTGCTCTACCGCGACCCCGACCTGGCCCGTGTCGCGCACAGCCAGCACGCGTCGTACCTCGACCGGATCGACCGGGAGGTCTGGAACCCGACCGACCTCGCGGTCCACCTGTCGCGGCGGGTGCGCGGGCTGCCGTTCTGGTTCAGCCTGGCCGTCCACGGCACCGACCGCTACACCGCGGCCGTGGAACAGACCCTCACCACGACCCGGGCGGTGGCCGAGGCGATCGAGGAGAGCGTCACGCTGCGGCTGCTGATGGAGCCGGACCTCTCGGTGCTGCTGTTCGACCGGCCCGGCTGGACCCGCGACGACTACTACGCCTGGTCCGACGAGCTCTCCCGCGCCGGCCGGATCCTCTGCGTCCCCACGTCCTGGCGCGGGCAGACCGTGTTGCGGCTGGCGTTCGTGAACCCGGCGACCGACCCCGCCGCGGTCATCGACATCCTGAGGACCACGACGGGCTGACCCGGCTCTCGGGCGCCGGCGCCGAGCGCGTCGTACCCACGCAGGTCAGGCGAGCAGGCCGCCGTGGAGCATCTCGAGGTACTGGTCGGCCAGCGCCTTGTGCTGCAGGCGACCGCGCGGGTTGTACCAGCGCACGGTGGACCAGATGGCGTCGCGGATGAAGCGGTACGTCGTGCCGGGGTCGAGGTCGGCGCGGAAGTCCTCCTCGCGCTGCCCCTGCTTGAGCACGTCGAGCCAGACCTTCTCGACCTCGAGGCTGGCCTTGGCGACGAAGGCGAACTCGGGCGTCGTCGTGAGCAGGGCCGCCTCGTTCTGGTAGAGCGCGACCGCGAACGGCACCTTGTGGATCGTCTCGAAGGAGTTGTAGACCAGCCCGTCGAGCGCCTCGCGCGGGGTCTGCCGGGCCTCGGCGATGTCGCGGATCTCGCTCAGCAGGTTGCCCATGAACTCGCGGAGGATCTCCGTGAGCATGGTCTCCTTGGAGTCGAAGTGGTGGTAGAGGCTGCCCGACAGGATGCCCGCCTCGTCGGCGATGTCGCGCACCGTCGTCTGCGAGTAGCCGCGCGTCGCGAACATCTCCGCCGAGATCGCCAGGAGCTCGGCGCGCCGCGACGAGCCCGCGCCACCGCCCCGCCGTCGACCGCCGCGGGTCGCCCCGTTGTTGCTGCTCGCCATGACCTGATCCTCTCCCACGCGCGGCACGACGCCGCAGCGGCCCGCCGATGCTCGTTCCGGACAGGACGGACCGGTCTCGTAGCGCGTCGCGGCTAGAGTACCTAACAAGCACTTGCTCATGAGGAGTCTCGTCTGATGGCACGGACCATTCCCGCCCTCCTGGCCCAGGCGGCCGTGGCGCACGGCGGCCACCCGGCCGTCGTGGACGGCAGCACGACGGTCACCTACGAGGGCCTGCGAGACCTCGCGGTGGCCGCCGCCCGCTCCTACCGCGCCCTCGGCGTGGAGCCCGGCGACCGGGTCGCGATCTGGGCGCCGAACCGGGTCGAGTACCTCGTGGCGCTGCTGGGCGCGCAGTACCTCGGCGCGTCCGTCGTACCGCTCAACACCCGCTACCGCGGCCACGAGGCGCGCGTCGTCCTCGAGCGCTCGCGCGCGGCCGTGCTCGTGGTGGCCAACGGCTTCCTCGGCGCCGACTACGTCGCGATGCTGCGGGAGGCGGCCCCTGCGGGCGAGCTGCCGCACCTGCGCGAGATCGTCGACCTCGACACCGGCTGGACCGCGTTCCTCGCCGCCGGCGAGCAGGTGCCGGTCGCGGAGGTCGAGGAGCTGGCGGCCGAGGTCACCCCGCAGACCGTCGCCGACATCCTCTTCACCTCGGGCACGACCGGGATCCCGAAGGGCGTGATGAGCTCGCACTCCCAGACCATCGGCGTGGCCGAGGTGTGGGCGCACGGCGCGAGCCTGGGCGAGGCTGACCGGTACGCGATCGTCAACCCGTTCTTCCACAGCTTCGGCTACAAGGCCGGCGCCATCGCCTCGCTGACGGCGGGGGCGACGATCTACCCGGTCCTGACCTTCGACGCCGAGGCGCTCCTGGGCCTGATCGAGGCGGCCGGGATCACCGTGCTCCCCGGCGCCCCGACCATCTTCATCACGCTCATCAACCACCCTCGGCGCACCGACTTCGACCTGTCCTCGCTGCGCTTCTCCATCGCCGGCGCCGCCACCGTGCCCGAGACCCTCTTCGAGCAGATGCAGGAGGTGCTCGGCTTCGACGAGGTCGCCCAGGCCTACGGCCTGACCGAGTGCGTCGTCGCCACCCGCTCCCGCCCCGGCGAGGACCCGCGGCACATCGCCCAGACCACCGGCCCCGGCGTCCCCGGCATCGAGGTCCGCGTCGTCGACGGCGCCGGCTCCGACGTACCGACCGGAGAGGACGGCGAGGTCTGGCTGCGCGGCGAGAACGTCATGCTCGGCTACTTCGAGGACCCGGAGGCCACCGCCGCCGCGATCGACACCGCCGGCTGGCTGCACACCGGCGACGTCGGACGTCTCGACGAGCACGGCTGCCTGAAGATCACCGACCGGATCAAGGACATGTTCATCGTCGGCGGGTTCAACGTCTACCCGGCCGAGGTCGAGAACACCCTGGCCGCGCATCCCGCGGTCATGGAGAGCGCCGTCGTCGGCACACCCGACGAACGGATGGGCTCGGTCGGGCGCGCCCACGTCGTCCTCCGGCCGGGCGCGTCGGCCACCGCCGACGAGCTGTCCGCCTGGGCACGCGCGCGACTCGCCAACTTCAAGGTCCCCCGCGAGATCGTGTTCGTGTCCGAGCTGCCCCGCAACGCCAGCGGCAAGGTGCTCAAGACCGAGCTGCGGAGCTGAGCCCCGGCAGGGCGGTGAAGACACGGATGACCTACGGAACCACTCTCGTCACCGGCGCGACCGGCGGCCTCGGCGCCGCGATCTGCCGGCGGCTGGCGACGGACGGGGCGCAGCTGCTCCTGCTGCACCGTCGTACGGCGCCCGACGCGCTCGTCGCCGAGCTCGGCGCCAGCGTCCGGTGTGCCCGCGCCGTCGACCTCGCCGACGCGGTGGCGGTGGCGACCGCCGTCCAGGAGCTGGAGGCCGAGCACGGGCCGGTCCGGACGGTCGTCCACGCGGCGGGGCCGCACGTGCCGATGGTCCACCTGTCCAACGTGACGCCCGGGCAGCTCGCCACCCAGCTGGACCAGGACGTCGTCGCGTTCTTCAACCTGGCCCACGCCGTCCTGCCGGCGCTGCGCACGACCCGGGGCACGCTGACCGTGGTCACCACGGCGGCGACCGCTCGCCACCCGGTCCGCGACGGACTCTCCGCCGGCCCGAAGGCCGCGGTCGAGGCGCTGGCCCGCGGACTCGCCGCGGAGGAGGGCCGGTACGGCGTCCGGGTCAACTGCGTCGGCCCCGGCATGCTCACCGACGGCATGGCCGAGCGCCTGATCGCCGAGGGCGACCTCGACGAGCGGGCGCTCGACGTGGCCCGCGCCGCGATCCCGCTCCGGCGGTTCGGCAGCGCGGTCGACGTCGCCGAGGCCGTCGCCTTCCTGGCCGGCGAGCGGGCCGGGTTCATCACCGGCCAGAAGCTCGACGTCGACGGCGGCTACGGGGTGTGAGCAACGCGGCCGGCCCCGGCGCTCAGCCGAACCGGGTCCACTGCTCCAGCACGACGAGCGTCTTGGTGCTCGCCACGGCCCGCCCGGAGCGCAGCAGCCCCACCACCCGGCGCAGGTCCTCGACCCCGTCGACGCGGATCCGCACCAGCGCGTCCGGGTCGCCGGCGAGGGTGAGCACCTCCTCCACCTCCGGGATCTGCGCGACGAACTCCATGATCTGGGCGAGGTCGAGGTCGTCGCCGAAGTGCAGCTCGGTCATCGCCTCGATGCCGGTCGCGATCCGGCCGTGGTTGACCTTCACCGTGTAGCGCTCGATCACCCCCAGCCTCTCCAGGCGCGCGATCCGGCGCTGCACCGGCGCGACGGTCAGCCCGACGGCCGTCGCGATCTCGCGCAGCGGGCGCCGGGCGTTCTCCCGCAGCAGGTCGAGGATCGCACGGTCGGTGGCATCGAGGACGGCGGCATCGCTCACGCAACGAAATCTATCTCGATGATTCGATCTGTTGCGCAATCACGGGCATGCTCGTCGTACGAATTGCGGATCGACGCCAAACCGGGCGACAAGTCTTGTGACCCGGCCCACCAGGCCCCAGGCTCGTGCGCATGACCCTCACCGCCGCCCCCACCGACCCCGTCGACCTGGTCTTCGAGCGCGCCGACGAGCTCGGCTCCGCCGGTCACGAGCAGGTCGTGTTCTGCCGTGACGAGGCGACCGGGCTGCGCGCGATCATCGCGATCCACGACACCCGGCTCGGGCCCGCGCTCGGCGGCACCCGGTTCTACCCGTACGCCGGCGAGGCCGAGGCGCTCACCGACGTGCTGCGCCTCTCGCAGGGCATGACCCACAAGGCGGCCGCGGCGGGCATCGCGCTGGGCGGCGGCAAGGCGGTCATCATCGGCGACCCGGCGGCGATCAAGACGCCCGAGCTGATGGCGGCGTACGGCCGGTTCGTGGACACGCTCTCCGGGCGCTACTTCACCGCTGCCGACGTGGGTACGACGGCGGCCGACCTCGACGCCGTGGCGACCGCGACCCGGTACGTCGTGGGCCACAACGGCGGCTCGGGCGACAGCGGCCTGTCCACGGCGTACGGCGTGTTCAGCGCGATGCGGGCGACCGCCGAGCACCGCTGGGGTCCCGACGGACTGCGCGGGCGCACGGTCGGCGTCGAGGGGATCGGCAAGGTCGGCACCCACCTGGTCGCGCTGCTCCTCGAGGAGGGCGCCGAGGTCGTCGTGTCCGACGCGTCCGAGGCCGCGCTGGCCCGCGTCGTCGAGCAGCACCCCGCCGTCACCACGCGCGAGACCGTGCTCGACGCCCCCGTCGACGTCTACGCCCCGTGCGCCCTCGGCGCGACGCTGACGCCGTCGTCGGTCGACGCGATCCGCGCGAGCATCGTCTGCGGCGCCGCCAACAACCAGCTGCTCGACTCGTCGATCGCGCCGCTGCTGCAGCAGCGCGGCATCACCTGGGTGCCCGACTACGTCGCCAACGCCGGCGGCCTGATCCAGGTCGCCGGCGAGATCTCGGACCGCACGCCCGAGGAGGTCCGCGGCAACGTCGCCGCGATCGCGAGCACCGTGCGCGCGATCCTCACCCGCTCCGACGAGAGTGGCCGGCTGCCCAGCGAGGTGGCCGCCGAGATCGTCGCCGAGAGGCTCGCCGCGGCACCCCGTCCGACCGAGGGAGTCTCCGCATGACCGAGCTGCTCGCGCGCCCGGCCGGCGAGCCGGCCGCGCCGTACGACCTCGACGACCGGTTCCGCGTCGACGCCCCGCCGACGCTGCTGACCGGCGTCCAGGCGATCGCCCGCCTCCTCGTCGAGCACCGCGCGCTCGACCGTCGTCGCGGCCTCACGACCGCGTCCTTCGTATCCGGCTACCAGGGCAGCCCGCTCGGCGGCCTGGACCGGATGCTCGCCGACATGCAGGACGTGCTCGACGAGAACGACATCCGCTTCGTACCGGGCCTCAACGAGGAGCTCGCCGCCACCGCCGTGTGGGGCAGCCAGGTCGACCTGCCGCTCGGCACCAGCAGGTACGACGGCGTGACCGGCTTCTGGTACGGCAAGGGCCCCGGCGTCGACCGGGCGACCGACGCGCTGCGCCACGCCAACATGTACGGCGTCAACCGCCGCGGCGGCGCCGTGCTCCTCGTCGGCGACGACCCGGCGTCGAAGTCCTCGACCGTGCCGGCCGTCAGCGAGCGGTCCCTGGCCGCGCTCGGCATCCCGGTGCTCTTCCCGCGCAACGCCACCGAGATCGTCACGCTCGGCCTGCACGCGATCGACATGTCGCGGGCCACCGGCTGCGTGGTCGCGCTCAAGATCGTCGCCGACGTGGCCGACGGCGCGTGGGTGGTCGACGGCGCCGACATCGACGTCACTCCCGTCGCCCCGGCGATCGACTGGAACGGCCACCCCTACGCCTACACGCAGAGCCCGATCGTGCTGCGCCCGCCGATGATCGTCGGCGCCGAGGCCGAGCTGGTCGGGCCGCGCACCGCGCTGGTCCACGACTACTCCGCCCGCAACGGCCTCAACGTCGTGGAGGTCGATGCGCCGCACGCCCGGCTCGGCCTGGTCGCGTCCGGCAGCTGCTTCGACTCGCTGCGCCAGGCGCTCACCGACCTCGGCGTCACCGACGAGGCGCTGGTCGAGGCCGGCGTCCGGGTGCTGCGGATGGGCATGATGAGCCCGGTCGAGCCCGAGGCCGTACGCCGGTTCGCCGACGGCCTCGAGGAGATCGTGGTCGTCGAGGACAAGACGTCCTTCATGGAGATGCAGGTCCGCGACCTGCTCTACGGCAGCGCGAACGCGCCGCGGATCCTCGGCAAGCTGGACGCCGCCGGCCAGCGGCTGATCCCCGCCGACGGCGAGCTCACCGCCGGCCGGCTGCTCGCGCCCCTGCGGCACGCGCTCGAGGGCTGGCTGAGCGTCGCCCCACCGCAGCGCCCCCGCACCTCGCTGCCGCTGCTGCCGGTCAACCGGTCGGCGTACTTCTGCTCCGGCTGCCCGCACAACCGTTCCACGGTGCTGCCCGAGGGCTCGATGGGCGGCGGCGGCATCGGCTGCCACGCCATGGTGACCATCTCCGACCGTCCCGAGGACACCGTCACCGGCGTGACCCAGATGGGCGGCGAGGGCGCCCAGTGGATCGGCCAGGCGTGGTTCACCGACGCCGGCCACATCTTCCAGAACGTCGGCGACGGCACCTTCTTCCACTCCGCGCAGCTCGCGGTGCAGGCCTGCATCGCGGCCGGCGTGAACATCACCTACAAGGTCCTCTACAACGACGTCGTCGCGATGACCGGCGCCCAGGACGCCGAGGGCGCGCTCTCCGTGCCGCAGCTGACCCACAAGCTGCGCACCGAGGGCGTCGCGAAGATCGTCATCTGCGCCGACGACCCGAAGCGTCACCGCCGCCGCGACCTCGCCCCCGGCACCCTGCTCTGGGACCGCGACCGCCTGGACGAGGCGCAGCGGATGCTCCGCGAGGTCCCCGGCGTGACCGTGCTGATCTACGACCAGCACTGCGCCGCCGACGCCCGTCGCCAGCGCAAGCGCGGCGGCCTGCCCGCCCGCACCCAGCGGGTCGTCATCAACGAGGCGGTCTGCGAGGGCTGCGGCGACTGCGGGGTGAAGAGCAACTGCCTGTCGGTGCAGCCGGTCGAGACCGAGTACGGCCGCAAGACCCGCATCGAGCAGACCTCCTGCAACACCGACTACAGCTGCCTCGACGGCGACTGCCCGTCGTTCGTCACCGTGGAGACCGCGCCCCGGAGGTCGAGGAGGTCGCGCAGCGACCGTCACGAGACCCGCGGCAGGAAGAAGGGCTACCCCACCCCGCCGACGGTCGCGGCCAGCATCGCCGACCAGCCGATCACCACGACCCAGAACGTCTTCATGGCGGGCATCGGCGGCACCGGCATCGTCACCGTCAACCAGGTGCTGGCGACCGCCGCCCTGCGCGCCGGGTACGCCGTCGAGTCGCTCGACCAGACCGGACTGAGCCAGAAGGCGGGCCCGGTCACCGGCCACCTGCGCTTCGCCGCGGGCGACCTCGAGCCGGCCAACCGGCTCACCCCGGGCTCGGCCGACTGCTTCCTCGGCTTCGACCTGCTCACCCTCGCCGAGGACCGCAACCTGACGTACGGCGACCCGGAGTCGACCCGCACCGTCGTCTCGACCAGCCGCACCGCCACCGGCGCGATGGTCCACGACCCGAAGGTGCAGCACCCCGACGAGTCCGGCCTGCTGGAGCGGGTCGGCACCGCCAGCGTCGAGCTCTTCGACTTCGACGCGCTCGAGGCCGCGGACCGGATCTTCGGCAACACCGTCGCCGCGAACTTCCTGCTGGTCGGCGCGGCCCACCAGACCGGCGCGCTGCGGCTGCCCGCGGCCGCGATCGAGGAGGCCATCGAGATCAACGGCACCGCGGTCGCCGCCAACATCGCCGCCTTCCGCTGGGGCCGCGTCGCGGTCACCGACCCGGCCGCCTTCCGCGCCGCCGGCACGGTCGCCGCCGCCCCCACTCCGGTCCGCGAGGTCCCCGCCTCGGTGGCCGCCTCCGGCCTCGACGGGGAGCTGCTGCGCCTGGTCACCACCCGGGCCGCCGACCTGGTCGACTACCAAGACGAGCGGCTCGCTGACGCGTACGTCGCCCTGGTCGCCCAGGTCGCCGCCGCCGAGCGGGCGGTGACCGCCGAGACCCGGTTCAGCGAGGCCGTCGCGCGCAACCTGTTCAAGCTGACGGCGTACAAGGACGAGTACGAGGTCGCCCGGCTGCTCACCGACCCGGCCTTCCTCGCCGCCACCGGCGACGCCTTCCCCGGTGGCACGGTGGCCTTCAAGCTGCACCCGCCGGTGCTGCGGGCGATGGGCCGGAAGAAGAAGATCTCGTTCGGCCCGACGTCGCACGGCTCGCTGCGCGCCCTGGCCCGGATGAAGTCGCTGCGCGGCACGCGCGCGGACATCTTCGGCTACGCCCACCTGCGCAGGGTGGAGCGCGAGTTGCGCGACCACTACCGCACGGTGGTCGCCGACCTGACGTCCGAGCTGGGCGACGCGGCGTCGTACGACCGGGCGGTGCGGATCGCCGAGCTGCCCGACCTGGTCCGCGGCTACGAGGGCGTCAAGCTGGGCAACGTGGAGCGCTACGTCGCCGAGCTGGCCGAGCTGGGCGTGACCCCGCCGGCCGTGAAGCTCGCGTAGGCCCGCGCGAAGGTGCGCGCCGCCGTGACCAGCTCACCGACCTCGACCCACTCGTCGGCCGTGTGTGCCTGGCGGATCGAGCCCGGACCGTAGACGACGGTCGGGATGGCGAGCTGGTTGCGGAGGAAGCGCCCGTCGGTGCCGAGCGAGAGCCCCACGACGTGGTCGGCACCGGTCAGTCCCGCGACGAAGCGGGGGAACGGGTGGTCGGCGGGCACCTCGGAGGGCTCCACCACGACGAGCGTCTCGAGGTCGTAGACCGCGCCGGGGCAGGCCTGCTCGATCACCCGGCGCAACCCGGCGAGCACCTGTTCGACCGACTCCCCCGGTGCCGTACGCCGGTCGAGCACGAACTCGCACCGCGGCGCGATGACGTTGCGCGCCACCCCGCCCTCGACCAGCGCGACATTGCAGGTGGGCGTGCCCACGTAGGGGTGGGCGGCGTCGGAGACGGCGCCGTCGTGCAGGGCGGTGATCATCCGCGCCGCGTCGGCGATCGCCGAGCGGGCGGCGCCTGGCTCGGAGCCGTGGCCCGCGTCGCCCTCCACTGTGACCCGCACCTGCACGGTGCCGCGCTCGGCGACGGAGATGCCGAGCTCGGTCGGCTCCGAGACGATGCAGGCGTCGGCCCGTACCCGCCCGGCCGCGACGAGCGCCTCGGTGCCGTGGGCTCCGCCGGTCTCCTCGTCGGCGACCAGGTGCAGCACGATCGTCGACGGCGGCTCGACTCCCGCGTCGCGGCAGGCGGACAGACCTTCGATCGCGGCGGCGATCCCGCCCTTCATGTCGGCTGTCCCGCGGCCGTGCAGGCGGGTGCCGACCAGGGTCGGCTCGAAGGGCGGGTGGGTCCAGTCGTCGGCGACGACGGGGACGACGTCGAGGTGCCCGTTGACCAGCAGCGTGCCCGCCGATCCGCCGCCCGCGGGCCGGTAGGTCGCCAGGACCGACGGCCGCCCGGCGACGGGCTCGACGACCTCGACCTCGCAGCCGAGGCCTTCGAGGACGCCGACGAGCGCCGGGACGACGGACGTCTCGCGACCCGGCGGGTTCTGGGTGTCGCACCGGACGAGCGCCTCGGTCAGCGCGACCACCCGGTCGCGGGAGACGGCGGCGGCCGCGGCCGCGGCGGGCGCCGTCATCGCAGGTCCTCCGGAGCCAGGATGCCGACCTCCACGAGGCCGTCGACGAACCCGCCGAGCACCGGCCGGTCGGCCAGCAACACGGCGAGGATCTCGCGGCCGAGCGCGGTCCGTCCCGACCGCAGCGCGACCACCGCGCGCCACAAGGTCGCCTCGCGGTTGTCGGCGAGCAGGTCCTGCGCCGCGGCGAGCCGGGCGAGCATCGCGTCGGCCTGGGCCGGGTCGATCGCGGCCCGGCTGCCGATCACCAGTGGCGCGGCGAAGAGGGCGGCGCCGACGGCGCCGAAGCCCTCGTGGACCGGCAGCATCCGCTCCAGCTCGGCGACCGGATCGTGGTGGTCGTCGACGCGGAGATCCGCGATCACCTCCCGCCACGGGGTCGGCGTACGACGGCCGCTGACGACGGTCACCACCGCCGACTGGGATCCGCGGACGTCCCCGCCGGCCGCCTCGCCCGCACGGAGCGCGCCGACGAGCTGCCGCACCAGCGACGGGCCGGTGGGGGCTCCGAGCAGCAGCGCCTGCGCGACGTCGGCCGAGGCGAGCATGTTGCCGCCCGCGACCGAGGTGGCATCCGCCGCGCTGCTCACGGCCGGCGCGCAGGCAGCGCCGTGGTGGGCGGCGCTCCGTCCGGAGGCGTCCATGACCAGCAGCTGCCGGTGCGCCGCGAGCCGGTCGTCCGCGACGAGGAGGCGAACGACCTCGTCGGGAGCGGCGCCCTCGCGCAGGAGCGCGAGCGCCAGGTGCGGCCAATCCGTGTTGGCGAACGCCTGACTGACCACCGCGCCGACCCCGGCCTCGGCGCGGCCGACGACCGCGCCGACGCCGAAGAAGTGGGACTGTGACGCGAACCCGAGGGACCCGTCCCTCGGGTCGAAGCCGATCACCGAGAAGGTCATCGCCCACCCACCGGTCTCGAGGCCAGGCGGACCCGGATCCCGATCAGGGCCACACTCAGCCCGGGCACGCCCGTCATCGCTCGCCTCGGACCCGCGGGAGCAGCTCGGTCGCGAGCCGCGCCACCTCGGCGGCGGCGTCGTCGCCGGGGACCAGGCAGAAGCTCACCGCCGTGGCCCCGGCCTCGCCGAGCCGCCGGATCTTGCGGGCGCAGGCGTCCGGGTCGCCGACGATCGCGAGGTCGTCGATCCAGGCGTCGGGGATCTTCGCCACCGCCTCCTCGAACGGCAGTGTCGCGAGGTGGGCCGCCTCGTCGGCGATGCCGTGCGCCTCGGTCATCGGGTTGCGCGGCCCGGCCAGCAGGTAGATCGCGAACAGCTCACGCAGCCGCTCCCGGGCCTCCAGCGCGTCCTCGGCCATGCTCACGAAGGTGTAGGCGACGAGGTCGAAGCCCTCGCCCGCCCCGCCCTCGGCCACCGCGGCAGCCGCCCAGCGGACGTACTCCTCGCCCGCGAGCACCGACAGGATCGCGCCGTCGGCGACGCCGCCCGCGGCCCGCAGCGCCTTGGGACCGCCGACACCCACGAAGAGCGCGGGCGGCGTGCCCGGAGCGTGCTCCAGGCGGACGCCGGAGGCGACGAAGTCGTCGTTGGCCGTGGTGAGCTCGCCACCCTCGAGCAGCAGCCGCAGCGCGCCGAAGGTGTTCTTGAGCGCGGTCAGCGGCTTGGCCGGGCCGATGCCCATCTGCTCCAGCCAGTCCGGTACGCCGACGCCGACACCGGCGGTGAGCCGGCCGGGGTAGATCTCCGCCATCGTCGCGAGCTCCATCGCCAGGAGGGCGGGGTGTCGGGAGCTGGTCGGCAGGATGCCGATGCCGACGGGCAGGGCGGTGTGTGCCAGCGCGGCGCCGGCGGTGGCGATGCCACCGGTGAAGAAGTAGTCCTCACCGACCCACAGCTCGTCGAAGCCGCCCTGCTCGGCGGCCCGGGCCAGCGCGATGGTCTCGCCCGGGGGCTGCGCGCTGCCGAGGACCAGGCCGATCCGGGGGCCGCGGCTGCTCGTCGTACCCATCTCAGATCCCCTCGGGCAGCGGGTTCCACGGAACCCAGCCGAGGCCGCGAGATGCCGTGGAGCCGCCCAGGCCGGGCCGCTCCTCGTCGAGCGCGGGCAGCGCGGTGATCTGCGTGTGCCACATCCGCCACTCGGGCTCACCGGAGCCGTTGTCGCGGTGGTAGATCTCGGTGGCCCGGCCGACCGTCGCGTCGACGTTGTCGGCCGTCCACTCGCCGCCGTCGACCATCTCGGCCTCGATCGAGAACTCACAGGCAAGCCAGGCCATGTCGCCCTTGATCTCCAGGCGCATCACCTCGGTGGTCATGCCGCCGGACTGGTCGACGATGTCGCGGTAGAACTCCCAGAGGGCGACCTTCTCGCGCATGTTGAAGTAGGGGTGCCCGTTGAAGTTGAACATGAGGTACTCCTCGCCGGGCTCCGGGAAGACCTTGCTCATGCGCGGGATGTCCCAGTCCAGGTTGGACTCCCACCACTCGCGGTGCAGGTGCAGGATCTGGTCGATGTCCTCCTGCGGTGCCGTACGACGGGCGAAGCTCGGTGCGGTCATGGGGATGGTTCCTCTCTCGTTGGTGGGTGCGGCAGTCAGCAGTCGCCGACGTGCGCGCGGACCAGGTCCGCGACGTCGCGGGCGGCGCCGTAGAGGGGCAGATGGCCCTGGCCCGCGAGCACCGCGAGCCGTCCTCCGGTTCGCCGAGTGAGCTCGGCCGAGTCCGCGACCGGGCAGGCGTGGTCGTGCTCGCCGACGACGGCGAGCACCGGGCAGCTGATCCGGTCGGCGTGGTCGAGGGCGGCGCTCGCGGCGGCGGCCCGCCAGATCGCGGCGACCTGGGCCCGGCCGGCCCGGGACACGGTGTGCGCGGCGGCCTCGGCGGCCTGCTCGGAGGTGAGTCCGGGCTCGCCGGCGACGATCGTGCGCAGCAGCTCGCGGGCGCCGAGACGGTCGAGCTCGCCGAGGAACTCGGCGGTGTCGGCGGCGCTCGCGGCCCGACAGGCACCACCCACCGAGGTGAGCGTGAGGACCCGGGCCGGGTCGGTGGCGGCGAGCGCGGCCAGGACCGCGGCGCCGACGGAGGCGCCGACACCGTGCGCGTCGGGCCAGCCGAGCTCGTCGAGCACGTGCCTGCACGACGCCGTCCAGGTCGCGAGGTCGTAGCCGGCGCGCGGGGCGGAGCGGCCGTGGCCGGGCAGGTCGACGGCGGCGCAGGACCAGTCCGCGGGGAGCTGCGCGACGACCCGGCCCCAGCTCGCCGCCTGCAGGTTGGCGGGATGCACGAGGAGCACCCGGTGGGCCGGCCGGCCGGCCGGACCGGGCGCCTCGCGGAGCAGGACGGACACGCCGCCGCGCAGCTCGACTCGTCGCGGGAGGACCTCGTCATGGGTGAGCATGATTCAAGACTCTATATCTTTCTTGTAAGTTTGGTCCATGGCGAATCACCGCGGAACCGGCCGATAGGGTGGCGCGATGACCCACCCCGCGGAGAGCTGGCGCACGATCGGTGACGTCGCCGCCGAGATCGGCGTGAGTCCCCAGACCCTGCGCGTGTGGGAGAAGCAGGAGCTCCTCGTCCCGGACCGCACCGGGGGCGGCCAGCGTCGCTACGCGCCCGAGCACGTCGCCCGGGCCCGCCAGATCGCCGAGCTGCGCCGCCGGCACGGCTGGAACCCCGCCGCGATCCGGATCTCGCTCGGCGACGCCGACGCGCCCGAGCAGACCGCCGCGGCGCCGCAGCCCGACGGCGCTCGGCTGCGCCGCGCCCGGCTCGCCCGCGGGCTCTCGCTCGCTGCGCTCGCCGGCGAGGCGGAGACCTCGACCGCGCACCTGTCGTCGATCGAGCGCGGCCTCGATCGCCCCTCCACCCAGCTCGTCGCCCGGCTCACCGACGCCCTCGGCATCCCGATGAGCGGCCTGGCGGACTTCCACGCGACCGACGCGACCGTCGTCCGGCTCGCCGACCGGGCGCCCGTCGAGCTCGAGAACGGCGCGCGCTGGGAGGAGCTCTCGATGCCCGGGCACCAGCTCGAGCCGGCCATGCTCACCCTCGCGCCCGGCGGCTCGAGCGGCGGCCCGTACTCCCGGCCGGGCGAGACCTTCGCGCACGTGCTCGACGGGGAGATCGAGTTCCGGCTGGGCGGCACCTCCCACGACCACGAGCAGACGGCCGACGCGACGACCGTCGGTCCGGGCGACTCGATCACCGTGCCGCCCAACATCTTCTTGTCGTGGCGCAACCCTGGCGCCGCCCCGGCCCGATGCCTGTGGATCGAGCTGCTGCCGCCGCACGCCTGGTCGGACCCGATGACCCAGCGGATCGTGCGTGCCGCATCGGGGGTCACGCCTGTCGGCTGAACGACTCCGGGCGACCCCTGCTCACCGCGAGGTCACCGTCGAGCCGCTGACGGCTGCGGAGCACCGCCGCCTCCTCCCGCGACGCGTCGTGCCCGCGGGTGAGCAGCCAGTAGACCGCGCCCGGAACGACGAGCCCGATCACGAACGCCAGGTCGACCCCGCCCACGTCGTCCAGCAGCGGACCCTCGATCGAGCCGACCCGGACGAACGGCGCGAGCGCGACCAGACCGAGGACGTAGGCGAGCAGACCCCGCCAGCCCCACAGCCCGTAGATCCCGTCGGGCCGGAAGATCTCCTCGACCGCATAGTGGCCACGGCGCACGAAGTAGTAGTCGACGAGGTTCACGGCGGTCCACGGCACGAGCACGTAGAGCATGATCGTGACGAAGTCGTTGAAGCTCCCGAGGTACGACGCCGGCAGCCACTGCGCGACCGCGAACACCGCGACGGCGCCGCCGACGATGCCGAGCGCGCGGTTGCGGGCCGAGGCCCGCAGGCTCGGACGGAACGACTGGACGATGCTCAGCGACGACAGCATGGCGCCGTAGAGGTTGACGCCCATCAGCGCGATCGCGCCCGGGACGAGCACGAGCACCACGGCCAGCTCGCCGAAGCCGTCGAACCACTGGTCGCCGACGTCCTTCAGGTTGCTCAGCGCGTCGGGCACCGGGACCGACGCGGCGATGAAGTTGCCCAGCGACATCAGCCACAGCGCGGACAGCGCGGCGCCGAGGTAGGTCCAGCCGATGACGGCCCGCTGCGAGGTGTCCGCCGGCAGGTAGCGCGAGTAGTCGGAGACGTAGACGGCGTACCCGAGCTGGTAGCCGGTCGCCGCGACGAACTGCGCGAGCAGGCCGGCCCAGGAGAAGCCGTCGCCGGCAGCGGGCGAGACCGGGGTCAGGTGGACCAGGGCGAGCACCGTGAGGACGCCGAAGATCGGCACCACGAGGTAGGGCAGCCAGCGAAGCACGGTGTGGAGCAGGTCGTAGCCGAAGATCGCGAGCCCGGTGGCCAGCCCGACGATGACCAGGCCCCAGCCGAGCGTCGTCCAGCCGAGGTACGACGCCAGGACCTGCGAACCGAGCAGCACGCCGAACGAGCTGAACCCGAGGTAGACGCCGATCACCGCGATCATCGGCACGCTCGCGCCGCGCAGGCCGAACTGCGCGCGCGACTGGATCATCTGCGGCAGGCCCATCGTGGGGCCCTGGTTGGCGTGGAACGCCATGAAGCAGGTGCCGAAGAGCACCCCCGCGATCGTCGCCACGAGCGCCCACAGGAGCGAGAGTCCCAGCACGGGGCCGACGAAGCCGACGACCATGGTGGTCGGCACGAACTGGCCGGTGAACCAGAAGGGCGCCTGCTGCCAGGCCTTCCCGTGGCGCTCGGCCTGCGGCACGTAGTCGATCGACCGTGTCTCCGGCTCCAGACGCCGCCCGCCTGACACCGCTCTCGCCCCCGCCTCGACACCATCGGTCGTCGCCATCGCTCCACCTCTCTCTGGTCAGGTAGGCGATAACTTACAACCTTCTTGTAACTTTGTCTGCGGCCTCACACGAGAAGTTTCCGGACCGTGGAGACGACCAGGCCCGCCCTCGACGAGTCCACATCGTGCGACTACCCGATCCTCACCTCGCGCTCGTCAGCGTGACCGGCGCGAAGAAGACCGAGAACGCCGCACAGCAGGAGGGCGTTCGGCAACCGCCCCCGACTGCGGGGTGGCGGCTCGAGGGTCTGGGCGCATCATCGCGCCGCACGCATGGCGGCCTCGACCCTCGCGGTCGGTCCCGCCACGAAGACGTACTCGACGTTGCGCAGCCGCGCCACCTTCCCGACCTTCTTCCCCGACGGGCTGTGGATCCCGATCTGCGCCCCCACATAGCGCTTGCTGTCGAACGCCAGCATCCGCACGTCCTCGTGCCCGGCCTCCCGCAGCGACTCCGTCATCTGCTCGGCAGTGATCCACGACTCGTCGTTGTACGACACCACGACCACCTCCGCCCGGGCCCGGCCGACGAGGTCGGCCAGCGCCCCCGGCATCTCTCGCTGCGCGTTGAACACGCTCTTCGTCGCCGGGTCCCGGCTGTCGATCCGCTTGCACGCCACCCCGTAGTGCGCGGGTGCGTCCCAGCGCACGAGGGTCTCCCAGATGTGGTAGTTCGTGAAGTACCGGTGCTGGTTGTACGGCGGGTCCAGGTACATCAGGTCCACCGCCGGCAGCTCGTCGACGGTCCGCATCGCGTCGCCACCGATCGTCGTACCGGGGCCGGGGAGGAGGGTCGGCCGCCGCAGCTCGAGGTCGTTGTGGGACCGCGGCGCCCACTGCTTGAGGTACGCCATCTGCACCCCCGTCGTCGAGTCCACCCGGTCGGCCGCCTGCATCAGGCTGGTCAGCAGGATCGGGTACAGCGCCGAGCCCCGGTAGTCGGTGTCCAACAGGTTGCGGATCGCGTCGACCCGGGCGCCGTTCTTGGGCTGGAAGAAACGCGACCGCACGCAGAAGGTCTCGGTGAAGTACCCCGCCTCCCCCGGCAGCGCCGCCAGCCGCTTCAGCTCGTTGTCCAGCTCCTGCAGGTCCACCTCCCGCGCATCGGTCGCGATGTAGCAGTCACTGAGCACCTGGCTGTACGTCGCCAGGTCGGTCGCCGTCACCACGAGCCCGCGCCGCTTGAACTCCTGCGCCACCCGCGTCGTACCCGTGAACAGGTCGACGGCCGTCTGCGCCTCCACCGCCTGGGCGAGGTCGCCGAGAACGGGGACCAGGTTCCGCTTGGAACCCAGGTACTTGAGCACGGACCGAGGCTACCCGGGGCGCTCCGGGGATACGGTCAGGGCCGCGCCCGTCAGGTCGTCCGCGTCGTCGGATCGGACGTCAGCGGAGCCGCGGCCCGTCCTCCGAAGCGCGTCGGGAACCGGGTTCGCCGAGCTCGACCTGTCACGACTCACACTGCTCGATCACGGCAGCGGCTGGAGCTTCCGCGGCCTGCGCAGGTCAGCCCTGACGGAGCACGAAGCGCTGGACCTTCCCACTGGGCGTCCTCGGCAGCTCGTCGACGAAGTGCACCGCGCGCGGATAGGCGTGCTTGGAGTACTCCTCCCGAACCAGCACCTGCAGCTCCTTCCCGAGGGCATCGGAGGGTTCGAACCCGTTCGCCACGACGACGAAGGCCTCGACGACCTCGCCCCGGACCCCGTCGGGATCGGGGCGCCCGACGACCGCGACCTCGCCGACCGACGGATGCCTGGCCAGGACGCTCTCCACCTCGAAGGGGCCGATGCGGTATCCGGCGGCCAGGATCACGTCATCGTCTCGAGCGGTGAAGGAGAAGAAGCCGTCCTCGTCGACGCGGCCGGAGTCGGCCGTGAGGTACCAGTGGCCGTCAGACGTGAACCTCTCGGCGGAACGCTCGGGGTCTCCGACGTACTCGGTGAACCAGAGCAGCGGGCTGCTCTCCACACTCAGGGCGATCTGGCCGTCGACGACGTTCGCGACGAAGCCCGGCATCGCCCGGCCCATCGATCCGGGCCTGATCGGCGCCACGACGGACTCGTGCCAGCAGTTGCCGATCACCATGCCGACTTCGGTCTGGCCGTAGTGGTCACGCACCTCGACGCCCAGCATTGACGCGGCAACCCGAGTGGGATGTGCGGTAGGACAAACGGGATCGATCTCGTTGCAGGCGGATCCAGCGTCGACCTACGCAAAACTGTTGCGCGCCTGTAGGGATTCGAACCCCTAACCTTCTGATCCGTAGATTGATGGCGAGGCGTCGGACGCCGACTCGGCACGCATGCAGCCGACGTCTACAGTGCTTCAAAGCAGCAGGTCAAGCATACTTCCCGCCCCAGTGACGGCGTCTGGCGGGAGGAGTCGCGATCTGTCGGCTTCGTGCCAATCAGCGCTGACCTGAGCAAACGCCTCAGCTCAGTAGTACCAGGGGAAGCGCGGCACGCTCAGCGGGTTTTGGTGGTCGATGACCGCACTAAGCCCGGATCCACCGATGGGCATGGTCGGAATGAGGTGATGGTGGCCGTTGCTGGGTGAGGACTCCGGAGCATGGGGATCCGCCGGACCTCGCTGTCCGGGGTGTTCCACGTTGTTCCTCGTCGCGCAGCTGGGGCTGCTGGGTGGTCAGGCCGCGAGGACGGGCGGTGGGTCGCTGACCCGGTCGAACAGTGCGGTCCAGGCGGTCTCCCAGGGCCAGGCTTGTGGCAGATGCAAGGTCACCCTGCGTGCTGAGGTCGCGACCCGTGCCGGCACGGTGATCAGCTTGCGACGGATGGTCGCGGTGGTGGCCTTCGTGAGCTGGGAGTCGGTCAGGCTGGCGGCGGCACGGGTGAGGTTGAACGCCATAACGGCCAGCACCAGCCAGGCGGCGTTGGCGTTGAACACTCCGGACGGCAGGTGCGCCAGCGCGGAGTTCTTGAGGTCGGCGTGGACCTGTTCGATGATGGCGTGAGCGCGGTGGGTCTTGTCCGCGGCCACCGTGTCGGCCACGTCGTGCTCGGTGGTGGTGAAGAACGCGTGGAAGCGCCAGGTGTCGAACAGGGTGGGGCCTGACCCCGGATCTTGGACACGCCGAATCCCGCACCCGTGAGGGTGGCGGGGAGAGCGAGATGATCCGAGAATCATGGCCAGGAAGAACTACTCCGAGGAGTTCCGTCGTCAGGCCGTCGACTTGTACGAGTCCACCCCGGGGGCCACGGTCCGCGGCATCGCCGAGGACCTGGGCATCGTGCGGGGCACGCTGCGCGGGTGGCTCGAGGTGTACGGGACCGGCAAGAAGACCGCTGCTGACGGGACGTTGACCTCCAGCCCGTTGCAGTCCAAGCCCACCAGCAAGACGACCTCGGGCCCGGGTGAGGAGTCGCCCGATCAGGAGCTGGCTCGGCTCCGCGCCCGGGTCGCCGAACTCGAGGTCGAGACCACCAAGCTGGCCACCGAGCGGGAGATTCTCCAGCGGGCGGCGAAGTATTTCGCCGGGGAGACGGTCTGGTGAGTCGCTTCCAGTTCGTCGCCGACAACTCCGCCACCTTCGAGGTGAAGCGACTGTGTGAGCTCGTCGAGATCGAGCGTTCGTCGTACTACGCGTGGAAGGCCGGGGCTCCTGCTCGGGCTGAGCGGGCTGCCGCGGACGCCGTGCTGGTCGAGCGGATCCGCGCCGTCCACGACGAAGACAACACTTGCGGGGCACCGCGGATCACCGCCGAGCTCAACGACGGCGCACCGGCCGAGGAGCGGGTCAACCACAAGCGGGTCGCGCGGGTGATGCGGGCCGCGGGGATCGCCGGCTACGTCAAGAAGCGGCGGGTGCGGACCACGATCCCCGAGCAGTCCGATCAGAAGGTCCCCGACCTGCTGAAGCGGGACTTCACCGCCCCCGCGCCCGGGCTCCGCTACGTCGGCGACATCACCTACCTGCCGTTGGCCGACGGGACAAACCTCTACCTGGCCACCGTGATCGACTGCTACAGCCGACGCCTTGCCGGATGGGCGGTCGCCGACCACATGCGCACCAGCCTCGTCGAGGACGCCCTCAACGCAGCCAAGACCACCCGCGGCAGCCTCGCCGGGGCGGTGTTCCACTCCGATCACGGGTCGGTCTACACGAGCAAGGACTACGCCCGGCTCTGCAAGAGTCTCGGCGTCACCCAGTCGATGGGCGCTGTCGGCACGTCGGCCGACAACGCGCTCGCGGAGTCGTTCAACGCGACTCTGAAGCGTGAGGTCCTCCAAGACGCCGCCTGCTGGGCTGATGAGGCCAGCTGCCGCCGAGAAGTGTTCCGGTGGATCGTGCGCTACAACACCCGACGCCGACACTCCTGGTGCGGCTACCTGCCACCGTCCACCTACGAGGCCCGCCGGGCCGCTACGCTGCCAACCGCTGCGTAATCAAACCCTGTGTCCAAGATCCGGGGGTAGGGCCCGACGACCCAAGTGCGGACACCGGTCTTCGAAAGCGAACAGTGCTTTGCCAGTGCGGACGACCACCACGTCAATGTCGCCGTAACGCACGACTGCACGCCCCTCGGCTAACAGCGCTTCTACCGACCCACAATCGACACGATTGAATCCCCTGGCCCGATGTCCCATATCGGGGTTCCGATGTCTGCGCAACCCTGTGACGATCCGACTACAGGAAAGCAAATCAGGCGCCTTTCACAGCCCGCTGCCGGACGCGCCGCCAGTGGTCGGACAAAGCACGGCATGCCGCGAAGTCACCTTGACGGTGAGCGCCGCCTCGACACCCTGCACGTCGAGCTTTATGACGTCACCGTCGGCCACCGGGCCGACCCCTGCAGGCGTCCCCGAGGTGATGATGTCGCCTGGGTTGAGGGTTGTTATCGACGAGGCATAGGCCACGAGCTCCGCGAAACCCCAAATGAGATCTGACGTGTTCGCATCCTGCCTGACCTGGTCATTGACGCGGCAAGTGAAGTCGAGGTTCCCGATCTGATCGACCTCATCAAGCGTGACGATCCATGGGCCCATCGGGGTGAATGTCTCGAACGACTTACGCGTGGAACGATCCTCACTGCCGCGCATCGTCATGTCCATGAGGGGCGTGAAGCCGAAGACATGCTCGAGGGCGTCAGCAGCGCTCACCTTTCGGGCGCGACGCCCGATGACGACCGCGACCTCCCCCTCGAAGTCGAATCGACGATCCGTATAGGGGAGCTCGACCTCACCCCCGTGGCCGACAATCGAAGATGGGGACTTGAGGAACAAGCCCAGGCCCGAGACCTGCACGTCCTCGTTCATCTCGATCTGGTGATCGATGTAGTTGACCGGCGCGGCGAGGATCTTGCCGGGGTCGGGGACCGGAGGGAGGAAGGACACCTCATCGAGCGAGAGAGGATCTCCTTCCGGACCCGTGAAGCCCCACTCCCCCGCATCTATCACTTCGATGAGTCGCCGCATTGCACTGATCTGCCCAGCCTTCGAAGCTTCGAAGCCGGGAAGAGGATAGACCTTGCCGCCCTCCACGACCCCGACGCGACCGTCGCCCAACGTAGCCACACGCATTAGAGTTCTCCTAAGTCCGTAGTGCAGGTTGTCAATGTGCTGGGGCGAACCCCTGACGCCTGAGAAATCAAACCGCCTCCTCGCGATAGAGGTTCAGGGCCTTCATCGCAGGCTCGTTCGAACTGGTGAACAGCACAGCGTCCTCATCCCGAGAGCCATTCCTGTGCTGATAGGCCAGCCAACCCGGAATGACGAAGACATCCTTTTCTTGCCACTCGAGCGTCTTCCCACCAACCTCAGTCGAGCCGCTGCCACGAACGACATGGCAGATCACACTCGAGGTCTGGCGGCGGGGACGCCCGACAAAGCCTGGCCTGAGCCGCTGGACCCGGCACCCGATAGTCGGAAGGACCGACCCCCCATCGACAGGGTTGGTGTACTCGAGCGACACACCGTCGTGTTCACAGCCGTCCGCGTCATCCCCGATAGCGGCAAGCGCGCGCTCGGTCTCGACCCAGGGATAGCTACCGAGGGGGGAGTGACGCTCCTGAGAGTTGAACCAGACCGGGTTGAGGCGACCGTGGATGAACTGACGCGTCGAGATCCCGTCGGGAACGACGGACTTCTGATACTTGTCTGGGCTTTGCTCGTAGAAGCCGGCTTCGAGGAGGTTGACCAACGGGTAGTCGAGACCGTCGAGCCACAGCATGGGATTATCGCCGGGATGAAAGTGGTCATGCCACTTCCAGCCGGCGGTGAGCAGGAGGTCTCCGGGATTCATGTACAGGCGTTCACCGTCGACCGTCGTGTAGACACCGCTACCTTCGATCACGAAGCGGAATGCGTTAGCCGTGTGGCGATGCGCAGGCGCTTGCTCCCCCGGCAGCAGGATCTGAATGCCTGAAAACAGGGTATTCACGGTCGCCGGCGGATCCTGGAGTCCCGGGTTCACCAGCATCAGAACTCTGCGTGCAGCGTCTTCAATCGGGAGACTCTCGGCGAAGTGCATCGCCACCTCCCGGAGCGCCTTGTAGTGCCAGACGATCGGAACCGCGGTCGGCTTCGGCTCGGGGAGGAAGAGGTCTCCGTAGTATCGCCACAACGGCGCCGCACCCTCAGCGGCGAGCCTGGTGTAGGCCTGTTCATCACTGGCAAAAGTCATGCTATGAGCTCCCGTTCGATCAGCGTTGTCACATCGGCGTTCGGCGAATTGAGCCAATTGAGCCAGTCGATCGGTTCGCCGTCTGAGGGGTCTCGGCGCACGATGCCGTCGCTCATTTACTCTGTATACTGAGGATCGTACCGCAGGCCATTCCTCTCGTCAAACGGGGTGAGACCTCCACGGGGCTGGAACCCAGCCCGGTCACCGACGGCTCGCCCCCGGCGCCTGCCGATAGCTTGAGACTCCTGACCCGAGGACGGTCGGTCCGCCGGCCGCAGCACCTCACCAATGGTCAATTCACCCGAGTTGAGTCCAACGCATCGCCGACCGCTTGCCCGTGCGATCGGCTCCGAACCACTTGATCGCGCCTGGCGCTACTCCGAGCTCGTTTGGGCACGACCGCATGAACGCGGTCGCTGCTGGAGCATCACCGGCCCCACCCGCCCCAGTCCGGCCGTCGAGCTCCACTTCCCGTCCGCGCAGGCGTACCCGCGCGGACCGAAACCGGTGATGACGAGATTCACGCCTAATTTCGGACCACGGTGCCGAGGTCTACCGAGAAGACCGATCCAGTGATTGATCGGGCCTCGTCGGAGCAGAGGAACGCCACCATGGAGGCGATGTCATCCGGCTCGAGCCAAGGCACCGGCAGCAGGTTGCGCTCTTGGAAACGCTCCATCACCGCCTCGGCCGACGGCTCCGCCAGATCCGGAGCAAGCAGCCCGGTCGTCGCATCGTTGTGGATGAGCGGCGAGTTCACGGTGCCCGGGTTGACGGTGTTGACACGGACCCAGTGCTGTCCCAGCTCGTTAGCCATCGACCTCATCAGGCCGATCAACCCGTGCTTGGCAGCCACGTAGTGAGAGCCGTTCGGGAAGCCGACCAGCCCGGCAGCCGAGCTGGTGATGATGATGCTCCCGCCTTCGCCCTGCTCAATCAAGTGAGGCACAGCCGCTTTACAGGTGTGCCAAACACCGGTGAGGCACACATCGATAACTTCCCGCCACTGCTGCTCACTGAGCTCGTGCATCAAGCCGAAGCTCCACACCCCCGCGTTCGCGCACACGATGTCGAGCCGCCCAAGCTGAGCGATCCCGGCCTCGAGGGCCGAAGAGAGACCGTCGTACGACCGTACGTCCGCCTGGGCAGCGTAGACACGCCGCCCATGCTTCTCGACGAGACGAGCCGTCTCCTCCAGGTCCTCAGGCGTGGCCGCAGTCGCCACGTTGGTGGGGACGGCGTCGCAAATATCGATAGCAATGATGTCCGCGCCCTCGCTCGCAAGCCGGACCGCGATTGCGCGGCCTTGGCCGCGCGCCGCCCCAGTTACGAATGCCACCTTGCCGTCGAACCTTGCCATTGTGACTCCTAGACACGCCTGCGTAAAATTGTTCAGGGTACGGATGATTCTTGGCCTCAACCTAAGGGGGCAGAATGACAGTGTCAACCGTCTCGACGGGCCTGGTCGGCGCGACGGAGATCACCCTCGTTGACACCCAATTGCCGCTCCCTGTACCGTCACGTAGACGCTTCTTCCGTGTACAGATCTTTTTGATGGCGCACCTCCGTGAGTAGAGGAAGGACTGAATGAAGTTGAACATTGAGCACGACAGCCTCTTCTATGGCGGCGAGTGGAAGTCTCCCCACGCCGGCGGCAGGATCACGGTGGTGTCGGCCAGCACGGAGGAGACGATCGGCTCGGTGCCCCTGGCGTCCGAGCGCGATGTGGATGCAGCCGTGAGGGCTGCACGTAGCGCATTCGACGACCCGGCAGGATGGGCCTCCTGGGAGGTCGCCCGTCGAGCCGACGCCATGGAGCGCCTTGCAGACGTCATGGAGACGCGTGGTGCCGAGCTCGCCAAGCTGGTCACCGCACAGAACGGGATGCCGATCAGCCTCAGCATGCAGGCCGAGGCCAACACCGGGCCGCTCCTGCTGCGTTACTACGCGGCACTCATCCGTGAGCTCGGAGAGGATGAGACAAGAGTGACCGCGGGCCGAACGACCCTGATTCGACATGAACCCGGTGGCGTGGTCGCCGCCATCGTTCCGTGGAACTTCCCCATGGGGAGCGCTCTGCTCAAACTCGCACCTGCGCTGGCAGCCGGGTGCAGCGTCGTCCTCAAACCTGCCACGGAAACCGTGCTGGATTCGTTCCTGCTCGCACAGTGCATCGAATCCGCTGGGATACCGGCCGGCGTGGTCAACATCCTGCCTGCAGACCGCGATACCGGCGCCTACCTGGTCGGCCATCCGGGGGTTGATCGCGTCGCATTCACCGGGTCAACCATCGGGGGACGAAAGGTTGCAGCGCGGTGCGCCGAGCTCTTGCGTCCTGCGATCCTCGAGCTTGGCGGGAAGTCTGCCGCTATCGTTCTTGACGACGCCGACCTGGTCACGCTCCGGGACCAGTTCCTCTACAACACCATGCTGAACAGCGGACAGACCTGCTGGATCAGCACTCGCATCTTCGTGCCACGGAGTCGCTACGCGGCCTACGTCGATGACATCACGGAACTGGTCTCGTCACAGATCGTCGGTGATCCGTTCGAGGCGACGACAGAGGTCGGGCCAATGGTGAGCTCGACCCACCGCGACCGGGTTGAGCGATACATCAACGCGGGGATCGCAGAAGGTGCACGTGTGACGACCGGCGGCGGACGCCCCGTAGGGCTCGACCGTGGTTGGTACGTCGAGCCGACGATCTTGGCCGATGTCGACAACGGGTCGATCGTGGCGCGGGAGGAGATCTTCGGCCCCGTGTTGTGTGTGATTCCTTATGGCGACATCGACGAAGCGGTCGAACTAGCCAATGACTCCGAGTACGGCCTCGGGGGTTCGGTGTGGTCCGCTGATCCGGACCGTGCCGTCAACATCGCCCGACAGTTCCAGACCGGGTCGGTGAGCATCAACGGGACACCGGCCGACCTTGCCGCTCCGCTCGGCGGAGTAAAGGCCAGTGGCCTCGGACGCGCACTCGGACCAGAAGGACTCGAAGAATATCGATCGATCAAGTCCGTCTATCTGCCCACCGGGTCACCAACGCCGGCTCCGGTCCTCTGAGTCGGCCAACCCATCGGCCACGTCCGGCAGCTCGACTCGCAAATCGCTGTTCCTGATCGCGCTGGCCGCACACACCCGACTGCTCGGGCTGACCGCCGCCTGGACCGATCCGGACATGGGCGATCGTGGGCATGCGTTGCTCATATCAACGACACCATTATCGAGGTCCAGGGTCATCCCTACCGAGATCCCGGGCTCGGCTACTCCGGCATCCGCGGACTCAACGCGCTGCTCGCTGCCGTCACCACGACGAGCAGCACCCCGGTGATCACAGCCGAACGCCCTCCAGAAGACCTCGAGCCAATCACCGCGCGGTGCCAAGCGTGTAGACGGTATGACTGACCCCGTCGTCGTGAGGGGGTGCGGGCCGGGCCTCACTCACAAAACGGGCCAAGCTGACCCCTTCACATGAGCACGTGCGGTTCCGACTATGACGCGGTGCTCACGGTGAAAGCCCGCCGCGACCGGGCAAGTCCTTCGGATCGGCAACGGATGTCCTGGTCGAGGGAGCTGACCTCCCTCACGACCTACGGCCGGGTGACACCAACTCATGAGCCGCAACGCCTAGGAGTCGCGGAAGGGCCCCTTCGGCAGGGTCAATATCGCCATCGGCGGCCTTCACGTGGTCACCCAGGCCGGGGGATCGTCGTGGGCGCTTCGGCCGCACTTTCGGATGTCAACCGGATCACCGGCCCCACACCAAGCCGGTGTGAGGACTCCTCAAATACCGGCCAGAAGTTCTCGGCCCCCATCGCTGCCCATCACCTTGCGGATGTTCTCAGAGATGCGCCACCGACCGTCGACACGGCGAAACACCCACCTGTTCAGGCTGTGATTCTGATACGCAACCTCGGGGGCGTAGTTGCCCACGGCACGGGAGTAGATGATCGCGTCACTGATGATGAGCGCAGTTTCATCGTCCAACAACCGGAACACCGAAGGCTGGCCGCCGGTCTGGTGTTGGCATCGGCCGACCAGTCTCTTGTGGCGTGGCTCGGTAGCGGCCTCGTAAAGCTCCTCGTGGCCGACAAAGCGGCCGAACTTCTCCGGCCAACCAACGGTCGTTGGGTCATCGACTAGAGGATTAAGCTTCTCGTCGAGGTACGCGGAGTCGTCGAAGTAGTTGAACTCCATGACTGCGTCCTCTGTAAAGATGCCCACCCACTCGTCTGCCAAACCGAAGTCGGCGTAGAGCCCGTAAAGGGTTAGCAACTCATGGCAATCGCGCTCCGCCTCCAGGGCGAAGATTCGCCGCTCAAGGTCTTGGGCGGCGGACTTTCCAACTGGTGTCTTTGACATTGGCACTCACTTCCGCTATAGCTAGCTTGGCAAGGAATCTATCAGCAAACTGAGCAGCTTCCGATGGAGATTGTGCAGCCTCAGGACGATCCACCGATGGGAAACTTCGGGCCTGCCTGCCGTAACGCGAAGATGCCCCGCCGGGCTGGATGTCTGGGCCTTGCGACGGTTCCAAAACACCCACCAAGGAGGGCACCTTCGGCATCGCACTGGATGCCCACACCAAAAATCACGAGCTGGCCACGCGTCCGGTCAATGCGAAACTCATGCGAGGAGGCGAATGTCTCAGAATCCCTGTCGGCCGACCCGAGCATTGTCGTGATCTTCTCGACCTTTGGGATTGTCGCACCCATCGATCGAGATCTCTTCAACGGTAGTACGCGCCTGTCCCCGCACTGGCGCTTTCAGACGGGGCGCCCTCATCAATCGATTGCTCACTCAACGACGGGTCCAGGAGGAGCTGATCGCTCCTCCTTGTTGCTTCCGACACGATGAACCATGTCGCCGATTCCGGCCACAGTGGTCTCATGCGCAGCGATCAAGCTAAGGAGTTCCAAGGCAAGTTGAGGGGCGCGGGGAGCTGATCCCACAACTCCGCCGGGATTTCGGCCGCTGCGTCATCTAGGAGCGCTTGGACACGCTCTGGTCGCGACAAGCCGACAACCGTGGAGGTGATGCGCGGGTCGCGCATCGAAAACTGAAGCGCGACGGAGCGAAGACTGACGTCGAACGACTCGCACAACTCATGCAGTTGATCCACGGCCTGCAAAGCATCCGCATTCGGCGGCGCGTATTGGTACCAAGCGCTGCCTCCACGGGGAGCCGCAAGAAGCCCGCTCGCGTATGGGCCAGCGTTTAGGAAGGCCATGCCTGCATCTGAAGCCTTGTCAATCAACGAGTCCGCCGACCGGTCGAGAAGCGTGTAGCGGCCGTAGTTGAGCAAGATGTCAAGATTGCCCGTATCCACATACCGCGCCATTTCGACCACGTCGCCGCCGGCAACGCCGACGAGACCGACCAAGCCTTCATCCTTGAGTCGGAGCAGTTCCTCCATTGCACCGCCGCGTGCCATCACATGCTCAAACGGGAACTTCTCCGGGTCATGGAGGAAATAGACGTCGATATGCGAGAGTCCTAACCGTTCCAAGCTCAGTTCAAAGGAGGCGCGAACCTGCTTGGCCGAGAAGTCACCGCGGCGTGCTGTGCCATCACCCTCAGCATCTGCCTTAGTGGCAATAACGAATCCCTTGGGCATGCGGCCCTCGCGGATAACCTTGCCGATGCGGACTTCGCTGTCCCCGTACTCGCTAGACGTGTCCATGAAGTTGATAGGCGAATCGAACACAGCCTCTACAGTCGCGATGCCTCGCTCTTCGCTGACATCGTAACCGAATGCGGTCGGCATCCCCCCAAGGGGTCCGGCCCCGATGCAAAGGTTCGATACCTCCAGACCCTGCGAAATTTCCGTAGTTCTCATGCCATTCGCCTTCGTCTCATTAGTGTTTTCTCACACACGGTCATCAGCGTACTGATGATTCTAGGAACCCGACATGCGCAGTGTCAAGCACATCGAGCCAGCGGGCGGCGATCTCGGGTTAGTCCCAATTTAGGTCCTCAATTCGCGGATAGCGGCGTGGCCACAGTGGGAGGCACACCAATATTCAGCAGACTCCGATAACCTGACGAGTCAGGCCAATCGGAACGGGTCCCTCGCGTCCGCGTTGGTGTCGATCCAGACGGTCTTCGTCTCTGTGTACTCGCGCATGACCTCGATGCCGTTTTCGTGGCCGAGCCCGCTCTTCTTGACGCCGCCAAAAGGCGCGGCATAGGAGACGCGCCTATAGCAGTTGACCCAGACCGTGCCAGCGCGCACTGCTTTGACCATGCGCTGCGTCCTTCCGAGGTTTGTTGTCCACACAGCCGCGGCCAAGCCGTAGGGGGTGTCGTTTGCGATGGCGATGGCCTCAGCTTCCGTCTTGAATGGGACGATCCCGACCACCGGCCCGAAGATCTCCTCCCTGGCGAGCTCCATCGTGGGCCGAACGTCCACCAGAACGGTAGGAGCCACATAGAAGCCCCCAGGAGTTGGCGCTGGATCGGGCCGCCCACCACCCGTGACGAGCCGAGCTCCCTGCTCCTGAGCCGTCTCGATCCTTCGAAGCACACTGGCGTACTGGTCGGCCCAGGTCAGGGCGCCCATCTCGGAGCCCCAATCGAACGGGTCCCCGATCTTGATCGCCCGGACACGCGCAACCAGCCGGTCGATGACCTCGTCGTACACGGATTCATCGAGCAGCACCCTCGATCCGGCCGTGCACATCTGGCCACCGGCCGCAAAGCCCCCCGACAGGATGCCGTTGACCGCCAGGTCCAGATCGGCATCTCCAAAGACGATGTTCGGTGACTTGCCTCCAAGCTCGAGAGAGACACGCGTAAGATTGTCGGCAGCTGCGTGCATGACGCTCCGCCCCGTGGCGGTCGAACCCGTGAAGGCAACCTTGTCGACATCGGGATGCGAGGCTAGGGCGGCACCGGCGTCCCGGCCGCCGGAGACGACGTTGACAACGCCGGGCGGGAATCCGACTTCTTCCAGGACCCGAGCGAACTCAAGCGTGGAGACCGGCGCAACCTCGGACGGCTTGATTACGATCGTGTTCCCTGCCGCCAGGGCCGGGCAGAGCTTCCAGAGCATGAGGAAAATCGGAGAGTTCCAAGGGGTGATGGCCCCCACGACACCCAGTGGCCCGGGAACCGTGTAGGTGAAGGTCTCATCCATGGGCACTGTGTTGGTACTGCCCCCAAAGCTCTCCGCCAGGCCGGCGTAGTAGTAGCACCATCCGCTGAACGCTCGTGCTAGCCCGATGGTCTCTCGGATCACCTTCCCTGTGTCCAGCAGCTCGTGGACCGCCAATCGCTGAACAACGTCCTCCCTGGACAGCACGTCCGCAAGCCGACGCAGCAGGGCTGCCCGCTGCGCGGCGCTCGTCTCGCGCCAGCCGTTCTCGAAGGCAGCGCGCGCAGCCTTGACCGCTGCATCGATGTCGTCGGCTCCGCCTTCAGCGACCTCAGCCCAGGGCAACCCTGTGGTCGGGTTCGTCGAAGTGAACGACTTCCCCGATCGGGCATCGACCCACGCGCCGCCGATGTATAGCTGGTAGCTCGCCAAGCCGTTATACGGGTTCGTCAGCCGCGGTTCTTCGAGCACGCTGGTCATGTGAGCTCCTTGTCCATTGCGCCGAGCCCATGCTGCTCGACGACGAAAGCGTTCATCAGGTGGCTCAGTTCGTCCCCTTCGATCCCGAACTCGCTCAGAATCGCTACGGTGTGCTCGCCCGCATACGGCACATCGCCGACCGGCAGGTCAGGGTCAGCGGCCGGGGTCCGTGGCAACACGGTCCCAGTTGAGGTGGTCCCCCACATGCCCATGGCATCTAGCTGAGGGTCGTCGATGAGCGCACCGATCGGCCGGACCACCGCGGCGGGGACACCGACAGCAGCCAAACGGTCGACCACCCTCTCCGCCGGAACCATCTCGAGCGCCCGCTCGATCTCAGCGATCAGCTCAACCCGGTTGGCGTTACGGATCACGTTGTCACGAAAACGATCGTCGTCTGCGAGTTCAGGCACACCGAGGGCCAGTGCGGCTCGTTTCCACATCGCATCGCTATTGACGCCCACCATGACCAGTCGGTCAGAGGTTCGGATGGCTTGATACGGCGCGAAGTTGTGCTGGGCCGAACCCAGCCGCGTCGGCTCTACGCCGAGACGCGTGGAGACCAGATGGTGCAGCATGTAGCTGATTGCTGTCCCCAGCATGGTCGACTGGACTCGGGCCCCCTTTCCGTCGTGCTGCCGCTGCAGGAGCGCCGCGAGAATCTCGAGCGCCGCCCACGTTCCAGCCCCGACGTCAACGACGGCGCCCCCCACCCGGGCGGGCTCGCCCCCCGGGTGGCCAGTGAGATCCATCAGGCCCGAGTAGGCCTGGACCACCGCATCGAAGCCTGCGACGCCGGCAAGGGGACCCACGTTGCCGAAGGCGTTCACGCTGCAGTAGATCAGACGTTCGTTGATCTCCCTCAGAGCGTCCCAGCCCAAGCCGAGGGCATCAGCCTTTCCTGGGCGCATGCTCTCGATGAAGACATCGGCGTGCTTCACCAACTCATGCAGGAGCCGCTGGCCCTCCACGCTCTTGGCGTCGAGGACGATCGACTCCTTACCTCGGTTGAACGCCGAGAAGACACTTGAAAACCCGTCAGTGTCCTGAGGCGACCACGTCCGCGAGACGTCGCCACCCGGTGGCTCGACCTTGAGCACTCGGGCGCCGAGGTCTGCGAGGATCAGGGTCGCCGACGGTCCCGCAATGTTCACGGTGAGGTCGACGACCGTAACCCCAGCGAGCGGGCGATCTAGGCCTTGCATGATCAACCTTCCTGAGCCTCAGGCCCTGTCGTCCGCAAAGCGGCCAGGCACGCGGGTGCCGATCACGTCGCCGGGCCATTGGCGCGGCGGCCACTTGACCTTGCCGCCAGGACCGGTTGCCGGGTATTCGAACTCCTCGCCGATCGGAACGTCGATGACGTACAACGTGCCGGACCCAACGCCGCGCTTGAGCGCGGCATCCAGATCGCCGGCATCTTCGACCCGCTCACCATCCGCGCCGTACGCCCGCGCGAGAGCGACGAAGTCGGGGTTATTGAGGTCAGTCCAAGACGGCTTGCCGTAGAGATACTCCATAAATCCCTTATTGGCTCCGAGAGCCCCGTCGTTGAACACCACGACCGTGACCGGGATGTTCTCGCGCAGCGCCAAGGCGATCTCATTGTGGGAGTAGCCGAAGCCGCCGTCGCCAACGCCGACCACGACGTTCGAGTCCGGACGCGCCAGCTTGACTCCGAGGGCCATCGGAAGCCCCGGACCGAGCACGCCGGCTCCGAAGCTCGCCGTCAGCCGCCTCGAGCGGTTGGCCGTGGTGCCCTGGAACATCCAGCCGGTGTTGTTCCCCGAGTCCGAGACGAGATAGTCGTCAGGCCCCAGAGCCGACTCGATCGCGGAAACAACCCGCCACGGGCTGGTTGGAGAGTCGGTGACCGCCGCGCGTTCGCGGCGCTCAGTGGCCCACTTCTCCTTCGACTCAGCTAGCCGCTGGTAGTTCGGCCGCTCGTTGTAGGGCGAGGGGACGAAGCTCGCGTCCTGGCGTACCGCCTCAATCAGTTGTCGGAGTACGGTGCGAGCGTCACCGACGATCCCGAGTTCCGGGAAGTAGAAGGCGCCGATCTGGTTGGCGTCGGTGTCGATGTGCACCAGCCTGCCCGGCAAAGCTGCGGTGTAGGAGCGTCCGTAGCCCCACTCCGACATGCGCGTGCCGATCGCAATCACCACATCGGCCTCGGCGATAGCGTCGTTCGCACACGGCCAACCAATGGGACCGCTTGAGCCGAGCGAGAGAGGATGGGTCTCGGGCACAATGCCCTGCGAAGTGAATGTCGTCGTTACCGCGACCCCTGCGAGCTCAGCCAGCTCCAGCACCTCGGCGTCAGCCTGCGAGGTGACAGCGCCGCCACCCACGATGAGTACAGGACGCTCGGCACTGAGGAGCAGGCTCGCTGCAGCCCGGACGAGCTCGGGGTCTGCGCCGGCGCGATTGACTGTCGCGGGCCATCCGGTCGGGATCTCCATCTCGGCCACATCGACCGTCAGATCGAACGGGATGTCGACAAAGGTGGGACCTGCGGGGGTGCCGTGCGCACGCTGGATGGCGCGGTTGATCGCTTCCGGTAGCTTCTCCGGACGTTCCACGCGAGCGGCATGCCTGGTCAGCGGCTTCAGCGCGTCGACGTTGGGCATCTCCTGCATGGAGTCACGGCCCTGGAACCCACCGTCCACATTGAAGCCCAGGTGCACCGATGGGATGCGTGAGTACAACCCCTCGTACAGCCCGGACGTGATCATCAGAGTCCCGCAGGTGTGCCAAAGACCCGCTGCTGAGGCGCGGCCGGTGATGTAGTTGTAGCCGTTGATGAGGTGTGCTCCGCCCAACTCGGTGGCCGGGTTGATCGTGCGCATTCCCTTGCGTTCACTCGCCGCATCGGCCAGCTCCTGCGTGGTGTGGCCGATGTAGCCGACGAGCAGCTCAGTGCCGCCGGCTTCGAGGGTGTCCAAGATCGCGTCAGCGCCTCGCATTAGACCCATAAGAGTTCTCCTCAACGTTTGTGGCCAAAGGGTGGCCTGCATTGGTCTCGAGCCCTAGGGTCGAGCCTTTGCGATTTCGATACCGGCTTATGAAGTTGTGTGGCACGTGAGCGGTCAGTGCCGTGGGGCGCACTTGGTGGCCAGGAGCCCTAGCGCCCCTGCCAGACAGGGTCGCGTCGCTCGGCGAAGGCCGCGATGCCTTCAGCCGCATCGTCAGTGAACTTGAGCATGCGGAGCATCGTCTCCTCCAAGCGCAGGCCTGAGGGCCGATCCATGTCTCGCGCGCGGATCGCAAGCTCCTTGCACGCTTGCACCGCGAGCGGGGGTAAGGAGGCGAGACGCCTCGCGTAGCTCAACGCCTCTTCCATCAACTTGTCAGCGGGCACAACCTTGTTGATTAGTCCCCACCGCTGTGCAGTCTCCGCATCGACCGGTTCACCGAGCAGCAGCATCTCCATCGCGATAGGATGAGGCAGTTGCTCCAGGACACGTTGAGTTCCACCGTTGGCGGGAAGTAGCCCCCTCTTGACCTCGCTCAGGGCGAAGGTCGCATGCGACGACGCCACCCGAAGGTCGGTGGCCAAGAGCAACGTCACCCCACCGCCAAAGCAGTAACCGTTGACGGCCGCAACGACCGGCTTGTGGACCTCCAGGCCGCGATTGAGCAGTGGGTCCTTCTGCGTGTTCCAGAACTCGGAGAGATCCCCCGCGGATCCGACGAAGGACTTAAGGTCTGCGCCGGCGGTAAACGACTTCTCGCCAGCGCCGGTGACAACCGCGGCGCGTATCTCGACGTCGTCGCGGATCCGGATCCACGCATGCGACAACGCTTCGTAAGTGGCCCCATCCATCGCGTTCATGCGTTCAGGACGATTGATCGTCACCGTCGCGACGCCGTTGTCGACCTCAAAAAGCACTGACATTGTCGATATCCTTCATGCGTTGTTAGCTGGTGAGAGACTGATGCGGCTGGGACGCCACAATCGCGCGAGCCATCGCTATGACCGGCCCATCGACCATCTGGCCCTCGAAGCTCACGACCCCGAACTCCGACTTCTCCAGGGCGGCCAACAGGTTCCTCGCCCAGGCCAGCTGGGCTCGAGTCGGGCGATAGGCCTGACGAATGACGTCTGCATGCGTCGGATGAATCGCCACTTTCGCTGCGAAACCCATCGCGACCGCATCGTCGCACTCAGCGCGAAGCCCGACGAGGTCAGGAATGTCCAGGTAGACACCGTCCCAGGCCGAGATCCCCGCAGCGGCTGCGGCTATCAGGACCCTGCTGCGGGCGTACTCGACGTGGGGCAGGTAGCTTCCATCGCTACGCCGGCTGCGCCGTCCACCGATGTCGGCCGTCAAGTCCTCTCCCCCCCACATCATGCCGACACAATCGTCGAGTCGGGCGATATCAGGGGCGGCCTCGACACCTCGGGCGGTCTCACACAGTGCGATCACCGACAGCGGTGCGAGGGCCGAAATATCTTCTGGGCATTCGACCTTGGGAACCATCACGAAGCGGAGGTTCGACTTGCAGAGAAGGTCAATGTCGGCTCGACCATCCGCGGTCCGCGGAGAGTTGATCCGGACGACCGTCCGCTCCACAGGAAGGTGAGGGAGTGCCGTTGCCAGCGCCTCGCGTGCCATGCCCTTCCTGTCGACGGCGACGGCGTCCTCAAGATCGATGATCACCGTGTCCGCGCTTACCAGCGCCTTGTGATAGCGGTCAGGACGATCCGCAGGACAAAAGAGGATCGCCGGCCCAACAGGCAATCTCAACTCCAGCCTGTCTTCCACCCGTGTCACACCCCGTCGGTTACCGCCCTCACTCGAGAGCGTCGAGAACATCATTCGGTCACCTCCACACCGGCGCTCGTCCAAGGCCTGCAGGACACCGCCACACCAGATCATTCAGTGTACAGATGAACTTGGCCGAGGCTATAGCCGTTCTCTCAGACTGTCAATGACGCGGCGATGCGCCGCCCCGGTCGCGCGACCGCCGACGGCGCTCCGTGTGCGCCCTCCACAACGGCCGACACAGGGCACTCCAACTTCCGCCAGATCGCGCTCTGCTTCTCAGTCGTTGAAGGGGATGTCCGGTGCTCACTTGTCACCTACCGTGGTGGCATCGGCTTCAACGACGTGCTCGAACCCGCGTCACCACGATGGCGGCTCATACTTCCAACTCCCGAGGGCCAGTCGGTCGTACCTCTTCGTCCACATCGATGGCACGTACTTCGAGCCAAAGGAACTGGTGGGCAGGCGGGCCGACCGGCATGCGCGAGCTCGACGCGCAGCCGGCCACTTTGTTTCAGCGATGGACGAAGTTGGCCGGCCGCTTCTCGATGAAGGCCGCCATTCCTTCCTTCTGGTCCTGAGTGGCGAACGCCGCATAGAAGGCTCGCCGCTCGAAGAGGACTCCCTCGGACAGGCTCGTTTCGTAGTTCCTGTTGATGCAGTCCTTGATCGACGCCACGGCGAGGCTCGACTTCGACGCGATCTCTCGCGCCAGCTCATGAGCCGCTTCCTGAAGCTCGTCAGCCGGGACCACACGGGAGACGAGACCGCTCCGCTCCGCTTCCTCCGCGCCCATCATCCGGCCGGTGAGACACATCTCCATTGCCTTCGACTTGCCGATCGCGCGAGCCAGGCGTTGCGATCCGCCGATGCCCGGCGGGATACCGAGCTTAACCTCGGGCTGACCGAACTTGGCAGTGTCTGCGGCGACGATGATGTCGCACAGCATGGCAAGCTCGCAGCCGCCGCCGAGGGCGAAGCCGGGCACGGCAGCGATCGTCGGGGTGCGAAGAGCGGTCAACCTGTCCCATGCCGCAAACCACTGCGAGTTGTAGAGGTCACTGAAGCTGCGGCCTTGCATCTCCTTGATGTCGCCACCCGCAGCGAAGACGCCGTTGGCGCCAGTGATGACGATTGCGCCGACGGACGGGTCAGCATCGAAGCCCACCGCCGCGTCAGTCAGCTCGCGCATCACGGCTTCGCTCAGCGCGTTGAGGGCGTCGGGTCGATCGATCGTGACCGTGGCGACCCGTTCGTTCACCGACGTTCTGACCGAGGACTGCGCACCGGTGTCGACACCCATCACAGGTCCGCCCCGGCGCCAGGATGCGGGGCTCCAACAAGCGCCGAGACGTTGCCGAACACCTCTTCGCCCCGACCCATGGCCGCGTGCGCGCCGGGGATATCCTCAAACCGAATCGTCCGGCCAAGAGCCGGGTCGATCGCGCCCGCGAGGACGAGATCGTTGTAGGCACGCGCTTCCGTGTCGTTGGTGCCGTGGGAGCCTTGAAGCCGCTTCTGTCGCGTCCAGTGGTATCGCAGGTCGACCATCGCGTCGTATCCAGTGGTCCCCGCGCAGATTACTACCATGCCTCCCGTCTCGCAGACGAAAATGCTAGTCGGGATGGTGGCAGCGCCTGGGTGCTCGAAGACGATAGCCGGGTCCTGCCTGCTACCCACGATGTCCCAGATCCTCTTCCCGAAGTTGCGTGCCTCCGCCGTCCAGGCCTTCTGGCCAGCCGCGTCGTCAACCAGGGGCGGAACCCCCCAGTGGTTGAAGTCTCGCCGGTTGATCCAACCGGCGGCGCCGAGCTTCTCCGCGTAGGCACCCCGCTCGGGCTCGGATACGACCGCGACCGGAATAGCGCCCGCAAGCCGAGCGAGCTGGATCGCTTGACTGCCAAGTCCACCTGACCCGCCCCACACCAGGACGACATCGCCTTCGCTGACGACGTTCCCCTGCCAGCCGTGGAGCATGCGGTACGCCGTGGTGCCCACCAACGTAGGCGCAGCAGCCTCCTCCCACGTCAGATGGGCCGCCTTGGGCAGCACTTGATGAGCCTGGACACGGGTGAACTGCCCGAAAGACCCATAGTTGGTGTCATAGCCGTAGATCCTGGCCGTCGGCGCCGTCATCTGGTCCTTGCCACGGGCGATCCAGGCGTCGTCGGCGTCCCAGACGCCGGGATGGGTGACGACGTGGTCACCCACCTCGATCCCGTTCACCTCGCCGCCAACCGCGTAGACGATTCCAGAGGCGTCAGAGCCGCCGATGTGGAAGTCCTCAGTCTCACCCCGCCGCTGACGTGTGGCGATCTGGTCCACGGGGTAGCCACGCGCGGCCCATACGTTGTTGTAGTTGATGCCGGCGGCCATCACGCCGATCAACACCTCGTCGGGCCTGATGTCCGGGGTTGGAACGACCTCCGCCACGAAGGCGGTCGCCGGATCCCCGAAACGATCCTGGCGCACCAGTTGGGCATGCATATGGCTCGGGACCTGGCCGACGGGCGGCAACTGTCCGACGGGCGTCGGCTCGACGCCTGGAGTAACCACACTGTTGCGTTCCGCCTGATGCGAGCTGGCCATCCTTGGCTCCTCCTAGTTACGACGTACACTGCGTAACCAGAGCGTGACGGCCTCCGACAAGAAGGTCAAGTCCTCAGTATGCGGAGTACATCACGTCGCCCGCGTCACCGCGCAGGCGTGGGCGGCCGCACATACGGAGAAGTCCTTCGAGCGCTTCTTCCCAGGATCAACGTCCGCGGGCACATTTCGCAGATGACCTGCGTCGCGATGCGCAGCGCGAAGTCTGCCTGATGCCGGGGGGACCGCCGTGCGCCTCGCATCTTGCCCAGAACGCACTCATTGATCTCGATGATCCGCGAGCAATGCTCCTCGATCCCGCTTGAGCGTGAGCTCCGGGGCCGACGGCCCTCCGCCGCTGTGCGGGTTCCGCGCGGTCCATCCGAATGGAGAACTCCGACTCGATGGTGGCCTGCTCCACACTGTTCGTCGGGTAGCCGTGCGTGCGGATGTTGGTGCTGAGCCTTGGATCCCCCAGCGCCGCCCTCTTACGACTCCTGATCCGCATGCGGCACGGCGCGGCTGCCAATTTGGGACCCTTCGTGCTCGGCGTCGGTGCCGGGTTCGCCCGCAGCCGCGGAGTTTGACCGGCCTGACCGGCGCTACGAGTCACGCTCGTCGATGTCCAGCTAACGCTACAAGCACGACGCCGAGACACCCAAGTCCTCGGCAACTTGAGCGATCGAGGAGCCAGAGTGCCGGTACACCCGGATCACGTCCTCGCGGAACTCCCTGGGAAACGCCTTCGGCACCGTGCACATCCTTCGAGCGCCGACACACATCGAGGCAGATCAGATGTCACCTATCCGTGCAACAGACCCTTTCGACTCCCCTGTGCCTGTGCCGTTGACCGCGCGCAGGCGCTATGTCTCAGTCGGGTTGTCATCCGGATCCTCAACGCAGAGCCCGAATCCGCCGTGGTACAGACCTTTGGTGACGGCGATGGGCTCCTCCACAAGCTCGGGAAGACCCGCGCGCAGAACCGCAACCGCGTGACCATCCGAGTGACGCCTGTGCGCTTGCGCGTCCTCGTAAAGCTCGTAGAGGTAGACGGCGTCCGATTCGTCATCCACCGCGTGTACCGCATAGATGAGCGTACCCGGCTCCCGTTGCGCATGCTCCGACGCCTTGTCGAAGAGAGCCAGTAACCGGGCGCGTTGCCCGGGCTTCGCTTTCACCTTGGCGAAGAAGGCCACCCTGGGCATCGCCACCTCCATTCTGAGAGTTGAACCAATCGACACTTGCTGCGACGCCAGCCTCGACGGGGCGCACTACCCCGGTGATGTACCGGCATCTTCCGATACCAGCCGTCCGCCTGCGTCGAAGATGTCCTTCGGCTCGTGTTCGACGACCGGCAGCGCATCGCTCAGCCCGCCGGCAACCGACGGGCTGCTCGCACTCCGGACCCTAGTCAGACATCACCTTCAGTGTGCGGATCATAGCATCGATCTGCGCTTCTCCAGGCGTCGACGACACGAGGACCATGAGCGCCCGTCGCTTCGCTTCACGCGCGACGGGCGCTGAACGCGGCACACCCACATGTTGCCACGAACTCGACCGAAAACAGTCCCCGCGATGCGGGCCACGACTCCCCCGTGCGCGTGCACAGAGTTCATCGAATCCCCTCCGAAGGAGTAGCGGCGGCACCCGGGTTCCGCAGCCCTGATCCGCGCGCTCCACCTCCACGGTCCACGAAGGCGCGCGTGCGGGCCGGGTTGACCGGCCCAGCGCATCCCAGAGTAGACTTTCCTCCGTACACCGATTAATTCCTTGGTCCGTGGCCGCCACCGCCGCACCAAGATGCGCCGCGGGGCGCATTGCGCGGCAATGGAGCGGGCAGCGGCTCACGCAGACCCGAACAACGGAGCCCCGTCAATGACCATGCAAACCAGACTTCCGGGACGCGTGGTCATCGTAGGTGCGTCGCAAGCAGGGCTTGCGGCCGCTGAGACCTTGCGTAAGGAAGGGTTCAACGGTGGCTTGACGATCGTTGGGTCGGAGACTCACCTGCCGTATCAACGACCGCCACTGTCAAAGCACGTTCTTGCCGGTGCCTGGAGTCACGAGCGGACCTTCCTTCGCCACGAACACGAACTCGAAGCGCTCGGCGCGTCCTGGCGGCTTGGTGTGTCTGCAGTTGCTCTCGACCGAGCGAACCGACGTGTCGAACTCTCGGATGGATCGAATGTCGAGTTCGACGGCTTGGTGATCGCCACCGGCGCCTCCCCGCGCCGTATGGGCGTCGGGCATGAGCTGCACGGCGTGCACGTGCTCCGGACCCTGGATGATGCCGCGGCGATCGGGGCTGAGCTGACAGCCGGGCGTCGGCTGACCATCATCGGGGCTGGGTTTCTCGGCTGTGAGGTCGCCGCTGTTGCGCGCAAGGCCGGTATGCATGTCGACATCATCGATCCGCTCCCCGGGCCGATGATTCGTCAACTGGGCCAGGATGTGGCGGCGCGCATGGCCGCCGTACACCTCAGCAACGGAACGAAGATGCACTTGGGTGCCGGCGTGGCAGACTTCAAGAAACGGCTTGGCCACGTCACAGGCGTGGAACTCACGGACGGGTCGTCGCTCGACTCGGACCTCGTCCTGGTGGCGGTCGGGGCCGTACCAAACACGCAGTGGTTGGCTGGGAATGGGCTCTCGCTGACCAAGGGGATCGACTGCGACGAGTTCTGTCGGGCCGCGCCAGGCATCGTCGCAGCAGGGGATGTGGCTAGTTGGATCCACCCGATCTACCGGCGACGCGTGCGAATCGAGCACCAGACGAACGCTATCGAACAGGGCGTGGCGGCGGCTCGTGCCCTCCTGGACAAGGCCGTCGAGCCCTTCGCTCCGATCCCCTACTTTTGGACCGATCAGTACGACGTGAAGGTACAGGTCTACGGGATTCCTCACGCTGAGGCGGCAACGACGATCGTGCGCGGCGATCCGGAGGACGGCAGGTTCGCGGTCGCCTACCACCACGACGGGCGAAAGGTTGCCATCCTTACGTGGAACCTCCCTCGAGAGGCGGTCAAGCTGCGAGGGGAGCTCGTCGACGAACTCCAAGCGAGTACGTCCTAGATGCCTCAAGATGCGCGGCGAGCACGTCGTCCTAGGCTCGCCGACCTGTCGTCGACGACCTAACGACGACGACGAGCCAAGACGCATGGCGCGTGCCCGTGTGGCTCTGACCTTGAGTGTCCTTGCCATGTTCGCCGCCGAGTTGATGGTCGTCGGTCTCATTACGATGGGAATCGTCCTTGGTGGGACCCGACCATGACCCCCCTCGACAGAGTCCCGCGGGGTGGTGGGCTATGAGGTGGTCCTCGGTGCCCTACTCGCCCCTCTCGATGGCGGCATGATCTCCAGTATCCATGGTGGTGTTGAGCAGCGCCATGGACTCCTCGGATAGGTAGCGGCGGTCGCCCGCGATCCATTCGTCGTGCATGTCGATCAGGACCGCGCCGACGAGCCTGATCACGGCCGCGGCGTTGGGGAAGATCCCGACCACACGGCTGCGGCGCTTGTCTCCGTGTTGACCCGCTCGAGGGGGTTGGTCGACCATCTTGCGCCAGTGGGCCTTGGGAAAGCCGGTGAACGCGAGGACCTCGGCCTTCGCGTCGTCCATCAGCGGCCCGACCTTCGGGAACGAGGCGGTGAGCTGGTCGCGGACCTCGTCCCACGCTGCGTTGACTGCTTTCAGGTCGGGTTGGGCGAAGACGGTGCGGAACACCGCGGCGACCATGTTGGCGTGGGACTTCGGGACGTGGGCGCGCAGGTTACGACCGAAGTGGACCCGACAGCGTTGGTGCGCGGAGCCCTGGCAGGACCGCTTGAGCGCCTGTGGTCCAACGGCCGGGTCCCGAACGCGCCGACGACCTCATCAAGCTGCTCGCAGATCCGGGATACCTCGGACTTGCTGCTCCCGCTGTCAGCGCCCAACGCGGCCACCAGGTCGTCCACGCTCCTGGACGAGATGCCGTGGACATAGGCCTCCATCACCACCGCGTACAACCCTGGTCGATACGGCGCCGGGGCTCCAGGATGGACGGGAAGTAGGAGCCCTTGCGGAGCTTGAGAATCCTCACTTCGATGTCGCCGGCCCTGGTGACCAACAGCTCGGGTCGCGTGCCGTTGCGATCGGTGACGCGGTCCTCGGTGCGTTCGTAGCGCTCGGCACCGATCACCCCGGCGGCTTCGAACTCGACGAGCTCTTAGCCTCGATCCGTGGATCGACTCGGCGGGTGAGTCGGGGTAGGTGGTGGCTGACGCGGTTGGGTTGGGCGGCGGCAGTTGGGCAGGGGTGTGGTGCTGGTCTGCCCAGCTCTTCCACTGTCGGGGTTCCTCGGGTCGTGCCTTGCGGCTGGTGGATCGCTCAGGTGGTGATCGGTGGTCCGTGGGCGGTGTCGAAGACGCGGTCCCATGTCTGGAGCCAGCGCTCGGCCCAGGGCCAATGTGCGGGCAGGTGCAGGACGGGGCGGCGCTGCGGCCTGGTTAGGCGAGCTGGGACGTTGATGATCTGACGCCGCAGGGTCGTGCCTCGAGCGGGGATCGGGATGTTCTGTCCAGCGGTGTTGCGGGTGCGTGGGGCCAGGGTGTCGGTCGCGCGGAGCAGGTTGTAGGCCATGGCCGCGCACAGGGTCCAGGCGTGGTTCGCGGCGAACCTGCCTGAGGGCATGTGCGCGAACGGTCCGTCGATCAGGTCAGCGAAGACGGTCTCGATGACCGCGTGACGACGGTGGGTGATGTCCGCGGCCGTCACGGGCTCGGTGTTGTTGGTGAAGAACGGGTGATGCCGCCAGAGCGGGAACAACTCCTCGAGGCCGGCATCGAGGTTGGTCTTGTCGCGCACCCGCCGCACGATGAGCCGTGCGGTGACCGGGTTGTTCTGTGCGAACGCGGTGTAGGAGGTCTCGGCGACCTCGGCATCGGAGATCAGCTCACCGGTGTCGGGATCGGCCACGGCGCCGGGATAGTGCACCGGTTGCCACGCATCGTCGGGGATCCGGGAGATCGCGGCGGCAACAGCGTCGTTGTGTCTGAGCACGACCGAGAACTCCACACCGGCGTTGATGCAGGCGTTGACCACGGCACTGCTGCCGTACGCGGAGTCGCCCCGCACCAGAATCTTCCCGGTGCTCGTTCCGGTGCTCGTTCCGGTGCTCGTTCCGGTGCTCGTTCCGGCGCCGCAGGCGCGGGCAGTCCGGATCGCTTCTTCGACCATGGATGCGGCTGCTTTGCCCGATCCTGCTTTCCCGGCTCGTAGCCGTACACCGGCCACGACAGGAGCGCTGGTGGGGGTGCTGATCGTGGTGACCAGCGGCGAGAGACCCTTGCGGAGCAACGCGCGGCCCGCGATCTTGGCATGGCCGTAACTCGCTCCTTGCTTCTGGTAGCCGTAGACCGGGCGCAACAGCGAGTCGATGTCGATGAACGCCTGCTCACCGACCCCGTCCAGCAGCTCGGTGGACGCGACCAGGTTCACCAGGTGCGAGCGCGCGACCGAGGCGAGTTGGGAGACATGTCCGTGGGTGAACGAGCGGAGGAACTGGCCCAGCGTCGCTGGTGCGTAGACCCCGCCGAACAGTTCCTTCATCCCGCCGGCGCGGACGATGTCGAGGTCCTCGATGCACTCGGCGCCCACGGCCATGCCCGCGATGATCGTGGCGATCTTCCCCGCCGGGTTCACCCCAGCCGAGCGGACGAGCGAGGACTTGATCGACACCCGGTCGGCGAGGAGCCCGGAGAGTCCGGCCTGCTCGGCCAACGCCATCACCGGCACCAGTCCGGCATGCGACACGAGGTGGTCTTCATCGAAGACCGGCGTGGCTCGGGACCACTCTTGATGTAGTTTCACTTCCAGTGCCTCTTCGGCTCGAGCGACTCGCGACTTCAGCAATCACGATTCTCCCGGCCAGGAGGCACTTTCACGTCCAGGCCCGCCGCAACCCATGTCGCGAACCCCGAGTCGATCCACGGATCGAGGCTTAGAGCACGGTGCGGACCGACTCGCGGATCATGTCTACGCCATCGCCGGTGCGGAACGCCTCGAGGAGCTCGGACACGGGCAGACTGGGACAAGGCCATCGGTGGTTCTCCTTCAGTGCGTGACTTGGTCGTTTCACACCGAAGATCCCCCCGATGGCCCCCTACTTCACGCCACCACACCGGTCCTCAATCCCCACCACTCCACGGGACTCTCCTCTCCTCGAAGTCCATGTCGCCCCTCCATCGCTAGTGGGTGTGTGGGTGAGAGCTCTTGCGGAGGGGCGACGGTGGCCGGATATACCAGGCGTGGATCGGTGGCTTGGAATCGACGGCGAGGCGCCTTTCGGCTCCGCCCGCGTTCACATGACGGTCCAGCCGCCATCGCTTGGCAAGATCGCGCCGGTCACATTCGCTGAATCGTCGCTTCCCAGCCAGGCGATGCAGGAAGCGATCCGGCTGGCCGGCACGGACGGTGGCATGACCACAGGCCAGACCGACTCGAATCGATCCTTCGCCAACTTCGACTGCCATGTGAATTCGATGCTGGAGTCGACAGGCCCTGGGCAGACCGCGTTGGCTCGGATCCCGAGCGGCGAGTAAACGAAAGCAAGATTGCGTGTGAGCCCAATGAGGGCGTGCTTTGAAGCCGTATATGCCGCTCCGGCCGCGGAGCCACGTAGCCCCGCTACCGAGGAGACCATGACAATTGCGCCCGTCCCTGCTTCAAGCATCATTGGAAGAACCGCCCGGGTGAGCCTGAACGGCGCGGTCAGGTTGACGTCGATTACTCGATCCCAGAGCAGGTCATCGGTCTCGGCCACCGGTTGGCAGTTGTCCGCGATGCCGGCCACGTTGGCGAGTAGATCGATCCGCCCATGTGCGTGCGCCACTACCGCAGCAACCACTTCGCTGTCACAGGCGTCGCCGGCAACCGTGACTAGAGAGTCGTCGGCCCACTCGTTGGCGAGCGACTCGAGCCTCGCGCCGACAATGTCGGTTGCGATGACTCGCGCTCCTTCACTTCCAAGGCGCAGGGCGGTTGCCCGGCCGATTCCAGCGCCGGCACCAGTCACGATCGCGGTCTTGCCGGCGAAGCGCTTAGCTCCATCCATCGTTCCAATTCCTCCTGTGTAGTCATTCACGTGGTCGTCACCCCGGGGTCGGGGATCGTCGTGGGCACCTCTGCCGCACTTGCGGCTCCGACGAGCCTGATCACCGCGGCGGGATTGGGGAAGATCCCGACCACGCGCGAGCGGCCGCTTGATCTCCTTGTTGACTCGCTCGGGTTGGTCGACCAGATCTTCTGCCGGTGCGCCTTGGGGAACGCGGTGAACGCGCCCGACCTTCGGGAACGACTTGGCCAGCTGGACGCGGACCTCGTCCCAGAAATTGCTGACCGACTCGGCGTCGGGCCACGGGTCGGACGTCGTCGCAGATGTTCCCGGCGCCAGCATCGTGGCGGCACCCGCTCCGCCGTCCCGGACTACCAGAGCCGCACTCTCGGTGGACTCTTCCGCGACACCTGCTCGAGCCGTCCTACCTCTTCGGCAGTCAGTTCCACGGTGCGGGACTCGATCATCGGAGCGAGCTGTTCGACCTTGCGCGCACTCGACATCGCCGCGGCGACCGTCGGCTGTTGGCGCACCCATGCGATCGCAGCCGCAGCCGGAGAGACCGCGTGTGCGGCGGCCACTTCCCGCACGACCTCGAGTACTGCGCAGGCTTGGAGATCGTTCAAGTAGTGCGCGCCCGAGTTGTCACCTCGGCCGGTGCTGGCTTCGACCCCGGCCTGATACTTGCCCGTCAGGAAGCCGTGGGCCAGGACCGAGTAGCCGATCACGGCCAACTCCCCGGCGCTCACCGCGTTCCGGATGTCGAACTCGAAGTCGCGCGACAGCAGCGAGTACCGGGTCTGGATCGCGGCCGGTCGGGGCAGTCCTTCGCGGTTGCAGATCTCGACCGCCTCGCGGATCCGTGCGGCAGAGAAATTCGACAAGCCATAGGAGCGAATCTTCCCAGATTTGATCAGTTCGCTGAAGGCCGTCAACGTCTCGTGCAGGTCTCCGCCGTCGTCGCGGTGGGCGTAGTAGATATCGACGTAATCCGTCTGGAGCCGGCGCAGGGACTTGTCGATCTGGCTGTGAATCACGTTCGCCCCGATCCCGCCGACGATCGGCATCGCGTAGTAGCCGACCTTGGTCCCGATCGTCACCTGGGCACGGACTCCACGACTGGACACCCAACGGCCGATGATCTCCTCGGAGACCCCCATCCGACCCTCGTGGGCCCAGGCCGGATAGACGTCCGAGGTGTCGATCGCCAGGATCCCGCCCTCGTACGCCGCATCCATCACCTGCAGGGCCTCGTGCGCGTCGGCCGACCAGCCGAACACGTCTCCGCCGAGCCAGACCTGGGCCAGATTCACGGACATTCAGGAACGCCACCTTCCGAAGGGTGATCCGATCTGCCGATCACGGCAGAGCATAAGGTCGATCGATAACATGTGTACTGATTGATTGCACTGCCTGCGGCCTCGGGAACGGTCGACCAGTAAGTGGTGTCCACGCGCTTCGGACGGTTCAGGCCGTCGGCCCGTCGAGCAAGGCCATCGTCGTCTCCTAGACCCGCCCCAGGGCGTCGTCCACCGGCATGGCTCGAAGTTCCTTGCAAGCTGGGATACAACTGTGAAGCGTCGCCGGCACTCGTCCAGCTCGAGCACGGCAGCTTCACGTCGTCGGTCGTCGTCACACCCAGGTCCTCCGAAGACTCTCACCGCTCCGGCCTGGACATCCACCTTCGGCAGGGCTGGGCCGGACGCCGTCGCCAACGCATATTTACTCTGTATGCTGATGGTAGTCAATGATGAGCAGCGTAGTTCGTCCATCCCTCGACGCCATGGCTCCGTCATCCGCTGTGACTCATGCCTCCGTCGACCCCGCGCCGACCGGTGGCGCACAGAGTGAACGCATGAGACGAGGACCCGTTGGACGCGGCGCTGACAGGGCACCCCTCCGGCAGAGACCCACGTCTGATCGTCGCCGTACTCACCATCGGCCCTACCCCCGGATCTTGGACACAGGGTTTGATTACGCAGCGGTTGGCAGCGTAGCGGCCCGGCGGGCCTCGTAGGTGGACGGTGGCAGGTAGCCGCACCAGGAGTGTCGGCGTCGGGTGTTGTAGCGCACGATCCACCGGAACACTTCTCGGCGGCAGCTGGCCTCATCAGCCCAGCAGGCGGCGTCTTGGAGGACCTCACGCTTCAGAGTCGCGTTGAACGACTCCGCGAGCGCGTTGTCGGCCGACGTGCCGACAGCGCCCATCGACTGGGTGACGCCGAGACTCTTGCAGAGCCGGGCGTAGTCCCAATACCGTTCAGTTAGCCGCGCGACGGAGATGGTTGTGGTGTTGCCGGGTTGGGGCCAGGTGGCGTGGGCGGCGCGTTTGACGTGCCACTTGGTGTACTTCCTCTTCACGACGCGCGGTGCTGCCCGTCGTCGCCGCTCTGGGTTGAGTCGTCGCAGCAGCCGGCGTAGGAAGTCCAGCCAGCCGGGACTGTCTCGCCCATGCTGGTCAGGGGGGAAAGGCGCCCGGGTGGGCGAGGGTCTGGCGGGTGATCCGTAGCGCGGCAACGAAGCTGACCCGGTCGGGATCATGCCCGGAGTGTGCGGCGGCTTCGGCCATCAGCGAGCGGATCGCGAAGTGGCAGCACAGGTGGCCCCAGATCTCCTGGAGCACCAGGTCCGGCGACTTGGATCGCAGCACAGTCCTCGGGCCGCGTTGGTGGGTCTTGAGCTCGTCGAAGGTCGACTCGATCTCCCACCGTTGCGCGTAGGCCGCGGCCAGATCGGTCGCGCTCGCCTCGCCCGGGTCCACGATGGTGGTGAAGAGCCGATACGACGTGGTGTTCTCGCGGCCGTCGTCGAGGGTGTAGTCGATGACGCGCACTCGCATCGGCTCCGCAGCCCGCGCGGCCTTGGAGTGGGTCTGTTGTAGGTCGGCCAGCCAGGAGCCGTCGGGCAGGTCTTCGACATGGACCGGCTTGGGGGCGGATTTGTCGGTGCGGATCCGCCACAGCAGGTCCGCCCCGGTCGCGATTGCCTTGCGCCACAGGGCGTAGGAGAAGAACCCGCGATCCGCGGTCAGCAGCATCCCTGGCGCCAACCGGTCCACGAGACGATCAGCAAAGACGGCCTCGGATGTCGAGTAGGTGCCGACCTCGGCGGCGAACACCGCGTGCGTGCCACACTCGGCCAACGCGACCACGCGAGCCTGGGGGAAGGCTGCCTGCTCGCCCTTGTTCACCCCCGGCCGGCCGAAGTGCTCGGCATTGACTGCCGTGTCGGCGACATCGAGACACGTGCCGTCGATCGCAACCAGCCGCCGACCGGCGAGCCAGACTCCTGGCATCTCATCGGTGCCGATCGGCTTGGCAACCCGCTCGAACAACTCCTTCAGCGGTTCAGCGCCCAGCCTGGCCCGGGCCTGGAAGATCGCGGACTTGCTCGGCGGGGAGTACTCCTCGGTCCAGCCCGAGGCCCACGAAAGACCATCGGTCAACTGAGCCAGCACGTCCTCATAAGAGCCCTCCGAGTACAGCGCCATCCCGATCGAGAAGTACGCCATCACCCGCGCCGGCAACGACCGATGCCGACGCTCGGTCCGCCCCACTTTGGCGATCACATCGTCGACCAACTCCGGCGGGAACACCCGCGTCAGCACCCCCACCGACACCAGATCAGACAAGCGTCGCTCGGTCTCCGGCTTCCTCCATCCAGCACGCGGCATGCCACCAAACTACACCGTCGTAACCTTAACTGAACGGTATTGGGCGTAGTCCTTGCTCGTGTAGACCGACCCGTGATCGGAGTGGAACACCGCCCCGGCGAGGCTGCCGCGGGTGGTCTTGGCTGCGTTGAGGGCGTCCTCGACGAGGCTGGTGCGCATGTGGTCGGCGACCGCCCATCCGGCAAGGCGTCGGCTGTAGCAGTCGATCACGGTGGCCAGGTAGAGGTTTGTCCCGTCGGCCAACGGCAGGTAGGTGATGTCGCCGACGTAGCGGAGCCCGGGCGCGGGGGCGGTGAAGTCCCGCTTCAGCAGGTCGGGGACCTTCTGATCGGACTGCTCGGGGATCGTGGTCCGCACCCGCCGCTTCTTGACGTAGCCGGCGATCCCCGCGGCCCGCATCACCCGCGCGACCCGCTTGTGGTTGACCCGCTCCTCGGCCGGTGCGCCGTCGTTGAGCTCGGCGGTGATCCGCGGTGCCCCGCAAGTGTTGTCTTCGTCGTGGACGGCGCGGATCCGCTCGACCAGCACGGCGTCCGCGGCAGCCCGCTCAGCCCGAGCAGGAGCCCCGGCCTTCCACGCGTAGTACGACGAACGCTCGATCTCGACGAGCTCACACAGTCGCTTCACCTCGAAGGTGGCGGAGTTGTCGGCGACGAACTGGAAGCGACTCACCAGACCGTCTCCCCGGCGAAATACGGCCCTCCTGACTGATCCGTGGGTCAGATCCGACCGGGGAGGGCTGGCTTGTGGCCTCCGAGGTTGAGCATCGCCAAGGCGATGAGTGCTCCAGGTGAGGCGAACCCGAAGGCCATGCGGGTGATGAGCCGGATCTTGGTGTTGACCGACTCGATCAGGCCGTTGGACAGTCCGTGCTCGATCGCGGCGAGGATCGCGGCCTTCTGATCGATGACGGTGCGTTGGAGCTTGACGAAGATCGGGATGCGGGATCGACGGGCCCAGCCGATCCAGGCATCGAGGGCAGCCGGCGCCTCGTCCGGCGGGAGCTGGAACACCAACCTGAGCGCTTCCTTGAGGAGGTAGGCGCGGTGCAGCCTGGGCTCGGCCTTGGCGATCCAGGCGAGCTTGGCCCGCTGCCGGGTGGTGAGGTTCTCGGGGTTCTTCCACAACGCGAACCGGGAGTCCTTGACCGCCTTGGCGTGGCCGGTGGCCTGCACGTCCTTGCCGTGGGCGCGGCGGGCACGGTGAGCGCGGACGTCGCCGCGAGCAGCGTTCCAGGCCTCGCGGCGGACCTCGTCGAGGGCATCGGTGGCCCACTTCACGACGTGGAACGGGTCCGCGCAGCGCACGGCGTTCGGACATCGTTCGGCGACGACCTGGGCGATCCAGCTCGCCCCGTCGGCGGAGACGTGGGTGATCTCAGCGCAGCGACCTTCGCCGGAAGCCTCCAGCGCGTCGAAGAACGTGCGCAGGGTGGCCTGGTCCTTCCCCGGCGCGGCCCACACCAGCCGGCCGGTGTCATGGCAGACCACCACGGTGAGGTACTTAGCCTCGATCCGTGGATCGACTCGGGGTTCGCGACATGGGTTGCGGCGGGCCTGGACGTGAAAGTGCCTCCTGGCTGGGAGAATCGTGATTGCTGAAGTCGCGAGTCGCTCGAGCCGAAGAGGCACTGGAAGTGAAACTACATCAAGAGTGGTCCCGAGCCACGCCGGTCTTCGATGAAGACCACCTCGTGTCGCATGCCGGACTGGTGCCGGTGATGGCGTTGGCCGAGCAGTCCGGACTCTCCGGGCTCCTCGCCGACCGGGTGTCGATCAAGTCCTCGCTCGTCCGCTCGGCTGGGGTGAACCCGGCGGGGAAGATCGCCACGATCATCGCGGGCATGGCCGTGGGCGCCGAGTGCATCGAGGACCTCGACATCGTCCGCGCCGGCGGGATGAAGGAACTGTTCGGCGGGGTCTACGCACCAGCGACGCTGGGCCAGTTCCTCCGCTCGTTCACCCACGGACATGTCTCCCAACTCGCCTCGGTCGCGCGCTCGCACCTGGTGAACCTGGTCGCGTCCACCGAGCTGCTGGACGGGGTCGGTGAGCAGGCGTTCATCGACATCGACTCGCTGTTGCGCCCGGTCTACGGCTACCAGAAGCAAGGAGCGAGTTACGGCCATGCCAAGATCGCGGGCCGCGCGTTGCTCCGCAAGGGTCTCTCGCCGCTGGTCACCACGATCAGCACCCCCACCAGCGCTCCTGTCGTGGCCGGTGTACGGCTACGAGCCGGGAAAGCAGGATCGGGCAAAGCAGCCGCATCCATGGTCGAAGAAGCGATCCGGACTGCCCGCGCCTGCGGCGCCGGAACGAGCACCGGAACGAGCACCGGAACGAGCACCGGAACGAGCACCGGAACGAGCACCGGAACGAGCACCGGGAAGATTCTGGTGCGGGGCGACTCCGCGTACGGCAGCAGTGCCGTGGTCAACGCCTGCATCAACGCCGGTGTGGAGTTCTCGGTCGTGCTCAGACACAACGACGCTGTTGCCGCCGCGATCTCCCGGATCCCCGACGATGCGTGGCAACCGGTGCACTATCCCGGCGCCGTGGCCGATCCCGACACCGGTGAGCTGATCTCCGATGCCGAGGTCGCCGAGACCTCCTACACCGCGTTCGCACAGAACAACCCGGTCACCGCACGGCTCATCGTGCGGCGGGTGCGCGACAAGACCAACCTCGATGCCGGCCTCGAGGAGTTGTTCCCGCTCTGGCGGCATCACCCGTTCTTCACCAACAACACCGAGCCCGTGACGGCCGCGGACATCACCCACCGTCGTCACGCGGTCATCGAGACCGTCTTCGCTGACCTGATCGACGGACCGTTCGCGCACATGCCCTCAGGCAGGTTCGCCGCGAACCACGCCTGGACCCTGTGCGCGGCCATGGCCTACAACCTGCTCCGCGCGACCGACACCCTGGCCCCACGCACCCGCAACACCGCTGGACAGAACATCCCGATCCCCGCTCGAGGCACGACCCTGCGGCGTCAGATCATCAACGTCCCAGCTCGCCTAACCAGGCCGCAGCGCCGCCCCGTCCTGCACCTGCCCGCACATTGGCCCTGGGCCGAGCGCTGGCTCCAGACATGGGACCGCGTCTTCGACACCGCCCACGGACCACCGATCACCACCTGAGCGATCCACCAGCCGCAAGGCACGACCCGAGGAACCCCGACAGTGGAAGAGCTGGGCAGACCAGCACCACACCCCTGCCCAACTGCCGCCGCCCAACCCAACCGCGTCAGCCACCACCTACCCCGACTCACCCGCCGAGTCGATCCACGGATCGAGGCTTAGAGGTTCCGCCAATAGGTATTGAGCGGTGAGGGCGTGTCGGTCACGCAGGACAGGCACGAGCCTCGGTAACAGAAGGGGTGTCTGACGCCACTTCTCTTCCCCGAGGTGCTCGTGCCTGCCCTGCCATCTTTCATCATCGAACCGCTGTGGGACCAGTTCGCCGCGCTGATCCCTGAACCCATCGACGCTCATCCCCTTGGGTGTCACCGACCGCGTATCGCGGACCGGGTTGTGTTCGACAAGCTGGTCCAGATCGCGGTGCTCGGCGCCGCCTACGACCGCATCGCCGACACCACGTGCTCGGCCACCACGATCCGTCGGCGCCGTGATGAGTGGATCGAGGTCGGGATCTTCAAGACGCTGGAGCAGATCTGTCTGGACGCCTACGACCAGATCGTCGGTCTGGACCTCTGCGATGTCACGGTCGACGGGTGCATCGTGAAGGCTCCCTGTGGTGGCGAGGCAGCGGGCAGATCCCCGGTAGATCGCGGGAAACAGGGAACCAAGCGGTCCCTGTTGGTGGAAGCTGCCGGCATCCCGCTGGGGTGTGTCGTCGCGGGCGCGCACCGCAACGACTCACCGCTCCTGCGCCCCACCTTGGAGCACCTGGGCCGCTTCGACCTGGGTTTCGGTGATGGGCTGCCCGACGACATCACGGTCCACCTCGACGCTGGCTACGACAGCCGCAAGACCCGCGACCTGCTCGACGAGCTCGGCTGCGAGGGCGTGATCAGTAAGAAGGGCTTCCCGCTCCAAGCCGGTGCCCGGTGGGTCGTGGAGCGGACCAACTCCTGGCACAACCGCGGGTTCAAGAAGCTCGCCATCTGCACCGAGCGTCGCACCCAGGTGATCGAGGCCTTCATCGCGCTGGCCAACGCCGCGATCATCATCCGACGACTCGTCCGCCAGGCCTGGATCACCCACCGCTGGGACGGTCGACCAGCACGACAACCATGACCTATTGGCGGAACCTCTTATGGCCGCGCTTGTAGGAGATCTCGTCGATCCCGATCCGACGCAGCCCGGCGAACAGGTCGACCTCTGCCGACGCATCGGCCCACACCCGGTCCACGATCGAGCCGACGGTGCGCCACGCGACCCGCATCAACTCGACCACCGCGGTCTTGGAGCACCTGGTCGCCAGCCACGCCGCCTGTTGGTCGAAGGCACGGGTATGTCCCGCGCCGTGACGAGCCCACGGGACAGCCCGGACCGTGGGGCCGTGTGTGCGGCAGTTAACCCGCGGCGCATCGGCCTCGAGCCACACTCGGATCGTGCCCAGGTCGAGCGCCCGCCAGCGCCGGCGACCCTCGCCGCGGTCGTACCAGGGCGAACGGCGACCGCACCGTCCGCATCTGCCTGCTGACCGCCGGGTGGGCCGCACCGCGGCCACCACGACGCCCTCGTCCTCATCGAACTCGATGCTCTCGATGACCGTCTTCTCGACCCCCAGAAGGGCGCGCCATAGGCTGGCGTTCCGCACGCCGTTCTCCGCTCAGTGGTTCCTGTTCTTCGACAGCTCAGAAACCTAGGCAGGGAACGGCGTGTTCAGTTCTCAGGCGCGCTCAAACCACCCACGGAAGAGTCAGGAGAGCCCGAAATACTTCGCCGCCCGCTGGAGAATCTCCCGCTCGGTGGCCAGCTTGGTGGTCTCGACCTCGAGTTCGGCGACCCGGGCGCGGAGCCGAGCCAGCTCCTGATCGGGCGACTCCTCACCCGGGCCCGAGGTCGTCTTGCTGGTGGGCTTGGACTGCAACGGGCTGGAGGTCAACGTCCCGTCAGCAGCGGTCTTCTTGCCGGTCCCGTACACCTCGAGCCACCCGCGCAGCGTGCCCCGCACGATGCCCAGGTCCTCGGCGATGCCGCGGACCGTGGCCCCCGGGGTGGACTCGTACAAGTCGACGGCCTGACGACGGAACTCCTCGGAGTAGTTCTTCCTGGCCATGATTCTCGGATCATCTCGCTCTCCCCGCCACCCTCACGGGTGCGGGATTCGGCGTGTCCAAGATCCGGGGTCAGGCCCCCATCGCCTGCATCGGCGTCTCCTTCAGGCAGACGATCGTCATACCGATCCAGTCGCGCCTACCGGAGTACCCCAGCTCCACTCCCGCCGGGACGGGGTCGATGATCACGGTGTCGGCGCGCTCGAGCGCCTCCCCGTAGCGGTCCGGCCAATCGGCCGGGCAGAAGAGGATCGCCGGACCCACCGGCAGCTCGACGCCCGCTTCAGACGTTGCCGATGCGGTCACGACCCACCCCGCACACTCACCCGAGCCAGCACCGGCAGACTGGATCACCGTGGCCGGATGACCACCTCACCGAACGCACCCCATTCCTGCATCCAGTGCGGAAGTGAACCGACCCGTCAGAACCACCGCGGCCCGTCTGGCCCGCACCTGCAAGCCGCCGGCTGATACGGCCAGCCTAGATTCGTTCGCACACTGAACGAGTGCTGGTGGTCCGCGACCAGGGCAGAGACTGGCGACAGTGAAGCTCACTGCTGACCCAGAGGTGTGTGTCGGGGCCGGACACTACGTTCTGACAGCCTCTGCTGTGTTCACGCAGTCGGTCGAGGATGGCACGATGCTGCTTCTCGACCCGTCTCCGCCGGAGTTCAGGGGCGCTCGGGTCGAGGAAGCCATGGAGATGTGCCCCTCGGGCGCCATCCGCCTGTCGTCGGTCTGAAGCGTTTCGCCGCCAGGTGACCATTGGGCGAAATGCCCCGCCCGGCTGTCGCCCACAGGTGATCCAGGACGGTCACTGCCTGGAGCGGCAGGCGTGGCTTCTCGCCCACTCCGGCAGAGTGCGAGAGCGGCTGTCCTGCTGATCCGTACTCCAGAGCGAGCCGCAGATCACGCAACAGGCCTCCTGGGGCACCATGCTGACCGGGTCGCACGCCAGTACCCGGATCTGCGGCCGGAACTCGTCGGGCAGGGTGTCGTACAGAGCGGCAGGGCGGTCTGTGCGAAAAGCATGCGGCACCACAGCGATGATCCGTACCGGCTGATCGCCCAGGACGCGGAGCGCGTGCCCTGTCCCTGGGTAGGTCGTCACCAGGTCTCCGGGGCCCAGGCGGACCTCCTCGCCGGTGGTGAAGGACATCACGCACTCGCCCTCCACCACGATGTACCACTCCTCCACATCGCTACCCGTAGGGACGTCACGATGGATGTGGAGCCCGATCGCGTCGCCGGTGTGACGGGCAGGGATCTCCACGAAGCTGACGTGCAGATCTCCTGGACCGCGGTTGAAGGCCGCCCCTGCGCGGACCTCGACATCGGCGCCGTGAGCATGCGCGGGGTTGACCGCGACCTCGTCGAACGTGTAGCGGCGCCACCCGCGCTCATAGCCCTGGTTCACTCGAGCCTCCGCACGATTCATGAAGGGAATGTCGATCTCGCAGGTTGGCCGGCCCGTCGGGCTCGTTGACGGGGTCAACCGCCCGACACTATCATTTCCGTACACTGAGCAATTCGGGCCACGCCGGATCGAGCGGGTGACGATCAAGGGCGACGTCTCGATCCGCTGGTGCGGTGCACTCGCGCCCGGAACAGTGACCGCCGCACCGAGCGCGGACCTCGCCCATTCTCCATTCCTCGAGGCCAGCGGAGCGCCGACGCATGCTCCGAATCGAAACTGTGACACCAAGTCGATCTGACCTCGGTGGCGGTCCGCCGCCACGAAGATCCGCTCACCGTTGACGCACGCAGGGCTTGTGCTCCCGTGAGTCCTCAGTACACTGAGGGTAATCTCTCACAGCGAAGCTGTACTTGCGTCGCCAAGACTTGTTGCTGTGGCCCCGTCCATGAAGGGAAGAAGATGACAGCGGAGCAGGACCTTGTGGAACGCATCCAGCGAATTGAGGACTATATCTCGATCACTGAGTTGAAAGCACGCTACCTGCGCGCGGTGGACTCACGGGATTGGGACCTCCTCGAATCCGTCTTCCTTGCTGACGCGACCTTCGTCTCCCTGACCGGAGTGACGAGCCAAGGCACTGCTGGGTGGCTGGAACGAGCCAAGGGGGCCCTGGAGGGCTCGTGGTCCGTACATCACGCACACATGCCTGAGATCTCCATTGAGGGCGACACCGCGACCGGGATCTGGGCCCTAGAGGACTACGTCGGCTTTGCCTCCGGAAAGACCGTCCACGGCTATGGGCACTACAAGGAGACCTATCAGCGAACCCCCGATGGCTGGCGCATCTCGCGGTACGCGATCTCGCGTTTGCGGGAGGAGTGGACGGAGACGGTGGTACGGCCCGCCTTCGGCACCTAGGTCTACCCGGCCAGGACGTGGGTAGCAGCGGGAATGTCTTGACATGAGGAGAACCCCCAGTTCGGGTGTGGCTTGTCTAAGGCCCACATCCGACCGGAGGTTCTCATGTCCTACGGTAGTGCTCGCACCACGTTGTATGGACGGCTGCTGATCGTTCAGCGTCATCGGGCGGGTGGCCCCAGGCTCATATCGCGACTGCGATGGGTGTCTCGCGTAAGTGTGTGAAGACCTGGATCGACCGCTTCGCCGCCGAAGGTGAGGCAGGGGGTTGGTGACCAGGTCGTCGCGGCCGCACACGACCCCGACACGGACCAGTGCCGCGGCCGAGCAGCGGGTGCTGGCGATCCGCGGTGAGCGGCGTTGTGGCCGCGAGGAGATCAGTGAGCAGAGCGGGGTGCCGGCGCGGACGGTCTCGCGGATCTTGGCCCGACACCGGGTGCCGCCCTTGGCTGCGTTGGACCCGATCACCGGAGAGGTGATCCGGTCGAGCAAGGTCACTGCGGTCCGCTGCGAGCGCAGCCGGCCGGGCGAGCTGGTCCACATGGACGTCAAGAAGCTCGGCAAGATCCCACCAGGTGGGGCTGGCGGGCCCACGGACGTGCGAGCGGCTCGATCATGCGTGACCGGTCCACCCGGGTCGGCTTCGACTATGTCCACTCGCTCGTCGATGACCACACCCGGCTCGCCTACTGCGAAGCCCTGGCCGACGAGCGGGGTGCGACCTGCGCGGCGTTCGTCGCCCGGGCTGCGGCGTACTTCGCGGCTCACGGCATCGATCGGATCGAGGAGCTGATGACCGACACCGCGTGGGCCTGCAAGTGGTCGTTGCGCGGAATCAGCGCCGAGTTGGCCGCTGGTTGCGAGGTACCCAGCTAACGGGTTGCGATGCTACTCGGACGTGGGGGCGCAGTTCACCTCGACCTCGCTACGGCGAACCACTCGCTGAGATTGGCGCAATCCCCTCGATAGAACCGTCGCTGCCTCATATGACGACGCCCTGGCCGAGACCGTGGACGGCTACTACAAGGCCGAGCTCATCCGCGGGCTTGCCCTCGACGGCCGGCCGGCGCCCAAGCGTCGAAGACGTCGAGCTCGCGACTCTGTCGTGGGTCCACTGGCACAACACGCAACGCCTGCACGGCTACCTCAACGACGTCCCACCAGAGTTCGAGGAGTCGCTATACGTCGTGCAAGGAACGACCAACCCTCGTGACTCGTGCCACCGGGGTGTGTCAGTGAGGGTGGATCTGTAGCGCGGTCAGGATCGTGGCGGCGGTCGGCGTGAGGGGGTCGGCTGCGACGTGGTCGTGGCCGGCGATGCGGACGCTGATCTGCTGGATCGGTCGCAGGGTCTGGATGATCTTCTTGATGCTCAGCCCTGTCGCGTTCTGCAGGTAGCGAGCGATCGCGAGTGCGGCGAACACGATGGTGAGGTGGGCCTCGATCGCATCGCGGGTGTGGTGGAACATGGGTCTTGCGGCGAGGTCGGTCTTCGACATCCGGAACGACTGCTCGACGTGCCACAGGTCGTGGTAGCTCCCGATGACCTCGCCGGCGGGCATCAACGCAGCCTCGATGTTGGTGACGTAGCCCTTCAATCCGACCAGGCCACGAGCCCGGGCCAGTGAAGCCTCGTCGACCTCGTTGGCTCCATTGCGGGTCTTCACGAACCGTGGTGTCCGGGCGGCCTTCTCCCCGGCCACGACAGCACGGGCCTTGTTCTCCTGCAAGGTGAGCGTCTTGCCGTCCCGGACAGCTCGCTTGGTCGAGTAGGCCCACACAGCTCGCCAGGACTTCGCGTGCACGGCCGGATCCCACACCGGTTCAGCCTTCCGCTTCGGATCCGACGCCTTCACTGCTGTGCCGCGTTGGTCGCGTGGGGTGATGGTGTCGATGATCTGCCCGTCGATGAAGGCGGTGCCGTGCCACCGGAAGTGGGACTCCAGATCCTTCGGTGCCTTCGTGACGCGGGAGCCGACGATGAAGCGAAGGCCGGCATCGTCGAGCTCGCGCAGGTTCGACGACGAGAGCATCCCGGCATCAGCGACGACGACCATGTCCGCGATGCCGTGCCTGTCTTGGAACTGCTTCACCACGGGCAAGATCGTGAGTGTCTCGGCCTTGTTGCCCTCGAAGCAGCCGATCTCGAGCGGGAACCCGTGCCGGTCGACCAGGAGCCCGACCACGATCTGTGGATCCACGCGACGCTCTTTGGAGTAGCCGACCTTGCGGAGCTCGTCTTCCTTCTCTGCTTCGAAGTAGAGCGTGGTGACGTCGTAGAGAACCAGACTCACGTCCCCGGCGGTCAGGGCGTGGTCGAAGCAGGCCTCGGCGATCTGACCGCGGTAGTCACGCTCCTGGGCTCGCTGCAGCGACCGGAACATCGTGCGCAGACCGACAGCATCGACGCCGACCTCGCGAAGGACACGCACCGAGTCTGCCTTCGAAGTCGGCTCGATGATCCGCGCGAACACCAACTGGGCGAAGGCTTCATCGCCGATGACGTCGAACCCCAGCCGCGTGTACGCCTCGGTCAAGACCTGCCACAACAGGGCCGAGCGCTTGCTCGTAATGAGGCCGGGGCGCTGTGGCACGCCCTCATCCTCAAGCCCGACACCGTCAAGGTCGAGGGCCTCTTGGCCCTCATGCAGACGCCGACTGGCCGCAGCCATCAACAGCTTCAACTCCGCGTCGGTCCGGGCCGTCCCCACATGTGCCACCACGACGTCGCGTCCACCGCGGCGCTCCGCAAGCTGAACCTTCGTGCTGCCCGAGCGGCCCGGAACCTTCCGCACGAACACCACCAGCCGACCCTACCGAGGACCGGGGTGTGTCAATCAGCGACGCCGCAACGCCCTGACCTGCACAGATCCCAACGAGATCACCGAATCTCGATCAAATGGCACGAGTCAGGTCGTGGGTCCACTGGCACAACACGCAACGCCTGCACGGCTACCTCAACGACGTCCCACCAGAGTTCGAGGAGTCGCTATACGTCGTGCAAGGAACGACCAACCCTTGGTCGGAATCCAATAGTTCGTGTCTCTGTAGAACCAGGGCGATTCACACAACGGATTGTTCACCCACACGTCACTCAGCCTGAGGGCGCGGGTCGATATGCGGGCCCGGCGCTGTGCTCAAGTCACGCTGTACGTCCGCCGGAATCTAGACTGTGGGTAATGTGGTCCGCGGCTGCCATGCCAAAAACAAGCCCGATAGAGAGGTTGCCGGCGTAATGCCGGTTGTTGAGGTTGCCGATGTCGACCCCGCACGCGTAGAGACCACCGATGGTTTTGCCGACGGCATCCAGCACCTGAGCGTTCTGATTCACTTTCAGCCCGCCCATAGATGACGTAATGCCTGGCTGGACCAGGACGCCGTAGAATGGCGGCGTCATGACCGGGTAAACGTAGCGAGACTTTGGTACGTCCAGCAAGTGCGTTGTCCCATTGTTGGCTGCGCCGTTGAAGACTTCGATGGTCTCTCGCAGTTGAACCGGCGCCACGCCGAGCGTACCGGCCTGTCTAATTAGCTCTTCCATATCGTGCGTGAATAACACCGGAGCCCCGGCGTCCCTAGCGATGCCAAATTTGTCTGACCCCGCCTGACTGAATCTTGAGCGAGGATCGCGATACATCTTCCACATTGCGTCGTCAAAGACCAGCAAAGCTGTTGCATCGGGTTGCCGCGCAGTGTCCTGTGCCAGGGTCTCCTCAAGCCGTGTCTCGCCCTCGTCGGTGTACCGCTCGCCTCTGAGATTGACCGCGACTGCCGCTGGACCGTAAAATTGCGAAACCTCGATCAGTTGCGACTTATCAAACTTTGCTGGACGAGCAGGCAGATTATGTCCGTAAAATGCATTGAAACCCCCATCGGATGGAGCCGCGCCAATCTGAGTCGCTAGCCGCAACCCATCACCTGTGACTGAATCCGCACATCGTGGCCACAACTTGGCCGCATAAGGGGTGATGTGTTCTGCGATCAAACTTGGGCAGGCAGCGAAACCGCCGGTAGCCAGTACGACAGCACGGGTTTTAACCGAGAGCCGAGTACCTTGTGCGTGGAGAACGACGCCGACTACGCTCTCACCTTTCCGAACCAATTCCTCTAGCGACGTGTCGAGGAACAACGGCACAGCGAGGCGAGTAAGCTCCTCGACCATCATGTCCACAAACTGGGACGGATTCATGACCCGCCCTATCGTGTCGTATCCCTCGATGATATCGCCGTCGATCAGACGATTCGGTAGATCAGCGTCCATGCCAGACAATGTCGTGCCTGGTTTCACCTCGGCGGGTATCCCGAGCTCGTCCAGCCACGCGTGTCCGGCGGGAATGCCCTCAACCCACCGACGTTGCAGATCGGCATCGCCATGCGGAACGAATGATCGAATATCTTCGAATCTCCTCATTCCCCAGACTCCGCCCCCGGAAAGCCGCGTCGTTCCTCCAGCCTCGCTCGCCTTCTCGACAACGATGACACGTGCCCCGGCCCGTGCGGCACGCACGGCAGCCGTAAGGCCGCCGATGCCTGAACCAACGACGACGATGTCGACTTGGGAGTCCGACGCGGCCATCAGCTCGCGAAGCCGTGTTCCAGTCACAAAGATTGACTCTCTCGGGTGTGCACCGTTGACATCGACTTCGACCGTACAATTGGGACGTAGACGCCGCTCAATATCGCACTCTTGGAGTTGGAGTTCCTGACCGGAACATCCCACGCTCTCATGGCCGCGGTGTGGCATCTCCGACTACGGCCAACGACTCTCGCGAGTACCTCGATCGTTGGGGGGCCAGAGGCATTGGACGAGCTTCGCGAACACCTTGGACCTCATTTAGTGCATAGGCCCGATACTCGACGTGCAGCCGATGGCGATCGTCCCAATTATGCGGAGCCGACCGGAGCAAGATCCCAGGCTGCCGGAAGAGACGTAAAGATACATGCGGCCACATTGTATTCGACCGACACAGCGTCCTCGTCATCAATTCGGAGGTTTGGCAGTCGACGCAATACTTCCTCCAGCACAACTTGCATTTCAAGTTTTGCAAGTGGGGCGCCGACACACCGATGAATCCCTGCCCCGAAACTCACATGCTGATTGCGGGGGCGGTCGAGTCGGAACTCATCCGGCGACGGGAATTTGCTCGGATCTCTGTTTGCGGACCCGAGAAGTAACATTACCTGGTCGCCCTTCGGGACCTCGACTCCCTCTAGCGACAGGTCTTTCGTTGCAGTTCGTCCCTGGCCGAGAAGCGGGGTGGCAATTCTCAATGCTTCGTCGACGGCGGATTCGACTAGGGACTGATCAGCCGTGACTTGGTCTTGAACGTTCTGGTTGCGAGCCAAGTGATAAAGAAGTCCTCCAATGCCCGCTACCGTTGTATCGTGGGCAGCGTTCAGAGTGAGGAGCGCCATCGCGACCGCATCGTCGTCGGTGATCGGCATCCCGTCGATTTCAAGCGCTGCAATTTCTGAAAGTAGATCATCGGTCGGCTGCTTGCGCCGCTCATTTAAACGCTCGCGCACATACTCGTGCAGTTCAGAAATCGCCGCCGCCGCGCCAGCATTGTCCCCCTCCCTGGTAAGGCGTAGGGCTGTGACGTCTCTTTCGCGGAACCACGGCCAGTCCGCCTCTGGCAGGCCAAGTAGGCGGGCGATGACCAAGGGAGGGACGGGCTGTGCCAGCGACAGGGCAAGATCACCTCGACCCTCGGCGGCAAATTGGTCAAGGCAATTCGTGACAATCTCACGAACTTGCGGTTCAAACTTCCTCATGCGGGCGACCGTAAACCAAGCCTGCATGGGCTTGCGAAATTTTCGGTGCTCCGGCTCGTCTTGCTCGAGGCAGATCACTGGCGGCTGTGGGATTTTTGGAATACTAATCCCATTCAAGCTACTACTATATGTGACTGGGTCCAGCAAAGCTTCATAGACATCTTGATATCGCGACATCAGCCAGAAGCCGCCGAAAGTATCGGTATGACTTACCGGACATCCTGAGCGGAGCTTGTTATAGTATTCGGTGGGCTCTTTCGCTACTTCCGGCTTAGTCAGTTCGAAGTCTGCCACGCGCTCCATAGCCGTCACCCCTATCCAGTAGGCCACCTAAGCGAGGAACTTTGCCTCCGATGTGTGCCAACCTAGTTGCTCTGTATACTGATGGATGGAGATTATCCCCCACCCTCGTAGTTGTCAAGATTCAAGCCGACTTCTGAGCCGGGCCACCGCCTTCGTCCCCACACGCCTTTGGGTAGCACCGGAGCGGGTTCACGCCTGGATCAGCGGCCCGTTGGTGGCCCGGGGGGCGCCGCACCCACCGCTCGGGCGAGGATGTTGGCAATCAAGGCGTGGTCCGTTGGGTGAGCTCGCCCTCCCAGTGGCCCGGGACGGCCCGGTGTACTCACGCAACTGCTCGTTGGACACGGGCCGCGCGGTCTTGGGACGCTTAGCCGCCTGCTGCGCCTTCCACTGCGCCACGCCAGCGCGGTACTCCTGTTTGCCGCCACGAGTCGCGGCATTGCGACCCAGTTCGCGTGAGACGGTCCCAGGGTCACGCCCTATCGCACGGGCAATCTCGCGCACGGCCCTTGTCCTTGGCGCGGAGGATCGCGATCTCCTCGCGTTTCCCGCAGGTCAGGTTCCGGACAGTGGGGTCGGCCAGCGGGATTGGCGGCACGTCGCCAGCGTGACGAAACCAGCGAGCACCGACCGGCCACGACACACCCACGGCGATCGACGCCTCCACCGTCGTGTCACCGGTGGCGGTCTGTGGCCAGAACTGCCGCTGCACCACCCGCGAGGGATCCGGTCGCCTGAGCGAGCGCATCGCCTGTTCTTCCGCATGACCGCGATCTGCTCGACAACCGTCGCCGGGGTCCGCGTCGAGCGACAACAAGGCGCACTCGAATCACCGTGGAGGCCGGCTTCGCCGTGCTCGCGTTAACGGCCACCCACTTGCCCAGGCACTGGCGTCAGACGCCTGCTTCGGCAGCGATGTGGGCAAAAGGACCGTGGCGGCAGCACAGCACCAGTCGCAGACGGCCCTCAGGGGTCAACGGCGCATTACGAAGGCTCATAGGGCAGGTACTTCGGATCGGCGACGGATGTCTTGGTCGACTTCCATCTTTGCCACCAGGGACCCGCCCGTCCGTCACGACCTACGGCCGGGTGACACCAACCTCATGAGCCGCAACTGCTGGCGCGCGCGAACGACTCCATCGTGGTGTCGCGGACGCGTTTCAGGGCGGCCTCGACCGACGTCGCCCGATGCTCGCTCGACAGCATTTCAATACCCCAGAAACCGCCGAAACCTGCACTCATCATCGCCGCAATGAACGTTGGGATATCCGCGTCCCCCTCACCGCAGTACTGACGATGGTTGACCGTGTCCTCGAGGAGAGTCCCCTGGGGCTCCCGTCGGGCGTCGGCCAGCTCGACGGCGATGACGTGCGCCCCGCTCTGGCCCTCGAATACCGACAGATCCCAGCCACCGCGATAGGCCTGCCAGCTGTCGATCATCAGACCACCGGAGCCGCTCGGCGCAGCCCGCACAACGCCGAGGCCCAGTTCGGGTGTGCAGGTGTGAGCCCACGGATGCAACTCCAAGGCCATCTTGGTGCCCACGCGTTGCGCGGCTTCGCAGATACGCGCGAACTCAGCGGCGATCTGGTCGTAGTCCGGCGGGTGAGTCTGGAGCGCAGCGATGCTGGTTCCGACCTTGATGTGCCGAGCACCCAGCTCGGCGGCGCAGCTCAGCAGGAACTCGAGCTTTTCCTCCGACGCCTTCCGCTCGACAGGATCAGTCGAGTACCACCCGGTGAGGTACTCGAGCTCGACCATCTCAATCCCAGCACGGGATACCGCTTCTCGCACCTTGCGCATGGCGCCGGCACCATGGCGCTCCAACGCCACCCGAAGGTCGACATCGAGAAACCCTATGCCCTGGAAGCCGGCTCGTCCTACGCACTCGACCCGATCGAAGATGTCGAGGGGGCTCGCTGGGCTCTCGTACAGCGGTGATGCGTCACCGGCGCTCGTCCAAGCCGCGCTTACAAGCTTCACGTCCGTCACTGGCATCTCAGGCCCCTTCACCTTGGTCCAACTCCGGAGATTCCCCATGCAGCTGCATACCCGGCGCCCCTTGCCGACAGGTCACGCCCAGGCATTCATCAGCATACTGACTAAATCACCAATCGTCACCCCGAGGTATGGCAGCCAGCCTTCGGCGCCGCGCCGGGCAACAAGATCTGTCCCGCTGCCATTGTCAATCGTCAAGGACGTCAGGATCTGCCCCGTGACGGACGTGAGACCTGCCCGTTGACGGTCACGCTAACTGCGCGGTGGTGGCCACGCCATGCGCCGGATTCTTACTCCGCGCCGCTGCCTACTTCGCCACCTTCGGGATCGCCCGGATCGAGGAGGTGATCACCGACAACCACCTGTCCTACCGCCGATCCGCCGACATGCGTGCCGCTGTCGAGGCCCTCGGCGCCAAGCACATCTTGATCAAGCCCCACTGCACCTGGCAGAACGGGAAGGTCGGCGGCTGCTTGTCGCCGGCAAGATTGCTCAGTATGCAGAGTGGCGCTCGTTCGCCTCGCGGCATCAGCGGATCCTCCCTACCTGCCCGGTCACAACGGCAAGGTGGAGAGATACCAGCGGATCCTGGCCAACGAGCTGCTCTACGCCCGCCCCTGGCGCAACGAAGCCCACAGCTGCGACGCGATGGCTACCAGGAACCTGCACTACAACCACCATCGGCCCCACAGCGCCGCCGCGGACAAGCCCCCGGCCTCACGCCTTCGCACCGGCGTCATCAGCAACTACACCTAGCCGGCCACTCGTGCGGCGATGGCATCGCCGATCTCGGATGTACTTCGCGGTAGGCCACCTCCGCCGGCTCTCTCCGCCAAGTCGCTGAGCACCGCCTCCTCGATTCGCCGAGCCGCGGGGCCCAAACCGACGTGGGCGAGCATGAGCGAAGCGGACAGAATCGCTGCTGTGGGGTCCGCCTTCTGTTGTCCGGCGATGTCCGGGGCAGATCCGTGCACCGGCTCGAACATCGATGGAGCGGTCCCATCCGAGTTGATGTTCCCGCTCGCGGCCAGACCAATTCCGCCAGTAATTGCAGCCGCCAAGTCGGTAATGATATCGCCGAATAGATTGTCTGTAACGATAACGTCAAAACGGCTGGGATCCGTCACCATAAAGATAGTGGCCGCGTCAATGTGGAGGTAATCAACAGTAACGTCAGGAAACTCCTCGCCCACCTCAGCCATCAGCCGCGACCAAACCGCACCCGCGTTCACGAGCACATTCGTCTTGTGGATGAGTGTCAGCTTCTTGCGTGGGCGTTGCATAGCTCGGCCAAAGGCGTGGCGCACGACTCGCTCAATGCCGAAGGCAGTATTCACCGAAACCTCGGTTGCGATCTCGGCTGGCGTACCGACGCGGAGCCCTCCGCCGTTCCCGATATACGACCCTTCGGTACCCTCCCGAACTACAACGAAATCGACATCACCCGGGTCCGCGAGCGGCGACCTGACCCCAGGAAGAATCCGCGACGGCCGCAAGTTCACGTAGTGGTCCAGTTCGAAGCGAAGCCGGAGCAGCAGACCTCGCTCGATGAGCCCGGCTGGAAGTTTCGGATCCCCAGGCCTTCCTCCAACAGCTCCCAGGAGGATCGCGTCATGCCCGCGAATTTCGTCGAGGACCGCCCCGGGCAAAACATCACCAGTGGCGAGATAATGTTCCGCGCCCAGGTCGTACCGTGTGACTTCCAGCTTCTTTGTCAGCGGAGCGGCCCCCAGTACCTTGAGTGCCTCCGCGGTCACCTCCGGTCCGATCCCGTCGCCGGCGATCACAGCAAGATGCAGAGTAGATGTCATGAGTTTCTCCTATGTCGAGCAGTAGGGGCGAGTCCCGTCGCCAACGGTGCCTGATCAATGTCGAGGTGGGTGAACACGATCCAGAAGCGTCGTCGCTTGAGGCATTCAAGGCCCCGAGGTGGACATGCCTTCGGCCCGCCACCTGTCGGAGTCAGCCTGAGTCCATGGAGCTGGGTCTGCCACGCTCCTGTCCAGACAGGCACCACGTTGCGCCCAGCCCTGGCATTCACCAGAATCTGGCCGTCGATTGCTCAGAAGACATAGCGATCCTCACATCGTCCGCATGCTGAACATACCGTTCGCAATCAGTGCTTCCGCTGGACTCTTGATTCCATCTATTCGGCGAGCCGAACCGAACCACAGAGACCCGCTGGCATTAATCCTGATCGCCTGTTGACGAAGCTCTCTCGGGTCGGGTGCAGCGCTTCCATCTCCGATGACAGCTAGATGAACTACCGGCTCCAGAAGACCGTATGAACACCGGCGTTTGCCAGGTAAAGCGCCTGCGTTAGCTCGATCGTGATGCGTCGTGGGCCGCGCCGCGAGGTTCCCAGTACGCTGCACTCCAGCAATTCACCGCTCGTCCGCACGCTCACGGCCAGGGCACGGTCAATTTCAGCCGGCAGTTCATAGACCCTCGTGTTTCTGCATGCGAATTCCACGACGTTCGCCTCGCCGTAGGGCCCGGTCAAGGTGGCGCACATCCCTGTCTTGGAACTCACGATAGCGTCGACATATGCGACACCGGGTGCGCGCCGGCGCCACTCGTCAAAGGACATCAACCTCATTCCTCACCTCTCCCATTTCTCACAGACGCCAACCCCTCGGCTTTGCTCAGATGCAGCGGTAGACGTCCCCGACGTAGGCGGACTACCTCTTTCGGCAGGGAACCCAGCGAAACCGCGCACTCTGCTGTCAGCGCTTTCCCGCTACCGAACTCGGAAGTGATCGGGGCCTGGCGACGGTCACCGGCTGACGTATCCGCCCCAACAGGCTCGAGTTGAGTGCTGGCTCAACCGGGGCACCCGCCGGCCAGGGATCGCAGTGGGCCAGGGGTGACCCGGTCGACCTCACATCAAAGTCACTTACTACCGCGGCGCACCACAATGGTGAACGCAACAGCAAGAATGAGACAGGCACCGTTGAACACGTCGGACACCCAACTATCGAATCCAAGAAGCACGAGGCCCGTGATTCCCACAGTCAATAGATAGAGCGCGACCAAAGTACCTGCCACGTTGAAGCGACCCACCTTGATTGCGGACGTGCCGAGAAAGGCTGCCGTGATAGGCGGCAACAAGTAGGCAGCATTGGACGAAGTGTCGACCGCGCCAAGACTCCCCGCAAACAGCATACCGGCGAGAGACGCCAAGGCACCCGACACAATGAAGCTCCCCACGCGTAGTGATGTCACGCGAAGACCTGCCAACTCCGCCGAGGCGCGGTTTCCGCCGACGAACAATAGGAAGCGTCCAACGGGGGTCAATTCGAAAACATACCAAATGATCCCGGCAACGATCCAACCGATCCAAACAAACGTGGTCAGCCCCAGGAAACGGTGACTTGCGAAGTCACTCAACTCCGGTGGAATTGTCGTGACTAGGGTTCCACCGCTTAGAAAAATCGAAAGGCCACCCAGAATAGTCAAAGTTCCCAGGGTCGCAATAAAGCTGTCGATCCCGACCTTTACCACGAGGATCCCGTTCACTACGCCGACCACGGGCCCAATGAGGAGCGGAAGAAGGTAAACCATCCAGGTGGACTCATTGTTAAGCGTAAGAATCCCAACTGCAGCGCCCGTGAGGACCATCACTGCCGACACGGACAGATCGAAGTCACCTGCACGTAGAGGAATAAGAAGTGCCATTGCCAACAGCAAGACAGTAGCTTGACCCTCGACCATCACTCGAACGTTGGCAACAGACGCAAAAGTGTCTGGAAGGAGGAAGCAGAAGGTGATGAACATCAACGCCAGCAGAACAACCATTGCCCATGGAACGAATGCACCCAGTGGACCTGCATATCGCGGGCGACCCTTCGACGCATCTAGATGCTGAAATCCAGCCGCTTCCGTCGCCAAGTCGTCGCCATCGAGCGGACTCGTTTCGCCCTTAAGCTGCATTACTGCCCCCTTGACCATCGGAGAGCCCTCGTTGCGAGAGCGAAAGAATGCGTTCTTCGGAAACTTCGCCAGGCGACAGCATCGCGGAGCTCGACCCGTACTGCATGATCAGTACGCGATGACAGACCTGGGCGACTTCCTCGGTGTCAGACGAGAAGATGACGACGGCTGCGCCGGCATCGGCAGCTGCCCGGACAATATTCAAGATTTCCTTCTTTGCGCCGGCGTCGACGCCCTGCGAGGGCTCATGAAGGAGAAGTACGCCTGGCTCGAGGCGCAGTATTCGAGACATCACGATCTTCTGCTGGTTTCCGCCACTGAAATGAGAAATCTCGAGTGACGGGAGATTCGGGCTTACTGAAAATCCTTTGAACTCGCGCTCAACGAACTCGCGCTCCCGCGCAGGATGAATCCGAAATTTTCGCCAGAACTTACCGAGATGGGGCAGGGTCAGGTTCTCCGAAGCGGAACCGAGCAGCCAGAGTGCGTCTCGCTGGCGATTCCCCGGAACGAGCCCCATGCCTGCCAGCCTGGCGGATCTTGGGGAGCCGTCCACCGGCCGCCCATCAACGACAACCTCTCCCGCCAATCGTGCCCGACCGCCGGCAAGTAGGTACGGAATCTCATCCTGACCCATACCGGCCAAGCCGGTCACACCGACGATCTCCCCTGCGTGGGCCTCGAAAGACAGGTCGGTGATGCCGCCGTGCGTCAGACTGCGTACTTGAAGTCGGACATCCTGATTTGTATGCACGTGCTTCTCCGGATAGAATTCACCAATTGGGTATCCGAGCATTAAATCCACAATCTGTGACGCGGTAGTCGCGGCGGCGTCAACCGTAGCCACCAATTGGCCACTCCTAAGAACACTGATCCGATCGCAAACGCTCAGCACTTCATTCATTCTGTGGCTGATATAGATCACAGCAGTCCCGTTACGCGCCATCGTGCGCAGGAGTTCAAGAAGGCGGATTGACTCCGCGTGTGGCAGTGCGGCCGTGGGCTCGTCCAGCACGATCACCTTGTTCTGGCCGTCGTCACCCAGTTGGCGCAGACCTCGCAGGATCGCGACGACCGACCGTTCCGCGGGCGATAGGTCACCCACCAGTTGGTTCGGGTCCAAGTCGAGACCAAACCGTTTGGCAAGGTCACGGATGATTGTGCGCTCATGCCTGCTACTGATGGGTGAGCCAATCCAGCGCTCGTAGCCGGTCGATATGCCGACATTGTCGGCCACCGACATACCTTCAACCAGAGCTAGGTCCTGATGAATGATGGCCACGCCGTGCTGTCTAACGTCTTTGATCGGGAATGTGACCTCCTCCCCTTGGAGAGTGATCCTCGAGCCATGATCAGGGACATGGATCCCACCGAGAATCTTGACCAAGGTAGACTTCCCCGAGCCGTTCTCCCCGACAAGGCCATGAACTTCGCCGGGAAGGACAGACAGATTCACGTCTCTGAGAACGGTGACGCCTGTGAAGCTTTTGGCGACATTTCTCATTGAAATGGCCGGCTCGGTCATCGCCGCGACATCCAGCCGCGTTTGGGAATGAGGTTCAAGAGAATTGTCACGATACCCCCCAAGCCTGCCTGTACTCGTCTTCAAAGCCAACCAACTTCGGAAACTGCGTACTAAACTCCCACGCCTCGCCCCAGTTCGATTCGTCGAAAATCTGCTGTGGCAGGTACACGTTCTCTGGCGAGCCGGAAATGACGCGCATGACGCTGTCCGCCGCAATCCATCCCACGACCTCGTGCGGCATCCACGACAGGTCAGCGACCTGCCCGCTTCCTTCGATAGACGGTTGCAACTGACCGCCATCCCATCCGATGACTGGGACGTCGATACCCACCGTCTTCGCACTCTGGAGGACCATCGGAACCGCCGGGTCGGGCGTCATGAGGAAGTTCATGTTGGGATTCCGACGAAGCATATTCGCCGAAATCGTCGGCACTGACGTTGCGAAGGTCGGAATCGGGAAATCAGTCGATTCAAGCTCGCACTGGTCGCCGCAGAGAGCCTTTACCTCTGCAACGATAGCATCGTTATAGGCGGTGTTGTACTCGTCACCTGCAGCGTAAAGGACAGCGCCGTCCAATTTACACTCGGTCTTGGCGAGAGCATAGTCGGCCGACAGGGTCCCAGTGTCCTCGGCCTTCATGGCCACCACGGCCGCAACGGTGTCGGGTTGCGCCTCCTGCACGAGATCGAGTACCGGAATTCCAGCCGCCTTGGCGTCCTCCAGAGGGTTAGCCACAAGGCTGGGTGAGACGCCGAACATGATGATCGCGTCCACATCCTGTGCAATTGCTGAATTGACCCCCTGCGCAGCGAGGTCTGGCCGGGCCTTGGCGTCGAACAACGTGCTGCTAATCCCAACCTCCTCAAGCGCCTTTTGCAAAGCCTCGTTAGCAACCGCGTTCAACGTCGAGGCTTGGATCCAGGAGACGATAGCAACCGTCTTACCGCTCATCGAAGACGTGTCTAGCGGCTGCGGCTTCTCGATCTCCATCGGCTGCATAGCCGCCTCAACCTTCGCCTCAGCCTGAGCGACGCAATCGGCACTTCCAGCACCGCCACCAGAATCCGCACTCGTGTCCGAACACGCGCCAAGCGCGGTAACGAGAACAGCGGTAGCGAACGAGCCTGCGAACATTCGGCGTCGCGCTGAACCCGCGGACCTCACGCCGAACACCAATCAATGGAAAGTAGACCAGCTTTGATCGACACTTGAGTAGGTCCTTCCTGGAATGTTGAAAAGGATAGAAACGTGCCCCTGGGGGCATTGGGCCAGCTATGACATTTGCGTTCTTCTGGTCCGCCGCCCGAGTGCGTGGCCACGAGTCATCGCGAAAATGCTCAGTGTGCTGAGTAGATGACGCAATGTAACCGGACTCACAAGCGATGTCAATCCCCTCCGCGTCAGGCGGAGGTGAGACCCCGCTACTGCGTCCCTCCCCTCCGCACGGGGCGAGAAGCGAGGTAGTTGATGACCATGACGTTGGCCGATGCTGCCCGGATCGATGATGGGGTGGTGGGCCCGAGGGCAGACCAACCGACGCCAACGCCGGTTCACTGGTGAGTACAAGGCCGCGATCCTCGCCGCGTACGAGGCCGCGGAGTGAAGACCAAGAAGGCCTGCGAGCTCCTCGAGCGTCTGCGGGGCAGCCACTGCCGCGCCAAGCAGCCGGTGGCCCACGAGCCGGCCCGTAGGCCGTCGCGGCCGACCCCGCCGAACGCTCTGACCGCAGTCGAGCAGGAGCAGGTGTTGGCGGTGTTGACCTCGGAGCGGTTCTGCGACAAGTCGATAGTGCAGAACTCGCCACCCCAGTGGACGACCGGTTGGACGCCGCGATCGCCGAGATGGCCGCCGACAGCGAGTTCACCCCACTCGTGCAGCGGCTGGGGCAACAGCATCGGCTCCCTCATCGGCCTGGTACCCAGCGAGTTCTCCTCAGGCCAGTCCAGGGTGCAGGGATCGATCACCAAGACCGCCAACAGCCACGTCCGCAGGCTCCTGATCGAAGCCGCCTGGCACCACCGCGCCAACCATGTCGTCGGCAAGACCATGCGCGACCGCTGGGAACTCGCGTCACCGGCCGCCCGCGCCGCGGCGACGAGGGCAACCCGCGGCTGGACCACCGCTGGAACACATTCCCAGCCCGGCGCAAGCGCCACGTCGTGGCCGACGTCGCCACGCCCGCGAGCTGGCCGGCTGGTGCTGGTCCCTGGCCGTCCTCGAGGAGTAGCCAGCCCCGCCACAGTCTGCTTCGTCGACCAGAACAGTGGCAGCAGCGCGAGGAGCGACCCGCTCAGCCACCACCGAAGACGACGGATCACGAGGCGCCCGCCCCGAGTGATCGGGACGGGCGCCTCACCCTGCCTCGTGACACGAATGGCCTACATATCAGCTGATGGCCACCGGGGCAGGTGTGGTCGTGGGCATCACCAAGCTCCGCGGACCTGGACGCGGGACGTGGTTCCAGCTCGACGTCGCGCTCGACATCTTCTCCCGCTACGTGGTGGCCTGGACCGTCCAGGCGGCCGAGGATGACGGCGAAGCCGCGTTCAAGACCCTGAAGTACGCACCGGTCTTCCCCGAAGCATTCGGGTCGCTGGCCGACACCAGGACGAGCCGGTGCCAAACGGCCCGGGAAAGTCAGACCCCCAGGCCCGTTACAGCCCTCGGTACGCGCCGAGCTACTCGCCAGGAGCGCTGCTTCGATCGACCAATATCTGGCCTCGGCTCGATCCAAGGAACAGCTGTGGAGCGCACACCGTGGCGCACTGCGGCCGGTCGTTGAAGTGCGAGTTCGCCCGGCCGGTCAACCTCACCGACGTCCACACCGGCTGGGTCTTGACCCGTTTGGGTGCGTAAAACCGCCCCCCGCGCACATTGGATCCACCGGTTCAACCCGTCGATCCTGCACAGGTCGGTGTACTCACTTGTTGTTGGTAAACCCCGCGTCGACGGGAAGTGCGACACCTGTCACGTAGCGCGCAGCGTCCGATACGAGCCACGCAACACTGTCGGAAATGTCCTCGGGCTCGAGCCTGCCGATAGGAAGAGCGTTGCCCATCCCGTGCATCGAGGGGCTGCTCTGAACGAAAGTCTGCACGGCCTCATTTTCGATCATGCCGGTGGACACCGCGGTCGGGTGGACCGTGTTGACGCGGATCCAGTGCGGCGCGAGGTAGTTGGCGTAGGCACGCATCAGACCGACGACTCCGTGCTTGCTAGCTGTGTAGCCCAATCCGCCTGGTGAGTTGCCCGCGACACCGCTCAAACCGGCAGTGGAGCTCACAATAACGATGGATCCACCTTGCCCGAGCTCAATCATCGCGGGCACCGCGACCTGGACTGTGTTGTAGACACCGGTGAGATTTATGTCGATCGTTGTCGACCACTCATCAGGGTGCGTGTCGAGGGACAGAACTGCGACACCAGCGTTGGCGATGACAATCGTGGGTACCCCGAGTTCAGCAACACCTTCGGCATAGGCCCTGCGGAGCGCGATCTCGTCACGAACGTCGGCGACAGCGGTGTGGATGCGGCCGCCCGCGGCTCTTACGGCTTCCGCCGTATCGTCGAGGTCCTGTGACGTGCCCAACTTATAAGGGACGGCGTCGATATCGGCGCATACGTCCACCGCAATGATGGCTGCGCCAGCCTGGGCTAGCCGGATCGCATGACTCCGTCCCTGACCGCGAGCGGCACCCGTGATAAATGCGACCTTGCCCGCTAACGTCATGCTGCCACCTCTGGCCATGCATGGCACTGGGGGTGGACAGTCAGGATCACAATCACGTCGTACGTTTCCTTCCCTGAAGTCATGTTTGCGCGCCCAGGACGTGTCGACCTAGGGAGCGATTGAGCTCAGATCATGTTCTTCGCGCTGGTGACGCACCGCCAGGCTCGAGATGCGCCAGCCATCCGAGGTGCGCTGGTAGGTCTCCGCGTAGTGCCCATACTGGGCGTAGCCGCTGCCACTATGGCGGAGGAGGTAGCCCACCATGGGCCAGATAGCAGAAGCGACATCCCCGTCCAGCGAGATCTCCGGCGTGTGCCCGTGATGCGCCGACCAGGTGTCCCCCATGAATTTGCTCACGTGCTCGGTCCACCGCGCAGCCCCAGAGTGCGGAGCGCCGCCCGTGGAGAACGTTGCATCCGGCACAAAGAGTGACTCAAGCAGTGACCAGTCGTGGCTATCCACGGCTCGGAAGTAGCGCGTCTTGAGTTCGCAAATCGCGAACCGGTCCTCAAGGTCTCGCACCCTTTCATCAGGCCCTCGTGACGGCGCGTCTTCTACGTTCTCAGCGAACATGTCTACCTTTCCAGCGTGTAACCACGTCCCCAAAGGACCTGCTACGCCACGCCTTTCCTCAGTATACAGATAATTACCCAATGTGCCTTCACGGACATGGGCGGTCAAACCGCGGCACGGAGCTCCACAAAGTCCTCGTCGGTGAGCTCGATCTGGGCAGCGGCGAGGTTCTCCTCGAGGTGAGCGCAGGACGAGGTTCCCGGGATGGGCAGCATCGCCGAAGATCGCCGCAACAGCCAGGCGATAGCGATCTGTGAAGGTGTGTGACCAGTACGATTCGAGACCGACGTCAGCGGTCCATTCGGCGCGCACAGAGCGCCCGTCGCCAGGGGGAACCAGGGGATGAACGCAAGACCAACTTTGGAGCAGTACTCCAGAACGTCCTCGGCGCTGCGGTTGGCCAGGTTGTAGAGGTTCTGCACCGAGACAATGTCAGCAATCAGGCGCGCTTGCTCGATCTGGGTAACGCTTACCTCACTCAGACCTAGGTGTCGGATCTTCCCCTCGACCTGCAGGTTCTTCAACTCCCCGACCTGGTCCTCGAACGGAACCAATGGGTCGACCCGGTGTAGTTGCAGCAGATCGAGTCGCTCCACCGCTAGGTGACGCAGGCTGAGTTCCACCTGCTGGCGAAGGTACTCGGGCCGTCCGCAGGCGACAGCCAGTTCGGGCCCTTGTCGTGTGAAGCCCACCTTTGTGCCGACCACGAGATCGGGAGGGTAAGGATGAAGCGCCTTCCTGATCAGCTGCTCCACGACAAACGGACCGTAGGCGTCGGCGGTGTCGAAAAACGTGACTCCCAGATCCACGGCGCGGCGAAGGACGCGAACGGCCTCGTCTGGGTCCTTGGGGTCGCCCCAACCGCCAGGCCCGCTGAGCTGCACGGTCCCAAAGCCGAGCCGGTGAACCGGCATATCACCGCCCAACAGGAACTCGCCTGAGCGAGCCGCCATGCTCAGGCCCATGTCGCTGGCACCGACGTGAGCGTGGAATGGGTGGTCGCGAACTTGAGACGCATCGCCTCTGGGTACTCGACGCGGATCTTGGGCGTGCGACGCAGGACCTCCTCGAGGGTCGCGCGCATCTCCAGCCGCGCCAAGGGGACGCCAACACATCGTTGAATCTTGGCACCATAGGTCAGGTGCTGGTTCCGCGCGCGGTCGATGCGAAACTCCTCCGGTGCCCCGAACTCTGCCGGGTCCCGGTTGACCGCAGCCAGCAAGCGCATAGCTCGGTCTCCCCGCGCGAGTGCCACGCCATCGACTTCTACCTTGTTCACCATCATGCGCCCTTCAGCGATCACATCGACGCCTCCTGTTGAAATTTCATCCGCGTACAGAGCTTATTGAGAGACTAGGCGTGATGGCGATCTCAGGTCAAGAGCGCGACGAGACTCACGAGAACTGCCCGCTGACGGTGGTTGCTGATGACGCTGGTGCGAAGGCGTGAGGCCGAGGGCTTGTCGCCGGCGGCGCTGTGGGGCCGATCATGGTTGGAGTGCAGGTTCCAGGTAGCGATCGCGTCGCAGCGATGGGCTTCGTTGCGCCAGGGGCGGGCGTAGAGCAGCTCGTGGCAAGGATCCGCGAGTATCGCTCCACCTTGCCGTTGTGCCGGGGCGTGTAGGGATCGTGCCGGGCCTGCGGAGCGTTCACCGACGCGAAGGCGTACGCGGGGGCTCGAAGACGGAGAAGGGCCGCGTCCTGGACGAGGTCGTGGCAGTCACGGGATGGCCGCGCGACGGCGGCTGGTCGCGGACGCGGCAGGGGCCACCGAGGGCGCCGGCCGGGCAGTCGCCCAACAGCGCCCCCGGCAGCGGGCGCCGAAGTACTCCGCCGAGGCGGTCAAGGTGCTGCAGAAGGTGGGCGCGGACTCGATCGACCGCTACGTTCAGCCGGCCAAGAGCAGGGACGCGGTCCAAGAGGAACTTGGCAGCGGAAGGCGGCACGAGTATCCCGCGGACCGCCCTTTGACGTCGAGGAGCAGTCAGCCGTCCAGAGCGCAGATCTCGCGCCACACCCCGTCTGGGAGGTCCAGACCATGCTGGCTCATCTCGTGGTGTCGCCGGGAACGGTCGCCGGGCACCCTCACCGGTGCGGCCGGATCTGTCGGCGGAGTTGCACGAATTGCGTCCAGGTATTCAGAAACCACTCGCGGGGAAGTGGTGGGTTGGGCCACGATGAAGACATCACCCTTGTTGCACACTTGCGTTGAATCTAGGGTGCCCACCACGGCTCGTCCGGTCGCGCTGTCGGTGAGGCTCGCGACGAGCGCTTCGAAGGCGAGGCCGAGGGCATATCCCTTTGCACCGCCGAAAGGTGCGATTGCACCCTCCCGCGCAGCATCTGCATCATTCGTTGGGTTTCCCTGCGCATCGACTGCCCATCCATCCGGCAGCGGCTGACCGCGATGGGCGTAGTCGTGGATCTTCCCCATAGCTACTAGGCTTGTGGCCATATCCAGCACGAATGGCTGTGGCTCGGCTGGAACTCCAATAGTGATGGGATTGGTTCCCACCATTGCGAGCCGTCCACCCCATGGGTGCACGAGCGCCTCGCTGGTGGTGAGCCCGATGAGAACTTGGCCAGCGTGAGCGATCTCCTCTGCGTACAGCGCGAGCATGCCAATATGGTTGCTGTTGGAGATAGTCGCAATTGCGACTCCCGTGACTTTGGCGCGCGCAGAGATCGCAGACAGAGCATGCTCTGCGACGACCGGACCGATCCCCCGCTCCCCGTCAACAGCTAGGTGAGCAGATCTGTCCCACGTGTGCTTACCTTTTGTGCGGCCATCGAGGACTCCGTTTCGCAGCCGTTCGACTACCCGTGGAAGACGCAGCAAGCCGTGTGACGGAAAGCCACGCAGCTCGGCCTCTAGCAGGAACCGAACCAAGCTGTGAGCGTTCTGATGAGAAACACCGGCGCGGACCAGCACGTCGGTTGCTTTCGACCTGACGGTCTCAACCGGAATGAGCACGCAGTCTCCTGGGAGTTCGATTCTGCCTTCTGCAGTGCGCCTTCACCAGTCGACCGCGATGTACTTCGTCTCCGTGAACTCCAGCATCCCTTCGTGGGCGCCTTCCCGGCCAAGCCCACTCTGCTTGACGCCACCGAACGGCGCAGCCGGATCAGAGACGAGCCCTCGATTGACCGCAACCATTCCACTTTCGATGCGGCCAGCCACTCGCAGTCCGCGTCGCAAGTCTTCGGTGAAGACGTACGCGGCAAGTCCGTACTCGGTGGAGTTCGCCGCAGCGATCGCCTCTTCGTCAGTATCGAACGGGATGATCGATGCAACCGGACCAAAGATCTCCTCAGTGACCATACGCGCGTCCGAGGGCACTTCAGTCACGACCGTTGGAGCGTAGAAGTGCCCTGGCGAGTCGATTCTCGAGCCGCCGACCGTAACGGTCGCACCACGCCCAACGGCGTCCCGGACCAGGTCTTCAATCTTGACGACGCTCGCTTCGTCCACGAGCGGGCCGAGTTGCGTGTCAGCGTCTACGGCGGCGCCGACACGCAGGGCACTCATGCGTCGGGTCAGACGCTCGGCGAACAGATCGTGTACATCGCGGTGAACGTAGATGCGGTTGGCTGCCGTGCAGGCCTGTCCACCGTTGCGCATCTTGGCGACCATGGCGCCATCGACTGCGAGGTCGAGATCTGCATCCTCAAAGACCACGAAGGGTGCATTGCCACCAAGCTCCATGGAGCAGCTGAGAACTTGGTCGGCTGCTCGTCTGAGAAGGTGCCGCCCGACCTCAGTCGAACCCGTGAAGGAGAGCTTTCGCACCCGAGGGTCGGCTAGGACAACGTCCATCACCTCACCGGTACGGCTCGTCGTGAGGACATTGACCACACCCGGCGGAACCCCGGCTTCCGTCATGATGTCGGCGATGACCAAGGAAGTGAGCGGTGTCAAAGTTGCTGGCTTGAGGATAGCGGTGCATCCGGCCGCGAGTGCAGGTGCGAGTTTGCGCGTAGCCATCGCGGCCGGGAAGTTCCACGGTGTAATGAGCGCACACACACCAATCGGTTGACGCTCGACGACAATTCTGTTCGCGCCCGAGGGTGCAGTCGAGATCTGGCCGATCAAGCGCACTGCTTCCTCAGCGTACCAACGGAAAAATTCGGCGGCATAGGCGACCTCGGAACGCGCGTCGTGAATCGCCTTGCCGTTCTCGAGGGAGATGAGCCGGGCGAGCTGCTCACCGCGTTGGGTCATGAGTTCGAAGCATCGGCGAAGAATCTCGGAGCGAGTCCGAGGTGCAGTTGCGGCCCAGGCTGGGAGAGCTTCTGAAGCCGCACCTACCGCGCGCGCTCCGTCGGCAGGGGTCGCGTCCGCGACCTCGGTGAGGAGGGAGCCATCCGACGGGTTAAACACTCCGACTGTTCCGAAGTCGCTGCCATTCACCCAGCGACCGCCGATGAATAGGCCGCTTGGCACTGCTAGCTCGTCGATCGTCAACACGGTGCGGTCAACGGCAGTCTCCATTTTTCCTCGCTTCAAGTCAGCCACGGAATGAGTAATCGCCGACAAACGCGGCACGAACAATTTCGTAGAGCCCGTCGATATCCAGCTTGACGGGATTGTTGTCAATCAGGCGTTTTGAGTTTAGTGACAGTTCCGCGATTCTTGGCAAGTCATCCTCTTGCACACCAATGTCTGCAAGGGTGGGCGGGATGTCAATGTCCGCGAGAATCTGGTCTATGGCCAAGACAGCTTCTCGCGCTGCGTCCGGAACGTCAGCGCCAACCGTGTCGCAGCCGAGGGTCTCGGCGATCCGGGCCAGTTGAGGTTGAATCGCTGGGAAGTTGTAACGCATGACGTAAGGAAGGAGTAGACCGACCCCAAGACCGTGCGACGTGTGGGTGAGAGCCCCGATCGGATACTGGAGGGCGTGTGCAGCCGCAGTGCCGGCATTACTTAGGGAGATCCCACCGTAAAGTGCCGCGAGCATCATGTCTCCCCGAGCGGCGAGGTTTCCCGGTTCGCGATAGGCGGCAACCAAACTTCGGCCGACCAGACGAACGCCTTCGAGCGCGATAGAACCGGTAAGTGGACTTGCTCCAATGAAGACGCGCTCATGCGGCAGCTGAGTTGTGCGTTCACGCACGACTGCCGTGTATGACTCGACGAGGTGGACGAGTGCGTCCGCTCCCGTCGCAGACGTTAGCGAGGAAGGGCAGCTCAGCGTGAGGGTTGGGTCGCAGACTGCGGCAACTGGGATCATGTAGGGACTAGAGATACCCATCTTCATGCCTCGCTCGAGGTCTCCGACGACCGCGATCGCCGTCGCCTCGGAGCCTGTGCCCGAAGTCGTTGGCACGGCGATGATTGGCATGACCGGCCCAGGAACCGCGAATTCTCCGAAGTAGTCGCGTGGGGAGCCGCCGTGAGTCAGCATCAACGCGACGACTTTCGCCATGTCAATACAACTGCCGCCACCAACGCCTATTACGACATCGAAGTGACGCCCGCGTAGGCGGTCGACACATGAGCTGATCCCCGATAGCGGCAGTTCGGGTTCGGTGTCACTGAAGACCTCAGTGGAAAGCCCCTCGGACTGTAGGTCGCTCACGATCTCTGCGATCACGTCGGACTTTGCCAACCGGGAGTCGGTGCAGATGAGGGCTGCCTTGCCGAAGTCCCGCGCCAACATACCCACACTTCGACGTTGCCCGGCCCCGACAAGGATCGTCCGCGGTAACCGAAGCACTCCAAATGCAGACTCAGCACTGACGAGTGCGCTCGTGCACGTCACGTCCAGGCCTTCCTCTCAGGCAAGACATCCAAGGTTGTGCGGCCCAGGATACTACGTGTACTGAACAATGCAACCTCTGCCCGCCGCTGCTTTCAGTCGGTCGCGGGGGTTCCACACCACCGTCGGGCACCGCCATCACTCTGTCGCTTGCGAGCCGACGCTCCGTCCGGCCCGGTTGATCGTCGAGGACGGCTGGTCGCCCGCCGAGCAGCTGAGTTTTCAACGTCTCTTGGCGCACCGCCGGCAAGTGGGCTCGGCACTACCGGGCCGAAGGACCGGTCGGGATGCAGGATCGGTCCTGGCCCGACACAGCCAGCACACGAGGACCCGACTCAACCGGCCGACCTGCATGGACCGGGTCACTGGCGAGCCGGCCAAGCACTACGAACGCGAGCGCCCCAGGGACCTGATCCACGTCGACGTGACCAAGCTCGGCAACGTCCCCGACGGGGGCGGCTGGCGGTTCGTCGGGATCGATCAGGGCAACGCCTACCGAGGCGCCACTCGCGTCCGGACTGGGAAGAGGACAGAGATACGGGGTGGCGATGGGCACCTGCTTGCTCGGCATCACTCCGAAGCGACCTCGCCGCCCGTAGACCAAGGGCAAGATCTGCATTGCCCCCCGGCGAGTCACCTCGACGCTGGGTAGATCCTCAGTCTGCTGCGTTTATGCTTGTCGCAAGGACCAACCCAGCTGATGAGGCGAAATGGCAAACGAAACGCAGAACAACAGCGGCGAGTTCGACTTCGAGTTGGTCGACCAGGTGGGATACCTAATCAGGGTGTCGCAACAGGTCCACTTTGCGTTGTGGAACTCCTCTGACGACGTGGGAGGCCTCACGTCACCGCAGTTCGCCGTGCTTCACAATCTTGCCCACAACGAACCGCTCGACCAGACCGAGCTCGGAGGACTTGCCTCCCTCGACCGATCCACCCTGGCGAACATCGTGACGCGGCTGGCCGAGCGAGGGTTGGTGAGGCGCACGCGTGACACCGTCGACGGACGTCGGAACTTGGTGTCGCTGACTCCGGAGGGCAAGGCTGTGCATGCAGGCGCAGTTCTTGGCGCGTATAAGATCAATGAGACCCTGCTCACCTCGATGCCGGAGAGCGATCGGAAGTCGCTCCTTCGCATCCTCAGGACACTCATTTCGAAGCATCGAGAGGCGTCGACATCTAACAACGTTCGCAATGCCCTGGGCGTCTCCTCTGGGCGTAATGGCGGGTAGGGGCCGAGTTCAACTTCCGCGCTTGGCCGCACGAGACCGATGCCAGCTCCGCAGGCCGCTCGCGTCGACAAGGACGCGCCTTCCACGGCGCTGATCGGCGCTGACGCTCACGCTCTTGACTCATCCGCAAACTCGTCACGGCCCGCTAGAAGCCCACCTGGCTGTTCGGCTCCGAACAGCCAGGTTTGGAGTTCGTTTCATCACGACGACCACCCCGGGGCTCGTGGCGCCGTCACGAGCGCTTCAGACACTCGATGTTCGGTAGTCAAGTAGCCGCCGAGATGACCGGCTGCGTCGTCCACCACGCCGACGTCCCGACTTGAAGGGCGCCCTGCCCCTGCCGAAGAACGACTAAGGCTCCCGACACGATGGGCGATCGCCGGGTCGCCGCGCGGTCGAGATTCCGAACCACCCCCTCCCAACCGCACACGAGACCTTCCGCAGCGCGTTCGCTCTCGTGCTCGGCAATCACGGGCGCGCCTCGGCCGTCCACGGGAAACGCGGTCGCGGCTCCAGGCGCCCTTCCTGCGATCGTCAATTGCACCGATGGCAAGCACCGGCGCCCTCGTGGCACTCATAGTCGGTGATCGGCCGAACCGACGAGGTCGCGACGGCCGAGCACGCGGCCAGGGCGCCTTCCCCTACGCCGACGTTCCGAGGTGCTGGCCCCCGCCCTCCGTCAACTTGGGTCATTGAGGATTCCGATGTGATGGACGCCAATTGACGTCGTAACTCCGTAGCGTTGCCGACGCTCCCCGCTGGCGGAGCAAGAGAGACCTGAGGGCTGGGGGGCTGTCGATACGAGAGGAATATTATTGTCAATGGCCAAGTTGAGGTCCCCGCTGGTGGCCAACTAAAGGTCCCCACCCTTCGCTCGGGGTTCAGCTGGTCGTGAGTCGGGTTCCTCCCTTCGCTCGGGCCTGTCGCATGCGGTAGGAGTCGCCGTCGGTGACGACGGTGTGGCAGTGGTGCAGGAGCCGGTCGAGCATGCTGACCGCGGTGGTGTGCTCGGGCAGGAACCGTCCCCAGGACTCGAAGGGCCAGTGGGACGCGATGCCGAGCGACCTGCGTTCGTAGGCGGCTGCGACGAACCGGAACAGCAACTGGGCGCCGGTGTCGTCCAGGGGCGCGAACCCGAGCTCGTCGACGAGGACGAGGTCGTTGCGCAGCAGGGTCTCGATGAGCTTTCCGACGCTGTTGTCGGCCAGCCCGCGGTAGAGGGTCTCGACGAGCTCGGCGGCGGTGAAGTACCGGACCCGATGACCGTGCTCGACGGCGGCGATGCCGAGTGCGATGAGGGTGTGGGACTTCCCGGTGCCGGCCGGGCCGATCATGCACACGTTCTCGGCTGCGCGGATCCACTCCAACGAGGAGAGGTAGTCGAACGTCGCTGGTGGGATCGAGGACGCTGCGACGTCGAACTCCTCGAGCGTCTTCCTCACAGGGAAGGCTGCTTGCCGCATCCTGGTGCGGACGTTGGACTCCTCACGCGAGGCGATCTCGGCCTCGATGAGGGTGCGGAGGAACTCCTCGGGCTTCCACCGTTGGGTCTTCGCGGTGACCAGCAGCTCGGGTGCCAGCCGGCGCATCGCGGCCATCTTCAACCGCTTCAATCCCTCGTTCAGGTCCGTCGGCAGCGGTGGTGGGGTCGACGCGGTCACGACACCTCACCCCCATCCGTCCCGTCGATCCGGTAGGCGTCCAGCGACCGTGTGGGCACCGTGGGCAGGGTCATCACCAGCGCCTGCCCCGCGGCGGTCGGCCGGGGTGCGTGGCCGTTGGTGGCCAGGATCGAACGGACGTCGTCGGCACGCCACCGCCCGAACGCCACCGCCCGAACGCGACCGCCCGTTCGAGTGCGGCCAGCAGTGGTTCGGTGCCATGGGCGGCGGCCAGGGTGAGGATCTCGGCGATCTCGCTGCCCAGCTTGGTCACACCCGCGGCCGCGGCGCCGGTCAGGAACGCCTCGGCGACTGGCCCCAACTCCAGGAACTCCCGCTCGACTACCGTCTTGGGGCGTGCTCCGCGACGCGGAGTGTCCGGGCGTGGCCGGTCGTAGTGGGCATCGACGACCGAGGTCTCGCCCGGCGCCACCAACTGGTGTTCGGCGTGGACCTCGCCGGTGACCGGCTCGACCACTCGCAGCACCCGGTCCCGCTCGTCGACCAGCACCGTGACCGTGGCCCCGATCAGCCGGTTCGGGACCGAGTAGCGCGCTGAGGCGAACCGGATGCAGGACAGCTTGTCGACCTTGCGGGTGATCGGCTTCGAACCGACCTCCAGCCGCAGCGACGGCAACTCACCGAGCAGCTCCCGCTCCGTGTCGAGCCGCTCGGCCGGGATCGCGTGGATCTCGCTATGGCAACGACCATTCACCTCCTCACACCACGCCACGGCGCGGGCGTTGAGCCCCGCGATGCCCTCAGCCCACGGGTCCTCGCCAAGAACAGGGTCGAGCTCGAGCGGGACCAGCAGGTCGTCCTTGGCGTAGCCGACCAGGTTCTCCACGATGCCCTTGGACTCCGGGTCCGCGCCATGACAGAAGTCGGGCCGGAACCGGTAGTGGGTCGCGAACCGGACGTAGTCCGGTGCAGGCACGACGACGTTCGCGACCACCCCTCCCTTCAGGCACCCCATCCGGTCGGCCAGCACGACCTTCGGGACCCCGCCGAGAACCTCGAAGCACTCCGCCAACATCCCCAGCGTCGTGGCCTGCTGCTCATCGGCGGCGAACCGGACGAACCGGAACCGTGACCACGCCAGCACAGCACAGAACACGTGGACCTTCCGCCCGCCGATGATCTCCTCGCCCCAGTCGATCGCGAGGACCTCACCCGGCGACCACACCGCCGGACGCCGGCCACCGGCACGGGCATGACCCCGTCGCCACTCGCTCTTGGCCTGGGCGACCAGCCGCCGGAAGTTGCGGTCCGACCCCGCATAGCCGGCAGCGCGCGCCGCCGGCAGTAGCCGCTTCGCGCTGATCTTCCCCGCGGTCTTCTTCACACTCTCCGCGACCAGGTCGGCGACCCCGTCGTAGTTCCTGGCTCGCGGCGCCCGCACCTGCGGACTCCCACCCTGGCTGGCCAGCTCGTGCGCGGTGATGATCCGCTTCACCGTCTTATGGGTCGTGCCGCAGATCTCTGCGGCTCCCCGGTAGGTGCCTACGTCTCGGTAGGCGGCAATCACGTCCATTCGTTCCTTCGCGTTCTTCAATGGAAGCCCCTGCGTGGTGCTCGGTGACTGGTTGGCACCGCCACCGTCACCACGCAGGGCCCTCACGTCGGCTACGACACGCGAAGGGTGGGGACTTCTATCTGGCCACCAGTGGGGACCTTGACCTGGCCACCAGTGGGGACTTTTTCAGGCTCTTGTGACGCATCCGTGGGTGCTTGAGCGCGCCTGAAACGTGAGCACGCCGTTCCCTGTCTAGGTTTCTGAGCTGTTGAGGAACCGAAACCAGTGAGCGGAGAACGGCGTGCAGAACGCCACCTTATGGCGCGCCCTGTTGGGGGTCGAGAAGACGGTCGTGGAGGACATCGAGTTCGACGAGGACGAAGAGCTGTTGGTGGCCCATGTGCGGCCGCGGAAGCGTGCTCGCGGTCGTTGTGGACGGTGCGGGCGACCTTCGCCTGGCTACGACGCCGGAGAAGGCCGGCGACGGTGGCGGGCACTGGACCTAGGCACGATCCAGGTCGTGCTCGAGGCGGACGCACCGCGGGTGAGGTGTCTCGAACATGGCCCGACGGTCGTCGCGGTGCCCTGGGCACGGCACGCGGCCGGCCACACAGTCGTGTTCGACGAGCAGGTGGCCTGGTTGGCCACCCAGTGCTCGAAGAGCGCGGTGGTCGAGCTGATGCGGATCGCCTGGCGCACCGTCGGCGCGATCATCACCCGGGTCTGGGCCGACGTCGAAGCCCTGCACGACCGGTTCGCGGACCTGCGACGGCTGGGGATCGATGAGATTTCGTACAAGCGCGGGCACCGATATCTGACCGTGGTCGTCGACCACGACAGTGGTCGGCTGGTGTGGGCCGCACCGGGCCGTGACAAGGCAACCCTGGAGAAGTTCTTCGACGCCCTCGGCCCCGAGCGCAGCGCCCAGATCACCCACATCTCTGCAGACGGGGCGGACTGGATCAGCACGGTGGTCGCACAGCGGTGTCCGAACGCGGTGCGCTGCGCTGATCCGTTCCACGTTGTCCGCTGGGCCACCGACGCGCTGGACGAGGTCCGCCGGCAGGCCTGGAACGAGGCCCGTGGCGCCGTCACCCAGCGCCGCGCCGGACGAGCCAGCGGCCAGGCGAAGGCACTCAAACACGCCAGGTTCGCGTTGTGGAAGAACCCCGAGAACCTCACCCTCCGGCAGCGGGCCAAGCTCGCCTGGGTCGCCAAGACCGATCCGCGCCTGCACCGCGCCTACCTGCTCAAGGAAGGCCTCCGGCTGGTGTTCCAGCTCCCGCACGACGAGGCCGAAGAGGCCCTCGACGTCTGGATCGGCTGGGCCCGTCGCTGTCGGATCTCGGCCTTCGTCGATCTGCAACGCCGGATCGTCAAGCACCGAGCCTCTATCCTCGCCGCGATCGAGCACGGCCTGTCCAATGGACGCATCGAGTCGGTAAACACCAAGATCCGACTGATCACCCGGGTCGCCTTCGGCTTCCGCTCACCCGAAGCCCTGATCGCCTTGGCCATGCTCAACCTCGGCGGCCACCCACCAGTGCTCCCCGGCCGCAAATGACCCACGGAAGGGTCAGGAGAGCCCTTTTTCATGGCCACGGACAAATATGGAGACCAGCGCGCCGACACTTGGTCGAACCTGGATTCAGGTGCCGCCAGCAACTCGTACGCCCCGCGACACGACGGCGGGCAACTTGACTGTGGCTGACCTAACACCTATTTTCTTCCGTATACTGAGGATTTCCAGACGGGCATTGCAGGCGCGCTCAGTCGAACCGGTCATCGATACCGCCATCATCGTCAGCACCTGCCGAAACCAGTGAAGAACCAGTGAAGGATCCGATGAGGACTGCGCTATGACTTACGTGATCGCCTCGGGCTGCCTCGACGTCCAGGACCGCGCCTGCGTGGACGAGTGCCCGGTCGACTGCATCTATGCCGGTGCTCGGATGCTCTACATCCAGCCCGAGGAGTGCGTGGACTGCGGTGCGTGCGAGCCGGTGTGCCCCGAGGAGGCGATCTTCTACGAGGACGACGTCCCGGCCGAGGACGCAGACTTCACGCGATTCAACGCGGAGTTCTTCGCCGAGATCGGGTCGCCCGGAGGCGCCGCGGCCGTGGACCTGACCGACCGCGACCACCGCGAGATCACCCCCCTCCCGGTCCGCCGCGCGGGGCAGGCATGACCGCCACCGTCGACCCTTCCCGTCCCGACGCTCGACCCGGGCCGCACCGGCCCTGACCTGGTGCGCCGTCACGACCCTGCGGACGGGCCGCACGCCGGCAAGGAGTCACCTCCGACCAGGAGGTGCGCTGGTGCCCGGGATGTGGCGACTATGCGGTGCTCACGGCCGTGCAGTCGTTCTTGCCCACCCAGGACTGCGCCGGAAGAACATCGTGTTCGTGTCCGGGAACCGGCTGCTCCAGCCGGTTCCCCTACTACCTGGACACCTACGGGATGCGCTCCAACCACGGCCGCGCCCCCTCGATCTCGACCGGGATCGCCACTGCGCGGGAGGACCTCTCGGTGTCGGTGGTCACCGGCGACGGCGACGCGCTCTCGATCGGCGGCAACCACCTGATCCACGCGGCGCCGCAACGTCAACATGACCATCATGCTGTTCAACAACCGCATCTACGGCCTCACCAGGGGCCGGTACTCCCCCACCAGCGAGAACCGGCAAGATCACCGAGTCCCCCCATGGGCTCCCTAGGCCACCCCTTCAACCCGGTGTCCCTCGCGCTCGGCGCCGAGGGCACTGCCGTGTCCCGCACCATCGACAGCGACCGCAAGCACTTCACGCCGGTCCTGTCCGCGGCCGCCGCCCACCGCGGCACCTCGTTCGTCGAGATCTACCAGAACTGCCCGATCTTCAACGACGGCGCCTTCGACGCCATCAAGAACAACGACACCAAGGCCGACGCGATCATCCCGCTGACCCACGGCGAGCCGATCCGCTTCGGCGGCACCGACAGTTCGGGCGTGGGTCCAAGGGCGTGATCCGTGGTCTCGGCCCCGGGGGCCCGGTGGCGTGAAGATCGCTGCGGTCGCCGAAGTCGGAGAGGACGCGACCCTCGTCCATGACGCCCCCAACCCCGACGCGACCACGGCGTTCGCGATCTCCCGTCTCACCGCGGCCGACTACCTGCACCAGGCGACGATCGGCATCCTCCGCCAGGTCGCGCGGCCGTCGCACGACGACCAGGCCCGGGCGCAGGTCACGACCGCCCAGTACGCCGCCCCCAGCGAGCCCTCCGATCGTCTCGCGGCGCTCATCGGCGGCGGCGACACATGGACGGTCACCTGAGCCGGCCGCACGCTAGTCAGGTCACCAGCGCGAGCTTGCCCCCGGGGTGCAGTCCCAGGAGCACCCGGAGCGCATCCGGGGCGGCCTCGAGCGGGAAGGTCCGCGCGACCGGCACCTCGATCTCACCGGCTGCCGCCGCCTCGATGAGCCGGGAGCGCACACCATTACGATAGGTCGCGCTCACCGGGTTCGATCCCGCGAGGGCATGGAACCCTTCCGTCGTTGCCCGATGAGCCGAGGCGATCGTAACGATGCGACCGCGATCAGCGACCACCGCCGTCGATGCGCTCACCGCTTCGTCCGTGCCTACGCAGTCGAGCGACGCGGCGATACCTTCCGGAGCAGCTGCCTGGAGGCGCGCGACCAAGCCATCGCCGTACCGGACCGGCTCGGCACCGAAGCCACGAACGCGCTCGAAGCTGTGCTGACCGCATGTGGCCACGACCCGTACACCCATGCGCCGCGCTAGCTGGAGCACGGCGACACCCACAGCTCCCGAACCGCCGTGCACGACGATCGTCTCTCCGCTCGAGACGCCGGTGACGTGCAACATCTCGGACGCCGTCGTCCCGGCAAGAAGCAGGTTGGCGGCCTCGGCGAAGGACAGGTTGTCGGGCTTGGCGAAGACGTCAGATGCCCGCACGGTCACATGCGATGACCACCCGCCCGCGACTCTGAAGGCGAGCACCTCCTGCCCGACCGTACCGCCACCGGAGGCGATCTGGGTTCGGGATGGAATCGCGGCAAGCACGCCAGCGACCTCGTAGCCGATCGGCTTGGGGAATTCAGAGGCGTTGCCACCTGCCGCGTGCTTGTGGTCGGCCGGGTTCACACCCGCCGCTCGTACCTCGATGGTCACCTCGCCAACCTCGGGGACGGGGACGTCGTACTGCTCGAGCGAGAAGTGCTCAAGTCCGCCAGGGCGGGTGGCCACCCAGCGTCGGGCAGCGATCAAGGTGCTGTCACCGGAATGCGTGCGGGCCGCCAGCACAGCGCGAGCAGGACGGCGGCGCCCCCGCCACCACAAATAACGGCGACCAGGAGTCCCGTCCAGCCCGAGAAGTCGATGTCCAGTGCGGCGTCCAGCGACCAGCTCCCTGCCCCGAGGCCTCCGAGCGCAACGGCTACCAGGATGAGGGTGAGGACGTACTCGTATCCCTCGCCCGGACGGAAGATGAAGAACCCGTTGCGCAGATGGTTGGTGACGAGCGCCACCACCATGACCCCCACCACGCCGGCCGCGGCCAGCGGTATCAGCAGCCCGGCGAGAAGGAGGGCTCCCACCCCGAGCTCGGTCACGCTCGCCACCCAGGCGTGCACCAGCCCCGGCCGCATGCCGAGGCTGTCGAACCATCGAGCCGTGCCCGCGATCTTGCCACCTCCCCATACGTGGTTATAGCCATGGGCGAGGAACACCACACCCACAATCCCCCTGAGCACCAGGAGAGAGAAGTCGATCGTGGCAGGGTCGGACATTCGAGTTCTCCGATCGTTTGGGGCGACACCAGCGCCGAGATCGCTTCCGCAGTGTCGTGGCGGGCACTCGTGGAAGCACACGGCCCCACCAGCGCCGGATGCTCCGGTATACGGATACTGCCGGACTCATCGCATTCCTGCGATCAACGAGCCATTGCCACTCTGCATACTGAGTAATTTTACCGGCGACAAGCAGCCGCCGAAGGAGGCATACCGACGCAGGCAGCAGGGAGTGCCGTTCCGCCCGTTCGGCGCGGGACCCTGTTTCTCAGGTCAGTCGGTCATCCGAATCGCCTGAGACGGGCAGCGGCTGACCGCTTCCTCGACGTTCTCTCGTTCCGACTCCGGAGGGTCCTCTACGAGGATCGCGATCCCGTCCTCTTCTCGCTGATCGAAGACCAACGGTGCCGTCAGGACGCACTGACCGGCACCGACGCACATCTCCTCGTCGATCTCGACATTCATCTTCAACCTCACATTCAGAACTCCGACCGACACCTCGAGCCGCTGCAACGCGACCCACCGGCCCTGCATGCCCACCGCGGGCGGTAGTGGCCCGCGTCGAGCTGCTTTCGCGACATTAGAATTAATCAGTACACGGAAAGTGTACCACCCGGTCGGAGCCCAGTTCAAGGGTTGCCAGGTGTCGCCCCTTCGCAGCGCTGGCGAGCCGGGCACCGTGGTCGGCTCGCACATCTGCCCCGCTCTGCCGATTCCTTCCGCCCTTGTGCTCGGTCGGCACCAGCTTGAGGCCCGGGCACCGCGTGAACACCTCGCCGAAGATCGGCCTAGCCACGCTTCGGCGATACACCAGCCGCCGCACTCGATCTCCATGAGGGCGTTCGCGCGCGGCTGCGCCCTGGCGCTCGAGACACCGTGCGTCGGCGACAACTGACGAGATGCACGCGAACGCCCGATGGGACACGGAGGCATGTCCACTTTCCGGACGCTACCCAGATCTTCCTCCGCCTACTGAGTAATATAGGCGAACACGAGGAACGCCGCGCAAATCGGCTCTGGGCGCTTTCCGACCTCCACGGAGGTGCGAGACGGAGGAGAACTTGATGCACCGAGAATGCGACGCCGTCGGCCCAACGACACGGCTCGAGATCTGCGGCGACGACCGCCTTCCCCAACCGTTGACCCCTACCGAATGGCGCGAGGCGATGCTGAGCACGGTGCCAGAACCTGACCGCTCAGCAGACCCGTAGATTCCCAACTGCCAGAGCCGAACGCAACGTCACGCGCGTCGCGCACGCCACTTCGCGGGCTCGCACAACGTACAACTGCAGATGGGGCCCGCCGATGGACAATTGAACGGCGTGTACCGCGATGCCTGAGGCAAGCCCGCCCGAGGCCGTAAGCGACGGCGTCGAGCGGAGAAACTACGCTCTGGAGGATTGGCGTGACTGCCGAGAACTACTCGCTCTTACGGCTTCTACGCCAACTTCAGTCTCGCCCGCGGATGCGTGGAGCTGTTCACCGAGGACGGGCGCATGGAAGTCAACTTCTACAACGACTCCGCCTGCCTCAAGGACACACTGAGTCCGATGGCAGGCCACCCGACCAAGGTCGACTGGCCGGTGGAGTCCGGCCGAGTCACCAGCCACGACGAGCTGCACCTGGTCGCCACCGCGCCTAGGCACGAGCGACTCATGGGCATGTGCCAACACCGACGGGCAGCCGTCGGTCTTCACGCTGAATGACCACGAGACGGCGCTCATCATCAGCAACTCCATCATCTACGCGCGCCATCACGGCAACTTCGCACCCGAGGTCGGATATCAGAGTCACGCCCTGAACCGCTGGGTGTTCCGCCGCGCGAACCGTCGGTGGCGCATCTCCAAGAACATTCGAAGGGTGATGGGCCACCCCAGTCATCTCTTTAAAATTGGAAGGAGAACCAGATGGACAGGTTCACGCACCACGTCGGAACCGGGCTCGCCCTCCGTCGCAGCAACGTCGATACGGACCAGATCATCCCAGCTTCTTACATGAAGCGAGTTACCCGGACCGGCTACGAGGATGGTCTGTTCGCGGCCTGGCGCGACGACCCGGACTTCGTCGCAAACAAACCAGAGTTTCGAGGCGCCAGCATCCTCGTCGCGGGCCAGGACTTCGGCACGGGATCGTCGCGAGAGCATGCGGTGTGGGCTCTGATGGACTCCGGGTACAGGGTGGTCCTGTCCAGTAGGTTCGCCGACATCTTCAAGAGCAATGCGGGCAAGTCAGGCCTGCTGGCAGCGCAGGTGTCTGAGAGCGTGGTGGAGCTTCTCTGGGGCGCCATCGAGAGTGCGCCTACCACACAGATCAGCGTCGACCTGCAGAACCGGACCGTCGCCATTGACGGACTGACCGCGCCGTTCGAGGTCGACGACCACACCCGCCATCGACTGCTGGAGGGGGTGGACGACATTGCAGCGACACTCGCGAACGAGGCCGACATCGCTGCCTTTGAATCACTGAGGCCGTCCTGGCTGCCGCGCACCTCTACATCGGCGACCTGAGGGACCCAGCGTCCGTTTCGAGAATGCGAGAGACCCCCTCGAGCTACCCGACAACCGACACGGTTCGCGGCCCTCGGACCCGGTGTCGGCACCCAGCGCCTTGACCGAGTGGTCGACCTTCCTCGTGGAGGCCCCGTCCCGGTAGACGTCCATGATCACCGCGAACAGCGCCCGGTCGACCCGGCCGCCAGCTTCGGGATCCGCCAGCTTCGGGATCCGCAGCTCCAAGTCGCCCGTGGACGTCGTGAGCGTCCGCGGACGGCTGCCGTTGCCCTGCGCAGTGCGGTCCACGGTGCGTTCCCAGTGGCCAGCGCCGATCACCGCAGTGAGCTCGGCAGCGATCAACGCCTGGTAGATCGTCTGGGCCGCCGTGCGGACCCGGTCCTCGACGCCCCAGCCTGCATGGCTTCCAGCACCTCGAGTTGGGCAGGATTGTGCAGGGCCATCGTGCTTCAGGTCCTGCCATGAGTGCTATCGCTAGGTCTCACTGAACGCGGCACGGTGGCCGCGTACGTCATCGTCAACACGACGAACACCACCTCATGGGACGTCACCCCGGTGGCGATGCCTAGTCGTCCCACCATTACTTCTTCGTGACCATCCGTGGCTCGGCCCTGGACTACCGCTGGCTATCCGCCAGCACCCAAGGAAAGGCGCAGGCGGTACTTCGAGAACCGTCGACCGCCCGTGAGCGGTTGGGTTCACCCAGCTCCGCCAGGAGGCGCTGGGACAGCCGGACCATGGTGGCGAACGAAGCCGGGTCCAACCACTCCGGTTCCAAGGCGTATGACACGTCCTCGGTCGCTGCGTTTCCACTCGCGCCGGGTGCGAAGGGGCATCCGCCGAGTCCCCCCCAGCGCGCTGTCGACCATGGTCGCTCCCGCGGCGACGGCAGCCAGGGTATTCGCTACGCCCATGCCCCAGGTGTCATGTCCGTGGTAGCCGATCCGCCGTACCGGACTCAGCTCACGGACCTTGCGCACAAGGCTAGACACCTCTGACGGTCGTGCTTGGCCGAGCGTGTCGCAGAGGACGACCTCGTCGAGGCCTTCGGTGCGCGGATCGTTGATGATCTCGAGCACACGGTTGGGGTCAATCACACCTTCGAACGGGCAGGTGAAAGCAGTCGCCAGTCCGAGTTGCATGACGCCACCTACGGACTGCGCGACCTCGATTGCCTCAGGCAGGCCATCCATGCTCACGTCGGTTGTGCGCGCAACGTTTGCCTGATTGTGACTGCCCGACACCGAGACCACGTACTGGAAGTTGACGACTCCCACGGCCGCTGCTTTCCGTACGTGCTGTGGAGTAGCGACCCACATCCAACTGCTGGCCAACTCCGCCGGAGTGAGCGCTGCGGCTACTTCGAGACTATCGGCGAGCTGCGGAATCAGATCAGGTCGGGCCATGGAGCCGATCTCGATCTCGGTGATGCCGAGCGCAAACAGTGATCAGATGACTTCGACCTTGCGCTCTGTCGTGAGCGACTTTCCAGTGAGCTGGAGGCCGTCGCGCACGGTAACGTCTCGGATCGCGGCGCTCTGTACCGGTTCCTGGGTCACGCGTGAACACCTTCCTCGAGCACCCGCTCAATCTGCGCAGTCGTCTTTCCCAGGACGCTTCGCAACACAGACTCGGTGTGCTCCCCGAGGTCCGGCCCCACCGATCGGACCTGCAACGAACGACATCCCAGAAGGGGGACGATGCCGGGGAAGTCAACAGCCTCGATGCCGCTGCCGGTATCCACGGGAAGGGTTTGGATCATTCCGCGTGCACGATAATGAGGATCGTCGATGATATCTGCAGCTTCGAGGATCGGGCCCGCGGGGACGCCGGCTCGGTCGAGCTCGGCTAGTGCTTCGGCTCGAGTGCAACTCTCTGTCCACGCGCCGATCGCGGAGTCGAGGAGGTCTCGGTGCTTCCACCGCTCAGTATTCGTCTGCAGCCCAGGATTCTCCCCCAGGTCCGTTCGCCCGATGACCTGCATGCAGCGGCGGAAGATCGAGTCACCGTTGGCCGCGATGACCACGCTTGATCCGTCAGCGCACGCGTACGCGTTGGTCGGTGCGATCCCTTCCATGCGACCACCGACTCGTTCGCGATTGACTCCGTAGGCGGACCGATCGGGGATCAGCGACTCCATCATGGAAAAGACGGCCTCGTGCAAGGCGACGTCGACATGCTGCTCGCAGGGGCCCAGACGTGGCTCTCCGGCCGCGCGTCGTGAGTCACGCTGGAACAGCGCCATCACCACACCGAAAGCGGCGTAGAGTCCTGCGATCGAGTCTCCGATCGAGACGCCTGTCCTCGAAGGTGGCCGGTCGGCCTCACCGACGAGCGCACGCAGGCCGCCGTACGCCTCGGCAACGGCTGCAAATCCTGGGCGGCTCGACAAGGGACCCGTCTGACCGAACGCGGAGACCCGGGCCACGACTAGCTCCGGATTGACGGCCTGCAACCGCGCTGCACCCAGGCCCCACCCGTCCAGCGTCCCGGGACGAAAGTTCTCGAGCAGAACGTCCGATCGCTCGACGAGTTCTAGCACGGTGTCGCGCCCGGCCTCGGTCCGCAGGTCGAGCGCGATCGACTTCTTCCCCCGGTTGATCGTGCGGTAAAGGAGCGACGTGTGGCCGGCGTACAGTCGCCAGTTGCGCAGCTCATCACCGGTTCGGGGCCGTTCCACCTTGATCACCTCGGCACCGAAGTCCGCCAACAGGCGACCTGCTGTCGGTGCGGCGATGTAGTTCCCTAGCTCGATCACGCGAATGCCTTCGAGCGGGCGACCGAGCTCTGCGTCCATGAAGTCTGCGGGTCTGTCGGAGTCGACCACCTGAGTGGGCGGCCGATTGTGCGAGTGCGTCATCAGCGATGGTCTTCCATGATGATGTCCGCCGCGATCCAAGCCATCGCTTGGGTCGGCGCGTTGTTATTCCCGCCCGGCTGGGTAGGAAACACCGAGGCATCGACAACGCGAAGCTTGGTGGTGCCCCGGACGCGCAACCGATCGTCGACGACGCTGTCCTCGGTGCCACCGATCGCGCAGCCCCCGATCGAGTGGTAGCCGACCGCCTTGGTAAGGCAGTACTGAAAGATCTCCTCGCAACCAAGCGGATGTCCCGGCACGACCTCGGCCTCGACGAGTCCAGCGAAGGGTTCAGTTGCCAGCAGTTCGCGTGCCTTCTCGTAGACCTTGGGCAAGAGAGCCCTGTCGTGCTCGGTCGTGAGGTGGTTGGTAATCAAGCGCGGCTTATCCTTGATGCCCGAGCCGGTGATGTGGATCGACCCCCTGCTTGTCGGATACATCATGTACGCGTTGAGCATCGCGCCAGGGAATTTGTCCACGATCATCCTGCCGGTCCTCGGATGAACGGCAGTGGCCGACAGAGGCGTGAAGAACGCCTGCGTGTCGGGGTGCGGCGAGTTCGCGTCCGACTTGTACATCGCTGCCACGTTGTATGCCCCGTAGGAGACCAAACCCTGCCGAGTAAAGAGGTACTTGAACCCGGTCCAACCTTTCCCGAACATGCTAGAGACCGTGGCGTTCAGACCGGAGTCACCCTTCAGCTTAACCTGGAAGATCAGGCTACAACCGTGATCATTGAGGTTCTCGCCGACGCTCGGCGAGGGAACGACGACCGGGACACCCGCCGCCTTCAGGATGTCTGGATCACCTACGCCACTGCGCTCAAGGAGCAGCGGGCTGTCCAGTCCACCGGCACAGACCAGGACCTCTCGATGAGCCCTGAAACGGACCTTCTTCCCGCGACGTGTCACCTCCACACCGGTAGCCGCCGACCCGTCGAAGGTGACGCGATCCACCTCGGCCCGGGTCAGAACCGTGACGTTCGGTCGGCGTCGAGCAGGCCGGAGAAACGCTTGGGATGCGCTGACACGGAGTCCGCTTCCGATGTTTGCGCTCGCGTAGGCAACGCGCTCCTCGTCAGAGTCGTTCATGTCATCGGTCATGGCAATGCCGTGCTTGCCGAGCGCCGCGATGAAGGTATCGCTCACCGGATCCGGCGGCCGAGCGACGCTCACGGGGACAGGCCCCCCGCTGCCTCGAGCGGGGCTTTCGCCGAGCTCATGATCCTCCAGCGCCTTGAAGGCTACGAGGAACCGATCCCAGCTCCAGCCCTGGATACCGCTGCGCTGCCAGGCTTCGTAGGCCGACGCCCACCCTCGGTTCCAAAACATCCCATTGATGGTCGTCGAACCGCCGAGGACGCGGCCGCGAGGCAGGGACGCGACGTAGCCGGAGGCATCCGGCTCCGCCTCGAACACCTTGGTGTAACGCTTGCTACCCATGGTGTAGAAAAAGCCCTTGGGCACCCGGTGCAACGGGCTACGATCCGATCCTCCCGCCTCCAGGACAAGGACACTCGCGCTGGAGTCTCGGCTCAGACGATCGGCGAGGATCGAGCCCGCTGCCCCGCTGCCGACGATGATGTAATCGAAGGCAGCGGGGCCTGCCCGCCTGCTGGCTGGGTTGGTCACGTAAGGACGTTGGGTCGGACCCAGGCGCCGGCGGGACGAAACGCGAACGTGAAGTCGTGCTCGGGGTCTTTGAACTGCTCGGCCCACTTCTTCTCGTCATCGGAGAGGGGAGTCATCAGCTCGGTGATGGTGGGCGCCTTGATCCGGTTCGCGACCGCCTGCAGGACGTCCAGGTCGAGGTCGAAGGCACGCACCCCGTTGCCGTACATCATCTTGCGGACGGACTCCTCGGGGATTCCGGTCATCGCGTCACGGATTGCGAGCTGGGACCGGATCGGCTCGTTCTCGACCTCTGGGTCCGGGAAGGCCCACGTGCCCTCGCGGTGCGGGTAGTCACTGCCCCAGATCAGCATCTTGTCGAACCCCTGCTCCACGGCCGTCTGCGCCTCGAAGTTTGCCATGAAGCTCACACCGAAGAACACGTTGGACTGCACGTACTGGTTCGGCAGCTTCGGCACCAGGGCCTGCAGCTCCGGCGTGGCGTCCTCCCATGCCTGGTCCAACTCACGCACCGCGTTCTCCCACCACACGCCGCGCCCCTCGGTCAGCAGCAGCTTCAGATCCGGGTAGCGCTCGAACACCTCACCGAAGATCATCCGACCCATCCCGCGACGGTACGGCCAGCTGTCCATCTCCAGCTGCTGGATCGCACCGGCCCGGGGCAGGTTCATCTTCTCCGGGTCGCCGTAGATCCCCGGCGCGCCCACCCCTCCGGAGTGGGTGTTCAGGTGCATCTTGTTGGCCTGGGCGCACGCCCAAAACGGGGCCCACGCCGGGTCGTCGTACTCGGTCAGCCACTGCCTCGGCGAGGGAAAGTTCACCCCACGCAGACCATGGTCTGCACCCCACTGCAACTGCTTGACCGACTCCTCGATGTCCCACATCGGCAGATGCACCAGACCAATGTGACGCTCCGGCTCTACCGAGCAGAAGTCCGCGAGCCATCGGTTGAACGCACGCATCCCCGCCGCAGCGTTCTCCAACTCGTTGGCAGGGATGACTGTACGAACATCTGATGTACCCCGGTGACCCAGAGGGAACGGTTGATCGTTCTGGCTGCCGTGGAAGATCACCTGCACCGCGATTCCATCGCGATCCATGTCGCGGATCCGAGCATGCGGATCGTAGTGCCCCTTGGTCCGACTGTTCAGATCCTGCCGCCGCATACGACCCTCTGTCGGGGAGAACACCGTGTAAGCGTTTTCGGCCTTCTGCTGCTCCGCGATGAACTCATCAAACGCCGGCAGGAACTTCGCCTCGAAGTACGGTCGCAGATCCTCCGCCCGCGGCCCGCAGTGACTATCACCGGACACAATCACAACCGACTCAGAATCCGAACCAGACATCACACACTCCTCCGTCTCGCGCTAGTGGTCATCTCCGGAAGTTCTTCGGGTGTCCCGCACCCCGGGCACGCACCTCGCGGCGTTGCCGACGCTGGCGAGACGACCCGGTATGGCTGCGCGCCGGCGCCGTGCGATGCACGCACCCGGAGCACGGGCCACCCCCGCACAACTTCCGGAGATGACCACTAGTCAGCGCCGCCGCCTCGACAACAACAAAGCCTTCCGTATACTGACTGTATGACCGAGTGCACCACCAGTCAACCCGCATTTGCGAGGTGAGCCGCGTATGACGCGAATTGGAGCGCCACATGCCTAGCCAAGTTAAGCAGCTGGATCGGGTGATCATCCGGTTCGCCGGTGACTCCGGTGATGGCATGCAGCTGACCGGTGACCGGTTCACGCAGGAGTCGGCTGTGTTCGGCAACGACCTAGTGACGCTGCCGAACTTCCCGGCCGAGATCCGTGCTCCTCAGGGGACGTTGCCGGGCGTCTCGTCGTTCCAGGTCCACTTCGCCGACCACGACATCCTCACCGCGGGCGACCGGCCCGACGTCCTGGTGGCGATGAACCCGGCCGCGCTGAAGGCCAACGTGGGCGACCTGCCGAAGGGCGCCGCGATCATCGTAGACAGCCACGACTTCTCCAGGCGCAACCTGGACAAGGCCGGTTATGAGTCCAACCCGCTGGACTTCCTGGGTGACGCGAACGACCCGCTCAGCGACTTCCAGGTGCACACCTTGGACCTGACCGGCATGACGGTCGCAGCCGTGGCGGAGTTCGGGCTGTCCCGCAAGGACGCGGCGAGGGCGAAGAACATGTTCGCGCTCGGCCTGCTGTCGTGGATGTACGGCCGGCCGACCGAGCCGACCACGAAGTTCTTGGAGAACAAGTTCAAGAAGTCACCTGACCTCCTCGGCGCCAACCTGACGGCGTTCAAGGCAGGCTGGAACTTCGGCGAGACCACCGAGACCTTCGTGGTCCGCTACGAGGTCAAGCCCGCCCAGTTGCCGGCCGGCGCATACCGCAACATCACCGGCAACTTGGCGCTGTCCTACGGCCTGATCGCTGCCGGCGTACGGTCCGGGCTGCCGGTGTTCTTGGGGTCCTACCCGATCACCCCGGCCTCGGACATCCTTCACGAGCTGAGCAAGCACAAGTCGTTCGGCGTGACCACGCTCCAGGCCGAGGACGAGATCGCCGGCATCGGTGCCGCGATCGGCGCGGCCTTTGCCGGATCCCTCGGCGTGACGTCGACATCTGGCCCGGGCATCTGCCTGAAGTCCGAGGCGATCGGCCTGGCCGTGATGACCGAGCTGCCGCTGCTGGTGATCGACGTGCAGCGCGGCGGGCCCTCGACCGGTCTCCCGACCAAGACCGAGCAGGCCGACCTGCTCCAGGCCATGTACGGCCGCAACGGCGAGGCACCCGTGCCGATCGTCGCACCGCAGTCGCCCGGCGACTGCTTTGCAGCGGCGGTGGAGGCAGCCAGGATCGCGATCACCTACCGCACGCCGGTGATGCTGCTCTCCGACGGCTACCTCGCCAACGGCTCCGAGCCCTGGCTAATTCCCTCCGTCGACGACCTCCCGGTCATCGACCCCGCGTTCGAGCCGGCCCCTGCGCTCGACGCCTCTCAGACACCCCCGGCCGGCGCGCACCCTCCCGAAGACAGCGGCTCGCTGGCTTCACACCGCCCTCATCCCGCCAGCCGGGGGAGCCAGCCGTTCCAGCCATATGCTCGGGATCCCGAGACGCTGGCCCGCCCGTGGGCGATCCCCGGGACCCCGGGGCTGGAACACCGCATCGGCGGCCTAGAGAAGCAGGACGGCACCGGCAACATCTCCTACGACCCGGCCAACCACGACTTCATGGTCCGGATCCGCCAGGCGAAAATCGAGGCGATCGCCAAGTCGCTGCCACCGCTCGAGGTCGACGATCCGAGCGGCGAGGCAAGGGTGCTGGTGATCGGCTGGGGCTCGACGTACGGACCCATCGGCGCGGCCTGCCGCCGCGTCCGCCGCGCCGGCTTCCACGTCGCGCAGACCCACCTGCGCCACCTCAACCCATTCCCGAGCAACCTCGGCGCCATCCTCAAGCGCTACGACAAGGTCCTCGTCCCCGAGATGAACCTCGGCCAGCTCTCCAAGATGCTGCGTGCCGAGTACCTCGTCGACGCGATCGGCTACAACCATGTGTACGGCCTCCCACTGAAGGCTGCCGAGCTCGCCGACGCCGTCGGCCAGCTCGTCGGTCAGGCCGAGGGCATCGACGTTGACCTCGGCGAACACGGACTAAACCCTCCGGCCGACCACGAGGCCAGCCCCGCGGAGGGGTGGCTCTGATGACCTACGTGATCGCCTCAGCCTGCGTGGACGTCAAGGACCGCGCCTGCATCGACGAGCGCCCCACCGACTGCATTTACGAGGGCAAGCGCATGCTCTACATCCATCCCGACGAATGCGTCGACTGCGGAGCCTGCGAACCCGTCTGCCCCGCCGAAGACGTGGAATTCACCCGCATCAACGCCGACCTCTTCACCAGCAGAGGCTCCCCCGGGCGAGCCTCTGGGACCCACGTCGCCGACCATGACCACCCCGACGTCACCAGCCGACCGGTCCCCGAAGGAGTCCAGGCATGAGCGCCATCGATCTGAGCACGCCGTCGCTGCGCACCGGCACCGAGTCGGTGCCGGCAACCGACGGACCGCAGACCGCCAAAGAGTTCACCTCCGACCAGGAGGTCCGCTGGTGCCCCGGCTGCGGTGACTACGCCGTGCTCAAGGCGGTCCAGGGCTTCCTGCCCCAGCTGGGCCTGCGCCGCGAGAACATCGTCTTCGTCTCCGGGATCGGCTGCTCGAGCCGCTTCCCCTACTACCTCGACACCTACGGGATGCACTCGATCCACGGGCGTGCGCCGTCGATCGCGACCGGCATCGCCACGGCCCGCGAGGACCTCTCGGTGTGGGTCGTCACCGGTGACGGCGACGCGCTCTCGATCGGTGGCAACCACCTGATCCACGCGCTGCGCCGCAACGTCAACATGACGATCCTGCTGTTCAACAACCGGATCTACGGCCTCACCAAGGGCCAGTACTCCCCCACCTCCGAGACCGGCAAGGTCACCAAGTCCACCCCCATGGGCTCACTCGACCACCCGTTCAACCCGGTCTCGCTCGCACTCGGCGCCGAGGGATCGTTCGTGGCCCGCACCATCGACTCCGACCGCAAGCACCTCACCTCGGTGCTCTCGGCGGCCGCCGCCCACCGGGGCACGTCGTTCGTCGAGATCTACCAGAACTGCCCGATCTTCAACGACGGCGCGTTCGACGCGATCAAGAACAACGACACGAAGGCCGACGCGATCATCCCGTTGGTGCACGGCGAGCCGATCCGGTTCGGCGTGGAGGGCTCCAAGGGCCTGGTCCGCGACCCCGAGACCGGTGGCGTGAAGATCGTCGCGACCGGCGACGTCGGTGAGGGCGACCTGCTGGTCCACGACGCCCACAACCCCGACCCGTCCACGGCCTTCGCGATCAGCCGGCTCACCGACTCGGGCTACCTCAACCAGTCGCCCATCGGGGTCTTCCGCCAGGTCGAGCGACCGACCTACGACGACCTCGCCCGGGCCCAGGTCGACGACGCTAAGGCCAAGGTCAACGGCACGTCGACCGACCGGCTCACGAAGCTGCTCAACGCCGGCGACACCTGGCACGTGAACTGACGATCGAAGGACACTGACATGACCAGGCCCGCAGCACCCCAGACCGGGTCGCCCACCCAGATCACATCGACGGATGCGCCGGTCGAAATCAATCACGCACCCGAACGGGACCCGGCGGCGGTCCCTGCGTTCGACCAGGAGCGTGCCGAGGCTGCCGTCCGCGAGTTGCTCATCGCGATCGGCGAGGACCCCGAGCGCGAGGGCCTGCTCGAGACCCCGGCTCGCGTCGCCCGCGCGTACGCCGAGCTGACCGCGGGCCTCCGCAGCCGGCCCGAGGACGTACTCACCACGACCTTCGACCTCGGCCACGACGAGATGGTCCTGGTGCGCGACATCGAGCTCTGGTCGATGTGCGAGCACCACCTGGTGACGTTCACCGGCGTCGCGCACGTCGGCTACATCCCGGCCGAGAGCGGCAAGATCACCGGCCTCTCCAAGCTCGCCCGCCTGGTCGACGTCTACGCCAAGCGCCCGCAGGTCCAGGAGCGGCTGACGACGCAGATCGCCGACGCACTGATGCGGATCCTCGAGGCCCGCGGCGTGATCGTGGTGATCGAGGCCGAGCATCTCTGCATGACGATGCGCGGCGTGAAGAAGGCCGGTGCGCGCACCATCACCTCGGCGATCCGCGGCAGCATGCACAACGCCGCGACCCGCAACGAGGCGATGAGCCTGATCATGCACGGCACCCGCTGACGCCGATTGGTCCGCCCGTGACGCCGTCACTGACGTCACGCGAGACCTGTTTCTCTGCCGGGCCTGCCCTCGACCCAGACGGCGACATCTTTCCCCTCGACGATGGGGCGACCCGGGAGTGACCCGTCTCCGCTCGACGAGGGATGGGGCCGCTCGTACTCCAGGAGCACTCGCCGGCGAAGGTGCGACCGTCGCGCGGTCCGACACCGAGCCAGGACCTCCCACGTGCGCGACCGTTTCGGAGGTCTGAGACGTGGAAGCTGGTCGGATGACACAGCGACCTGCTGAAGATTCAGGCCGAGGAGGGATGCGGCTGATGCGATGAAGACTGAACCGCCCTGGATTCATCGGAGTGTCGGTTGTTTGGCGATCCCCGGGTCGGGGGTCGTCGCATTAGCCTGCCGGTGAAGTGTTTCGAACTTAATCGGTGGCAGGTAGCCGATCGAGGAGTGCAGCCGGGTGGTGTTGTACCAATGGACCCATCGGGCGACTTGCCACTCCACGGCGGAGCGGTCCTTCCAGGTCGGTCCGCCGTCGTTGATGGCCTCGGTCTTGAACAGTCCGATCGCCGACTCGCACGCGGCGTTGTCCAGTGCGTCGCCGACGGTGCCGATCGACCCGGCGATGCCGGCCTCGATCAGCTCGGCGGTGAACGCCACGGACGTGTATTGGGCGGGCTCAACCGGTCGAAGCAACACCAGCCTATTGGAGTAACCGTAGTTGCTCATCGAAGGCCTCTGCTGGTGTTCGCCATCCGAGGGTCTTGCGGGGCCGTCCGTTCAGGGCTGCGGACACGGCATGGAGCTCCTGCTCATCCCAACGTGAGAGGTCGGTTCCCTTCGGGAAGTACTGGCGAAGCAGACCGTTGGTGTTCTCGTTCGTGGGCCGCTGCCAGGGGCTGTGCGGGTTCGCGAAGTAGACCGCGATCCCGGTCTCGATCTTGAACTGGGCGTGCTGGGCCAGTTCCTTGCCGCGGTCCCAGGTCAGGGACTGGCGCAGCTGGGGCCTGACCCCGGATCTTGGACACGCCGAATCCCGCACCCGTGAGGGTGGCGGGGAGAGCGAGATGATCCGAGAATCATGGCCAGGAAGAACTACTCCGAGGAGTTCCGTCGTCAGGCCGTCGACTTGTACGAGTCCACCCCGGGGGCCACGGTCCGCGGCATCGCCGAGGACCTGGGCATCGTGCGGGGCACGCTGCGCGGGTGGCTCGAGGTGTACGGGACCGGCAAGAAGACCGCTGCTGACGGGACGTTGACCTCCAGCCCGTTGCAGTCCAAGCCCACCAGCAAGACGACCTCGGGCCCGGGTGAGGAGTCGCCCGATCAGGAGCTGGCTCGGCTCCGCGCCCGGGTCGCCGAACTCGAGGTCGAGACCACCAAGCTGGCCACCGAGCGGGAGATTCTCCAGCGGGCGGCGAAGTATTTCGCCGGGGAGACGGTCTGGTGAGTCGCTTCCAGTTCGTCGCCGACAACTCCGCCACCTTCGAGGTGAAGCGACTGTGTGAGCTCGTCGAGATCGAGCGTTCGTCGTACTACGCGTGGAAGGCCGGGGCTCCTGCTCGGGCTGAGCGGGCTGCCGCGGACGCCGTGCTGGTCGAGCGGATCCGCGCCGTCCACGACGAAGACAACACTTGCGGGGCACCGCGGATCACCGCCGAGCTCAACGACGGCGCACCGGCCGAGGAGCGGGTCAACCACAAGCGGGTCGCGCGGGTGATGCGGGCCGCGGGGATCGCCGGCTACGTCAAGAAGCGGCGGGTGCGGACCACGATCCCCGAGCAGTCCGATCAGAAGGTCCCCGACCTGCTGAAGCGGGACTTCACCGCCCCCGCGCCCGGGCTCCGCTACGTCGGCGACATCACCTACCTGCCGTTGGCCGACGGGACAAACCTCTACCTGGCCACCGTGATCGACTGCTACAGCCGACGCCTTGCCGGATGGGCGGTCGCCGACCACATGCGCACCAGCCTCGTCGAGGACGCCCTCAACGCAGCCAAGACCACCCGCGGCAGCCTCGCCGGGGCGGTGTTCCACTCCGATCACGGGTCGGTCTACACGAGCAAGGACTACGCCCGGCTCTGCAAGAGTCTCGGCGTCACCCAGTCGATGGGCGCTGTCGGCACGTCGGCCGACAACGCGCTCGCGGAGTCGTTCAACGCGACTCTGAAGCGTGAGGTCCTCCAAGACGCCGCCTGCTGGGCTGATGAGGCCAGCTGCCGCCGAGAAGTGTTCCGGTGGATCGTGCGCTACAACACCCGACGCCGACACTCCTGGTGCGGCTACCTGCCACCGTCCACCTACGAGGCCCGCCGGGCCGCTACGCTGCCAACCGCTGCGTAATCAAACCCTGTGTCCAAGATCCGGGGGTAGGGCCCGCTGTTCGGGCAGGGTGATCATGCTCGCAGCGAGCGCGTCCTTCATCGCGATCGCACCGTAGCCAGCAAGGGGTGGGCCGTTCTTGGTCCGCGGAATGACTCCGTAGCCCTCGGCGCGGGGTAGGTGCACGAGCATGGTGAATCTGGTGGTCCGCTCGACCAGGGTTCCGATCGCTGATCGCTCCAGCCCGATGATAGCCCGAAGAACGACTCGACCCAGGCCTGATCGTTCGGTGTCGATGGTCGGCCGAAGTGCTGTGCGATCCGGGTGCCGGCCATGAACACCGCGGTCGCGTTCGAGGTCATCTGCGGACCGTTGTCCGATACCGCGAGCAGCACCGGGACCGGCTCGTCGTCCTCGCTCAGGGCATCGGGTACGACACCGGTGGCGAGCTCGTCGAGCAGGGGCTGGTCGAGGAGATGTTCCTTCCCGTCGACCACCAGAGCACGGGTGAACGCGACCTCGACCTGGGTCGAGGTCTCCTCGGCCGAGACCACCGTGGCGAGCCAGTAGCGTGAGACGACGTCGAGGACCGCGACCGCGCAGCGCTTGCTGGCCCGGAAGTGGGTGAAGTCGTAGATCCAGATCACGCCGGGCACCAGTTCGGCCCACTCAGGCCACGGACGCTTCTCGCGACGCTCGTGTGCAGGTTGTTCGGGCAGGTGGACGCCGTGGTCGACCAAGACCCGCAACACCGTGGACTCGGAGGCGTAGAACGCCTCCAGCCGTGATCCACGGTGCGCGAGCTTGCGGTGCGAGCGGTCGATCTCGGCCCAGTCGTGGGCGATCTTGAGGATCGCGAGGCGCTCCTCGTCGAGGAGCGCGTGGGGTGCCTGGTCCGGCCCGGGCTTGGCGTCCACCAGCCGTCCGAGCACGGCCCGGGCCTGCCAGCGAAGGACCCGGACATGATCGAGTCCCAGTGTTGCTGCGGCCCGTCGCAGCGACCAGCCGCCCACGCCCGCAGCGTGGTCGACGAGGTCGAGAAGACCGGCCTTGACATCAGCGTCCACGCGCACGGGGATCGGGCCGGCGTTCAGTCCCATCGCGATTTTCCCTTGTGCAGATGCAACTCCACTGCCTGCTCGGTGATGGTGTCGCGTAGCCGCTCGATCTCAGCCTCGGCGGCTTCGAGCTGGACCTGCTCGGCACTCTTGCCAGCCCGGCCCGACGGCCGGCCCGGCGTGGAGGCGGCCAGGGCGTCCAGAGCTCCCTGTTTCGCGGTCTTGCAGACGTGGACGACCGTGGAACGGTCCACGCCGAACTTGTCCGCCGCCTCGCGCTGCGTGGCCTGCTGAGTCAACACCTGCACGAACAACTCGTACTTCTCCGAGGGCGCCAGACGCTTCCTCGACCTACCCCCACCAGCGGTGCGGGACTCGGTTCCTGTCATCTACTCCAACCTTTCAAACGGGAGGACGGTAGCCGCCTCCTGGTTGGGTATTTCAGCCCCGGTTTGGTTCATTAACTCTGACGCAGAACGACTTCGGGCGTTCGGGGCCTGACCCCGGATCTTGGACACGCCGAATCCCGCACCCGTGAGGGTGGCGGGGAGAGCGAGATGATCCGAGAATCATGGCCAGGAAGAACTACTCCGAGGAGTTCCGTCGTCAGGCCGTCGACTTGTACGAGTCCACCCCGGGGGCCACGGTCCGCGGCATCGCCGAGGACCTGGGCATCGTGCGGGGCACGCTGCGCGGGTGGCTCGAGGTGTACGGGACCGGCAAGAAGACCGCTGCTGACGGGACGTTGACCTCCAGCCCGTTGCAGTCCAAGCCCACCAGCAAGACGACCTCGGGCCCGGGTGAGGAGTCGCCCGATCAGGAGCTGGCTCGGCTCCGCGCCCGGGTCGCCGAACTCGAGGTCGAGACCACCAAGCTGGCCACCGAGCGGGAGATTCTCCAGCGGGCGGCGAAGTATTTCGGGCTCTCCTGACTCTTCCGTGGGTGGTTTGAGCGCGCCTGAGAACTGAACACGCCGTTCCCTGCCTAGGTTTCTGAGCTGTCGAAGAACAGGAACCACTGAGCGGAGAACGGCGTGCGGAACGCCAGCCTATGGCGCGCCCTTCTGGGGGTCGAGAAGACGGTCATCGAGAGCATCGAGTTCGATGAGGACGAGGGCGTCGTGGTGGCCGCGGTGCGGCCCACCCGGCGGTCAGCAGGCAGATGCGGACGGTGCGGTCGCCGTTCGCCCTGGTACGACCGCGGCGAGGGTCGCCGGCGCTGGCGGGCGCTCGACCTGGGCACGATCCGAGTGTGGCTCGAGGCCGATGCGCCGCGGGTTAACTGCCGCACACACGGCCCCACGGTCCGGGCTGTCCCGTGGGCTCGTCACGGCGCGGGACATACCCGTGCCTTCGACCAACAGGCGGCGTGGCTGGCGACCAGGTGCTCCAAGACCGCGGTGGTCGAGTTGATGCGGGTCGCGTGGCGCACCGTCGGCTCGATCGTGGACCGGGTGTGGGCCGATGCGTCGGCAGAGGTCGACCTGTTCGCCGGGCTGCGTCGGATCGGGATCGACGAGATCTCCTACAAGCGCGGCCATAAGTACCTCACCGTGGTGGTCTGCCATGACACCGGCCGGCTGGTGTGGGCCGCGCCGGGGAAGGACCAGGCCACCCTGCGCACGTTCTTCGACGCGCTGGAGGCTTCCGGCGAAGGTCGCTGCGCTGAGATCACCCACGTCTCCGCCGACGGGGCGAGCTGGATCGCCCAGGTCGTCGCCGAACGATGTCCGAACGCCGTGCGCTGCGCGGACCCGTTCCACGTCGTGAAGTGGGCCACCGATGCCCTCGACGAGGTCCGCCGCGAGGCCTGGAACGCTGCTCGCGGCGACGTCCGCGCTCACCGTGCCCGCCGCGCCCACGGCAAGGACGTGCAGGCCACCGGCCACGCCAAGGCGGTCAAGGACTCCCGGTTCGCGTTGTGGAAGAACCCCGAGAACCTCACCACCCGGCAGCGGGCCAAGCTCGCCTGGATCGCCAAGGCCGAGCCCAGGCTGCACCGCGCCTACCTCCTCAAGGAAGCGCTCAGGTTGGTGTTCCAGCTCCCGCCGGACGAGGCGCCGGCTGCCCTCGATGCCTGGATCGGCTGGGCCCGTCGATCCCGCATCCCGATCTTCGTCAAGCTCCAACGCACCGTCATCGATCAGAAGGCCGCGATCCTCGCCGCGATCGAGCACGGACTGTCCAACGGCCTGATCGAGTCGGTCAACACCAAGATCCGGCTCATCACCCGCATGGCCTTCGGGTTCGCCTCACCTGGAGCACTCATCGCCTTGGCGATGCTCAACCTCGGAGGCCACAAGCCAGCCCTCCCCGGTCGGATCTGACCCACGGATCAGTCAGGAGGGCCCGAAATACTTCGCCGCCCGCTGGAGAATCTCCCGCTCGGTGGCCAGCTTGGTGGTCTCGACCTCGAGTTCGGCGACCCGGGCGCGGAGCCGAGCCAGCTCCTGATCGGGCGACTCCTCACCCGGGCCCGAGGTCGTCTTGCTGGTGGGCTTGGACTGCAACGGGCTGGAGGTCAACGTCCCGTCAGCAGCGGTCTTCTTGCCGGTCCCGTACACCTCGAGCCACCCGCGCAGCGTGCCCCGCACGATGCCCAGGTCCTCGGCGATGCCGCGGACCGTGGCCCCCGGGGTGGACTCGTACAAGTCGACGGCCTGACGACGGAACTCCTCGGAGTAGTTCTTCCTGGCCATGATTCTCGGATCATCTCGCTCTCCCCGCCACCCTCACGGGTGCGGGATTCGGCGTGTCCAAGATCCGGGGTCAGGCCCCCGTCCTCATCTGAAGAAGTGCTGGACCATCCCGCCAAAGCAGAACGCAGCGTTCGCGGCGGCGATGGAGGATGTGCTGGCGGTCTATGCCCGCGGCTACAACCGGTGCCGACCGGTGGTGTGCATGGACGAGAAGCCTTACCAGCTGCTCAACCATGCCCGCGACCCGATTCCCGCCGAGCCTGGACACGACCTGAAAGAGGACAGCGAGTACGTGCGGCACGGAACCTGTTCCATCTTCTGCTGGGTCGAACCGTTGGCCGGTTGGCGGCGGGTGGACGCGCAACCGCGTAGGACCAAGGTCGACTGGGCTCACCAGGTCCAGCAGCTCTTGGAGGTCGACTACCCCGACGCCGAGCAGGTGGTGCTGGTGATGGACAACCTCAACACCCACAACATCGGATCCCTCTACGAGGCATTCGAACCCGACAGGGCGTTCGCCCTCGCGCAACGCCTCGAGATCCACCACACCCCCAAGCACGGCTCCTGGCTCAACATCGCCGAGATCGAGCTCTCCGCGCTGACCCGGCAATGCCTGGACCGCCGCATCAGCGACCTCGACGTCCTCAACACCGAACTCGCCGCCTGGCAGGCCGACGTCAACGCCGATCAGCGGAAAGTCAACTGGCACTTCACCACCGACGACGCACGAATCAAACTCCGACACCTCTACCCAAAACAGCAAGAATAAGAAGCGACACTCTACTAGTGCCAATGCCGTCAACTTAAGCCGACATGGTGGTTGTCACGGTGGCGCGCCGGTGAGGATGTTGATTCTGGTGTCGGTGTGGTGGCTGGGGCCGCGGAGCCGTCCTCTGGCGGTGTGTGGGGCGTAGTTTGAGATCGCTCGTTTCACCACCCGTGGGGCGGTACGGGCTCGGCGTTGGGGCAGAAGGTCGGCCAGGATCTGGCGTCCGATGGCGCCGACGATGTCGGTGACAGCGCCGGCGATGATCCCGGCCGCTTTGATGATCTGGTCACGTGCGGCGTTGAACGCCACGGTGAAGCTGGCCCGGTCAGGGTCGAGCTCGGGGCGGGCGATCGCGGTGTCAGCGATCGCGATCCTGATGGCCTGGTAGGCCACCAACAGTGCGTAGACCTCTTGCTCGATACCGGTCGGGGTGCGGGCGCGGAGCACTCGCCCGCCCAGGATGGTGGACTTGAGTTCGCAGTAGGTGGTCTCGATCTCCCACCGCTGGTGGTAGAGCCGCACGATCTCCTCGGCCCTGCAGGACTGATCGATGACGGTGGTGATCAGCCGGTAGGACGCCTCGCGCTGGCCTGCGGGAGTGGTGATCGTGATCGTTGCATCGATCACGCGGACTTGGACCGGACCGATCCGCGACAGGTAGGACCCGTCGCCCAGACGGTGGCACACTGGGAGCTTGCGAGCACCACGGCCGTTCTTGGCTCTCATGAGCACGTCGGCACCGGTTGCGGCGATCTGGGTGATGAGGTCGCCGGCCGCGAAGTTGCGGTCGCCCAGCACGATCATCCCCGGGCCCATCGCACCGAGCAGGTCGAGTGCGAACCGGGTCTCGCCACGGCTGGTCGGGCCGAACGTCGCGGCCAGCAGGGTCCGGGTGCCGCACGCGACCAACGCGAGCAGCCGGATCATCGGGTATCCGGTGCCGCCGTGATAGCCCCGGCCCTTGCGGTGCACCCTCAGGTTCGCTTCGGTGTCGGGGCAGCACATCATGGTGCCGTCGATCGCGCACACCAGCCGCCCGCGCCACCACGTGCCCTTCGTGCCAGGGGCCGCGGCCGACGTCGTCAGCAGAGCGAACAACTCTCGCAACGGTGCCGGGCCGACACGGCGGCGTGCTGCGGCCAGCGCCGCGGCGGACGGCCTGGCGAGGGGCCCGAGCGCCGGATCCAGACCCGTGACCAGCCGGGCCCATACCTGCCGGTAGCCGCACTCGGCGAACAGTGCACCGGCAAGGAGGAGGTAGACCACGACCCGGGAGGGAAGGTCACGGGTGCGTTGCTGGACCCTGCGGGTCTGGGCAAGGACCGCGTCGACCATCTCGAACGACACGATCTGGGTCAACTCGCCCAGATGACCCGGTGCGTACACGCTTCGCGAGCGCTCCTCACGTCCAGCGGCGTGGGAACTGACGCGGGAACTGATGTTGGGGATGACATGATGAACAGGCAACGGAGCTCCCGGGGAAGGAGAAGCTTCTTGGTCGTTGCATCTCTAACCCGGGCTCCGTTGCACCCCACGCCGACACGCCGCACTCGGTCCTTGACCGACCCGCCCCGTCCTTAAGTTGACGGCATTGGGACTAGTGTCCTGTCCGGTTGTTCCGGTAGCTATTTGTTGATCGCGCGGCAGTAGCCCGCGAGGCGTTCGAGGATCTCGTCGGCGGTCTTGTGCCATACGAAGGGTTTGGGGTTCTCGTTCCAGGCCTCGACCCAGGCGGTGATGTCGTCGGCGAGGGCCTTGATGCTGCGGTGGGCCGAGCGTTGGAGCTTCTTGGTGGTCAGTGCGGAGAACCACCGCTCGACGAGGTTCATCCAGGAGCCGTAGGTCGGGGTGAAGTGGAAGTGGAACCTCGGGTGGCGCAGCAGCCAGTCGTGGACTGCTGGGGTCTTGTGGGTGGAGAGGTTGTCGAGGATGACGTGGACGTCGAGCTCGTCGGGGACCTCGGTGTCGATCTTGTCCAGGAACGCGATGAAGTCGGCGGCCTTGTGGGACTTGCGCAGGTCGGTGATCACTGTGCCGGTCGCGATGTTCAGTGCGGCGAACAGGTCCAGGGTGCCGTTGCGGAGGTAGTCGTGAGTCGCCTTCTGCGGGGTGGTGGGCAGCATCGGCAGGATCGGGGCCGAGCGGTCCAGGGCCTGGATCTGGGGTTTCTCGTCCACGGCGTACACGGCTGCCGCGACGGGAGGAGACATGTACAGGCCCACGAGGTCGCGGATCTTCTCGATCAGGTCGGGGTCCGGGGAGACCTTGAACTCGTCTTGACGCCAGGGCTTGAGCCCGAACGCCCGCCAGATCTCCGACACGGTCTGCCGGCCGATGCCGTGCCGCTGGGCCAGCTCCCGGGTCGACCAGTGAGTGGCGTCCTTCGGGGTCTCCTCAAGCGTGTCGACCACGATCGCTTCGACGACCTCGTCACTGACCCTGCGTCGCGCACCCGGACGGGGCGCGTCTCCGAGGCCTTCGAGGCGATCAGCGGCGAACCGGTGGCGCCACTTGGCGACCGTGACCTGGTTGCAGCCCAACTCTTCGGCGATCGCGGTGTTGGTCTTTCCCTCGCCGCAGGCCAGCACGATCCGCGAACGCAGAGCCAACGCCTGCGACGACGAGTGGCGCCGAGCCCACCGTTGCAGTGTCTCCTGCTCGTCGTCGGTCAACTCGATCGTGACCGTCGGTCGTCCTGCTCGTCGCATCACCGGCTCCATCCTGTCGAGGCTCTTGCCTCTTCAGAACCCGGCCCAGCCTACGAAATTCCCGAATCCCCGATATTTCTTAGCGGAACAACCGGACGGGACACTAGTGCCATATGGCCTCCGAGCACCTCATAGCGGTTCGGTGTCGGGACTAGGGTCGCCGCATGCGAGTCGACGTGCGGAGCTGCCGGTGACCGCCACGACCGCCGCCGTTGAGCCCGAGCGTTCGAGTCGCTCGGGTGCGATCGTGCTGGTGTTGGCGCTGTGCGGCACGGCAGTGTCGCTAATGCAGACGCTGGTCGTCCCGCTGCTGACGGACTTCCCCCGACTGCTGGACACAACTCCCGATAACGCCGCCTGGCTGGTGACCGTCACACTGCTCACCAGCGCCGTCGCCACACCCATCCTGTCCCGCCTGGCCGACATGCACGGCAAACGCCGGATGATCGTGGTCTCGCTCGTCGCCCTGCTCGCCGGCTCCCTGCTCGGTGCAATGAGTGACTCGCTCGCTGTCCTCATCGTCGCCCGGATCCTCCAGGGATTCGCCCCGGCACTGATCCCGATCGGCATCTCGACCATGCGCGACGAGCTGCCCCCGGAGAAGATCGGCGGCGCGGTCGCCTTGATGAGCGCCACCCTCGGCATCGGCGGAGCAGTGGGTCTGCCGCTGTCGGGCGTGATCTATGAAGCGTTCGGCTGGCAGGCAGTCTTCTGGGGCAGCGTGGCCATGTCCCTCGTGATGCTGGCCTTGGTCCTCACCGTCGTGCCCGAGTCGGGAGTACGGATGCCCAGCCGCTTCGACTGGCTGGGCGCCATCTTGATGTCCATCGCCTTGACGGCCCTGCTGCTCGGCATCTCCAAGGGCGGCGTGTGGGGCTGGACCTCCCAGTGGACCTTGCTGTCATTCACCGTGGCCGTGCTCTTCTTTGCGCTGTGGGCTCCCTGGGAGTTGCGCACCGGAGCGCCACTGGTGGACCTACGCACCTCGACCCGCCGACCGGTGCTGCTCACCAACGTCGCTTCGCTCCTGGCAGGCTTCGCGATGTTCACCAACCTGCTGGTCGCCACTCAGCAACTCCAGATCCCCGCTTCGACCGGCGTCGGGTTCGGCCTCGGAGTCACCGAGGCGGGACTGGCGATGTTGCCCGGCGGGGTGCTGATGGTCCTCATGGCGCCGATCTCCGCGTCGATCACGCGCCACTTCGGTGCACGCACCACCCTGATCGCGGGACTGTTCCTCACCGGCTTCGGGTACGTCGTCCGCGTCCTCCTCGATGGTTCCCTCGTCGAGCTGATGCTGGGCGTCTCGGTCGTCTCGATCGGCATCGCGGTGAGCTTTGCCGCCATGCCGGTGCTGATCATGCAGTCGGTGCCGATCAGCGAGACGGCCGCTGCCAACGGGCTCAACACCGTGGTCCGCTCTATCGGGACATCGACATGCTCGGCAACCGTCGCTGCGGTCCTGACCGCCGGGGTCGTCGCCGGTGGCGCCTACCCCTCCGAAGCGGCGTTGCACTCGATGAGCTGGCTTGCCGCGACTGCGGCGTTCCTCGGTGCCGCCGTCGGGTTCCTCATCCCTGCTCGCGTGGCCCCCGCACTCGCGGCCCGTCCCACGATCTCTGGTGAACGTGCGCCGGTTGCGCGCGGCGACGCCGTACGCCGTGCCGAGGTCGGAACCGAGATCGTCATACGAGGGCGGGTGCAGCGCCCGGACGGCAAGCCTGCCCGACTGGCGGTGGTCTCGGTGCTCGACAGAGGTGGTCGGCAGGCCGATTGGGCACGCGCCGACAACGACGGTCGCTGGTCGGTCGTCCTGCCCGGGGCGAATGAATACCTCGTGATCTGCTCCGCCGAAGGATGGGCTGCCCGGTCCGAGCTGCGCCACCTCTCGCCCGAGAACCCCACATTGCTGAGGTTCGACGAGCGCCTCACGGTCGCCGGGGTGATCTCCCGCAGCGGGTGGCCCATCGACGACGCGCTCGTCGTGCTCACCGACGCATCCGGTGAGTCCGTCGGAGCGACCAGGACGGACGAGGAAGGTCACTACGAGCTCGGACTGCCGCCGCTGGGTCGCTACGTCCTCACGGCGCTCGATCCCAGCAGCGGGTTCGCGCAGTCCGAGGACGTAGTCATCAGCGCCCACCGACGCCGCTTCAACCTCGTCCTCCCCGAGTTGTCCGAGCGAGCGCGGTGAAGGGTACGGCGTCCACACCCTGACCGGAGGGCCGCCGACCGTCCGCGTGAACGCACTAGCGTGTTGGGGTATCGAGCGCCACTGACAGACGGCCCAGATCAAGAACCGTACTGGGCGCATTGACCCGCATGCTTCGACCGTTACCGACAGCCGTGGTGGACAGCATTCACTGCCTTGCATGCTCCTGCCACAGCAGTGCGCCCATCTGCCGGGCTGCGCGACGGCGTAGTTCGTCGACGGCGTGGGTATAGCGCTGGGCGGTGGCCATCTCGGTCCAGCCCATGATGGACATGACGGTGCGGATGTCGACGTTCTGCAGGAGCAGCAGGGTCGCAGCCGTGTGACGGGCGTCGTGGAGGCGGACCTCCTTGACGCCGGCTCGTTGCAGGAGCACCTTCCATTCGGTGCGGTCGCGTGCGGGATCGATCAGACCGCCGGCGGAGGCCGGGAAGACCAGGTCGTGGGTGCTGTCCCAATCGGATCCGGCTGCGAGGCGTCGACGGTTCACGACGGCACGATGAGCCCGCAGCTCGTCGACGAGCGGCTGCGGTAGCACGATCGTCCGCTTCGATGCCTTCGTCTTCGGCTCGACCAGTTGGAGCCCGCCACCGGTCCGGCCCTCACATTCTGCCGCGCGCTTTCGTCCGCATGAGGACGAACCATCGACAGCCTGGCAGCCGTGCTCCCAGGTGTGGCGCTGAACGGCTCGGCGAATACGGAGGACGCTGTCGTCGAGGTCGACGTCGGGCCACAGGAGGCCGAGCGTCTCCCCTTGGCGGAGTCCGAGCGAGAGTGCGATCGACCATCGTGCTGGATGCAGGGTGGATTGGGCGGCGGTGAGGACGCGGCGGCTTTCCTCGACAGAGAGTGGCTCGACCTCGACGTCCTCGGCGCGTGGCGGGCGCGCGACCAATGCGGGATTGGTGGCGAGTCGGCGTCGGCGCACGGCCTCGTTGAGTGAGGAGCGCAGGACGCGGTGGACCCCGCGGATGACGTGTGTCGAGTGGCCCTCCGCCTGCATCCGGCGGTAGTGCTCCTCGAGGTGCTCAGGGCGGAGCTCGCTGAGTCGCCACTGCCCGAGGGCAGGGATGGCGTGGACGCGCATCTGGCTGCGATAGGTCGACAGGGTCTTCCACCGTGCGGTCATGGGGAGCACGGACTCGAGCCAGTGCTCGAGCCAGTGGCCCAGGGTGACGTCGTCCTGGGTCCAGACGAACGTGCCGGTGTCTCGACGGCGCTCAAGGTCGCGGACTGCGTCGCGCAGCTCCCCTTTCGTCCTCCGCTGGACGTGCTTGCGGGCGGTGGTGCCGTCGGGTCTGCGGCCCATGGTGACGCGAGCGTGCCACTTGCCGTCGGCGCCTTGGTAGAGCGTGGAGGTGGTCTGCTCGGCTGTCTTGCGGGGCCTACTCATCGTCCACCTGCACGTCGCCGTCTCGCATACGAACGATGAAGCGCTCGAGCTCGCGGCGCTCGATACGGACCGACCGGCCGAGGTGGACAACGCGGAGCCGGTGGCTGGCGACGTGGCGCTCGACGCTGCGTCGGGCGCAGCGCAGCTGTCGGGCGGCCTCGTCGAGGGTGAGCAGCAGGGTGTCGGCCGCGGTCGTGGTCAGGGGGCTGGGGTGTGTGGTGGTCTCCATGTGACACCAACGTGCGGAGACCCTTTCCCAGCGATCACGGATCCGGGGGGACATGGGGGGACGCTGGCCGATTTCGGGGGGACGCGGCGGGGGGACGCGACCAGCCGCGACTCGGCCCGACGGTGAGGGTCCGAATAGTTTTTGAGCCAGTTTTTGGGCCGAGAAAGGCCCACCCCCCGCTCGGGGAAGTGGGCCTCTGACACCGTTTGCGCAGGTCATGCGGTGAATCCGATCTGCGCGCCTGTAGGGATTCGAACCCCAAACCTTCTGATCCGTAGTCAGATGCTCTATCCGTTGAGCTACAGGCGCTCGCCGCTGTGCGACCGCACGAGAATAGCCGAGGCAACGCACAGATGCCGAATCACCGGCGCCGGGCTGTGTGGAAGCATGACGCCATGACCTCCTACGAGCCCGCCGACCGGGCGCTCTTCGAGGAGGAGGCGACCGGTCTCTACGAGCAGGTGCTGGCGGAGGGCGGGCTGGCGACGGACGACCCGAGGCTGGCCGAGGGGTCCGCCGTACGACAGGGGTTCGACCTGCTGGTGGAGCTGGGGCTGCTGCAGCTGGACGCGTCACGGCAGACGTGGCGGCCGCTGGAGCCGAGCAATGCGCAGTCGCGGGTGGTGACGCCGCTGGGGAACGAGGGCACCCGGCTGCTCGAGGAGTCGGCGCGGTGGGCGACGGCGTTCGCGCACCTCAACCAGAGCTGGCGTCGCTCGCCGGCGGCGAGCGAGTCGGGGCCGTTCCTCTACCTGCACGGCGAGGCGATCAACCCGTACCTCACGACGCTGGTCAGCGAGGCCCAGGAGGAGCTCCTGACCGCGCAGCCGCAGGCGACGCGCAGCGCGAAGACGGTGGCGGAGGCGACCGTGCGTGACGTCGAGGCGCTCACACGCGGGCTGGCGATGCGCACGCTCTACCAGCACAGTGCGCGGCGGCATCCGGCGACGCACAAGTACGTCGCCACGGTGACCGAGCGCGGCGCGGAGGTGCGCACGCTCGACGAGTTCTTCAACCGGATGATCGTGGTCGACCGCCGGGTGGCGCTGATCCCGGCCGCCGACAGCCTCGCGACGGCGGTCGTGGTGCGGGAGCCGGCGATCGTGGCCTACCTGGTCGACGTCTTCGAGCGGGCCTTCGCTCGCGGACGGCCGTTCGCCAGCGCGGGCCAGAGCGTGACCAAGGAGATCGCGTCCGAGCAGCGCTCGATGACGATCCGGATGCTGATCGAGGGCCACTCCGACGCCGTCAGCGCGAAACGGCTCGGCGTCAGCCCACGCACCTATGCCGGCTACGTCGCCGAGCTCAAGGAGGAGTACGACGCCGAGACCCGCTTCCAGCTCGGCTACACCATGGGCACGCTGGGCATCGCCGGTCAGGACGACGACAAGTCGTCCTGACCGCACGCGCCGTACGCGACCCCGTCAGCCCTTGGCGTGGGGAACGACCCGCCAGCCCCAGCCGGTGTCGGCCTCGGCGACGGTCGGGAGCGAGACGATGCCAGCCGCGGTGATCAGCGCGGCGAGGCCGAAAGCAGTCTTGCGAGCGAGCTTCTTCATGAGCTTTCCCCTCACTGGTGGGCGGCCGAGCCCCGTCCCTCCGGATGTACTCGAACCGCTGGCGCCTTCCCCCATGAAGCCACCGCCAAACATTTTCCCCCATCGACCGCGAATAAGCGAGACCCCCGGCAGGCACTGCCGGGGGTCTCGTCCGGGTGGCGGAGGCGGAGGGATTTGAACCCTCGATGGGGGTGAACCCAAACCGCATTAGCAGTGCGGCGCCATAGACCGGACTAGGCGACGCCTCCTCCACTGCACCGGTCAGGGACCGGCCAGCGTGCTCAGGCTACTAGGACCGCGCGCGCCTGTCCCAATCGGGCCCGACGAGGCGCCGGTCAGCCGGCGGCGCGCTGCAGGTGCACCCGTACGTCGCGCGCGAAGTCGTCCTTGTCGCCGGCCACGAGCTGCACCGGGATGGTGGTGCTGCGCCCGTCGCGCAGGCGCAGCACGAGGCAGTCGATGCCCGAGGGCGCGGCCGCGACGGCGTCCTCGACCTCGGTCCAGCGGGCCTCGGTCGCGCCGGCCGCACGGATCATCCGGACCTGGTAGCCGGCGTCGGTGAGCCGGACGACGACCAGGCGGGAGCGCAGCCACCAGGCGAGCGCGATCAGGCCGAGCAGACCGAGGCCGAGCACCAGCACGAGCAGGTCGGCGTTGAGGTCCGCCGCGGCCACGACCGCGGTGACCACGAGCAGCACGACCGCGAGCAGCACCAGGTAGGCGCCGACGAAGCGCGCCATCACCGGCGGGGCGAGGCGGTAGTCGGTGACCCGGGTCGGCTGCGCGCTGCTCATGCGGGCATTGTCCCGGCCCGATCGCGGACCGGCCAAAGCGGCGGCGTCGCGCCCACTAGACTTGACCGGGTGCCTGGCCGGCGCGTGCGTCGTACCGGGCCCAGGAGGGATGCCGGAGTGGCCGATCGGAACCGCCTTGAAAGCGGTCGTAGGGAGACCTACCGCGGGTTCGAATCCCGCTCCCTCTGCCAAGGCGGCGCTCACAGCAGCGGCGCGAACCGGCGCGGCTCCGGGCGTACGGCGGCCGCCTGCTCCGCGACCCGGCTGCCACGACCGCGGTTGCCGGTCAGCGCCAGGTCGAGGCGGATCAGGAACCAGCCGAGGACCAGGCCGACGGCCAGGCCGTAGACGACCGACAGGGCGGCTTCGCTGACCGAGACCGCCGGGTTGGCGAGGGCGGTGGCGGTGGGCGAGGTCGCGGCGACGCCGAAGGCGCACACCCACCAGCCCTGGCGCCGGCGGGCGCGCATGTGAGCGCCGTAGGCGAGGGCGGGCACGCCGAGCACGGTCGCGATCGGGCGTGGGAAGGCGCCGAGGTGGCCGCGGCTCCAGGAGACCCAGTCCAGCAGCTGGTCGACCAGGCCGGTGGAGCCGTAGCGGCGCAGCATCTCGGCGTACAGCAGCGTCACGGCGAGCACGACGGCGCCGATCGCCACGATCACCAGCCCGCGCCGGCCCAGACCGTGGAAGCCCGCACCGAGGCGGTAGACGAGGACGATCGCGCCGAGGAAGGCGAGCCCGAGGCCGACGTACTCGAAGCGCTCCTTCTGGATCGCCGGCTCGAAGCCGACGGTGGCCATCGCGCCGATGCCGGCGACGACCAGTCCGACGACACACTCGCGAGCGGCGGTCGCGATCCCGGCCGCGGGCACGGTGATCATCACGCCGAGCACCGCCGCGACGGCGGAGGTGCCGACGGCGGCACCGGTGAGCAGCAGGTCCTGGTCGGAGAGCACCGCGGCCAGCCCGCAGGCCAGCGCGATCGGCGCGAAGACGAGCGGGCGGCCACCGGTGCGGGCGGCGAGCCCCCAGGTGAAGGCGGTGGCGATCGCGATCGAGCCGGCCGTGCCGAGCCACGCCGGGCCCACCGGCACCATCGCGCAGACCAGGGCGGCGGTGGCGAGGACGACCAGCGTGAACCAGATCGTCAGCGGTGCCCGCGAGGCCCCGAACTCGCCGATGCGCTGCTCGAGCGGGACACGGGAGGGAGCGCGGGACACGGAGGTGGAGCCTACATTCGCCGGTTCTGGAGGGACGGATTGACGCGACGGGCCTCCTCGAGCACCGTGCGCTCGATCACGGCGCGGACCACCTCGGGCTGCTCGGGGGAGCCCGGCCCCGCCTCCACGAGCACCTCGCCGAACGGGTCGACGACCATCGAGTGACCGCAGTAGCGGCCGGCGGGCTGACCGACCGCGGCGACGTACGCCGTGTTCTCGATCGCGCGAGCGCTCACCAGGGTGCGCCAGTGGTCGACCTTGCGCGGGCCCGCCACCCAGGCCGCGGGGAGCACGATCAGCTCCGCACCGCGGTCGACCAGGGCCCGGGCGAGCTCGGGGAAGCGGAGGTCGTAGCAGGTCATCAGCCCGACCCGCCAGCCGTGCAGGTCGACGACGGCCGGCTCGAGCGGCCCGGCGGTGAGGCGGTCGGACTCGCGATAGCCGAAGGAGTCGTACAGATGCACCTTCCGGTACGACGCCGTCGCCTCGCCGCGCATCACCAGCGTGTTGAACGGCCGCTCGGGGTCGGGGCCCTGCTCGAACATGCCGGCCACCAGCGTGGTGCCGTGCGCGGCCGCGGCGTCGCCGAGCGCCCTCGCGAAGGGGCCGTCGATCGGCTCTGCGTACGAGCTGATGTCGGAGCCGGCCTGGCCGAAGTCGCGGGCGAAGACCTCGGGGAACACGACCAGGTCGGCGTCACCGGCGTGCTCGGCGCTCAACCGGGTCAGCGTCTCGCGGTTGGCCGCGGGGTCGAGCGCCGACGCGGCCTGCACCAGGGCCAGGCGGAGCGTGGGGGCTGTGGGGCTGGTCACGGTGCCAGCCTAGGCGTCGCCTTGAGAGGATCGGCGAGTGGTGATCGAGCTCGGACTGGCCGGATTCGCGGCGATCGTGCTGGCCGGCGGGCAGGGCTCGCGGCTCGGCGGGGTCGACAAGGCGTCCATCGAGGTGGACGGCCGGCCGCTGCTGGAGCACGCCCTGGACGCGGTGATCGACGCCGGCGAGGTGGTCGTGGTCGGGCACCAGGTGCCGACCGACCGGCCGGTGACCTTCGTGCGCGAGGAGCCTCGCTTCGGCGGGCCCGCGGCGGGGCTGCTGACGGGGCGCGACGTGCTGCTGAGGACGTTCCCGACCATCGCGGTGCTCGCCGTCGACATGCCGCGCCTGGCACCGGGCACCTTCCGGCGACTGCAGGAGGCTGCCGTGGGCCACGAGGGCGCGGTGCTGGCCGACGCCGACGGTCGCCGGCAGCTGGCGTTCGTCGTGGAGACGGCCCGGCTGGACGCCGTACGCCCGGATCACGAGGGGCAGCACGGCCTGTCGATCCGCGCGCTGCTCGAGCCGCTCGACCTGGTCGAGGTCGCTCCGCTCGGCGACGAGGCGCGCGACATCGACACCTGGAGCGACCTGCGCGACATCGCCGGTGGGCCCTGATCTGGACTGGCCCCGGGGTGCCGCGAAAACCTTGCACCGGCCGGGCCCTCGGGTCACTCTGGTCAGGTGAACCTCCACGACTGGATCGATGAGTTGTGCGACGCCCTCGACATCGAAGCCGAGGCCGACGAGGGGCTGCTGGGCGACCTCGCCGGCATCGCGGTCGAGAACGTCCATCCGGCCGCGGGGCTCGTGACCGCCTTCCTGCTCGGGTTCGCCGCCGGCGAGCAGGGCGCCGACCCCGATGCCGTCGAGCGGCTCGCCGCGAGGGCGCAGGCGCTGGCCGAGTCGTGGGACCGGCCCGCGGGCGCGGCCGCCGACGAGGACGAGGACGTCGACATCGAGGAGCTCGCGGACGCCGACTACTCCGACGAGGACTCGCTGGTCTGACCGGCCACGCCTGCCAGACTGCACCCATGCGTGCCGTCACCCAGTCCGCCCCGGGCGGTCCCGAGACCCTCGTCGTCACCGAGCTGCCCGACCCCGTCCCGGGACCCGGCGAGGTGCTGCTCGACGTGGCCGCGACCGCGGTCAACCGGGCCGACCTGCTGCAGCGGCAGGGCTTCTACCCGCCGCCGCCCGGCGCCTCGGACGTGATCGGCCTGGAGTGCAGCGGCACCGTCGCCGCGCTCGGCGAGGGCGTCACGGACTGGTCCGTCGGCGACCGGGTGTGCGCGCTGCTGGCCGGCGGCGGGTACGCGAGCCGGGTCGTCGTACCCGCGGGACAGGTGATGCCGGTCCCCGACGGCGTCGACCTGGTCACCGCTGCAGCGCTGCCCGAGGTGGCCTGCACCGTGTGGTCGAACGTCTTCATGGTCGCAGGGCTGCGCCCCGGCGATGCCTTCCTGGTCCACGGCGGGGGCGGCGGGATCGGCACCTTCGCGATCCAGCTCGCCGCCGCGACCGGCGCCCGGGTCTTCACGACCGCGGGCAGCGCGGAGAAGCTCGAGCGGTGCCGCGAGCTCGGGGCCGAGGTGGCGATCAACTACCGCGACGAGGACTTCGTCGAGGTCGTCCGAGCGGCGACCGGCGGCGCGGGCGCGGACGTCGTCCTCGACAACATGGGCGCCAAGTACCTCTCCCGCAACGTCGACGTCCTCGCCGACGAGGGCCGCCTGGTCGTGATCGGCATGCAGGGCGGCACCAGGGCCGAGCTTGACCTCGGCCGGCTGCTGTCGAAGCGCGGCGCGGTGATCGCGACTGCGCTCCGGTCCCGTCCGGTCGAGGGGAAGGCCCGGATCTGCGCGTCGGTCGTCGAGCACGTGTGGCCGCTCGTGGCCGACGGGACGATCCAGCCGGTCGTCTCCGCCGTGCTCCCCCTCGACGACATCGCCGAGGCGCACCGGATGATCGAGTCCGGCGACGCCGTCGGCAAGGTCCTGCTCACCCCCTGACGCAGCCTGGGATCAGACCGGTCTGCGGTCGTCGAGGCACAAGATGTTGTCCTCGCTGTCCTTGAACCAGGCGGCATGGCCCATCCCCGCCATCCCGGCGACGTCGCCGTCCCAGACGACACCGGGCATCTCGTAGTGCTCGAAGGTCAGTCCCCGTGCCCTGAGCTCGTCGACCACCGGACGGACGTCGGCCACGTGGAGCTGGGCGATGGTGTGCCCGGCCTTCCCCGCCTCCTGGGTCTCGTAGAGGAAGAAGTCCGTCCCGCCGGTGCGGTAGACCAGCCCGCCCGGGTTCTCGTCGTACGGCTCCAGCCCGAGGGTGTCGGCGTAGAACCGGCGGGCCCGGTCGAGGTCCGCGGCCGGGATGTTGGCCGTGACCTGACAGCCCTCCAACAGCATCGGATGCCCCTCAGGCACTCTGGAAGCGCGGGTGGTGCAGGTCGTGGAAGGTGGCCCCGGTCAGGGCGTACTCCAGCTCCCGGCGTACGTCGGCCGGGGGCTCGACCCGCTCCCCCTCCCGCGCCTCCGCCTCGGTCGTGAACGCGACGGTCTCGACGAAGGAGCCGTCGGGCTCGATCGCGAGGGTGCCGCCGAGGATCTCGGGACGCATCTCGTGCAGGGTCTCGGTGTCGGCCAGCATCGCCTTGAAGCGGCCGGGGTCGTCGACCTTGCCGGTGATGATCTGCACGAAGCCGGCGTCGTCGGAGCCGCCGGCCAGGAACAGGGTGACGTCGTCGCAGTCGTGGAAGGTCATCGGGCCGTCCATCAGCGCGGCCATCCGCTCGGCCCACGCGCCCTGCTCGGGGCGCGCCGAGTTGGCCATCGCCGCGTCGCGGTCGGTGAAGCGGACCACGGCCATCAGCTGGTCGTCGTCGGTGAAGCCGTGGGTGCCGCCCAGCCAGCCGGTCGCGCCCGGGGCCAGGTCGCGCCGCCACTCGTCGAGCATCTGCTGGACCTCGTCCTGCCGGGTGCAGGGGCCCTGGATCATCTGGATGAACATGTGCTTGCTCCTCGGTCGTCGGGTCGGGACATGGCTGTCCGCTGGACCGGTCGAGGCCGCACGCACCGGGCCCGGCCGGGCCCATCGGCAACCTACGCCTCGCGGGCATCCCTGCCATCGCCCAACGGGGGGATGAGTAAGTTGGGGGCATGAGCGAGAACGTCTCCGGGAGCGAAGAGCAGATCGTCGTCGTCGGGCCGGACGGGCAGCCGATCGGCACCGTGCCGGCGTCCGCCGTCGAACAGGCCGGTGCGGCCGACGGCGGGGACGACGACGGCGAGCGGGCGCTGACCGACCTCGTCGAGCAGCCGGCCAAGGTGATGCGGATCGGCAGCATGATCCGCCAGCTCCTCGAGGAGGTGAAGGCCGCCCCGCTCGACGAGGCGAGCCGCAGCCGCCTCGCCGCCATCCACCGCTCGTCGATCGCCGAGCTCGAGCAGGGCCTGGCCCCCGAGCTGGTCGAGGAGCTCGAGCGGCTCTCGCTGCCGTTCTCCGAGGACGCGACCCCGTCGGAGGGTGAGCTGCGCATCGCCCAGGCCCAGCTGGTCGGCTGGCTCGAGGGGCTCTTCCACGGCATCCAGACCGCGATCTACGCCCAGCAGATGGCGGCTCGTGCGCAGTTCGAGCAGATCCGGCGCGCGCTGCCGCCGGGGATGAGCCTCGGCGGTCCCGGCGCCCCCGGCCCGCAGTCCCCGGAGCAGGCGGCGACCGAGCAGCCCGGGGGCGAGCAGCCGTCGTCGGGCGGGATGTACCTCTAACCCGTCAGGAGCGGCGGCGGCCGAGCCGCGAGACCACCAGCAGGCCGAGGAGGCCGATCAGGCTGATCGCGGCACCCGAGGCCACCACCCGCCCGATCTGGGGCGGGTCGCCCAGCGGATCGTCGGGCTGGTGGAAGCTCACCGGCTCGGGGGACGGCTCCGGGGCGGGCGGCGGCTCGACCGAGGCGAGGTACTTCTCGAGCATCGCCGCGACCTTCGGAGTCAGGCCCTTCGGCAGCAGCACGGTGCCGCCGCAGGCGTCCGCGACGATGCCGTCGACGGTGTCCTTCGTGAAGAAGAGGTACGACGCCCCCTGGGTCACGCCCGGCTGCGCACCCACCGGCCACTCGATCGTCACCGCGGCCTGCTGGCCCTCGGCGACGTCGCCCAGCCACGCGCGCTCGACGGTGACCCCGTAGCCGACCCGGCCCGACCCGGTCACCGGCGCCGCCGCGTCGACCTGCCCCACGAAGACGTCGTCGGCCGCGGCCGCGCTCTGGTCGAGGGCGGTCTCGTTGGTGATGTCGAGGGGGGCGCAGTCCGCCGGCAGCCCACCGGAGGCGCCGGAGGCACCGGCAGCGGCGCCCGGCAGCGCGACCAGTGCCACCGGCACCGCGAGCAGGGCAGCGCGGAGCAGTCGAGGGGCGGCCTTCACAGGCCCATCCCACCAGATCCGGCGGCGGGGAACCAGCGTCCGATCTCGACCGCGGCGCCGTCGTCGTCGACGGAGTCGGTCACCGCGTCGGCGATCCGCCTCACCTCGTCGACGGCCTGGCCCATCGCCACGCCCCGGCCGGCCCACTGCAGCATCTCGATGTCGTTGCGGCCGTCACCGATCGCCAGCACGTCGGCGCGGTCCACCCCGAGCTGCTGCGCGACGTACTCCAGGCCGGAGGCCTTGGACACCCCGACCGGGGCGAGGTCGAGCCAGGCGGTCCAGCCGACGACGTAGTCGGTGCCGTGGAGGCCGAGGTTGGCGGCCAGCGCCACGAAGTCCTCGGCGGTGGCCAACGGGTCACGGATGATCACGCGGCTGACCGGCTGGGCGACCATGTCGTCGACGTCGGCGATGATCGTCGTACCGCCGAGCTCGCCGTCGGGGAACGGGCCGGACACGCGGTAGCCGACCCCGCGCTCCTCGACCGCGACCAGCGCGTCGGGGTGCTGCTCGAGGACCGCGGCGACGGCAGCGCGCGCGTCGAAGGTGACCTCGTGGACCACCTCGGCGGGCGGGTAGCGCAGCACGACCGCGCCGTTGGCGGCGACGATCCACAGCTGCTCGCCGTGGCCGTGCAGATCGAGCATGTCCGCGACGACCGTCATGTTGTGGGGCGCGCGGCCCGAGGACAGCACGACGTGAGCACCCGAGTCGAGGACCCGCTGGACGGCGTCGTGGACCGCCGGCGTGACCTCCTCGTGGCTCATGCCGAGCCCCGCCACCCACTTGAGCAGGGTGCCGTCGATGTCGAGCGCGACGAGGCGGGGCTGCCAGTCGCTCATCGTGCCACGGGCTCCAGCACCTCGAGGCCGCCCAGGAACGGCTGCAGCGCCTGGGGAACCCGGACCGAGCCGTCGGCCTGCTGGTGGGTCTCGAGGACGGCGACGATCGCGCGGGTGATCGCGGTGAGCGTGCCGTTGAGCGTCGCGATCGGCCCGGTCCGGTCGCCGAACCGGCCGCGGGTGTCGAGGCGGCGGGTCTGGAAGTCGGTGCAGTTGGACGTCGAGGTGAGCTCGCGGTACTTGCCCTGGGTCGGGATCCACGCCTCGCAGTCGAACTTGCGGATCGCGCTGCCGCCGAGGTCGCCGGCTGCGATGTCGACCACCTGGTAGGCGAGCTCCAGCTTGTCGAGGAACTCCTTCTCCCACGCGAGCAGCCGCTGGTGCTCGGCCTCGGCGTCCTCCAGCGTGGTGTAGACGAACATCTCGACCTTGTCGAACCAGTGGACCCGGATGATCCCCTTGGTGTCCTTGCCGTGCGAGCCGGCCTCCTTGCGGAAGCACGGGCTGAAGCTCGCGTAACGGCGAGGCAGGCTGTCGCCGTCGAGGATCTCCTTGGAGTGGTACGCCGCCATCGGCACCTCCGACGTACCGACGAGGTAGAGGTCCTCGCCCTCGATCCGGTAGATGTCCTCGCCGCCGCCCTGGTCGAGGTACCCGGTGCCCTCCATCGCCTCGCTCCTGACCAGCGAGGGGGCGATCACCTGCGTGAAGCCGGCGTTGCGCGCCTGCTCCATGGCGAGGTTGACCAGCGCCAGCTCGAGCTGGGCACCCACGCCGGTGAGGAAGTAGAAGCGGCTGCCGCTGACCTTGGCGCCGCGCTCGAGATCGATCGCCCCCAGCAGGCGGCCGAGCTCGATGTGGTCGCGCGGCTCGAAGCCCTCCTTGGCGAAGTCGCGCGGGGTGCCGATCTGCTCGAGGACCACGAAGTCGTCCTCACCGCCGGACGGGGTCTGCTCCGCGACGACGTTGGGGATCGCCTTCAGGGCGGTGGTCCAGGCTTCGTCGGCGTCGGCCTGCGCGGCCTCGAGGTCCTTGACGTCGGCCGAGAGCTGCTTGACCTGCGCGAGCAGCGCCTGCTTCTCCTCGCCCTGTGCCTGGGCGACCTGCTTGCCGAAGGTCTTCTGCGCGGCGCGCTTCTCCTCGAACCGCGCGATCGCGGCGCGGCGTACGGCGTCGGCCTCGAGCGCCCGGTCGACCACGTCGGGAGACCCCCCGCGCTTGGCCTGCGAGGCACGGACGCGGTCGGGCTCGTCGCGGAGGATGCGCGGGTCGATCATGCGGCTCAGGCTATCCGCCGCCTCCGACTCGGCGCGCATCGGTTTCGCTGCGGGGCGCCGTGCAGGAATCGCCGCCTGAGTGGCGAAACTGCTGCTTCTTGACCGTAGCAACGGTCAAGAGGTGAGGGAATCGCCACTTAAGCGGCGATTCCTGCACCCCTTGGAGCCCGTCAGTAGAGCGCGACGGGGTCGGGGGCGGGGAAGAGGGCATCCAGCTCGGCGAGGTCGGTGGCGGTGGGGACCCACTGGTCGGCGGCGGCGTTGGCGACGACCTGCTCGGGGGACGTGGCGCCGGCGATGACGGACGCGACGGGGTCCTGGGCGAGCAGCCAGCCGATGGCGACCGTCACCTCGGAGACCCCGCGCTCTCGGGCGAACGACGAGTAAGCCTTGAGCGTCGGCGAGACGGCGTCCTCGAGCAGGTGCTGGCGGGTTTTCGCGAGCCGGGTGCCGGCGGGGGCGTTCCCGGAGGCGTACTTGCCGGTGAGCAGCCCGTTGGCGAGCGGGAAGTACGGCAGCACGCCGATCCCGAACGCGCGGGACGCGGGCAGCACTTCGAGCTCGGCGCGTCGGTCGGTGAGGTTGTAGTGGTTCTGGGCGGAGACGAACCGCTCGACGCCGAGCTCGCGGGCGACGTACTCGGCCTGCGCGATCTGCCAGCCCGACCGGTTGGAGTGCCCGAGGTAGCGGACCTTCCCCGAGCGCACGAGGTCGTCGAGCGCCGAGAGGGTCTCCTCGATCGGGGTGCGCGGGTCGGGGGTGTGGAACTGGCAGAGGTCGATCCAGTCGGTGCCGAGCCGGCGCAGCGACGCCTCGACGGCGGTGCGGAGGTAGCGGCGCGAGCCACGGGCGCCGAAGTCGGGGCCGTTGACGCCGCGCATGTCCATCCCGAACTTGGTGGCCACGATCACCTCGGACCTGCGGGAGCCCAGGGCGGCCCCGAGCCGCTCCTCGGAGAGGCCCGGCGTGGCGCCGTACACGTCGGCGACGTCGAAGAAGGTGATCCCGGCATCGAGGGCGGCGCCGATCACCCGGTCGGTGCCCTCCTGCGACTCCGTGGCGGCGCCGGGCCGGCCGAGGTTGTTGCAGCCGAGGCCGATGCGGGACACGACGAGGCCCGAGCGGCCCAGGGTCACAGAAGAGGGGGCGGTCATGGCTCGACGTTATCCTCCGGGGGTGGTCATCTCCGCAAGCTGTTCGGAGGCGTCCCGTGCTCCGGGTGCGTGCATGACAAGGCGGCGGAGCGAAGTCGTACTTTGTCGTCCAACGGACGACGCCAACGCCGCCAGGCGCGTGCCCGGGGTGCGGGACGCCCGAAGAACTTCCGGAGATGACCACTAGTGCTCGACCGACCCCGCCGGACCCCGTTGCTGGCCTCGCTGATCCTGCTCGCCCTGTTCGCCGCGGTGGCCGGAGCCGTCGCCGCCGACTGGACCTGGGTGCTCGACCTCGACGGCCGCGGCGAGTCGGCCCGCGGCTGGGCCGGCGACCAGGGCTGGCTGGACCACCCGCTGCGGGCCATCGAGATCGTCTTCGGCACCGCCTGCATGACCGCGATCACCGCCGTCCTCGCGATCACCCTGTTCGTGAAGGGCCACCGGCGGGCCGGGATCCTGGTCGCGGCCGTGATGGCCGCCACCGCGCTGCTGACGTACGGCGCGAAGGTGCTCGTCGGCCGCGGCCGCCCCGTGTGGCAGGACCCCGAGTACTTCCTGCACTCCAACGCCTTCCCGTCCGGCCACACCTCAGCGGCCGCCGCGTTCGCCGGCCTCGTGGTGCTGCTGGCCGTGATGCTGGTACGACGCCCGGGCATGCGCCGCCTGCTCTCGACGCTCGCGGTGCTGGTGTGGGCGCTGGTCGCCGCGGACCGGATCCTGCTGGGGCGGCACTACCCCAGCGACGTGGTCGGCGGCACCCTGCTCGGCGTCGGCGTGCTGTTGCTGGGGGTGGCGCTCTACAACCCGCTCCCCCGCAGCCACGCGCTGAAGGCCGAGCCGCTGCCCGAGCCGTTCCCGTCGGCGCGCCGGCTGGCCGTCGTACTGAACCCGATCAAGGTCGAGTCGGTCGAGCAGTTCCAGACCCTGGTGACCCAACTGGCCCTGGATTCGGGCTGGCACGCACCACGCTGGTACCTCACCACCGTCGAGGACTCCGGCACCGGCCAGGCCGAGCAGGCGGCCGTCGACGGGGCCGACCTGGTCATCGTGTGCGGCGGCGACGGCACCGTGCGCGAGGTGTGCGCCGAGCTCGCCGGCACCGGCATCCCGGTGGGCGTCGTCCCCGCCGGGACCGGCAACCTGCTCGCCCGCAACCTCGAGATCCCCCTGTTCATCCGGGCCGCCATCGACATCGCCCTCACCGGCCAGGACCGGGCCATCGACATGGTCGAGGTCGACGGCGACGGCCTCGAGCCCACCCACTTCATGGTGATGGCCGGCATGGGCTTCGACGCCGCGATCATGGAGGGCGTCAACGAGGACCTCAAGAAGAAGGTCGGCTGGCTCGCCTACGTGCTCTCCGCGCTCAAGGGGCTGATGTTCCCCACGATGAAGCTCGAGATCTCCGTCGACGACGGCCCCTTCACCAAGCACCGCGCCCGCACCTGCGTCATCGGCAACGTCGGCAGCCTGCAGGGCGGCATGAACCTGCTCCCCGACGCCACCATCGACGACGGCCAGCTCGACGTGGTGCTGCTCTACCCGCGGCGCTTCCTGAGCTGGATCCCGCTCGTGCTGCGGGTGATGACCCGGCGCGAGCGCAACGCCGGCGAGTCGGTCGCGCGGATGACCGGCCGGAAGGTCGTCGTACGCGCGTCGGGCGAGGTGCCGCGCCAGCTCGACGGCGACACGATCGGGCTGGGCTCGGAGCTGCGGATGGAGTGCATCCACGGCCGGGTGCTGGTGCGGGTGCCGCGCAGCTAGCTGCGCGCGAGCCGCGCGTGGGCGACCGCCTCGGCCTCCTCCGGCGAGAGCTCCTGGTCGCCGGCCCAGCCGGCGACCGACTTGGCGTAGGTGCGGGCCTCGTTGCGGCCCCGGATCGAGGTGAGGACGACGCCGTCGCCGCTGTCGTCGAGCAGGGCCAGCGACCACGACAGCCGCCCGCCCATCTCGTCGAAGGCGTCGTACCGGACGACGGCCAGGTGGCGCAGCGCACCGACCGCCTCGGCCCGCAGCGCGGCGACCTCGCGGCGCAGCCCGGCGGCGTCGGCGGGCAGGTCGTCGGCGGGCGTCGTGCCGCCGCCGCGTCCGCTGCGGATCGCCACGACGAGGGCGCCGACGGCCACGAGGAGAGCGAGGAGCGCGAGGACGACGGCCATGGGGCGACCGTAGTCAACGAGACGCGGCGCAGGGCGACCACGCGCCGCCACTACCCTTGCCGCATGGTCCGTATCGCGTACCAGGGGGAACCCGGCGCCAACTCGCACATCGTGTGCAAGCAGCAGTACCCCGACGCCGAGGCGGTCGCCTGCGCCTCCTTCGAGGACGTCTTCGCGGCCGTGGCCGGCGGCGACTGCGACCTCGCCCTGCTCCCGATCGACAACTCGATCGCCGGGCGGGTGGCCGACATCCACCACTTCCTGCCCGACTCGGGCCTGCACATCATCGCCGAGCACTTCCTGCGCATCCAGTTCCACCTGATGGTGGTCCCGGGCACGTCCACCGAGACGCTGCGGACCGTCCACAGCCACGTGCATGCGCTGGGCCAGTGCCGCAAGGTGATCCGCGAGCTCGGGCTGACCCCGATCATCTCCGGCGACACCGCCGGCGCCGCCCGCGAGATCGCCGAGGCCGGCGACCCCACCCAGGCCGCGATCGCCCCGCCGCTCGCCGCCGAGATCTACGGCCTGGAGATCCTGCGCGAGGACGTCGAGGACGAGGACCACAACACGACCCGGTTCGTGCTCCTCTCCCCCGACTACGTGATGGCCCCACAAGGCAACGGCCCGGTCGTCACCAGCTTCGTGTTCAACGTCCGCAACCTGCCCTCGGCGCTCTACAAGGCGCTCGGCGGGTTCGCCACCAACGGCATCAACATGACCAAGCTGGAGAGCTACATGGTCGGCGGCGAGTTCGCCGCCACCCAGTTCCTCGCCGAGGTCGACGGGCACCCCGACGACCCGGGCCTCAAGCGGGCGCTGGAGGAGCTGACCTTCTTCACCACCGACATCTTGGTGCTCGGGGTCTACCCGGCGGACCCGTTCCGGGGCTGAGGAGCGCCCGGACCGTCGTACGCCGGGATAACGCACGTGTCCCGGACACGTTGTGACAGGTGTCTCCCGCACCGGCGTCGGGCGCACTAGGGTCGGCGGTGACAGTCGGGGAGAGAGAAGGCACAGCGAAAGGGTCAGCATGGCAACGTTCTTCGAGCACTTCTCGCCTCAGGAGATCGCGCGGATCAGCGCGACCGGACGGCGGGTGAAGCTCCCCGAGGGCTGGTCGCCGATCTGGGAGGACACCCCGGCCGACAAGGCGTACGTCATCCTCGGCGGCACCGTCTCGGTCCGGCGCGACGGCGCCGAGATCGCCCAGCTCGGCGCGGGCGACATCGTCGGCGAGGCCGCGATCGTCGGCCAGAAGCTGCGCAACGCCACCATCGTGGCCCTCACGCCGCTCGACACGATCCACCTCACCGACGAGACCCTGCGCGAGCTCGACGCCGAGTGGCCCGCCTTCCACGACGCCCTCGTCGAGGTCGCCCAGTCGCGCCTCGGGAACGCCTGACCACACGTCGATGCGCACGCCCGACGACCCCGCCGCAGCCGACGGCGGGGTCGTCGGCGCGCTCGAGGAGCACCTCCTCGGCGAGGCGCCCTGGCTGACCCAGGAGCAGGTGGCCGAACGGGCCGGCGTACCCCTCGCGACCGCCAACGAGCTGTGGCACCTGCTCGGCTTCGCCCACGTCCCCGACGACGAGGCGGCCTTCACGACGGCCGACGTCCGCGCGCTGCAGCTGACCGACGACCTGATCCGGCTCGGGATCCTCAGCCAGGAGCGGCAAGACGGCCTGGTCCGCACCTGGGGGCGCAGCTTCGCCCGGCTCGCCGACTGGCAGGTCACGCTGCTGGCCGCGGTCGCGGCCGACGCCGGGGCCGACCCGACCGAGGGCCTGCTCGCCGTCTTCGACGAGGTGATGCCGCGCGTCGAGCAGCTGCAGTCCTACGTGTGGCGACGCCACCTGCTCAGCGCGAGCGCGCGGATGCTCGCCGAGTCGTCGTCGGGTACGTCGAGCACGCTCGCCGTCTGCTTCGTCGACATCGTCGGCTACACCTCCCGCTCGCGCACGCTCAGCGACCGGGAGCTGGTGACCTGGTTGGAGTCGTTCGAGTCGACCGTGCTCGGCCTGACCGTCGACCGCGGCGGGCGGATCATCAAGAACATCGGCGACGAGCTCCTCGTCGTGGCCGAGTCACCCGAGGCGATGGCCGACCTCGCGCTCGAGCTCACCCACCGCGGCGCGGACCCCGACGACCCGTTCCCCGCGGTCCGCGCCGGCATTGCGTACGGCGAGGTGGTGACCCGCCTCGGCGACGTGTTCGGCCCCGTCGTCAACATCGCCGCCCGACTCACCTCGGTGGCCCGCCCGAGCTCGGTGCTCGTCGACCTCGGCGCCTACGAGGCGCTCACCGGGCGCGAGGACGACGAGGCGGACGAGCACACCGGGACGTACCGGTTCCGGCGGCTGCGGCGAGTGTCGGTGAAGGGGTACTCGCGGCTCAAGGTCTGGGCGCTGCAGGAATCGCCTCTTCAGAGGTGAGACTTGCGCTTCTTGCCCTTTGCAACGGTCATGAAGCGCAGGGATCGCCTCTGAGGAGGCGATCCCTGCAACCCGGCTCAGCGGATCGTGACCTGGCGGTTGGCGAGGCCGTTGCGGGCCGAGCGCTGCTCGGTGGTGAGGTCGGAGCCGTCGGCGAGGGCGGCGTCGAGCTTGGTCTTGAACGCGGTGGCGGCGTCCTCGAGCGGCTCGGGGCCGGTGCCGACGGGCAGGTCCCAGACCGGGGCGAGCAGGCCGTGGGCGCGGAACATGCCGACGAACCGGGCGTCGGGGACGATGACGTCGTCGCCGGAGACGTGCAGCCGGGCGAGGGCGTCGAGCAGGGCGTCCTCGGGCTCGGGCATCACCCAGCGCAGGTGCTCCTTGGCGCCCATCCGGGTCCAGTACGCCGCGGTGACACCGGTCAGGCGCGCGGTGGGCGCGGCGGCACCCTCGGCCTGCTCGAGCGCCTGGGCGAGCTCGGAGCTGGCGTCCATGTCGGAGACCCAGTAGTCGAAGCCCTCGTGTACGTCGACCGCGAGCTCGTCACCCGCCACCAGGTCCTGCAGCCGCGGGCCGGGCCCGGGAGGCGCGGTGAGGCCGACCATGCCGGCGCCGGGCTCGGCGGCGAGCGCCTCGAGCAGCACGGCGCCGAGGTCGCGGGCCGGGTCGCCGAAGTTGTGCTGGACCTGCAGGCCGAGCCAGACCTCGCCGCTGTCGCGGACCAGGGCGGGGGCCGCCATCGGGAGCAGCGTGCAGAGCCGGACCACGCGGTCGGCGTACTCGCCCGCGAGGGGCAGCGGGGCGGTCGCGGCGGGGACCAGCTCGCGCAGCGCGACGATGTCGCACTCCGAGGCCAAGCCTTCGAAGGGCCGCTTGACGAAGACCTGGCCGCCGCCGGGCGCGCCGTGGCACGCCTTGTAGCGCTTGCCCGAACCGCAGGGGCAGGGCTGCCGGGGACCGACCTCGCCCGCAGGGGTCTCGGCAGCGGTCTTGGTGCGGTTCTTCTTCGCCATGCGCGGAAACCTACTCGGCAGGGCCGAACCGCTGCTCCAGCAGGTCGATCATGAACCGCGGCCGGTCGCTGATCACGGCCTTCACCCCGAGGTCGAGGCAGCGGTCGAGGTCCTTGTCCTCGTTGACCGTCCACACGTGGACGTCGCGTCCCGACCGGGCGATCGACTCACCGACCCGCGGATGCTCGCGCAGCATCTTGATCCCCGGGCCGACGATCCAGTCCCGGCCGATCACCCGGCGCAGCATCGGCCAGTAGTTCGCCTTGTCGAGCAGCTGCACCAGCTGGATCTCCGGCGCGAGCCGCTCGACTCGCTGCAGCGCCGTGAACGAGAAGCTCATCACCCGCACCGGCGCCCCCGCCCGGTCCCAGCCGAAGTCGCGGAGCATGTCGACCAGGCGCTTCTCGACCAGGCCGCCGTACCGGGTCGGGTGCTTGGTCTCGATCGCCATCTCCACCGGTCGGTCGTAGTCGGCGACGGTCTCCAGCAGCTTGCGCAGGGTGAGCACGCCACGCAGGCTCTCGTCCTCCTCGGGCGCCTCGTCGTCGAGGTCGGCCCACGGGTTCTTCCACGCGGCGAAGTCGAGCTCGGAGAGGTCCGCGAGCTCCATGGTGGACACGAAGCCCTTGGTGGCGGCGGTACGACGCAGGTCGCGGTCGTGGACGCACACCAGGTGCCCGTCGGCGGTGAGCCGGACGTCGCACTCGAGGCCGTCGGCCCCGCTGTCGAGGGCCTCGAGGTAGGCGCCCAGGGTGTGCTCGGCGAGCTCGTGACTGGCGCCGCGGTGGGCGACCACCTGGGGTCGGACGGTGGGCACAGGTCGATTGTGGCAGGTGTCAGGGTCGAGTTCGGGGTCGGACCGGGGTCGTTCCCCGATGTGTCGCGGCAGCCGGCCAGGCACCGTTGAGGCATGAGCAACTACGACAGCTACTCCAGTCCCCAGAACCCCGCCTCGCCCCGACGGCTGACCCGCCGCGAGCACGACAAGATGATCGGCGGCGTGTGCTCCGGTGTCGCCGCGCACCTCAACGTCGACGTCACCGTGGTCCGGCTGCTGATGGTCGCCGCGACCGTCTTCACCGGCGGCGCCGCGCTGCTGGTGTACCTCGCCGGCTGGTGGCTGATGCCGCGCGGCTGACACCCTGGCCCGGTGACCGACCTCGTCTCCCGACTCCGTGCGGCGGGCTGCGTGTTCGCCGAGGAGGAGGCCGAGGTGCTGACCGCCGCGGCCACGTCGCCGGCACACCTCGAGGAGATGGTCGTGCGCCGGGTGGCCGGCGAGCCCCTCGAGTACGTCGTCGGCTGGGTCGCCTTCGACGGCGGCCGGGTCGCGGTGGAGCCGGGCGTGTTCGTCCCGCGCCAGCGCACGGCGTACCTTGTCGAGCTGGCCGCGCCGCTCCTCGCCGCCGGCGACACGGTGCTCGACCTGTGCTGCGGGAGTGGCGCGCTCGGGCTCGCGCTGGCCCGCCGGGTGCCGGGCGTGCTGGTGCATGCCTCCGACATCGACCCCGTGGCCGTCGCCTGCGCGGCCCGCAACCTGGCGTCCGTCGGCGGGTCGGCGGTCGTGGGCGACCTGGCCGCGGCCCTGCCTCCGTCCCTGCACGGGACCGCGGCCGTGATCGTGGCGAACGTGCCCTACGTGCCGAGCGCCGCGGTTGCGCTGATGCCGCCCGAGTCCCGGGACCACGAGCCCCGCGGCACCGTCGACGGCGGCCTCGACGGCCTCGACCTGCTTCGCCGGGTGGCCGCGCTCGCCGCCACCTGGCTGCGGCCCGGCGGGACGCTGTTCTCCGAGGTGTCGCGGGACCAGGCGCCGGCCGCCGCGGCCGCCTTCACGCGGGCCGGCCTGCTCGCGAGTGTCCACCACGACGACGAGCGCGAGGCGAGCGCCGTCAGCGCGGTGCTGCCCCGGTAGCGGCCTCGGCCCGGGCGTCAGCCGTCGAGGAAGCGCGGCGCCAACGCGGCGCCGACGCCGGTGAGGTGCTCGACCAGCTCGGCCGCGTCGACCTCGACCAGTCCGGACTGCCAGGCCAGCACGGTCTCGACGAAGCCGCCGATGCCGAGCAGCACGCTGACCCGCAGGCCGGTCTCGTCGGCGTCGGGCCGCAGGTAGGGCCGGGCCAGGCCGATGAGCAGGTCGACCGCCATCTGGATCGTCTCGCGGCGACGCTGCTCGAGGACCGCGCTGCCGGCATGGTCGCCGAAGATGATCTGGGCGCGCTGCGGCTCGTCGCCGATGTGGTGGACGACGGCGGACAGGGCGGCGCGCAGCTGGACCAGCGGGTCGTCGTCGGCGTGCGGCTCGATGCTGGCCAGCAGCATCGCCAGCGTCTCGTCACGGACCTGGTCCCACAGCGCGGCGAGGAGCGCGTCGCGGTCGGCGAAGCTCTCGTAGAAGTAGCGGTCGGTCAGGCCCGCGCGAGCGCACACCCCGCGCATGGTGACCGCGGCCCAGCCGCTCTCCTGCCAGATCTCCAGCGCCGCGGCGACCAGTGCCGCGCGGCGCTCGGCGCCGCGCTGCTCGGCCGACTTGCCGCCGTACCGGCGTCGGGGGGACCGGGCTGCTGCTTCCACCCGGACATCTTGACGGCGGGTGCCCTCAGAATGCAATGTGAAGGCATGCGCCTTCAGAAAGTGGGCTCCGCGCGAGGCTCGGCGCGCAGCCGCGTCGCGGCGGCCGTCACCGCCCGCACCCTGCGCCCGCTCACCGCGGTCGTCCCGCTCAACCGCGCCGGCATCCGCTTCTCCCGCGGCCTGGTCGCCGGCGGCCTCGCCGTGTGCGGGCCACCACTGCGCGGCAGCCGGGTCGTGCGGGTCGCGCGAGCGACGACCGCGACACCGGCCTCGCGCGGCGAGTGGGTCCGCGGCCCCGGTGCCGAGCGGGACGACGCCGTCGTGCTCTACGTCCACGGCAGCGCGTACACGATCTGCTCCTCGCGCACCCACCGCGGCCTGACCTCACGCCTGTCGGCGCGCACCGGCCTGCCGGTGTTCGCCTGCGACTACCGGCTGGCGCCCTCGCACCGCTTCCCCAGCGCGGCCGACGACGTGCGGGCCGCGTACGAGTGGCTGCTCGGGGAGGGCCACGACCCGGCCCGGATCGTGCTCGCCGGAGACTCCGCCGGCGGCCACCTCGCCGTCGACCTGGCACTCGAGCTGATCCGGGAGGGCCGGCCCTCGCCGGCCGCACTCGTCGCGCTCTCCCCCGTCCTCGACCTCTCGATGTCGCTGGCCGCGGCCCGTGAGCGGATGCGCCCCGACCCGATGATCTCGGCGTCCAAGGCGGCCCGGATGCTCGACCTGTACGTCGCCGGGCACGACCCGCGGGCCGCCCGGCTCTCCTTCACCTTCGACGGCGCCGACCGGTTCCCGCCGACTCTGATCCAGGCCGGCGGCCGCGAGATGCTCGCCGCCGACGCGATCGAGCTGGCCCGCGGCCTGTCCTCGAGCGGCGCCGAGTGCCGGCTCGAGGTGTGGCCGGACCAGATGCATGTGTTCCAGGCCCTGCCGCGGATCGTCCCCGAGGCCGACCGGGCTCTCGACGTCGCGGCCGCGTTCATCGACGAGCAGCTCGAGATCCAGCGCCGACGCGACGCACTGACCCTGGTCCACCCGGCGAAGGAGGCCTGAACGATGGCACGACGGACGACGGACGCCGACGCGGTCGTCACCGGGGCCGGCAGCGGCATCGGCCGGGCGTTCGCCCGCGAGCTGGCCCGGCGTGGAGGGCGCGTGGTCTGCGCCGACCTCGACGAGACCACGGCGAAGGAGACAGCCGCCTCCATCGAGGCGACCGGCGGCCGGGCGCTCGCCGTGACCTGCGACGTCGCCGACGTCGCGCAGGTCCAGGGCCTGCACGACACCGCGCTCGACTGGTTCGACGCCGCGCCCCGGCTGGTCGTCAACAACGCCGGCATCGGTGCCGGCGGCAAGGTCGTCGGAGACGCCCCGCTCGCAGACTGGCAGCGCACGCTCGGCGTGAACCTGTGGGGGGTCATCCACGGCTGCCATGTCTTCACCCCGACCCTGCGCACGGCCGGACGCGGCGGCATCGTCAACGTCGCCTCCGCCGCGGGCTTCACGGCCGCACCGCGGATGGGCGCCTACAACGTCAGCAAGGCCGGGGTGGTCAGCCTGTCCGAGACGCTCGCCGCGGAGCTGGCCGGCACCGGCGTCGCGGTCACCGTCTTGTGCCCCACCTTCGTGAGGACCAGCATCTTCGACGGCGACCTGATCGATCCGAACGCCGCGAGCCTGGCCCGCCGGATCGCCGAGCTGGCCGGCTTCTCCGCCGAGCGGGCCGCCCGCACGACCCTCGACGCCCACGACAAGGGCCGGCTGTACGTCGTCCCCCAGCTCGACGCCCAGCTGCTGTGGCGCGCCAAGCGCCTGCTTCCCGCCCCCTACACCCGCGTGGCCGGCCTGCTCGGCCGGTTCGCCCCCGACGAGGAAGGTGCTCGACGATGACCGCCACCGACACGAAGTACGACTTCGACGCGATGCTCCAGACCATCAAGGACAAGCAGTGGTCGCTCGCCGACATCGACTGGGACGCCCCCGGCGCCGAGCTCGTCACCGACGAGGTCCGCGCGAAGATGAAGCCGTTCCTGGCCGACCTGGTGTGGATCGAGCACGTCGGCGCCCGCGGCTTCGCGTCGTTGGCGAAGAAGGCTCCGACGCCCACGATCCAGCGGATCTACGAGTACTTCCACGCCGAGGAGCAGAAGCACGCCAACGCCGAGCTGGCGCTGATGAAGCGCTGGGGCATGCTGGATGCGGACGGCACACCGCCCGAGCCGAACATCAACGTCAAGCTCGCGATCAAGGTGCTCGACGACTACGGCGACACGCTGCCGCTGACCGGACTGGCCACGCTGATCCCGCTGCTGGAGTGCGCGCTCGACGGCGCGCTGGTGAAGTTCCTGCTCGACGAGGTGCATGACCCGGTCTGCCACGAGGTCTTCCGGCACATCAACTCCGACGAGGCGCGCCACATCACCGTCGACTTCCAGGTGCTCGAGCTGATCGGCGCCGGCCCGCTGCACAAGCTGCTGATCGAGTCCCTCGCGCTGCTGCAGCCGCAGGTGATCATCGGGCTGATCGTCGTGTTCACGCCGCTGATCAACAAGATGCGCGACAACATCGTGGCGATGGGCCTGCCCGAGCAGAAGCTCTACAACGCGGTGAAGAGGTTCGCCACGATCGGCTCGCGCGGTGCGCACACGGCCCGCATCCCGGCGTACCACGTGCTCAAGGCGCAGGCCGCGATGGTCGTGGACCGCACCTCGCCGTACCACCGCCTGCTCGCCGACCCGATGGTCAAGCTCACCTCGTTCGTCCCGGCGAAGGTGCTCGGCAGGCCGCAGGCCTGGGTGGACGAGCTGACCCACGAGCCGGTCGCCTCGTGAGTGGGTACGACGGCGAGCTGCTCCGCGGCGCACAGTGGCGCGGGCGCGCCTTCACCGGCCAGTCCGTCGCGGTGATCGCTCCCGGTCGCGAAGCGGCGGTGATCGTGCCCGAGCTGGTCCGCACCGCGCGTGCGGTGAAGGTGTTCCAGGAGGAGCCGGACTGGCTGTTGCCGGTGCCGCTCCCGCTCCCCCGCGCGCTGGCCCGGCCTGCCGCACGGCTCCACCTGCGGCTACGCGTCCGCGACCCGTGGACCCGGCGCCGGCTCACCCCCGACGCCCGCTTCAACCGGCACCGGCCGCGGGTCGACGGCCGCTACTACGCCGCGCTCCAGGAGCCCCACTGCACCCTGATCTCCTGGCCGGTCTACGCGCTCGTGCCCGGCGGGGTCCGCAGCGTGGAGGGCATCGAGCACCACGTCGACTGCATCATCCTCGGCACCGCCGCCGCCCACCGAGAGGACCTCTGCGCATGAGCCCGACCCCCGACCTGCTCGCCCAGCCCGACCACGAGGTGGTCATCGTCGGCGGCGGCTTCTCCGGCATCGGCGCCGCGATCCTGCTGTCCCGCGCGGGCTTCGAGGACTACCTGCTGCTCGAGGCGGGCGACGGCCTCGGCGGCGCCTGGCACTGGAACACCTATCCCGGCGTCGCGGTCGACATCCCGTCGTTCAGCTACCAGTTCTCCTTCGAGCAGGTCGCCGGCTGGTCGCGGGTCTACGCGCCCGGACGCGAGCTGAAGGCGTACGCCGAGCACTGCGCCGACAGGTACGACGTCCGGCGGCGCACCCGGCTGCGGACCGCCGTCACCGCCGCCACGTTCGACGACGAGGCACACCTGTGGCGCCTCGACGTGGCCGGCGGCGAGCCGATCACCGCACGCCACGTCATCGGCGCCACTGGCGTGCTCACCCAGCCCAAGCTCCCCGACATCGACGGGCTGGCCGACTTCGCCGGCACCGTGATGCACACCGCGCGCTGGGACCACACCGTCGACCTGACCGGGAAGCGGGTGGCGGTGATCGGCACCGGAGCGTCCGCCGTCCAGGCGATCCCCCACGTCGCGGAGCAGGCCGCGCACCTCACCGTCTTCCAGCGCACGCCGATCTGGTGCCTGCCCAAGCCGGACGCGCCCCTGCCCGGCGTCGCCCGGGCCGCGCTGCGCGCCGTTCCCGGCGCCCGCCGGGCGACCCGGCTGGCGAGCCAGGCGTTCGTCGAGGCGACCTTCCCGGTGGCGGCGCACTTCGCCGGCCTGGTGCCGGTCGCGGCGGTGGGCGAGCGGATCGGGCACGCCTACCTGCGCCAGGCCGTGCGCGACCCTGGGGTGCGGGCGGCGCTGACGCCGGCGTACGCGCTGGGCTGCAAGCGGCCGAGCTTCTCCAACGCCTACCTGCCCACCTTCAACCGCGCGAACGTGACCCTGGAGACGGCCGCCATCGCGACCGTGACCGCGACCGGCGTCCGGACCGCCGACGGCGTCGAGCACGCGGTCGACGTGCTGGTGCTGGCGACCGGCTTCAAGGTGTTCGAGAAGGGCAACATGCCGCCGTTCACCGTGCGCGGCGCCGGCGGGCTCGACCTGGAGAAGTGGTGGGAGGAGAACCGCTTCCAGGCCTACCAGGGCGTGAGCGTGCCGGGCTTCCCGAACTTCTTCACGATCCTCGGCCCGTACGGATACAACGGCTCGTCCTACTTCAACCTGATCGAGACCCAGAGCGCCCACATCGTCCGCGCGCTGCGCCGGGCCCGGAAGGTCGGCGCCACCCGGGTCGAGGTGACCCCGGAGGCCAACGCGGCCTATCTCGCGAGCGCGCTGGGCCGCCGCCGCCACCAGGTGTTCTTCCAGGAGTCGTGCGCGCTGGCCAACAGCTACTACTTCGACGCGCACGGCGACGTGCCGTTCCGGCCGGCGACGACGCTGGAGACGATGTGGACGGCGCGGCGCTACCCGCTCGACGCCTACGCGTTCAGCGGCTGAGCGCGAGCTCCTCGCCCTCCCAGCGCCGGCGCAGCCACCGGTCGTGGGTGGCCACGACGACCGTGCCGGGGCTGGCTCCGATCGCCTCCTCGAGCTCGGCGACGAGCGCGAGCGAGAGGTGGTTGGTGGGCTCGTCGAGCAGCAGCAGGTCGGGCTCGGTGGCGACGGCGATCGCCAGGGCCAGCCGGCGGCGTTGCCCCACCGACAGCAGCACGACCGGCTGGGTGGACACACGCGGGTGGAGCAGGCCGAGGCTGCGCAGCGGCCGCCGGGCGGCGAGGTCCGGACCGACCGCGGCGTCGTAGGTCGCCTGCGCGCCGGCCGTGAGGTCCGCGAACACCGGGTCCTGGGTGAGCTCGGCGACCCGTTGGGCACCGACCTGCACCACCCCGGTGGTCGGCGCGACCCGGCCCGAGAGCACCCCGAGCAGGGTCGACTTGCCGGTGCCGTTGGCGCCGGTGACCAGCAGGTGGCCGCCGCCGTCGAGATCGAGGACGGGCAGCCGCAGCCGGCCGTCGACGACGAGGTCGCGGACCGTGACCGCCCGGCCACCGCCGGCGGCCGCGGTCAGGCCGGTCGTGAGCCGCAGCGGGGCGGGCGGCTTGCGGACCTGGGTGCGCTCGGCCTCCTCCAGCCGGCGCTCGGCGTCGCGCTTGCGTCGCGCGAGCGCGCGGTCGACGTTCGCGCCCTTGAAGGCATGGATGAACTTGTCGTTGTCGCGCGGCCCGCGGCCGGGCGCGACCGCGCTCTTGTCGATCCGCGCCGCCTCGCGCAGCCGATCGAGCTCCTCCTGCTGGGCGGCGAAGGTCTCCTCCCACCGGCGCCGCGCGGCGGCCCGCGCCTCGGCGTACGCCGTCCACCCGCCGCCGTACCTGCGCCCGCCGCGTCCGTCGGTGCCCATCCCGACCGGGTCGAGGTCGACCAGGTCGGTGCAGACCTCGTCGAGCAGCACCCGGTCGTGGCTGGTGAGCACGACGACACCGGGCAGGTCGCGCAGGAACGCGACCAGCAGCCCGACCGCGTCGTCGTCGAGGTGGTTGGTCGGCTCGTCGAGCAGCAGGCACTGGGGCCGCCGGGTCATCAGCGTCGCCAGCGCGAGCCGGGTCCGCTGGCCGCCCGACAGGCTCCCGACGCGGCGGTCCCGCGCGAGATGGTCGAGGCCGAGCTGCTCGGCCGCCAGCAGCGCGCGGCGGTCGGCGTCCCAGGCGTCGTGGGCGAGCGCCAGGTCGAGCGCCGCGGCGTACTCCTCGGCGACCGCCGGGTCGTCGAGGCGGTCGGCCAGCCGCTCGACCGCGGCCACCGCCTCGCGCAGCGGCCGCAGGGCCGTGGCCAGCACGTCGGCCACGGTGTCGTCGTCGCCGAACGGCGGCTCCTGCGTGAGGAAGGCCAGGTCGGCGGGCCGCTGGATCGTGCCGCTGACCTGGGCGGTCGTCGGCAGGTCCCCGATCACGGCGCGCAGCAGCGTGGACTTCCCCGCGCCGTTCTCCCCGATCAGGCCGATCCGGCGGCCGGGCTGGGCGAGCAGGTCGATCCCGTCGAGGACGGTCTGCCGCCCGAAGGCGATCGTGAGGTCGCGGACGACGAGCGGGGCGAGCGAGGCGGTGGCGGGTGCTGACATGGCTGATCCGATCGGTGACGGGGTCGGACTCGCCGGGCACTGGTCGGTGGACTCAGGGACGGCCGCGGGCGCGAGTCGGGTCAGGCGAGGATCAGCATGATGGGTCGAGCGTACGTGGCGGGTGGGCACGGACGCGACCGATTTACGACGGGAGACGCCGCGCTTCAGGCTCAGAGCCCGTCGAGGATCCGGGCCCGGGTGGCGTCGTACTCCTCCCGGCTGACCAGGTCGCGCCGGAGCAGGTCGTCGAGCTCGGCGAGGCGCTCGGCGGGGGGCTTGGCGTCCGGGGGCGGGAAGGCGTTGCTGGCGGCGAGAGGGCTGATCGGCTCGGCGGCGTCCCAGTCGAGCTCCCACTCCTGCGACTCGGGGTCGACGAGGACCGGCAGGTCGCCGGTGTAGAGCAGTGGCATCCGGACGTCGGAGACGACGGTGCGGCTCTCGACCTCGAACGGCGCCAGGTCCTCGCCGTGGATCCGCATTCGCAGCTTGAGCAGCGGCTGGTCGTTGATCCGCACATTGGTCGGGTCGAAGGAGAGCACCTGGGCGCGGGCGGGGCGGCCTGTGCTGCGCAGCCGGTAGAGCTTCCGCGCGGAGCGGTAGCGCCCACGACCGATGAGGACCCCGATGACCAGGTCCAGCACGGTGATGCCGAGGCCGGTCGGCAGCAGCCAGCCGGCCTCGGGCTGGTCGCCCATGACCAGGCCCATGACCAGGAAGATCGGGCCGACGACGCCGCACACCAGCAAGAACAGGACGGGCGGCAGCATGCTGCGGAGCAGGGACGGCGGTCGCGGCACGTCCCGGGGGGCGGCGGTCATGGCGACAGCGTAGGGCGCTGCCGCCGGCGCCGGGTGCTACTCGGGGCCCTCACCGGCCCCGACGTGCTGGGCGAGGTACTGCTGCACGCCGACCCGGCTGATCGCGTCGAGCTGGCTCTCGAACCAGTCGGCGTGCTTCTCCTCGTCGCGGACCATGTCCTCGAACACCGCGGCGGTGCCGTGGTCGCCGAGCTCGTGGCACTCCTTGGCGCCGGCGTTGAACTGGGCGACCGCCGCGCGCTCGCTGGCGAGCGCGAGGTCGAGCATCTCCTCGGCGCTCTCGCCCACCTGGATGGCGTTCAGCCGCTGGACGTTGGGATGGCCGTCGAACATCAGGATCCGGTTGATCAGGTCGTCGGCGTCGCGCATCTCGTCGATGGAGAGGTCGTAGAAGACCTTCCCGAGCCTGGGCAGCCCCCAGTTGTCGAGCATCCGGGCATGCAGGAAGTAGGTGTTGGTGACGGTGAGCTCGAAAGTCAGCGCCTCGTTGAGGAGCTCGACGACACGGGGATCGACTGGCTGCACGACGCACCTCCGGCGATGGGGACCCTTCTCGCCGATGCTGGCACACCACCCCCGTGGTGAGGCCAGACTCAGAACCCGATCAGCTCGCGGCGCCGCCGGCGCGCAGGTGGGCGCATTCCTGCTCGTGGTGCTGCTGCACCAGCGCCTTCACCGAGAAGATGCAGGACCCGCAGTCCTGGGCCGCGCCCGTCGACCGGCACACGGCGCCGACCGTCCGCGCGCCCTCGGCCAGGGCGGCGTCGACCTCACGGTCCGTGACGACGCGGCACTGGCAGACGATCATGTCGTATAGGTTAGCCGAACCTAACCCTGAGATCGAAGATAGCGTCCGAAATGCGGGACCGTGAACGCGATCCGGCCCCGCTCTCCGGAGTAGATCAGCCCCTTCTTGAGCAGCGAGTCCCGCGCCGGCGAGAGCGACTGCGGCTTCTTGCCGAGCACGGTCGCGACGTCGGCGGTGGCGACCGAGCCGACCGGGTCCTCCACGCCGTCCTCGGCCGCGGTGACGGCGGCGTCGGCCATCGCGCGCAGGTAGTCACGCTCGGCCGGGGTGGCCCGCTCGTAGCGGGAGCCGAAGAAGCCGACCGCGAGCTCGGTCTCGGCCTCCGGGCCGGCGACCGCGACATCCTCGGCGGTGATCGGGCTGCGCGGGGCGAGGTCCCACACCGAGCGGCCGTAGGCCTGGATGAAGTACGGGTAGCCGCGCGTGGCGTCGTACATCGCGGACAGGGCCTCGGCCGTGAACTCGGCGTCCTCCTCGGCGGCGGGCGCGACGAGCGCGCGGTCGGCGGCGTCGCGGGAGAGCCGGTCGATGCGCTGGTAGGAGAAGAGCCGCTCGGAGTACGACTTGCTCGCCGACAGCACGGCGGGCAGGTGCGGGAGGCCGGCGCCGACGACGATCACCGGCAGGCCGTTCTGGCTGAGCTCGTGGCAGGCGGCGCAGAGCGCGGACACGTCGTCGGCGCCGAGGTCCTGCATCTCGTCGACGAACACCGCGACGCCCTTGCCGACGTCGGCCGCGAGCCCGCCGACGTCGGTGAGCAGCTCGACCAGGTCGATCTCGACGTCACCCGAGTCGGCCCGGCCGCGCACGACGGGCGCGTCGATGCCGGGCGACCACCGCTCGCGCAGCTTGGCATCGGCGCCCGCCTCGCGCTGGGCGAAGGAGCGGATCACGCCGAGCACGTGGTCGGCCTCCGCCGGCTCGGGGTGCCCGAGCTCGCGGACGGCCTGGTGCAGCGCGGACGACAGCGGTCGTCGCAGCGACTGGTCGGGACGCGCCTCCAGCTTGCCGGTGCCCCACCCCTTGCGGACCGCGGCCGAGCGCAGCGCGTTGAGCAGGACGGTCTTGCCGACCCCGCGCAGGCCGGTGAGCACCAGCGAGCGCTCCGGGCGGCCGCGCGCGACCCGCTCCAGGACGACGTCGAAGGCCCGCAGCTGCTCGTCGCGACCGGCCAGCTCGGGCGGACGCTGCCCGGCACCGGGCGCGTACGGATTGCGGATCGGGTCCATGATCCGACACTATCGGGCTCTCTAGCAGATTTCCTAGATTGGTCGTGGGAAACGCTGATCAGTGCCGCCCTCGCGAGCGTCTGCAACGCGGCCGGCGTGCGTGCCTCGCGGCGCGCAGCACGCGGGATTGAGCAGCGTGTCCGATCGTCGGCCCGGCCCGGTGGCTCAGTCGTCGCTCGGCCGGACCCGCTCCTCCTCGACCGCGGAGATCTCCGCGGTCTCGCCCTCGACCCAGCCGTCGCCGGCGGGCAGCTCGCCGAGCGGCAGGTAGCGCTCCTCGGCGTCCGAGGACCCGCCGAGGACGCGGGTCCACTGGACCAGGACGACGGCCGAGGCGTCCTGGTCGCGCTGGTCTCCCGCCGGCGCGGGGGAACCGGGTGCCCCGGCCACGGCCGGGAGGCCGGAGCCGACGCAGAGAGCCGCCACGAGGGCGAGCAGACCTTGGGCGAGGTGCCTGCTGTGCATGGGAGGACCCTTCTGGAACGCGGTGGACAGGCTCCCGAGCGGCGCCGACGACCTGACAACACCGAGCTCCGGCGCAAGGTGACGCCACCCGGCCGGAAAGGGGACGAAGTCCCGGATCCCGCAGCTCCGTCGAGCGGACGTCCACGGATCCGGGCTTAGGCTTGGGCCGTGCCCGAGCTGCCCGAGGTCGAAGCCCTGGCCCTCGACCTGCGAGGCCGGCTGGAGGGGCGCGCCATCACCCGCGTCCACATCGCCGCGTTCAGCGCGCTCAAGACCTACGACCCGGCGCTGTCCGCGATCGAGGGCAGCCTGGTCGACGACGTACGACGCCACGGCAAGTTCCTCGACGTCGAGGCCAGCGGCCTGCACCTCGTCCTTCATCTGGCCCGCGCCGGCTGGGTGCGCTGGAAGGACGAGGTCCCAGCAGCGCCGCCGCGCCCCAGCACCAAGTCCACGTGGCGGTGCGGGTCGTGCTCGACGAGCGCGACGGCCGCACGCCGGGCCTCGACATCACCGAGGCCGGCACCAAGAAGTCGCTGGCCCTCTACCTGGTCCGCGACCCGCTCGACGTCCCCGGCATCGCCAGCCTCGGCCCGGACCCCCTCACCGACGACTTCACACCCGAGCGGCTCGCGGCGATCCTCACCGAGGCGGGACGCAAGCAGCTCAAGGGCGTGCTGCGTCACCAGGGCACCATCGCCGGCATCGGCAACGCCTACTCCGACGAGATCCTGCACGCCGCGCGGATGTCGCCGTTCAAGCCCGCCGACAGCCTGTCCGACGACGAGCTGGCGACGCTGTACGCCGCCGTGCGCGACACCCTCGGCGACGCGGTCGAGCGCTCCCGGGGCCTGGCCGCGAGCGAGCTCAAGAAGGAGAAGAAGTCGAACCTCGCGGTGCATGGCCAAACCGGCAAGCCGTGCCCGGTGTGCGGGGACATCGTGCGGGAGGTGTCCTTCGCCGACTCGAGCCTGCAGTACTGCCCCACCTGCCAGACCGGCGGCAAGCCGCTCGCGGACCGCCGGATGAGCAAGCTGCTCAAGTAGCGCCGCCGCCGGCCGATCGGGTCCTCATGGGCACTACCCCCGTGCGCGCGGCACGCCGCGCGGTCCTGTCCGGCGCCGCCGCCGGGCTGGGAGCGGTGCTGGCCCGGCCCGCGGGCGCCGAGGCCGCGGCGGACGTGCGCGGCTTCCCGGCCACCCCGGTCCCCGACGCCGAGACCTGGCACGGCATCCGCCGGTTCACGGCCGGCTACACACCCGCCCTGCGCACGCAGATCGCCGAGGCGGGCGGCTTCGCCGCGTGGTTCGCGGGCCAGCTCGACGGCTCGTACGACGACGCCTGGTACCACGAGACCTCCCGGTGGTGGCTCTCGATCAACGCCGACGACGCCACCGTGTGGCAGCGCGACCGCGCCGGCGTCGAGTCGCTGTGGTGGGCCGACGCGAACTACCAGAGCTGGGCGATGGTGCGGCGGTACGGCTCGCAGCGGCAGGTCCTGGAGACCATGGCCGAGCTGTGGGAGCACCACCTGCACGTCCCGGCGCAGGGCGAGGCCGGCCCGTTCCGCGCGGCGTACGGCAAGGCGATCCGCACGCATGCGCTCGGCCGGTTCGCCGACCTGCTGGAGGCGGCGATCACCCACCCCGCGATGAGCGTCTACCTCGGCAACGCGAACTCCCACAAGGCCGCTCCCAACGAGAACCTCGGCCGTGAGCTGCTCGAGCTGCACACCGTCGGCGTCGGGCAGTACGACGAGGCGGACGTGAAGAGCTCGGCCCGGCTGCTGACCGGGTTCAAGGTGGGTGTGTGGACCACCTGGGCCACCTCCTACGACCCGAGCGCGCACTGGACCGGGCCGGTCCAGATCATGGGGTTCAGCCACCCCAACAGCGACCCCGACGGGCGCGCCGCCCTGTCGGCGTACCTGCGCCACCTGGCGCGGCACCCGGCCACCGCGCGCCGGATCGCGCGCCGGATCGCGGTCCGGTTCGTCTCCGACACCCCGTCCGACCGTCTGGTCGACGACCTGGCCGCGGTCTACCTCGCCGAGGACACCGACATCACCGCGGTGCTGCGGGCGCTGATCACGTCCGCGGAGTACCGGGCGGCCGCCGATGCCAAGGTGCGCACCCCAACGGAGGACGTGGTCGCGACGTACCGCGCCCTCGGCGTCCGACTCACCGGTGGCCCGACCGGCGTCGCCGACCAGTCGGCGGCCAACACGATGCTGTGGCAGGCCCAGCGGATCGGGGCCAAGCCGTTCGACTGGCCGCGCCCGGACGGCCGGCCCGACACCGCCCTGGCCTGGTCGTCCACGTCGCGCTTCCTCGCCTCGCTGGACGTCCACTACACGATGAGCGGCGGCTGGTGGCCCGTCGAGGGCGTGCAGTACCGCGCGCCGCTCTCCTGGCTGCCCGCCGCGGCGCCCGCGCCCGCCGGCACCCCGGCCGCCGAGAACGAGGCGCTGGTCGTCGGGCGCCCGAAGAAGGGCAAGAAGAAGAAAAAGAAGAAACGGAGAAAGAAGAAGGCCAAGAAGGCCAAGAAGCAGCCGGCCCCGCCGCCTGTGCCGACACCGGCGCCGACACCGACACCGGAGGTGCCCGCCGCGCCGGAGCCGACCCCGACCGTCGCCAGCATCCGCTTCGACGAGCTCGTCGACCACCTCTGCCGCACCCTGCACGGCCGGCCGGTCGAGGCGACCATGCTCCGGGCGGCGTGCGACGCGGCCGGCTGCGCACCGAGCGATGTCATCACGCCCCAGCACCGGATCGTGGCCTGGGAGCTGCCGCGGCTGCTCACCGTCCTGCTCGACTCGCCCCTGCACATGACCCGGTGAGGTGCCGATGACCTCCTCATTCGCCTGCGACGAGTTCGCGACGCTCAGCCGCCGCGGGCTGTTCCGCGGCCTGGCCGCCACGACGGCGGCGGTGACGACCACCACCGCGGTCGGTGGGGCGTTCATGTCGACGTCGTACGCCGCCACGCCGAGCGCCCCGGCCGTGCTGGTGGTGCTCTCGATGCGCGGCGCCGTCGACGGGATGAGCCTGGTGGTCCCCCACGCCGACCCGGTCTACTACGCGGCGCGCCCGCGGATCGCCGTACCGTCGAGTCGACTGCTGGCCAAGGACGCCTTCTTCGGTCTGCACCCCGACCTGGCGCCACTGCTGCCGTGGTGGAACGCCGGCACGATGGCGGCCGTCCACGCGACCGGCCTCCCGGCCCCGAACCGCTCGCACTTCGCGGCGATCGAGGCCGTCGAGGATGCCGACCCGGGCTCGTCGGAGCGGGTCGGCTGGCTGAACCGGCTGATCGGCCGAGACGCCGAGGACAGCCCGCTGCAGGCGGTGCAGCTCGGCGACTCCGTGCTCCCGGCCGCACTGCTCGGTCCCCAGCCCGCGGTCGCCGTCGACCGGGTCGACTCGATGACGCTCGCCGGCGCGGACCGTTGGGACACGCAGGGCCGGCGGCCGCGGTCGATGACGACGATGTGGGCGGACGCGCCCGGTCCGCTGGGGGCGGGCGCCCGGTCCGCGATGCGGGCGATCGCCGACTTCGCGCCGGTCCGGGACTCGTCGGCGACGCCCGCGAACGGCGCGGTCTACCCCGACGGCGACCTCGGCGAGAGCCTGGCCTCGGCCGCGCGCACCATCCGCGGCGACATCGGGGCCGAGGTGATCACCATCGACACCGGGAGCTGGGACCACCACGTCGACCTCGGCACCCTGGAGTGGGGCCAGCTGCAACGGATGACCAAGGAGCTCGCCGGCGCGCTGGCGGCCTTCCTCACCGACCTCGGGCCGTTGATGTCGAAGGTCACCGTCGTGACACTCTCGGAGTTCGGCCGGCGTACCAGGGAGAACGCGAACTACGGACTCGACCACGGCTACGGCAACGTGATGTTCCTGCTCGGCGCCGGCGTCAAGGGCGGCTACCGCGGTCACTGGCCGGGCCTGGTCGACACCGTCGACGGCGACCTGCTGGTCACCACCGACTACCGCAGCGTGCTCTCCGAGGTGGTGGTCAGCCGGCTCGGGGCGTCCTCGGCGCAGGTGTTCCCCGGCTTCCAGCCCGAGGGCGTCGGCGTCATGCGGGCACCCTGAGCGCCGGTACGACGACCCGGGCCCGGACCCGCCTCGGCAACTGCACCAGCACCACCGCGCCGAGGACCAGCAGTCCGCCCAGCCACTGCGGCGCGGTCAGCGTCTCGCCGAACACCACGGCCGCGCTGAGCACCGTGACGACCGGCTCGAGGATGGAGAGGATCGCGGCGGTCGACGGGCCGACCCTGGCGAGGCCGGCGAAGAACAGCAGGACCGAGGCGACGGTGCTGACCAGCACGAGGACGATCAGCCAGCCCCAGCCGGCGGCACCGAAGCCGAGGTCCGGAAGGCCCCGCACGGAGTCGACGGCGAGCAGTGCGCCGGTGGCGCCGGTGCAGACCAGTGCGGCGAGCGCGACCGGCGGGGTGCCGGCGGTGACCCGGTCCCCGATCACGATGTAGCCGGTGTAGGTGGCGGCCGCGCCGAGCGAGAGCAGGACGCCGAGGGCGAGGTCGAGCAGTCCGCCCCCGGGCTGCGACTGCACCAGTACGACCTCGTCATCGGCGACGAGTACGGCGACCAGCCGCGCCTGATCCATGCCGACCTGCGCCGCGAGCGACTGCTGCGCGAGCGGCTGCACCGCCGGCGCCGGCGCGTTGCTTCCCGACCTCGCGCTCGACGGACGCGACACCGGGGCCGTCGTACGCCCGCTCGCCGAGGGCCCGCTCGGCCGGGAGGTGTTCCTGCTGACCCGGCCGGCCCGCACGCCCGCGGTCGAGGCCGTGGCGACGGCGCTGCACGCGGCGACACCGCCTGGCGCGACCTCTCGTGTCCCGTCGACACTAGTGTGGAGCCATGATCCCTGAGGTCGAGATCGACGGCGTCCCGTACCCGCTCCCCGAGGGCCTGGTGGTGCTCGACGTCCGCGAGGCCGACGAGTGGGCAGCCGGCCACATCGAGGGCGCGGTCCACATCCCGCTGATGGAGCTGCCCGCCCGGCTGGGCGAGTTCGTGGAGCTCGAGGCCCCGCAGACGCTGGTGGTCTGCAAGGGCGGCGGCCGCTCGGCGCGCGCGGTGGCCTACCTCGCCCAGCAGGGCTACGACGTGGTCAACCTCGTCGACGGCATGCTCGGCTGGGAGCGGGCCGGCCGGCCGATGAGCGCCGACGGCGATCAGCCGCCCCAGGTCGTCTGACCGTCCGGCCCGCTGACGACGACGGCCCCGCCGACCAGGTCGGCGGGGCCGTCGTGCGCCGGTCAGGCGCGGGTCACTGCGTGGGCAGGTCCGAGAGCAGGCTCTCGAGCTCCTCCGGGTCGGTCGGTAGGTCCGAGAGCAGGCTCTTGAGGTCCTCCGGCGAGGTCGGGAGGTCCGACGGCAGGTCCGTCGGGAGGCCCGTCGGGACGTCGGTCGGCAGGTCGGTCGGCAGGTCGGTCGACGAGTCGTCCGAGCCACTCGAGCCGCTGCCGGTCGACTCCGCGCACGTCTCGGACTGGTACTTGGTGAACGCCTCGACCTTCTTCTGGTCGTCCTTCGAGATCAGGTCGTCCTCGAACGCACTCTGGTCCTCGGCCTCGAAGCCCTTCTTGACGGTGTCGCCGTCGAGGTCCTTGAAGGTGTCGATCTGGATCTCGAAGCCCTCGCGAGCGTCGTCCGGGATGTCCTTCGGCGTCCCGACCTCCTCGGCCTTCTCGGCCTGCTCCTTGAACAGGTCGGCGATCTTGTCGTAGTCCTTGTCCTCGATCGCCTTCAGGAAGTCGGTGTCACCGAGGCTGTCGTTGGCCGCGGCGCAGAAGTCCTTGACGGAGGCGTCGCTCGGCGCGCCGCCACCACAGGCGGTGAGCGAGAGAGCGAGGAGGACGACGGCACCGGCGGAGGCCAGCGGGCGCTTCATGAGCGTCATGGTGTTCCTTTCATGGAGGCGGCGTCAGCCGCCGAAATGGTCGGGGGGATGGAGCACCTCGGCGCGCCCCCGGGGGGGCACGTGTACGCGGTCACCCTGCCCCACCGGACTCAGACTATTCACAGGTGTGGCGAACAGCAGGTTGCGGTCCCGTGACCGGCGTGGTGTCAGCGCGCCCAGAGTGCGGCGGTCGGGACGGCGAGCAGGCCCTCCAGCGCGGCGAGGTAGGACGGCCGCGGGATCTCCCGCACCCCCAGGCTCGCGAGATGGCGGGTGGCCCACTGCACGTCGATCAGCCGGTTGCCCGCGGCCCCGGCGGCGTCCGAGCGGAGTCCCTCGACGAGCCCGATCAGTGCGACCTTGGAAGCGTCGGTGACGTGGTGGAACATCGACTCGCCGGCGAACAGGCCGCCGATCGCGACCCCGTACAGGCCCCCGGCCAGGCGCCCGTCCCGCCACGCCTCGACCGAGTGGGCCCACCCGAGGCGGTGCAGGTCGCCGTACGCACGGGCGATCCGGGCGTCGATCCAGCCGTGCGGGCGACGTGGGTCGGCGCAGGCCTCGACCACCTCATCGAAGGCGGTGTCGACGCGGATCTCGAAGTCGCGCGCCGAGCGGCGCAGCGATCGGGACACCCGCAGCTCGTCGAGCTGCAGGACGCCGCGGTACGCCGGGCTCCACCAGCCGATCGCGCGCCCCTCGGGCATGGGGAACAGCCCGCACCGGTACGCCGCCAGCAGGGTCCCCGGCGCGAGGTCCGCCCCGACCGCCACCAGGTCGCTCCCGTCGTGGGTGCCGTCCCCGTCGTCCTCGTACTCCTCGTCGGGATCGTCGAGCACCGGCAGCGCGGCCAGGTCCGCACGGCTCGGGAACACCCAGGGGCTGGGCTCGGGCTCGACGGGCACGGCCCGATCCTAGGCGCGGCTAGGCTCGGGACATGGCTTCGATCAAGAAGGGCCTGGCGCTGCGGACCGCCCAGACCCTCGCCCCGAAGGTCACCCGGCTGGCGCCGGGGCTGACCCAGTCGTTCGTGCGCGAGGCGCTGCACCGGGCGCTGGTGGGCGTCGGACCGCTGCCACCGGCGGCCCACGCGGCGCGGGTGCAGCTCGAGGAGCAGCGCGGCGACGTCGACAAGGCTGTGCGGGAGCTGACCGAGAACCATGTCGCCTACGCCAGCGTCGAGGGCCTGGCCACCAACCTGGGCGGCCTGATCACCGCCGCGATCGTGGCGCCGGCGAGCATCACCGGGCTGGCGATCATCCAGTGCCGGATGGTGGCGGGGATCGCCTACCTGCGCGGCTACGACCTCGAGGACCCGCGGGTGCGCAACGCGATCCTGGTCTGCATCCTCGGCGAGGACACGGTGCGCGCGATGGTGAAGCGACGCCAGCTGCCCGCCCCGCCGATGGCGATCGCGACCGCCCCCCAGCACGACCCGACCCTCGACCGGACCGTGTCGACAGTGCTGGCCGGCGAGCTGGTCAGCCGGGTGATCGGCAAGCGGATGGTCACGACGGTCGGCAAGAAGGTGCCGCTCGTCGGCGGCGCCGTCGGCGCGGTGGCCGACGGCTGGAGCACCTTCCGGGTGGGTCGGTACGCCGGCCGGGAGTTCCGGCCGCGCGGCCGCTAAGAGTCCGAGGGCTCCTGGGCCGCGCGGTTGCGCGCCTTGCGGTAGACCTCGAGCGCCTGACGCCCCTTGCCGCTGCCCTCCAGCCGCTGCACCGTCCACTCCATCGACCGCATCAGCCGCGGCGTGCGGGCCCGGACCAGCTCGCGGCGGGCGGCCTCGAGCTTGCGGCGCAGCCGCTCGTTCTCGGCGTGCGCCTCGGCGTTGTCGAGCAGCAGCGCCTTGATCGCGTCGACCGCCGCGGCGGAGACCTGGCGCTCCGGCGGGCGGTCCGGGTCGACCCACTTGCCGCCCGGGGCGGGGGCGCCGCGCAGGTCCTCGAGGTCGCCGACGACGTCGTACCCGCGACGGGACAGCTCGCTCACCCAGCTCTCGGTGAGCTCCTGGACCCAGGGGTACTGGTCGGGCGGCAGGCCGAGGCGAGCGGACTTGGTGCGCTTGGACAGGGTGCGGTGCGCGAGCAGCTCGCGGACCAGCGGCCGGTAGTGCTGCGGGGGCAGGTCGCGGGCGGCGACCCGGTTGATCCGGCGGATCAGCGCGGACTCGGGTACGCCGAGGCTCGGGTTCGCGCGGCGGGTGGTGAGCTTGAGGTCGAGCCCGTCGAGCCCGAAGGTGGCACTGAACCGCTCCCACAGCAGGTCGGGCGAGCCGCCGGACGGCGGCACGGTGACCAGGTGGACCCGCTCCGGCGGGATGTCGGCGCCCCAGCGGTCGAGGATGTCGGGGATCTCCTGCACGCCCCAGAACCAGGCGCCGACGCGGTGGGCGCGCTCGGGGTCCTGGATCAGCTCGAGGAAGCGGCCGTACCCGAACCGGGCGCGGTGCTTGACGTTCTCCTGCCACTCGGCCGGGATCTGTCGGACCAGATCGCGAACGGAGAGGATCAGGTGGACCTCGGTGCCGCCGCTGCTCGTGTCGCCGCCGGCCTGGTGGCCCAGCGAGGCGAGCGCGCGCGCCACCTGGCTGCGCGAGGCGGAGGCGAGGATCTCGTGGCTGATGATCGCGGTGCCGTCGTGGGCCCGGACCTCGTCGGCCAGCCTGTCCCAGGCCCCGACGGCCTCCGCCTCGAGGCCGCCCCAGCGCAGCCGCATCAGGTCGAGCGCGGCGAGGAAGTGCGCGTCGAAGCGCCCGGCCGGGTACAGCACGTCCTGCTTGAGCAGCCGGGCGCGGTTCTTGTAGAGGACGTCTTGGAGGTACGACGTCCCTGTCTTGGGCGTGCCGACGTGCAGCAGGACTCGCCGACTCACCGGGGTTCCCGCTGAGTTGTGCGGTGGATGCGAAGCAGGCGGGGAGCGAAGCGACCGACGCCAAGGAGCGAAGCGGGGGAAGCGCAGAACTCTGCGGGGTGGTTCATGCTTCCTCCTTGGCCATGGTCCTGACTGTCGCCGTCACCGGGTCGAGGAGCAGGCCCAGCGCGAGGCTCAGCACCTCGGCGTCGACCGGCACCACCGGCTCGTACCCGAGGGGGCGCGGCAGGAGCTGGTCGAGATCGCCGAGCACAGGGTAGCGAGCAGCGGCGAGGTCGTGCCGGGTGCGTTCGGCCTGGGTGCTGAGCCAGCCGTCCCAGCGCGGCGGCAGCGTCGGCGCCGGACCGCCGAGCCCGTCGAGGCGGCCGGCGAGGGTCTCGCGGAGCAGCCGCGGGCGGTCCGCGGACGGCACCAGCAGGCCGAGCGGCTCACCGACCCGGCGGACCAGGTCGACCGCGTTCGCGCCGAGGCGCGGCGGCCCCCCGAGTCGGGACACCCCGAGCTCGTCGGCCAGCAGCCGGTCGTCGAGGACGACGCGGACCCGCGCGGCGCCGTACTTGTAGGCGGCGGAGCGCGCCATCCGCGCCAGGTCGGCCCGCGGCGGCAGGTGACCGGCGCCGGCGTTGGCGCGCACGAAGCCGCGCCAGGAGGCGCCGCCCTGGTCGAAGCTGCGGGCAGCCCAGGCCTGCACGAGGACCGTCTCGAGGTCGTCGGCGAGCAGGTACGCCGTCGGCCGGCGCCCGCCCGGGCGGTGCCCCTGCGCGGTCAGCTCGGCCCGGACGGCGTCGGCACGCCAGGGCATCCCGACGATCACGAACGAGCGCACCCACGGTCGGCGGGTGGCGCGCACCCGGTCGACCAGGCTCGGCTCGGGAGCGGGAAGGGAGGCGGCCACCGCGATGTCGTCGGCGATCAGCGCGCTGGCCACCCGGAGCAGCTCGTCGTCGGCCAGCGCGTCCGGGTCGACGGGACGCGGCCCGAACTGGTCGGGAGCGTCCACTCCCACCAGGGCGAGCTCGCTGCGCCCGCGACCGGAGACGCCGGCGGCGAGCACCCGGTCGGCGGTGGCGGCCGGGACGGTGCGACCGGCGGCCGCGGCGTGGGCGTTGACGCGGCGCAGCAGCGCGAGCTGCTGCGCTCCGGGCAGCTCGGCGCCGAGCGCCGGGCCCTCACCGGAGCCGTCGGCCGGCCAGTCGAGCCACGGCGTCGTCGCGCCGCTCCGCAACGCGGCCACCCACCCCCAGGCCCGTTCTCGACTCATGGCCCCACGTTAGAGGGGGGTCAGGAGCTGCTGCCCGCCAGGGCCCGGACGACGGCGGAGGGACTGGGCCGGCCGAGCTGCTCGGCCATCCAGACGCTGGTGCCGACGACCGCGTCGAGGTCGACACCGTGCTCGATGCCGAGGCCGGTGAGGAACCAGACCAGGTCCTCGGTGGCGAGGTTGCCGGTGGCGCTCTGGGCGTACGGGCAGCCGCCCAGGCCGCCCGCCGACGCGTCGTACGTCGTGACGCCGGCCTGCAGCCCGGCATGGACGTTGGTGAGCGCCTGGCCGTAGGTGTCGTGGAAGTGCAGGGCGAGCCGCTCGCAGCCGACACCGGCATCGGCGAACGCGGCGACCAGCGCCTTGACGTGGCCGGCGGTGGCGACGCCGATGGTGTCGCCGAGGCTGAGCTGGCCGACCCCGAGATCGAGGAGGCGCCTGCCGACGGCGACGACCTGCCCGACCGGGACGGCACCCTCCCACGGGTCGCCGAAGCACATCGAGACGTAGCCGCGCACGTCCATCCCGGCATCCAGCGCCGCCCTGATCGTCGGCTCGAACATCTCGAACTGCGACTCCAGCGTGCGGTTGAGGTTCTTGCTTGCGAAGGTATCGGTCGCCGAGGCGAAGACCGCGACGTGGCGCAGGCCGAGCTCGACGGCCCGGTCGAGGCCGCGCTGGTTGGGGACGAGCACCGGTAGCCTGCGGGCGGCGTCGCCGAGGTCGGCGGTGAGACCGGTCATCAGCTCGGCGGCATCGGCCAGCTGGGGCACCCACCGCGGGTGGACGAAGCTGGTGGCCTCGACGACCGGCAGCCCGGCGGCGATCAGCCGCTTCACGAAGGCGGCCTTGACCTCGGTCGGTACGACGGACTTCTCGTTCTGCAGGCCGTCGCGCGGGCCGACCTCGTAGATCGTGACCTCGGTCGGCAGGCCCGGCTCGGGGACGACCATCGGCAGCCCGGTCACGACTCGCTCCCCTCGACCACGAACAGCTCCGCCCCCAGGGCCACCTGCTGGCCGGTGCTCGCGCCGACGGCGGTCACCGTGCCGGCGTACGGCGCCTTGAGCGCCAGCTCCATCTTCATCGCCTCCACGACGCCGAGGAGGTCGCCCTCGGCGACGGTGTCGCCGACCGCGACCTTCACGTCGAGGACGGTGCCCGGCATCGGCGCGACGATGGTGCCGTCGCCCGCGGCGGCCCCGTGGTCCGCGCTGGCGTCGGGACGGTCGAAGACGTAGCGCTGGCCGTGGTGGGCGAGCTCGACGTGGTGGGCCGAGACACGTGACGTCATTCGTTCCGTGGGCGGTCGCCCACGGAACGAATGACGTTGTGCCCGGGAAACCGTCACGGCGCCGTCGGTGAACTCCACGACCGGAGCCGCCGCGGGTGCGCCCATCCGGAAGCCGTCGCCGGCGAACGGACCACTCGACACGGTGTTGGCATCGAGCCAGAGCCGGGCGGCGATCTCCCGTGCGGGCGCGGGGTCCGGGGACGCGACGTCGTGTCGGTCCAGCCACGCGGTGTCGATGCCGCCGGGGACCGCGAACTCCTCGCCCGCCGCCAGCACGCGCAGGAAGCCGGTGTTGGTGGTCAGACCGAGGATCGCGGTGTCGTCGAGCGCGGCGACGAGCGCGCGGCGGGCGGCCTCGCGGTCGCGACCGCAGACGATCACCTTGCCCAGCATCGGGTCGTACGACGTGCTCACGACCTGGCCGGACTCGAGCGCGTGGTCGACGCGCGCGGCCTCGGGCCAGGAGACGACGGTCGCCGTACCGGCCTGCGGGAGGAAGCCGCCGAAGGCGTCCTCGGCGTAGATCCGGGCCTCGATGGCGTGGTCGTAGAACCGCAGCCGGGACTGGTCGAACGGCAGCGGATCACCAGCGGCAACGGCGATCTGCAGCGCCACGAGGTCGGTCCCGCTGTGGATCTCGGTGACCGGGTGCTCGACCTGGAGCCGGGTGTTCATCTCCAGGAAGTAGAAGTCACCGGTGCTCGCGTCGAGGAGGTACTCGATGGTGCCGGCGTTCTCGTAGCCCACGGACGCGGAGAGCGCGACGGCCGAGGTGTGGATCCGCTCGCGCAGGTCGTCGTCGAGCGCGGGCGCGGGCGCCTCCTCGAGCACCTTCTGGTGGCGGCGCTGCACCGAGCACTCGCGGGTGCCGAGGTGGACGACGGTGCCGTGGCTGTCGCCGAGCACCTGCACCTCGATGTGCCGGCCGCGCTCGACGTACTTCTCGATCAGGATGGTGTCGTCGCCGAACGCGCTGGCGGCCTCGCGCTTCGCGGCCGCGACGGCGGCGTCGAAGTCGGCTGCCTCCCGGACCACGCGCATCCCCTTGCCGCCGCCGCCGGCGGCGGCCTTGACCAGCACCGGGTAGGCGAAGGTCGCGGGGTCCTCGTCGATGCCGTACGACGGCACCACCGGCACCCCGGCCGCGACGGCGAGGTCGCGGGCCGCGTCCTTGCGGCCCATCTGCTCGATCACCTTCGGGCTCGGGCCGACCCAGGCGATGCCCGCGCCGGTGACGGCGGCCGCGAAGCCGGCGTTCTCGGAGAGGAAGCCGTAGCCGGGGTGGATCGCGTCGGCTCCGGCCTCCTTCGCGGCGGCCAGGACGGCGTCGCCGTCGAGGTACGACGGCACGCGGAGCGCGACGTCGGCGTCGCGGACGTGCAGCGCGTCGACGTCGAGGTCGGTGTGGACCGCGACGGTGCGGATGCCGAGGTCGCGGCAGGTGCGGAAGACGCGCCGGGCGATCTCGCCCCGGTTGGCGACGAGGAGGGTCCGGATGCTGGTTGAGCCTGTCGAAACCATCGCGATCACATCCTGAAGATGCCGTAGTTGGGGGCGGGCGTCGGCACCGCGGTCACGACCTCGAGAGCCATCCCGAGGATGCGGCGGGTGTCGGCGGGGTCGATCACGCCGTCGTCCCACAGTCGCGCGGACGCGTAGTAGGGCGAGCCCTGGGTCTCGTACTGGTCCTTGATCGGCTGCTTGAACTCCTCGTCGTCCTCGCGGCCGGCGACGGTGGCGAGCACGTTGGCCGCCTGGTCGCCGCCCATCACGGAGATCCGGGAGTTCGGCCACATCCACAAGAAGCGCGGGTCGTAGGCGCGACCGCACATGCCGTAGTTGCCGGCGCCGAAGGACCCGCCGACGACGACCGTCAGCTTCGGTACGACGGAGCAGGCGACCGCGGTGACCAGCTTGGCGCCGTCGCGGGCGATGCCACGGTTCTCGTACTCGCGGCCGACCATGAAGCCGGAGATGTTCTGCAGGAACAGCAGCGGGATGCCACGCTGGTTGCACAGCTCCACGAAGTGCGCGCCCTTGAGCGCGGACTCGCTGAAGAGGATGCCGTTGTTGGCGACGATGCCGACCGGGTGGCCGTGGATCCGGGCGAACCCGCAGACCAGGGTCTCGCCGTACAGCTGCTTGAACTCCTGGAGCCGGCTGCCGTCGACCAGGCGCCGGATCACCTCGCGGACGTCGTACGGCGTGCGGGTGCTCGACGGCACCACGTCGTAGATGCTCTCCGGCGACTCGTGCGGGTCCTCCACCTCGGTCCGCTCGGCGGCGGCGGGGGCGGGGAGGGTGTCGACGATGCCGCGCAGGATGCGCAGCGCGTGGGCGTCGTCGTCGGCGAGGTGGTCGACGACCCCGGACTTGCGGGCATGCACGTCGCCGCCGCCGAGGTCCTCGGCGCTGACGACCTCGCCGGTCGCGGCCTTCACCAGCGGCGGGCCGCCGAGGAAGATGGTGCCCTGGTTCTTGACGATGACGGTCTCGTCGGACATCGCCGGGACATAGGCGCCGCCGGCGGTGCAGGAGCCCATCACCGCGGCGAGCTGCGGGATCCCACGGGCGGACATGGTGGCCTGGTTGAAGAAGATCCGGCCGAAGTGCTCTTTGTCGGGGAACACCTCGTCCTGCATCGGCAAGAAGGCGCCGCCGGAGTCGACCAGGTAGACGCACGGCAGCGCGTTCTCCGCCGCGATCGCCTGTGCCCGCAGGTGCTTCTTGACCGTCATCGGGTAGTAGGTGCCGCCCTTCACCGTCGCGTCGTTGGCGACGACCATGACGTTGCGGCCCTCGACCCGGCCGATGCCGGCGACGACGCCGGCCGCGGGGACGGCATGGTCCTCGCCCGGCTTGCCGTACATACCGTACGCCGCCAGCGGCGCCAGCTCCAGGAACGGGCTGCCGGGGTCGAGCAGGCCGTCGACCCGGTCGCGGGCGAGGAGCTTGCCGCGGTCGGTGTGCTTGGTGCGGGCCGCCTCGCTGCCGCCCTGACGCACGCGCGCGAGGCGCTCGCGCAGGTCGGCGGCGAGGTCGCGGAGGGTGGGCTCGGAAGTCTCGGACACAAGGACAGGTTAATGATCGTTAACCTGTCGTGCAATACCCCGCCTACCGAAGACGGAGCAGCGCGCCCGGACCGAACAGCGGCCCGGCCACGTAGACGTGGTCGCTGACGTCGACCCCGCCCGGCAGGATCAGCTGGTCGGGCAGCAGCTCGACCGTCCGCGGGTACCGGCCCGGCTTGCGCACCAGGAACAGGCCGCCGACCTCGGAGCCCGGCAGGCCGAGCTCCGAGGAGAGCCAGCTGGCCTTCGACAGCTCCAGCGCGTACACGCCGTCCCTGCCCGCGGCGAGGTCCGTGATCGAGGTGAGCCCGTCGGCGTACCTCTTGCAGCGGCCGGTCCACGGATGCTCGGGGTCGCACGTCGCGTTCTGCGAGCCGGGAGCGACCCGCCAGATCTGGGAGGTGCCGGGGGTGGCCGGGAAGCCGCGCAGCTCGCCGACGTACCAGTAGCCGTCGGCGCCGACCGTCACCGACGTGGCGACCGCCTCGGCCAGGATCGGCGTCCCGGCGGGCGGCAGCGGGCCGCCCTCCTCCGGTGGCACCTCGGGCAGCCCGGCGGGTACCTCGACCAGCCGCGGCTTGAGCCGCGCCACCGTCACGATGCGGCCGTTGGGCCACACCCGGAGCAGGTCGTTGCCCGCCGCGTCGGCCACCAGGACCGTGCCGTCACGCAACGCCGCGAGCCCGAAGGGGTTGCTGTCCTCGGGGAAGCCCTCCTGGTCGTCGGGGTCGGGATCACTCGCCTGGTAGGCCCCGATGTCGGCGACCGGCCGGGGGCTGCCCCAGCCGGGACGCCACTTGTAGAGCGTGGCCCCGGCCGCCGGCTCGTCCGCGCCCCGCAGCATCCGCGCCGACTCCTCCGGCGGCGGACCGGACGCGCCGGTCAGCAGGTAGACGGTGCCGTGCGTGCCCTGCGCGATCGCGGGCGGGAAGTCGGTCGGCAGATTGCCGAGCGGCACCACCCGGGCGGGCTTGTGCCGACGCTCGACGACCAGGCTGAAGTCGCCGTTCGTCTCCGTGACGAGGACGCGGCCGTGACCGAGGGCGTCCACGCCCCGCGGCCCGTCGAGCGCGGTGACCGTCGCCCGACCACCGTCCCTCTCGCCGCCTCGCTTCGCCACGGCCGGGCCGCCCGCCGCCACGAGGGCCAGGGTCACCACCGCCGTCGCCGTTCTGATCACTCGCCTGTCCATCTGCCTGCTCCCCCGCTCCCTCGGGTCGATGGCGCGGACCGCACCGTCCTCCTGCCTAGCAGCGGCGGACCGGCCGCGTCATGCCCCATCGGGGGGACGGGTCGGCGTGGGTAGCCTTCGGGGGTGACCGAGCCGACCCGCCGCGAGCAGATCCTGGCCACCGCCGCCGAACTGTTCGCCGCCCGCGGCTTCCACGGCGTCTCCGTCGCCGACCTCGGCGCGGCCTGCGGCATCTCCGGCCCCGCGCTCTACAAGCACTTCGCCTCGAAGCAGGCGGTGCTCGCCGAGATGCTGACCTCCATCAGCGAGCGCCTGCTCGAGGTCGGCCGCGAGCGCGTCGCCGCCGGCGCCGGCGACCCCTCCGCCGCGCTGCGCGGACTCGTCGACTGGCACGTCGAGTTCGCCCTCGGCCACCGCCCGCTCATCATCGTCCAGGACCGCGACTGGGAGTCGCTCCCCGAGCACGCCCGCCAGCAGGTCCGACGCCTCCAGCGCGCGTACGTCGACCTGTGGGCCGACCAGCTCCGCTCCCTGCGCCCCGACCTGGACAAGCCCCGAGCCCACGCCGCCGCCCAGGCCGCGTTCGGTCTGCTCAACTCCACCCCCCGCGCCGGTCACGGGATCCCCGACGCCGCCCTGCGCGAACTGCTGGCGTCGATGGCGTTGGGGGCGCTCGGGGTGCAGGTTTCTCAAGGGATGCAGCCAAACCCGCACTCCCCTGGTCAAATTTGAACTGGGAAGCGCAGGTTTGGCTGCATCCCTTGAGAAACCTGCAACCCCCTCAGAACCCCGGCTGACTCCGCTCCAGGATCGGCCCGAGGTCGAGGCCGGGGGGCAGGGTGCCGAACGCACTGCCCCAGTCGCGTCCCAGCCGGCTGGCGCAGAAGGCGTCGGCGACGGCGCCCGGCGCGAAGCGGATCAGCAGGCCGGCCTGGAAGATCACGGCGATCTGCTCGACCAGCCGGCGGGCGCGCAGCTCGATGTCGTCGACGTCCGTGAGCTCCTTCTTGAGCGACGTGAGCGCGTCGTCGTACCGGCTGTCGACCCCGACGGCGAGCTCGGCCTCGGCGAAGAACGCGTCGAGGGACTCCGGCTCGCGGCCGATGGCGCGCAGCGCGTCGAGGGCGGCGACATTGCCGGATCCCTCCCAGATGGAGAGGAGCGGCAGCTCGCGGTAGATGCGGGCCAGGTCGAAGTCCTCGATGTAGCCGTTGCCGCCGAGGCACTCGAGCGCCTCGTTGGCGAGGACCGGGCCACGCTTGCAGACGTAGTACTTCGTGGCGGCGAGCGCGAGCCGGCGCAGCGCCGCCTCACCGGCGTCGCCTCGGATCGCGCGGTCGTTGGCTCCCGCGAGGCGCATCATCGCGGTGGTGGCGGCCTCGGACTCGACCGCGAGGTCGGCGAGGACGTTGCGCATCAGCGGCTGGTCGATGAGCAGCTTGCCGAAGGCCGCGCGGTGGCGGGCGTGGTGCGCCGCCTGCACCAGCGCGGACCGCATGCCGGACGCCGAGCCGATCACGCAGTCGAGACGGGTCATGTTGACCATCTCGACGATCGTCTTGACCCCGCGGCCCTCCTCGCCGACGAGCCAGCCGAGCGCGTCGTCGTACTCGATCTCCGACGACGCGTTGGACTTGTTGCCGAGCTTGTCCTTGAGGCGCATGAAGCGGATCGGGTTGGCCTCGCCGCCGGGCAGCACCCGCGGCAGCAGGAAGCACGACAGCCCGCCCGGCGCCTGCGCGAGGGTGAGGAACAGGTCGGACATCGGCGCCGAGGTGAACCACTTGTGACCGACGATCCGGTACGCCCCGGGCTCGCCGGCGAGAGGAGTCGCGGTGGTCGTGTTGGCGCGGACGTCGGAGCCGCCCTGCTTCTCGGTCATCGACATGCCGGCGATCAGGCCGCGCTTGGTCTCGGGGTCGCGCAGGCCGAAGTCGTACGCGCGGTTGGTGAGCAGCGGCTCGAACCGCGCGGCGAGCTCCGGGTTGGCACGCAGGGCCGGGACGACGGCGTAGGTCATCGAGATCGGGCAGCCGTGCCCCGCGTCGACGTTCCAGGAGTAGAACTTCGCGGCACGGGCGACGTGCGCGCCCGGACGGTCGTCGGCCCACGGGGCGGCGTGGATGCCGTGGGAGACGGCGGTCTCCATCAGCCGGTGGTACGCCGGCACGTACTCCACCTCGTCGATGCGCCGCCCGTAGCGGTCGTGGGTCAGCAGCCGCGGCGGCACCCGCTCGGCCATTCGACCCCACTCCTGCGCCGGTGCCGTGCCCGCCAGGCGCCCGACCTCCTGGATCTCGGGCAGCGCCCATCCGGCGCCCTCGCGCTCGATGCCCTCACGCAGCGCGGGGTCCGCGGAGGTGTCGTGGCCGACGAGCGGCGGGACCTGGTTGACGACCTCGTGCGTAGCCATGACGTGATATTACGGTTTTCACAACGACCGTGTCCAGATGTGTAGCATCAGCTTTCGTGGAGGACCTGCCCGCCCTGTCGGCACGCTCGGTGATGCTGAGTCTGCTGCTCGGCTCGCACCCGGACCGGATGTCCGCCGCCGAGCTGGTGCGCGCGGGCGAGCACTTCGGCGTACCGTCCGCCACCGCCCGGGTCGCGCTGACCCGGGCGGTGGCAGCGGGCGACCTGCGCCGAGCCGACGGCGACTACGTCCTCGGCGAGCGGCTGGCCTCGCGCCAGCGCCGGCAGGACGAGGCGGTCCTCGACGCCGAGACCCGCTGGGACGGCACCTGGGAGATGGCGGTCGTCGTGGTCGCCGGCCGCACCGGCGCGGAGCGGGCCGCGCTGCGGGACCGACTGACGTCGTACCGACTCGCCGAGCTGCGCGAGGGCGTGTGGACCCGCCCGGCGAACCTTCGCCGGGCGCGGGGGTACGCCGGTGAGCCGGTCCTCAGCGCCTTCACCGTCACGCCCGACGACGACCCCGCGAACCTGGCGACCCGGCTGTGGGACCTGGCCGGCTGGGCCGACGCCGGACGCGACCTGCTGAGCCGGTTCGAGCGGACCACCGCCCCGGCCCCGCGGCTCGCGGTCGCCGCGCGCGTCGTCCGTCACCTCGCCTCCGACCCGTTGCTGCCGGCCGCTCTGCTGCCGGCCGACTGGCCGGCGGCGAGGATGCGGACGACGTACGCCGGCTACCAGGACGAGCTGCGCGAGCTCGCCCTCTCCGCGGCCGCGGGCGAACCCCCGCGCCGCCGCTGAACCGCGCATGGTGTTGTCTACAGGAGTGCATGAGCAGGTCCCCGCCGGCGATCACGCCTCCTGGTTCCTCACCTCCGTCGAGCGTGGCAACGCCCACACCGTGCTCGACGCCGACAAGCCCGGCACCGCCGCCTGGTCGCTCGGCAACCGGGCGACACCGCTGGTGCATGGGGCGACGTACTTCGCCGAGCTCGCCGCCTGCCTCGCCCGGACCGGCCCCGGCGACCTGGTGCTCTTCACCGACTGGCAGGGCAACGGCGACGAGCGGCTGACCGGCACCGCCGGCAGCGAGCTGGTCGAGGTGCTCGGTGCGGCGATCCGGCGCGGCGCCGACGTACGGGCGCTCATCTGGCGTTCGCACACGGGCCTGTTCGGCTACAGCGCCGAGGACCACCTCGAGCTCGGCGACCAGCTCCAGGAGCTCGGCGCGGACGTCCAGCTCGACATGCGGGTGCGCCCGGCCGGCGCCCACCACCAGAAGTTCGTCGTGATCCGGCACCGCGACGACCCGACCCGCGACGTCGCCTTCGTCGGCGGCATCGACCTGTGCCACGGCCGGCGCGACGACACCGCGCACCGCGGCGATCCCCAAGCCATCGACATCGCCGAGGAGTACGGCCCCACCCCGCCCTGGCACGACGTCCAGGTCGCCCTCCGCGGTCCCGCGGTCGCCGACGTCGAGACGGTCTTCCGCGAGCGCTGGGAGGACACCAGCCCCACCACCCGCAACCCGGTACGCCGCCTGCGCGACGCCCGCGCCGACCTCGACGCCGAGCGCCGACCGCTCCCGCCCCAGGCCCCGCCACCTCCGCCTGCAGGGACCCACGCCGTCCAGCTCCTGCGCACCTACCCGAGACTCGGCATCGGCTGGGCCTACGACTTCGCGCCCGCCGGCGAGCGCTCGGTGGCACGCGGCTACACCAAGGCGCTCGACCGGGTCCGCTCCCTGGTCTACCTCGAGGACCAGTTCCTCTGGGGCGACCAGATGAGCCGGGTCCTGAGCGACGCGCTGGAGCGCGCCCCCGACCTCCACGTCGTGGCCGTGCTGCCGATGCACCCGGACCAGGACGGCACGCTCAACCGCGACCCGCAGCTGCTCGGCCGACAGCGGGCCATCCGGCGACTGCGGGCGGCGGCCCCGGATCGGGTCGCCTTCCTCGCTCTGGAGAGTCCCGCGGGTGTGCCGGTCTACGTCCACGCCAAGGTTTGCGTGCTCGACGACGCGTGGGCCACGATCGGCTCGGACAACTTCTGCCGGCGCTCGTGGACCTGCGACTCCGAGCTGACCGTGGCGGTGCGCGACGACGCGGACACCGCGATCGGTGCCGGCTACGCCGCGCGGCTGCGCGGCCTCCTGATCGCCGAGCACCTCGACCGCGAGCCCGATCCCGGCCCGCTCGACGGCCGCGCCCTGTTCGCGGCACTCACCGCCTCCGCCGACGCGCTCGACGCCTGGCACGCCGGAGGTCGCCGCGGCCCGCGGCCGCCCGGCCGGCTGCGCCGGCTGCCCGAGCCGGTGCTGCCGCCCTGGCGGCGTCCCCTGGCCGGCGTGCTCTACCGCGTCCTGCACGACCCCGACGGACGGCCCTGGCGACAGCGCCTGCGTGGTCGGTTCTGGTGATGCCCTGAGGGCTGCCTGCCCTCAGAGCAGCCCGTCGGGCAGCTCCGCGCCGGCCTCGAACAGCGCAACCAGCCGCTGTGCCCGGACGGCCGCGTCGACGACCAGCTCGACGTCGTCGGCGAGGGCGGCGGACAGGACCGGCCGGTCGCCGACGCCCGGGACCGAGGCGGTGCGGGCGTGCAGGTCGGCCAGCAGGTCGTCGCGCTCGACGCCGCGTAGGGCGAAGAGCACCAGCGGGTCGACGTCGACCAGCCAGCCGGCCTGGACCAGGACGGCGATGGCGTGGGGACAGGGGTCGAGGTAGTGGGAGCAGGTACAGGTCGCGGTCAGCTCGCCGCCGTACGGCAGCAGCTCGACGCCGACCTCCTCCGCATGCTCGACGAGGTCGTGGGGAAGGTTGCCGGCGAGCAGCTCGGCGATCCGGCCGGACTCCGCGGCGACCGCCTCGACGAGGGCGGTGCGGGCGGCGGCGTCGAGGACGGGCACGCCGATCTGGACCGTCCAGGCGTCGTCGCCGTCGCGACAGGCGGCGAGGATCACACCTGGCTCGATGCTGACGGCACCGACGTCGCCGCGGCGGGCATGGGTGCGGCCCGGGCGCAGCTCCGCGTCGGAGTACGCCGCCTCCTCGACCGCCCGCTGCCAGGCCTTGCCCCACCAGGAGCGGACGCCGCGCGTGGGCTGGGTCTGGCGGGTGAAGGTGGTGCGCATCAGTCGCACTCCTCCGCGTCCGCCGCCTCCCGCGCCTGACGGCGCAGGGTCACCAGGTCGCGCAGCTCCTCGTTGCTCAACTCGGTGAGCGCCGCGTCACCGCGGGCCAGGACCGCGTCGGCGAGCTGGCGCTTGCGGTCGAGCAGGTGGGCCACGCGCTCCTCGATCGTGCCGCGGGTGACCATCCGGTGGACCTGCACCGGCCGGGTCTGGCCGATCCGATAGGCCCGGTCGGTGGCCTGCTCCTCGACCGCGGGGTTCCACCAGCGGTCGAAGTGGACGACATGGTCGGCGCGGGTCAGGTTCAAGCCGGTGCCGCCCGCCTTGAGCGAGAGCAGGAAGACCGGCACCTCGGCCGCCTGGAAGCGACGGACCATCTCCTCGCGCCGCGCGACGGGGGTACCGCCGTGAAGGAACTGATGGGGTACGCCGAGCGCGGTGAGATGCTGCTCGACGAGGCGGGCCATCGCGACGTACTGCGTGAACACCAGGACCGCTCCGTCCTCGGCGAGCACGGTGGTGACCAGCTCGTCGAGCAGCTCGAGCTTCTCGGAGCGGCCAGTGAGCCGGACCGCGCCGGACTGCTTGAGGAACTGGGCGGGGTGGTTGCAGATCTGCTTGAGACCGGTGAGCAGCGCGAGCACCAGGCCGCGGCGGGTCTCCTCGTCGGCGCGCTCGATGCGCTCCATGGTGTCCCTGACGAACGCCTCGTAGAGAACGACCTGCTCGCGGGTCAGGCCGAGCAGGTGGTCGGTCTCCGTCTTCGGCGGCAGCTCCGGCGCGATGCCGGGATCGGACTTGCGGCGGCGCAGCAGGAACGGACCGATCAGGTCCGCGAACTGCCGCGCCTTCGTCGGCTCGGCACCCGACTCGATCGGCGCCCCCCACACCCGGCGGAACGCCTGCCGGCTGCCGAGCAGCCCCGGAACACACCAGTCGAGGATCGACCAGAGCTCGGTGAGGTCGTTCTCGACGGGCGTGCCGGTCAACGCCACCCGGGCTCGGCTGGGCAGGCGGCGCAGGGCCCGGGCGGTCGACGTACGAGAGTTCTTGACGTGCTGGGCCTCGTCGACGACCACCAGGTCCCAGGCGACGGCGGCCAGGGTGTCGGCGTCGCGGCGCAGCGTGCCGTAGGTCGTCAGCACGAACCCGCCACCGTGCGGACCGAGCCCGCCGAGACCCTCGAGCGAGCGGGAGCCGCCGTGGAAGCGGCGCACGGGTGTGCCGGGTGCGAACCTCTCGACCTCGGCCTCCCAGTTCCCGAGCAGGCTGGCCGGGCAGACCACGAGGGTCGGGCCGCCCTGGGAGCGGCCCTGCTCGAGGCGGTGGAGGTGGAGCGAGATCAGCGTGATCGTCTTGCCGAGACCCATGTCGTCGGCGAGGCAGGCGCCGAGGCCGAGGCCGGTGAGGTCGGCAAGCCAGGTGAGGCCGTGGCGCTGGTAGTCGCGCAGTCGCGCGGCGAGGCCCGCCGGCTCGGGGATCGGCGTCCGGGTCGCCGCGTCGAGGACCTGCTCGCGGACCGTCAGCAGGCTGGCGCCGACGATCACCTCGGTCGTGGCCGGCTGCTCGTCGCCGGTGGCGGGCAGATCGGTGACCCCGGTCAGCGCCGCGGCCAGCGCCTGCGCACCGGTGGCCTTGCGGATCAGCCGCTTGCGGGCCCGCTCGGCGACGGTCGGATCCACCACCGTCCAGGCACCACGCAGCTTGATGACCGGACTGGCCGCCCTCGCCAGCTCCGCCATCTCCTCGGCGGTGAGCTCCTCACCGTGCAGCGAGACCTGCCACGAGAACGAGAAGAGGCCCTCGGTCGAGAACGGGCTGTCCTGCAGCGGCAACTCCTCACCGCGGCCCGGTCCGGCGCCCTCACGGCGCCGGTCGAGCACCGCACGGGTGGTCAGCTCCGGACCGAGCGACCGCGGCCAGTGGACGTCGACGCGCGCGTCGCGCAGCGCACCGACGTGCTCGAGCAGGCCCGCGATCTCGGCGCCGTCGAGGGTCAGCTGGTCGGGGACGGCGAGGGCGAGCAGCCGGTCGAGGACCGGCCAGGCGTCGGCGGCCGCCCGCAGCGCGATGCTGGCATGGACCCGTGCCCGGCTGCCGAAGCCGTGCTCGGCCGCCCCGCCGGTCCACAGCAGCGCGGCGTCGCAGACGTGGAGCGGGTCGCGCTCGTCGTGGACCTGCAGCACCAGCCGCACCGTGCCCGCGACCAGCTCCTCCTCGTCGGCCTCGACCCGCAGCGAGACCCGCACCAGCTCGGGCAGCACGCCGTCATCGCGCCGCTCGGCCATCCGGCGGCGCACCCGCTCGGCGAACCGGTCGGGGGTGCCGTCCGCTGCCGGCTCCCGCGCCGGCTCGCGCTCGGGCGACCGCTCCGTCGTCCGCCGGGCGGACGGCGCCGCGCGCGGCAGGGTGTCGGCGACGGCGTCGAGCATCCCGCGGACGATCTCGCCGGCGACGTCGAAGGAGCGCGCGAGACGGTCGACGGCCTCGTGGTCGCGCGGATCCAGGCCGTCGACCCGCCAGGCCCGCCCGGACTGGTCGGGCGCCACCTTCCCGGCCGCGACCAGGCGCAGCCCGAGAAGCGCCGCCCCGCTCAGCAGGCGCACGCTGGCGTGGGCCTCGTCCGTCGACCGCGATCGGCTCAGCACCGGCAGCGCCGCGCTGACCGGCAACGCGATCCGGCGGGCGCCGGCGATGTCGGTGAACTCGATGGTCGCCGGGTCCCCGGGGCGGAAGGTCGCGGGTCCGGAGACGGGAACGAAGCTCACATGGGGACGCTAACGGGTGGGGCCGACACGAAGTTCCTTCACCCACCTGCCGCGGTACGTCGACCGCGCAGCCGCGCGAGGAACGTCCCGCCGAGCAGGAGGACACCCCCGGCCACCGCCGTGCTGGCCGCCCACCACGTCGGGTGCTCGGCCGCCAGGGCGATCGACGCCAGCGGCGCGCCGAGCGCGGGCATCGCGATGGCGAGGATCGAGAAGCCCGAGTGGCCGGACACCGCGGCGGCCAGGGCCCACAGCAGCGCGAGGGCACCGCCGATCGCAACCACCCACCACACGTCGGCCTCGCGGAACCCACCCGACACGCCGATCGCCGTGGCCATCGACGGGTCGTCGCCGAGCAGCATCCCCGACATGCCGCCGAAGATGTCGCCGAGGAACCGCAGCACCGCGAAGGACGCCAGGATGCCGAGGATGCCGGCCAGGCCGGACACTCCCACCACCACGCCGGACACGGCCCGACTGGGCAGAGCCCAGCCGACGACCGTGACCGCCACGACGAATACCGCGACCAGGACCGCCCCGGTCACCTGCAGATGATCCTCGCCGACGCTGTCGGCGAGCAGGTCGTCGAACGCGACCCCGTAGACGAGGGCCAACCCGAGGATCGCGACCACGACGAAGGCGGCGCGGCGCACGGCGACGTACCCGATCACCGCCAGCACGACCATGACGCCACCGATCAGGTACGCCACCCAGCTGTCGCCGCGGTTGATCCCGATCCCGATCATCAGGCCCGTGGCGAGGATGCCCACCGCGCCCGGCCAGGTGACGACCTCCTCGCGGGCCCGGCCGCTCGCACGGCCGGCGAGGGCGCCGAGCACGGCGATCACCAGCAGCACCGCGGTGGCACCGAGCCCGACGCCGTAGTTGGACCAGTCGAGGCCGTCGTCCCCGCTGCGGCTGCGGAAACCGGCAATGACCACGGCGGCGGCGAGCAGGCCCGTCCCGAGGGCGATCACGCCGCCGGTGGTTCCGGTACGGGTGGCTCGGGTCGGAGGGTCGGGTTCGATCGGGCCGGGCAGACCCGCCTGGGGCGGCGGCGGCGGTTGGCCGGCACCACGGGCATCGGCGGCCGGAGCGTCGTCGGGGTCGGCGACGATCGCGGACGCCGGCGGCCGAATCACGGTCTCCGGCGCCGACGCCCCGGGCGGGGGCGGCGGCCCGTCGCCAGGCTGCTCGGGGGTGCCGTTCGCGGGAGCGTCGTCGGTCATGCTTTCGACTCTAGGACCGGCAGACGCCAGATCGCGGGAGGTGGGCGTCGACCTCGCGCGATCGGTCGGGGCGGCCCCCGGCCGAAGGCCGACGCGTTCATCCGGCCACCCCCAGCACCAGAGGTACGACGGCCGTCGCCCCGGCCGCGTGGAGCGCCTCCGCCCCCAGGGTCAGCGACCACCCGGTGACCAGCCGATCGTCGACGAGCAGCACCCGGCGGCCCTCCGCCGCCGCCGGGTCGTCGAGCTGGAGCGCGCACCGGCGGCTGACCGCGGCCACCCGTTGCGCGGAGTTGGTCGCACCCCGGTCGGCACCGACGGACAGGTCGACGACCGCCCACCGGCCGACGACCGGCACCTGCAGGAACCGGGACAGGCCGGCCGCCAGGTCGGCGGTGAGCTGCGGCTTCCGCTCGGACTCGGCGACGACGATCGCCTCGACCCGCGGCTGCCAGTCGCGGAGCATGGTGACCATCGCCCGGGCGAGCGGGTCGGGCACCGGCCCGTCGGGGGCGTCGAGCGCGAACAGCCCCCGCAGCGCCGCCCCGTGGCCGAGGTCGGTCAGCCGCGCGATCGCTCGCCCCTCCTCTGCGGGCTGCTTGATCTTCCCGGACCGGCTGATCCCGATCGCCGACAGCCCGGTGGGCCACAGCTTGCGCGGCTCGATCGGCACTCCGGGCCGGGCGATCCGGTCGGCGGCCTCCTCCACCGCCGCGGCCGAGACCTCCGTCGACAGCCCGAGTCCGCCACAGTTGTCGCAGCGCCCGCAGCGCCACTCCGGGTCGGCCAGCACCGCCGGGTCGTCGAGCTGACGGCGCAGGTAGCGCATCCGGCACTCGTCGCTGCGCAGGTAGTCGAGCATCGCCTGTTGCTCGGCCTGACGCGCGGCCGCGACGCGCGCGTAGCGCTCCTCGTCGTAGGACCACGGCTCGCCGGTCGCCTCCCAGCCGCCCTTGACCCGTCGGACGGCACCGTCGACATCGAGCACCTTGAGCATGGTCTCGAGCCGGTTGCGGGACAGGTCGACCCGCGGCTCGAGCGCGGCGGTGCTCAGCGCGCGGCCCTCCTCGGCCAGCACCGCGAGCGTCTCGCGGACCAGCTCCTCGCGGGGGAACGCGAGCGAGGCGAAGTACGCCCAGATGTCACGGTCCTCGGTGGCCGGCAGCAGCACCACCGTGGCGTCGTCGACCGTGCCGCGACCCGCGCGGCCGACCTGCTGGTAGTAGGCCACCGGGCTGTTGGGCGCACCCAGGTTGACCACGAACCCGAGCGCCGCGTCGAAGCCCATGCCGAGCGCGCTCGTCGCCACCAGCGCCTTGACCTCCCCGTCGACCAGCGCCTGCTCCAGCGCCAGCCGCTCGGTCTGCTCGGTCTGGCCGGAGTACGCCGCCACCTGGTGCCCGCGCGAGCGCAGGTAGTCGGCGACTTCCTGGGTGGCGGCCACGGTCAGGCAGTAGACGATGCCGCTGCCGGGCTGCTCGGCGAGGTGGTCGGCCAGCCAGGCCAGCCGCTGCTCGGCCGTGGTCAGCCGCACCACGCCCAGCCGCAGCGACGCCCGGTCGAGGGAGCCGCGCAGCACCAGCGCCTCTCCGCCCAGCTGCTCGGCGACGTCGTCGGTGACGCGCTGGTTGGCGGTGGCGGTGGTCGCGAGCACCGGGATGCCGGCGGGCAGCTCGCGCAGCAGGGTCCGGATCCGTCGGTAGTCGGGCCGGAAGTCGTGGCCCCAGTCGGAGATGCAGTGCGCCTCGTCGACGACCAGCAGGCCGCAGGTCGCCGCCAGCCGGGGCAGCACCTCGTCGCGAAAGCCCGGGTTGTTGAGGCGCTCCGGACTGACCAGCAGCACGTCGACCTCGCCCGCCGCGATCGCGCGGTGGACCTCGTCCCACTGCTCCATGTTGGTCGAGTTGACCGTCACCGCCCGGATCCCGGCCCGCTCCGCCGCCGCGATCTGGTTGCGCATCAGGGCCAGCAACGGCGAGATGATCACCGTCGGGCCGCTGCCCTGCTCGCGCAGGAGGAGGGTCGCCACGAAGTAGACCGCGGACTTGCCCCACCCGGTGCGCTGCACGACGAGGGCGCGGCGCCGATCGACGACCAGCGCCGCGATGGCGGCCCACTGGTCGTCGTACAGGGTCGCGTCGGGGCGGCCGACGAGGGCGCGGAGATGCTCCTCCGCACGGGTGCGGACGGCGGCATCGGTGGGGGCCTGGGTGTCCATGCCCCGTGTCTACCAGCGCGGCCCGACACGTCGGGCGTCCATCCACAGGCTCGGCTGTGGACAGCAGGTTCTCCACAGGTCCAACCGTCGAATCGGCCTCCTGTCGGGCCGATCGCCTACGGTGAGCGCCAACCCGACAGGAGGTGTAATTTGTGTGTATGACACGCACCAACATCGACATCGACGACGATCTCGTCGCCCGTGTCATGAAGAAGTACGGCCTGCGGACCAAGCGCGAGGCGGTGGACCTCGCCCTGCGGAGGGCGGCCGGGCCCAAGCTCACACCCGAGGAGATCCTGAGCTACGAGGGCATGGGCTGGGACGGCGACCTGGACGCGATCCGGGACGACCCGGTCGAGACGTGGTGAGCCTCGTCGACAGCTCTGTGTGGGTCGACTACTTCCGACGTCCCGGACATCCCGGCAACGAGGCGCTGCGGGACCTGATCAGGAGCGAGGACGTGGCGACCACGGAACCGGTGGTCATGGAGCTGCTCATGGGGCCGACCGACGAGCTGACCGTGCGCCGGATCGATCGCATCATGGGGTCGTTCACGACCTTGACCGCCGAGCCCGAGCTCGACTTCCGCTCCGCGGCAGAGATCTATCGAGCAGTCCGCCGTACCGGTCGGACGGTCCGCTCGAAGGTCGACTGCCTCATCGCCGCGATCGCCATCCGACACGACGTCCCGCTGCTCCACCGCGACGCCGACTTCAGCGTGATCGGGGAGGTGAGCGACCTGCGCGAGCACTCCCTGCTCGCCCCCTGATGGATCCTCGGGCACCGATCCTTGCCATTCCCGGGACGGCCCGGCCACCGGCGTCGTAGTGTTCTGCACGCAGCCGCTGGTGACCCGAGACGCCAGCGGCTGCACCTGTTCTCCGGCAGCCTGACCGCGCTGTCGTCGACGGTCGGGACGGAGCGGCCGACTGGGCCGGAGCGCCGGTCAGGCCAACGACCACCAGATCCGGGCCAGCTCGAAGCGCGACGCGGCGTTCCAGCGCAGCAACACGTCACCGACGTGCTTCTCGACGCCCTTCACCGAGATGCCCAGGTCGTCCGCGATCTGCGGGTTGGTGCGCCCCGCAGCGACCAAGGCGGCGACCTCGGCCTGACGCGGGCTGAGAGCGGGGGCGCCGGCGGCATGGACGCCGGCAAGGCGTGCGCGGGAGGCGGAGGCCGGCGGGGTGCCGGCGACCGCGGCGAGCAGGCCGACCCGGGTGGCGACGCCGAAGGCGCAGAGCACCCGGGACAGGTGGGTGCGCACGGTGCGGGGCGACAGGAACAGGGACGCCGCGATCTCCTCCACCTCCTGGCCTGCCAGCACCGCCCGGGCGACCTCCGCCTCGCGCGCCGACAAGACGTCCCAGCCGGCGCCGGCCACCGGCGGCAGACGGCGGCCGGAGGTGGCGAGGGTGGCACCGGCGGCTCGGCGGATGGCGCCGAAGCCAGCGCGGTCGCTCTCGGCGACGAGTGCGCGCAGGCTGCGGGAGGCGGTGCCGATGTCCGCGTCGAGGATCCGGGCGCGGGCGAGCAGGATCTGGCCCTCACCGGCCTCGACCCCGCGGTCGTCGGCGATGCAGCGCTTGATGCTGGCGGTGAGCAGCTCGATCGCGGTCGCGGCGTCACCGGCCTCGATCGCGACCCGGGCGCGGGCCCGTTCCACCGTGGGCTCGGTGATCGGGTGCTCGGCCAGGTCCGTGAGAGCAGCGAGCCAGGCCTCGACGGCGCCCCGGTCCTGCTCGAGGAGGGCGGCGTGGAGGAACATCTCGAAGCAGATGGCGCGGTCGATCAGGGTGCAGCGGCTCAGCGCCTCGTCGTCGCCGGCCCGGAAGGCGAGCGCAGCGGCGCCGGCCACGTCGTAGAGCGCGATCGCGCCATAGGAGAGGAGGAGCAGTGCCCCACGGTCGATGAAGTCGCGCGGCTCGGCCGGCACCTGGGCGGCGATGGCCTCCGCCACCCGGACACCGTCCTCGTCGCCGGCGTTGCCCCGCACCAGCACGGCAACGGCCTCGACGACGGGTGCGATGCGGGCGCCGGGGAGGACGGCGTCGCGGATCGGGCCGAGCAGGGCGTCGGCCGCTTCGATCCGGCCCGAGAACGCGGCGATCCGCGCCTGGCAGATCCACAGCACGGCAGCGAAGGGGTGCCCCGCCCAGGCCTCGCCACCGGGCGGGCCGAGGGTGTCGAACGCTGCCGCGTCGCGGATCCGGGCGCCGACGAGGGCGGCCTCGGCGGCGACGTATCGCACCGCCGACCACCACCGTGAGCCCGGCTCGTCGGCCGCGGCGAGCAACCGGCGCAGCTCGTCCTCGTCGACGGCGGGGGCGTGGAGGTCGCCGCCCGCCGCGAGCGCGGCGGCGGCGAGGCACAGGGCGCGGGTCCGGGCCTCGCCGGCCCGAGCGAGGCCGTAGGACGCGTGCCGGGTCGCGTCGGCGAAGTCGCCCAGCCAGAAGTCGGCGAGGGCGGCCAGACCGTGCGCCACCGCGCTCGCGTCGCCCGTCCCGCCGGCCGCCGCGGCGAGACAGGCGGTACGGGCGATCTCCGGCGTCCCCTCCGCGAGGTGCCGGAGCACGTCGTCGAGCAGCGCGTCGCGGTCCATGACCCGAACGTTCCCACGGACCGCGCCTCTTCACCGCGGGATCCCGGATTACGACGGTTCCCTACCGACGCGGGCCCTCCCGGTCCGGAAGAGTCAGGCGCCGCGAGCAACGGAGAGGAGCCGGCAATGCGGCGGACCGGGATCATCGGTGGGGTGGCACTCGTCATGGTGCTGCTGGCCGGCTGCAACGACGACACCGGCGGCGACGCCACGAGCGGGAGCGACGCGCCCGGCTCGGCCGCCACGACTCCCACGGACCCGCCGGAGACCGACGGCACCGACGCCGAGGACGGCGACGCCGGCCTGCCGGCGTTCTGCGACCTCGTCACGGCCGACCAGCTCACCGCCGCCGTGGGGGCCGCGGTGACCACGAGTACCGGGCCGTTCGACGACTGCGAGTTCGACCAGGAGGACCCCCGCGCGCTCAGCGGGTCGCTAGGGGCGCTCGACGTGCAGGCGAACGGCGGCTACGAGGCCTACCAGTCCGGCTCGAGGGCCGCGATGGACGACCCCGCGCGCCATGACTTCGACGGCATCGGCGACGCGGCGTACGTCGACATCGGTCCCGTGGCCGGGGGCGACAACCTGCAGGTGGCGGGCGGGGTGCTGGTGGGCCAGGCGATCTACACGCTCAACCTGGTCCAGGGCGTCGGGCTGTCGGAGGACGAGCTCACCGCCATCGGCGAGAGGCTGCTGCGCCTCATGACCGAGACCGCCGGCTGAGCGCGCACCCCGCCGCCGTCTGGACGGTGACCGGCGTCGCCTGCCTCCGGGTCCGCGACGGCACGAGCATCAGCCCCACCACGCAGCCGTTCGTCTTCATCATCGCCTGAGCCGACGAGCGAAGGCGTCAGTGCGGGCGCGGCGTCTCACCGAGCGTCGCGCACGCCGCGTCGTAGAGCGCGACCACCTCGCGCCGGATCTCGGCCCGCTCGGTGATCGGGCCGCTCGGCCACCGGATCCGCCGCTCACCGAGCGGGCCCTCCGGACCGATCACGGTCCAGGTCCCGGCCTCGCCGTCGACGTCGCTCATCGAGGCGGCGGTCGCCTCGACGACACCGTGGGCTCGCACGATGAGCAGGTTGTCGTCGAGGTGGTCGCCGTTCATGTGCGCCAGCACCGCGTCGACGACGGCGGGCTCGAAGGCGTGCGACACGCGGGTCACCAGATCCGGACCCGGTCCGCGGGGTCCAGCCACAGCCCGTCGCCGGGAGCGGTGCCGAAGACCTCGTGGAACTCGTCGAGGTTGCGCACGATGTTGGCGCGGAACTCCGGCGGGCTGTGCGGGTCGATGGTGAGGTACTGCTGCTCCTGCTCGAGGCGCCGCTTGGTGCGCCACACGTAGGCCCAGTTGAGGAACAGCCGGGTGCGGTCCTCGAGCGAGGCGGCGCCGCCCCCCGACTGCATGGCGATCTGGAAGGCGGTGTGGGCGATGGTGAGCCCACCGAGGTCGCCGATGTTCTCGCCGACGGTGAGCGCGCCGTTGACGTGCTCGCCGGGCAGGTTGCGCGGCGAGAAGCCGTCGTACTGGGCGATCAGGGCCTTCGACTTCACCTCGAAGGCGGCCTTGTCGTCGGCGGTCCACCAGTCGTTGAGGTTGCCGTCGCCGTCGTACTGCGCGCCCTGGTCGTCGAAGCCGTGGCCGATCTCGTGCCCGATGACCGCGCCGATGCCGCCGTAGTTCTCGGCCTCGAGAGCGTCGGGGCTGAAGAACGGCTTCTGCAGGATGCCGGCCGGGAAGCAGATCTCGTTGGTGCCGGGGTTGTAGTACGCGTTGACGGTCTGCGGGAGCATGAACCACTCGTCGCGGTCGACGGGCGAGCCGATCTTGGCGAGCTGGCGGTCGGTCTCGAAGCCGGCGGCAGCCTGGGCGTTGGCCACCAGGTCGTCAGGTACGACGACCAGGGCGGAGTAGTCGCGGAAGCGCTCCGGGTAGCCGATCTTGGGCCGGAAGGTGGCGAGCTTGTCGTAGGCCCGCTCCTTGGTCTCCTCGGTCATCCAGTCGAGCTTGCTGATCGACTGCCGGTAGGCGGCCAGCAGGTTGGCGACCAGGTCGTCCATCATCGCCTTGCTGGCGGGCGGGAAGTGCCGCGTGACGTACTCCTTGCCGACGGCCTCGCCCATCGCGCCCTCGACGAAGGAGACCGCGCGCTTCCAGCGGGCCCGCAGCTCGGGGGTTCCGGAGAGGGTGCGGCCGTAGAAGTCGAAGTTGGTCTCGACGAAGGCATCGGTGAGGTACGGCGCCGCCGAGCGCAGCACCCGGGAGTGGAACCAGTCGCGCCAGGTCTCGATGGGCGTGCTCTCGAGGACGCCCGAGAGGTGCTCGAGGTACGACGGCTGCTTGACCACGACCTCCGCGATGGTCGCGTGCGTCCCGTCGAGCGCCCCGCCGAGGTTGGTGATGTAGGCGTCCCAGTCGAACGCCGGGCACAGCGCCTTGAGCTCGTCGGCGGTCATCAGGTTGTAGGTCTTCTGCACGTCGCGTGTCTCGGCGCGCTCCCAGTGGCCCCGGGCGAGCGCGGTGTCGAGGTCGAGGATCCGCTGCGCGGCGCCGTCGGGGTCGGCGTGGCCGCCGAGGGTGAGCAGGCGGGCCAGGTAGGCGACGTAGGCGGTGCGGATCTCGGCGAACTTGTCGTCGCGGTAGTACGACTCGTCGGGCAGCCCGAGCCCGCCCTGCACGAGGTGGAACAGGTAGCGGTCGGACCGGCGGCTGTCGGTGTCGACGTACGAGCCGAACAGGCCGTAGCCGCCGATCCGCTCGAACTCGCCGAGGAAGGCGGCGAGGTCACGTACGTCGCGCAGCCCGGCGACCGCGTCGACCAGCGGCCGGGCCGGCGCCAGGCCCGCGGCCTCGACCCGGTCGGTGTCCATGAAGGAGTTGAACAGGTCCGCGATCTTGCGCGCGTCCTCGTCACCCGAGGGGTGGGCCGCGAGCTCGGTGATGATCGCCTTCACGTCCTCCTCCGCCTGGTCGGCGAGCTGGACGAAGGGGCCCCAGCTGGAGCGGTCGGAGGGGATCTCCGACTCGGTCAGCCAGGTGCCGTTGACGTGGCCGAAGAGGTCGTCCTGCGGACGGATGTCGAGGTCCATGCCCGGACGGGCGTCGTCGAGGATGCTCACGGCGTCGAGCCTACGCAGTCGGTGGCAGGACCGCCGCGCAGGGACCAACGTCCCGATTTCGCGGCGCGGGCTCAGGACCCGGGGCCGGATGCCGATCAGACCCTCATGACTCGGCTGCTCGCCCTGCTGCCGTGCGTCGTGCTCGGCCTGGGCCTGCTGGCGCCGACCCCGGCCGACGCCGGTGCCGGTACGACGACCGTCGCGCTGCTGCGTCCGGTCGCGCCGGACGTCGTACCGACCCGCAAGCTGGTCCAGCGGGCGATGGAGAACCGGGTGGTCGAGCTGGTCAACGAGCAGCGCACCAGCCACGGCTGCCGGGCGCTGAAGCGCGCCAAGACTTTGCGCAAGGCGGCCCGCCGGCACACCGTCGCGATGGCGCGGGCGGGCGTGATGTCGCACCAGCTGCCGGGCGAGGCGAAGTTCTCGACCCGGATCACGCGGGCCGGCTACCGCGGCTGGCGGCTGGTGGCCGAGAACATCGCGCGCGGGTTCAGCTCGCCCGAGGCGGTGATGACGGCGTGGATGAACAGCCCGAGCCACCGGCACAACATCCTCAACTGCCGGCTGCGGGACATCGGGGTCGGCGTGGTGCTCGACCGGGACCAGCTGTGGTGGACCCAGGACTTCGGGACCCGCTGAGCCCGATCCTGCCAAGATGGCCACATGGCCCGTCTCCCCGTCGCCATCCTCCTCCCGCTGACACTGCTGGTCCCGCTGACGGCTCTCGGCCCACCGGCCACCGCCGCGGACCCGGCCGCGGACCGGCAACCTGCTGCGGACCGGCAACCTGCTGCGGCGCCGGCGACCACGGCCGACCTCGAGCGGGCGGCGCTGAGCATCGTCAACAAGCGCCGGGTCAGGGCCGGCTGCCGGCCCCTGGTCCAGAGGAAGAAGCTGCGCGGGGTCGCCAGGACGCACTCCGCCCGCATGGGATCGGCGGGCACTCTCGCCCATCAGCTGCCCGGCGAGCCGGACCTCGCCGCGCGGGTCAGCGCCACCGGCTACCGGTGGCGTGCCCTGGGCGAGAACATCGCCTCCGGTCCGCGGACCCCGCGTGCCGTGGTCCGGGCCTGGATGACCAGCGCCGGCCACCGGCAGAACATCCTCGACTGCCGCTTCCGGCACACCGGCGTCGGGGTGGTCCGCCAGGGCACCGTGGTGTGGTGGACCCAGGCCTTCGCCCGCCCAGCCTGATCAGTCGCGCAGGCGCACGACCAGCTTGCCGAGCGCGGCGCGCTCGTCCATGTCGCTCAGCGCGCGGCCGAACTCCGCCATCGGGTACACCTGGCCGATCGGCGGCTTGACCGCGCCGGACTCGATCATCGGCACCAGCTGGGCCCACTGCTGCTGGAGGTACTCGGGCCGGGCGAAGGCGTAGGCGCCCCAGCCGACGCCGCGGACGTCGATGTTGTTGAGCAGCAGCCGGTTGACCTTGACCTCGGGGATGCCGGCACCGGCGGCGAACCCGACGACGAGCAGCCGGCCCTGCGGCGCGAGGGCCCGCAGCGAGTCGGTGAACGCGTCGCCGCCGACGACGTCGAGCACGACGTCGACGCCCGTGCCGCCGGTCAGCTCGAGGACGGAGTCCTTGAAGCCGTCGAACAGCACCGTCTCGTCGGCGCCCGCGGCCCGCGCGAACGCCGCCTTGTCCTCGGTGCTGGTGACCGCGATCGTGCGCGCGCCGAGTCCCTTCGCCACCTGGATGGTGGCGGTGCCGACGCCGCCGGCCGCACCGTGGACCAGCACGGTCTCGCCGGCCCGCAGACCGGCCCGCTCGTCGAGGGCGAACAGCGCGGTCAGGTAGTTCATCGGCAGCGCGGCACCCTCGTCGAAGCTGATCCCGTCGGGCAGCGCGAAGGTCGACCAGCGCGGTCCGGCGACCAGCTCGCCCGCGCCGCCGTACCCACCGACGCCGGCGACCCGCTGGCCGGGCTCGAAGCCGGGACCGGACACCACGACGCCGGCGTAGTCGACACCGAGGGTGAACGGCGGCTCGGGGCGCAGCTGGTACTGGCCGCGGCTCAGCAGCAGGTCGGGGAAGGACGCGCCGACGCTGTGGACCTCGACCAGGACGTCGTCGGGTCCGGGCGTGGGGTCCGCCACCTCCTGGACGACGACGTCGGCGGGACCGGTGGTGGTGACGACCTGGACTGCGCGCATGGCTCGGAGGGTACGCGGCGGGTTTCCGGGCGCGGACGGCCGGGCAGGCAGACCAAGGTGAGTGACAACTACTGGACCGACCGGCGCCAGGACAGGCGGATCGAGGAGGCCGAGGCCCAGCTCGACGCCGAGCGTCGGGCCCGCAACCGGCTCGCCGAGCAGATGCGTTCGCAGCAGGGCAACACCCAGGCCCAGTTCGAGCGCCTCACCCGGGCCTTCGTCGCGCTCGTCGAGCACGAGGACATCCGCTCCGAGCTGGGGCAGTACGCCGACGCGGCGGCCTGTCGCCGCTACGCCCGCGAGGTGGTGTCGACCGTGGTCGCCACCGGAGGCGCCGCGCTGCGGGACTCGGTCGAGCCCACCGACGTTCCGGGCTACTGGCTGGCGGCCGCCGCCCGAGGTGTCGCCGCGACCGCTCGCGGCGAGGCCGGTGCCGCAGCCCTGCTGGCCGAGGCGACCCGGCGCGACGCGGGCCGCACGGCGCTGTTCCTCACCCTGATCGCAGCCCTCACCCGCGACCCGCACTGGGTCGCGGAGCGCACGGACGGCGTGCTGCCCTCCGCCGTCACCGTCACCCATGCCCAGCGCCAGGTCTGGCTCGCCGCCGCCGACGACCGGCTCCCCGCGCCGCTGGTCGAGGCGCTGCGGGCCGCGCTCACGGCCCAGGTCGCCGCGACCGGTGGCGCCGGGCCCGACGAGGTGGCCGCCTGGCTCGAGGGGCAGGCGGTGCTCGGCCGGGACGCGCTCGCCGCCGAGCGGTCCACCGCCCAGCTCGAGGTGCTGCGCCGGGTACTGACCGCGGGCGTCGACACCGCCGGCGACCCGGCCGGCGCCGACCCGGCCGTCCCGGAGGACCCGCTGGCCGAGTGCCTACGCTCACTGGTCGAGGAGGGCTCGCCGGGCGAGGCCGACATCCTCGACCGGATGGCCGTCGCCCGCGCCGACATGGGCTTCCTCGACGAGCGGCTGGCGGCCGACGCCCCGACCTGGAACGCGGCCGCGGGAGACGTGCTGAGCCTGCTGCTGGGCGACCTGGCCGCGCCGGTGACCAGCGGTCGGTACGCCGTGGCTCGGCACGCGCTCACCCCGGTGCTGCACGGGATCGCCGACGAGCTCGCCCAGCAGGCCGCCGTACCGGCCCCGGACACGCGGACCGTCGACGCGGCCGGCGAGGTGCTCACCGTCCGCGGCGACGGCGGTCCCGCCGACTGGCGGCAACGGGTGACGGCGGGCTTCGACCAGCGTCACCCGCTGGACCGCAGGACGCTGCCGATCGGACTCGGCGTGCTCGGCCTCGGCGCGCTCTGCTGCCTGCTCGGGTTCGTCGCCGGCGGCTTCGTGCTGCTCGGTGTGCTCGTCGCGTGCATCGGTGCCGGAGTCGCCCTCGCGGCCGTCGTCAAGCGGCGCGAGCTCGACCGGAACCGCGCCGCCACGCTCGCGACGGCAGGCCGGGAGATCGAGCGGCAGGCCGGCACGGTGCGCGACCATGCCGCGCGCAGCGCGGCCGCCGCGGCCCGGGCGAGCGAGCTGCGCCGCTCCTTGTGGGGTGCGCCGAGCGTTGCGGGCCCGGGCGGGTGATCAGCCGTCGGTGGCGGGGAACGTCAGCGTGAGCGTCGTCCCCGCCCCCAGCACCGAGGAGATGGCGGCCGTGCCGCCGTGCGCCTCCACGATCTGACGCACGATGGCCAGACCGAGACCGGTGCCGCCGGTGGCCCGGGTGCGCGAGCGGTCGACGCGGTGGAAGCGGTCGAAGACGAACGGCAGCTCGTCCTCGGGGATGCCCTCACCGGTGTCGGCGACGGTGATGCTCCGCGCTGTCGCGGAGAGGACGACGGAGCCGGTCGGCGGGGTGTGGCGCAACGCGTTGGCGACGAGGTTGACCAGGGCTTGGCGCAGCCGGACCGGATCGGCCTCGATGACCACGTCCGGAGCACAGGAGACGGTGAGGAGGGGCGACGCGAACGACTCCGCGACCTGGGTCAGCAGGTCCACGACCACGAGCGGCGTGGGCGCGAGCCGGAGCTCGCCGGCGTCGCCGAGAGCCAGCTCGTGCAGGTCGTCCACGAGCCGCTCGAGGTGCAGCGCCTCCTCGTGCACCGATGACAGCAGCTGCGCGTCCAGCGGGGCGAGGCCGTCCTGCGCCGCCTCGACCCAGCCCCGCACGTTGGCGAGCGGGGTGCGCAGCTCGTGGGAGACGTCGGAGACCAGCCGGCGGCGCGCCGTCTCGAGCTGCTCACGCCGGGCAGCCATGTCGTTGAAGGCCCGCGCGAGCTCGCCGACCTCGTCGCTGCGTCGCGCCGGCGCCCGCGCGGCCAGGTCGCCGGAGCCGGCCCGACCCGCCGCCAGGGCCAGCGCCCGCAGGGGCTGCACGACATAGGCCGCGAGCAGGGCCGACAGGACCAGCGTGATCAGCAGCACCGCGCCCGCCAACAGCGCGATGCGCAGCTGCGAGTCGCCCGAGAGGTCCCAGAACACCGAGGGCGGCGCGGGCTCGGCCCCCACGAAGAGCAGCGCGGGAGGCGCGACGTACGACGCGAGCAGGGCCCGCCGCGACCTGTCGACACAGCGGGCGACCCGGTCGTGGCCGTCCGGCTCGCCGACGATCGCGGAGAAGTCCTCCCCCAGCGCGAGCACCGGCTCGCGGCCGCCGCGGGCCAGGCAGCGGTCCACCCGCTGCTGCAGCCGGGACCAGGCGCCGCGGTCGTACGGCGGCGCGTACGGTCCCAGGGCGCGTGGGTCGATCGCGGTCCTCGCCTGCACGACGAAGCGTCGACACCCGGAGCGACCGGCCTCCTGCTCGCACGGGACCACGGCCGGCTCCTGGGCGGTCGGAGGGACGCTCGCCGACGCCGAGGAGAGCAGGGCCACGTCGACGTCGAGCGGGTCGACCTCAGCCCGCGCGGCGGCCGGCGCCCGGGGCGCCGTGGTCTCGGTCGAGGAGACCAGGACCCGTCCGGTCTCGTCGGTCACCGTCACCGAGGAGCCGCTCGCCGCGGCCAGCCGGTCGACCAGGGGAGCCGCCGAGGACCAGGAGGTGTGGGTGGCCGCGTAGCCGACCAGGGCGTCGTAGGTCGTGGCGTCGGCGTGCAGCGACTGCCGCTGCTCGGCCTGGACGGCGACCGTCGTCGAGCGCACGGTCGCCCAGGTGGCCGCGACGACCGCCACCAGCGCGATCACCGCGCCGAGCAGGAACAGCCGCACGAACAGCGACCGGTGCCACGGGACCCTCACCGCGTCGTCACGTCGCGACCAGGGAGTAGCCGACGCCGTACACCGTGCGGATCAACGAGATGTCGAGCTTCTTGCGGAGCTGGACGACGTGAACGTCGACGCTGCGTCGCGAGACGTACCCGTCCAGGCCATGCACCGCCCGGAGCAGCTGGTCGCGGGTGAAGACGCGGCCCGGCTCGGAGCTGAGCGCGGCCAGCAGGGCGAACTCCCCGGGCGTCACCTCGACGTCACGGCCGTGGAAGGTCACCGAGTGCGTGGCCGGTGCCACCGTCAGCGCGCCGACGGTGATCGGCTGCGGCGAGGCGGCGGAGGTGAGCCGGGAACGCCGGAGCAGCGAGCGGGCGCGGGCCATCAGCTCGCGCGGCGAGTAGGGCTTGGTGAGGTAGTCGTCGGCCCCCAGGTCGAGGCCCAGCAGCAGGTCGTCCTCGCCCCTGCGCGCGGTCAGCATCAGGATCGGCACCTCCTCCGAGCCCGGCGAGCCGCGCAGGATCCGGCACACGTCCATGCCGTCGACCCTCGGCATCATCACGTCGAGCACCAGCAGGTCGGGGGTGCGCCGACGTACCTCGTCGATGGCGGCCCGCCCGTCGCCGACCACGGTGACCTCGTGCCCCTCGGCGACGGCATAGCGACGGATCAGCTCCGCCTGCTTGGGGTCGTCCTCGGCGACCACGATCCTGGACACCACTCGAGGATAGTGAGCCTGACGACCACGCAACACGACGCTGACAGGTCCCTAACACTCCCTCGGCAAGGTCGGCGCCATGACGCCCCGACGACTGCTCATCCCGCTCCTCGCCGCGCTGATCGGACTCCTCCTGGCCGGCTGCGGGTCAGGGGACGACGAGCCCGGCGTCGCCCGCATCCCGTCGGGCCCGTCGGGCCCATCGGGCTCGGCCGGCCCGTCCGGCTCGGCCGACACGCCGGAGGGCGAGGTCGCCGGCGCCGGCACCGACGACTCCGGACCGACCGCGGGCCGCCCACAGTTCCGCATCGACGACAGCCCGCAACGGCGTACCGCCCTCCAGGTCGCCTACAACCAGTGCCTGCTCGACAACGGCGCCACGGAGAACACCGGCCGGGAGGGCGCCGCGATGGCCGTCGCCCCCGGCGAGGACGGCAACGGCAACCCGGTCGGCCCGCTGGTGCTCGAGCCCGTCCCCGCGGAGGCGAGCGCCGCCTGCCTGTCCAAGCTTCCGGTCATGCCGCCGGAGCTCGAGGCGGCGACCAACCCGGACTTCCACCAGCAGTCGCTGGACTACGTCGCCTGCCTCAGGGCGGGCGGTCTCCACGTCGAGCTGCTCAACCACGACAACCTCGACTGGACCTACGCCGAGGGGCATCCGGTCCCCGACGACAGCGCCCAGCTCGAGGACGACTGCCTGATCGAGGCGTTCGGCCAGTGAGGAGGAGCCGTCTCGTGACGGTCGCCGTCGTCCTCGTGACGCTCGGCGGCGGCACCGGCTGGTGGCTGCTCGCCGGCCGCGACGCCGCACCGGCGGCCGAGCACGCCCGCGAGCGGCCCACGGTCGCCGTCCAGGAGGGCACCTTGCGCCAGAGCATCCAGCTCACCGGCACGCTCGGCTACGGCACCCCGACGACGGTGAGCGGCGCCGGGGACGGCATCGTCACCTGGCTGCCCAGCGCCGGCGTCACCGTGGTCCGCGGCCGGCAGGTCTACCGCGTCGACGACGCACCGGTCACCCTGTTCTACGGCGAGCTGCCGCTCTACCGCGAGCTCTCCGTGCCGACGCCGCCCGAGCCGCCGGCCGACGACGACCCGCCCCCACCACCACTCCCGTACCAACGCGGCAACGACGTCGACCTCGTCGCCCGCAACCTCGCGGCCCTCGGCTTCTACCACGGCGCCACCCGGGGCGCGACGTACGCCGGGAGCCTGGTCTCCGCGGTGCGGGCCTGGCAGTCGTCGCGGGACGAGGAGCCCACCGGGACGCTGGGTCCCGGCACCGTCCTGGTCAGCGGCGGGCCGGTCCGCGTCGACAGCCTCACCACGCACCTCGGCGACCCGGCCGCCGGTCCCGTCCTGACGGTCACGACGACCGAGAGGGTGCTGACGCTCGACCTGCCCGAGGCGAGCGCCCAGGACGTCTCCCCCGGCCGACGGGTCCGGGTGAGACTGGGCGACGGCACGGTGGTCCGAACCGAGGTGCAGCACATCGGAGCGCCCACGACGTCCGACGACGGCAGGCCGGCGAGTGTCCCGGTCGTCGTCCGGCCCCGGAAGGGCGGATCCCTCGCGGGCGCGGCGTCGGGTCCGGTCACCGCCGTGCTCGTCACCGCGGCCCACCACGACGTGCGGTACGTCCCGGTGACCGCGCTGCTCGCCCTCGCCGGCGGCGGCTACGCGGTCGAACGGCCCGACGGCGCCCTGGTGCCCGTCGAGGTCGGGATGGTCGCCGACGGCGAGGCCGAGGTGAGCGGCATCGAGGCCGGCGCCGCGGTGGTCGTCGCGCAGTGAACGTCCTCGAGCTGAGCGGCGTGAGCAAGGAGTACGCCGGCGGCGTGGTCGCCCTTCGCGACGTCGACCTGACCATCGGCGAGGGCGAGGACCTGGCCATCGTCGGGCCCTCGGGCTCCGGCAAGTCGACCCTGCTGCACCTGATGGGCACCCTCGACCGCCCCACCGGCGGGACTGTCCGGATCGCGGGCGAGGACGCCACCGCGCTCGACGACGACGCGCTGTCGCGGCTCAGGTCGCGGTGGCTGGGCTTCGTGTTCCAGCACGCGCACCTCACCGACCGGCTCACCGCGGTCGAGAACGTCGCCGTCGGCCTGCTGTACGCCGGCGTGCCGCGCCGGGAGCGCGGGCCGAGGGCCGCGGAGGCCCTCGACCGGGTCGGCCTGGCGCACCGGCGCGGCCACCTCCCCCACCAGCTCTCCGGCGGCGAGCGGCAACGGGTCGGGATCGCCCGCGCCCTGGTCAACCGGCCGGCGCTGGTGCTCGCCGACGAGCCCACCGGCGCCCTGGACCAGGCGACCGGACGGCAGGTCCTCGCCCTGTTCCGCGAGCTGCACGCCCAGGGCACCACCATCGCCCTGATCACCCACGATCCGGCAGTAGCGAGCACGTTCACCCGGCGGATCGAGATCCGCGACGGAAGGATCACGCCGTGACGGACTCATTCGTCGAGGCCTGGCGAGGCGTGCGCGGGCGCCCGGGCCGCGCCGCCATGAGCGGCATCGGCATCGCCCTGGGCATCGCGACCCTGGTCCTGGTCACCGGCATCCCGGCCAGCGGGCAGGCCGACCTGGACCGCCGCCTGAGCGCCCTCGGCACCGACATCCTGGTGGCCCAGCCCTCCGCGGTCAGCGACGACGCACCGGCGCTCTCCGAGCAGGCGGCCGCGATGGTACGGCGGATCGGGCCCGTCGAGGCGGCCAGCGCGGTCGCGAGCCTCGACGCCCGCGTGCGGCGTACCCCCTTCGCCGACCCCAACGACACCGCCGGCATCGTCACCCTGGCCGCCACCGGCGACCTGCTCGAGACGATCCACGGCAGGCTCGCCGACGGCTCGTTCCTGACCACCCCGCGGCTGCCGACCGCGGTCCTCGGCGCCCAGGCGGCGCACTGGCTCGGCATCACCCGGCTCGACCCCACCCGGCCGGTGCGGATCGCCGTCGGCGACGCCTGGCTCACCGTGGTCGGCATCCTCGCGCCGATGCCGTTGACGCCCGAGCTGGAGCAGTCGGTGCTGGTCGGCTGGGACGCCGCGCGCGAGCTCGGCTTCGACGGCCACCCGAGCGTGGTCTACCTGCGCACGGCCGAGAGCCAGGTCGAGCCGGTGCGCGACGTGCTGCCGGCCACCCTGAGCCCGGAGCTGCCGGGGCTGGTGAGCGTGAGTAGGCCGAGCGACGCGCTGGCCGCGAAGCGGGCCACCCAGGGCACCTTCTCGGCGCTGTTCCTCGGTCTGGCCGGCGTCGCCCTCGCCGTCGGCGGCATCGGCGTCGCGAACACGATGATCGTCGGTGTCCTGGAGCGCCGGCGAGAGATCGGGCTGCGCCGTGCGCTGGGCGCCCGCCGCAGGGACGTACGGCGCCAGTTCCTCGCCGAGGCCGTGCTCCTGTCCGTGCTCGGCGGCGCGGCCGGCCTCGCCACGGGCGTGGTCGGCGCGGTCGGCTTCGCCGCGGCCCGGGGCTGGCCCCTGGTCGTGCCGCTGCCGGCGGTCGCCGGCGGACTGGCGGGGGCCGTGCTCATCGGAGCACTCGCCGGCCTCTACCCCGCGGTGCGCGCCGCCCGACTCTCCCCGACCGACGCCCTGGCGAGCTGACCCGGCTCAGGCCCCGCCGGAGCGGCGGGCGTGCTCGGCGACCAGGTCGGCGTACCAGTCGAAGGACCGCTTGGGCGTGCGCCGCTGGGACTCGTAGTCGACATGGACCAGCCCGAAGCGCTGGGTGTAGCCCTCGGCCCACTCGAAGTTGTCGATGAGCGACCAGGCGTAGTAGCCGCGCACGTCCACGCCCCGCTCGATCGCCTCGGCGACGGCGGTGAGGTGCAGGGCGTGGTAGTCGACCCGCTGGTGGTCGTCGACCACGCCGGACGCGTCGGGCCCGACGCCGTAGGCGCAGCCGGACTCGGTGATCACGATCGGGGGTACGGCGGCCCGGAACCGCGCGCGGAAGGTGATCAGCCACTCGCGCAGCGCATCCGGCACCACCGGCCAGCCGAAGTCGGTCATCGGGTACCCGAGCACCTCGCGGAACTCGAACGGCAGCTCCGCGGTCTCGCCGGCGGCCGCGATCCGCATCGGGTTGTAGTAGTTGACGCCGTAGAAGTCGAGCGGCTGGCGCATCGTCGCGAAGTCGCCGTCGCGGACGTGGGGCTCGAGCAGCATCATCAGCTCGTCGGCATAGCGACCGAGGAGCATGCCCTCCAGGTAGTGGGCATTCCACAGCATGTCGAAGAGCTTGGCGGCGCCGACGTCGGCGGGGTCGTCGCTGGCCGGCCAGATCGGGGCGTGGTTGTTGGCGCAGCCGACGCTGGTCGCGCCGGCGGCTCGCAGCGCGATCGCGGCGCGGCCGTGGGCGACGAGCAGGTGGTGGCCGGCGGGGAGCGCGTCGAACATCAGCGCCTTGCCCGGAGCATGCATCGCGACGGCGTACCCCATCAAGGTCACGACATTGGGCTCGTTGACCGGCACCCAGTCGGTGACCCGGTCTGCGAGGCGGTCGGCGACGATCGCGGCGTAGTCGGCGAAGCGGTCGACGGTCGCGCGGTTCAGCCAGCCGCCGTCGTCCTCGAGGGCCTGCGGGAGGTCCCAGTGGTAGAGCGTCGCCATCGGCTCGATGCCGGCCTCGAGCAGTCCGTCGACGAGGCGGTCGTAGAAGTCGAGACCCGCCTGGTTGACCGCGCCGGAGCCGGTCGGCTGGATCCGCGGCCAGGCGATGGAGAACCGGTAGCCGGGCGCGCCCAGCCGGCGCATGAGCTCCACGTCCTCGGGCCAGCGGTGGTAGTGGTCGCAGGCGACCGCGCCGCTCGACCCGTCGACGATCCGCCCGGGCTCGGCCGTGAAGGTGTCCCAGATCGACGGCCCGCGTCCGTCCTCGTCGACGGCACCCTCGATCTGGTACGACGCCGTGCTGGTGCCGAACCTGAAGTCGGCCGGAAGACGGCTCGCCAGATCCCCCACCCTGTCCCCCATCGGACCAGCCTCCCATGACACCGGCACAATCTGACACGTGAGCGTCGAGATCCGCAGGGGAACCACCCGGTTCGTCGAACGAGAGCCCGGCCGGCTGAGCCACCACGGATTCTCCTTCGGCCCGCACCTCGACCCCGAGCGCCTGTCCTTCGGTCCGATGGTGTGCCACGACGACCACGTGGTGGGCCGCGACACCGGCTTCGAGGAGCACCCTCACGAGGAGCTCGAGATCGTCACCTGGGTGGTCGCCGGCTCCCTCGTCCACCGTGACGGCACCGGCGCCGAGGAGGTGCTCCACGCGGGTGACTGCGGGGTGCTGTCGGCCGGCGCGGGGGTCCGGCACGCCGAGATCGCCGGGCCCGACGGACCGGTCCGGTTCGTGCAGGTGTGGCTGCGGCCCGACGCTCCCGACCGGGCGCCTGCCTACGCGCGGGCGACGGTGTCCCCGGCCGGTGGGACCGGGCTGGTGCGGGTCGTCGGCGCCGGCGGACCGCTCACCGTCGACGTCGCCGGCGCGGCGCTCGACGTGGTCCGCCTCGACGCCGGCGAGACCGTGGCCCTGCCCGCCGCGGCCCGGCTGCACGCCTTCCTCACGACGGGTGCGCTGCTGCGGTCCTCGCTGGCCGAGCCCCTCGCCGCGGGTGACGCACTGTGCGTGAGCGACGGGCCGTCGTACGAGCTGACGGCGGGAGTGCCGACCGAGATCCTGGTCTGGACCTTCGCCTGACGCCCGGCCCTGCAGGGATCACCTCCTCAGCGGCGATTCCCGCGCCCCTCGCCCATTGCAACGGTCAAGAAGCGCAAGAAGCAGCCAAGAAGTACGACGCCTCACGCCGCGCCGAGCGCCTCGGCCGGGTCGACGAGTGCGGTGGCGACCTCGGCGAGGGCGCGCACCTGCGCCGGAGTGAGCCGGTCGAAGACCAGCGTCCGGACCTGCTCGAGGTGGCCGGGGGCGATCCGCTCGAGCAGCGCCTGGCCCTCGTCGGTGAGCACCGCGAACTGGCTGCGGCGGTCGTTGGGGCAGTGCCTCTTGGTGACCCAACCGCGCTCCTCGAGTGTGGCGACCGCGTGGGTCAGCCGCGAGGGGCTGGTCGCCGTGAGCCGGGCCAGCTCGCCCATGGTCAGTGCCCGGTCCGGCGCCGCGGACAGGTTGGCGAGCATCGCGTAGTAGGTGTGCGTGATCCCGGCCTCCTCCCGCAGCCGCCGGTCGATCGCCTGCGGGAGCTCCTGGACCAGGCGGACCAGCGGCAGCCAGGCCGCCATCTCCGCCTCGTCCAGCCAGCGGGTCTCCTCGCTCACGCCGAGAGCCCACCGAGGTCGAGGGTACGGACGACGGCCGGCGCAGTGGTGGGCACGGGCGCGGCGTACGGCACCGTCGGGACGGACGCCCGGCGGGCGCAGGTGGGGCAGGTCGTCATGGTCGCTCCATTATTTCAAACTTGAAATGATGGAGGCACAAGGCGACCGGGAGCACAGGTATTCCCAGCGGCTCCTGATCGAGGCCGACCCGGCGCAAACTGACACGCCCGACCCGCCGACCCGGCGCGAAATGACACGCAGATGTGTCACTTTGCGCCGGGTCGGCGTGCCTCAGGAGTTCGTTCGCGCCGGGTCGGCGATGATCCGGACCGCCCTGGGCAGCAGTTCGACGACCAGCGACGTGGTGGGGTCGGTGGGAAGGGGGCCGAGGGCCTCGCCGTCCGCGCCCACCGGTACGACGGCCCCGCCCCGGTGCCGCCCGGAGAGGCCGACCCGGCGGCCGGTCAGCACGCTCACCTCGGCGAGGTCGACGTGGCTGCCGTCGTACACCTTGGGGAGGGAGCGGATCAGGTCGAGATGGGAGGCGGCCTCGATCACGATGACGTCGAGCAGGCCGTCGTCGACCGAGGCGGCGGGGGCGATCGCCATGCCCTTGCCGTAGTAGCGCGAGTTGGCGACGACGACGGTGGCGGCGCGGTAGTCGCGGCGCGCCCCGTCGACGTCGACCACGCACTCGACGGGGCGGTAGGTGGCGAGGGCGCGGATGGCGGCGTACGGGTACTGCAGCCTGGCGGGCAGCCAACGCGAGCGGTCCACGATCTCGGCCGCGCGGGCGTCGACGCCGGCGTAGACCGACCCCGCGACGACGTACGACGTCCCGTCGGACCGGGTGGCGCGGAGCAGGTCGATCGGCCGGGGATCGGCGGCGAGCAGCAGTCGCGCCTGGGCGGCGGTCTCGGTGGGGATCTCGAGCATCCGGGCGAAGTCATTGCCCCGTCCGGCCGGGACGACGGCCAGCACGCCGCCGGCGTCGGCGACCGAGCCGGCGACCGAGGAGAGCATCCCGTCACCGCCGACGGACACCACCACGGCACCGCGGGCGACGGCCGCGCCGACCAGCGCGGGGCTCTCGGCGGCCGAGGCGGTGTAGGTGACCTCGACCTCGGCGCCCGCCTCGCGCAGCGCCCGGGCCAGCGGGACGACGACCTTCGGCGCCGCACCCCCGCCGGAGGCCGGGTTCACCAGGAAGGCGAACGCTCGGGTCACGGGATCAGCACCCCGGGGTTGAGGATCCCGGTGGGGTCGACGGTCCGCTTGACGGCACGCAGCACCTCGACGCCGACCTCGCCGATCTCCGCGGTGAGGTACGGCTTGTGGTCGGTGCCGACCGCGTGGTGGTGGGTGATCGCGGCACCGGCAGCGACGATCGCCTCACAGGCGGCGGCCTTCGCGGGCAGCCAGCGCTCGAGCGGGTCGTCACCGCCACGGGCCGCGACGGTGAAGTAGAGCGAGCAGCCGGTCGCGTACACGTGCGAGATGTGGCAGAGCACCAGGGTGCCCTCGCCGAGCTCGGCCTCCAGCGCGGCCTTCACGCGGGCGTAGAGGTTCTCGCGGTTGCTCCAGAAGGTCGCGGTCTCCAGGGTCTCGACCAGGACCCCGACGTCGAGCAGGCTGTCACGCAGGTACGGCGCGGCGAACCGCCCCTGCGACCAGGACCGGCCGGGCTCCTCGCCGAGCGCGGTGCCGCCGAGCGCGGTCAGCGCCTCGGTGACGGCGGCCCGCTTGGCGGCGACGGCGGCGGGGGTGCCCTCGTGGCCGACGATCATCAGGCAACCCGCGTTGCCCTCTCCACCGATACCTGACGGGTCGGCGAGGTTGATCGCGGTCTCGGTCTCGTCGGAGAGCCGGATGACCGTCGGCAGCAGGTCGGCCTGAGCCAGTGCGCGCATGGCGTCGGCGCCGGCGCCGAAGCTCGCCCAGCGCCAGCCCTCGTACTGCTTGACCTCGGGTAGCGGCCGGACCCGGACGGTCACCTCGGTGATGACGCCGAGGGCGCCCTCCGAGCCGAGGAAGAGCTCGCGCAGGTCGGGACCGGACGCGTTCGCCGGAGCACTGCCGAGGCGGACCTCGCCGGCGGGCGTGGCGACGCGGAGGCCGACGACCATGGCGTCGAAGCGCCCGTATCCGGCGCTGGACTGGCCGCTGGAGCGGGTCGCGGCGAAGCCGCCGATCGTGGCGTACTCGAAGGACTGCGGGAAGTGGCCCAGCATCATCCCGTGCTCGGCGAGCAGCGCCTCGGCCTCGGGGCCGCGCAGGCCGGGCTCGAGGGTGGCGGTCGAGGAGACCGGGTCGAGCGCGAGCAGGCCGCGCATCCGGCCGAGGTCGAGGGAGAGCACGCCACTCAGGCCGGCCGGGTCGGCGACCAGGCCGCCGGTGACCGCCGTGCCGCCACCGAAGGGGACCACGGCGATCCGCTGCTCGGCGGCGTAGGCGAGCACCGCGACGACCTCGTCGTGGCCGGCCGGGCGGACGACGGCGTCGGGAGCGTCGCCGAGGTCGCCGGCGCGCTGGCGGAGCAGGTCGGGGGTGGACTTGCCTCGGGTACGCCGGCGGCGGAGATCGTCGTCGAGCACGACATGGTCGTGGCCGACGATCGCCCGCAGGCCTGCGATCTGGGTGTCGTCGAGGCGGGAGGCCGGGACGGCGGCCTCGGCGCGGGCCGGGGTGTCCCGGATCGGGAAGACCAGGCCGACGAGGTCGCGGACACCGTCCGGCAGGCCCGTGGCGTGGTCCGGGTCGCCCCAGCGCGTCGCGGGCATCTCGGGCTGGAGAACGGAGGGACGCTCGGTCGTCATGTGTTACAGTGTGACACATGACGTCACATCGTCACAACCACTCGGAGGTCGAGGAGGTCGCGCAGCGACCGTCACGAGACTCCGGCACCCACGACGCCTACCTCGACGCCGCGCGCGAGTGCATCCTCGACGTCGGCTGGCGGCGGACGACCCTCACCGAGGTCGCCCGCCGGGCGGGGGTCTCGCGGATGACGATCTACCGCGCCTGGTCGGACATGCCGGCACTGCTCGGCGACCTGATGACCCGCGAGTGGGGGACGCTCGTCGCGACCGGCGTCGATGTGACCGCGACCCCCACCCCCGACGCGATCGCCGACGCGATGGTCGCGACCGTCGGCGCGCTGCGCGAGAACGAGCTGTTCACCCGGATCGTCGAGCTCGACCCCGAGCTGATCCTCCCCTACCTGCTGGCCCGCCGTGGCCGCTCGCAGGAGCTGATCCTCCAGGTCCTCGCCACCGCGATCGCGGCCGGCCAGGAGGCCCGGACGATCGCCGACGGCGACCCGCGGGCGGTCGCGCGGGGCCTGGTCCTCGCCGCCCACGGCTTCGTCCTCTCCGCGCACACGATGGTCGACGACGTCGTCGACCAGTCCGCGCTCGACGACGAGCTGCACGCCCTCGTCTCCCGGAGTCTCGCGCCATGACCGTCTCCCCCACCGGCTCCCCCACCCGGATCACCCCCGGCCTGACCGACGTGCCCACCGACGTCGACGTCGTCGTGATCGGCCTCGGCGTCACCGGCACCGGCGTCGCGCTCGACGCGGTCTCGCGCGGGCTGTCCGTGCTCGCCGTCGACGCCCACGACCTCGCGTTCGGCACGTCGCGCTTCTCCTCGAAGCTGGTCCACGGCGGCCTGCGCTACCTCGCCTCCGGCCAGGTCGGCATCGCCCACGAGAGCGCCGTCGAGCGCGGCATCCTGATGGAGACCACCGCGCCCCACCTGACCCGGCCGCTGCCGTCGATCATCCCCCTGTCGGCCGGCGTCAGCCGCCCGATGGGCGCCCTCGCGGGGGCCGGCTTCGTCGGCGGCGACCTGCTCCGGCGGGTCGCCGGGACCAGTGCCGACACGCTGCCCCGGCCGCGCCGGCTCAGCGCCGCCGAGACCCGTCGCCTCGCACCGCCGCTGCGCTTCGACGGCCTGCGCGGCGCCTACCTCGGCTGGGACGGTCAGCTCGAGGACGACGCCCGCCTGGTCACGACCATCGCGCGGACGGCGGCCGACCACGGCGCGCACGTCCGCACCCACGCCCGGGTCCTCGCCGCCACCGGACGCGAGGTCACGCTCCGCGACGAGCTCACCGGCGACCAGGTCACCGTCACCGCCCGCACCGTGATCAACGCCGCCGGCGTGTGGGCCGGCGACCTGGTCGACGACGTCCGGCTGCGCCCGTCGCGCGGCACCCACCTGGTGCTGCGCGCCGACACCCTGCCCGGTCTCGACGTCGCGGTGTTCGCCCCGATCCCCGGCGAGACCAACCGCTTCGTGCTCGTCTTGCCCCAGCCCGACGGCCAGCTCTACGTCGGCCTGACCGACGAGCCGGTCGACGGACCGGTCCCCGACGTGGCCGAGCCGACCGAGGTCGAGATCGGCTTCCTGCTCGACGTCGTCGGCGCCTCCTTCGCCCGCCCGCTGCGTCGCGAGGACGTGGTCGGCGCCTTCGCCGGCCTGCGCCCGCTGCTCGACGGCGGCACGGAGAGCACAGGAGGGGGCTCCACGGCCGACCTGTCCCGCAGGCACGCCGTGCTCACCTCGCCCACCGGCATCGTCACCATCGTCGGCGGCAAGCTCACCACCTACCGTCGGATGGCGGAGGACGCCGTGGACGCCGCCGTCGCCCACGCCGATCTCACCGCGGGCCCCTGCGTCACCGCGACGCTCCCGCTCGCCGGCGCCGCGCCGCGCGAGGCGCTCGCCGAGCGCGCCGCCACGGCCGGCCACCCCGGCACGGCCCGCCTGGTCCGCCGGTACGGCGCCGACGCGGGACTCGCCCTCGCCGCCGCCCTCGAGACGAGTGGCTGGCCGGAGTCCGACCTGCTCGCGCCGATCGCCGACGACATCTCGACGGTGTGGGCCGAGCTGTTCTTCGGCGTCACCCACGAAGGGGCCGCCGACGTCGCCGACCTGCTCGACCGCCGGACCCGGATCGGGCTGATACCCGCCGACCGGGCGCTCGCCGTACCGGCTGCCGAGCGGGTGCTGGCGGAGCTCAGAGCTCGCCGCTGGTGATCCGGCGCAGGATCTCCAGGCCGACGCTGTTGCCGGTGGCGCCGGCCGGGAGCTCCCGGCCGCGCTCCTTCTCCCGCGCCGCGGACAGTGCGGCGACCCAGGCGGAGAACACCGTGATCGCCCGGGCGTGCGCGTCGAGCAGGCTCGCGCCGCTCTCCCCCCGGTCCAGGGCGTCGTCGGTGAGCCGGGACAGGGTCGCCATCCAGCGCTGCATCACGTGGCCCGCGATGTCGGGCGAGCCGCTGCCGAGGTGTTCGACGAGGGGGTGGACGCGGGTGCCGCTCTCGACCCGGTCCGTCCAGCCGTCCGCCGCCATCTCCGCCAGTGCGGCGACCACCGTGTCGGCGACCGGCTCGTCGAGCGGGCGGCGCAGGATGCCCTCGACGAAGGCATCGAGCCACGCGTCGAAGTAGGCGAGCATGATCGCGGCCTTCGAGCCGAAGTGCAGGTAGATCGTGCGGACCGCGACGTCCGCCGACGCCGCGATGTCGTCGATCGAGGTCTCGGCGTACCCCTTCTCCTCGAACAGCCGGTCGGCGGCGGCGAGGATCCGCCGTCGCGTCTCGGCCTTGCGCCGCGCCTGCCGGTCCGGCTCGGGGGCAGTCGCGGCGTTGCGCTGGCCAGCCATGCGACCAGCCTACGCGAGTACAATGAATGCACTTATAGTACGATGGCACTATAGGATGCCGACCGCCCCCGCTCCCTGGCGCGGCCGGGCCGCTCATCAGCACCACTCGAGGGAGAGACCCGTGTCGACACCACGTCGTGGCCACACGCCGCGCGCCCGGTCCATCGCGTCCACCGCCGTCGCCGTGACGGCACTCGTGGGGAGTGCCGTCACCCTCGCCGCGCCGGCCCATGCCGCGGGCGAGCTCGACTTCGTCGCGACCGCGCTCGCCACCTGCACCGACGGCACCTTCGTGGGCCTGAGCGCCAACGTGTCCGATCCGGCGACGACGCTGAGCGTGGCGTGCAACGCGACCCTCAACCTGCACGGCTACTCGATCACCTCCAACAGCATCGACATCGCCGCCGGGAAGACCCTGACCGTCCGAGGTCCCGGGGCCCTCACCGCGACGTCGACGACCGACGGGGTCGCGGGCATCAACACGACGGGAGCCACGCTCGTCGTCGAGAGCGGCACCATCACCGCGCGCGGAGCCAGGTACGGCGCCGGCATCGGCGGCGGCGACCGGGAGGCGGGCGGCACCGTGGTGATCAACGGCGGCGACGTCCTCGCGGTCGGCAACGTGGCGGCCGGCATCGGCGGCGGCGAGCGCGGCGACTCCGGCAGCGTCACCATCAACGGCGGCGAGGTCGAGGCCCGCGGCGACGGCGGCGACGGCAACGAGACCAGCGGCGCCGGCATCGGCGGCGGGCGCTTCGGCTCCGCCACCGTCACCGTCAACGGCGGGCACGTCGTCGCGCAGGGCGGCTCGTGGGGCGCCGGCATCGGCGGCGGTCAGAGCGCCGGCGGCGGCACGGTGACGATCATGGCCGGCACCGTCGAGGCGTACGCCGGCGATCAGGCCGCCGCCATCGGTGCCGGCAACGACACCGACTTCGCCAACCGTGCCAACGGTGCCGACGTCTACATCGGCGAGGACGCGACCGTCACCGCGCAGGGCGGCTACAACGCGATCGGCCACACCTACCGCGGCACCAGCTTCGGCTCGCTGTTCGTGGACGGCACGCTGCACCTCCCGAGCGGCAGCTACCTGCGAGTCCCCGACTCGAACCCGAGCGGCCCCGAGATCACCGTCGGCGGGACCGGGCGGATCCTCGGCAACGCCGCCGACCCCGCCGGCGGCGGCGAGATCATCACCTTCTATCCGGCCAGCCCGCAGCCCGCGAGCACCGGTCAGATCGCCAACAACGGCGTGATCGCACTGGCGGCCGATCGGATCGATCCCCCGGTCACCGACCACAACTACACGATCCACTTCGATCCCGCCGGCGGCAACGCCGTCGACGACGTCATCGTGTTCGCGACCAGCCTCGCCGCGGGCTACCGCCGGCTCCCGGCGCCGACCCGCACCGGGCACACGTTCGCGGGCTGGACGACCGGTGCCGACGCCGACTCCCCCGCGTTCACCACCTCGACGACGATCACCGGCTCACGCACCGTCCACGCGCAGTGGACGCCGAACACGATCGCCCTGGCGCAGCCGACCATCCTCGGCACCCTCCGGGTCGGCCAGCGACTCGAGGCCTCCGTGGCCTCGGTCGTGCCCACCGACGCCACCCTCAGCTACCTGTGGCACTCGGGAACGACCCCCGTCAGCACCAACCCCGCCTACGCACTGGAGCCGAGCGACCTCGGCAGACAGATCACGGTGACCGTGACGGCCAGCAGGGACGACTACCCCGACGAGGCGCGGACCTCGGCGCCCTCGACCCCCGTGGCGGCGGGCCGGATGAGCGCGACCGGCGCCGTGAGCATCGATGGTGCGCCGAAGGTCGGGCAGGTGCTGACCGCGACCAGCACCGTCACCACCACGCCGGCCGCCACCGCGGTGACCGGACAGTGGCTGCGCGACGGCGAGGCGATCGACGGGGCCGGGGACGCGGCGTACACCCTCACGAACGCCGACGTGTCCGCCACGATCAGCTACCGCGAGACCCGCGACCGGACCGGGTACGACCCGGTGGTGACCACCAGCCCGGCGACCGACAAGATCACCGGCGGGATCATCGCCCTCACGCCACCCGCCATCGCCGGCGACGCCGTGGTCGACGAGGTGCTCAGCGTGGTCCCGAGCACGGCCGTCCCCGCCGACGCGACCCTCGACTACGTCTGGCGGGCCGACGGAGACACCGTCGGCACCGGCTCGACGTACCGGGTGCGACCCGCCGACCTGGACCGGCGGATCACCGTGACCGCCGAGGCCTCCCGAACCGACTACGACCCCACCCACGCCGCCTCCCCCGCCTCGGCGCAGGTCGCGCGGGCCACCTTCGCGACCGGCCCGCAGGCGACGATCTCGGGCGTCCTGAAGGTCGGCGAGGAGCTCACCGCGACCGGCGGCACGACCACTCCGGAGCAGGACTCCCTCACCTGGCAGTGGTACGCCGACGGCGAGCCGATCGATGGCGCCACCGCGCCGACGTACACCCTCACCATGGCCGAGAAGGGCGCCGTCGTCAGCGTCGAGGTGAGCGCGCTCCGCGACGGCTATGTGAGTGCGAGCGACACCGCCGCGGCGCAGGAGCGGGTGGTCACCAACCTCGCCCCCGACCTGACCCTGACCGCCTCGACCGCGACGCTGCGGCTGGGTGAGTCGGCCACCTTGGCCTGGACCACCGGCGACGCGATCACCGTGCAGGCCGGCGGCGCCTGGAGCGGTGGGCGCGACCTCGACGGCACCCTCACCGTGACGCCCACCGGCACCGGCGTGACGACCTACGTCCTCTCCGCCACCAACGGATCCGGTACGACGACCGCCCAGGTCAGCCTCGACGTCGCCCTCCCGGCGACCGGCCTGGCGGTCACGACGAGGCGCACCGCCCTCGCGCCCGGCAAGGTCCGGGTCAAGGCGGCCGGGCTGGCTCCCGGGGAGGCGTACACCGTCCGGATCGGGAGGAGGCTGGTCGCCACCGGACAGGCAGACGCGGCCGGGCGCCTGCGGCGGACGGTGCGCATCCCGGGCGGGGTCAAGGCCGGCAAGCGGGTGGTCCAGGTCGTCGGCTCGCTGCCGGACCGGCTCGGCACCCGGCGGCTCACCGTGGTGCGGACCACGATGCTGCGCCTCTCGCTGACCGAGGCCGTGCGCGCCTCCGACGCCCAGACCGTCGTCGTACGCAACCTGCGTCCGCGCGAACGGGTCACGGTGACCTACCGGGGGCACCGGATCTCGCCGGCCGGCGCCCGCGCCGACGCCCGCGGCCGGTACCGGCTCACCTTCGACGTCGGCACCGTGTGGGGGACCTACCCGGTCACGGCCACCGGCCGGCTGGACGGCCGGACGCGGACCCGGACGTTCCGGGTCGTCGAGCGCTGCCCGGGCGGAGCCACCGTCTGCGACTGACCTCGTCGAGCACCGATGAGTTTCTCGGTCGCCGCCGGTCACACCGATCAGGCAGACTGGCGAGACCACGGGAGCAGCGATGGGAATCACGGTGACCGAGACCGAGACGGCAGCGACGGCGAGTGACGAGCTCGCCGACTTCGACACCCTGACGGGGCGCTACCAGCGCGAGCTGATGGCGCACTGCTACCGGATGAGCGGGTCGGTCCACGAGGCCGAGGACCTGGTGCAGGAGACCTTCTTGCGGGCGTGGAAGGCGTCGGCGAGCTTCCAGGGGCGGTCGTCGGTGCGGACCTGGCTCTACAAGATCGCCACCAACGTGTGCCTCACCAACCTCGAGGCCAAGCCGCGCCGCCCGCTGCCCACGGGCCTCGGTACGGCGGACTCGGCGCCCTCGGACGAGCTGCTCGAAGACCACGAGGTGCCGTGGCTCGAGCCGATCCCGGACGCGGCGGTCGAGGTCGCCGAGCGCGACACGATCCGGCTGGCGTTCGTGGCCGCGCTGCAGCACCTGCCGGCCCGCCAGCGCGCGGTGCTCATCCTGCGCGACGTGCTGCGCTGGTCGGCCGCGGAGACCGCGGCCGCCCTCGACACCACGACCGCGGCCGTGAACTCCGCCCTGCAGCGGGCCCACGCCCAGCTGGCCGAGCGCGGCCTGTCGCCCGACACCGTCGAGCCCGACCTCGACCAGGCGCAGCGCACCCTGCTCGACGCCTACCTGCAGGCGTTCTGGCGCAAGGACATCGACCAGATCGTCCAGCTCCTCAAGTACGACGCCACCTGGGACATGCCGCCCTTCCTCAACCACTACCGCGGGACCGAGGCGATCGGCCGGCTCATCGACACCAAGTGCCCAGGCGGCACCAACGACATGCCGATGGTCGAGACGCTCGCCAACGGACAGCCGGCGTTCGGTCTCTACATGCGCCAGCCGGACGGTCATTTCGAGCCGTTCCACCTGCAGGTGCTGCAGCTGACCGGTGCGGGCGACGACCTGCGCGTCGAGCACGTGACGGCGTTCTTCGACGCCCGGCTGTTCGCGCGGTTCGGACTCCCCGAGCGGCTGCCCGCCGACTACGTCCCGGCCTGACCCCGTGAGTGCCGCCGCCGCCCCCGACGGGATGGTCGCCGGCCTGGACCTGCTGCAGCGCGCGCTCGACTACACCCGCGACGCGCTCGGCACGGTCGCCTGCGCCGACGTCGACCGCCCCACGCCCTGCACCGAGTGGACCCTCGCCGACCTGCTGGCCCACATGGAGGACGCCCTCGACGCGTTCGCCGAGGCCGCCGACGGCACGGTCGGGCTGAGCAGCGCCGCCCCGACGCCTCTCGAGGCGCGGGTCCGAGCCCTCCAGCTCAAGGCCTGCGCTCTGCTCACCGCCTGGCTGGACGCCGAGCGCCCGACCGTCGACGTCGGCGGTCACCCGCTGCCCGTCGACGCGATCGCCCGGATCGCGGCCCTCGAGATCGCCGTCCACGGCTGGGACGTGCGCCAGGCGACCGGACACCCCCGGCCGCTCCCCGAGCCGCTCGCCGTCGCGCTGCTCCCCTCCGCGCTGCAGATCGCACTGGCGGGCGACGACCGGTTCGCGTCACCGCTGCCCGTCGACGTCGACGCGCCAGCCGGCGTCCACGTGCTCGCGCTGCTCGGGCGCGGCCCCGCGGGACCGCGCCGTCGCGTCAGCCCTTGAACCGGGAGTCCACCTTGAGCGCCTTGCCGGCGCCCGCGCGCTTGAAGTTGACCACGACCGAGCCACCTCCGCAGCGCGGGTAGCGCCGTACCACGCTGAACTCCGCCTGGGTGACGAGCGCTCCGCGCGCGCCCACGGTCCGCTTGACCGCGCCCGGGCGCATCTTCTTGCCGATCCGGCGGAACTCCTTCTTGGAGACGCACTTCGCGGCCCGCGGCGCGGTGACGTCGCTCCCCGCCGACGGTACGGCGGCCGGCGCGGACGCCACGGCCCGCCCACCGGGGCAGGTGGCCAGCGACCTCACCGGCACGATCGCCTCGACGGTGATGCCGACCTGCGACCCGGAGAGCACGTAGACCCAGCCCTTGGTCGGGCGCTGGATCGAGACCGTCGGCCCGACCGTGCCCTTGGCGCCGAACGAGTAGGTCCACCCGGACAGGCTGAAGTCGTCGGCGACGTGGGCGAGACCGCCGGCGCCCGACTCGCGGTACTCGCCCGCGGCGCTCGGGTAGCCGCGCCCGTCCCACCAGGCACTGACCGTGGACGTGCCGTCGCCGTGGGCCGTGGCGCAGACCCGGGTCAGCCCGCCGGCCCAGGACGTGACCGTCTTCCAGCCGGTCGCCGCCGATGCGGCGGGCGCGGCGAGGGCTCCCAGTCCGATGATCAGCAACGCGCTCGCGGCGAGCGATGTCAGTGTGGTGCGCATGATGGGTCCTGTCCCTCGATGTTCCTGGTGGCAGCTGCCGGCCCGCGTCCTCCTACCCGGGGGCGCCCGCAGGTAACCCGGCCACGCCGGGCGCGAGGCCCGGCTTCGCGCGCCCAGCACCGCCACCGCCGCGAGATGCCACAGCTGGGTGAGGTCGGCGGAGGACAGCACCGCGATCGCACTCATGCCGAGCAGCTCGACGGTCGAGCTGACCAGCAGGATCAGCTGAGGAGCGGGCCGAACGTCACCCCTCCAGGGCGCCCTGGCCTCGATAGTCTGGTCCGTGTGACGACGACAGGCCCCGTTCCGGCAGGTGCGCGCATCATGCACCTGGGCCCGCACAAGACCGGCACCACCGCCTTGCAGAGCGCTCTGCACCAAGCCCGCACCGAGCTCGACGACCAAGGCGTCCGCTACCTGTCCCACGGGCGCCACGACGCCTCCGCCGCACGCTGGGCCACCGGTCGGCTGGTCGTCGGGTCGGACGCGCGCGCGGCCGAGGAGCGCTGGGAGCGCGTCGTCTCCGACCTCCTCGGCGCCAGCGACCGGCGCCGGCTGTTCAGCAGCGAGTTCCTCTCCGATGCCACCGACGAGCAGATCGACGAGATCCTCGACCGCATCGGCAGGGACGACCTCTGGGTGGTCGTCACCCTGCGCCCGCTGGCGCGGATCCTGTCCTCGCAGTACCAGCAGGGGCTGCAGAGCGGCGGGCGACGCGAGTACGACGAGTGGCTGCGGTCGCTGTTCGCCGCCGACCACCCGCGGCCGGCTCCGCGCCAGTTCTGGCGACGTCATCGCCACGACGAGCTCGTGAGACGCTGGGCGGAGCGCGTCGGGCACGACAAGGTGATCGTGGTCGTCCTCGATCCCACGGACCGAGAGTTCCTGCCACGGGCCTTCGAGGAGATCCTGGGCCTGACCGACGGCACCCTGACGGCCAAGGAGCCCCTCGAGAACCGCTCCCTCACCGCGGCCGAGGCCGAGGTGATCCGCAGGTTCAACGTGCAGTACCGCTCAGAGGGACTCCCTCCGGAGTCACATGCCCGGATGCTGATCGACATCGGCAACCATCTGAAGCGGCGAGTCCCGCCGGCGGACGAGCCTCGGCTGACCACCCCCGACTGGGCGGTCGCGCGCGCCAACGAGATCGCCAAGGAGATCGTGGCGGGCATCCGCGGGCTCGGCGTGGACGTCCGCGGCGACCTCGACCAGCTGACCGAGGTCCCGCTGACGGGCGCCGATACGACGGCCGTTCCGGTCGCGGTGGACGCCGACCTCGCGGCCTATGTGGGCATCGGGGTGGCCACGGGCCTGCAGCGGCTGCCCGCGCTCCGCGCCGCGCCGCCCGCGCCGGCACGGCAGTCCGGAACTCGCGGCCGGCTGGTCCGCCTGGGCCGCCGGGTCCGGGACCGGATCGCGGCGAGCTGATCGGGCTCAGCCTGGATCCAGGATGGATCCAGGCTCTCAGCTCACCGGGAGCGCGACGTACGTCGTGTCGAGGTACTCCTCGATCCCCTCGAACCCGCCCTCGCGGCCGAACCCGCTCGCCTTGACCCCGCCGAACGGCGCGGCCGGGTTGGAGACCAGGCCGGTGTTGATGCCGAGCATGCCGGTCTCGAGGCGCTCGGCGAGGCGGATGGTGCGAGCCAGGTCGCGGGTGAAGGCGTAGGCGGCGAGGCCGTACTCGGTGGCGTTGGCCAACCGGATCGCCTCGTCCTCGGTGGTGAAGGTGGTGATCGGGGCGACCGGGCCGAAGATCTCGTTGCGGACCGCCTCGGCGTCGGCGGGGACGTCGGCCAGCACGGTCGGCGGGTAGAAGAAGCCCTCGCCCTCGGGGGCGCGGCCACCGGTGAGCAGCCGGGCGCCGCGGTCGACGGCGTCGTCGACGATCGCGGAGACCGAGGTGACCGCCGTGGCGTCGATGAGCGGGCCGACCTGGACACCCACGTCCTGGCCGCGGCCGACCCGCAGGGCGCCCATCCGCTCGGCGAGCCTGGTGCCGAAGTCCTCGGCGACGGAGGCCTCGACGAGGAACCGGTTGGCCGACGTACACGCCTCGCCCATGTTGCGCATCTTGGCGATCATCGCGCCGTCGACGGCGGCGGCGAGGTCGGCGTCGGCGAAGACCAGGAAGGGGGCGTTGCCGCCGAGCTCCATCGACACCCGCTGCAGCTCGCCGGCGGACTGCTCGACGATCCGCTTGCCGACCGACGTGGACCCGGTGAAGCTCACCTTCCGCAGCCGCGGGTCGGCCTGCAGGGTGCTGCTCAGCCCGCCCGAGTCGCTGGTCGTCACGACGTTGAGCACGCCGGCCGGCAGGCCCGCCTCGGCCAGCAGGGTCGCGAGCAGCAGCATGGTCAGCGGGGTCTGCGACGCGGGCTTGACCACCATCGTGCATCCGGCCGCCACGGCCGGGCCGATCTTGCGGGTGCCCATCGCGAGCGGGAAGTTCCACGGCGTGATGAACAGGCACGGGCCGACCGGCTTGCGCACCGTCAGCAGCCGGCTGCCGCCCGCCGGGTTCTGCATCCAGCGGCCGTGGATGCGCACCGCCTCCTCGGAGAACCAGCGCAGGAACTCGGCCCCGTAGGTCACCTCGCCCTTCGCCTCCGCGATCGGCTTGCCCATCTCCAGGCTCATCACCAGCGCCAGATCGTCGGCGTGCTCGGTGACCAGCCCGAACGCCCGGCGCAGGATCTCCCCGCGCTCGCGCGGCGGGGTCGCCGCCCACGACTCCTGGGCGCCGGCGGCCGCGTCGAGGGCCGCACGGGCGTCGTCCAGCGTGCCGTCCGCGACGTCGGTCAGCACCGACCCGTCGGCCGGGTCCAGCACGTCGATCCGGGCACCGCTGCCCGAGGGCACCCAGCTGCCACCGACGTACAGCTGGCGACGTGACTCCGGGAGCAGGTGGGCAAGGCGTTCACGGAAGGTCATGGGCCCACTGTGGCACTGCGGCGACGGGTTCGGGGAGGCCCGCGGGGGACGAAGGTCCCGACCACCGCAGGATTTTCTCCGAAAGGGATTTGTCCCCCACCATCGGCGCGCTAAGGTGTCAGCAGTCGTACTTCGGAGGGAGCACCGATACGACTGAGCCCCTCGTTGACCCCATGCAATGAGGGGCTCTCTCCGTTTTTGGCGGGCGGATGAGAACGACGGCACGCGGTCCTGTCACCCGTTCGGGTGGCATTTGAGCCGGATTCCTTTACTTTGGCTGGCTGGCGCCCGGGAACGTCGATACAAAACGGGTCCATGTCCGTACTGACCTCCCCCTCTCGCCGCATGAGGCTCGCCGGCATCGCCGCGCTGGCCACCGCGACCGCCACGATCAGCATCGTCGGCACCGTGCCGACCTCCCACGCCGACCCTGCCCCGGATCCCGACCCGACCGTCCTCGGACTCGGCTCCTTCGAGGTGACTCCCGCTGCCGGTGCCTGCTCCGCACTGGTCACCATCGAAGGCGGCAACGGCGGCACGGCGGTCTCGGGCGCGGCTGACGACGACCCGGACACCCCCAACGACCCCGCCCAGGTCGGCGGCGGCCAGGGCGCCCGGATCCAGTTCCGGATCCCGGTCTCACCCACCGACGTCTTCACCGGCGTGGTCGGCAACGGCGGCACCGGCGGCGGCACCGGCGGCGCGGCCGGTGCCGACAAGGGCGGCGACGGCGGCGCGGGCACCCACCGCGGCGCCGGCGGTGGCGGCTACACCAGCTTCATCGTCAACGGCGCGACCGTCGCCCTCGCCGGCGGCGGTGGCGGCTCCGGCGGCGGTCACAACCCCGACGAGGGTGGCGGCGGCCACGCCGGCGTCGTCGAGGGCGCCGGTGTCTGGGCCGGCCAGGAGGGCGCCGACGGCAACGACAACGCCCTCCAGGGCGGCGCGCCCGGCGGCGGTGCCGCCGGCGGCACCAGCGCGCCCGGCGCCGGCGGCGTCCACGCGACCGACAGCGACAACAACGGCGAGGCCGGCTCCGGTCGCAACGGCGGCGCGGGTGCCGGCCCCAACGGCGCCGACCAGGGCGGTGGCGGCGGTGCCGGCTACTACGGCGCCGGCGGCGGCGCCACCACCATCGGCGACGTGAACGGCCCCAACGGCCTGATCATCGGTGGTGGCGGCGGCGGTGGCTCCAGCTACTTCGACACCGCCCAGGGCGCTGTGCTCGTCGATCCCGCCGCCGGCGAGGGCCTGGCGGAGAACGTCGCGAGCCGCAACGGCACCGGCGAGATCGCGTGGGAGCCCTGCGACTACGACCTGGCGATCACCAAGACGGCGGCGGCCGAGGTGTTCGAGTCGGGCACGCCGGTGACCTACACCCTGACGGTGACCAACCACGGCCCCGACCTGATGGGCATCGACGACACGGTCACCATCACCGACGCCAAGGCGGCCGGTGGCACCCTCGTGTCGGTCCAGGCCAGCGGCAGCGGCACGCCGTTCGCCTGTGACACCGCGGTCGGGTCGATGATCCCGGCCGACGGCGAGCTGGACTGCTCGCGTCCCGTGGGCACCGACGTCCGTGGCCTCGACGACAGCGAGACCCTGACCGTCGTCTACAGCCAGGTTCTCAACGGCTCCGCGCCGGTGCTGAACACCGTGAGCGTCACCGACCGCGCCAACCCGGCGAACAACACCGCGGCGGCCACGGTCCAGCCGGCGGCTCCGAGCGTCGCGCTGGTCAAGAAGGCCAAGCCGAAGAAGGTCGCCCGCCTCGGTCAGAAGATCAAGTACACCTTCAAGGTGACCAACACCGGCAACATCTCGCTGACCACGATCGCGATCGCCGAGCAGCAGTTCAGCGGCAAGGGCAGCCTGACCCCGAAGTGCCCGGCGCTCCCCGCGACCGGTCTCGCACCCGGCGGCACCATCACCTGCACGGCCACCTACAAGGTCCACAAGCGTGACCTGGTCGCCGGCAAGGTGGTCAACGTGGCCACGGCGACCGGCACCACGCCGGCCGGCAACCCGGTCCAGTCGCTGCCGTCGAAGGCGAAGGTCAAGACGCCCAAGGTGAAGCAGACCAAGAAGCTGGCGGGCACGCCGAACACCGGCGCCCGGAGCCAGTCCGGACGCTGACCGACCCCTCCCCGGGGAGGACGTCGAAGCGAGGGGGCCGCACCTGTCGGGTGCGGCCCCCTCGTCATGTGTCGACCGGTGCGGATCCGTCAGCGGGCGCCGCGGAGGAAGGCCTCGAGGATCGGGCCGGCGGTCTGCGAGCCGGACTCACCGGTCTCGACGTAGACGGCCACGGCGAGGTCGCCCTGGGCGGCGACCATCCAGGCGTGGGTGCGGATGGTGTCGCCGTCGGCGTACTCGGCGGTGCCGGTCTTCGCGATCACCGGCGGGCCGGGGACGTCGGCCAGGCCGCGGCCGCTGCCCTCGGTGACGACCCGGCGCAGGATCGCGCGCAGCTGGTCGGCCTCGCCCGGGGCCAGCGCCTTCGCCTCGGCGGGGACGCTGACGTCGACCTGGTCGACGAGGCGGGGCACGACGGTCGTGCCGGCCTGGACGCTGCCGATCACGGTCGCCATGGCCATCGGCGAGGCGAGCACCTTGCCCTGGCCGATCACCGAGGCCGCGGCCTCGGTCTCGCCGGCGGGGTCGGGCACCTCGCCGAAGAAGGCCGGGAAGCCGACGTCGTGGTCGATGCCGAGGCCGAGCGTGGCGGCCGCGGCGGCCAGGTCGCCCCTGCCGACGACGTCGCGCTGACCGATCAGCGCGGTGTTGCACGACTGGGCCACCGCCTCGCGCAGCGGGATCGTGCCGAGGGCCGAGGACGGGTAGTCGGAGTAGTTCTTGAACTCCTTGCCGTTGACGGTGATCGTCGGCGTGCAGTCGACCGGGCTGTCGGGGCTCAGGCCGGCGCGCAGCAACGCCAGCGAGGTGACGATCTTGAACGTCGACCCGGGCGCGAACTGGCCGTAGGTGGCGTAGTTCTGGCCGCCCGTCGCCGCGTCGTTGGCGGCCGCGAGCACCGCGCCGTCGCTGGGGCGCAGCGCGACCAGGGCGGCGGCCGGCCCGGTCGTGGCGAGCACCTGCTCGGCGAGCTTCTGCAGGCGCTCGTCGAGGGTGATCGCGAGCGGCCGGCCCGGGGCGGCGTCGTGGCGGTAGACCTCACGCCGTTCGGCACCGGGGTCCTTGCCGTCGGCCGCCGGGACGACGTAGACGACCCGGCCGACGCTGCCGCGCAGCTGGTCGTCGTAGCGCGCCTGGAGGCCGGAGAGACCGGCGACGTCGCCGGAGCGGTACTTCTCGGGATCCTTCTCCACCATCTCCGCCGTCACCGGGCCGACCCGGCCCAGGATCGGCGCGGCGAAGTCGCGGCTGGGCGCGAGGGCGAGCTCGGCGTCGACGGTGTGGCCGCCGGCGATGGCGGCGAGCGCGTCGGCGAACCCGGCCGGCTCCTCGCCGGCGCGGTAGGTGATCGCCTCGACGAAGGCGCGCGGGCCCGCGCCCCGGACCGCCTTCACGTACGGCTTCACGTCGATCCCGACCAGCCGGGCCAGGGCTCGGGCGGAGGCCGGAGCCTGCGCGGCGTCGACCTTGGAGCGGTCGATCCCGACCCGGACCACGGCCCGCTCGGTGACCAGGACCGTGCCACCGGCGCCGGTGATGTCGCCGCGGTCGGTCGGCTGGGTGACCGCGTCGAGGGTCTCGCCGTCGGCGAGGTCAGGGGCGACCAGACCGGGCGCCCAGCGCACGGACCAGGCATCGCCGTCGTGGCTGAGCGCGACGGTCGTCTCGTAGGACCACGGGTCGGCCCCCTCGATGACCGGCCAGGACCACTGCAGGGTGGCGGTGGGCTTCTCGTCCTCGGCGTCGACCTCAGCGACCGTGACAGCGGGGACGACGCCGTCCATGTCGTCGACGATCGCGGCGTACGACGTGGCGACCGACGCCGCGTCGGCGCCCGCGAACGGCACGGAGGCGAAGGGGTCCGCGGCCTTGCTCACGTCGTCGGACTGCGGGGTCGCGGCCGCGACGAGCGCGCCGGCCAGCTGCTTCGTCACGGCCTCGGCGCCGTCGGTGTCGCTGCCCGAGCACGCGCTCAGCGCGCCGCCGAGCACGAGCAGGGAGGTGAGGGCTGCCGAGGTCCGCCGCATGGTGAAGGTTCTACCAGCCGGGTCCGCCACCGCCGGCTCTCAGTGGCCGGCGAGGAACCGGACGCCCCGGGTCGTGCCGTCGACGATGTCGGAGACGTGCGCCTGGAATCCCGGGCAGGTGGTGATGTCGTGGGCCCGGCACTCCAGGGCGTGCTGGGTCATGTGCCGCGACCGCTCGAGCTCGACCTGGCGCCGGTCGAGCTCCTCGAGGTGGGCACGCAGCGCGTCGCGGCGGCCCTCCGCGGAGGCGTCGACGAGGGTGCGGATCTGGTCCAGGCTCATCCCCGACGCCTTGCTGGCGAGGATCATGGCCACCCGGTAGGCGTCGTCCTCGCCGTAGAGCCGCCGGCCCGCCGAGTCGCGCTCGGGGTGCAGCAGCCCCTTGTCCTCCCAGTGCCGCAGCACGTGCGTCTCGAGCTCGAAGCGTGCGGCCAGCTCGCCCACGGACCACCGGATGCTCCGGGTGCTTGACTTCATGTGTACATGAAGTCACACCCTGGTCCCATGATCAACTCACCGACCTACGACGTCGCCGTGATCGGCGCCGGATCCGCCGGCCTCCAGGCCGCCCAGACCCTCGGCCGGATGCACCGCTCGACCATCGTGATCAGCACCGACCGCTACCGCAACGACCCCACCGAGCACATGCACAACTTCCTCGGCCACGACGGCGCCCCGCCCGCCGAGCTGCGCCTGGCGGCCCGCAAGGACGCGGAGGCGTACGACGACGTGCGGTTCCTCGACGTCGAGGGCGCCGGCGTCAGCCGGATCACCGGCGAGCTCGGCGACTTCGTCCTCGAGATCGAGGGCGAGCAGCCCGTGCGGGCCCGGCGAGTCCTGCTCGCCACCGGCGTCCGCGACAGCCTGCCCGAGGTCCCGGGCGTCGCCGAGAGCTTCGGCGAGCTGGTGGCGCACTGCCCGTTCTGCCACGGCCACGAGTTCGCCGGCACCCGGGTCGGCATCCTCGGCTCCGCGCCCCACGTCGCCGCGATGGCGTCGATGGTGCAGCCGATCGCCGAGGAGCGCGCCGTGCTCACCGACGGCGGCGACCTCGACCCGACCACCGCCGCCCAGCTCGCCGCGCTCGGCGCCAGCGTCGTGACCGAGCCGGTGCTCGGCGTACGCAAGGAGGGGGCAGGCCTGCTCGTCACCCTGGCCGGCGGCGGGGAGGTCGCGCTGGGCGGGCTGTTCGTGAAGACCGAGTGGGCCCAGGCCGCCCCCTTCGCCGAGCAGCTCGGGCTGGAGCTCTCGGAGGTCGGGGCGGTCGTCGTCGACGCCTTCGGCCGCACCAGCCTCCCCGGTGTCTACGCCGCCGGCGACCTGGCCCAGGGCCCCGGCCTGCCGATGCCGATGGCGTCGGTGCTGGTCGCCGCGGCCGCCGGGATGATGGCTGCCGCCGCCTGCGTGCAGGACGCGGCGCTGGCCCGGATCGCTTGACGCCCGACAACGGGCTCAATACCAGCCGGTGCGCTCCGAGTGCTCCCAGGCCTGCTGGGCGTTGCCGTAGCGCGCGGCGATGTAGGCCAGGCCCCAGCGGATCTGGGTCTCGGGGTTGGTGCGCCAGTCGCTGCCGACGACGGCCATCTTGGTGCCGGGCAGGGACTGGGGGATGCCGTAGGCGCCGGAGCTGCGGTTCTCGGCCAGGTGGTTCCAGCCGGACTCGCGCTGCCACAGCGCGTCGAGGTAGGGCCACTGGTCGGCCGGGAACCCGAACTCGATCATCTCGCGGTAGCCGAGGCCGCGGTTCGACGCCGGGTCGACCTCGGCGGGGACGACGACCGCGGGCAGCCTCTTCGCGATCCGTTCGGCCCGACGGGCGAGCTGGGCCATGATCTCGACCGTCGGTACGTCGACCCGGGCCCCCGAGCGGGAGGGCTCTCCCTGCCGCGGGGTCGGCGTCGGGGCGGGCGCCGCACTCGAGATCGACACGGCCGGCCGGGCCACGGGCTGCGGCGTGCCCGCGCAAGCCGTCAGCAACAGCGCACCGGCGGCGAGTGCCACGGAGCAACGCAGACCCCCCATGGGGTCCGAGGATAGGTCAGTCGCGGGGCTTGCGCGAGCGGTTCGGCGGGCCGTAGTCCTTGGCCAGCTCGATCAGCTTGCCACTGATCCGGGTCTGCTTGAGCCGCTCCCACTGATCGTCGGTGAGGCGCGCGGGCAGCTCGACGACCGAGTAGTCGGGGCGGATCGTGATCTTGCCGAAGTCGCGACGATCCAGCCCGCCCTCGTTGGCGAGGGCGCCGACGATCTGGCGCGGCTCGACGCGGTGTCGCTTGCCGACCTGGATCTTGTAGGCCTGGAAGTTGCCGCCCGAGCGCGGCGCGCGGTCACGGCCACCGCGATCCCCGCGATCCCCGCGGTCGCGACCAGCACGGTCACCCCGGTCGCCCCGGTCGTCGTACTCGCGGCGCGGACGGCGCTCCGGCTCCGGCTCCTCCTCGAGCAGCAGCGGGGTGTCGCCCTGCAGCGCGATGGCCAGGGCGGCGGCCACATCGGCCTCGGGCACGTCGTGCTCGCGGATGTAGTGGCCGACGACGTCGCGGAAGAAGTCGATCTGCGGCGACTCGAGGGCCGCGGTGATCCGGTCGTCGAAGCGGCTCAGCCGCGACTCGTTGATCGCGTCGACGTTCGGCAGCTGCATCTGCTCCAGCGTGGAGCGGGTGGCCTTCTCGATGTGCTTGAGCAGGTAGCGCTCGCGCGGGGTGATGAAGGAGACCGCGTCGCCGCTGCGGCCGGCGCGGCCGGTACGGCCGATCCGGTGGACGTAGGCCTCGGTGTCGGTGGGGATGTCGTAGTTGAAGACGTGGCTGATCCGGGGCACGTCGATGCCGCGGGCCGCGACGTCCGTGGCGACCAGGATGTCGAGCTTGCCGTCCTTGAGCTGGTTGACGGTGCGCTCGCGCTGGGCCTGCACGATGTCGCCGTTGATCGCGGCGGCGCTGTAGCCGCGGGCACGGAGCTTCTCGGCGAGGGTCTCGGTCTCGTTCTTGGTGCGCACGAACACGATCGCGCCCTCGAAGTTCTCGACCTCGAGGATCCGGGTCAGCGCGTCCACCTTCTGCGGGTAGCTGACCATCAGGTAGCGCTGCTTGATGTTCTCGGCCGTGCGGGTCTTGCGCTCGATCGCGATCTCGACCGGGTTCTTCAGGTACTTCGCCGACAGCGACTTGATCTGCTTCGGCATGGTCGCCGAGAACAGCGCGACCTGCTTCTCGGCGGGCGTGTCGGCGAGGATCGTCTCGACGTCCTCGGCGAAGCCCATGTTGAGCATCTCGTCGGCCTCGTCGAGCACCAGGAAGCGCAGCTCGGTGAGGTCGAGCGTGCCCTTCTCCAGGTGGTCCATGATCCGGCCGGGCGTGCCGACGACGATGTGGACGCCCCGGCGCAGCGCGGACAGCTGGACGCCGTAGCCCTGGCCGCCGTAGACGGGGAGGACGTGGACGCCGCGCAGGTTGGCGGCGTACTTCTCGAACGCCTCGCAGACCTGCAGCGCCAGCTCGCGGGTCGGCGCGAGGACCAGGGCCTGCGGGGTCTTCTGGGTCAGATCCAGCTGGTCGAGGATCGGCAGCGCGAAGGCCGCCGTCTTGCCGGTGCCGGTCTGGGCCAGGCCCATCACGTCGCGACCCTCGAGGAGATGGGGGATGGTCGCGGCCTGGATGGCGGACGGCGACTCGTAGCCGATGTCCTTGAGCGCCTTCAGGATACGGTCACCGAGACCGAGGTCGGCGAAGGTCGCGGGCTGGTCCGCAGCGTCACTGGCAAGGTCACTCACCCGTCAAGACTAGTGCCGTCAAGCGCGCGAGGCGTGATCCTCGTCGCGGTGCGCTGGGTCACTGCGGATTGAAACCGGCACAGTCTGGTAAGGACAGCCTGTAATGCCGGACGCCCCGCATCCGCTCTCACCCCCGGCACACGGTCATGCTCCGCGACGAGAAAGTTCTCCATGAGGCCCGACACCACGCCCCGCCGCGCGCGGCACCTGCTGCTCGCGGCGATCGCCGTCCTGTTGTGTACGTCCGGCCTCGTCGCCGGCTTCGTGGAGCCCGCGAGCGCCGCGCCCAAGCCGGCGAAGGTCAAGGGCGTCAAGCTGAAGAAGCCCCTCGTCGACGGCACCACCGCCTCGCTGAAGGTGAAGTGGAAGCGCGCGGCCCGCGCGACGTCGTACAAGGTGAAGTGGCGCACGCCGGGCGGCAAGGCCCACAAGGAGAAGACCCGGTCGACGAAGCTGGTCGTCAAGGGACTGGCGCAGGGCACCGACTACTGCGTGAAGGTGCGCGCCTTCAACGGCAAGCGCAAGGGCAAGTGGTCGAAGACCGTGTGTCGTACGACGTCGCGGATCGACCCCGTCCAACCGGTCTGGGTCGACCGGCAGGCGCCGCAGGGCGGGACGGTCGCGCTGGGCTTCCGCTGGAACGAGGTGGGCGGGGCGACGTCGTACGAGCTGGCCTACGTTCCGGGTGAGAAGAACATCCAGAACCACAAGAAGAAGAAGGTCGTCAACGTCGGCGCGACCGGCGCCGGGACGGTCGGCGTGCAGGTCGGCGGCCTCGTGCCGAGCAAGACCTACTGCTTCCAGGTGCGGGCGATCGGGCCGCGGGGCGCGGGCCCCTGGGGCGTGGCGGGCTGCAAGTACACCGAGCCGACCAGCCGCGCCGCCGGCGGACCGATCCACGTCGACATGATGACCTGGAACATGTGCACCGCCGTATGCACCGGCGACCGCGACTGGTCGCTGCGCAAGGCCGATGCCATCGCGAAGATCGGGCAGATCGCGCCCGATGCCGTGGCGACCCAGGAGTCGGGGCAGGCGATCGACGACTTCGACGCGATGCCCGACTACTCCCGCGCCTGCAAGGTCGGCGACGGCGCGCCGTACCAGCCGGGTCTGGAGGCGAACGCCAAGAACCAGGCCCTGCTGGTCCGCGACGCCCCGGACGCGAGGTTCGACGTGGTGGCCGGCACGGCCAACGGCTGGCGCTTCCTCCCGGACAACCACGGTGGCTGCTGGGTCGTCGTCGAGGACCGGGCCAACCCGGGGCGTCGACTGGTCCTCGCCAGCGTCCACCTCATCCAGCCCGCGGCCGGGTCGGACCAGCTCCGGCTCGCCCAGATGGCTTCCTTCTGGGCCGCGCTCCACGCCGACCCGAACACCGCGGGACTCCCGATCGTGATCGCCGGCGACTTCAACTCCGAGCGCAACCGGCCGCTCGACGGTCCCCGAGCGCTGCTCAACGCCAACGGCTACGACGACGCGTTCGACGTCGCCGAGTCCTACAACTCGCTGCCCTACGTCAACTCGTTCAACGGCTGGGCCAACCCCGGGCCGATCTCCCTGCGCTGGGGCGCCCACGTCGACCGGGTCTTCGTCCCACCGAACGCGCGGGTCACCAGCTGGCAGATGGAGCAGCCCTTCGCGGGCAGCCTCCAGCTCTCCGACCACTCCCCGGTCCGGGTGACGGTCGAGATCCCCTGACCCGCGAGGTGGGTGCATCGCTCGCATCTCGCACGACCAGAGCCCACACCGCGCGGGTGCTCACTCCACGGTGACGGACTTGGCCAGGTTGCGGGGCTTGTCGATGTCGTGGCCCAGCTCCAGGGCGGCGTGATAGGCCAGCACCTGCAGCGGGACGGTCAGCAGGATCGGGTCGAGCTCGCGCTCGTTGCGGGGTACGTCGATCCGGCCGGTCACGACGCCCGCGAGGTCACCCAGGTCGACACCCTCGTGGGTGAGCACCACCAACGGGCCGCCGCGGGCCGCGATCTCGTGCAGAGCGGCGACATTGCGCTCGACCAGCTCGTCGTCGGGCACGATCGCCACGGTCGGGACCTCCGGCGAGATCAACGCGAGCGGGCCGTGCTTGAGCTCGCTGGTCTGGTACGCCTCGGCGTGCCGGTAGGTGATCTCCTTGAACTTCTGCGCCCCCTCCCGCGCCACCGGGAAGCCGCGGACCCGGCCGACGAAGAACAGGCTCTCCGCCTCGGCCAGCCGCTTGGCGAGGACCCCCAGCTCGGCCTCGGTGGCCAGGATCTCCTCGATCTGCCCGGGGATCCGCATCAGCCCGGCGATCAGCCGCTTGCCGTCGGCGATGGACAGGTCACGCACCCGGCCCAGCTGCACCGAGAGCATCCCGAACGCCAAGAACATGTTGGTCAACGCCTTGGTCGAGGCGACCGCGACCTCCGGCCCCGAGTGCAGGTAGATGCCACCGTCGACCTGACGCGCGATCGCCGATCCCACCACGTTGACCAGCCCGATCACCCGACCGCCCTTGCGCTGCACCTCCTGGACCGCCAGCAGCGTGTCGATGGTCTCCCCGGACTGGCTCACCGCGACGTACAGCGTGTCCGGCTCCACGATCGGGTTGCGGTAGCGGAACTCGCTGGCCGCCTCCGCATCCGCCGGGATCCGGGCCAGCTCCTCCAGCAGCGAGGCCCCCATCTGACCCACGTAGTACGCCGACCCACAGCCGAGGATCTTGACCCGCCGGAACGCACGCAGCTCCCGCGCGTCCAGGTTGAGACCACCCAGATGCCCGGTCCCGAACCGCTCGTCGAGCCGCCCCCGCAGCACCGCCTCGGCACGGGCCGGCTGCTCGAGCAGCTCCTTGTGCATGAACGAGTCGTGCTCGCCGGCGTCGTACGCCTCGGGGTCGATGTCGACCTCGCTGGCCCGGCGGTCGGTGGCGGCCAGGCCACTCGCCTCGATCCGGTACGTCGTGAACCCACTCGCCGTGACCGTGGCCATCTCACCGTCGTCGAGATGGGCGACCGTGGTGGTGTAGCGCACCAGCGCGGCCAGATCCGAGGCGACATGCATCTCACGCTCACCGACACCGATGATCAACGGACTCCCGTTGCGAGCCACCACCAGCCGGTCGGGGAAGTCGGCATGAGCCACCGCGATACCATAGGTGCCCTCCACCCGCCCCAGCGCCTCGGCGATCCGCTGCTCCAACGTCTTCGCACCCGAGCGCGCGACCAGGTGGGCGAGCACCTCGGTGTCGGTGTCCGAGGCCAGCACCACACCCTCCTCGGCGAGCTCGGCCCGCAACGCGGCCGCGTTGTCGATGATGCCGTTGTGGACCACCGCGACCCGCGCCGCCTCGTCGGTGTGGGGATGGGCGTTGACATCGTTCGCCGGACCGTGCGTGGCCCACCGGGTGTGCCCGATGCCGACCTTGCCGCCGAACCGCTTCGGCAGACCAGCGCCGAGATCCCGGACCCGGCCGGCCTGCTTGGCGACCTTGAGACCACTGCTGCCGAGGACCGCGACGCCCGCGGAGTCGTACCCGCGGTGCTCGAGCCGGGCCAGCCCCTCCAGCAACAACGGCGCCGCCTGCTGGGTCCCGACGTAGCCGACGATCCCGCACATGTCCGTCTCCCTCTATCCGTAGATCATCCGGCGGAGCTGGCGCTCCGACAGGTCCGGTGCCGCGACGACCGTGCTCCGCAGCTCCTCGCGCAGCCGGGCGAAGATCTCCTCGTTCCGCGCGCCGTGCAGCTTGAGCTCCGCGTGTCGCCGCCGGACCCAGCCCTCGACCGTCTCGTCGTGGAACGCGAGGACGTCTTGGACCAGTCGCGCCGCCTGCGCCGTGTCCAGACCCGTGCTGTCCTGGACGTGCTGGAGGAGCCGCGGGTCCACATGCACTCGGTGAGGGTGCTCGCATGGGCGCCGTTTCTCAAGTTCCTGCCCGAAATCGGGCAGATCTCTGGTTTCTGTGATCCCGCGCCTTGTCAGCGCGAGGTGGAGGACCAGGCCCTCTCGCGACGGCTTTGAAGGCATCCAAGTGGGGGACAGAGGGGCGAATCGTCGCATTCTGGGCCGCCCGAGTGGGGGACGTGCTATCTTGGTGAACACAAGGTGAACAGGAGGTGACCCATGACCGACACGAACATGACCGAGACGCATCTGGAGATGCGCTGGCTGCCCGTGACCACCCCCGACGGACGCACCCGGATGGAGGCCGTCTGGGTCGAGGTCGGCCAGCCCGTGGCCGCGCACTCGCACGCGGCCTGAGCCACATCGAATCTCCCAGAAGCCACCCCCGGATCCCCGGGGGTGGCTTCCGGCATCTCCGGGTGAGGACGGCAGTGTGATCCGGATCACTCTGTGCCGCGGAATGGTTGCCGCGTCACCATTGGTTACGGTCTTTGAAACTTCAACAAACCCCGCCACCACCCAGGAGCCTGCATCATGAGCGAGTCCACCGCCCTCACCGACATCACCGGCGACTACACCCTCGACATCGCGCACAGCCGCCTCGGCTTCGTCGCGCGGCACGCGGTCGTCACCAAGGTCCGCGGCCAGTTCGCCGACTGGTCCGCCACCGCGCACATCGACACCGCCAACCCGGCCGCGTCCTCGGTCACCGTGACCATCAACCCGGCCAGCGTGTCCACCGGCAGCCCCGACCGCGACGCTCACCTGGCGTCCCCCGACTTCTTCGACGCCGCGGCCTTCCCGGAGTGGAAGTTCGTCTCCACCGAGGTCTCCCGCGACGGCGACGAGTGGACCATCACCGGCGACCTGACCATCAAGGACGTCACCAAGCCGGTCACCATCGAGTTCGAGGAGAACGGCTCGGCCAAGGACCCGTTCGGCAACATCCGGGTCGGCTTCGAAGGCGACGTCACCGTCAACCGCAAGGACTGGGGCCTGACCTGGAACGCCGCGCTCGAGACCGGCGGCGTCCTCGTCTCCGAGAAGATCAAGCTCGAGTTCGACATCTCCGCGATCAAGAACGCCTGACCCTCACCGACCCGGCTCAGACTAAACCGCGAACAACGCCGACCCGGCGCAAAGTGTCTTGACGGTCAAGACACTTTGCGCCGGGTCGACGCGTCTCACGAGTCAGTTTGCGCCGGGTCACGGATAGGGTCGCCGACATGGGCGAGGTGTTCGCGGGACGCTACGAGCTGCTGGATCCGATCGCCGCGGGCGGCATGGGCACCGTGTGGCGGGTGCTGGACCGCACGGCCGGCGAGGTCAAGGCCGCGAAGATGCTGCGCCAGGCCGACGCGGCGATGCTGCTGCGGTTCGTGCGGGAGCAGTCGGTGCGCATCGACCACACCCACGTCGTCACCCCGCAGTCGTGGGCCGGAGTCGACGACCGGGTGCTGTTCACGATGCCGCTGGTGCGCGGCGGCTCGGTGTCGGGCCTGATGAGGCGCCACGGCGGGACCCTGCCGCCACGCTGGATCGCCGCGCTGACCGACCAGACCCTGCAGGCCCTCGAGGCCGTCCACGCCGCCGGGATCGTCCACCGCGACATCAAGCCCGGCAACCTGCTCCTCGAGCCGACCGGGCGCCGCCGGCCACACCTGCGGCTCACCGACTTCGGCATCGCCGTCCCCAGCGACGAGCCGCGGCTGACCCATGTCGCGATGGTGATCGGGACCCCGGGCTACATGCCGCCTGAGCAGTACCGCGGCGCCGACCCCGACCCCAGCGCCGACCTCTACGCGCTCGGCGTCGTCGTCTTGGAGATGCTCACCGGTCGCCGACCGCCCGCCGACGGCGAGCCCGGGCCGATCGACGTCGCCGCGCTGCGCACCGGGAGCCCCGAGCACGACGCGGTCCTCGAGGTGGTCGCTGCCGCCACGGCGTACGACGCCCGGCAGCGCCCCACCGCCACCGAGCTGCTCGCCCACCCGGCCCTGCGCGGGCTGGTCGCGCGCTGGGACGACCCGGCGCTGGCCGACGGGATCGAGGTCGCCGACGAGTACCCCGCCGCCCCCGACCCGACACCGAGCCGGCCCACGGCGCCGTACCCGCCCCCACCGCCGCCTCCGGCCACCCCGGCCAGCTCGACCAGCCCGACCAGTCCGACTGCCGCCGCGACGGCCGCGGTCACCGCCTACGGCGCACCGGTCACGCGCCGGCGCCCGGTCGACGCCCTCGTGCTGCTGGCTGTGGGCGTGGTGGGGCTGCTGGTGGCGGTGCTGCTGCTCGGCTGAGCCGCTAACGGCGGGCGCGGAGCCGGACCACGCCGGCGCCGAGGCACGCGACGCTGGCGACGGCCAGGCCGAGCCCGGCCCAGTGCCGGGTCGAGAACCAGCCGGCGCCGTCGAGCGGGCTGCCGGAGGCGACCGCGGCGAAGGTGTCCTCGCCGACCAGGAAGGGGCGATCAGGGGCGTAGCCGTCCAGGCTGGTCTTCTTGTCCTGCGAGACCACGACACCGTCGTACGTCGGCGCGGCGCCGGAGTCGTGGCTGACCGCGACCGTGAGCGTCACCGGGACGGCGACCGCCGTGCGGGCCGCGGCCTCGGGGAGCGGCGACACCGCGAGCGAGACCCAGTAGTCGCCGGGCAGCCGGCCGTCGGCCTGGCGCACCGGCTCCCCCGCGGCGACGAGCACCGTCGGGTCCCGGTCGTCCGCCTCGGTCAGGTAGGAGCCGGTCGTGGAGTCGCCGGCGCCGCTGTCGGCGTACCCCAGCCGGCCCCGCAGCGAGTCGACCAGGCGCAGGCTCACGGTGGGGCCGCTGTAGCCGAACTCGTCCTCGTCCTCGGCGGCCGCGACATCGACCCGCACGACCGGCAGATCGCCCCAGCCGAGCGGCACCCGCCACAGCTGCTCGGTGCCCTCGGCGAGCGTCGTGCTGACCGTCACCGGCTCGTCCCGGGCGTCGAGCTCAGGCGCCTCGTCGAAGGACGCCGCGCCCTCCAGCGACTCGGCCTCGCCCGCCTTCGGCCGGTCGTACGACGGAGTGTCGTCGGCCTCCTCGTCGCCGGTTCCCGACGATGGGGCCTCCTCGACGACCTTGATCACGTACGGCAGGTCGGTGGTCGGCGAGCCGTAGCCGCGGTTGACCTGGATCTGCACCGTGCTCGCCGCGCGGCAGGTCTCGCCGGTGCTGCCGGTCTCGTCGCCGACGACCAGGCGCGCGCCGATGACCGCCTGCGGGACACTGCTCTCCGCGGAGTCGCTCTCGTCGCCGCAGCTCGTCAGGTCGCTGGATCCCTCGGTGGCGACACCGGCGAGCAGCCGGACGCCGTCGCTCCCCGTCCCCTGCGGCGCGCCGAGGACGCCGATGTGGACCCGGCTGCCGTTGATCCGGCGCTGATAGCTGAAGTACTGCGGGTACGCCGGCTTCAGGCTCGTCCGCCACAGGCCCGGAGCGAGGACGGTCGGCGTCTCGGGGCTGGTGCTCGCCTTGTCGGGCAGCGGCGCGCCGCCCAGGTCGACGCCCGAGGTGGCCGCCGCGGCGCCGTACCCGGTCGTCAGGGCCAGCCACGCCAGACAGGTGGCGGCGCCGAGCAGGGCGGGAGTGCGTCGCGGACTCACGCCTGAACTGTAAAAGATCCACGCCGCCCCAACCCGACCGGCTCGTCGTGCGTCCTTCTTCGAGCACCACACCGACACGAGAGGATGAGCCCATGGCGCTGCGCGCATCTCGGGGGCCGACGGACGAGGAGTTCGCCGAGCTGGTCCACGCCGCCTGGCCGAGTCTCTACCGCACGGCGGTGCTGCTGGTCCGCGACCATGCGCTGGCCGAGGACCTGGTCCAGACCGCGCTGGCGAAGACGTACAGCCACTGGTCGGGCATCCGCGACGTCGGCGCGGCCCGGGCGTACGCACGGCGAGCGCTCGTCACGACGGCGACCAGCTGGTTCCGCCGCCGGTCCTTCCGCGGCGAGCGTCCGACCGCCAAGCTGCCGGAGCCGGTCACCGACCACGACCCGCGCGGACCCACCGGTGACCGGATCGACCTGCTGGCGGTGCTTGCGCAGCTGCCGCCGCGGCAACGTGCGGTCGTGGTGCTGCGCTACTACGACGACCTGTCCGTCGCGGAGACCGCCGAGCTGCTCGGCGTCACCACCGGCACCGTGAAGAGCCAGACCTCCGACGCGCTGGCCGGCCTGCGACGCCTGCTCGGGGACGGCGTCGACCTCTCCGACACCACCCCGACCACCCCGCTGATTCCCGGAGGCCACCATGGCTGAGCGCCTCACCGACCTGCTCCACCACACCGTCGCCGACCTGCGGCTCCCCCACCCCGACACCGTCGCGATCGCCGCCGCGGGCCGCGCCCGGCGTACCCGCCGCCGAGTCGGGACCGTCGCCGCCGCGGTCGCCGCCGTCGCGGCCGTCGGCGTCGGCGGCGCGGTCGTCGCCGGCCTCGACGACGGCCCCGCCCGCGGCTCCCACGTCGCCACCCAGGACCCGGCCGGCGACGCGTACGCCGCGCTCGGGTCCTGGTCGGTCGGCACGCGGGTGATGGTCGGCGCGAGCGAGGCGGTCCTCGACCCGGGTCCCCACCACCTCGCGCAGACCTCGGCGGGCGTGGTCACCCAGCAGTTCGCCGAGGCCGACGGCAAGGCCTTCGCGCTGGTCCGCCCGGACGGCACCGTCACCCCGCTCTCGATCCCGGCCGACGCGTGGTCCGTCTCGGGAGATCCGGGCAACGCTCGGGTCGCCTGGCTGGAGCCGCTCGCCAACGAGGGCTGGATCCACGTGTGGGACGTCGTGCGCGACCGGGAGGTCGGCAAGCGGCTGGTCGAGCTGCCCGGCGAGCTCCCCGAGGGAGGCAGGTCCGGCGTCCAGGAGATCCAGCTGGACGGCGACCTCGCCTATGTCGGCACCGACCTGCGCTCGGCCCACCGGGTCGACTGGCGCACCGGCGCCGACCAGGAGCTGCCCTTCTCGCCGGTCGCCGTGCACCGCGGCGTGGCGACCTCGATGGACGACGACGGCCACTGGACCGTCGTCGACGCCGCGACCGGCGCGGTGCTGCGCGACCTCGGCCGCCGCATCGACACGGTGACGCTCGCACCCGACGGCAAGCACGTCCTCGTGGTGCGCTCCGACAGCACCGGGACGGCGGCGCGGATCGAGCCGGTCGCGGGCGGGACGCCCGTGGACCTGCCGGGGATCACCGGACTGCACAGCTGGAGCGTCGGCGGCCAGGTCGTCGGGCAGGTCGACGGCACCCGCACCCTGCGCCGGTGTGACGTCACGGGCCGGTGCGAGGACGCGCTGGTCGCGTGGCTCGACGAGGAGGACCCGCTGGTGCTGCCCGCGGACTACCTGATGCTCGGCTGACCCGTCTGCTCGGCCATCACGTCGCGGGCGAGCAGCGCGACGTGGAGCGCCAGCACGTTCTCCGGGTCGGCCAGGTCGATGTCGACGACCTGGCCGATCCGCTGCAGCCGGGCATAGAGCGCCGGGCGGGAGATGTGGCACAGCTCGGCGGTGCGCACCTTGTTGCCCCCCGAGCGGCAGTACGCCGCCAGCGTGGTCGTGAGCTGCTCTCCGGTGCGCGCGTCGTGGGCGAGGAGGGTGCCGAGCTCGCGCTCGACGTACTGCTGCAGCCGGGGGTCGTGGCGCAGCAGGTGGAGCAGCCCACGCAGCCGCAGGTCGTAGAGGCGGACGGCGCGCGGCGGGTCGGTGGGGGCGGCGGAGTCGGCGACGACCATGGCCTCGCGGACGCTGCCGCCGGCCCCGGCGACGTCGTCGACGGCCGAGCCGACGCCGACGACCAGGCGGGCGCCGGTGCGGGCCAGCCGCTCGACGAGCCGGTCGACCACCGGGTCGGCGGCGCCGGGCGCGTGGGCGACCAGGGCCACCACGCGCTCGTCGTCGACGGGGCCGACCAGCCCGCTGGTACGACGTACTCGCAGCTCGTCGAGCAGGTCCGCGGCCGCACCGCGCAGCTCGTCGGCGGCGCCCGGTCCGGGCAGCCGGACGACGAGACCGGTGACGTGCCGGCCCTTCCAGCGCAGGCCGAGCGCGGTGAGCCGGGCGGCGAGGTGGGGGATGTCGACGCCGGCGGCGAGCTCGGTGAGCAGGGTGCGGTGCGCCTGGAGCTCGAGGTTCTGGGCGTCGCGGTCGATCAGCCGGCCCATCGCCAGCGCGGTGGCGCCGCGCTCGAGGAGCATCCGCTGGCGAGAAGTCAGCTCCTCGGTCCCGTCGGTGACCAGGACCAGGCGGCCGAACCGGCCGGGCTCAGGTCCGACGTCGACGGCGGTATCGGTGCCGAGCATCCGGGCGCTGCGCGAACGGCGCTCCCAGTCGCCGATGACGGCGTCGTGGTCGCGGCCGGCGGTGCTGTAGGCGATGACGTGATGGACCAGGTTCTCGAAGACCACCGGACGGTCGGCCATCTCGGCGACCAGGTCGACGACCTGCTGCGGCCGGGCCCGCCCGAGGGTGAGCCGGGTGAACGCGCGGTGCGCCTCCTCGGAGGCCTGCAGCTCGGTCATCTGCGCGTTCACGACGATCTGGTGGACGGCCTGGGTGAGCGCCACGAACGACGTCTCGCGGCGGAACGCGATCAGCGGCAGGTCGTGCTCCTCGGCGGCCTCGACCAGGGCGTCCGGCAGCCGGTCGGTGTAGCGCCGGCCGAGCTCGATCGCCAGGCCCGCGAGACCGACCTCGGCGAGGCCGGCGACGTACTGACGCAGGCCGCGCTCGGTCGAGGGCAGCAGGATGCCGGTGTTGAGCAGCAGCTCGTCGCCCTGGAGCAGGGGGGCGATGTCGGCCAGCTCGGCGACGTGGACCCAGCGGATCGCGCGCTGCAGGCCTCCGGCCCCGGCCAGCACCGCCGGGTCGCCGCGCCGGACCTCCGGCAGGGCCAGCACCTCGGCCAGCGTCGGCAGCATCCGCGTCCTTCCAGTCTGTAACGTTCGCGCGACATGTCGCGACAGATTGATGCTACTCAGCGCTCGCCGCCACGCCTACGTTCAGACCATGAGCACGATCAGCCACTGGATCGACGGCGCCGCTGTGTCCGTCCCCGACGCCCGCACCCAGCCCGTCTTCAACCCCGCCACCGGCGAGGTCACCGGCCAGCTCCAGCTCGCCGACACCGTCCTGGTCGACCGGGCTGTCGCCTCGGCGGCCGCCGCCGCGACGGCGTGGGGCCGCTCGAGCCTCGCGCGGCGTACCCAGGTGCTGTTCGCCTTCCGCGAGCTGGTCCGCACCCACGCCGACGACCTGGCCGCCGCGATCACCGCCGAGCACGGCAAGGTCCTCGACGACGCGGCCGGCGAGGTCGCCCGCGGCCTCGACAACGTCGACTACGCCGTCGGGGTCGCCGAGCACCTCAAGGGCAGCTACTCGTCCGAGGTCAGCACCGGCATCGACGTACGCACCGTGCGCGAGGCGCTCGGCGTCGTCGTCGGCATCACGCCCTTCAACTTCCCGGCCATGGTGCCGCTGTGGATGTGCGCCACCGCGATCGCCGCCGGCAACGCGTTCATCCTCAAGCCCAGTGAGCGCGACCCCTCGGCGTCACTGCTGCTGGCCGAGCTGTGGCAGCAGGCCGGCCTGCCCGACGGCGTGTTCACCGTCGTCCAGGGCGACGCCACCGCCGTGCAGGCGCTGATCGACCACGAGGACGTCGCGGCGGTCAGCTTCGTCGGCTCCACCCCGGTCGCGAAGTCCGTCTACGAGTCGGGGACCCGCGCCGGCAAGCGGGTCCAGGCGCTCGGCGGCGCCAAGAACCACATGGTCGTCCTGCCCGACGCCGACCTCGGCATGGCCGCCGACGCGGCCGTCTCGGCGGCGTACGGATCCGCGGGCGAGCGCTGCATGGCGGTCTCCGTGCTGGTCGCGGTCGGCGACGTCGCCGACCAGCTGATCAAGGAGATCACCGTCCGCGCCAACGATATCGTGATCGGCGACGGCACCGTCGCCGGCACCGGGATGGGCCCGCTGATCACCGAGGCACACCGCGACCGGGTCGCCGGGTACGTCGACGCCGGGTCCGCCGCCGGCGCCACCGTCGTCCTCGACGGCCGGCAGTCCGAGCTCCCGGCGTCCGGCTTCTTCCTCGGGCCCTCGCTGATCGACAACGTCTCGGAGGAGATGTCGGTCTACCGCGACGAGATCTTCGGCCCGGTGCTGTCGGTCGTACGGGTCGACACCTTCGAGGAGGCGATCGCGCTGATCAACCGCAACGAGTACGCCAACGGCGTCGCACTGTTCACCCGCGACGGCGGCGCCGCCCGCCGGTTCGAGCGCGAGATCGAGGTCGGCATGGTCGGCGTCAACGTGCCGATCCCGGTGCCGGTCGCGCACCACTCGTTCGGCGGCTGGAAGAGCTCGCTGTTCGGCTCGCACCACATGTACGGCCCCGAGGGCCTGGCGTTCTTCACCCGCGCGAAGGTCGTCACCTCCCGCTGGCCGGACCCGGCGACCTCGACGGTCGACCTCGGCTTCCCGCGGAACCGGTGAGCCCGATGACCCTGCTCGACCCCGCCACCAACTCACCGGCCGACTCGCTCGCTGCAAGCGTCACCGCCGACGACCGCGCGCACGTCTTCCACTCCTGGTCCGCTCAGGACAAGATCAGCCCGCTGCCGATCGCCGGCGGCGAGGGCTCCCGGTTCTGGGACTACGAGGGGCGCAAGTACCTCGACTTCTCCTCGCAGCTGGTCAACCTCAACCTCGGCTACCAGCACCCCGCGCTGGTGGCGGCGATCCAGGAGCAGGCCGCCCGGCTGTGCATGGTGCAGCCGGCGTTCGCCAACGACGTCCGCGGCGAGGCGGCCCGGCTGATCGCCGAGCGTGCGCCCGGCGAGCTCGACCACGTGTTCTTCACCAACGGCGGCGCCGAGGCCAACGAGAACGCGATCCGGATGGCGCGCCTGCACACCGGCAAGCACAAGGTGCTCTCGACCTACCGCAGCTACCACGGCGCCACCGCCGGCGCGATCGCGCTGACCGGCGACCCGCGGCGCTGGCCCTCCGAGCCGTCGATCCCCGGGTCGGTGCACTTCTGGGGGCCCTACACCTACCGCTCGGCCTTCCACTCCGCGTCGGAGACGGAGGAGGGCGAGCGCGCGCTGCAGCACCTCGCCGACACGATCATGGTCGAGGGGCCTGCCACCATCGCGGCGATCATCCTCGAGACCGTGGTCGGCACCAACGGCATCCTGGTGCCGCCGGCGGGCTACCTGGCCGGCGTCCGCGAGCTGTGCGACCGGCACGGCATCGTGCTCATCGCCGACGAGGTGATGGCGGGCTTCGGGCGCTGCGGCGAGTGGTTCGCGATCGACCACTGGGGCGTCGTACCGGACCTGATCACGTTCGCGAAGGGCGTCAACTCCGGCTACGTGCCCCTGGGCGGCGTCGTCATCTCGGAGTCGATCGTCGACACCTTCCGCGAGCGCGCCTACCCCGGCGGCCTCACCTACTCCGGCCACCCGCTCGCCTGCGCGGCCGCCGTCGCGTCGATCCGCGTCATGTCCGACGGGGTGCTCGACCACGTGAAGGCGATGGGTCAGGACGTGATCGCTCCCCGGCTGGCGGAGATCGCGGCGCGCCATCCCTCGGTGGGCGAGGTCCGCGGGCTCGGGATGTTCTGGGCGATCGAGCTGGTCCGCGACCGCGCCACCCGCGAGCCGCTCGTCCCGTTCAACGCCGCCGGCCCGGACGCCGAGCCGATGGCCCGGTTCACCGCCGCCTGCAAGGAGCGCGGGCTGTGGCCGTTCGTCCACTTCAACCGCACCCACGTCGCCCCGCCCTGCACCACCTCCCGCGAGGAGCTGCTCGAGGGACTCGACATCCTCGACCAGGCGCTCGACGTCGCCGACTCGTACTGCGCGGGCTCCTGACTGCCGCCGACCCGGCGCGAAAGTGTCACTTTCGCGCCGGGTCGGCGCAATTCCCCGGGCCAGTTTGAGCCGGGTCGGCGTCAGTCAGGAGTCACTGTCGGCCGGGTCGATCGGGTCGGCAAAGTCCTCGGGGTCGGCGGTCCGAGCGGGGCCGTCGGCGAGGATGCCGTAGAGGCTGCGGCGGGCCTCGACGAGTACGTCGACCGCGGACCGGCGCTGGGCGTCGGAGCCGGCGGTGACGATCTGCCAGACCGCGCTCATGACCTGGCCGATCTCGGCCTTGAGGTCGGCGTGACCCTGGTCGGCGGGGCCGGCCTGGGCCTTCTCGCGGGTGCGGTCGAAGGGCACCCAGACGGCGGCGAGCTCGTCGGCGTGCTCCTCGCACCAGGCGGCGCCGGCGGCGGTGAGCCGCATGGCCCGGCGGCCGCGGGCCTCGTCGATCTCGACGAGGTCCTCGTCCTGGAGCTGCTGGACGGTCGGGTACACCGAGCCGGGGCTCGGCTTCCACTCCCCACCGCTGCGGTCGGTGATCGCCTGGATCACCTGGTAGCCGTTCGGCGACTCCTCGCGCTGGTTGGCGTCGCGGAGCACGTCGAGGATGGCCGAGCGTACGTCGCCGCGGCGGACCCGCGGCCCACGGCCCGGCTCGGGGCGACCCATGCCGAACAGGCCGGCGAGCCACGGCGGCGGCAGGCCCGGCCCGCCGGGGCCGAAGCCGCCCGGGCCACCGTGGCGGCCCCGGCCGCGGCCGGGCTCGCCCCACTCCCAGCCGGCCCAGGCGCCCCACGGCCCCGGGCCACCGCCGCGGTTGCGGCGCTGGGAGCCGCGGAGCTCGGAACGACCCCAGGGGTCGCGGTCGTCGTTCTGACGGAAGTTCTCGTGGTGGTGTCCCATGGCGGGACCTCCTTCGGTTGCGGGGGCCTGGTGGGCCCCGATCGGTTCGAGATATCGCGAGAACAGGTCGTGTTCGTATCGCGATATATCGCAACCGTACGCGATAGAAGGTCGCGACGCAAGCGGGCGAGCCTCAGCGAGCCAGCCAGGCGGCGTACGACGCGAAGGAGGACGGCCGGTCGAGGAAGTCCGCGACCAGGTCGGCGGCGTCGCCCGAGCCGCCCGGGACGAGCACCCGGTCCCGGTAGCGCTGCGCGACCTCGGGGCGGAACAGGTCCGACCCGTCGAAGGCGCTGAACATGTCCTTCGCGATCACCAGCGACCACATGTAGGTGTAGTAGCCCGAGCTGTAGCCGCCGAGGTGGCCGAAGCTGGCGAACATGTGAGTGCCGGGGAGGTACGGCAGGGCGGCGTACCGCGCCTGCAGCTGGAGCATCCGGTCGGTGAGGGCGGGGGCGTCGTCGCCGTGGACCCGGTCGGCGTGGAACCAGTACGACATCGCGGCGTAGAACATCTGGGTGCGGGCGTAGATGCCCTTGCCGTAGTCGTCGGCGGCGCGCATCGCGGCGACGAGCTCGGCGGGGATCGGCTCGCCGGCCGCGTCGGTGGCGAAGGTGCGCAGCACGTCGGCGTGCCAGGCCCACTCCTCGAGCATCTGGCTCGGCGCCTCGACGAAGTCCCACTCGGTGGCGACGCCGGCGTAGCGGTACCAGTCGCCGTGGCCGGCGAGGACGTGGTGCAGCAGGTGACCGAACTCGTGGAAGAGCGTGACGACGTGGTCGTGCTCCATCAGGCCGCGAGAGAAGTTGCAGACCAGGACGCCCTCAGGCAGCTGCTCGCCCGCGACGCCGGCCGCGAGGGTGAACTGCGCGGCATGCTTGTACTTGCCCTCGCGCGGGTGCAGGTCGAGGTAGATCCTCCCGATCCGGGTCTCGAGGCTCGTCGCCGGCGCTCCTCGCACTTCAACCACCGGCTCCGTGCGGAAGACGTCGTACGCCGTGACCTCCTCGTGCCACACGGGTACGTCGACCTGCTCGTAGCGCAGCCCGAACAGCCGCCCGGTGACCTCCAGCAGCCCGGCGCGCACCTTGGCGAAGTCGAGGTAGGTGCGCACCCGCTGGGAGTCGACGTCGTACTGCTCGGCGCGGACCAGCTCGGCGTAGTGGTTGTAGTCGTAGCCGGGGACCTCGGCCGCGTCGGGGAAGTCGCGGCGGTAGCGCTCGAGCAGCTGGGCGAGGTCGCGGCGCATCGGCTCCTCGGCGGCCTCGACGATCCGCTCGATGAACGCCGGGATGGCGGGCCCCTCGCCGATCATCTTCCCGTCGGCGTCGTACGACGGCCAGTCGGCGTACCCGACCGTCGTGGCGAGCTCGTGGCGCAACGTGAACAGCTCGGTCAGCAGCGGCTCGGTGGTGGGCCAGCCGCGGTCGAGGAACGCGACGGTGACCTCGCGGCGCACGTCCTGGTCGCGAGCGAACATCCGCACCGGCACCGAGTCGGGGTAGTCGGTCGTCACGGTGACCATGCCCTCGGCGTCGACCGGGTGGGCGGCCAGCCAGTCGTCGGGCATCCCGGCGAGCCGCTCGGGCGTGACCCGAACCGTGCGGACGTCGTCGCGGATCACCCGGCTGAACTCCTGGTCGAGCTCGGTGATCCGCTCGCGCACCTCCGCGATCCGGGCCCGGGTGGCCTCGTCCTTGTCGACGCCCGAGCGGCGGAAGTCGTCGCGCACCTTGGTCAGCAGCCGGGCGGCGAGCGGGTCGTGGGCCACTGCGCTGTCGTCGATCGCCGCGAAGACGTCGTACAGCGCGCGGTCCAGGCCCCAGGCGGTGCCGATCCGCTGCGCCTCCTGCTCGGCGGCGTCGGCGAGGTCGCGGACCTCGTCGGACGGATGCACGTTGCCGAACAGCGAGCCCGCGGCGGCGGCGTTGCCGAGGTGGCCGGCGGCGCGGTCCCACTGGCGCAGTGTGGCGACCGGGTCCGCCGGGGGGTCGGCACGCAGCGCGTCGACCAGCTCTGTCGCCCGGGCCAGCTCGGACTCGGTGCGGGCCCGGAACCAGTCGGGCCAGTCGGCGACGGACGTGGGCAGCGCGAGCGGGTCGAGCGTCATGCGGTCAGCCTGCCAGTTGCTCCCGCTTCCGGAGTAGGAAGGCGCGCTCGGCCTGGTTGTCGCACGCGGCCAGGGCGGCGTCGTACTGCGCCCGGGACTCGGCGCTGCGTCCCAGCCGGCGCAGCAGCTCGGCGCGGGTGGCGTGCCAGGCGTGGTAGCCGTCGAGGGGCAGCCGCTCGACGATCGCGAGCGCGACCTCGGGGCCGTCGAGCTCGGCGACGGCGACGGCCCGGTTGAGCGCGACGACCGGCGACGGGTCGAGCCGGGCCAGCTGGTCGTAGAGCGCGGCCACCTGCGTCCAGTCGGTCGCGGCGGCGCTCGGGGCGTCGGTGTGGACGGCGTTGACCGCGGCCAGGATCTGGTAGCGGCCGGGACGGTTGGCGGCGAGGCAGACGCGGACCAGGTCGTGGCCCTCGGCGATGAGCGCGCGATCCCAGCCGCCCCGGTCCTGCTCCTCGAGCGGGACCAGCTCGCCGCCCCGCACCCGCGCCGTACGACGCGCCTCGGTGAGCAGCAGCATCGCCACCAGGCCGGTGGCCTCGAGGTCGGCGGGCAGCAGCTGGTGGAGGATCCGGGCCAGCCGGATCGCCTCGCCGGTGAGCTCCTCGCGGATCGGGTCACCGTCGCCGGAGGAGAGATAGCCCTCGTTGAAGATCAGCAGGAGGACGGCGAGCACCGCGCCGACCCGCGCCGGCAGGTCCTCGGCCTCGGGCACCCGGTAGGGGATGTTCGCGCCCTTGATCTTGGCCTTCGCGCGGGTGATCCGCTGCGCCATCGTCGTCTCCTGGACCAGGAAGGCGCTGGCGATCTCGGCGACCGTGAGCCCGCCGAGCAGGCGCAGGGTCAGTGCGATCCTGGCCTCCGGCGCGAGCGCCGGGTGGCAGCAGGTGAAGATCAGCCGGAGCCGGTCGTCCTCGATGACGCCGGTCGGCTCGTGGGGGGTGTCGTCCTCGATCATGACGGCGGCCTGGTGCTTGCCGTCGCGGAGCTTCTCACGGCGCAGGCGGTCGATGGCCCGGTTGCCGGCGGTCGTGGTGAGCCACGCGCCGGGGTTGGGCGGCACGCCGTCCCTCGGCCACTTCTCGAGGGCGGTGACGAGCGCCTCCCCGGCCGCGTCCTCGGCGAGGTCGATGTCGCCGAAGCGGCGGACCAGGGAGGCGATCAGCCGTCCGTACTCGTCGCGGAAGATCCGTTCGACGGCCTCGCGGGCGTCCTGGCTCATTCGGCCTGGAAGGGGCGGACCTCGACCTGGCCCTGGCAGGCCTTCGAGCCCGCGGCGGCGTACCTCATCGCGGTGTCGCGGTCGGGTACGTCGATGATCCAGAAGCCGCCGATGTGCTCCTTGGTCTCCAGGTAGGGACCGTCGGTGACGACCGGCGCGTCGCCGGTGCCGTCGACGACCGACGCGGACGCGGCCGTCTCGAGGCCGCCCGCGAACACCCAGACGCCGTCGGCCTGGAGCTGCTGGTTGAACCGGTCGGTGGCCGCGAACATCTCCTGCATCTGCTCGGGGGTGATCTCGGCGTAGCCTTCCTCGTTGCCGTGGACGGCCAGCAGGTACTGCGTCATGGGAGTCTCCTGATCTCGGGGGGTGAGGCGCGGGTGCGATGACCGCCTCTTTGCCTCTCCACGAACGGGGCGTTCTCGATACGACAGCCTCGCAACCTTTCCCCTCGCGGACCAGGCCCTGCTCAGGCGAGCCGCTCGGTGAGGTGGACCGTGGGGGGTGGGGCCGATTCATCGCCGGGGCGAGCGCTCCGTAGCCTTCTCCAGTGAGTATTCGCGGGATGCTGGCCGACACCCGGCCGCTGCAGAACCCGCACTTCCGGCGGCTGTGGTCGGCCAACATCATCACCGTCGTCGGTGCGCAGCTCACGGTCGTGGCGGTACCGGCCCAGATCTACGCGGACACCGGCTCGTCGGCGTACGTCGGCCTGACCGGTGTGTTCGGCCTGGTCCCGCTGGTCGTGTTCGGGCTGTGGGGCGGCGCGCTCGCCGACCACTTCGACCGCCGCACGATGCTGCTCGTCACCACGTGCGGGCTGATCGGGACCGCCGCGCTGTTCTGGGTGCAGGCGGCGCTCGGGATGAACAACGTGTGGGTGCTGCTCAGCCTGTTCTCGGTCCAGCAGGCGTTCTTCGCGGTCAACCAGCCGACCCGGTCGGCGGTGCTGCCGCGGCTGCTCGACGACGAGGTGCTGCCCGCCGCCAACTCGCTCAACATGACGGTGATGCAGGCCGGCGCGATCGGCGGACCGCTGATCGCCGGCATCCTGATCCCGTTCACCGGCTTCGCCTGGCTCTACGCCGGCGACGCGGTCTCGCTGCTCGCCACCTTGTGGGCGGTGGTCCGGCTGCCCTCCCTGCCCATCGAGGGGATCAGCACCGGGACGCCCGGGCTGCGCTCGGTGTTCGAGGGAATCGCCTACCTGCGCGGCCAGCCGGTGCTGATGATGTCCTTCGTCGTCGACATCATCGCGATGGTCTTCGGCATGCCGCGGGCGCTGTTCCCCGAGATCGCGCACGAGAGCTTCCTCGGCCCCGACGAGGGCGGCCTCGCCTTCGCGCTGCTGTTCGCCGGCATCCCGGCCGGCGCCGTACTCGGCGGGGTGTTCTCCGGCTGGGTCTCGCGGGTCTCGGCCCAGGGCCGCGCCGTGATCTGGTGCATCGTGGTCTGGGGCCTGGCCATGGTCGGCTTCGGCCTCGCCGTCCTCGGCGCCGACTCCCTGCCCGGGTCGGTCCACGCCTGGCTGGTGGTCGCCGTCCTCATGCTCGTCGTCGGCGGCGCCGCCGACATGGCCTCGGCCGCCTTCCGCACCTCCATGCTGCAGTCCGCCGCCGCCGACGAGGTCCGGGGCCGGCTGCAGGGCATCTTCATCGTCGTGGTCGCCGGCGGGCCGCGGATCGCCGACGTCGCCCACGGCGCCAGCGCCGCCATGGTCGGTACGGCGGCCGCGGCCGCCGGCGGGGGCATGCTGGTCGTCGTGCTGGTGGTCGTCGCCGCGCTCGCCGTACCGTCGTTCGTGAGGTACCGGGTGACAAGCTCCGCGTGAGACGCGGGTGAGATCGGCTGTTCTCCGGTATTCGTCGGGGGTGGGGACTACCTTCCCGCCATGTCCCAGGAGTCGAGGCACGACCGCTACACCGACGGGGCGTGGTCCGTCTGGGGCAAGTCGTCCGATTTCGGCGGCACCGACTCCATGCCGCTCGTTCAGCACCTCGAGGACTCCGCCGACGTCGCGGCGCTGGTCTGGCGGTGGCTCCCGAGCCACACGCGCAGCCTGGTCGAGGCCGCGTTGCCCCCCAGCGCCAACGACGGGCGACGACTGCTCCAGTGGCTCGCCGGGGTCCACGACATCGGCAAGTGCTCACCTCCGTTCGCCGCCAAGGTGCCCGCGCTGGCCGACCGGATGCACGAGCACGGCCTCGTGCTGCCCCGGGACTCGACGGAGTTCTCGAAGGCACCCCACGGCCTGGTCGGTCACCACATCCTCGAACGGTGGCTGCGCGAGCGACACGGGTTCGGTCTCCGGCCGGCCCGTTCGCAAGCCATCGTGATCGGCGGCCACCACGGCGTACCGCCGACCAGCAGCCAGCTGGGCTGGTTGCGAGAGCGCCCGCATCTGATCGGCACGGGCAGATGGACCGAGGTTCAGGACGAGATCCTGGACGCCACAGCCCGTCGGTTGGATCTGGACGACCTGCTCGCCGTCTGGGCGGAAAACGTCCTACCGGCGCCGGTGGAGGCGCTGTTGACAGGGGCGGTCATCGTCTCGGACTGGCTGGCCTCCAACACCGATCTCTTCCCCCTCGGCGAGTGCGCCGGGCAGGAGGCGCGGGCTGACCGTGCCTGGCACGAGCTCGACCTGCCGGCTCCCTGGCAGGCGACCCTGCCGGACGACGCCTGCGGCTCACTCTTGGCCGACCGGTTCCCCCGATTGGCCGCCTTCGCACCACGGCCGGTCCAGGCGATGACGCTGAGCGCCGCGACAGCCGCCGAGGAGCCACGGCTGATCATTGTCGAGGCAGCGATGGGGGCCGGCAAGACCGAGGCAGCACTGCTGGCCGCCGAGGTCCTGGCTGCGAAGTTCGGCTGCGGGGGCGTCTACGTCGCGCTGCCCACCATGGCGACCTCCGACGCCATGTTCGGCCGAGTGCTGGACTGGATCTCCCGGCTCGACCAGCCCGGCGCCACCAGCACCCACCTCGCCCACGGCAAAGCCAACCTCAATGAGGACTACCGGTTCTTGGTAGAGCAACAGCGGATGAGTCCGGTGTACGGCGACGTCCGCCCCCAGGAAAGCGAGGCCCAGGTGCGCTCCTGGCTCTCGGGCAGGAAGAAGGGGGTCCTGGCCAACATGGTGGTCGGCACCATCGACCAACTCCTGTTCACCGCCCTGCAGGCCAAGCATCTCGCGCTGCGCCACCTCGCCTTTGCCGGCAAGGTCGTCATCATCGACGAGGCGCATGCCGCCGATGACTACATGAGCCCCACCCCATGCCCCACATGGACCGCGACGGCACGTCTGCCCCGCGCCAGCGGGGATGAGCCTCCGCTGCCCGGCTCGCAGCCCGGCTCACGGAGGTCTGCCCCGCGCCAGCGGGGATGAGCCCCACATTGTTCTGCAATCCGCCGTCATTGTCACGTCTGCCCCGCGCCAGCGGGGATGAGCCCGCCACGGAGCCCGGCGAGACCTCCATTCGAAAGTCTGCCCCGCGCCAGCGGGGATGAGCCCATGTCGCTCGGGGTGCCGTCCTTCGACCGGGTGGTCTGCCCCGCGCCAGCGGGGATGAGCCCGACGGCACCGGCTACTCTCCGGCCCGGATCCGGTCTGCCCCGCGCCAGCGGGGATGAGCCCATCGCTGGCCGTCGTGGTCACCGTCGTATCAAGTCTGCCCCGCGCCAGCGGGGATGAGCCCCCCGACCCCAACCATGTCCGGGCGAAGAAATCGTCTGCCCCGCGCCAGCGGGGATGAGCCCGGCGAGCGATTCATGGCGAACGTCGATCGGCAGTCTGCCCCGCGCCAGCGGGGATGAGCCCCGCCGTACGTTGCAGCGAGGTCGGCGGCGCGGGTCTGCCCCGCGCCAGCGGGGATGAGCCCTTCGTGACCGCGGCCCCGGCGGCGAGCAGACCGTCTGCCCCGCGCCAGCGGGGATGAGCCCATCCATCCGCCGTCCTGTGCCGCCCATGCCTTGTCTGCCCCGCGCCAGCGGGGATGAGCCCGCGACCGGCGCCGTCTACCACGTCCCCGCCTGGTCTGCCCCGCGCCAGCGGGGATGAGCCCGGAGGTCGCTCGTGGTCAACTTGGTAGCGCCGGTCTGCCCCGCGCCAGCGGGGATGAGCCCTCGTCCGCCAGCGCCTCCACGCCCGCCCGCAGGTCTGCCCCGCGCCAGCGGGGATGAGCCCCGTCGAGAGAGCGGGGTCCACTTGCTGCCCCAGTCTGCCCCGCGCCAGCGGGGATGAGCCCGGAGGTCGCTCGTGGTCAACTTGGTAGCGCCGGTCTGCCCCGCGCCAGCGGGGATGAGCCCTCGTCCGCCAGCGCCTCCACGCCCGCCCGCAGGTCTGCCCCGCGCCAGCGGGGATGAGCCCCCGAGCAGTCCATCGGCCTTGTCTTCGGCGCTGTCTGCCCCGCGCCAGCGGGGATGAGCCGTACCCGCACGGGGTCGCGAAGAACGCCCGGTCGTCTGCCCCGCGCCAGCGGGGATGAGCCCACTGGGTCGACGAACCTGCGCGCCTTCCTCAGGTCTGCCCCGCGCCAGCGGGGATGAGCCCGGCTCCCAGTCCGGCGTACTGCCGACCGTGGTGTCTGCCCCGCGCCAGCGGGGATGAGCCCCGCTCCATCCGCGCCCACCGGGTCGCCGCTAGGTCTGCCCCGCGCCAGCGGGGATGAGCCCTCCAGCCGCCCCAACACCGGGTCGGCGTCGGTGTCTGCCCCGCGCCAGCGGGGATGAGCCCACGGCAGCGAGGTGGGCGATCACCGCGACTGGGTCTGCCCCGCGCCAGCGGGGATGAGCCCGGGAGGTCGATCACGGCCGCGCAGGCGCGCTCGTCTGCCCCGCGCCAGCGGGGATGAGCCCAGCGGTCGACGCGCTCGTGCCGAGATCCGCCAGTCTGCCCCGCGCCAGCGGGGATGAGCCCGCCGTACGGCACCGCGAGGCCCTCAATCCAGGGTCTGCCCCGCGCCAGCGGGGATGAGCCGTCGGCCGACAGGTCGCTGTAGTCGTCCTCGTCGTCTGCCCCGCGCCAGCGGGGATGAGCCCCTCCCGCCCCACGCCCACGTCCAGGCGCTCGGGTCTGCCCCGCGCCAGCGGGGAAGAGCCCGGTCGGCCGCTCGATCTCTCGTCGCGTAGGACGTCTGCCCCGCGCCAGCGGGGATGAGCCCAATCTGACTCAGATGAGGCGGGCCGACGTGGTGTCTGCCCCGCGCCAGCGGGGATCCCTCTCCGCCAGGCTGCTCGTGAGTCAGTTCATGAGCAGAAGGAGTTCGGCCGGTGTCGATCAGCGCGGGATATACCGCGGAGCAGATCCGCGAGTTTGTGCACCAGTACACGGTGCAGCCGTACGGCCGTAAGGCTGAGTGGCTGGCCGCCCAAGGGGTGTCCTATGACCGGCTGCGCAGGTGGCGACTGGCCGTCTTCGACGGCGATCTCGACCGCGGGCTGGTCCCGCGAGACAGTGGTCTGGTGGTGAAGAAGATCCCGCCTGGCCAGCGTGCTGCGTTGGAGCGGCATCATGCGAAGGAGCGTGTCGAGCACCAGGCCGAGGTCGAGCGGCTCAACGCGCGGATCCGTGAGCTAGAGGAAACCAACGGCGCGCTGGGAAAAGCTATCGGGCTCTTGCACTCGATGAGCGAGCAAGAGCCCGTCGCGCCCCCGACGACGAGCGATCCCTCCGATTCCTGAACGCCGAGAAGGCCCTGGTCACCGAGCTGACCAAGGCGACCGGATCACAGCGGCAAGCGCTGGCACTGACGGGCCTGTCACGCTCGACGTGGCACTACCGACGCCATCCACGTGCCCGCGTGGCCGTCCCGGTCCCGCACGCCGATCGGGCCTACCCATCGAGGATTAGCGCGCAGGACCGTGAGGATGTCACCGCGCGGATCGCGACCGGATGGGCAGAGGGAGTCTCGGTCGACCACGCGTTCGCGACGGCGTGGGACGAGGGAGTGATGCTTGCCTCGCGTCGAACTTGGTGGCGGATCGCAGCCCAGATCCCGGACCAGTCCGCGCGGCCCGTCGCGCCGAGCAGGCGACAGTCGAAGACGCCCCGGGTGGCACCAGTGCTGGAAGCCACCGGCCCCGGTCAGGTGTGGTCGTGGGACATCACCGACCTGCGCACCCCATGGCGAGGGGTCGCGTTCAAGGCCTACTCGATCATCGACATCTACTCCCGCAAGCTCGTCGGCTACCGGGTTGAGGACCGCGAGGCCGACCACCTGGCCGTGGAGATGTTCACCGATGCCTTCACCGCTCATGGTCTGCCTGGTGTCGTGCATGCCGATTCCGGGCCGGCGATGCGCTCGACCCTGCTGGGCGATCTACTCGGCCCGCTCGGCGTGATCCAGACGCACAACCGTCCGCGGGTCTCCAACGACAACCCGTTCTCGGAGTCGGAGTTCCGCACGATGAAGTACCGCCCGAACTACCCGGGTACCTTCGCCACGCTCGACGAAGCCCGGGCCCACATGGATACCTACGTCCCCTGGTACAACGCGAACCACAAGCACTCCGGCATCGCGCTGTTCTCTCCCGACGAGGTCCACGACGGCACCTGGCGCGACCGCTGGGCCCAACGAGCGCGTGTCCAGCAGGCCTACTACGACACCCACCCCGAACGCTTCCACAAGCCGCCCCGCACGCCCGCGCCGGCCGGCTACGTCGGAATCAACCTCCCCGACGAACGCAAGAAGGAACTCGAACGACTCCAGACAGGTTGACAACGCGCGGATGAGCCCAATCTGACTCAGATGAGGCGGGCCGACGTGGTGTCTGCCCCGCGCCAGCGGGGATGAGCCCAGTGCGTAGAGCTTCTCGATCTCGGTCAGGTCGTCTGCCCCGCGCCAGCGGGGATGAGCCGCGGGTCGCGTCGTTGCCGTACGACGCCCAGAAGTCTGCCCCGCGCCAGCGGGGATGAGCCCTTGTACGACACCTCGTACCGGCGAGCCGTGTCGTCTGCCCCGCGCCAGCGGGGATGAGCCCTTGTACGACACCTCGTACCGGCGAGCCGTGTCGTCTGCCCCGCGCCAGCGGGGATGAGCCCCGCACATCGCCGGAGACCGGAGACCGGAGACCCCACACCGTCTGCCCCGCGCCAGCGGGGATGAGCCCTCGACGCTGCTCGTCCGTCGATCTACGGCGGCGTCTGCCCCGCGCCAGCGGGGATGAGCCCACCACTGCCGGCGTCGGGACCGGCGCCGAGGGGTCTGCCCCGCGCCAGTGGGGATGAGCCCTCCCGCCGCTCTCATTCGGCCTATGACCCAAGGTCTGCCCCGCGCCAGCGGGGATGAGCCCTGCGTGCCCCAGCCGACGAACCCCGACCCCGCGTCTGCCCCGCGCCAGCGGGGATGAGCCCACCGGCAAGCGCAAGCACGCCGAACCCTGGGCGTCTGCCCCGCGCCAGCGGGGATGAGCCCTGGATGTCGCAGGCGTGCATGAACAGCCTGCCATCTGCCCCGCGCCAGCGGGGATGAGCCCCTCCCCGAGTCCGGGCCGGTCCAGTCATGGGCGTCTGCCCCGCGCCAGCGGGGATGAGCCCATGGACATCGTCCTCGTCGGCTCTGACTCGATGTCTGCCCCGCGCCAGCGGGGATGAGCCCAGGACCCGTTCAACTACTTCTTTCTGCAGTCGGTCTGCCCCGCGCCAGCGGGGATGAGCCCGACGGCCTGACCGGAAGCGGCATCACCGAGATGTCTGCCCCGCGCCAGCGGGGATGAGCCCCGTGGTCGGCGACGTCCGCACCACCAGCGGTGGTCTGCCCCGCGCCAGCGGGGATGAGCCCGCGGGGAGGTCGGCGTCGGGGCAGGTGGTCCGGTCTGCCCCGCGCCAGCGGGGATGAGCCCAACTCCCGCATGGTCGCGACTCGCCTCGCGGAGTCCGCCCCCGAGCCAGCGGGGATGAGCCCACGCTCATCGAGGCCGACGAGATCAGGCCGGCGTCCGCCCCGCGCCAGCGGGGATGAGCCCGACCACCCCGTCGTTGACGCCCCCGCCTGCACGTCTGCCCCGCGCCAGCGAGATGAGTTCAGGGTGCAGCTCTTCGCAGGACCGTCGACTGAGTCATCCCCGCGCCAGCGGGAGCGGGGTAAGGCCGTGAGCCAGCGGCAGGGATGGTCAGCCGACCCTGCGAACGTGCGGCAGGATGGGTGACGTGACGGCGGCGCCCCTGCTCGAGTGCGAGTTCCCCCTCGCCGCGGCCCCGATGGCCGGTGGCCCCTCCACCCCGGCCCTGGCCGCCGCGGTCGCGGCGGCAGGCGGGTTCGCCTTCTTGCCGGCGGGCTACCTGTCGGCCGAGGCGTTCGCCGCGGAGCTCGCGGCCGCCCACGCGACAGGGGTGCCGTTCGGGGTCAACCTGTTCGTGCCGCAGACCGGCGCGATCGCACCCGAGGCCTACCGGGCGTACGCCGCGGCGATCCGGCCCGACGCCGAGGCGCTGGGCGTCGACCTGCCCATCGAGCCGCGGCACGACGACGACGCGTGGCGGGAGAAGGTCGACCTGCTGGTGGCCGACCCGGTCCCGGTGGTGTCGCTGACCTTCGGCCTGCCCGACCGGGCCGACATCGCCGCGCTGCGGGCCGTGGGCTCGCGGGTGCTGGCGACCGTGACCACGCCCGGGGAGGCCCGCGCCGCCGAGGCGACCGGTGTCGACGGGCTGGTCGTGCAGGGACCGGCGGCCGGTGGGCACAGCGGCACCTTCGACCCGCGCCGCGCCATCACCGAGGCCGCGACCGCCGACGTCGTTCGCGCGGTGACCGGCGTGACCCGGCTGCCACTGGTGGCCGCCGGCGGAGTCGACGGGCCGGCCGCCGTACGCGACCTGCTGGGAGCCGGGGCCGAGGCGGTCGCCGTCGGCACCCTGCTGCTGCGCGCCGCCGAGGCCGGTACGACGCCCACCCACCGCGCCGCGCTGGCCGACCCGGCGTTCACCGGCACCGTCGTCACCCACGCCTTCACCGGACGACCCGCGCGAGCGCTGGCGAACGACTTCTCGGCACGGCACGGCGCCGAGGCGCCGTACGGCTATCCGGAGCTGCACCACCTCACCCGCGACCTGCGCCGCGCCGCCGCCCGCGCCGGCGACCCGCACCGGCTGCACCTGTGGGCCGGCACCGGCTGGCGCAGCGCGGAGGCCCGGCCCGCCGGCGAGATCGTGCGGGGACTGGGCGCGGAACTGTGACTCCCCGGTAGTGTCGCCCGCGGCAGGGACTCACGGGGAGGAAACGGGGTTGGAACACAGCCGCGAGACGGCCGGTCAGGCCATCGGTCTGCTCGGCGCGGGAGCGCAGGCGCGGGAGATCCAGTCCTTCCTCACGTCGTCCGTCGCGTTCGTCGCCGTGAGCGCGGGGTACGGCGGGGACGGCTCCTGGCAGCAGGTCGACATCGACGCGCCCTCCCCGAACGCCCGCGCCACGCCCGTCGTGGCGGCAGTGGGGCCGCCCGCACTCCGCCGAGCGCTCGTCTCCGCCTGGCCGGGAACCACCTACGCGACCGTCGTCGGTCCGCAGGCCTGGATCGCCTCCGACAGCGACCTCGGCACCGGCACCGTGGTCGCGCCCGGCGCCGTGGTCACCACCGGTGTTCGGCTCGGTGAGCACAACCTGGTCAACGTCGGGGCGACCATCAGCCATGACGTCCGCACGGGCGCCTTCGCCACGATCAGTCCGGGCGCCCGGATCTCCGGCGGCGTCGTCCTCGGCGCCGGCGTCTTCGTCGGGGTCGGCGCGGTGATCTCCCACGGAGTGACGCTGGCCGACGGTGTCGTCGTCGGCGCCGGTGCCGTCGTGGTCGCGGACATCTCCCAGCCGAACGCCGTGGTCGTCGGCGTGCCCGCGCGCGTCGTTCGAGTCCGTGAGGAGTGGCTGGATGTCCTCTGAGTCGCCGATTCCCTTCATCCGACCCGCCTTTCCGGAGCCCGCCGCCGTCGCCGCGGCCTACGAGAAGATCGTCCAGGCCAACTGGTACACGAACTTCGGGCCGGTCGAGCGCCGGCTAAGCGCCGCGCTCGCGGCGCACGTCGGACCGGAGATCACGGCCACGACGGCGGCCAATGCGACGCTCGCCCTCATCGCGGCCCTCGAATGCACGGTCGGTCACGGAGACCGGACCGGCGAGATCCTGGTCCCCTCCTTCACGTTCGTCGCCGCCGCGCAGGCCATCACCTGGTCGGCGCACATCCCCCGCTTCGTCGACATCTCCCCCGAGACCTGGCAACCTGACGTCCAGCACGCCCGGGAGCTCGTCGCAACCTCGGCCCGGCCTCCGCGGGCGATCCTGCTCGCCAATGTGTTCGGTGTCGGCAACCCCGACATCGCCGGCTGGGAGGACCTCGCCGGCGAGCTCGGCATCCCCCTCGTCATCGACTCGGCCGCGGGCTTCGGGTCCTGGTACCCGGATGGCGAGCGACTCGGCTCGCGCGGTACCTGCGAGGTGTTCTCGATGCACGCCACGAAGCCGTTCGGGGTGGGCGAGGGAGCGATCGTCACGACCCGGGACGCTGAGCTGGCCCGGCGGATCGAGCGCTTCGAGAACTTCGGGTTCGACGCCACCCGCGAGAGCGTCGTCCTCGGTCTCAACGCCAAGCTGCCGGAGCTGTCCGCGGCGATCGGGCTGCTCCAGCTCGACGGACTCGACGCGCGGCTCGCCGGTCGTCGTGAGGTCTACGCCCGCTACCGCGACGGCCTCGGAGAGGCGTACTCCTTCCAGGTGAACGCCGACCGGTCGACACTCGGGTTCGCAAGTCTGGCCGCGCCTGACCACGCCGCCAAGCAGGCCGCTCTCGCCCGGCTCGCCGCCGCCGGCATCGATGCCCGCGACTACTACAACCCGCCCGTGCATCGCCAACCGCTCCACCGCACAGGAACCGACCTGCCGCGCTTGCCGGTCACCGATGACCTGTGCTCCCGCGTCGTGTCCGTGCCGATCCACGACGCGATGAGCCCCACCGACATCGAGCGCGTCATCTCCGCGCTGCACGAGAAGGACTGAAGCTGTGTCCGGTAGCCCCGCCGTTCCGCCCCGCGTCAGCGTCGTCGTGATCACCTACAACCACGAGCGCTTCCTGCGCAAGACGCTCGAGTCGATTCTCTCGCAGGAGACCCCGTTCCCCGTGGAGGTCGTCGTCGCGGATGACGCATCGACCGACGGGACCGCCGCGATCATCCGCGAGTTCGCCGAGCAGCACCCGGACACGGTCGTCCCCGTGCTGCGCGAGGGCAATATCGGGATCCACGCGAACCTCATCAATGCCATGAACCGCGCCACGGGCGAGTACCTCGCCCTGTGCGAGGGCGACGACTACTGGATCGACGACCGGAAGCTGGCGCGCCAGGTCGCGCTCCTCGAATCCGACCCCGGCGCCGCCGTGTGCTTCCACCCGGTCCGGGTGATCTGGGACGACGACTCAGCCGATCCGAGCATCTTCCCGCCGCCCGAGCGGCTGGCGGCGCCCACTCTGGCGGAACTGGTGGAGGACAACTTCATCCAGACCAACTCGGTCGTCTACCGCCGCCGGGACGGGTACGACGACGTGCCGGCGGTGATGCCGCTCGACTGGTACCTCCACGTCCTGCACGCCGCCACCGGTCGGATCCTGGTCGATCCCGAGGTGATGTCGGTCTACCGCCGCCACCCCGGGGGCGTCTGGTCCGACAGCGTCACGGCTCCCCTCCAGTTCTGGCGCAGACAGGCCGATGGACATGCCGCAGCCATCGAAGGCGCCGCCGCACTGCTCGCCGCCATCCCGGAGACGGCCGAGCCGCTCGGCCGGCACGCGGCTCGCATCCTCGCGAACGTCCGGACCGCCGACGATCAGGACCGCGAGGCGGGGCTGCTCCGCGACACCGTCGCGGCCCATCCGCTGTGGGCGACGCTCGGCATTCGAAGCGAGGCCGCCGGTCGCGCCGAGGACCAGGCTGCACTCGCTGCCGCCCACACCCGCTTCCACGAGACCCACACCACCTTGACCAACGAACTCGTGACCCACCAGGAGCTGCTCGCCAAACGAGGCGAGAAGGTCCACACGCTCCGCGAACGCAACGCGGCCAGCCGACAGCAGGCCAAGGAACTCAGGCGCCAACTCCGACGACTGGAGACCGAGCTCGCCGCGGTGCGGGCACGGACTGCGCGGGCACGGGCCGAGCGGGTGCTCCGGCGCCTGGGCCTGCGGCGCTGACCGCGGCGAGCGCCCGTCGCGGTCAGCGCGGCTTGGTCACGACGTACAGCACCGACCGGGGAGCCAACGCGTGCCGCACCATCCGGTGCAGCCCCAGTTCGCGCCAGCCGAGCTGCTCGACCTGGAAACCTCCGGCGGTGAGGTTACGGACGAACGTGCTCCGGTCGTAGAGCCGCACGTGGTCGTCCTGCACGAAACGCCGCCAACGCTCGGAGACCTCGGCCTCGGTGACGTCCTCATCGAAGCAGCCCTCCGGACCGATCGGCACCATCGCGATGCCTCGGCCACCGGGCGCGAGGATGCGGTGGAGTTCGCCGATGGCGGCAGCGTCGCTGGACACGTGCTCGAGGACGTGGGAGCAGACGAACACGTCGAACGACGCATCGGCGTAACCAGCCATGTCGGTGATGTCGACGACGTCGTCGACATCACGCATGAAGAGGTCCGCACTGCGGTATTCGACGTCCGATCGCGTCCGGAGCCGGGCCTCGAGCGGTCGCGACGGGGCGAACTCGAGCACCCGGTGGCGCGGGCCGCGAGGTAGGAATCGCTCGAACCAAAGCAAGTAGAGGCGGTCACGATCGGACGCGCCACACTCCTGGCACTGATAGGCGGTCGCGTTCAGCGTCTCGAAGTCGGCGACCCGGTAACGGCTGCCGTGCGCCGCCAGGGTTCCGTCGAGATCCGCTGTGATGTCCGAGAACCGCGCCCGTTTCCCGCACACATTGCACTGCCGTCGCCGCGGATCGAGCAGGCCTCCGCGGAAGTGGACCACCTTCGACGCGACGCGTCGTGCCGCGGTCTTTGCCCTCATCCCTGTACCTCCGAGCTCAGACCCTACCGAGCACCAGCCCCCGCACGTACGCCGCCTGCCCGGCGTGCTGCGCGCAGTCGTCGACCACGCTGACCAGCCGGACGCCGAGGGTGACCGGCGGGTCCCACCGGGTGTCGACGACCCGATCGAGGTCCTCGGGTGTCACCGCGGCGACGAAGGCGAGGGTCCGGGCGTGGGTGGCGCGGTAGTAGTCCATGAGCAGCCCGGCGGACGCGCGGACCAGTCCCACCTGCTCGCTGGTGTGGCCGTAGCCGATGTCGCGCGGGTCGAGCGGGAGGCCGAACCGATCGGCGTACCCGTCGTCGGTCCAGACCTGGCCGGTCCCGGCGACGTGGGCGACGTGGTCGTCCTGGACCCGGGTGAGGTGCCAGACCAGCCAGGCGAGGCTGTTGGCGTCCGGCCCCGGTCGGCGGACGAGCAGGTCGTCGTCGGCGCCGTCGAGGACGGTCTCGACGACGCCGAGGACGCGGGAAAAGGCGTCGGTCAGCAGGTCGGCAGGTGTCATGCGCCCGACGCTACGCCGATCCGCAAGGGCTTCGTCCGTCGCTGGAACAGCGCCCCCCGCAGCGCCGGCGTCGCCCCCGCCGGCCGGGAAGGTCAGGGCACGGTCGGGGAGGTCACCGGCGCGACGAACCGCTCGATGAGCCGCCGCTCCGCCGCCTCGTCGCCGCCGGGCACGGTCAGCAGCGAGACGATCACCCGCACCAGCCACCCGGCGGCCTCCCGGTCGGCCACCAGGGTGAGCCCGAGGGCCGCGACCACCGCGGACTCGTGGGCGAGGCCGGCCGCGCGGCCGGCGTCCCCTTCACGGAACCAGGCGGCCAGGGCGGGCGCGGCCCGGACATGGCGCAGCGCCGCGAGGACCGCGTCGGTCACCGAGGTGGTCGCATCGGCGGCGACCAGCGCGCCCACCCGCACCGCCTCGCGCTGCACGAACGCCAGCTGGAGCGCCGGCCGGTCGGGGAAGTAGCGGTACAGCGTGGCCCGCGAGCACCCCGCCGCGCCGGCGATCTCCCCCATCGCGACGGCGTCGACACCACGCTCGGCGAACAAGGCGCCCGCGGCGTCGAGGATCCGCTCCACCGCCGGCGTACGACGGTCGACCCAGTTCACCGGACCACCAGCGGCACCGAGAGCGGACGCCGGACGTACGGACCCGGCGCCCAGGTCACCGCGTCCTCCTCGATCGTGAACGACGGGATCTGCGCCAGCAGCTCCTGCAGCGCGATCGTGATCTGCAGCCGCGCGGCCGCCGCACCCAGGCAGTGGTGGTGGCCCTGGCCGAAGCTGAGCACCTGGCTCGGGCGGCGGCCTACGTCGAGGGTCTCGGCGTCGGGTCCGTACCTGCGCGGGTCGCGGTTGCCGGCGCCGTACAGGAGCAGGACCTTGCGCCCCGCCGGGACGGTGACCCCGTGGAGCCGGACGTCGCGGGTGGTCGTGCGGGCCAGACCCTGGACCGGGGAGGTGAGGCGGAGGACCTCCTCGACGGCGTCCGGCACCAGCCCCGGGTCGCCGGCCAGGAGGGCACGCTGGCCGGGATGCGCGGCGAGCAGCGTGCCCGGTCAGGCGATGATCGCCTCCGGCACCGACCCCTCGGGCGCGCGCCGCTCGGCGTCGGTCAGCCAGGCCAGCTGCTCGAGCCGGTCGAGGATGGAGTGCAGCAGGTCGGCGGTGGTCGGGTCGGCGGCGTCGACGTCGTCGTGGACCCGGCGCACGGTGCCGGTGACCGCGTAGATCGAGGCGACGATCGCGTCGATCGCGTCACCGGTCGCGACCTCGCCACCCGGGAAGGCGGGGAGGCTGGACTGCGCGGCGGTGCGGGCCGAGGTGCCGTCGGGGACGACGTACAGGGCACGCATCCGCTCGGCGACGGCGTCGGTGAACTCGCGTGCGGCGTCGACGATCTCGTCGAGCTGCAGGTGCAGGTCGCGGAAGTTCGGGCCGACGGCGTTCCAGTGCGCCTGCTTGCCCTGCAGGGCGAGGTCGTTGAGGTCGACGAGGACGTCCTGGAGGTGACCGGCGAGGGCCGCGTCGGCCCGGAAGGCGGGGTGGGAGACGTGCTGGGACGAGCGGTGACGGGTCACGGTGGTGGCCACGGGTGATGCTCCCTTCGAGTGGATGTCGGTATCCACCACTGTGCCACCTTTTCTGGAACCGTTCCAGAAAAGGAAGCCTTGCCTAGCCACGCACAGCCTTGCCTCACCGCGATGAGTTCCGGTGTCGGCGCCGGTCCGTAGTGTTCGAGACCGACGCCGGCGGACGAGAGACACAGGAACAGCCATGAGCGAACCGATGATCAGCGCGACCGGACTGGTCAAGCGCTACCAGGACGTCGAGGCCCTCGCCGGCCTCGACCTGGCCGTCCCCGAGGGGAAGGTGCTGGCACTGCTCGGCCCCAACGGCGCCGGGAAGACGACCGCGGTGCGCTGCCTGACGACGCTGCTCAAGCCCGACGCCGGCACGGCCCGGGTGGCCGGGATCGACGTGCTGGCCGATCCCGCGGCGGCCAAGGCGAAGATCGGGCTGTCGGGGCAGTACGCCGCGGTCGACGAGCACCTCACGGCCTACGAGAACCTCGTGATGATCGGCCGGCTCTACCACCTCGGCCGCCGTCCGGCCCAGGCCCGGGCCCAGGAGCTGCTGGAGCGCTTCGACCTCACCGAGTTCGCGAACCGGCCGACCAAGACCTACTCCGGCGGCCAGCGCCGGCGCCTCGACCTCGCCTGCGCGCTGGTCGCGGCCCCGCCGGTGATCGTGCTCGACGAGCCGACGACCGGTCTCGACCCGCGCAGCCGGCAGCTGATGTGGGACGTGATCCGCGAGCTGGTGGGCGACGGCGCGACGCTGCTGCTCACGACGCAGTACCTCGAGGAGGCCGACGTGCTGGCCGACGACATCGTGGTGATCGACCACGGCCGCGAGATCGCGCACGGCACCGCCGACGAGCTCAAGGCTCAGACCGGCGGCCAGCGGATCGAGGTGGTGCTGACCAGTGCGGCCGACGCCGAGGCCGCGGGCCGGATCCTCAACGAAGTCGCGGTGGGCGAGGTCCAGGTCGGCGGCGGCGGGCGCGAGCTGGCCGCGGCGGTCGGCGACGAGGCCGCGGGCGACCTGCTGCGGGTGCTGCAGGCCTTCGAGCGCGACGCCGTCAAGGTGCTCGACGTCGGTCTGCGCCGGCCCACCCTCGACGACGTCTTCCTCAGCCTGACCGGACACGACAGCACCGACAGCACCGACAGCACCGAGACCCCGGAGGTCGACCAGTGAGCACCCTGACCCAGGCTGCCAGCGACGGCTGGGTGGTCGCCCAGCGGAACCTGATCAAGATCATCCGGGTGCCGGAGATCCTCGTCTTCGTCCTGCTCAGCCCGATCATGTTCGTGCTGCTGTTCGCCTACGTCTTCGGCGGCGCGATCGAGACCCCGGGCGTCAACTACCGCGAGTGGCTGATCGCCGGCATCTTCGGCCAGACCATCGTGTTCGGCGCGACCTTCACCGGCGCCGGTCTCGCGGAGGACATGCAGAAGGGCATCATCGACCGGTTCCGGTCGCTGCCCATGTCCAACTCCGCCGTCCTGGTGGGCCGGACCGCGTCCGATGTCGTCTACAACGTGCTCTCGCTCGTCATCATGGCGCTCACCGGCCTGATCGTCGGCTGGCGGATCCGCGAGGGCTTCCTCGACGCGCTGGCGGCGTTCGCGCTGCTGCTCGTGTTCGGCTACGCGATCAGCTGGGTGATGGCCTGGGTCGGCCTGATGGTGCCGAGCGTCGAGGTCATCAACAACGCGTCGTTCATGGTGATCATGCCGCTCACCTTCGTCTCCAACGCGTTCGTGCCGACCGAGTCCTTCAACAAGGTGCTCAAGCCGGTCGTGGAGTGGAACCCGGTCTCCGCGGTGACCCAGGCCAGCCGCGACCTGTTCGGCAACACCGGGGTCGGACCCGGCTCGGATGCCTGGTCGCTGCAGCACCCGGTCGCCTACACGCTGATCTGGGTGGTGGCGATCATCGCGGTGTTCGCGCCGCTGTCGGTACGCCAGTACCGGCTGACCACGAGCAGGTAGCGCCGCCGGGTACGGCTCGCAGAGGTCGGAACCGACCACCCGCAGGAGCGCGGCTACTCGACGAGCGACGGCTGGGCGACACGGTCCCCGCCGATGAGCACCGGGAGGGCCTCGACGCCGTAGACGGCCGACAGCTTGCGGAAGTCGAGCTCGGAGATGTCCACCGCCATGGCCAGGTCGGGGAAGCGCTCGGCGAGCATCCGCAGGGCGGTGCGCAGCTCCATCCGGGCCAGCTCGGCGCCGACACAGCGGTGCATGCCCCAGCCGAAGGCGAGGTGGCGGGTCGGCTCGCGCGCCGGGTCGAACTCGTCGAGGCCGGGAGCCAGCCGCGGGTCTCGGTTCGCGGCGAGCAGCGAGACACCCACGGCGTCGCCCGCCTTGATCAGCGTGCCGCCGATCTCGACGTCCTGCTTGGCGAAGCGCAGGAACGCGAGCTGGACGACGCACAGGTGGCGCAGCAGCTCCTCGACGACCTGGTTGACCTGCTCGGCGTCCTCCGAGCGCAGCATCTCTCCGGCCTTGGGGGTGGTCGCGATCAGGTAGGCGCCCAACGCCAGCATCGACGCGGAGGTCTCGTAGCCGCCGAGGAAGACGCCGTCGGCGATGCCGCCGAGAGTGACGTCGTCGAGCTCGTCGCCGTGCTCCTTCAGCAGCGCGCCGATCAGGCCGTCGCCGGGGCTCTCGCGCTGCTCGCGCACGGCGTTGATGAGGAACTCGCGGGTGTGGGCCGCGGCCCCGAACGCGCCCGCGCCGCCCTCGGTGAGGTCGAAGCGCGCGACGCCGAGCTCGAGGAACCGGGCCCGGTCGTCGACCGGCAGACCGAGCAGGTCGCAGATCACGTCGAACGGCACGGCGAAGGCGAACTCCTCCACCATGTCGACCGGGCGTCCATCACGGCCGGCCTCGGCCATCGCGTCGAGGCGCTGCTGCACGATCGCCTCGATGCCGGGCTGCAGCCGGGCGAGGCGGCGCATGGTGAACTCGGGCGTCAGGTAGCGGCGCAGCGCGGTGTGCAGCGGCGGGTCGGTCATGCCGAGGCCGCCGATCTGCTCCTCGTCGGAGCGGCCCTCCTGGGACACGAACTGGCCGAGGTCGTTGGACCAGACCTCGGCGCCGCCGGCAAGGACCTCGCGCGACTCCTCGTACCCGCTGACCAGCCACACGCCCTTGCCGAACAGGTCGGCGAGCTTCTTGACCGGCTCCTGGGCCCGCACCTTCGCCATCGCCGGCAGCGGGTCGAGCCCGTCGCGCTTGAGGGGCAGGGTCATCGAGTCGGGGAGGAAGCGGAGCTTGCGCAGGTCGATGCCGCCCCGCATGGTCCGGTTGAGGAGCCAGATGCCGACGCGCTGCTTCACCGGGCCGAGGAGGGGGATGCGCATGGGGTGTATTTCACCAGACGAGACGTCGCGATGAATCCGGTGTGACCCGGATCGCGCCCTGACCCGACCCTGAGGTCTGCCACGTTAGCCTGAGCAGGTGCGTCGGACGCTGGTGGACTGGGATGCCTGGGATGCGGTGCTCTTCGACCTCGACGGGGTGGTCACCCCGACGGCTGAGGTGCATATGCATGCGTGGTCGGCGATGTTCTCCTCCTTCCTGACCGCGCGCTCGGCCGCGGACGGCGTGGCCTACCCGCCGTACACGGACCAGGACTACTTCGCCTACGTCGACGGGAAGCCGCGCTACGACGGGGTGCGCTCGTTCATCGCCTCGCGCGGGATCACGCTGCCCGAGGGGACGCCGGAGGACCCGCCGACGGCGGAGACCGTGTGCGGCCTCGGCAACCGGAAGAACGAGGCGTTCAACCGGATCCTGACCTCGGACGGGGTGCGGCCCTATCCGGGATCGGTCCGGCTGGTCGAGGACCTGCGCCGCCGCGGGATCCCGCTGGCCGTCGTGTCGTCCTCGCAGAACGCCCCCGCGGTGCTCGAGGCGGCCGGGCTCGCCGACGCCTTCGGCTTCGTGATGCACGGCGGGCTCGCCGCCGAGCTCGGGCTGCCGGGCAAGCCGGCGCCGGACACCTTCGCCCATGCGGCCGAGGTGCTCGGCGCGACCAACGCCCGGTCCGTCGTGCTGGAGGACGCGATCAACGGGGTCGCCGCCGGCCACGCGGGCGGCTTCGGGCTGGTGATCGGCGTGGACCGCGGCGCGGGCGAGGACGCCCTGCGCGCGGCGGGAGCCACGGTCGTCGTACCCGACCTCGGAGAGCTGGTGGACCGATGAACGCACCCGAGGGCCCCTCCCACAAGGCACCGCCGGTGGCCGACCCGCTCGACCGCACCCGCTTCCCGGTCGACGAGTGGCGCCTGGTCGAGGCCCGGTTCGACGGCAGCGACCTCGGCACCACCGAGTCGCTGTTCACGGTCGGCAACGGCTACCTCGGCCTGCGCGGCAACTACCCGGAGAGCCGCGACGCCCACCTCGACGGCACCTTCATCAACGGCTTCCACGAGACCTGGCCGATCTCCCACGCCGAGGAGGCCTACGGCTTCGCGCGGATCGGGCAGACCATCGTCAACGTGCCCGACCCGAAGGTGATCCGGCTCTACATCGACGACGAGCCGCTGCAGGTCTCGGTCGCCGACCTGCTGGAGTACGAGCGGGCGCTCGACTTCCGCACCGGCGTCCTCACCCGCGAGCTGCTCTGGCGCACGCCCGGCGGCAAGCGGGTGCGCGTCCGCAGCACCCGGATGGTGCCGCTGGAGCAGCGCCACCTCGCCGTGCTCACCTTCGAGGTCACCCTGCTCGACCAGCACGCCTCGCTGGCGATCTCCTCCCAGCTCGTCAACCGGCAAGACGAGCAGCGCGAGGTCGCGCCGCTCGACGCCAGCGGCGGCGGTACGGCGGACCCGCGCCGCGCCGAGGCCTTCGACCGCCGGGTGCTGGAGCCCCGGATCCACGCCGCCGACGCCGAGACCGGCCGGCTCAAGCTCGGCTATCGCACGGTGCAGAGCGGGATGACGCTGGGCGTGGTCGCCGACCACGTGCTGGAGACGGACTCGCCGCACTCCCTCGAGGTGCATGCCGAGGACGACCTCGCCAAGGCGATCTACCGGATCGCTGCCGAGCCCGGGGTGCCCGTGACGCTCACCAAGCTGGTCTCCTTCCACACGGCGCAGACCGTGCCGCCCCGCGAGCTGATCGACCGCTGCGAGCGGACCCTGGCCCGCACCCACGAGGAGGGCGTGGCCCACCAGTACGCCGCGCAGCGGGCCTGGCTCGACGGGTTCTGGGCCCGCGCCGACGTCGAGGTCCCCGGCCAGCCCGCCCTGCAGCAGGCGATCCGATGGAACCTCTTCTCCATCCTGCAGGCGTCCGCGCGCGCCGAGGGCCAGGGCATCGCGGCCAAGGGCGTCAGCGGCTCCGGATACGGCGGCCACTACTTCTGGGACACCGAGATCTACGTGATGCCCTTCCTCACGTACACGATGCCCTGGGCCGCGCGCAACGCGCTGCGGTTCCGCTACAACCTCCTCGACAGCGGCCGGGCCCGGGCCCGCGAGCTGTCCCAGAAGGGCGCGCTCTTCCCGTGGCGCACGATCAACGGCGAGGAGGCGTCCGCGTACTACGCCGCCGGCACCGCGCAGTACCACATCGACGCCGACATCGCCTACGCCCTGAGCCAGTACGTCGGCGCCACCGGCGACGAGGAGTTCCTGGCCCGCGAGGCGGTCGACATCTTCGTCGAGACCGCGCGGATGTGGGCCGACCTCGGGTTCTGGCGCGACGACCATGCCGGATCCGGGGGCAGCCGCACCTTCCACATCCACGGCGTCACCGGGCCCGACGAGTACACCACCGTGGTCAACGACAACCTCTACACGAACGTGCTCGCGCGCTTCAACCTGCGCCGCGCCGCCCGGGCGGTGTGGGAGCTGCAGCGCGACGACCCGGCGGCGTACGACGAGCTGGTGCGTCGTACCGGACTGACCCTCGACGAGCCCGACGAATGGGCCGAGTGCGCCGCCGGGATGTCCATCCCGTTCGACTCCTTCCTCGGCATCCACCCGCAGGACCGGCACTTCCTCGAGCGCGAGATGTGGGACCTGGAGAACACTCCGCTCGACAAGCGGCCGCTGCTGCTGCACTACCACCCGCTGGTGATCTACCGGTTCCAGGTGCTCAAGCAGGCCGACGTCGTGCTGGCGCTCTACCTGCAGGGCGAGGACTTCACGGTCGAGCAGAAGAAGGCCGACTTCGAGTACTACGACCCGATCACCACCGGCGACTCCACGCTGTCCGCGGTGGTGCAGTCGATCGTGGCCGCCGAGGTCGGCTACCACTCGCTCGCCCTGCGCTACTTCCACTCCGCGCTCTTCGTCGACCTCGCCGACCGGCACAACAACACCGCCGACGGCGTCCACGTCGCCTCGACCGGCGGCGTGTGGAACGCCCTGGTCGGTGGCTTCGGCGGATTCCGGGACCGCGGCTCAGGCGCCGGCGACCAGCAGTGGCAGCTCGACCCCCGGCTCCCCTCCGAGTGGACCTCGCTGACCTACCGGGTGACCCTCCACGGCACCCGGGTGCGGGTCACGGTCCGTCCGGCGGAGCTGGAGCTCTCCGTCGAGCACGGCACCGGGCCGGTCACCTTCGCCGTGCGCGGCGAGCTGGTCAAGGTCGGGCCCGGCGAGCCGGTCGTCGTACCGCTCGAGCACCAGGGTCCGCGCCTGGACGGCGAGCCGCCGTACCCGGCCGGGATCCAGCGCGCCGACGGGACGGTGATCTCGGCGATCGTGCCGAGCGGAGACGAGTAGGGCTGCATGAGTTCCCGGACATCCGGGGATTCATGCGGCCTCAGGCGCTGAACAGCGTCGGCGCGATCCAGTCGGCCGTCCACGAGACCGGCGCCCGGCCCGGGCCGACCTCGCTCAGCTCGCGGGCGGCCAGCTCGAGCAGCAGCAGCCGGGCGACGCACCGGCTCTCGCCGACCACCCGACGGTGCCAGCGGGCGAGCAGCCGCGGCGCCTCCTCGAGGAGCGCGGCCCCCGCGCCGGGGCGGCGCAGGTCGCCGCGCAGCTCCTGGAGACGGAAGTGCAGGGTGTCGAAGCCGATCGGCCGGTTGCGCCCGTAGCGGTCCCACTCCCGCACCAGCACCGTGCCCTGCGGCCCGGTCGCGACGGTGTCGCGCGACCAGCTCCCGTGCCAGGCACCGCGCGGCAGCGCGTCGAGGTCGTGGCGCGCGGCGAGCTGGTCGAGGGCGGCCAGCAGCTGGTCGCCGAACGCGGACGGCGGCAGGTCCTGCAGCCGGACGCGCAGGTCCTCGGCATAGGACCGGTCGAGGTCCGCGATCGTGGCGAGCTCGACGACGACCCGCTCGGCGTCGTACCGGGCGGCGCGGGTCGGCACCCGGCCGGGGTACGGCGCGGCGCACCACTCCTGGACGAGCAGCGGCCGGTCGTGCCAGGCGGTGAGCGCGAGCAGCCGGGGTACGACGAGCCGGCCCGCGTGGTGGTGGGTCTCGAGGGTCGCCAGCGCGGTGGCGCCGTCGAGCAGTCGTCGGGCGGCGGCATCGTCCTCGGCGAGCCGGACGACGGCGACCCGGCGGACCTGCTCGTCGTACGCGTGGTAGCGGGTCTCGCCGGGCAGGCCCGGGCGCGGAACCAACCGGACGGTGCGCTCGAGAGCGGCGCCGACGAGGTCGGCGAGGTCGTTGCGGACGTGCGGGCTCGGCTGGTTCATCGTGTGGTCCCTCCCTCGACACGACCTGGCAGGCGCGTCCCCCCAGAACGCGCCGTACTCCAGCGTCGGGGACGGTGGGCCCGGGCGGGCGGGAAGGTGAGCGGCATCCCCACAATTCGGTAGGAACACGTTCCCCCTCATCTCATATATCAAGATCCGTGTCTCATTCAATGGACAGCCGTGCTTGACTGGACCGGTGACCTCGACCGCCTCCCCGCCCACGCCGCGGGCGCGGGCGGTCTCCGCGGCACGACGCTGGGCGATGCTGGCGGCCGGCACCGGCGCCCAGGCGGCGACGTCCGCGATGGTCACCGCGCCGAGCTTCCTGATCCCCGAGCTGCACCGGCCGGTGGCCGAGGGCGGGTACGGCATGAGCCTCGCCGAGGCCGGGGTCGTCGCGGCGGCGGGGATGACCGGGATGATGCTCACCCTCGTGCTCTGGGGGCTCGTGGTCGACCGGCGCGGCGAGCGGTTCGCACTGCTGGCCGGGCTGCTGGTGACGGCCACCGGCGGTGGGATCGCCGCCCTGCTGGCCTCGCCGTGGCCGATGGCCGTCGCACTGTGCTTCGCCGGCATCGGCGCGGCCGCGACGAACTCCGCCTCGGGCCGGGTCGTCGTCGGCTGGTTCCCACCGGAGCGGCGCGGCATCGCGATGGGCATCCGGCAGACCGGGCAGCCGCTCGGCGTCGGGATCGCGGCCGGCACGGTCGCGGTTATCGCCCACCACCACGGCATCGGCCCGGCGCTGTGGGTGCCGACCGGGGCCGCCGTCTTGATGGCGGGCCTCGTCGCCCTCGTCGTCCTCGACCCGCCCCGGCCGGTGGCCGCCGCCGGCACCCGGGCCGCCAACCCCTACCGCGCCGACCGCTACCTCACCCGGATCCACGCCGCCTCGGTGCTGCTCGTCGTCCCCCAGTTCCTGGTGTGGACCTTCGGCCTGACCTGGCTGGTCGGCGACCTCGGCTGGTCGCCCGGCGTCGCCGGCCTGGTCGTCGCCGGCACCCAGGTCGCGGGCGCGGCCGCCCGGATCGGCGTCGGCTGGGCCTCCGACCTGCTCGGCAGCCGGATGCGCCCGATGCGCGCCGTCGCCCTCCTGGCCGCCGCCACCATGGCGCTGCTCGGCCTGGCCGCCGCGGGCGCCGCCGGCTCGGGAGTCGTGACGGGCCTCGCCGTGGCGCTGCTCGTCGTCGCGTCCGCGGTCACCGTCGCCGACAACGGGCTCGCCTTCACCGCCGTCGCCGAGCGCGCCGGCCCGTTCTGGTCCGGCCGCGCGCTCGGCCTGCAGAACACCGCCCAGCACGTCGCCGCCGTCACCGTCCCGCCCGTCGCGGGGCTGACCATCACCGCCTGGGGGTACGGCGCGGCGTACGCCCTCGCCGCCGCGCTCCCCCTGCTCGCGGTGCTGGTCGTTCCCGTCGCGGGCGAGCGCCGGGTCAGCTGAGGTCGTAGTCGACGACCACCGGCGCGTGGTCGCTGAGCCGGACGCCGGCGTGCTCGCGGTCCACCACCGCGGACACGGCGGCCCGGGCCAGGGCGGGCGTGGCGAGGTGATAGTCGATCCGCCAGCCGGCGTCCTTGGCGTAGGCCCGGCCGAGCCAGCTCCACCAGGAGTACGGGCCCTCGACGTCGGGGTGCAGCCGGCGTACGACGTCGACCAGGGTGCGCGGCGAGAGCTGCGCGTCGAGCCAGGCTCGTTCTTCGGGAAGGAAGCCCTCGACCTGGTTGCTGCGGCGCCAGTTGGCGACGTCCGCCCTGGTGTGGGCGACGTTGAGGTCGCCGGTGAGCAGGAACTCCCTGCCGCTGGCGGCTGCTGCCTTGCGGGAGGCAGCCAGATGCCGGGCGAAGCCGGCCATGAACGCCATCTTGCGGTCGTACTTCGCGCCGCCGTCGGGCGCCTCCCGCATCCGCTTGGAGTCCTGCAGGTGGGCGGGCAGGCCACCCTTGGGCAGGTAGAGGCTCGCCACGGTGAGCGGTACGTCGGCCAGGTCGACCTCCACGTAGCGCCCCTCCGTCGCGTGCGCGCGCAAGGCGCGCTGGAGCGGGCGGTCGGGGTCGGGCACCGACCAGGTGCGGACCGCGGCGGCGGGCTCGCGGGTCAGCACGGCGACCCCGTTGCGTCCGGCGATCTCGCCCGCGTCGTACGCCACCTGGTAGTCGCCGAACGCGCCCGCCGGCAGGGCGTCGACCGGGCAGCGCACCTCCTGCAGCGTGACCACGTCGCAGCCGCGGGTGGCGAGCCAGTCGCCGAAGCCGCGGCGGTGGGCGGCGCGGATGCCGTTGATGTTGGCGGTGGCGACTCTCAGCACTGGCGCGACGTTAGCGAGCCCGCCACCGGGCCAGGAGGTCGGCCTCCCGCTCGGTGGTGATCCCCGTGATCCGGGCCGCGGGATCGGCGTCCAGCCAGGCCCGGGTGTCGCGGGCGGTGGCGTCGACCGGGCGGGGCCGCAGACCGGCGGCCAGGGCGGGCGCGGCGTCGTGGGCCAGCATGCCGTCGTACGCCGGGCGCGGGAGCCAGACCGGGATGCTGTCGGGTCCCGACCACGGCTCGACGCCCTCGGCCTCGAGGAACTCCTGGTCGACCCAGACCAGGTCGGCGTCGGGCAGGGCTGCCCGCAGCAGGTCGGCGATCGGCCGGGCGGGAGCGACGGCGTCGTAGGTGCCGCCGGTGCGGTCCTCGGCGAGGGTCACGATCCACGCCGCGAGGTCGCGGACGTCGATCACCTGCACCAGGTCTCGCGGGTCGCCGGGCGCGAGGACCTCGCCGGTCGCGGTGGAGCGGCGCGCCCAGTACGCGAACCGCCCGCTCGGGTCCCCCGGCCCGACGATCAGGCCCGGCCGCACGACGGCGGCCCCCGGCTCGGCCTCGAGCACCAGCCGCTCGCACGCGACCTTCATCCCGCCGTAGCTCTCGACGCCGGCCATCGGATCCAGGTCCTCGGCGATCGCGCCCTTGAGCCGGCCCTGCCCCGGGCCCGCGGGGTCGGCGTCGTCGGCGTAGACCGAGATGGTGGAGACGAACACCCAGTGCGCGTCGGGACCATGCATGTCCTGGAGGGCGGCCAGGGCGCGCCGTAGGTGGGAGGGCGTGCGGGACACGTCGACCACCGCGTCGTAGGGATCACCGTCGGTGAGCTCGGCCGGCGCCGGCTCGCCGCGGTCCCACCGGACGGTCGTCACGCCCGGCGGCACGGTTCCCGACCGGCCGCGGTTGGCGCACACGACGTCGTGGCCGCGGCGGACCGCATCGGCCGCGACCGCTCGGGACAGGAACTGGGTACCACCGAGAACCAGGAGCCTCATCTCGACAGCATGCCCTGCCGGTGGCTGATGCTCAGAGGAACTGGGTCGGGTCGAACTCGTCGATCGGGATGATCCGGACCCGCGGCAGCCGCTCGTTGAACGCGTTGACGTCGTACTCGAGGTCGAAGAAGTCGAGCCCGCGCGAGGTGAGCTGGGCGAACGCGCTGTTGCGGAACTCCGTGAACCCGACCAGCCCGACCCGGCGCCCGTCGAGGACGTCCTCGATCTGCTCGACGAAGTCGCCGTCGTTGCTGACCAGGACGACATCGGCCTCGCGGCTCTTCAACTCCTCCAGCGTGCGCTGGATGGCGATGTCGACGACCTTCTGGTTGGCGCCGCCCGACAGTGGGATCGGCCGGTACCCGATCGCCAGCAGCGCCTGCACGAACGACATCGGCAGCTCGCTGTTGGCCGCCAGGAAGAACAGCCCGTTCGTCGGCTGCCCCCACTGCCGCTCCACGAACTGCAGCAGCCGCTCCCACCGCGGCCGCTCCTCGGGCCGGGGCCGCCGACCCAGGATCGACGTGCCGAGGGTGGCGTCGATGTTCTCCCCGTCCACCAGGACGTGGGTGGTCCGCGCGGTCTCCATGGGAGGAGGCTAGTGGCCGCGGCCTCAGCCGCGCTCGACGCCGCGGAAGTCGGTCCAGTCGCCCTTCGTCTTGTAGAACCCGGCGACCGCCTTGAACCGGTACCGGGGCGCCGAGCTGGCCAGGCACGCCTGGGGTACGACGATGCGGACCCGGTCGCGGTCGAAGCGCCACTTCCCGCGGATCCCGGAGCACTCGACCGGCGTACCACCGAACTCCTGGTCGGTCGGCTCCCACAGCTGGGTGACGGGCTCGTGGCCGGGCCGGTAGCCGCTGTAGGCGATGAACCCGGTGTCGGTGCCCGGCTGGGTGCCGATGAAGACCTTCGTCTGCGCCCGGCGCGCGGCCGTCAGGTCGCGGAAGGCCAGCTTCAGCACCACGCGGTCGGCCCGGTTGTCGATCTTCACGCGCAGGATGTCCATCTGGGCGGGCAGCGACGGGTCGACGCCGTCGTCGATCACCTTCTCGGCCGCACCGGCCGGGGCGGGGACCGCGAGGACGGCGGCGAGGGTCGCGACGACGAAGGTCAGCAGAAGCTTCCGCATGGATCGACGATACGTCGCCGCCGCGCGTGGCCGGCCGGGCCGGGTGAGGAGCCTGCTGGTCGCGGTGGTGGCGCTGGTCGACCACCCGCCGTGGGCACGCCGGCTCGGGGACCGCCCGCCGGCCCGCGATCGGGGAACAATCCCGACCTCGATGCGTTGAGGAGACATGTCCACCATCGACCTCACCGCCGGCAACTTCGAGCAGACGGTCCTCGACAACGAGATCGTCTTCGTCGACTTCTGGGCGTCGTGGTGCGGCCCGTGCCGCAACTTCGCCCCGATCTACGAGGCGGCCGCCGACGAGCACGGCGACCTGGTCTTCGGCTCGGTCAACACCGAGGAGGAGCAGCAGCTCGCCTCCGCCGCGCGGGTCACCTCGATCCCGACCCTGATGGCGTTCAAGAAGGGCGCCCTGGTGTTCTCCCAGGCCGGCGCGCTGCCCGCGCCCGCCCTGGCGCAGGTGATCGCGGCCGTCCGCGACTTCGACGTCGACGCCGCGAAGGCCGAGCAGTGAGCGAGCTGGCCTTCGGACTGGACACCTTCGGCGACGTCACGCTGGACCCGGCCACGGGCGAACGGCTGGGCCACCCCCAGGTGATCCGCAACATCGTGGAGCAGGCGGTGCTGGCCGACCGGGTCGGCATCGACGTGTTCGGCATCGGCGAGCACCACCGCGACGACTTCGCGGTCACCAGCCCCGAGATGGTCCTGGCCGCGATCGCCGCTCGGACCCACACCATCGGGCTCGGTACGGCGGTCACGGTGCTCAGCTCCGACGACCCGGTCCGCCTCTACGAGCGGTTCGCGACCCTCGACGCGCTGTCGAACGGCCGCGCCGAGATCACCATGGGCCGCGGCTCGTTCACCGAGTCCTTCCCGCTGTTCGGCCACGACCTGGCCCACTACGACCAGCTCTTCAGCGAGAAGATCGACCTGTGGGCCGCCCTCCAGGGCGAGCAGGCGGTCACCTGGGACCGCGGCGGCCTCCGGCCCGCCCTGCGCGACGCGCGGGTCTTCCCGACCACCGAGCGTGGCTCGATCCCGACCTGGATCGGCGTCGGCGGCTCACCGGAGTCGGTCGTGCGCGCGGCCCGGTACGGCTTCTCGCTGGCCCTCGCGATCATCGGCGGCGAGCCGGCCCGGTTCGCGCCGTTCACCGACCTCTACCGCCGTGCGCTCGACGAGTTCGGCCGCCCCGCGCTGCCGATCGCCGTCCACTCCCCCGGCTTCGTCGCCGACACCGACGAGGAGGCGCGCGAGCTGCTGTTCCCGCACTTCAAGGCCAACCGGGATCGGATCGGCGCCGAGCGCGGCTGGGGTCCCGCCACCCGCGAGCAGTACGACGCCGAGGTCGACCACGGCGCCCTCTTCGTCGGCTCGCCGGAGACGGTCGCGCGCAAGATCGCGGCCGCCGCACGTGACCTCGGCATCCAGCGCTTCGACCTGAAGTACAGCAACGGCACCATGCCCCACGAGCAGCTGCTGCACAGCATCGAGCTGTACGGCACCCAGGTGGCCCCGCGGGTCCGCGAGCTGCTCGCGCAGTCCCCGGTCACGGTCGGAGGCTGAGCGGGTAGGCCAGCACCGCCCGGGTCCGCGCGGCCACGTCGTGGTCGCACCGGCCCGGGCGGCTCGCCGTACGGTCAGCCCAATCGGTCCTCGGGTCCCCGCGGCAGGAACTGCGCGGTGAAGGCGGGCCAGGCCTCGTCGATCAGCTCCTCCATGTCGAGGTAGGTCGCCCTGCGCACGTAGGCCTTGGCCAGCTCGGTGTCCAGCACCTTGAGCAGGAACCGCCGCAGCTCGGCGTCCAGTCCCGCGACCTTGCGCAGCATCGCCCCGCGCCGGGTGTCGGTCTTGAGCTCGAGCCCGATCTGGTCCTCGGTCGGGGTCTGCAGCTCCAGCCGCAGCCTCAGCGGCGCCTCGGTGTGGACCACCAGCACCAGCGGTACGACGACCTCCGCGTTGAACGTCAGCCGGTCCATCGGCAGCCCGAGCTCGAACACCACGCTGATCGGCAGGTCGATCGCATAGGTCAGCAGCTCGCCCGGCACCAGCTCGCCGGTCGTGGGCCGGTAGGTCCCGACGAAGCTCACGCTCGCGAACGCCCGCCCGGGCCCCGCGCCGATCGGGCCGAGTGCGATCTGGTCGCCGAGGACCTGGTCGATGGTGCGCAGGATGCGCTCCTTGTGCAGCACCCGATGGATCCATGCCAGGCCGAACTGCTCGTACGTCGTCGGCGTCGGCGGCGTGGTGACCTCCTCGGCCACGGCTCCCTCCAGCACGTCTTTCCCCCTCTTCGTCCCGGATCCCCCGCCAGGACGGACGATTGTCGTACACCTCAACGACCGTCCCCACGACGGGTCCCGGGTGTCGGTGCGATCCGTCATGATGGGCCTATGCCGAAGCCTGCCGGGTCGCATCCCGCCGACAGCCACGACGTCATCCGGGTGCAGGGCGCCCATGTCAACAATCTGCGGGGCGTCGACGTCGACATCCCGAAGCGCCGCCTGAGCGTGTTCACCGGCGTGTCCGGCTCGGGCAAGAGCTCCCTGGTGTTCGGCACCGTCGCCGCCGAGTCGCAGCGGATGATCAACGAGACCTACTCGACGTTCGTGCAGGGCTTCATGCCGTCGCTGGCGCGTCCCGAGGTCGACAACCTCGAGGGGATCACGACGGCGATCCTGGTCGACCAGGAGCGGATGGGCGCCAACGTGCGCTCGACGGTCGGCACGGCCACCGACGCCAACGCGATGCTGCGCGTGCTGTTCAGCCGGATCGGCGACCCGTTCATCGGACCGCCGACGGCGTTCGCGTTCAACGTCCCCACCCGTCGGGCCGGTGGCGCGATGACGACCGAGAAGGCCGGCGGCAAGGTCGAGAAGAAGGTCGTCAAGAACGCCGTCTACCTCGGTGGCATGTGCGTCGAGTGCGAGGGCCGCGGCACCATCTCCGACCTCGACCTGTCCGTGATCGTCGACGAGTCCAAGTCGTTGGTCGACGGCGCGATCCTGGTGCCGGGCTACACCGCCGACGGCTGGATGGTGGCGGCGTTCAAGGCGGTGCTGCCGCCGGAGAAGCCGGTCGCGAAGTACACCAAGGCCGAGCGCGAGGACTTCCTGTACGCCGAGCCGCGCAAGGTGAAGGTCGACAAGATCAACGTCACCTACGAGGGCCTGATCCCCAAGATCCGCAAGTCGATGTTCAGCAAGGACGTCGACTCGCTGCAGCCCCACATCAAGGCGTTCGTCGAGCGGGCGGCGGTGTTCGCGCCGTGCCCCACCTGCGACGGCACCCGGCTCAACGAGGCCGCCCGCTCGTCGAGGATCGACGGCCGGTCGATCGCCGAGGTGTGCGCGATGCAGATCACCGACGCCGCCGAGTGGGCGCGCGGGATCGAGGACTCGTCGGTCGCGCCGCTGGTCGCCAACCTGCTCCACCTGTTCGACTCGTTCGTCGAGATCGGCCTCGGCTACCTCTCCCTCGACCGGCCCGCCGGCACCCTGTCGGGCGGCGAGGCCCAGCGCACCAAGATGATCCGGCACCTCGGCTCCGCGCTGACCGACGTCACCTACGTCTTCGACGAGCCCACCATCGGGCTGCACCCCCACGACATCGAGCGGATGAACAAGCTGCTCCTCGAGCTGCGCGACAAGGGCAACACCGTCCTCGTCGTCGAGCACAAGCCGGAGACGATCGCGATCGCCGACCACGTCGTCGACCTCGGCCCCGGCGCGGGTACGGGCGGCGGCACCCTCTGCTTCGAGGGCGACGTCGCCGGCCTCCGGGCCTCCGACACCCTCACCGGGCGGCACCTGTCCTACCGCGCCGCGCTCAAGGACGACGTCCGGAAGGCCTCCGGAGCGATCGAGGTCCGCGGCGCGTCCAGCCACAACCTGCGCGACGTGGACGTCGACGTACCCCTCGGCGTGCTCTGCGTCGTCACCGGCGTCGCCGGCTCCGGCAAGAGCTCGCTGATCCACGGCTCGATCGCCGGGCGCGACGAGGTCGTGGTCATCGACCAGGGCGCCATCAAGGGCTCACGACGCAGCAACCCGGCGACGTACACCGGTCTGCTCGAGCCGATCCGCAAGGCCTTCGCCAAGGCCAACGGCGTGAAGCCGGCGCTGTTCAGCGCCAACTCCGAGGGCGCGTGCGAGAGCTGCAACGGCAACGGGATGATCTACACCGAGCTCGGGTTCATGGACACCGTCGCCACCGTGTGCGACGAGTGCGGCGGCAAGCGCTTCCAGGCCTCGGTGCTCGAGCTGACCTTCGGAGGACGGAACATCGCCGACGTGCTCGACCTCCCGGTCGCCGAGGCGCACGCCTTCTTCGCCGCGGGTGACGCGAAGACTCCCGCCGCAGCGGCGATCCTGGAGCGGATGGAGGACGTCGGTCTCGGCTACCTCAAGCTCGGCCAGCCGCTCAACACCCTGTCGGGCGGCGAGCGGCAGCGGCTCAAGCTCGCCATGCGGATGGGCGAGAAGGGCGGCGTCTACGTCCTCGACGAGCCGACCACGGGCCTCCACCTCGCCGACGTCGACAACCTGCTGCGACTGCTGGACCGCCTGGTCGACGCCGGCAAGTCGGTCATCGTGATCGAGCACCACCAGGCGGTGATGGCCCACGCCGACTGGATCATCGACCTCGGCCCGGGCGCCGGCCACGACGGCGGCACCATCGTCTTCGAGGGCACGCCGGCCGAGCTGGTCGCCAAGAGGTCGACGCTGACCGGCGAGCACCTCGCGGCGTACGTCGGGGAGTGAGCTACGACCAGGCCTCGACCGCGTCCGGGTCGCCGGCCACGTCGAGGTCCCGGGCGGCCGCCGAGATCCGCTGCGCGAGGTCCAGGTCGGCCGTGGTGAGCGTCCCCGTGTCGTGGGTCGTGAGATGGACGGCGAGTGACGGGTAGCCGAGCTTGAGGTCGGGGTGGTGGTTGGCCGTCTCGGCCAGCTCTCCGATCGCGTTCACGAGCGCCAGTCCGGTCGCGAAGCTGCCGGTGCGGAACACGGCGTACGCATCGACGCCGAGGACCCGCCAGTCGGCCACGCCCTCGGCCTGGGTGAACTGCTCCGCGCTGATCTGGTCATAGCCCATGCTCCGACGGTACTCGCGAGTGGTGCGGTCGCGCTCAGGCCCCGACCGGGTCACTGACCTCCGGGACGACCCGCCAGACCACCCCGAGGACGCCGATCAGCACCGCCAGCGCGATGATCCCGGCGACGGCGGCCTGGAAGGCCGCCGGGTGGAGCCCGGCGCCGAGGTGGCGGACGCCGTTGGCCAGCGAGACGACCGACGCGACGCCGAACCCGACGGGCAGCGTGGCCGCGGGCAGTCGCCGAGGTCGCCCGGCCTGCCTCGAGGACCGCCGGACGTGGCGCGCGATCGCCCATCCGACCACCAGCAGCCCGACGATCCCCGAGCCGAACTGGGCCCACTGCTGCCCGGGCAGCGCACCGTGCGTGTGCTCCAGCCACGCGACGTGCCGCACCCCCCACCGGCCCTGGTGGGTGAAGGCGTCCCAGAGCGTGTGGGTGGTCGCGCCGACGACGGCGGCGAGCGGCGCCAGCAGCCAGGCACGTCGCCCGATCCGGGTCCGCGCCGGGAGTCGCTCCCGGATCGCGTTCGGGGCGGTGTCGACCAGCGCGTCGCGCCCGAGCCGGTCCCAGAAGACCAGCAGGGCGAGCGTCAGCGCGAGATCGAGCGTCACGATCCCGGCCACGCGGTGGCTGAAGCCGTAGAGGCCCCAGGTCTGCGCGAGGACCGGCAGGTCCGGCACCATCGACCCGATCACCATCGCCGACAGGGGTAGCCCCAGGCCGCGCAGCGGCAGCACGGCGGCCGGGTGGGCGAGGGTGACCGGCACCTCAGCTCCTCGACGCCAGCTCGAGGTGCGCGGTGAGCCGCTGCCCGACCTCGATCCCCTCGGCCCGCCGTACGACGACCTTGAGCGGCACCAGGTAGCGCCCGTCCTTCGGGAACAGCGCGGTACGGAAGTCGGTGTCCCCGATCCGCATGTCGACCGCCACCTGACCCCAGTACTCCTGCCCGCGCGCCGCCTCCTTGATGTCCTCGCTCTCCTCCTCGGGCACCGCGAGGAACACGAAGGGCGCGGGTCCGCGCCACTCGATCACGGCGCCGGTGAAGGTGAAGGGCACCCAGCAACCGTAGCCGCCGCTCGAACCGCGGCCCGGGGGCTCAGAAGGTGAGTCCGGGGAGAACAGTCGCTTGCAGGGAGGAACGGAGTGCTGGGACGTCGCGAGTGACGGTGCGCCACAGCCTAGGCGCGCAGGAGCGCCGCGATCTCGCCGTACCCCTGCCGCTCGGCATGCCACAGCGGCGTCACGCCGTCCCGGTCGGCGATGCCTGGGTCGGCGCCGGCGGCGAGCAGGATCCGGACGATCTCCTGGTACGGCTCGGTGCCGTCGCCGAGGATGATCGCCTCCAGCATCGCGGTCCAGCCGAGGTCGTTGACGTGGTCGATGTCGACGTCGGTCCTCACGACCCGGCGGATGTAGTCGACGTGACCGCGCTCGCCCGCGGGGATGGGCGAGAGACCGCCGTAGCGGTTCTCGATGGTGAGGTCGGGATCGGCCGGGAGCAGCGCCTCGAGCATCGCGACGCTGCCGGTGACACCGGTGACCAGCCACGGGGTGTCGTGACGGTCGTCGAGGGCGTCGGGATCGGCGCCCATCGCGACCAGGACCTCGGCGACGGCGACGTGGTCGTACGTCGACGCGAGCAGCAGGGCGGTGCGCTCGTGGTCGTCGCGGGCCTCGATGTCGGCGCCGGCACGCAGGGCGACGGCGACCGCGTCGGCGTCTCCGGCGCGGGCGGCGCGCAGCAGGGCGGCGCTCGCGTCGGCGGGCTTCTCAGCGGTGGTCACGTTCCTCAGGATCCTCTCCAGTCCGGCGTACCCGCGCTCGCGGGCCATCTGCAACGGGGTGAGTCCCGCCGACGGCGAGACCTGGTCGAGCCGGACACCGCCGGCGGCGAGTACCCGCACGGTCGTGGCGTAGGTCGCGGTGTCGGCTCCGAGCCACACCGCCTCGTGGATCGCCTGGTAGCCGATCCGGTTGACGTGGTCGCGGTCGATCCCGGCCCGCAGCAGCTCGCCGACGACCAGCGCGTGGCCGCGCTCGGCAGCACGGATCAGGCCGGTGCCGTTCCAGCTGTCCTTGTCGTCGACGTCGGCTCCGTGGCGCAGCGCCAGGCGGAGCAGGTCGAGGTGGCCCTCGCTGGTCGCGATGAGGTACGCCGACTGCTCGGTGTCGTCCTTCGCGTTGACGTCGGCGCCCTGCTTCACCAGCCGGCGGGCGCGGTGTACGTCGTCGGCCCAGGCCGCGTCCCGCAGGCGCTGGTCGAGCCGGTCCTGCGGAACGGGGGTCGTGTTCGCGGCCGCGGCGCTCGACGTCGGGCCCGCCGCGACAGGTCGCTGCGCCGGCACGGCCGGGTCGCCGCCCGCGCACGCGCCCAGGACGAGCGCGAGCGGGAGGGCGGCGACGACGAGCCGGGGTGTCATCGGGTGGGGTCCGCGATGACCTCGTAGGGACCCGAGGCGAGGAGCAGGGTGCTGGCGGTCGCGCTTCATGTCCACCACTCTGCGGCGGCGACCGGGGCGCGGACGTCGGGCAGCCGGCTACCACTCGATAGCCAATCGGTTGATGCCGTCGCGTCCCTTCCTCCCTACGCTGGGCGAGCCATGTCCGTCCTCCCGCCCGCCGCCCGCCGCCCCGGCGAGCACGGCATCCTCGCGCCGGCCGGCCGCCTCGACCGGTGGCTGCTCGTCGTGCTGGTCGTGCTGCTGGTGACCTGCGCGGTGCGGTACGTCGACCGGCACGCCTTCGACGCCACCGGGGCCGCCGTCCTGGCCGGCGCACTGGTGCTCGGCCTCGCGTACGCCACCCGCGGCCTGCTGGCCGACCGCGCGTGGTGGCCGACCGTCTGGGTGACCGGCATGGTCGTGCTCTGGGGCGCGCTGACCGCGGTGGCGCCGTCGTTCGCGTGGTGCGCGGTGCCGGTGGCGTTCGCCGTGATGCGGGTGCTGCCGTTCCCCTGGGCGGTGGCGACCGTCGTGCTGATGACGGTCCTGCTCACCGCCGCCTGGCAACGACTCGACAATTCATGGGCCGCCGGCTTCGACCCGGTGCAGGTCGCCGGCCCGATCGGGGTCGCGTTGGTGACGGTGCTCGCCTACCGCGCGCTCGACCTGGAGTCCGTGGCCCGCCAGCACGCCCAGGCCGAGGTCGGCGCGCTGGCGGAGCGCACCCGTCTGTCCCGGGAGATCCACGACTCCGTCGGTCAGGGTCTGTCGAGCATCAACCTGCTGCTCCAGGCGGCCGAGCAGTCCTGGGACAGCCAGCCCGAGACCGCCCGCGAGCACGTCCGGATCGCCGCCGCCACCGCGCGCGAGGGTCTCGACGAGGTCCGCCGCGTCGTCCGCGACCTCGCCCCCGTCGACCTCGCCGCCACCGCGGCGGCCCTTCCCGACGCGCTGCGGACCGCCGCGGCGCAGGCGTCCCCGGGCGGGATGCGGGTGGAGGTGCGCGTCGACGGGTCGCCGGTCGTCGTACCGGCCGACATCGCGACGGCCCTGGTCCGCACCGCGCGCGGCGCGCTCGCCAACGTCCGCGAGCACGCGGGCGCCACCCGGGTCGCGCTCACCTTGACCTACCACCCGGACGAGGTGGTCCTCGACGTCCGCGACGACGGACGCGGCTTCGATCCCGCGCGGGTGCGGGCGTCGGGGACGCGCGGGCGGGGTCTGGCCGGCGTCCGCGACCGGGCCGCGGCCCTCGGCGGCCGCGCCGACGTCGAGAGCGCCCCGGGCGAGGGCACCACCGTGTCCGTCCGCTTCCCCGTCCGAGTCGAGGAGGAGAGCCGATGATCCGGATCGTGCTGGTCGACGACCACCCGGTCATCCGGGCCGGGCTGCGCGCCCTGGTCGAGGGACAGGACGACCTGTCCGTGGTCGGTGAGGCCGACGGGCTCGAGCGTGCGCTCGCCGTCGTCGGCGCGGACCGGACGGACGTCGTACTGATGGACCTCAGTCTCGGCGCCGGCGAGGCCGGCGGCGCCGAGGTGACCGCCGCGCTGCGGGGGTTGGCCTCACCACCCGAGGTCCTCGTCCTGACCACCTACGACACCGAGTCCGACATCCTGCGCGCCCTCGAGGCCGGCGCCCGTGGCTACCTGCTCAAGGACGCCCCGCCCGACGAGCTCTTCGCCGGCATCCGCGCCACCGCCCGGGGGGAGACCGTGCTGGCCCCGTCGGTCGCGGCGACCCTGGTGCGTCGGACCACCCCCGGCGCCGTCACCATCACCGAACGCGAGGTCGAGGTGCTCGAGCTGCTCTCCCGCGGGCTCGGCAACAAGGAGCTGGCCCGCGAGCTGTTCGTCTCCGAGGCCACTGTCAAGTCCCACCTCTCCCACATCTACACCAAGCTCGGCGTCGACACCCGCGCCGGCGCCGTCGCCGCCGCCATCGAGCGGCGGATCATCCGCACCTGAGCAGGCTCACCCGGACTGGACCGGGTTCACCCGAGCTCGCCCAGCGGCACCGACGGGTCCCGGACCGCGTCGGTGGCGGGCTGCCCGACCACGGTCCGCAGCGGACCGATCGCGTCCCAGTCGTTGAGGTGCATCCCGGCCACCACCCGATCCTCCCGCAGCCACAGCACGCTCGCCTGCCGGGCGGCGAGGTCACCGCGGACCACCAGGTCGTCGTACCCGGCACCGTGGCCGACGTACTCCATCCCGAGGTCGTACTGGTCGGTGAAGAAGTACGGCAGCCGCGTGTACGGCTCGTCGCCGCCGAGCATGACCCGAGCGGCGTGGCGGCCGTGCTGGATCGCGGTGTCCCAGTGCTCGACGCGGATCCGGGTGCCGAGGACGGGGTGGTCGTGGTTGGCGACGTCGCCGGCCGCGAAGACGTGCGGGTCGGGAGTGCGCAGCCGGGCGTTGACGAGGATCCCGTCGTCGACGACCAGGCCGGCGCGGGCGGCGAGCTCGTCGGTGGGCGAGACGCCGACGGCGACGAGGAGCAGGTCGGCGACGACGGGGTCGGCGCCCTCGACGTGGACGACTGCCTTGCCGTGGTCGTGCTCGACACCGGAGATCGTCACCCCGAGGCGCAGGTCGACGCCGTGCGCGCGATGCAGGTCGGCGAAGACGGTCGCGATCTCGTCGCCGAGCACCCGCTGCAGGGGCAGCGGCGCGGACTCGAGGACGGTGACCTCCGCGCCCCGCTGGCGGGCGGCCGAGGCGACCTCGAGGCCGATCCAGCCGGCGCCGACGATCGCGATCCGCGCGCCCTCGGTCAGCCGGTCGCGCAGGGCCAGCGCGTCGTCGAGGGTGCGCAGGTAGGCGGCCGGGGCGTCGGACGCGTCGGCCACCGCCAGGGGCCGCGGGACGGCGCCGGTGGCGAGCAGCAGGCGGTCGTAGGGCAGCTCGTCCGACCCGAGCAGCACCCGGCCCCGGTCGAGGTCGAGCCCGGTCGCGAGGGTCCCGGTGCGCAGGTCGACCTCGTGCTCGTCGTACCACTCGCGGGGGTGGACGAGGGCCTCCTCCGGCTCCGAGGAGCCGAGCAGCAGGCCCTTGGACAGGGGCGGTCGCTCGTACGGCGGGTGCGACTCGCCGCCCACGACGACGATGTCGCCGCTGTGGCCCTGCTCGCGCAGCTCGGCAGCCGCGTTGGCGGCAGCCAGACCGCCGCCGATGATCACGATGTTCATCTCCGCCCCCTCGTCAGGTCGAGGAACTCCGCTCGGCTGCGGGCGTCGTCGCGCAGCTGCCCGAACAGGGCGGAGGTCAGGGTCCGCGAGCCGGTCGCGCGGGCGCCGCGCAGGCTCATGCAGGTGTGCTGGGCGTCGATGACCACTCCGACTCCGCGCGGCTCCAGGGCGCGCTGCAGGTGGTCGGCGATCCGCTTGGTCAGCCGCTCCTGGGTCTGCGGCCGGCGGGCGTGGTGGTCGACCATGCGCGCGAACTTGGACAGCCCCAGGATCCGGCCGCCCGGCAGATAGCCGACGTGCGCCACCCCCACGAACGGGAGCATGTGGTGCTCGCACAGCGACTGGACCGGGATCTCCTCGACGAGCACCAGCTCGTCGTACTCGTCCTCATTGGGGAATGTCGTCAGCTCGAACTCCGGCGGCGAGGTCAGCTCGACCAGCGCGTCGACCATCCGGCGCGGCGTGTCGGTGAGGTGCTCGACGGTGAGGTCGAGGCCCAGCGCGGTGAGCAGGTCGACGGCGGCACGGTGGGCGCCGGCCTGGTCGACCGACGGTCCGTCGGTGACGACCCGCGGTCGCCAGCCCTTTTCTAAAACTGTCACGCTTACTATTTAGAACCTGTGGAGGGGCTCCTGTCAACCGTCGGACCCTGCGCGCACACTCCTCCCATGAGTGAGCGACGACATGGAGCCCCCACCCCGGCGACCGACTCCGAGGTGGTCGCCGAGCGCTGGGACGGCGAGGACCTGTCCGGCCGGACCTTCGAACGGGTGGCGTTCGTCGACGTCGACCTGACCGACGTCGTGGCGCGCGGGGCGACCTTCGAGGAGTGCGCCTTCCGTGACTGCGACCTCAACGGGGGGCAGTTCACCGACACCGGCTTCCTCAACTGCACCTTCACGAAGTCCGCCTTCTTCGGCGCCCGGTTCGAGGGCTGCAAGCTGGTGGGCTCGATGTTCGATCGGTGCCGGTTCGGCCCGGTCGAGGTCGTCGGCGGCAACTGGCAGTTCGTCGGGCTGCCGGGGGCCGACCTGCGCCAGGCCACGATCCGGCGGGCCAGCTTCCGGGAGGCCGACCTCACCGGCGCCCGGCTCGCCGGCGCGACCCTGCACCACGTCGACCTCGGCGGGGCCTGGCTGCACCACGCCGACCTGGCCGGGGCGGACCTGCGCGGCTCCGACCTGTCCTCGGTCGACCCGGTGGCGGCCTCGCTGGGCAAGGCCGTGATCGACCTCGACCAGGCCGTGGTGCTGGTGCGCTCGCTCGGACTGAAGGTGGAGGAGGCGGTGCCGATGGAGTCCTGACAACTCCACAGCGGACTCAGTCGAGCCCGGCCACCGCCGTCGCGGCCCGGTGCAGCTCGTCCCGTACGACGGTCGCCGGCACGCCGCTCGTCACGAGGTCGGCTGCCGACCGCACCAGCCCGGCCACCAGGAGCGCGCGGACCCGACCCTCCTCGGGCGTGCGGGCACCTCCGGCCCGGAGGAGGTCGCCGAGCGTGGCGTACAACTCGCGGTGCCGCTGCCCGAAGTGGGCGACGATCTCGGGTGACAGGTCGGGCGCGGCCGCGCTGGCGTCGACCAGGGCGGCGTGCGCCTCGTCGGTGACGAAGTCGAGCTGGACGTCGAGCCAGGCGTGCAGGGCCGCGGCCGTCGGGCCGTGCTCGTCGACGACCGCCTGCGAACGGGCGAGGAGTGGGTCCATCTCCCGGTCGAACCAGGCCTGGAGGATGTGTCCCTTCGTCGGGAAGTAGCGGTAGAGCGAGGTGCGACCGAGCCCGACCTCGGCCGCGATGTCGCCGAGCGAGACGGCCGCGACGCCGCGCTCGGCGAAGAGTCGCTGCGCCGCCTCGACCACGGCAGCCTCCTGGGCGGCGACGTGCTCGGCGATGCTGGCGCCGGTGATGCGCGGCATGGGACTCCTCCCGGGGTCGGTCAGGACCTGGTCGCCACCTGGACGACGCCGTTGCCCAGGTGCAGGTGGCGGTCCGCCCGGGCGGCCTGGTCCGGGTCGTGGGTGACCACCACGGTAGCCGCGCCGACGCGGCGGGCCTCGTCGAGGAGCAGGTCGAGCACCGCCTGGCCGCGCTCGGGGTCGAGCGAGGCGGTCGGCTCGTCGGCGAGCACCACGGTCGGCTCGTTCATCAGCGCGCGGGCGATGCCGACCCGCTGGCGTTCGCCGCCGGACAGCTCGGCGGGCCGGGCGTCGAGGCGGTCCGCCAGGCCGACTCGGGTGAGCAGGTCCACGGCGCGGGCCTTCGCGGCCGCGTCGAGGTTGCCGGCGATGTGGGCGACCACCTCGACCTGCTCGCGTGCGGTGAGGGCGGGCAGCAGGTTGGGCGACTGGAACACGATGCCGACCTGGTCGCGGCGCAGCCGGACCCGGCCGCCGTCGTTCAGCGCCGTCGCGTCGGTGCCACCGAGCAGCACCCGGCCGTCGTCGGGCGCGCGCAGCAGGCCGGCGACGGCGACGAGGGTGGACTTGCCGGAGCCCGAGGCCCCGGTGACGGCGACCGTCTCGCCCGGCTGGACCTCGAGGTCGAGCCGGTCGAGGAGGACGCGGCGCGTCGTACCGTCCGGGACGGCGACGGTGATGTTCTCCAGACGGAGGGACATGGGGTTCTCCTGGGGCGAAGGGACGGGACGTCAGTCGGCGCTGCGCAGCGCCATCGCGGGGTCGACCGACACCACGTGGCGGATGCCGGCGAGGCAGCCGAGCAGGCCGGCGCCGACGAGCAGCCCGAGGGACGAGAGCGCGGGGGCGGCCGCGAGCCGGAACGGGACCGCGGTGTTGTCGACCAGGGCGCCGACGCCGAACGCGACCAGCCCGCCCAGGGCCGTGGCGACGAGGAGCACGACGAGCAGCTGGCCGACCGCGTCGCGGGCGACATACCCGCGGGACGCGCCAAGCGCCTTGAGCAGGGCGATCTGGCGGGCCCGCTGCATGGTCCAGACCACGAAGAAGGCGCCGACGATGAGGGCGGAGATGACGAGCAGGAACCACTGGATCATCGCCATGGTCTGGGTCTCGCCGGCGTACCCGGGCGACCCGGCGTACGCCTGCTCCTTGGTGACCGTCGCGGTGCCGTCGGCGGCGTCGATCCGCTTCGCCGCCGCGGCGACGGTGTCCGGGTCACCCTTGAGCGCGATCGCGGAGAAGCGGCCGCGGGCGTTGTCGCCGTACAGCAGCGACTGCCAGGTCTCGAGGCTGGTGAAGGCGATCTCGACGTGGCCGTACGAGCCGGCGTAGGTGAACCCGAGGACCGGGACCCGCTCGTCGACGCCGACGATGGTCAGCTCGTCGCCGACCTCGATCCCCTGCTCCGCGAACTCGTGGCTGAGCACCAGCCCGGGCGGCCCGGCGAGGGCCTCCTCGGCGTCGTGGCGCGGGGCGAGGAAGGAGCCGGCCGGTACGCCGAACAGGGCGACGTCGACGGTCTTGCCGGACTCGGTGCGCGCGTTCACGAAGGACACCCCGAGCGGGGACGCCTCGACCCCGTCGACGTCGGACCAGCGCTCGAGGTCCCGGTCGTTGAGCGTCGAGCGGCTGAACGTCTCCTCGGCACCCGACTGGAAGGCCAGGTGGGTCATCGGCAGCCGGCGCAGGCCGGAGATGCCGTCGTCGACCAGCCCGTTGGCCAGGCCCGACAACATGGTCGTGAGCATCGCCACCAGGGCGATCACCGACCCGACGAGGACGAACCGCCCCCGGGCGACACGCAGCTCCCTCAGCGCGAGGTACATCTCCACCACTCCCCGCTCGCAGACACTGGTCGAATCATATCGACAGGGTGTCTACAACCAAGGGAGAGCCGAGGTGACGAAGCTCAGCCCTTCTGGATCGCGGCCAGGACGGCGTCGAGCTTCACCTTGAGCTCGGGCACCTCGTCGAGCAGCACCAGCTTCTCGTTGAGGTCGCCGAGCAGGACCTGCACCTCCCCGAGCACCACCCGCGTCTCGGCCAGCGTCGTGTCGACGGTGGTCAGCTTGCCGTCGACGTCGGCCAGCGTGGTGCCGACCGTGCCGAGCGTGGTGTCGACGTTGCCGAGCGCGGTCTCGGCGCTCTTGAGCACCTTGTCGGCGCGCTTGAGGACGTCAGCGACGGGGTTCAGGCCCACGGGTTCTCCTTCGGGTACGACTCATTCGGGGCCACTCTCGCAGGCCGACCCTCAGCCCTGATCCACGGCTCAGCCCAGCCGACCCAACACGGCCTCCGACTCGACGAGTCCGGCATCACTCGGCGCCTCCCCGCGGCCGAAGACCTTGTCGTGCTGCTTGGCCCGCCAGGCGAGGTGCGCCTCGGCCGGCCGGTCGTACCCGTACCGGGCCTGGGCCTGCGCCGGCGTCAGCAGCTCCGGGGTCACCGGCGGCACGCCGAGCAGGACCGGCGCGACCACCGGGACCGTGCTGGGGGAGAGCAGGCCGAGGATCCGCAGCTGGAGCCGCTTGCTCGTCGAGATCGCCGCGAAGGTGACCCGGAGCACCGGCCGGGCCAGGACGTCGAGCACCCGCGGCTGGGTCACGTCGCCCATCTCCCGCATCCAGTGCGGCAGGGTCGCGATCACGCCCGCCCGGAAGAACCGGCCGACGACCCAGCGGGCCGGGCGCAGCACGAGCGGCACGTCGTCCGCGAGCTGGCTGACGTCCATCAGGTGCGCCATCGCTCGCTGCGCGATCGGCGAGCCGGCCATCACCGGCCGCATCCGCTCGTAGTAGGCGTGCAGCTCGGCCCGCGAGCGCGGGACGTCGTCGGGCGAGCAGGTCTGCAGCTCGGCAGCCCGCGCGCACTCGGCCCAGTACTGCGCCTCCTCGGCCTCGGACAGCCGGCCCGGCCCGTACATCTCGTACGCCTTGAGCACCGAGTGCCACCCCGTCACGAGGATCCACAGCTGCGAGTCGGGGTCGTTGGCGTCGTACCGGCCGCCACCGTAGGGCTCGGTGCCGATCGCCTTGCTGTGCACCTTGACCAGCACGTCCGCGGCCCGGGCGGTGGTCCGGCTGTCGCCGAACGCGACCAGCGCGAAGTAGTGGATGGTGCGGTCGTAGCGGGTCTTCGGCCGCTTGTAGATGTCCTGGGTGCGGTCGACCGAGGCCACCAGGTTGGGGTCGAGCTCCTCGACGACGACCGCCCGGCTGAAGCCGATGGTCAGCGACGTCGGGTAGCCCCAGACCTTCCAGGCCACGGACTCGGGGCCGAAGAAGCCATAGTCCTCGGCGGGCGTGATCTCGCGGGTGCGCTTCAGGATCGCCATGGCGAACAGAATGCTACGGTTGTGTAGTAAATGGAAGAGGGAAGTTCGCCCTAGGGTGGGCGCCATGTCCGAGACCGCCCGCAAGCGACGCCCGTACGCCCCCCGCGTGCCGATGGCCGAGCGCCGCGAGCAGCTCCTCGACGCCGCCCTCACGATCATCGACCGCGACGGGTACGACGGGGTCTCGATCGACGCGATCGCTCGCGAGGTCGGAGTCACCCGCCCGGTCGTGTACGGCGCGTTCGAGGGCCTCGGCCCACTGCTCACCGCTCTCCTCGACCGGCAGCAGCAGCGCGCGATCACCCAGCTGTACGGCGCCCTCCCGCTCACCGCGCTCGCCAGCACGCCGCTGGGGATCGTCGAGCGTGCGGTGCCGGCGCTGCATGCCATGGTGCTCGCCGACCCGGTCACCTGGCGCGCCATCCTGCGCTCGCCCGCCAACGTGCCGGAGGTGGTCCGCGAGCGGATCGAGGGCGACCGGACCCGGGTGCGCGGCACGATCCAGATGATGGTCGCCGCAGTCCTCCCGGGCGCGGACGCCGAGGTCCTCGCCCACGCCGTGCTCGCGCTCCTCGACCACTTCGGCCAGCTCGTGCTGGCCGAGCCCGAGCAGTTCACCGCCGAGCGCCTCACCACCTCCGCACGCGCGATGATCGGGGCATGGATCCCGTGAGCGCCCCGACGCGTGTCCGACTCGCGACCCCGGCCGACGCGTTCGTCGTCGGCGGGCTGCTGTTCGACTTCAACACCGAGTACGACACCCCGACGCCGAGCGCGGCCGACTTCGGCGACCGCTTCACGCTGCTGCTGGCCCGGCCCGACGTCCTCGTGGTGCTGGCCGAGGACCCGGCCACCGGCGCCGCGACCGGGTTCGGCCTCCTCACGCTCCGCCCCACGCCGTACGGCGACGGCCCGCTCGCCCAGCTCGAGGAGCTGTACGTCGTACCGGACCTGCGCGACCGGGGCATCGGCACCGCACTGCTGACCCGCGCGGTCGCCGAGGTCGAGGAGCGCGACGGGATCGAGGTGCACATCAACGTCGACGAGGTCGACGTCGACACCCGGCGGTTCTACGAACGGCACGGCTTCACGAACATCCAGCCCGGCGAGGACTACCGGATGCTCTGCTACCTGCGCGAGCTCGCGTGAGCGCCCCGCGGCTGCGGGCGGCACGGTCCGGCGAGGCGGCCGCGTTGTCGGAGCTCGCGCTGCGCTCGAAGGGCCACTGGGGCTACGACGCCGCCTTCCTCGAGGATTGTCGCGACGAGCTCACCCTCCGCGAGGACGCGCTGGCCCCCTGCCGTACGACGGTCGCCGAGCTCGACGGGACCGTTGTCGGCTTCGGCACCCTCGAGGGTGAGCCGCCGACCGGCGAGCTGGGGATGCTCTTCGTCGACCCGGCCGCGATCGGCCGCGGGGTCGGCGCTGCGCTGCTGACCCACCTCGTCGGTGCAGCTCGGTCGGCCGGGTTCACGCTGCTCACCATCGACGCCGACCCCAACGCGGAGGCGTTCTACCTCGCCGCGGGCGCGGTCCGGGTGGGCGGGATCCCGTCGGGCTCCATCCCGGGCCGCGTCCTCCCCCAGCTGGAGCTGACGCTCTAGGGACCCGCCGTCGGCTCCGCGCTGAACTCACCCGGCGTCAGGCCGGTGGCGGCGCGGAAGTCGCGGGTGAAGTGCGCCTGGTCGGCGTACCCCAGCTCGGCGGCCACCCGGGCCAGGTCGAGCCGCTCGCCGGCGCGGAGGAGGTCGGCGGCGTCGTGCAGCCGGCGCCGCTGGACCAGCCACTTCGGCGACAGCCCGATCCGGCGCCGGGTCAGCCGCTGCAGCGCCCGCTCGCCGAGGTCGAACTTCGCGCACACCTGCGCGACCCGCTGCACCTCGCGATCTCCCTCGACGTGCTCCACGATCGCGTTGACCAGCCTTCCCTCGTCGTCCACGGGGGCGAGTACGGCGAGCGCCTCGGCCACCCGTGCACACGCCTCCTGCTGCCGGGCGACCTCCGCGGGATCCTCGCCGAGCGCGCCCGCCACGGCGGCCACCAGCCCCGCGGCATCGACCCCCGGCACCTCGGACAGCGGGCGCCGCAGGTTCGTCAGCTCCGCCACCGCAGCGCCGACCAGGGCGAGCCCGGCGGCCGGCTGCATCATCACCCCGACCACCCACCCGGACCCGGTCAGCTCCTCGGTGCTCAGCCCGGTGTGCGGCCCGACCAGCTGCCCGCCGTCAGGCCCGACGACCACCTGGCACACCGGGTACTGCAGCACCCGCTGCACCGAGGTCTCCCCCGGCGGCAGCGACCAGACCGGCACCCAGAACCGGCGTACGACGTCGGCGAGCGCCGGCGGCGGGGCATAGCGCCGCAGCGAGGGACTGTAGCCGCGCACGTCGCGCAGCTGGGCGGGCTCGACCACGTCGAGGGGGCCGTCGGGCGTCCAGCGCATGTGTCGGATTCTTTCAAGAGGACTGTCGGTGGCGACAGGCATGCTGGAGCCCATGACCACTCCCGTCACCGAGCTCATCGCGTTCACCATCGACTCGGCCGACGCCGCGGCGCTGGCCCGCTTCTACGCCGACCTGACCGGCGGCGAGGTGACCGGCGACTACCCGGAGTACGGGTATGCCTCCGCGTCCGTCCTCGGCGCCACCTTCAACTTCCAGACCGTCAAGGACTTCTCCCGCCCGCAGTGGCCGGGCCAGGCGCACCCGCAGCAGTTCCACCTCGACTTCCGGGTTCCCGACCTCGAGGCCGCCACCGAGCACGCCCGCTCGCTGGGCGCGAGCGTCGCCGACACCCAGCCGGCCGCCGAGGTGGGCGGCGCCTGGCGGGTCATGCTCGACCCCGACGGCCACCCGTTCTGCCTGTGCCCGCCGCAGGAGGGGTGAGGAACGGGTCTCTCCCGCACCGGTGACAGCCCGGCGCACGCCGACCCGTGATGGGGCATGCGCCGGGTCCACCGGCCCCTTCCCTCGCGCGCCCGGGTGTCGGTTTCTCAAGGGATGTCGAGAAACCTGCGCTTCCCTGTTCAAATTTGAAGTGGGAAGCGCAGGTTTGGCTGCATCCCTTGAGAAACCGACAATCAGCGACCCACCGTGCGGATCAGCTTCTTGTTGACGAACTCCTCCATGCCGTAGCGGCTCAGCTCGCGGCCGAAGCCGGAGCGCTTGATGCCGCCGAAGGGCAGCTCGGCCGCGTCGAGGCCGACGCCGTTGACGAAGACCATGCCGGCGTCGATCTGGTCGGCGACCCGCTGGGCCTGGGCGGCGTCGGCGGAGAAGACGTAGGAGCCGAGGCCGTACGGCGTGTCGTTGGCGATCCGCACCGCGTCGTCCTCGTCGGCCGCGCGGAACACCATCGCGACCGGGCCGAACAGCTCCTGGCGGTACGCCGGGTTGTCGGTGGTGATGCCGGAGAGCACGCCGCTCGGGTAGAACGCGCCGTTGCGCTCGCCCGCGGTGGCCAGGGTGGCGCCGCCGGCGACCGCCTCGCCGACCTGCTTCTCGAGGTTGTCGGCGGCGGTGACCGAGGAGAGGGGGGAGCCGCCGGAGGCCTCGAGCAGCTTCTCGGTGAAGCGGGAGACGAAGTCGTCGTACAGGCCCTCGACGACGATGAACCGCTTGCCGCCGTTGCAGACCTGGCCGGCGTTGTCCATGCGGGCGAAGACCGCCGCCTCGACGGTGGCGTCGAGGTCGTCGGACGAGAGCACGACGAACGGGTCCGAGCCGCCGAGCTCGAGGACGACCTTCTTCAGGTTGCGCCCGGCGATCTCGGCGACGGCGGCGCCGGCGCGCTCCGACCCGGTGAGCGAGACGCCCTGGACCCGCGGGTCGGCGATGATGTCGGCGACCTGCTCGTTGGTGGCGTAGATGTTGACGTAGGCGCCCTCGGGGAAGCCGGCGTCCTTGAAGATCTGCTCCTGCAGCGCGGCCGAGCGCGGGCACTGCGGGGCGTGTTTGAGCAGGATCGTGTTGCCGGTGATCAGGTTCGGACCGGCGAAGCGGGCGATCTGGTAGACGGGGAAGTTCCACGGCATGATCCCGAGCAGCACGCCGACCGGCATCCGCCGGATCACCGCGGTGCCCTCGCCCTCACCGAGCTCGATCGGCTCGTCGGCGAGGAAGCGCTCGGCGTTGTCGGCGTAGAACTCGTAGATCGAGGCCGAGAAGTCGACCTCGCCCTCGGCGTCCGCCAGCGGCTTGCCCATCTCCTCCACCATCGCGGCGGCCAGCTCCGCGCTGCGCTCGCGGTGCAGCTCGGCGACCCGGCGGATCAGGGTCGCGCGCTCGGCCACGCCGGAGGTGCGCCCCCAGGAGGCGTACGCCGCGGAGGCCGTGTCGATCGCGGCGGCGATGTCGGCGTCGGTGGCGGTCGGGAAGGTCTCGACCAGCTCCCCCGTCGCGGGGTTGCGGACGGCGTACTCGACGGTCATGGGGCGTGCTCCTTCGGGTGCTTCGTTGCGGGGTGGGTCAGTGGGCGGCTTCGACGTCCGAGGACAGCCGCTGCGCGAGCCAGACGGGGAGGATCGAGAAGACGATCAGGACGACGGCGACGACGTTGACCACCGGCGCCTGGTTGGGGCGGAACATGTTGTTGAGGATCCAGATGGGCAGGGTGGTCGCGCCGTTGCCGGCCGTGAACGTGGTCACGATGATCTCGTCGAAGCTCAGTGCGAAGGCAAGCATGCCACCGGCGAGAAGGGCCGAGCGCAGCTGCGGGAGCGTGACCAGCCGGAAGGTCGTGAGGACCCCCGCACCGAGGTCCGCCGAGGCCTCCTCGAGGCTGGTCCCCATCCGCCGCAACCGGGCCTGGACGTTGTTGAACACGGTCACGATGCAGAAGGTCGCGTGCGCCACGACGATGGTCCACAGCGACAGGTCGATGCCGAGGATCCCGCGGAAGCCGTTGTTGAGCGCGATGCCGGTGACCACGCCGGGCAGCGCGATGGGCAAGATGACGAGCAGGTTGACCGAGCTCTTGCCGAAGAACGAGTACCGCTGCAGGGCCAGCGCGAGCAGGGTGCCGAGCAGCAGCGCCAGCGCGGTCGCGACGACCGCCACCTGGAGGCTGGTCACCAGCGCCTCGCGGGCGCCGGCGCTGTGCGCGGCCCGGCGCCACCACTCGAAGGTGACGCCGTCGGGCGGCCAGGTCATCGACTGGCTCGGGTTGACCGAGTTGGCGACGACCACGAGCAGCGGCAGGTAGATCAGCGCCAGGACGCCGAACGTGAGGCCGGCCAGCACCTTGCGCGCGAGCGGGCTGAGGGTCATCGGAGGCCTTCTCTCAGATAGCCGGCCATCACAGGTTCTCCAGGGCGCCGGTACGACGGATCGCGGCCAGCAGCACCAGCATCACCGCGATCGGGATCATCGCGATCGCCGCGGCGAGCGGCAGGTTGTTGGCCGCGCCGGCGTTGATGAAGATCAGGTTGCCGAGCATCTGGTTGGCACCGCCCACGATGTTGACGGTGATGTAGTCGCCCATGGTCAGCGAGAAGCTGAAGATCGCGCCGGCGACGATGCCGGGCACGAGCAGGGGCATCACGATCGAGCGCAGCACCATGCCGGTCGGCGCGCCGAGGTCGCCGGCCGCCTCGAGCAGCGAGTCGGGGACCCGCTCCAGCGCGGCGAAGATCGGCAGGATGACGTAGGGCAGCCAGATGTAGGACTGGGTGAGGATCACGGCGCTCAGGCCGTATCCCGGCGAGCCGAGGTGGGTCCAGTCGGCCAGGCCGCCCTCGGAGAGCACGACGCGCCAGGCGAACACCTTGACCAGGTAGCTGGCCCACAGCGGCGTGAGCACCGCGACCACCAGCATCCGGCGGGCGCGGGGCGAGGCCACCTTGGCCATGTAGAACGCGATCGGCAGCGCGATCGCCACGTCGATGACGGTCACGGCCAGCGCGACGCCGACGGTCCGGAAAGCGACCTTGCGGTAGACCTCGTTCTCGAGGAGCGTGCGGAAGTTGTCGAGGGTCCAGGCGTGGTCGATCTGGCTGCTGAGGCTGTCCACCGACCACAGCGAGGTGATCAGCAGCGCCGCGAGCGCGACGACGTAGACCAGCAGCATCCAGGCCAGCGGGCCCGAGAGCAGGAGCGAGAGCCGCAGCCACACCCAGCGGTGCAGCAGGCGCGATCCCGGCCGGGCCACCGGCCCCCGCAGAGCGGGGGCCGGTGCCGGCTGTTCGGTGGACTGGGCGGTGGCCATGATCAGCCCTTGATCTCCGTCCACGCCTCGGTCCACTGGGCGTAGTCGGTGCATTCGACGTCGGTGCGGCCGTCGAGGCACTCCTTGATCGGCGTGCGCCAGAACCACAGCTGCTCGGCGTACTCCTCGTCACCGGCGTGGAAGGTGTCGCAGTGGTTCGGGTCGGTCGTCTTCGCGCAGGCCTCGGGGCTGTTGGGCGCCTCGCCGAAGTACTCGGTCGCCTGCGCGTTGGCCTCGGGCGAGAGGATGTAGTCCATCCACTTGTAGGCGCAGTTGGGGTGCTCGGCCTGCGACGACAGCATCCAGGTGTCGTTCCACGCGGTCGCGCCCTCGGTGGGCAGCGTGACGTCGACGTCCTTGTTCTCGATGCTGTTCTTGATCACCTGCCAGGTGGTGCCGACGACCGAGTCGCCGGTCTCGAAGGCCTGGACCTCCTTGAGGTAGTCCGACCAGTACTCGCCGACGTACTGACGCTGCTCCTTGAGCAGGGCCACCGCGGCGGCGAGCTGCTCCTGGTCGAGGGCGTAGGGGTTCTCGATGCCCAGGTCGGGCTGGGTCTTCATGAGGTACAGCGCCGCGTCGGCGATGTAGATCGGCGAGTCGTACGCCGTCACCTTGCCCTTGTTCCTCTCCAGCTGCGCCTTGTCGAACACCGCGCCCCACGACGTCGGCGCCTCGGCGAAGTCCTGCTTGTTGAACATCAGCAGGTTGGCGCCGTAGCCGTGCGGGACGCCGTAGTTCTTGCCGTCGACCGAGTTCCACTCGGTGTCCTTGAGGAAGTCGTAGACGTTCGCGTAGTTCGGGACCAGGTCGGTGTTGATCTGCTGGGCCTCGTCGGAGGCGATCAGGCGCAGCGACAGGTCGCCGGAGGCCGCGATGACGTCGTACTCGCCGGTCTTGGCGAGGTTGAGCGCCTCGTCGGAGGTGCCGTAGACCTTGCTGGTCACCTCGCAGCCGGTGTCCTTCTCGAAGGCGGTGACCCAGTCGACGGCCGGGTCGTTGCTGCCGTCCTCGACGTAGCCGGGCCAGGCCAGGATCGAGACCTTGCCCTCGGTCTTGCCGAGCTTCTCGACGGCCTCGGTCTTCTTGTCGCCGTCATCGCCGCCGCAGGCGCTCAGCGCGGAGACCGAGAGCAGGGTCAGGCAGGCGGCGGCCACTCGGCCTCTCCGGAAGGCGTTCTTCATCGGGTTCTCCGTTTCTTGTCGGGTGATGCAGGGAGCAATCAGGAGCTGAGGGGTACGACGTCGGCCCGGGCGAACCGGACCGTGACGTCGTCGCCGCGGTGCTCGCGGGTGTCGAGGGAGCCGGTCGACTGCTCGAGCGCGATCAGCTCGACGCCGTCGGAGGTGCGCAGGTGGACCCGGTTGCCGGTGCCGAGGTAGATGGTCTCGACGACCACGGCGGCGAGCCGGATCTCGTCGGCACGGGCGGCCTCGGTGTCGGTGTCGGGCGAGAGCCGCAGCCGCTCGGGGCGTACGGCGTGCTCGCCGGCGACGCCGAGGATCCGCTGCGAGGTCTCGGCGTCGAAGAGGTTGGTGGTGCCGACGAAGCCGGCGACGTACGACGAGGCCGGGTTCTCGTAGATCTCGCGCGGCGTGCCGAGCTGCTGGATGCGGCCGGCGTCGAACACGGCGATCCGGTCGCTGAGCGTGAGCGCCTCCTCCTGGTCGTGGGTGACGAACACGAAGGTGATGCCGAGGTCGCGCTGGAGCTGCTTGAGCTCGACCTGCATCTGCTCGCGCAGCTTGAGGTCGAGGGCGCCGAGTGGCTCGTCGAGGAGCAGCACCCGCGGCTGGAGCACGATCGCCCGCGCGAGGGCGACGCGCTGGCGCTGGCCGCCGGAGAGCTGGGCCGGACGGCGGGCGCCGAGGTGCCCCAGGCGGACCGTGTCGAGCGCCTGCTCGGCCCGCTCGCGCCGCTGCCTCCTGGCCATCCCGCGCACCCGCAGGCCGTAGCCGACGTTGTCGAGCACGCTCATGTGCGGGAACAGCGCGTAGTCCTGGAAGACGGTGTGGACGTCGCGCTCGAACGGCGCGGAGCGGGTGACGTCGACGCCGCCGAGCTCGACCGTGCCGGCTGTGGCCTGCTCGAAGCCGGCGATCAGCCGCAGCACGGTGGTCTTGCCCGAGCCGGACGGGCCGAGCATCGAGAAGAACTCGCCGTCGGCGATGTCGAGGTCGACGTCGTCGACCGCGACGACGTCGCCGAAGGTCTTGCGCAGCCCGCGGATGGCGATCGCGGGCGTGCGGTCGACGGCGGCCGCCTCGGCGGGAGCACTGGTCGAGAGAGACATCGGATGTGCCTTTCGTCACGTTCGGATTGGCGATAAGATATGACTTCACAGTTCAAAGCACAAGAGGCTCAGGCACGCTCGGGCAGGATGACCCCGGACATCGGGGACGAGGGACTGGAGGCGAGACGGTGGCCGTGCCGTTCTACGGACGTGCGTCTGCGGCGGTGTTCTCGCCGCTGGAGTCACTGAGCCGTTCGGAGCTCGTCGTACGACGGCTCACCGACGCGATCGCCCTCGGCCTGCTCCCCGACGCCGAACAGCTCCCCGGCGAGCTCGACCTGGCCGGGATCTTCGGCGTCTCCACCGTCACGGTGCGCGAGGCGCTGTCCGTGCTGCGCTCCGAGGGCCTGATCGAGACCCGCCGGGGCCGCGGCGGCGGCAGCTTCGTGCGCACGCCCGAGAACGGCATCGGCCACCTCGCCCGGCGCCGGCTCGACGGGTTCAGCCTCGGCGAGCTGCGTGACCTCGGCGACGTGTACGCCGCCATCTGCGGCGCCAGTGCCGCGCTCGCCGCCCGCCGGTCCAGCCCCGACGACGTCGACCGGCTCCAGCGGGTCGCCGACGTCCTCGAGCACGCCGAGAAGCCCGACGCCCGACGCCGGGCCGACGCGCAGTTCCACATCGAGGTGGCCGCGGCCGCCCAGTCCCCCCGGCTCTACCACGAGGAGGTCAACCTCCAGGCCGAGTTCGGGACCCTGCTGTGGCTCGCCTTCGGCGACGACGACAGCCACGCCCAGATGGTCCGCAGCTGCCGGGCCGTCGTCGCCGCGATCGCCGAGCGCGATCCCCACGCCGCCCGCGAGGCGGCCGAGCAGCGGGTGGCCGACTCCACCGCCCGGCTCATCGACTACCAGCTCAGCGAGGTCCACGCATGAACTCGTCGAACGTCCACGCGGCCGTGTCCGAGATGGCCGAGCACGCCTTCGCCGTCGCCGCGTCGATCGCGACCACCGTCGAGCAGGTGCTCGCCGCGCGACCCGCGCCGCGTCGTACCGACCTCGCGGCGGTGGAGCCCCTCCTCGTCCCGGTGCTGGCCGACGGCGGCCAGCCGGTCCAGGGCGCCGGCTTCGTCGCCGCCCCCGGCGTCCTGCAGGACGCCGAGTGGTGGCTGGAGTGGTTCGCCCGCGACGCCGACGGCCGCCCGCAGCGCCTGGTCACCCACTCTGAGCCGCAGGCGATCGGGTTCTACGACTACGAGCACCTGCCGTGGTTCGTGGTCCCGCGCGAGACCGGGCGCCGCCACGTGACCGGTCCCTACGTCGACTACCTGTGTACCGAGGAGTACACCCTCACCTTCACCGTGCCGGTCGTGGTCGAGGGCCGGTTCTGCGGGGTCGGCGGCGCCGACATCGCGGTGAAGAACGCCGAGCAGGCCCTGCTCCCCGCGCTGCGCGCCGCCGACGCACGGATCGCCGTGGTCAACGGCTTCGGCCGGATCCTGTCGAGCAACAGCGGACGCCACCTGTGCGGCGACCTGTTCGAGGGGGTCGCCTTCGACGAGCTCCCCGCCGAGCAGCGGGTCGGTGACCTGCCGCTCGCCGTGGTGACGATCGACTGAGACAGCCTCCAGGCGGAGAGGCTCCTCCGCGCTCCTCGACGAACAGGGTCCTGGACGTGGGAGGATGCGGTCCGTGCTGGGCATCACCGACCTGTCGACGTACCTCGTCGGTCTCGTGCTGATCATCTTGCTGCCCGGCCCGAACTCGCTCTACGTCCTCTCCGTGGCGGCCCGGCGCGGCGTCCGGCCGGCGTACGCCGCGGCGGCCGGGGTGTGGACCGGCGACGCGGTGCTGATGACGCTCTCCGCCGCCGGGGTGGCGTCGCTGCTGCAGGCCAACCACGTCGCGTTCGCGATCGTGAAGTACGTCGGCGCGGGCTATCTCGGCTACCTCGCCTTCACGATGCTGCGGGGCGCGATCTTGATGTGGCGGGCCCGACGCCGCGCGGTCCAGGCGCTCGAGGAGGGCGCGCCGCCCCCGGTGCCCGGCGAGCGCCCGTACCGCCGCGCGCTCGTGATCAGCCTGCTGAACCCGAAGGCGATCTTGTTCTTCGTCGCCTTCTTCGTGCAGTTCGTCGACCCCGGCTACGCCCACCCGGCGCTGTCGTTCCTCGTCCTCGGCACGCTCGCCCAGATCGCCAGCGTCGCCTACCTCAGCGCGCTGATCTTCGGCGGCACCCGCCTGGCCGCCGCCTTCCGCCGGCGCCGCGGCCTGTCCGCCGCCGGCACCTCCGCCGTCGGCGCGATCTTCCTCGGGTTCGCGGTCAAGCTCTCCCTGGCCCACGCCTGAGTCCTCCCGCCCGGGCTCACCAGGTGACGGCGTCGCACGCGGCCGAGCGGTGGCCCTCCACCTGCAAGGTGGCGTGCTCGATCTGGAACTGCTCGCGCAGCAGCAGCTGGCCCTGCCGGAGCACGCCGGCACCATCGGCCCCCTCGACGAGGACGAGGTGGGCGGTGGCGACGTGCATGCCGGAGGTGAGCGTCCAGGCGTGCAGGTCGTGGACGTCGCAGACGCCCTCGATCCCGCCGAGGGTGCCGGCGACGGTGTCGATGTCGACACCGGCAGGGACGTGCTGGCCGAGGACGGCGAGCACCTCGCGCCCGAGCAGCACCGCCCGGACCGCGACGAAGGCGCCGATGAGGAAGGCGACCACGGTGTCCCAGAGGCCGTCGCCGGTGGCGACGATCAGGGCGCCGGCGACCATCACGCCGACGCTGCCGGCGGTGTCGGCGACCACCTCGGCGTAGGCGCCCTTCACGTTGAGCGATTCCTGCGATCCGCCGCGCAGCAGGGCCATCGCGACCAGGTTGACCACGAGTCCGAGGAAGCCGACGACGAGCATCGGACCGGTCGCGACGTCGGGCCCCGAGCTGCCCTGGCCGACCCGGCCGATCGCCTCCACGACCACATAGACCGCGACGCCGAGCATCATCAGCACCGCGAGGCCCGAGGCGAAGACCTCGGCCCGATACGACCCATAGGTACGCCGCCCGGTGCTGTCGGCGCGGGTGGCGATCTTGGTCGCGACCAGGGCGGCGCCCAGGGTGACGACGTCGGCGGCCATGTGGCCGGCGTCCGAGATCAGCGCGAGCGAGCCGCTGACCAGGCCGACGACCAGCTCGACGACGAAGAAGGCGGCGACCAGCCCGAAGGAGACGCCCAGCCGCCAGCGGTGCCGACCACCGGCATGGCCCGCGCCCCCGGCATCCGCGGCGCCGCCGCCGTGCCCGTGCCCGTGTCCGACGCCCATGGTCAGTCCCTCCCGCAGGGGCCGCCGGTGACCGCGACCAGCCGCTCGGCGGCGCGGACCACCGCGCGGGTCAGCTCGGGCTGGGCGAGCGAGATCAGCGAGGCCCGACCGCTCGGGCGCGACCCGACGAGCCCGCAGTCGCGCAGGCAGGCGAGGTGCTTGGACACCGTCGACTGGGCGAGGCCGAGATGGGCGGTGAGGTCGACGACGCGGTGCTCGCCGAGGGTGAGGTGCTCGAGGATGGCCAGCCGGTTGGGGTCGCTGAGCGCGTGGAGCAGGCCGGCGACGTCGGCCAGGGCATCGACCTCGGTGGGTGCCTCGGGGAGCCCGGCGTCCAGCTGATTCATCGCCATTCGGCGATGTAATCACCGGACGGCGACGCCGGTCAAGGTCCTATGCTCGGCACCGTGATGATGCGACCGGCCGAGCTCGACGGCATCCGCGCCGGCACGATCGACCTGGCCTTCCGCCGTTGGGACCGCCCGCGGGTCAAGGTCGGCACCCGGCTGCGCACCTCGGTCGGCGTGGTCGAGGTGACCAGCGTCGAGCAGGTCCCCTTGACCAGGCTGCGCGCCGAGGACGCCCGCCGTGCGGGGGCCGGCTCGCTGTCGGCGCTCAAGGACGCCCTGGCCGCCCGGGCGGACCGGCCGGTGTTCCGCGTCGGGCTGAGGTACGGCGGCACCGACCCGCGCGAGACCCTGCGTGAGACGGTCCCCGGGACGGGCGAGATCGTGACCATCCTCGCCGGGCTCGACCGACTCGACGCGGCCTCCCCGATCGGGCCGTGGACCCGCACCACGCTGCGGATCATCGACCGCAACCCGGAGGTCCGCGCGCCCGACCTGGCAGCCGAGCTGGGGCGTGAGACGCCCGACTTCAAGAAGGACGTGCGCAAGCTCAAGGAGCGCGGCCTGACCGAGTCGCTGGCGATCGGGTACCGGCTCTCGCCGCGTGGCGAGGCGGTGCTCGACCACGAGGACGGGCCCCGGGAGCGGGCGCCGCGACGAACCGGAACGCCGCTGCCGCGCACCATCGGCGCCCCCGCCACCCGGGCCCTGCGGGCCGTCGACGTCCACACCCTCGAGGCGGTCAGCGGCTGGAGCCGGGCCGATCTCGCCGCGCTGCACGGCGTCGGGCCGATCGCGCTGGACCGGCTCGGGAGCGCGATGGCCGAGATCGGTCTCGGCTACGCGAGCCTGGATCCACGCTGAGCCTGTCACAACCCGGGTCCGGCGGGTGTCTCCATGACATGACCACCTCAGGAACCCCCCGCATCCCCGCCGCCCCCATCACCGGCCTCTACGGCGCCCTGGTGAAGAGGTTCGCCTCGAAGATGTTCGGCAGCGTGCCGGAGTCGATCGGCGTGCTCTGGCACCACCTCCCGGCCCTCAAGGCGAGCATGGCCTACGGCCAGAAGCTGCAGAAGTGGGACGAGTGCGACGAGACCCTCAAGACCTACGCGCACATGGCCGTCGCCTCGCTGGTCGGCTGCTCGTGGTGCCTCGACTTCAACTACTTCATGGCCCGTGACAAGGGCCTCGACCTCGACAAGGCCCGCCAGGTCCCGAACTGGCGCGCCGCGAGCGTGTTCTCGCCGCTGGAGCGTCAGGTGATGGCGTACGCCGAGGCGGCCAGCCAGACGCCGCCGACGGTCACCGACGAGATGGTCGAGCCGCTGCTCGCCGCGCTCGGGCCGGCGGGGCTGATCGAGCTGACCAGCGTGATCGGGTTCGCGAACCTGACCACCCGCTCCAACACCGCGCTCGGGATCGAGTCGGAGGGCTTCGCGGCCGCCTGCGGCCTCGAGCCGCTGGCCGAGCGGCCGGCCGTAGGCTCGCCGGCATGACCGACGCCGACCCCTTCGTCGCGCACCGCAACCTGCTCTTCACCGTCGCCTACGAGATGCTCGGCTCCGCAGCCGACGCGGAGGACGTCGTCCAGGAGACCTGGCTGCGGTGGGCCGAGGTGGACCAGGCGCAGGTCCAGGATCCGCGGGCCTACCTGGTGCGGATCGTCACCCGCCAGGCGCTCAACCGGCTGCGCACGCTGACCCGGCGGCGCGAGGACTACGTCGGCGAGTGGCTCCCCGAGCCGCTGCTCACCGCGCCCGACGTGGCCGAGGACGTCGAGCTCGCCGACAGCGTGTCCCTGGCGATGCTCACCGTCCTCGAGACGCTGGGGCCGACCGAGCGCGCGGTGTTCGTGCTGCGCGAGGTCTTCGAGCTGCCGTACGACGAGATCGCGGCCGCCGTCGACAAGACCTCTGCCGCGGTCCGGCAGATCGCCACCCGCGCCCGCAACCACGTGGCGGCCCGTCGACCGCGGGTCGACGTCGACCGGGGCGAGCAGCAGGCCGTCGTCGAGCGCTTCCTGGCCGCCGTGCAGGGCGGGGACCTCCAGGGGCTGCTCGACGCACTCGCCCCCGACGTGGTGCTGCTCGCCGACCACGGCGGCGTCGCGCAGGCGATCCGCAAGCCGCTGCACGGCTCCGAGCCGGTCGCCCGGCTGCTGGCGAACTTCGCCGCCTTCGCGCCCGACGGGATCGTCGAGCCGGTGTGGATCAACGGCTCCCTCGGCGCCCGGATCGAGGCGCGCGGAGAGGTGACCGCCGTCAGCCTGGAGCTGGAGGACGGCCGGATCCGCCGGATCCTGGTGGTCCGCAACCCGGCCAAGCTGACCTCGCTGAGCGAGGAGATCGCGTTGAGCCGCGACGCCTGACCTCAGCGCACGAAGCTGCTGAGGTGGCGGCGCGCCACCTCGGAGGCGAACAGCTCGGCCGAGAGCTCGACCATGTCGTCGACCCGGTCGTCGAGGTACATCAGCGCGTCGGCGTTCAGCAGCCGCTTGGTCGCCTCGAGACCCTGCCGCTCGCAGCCGGTCAGCCCGGCGAGGAGGTCGGCCACCGTGTCGTCGAGCCGGTCCGGCCGGACGGCGTGGGTGATCAGTCCGCTCTCGAGCGCGGTACGCGCATCGAAGGTCTCGGCGGTGAGGAAGGTCGTACCGGCGACTCGCGCGTTCATCCGCGGCAGCACGCTGAGCGAGATCACGGCCGGGGTGAGGCCGAGCCGGGCCTCGGTGAAGGCGTAGGTGACGTCGTCGCTGGCGACCGCGAGGTCGCAGGCGGCGACGATGCCGAGGCCCCCGGCGCGGACCGGTCCGTGGATCCGGGCCACCACCGGCAGCGGGTGGGCGAGGATCGCCCGGAGCAGCCCGGCGAGGCGGTGGGCCGAGACGGACATGCCCTCGCGGTGCGCCTCGCCCAGGTCGGCGCCGGCGCAGAAGGCGCGGCCCTCGGCGCGCAGCACCACGGCCAGGACGTCGTCCTCGGCCGCCCGGTGCAGCGCCGCCCGCAGCTGCTCGAGGAGCTGGGCGGACAGCGCGTTGCGGTTGCGGTCGGAGTCGAGGGTGACGACGGCGTGCGGCCGCCCGTCGGTCTCGACCCGCGCGTAGTGGACGAGCGCGGTCACGACGCCGGGTCGAGGAGCGGCGCGCCGGTCAGCTCGCGGACCTCGGCGGCGTCCACGCCGGGGGCGACGTCGAGCAGCACCAGGCCCTCGGGCGTGACGTCGAGGACCGCGAGGTCGGTGATGATCCGGTCGACGACCCCGGCGCCGGTGAGCGGGAGCGTGCAGGTCTCGACGATCTTGGGCGTGCCGTCCTTGGCGACGTGGTCCGTGATGACCACGACGCGCCGGGTGCCGGCGACCAGGTCCATCGCACCGCCCATGCCCTTGACCAGCTTGCCGGGGACCGTCCAGTTGGCGAGGTCGCCGTTGCTCGCGACCTGCAGCGCGCCGAGGATCGCGATGTCGACGTGCCCGCCGCGGATCATCGCGAAGCTGGTGGCGGAGTCGAAGAACGACGCCCCCGGGGCGGTCGTGACCGTCTGCTTGCCGGCGTTGATGAGGTCGGCGTCCTCCTCGCCCTCGTAGGGGAACGGGCCCATGCCGAGCAGGCCGTTCTCGCTCTGCAGCAGCACGTTGACGCCCGGCGGCAGGTGGTCGGCCACCAGGGTCGGGATGCCGATGCCGAGGTTGACGTAGTCGCCGTCGTTCAGCTCGCGGGCGGCGATGGCCGCCATCTCGTCGCGACTCCAGGCCATGTCAGGCACCCACCCTCTCGCGCACGACGCGCTGCTCGATGTCCTTGGGGCGCTCGCTCGCCCGCACCGTCACGTTGACGAAGATCCCGGGCGTGATCACGTCGTCCGGGTCGAGGAAGCCGTCGAGGACGTGCTCGGCCTCGGCGATGCAGACCCGGCCACTCATCGCGACCAGCGGGTTGAAGTTGCGGGCGGTCATCCGGTAGCGCAGGTTGCCCTCGGCGTCCGCGGTGTGGGCGTGGACCAGGGCGAGGTCGGCGACGATGCCGCGCTCGAGCACGAAGGTCTCGCCGTCGAAGGTCTCGTGCGGCTTGCCCTCGGCGACCTCGGTGCCGACGCCGGTGCGGGTGTAGAAGCCGGCGATCCCGGAGCCACCCGCGCGCAGCCGCTCCGCGAGCGTGCCCTGCGGGCAGAACTCCACCTCGAGCGCGCCGTCGAGATACTGCTGCGCGAAGAGCCTGTTCTCGCCGACGTACGACGCGATCACCTTGCTCACCTGGCTGTTCTCCAGCAGCAGACCCAGGCCCTTGCCGTCGACGCCCATGTTGTTGGACACCAGGGTCAGGTCCCGCGCGCCGCTGTCGCGCACCGCCTCGATCAGGTCGCGCGGGATGCCGCACAGGCCGAAGCCGCCCACCGCGATCGTCATTCCGTCTCGCACCCGCTCGGCCACCGCCGTACGAGCGTCGTCCACCAGCTTCCTCATGTCGCCATCACCGCGCACGTGCGCCCACGGCGTCAACGAGGTGCTCGGGCAGCGGATGCGATCGGTCCATGACGTCCATTGAGTGGACGCGTAGGATCGCGTCGTGGAGCGCGCGCCGGGGGTCGTCGAGAAGGTCGCGGACCTGCTCCGGGCGCTGTCCACCGCGGAGTCCGGTACGACGACCACCGAGCTCGCCGCCGCCACGGACCAGCCCCGGGCGACCACCCACCGGTTGCTCGAGTCGCTCGCCGCGGAGGGCCTCGCCGATCGCGACCCCCAGAGCGGGCGCTGGTTCCTCGGCCCGGAGACCTACGTCCTCGGCATGGCCGCCGCCACCCGCTACGACCTGACCAACGAGGCCCGGACCAGCGTGCTGCGGCTGGCGAAGGAGACCGGCGAGAGCGCCTTCTTCTCGGTGCGCCGCGGCGACGAGACCGTGGTCCTGCTGCGTGAGGACGGCGACTTCCCGATCCGCTCCTACGTGCTCTACGAGAGCGCCCGCTTCCCGCTCGGCGTGGTCTCGGCCGGCATCGCGATCCTCGCCCACCTGCCCGACCGTGAGATCGACGCCTTCCTCGCGCGGGTCGACCTGAGCGCCGAGTGGGGACCGCAGCACTCCGCGGCGGCGATCCGCAAGCGGCTGGCCGCGACCCGTCGTACCGGCTGGTCGGTGAACCCCGGCCACGTCGTGGAGGGCTCCTGGGGGATGGCGGCCGCGGTCTTCGGCAAGGCCGGGCGTCCGGAGTGGGCGCTGACCCTGACCGGGGTGGAGCAGCGCTTCCGGCGCGATCGGCAGCCGGTGCTCGGCAGGCTGCTGCTCGAGGAGGCGCACCGTCTCTCCCGGCTGGCGTGACGTCGCGCTCGGCGTGATGGTCGGGCGGGGGTGGGACGTTCGTCGTGGGATCGATGGGCGGAGCGGGTTCCGGCGGCCGCGCCCTCGAGCGCTCGGACACCGAGTACACCTACTCCGGTGGCGCTGACTCCTTCGAGTACGAGCAGGTGTCGGTGACCGGCGAGACCGCCACGGTCAGCGCCACCGTTCGGACCTGGAAGACCTACGTCCACCGAGGCAACGGCCTGATGACCATCTCGTCGCCGTCGAACGTCGTCCTGGTCGACGCGGTGCTGCAGCTCCGCGACACGAGCTGGCAGGTCACCGAGCTCACCTGGGAGTTCGCGCCGGGCCAGGCTCCCTGGACAAGTAGCTCCCAGGGCTCGCACGCTCCGCAACCCTCACCACGCACCCCCGGCGGCGGGGCAGACGCTCGGCGTGCGCCCAGCATGTCGGGGCCGTACCTGAACCGTCGTCACGGGCAGATCCTCGCACGATCCGCGGCCCTGCTTGACGTACTAATACCCTAGGGGGGTACTGTAGTCACATCACCGACACGAAGGACAGGGCCATGGCACACAGCTACATCGCCAACCGCACCAAGGACGACTACCTCAAGCGGCTGCGCCGCATCGAGGGCCAGGCGCGGGGTCTGCAGCGGATGGTCGAGGAGGAGCAGTACTGCATCGACATCCTCACCCAGGTCTCGGCGATGACGAAGGCCCTCCAGTCCGTCGCCCTCGGCCTGCTCGACGAGCACCTGGCGCACTGCGTCGTCAACGCCGCCCAGGAGGGGGGTGAGGAGGCCGCGACCAAGCTCAAGGAGGCCTCCGACGCCATCGCCCGCCTGGTCCGCTCCTGACCCGTCCCGATCTCTTCTGTCCCCCGACGAGAGGAAGCTCAGATGAGCACCACCCAGATCTTCACCGTCACCGGCATGACCTGCGGCCACTGCGTCGCCTCCGTCACCGAGGAGGTGCAGGAGCTCGCGGGCGTCGAGGACGTCGCGGTCGACCTGCCCACCGGTGCGGTCACGATCACCAGCGCCGCTCCCCTCGACGCGTCCGCCGTGAAGGCGGCCGTCGAGGAGGCCGGCTACCAGCTCGCATGAACGCCCCGACGCGGCTGGCCGGCTTCGGGGCCGTCGCCGCGGTCGTGTTCGGGATCGCCCTCCTCGTCGGCCGGGCCTTCGGTCCGGTCGACGTCGAGGAGCCGGCCGCCCACGACACCCACCCGAGCACCGACGGCGAGACGAACGAGATCCCCGGAGGACTGATGACCTCGCAGGACGGCTACACCCTCGCCCTCGCCGACAGCGAAGCCACGGCCGGCGACGCGGTCCCGGTGAGCTTCACCATCACCGGACCCGACGGCGCCCCCGTGACGTCGTACGACGTCCAGCACGAGAAGCGGCTCCACCTGATCGCCGTACGACGCGACTTCAGCGGCTTCCAGCACGTCCACCCGACCCTCGACGGCGGCACCTGGTCGGCCGACCTCGCGCTGAGCCCCGGGACCTGGCGGCTGTTCGCCGACTTCAAGGCCACCGACGGCGAGGCGCTGACCCTCGGCACCGACCTCGCGGTGGACGGCCGCTACGACGCCGTGCCGCCCGCCGTGGAGAGCCGCACCACCACCGTCGACGGCTATCAGGTCACCCTCGACGGCGACCTCAGTGCCGGCGCCGACGCGAGGCTCACGCTGAGCGTCAGCAGGGACGGCGCGCCGGTCACCGACCTGCAGCCCTATCTCGGCGCCTACGGCCACCTGGTGGCGCTGCGCGGTGGCGACCTCGCCTACCTCCACGTCCACCCGGACGGAGAGCCCGGCGACGGTACGACGCAGCCCGGGCCCGACGTGGTCTTCCACACCGCGGTCCCCAGCGCCGGGACCTACCACCTCTACCTCGACTTCCAGCACGACGGCGTCGTCCGTACCGCGGCCTTCACCGTCACCGCCTCGGGCACCGGAGAGAAGCACGGCCGGCAGGAAGGACCGAGCAGTGAGCACGGACACTGACCAGCAGGTCGAGCTCGCCCTCACCGGGATGACCTGCGCGTCCTGCGCCAACCGGATCGAGCGCAAGCTCAACAAGCTCGAGGGCGTGACCGCGACGGTCAACTACGCGACCGAGAAGGCGAAGGTGACCTACGCCGACGGCGTCTCGACCGACGACCTGGTGGCGGCGGTCGAGGCGGCCGGGTACGGCGCCTCGCTGCCGAGGTCGGCCGACACGGCGGGCGAGGAGCCCGCCGTCGACGCCGATCCGCTGCGCGACCGGCTGGTGATCTCTGCTCTGCTCACGGTCCCGGTGATCGCGATGGCGATGGTGCCGGCGTTCCAGTTCGACAACTGGCAGTGGCTCTCGCTGACCCTGGCCGCGCCGGTCGTGGTGTGGGGCGCCTACCCCTTCCACCAGGCGGCCTGGACCAACCTGCGCCACGGCACGTCCACGATGGACACGCTGATCTCGCTCGGCACGCTCGCCGCCCTGGGCTGGTCGCTCTACGCGCTGTTCTGGGGCACCGCCGGGATGACCGGCATGAAGCACCCCTTCGAGCTGACCATCGAACGCAGCGACGGCAGCGGCAACATCTACCTCGAGGCCGCGGCCGGCGTGACGACGTTCATCCTGGCCGGGCGCTCCTTCGAGCAGCGTTCGAAGCGGCGGGCGGGAGCGGCGCTCAGGGCGCTGCTCGAGCTCGGCGCGAAGGAGGTCGCGGTCCTCGCGCCCGACGACACCGAGACCCGGATCCCGGTGGCAGACCTGAAGGCCGGCGACCGGTTCGTCGTCCGCCCCGGCGAGAAGATCGCCGCCGACGGCGTGGTCGAGCGGGGCAGCTCCGCGGTCGATGCCTCGATGCTGACCGGCGAGTCGGTGCCGGTCGAGGTCGGCGAGGACGACGCCGTCGTCGGAGCCACGGTCAACGCGGGCGGCCGGCTCGTCGTCCGGGCGACCCGGGTCGGCGCCGACACCCAGCTCGCCCAGATGGCGCGCCTGGTCGAGGACGCCCAGCACGGCAAGGCCCAGGTCCAGCGCCTGGCCGATCGGATCTCCGGCGTCTTCGTGCCGATCGTGATCCTGCTCGCGGCCGGCACCCTCGGCTTCTGGCTCGGCACCGGCAACGGGCTCGCGGCGGCGTTCACCGCCGCGGTCGCCGTCCTCATCATCGCGTGCCCGTGCGCACTGGGCCTGGCCACCCCGACCGCCCTCATGGTCGGCACCGGCCGCGGCGCCCAGCTCGGCATCCTGATCAAGGGGCCGGAGGTGCTGGAGTCGACCCACACGGTCGACACCGTCGTGCTCGACAAGACCGGGACCGTCACCACCGGCCGGATGACGCTGCGCGACGTGGTCGCCGACGAGGGCGAGGACGCCGACGAGGTGCTGCGGTACGCCGGCGCGCTCGAGGACGCCTCCGAGCACCCGATCGCCCGGGCCATCGCCGACGCCGCCCGCGACGCCGGAGCGGTTCCCGCGGCGGAGCTGCCCGAGATCGAGGACTTCGCGAACGTCGAGGGCCTCGGCGTGCAGGGCGTCCTGCTCGACGGCGACGCGTCGCACGCGGTGCTCGTCGGGCGGCCGCGGCTGCTGGAGGAGTGGTCGCAGCACCTCTCCCCCACCTTGGCGGCAGCGCTGTCGGACGCGCAGCGCACCGGCGGTACGGCGGTCGCGGTCGGCTGGGACGGCAAGGCCCGGGGCGTGATCGTGGTCGCGGACGCCATCAAGCCGACTTCCGCCACCGCCATCGCCCAGCTGCGTGACCTGGGGCTGCGGCCGGTTCTGCTCACCGGCGACAACGCCGCGGTCGCGCGGACGGTGGCCGCGGACGTGGGGATCGCCGAGGAGGACGTGATCGCCGAGGTCCTGCCCGCCGACAAGGTCGACGTCGTCAAGCGCCTGCAGTCCGAGGGCCGGGTCGTGGCCATGGTCGGCGACGGCGTCAACGATGCCGCCGCCCTCGCCCAGGCCGACCTCGGCCTGGCCATGGGCACCGGCAGCGACGTCGCGATCGAGGCCAGCGACCTCACCCTGGTCCGCGGCGACCTGCGGGTCGCGGTCGACGCGATCCGCCTGTCCCGGCGCACGCTCGCCACGATCAAGGGCAACCTGTTCTGGGCCTTCGCCTACAACGTCGCCGCCCTGCCGCTGGCCGCCGCCGGGTTGCTCAACCCGATGCTGGCCGGTGCCGCGATGGCGTTCTCGTCGGTGTTCGTGGTGTCCAACAGCCTGCGGCTGCGGTCGTTCCGCTGAACCCGACCAACCCGTCAGGAATCGAGAAGCACCGGCGGCGGGCCGGAACTAGCGTCGGGGACATGAACTCACTCGACACCCTCGTCCTCGAGGTGGCCGACCCGGCCGCCGCCCACGACTTCTACGCCCGGGCCTTCGGTCCGGACCTGCCGCTCGGCCTCCGCGCGTCCGAGGCGCCCACCGACGGCTTCCGCGGCTTCCACGTCTCCCTGACCATGGCCCAGCCGGCCGATGTCGACGGCCTGGTCGAGACGGCACTGGCCGCCGGGGCCACCACGATCAAGCCGGTGACCAAGTCCATGTGGGGCTACGGCGGCGTCCTGCGGGCGCCCGACGGCGCCATCTGGAAGGTCGTCAGCTCCTCGAAGAGGAACAAGGGCCCGGCCGGCCGGGACATCGAGAGCATCGTGCTGCTCATCGGCGCCGACGACATCGGCGCCAGCAAGGCGTTCTACGTCGACCGCGGCTTCAGCGTGGCCCGCAGCTTCGGCAAGAAGTACGTCGAGTTCGAGCCCGGCTCGGGCGCGGTGACCCTCGGCCTGCTGCCCCGCAAGGCGCTGGCGAAGGACGCCGGCGTACCGATCGAGGGCAGCGGCTCACACCGGGTGGTGCTCGTCGGCGGCGACACCGCGGCGAGCGACCCCGACGGGTTCGTGTGGGAGCCGGCAGGTCGACCGGGTGAGGTCAGCGGACCGCGAACCCGAGCCACGACCCGAGAATGAGCGTCGCCACGACGATCTCGACGCGGCGGGCGAGGCGGGAGGGGTAGACCCGGTCCTCGAAGTAGTGGGCGATGAACCCGCGCTCGTGCAGCTGCGGCCTCCCGGCGCCCTCACGGCCCCAGTTCTCGAGGCGCGACAGCGGGCAGGCCGCGTCGGTCGCCGCCATCCGGCCACCCCACACCGCGGCCGCGAGGTGGGGGATGAAGATCCACGGCATCAGCCAGGCCAGGAAGCCGCCGACCACCGTGAAGCCGACGAACAGGACATGCACCATGAAGGCTCCTGCTGCGACGACCCGGTGCATGGCGCGGATTCTAGTGACCTGGCGTCGCAGGCCGGCCGCCAGGTGTCGTGATCGTCGGCTGCTTCCCGAGATCGGCTGATCCCTGGAGTGCGGTCAGGCCAGCCCCGCGGCGGCGAACGCCCGGGCGTAGATCTCCCGGACGACCCGCTCCTTGCGGGCGTTGTACTGCATGGCGTGCTCGCCGGCGGCGCTCGAGGCGGCGGACGCGGCGAGCTTGGCGGCGGCGTACCGCTCCCGCTCGCCGGGGTTGGCGCGCAGCCAGTCGCGGAAGATCCGGTGCCTGACGACCTCGGGGCTGTCGGGGCCGAACACATGCACGTGGGAGACCGGCGAGGTGCCGCGCAACAGGCGGTGCTCGAACCACCACGGCTCGCGGACCCGGAGTACGAGGCCGAGGGCCTCCAGCGGGGGGACGTACGCCGCCTCGTCGGCCGGGTCGGCCACGACCAGGTCGATGTCGATGACCGGCTTGGCGGGCAGGCCGGGGACGGCGGTGGAGCCGACGTGCCGGACGACGAGCGCACGCCGGCCGAGCGCGCCCCGGATGGCGGCCTCGACCTGCGAGAAGCGCGCGGGCCAGGCGGGATCGGGCGGGACGACCGCCACGTCGGGCGAGGGCCCGCCGCCGTCGACCCAGGGCGAGGCGCCCGCGGGGACCGGCGGGTCCCGGAAGGTGACGATGTCCTCGCGGCTCGGCATCAGCCGACCAGCCCGTGCTCGTGGGCGAACACCACGATCTGCACCCGGTCGCGCAGCCCGAGCTTGCGCAGGATCGCGCCGACATGGGTCTTCACCGTCGACTCGCTGAGGAACACCTGGCCGGCGATCTCCTGGTTCGACAGCCCGCGCGCGACTGCGGCGAAGACCTCGCGCTCCTTGTCGGTCAGCCCGAGGTACGCCGCCGGCGGCGCCCCGGCCGCCCGGAACTGCGCGTCGAGCAAGGTCGACAGGTCGGCCGGCGCGAGCACGGCGTTGCCGGCGTGGACGGTGCGGATCGCGTCGCGCAGCATGACGGGCGTGGTGCCCTTGAGGAGGAACCCGCTGGCGCCGTACCTGATCGCGGTCGCGGCGCGGTCGTCGAGGTTGAAGGTGGTGAGCACGACCACGCGCACCGGGTGCTCACGGCGGGCGGCGCGGTCGGGCAGGAAGATCTGCCGGGTCGCCTCGACGCCGTCCATCTCCGGCATCCGGATGTCCATCAGCACCACGTCGGGCGCGAGCTCGTCGACCAGCCGCACCGCCTCGATGCCGTCGGCGGCGGTGCCGACCACCGTCATCCCCTCCTGGGCGTCGACGATCACCCGGACCCCCTCGCGGAAGAGCTCCTGGTCGTCGACGAGCAGCACCTTGATCACGCGACCATCATCGCGCCCGCACCGGCACCCACGCGGTCGCGGTGAACGTCGGCGGGTCGGTGCGTCGGCGTACGTCGAGCCGGCCGCCGACCGCCTCGAGGCGCCGGCGCATGCCCTCGAGTCCCTGTCCGCCCGCGCCCGCGGGCGAGGCCGGGGCCGGCGGGGGCAGCGGCGCCGCGAGGGGCTGGGTCAGGTCGAGCTCCGGCGCGGATGGGGCCAGGGCGTTGCGCACCTCGATGCGCAGGTCGCCGTCTCCCTGCCCGCCCGCCCAGTGCCGCTCGACGTGGACCGGCTGGTCGCGCGGGCCGTGCTTGATCGCGTTGGTGAGCATCTCCTGCAGGACCCGGAACGCCACGACGGCGAGCTCGGGCGGCATCGGCTGCGGTGTGCCGACCTCGGTCGTGAGCACCTCGTGACCGCTGGCCCGCACCCCCTCGACCAGGCTGTCGAGGTCGGCCTGCTGAGCGCCGGAGGCGGGCGTCCTCGGCTGCTGGGCCGTGGAGGCGAGCACCTGCCGGACGTCGTCGAGCGAGGTGCGCGCCGAGGTGGCGATCCTGGCCATGGTCAGCTTGAGGCCCTGGGTGTCGGCGTCCTCGAGGTACTGCGCGGACTCGGCCTGCGCGAGGATCACGGCCAGGGAGTGGCCGACGACGTCATGCACGTCGCGGGCCAGCCGGGCCTGCTCCTCCCGCAGCCGCGCGATCTCCTCGGCCTGGTCACGCTGTGCCTCGGCCGCGACCTGGGAGCGGTGCGAGTCCTGCGAGCGCGAGGCGAAGCGCAGGGCCAGGCCGAGCAGCCAGGGCGTGGCGAGCAGGGCGATGCCGAGGATGCCCGCCGTCGCCCGCACGCCGTAGCCACCGGCCCGGTAGGCGTCCTGCGCCAGGCCACCGACGCCCAGGCTCTCGAGTCCCTCGTAGAAGGAGTACGGCGAGAGCCAGACGACCGCGATGACCGCGCCGGCGGGGATGGACAGCCCGCTCAGCCACACCGTCGGGAGCCGCCCCCACCGCGCGCACCCGAAGGCGACGACGACGAGCAGCACCTCGGTCACCATCGGGTCGACGCCGGTGAGGACCTGGAGCAGGCCGGTGAACCAGGCGACGGCGAGCGCGGCGCCGGGCAGCGCCCGGGACAGCCCGACCGCGACCGCGACGCCGGTGATGACGACGAGCGGGGGCCACAGCTCGACGTAGTAGTACCGGTTGATCTCGACCAGGCCGACCAGGAGAGCCGCGATGCCGGCCAGCACGTCCGGCACCCAGCGCGCCGCGCGGCTCATAGCGCCGCCTCGGCTCCCACCGACCGGCAGGCCCACCGGCGCTGGAGCGGGGCCTCGACGTACCGCCACGAGAGCGCCGCCGCGACCAGGGTCAGCAGCACCGCCGGGAGCGCGGGCAGCCAGAGCGAGAGCGGGTAGTTCCACAGGTACGCCGCGTACGACACGGTGCCCAGTGCGACGAGCGCCCGCAGCGGCCCGGTCACCGTGACCCGGCTCCGGCAGGCGAGGATCAGCACACCGGTCAGCGCGGCGATGGCCGGACCTCCTGCCAGGTAGGTGAGGGCATGTCCCCGCAAGGGAACCACACTGAGCACCGCGAGTGTGGCGAGGGCGGTCGGCACCGCCCAGGACGGGAGCCGGAGCCGATCGCCGTGCAGACGCACGGCGGCGCCGACGACGAAGCAGCCCGCCCAGCTCGTCGGCAGCGCGTAGGCGAGGTCGGGGTCCTCGGCCAGCCACCAGGTCGTCGCCAGGCAGGCCAGCGCGGTGCCGACGGCGGCGACCAACAGGGCCCGGCCGCGGCCGAGCAGGAGCAGCGCGGCCGGCCACAGCAGGTAGAACTGCTCCTCGGTCGCCAGCGTCCACAGGTGGAAGGTCGCGTCGCCGGCATGCCCGAACGGCAGGTTGCCCGTCCAGGTGAGCGCCCACAGCACGGTCCACCCGAGCTCGTCCCGGTCGCCGAGAGGGTCGGCGACCAGCGTCACCAGGACCACGCCGGCGACCAGCACCAGCAGTGGCGGCACCAGCCGCCGGGCACGCCGCAGGTAGAACTCGCGCAGCGGTGGGCGCCGCTCCAGCACGCCGGTGATGAGGTAGCCCGACAGCGCGAAGAACATGACCACGCCGACGACACCCGCCCCCGGGGCGAGATCCGGTGCCGCGTGCCGCAGCAGGACCAGCCCGACCGCGATCCCGCGGAGCAGGTCCAGGCCGTCGATCCTCATCGGTGGGCGGAGCGGACCAGCTCGTCGAGCAGGTCGGCGTACGCGATCCCGGCGGCGGCGAACATGCGGGGCGCCTGGGAGTGCTCGGTCAGGCCCGGCATGGTGTTGACCTCGTTGAGCACCGGCCCGTCCTCGGTGAGGAAGAAGTCGACCCTCGCGACGCCCGCGCAGCCGAGCGCCTCGAACGCCGTGGTCGCCGCGCTCTGCAGCGCCTTGGCGTCGACCTCGTCGAGCTGGGCGGGGAGCCGGAAGTCGGCGTGGCCGCCGTACTTCGCGTCGTAGTCGAAGATCCCGTCGGCCACGATCTCCAGCGCCGGCGGCACGAACAGGCTGCCGTCGGCCCGCCTCAGCACGGCGACGTCGACCTCGCGGCCCACGACCACGTCCTCGACAAGCACCCGGTCGTCGAGCGCGAAGGCGGCGTCGAGGGCGGGCTGCAGGGCAGCGGCCACGTCGACCCGACTGACCCCTTGGCTGGAGCCGGCCGCGACCGGCTTCACCACCACCGGCCGGGTCCAGCGCAGGTGCTGCGCGGTGGCCCTCGTGACGAGGAGGCCGGGGGCGACGGCGATCCCGACCGCCTGCGCGACCAGCTTGGTCGCCCACTTGTCCATGGCCAGCGCGCCGGGCCGGATCCCGCTGCCGACGTAGGGCAGGCCGGCGAGCTCGCACAGCGCGGCCAGGGCGCCGTCCTCGCCGCGCGGACCGTGGACGACGGGGAACACCACGTCGCAGCCGCGCAGCACCTGGGCCGCGCCGCTGAGCCCGATCGGGCGCAGGCCGCGGTCGCGCCAGGTCCCGTCGCGGCCGATGGTGAGCGGGACGACGTCGTACGTCGCCGGGTCCAGGGCTCCTGCGACCGAGGCCGCGGAGGCGAGGGAGACGTCGTGCTCGCAGTTCTGCCCGCCGCCGATGACGGCCACCCGGGTCCTCATGCCAGGCTCCGGAGGTAGTGGGCGGACACGGTACGGCGCGGGACGCGGGCACCGAGGCCGGTGACGATCTCGTGCTCGATGGTGCCGGCCCAGGCGGCCCACTCGGCGACGGTCGGCTCGCCGATCGTGCCGGGACCGAAGACCGTCACGATCTCTCCCGCCTCGGCACCGGACGGACCGAGGTCGACCACGACCTGGTCCATCGAGATCCGACCGACCACGCGACGCCGGACGCCGCGGACCAGCACCTCGGCACGCTCCGAGGCGACGCGCGGGAGGCCGTCGGCGTACCCCAGCGGGAGCAGGCCGAGGTGGGTCGCGCGGGTGGTGCGACGGTCGTGGCCGTAGCCGACCACGGTGCCGGCGCGCACCCGGCGGACCTGTACCAGCGGCGCGGTGAGTGTCATCGCCGGCTCCAGCACGGTCGTCCGGGACGGGTCGATGCCGACCAGGCCGGCGCCGACGCGGCTCATCGTGTGGTGGGCACGCGGGTCGGTTAGGGTGGCGGCGGTCGCGGCGAGGTGCCGGTCCCGGGGCCTCAGACCGGTCGAGCGGGCGACCTCGACCGCCCAGGCGAACCGAGTCCTGCCCTGCGCGTTGCAGGCGTCGGCCGGGTCGTCGGCGCAGCCGAGATGGCCCATCACGCCGACGACCTCCACCTCGCCGCGCTGCTCCGCACGCCGGGCCGCCCGGCACAGCGCCGCCCACTCGGTCGGCTCGGCGCCGTCGCGGGCCATGCCGGCGTCGACGTACAGATGGATCCGGTGCCGTCCGGGACTGGTCGCGACCGCGACGAGGTGGGCCAGGCTCGGGACCGCGACGTCGACGTCGTACGTCGCCGCGGTGGCGAAGTCGGCGTCGACCGGGTTGAGCCAGCTGAGGACCGGTACGACGAGCCCGGCCTCCCGCAGCGCGAGCGCCTCGGCGAGGCTGGTCACGCCGAGCCGGGTGGCGCCGTGGGCGAGCGCGGTCCGGGCGAGTTCGATCGCGCCGTGGCCGAAGCCGTCGGCCTTGACCACCGCCATCAGCTCGCCGGCGGCTCGGTCGGCGAGAGTGCGGGTGTTGCGGGCGACGGCGGCGAGGTCGACGCTCAGCCGGGGGGCGGTCGGCGTGGTCGCGCGGGGCTGCACGGCAGCGAGGTCCGTCATGCCGCCACCACCGCGGCGAGCGGGCCGTAGAGCGCGTGCGGCGCGCCGGTGACCAGCGCCCAGTAGCGGTCGCCGAAGCTCCAGTGCCACCACTCGGTCGGGTAGTTCACCAGCCCCTGCGAGCGCAGGACCCGGGCCAGCACGGTGCGGTGCGCCCGGGCGTCCGCCCCGATCCCGGCGGCCGCGAACCAGCACCGCCCGTCGCTCTGCTCGGGCGTCGCGTCGATCGGCGTGCCGAGGTCGAGCTCGTCGCCCGTGATGTCGACCAGGGTGAGGTCGACCGCCGCCCCCGCCACGTGCGGCGCCACGTCGACCGGTGCGACGAACCGGCTGGTCAGCCGCTCCAGCGCCTTCGCGCCGATGCCGGGGTGCAGCGCCGCCAGCTCCTCGCCGTACGACGCCACGATGGCGCGCTGCTCCTCGACCGGCCGCAAGCCCTCGACCACCCGCAGCCGCACCCCCGCCGGGAGCAGCCGGTCGGCCGCGACCAGCCGGTCGGCCAGGTCCGCGCGCACCAGGGCGCCGGCGGGCGAGAGGTCCTGCGGGAGGCGCACCAGCGGCTCGCCGTACTCGATGACGGGGACCGCGCGGACACGGGGATCGGACAGCAGGATCGTCATGCCGTCCACGCTAGGAATCCGGGGTCCCGGTCGCCTCAGTCTGAGGTGCCGGGGCGCGGTCCTCAGGTGCCGGGCGGGTCAGTCCGCGACCGGGTACGCCGTGACCCCGCACGTGACCGGGGCCGCGGCGGGCAGCCGGCCGAGGTCCGCCAGCGCACCCTCGGCCCGCGACCGGCCGAGGTTCCACTCCAGCCAGTCGTCGTCGGACAGCTCCCGGCCGGCGAGGGCGCACAGCCGGTCGGTGCCGGTCAGGTCGGCGAGGGCGGGGACGGCGTCGTCGGACAGGCCGCGCAGGTAGAACCAGTCGACGCGGCCGGTGTCGTCGTACCGGGCCAGGTTGTGGCGGGCGATCCACGCGTCCGGGTTGACCAGGGCCAGGCCGAGCAGGGCGACGACGCCGCTGAGCAGGGCGAAGCGCGGCAGCCAGGCGCCACTGAGCCGGAGGCCGCTGACGACGACCGCCACCACGAGGATCCCGAGCCAGCCCTCGAAGACGTCGACGAGCAGGCGCAGGCGGGTGAAGCCGTAGGCCTCCTGGTAGACGTCCATCCGGTAGAGGGCGGACGCGACGACGACCAGCGTCTCCGCGCACAGGGCGCCGAGAGCCAGGCGCAGCCACAGCCGGTCGGCCGCGGTCTCGCGCGGGGCCTTGCGGGCGGCGACGGCGATCACGAGCAGCGTCAGCGCGGTGGCGACCGTGAGCTGGGCGAAGCCCTCGTGGACGTACTCGGCGTAGGTCAGCCCGGTCGTGCGCCGTAGGTAGGCGTGCCCGCCGAACACGACGGTCGCCTGGGCGACCAGGAAGACCGCGAAGACGACGACCACGACCAGCACGGGCGCGAGCCACTCGTAGCGGCGGGCCACTGGGCGGCGGGCGACGAGGTCGCGGTCCACGCGCGGCGGGTTGAGGGCGAGGTACGCCGCCGCGAGGACGGTGCCGCCGACGGCGAGGGTGACGAAGGCGCGCAGCACGAAGGTGTCGAGGGTGAGGTCGGGCAGCAGGGCGTCGACCCACTCCGCGACGAGGGCGTCGGCGGAGGCGAACAGGGCCCCGAACACGACCAGGCCGAGCACCGACCAGACCAGGGTGCGCAGCAGCGCGGCGCCGTGCCCGACGACCGGCAGCGCCGTGATCGTCCGCCCCAGCCACGGCATCCCGCGCAGCCCGGCCACCGGCCACATCAGCCCGGCGAGCACGAACCCACCCAGGCTGCGCCCCCGCGTCACGCCCGCCACGCACAACGCGGCACCGGCGAACAGGCAGAGCACGACGATCCACTCGGCATCGCGTACGACGGCCGTGGCGGCGAGCAGCACGCAGAGTCCCGCACAGGTCAGCGTGAACGGGTCGCGTCGGTCGCGGCTCGCGGCGAGCACGACGGTGCCGGCGGCGAGCAGGACCAGGAAGGTGCCGATGCCCAGCGCGCGCTCGGGCAGCACCAGGCCGCCGAGCAGGCCGGCGCCGAGGGCGCCGAGCAGCAGGCCGGGGCGCGAGGGGACGCCGCGCTCGGGCCAGAGGCCGCCGAGCAGGTCGTCGGTGACCGACGGCGGCGGGACCGGGGTGGGCGGGGCGGTCGGGACGGGCACGGGTGCCTCCTGGATCGTAGGAACGGCCGGGGCGGCCGGGCGGGCCGCGGGCTCGAGGGGCAGGTCGACCCGGACCCGCGCGCCGGTGGCGCCGGCGACCGGGTCGAGGAAGCCGATGACGCCGCCGTGCAGGTCGGTGACCCACCGGGCGATGGCGAGGCCGAGCCCGGTGCCACCGGTGCCGGCCGACGCGGCGAGGGTGCCGAACGGCTCGAAGACGCGCTCGCGGTCGACCGCCGGTACGCCGGGGCCGGAGTCGCGGACCTCGATCCGGTACCGCTCCCCCACGATCTCCTCGGCGACCTGTGCGCGCACCTCCACGGTGCCACCGGACGGGCTGTGCCGTGAGGCGTTGTCGAGCAGGTTGGCGACCAGCTGGTGCAGCCGCGCCGGGTCGGCGGTCACGACGAGCTCGGGCGGTGTGACCCGTACGTCGTAGGCCACACCGCGGCCGAGTGCCTCCGCCTCGGCGACGGCATCGGTCAGCAACGCGGCGAGCGGGACCCGCTGCGGGACGAGCGGCGCCCGGCCGGCGTCCACCCGCGCGAGGTCGAGCAGGTCCTCGACCAGGCCGCTCATCCGCTCAGCCTGGGCCAGCGCGGTCTCGAGCACGGCCGGGTCGTCCGGTACGACGCCGTCGACCACGTTCTCGAGCACGGCCCGCAGCCCGGCGAGCGGGGTGCGCAGCTCGTGGCTGACGTTGGCGACCAGCTCGCGACGCTGCCGGTCGACCCCGGCCAGGTCACGGGCCATCGTGTTGAACGCACGGGCCAGCTCGCCGACCTCGTCGCGCGCGGTGTCGGGCACCCGGACGGCGTAGTCGCCGGTGGCCATCCGCCGCGCGGCGGCGGTCATCTGGCGCAGCGGCGAGGTCATCCCGACCGCGAGCAGCTGGGTCAGCGCCAGCGCGAGACCGATGGTGACCGGGATCGTCAGCCAGAGCGGGACGTTGTCGGAGCGGCCGAGCGCCGCGACCAGGGCGGCGACCGTCGCGCTGGCCGCGACGAGCAGGCCGAGCTTGACCTTGATCGAGCGGACGCCGACCAGCGGCTGCGCCGTCACGGGGCCGGCACCTCCAGCGCGTAGCCGACGCCGTGGGCGGTGCGGACCAGGTCCGCGCCGACCTTGGCCCGCAGCCCCTTCACGTGGCTGTCGACGGTGCGGGTCCCGGTCGCGCCGTCCCAGCCCCAGACCTCGGCGAGCAGCCTCTCGCGGGTGACGACGGCCCCCGGCGTCGCGGCCAGGCACAGCAGCAGGTCGAACTCGGTCGGCGTCAGCCGCACCTCCTCCTCGCCGCGCCACACCCGTCGCGCCGGGGCGTCCACCCGCAGGTCCCCGAGCTCCAGCGCCCGCCGCCCGGCGAGCGACGCGGCCCGGTCCACCCGGCGCAGCAGCGCCGCCACCCGGGCGACCAGCTCGCGCATCCGGAACGGCTTGGTCAGGTAGTCGTCCGCCCCGACCCCGAGGCCCACCAGCACGTCCGCCTCGTCGGCGCGGGCCGTGAGCATGAGCACCGGCACCGGGCGGTCGGCCTGGATCCGGCGGCACACCTCGTGGCCGTCGTACCCGGGCAGCATCACGTCGAGCAGGACGAGGTCCGGTGCGTGCTCGCCACACGCCGCCACGGCGCCGGGACCGTCGAACGCCCGCACCACGTCGTACCCCTCGGCCTGGAGCCGGTCGGCGACCGCCTGGTTGATGACCGGGTCGTCCTCGACGACGAGGACCCGACGGCGTGCGCTCTCCATGGCTCCGAGGCTACGAGCGCGGAGCGCCGGAAGACGGGGACGACGTGTGCAGGTTCTGTGCAGATCGGCTCCCAGCCGCCTCCCAGTCGGTACGGCGATGCTGCGCCACATGAACCACGTCATCGCCACCACGCTCGCCGTGCCGCGCCCGGCGGCCGACGTCGCGGCGTACGTCCTCGACTGGGGCAACGATCCCCAGTGGCGCTCCGCCGTGACCTCGCTGACCTGCTCTCCGGCCGGCCGGGCCGAGGTCGGGCAGCGTCAGGTCGAGCGGCTCACCTTCTGGGGGATGCGGTTCGAGACGCGGACCGAGATCGTCGCGGCGGACGCCCTCCACGCCGCATATGACGGCGGACAGCCGCCCATCGAGGTGAGCGGGCACCGCCGGGTGGAGCCGGACGGGGCGGACCGCTGCATCCTCACCGTCGTGACCCGGCTCCGCCTCGGCGGCGCGCTGCGGCTGGCCGCGCCGCTGCTCGTCCCCGCCTACCGCCGGGGCGACCGGGCCGACCTCGAGCGCCTGGTCGCGCTGCTGGCCGGCGGCGCCCCCCGACTCGCTCAGCCCGGCCGCTGAGCGGCGATCTCGTCCTCGACGTACCGGTCGCCGGTGGCGTAGAGCCCGCACAGGTACAACGGCACGCACAGGCCGAGCAGCAGGAGCACCGACGGGGTCCAGCTCCCGGTCGCGGCATGCAGGACGCCGACACCGAACGGCCCGGCGGCGGCCAGCAGGTAGCCGGCGGACTGGGTGAAGCCGGAGAGCGCGGCGGTGCCCTCGGGGGTGCGGGCGCGCAGGCCGATCAGGGTGAGCACGAGGGGGAAGGTGCTGCAGCCGGCGCCGATCGCGAGCGCCCACAGCCAGCCGAGGGGGCGGGGGGCGGCGAGGAAGCCGAGGTACCCCACCGGGTAGCACGCGACGAGGGCGGTGAGCAGCCAGCGCTGGTCGCGGAGCCGGCCGGCGAGGATGGGGATGAGCAGTGACAGCGGGATGCTGGCACCGGTGACGACGCCGAGCAGGACGCCGGACGCCTCGGCGGAGTAGCCGGCGTCGCGGCACATCTGCGCGAACCAGCCGAAGATCGCGTACGCCTGCAGCGACTGCAGCCCGAAGGCGCCCACCATCGCCCAGCCGAGACGGGTGCGGGCGATGGCGCCGACACCCAGCGCCCGGGTACGACGGCCCTCGTGGAGGTCGTGCCGGATCAGCCCGATCCACGGCAGCACCGCGATGCCCGCGGTCACCGACCACGCGACCAGGCCGCGGGTGTAGTCGACCTGGTCGCCGCCACCGGTCGCGATCGGCACGCTCAGCGCCGACGACGCCGTGAGGCCGACCGCCATCGACGTCGTGTAGACCGCGGTGAGCTGGCCGACCCGTTCGGGGAAGTGCAGCTTGACCAGCGACGGCATCAGCACGTTGGCCGTCGCGGCACCCGCCAGCGCGACGAAGGAGAGGACGAGGAACAGCCAGCCCTGGTGGACGTGCCCGCGGCCCCACAGGCAGCCGGTGAGCAGCAGCAGCCCGAGCAGCGCGACCCGGTGCAGCCCGATCCAGGACGCGAGGCGGGGCGCGGCACCGCCGACCACCGCGAAGCAGACCACCGGCAGCGTCGTGAGGATCCCGGCCTCGGTGGAGCCGAGCGGCACGCCGGCGCGGATCTCCTCCAGCAGCGGCCCCACACTGGATGCGGCCGGGCGCAGGTTGAACGCGAGGACCACGATCCCGAGGACGACGAGCAGGCGCTGGAGGCGGGTCTCCGGGGCGGCCTCGACGGAGGTGGCTGTCACGGAGTCATGCAACACCACGGTCCCGGGGCTGATTCCACGGGGCCCGGCGCCGGGGCTCGGGTCGAAGCTCAGCCGCGGTACGTCGCCCGCCGCACCAGCACCTCGAACGGCCCCCGACGACCGTGCCGCGCCAGCAGGTCCGCGAGGACCACGGAGCCCACCCACGTGGCGACCGCGAGCACCGCCGCACCCGTGACGCTCAGCATCCCGGCCAGGCCGAGCAGGTACGGCGTGAACACGATCGCCCACACCACCGACTGCATCAGGTAGCAGGTCATCGAGCGCTGGCCGGTCGCCGCGAGGGCGTCGATCACCCGGCCGCGGCGCCCCTCCACCAGACCCTCCAGCGGACGCGCCAGCAGGGTCACCAGCGCGGCGTACCCCAGGCCGCCGAGGACCCCGGCCGCATCGTGCAGCGGCCCGACCAGCTCGAGGACTCCGGCCGGCCGAACCGGGGTGAGACCGGCCAGCATCAGCGCAACCGGCTGGGCGCCGAGCACGGCGACGGTGAGGCCGACGACCGCGACCGCGACGAGCAGGCCGCGGTAGCGCTCGGGCTGCTCGAGCACCCGCCGCCGCCCGGCCCACAGGCCGAGCAGGTAGGGGCAGGCGAACCCGATCGGGCCCAGCAACGCGATGAACGCGATCCCGACCGGTCGCTCCGCGAGCTGGGTGACGAGGTCCGGCGGCAGCATCGAGATGTCCGGCCGGTCGGTGCTCACCGACGACGAGTCCGCGGAGGGCAGCGCGGTGAGCAGGAAGAGCAGGCCGGCGACGGCCAGCAGCCAGCGGTCCGACCAGCGCACCGCCCAGGCCCCGACGAGCAGCAGCACGCCGTACATCGCCAAGATGTCGCCGACGAAGAACAGCATCGCGTCGACGACGCCCACCGCGACCAGGACCCCGGCCCGCCGCCACAGCAGCCGGCGCACCGCCTGGGGCGAGGCGCCGGCCTCGACCTGGCGGCGCACGATGTGGGCGACGCCGTACCCGAACAGGAAGCCGAACATCGGGAAGGCCCGGCCGTCGACGAAGGTCGCGATCACCCAGGTCACGGTGTGGTCGAGCGCCGACCCGGCGACCGGGAAGCCGCCGCGGATCGCGTCGCCGGTCAGGAAGTAGTGGGAGTCGGCGAGCGCGATGAACAGCAGCATGCCGCCGCGGGCCAGGTCCGGTCCGAGCGCCCGCGCCGAGAGGGCGACGGGCCCGGCACCGGTCTGAGAGCTCACCGGTCCAGTCAAGGCGCGCGGCGGCGAGCGCGCATCGGACCACGGTCGCCGCCGCCCCCTCCTTTGGTCGGCCGCTCAGAAGTCCTCGTCGAAGCCGACCGCCCCGCTCACTCCGACCTGGTACGCCGACACCCGGCGCTCGAAGAAGTTCGACAGCTCCTGCACGTCTTGGAGCTCCATGAACGCCAGCGGATTCGGCGAGCCGTAGATCGGCTCCAGGCCCAGGCGCTGCATCCGCCGGTCGGCGACGTGCTCGAGGTAGGAGCGCATGTCGGCGGTGGAGAGGCCGGCGACGCCCATGCCCAGGAGGTCCTCGGCGAACTGTGCCTCCGCGTCGACCCCGTCGACCAGCATCTGCCGCACCTGCGCCGCCATCTCGTCGTCGAACAGGTCCGGCTCCTCCTCGCGCACCGTGTCGACCACGTCGAACGCGAAGCCCATGTGCATCGACTCGTCGCGAAACACCCAGTTCGTTCCCGAGGCCAGGCCGTTGAGCAGGCCGCGGGAGCGGAGGAAGTAGACGTACGCGAACGCGCCGTAGAAGAACAGGCCCTCGATGACGGCGGCGAAGCAGATCAGGTTGAGCAGGAAGGCACGGCGGTGCTCCCTGGTCTCCAGCCGGTCGAGCTCGAAGACCGAGTCGATCCACCGGAAGCAGAAGTCGGCCTTGTGCTTGATCGAGGGGATGTTGTCCACGGCCGCGAAGGCCTCGTGGCGCTCGGCCTCGTCGGGCACGTAGGTGTCGAGCAGCGTCAGGTAGAACTGCACATGCACCGCCTCCTCGAACAGCTGGCGGCTCAGGTAGAGCCGGCCCTCCGGGGAGTTGATGTGCTGGTAGAGGTTGAGCACCAGGTTGTTCGCGACGATCGTGTCGCCGGTCGCGAAGAAGGCGACCAGGCGCGACACGAGATGCCGCTCGGCGTCGGTCAGCCGCTTCAGGTCGGCGAGGTCGGAGTGCAGGTCGACCTCCTCGACGGTCCAGTTGTTCTTGATGCCGTCGCGGTAGCGCTCGTAGAAGTGCGGGTAGCGCATCGGCCGCAGGGTCAGGTTCATGCCCGGGTCGAGCAGCATCCGGGTCGGGGCGTGGTCGGCGGTCACTGGCAGGCCTCGCAGCTCTCGGGGTTCTCCAGCGAGCAGGCGAGTGCCTCCTCGTCGGTGGTGGTCGTCGTGGGGACCACCGAGACGGTGGCCTGCTGGATCCGCGTCGCCGGCCGCGAGCGCAGGTAGTAGGTCGTCTTCAGCCCGCTCTTCCAGGCGAACGCGTACATCGAGGACAGCTTCCCGATCGTCGGCGCGGCCATGAAGAGGTTGAGCGACTGGGCCTGGTCGACGAATCCCTGTCGCTCGGCCGCCATCTCGATCAGCGCCTTCTGCGGCAGCTCCCAGGCGGTCCGGAACAGCAGCCGTACGTCGTCGGGCAGCTGCGCGATCCCCTGGACCGAGCCCTCGGCGCGCTTGATCTGCTCACGCACCTCGGCGGTCCACAGCCCGCGCGTCTTGAGCTCGCGCACCAGCGCGGAGTTGACCTGCAAGAACTCGCCCGACAGCGTCTCGCGCTTGAACAGGTTCGAGACCTGCGGCTCGATGCACTCGTAGCAGCCGGCGATCGACGCGATCGTCGCCGTCGGTGCTATCGCGATCAGCAGCGAGTTGCGCAGCCCGTGCTCCGCGATCCGCTCCCTGAGCGCCGCCCACCGCTCGGGCTGGGTCAGGGTGGCTCCCCAGAGATCGGGGTGGAGGTCGCCGCGCGCGGCCCGCGTCTCGTCGTACGACGGGTGGGGGCCGTGCTCGGCGGCGAGCGCGCAGGACACCTCCAGCGCGGTCAGGTGGATCTCCTCCTGGATCCGCGTCGACAGCGCCTTCGCCTCGGGGGAGTCGAAGGGCAGTCGGAGCGCGAAGAACACGTCCTGCAGGCCCATCAGCCCCAGTCCGACCGGCCGCCACCGCGGGTTGGACGCGGCGGCCTGCGTGCTCGGGTAGTAGTTGATGTCGATGACCCGGTCGAGGAAGGGCACCGCCGTCCGCACGGTCGCACGCAGCTTGTCCCAGTCGACGTCGACGGCGCCGTGCCGGTCGGTCAGGTGCTGGCCGAGGTTGATCGAGCCCAGGTTGCACACCGCGGTCTCGCCGTCGGAGGAGACCTCGATGATCTCGGTGCACAGGTTCGACAGATGCACCACGGGCCTCCCCGCCCCGGGCGCGTCGGTCGTCTGGTTGCAGTGCCGGTTGGCGGCGTCCTTGAAGGTCATCCAGCCGTTGCCGGTCTGGGCGAGGGTCCGCATCATCTTGGCGTAGAGGTCGCGCGCCTTGACCTGGCGCACGTACCGGCCCTCCGCCTCGGCCCGCCGGTAGGCCGCGTCGAACGCGGAGCCCCACAGGTCCGGCAGCTCCGGCACCTCGTTCGGGTCGATCAGCGACCACGTCTCGTCGGCCTCGACCCGGCGCATGAACTCGTCGGGGATCCAGTTGGCCAGGTTGAGGTTGTGGGTACGACGGGCCTCCTCACCGGTGTTGTCCCGCAGCTCGAGGAACTCCTCGACGTCGGGGTGCCACGGCTCCAGGTAGACACAGGCGGCGCCCTTGCGGCGGCCGCCCTGGTTGACCGCCGCCACCGACGAGTCGAGGGTGCGCAGGAAGGGCACGATCCCGTTGGACTGACCGTTGGTGCCACGGATCAGCGCGCCGCGCGAGCGCACCCGGGAGAAGCCGATGCCGATGCCGCCGGCGAACTTCGAGAGCTGCGCGACCTGCGTGTAACGGCTGTAGATCGACTCCAGCTCGTCGCGCGGGCTGTCGACCAGGTAGCACGACGACATCTGCGTGTGCCGCGTGCCGGAGTTGAACAGCGTCGGGCTGCTCGGCAGGTAGGCCAGGCTCGACATCAGCCGGTAGAAGCCGATCGCCTCGGCCGGCGTACGGGACAGGCCGCAGGCGACGCGGAGCAGGAAGTACTGCGGCGTCTCGATCACCAGCCGCGCCGTGGGGTGGCGCAGCAGGTAGCGGTCGTAGACCGTGCGCAGGCCGAAGTACTCGAACCGACGGTCCGCATCCTCGTCGATCGCGAAGTCGAGCTTGCGGGCGTTGTCCTTCACGAACCGCGCCGTCTCGTCGCCGATCACGCCCTCGGCATGGCCCAGCGCGACCGACTGACTGAAGGAGGCCACGCCCTGGTTGCGGACCTCCTTGTCGATGTAGCCCGCCAACAGCCGGGCCGCGAGCTTCGAGTACGCCGGCTCCGCAGCCGTGAGCTCGGCCGCGGTCTGGATCGAGAGCCGGTCCAGCTCGGCGGTGGTCGCGCCGTCGTACAGGCCGCTGATGGTGCGGGTCGCGACCCGCATCGGGTCGACGTCGGGCAGGTCGGCGCTGACCCGGTCGACGGCGCGCACGATCTTGGTGACGTCGACGCGCTCGGTCTCGCCGTTGCGCTTGCGCACCGTCATGGTGGTGCGGGTGGGTGACTCGGTGACGGTCACGGTGTTCTCCCCTCGGAGTCTGGCTCGCGAGGGGACGACAGCGGGGCGGCGCCGACGCGCCTGCTCAGCCGTCGGCCTTCCCACGAGGCCTCGGACCACCGCACCCGGCGGGTGCGGCGCGCTGGCAGGTCTTCGGACTCGCGGGCGTCTCCTCGAAAGGAGTCCTACTGGCCGTCGCTTCCCAGGTCGCACATCGCGACCCAGTGCTGTGTGACGGCGGTCGTTCCCACTCACCGCTGCGGGGCAGTCCCGGACTTCCACCGGGTTCCCTCTTGCCTCCGCGCCCCTGGCTGGGGCGAGGAACCAGCTACGAGAACCACCATATGTAGGGGTCACCCAGATTCGTGGGACCTAGATCTGGTGTCGGCGCGTCGGCTGCGGCAGAGGTGAGATATCCCACCAAGAACGTCGGGCCGGTGCGTGCTAGCGTCCGCCTCGCCAGTCAACTCACACCCGTGAGCAGGGAACCCGGTGCGAATCCGGGACTGACGCGCAGCGGTGAGGGTGACGGGCGGGGCACTGAGCAATCAGGGCAAGCCACTGGACGCACGACGGTCCGGGAAGGCGCTCCGTCCGATCGATCCCGAGTCCGAAGACCTGCTGGCCGTGGATCTCGAGGGTCCGCGACACACCCGCACAACAGGCTTCGCGCAAGAGCCTCGGACTGAAAAGAGCGACCATGTCCTCGACCCGTCGTACCCGTTTCCTGGCTGCCCTCGCGGCGCTCCCCCTGCTCGCCGGATGCGCCGGCGCGCCGGAGGCCGAGAGCAAGGGACCGACCGCCACCGGCTTCCCCGTCAAGGCCGGCAGCTGTGGCTTCACCTCCACGATCAGCGCGCCGCCGGAGCGCGCGGTCACCATGAACCAGGGCGCCACCGAGGTGATGTTGGCCCTCGACCTGTCCGACCGGATGGCGGGGACGGCGTACCTCGACGACGCGGTGCCGGAGAAGTGGAAGGCGGCGTACGACGCCGTGCCGGTCCTCTCCAAGGAGTACCCCGACAGCGAGACCCTCCTCGAGGCCGAGCCGGACTTCGTCTACGGCTCCTACGCCAGCGCCTTCGGCGACGAGGCCGCCGGCCCGCAGGACGAGCTGGAGAAGCTCGGCGTCGGCTCCTTCCTCTCGCTCTTCGGCTGTGGCGAGAACAAGCCCAGCGCCGACGTCTCCTTCGACTCGGTGTGGGACGAGATCGAGACCGTGGCCGACGTGTTCGGCGTCCCGGAGCGGGCCGAGGCGCTGGAGGACGAGCAGGAGAAGGCGCTCGACGAGCTCGCCGCGAGCAAGCCGGGCGCGGGCCTCGACGTGTTCTGGTTCGACTCCGGCGACAAGGAGGCGTTCGCGGGCGCCGGTGAGGGCGGGCCGCAGCTGATCCTCGACGCGGTCGGCGCGACCAACATCTTCGCCGACATCGAGGGCGGCTGGGCGAACGTGAGCTGGGAGCGCGTCGTGCAGGCCGACCCGGATGTGATCGTGCTCGCCGACGCGAGCTGGTCGACGGCCGAGGACAAGATCGCGCTCCTGGAGAAGGACCCGGTGCTGAAGGGGCTGCGCGCCGTCCAGCAGAAGAAGTACGTCGTGCTGCCGTTCTCCGAGTCCACGCCCGGCGTCCGGCTCGCCGACGGCGCGGTGTCGGTCGGCACCCAGCTGGCCGAGCTCGGCTGATGCTGCAGGCGACCCGGCCGGCGCGGAGCCGGCCGGGGATCGGCCTGGCCATGGGCGCGGTGCTCGCGCTGGTGCTGGTGGGCACCGCCGTCGTGGCGGTCGGGGTCGGCTCGGTGCATGTGCCGGCGGCGGACGTCGTCGCCGTGGTGCTGCGTCGCCTCGGGGCGCCGGTCGACGGCGTCAGCGTGATCGACGACCGGATCGTGTGGCAGCTGCGGATGCCGCGGATCGTCGGGGCCGCGGCGACGGGTGCCGGGCTCGCCCTGGCCGGTGCCGTCCTCCAGTCGCTGACCCGCAACGACCTCGCCGACCCCTACCTGCTGGGCATCTCCGGCGGCGCCACCGTCGGCGCGGTCGCGGTGATCGTGCTCGGGACCAGCGTCGGGACCCTGGTCGGCGGCGCCGCCCTGGGCGCGGCGGCGTTCGCCACCGCGATCCTCGCGCTGGTGCTCGTGCTCGCCCTGGCCACCGGACGCAACGGCGACCTGCCGCCCGCGCGGACCGTGCTCGCGGGAGTCGCGGTCGGGCAGCTGTGCGCGGCGTTCACGTCGTTCGCGGTGATGATGAGCGGCGACCACGACGCCGCCCGCCGGGTGCTCGCCTGGACCATGGGCTCGCTCGCCGGCGTCCGGTGGCTCGGGGCGGGCGTGCTGGTCACGGTCGCACTCGTCGCGCTGGTGCTGGTCGTGGCCCATGCGGCGGACCTGGACGCGTTCGCGTTCGGGGACGCGTCGGCCGCCTCGCTGGGCGTGTCGATCCGGCGCACCCGCTGGGTGCTGCTCATCGGTACGGCGCTGCTCACCGCCTGCCTGGTCGCCTACACCGGCGCGATCGGGTTCGTCGGACTGGTCGTGCCGCACGTCGTACGACTGGTCTGCGGGCCACTGCATCGCCGGCTGCTGCCGCTGAGCGCGCTCGCCGGCGCGGTGCTGATGATCTGGGCCGACACGGCGGCGCGCTCCCTGATCGAGGGCCAGGAGATCCCGATCGGGGTCGTCACGGCGGTGCTCGGGGCGCCCGTGTTCGGCTACCTGCTGCGGCGTGAGTCGAGGACCCGATGAGGCTGACGGTCGAGGGCGTCTCGTGGGGTGTGCGGACCCGGGCGATCCTCCACGACGTCACCCTGGGCTGCGCGCCGGGCACCGTCACCGGGCTGCTCGGCCCCAACGGCTCGGGCAAGACCACGCTGCTGCACGTGCTGGCCGGGCTGCGCCGGCCGGCCACCGGTTCGGTCCGGCTCGGCGAGGAGGACCTGCACGCGCTGCCCGCCCGGGTCCGGGCCCGGCGGGTCGCCGTCCTGGAGCAGCACGCGTCGACGTCCCTGCCGCTGACCGCGCGCCAGGTGGTCGAGCTGGGCCGGATCCCGCACCGCGGCCGCTGGCCCGCCGCTCGCGCCGAGGGGGCCGGCGAGGTCGCGGAGGCGATGCGCCTCGCGGCGGTCGGCCACCTCGCCGACCGCGACTGGCACACGCTGTCCGGCGGCGAGCGCCAGCGGGTCCAGCTGGCCCGGGCACTCACCCAGCAGCCGGACCTGCTGGTCCTCGACGAGCCGACCAACCACCTCGACCTGGCCCACCAGATCGACCTGCTCGCCACCGTCCGCGCGCTCGGCCTGACCACGGTCGCCGCGCTGCACGACCTCGACCTGGCCGCGGCGTTCTGCGACCGGCTGGTGGTGCTGCGCGAGGGCCGTGTGGTCGCCACGGGCGCGCCGGCCGAGGTGCTGACCGCCGGCCTGGTCCGCGACGTGTACGGCGTCGAGACCACTGTCGGGCGACACGACCACTCCGGGCGGCTGCACGTGGTCTGGCACGACGAGCGGGTGGCGCGGTGAGCCGCGCGGTGGTGCTGGTCCCGCTCGGTGTCGAGGCCGCGCGGCACGCCGACGAGCTGGCCGACGTGGCGGCCACGACCGGCGCCACCCTCGCCTTCCTGCAGGCCGGGACCCCGAGCGTGACCGACGAGCTGGAGCGCCTCGCCGGGCTCGGCGTACGGGAGGTCGAGCTGGTCGGCCTCGGCCTGGGTGCGCCGACGGCGCGGTCCTGGCTGCGCCGGGTGGCCGGGCACTGGCGGCGTGGCCGACCCGAGGTGCAGGTGGTCGTCAGCGGGCGGGCGATCACCGGCGAGGAGGCGCCGCTGACCTCGCCGGCGTGGGAGTCCGTGCCCGGGCACGCCCGGCAGGTGCTGGTCTGCCGCGGACCGCGCTGCTCGGCCCGCGGCTCGGCCGCCACCTCCGCCGCGCTCGACGCGGAGCTGCGGGCCCGCGGGCTCGGCGACGACGACGTGCTCGTCACCCAGACCGGCTGCCTGTTCCCCTGCAACCAGGCGCCGGTGGTGGTCGTCCACCCCGACGACAGCTGGTACGGCGGCGTCGACCCGGCCCGGGTCCGCACGATCGTCGCGGACCACCTGGTCGACGGGGCCCCGCTCCCCGACCGGCTGCCGCGCGCGGGGCTCTAGCTAGTGTGTCGCGACCCGGGCCAGCACCTCCGGGTCGGTCCAGGTGTCGACCCCGACGATCCGGCCACCGGCGACCGCGAACGCCATCACGCTGAACAGCTCGTCGCGCAGCGTGACGACCGCACCGGCCCGGCCGTCGACGAGGACCGGATGCACGATCCGGCCGGGGTGGGCGAACATCAGCGCGTTGCGGGCGATGGTCTCGGCGCCCTGGTAGGTCACGATGCCGCCGCGCAGGACGCCGAGGTCGGAGTGGAGCACCACGTCGGGGGCGAGGACGCCGACCAGGCGCTCGAGGTCGCCGGCGTGGGCGGCCGCGAAGAAGGCGTCGACGACCTCGCGCTGGCGGGCCGGGCTGTCGGGACGGACCAGGTCGCTGCCACGGACCCGGCGCCGCGCCCGGCTGGCGAGCTGGCGGGTCGCGGCGGGCGTGCGCTCGACGATCGGCGCGATCTCGTCGAACGCGACCCCGAACAGGTCATGGAGCACGAACGCGATCCGCTCGGCGGGCGCCAGCTGGTCGAGGACGACCAGCAGCGCCAGGCCGACCGAGTCGGCGAGCAGCGCCTGCTCCTCGGGCAGCGCGCCGTCGTACGCCGTCACGACGGGGTCGGGCAGCCGCTCGACCCGCTCCTCCAGGGAGTCCTCGCGCCGGGTCGCGCGGGCGCGCAGGGTGTTGAGGGCGATCCGGCCGACGACGGTGGTGAGCCAGCCGCCGAGGTTGTCGATCTCGGCCGCGTCGGTGCGGTGCAGCCGCAGCCAGGCCTCCTGGACCGCGTCCTCCGCCTCGGTGGCCGAGCCGAGCACACGGAACGCGACCGTGTTCAGGTGGCGGCGGTGCTGCTCGAAGGCGGCGGCCACGGTGACGTCGTCGTTCACGGGTGGGTCCTCTCCTCGGGGTCGCCTCTCTGACCCGCGGCGGGCCGTCGATGTGACAGTCCCCCATCTTCTCGCGGATCTCCTCGGCGATCCGGTCACACTCCGGCGCCGCCGCGGGTCAGGGAGAGCGAACACCCCACCCGATCCGAAGGAGAACGCGATGACCACCATCGAACCCCGCATGGCCAACCCGGCCCAGGTCCTGCCCGACGCCTTCAAGGGCATCGGCAGCCTGCTCACCGCCATCGCCAAGGGCGGCCTGCCCACCACCACCCTCGAGCTGGTCGCCCTGCGGGCCAGCCAGCTCAACGGCTGCAGCGCCTGCGTCCAGGGCCACCTCGAGACGCTGCAGTCCGCCGGCGAGGCGGTGGACCGCATCGTCGGCGTGGCGGCGTGGGGCGAGTCGCCGTACTACGACGAGGCCGAGCGCGCCGCCCTCGCCCTCACCGACGCCCTCACCCGGCTCGCCGACAGCCACGACCCGGTCCCGGACGAGCTGTGGCGCGAGGTCAACCGGCACTACGACGAGAGGCAGGTGTCCGCGCTGCTGCTGCAGATCGCCACGCTCAACCTGTTCAACCGGGTCAACGTCGCGGTCCGGGAGCGGGCGGACGCGCCGAGCTGGAAGCAGGCCGGCTGAGTCGGAGACACCGCGCAACAGGCGGACTGGGGAGACACGGCCTAGTGTCGTCCCATGAACCTCGTCGTGTGGATCGTCACCGGCCTGCTCGCCGCCCTGTTCCTGATGGCCGGCTCGATGAAGCTCGCCAGGTCGAAGGAGCAGCTCCTCGAGGACCCGCGGATGGGCTGGGCCGAGCCGATGGCGCCCGGCGTGCTCAAGCTGATCGGCGCGGCGGAGGTGCTCGGCGCGCTCGGGCTGGTGCTGCCGGGCGCGCTGGAGATCGCGACCGGCCTGGTGCCGGCGGCCGCGATCGGGCTCGCGGTGATCATGGCGGGCGCGATCGTCACCCACCTGCGTCGCGGCGAGGCGCAGAGCGCCGCGATGAACGTCGTCCTGCTCGCCCTCGCGGTCTTCGTGGCCGTCGAGCGGATCGGGCCGCAGGCCTTCTGAGGACTACGGCGCCCGGAAGATCACGCTGACGAACACCACGCCGTCGTCATCGCGCCACGCGCCCACCGCCGCGCGGGCCTGGGCATGCAGCAAGGGACACCTCCGAGTCGGTGTGATCCCCTCAACGCTGGTGCTTGATCGACTTCGTCGTCAACCGTGAGTCCACGCGCGCGAGGGCGTGGTCGCTCATCAGCCGGACCCGTCGCCGACGTCGGTCGACGGCCGCGACGCATCAGGAGGCCGACCAGTCCGCGCGCAGGATGCTGGAGGAGCAGCAGTCGCGGTAGCCGCCGTCACGCCACTGGGCGCCGCGGACCGTGCCCTCGCGGGTGAAGCCGGCCTTCTCCAGGGCCCGCTGCTCGGCGAGGTTCTCGACGTCGGTGCAGGCCTCGACCCGGTTGACGTTGGTGTCGCAGACCGCCATCCCACCGGGCTCGCGCAGCACCGGGGAGTACGGCTCGGTGCGCGGCGCCCGCGGTCCGAAGTCGTCGAACGGCGCCTCGCCGACCATGAGCAGCGCCACGCAGAGCTCACCCTCAGATCCAACCAGCCCCACTGACGATGAGCACGAGCCCGAACAGCGCGAAGAGCCCCGCGGCGCCGTACTTGATGACCTTCTCGGGGAGCTGCCGGCCGAGGACCGCGCCGACGCCGATGGCCAGCGCGTCGGCGGCGACCATGCCGACCGTCGAGCCGAGCCAGGTGCCGAACCAGCCTTCCTGGGTGGCCAGGGTGATGGTGGCGAGCATGGTCTTGTCGCCGAGCTCGGCGAGGAAGAAGAACAGCGCGACGACCAGGACGGCACGGCCGGTGGCGCTGGTGGCCTTGCGCTCGTCGTCCTCGGTCAGCTCGTCACCGCGCAGGGTCCACAGCGCGAAGCCGAGGAACGCGATGCCCGCGCACACCTCGATGGTGCCCTGGTAGTCGGCGAAGGCGTCCCCGATCGCGTAGCCGATCCCGACCGACGCGAGATGCACCACGGCGGTCGCCGCGGTCAGGCCGATCAGTACGTCGCGCGCCCGATAGCGGGTGGCGAAGGTCATCGCCATGAGCTGGCTCTTGTCGCCGAGCTCGGCCACGAAGATGACCGCGGTGCTCAACAAGAAGGCGTACATCAGGTTCCTCTCCGGCACCTGGCCGGAGAGCTCGCCGTGAGGACGCGCCTTCGACCACGCGCGTCCATTGCAAAAACAGGTCGCACTGCTGGTCGAAAGTCTCGTCCGCCACCTCGCGGTGGCCTGCTGCGCCGGGCCCGCAAGCGGTCCAGTATGTCGACGCAGCCGTTGAGGACTACTCCCCTTCGTGCCCCCAGTGTAGGAGGTGGGCGCCGTGCCCGGCAAAACGGCTGCAGATCTGGCGGCGGTCTCACGGCCGATACGCAGGGCACGACGGGACAGCACGAGTCCCGGGCTGGACCTCGGACATCGATATCTGTCAATATTGATACATGTCGAAGTCCCTGCTCGACCTCACCCCGGCCGAGGCGGTCGCCTGCTGCTCGCCGCTGACCCGCGAGCCACTCTCGGCCGAGGCGGCCGACCGGGTGGTGCCGCTGCTCAAGGCGCTGGCCGACCCGGTCCGGCTGCGACTGTTGTCGCTGGTGGCGTCACACGCCGACGGTGAGGCCTGCGTGTGCGACCTGAACGACGCCTTCGACCTGTCGCAGCCCACGATCAGCCATCACCTCAAGGTGCTGCACGAGGCGGGGCTGCTGGGGCGCGAGAAGCGGGGCGTGTGGGTCTACTACCGGGTCGAGGCCGAGGCGCTCGGCAACCTGGCCGGCCTGCTCGGCGACGTCACCGCGTGAACCGCGACCTCGCGCGTCGGGCGGTCGCCGAGCTGCTCGGCACGGCGTTCCTGGTCGCCGCGGTCGTCGGCTCCGGGATCGCCGCGACCCGGCTCTCCCCCGGTGACACCGGCCTGCAGCTGCTCGAGAACAGCCTCGCCACCGGCGCCGCCCTGGTCGCGCTGATCATCGCCTTCCAGCCGGTGTCCGCCTCGTTCAACCCGGTCGTGACCCTGGTCGAGCGCGTGCTCGGCCGGGTCCGCAGCACCGACGCGCTGGCACTCGTCGCGGCCCAGGTCGTCGGCGGCTGCGCCGGGGCGGTGGTCGCCGACCTGATGTTCGGCCTCGACGCGCTCGCCCTGTCCGCCCACCGACGCGACGGTGGCGGGCTGCTGCTGGGTGAGGCGGTCGCGACCTTCGGCTTGGTGCTCGTCGTGTTCGGGGCGCTGCGCTCCGAGCGGATCGAGACGGTCGCCTACGCCGTCGGCGGCTACATCGCGGCGGCGTACTGGTTCACCAGTTCCACCAGCTTCGCCAACCCCGCGGTGACCATCGCCCGGGCCCTGTCCGACAGCTTCGCCGGCATCGCGCCGTCCTCGGTCGCGGCGTTCGTGCTGCTCCAGCTGGTCGGCGGCGCGCTGGCCGCCCTCACCGTCCGCTTCCTCCATCCCGCGCCCCAGGAGCAACGATGACCCGACCCACCGTGCTGTTCGTCTGCGTCCACAACGCCGGCCGCTCCCAGATGGCAGCCGGCTTCCTCCAGCACCTCGCCGGCGACCGGGTCGAGGTGCTCTCCGCCGGCTCCCAGCCCGCCGACCAGCTCAACCCGGTCGCCGTGGCGGCGATGGCCGAGGCGGGCATCGACATCGCCGCGGAGCAGCCGAAGGTGCTCACCGACTCCGCGGTCCACGAGGCCGACGTGGTGGTCACCATGGGCTGCGGCGACGAGTGCCCGTACTTCCCGGGCAGGCGCTACGAGGACTGGGTGCTCGACGACCCGGCCGGGCAGGGCCTCGACGCGGTCCGGCCGATCCGGGACGAGATCCGCCGGCGAGTCGAGACCCTGGTCGCCGAGCTCGACCAGGGTCGCTGACCTCGGCGGCGGTCGCGAGCTCCGCGCACGTCTCCTCCGCCCAGTCCGACGCTGGCCCGCCCTCGGTGACCAGTCGGGCCAGCCGCTCAGAGATGCCGGTGAGGTCGGGTGCGCTGAACACCCATTCCAGCTCGGGCCGGACCGGCGCGAGCGAGCCCGCGGAGCCCGGCGAGGACGGGGCCAGCTCGCGGAGCAGCTGCTCGAGCGGGCCGTCGTGGTCGGCGATCAGGTCGGGCAGGCGAGCCAGGTCGGCGGCCGAGCAGGCGTGGGTGGCCAGCCCGAGGGCCAGGGCGTCGGCGGCGCCGATCCGGGCGCCGGTGAGGCCGAGATAGCGGCCGGTGTGGCCCGGGAGGCGGGGCAGGAAGTGGGAGCCGCCGACGTCGGGGAAGAAGCCGATCTTGGTCTCGGGCATCGCGAAGGACGCCTCCGGGGAGACCACGACGAACGTGCCGTGCACCGAGAGTCCCATCCCGCCGCCCATGCACACGCCGCCGACCAGCGCCACGACGGGGACCGGGTAGCTGCCGAGGAGCGCGTTGACGGCGTACTCCGTCTCGAAGAAGCGCAGGCTCTCGTCGTGCCGGTCCGCGAGCGAGTTCTCACGGACCCGGCGGATGTCGCCGCCGGCGCAGAACGCACGGTCCGACGCGCTCTCGACGACCACCGCGCGCAGCCCGGCGTCGCGCCACTCCTCGAGCGCGGCGTGGATCCGCTCCACCATGGCGAGGGTGATCGCGTTGAGCGCCCGGGGGCGGTCCAGCACGATACGGCCCACCGGGCCGAGGCGTTCGATGCGTACGTCGTCGGTCGGCTCGGGCACGGCGCCAGTCTCCCAGCGTGGGGACGCTCGCTACCGTCGGGGGCGACCCCTATGCGGCAGGGGCCTGGGGATTGGTCAGACGTTGTCGCGGAGGTAGGCCGCGAAGCCGGGAATGGTGAAGCGGAGCTTGCCGCGACCGGTCGACTCGATGAAGCCGCGGTCGATCAGCTGCTGCCGTGGCCTGCTCACCGCGGTGGTCGCCACACCCAGTTCGGCGGCGATCGCGGCTCGCTCCACTGGTCCATCTCCCACGGCGGCCATGGCCTCCAGGAACCGTTGCTGTTCCGGTGTCGCGCGGGCAAGGCGCGTGTGGAACAGGCCCGTCATGCGGTCCTCGATCTCCTCCTCCGCCTGCCGGACGTGCCCGACGGTAATGGTGCTGGCGAGGTCGGGGCGAGCGACCTCCCAGGTGACGTCGCCGATGAGCTGCACCTTGTGCGGGTAGCCGGCGGCCAGATCGATCGCGGCCATGATCGCCTCGTCGGTCCAGGCAACCTGGTGATGCTCCGCGGGCAGCCGGATCGCCTCGGCAACGGCCACGTCGCTCAGGAGACCGAGTTCGACGAACCGTGAGCGCTCGCCGAAGGTGGCTGCCTCGGTGACCGCCGGCGGCAGCGAGGGCAGCCCGGCAGCGATGACCGCGACCGGAGTTGCGTCAGGTGCGCCGTCGAAGTGCTGCAGCCCGATCAGAAGGCTCTTGCGGTCCCCCAGTTGCGCCTCCTGGAGCTCGTCGACGAACACGACCAGCCCCTTCGCGTCGTGGCTGCGGGCGAACCGGCCGGCGTCCCCGAGCAGCTCTTCGAGCACGGCGGTCCCGACCGCAGCCCTGTCGTCCGAAGTCAGGGTCGCTCCGACCTTGACGCCGGGGATCCCGAACTCGACCTGCACCTGGTCCAGTCGGCGCAGCAGCGCCTTCGATCGTTCGCCGAAGGAGCGGCCCTTGACGGCCGCGCTCAGCCCCTGGGCGAGAACGGGTGACATCGGGCGGTCATCTCGGCCGGTGACCCACGCGGTGAGGAACCCGTCCGCCATCGCGTCGCGCTGAGCCATCCGCAGCAGGGACGTCTTTCCCAGTCCCCGCGGGGCGTGGAAGGCCAGCAGCGGCCCGCCCGACCGGCCGAGCATGCTCAGCCGGGAGACCTTGTCGCGGATCAGATCTCGCTCGCGGCCGCGACCAGCCAGGTACTCCGGCAACGAGCCAGGTGCGTATGGACTCGGCTGCACTGAGCACCGCCCTCCGGCATAGATCTGTATAAAACGTCATGAAGTATACGCATCTATACGGAGACGCCATCACCGCTGCCGACCAGACTGCCGGCCGCGGGCGACGGGCGTGGGAGGCTGGACCTCGTGAACGGCGAGCAACTGGCGGACTGGCTCGAGGGGCTCGGTCTCGCCGAGCACCTGACCGCAGCCGGGCTGCCGTCCTTCGAGCGCGACCTGGGCGGCGTGGTCCGCTGGCACGACCCGGGGACCGGCGCCGCGCTCACCGACGACCAGCTCGCCGACCTCGACCGGGTGCTGCACCAGGACGGCGACGACCCGGCGCACGCCGTGCCCCTGGCGTTGGTGCAGCTGCGCCGCCAGGCGCGGGTCCGGGGCGACCTGCTCTCCTCCCCGGCCCACAGCTACGCGAGCCTCGCGGAGGTGCGCGGGGTGTCGGAGAACGCCGCCCGGTTCGCGGTCCACAAGGCGGCCGAGCGCAGGGCGCTGCTCGTCGTCACCCACGACGGCGGAGTGCTGGTCCCGGCCTTCCAGCTCGACGAGGACGGCGAGCTGCGCCCCGAGCTGGCGGCGGTGCTGGAGCCGCTGCTCGCCTCGGCGATGGATCCCTGGCAGGTGTGGGCCTGGCTCACCCAGCCCGCCGGCCTGCTCGGCGGGCAGGTCCCCCACGAGGCCGCGCGGGACGACGACGAGGCCGCGATCGTGCGGCACGCCGCGGTCCGGCTGGCCGAGCGCGCCACGGCCTGAGCCGGCTCAGTGACCGGCCAGGCGGCCGGTGAGCCTGCGGTGGAACTCCGCGCTGGCGTCGTTGAGGCCGCAAATCTCGACGGCCTTGCCCTTGCGCTGGTACTTGGTGGTGACGGCGTCCAGGGCGGCGACGGTCGAGGCGTCCCACACGTGGGAGGCGGACAGGTCGACGACGACGCGGTCGGGGTCCGCGGCGTACTCGAACTGCGCGTAGAGATCGTTGCTGGAGGCGAAGAACAGCTCGCCGGTGACCCGGTAGTGCGCGGCCACGGAGCCGTCAGCAGCCTCCACGAGCTCGCGCTCGACGTTCGCGAGGTGCGCGACCCGGCGGGCGAAGAGGACCATCGCGACAAGGACGCCAACGACCACGCCGATCGCCAGGTTGTGGGTGGCGACCGTGACCACCACGGTCACGACCATCACGGTGGTCTCCGAGCGCGGCATCCGCCGCAGCATCCGCAGCGAGTGCCAGTCGAAGGTGCCGACCGATACCATCACCATCACCGCGACCAGCGCGGCCATCGGGATGAGGGCGACGACGTCGCCGAACCCGACGACCAGGACCAGCAGGAACGAGCCGGCGAGGAAGGTGGAGATCCGGGTACGGGCACCGGATGCCTTCACGTTGATCATCGTCTGGCCGATCATCGCGCAGCCGCCCATGCCGCCGAAGAGGCCGGTGATCACGTTGGCCGCGCCCTGGCCCATCGCCTCGCGGGTCTTGTCGGAGTGGGTGTCGGTGATGTCGTCGACGAGCTTCGCGGTCAGCAGCGACTCCAGCAGGCCGACGAGCGCCATCGCGAGGGCGTACGGCGCGATCGTCCGCAGCGTGTCGAGGGTGAAGGGGACGTCCGGCACGAACCACGCCGGCAGGCTGTCGGGCAGCGCGCCCTCGTCGCCGACGTCGGGTACGTCGACGCCGGCCGCGAGCACGAACCCGGTCAGCGCGACGATCGCGACCAGGGGCGCCGGCACGACCGAGCTGATCCGCGGGAACCCGACGATGACGGCGATGCCGACGGCGGTCAGCGGGTAGACGGCCCACGGTACGCCGACCAGGTGGTCGAGCTGCGCCTCGAAGATCAAGATCGCGAGCGCGTTGACGAAGCCCACCATCACCGAGCGCGGGATGAACCGCATCAGCCGGGCGACGCCGGCGAGGGCGAGCACGATCTGCAGCGCCCCGCCGAGCAGCACGGTCGCGATGAGGAAGTCGTAGCCGTGCTCGCGCATCACCGGCGCGATCACCAGCGCCACCGCTCCGGTGGCCGCCGAGATCATGGCCGGGCGGCCGCCGAGGAACGAGATCGCGACGGCCATCGTGAACGACGCGAACAGCCCGACCCTCGGGTCGACGCCGGCGATGATCGAGAAGGAGATGGCCTCGGGGATCAGGGCCAGCGCGACGACGAGGCCGGCGAGGACCTCGGTGCGCAGCAGCCGGGGCGACCGGAGCGCGGCATGGACGGAAGGGGAGTCGCTCACGGTTGCCGCACTCTACCCTCACGTTACGTGAGAGTTGGCATCGTGGCGGCGTGCGGCAGGATCGGGAGCATGATGCAGATCGGCGAGGTCGCCGCCCGGGCCGAGCTCTCCCTGCGCAGCCTGCGGCACTGGGACGAGGTCGGCCTGCTGCGGCCCTCCGGCCGCTCCGAGGGCGGCTTCCGGCTCTACACCGAGGACGACGTCGAGAAGATCATGGTGATCCGGCGGATGAAGCCGCTCGGCTTCACGCTCGACGAGATGAGCGCCGCCATGCGCGATCTGGAGACCCTCCGCGACCCCGGGGCCGCGGACCGGCACGGCGCCGCCCGCGACCGGCTCGACGCGGTCCTCGCCGACGCGACCGCGCGCCGTGCGCGCCTGGTGACCCAGCTCGCGATGGCCGACGAGTTCCTGGGCCAGCTCACCCGGCAGCTGGCCTGAGCCCTTGGGCTGAGCCACTCACGCCGGGACGAGGTCGCCCTCCGGCTACGCACCGGACAAGGGGACCTCTTCGTCCGGTGTCGGGTGCGGGCGGCGCAACCGGCGGTACCGGGAGGCGCGATGGGCGCTCAACCCGTCCGCGGGGCGTACATGATGATCGCGACACCGACCAGGCACACCAACGCCCCGGCGACGTCATAGCGGTCGGGCCGGAAGCCGTCGAGCGCCATCGCCCACAGCAGCGAGCCGGCGACGAACACGCCGCCGTAGGCAGCGAGGATCCGGCCGAAGTGCGCGTCCGGCTGGAGGGTCGCGACGAAGCCGTAGAGACCGAGCGCGATCACGCCGGCGCCGATCCACAGCCAGCCGCGGTGCTCGCGCACGCCCTGCCAGACCAGCCAGGCCCCGCCGATCTCGGCGATCGCGGCGAGCACGAACAGCGGGATCGAGCGCACCAAGTCCATGCACCCGATCCTCGCAGCCGGTCCGCCGGTCCGCCGGTCAGCCCGGTCGGCTCAGAGGTAGCCGCGCGGGCGCTCGGCGGTGTCGCCGGGCCGCAGGCCGTCCTGCCAGTCGGTGATGGTGCTGCGCGCCTCGAGGTCGACCTCCGGGTTGGCCCGGATGAACTCGCGCACGACCCGCTCGGGATCGACCCGCTCGCGGTTGACGATCAGCCGGCCGTAGGCCACCAGCTCGCGCACCGTGAAGGTCCGGGAGCCGTCGCGGTCCCGTACCTGGCTGGCCGATCCGTAGGGGGCGCCGTAGCCCTGAGCCCGAGTCATGGGGCCCACGCTATCCCGGATCCGATGGCGCCGGGCGCCCCGGTCGGCTCCACGGCGCTGCCGTAGCCTGCCCTCATGGAGACCTCGCAGCTGGTGGCCGCCCTCGCTCCGGTGCTCCGCGACCCCGAGGCCGAGGACGGCTTCGCCTACGGGATGGCCGACCTGCCGGCGGCCGGCACCGACGTGATGGTCAATGTCGACCCCGAGCTCGAGGACCGCGACGACGTCGAGGTCGCCGACCTGGTCGAGCGGGTCCGCGCGTTCCTGGCGCTCACCCCCGAGCAGTGGGAGCAGGTCGTCGCCGGCACGGTCGACGAGATCGCGCAGGCCGCCGGCGAGGCCGCCGCGGCGACCGGGGCCGCGGCCCTGCGCGACGACCTCGCGCTGACCTCCGCCGTGGTCTTCGTCGACGCCGTGCTGCTCTCCTTCGTGGCGCCGCTGCTGCTGCCCGACGGTCTGATCCGCGTCCAGCTCGACCAGGACCACCGGTTCGAGGACGTCGAGGTCGAGATCGACCCGAGCGTGCCCTGACCGCGGCGGCGGCGATGAGTTCGCGCCGCCCCACCGGTCATCCCCGCATGGCGAGCCTCAACGACGTCCGGCCCTTGGCCGACGAGCTGGAGCGGTCCTACCCGGTCTACGTCCGCGACCGGCTGAAGTTCCGCGTCGGCCAGATCGTGTACGCCGCGTTCTCCCTCGACGAGACCGTGCTGGGCTTCGCGTTCCCGAAGGAGGAGCGGGCGGCGCTCGTCGCCGGTGAGCCGGACAAGTTCCATCTGCCGGACAAGTCCGACCTGCGCTTCCACTGGGTGCATGCGCAGCTGGCCGCCCTGGATGCCGCCGAGGCGCGGGAGCTGGTCGTCGACGCGTGGCGGATGGTGGTGCCGCAGAAGCTGTCGCGGGCCTACGACCTCACCCACCCCGACGGACCAGGCGCACCCTGAGGATCCGCTCGCGCTCCCGCGCCTCCTGCTGGTCGCGGCGGCGGGCGTGCAGCAGCTGGGGCAGCGAGACGACGCCGATCACCCGCTCCGGCCGGTCCCGGTCGATCACCGGCAACGTGGTCAGGTCGTAGGTCGCCATCAGCTCCGCGACCCGGCGCAGCGTCTCGTCGCCGTGGGTCACGACCGGGTCCCGATGGGCGACCTCGGCGACGGTGCGGTCGTGGTCGTCCGCGCCCGCGAGCAGGTCGCCGCGGGTGACGACGCCGACCATCCGCTCACCCGCGATCACGGGGTAGAGCTGCTGGCGCCACGCGGCGAAGTCGTCACCCGGCTCCTGGAGGGCCCGATGGGCGCGCGCGAGGTCGACCTCGCCGTCGAACTCGACGACGTCACCGGTCATCACCTCGCTGACGAAGACGATCTCGAGCGGGTCGACGTCGTACTCGCGGCTCAGGTGGTAGCCGCGGCGGGCGATCTTCTCGGTGAGCACCGAGCGCTTGAGGACCACCGCGGAGACGCCGTACGCCGTCATCGCGCCGATCGCCAGGGGCAGCAGCGCGTCCCACTGGTGGGTCAGCTCCAGCGAGAACACCACGCCTGTGAACGGCGAGCGCATCACGCCGCCGAGTACGCCGGCAAGGGCGACGAGCGCCCAGAAGCCCGGGCCGACCTCGGGGAAGACCTGCGCCTCGAGGGCGCCGAGCGCGCCGCCGATCATGAACATCGGCGCCAGGACGCCGCCCGAGGTGCCCGAGCCGAGCGAGATCGACCAGATCAGCGTCTTGACGACGAGGATCCCGACCACCAGGCCGGTGCCGATGCTGCCGGTGAGCTCGGCCGCGATCACGTCGTACCCGACCCCCAGGGCGTGCGGCTCGACGAGGCCGCCGAGGCCGATCACGACGCCGCCGAGGGCGGGCCACCACATCCAGTGGACCGGGAGCCGTTGGAAGGTGTCCTCGGCGGCGTACACGAGCAGGGTCGCCACGACCGCGAGCAGCGCCGCGACGACCCCGCTGAGCACGCACAGCGCGTAGTCGAGGTCGCGCAGGTGCAGCGGCGCGGTGGAGAGGAAGACGGCGCCGGCGCCGAGCAGGTGCTGGCGCAGCACCGTGGCGACCGCGACGGCGGCCGCGACCGGGACCAGGCTGCGCGGGCGCCACTCGAACAGCAGCAGCTCGGCGGCCAGCAGCAGGGCGGCGAGCGGGGAGTTGAAGGTCGCGGCCATGCCGGCCGCGGATCCGGCGACGAGCAGGGTCTTGCGCTCGTCGGCGGTCAGCCGCAGGAACTGCGCGAGCAAGGACCCCAGGGCGCCGCCCGTCATGATGATCGGACCCTCGGCGCCGAACGGGCCACCGGTGCCGATCGCGACCGCTGACGACACGGGCTTGAGCACCGCGACCCGGGGCTGCACCTTGCTGCCGCCGAGCAGGATCGCCTCAATCGCCTCCGGCATGCCGTGCCCGCGGATCTTCTCCGAGCCGTAGCGCGCCAGCACGCCGATCACGAGCCCGCCGAGGACCGGCGCGCCGAGGACCAGCCACCAGGCGTGGCCGCCACCGGGCGAGACCAGCTCGGTCGACCACCGGTGGTGGAAGACGGCGTTGGTGATCAGCCCGATCAGCTGGAGCAGCGCCCAGGCCGCGACGGCGGCGACCGCCCCGACGGGCAGGGCCAGCGCGGCGATGGCGAGCATGCGCGGCGTCGTCGTGAAGTCGCCGAGGTGGCGTACGTCGCGGACGGCGTGGGCGTTCGGCGGCGCGGAGGTCGAGGGCACGGGTGCTCCTGGAGGCTGGGACGGGCCGTCGCAGAATAGATCGTGTCACGACTGATTGTGGCGCGGTCCTAGGGTGTGGACGTGCCGACGGACGCTCAGTACCAGCGACTGCTCGCCTTCCGTACCGCGCTGCGCGGCTTCGAGCAGTGGAGCCGGCAGGCCGCCGAGGAGCACGGCCTGACCCATACCCAGCACCAGCTGCTGCTGGCGATCCGTGGCACCCGGACCCCGGACGGGCCCACGATCGGCGAGGTCGCCGACGCCCTGTTCATCCGGCACCACACCGCGACCGAGCTGATCGACCGCGCCCAGCAGCTCGGCCTGGTCGAACGGGTCCGCAGCACCATCGACGCGCGCCGGGTCCAGCTCCGGCTGACCGCGCACGGCATCGACGTACTCGGCGAGCTGACCTCGGTGCATCTCGAGGAGCTGCGCCGCCTCGGACCCCTGCTCGCCCCGCTGGACGGCGATCCGGTCGCGCCGAGCCGACCGGCGTCTGCCTCGCGGCGCCCGGGCCTCCCCCGCTAGAACATCTAGGCCGGCCTCGTCGTCATCTCCGCGAAAGACGGGTCACCCTCCGATCGAAGCGGCCGGCGAGGCCGGCCGCGAGCAGACCCGGTCGAGCAGGTTGGGGAGCGTCGTCGGATCGACGCCGCCACCGAGCGCGACGGCGAGCAGCAGCCGGGCCTTCTGGGGGGTGAGTCCGTGGGCGCAGAGCAGCGGCGCGGCGGTCGCCGCGACCGGCACCGGGGCGTCGAGCAGCCACAGCAGGAAGGCCACCTCCTCGAGCCCGTTGGAGCCCAGCGAGACGACGGCGCCCGCGACCTCGGTCGGGTCGAGCGCGCGCAGCCGCCCGGCCAGGGCCAGCAGGTCGTCGGGCGAGAGGTCGTGGCTGGGGCGGCTCGCGACGGCCTCGACCCGGACCGGGCCGACCAGCCCACGGACCGGTTCGAGGACCTCCTCCGGGCTCAGCGACCGGCCCGTCTGCCAGTACCGGTCCGTGTCGAGCGGGTCATGGCCCTGCGCCTGCAGCGTGCCGCCCAGGCTCAGCCAGTAGACCGGGAGACCGGTGCTCACCGTCGCACCGCGCCGTCGTCGAGGAAGGCCGCGACAGCCGCGGCGAAGAGGTCCGGACGGTGGTCGACGGAGGGGACGCCGGTCCCCGGGAGCACCGCGGACGTGGCGCCGGGGATCGCGGCGCACAGCTGCGGGACGTCGGGCAGCGAGTAGCCGTCGTCCTCCCCGCAGAGCACCAGCGTCCGGCTCCGCACGAGCCGGATCCGCTCCTCCATGCGGTAGGCGTTGACCGCGCGGTGGCCCTCCTCGACCCGGTCGATCACGCGCAGGCCGTCGGCGACCAGGCGCGCGAGCAGGTCGGGCCGGTCCTCCGGATAGAAGTCGCGGCGTCGGTTCCACAGCTCACCGAGGTGGCTGCCGTCGGTCGCCGGCGTGACGTGGTCGATCGGCGGCGCGCCGGCGACCCGCTCGCGGCGGGCCGCGTCGACGTACGGGACGCCGGAGAGGACCAGGCCCGCGATGTCCGTGCCGCGCCGGGCGGCCACCTCCATCGCGACCACGCCGCCGGTGTGGTGCCCGACCAGGCTCACCCCACTCAGCCCGACACCCCTGTTCGTCAGTGCGCCATGTCAACGAACCGGCTGTAGTGCCCCTGGAAGGCCACCACGATGTCCCGGGTCGCGCCGTTGCGGTGCTTGGCCACGATCAAGTCGGCCTCGCCGGGGCGGGTCGACTCCCTCTCGTAGACGTCGTCGCGGTGCAGGAGGACGACCATGTCGGCGTCCTGCTCGATCGAGTTGTGGAGGGCGATGCCGTCGGCAACGAAGTTGTGGACGCCGAGGACGGTGGCGTCGTAGACCGGGAGTTCGCCGATCGGCTCGATCGACTTGATCGCGTCCCAGTAGATGTCATTGGTCGCCAGGACCTCGAGCTCGGCGTGGTCGAGTACGGCGGCCACCTTGGCCAGCCGCTCACGGCTGGGGGCATGCCTCCACATGGCCGAACCGGAGAACTGGGTGCCCATCGCGGAGGCGAACTCGCGGTGGGACATGTCCTGATCGCTGAGGACCGAGCGGACGTCGTCCCAGACGTCGAGCGGGACGGTGTCCGCATTGGTGTTGGGTCGGACATCGCGGATCAGGTCGGCGATCCGAGCGGCGGTGACTCCTCGCTCGCCGTGGACGCCGATCTCGTCGGCGAAGCGCAGCTGGTTCTCGACGCCGTAGACGTGGAGCTGATAGCCGTCGCGGTAGCCGTCCTTGCGCGCGGTCTTGACGCGGGTGAAGATGTTGTAGCGCCCCAGGAGGCGGGCCACGTCGTCGACGAGACGCCGGCTGGTCGAGGCGTAGTAGACCCGGCCGAGGCGGCGCTTCTCGTCCCAGTGCGCGCAGCCGTCGGTTGCCCAGAGGTGACGAAGGAACAGGCCGACCTGCTCCTTGGGCAGGGAGAACACCCAGTCGGGGACGAACTTCTCGTGGCTGCGCAGGCCGAACAGGCCGTCCTGGTCGAGCCACTCGGCGATGGGGTTGCGACGACCGCGCGCGAGCCGGAAGGGCGCCGGCAGCCGGAGGGTGGTGACCCGGGCCGCGGCGTACACGTCACGCACGGCGGTGATGCCGAACCGTCGGGCAGCAGCCGCGGCAACGGCCGACAGGTTGGCCTCGTCCTGGCTGGCGTAGCGGATCGGCTGGCGCCTCACGAACGAACCGTCGCCCAAGAGGTGGGCGAGGAGCACGATCTCGTCGTCATCGCGCGGCGTGATCTCCAACGGCGGCGGCACGTGCCGGATCGAGCCGACACGTCTGCCGACCTCGAGTTCGGCGAGCGGCATCCAGCCGTCGTAGGTCAAGAACGGGTGGTTGCCGGTCGCCTTGACCTTGCGGCCGGAGGTCAAGGTGACCTCGAAGACCGGCTTGGTCCCGCTCGGGAATGCATGGGTCAGGGTGCGGGGGACGAGCTTCAGGCGGTCGTCGAGCGCCCACACAGGGATGTCGCGCACGTCGCCGGCCAGCAGGTCGCCGAGGCTGATCTCGGCATTGGTGTCCGCCCGGAGGAGCCGCGTGTCCGCGGTCAGGCAGCCCGACTCGCGCAGGTCGCTGACCGCGGGGCGCTTGTCGGCGCGCTGCTCGGGGCCACGGTTGAGCTGGGAGAGCGCGATGACCGGGATCTCGAGCTCCTTGGCGAGCAGCTTGATCTGCCGGGAGAACTCCGAGACCTCGAGCTGGCGGGACTCGACCTTCTTGCCCGAGCTCATCAACTGGAGGTAGTCGATGACCATCACCTTGAGGTCGTGCTTCTGCTTGAGCCGGCGCGCCTTGGCCCGGATCTCGGTCATCGTCATGTTGGGGGAGTCGTCGATGAACATCGGCGCCGCGGAGACCTTCGCGACGTGGCGGGCCAGGCGGTCCCACTCCTCGGTGCCCATCTTGCCGTTGCGGATGTGGTTGAGCGGGATCCGCGCCTCGGCCGAGAGCAGGCGCATCACGATCTCGGCGCGCGTCATCTCCAGGCTGAAGAAGGCGGCCGTGAGGTTGTTGTGGATGGCAGCGGCGCGGCAAAAATCCAGTGCCAGCGTGGATTTTCCCATAGCGGGCCGCGCCGCGACGACGATCATCTGACCGGAGTGGAAGCCGTTGGTGAGCTCGTCGAAGTCGGCGAAGCCGGTCGGCACGCCGTAGATGCCGGCCTCGCGGTTCTCGATCGCCTCGATCTCGTCGAGGACGCCGTCCATGATGTCGGACAGCGGGGCGTAGTCCTCGGACTTGTTGCGGTCGGTGACCTTGTAGATCTCGGATTGGGCCTCGTTGACGATGCCCTCGACCTCGCCCTCGCCGGCGTAGCTGATCTGGACGATCTTGGTGCCGGCGTTGACCAGGCGTCGCAGGATCGCCTTCTCGTAGACGATCTCGGCGTAGAAGCCGGCGTTGGCGGCGATCGGCACGTTGGCCGCGAGCGTGTGGAGGTACGGCGCCCCGCCGATCTTCTGCAGCTGGCCGCGCCGCTGCAGCTCGCCGGCGACGGTCACCATGTCGGCCGGCTCGCCGCGGCTGTAGAGGTCGAGGATCGCCTCGTGGATCTCCTCGTGGGCCGGACGGTAGTAGTCGTTGCCGCGGATGACCTCGACGACGTCGGCGATGGCGTCCTTGGAGATCATCATCGCGCCCAGCACGGACTGCTCGGCGGCTATGTCCTGCGGCGGGGTACGGCCGCCGCTGGGCGCCTGCCCGGGCTGGTACGGCGCCGGCCCGTCGCCCCACTCCTCGGGCGGCTCGGCGGTCCAGGCCGGCGGGTCGTCCGTGAGACTCACGGTGCTGGCCCCCTTCTCGATGTCACAGCCTGGTGTCGCAGCCTGGTCCGGTCTGCTCGGGTCGTCCGGTGTCGAGCGTGCCGAACGGGTCCGACACAATCGTCGGCGGCGGTCCGAGCGGGCCACCGATGCGGCAACCTACGGGGCCGACCGGGGGTGCCGAAAGGGGCCTATCCACAAGGGTTGGGGATAACTCGGGACAGGGCGTGGACGACACGCTGACAGCGTGTGTACCGGGTGGGGAGGAAGCTGTGGAGAAAGCGGTGTCAAACTGCCCCGAGTGGCCTCTGACCTGCGGAAACGCGGTCCGCGACCTGTGGACGACAAAATTCTCGGGTGTGATCCCGTTCACCTTCTGGTCATCGGTCGGTCGGACCGGGTCCGCCGCGGTGCCGCATCGGCCACCCCACCGTCACACTCGGTTTCCACAGCGGTACCCCACTTATCCACCGGTCCGCGGGACCACGTCGGAAGCCGCGCGATGAGCGGCGCGCGCACCCTCGACCGCGAGATCGCCCGGCTCGCGTTCCCAGCGTTCCTCGCCCTGGTCGCCGAGCCGCTGTTCCTGCTCGGCGACGCCGCCGTCGTGGGCCACCTCGGCACCCCCGAGCTGGCCGGTCTCGGCATCGCCGGCGCGGTGATCACGACGGTCGTGGGCCTGTCCATCTTCCTCGCCTACGGCACCACCGCCGGCGTCGCCCGCCAGATCGGCGCCGGCCACCGCGACGCGGCGCTGTCCCAGGGTCTCGACGGGCTCTGGCTGGCCGTGCTCATCGGCCTGCCGGCCACCGCCCTCACCGCCCTGGCCGCCGACCCGCTCGTGGCGGTGTTCGGGGCCTCCCCAGACGTGGTCGGGCCCGCCACGACGTACCTGCGCGTCGCCGCCCTCGGCCTCATCCCGCTGCTGCTCATCCTCGCCGGCACCGGCGTGCTGCGCGGCCTGCAGGACACCCGGACCCCCCTCGCCGTCGCCGTCGCCGGCAACCTCGCCAACCTCGCGCTCAACATCCTGCTCGTGTACGGCGCCGGCCCGGTCCCGCGCCTGGGCATCGCCGGCTCGGCGCTGGGCTCGGTGCTCGCCCAGACCGCGATGGCGCTCGCACTGGTGGGGGTCGTGGTGCGGACCGCCCGCCGCGAGGGCGCCACGCTGCGCCCGCACCTGCCCGGCGTCCGGGCGGCGGCGCGGGCCGGCGTACCGCTGATCGTGCGGACCCTCACCCTGCGCGCCTCGCTCCTGGTCACGACCTACGCGGTCGTGCTCACGGCGACCGGCGCCGGCAGCGCGGCGGTCCCCGTCGCCACCCACCAGCTGGCGATGACGCTGTGGGGCTTCCTGGCGTACGTGCTCGACGCCATCGCGATCGCCGCGCAGGCGATCACCGGACGCTTCCTCGGAGCCGGCGACGTCGCCGCCACCCGCGCGGTCACCGGCCGGATGCTGACCTGGGGCATCGTCAGCGGGATCGTCACCGGCCTGCTGCTCGCCGCGGCCAGCCCCTGGCTCGGCGCGCTGTTCACCCCCGACGAGGGCGTCCGGGACGCCCTGGTCCCGGTGCTGCTCGTCGCCGCGCTCGCGCAGCCCGTCGCCGGGGTGGTGTTCGTCCTCGACGGGGTGCTGATCGGCGCCGGCGACGGCCGCTACCTGGCCCGGGCCGGGGTGGCCGTGCTCGCGGGCTACGCTCCGCTCGTGCTGCTGACGAGCGCGCTGGGCGCCGGACTCCCCTGGCTGTGGGTCGTGTTCGGCGCCGTCTTCATGGGCGGACGGCTGGTCACGCTGGTCCGCCGTGCCCGCGGGGACGCCTGGCTGGTGGCCGGCGCGTGAAGCCGCTCTACTGGGTCGCGATCGGGCTCGCGGTCGTCGTCTTCACCGCCGCACCCGACGACAAGGTCGACGTCTCCGAGGTGCTCGGCTGCCTGCTGGTGCTCGTCGGCTACGTCCGGCTGGTCCGGGCCGCGCCCGACGTACCGCTGCGGCTGACCCTGGGCTACCTCGCCGTGCTCGCCCTGGTCATCGCGATCGCGCTCAGCCCACCCGACGCGCGGGCCTGGCTCGACGACGCCGACCCGGCCGTCGTGTGGGCGTCCTCGCTCCCGGCCCTCGGCTTCCAGGCGGCGCTGTGCCACGCCCTCGGCACCCGCGCCCGCGAGGCGGGCGCCCGCAGCGGCTGGTGGTGGTTCGTCGCCGAGACCGCGATCCTGGTCTCGCTGGTCGCCAACGTGCTCTACAACGGCGCCGGCTGGCACTGGCTGTACGGCGTCGGCACGGTCGGTCTCGCCGGGGTGCTGCTCGTCATCGTGCTCTGCGCGCTCCTCGGCTCGGCCCCGTGGGCCGGGGCCGCGCCGTCGGAACCGTCCGCGGAGGATCTCAGCCGTTGATGGCGGCCAGGATCTTCTCGGCCAACCCGACGGACTGGTTGAGCGGGTCGCCCTCGTACTCGACGCCGTCCTCGTAGTCGAGGTCGATCTGCAGCAGCACGGTCGCGGTGCAGGCGCGCAGCTCGCCCTCGAAGTCCGGCGGGTTGCTCACCTTCCACCAGCCGCCGGTGGCACCGGCGATGTCGTCGGCGGGGTCGACGATGCCGTCGTCGTCGCGCGGCTGGGGGCAGCCGAAGGCGCCCTTGGTGAAGTCCTCGGGACCGGTCAGCTTGACGGTCACCTCGGCCAGCCCGGCGGCCTCGAACGAGCAGTCGTCGCTGGTCCAGGCAAGACCCTTCTCGCTGGAGTCGTCGCCGCCGACCTCGGGGGCGCCGAAGCTCATGCCGTACGCCTCGGCGAGGTCGTCCGCGCTCACCACGTCACAGGCACCGGGCAGGCCGGCGGCCGCGGTGGTCGACGGCTCGGTGGGCGCCGACGTCGCGGCGGTGGTCGCCTCCGTGGGCGTGGACACGTCGCTCGAGGTGTCGGTCGGGACGTCGGTCGCGTCCGGCTCGTCGTCACCGCAGGCCACGAGGACCGGGGTCAGCAGCAGAAGGGCGGCAGGCGCCAGCCGTCGTACACGCATGGGGAAGCTCCTGGGTCTCGGGGAAGGAAGGAGGAGTAGGCCCAAAACTAACGGCGTGGCCGGCCCCGAGGGGACCGGCCACGCCGTCGTACGTCGATCAGGTCAGCTCGGGATGACGTTGAGGGCCACCGCGGCGGACACCTCGTCGTGGAGCTTGACCGACACCGCGTGGTTGCCCAGCGACTTGATCGGGTTGCCGAGGACGATGGTCCGCTTGTCGATCGCCTCGCCGGCGGCCTCGCCGAGAGCGGCGGCGATGTCGGCGGGGGTGACCGCGCCGAACAGGCGGCCGCCCTGGCCGGCCTTGACCTTGACGTCGACCGGCGAGCCCTCGAGCTTGGCCTTCAGCTCGGCGGCGTGGGCCTCGTCGCGGACGGCGCGCGCCGCACGGGCGTTCTTGATCGAGTCGGCCTGCGCCTGGGCACCCCGGGTCCACCGGATGCCGAAGCCGCGGGGGATGAGGTAGTTGCGGCCGTAGCCGTCCTTGACCTCCACCACGTCGCCAGCAGCGCCGAGGTTCTCGACCTCCTGGGTCAGGATGATCTTCATGAGTTCAGCTCTCCTTCTCTGACTCTGCTCAGCGACCGGCGGAGGTGTAGGGCAGCAGCGCGACCTCGCGGGCGTTCTTCACCGCGATCGCGACGTCCCGCTGGTGCTGGACGCAGTTGCCGGTCACCCGACGGGCGCGGATCTTGCCGCGGTCGGAGATGAACTTCTTCAGAAGGGCGGTGTCCTTGTAGTCGACACCGGTGGCCTTCTCCTTGCAGAACTGGCAAACCTTCTTCTTCGGCTTGCGGACGACTGCCTTCGCCATTGTGGTGCTCCTCCTCAGAGCCCGGCCGCGTCAGTCAGAAAGCGGCCGGAATGGTTGGGTTGTGATGCTGGTCAGAACGGGGGCTCGTCGCTCGACGCGACGCCCGGCGCGGCCCACGGGTCGTTGGCCGGGGCGCCGCCCCCGTAGTTGGAACCGCCACCCTGGTTGCCGCCACCGGCCGGGGCGCTGCCCCACGGGTCCTGACCCGCGGGACGGCCACCGCCACCCTGGTTGCCGCCACCCTGGTTGCCGCCGTAGCCGCCGCCACCGCCGGAGCGGCTCGCGCGGGTGACCTTGGCGGTCGCCCAGGTGAGCGACGGGCCGATCTCGTCGACCTGCAGCTCGTTGACGGTGCGCTTCTCGCCCTCGCGGGTCTCGTAGGAGCGCGACACCAGACGGCCCTGCACGACGACGCGCATGCCCTTCTGGAGGGACTCGGCGACGTTCTCCGCGACCTGGCGCCAGACCGAGCAGCGCAGGAACAGGGTCTCCCCGTCCTTCCACTCGTTGGTCTGTCGGTCGAAGGAGCGCGGCGTCGAGGCCACCGTGAAGTTGGCGACAGCCGCGCCCGACGGGGTGAAGCGAAGCTCCGGGTCGTCGGTGAGGTTGCCGATGACGGTGATGACGGTGTCGCCAGCCATGGTGGTCTCCTGTGCGGTGGGGTTCGAGTGGCCCGCCCGGGATCAGTCCCGGGCAACGGACCCCATGGTGTCCCGTGGCTCCGACAATGAACAGTCGGCTTCCACAAGCTGGGGTCCGGGCTGCCTCAGACGGTGGGTCGCAGGACCTTGGTCCGCAGGACGGACTCGTTGAGGGTCAGCTGGCGGTCGAGCTCGTCGACGGTCGCCGGAGCGGCACTCAGCTTGATGATCGCGTAGATGCCCTCGGCGTTCTTCTTGATCTCGTACGCCAGGCGACGCTTGCCCCACACGTCGACGTTCTCGACGGTGCCGCCGTCGTTGCGGACGACGTTCAGGTACTTGTCGAGCGACGGCTGAACCGTCCGCTCGTCGAGGCTCGGGTCGAGGATGACCACGACTTCGTAGTTGCGCAAAGCGGTCTCCACCTCCTCTGGACTCAGGCGGCCGCGGACTTTCCACGGCAGGAGGGCCTTGCTTGCCTGCTGGTTCGGCCCAGCAGGCGGTACGGCGCCAGCGGCACCGGACGGGACAGGCTAACAGCGCCCGTCCGCCCGGGCCGAATCCCGCCGTCCTATCCGAAGATCACCGGGTTCTGGATCTGGGTGCCGTCGATGTCCAGCACCGCGATCGCACCCACCAGCCCCGCCGGCACGTCGAGCGACACCGCCGCGCAGACGTCGTCCGAGCCGAGGTTCCACGAGCCGTCGAGCGAGCCGAGCAGCTCGCCCTCGGGGTTGTAGAGCTCGATGGCGAACGGCGTGCCGTCGGGCAGCCCGGTCACGGCGAAGTGCGCGTACAGCGTCGCCGGGAGGCTCACCCCGTCGAGCACCTGCGGCGCGTCGAGGGTGCTGGTGGCCGAGCAGTCGCTGTTGCCGTCGGTGGTCCAGCCCGCGGGGGAGGCGGTGGCCTGACCCATCGGATCTGCCGGAGGCTCCGGCACGTCGTCGAGGTACGGCGACACGTAGTCCGGGTCGCCCCCCTTCTTGGCGATCTCGACGATGTCGGAGGTCAGGTTGACCGGCCGGATCCGCGCGGAGCCGCCGGTGAACGCGCCGCCCTCGCCGCTGTCGCCGACCGTGGACTCGGTGACGACGGCGCTGTTGATGCCGACCAGCTCGCCCTCGTCGTTGATCGAGGCGCCGCCGGAGTTGCCGGAGCCGATCCGGATGTCGCTGTCGATCCAGGCCCGGTTGCCGGGGACCGCGGCCTCCTTGAGGAAGGTGGACACGACGCCCCGGGTCACGGTCAGCGCCCGGTCCAGGCCGTCGTCGGAGGCGACGTGCGCGACCGCGGGGAAGCCGAGCGCGGTCAGCTCGTCGCCGGTGCGCAGCTCGTCGCTGTCGCCGAGCGGGACCGGCGGCGGCAGGTCGAGGTCCCCGTCGTCGATCTTCTTGCCGTCGGCGGCGGCGGTGATCTTGAGGACCGCGAGGTCGAGGACGCCGTCGGCGACGATCGCCTCGGCGGAGTACGACGGCGCGGCCGGCTTGTCGTCCTCGGCCGAGGTGAGCGCGACCAGCAGGCCGGCCGGGTCGTCCTCGCCGCCCCGCTGGCCGGGGGCGCTCGGCTTGCCGACGTGGGCGTTGGTCAGGATCAGCCCGTCCTCGCTGATGATCGTGCCGGAGCCGGTGTAGATCGGGTCGCCGCTGTCGTCGACGGCGATGATGAGGACGCTGGCGAGCTTGGCCCGGTCCAGCTCCTCGGTGCTCAGGCCGGGGTCGGCCGCCGGCCCGGGGCCCTTGCCCGGGTCGTCGTCGCCGAGCAGCACCGCGGCCGCGACGCCACCGCCGACGAGGACCAGCGCCGCGACGACGCCGCCGACGAGGGCGGCGGTGCGCCTGCGCTTCTTCTTCGCGATCGACTTCTGCGCGACGCCGGTCGCGACGATCTGGACCACCTCGACCTCGGCGCCCGCGGTGGGGTGGCCGAGCATCAGCGTGGTCGGGTCCTCGAGCTTGCGCTGAGTGACCCGGTCGTCGGCGAGGAAGGTGCCGGCACTCGACCGGTCGACGTACCACCAGCCGTCGGGACGGCCCTCGACCACGCCGTGCAGCCGGGAGACCGACGGGTCGTCGACGACGACCTCGCTGGCGGGGTCGCGGCCGATCCGGACCACGACGCCCGGCGGGAACCGCTTCGAGACGCCGCCGACCCGCACCAGCAGGCCGGGGCCGCTGACGTAGCCGGGACCGGCCGGGCCGGTGCCGGGCAGGACCGTCTGGGCCAGGCCCGCGGGCGGCAGCATCGCCGGGTCGGGGGCGGCCGGACGGGCGACGCCGGCGGGGGTCAGCACGACCTCCTCGCCGTTCGCGCCGCCGAACCGCACGCTGGTCGGGGCGCTCAGCCGGACCTCGGTCACCCGGGCGCCGTTGAGGAAGGTGCCGCCGCTCGAGCCGACGTCGACGAGGACCCAGCCGGAGCCGTCCGAGCGCAGCTGGGCATGCTGACGGGACGCGGAAGGCGCCGTGAGAACGATGTCGGAGCCGGTGTCGCGCCCGATGCTGACGACGCGCGGCTCCTCGAACGACCAGGTACGGCCGCCCGCGGAGACGTGAAGGGTGGTCACGCGAGGAAGGTAGTGCCCCGGCGCCGGATCCACGAGTGTCTGCGCCGATGGATACGGTGGCGGATATGAGCGAGCTGCGCATCGGAGCCCACGTCGACCAGACCGACCCGGTCGCCGAGGCGGCCGCGCGCAACGCCCCGTTGGTGCAGTTCTTCCTCGGCAACCCACAGTCCTACAAGGGCCCCGTCCTGTCGTACGACGGCGGCCCGGCCGCCCTGCGCGCGGCCGCCGAGGAGGCCGGTGTCGACCTGTACGTCCACGCGCCCTACCTGATCAACGTCGCGACCACGAACAACCGCCAGCGGATCCCCAGCCGCAAGCTGCTGCAGCAGCACATGGACGCCGCCGCCGAGCTCGGCGCCAAGGGATTGATCGTCCACGGCGGCCACGTGACCGACGACGACGATCCGGAGAAGGGCTTCGACAACTGGCGCAAGGCCATCGAGGCCACCGACATCAAGGTTCCGCTGCTCATCGAGAACACCGCCGGCGGCACCAACGCGATGACCCGCTACCTGGAGCGGATCAAGGGCACCTGGGACGCGATCGCCTCCGCCGAGGGCGCCGAGATGGTCGGCTTCTGTCTCGACACCTGCCACGCCCACGCCGGCGGCAACGCGCTGGAGACGATCGTCGACGACATCCTCGCGATCACCGGCCGGATCGACCTGGTCCACGCCAACGACAGCCGCGACGCGTTCGACTCCGGCGCCGACCGCCACGCCAACTTCGGCGCCGGCCAGATCGACCCCGACCTGCTGGCCCAGGTGGTCCGCGACGCCGGCGCGCCGGTGGTGTGCGAGACGCCCGGCGGTGCCGCCGAGCACGTCGCCGACTTCACCTGGCTGCGCGAGCGGCTCTGATCCCGGGGGGCCGGTTTCTCAAGGGATGCAGACGAAGCGACACTTCCCCGCTCATATTTGAATGGGGGAGCGCAGGCTCGGCTGCATCCCTTGAGAAACCGCCGGCCCGCTAGCCTGACCGCATGCCCAGCGTGCGCCCGATCAGCCCGACCGAGCACCGCGACCACCTCGCCACGCTGCCGTCGGCGAGCTTCCTGCAGACGCCCGGCTGGGCGCAGGTGAAGAGCGAGTGGCGCAGTGAGTCGCTCGGCTGGTTCGACGACACCGGCGCGCAGGTGGGCGTCGCGCTGGTGCTCTACCGCAAGCTGCCGAAGCTCAACCGCTACCTCGCCTACCTGCCCGAGGGCCCGGTGATCGACTGGGGCGGCGACGATCTCGGCGGCTGGCTCGACCCGATGGTGCGCCACCTCAAGAAGCAGGGGGCGTTCGCCGTGCGGATCGGGCCGCCGGTGGTCACCCGGCGCTGGACGACGGCGCAGGTCAAGGACGGCATCGCCGACCCGGCGGTCCGCCTCCTCGGTCAGATCCCGCCCGCCGAGCGCACGGCGGCCGGCGCCCGCGTGGTCGCGCAGCTGCACGAGCTCGGCTGGCGCCACCAGGGCGTCGAGGGCGGGTTCGCGGCCGGGCAGCCGCAGTTCGTCTTCCAGATCCCGCTCCGCGCCGCCGACGGCACCCAGCGCACCGAGGACGACGTCCTCAAGGGCATGAACCAGCTCTGGCGCCGCAACATCAAGAAGGCCGCCAAGGAGGGCGTCGAGGTCGCCCGCGGCACCCGCGAGGACCTGTTGGCCTTCCACGAGCTCTACGTCCATACCGCCGAGCGCGACCACTTCACCCCGCGCCCGCTGCGCTACTTCGAGACCATGTACGACGCGCTGCGGGCCGACGGCGAGGAGCGGTTCACCCTCTGGCTGGCCAGCCACGACGGCGACCTGGTGGCCTCCACGATCGCGATCCTGGTGGGCGAGCACGCCTGGTACTCCTACGGTGCCTCCTCCACCGAGAAGCGCGAGGTCCGCGGCTCCAACGCGATCCAGTGGGCGATGATCCGCGACGCGATCGCCGCGCAGGCCGCGGTCTACGACCTGCGCGGCATCACCGAGACCCTCGACGCCGAGGACGCCCACGTCGGCCTGATCCAGTTCAAGGTCGGCACCGGCGGCGAGGCGGTCGAGTGTGCCGGCGAGTGGGACCTGCCGGTCAACCGGGCGCTCTACAAGGCGTTCCAGCTCTACCTGCAGCGGAGGGGCTCGTGAGTCTCACGCTCACCGTCGACGGTCCGCGCTGGCGCGCCCACCTGGAGCAGGTGGCCGCGACCCACGCCGGGCTGGTCCCGGTCGCCAAGGGCAACGGCTACGGCTTCACCCTGGGCCGGCTGGCGCGCAAGACGCAGTGGCTGGCCGAGCGCGGCCACGACGTGCGCACCCTCGCCGTCGGCACGTACGACGAGCTGCCGGAGGTCGCCCAGCGCTGGCACGGCGACCTGCTGGTGCTCACCCCCTGGCGCCCGTGGGTGCCGCTGCCCGACGCCGCCACCGGTCGCCGCCTGGTCCACACCGTCAGCCGGCTGGCCGACCTGCGCGACCTGCTGCACGCCGACCCGGCCGCGCGGGTCGTGGTGGAGCGGATGACCTCGATGCGCCGCCACGGCATGGCCGCCCGCGAGCTGTGGGAGGCCGGCGACCTGCTCCGCAAGCACCCCGGCGCCCGGGTCGAGGGCCTGGCCCTGCACCTGCCGCTCGGCCAGGGCACCCACCTCGGCGAGGTGACCCGGCTGGTCAACGACTTCGTCGCCGCCGAGGTCCCCACCCGCGGCACCCCGCAGGTCTGGGTCAGCCACCTGACCGACGCCGAGCTGGCCACCCTGCGCACCCAGTACGGCGACTTCACGCTCCGCCCCCGGATCGGCACCGGCCTGTGGCTCGGCGACCGCGGCGCGCTGCGGGTGACCGCGACCGTGCTCGACGTGCATCCCGTCGAGCGGGGCGACGCGTTCGGCTACCGCGGCCGGACCGCCCCGAAGTCGGGGCACGTGCTGGTCGTCAGCGGCGGCACCGCCCACGGCATCGGCCTCGAGGCGCCGACCGGCGAGCAGTCGATCAAGGCACGCGCGGCGACCCTGGCCCGCGGCGGGCTCGACGCGGTCGGGTTCGTGCGCTCGCCGTACGCCATCGACGCCAAGCTGCGGCTGTTCGCCGAACCGCCGCACATGCAGGCCTCGATGCTCTTCTTGCCCCACGGCGCGCGGGTGCCGGAGGTCGGCGAGGACGTCGACGTCCGGGTCCGCTACACCGCCACCGCGTTCGACCGGGTGGTCGTCGCCGGCTGAGCCGGCAGTCCCGGCGCGATCCGCTCGAGCGCGACCGGGTCGTGGTCGGGGCGGTAGAGGTCGCGCACGATCACGGCGGCGAGGTAGAGTTCGCCGAGCACCCGCACCACGATGCCGACCCAGTAGAACCCGGCATCGCCGCCGCCGGCCGGGGCGAGGTAGCCGCCGAGGTACCACCAGACCGTGCAGAAGTAGAAGACCTCGCTCGCCTGCCACACGATCTGGTCGCGCCAGCGCGGCCGGGCGAGGACCGCGAGCGGGAGCAGCCACAGCACGTACTGCGGCGAGTACACCTTGTTGACAACCAGGAAACCGACCACGATCAGGTAGCCCAGCTGGGCCAGGCGCGGCACCCGGTCGATGCTCGCCGAGCGCCGCCCCGCGGTCATCCCGATCACGAGCACCCCGACGCACCACGCTCCGAACAGCGCCCACGACCACACGTTGATCGAGTGCGCGGAGATCCCGAGGTCGCCGGCCTGGTCGACCAGCAGCCACAGCGAGCCGAGGTCGGCCTTCCTCTCGGCGTTGAACGACCAGAACACGTGCCACTGGTCCGGACCGGAGAGGTACGCCGGCGCGTTCGCCACCACCCAGGCGACCACCGCCCACAGCGCGACCACCACGAACCGGCCCGCTCGCCGCTGGCGCAGGCAGATCACCAGCAGCCCGCCGAGCAGGAACAGCGGGTACAGCTTGGCCGCGGTGCCGAGGCCGATCAGCACGCCGGTCAGCACCGGCCGGTCCCGCGACCAGGCCCACAGCGCGCCCGCCACCAGCGCGACCGCGAGCAGGTCCCAGTTGATCAGTCCGGTCAGCAGCAACACGGGGGAGAGGGCGAAGGCCGCCGCGTCCCAGGGTCGAGCGCGATGGACCCCGGCCAGCAGCCAGGTCGCCAGCAGCGCGAGCGCGGCGAAGCCGACGGCGTTGACCAGCAAGAAGACGTGGGTCTCGTCTTGGACCTCCGGGTCGCCGTACAGGTCCGAGACGGGCTCCTTGTAGCGCGCGCTGACATCGGGGGAGCCGTTGAGCCAGTGCGTGATCCACGCCGTGCCCCAGGCCCAGTAGGCGATGCCGACCGGGTACTCCATCACGTCGTAGCGGGCCCGGGTCTGCGCGTCGTCGGAGTAGGGCCAGGCGTGCTCGGCCAGCCCCCGCGGCACGTACAGCGGCTCGAGGTCGGTGTAGCACATGTGGGAGTACGTCCAGTTCTGGTCGTGTCCCTGCGCCAGCGAGCACGGCGCCTTCTGGACCAGGCCCGCCGCGAACACCACGGCGGTGAGCAGCAGCAGCACCCGCGCCGGCGTCCACCACCGGTGCGGCCGTGCGTGCTCGCCCATCGGGCCACCGACGACCTCGCTCAGCGCCGTGACCACCGCGTCGTCACGGGTCGGGTGGACGTGGGTCACGCTCAGCGCCGCACGCGGGGCCGGTTGCCGGTCCCGTTGCCCCCGAGGATCGGGCCGCCGGTCGCGGTGGCCGTCGGCGTCGTCGGCGGAGGCGTGGTCGGGGGCGCCTCGGTCAGCGGCGGCGGGACCTCGGTCGTCACCGGCGGAGGCGGCGGCTGCTCCGACTCCTTGGTCTTGATCGACTTGGGCTCCTTGGGCTTCTTCGGCTTCTTCGGCGGCGGCGGGGGCGGCACGTACTCGTGGCCGTCGCTCGGCGCCTCGCCCTTGACGTACGCCGCCGGCGGCAGGTCCTCGACGTCCTCGCCGTCGAGGGCGCGGGTCATCACCGCGGTCCAGGTCTTGGCGGGATAGGCGCCACCGAAGTACGACGGCAGCCAGTCCTTGAGCTCCTCGTTGCCCTTGCCGCGCACGTACATCACCGCGGTCGCCAGCTGCGGGGTGTAGCCCACGAACCAGGCCGAGGAGACCTCGCCGTTGCCGTTGGTGGCCGTGCCGGTCTTGCCGCCGGCCGGCCGGTGCAGGCTGAGCGCGGCCGTACCGGAGCCGGCCTTGACGACCTGCTGCAGGGCGTAGCCCACGTCGTCGGCGATGCCCTCGGGGACCGCGTCGTGGGTGGCGAGCTTGTGGTCGAAGCGCACGACGCCGTCGCGGTCGACGACCTTCTCGATGATGTAGGCCTCGGCGGCCACCCCGCGGTTGGCGATGGTCGCGTAGCCGTTGGCCATGTTGATCGGGCTCACCGTCTGCGAGCCCAGCGAGACGCCGGTGTTCGGCTGCAGGCCGGGGCTCGACGTCGGGATGCCGTACGCCGGCGTGGCCGCCTCGGCCGGCGGGATGCCCATGGCGTTGGCCGTGGCGATGATCTGGCTCGGCCCGTCGGGCATCGCCAGCGTCATGTCGATGAAGGCGGTGTTGATCGAGTCCTCGGTGGCCTTGATCAGGTTGACCCGGCCGTAGCTGTGGTTGCCCTGGTTCTCGATCGGCCGCCCGCCACCCGGCAGGTCGTAGGGCGAGTTGCCGTCGAAGGTGTCCTTGAGCTCGAAGCCGGACTCGATCGCCGAGGCCAGCGCGAACGGCTTGAACGTCGAGCCGGCCTGCCCGCCGGAGACCGCCCAGTTGATCTGCGACTGGAGGTAGTCCTGGCCGGCGTAGAAGCCGCGCACCGCGCCGGTGCCGGGCTCGACCGAGGCCACCGCGACGTGCAGCTGCTGGGGGCCGAAGCCCTCCGGCCGCTGCTCGGCGACGCCCTCGGCGGCCGCGGCCATCGCCTTCTTGGTGAAGGTGGTGGTGACCCGCAGGCCGCCGCCGTTGATCTCCTGCTCGCTGAAGCCGAGCCGGATCAGCTCCTTGCGGACCATCGTCAGCGCGTGGCCGCGCTGGCCGCCGTACTGCGCGCTCTGCTTGATCTGCGGGAACTTCGGCAGCGCCTCGCGCGCCTGGGAGACCTCGCCCGCCGAGGCGGTGCCCATCTTGACCATGGAGTCGAGCACGTACTGGTAGCGGCCGAGCAGCCGCCGGGCGACGTCGTCGCCGTCCTCGGGGTCGAGCCCGTTGGGGTTGTTGAGGATCGCGGCCAGGGCGGCGGACTGCTTGAGGTTGAGATCCGCGGCGTTCTTGCCGAAGTACGCCTGCGCCGCCGCCTGGATGCCGTAGGCGCCGCGGCCGAAGTAGATGGTGTTGAGGTAGCCCTCGAGCACCTCCTGCTTGCTCAGCTGGTTCTTCACCTTGAGCGAGAGGATCGCTTCCTTGAGCTTGCGCTTCCAGGTGCGCTCCTGGGTGAGGTACAGGATCTTGACGTACTGCTGGGTGATCGTCGAGGCGCCCTGGGTCGCGTTGCCCTGGGCGTTGCTGAACGCCGCGCGCAGGATGCCCTTGGGGTCGAGGCCGTTGTCGGTCCAGAAGGTCTGGTTCTCGGCCGCGACGGTCGCGTCCTTCATGGTCTGCGGCATCTCGTCGTAGTCGATCGAGTCACGCTTCTGCACGGCGAACTGACCGAGCTTGCCCTTGCCGTCGGCGTAGAGGACCTGGGTGGTCTCGGTGAGGTAGTCGGCGTTCGGGTCGGGGATGTCGATCGAGCGGTAGGCGACGAAGAGGCCGGCGGCACCCAGCAGGGCCATCGCCACGCAGGCGATGAGACCCCAGATGGTGTACCGCTTGAGCCGCTGCTTCCAGGTCCGCGGCGTGCGGTCCTTCGGGCGCGACTTCGACCGCTTGGTCGCCGCTGCGGACTTCCGTTTTCCCTGAACCACGCAGGACAGGGTACGGCGCGGTGCTCAGCCGACCGATTTCCGAGTGATCTGCCCGCGCAGCACGGCCAGGGCCCGCGACGACCGGCTCTTGACCGTGCCCTCTCCACGTGGCGAGGGCGGGATCGGTTGCTCGACACTCCCGATCCATCGAAAGTGTACGTCCCGCGGATATATCGCTACGATAGGTCGCATGGCACGGCGCGGGGACACCATCGAGCTCGCAGTCCTCGGACTGCTGCACGAGGGACCCATGCACGGCTACGAGCTGCGCAAGCGGCTCAACCTGATGCTGGGCTGGGGCCGGCTGCTGTCGTACGGCTCGCTCTACCCCGCGCTGAAGAAGATGCTCCGTGGCAACCTCATCGAGGAGACCGTGCCCTCGGGTCCCCAGACCCGTCGGCAGCGGATCGTCTACCAGGTGACCGACCTGGGCACCGAGGAGTTCTCCCGCCTGATGTCGGAGGTGGGTCCGACCGCGTGGGAGGACGACAACTTCGACATCCGGTTCCGGTTCTTCTCCTCCACCGACATGGAGATCCGGCTGCGCGTCCTCGAGGGACGCCGCTCCCGGCTCCAGGAGCGGCTCGACCGCGTCCAGCGCGAGCTGGCGATGACGCAGGCCGAGGCCGACCGGTACGCCGCCGAGCTGCAGCGCCACGGGGTGGAGTCGGTCGAGCGTGAGGTCCGGTGGCTCTCGGAGCTCATCAACGCCGAGCGCAGCGGACAGCAGGCACCACCCGGACCGGAGACGCCGACCCCAGCAGCACCGTCGACGCCGTCCTGACCGGTCGCGCACCACGGAACAGGTCAGCACCTGATCATTCACGAGATGTCATGAGTAGCAAGGAAGGAAACCCCATGGGTTCGGTTCGAGTAGCGATCGCCGGCGTGGGCAACTGCGCCACGTCCCTCATCCAGGGCGTGCAGTACTACCGGGGCGCCGATGCCGCGAGCACCGTCCCGGGGCTCATGCACGTCCAGTTCGGCGACTACCACGTCAGCGACGTCCAGTTCGTCGCCGCGTTCGACGTCGACGACAAGAAGGTCGGCAAGGACCTCTCCGAGGCCATCAACGCCTCCGAGAACAACACCATCAAGATCGCCGACGTGCCCACGCTCGGTGTCGAGGTCCAGCGCGGCCCGACCCTCGACGGCCTCGGCAAGTACTACCGGATGACCATCGAGGAGTCCGGCGCCGAGCCGGTCGACGTCGTGCAGGCGCTCAAGGACGCCGAGGTCGACGTGCTCGTCTCCTACCTCCCGGTGGGCTCCGAGGAGGCCGACAAGTTCTACGCCCAGTGCGCGATCGACGCCGGCGTGGCCTTCGTCAACGCCCTCCCCGTCTTCATCGCCTCCGACCCGGTCTGGGCCAAGAAGTTCGAGGACGCCGGCGTCCCGATCGTCGGCGACGACATCAAGTCGCAGGTCGGCGCCACCATCACCCACCGCGTGATGGCGAAGCTGTTCGAGGACCGCGGCGTCGCGCTGGACCGCACCTACCAGCTCAACGTCGGCGGCAACATGGACTTCAAGAACATGCTCGAGCGCGAGCGCCTGGAGTCGAAGAAGGTCTCCAAGACCCAGGCCGTCACGTCGAACCTGACCGGCGAGCTGGCGGGCCTGACCGACAGCAAGAACGTCCACATCGGCCCGTCCGACTACGTCGCGTGGCTCGACGACCGCAAGTGGGCCTACGTCCGCCTCGAGGGTCGCGCCTTCGGTGACGTCCCGCTGAACCTGGAGTACAAGCTCGAGGTCTGGGACTCCCCGAACTCGGCCGGCATCATCATCGACGCCGTCCGCGCCGCCAAGATCGCCAAGGACCGCGGCGTCGGCGGCCCGATCATCCCCGCGTCGGCGTACCTCATGAAGAGCCCGCCGGTGCAGATCGAGGACACCGAGGGTCGCGCCCAGCTCGAGGCTTTCATCAAGGGCGTCTGACGCTCACCGCTCCACCGGCTCCGGCCCGGCTCGCACCCGCGAGCCGGGCCGTTCCGCGTTTCGGGGACCGGTGGGGCGCCTCCCGTCGGCCCATCGGCCGGCTCGGAGCGGGGGCCCCGCCGTCGGCTGACGAGCTGTGCCGCGTGATCGATTGCCCCGCAACGCCGACGGCACCCCGACATCGCCGGCCGGTGGGCCGTCGTCCGGCGCCTGCGGCGCCCCACCAGGCGCGGTCCGCGGAACGACTCAGCAGGCGGGCGGCGGCTGCAGCTGCATCCGGGTCCACACCGCGCGATGGTCGGAGACGGCGGAGTAGAGCACCTCGGCCTGGAGCGGGGTGAACCAGCCGTCGTGGAGGATGAAGTCGATCCGGCTGCCGGGGCGCTCGGCGGGGACGGTGGCGCCCTTGCCGGAGCCGACGGCCCAGGAGTCGCCGAGGCCGGAGCCCTTGAGGATGGCGATCGGACGGGAGTCGGGGCCGGTGTTGAGGTCGCCGCCGAAGAGCTTGGGCAGCGGGTCGGCAGCCATCAGCCGGACGACGGTCCTCGCCTGCACCCGGCGGGCCTTGCGGCCGCGGTGGTCGAAGTGGCTGGCGTAGACGCTGACCGGTACGCCGCCCACGTCCAGCTGGGCGTGCAGCAGCCCGCGCAGCTCCTTGCCGCCGGCCATCGGCAGGTGCGTGTTGGTGGCCGAGGCGATGGGGAACCGGGTCAGGATCGCGTTGCCGCGGGGGCCGGCGCCGGTGTTGCGGGAGTTGCCGCCGTACACGTGGTTGAGGCCGGTCTTGGCGCCGAGGACCGCGGCCTCGTCGAGGTTGTCGCTGACCGGACGGCCCTTGTCGACCTCCTGCATCACGACGACGTCCGGCTCCCAGCCGCGGATCTCCTCGGCGATCCGGTCCAGCTGGACGCGGCCGCGGTGGTCGGTGCCGAAGTGGATGTTGAAGGTCATCACCGTCAGCTGGACCGGCGCGGGTGTGGGGCAGGTCGGCGAGGGCGTCGGGGTCGGGGTGGGCGGCGGCGGCTCGGTGCGGGTGGGCGTGGCGTCGGAGGACGGCGGCGCCGGCACCGTGGTGACCGGCGTACCGGGACCGCCGCCGGGTGGCTCGGAGTCGTTCTGCAGCAGCAGCGCGACGGCCACGCCGGCCAGGACGAGGAGGACGACCGCCACGGTCGCGATCCTGGTCGCGGCACCGGTGGCGGGGACCGCCTTCGGCCGCGGAGGCTCGGGACGGTCGCTCACGCGCCTATGAGACCAGACGGCCGGTGAGGATCAGGCCCCGGCCTCGGCCTCGGCCTTGATCCGCTCCAGGGTCTGCCGGATGCCGCGGCGCAGCTCGTCGGTGAACGGCTTCTGCCCGCCCAGCACGACCTTGGTCAGCACCATCGAGATCCCGGAGACGCCGTCGGGGGTCTCACGACGCTCGGTCAGCCGGGTGCCGCCGTCGGCGGTCGGCTCGAGCGCGAAGGACCACACGGTCCGGTTCTCGCGGATCCGGAACGCGAAGTCGCCGGGCGTCGAGGCGGACGGCGGCTGGAACCGGATCACCTTGCCGGCGGTCGGCCAGCGCTTGATGCCCTGCTTGTTGAGGTTGCTGAACGTGGCGCCCTGCCTGACGACGCCGCCCTTGACGGTCGACTTCATGACCTGTGGGCTCCACTTGGACATCGCCGGGATGTCGGTGACCAGGCTCCACACCTTCTCGGCGGGAGCGGAGATCTCGATGGTGTCCTCGAGGAGCTTCTCGTAGGTGTCGGCCATGGCGGTGCCTTCCGTGGGAGCAGGGCGGTTCTGGGCAACCTACCCGCTGGTAGCGTACCGTCGGTACGTGACCCCGGTCACAGGCTCAGCCCCGCGCGGCCCACCACTCCCGCAGCGCGGCGGTCGCGGCCTCCTCCGACATCGGGCCGTTGTCGAGGCGCAGCTCGAGCAGGAACCGGTACGCCTCGCCCACGTCGCGCCCGGGCCCGATCCCGAGCAGGCCCATGATCTGGTTGCCGTCGAGGTCGGGCCGGATCGAGGCCAGCTCCTCCTCAGCGGAGAGCCGGTCGATGCGGGCCTCCAGGTCGTCATAGGTACGCCGCAGCCGGTCCGCCTTCTTCTTGTTGCGGGTCGTGCAGTCCGCCCGGGTGAGCACGTGCAGCCGCTCGAGCTGGGCGCCGGCGTCGCGGACGTAGCGGCGCACGGCGGAGTCGGTCCACTCACCGGAGCCGTAGCCGTGGAAGCGCAGGTGCAGCTCGACCAGCTCGCCGACGGCGTCGATCTGGTCGTTGCTGAACTTGAGCGCCTTCATCCGCTTGCGGGTCAGCTTGGCGCCGACGACGTCGTGGTGGTGGAAGGTGACCACGCCGTCGTCCTGGAAGCGGCGGGTCTTCGGCTTGCCGACGTCGTGCATGAGGGCGGCGAAGCGGGACACGAAGTCCGGTCCCTCCGGCAGACCCGCCCGCGAGGTGAGCCGCGACTCGAGGTCGATCGCCTGCTCCAGCACCGTGAGGGTGTGCTCGTAGACGTCCTTGTGGCGGTGGTGCTCGTCGCGCTCCAGCTTGAGCGCCGGCAGCTCCGGCAGCACCCGGTCGGCGAGGCCGGTCTCGACGAGGAGCGAGAGCCCCAGGCGGGGGTACGGCGCGCAGATCAGCTTCACCAGCTCGTCGCGGACCCGCTCGGCGGAGATGATCTGGATCCGGTCGGCCATCTCCGTCATCGCCCGCACGACCGACGGGTCGACCGAGAAGCCGAGCTGGGCGGCGAAGCGCGCTGCCCGCATCATCCGCAGCGGATCGTCGGAGAAGGACTGCTCGGGAGTGCCCGGAGTGCGGATCAGCCGGTGCGCGAGGTCCATCACGCCGCCGTGCGGGTCCTCGAGCTCGCGCCCCGGCAGCCGCACCGCCATCGCGTTGACGGTGAAGTCACGCCGGGCGAGGTCGCCGGCCAGGCTGTCGCCGTACCGCACCTCGGGCTTGCGGGAGTCGGGGTCGTAGGCCTCGGAGCGGTAGGTCGTGACCTCGACCACCCACTCGCCCTTGCGGCAGCCGATGGTGCCGAAGTCGCGGCCCATGTCCCACCACGCGTCGCCCCAGGCCTTGAGGATCCGGTCCGTCTGCTCGGGACGGGCCGAGGTGGTGAAGTCGAGGTCGTTGGACCGGCGCCCGAGCATCGCGTCGCGCACCGGCCCGCCGACCAGGGCCAGCTCGTGGCCCGCGGCGGCGAACAGCGCACCGAGTTCGTCGATCACCGGCGCGATCCGGTCCAGCTCGGCGGCGACCGCGGCTTGGACGTCGACCAGCCGCAGTGGGGCGCCGACGGGTGTCTGGTCGGGGGTGTCGGTCACGGGCGGAGAGTCTAGGAGAGAGGTCTCCCGACGCCCTACTACCCTCGGTCCGTGGTCCGCCGTCGTTCTCGCCTGCTCGCAGGTCTGGCGACCGCTCTCGTCGTCGCCGTGAGCGCCCCGGCGCTGCCCGCGCACGCGAGCCCGGAGGCCGCCGCCGAGACGGCCCCGAAGAACGCGGAGTACGACCCGCCGCTCGAGATCAGCATCCAGGCGCTCACCCCCGGCACCCTGCCGACCAGCGGGCCCCTCGTGGTCCGCGGCACCGTGACCAACGTCGACCTCGAGACCTGGCAGCGGATCAACCTCTACCCGATGTTCGGGTCGGGGGCACCGTCGATGAAGACCGAGGACGAGCTGACGGCGGCGGTCGCCACCGACCCGGAGGCCCAGGTCGGCGAGCGCTACACCCAGGACATCGCGGTCCGCGCGGAGGTCGAGTCCCTCGGGCCGGGGGAGTCGACCGACTACACGATCCGGATCCCGCAGCGGGTGCTGCGCGAGGAGTTCCCGAACCCCTCGACCGGCGTCTACTGGTTCGGGGTGCATGCGCTCGGCGAGAACACCGACGGCCGCGACGAGGTGGCCGACGGGCGGGCCCGCACCTTCTTGCCGTACGTCGCCCCCGACGCCGGCGAGCCGGTCGACACCGCCGTCGTGGTGCCGCTGCGCGGCCGGGTCGCGCACTCCGCCGACGGCGAGCTGGGCCGCACCACCTGGTGGGACGAGGCGCTCGCGCCCGACGGCACCCTCGGCGGCCCGCTGGCCTTCGGCGCGGCCGCCGGCATCCGGCCGGTGACCTGGCTGGTCGACCCGGCGGTGCCCGACGCGGTCAACCAGCTCGCGGTCGGCAACCCGATCCGTGAGATCACCCCGGTGGCGTCCGTCGACGACCCGTCCGGCAGCGAGAGCTCGTCCCCCAGCGAGGCCGAGAGCGCCGCCGGCAAGGGCGGCGACGACGGGGCCGAGGTCGGCGGCGCGACCCTGGAGCCCGACAGCACGCTCGTGCGTGCCGCGCAGAGCTGGCTCGACAAGGCCGGCAGCGTGCTGCCCGACGACACCGTCGCCCTGCTGCCGTACGGCGACCCGGACCTCGCCGCCGCGGCCCGCGCCCTGCCCAGCCTGTACCCGACCGCCCGCCAGCAGCCGTCGGCGACCCTGGCCGCCTGGGGCGTCGAGGGCACCCCGGTCGTCGCGTCGCGCAACGGCTACCTCGACGCCGCCGCGATCGAGAAGGTCGACGACGGCGCGACGGTGCTGCTGGGCGACCAGATGTTCGGCGCCGAGGCCTACCCCGACGGCCCGCCGGTCGGCGCCCGGGTGGGCGACCGGCCGATCGTGCCCACCAGCACCGCCACCGCCCGGGGCGGTCCGGGCCCCGACCGGGCGCTGGCGCCGGTCGCGCTGCGCCAGCGGCTGCTCAGCGAGGCGACGATCCGGATCCTCGCGGCCGAGGACGGGCGGCCGGAGCCGATCGTCGTCGTCCTCCCCTCGAGCATCGACGCCGCCGGCGCCGCGGAGTTCTGGTCGCAGCTGGACCCGTCGCTGGTCTCGCTGGTCTCGCTGCCGACGATCACCCGCACCAACGACCTCGCGAGCGACCCCGACGCCGGCGGCCGCCAGCTCGACCCGGAGGACCTCACCTACCCCGAGGGCCAGGTGTCCGCACAGCTCGACACCAGCGTGTTCAGCGAGGCCGGCGCCCTGATCCGCTCGGGCCGGTCGCTGCAGAGCATCCTCGGCGAGGGCTACGCGATCGGCGACACCCTCGTCGGCGAGGCGCTCGCCGGGACGTCGTACGCCATGCGCGGCGACGCCGACGCCGCGCCGCGCCTGGGCCGGTCGCGGTCCTGGGTGACCGACCAGCTCGACATGGTCAGCCTCAGCGCGCCGCAGGGCGTCACCCTGTCGAGCAGCTCCGGCAGCTTCAACGTCGCGATCGCCAACACCCTCGACCATGCGGTCACGGTGCGGATCGAGGCGGCCACGGACGACGACGCCACCATCAAGGCCGCGAGCCCGATCGTGCTGGCGGCCAAGAGCCGGTCGTCGGTCCCGATCAGCGCCGACATGCACGGCACCGGCGTCCACAACGTCCGGCTCCGCCTCACCGACGCCGACGGTACGCCGATCGGCGCCGAGGCCGAGCTGCCGATCCGCTCCGGGCAGGTCGGCGTGGTGATCTGGGCGATCATCGGCACCGGCGCCGGGATCCTGTTCGTCGCCATCGGCATCCGTCTGGTCCGCCGGTTCCGGGCCGCGCGCGGCGAGGTCGCCGGGTGAGCGAGACCGACAGCGAGGCGGGGTCGGGCGGGGAGCAGCGCAAGATCCTCGCCAACACCGCGGTGATGGCGGCCGGCACCGTCGTGTCCCGGTTCAGCGGCTTCATCCGCTCCACGCTGCTCGCGGCGGCGCTCGGCATCTCGCTGCACGCCGACATCTTCACCGTGGCCAACACGGTGCCGAACATGCTCTACATCCTGCTCGCGGGCGGGGTGTTCAACGCGGTGCTGGTGCCCCAGCTGGTGCGGTCGATGAGGAACGACCCCGACGGCGGCGCGGCGTACGTCAACCGGGTGATGACCCTCGCGGCCTGCTTCCTCGGCCTGGTGACCGTGCTGCTCGTGGTGGCCGCACCGCTGGTGATGCAGGTGCTGGTCCCGAGCTACAACACGCCGGAGCTGGCCGAGCAGCGCCAGTCGGCCATCGACTTCGCCCGCTTCTGCCTGCCGCAGGTCTTCTTCTACGGCATGTTCGTGCTGGTCGGTCAGGTCCTCAACGCCCGCGGCCGGTTCGGCCCGATGATGTGGGCGCCGATCGCCAACAACCTGATCTCGATCGCCGTCCTGGTCGCCTACCTGGTCTCCTTCGGCCCGGCCACGCCCGCCGAGCAGCGCGGCGCGTTCAGCTCCGGCCAGGAGGCCCTGCTCGGCATCGGCTCCACCGTCGGCATCGCCGCCCAGCTGCTCATCCTGCTGCCCTACCTGCGTGCCGCCGGGGTCCGGGTGCGGCCGCGGTTCGACTGGCGCGGCGTCGGCCTCGGCCACACCCTGCACCTGGCTGTGTGGACGGTGCTCTTCGTCATCGTCAACCAGATCGCGTACGTCGTCGTGGTGCGGCTGGCCTCGGGCGGCACCGCCGCCGCCGAGGACGGCACCGGCATCACGATCTACTCCAACGTGATGCTGGTGACGATGGTCCCGCACTCGATCATCACCGTCTCGCTGGCGACCGCGATCCTGCCGCGGCTCTCGGCCGCCGCCGCGGCCGACGACATGGGCCGGCTCGCCACCACGCTCGGCGCGACGCTGCGCACGGCGCTGACGGTCGTCGTGCCGTTCGCGGCGCTGCTGCCCTCGATCGCGCTCCCGCTGGCGCAGGTCGTCTGGGGACACGGCGCGACGGCGCCGTACGTCCACCGGTTCGAGTCCTCGATGGTGCTCTTCGGCTTCGCGGTGGTCGCGTTCACCGTCCACTACCTGGTGCTGCGCGGGTTCTACGCCCTCGAGCTCAACCGACTGGTGTTCTTCGTGCAGTGCGCGATCGCGGCCACCAACATCGGTCTGGCGGTCCTCTTCGTCGGCCGGGTGGATCCGTGGGACACCTCGCCGATGCTGGTCCTGGCGTACGGCGCGGCGTACACCGTCGGCGCGACCCTCTCCTCGGTCGTGCTGCTGCGCACGCTGCGCCGCGGCGGCATGGTGAAGGGCGCGGTGTGGCACCGGCGCGGGTTCCTGCTGCGGCTGCTGGCCGCGAGCGTGGTCGTGTTCGTGGTCGCGCGGCTCCTCGACATCGTGGTGAGCGACACCGTGGTCGAGCTGGTCGGCCCGCACCCGCACTGGCTGTGGGCGGCGCTCGAGGTGGGCGTGGTGAGCGCCGGTGCCGCGGCCGTCCTGCTCGGCGTCGCCCGACCCCTGGGCCTCGACGACGTGACGTCCGTCGCCGACACCGTCGGCAGCCGCCTGCGCCGCCGCTCGTTCGGGACGCACCGGGACTAAGGTGACCGGAGGGACTCGAGGGCGGATCGGCAGGGGGATCGAGGTGGCGACGTCGACGCGGTCGGGCGATGTCCTGGCCGGCCGCTACCGGTTGATCGACCTGCTCAGCGAGAGCGGCGGGGGACGGTTCTGGCGTGCCCACGACCGGGTCCTCGAGCGGTTCGTGGCGCTGCACGTCATCGCCCAGGACGACGCCCGCGCCCACGAGCTGGTCGAGGCGGCGCGCACCTCCGCCCGAGTCCTCGACCCCCGGATCCTGCGCGTCCTCGACGCCGAGGAGGAGGACGGGCGCTGCTTCGTGGTCAACGAGTGGGGCACCGGGATCTCACTCGACATCCTGGTCACCCACGACGGCCCGCTGACGCCGCGCAACGCCGCCTGGCTGGTGGCCGACGTCGCCGACGCCCTGGCCCGGGCGCACGCGGCCGGCGTGACCCACGGCCGGCTCAACCCCGAGAACGTCCTGATCGACCGGTACGGCGCCGTGCGCATCATCGGCATGTGCGTCGACGCCGCCCTGCACGGCCTCTCGCCCGGCGACGTCCAGGGCGACCTCGAGGACCTCGGCGGGCTGCTGCACTGCGCCCTCACCGGGACCTGGCCGGGGCCGTCCGGCTCGATCGTCCCGGCCGCGCCGCGTGAGAACGACACCACGCTGAGCCCGCGCCAGGTGGTGGCGGGGGTGCCCCAGCCGCTCGACGTGCTGTGGCGCGAGCTCGACCAGCGCGGCGCCGCGCCCCGGTGGCGCCGCCGCGGCGCCGACCACCCCGACGTGTCCTCGGCCGCGGCGATCACCGCCGAGCTGCTCGCCTTCGTCGGCGACCCGGCCGGCGCGCCCGCGCGGCTGGCGCGCGCGATCCCGCCGATCAACGAGCTGCGGCCGGTGTGGCTGCCCGCCCTCGCCGACCCGCTGCCCCACGACGCGTCCCGCGACGACATCCCGGTCGTCCCGCCCGCCCCGGAGCCCGCCCCGGAGCCCCCCCCGGAGCCCGCCCCAAGACCCGAGCTCGACGCTGAGCCGGAGTCCGAGGACGAACCGCCCATCCCGCTGGTCACCGAGCTGCCGACCGAGGCCGGGATGCCGGTCTTCGGCGACGACGAGGACGTCACCTGGCTGCGCACCCGCAGCACCCCGCCGCCTCCGCCGCCGCCGTTCGAGGACCTGCCGGAGCGGCCGCTGTTCGCGCCCGACCCGCCGGGCGGCGTACGACGCCGGCTGCCGCCGATGTCGGCCGACCCGGGGGGTCCCCCGCCCGGCACGCCCACCGGCTTCTGGCCGTGGGACACCGACACCGGCCCCGACGACCACGAGTCGACCGACAGCCTGGAGAGCGTGCCCGGGCGGAGCTGGCTGCGCCTGGCGATGGCGGTGGCCCTCGCCGTGCTGCTGCTCGTGGCCGTCGCGGTCGCATTCAACCTGGGCCGGGGCCGGACCGCCCTCGGCGGCGAGCCGAAGCAGGCACCGACCACCGCCGAGACCACCACCGGGCGGGCCGCGGTCATCGCCGGGGTGCAGGCCGGCGCGTTCGACCCGCTCGGCACCGACGGCGACGAGAACGGCTCGCTGGCCGGCAACGTGGTCGACGGCGACGCGCAAACCGCCTGGCGCACCGACACCTACTTCGACCAGCTCGGTCCCGCCGGCCTCAAGACCGGCGTCGGTCTGGTCCTCGACCTGGGGAGCACCCGCACGGTGGCCACGGTCGACGTCCGGATGCTCGACGAGGGCCTGATGGCCTCGAACCAGGTCGGCCTGTACGCCGTCACCGGCACCACCGCACCCGGAGAGGCGCCCACCGGCAGTCCCGTCGCGACCGGCACCGGCGGCGGCCGGTTGACCCTCACTCCTGCGAAGCCGGTGCCGGCTCGCTACCTTGTCCTGTGGTGGACGGCCCTGCCGGAGATCTCCGGCGACTTCCGGGCCAAGGTGGCGGAGGTGGTGGTCCGTGGTGAGTGAGGCCGGCGACGAGCCGACCGATCACGAGCTGCTGGCCGCGCACGTGGCCGGCGACGCGACCGCGTTCGGCACCCTCGTGACCCGACACCGGAACCGGCTGTGGGCGGTCGCGCTGCGTACCTGCGGACACCCCGAGACCGCGGCCGACGCGCTCCAGGACGGCCTGGTCTCGGCGTTCCGCCGCGCCGGGACCTTCCGTGGCGACGCCGCGGTGACCACCTGGCTGCACCGGGTGGTCGTCAACGCCTGCCTCGACCGCCTGCGCGCCGACAGGGTACGCCGGGCCGAGCCGCTCCCCGACGACCTCGACGACCTCGAGTCCGGTCACCGGCGACGCGAGAGCGCCGGCGACGCGACCGACCCGGCCGAGCACGGCGTCGCCGCCGAGCGGCGCGAACGGGTGCTGGCCGCGCTGCGCACGCTGCCCGAGGAGCAGCGGGCCGCGATCGTGCTGGTCGACATGGAGGGCTACCCGGTCGCCGAGGTCGCGCAGATCCTCGACTGCGCCGAGGGCACGGTGAAGAGCCGCTGCTCCCGCGGGCGCGCCCGACTCGCCCGCCTCCTGGTCGACGTCCTCGACCTCGCCGACGACGACGCGGACCCCCCGCCGCACGCCGCCGGGAACCCGGCCGGCACCCCGGACGTCGGATCGGTGACACCCCGCGGACCGCCCGCCGGGACCGCCGTCGACTGATCATCCACCCGTCCCGTCCGGGACCCCCGTGCCAGGAACCCCCACATGAGCGACGCCCACGAGCCCTTGACTCCCGCCCAGGAGGATGCGGTCCGCCACGCCCTCGCGGACGCTGCCGGGCCGGTGCCGATGCCGACCGACGTCGCCGACCGGATCGACGGCGTGATCGCCGGGCTCGCCGCCGAGCGCACCTCCGGCACCCGCCCCCTCGGCGGCGTCCACGAGTCGCACCCCGAGGCGGTCGTCGTCCCCCTCGACGCTGCGGCACTGCGCCGCCGGCGCCGGGTCCGGATGCTCTTCGGGGCCGCGGCGGCCGTCGCGGTGGTCGCCGTCGGCGTCGGGATCGCCTCGGACCATCACAGCGGCGACGACCTGACCGCGGCCAGCGAGGCCGCCAAGGACGACTCGGGCCGCGACAGTGCCGACGCCGCCGGCGGCAACGCCCTCAAGGCGGTGCCCGAGTCCGCGGCGGCGCCCAGCGCCGCCACCCAGGGCCAGGGGATGGCGGTCGAGCCGCGTCGGGTGGCCACCGACCAGCCCGTGCGCGAGGTGCGGATCGCCCACCTGCGCGAGGACCTGGTGGCGCTCCAGCACGTCATGCTGCCCCACCCGCGCGAGGTCGACTACGCCGGCGCGACCCTCGTCGCACCCGCCGACTTCATGTGCGACCCGGCCGCCTTCGGGGCCGGCTACCTGGTCGGCATCGAGTACGACGGCAAGCCGGCCGTCGTCGCCTTCCGGACTCCCGTCGGGTCGACCCAGGTCGCGGAGGTGCTCACCTGCGGCACCGCGGACGTCCTCCACTCCACCACCCTCGCCGCCACCGGCTGACCTCCGGAGGTCGAGGAGGTCGAGGAGGTCGCGCAGCGGCCGTCACGAGACCCCGGCCATGCCCTCGGGGCGGCCTCCCGGAATCTCTCGGCCTACGATCTCGTTGTCGAAGTGTCCGTCGTACCCAGATCGAAGTCCGGGAGTCCCATGTCCGAGTCCGCCACCTCCGAGCCCCGCAACGTCATCGTCATCGGGTCCGGGCCGTCCGGCTACACCGCCGCGATCTACGCCGCCCGGGCCCAGCTGAGCCCCCTGGTCTTCGAGGGCTCGGTCACCGCCGGAGGCGCCCTGATGAACACCACCGAGGTCGAGAACTTCCCCGGCTTCCGCGACGGCATCCAGGGCCCGGCGCTGATGGACGAGATGCGCGCCCAGGCCGAGCGCTTCGGCGCCGAGCTGATCGCCGACGACGTGATCGAGGTCGACCTCACCGGCGACATCAAGACCGTCAAGACCGCCACCGACACCTACACCGCCCGCTCGGTGATCCTGTCCACCGGCTCCGGCTACCGCAAGCTCGACCTGCCCGACGAGGAGCGGCTCTCCGGCCGCGGCGTCTCCTACTGCGCCACCTGCGACGGCTTCTTCTTCCGCGAGCAGCACATCGCCGTGGTCGGCGGCGGCGACTCGGCCGTCGAGGAGGCCACCTTCCTCACCCGGTTCGGCTCCAAGGTCTCCCTCATCGTGCGCCGCGACGAGCTGCGCGCCTCCAAGATCATGCAGGAGCGCGCCTTCGCAGACCCCAAGCTCGAGATCGTGTGGAACTCGGTCGTCGAGTCCATCAACGGCACCGACTCGCTCGAGTCGCTCACCCTGAAGGACACCGTCACCGGCGAGACGAGCGAGCTGCCCGCGACCGGCCTGTTCATCGCGATCGGCCACGAGCCCCGCTCCGAGCTGCTGGTCGGCCAGGTCGACCTCGACGACAACGGCTACGTCCTGGTCCAGCCCGGCTCCACCGCCACCAACATCCGCGGCGTCTTCGCGGCCGGCGACCTCGTCGACCACACCTACCGCCAGGCCATCACCGCCGCCGGGACCGGCTGCGCGGCCGCCCTGGACGCCGAGCGCTTCATCGCCGAGCTCGACCACGCCGCCGCGACCGCCGGGAATGCCCCGGTCAGCGCGTAGGTTCCATCAACAGACTTCACGTTCACCTAGATCCGAAGGGGTACACCCAGTGGCCGACAACATCTCCGCCGTGACCGACGCCGAGTTCGACGCGCAGGTTCTCAAGTCCGACAAGCCGGTCCTCGTGGACTTCTGGGCCGAGTGGTGCGGCCCGTGCCGCCAGGTCGCCCCGATCCTCGACGAGATCGCCGGAACCCACGGCGACAAGATCACCTTCTTCAAGATGAACGTCGACGAGAACCCGGTGACCCCCGCGTCGTACCGGGTCACCGGCATCCCGACCATCAACGTCTACCAGGGCGGCGAGGTCGTGAAGACCATCGTCGGCGCCCGTCCGAAGGCCGCGATCCTCAACGAGCTCGCCGACTTCATCGACGCCTAGAGTCACCGGAGGTCGAGGAGGTCGCGCGGCGACCGTCCCGAGACCACCGCAGGAAGCCCCCGGTCCTCAAGGCCGGGGGCTTCGTGCTTCCCGGGGGACCGGGGCGGGGGCGTGCTTGGGCCGTCGTACGGCGCCCACGAGCCGCTCCCACGCCGCCTCGACCTCGCCGCGCCAGGTCACCAGCGAGCGCATCTCCATCCGCATCCGCGGGGTTCGCGGGTGGGCGCGCTGGGTCTTGAAGCCGACCCGGGCCAGGAAGTCCGCGGGTACGACGCACTCGGCGACCCGCCCGGGTCCGACCCGGCCGGTGCGGGCGAAGGCCTCGACCGCACGGATCCCGTCGCGCCCGACCAGGTCGCGCGCCATGCCCTGCACCAGCAGCCGCCCGATCCCGCTGCGGGTCAGGTCCGGCCGGACCCAGGCGGTGGTCAGCAGGACCGCGTCCGCGGACACCGGCGCGGTGGGGAAGGCCGCGGCGCCGGGCACGTACGACGCCGGCGCGTAGACGAGGTAGCCGACCGGCCGGCCGTCGACGACCGCGACGCGGCCGCAGGAGCCCCACTCGCGCAGCAGCTCGGAGACCCAGGCCTCCTTCTCGACCGCCCGCTCGTCGGCGTCCAGCCGCTGGCGGTGGACCGGCTCGCTCTCCCAGAACAGGCAGGTGCGGCACGGCGCGCCCGCGTCGTGGAACAGCGCGTCGAGCAGGTCGAGGGTGAGAGGGACCGTGGTCCGGGCCACGTTCTCGATGGTACGTCGGTGAGCGAGCCGGAAACCGGTGGCGCGGACCTGAGAGAATGCGGCTCGTGCGCAAGATCCGCCAGAGCCAGAAGCTTCGCAACGTCCGCTACGACGTCCGGGGACCGATCCTCGTCGAGGCACAGCGCCTCGAGGCCGAGGGTCACAAGATCCTCAAGCTCAACATCGGCAACCCGGCACCGTTCGGCTTCGAGGCACCCGAGGCGATCGTCGCCGACATGGTGCACAACCTGCCCGACGCCCAGGGCTACTCCGACTCGCGCGGCATCTACTCGGCCCGTACCGCCGTCGCGCAGTACTACCAGTCGCGCGGCCTCAGGGACACCGCCGTCGACGACGTGTTCGTCGGCAACGGCGTCTCCGAGCTGATCTCGATGGTCCTCCAGGCGTTCCTCGACGACGGCAACGAGATCCTCGTGCCCGCGCCCGACTACCCGCTGTGGACCGGCGCGGTCTCGCTGTCCGGGGGTACGCCGGTCCACTACCGGTGCGACGAGGCGAACGGCTGGATGCCCGACCTCGAGGACATCGAGTCGAAGATCACCGAGAACACCCACGGCCTGGTGATCATCAACCCCAACAACCCCACCGGTGCGGTCTACAGCAAGGAGATGGTGGCCAAGCTGGTCGACATCGCCCGGCGCCACGACCTGGTCGTCTTCGCCGACGAGATCTACGAGAAGATCCTCTTCGAGGACGCCGAGCACCACCACGCCGCGGCGGCCGCCGGCAACGACGTCCTGTGTCTCACCTTCAGCGGCCTGTCCAAGGCCTACCGGGTCTGCGGCTACCGGGCCGGCTGGGTGATGATCTCGGGCCCCCAGGAGCTCGCCGAGGACTTTCTCGAGGGCCTCACCACGCTGTCCAACATGCGCATGTGCGCCAACGTGCCGGCCCAGCACGCCATCCAGACCGCGCTCGGCGGCTACCAGTCGATCAACGAGCTGATCGTGCCCGGCGGCCGCTTCTACGAGCAGGCGATGCTCGCCGACAGGCTGCTCAACGAGATCCCCGGCGTCTCCTCGGTCCGCCCCAGTGGTGCGCTCTACTGCTTCCCGCGCCTGGACCCCGAGGTCTACCCGATCGAGAACGACGAGGCCTTCGTCATCGAGCTGCTGCGGGCCAAGAAGATCCTGGTCACCCACGGCACCGGCTTCAACTGGTTCGAGCCCGACCACTTCCGCCTCGTCACGCTGCCCGACGTCGAGGTGCTCGAGGAGGCGATCGGCCGGATCGCCGACTTCCTCGCCGCCCGACGCTGAGGCTTTTTGTGCGCCGGGAGCAATTCCGGCGTCCGGGTCTGCGCGACACGCAGTCGCGGGGTGCTGGGTGGGCCTGTCAGACTTCACCGGTGCTCGACATCACGTACCCACCCGTCATCGTCACCGCCAAGGTGCTCTTCAAGCTGATGCGGCAGAAGGTCGTCGTGTCCGGCGCCGAGAACGTGCCCCGCAAGGGCGGCGCGCTGATGGCGATCAACCACACCGGGTACATCGACTTCATCTACGCCGGCGCGGGAGCCGAGCCGCAGAAGCGACTGGTCCGGTTCATGATCAAGAAGGAGATGATGGACGCGCCGGGCGTCGGTCATCTGCTCCGGTCCTTCCACCACATCCGGGTCGACCGCTCCTCGGGCGTGCAGGCCATGAAGGACGCGCTCGCCTACCTCAAGGCGGGCGAGGTCGTCGGCATCTACCCCGAGGCCACCATCTCGCGGTCGTTCGAGATCAAGGAGCTCAAGTCCGGCGCGGCGCGGATCGCGGCCGACGCCGGCGTACCGCTCATCCCCGTCATCGTGTGGGGCGCGCACCGGCTGATGACCAAGGACCATCCGCGCGACTTCTCCCGCTCGGCCAAGACGATCATCGTCAAGGTCGGCGAGCCGATGTACCCCACCGGCGACGACGTCGAGACCGCCGAGCTGCGCACGGTGATGCAGCGGATGCTCGACGAGGTGCTGGACGAGTACCCCGAGGCCGAGAAGACCCCCGGCAGCTGGTGGATCCCCGCCCGCCTCGGCGGCTCCGCGCCCACCCCCGACGACGCCGACGCGCTCGACAAGGCCGAACTGCGGGCCCGGGCGGCCAAGCGGGCCGCGAAGGCGGCGGAGAAGAAGGGCTGACCCGCCCGTCGCACCTGACCCGGGCCTCGGATGTTTCACATGAAACGTCCGAGGCCCGTGGTGTTGGTGTTTCTTTGTCGGTACGTCGACAGGTCGATGTGTCGCTATGTCGACAAATCTCAGATCGGTCGGTCGCGCCGGTTGCGCGGGTCGATCAGGTCGACGATGCGCTGGAGGTCTCCGGTGTTGGCGAACTCGATGGAGATCTTGCCCTTGGCCTTGCCGAGGTCGATCTTGACCCGGGTCTCCAGGCGGTCGCCGAGGCGCTCGGCGAGCTCGCCCAGGCCGGGGGCCTGCGGCTTGGCACGGCGAGGGCGGGGCGGCGTACCGGTGGTGCCGTCGCCGACCGCGACGATCTCCTCGAGGCCGCGCACCGAGATGCCCTCGGCGACCACCCGCTGGGCCAGCCGGTCCTGGTGCTCCGCGTCGCCGACCCCGAGCAGGGCGCGGGCGTGGCCGGCGGACAGCACCCCGGCGGCGACCCGGCGCTGCACGGCGGGGGAGAGCTTGAGCAGGCGCAGCGTGTTGCTGATCTGCGGGCGGGAGCGGCCGATCCGCTGGGCGAGCTCGTCGTGGGTGCAGGAGAAGTCCTCGAGCAGCTGCTGGTACGCCGCCGCCTCCTCCAGCGGGTTGAGGTTGCTGCGGTGCAGGTTCTCGAGCAGCGCATCGCGCAGCATGTCGGTGTCGTCGGTCTCGCGCACGATCGCCGGGATCGTGGTGAGTCCAGCGAGCTGGGTGGCCCGCCAACGGCGCTCACCCATGACCAGCTCATAGGCGTCCGGGCCGCTCCTGCGGACCACGACCGGCTGCAGGAGGCCGATCTCCTTGACCGAGTGGACCAGCTCGGCCATCGCGTCCTCGTCGAAGACGGTTCGCGGGTTCACCGCGTTGGGCGCGATCTGCTCGACGGGCAGCTCGGCGAAATAGGCACCGTCGACGGGCTTCAGAGCCGAATCCGCGATCTGAGGGCCGTTCGCCGACCCGGTGGAGCTGGGGTCCACGGAATCGCTGGACGGCGCTCCAGCGGCAAAGTCCGCATCCTGAGCGCTCTGGTTGACATCCGGTCCCGTCGCCGGTGCCGACACCGGCGGCGGCGGTCCGGTGGGGATCAGCGAGCCGAGACCGCGACCCAGACCGCGGCGGGGAGCCTGGGCGTTCACGAGAGACTCCCTCGGACGACGATCTCGCGCGCCGCCTCGAGGTAGCTGAGCGCGCCCGGCGAGCCCGGGTCGTAGGTCATCACGGTCTGGCCGTACGACGGCGCCTCGGACACCCTCACCGACCGCGGGATGGCGGTCTTGAGCACCTGGTCGCCGAAGTGCTCGCGCACCTCGGAGGCGACGCCGGCGGCGAGGCGGGTGCGCGCGTCGTACATGGTGAGCACGATGGTCGATACCGCGAGCTCGGGGTTGAGGTGGGCACGCACCATGTCGACGGTCGCGAGCAGCTGGCCGAGGCCCTCGAGGGCGTAGTACTCCGCCTGGATCGGGATCAGCATCTCCGCGCCCGCGACGAGCGCGTTCAAGGTGAGCAGGCCGAGCGAGGGCGGGCAGTCGATGAAGACGTAGTCGAAGCGGTCCTCGCCGACCTCGGCCGCGGTGCCGATCCGCGGGTGGGCGTCGAGCGCCTTCTTGAGCCGCTGCTCGCGGGCCACGACACTGACCAGCTCGATCTCGGCACCGGCCAGGTCGATGGTCGCCGGGACCACCCACAGACCCGAGGCGTCCGGGCAGGGCTGGGAGATGGCGGCGATGGCGACGCCGTCGACGAGCAGCTCGTACGACGACGGCGTGCCCTGCCGGTGCTCGATGTTGAGCGCCGTCGACGCGTTGCCCTGGGGGTCCAGGTCGATGACCAGGACCCGCTGGCCGAGCTGCGTCAGAGCGGCCGCCAGGTTGACCGTCGAGGTGGTCTTGCCTACCCCGCCCTTCTGGTTCGCGACCACGAAGATGCGGGTCTCCGAGGGGCGGCTCAGCTGCTCCTGCGGGATGCCGGCGCGGACCATCACGGTGGCCTGGGCGGCCCGGGCGAGGGGGGTCAGGTCGTCGTCGTACCCGGCCGCGCGCTCGGCGAGCTGTGCCGCCGTCAGCGGACCGGACGCACCAGCCGACGCCGTTTCACGTGAAACGACCTGCGGGGGAGTCGTGCCGGTTTCACGTGAAACATGGCCCTCGGTCATGGCGGTCCCTTCCGACCGTTCCTGTGGATAACCAGGTGCGTTCTGTGGAGACTCACGCTCAGCACCCGCCTCCGGACCGGTGGAAAACCCGGGACCAGAACCCAACGAGTCGCTCACGACTTCCTCCTCTTCCGCCGCGGCGGGCCTCCGCGCGATCCCCGAGGATCACGCCGGCCACGAAGCGGCAACGATACGCGGGCCGGATCGGCCCACGACAGACGGACGATGCGGATCGGCTCGACGGCTCCGTGTGCCGCGAGCTCCGCACCCAGCTCTTCGACGACCGCGGGAGCGCACCCCAGCCGCCGTGTGGTCTCCTCGGCCTCGGCGACCTCCTCGGCCGCGCTGGAGCCCTTCATCGCCAGCAGCGCGCCCCGCGGGGCCACCAGCGGCATGCACCAGGTGGCGAGCTTGCCGAGGGCGGCGACCGCCCGGGCCGTCACCACGTCATAGGTCGCAACGCCGTGGACCGCGTCGGCACGGCCGCGGATCACCGTGACATTGTCGAGGCCCAGTCGGTCGACGGCCTCCTCGAGGAAGACGGTCCGACGCAGCAGCGGCTCGATCAGCGCCACCTGCGCATCGGGTCGGGCGATCGCGAGCACCAGGCCGGGCAGCCCGGCTCCGGACCCGATGTCGGCGACCGTGGCGCCAGCGGGCAGGGCGGCGGCCAGCAGGCCGCAGTTGATCAGGTGGCGCTCCCAGAGCCGGGGGGTCTCGCGGGGGCCGATCAGGCCGCGGACGACACCGTCGGTCGCCAGCAGGTCGGCGTACGCCAGCACGAGATCGAGGCGATCGGCGGAGAAGACCTCCGCCAGGATCGCCGGGGGAGCGGGAAGGGCAGCACGCAGCACCCCCGGGTCCACCCGGTCCTCAGGACCGGGGGACACCGGGGGTGCTGCGTCGCCGTCGTGTTTCACGTGAAACGTCGACAGGTGGATCAGGCCGGCAGGACCACGACGTAGCGCCGCGGCTCCACACCCGCGGACTCCGAGCGGAGACCTGCGGCGGCGACCGCGTCGTGGACGATCTTTCGCTCGAAGGGGGACATCGGCTCCAGCGAGACCGGCTCGCCGGTCTTCTCCACCTCCGCGGCGGTCTCGGCGCCGAGCTGCGTGAGCCGGGTCCGCTTGTCCGCCCGGTAGCCGGAGATGTCGAGCATCAGCCGCGAGCGCTCACCGGTCTCGCGGTAGACGGCCAGGCGGGTCAGCTCCTGCAGCGCCTCGAGCACCTTGCCGTCGCGCCCCACCAGCTGGTTGAGGTCGGCACCGACGATCGACACCGCCGCCCGATCGGCCTCGACGTCGATGTCGAGGTCGCCGTCGAGGTCGGCGATGTCGAGCAGCTCCTCGAGATAGTCGGCGGCGATGTCGCCCTCCTGCTCGAGCCGGGACACGCGGTCACCCTCGGCGGCCGGGGCGTCCTCGTGCGCGTCCTCCTCGTACGCCGCGTCCTGCACGTCGTCCTGCACGTCCTCGGTCGGCGCCTCGTCGGTCTCGGTCGCCGTCTCCTCCGCCTCGATCACGGTCTCGTCGCTCACTTGGTCTCTCCCTCGTCGTTCGTGTTCTCGTCCTGACCCTCCGCCGGCGACCTCTTCGCCTGGCCGTCGGGCTTGCTCGGCTGGTTGGCCCGGCTCTGCGGGCCGGTCCTGCGCTGCGACCGGCTCTGCCGCTTGGGCTGCTGACGGGTGCTGGGCCGCTGCTCCTCCGGCTCCGGGGGAGCCTCGGTGAGGGTGTCGGTCGCGGTGTGACCGTGACGGGCAGCCTTGGCCTTGTCGCGCTCCTGCTTGGCCGTGAAGGCCGGCGTACCGGGCGCGGGGTTGTTCCGGATGACGTAGAACTGCTGGCCCATGGTCCACAGGTTCGAGGTGGTCCAGTACAGGAGCACACCGATCGGGAACGCGATGCCACCGAGACCGAAGGCGACCGGGAGGATGTAGAGCAGCATCTTCTGCTGCTGCGCGTACGGGCCGCTCATCGCCTCGGCAGGCATGTTCTTGGCCATCAGCTGGCGCTGGGTGGTGAAGGTGGTCGCCGTCATCGCCAGCACCAGGATCGCCGCGACGATCATCACGCCGGCGTGGGGGGTCTCGCCCCAGGTGCGCGAGGCCCAGAAGTTCCCGTCGATCGGGAGCTGGCCGAAGATCTTGGCGTGGCCGAACTCGTGGGCCTTCTCGGCGGTCAGGAAGCCGTGCGGCTTGTCGGCCTTCGCGGCCTGCGAGAGCAGCCGGAACAGGGCGAAGAAGATCGGCATCTGCAGCAGGATCGGCAGGCAGGACGCGAACGGGTTGGTCCCGGCGTCCTTGTAGAGCTTCATCGTCTCCTCGGCCAGCTTCTGCCGGTCGTGGCCGTACTTCTTCTGCAGCTCCTTCACCTTGGGCTGCAGCAGCTGCATGTTGCGGCTGGACTTGATCTGCTTGACGAACAGCGGGATCAGCGCCGCCCGGATGACCAGGGTCAGGCCGATGATCGACAGCGCCCAGGACAGACCGCCCTCGGGGTCCAGACCGAGGATGTCGAACAGCTTGTGCCAGCCCAGGAGCGCCGCCGAGATGATGTAGTACAGCGGCACCATGATGAAGTGGCCGATGTCGCCGATGATGCCCACGAATCAGGCTCCTTGCTGGAAGGGGTGACGCCCGGCGGTCGCCGGGCGGAGTTCGGAGTCGCGCTCAGCGCGCGTGGGGGAGTGCTCGTGCCCGTGCTCCTCGCCGCGCCGCGGCGGGACGTGGTCGACGCCACCGGGGGACCAGGGGTGGCAGCGCAGCAGCCGGCGCACCGCCAGCCAGCTCCCGCGCACCGCGCCATGCATCTGCAGCGCCTGGACGGCGTACGCCGAGCACGACGGGTAGTAGCGGCAGGTCGGCCCCAGCAACGGGCTGACGACGAGCTGGTAGGCACGCACCAGGCCGATCAGCAACCACCTCATCGCGCCTCCCGCCCGGACGCCTGACCCGACGTGGTCACGCGGTCCAGACAACGTGCGAGGTCGGTCGTCAGTTCCGGGTACGACGCCGTCGCGGCCGCCGCCTGGGCCCGCACCACGAGCACGGATCCGGCGGACAGTCCCGCCAGCGCCGGGCGCAGGGCGTGCCGCAGCCGCCGCTTCACCCGGTTGCGAACGACGGCGTTGCCGACGGCCTTGCTGACCACGAGGCCCGCCCGCGCCGGGCCGGCCACCAGTTCCCCGGACATGCCGACAGCCTGCTGCTCGTCGGGGAGCAGCAGGTGGACGACGAGGGTGCGCGAGCCGGCACGGCGACCCTTGCGGCTGGCGGCCCGGAAGAGATCCGGTTCGGTCAGCCGCTGGTCGGCGGCGAGCACGTCAGCCCCACGGGAACCGCTGGGCGGACACGCGACGTGCCCGTCACACGGACAGGCTCGAGCGGCCCTTTCGGCGACGGTTCGCCAGGATGGCGCGACCGGCGCGGGTGCGCATGCGCAGTCGGAAACCATGCACCTTGTGGCGACGACGGTTGTTGGGCTGGTACGTCCGCTTGCTCACGATCGGCCTCTCAGGATGATGCAGATGTCGGGAAGGGTCTCCGGCAGCCGGGAGCGAGCTCCGGTCGGGAGCCGCACAGCACGTCGGCCGGCACCGCGCAGCCACGATGACCGGTGGGACCCGGGGCGTCGTGGACATGCGGCACCGGTCGACACCGGTTGACCAATCAACGGTACGCGGAGGCCGGATCCAGGGTCAAACCGACGACGTCCGGACCGCCCGGTGACGGCGTTGACGTGAGGGACGTCAAAACCTGTGGATAGCGGGTTGATCCACAAGCCCCCGGCCGTTAGGTTCGACGGATCCGGGATTCCCCGCCGGTGCCGGCCGCCTCGGCCGACGTTCGTCGCACAGTTGCT